>JAUZOO010000009.1 GCA_030706405.1 Bacteroidota bacterium | reverse complement strand
TCGTTACCTTCCATAACGGCAACGCAAGAGTTGGTTGTTCCTAAGTCGATTCCAATAATTTTACCCATGTTTATTATATTTATATAATTTTATTTGATTTTTAGTAAATCTCATCCTCTGTTTATCAATGACTGTGCCAGTTTAGGAAATATGCCAGTTTGCGAAATTTTGGCATAATAGTTGAGCATTTCAAATTTATTTTTCAATTTTTCGGATGACAACATGTCAGCGTTTGTCAGGTTTCGTAAACTCTCCTTGTTTTGATTCCAACACTTAAAATGCTGAATTATCAACGCTAAAATTGTGCTATTTTTGTTTTCTTGAGTTTTTTACGACATACTTTTCAATAAATTAACCTACAAATAGTTAACCTTTTAAAAATATCAAATAAGCTACTTATATGGAAAGACGTGATTTTTTATTTAAAGGAATCGGAGCTGGCTTGGTTGCCGGTTTAGCCATTTCAACCGATATGTTTGCGGCCAATTTTAACAAATTGCCAACCGCTTCTTCCTCGGCACTTAAACCATACGACCTGGTTGCCGTGATGGGTGGTGAACCGGAAGTAATGTTTGAAAAAGGTATTGCAGCCCTTGGCGGGATGAAAGCCTTCGTAAAAAAAGGGCAGACCGTAGTTATTAAACCAAACATTGGCTGGGACGCCACACCTGAACGCGGTGCAAACACCAACCCCAAACTGATTGGTAAAATTGTAGAGCATTGTTTCAGGGCCGGAGCCAAGGATGTTTTTGTTTTTGACAATACCTGCGATAACTGGCAGAAATGCTATACCAACAGCGGCATCGAAAAAGCCGTAAAGGATGCCGGTGGCAAGATGGTTACCGGAAAAAGCGATGGCATGTATAAAGAAGTAAACATTCCCAAAGGCGTAAAATTGAAAAAAGCGCGTGTCCATGAACTTATCCTGAACAGCGACGTGTTTATCAACGTTCCAGTTTTAAAACACCACGGAGGAGCTATGATTTCCGTTTCGATGAAGAACCTCATGGGCATTGTTGCCGATCGCGGCTTTTGGCATAAAAACGACTTACAGCAGTGTATTGCCGACTTACCAACATGGCGTAAACCCGACCTCAACATTGTGGATGCTTACCGCGTAATGAAAACCAATGGTCCGCGTGGCGTATCGGTTTCGGACATCAGTATCATGAAAGCTCAATTTATTTCGCGCGACATTGTAGCCGTGGATACTGCTGCTGCCAAAACCTTCGGTCTCGACCCCAAAACCGTTGGTCACATTGTAAAGGCTCAGGAACATGGACTTGGCTCCATGAGCCTCGAGAAATTAAATATTAACCGTATTAAAATATAATCATGACCAAACTATGGAAGCCGCTTCGGATAATTGTTTCGCTAATTATCCTACTGTCGGTTATAGCTGTTTTCATCGATTTTAAACAAGTTTTCGCCTCGCAATGGTACACCAAGGCTACATATTTGCAATTTCTACCATCGCTGATCAAATTTTTTAGTGTGGCAGGGCTTATCTCTGCCGGATTTATTATTGTTTTGATACTAACGTTATTATTTGGAAGGGTATATTGCTCTACCATTTGTCCGTTGGGTATTTTTCAGGACATCGTCAGTTTTTTATCGAAGAAATTGCGGACAAAAAAATTCCGGTTCAAGTATGCCAAAGCCAACAATATCCTGCGTTATACCTTTTTAGGTTTGGCTATATTGCCAGTTCTTTTTGGCAGTATTTACATTTTATACCTGCTCGATCCGTACAGCAATTTCGGTCGTTTTGTTTCCGACCTTGGCCGGCCGCTTTATATCAAGGTTAACAATCTTTTAGCTTCAATTTTAATCAAGCACAATGTTTATTCGGTATCGCCTTACGATATTGTAAAGTTCGACTGGCTCACCATTATTTTCCCGGCAATCATGCTTGTTGTGGTGGTATGGCTCTCGCTTACCCGCGGACGTCTGTATTGCAACACGGTTTGTCCGGTAGGAACATTTCTTGGGTTGGTGTCGAAAATTTCCATCTTCAAATTAAAGTTTGACGAAAGCAAGTGTACCAAATGCGCCAAATGTGCCTTTGCTTGCAAATCGCAATGCATCAGTATAAAAGATCAAACGGTCGATTTCTCTCGATGTGTTGGCTGCTTTAACTGTCTGAATGTATGCGACAACAACAGTATCAATTACAAGCTCTCGTTACCGAAGAAAAAAGAAACCATCACCCTGGATGAAGGCCCGGCAGACCCGTCGAAACGTAACTTTATTGCAGGTTCTGTTTTACTGGCAGGTGCAATGATTGGATTATCAAAATTGGCCAAAGCTCAGGAAACGAGCTCCAAAACCAATGAGCTTCCGGAACCTGCCAGCGACGAAAAACGTACCAACCACGTAAAAATTGACCGCAAAAACTATTGTACCCCTCCGGGTTCAAAAAGCATCAGTCATTTTAAGGATGCCTGTACGGCCTGTCATCTTTGCGTAAGCGCTTGTCCTAACGGAGTTATTCAGCCTTCGCTGTTCGAATACGGCGTAACCGGAATGTTACAGCCATACATGGATTATCGTAGTGGCTTTTGTAACTACGAATGTACAAAATGCGGACACGTTTGTCCTACGGGAGCTATTCTGCCGCTCACTCACGAAGAAAAAGTGGTTACCCAGATGGGAGTTGCCCTGTTCATCAAAACCAATTGTATTGTTTACGTTGAAGAAACGGCTTGTGGTTCGTGCTCCGAACACTGCCCGACGCAAGCAGTAAGCATGGTAAAATACAAAGGAGAACTAACCATTCCGCATGTAACGCCCGAAATTTGCGTAGGATGTGGGGCTTGCGAAAAAGTTTGTCCGGCAAAACCCAACAAGGCTATTTACATTGAAGGAAATCCAATACAGCAGGTTGCCCACAAACCCGAAATCAAAAAAGCAGACGATAAGAAATTAGAAAATTTTGCTTTTTAAAACCGGTCACACCATAAAAGAAATGCAGAGGCCAATAGACTTCTGCATTTCTTATTAAAAAACGCTTTAACCTATCTTTTAATAACTATTTTGCTCTTACATATTCTTCATAAAGTCCATCACCTTTAGAATACTTTGTTTTCCCGGGTGTACTTTGAATTAGTGTATCATTTTTAAACTTAATCTCAAAATTGACAGTTGTCCCCTTCATAGACCGGAAAGTATGCATCTGAATATGTTCGGTTAACTTTCCGTTAGCATAATTATAGGTTCCTCCTCCACTATTTGACCTCAGAGAATCATTCTCATAGAATTCTTCCACAAACATAAAATACTTCTGATCATAATTCTTTAGCTGCTTATTTTCCTTAAAGTCAGTCACTTCAAAACTTTTTCCATCTGTAGTATATTTTGAGTAAACCATCCTCCACGTGCCCCTAAGAGGATTTGTTTTTTGTGCAATTCCTAATTGAACTGAACAAAAAGTTAGCAATACCGCAATCAAAATTGTTTTCATAATCTCATCATTAGTTTGATTAATTTAAGTTAGCTTCTAGTTAAAAAACTTTGAAAATCCATTTAATTCCATTAGTTAGTTCCTATTAAGAAAGTTACACCGATACAATCGAATAACCAAGTTATCGTTAGTGAATTACCCGAAATGAATTATTTAAATGACAATGAGTCTATTTAACTTTCCTAACGGGTAAATATCCGTTCACTCACACTTAATTAGCCATAAATTAAGAGGTTATTAGTCTATAATTTTTTACCCAAAAATCTCATTAATGAGGATATACTACAAGAGTATTGACCAATTGATAAACCCTGAGGCAAAATATTTGTTTCCTTTGTATGTCTTAATTTTTATACTATGAAAGCGCTTTGCCTACAACACGTGCCTTTCGAAGGGATGGCTGCCATCGAAACCTGGCTTGTCCAACATAACTTTGACATTTCTTACACCCGCTTTTTTGAATCGCCCGTCCTTCCTGCGGTTGAAGAGGTGGATTGGATTATCATCATGGGCGGTCCCATGAGTGTTAACGACGAAGAGGAATTCCCTTGGCTTGTGGCCGAAAAACAATTCGTTAAACAATGTATCGAAAATGGAAAAATTGTGCTCGGGATTTGCCTCGGCGCACAGCTCATCGCCAGTTCGATGGGGGCTAAAATCTACCGCAACCCGCAGAAAGAAATCGGCTGGTTTCCCATCCGTAAAGCCTCAAACCTGAAATCCACGGTCTTTAAAAACCTACCCAATGAGCTTCAGGTTTTTCACTGGCATGGCGAAACTTTTGATTTGCCCCAAGGCGCTGAGCTTATTGCCAGCTCCGAAGCATGCCAAAACCAGATATTTGCCATCGGCAATAAAACGGTAGGGTTTCAGTGCCATCTCGAGACAACAGCTGCATCGCTCGCTTCCATCGTTGCCAACTGCCAATCAGAACTAATACCGGCAACCTTTATCCAAACCGAAAAAGAAATGGCCGAAAAAGAAGCCATGTATTCTGAAAAAATGCACCTGCATCTTTATAAAATATTGGATAATCTGCACGGATTAACCAGGTAATTAGCCGATTTATATTCATTGACAATATCAATAGCCCGTTATTTAAGTTTCCTGACAATGGAAAAACCAATTTCTTCTTCTGCCGAATATCTTGTAGATGTTCGCGATGTTCACAAATCGTTTAAAGATGTAAAAGCCGTGAAAGGCATTGATCTAAAAATTGCTCATGGCGAGTTTGTGGCGGTGCTTGGTCCCAATGGAGCCGGTAAAACCACCATGGTAGAGATGATCGAGGGCATCCAGCATCCCGACAAGGGCGAAATCCACATCGACGGCAAACAATGGAAACACCACCAGCACGAACTTCACCAGATTATCGGGTTGTCGTTGCAGGAAACACGGTTCATGGAAAAACTCACAGCATACGAAACCATGCAGCTGTTCGCCAGCTTTTACAAACTCAACAGTCACCGCGTGGACGAAGTAATCGAACTCATTGGCCTCGAAGAAAAGAAAAAAGCTTATGTCAACAATCTTTCGGGCGGGCAACGCCAACGCCTGGCCCTGGGCATTGCCTTGCTCAACAAGCCCCGCTTGCTCCTGCTCGACGAGCCCACCACCGGCCTCGACCCTAACGCTCGGCGCGAAATCTGGAACATCCTTCTTCGTCTTAAAAAAGAGCTAAACACCTCGCTTATCCTCACCACACATTACATGGAAGAGGCCGAATACCTCTGCGACCGCATCATTATTATGGATCAGGGACAGATACTCTCGCAGGGAACGCTCGAAGAAATCCTCTCAATGAACGGAGGATGCCGCAGTCTCGACGAATTGTTTATTAACCTTACCGGACGACACTTGTATGAATAAAATAACCAACCATCAACTTTACCGGCTCATTGCTGCCCATTTCCTCGAAATTATCCGCGAGCCGTCGGTGTTGTTTTGGGGTATCGTATTTCCTATCCTTATGGCATGGGGACTGGGTATTGCTTTCACCCAAAAAGGAGAACTTACACAAAGAGTTGCCATCATACGAACCGAACCAGATATTAAGCTGTCTGCATTCCTGAAAGACCATACATCCCACAACGGCAACCTGTTTAAGACACAGCTAAAAAACAAAAAATTAGGCAACATCAACCTTATATTTGAAGAAGTAAGCTGGCCCAAGGCTTTTACCATGCTCAAAAAGGGCGATGTGAACCTGATTCTCGAAGAACACCTCAACAACGTTGAATACCATTTTGACCCAACCAATGCCGATGCCAAGTTGCTTTATCAGCAAATCAGCAACACGCTCAAATATGGTGCGGAATATTATACCAACAACGAAGCCGAAATTAAACCCCTCACTGTAACAGGAACGCGGTACATCGATTTTCTCATTCCGGGATTGCTGGCTATGGGCATCATGATGTCGTGTACGTGGGGAATCAGTTATACACTCATCGACCGTCGTTCCAAGAAACTGCTTCGTCGCATGGTGGCCACGCCCATGAAAAAATCAAACTTTCTGTTTGCTCTAATGACCGCACGTTTTACCATGAATATTGTTGAAGGCGGACTTTTGTATTTATTCGCGTGGTTATATTTCGGTATTCACATCCAGGGAAGTATCCCGGCGCTGATTGCCGTGTTTATTGCCGGTAACATTGCTTTTTCGGGCATGTCCATCCTTATCTCGTCTCACACGGCCAACCCCGAAATCGGTAACGGCCTCATTAATGCCATTGTTACGCCAATGATGGTGGTTTCGGGAGTCTTCTTCAGTTATCATAACTTTCCGGAATGGAGCCAACCGGTCATCCAGTATCTTCCACTCACCATGCTGGCTGACAGCATGCGCAGCATCTTTAACGAAGGTGCAGGTTTTACTTCTGTAGTAATGGATACGCTGGTATTATCGGGAATTGGTGCGGTGTCGTTTATTGCCGGGTTGAAAATTTTTAAGTGGTATTAAAAATCCATCAACCGCAGATTATTGAAAATAGTTTAGGCAGAAAGATAATCAGGCCGCAAATGAGGGCTGCAACAGCACAAATAAGCACTGCACCGGCCGACACATCTTTGGCGATACGGGCAGTTTCGTGATAATCGGTAAATAAGTGGTCCACCAACTTTTCGATAACTGTATTAAATCCTTCCGCAGCCCAAACCAGGGCGATAGCGAACACGATAAAACACCATTCTTGCTTTGAGATGTGAAGCAGGTAACCGGCAGTAATGGCGCCAACCGCCGCTACCAGATGAATCCGTGCATTAGGCTCCGACTTGGCAAGTTCGTACCAACCGGTAAATGCATATTCAAAACTTTTTATGCGCTTTTTGAGTCCGTTTTTACTGGCATTCATATTATTTATCTTAGAAATTATTGGAAGTTGCCGGAACCTGAGCCTTCTTTTTTCGGTTGTTAATCCATTGTTGTCCTTTGTGACACAGAAAAGCACAGCCAGCCCCAACAACAGCCCCGGCAAGCACATCGCTGGGATAATGTACGCCAAGGTCCATTCGCGAATAAGCCACTGCCGTTGCCCAGGAATAAGCGGGCACAATCACGTACCACTTAGGAAAAGCCAGACTTAACGAAGTTGCCGTAGAAAAAGCCCCCGAGGTATGTCCTGAAGGAAACGAGCCACTGCCTCCGTCGGAGAGCTTTTGAATATCGGGATAAGTAACATAAGGGCGGGAACGATTAACCACATATTTTAGAGAGAACGTGACAACACTTGTAGTAAAAAGTGAAGCTGCAATGGTAAGCCCGTCCGATTTTAATTGTTCATCATGGTTAAGAAAGCCGGTTCCAAAAACTACGATGGGAACTGCAAAATCGATAGCGTTGGCGGTATTGGTAATGGCTTTAAATGTGCCGTCCAGATGTTGGTTGCGGTCAATATTTATCTTTCGAAGTAAATTTATATCAACATTTTGAGCGTATAGCTGAACAGGCAGAAAAAATAAAAGGCCGAAGATGAATTTATTCATGATGATTTAATTCGATTTTACATTAGTTTTCGCAACCCTGTGTTTGCGAAAAATTATCCGCAGCAAGGTAGGAAATATTATTAACAGCAACGGCAGGGCAACCATCAAACCTCCGATAACGGCTACTGCCAGTGGTTGGTGCATCTGCGTTCCGGTGCCTAATCCCAATGCTAACGGAATAAGCGCGATGATAGCTCCGAGGGCTGTCATCAGTTTGGGGCGCAAACGCACGGAGATAGCATACGACAGCGCTTCGTCAACCGGCATGGTCGGCAGCATGGTACTGAATTGCTGAAAGGTAAAGATGGCGTTCTCACCAATAATCCCCACAATCATAATCAATCCGATGTAGCTGCCCACGTTTAGCGGTATTCCGGTGATGAACAGCGCCAACAGGCTGCCAGAAACACCCAGCACGGCCACAATCAATATGGCAAGAGCCACACTGAAATTACGAAACAGAAACAACATCAATGTAAACACCAACAAACTCGACGTAATCAATATCAGCAATAGTTCGTCAAACGACTTTTTCTGCTCGGCAAATGCCCCTCCGTAAGTAATGCTATAACCCTGCGGCAACGAAATTGTTTTGTTGATACTTTTTTGAACGTCGTTCATAACACTTCCCAGGTCGCGGCCGCTTAAACGGGCAGTCACAATTCCCATATTTTGAAGGTTTTCGCGGTTTATTTCCGCATCGCCAGGCAACAGATTCACGCTCGCCAGTTCGTTGATGGGTGTCAGCTTCCCGTTAGGAAGAAATATCTGCAAATGGTTGATGTCGGCCACGCTCAGTTTTGAGTTGCCCGGATATACTAACCGGATGTTGGTAAACCGTTCCTTCTCGTAAACCGTTCCGGCAATATTGCCTTCGAGGGCAGTCTGCAGCTGATATTGAAGGTTCGACGGGGTAATCCCGAACTGCGCCAGCTTTGTTTCGTTGGGCTGTATATTAACACAAGGCCCGGCAATAACAATCCCGTTAAAGACATCGGCAGTGCCTTCTACCTGCGAAACCTTCTCTGCAACCTGCTTTGACAATTCTTCGAGTTTTTTGCGGTCGTTACCGAAAATCTTGACTTCAACCGGCTGCACCGATTCCATCAGGTCGCCAAGCATATCGCCAATAACCTGTCCGAAGTCGATTTCGAGGGCGGGTTGAGATGCTTCGATGCGGGTACGGATGTCGTTAATAACTTCGTTGGTTGTCCGTTTTCGGTCGTTTTTCAGCTGAATAAGGTAATCGCCCCGGTTGGGTTCAGTAATAAAAAAACCCATCTGCGTTCCGGTCCGACGCGAGTAGGTTTCCACTTCGGGAATTTTAACCAGCATCTTTTCCACTTCGCGAAGTATCCGGTCGGTTTCTTCAAGAGATGTTCCCGAAGGCGATTTATAATCGAGTACAATACTTCCTTCGTCCATCTCAGGCAAAAAACCGGTTTCCAACTTCGGAAATATCAGCACAATGGAGCCGATCAGCAATATCGCAAACGAAATGCTCAGTACAGGCCGTTGTATAAAAAATTTCACCCATCGCTGGGTCTTAACTTCGTGGCCCGATTGCGTTTTTGAGGGCAAGCCTTTAGTATTACCTGGCGTCAGAAGCAGATAAATAACCGGAAGTGCAATCCAGGTAACAAAGAAGGAACACACCAGCGTGATAATCATGGTGCTGGTCATTACCTTGAAATAAGCTCCGGCCACACCCGTCATCAATACAAATGGTAAGAAAATGACGATAGTGCTGAGCGATGAACCAACCATGGACGGAAAAAGATAACGAATAGCCTGCGGTACAGATTTAACAGATTTTTCGTCGGGTTGCTCTTCGTGCCTCCGGTGAATTTGTTCGACCACAACAATGGCATCGTCAATAATTAACCCGATGGCCGCGGCAATCGCCCCCAGGGTCATGATGTTGAAGGTTTGCCCCGTCAGATAAAGCACAATAAGCGTGAGAAGCAGCGTTACCGGGATAGTTAGAAGAATGGTTACACTGGCTTTAAGCGAACGCAGAAAAAGAATAGCTACCAGGATGGCCAGTAAAAGTCCGAGCCAAACGCTGTCGCTGACGCTTTTGACGGATCCGTTCACAAAATCGGACTGAACATAATACGGATTAATCTTAACATCCGAAGGCAATGTCTTTTTCAGATCGTCGAGCTTTGCCTGCATCTGTTTCGACAGCTCAATCAGGTTTGTTTTGGGCTGTTTCAGCACGGCAACGAGAATACCTTCTCGCCCGTTAGCATTAATTTTGACGTATTCTTTGGCATCCCGGATTTCAACCGAGGCAATATCTTTCAGTTTAACAATGCGTTTCCCGTTATTGCTCAGTACCAGGTTTTCGAGCTTGCGCTTATCGTCAACCATGGCATTGGTAACGGTAAGATAAAGCAAGCGGTAATCCGAAAGGTATCCGTTCGACTTTATAAACCCGGTTTCGTTGAGCGAAGTGCGGACAATCTCAGGCGTAATGCCAAGCATGTTCATCCGCGATGGGTTGAGCTGTACCCAGAATTCTTTCTCTTTCCCTCCAATGATGCGGATTTCCGAAACTCCGTCAACCTGCGAAAGAAATGGTTTAATGGTATAGGTTGCCAGGTATTTCAGGTCGATGGGCGACCTGCTCTTACTTTCGAGCGTATAGCCGATTACCGGAAGTATCGACGGGTTCATCCGTTCTACGCTGATCTGGGTATTCGGCGGAAGCGAACTTCTTATCTCATTGATCTTCGATTCAATAAACTGCTGGCTCTGGTTGATGTCGGCCTTCCAGTCCATAAATGCCGAAATCTCGCAACTTCCGCGGCTGGTGCTGCTGCGAATGGTTTTCACATCGGGCACTTTTTTAATCGCCATTTCCAGCGGACGGGTAACGGAAAGCATCATCTGGTCCACCGGTTGCTGGTCGGCATCAGCAATCACTTTTATCTTTGGAAAGGTAATCTCCGGAAATAACGAAGTTTGCAGTTTGCCATAAACAAACAGCCCGCTCATAATGATGATGGCGATAAGGATTGCCAGCGGACTCTTATAGGTATTAAAAAAACGGCTCATGTTTATTCCTTGTTTTCGATGACAACATGAGCAGTATCGGGCAGTCCGTAATTACCCTGAAGCAAAATTTTATCCGACAGGGAAAGCTTGGGCGAAAGAATTTCAACCCGGTTGGAAGTTTCGATTCCTTTAACCACCGGCACTTTCACAGCGGTATTAGCGTCGATCATTTTCATAATCCAGAATTCGCTCTGTACTTCGTTGGTAAGAATGGACTCTTTAGGTAACGAAACTGCACCGGCTTTAAGTTTTCGTACAAATTTCACCTTGGCGATAAGGTTTTCCGGAATGGCTTGCGCCGAAGCAACTTTGATGATATAGCTTTGGGTTTGCGATACGGCATCAACCGTGGGCAGCGGCGACGACATCGCTCCTTTCAGCTTAACACCGTCGGGAAGCAGGAGCTCGACCGTTTTGTTATTGGACAGGTATGGTTTCAATTCATAAGGAAGTTCGAGGAGAAAGACAAGGCTGTTGATAGCACTGATAGTAGCCAGCGTTTCCCCGTCCTGAACATAGTCGCCTGCGCGGTACGCCAATTGGGTGATGTAGCCGTTTCCCGGAGCTTTGATGCTCACCAGTCCGCTCAGGTGAAATGAAGTATCGACGGCATTCACTGTATTACCAAGATGTTCAGCCTCTTTCGACCGGATTACGAAAAGTTTTTTTCCTTTGCTAACGAATTCGCCCGGTTGCGCGTTTACTTCCTGCAAATAGCCGTTGCTATTGGCCTTGACATACGTTTTTAAGAGAAACGACGACACGGCATTTAATTCAACAACATCGGCCATTTCGCCAACCGAAACGTGGGTAACCGTAACCGGCGCGTGACTTTCAGTTTTCTTTTCACCCGACGGTTCTTTGGTTGATTTACAAGAAATTACCAGAAGACCAATAAGGCCTGAGAGTAAAATAAGTTGCTTCATTTTTTTCGGCTCCAATAGTTTATCTGGTTAATAATTTGATATTTATCTATCAAATTCTGAACCAGCGTATTTTTTGCGTTGAGATAATTGTTGATGGCAATAATATAATCGGTTACCCGGACGTCGCCCGTTTCGAGAAGTTTGCGATCGGCATCGATAAGTACCTGAGCGTATTTTATTTGCTTCGTTATTTGTTCGGCGAGCTGCTGATTGGCCTGTAGTTGTTGCAAAAGACGGTTTATCTGCTGTCGGTACTGCTTCACGTAGAAATCGCGATAGCTTTGGCGGGTTTGTTCGGCAATGGTATTTTTATCATGCTGAATTTTTCGTTGATGGCCGTCGTAAATAGGCATGCTGAAATTCAAGCCTATCGTTGTCCCCCAGTTTTTCCAGGGCTGATACGCCAACGACGAATAATAGCCAGCGTCGCCAAACACGTTAAGTTTTGGTTTGTACGAAAGGTCAACCTGTTTGTCGCTGTTGGTTATTTTCAGACTGTCTATTATAAACTGCTGGGAGAACACCGAGCCCTGAAATTCAGGCAAATCGGCAAGATTAAGTTTAGGGGCAGACAATGGTTGGGATGCAGTGTCCACAATGCCACACAAATAATTTAGCGTTGCCGCATTGTTTTGGCATTGATTTTTGATTTGGGCGACCTGCAACTCCTGTTGCTGTAACGTCACCAGAAAAGAAAGGTATTCGGTTTGTTTGTAAACGCCTTGTTCGGCCAGTTTCTTAAACAGTTGTTCTTCCTTCTTTAATAGTGTAAGTAAATCGTTGTTAAAACCATATAATTGCCACGTTCCGTATGTTGTGATGTATTGTTCGGTAACACTTTTTTTAAGGTCCTGCTCCGAAATTTTACCAGCTACAAGCACCGACTGGCTTTGCAAGCGGATAGCCTGATATTGATTTTGAAGATTTTGCCGGCTCACAATTTCTTTCGATACTGATAATAGCGCATTTATATTAGCTCCGTTGGTCAGCACTTCGTCGTGGCCCCAGCCGCTGATTACCGGCGACCAGGTGCTGTTGCTTATAGCGTTTACCTGAGGCAGAAGCCCGGCACGTATGCGCATGCTGTCGATATAATTTGCCCGCACCTGGTTTTGATAATCTTTTAGCAAAGGGCTATTTTGCAATGCTTTATCGATATAAAAATCGATATTATTTTGAGCTTTAGGATTTTGAATGACAAAAACTGCCAGCAAAAATATAAGGATAAATCTTATCATCCGGTAATTCATTTATATAATCAGTTCTGTCTAAAAAGACAGTTTAAATTGCATAGACTCTGACAATACCGATGGCTTGTCAGAGTCTATTTTTAGATTTTTACGAAAATACGTTTATTTCAATGTTTCCACATCAAGAATCATAAACGAATTAGGTTTTACTGCCGGACGACGGCTATTGGCTGAAGCTGGCCCAAATTCGGCGGTAGGCAAATACAAATGATGCGTTAATTCATCCACTGTAATTGTCCGGGCACCGGGCAGAGTAGGAACAGTTTCAACAACTTTAAATGTGTTGGCATCTACTTCCTGAACCACAGTAATCGTTCCTTCACCATTGGAGCTATATGCCCGCTTTTTGCCGGAATCGAAAGCTACACCGTCGCAACGGTCGCCAATAGGCAAGGTAGTGATAACTTTACCGGTTTCGGCATCGGCAACCACCATCATTTTGTTACTGCAAACGCTAAACAACCGATGATTTTTGTTATCTAAAGCCAACCCGCTGGGCTCTTCGCCAGGTGCTATAGACCAATGCCGGGTTACCTTTAAAGTGGACGAATTGATTACATTGATGGAACTTTTGTCTTCGATATTTACAAATATAGTTCCTTTGCCATCGGTAGCTGAAAATTCAGGCTTGCCATCGAGCGGTATGGTTGCAACAACTTTATTGGTGATGGCATCGATAACGGTAGCATTGGCACTTCCGCCGTTGAAGGTGAAGACCTTTTTCGAAAATGGATCGTATAAAATGGCATCCGGATTTTTGCCGGTTACTTTCACTTTGGTTATTACCTGCAACGTTTTAAGGTCGAATACGGTTACCGACGAGTCGCGACCATTACTGGTAAAGCCTTTGTTTAAGCCAGTTGCAAATGCAATACCGTGAATACCTTTTGTGTCGGGGATGGTGCCTAGCAATTTTCCGGTTTTACTATCGACCACCTGGGCAACGGTTGCATGCGAAACATAGATACGACCATTTACTGCATCTGTAGAGATATAGTCCCATCCTCCTTCGCCTTCAAGGTGCATTTTATTAACAATTTTGTAATTCGACTGGGCTGATAAAGAAGCCCCACTGATAAACAGGGTAATAAAACCAAAAATGTAAACTATTTTTTTCATTTTTAAATAGATTTGGGTTAATTATAAAGGAATGACATTTAGACAACGAAAGTTGCATTTCCTTGCGGTTAAATTGTCATAACCTCAAAATAAACGAGGCCTAATTGGTCTCATCTATAAAGTTAAATATTCTTAGTCTTTTTTCTCTTTTCCTTTTTCTTCTTTTACCGCTTCCTTTTTCAGGAGTTTGCCGGTTGCATCAAAGCTTATTTCAAGCTTTTCTTTTCCTTTGGCAGCTTCCATCTCGTAGGAAACGGCACCTTTAGCATCAGTTGCTTTCTCTATTTCATCGAGTTTATAACCTGCAAAATTCTTTGTAATAGCTGCTTTTACAGTTTGCGGAAGTTGACTTTCCTTGATTTCAGTTTCGGTTACAAGGAGAGTTCCTTTGCTATCAAACAATGCGGAAGATTCAACGCCGTTCAGTTGAAACTCGGCTTCAAATTCCCCCGGCTTTTCAACACTCCATTTCACCTTTTGGGCTTTTGGAAATTTTGTTGCAAATGTTGATTTTGTAGAAACTGGAACAGTTTCTTTCTTCTGTGCAAGAACAATTCCGGAGGTCATAAAGGCTACACAAATCAGTAACATCAATGTTTTTTTCATGTTTTAATTTTTTAGAAGTTTATACATCAAAGCTACAAACCGACTTTGTAGAGATTTGGGATTTTATAACTGATTATCAAACTTTATTGAACTGTCTTTTTGCTTCTTGTTCTGTCTGCCAAAAGTGTAAGTAAGACCGGCATAAACCATCCGGGAACTGCGTTTTCGGGATATTTCCCTATAAAGACTGGGGGTGTCTATTGTTGAATTATCTCTGAGCGAATTGAATAGATCAGAAATCGTGAATATGAACACAAGTTTCTTCTTCATAAATTCTTGTTTTAACCCCGAGTTGAGTACAAACGAAGGAAGCCTTTTACCTTGTGGCGTAAGCTTTTCGCCCGTATAGTTTAACGTTACCTGAAGCATGGTAGTTTTCGTAAGGTTTATTCCTGCGCTCAGGTTTGCCGTCCACGAGATTATCGATTTGTTATTGCTGTACCCAAGAGCTGAAGCATCGATAGTGTTGTAGAACGTATTGGTACTAAGGTTAACATTGGCAATATGTCCAAGCCCGGCAGATAAAATCAATTCCAATCCGGCAGAACTGCTTTTTGACAGGTTTTCGAAAGTGGTGAGAGTTACAGAATTTGGCAATTCCTTAGTAATAGTCGTAAGACTGTTGTATGTGTACCGGTAATAGACTGTGGAAAGGAACGTTATCGCATTCTTTTTAAACATGTATCCCATTTCTGCCGAATGAATGTCTTCGGGTTTTAAATGAGGGTTACCTTGCCGAAGATTTTTCGGGTCCTGATATTCAGGAAACGGATTCATATCATCGCCTTCGGGACGACGCACGCGGTGGCTGTAATTGAGCTGCAATTGATGAACGTCAGTTAGCTTATAGGTTAAATGAAGCGTTGGGTACAACCGGAAATAATTATTATTATCGAGAAGATTTTTTGCAACCTGATTGGTCTTTATCAAAGCCTCTTCGGCCCTTAATCCTGCCAAAAAGCTAAAGTTTCCCAATTCCTGCTCGTAAGTACCATAGAGAACATGGATTGTTTCGTTATAAATAAACCGGTTTGTTTTGACAGTATCCTTTTCCCATGCACTGGTTACCGGATTAAAATTTTCGCCAAAGAAATCCATATCGTTTTTCCTCGATTCGAGGGCATATCCCGCTTCCAGTTTTTTATGCTCACTAATTGGATTGGCATAGTCTGCTGTAAATTGCGATTTGTTGTCATTCTGCTTAATAATGGTATGGTCAAACGTTGTAGGCTGAAGAGGTAACCTGTAAACATTTGAGTAGTGGTTGTTCTCCGTTTCGCTGGAAGCCGATGTGGTATAATTAAAATTAAGTTCGTGGCCTTCTTTGGCAAACGAATGCTGAAAATATGCCGAGCCTTCCAAATCGGTTTGGTGTTGAGGATTATAACGAAGCCGGTCGTAACCACTCGTGTCTATTAATGCTTTGTTTTGCGCGGTATTGGTGGTAATATCATTTTGCGTTTGGGTACGATAATTTATATTTCCGGAAATACCAATTTTGTTTTTGCCGTTTATTTTATAATCGGCCCCGGCTCCGACAATGTTCGATATTGGCCGGGAGTGACTGGTCGAATATATTTGCGAATAAATTGTTGTATTGGCCGAATCGATTCGGGTATGGGTATTATTTATCCGTTCCCGGTCATCCTGACGAATGCTGTAAGAACCAAAAACATTCAACTTTCCGGGATTGTAGTTGGCCATAATGCTTCCATTGTAACGGTTATGGTTCCCCGCATTGACGGTGACGTTGCCGTTTAGCCCCAGACTTTTATTCTTCTTTAAAACAATATTGATAATTCCCGCTGTTCCATCGGGTTTGTATTTAGCCGAAGGATTGGTAATGATTTCAATTTTGTCGATGGTATTGGCCGACATCTGTTGCAAAACCGCAGCCCGGTTCAGATTCATCAGGGCCGATGGCTTTCCGTCAATCAGGATGGTGACATTGTCCGAACCGCGAAGGCTAACGTTTCCATCCACATCAACCTGTACGGAGGGCACGTTTTGAAGTAAATCGCTTACCGAGCCGGCTTTGCTCATCAAATCTTCGCCTACGTTGAAGGTTTTCCGATCGATAGAGTTTACAAAAGTTGATTTTCGGCTGGTGACTTCAACTTCCTCTAGTAAATGGTTGGTTGCCGTAAGCTCCAGTTTGCCAAGGTTTAGCGTCGTATGCTTTTCATTAATCGTAAACGGAACATCTTTATTTTTGTCGAATCCAATAAAACCGTAAGCGATTTTATAATCATTTTTGGACAAATTAATGAACGTAAATGCACCATTCTTATCGGTAACGGTTCTTTGAATATCCGTTGTATCAGCTTTTTTTTGTAAGTGTACAATCGCAAACTCTATAGGAGTTCCCAAATTTTTATCGGTAACAATTCCGGTTACAGTACCGTTTTGTTGAGCATATAATCCGCTTAATATCAAACATAAAATAGCAATCGATAGCAGAAATTTCTTCATAAAGGCTTAAAGTTTTCTTACAAAGAAAACATGCGACTTTGGAGAAATTTGGGATTATCTGGAGAGAATGAGGCAATGAAGATTTTCCCGGTATTCGTACCGTAACGTTAAATGAAAGCTCTTACAAATCTCGTTGGCAATGGCCAAGCCTAAACCGGTCGAATCGCCGGATGTTTTATGCTTAACAAACCGCTCAAATAATTTTGAAGGTTCTATTGTCAATGGTAGTCCGGGATTGCAAACGGAAATCTCATCGTTACCCGCCACAATGCGGATGCTGCCATGTTCAGCATTGTGTTTCATGGCATTACTCAACAGGTTGTTGATTAAAATTTCGGCAAGTACCGGGTTTATATTCACCACAAACTCACCTTCAAATTGCGTTATCACTTCCAATTGACGGAGTTCAATAAGCTCTTGCAGATATTCGAGCCTCGACTTTATAAGTTCTATAATATCAATATTTTCAGTTTCAACAAACTGCCGGTTTTCAATTTTGGAGAGCAGAAGCAGTGCGCTGTTTAGTTTCGAAAGCCGTATGGCCGACTCGAAGGCGGCGTGTATCTGTCGATGCTGCTGGTCGGTGAGGGTTTTATCCTGCAAAACCATTTCGAGCTTCGATTTGATGATGGCGAGCGGCGTTTGAATTTCGTGCGATGCGTTTTCCGAAAATTCTTTCAGGTTAATAAAATCCGCTTGCACCTTTTGAATCAAACCGTTAAGTATTTCGTTTAGCTGATCGAATTCGTCAATGCCTGATTTATCGAATTGTATGTTGCTATTTTCTCCAATCTTAAACGATTTCAGGAGTGAAAGGCTGTTGAAAAAAGGCTTCCAGGCTGAAGCTGAAAGCCAGCGATTAAGAATCGATAAGGCAAGCAAAACCACCACAAACAACGCAACCATAAAATAGAAGATAATCTTTTGTAAATCATCCGATTCTAATAATGATTGCGTGATAATAACTTCATAATAATTTTCGTTTACGGCATACGAAAAAGTTAATTTTCGGGCTGGGGCAAGCTCCTTCTCATCTTCGTCAAAAATAAGCGTATCGGAAAACCGCTGATACGGTTCAATTTTGGGTACAGTTTTTATAAAAATAGAATTATCGGGCGATACAATAACAGTGTCGGTGGGACTGTGCTGCCGCAGGTACAGCATCACATATCCCTTCCGCGATGCCAGCATTTCCTTTATATTATGGTTAATGCTCCGTTCCAGTTTATAATAAAAATACAAACCGGCTACCGAAAAAACCAGCAGCGTAATAAGCGAAAAACGTATATTTATTTTGTTTTGAAGCTTCATTTCCAGATTGAGGATTGGTTTTATAATCAGGCCTCGCCTATAAAAGTATAGCCGGTTCCATAAACATTCTGAAAATAATCAGTACCGGTCTTTTCAAGGAGTTTGCGGCGCAGATTCTTGATGTGCGAGTAGACAAAGTCGAATGAGTCAGACGAATCGGCAAAGTCGCCCCAAAGATGTTCGGCAATGGCCTCCTTGGTAAGCACCCGTTTGGGGTTGGTAACGAAAAACACCAACAGGTCGAATTCCTTTTTAGTAAGCGGTAAGGGTTCGCTTTGTACGTAAACCATCCTGTCCTCGGGGAGAATCCTAATTTTATCGAGGCAAATTTCTTTTCTGCCTTCAAATTTTCGCCGACGGAGCAACGATTTTATTCGCGAATTTAATTCGGGAAGATGAAAAGGCTTGGTAAGATAATCGTCGGCGCCCAAATCCAATCCGGAGATTTTATCTTCGAGCGAATTCTTGGCCGAAATGATGATGATGCCAGTTTCCGGATGGCGTTTTTTCAGTTCCTTGACCAATGACAAGCCATTACCATCGGGCAAACCAATATCCACAATCATGCAATCGTATTCGTAGAGATTGGTTTTCTCTGAACCAAGTTCAAGGTTTCCGGCCTGTTCACAGCAATAACCTTCTTCTTCGAGAAAGGCAACAATGGTTTCGCGAAGATTTACCTCATCTTCAATGACTAATATTTTCAATGCGAAAATTTTTACACAAAAATAAGCGGATATTTTGGAGAAAATTGGGAGAAATTAGAACAATCCGTTGTACGTTAAAAAAACAAGGCAAACGTATTTAAAAATTACGTTTGCCTTGCAACATTGAATATTATAAGAAAAGGTTATTCCTTTCCAGCCTTCTTGTTAAGAATTCTCCGAATTTCATTCAGGAGCAAGGGAAAAGCCGGTTCGGTCATATTATGCCCGTAACCGTCCAGCTCATAAAGTTTGGTTTCCTTATGTCCGGCAATTTTCATCATACGCATCAGGTAGGCATTCTCCTCGTAACGACCCAGCATTTCCATTTCCCGGTCGCCGGTAATCAATAACAACGGAGGAGCATCGGCCCGCACGTAATAAAGAGGAGCAAATTCGTCAACAACAGGCTGAGTATCGGGAATACCCCGCTCCTTCCGGATGGTAAAGTGGGTAATGGCCTGGCCACTGAAAGGAATCAGCCCGGCAATGCGGTTGGCATCAATATTATAAACGTTAAGCCATTTTTTATCCAACCCTATCATACAGGTAAGATACCCTCCAGCCGAATGTCCCGAAACAAAAATTTCACCCGGATCTCCACCAAAACCCTCAATATTATTAAAAACCCAAGCCACGGCAGCGGCAGCGTCTTCAATATATTTAGGAGCTTTAACCTTTGGACTTAAACGGTAATTAACCCCAACAATGCAATATCCTTTTTCCTTGAGAGCTTCCGGAATTTCTTTACTTCCCCCGGTTAATCCGCCGCCATGAAACCATACAATGGTGGCAAATCCTTTTTTATCTTTAGGATAGTAAACGTCTAAAACACAGCGTTCCTTAATGTACCCATCGGCCTGACTTACAGTTTCACTATAATAGGGAACGTTTTGCTTTATTGCATATTCAGTTTTCTGGGCAAAAGAAACAATCGCCAGTCCGCATAAAAAAATTGATAGTAATACTCTTTTCATTTCAATATATATTTCTGGTTATATTATAGTTAGTTATTTTACACAGCCTTTGAAGTTGGAATGGCTGTAGCTGTTAGTGAAAGAATTGAACCGTAACAAAGAATCTGAGTAGCAAATATAGTATATATCCCATATCAAAAAGGCTTAAAATCCATACAGGTGCACTAAAACCTACAGATTATTTCAACAAAATAAAGCTAAAACAGATAAAACTAAAGATTTATAATAAAAATATACACTTTTTTCAGTCGACTTATTTCCGGGGGTGCTTGTATAAAAGCAATATACTTTTTATCAACACCCCCTTATCGAAACCTCCTTCCAAATAATAAACCACATTTTTCAAAAACGCACCCCATTCAAAAATAATCACTATTTTATTCACTATTTTTCATTTTTCGATCCAATCACTTTCATATTCACGAAAAATTTGTCGATTTTGAGTGCTTTTTATAGCTTTGTCATGCTTTTTGTAAAAAAATAAAAATAAACCAACCATTTATGAAACTTTTCATTCCGGAAAATTATACATCGGCGCTCGACCTGAAACAAACCGAGAAAGCCATTAAACTTGTTAAAGATTTTTTTGAACAGGAACTTTCCTCGGAACTGGGTCTTCGCCGGGTTACCGCTCCTTTATTCGTATTAAAAGGAACCGGTATCAACGATGATCTCAACGGCACCGAACGTCCGGTATCGTTCCCCATCAAAGATATGAACGAAGCTACTGCCGAAGTGGTACACTCGCTGGCCAAATGGAAACGCATGATGTTGGCCGATTACAACATCGAACAGGGATACGGCCTCTATACCGACATGAATGCTATCCGTCCGGACGAAGAAATGGACAACATCCACTCGCTGTATGTTGACCAGTGGGACTGGGAACGTGTAATGTCTAAAGAGCAACGCAACCTCGATTTCCTGAAACAAATCGTAAGCAGCATCTTCTCGGCATTAAAACGGACCGAATATAAAGTATTTGAGAGCTACCCTCAAATTTCACCTATTCTTCCCGAAGAAATCACCTTTATCCAAGCCGAAGACCTGTTGAAACAATACCCCAACCTTTCAACCAAAGAAAGAGAAACCGAAGCTGCCCGTAAATACGGCGCCATCTTTGTTATCGGTATCGGCGGGAAATTGGCGAACGGCGAAAAACACGACGGACGCGCTCCCGACTATGATGATTGGAGCACTCCCAATGCAGACGGTTACCGCGGTCTCAATGGCGACATCGTTGTTTGGAATCCTATCCTGCAGGAAGCTTTCGAAATCTCATCAATGGGTATTCGTGTTGATAAAGATGCATTACTTTACCAATTAAAGGAAGCTGGCGCCGAAAACCGCAAAGAACTCTATTTCCACCAGCGCTTGCTTAATGACACCCTGCCCCTTTCCATTGGCGGAGGTATCGGACAATCGCGTTTGTGCATGTTCTTTCTGCGCAAGGCTCATATCGGCGAAATCCAGGCTTCGATCTGGCCCGAAAAAATGGTGGAAGAATGCCGTAAAAATGGCATCAACCTGATGTAATATTCCTAAGAAATCAATACTATGACTAAAGCCGAAAACTCTACGTTTTCGGCTTTTTCATTTTCTATCCTCTCCACCATTTTTGATAAGACCTTATGCTCGGCAAAATTTGTAATTCCGCCATAAAAGTAAATTTTACGAGACTCCCGCTTTTCTTTCTTTTTTGCTTCATTTCTGAAAAACGTTGTCAGAAACCTCTTCTTAAATATCCTATCTTTGAGGGCAAACCATAACTTTCCCGGATATGCTATTAACCACCATAACGCTTGCCATTTCAGTAGTGGCAGTGATACTTTGCATTCTCATCCTTCAAAAAACAAATTCTGCTCAAAGCAGTAACAACCAACACATTTACTTCGAACAGGTTAACCAACAGATTTCCAGGCTTAACACTTCCCTTCACGAAGAATTTGCCCGTAACCGCGAAGAAACCCTGCGCAATGCCCGCGAAACCCGCACGGAATCGCTCGATGCGCTGAAAACATTTTCCGAAATCATCTCCCAAACGATAACCGATATTGGTCGTTTACAAAAGGAACAACTGGAAGGTTTTGCAGCCCAGTTGAATAAATTTCGTGAGCAACAGGCGTTAAGTGATCGTTCCAACCGCGACGAACAAAAGGCTTCATTAAAATCGTTTGAAGATAATTTTTCGCTTAACGTAAAAGATTTCAATGAGTTGCAACGCCAAAAGCTCGATTCGATGATGCTGCAACTTGACAAGGTACGCGAAACAGTCGAAAACCGTCTGAAAACATTACAGGACGAAAACATCAAAAAACTCGAAGAAATGCGTGCCACGGTTGACGAAAAACTTCAGGCAACCCTCGAAAAACGCCTTAGCGAATCGTTTAACCAAGTGAGCGAACGGCTTGAACAGGTTCATAAAGGACTGGGCGAAATGCAAAACCTAGCGACCGGCGTTGGCGACCTCAAAAAAGTGCTTTCGAACGTTAAAACACGCGGTATGCTTGGCGAGATACAACTTGGCAACATCTTGGAACAAATCCTTAATTCAGGCCAGTACGAACGAAATGTGGTTACCCGCAAAGGCTCGCGCGACAATGTGGAGTTTGCCATTAAACTGCCAGGCCGAGACGATTTCGGTCAATCCGTTTACCTGCCTATCGATTCTAAATTTCCTATCGAAGATTACCACACCCTGCTCGATGCTTACGAAAAGGGCGATACCGACACAATAAATTCTGCCGCCAAATCGCTCGAAAGCAGCATCAAAAAATTTGCAAAGGACATTCATGACAAATACCTCGATCCTCCATTTACTACCGATTTTGGAATCATGTTTCTTCCCGTTGAAGGGCTTTATGCCGAAATCGTTCGCCGCACCAGCCTTATCGAAACCGTACAACGCGAGTATAAAATTGTAATTACCGGTCCTACCACGCTGGCAGCGATTCTTAATAGTCTTCAAATAGGATTTCGTACACTGGCTATCGAAAAACGTTCAGGCGAAGTATGGAAAGTCCTCGGCGCCGTAAAAACCGAATTTGCCCGCTTTGGTGAGGTACTAAAAAAAGCTCAGGAAAAAATCAACAAAGCCGGCGAAGACATTGACGAACTGGTAGGTACACGTACCCGAAAGATACAAAGCAAGCTCAAATCCATACAGGAATTACCTCAAAATGAATCTGCCCTTATTTTGGGTGAGGCACTTGAAAACGACGACGAATAAAAACCCAATTTGATTTTTCCGTTTACAAATGTTATTTTGCCAAAAATCAGATTCTATATAATGACTGACTTCAGGAAACATACACGGTTAAAAAAACTATTCACCATTTTATTAGGTGGAATAGTAGCCTGTACATTTCTGATGCATTCGCTCCGGTTACATTCAGCTTTATCAACTGATTTTCATCCAGATTCCAAGACGTCGGAGCTTATTCAATACTTCAAAACTTCCTCTGGTGCATTTACCATAACTCCATCCGAGTCGGTACCAGCTCCTACATGCCACAACAACATTCTTCACAAAACATTTTTCAATAATTTATCATATTCATCAACTGATTGTTATCCAACAAAAAACGCACGAGGATCAGCCTCAATAAACTCGTCATATAAAAACCTCAATATTCTAAGCTGGGTTTGTAAACTTCAAATTTGATTCAACATTTTTCCCGTTATTCGAAATTATTCATTTACAGGAACATCATAACATCAGCTATTTTAATGCATATCCGGCAGTGAAAACACTGTTATGGCATAGTATTGCTCAAATGTATTGTTCAGTTCGGGACACGAAAGACACTCCTTCCTTTTCGATGATGGAATTTTTTAATTTATAATTTCTTAAAATGCTTAATCATGAACGACAATAATATTAAAAAACACGGATTTTTAGGATACTTAGCTCTTTTTGTAGGTTTTATCATTGCCTTGGTAGCCATTTCAAAAGTACTGCAATGGTTTATGGACAAGATGTAACCATCTAATTATTTAATAAATACTCAAAGTTGCGAAGCTGCAGATGATTTTTCAGCTTCGCAACTTTATTTTTTATTTTCTGTTAAGTAATCAATTATGCTTAATTTTAATGTCAACAGAATAGCTGACTGCACATAAAACGCAATCCAATGAACCAACTGCCCCATTTAATTACCGACCTTGCCCTCATTCTTGGCGCAGCTGCCATTACCACGCTTATTTTTAAAAAGTTAAAACAACCGCTTGTACTGGGATACATTATTGCCGGATTGTTGGTAGGCCCCAATTTCAAACTATTTCCTACTATTTCCGATATCGAGAACATCCACATCTGGGCAGATATTGGCGTAATCTTCATGCTTTTCGGGCTTGGCCTTGAGTTCAGTTTTAAACGGCTCTTGTCCGTAGGAGGTACTGCTTCGGTGGCTGCAGTTATTGAAATAACCGGCATGTTAGTACTGGGATACTTTACGGGCGCGCTTTTAGGCTGGAAACGGATAGACTGCATTTTTCTGGGCGGAATTATTGCTATATCATCAACAGCTATAATTATCAGGGCTTTTGACGAAACCGGAATGAAAACACACAAGTTTGCCAAACTGGTATTCGGCATTTTGGTAATAGAGGATCTCGTAGCCCTTCTGATATTAGTTTCCTTATCCACCATTGCTTTAACGCAAAGCTTTTCGGGCGGAATGGTATTATCAACCGTAATAAAATTGGTGTTTTTCCTGGTATTATGGTTTTTGATTGGAATCTACCTGGTGCCAACGCTTTTTAAATTTATGAAGAAGGCCATGAACGAAGAAACCCTCCTAGTTACCACGCTGGCACTATGCCTCGGTATGGTGATATTTGCCACCAATGTAGGATTTTCGTCGGCTTTGGGGGCTTTTATCATGGGGTCGATTCTGGCCGAAACCATCTTTGCCGAAAAAATAGAACGGCTCGTAAAACCGGTAAAAGACTTATTCGGAGCTGTATTCTTCGTATCCGTGGGAATGTTAATCGACCCTAAAATGCTGGTCGAATATTGGGAAGTTATTCTGCTGATAGCGGGAGTCGTAATCTTTGGAAAAACATTTGGAAACCTCATCGGGCTATTAATAGCTGGTCAGCCCTTAAAGCATGCTATCCAGTCGGGTACCAGTCTTGCCCAGATTGGCGAGTTCTCGTTTATCATTGCCACGCTTGGCGTTTCGCTCAATGTTACCAGCAACTTTCTGTACCCAATTGCGGTTGCAGTGTCACTAATAACTACATTTACTACACCTTATATGATAAAAAGTGCCGAACCGGTTTATAACTGGCTTCATCACCGATTGCCTAAAAATTGGAGCACAGCCCTAAACCGTTATAGCTCTGAAGCTCAAATTTATAAATCCGACTTAGGCTGGAAATCGGTATTTCAATCGTATGCCAGCGTCATTATTATCAACTCAGTCATTATAATTGCCTTATACCTACTATCCATCTACTACCTCGTTTTTTGGATTTACGACAATATTCATCATTATTATCTTGCCAAAGCTATATCCCTTTTAATTCCATTGGCACTTACCTCCCCATTTTTATGGGCACTCTCTGCAAAAAAAATCAACAGCCACGCCTATTCCCGTCTTTGGCTCGACAACAAGTTTAACCGAGGCCCGTTAGTGCTGCTCGAACTATCGCGCATCATCCTTGCTATATTTTACGTTGGTTTTTTAATTAACAGTGTGCTCTCAACAAAAGTTGCTTTTGTAGTCGGACTCACCGCCCTCGTCGGACTTATAATTATATTTTCCAAACGGTTACAAGCTTTTTACCACCGTATCGAAACCCGTTTTATGTTAAACTTAAATGCTCGCGAAAACCACGATCACATCAAACAAGGTATCGACATTCTGCCATGGGATGCACATATAGCTTATTTTGAAGTCTCCCCCGAAGCCCATTTCGTTGGTAAAACATTAGAGGAACTGGCCTTGCGCGAAAAATTTGGTATTAACATCTCGATGATTGAAAGAGGGCGCATAAACATTTGCATACCAAATAAATATGACCATTTATACCCACACGATAAAATTGCCGTAATCGGAACAGATTCTCAACTGGAAGAATTTAAAAAATATATTGAAGTTGAAATTATTACCGACAAGTTACCGGACGAACTGCAGGTATTTTTACAAAACTTTACCATTGATGCCAACTCGTCACTAATCGGTAAAACCATCCGCGAATCAGGCATCGTGGAAAAGACGAAAGGACTTATTGTCGGTCTGGAACGAAACGGCCTCCGGATATTAAATCCCGATTCTGCCCTAAATTTCGAAAAAGGAGACCTGATTTGGATTGTAGGACAGAAGGATATTATCCACAAGATAACCCAAATTTAAAAGCTGCAATTCCGCTCACTGTACAACATCTTCTATTTTGAAGAAAATTTTTCCCAATGCACAAAATCGTTCAACGATTTCCGCTTCGATTCATAACGTGTAATATCTCCGCTATCGGCAGGATAGCCAATGGGGATAACGGCAATGGGTTCGATGTGATCGGGAAGGTTCAGATTCCGGCTTAACACCCCGGCATTAAAATTACACACCCAACACGTTCCCAGACCGAGTTCGGTAGCCTGCAATACAAGATGTTCAATGGCAATACTCAGGTCAATATCTAAAAAATCTTTGCCATCGGTGCGTTTCCACGATTTGGTATGATCGCCGCAAGCTACAATCATCAAAGGTGCAGTACGAAACCATTCGCGCGGATAGGCCTCAACAATCAGAGCCTTGACCTCCGGTTCCCGAACAATAATGAAATGCCATGGCTGATAATTTACTGCAGAAGGAGCGATACGCACAGCCTCCATTATCTTCAAAAGGTTATCCTCTTCAACCGGAACGGATGTAAAACTTCTGCACGAATATCGGGAACGAACTAAGTCTATAAAGTTCATGATTATCAATTTATTATAAATTAAACTAAACATCAGTAATAAATTCAATATTACAATAAAATAAGGAATCTGAATCCACTCTCAAGACAAATATCGAACATACTAAACATCAATATAGTCAACCTTAACCAGGTGATTCATATCAGTTAAATTGATGATCTGGCTTTCTTAATTATGGGGATCAACATCACCCAAATACTATTGATATGCGGAA
The DNA here is from genome assembly GCA_030706405.1 of Bacteroidota bacterium. Classification (GTDB taxonomy): domain Bacteria; phylum Bacteroidota; class Bacteroidia; order Bacteroidales; family JAAUTT01; genus JAAUTT01. Next base: position 209,029 of record JAUZOO010000009.1, on the reverse strand, counting down.
CGTATAATTGTACCTTTATATAAAGAATTTTAAAAGGCAACAATTTAAGAAGGCTAAGAGCCGATAAAAAAGTAAACAAAGAAGCTGTTAAAAAAAGCGTTAAAGTATGCTACTTTAGTGAGGTGAATTAAATATAAGCATACTTCCGCAACAGAAATTAGAGTTTTAGTTTATCGGCTTGTTGGGGTTTGAGCCCGGAATACTGTGAAGTTTTCCGGGTTTATTTTTATATTTACGCCACTTTTTGAAAGGCAAGCTGTGTGTTATCCGTGAAATCCAAAACTCGATTAGCCTTTAAACAATCTCATATGAAGCCCAACAGAAAAATTGCGATCATTTTATTATTGGTGGTATTCCTGCCCGCCGTTTTCTTTTCCGTTTACGAAATAGGTTCGCTCAATGAAAATGAACGAATTATTGAGGAAACCTACAACACTCAGTTAGAAGGTATTTTATGGTCGGTAAACCAATATTCGCAAGACGTAGCCCGAAGTTGGTCCGAAACAATGAACAACCTGATAACTAACCCTAAGCAAGATTTAACCAGTTCATTACGAGAGTTTTCACAAAGCAATCCGTCGATGAAAGGGGTGTTTTATATAACGGATACATCCTACAAACAAATAGAGATTATTTCACCGGATTATTCGTTAAGTGCTGTATCGCAACGAAAAATTATCGAAAAACTACTTCGTGAGAATTCACGAAAAATCAATAAATTATACCTTTATATAAGCGGAGGCTACCGTAAAATAGAAGCTTTTAGTACTATTGAATCGCCCAATCTTTCCTATTTTGCGTTTGTTGCCGACAACTACCACGGACGCCGAATTTTATGTGGCATGATTGTAAATGCCAAAGACTTTGTAAACCAAATACTTTCTCCCAAAATACAGGAAACTGTTCAGGGACAATTTATTATTAACGTCCGCAACGAAGCTTATGGTCAAACAATCTATAAGTCAGACACTACCAGTACAAAAAAAATGTCGCAGGTAAAACCGCTCTGGCTTCTGCCCGATTACAAACTCGGTATCAGTTATAAGGGCAAAACTACCAAAGATATGGTTCGCGACCGAGCCTACCTCAATTTCGCGCTCATCGTACTGCTCGATATCTTATTTTTCACCGGAATATGGTTCGTATTCCGGAGTATCAAAACCGAGATGCAGCTTTCGCAAATGAGAGCCGACTTTATATCGAATGTTTCGCACGAAATACGTACCCCACTGGCACTCATATCAGTATATATAGAAACCATTCTTTTAGGACGATCAAAACCTGAGAAATTAAACGAGTATCACCAGATTATTTACCAGGAAACCAACAATTTAACTTCTATCGTTAATAAAATATTAAACTTCTCCCGTATCGAAGAGAAAAAATATAAATATCATTTTGCCCCCTTGGATGTAAATGAAATTGTTAGTAATGTTTTGCAACGATTTGACTATCATCTTAAAAATAAAAACTTCGAGGTTAAAGTCAACCTTATGCCTCAATTGCCACAAATTTCGGCCGATAAAGAAGCTCTTTTTGAAGTACTGATGAATTTGGTAGATAATGCCATCAAATACAGCAAAGAAGAAAAATTTTTGAGCATCGAAACCGGTATTGACAAAAATTCGCTTTTCATCGTAATTTCTGATAAAGGCATCGGGATACCTGAGTCGGAACAGCAATTTGTATTCGATAAATTTTTCAGGGTTACAGATGAGGCGGTGCAGGGTGAACGCGGATCGGGCTTGGGACTGGCAATTGTAAAACATATTATTGAAAGTCATGGTGGCAAAATATCGTTAACCAGCGAATTTGGGAAAGGAAGTTCGTTCCGTATGGAGTTTCCACTTGCAATTCGCAAAAAATCGAAATAAATTGTGTTCTTTTAAAAAAGAAACCGCCTCAGCATACATTATAATAATAGCCTTAAATTCTGACAAATATGTCTAAAATCCTAATCGTGGAGGATGAGCTCCCAATGGCACTGGCCTTAAAAGATAACTTCGAGCTGGAAGGTTACGAGGTTGTTGTTGCCAACGACGGTGAAGCCGGACTTAAAAATGCCCTCGAAGGTATTTTTGACCTTATCATTTTAGATGTAATGCTTCCAAAGATTTCAGGCTTTGAAGTTTGTAAAACAGCCCGCAGCAAAGGCATCGAAACTCCTATCATCATGCTTACTGCAAGGGGCGAGGAATACGATAAAGTACGGGGACTCGAATTTGGCGCTGACGATTATGTTACCAAGCCTTTCAGCCTCATCGAACTGCTTGCCCGCATAAAAGCTGTGCTGCGGCGTGGTGCCGCTCACAAAAAGGAGACCATAGCAAACTCCGAAATCGTTATCGGACGGCTAAAAATTGACTTTACCTCTTATTCTGCTTTAATCGACGATATTCCGGTAAAAATGTCGCATACCGAATTTGAAATTCTGAAACATCTGTGGCAGAAAAAAAACGAAACCGTTAAACGTGAAGATATTATGAAACAGGTATATGGCGTTGATGGGGAAATAACCAGCCGTACTATTGACAATTTCATCGTCAGGCTGCGGCAAAAAATTGAAATCGACGCTACTAACCCCAAATATATCATAACGGTTCACGGATTGGGCTATAAGCTCGTTTTGTCGTAATGTCGAAAATTATTACTAATGATCAATTTTAAACCAAGAACCAACTGCTGTATGACAGTGCTAAAAAATTATATATCCCGATTATTCCTTGTCATTTTCCTCATACCTTTATCTCAGGCCGCAACAGCCCGCGAGTACCGGGACTTGTTACAGCGGCTCGATGGAGGCTGGAAATTCTCCATTGGCGATAACCGGGAATGGGCAAAACCCGATTTCGACGATAGTGCCTGGGAAAACATTAAAGTTCCCTCAGCATGGGAGGATCAGGGTTTTTACGGTTACGACGGTTACGCCTGGTACCGCAACACCTTTGTGGTTACCCGCGAAATGAAAACCAAAGACCTCTACCTTTCTCTCGGCTATATCGACGATGTGGACCAGGTATATATAAATGGTAAACTCATTGGCTTTTCCGGTTCCTTTCCCCCGGCATTTTCCACCGCTACCGATGCCCGCCGTAAATACCCCATTCCGGAAGAATATCTCAACTTTTCTGGCAAAAATGTAATTGCGGTAAGAGTGTATAACCATCAATTGGCCGGCGGAATAATTTCGGGCGAAATCGGAATTGTTTCAAACTATAACGTAAAGCCCGACTTCTCTATATTTGGATTATGGTTAATTCGCTCAGGGGACAATAAGTTATGGAAAGAACCCAATTATAAAGACAAGCTCTGGCATAAAATTGTGGTGCCCGGAAATTGGGAAAACCAAGGTTACAAAGATTATGACGGAGTTGCATGGTACCGCCGGCATTTTATACTTCCTGACGAACTTACCCCCCAAAAAATGGTACTTGTAATTGGAAAAATTGAAAACTATGACGAAGTATATATTAATGGTGTATTGATTGGTGCTAGCGGCAAAATACCTTCTCCCAAAAGTAAAGGAAAAAGCAAATCCGGTGAAGATTACCGAAAAGCACGTGTTTACAGCATCCCCGAAAATTTACTTCACTCCTCAAGAGAAAATACCATTGCAATTAAAGTCTATAATGCCCGTAACAGAGGTGGAATTGTTGAAGGCCCGATAGGTTTTGTAAAATTGGCCAATTACAATCGTTATTTCAGAGAATTTGGCGAAATAGAACCCTGACCCCCTTTCTGCGCACTCGTTTTCTTTTAAAAAATACTTTTCTGACCGCCAGGTAGCACATTAATAAATGTACTGTCTGGCGGTTTGTATTAACAGCCTTTTGAAACAGAGCTTATATTAATATGGTGTAGTGTCCGAAGCATTTTTCCCTTTCAAAATTATATATATACCCGGATACATTAATACCTAAAATAGTTTCTATTTCTTTCTACCCCCTATTTTTTACCTATGTTTTACGAAAAACACATTTTTAGCCACATTCATTTCATTTTCCATTGTAATTGACTAAATTTAAAAAAGGAGGACATATTCTCATCTCTTTTTTAATGGCAGTGACCCTTTAGATATTTCAAATAATCCTCCCAGCCTTAAATAATCCATTTACATATTTTAATTCATAAACAAAAACAAGTGTTTTACTCAAAAATCAAAAGATATTATGCGGTTTATATTGAAATAATAAATAAATAAAATAAATAAGCTTAACTTATTTAAAATCAACAACAACCAAACATGTTTTTTCATCATTTTTAGGCATACATTCAAAATTATAGGCTTTTTAAGACATAAACCCTTCAAAAAACAGGCATAACTTTTAAAAAATGTACTTTTTATTAAAAATACCCCCTAAAAATTGAATCATCGTAAATATTTATCATTATATTTGTATCGACAAACAAATTATTCACAAACCCATTTTTATTATGAAAAACAAAAACACAATGCTCGCGGCAATGATCACTTTTGCCTGTTTTTTGACTTTCACTAAAGCAACAGCACAAACAAGTGAAACCAGTGCTCCATCAACTGAATCACCCTTCAAGGTAACGGCCGACCTTGTTAGTAGTTATGTATGGAGAGGTTCGCTCGCTACCCCAAGCCCAACTCCAAACTTTCAACCCACCTTGGCTTATGTAAAAGGCGGCTTTGAACTTGGAGTTTGGGGATCAACCGATTTCCAGGGATCATATAAAGAAGCAGACCTTTACGCTTCTTATACTGCAGGAGCTTTAAAATTCACCTTAACCGATTACGATTGGAATTTTAAAAACTCATTAACTGGCGAACCAATTCGGTATTTCAACTACAAGAGCAAAGAAACCGGACACATCTTTGAAGGCTCTGTTGGCTATACCGGTCCTGAATCATTTCCTTTAAGTGTTTCAGCCAACGTTATGTTTGCAGGAGCTGACAAAAAACTTTCTGATGCAACTAAACAGGCTTTTTCTACTTATGTAGAACTAGGGTACACATTTTCTAAATTCAATGCATTTTTAGGATGTACCCCCGATGCAGGTATGTATAGTTATGCCAGTGGATTCGCCGTAGTTAACCTCGGAATTTCGGCCACCCGTAACTTAAAGATCAGCGACAAATTTGAGTTACCACTCAAGACTACCTTTGTTGTTAATCCTCAAAAAGAAGATGTACACCTTGTATTTGGCATAACTTTCTAAATTTTATATAAATAAATGGCCATGAAAAAGATTGAAGCTATTATTCGTAAAGCAAAGTTTGAAGACGTAAAAAAATCCTTACACGAAGCAGACATTGATTTTCTCTCTTCGTGGGATGTAAAAGGACAGGGAACGGCAAAGCAAGGTCTAATTTTTAGAGGTGTTGCTTATGATGTTAATACAATCGACAGAGTTTATGTTTCGTTTGTAGTTCGCGATGTTAATGTTGAAAAATCCATTAATGCCATTTTAAAATCGGCATACACCGGCGAAAGTGGCGACGGACGTATTTTTGTGACCTCGATTGAGCAGTCCATCCGCATACGCACCGGAGACCATGGAGACGAATCTCTTTATGACAAAAAATAATGACATCGTATTAATAACATTAAAGAAACAATATCATGATTAAGAAAATAACAAAATATATTGTAATGCCGCTTTTAGTTGCGGCAGCACTTCCAACCTCGCTTTGGGCTCAAACTGCCGATTCATTAAAAGTAGTAACAGCTGCTGCACCCGCTATTGCAGCCAAAGTTACCCCAACAGTTGATGCCGGAGATACAGCCTGGATGATTGTAGCTACAGCATTGGTAATGTTAATGACCATACCAGGATTGGCTTTGTTCTATGGAGGTTTGGTTCGTCGCAAAAACGTATTGAACGTACTGATGCAGTGTTTCATCATTACTGCCATCATCAGCCTCGAATGGATTGCGTTTGGATATAGCAATGCTTTCGGGTCATCAAAAGGGGCATTAGCCCCATTTATTGGCGGATTTGACTGGTCGTTTTTAAAAGGAATTAAAATAAGCGATTTGAGTCCTTATTTTATTTCACATTCGCAGCCTACCGGCCACATGGTTAACGGAGCTCCCGAAATGATCGGAACTATTCCTCACATCATTTTTATCCTTTTTCAATGTATGTTTGCCGTAATTACTCCGGCGCTCATCGTCGGTGCATTTGCTGAACGTATGAAGTTTAGAGGATTCGTAATCTTCACTATTCTTTGGGCAATTTTAGTTTACAACCCTGTTGCACACTGGGTATGGTCGGCTGATGGCTGGTTATTTAAACTTGGCGCCCTCGACTTTGCCGGAGGTACCGTTGTTCACATCAATGCAGGTATCGCAGCTATTGTAACTGCTGTTATGATTGGCAAACGTAAATATTACGATGGACACCCTACCCTGCCCCACAACATTCCAATGGTTGCCATTGGTGCCGGTTTACTCTGGTTCGGATGGTTCGGATTTAACGCAGGTAGCGGTTTAGCTGCTGACGGACTGGCTGCAAGCGCATTCCTCGCAACTCATATTGCAACTGCTGCTGCTGCACTTTCTTGGGCGTTACTGGAATGGTTCATCAACAAAAAACCCACCATTGTTGGTATCTGTACCGGTGCTGTTGCCGGCTTGGTAGCCATAACTCCTGCAGCGGGTTTCGTTGATGTAAGCGGTGCAATCATCATTGGGTTACTAGTATCTGTATTTTGTTTCATCATGGTTAGTGTTGTAAAACCAAAATTAGGTTATGACGATTCTCTGGATGCTTTTGGAGTACATGGTATTGGTGGTATTTTTGGCGCTTTGGCTACCGGTTTATTAGCAACTCCATTTGTTCAATCGGCATATAGCGGAGCTTTCTATGGCAACCCAAAACAATTCCTTATCCAGTTGATTGCTGTTGGCTCGACAATCATTTACTCTGGTGTTTTGACATTCATTATCTTTAAAATTGTTGATAAAATATTTGGAATCCGTGCATCCGACCAAGAAGAAACTATCGGTTTGGATATTAGCCAACACGAAGAAATTGCTTATACCGAAGCTGAATAATTAACTTAAATCCAATCTACATAAAAGTTCTCTAATTCCGATGTGTAATTGGTGCCGAGGGAGTAAGTTTTTACTCCCTCGTTTTTTATTTATGTTATTTCAATAAAATTTAAAAGTTCTTTCTTTTCTATCAATAACAACTCAGGTCGTCTCTGAAATTGAGAAACTGAAATAAAAAAACGGAATTCATTTTCAGTATATCTATTTTTTTAAATAAAAAGTTTACTTTTGTCGCCATTGAGATTAGAGAACTTTCAATTTAAAAATTTATTAGTAGAAAGGATTTAACTATGTTCGGCAAACTGTACAAGATTGCGGTAAGCAGTCTTATTATTTTGTGTGGAATAGGGACTATGCCCATTCACGCTCAAACTTTGGTAGGCCCATCGGGCGAATTACCCCATTTAAGTGTTGGCAATACTGCCTGGATGATTGTAGCCACTGCTCTGGTTATGTTAATGACCATTCCCGGACTGGCATTTTTTTATGGCGGTTTGGTTCGCCGTAAAAATATACTTAACATCCTGATGCAATGTTTAATACTTGTTGCAGCAATCACTCTCGAATGGATGTTTTTTGGTTACAGCAATGCCTTTGGCTCTTCCACCGGAGCCTTAAAAGGCTTTATTGGAGGTTTTGACTGGGCATTCTTAAAAGGTATCAAGATTACAGATTTGAGTCCTTATGCAATTTCGATGCCTAATGACCGAATTCCTCACATCTTGTTTATTTTATACCAATGTATGTTTGCTGTAATCACCCCGGCACTTATCATCGGGGCATTTGCCGAACGTATTAAATTCAAAGGTTTTTTAATATTTTCTGTTTTATGGGCAATTATTGTATATAACCCTGTAGCACACTGGATTTGGTCATCTGATGGATGGCTTTATAAAATGGGGGCTATCGACTTTGCAGGGGGCATTGTTGTCCACATCAATGCCGGTATATCCGCCTTACTAATGGCTATTCTGCTTGGTCCGCGCCGATACTATGAAAATCACCCCACCCCTCCGCACAATATTCCTTTCGTAGTTTTAGGAACCGGATTACTGTGGTTTGGCTGGTTTGGCTTCAACGCCGGAAGCGGTTTGGCTGCCGACGGTCTGGCTGCTAATGCATTTCTGGTTACTCATGTTGCTGCTGCTGCTGCTGCTTTTACATGGACTATACTGGACTGGGCTATCAACAAAAAACCAACAACTGTAGGTATCTGTACCGGAGCTATTGCCGGTTTGGCTGCCATTACTCCTGCAGCCGGCTTTGTTGATTTCAGCGGAGCTCTTATCATTAGCGTATTAAGCGCCATGATTTGTTACTACATGGTAGGTACTGTTAAAATCAAACTTAAATACGACGACTCGCTCGATGCCTTTGGTGTACATGGAATTGGCGGGCTTATCGGTTCTGTTATGGTTGGGGTGTTGGCAACTCCTTCGGTGCAATCAGCCTACACCGGTTCATTACACGGAAACATGCACCAATTATGGATACAACTGTTAGCATCTGGAGTCACCATCTTATTCTCCGGAGTTATGACCTATATTTTATTCAAATTAGTAGAGAAGTTTATTGGCATCCGCGCCGACGAAACTGAAGAAGCTGACGGGCTCGATCTTTCGCAACATAACGAATTTGCCTATACCGAATCGGAATAAGGCTTATCCGAAAAAATATTACCCAAAACGGAGAATTTATTTAAAATTCTCCGTTTTTCATTTCCCCCTATTAAGATTTATCAACCTTATTTAATTTTTAGTTTATTTCAATTTCACTCCCCTTAAAATTTCTGACATTTATCATAAAAAGTGACTATTTGCTAAACATTGCCGGTTACAACACATTATATACTATTCATTATCAACTCCTAAAAGGACACCTTCTTTTGCGTCATATCAAAAAATATCTATTTTTATGGCCAGATGATTTCAAAATCATCCCAACGTGAAGTACAAAAAAACTTCATGATGACGAATTAATAACAGAAAACATATAATAAGAAAAACACGCATGAAAAAAGTAGAAGCTATCATTCGCAAATCTAAATTCGAAGATGTAAAAAGAGCTTTACATGAAGCTGATATCGACTTCTTTACTTATTGGGATGTTAACGGGGTAGGCAAAGAAAAAGAAGGGCATATTTTCCGTGGTGCCGTTTACGAAGCCAACCGCATTCAACGCCGTATGCTGTCGATTGTAGTTCGAGACCACAACTTACAACGCACCATCGACGCTATTACCAAATCGGCCTGGACAGGAGTAATTGGCGATGGAAAAATTTTCGTTTCGGATGTTGAAGATGTAATCCGCATCCGTACTCAGGAAACCGGTCCCGATGCCTTATATTTAAAAGAAGATGAAAAAAGCGTGGTTTTATCGTAACCCCAACTGAGAAATAGAAGAAGTCCGGCCTCCCCGGACTTTTTTTATGCCTTATAATTTCGTTCTGTTCCCGAAAAATGTGTATTATTATCCATCAAAATATAAACATATCATGGATATTGCAGAGCAGTTATCAGCAGAATTATCGCGACGAAACACAGATTATGTAGCCAACTATATTGGCAACGACCCCGAGCTTTTTAAACAACTTATGAATCTCATTTTTGAAGGAAAATCACCTCTTCCATTGCGAGCCGCCTGGGTTGTTTCGGCAGTAACGGACAAATATCCGGAACTTTTTAACCCCTATCTAAAGCAGGTGGTTGATCGTATTGAAACGTTTGAACATCCCGGAATCCGCCGAAACTTACTGCGTTACCTTTCGGGAATTGAACTTCCGGAAGAATATCAGGGTAAACTTTTTGATGTATGTTATCAATACTTATTATCCCGGCACGAGCCACCCGCTATCAAAGTACATGCGATGCAAATATTAGCGAATATTGCCGATTACCAACCCGATTTGAAGCACGAACTCAAACTAATCATCGAGGAACTTATCACCCACGAATCGGCAGCTATTCGAAGCCGGAGCAAACAGTTAATAAAGAAGCTATGAATACCATATTTATTTAATAATGAGCACCATCAAGCCTTCTTATTCTTTAATAATTCCTGGAGCTCGTACATTTCGTCACGAAGGCGGGCCGCCTCAATAAAATCGAGTTCTTTTGCAGCTTTTTGCATAGCTTTCTTAGTATTTTCAACAGCCTTTTCGAGGCCTTCTTTACCCATATACTGAACAACCGGATCAGCAGCCACATTGACATGTTCGGTTTCGACATAATATTTAGTCTTTTTGTCCGCTCCCGGTTTTTCGGTTTTATCACCCATAATTGATGTAAGGGCTTTCTGAATTTGTTTGGGCGTAATTTTGTGTTTCGTGTTATAGTTCATCTGTTTTTCGCGACGACGATTAGTCTCATCGATGGTACGCCGCATACTTTCAGTGATCTTATCGGCATACATAATAACTTTTCCGTTAACATTACGAGCTGCACGACCGGCAGTCTGTGTAAGCGAACGTTCCGAACGAAGAAATCCTTCCTTATCTGCATCGAGAATAGCCACGAGCGAAACTTCGGGAAGATCGAGCCCTTCGCGGAGGAGATTGACACCAACCAACACATCAAAACGCCCGGCACGTAGGCTTTCCATAATTTCCACCCGTTCGAGCGTATCCACATCGGAGTGGATGTATCGGCAACGAACTCCCATGCGTGTAAGGTAGGTAGTAAGTTCTTCTGCCATTCGTTTGGTAAGGGTGGTAATTAAAACGCGTTCGTCCTTCTTCACCCTCACGGATATTTCTTCCATCAAATCATCGATCTGATTGAGGCTTGGGCGAACATCGATTACAGGGTCGAGCAAGCCTGTTGGACGAATAACCTGCTCAACAATAATACCTTCACTTTTCGAAAGCTCATAGTCGGCCGGGGTGGCGCTCACATAAATCGTTTGATCTACAACAGATTCAAACTCTTCGAATTTCAGCGGACGATTATCAATAGCAGCCGGGAGTCGAAAGCCAAATTCTATTAAATTTTGTTTGCGCGAATGGTCGCCACCGTACATGGCGCGTATTTGGGAGAGGGTAACGTGACTTTCGTCAATCACCATCAAAAAATCGTCGGGAAAATAATCGAGAAGGCAGAAAGGACGGGTCCCAGGCTTGCGACCGTCGAAATAACGTGAATAGTTCTCAATTCCGGAGCAATAGCCCAGTTCCTTAATCATTTCAAGATCGTATGTTACACGATCTTCGATGCGTTTGGCTTCCTGATGCTTACCAATCTGCTTAAAAAATTCAACCTGTTTAAAAAGGTCATCTTGTATTTCGCGGATGGCGCCATTCATGCGTTCTTTAGTAGTCACAAAAATGTTAGCAGGATAAATAAGAGCTTCACTTAAATTTTCAATTTTATAGCCCGAAACCGGATCAAAGGAGTAAATTTCCTCGATTTCATCGCCCCAAAAAATAATACGGTAGGCAACATCACTATATGCCAGAAATATATCAACAGTATCACCTTTTACCCGAAAGCTGCCGCGCTTAAATTCCACCTCGCTACGAAAGTAAAGGCTGTCAACCAATTTATGCAGAAAGTGATTACGACCTTGAACCTGCCCCTGGCGGATATGAATGGTATTACTCTCAAAATCCTCGGGATTACCAATACCGTACAGGCACGAAACCGACGAAACCACAATAACATCGCGACGTCCGGACAGTAAGGCTGAAGTGGCACTTAACCGGAGCTTTTCAATTTCCTCATTAATAGAAAGATCTTTTTCGATGTAAGTATCAGTTACCGGCAAGTAAGCTTCGGGTTGATAATAATCATAATAGGAAACAAAATATTCGACTGCATTTTTAGGAAAGAATTGCTTAAACTCGCCATATAACTGTGCTGCAAGAGTTTTATTATGGCTCAGTATTAATGCCGGACGCTGTAACTTCTCAATAACATTTGCAATGGTAAACGTTTTACCAGAACCGGTTACGCCCAGCAAGGTGTGATATTTATGCCCCTCATTAATTCCTTTTACCAGTTGGGCAATAGCCTCGGGTTGGTCGCCACTGGGCACAAAGTCCGAAACAATTTGAAAATTCATCACTTATCTCTCCTATAATTGAACAGGCAAAGATACTGCGAATATCAGTGGCTGGGCATATTTCGCGGGAAATAATCTCCCCCCCAGATGGCTGTAACTATATCTGAGTACCTCGGAAACCCGGCGACCTGCGTTGACGCGGATGAGGGTAAGATATTGCCACCGGCACAGTCTCTTTCTCATTTAGAGCCAAAAAATCAGATAAAGGATGTATAATAGACGAAATGTCTATAAAACTAAGTGACATTCCTTGTTGTGGTGAGTTGCTGTTGAACAACGATAAAAACAAAACAACTTCTAAAGTTTGTCCATCCTTACGGATAACATTGGTGATGAATATCCGGTTATGACCCATAATGGAAGGATTTGCCACCAGTTCCACAATTTCGCGATTATCGCCTGCAGGGTCCAACAAAACCTCAACGCCCCGGCCTGAAAGCTCTTTGGCTGTATAACCAAGCAAACGGGTCATTGGATCGTTAACAAAAGTCAAAACTGCCTTTTTTATAAATGCAACTCCCAACGGCATGGCTTTTAACAAGTTATTTAGGAGCGACTCGGCCTTTTCGAGTTTACGATTAAGCTGCTTTTGAAGGTGCCACAACTCATTTTTACTGATGGTCGTTTCCTGAATTTCTTTCTGATGGCTGGTAATATCCTGCATCAACGCCTGAATTACCTTATCTTGCTCCGAAATCTTTTCACGCAATACCGACAATAACTTTTCATTATCCGTATGCTTTTTCTGCTGCTCCCGCTGATTAAGATTATGATTCCCGAGGTAAGAAACAAGTTCTGCCAGATAGCCGGCATTTTGCGTTATTTGTTCAATTTCAATGGATTTAAAACGCGGAATATCATGCAACGTTGTCAGATATTTGTCAACCGAAAAATTATTTTCTTGTGCCTGGTTCCAGAAAAATCCCCAATCCGGATTCTCATCATGATAAAAGAACTGGCTTAATACAATGGTTGCTGTGTGCTTGCTACGAATATGGATAGGAACTGCGATTCCGTTAAACCCGTTTATACATTGAAAATAAAAATAAGGCTTATCAACAAGCTGTTGATTCACATAATTAATAGACTCACCACAACGCCTGCGGGTACTATCTGCCTTACAATGGAACTGCGTGCAGGTCGGCTTCCACCCAATAGAAAAAATAAGTTTTCCTTGAACATCGTATAAAGCTGTGGGTATTTTATTATACTGGTAAAACTTAATAATCAACGTTTCGGCTTGATTAATGTCAATAATTTCGGAAAAAGGCATTTCCGTTTGATGTTGGGGTTGACCGAGGTTTGCGTCAATAATTTTTTTCAATTCTTCGTTTCGTTGCCCAAGAATTTTATTTTGGTCCAATAGTAGTTGAATTTTTCGCAGCATTTTAAGCCCTCCACTGTTTTTTGTATGTTTCAGTAAGTTAGGTAAAAATATTTAATGCAAAATGGCCCGCTATTCAATTTTGACCGAATGGCAAATACACTCTTTGAACCTGCTATTTTTTTTGATATTTTTTTCGTAAGCCATATTTTGCCGTTTGCCTTTCGAAATCAAAGCTCAAAGAATAAATACTAAATATAATAAAATGAAATAAATACATACTCTCAATGCGTCTTTTTTATGACGGAGGATATTGACCTTTCAGACAATCAGGTTACGAATTCGTTCTATCTGAATTTGCTTGTTTACCTCCCTGAGTTTCCGGGCAGTTTTGGTAAAATACTGATGCTTGGATATGAAATTCAGTTGAGCCTGATTCCATTCGTTGAGTGTACCTATTTTATTACGCACTTTCAATTCTTCGTAAAGCTTATTGGACACAGGGATAAAATCCGTACGCCCGAGATAATCGAGATCGGAATCACAAATAATGGCTTCCAGAAGATTTTTAGGCTTGGGTGGCAGTTTGGTAGCCATGATGAGTTCACAAATTCTGTCGATTAACGCAGTGGGGTAGTTAAATTTAGGAAGCATTTCGCGCGCCAGTTGTGCTCCATGAAACTCATGATCGTCATACGAAACGGTAAGCCCGCAATCATGAAAAAGGGCTGCCGTTTTAAGCAACAAAATATCTTCGTCGGTAACGCCTTCGGCAAGACCAATAAGTTCCACTTCGGTTACTACATCAACGGTATGTTTTATATTGTGATAATAAAAATCGGAAGTCAGCCCACGTTCGAGCATATCGAGAATATGTTCCTGCAAATCGTGAAACTGAATTAACGCAAAGCTGGTGTAAAATTTTTGGTTAGGAACAATGCCCAACCCATTCTCCGACAGTTCTGGTTTTATCCCTTTTACAGTAAATGTATCGATAAACCCTTTATACTTTACCGGTAGCTTGCAGTAATACTCGCAATCAAAAAACTCCTTTACCAGCTCGTAAGTCATCACTGAAATTATCAGGGTGCCGTTTATACTGGCCGATTCCAGCCGGCTGACTGTATTAACTGTGTCGCCTTTGATGTCGTAAAATATTTTATTTTTTCCACCCTGCGAAGCTGTAACCGGCCCGGTGTGGATGGCAAGGCAAATCTCCCAGACCGAATTATTTTCAACCGAAAAATCTTTCACAAAGTAAAGCATCCGATGCGCAGCGAGTACTACTTCGATGGGATTGGTGATATTCTTATTCGGAATACCACCTGCACACATAAAGGAATCGCCGATAGTATGAATTTTTTCGATAGGATATTCATGGATAATCTCGTCGAAGTGCATAAAAATCTGATCGAGTTGATCGCTCAGAAGATCAATATTCATTTCCGGAAGTATCTCCGAAAAACCATGAATATTGGCATACAACACCGTAACCATGTTAAACTTGAGCGATTTTTCCTGCCCTGTTGATAGGACTGTCTTGACTTTGGTATAATCGGTATATTTATTGACAATCTGTTCATACTCGTCGTGTTTCACGAGCAGAGTTTCGTATTTTTCGCGGAGCTGTTTTAATTCGTTCGATAGCTCCTCGTTCTGTTTCACGAGTTTAGCTATCCGCTGAACCAGAGTATTATCCTTATGGTGCTCCATGTATCAGTCTTCTATGTTTTGGATAAAGATAAAAAGGAGTTGAATGAATGCAAAATAAAATACCCAGCCAAGAACTATTTTATTATAAAAACTTAAGAACAAGGTCCTTAAACTTTCTTAAAATTAATCTGTTTTTGAAGAATAATAATCTACTTAATATACTTTTATATTCAAAACAGAAGTATATGAAACCTCAAAAAACTGAACTGCACCGTAATTCAGTACTACTGGTAATATGCCTGGCAACCACCTTAATACCATTTATGGGTTCGGCCATGAACCTGGCATTACCAGTGATAGCCAGGGAATTTTCGATGAATGCGATTGCTTTAAGCTGGACAGTTTCGATATTTTTACTATCATCGGCCATATTACCGGTACCATTCAGCAAGTTGGCAGATATGGTTGGCAGAAAAAAAATCTTCACTTTCGGAATTCTCGTATTTACTCTTTCGAGCCTTTTATGCGGGTTGTCCAGTTCCGGTTCTGCATTGATTTTTGGCAGATTAATGCAGGGTATCGGTTCGTCCATGATCTTTGCAACCAATATGGCAATTCTCACCTCCGTATTTCCGCCCGATCAACGCGGAAAGGCCATAGGTATTAACACTGCCGTAGTTTACATTTCGCTCTCATCCGGGCCTTTCATTGGCGGTATGCTGACTCATTCCTTTGGATGGAGAAGCATCTTTTTTGTTACAACTGTTACTGGTTTGATTGCCTTATCGGGAATTATTACTATTCTGAAAACAGAATGGGTAGAAGCTAAAGGTGAACCTTTTGACTGGAAAGGAGTACTATTGTATGGCGTTGGACTATCCTCGTTGATTTATGGATTTTCAGATTTACCGGCTACCAACGGATTTCTGTTTATTGCAGCAGGTTTACTAACCTTAATCGCGTTTGTGTTGTTCGAAAATCAACTAAAACACCCGGTACTTAACGTTCGGTTATTTTGGGAAAACAAAGCCTTTGGTTTTGCTTCGTCGGCTGCGCTTATAAATTATGCAGCTACATTTGCCATTTCATTTCTACTGAGTTTATATCTTCAATACATAAAAGGAATGAATGTTCAGCATGCCGGACTAATCCTAATAGCCCAACCAATTGCTCAGGCAGGATTATCTCCTCTGGCAGGACGATGGTCTGATCGAACTAATCCCCGAAAACTAGCAACCACAGGCATGGTGATACTTGTGATTGGATTACTGTTAATGCTGTTTCTCACCCCTTCTACACCTATTGGCTCCGTTATTGCAATAAGTGCACTACTTGGAATTGGTTTTGGGCTCTTCTCTTCGCCAAACGTCAATATAATTATGGGATCGGTTGACCGAAAATACCTGGGAATGGCCTCTGCTACTACCGGAACAATGCGGCTTACAGGTCAGGCTATCAGCATGGGAATTACAATGATGATGATTTCTATTTGTGTAGGAAAAATAAAAATTACTCCCGACATACTTCCGCAGCTCATGACAAGCATTCACCTCATCTTTATTATTCTTGCTTTGCTATGTAGTGTTGGGGTTTATACATCGTGGATCGGAACTAAACACCAGATAAACCAATAAATGTCTCATTCTTTTATAAAAAAAGATGATTGAAGAAGTTGTTACTTTTCAATCATCTCTGTTTTTAACTGACTTTTACCGGGATCACTTATGATAGTAGTTCTTAACCCAGGCTATCATCTGATTATCCGACATATTATCGGCATTTTCAACCCCTTTAAGACGGGAAGCCATCATATTATCGGAATGCATCAATTTTTCGAGTTCTTTTTTCATGCCTGCCGGTCCGAATAAAGCCAATTCGTCGGCATCTTTAACATTATTCACTACGTTTTTTAAATATTCGTGCGTTTGAATTCTCAAGCGTTTCTCCTTTCTTTTTTCGATATCGCCATGATGGCTGCCAACGCCGGCGAATTCCTTTGTTTCTCCGGGAAACCTCATCTTTCCTTCGAGCGGAGAACTTATGGTGTGCACCTTGCACCCTTCTTTTTCAAGAGAAATGATAACAGCCTTTTCTTTGTTAATCCAAATTCCAATCTGTTTTTTCATAATCAAACCATTTTACTGTTTTACAACAATATAAACTCATTACCATACAAGTAAATTTAAGAAAAACACCGATGTTTTACAAATATGAAGCAGGCTCATTTCACCGCTCCACCACTTTGTTTTCGCAATGAACGCAACTTCCATCAGCAGTAATTCCGGGCGTTTCAACATCGTAACCGAGTCGTTTTATGACAACAGCTTTGCAATTGGAGCATTCTGTATTATGACCGGGAAGCCTGCTCCAGACATTACCAAGATATACATACGAAAGTTTACGGCATGCTAGCTCATGTAACTTCAAAAGCGTGGCATCGGGCGTTTCGGGACGCGCCATATGGTACTGTGGAAAGTATTTGGAAAGATGAAAGATCGTCTGTTGGCCAAGATTATTGGAGATCCAGTCTGTCATAGCGTCGAACTCTTCAACGGAATCGTTTAGCCCCGGAATTACCAGGAAGGTTATCTCCAAATGTTTTTCGGCTTGACGAATACGCATCAGGGTTTCCTTTACAGGAGCAAGATGAGCATGCGTTTGCTTGCGATAAAAACTATCGGTAAACGCTTTTAAATCGACGTTAAACGCATCGATAAAAGGCAGAATCGTTTCCATTGGCTCGGCTTCGATATACCCGTTGGTAACCATCACACATTTTAGCCCCTGGTGATGTGCTTCGCGGGCCACATCGAGCATATACTCGTAAAAAATGGTAGGCTCGTTATAGGTGAAGGCAATGCCTAAATTCTCGTTAATCGATTTTGCCCTGGCTACCAATTGTTCTACCGGAACATCCTTAAACCATGGAAACTCATGAACGCCAACCTGCGAAATCTCGCAATTCTGACAAAAAGCACAGCGCATGTTACAGCCGACAGATCCGACAGATAATATCTGACGCCCGGGATAAAAGTGATAAAGCGGTTTTTTTTCGATGGGATCGAGATGGACGGACGAAAGCCTGCCATAGTTTTCGGCGACAAGCACGCCCTGCTCATTTTTACGAACCCGGCACAGCCCCGTCTGCCCCTCGCCTATCAGGCAATGATGCGGGCATAAACGACACCGCACCTTATTGTTTTCGACATTGTAAAACAACGCTTGCATAACCCGATTTTTAGAGAAAGTTAAGGAATTTCCGCTTAATTCATCCATTAATTTGGCTTGGATTACGTCCTCTTTTTACAATCTTTTTTAAGCTTATAAGTTATCTCAAAGGCTGCACTACCGATGTATCTATCATTTTTTCATTTCAACAAGCACCATTCAAAATCCTTTAAATAAGTACAATAAAAAATAAACATCTACCAAATAATATTTTTTGTTTGATTAAAGTTTATTTATAGATTTACAAAATATTTCGAATCACTCAGTCAAAGTAACATCCCACAAAAATCTATCACTAATATTTAGAAGTTCGTTTGCGGACAACATACAATTTATTTGCGCAAACGTTTACACACAACACAGCTTTAACGATTGTGTTTCATTGCGTTTATCATTAACTACTCAGCAAGTTGTTTGCTTGCTTAATTCCGGATTGATTATTCCTTTTCGCTTACCTAAAGGAGCGTAACTATTTCTTTTATAACAAGGGAATCGTAAGGATGCAATTCGGCACACAACTAACATGATATTAACGCCAACTATCTAAATATGAAAACAACCACAATCTCAACATTACACCGCCCTGCGAAGGGTCTGCGCTTTTTTATTATCAGCAAGTTGCCAATTCTCAAGCCGAGAGCAATCATATCCTTGTATCTAAGTTGACAATAACCTATAAAGGCAGCCTGAAAATTCTACAGACAGGAACAGCCTTTGTATGTCAGTTAATTAAAAACTAACTTTTTAGAGTTGTGCATCTATAATTATTGCCGATTCTAAAATCGCTGCTAATCATATATTTTAAAATATGTCAGAAATGTTTCGTATTTACAGTTACCCTTTAAGGTTTGTTCTTTCTATGCTTTTATGTGTTTATATATTATTTCCTTCTTGTAAACACAAGGCGCCAACTTCTTTCTCGCTTAGCTCCCAAAATGAATTAGATTCATTTTTTTACGCATTAAACCGAAATTATCCAATACCGGGTTTGGGTATCGTTATTGTTAAGGATAACAAAATTTATTACAAAGCATTTGGAAGTACTGACGTATCGAGCCATAAAGCTTTTACTGATACCAGTTTGTTTTTTACGGGTAATTTATCGGAATTAATGGTTGCAACAGCTATTATAAAACTAGCCGAAGCCGGACAGATTTCCCTCGATGATCCTGTTATAAAGTACTTACCTTATTTTAAACTGGAAAGCAAGACTTATATGGATATTACCATTAAGCACTTACTCTCCAATTCCTCGGGCGTACCTCATCACAACCCAGTGTGGGATCTTCCTAACTACGATAACGGAGCTCTTGAGCTTACAACCCGAAGCATAGCATTACAAGTGCCCAGGTTCGAAAGACCCGGAAGTCGCGTTTTTAGATCGGCATATAATTTTGACATACTGGCCGATCTTATTTCGAAAGTATCCGGTAAGCCTTTTGAAAATTATATGAAATTGAATTTGCTGCAACCGTTGGAAATGACAAAATCATCTTTTCTCCTTCACGATTTAGATACCAGTGCTTTGGCAAAACCTCACTTCATAAGCAATTGGTATTCCTATGCTGTAACACGTGCCAGGTTATATCCCTATAATCGTGAAAATGCAGGTAGCATTGGTTTTCATACTTCGGTAAAAGATTTATCGTCATGGATGTATATGCTTTTGCACGACGGAAAGCTGCCTGACGGAACTCAATTCTTAAAAAAGGCTTCGCTAAAGGATTTGATGACGATTCAGTACCAAACTAATGTTGCCAACTCCTTTGTTGGTTACGCCTGGGAGATTGAAAAAGCCGATCGGAGGTATATTTATCACAAAGAACATCAAATGGGAGGCTTTAGTGCCGAAATCTGCTTAATTCCCGAAGAAAAGACCGGAATATTCATCGTCGGAAACATTGCCGATGACTTTAACACCGAGTCCATCATTCATCAGGTGTCATCATATCTCGATGGTGGTAAACTTCCCAAGATTGGTAAACCGGTATATATAGCTATGGGGTTGGCTTATGAGAAGACCCATAACAATGTTGCGGAGGCTATCGCTATTTATAAGGCTGCCAAGCTGAAAAAGAACTATGAAACCGGACCTGCTTCGTTAGCACAGTTTGGAATTAACCTGCTTTATCGCATCAAAAGAATACCCGATGCCATTGAGGTCTTTAAATTCTGTTGCAATGAATATCCAGCTCTGGCAAGTGCCCACCTCAATTTAGCCGAAGCTTATATGCTAAACCATCAACCTTACGAAGCTAAGGCTGAAGTAGCTAAAATCAAAAAACAACCATACGATACTAACGATGTATCTGCCCGCCTTGCAATGATTAAAAAGGCCTTGAAAATAGAAAGGGATTCTCTTTATAAATAAATAACACTTACTAATTATTTTTCTAATAAAACACTTATGAAACATTTTTTAAATGTACATAACCTAAGAGTTTTAGGTTGTGTAATGTTATCGGGTATATTAGTTTCCTCGTGTCAGAAAGACATTGTACAAAAAGTTGTTGACGAAGATGCTGCTACGGTTGCCCGTGCAACATATTCAACAAAAACAGTTAATTGGGATAATCGTTCCGACGGTACTTATACAACTGCCGAAGCCGCTGAAGATTTTGGAAATATCAGCGGATGGGTTGAATCCCGTGCTTATAATTCGAGCGGAACCTGTCGTATTACACTGCTTAAAGATGCGCTTTCGGGAGCAGGTGGTGTTGTTTCTACTATCGATATTCCGGACGGACAACAATACGAACTTACCTTTGATGTTAAATACCATAGCCAATTTGATTGGAGTCGTGGTGGTAAGGTTGGTTTTGGATTCGGAATCGGTGATGGCAATGCCGGCGGCGATCCTGCATGGGATGGCAATGGTGGCAGCTTGCGCATCATGTGGTATCAGGATGATAGTAACCGTGTTTATTTCCACCCTTATGTATATTATAAGGATCAGCCCGGACAATACGGTGACAATTTCGGCAAATCTTACCCATCTTCGGGAAGCATTAACCGGTCACAGTGGTACACCGTATATATGTTCGCCCAAAGCAACACCGGTAGTAACAAAGATGGCTGGGTTACCATTAAAATTAATGGAACCACCATTCTTAACCAGGCTATCCGCTGGACTACCAACGATGCTAAAAGGTTAATCAACTCGCTTTGGTTTATGACTTTCCGTGGCGGTAGCGAAACTTATTGGCAATCCTCAACCGATGGTTATATTTATTTCGATAACCTTTGGTGGAAAAAGGATTCCTAGGAATCAACCTTAAACATTAACATTATAAAGAGAATCCCTTTTGAACCGCAAAGTGTTATTCACATTCTTTGCGGTTCTTTTTTACTTGAATTATTAAAGACAATAAAATGCCTATAAAATTTATTCTTTCAGTTCTATTCGTGCTGTGGCATTGCCAGTCTCAGGCCCAATCAGATTCCATCTTCCAACAAAAACATTTTCGCTTATCGCTCTTGTCAGGAATTCAGTCCGAAAACCTGCATTGGTCCATCGCCGGAAACCTGAACGGAGAAAACCCCAACATTTATTCCGAACTAATCTGGAAAGATATTATAGGAATAACCTCAAATCTGGACTTTGAATGGAATTTTTGGCACAAATTTTCATTTTATGCCTCTTTATTCAATTCCCAAACAGTTTCAGGAAAAGTATCGGATTCCGATTATTCGGGCAATAACCACACCAACCGAACATTTTATACTTATGTTGATGCCAATAAAGGATACAATCGTTCTTTTATACCCGAACTTCGTTATTGCATCTATTCGGGTAAAATATTTCAGTTCAACTTTGCTGTTGGTTATATTTTTCAGAAACAACGCTTATACCTGTTGCATGATGAAGAAAATCCGCTTATTCCCGATTTAAACAGCAACTATTCTATCTTATGGAAGGGTATAAGAATTGGAACATATTTTCGCATAAGATTAAGTCCCAGGATAAAATTAGGATATATATTCCGTTATAATCAACTGGATTATTCGGCTAATGCTAATTGGAATCTTATTACCGACTTTAAACATCCCGATAGCTTTTCGCATACAGCCAATGGTTATAAACTAAGCAACAGTTTTGGGGTTGATTACCTCCTTTATTCAAAACTACAGATTACCTTGGCATCGTCGTACTTTTATGCACATACCGGCTACGGAATAGACGAGTTACATTTAACCTCGGGCGAGAATCCACAAACCAGACTAAACGAAGTTATAAACTTTGGTTATAACCTAAGCATAGGAATCGGTTATTCCTTTTAACCCGGTTAGAATAGACATTTCCGGGGCTTTGGCCTCTGTTTTCCTTTCAACAAACCTTCCTTGTTTCGTCTCAAATGTTCCTTCCCGATTAACAAAAGAAGGAACGTTTGTTAAAAAAACTCCTTCCAAACTAACAAAAGAAGGAACGTTTGTTAAAAAAACTCCTTCCAAACTAACAAAGGAAGGAAGGTTTGTTAGTTTGGTTCCTTCCCGATTAACAAAGGAAGAAGGGTTTGTTACAAACCTTCCTTCCCAACTAACAAAACAAGGAACATTTCCTCATCGACGAGCATTCAATTGAGCTTGTAAACGATTCGTTACTGAAAATAATTTATGCCAACCTACAAGTTCTTCCATCCCTATCAGTAAGCTTGGTTTACCTTGTATTTGCAAGGGATTACCGCTTTGTTAACAGGTAATATATATTGTATTACATCATTTTGTGCACAAAAAATAACCTAACGATGACACAATATTTCGAAAAAATATTTATTTTTATAAAGTGAGTTATTTTTTATAATGTAAACATTTAATAATTAAAACTATGTCGTACCGAAAAAGATCAACATCACTTGAAGTATTAAAAGCTCAGGAGCGCAACAACAAAGTTAAATCCATCGATCCAAATTTCGATTTTGGCAGCCAGCTTAATCCGCAGTCTTATGCCGATGCCATTGCCAGAGTTGTAGATTTTACAGACCAATACAACAGCCATTTGGCCGAAGTAGATGGTGTGTTGGTAAACTTGATGGAAGCCGAAAAAGAACTGGCCGACATGTCACAACGTGTATTAAATAGCGTTGGGAGTAAGTATGGTTACGATAGCCCTGAGTATGAAAAAGCAGGCGGAACCCGTAAAAGCGATCGCAAACGGACAACCAAAAAAGCCGACAACTCTGCTACAGAGAAATAAACAATGCCTTTCCCACTTGTTTACCCCGGAAAAAGACCTCTCTTTCCGGGTTTTTTTCTTATAAAATCATTAAAAAATATACAACATGACCAATAACCCTCCACATTCATTTTATAACGACTATATATGGACTGAAATACTTACTAATGATGAGCCAGATAACCAATCATCAGAGGTAAGTTGCAATTTCGACTATGAGACGATGCCCGATGGAATCAAACACCTTTTCATCGATATTGGGTTTAGCTCAAATCGGGCAAAAATTATGTTTCGCTCGGGCTTTAGGTTCGAAGATAGTCTGATGGCGTGGAAGCAAATTTTCACTCACGATGTTCTGTTCAATTTTGTGAACACAGCTATTGAGGTTACCTATAAGGCATTTATCGATTTTTGCAGCATTAAGGATATCTCCTATACGGAAAATCTTAAATTTGATCAGGTACTTCCCAATAATATTACAAATACTATAATTGGATTGTACCAAAACCGCCGGAGTATCGAAGATGAAAAAAATGCCCACTTAATTAAAATCATTGCATTAGAATGTAAAACCGGTACCGATCCAACGCTTATTTTTAAAACTACGTTTGCCATTTTAGACGAACTAATGTTTCTCAATCCACAGTTTAATAATAAAGATAATCGTATGGCATTTGCCGATTATATACCAATGCCGTGCTATGTAACGTTAAGACGTTATTGTTTACTTGTTGAAACTGAAGATATCCAACTTAATTTATTAAATACCATACGCTTTTTTCAATGTCTCGATTGTGCCTTACAACTGCTCATGGACGATAAGTATGAAACTATTTTAAAATCGTTAGCCTCCAAAAGCATGGATCAAGATAACATTAACGATTATATAAAAGCCGGTACAGACTTATTTAATCAACTGCACGAAATGTTAAAACCATCCAAAGCCCGATTGTTAAACCTCGAAGATTTGCCCGATTGGAATAGCATTTTGAATTAATATATATCGCCAGAGATAGTTGTTCAATCTGTCGAAGTTATACTATTGGTAACCTTTATTGAAACGAAGTATAATCGGAAAATATTTTAGTTAGTCGCGCATAGTTTGAAGTAGTAACTATAAAAATTCTTCTTCAAAAGGCAGTTGAAGTTGTTGCGCGTGTTGCAAACTGATGCGTGCTGATGGAATTCCAAAATTAGAAACTGTAATTCCGAGTAAGCGTACTTTAATTTGTTGTAAATCGGTATTCTTCAATAATTCGCAAGCCGTGTTCTTAATTATATCCCAATCATTCGTTGCGCCAGGCAGCGAATGGTTTCGGGTTATTTGTTTAAAATCGTGATATTTTACTTTAAGTGTAATTGTCCTTCCTTTTAGTTTGTGTTTCAGTAACCGCTGATGAACCAGCAATGCAATCTTGTCAAGCTCAGCTTCCATCTCCGGGAGGGTCGTTAAATCTTCCGGGAATGTATCTTCAGCGCCTACCGATTTGGTTTCCCGATGAGGTTCCACCGGACGATCGTCGATTCCTCTTACAATATTGTAATAAAAATGCCCCGCCTTACCAAAATTGCGTATTAAATCATTCTCGGTTAACTTCTTTAGATCGGCACCGGAAAACAATCCCATTCTATTCATTTTTTGAGCAGTAACTTTTCCTACACCATGAAACTTTTCCACAGGCAAACTTTCCATAAACGATTCTATTTTCGATGGACCGATAAATGTTAATCCATCGGGCTTATTCATATCCGATGCAATCTTAGCCACAAACTTATTAATGGAAACTCCTGCAGATGCCGTAAGGTTCAGTTCATCTTTTATGGATTGTTTTATTTCTTTGGCTATTTCAATTGCCGATCCTATGCCTTTTTTATCAATGGTAACATCCAGATAGGCCTCATCGAGCGATAAGGGTTCGATTAAATCGGTATAGCGCGAAAAGATTTCGCGAATATGAACAGAAACGGCTTTGTAAACATCAAATCGGGGACGAACAAACAAAACATACGGACATAATTGTTGAGCCTTTTTGCATGGCATAGCAGAACGAATACCAAATTTTCGTGCTTCGTACGATGCCGTGGCAACAACTCCTCCCCGTCCTTCCGGACTGCCTCCCACAACAATCGGCTTTCCGGCATACATAGGGTTATCGCGTTGCTCAATAGATGCATAAAAAGCATCCATGTCAACATGAATTATTTTTCGATAAGATGGAGTTGTTTCTTTTTCCATAATTCCTAAACCACAAGCAAAGGTATGGAATTATGCTTTTTTCTTTTTTATCGGGCATTCCTTAAAAAAGAAATTTTTTACCGGATGCTTTAGAAGCATTTCCAAAATGGTTTCCGGGAAGGATCTTTTACCCGAGCTTATTTATTATTTCGTAAAAACTTCTCCTAACAATTCTCCCAATAAAAACACACTAACAACCCCCAAAAGAAATAAAAGAATAAATGAAGTCATGATTAAAACTTTTTAGGTTAAAAAATCAAGTCATCCAAAAATAGTGAAAAAGGGAATCGGGTGTGTGTTAAAAAAAGTTATAGAATTAGAACGAATGTTAATTACATAATCCGGCAAAGCCGTTGAGTTGCGAGCGGCTATTTATCAATTTTCACCTGAAATTTAAATTTCTATCCATTCGTTAAGGTTACCACTTGTCACATCGGTTCGTGGAGGAAGATCTAAATAAGGATATGTTACTTTGGTAAGATAAAGACCTTGTGGATATGCCGGTTTGGTATCAGTATTATCTATTCTATTCATCAATAAGTCCTCAAACTCCTTAACGGATAATTTTCCGGTTCCTATATCGAGCAGCCTTCGTACAATTATCCGTATCATTCCTCGTAAAAAACGATTTGAAGTGATTTGAAACCGTAATCGGTCGACATTATGATCGGAGAATAGTTTAGCGGAAGAGATTCGACAAACAGTACCGGGTTGTTTTTGGGGTGCCAGGCAAAAGGAATAAAAGTCGGAATATTTCGGAATAAGCTTTACCGCCTGGTTCATCTTATCGATATCTAAATTACGCTCCAAATAAAGGGAACTTCGCTCATTTAAGAAAGAATCTTTATACGTGTGGATAAAATAATCGTAAGTACGGCTAACAGCATCGTAACGTGCATGCTGTTTGTCCTCAACCCGGATAATATCAAAGACGGAAATGTCTCTTGGCAACATTTTATTAAGGCGGAACACTAAATCGAAGTCCCACTCCTTTTGTACATCAAAGTGAAAAAAGAATTGACTGGCATGTACCAGCGCATCGGTCCTGCCACATCCAATGCATTCAATGGGTTCTTTGAGAACTCGTTCAAGGTTGGATTCAAATACCTCTCTTACTCCAATAACCTCCTTTTGTCGCTGCCAGCCACGGTAATTGATGCCATTATACGAGATATGAACGAAGTACCTCAATGTTTATTAATGTTTGGTAATGTTTATTTCAAAGTTTACATCGCAACGCATAAGCTATTTATGCAATTCGACCGACAAAGATAATGAAAGGGAAGGATTGAGATGGATTAAATATTGACGGATATGGATTATTGTTAATTTACAAAAAAACATTTCTCGCAATGCTTGCTTATTTAAAGTTGTATATCAGAATCCTCGCCATTAAAAAAGATGTATTTTTGTCACCCTTATGGTTCAAGAAATCGAAATAGCAGATTTTTTAAAAACGGGAATTCCTTTAATTGATGTTCGTTCTCCCGGAGAGTTCGCGAAAGGACATATTCCGGGTGCAGTAAATATCCCGCTTTTTTCGGACGATGAACGGGCTCATGTCGGAACGGTTTATGTACAACAGTCGAAAGAGAAAGCTTTAGAACTTGGCTATCGGTACGTCAATCCTAAACTTACGGATTTCATTACTCAATCGGAAACCGTAGCCCCGGATGGAAAAGTGGTAATCCATTGCTGGCGTGGAGGAATGCGTAGTCATTCGTTTGCCCAACATCTTTACGACAATGGTTTTACCGATGTATCGGTTATCACCGGAGGTTACAAAGCTTACCGGACTCATTTACACAGTACATTCGACATTCCTTTCGACCTCAGAATTGTTGGCGGGTATACTGGCAGTGGAAAAACGCATGTCATTAAGCAACTTCAAGGCTTAGGATTACAGGCCGTGGACCTCGAATATCTGGCCAAACACAAAGGATCGGCATTTGGAGCTATGGCAGAGCAAGCACAGCCTACCGTGGAGCAATTCGAAAATAACCTTTTCGAGGTATGGCGAAATTTAGACTATTCCCGGCCTATCTGGCTCGAAGACGAAAGCCATAACATTGGAGGGGTAAACATTCCCATGAACCTTTATGATCAGATGCGGAATAGTCGTTTATACTTTTTGGATATTCCCAAAGAAGAAAGGGCTAAACTCCTGGTAACCGAATATGCGGATACGGATATCGAATCATTAGCCGAATCAATCCGCAAAATTTCCAAACGGCTCGATGGTCAGAAAGTAAAAGAAGCCTTTCATTATTTGAGCGAACGGAATTTTTATGAAGTGGCTATTATAGCCCTTAACTATTACGATAAAACTTATTTGAAAGGAATGAATTTTCGCGATCCGGAAAAGGTTTTTATCATACCTCAAAACGATACCAATCCTGTTGAAAACACAAAAGCAATTTTAAATTATTATGAACAACATGAATGATATAAAACTAACCCAATATAGTCACGGCGCCGGTTGTGGATGTAAAATTTCGCCCAAGGTATTGAGCACCATTTTGCACAGCAATGTCGATCCGATTGTCGATCCTAAGTTACTGGTAGGAAACGAAAGCCTTGACGACGCTGCGGTGTACGACATCGGTAACGGAATGGCCATTATCAGCACCACCGATTTCTTCATGCCTATCGTTGATGATCCGTTTACCTTTGGAAAGATAGCCGCAACCAATGCCATTAGCGACATCTATGCTATGGGAGGAAAACCATTGCTGGCAGTTGCTATTTTAGGTTGGCCAATTAATAAGATTACCCCCGAAATTGCCCAATTAGTTGTTGATGGTGGTCGACAGGCTTGTAAAGAGGCAGGAATAATTTTGGCAGGAGGTCATAGCATTGATAGTCCCGAACCTATTTTCGGTTTGGCCGTAACCGGGCAGGTGGCTATCGATCAGTTAAAACAAAACAATACTGCCTCCGAAGGATGCAAACTTTACCTTACCAAACCTATTGGAGTTGGCATTTTTACCACAGCCCAAAAGCAAGGTAAGCTTAAAGCGGAACACGCCCATGTGGCAACAGAATCGATGACGAAACTAAATACGATTGGACAGGTATTTGCCAAAATTAAAGGTATTACCGCCATGACCGATGTAACTGGTTTCGGATTATTAGGCCATCTCACCGAAATGTGCCAGGGAAGTAACCTTTCGGCTATCATCGAATTTGATCATATACCTCGGTTTTCAGGTTTGGAAGAATACATTGCTCAAAACTGTATCCCTGGTGGTACGCACCGTAACTGGGATAGTTATGGGCATAACATTCAACTTAAGGACGAAAACAACAAACTTGTTTTATGCGACCCGCAAACCAGCGGAGGTTTGTTAATTGCGGTTGAAGATGGTGCCGTTAACGAAGTTGAGGCAATCTTGAAAGAAAACAATATCGAAGCCCAGGCTTTGGGGTATTTGGTCCCTCGGTCCGATATTTTAATTAAAGTGATATAAAAACAACATATATACCTATGAAAACAACAGTTATATTACTTAGCAATAACGGGATGGGAACTGCGCCCGAAGATCTTAGTAAAGCACTTATAAAAAATTATTTGGGTTTACTAAAAGATGAAAAAAAACTTCCTGCTGCACTTTTATTTTATGGCGAAGGAGTAAAACTGATATGTGAAGACTCGCCGGTGCTGGATTCATTAGCTATAATGGAAGGTAAAGGAGTTCAATTAATTGCCTGCAAAACCTGTCTTAATTATTATGGGCTTATCAACAATGTAAAAGTTGGACATATTGGAACAATGGAAGATATTCTAACATTACAAATCGAAGCAAATAAAGTAATTTCGATTTGATGTTACAAACCGGATTACTTTCATAGTTAAACAGAAAGTCGCCGAAATCCTTCCGATTGCTATCTTTGCAGCTATATGGAGGCAAATTTACCCATACAGCTTATCCGCAACGAATTTGTTGAGACATTGTCCCAAAGCAATCGTTGCATACTTCGTGCCCCGGCAGGTTCGGGAAAATCGACGTTAATCCCGCAATTTCTGCTGGACGATGTGATACCGGCCCAAAAGACCGTGATTGTATTGCAACCCCGGCGCATTGCGGCCCGCATGCTGGCATCGTTTGTGGCCGGGCAACGGCTACGTCCGCTTGGCGACGAGGTAGGTTACCAGGTACGCCTCGAAAATGCCCAAAGTGCAAATACCCGCCTGCTGTTCGTTACCGAAGGTATTTTACTGAACCGCTTATTGCGCAACGATCTTTTAAACGAAGCCGGAGCTATCATCTTCGACGAATTTCACGAACGCCACCTCGAAACCGACATCAGTCTTGCCCTTGCCTTAAAACTTCAGCAACAACACCGCCCCGATCTTAAACTGGTGGTGATGTCGGCCACGCTGGAGACGGAGCGTTTAAAAGAATACCTTCACCCCTGCCCTGTTCTCGAAACCGAAGGCCGGGCTTATCCGGTAGAAATTCTTTACCGGCAACCGAAGCCTTACGAAACCGTTTGGGACTTTGCTGCGCTTCAGCTCGAAGCCGCACTTCCGCTGTTTACCGAAGGCAGCGCATTGATTTTCATGCCCGGTGCTTTCGAAATTAAAAAGGCACTCGAATCGATACAGCGACGACAGTCACTACAACATTTTGAAATTTATCCGCTATACGGTTCACTCACCAAAGACGAACAAGACAAAGCCGTTCGCGAAGGAGGCCGCAAGATTATTGTAACCACCAATGTAGCCGAAACGTCATTAACGATTCCCGGCATACGATTAGTTATCGACAGCGGATTGGCGCGTGTAGCCCGTTTCGATCCCAAACGGGGCATCAACACCCTTTTTGTCGAAAAGATAAGTCAGTCATCGGCAAGCCAGCGAGCCGGTCGCGCCGGTCGAACAGCCCCGGGAACCTGCGTACGACTTTGGAGCGAATTTGAACATCAGAATAAAGTTTTACAAGATACGCCCGAAATACACCGGCTCGATTTATCGGAAACGATACTTGGGCTGCTGGCTTCGGGAAATGGCCCGCTCGACCGCTTTGCCTGGATTGAAGCCCCGGCTTCTTCCGCCATCGAAAACGCACGTCAACTGCTCCAAAACCTCGATGCCATTGACGACAACAACGAAGTCACGCCGTTGGGAAAAGAGATTGCCAGCCTCAACCTTCATCCCCGCTTTGGAAGTATGCTGATGCACGCGGTTAAGCTCGATTGCATCCCTGCAGCCTGCGTGGTGGCAGCCATTGCCCAGTCATCAGGGATATTTTACAACACTACCGATCAGGTTATCTTGCAAGAGCGAGAACACGAATTTGGCAATCCCAGCTCCGACCTTCTTTTTGAATTAAACGCCTGGCTTTGGGCTGGAACACGTCAATTCCGGCATTCCGATTGCAGCCGACTGGGCATTAACGCCAACACAGCACGCCAAACCGGACAGCTTGCCCTGCAACTATTGCACCGGGCACAGCCTTCATCTAAAAAAGATAAAAAGCTACCCAACGAAAACATTTCGCCCGAGGAAGCGGCACTGCTCCGCGAGTGTATTTTCACAGGCTTCATCGACCATCTGGCTATCCGTCACCGATTTAATTCGCCCACATGCCAGATGATGTACGGTAAAAGCGGAAAGCTTCATCGCGACAGCATCGTCCAAAATGCCCGCATCATGGTAGCCACCGAAATGGAAGAAACCAAATCACCAACGGGCGTGCAGCTTTTCCTGCAAAAAGTTTCCGAAGTAGACGAAAGCTGGCTTGCCAACCTCAACATGCACGGTTCCGATAAAACCATCACCGAACTTTTTGATGCAGAACAGAAAAAAGTGGTGCGAATTACCGAATTTAGCCTCAACGGTTTGGTTTTACGACGCGAAACATCCGATATAAATGACGACGAAATAGCATCGCGGCTGCTTATGGAGGCTATCCTCGGGGGGCATATCGATTTTCCGCAATGGGACGAAGATGTGGAGCATTTCGTTCGCCGCGTAAACTTTGCAGCCAAACATGCCCCGCATTACGGCATCCCGGCTATCGACGACGAAGCAAAGGAATTCATCATCCAACAAACCGTTTATCACTGCCGAAGCGTGAAAGACGTGCAGCGTTGCAACCTGTGGCCTACATTAAAAGCCTGGTTTAGCTACGAACAACTTGCCACCGTTGACGTAGTTGCTCCAACAACCATCAACCTTCCGCGACGCAAATATCCGGTTAAACTTCGTTACGATGACAAAGGCGACGTGATCCTCTCCGAAACCGTTCAGGCACTTTACGATTTACCACTACCGGTAACCGTTGCCGAAGGAAAAGTATCGGTAGTTTTCGAGATTCTCGCCCCAAGCCGTCGTCCGGTACAAATAACCCGCGACCTCGATTACTTTTGGAAGAACTCGTACCACGACGTTAAAAAAGAACTCAAAGGCCGTTACCCCAAACACGAGTGGCGGTAGGAAGATTAATTAAATAATGAATATTCTTTTTTCCAATATTAACCCAAAAGATTAAAACTTTAAAACATACGTTCATGAGCGAACATAACGAAGCGCATTTTACAGGTTCCCAAATGGTAAGAGATATTGTTATTGGTATGTCCGACGGGCTTACTGTTCCGTTTGCCCTTACCGCAGGGCTTACCGGGGCAATTGCCTCTAACACCATCATCATAACAGCAGGTATGGCCGAGATTGTAGCAGGTTCCATAGCCATGGGATTGGGAGGTTACCTTGCAGGAACAACCGATTATCACCATTATCACGCCGAACGTAAACGCGAATACTGGGAAGTAGAGAATTGGACGGAACGCGAGAAACTCGAAATCCGTGAAATCCTTTCGGAATATGGAATTTCGCCCGAAAACCAGGAAGGTGTGGTAAACGACCTTGCTAAAAATTCCGATAAATGGGTCGATTTTATGATGCGTTTTGAACTCGGTCTGGAAGAACCCGAAATCAGTCAGGCCAGCAAAAGTGCATTGGTTATTGCCTTGTCGTACGTAATTGGCGGATTGGTGCCTCTCTCGGCTTATTTCTTTACGTCAACGCCCATACAGGGGCTTTATATCTCGGTAATCGTAACGTTAATAGCACTTTTCACATTCGGCTACATCAAAAGCAAACTGATAGGCCAATCGCCAATACTCGGTGCAATAAAAACAACCCTGATCGGCGCTGTAGCAAGTGCTGCCGCATTTTTAATTGCCAAGGCTATTGCCTGATAATATCGACCGAAGTAATGTTTGGAAATAACTTCTAAGCATTGCTTCGTTGGTATAATTTTACCCCTACCCGGTCAATATGTTCAATTAACGCTTTTTCCTTAATCCTTTTATAGATAACCAAATCTATTTTATAAGGTAAGAGTAACTTATCCAATTCTATCGACAGATCCAAAATATCATTAATCCCGATATTATTTCCCTTCAAAGCCAAATCAATGTCCGAACCGGTATGATAAGAACCTTTAGCCCTGGACCCAAACAATATCACCTCGTCAATATTATCATTTTTCGACAATTCAGACAATATGGCAATTAAATCGGAAGCAACCAACCCGTAATCAGAACTATTCATTAAATAAAGTATTGGGGTTGGTGGAACGTTCATTTTCGAGCCTATCACGCAAATCTTTCAATAAACCAAAATAGGTTTCCCGAATTTCCCGTATTATCTCTTCAGCAGTTTCCTCGTCGTAAGTATGACTGGTTAAATTCCGGCTTTGATGCATTTTCATCCAACCTCGTCCATCAACAATATATCCGTCCTGAAAACTTTGTTCAACAACCGGACGAGGGCCTGTAATATCTTTGTAACCTTTTTCTTTGAGTAAATCCTGCAAGGTTTTCCAGCTTAGCTCATATGTATATTCAAAAGCCTTTATCAAACCTTGCTCTTCCATTTCATTTAAATCCTCCCTGGCAATAAATCGCTCTAATTGTGCAAATGCTTTACTGAAATTGACAAACCTTTGAATCCAGCGTATATCTTCTTTATTATCCCGCATTTAGATTAAATTTATGAAGGTGTAAAGATACTATTTTGTTTTAAGCTCAGTCTCCGGAATTAAAACGAATACCCGATATTAATAAACCATAACAGCTTAGGATTTTTGTTCGAAGTCATCAACGAAAGCTCCATGGGACCGATAGGACTACGAAAGCCCCAGGCAGCACCATATCCAAAGGCTATATCGTCGGTATTGAGCAGCGATTTGCGAAAAGCTGATACCTTTCCGGCATTAGCCCGCAGAATTAAAAAGTTATCCTTCCACGCCTCCCATTGAAAATCGAGTCGCTCAGCTACTGCATTACGGTTGGTGAGTTGCATAAAATCGAGCCCCACAAAAGGAATTACGCCCCTCATTCCGGAGTTAGTCATCCCTCCCATAAAAAACTGGTAGTGTGACGGAATGCTATCGCCAAAGAGCGTTCCGAAAGTAAAACCATTATTCAGGCAAAAACGGCTGCTCACCGGCAGTATAATGTTGGAACGAAACGTAACCTGCCAAAACCATTGGTTGGCCTGTACATTCTCCGATAAGCCTTTACAAAACTTCACTTCCGATGTAATTCTAGCGCCACGCGACGGATAATAAGCCTGGTCGTACGAATCCTTCTTATACAAACCATAAAAATTAAGGTAATAATAACTCGACTCGAGGTTACTTTGAGAGTTGACTTTCCCTGACAGCATCGAAAAATCGCCCTGAACGCCTAAATTAAAAATGTCATTATTTGAGACATTGGCCTGCAAAAACACGTCTGAGGTAACATCGGAAAAGGTAAAGCTGGCTAACCGTTTGTTGCCGCTGTATTGAAAAACTTCCAGACTATGCGCCTGAATCCTAAGACCGTAGTCCGGCGCCAGTTTTGAACGGGCCCCAAAATAATTTCGCGGGTTCCAACCTGTATTTTTATAGAAAAGGGCACTTAACGACGGGTTTTCGCCCAAAGCCAAATCAACCGAAATTTTTGAGCCCCGAAGCAATTTATTGCGAAAAGTGGTATTCAGCAACAGGGTAGTTTTCGATTCGCGGTCGAAATGAAGTCCTGCCCTGAAATAGTTGGTATTTCGTTCGATAACTCTAAAATATAATTTTATGCCATCGTCCATTGGTTCTAAATCGTAAGTTATCCGCTCAAAAAAACGTGTACCGTATAACTGTTCAATAAAACTGTTAATATCTGGGAGTTCAACCTTCGACGGGACATCGAACGGCAGTTTACTTAAAACAAAATCTTTGGGGATATCCGAAAGCCCGACAACATCCACATCCTTCACATCAATCCTGTCAACCGGCTTAATTGGAGAAGGTTTTGTAATCGTATCTTTAAAAGAATGCAGGTAATCAGCAAGCTGTTTAAGAGCAACAAACTGTTGCCTTGCGGCACGTTCCCCTCTAAGTATAAGCGAATCTTTTTTCCCGAAACTCGACATATTGAATCCCAGCATATTTGGCTTAATCAAAATCTTACATTTCTGGTTATTATCGATTTTATGATCGAGACTGTGCATAAAAATAGACTGTTCAATGATCTTCACCATCGAGTTAAGTTCATTTTGTTTATAAAACCGAAAACCAACATCGACACCAATAATAATGTCGGCTCCCATTTTCTTCACCTCTTCCACCGGAAAATTATTGATTAACCCGCCATCGAGCAAGGCCATGCTGTCGATGATTTCGGGGGTAAAAACGGTAGGTATGGCCATGGAAGCGCGCATAGCTTCGGCAAGGTTACCTTTTTTTAAAATTACAGGTTTCCCCCGCTCAATATCGGTAGCCAAACACAGATAGGGAATCGGGAGCTTGGCAAAATCTTTAATTTTATAAACCGGAGACGTAAGATTAGACAGATAGCTTGAAATGTTCTGCCCGGCAACAATCCCCGAGGGCAACGCTATTTTTTTATCGCGGATAGGAAACGAAAAAAGGTATTTGACATCTTCGTCCTTTTCGATCATCGCCAGGTTCTGCCGAAGAACCTTGTCCGTCAGCAAATCTTCCCAATCAATACTTCGGACAATGGAATCGAGCTGGGGTACCGAATAACCCATGGCATAAAGCCCACCAATAATCGCGCCCATACTGGTACCTCCAATATAATCGATGGGGACGCCGGCTTCTTCCAAAACTTTAATTACCCCGATATGAGCAAGCCCCTTTGCCCCGCCGCCACTAAGCACAAGTCCCACTTTGGGACGCTTAGACGGAAGCTCCTGCGAAGAAACTGTAAGCCCAAGTGCAAACAACAAACAGCTTATTATAAAAACCTTAACACGCATTGAATTGTCAAATAATATTCCTATTAAAATTAA
This sequence comes from Bacteroidota bacterium, assembly GCA_030706405.1. Classification (GTDB taxonomy): domain Bacteria; phylum Bacteroidota; class Bacteroidia; order Bacteroidales; family JAAUTT01; genus JAAUTT01. Next base: position 173,023 of record JAUZOO010000009.1, on the reverse strand, counting down.
CAACTTAGAATGAACAAATTGATAGCTTAAGGCATTTTAATGTAAATTAAATAACGAGCCGACTGGCGGAATGAAATTTCGCTAACTTTGTTTGTTTAATCCATTTGACAAACTAGGAGCAGATCTTCCGATAAATTAAAACAACCGGACTACTCCTAAATTTAACACAAGCTTTAATAAACAGCATGCTGATCGATATACTGAGACAAACCATCATGATTACCAGTCTGGTACTAGTAATGATGTTGTTAATCGAATATTTTAACATCGTTTCCAACGGACAGTGGGGGCAAAAACTCGCACAATCGAAATTTAAACAACTTATTGTTGCGGCGTTACTCGGACTCGTTCCCGGATGTATCGGGGGATTTGCCGCGGTGTCAATGTTCACCCATAACCTCCTGAACTTTGGAGCCTTAACAGCAGCCATGATCGCTTCTACCGGCGACGAATCGTTTGTGATGATTTCCATGTTTCCCAAAACCGCCATCCTGCTCAACATCATAGTATTCGTTATTGCCATTTTGTCGGGGATAATTATCAACCTTTTTGTTAAAAAATGTAAAGTACCTTATCCCGGCAAAACGCACATGGTTATTCACTCGCACGAAACGGTACAACAACAGCATTCGTGGAGAAATATCCTTAAAAACCTGAAGAATATTTCATTCCAACGCTCCATCCTCATTCTTGGACTGTTACTTTTTCTGTTTGGCATCGTAACCGGACAGTTTGAGCATAGCGGTCATGAATTAGCCCATAAAACTGCCGAAAGTCACTCCGACTGGGGCATCGAAAATTTACTTTTCATGGGACTAAGCTTGGGGGCGTTATATATCCTTTTATTAGTTGATGAGCATTTTCTCGAAGACCATCTTTGGGGACATATCATTAAAAAACACTTTGTCCGCATTTTTCTCTGGACGTTCGGTGCTCTTCTGGGTATTGAACTGCTGATTAACTATATGGACATCACCCCATGGTTACAGCACAATTACCTTACCGTATTAATACTGGCGCTGGTAGTAGGAATCATTCCGGAATCGGGGCCACACCTTATTTTTGTTACCTTGTTTTACAATGGCAGTATTCCGTTCAGTATACTTCTGGCAAACTCCATCGTTCAGGACGGGCACAGTTCACTTCCACTGCTGGCAGAATCGAAACGAAATTTTTTCCTGATGAAAGGAATTAATCTTTTAATTGGTTTAATTTGTGGACTTACCGGTTACTTCATGGGCTGGTAAGCCATTAGACACTAAACGAATACAACACTATAAACATTAGTACATTACACATTAATTTTCCAATTTATGAAATACGATTTAATAGTTCTCGGAAGCGGCCCCGGCGGTTATGTAGCAGCTATCAGAGCCACTCAACTTGGTTTAAAGGTTGCCGTTGTTGAACGCGAAAACCTCGGAGGAATTTGCCTCAACTGGGGATGTATCCCCACCAAATCATTATTAAAAAGTGCTCAGGTTTACGAATACACCCAACATGCAGCCGACTACGGAATCAGCATCGAAGGTGCAGCAAAACCCGATTTTACCAAAATAATACAACGTAGCCGTGGTGTAGCCGAAGGCATGAGTAAAGGAATCCAATTCCTCTTTAAAAAGAATAAAATTGATGCCATCTTCGGCAATGGAAAACTGCTGAACAACAAAACCATTGAAGTTACTGATAAAGACGGCAAAAAAACAGAAGTTTCGGCCGACCATATCATCGTTGCAACCGGAGCACGCTCGCGCGAACTGCCAAACCTTAAACAGGACGGCGTAAAAATTATCGGCTACCGTCAGGCACTTAACCTGACAAAGCAACCCGCTTCTCTGCTGGTTGTGGGTTCGGGAGCTATTGGCAGCGAATTTGCCTATTTCTACAATTCCATCGGCACCAAAGTAACCCTGGTTGAATTTCTCCCCAACATTGTTCCTTTGGAAGACGAAGAAATCTCCAAGACACTCGAAAAATCATTCAAGAAAGGCGGAATGACCGTTCTTACCAGTTCGACTGTCGAATCCGTTGATACTTCCGGACCTCTTTGCAAGGTAAAAGTAAAAACCCCCAAAGGCGAAGAATATTTTGAAGCTGAAGTAGTGCTTTCGGCTGTTGGTATTGCTCCCAACATCGAAAATATCGGTTTGGAAGAACTTGGCATCCAGGTCGAAAAAGGCCGCATCAAAGTTGACGATTATTACCGCACCAATGTTGCAGGCGTATATGCCATTGGTGATATCATCGCTACTCCAGCCCTGGCCCATGTGGCTTCGGCCGAAGGTATCACCTGCGTTGAAAAGATTGCCGGACTCAACCCGCATCCTATCAACTACAAAAACATCCCCGGATGTACTTACACCACACCCGAAGTAGCATCGGTAGGTTATTCCGAAAAAGCGGCCAAAGAAGCCGGGTACGAAATCAAAGTCGGTAAATTCCCCTTCACGGCATCGGGCAAAGCCAGTGCTGCCGGAGCTAAGGAAGGTTTTATCAAACTCATTTTCGATGCCAAATATGGCGAAGTTTTGGGCGCTCACATGATTGGAGCCAACGTTACCGAGATGATTGCCGAACTGGTAGTTGCCCGTAACCTCGAAACCACAGGTCACGAAATCATTAAATCGATTCACCCGCACCCGACCATGAGCGAAGCCATTATGGAGGCCGCTGCGGCTGCTTACGACGAGGTTATCCATATTTAATATCCATAAACAAACGCGAAGAAGTCAATTTTCCGGACAAGTGCCCAACATTGCTTCTTCGCGTTTTTCAATCTAATCTTCTTTAACCCTATAAAACTCCCTATGATGAAAAACCTTCTTTTTTTCGTTCTTCTGATATTCGTTGCTGGCAACTCTTTTGGTCAGGACGACGAAAAAGCTTCAACCCTGACTAAAATCGGACAGGATGTTCCATCATTTTCATTTGCACAGGATAATGGTCAACTCCTTAAAATTGCTGATTACAAAGGGAAAGTTGTACTTCTAAACTTCTTTGCCACATGGTGCGGCCCATGCATGTTGGAAATGCCTAAAGTAGAATCGCTTTTATGGCAACCGCTCAAAACCGATAAATTTATGATTCTGGCTTTCGGCCGAAAACATTCCCGCGAAGAAATGGACGCCTTCAAAAAAGTGAAAGGTTTTACGTTCCCTATCTTCCCCGACCCTCAAGCTTCAATCTACAACTTATTTGCTTCCAAATATATTCCCCGGAATATTGTCATCAATAAGGAAGGAAAGATTGTTTTTCAAAGTGTCGGTTACTCCGAAGAAGAATTTCAAAAAATGGTTAATATAATTAAAGCTCAGCTAAAATAATAACACCACCTTTAAACATACAAAAAGCGCCACTCAGGTCAGGAATGGCGCTTTTATTTTTTATTCCACTTATTTCTTTTTGCTTCCTTTAGCTTTTACCCAAATAGGGTTTGAATAAAACCATAGATCTTTAAGAGCTTCGGCACGCGTATTAACAATCAGATTGTCGGCCAACGGATTGCCAACATTATCGGTTTGGTTGGTAACATTTAGTCCCCAGTTGGTACCACGCAAACGGTAATACATATCACTGGTTGCCAAAACAGTAAACGACATTTCCTTCCACCCACCGTTATCGTTCCAGGTTTGGGTAGCAATACCATTAGCATCTGCTGCTGCCGCCGTTGATCCAAAACGAGCAACAACTTTAGTCGTAGCAGTTACATCGTCAACAGTATATTTGGCATCGCCTTTATAAACATAGCCTGTCCATGAGCCGCCAATAATATCAAGGTGGTTAAGTTTATCATTATCATGAACCCTGATTTTAATAGTAACGGAATTATCGTTGGCATTATACGTTTGTCCCATCACAGCGCTTCCGATTGAATACTGAAGTCCGTCGATAAGGTTTCCGGCAACAATGAAAACATTCCCCGAACGCATCCCGTCAACAATAGCCTGCGGGTCTTTCGACTTTACAGAGATATAATTCTTTTGATATTCACCCGGATAAAAATCCCCAATGGTATCGTGGAAATCAGAATTGGCAAATAACCAAAAATGACGGCCTTCGCTTAACATAGCATCCCATAATCCGCCAACCTGTGCCGACATTTTACCAACTCCACCGTAAGTACAGGTACCATAAGTGCCGCTTGCAGCTTTATACTCACCACGGTCGGCAACTTTCTGATGGCCTGGCATACTTTCAAATCCAAAAAATACATCCGGTCCGGCATTGTTTAAATCGCGAAAATCAGAAATAGAATATAAGTTTTTCCGTTCCGGATGTGCCGGAATCACCCAACTACGATAACGATGGTTGGTTTGCAGCCACGAAATAGCTTCCAAAGCCTTGGCATGACCGGTATTGGTACTTTTTGTCCATCCCTGGGTCAATCCGCCAGTAACGTCAGCATCATTATTATCAAAACGATATTCGAATTCAGCAATAGGATTAACATTCGGATTGGTGACAAACTGATTGGTAAGAATTCCTGTACTGGCATGTTCATGACCAGGAACATTCATTTCGAGTCCCTGAAAAATCACTTTAGATGAATACAATGCCCGAGCCGCGAGTACCTGTTTAAATGATGAATCGCGGATACACTGCCAGCGCCACATTACTTGGTGGGCTCCACTCATAACTACGGTTCCGAGAATCGGATTAGGGGTGTACTGGTCCCAATATTTAGTTGTATTTTTATCTGTACCCGATGCGGCCCCGTTAGTGGTAAATCCGCCTCCATGTTCACTGTTAACCCAAAAATCCAGATTATAACTATTATTTTTAGCCATAACATACCCTATCGACCAAGAGCCATCAGTATACGTAGTATGCTGATGAAAATCGCCGGTAATATATGTACCGAAAACAGGAGAAGCTTCCGTTGTTGACGACCCGTTGTCATTCTTCTGACAGGCTGACAACAGGGTTGTTCCCACAAACATGGCAACCGCCCATTTCAAAGGATTTAATGTCTGAATGAAATTCACATGACTGCGCTGTTCAAGCATGTCCGGAACCTTAATAAAACTTACTTGATTCATAACAAAAAGAGTTAAATTTGAGATTTAATGGTTTATTTTTCAATATATCCAAAAGTATCCCCTATTTGTTAGTTAAACCTTAAGCCTTATTTACCATTAGTTTAATATATTCATCATTTTACATCAACAAATCATTACGTTAACCTTTAGAATAACATTAAATGTTAAAAAATAATGTTCTACAACTACTTTACAACTTATTAACAAATATACAAGCATTTGAATGAAGCCATTATTCAAAATTTAAGATTCATAACCATCCTTATTTAAGCTGATACGGTGGATTACCAACAGAAACGGGATCGGGAATCTTGGGAGGAGCAATCGCAACAGCTCCATCAAGCCCTTTACCGGAAACATTATTGATACCAATCAGCGGACCGCTATATCCGGTAACGTTAAGATTCCTTATGACGGCTTTTTTTATGTTTGCCAAAGTTATTCCCTTGAAACAGGTTCCGCTCACATCCTCAAAAATAAATCCATCAAGCGGTTTCGAAGGATGGATAAAGGTTCCATCAACCAGCACAGGTACGTCTTTTACCCGGATTCGGGAAAACCTGAAATTCTTAATTGTAGGAATACCTTCGTCGCCGGGAACAGGATTCTGATCCTGTATACCGCTGGCAAGGATATTAAACCGCAGAAAACCACCCTGAGTTCGCTCAACGTCGAGATCTTCGGCAATAATATTTTCGATGAACGCCCCGCGTCCCGGACGACTTTTAATGTAGATAGCATGCGTTTTGGCTGCCGTGAACCTACAATTTTTTATGTGCACATTGCGTATGCCTCCCGACGTTTCGCTACCAATACCGATGCACGCAAAAATAGAATCGGCAAAGGTACAGTTGGTAATTTCAACATTCTCGGTAGTTCTGAGCAACGTATAACCTTCCATGCCGCGTCCCGATTTAAGCGAAATGCAATCATCGCCGGTAGCAATATCACAGCCATCGATGCGTACATTTTTGCACGAATCAATGTCGATGCCGTCTCCATTTCCACCGGTACTCCGTATGGTAAGGCTTTTAATTATGATATTTTCGCAATATGTCGGATGGAGCGACCACATCAGGTGATAATCGGTTGAGAAACCTTCGAACCGAATATTTTTACATCCCATGGGTTCGATCAGTGCCGGATGGCGCAACGGATTCTGAGTATTGGGACGACCTCCCAATACATGATTTCCTGCAATTTTTCCCGACCCGACAATACCTATATTTTCAGCATCAATGGCGTAAATTAAACCAACGTGCCCCTGAATCCATTTTCCTTCCCAGCGAACCTGCATTACCGGATAGTCGGCGAATTCAGCGGAACCTGAAAGAATGGCATCTTTCTCGAGCCGAAGTGTAACGTTCGATTTTAAGGCAACAGCTCCTGTGAGGTAATTTCCGGAAGGGACAATGACTTCGCCTCCACCCAGCACCCAGCAACGATCAATGGCTTGCTGTATCGCCGCAGTATCCTTGGTTACGCCATCGCCAACAGCTCCAAAATCGCGAATGTTTAAGCTAATGCCATTATTTTTTGGAGTGAGAAGTTCTTTCCGACCCGATACCCCAGAACCGGAATCTTCGGTAAAACTTGTTAATGATGCAGCCAGAGGCACGGCTATTATTCCCTGTCCGGCAGTTCTTAAAAAATTTCTGCGAGAGCTTTTTGAATTCATATAATGCAAATTTCTTGGTTCTTGGTTCTTGGTTCTTGGTTCTTTTACAAATATTTCACAATTATCACTTCCCCTCCAAACAAAAACAACAAAACTTTTTGTTGTCAACTGCTTCCAAGTCCTCAAAACGCATTACCGCGGAACGCAGAGCATTATTCAAGCTTTAAAAGCACATTACGCCGAAATGTTACGAGCTTTTAAAGCTTGGCAAGTAGTCTGCTACGGAATACGGGTCGCTTTTAAAGGTTGAGATACAGGCTACAATCAGTGGTAATATGCATCTAAATCTTAAAAGTACGCTGCAACACGTGGTAGCGCCACACCAAAACAAAAAAAGTACGTTACACGGTGAGGTAACGTACTTTTAAAGCGTTATGAACGAGCAACAATACATTGCTGCGCCTTTTTAAGCCTTCCTATTTTGTTGCGGAGGTTGCGGTAGCAGCTTCTTCTTCGGTGGTGGTTTTGCTACGCACACTCAGTTGTGGAAAAATGCGTTCGGCATACGTTGTACCTAATTGCTTGCGAGCATCCAGGTAGTTAAATTCATATTGCTGGCGCAACGAGGCTTTGGAAGCTTCTTCAGCAACCTGTGCATGGGTTAGATGCGTGAGGTTTTGCTTATAGGCTTCGAGCGTAGCATTTACACCTGCTATCTTAGCCCGCAAATCAGCCACTAAAGAATACACAGGATGTTTCTCTCCAAGGTTTTCGATGGAGACGGCGATACGATCGGCAGCCAATGGCTCCTCGGCATAAGGCATGTTAACGATCTCTGAAAACGTTCCATTAGGAAATATTTTCAGCACCAGCGCCTCGCCCGGATGGTTACGGTCGTACTGCTTGCAGGTTTCGTACGTGGTACGGATGGCATCGTCAAGAGCCTGATCGGCGTACATAATGTCATCGTAAGTATCTTCGCGCTGTTGATTGGCCTGCACGGTAAGCTTTTGTTTTTCCTGAAGGTCGAGGAAAAAGGGTTGGATTGCATCAGCAAAACCTTCGGCTCCTTTTTGCTGGCGGGCCAAACGAATGTGCCGACGGGTGGCATTCAGATGAAATGCTGCAGAATCACGTTGATAGAGTTGTCTTGCCATAATCAATATAGTTTTGGTTAACTTTATGCTTAAGTATCTAATCCATCTCAACCTTTACAGCCAACGTTCAACAAGGCTTTACGCCATCTCATCTCTTCTATTAACCCAACATTCTGAACGTCATTCCGGTTAAGACGTTTACAAAATAGCACGAATCTTTAAAACCCACAATAAATACCGATATAAATTAAACAAAAAAGTAAAAATTAGAATCATTCTACATAAACAAAAAATGTCACGGATTGCATACATTCTACAGCATACAATCCGCGGCATTTCAACAATGATTAATCGAGTGTATTGAGATAGTCTACCAGTTTTAACAAGTCTTTTTCTTTCCCAGCTTTTATCTTATTGGTTTTGATGAATGCACTTACCTGTTGTTTCCCAGCAAAATTGTCTTCCAGGTCACTTTTGTTTTTAGCCTTAAAAAACTGACCATCGGCGGTTTTTAAATAATATTCGTCGTCGTTTTTTTCAAACCGGGCGGGGCGGGTTTCCTGAAAAGCCTTTGGAGCATCTGCCGAAACAAACCGTACAGATTGCTTTTTCAGTAACGAATTTTTTCCGCATTTAACACAGACAAAATAGCCGGTTACAGCTTTATCTCCTTTCATATAATTGTGTACTTCCATCATTTCGTCTGCCACCTGTACTGACTTAACATTCGCAGGAGCGAGCCACAATATTTTCTCTTTATCTTTAAATTCAACCTGGTCCTGAAAAAGATCGTATCGCAGCGATACCCGCAACGAATCGCCCGTCAATAAAAACACTTTGCCATTAACAAACTCTTCCGGAAAATAGGCTGAACCCTCTATTCTCGAATAGTCTGAACCATTATACATTTCTCTGTTCTTCACAATTTTATATTCGAGATAAGCATTGGACATCTTCTCATCAATTTGTGAAAACAGCAATGAAACATTAATACCGGTAAACAAAAGTAACAGGATAACCTTTTTCATCATTTTGCAATTTTAAATAGTAAGTAAGTTGTTTATTAAAGGTAGTTTTTGAGATATTCACTCCTATAAAGAACGAAGTTACCAAAGGAATCACAAAATCCAAAACAAACAGATAGGTTCCCTACTCATCTGACAACCCTGAAATTTACAGAGCAGCATACACGTTAAATATTGAGTGCCAAATCGGTATTATATCACAACACGCTTCATGCAAAAGAATGTTAGCGAATAAGTTAAAAAGTGTAAAAAAAACGTTTTATTTTTTCAATTCGTTTCGTAATATTGTGCTGTATTATCATTTCAAAAACTAAATAATTCATAAAACACTAAACAATGATTGACCTTAAAAAATTAGAAGTTTGGTTTGCCACAGGTAGCCAGCATTTATACGGACCGGAAACATTAGCTCAGGTTGCGGAACACTCAAAAGAAATTGCCGACTTTTTCAATAAATCGGCTCAGATTCCGGTAACCGTAGTTTTCAAACCGGTGCTTAAAAGTCCCGAAGAAATTACCAACTTGTGTATTGACGCTAATTCAAGCCGCAACTGTATCGGTATTATCACCTGGTGCCACACCTTTTCGCCTTCCAAGATGTGGATTAACGGGCTGAAGATTCTTAACAAACCTATTCTTCACCTTCACACCCAATACAACCAAAACCTGCCATGGAGCGAAATCGACATGGACTTCATGAACCTGAATCAGTCGGCACACGGCGACCGCGAACATGGTTTCATCATGACCCGTTTGCGCATAAACCGTAAAGTGGTTGTTGGACACTGGAAAGAAGCCGAAGTTCAGGAACGTATTGGCGTATGGACCCGTGCTGCTGCCGCATGGTACGATTTCCAAAACATGAAAGTTGCCCGCTTTGGCGACAACATGCGTGAAGTTGCCGTTACCGAAGGCGACAAAGTAGAAGCTCAAATTAAATTCGGGCTTTCGGTTAACACCTTTGGCGTTGGCGACCTTGTTAAAATTGTGAATAGCGTTTCCAACAACGATATTGATGCCCTTTTAAAAGAATACGATCAGACTTATGACGTTGCCAAAGACGGACAACAAGGTGGCAAATACTATGAAAATGTTCGCTACCAGGCACGTCTTGAAATTGCGCTTCGTAAATTCTTAACCGAAGGTGGATTCGGCGCATATACCAACACTTTTGAAGACCTGAACGGTTTGGCTCAGTTGCCAGGTTTGGCATCGCAACGTATGATGGCTTCGGGCTTCGGTTTTGGTGCCGAAGGCGACTGGAAACAATCGGCGCTGGTACGTGCACTCAAAGTAATGGGACATGGTCTTAACGGCGGTTGTTCGTTCATGGAAGATTACACTTACCACCTCGATCCTAGCGGACCGAAAGCTCTTGGTTCTCACATGCTCGAAGTTTGTCCTACCATTGCTTCGGACAAACCTCGCCTCGAAGTTCACCCATTGGGTATCGGCGGTAAAGATGCTCCTGCCCGTTTGGTATTCAACACCCCTGCAGGTCCGGCTATCAACACCACCCTTGTGGACATGGGTAACCGCTTCCGCATTATTACCAACTCGCTCGACTGTGTTATTCCTGACGAAAAAATGCCTAAGCTGCCAGTTGCAAGCGCATTATGGATTCCTCAGCCCGACCTTAAAACTTCGGCTGCTGCATGGATTTATGCCGGAGGTGCTCACCACAGCGCATTTAGCCAGGCAATCACTGCCGAATTCATCGAAGACTTTGCCGAAATGGCCGGAGTTGAATTCCTGCACATCGACAAAGACACCTGCGTTTCTCAGTTCAAAAAAGAACTTCAATGGAACGAAATGTATTATATGCTTGCTAAAGGATTATAATAATATCATTCTCTCAAAAGTAAGGCCGGGCACTTGTCCGGCCTTTTTATTTGTTTCTGCCCAAGAGACACTTCTGTCTGGCATAAGATTTGCCTCTCTTTATAATAAAATCTCCAACTATGAAAAAAATAGCTTTACTATTAGTCTCAGCAATGTTGTTATTTGCACGTTGCACCCCGGTATTAGAACCCAAGGCAGACTTCGATGCCTCCCAAACTCTGGTTGCAACCGGCGATGTTGTTTCTTTTATCAATTATTCAACTAATGCCACTGATTTTGAATGGGATTTTGGTGACGGCTTCACCACAAATATTCCGGAACCTACTCATTATTACCAGCACCCGGGCATATACACCGTAAGATTAGCCGCGTATAAAAACGATATGGTAAATTATTACACTATCACCATTGAAGTAGCTCAACTGTCCATTCAGGTTCTTGAATACACTAAAAAATACGCCGTTGAAGGGGCTACCATAACCCTCTACGCCACTTATAGTAACTGGCTAAACCAATCGAACCCAATAACAGCAACTTATACCGTCAAGGATGGTATTGCCCTGATTGGCGGACTTGCACCCGGCCATTATTACCTCGATGTGTGGCAAAAATACCACGACAACTACACACTTGCCAAAGAGGATGTCGGGTTTATCGAAACTCCTTACATAGATAATTCGGCAACTACCTATTTTACGGCTTGGGTCGACTATACCACAAGCCATTCATTAAAAAGTGCTCCGGTATCACCACGACAGGTTATCATTCAATCCTCGCAACACAGAGTATATTCCACAGACTTAAAATAAAACCTTCCCCAACGGCCATTCGATATAACAACGAATGGCCGTTTCGCTTTATATAACACCCATTCCGTTAACACCCTGCCTAAAATCATCTTTTTTTTCATATTGAACCCATATCTTCCGCAGTTGTTTAACAACCAGTGATTTTAATTTATCATACGAAATATTCAACATTTATAAAACACAACAAACTAATAATCATTAAAATAAATAGTACAAAAATGAACAACAAACTAATTGTGCCTGCAATGGCCTTAGCCGTTCTGTTTACAGGGTTTTCCGGTAAAAAGGATCCGGTAAAAGGAATTAACGTTAACGATTTGGACGTATCCACCAATCCAGCCAAGAACTTTTATGAATTTGCTAATGGCGGATGGTTAAAAAACAATCCAATGCCTGCCGAGTATAGTCGTTACGGAGCATTCGATAAATTACAGGAGAACAACGACAAAATGCTTCGTGAACTGGTTGGACAGCTCGCTCAAAAACACGGTTCTCAAGGTTCTATCGATCAAAAAATAGGCGATTTTTACACTGCCGGAATGGACACCCTGAGTATCGAAAAAGCCGGAATTGCCCCATTAAAGCCCGAACTCGAAAAAATTCAAAAGGCAAAAAACTTCAACGACATCCAAGCGCTGATTATCCACCTTCACTCCTTGGACATTTATCCATTATTCTCGTTTTATGGCGAAGCCGACAGCAAAAACAGCGAAATGTACATTGCTCAACTGGCTCAGGGCGGATTAGCCCTTGGCGACCGCGATTATTATACCGGCACCGACGCCCGTTCGCGTGAAATCCAGACAGAATATGTTAAACACATTGGCAAAATGCTCGGCTTTGCAGGATATTCGGTAAAACAGGCCGAAACATTGGCCTCTAAAATTATAGCCTTTGAAACCCAATTGGCTAAAGCCTCCAAAACTCGTCTCGAACTTCGCGACCCGGAAGGCAATTACCACAAAATGAAACTTTCCGACGTCCAAAATCTTGCGCCTAATTACAACTGGCAGGGATACTTCACCGGCATTGGCTTGGCTAATCCGGGAGATATTAACGTTGGCCAGCCCGATTTTTTTAAAGAAGTCAATAATATGGCTAAAAACATTTCTATAGAAAACTGGAAAGCATACCTGACTTGGACCTTGATTGACAATACAGCCGCTTATTTAAGCTCAAACTTTGTCAACCAAAATTTTGAATTTTACGACAAATTCATGTCGGGTCGAAAAGTTATCCGTCCGCGCTGGCGTAGGGTTTTAACTACAACCAATAGTATCCTTGGTGAACCTATCGGACAAATGTTTGTTGAAAAATATTTTCCGGCATCGTCCAAACAACGCATGGTAAAACTGGTCGAAAACTTACGGTTTGCTTTGGGCGAACGCATCAAACAACTCGACTGGATGGGTAACGAAACCAAAGAAAAAGCGCTCGAAAAATTGGCTGCAATCCGTGTAAAAATAGGTTATCCTGATAAATGGCGCGATTACTCGGGCCTCACAATCAATAAAAGCTCATACCTGCAAAATATACTTAATGGTCGTAAGTTTAATTTCAACTATGAACTTAACCAGATTAACAAACCGGTTGACCATAACAAATGGTTAATGACTCCGCAAACCGTTAACGCGTATTATAACCCTAATGATAATGAGATTTGCTTTCCGGCAGGAATCCTCCAGCCTCCGTTTTTCTATACCGATGCCGACGATGCCGTAAACTATGGTGCTATCGGCGTAGTTATAGGTCACGAGATCACCCACGGTTTTGACGACCAGGGAGCCCAATACGACAAAAAAGGAAACCTTAACCAATGGTGGACCTCCGAAGATAAAAAACGCTTCACAGAGCGCACCGAAACCTTAGCTAAACAATTCGACTCGTTCGTTGTAGTCGATACCGTTCATGCCAACGGCCATTTAACCCTCGGCGAGAACATTGCCGACCTTGGTGGGCTAAACATCTCTTTCACGGCTTTAAAGAAGGCTTTACAGGAAAATCCTGCCCCGGCTAAAACAGATGGATTCACTCCGGAACAACGTTTCTTTATTGCCTATGCACGGGTTTGGGGACAACATATTACCAGTAAAGAAATACTAAGAAGAACAAAAGAAGATGTACATTCGCTTGGACTTTTCAGGGTTAACGGGCCATTGCCCAATCTACCTGAATTTCACAAAGCCTTTAATGTTCAACCTGGCGATCCGATGTATTTACCTGCTGAAAAAAGGGCAGTCATTTGGTAAAACAAAATATTGTAGCTGTCATGTTCCAAAGACAGCTACATCAAAAACAAAAAATCCCGATGATTATGAGTCACCGGGATTTTTTGTTTTAATCTGTAAATATGTTAACCCAAATACGATTTCAATAATTTACTTCTTGAAGTGTGGCGCAGACGGCGAATAGCCTTTTCTTTAATCTGGCGTACACGTTCGCGGGTAAGTCCAAATTTTTCACCAATTTCTTCGAGGGTCATTTCCTGAATACCAATCCCGAAAAACAATTTGATGATATCGCGTTCGCGCTCGGTAAGTGTTGCCAAAGCACGGTCAATTTCCTTGCTTAAGGATTCATTGATAAGACGACGGTCAGCATTCGGAGAATCGTTATTAATCAATACATCAAGCAAGCTGTTATCTTCCCCTTCTACAAACGGGGCATCTACCGAAACGTGGCGACCTGAAACACGAAGGGTATCTGAAACCTTTTCCTTTGGAAGTTCCAAAGCATCGGCCAATTCTTCGGGCGACGGAGTTCGTTCGTTTTCCTGTTCAAATTTAGAGAAAGCCTTATTGATCTTATTTAAAGAACCTACCTGGTTGAGGGGTAACCGGACAATACGAGACTGCTCAGCAAGAGCCTGAAGGATAGACTGACGAATCCACCATACGGCATACGAAATAAACTTAAAACCGCGGGTTTCATCAAACTTCTCGGCCGCTTTAATAAGGCCAAGGTTTCCTTCGTTAATCAAGTCAGGCAAGCTAAGGCCTTGATTTTGATATTGTTTAGCCACAGAAACAACAAACCGTAAATTAGCTCTCGTTAATTTTTCCAGCGCAGCTCTATCACCTTTTTTTATACGTTGTGCAAGCTCTACTTCTTCTTCAACGGTAATTAATTCTTCTTTACCTATCTCTTGCAAATATTTATCCAGAGAAGCACTTTCCCTGTTTGTAATTGACTTCGTGATCTTTAGCTGTCTCATTCTATTCCCTCAAAAATTTGTGCAAATTTAGACCTTTTTAATGTATAATTCAACAATACTGTTGAAATAAATTGATGATAAAGCCCAGTTTAGGCAAGACCTTATCATCAATTGTTTATAGTTTGTTATTAAATCCCAAAAGCATAATAAGATACCAATCCATTCGGATAAATTCCTTCAATATAAACACCGCCTTTAATTCCCGAGACAATTTGCTTCAAATCATCAACCGTATTAACAGGCTGGTTATTAACACTGATAATAATAAAATCTTTTTCAACTCCAGCAGAACGAAGTTTTCCTGTCCCAACATTAATCACCTTAACTCCGTTTTTGATACCAAGCTTAGATTTTTCGGATTGAGAAGCTTCTACAAATTTGGCGCCCAACAGCGTTGCTACTTCATCTTTATCTACCATTTTGGTATTACCGTCTATGTTACGTAAAGTAACGCTAATTTGTTTCTCTTTATTTTCTCTGTTGATAACTATTTCCACTTTATCGTTAGGCCGGTACTTGCTTACTTGTTCCTGTAATTCCGAGGGACTGTTAACTTTTGTGCCATTTACAGAAAGAATTACGTCGCCTTTTTTAATTCCGGCCTTAGCTGCAGCCCCATCTTCGCGAACCCTGCCAACATAAACTCCTTCTATTTTATCAAGGCCTTCATCTTTGGCCAGTTCAGAATCTACATCTTTAATTTCAACGCCCAACAATGCCCGTTGAACTTTACCATATTCAATAAGGTCTGCAACAACTTTTTTTACGATAGTTACCGGAATAGCAAACGAATTTCCAATATAGCTACCTGTAGGAGAAGCTATTGCCGTATTAATACCCACCAATTCGCCACGAGTATTAACCAGCGCTCCTCCGCTATTGCCAGGATTTACGGCAGCATCCGTTTGTATAAACGATTCAATAGTTGCATTATTTCTTTCACGACTTTGTCCCCCGCCGCTTAAAAGATTAAGGTTACGAGCCTTGGCACTTACAATACCTGCTGTAACTGTAGATGTAAGGTTATAAGGATTGCCAACTGCAAGCACCCACTCGCCTATTTTTAATTCATCAGAATTACCATAAGTTATAAACGGCAGATCTTTTTCCTTGATTCTAATAACAGCAAGGTCGGTTTCAGGGTCACGGCCCACTACTTCGGCTTTATAATGCCGCTTATCGTTAAGTGTAACTTCAATTTCATCAGCCGACTCAATCACGTGATTGTTGGTTACAATATAACCATCGTTCGAAATAATTACCCCGGAACCATACCCCGAAACCGGTTGTGGCTTAGATTCGGAATAAGGATTACCAAAGAAAAAATCAAAAAACGGATTATTCGACGAAGAAGAGCCCCGTTCCATTGCTGTAACTTTGACATGCACTACCGAGTGAACTGACTTTTCGGCAGCATACGTAAAATCTACCGGATTATTCCCCGGGGCTCCGCGAAATGCAGCAAAAGATGCAGCAGGATTTTCGGCAGACACCGCAATACGTGGACGATCTACTAATTTAGTATGGGCAAACAAAGCAACAAAACCACCCATAGCAGCAATCAATATCATTCCAAAAAATCTTTTTGTTCTCATAGCACTTAGAATTAAATGAGTTATTTAACAATAATTACTTTAGTTTAAGTAAGTTTTCTTATCAGCTTACAAAATAACGGCCAAAAATCCATAAAGTTCCCGGTTGACGCCTCATTTAACAAAATTTAACAGGGGTATGCCTGATTGTACTATGCATCACGATAAACGACAAAACCCGGCTTTAGGCCGGGTTTTGTCGTTTATCGTGATGCGGAGCGGAACATTCGGCTCCATCGTATATTAGCAGGAAAACTTTTGGTTGGATCGAGCGAAAGCCATATAAACCGGGGAGCTCCGACAATATGGTCTTCGGGAACAAAGCCCCAATACCGAGAGTCGGCAGAGTTATGACGATTATCTCCCATCATAAAATAATAATCCATCTTGAAAGTATAGGCCGAGGCCGCCTTTCCATTAATATAAATAGTATTATTCTTAACTTCCAGTTTATTATGTTCGTAAGCCTCAATAACACGCTCGTACAAACAAATATTATCCATTGTAAGCTTTACAGTTGTACCTTTCTTTGGAATCCATAACGGACCAAAATTGTCTACATTCCAACGATAATGCGAGTTATGAGGAAATATCTCACTGGCATACGTTCCGCGCGGAGTTATTATCCTATTAACAGATTTCACATTGCTAAACTTGCGAAGTTCATTGGCTTTATCATTCGAAAGTGGAATGATATAATCGTCTCCCGACGTTTCTACATCACTCGGATAAATTCCTAACCGATCCAAAGCTTGTGGGTTTATTCGCGAACCATCCGTTTTTATAAGGTATTTGTACTGCATATCCTCAAAATGTTGCTGAGGACTACGGTTAATAAATACCTGCCCGTTAATAACCCTTAAAGTATCTCCGGCAACAGCAACACAACGTTTAATGTAATTATCGCAACGGTCAACCGGGCGGGATACAACTTCATAATTTTTCCAGACATATTGACGTCCAAGGCTGAGATATTCTGCTGTAGAACGTGCCGGAACATTTTCTTGTTGGTCTTTCAACCTGAATTGGTCTGCAAAATCCCGAACTATCGAATAATAGCTTGATGCAGCCATTTCAACCACAACAGTATCACCTTCGGGGAAGTTAAAAACTACAATATCATCGTTTTTAACATGAGTAAAACCCGCAATCCTTTTATAGCCCCAATTAGGCCAGTCGAGGTACGACTTAGTACTCTTAGTCAACGGCAATGTATTCTGAGTAAACGGAAAAGCTATAGGCGTATTGGGAATCTTTGGTCCGTATTTCAATTTAGTAACGTAAAGATGATCGCCAATCAGCAGGCTTTTTTCCATCGAACCTGTCGGAATCTTGTAATTTTGAAAAAAGAAAATATTGATAAACGTAACAGCAATAACGGCAAATATCAAGGCATCAATCCATTCTACAACGGTACTATTTTTCACTCCCCGTTTCTTCCAAGGTGTCCAATTTATTTTTTTCGTTACATAAATATCAAAAATCACCCCGAGTCCGAGCAACAGCCAAAAACATCCTACCCAAATTACCCAAAGCAGATAAAGGAAACCGGCTATACCGAATTTAACGTACTTATTCTTTAAAAAAACCATAATAATATTATTAGTCTGTTATTTTAGGGCTAATGTTTAAAACTTCAGGAGGTCATCCATCGAAAATGCGCCTTTTTTCCCAGCCATAAATTCAGCAGCCACTACAGCTCCGAGGGCAAAACCTTTACGACTTTTAGCACTGTGGGTCATTTCAATAAAATCGACAGGCGATTCATATTTAACGGTATGAATACCGGGAACAGTATCACGGCGGACGGCAGTAATCTTAAGCGCTTCGGCGTTATCCTGACCGTCAAGCTGCCAATTTTGCTTCCGGTCAAGGTCTTTGATAATATCGTGAGCCAGAGAAATAGCTGTTCCAGATGGAGCATCGAGTTTTTGGGTATGGTGAACTTCTTCCATTTCCACTTCGTATTGCGGAAAGTTATTCATGATTTTAGCCAAAAACTGGTTCATCTTAAAAAAGATGTTAACGCCAAGGCTATAATTGGAGGTATAGAAAAATCCTTTACCGGATTCGTTACTTTCTTTTACAATGCTATCAAAATGTTCGAGCCAGCCGGTAGTTCCACAAACAACAGGCACATCGGCTTCAAAGCATTTACGGATATTGGCAAGGGCTGTTTCAGGCTTGGAAAACTCAATAGCAACATCGGCTTTCTTAAGATTTTCAACGGTAAAATCAGCCTGATTGTTGATGTCTATAATTAAAGAAACGGTGTGATTGCGTTCGAGGCAAATCTGTTCAATTTCTTTGCCCATTTTTCCATAACCGATTAATGCAATATTCATGCGCTTGGAAATAAAGTTTGGATAAAAGTAATGATTTTGAAATTAGATGATAAAAGCGTGGGTATTAAAAAAAGTTAAAAGAAATAAAAAATGGGAAGCCGGTAATGCTTCCCATTTTTATGCTTTATCAATAGAATTAAGCTCCTTTTACCTTGTTTACCACAGCTTCGAAAGCCTGAGGATGATTCATGGCGAGGTCGGCCAATACTTTACGGTTTAAAGCTACACCCATTTTGTTGAGCTTGCCGATGAATTCGGAATACGACAAATCGTAAGGACGAACTGCTGCGTTGATACGTTGAATCCACATTCCGCGGAAACTGCGTTTTTTTGCTTTACGGTCACGGTAAGCAAATTGTTGACCTTTTTCCCAAGTGTTCTTGGCTACGGTCCATACATTTTTACGCGAAAGGAAGTTACCTTTCGTCAGCTTGAGGATTTTTTTCCTGCGAGCCCTTGATGCAACTGAATTTACTGATCTTGGCATACTTTTTCTTTTTCGAACGTTAGCGGTCTGTTTATTTCAGACACTTAAAGGCTAATCATTCTGGTTTAACACTAAGTAAATAATTTGATTTGGAAGATAAACTACTTCATGCACAACATAAGCTTAACATTCCGTTCGTCTGTTTTCGCAACAAGCGAGAAACCGGTAAGGCGGCGTTTCTGTTTTGTTGTTTTTTTGGTCAGAATGTGACGCTTGAATGCTTGTTTGCGTTTAATCTTTCCTGATCCGGTGAGTACAAATCTTTTCTTTGCACCGGAAATTGTTTTTGTCTTAGGCATTCGTACTACTATTTATAATTGTTAAAATTATTTCTTCTTTGGTTTTGGAGAAAGCGTCATAATCATTCGCTTTCCTTCAAGTTTTGGCAATTGTTCTACTTTTCCATATTCTTCAAGTTCCTGAGCGAAACGCAACAACAGGATTTCGCCCTGTTCCTTATAAAGGATTGAGCGGCCTTTGAAAAATACAAAAGCTTTTACTTTAGAGCCATCTTCCAAAAAGTTTATAGCATGCTTGAGCTTAAAGTTGTAATCGTGATCGTCGGTATTCGGTCCGAAACGAATCTCTTTAACCACCACTTTAACGGTTTTAGCTTTCATCTCTTTTTGTTTCTTTTTCTGCTGATAAAGAAACTTTTGGTAGTCGATGATCTTGCAAACCGGAGGATCGGCATTTGGCGAAATCTCAACGAGGTCGAGCTCAAGTTCACGAGCCATTCTCAGGGCTTCACTGGTAGCAAAAACCCCGGGATTCTCAATGTTTTCACCTACCAAACGGACTTGCTTAGCTCTGATGCTTTCGTTAATTGCATTTTTCGCCTCCTGATTTTTAGGGGCGAAATTCAGCATCCTTCTTGCAGGTCTATTTTCCAAATAATTAATAGTTTAAGGTTAATATTTAAAATTAATTACAACTCTTGTAATTGTCCGGCAACTTCGCTTTCGATGAAACTGGCAAATTCTTTCAATGTCATCGAGCCTTTATCGCCTTCGCCTTGTTTACGAACTGCAACGGATTCACTTTCAGCTTCTTTTTCGCCTACGATGAGCAGGTATGGAATACGTTTTAACTCGTTGTCCCTGATTTTCTTACCTATTTTTTCGTTGCGGTCGTCTAATAAGGTGCGAATATCGCAATTATTTAGAAAAGTAAAAACTTTTTTTGCGTAATCCTCATATTTTTCGCTAATAGGCAATACCACAACCTGATCGGGAGTAAGCCAAAGCGGGAATTTCCCGGCGGTATGTTCAAGTAAAACCGCTACAAAACGTTCCATTGAACCAAACGGTGCACGGTGAATCATCACCGGACGATGGCGTTGATTGTCGGCACCAACATATTCCAATTCAAAACGTTCCGGAAGATTGTAGTCCACCTGAATAGTTCCGAGCTGCCATTTGCGGCCGATAGCATCCTTCACCATGAAGTCGAGTTTGGGTCCATAAAAAGCAGCTTCGCCATATTCTACAATGGTATTTAGTCCTTTTTCGGCAGCAGCTTCGATGATTGCCGATTCGGCCTTTTCCCAGTTTTCGTCGCTACCAATATATTTTTCCTTGTTATTAGGATCGCGCAACGATACTTGTGCTATAAAATCCTTAAAATCAAGTGCCTTAAAAATTCTGAAGATAATATCAATAACCTTGCAGAATTCTTCTTTAATCTGATCCGGACGGCAAAAAAGATGGGCATCATCTTGGGTAAAACCACGAACCCGCGTTAATCCGTGAAGTTCACCACTTTGTTCGTAACGATAAACTGTACCAAACTCGGCAAAGCGCAATGGTAAATCCTTGTACGACCGAGGTTTAGTTTTATAAATCTCACAGTGGTGCGGGCAGTTCATCGGTTTGAGCAAAAATTCTTCGCCTTCGGCCGGTGTGGTGATGGGCTGGAACGAATCTTTCCCATATTTTTCGTAATGACCGGATGTCACATAAAGTTCCTTGTTACCTATATGCGGGGTTATTACCTGGTCGTAACCATATTCACGTTGAACCTTACGAAGAAAAAGCTCTAAATTTTCCCGTAGTTTGGCACCTTTAGGCAACCACAGAGGTAACCCCTGTCCTACTTTCTGAGAGAAGGCAAACAATTCGAGTTCTTTGCCCAGTTTACGGTGGTCACGCAGTTTAGCCTGTTCAAGAAGTTCGAGGTATTCGTCGAGCATTTTTTGCTTCGGAAACGAGATACCATAAATACGTGTAAGTTGTTTGTTCTTTTCACTTCCTCGCCAGTAAGCACCTGCTACACTAAGTAATTTTATGGCTTTAATAAGACCGGTTTCGGGCAAATGCGGTCCACGGCAAAGGTCGGTAAAATTACCTTGCTTATAAAACGAGATGGTACCATCTGCAAGTTCGGAGATGAGTTCTGTCTTATAAATTTCGCCCTTACCCCCGAAAAAAGTCATGGCGTCGGCCTTGCTTACTTCGGTACGCACGTAGGGCGCTTTGGTTCTGGCCAGTTCCAGCATTTTAGCTTCAATCTTCGGAAGATCTGTATCCGAAATAGATTGCTCTCCGAGATCAATATCATAATAGAACCCGTTTTCGATGGCCGGACCAATACCAAATTTCACTCCGGGGTAAAGCGCTTCGAGCGCTTCGGCCATAAGGTGGGCTGAGGAATGCCAGAAAGCATGTTTTCCTTCGGCATCGTCCCATTTATGCAATTTTATAGAAGCGTCTGTTTTAATGGGACGGGTAACGTCCCAAACTTCGCCATTAACGGTTATGGCAAGGACTTCTTTAGCCAGACTGTTGCTCAGGCTTGAGGCTATTTCGTACCCGGTAACACCTTCCTGGTATTCTCGAACCGATTGGTCAGGTAACGTAATCTTTATCATTGTTGAATTTTTTACAAAAAAAGTACGCAAAGATAACTATTTATTCCTTACAGAGAATACTTATATTTATCTCCGAAAATAAGGATCTCCGATTTCACGAACAATGCGGATTTACGGATAAAACTCGTTTAATTATTAATATTTGCTTTATGTTGAATAAAATAGTGCTATTTCTTGCAACATCTGCCATCTCTTTAACTCAATATTTGCCAGCACAACCTGCTCCAAAAAAAATTCAGATCGACGATGCGGTTTCCAGTCGCCTGTTTTATCCCAAAACAATAGACGAAATCCGGTCGATGAAAGACGGGGAGCATTACACCGTTCTTGATGACGAGAAATACATCATCCGTCACCGGTATGCCGACGGCCGGACAATAGATACCCTATTTTCGGCTGACTGGAAACAAAAAAACGGAATTTCAGATCTGTCGGGGTACGAATTCAGCAATAACGAAGAAAAAATATTAATATCTACCAACGAAGAATCCATTTATCGGCATTCGTTTGTGGCTGATTACTATTTGTTTGATATTAAAACAAAAACTTTAAAAGCTATTTCACAAAACGGGAAACAGCAACTTGCCAACCTCTCCCCTGCCGGCGATAAAGTAGCTTTTGTAAGAGACAACAACATTTATATAGTTGACCTAAAAACATGGAAAGAGACCCAGATAACCAATGATGGCAAGTTTAACGAAATCATTAACGGTGCGCCCGATTGGGTTTATGAAGAAGAGTTCAGCTTTTCGAAAGGATTCGAGTGGTCGCCAGATGGCTTAAAACTTGCCTATATGCGTTTTGACGAAAGCCGTGTTAAAATGTATACATTACCTATTTACAACGATCTATATCCTACCCTTTACAGCTATAAATACCCAAAAGCTGGCGAAGAAAATTCAGTGGTGAGCGTTCATGTTTTTGATTTTGGCTCTCAAAAAACTTCGACAATGGACGTAGGCAAAGAAAAAGATCAATACATCCCGCGAATTAAATGGAGTGCTGATGCCGCCAAACTCTGCATCCTTCAGCTAAACAGGCTCCAAAATAAAATCGACGTATTGCTTGCCGATGCAGTTTCCGGAAAATCGAACAAAATATATTCCGACTCCAACAAATACTTCATCTCGCAGGTCACCGATAACTTTATAACCTTTATGAACGATCAAAAACATTTCCTCGTATTCAGCGAACGCGATGGCTTTAACCACTTGTATCGATATTCGATGGATGGTAAGCTCGTAAACCAAGTCACCAAAGGAAATTTTGATATTGATGAACTGCTGGGAATTAACCAAAAATCAGGCACCATCTATTTCACCAGCACCGAATCCTCGCCCCTTGAACGCGACGTTTATGTCATCGGAGCCGACGGCTTAGGAAAGTTAAAACTATCGAAACAAAGAGGTTTCAACAAAGCTGAGTTCAGCCACTCATTCAAATATTTTATAAACACCTGGTCGGACGCTAATACCCCACCACAAACGACGCTATATTCGGAAAATGGAAATCAAATCAGGACCTTGGAAGACAATAAAGACCTTGCAACGCGGATCAACGAATTTGGGTTTGTCAAAAAAGAGTTCATAACCATCCCAACCTCCGATAACATTTTACTGAACGCTTATGCTATAAAACCAGCAGGATTCGACCCGTCAAAAAAATATCCGGTGTTCATGTATGTTTACGGTGGTCCCGAATCTCAAATTGTGAAAAACGAATGGGACGACAGAGGTGCTTGGTTTGAATTGCTTGCCCAGAAAGGCTATATGGTTGTTTGCGTGGACAATCGCGGCACCGACGGACGGGGCGAAACCTTCAAAAAATGCACTTATATGCGACTTGGCAAACTCGAAACCGAAGACCAGCTCAACGCAGCCCGCTACCTCGCATCGCTGCCTTACGTGGACGGAGCCCGCATCGGAATTTTCGGATGGAGCTATGGTGGTTATATGAGCTCGCTTTGCATGACCAAAGGCAACGGACTTTTCAGAATGGGGATTGCCGTTGCCCCTGTAACCAATTGGAGATTCTACGACTCGGTTTACACTGAACGGTTTATGCGTACCCCGGAAGAAAACCCCAAAGGATATGACAACAATTCTCCGATCAATTTTGCCGACAAACTGACAGGAAAATTCCTGCTCATCCATGGTTCTGCCGACGATAACGTTCATCTACAAAACTCGATGGTATTCTCCGAAAAACTCATACAGGCCGGGAAGGACTTCGATATGGCCATCTATCCCGATAAAAACCACAGCATTTATGGAGGAAACACCCGTTCTAACCTTTATAAAAAAATGACTGAGTTCATTTCCTCCAATTTATAGATTCGTCTTTCTCCAATAACCGTATTAAACCCCTAAAAAACATTAAATTATAAGTAATTAGATACAAGTTTTCAAACTACGGATTAGACGAATAGATGTGTTTACCTTGCAGCCTTTCGTCTGACAATGTCGAAAAAATTCAAAATAAAACTATATTCGTAAATCCATTTGCTAACTCCTGCTACCCGTTAGGAGGATAGCATTGTAAATTCGTTTTTTTGATTTTAGAAGATAGTCAGCTGTTATGAGTGAACAAATCCTGAAAGCGTTAATGCAGTTGTTTGCAATTATTTCGCGCCCTCAAAGTAACCGGCACGACCAACGCACGTTGGTCGAAAATTTCTTAAAACGCCAGCTCAACTCTAAGATTGTACAAGAATATCTTAAATTTTTTGATGATTATCATGCCAAACATCAACAAAAACTATCGGAGGTTGCCCGCAGCAATAAACGGACTTCATCAAGCTCCGTAAGAGTATTGCTCATTTGTACCGAAATTAACGAAGAACTCACTCAAAAACAGAAAATATTCGTTCTGGTTCAACTTCTTGAACTTATCAAATCGGACATTCCGGCACAAGAAACCATTGCGGAGCAAGAACTTCAATTTATCACCACGGTATCAGATATTTTCAACATTCCCCTTCACGAATTTGAACTGATTCGCAACTTTGTATTAAACACCTCAGATCAGCTACCCGATTCCAACAAGATTGTATCTATCAGTAGTAATAACAACTACGCTAACAGTGCAACGCGGCATTTTTATTCTGAATTGCTCGAAGGCGAAGTGAATGTTTTACAAATTGCAAGCGTTAACATGTTCCTCATCCGTTACACAGGCAATGGAGAGTTGTACCTTAACGGACAATTGCTGGCTAGCGACAGAATTTATGTATTTACCAACGGTTCGAGTATCCGCAACCCGCAAATTAAACCCATTTATTATAGCGATGTAGTAGCCTTTTTCTATGATGAACTGCAAGACTCTAAGCTCCTGTTTAAAGTAAAAGACCTCGAATATAAATTCAAAGGCGGAGCCATTGGACTTCAAAAAATGAACTTTACCGAGGAATCGGGCAAACTTGTAGGTATTATGGGGGCCAGCGGTTCGGGAAAATCAACCTTACTTAGTGTACTAAACGGTTCGAAAGCTCCGTCGTCAGGCTATGTTTATGTAAACGGGATTAACATCCATTCCGAAAAGCATAAGATTGAAGGAATTATCGGTTATGTTTCGCAGGACGATCTGCTTATCGAAGAGCTCACCGTTTTCGAAAACCTGTATTACAATGCCCTGCTCTGTTTCGACGATAAAACCAACAACGAGGTAACCGACTTGGTTTACGATATGCTCAACAACATCGGCTTATGTGACATTAAAGATATGAAAGTTGGCTCGCCGTTAAACAAAAAAATAAGCGGAGGACAGCGCAAACGTCTTAACATTGCCCTTGAACTCATCCGCGAGCCTAGCATCTTATTCCTCGACGAACCAACTTCAGGGCTATCGTCGCGCGATTCGGAGAATATCATGGACCTGCTAAAGGACTTATCGTTAAAAGGGAAACTTGTATTTGCGGTCATCCACCAGCCATCGTCGGATATTTTTAAAATGTTTGATAAGTTACTGCTGCTCGACACCGGCGGTTATCTGATTTACGACGGCGACCCCATTGAATCTATCATCTATTTTAAATCGAAAATACATCACGCCAACTGGAACGAAAGCGAATGCCACATCTGTGGAAATGTTAATCCCGAACAACTTTTCAATATTATCGAATCGCGAGTGCTCGATGAATATGGTAAAATAACACTTACCAGAAAAATAACGCCCAAGGAATGGAGTCTTCATTTTGAAAAATACGTTAAGGCCAAGCACACTCTTTCCTCTATTCAAGCTGAAATACCTAAGGCTTCTTTCAAAATCCCCGGGTTCTTCAAACAATTTCAGGTATTTGTAAAACGGGATATTTTATCAAAATTAGCCAATACCCAATATCTAATTATAAACATTTTAGAACCTCCCGTATTAGCTATTATCCTGTCGTTTTTAATCCGATATTTTAATGTTTCTTATCAATCCGACTACACGTTTGGTAGCAACAGTAATCTTCCGGTTTATATATTCATGTCGGTGGTTATCGCCATTTTCATAGGATTGTCAGTAAGTGCAGAAGAGATTATCAAGGACCGGAAAATCCTCAATCGTGAAGCTTTTCTTAACCTAAGCTGGTCGGGTTACCTGTTATCGAAAATTACCGTTTTGTTTATTATTTCGACAATACAGGCATTTCTTTTTGTATTGGCTGGAAATTCCATCATTCAAATAAAAGGAATGTTTGGAGTGTATTGGCTTGTCCTTTTTAGTTCGTGGGCAGTAGCTAACATTGTAGGGCTCATCATTTCCGATAGCTTTAAAACGGTTGTTACCATTTATATTTTGATTCCGTTTCTGGTCATACCTCAAATCATACTCAGCGGAGTTATTGTTAAATACGACCGGCTAAACCCAGCCATATCTAATCCCCAGTTTGTTCCTTTTTACGGAGAATTAATCACTGCGCGTTGGGCCTATGAGGCCTTGGCAGTTCATCAATTTGCAGAAAATGATTACGAAAAGCTCTTTTATCCTTACGAAAAAGCCATGAGCATGGCCGAATTCAAAAAGAACTTCTGGGTAAAAAACCTCAAAAATAAAGTCGATTATTTAACACTGCAAATGAATCATCCGGAGAATTCCGAAAAATTTAACAACAACCTGAAGATACTCGCTAACGAATTACAAAAAGAAAATGATGTTAACCCTTTACTCAAATTCAACGATATCGAAAAACTTAACAATAAACAAATTACGTCTGCTTTACTAACGAAGACTAATATCTATCTTTCACAACTTAACAAATATTACATAAAAATATACAACAAAGCCAGCGACGAGAAAGATAGTATTGTTTATGACATGGAACAAACTCCTGAGCTTAAAGAAAAATTGCAATATCTGAAGCAACACTACTACAACGAAAAACTTACTGAATTTGTAACCAACCGCAACGATGTAGATCGGATTGTAGAATTCAAGGGTGAACTTTTTCAAAAAGAGAATCCTATTTATTTAGACCCTGAATACCCGATGGTTAAAGCCCACTTTTACGCTCCACGCAAAATGATTTTTGGATACTATATAGATACGTTATGGGTAAACCTAATGGTTATCTGGGGAACTATTGCTATCGGATACGGATTTCTTTACTACAGGGTTATAAAAAAATTGCTCGACAAGGCCGAGCAATTTATCGAAAAGTTAACAGGTACCAACGAAATTAACTGACACCTTAATAATTTTATTATACAATCTCTATCATTTTGAAAGGAACCCGGATTATAGATTCATAATCCTCTCCTGCTTCGAGCATATCTTCATCATCCTCTTCATAATACCAGTTAATTACAACTTCCCGGTTATTCTTATAAACCGTCTCCAGTTTCTTAAACACATCAAGAATACATTTGGATGAACTGGTATTAAAATATTCCAGTTGGATATTAACCTTTGTTTGAGGCTTGGCTTCTTTAGAATAAGTCTCAAGCCAATCCACCAATGGTTTATAAAATTCGATTGAATTCTCGGGAATAGACCTTCCCTTAATCTCCACCAAACCTTGATTTGCATCAAAACGTACGGTTGGTGTTTTCGCAGTTCCTTCAATTAGAAGTGATTCCATAATCGCTAATTCTTTATTTCTTTACTTAAGAAACATACACATCCAAATTAAAAAAATTATACCGCTCATCTATTACATGAAAAGTATAATCAAACTTATTTCCAGTTCTCCGGGCAATATCCAAAAGACCAAGACCTCCACCACCCTTCACGTTTAAGCGCTGATGGTTGAGTATAAATTTATACATGTCCTTGATTTCATCTTGGGTAAGCGAATTAATCTTATCAATTTTACTTTTAAGCGGTTTTATCCGTTTAACACGAACAAAATTACCAGTAGTTATTTTATATTGATTATCCACTTTTTTTATCACCAAAATAGCCATATTTCCTTCCTCCAAAATTTCTCCAGGCAATGCAACATCTTCAACATGATGATACAAATTTTGCAGGCATTCTACCAAAATATTATAAACTTTTTTACGAATCCTTGGCTCTTCGTCTAATTCAGTTAATTTTCTTTCCACTTCATCTAAAAGGCTACTAACAACCTGTATAGTAACCTTTCCTTTATAAGAAAGTAAACTATTAGTTCCTGCCAAAACCGCAAAATATTCATTAATATCAAAGCCCATATAAAGCCTGCTAATCGGTTGTTTTTGGGTTAACCCTTTCTGTGAATAACAAAGATAACAAAAAACTATCTACTCAAACTTTTGAGAATAAATAAACTTTGTTATGTTTATTTATTCTCAAAAACAAGTCAATTTACACAAAACTTACAATCAATTAATTACAATTAAACTATTCCTCTTCTTCAGGCTTTCGGGTTCTTTTAGATCCGGAATACATGGCAAACCGTTGATATTTACATTCGATTGCTCCGTTGTAAAGTGTTACCTTTTTCGATGGGTGCAAACCAATATAATCCAAAGCATCTTTGTTACTGCTAATGATCCAGACGTCAAAACCTGAAAAATGACGTTTTAACTGGCTGCCTATAGTTTGGTAAAATTCCTGAATGTTATTTTTCTTTATACGCTCGCCATAAGGAGGATTCATTATCATAATCCCCTCTCCATCTGGCGGATAGTGTCCTTCAAATGCTTTTACTTCAAACTTTATTTTATTAGTAAGAAATGCATTTTTAGCATTCTCGTTGGCTATACGTATAGCTCCTGCCGAAATATCTGCCCCAATAATCTGGTGCTGAAATTCACGAGAATCAGAATCATCGTTATAGATTTCCTCAAAAAGGTCGGAATCAAAGTCCTTCCAATTTTCAAAAGCAAAACTTTTGCGGAAAATTCCGGGGGGGATATTGTAGGCAATAAGAGCTGCTTCTATGGGAAGTGTCCCGGAACCACACATCGGGTCGATAAAATTTGAATTACCGTCCCATCCCGAAAGAAGTATCATACCCGCTGCCAACACCTCGTTGATAGGTGCTATGGTCGAATTAAGGCGATATCCGCGTCGGTGAAGCGAATCTCCGGAACTGTCCATAGAAACAACACATTCATCCTCTGTAAGATGAATATTTATCATGATCATCGGATTGTCCGAATCAACGGATGGACGCTTGTTAAATTTTTCGCGAAACTGATCAACAATTGCATCTTTCGATTTTAATGCAACAAACTGCGAATGATTGAAATAAGGAGAACTAACCATTGTATCAATGGCAAATGTATCGTCAACGGTAAAGTATTCGCTCCAATCGATTTGAGAAATCCCATTATACAACTCTACCTCGCTACGCGCCTTGAAGGTTCCGATAGGCTTTAATACTTTCAGCGCTGTACGCAGCCATAAGTTGGCTTTATACATCATCGCGTTATCGCCTTTAAAGCTTACGGCCCGGTTCAATACCTTGACATCGGCAGCCCCCAGCCGAATCAACTCATCAGCAAGAACTTCTTCCAGACCCTTAAAGGTTTTTGCAACTAATTCAAATTCAATCTTTCCGGTTTCCAATTTCTTTATTTTTGAATATATTATATACTAATCACTTCTTCGCAATTCACGGTAAAGCACTCTCCGTTTTCATTTTTTTCTTCCATTCATAATAACCAATAACCGCTAAAATGGTATAAAGTGCATAAAGTGCCGTGGTAAGATAAAGTCCTTTAACAATATACATTCCGATATAGATAGCATCGGTTACAACCCAAATCCACCATTGCTCAATATATTTACGAGCCAGCATCCAAGTTGCAACAATGCTGGTTACAAAGGTAAACGCATCAAATATTGGCAAAGATGAATGGAGCTTTATCAGGATAAAATAAATCGGCCAATACATCAGCATTCCAGCACCGACAAGCCTTAAACCCATTTGCAAAGAAGTTGATATAACAGGCAACTCCTCCCGATGCTGTTCCTTTGCCCCATAAATCCAATGATACCAGCCATAGAGGCTCACTAACAAATAATAAACCTGCAACCCCATATCGGCATACAATCTGGCTTTTAAAAAAACTACAATATATAAGGCCGAAGTTGCAATGCCCAAAGGCCATAACCAAATATTTTGCCGGATAGAAAAAAAGATGTAAACGAGGCCGGTAACAACGCCAAAAAATTCAATAAAGTTGTTTTGAATCCAGGTGAGCATGATGTCGGATTAGAAAGAGACTTCGCCAAAGTCTTCTTTACTAAATTAAACCGTTGCGAAGCATAATATTCACTTCGCAACGATGTTAACTATTTGAAGTTATTTATTTTGTAATATTTATTCCCACTCAATGGTTGCCGGCGGCTTGGAACTAATATCATAAACCACGCGGTTAACGCCTTTCACTTTATTAATAATATCGTTCGATACCTTTGCCAAGAACTCGTAAGGAAGATGACACCAATCGGCAGTCATTCCATCGGTGGAGGACACAGCCCTGAGGGCTACTACATTTTCGTAGGTACGCTCATCGCCCATCACGCCAACCGATTGTACTGGCAATAGCATTGCTCCTGCCTGCCAAACCTGATCGTACAAGCCGTTTGATTTGAGGCCTTCGATAAAAATATCGTCAACATCCTGTAGAATACGGACTTTTTCAGCGGTTACATCGCCCAAAATACGAATTCCAAGTCCTGGACCAGGGAAGGGATGACGATTAAGAATATCTGATGGTATTTCCAAAGCCCGGCCAACGCGACGAACTTCGTCTTTAAAAAGAAGATTTAAAGGCTCTACAACTTTAAGTTTCATTGTTTCGGGCAACCCCCCAACATTATGATGCGATTTAATGGTAGCAGAAGGGCCATTAACCGAAACGGATTC
The DNA here is from genome assembly GCA_030706405.1 of Bacteroidota bacterium. Classification (GTDB taxonomy): domain Bacteria; phylum Bacteroidota; class Bacteroidia; order Bacteroidales; family JAAUTT01; genus JAAUTT01. Next base: position 141,803 of record JAUZOO010000009.1, on the reverse strand, counting down.
AATCACATCCGGATAGATTGTACCCTGACCTAACCATTTTACATCCTGCAACTTATGAGCTTCTGCATCAAAAACTTCAATGAAATCCCGACCAATAATTTTACGTTTCTTTTCGGGGTCAGTAACCCCTTTTAAGTCATCCATAAATTTTTGACCAGCATCAACTCCAATAACATTCAATCCCAAATGTTTGTATGAATCTAATACTTTTGCGTACTCGTTTTTACGCAATAAGCCATTATCGACAAAAATACAGGTAAGGTTTACTCCAATAGCCCGATGAATAAGAACTGCAGCCACCGAAGAATCGACACCTCCAGACAATCCGAGCACAACTTTATCGTTGCCTAATTTTTGTTTAAGAGAGTTTACGGTCGACTCAATAAATGAAGCTGGTGTCCATGCTTGTTCACATCCGCAAATACCAACTACAAAATTTTTCAATATGTTTAATCCCTCGGTTGTATGATAAACTTCTGGGTGAAATTGCAATCCAAAAGTCACTTCGTCCTTAGCCTGATAAGCGCAAACCTTAACATCGGCAGTGCTGGCTATAATATCATAATTATCAGGAATACGGGCAATGGTATCGCCATGCGACATCCAAACCTGCGAATGAGCCGAAATTCCGGAAAGCAACTGATTACTGTCTTTGATATACTGCAAATGAGCTCTTCCATACTCTCGGGTTGACGAAGGTAGAACCTCTCCACCGTAGTAATGCGAAAGATATTGAGCTCCGTAACATACACCAAGCAACGGAAGTTTTCCCTTTATCCCTTCTAAATCTGGAATTGGGGCATTAGCATCACGTACTGAAAACGGACTACCAGAAAGAATCACCCCCTTTACGGACGAATCAATTTGTATTTTCTTATTAAAAGGATGTATTTCACAGTAAACATTGAGTTCGCGGACACGGCGGGCAATTAACTGGGTATATTGCGAACCAAAGTCAAGAATGATAATCTTTTCCAACATTTGTATCAGGCTTTAAAATGCTGCAAAGATAAAGATTATTGGGTAGGTAACCAGAAGGGATGAAAAAAAACCGTTAAATATCAAACATCAGTCCATCATCAGCTGCGTCAGTAACTGGAAATATCGTACGTGCCTGCTCCAACAGAGGAGTAATATCCTTATATCTGGCCGAAAAATGACCAATAACTAAACGCTTTGCATTTGCCAAACGAGCTATACTTGCGGCTTGCGATGCAGTGGAATGAAACGTTTCAATTGCTCGTGGGTGGTCTTCGTCGGCAAAGGTTGCCTCGTGATACAATAAATCAACATCTTTAATATAAGGGATAATATCTTCGTTATAGGCTGTATCTGAACAAAATGCATAAGCCTTTGGGTGCGAAGCTTCAAAAGTCAGAGACGAGTTTGGAATAATAATCCCCTCATCTGTCATATAGTCCTCCCCACATTTTATGGCATATATTTGTTTTACCGGAATTTTATAGAACTCAATCATATCCTTACGGATATTGAGAAGACGGGGTTTCTGTCGAAAAATGAATCCACAGGTGGGTATTCTGTGTTTCAGAGGAAAGCTGTGTACTGTCATCTTGCTATCCTCATAAATCTGTTCGAACGAACAACTATTTAAAAGATGATAAACGATAGTAAAATTAAGATGGGTAAAAAAATGAGCGAGTAATTGATTTAAAATCTTTTTAAGATCGGGGTGGGCATAAATATGCAGATCATTGGTACGCCCCAAAAGATTAAGGGACGAAATAAGCCCTGGTAATCCAAGCACATGATCACCATGCAGATGGGTAATAAAAATATGATCCAGACGACCTAATTTGGCTTTAAACCTGCGTAACTGTAATTGTGTTCCCTCTCCACAGTCTATCAGAAAAAACCGCTCATCTGCATTGAGCACATGAGCGGTTAAAGATCTGTTAGATGTAGGTAAAGCAGAACTGCTCCCTAATATTGTAACAGTGAAAGCCATTTTATGGTTATGATGTCCGATGAATTAATGCAACAGCTTCTTCAATTGAATTTGTAATACTTAAAACCGTATCTAGCTGAGAGATTGTAATTAAACGCTCAACGGCTTCGTTCAGGCCTGTAAGCACAAACGTTCCGCCTGCATTTTTACACAATCTGTTAGCAACCAAGATTGCACTTAATCCGGATGAATCACAATATCTGCATTTACTCAGGTTGAGGATAATATTTTTCTCGCCATTGCCTGAAATCAAAACCAATTCCGATTTCAATGTAGGTGCAATATGCGTATCCAATTTCTCTTCAAGCACCTGAATCATTGTATATTTCTCCAGTTTTTCAATCTTGAATTCCATTGTGCTGTTTATTAATTATTTCGAAATCTTATTTATCCTTTTGAAGGGCTTTTTTCTGTTGCTCTTCCATTTCTTCCTTCAAAGCAGCCAACTCAGAAATATCACCAAGGGTGGTTTTTTCGAGGTTGCTTTTCAGTTTTTTGGTAGCCTTTTTAGTTTCGTCAGCAACTTGTTTTTTGCTGGCCGAATCTTCAGCTTTTTTCACATCTTCAAAAACCCTGCTATGAGAGAGAATGATACGTTTTGCCGATTTGTTGAATTCGATAACCTTGAATTCAAGTTTTTCGTCAACTTTGGCAGAAGTACCATCTTCCTTAACTAAGTGTTTTGGAGTTACAAAGCCTTCAACACCATAAGGAAGGGCAACGATAGCGCCTTTGTCGAAGATTTCAACAACGGTACCTTCGTGAATTGAATCAACCGTAAAAATAGTTTCGAATACATCCCATGGATTTTCTTCTAGCTGTTTATGACCGAGACTTAAGCGACGGTTATCCTTGTCGATTTCGAGAACCACAACATCGATTTCATCACCAACCTGGGTGAATTCAGCCGGATGTTTAATTTTCTTGGTCCACGATAAGTCTGAAATATGGATAAGTCCATCAACACCTTCTTCGATTTCAACAAATACACCAAAGTTGGTGAAATTACGAACCTTAGCTTTATGCTTCGAGCTAACAGCATAGCGGGTTTCGATGTTATCCCAAGGATCAGTTTTGAGTTGTTTGATACCGAGCGACATTTTACGTTCGTCACGATCAAGAGTCAAGATAACTGCTTCAACTTCGTCTCCAACTTTCAGGAATTCCTGAGCGCTACGCAGATGTTGAGACCAAGACATTTCTGATACGTGGATCAAACCTTCAACTCCGGTTGCAATTTCTACAAAAGCTCCGTAGTCTGCAATAACTACAACTTTACCAGTTACTTTATCTCCAACTTTAAGTTCGGCGCTAAGCGAATCCCATGGATGAGGAGTAAGTTGTTTTAAACCAAGAGCAATACGTTTCTTGGCATCGTCAAAATCGAGAATTACAACGTTCAATTTCTGGTCGAGTTGAACGATTTCTTCCGGATGGTTTACGCGGCCCCAAGAGAGGTCGGTGATATGGATAAGACCATCAACGCCACCGAGGTCGATAAATACACCGTAGGAGGTAATGTTCTTAACCGTACCTTCGAGTACCTGGCCTTTTTCGAGCTTGGCAATGATTTCTTTCTTTTGTTGTTCGAGTTCAGCCTCGATGAGGGCTTTGTGAGAAACAACAACGTTTTTGAATTCGTGGTTAATTTTAACAACCTTGAATTCCATAGTTTTACCCACAAAAATATCGTAATCGCGGATAGGTTTAACATCAATTTGCGAACCGGGTAAGAAGGCTTCGATGCCGAATACATCGACAATCATACCACCCTTAGTACGGCACTTGATATAACCCTGAATTACTTCGTCGTTTTCGAGCGCTGCATTTACGCGATCCCATGAACGCATAGCGCGGGCTTTCTTGTGCGAAAGAAGTAATTGTCCTTTTTTGTCTTCTTGGCTTTCTACATAAACTTCAACCTTATCGCCAACCTTCAATTCTGGGTTATAGCGGAATTCGTTCAAGCTCACAACGCCTTCAGATTTGTAACCAATGTTGATTACAACTTCGCGTTTGTTCATGGCAATCACAGTACCGTCAACACATTCGTTCTCAACGATAGTTGATAAGGTTTTGTCGTACATTGTCGAAAGTTGGTCACGTTCATCTTTTGAGTAAACGTCCCACTTATTGTTGTACTTGCTCCAATCGAAATTTTCAAGAGATACTTGTTCACTTTTCAATTTCAGAATGTTTGCTGCTACTTCGTCAGCATCTTCGTCAACGATTTCTTCGTCTTCATCTTCTACTTCTACAGTTTCTTCGGCATCAGTTTCTTCAACTCCACCTTCTGTTTCAGCTGATTCGTTTTTGTCGATCAGTTCGTTTTCTAATTCTTCGTTCTTGTCGATCATTTAAAATTAATTAATAATTAATAAGTTAGACATTATTTAAAAAATAAGGTGCAAAATTATTATTTATTTTTTAATTCAAAGTCTAAAAGGCCAAAAAATATGTATAAATATAACACATTCTTAGTTCATTGCTTCTTTAATCCGCGAAACAAAATCGCATCCCACAAATGGTTTTATTATAAAATCGGAAGCTCCTAATTTATAAAACGAACTTTGAATTATCTGGCTATCCGTGGCCGACATCACAACTACCGGTATATGCCGATGTTTATAACTCGACTTAATCCGCTTCAATAACTTTCGTCCGTCAATGGCTGGCATTTCCATATCCATAACTATCAGATCGGGCATATTCATATTTAACCATGCTAAGGCATCAAACCCATCCTCCATTGCAAACACTTCATAATCACGCAACAAACTCTTCAATAGAAATCTGATGGTTGCATCATCATCAACTACCAGTATTTTTTTCTTGTTATCTACTTCACACATAGCGACACTTATGGTATTCAAAATCCCAATAAAATTAATATTTTTATATGGTTTTTGCCGAATAATTATCAATAATTTATTTTACATCATTATTTATTAGCGAAACGAAATGTTTAAAATAAATCTATTTTTGCCGTACTAAATAAAAAATGACCTATGAAAATTGCAATTGTTGGAACAGGCTATGTCGGTTTAGTAACCGGGACTTGCTTTGCAGAAACCGGATTGACCGTCACCTGTGTTGATATTGACCAGAATAAAGTGGAAAAATTAAATAATGGTATTATCCCTATTTACGAGCCCGGACTGGAACAAATCGTTATTAAAAACAAAGAAATTGGCCGGTTATCTTTTACTTCGAACCTTAAAGAAAGCCTTGTTGACACTGATGTGGTTTTTATTGCTGTTGGTACTCCCCCAGATGAAGATGGTAGTGCCGATCTTTCGTATGTCTTAGGCGTAGCAAAGGAAATCGGTCAGCATATCGACCATTATATGGTTATTGTCAATAAAAGTACAGTGCCCATTGGTACAGCCCAAAAAGTAAAGTCTGTAATTGAGGCTGAAATAGAAAAACGGAATGTCTCAGTTTCTTTTGATGTGGCATCTAACCCCGAGTTTTTAAAAGAAGGAAATGCCATTGAAGATTTTCTGAAACCCGATCGGATTGTTGTTGGTGTTGAATCGGAAAAATCCCGAAAAATTATGGATCGTCTCTATAAACCCTTCTTAATTAACGGACATCCGCTGTTCTTTATGGACATTGCCTCGGCCGAAATGACCAAATATGCCGCCAATGCTATGCTCGCAACTAAAATCAGTTTCATGAACGACATCGCCAATTTATGCGAACTCGTTGGGGCTGACGTAAACAGCGTTCGTAAAGGAATTGGCAGCGATCCGCGAATTGGCCACAAATTTATTTACCCAGGCATCGGTTATGGAGGTTCTTGTTTTCCTAAAGATGTAAAGGCTCTGATAAAGATTGGAAAGGAAAATAATTACACCTTAAATATTCTAAATGCTGTAGAAACGGTTAATGACAATCAAAAAACTGTCTTATTTCAAAAAATCGTCAACCATTTTGGATCAAACCTGGAAGGAAAACGTTTCGCCATCTGGGGATTATCATTTAAACCCAAGACCGACGACATGCGCGAGGCTCCTTCATTGGTACTTATTGACAACTTATTAAAAGCTAAAGCGATTGTCAAAGCCTACGATCCCGTTGCCATGCACGAAGCAGACAGAATTCTGGACGGTTCCGTCTCTTTTGCAAGAGATGCCTACGATGCCCTGCTCGATGTTGATGCCCTTATTATTGCCACCGAATGGCCGGAATTCAGACTTCCTAATTATAAGGTAATGGAACGACTAATGAAAAATAAGCTTATTTTTGATGGCCGAAATATTTTTGAGCCCTCTGAAATGGATGAAATGGGGTATACCTATTATAGTATAGGGCGACAAACAATAAAACAATATTAATGAAGCGTATTCTGATCTCCGGGGGAGCTGGATTTATCGGTTCCCACCTTTGTGAACGACTGTTAAACGAAGGAAACGATATTATCTGTCTCGACAACTATTTTACAGGTAATAAAAATAATATCCTGCATCTGATAGGGCACCCTCACTTTGAACTGGTAAGGCACGATGTTACAACACCGTATTATGCAGAAGTTGACGAAATCTTTAACCTTGCATGCCCGGCATCTCCCATTCATTATCAGTATAATGGTATTAAAACCATCAAGACATCCGTAATGGGTGCTATTAATATGCTGGGGCTTGCCAAGCGCACCCGGGCTAAAATCCTTCAGGCCTCGACCAGCGAAGTATATGGCGACCCGTCAATTCATCCTCAAACCGAAGACTACTGGGGTAACGTAAACCCAATTGGCATCCGCTCGTGTTACGACGAGGGTAAACGATGTGCTGAATCGCTGTTTATGAACTATCACCACCAGAATGATGTCCGCATTAAAATTATACGGATATTCAACACCTATGGACCTAAAATGCACCCGCACGACGGCCGTGTAGTTTCTAATTTCATCGTTCAGGCCTTAAATAATGAAGACATTACCATCTATGGCGATGGATCACAAACCCGAAGTTTTCAATATGTAGACGATCTCGTTGAAGGAATGATTCGAATGATGAATGCCCCTGACGAATTTATCGGTCCGGTAAACATTGGGAATCCCGGCGAATTCACCATTCTTCAGCTTGCCGAAATGGTTATCCGCTTAACAGGTTCAAGTTCAAAACTTATTTACATGCCTCTTCCTCAGGATGATCCTATTCAACGTCAACCGGACATTTCTTTAGCAAAAGAAAAACTCGATTGGATGCCGGAAGTAAGGCTCGAAGAAGGATTAACTAAAACCATCGCTTATTTCAAAGAACTATTAAAAGCTTAATTTCAAATCTTCTATCATGAAAGGTATTATTCTCGCTGGCGGATCAGGTACCCGGTTATACCCAATAACACAGGCTATTTCGAAACAAATCGTCCCGGTTTACGATAAGCCAATGATTTACTATCCATTATCAGTACTGATGCTTGCCGGCATCAGCGAAATTTTGATTATTTCCACGCCCAAGGATATTCACCTTTATCAGGACTTATTGAAAGACGGCTCCCAATTAGGTCTAGAACTTACCTATGCTATACAACCTTCGCCCGATGGCTTGGCGCAAGCTTTTATCATTGGTGAAGAATTTATAGGGAACGACAGTGTTTGCTTGGTTTTAGGCGACAATATTTTCTACGGATATTCCTTTGGCAAAACCTTACTTGAAACTGCAAAATTACAAGACGGAGCTGTCGTTTTCGGATATTATGTTAAAGATCCTGAACGATATGGCGTTGCAGAGTTTGACGAGCAAGGAAACGTACTCAGCTTAGAAGAAAAACCACTTCAACCTAAGTCTAATTATGCTGTAACCGGCTTATATTTTTACAGCAACGATGTGGTTTCAAAAGCCAAATCATTAAAGCCATCGCCCCGCGGCGAACTAGAAATTACCGATCTTAACAGATTATATCTGGACGAGAAACGCTTAAAAGTTGAACTCATGGGACGTGGCATGGCATGGCTAGACACAGGAACACACGAAAGTTTATTGCAGGCCTCCAACTTTATTTATACCATCGAACAGCGACAAGGATTAAAAGTTTCGTGTCTCGAAGAAATCGCTTACAAACGCGGTTTTATTAACAAAGAGCAATTACTCAAACTTGCCGAACCGCTTAAAAAGAATCAATATGGCGAGTATTTGCAAAAAATTGCTACAGAAGAAATTATAACTATCGATAAAAAATAAAAATGAAGGTTATTGCAACAGAACTTCCCGGTTTATTTATTATTGAGCCCAAAGTATTTGAAGACGACCGAGGATATTTTTTTGAAAGTTACCAGGAAGAAAAACTTCAACAACAGGGGATAACCACCAAATTTGTACAAGACAACCAATCGAAGTCCTCGTATGGTGTTATCCGGGGATTACATTATCAGAAGAATCCCCATGCTCAAACTAAATTGGTACGGGTATTAGATGGAAAAATTTATGATGTAGCCGTCGACATCCGCCAAGGTTCGCCCACTTTTGGCAAATGGTTCGGAATTGAGCTTTCGTCCGATAATAAACGCCAACTTTATATTCCGCAAGGATTTGCCCATGGCTTTTCGGTGCTTAGCCCAACAGCCGTAGTGATGTACAAGTGTGACAACCTTTACCATCCGGCCTCCGAAGGAGGTATTCTTTATAATGATCCGGAATTAGGCATTGACTGGAAAATAGAGCAAGGAAAAGAAGTTCTCTCTCCCAAAGACAAGATTCACCCTTTATTAAAAAATATCAGTTCCAACTTTACATTTTAATATGTTATGACCAAAATTCTGATAACCGGAGCCAACGGCCAATTAGGAAACGAATTTCGGAAATTATCGATTAATCACTCCGATTGGGAGTTCACCTTTACCGACGTTGACAATTTGGACATTACCAATTTTTCTGCTTTAGAATCATTGTGCAACCAAAATCAATTCAACTATATTGTTAACTGCGCCGCCTATACAGCGGTTGACAAAGCCGAAAACGATCTAGAATTAGCTACCAAGCTTAATCGTGATGCTGTAAAAAATCTCGCAACCGTAGCAGCTCAAATCGACGCTGTATTAATCCATGTGTCAACCGATTATGTTTTTAACGGGATGGCTTGCACCCCGTATACCGAAGATTTGTCAGTCAGCCCGACATCGGCATACGGTCGCACCAAAGCCCAAGGAGAAGAAGAAGCTCTTAAATACAACAAATCACTGGTAATCCGAACAGCTTGGCTCTATTCGACCTTTGGAAATAATTTTGTTAAAACCATGCTACGCCTTGGTTCCGATCGTCCCGAAATTTCAGTGGTTTTTGACCAGATTGGAACTCCTACTTACGCTGAAGATTTAGCTTCGGCAATTCTTTCTATCATCCAAAATACAAATACAAACGGGGCTAAACCTGGCATTTATCATTTTTCAAACGAAGGGGTATGCAGTTGGTATGATTTCGCATGGGAAATTCAAAATTTTGCACAAACCAGATGTATTGTAAAACCAATAGAATCAAAAGATTACCCTACTCCAGCTAAACGTCCGGCATTCAGCGTATTTAATAAATCAAAAATAAAAAGTACTTTTAATATTGATATTCCTTATTGGAAAACAAGTCTTTATAAATGCTTAAATAGCTTAATTAACTCAAACTAACTTATATGAGCAACCAGGACATACTTACGTCAGTAAAGGAAAAAGCTCAACTTTGGCTTTCCGAAAATTACGACAACGAAACCCGAAATCAGGTTAAATACCTTCTCGAAAATAATGAAAATGAACTTATAGACAGTTTCTATCGAGACCTCGAATTTGGGACCGGTGGCTTACGTGGTATTATGGGTGTTGGTTCTAACCGTATGAACATCTACACCGTAGGAACTGCAACACAAGGATTATCTAATTATTTGAAGAAAGAATTTAAAGATTTGCCCGAAATAAAAGTGGCAATTGCACATGACAGCCGTAACAACAGCCGTTTGTTTGCTGAAGCTGCAGCCGGAATCTTTGCCGGAAATGGTTTTAAAGTTTTCCTTTTTGAGGCTTTACGCCCCACTCCCGAACTATCGTTTGCCATCCGCCATCTAGGATGCCAGAGCGGTATCGTACTCACAGCTTCGCATAACCCTAAGGAGTACAATGGCTATAAGGCCTATTGGAATGATGGAGGACAGGTTGTTCCTCCGCACGACAATAACATCATCGACGAGGTAAATAAAATTACCGATATTAAAGAGGTCAAATTTAATGGTCCGAAAGAAAATATTACCATTATCGGTAACGAAATCGACGAAATCTATACCGATAAAATCAAGGCTTTGTCTCTGTCGCCCGAATCCATAGCCCAGAATGCCGACATGAAAATTGTCTATACCCCGCTTCACGGAACGGGAGTAAAACTGGTTCCTATGGTATTGCAAAAAATGGGCTTCAAAAATATTATCCATGTTCCGGAACAGGATATTCCTGATGGAAACTTCCCTACCATTGTTTCACCAAACCCCGAAGAATCAGCAGCTCTCAACATGGCTATCGAAAAAGCCAAAGAAACCGGAGCTGATTTAGTGATGGCAACCGACCCCGATGCCGACCGCGTGGGTATTGCCGTACGTAACAATAACAACGAAGTAATTCTACTCAACGGCAATCAGGCTGCATCTATCCTTATTTTCTACCTTCTTACCAAATGGAAAGAAAATGGGAAGCTCAAAGGCAAAGAATACTTGGTTAAAACTATCGTTACCACTGAGCTGATTGCTGATATGGCCAAAGCTTTCGAAGTTCCTTGCTACGACGTACTTACCGGATTTAAATATATCGCTGAAGTTATTAAACAAAACGAAGGAAAAGCCACTTTTATTGGAGGTGGAGAAGAAAGCTACGGATACCTCGCCGGAGAATTTGTTCGCGATAAAGATGCCATCATGGCTTGCGCTCTCATTGCTGAAGCAGCAGCTTGGGCTAAAACCCAGAATAAAACCTTGTATGGATTACTGCTCGACATCTACGGAAAATTTGGGCTTTATAAAGAATCACTACTTTCTGTAACAAAGAAAGGCAAAGAAGGTGCTGAAGAAATCCAAAAGATGATGGACAATTTTCGTCAGTCTCCGCCCCAACAAATCAACGGGTCAGATGTAACCTCCATCCTCGATTATCAAAAACGCAAAGCTTTTGATGTGGCAAAAGGAACTGAAACAGAAATAGACCTGCCTAAATCAAATGTTTTACAGTTTATCACCAAAGATGGCTCAAAAATATCCATTCGGCCTTCAGGTACCGAGCCTAAAATTAAATTTTACTTTGGGGTAAGGAGTAATCTTTCAGATGTTAAAGAATTTGAAAAAGCAAATCAACTACTTGATGAAAAAATCAAGAATATTATTGTCGATTTAAAACTGAAATAAAATTCTTTCCGTATAAAGACCATGCGATTTTTTAAATCTGCATGGTCTTAACCTTAAAACCAACAACATGAAAAGCTATCGCAAAGAACTTTGGTTCAACGTAAATAGCCGGAGGGCATTTATAAATATTACCCGTCAGATTGAAGATTGTGTTCGAGAAAGCGGGATGAAAGAAGGGTTGGTACTGATAAACGCCATGCACATTTCTTCCAGTGTTTTTATTAACGATGACGAATCTGGACTTCTTCAGGACTTTGAGGTGTGGCTTGAAAAACTTGCCCCCGAAAAGCCCCATTCCCAATACAAACACAATGGCTTTGAGGATAATGCTGATGCCCATCTGAAACGAACTATTATGGGGCGTGAAGTTTTGGTAGCTCTAACCGAGAGCAAACTTGACTTTGGCCCTTGGGAACAAATTTTTTACGGCGAATTTGACGGCATGCGTAAGAAAAGGGTACTGGTGAAAATAATTGGTGAATAACAAATACTTATGTCAAACATCCACCCCGGATGTAGATCCAAATTGCTCCATTATGATTAAATATGCGCTTTCATTCTTTTTACTTATTGTGGTTATCCAAACGCAGGCTCAGGTTGGATCCTTTCTGGAATCGGGCAATGAAAAACTTAGTAAACGTAATTTTGAGGGGGCAATACAAGACTATAACCGTTTTCTAATTAACCAACCCAACAATATTGATGCCTTATGTGGTCGCGCTGAAGCTAAAATAGATCTTGGCAATTATCAGGAAGCAAAAAAGGATGTTGAGCAAGCGTTGAAGTTAACCCCAGATAACGGGCGAGCCTTAACACTTAAAGGAGACGTTCTTTTCAACATGAAAGACTATACTAAGGCTCTTCAAGCCTATAACGAAGCTTCACGGTCAAAAGATAAACCGGATAAGGCTATTGTAGGAAAGGCCAAAGTTATGGATCAGCAGGGAAACTCCAAAGAAGCTTATAGGATTCTCGATGAAGTCATTCTTCATCAACCTCAAAATCCTGAATTTTACTATGCGCGGGGTCTACTAAACAACTCTACAGGAAAATACGCCAGAGCTCTTCTTGACTTTGAAAAAGTTATTTCCTTAAATGCCAATTTTAACTCCTTTGGAATAAATTTTAACCGGGGAATTTCCTTTCTTAACCTATCTCTACTTGATAACGCGATTGAAGCATTTAACAAAGCCATCGGTTTCGATCCACAAAGCGCTACCGCCTATCACAGTAGGGGATTGGCAAACTACCAGATGGAAAATTATAAAGAATCTATTGATGACTTTATCAAATCAGATGAGCTTAACCCCAACAATCCTGTAACTTATTACAATTTAGGCATGACCTATCTAAAAATGAATGACAAGGGAAATGCCTGTTTTTATTTTCATAAATCGTGTCGTTTGAACAATACCAATGCCTGTAAAATGATTGTTCTTGAATGTTCCGATAATTCACCCAAACGATAATATTGATATCATAAACATAAAAGGCATCTCAATATTGAGATGCCTTTTATGTTTATGATATCCTCTATTTCAATATCAAATTATTTTTTGTCATACAACGATTCATCACCGCGGTCTCCGGTACGAATACGAATAGATTGTTCTATTGGTATTATAAAAATACGTCCGTCCCCACTCTCGCCGGTATACGCTTTTTTAAGGATTGCATTAACGGATTTTTCGACATTAATATCCCTAACTACAAACGATAAAAATACCCTGTCAATTTCCGTTACATCATATGAAACACCTCTGAATATAAGCCCTTGTTTGGCCGTACCCTGTCCTCTTACATCCCACCAGGAAAGAAAGTCAATATCAGCTTCATGCAAAGCTTTTCTAACATCTTCAAACCTTGATTTACGAATTATGGCCTCAATTTTTTTCATAGTTCAACGTTTAATGGTTTATAAATTTCAACTCAAATATTGCATTGCAATACCCTTTTAGCAATAAAAAAGAACATTCTATTCTGCAGCTTTAAAGGCCAACACAAAACATCTGCTTCCTCTTAATTCAGTAACAAATTTAATAAATCTATATCAAAAGTTCCACAAACAGAAGAAATTTAATCGGAATATCCACAAAACCATTAAAATAGTTAAAAACTAACATAACCAATGATGCACTCCCTTAAAATAAGTTTTTGCGGTAAACAATAAGATAATTTTTACCAAACCCCTCTCCTATTAGAGTAATGCTTTCAAAAATAGCTTCCTAATTTTTTCCCAGGTCAGACCTTAAATAATTTTTTAACGTCAATATTGCAAACTCAAGCGCTCCTCTCCTTGCCTAATAGCAAATTTAAACCCGTTTTCATCATTCCTTTCAAAACCTTTTATAGAATAGTCAACCAACTTACCTTAACATTAATCCTCGTTACCCTATAACCTAAAACAAAGCGGGAATGTTTTAAAATTTTCTAAGCCAATCCCGCTTTTAACACTACTATTCGCCCAAGTCGGGTGTAGGTATCCGTATTTCATTAGCATTTGCAAATTCCACTAATTCCGGGGCATTCAGCGTATTAATAACACCCGTAAATATCTCATTCAGTTCCTTTATATCATTAGCATCAACTTCAGATTTGTCGAATAGGATTTCCGCAATTGATTCCTTTTTAGATATAAACTTTGGTGTTCCGGCTACTTCTTCATTTAATTCATGATTTTTACCATTGGCATCTACAACTACGTACCGGTCTGATGAATTTAATGCCACTTTCAGAAGTTCAAATATGCTAGCCATAATTGTAAATATTTAAAGTTGTATAATAAAGATAGAAAAAAAGACGAAAGAATACAACTGTTTTTGGGTATATACTTTCAATTGTCAGCTTTCAAAAGCGGCACAGATTTATGCATCTTAATATTTAATATATAACTAAAATTTAAATACTTAACAAACATTCATATTTATTTTAAATCTTAATTTATACTTTAAAATCACTCTTTAGAATAAATATATTTTGCATGAATAATTACAAATAATCAATCATGTTTGGTAAAAAATAATTAAATTAACAGTAACAATAATATCACTGCTATGAGGACTATTTGCTTAAATTTTACTATTCATCAACCCTTTCGGTTTCGTAAGGTTCACTTTTTCGATATTGGTAACGATCCTTATTTCTACGATGATTATACGAATGAATTGAATATCCGAAAGATTGCCACGCACAGCTATTTACCAACCAACGATTTATTATTGAAGCTGATACAAAAGCATAATGGCAAGTTTAAAGTCTCATTTTCTATATCTGGTATTGTTATTGACCAGTTTTTATTATATGCCCCGGAAGTTATCGAGAGTTTCCAACGTCTGGCCAATACCGGATGCGTTGAGTTTCTGGCTGAAACCTATTCACACTCTTTAGTATCCTTAAGTCATAAGGATAATTTCAAAAATCAGGTAAAAGCCCATGCTAACATAATTGAAGAACTTTTCGGACATCAACCCAAAAGCTTTAAAAATACCGACCTAATTTACTCGAATGAAATTGGTGCGACAATTGCAGAGATGGGCTTTAAGTCAATTATTACTGAAGGTGAGATGGATTTTCTTCAATGGAAGAGTCCCAATTACGCTTATTGTAACGCCATAAACCCCAGACTAAAAGTTCTACTACGAAACCCACAGTTGAGTGACGATATAATGCTTCGTTTTTCAAACCGGAGCTGGAATCAATGGCCTTTAACTGCCGATAAGTATGTTCACTGGCTAAACCAAATAAATCATAATGAAGAAGTTATTACCCTTCTTATGAATTATGAAACATTTGGGACTTATCACAAAAAGGATTCCGGAATTTTCAAGTTTCTGGAATCATTTTCTGAAAAAATATTTACGGACTCGGATTATAAATTCATGACCCCTACAGAAATAGCGGAGCATATCCAGCCTATATCGGCCATTGACGTGTCGTATCCTCAATTATTGACCAGTGACAAGGATTTAAGCTCCCTCCTTAAAAATGAATTACAGCAGGAAGCTTTTGATAAACTTTATGCTTTGGATAAAAAAATCGAGCTTTGTTCCGACTCCAGACTATTACAAGACTGGCTGTACTTACAGGCAAGTGATCATTTTTATTATATGGGTAACAAATTTTTTTCGGGCAAAAAAGATCTCACCATCAAAAAACCGTACGAATCTCCGTACGAAGCCTTTATCAATTATATGAATATTTTAAATGATTTTACGATACGGCTAAACCGCTTTATCTTAACCCAAACAGAAATGAAGAAAAGCAAAAAAACAATATTGATATAAAGCTATTCATGTCATAATACAAATTTAATATTAAAAACAAACCCTATGAGTATTAAAAAACAGTACTTAAAAAACGGTATTTGCAAGGTAACTTTTAGTACGACTCAAGAAGTTCTAGACAGTATCAATTCGATAAAAGTTCTGGGAAATTTTAACAATTGGAATCCCAATGTTGAATCGATGAAAAAGCTAAAAAGTGGAAGTTTTACTCAAACATTTTCGCTGAATTGCGGACAAGAATACGAATTTAAATATTTAATAAACAATAGTATTTGGATAAATGACCCGGAAGCAGACAAACATTCTCCCAACGGAATTGGCCAATACAATTCTGTAATAACTGTATAGCTCTACCGACATACAACAAGTAAAAAGGCGGATAAATTATCCGCCTTTTTACTTGTTGGCAAAGCTATTGAGACAAACCTCCAAATTATCATAAATCTCAAAAACGTTGTTTAATTGAAGTATTTTAAACAACACCATAGCGTCATTTTCGATACCACAAATTTTAAATTCTCCTTTACTTAGACGGGCCGTTTTCATGACCGAAAGAAAAACTCCAAAACCTGTACTATCAATATATTTAACCCCTTTAAGGTTTAATATCAGTTTAACATCCGGCTTACTGAAAAGAGAATTTAGCTGCTCTTTAACCATATCCGTTATCAATGCATTAAACTTGCTTATATCGTTAAAAGTAACAACATAACACCCGTTAATTTGCTCAATCCTCATCATGGCGTTTAAATTTAGGTTTAAAAAAGTTGGAAAAATTATACCTCCAACGTTAAAATATATTTTTGAAGTTCACAAATTGCCAGTTGACATTCAACTCTAAACCGTTCAACAATAATCGGGTATATCGTTTCTTCCAAACCTTCATTGGTGAGTATTTCCAACTTTTTAAGGTCTGCAGCAAGTTCGTTCATCCCCACAATAGCAATGGACGATTTTGCTTTATGTGCTAATCTGCCCAATGCAACATAGTTTTTATCATTGAGAAGTTTCTGAATTTCCCGAATATACCCTTCTACCTGCTCAATAAAAATCGCTATCATCTCCTTAATCAATTCCGGATTATTATCAGCCGAACTCTTAAGGTAGGTCAAGTCCGTTACCATTGAAGAATATTAAAATTTATTATTAAATATACGAAAAAATAAATGAAGAACTCTTTCGCTTAATATATTTGTTTTTTATACTTTTAGTTTTTCAGCATATTAAGATATATACGCAGAAAACGCTCTTCAAATATCAGTAAAAAACGTTAATAACCTTGTTCATGAAACAATTTTTTTTAGCTATTGCAATGCTCTATTTACCAACAACCTTAATTTATTCGCAGGGCACCAGCAATTTACCAATCACCTTTGACAACAAAGCGGTTTATTATTACAACCAGGCTATAACCCTTATTCAGAGTAAACAATATTCAGAAGCCTTTAGTATTTTAACCGGATGTATTGAGTTAGACCCCAATTTATATTATGCTTATATTCAACGAGGAAAGATAAAATTTCAACAAAACGATACTCTAAATGCTTTAGCCGATTTTCAGAAAGCACTTTCGCTTAATCCTAACGACGGTGAAGCCTTATTTAACAAGGGATATATAGCATTTCTCAGACTACGTTACGACGATGCCTTCCAAAATTTCACCCAAGCCATTTATAATGGCTATACCGAACCGATGGTCTATTATTACAAAGGGATTATCCAACTCTCGAAAAAAAAATATACAGATGCTATTGCCGATTTCTCCTTAGCTATTGAAAAAAAACCTGACTTTGCTTATGCTTTTCATGACAGGGGATATTCTAAATTCAAAACAAACAACAACCAAGGCGCCATTGCCGATTTTGAAAAAGCAATTGAACTTCAACCTAAATTTGCATTGGCTTTTAACAGTTTAGGAATTATAAAATTAGAAACTGCCGATTTAAAGGGAGCAATTGCCAATTTTTCTAACGCTTTAGAGTTAAACCCTGCCTATTACGAGGCTTATAATAACCGGGGGAAAGCCAAATATCTATCAGGAGATAACAACGGAGCTTATGAAGATTTCAACAAAGCAATTACAGTCCGTTCCGGTTCCCTAATTGCCCGTAACAACCTTGCAGCTGCCCAGATCAACTCTAAAGACTATAAATCTGCCATAGAAACCCTGAACAAAATAATTGTCCAAAATGACGATTTTGGATCAGCTTATCTTAACCGCGGGTGTGCCAAAGAATATCAGGGAGATCTTACCGGAGCCTGTGCCGATTGGAAAATGGCTGAAAAATTAGGCATAAAAGAAGCTTCCAAATTTCTTATTGACTGCAAGTAATAATTGAAAAACAAAATCCAGAAGAATGAAACAACTATCAATCAAAATATTAGCTTTAACCTTCTTTACACAGATAATATTTCCGGCATTAATAACTGCTCAAAGTGAAATAAAAATTCCGAAAACATTCAACATAAAATCCGAAGGATACCGCGAGGCTTCTAAAGAAATTAAAGCTGGAGACAAAGCCGTGAAATTGGGAATTGGCGGAATACCCGAAGCTATTAGACACTATTTAAAAGCCTACGACTACAACCCTACGGACGCAGCCCTGAACTACAAAATCGGACTCAGTTATCTACGCTCTGACTATAAGGGCAAAGCTGCAAAATACCTCAACAATGCATATTACAAACAACCAAGAATCTCAAAAGACATCCTATTTCAGTCGGGCAGAGCTTTCCAGTATAGCTTAGAATTTGACAGTGCAATTGCCAGATACGATGCCTATTTAAATTCGTTAAAAGACCGTCAAAAAAAACAGATTCTAGAGCAGATATCAAAACTAAAGAATGAATGCCTCTCGGGAAAAGATTTGGTAAATCATCCCAAACGCGTTGTTATTAATAATGCCGGAGAGATGCTCAACTCAACCTTCGATGATTATAATTTACTTATATTCAAAGATTCCGTTGCATATTTATCATCACGCAGACCTGCCTCTTCAAAGGCTAAACCAGAAAAAGAGACAAATCTTTACAACGAAGATATTTATGTTTCAAAAATTAGCGGAACTGAGTTTGAAAAAGCCCGGTTAGTCACCGATAAAGGCTTTTACTCCAAACATAACGAAGACCTTCTTTGGATAGAGACGGACGGAAAAACTTGCTATTTGTACAAAGGTGATTCTCATAATGGCGATATATTGGTATCGACATTAAAGAAAGGTAAATGGAAAGTACCGGAAGAACTGAGCAAACGATTTAACTCAAAAATGGCAGAAACTTCTATCAGCCTGACAGCCGACGGGAATACCGCTTATTTCATTAGCAGTAACAAAGACGATAGTCAAGGTGGCAAGGACATTTATGTTTGTCATAAAAATAAAAAAGGAAAATGGGAAAAAGCCGAGAATCTCGGGGCAGTAATCAATACTCCGTACGACGAAGAGTCGGTATTCATAACTCCCGATGGCAAAACTCTTTACTTTAGTTCAAAAGGACACAACACCATGGGAGGGTTTGATGTATTTCGTGCAGAATCAGATATTTCCGGACATTGGAAGCAGCCAGAAAATCTAGGGTTTCCAATCAATACTCCCGATGATGAGCTATTTTTCAAACCCTTAAACAATGAAAAAATAGCATATTTCTCAACCAAACGTGAAGATACACAAGGGGGATACGATATTTATAAAGCGATTTTTCTGGGTAACGAGAAACAACTTATGGTAACTACCGAAGAATCTACAACTGCTTACGCGGATAAACCTATAAGCGACCTCTTTGCCCGCATACCTACCCCTTTAAAAATCGACACCACCGTCCACATGCTTGGCTCTATCCTTGACTCCAAAACATTAAAACCAGTAAAGGCCAAGTTAGACATTATTGACCTTGACCGAAATATTGTTATAAGTTCAGTATTAAGCGATTCAACCGGAAATTATAGAGTTACTCTCCCATGTGTAAAAAAATATGGGTCTGAAATAAGGGCCAATGATTACATGTTTTCACTCGAAAATATTGACGTTCCCTCAATTGCCATGGGTAAAGAATACTCCCGTGACTTTAAGCTAAGTAAGGTTGAAGTTGGTGCTAAAGTGGTACTAAACAACATCTATTTTGACCTTAATAAGTCGACCTTAACTCCACAATCCGGGACCGAATTAGACAAAGTGGTCAAATTTTTGGAAGAAACCAAAACGGTTAAAATTGAAATATCTGGACATACAGATAATGTAGGTTCGCCGGTTGCCAACACCAAACTTTCGGCAGCCCGTGCCAAATCAGTTGTAGACTACATTGCTGCTCATGGTATCGAGCGTAGCCGGCTTACCTTTAAAGGTTACGGCTCCAAACAACCAGTTGCCCCCAATAAAACTGAAGCAGGACGCAAGAAAAACCGCCGTGTGGAATTCAAAATTATCGGGAAATAAAATCATAATTTCTAATAAAAAAGTCCGGCAAAACCGGACTTTTTTATTTTGATGCAATTACGAAAAAATGTATTGAAACTATTTTCCTTGTTTCTTTAAAATAGTTTCAATCTCGTCCATAATTTTGTTCATTGAGCGAATTGCTTTGTCAAATGGCTCGTTGGAAGTCATATCTACTCCGGCATTTTTAAGCAGTTCGATAGGGTAATCGGAGCATCCGGAAGATAAAAACTTCAGATATTTATCGACACTCCCCTTTTCATTCGAAAGAACTTTTTCAGCAAGAGCTGCCGATGCAGTAAACGAAGTGGCGTACTGATAAACATAGAAATTATAATAAAAATGAGGCACATACGACCATTCCAATGAATAGAGGGCATCTACCTTGCAAACACCTTTGTCGGCTCCATAATATTTTCTGAGAATATCACCATAAATCTTGCATAAGGCTTCACTGTTAAGGGCTTCGCCAGCTTCGGCCTTTTCGTGTATAGCAAGTTCAAACTCGGCAAACTGAGTCTGACGGAAAAGCGTAGCCTTAAAATTATCCAGACGGTTCATTAACAGCGAAAGCTTTACATTATCGTCCGAAATACTTTTTACCATATAATTATCGAGCAAAGCCTCGTTAAAAGTGGAAGCCACTTCGGCTACAAAAATGGAATAATTCGACGTTGGGTAAGGCTGATTCTTATTCGAAAGAAAACTATGCAGCGTATGTCCCAGCTCATGAGCTGTTGTACTAACATCGTTATACATATTATTATAATTCAATAATATATATGGATGAATATCGTAAACCGAACCGTTAGAATATGCTCCGGAACGTTTCCCTGCTGTTGGATAAACATCGAGCCAGCGCTCATTAAAAGCACGGTTAAGAGTTTCCTGATATTCCGAGCCCAGCGGTTTCATAGCTGTTAATATTAACCCTTTGGCTTCTTCAAACTTATATTCCAACTTAATATCCTTTACAACAGGGATGTACATATCCGAATATTTCAAAGTATCAAGACCGAGCATCCGTTTGCGCAAAGCCAGATAACGATGAAAAGTAGGAAGGTTCTTATTAACATTATCAATTAGAGAATGATAAACACTTACCGGGATATTATAACGGTTCAGCGCACATTCGAGCGAAGAATTAAAGTTACGCGCACGAGCCGCAAAGATATCAGCATTGACATTTGAAAACAACTGCTCAGCCAGTGTTCGCTGAAAACCGCCAAGAGCGTTGTAAAACGATTTAAACACTTTTTCGCGGTCGTCTTTATCCGTCAGCGTACGATATTTAGCAAACCCCGCCTGATTTATCGTAACGGTCTTTCCATCTGAAAGTTTCACTTGCGGATAGGGCAGCTCGGCATTGGTAAATATGTTAAATATAGAATGAGGACTCCCCATTACCGATGAGGCTTGTGCCAAAATCTTTTCCTCTTTCTCGGAAAGGGTATGTTCTTTATTTCGCAACAAATCATACAGATAGTGTTTGTATTGAGCCAATCCAAGTTCCTGTGCGATAAACTGGTCTATTTTTTCTTTACCCATCTCCAAAATTTCAGGCTCAGCAAAAGCAACTTTAGCGCCAACAACCGGCATTAGCTGTGTAAGCTCCTGTTTCATTGCCAAGTACTTCGACTCACGAATATCCTGATCCGATTTCATGGAAGCATAAGAATGAATACGGGTGAGCTCTTTATCGAAATTAGACGAAAAATTGAGGTATTCGAGCAATATTTTTGCCGAAGAACCGAGCTTTCCCTTAAAAGTATCGAAATTATCGATCTGAGACTTTACCTTTTCCTTGGCTTTCTGCCAATCGTCATCAGAAGCATAAATATCTTCCAATTTCCAGGTATATTTAGTATCAATAGAAGAGCGCTCAATAGTTTGAGCGCTTCCTTCGTTATTATTTGCCATAAGAGAAAATAATGATAAGACTAAAATCGGGGTAAAATATAGAAACTTCATAGTTAATTAGTTAACCGTATCTTTAAGAATAACATCGTGTGCGCCACCTTCGATAATACTGGTAGAAGATACAAGGGTAATTTTAGCCCTCTGCCTTAAATCCGGAAGATTAAGTGAACCACAGCTGCACATTGTCGATTTTATTTTTCCAATGGTAAGATCAAGGTTATCTTTCATTTTACCGGCATAAGGAACATAGCTGTCAACACCTTCTTCAAATTTAAGGCTGTCGCTGCCGCCCATGTCATAACGCTGCCAGTTACGGGCACGGTTTGAACCCTCGCCCCAGTACTCTTTAACGTAGTTGTTACCAATTTTTAATTTCCGGGTAGGACTTTCGTCGAAACGTGCAAAGTAGCGGCCCATCATCAGAAAATCGGCGCCCATAGCCAAGGCCAGTACCATGTGGTAATCTTGAACAATACCACCATCGCTGCATATTGGGATATAAATTCCGGTTTCGTTAAAGTAATCGTCGCGGGCTTTGGCAACTTCAACAATGGCTGAAGCCTGGCCACGTCCGATACCTTTTTGTTCGCGGGTAATACAGATCGACCCACCACCAATACCAACTTTAATAAAATCGGCACCAGCTTCTACCAAATACAGAAATCCGTCTTTATCAACAACATTTCCGGCTCCAATTTTCACCTTATCCCCATAGGTTTCGCGAACATACTTGATGGTCTCCATCTGCCATTCCGAAAAACCGTCGGACGAGTCGATGCACAACACGTCGGCACCGGCTTCTACAAGGGCCGGGATGCGTTCTTTATAGTCGCGGGTATTGATACCTGCGCCAACCAACAGTTTTTTATTCGAATCGGAAACTTCATAAGGATTTTCCTTGTGATCATCATAATCTTTGCGAAAAACAAAATATTGCAACCGCTGGTTCTCGTCAATAATTGGGAGGCAATTGAGTTTATGATCCCAGATAATATCGTTGGCTTCGTTAAGTGTTATGCCAAGTTTGCCGGTTATAAGGCTGGCAAAAGGAGTCATAAAATCCTTAATCTTTTTATCGAGACTATCTTTATCAGTACGGTAATCGCGGCTGGTAACAATTCCAAGCAATTTACTGTTGGAAGTACCATTTTCGGTTATTCCAATAGTTGAATGCCCTGTTTGATTCTTTAAACGAACAACATCTTCCAGAGTATTTTCGGGGGTGAGGTTTGAATCACTGATAACAAAACCAGATTTATACTTCTTCACCCTTTTAACCATATCAACCTGGCTATCTATAGCTTGAGACCCAAAAATAAATGATAAACCTCCATTGCGGGCCAACGCAATAGCCAAATTATGATCGGAAACCGATTGCATAATGGCCGAAACGAACGGAATATTCAACTCAACTGCGGATTTTTCACCTTTTTTAAATTTTACAACCGGAGCCTGAAGGTTCACATTGGTCGGAATACAATCTTTAGTGGTTAAATCCGGAATCAGCAGGTATTCGCTAAAGGTCCTGGAAACGTCATTCATAAATAGAGCCATATCCTAAAAATTTGATGTTAAAAATTGGGCAAAAGTAACTCTCTTAATCAATAATATCAAGAACTTTTGACATAAGACGCTCATAATCAAAATTACAAATATTAACAATTTGATTATCAATTTTATAAAAATAAAGAAGCCCGAAAAAACAGAACTGTCTTGACGGGCTTCTTCCTCAAAATTGTATTTTCTACTTAAATCGTTCCCGATATGCCCATAAGCCAAGTGCAGGATTGGAAATATAAAATATTTCCTCCCCGTCAACCATATTAAAGCCATCTTTAAGCTTTTCGGGGTCATATTTCTTCATCATGGTATCGAGCGGTGCGTAATTAAAGTTCACGCTCCGGATTTCCTGCTCGGTAAGTGTTCCGGGACAGTAGGTAATTTTAAACCGTCCCTCGGAGGAGCCATGGATAAGGTGAGCCGCGGCGCTGAGGTTATTTTTCAGATCGTCATTTTTATCCACAAAATCAAGCACTTCGGGCGTAGTCACATATCCGTATTTACGAATGAGGGCGTCAATTTGCTTATCTTCTCCAAATTCTTTTAAACCTGGAGCCAGAACAATCAGCTCACCGTCATCGTCGATGGCCATACGAGTACGATAAATGCTTTTGTTACCAAGCCATGTACTCTTAAATTCTGAAGGATCGAGATAAACAACTACTTTTTTCAAAGGCTTGTCGAGCATCTCAAAATTCACTTCGAGCGAAAGTGAAGAGGCTAAGTCAAAACACTCAAAATCATCGCCAATAAACATCCCCCGAACGACAAGTTTCCCCTGCTCGTTCTTTCCTACCACAGTCTGTACATAAACGATAGGCATATCTTTTGCAAAATGGTCGGAAGCATAATTAAGTACCCGGCGCACAGGATTATCGGCACGCCCCATGATGCGTTCCATGCCATAAGCAGCACCAATAAAATGACTTTTGTTGATGCCTTCTACCCCACCCGTTCCTACAAATATATTCTTATTGTAGTTGGCCATTCCAATCACCTCGTGTGGAACAACCTGTCCGATAGAAAGTATAAGATCGAATCCGCCGTTTACAAGAAGTCTATTTACCTGGGCTGGCCAAGGATATTCTACCCGTCCTTCGGATTGTTCTTTTACGAATGATGCCGGAACTTCGCCAAGGGTGACGATGTCATTGCGCCAGTCGTGAGGACGAAAAAGTTCGGGAGGAGTTTTACCAAACATCTTGGAAATCTGTGTACCCGTCATAGGCGAATGGGTTCCTAACGCAGGAAGTATATCGGTCAAATGTTCCCCATAATATTCCCATGACATTTCGGTAAGTACGCCGGCAAACGAATGGAAACGAGTAAAATCGGGAGGCAAAGCCAACACCTTTTTTCGGGCTCCAAGTCTTTCAAAGGCTACATAAAGTCCTTGCCTCATGTCATCAGGAGTAAGGACATCTGTTTTTGATCCACGTGAAAAGTATAGCATATTTTGAAGTTTTTAGAAGTCAGAGGAAGTTATGTGAAGTTAAAGAAAGTTGGAGGAAGTTAGGAATAAAATTTATTCCTTTAACTTCCTCTATATTCAGTTACGTCTGTAACTTCCAAAAAAATTATCTTTTCACACGAGCATTACCTTCCCATATACTCCATACCTGTTCTTCATCAGCAGGTTGGGCATAATCGGTAAGAAATGTTGTAGCAAGAGCACCGCTGGCCCAGCCGAATTGAACCCATTTTTCGGGAGCCCAACCTTTTAATATAGCATGGAGCAAACCTCCCACAAATCCGTCACCACCGCCAATACGGTCGAGTACATGGATTTCGCGGGGTTCTTCAATATACCAGTTTTCGCCTTCGAGCATGATAGCACCCCAAAGATGTGAATTTGAATTATTTACCTCACGCAAAGTGGTTGCAAAAACCGATGCATTAGGAAACGCCTTTTTAACACGACCGATCATTACCTTAAAACTTTCGATTTTAGCAGCAATATCTTTACCTCCGGCTTCAGGACCTTCAATACCCAGACAAAGCTGAAAGTCTTCTTCGTTACCAACAAGAATATCGGAAATACTGGCTATCTCTGTAAAAATATCGTGCAATTCTTTTTCACGGCCTTTCCAAAAAGATGCCCGGTAATTGAGATCGAACGAGATGCGCGTTCCATATTTTTTGGCAGCACGAGCAAGCTCAAGACAGAAGGTACTGGTTTCGGGCGAAAGAGCGCCAATAAGTCCGGAAAGATGTACAATCTGAACCCCTTCCTTACCGAAAATACGATCAAGATCAAAATCCTTTACATTAAGGGTACGGCCAACCTCGCCAGCACGATCATTCTGTACGCGAGGACCACGCGACCCATAACCACTGTCGGCAATGTTAAACTGATGACGATATCCCCACGGGCCGCCCTGTGGGACTTCTTTTCCTTCGGAAGCCATGTGCCTACCCGCAAGGTTATTTTTAATCAACTGAGCAATAGGACTATCTTTTACAAAAGTTGTCAACACTTTAACAGAAAGACCAAGATACGACGGAATACTCGCCACATTGGTTTCGGCACTGGTTGCCTGCATAAAAAAGTTATCACTACTATGTACCGGCTGGCCATTAGCCGGAGTAATACGCACCCCCATGCTGGTAGGCACTACTAACGACCAAGTAAAATCTTTTTTGAGTTCTATTTTCATGATAAAATATTTTGAGTTTTTGATTTGAGGAATAGTTGAGAGGTTTAGGGTTCAAGTTGCAACCTGAACCCTGTAACTAAAATATTAAACTCCACCATATGCACTGTAGCCACCATCTATAGGGATAATGATGCCGGTTACAAAGCTGGAAATATCGGACAAAAGGTAAAGTACAGCTCCATTAAGGTCTTCGGGTTCGCCGTATTTACCCATGGGCGTATTTGAAATAATTTTGCGTCCACGAGCAGTGGCTTCACCAGTTTTTTCGTCGGTAAGTAAAAAGCGGTTTTGGTTAGTAAGGAAGAAACCCGGAGCTATGGCATTAACTCGAATTCCGGTTTTAGCCAAGTGAACGGACAACCATTGGGTAAAATTGTTAATTGAAGCTTTCGCGGCCGAATATGCCGGAATTTTAGTCAACGGACGATAAGAATTCATCGAAGAAATGTTGAGTACGGAACCTTTACCAGCTTCGAGCATGTCCATGGTAAACACCATCGTTGGGAGCAACGTTCCTTTAAAGTTTAAATCATAAACTTTCTGAAAGCCTTCCATTCCCAGGCCATAGAAAGTACTCTCAAGGTCGTTGAGACTATTTTTATCCATCTCTTCCACCTTGGTGGTGGCTGCTGGCGAGTTACCTCCGGCACCATTAATCAGGATGTTAATTTTGCCAAGCTTTTGGTTAATCTCAGCCTTGGCGGCAATTAATGATTCTTTGTCGAGAACACTGGCAGCGACACCAATGGTCTTCACCTTATACGTTTGTTCAATTTCGGCGGCAAGTTTTTCGGCCGCCTCTTTATTGAGGTCAACAATAGCTGTTGAAATACCAGCCGAGGCCAATGCCCTGGCAATGGAAGTTCCGATTACACCGGCACCTCCGGTAAGGACACAAACCTTACCTTTGAGATCATCGAATGAGAGTTTCATAAAAAAAGGAGTTGTTAAGTGGTAAATATCAATTTGTAATGTTTAAACAATTGAGAAAAGAGAAAGCTTAAAATGTTAGTCAGAATGGACAACATCAAAAATAAAATTCCTGCCCGAAACCAGGCAGGAATGAAGATATACCCTCAAATATGAGTATTTCCAAACGATCAAAGAACAACCGATTGCGCGACTTTATTATAAAGTTACGCCGGTTTTAAATATAGCAATTTCCCGGTAACCTTTTACTTCGTTGTTAACTTTTTTTCCACTGGCAACATCAATAATGTATTGAATAAAATCTTCGCATACATCATTAATATCCCGGCCTTCCACAATTACACCAGCATTAAAATCAATCCAGTGAGGTTTGGTTTTATAAAGCTGACTGTTGGTCGAAATCTTCATAGTTGGAACGAAACTTCCAAATGGAGTTCCGCGACCTGTGGTGAAAAGTACTATCTGACAACCAGCAGAACCTAGCGTAGTAGCGGCAACCAGGTCGTTTCCGGGAGCACTAAGCAGGTTTAAGCCTTTGGTAGAGATGCGATCGCCGTACATGAGCACGTCTCGAACAATGGCTTTTCCACATTTCTGGGTACATCCGAGCGATTTTTCTTCGAGTGTGGAAATACCACCGGCCTTATTTCCAGGCGACGGATTTTCGTAAATCGGTTGTTCATTCTTGATAAAGTAATCTTTGAAGTCATTAATCAAGTGAACGGTTTTGTCAAATACGTCGCGGCTTTCAGCACGGTTCATCAAAATAGTTTCGGCACCGAACATTTCAGGCACTTCGGTAAGCACGCTGGTTCCACCCTGACTGATAAGAAAATCGGAGAAAACGCCTAACAACGGATTAGCTGTAATACCCGACAAACCGTCGGAACCTCCACATTTTAAGCCTACTTTCAGTTCAGAAATAGAGATAGGTTCGCGTTTATCCTGACTAGCTTTAGCGTAAAGGTCGCGAAGGATTTTCAATCCTTCTTCGTGCTCATCGTCAACTTTCTGGGTTACCAGGAATTTAATCCGGTCTTCATCAAAATCGCCAAGGAATTCACGGAATTTATCGGGTTGGTTGTTTTCGCAGCCAAGACCTAATACCAAAACCCCACCAGCATTGGGATGCAGGACGATATCGCGGAGGATTTTCATGGTATTTTCATGATCGTCGCCAAGCTGAGAACAGCCATAGTTATGCTTAAAAATCTCAATGCCATCCACTTCGAGCTTACCTACCTCGGCTTTAAAAGCCTGGAGCATGGTTTCGCCAACACCGTTTACACAGCCAACGGTAGGTACAATCCAGATTTCGTTACGAATACCAGCATCGCCGTTTTTACGACGGTAACCTTGAAACGTAAGATTACGTTGCGGGAATACAACATCTTCAAGTTTAGGCTCATAGGTGTAGTCAAGTACACCGTCGAGGTTGGTTTTCAGGTTGGTTTCCTTAACAATTTCACCGCTTTTCACATCGGCAATGGTATGCCCGATGGGATAACCATATTTAATAATATCCTGTCCGTTAACAATATCCGTTAAGGCAAATTTATGTCCGCGGGCAATGTCATTTCTCAAGGCAATGGTAAGACCGCCAACCGCAACAGAATCGTCTTTTGCCAGGTCGGTAAGGGCCACAGCAACATTATCTCTTTCGTTAATACGAATTACGTTGTTCATTCTTTAGTGTATATAAAACAGGGCAAACAGGCTATTTTGCCCACCTGCCCTGAATTAAACTTATTATTGAAACCTACTTATTTAACAGATTCTTTAGCGCTTACCATGTTGGTAACCGAAGTCAGCATACCATCTGCAAGGATATTGTCGAGGTGCGAAGTAACTTTTGAAACCAAACCAGGAATAGCAGTGAGATCCTGCGCCCAGATAGACTGATCTTTCAGGAATGATTCAACCAATTTTTCCGAAGTAATCGATTTATTATCGTAACCAGCCCAAAGGTTGCTGAACAATGAAAGAATTTCGGCTTCGTCGTTCAATTCGATGGTTTTGTCGCCGTTTTTACCACGATAGAAAGCGATGAGTGCAGCCAAAGCAAACGTAAGTTTTTTAGGAAGTTTACCCTGACGATCGAAATAAGTGGTAAGTGAAGTCAACACACGAGCTTTGTATTTAGACACGGCGTTAAGCGAAATGCTCATTAACGCATGTTTGATGAACGGGTTACCGAAACGTTCGTTTACGCTGTCAGCAAAAGCAACGAGTTCTTCTTTGGGAAGGTCGAGGGTTGGGATAATTTCCTGGTTCAGTGTTTGGCTGAGGAATTTACCAACAATCGGATGTTCAACGCCTTCGCGTACATAGTCGATACCCGAAAGAATAGCTACCGGAGCTAAAACGGTGTGAGCTCCATTCAAAATCCGTACTTTACGGGTACGATAAGGAGTCATATCGTTAACGAATAAGACATTAAGATCTGCTTTCTTGGCAGGAATTTCGTTTTCAATCCAGGCCGGACCTTCAATTACCCAGAGATGGAAAGGTTCGCCTTCTACGATGATTTTATCTTCGTATCCAACCTGAGCTTCAATTTCTTTAGCTTCGTCGCGTGGGTAACCAGGAACGATACGGTCAACCAAGGTATTGCAGAATACATTGGATTCTTCTAACCAAGCACGGAAATCAGCACCGAGGTTCCAAAGGTCAACATACTGGAATACGCATTTCTTGAGGTTGTCACCGTTACGGTCGATCAACTCGCAAGGAAGGATGATGAAACCTTTGTTTTTGTCGCCGTTGAACGTTTTAAAACGGTGATAAAGCAATACGGTAAGTTTACCGGGGTAAGTTTTGGGAGGAGTCATATCGACCTTATCGTCGGCGCTGAAAGCGATACCGGCTTCGGTCGTATTCGATACGATAAAACGCATGTTAGGATTTTCGGCTAATTTCAGGTAGCCTGCAAAATCGGCATAAGGGTTAAGGCCACGTGAAACCGACTGAATCAACTGGGTTTCTTTGGTAGCCATACCGTTCTTTAAACCTTTTAATACTAAAGTATAAAGGCCATCCTGTTCGTTAATCATGTCAACCATACCCTTATCGATAGGCTGAACCAAAACTGCGCTGGTGTTAAAATCAGCTTTTTCGTTCATTTCGTGAACCATCCAGTCAACAAATGCACGTAAAAAATTACCTTCTCCAAATTGGATTATACGTTCAGGATAAGCCTGATAATCCATTACAACTTCTTTATTCAATTTCATGATTATAACAACTAATTAATTATGTATCTATTTAAAATTCAAATAATAGTCTAGATTTTCGCGAGTCAGAATGTCAATGGGAACATACTGAACCTTAATTACATCCTGTTTCAGCACGAGGTAATTAAACAAGGTCATTACCCCATAGTATCCCTGTTCTTCAGGTCGTTGAGCCAACAGAAATGTCACAATACCTTTACGAAGATATTCGGCGTTTTCGCGCATAAGGTCATAGCCTACAAGCCTTACATTTTCAATCCTGTATTTTTCGAGAAAAGAAGCGATTTCGTAAACCCTCGAGTTAAAGACCAGAGCCGCAGCTACCGGAGCATTCTGGTTAAAAAATTCAGCGAGTTGCTTTTCTCGTTCAACCTCGTTATCCAAATCGTAAGCTATATATTTAAAGGCATACCGACGTTTAAGGCCTTCGCGCTCAAAAAAAGCGTTAAAACCGCTTTCGCGACTCACCATCTGGTTAGAAATATCGCCCGAAGGTTTCAGTATAGCAATAGTCGAATTTTCAGGCAATCCCATTTCGAGTAAACGGGCGGCCATATAACCACTCTGGTATGAATGTTGTCCGAAATAAGAAAGATTACCTAACCCTTCGATGTTGGAATCGATGAATATATAAGGTATAGATTTGACATTAAGAATACCGGCCAATTCAATGGTTTCGCCTTTAAAAACCGGGGTGAGCAAAACGGCATCAGGGTTAAGATCGATAATTGTTTTAATGCTATCCCTAAATGTTTCAACCTTAAACTGATCGAAACTCAAAGAGGTTACCACCACGTTATAATCGGCAATTTCCTTGGCTGCTTTTTGAATTCCCTTTAAAGGAGCTTCCCAATACCCTTTGCTCAGGTGAGTTTCAGGCAACAGCGTTACAATATGATAACTACGCTTTGTTGCCAATGAACGAGCCAGAAGGTTTGGCTTATAATTTAATTCGTCGATAATTTTCAGAATCAGCTGGCGATTATCTTCCGAAACCTGCCCACGATTGTGAATAACCCGGTCTACAGTACCAGCCGAAACCCCAGCCATTTGGGCTATATCTTTAATCCGTATTTTATTTAGTGGTTCGATAGCAGAAGTTTTTTATTTAATTCCGTGTGCGAACACGGTAAAATGACATTGCAAAATTATAAATATTTTATTTTCTAAAAGCAAAAATTAAATTATTTTCGTGTGCGAACACGAATTTTTTTTCGGGCGTTTTAACAAACTTCAAATGCCTTATTTTATGTATTTTAACAGACAAAGCTCAAAACCCTTCCGCTTTTTTCACAAACGAAACAAAGTGCATACGGGAATTGGGGCGAAAGATTCGGTTAAATTCTATACATTTACTATGCTTTCAACTTCAACCCTTATAAACCATTAACATTTTTTTTATGAAACTAGAGAAATATTCTTTTGGAATTGGCGATCGCTTCTCGCACGAAGGAGAAGCTCAACTTGGTGCTATCATCAAAGCTAAAAACGAACTGGGAATTGACATTTCCCCGGTTTGGAACAAATCGAACCGCGAGCATACCATTGTACACTCCGAACCGGCAGATACCCGCGTAGAAGCTGACAATGCCGTTAAGGCTCTTGGGTTTAAAGGTTCGTACTTTGTTGATGCAGACCACATCAACCTCAGCAATGTGGATAAGTTTATTGACAGCAGCAACTTCTTTACCCTCGACGTTGCCGACTACATTGGCAAAGCCGCTTCCGATACTGAAATTGAAAAATTTGTTGTCGCCCATAAATCATTCGTGGGGTCGTTAACCATTCCTGGCATTCAACATCCATTCACGATTACCGAAGAATACATCCGCAAGTTTGCCGCTAAATTTTTGTTTGCCACAACCGAAGCATCTAAAATTTATCAGCACATTGCTTCTAAAAAAGGTGTAGGCAACTTCATTACCGAAGTATCGATGGACGAAGTAGACGAACCGCAATCGCCGTTAGATATGTTGTTCATCTTGAAATCGCTCGCCGACTTGAAAGTTCCTGCGCAAACCATTGCACCTAAATTCACCGGCCGTTTTAATAAAGGCGTGGATTATGTTGGCGATGTTCAGCAGTTCGAAAAAGAATTTGAAGAAGACATGCTGGTTATCGACTATGCCGTTAAAAACTTCCACCTGCCCGAAGAACTCAAACTCAGCGTACACTCGGGTAGCGACAAATTCTCGATTTACCCCATCATGGGCAAATTAATTAAGAAATATAACAAAGGCATTCACGTAAAAACTGCCGGTACTACTTGGCTCGAAGAAGTTATCGGCCTTTCGCTTGCCGGCGAAGACGCCCTTGACCTGGCCAAAGCCATTTACAGCATGGCTTACCGTCGTCAGCCAGAGCTTTGCGGCCCTTATGCTACCGTAATCGACATCAAAGCCGACCTCTTGCCAACTCCCGAATCGATAACCAAATGGACCAGCGAAGAATTTGCCCAAACGCTTCAACACGAACAGTCGAACCCGCGCTATAACCCAAGCTTCCGCCAGTTAATCCACGTGGGTTACAAAGTAGCATCAGAATATGGCGTTGAATATACCGATGCTCTCAAGGCAAACAAAGAAATCGTTGGAAAATGCGTGGCCGACAACATCTACGAACGTCACATCAAACGTTTATTTGTACTTGAATAGTCTGTTAGACCATAGTCGATAGTTCATAAACCATGGACTATCGGCCACGGCCTATTACAATAACAATTTTCTAAACATAATCTACGATGAAAAATTTTTTAGACGAAAACTTCATTCTACAAACTGAGACTGCGCAGAAACTTTATCATGAGCATGCTAAAGACCTGCCCATTATCGACTATCACTGTCACCTCAACCCCAAATTTATTGCCGAAAACCGCCAGTTCAAAAACTTAACCGAAATATGGCTCGAAGGCGACCATTATAAATGGCGTGCGATGCGTGCCAACGGTATCGACGAAGAGTTCATCACCGGAAAGGCCGACGATTTTACCAAGTTCCAGAAATGGGCAGAAACCGTGCCTTACACCATGCGTAACCCGCTTTATCACTGGACCCATCTGGAACTTCTCCGTCCGTTTGGTGTTAAAAAAGTGCTGAACCCCACCACCGCCAAAGAAATTTACGACGAAGTAACCGCTAAACTTCAAACTCCCGAATACAGCGTACAAGGCATCCTCAAAAAGATGAACGTTGAAGTGGTTTGTACCACCGACGATCCGGCCGATTCGCTCGAATATCACAAACAAATTAAGGATGCCGGACTCTCAACCAAAGTCTTCCCAACTTGGCGTCCCGACAAGGCTATGGCCGTTGAAAGCCCCGAAAGCTACAACGAATACATCGCCTTGCTCGAAAAAGCTGCCGGAATGAGCATCAACTCTTTTGAAGAATTGCTCGACGCCCTGAAAAAACGTCAAAATTTCTTCGAATCGATGGGTTGCCGCCTCTCCGACCACGGTTTGGAAACCTTCTATGCCGAAGAATACAAAGACAGCGAAATCAAAATTATTTTCCTTAAAATCCGCGGTGGCCGCAAACTCGATCAGGAAGAAATCCTGAAATTCAAAAGCGCCATGCTTTATCACTTCTCGGTAATGGATGCCGAAAAAGGTTGGACTCAGCAATTCCACATCGGTGCTATCCGTAACAACAACACCAAGATGTTCCGCAAACTTGGTCCCGATACCGGTTACGATGCTATCGGCGACTTCGAAGTTGCACGCCCGATGTCGAAATTCTTCGACCGCCTGGCCCTCGAAGACAAACTTGCCAAATCGATCGTTTACAACCTCAACCCGCGCGATAACGAATTACTTGTAACCCTCGCTTACAGCTACAACGACGGTTCGGTAGCCGGCAAAATGCAGTTTGGCTCGGGATGGTGGTTCCTCGACCAGAAAGATGGTATGGAAAAACAAATGAACGCGCTCTCGACCCTTGGTTTGCTTAGCCGTTTTGTGGGTATGCTCACCGACTCGCGTAGCTTCCTCTCCTACCCTCGTCACGATTATTTCCGCCGCATCCTTTGTAACCTGTTGGCCAAAGATGTTGAAAACGGCGAAATTCCGGCTTCGGAAATCAAATTTGTTGAGCAGATGGTGGAAAATATCAGCTATTACAACGCTAAGAATTATTTCAAATTCTAATTGTACAACTGTATATACAGAGAAGCCGGGCAATTGTCCGGCTTTTTTATTTAACAGCGGATTAACGTGCGCCAAAATGCTATTCGGGAATCCGGGCGAGGTTTCTCCCGCAGGAAATTTGCCGTCTAAAAAGTCAGACGTTCAATCTCTCGCGGGAGAAATGGCGTCTAAAACTTCAGGCACGGGATTTCCCCGGGGAAATTACCTTCTAAAAACCAAGGCGACACATTTCCCGTGGGAAATATGGTTTCTAAAAACTCAGGCGCACGATTTCTCGTGGAAAATTGCCATTTAAAAACTCAGGCAGCAAATCTCCCGAGGGAAATCTCATGTTTGGAAATCAGGGCAGGAAATTTCCCGCGGGAGATCGCGCGGCGAAAAACCTGAACGGGGTATAAACCTGAGTATTTTGTCAGAAGGTTCTTTCTATACCTTGTTCTGGAAAATTATTAAAAGCCATTCAACAGGAAGCCGGGCATAACCCGACTTCCTTAAACCTTTTAAAATAAATATATTCTCAACGAATTAGCACCGGCTGTATAGCCAATCTTTCTTCATTTTTAACTTTTATCAAAGCCGTTGGCTGTTTTAGAACCAGTGCTCCCGAAAGCACCTCGGCAATATCCAACACCCGTACCGACGAAGCCTGTGCAAAGGTGCGTTTACACATGGGACAACCGGTAACCAGCACATCCGGGTTATTAGCGGTTAAAACGGACACCGCATCAGCCGTAATCATTTTTCGTTCCGGATTCGAAATCTTAATATTAGCAAGACTTCCGCCACAACAAAGCGCATTTTCTTTGTCCTGCGATACCGGTTGCAGCGACACCACACTCTTTAGCAGTTGCCGTGGCTGGGCGTAAATCCCGGCACCACGTCCAAGTTCGCAAGGATCGTGATAAACCGCCTTTACATCCTGACGATTCACCAAAATCTTTTTCGATTCCACCAGTTGCAACAGGTATTCGCTATGGTGCATCACTTCAATGTTCAAGCCATATTCTTCTTTAAAAACCTTGTAACATATCGGGCACGACGTTACAAACAATTTGGCGCCACTGGCTACTATCTTGGCCTTGTTGTTGGCCATCAGTTCGCGGGCCTGAGCTTCTTTTCCCGCTAGCATCAGCGGACGACCGCAGCAAACGCTTCCGGATTCGTCCATAAACCAGTAACTAATGCCGGCATGTTTTAACAGTCCGGTCATCGCCTTTTTAACCGATGGTTGCAGATGCGTCATACATCCGGCAAAGAAGATGACATCGGCTTTCGCAGCATTTCCTTCCGGAACATACCGGTACACGTTTTCTTTCTGTGCGGCCTGTTGTTTACGGTTAGCCTTACGGATAGAAGCAATATCGATACCTACCGGGCAAACATTGTCACAACGACCACACATCAGGCAGTTGAGCGATTTGTCGTTATCTACGGCACAGTTACGGATAGACTGAAGATGGTAAACACTCTGCACGCCCCTGATATTTGCCGATGAAGCCAGCTGACAAGGGTCGATACAGATTCCGCAACGTGAGCAGGAATTGATTTCAACCTGGGTATACGATGTAAAAATGCTTTGTTCAGAAACACCGTATTTGCGAAGAAATATCAACACGATTTCTGTAGGAATGTGCATGTAACGCGACATGGGCAAGGCTACGAAGAAGGTTCCCAGAGCCAGCGAATACGCCCACCAGGCAGGGTATACCAACGATTCAACAGGAAGAAAACCAGCAAAGAAAGCTCCCGAATTGGCAGTCAGAAAATGCCCACCGCCATAAGCGCCGGAGGTAAAGCTCTCGGCCAGAAACCGCATCGGGAAAATAAACCACAACGAAGCCAGCGCAAACCGGTCGCCCATATGTAAAACGGTTGTTTTTTTCATTCCAAAGAAACGGGAACGCATACGTTTAAGCCAAGCAAGCGTAACGCCGCTCAACACAACCAAAAGCGTTAAATCCATCAGGAACGAAAACATCGCCTCCAACTTAAATCCAACGGGATGAGGATTGAAAAAGCGGAAGAAAATAGGCACATACGGCGGGCTAACGTGTCCGTGATAAAAGATACGACTTTCCCAGTTACCAATTAAGATGAGCAGAAACCAGCCAAAGGCCAAGCTTGTGTGCATATATCCCAACAAGGGATTTACCTTAAAAATTTTACGGTGCAGAAGACTTTCAAGAAAGACTTCGCGGATGGCCGAAAATGTCTTAGTCGACAACACGCCCTTTTTCACTTTGGCGAATTCATCGACAGGTAAATTCTTTACCCACCTAAAATATTTCACCAGCAGTGTAACTACCAGGTAAACGAGGCCAAGCGTAAAAGGAAGTACAAACCAATCAAATACCAGCATTCTCGTTTAAGGTTATGAGGTTTGACGTTATTATCTGTTGAATACTGTGAATTACGTTCCGCGTATTTACTCCCATCGGACAAGCCAACTGGCATTTTCCGCAAAACATACATTTATCAATATTTTGTGCAACTTCTTTATGATCTCCGCGGCGAAGCAACAGGATGTATTTGCGCAGACTGAAATCGGTAAACTGAGCCGCACTACAAGTCGCACCGCATGTCCCGCAGCTGATGCAAGCCTTAACCGAAGGCTCCTTTTGACACAGCTCGCGATAAATATCCCTGGGCAGTTTGTCAAAATCAATTTGCCGGTCGCGGGTTATGGTATATCCAAAGTTGTTCATCAATTCTGTGGAGGTTAGAAGAAGTTATCTCAAATATTCTTTAATCGCCAAAGCCGCCGAACGGGCTTCGTTGATGGTATTTTCCATGGTTTTGGGCCCTGTACAGGCTCCGGCTACGAAAACCCCGGGAACATTAGTGCCCGACGATTCATAATGAGCATCGGCAACGTTAAAGAATCCATCCTCGGCAACGGTCAGGTTTAGCTGTTCTTTTACCCGGTTTCCCGACGACGGCACCATGCCGGCCATCAGCACAACCATATCCACATTAATCTTTAAAGGTTTTCCCAAAAGGGTATCTTCGGCCTTGAGCATTACCGAGCCATCAGCATTTTCAAAAGCTTCGGACAAACGGCCACGGATAAACTGTATGCCGTGCTTTACCTGAGCTTCTTTATAGATAGTTTCGAAATGGCGATCGTACATACGCAAATCCATGTAGAAGCAGAAAACTTCAGCTTCCGGATTTTGTTCTTTTATTTCGATGGCCTGCTTTACTGCCGTGATGCAGCAAACTTTGGAGCAATAATTATTGCCGGCCTTTTCGTCGCGCGAACCAACGCAATGAATAATTCCAACTCGTTGTGGTTTCTTGCCAGAAGCCGTCTTTAAAGTCTCGCCTTTACGGAACGTCTTTTCCAAATCGGCCGAAGTAATCACATTGTCATAAATTCCATAGCCATATTCTTCCTTGCGATGAGCGTCGAACACATCAAATCCGGTCGAAATCAGGATGGCATCGGCCTTAAAATCTTCGCCGTTGGAAAGGGCAATATCAAACTGCTTGAGACTTTGACGAACAGAGCTAACCTCAGCATTTACATACTTGCGAATATCCTTGCCCATTCCGGATTGAAGTTTTGCCAGTAAATCGGAAGCCGGACGACTATTTGGAAAAAGCCTGTCCCAACGATTGAGCTTACCGCCAAGCTTATCGGCCTTTTCGACAATAGAAACAGCAACGCCCATTTCCGAAAGCTTTGCCGAAGCCTCCATGCCTGCCACTCCTCCGCCGATAACTACAACGTGTTTCATATTTTTAATAAGAAGTTTCTGAAGTTAGAGGGAGTTATGGGAAGTTAAAGAAGGTTGAAAAACCTCGTTACTCCGTTACTCCGTCACTTAATTATTTAATATCCTAATCACTTAATCAATATACTTTAAGCACCGATGGTTTTTCCGGCCGACCCAAGTCTTGCCCTTGTGCACCAAGATATTTGGTAGCCGGATTATACGGAATCCCCATTTTTTCGAGCAATGGCTCTACCGAAACCTGGTGCGTTTGAAGCCCCAAATCCCAAGGATCATAACCGAGTACTAAACCGGCAAGTTCCTCATACGTAAGCACCGGAATGCCATACCCGTTTTCGCCATAAGTCACGCCTTCCATCTCGCTGATGGCATACTGCCAACGATCGAGGAAGTACGGGCATCCGGGACAATTGGTAAGGATAAAATCCGGTTTGTATGGTGCCATCGATTCAAATTTTTTACGCGAACTGGATATGGAAAAACCACGATTGGCCTTCACCACATACTGACGAAACCCAAAACCGCAGCAATGCCGGCGTTCAGGATAATCGACCACTTCGCCGCCAAAGGCTTCGATCATCCCCACCAAAACGTAAGGATATTCGGCTCCGCCTACGCCTTTGTGCGGAAACATTTTGGAGTAATGACAACCAATGTGCTCTACACCGCGTAAAGGCTGACCGGTACGATGATTGACCAGTCGAAATTTTCCACGCGAAGCTATCTCGTTACGAAATTTATAGATGATGTCGCTGGCATGAGCCACGTTTTCGGGCTTTTCGAACTCCCGGCCGGTAGCTTTCCAGAGCATTTCGCGCGCTTTGGTTTCCAGTTCAGGGAAGTGCTCCCACATTTCGAGGACTTCGGTATAAAGTCCGAACGAAGTGATGCAGGAAGGAACGTAATTTTTGCGACCCGACTCGGTCATCAGCGAGAACTGGCGTGCAATGACGGTCATGGTGGTATCCATGGTAACCAAGTCGGAATGATAAACGATGCCGGAGCAAGTGGTGTGACGCGGATCTTCGTAAACGTCCTTGTTAAGTTCTTCGCGCATTACACGCAGAAACGTCTTTTCCGATGCCGGAAAGAAATTCTGACGGATGCAACTGCGTGCGTAAAAATAATTGTCGGTAGCAATTTCTTTTTGATAGTCCTGCCAAAGACGTTTTTTGCCTTCAATCTTCATAGTTTCTATTCTTTGAAATGCTCGCCGTTATTTTGAACAAAAATGTGGTCGAAATACTCGTTGTTGATGGTTTCATCGAAGCTCATGCCAAATTCTTCGGCTTTTTTCTGCGAACATTTTTCGATATTCTCAAAACGGTCGAGGCCGCCGGTGACCTCAAAAATTTTATAAAGCTCGTCGAGTGATTCCTGCGGAATTTTGCGAAGAATACCGGGACCTTCGCCCTGAAAATTAGCGCCGAGGCGTTCCATCACAGCATGTAAGTTACCGTGTTCCCAATCCCAGATGGGGCCTTGTTCCGGAAAGTTGTGGGTAGTCAGCGCTTCGGGGTACATGCAATAGCCGTGCTTGAGCGACCATTCGCCAACGGTTCGCTTTAAAACTAACTGCTGGCGGCCTTTTTCCGATTCGGTGAAATAACCAAGTTCCTGTGAAAGTGCCCGCAAGGCCATGATAATCAATCCGGGTGTGTTGCTGCGCGGACAACGGGTCTTGCAACTCATGCACTCGCCGCAGTACCAGATGGTTTCGCCCTTTAAAAGTTCGATAATTTTTTCTTCGTTATTGCTTTGCACGTCAACAACCACCTGGCGGGGGTCGTAATTATAAAATTCAGCAGCCGGGCAAATGGCAGTACACGTCCCGCAGTTGATGCAGGCGTTCATTCCCTCTTCAAAACGAATATCTTGTTTAAGTCTATCAATAATTTGGCCCATTGACAATAATTTGTACAACTGTCAACAAATTTAGACTAATGGAACCTTAAAAGAGTAAGCGTAAAACGGTAAATACGAGTACGTATTTGTAAGGTGGTATTTATACTACCAATTAAAGTAATTAAGAAACTAAGGAATTAGGAGATTAAGAGCCAAACTTCTAAATATCAATTAACTTGTTCTTAATGGCGTACATCACAAGATAGGCAGTGTTTTTGGAATTGGTTTTATCCAAAAGGTTGGCACGATGCTTATCAACAGTGCGTTTGCTGATGTTCAGGTTTTCGGCAATTTCTTGATTGGAAAGACCTATACAAATTTGTTTGAGTACTTCCACCTCGCGGTCAGACAGGTTTTCAATTACTTCCTGGTTCGTTTGCGTGGTCTTAATATTTTTTACCACGCTGTAAAGTAGTTCCTGCGAGAAATATTTTCCGCCTTCGTAAACGGCTGTTATCGCGTTCTTCACCTCATTAATATCGGAGTTCTTCAACAGAAATCCCGCCACGCCAGCCTCAATCATCTTGTAATAATATTCTTCTTCGCCATACATCGAAAGACAGATGATCTTCAACCCGGGTTTCAGTGCCATAGCTTTTGTTGTCGCCTCAATACCATCCATCTCGGGCATATTAATATCCATCAGCACAACATCGGGGGAATGATGTGCCAAAAGCTCGATAAACTCCCGGCCGTTAGAGGCTTCGGCAATTACGTTAAAATTTCCGGCATTGTTAAGCAATAACTTGAGCCCGTTGCGGAAAAGGTTATGGTCGTCAACTACGATTACATTAATTAAAGACATGCAGGTATGATTTGAGTTCGACGCCCGAAATTAATTAAATTTTTACTCGAATCAATACTTTGGTACCATTTTCAGCCGAACTTTCCACGTCCATTTTACCCTTTATGGAATTGATCCGCGAAAGCATGTTCGACAGCCCCATTCCGGACGAAGCCGGATTATCGGACGTAAGCGCACTTGCATCAAAACCAATGCCATCGTCGGAATACGACAAGATAATAGCTTTATGTTGGTACGATAGGTTTATATCGATATTTCTTGCCTTAGCATGCTTCATTGTATTGTTTATCAGCTCACAAACAACACGATATACAACAACTTCAATATTTTCGTCAAAGCGTTTGTTATAAGCATTGGACTCGAAGTTGATATGGATAACTTTCTGGTCAATTTTGTGGGCAAACTCCTTGATAGCACTGGCAAGCCCAAAATTATTAAGAATATGCGGGCTAAGGTTGTTCGATATTTCCTTGATACTCTTAATCGATTCGTTAACCACGTGCGCCGTATTTTCGATAATCTCCTTACGAGCCGGGTCATTATCCATCAATTGAAGCGTTGATACCGACATTTTAACCGTTGAAAGCAAGGGTCCAAGCCCGTCGTGCAGGTCGGATGCAAAACGTTTACGCTCGCGTTCCTCGGTCTGTATCACAATGTTAAGAAGACGTTTTTCCGCCTCGCGCCGCGACTGTTCCATCTTGTTAATAAACGTAAATATCTTACGGATAATCAGTAACGAGACCATAAAACATAACGAAGTAAGAAATCCCATCCAGATAAAAATATCGTTCACATCGATCGGGAAACGCTCGTAAAGTACCGGGATGAGCTCAAAAAGCCGGTTCATGGCCATGATGAGAAACCCTGCGGATATGAGTATCCACGACACGTTATATTTGGTCACTTTCGTGAGCCGGATAGCAGCAATAGCAGCAATAAACTGTAAGAGAATGGATAATATGAGCGCAATCTTGGTAACCATCGGCAAAAATCTATTTCAGACAAAAATATCATTTTTATGGCTTGCCCGAGCATAAGAGTTTATTTTGCAACTTGAAAGGCAAGTCACTACCTTTGCCGCACTAAAAATAAACGAAATACCATGCGCATCGATATCATCACAGTGCTTCCGGAACTTTTGCAAAGTCCGTTTAACCATTCCATTATAAAGCGAGCCAAAGAAAAAGGAATTGTTGAAATTGAACTGCATAACCTGCGAGACTATTCGAACGACAAGCACAAACGTGTAGATGATTACGCTTTTAGCGGCGATGCCGGCATGGTGATGACCATCGAGCCCCTTTTTAATGCCATCGAGCACCTCAAATCACAACGCAAGTACGACGAAATTATTTATACTTCGCCAGACGGGCAGATGCTTAACCAAGGTAAGTCGAACTATCTATCGACACTAAATAACCTTATCATCCTTTGCGGACATTACAAAGGCATTGACCAGCGCGTACGCGATCACCTGGTTACGCTCGAAATTTCCATTGGCGACTATGTGCTCAGTGGCGGCGAGCTTGCTGCAGCTGTGATTACCGACAGTGTAGTACGTCTGCTCCCCGGCGCTTTAGGCGACGAAACCTCTGCCCTCACCGATTCATTTCAGGATAACCTGCTTGCACCGCCCGTGTATAGCCGTCCGGCAGAATTTAATGGATGGAAAGTGCCGGACATCCTCCTTAGTGGCAACGATGCTGCCATTGACAAATGGAAATTTGAGCAATCGCTCGAACGTACAAAACGGTTGCGCCCCGAGTTGTTACAGGACTGGGGAGACGAATAAACCTACCGGTGACAAATCGCCTTATAATCGCAATACTCACAAGCTTTTTTATCGGCAGTTTTAGTAAATGGAACGGTGGGGTCGTAAATCTCCGCA
The DNA here is from genome assembly GCA_030706405.1 of Bacteroidota bacterium. Taxonomy (GTDB): domain Bacteria; phylum Bacteroidota; class Bacteroidia; order Bacteroidales; family JAAUTT01; genus JAAUTT01. Next base: position 98,973 of record JAUZOO010000009.1, on the reverse strand, counting down.
AGAAGTTGTTTTAATCCATCGAGGTAAGGAGTTTTTACCTGAGCAAAATTTTCGACCATTTCCTTTCCCTGCCGAAGCCTGAAGTCAAATTTAGGATCGAAGATTTCGCGCATTCCGTACAACCCCGACACAATGGATAAATGCTTATGATTATTGTCTTCGCCCAGAACATAAGCATACATCAGAATCTGAAGCGCTTCCTTGTTTTGTTTCTTTCCTCCAGGCTCAAAAAGCAACGGAATATCGTCGAATCTGCGATCGACCTTACCGGTTTTATAGTCAATAACCCGGAAGGTGTCGCCGGTTTTGTCGATACGGTCAATCTGCCCGCCCAGTTGTACTTCCATATTTTTACCTGAAACATCTATAGCTACTGCAGTTTTATACGTTTGCTCAAATTCGAGCGGGGTTAACGGCGATAGTTTCTTGTCAACTTCGAGTATCTGAACAATATATTTACGCAACACCTCCCTCACAACCAAACTCTTGCCGTGCAACTGTGGCGTCTCGTTTTCCTTTTTAAAGAATTCGACGGCAAAAGCTTTCAGGATACACGTTTCGATAAAATCCTTATCGGCAATTAAAGCCTCGAAATCAGCCAATTCCATAGTCTTATTCAGAAAGGGCAGATATAACTGCTCCATGGCATAGTGCAACAGCTTTCCAAACATCGAACCTTCGATGTCTTCCGTCACCTCTTCTTTCTCGAGAATTTGGGCCACATACCGAAAATAAAACCGAAGGCTGCATGCCAGGTAAGCATTTAACGCGGTAGGCGTAAAATACCGTGGCTTGGCGTTTTCAGAGGTAAACCGGGCAAGCGATTGCATCACCTCATCGGTTTTGTTTATGGTTATTTCTTTTTCGTCCGAGAGCGACACCTGAAAATTCAGTCCCCGTTCTTTAACCTCAAAAGCTGGTTCATATTTAAGCTGATACAGGAAACGACTCATCTCGCCCGAACGGCTTCCGCCCTGCGAATTATATAGCAAAGCGACATTCTCGGCGCGTTGTAACATCCGGTAGAAATAATAAGCATACACCGCATCCTGATGTTCGATGGTTGGCAGCCCAAAGCCTTTGCGCAAATTGTAGGGAATAAACGACATGGAAGCCTCGCTCTTGGGCAATACGCCTTCGTTTACGGAGAGCATGATGACATTGGTGAAATCGAGGTTTCGCGTTTCGAGCACGCCCATCACCTGCAACCCGGCCAACGGCTCACCCTTAAACGGAATGGTTATCGCGCTGGTCATTTTCCGTAGAACCTTTATCAGCGTGGGGCGTTCAAGTAAAATCTTGTTCTTATCAAGAATATCCTTGAGACGGTTTAGGGTAGTGATGAACGAAAACCAGTATTCGCGATGAAAATCGGAGTCTGCCGGTTTATCCTGACTTTCGCCGAGTAACCGCGCCGTTAGCGAACCAATCTCGACCAGATAATCGATAAAGCCCGTCGATGTCGGGAAAACCCGAAACAACTTCGAAAAATAATCATGTTTTGACAGCTCGCTATTAACCAAAAAAATGCGGTTAAACCGGATGATATAATCGAGAAGTTCGTTTGCCTCTGCACCACAAATCATCTGTATATAAGGATGATTGAGTAACGAAGTGACATCGCGATGATAAAAACGAGCAACGCCATCGCCACTTTGGCGAATATTGCGGTGCATGGCGATGAGCGCTTCAAAAAAGCTGTAAACCGGCGTATAACGTAAGGGGTAACCAAGCGTGACATTCACATCGTTAACGTATCCGGGAAGTGACGAGAGTACCGGCACCAACAATTGTTCGTCGCAAAGTACCACGGCCGTTCCGGTGAGCTCGATCTCGCGGCAATTCCAGCGTTCCAAGATGTTCGAAATCATTTTGGCCTGCCCAACATCGGATGGGACGGAAATAACCTCGATATTTTTCGGTGCAGTGAGCGATTTATGATTGGTAAATATCGGCGGCTGGGGAAACATCAGGCGGTTATCGCGGATGAAATGCCCCGCTTCGTGCCAGGTATTGTCCACATAATAATCGTCATAATCCCAGAAGAAATCGGCTTTATTGTTGCGCTGTAAATGCTTAAAAAACTGTTTTTCGCATTCGTTGAGCGCATTAAAACCGATAATCGCGAAACGTTCAAAAGGAGTTTCAACATCGCCGGTTTGGCGTATCTTATCGCAAACATCGCGGCACATCATGCCTTCGTAGGCAAGACCTTTTCCTCTAAGTTCATCGCGGTAACGGTTATAAATATTGTTGAGGATATTCCAGACGCTGATAAAATCGTCCTTTAGCGCGCTGGCTTCATGAAGTTTGATGTTTACCCAAAACTCACGGATGATGCGGATTTGCTCTTCCGGAAGGGTAAACTCCTTTTCAATTTCGCGGAGGTCGGCCAGGTTCTGGAAAATCTGGTGCGGCTCAACGAGGTATTTATCAATATCGTCGAAATCGTTCAGGAGCATTTCGCCCCAATAGTAAAACTCGTCGAACGTTTCGTCGGATTTTTTTTCCTGCTTGTATACCTGATAAAGTTCAAAAACAAGGCTTAAAGGATCGGCCACCTGACAACCGCTCAGGTCTTTCATCAGTTCGGCAATGGTACGCACCTGCGGCATCCACAGGGGCTTATCAATCATCTGCGCCAGATGACGACTAAAAAAGACTCCGGCCCTCCGGTTAGGAAATACTAAACATAAATTCTGAATATCAGATTTATACGTTTGATACAGGTATTCGGCAACAGTTTTAAGAAAAGCATCCATCTTTGTAACGATTGTTGGTTTCGGCCCAACCAAAAGTAATGCATTTTTCAAAAAATGGACGAGTATCGATGATTTACCGGCCTTAATCCGGCATCCACCGAAAAGAAGAATCCCATTTGTCCATTTTTACGTACTATTGTTTTTCAGTTTAAACGAATGTACAATTTAATGTAAATCATATATAATGAGCTTTATAACCATTAACGAAGAGCAATGCAAGAAGTGCGGAATTTGTTCCAAAGCCTGTCCGGTAGGAATTATTGGTACCTGCCAGGATAAAATACCGGAAGCTATCGCCGGAAGAGAAAAGAATTGCGTTCAATGCTTTCATTGTGAATCGGTTTGCCCGGAGAACGCCTTAATCCACGAACTGTCGGACAAAGCCATTGTCTCTTCTGAAGGTAACACGGAAACCGTTTCTGCTGTCGCTTTAAACAGCTACTTCCGCAAACGCCGTTCCATTCGTAATTACCGGTCACAACCCGTGAATAAAGCTATTTTGCAAGAAATTATGGATATTGTACGATATTCGCCAACAGGTCATAACCATCAGTCGAACCAATGGACCATTGTTTACGATTCCGACGTAGTCCAGCAATTGGCTAAAGGAACCATAGACTGGATGCGGGCTGTAATGACAAGTAACACAGAACTTGCCGCACGCTACGGATTCAGAGGCTTAATCAGCGAATGGGAAAAAGGTAACGACCGCATTTGCCGTAATGCTCCGCACCTCGCCATTTGCTGCACTCCGGCCGATTATTCCATTGGACAAAAAGATGCGGTAATTGCCACGGCCCATTTGGAATTGTTGCTCCCTGCCTACGGTTTGGGCGGTTGTTGGGCTGGCTTTCTTAATATCGCTTTGCAAAATTCACCGGAGCTGAAAAAACTCATCGGAATTGATGATTCCATGGCTGTGCATAGCGTATTAATGCTTGGTATTCCGGCGTATAAATACTACAAAACACCCGACCGCAAGAACGCCGACATCACTTGGATTTAAAAGACATCAACCTAAAAAACAATAAATCATGAACATTCAAGATGCAATCCGTTTTGCAAACGAAAATCCCATTTGTTTTCTGGCAACAGCCGAAGACGAACAACCCCGAGTGAGGGCTCTGGGCTTTTGGTTTGCCGACGAAACCGGTTTCTATTTCCAAACCGGAGAAGTTAAAGAGATGGTGAATCAAATCCGCAATAATCCGAATATTGAGGTCTGTTTTTACAAGCCGGGACCAAATGCAGGTGAAACTTTACGGGTAGCGGGTAAAGCCGAATTTGTAACCGATATCGAACTAAAGAAAAAATGTTTGGTGGATCGGCCTTTTTTAAAGATGATGGGAATTGATTTCGACAGTCCTGCGCTTATTATTTTCAGGATAGCCAAAGGAAAAGCTAATTACTGGAACTGGGAAGTAAACCTTAAACCGAAGGAATACATCACCTTTGGGTGATTTAAGCTAAAACAAAAACGCAAAGGCACCAAGCTACAAAGTAATGATATTCAATATCCTTTTTTTGTATCTCTGCGTCCTTGCGTTTTAAATCTCTTATTTATTTCGTCATTCGCAATCCATTATTTCACAATCACAGTCCCAGTCATATAGCTATGATTTTTACAATAATACGTATAGGTACCTTCAGTAGTGAAGGTATATGAATAGGAACTACCATAAGTTATATTTCCGCTATCAAAGGTATTATTACTACTGGTTACTGTATGTGCCAGGCTATCTCTATTTGCCCATGTTACAGTAGTGCCAACACTAACAGTGGTTGACGAAGGATTGAAAGCCATTTCTGATATGACAATCTGGTTAGTAGTGGACGTAGTATCCACTGGATTGTTATAGGTAGGTTGAACAGTATCTTTTTTACAGTTTGGTAATGCAAATACAACCCCTATTAGCAATACGACTAAAGTAATCCCAATTTTTCTGGTATGCATGGCATCAAAATTTAATCCTACTCATCTGGCTTTTCGGATTCGCCCCGTTTGATTTGTGGTTTCTGGCATCCACTTTTAGAATTAATCTTAACCAATACAACTCAATAATCTTTCATCAAATAATCTCTTCTATACCCTGAAAAACAAACGTCATCAGGTTATTTTACAATTACAGAACCAGTCATACTACTGTGATATTTACAGTAATACATATAGGTGCCGGCTGTAGTGAACGTAAATGAGAAAGTTTTACCATAAGTAAGGTCTCCGCTGTCAAATGTGCTACTATTACTGGTTACAGTGTGGGTAATGTTATCATTGTTTGTCCAGGTTACAGTAGTACCAACATTAACAGTGGTAGAGGAAGGAGAAAATGCCATTCCCGATATGGCAATCTGATTGGTGGTAGATGTAGTAGAATGCGTGGTTGTGTCCAGTGTAGTGTTGTAGGTAGGTTGAACAGTATCTTTTTTACAGGTTGGAAATGCTAATACAACCCCTATCAGCAGTACAATTAATGTAATCCCAATTCTTCTGGTTGGCATGGCTTCTCAATTTAATCCTACTCATATGGCTTTTCGGATCCGCCCCGTTTGATAAGTGGTATCTGGCATCCACTATTTAGAATTATTCTTAATAGACAACCAAAACAAATCTTTCTCTCATAAAGTTTCGAACTAACGCACTTTATTTATTAATGCTGTATAATTAGTTATGAAAACGTCCCTGCGTGAGATGAATAATTTTCACTTTTCCAAAAACAACTTTCCCTGCCAAGTGTCCAAAGCTTCCAAACGTTTTTCGAGCATTTGCAGAAGCTGAAAATTACGGATCAGTCCCCAACCCGGGCCGGCAAGATAACGCGGAGGAACTTCGGCAGCAAACCGCTCTACTACAAAAGCCGGGTTTAAACGTTCGAGCACGGACGTGAAAAACGCGAGATATTCTTCCATTTCAAAAAACTTAAAAGCACCAGGATTGGCTTCATATTCGCGAGCCATGGCCGTATTTTTAAGTATTTGCAATTGATGAAACTTGATATTGTTGAGCGGTAGCTTATTAATTAAATCTACCTCGGCGAGCATATCTTCACGGCTTTCGCCCGGGAGCCCAAAGATGAAATGAGCACCGGTTTTAATGCCTCGCCTTACCGTAGCTTCAATCGCAGCTACACTATCCTCAAAGGAATGACAACGGTTAATGCGTTCTAATGTATGGTTGTAGCACGATTCAACACCGTATTCGATAATCACGTAATGCTTTTCGGATAGCTCCTGAAAAAAATCAAGTTTTTCATTATCAATACAATCCGGACGGGTACCAATTACCAAACCGATAACTTCCGGAAATTGTAACGCTTCAGCATAAAACTCTTTCAACATTTCCAACGATCCATAAGTATTGGAATACGCTTGAAAATATGCCAGAAACTTTCCTGCTTTCCGATAACGATTAGCATGAAATTCAACGCCTTCGGATATTTGTTGGGTGATGCTCTTGTGCGGCTGACAATACGAAGGATTAAACCCGTCGTTATTACAATAGGTACAACCTCCAACACCCTTGGAACCGTCGCGGTTTGGACAGGTAAAACCGGCATCAATGGTTACTTTCTGAACCCGCTCGCCAAAAGTTTTACGAAAATACTCGGTATAGTTGTTGTAACGGCGGTTGTGTTCCCAAGGATATTTATTCAATTCTGTTTTCAAGGTTTAAAATCAAGGTTTATACCGTCTATCTTAATCAGTCGCAAAAGTAAAGTTTTAGAACGAAACTGAGGTCAAAAAACATTTTACAATAAAGCCGGTTAAAATGGCAAGGGTAAAACTTAAAAGTGAACCAATTAAAACATATTCGGAATGTTTCCGGGTCTCCGCATCCGAAAACCGAAGAATAGACTTAGCCGTAATGACAAGTCCAACGGCCTGAAACTGTCCGGCAAGCACTAACGAGAATACCAGCGACCGCTCGATAATGCCAATCCACTTGCCGGCTTCCCTGAGACTATTATCTTCCTTGGTAAATTGTTTTCTCCACCTTTCAGTACTTAAGTTGACAATATATCCCAATGGGAAAATACAAATAGCGTACCCAAGCAGAAGAAGCCATATATTAAAGTTATTATACAACTGACATACAACAACATGAAAGATTCTCAAACCCGAAATCCACACCAACCAACAGGCTATAAGCACTACTATATGAAAAATCTGATCAGAAAGAAAATAAAGCAGGGTGTTGGGTTTATGGATTTGATGCGACTTCCAAAGGTCGGCAGCAATATGCGTTATCGATACCACGATGAAAACGGGCCACGCCCTAAAGCTACCAATAGCTATAAAAGCAACCAATCCGGCCAAAACGCCATGCCAATAAAGCCGCGACGAACGAACATGGTGGTTATTACGATGCTCGACCCATGAATTGGGCTGAATGAGAAAATCATTAAGTAAATGAAATAATATCAATCGCACCAGAATAATACTTTGGTCTGTTGTAAAAGCAGTTTGCATAACCGTTAAATTTTGGTTGTGAGTAATTTCTGAAAACGTTGTAAAATCCGGTTTACAGCCGTCCAGTTTGAAAGTTTTAAACGTTGGTTTACCGATGGTTGCTTAATTCCCAGTTTATCGGCAATTTGTACCTGTTTCATGCCGGTAAGTACCTCATAAACGACCTCCGCCATTTGTGGCGACCATCTCCCGGTTATGGCATCGAGCGCAATGCATAATACTTCCAGTTCATCATCCACCGCTTCCCATGGAGTTTTAACAGCAATGGTTTGGTTTGTATATTTCATTTTATCGAGCAATTGCCCTGAGTGTCGAAAAGCTTCGCCATCAGACTCCCGTATTTTATCCGAAAAAAGGGTTATCTCACCAATTCCGATTGCAATGCGAACGTCTACACCTTTTTTAAGAATATTACTCTTCTTTAAGCCGGTTTTAATCATCAAGACAGTGGGTAAACATAGAGAAATATCCTCAAAAACGCCCTGAAAACTATCGCCGCGAAAAATCTCAAACTTTAAATCCTTGTTTTGGTTGGTCAAGTCGTCAAAAAGCCGTTTCATTTGACTTAAAAGTTCCATTCTCTGGGAGTTACTCAGCTTCGAAGAACTTATAATATCGCCGGTTATAACCGAATAAACTGTCATAGTATTTTTTTACAGGGCTAATATACAAAATTATATAGGTTATTATAGCTATATATAATATTTATAAGTTACCAAACCTATTAGTTATAAATATAGGTTAAAATACCTATAAAAAAGACACGCTCAAATAAATTATCCTAACCAATATACCCAATAAATATTTTTTTATATTTGCATCAGGACAGTACAGGACAGCACGTTTACAAATAACTGCTTATATCTTTAAACTACAATAAATTGAGCGACGTTAAACTTCAGCTAAACCTTACCAATTCATCTACCAAGGTTCAAAATTTGGTTGACGCGCTAAGCAATGCCATTAATCAGGGGCTATTTAAACCGGGCGATGCCTTGCCTTCGGTTAACGAAATCAGCAAGGAGCATAACCTCTCGCGCGATACCGTTTTTAAAGCTTACCAGGAATTAAAACAACGTGGACTGGTCGATTCTACACCGGCTAAAGGGTATCATGTAATAGAATCGCTTACCAAGATATTGTTAATGCTCGATGTTTATAGTCCTTTTAAAGATGTGCTTTACAATGCTTTCGTAAAGAATCTTCCCAAAAACTATAAAGTCGATTTGGTTTTTCATTTTTACAACGAACGTGTTTTTGAAGCGGTAATGTTCGACAGTATAGGACGTTATAACTACTATGTGGTTATGAACTTCCATACCGAGATATTTCACGACGTCCTTAAAAAAATTGATTCCTCCAAACTTTTAATTCTTGACCTCGGCGATTTCGAAAAAGGTAATTATGCTTATGTATGCCAGGACTTTGGAAAATCGGTATATAATTGTTTGGTTTCCGGCCTCGATTTATTAAAGAAATATCAAAATTTTGTGCTCTACTTCCCCGACGAATCAGAGCATCCGCGGATCACCATTAAATATTTCAAGAAATTCTGTAAGGACAACAACCTTCATTTTGAAATTGCTAAAACCATTCAATCCAAAGAATTTAAGCTAGGAACAGCCTATTTTATCATCCGTCAAAAAGACGTAGTGGATGTAGTTAAGCTATGCCGTGAGAAAAATCTAAAAGTAGGTGCCGAAATTGGCCTTATTGCTTATAATGACAACCCCATGTATGAAATCATCGAGAACGGAATAACCGTTATATCGACCGATTTTACCGAAATGGGCACCAAAGCGGCCCAATTTATTTGTACTAAACAAAAAGTACAAGAATTTATCCCAACGCATCTAATCAGGCGAGGGTCGCTATAACATCAACTTGTTTTAAACTTTGTCATACATTAAACTATAAACTCTCAAGCTATTATTTTTCATCCAATAACTAAAAATCAAATTATTTAAACCATTATGTCAAATACTAACAGGTTAAAAGGTGCATTACCAAAGATTGGTATCCGCCCTACCATCGACGGCCGCATGGGCGGTGTTCGCGAATCGCTCGAAAATCAGACTATGGGAATGGCTAAAAGCCTTGCCGATTTAATTGCCAAGGAACTGCGCCATCCGAGCGGAGAAACCGTGGAATGCGTAATTGCCGACACAACCATTGGCCGCGTAGCCGAAGCTGCTGCTTGTGCCGAAAAATTCGAGCGCGAAGGCGTACAAGTTACCATCACGGTTACTCCTTGTTGGTGCTATGGCAGTGAAACCATCGATATGAACCCACACACCATTAAAGCCGTTTGGGGTTTCAACGGAACCGAACGTCCGGGCGCGGTATATCTGGCTGCTGCTTTGGCAGGCCACAACCAAAAAGGATTGCCGGCATTCAGCATCTATGGTAAAAATGTACAGGATGCCACCGACACCTCTATCCCAGCCGATGTAAAAGAAAAATTGTTGCGTTTTGCAAAAGCAGGTTTAGCTGTTGCAACCATGCGCGGAAAATCATACCTCTCGGTTGGTTCAACCTCCATGGGTATTGCCGGTTCGATTGTTGATGCCGATTTCTTCCAGACTTATCTTGGAATGCGCAACGAATATGTGGACATGTCGGAAATTATCCGTCGTGCAAACGAAGGCATTTATGACAAGGCTGAATTCGATAAAGCCATCGCGTGGACCAAAGCCAATTGCAAAGAAGGTGCTGACTTAAACGAGCCTAAAAAACAACTCGATCGTAAAAAATTAGACGAGATATGGGAATATGTGGTTAAAATGACCATCATTATCCGCGATTTAATGATTGGCAACCCAAAACTCAAAGAAATGGGCTTTGGTGAAGAAGCTCTCGGTCACAATGCCATTCTTTCCGGTTTCCAGGGTCAACGCCAGTGGACAGACCATATGCCTAACGGCGACTTTGCCGAGGCTATGCTGAACTCATCGTTCGACTGGAACGGCATTCGCCAGGCGTTTGTTGTAGCCACTGAAAATGATTCGCTTAACGGGGTAGCCATGTTATTCGGTCACCTGCTTACCGATACCGCACAAATATTCGCCGACGTTCGTACCTACTGGAGCCCCGAAGCTATTGAACGGGTTACCGGATGGAAACCTGCCAACGGTGCAGAAAACGGCCTTATCCACCTCATCAACTCAGGCTCGGCAACACTCGACGGTTCCGGACAACAAAGCAAAGATGGCAAACCGGTAATGAAGCCTTTCTGGAAAATTACAGAAGACGAAGCTAAAAAATGCCTCGATGCTACTACCTGGTACCCTGGTGATCGTGGTTATTTCCGCGGAGGTGGCTATTCGTCCAAATTTATCACCAAAGGCGGAATGCCTTGCACCATGAGCCGTATCAACCTGGTAAAAGGTCTTGGCCCGGTACTCCAAATTGCCGAAGGCTACAGCGTTGATGTTCCTAAAAACGTACACGACATCCTCGACAAGCGTACCAACGAAACCTGGCCAACCACTTGGTTTGCTCCAAAGCTCACCGGTAAGGGAGCTTTTGCCGACACATATTCGGTAATGGCTAACTGGGGGGCTAACCACGGAGCTATCAGCTACGGGCACATTGGTGCCGACCTTATTACGTTGGCTTCGATGCTACGTATCCCGGTTTGTATGCACAATGTGGACGAAAGCAACATTTTCCGCCCCAGCGCATGGGGAGCATTCGGAATGGAAGCCGAAGGTTCCGATTACAGGGCTTGCCAGACTTACGGCCCATTGTATAAATAATTTTATCACTAACTACTAAATACGAGAAGGTTGGGGATTTCCCAACCTTCTTTTTTCTACGATGTTTCCTATAACACTCACTTCATTTACTTACGATTGCATAACCATTTGCAACTTTTGAAAAGCTTAAGACAGCCTCCATTCCATAATGATCGGACAAATCTTCTTTTTCACTTTTCCTGATAACTGATATTTTTCGTTTAATTTCCCTGATTATTTTACTGTTCCGTACCAGCACATAATCAATCAACCGCTTTTTGCCATTAGGTTTGCGGGCCAAACTATTGTCAATCTCATCATACGTACTAAGAATATTTCCCTCAATAGCTCCATTTTCAGCATCAAGAACATGAAGCATATACTGATAATTCGTAACATCATCTTCTTCAATATTAAAGTCGCCACAAACAATTTGGGGAACATTGGGTTTGTAAAAACATTTCAGCAGACGATCATAAATTTCGTCGCACTGCTTATGCCGAACATCATCGGGACTATCGGCCTGCAAATGAGTTGACACTAATTGAAAAGCATTGCCATTCCAGTTTCCTTCGAACATTACAGCTCCTTTACGGGCCATGGCATCGATTCCAATCCGGTTTTGATATTCTATTTCTTTGATATGTACCAACGGGATTCTGCTTACAATCCACAATCCGCTGTTTGTCTTAAATGAAAAAAACGACTCATTTGCCGGACCATAAAAATAGGGAAAAGTCTCGCGAAGCTGCTTGCGTAAAATCCGTCGCGCCCGATAATCAAAAGCTTCCTGAAAAACAATAATATCGTATTCGCTATGTAAAAGGATTTCAGCAATATCTCTGGCCCTTTTACCATTCCCATGAAAAAGGGAGCAGTGAGGAAGCATATAAATATTCCACGATAAAATCTTTAGTTCATCCAGACTTTTTTTGGGGACTATTTCTTTTGCCCCAGCAGATTTAAAAATGAACAATAAAAACAGGATGAATAAAGTAAGCATAAGAGCAGATATTTTCCCCATTTTCATAAGGTTTAACTGGTTTGCATCAAAAGTATAGTAGAAAGATTTCCAGAACCTTAAATAGACGTGAAAACTTCTTTAATTAATTATTGCCGCTATCTTAGCTCAATATTATCCAAATGTAAAAATCCCAACACATTGCTGCATTGGGATTTTAAATCAAATTATTGACCAGTTTTAAAAAATTAAAATTTAAAGTGTTGCAGCTGAAACAGCTGGTTCTTCTTCAAACTGATAGAGAACAGTTGAAAGATAACGTTCGCCGGTATCGGGGAAGATAACTACAATTTTTTTGCCTTTATTTTCGGGACGTTTGGCAAGTTCGAGAGCTGCATAGGCGGCTGCTCCTGACGAAATTCCTACCAGTAAGCCCTCGGTGCGGGCAAGTCTGCGAGAGGTTTCAAAAGCATCGTCGTTTTTCACCCTGATAACTTCATCAATAACGGATTTATTAACAACATCCGGGATAAAACCAGGTCCGATGCCTTGTATTTTATGAGGACCGGGATTACCACCCGATAAAACCGGGGAATCGTTTGGCTCAACAGCCACAATTTTTACACCCGGTTTTTTGCTTTTCAGAACCTCGCCAACACCGGTTATAGTACCTCCCGTACCTACGCCGGCAACAAAGATATCCACATCGCCACCGGTATCGCGCCAAATCTCTTCAGCTGTGGTTTTACGGTGAATTTCGGGATTAGCCGGATTTTTAAACTGTTGCGGAATGAATGAATTCGGGATCTGGGCGGCAAGTTCTTCGGCCTTGCGGATGGCACCTTTCATCCCTTCGGCACCTGGGGTAAGCACCAGCTTGGCTCCAAGAGCTTTAAGCAGGTTACGACGTTCAACACTAAACGTTTCGGGCAAGGCAATAATTAACTTATACCCTTTGGCTGCCGCAACAAATGCAAGCGCAATGCCCGTATTTCCGCTGGTGGGTTCGATAATCACTGTATCTTTGTTAATAAGACCCTTTTCTTCGGCATCTTTAATCATGGCGTAGCCGATCCTGTCTTTAACGCTTGATGCAGGGTTGAAGTATTCCAGTTTGCCTATAATCGTGGCTTCTAATTCGTTGTCCCTATTGAAATTTGATAACTCTAACAATGGAGTGTTACCAATCAGATCAGTTAAGTTCTTTGCTATTTTAGTCATGGCTTTGATGTTTTAAATTGACATTACAAAGTTGCAACTTATTCAGAGCCATTAAAATCCCGTTAATGCGGTATTTTATATACCTAAATTTAGGTAGAGTTTTTAAAGTATTACAGAATACTCGTTATAGCTCATTTTGAAGAAAATATATAGCATATTATGATACAAATGATTGGATACTTTAAAATGTGTTAAATGTACACTTATTTTTTTATATTTGCCACCGCCTGAGAAGCATCACGCTATTGAAGCTTAACAAACTTAATTAACTACTTTTATTATTATGAAGAAACCTTTTTTTATGGCACTGCTATTGGCAGCTGTGCTTACACCCCATGGACCTGTTAAAGCCCAACCTGTTACAAAAATTACAATACAGGCCAACAAACCTATTTGTGAGGTAAACCCTGCTATGTGGGGTATCTTTTTCGAAGACATCAACTTTGCTGCCGACGGCGGGCTCTATGCTGAACTCGTCAAAAACCGCTCGTTCGAATTTCTGAAACCCATGATGGGCTGGAAAGAAACAAGACAAGGCAATGCCTCTGGCAAAATCCTGATTGAAAACCGTAACGATGAGAACTCTAATAATCCACGTTTTGCAAGAGTGTCAGCCAATGCAGAAACTGGTGCTTACGGCCTTACCAACGAAGGGTTTCGAGGTATGGGTATTACCAAGGATAAATCGTATAATTTCTCGGTGATGGTTCGTACGTTTGGCGAGGGAAACGTCAAAATTCGCGTGGAACTGGTTAATAGCAATGGCGAAAAGATTGGCGAAGCTTCCCTGTCGGGGTTTACCGATAAATGGGCAAAATATACCGCTTCGTTTAAAAGTTCCGGAACCGACGCCAAGGCCAGGCTCAATATCCTTTTGGAAGGAAAGGGAACGCTCGACTTGGATATGATCTCACTCTTTCCACAAGATACTTGGAAAAACCGACCCAATGGACTTCGTTCCGACCTCGTTCAGTTACTTGCCGATCTCAAACCCGGCTTTATCCGTTTCCCTGGCGGATGTATCGTGGAAGGGCACGAACTGGCTACCCGCTACCAATGGAAAAAGACAGTAGGTAATATTGAAGACCGCAAACTCATCATTAACCGCTGGAATACTGAATTTCCGGCACATTCAACACCCGACTATTTTCAATCGTACGGACTCGGCTTTTTCGAATATTTTCAATTGTCCGAAGATATTGGAGCAGAACCGTTGCCCATCATCAACTGCGGAATGGCCTGCCAGTACAACACTGGCGAAGTAGCTCAACTCAGCGAACTCGACCCGTATGTGCAGGACGCGCTCGACCTTATCGAATTTGCAAACGGTACAACCTCCACAAAATGGGGCAAGCTCCGCGCTGAAATGGGGCATCCGGCTCCATTTAATCTTAAAATGCTCGGTGTTGGTAACGAACAGTGGGACGAACAATACATCGAGCGCCTCAAAATTTTCCAGAAGGCTATTAAAGATAAATATCCCGATATTAAACTCATTACCAGTGCTGGCCCTTCGCCCGATGGCAAACAGTTCAACTATCTTTGGCCCGAACTCAAAAAACTTAATACCGATTTTGTAGACGAACATTATTATAAAAGCCCCGACTGGTTTCTGAAAAATGCCCAGCGCTATGATAATTACGACCGTAAAGGGCCTAAAGTATTTGCCGGTGAATATGCATCGCACTCAACCAAAGCCAACAAAAATGATAAAAACGGTGAGGTGATGAACAACTGGGATGCAGCCCTTTCGGAAGCTGCTTTTATGACTGGCTTGGAACGCAATGCCGAAGTAGTTAACATGGCCTCGTATGCCCCGCTTTTTGCTCATGAAGAAGCCTGGCAGTGGCGCCCTAACCTAATTTGGTTCGACAACCTTCGTTCGATAGCTACGCCCAACTATTATGTGCAAAAACTCTTTGCCAACAATAAGGGAACCAACGTGGTGCCGGTGTTGCTCAACAACGAAATACTGGCCGGAAAAGACAGTCTTTACGCCAGCGCCAACATTGACAAAAAGACAAACGAAGTGATTGTGAAGCTAATCAACGTTTCGGCCAAACCTCAGCCGTTTGAGATTATAATCGAAGGTGCTTCTGTTGCTAAAAAGTCGGTCTATTGCCAAACCCTTTCGTCGGACAAACTGACGAATTTCAATACGTTGGATAATCCGAAAACGATTGTTCCAATAGAAAAAAACCTGCCGTTTAAAAGCAATAGACTTTCAGTCAAAGTAGAAGGCAGTTCGATTAATCTTTTCCGGATTCCCTGTAAAAAACTTTAGTATTTCCTCAAAAATTATAAAAGCCGGTGTAATAAAATCATTGCACCGGCTTTTCTTTTTAAAATTCATATGTAAAGTGAATATTTTATCACTTGTTGGGATTTTTCGGTTTAATAGGTATCCACACCTCTTCTTCCGATTCCGGGTCATTGTTTTTGTATTTATCCCCCAGGATCTCGAAGTGAGGCCGTTTGTCCAAATCATAAATTGATTGGGGTAGCCACGTACCGAATATATAACGAAATGTTTCCCCGAAATTACTTGCCATGTCTTTGTAGAGAAAAACGGCATAAAGTCCGCCGGCTAATGTATAGGTTTCCATATTATCCGGAACATAATTAATATCCGAGACTTCGATAGCAGCCCATTTTTCGAATTCGGTATCCGGATTGAAACCCTTAAAATCGAGCGAAGCATCAAACACCTGCACACAAAATAAATCGGTTGACAGACTGTTTTTTATCTCTTTCCGTTCCGGCATAAAACTTCGCCACAAATCGAATGTTTTATCATTAGCAATCGTCATGCGAAGGCGTTTACCAATTAGTCTTTTTTCGGAAAGTGTTTCAATTCTTGGATCCATCCTGTATGATTAGTTTATATCTTTTATTCATCTGTGATCTATTTTATTCCTTAGGTTATCTCAAAAAATAAGGGGCTTTGGCCCCCTATTTTTAAATGTTAACAAATTTTTCTTTTTTCGTTTGACAAAATGCACATTTTGAATCAACATTTGCCAGGTCATAGGTATTTCCACAAACAGGGCATATCGCATATCCCGTTGGTAAGGTATTTTGAGTATTTGTTTTTAATGCTTCCAATGCTTTAGTATAAAACCGCTGATGTTTTTTTTCTGTATCAAAAGCCCACGTAAATGATTTTACCGCTTTATCAACCTTCTCTGCCTTTGCATCGGCAAGAAATCTGGGATACATTGTTGAAACCTCATAAGTTTCTCCATCAATGGCGGTCTGAAGGTTCTCTGCAGTTGTTTTTACGTCAAATTCCGGTTTAAAATCTTCCATTTTTTCGCCTAACTCTTCTAATACTTTCTTGTGATTTGCAGCATGGATGGATTCGGCTTTTGAGGCGGCTTCAAAAAGTTTAGCAATAGCTTCACTACCTTCTGCCCTTGCTTTCTGGGCAAAAGCAGCATACTTGACACTTGCAGTTGTTTCTCCTTTAATTCCTGCTTTAAGGTTTTCAATTGTTTTTTCGGGTTTGGACTGTTTACAACCACTAAGAGCGATTAAGCTTACCAATGCAAATACGAAAATGTTTTTCATAGCTTTGACAGTTAAGTTAAAGTTAAAGTGGCATCATATAATTATAGACTAAAGTTCCTCCGTAAAAACCTGTAATACTGACAGAAATGGTTGCCAAGCCATATACCACAAAAGCTGCCCATTTTAAATTAAATTGCTCATTACCTTTTCTTAAAAGGATAACCCGAAGAACTGATGTGACAAGTAATAAACCTATACTTATCCACGCAAACAGCTCATGAGTTTCTTGTATTTCTCCTGCCGCACCCGACATTTCGGATGTAAAAAGTGCTCCCGTAAATAAGGCTAAAAATGCCGAAACAGTACCAATTATCAGCAGGTAAAACCCCATTTTAGACAAACAAACTTCTTTTTTGAAAAAGATTGAAACAATTTCGGCAATGAATCCTAAAATAATTAATGCTATTGGGAAATGTACCAATATTGGGTGTAAGTGGCTTGTTGAAATCATAATATCGTTTTTTGGGATTAAATAACTAATTTAAACCAAAACATCCTAAAATTCAAAAGTTATGACAAATTAATGTTGGCTTAAGCCGTCAAATCAAAAAAAGTTATTTTGATTTGAATGTTTGCAATAACAAAATATAATGGAAAGAAGTAAAGGATAAAGAAATTAACTACAAAGCTTTTGCTTAAAGTATGCTTCGAATACTAATTTTTTCCAACAGAAAATGCCGAGAAACATCAGTTACGTTATCCCTACAAACATAGCCCCGGTAGCTTTTTGCAAATCCTGCGGGGCAATTTTTATCTGTACCCCGCGCATCCCGGCACTAACGTATATTTCGGGAAAAAGCAGCGCTATTTCATCAATATAAATAGGATAATCTTTTTTCATACCAATAGGCGAACAGCCTCCACGGATATAACCGGTAAGGTCGAAAAGTTCTTTAACCTTAACCATTTCGAGGCTTTTATTACCGCTGGCTTTAGCGGCTTTTTTGAGGTCGAGTTCGAAATTGGCAGGAATGCAGAAAACATTGATGCCAGTTTTGTTTCCATGGGTTACCAGCGTTTTGAACACCGATTCCACCTCTGCTCCAATCTTTCGGGCAGCCTCAACGGCATTAAGGTTATCCTCGTCATATTCGTATTCCAGAAACGAAAAAGTTATCTTCTTCGCCTCCAAAATCCGTATCGCATTTGTCTTCGACATGTATATAGGAAGATTTGAGTACTGAGTACTAAGTAATGAGACAAAAATACGCTGTACTTAATACTATATTTCTCGTCCCCAATCGGCGTTCTTAACCCAGTCGGTTATGAACCTGGCATTTTCAAACGACGTGTCTGGCAGGAAGCCGTGTCCAAGGTTAAAAATCCAGTTTTGATGTTTTTGTCCGAAAGAAATGTACGATTGAAGTTGTTTCTCGATTTCGGCTTTATTGGCATACAGAAGCCGCGGGTCGAGGTTTCCCTGCAAGCCGATGGATGGCTGGACAATCTCGCGGGCCACATCAAGAGGTGTTTGCCAATCGACGCTCAGGAAGTCACACACTTCAGGAGATATATTTCTGATGCCCATACCAAAACCACGCGGGAAATAGATGAGAGGCACATGGTTTTCTTTCACAACGGCAGCCATCTTTTTAACCGCCGGCATAAAAAGCTCGTTGTATAAATCGATGGGAATCAAGCCTGCATGGGTTTCAAAAAGCTGAAACACATCTACCCCATGATTTATCTGACCTTTGATATATTCGATCGATAGTTCGGCCACTGCGTCGATGAGTTTACGGGCAACCTGCTTGTGTTCATATAGGAAACGAATAGCATCGGGAAAATCGGCTTTTCGGCCAAGTCCCTGAATCATGTAGCACAGAACGGTGAGCGGAGCCCCGCAAAAACCAATGAGCGGAATATTTGCAGGTTTTTCGGTTTTAACCTTATCGACGATGTCATAAATAAAGTTCAGTTTCGAAGGGTCGGGATGGAGTTGCGCTAACGGATTATCGCTGCACATGAGCGGCTGGCTGAACACCGGGCCATTATCGGTAAATTCGAAGCCCATGCCCATGGCATATGGAACCATCAAAATATCGGAGAACAGGATTGCGGCATCCACACCGAGGTCGTTAACGGGCAACAAGGTAACCCGGGCTCCGATTTCGGGATCGTTCATCATCTGCCATAGCGTATGGTCTTTTTTTATGGCTCGGTATGATGGCAAAACTCGTCCGGCCTGGCGCATATACCATACCGGCGGACATTGGGTTGGTTTTCCCGAAAGCGTATCTAATAAAATGGATTTATGCATAGGTTGAGCTTTTTCAGAGTGCGAATATACTGCAATTTGAAGAAACTATCGAGATGGAAAGTTGGGTTTGCTGATGATAAAAACGACGAAGGTTTTGCCCGTAAAGAACAAAACCTTCATCATCTTATGGAAAATCCGGGGGCTATTTCATTTTTTTACTTTTACCTTCAATATAGGTTTTAAAATTTTCAGCGTCTTGCGATATTTCAAATTTCGTATTAACGGTTTCATTGTCAAGTAATGTATATGTTAACCGAAAAATGGGAACATTCGGCACTTTATCGCTGGTCATCACAATTGATTGGTCTGAATAGGAAATCGTATAATTGATCGTGTGTCCTTCGTTGTCAAAATAAATTGCTTTTGAAGGATTTCCCTTAAAGTCTAAATAAACAACCATTAAGTCATCGTGTACAATTAGCGGTTTATTTCCGGTTGTCGGATATTCCGAATGGCTCACTCTTTCGATAATTTTTTTATCGAGTTTGTACGCAAAAGAAAAAGTTCCACCGCCCTGCCCCGGCTTTCCCGAACCTTCACCTTTCCATTCGCCGATTAACCAGTTCCATTTTTCCCAGCAAGAACTTTGCTGGCCATAGCTAGTTGCTATAAATCCCAATAATACAATGGTTGCTATAAATTTTGATCTCATTTTTAATATTTTACAAGTTTTACAACACTAACACTTCAAAACAACCCACCATAAAATTAAAATCAAAAATGCTCAAACTGCTCATCCGTTACATTCGATTTAAGCTTAAGCTTAAACCCTTTGCTTTCAGCCAACGACGATTTCTCTTGTTTTCGGGTAACTTTATCAGGCAATTGAGATATGTATTCAAACTTCTTAGCAGAGGCCAGTGAACCTGAAATAAGTTTTTCTTCGTCAACTTTAAAATACGCAATCATCTCTTTCAGCAGAAAGGCTTGGTTTGCGAGTTCTTCGGCACTGGTAGCAAGTTCTTCCGACGAGGATGCATTCTCTTGAGTGATATGGTTTAATTGCTGGATTGCATTATTAACCTGCGAAGCTCCGCTATTCTGCTCCTCACTTGAGGACACAATTTCTTTAACGAACGACGCGGTAGAAGAAATTTTCGGAACCAGATCGCTCATCAGTTGCTCTGCCTCTTCGGTTACCTGTAGGCTTTCTCTCGACAATCCTATAATCTCGTTTGCAGCATTTCGTGAACGTTCTGCCAGTTTGCGGACTTCGGCAGCAACCACGGCAAATCCTCTACCTTGTTCCCCAGCGCGGGCAGCCTCAACAGCTGCATTTAGAGCCAGTATATTGGTTTGAAATGCTATTTCGTTGATAATATTAATTTTTGAAATAATTTCTTTTACCGAATGTAGGCTTTTCTGCCCGGTAGCCGCCATAGTATCCATATCATTGGCTGAGTTTTGTGCCAACACCCCGGTTTTCTGTGCATTTTCAGAGTTCTGTAAAATAGCTGCCGACATTTCTTCCATTGACGATGAAATTTCTTCAACTGCTGCGGCCTGCTCATTTGCCCCTTTCGAAATCTCCTGAGTGGCAGAACTAATATGTTCGCTGGCATCGCTAAGGTTTGCGGCCCCATTATTGATTCCACAAATAACTTCTTTAATTTTGTCGCCCATATTTTTCATAGACCGGGCCAAATCGCCAATCTCATCTTTCAATTCAAGGTTGGCACTGCTAAATTTATACGTAAGGTCTCCTTTTGCATAAGTTTCGGCCAATGTTGCTGCTTTCTTCAACATTATAGTAAAGTAGCGGGTTATAATATAAGCAGTTATAAAGCCTAAAGCCAAACTCAATAACGTTATAAGAATAAGAAAAGTAATTGCATTATCAGTTGTAGTATCAATAAAACCAACACTTTGTTTGACGAGATTATCAGAAAGTGCCGTTATTTTTCGGCCCGAGGCGGTTTGCTTTTGTATAAGTTCATCGGAATTTAGATAGGCTTTATAAAAATTATCAATAGCCTTTGAATATTGAACTACCGCATCCTTCATTGCACCCGCTTTGCCCGAATTTAACAAAGCTGTCATATTTTTCAGGTCGACCTGAACCTTAGAATAATAAGACGAATCGTTAAACAGCATAATATTAGCTGTATTTAAGCGCACCAGACTAAAGTACGAAAATACGGGGTGTGTCTCCTGAATTCCGGCTTTATTCCCCTCCTCATAAATCTGGTCGCGCAATTTCCTCCGGATTGCAATACTTTCATTCTGACTATTGACAGCTTGTTTATTTTGAGCAATAAGATCCTTGTAAACATTAAGTTCTTTAATATACTCATCAATCAGAGCCCTGTCTTTTTCCTGATCAATTTCTTTGGCTACATCTTCGATTAATAACAAGGATTCGTTGATATGTTTTAAAGCTTCGTCGGCCAGACTGTCGTTTTTTAGCCGTATATACGTGCTCATATATACCCGCGAAAGGATAAATTCTTTCTGACTGCTTTCGATAGCTACAATCGAATCCGTGCGGTTGTTTATTTTTTTCATATTCACAACCCCAATAATGGCAATAAGGAAAGTCAATGCCAGCAAAACTCCAAAACCAAGCGTTAGCTTTTCTCTGGTCCGTAAATTTTTAAAATTCATAATGTTTTTTGGTTAAAATCTATAGTTAGTTAATGAGCTATCCGCGTTATAAACCGGGTTAAATAACCGATCTATCCGTTGAAGGGTTAGCTTACGTTTATCAATAAAAGAAGTAGCCCCTGCTTCAATTAGCTTTATAAGGTTTGGCAACTCTGCGTTATTCGTAAGAGCTACAATCTGTAATTTATGCCGAAAATAATACCGGTTTATATACTCGATAATTGTAGCTCCTTTAAAATCAAGCAACTCGTCCGATATAAAAACATAATCATAATGGTTAGTTGTTAAAAGAGACATCCCTTCATTTCCCAAGTCCGTCTTCCGGACTTCTCCGATTTCAATATAACTATTTTTCTTTATGAAATCTTCCAATACCAAGCAAAAAGAAAGGTCGGGCTCAATAATTAATATTTTAATTCTATTACTCATATTTTAAATTACTACAATAATAAATAGGTCCGTAATTTCACAAACGGACATTAATTATACCATGCTTAATGGCAAATACAACAAGGCTTACAGAGTTCGGCAGACCTGTGCGTAAAAGCATATCCGACCGATATTTCTCAACCGTACGTGTACTCAAAAAAAGTCTGTCGGCTATTTCGGAGGTTGATAATCCTTCACTCAAATACTGAAGAATTGTTTTTTCGCGATCGGTAAATAGCACTGAATATTTAATTATATTGTTGTTAATGAACTTCAACAATAATTGCTGAGAGAAATAACGTTCGCCTTTTAACACGGTTTTAATCGCATATGCAAGTTCTTCAAAGCGAGTGGTTTTTAGTACATAGCCGTCGATATTTGAGTTCCATAAATCACGAATTTTTTGTTCTTCTTCAATCATCGATAAAATAACAACTTTCATTTCCGGTAACTTTTGTTTGGCAGTAATGCTTGCCGCAATGCCATCCATTATTGGCATGTTTATGTCAACAATGGAAACATCGGGGGTAAATACCTCCAACAGGTTGAGAAAATCTTTTCCATCAGATGCTTCAAATAGTATTTCAACATTACCTAACGATTCAAGCATGACTTTTAAAGCATCTCGTAAAAGAGCATGATCGTCTACAATTGCTATTTTTATCATTCTTTAAAAAGGGTAAAAAAATAAAAGTTGCACAGCTTTCTTCTATTTTTAAAGAGCCCTAAAGTTATCGGGTTGTTTTGTGGCTTTTATCGGGTATTTTGGGGAATTATTTAAGGCTTATACGTAGGGATTCCCTATTATTCTGTTTGTATCAAATTATTTTTTAAAGCATAAACAACTAAACTAATGGAGTTTGACATCCCTGTTTGCAACAACAATTTCGATCTGTAACGTTCTATTGTTCCTACGCTTAAGCATAACTTTCCGGCAATTTCCTGAGTAGAATATCCCTGGCTTATATATAACAATATCCGATTTTCGAGCTCAGTTAATATTTCCGATTGTTTCTCCTGAGAAAGACTTAATTGATTTAACAATAATTGTTGCGAAAAAAATTTACGCCCTTTGACAATTTCGGCTATAGCATGTTTAAGCTCTTCGAAGTTCGAATCCTTAAGCACATACCCGTTAACTTTAAGGTTATGTAACTGAACATAATTTTGTTTTTCGGTATGTGAGGATAAAACTAATATTTTAAGCTCAGGTACAATTTCTCTGGCTTTTTTTATGGTTTGTATACCATCCATGCCCGGCATGGCAATATCAATTATTGCTATATCTGGCATAATTTTGTGTAACGAATTTATAAAATCTATTCCGTTTGAAAAATCTGAAACAACTTTTAAATTATTGGTAACATTTAATAAACAACATAATCCTTCGCGAAGAATGGTATGTTCATCAACTATTGAAAGCTTTATCCTGCTCATATCTAATTTTTGTTCAATTATAACAACTAAAATCCTAACCTGTGAATTTATAAATATCCACCAGGCATTGTGTTAATAATTGTATTAGTTGTATGCGATAAATCCTCAAGAGTTGAAATAGAAATAGAAATAGAACTATAGCAAATCCATCAAATGTCAGGCCAAACGGCGTGTAATATTAACTCAAAGAATACTAAATCCATTCCGATTTTGATTAACGTCACTTCATTCATTATACATGTACGATATTTCCGGATTAAAATTATTCCAAAAACGGTGCTCTTTAACGAACTTACTTAATGGCGGATAACAAATGTAGATATTTAAGATAGAAGGTATTTCGATTGCTATTCGGCATAAAAATAAGGAATCGTAAAATAAAATACAGAGCCTTTGCCAATTTCGCTTTCAACCCATATCTCACCATGGTGCTTTTTGATAAATTCTTTGCATAATATCAGGCCAAGCCCTGTTCCTATTTCATTTTGGGTACCTGGTGTAGATTGATTTGTGCCGATTTGGAATAATTTTTCAATTGTTGGTTGAGACATTCCTACGCCTGTATCACTAATTGAAATTTTCACATTGTTTTGGTCAGCCTCACCTAAAATGGTTATCATTCCTCCGGGTTCGGTAAATTTAATAGCGTTTGAGACCAGGTTCCTTAAAATTGTATTTATCATCGCCTTGTCGGCACAAACGGGCATTTCCGAGAGCATGTATGTTGATATTATTAACGACTTTTGCACTGCTATATTCGTAAACAAATTCACAATTTC
Organism: Bacteroidota bacterium; assembly: GCA_030706405.1. Classification (GTDB taxonomy): domain Bacteria; phylum Bacteroidota; class Bacteroidia; order Bacteroidales; family JAAUTT01; genus JAAUTT01. The sequence goes on along the minus strand of JAUZOO010000009.1, from coordinate 74,746 downwards.
ATTCACAATATCGTTCATCTCAAAATATTGAGGATTAAAATTCATCCGCCCCGTTTGAGATAACGACCATTCCATAAGATTGACAAGTAAATTCATAGCCCTTTCGGATGAACTTCGAATGATCTCGGAAAATTTCTCAACATTTTCAAAATTTTTCTTGTTTACCTGTTCTACTAGAATTTTGCTGAAACCAATAATTGAACTAAACGGACTCTTTAAGTCATGGGCAATGATGCTGAAAAACTTATCCTTCTCGGCGTTTATCTTTTGTAACTCTTCGTTTTTTAATTTAATCACCTGTTCTGCATCTCGGCGCTCGCTCACATCATTTAAAGTACCCGTCCAGATAATATCTTTATTTTCCAGAAGCCGGGGAATTGATTCTAAATGAATCCAAATTATTTTGCCCTTAACCACGAAACGGCCTTCCCATATAAAGGGAATTGTATGTAAGTTAGCTTCAACATTTTTTCGGACGAATTCGGCTTTATCGGCCTCGAAAATTAAATTGTTAATAATGCCGGGGTTTGTTTTAAAAAGATGCTTATCTAAACTCAGGATTTCACAGAAACGATCATTTACAAATTCGACAACATAAGGAGCCTCATCCACACTGTACCATTTATCTTCTAATAAAGATAAGCCATGAAAAACCCGCAAACGGTATATTCCCGAAGGCAGCGCGTTGGCCAAATCATCGTATAAGTCACGCTCCTGGTTTAATGCCTGTGCAATCTCTTTATAATTTTCTTCAGACTTTTTGAGTTTGACAATTTCATCTTCGAGTTGTTCCGTGGTTTTGTTCTGAGAGCTCATGTAACCTCAAATTTATTAAGTCGTGTTTTCTTTTCAGTATTGGTATTGATGACAGGCTACAGCCTGTATAAATGTTTTTGAATGCTTTAACATCTGGCAATGGAAGCAAAAGTTTCCTAAAATAGCCGGACAAAGTAAAAACTTCGCCCATCGCTCCGATGGTAAGCTACGGCAAACGGGGACTCTTATTCTGCAATCCTTTTATCTAGTCAATAGGTTCCCACAATTGAACTTTGTTTCCTTCTGCATCAAGAATATGCACAAATTTACCATAGTCGTATGTCTCAATTTTGTCCACAATGGTTACACCGTCTTTTTTAAATTCTTCAACAAGCGCTTCTAAGTTTTCAACTCGGTAATTTATCATAAAATCCTTTGTTGAAGGTTCAAAGTATTCTGTTGTTTCGGAAAATGGTGTCCATTGCGTTTGTCCTTTCTTTGTGTTGTCCGAACCTTCATACCACTCAAATGTTGCCCCATAAGGGTTTGTATCTAACCCAAGATGTTTTTGATACCATTCTGTCATTTTTTGGGGGTCCTTGCATTTGAAAAAAACGCCCCCAATCCCTGTTACTTTTTTCATTTTAGTATTGTTATTTGTCGTTATAATTATTTTGAAAGCGAAACCAAGCAAAATTTTCTTTGTCAAGAGTTTTCTAAAATATCTGTCGCCGTTTTATTCCCAAGTTGTTCAGCTAATCCGATAAGAAGCCCTTCCGTACCACGAATGTAGCAGAGCCGATACATGCCCTCAAACTGAACCACTTCTCCAACAAGTTCTGCACCATGCTTCGCAAGTCTGGGTAGCAATTCGTCAAGGTTGTCAACCCTGAACATGATACGGAGATAGCCCAAAGAGTTGACCGGAGCAGTCCTGTGGTCTGCTATAGTATGAGGGGTGAGATATCGTGAAAGTTCAAGTCGGGTGTGTCCATCGGGAGTAACCATCATAGCAATCTCAACGGACTGATTACCCAATCCCGTTACACGCCCTGCCCATTCACCTTCAACCACCATTCGTCCTTCAAGCGTCAGCCCTATCTCTTCGAAAAAAGAAATTGCATTATCGAGGGACTCAACAACGATACCGACATTGTGCATTTCCAACAACTTACTTTTTCTTGTCATAGCCTTATCTTTTTTTGAAGGTTTATTTAATCAGATCTATGCCTATGCCCCGGTCTTAAAGTTGAGGCGGTTCGTTGTTATTGCCTGTCCACAGTGTAATTCAGTTCAGTTACCCCGCAAGTAAATTGTCGGGTAGTCAATAGGTTTAGTTTTATTTTGTCTTTAATGTCTACAAACAATGGAATGCCTTGTCCAAGAATAATTGGATTAACAAATAGCCAGTAGCCGTCAATTAAGTTTAGTTGAATAAGTGAATGTGTTGCTGTTGGGCTTCCAAAAAGCGCGATGTCTGTGCCTGCCTGTTGTTTTATTTCGTTTATTCTGTCCGAAAGGTTATCGCTAATAATTGTTGTGTTAGTCAAACCCACGTCTTTCATTGTTTTTGATAAAACAACTTTGTGAACTTTGCTATACCACTTTGAGTGTTCAATATCGTGCTTGGTTGCGGTAGGCTTATCTGCTGCGGTAGGCCAGTAATCTTCCATCATCTGATATGTTACTCGTCCATACAGTGCAGTGTCGGTTTCGTTTATCCGCTTACCAACATAATCAAAAATCTCTTCATCAACTTTAATCCAGTCCATTTCTCCGTTCGGCCCTGCTACAAAACCGTCGAGCGATATGTGCATAAATGAAATTATTTTTCTCATAGGATTCTGTTTTTATTGTTGTCAATGGTTTGCTACTGTCTTTTTACAATGACCGCCAACATCTCTATAACTACAGCCAGTATAAATATTCTTGAATGCTTTGATATGCGGCACTGGAAGCAAAAGCTTCCTAAAATAGCTGGACGAAATAAAACTTCGTCCATCGCTCCGATGGTAAGCTACGGCAATCAGGGGGCTAGTACTTTATTCTATTTTTTCTAAATTGCTATAATAGTCCACCAATTCATAACTTTCTGTTCTTCTCAACCTTTCAATAAATGCCTCATTAGTTGCCGATTCAATCAAATTATTGAATTTATTAATCAGCCATCCAGTCTTGACTTTAATGTCGGGAGAGTCGATATTCTGATTTGATTTTATAATCTGCCTTAGCCGTTCAATATATTCGGGCATATCCAAATCTGGTTCATCTAATTCACTTTGGGCTTTATGAATATAATCTATATAATACATATCGTCTGTATCTTTTGTAATTATATTCATAATTGATTCCTCTTCATATGTTGAATTACTTCCCTCCGCATGGAAACGCTTTCCAATCTCAACTACTGTTTTGTCTAAAATTACTCGTGGGTACAATGCTGCTTTTGATTCTGTTTCATAAGCGGCATTTAAGCCAGGTCCAAAGAGTATTTTGTCTGTGTGAATTAATTTACCATAGGCTATGCCCCCTCTCACAAGAATTCCTTCGTAAATAAAATTTATTATTAAGTGCAAAATTTCTAAAAGAGTAAAAAAAACTTCACTACGCTCATCTACCACAAATGAAATTACAATTGAGTCGGAGAATTGAGTGATGACTTTTGTTTTTGAGATTCTATTCTCTTTATCAATGTTTAATATTTCCCTTGCTAACAGAAAAAGTTTATTAATTTTTTCAATCTCATGTTCAACATCATCATTGTCACTATTAATTGTCTTTGCAATGATATTCTTAAATCCCAGAATATCGATAAAACATACTATCCTGTGTTCGTATTCCATTTTTTTAGTATTATCGCCACCATCTCTACAATCACAACCTATTACAATTATCCTGCATTAGTTGTCTGTTTAGTTGTTAAGCTTTTGTTCAAACCTGCCTCTAATTTAACCATTTCCGCGCCCACTACACCCCTCGCCACCCAAATTTTATTCGAGCGACCGACAAATTTGGTAACCGGAACACACGCTTATTCCGTACCGGGAGCCAAATGGACGTTTGTAACGGCTATGTTAGTGGGGTCGTACATCCTTTTTGTCACTTCGAGTGACAAAAAAGTCGGAGGTTACAACCATGAGGCTGTTCTTTGAGACCTATCAGGCCGGTGGTTACATCGGCTTCGATGTCCGGAAGGTTCAAACCCCTGTCAAAAAGAGCCTGGAGGTTGTTTCAAGCATCCATAAGTTCGTTTCTGACGACCTGATTACCGCTTACGAGGCCGGCGTTGATGCTCAGCAGGGCCTTGTGGCCGTTTCCTACAACAAACCCGCCCTTCAACGGGGTGGGCCCGACGTATAAAGTGGCTAAAAGAGCTGGTGACAGGAAAAAGAAAAACCGCAAAGCCGGGGGATGGTTGTAAGAGGTGTGCTTTGCGGTTTTTGTTACAGGTTATTTAACCGTTTCCTTTTTATCGGAGGCTGACGACCGCCCCGGGAAACGGGTTTTGAGGTCGTCGTAAATGGACTGAGCCCCGGGAACGTTGTTCTTAGCAGCCAGCTTTACCGAATTGTAATACGCCAGCACGGAGGCCAACGCTTCGAAACCGGCCTGGGTGGCGGTATCTTCGATTTTGGAACTGAGCATCCCCAGTTTTTTGGTGACGGTAAATAGGTTGGTGGCCACGTTAATATCGTTGTTAGTTTCAACGATGTCAACAAACTGGGGCATGTGCTGCGGGCTAAGCGTAATGTAGTCCTTGCTTTTGGTAAGAAAACTCATGTTTGCATCGCCAAGTCTAAACCCACTCTGTCTTTCGTCGGGTGTTAACGATAATAGAAAAGGGAAAAGCGATTCGAGCTCATCGATGAGCGAAATGGCCCTGGTAAGGGTGTCGTTTGAAATGTTTGCGGAAATTTGATTTTGCTTCATGATTGATAACAATTTTAGGGTTATACAAAATTAACTTAACCATCCCCCCTAAATGTGAATGTAAAAATAAAAGTATTATTGTTTTATGCAAACAGGTAAACAAAAAAAGGTTTCGCCTTTTAGAAAGACGAAACCTTTTTTGATGATACTACAAACCGTTTATATTTTAAAAGTCTTGATGTCGCTTACCGAATTTACCACCATAGGGATAACCATTTCTTCGCCCGATTGTGGGTTTTTAAACTTGATTTGCGCATTAAATTGTTGCGATATTTGAGAGTTACGCACCATTCCGTCGTCTGCCCCAATCTCCATAGTACCCTTCTGGGTGCCGGTCATGCTAATGTTCATGCTAACGCCCATTTGGTCGATAGGGGTATTCATGTTTACATCGCCGTTAAGATTCAGGTCGATGGTTTCCTTATTTATTTTCATCACCTTAAAATTAAACGCCATGTCAAGGTTCATCAGTTCGGGCATTTTATAGGCTGCTTTCCAGCTATCCCCTTCCTTAACGGCATTTTCGGGGAAATAATTAAATGTTTGTGAAAAGTTCGATTTAAAAGCGTCTTCGCTGTTGAACATATTCAGGGATTTAGCAACTAAAGGGCTTTGAGAAAGTATCTTTTGATATTCTTCCAGACCTTCAACTTTTACCACTTTGCCCAACGGGGTAACTTCCATTTTAAGTTTCATTTTAAACAAATCGGCAAGTACCCGAAACGCGGAATCCGATTTCCCGGGTTTATCCGAATCGTAAGTCATTGCCTGGCCCATGCCGTTCATTTCCATCTTCATGGATTTATAACCATACGTAACTAACATATTGCTGTTAGGGAGAACATCGTCAACATGATAGGATATGGCAAAGCCCATTTTCATATCCATCTTCATTTTCTGGCCTTTCATTTCGGTATCGATGATGTTGTTCGATTGCATCGACATTTCATAGTGTGCGCCTTTGGCAAGGTTTAGGCGTAATACCTTCTGCACCTGGGCTTGTGTGGCGAGGCTGATTAACGATAACGAAATAAGTACTGCAAGGGTTTTTAATGTTGTTTTCATGGTTTAGGTTATTTTAATAATTGCAAATTATGATTTTTGTGCATCCGAAAATAAAACAATTATTTGGAATAGACGAATTAAATATTCCGTGGCAACCAAAATAAACCGGAATTACAGCACAAAACGCCTAAATTCTGTAATTCTGTCGGTTTATTCCGTAACTTTATATAAAGCCTCTGTAGCCATGAGACCCAAAATTATGATAACACGGTTTCTCTTTTTACTGCTGTACGGAAGCATCTGTGTTCCTGTGCCCGCCCAAAATTTAACAGCATCCGAAATCATTAAAAAAGCCGACGAAAAAGCCCGGGGCCTCTCTGCCCGCGGCACCATGACGCTCTCGGTAATCCGTCCGGACTGGACCAAAAGCATCACGTTTAAAACATGGTCAAAAGGCACGGAGTTTTCGCTCATCTACATCACCGCCCCAGCCAGGGAAAAAGGCCAGGTATTCCTCAAACGCCATAAGGATATGTGGAACTGGGTACCAACCATCGAACGGATGATTAAGATACCGCCCTCGATGATGATGCAGAGCTGGATGGGCTCCGACTTTACCAACGACGACCTGGTGAAGGAATCGTCGCTGGTGGTGGATTACACGCATAAACTATTGGGCCGCGAAACCGTCCGCGGAATGGAATGTTACAAGCTCGAACTAACGCCGCTGCCCGATGCCGCCGTAACCTGGGGCAAAATCATCACCTGGATTACCGTTAAAGGCCTCGACCAGTGGAAAGCCGAATATTTTGATGAGGATATGGCCCTCATAAATTCGATGAATGCCTCCCAGATTAAGCGCATGGGCGACCGCGAACTTCCTACCCTGCTGGAGATTGTTCCGGCTAACAAAAAAGGAAACAAAACGGTACTCGAAATTAACCAAATGGTTTTTAACCAACCTATAGCGGAAAGTTTTTTCTCGCAACAGAATATGAAGACGATTAAATAGGATTACAAATCCATCCGAGCGGAAAACCACCCCTTACCCCTCCTTGGAAAGAAGGGGATTAGGCTTCGGAGCGAGGTTCCCCTCCTAATTTAGGAGGGGTTAGGGGTGGTAAAATTTATATAACTCAACACTATGTTCGAACATATCTCCCTTGCATGGCGAAATATCTGGCGAAACAAACGCCGCACGCTGATTACCACGGCTTCGATATTTTTCGGGGTGGTGTTGTCGGCGTTTATGACGTCGATGCAGGAAGGATCGTACGAGCAGTACATCAAAACGGTGGTCAATTTTTATTCGGGATACATTCAAATTCACAAAGCCGGCTATTGGGACGATAAAGTCATCAATAACACGCTTGTTTATACGCCCGAAGTCGAACGGACAATCCGGCAAACGTCAGGGGTTACGATGCTCACCCCACGACTGGAGAACTTTGCCCTGGCCTCGTCCGAAGAAATCACCAAAGGCGTGCTGGTACTGGGTATCGACCCGCAGAAGGAGGACAGCATTACCCGCATTTCGAAAAAAATCATTTATGGAAACTATCTCCGCCCAAACGACAACGGCGTGGTGATTGGCAGCGGCCTGGCCGGTTTCATGAAACTGAACGTGGGCGACACGCTGGTGCTTATCGGACAGGGATTTCATGGCAGCAGCGCAGCGGGCAAATACCCTGTACGGGGAATCGTAAAACAGCCTTCGCCCGAGCTCGACCGCACCGTGGTTTACATGCTGGTAGCCCAATGCCAGGAACTTTTTTCTGCATCGGGCAGGTTAACCTCGGTGGTGATTATGGTTACGGATAAGGATGCCGTGCCACCGGTGTTTCAAAGCCTAAAAAAATCACTGGGCAAAGATTTTGAGGTGATGGACTGGCAGGAGATGAACCGCATACTTCTGAAACAGATTGAAAGCGACCGTGCGCAGGGCGTCATCACCAAAGGAATTTTGTACGTTATCATCGGGTTTGGCATTTTGGGCACTATTATGATGATGGTTGCAGAGCGAAAAAAAGAGATGGGAGTGCTCGTTGCCATTGGGATGCAGAAAAGCAAGCTGGCCAGTGTGCTTGTGTTCGAAACGATTTTTATTGGCATGGTGGGCGTTATAGCCGGTATTGTAGCCAGCATACCGGTAATCTGGTATTTTATGTTTCATCCTATACTAATGACCGGACAGGCCGGAGAAATGATGCTGGAAATGGGTTTCGACCCATACCTCTCATTCTCCATAATGCCATCGGTATTTTATAACCAGGCGCTAACGGTATTCATCTTCACACTGATTATCGGGCTATACCCGGTGTTTATCATCAGCAGGTTGAAAATTATTAAAGCGCTAAGGAATTAAAGAATTACAAATGACAAATTACAAATTACAAATTACAAATGACGAATGACGAATGACGAATGTAATTAGTAATCTGTAATTAGTAATTCGTAATTAAAACAGCACACCATGATCTCCTCTTTTGCCTGGCAAAATGTATGGCGTAACAAAATACGAAGCGCGGTCATCATCACGGCCGTAGCGCTGGGCACATTTGCAGGTATTTTCACCATTGCGTTTACCAACGGCATGGTCAACGACCGTATCCGCGTGATAATCCGCACCGAGTTATCGCACATCCAAATCCATCAGCCCGGTTTTGTTGACAACAACGATTTCACCATCCGCATGAGTAATGCCGACAGCATTCTTAAAAAGATCAAAAAACTGCCGCATGTGATGGCTGCGGGAAAACGCATCGTCATCAACTCGATGGTTGCATCGGCCGAAACCAGTACCGGCGTTAAGATTACCGGCATCGATCCCGCAGACGGGATAAAAGTTTCCGACCTCAACTCCAAACTGATAAACGGCAAATTTCTGGAAGAAACAGGTAAAAACCCCGTGGTTATTGGCGAAAAGCTTGCCACAAAACTAAAAATAGGATTGCGGAATAAGGTCGTCATCACCGTTCAGGATGTGAACAAAAACATTGTGGCAGGGGCATTTCGCGTGGCCGGCATTTTCCGTACCGACAACCTCATGTTCGACGAATCCACCATCTTTGTCCGTAACTCCGACCTGGTAAAACTTACAGGTCTCGGCCCCGGCGAAGCACACGAAATTGCCGTTCTTCTCGACAACAACGAACTATCCGAAAAAACCCGGAATACCATTTCTGCCATGTTCCCGCGCCTCGATGTAAAAGACTGGCAAAAACTTAGTCCCGAAGCCGGATATCTGGTCAGTGCCATGGGACAATATATGTTCATCTTTATCATCATCATCATGCTTGCGCTGTGTTTTGGCATTATTAACACCATGCTGATGGTGGTGCTCGAACGCGTTCACGAACTGGGAATGCTCATGGCTATCGGGATGGATAAAATCAAAGTTTTTACCATGATTGTGCTCGAAACCGTTTATCTGTCGCTCACCGGCGGAGCGCTGGGCATTGCGCTGGGCTATGGCGCTTCGACATACTTTGCACGCAACGGCATCGACCTTTATTTTTGGAAAGAAGCTTATGCCGAGATTGGGTATTCGTCAATCGTATATCCGGTAATCGATGCCTTTACGATGGTTTACACCTCGGTGATGGTCGTTCTTATGGGAATCATTTCAGCGCTATACCCGGCATACAAAGCCCTACGACTAAACCCGACACAAGCCATTCAAACGGAATGAGATTACGAACTCTTGGTTCTTGGCTCTAGGCTCTTAGTTCTAAAATCTAAAAAACATGAACATCATCGAAATTACCGATTTACACAAAGTTTACGATCAGGAAGCAGTTCCGGTTTGGGCTGTAAACGGCATCACGCTCAGCTTTGAGGTTGGAGAATTTGCGGCTATTGTAGGACCTTCGGGCTCGGGAAAAACGACGTTGCTCAACATCATCGGGGGCCTCGACGATCCTACCAAAGGCAATGTGGTTATCGACGGCGTAACCATCAACAAGCTTGGCGGACGGCAGCGCACCGACTTTCGGATGAAAAACATTGGCTTCGTGTTTCAGGCGTATAACCTCATTCCGGTATTTACGGCCAGAGAAAACGTAGAATTCATCATGCATCTGCAAGGCAAAAACAAAAACGAACGCGATAAGCGGACCAAAGAACTGCTCGAAGCAGTAGGTCTTGCCGACCGAATAGACAGCCGCCCCAACAAACTTTCCGGCGGCCAACAGCAGCGCGTAGCCGTAGCACGGGCTTTGGCATCGAAACCCAAGTTTATTCTGGCCGACGAACCTACAGCCAACCTCGATTCCAAATCGACCGAAAACCTGCTCGACATCATGGAGAAATTAAACCGGAACGAGAATATCACCTTCATCTTCTCCACCCACGACCAACGCGTGGTAAACAAAGCCCGACGCGTCATCACCATCGAGGACGGCGCCGTGGTATCCGACATCAGAAAATGAAAAATGTTTTAAACATATTCGGGTTTGGCTGGTACGCGTCTGCGACGCGTGCAATACGATTGTGTACCTACTTTCTTTGTTTATTGGTTGTTATTTCCACTATGGCTTTAGCCCAAGACTCAATCCCTAAAAACTGGTCGCTGAACGGCTATGTTACCAATATGCAGTCATTTTCGTTCCAGAAGTTTAATGAGGATTGGATGTCGGATAATCTTATCCATAATCGTCTGAATTTTAAATGGCACAACACAGCCAACAACCTGAATTTTAGTTTTGAACTCCGCAACCGCTTCATCTCCGGCGAATCGGTAAAAACAATCCCGGGGTATACCGAAATGATTAGCAGAGACGACGGACTGCTCAATCTGTCAAAGAATATATCCACCGGGAAATCATACCTGTTTAATTCAAAAATAGACCGACTGAATATTGATTACACACAGGGTAAATTTCAGGTTACCGTTGGCCGGCAGCGCATCAACTGGGGACAGTGCTTCGCCTGGAACCCTAATGATTTGTTTAACTCGTATTCGTTTTTTGATTTCGATTATGTTGAAAGACCCGGCAGCGATGCCGTACGGATGCAATATTATACGTCGGGAACGTCGGTTGTTGAACTAGCCGCAAAGGAAAATAGCCGCCACAAGCTCACCTCGGCAGCCTTATACCGGTTCAACAGATGGGGTTTCGATATTCAATTTCTGGGAGGAATTATGAATGCGGAAGATTACGTGGCTGGCACCGGATGGTCGGGGCACATAGGCGGAGCATCGTTCAGGGGCGAAGCTTCGTATTTCCACCCTAAAAATAATTTTAAAGATACGAGCGGAGTATGGGCGATATCGGTAGGCAGCGAATATGTCTTTAAAAATTCGTTGTCGCTTCAATTTGAGGTATTATACAACAAAAACAAATTTCAGGATGTAAGCAGTTTTGAAGGTTTATATAACGCTGACCTCTCGCCCAAAAACTTATCATTTACCCCGGTATCGGTGCTGACGCAGATTGCTTATCCCATCACTCCGTTGTTTAACGCTTCCCTATCCGTTATGTATTTCCCTAAACTGAAAGGTTTCTTCGTTGGGCCTACCTTTGTTTATTCCGTTACTGATAACATTGATTTTTCATTAATAACGCAGTCATTTGCCGGTCAGCTAATAACCAGTCAAACGACTTATTTTCACATGACTTTTTTACGATTAAAATGGAATTTTTAATCACCGTCCTAATTTGCGCTTAAATCGGGGTTCGACAAATCTCTCAAACAGGTAACATCGTCTATGATCATCATAATGTATTTTTCTTTTTCAAAACGAAACAACCGGGTAGAAAACTGCAGATGTTTCAAAACCTTATTATTGTTATAATCATAAAACGGACGGACAATATTATTTTTAAATACCGGTTTATCACTTAAATACGATTCGATAGCCGAAACCCTCAACTCACAGCCATTGCAATACGACGTTTTGCCACAATCTTTAGCCTCTTCAATACTATAGGCACAGCCAATCACCTCGCCGCATCTCCGATACAACAGATCTTCGTCCTGCTTATTGGAAAAAATTGTTTTTAGTGCATCGTTATAGGCTTGCAGTTCCATTTGATCGTTGAGAAAAAGAACACAACTGGTAATATTGTTTAAAACAATATTGAGAAATTCGGGCGAACCTACCAAAAAATTAAAACTTTCATTTGTTAAAGCCTTATCTCGTCTCATAATTACAATTTTAAGATTGAACAAACATTTGCTATCAATGTTAAGCTACACGGCAATCGATAGTCCGTTATAAATTGACATTTAGCCATGTCCTAAATTAACAAGATTTTTGAAACAGTCTTATAGGTTTAAGCGAAAGGTTAAAACTTTTAATTTCTTATTTTTGGGAATGATTAGCGTTAGGAAGACCATGCGAAAAATTCTGTATTTTCTTATTGTTTTATGTCTGAGCCAAACAAAGGTTGTTGCCCAGAATATCAACCTGAATCAGGGCGGGGCCAACAAATCGGGATATTTGATTAAGCTGCCTTACGAAATTATTAAAAATAAAATTATTGTAACTGCCGAGGTTGGCGGGAAAAAACGCCGTTTTATCCTCGATACCGGAGCTCCGGTAGCCATTTTCCGGCACCTTTTTAACGAGATAAACCCTTCGGTCTACGACACCAAAATACTCACCGATGCCAATGGCCGAAAGGACTCGGCGCAGACGGTCATCATCGGCGACATCTCTTTGGGCGATGTGTCGTTTAAGAATATTCCGGCATTAGTGGTTCAGGAAGATCTTTTTACCGACTGCTTTCATGTCGATGGTATTCTGGGCAGCAACCTGTTTCGCAAATCTATCGTCCGTATTTCGGCCCTCGACAAAACAGTAACTATCACCGACGATCGCAATAAACTACCGTTGCGCAACGTTCCCTCCTCCCCGCTCACGCTCGACCAACAAAGCAACCCGTACATCTGGGTTACCTTCCGAAATAATCTGAACGAAATGGTGCTGTTCGACAGCGGCGCCGACGAATATTACACCATCAGCAGGGATCATTTTGCCAAGATGAAAAAATTTAAAGCTTTCCAAACCATTGCCGAAGGTTATGGTAGCAACAGCATCAGCATTGCAGGATTGGCCGAAAACGAAATGCTGAGCAAGCTTTTCATCCCAATACTATCGATTAATGGTACGGAAATCGACAACATCATTGCCGAAACCACCAGTTCGCCGGTATCGCGCGTTGGAGCCAAAATACTTCGCTTCGGCGTTATAACCCTCGACTTTCGCAATGGACGCTTCTATTATCAACCTTACCTGCCCATCAATGATGCCCGCGAAAAACGCTGGAACATGTCGATGGTAGTAAAAGACGGATTGCTTTGGGTTAGCGCTATCTGGGGTAAAACCGACGGTCGCGTACAAATTGGCGACCAGATACTGATGATAGACGGTGTTGATTGCAAAAACCTTACGCTTTGCGATATACTTGACAATCCTTTTCTGAAAGATAAAAACGAAGCTTTCCTCATCATCAAAAAAGATAACGGGGAAACAACGGATTGGGAGATAAAAAAAGAATAGCAAGCCTTATTTATGACAACAAAACTCACTAACACACTATTATAATATGAAGAAAACATGCATTCTAATTCTTTTTCTGATAATCAGCATCGGAACGTTCGCCCAAAAAGGTGCCCGGTTTTTCCCAACAAACCAGTTAATCTCTACCGGCGTTTACTATTATCCCGAGCATTGGGACTCCACACAATGGGAACGCGATTTGAAAAAAATTGCGGAGATGGGCTTTGAATATACCCATTTTGCCGAGTTTGCCTGGGCCCAACTCGAACCTGCTGAAGGTAAGTACGATTTCAAATGGCTCGACCGCGCCGTATCACTTGCTGCAAAATATAATATCAAAGTAATCATGTGTACCTCTACAGCCACTCCTCCGGTATGGTTGGCTCGTAAACATCCCGATATTCTATTGAAACAGGAAGACGGGCAAAGTCTGGATCACGGAGCTCGTCAGCACGCTTCATTCTCCAGTAACTATTACCGACAGTATTCCATTAAAATGATTGAGGAGTTGGCCAGGCATTATGGACAAAATAAATGGATTATGGGCTGGCAGCTCGATAATGAACCACGCGCCCATTACGATTACGGCGACGACGCCCAGCAACGTTTTCGCGACTGGCTAAAAAATAAATACAAAACCATCGATGCACTTAATGTATCGTGGGGTACAGCTTTTTGGAGCGAATGGTACAGCGATTTCTCTCAGATCAATATTCCTAAGCGTTCGCAATGGGGCATGAATCTTCATCAGATACTTGACCATACCCGTTTTGCGGCCGAAGAAACCTCAACCTTCCTCGACGATCAGGCCCGGGCTATCCGTCGTATTGTATCCCCTAACCAATGGATTACCTCAAACTACATTCCCAATATTAATGAAGGCTTTATTGGTAAAAGCCACGAGCTAGATTTTGCCACTTACACCAAATACATGGTTTTTGGCGGGGCTATGGGTATAGGTCGTAAAGGGTACCGCCTGGGCGATCCCGAAATTATCCCCATGTGCAACGATTATTTCCGCCCGCTGTCCGGTGGAATTTATGGTGTAATGGAACTCCAACCCGGACAGGTAAACTGGGGAAGCATCAATCCACAACCAGCTCCCGGTGCTGTACGTATGTGGCTTTGGAACGTATTTGCAGGAGGCAGCAAACTCGCCTGCACCTATCGTTTCCGCGCCCCGCTTTATGGTTACGAACAATACCACTACGGAATTATGAGTTACGATGGCGTAACGCCTACTCCCGGCGGGCTGGAATATCAAAAATTTATGGAAGAAATTCAGCTCCTTCGTAAACATTATGATGCCAAAGCTAAATTACCGACCGACTATGTAAACCGCAAAACAGCCATCCTCTTCAACCACGAAAATATGTGGGGAATGGAACAGAATAAGCAGACTAAACAGTGGAACACGCTGGCTCATATCACTAAATATTATAAACCGCTTAAATCATTCGGTGCCCCGGTCGATTTTGTGAAAGACACCTTCGATTTTTCGGCATATAAAGTGCTTATTGCTCCGGCCTATCAACAACTCGACAGCAAACTGGTGGACAAATGGACTAATTATGTTAAGAATGGCGGCAACCTTATCCTTACCTGTCGTACCGGCCATAAAGACCGCGAAGGCCACCTGTGGGAAGCGAAGTTTGCTGCTCCTATTTACGATTTAATCGGTGCCGAAATTGAATTTTACGACCTGTTGATGCCACACGCTGCCGATACCATTCAAATGGGCAACAACCGTTACGACTGGGTTAGTTGGGGCGAAATATTGAAACCGCGCCCCGGAACTGAAACCTGGGCAACTTTTCAGGGCGATTTCTACGCCGGTAAACCCGCTGTTATCTTCCGTCATCTGGGCAAGGGAACGGTAACTTATGTGGGCGTTGACAGTCGCAGCGGGGCACTCGAAAAGGAAGTGCTTAAAAAGGTTTACAGCCAGCTTAGCATCCCGGTAAAGGATTATCCCGATGGCGTTATGGTAGAATACCGCGACGGCTTTGGCATTGCCGTAAACTACTCCGATAAAACTTACACTATGGGCCTACCTTCAAAAGCTGAGGTACTGGTCGGCAAAACCGCCATCGATCCGGCCGGAGTTTTAGTGTGGAAGGAAAAATAAAATCTGGTACAGTTTTTTTAACAGAAACGCCCTAATCTTTTGAAGGATTAGGGCGTTTCTGTATTTGAATCAGTTTAGTTGAAAATTTCCGGAGCCTGATTTAACGCCGAGGCCAGCTTAATAAAATCCTCTTCCTTACGGAACCTTCGCTGGTGCAGCTTTTTAAGTACCGATTTCAGCAGTTCTTTGTCTTTCGGGAAGATAGAGCTTAACGACCTTCGGTTTAGTCGTTTAAAACCTATCGTCCGGTTATTGGGCAGCTTAAAATAGTAGATGATTTTGGGTTCATATAAACTCTTCGCAACAAGCGATTTTCCTACGTATTCGTTGACAATCTGGGCTAATACACATTGCCTGTAAGCAAAAAGTGAAAGGTTGCCCAGGTAAAGCCGTTGACAAAAATGTTCGGAAGAATCATTGGTAAGGGATATGACAATTTTCATCCTCTGAAAAACAGATTTAGAATTTTCGGAAGGGTACTCCAAACTAAATTCTTTAATATAGGATTTGTCCAATAGGATTTCGGAGCCACTCTTCTGCGGCCAGTATAACAATCCGTCAATGCGTCCGTTGTACCGCATATTGATATTTCGGGCAGTATCATCATTAGTGAGAACTATATTTCCTCTCACATAGGCTTTGTTAAAAAATTCGGTACCGATAATTCCAAATAGCTGATAGTAAACCGTTCCGATAAGCTTTGGCGAAAATACTGAATCGGCCGCTAAATCGCAGGGGCATGGCTTATGGTTTTGCGACAGTGCGTTGAACGACACAAATACTAACTGAATTATAACCAATAAATATTTCACAGTTGGGTTTTTATTTTGAATTGGACAAAATGGTAAAAGTGGTGCTGGCGTTTACAGGAGTACCATCGGCTGTAACCCCTTTTACATCTATGGTATATTCTCCGGTATTGTCAGAGGCATAGCACTCGATGTGTTTTTTTTCGCCAAGCTGAAGGGTAGCATTGGGTTCCCAATATAATAACTGGCGAAAATCGGGAATACGCAGGCGTTTATTGTCTTTCGAATAATCCGGGGGACAGAATACCGATGCAGGGTAGTCTGGCTCCGCTTTCAGCGAAAGCGTTGTTGACTGCCAGTGGATATTATTGAGTTCGTTCTTCTTGCTGAAAACAGCCATAATACCCGAAAAGAAAAGCCCGCCATAATACAGGCTTTCGCCAACAGTTTCAATCTTATTGATTTTGTCGGTGTTTAGAGGGATGATCTGGTTAATATCGTCGATGGGCACCCCGTCCAGAAATATTAAAGGGCTTTCGGAGAAAAAGTCTTTATTGTTATAATCCAGCATGTTGATAATGTACATCTTGCTGTGTTTTCGAATTTTTGACAAAAACAGCAATTCCCTTGATATTTCAACAAAATCGTTCAGTTTTACATAGTCGGCAGGATAAGTAGTAAAATAAGGTTTTAAGTAGAATGTTGGCGGGTTTTCAATTTTTGATGGCCGGGCTGTAAGTTCTTTTTTATAATCGGAACGATAGTTCTTTTGGATAGTGGTAACGTTTTTAGCATTCGTTAAATAGTTAACCATTGCTGTTATAGAATAGCGAACAGATGGCTTGAAGGCGGTTTTAATATCGTATTTATCGTCAATTTCAATCTTTGCGTTTTGAGTATCCTGTGCTTTAAAATACAGTTTTTTGTTGGTGTAGTAACCATTTAGCAGAAATTGAAATTTCCCCTCTTTGTCGGTTTGAGTAAATTGGAGGTTTGCAATACTATCCGGCGTGGATAAGAAAATAATTTTTTCGGGGAGGCCTTTTTGATTGTCGTTGTCAATCAGCCGGCCATTAACGATAGTTCCTTTATTTTCGGGCAAATAGGAACATTCAGATGATTCAGGCTTCCCGTCTGCAAGGCCCGAGTTCGTTTGTACGGTTTCGATCGGCTCAGTTTTATGCACCGATATTGAAATGTTGGTCAGTGATTTAAGTCCAGACTCGGAAGGGTCAATGTCGATGCTTATTTTTTCTCTTTTATGGTACCTGGGCTTATCGAAAGACAGTTTTAAGTTGTTCCCAGCAGCACTAAGGGGGGTGAATACGTTTGCTGTATCGTTTAGCGCATACGACAGGAGCTTTCCGGGCTCGTTGTCGAATCTGTTTGCAACGAAAATTTCTCGCGTAAAGAAACTTTCTTCGCCGGCATTTCTCATGTAATTGGTGTAAGCTACCAGTTGGTAAGGCCCGGTGCTGAGGGTGTCGGGCAAATACAGGCTTCCGCTGGCCATTCCATTGTTTAGCTTAAGGCGGAGGCCATAAATTCGGGCGTTTTGTACGTTTCGTAAAACAAGATAAGCAAAATTGCTTTTGCTGGAAGATGTTGAACCTTGTTTATCAACAATATAAAGGTTAAAAAACAGGTTTTCTCCGGCAATAAATATATTGCGGTCAGTATGCAGGCTGGCTTGTTCCTGTGCTCCAAGATAGGTTAAGAACAATTGCAGTACCGTTATTAACAAGGTTATATTTAATTTTTTCATAGTTGATTAGTTAACCCAAAAGGAGGGGATTGTATCTTGCTTGAAACCACTGTTTGTCGGTGGCCATATATTAGGCTGTTTAACAACAATTTTATCGCCCCTTCTGATGGAGTAGGTTTTTATTTTTAACGACGAAACTTCGAAAAAGCCCAAGACTATTTTCGAGGGGTCGTTGGTGCAAGTTATGTTGCCCTTTAATTGCATCGCTACCGGGTCAAAAATTTTGCCTTCGGCCGATATCAGCGTGTTTATATTTTTGTAATACTGAAACGTTTCGTCGTTAACCCTGTATTGCAGGACTTTGATTATCCTGTTTATTATCGGTACAGTGGCCGAGGTATCGGGCAAATCGGCGATACAATATTTCACCGTGGGGACAAAACAAATGGAATGCTTTTCGATACTTTTGGATGAAGTGCTGTATTTTTCCTGGGTCAGATTTACGTTATCGTCGGGGTACGTTGTGTACCATCCGTAATAATAGATAGAGACGGGAGACATCGGCAACGAAAGGACGAAGATCCATTCCGAATAAATAGTCGATTTAAACCTGAATCGGGGCAAGGTGTCGGTATTATTTTTTATGTCAGTAAGCAAATCCACGCCATCGGTGGTTACTTTTCGGGTTTCCCCGTCGTAATCTTCCACAAGGGTTTCTTTCGAGGAATATTCCGCATAAACGGAGTCGGCGTAATCGTTGGACAGCATTTTCTGCGATGATGATTCATAGATGTTGCCGTCGGAAGTTTTAATATGAAGCGTATAGGTTATTCCTGGGATGCCGGTAAAATCCGCAGCGTTTGAAGCGTAATATCCTGAGCCCAATTCTGTAAAGTTGTATGTATGGCTATTGTTATCGGTAATATAGACCTTAGCATTTCTCACCGAAATGCCGCTCGTATTGGTTGCATCGTATGCTTGGGCTTTAGTCAGATGCACCGTGTAGGGCCCGGCCTGGTTGGTTATCTGGCATTCCACCACAAGGGCATTTTGACTGCTATCAATGTCGGGATCGTAAATCTTTCGACAGGAAAAACTAATGCTTAATAACAAAATGGATATGTAAATATATTTTTTCATTTCGTGTTTCCTGAAAAGTTAAAAACTAAAGTTATACGTTAGTGTAGGCAACGGCCGACCTATGATATATAGCTGATAAAGACTGAACTGCCGATAATCGTTCGATTCGGTAGGGGCATCCTTCTGAAAAAAGGTAGAATAAGGGTTTTTGCGGCCGTATAAATTGATGATCGAGAACGTCCAGCTTCCTTTCCATTTCTTTTTTAAACGGAGCGATTCGTCAAGCGTGATCGAAACATCGAGCCGATGATAATCCGGCAAACGATACTTGTTTCGTTGTGAATAGTAAACCAGTGTATAACCATTGTAATTGTATTTTAACTCGGGAAGGGTAACAGGTCGACCAGTGTTGTAAGTAAACGAAGCCGAAAATCTCCACCGGCGCGAGATATGGTAATTGCTATTAAGTACCAGGTTGTGAGGTTTGTCGAAATTCGACGGGAAATAGCTATTGCCATTGATCTGTTCCGACGAGTATGTTCCGGTTGTCTTGCGCATCGACCGGGAATAGGTATAACTGGCCCATCCTGTTAGTCTTCCGCTATTCTTTTTGACATAGAACTCAATGCCATAGTTATAACCTTTGGCATTGATGAGGTCAGTTTCCAGATGATTATTTAATAATATTTTTGCTCCATCCTTACATTCAACAATATCGGTGAGGGTTTTGTAATAAACCTCAATCGAAGTTTCGATGGCGTTATGATTAAAATTCCGGAAATAACCCAGGGCATACTGGTCGCATTTCAGCGGACGGATATAGGTGTCGCTCAGTTTCCAGACATCGGAGGGCGCCATAACGGACGAGTTGGATACAAGATTGATATACTGATTAATATGATTGTACGAAATTTTCACCGAACTAAAGTCATCGATACTGTATCGTAACGAAATTCTGGGTTCAGGTCCTGAATACTGTTTAATCGTTTTGCTGTAGCTAATGGTGTCGGTAATGTTTTCCGTGGTCAGTGGGTATCCGCTTCGGTACTCATTTACTGTTCCCGGCCCTTTCAGTGCATACCAGGTATAGCGAACCCCGATTTCAGCATTTAACTGAGAGGTTATGTTGATGTTGTCGCTTAAATAAAGAGCAAATTCACGAGCCTTTTGTTTGCTGACAGAGACTGGCTCAACCAACGACTCGGAAGTTAAAGGACGAAGATCGCCCGGTTTTATGGCGTAAAAAACGGCATTAGCCCCCGCATCGATGGTATGGGCTTTCGTGGGGTGCCAGGTCAGATTCCCTTTGATATTGTTGTATAATACCTGCGATTTGACCTGGTACGACTCGCTTACCTGAAGGGTGTAGAGCTCGCTCATTTCATAATTATAGCGGCTGAACCCGGTCATCAGACTGGAGGAAAGTTTTTGGCTAAAAATGTGGTTCCAGCGGAGTGAGGCAATGGTGTTGTCGTATTTATAATCGACGTTGTGGCTAAACCCGAATTTATCGTTGCTGAAATATCCGAATGCGACGATTTTATTATTCTTGTCAGGCGCAACAGTTAACAATGCGTTGAGGTCATAAAACTCTGCCGAGCTGTTCATCAGGTCTAAATCGGGGATGCTGTGCAGAAGCCAGTTCGAATACGTGGTGCGGCCTCCTGCCATCAGGTTTATTTTATTGTCGAACAACGGAACATCAACGGAAAGCCTGCTGTTGATCAAGCCTATACCACCGGCGGCTTTCGGTTTTTCGGAGTTTGCGCTTCCCATGTGGATATCCATCAGCGACGAGGCCCTTTCTCCGTATTTGGCAGGAATCCCAGCCTTTAATAAGTTTACATTCGACACACCGTCGGGGTTGATGATGGAGGTTAACCCGAACAGATGGGAGGTGTTGAATATTGGCACGTCTTCAAGAAGGATCAAATTTTGATCGGCACTTCCGCCCCTTATGTTCAACCCGGTTCCAAATTCGCCAACACTTTGTACACCCGGCAATAATGTGGCACTTTTTATTATGTCGATTTCCCCAAAAGTACTTGGCAATTCCTTAATATCGCGGGCAGTGAGCTGTATCTGGCTCATTTGGGTACTGACTAAGTTATTATCGTTGCGAACCGAAGTTACCACCACTTCGTTGAGGTTGATCGATTTCTCAAAAATGAAAAAAGAAGCTGTACCATTGCCGATAAGTTTAACTTTATACTTATTGTCCTCATAACCGATATAGGAAAGGGAGAGGTCATTATCGCCAACGGGAAGCGTAATGCTGAAATTCCCGCTTTTGTCAGTAACTGTACTGATTTTCGATTTGTCGTCCCTGATCTTTACCCCCGGCAAAGGTTGATATTTCTTTCCGTCAACTATTTTCCCGGAGATGGTTGCTCTCGAATATTTCCCAAACTCTACAGGATTGCCAATGGTGAGGTAGTTGTCGCCCGCAGAGTTTTGTTCAATGGCCGAGTTTAAAGGTATAAATACAATCGATGACGAATCGGGCATAATTACCGAGCAGTTGCAACTGTATTTCAACAGATCGGTAATTTCGCTCACAGGAAGCTTAAGTATGGAAGCGTTAAACGATTTGTTCTTAAACCATTCGGATTGATAGAACAAATCTATCGGAAAATTATGTTCGAGGTAAAAAGCAACTGTATCGATTGGGATTAATCTTTCCTGTTTTTCTGGGGATTGGGATAGTGCTTTGAGGGCCGGATAAACCAAAAGGAAAACTATGAGAAGTTTTCTGATAGAATAGCGCATTATAAATTAGTAGGTTTAAATTAAAGTTAACATCAAATAAAATGAAAGAAATTCGCGAATTAATTAGGTGTGGATTTCTATTCGCATTAATTAAGATCGTCAACAAAACTATATTCGATTTGCTTATTACATCTTGAAAATATAGACTAAAATCTTTAAAATTATCTCAGATCAGAAAGGAAATGATCTAGTCCAATGTTTATAGCTTTAAAAAACTCTTCCATTTTTGCACCGACCCCGAAAAAAGAGTTTACAGTTAACGAAATTATAGGCAGTATTTCTACCGATTATCTACTACTCTTTTATACATACCTAAATTTAGGTACGTCAATATACCACATCGAGGGTATGGTAATAATTTATAAGCGGTTGCACTTTTGTAATGCAGAATGAACCCTGCATTAATCAAAAAAAGCATACATGAAGCAGCCTGAAACCATCTCAATTCTGCCTTTAAACAACGATCAGAAAGAAATCGTAGAAAATCTTCACCACAAGTTTAACGATCAGCAATTGACCTGGCTTGCCGGATATCTTACCGGGTTAAGCCTTCCGCAGTCGTTAAAAACGGCTCCGGCTGAATCGTCGGTACCGGTGGCTAAAGCTCCCGTGAACACCGTAACCGAGCTGCCCGACCTGACCATTTTATATGGCTCGCGAACCGGAAATGGAGCGTCCGTAGCCCAAAAGCTCAAACGTGCCGCCGAAGCCCGTGGTTTTAAAATTCATTTTTACGACACCAATGATTATTCCGTTAGTAAGCTAAAGGATGAAAAGCATCTTCTGGTAATCATCAGTACGCACGGCGAAGGCGTTCCGCCCATTGCTGCCGAAGAATTTTACAACTTCGTTCACGGCAAACGGTCGCCAAAACTGAACGAAACTAAATTTTCGGTACTGGCACTGGGAGATAGCAGTTACCTGCATTTCTGTAAAACCGGGAAAGATATTGATCAGCGGTTTGAAGAATTAGGTGCGGAACGAATTTTTCCGCGTATCGACTGCGACGTTGACTTTGAAGCCAAAGCCGACGAATGGATCAATGGCGTTTTAGATAAGCTTTCGGAAAACAAACCGGCCTCAAAAGCTAAAGAAGAAGTAAAACTTTCGGAAAAATCCGTAGCTCCGGTCTATAACAAGCAAAATCCGTTTAAAGCGAAACTTCTCGAAAAGATACAGCTCAACGGCCGTGGTTCCGAAAAGGAAACGTGGCATTATGAACTTTCGCTCGAAGGCTCGGGCCTGACTTACGAACCCGGCGATGCCGTTGGCGTTTACGGATTAAATTCACAACGCGCCGTTTACGAGCTTATCCAAACCCTGGCGCTTAATCCCGACGAACAGGTTGAGTTCGATGGCAAATACCAAAGTCTCGAACATGTTCTGACTCATCATTTGGAGATATCGTCCATCACTACCGATGTGGTAAAAAAGTATAACGAGCTGGCCCAAAGTGAAAACCTTTCTGTAATTCTTTCGGATACCGAAACGTTAAAGGCCTTTTTATATGGACGCGACATAGTTGATTTGGTCAGCGAATACCCGGTTGAACTTTCGGCTACGCAGTTAATTCAGCTTTTACGCAAGTTACAGCCGCGGCTTTACTCCATTTCGTCGAGCCCGAATGCGCATCCGGACGAAATTCATCTTACCGTGGCGGCAGTGCGTTACGCCAACACCCGCTACAAAGAGGGCGTTTGCTCCACTTTTTTGGCCGACCGCATTGGCGACGACGAGTTTGTAAGTATTTATATCGAAAAGAACCCTGAATTCCGGTTGCCATCAAATTCCGAAACACCAGTCATCATGGTTGGTCCGGGAACCGGCATAGCGCCATTCCGTTCGTTTTTGGAAGAACGCGAAGCTTCCGGCACTTCCGGCAAAAACTGGCTTTTCTTTGGCGATCGACGGTTCGAAACCGATTTTCTATACCAAACTGAATTCCAAAATCATCTGAAAAAAGGTGTACTTACACGGCTAAACGTCGCTTTCTCGCGCGATACAGACCAGAAAGTCTACGTTCAGCATAAGATGAAACAACACGCCGCTGAACTTTTCCGCTGGCTCGAAGATGGTGCTCATTTCTACGTATGTGGCGACATGCAATACATGTGGCGAGATGTGCACCAAACCCTCGTCGATATTGTCGCTGGTGAAGGTGGATTATCGCCCGATAAAGCGCAGGAATACATCCAAAATCTTAAAAAGAGTAAACGGTATCAGGTGGATGTGTATTGAGATATAATTAAGTGACTAAGTAATTAAGAAATAAAAGACTATGAGCAGCGAAATAGAAATTATAAAAGATAAGAGCAATTACCTACGGGGAACGCTTAAAGAAAGCCTCGAAAACGAAATTACCGGGGCCATAACCTCCGAGGACAATGCTTTGTTGAAATTTCACGGATCGTATCAGCAAGCCGACCGCGATTTGGAAAGTGAACGTAAACACCAAAAGCTGGAGCCGCTGCATTCTTTTATGATAAGGGTGAGGCTTCCGGGTGGAATTTCTAGGCCGGCTCAATGGCTAGCTGTTGACAAATTAGCGGACCTGTATGGCAACGGCACCATAAAACTCACCACGCGGCAAACATTTCAGCTGCACGGTATCTTTAAACGAAACCTAAAAAAAACCATCCGCCAAATCAACGATTCGCTCATGGACACCATCGCTGCCTGTGGTGATGTAAACCGTAATGTGATGAGCAATCCGAACGCGACGCAATCTCCTGTTCATGCCGAAGTAGCAGAAACTGCCAAACGGTTAAGCGAACACCTGTTGCCTAAGACAACTGCTTATCACGAAATATGGCTCGATAAACAGCTTCTTGTTGGTGGAGAAAAAGACGAAGAACCTATTTATGGCAAAACGTATCTTCCCCGCAAATTTAAGATTGCCATAGCCATTCCTCCGCACAACGATATCGATGTATTTGCCAACGACCTGGGGCTTATTGCCATTGTCGAAAAAGGCAAACTTACCGGTTTCAACGTAGCCATTGGCGGCGGCATGGGCATGACGTTTGGTAACCCGTCTACCTACCCGCGACTGGCAACCATTATTGGCTATATTCCGAAAGAAAAAATTATTGACGTGGCCGAAAAAATAATGCTGGTTCAACGTGATTTCGGCAATCGCGACGACCGCAAAAATGCCCGTCTCAAATATACGCTCGACCGTCTCGGTGTTGAAAAGTTTAAAGCCGAACTTTATGCCCGATTGGGTTATGAACTGGAACCCGAAAAGCCTTATACATTCGAATCCAACTGCGATGCTTATGGATGGCTCAAGGGTACCGATGGCAAATGGCACCTTACCCTTTTCATTGAAGGCGGACGAGTTGTTGATGGCGAAAATATCAAACTTCGCACGGCACTTCGCAAAGTAGCAGAAATCCATCAGGGCGACTTCCGTATTACCGGAAACCAGAACCTCATCATTGCCAATATTCCGACATCTCAGAAAAAAGAAATCGAAAAGATATTGTTTGACCATTCGGTATTGTCCAGCCAAGATCTTACCGGACTACGGCTTAACTCACTGGCTTGCGTAGCGCTTAATACCTGTCCACTGGCTTTTGCCGAAGCTGAACGTTATCTGCCCAAACTCATCGATAAGCTCGACGAAATTGTGATAGCCAACGGCATCGAAAAGGAACCTATCGTTGTCCGGATGACGGGCTGTCCCAACGGCTGCGCGCGCCCGTACCTTGGCGAAATCGGATTTGTTGGCCGAGCACCGGGCCGCTATAACCTTTATCTGGGTGCTGGTTTTTCGGGCGACCGACTCAACAAACTTTATCGCGAAAACCTCAACGAACAGGAAATTCTCGAAACCTTAAAACCGGTTCTCGAAGATTATGCCTCCACCCGCGAAAACGGGGAACGATTTGGGAATTTCGTAGTCCGTAAAGGATATGTAAAGGCAACTTTGGAAGGCAAAAACTTTCACAATTAAACCTCATGGAGCATAAATACCGAAACATCATAAAAGCTGTATCGTGGCGCCTTACCGGAAGCATTGACACATTTATTGTTTCGTTCGTCATCACCGGTAAACCTGTATTGGCTTTATCGATCAGCGGAGTTGAAGTGTTTACTAAAATAGGGTTATTTTATTTCCACGAAAGGGCTTGGAACAGAATCCGGTTTGGACGCATGGAAGTGACTGAGCCCGACTATCAAATTTAACCGATTATTAAACCTCGAAATCATGGCCAATCTAATATCTGATCAGAAAATAAGAAATGCTCAGGCTGAAAGTAACCATTATCAGCCCACCGGCCTTGGAGAATTGAATCCCAGACTAATAATCAGTAAGGCTCATGGAGCTAATTTATATGATACGGAACTTCGGGAATATATCGATTTCAGCCATACCGAAGCGCATATCCTTGGGCATGCCCCCGAACGAGTAACATCGGCTTTGGAAACCGTTATAAACAATGGACTAAATCAGGGACTGGCAACCACGGGCGAAACGACATTGGTAAAACTAATCCAACAAGTGGTGCCATCCGCTGAGCAGGTTCATTTAACAAGTTCAGGTCACAAAGCAGCGGTTGGGGCAATCCGTCAGGCTCTGGCATTTACAGGCCGAAAACGGATCATCAAGTTTAAAGGAGCTAATCATGGCAAGTTTAGTCACCTCGGAATACCCGACGAGTTTGCACAACTCGCGCTGAATTTGCCATTTAACGACGAAGTGGCTGTTTTTGAAGCTTTCGAATTATTTAAAAATGAGATAGCTTCGGTTATTGTGGAGCCTGTGTTGACTGGAGTTGGGGTGGTTTTGCCTCAGGAAGGGTTCCTTCAATTTCTGCGTACCATCACCGCCAAGCATAAATCACTGCTTATCTTTGATGAGAAGGTCACTGGTTTCCGACCCAAAGCTGGCGGAGCCCAGGAATATTTCAACGTATTCCCTGACGTTACCATTCTCGGAAATATCTTGGGAGGCGGCTACTCCATCGGCGCCTTTGCCGGACGACGGGATGTATTATCGGTAAAGTCTTCTGCAGAAAATACAGAACGTCACATCGACCCGTTGGCTATTGCTGCCGGAACAGCTATTCTGCAGCGGTTACGACTTCCGCAGTTTTACGAACCCCTTAATCACAAATCGCGCGATTTTATTTTCTGGCTGAACGAACTCACCCAAAACCGGGGAATCCAGATCAATGCATTTCAATCGATGTTTACACTTTATTTTAACGAGAATAAAGTGACAGATTTTGCCTCCGCCAATCGTTCGGATCGCAAACGTTATGAACGGTTTAGCCGAAAAGCCTTTGAGCAAGGGGTATTATTTCCGCAATCTCAGTTTGGAACGAACTTTATTTCATCGGCGCATCTTCCGCAGGATTTGAGCAAAACGTTGGACGTGGTTTACCGGATAATAAAAAATATTTAAAGCCCTTTTTAACTTAACATTAGGAATCACTGCCTCAAAATTGAAGCAATGATTCCTGATATTCTTTAAATCAGTTCTTTTATAGCTTTTTCCATGCTTGCAGCCAGATGCTCCAAATCGGCATCGGAATGGGCGGAAGAGACAAACGAAGCCTCAAACTGTGAGGGGGCCAGATAAATACCGCTGTTCAGCATCTTTTTAAAGAATTCGGCATAAAAAGCAGTGTCGGCAGTCATGGCCTCGGCGTAACTGGTCACCTTACCGGGACTAAAAAACAGGCACGACATCGATCCAACACGGTTAAACGCAAATTGTTTGTTGATCCTTTTCAGCAGCGATAATACAGCCGCTTCGTTCTTTTGGGCTTTGGCTTCGAGGTTTTCGTAAAAACCCGGAGCCGACACCTTTTTCACCATGGCGATACCTGCCGCCATAGCCAACGGATTTCCGGCCAGCGTACCGGCCTGGTAAACGGGGCCAAGCGGGGCAAGATATTCCATAATGTCGCGACGACCGCCAAATGCGCCAACCGGGAGACCTCCGCCAATAATCTTACCCAGACAGGTTAAATCGGGCTTGATATTGAAATATTGTTGAGCGCCACCCAAAGCCACGCGGAAACCGGTAATCACCTCGTCGAAAATAAGCAGGATGCCATTGGCAGCAGTAAGCTCGCGTAATTGTTGTAGAAAGCCGTCCTGCGGAAGAATGACACCGGCATTTCCCATCACCGGTTCAAGGATTAAAGCCGCAATCTCACCTTTTTTGGCATCGATGAGCTTTTCGACGGATTGAATATCGTTATACGTGGCTATCAACGTATCCTGGGCCACGCCATCGGTTACGCCCGGACTTCCCGGAATACCAAGGGTAAGCACACCGGAACCTGCCTTAATCAAAAAGCTGTCGGCATGACCGTGGTAGCATCCTTCGAACTTGATAATCTTACTACGACCTGTAAACCCGCGGGCCAGGCGGATGGCACTCATGGTAGCTTCGGTACCGGAATTAACCATGCGCACCATTTCCATCGACGGATAAACCGACGTGATGAGCTGAGCGAGTTCAATTTCCTTTTCGGTGCAGGCGCCAAAGCTGGTTCCAAGAACGGCTGCATCGGTAATGGCTTTCACAATATCGTCGTCGGCATGGCCAAGGATGAGTGGCCCCCACGACCCTACAAAGTCAGTGTATTTATTTCCGTCGGCATCATAAATATAAGCCCCTTTTCCATTCTTGATGTAGATAGGGTTCATCTTTACCGATTTAAACGCACGGACAGGGCTATTTACGCCTCCGGGAATGATCTGGCAGGCTTGCTGGTATAATTTTTCTGAATTGGTTAACATGGGATGGTATTAAGTTATTAAGCAATTAAGTTATTAGGCGATTAGAAATAAGAAACCTCCACTGCCCTCCTTTTTAAGGAGGGGATACTTTGGAGCTTAATTACTTAATATCTTAATCACCTAATCCCTTCTTATTTCAATAAGGCGGCAACTTCGGGGGCGAAGTACGAAATAATGATGTCGGCACCGGCACGTTTAATGGAAAGAAGCGATTCCATCATCACGCGGTCGCCGTCAATCCAGCCGTTGGCTGCGGCAGCTTTCACCATGGAATATTCGCCGCTCACGTTATAGGCTGCAATAGGCAGGTTAAATTCATCTTTGGCACGGCGGATAATATCGAGGTATGAAAGGGCAGGCTTCACCATGATGATGTCGGCGCCTTCCACAATGTCGAGTTCAATTTCACGCATGGCTTCGTTGCTGTTGGCCGGGTCCATTTGGTACGAACGACGGTCGCCAAACTGCGGGGCCGAGTCGGCTGCTTCGCGGAAAGGGCCGTAGAAACCCGACGCATATTTTGCCGAATAAGCCATAATCGGGATATTCGAAAAACCGTTATTGTCCAGCGCCTGACGAATGGCTTCAACACGGCCGTCCATCATATCCGAAGGGGCAATCATTCCCACGCCGGCTTTGGCATACGAAACCGATTGTTTGGTAAGCAGGTCGAGCGTTTTGTCGTTATTAACGTCATTATGCTCGATAACCCCGCAATGGCCGTGGTCGGTATATTCGCACAGGCAGACATCGGCAACTACAAGCAAACCGGGCACTTTGGAGGAAAGCTCACGGATAGCCTGCTGAACGATGCCATTATCGGAATACGATTCGGTTCCAAGCGCATCTTTGTACTCAGGAATACCAAAAAGCATCACCGAAGGAATTCCCATATCGTAAATTTTACGGCATTCTTCAACCAGCACATCAACCGACATGCGGTACTGGCCGGGCATGGACTTAATTTCTTCTTTCACTTTGTTGCCATGAACAACAAACAGCGGATAAACAAAATCGCTGACAGAGAGCGAAGTCTCACGAATCATCGAACGCAACGCCTCGGTACTGCGAAGCCTGCGTAAACGGGTTATTGGGAATGACATGGTGCGAATTTTTTAAAAGTTAATTTATCCAACCTCCCCCAACCCCTCATTAAAAAGGAGGATACTCCCATTCTCATAAGGATTCAAAGAGGTTATAATAGTATCTTTCTAAGTATGTTTTAAATACCCAACCACAGCCTCAACCAGCGCATTAATAGTATGAGGCT
This sequence comes from Bacteroidota bacterium, assembly GCA_030706405.1. GTDB lineage: Bacteria > Bacteroidota > Bacteroidia > Bacteroidales > JAAUTT01 > JAAUTT01. Next base: position 45,085 of record JAUZOO010000009.1, on the reverse strand, counting down.
TGGCTTCGGCAACAATATCAATTGATAAATACTGCGCCGATTTCGACGTTATCGGTCCGATAGAAACGCCCTTGATCCCTGCAAGTTTATCCTGCAACCCGTGCTTTGCCAGCAATTCGGCAAGATTTATAACCGTTGAAGAACTGGTAAAGGTCACCACATCGAATGGCTCGGAAAACAGTTCAGCAAGGTAATCGGTAGAATACTCAGGAGTAATATTCTTATAAGCCGGTACGACATCAACAATAGCTCCCATCTCCCGCAATGTGTTGGGAATATTATCGTGGGCAATCTCCGAAGTAGGGAGCAGCACCTTGCAATCTTTTACAGAACCATTTTTCCGGAAAGCTTCGATCACCGAATCGGAAGTATACTGCTCCGGCAACAGGTCGTGGCATAAACCATGCTTATGAAGTTCAGCACCGGTTTCCTCGCCAATCACAGCCAGTTTACACGATGCCAAAGCTCGGGTATCCTTTCCGTGATGGTACAAACGATGCATAAAAATTTCGACTGCATTCACCGAGGTAAAAACGACCCAACCGTAAGTATTGAGTTTCTGAATAGACGAATCCAGCGCCGTAAAATCCTCACAAGGCTGAATATCGATGGTTGGAAGTTCAACAACATCGGCGCCCAAATCGGCTAGGCCTTTCGATAGTTTCGAGGCTTGTTTACGGCTTCGGGTAACCATGATGCGTTTCCCGAACAACGGTTTTTTCTCGAACCACAGAAGCTGGTCGCGATAACCTACAGCTTCACCTATAACTATCAAAGCGGGAGGTTTAAAGCCCGTAGCTTCAACTTTTTCGGCGATGTCGGCCAGCGTTCCGGTGAGCGTTTGCTGGCGCGAGGTTGTACCCCAACGAATCAGTGCCACCGGCGTTTCCGGACGTTTACCAAAATGAACCAACTGTTGGGCAATGTTGGAAAGATTTTTTACGCCCATATAGAAAACCAGCGTTCCGCGAAGCTTGGCAAGGGTTTCGTAATCGACATCCGATTCCCGCTTTTTAATGGACTCGTGCCCGGTGATAAACGTAAGTGTTGAGCCGCTATCGCGATGGGTAACAGGAATTCCGGCGTACGATGGAACGGCAATTCCGGAGGTGATGCCCGGAATAACTTCAAACGGAATGTCCTTCTCGACCAAAGCCAGCACTTCCTCTCCTCCCCTGCCAAAAACATACGGGTCGCCGCCTTTGAGCCGGACAACAGTCTTTCCTTCCAGAGCATAACGAACGATTGTCTCGTTGATGACTTCCTGCTCCAAGGTATGGTTACTAGCCTTTTTGCCCGCATAAACCTTCTGGCAACCGGGCTTGCAGTAATCCAAAAACTTAACATTGACCAGATAATCATAAATAACCACATCAGCTATTTTGATGCATTCGAGGGCTTTGAGGGTGATTAACTTTTCGTCGCCGGGACCGGCACCGGTAATGTAAACTTTTCCAGGGGTTGGCATGGATATTATATTCTTATATTTTTAAACTAAAGGAAATAAAGGCCAAATCGTTGTTAAAAGTAACATGAAACTAGACCTAAAGAATGGATTGTTTTCATCTTAACTTAGAGTCTGTCATAATAACAACCGTATTTGCAATAATATCATGCAATGCTCTATTCTTTGCATTAAATAACATTGTAATTATTTCGGTAAGTGACCATAATAAAAGCATAACTGATGGAATGAAAAGAATTATATTTTCTAAAACAGAAAACTCATAATTTTCAAGATCTACACCGCTAGTAATTATACTAGCCATTATTATACAGGTATTTACTATAAAGACAGGAATAGATTCACGCATAAATGCCTGATAATAGCCAATTTTATTTTCCCCCAAATTATCTACAACTTTTACATTTAATAACATTTTCCCGACAGTTTGACCAAATCTACCAAGCATTAAAATCGAATACAGATAAGGTATATTGGATGAAATCATCGTAACTATAATAGAAATCACTGATGAATTTGAGAAAGGGATCAAATGAATTATCAAATCTATAAGCCCTAATATTATTCCATCAATAATCAATGCGAAAAATCGAGGTCCAAACGTATTGTATTTATCCATAATCTTAACATTACTTCAAGCCTGTTCCCAACTACTTCTTCACCGCATACTCCGCCATAATCTCCTTACCTCCGGCATCAAGAATATGATGAGCCAGTTCAGCAGCTTTCACATCCACTTCGGAAGGACTGGCAAAAACGGTTTGTTTGATGGAACCCGAGCCGTCGATATGACTGAGGAAAGCGGTTATTTTCATCTGCTCGCCATCGGGTTCGCAGTGGCAGCCGGAAGGAACATGGCAGCCGCCTTCGATAATCCGCAGATAGGTACGTTCGGCAGAAGCAGCCAGAGCTGAGGACTTATGGTTGATAGCATCCAAAAATTTCAGGACTTCGGTGTCGTTGCCACGAGCTTCGATACCTATAATAGCCTGACCTGCAGCCGGGATCATCACATCGAGTGGAAGCCGTTGACAACCTTCGGGGCGAATACCCATGCGGTCGATACCGGCAGAGGCAATGACCAGCGCAGTGCAATAACCTTCGTCGAGTTTACGCAGACGGGTATCGACGTTACCGCGGATGTCAATAATTTTGAGATTGGGGTTTATCTGGAGCAACTGTGCCCGGCGCCGAAGACTCGACGTAGCCACCACATCGTCGGTAGTGAGCTGTTCTACCGTGCGGCCATCTTTAGTGATGAGCACGTCGCGGGCATCGGCACGGGATAAAACCGCGCCAAGGGTAAGCCCATCGGGCAAAACCACCGGCAAATCTTTAAGGCTGTGTACGGCAATATCGACGGTATTTTCGAGCAGGGCTTTTTCGATTTCGGTGGTAAAAAAACCTTTATCGACACGGCCAGCCATGGGAACGTCGAGCATGAGGTCGCCCTGCGTTTTTATAATTTCAATCGAAACTTCGAGGTTAGGAAAAGCTTTGAGCAGTTCGGCCTTCACCATTTCCGTTTGGGTGAGCGCAAGCTTGCTACCTCGTGTCCCGATACGTATTTTCGTCATCATTCCTGATCGCTATTTAACGGTTTTAACATATTGTTCATCATATCGATATACGAGGTATGGCGTCCGTTTCCGGAAGTTTCGCGCAAGCTGTGTATAATCATCTGCAAGAACTTATCAGTCAAAAATTTACCATTTTGTGATACAGCCTGAAATTCTTCGGGCGACATTTTGTTTTCGACAAACGTCAACCGTCTGGATAGCACCTCGTTAAAGCGTTCTTTCAAAAGTTCAATGGTCGGCACAAGGTTTAACGTGGTAAGCCAATCGTTAAATTCCTGCAAAGCAGTCTCGATAAGTTCTTCGATATCAAGCATATCTTCATTCATCACCTGCGAGCTATTTTCCGAAAGGGAAAGGTCGTCGATGGCATAAAGGGAAACGTCCTCGATGGCAGCTACTTCCGGTTCTACATTTCGTGGAACCGAAAGGTCGAACAACACGATGGGTGCTTTGCGCTGGTTCATCGCCTCAGCCATATTTTCAACGGTAAGTACAGGATTGACGGCGGCAGTGGTCACAAAAACGACGGAGCTTTTGGCAACTTCCAAAGGCAATTCGGTAAAATCAGCAACCGCCGTTTGGTATTGATACGACAGCAACCGCGCCTTTTCGATGTCACGGTTCACCACGGTAATGTCGGGGCATTGTTCCTTTTCGAGTGATTCGACCACAGTGCGAGCGGTTTGTCCGGCACCAACCACAAGAATCTTCTCCGCAGCAATGTTGTTAAACGTATTTTTAACCATCTTAACCGCAGCCTCGCCAGCCGACAACGTCACCGTGCTGATGCGGTAAAGGTTGCGCGCTGCCTTGCCAACTTCGAAAGCCTTATGAAACATACGGCTAAGCACGGGCGACAACAGGTTATTTTCGGAGCTCACCCTGAAGCTGTCCTTAACCTGGCCAAGAATTTGGTATTCACCCATAATCATCGAGTCGAGCCCGGAGGTTACGCGGAACAAATGCTGTACGCAATCGTCACCGCTAAGCCTGAAAAAACTTTTGTCAATTCCGTCGGAACTAACTTTCTTATATTTAATAAGATAACTCTGAATATCGAGCAATAACTGTTCGTTATCAGCTTCGCTAAAAAAATACAATTCCGTCCGGTTACAGGTGGATAGAAGCACCGTACCGGGCAGCGAAAACTCATTCCTAAGGCTATTCATGAAGGCCACGCCCTGTTCTACCGAAAAAGCAAGCTTTTCGCGGACGGCCACCGGCGCACTCTGATAGCTAATTCCAACAACTCCTGTCATTTGCGAAGTTTACTAATTATAAGGCTCACCAACGGAGCCACACGTTCATCCATCAGCCGTTTTTTCGAGGTTTCGTCGCCCCTGGCTTCCAGCACAACTTCCTGACGAACAATCTTTAAGTGTTCCAGAAGTTCATTCAAATCATCCCCGAACATCGATTCGAGGTATAACCGTATTTCTTTGGCCAACGAAGGTGCTATACCCGAGGTAGATACTGCAATTTGCAATAATCCGCGGCTGACCTGCGAAGGTACGAAGAAATCACATTCGTCGGGTTCGCTGGCGATATTATGAAGGATAATATTTGCTGAGGCTTCCTGCGCTATCTGCCGGTCCGCCTCCTTATCGGACGTGGCAGCAAACACCAGTTGAAAGCCTTTACAATCATTTGTTTGATAAATTCTCGACAGATAGTTGATATTTCCCGTCAATGCTAACTGCAACAGTTCCGGCGATATTTCGGGCGAAATAACCGTCACCCGGGCACCGGATTCCAATAATCCCTTCACCTTACGGGAAGCCACAGCGCCACCGCCCACAACTAAGCAGGGTACGTTTTTGAGTTTCATAAATATTGGATATAAGCCCATTACGAGTTACGAATTACGAATTACGAATTACGAATTACGAATTACGAATTACGAATTACGAATTACGAATTACGAATTACGAATTACGAATTACGAATAAACATTTAAATCGTAACTCGTCAATCGTCATTTATCAATCACTAAATATTCTTTCAACGCTTGGGTCAACAAAATGTTTTCTTCGCGTTTGCGAACGGCAATCCGAAAATACCGGCTGTCTAAAAATTCAAAGTTAGAAGCATTGCGGATTAAAAACTTCTTCTGAAGCAGTTTTTCGGACATATCGCATAAATCGAAGCGTTCATCCAACCGCAAAAGCAAAAAATTAACCGACGACGGATAAACCGTTAGTCCGTCAATTTTTTTTAAATCTTCTACAAACCGAACCCGCTCAGCATCCACATACCGGATAGATTCGCGAATATAATCCGTCTGATGAAGGATTATTTCTCCGGCCATGGCAGCCAAAGCATTGATATTCCAAGGCTCGCGCGTATAATTCAACAGCTCGTTAACGTCGGTATTAAACGAAACCGCAAAACCAAGCCGTAACCCGGGAATGGCATAAAACTTCGTGAGCGACTTCACCACAAAAACATTTTCGGACAATAGCTGAACGGCAGATTGCTGCGGGGCTTCGCAAACAAAATCGATGAATGACTCATCGACCATTACCTGCATTCCGTAATGTTGACTACTTTCAACAATCTCACCCAACTGACTCAGTGGAAGAAAACTTCCGGTAGGATTATTGGGATTGCACAACACCAAAACGTCAAAGCCATCGGCCAGCCGTAATTTCAAGGCAGCTATATCAAGGTTAAAATCAGCATCTTCCTGAAGTTGAAAATACTCAACCTCGCCACCGGCCAACCGAATGGCCTGTTCATATTCCGAAAAAGTCGGGGCTACTATCAACACCTTTTTGGGTCTTAAAACCCTGAAATAACGAAAGATAAGTTCTCCTGCACCATTTCCGGGAAATATAAATTCCGGGGCAATGCCATACACCGAAGCGATGGATTGCTTCAGATTAAAATATTCGATATCAGGATAATGAAGAATAGCTTCAAAACTATCCGCCAAAGCATCCTTCAGAGCCGGAGCCATGCCCAAAGGGTTGATGTTTGCGCTGAAATCAATCAGCTCATCGGTCGGAATACCGCGATTACGCTGGGTTTCATATATGTTTCCTCCGTGACGAATCATATTCCGAGTATTCAGTATTCAATATTGAGTAATGAGGCAATGGTAAGATAAACAGTCAAAACGATGGCAAACGTCAAAACCGAAGTTACGTACATCAACTTCACTGTATCGCGGATATCGTTTGCTTCCAAGGGTTTGCGTTCGTCGCCGATGAACGGTTTCTGTTCCAACTTTCCAAAATAACTGGTCGGACCACCAAGCCGAATACCCAAAGCACCTGCAAAAGCGGCCTCCGAATGCGCTGAGTTAGGGCTCAAATGGTTAAACCTGTCGCGACGGACAATGCGCAGCGTTTCGCGAATATTTTTCCCGCACAACAACGCTGCCAACGGAATAAGCACAAACGAGGTAAGACGGGCCGGGATGAAATTCAGCACATCATCGAGACGGGCAGAACAACGGCCAAACAACAGGTACCGTTCGTTTTTATAACCCACCATCGAATCGAGCGTGCTGGCAGCTTTATAAGCCATGGCCAGCGGCACACCACCCAGCAACATGTAAAAAAGCGGGGCTGTAATCCCGTCGGTCACATTCTCCGAAACCGTTTCCACAGTACTGCGGACAATCTCCCGCTCGTCCATTGTTTCGGTATCGCGACTCACCAAAAAACGTATCTGTTGCCTGGCTTCGGGTATTTGATTATTTTTTAACAACCGGAAAATCTTCATTGCCTCGTTACCTAAAGCCTTGGTAGCAAAAATGGTATAAGCAAAAAACGCCGTTACCAGCCAATGTAGTTTTACCAGATAAAACATTGAAATATAAACGGAAGCAACGACCAAAACCGTCAACACAGCCCCGGCGAAGAGCTTATGCCTAAAACGGCAAAGCCATTTTTCCAAACGCTCAATCAACAGTCCGATAGCCCTTACCGGATGCGGAAACCAGTGAGGGTCGCCGAATAGCAGGTCGAGGAGGTATCCTAAAGTGATGTTAAGTGCAAATAGCATTATTAAAAGGTTTTAATTTTCTTTCTCCTTGATGAGAAAGAAACAAAGAATCAAGGACGCAGAACTCTATACAGTGCTTCGTAGCAAGCTTATTGCTTCGTGGCTCGACCTGCGTTCCGAACTACTGCCAAACAATTATCTTCGACTTTTTTCAAATACATCTATTCAAAATCTTATAAACCGCTTCCATATCAAGGCTTTTGCGGACTTCAACGGCCAGTTTTTGATATTGCGATTCTTTAAAATCCTTATAATCCTGAAATTGTTGCTGAAGCGACATGCCTTTGGCCTCGCGGATATTATTCAGCAAAGCTCCGGTAAACCGGGTGTTATCGAAAAAACCATGAATATAGGTACCGATAACATTTTCATGAGCCAAGGCAATGCTCCTGCCGGTTACGTCGACAAAATTATCGATAGGCGAAGCTGGTGTAGTTACGCCCATGTGAATCTCGTAGCCCGAAATTTCTTCTCCCGACAATCCCTTTAACAAACCGTTATCGGATACTATTTTACAAGTAATCTGGGTGGTTGTTTTTTCCTTTTCCATGGTTGTGGAAACGTCCAAAAGTCCAAGCCCGTCGAGCTTTTCCAATTCCGACTCAATATGATACGGGTCGTGTACTGATTTTCCAAGCATTTGAAAACCACCGCATATCCCAACTATGATTTTTCCTTGTTGATGAAGTTCAGAAATAGCCGCATCAAAACGGGTACTTTTCAGGAAATGAAGGTCGTCAATGGTATTCTTACTTCCCGGAATGATAAGCATATCGGGAGTTCCCAGCTCATCGGGCGATGTCACAAACCGGACATTCACATCCGGAAAAAGGTTAAAAACATCGAAATCGGTGAAATTGGAGATATGCGGTAGCCGGATTACGGCAATATCAATAGCCTGAGCCATTTGCCGGTTTTGCATCTTTTCGGTAACGCTGTCCTCGTCTTCAATGCGGACGTCGAGCATGGGAATAACCCCGAGCACCGGAATTTTAATGATGTCTTCGAGCATGGTGATGCCCGGTTCCAGAAGTTTTACATCGCCACGGAACTTGTTTATCACAACGCCTTTTACCCGTTTACGTTCTTCTTCGGTCAGCAGGAAAATAGTACCAACCACTGAGGCAAACACCCCGCCGCGGTCGATATCGGCAACCAGGATTACAGGAGCATCGGCCATTTCGGCCATGCCCATGTTCACCACGTCGTTTTCGCGAAGGTTTATCTCCGCAGGACTGCCGGCACCTTCGAGCACCACCACGTCGAAACTGCTGGCAAGCTGCTGATAGTTCTTCAATATAACTTCCTTAATCTGAGGCTTAAACTTATGGTAGGTAGCGGCATCCTTGTTATCGAGCACTTTACCTTCCACAATCACCTGCGCTTTGTGGTCACTGGTGGGTTTCAGCAGAACAGGGTTCATGCAGGCTTCGGGACGAATACCGCAAGCCTCGGCCTGAACTACCTGGGCTCGACCCATTTCCAAACCTTCGTCGGTGATAAACGAGTTGAGCGACATGTTCTGCGACTTAAACGGAGCCACACGGTAACCGTCTTCTTTAAAAATACGGCATAATGCGGCAGTCAGCAGGCTTTTTCCGGCGGAGGAGCACGTCCCCTGAACCATAATATTTTTGTGTTCGGGCATCATATTACGAATTATGCAGGTTACTGATAGCTGGCGGAGCGCCCAAATCTTCAAAAGTTCCCTGATGGTTCATCATGTACATAGCGGCATCCATCACGTGGAAAGCCAGCGCACAGCCGGAACCTTCGCCAAGGCGCATGTCCATGGTGAGGAAAGGAGAAAGATTCAGCTCGCGAGCAATAATCTGAGCACCAGGCTCTGCCGAGCCATGCGATGCGAACATATAATTGCGGGCTTCGGGACAAAGTTTAATTGCCAAAAGCGCTGCAACGCCGGATATAAAACCGTCAATCATCACCGGCATACGACGGGCAGCGCAGGCGAGGTAGGTACCAGCCATCCCGGCAATATCGAAACCACCCACTTTTGAAAGCACATCAATTGGGTCGGCGGGATTCGGTTTGTGCAGGGCGATAGCTTGTCGGATAACTTCCTTTTTACGTTGAAGCCCTTTATCGTCGAGGCCGGCACCACGGCCAACCACAACGTCGAGCGGTTCACCGGTAAACACATGGAGCATGGCACTGCTGGTTGTGGTATTCCCGATGCCCATTTCGCCGGTACCAATCAGGTCGTAGCCTTTATCAATCAGTTTGCAGGTTTCCTCAATGCCAATTTCGATGGCATGAATTGCTTCTTCGCGGGTCATTGCCGGCTCGTGTAAAAAGTTCGAGGTCATCCGCCTGATTTTACGGTTAATCAATCCCGGCGACGGTGGGTCTTTTTCCATACCTAAGTCAACCACAAAGGTTTCGCCTCCTGCATGTTTGGCCAGCGTACAAGCCCCCGACTTTCCCCGTAACATAATGTCGGTCACCAACATGGTAAAATCGCGCGGGCTCCCGGCAATACCTTCTTCGGTCACGCCATTGTCGCTGCTCATTATCAGCACCGCCTTCTTCCGAAAGGTATTTTTCACCTTACCGGTAATTCCGGCCACCTGGCGGGCAATATCTTCCAGCTTTCCCAGACTGCCCTGAGGTTTCATCAGGTAGTCCAGCGTTTGCTGGGCTTCGTTCATCACCTTCTCATCAAGCGGACGAACGGCATCGATTGTATCTTGTAAAAGGGACATATTTTAATTATTGATAATGAATCTTTTTAATAGTCGATAGCTGTCGGTCGATAGTCCATGGTCCATCGACTATCGACTGATTAACCTCAACTCTCAATTCCAACCCTGGCCTGAATCCCTTGTTCATAGGGATGTTTATGAGGTTTCATTTCGGTTACCAGATCAGCAAGCGCAATCAGCTCCGGCGATGCATTACGGCCGGTAAGCACCAGTTCCATCGTAAAAGGCTTTATGGTAGCCAGCTGCCGAAACTCGTCCATGGTAATTATTTCTTTATTAAGAAGATGAACCAATTCATCGAGAATAAGAATATCGCACTTATTCTGACGGACAATTTCTTTCACGAACTCAAATCCCTGACGACTGTCGTCTTTCAGAAGCTGGAGTTCTTCGGCATTCATGTTCCAAACGAATTTTTCCTGCGAGTTAAACCGGCAAAACTCAACCTCCGGACAACGTTGCTGGATAAACAGCACCTCGCCCGATACTTCCTGTTTCAGAAACTGAACGATAATAACCTTTAATCCACGGCCTACAGCACGAATTGCCAGACCAAAAGCAGCGGTGGTTTTACCTTTTCCGTCGCCTGTATAAACCTGAATAAGACCTTGTTCCATACATTATAATTTAGACTTGAGTACTGAGTATTAAGTACAAAGAACTTACACTTAATCGTTCTTCTTCACTTAATTACCTAGTCACTTAATCACAATCCTATCAATCACTTCCTCATAGCTGCTCACCATCTCCGGATAATCCAGCTTTGGGCGTTGAAGCATTAAAACCTCCACATCGAGGCTACGGGCGGCAGCCAACTTTTCGGGGATACCACCTTCATCGCCGCTATCCTTGGTTACCAGGTAGCGAATGGAATATTCGCGCATTATGGCCAGGTTCAGCTCTTCCGAGCAAACGCCGCCTATGCCGATGATATGCTTGGCCGAAATTCCCGCAGCCTGGCACTGTTCGATGCTCGAAGCAACCGGCAGCACCCGTGCAAAAAGCCGTTCGTTGCCCAACGACGAAAATACCCCTACATGCTTGGAACCAATGGTTAGCAACACATTTCCCTCCTTAATTTGAAGATATTGAAGCATTTCCTCATACGACTGAAAATACTGCACGCCATCATATTCTTCACTTTTTCGCTCAAAACGGAGATAGCGCGTTCCGGTTTCGATGGCAACCTGCATGGCATTGGTGGACACCTCGGTAGCAAACGGGTGACTGGCATCCAGAATCGTCGAAATCTTCTTTTCGCGAATCAACGACACCATGGCTTCACTATCGAGCGCCCCGCAACAAACCTCCAATCCTGGCATCTGCGCCAGTTCGGAGCCTAATGGAGTAGTCGTGGTCAACAGCACGTCCATCCCTTTTTGCACCAGCAAAGCCGCTATCTCACGGGCATTTATCGTTCCGCCAATAATCCAGAGCATGTTTAAAGAAGTTAGAGGGAGTTAAGGGAAGTTAGAAAAAGTTTTTTTTACTCTGTAACTTCACAATTCCGACTCTTAATTACTTAATCTCTTAATAACCTAATCACACTAAGAGATAGCCTCTCGGAGTCACCATCTTTCCATTCCTGACATACGTCTGCGAATTACCGATGATGACAGTTGTAACCATATCGATTTCCTCGAAAGGCATATCAGCTAGTGTGGTCAGGGTAACGGAAGCCTCTTCGCGCATGGCATTACGCACAAGAGCTACAGGCGTTTGTGGGTTCCGGTGACGTAACAGGATATCACGGGCAATCTCAATTTGCTTAGTCCGTCCGTTGCTGCGCGGGTTATAGAGGGTAACGGCAAAATCGCCCAAACCGGCTGCATCGAGGCGTTTTTCAATCACCTCCCAGGGAGTCATCAGGTCGCTGAGGCTGATTACTGCAAAGTCGTTCATCAGCGGGGCCCCGGCCAATGATGCCGACGACAAAGCCGACGTAATGCCCGGCACAATCTCAATGTCCAACTCAGGCGCCATCTTTTCGGCAAGCTCAAGGACAATGCCGGCCATTCCGTAAACACCCGAATCGCCGCTGCTAATCAATGCCACCACTTTCCCGCTCAGGGCAACTTCAATGGCATCGGTACAACGGTCAACTTCCTTGCGCATACCCGACGATTGTACTTCTTTTCCATCGAGAAACTCCTTAATAAGGTTGATGTAGGTTTTATAACCCATCACAACTTCGCTTTCGCGGATGGCATTCACCGCCGCCTTGGTAAGATGTTCCTTCTTTCCGGGTCCAGTTCCTATGACGTATAATTTTGAATTCATAATCTATTTTCGTTCCGCTTAATCCCCTCCTTTTCAAGGAAGGACAAGGGGAGGTTAATCTTTAAATTATTGTTTTATAGTTTATAATACGATTTCTACCTTTTCGCTTCCTCAAAAATTGCCAGCGTTATTCCTTCATGTGACTGTTTGCGGAGGATAAATTCCCCGTTGCCGTTGCAAGCCAGGTAAGCCGCAGGTTCACAGACAGCTCCTACCCCAACCTGCTGTTTAACAAAATCTGACGACAGAAATTGCTCTTCAACTTTAGCCAATTCAGAAGCGGAAAAGAATACCAACTCAACGCCAAAATGCTGAGCCGTCTGAATCAACCCTTCTTCATCCTTTTTTACATCGATGGAAGCAATCCGACAGAGACTTCGTTCGTCTATATTATTCTTCTTCAACTCATTGTTAATAAAAGCTATAATTGAAGCAACCGAAGTTCCCCGACGACACCCAACGCCCAGCGTAATATTCTGCGGAATTAGTTTTACCAGCGGTTTTAAATAACTAACCGATGACTTATTTGAAATCAGCACAATACTATCAGCTTCTTCAATATCCGAAGAATACACTTCCGGAACCTGCCAGCACGTTTCATTATGCTGACCGATACGATGACCGTTGACCAGCATTGCCGTAATATTTTTGGCATCGGCCATGCTGTCGATAATCAATCCATTATTCTGGGCAAATATATCCACGGCCATCAGACCGTTAACGTCCGAACTGGTGGTAATCACCGCTTCAGCCCCGGTTTTCAGCGCAATTTGCTGGGCTACAGCATTAGCCCCGCCTAAATGTCCGGATAACAAACTGATAACATACCGCCCTTTTTCGTCCATCACCAGAACTGCGGGGTCGGAGGTCTTGCTTTTCAGGTGAGGCGCAATGCTGCGAACCACAATCCCTGTGGCCATCACAAATACCAACACCCGGTGACGTTCAAAAAGCGTTGCCACAAACGATTGCAGGTCACCTTCTATCAGCTTCAAACCAGGTTTATCCCATTTCGGAAGTGTATAAACCTCCGAATCGGGGAAAACCTCGTTGAGCTTACAGGCAAGCTGCAAACCATTTTGCGTTATGGCAACTATTCCCCACATGGCTTTCCGTTACGATACTCGTGCGTAAAATGAGGGTCGTAAAGCAATGAATTATTGTATGTTTCGCCCAAAAACTCACCAACGAGTATCTGGGCAGTTTTATTGATTTTAGCTTCTTTCACCTTGGCTGCAATATCGGCTAAGGTTCCGCGGACAATCCGTTGCTCTGGCCAACTGGCCTTTTCCACCACGGCAACCGGAGTCTCAGCCGGATAATGTTCGCAGAGGAGACGAACCACGTCGTCCATCAATTGAACCGATAAAAAGATAACCATTGAAGCCCGGTGCGATGCCAAAAGGTTTAACTTTTCGAGTTCCGGAACGGGTGTTCTGCCTTCGGTACGGGTAAGGATGATGGTTTGCGAAATCTCCGGAACCGTGAATTCCTTTTTCACGGCAGCAGCAGCGGCAACAAATGAACTGACCCCGGGAATCACCTCGTAAGTAATTCCAAGTTTATCAAGCTCTTCCATCTGTTCCCGAATAGACCCGTAAATGGAAGGGTCGCCGGTATGGACGCGGGCAACCGCTTTTCCGGCCATCACGCCATCGGCCATAACCTTAATAATTTCGGGCAAATCCATCGACGCGCTGTTATAAACCTCGCATCCCGGTTTGTGCTCGGCAATAACCGCCGCCGGCACCAGCGAACCGGCATAAATAATGATGTCGGCCTCGGTAACCAGCCGTTTTCCCTTCACCGTAATAAGTTCCGGGTCGCCCGGTCCTGCTCCTATAAAATGGATTGCTTTCATATTCTATAAATAGAGGCCCCTCCCAACCCTCGCCAAAGGGGAGGACTTTTGGACGCCACAATTGTTTCGTATTCGTTTACTCCTTTTATAACTTCCTTTTACTTCTCTAACTTCCCTTAAATTCTTTTCAAAATCCCCGTGCTGAAATACGGCATTTCCCCTTCCAACACATCCGTTCCCTGATGAACGATTTCGCTGGCATTGCCGATATTTCCGACGTTGGAAACCAGTACAAAATCAAACGGGCTGTCGGATAGACGAAGCAGTTCGGCGAGCGTTTCGCGGTAAGCGCTAACCTTCATGCAAACCACTGTATCGAACGCCAGCAGCGATGACCAATCTGACTTTTCGAGCGAAGAAATCACTGCCAGCTTTTCGTCGCCTTTCACCAACGGCATGTTCAACCGGTTACTAATAGCCGAAAAAGAATAAATCCCGGGAATAGTTTCAATATCAATAGAAAGCGACAATAAATTCTCCAACAGATAGATATACGTGCTGTATAACATCGGGTCGCCGAGAGTAAGAAAAGCGATAGTCTTTCCTTGCTGAATCTCAGCCAGCACCTTTTGGGCATTTTCCTCGCGGATGCGTTGTTTTGCTGCCACATCGCGAATCATCGGAAAGGTAAGCGTTAGCATTTCAGCGCCTTCACGAAGGTATGGACGGGCAATGTCGAGCGCCACGCTGCCTTTTTCCTTCGAACTTTCGGGAACCGCAACCACATCGACGGATTTAAGAATATTCACCGCTTTCATCGTTATCAGTTCCGGGTCGCCCGGGCCAACGCCTATTCCATAAAATTTACCTGACATATATTTTGAAGTTATTGAAGTTAAATGAAGTTAGGAGAAGTTAATCCTATAATGGAATCGAAATCTCCCCGCTCCTTTGGAGAAGGGTTGTGGGTGAGGCTCTTTTCCGCCGTCACCACAAAAACAGGAGTGTTCGCTTTGATCATCAAATGCTTGCTGACAGGTTCGAAACGGCTAATGGCCACCTGAACAATCTCCACGGAAACATACCCTCGTTCCCTGAAAAACTTTTCCAGGCCATTCAGCGTACCGAGCGTAACCGCATTGGCCACAACACGTCCGCCAACAGGAAGATTAGCATCGAGCCATTCGAGCACTTTGGTTAAATGCCCTCCGGTACCGCCAACTACCGCTTTTGTAATCCCCGAAACCCCAGCCAAAACCTCAGGGGCTGAACCTTCGACAAGCTGAAGGTTCCCGACCCCAAACTTTTGCACATTCTGACGGATAAGTCCGACAGCCTCAGCATTATGTTCCACAGCCACTACCCGTCCCGACGAAAGCAATCGCGCAGCCTCAATGCTGATGGAGCCCGTTCCGGCACCAATGTCGAGCAATACATCGTCGGCCTGCAAACGAAGCTTCGAAAGCGTGATAACCCGGACTTCTTCCTTGGTTATCGGCACTTTGCCACGTATAAATTCGCTGTCGGGGATTCCGCTGGTTATTATTTTATTGTTCATTTTCAATGATTAGCGAACAAAGTTTATCGTCAATTATTTTATCGGTAAGGTTTTGAGCCTTATCGGACAGTATCATCTCATTTTCGTACGAAAGGTTGCAACCGACGTGTAATATACAATCGCCCAACCCGTTTTTAGTAAGAAGTAAGGCAATCTGCCGGGGCGAATGAAGCGCATCGGTCAGACAAAAAACTTTGGGATAATGCTTTACAGTTTCAATTAAATCGAATTTCTTTCCGTGAAGACTTCCCAGAAAAGCATCCTCGTACGACATTCCCAAACGCGCAAACATATACTGAAAACTGCTGATACCCGGAACTACGTTCAGCTCCTCTGCCGGGAAATGACGACGCAGCGCCCCCAGCATGCTGTAAAAACCGGTATCGCCCGATACCACCAACGTAACCTTGCGTTCGCCCCTTTCGGCGATGAACTTCATCAGTTCGTCGATATTATTGGTTATGAACCGCTTTTCTTTCGACAAACCGTTAAATATCTCCAGGTTACGTTTTCCGCCAATAAGAACATCGCAAGCGTTCACCAGCTCATGCACCACCGGAAGTATCAGCGACGGATGGCCGGGACCAAGCCCGCAAACGTTTATCTTATTTATTGGTTCGATGTTCAAGGGTTGAAATTTATTTTTAGTTAAAATTGGTTCAATTGTTTAAAATTTCAAAAGTTCAGATTACTAAGTTCGGCGGAGGCTCTGCCTCCGTCGCCAATATTCCCTGACCCTACATTTCTTTTAGCCCTCCCCCTCGGGGAGGGTTGGGAGGGGCCTGTCCCAGCCATCCTTCCGATTCCGAAAACAGCACCATATCAACCTTCAACGCCTGTTTCACATATTGCTCACAGCGCTGTTTTATAATGTTGCACAAATAGTTATAAAACGATTTATCGGTGACATACTGAATAGACTCTTCCGTAGTGTTGCTTTGCATAATCAACCGGCACGCTTCAACATCTCCGGAAAACATCAAATAATGAGCTGCAAAAACCTCGTTACGGGCATCGGCAACGCGACTGTGCGTATGGAAAATTCCGCCGGCCACTTTAATGAGTTTTCCGATATGTCCCACCAGCAAAATCTTGCGAAAGCCATAGCGAACCGCCTCGTCGAGCATGAAACCGATGAAATTACTGGTCGTTACCACCAGTTCCGGATTAACGGAAAGATGGTTCTCGATGAAACGCAAGCCATAATTTCCGGGGGTAAAGACGGCTTCGTCAATCCCGTACGCCTGAAGCATGGATAATTTTATAGCAAGCGATTCTTTATAAGCCTCTTCCGACATCGGAACCACAATTCCTTTAGTCCCCAAAATGGAAATTCCACCTTCGATGCCCAACTGCGGGTTGAACGTTTTCTGAGCCAGCGCAACACCTTCGGGTGCCGATATTTCAACGTCGAGCCCACAACCATTGGATGTTACGGAAGCTACATTCTGAAGAATCATTTTTCGGGGAACCGGATTAATTGCCGGCTCTCCAACAGGCACTGCCAGTCCCTTTTTGGTAACCCGGCCAACGCCTGTTCCTCCTAATAACCGAATCTCGTTCAAATCATTACGCCACACTTTGGCATAAATCCGGATGCCGTGGGTAACATCAGGGTCATCGCCGGCATCTTTGACAACGCAACACGAAGCAAACTCGTTGGTAACCACCACTTCATGAAGCATTAACTCCAACTCTCCCCCATCGGGAATCACAACCGATATTTCTTCGACAGCCTTCTGCGTAAGCAACATCAATGCCGACGCTTTGGCTGCCGCAGCCGCACAACTTCCAGTGGTGTACCCGTATCGGTACTCCTTACCGT
Organism: Bacteroidota bacterium; assembly: GCA_030706405.1. Classification (GTDB taxonomy): domain Bacteria; phylum Bacteroidota; class Bacteroidia; order Bacteroidales; family JAAUTT01; genus JAAUTT01. The sequence continues at coordinate 27,842 of JAUZOO010000009.1, read as the reverse complement.
TGATTGAGACTATTTTATCGGTCAGCGCTCCCATTTTACAGCTGATAAAGAATAGCGTTCAAAATAGCGACAGCCACAGTACTTCCGCCTTTACGACCATTGGTAACAATGTACGGAACCGGCGACTGTTTAATCAACTCCTTCGACTCGGCTGCACCCACAAATCCTACGGGAACACCAATAATCAAGGCAGGGGCAATTTTCCCTTCCTGAATCAGTTCGTAAATACGAACCAATGCAGTAGGTGCATTACCAATCACATAGATAGCGGTTTGCGAATCGCCCGAAGCTTTGTTGATGCCAAGGATGGAACGGGTTATACCCTGCGCTTTGGACTGGGCCGCGACCTCTTCATCATCCACATAGGTATAAAGCTCACACCCAAGCTTTTTCAGGGCAGGTTTACTGACTCCGGCCAGGATCATACGCGTATCGGCATAAATACGGCAGCCATTTTTCAACGCGTTTTTGGCCGCTTCCACCGCCCGCGGATGAATTTCGGTAATCCGCGCATAATCAAAATCGGCCGTGGTATGCACCACCCGTTTAAAAATGGGTTCCAGCGAGGCATCCATCTGCAAATGACCAAGTTCAGAGGTTATAATCTCGAAACTCTTGGATTCTATTTCATTGGGGTTCAATTCTATATAATGGCTCTTTTCCATAAGTTGATTATCTGATTAAAAAATTCGACATCCGAATAAAAATGGAGATGGGCATAACCGGCCAGAATATTTTTCCGGCTTAATCCGCATTCCCAACGACGTTCTTTAAATGGCTTAGATAATTGATATTGAAACTGATAATTCGGTTTTTCAGGAGATTCGAGGACAGAATGATGAAACTCGTGGCAACGGGTCGTCACGCCATTTAGCATAACCTCGGCGTAACCAAAACGTTGCAAACGCTCCGTCATTCGGGTTTTGCAGTTAAAAACCCCGGTCATCGGAAACTCGCCCTGACTGGTTATAATACTTTCGGTCAGATACATCAAACCTCCACATTCGGCAAAGATGGACAAACCGGACTCTGCCCTACTACGAATATCCTCGCGCATCGTTTTATTCTCAGAAAGCTTTTGGGCAAAAACTTCGGGATAACCGCCGCCCAGATATAAGGCATTGATTTCTTCAGGCAACGCACTGTCCTGCAACGGACTAAAATAATAAAGCGAGGCACCGCATTCTTCCAACAATTCGAGGTTATCGCGGTAATAAAACCGAAAAGCCTTGTCGTAAGCAACGCCAAGATGTAATTTGGAAAGGTCCGGCAACGACTGCGAAAAAGTTTGCGGTTCTGAGACAGAATTTCCGGATCCGGCCAGATTTAACAAAAGCTCTACATCGACTGTCTTTTCGAAAACATCGACCAAGCTATCCACTTTCTGTCGGAGGTTTTCCACCTCTTCAGCCTGAAGCAGTCCCAAATGCCGGCTTTCGACAGCAAGTTGTTTATTAAAAGGAAGATGCCCAATACACGGCACTCCCGTTTTTTCTTGAATATATTTTTTCAGAAAGCTATAATGCTCTCCGGCAGCTACATGGTTCAGGATTACCCCGCCAATCTTAATTTTCGATGAAAAGGTTTTAAACCCTGAAATAATCGCTGCCACGCTTTGATACAATGCCTTACAGTTAACTACCAGGATTACCGGAAGGTCGAGCATTTCAGCCAGTTGGGCAGTACTGCCAAGTCCTTCAGGCCCCAGACCGTCGAACAGGCCCATTACCCCTTCGACAACTGCAACATCCTTATTCTGAGTATGCTTTTGAAAAAGATGACGAACCGAATCTTCTGCAAGCAAATAACTATCAAGATTATAAGAAGGCATACCAAGCACCGTTTCGTGAAACATGGGGTCGATAAAATCCGGACCGGTCTTAAAAGGAGAAACGCTCAGTCCTTTACGCTTCAGCAAAGCCATCAGCCCCATGGTGACAGTAGTTTTTCCACATCCGCTGTTGGTCCCGGCAACGATAAATCCTTTCATGACAGTTCCTCCAACATTTTTAAAAGCTCAGGCTTCGAAACCGGCACTTCGCGTTCGGGGAAGAAACGGCTAATCCGTTCGTAAACTTCAAGCACGACGGGAATATCGAGACCGGCGTTACGCATCAACACCTTGTCTTTAAACAATTCGAGCGGATTGCCCGATGCCAGCACCGTTCCTTTATGCATCACCACCAGCCAGTCGGCCCAGGCGTATGCCAGGTTTACGTTGTGCGTGGACATTAATATGGTTTTACCCTGATGGTTAAGGGCTGTGAGTAACTCCACAATTTCGTTGGAATGCTGCGGGTCGAGGCCGGAAGCCGGTTCGTCGAGCACCAGCACCGATGGCTCCATCGACAGTACCGAAGCAATCGTCACCCGTTTTTTCTGTCCATAACTTAGCAGATGGGCCGGTTTATGGCTGAATTCTTCCACACCGGTATCGGCCAGCGACTTTTGCACGCGGCGGTGAACCTCATCGGCAGGCAGTTTCAGGTTCATCGGGCCAAACGAAACTTCTTCATATACATTAGCCGAAAAAATCTGGTTATCAGGCTCCTGAAAAACAACCCCGACTTCCTTACGGAGTTCAAAGAGACTTTTTCGGTCAAATTTCTGGAGTTTTCCATTCCGGAAATATTCTCCGCCAGAAGGTTTTAAAACTCCGTTAAGTATTGAAAATAAAGTAGATTTACCGGCACCATTGCTTCCCAAAAAAGCCACCCGCGCCCCGTAAGGCAACGACAGGTCGATATTATCGAGCGCCCTTGTGCCATCGGCATAGCGAAAGGTTAAATTTTTCAGTTCAATAACCGCGGAACTCATAATACACCCAATTTACTGGTTAAACACCACGAGCCCCAAAGCAGGATTTCTGCTGAAACTGCAATCACAATATATTGCGTTTTCCAAATGAATTTACGGGGAAGCATATTTATTTCACCGTCGAAACAACGAGATTCCATGGCATTGTACATGTCGGACGAACGCCTAAACGACAACACGAACGTCCGCGATATGAGCTGAACATAAGACTGCACCGAGCTTCCGAAGCCCTGATAAGCCAACCGCGTTTGCTGGGCAGTACGGATGTTCGCGGCGACTTCCGAAATCACAAATATCTGTCTGTAAATCAGCATAACTAATTCGACAAACAACGAGCTGCGCTTGCCACGGATTACTGCAATCAGGTCGTAAACCGGTGTGGTTAAAATCAGCATAAAAAACAAAGCTGTTACCGATAAACTTTTGGTTAACAACAACAAAGCCTTCATTAAAGAAGGTTGACTGACTTCCAGATATGAATTTAAAAGGTGTATGCTGATAATCGACGGATTTTTAGAAGAATGAATTTCTATGGCAATGGTAATCACCCCAAAGAGTATAAAGAAAAACGGGATGAACAACCAGCGAAGATATTGCCCGGCACGGATGCCCGAAAACCAAACAGAAACAAGGCCACAGACAACGAGCAATATAGCCGAAAACACCAGCGATTGGGAAAGCAATCCGGCCACCATAGCCAGCAATACAAACCACAATTTTAATGCAGGATGAACATCACCCGCCTTATTATCAAGTCCGATATGAGGGTTGAGCATCATTTATTACCGGAATCTTTTCGTTTCGAACCACGCAGATAACCAAGCCCATAGCCAATAATTCCGGCACCGATGGCCGCCTGTAATGCAAAAAACATCGACGACACCTCATCGCTAAACGTCGGCATGAAATTCGACGCCCAGGGTTTATAATGAGGATTGGTTTGAGCAATGGCATCTTTGGCCTTATCGTCGGTTCCGGTAAACCCGGCTTCTTTTTTAACCGTCAACGGAATGGCCACCAAAGCAATGCAGAGCAACGCCCCGCCAGCGATATAAGTTACTTTTCGGGTTCGCATGTCGATTGGGCTGAGACGGGTTTAACTACCGAAAGGGATTTAAGTTCCTCGATGCTATGATTTTGCAGGAAGTTAAAAACGCCCACCGAAATCACGCCTTCGATAACTGCCAAAGGCAACTGTGTATAGGCAAAAACAGTGATAAACTTCACAAAAGAAGCCATTACTCCGCCATCACCGGGAAAAGCCCAGGCCAACTGACCGGCAGTAACCGCATAAGTTGCCAGGTCGGACAGGAATGCTGCCATAAAAACCGACAGCCATTGTGGACTTTTCAATCCGGCCAAAACCTTGTAAACCATGTAAGCTACAAGCGGTCCGGCTACAGCCATCGAAAAAGTATTGGCACCCAGCGTGGTAATCCCGCCATGAGCCATCAGTAATGCCTGAAACAAAAGAACAATCATACCCACCACCGTCATCACAAAGGGCCCAAAAAGAACAGCGCCCAGTCCGGTACCGGTCATGTGCGAACAGCTTCCGGTTATCGATGGCAGTTTCAGGGCCGACAACAAAAAAGTCAGTCCGCCGGCAATGCCAAGCAACAACCGTATGCGGGGATTATGGCGAATCTTTTTCCTGATGGAATAAAGTCCGGCAAGCAAAAAAGGAATGATGACGATGTACCACGAGATACACCAGGGAAGGGGAAGGAAGCCTTCGGCAATGTGCATGGCCCACAATGGATGCGGGGCTACCAGCAACAATAACAAACACCAGAGATGGCGCTTCTTTTTTTCAACCAGTGATGATAACATCTGTTTTCCGCGTTAAACGGAAAAGAGCAAGATACTGTGCAATTTACAAGTGATTGTTGGTGCGGCAGTATATTCGAACTCTTTCCTCGAAGTTTGAATATTTAAAGAATTGCGTACCAATGTTTCCTGACTTTGGTTCTTCCTTTTCTGCGCCTTCCCGGCCATTGCCAGTGACTTATTGCAGAATCGTCCCCCTTTACAGTGACGGGATCGTGGAGGATTTTCACCTCACTTCCATTGAAATACACAATCAAAATGTCCGGCAAACATAACCGTTTTTTCGGACAATATGAAAAAAGTAATTAAGTGATTATGCTATTAAGTGATTAAGTAACCTGTAACTCTGAATCCTGAATTTTGGAATCTTTGAATTTAAATCTATTCCATTTCTTTCGCACGCCTTATCAAAATATCGGCCATGGAAGGCTCAACGCCAATGTGACGGGCAAATTTAAAGATCAGGTCAGGATATTTCTTCTGGATTTCCTGAAGAATTTCAGGTATATCGAACCGGATGTGATTGCCTTCGTACAAAAAATACGGAACAACGATAATTTCGCGGTACTGCTCAGCATAAAGCGCATCTACCGACTCCTGAATACTTGGCGAGGCAAGTTCCATGTGGGCGCCAAGTACCGTTTCGTATTCGCCCTTTGCACGGACACATTCCACAATACCTTCAAAATCCTTAACCGCAGCCGCCGATTTACTCCCGTGACCAACAATAAGTACCGCTACTTTTTTCATATCTTTAAAAAAGCTATTGATTAGACAAAATTACGAACCGAAATATAATTCCGGAGGAAACAAAAGTAAGGTAATTTATCTTTATGGCATTTATTGAAATCGTACATGCATCAATAATTTCATTACATTAGTTTAAAAATTATATCCAAACATGAACCAAATTTATCTTGCCGGACCATTGTTTTCGCTGGCCGAAATCGAATTCAACCAACGTCTTTGTGATTATTTAATATCGCTGGGTTACAAGGTTTTCCTTCCGCAAAACGAATGTCGGGGCAAAGAAGGCCGCGAGATTTTCGAGACCTGCGAAAATGGAATCAACACCTCATCGGTAGTGCTTGCCATCCTCGACGGCGCCGATGCCGACAGTGGCACCTGCTGGGAATGTGGCTATGCGTATGCCAAAGGATTGCCAATCATTGCGCTGCGCACCGACTTCCGCCAAAGCGGCGATACCAAAGGCTTTAACGCCATGTTATATTATACGGCAGCCGTCACCATCGATTCTCCTGAAAATTACAGGGAAAAAGTATCCGAAGCCCTCCAAAAAATTTCAACCAATTGATAATAAAAAAATTCGTAATTCGTAATTCGTAATTCGTAATTCGTAATTCGTAAATACTTAATAATGTTTACCAAACGTAAAACGCAAAACTTCCTCACCATGATTCCGGAACAGACGGTAAAAGAGTTTACCCAAACCGAAGGAATCGTCACCCTGCTGGTTCCAAAATTTAAGAGCGAGACTCTGCGAAAATGGCTGATACCCAAACGTAAATCAACTCATTTCCACATCCGCCTCGATGAAACCGGAAGTATGGTCTGGATACTCATCGACGGAAAACGAACTGTTGAAGTAATTTGCAATGAGTTAGCAGACTCTTTGGTTATTCAGGAAAAACCGGCTAATTTTATGGAAGAACGGGTTACCAAATACCTTTCTGAATTATATAAAAGCCGGTTTATAAAATTTAAATCTGAATAATTTTTTTAACTTATTGAACATCAAACTGTTTTAATCTTATTCCCTATAAAACATCAACCCATGAAAGCAGTTTATATCAACGAATTCGGAGGAAGGGACAAGCTCCTGTATTCCGAGGACTTTCCCAAACCCGAAGTAAAAGAAGGCGAAGTACTGGTGCGCATCAGGGCAGCAAGCATAAATCCGGTCGACCGGCACATTCGCGAAGGTCATCTGGCCAAGATGTTTCCCCATCATTTTCCGCTCATCCTTGGCTGGGATATGGCCGGAGTAGTGGAAGAAACCGGTCATAGCGCCCGGCGTTTTGCCGTTGGCGACAACGTTTATGCGTATGCCCGCCGACCATTTGTGGAGAATGGCACGTATGCCGAATATATTTCCCTTCCGGAAAGTTACCTGGCCTCCATGCCGCAATCGCTCACTTTTGAAGAATCCGCATCCGTACCGCTGACGGGGCTTACAGCCTATCAGGCCTTGTACGAAAAAGGAAAAATATGCGAAAAACAGGTGGTATTAATCCTTGGAGCTTCGGGAGGCGTTGGGTCAATGGCCGTTCAAATGGCCAGGATTGCCGAAACGCAGATAATAGCCCTTGCCGGAAGTTCGAACGCCGCCTATCTCAAAGAATTGGGGGCCGACGAGGCGTTAAACTACGATCAGGAAGACTGGGTTGAACGGTTTAATGCGCTGGTACCAGAAAAGGCCGATCTGGTTTTCGACTGCTCCGGCGGAACAACACTATCCAGAGCACATTACTGCGTAAAACCAGGAGGAACACTGGTTTCCATTGCGGGGCAAGCCAATCCGGCTCTTGTTGCCTCGTTAAAAATTCAGTTTGCGTATCATTTTGTCGAGCCCAACTCCCTGCAACTGGAGCAATTGGCTACCATGCTAAATTCTCATAAATTAAAAACTCATCTTAACACCATCCTCCCCCTCGAAGAAACCGCAAAAGCTCATGAACTCATTGAAACCGGCCATACCCGTGGAAAGATTGTGTTATCAATACCCTAAACAATGGCAAACCCGTCAGTTTTTTGAAACCGGACGGGTTCTCTTCCAAATATTTGTTTCATCCTTTTGTAAAAACATGACCACAATCAGTTCCAAAATGCCTATTAAAAGGTACTTTTAAGGCTGATTTTAACTAAATGAAATAATATGTCAAACAATATTAACGAACTTTCGCCCAAAACATTGTGGAGCAACTTTGCAAGTCTTTGCAATATCCCGCGTCCTTCTAAACACGAAGCCAAAGCGGTTGAATTTGTAATTGATTTTGCAAAAAAACACAATCTCGAATATGTTACCGACGAAGTTGGTAACGTGGTAATCCGCAAACCGGCCACCAAAGGATATGAGAGTAAACCTGGCATCGTATTGCAGGGTCACCTCGATATGGTTCCGCAAAAAAACAGCGCCACGATTCATGATTTTGAAAAAGACCCGATCCTGCCACGTATCGACGGTGATTGGGTTAAGGCTACCGGCACAACGCTCGGCGCTGACAATGGCATGGGAGTTTCGGCAGCTTTAGCGGTTCTCGAATCAACTGATTTGCATCACGGCCCTGTTGAAGCGCTGTTTACCATCGATGAAGAAACCGGCATGACCGGGGCTTTTAACCTCAAGGGCGACATGCTCAAAGGCCGCATCCTAATCAACCTCGATTCCGAAGAAGAGGGAGAACTCTGCATTGGATGTGCCGGAGGACTTAACACTTCGGCAGTTTTCACATTCACACCCGAAACCATTCCAGCCGGAAGCAAAGCCTTCAAAATAAACCTTACCGGACTTAAAGGCGGACACTCGGGCGTTGATATCCATCTCGGAAGGGGCAATGCCAATAAACTTATGAACCGCGTCCTCTGGAAAGCCAGTCGTGAGTTGGGACTCCGCATTGCCAGCATTGACGGAGGAAACCTACGCAACGCCATTCCACGCGAATCGTTTGTAACGGCAGTAATCCCAGCAGCCAGCGAAAAGGCTTTTCTTAACTTAATTGCCGAATTCCAGGGCTTCTTTACCAACGAACTTGGTTCCATCGAACCCAATATTCATATCGCAACCGAACCTGCAGAGTTGCCCGAAAAGATTTTCGATGCAACTACACAAACCAATCTTTTGAATGCCGTTTATGTTATCCCAAACGGCGTAATCCGGATGGAAAGTGACATGCCCGGCGTGGTGGAAACCTCAACCAATCTGGCGATTATTAAATCGGAAGGAAATACTATCGAAATTAAATGCCTGTTGCGCAGCTCCATCGAATCGGCTAAAACCGACCTTGCCAATGCCATGACCAGTGTATTTGAACTGGCGGGCGCAGCAGTAACCCACGACGGTGGCTATCCGGGCTGGAAACCCAATGTAGATTCGCCCATTTTAAAGACGATGAAAACTGTTTACAAAGAAAAATTTGGGAAAGAAGCTATTGTCAATGTAATTCACGCCGGCTTGGAATGCGGCATCATCGGCGATGTTTACAAAGGAATGGACATGGTATCGTTCGGGCCGACCATTGTAAATCCGCACTCTCCAGACGAGAAAGTTAACATCCCGTCTGTCGAAAAATTCTGGACTTACTTAACAGAAACATTGAAATCTGTTTAACTTCAAAAAATCATTGTCATTTCGGGCTTAACCTGGAATGACAATGATTTTAAAGACTTTCTCATTTCTTAACAGAAGCGCTCTTCATAGCTTCCTTTACCGAACTGGCAAACAGATTGTAAGACCAGGTTGCCCCACTCACCGCATCAACCCGCTCTATTTGCTGACGCTCCTTTAATTTTACCGGATAAAACAGAACTCCTTTCCAGTCATTTCGGCATTGATCGATATACGTTTGGTTTCCTGCGTAATGCCGTTCGTATTTATCGTCAAACAATTCATTTTTTCCCAAATCCATAATTTTAAAATCGACATTGAAGATATGCCCGTTTTTTACAACAACGATTACCTTTCCGTAAAAACTTTCGCTTTTATAAACCGATTTGGACAGACCAAAATAAGTACCATCAACATAAGGTCCCGGATTTGAACAACTAAAAACCAACAGCCCCGTTAATAGCAGGGCTGAGGACTTGAGGAAATAATGCTTCATATTTAAATAAGTCAGTTTGTTTAATATAAAGATTCCTCAGGCTAAAAATACCCTATTTCAACAGCGATTCAAAAATCTCAATCGTAGCACGCGACTTATTCAGGGTGTAAAAATGAATGCCGGGAGCACCCATCACCAAAAGGTCGCGGCATTGCCGTATGGCATAATCCATCCCGATCTGATAAATCTTATCCGGATTATTCTGATACGGTTCCATCTGGCGGATTAACTCTTCCGGAATGGTAGAACCGCTCATATCCCCAAAACGTTTAATCTGTCCGTACGAGGTTATCGGGATAATTCCCGGGATGATGCGGCAACGAATACCAGCTTCACGGGCTTTTTTAACAAGCGTAAAATAGCGTTCGTTGATAAAAAACAACTGGGTAATCAAAAAATCGGCCCCGGCATCGACCTTGCGTTTCAGGTTAACAATATCCGTGTCGAAGTCAAGCGCTTCCGGATGTTTGTCCGGATAAGCCCCACCGCCAATACAAAACGGATGCTGATGTTTTGCAAATTCAACAAGTTCGCTGGCATGTGCAAAGCCTTCAGGATGAGGGATAAATGCTCCTTGCCCTTTGGGAGGGTCACCACGAAGCAACATCAGGTTTTTAATGCCAATTTCTTTCAGGTAATTTAAATCTTTGGCAATCTTCTCGCTCGAAGCATTTACACAGGTATAGTGCGCCATAGTGTTAAGCCCAATCTTATTTTGCAGGAAATCGACCAGCGCAAAAGTGCGTTCCTGGGTCGATCCGCCGGCCCCGTAAGTAACGGAAACGAACGAAGGCGTAAGCTTCATCAGCTGACCAACGTTAATACCAAAATCTACCGCAGCGGTTTCATCTTTAGGCGGGAAAAATTCGAACGAATAGGTACGTTCCTGGGTTTTGAATATGTTGGTGATTTTCATGATCTATGTTACTAGTTACTTATAATTCAGATTCGACGCCAGCCAGCGTTCTACCATTTCGGGAGTTACGCCTTTGCGGGCGGCATAATCTTCAACCTGGTCGCGTGAAATTTTATCAACAAAGAAGTAACGCGATTGGGGATGGGCAAAGATTAATCCGCTGACCGACGCTGCCGGAACCATCGAGAAACTCTCGGTAAGACTAATGCCTGCCTTTTCTTCGGCTTTTAACAAATCGAACAGCACACGCTTTTCGGAATGGTCGGGACAAGCCGGATAACCATGGGCCGGACGGATGCCTTTATATCTTTCGAGCAACAGATCGTCAAGCGACATGGCCTCGGATGGCGCATAGCCCCAAAGTTCTTTGCGTACTTTCAGATGAATAAGCTCGGTAAATGCTTCGGCAAGACGATCGGCAAGGGCTTTCACCATAATAGAATTATAATCGTCGTGGTCGGCTTCGAATTTCTTCACCATTTCGGCCACGCCAATACCGGCAGTTACTGCAAATGCACCGACATAATCAGGGATTCCGGAAGATTTAGGAGCAACAAAATCGGACAAACAAAGGTTGGGAGCACCTTCTTCTTTTTGAACCTGGTTTCGTAGATTTTTAAATATGGCCATCACTGCTGTACGCGACTCATCGGTATAAACCTCAATATCATCACCTACAGAATTGGCCGGAAGGATGCTCACAATGCCATTGGCCGTAATCAGCTTCTTCTCGATAATCTCGTCGAGCAATTTTTGGGCATCGGCAAACAGCTTGCGGGCTTCTTCGCCCTGCTGCGGGTCGTCGAGAATTTGCGGATATTTCCCCTTCAACTGCCAAACAATAAAGAAAAAAATCCAGCTGATATAATCGCGGATTTCGGTAAGCGGATAATCGTTATAAACCTTGGTTCCAACGAAATTGGGCTTCACCGGAGGCTGTTGCGCCCAGTCGATTTTGAGACTGTTGGCACGGGCTTCTTCGAGCGAAAGGTATTTCACCTGCGAAGTTTTCCCGGCATACGCATCGCGCAAATCCTGATATTCTTTCGAAACCCGGGCTATAAAAGCTTTATTATTTTCTTTTGAAATGAGGCTGCTGGCAACAGGAACGGTCTTGGACGCATCCTTCACGTAAACCACCGGATGGCTATATGCAGGAGCAATTTTTACAGCCGTATGGATTTTCGAGGTTGTGGCACCTCCCACCAACAACGGGATGTTCATGTTGTTGCGTTCCATTTCTTCGGCAATATGAGCCATTTCCTCGAGCGACGGGGTAATCAACCCGCTAAGCCCGATGATGTCAACCTGTTCTTCTCTGGCAACCTGAATAATTTTCTCGCAGGGAACCATCACACCAAGGTCGATAACCTCAAAGTTATTACAGCTCAGCACCACGCTCACAATGTTTTTCCCAATGTCGTGCACGTCGCCTTTAACGGTGGCCAGCAATATCTTACCAGCCGACGAACGCTTACCGCTCGAAGCTTTTTCGGCTTCAATGAAAGGCATCAGGTAAGCCACTGCTTTCTTCATCACGCGGGCGCTTTTCACCACCTGCGGAAGAAACATTTTCCCGGCACCAAAGAGGTCGCCAACAACGTTCATGCCTTCCATAAGCGGGCCTTCGATAATGTCGAGCGAATATTGATAGTGATTACGAGCTTCGGCCATGTCAGCTTCGATGAACGAATCCACGCCTTTTACCATGGCATGGTTGAGGCGTTCCTGCAACGTTCCGTTGCGCCATTCGTCCACAGCGACCACATTTTTATCGCCCTTGAATTTCACTGTTTCGGCAAATTCGATGAGGCGTTCGGTGGCATCGGGTCGACGGTTTAACACCACATCTTCTACCCTTTCGAGAAAATCTTTGGGAATATCGTCATAAACCTGCAACATGCCTGGATTTACGATGCCCATATCGAGACCGGCCTGAATGGCATGATACAGAAATACCGAATGCATGGCTTCGCGAACCGCATCGTTACCGCGGAACGAAAACGAAAGGTTGCTGATACCGCCGCTCAGCTTGGCATGCGGAAGGTTTTCCTTCACCCAGCGACAAGTGCGGATAAAATCGACAGCATAATTGTTATGTTCCTCAATACCGGTGGCTACAGCCAACACGTTGGTATCAAAAATGATATCCTGGGGATGAAAATGAACTTCTTTGGTTAAGATGTCGTACGCACGGCGGGTAATCTCTATGCGACGTTCAAAGCTGTCGGCCTGACCCTTTTCGTCGAACGCCATCACCACCACAGCAGCACCGTAGTTTCGGATTTTGCGGGCATATTCTTTAAAACTTTCTTCGCCTTCTTTCAAGCTGATTGAATTGACAATCGCCTTTCCCTGAACGCATTTCAAACCTGCTTCGATAACCGACCATTTCGAGGAGTCGATCATGATCGGAAGACGCGAAATTTCGGGTTCGGCAGCTACGAGGTTCAAAAAACGCACCATACATTTTTCGGCATCGAGCATGGCATCGTCCATGTTCACGTCGATAATCTGCGCTCCTCCTTCCACCTGGTCGCGGGCAATAGCTAGGGCTTCGTCGTATTTTTCTTCGCGGATAAGACGGGCAAACTTTTTGGAGCCGGCCACGTTGGTGCGTTCACCGACATTCACAAAATTAACGTCCTTACTGATGGTGAGCGGTTCCAATCCGGAAAGGTGAGTGTCGAGCGTATCCTTCACAGGCTTGCGCACGGGCATGGTAGCCGCAATACGCGCAAACTCGCGGATATGGTCGGGCGTGGTGCCGCAGCATCCGCCAATGATGTTGACAAACTGATGTTCGAGGAAATCGTGAACGTGGTGTCCCATCTGATCGGGAGTTTCGTCATAACCTCCAAACTGGTTGGGCAGTCCGGCATTGGGATAAGCACTCACGTAGAACGGGGCTTTACGCGCCAGCTCTTCGATGTGCGGACGCATATCTTTAGCGCCAAGTGCACAGTTTACGCCAATGCTCAACAGGTCGATGTGCGAAACGGAATGCAGAAAAGCCTCGATGGTCTGACCAGACAACGTACGGCCGCTGGCATCGGTAATGGTGGCCGAAACAGAAACCGGGATACGATCCTCGCGCTGTTTCATCAACTCGTTGATAGCAAAAAGGGCGGCTTTAGCGTTGAGGGTATCGAAAACTGTTTCGACCAACAGGAAATCGACGCCACCGTCGAGCAATCCTTTGGCTTGTTCGGTATAAATAGCTACGAGGTCGTCGAACGAAACGGCACGGTAGCCGGGGTCGTTCACATCGGGCGACATGGATGCAGTTTTATTGGTAGGCCCCATAGCTCCGGCCACAAAACGGGGCTTATCGCGCGTCAAGGCGTTAAACTTATCAACAGCCTGGCGTGCCAGTTTAGCGCTGGTCAGGTTCAACTCATAGGATAATTCTTCGAGCTGGTAATCGGCTTGCGAAATACGATTGGCGTTAAAGGTATTGGTTTCGATGATGTCGGCCCCTGCTTCCAAATATTGCTCGTGAACGTTCAATATCACATCAGGCCGGGTTATAGAAAGCAAATCATTATTTCCCTTGAGGTCGCAAGGATGATGGGCAAACCGCTCCCCGCGGAAATCACTTTCGGTAAGGTTAAAACGCTGTATCATGGTGCCCATAGCCCCATCAAGTACCAGCACTCTTCTGTCTAGTTCTTTTTTAATATCGAGCATGCTCGTCGAGTTTGTTAGTTATTCTGAGAATCTGCAAAATTAACAAAAAGGGCCAAAGAATTATTATTGAAAATGATATAGAAGATGGTTGTAAATAAAGAATTGAAGTAGAATTTGTAAAAATTAGAGCGAAAATACCAAGCAAGGAATAAATTTGTATAATTGCCTCAAACAAATAACACCGTTATTATGAAGGCTATTTTATCAATATTGTTGTTCTTAATTTCTTTAAATTCTTTTAGTCAATATCCTTTCGAAAAGTATCCAGCCATAAGCGATAGGGTATTTAATGACTGGAAAGTCAGCGATACAACAAAAAATAAAAACCGGTTTGATTATATACTAGCCATTCCTGAGTTTTTTAACAATCACGACTCATTAATATTCCGGGTAACTTCATCTGATGAAGATATGCTCAATAGTTCAGCAATAAGCCTATTCCGTAATAAAAACCAAGTCGTTAATTATATTGAGAAGTTTCCTTTAGGCTTATCTGGTTTAGATGGAGGAAACAAACCAGATACAGCCTTCGTAGCAGATTACAATGGCGACCACCTAAATGACTTAAAAATCTATTTTTTAAACTTAGGATGTGGGGCGTTTAATTTCTACGCACAAGTAATCTACTTTTTCCAAAGACCCGATGGAGGTTTTACTAAAATATCGTTTACTGATTTATATATGGATTTCAATTACAGGAAAGAGCGAGATCTAAACGGAGATGGCAATTATGAGATCATTACTCAATCATTTCAAAATTATGGCAAGCACAATTATTGGTTATTTAACATCTATAATTTGAAAAATAATGAATTAGTAAATGTAAATAAGCTTTACCAGTACCCTATTATGTCACAAATACTTTATCGGGATAATTTTAAGATAACCAAGAATCTATCCAGAGAAAAAATGAAAACTTTTTCACGAAAATTACCAGATGACTATAGCTGTCTTTCCTTTTAGCTACATTTTATGTTATCTCAGTTTTTGCCCAATCTAACTTCGTTAGACTATGTACTTGTCCAGTCCCAATCATCAAAACTATTTTTTATTCCAATTGACACTTCCAACTATGACGGCCTTGAAAGGTCCCTTCGGTTTTCCAACATTTGGAGAACCTGAAAGTGTCCAACCAACAAATTTTAGCATAACACTACTCAGCCAGCCTTCTCTTAACATCTAATCTTCAATGGAATAAAAAATTCGCAATTTATAGCTTTCTTTGCGGCCTAATTTAAACGGAGATTAGAAATGAATTGGTTAAATATTATTACGTACTGCGGTACATTCGTTTTTGCTGTTACTGGAGCTTTAAAAGCCCGAACCCACAAAATGGATGTATTTGGCGCGGCTGTTCTTGCCTTCTCTACGGCTTATGGAGGAGGTACGATCCGCGACATGCTTTTAGGCATAAAACCGGTAAACTGGATGAACGACTATATTGCATTAGGACTGGTAATCAGTGCCTTGTTAATTACTTTTCTACTAAAAACAAATATTGCAAAATTTAACCGCACTATTTTTATAACCGATGCTATAGGCTTAGGCATGTTTACCATAGCCGGCATAAAAATTAGTCTGAACGCAGGCATCGGCGATGTTTACTCGGTAATTATGGGAGTAATAACAGCAACTTTCGGTGGCCTTGTTACAGATATTTTATGCAACAACATCCCTGATTTATTAAAGAATAATGAGTTTTATGCAACCGCTTGCTTTATTGGAGGGTTGATATTCATATTATTATTAAAACTGGGCTTAAACCCCGACATCTGCATTTTTTGTTGTATCAGCCTGATTGTAGGCCTACGGATACTTTCCAAGTTAAATCGGATACACCTTCCGCGGTTTAAATAAATTATCGCTTTTGTGAATCTACATGCTTGGGTTCTGAGCAACTAAACTCCATAATTGTAAAGCGGCACTTTGCTTTTCTTGTAATATGATGTCAGAATTAGTTTGGGCAGAAGAAGCTGTAATGTATAGCCGGGTACCCTTAAGACGTACGTAATAACTATTGTTTGAGGCTTTAATAAACTCCCATTGTTGTAATGCAGAAGATGATAAAGGTTGTTGTTCCAAAGAAGTCCCATTTTTTGCAGGAACATCTTTGGGCTGAAAAGTTTTAGAGGTAAAAAGGTTTTGGAGTTGGTACGTGCTATCGCCAACATGAATAAATTTCCAGGTCATACACTTCCAATCCACATGATTATACAATACAATTCTATTGCCATTTTGGCCGCCGGCTTCATAGGGTCTAAGGTTCTTATGAGTAGCCGTATTTTGTATGGCATAGGTTCCGCTAATGGATTGAGCAAGGGTAATAGCTGTGATTATAAAGTTACACAAGACTAGCAAAAGAAGCTTTTTCATTGTTATGTCTTTTTAAATTATGCAGGGATAATTATGCTAATATAAGTTTTATTTTATTTCGTCTCGACTAATAATCTGTTTAAATTCCTCATAAAAAACCCCGCCAGGCTAATTATTGCCCTGGCGGGGTTCAAATTTTGATAAACAACACTTACCTTACTTTGTTAAAAAAGGTCAAGTAGTATTATTCCACAATTATCTTCTTTTTTTCATTATCATATTCTTCCTGTGTTATAAGGCCTTTAGTTACTAAATCTTTAAGCTCAGATAGCCTTTCTACTTTAGTTTTTATAACAGCTTTACTATCTTTATTTTGATCGGTTTTGCAACCTGTATAATCAATATGATAATTATAATGTTTATAATCTGTTTTAGTTACACCTTTTTCATTTATGTCCGGTTTCCAAAAAGCACCTGAAGCTGCATCAACAACAACGCCCCATGGTAATGGAATTCCATCGATTACCCCTGTCCAAGTTATAATAGTTCCAAAGAGAGCCCAACCCCGGAATGTTCTTTCTTTAAAATCAAAATTTTGTTCATCACAACCTTGCTCTTTTACGGTAACCGAAAAAATATTAGCCTCCCTTCGAGGCACTTTAAAAGCTGCATAACCCTGTCCCCTAACTTCTCCTTTATATGAAATAGCTGCATTAGGATGATCTGCAACAGTTACATGGGCATAATAATTACTTCCACCAATGATTGTTGCACAGCTTGAAAACAAAATAGCACCAGATGCTAAAGAAAAAAACAGTTTTGTTAATCCTTGTAAATTTTTAACCATTTCCATTTTAATTTGATTATTAACTTATTATTAAACCTTGACAATATTAAAATTAAAATCACTCTAACTACGATAAACTTAATTAAACAAAATATCGCTATCCCTTACTATCCATATTAATCAGGGTTCAAATATAAAATAATATTCTTTTATACAATATTCACATTTAGTCTTCTAATAAAAATTAGTTTAGGTTAAACGGTACAGCTTTTAAAAATAATACATAAGAATATTAATCCGATTTCTCCTATTCTCATGTTTTAAAAATATCTAAATTGTTTGGTGTAAGTTCGTGTCCAGTCATACCTTTGGTTTTGAGGATTCCGTAAATTTATTCACCGATGTGGCCTGTTTAACCTAAACTATTCTAGTGCAGAATCTGTTAATTGTGAAAATACTCCCATGAAGCATACGGTTCGGCTTATAGCATTACTTTGGATTACAATAAATATTTCTGCGCAAGAGAAAAAAAGCGTGGAAGCGCTCCGTATAACTACTCCTCTCACTATAGATGCACAACTCGACGAACCTGTGTACAGTCAGGTAAAACCGGCAAAAGATTTTGTACAACTACAACCTTACAATGGCAAACCAGCCTTTCAACCATCGGAGGTTTACTTTTTTTACGACCAAACGGCTATTTATGTTGGCGCCCGGCTTTACGACAGCGCACCGGATAGCATCTTCAACTTTCTTACCGAAAGGGATAATACCGGAATGTCCGATTATTTTGGGGTTTACATCGATCCCTACAACCAGGGACAACTGGCTTTTGGTTTTTTCATCACTCCTGCCGGTGTTCAAATTGATGTAAAGGCTGTAAAAAGCGATGGTGATAATGAGGATGCCAGCTGGAATGCCGTATGGGAAAGTAAAACCCGTGTAACCAAAGACGGCTGGATAGTCGAAATGCGTATCCCATTTTCGGCGTTGCGCTTTTCAGGAAAAATAGAAAATACCTGGGGCTTAAATATGTTTCGTAATATCCGACGGTATAATTCCAACAACTCGTGGAGTTTTATCGATCGTAAAATTTCCGGCTTTATTCACGAAGAAGGCCAATTGTCGGGCATAAAAGACATAAAACCTCCGGTACGCCTATCTTTTAGTCCTTATATGTCAACCTATGCCGAATCTAAGCCTGGCAAATCAACCGATTTTTTGTATAAAGGAGGCATGGATGTGAAATATGGACTCAGCGAAAGTTTTACGCTTGATATGATGCTTATTCCCGATTTCGGCCAGATACAATCGGACGACAAAAAGCTGAACCTCTCCCCTTACGAGTTGTATTACGACGAAAAACGCCAGTTTTTCACCGAAGGAACTGAGCTATTTCAACGAGGCGGAATTTTTTACACACGCCGCATTGGAGCCACGCCCAAATTCTCGTATAAGGCCAACGATGCTCTAAATAACCACGAGGTTATCGATTTCAACCCAACTGAAACACAACTTATTAATGCAACCAAAATCTCCGGACGCACCAAAGACGGCTGGGGTATAGGCGTGCTAAATGCCATTTCGCTCAATTCATACGCCAAACTGCTCGACACCATCACCGGAAATACGCGCAATGTAAATGTTCAGCCCCTTACCAACTATAATGTAATGGTTGTGGACAAATCATTGAAAAACAATTCATACATCAGCCTGATAAATACGAATGTATCGATGGCTAACAGCTCTTTTTCAGCAAATGTCGCCGCTACCGAATTTCAGTTCAGAGACAAATCAAAAACATTCGCCCTAAAAGGCAAAGGAGGATTGAGTTCAAGGGGCGAAACTTCGCACGAAACCGGTTTTTATGGCAGTCTGGGACTGGAAAAAAACAAGGGTAACCTCCAGTACGGCGTTTTACAAAACGTCTATTCCGACAAATATAATCCTAACGACCTAGGCTATCTTCAACGAAACAATATACTACTTACCGAATCATGGATTTATTCTCAGGTGATCGAACCATTCTGGATCATTCGCGAATGCAACGGTAATGTCTGGTGGGATTATTACCGAATATTCAACCCATCGGCAGTTTTTAACCACGAGATGGGGTATAATGCCAACGTCCTTTTTAAAAATAATTACAACTTTAATACTAATGGAGGGTTCGGAACCGATAAACAGGACTATTTTGAGCCTCGCGTAAAAGGCCGCTATTATCGCAGCCCCCATTATTACTGGTATAATCTGAATCTGAGTAGCGATGCCCGCAAAGCATTGTACTTATACCTACATTTTGGAAATACCCGACAGCCCTCATCGGATTACGTTTCTTATTACGGCGATGCAAGTGCCCGTATCCAACTCGGGCAGCACGCTCAATTTACTTATAGTTTAAGTTTTAACAACGCATTTAACAACATCGGTTTTGCCGATAAAACGAATAATAACGACACGATCTATTTCGCCAAACGAAACGTCCGGATGTTCGAAAATATTCTATCCGCATCGTACATTCTGAACAATAAAGCCGGGTTCAACCTAAGAGTTCGCCATTATTGGTCGGGCAACGGGAATAAAAATTATTATCTGTTGCTGCAAAACGGTTCATTGAAACCCGATCCGCTTTATTCCCAAAACAAGGACGAGAATTACAATGCTTTTACCGTCGATATGATTTTCCGATGGATATTTGCACCCGGCTCAGAACTCTCAGTGGCATGGAAAAATGCAGCATATGCCGATCAGAATACCGTTATCCGCAGCTACTGGAACAATCTGGGCAAAACGTGGATAAACCCATCAAACAGCCTTTCTGTTAAAGTATTATACTACATTGATTACAATCGGGTAAGAAGACAAAAAATATAACCCGGGCACCATCCTACTACTATTTGCACTCAAGTCATATTCCCCAATTATTCCCTGTCGTTTCCAAAATCATGAAAAAATATTGTTCTCCGTAAATTCGTTCAGACCCATTATCTTTGAGCCCGAACTATACTAAACAATAAAAAATGACAACCAAATCATTACAGCGACTTACCATCCTGTTTCTTGCCGTTTTTGTATGCGTCAATACCAACGCTCAAATTCGAAAAGCAGAAATTCTTTCCAACAACTGGAAATTCATTAAAGAAAAAACAGAGTCGGATAAGCCCAATTGCCAGAACTGGGAAACCGTAAGTGTACCGCACACTTATAACGTTGCCGACGGGCAATCGGGCAAGGGAACCGATGCATGGGTTAATAGCTCGTATTATCGGGGACCTGCAACGTATTGCAGAGTTATCAACATTACAAAAAACGACCTTAAAAAAAGGGTGTTTTTAAAATTTGAAGCCGTAAGTCAGGTTGCCGATGTGTATATCAACGGCAATTTTGTTGGCCACCATACCGGGGCTTTCACAGCTTTTTGTTTCGAGATAACTTTGTTCGTTAAAGCCGGCGAAAACGAATTGTTGGTAAAATCGACAAACGAAACGGACAAAAACAGCCCTCCCCTCAGCGGCGACTTTACCGTATATGGTGGGATTTACCGTCCCGTATGGCTGTTTACCTTGAATAAAGTTTGCATCACCCCGTTGGACTATGCCTCGCCCGGGATATATGTAAAACAAACTAAGGTGACCGATCAAAACGCACAGCTCGATATTACCGCTAAAATCTCCAACACCTCAGGGGCAAAAAAAACCGTACGGGTTAAATACGAAATCGTGGACCGCAACAACAAGACAGTGGCTTCTACTGAAAAGAATGAAATTATCCCTAACAACCAGACGCTTGTTTCTGCCCAAAGTCTGGAAGTTAAAAATCCTCATTTATGGAACGGAATCTCCGACCCCTATCTTTATCGCGCTGTTGTTAAGGTATATGACAACCGAACCGTTACCGACTTAGTATCGCAAAACATCGGCTTGCGTTATTTCAGCATCGACCCTCAAAAAGGTTTCTTCCTGAACGGAAAACCCTGCAAAATTCACGGAGTCAATCGTCATCAGGATAGAAAAGACATGGGTTGGGCAATCACCAACAAAGAGCATAGCGAAGATTTTAATATGATTCGTGAAATGGGAGCCAATGGTGTCCGTCTGGCCCACTATCCTCACGCCGATTATGCTTATTCGTTATGCGATGCTTCCGGACTAATGGTTTGGGCCGAGATTCCGTTAGTGAACAGCGTAACCAATACGCCCGAGTTTGCACAGAACGCAAAAACAATGCTCACCGAGTTAATCCGTCAGAACTACAACCATCCATCCATTATCTGGTGGAGTTTATACAACGAGCTGGGTCAACGCCCAACCGACGATCCTGTTCAGATAATCACCGAATTAAAACAGCTTGCCCACGCCGAAGATTCTACCCGCTTTACCGTTGCTGCTGCAAACAAAAGAGAACGTCCGGAAAAATCTATTCCCGACCAACTTGGGTTTAACGATTATCCCGGCTGGTATGGTGGCACTCCTGAAGGAATGCAAAATTCGCTCTCTGGATGGAATAAACTGGCAGGTTTTAAAGGAGTTGGCGTTAGTGAATACGGAGCCGGAGCCAGCATTAATCAACACGAACAAGGCATGGTAAAACGTCCCGAACCCGGCGGAGCCTGGCATCCCGAAGAATGGCAAGCTATTGTTCACGAAACAAACTATAAATACATCAAAGAAGCTGATTTTTGCTGGGGATCATTCGTTTGGAATATGTTTGACTTTGCCAGTGCAGGCCGTCAGGAAGGCGATGCTCCCGGCATCAACGACAAGGGATTAGTAACCCATGACAGAAAAGTGAAAAAAGACGCATTCTTCTTTTACAAGGCAAGCTGGAACCCGGCTCCAATGGTATATATAACAAGTCGTCGGCATGTTAATCGGAGCGCAGAAATAACAGATATTAAGGTTTATTCGAATTGTCCGGAAATATCCATATCCGTCAACAATACAAAATTAGGCTCACCCATTAAGAAGGATGATGTTATTTATATCTGGAAAAACGTAAAACTTCAGCCCGGAGCCAATAAAATTAATGCTACAGCCACCGTTAACGGCAAAACCGTTTCGGACAATTGTGAATGGAATTATTCCGCAAATCAATAAATAACGCAATTGAGTATTAATTACAGCTTTCAGAAATACTTTTCGTTAGAACGGAATTTCAACTGAAGCATTTTAACATTATTTTACAAATTCCACCAGACAATTACTGTAATTTTGTATAGTATTTGCTTATGCATGAGTTACCGGAAGAAATTATACTTTCGTAACAAACACCTAAACTAAAAAATAGGAGACTTAAACCATGGTTAAAAGATTATGTTTATTATCGCTGATGGTATTTACACTCACCATAGTGTCGGCCAACAAGGCAAAGGCACAGCAGGATGTTACCATCGATTATTTTTATGACCAGCTATCACCTTATGGTCATTGGGAAAACACCGACATCTACGGCTGGGTGTGGAAGCCATACGGTACCCAACCCGGCTGGAGGCCATACTCCGACGGCTATTGGGTTTATACCGAATACGGCTGGACTTACCAGGCCGACAACGATTGGGGTTGGGCCGTTTATCATTACGGCCGCTGGGCTTATCTCGATTATTATGGATGGGTATGGATACCAGGAACCGAATGGGCTCCAGCTTGGGTAGCTTGGCGACAGGGTGACAACTACATCGGTTGGGCACCGCTACCTCCACAAGCTGAATGGAGTACCGGTGCTGGTTTGCATTTCCGCAATTTCAACATCGACGTGGACATCCATTGGTCTAACTGGAGTTTCGTAGATGTAGACCATTTTGACAATCCCAGGGTTAGCTTCTTCCTGCAGAATACCGCCCGCAACGTAACATTTGTAAGGCGCACCCGCGACATAACCCGTTACGATTTCGATAACCACAGGGTTATCAACCGGAGTATTGAGTCCAATGGCTGGGAACGCATTGCTCACCGTCCTTTAATTAGATATAACGTGGTTGAAGCCCCATCCTATCGCAAAGTAGGGATAAGCCGTACGCCCAATCATCCCGAAATCCGTGTTTATCGGCCTCAATTCCAATCACGACAAGTACAAGCTAATCCAAGGCAAAATGACGATCGTTACGATTTATCCAATTCCCGTCGGTACAATAAGGAACGTAATAAATATGACAAGCATTACGACAAGGAGTATTACAAACTAATTGAAAATCAAAAGAAAGAAGAAGCTTCTCAGGCTCAACAACGTAAAGATGAAATCCAACGTCAGCATAATGCCGAAATTGATGCTTACCGTGAACAACGCAACCGCGAAACCAAAGTGTTGGAAACACGACATGTAAACGATATGGACAAAGTTGTACGGAAAAATCAGGGCAACGACAACCGTGGCCAGTCTCAGTCCGGCAATAATGACAACAGTCAGGGCAAAGGCCGCCAGTCCGACAATCAACAAAAAGACCAGAAACAACCTTCGTCGAGACGATAACCGAGTCGATACAAAAAAGTCCGGGAACAGCCAATAATCAGCTTCTTCCCGGACTTTTCATTTTATACGGTGAGGAAAACTTCCCCTTAATGGGTAAACAAACGGGTTCCGGTGTGAAACATTACCATTCCATATTCATCGGCAGCGTCAACGCAAATATCGTCGCGCAACGAACCTCCTGCCTGAGCCACAAATTGAACATTACTGCGAAAAGCACGGTCTATATTATCGCGGAACGGAAAAAAGGCATCCGACGAAAGACTTACTCCGTTAAATTGACGGATGAATGCTGTTTTTTCTTCAAATGAGATAGGCTCTGGAACCGACTTTAACTGCGAAGCCATTAACATCTTTTCGTTGTCCGAAAGCTCATCCCAAAGAAGAAACTGATCCACCACATTGGCCTTTTCAGGTTTTTTCAGTCCATCAACAAACTCTAATCCTAAAACTTTAGGATGCTGTTGCAAAAACCATTTGTCGGCCTTGCTACAAGCCAAACGAAGGCAATGTACCCGCGACTGTTGTCCGGCACCTACGCCAATAAGCTGACCGTCATAAGCCACAACAACGGAATTCGATTGGGTGTATTTTAGTGCAATAGTAGCCAGAATAAGCGACTGCAATGCTTCATTCGGCACTTGTTTATTCGCCGTGATGACGTTATTAAAAAAATCCTTATTGATAACCGCGTTGTTACGTTCTTGCTGAAGAGTAAAACCGTAAACCGTTTTCAATTCCAGATCGGATGGTTCGTACTCTGCATCTATTTGCAGTACCAGGTAGCCACCTTTCTTTTTCGATTTAAGAATTTCAAGAGCTTCGGGCTCATATCCGGGAGCAATGATAAGATCCGACACTTCGGATTTAAGGATATTGGCCAGCGAAACATCCACAGTTTCACTCACGGCAGCAGCATCTCCAAAAGCACACATACGATCGCCGCCACGGGCACGGATATAGGCAATGGATGCCGGCGAAAAGTTGCTTTCCGTTACAAATTGCGATTTCAGAAAAGTACTATCAAGAGGCTTGGCGATAGCTGCCCCGGCAGGACTCACATGCTTAAACGACGCAGCGCTGGCTATGCCTGTAGCAGCTTTCAGCTCCTTAACCAATTGCCACGCAGCCAGTGCATCCAGAATATTGATATAACTCGGAGCTCCATTCAAAACTTTTAGAGGCGAAACCTCTCCGTCAAAAATCACCTTTGCATTCTTTTGATGCGGATTACATCCGTACTTTAACTCAAGTGTGCTCATTCAATTGTTGTTTATTAATTATATAAATATCAGACGTTTATTAATTATAGCCATAGCTTAAGATTACGATGCAAGTTTACACAAACTAGCCAGCTTTTCAAACTTCACAGACAAGGTTAAAACCCCGCTTTTTTTCATCAACAAAAACCGCACTAATACCCTATAATTAAATACGTTAATAAAAATTGTAAGATAACATTAATTTATATTCATAAAATTCCATTTACTTTATATAAAGAAGCTGTTTTGGCGGGTTTACACCCTCTATATGATAAAAAAATTTACCTCCAACCATTATTTAACAACAAACTACAATTACTCCACATAGCTGTTATTAATTTCTAAAGTGAAACCTCATTTTATGTTAGGCCTAAAATTTAACAGCTAAACAAAATGCCTCAATTATTGCTTATACCAATAAGCAAACGAAACAAGCTACATAGCTTCAATTTGGCATCTTGTTTATGAACAATCTGCCTTAGTATTCAATCGATGTATTTTCTTTTACATGTTAGGCTAAATGATTGAAGCTGTAAGGATGGCTTAAATATCATTTTTTTAGAGTGGCAGATTAGAATGAGTCATACTTAAAAATTTGGGATATGATGAGGGGCAATTACAAACATCCAAATAATAAACTGATAATAAGTCTATTATTATTTTCGACCATTATATTATCCCCTATAGCAACAGGACAGACAACTGCTCCGAGTACCCAGGCAACAGCAATCACATTTGCCAACGTACAGGCAACTCAGATGGATATCTCCTTTACATCTGGAGACGGACAAAAGCGAGCTGTATTTGTAAAGGAAGGTATCGGACCAATTACCAATCCGACAGATAATTCAACCTACGTTGCAAGTGCTGATTGGGGTGCAAAGGCAAGTCAGTTAGAAACTTCAGGATATTATTGTGTATATAACGGCAGCGGAAACTCTCTTACACTTACAGGACTAACCACCAGCACGCAATATACGGTTCAAATTTTTGAGTATAATGACGATGGAACTTCAGTATTATACCTCACCTCAACAGCTATAGGAAACCCACAAAGTCAAACAACATTGACAAACGTTTCATCTGTAACCTTGCCACCTGATGGAATTTACAAAACAGGTGACAACCTGGATTTTACCGTTAATTTTAGTAGCGCTGTAACCATAACCGGAAGTCCATATATCCCGTTAACACTTAATGCCGGAGGTCCAGTCCAGGCATCGTACCATGCCGGAAGTGGAACTTCTGCAATAACATTCAGGTACACAATACTGTCCGGAGATCTTGATAATGATGGAATTAGTATTGAAACAAATATTTTAATCAATGGAGGAACAATTAAAGACGGGAGCGGGAATGATGCTGCATTAACACTCGGAACTCTTTCTTCTTCTGGAATTAAAGTCGATGGGGTTGCCCCAACAACAATAATCAGCAGTACGATTTTAAGTCCTACAAACTCATCTTCTATACCGGTTACCGTAGCTTTTAGCGAAGCGGTTACAGAATTCGCAGCAGGTGGTGTATCTGTTACCAACGGAACTGCCGGGATGATATCCGGTAGCGGAGCCAATTATACCTTTAACGTAACTCCCACCGGACAAGGTACGGTATCTGTAAGCATACTCGCTAACGTGGCTCACGATGCAGCCGGAAACGGAAATACGGTTTCAAACTCAATAAGTATTATTTATGATAATCAAGCTCCATCGGTAAACATCACATCTTCGGCTTCCAGTTCGACCAATACTTCACCCATTCCGGTTACCGTAACCTTTAGTGAAACGGTTACTGGGTTTGCAACAGGTGGTGTATCTGTTATCAACGGAACTGCCGGGACGATATCCGGTAGCGGAGCCAATTATACCTTTAACGTAACTCCCACCGGACAAGGTACGGTATCTGTAAGCATACTCGCTAACGTGGCTCAGGATGCAGCAAGCAACGGAAATACTGCTTCAAATACATTAAGTATTGCTTACGACAGTCACCCGCCATCGGTAAATATCACATCTTCGGCTTCCAGTCCGACCAATACTTCGCCCATCCCGGTTACGGTAACCTTTAGTGAAACGGTTACCGGGTTTGCAACGGGTGATGTATCTGTTACCAACGGAACTGCAGGGTCGATATCCGGTAGCGGAGCCAATTATACCTTTAACGTAACACCTTCCGGACAAGGGACGGTATCTGTAAGCATAGCCGCTAACGTGACTCAGGATGCAGCAAGCAACGGAAATACTGCTTCAAACACGTTGAACATTGTTTATGATAGTCAAGCACCGTCGGTAAACATCACATCTTCGGCTTCCAGTCCGACCAACACTTCGCCCATCCCGGTTACCATAGCTTTTAGTGAAGCGGTTACAGGATTTACAGCAGGTGATGTATCTGTTACCAACGGAACTGCAGGGACGATATCAGGTAGCGGAGCCAATTATACTTTTAACGTAACACCCGCCGGACAAGGCACAGTTACTATTAATATAGCCGCTAACGTGGCACAGGATGCAGCTGGCAACAGAAATACTGCTTCAAACACGTTGAACATTGTTTATGATAGTCAAGCACCGTCGGTAAACATCACATCTTCGGCTTCCAGCCCGACCAACACTTCGCCTATCCCGGTTACCGTAGCTTTTAGCGAAGCGGTTACCGGATTTGCAGCAGGTGATGTATCTGTTATCAACGGAACTGCCGGGACGATATCCGGTAACGGAGCCACTTATACCTTTAACGTAACTCCCGCCGGACAAGGCTCGGTATCTGTAAGCATACTCGCTAACGTGGCACAGGATGCAGCTGGCAACAAAAATACTGCTTCAAACACGTTGAACATTGTTTACGATAGTCAGGCACCGTCGGTAAACATCACATCTTCGGCTTCCAGCCCGACCAACACTTCGCCTATCCCGGTTACCGTA
>JAUZOO010000008.1 GCA_030706405.1 Bacteroidota bacterium | reverse complement strand
CCAGCCATCGTCGAAAACTTGTTTCGTACTTCGAATAATCAACTTTTTCTTGTTTAAATCCTTCCATATTTTCGGAAAGGTTCGGTGTTTGCTTTTCCATTTTCTTGACTTTTTATGTCAAGCTAGATTAGGAGAAGACAGGTTAGCAAAAAGCCTGCCTGTACTGCTGATTATTAAATTAAAGTACACATAACCAGTAAATTGCATAAGTGGTTCAGCTCTCTCACTATGAAATGGTTTTCCGCTAAGTTTAAAATAGCGCTAATGCATTTGAATATTTTGGGCAGGTATAAAAAACGTCAGGGAGCATCCTGGCATTCTGAGACACCAATAAACATTAGGGTTAAACAAAATGGTAAATTTTTTTGCTGTTTTATTTGGAGAAAAAATTCCCTTTTCATAAATTTAACTAAAACAAGGCCTTATATGTTTAATTTAAAAATTGTATAATATGGCAACAAACAAAGTAATCATTAATTACAATCGCGAATCGGATAAATCGCTCGATAATCTGGGCCGTACTGCAGCCTCAAGTCTTGATGGAAATGAACATTTTATCTGGACCAATGGCGAGTTGCAGACCCTTCACGGATCGTCGGGCAAATTTTCCGAGGATCTTGGGAAAGTAGCCAATGGCGGATCGGTTGAAGTGGCTTCCAAAAATGCATCGAGAATTTTGTTGCTCGAAGCCCTTAACTCCGTTGCCGTTGAGGTAAACCGACAGGCAGACGGCGATTTGGTGAAATTGCAGTCATCGGGTCTGCGATTGGCAAAAAGTCCGTCGCCAACAGGGGTTCTGCCCAAACCCTCCGGTTTTAAAGTTGTATCCGGGGCCAATTCGGGCGAGTTACTGTGCTCGGTTGATGCTAACAGCAGTGCTTCGGTATATCTTTTCTTTTGGACAACCGTTCCTGCCCCAGGTAACATGAGCGATTGGCACCAGGTTGCCTCTACCGTACGCCGGAAAACAATTTCAGGCCTTGTTCCGGGTACACAATATGCCTTGCGGGTTGCTTACCAGGGCGCCGAACCAACATTAATTTACAGCGATATTATTACTATCTACGCTCAATAATCGGTGATGTTTGCTTTTGTTTTATGCCAGGCGTTTTTAAGGTTGCGCCTGGCATTTTTTTGTTAGCACAAGGGCTCACCCCGTTAGGTAAAGTTTTGCAAAATTTATGAGTCGGCCTGATTATTTTGACCATTACAGGAAACCTATTTCGATTACTCTTCGTTAAATATGCAAAAGATCCGATCCTTGATTTTGACCAGGCCAGGAAAGATCTTACCACATTGAACCAGGATTCAACTAAATGAAGATAGCGATGAGGAAAAGGATAGCGATGATAGTCAGCATGGTAATAGCTTCTCATTTTACGGTTTCGGCGCAAAAAACGCATAAAAAGAGTCATGGTCAGCGCGTGCATGCAACGCATGGACAGTTACACGCGCATAAAAAGCGAAATGCGCATAAAATAAAGGACACCCGCCCTGAAGTGACCATTAACGATGTTAAAGACCTGGAGAATCTTTGGGGAATTGATGTATCGCATCACCAGTCAAAGATCAACTGGGAGGCACTGGAGAGTGAAAAACCTCATTTTATGTTTATAAAAGCCTCGGAGGGGACAACCATTCAGGACGAAAAGTACAGCACTTATTATTCCGAGGCTAAAAAGCTGGATATCCCGGTGGGTTCCTACCACTTTTTTTCGTACAAAAGCACCGGAAAAGAACAAGCCGATCATTTTTTTTCGATAGCACAACACCGAACAGGGGATCTGTTACCGGTACTCGATGCCGAATACATCAGAAGGATGCCTCGTGACAAAGAAAAAATTACTAAAGAACTTACTGATTTTGTAAATAGCGTTTATGAAAGGTTAGGGTTTTATCCCATCATTTATTGTTCCTACAGGTATTGCCAAACCTATTTGAGTGAAGAAATTCAGAAGAAATGCAAACTTTGGATTGCTGATTACAAAGCAATGCCCCGCTATGAGTGGACATTGTGGCAAACTACCAATAAGTTTAGGCTTGCTTCCATTCAAGGGCATGTAGATTTGAATTTTCTTAATGGCAATATCAATAACCTCAAGGAACTTTTTATCAAAATATAAGCGGGCTTCGTCAGGCTCAAATCCATTGCTCGTGCCCGTTTGTAACGCGTATGAATTGCCATTGCCCGCGCCCGTTTGTAACGAGTGCGGATTGATAAATACGCACGATCCAAGCGGATTGAATGTCCTTTAACCAGATTACCGTTTTCCTCTGGTTAGTTCCAATACCCCGTTTATAAACGTGAGCGGATGGGCGGGATTTCCCGGTACATAAAGATCTATTGGGTATTTGTTCAGAAAATCGCGGTTTAAGGCGGGGCTGTCAGCAAAAATGCCGCCACTAATGGCATCGGTACCTACCAGAATTAATAGTTTAGGGTTGGGCGTGGAATGGTAGCATATTTCGAGGGCTTGGGCCATGTTTTCGGAGATTGGACCGGTAATCACAAGTCCGTCGGCATGGCGGGGCGAAGCTACAAACTCAATTCCCCAGCGACCCATGTCGAAGTTCACATTTCCGCAGGCGTTGAGTTCCATTTCGCAGGCATTGTCGCCAGCGGCCGAAACCTGGCGTAGTTTCAGTGCATGTCCAAAAAACGATTTAATTTCTTTCCGCACCAAATCGGCATCCAGCGTTACGGGCGAGTTGTCGCCAGCTTTTATTATCAGGCGATCCGGATTGTTAGTTGCAATTTTATAGTCGTTGGTGAAACGTATCTTTTCGGGAAACAGAAAATGACATTCCTTACAGAAAACACATTTACCCAGATTGATGCTTGCCGGGCTGGTGCCAATCGCGCCGGTTGGACATAGTTGCTGTGCAACACCGGCTTCTTCCGCAGTGATGGAAGCGCTGATTTCCGGTCGTCCGCGAAAAAGCGGGGCTAGCTCAACTTTGGTAACATCCGGTATGAATTGTTGCCCGTGCCGCATGAATATTTTTATTTCGTCAAAAAGCATCTTTTTATAAGTTACAGGTTTTTTGAATATCGGAGATCTTTAATGTCACCCTTTGGGGGATTTAGGGGGCTCCATTATAGGTCGTGGCCGCAATACGACAAGTTAAAACTCTTGTTACAAATCGGGAAATCGGAAATTTCCTGGTTACGAACGGCCAAAGCTAAAGCCATCCAGTTATGCATCGAGGGGTCTTTAACTTTGTAATGAATAATTTCGCCCTGTTCGTTGGTGACAGCCGAATGACAAATCTCGCCGCGCCAGCCTTCGGTAAGCGAAATGCCCAATTGTGAGGGTTGAAGTTTCAGGTCGAATATGGGTTTTTCGGAAGGAATATCAATCAGTTTAATGCGTTCAAGAAGTTTATTGACCAGGTCGAGCGATTGTTCCACTTCGAGTTTTCGTAAGAAGCCGCGTGCCAGTACATCGCCGGTGGTGAGCAATACCGGTTCGTAGGCAATATGGTGGTATCCGGCAAACGGATGCGAGTGGCGGATGTCGCGTTTTAGTCCCGTGGTGCGGGCTGCCATTCCTACAGCGCCAATCTTTTCGGCCTGTTTGCGGGTTATCTCGCCCACGGTTTCGAAACGGTCGAGCACGCTGGTGAGATTATAAATGCGGTCGGTAATTTGCAGGTAGCGTTCGCCCACGTCCTTGAGGGTCGCCAGCATTTTATCGGCCAGCATGGCATCGATAGGGTAGTGGGTTCCAAACGGGCGAATAAGTCCTTTGCCAAAGCGGTTGCCGCACCATAGTTGCGTGGTGTTGATAACCAGTGTACGCAAGGCTTCGTTAACAACCTGTCCGAATTGGTAAGCCACGTCAGTACTCAGGGCGCTGGTATCGCCAATGTGAATGGCGATGCGTTCGAGTTCCATGGCAACAACCCGTTCGATGGAAAGCCTGTCATTGGCTTGTTTGCCGCTGAGCGACTCCATCAGTCCCGCATAAGCCATACTGTGACCGATAACGGAATCGCCGGCAATGCTTTCGGCGAGGATACAGCGCTGTAAAGTGGAGTTTTTCTTGATAAAAAGCTGTTCAACGCCCCGGTGTTGATAACCCAGATGAATTTCGAGATGAAGAACTTTTTCGCCGTCACAGATAAAACGGAAATGTCCGGGTTCGATAACTCCGGCATGGATCGGTCCTACGCCAACTTCGTGCAGTTCTTCGCTTTCGATGCGGTAAAACGGATAGTTGTCGGGAACCTGATTTTTATCGGCACGATTAAAGGGGTAACGAACCGGTTTCAGCCAGGGATGCCCGTCGAACTGAATCCCGAAATTTTCATGAATCTCGCGTTCAAAGATGTGCAGGGCAAAGTGTTTTTTGGCGAGCGATTCGAGCTTAACCTCCGGCGAATTTTCAGTTTGGTGCGATAAGATGCAAATGTCGTTGGTTTCGTCGTTGGCAATGAAACAGAAATATTGCAACCGATTATTAAACGGAACAGCATAATAATTCACACAATGACAGGCTGAACTGTCCAGCAAATGCGACACTTCGTCTGCAAATGCAGGATATTCAAGCACCGGAATTTCCGCTATGGGAATTATCCCGTTATTTTTAATTTTCTTGTACATAATGTTTATAACCTCATTATTTTACAATTTTGGCTGCATCGGTAAGTAGTTCAACCAAAAATGCCGGCTGACTGAAACAAAACCAGATAACGACCCCTAACAGGATGTATTGCGACATGGATTGAAACGGGTTTACCTTTACCGGGTGCTGAATTTCTTTTTCCAGGGGCGTGAAAATCATCAGTAGCACTTTGGTACTCATTCCGTAAATGACAAAGCAAAGCAGCAAAGCGGTAACAATAAAAATCCACCAGTTATTTCCGGCAAACATCGATTTGAATATCAATACTTCGGAAACGAACATTCCCGAAGGAGGTATGGCGGTAATTACGATTAGCCCTAAAAGCAAAACTAATGCGCCAACCGGGTATAGTTTCAGGTAACTGCCGGTTTTAAATATCTTATACGTTTGCAATATTTTATGAGCTTGCCCCATCTGATAAAAAAGGCTCGATTTGGTAAGCGAGTGAAGAACGATATGCAGGAATGCTGCATAATAGCCAATTCCGCCCATGCCGATAGCCAAAAGCACCAACCCCATATTTTCGACGGTTGAATAGGCAAACAACCGCTTGAAATTTTTAACGCGCTGCATGTAACCGGCCACAATCAGCAGGGAAATAAGCCCGGTGATGATGAGCACGCCATTGGTCCAGGAGGCAACGGCAGAATTGGTGAATATTTTGAAAACCCGGAATATGGCGCAAAAGCCGGCGTTAACCAGTGCGGTTGAAATAAATGCGCTTACCGGGGCGGGAGCCACATAATTGGCGTCGATGCCGATGGTGTAAAGTGGAAAGACTTCCATTTTGGCGCTAAACCCGATTAAAAGAAAGATAAAGGCAAGTTTCAGGTAAACAGGGTCGGTATGAACTACGGTGTGGGTTAACGACTGGTATGAAAGGTCGGCACCCGGCACACCTTTTATCGAGATGCCAAGCAGCAGGATTCCCACGTATGCCAGGGCAATACCGGTAGAACAGATGAAAACGTATTTCCAGGTAGCTTCGAGGGTGCGAATGGTGCGGTGATGGTAAATGAGGGCGGCAACACTCAGGGTGGTGGCTTCGAGGAAGATCCATGTTACCATGATGTTGTTGGCCAGGTAAACGCCGGTAATGGATGCTATCAGCGCAATAAACCCGGCGTGGTAAATATTGAAGTTTTCGGTTTGTTCGTCTTTAAGATAGACAAGTCCGTGATAAAAGGTGGCAATGCTAAGCACCGACAGTAAAATCATCAGGATGATGGCTGTAGAATCGAATGTAAAATAGCCCAGTTCCGTGAGGTTACGGTTGTCGAGCATGTAGGCTGTAAACACGGCTTGCCCGGCGATAAAGCCGCCAGCCAGTAATGCCGTCAGGGTTTTGTTTCGCGAAAGCAATGCCCCTGCGATAATTAGAATGCTTGCTATGAAATAATAAAGTATCATGTTGTAGATAAAAATCCTGTTAAATGGTTAGTCTTTCAACCTTGTTAAATTTTCGGCTTCGAGCGTATGTATTTCGCTGCCAATCTTGGTCATGAATGTTCCCAGAATGAGCACACTGATGAAGATGTCGAGCAGAATACCGGTGTTGATAAGCATTGGCATTTCGTTACCAATGGCCAGCGAAAGAAGAAATACAGCGTTTTCAAGTATCAGGAAGCCGATCAGGTGTGAGAAGATCTTTTTACGTGTGATGATAAACAGCATGGCGGTAAACATCGCAAATAACGATACCGTGAGATAGATACGATCGATAACCGGGGTTTTGAGAATGTTTCCGATAATATAACTAACCACCAACAGCAGCGAAGCCAGAATTACCGTGTAATAACCGGGAAGCGTATTGCGATGGATACGGGTGTCGTTGGTTAAACTGATGATGCGGTTTAATTGCCAGGGAACTACAATGGTTTTAAAGAAGATGGTTTCGGCAAAGATGAAGAGCAGGTTGAGCGTGTTGACTTGGTCAAGCTCAAAGTACGAAATGCCAAATAATAACAATCCCTGAAATCCAACCAGCCACGAGTAGGTACGGAACCGTTCCGAGATGGTGAAGTATATCAGCGAAAGCGCAAACAATACAATTAGTAAAGTTGTCATTTATCCTAAATAGTTTAATAATTCAGCACTTAAAATAGTAGCGGCCTTTTCTCCTTTCCAATTGTCGGAGGATTGGGGAGGGGCTTCTATAAAAATAGTGTCAGTACAAATGCAATCAGCGAAATAGCTACAACGGCCAAAATATACTGGGCATTTCTGTTAAGCCGGTTTCTGGCACGAAACGATTCTACAGAGCCAATAACAATGGCAAAAAGCATTTGTATTGCAAAGTAGATAGCTATCTGTGCGATAACCGGAATAAAGCCAGGCATCACGCAGTTCGCGATGAGTGTTCCGAAGATGGCAAACTTCAAAAACGATGTAATCTGAACCAAACCAAGATCGAACCCGCAAAGATCGAGTACCATTACTTCGTGAATCATTGTCAGTTCGAGGTGAGTCTTGGGGTCATCCACCGGAAGGCGGCTATTTTCAACCAAAGCGATATTCACAAATACAAAAATTGCGAGTACTGCAGCCAGCAGAAACTCCGTGTTCATCTGTCCCAGGCTCGAAAATATTCCGGCAAACGACGAGTTATGGGTAATGAGGCAGAACGAAGCCAGAATCATGAAAAAGGCCGGTTCCAGAAGCATCGAGTATAACGATTCACGGGCAGCGCCCATACCCTGAAAACTGCTTCCTGCATCGAGTGCGGCGATAATCATGAAAAAGCGTCCCAAGGCGAGCAGATAGGCAAAAAGTACAAAGTCGTATGAGAACGATATAACAGCCTGTTGTCCGTTAAACGGAACCAGAAGGGCTGCCGTGAGTACCGTGGCCAGCGAAATGGTAGGGGCAAGCTGGGTTATCAGTCCCGACGTACTACTGAAAACGCTTCCCTTGCGCAGCAGGAGTAAGACGTTTTTGATTGGCTGGAAAACATCCGGGCCTTTTCGTCCAGCCATAAGGCTTTTGGTTCGGCCAATGATGCCCGTAAAAAACAACGACGTTATCAGAATTAAACCAAACGATAACATATTATAAGTTATAAGATATTAAAAAACGAAAGAATGAATATTAACAACATGAACATCAGTGAATACAATACGTAATGCTGTATTTTACCGGTTTGGAACACAGCCACCCGGCGAAGCATAGCCACAGAAAAATCGGAGGGCAAATCGGTAAGATGGTTTTTGATGTTATCTGAAGTATGAGTTGAAAATGTTCGGGTTTCCGGGAAAATATCATCTTCCTGAATTGGAATAATCTGCTTCGATTCATGCACCAGCGGGTGAATCAGTTTGGTAAAATCGCCGGTGAACGACGTTGATGTGTATTGCAGCGAAGGCTTTATCGCTGTATATCCGCAACACCATGTAGGGCCGCTTGTTACGCTTCGTTTTGCCAACAGGCGGTAGCGAATCAGCAGAATACCCACGGCAAGCAATACCAATATTCCAGCAACGAGGCTTATTGTCCAAAGATTGTCAAATAAAGCTGGAACCAGGGTTGCGATGGAAGGTAATTTTAACGAAGTGCTTACCACTCCCGACACTGGTTTTACAAAAACTGCCGGAACAAGACCAATGCAAATAATCCCGATACCGGCAAGTATCTTTGGAAATAGCATGGAAACACTGATTTCTTTGGCATGAGTGGCATGTTCGCTGCGTCCGGTTCCTAAAAAGGTGATGCCGAAAGCACGGGTAAAACAAAAAACAGCCAGTCCGCCAATGAGCGCCAGCCCAACAATGCCACCAATAAATAAAGCAGTGAGGTAGGGCGATTGTCCTTGTAAACCACTGAAAAGTCCGTTGTAAACCAGAAATTCGGAAATGAAACCATTAAATGGAGGTAACCCGCAAATAGCTAAAGTGCCAAGCAAAAATAACAATGCTGTTTTGGGCATATTTTTCATCAACCCGCCCAATTGCTCCATGTTACGCGTGTGGGTTGCCTTGTAAACCGAGCCTGCCGAATAAAATAACAGTGATTTGAATAGCGAATGATTTAACAGATGAAGTAATGCTCCGCTAAAACCAAGTAATATTAAGGATTGATTGTGGTCGTGCATGCCCAAAATACCAACCCCGATACCGATACCGATGATGCCAATATTTTCGATACTGCTGTATGCCAACATCTTTTTAAGGTCGCGCTGAAGGATGGCCAGCATAACGCCATACAACCCGGATATGACGGAAAGCACAAGAACGAAGCATCCGATTTCGAGCAATTGGTTTTGCAGGTTGAACGTTACACGCAGAATACCGTAAATTCCCATTTTTATCATCACGCCCGACATTACGCCCGACACATGCGAAGGTGCTGCCGGATGGGCTTCGGGAAGCCACGTGTGAAAAGGGATAAACCCTGCTTTAATGGCAAAACCAATGAAGAACAGCACAAAAACCGGCATGTTCGGGTGGTTGGCAAAGTAACCCGACAATGCATCGAAACTCATATTGCCCGTAGTACTATCCAGAACCAGGAACCCGGCAAGGATAAGTATCATCCCGATGTGCATCTGAATAAGATAATTGATGGCCGTTCGGAGAATATGACGGTCTTCGGCATCGAACATCACAAGCATGAATGACGAGATTGACATCAGTTCCCATGCCAGCAGAAACGAAAAACCGTCCCGGAACATGCACACCAGCGACATGGAGATTTGCAACCATACAAAACTAAAATGATGTATAGCCATCGTCATTCTTCCTTTGTGTTCGAGATACGGTTGCAGATAACCGCGCGAATACAAAATCCCGGTAATCACCGTAACGTTAAGAACAAGGATGAACAACGCACTTAAACTGTCAATGACGAGCGTTGGCCGTAGCACACCCACTGCCGGTAAGGCATAAGAAAATGTCTGCCCATTGGACAATACCTGAATAGCAATGCCCGATGAAAGAGCCGCATTCAGTAAAATCAAAATTGTTGATGTCAGGTTTTTGAACCTGGCTGGTACCGCAAACAAAAGGAAAGTTAAAAGCGCGGCACCCGGAAGTAATAATTCCATAATCTTGTAAAAAAGAAAGCGCAAAGGTAAAATTTCCGAAAGGTTAATTAGATGTGTTTTTGCTGTTTTTTGACATCTTTGGTGTTTTTGGGTATAAAAGTGGTTGAAACTCAAATTGAAAGATTAAGACTTGGAAGCGGATAGCAGGAAATTAGTCGCATTTTTTCTTTTCTTTGCACATATTAAAGCACTGTAAACTATGGAATGGAGCCGGGCCATTGCCGATTTCAAAAGCTATCTTCGTCTCGAAAAGTCTTTGTCAAAACATTCGATAGAAGCTTATTTGCATGATGTCGAAAAGCTTTGTCAATTTCTTGAGGTGAAGGGTTGGCATCTTGCCCCGGAGAATGTTCAGATTGAGCACCTCCGCGAGTTTATCTGGTGGATAAATGGTTTTGGTGTTTCGGCCCGCACCCAGGCCCGCATAATCTCAGGCATACGGTCTTTTTATAAATATCTTTTGGTAGAAGATGTAATAACGGTTAACCCCACCGAACTGCTCGATTTTCCTAAAATTGGCAGAAAACTTCCGGATGTACTTACCGTGAATGAAATAGACCTGTTGCTTTCGCATGTCGACCTTAGCCAGCCCGAAGGCCACCGCAACAAAGCAATGCTCGAAACGTTATACAGTTGCGGGTTGCGCGTTTCAGAGCTTGTGCAGCTCAAAATTTCCAATCTTTTTTTAAAAGAAGGTTTTGTGCGAATTCTGGGTAAAGGAGATAAGGAACGCCTTGTTCCCATTGGTGGACAGGCCACTCGGGAAATTACCATGTATCTTTCGCATCAACGTACACATGTGCCGGTACAGAAAGGTTTTGAAGACATTGTCTTTCTCAACCGTCGCGGAAAAAGCCTCACCCGCGTAATGGTGTTTACCATCATTAAAAACCTGGCCGAAGTTGCAGGCATCACTAAGAATATCAGCCCGCATACATTTCGGCATTCATTTGCCACGCATCTTATCGAAGGGGGAGCCGACCTTCGAGCTGTACAGGAGATGCTCGGCCACGAATCCATCCTCACTACTGAGATTTACACCCACATCGACCGCGAATTCCTCCGCGAAACTATTCTGTTGCACCATCCAAGGGCGAAGGGATAAATAACCGGAAAATAAAATCCCCGAAAACTGTTCAGGTCTTCGGGGATTTCTACTTTAGGTTTTCTTTCTTCAAAAGGAAGGGAGAAAGAGTTTTAAATAAGCTTAAAAGTTATATTCAAAACCTAAGTTAGTACTAAACCGTTCGTAAGGTTTTCCGTTACCTCTTTGAAAATCGCGGAAAAAGTCGGTATATTCAGGAGTAAAGGTTAAACCAAGATTTTCGTTGAGGTTATATTTGAAAATCATTGCAAGAGCAGCTCCTGCTATGCTTTTAGGGTGTTCGGTTTGTAAGATGCTTGGCTGAAATCCTTCAGTGGAACCATCTGTTTTGAACATCTTATAATATGACTTGGAAACGAATTCAGTTTTTAACGCAGGAGATGCAAAAATTTGAATCTTTTTTGAGTTAACTAACAAATAATCAAGTCTAAAATTCAGGTCAAGATTATAGAGTTTAACTTCCGTCTTCGTCCAGCTAGGATAAGCGGGCGCCCACTTAAACCCATAACTCATCTTTACAAATTTCATTTCGAAACGAGGTCTCAGCCTTTTGGTTACCATTACTCCAACGTCCCATCCTAAGTTCCAATGCGAATTTATGGCATAAAATGAACCAATGGAGGTGTAATTAGCATCATTACTCATTTTATAGGCGTTAAAGTCGTAGTCATAACCAGCATTAAAGCCAAAGGAAACTCCAGACTTATCGTCAATTTCTGTAGGTGTAATATTAGGGGCTTTAGGTGTTTGGGCATTAACAAAAACTGAAGCCAAAATTATAAACACTAGAAAAACAAAAACTTTCTTCATAAGAACCATTTTATAATTATTAATTATTAACAACTGTAATACCTTTTATTGTTGTTAGACAAAGTTAAATTTATGCGTCTAAAAATAGATATTAAAATCGACGAACTGCCCTTTTTTATAAATAAAATGTGGTTTTAATCGGAAAGAAGTGCTAAAGTCAATTTATCCGTACTTTTATTAATGGAAGGTTTAAATTGTGACTTAATTTGTTTAACCTTTTATTGAGAATCAAATTAAAATTATAGATTTGTCATATTAAAATTATTGTTAATTAAAACAGAATAGGCAATGAAGAAAATGTTGACATGTTTTGCAATTGGACTATCGGTTGTTGTGTGCAGTGCGCAGCAAAAGATAGTTAAAACAGAGTCTTTGGTCCAGGACGTAAAAAAGGAGGACCGATCTCTTAAAAGGAAAGTAGCTATTGGCAGGTTTTCGAACGAAACGCAATATGCCAAAGGTATTTTTTATGACAAGGCTAACGATCCTATCCGTAAACAGGCTTCGGATATTTTATCAACCAAATTATCGTCAACCGGTAAATTTATAATGATTGAACGGGAGGATTTGGACAAGATTATGCAGGAACAA
This sequence comes from Bacteroidota bacterium, assembly GCA_030706405.1. Taxonomy (GTDB): domain Bacteria; phylum Bacteroidota; class Bacteroidia; order Bacteroidales; family JAAUTT01; genus JAAUTT01. Next base: position 248,394 of record JAUZOO010000008.1, on the reverse strand, counting down.
AAGCTTAACGGGTCTGAATCTATTCAAAATTTAGGCGCTGATTATTTGGTTATTGGCTCGGTTACCGAATATGGGCGCAAAGACTTAGGTAACCAAAAAGTCTTTTCACGGAGTAAAACGCAGGTTGTTCAGGCTGCCGTAAGCATACGTCTGGTAGATACTTCTACAGGGTTAATTGTATATTCGGAGGAAGGAAAAGGGGAAGCCGAAACTTCTACTAAAACAGTAATGGGACTTGGGGCTTCTGCCGATTATGACGCTACCCTGAGCGATAAAGCCATATCTGCCGCTATATCTAAGTTAGTTGAAAATATCATCAATAAATGTATGAATAGTCCTTGGAAAGCATACTTTCTGTCTTACGACGAAAATGGAGTACTTATCTCTGGCGGTAAGAGCCAAGGCCTGAAAGTTGGAGATGTTTTTGCAGTTGTTGAAAAAGGTAAAAAGGTGAAAAATCCCCAAACCGGAATCATGATTGAACTTCCGGGCAAAGTAGTAGGTAAAGTAAAAATAGATTTCACAGGTGGAGATACTCCGGAGACTGAATTCTCTACAGTTTCATTCACCGAAGGGGGAATTGACAAACAGAACCTAAAAAATTATTTTATCAGGGAGGATAAACAATGAAACGATTAATAGTTTATATATCAAGTGCATTATTGCTGTTTTCAAGCTGTTCCGGGGTAAAAACTTTATCTACAGGGTTGGAAAACGAGGCATATCTCGAATTTATAGGCATTCCGTCAAATTATAAAAACGGAGTTGACGTGACTATTGACGAGAAAAATAATTTTAAAGCCGAAGTTAAAAAGGATTACGCGACAAGACCTAAAGGAAAAGCTTATGCCATCTCTACTGGAGCTCACTCCGTGAGTGTTTCCTACAATAATAAGTTAATTTATAAGCAACAGATATTTGTATCATCACAAGAAACCAAAAAAGTAGTATTACCATGAGAAATGTGTTTTATTGTTTACTAACCATGCTGTTACTGGCCTCGTGTCAGAATCAAAAGTCTTTGTATAGTTGGAGCAAATACGAGACCACCAGTTATGATTTTTTGAAAAACAAGGATGAAAAATCTACCCAAAAGCTGATAGAATCGTATCAGGCAATTATTGAAAAACAAGAAGGTTCGAGAAAAGTAGTTCCCCCTGGAATTTATGCCGATTATGGTTTTATCCTGATTCAAAGTGGAAAAGCTGAACAAGGCAAAGCAATGCTGCAAAAAGAAGTAGCTATTTATCCCGAATCCAAAGTTTTTGTTGAACGTATTTTAAAAATGTTAGATAAATGAGAAAGCTATATTACATCCTGACGATAGCAGTATTATTCACAGCTTGTACAGCTACCAAACCTGTTAAAAAGTCGGTTGCTTATAAAGGTTTATACACCGAGAAGCCATTGACTGTTTTATTAATGCCTCCCATTAATAAGAGTACCAACGTTGAAGCCAAAGAATACTTTCACTCTACACTTATGGTGCCTTTGGCCGAACAGGGATATTATATCATTCCTCCATTCCTTTCTATGGAAATTCTCAGAAAGGAAAGTGCTTATGACAGTGAACTGTTTTTAACATCACCGCTAAACAAATTTGGAGAGGTTTTTGGAGCCGATGCTGTTTTGTTCACCATTATTAATAAGTGGGACAAATCATCAATAGGAGCTAATGTAAAGGTGTATGTCGAATATATTCTTAAATCGACAAAAACCAACGAAGTCTTATATAATCGCAAAGGCGAGATTGTTTACGATGCATCGGTTCGTACCAATTCTGGCGGATTGGCTGGTTTGGCTGTAGGTATGATAGCTTCGGCGATCAATACAGCTTCCGTAAAATATGTTGATGTTGCGCGAATATCTAACAAGGTGACGTTTACGGATTTTCCTGCCGGGGCATATAGCATCCGGAATAAGGTAGATTCTTTAGATTTTGCGGGACCCAAAGAGTTCAAGGCAACGGTAAACTCTAGTTACCGATAGAAACAACAAAAGGGCATTCCATATGGAGTGCCCTTTCTTATTTTAATAGAAGTCCCGTATTCTATTTTCCCCGTTTAAAACCACTATTTTTCGTTGTCATTTTATGCAATCGATTGTGTAACTTTTTTCTTTCAAAAATACACGGTCAAACCATTAAAATACTAATAATTAATAATTGTGTTCCGTGCATTCAGCCTATGATGTGTTGCAACAGATTCAAAAAAAACTATAAATTTGCCGTTTATCTAAAGAGTAGAAAATATTTATATTTTATATTAATAACCTAATTAATAAATTTTGTTTATGTCACAGGTAAAACGCGTTTATACGTTCGGGAATAAGCAGGCCGAAGGTAAGGCAGATATGAAGAACCTGCTTGGTGGTAAAGGTGCCAACCTTGCAGAAATGAACCTTATCGGTGTGCCGGTTCCTCCCGGATTTACAATTACTACTGACGTTTGTACAGAGTACAACAAATTAGGTCGCGAAAAAGTGATCGAATTGTTAAAAGATGAAGTTGAAGCTGCTATCGCTCTTGTTGAAAAACAAACCGGAGGTAAATTTGGAGATGCAACCAATCCTCTTTTAGTATCTGTTCGTTCGGGTGCCCGTGCTTCAATGCCTGGTATGATGGACACCATCCTCAACCTCGGGTTAACCGATACTGTAGTTGAAGGTCTTGCTAAAAAAACTGGAAATCCTCGTTTTGCATGGGATAGCTACCGTCGTTTCGTACAAATGTATGGCGACGTTGTGCTTGATATGAAACCAACTTCGAAAACGGATATCGATCCTTTCGAAGAAATTTTGGAAGAAGTAAAACACAAAAAAGGTGTTCAAAACGATACCGACCTTAATGTTGATGACCTTAAGGAATTGGTAAAAAAATTCAAAACTGCTGTAAAAGCTAAAACGGGTCATGATTTTCCGGAAAGTTCTTACGAACAGCTTTGGGGTGCTGTTTGTGCCGTATTCAACAGCTGGATGAACGATCGTGCTATTTACTATCGCAAACTTAACATGATTCCTGAAGAATGGGGAACTGCTGTTAACGTACAAGCTATGGTATTTGGTAACATGGGCGAAACATCAGGTACTGGTGTTTGCTTTAGCCGCGATGCAGGTACCGGCGAAAACCTTTTCAACGGTGAATATTTATTAAATGCTCAGGGCGAAGACGTGGTAGCTGGTATCCGTACCCCGCGCCAAATCACCCTCGAAGGTTCGAAACGTTGGGCCGAACTAGCCGGTGTTTCTGAAGCCGACCGTGCTGCTAACTATCCTTCGCTGGAAGAAGCGATGCCGCAGATGTACAAAGAATTGTTCGACATTCAGAGCAATCTCGAAAAACACTATAAAGATATGCAGGATATGGAGTTCACCATTCAGGAAGGTAAACTCTGGTTCCTCCAGACCCGTAACGGTAAACGTACCGGTGCTGCCATGGTGAAAATTTCGATGGATCTTCTCCGCGAAGGTAAAATCGACGAAAAAACTGCACTCCTTCGTAACGAACCTGAAAAACTCGACGAATTACTTCACCCTGTATTCGACAAAGCATTAATCAAGAAAGCAAAAGTCCTGGCCAAGGGGCTTCCTGCTTCTCCGGGAGCTGCTACCGGTCAGATCGTATTCTTCGCTGACGAAGCTGAAGAGTGGGTAGCACAGGGTAAGGATGTGGTTCTTTGCCGTATCGAAACCTCTCCGGAAGATTTACGCGGTATGGTAGTAGCAAAAGGTATCCTTACTGCTCGCGGTGGAATGACCTCGCATGCTGCCGTAGTTGCCCGTGGTATGGGGAAATGCTGTGTGTCTGGTGCTGGAGCTATCAACATCGACTACAAAGCTCGCACCATGGTTATTGATGGTGTAACTTATAAAGAAGGCGACTGGATTTCGCTCAATGGTTCAACCGGCGAAGTTTACGAAGGTAAAATTGGTACTATGGCTGCTGAATTAAGCGGCGACTTTGCTGATTTGATGAAAGTTGCTGAAAAACATACCCGCATGAGCGTTCGTACCAATGCCGATTCTCCCAAAGATGCTCAGGTTGCTCGCAGCTTTGGCGCTAAAGGTATCGGTCTTTGCCGTACTGAACACATGTTCTTCGAAGGCGATCGTATCAAAGCGATGCGTGAAATGATTTTGGCCGACGATGTTGCAGGTCGCGAAAAAGCGCTTGCTAAATTGTTACCAATGCAGCGTAGCGATTTCGAAGGTATTTTCGAAGCTATGGACGGTTTTGGGGTAACTATTCGTTTGCTCGATCCCCCACTTCACGAATTCGTTCCGCACGAAGAAGAAAATCAGAAGATAATGGCTAAGGAATTAGGCATTTCTGTGGAAGCTGTAAAACAAAAAGTTGATTCGTTACACGAGTTCAACCCAATGTTGGGCCACCGTGGTTGCCGTTTAGGTATTACTTATCCCGAAATCACCGTTATGCAGGCTCGCGCTATCATCGAAGCTGCATTAAACGTTGCTAAAAAGGGTAAGAAAGTACTACCCGAAATCATGGTTCCGCTCGTTGGTACTACCAAGGAACTTCAACTTCAGGTTGATGTTATCCGTGCTACCATCGAAAAAGTGTTTGCAGAACGTGGCGATAAAATCGAATATATGGTTGGTACCATGATCGAAATTCCTCGTGCAGCGCTTACTGCCGATGAAATTGCCAAGGTTGGTGAATTCTTCTCATTTGGAACCAATGACTTAACCCAGATGACCCTCGGCTTCAGCCGCGATGATGCTGGTAAATTCCTTCCACAATATGTTGACGCTGGTATTTATAAATACGATCCATTCGTAGTTCTCGATCAATCCGGTGTTGGTAAATTGGTTGAATTGGGTATCAAATTAGGTCGTAGCACACGTCCAAAACTTAAAGTAGGTATCTGCGGTGAACACGGTGGTGAACCGATGACTGTTGAGTTCTGCCACACTGTTGGTATGGACTATGTAAGCTGCTCGCCATTCCGCGTACCAATCGCTCGTCTTGCTGCTGCTCAGGCTGCCGTAAAAGAAAGCAAGTAAATCAGATATAACCTTTTTAAAAGGTTTTTATAATTAACCTGACAGGTTTTTGTAACCTGTCAGGTTTTTTGTTTATACATTTTACTGTGTAAATTTTTTTAAGAAAAAATAAAAATGGATATGTTATTGAACATCAATTCGTAAAAAATAGGTTTCAATCAAATCAAGACAAAAAACCTTTTGGACACCTTTGAAAAATTAAATACTTTCACAGATAAATTATTGAAAATTAATTTTTTATGAATAATTGTTATTTTAATAACAATTATTATTGTTTTTCTTTTCACAATTAAAACCTTATTTCTATATTTGCAGGGTTTGAAAAATTCGACTCAAAAGATGTTTTTAAACATAAATTGAATCATTAAATAAATTTAGATTATGACCAGTAATGCGAAATTGATTCAATGGGTAAAGGAATGGGCTGAGCTTTGTCAGCCGGATGCTATCCATTGGTGCGACGGTTCTGAAGAAGAAAACCAAAAGTTACTCGACCTGATGGTTGCGAGTGGAATGGCTGTGAAGCTGAATGAAAGCAAACGTCCGGGAAGCTACTATTTCCAGAGCGACCCAAGCGATGTTGCTCGTGTTGAAAACCGTACGTATATCTGTTCTGAAAAGGAAGAAGATGCAGGTCCTACCAACAACTGGAGAGATCCTAAAGAAATGAAGGAAACCCTTCGTGGTATGTACAAAGGTTGCATGAAAGGCCGTACCATGTACGTTATTCCTTTTAGCATGGGACCTCTCGGATCGAAAATTGCGCACATTGGGGTTGAACTTTCCGATTCTCCATACGTAGTTGTTAACATGCGTATCATGACCCGTATGGGTAAGGCTGTTCTTGACGTATTAGGCGATGGCGAATTTGTTCCATGTATCCATACTGTTGGTGCTCCGCTTGAACCAGGTCAGAAAGATTCGAAATGGCCTTGCGCTCCTATCGACAACAAATACATTTCGCACTTCCCCGAAACCAACGAAATTTGGACGTATGGTAGCGGTTACGGCGGAAATGCCCTCCTTGGTAAAAAATGTTTCGCTTTGCGTATCGCTTCAAACATGGCTAAAAGACAAGGCTGGTTGGCTGAACACATGCTTATCATGGGCATTACCAATCCTCAGGGTGTTAAGAAATACATTGCAGCTGCATTCCCAAGTGCTTGCGGTAAAACTAACCTGGCAATGTTAATTCCTACCATTCCGGGATGGAAAGTTGAAACCGTTGGTGATGACATCGCTTGGATGAAATTTGGTGCTGATGGCCGTCTTTACGCTATCAACCCAGAGGCTGGCTTCTTTGGTGTTGCTCCTTTCACTTCAATGGATACCAACCCTAATGCAATGCTTTCGGCTAAGGCTAACACTATCTTCACTAATACAGGTTTAACTCCTGATGGCGACATCTGGTGGGAAGGTATTGGTTACGATGCTCCTGCAGGAACCATCACTTGGACTAATGAAGTTTACGATAAAGCTAGCGGAAAACCTGCTGCTCATCCTAATGCTCGTTTTACTTCACCTGCATACCAATGTCCTGCTATTGACAAAGATTGGGAAAACCCTGCCGGTGTACCAATTTCGGCTATCCTTTTTGGTGGTCGTCGTCCTGGTACTTTACCGTTGGTTTACCAGGCATTTGACTGGAATCACGGTGTTTTCATGGGATCTATTGTAGGTTCTGAAGTAACAGCTGCAGCTATTGGTTTGAAAGCCGGTGTACGTCGCGACCCCTTTGCTATGTTGCCTTTCTGCGGTTACCACATGGGTGATTATTTTGGTCACTGGATCAAAATTGGCGAAACTGCTCCTGATAAAGCTAAGTTGCCTAAGATTTTCAATGTTAACTGGTTCCGTAAGAGCCCTGAAGGTAAGTTCCTGTGGCCAGGTTATGGGGACAACATCCGCGTTCTGAAATGGATTTTTGAACGTACTGAAGGAACTGTTGAAGCTAACGAAACTGCAATCGGTTTTGTACCTAAGGCTGATTCTGTTGATATTTCAGGTTTGGACGGTGTAGCTGAAAATATGCCAGCACTTCTGAAAGTTGACAAGAATGACTGGGATGCTGAAATTGAATTAGTTAAAGAACATTATGCTAATTTCGGAGATAAATTACCGGTTGAATTGAAAGCTCAATTCGATGGTTTAGTTGATCGTTTGAAAAAAGCTTAATTATTTAAGCAAATATCAGTGAAAGCTGTCTCTCAAAAGAGACGGCTTTCCTTCTTTTTAGAGGTTTTTTCAAATGTTTAGATAATTTGAAATTATCTGAATTTTTAAATAAGTCTTTGTTTCGTGGAAAGTTTATGCTTTCTTTGCAAAACTTTTAATTAACTTATAACGGATGAATATTAACATTGTAACCATTGGGTTATTTATCGGTGCTTATTTGCTTGGGTCTATTCCAAGTGCAGTTTGGTTTGGTAAATTATTATATGGTATTGATGTTAGGGAACATGGAAGTAAAAATGCCGGAGCTACAAACACAGTTCGGGTGTTAGGCTGGAAGGCCGGTCTGCCGGTTTTAATTTTAGATGTATTAAAAGGATTTGCTGCGGTTAATCTGGTTTGGGTTTCATCGTTGGTGTCAGGTACTGAAAATTTTGTAAACCTCGAACTTGTTCTGGGGGCGTTCGCTGTTCTGGGACATATTTTCCCGGTATTTGCAGGATTTCGTGGAGGTAAAGGAGTTGCTTCTCTATTTGGGATTATCCTTGCTATTGCGCCAATTCCAACGCTTATCACAGCTGGTATTTTTCTTATAACTTTGTTTATTACCAAATATGTATCGTTAAGCTCTATCATTTCGGGATTTGCTTTCCCGCTCCTGATCATGTTTGTATTTCATACCACTATTCAGTCGTTGATTATTTTTTCGTTGATCGTGGCAATTTTATTGTTGCTTACCCATCAGAAAAATATAGAACGTCTTATCCGTAAAGAAGAATCGAAAGCCAGTTTCCTTTTCCGGAAGAAAAAGAATTGATTTTAAAATATTTAATAAATGAAAGATACGATTCTGATAAAAAGGGTCGTATCTTTTTTGTTTTAAGGAATTTATAAGGTTATGAGAAGGTTTGTGACCACGAAGATTTGATTCTACGACCTGATATAGAAGTTCAGAAATTCTTTTTCGAGGATTTGTAGCAGGTCTTCTTTGGATAGGTTATTGGAAAGAGTCCCGCCATCGGCAATCGCAATTTCTCCGGTTTCTTCCGATACTACCACGGCAAACGCGTCGGTGTATTCAGTAATTCCCAATGCTGCTCTGTGGCGTAAACCAAGTCCGTCGGGGATATTGGGATTGTCTGATACAGGCAGTACACATCGGGCGGCGTGAATCCGTTCGTTGGTGATGAGTACGGCTCCGTCGTGTAATGCGCTGTTTTTGAAAAATATAGATTCTAAAAGACGGGTTGAGGTGTCGGCATTGATGATCTCTCCAGTTTGGGCATAGATGTCGAGTTTTGAATTTCGGGTGATGATAATGAGTGCCCCGGTTTTTGATTCAGACATGCGGATACAGGCATTGGCAATGGATTTGATTTTTACATTTTTTTGTTCCTGCATTACCGAGAAAGCTTTATTTAACGATAAAGTTCTTGATAAATAGCGAGTTCCGGCAAAAATTAAAAAACGTCGTATTTCCTGCTGAAAAACAATGATTAAAGCGATGGCTCCAACACCGATTACTTGGCCAAGTATTGAGCTGATAAGCTCCATGTTCAGGGCTTTTACCAACAGCCACGAGGCATAAAGGATAAAAATGACGATAAAAATATTGAGTGCTACGGTTCCCCGGATTAGTACATATAACTGGTACATAAGGTACGAAACGAGCAGTACATCAACAACATCAAGAAAACGAATCTGAATAAATAACTGAGTTATCATTTAAGGAACAGCTTAATCTATCAAAGATAAAAATTTTTGGAAGCCATCACAATTTTAACGACATCGATAGCAGCCTTAACGTCGTGTACCCTGAGAATATCGGCTCCTTTTGATAATGCGAGCGTGTTGACGGCAATGGTCCCGTTTAGGGCTTCCTGCGGTGCACAATCAAGCGTTTTGTAAATCATTGATTTGCGGGAAACCCCGGCCAGTATGGGCAATTCAAAAATGCGGAATTCGTCGAGACGGGTTAAAAGTTCATAGTTTTGTTTGGTGGTTTTGCCAAAGCCAAAGCCTGGGTCGATGATGATGTCGTGGATGCCGGCTTTACGGGCCAAGTCAATCCTTACAGATAGATAACTGATGATGTCGCGTACCAGATGATTGTAGTTGGTCTGATCCTGCATGGTCTGAGGGTTTCCTTTCATGTGCATTAGGATATATGGAACATTTAGCCTGGCAATAGTTTCGAACATGGCCTCGTCCAACTCTCCAGCCGAAATGTCGTTAATGATTTGAATACCAAATTCTTCAACAACGGTTTGAGCTACGGCTGCGCGAAAAGTATCTACCGATAACAAAGCGTTGGGGAATTCCCTGCGAATTGCTTTCAAGGCAGGAACCAGACGGTTGAGTTCTTCTTCTTCCGAGACATCATCGGCTCCAGGCCGTGATGAATAAGCTCCAATATCAATGATGCTGCCGCCCTCTGAAAGAATAGTTTCACATCGTTTAAGGATTTCGGCCTCGTCGCAACAGCGGCTGTTTTCGTAAAACGAATCGGGGGTGATGTTAAGGATGCCCATCACCAACGGTGTGTTTATTTCTAACAAGTGTCCCCCTAAATTCAGTGTCCGTTTTTTTGAAAAAAAAGTATCTTTGGAACTCATTGTCGCTAAAAGTTTAGTTCGACAAAGTTATAAATTCGACGCTATTTAAACCAGAATTAAGCATGGCATTATTGGTAATTGAAGGATTGGATGGGGCGGGTAAATCGACCCAGGTTGGGATGTTACAAAACTATTTGAAAGAAAGGGGAATGGCTTATGAATATCTCCATTTTCCGCGGACGGATAGCCCTGTTTATGGCGATTTGGTAGCTCGTTTCCTTCGGGGCGAACTTGGCGATCTGAATGCGGTTAACCCTTATCTGGTAGCCCTTATATATGCCGGAGATCGTGCCGATGCGCGTGTCATGCTCGAAGGCTGGCTGGCCAAAGGTACTACCATCATCCTCGACAGGTATGTTTATTCCAACATTGCTTACCAATGTGCAAAACTTCAAGATGAGCAGGGGCGGGTTGCCCTTAAATCGTGGATTTTAGATACGGAATTTGGTTATTTTAAACTTCCAAAACCTGATTTGAATATCTTTCTGGATGTTCCGTTTAATTTTACAAAGAATAAGTTAACCAGTCAGCGTTCTGGCGACGACCGTTCTTATCTGAATGGACAGCGCGATATTCATGAAGAAGACCTCGGTTTTCAAGGTCGTGTTCGAGAGGTTTATCTTTCGCTCGAAAATGAAGAACGTTTTGTCCGTATCGATTGCAGTGGTGGCGGGCAATCCATGCTTCCTCCGGGCGAAATTTTTAAGAAGATAGCCGAAAAACTGGATTTTTATAATGCATTAAAGTGATTTAGTTTACTATCAATATATTGATTATGAAACACGTCAGGATTATTTGCCGCATTTTATTGGGATTGGTTTTTATTTTTTCCGGGTTTGTAAAGGGAATCGACCCAATGGGCTCAGCCATTAAGTTTTCTGAATATTTTGAAGTTTTTCATCTTTCGTGGCTCGAATCGGCTGCACTGATACTGTCCGTAGTGCTAAGTACTGCCGAGTTTTTAATAGGTGTAGCTTTGGTGATTGGCCTCCGGATGCGGGTTACAGCTTGGGCTGCTTTGCTTTTTATGACTTTCTTTACTGCTCTCACTTTATACAGTGCCATTAAAAATCCCGTCACCGACTGCGGATGCTTCGGCGATGCCGTAAAACTGACCAACTGGCAAACATTTTACAAGAATGTTATATTGATTGTCGTTGCGATATTTATATTCGTCTCACGGAATAAATACAAACCATATGCCCATGCATTTTGGGAATGGCTTATAGTGGCCGGTTTTGCTGCTTTGAGTGCAGGTATCTCGCTGTATTGCATCAATCACCTGCCTATAATGGATTTCAGGCCTTATAGCGTTGGAACACATATCCCTACTAAAATGGCCATTCCTAAGGGCGCACCTGCCGATGTTTACGAGACCAAGCTTTTTTATAAGAAGAATGGCATTGTAAAGGAGTTTACCATGAATAATTATCCTTGGCAGGATACCACCTGGAAATGGGAAAAGACCGAAAATGTTTTGGTGAAAAAGGGCTATGAGCCTCCAATTTATGGTTTTTCTATTACAACTCCTTCAGGTCAGGATATTACTCCGCAGGTACTTGCCGATACCAGTTATTCGTTCTTGTTCATTAGTCCCGATATTACTAAAGTAAAATACGCGGTTTGGTCGAAAGTGCAGGATTATGCACGGTTTACCAAACAGCAAAACCATAAGTTTTATTTTTTGACAAGTACACCGGCCGATATTGCTAATAAAATTAAGGCTGACAAAAAGCTGATGATCGATTTTTATGCAACCGACCAGACCACGTTAAAAACTATTATCCGCTCTAATCCCGGCTTGGTATTGCTTAAAGACGGCGTAGTTCTTGGCATGTGGCATTATAACGATTTTCCGGAACCTAATTATTTTAAAGGAAATATTCTTTCGACAGTGCTTACTGATTATCACAAAACCATCGAATGGAAGCGAATATTCGTCTTCTTATTAGGTTTTGTGATTGTTATTCTGGCGCTGATTTTGGGACGCGGATGCAAGAAATTTACAAAACGTTGATTAGTGGTTAAATACATCCTTCGGAAATTAGTTTACAGTATCTTTATTTTGTGGGGTGTGCTCACGTTGATTTTTATGCTTTTCAATGTGTTGCCCGGCGATCCTGCCCGGATGATGCTTGGCCAACGTGCCGACTCGGCATCCATAGCCGCTATCCGTCAGGATTTGGGGCTCAACAGGCCGTTGTGGTTGCAATACACAAAATATATCAACGATGTATCGCCAATATCGTTTCATGAAACCATTAACAAAAAGAGCTATTTCTACATCGATACCAAGGTTTATGCACCTTGCGTGACGCTTTCTAAAATCGGGAGTCACCGTTCGGTTTTGCTGAAATTTCCTTATTTACGACGGAGTTATCAAAGCAAGAAAAACGTTTCAGATATCATCCGTGAGACTTTGCCCAACACGCTGATTCTGGCCGTGGCTGCTATTGCTTTTGCAACGGTTTTGGGGATTCTGCTTGGTATTTTGGCGGCATTGTACAAGGATTCGTGGTATGACCGGGTATTTTTGGTTGTTTCAACGCTGGGAATGTCACTGCCTTCGTTTTTTGCGGCTATCCTGATCGGTTGGTTTTTTGCTTTTGTACTCGGTCCGGTTACGGGTTTAAACCTTACCGGGAACCTTGTGGTGCTGGACGATTTAGGGCAAAGCCTTCATTACGAATGGAAAAATCTCATTCTTCCTACATTTACTTTGGGTATCAGGCCATTATCGGTGTTTATTCAGCTTACACGAAATTCGATGCTCGAAGTGCTCTCGCAGGATTACATCCGTACCGCACGGGCAAAGGGTTTGAGTGAAACATCGGTCATCTTTAAACATGCTTTAAAAAATGCCTTAAACCCCGTAATTACGGCTATTTCAGGTTGGTTTGCCTCGCTTATGGCAGGTGTGGTGTTTGTGGAATACATTTTTGCCTGGAAAGGCCTAGGCTATATTATTGTGGATGCGCTTAATAATTATGATTTGCCGCTGGTGTTGGGCTGCGTGCTTACTATTTCGGTAATCTTTGTTATTATCAATCTTTTAGTTGATATAATTTACTCGCTGCTCGATCCGAGGGTGCGACTGTATTGAGGAGAGTGATTAAGCTATTAGACGATTAAGTAATTGTGAATTTATTACTTAATCGTCTAATAGCTTAATCACTAATTAAAGTGGTATAAGAATATTAAAGAAGCCGTAAAAGCAGATTTTTTGCTGTCTTTGATTTCAAGCTCCACGTCCAGTTGTGCTTTGGTTACGCCGCGCAGATTTATTAATGAGGCCAGTTTGGCTTTTAACCGTACTTCGCTGTTAACGGCTACAGCTTGATTAAATTTCAGCTTTTCGATACCGTAATTAACCATCAGCTTTACATTTTTAAATTCGACGATTTGAGCCCAAAGGTAGGGGAGAAGCGACATGGTGAGATAACCGTGGGCGATGGTGGTTTTAAACGGACTTTCAACAGCTGCCCGTTCCGGGTCGGTATGTATCCATTGATGATCGATGGTAGCTTCGGCAAACTGGTTAATTTGTTCCTGTGTAATTTTTAGATATTCGGAAATGCCTAATTCTTTTCCAACGTATTGTTCAAATTCTTCGAAATTGTTGATGGTTAATTGATTCATCTTATTTTTGATTTATAATTGGTGCTTAAAAATAGAGAAAAACTTTTTACTGTAGTGAAGGTTTTCTTAAGATTGAGGAAGGACTTTTTTCCGTCGTTTTCGTTCGTGCGAAGTCTGGGTTTTAAAATTGTCCGATAAAACGCTGATATTCCCATCGGATTCCAATATTGCAAGGTCTACGTCTTTTATTGATTGGCAGCCATGTTCGCGTACGGTTTCAACGAGTTCGTTGATGGATATGCGTGATTTCCGGACATTTTCTTCGTTTACCTGACCGTGATAAATAAGCAGTCGAGGTTCACCTGAAATAAATACTTCCAGCTTTGGAAATTTAAACATCAGGAATTTTAAAAGATAATTTATTATAAATAAGGTAGATGCGGCTATTAGTCCTCCGGTTAATGAAGAGTCGGAGCCCACCATTGCATTTTGCACAGCATTGCTGATAAGCAAAACAAACACTAAATCGCTTACCGAAAGCTGGGCAAATTCCTTCTTTCCAAAAAGACGAATGGCAACCACAATGAATACGTATACGGTGGCAGAACTGAGAATTATCGGTAAATAATCTTTCATTAGGGACCGAGGTTAATGAATTATAGTACTAATGACGAAATTTTGCTTTGTATGGTCGTAAAATCAGGGGCGTCCTCCTTGAAGGCAATCATTTCGATGCGGCTGTCGCTGGCTGAAGATACTGGCAAAACGCTAAAATAATCATTTATCCGGTTGTATAGAAAAATGCCTTGATTGGTACGAAAAATACCTTTTAATCGTAAAACTTTGATTTCGCTGAGAATGCTGTAAAGGCTGTATTTGTCAAAATTGTCGTCAGCAGAGAAGATGAGTCCGAATGCGCTGAACCCCTCAACCTGATTGGATATTTGTACTGGTTTTCCGGGAGTTGGTTTTTGATTATTCGGAATATCAGGGTTTTTAGCCAACGAAAACTTTCTATTTTTCAGAAAATGGGTGAAAGGTTTGTTTTCGTTCGTAGCTTTTTCGGTGGGTTCGAGTAGAAGTAAGTCTATGTCTATTTGACCGTTAACTGTTTTGCCGAAATACTGTTTAGGGCCAATGTTTTCGGTCATCCACCAGTTAAAACGGTCAATGTTTTCGGGAGGGGTAATGTCGGTTTTGTTGATTAAAATCACGTCCGAAGCCTTTAGCTGAGCCTTGTATGTTTCGTTATGCTGAATACGGAAATCGTTCAACTGGTTAGCGTCGACAATGCAGATAGTGGTACGAATGTCGATAAGGCTCCGGAGCCGCTCGGATTGCAATGCTTCGTCGAGGGCAGATAAGAATCCCAAACCCGAAGGCTCAATGATAATGCGTTGTGGCTTAGCCTCGAAGATAGTAACCACCAGTGCAGCCTGAAACGATGTGTTGGCGGTACAGCAGATACATCCTCCGACCACTTCGCGAATTTCGACGCCGTCAATCTGTGAAGTGGACATCGTTTTATTGTCGATGGCGACTTTACCAAACTCGTTTACGATAACAGCCCAGCGTTCGTTAACTGGTTTGTTTTCGAGTAGGTTGAGTATGGCGGTTGTTTTGCCAACGCCCAGAAACCCGGTAATGATGTTTACGGGAATAGGTTGCTGGTTCATAATCAGAATTTAGGACGGATCGGTTTTCCGTGTTTCGGGTTTCGTTTTTTGGGACCACCTAGATTGACTTTCTTGTTTTTTCCCTTCTTTTCGTGAAAAGCCCCTTCCGGAACTTTTGACGCTGCCCGTTTTAAATAATCCTTATCGAATAATAAAGGATTTTCTTCTTCGATAAGTTCTTGGGATATAATAAGATCGATGGGTAGTTCTACCATGTTGATTTCTTTGTTCATTAAGTCCTCAATTGCCCGCTGATATTTTCTGTCGGCGTCGGTAACAAGAGTTATGGCAATACCATCATTATCAGCCCGTCCGGTACGACCGATGCGGTGGATATAATCGCCTGGAACTTCGGGTATGTCAAAATTGATAACGTGCGATACATTCGGAATGTTGAGGCCGCGAGCCACCAGGTCAGTAGCGATAAGCACACGGTGTTCGCCGTCCTTAAACCGTTGAAGGGTGTTAAGACGTTGGTTCTGCGATTTATTTGAGTGAATAACCCCAACCTTATGTTTTAGCTTTCGTCCGATGCGTTCGTATAGCTTATCGGCCAGTTTTTTATTTTCAACAAAAACGAGCACCTTGGTTAGTTCTTCTTCCTTGGAAAGTAGCAACTCCAGAAGATTTATCTTGGTATTATAATTGGGAATATGGTATGCTTTCTGGATAATTTTTTCCAACGGTGTGCCGTGTGCTGCCAACTCAACTTTTTCAGGTTCGAAGAAATAGCTGGAGATTAATTTGTCCACATCTTCTGATAATGTAGCCGAAAACATTAGGTTTTGACGCTTTGGGGGCAATGTTTCCAACAGGCTAACCAGCTGACCTCGAAATCCGAGGTTGAGCATTTCGTCAACTTCGTCGATAACAAGCTTTTGGATAGCTTTTAAACGTAAAACGCCGCTCAGCGTTAGGTCGGCCAGCCGTCCCGGAGTGGCAACCAGAATATCGAGGCCGTTATAAACGAGTTGTTTCTGGGTGTTGATGTTGGTGCCGCCATAAACTCCGGCGCAACGGACGTTCATATATTGGGAGAGCTTTTCGATGTCGCTTACAACCTGCAAAACAAGTTCGCGCGTAGGAACAACAATGAGTATCCGCGGATGTTTTTGGTCGGAAAATTTATATTGCCGCAAAATCGGAAGCAGGTAGGCAAATGTTTTGCCGGTTCCGGTCTGTGCTATTCCAACCACGTCCCTGCCCGACATCACTACCGGAAAAGCTTCTTCCTGAATAGGAGTGGGGCTTTCGTAGCCTAAATCGGTTAAGGCATTTAATAAAGGCCTGTTAAGGTTTAATTCTTCAAAAGTCACGGTACACATTTTAAATTCGGCGCAAAGGTAAACTTAATCTCTGGTTTACAAATACTTTGATTTTAAAATTAGAATCGTCGCAATTTTTCAGCGAATTATATACTTGCTCTATTGTGTAAATCGTTATTCAGACTATATTTGTTATACAGTTAATTAAACATTTTATTTAAAACAAGTTCTTATGAGTTCATCTTTTCTTGCTGACAGTTGGGGTATTATCCTGATTGCCGTTTTGTTGTTAATTTTGATATTCAACTCGCTTGTTGTTGTTGGAGGTCGGGAGCTGGCTGTGCTGGAACGCCGTTGGTTTGGAGCCAATATGCCCAAAGGGCGGGTTGTAGCTATGGCACACGAGATTGGGGTTCAAGCCCGTACGCTTGGTCCCGGTTTGCATGTTCTTGTTCCCTTTCTGTATAAAGCCAGGAAGATGCCGTTTACGGTTATTGGTGAGCAGGAAATTGGTTTGGTGGAATCTATTGATGGAAACTCGATTCCTGCCGGGAAGATTTTTGCCAAAGTTGTGCCTAACCATAATTCTTTTCAGGATGGAGAAGCGTTTTTAAAAAACGAGGGCGAAAAAGGACCGCAAATTGAGATTCTACCTCCGGGGACGTATCGTATTAACCCTGTTCTGTTCAATGTTCGCAACCTCGAATCGGTAGTTATTGAGTCTGGAAAAATAGGAATTGTAACGGCTATGGACGGTGAGCCGATCAACACCGGCCGATTGCTGGCTATTAAAGTAGATGGGCACTCCAACTTCGAAAGCGGTGAAATGTTTCTTGCCCACCATGGACAGAAAGGCCCACAGAGCGAAATTTTATTGCCGGGAACCTACCGTATCAACCGTGATTTTTTTCGTGTTCAGGTAGCTGATGCAACCATTATTCCGTCAGGAAAAGTTGGTTTGGTTACAGCACTTGATGGCGAGCCTTTGCCTGAAACGGAATATGTTGCCAAGTCGGTTCCAGAACATAAGGATTATCAGGACGTTTCGAAGTTTCTTTTGGCCGGAGGTCAACGCGGACCCCAGTTTGATGTGCTAAAACCGGGTACTTATTATGTCAACCCGCTTATGTTTCGGGTAGAACTTGATGATGTAGCGGTGGTTCAACGTGGTCAGGTTGCCGTATTGGTGTCGAATGTGGGTGAGGAACCCCAGCAGTTGAAACAACTTTTAGCTGAATCGGCACAACGTGAAGGCGGGGCTGCAAGAGGGGAAGTGCAGTCGCTTGAGGGTCGTTTGGATGTTGGTATCGAACGCTATGTTGTGCCCAAAGGTTTCCGGGGTATTCAGCAGGAAGTAGCCGGACCGGGTATTTATTACCTTAACCGCAGGGCTTTTATCGCTTATGTAATTGATACTACCAATATTACAATTGATTGGGATGAAAGTTCCGATACTAAGTTTGACCCGTTGAAGGTGGTTTCGCGCGACGGCTTTGAAATCAGTGTTTCCGTTAAGGTGATTATTCGTGTGCGGCCGGATCAGGCACCTTATATGGTGTCTAAAATTGGTTCTATCGATAACCTTATTCAGCACGTTATCCACCCGATGATTGATTCGAGTTTCCGTAACCAGGCCTCGTCGACCTCGGCTATGAACTTCATGCAGGACCGTCAGGAGGAACAGCGAAAAGCAGAAGAACGTACCCGTATCGAGCTCGAAAAATACCATGTAGAATGTGTATCTGTACTGATATGTCAGATAAGGCTTCCGCAGGATCTAATGGATACCCAAACCATGAAGATCATTGCTCAGCAGCAATTGGCTATGTACGAAGAGCAACAGAAGGCGGAACAAACGCGTATTGCTACCGAAAAAACACGTTCCGAGGCAGAAATGCAAAAAACCTTAGTGGAAGCAGAAATTGGTGTGAAGGTTGCCGAACAGACAAAGCTGAAAACTATTCGTTTTGCCGAGGGAGAGGCCGAAAGTACTCGTATCCGTGCAGAAGGAGAAGCTAAAGGGATTAAAGCTATTGGTGAAGCCGAAGGTTCAAAAATTCTTGCTATTGGAGAAGCTACGGCTAAAGCTTACGAATTGCAGAATAAAGCCATTGGTCAGCATGGGGTTACCGCGATTGAAATTGCCAAGCAGGTAGCTTCGGGCAACGTAAAAGTAACTCCGGATTTTCTTATTCAGGGAGAAAATAATATTGGCGGGTTATTATCCGGATACCTAACACAGCTAATAACACCTAAGGAGCAACCTTCGGATAAAAAATATATATAAAATTTAAACAAATTATGTTTAATATTCAGAAAAAATATTTAATTTAGATCAAACAACCTGATGGTTTAGTGAATAATAAGAAGTGGTTTTATGTTTCGTGATTATTCAACTAGCTTGTTGGTCAGGGAAATCTTTAAATTCGAAACGGTTTAATTTGCTATATTGAGAGGTTTGATACAGGGGTGCAGGCATAGTGATATACCTGCACCTTTTTTATTTGATAAATATCGGAATATCAACATTGAGATGTAATGTTGCAGAAATGTTTCGATTTTTTTTACAGTTTTAGTTTCCCCGGAATAAAAAATTTTTATCTTTGCACCGCTTTAATGCCCGGATGGCGGAATTGGTAGACGCGCTAGTTTCAGGGACTAGTGTTCGTAAGGATGTGCAGGTTCGAGTCCTGTTCCGGGTACAAAAGAGAAATCAAAAAGTCTGATAAAAATTCAGAAAGGTGTTGCAGGGTTAATTGAAAAGATTACCTTTGCACCGCGAAAAGAAAAAGGATTTTTGAATTTCGAAAATACAGTATGGCCAGGTGGTGAAATTGGTATACACGCTACTTTGAGGGGGTAGTGGGAGCAATCCCGTGTGAGTTCGAGTCTCATCCTGGTCACTAGTTAAGAGGGTACGCCTTGTAAATGTAAAAATTTGCAAGGCGTTTTTTTATACAAAATTGAGCCAATTAAATATATGTAAAATTTTAGTAATCAAATGTTTATATATGCGATATTTTACACATTAACCCTATGTTAAGCCTAATGTGTTTTAATAGTTAGTTTTTTGATTAAAATTGAGCTGTCATATTTTAATATATCTTAATTCAAACTACTTATGAAAAGATCATTACTAATCGTTGGCGTCATTTTATTGTTTATCGTGCCCGGTGGGTTTGCAAAAGATAAACTTCCGTCAAAAAAAGAAATAATCCAATCAATGACACGGGTTTGCGATTGGCAATTAACAAACCTGAAAACGGAATACCTGAGAAAAGACGGGAAAACCGATCGCGTCCCTAATACGGATTGGGTACGCGGCGCTTTTTTAACAGGGTTGATGGCTCAGTATTACACTACACAAAAACAAATGTATCTGGATTCGGCCATTGCTATATGCAGCCGGAATAACTGGGAATGTGGCAGAAGATCCCGTCATGCGGATGATTTAACCGTCGGACAAACCTATCTCGAAATATACAGGATAAAAAGGAATGAAGCCATGATGTTGCCTGTAAAACAGCGGCTTGATGCCATTATTGCCCAGCCTATGCGAGGCCCGGTTGTCGGTTGGGAGGGTAATAAGAACTGGTCGTGGTGCGATGCCCTTTTTATGGCACCTCCCGTTTTTGCCCGTATGTTTGATGTTACAAAAAATATGGCTTATCTAGATACGATGAATATTCTGTGGACCGATACTTACAATTTATTATACGACAAAACCGAAAAGCTTTTTTATCGTGACACCCGTTTTTGTCCTAAGCCTGATGGCACACAGCAGCTTTCGGTTAATGGGAAAAAAATATTTTGGGGACGTGGAAATGGATGGGTCGTAAGTGGCTTGGTACGGGTTTTACAATATATGCCCGTCAATTATCCTGCTCGTGGAAAATATGAACAGGTTTTTAAAGAGATGTGCGAAAAAATAGCTACACTTCAGGGAAATGATGGACTTTGGAGAGCTAGCCTCCTCGATTATGCTGAATATCCTTCTCCGGAAACTTCCGGCAGCGGATTTTTTTGCTATGCCATGGCTTGGGGCATTAATAACGGTTTATTGCCTGCCAAAAAGTATCTACCGGTTGTGTTAAAGGCTTGGAAAGGGCTTAATTGGGCCATTGATGCTAAAACAGGAATGTTGGGATGGGTTCAGGCGGTAGGTGCTGATCCTCGTTCGGTTTCTGCTGATGAAACCCAGGAGTATGGTGCTGGCGCATTTTTATTGGCAGGAAGCGAGCTGGCCAAAATGGCAAAATAGCAGTCAGAAGATGTCATGAACAATACCGACGGTCTTTGGGTTTATAACCTAAGGACCGTTTTTTATATCTGTTCAGATGACATTTCAGAGTTAACAAATATTTATAGAATCTTAATATAGAAGAAAAATTATTATGCCTATGTTTTTCTAATTTTGAAACTTCGGAAATAAAAGGCTTTTTAATATTTAGACTTATGAGACGATTATTGTTATGTTTCTTCATTGTATGTCTGCTGTCGCCACTATCGGCACAGCAATCGTCCTCGCGTAAACTGATGGTGGGTATCGTAGTTGATCAGATGAGGGCGGAGTACTTGAATCGATTTTATGCTCAGTTTGGCGAAGGAGGTTTTAAACGTTTGCTTAAAGACGGGTTTAACTGTCGAAATACGCACATTAACTATCTCCCCACCATTACAGGCCCCGGACACGCCAGTATTTATGCTGGCGCATCGCCAAAATATCATGGAATTGTTGGTAATTCGTGGTACGACCGTCAGCTCAAACATCGTGTTTATTGTGTAGACGATACCACCGAAAAAATTGTGGGTGCAGAAGGGAAACTAACGGGTGTTTCGCCCCGGAACCTTTTGCCAACGAATATTTCTGATGAGATAAAGATTTCAACAAATCAGCACGCTAAAGTTCTTGCTCTTTCGCTTAAGGATCGTGCAGCTGTGCTACCTGCGGGACATATGGCCGACGGAGCTTTCTGGTTCGACCAGAAATCGGGAAACTTTGTAACCAGCACGTTTTATATGAATCAGCTCCCCGAATGGGTCGAAAATTTTAATAAGCAGAAAAAAGCCAGGGAATATAGCGACGGCACTTGGGCGTTACTCCTTCCGGAAGATCAATACCCGTTAAGTATTGCCGATGACAACCGCTACGAAGGGATCTTTAAAGGAAAAGATCGTCCGGTGTTTCCGTATAATTTGAAAGAGCTCTCTGCAAAAACTTCCGTACCGTATGAGGTGCTTTATAAATCGCCATTTGGTAGCAGTTTGCTTACCGATTTAGCTATTGATGCTCTTGAGCATGCCGGCTTGGGAAAAGGGAATTACACTGATTTTTTAGCAATAAGCTTTTCAAGTCCCGATGCCGTTGGACACATGTTTGGACCTTTGTCCAAAGAGATTAATGATACCTATTTGCGACTTGACCGAGACCTTGCCCGTTTGTTTGATGCGCTCGACAAATATGTTGGTAAAGGTAACTATACGCTTTTTCTTACAGCCGATCATGGAGTTGATGAAGTGCCCGAATATCTTAACGACCATAAAACACCTGCAGGTCACCTAAATTTATCTCAATTGACAAAGGAGTTGGTTCTGTTTTTAAACAAGCAGTTGGGCGAAGGAAAATGGATTGAATCATTGGAAAATGATGAGTTTTACCTTAATACGGCCTTGCTTGCCGAAAAAGGAATTGACGTTGTTCGTGTACAAAATCTACTGGCCGATTATTTACGCGTTAAGCCCGGAATAGCTCAGGTATTTACGGCTAACCAGCTTAATCAGCAAGAGTTTACGCTGAACGTTGCTGCTAGGATTCAAAACGGGTTTTATTATAAGCGTTGTGGGGACATTAAATTGGTTCTCGAACCGGGTTGGACGGAAGATATGTATTCGACCTCTACGCATGGAACCGGGTTTACTTACGACACTCATATTCCGCTTATTTGGTATGGAGTGGGCATCAACAAAGGTGAGAGCGTAATTAACCACAGCGTTACCGATATTGCTGCCACAGTTTCGATGTTGTTACGGGTCAAATTTCCGAGCGCTTGCACCGGCAATCCTATTCCGGAGTTATTTAAATAATTTGAAAAGGTCGTATAAAAGAAACGCCGTCCTTTCAACAAAGACGGCGTTTCTTGCGTTTATGCCAATTTCAAAATGGTTAACTTACCTTTAATTTGAATCAGGGTTGAGATTTTGGAATAAAGGGAATCGTTTATAATCTTCTGAAAATGTAAAAGATGAGATTGTAAACAGGGTTTATTCCTCCGGATTCCAGTTGTCAGCCCCTCCCAGAACATTGGCTATGGTGTAGGTGGCAGCTTCTTGATCGGAGAGTTGGCGGGACCATTTTACACGGGCTGCGGAGTTGGCCCCCGAGCCGAAACTTTTATATTCGGCATATTGGGCTGTATGTTCATTGGCTGTGTTGCCCCAGTTGTTCCATCCTTCGGGTTTGATGTGCTTGCCCATTTCGCAATTAAGATAAGCTACTTTGGCAAAAGGTCGCCACGGTCGCCCCAGGTAAATCGAGGCTTCGGGAACATTGCCCGTTAACCGGCAATTATAAAAAACGTATCCATATTTGCTGCTTTCGGGCGTTGATGCTGCTGTTACATATCCGTTCTCGTGCTTGCTATGCAAGGTGCATCCTTCGAACCATGCAGTCGCCCAGCCAAAGATGAAATCGACAGTCCCCTCGATGTAACAGTTTTTATAATACTGACGGCTCGCACGGGTTTGATCTCCGAAGGTATAAAGTGTATCCTGAAAGCCGAGAAATCGGCAATTGAAGAATGCAGCACGGTCGCCTTTAACGAGCACGGCAACTGCCTGCCCAACCGGACCAGCGGAGTTTTCGAACGTAATATTCTCAGCCCGAAACCCTGGTCCGTAAACGTAGAACCCCGCAGATCCGGAAGTCCCTTTGTCTTCACCAAAACGGTTTTTCTTCTGGGCATAATCATCAAACGTGAGGATGGTACTATCCTTGTTCTCGCCGATAAATGTGACCATCGTCTTAGACTCGGCCAGGATAATTTTTTCTTTATAAGTCCCTTTTTTTATGAAGATTACTGTCCGTACCTTACGGTAGTCTGGTACGGCATTAATAGCTTCTTGTACCGTTTTGAAATCGCCGCTACCATCCAGTGCAACAATAAAGTCGTATTGAGGTTTACTTTGGGCGAAGGTGGTAAGACTGAAGGTTAATGTTATAAATAAAAGGAAATGTTTCATTGGTGTCTTAACTCGTTAAATTTAGTTGTTTTTCAAAAATTTCACGAGCGGAAGGTTAAGTTCTTTCATACCGTTAACAGCAAGAGCAGCGAATTTTAAGGCTCCTTCCTCCTTAAGATGTGTGCTGTCTTCTACACCCTTAGGTCTATTAGGGTATTCGCCGGGCTGGGCAAAAAGGTAAAGTTTTTTGGATTCCTCGGGACCAAGGTTGGCAATTAGTTTGCGGGTTTTAGCTTCCATATCGATGAGCGGTACGTTCATTTCTGCGGCTACCTGACGTGGCACTTTAACGTATTCGCCATGGGTGTCGGTAAGTTGTCCTTTGGCATCGAAATGACGGCGAACAATGGAGGTACAGAGAATCGGGAAGGCTCCTTTGGCTCGTGTGTCGTTAATAAATTTTACCAGATTGGCTTTGAATGTTGTTTGTGGATCGGTATGTCTGGAAGAGTCAGCTTTGGCATCGTTATGTCCAAACTGAATGATGACATAATCGCCTTTTTTAAGGGTCGAAAGGATGTTGTCCCATCGTTTTTCCCCGATAAAACTCTTTGAGCTTCGTCCGTTCTGAGCCCGGTTATCAATCTTTATTTCGTCGGTAAAAAAGCGGTTTAGCACTTGTCCCCAGCCGGTTTCAGGCTTGGCTTTTTCTTCTTTGTTGGCCATGGTCGAGTCGCCAATCATGTAAATTACAGGCGTTTCCTTTTTAAGGCTAAAGGCGCAAAATACGAGTAATAACCCAATGGATAAATACGATAATTTTTTCATTGTAATAGAATTACATTTAGTAGAATAAGTTATTAATTTGTCCACCCTGTGACAAATATGGTACCAAATATAATGGTTTTAGTAATTTTACACAGAAATAGCTTTCCGGCTCAAACGAAAATTTAAATGCGAAGAATTTTTATCTGTACATTGTTGATGGCCGAAATGGCCGTTGGTATTCTTTCCGCCCAATCACAATTATCATCAAAATCAGCCAAAGCCGTTCAGCTTTACCAGGCAGCACTGGTTTTTGCCAATAAAAACGAGTTGCCCCAGTCGATTAAGTTGTTACACGAAGCACTGTCAAACGATAGCACTTTTATTGAAGCCTGGTTAGTTTTGGGCGATTTGTATACCGATATGAAACGGGATACGCTTTCAATAGAAAGCTATAAAAAAGCAATTAAGATTAATCCCGATTATTTTCCTCCGGCATATTCAAACCTTGCCAACCGCGAATTCGAAAATGGAATGTATTCCGACGCCTTGGAGCATGTCAATAAATATCTCACCTATACAATTTCTGTAAAGCTTAAGAATAAAGCCCTTATGTTGAAAAAAAACTGTGAGTTTGCTGTTAATGCCGTTAAAAATCCGGTTCCGTTTAACCCACAAAGCTTAGGGGCAAATATCAATTCAAAGTTCGATCAATATTCACCAAGCCTTTCAGCCGATGGACAGACACTGGTATTTACAACGTTAGTTCCGAAGGATTCGGCCAACCTTAAAGTATTTGGCAATCGTCAGGAAGATTTTTATTATTCGACGTTTGAAAACGGCCAGTGGACACCTGCTCGATCGATGGGAGCTCCTCTCAACACCCCCGATAATGAAGGAGCATCGACAATTTCGGGGGATGGAAAATTTTTAATTTTTACAGGTTGCAACCGTGTGGATGGATATGGTAGTTGCGATTTGTATTTTTCGAAGAAAGAAGGAGAAAAGTGGTCTGAGCCTCAAAATATGGGCAAGCCGATAAATTCAAATTATAAGGAAACGCAGCCCTCGCTGAGTCCCGACGGAAAAACATTATATTTTGCCAGTAACCGTCCGGGCGGAAAGGGCGGACTAGACATCTGGAAATCGACCCGCGATGAGTCTGGTGCATGGCAAATACCCGTTAACCTTGGCGATAGCATTAATACCACGTTGGATGAAGAAGCTCCGTTTATTCATTCCGACAACCAAACCCTTTATTTTGCATCAAAAGGATGGCCGGGCCTGGGCGGTTTCGATCTGTTTATCTCCAAACGCAAAGGCGATAATGACTGGACTACTCCGGTTAACTTGGGTTACCCAATAAACACTAGGTTCGATGAAGAAACGGTAATTGTGAATGCTAAAGGAGAAACGGCTTACTATTCAACCGGCAGGTATTCAGCAAACGGGTCGGATATATATAGTTTCGATATGCCTAAAGCTGTCCGACCAACCATGGCATCGTATATGAAGGGACGGGTATTTGATGCATCTTCAGAGAATCCGCTTACGGCAAGGTTTGAACTCATTGATTTGGGTACGTCAAAAACTGTAATGGACGCTTTGTCGAATACCGATGGAACATTTCTGGTATGTATTCCAACGGGTAAAGATTATGCACTGAATGTTAGTAAAAAAGGCTATTTGTTTTATTCCGACAACTTTACCATGAAACAGGGCGATTACACCAGTCCGTTTTTAAAAGATGTTCCGATGAAACCTATCAAAGCAGGGGAGAAGGTAGTTATGCGAAACGTATTTTTTGATACCGATTCGTACCAGTTAAAACCAGAGTCGAAGATTGAACTTAACCGGTTGGTGGCCCTTTTAAAAGATAATCCTACCATGAAGATTGAACTTAGCGGACATACTGATAACACAGGTAAACCCGATCATAATCTTCGGTTATCAGACAATCGGGCGCGTGCCGTGGTTGATTATCTGGTTCAAAACGGCATCGAAATGGTGCGTCTTACGGCCAAAGGCTATGGCGAAACCAAACCGTTGTTGCCAAATATTTCTGAAGAGAATCGTACCCGAAACCGAAGGACGGAGTTTATGGTGGTGGAAAAATAAATAAACCAAAAGAGCCGATTTATCGGCTCTTTTGGTTTATTTATTTTTGATTATTCTTGAGCTAAACGTTTAGGGTTTATCTGCATTTCAATATTTCCTTTATTGACAATAAGAGGAGAAATCAATATCGAAGGAATGAGTTTAGTTCCGTTGTTGGTAGTCATGGTAGCTTTAACAGGTTCACCCTTTGCCAGTGAAATGGCGGTACTGGCGGCAACATCGGCTATTTCTTCGATGGGTTTGTAAACGGTCATTGTTTGTTTTCCGTTCATGATGTTTTCGCATGCCTTGGAATCACCATCTTGCCCGGTTACGAGGACTTTACCATCCAGTTTTTTTTCTTCCAGAGCTTGGATTATACCTCTGGCTAGGACGTCGTTCCCAGCAATAAAGGCATCTATTTTATTGTTATTTTCTTTAAGACAATCTTTGGCTAACCTGTAACCTGCAGTATCGGACCATGTAGTGGCCTGTTGGTCGAAAACAATCTTGATGTCGCCTTTTTCAATAAACGGTTGAAAAATTCCTAACTGTCCTACCCGTAAAAAGGAAGAATTATAATCGGATTTAGGACCGCCGATGAGTGCAATATTTCCTTTTCCAAGCCGGTTAAGGATATAATTGGCTTGCATTTCCCCAACTTTTATGTTGTCAAAAGATATATAATAGTCGGGAGTTGCATTAAGAATAAGCCGGTCGTAAGAAATTACAGGAATATGAGCGGCTTGTGCTTCCTTAACAATTTGGGCAGCTTTTTTAAGATCGACAGGGAGTATAACTAAAACCTTAACCTTTTTTTTGATCAGAAATTTGGCTTGTTCAAGTTGTTTGGCGGGATCGCGGTTCGCAACAAGACAAATGACTTTGCCACCAAGATCATTGACACTTTTAATAAAAATAGTGGTGTCTTTTACCCAGCGTTCGGTTGAAAATTCATCCATCAAAAGTCCGATTACAGGAGGTTTGGGCTTGTAGCAAGACTGAAAAGCAAATAGCCCGAAAGTGCATAAAACTGTAAGTAAAACAATTTTGATCTTCATAGTCGGAAAGTTTTAAGTTATAAATGAGGAGTTTAATCTTTTCTAAATGAAAGTTACTGAAAAAACATGTAAAAACCTTATTTATTGGTGAGTATTTGCAAGACCTTGATGTGCATCGACTTCTTTATAAAATCTTTATATAGGCCGTCGTAATCTTTATACCCCCTTTATATTTAGTGGCATATTTTTGTATGGTATTAAATATCACTATACAATGAAACCTAAAATATATTCTTTTATGATTATTACAGTGTTTGTACCAACTCTAGACGAAACAACTATTGGTAACGGGATGTTGGGCTATCTCCTGGGTGCACTTATTGCCCTGTTTATTATGGGATATTTGGTGTATTCGCTTTTAAAACCTGAGAAATTCTGATAATAAGTTACCAGTGAATCATTAACTTTTTAAGGGTGAAACCAAATGGAATAGAAGATTTTAATTAATGAAATATAAATAAATCTAAATATTTTAGAAAATGAATGAGATAATTCAAATCGTATTGTTCATCGCTGCCCTGATAGCGTTAACGCCAATATTGGGGAGGTTTATGGCGAAAGTTTTTATGAATGAACGTCATTTGTTGAAACTTGTTTTGGGTTGGCTTGAACGCTTGATTTATCGTTTATGCGGGATAGATAGCAGTGAAGAAACGAACTGGAAAGTATATCTGTCCGGGTTATTTGTATTTAATTTTATAGGGTTTCTGGTTGTCTTTCTTTTGCAGATGCTTCAGGCTTACCTGCCCCTCAACCCCGAACATCTTCCTAATGCCGCGTGGCATTTGTCGTTTAATACAGCAGTAAGCTTTATGACGAACACCAACTGGCAGTCCTATGCCGGAGAAACAACCTTCGGCTATTTGGTACAAATGTTGGGATTAACCGTGCAGAATTTCGTAAGTGCCGCTACCGGTATTGCCGTGCTTGTTGCCTTAATGCGTGGCCTTACCCGTAAAACTACCGAAAACCTTGGCAATTTCTGGGTTGATCTAACCCGTTCGGTAGTATATGTGTTGCTGCCGTTGGCGATTATTTTTTCAGTTATTTTAGTCGGACAAGGTGTAGTACAGACGTTTTCGCCATACACACATGTCACTACTTTGCAGAAAACGCAACAGGTAATTCCGCTTGGACCTGCAGCTTCCCAGATTGCCATCAAACAGCTTGGAACCAATGGCGGTGGCTTTTTTAATGCCAACAGTGCCCACCCGTTTGAAAACCCGACACCTTTCAGCAATTTCCTTGAAATGCTGACGATTCTGCTTATTCCAGCAGCTTTGACGTTTACTTACGGACGGTTTGCCGGTTCTAACAGGCAGGGATGGACTGTATTTATCGTTATGTTTATACTTTTTGCTGCCGGGTTGGGCTTATCTCTATATTCGGAATATGGGCATAACGCGGTGCTTCATGTTGCAGGTAACATGGAAGGGAAGGAGACCCGTTTTGGAGTGGCAAACAGCGTTTTGTGGTCGGTAGCAACTACCGATGCCTCCAATGGTTCGGTCAATGCCATGCACGACAGCCTTTCACCATTATCGGGAATGGTAGCTATATTTAACCTGATGTTAGGCGAGGTGATTTTTGGAGGAGTAGGGGCCGGGCTTTATGGAATGGTTGTATTCATCATACTTACAGTGTTTATTGCCGGGTTAATGGTGGGCCGAACGCCCGAATACCTCGGAAAAAAAGTAGAAGCTTTTGAGGTTAAGATGGCTATTCTGGCAATTTTGGTTCCGAGTCTGGTAATAAAATTATTCTCGGCCTGGGCGTGTACTTCGTCTTATGGTTTGGCCGGGTTAAATAATGCCGGGCCTCATGGATTATCCGAAATTCTATACGCATTTAGTTCTGCTGCAGGTAATAACGGAAGTGCTTTTGCCGGGCTTTCTGCCAATACCGTATTTTATAACATTACGCTTGGATTAGGTATGCTGATCGGTCGTTTCGGGGTCATAATTCCGGTAATGGCTATTGCTGGAAATATGGCCTCTAAAAAAATAACCCCTGTTTCTTCAGGAACTTTTCGCACTGATAACTGGTTGTTCGTCCTATTGTTAATTGGTGTGATATTGATTGTTGGAGGGCTGACTTTCTTCCCGGCATTGGCTTTAGGCCCGATTATGGAGCATTTTCTGATGAATTCCGGTATTACTTTTTAATTGAATAAATCATGACCACAAGACATAAACAAGCGAGCCTGTTTTCGAAAAAAATATTTGTACAGGCATTTAAGGATTCCTTCGTAAAAATGAACCCTGCCTTATTGGTAAAGAACCCGGTTATCTTTATTGTTGCTATTGGCGCGGTGATGACCACCATTATTGTTTTTGGAGACATCTTCACCAAACATTTTTCGTCGTTTAATTTACAGATTTCTGTTTGGCTTTGGTTTACGGTTTTATTCGCCAATTTTTCCGAAGCAATTGCCGAAGGGCGCGGAAAAGCTCAGGCCGAAAGCCTTCGGAAAAGCCGTACGCAGACGAAAGCCCGAAGGCTGATAAACGGCAAGGAAGAGGAAGTTCTGGCTCCCGATTTAAAAAAAGGCGATACCGTGGTTTGCGAATCGGGTAACGTTATCCCTGCCGACGGTGAAGTGATCGAAGGCATTGCAAGCGTCGATGAATCGGCCATAACTGGCGAATCGGCCCCGGTGATCCGCGAAAGTGGAGGAGACCGAAGTGCAGTGACCGGAGGCACTAAGGTAATTAGCGACCGTATTGTCATTCGAATTACTTCCGAACAGGGCAACACCTTCCTCGACCGTATGATTGCACTTGTAGAAGGTGCCAAACGTCAAAAAACACCAAACGAAATAGCACTTACCATTCTATTGTCGGGCCTTACCATCATTTTTTTGCTGGTGGTTGTAACCCTTCCTACTTTCTTTGGCTACAGTCTTACCGCATCGGGGATGCCCCAATCACAGAACCTTACGCTTCCGGTTTTGATTGCACTGTTGGTGTGCCTTATTCCAACCACCATCGGAGGGTTGCTTAGTGCCATAGGTATCAGTGGTATGGACCGACTGTTACAGAAGAATGTGATTGCAACCAGCGGAAAAGCCATTGAGGCCGCCGGCGATGTGGATGTTTTATTGCTCGATAAAACCGGAACGATTACCTTAGGAAACCGTATGGCTACGGATTTTGTTCCTGCTGAAGGCGTTTCCAAAGAAGAACTGGCTAACGCTGCCCAATTGTCGTCATTGGCCGATGAAACCCCGGAAGGCCGTTCAGTAGTGGTTTTGGCCAAGGAATTGTTTAATATGCGTGGTAAAGAGATTCATCCTTCGGATACCGTTTTTATCCCTTTTACCGCGCAAACCCGGATGAGCGGGGTTGATATTAAAGAATCCGGCGGGAATGTCCGTAGTATCCGAAAAGGTGCTACAGAATCTATCAAAAAGTATATCCAGAACAACGATGGTTTTTTTCCGAAAAAGGTAGAAGAAATAGTATCTGACCTTGCCCGACAGGGAGCCACACCTCTGGTGGTTGCCGAAAATAACCGGGTACTGGGTGTGATCCATCTCAAAGATATTGTGAAAGGCGGTATCAAACATCGGTTTGCCCAGCTCAGGCAGATGGGTATTCGTACCGTGATGGTTACCGGCGATAATCCCTTAACAGCAGCAGCCATCGCAGCCGAAGCGGGTGTAGATGACTTTTTGGCCGAAGCAAAGCCCGAAGACAAGCTTTACCGCATCCGTCAGGAACAGGCCAATGGGCATCTCGTGGGAATGATTGGCGACGGCACCAACGATGCTCCAGCCCTTGCCCAGGCCGACGTGGGACTGGCCATGAATACGGGTACCCAGGCTGCCCGCGAAGCCGGTAATATGGTCGATTTGGACAGTAATCCTACCAAATTGATCGAAGTGGTCGAAACCGGCAAACAATTACTGATGACCCGCGGGGCTTTAACTACGTTCAGTATAGCCAATGATGTTGCCAAATATTTTGCCATAATCCCGGCCATTGCTACTTCGTTGTATGCCACAGCTCATGCAGCAGGGCCGATGTCCGCACTCAATATCATGAAACTGGCAACGCCTCAAAGTGCAATTTTAAGTGCGGTCATTTTTAATGCCCTTATCATTATTGCCCTCATTCCTCTTGCCTTAAAAGGCGTGAAATATCGCCCTATTTCAGCAAACAGGGTCCTCGCCTTGAATATTTTAATTTATGGGTTTGGCGGCCTGGTTGTCCCATTTATCGGGATAAAATTAATCGATATGTTGCTGGTTGTTCTTCATATTATATAGAATATCAATCCATTAAATTGATGTCTTTAAAATTGTCAATCATGAAAAAACAAATTATTATAGCATTAAAAGTATTGTTGGTAATGACGGTACTTACCGGTATTGTCTATCCGCTCCTGGTTACCGGAATAGCTCAAACCTGTTTTCATCGCCAGGCAAACGGAAGCCTGATAACTAAAAATGGGGTTATAATCGGATCTGAACTGATCGGGCAGAAATTTGACAGTACCCGTTATTTTTGGTCAAGGCCATCGGCGACAGATTATAATCCGCTGCCTTCGGGAGGTTCAAATTTTGGTCCTACAAGCAAAACTTTGAAAAAGCTTGTTGACAGCCGAAGATCGGTTTTTGCTGATAAAAACAGAATAAAGGATACCGACAGTATTCCAGCGGAGATGATTTTTGCCTCTGCCAGCGGCCTTGATCCGCACATATCTCCGCAAGCTGCCATGATACAGGTCGACAGAATTGCTGAAAACCGGAATTTCACTGCCCGGCAGAAACAGGAACTGGTAAAAATCATAAGGGATATGAGTGAAAAACCCCAATTTTCGTTGTTGGGAGAGGCGAGAATCAATGTTTTAATGCTAAATTTAGAACTAGATAATATCCGATGAACCCGTACGAAGAAAACCGCCCGAATCCCGACGAATTGCTTGCCTCGCTTAAACTTGAGGAAGAAAAAAGCAAACGTGGCAAACTGAAAATATTTTTCGGGATGTGTGCCGGTGTGGGCAAAACGTTTACAATGTTACAGGCTGCCCATGTGGATAAAGCCAAGGGAATTGACATTGTTGTAGGGTATGTTGAAACGCACAAACGTAAAGAAACTGATGATTTGGTAGAAGGACTGGAGCTGATTCCCCGAAAAATGTCCGAATATAAGGGGACTATGCTTCAGGAGGTGGATATTGATGCGATTATTGCCCGGCGTCCTCAGGTTGTCCTTATTGATGAACTGGCGCATACCAATGCTCCCGGCAGCCGGCACCTCAAGCGGTATCAGGATGTGATGGATATTCTCGATAATGGTATTGATGTTTATACCACGGTCAATGTTCAGCATCTCGAAAGTCGTTCCGATACGGTGGCGCAAATTACAGGCATTGTGGTACGGGAAACCCTGCCCGACGAAATCTTTGAAAAGGCAGACGAGATCGAGCTTGTGGACCTGACTCCCGACGAATTGCTGCAGCGTTTTTGCGAAGGTAAAATTTATACCCCCGACCGTTCCAAAGAAGCTATCCAGAACTTTTTCCGTAAAGGAAATATTACCGCATTGCGCGAAATGGCACTCCGTATTGTAGCGGATAGAGTTGATAAACAGGTGCGCCAGTACATGCAGCAAAAACGCATTCCCGGTCCTTGGAAATCGGGTTTGCACCTGATGGCGGTTATTGGTCCCAGTCCCCAATCGGCAAAACTATTGAGGTGGGCTAAAAACCTGTCATACACCATGGGGGCTACATTGCTAGCCTTATACGTGGAGCCTCCCCAAAAATTAACCCAGTTACAGCAGGAACATCTTACCAAGAATATTAACTTGGCCAAGCAGTTGGGAGCCGACGTGATAACCACTTCCGGCGAAGATATTGTGAAAGCCATTTTAAGTGTTGCCCATAAGGAAAATATTACTCACATAATCGTCGGGAAACCCCGGCACCGGACATTATATTCGCTGCTCTTGCTGGGTAATTTTGTAAACAGGCTTATCCGCCACAGCGGCAACATCGATGTATATGTGATGGGGTCTGATTTGTCGAGCGACAACCAGTACATGAAATATATTTCGATGCCTTCGTTTAGCTCCGGCATAGGAAAGTATTTCCTCTCGGGAATGGTACCAATTTTAACCGCTCTGGCATTTTTTCCTTTTAAAGAAGTGGTAGGCTATCAGATTGTAGCCTTTGCGCTGCTTTTTACCGTATCGATACTTGCCGTTTTTTTAGACATAGGTCCTATTTTGCTTGCTGCTACCTTAAGTGCTCTGGTGTGGGACTATTTTTTTATTCCACCGGCGTTCACCCTTCATGTAGGCCGGGCCGAGGATGCATTGATGCTGGGTACCTATTTCGTAATCGCCTTGTTAAATGGCATTTTGACGTCGAGACTCCGAAACCAGGAAAAAATGACCAGAGAACGAGAGGAACGCACCAATGCGCTTTATCAGCTTACCAGGGAGCTCTCCCAAACTTCCGGGTTAGAGGAAGTTCTGAAAGTGTCCGTAGAGACCATTCAGAAATATTTTCAATTTGATTTTGCATTTGTTTTGCAAGGTTCCAATAATGAATTAAAACAGCAAGTTGAACACGGAACGTTTCTTGATCTGTCAAATTCAGAGCTGAGTGTTGCTTCATGGACTTTTCAGCATTCGAAAAAGGCCGGGAGATATACCGATACCCTTCCTTCATCTGAGGTTACGTTTTATCCGTTAACAGGCTCGAAATTAAGGCTTGGGGTGGCGGCTGTGAAACATAAAAAAAGTTTTTTGGCTGAGGAAGAAACTTTTTGGGATACGTTTATCGCGCAAATATCGAATGCCTTGGAGCGGGAATATCTTAATGAACTTGCCCGCCGGGCTTCCGTACTAGATGAGTCGGATAAGCTATATAAAACACTTTTTAATTCTATTTCGCATGAGCTGCGGATTCCCGTTGCAACCATCATGGGAGCGTCGGATACCTTGCTTGCCGCTACTTACGATAAGGACACGACAAATCGTTTGTATTCGGAAATACTTATGGCTTCAGAACGGCTTAACCGGCTTATTGAAAATCTTTTAAATATGTCTAGGCTGGAGTCGGGACGTATCACGCCGCGTCTCGATTGGTACGACGTGCACGACCTCGTCAATAAAGTTACCGAAAATTTGAAAACAGAACTTCGGCATTTTAACCTCGAAGTGGTTATTGCTGCAGATATGCCGCTTGTCAGGATTGATATCGGGTTAATGGAACAGGTGTTGCACAATTTGGTTTTTAATGCTACGCAATATGCCGGCTCCAAAACGACTATCCGGATAAAGGCTTATTACGACAAGCCCAACTTTATGATTCAGGTCATGGATCGTGGCCCGGGATTCCCCGAGAGTTCCATTCCTCATGTATTTAAAAAATTTTATCGGGTAGATGGTTCCCTTCCAGGAGGTACAGGGCTTGGACTTTCCATTGTAAAGGGGTTTGTGGAAGCTCACAACGGAACCGTACTTGTCCAAAACCGTCAAAACGGAGGAGCACTGATAACCGTTAAGATTCCAACCGACATTCCGGATTTGGAAATGATGCAGTAAATTTGAGCCATGAACAACGATCCAAACATATTGATTATCGATGACGAGGTGCAGATTCGGCGATTGCTCGAAATTACCCTTAATGTAAATGGGTATAAGGTTAGTGAGGCTGGTACCGGCAAGGATGGAATTGTAGCAGCAGCTACTTATAACCCTTCATTGATTATTTTGGACCTGGGCTTACCTGATGAAGATGGTCAATCTGTGTTGAAAAAACTGCGCGAGTGGTATAAAAGGCCAATTATCATCCTGTCAGTTCGTAATTCGGAAGAGGATATTGTCAAGGCTTTGGATAATGGTGCTAATGATTATCTTGTTAAACCATTTCGCACGGGCGAATTACTGGCTCGTATCCGGTCAGCGTTCAGAGGGGTACAGCTCGATGAGAACAATGTAGAGCTGTCTTTCGAAACCTTGTCTGTCGATCTGGCAAAACATATGGTCCGAAAAAATGGGGAGCTATTAAAGTTGACCTCCACAGAGTTTTCCCTACTTGCCTTATTGTCCCGGAATTCCGGTAAAGTGCTTACACATCAGTTTATCCTAAAAGAAGTGTGGGGGCTTGGTTATATCGATCAAACCCAATATTTACGAGTGTTCGTAGCCCAACTACGAAAGAAAATTGAAGACGATCCAGCCAAACCCAGGTTTATTGTAACCGAGTCGGGCATAGGATATCGTTTTTCCGAATAAGCACGCAACTTTTCGGTTTTTCAGCATCATAAAAGAAACAAATGAGCTTATGAAGGCTGCTATTGTCTTTATAATTTGTGTTATACTTTTAGGATGTGAAAAGGAAAAATTTTTCGCGGGAGATAAATCGTTTTTATTTATATCCGAATATTATAATTATGCCTGGGGATTCCAACATTGGGGCTGGGTTATTGATAACAAGGGAAAGCTACGAACTTTTAAATTACCCGAAAAGTGGCATGATGTAGATAAAGATGGCTACCTGACAGAAGCTGAAATGCTCGACAATTATGCTCAAACAGATTCGTCAAGCGTAAGGATTGACTCAAAGGAGCTAAATGCGAAAGTCCTTCAGCTTTACATGGCTGCTGGCGGCAAGTTGTCTGATCCTAAATCCGAAATGTTTGATGCCGGTATCGTTACATATTCCGGCTTTATTTATGTATCCAAGATAGGGAAATACAAAAGGATTTTATTGAAACAAACCGGCGATATTTATATCGAAAACCAGTCTTGCCAGGCAAAAGAGTTATATAATTGGATGTTAAACATCCGGCAGACTCAAATCAATCCTTATCCGTAGTAATTTTCAGATTAGTTTTTGAAAAGCACCTCAATCTGCACCATTTCCGGTTTATTCCCGATACGGATGGGGGGGCCCCAGGTTCCGTATCCGCACGAAACGTAAATGTGCGTATTTCCTTTTTTTAGGTAACCCCAATCAATTTCGTACATCTTTTGCGTGATGAGGTTCATGGGCCAGAACTGACCATTATGGGTATGCCCGGAGAGTTGCAGGTCAACGCCGTTATTTTGAGCCTGATCAAGATGAAAGGGCTGATGATCGAGAAGGATTACCGGTAGTTTATGATCGACATTACGAAGTACATCGGGCAACGTTTTGCGGGCTTTTCGTGAAAAACGTATTCCATCACGATCTTCTCGTCCAGCCAGATAAAAACTGCTGTCGATAAGCCACGAAGTGTCGCGCAACAGTTTTATGTTTAGCGATTCGAGATACTTTACGGCACTGTTTATTCCTCCAATATATTCGTGGTTACCGGTTATGCCGTAAACGCCTAGCTTGGCTTTAAGGTTTTTCAGAGGCTCGCCCGTGTTGTTGCGGAAAATAGGCATCTGAGCTTCGTCAAGGATGTCTCCGGCTAGGAGCACAATGTCCGGATTGAGTTTATTGATGCGGGTTACCATTGTATCCACTTCTTTTTTGCCGAATAAACTTCCCAGGTGAATATCCGAAACCATAACAATATTAAGTTTATCCCGGTTTCCCGCCTTTTTGGGTATATGAATATGTAGTTTTTTCAATTGTTGCGAACGGGCATTCCAATGTCCAAATCCCAAAACTGATGAGGTAAGCAGAACTGTCCCAGCCAAAGTGGCTATTTTTAAGGTTTGATAGTTTGTTGTGCCTATTGCCGGCAGAAAATGCAAACCCAGGTTAACAAACCGTATCAGGTCGATTAAAATTACAGCCAGAAAAAGGTACATGAGGGCTGCCATCCAGAATGCCCCAACCCAATACGTTATATGATGTAAGGTATAAAGCGATGTTTTTTCAAGAAAACGACTAAAAACATAAGAGAATGCCAGTGTTGTAAAAAGAAAAATATAGGCGGGTTTAACCCATCCAAAGCTTGGCAGGGATTGAAAACCTCTTAGTCCGACGTAATAATTGGCTAATGTATAAACCGAAAGGACAACGATGATAAAGACCAGCATCTGTAAAGATTTCATGAAATGGAAGTGTAAATAATTTATCACTCTGGAACAAATATAAAAGTAATAAGTTTATTTTTGCTGAAGTTCCCCGAAAGATAAGCGATTGAATAATATGAGAATTTTTGTTGGCTTGGTAATATCCTGTTTTTCTTGTTTTTCGTTACATGCACAGGTTAATAAGTTCAGTAATCCGGTATTAATAAAATATCTAAAGGCTAATAGTCGTTACAATAATAGGAAAGCAAATGTATTGTCAGGCTTTAGTCGTACCCCGGCCGGGCATTGGGGGGAGTTTGTGAAAGGCGTAAAAACAAACTTCGTCACCAACCGTAAGGTGGTCGCCTTCACTTTCGATGCCTGTGGAGGCAAAGGACGGGGCAGGGCCTACAATGCCGACCTTATTAATTTTTTACGCAAAGAAAAAGTACCGGCAACCCTTTTTGTAACCGGTTTATGGATTGATGAAAATTACAAATCCTTTCTAGACCTTGCCCGCGATACGCTTTTCGAGATCGAGAACCACGGTTTAAACCACCGTCCCTGTTCCAGCAAAGGTGCTTCTATTTATGGTATTCGTGGAACCCGGAATATAGCCGATGCTTATGATGAGGTCGAAGCTAATGCCGAAAAGATTCGTTTGATAACAGGCCGCCGACCGCTCATCTATCGTTCGGCAACGGCATATACCGACGAAAAATCGGTACAGATGGCCTCGAAGCT
This sequence comes from Bacteroidota bacterium, assembly GCA_030706405.1. Lineage (GTDB taxonomy): Bacteria > Bacteroidota > Bacteroidia > Bacteroidales > JAAUTT01 > JAAUTT01. The sequence goes on along the minus strand of JAUZOO010000008.1, from coordinate 210,251 downwards.
GGGTATTTCGGTAATAAGTTTCAGTATTCTATCGGGCGATGCGATGGCCAAAACGCCAACAAATATTTTGGTCAGTAATGTTATGGACCATATTAAACCTGGCTCTATCATCATCATGCACTTTAACCACCCCGAAAATAAAACGTATTCCGCTTTACAAACGATAATCCCCGAACTTCGCAGACAAGGCTATTCTTTTGTGAAACTTGGAAGGATGCCGTTGAAAGAAAAATAATAGCCGGAAACTCACGGTTTATTGGCTTTATTAGTCATGCTACTAAATATTTAACGTAAAATTAATATATCGGAAGGCCTTGTAAATTGCGACAATAAGCATTTCAAAAGCGGGTTGGGCAAATAATTCTAATCAAACCCTTGTATTAGGCCAAAAGAAAAGCGTACTTTTGCGCACTTTTCCTCATTGCAGGAATTCAACCTTTTAATAGTTTTTATCGAATGATTACAGTATCAAGTTTAGAAATTCAGTTTGGGAAACGCCCTTTGTTTCAGGACGTGAATTTAAAATTTACCCCCGGCAACTGCTATGGCATCATTGGTGCTAACGGAGCCGGAAAATCTACATTCTTACGTTTGCTGAGCGGCGACCTCGATCCCAGCAAAGGAACCATCATCATGGGTAAAGGCGAACGCCTTTCGGTGTTGAAACAAGACCACTTTGAGTTTGACGAATGTACTGTACTTCAAACGGTAATGATGGGTCACGTGGAACTTCTTAAAGTAACCGAAGAACGTGATGCTCTTTATGCCAAACCCGATTTCTCTGACGCAGACGGTATACGTGTATCGGAACTCGAAGAACGCTTTGCCGAAATGGACGGATGGAACGCCGAAAGCGACGCTGCCAACCTTCTTAGCGGTTTGGGTATCAAAGAAGATCTTCATTATAAGCTAATGAAAGAACTTTCCGGTAAGGAAAAAGTTCGCGTATTGCTTGCACAGGCTTTGTTCGGAAAACCCGACAACCTGTTGCTCGATGAGCCAACCAACGACCTTGACCTTGACACCGTGATGTGGCTCGAAAACTACCTCGCCAACTTTGAAAATACTGTGTTGGTGGTATCGCACGACCGTCACTTCCTCGACTCAGTTTCAACGCATACCGTTGATATCGACTATGGCCGCATCGAACTCGTTCCGGGTAACTATAGTTTCTGGTACGAATCGAGTCAGCTGGCACTTCGTCAGCAACAAACGCAGAACAAGAAAGCCGAAGAAAAACGTAAGGAGCTTCAGGAGTTTATTGCCCGTTTTAGCGCCAACGTTGCCAAATCGAAACAGACTACGAGCCGTAAAAAGATGCTCGAAAAACTTAATATCGAAGAAATCAAACCTTCAACCCGTAAATATCCGGGTATCATCTTTACTCCCGGCCGTGAACCCGGAAATCGCATCCTCGAAGTAACCGATTTGAGCAAAAGTTATGAAGGCGACCTGTTGTTCAAAGATGTAACCTTTAATATCGAGAAAGGCGATAAAGTAGCTTTCCTCTCGCGCGACCCACGTGCCATGACTGCACTTTTCGAAATTATCTCCGGAAACACCACCGCTGATAGCGGAACTATCGACTGGGGAGTAACCATTACTTCGGCATATCTTCCGGTTGACAACAGCAGCTTCTTCGAAAATGATTTAAATATTTTCGACTGGCTGGCACAATATTCGAGCGATACCACCGAAGTTTATCTGCGTGGTTACCTTGGCAAGATGTTATTCTCCGGTGAAGAAATTTACAAGAAAGTGAAAGTACTTTCGGGAGGGGAGAAGATGCGTTGCATGATTGCCCGCATGATGCTTCAGGATGCCAATACGATGATTCTCGATTCGCCAACCAATCACCTCGACCTTGAGTCGATTCAGGCGTTTAACAATACATTAACCCGTTTCCCGGGTATCATCCTGATGTCGTCGCATGACCACGAGTTTATCCAAACCGTTTGTAACCGTGTTATCGAGCTTACTCCAAGCGGAATCATCGACAAGCAAATGGATTATGACGATTACATCACCGACGAAGCTTTAAAAGAACAACGTAATAAAATGTACGCAGGAACAATGGCGATGAGCTTTTGATAGAACGCGGATTTAAATGATAAAACGGATTAGAACAGGATGATTAACATCGGTTCTAATCCGTTTTTGTTTTATGTAAAATTATAAAAAGGGAAAATCCGGTATATCCGGTTTATTCGTTCGGTACGTGTGCCAACCTTACCCCGTTTTCTTCCAGTACAATAAGTTTTTTCCGGTAAAGATTTCCAATAGCATTCTTATAGGCTTTTTTGCTTACTCCAAATAATCCATAGATGGTTTCGGGCGAGCTTTTATCCGTTATGGGTAAAAAGCCTTTGTTTTTCTTGATATAATCGAGTATCTGTTCCGAAATATCTTTAATCTTATCATAGCCGGGTTTATGGAGGCAAAGGTCGATCTTGTCGTCTTCGCGAATTTTTTTCACAAAAGCTTTGATGCGCTGTCCCTGTTCCAAATCCTGAAATACCTCGTTTTTATAAAGCATTCCCCAATGCAGGCCATTGACGATGGCTTTGTAGCCAAGATCGGTTTCGGTATGAACGATTATGTTAACTTCCTGTCCAAACTCATAGTCGGGCGGAAGATTATCGAGAAATGAATCGAGTTTTGCCGAAGCAACAATACGTTTGGTGATTTTATCGAGATAAACCTTTACCATATACCAATGGTCGGGGCGCATTTTCATTTTTTGTTCCGAATATGGCACCAGCAAATCCTTCATCAACCCCCAATCGAGGAAAGCGCCCACATCATTGACCGAAACCACGCGCAACAGGGCAAACTCGTCAACCATGGCAAACGGTTTTTCGGTAGTGGCAATCAGTCGGTCTTCCGAATCGAGATAAATGAACACATCGAGCTTGTCGCCGGGTTTGGTGTCTTTAGGAACATAACGCCTGGGCAACAATATTTCGCCAAGTTCTTCGCCGTTGAGGTAAATCCCGAAATCCAGTTCTTTAACAACTTCGAGATTGTTGATTTTACCAATATTTACCATGTATTTTTTATTTGAAACGATGCGAAGGTACGGGAATTCAATGAAAATCTGTTAAATTTTATTGGGGGAGGCTCTCGTAACGGTTATATTACCGCCGTTGAGGCTGATTTGACACTTTCACGTCTGCCACGCTGGAAAGTCCGTTGAAATTGAACCTAGCAGCATTAACTATTGTTTGATTCAATTAACAATAGTTGTCGATTTGCAAAGTCAGCTTAGTTAGGGGCAGTTAGTATATTTTCATATCCTTTAATAATCTATCATTCATAAAATTAATCAATGTTGCTATCTCAGGTGAAGCATTTTTTATGTCCGTTAAATTATAAAATGAACTTTTTAATCGTACTCCATTTTGTTCAATTTCTATTGATAATGAAGGTCCATCTAGTACCTTACCAATATATTTTTCAGGTAACTTAAGATTGAAAAACGACTTCATTGTCATAGAATAGATACTATCTTTATCTAATTGTAAGATTCTATATGCAAATCTTTTGACAATTTTTTGTCTCATAATGTGAGATATTGAATCTTCAATGAATAAATATTTATCAACTGTAATACTATCTTGTGGATTCTCGACATTAACTCTAAATGCTGGATCCCAACTTGCTCCAGAAACATATATGGAAATTTTCCATTCTGTCTTGCTCTTAACTGTCGTATCATTAATTATCTTAACATGTCTTGTTTTAGATTCATTGCAGGCTAGGTTAAAAACAATTAAAAGAAAAAATAATATATTCCTCATATCTTATCAATTAGTCTGGATTAATACTAAATCGTTGTTTTTAATTATTTGTTTGAAAAATAACAGCGATTCTCAGAGTCTTTTCTTATAGCTCTTAACAATTACACTTCTGCAATATTTCGTTTATATTCCATTAGTAGCATCATTGATTAAACTCTTCTTACACCTAACAAATGTTGTAAAATAATCCTTTCTTTCCAATCTATGGTAATAAAAAGGCAGAATAAATGAGGTACTTTACACATGTTATGTTTGTTTCCCGAAATAATATACTCATTCTTGCCATTTAAATATGAAACGAGGCAACAAACTGTCTAAACGCTTCATCAAACTTTCTACTTGCCACAATAAATGGTTTAAACGACGTAATGAGGTATTCACTCGTCGCAACGGATTGTTTAAACGAGTAACAAAACCTTTTACTCGTCGCATCAAACTATTCAAACGAGGCAACGAACTATTTACTTGTCGCAACGAATCATCTACTTGCCGTATAAAATTGTCTAATCGTCGCAATAAATATACAAAATGAGTACTAAGACTGACAACTTGTCGCACTAAATCTATTAAATGAGTAGAAAAAGTAACAAAATGTTCCGACAAACTTATTAAAGGAGTAACTTTCTTGATTAAAGGAGTAACAAAACCTATTAATTAAATTACAAAACTTATTAAAGGCCTACTAAAACTGACAAGATGTCGTACATGACGGGTCTATTCAATAAACTGTGTAAATGATTATTTTTTTTGGCATGTTTTTTCAATTGATTAGGGCTAAAACGTACATTTTATCGGGGCTTAAACAGTTTTTAGCAGAGCTGTTGCCGGGGATTAAACAAAATGGGTAAGGTTTATAGGTAATTTTGGAAGGATTGATATCTTTTTTATATTTGATAATCAGTGTTATCAGTGTTTGTATAAAAATTGTTTATTTTTTTAACATTATTTTATTGACATTTCATCTTTCATTACATATATTTGAAATCGGATAAACGCCGGAAACCTCCGATTAGCGATTGATTAGCGAATAGTTTTAAGTTTGCGAAATGGACGTTGCAACAGGTGCTGGTAAATAAAATATTACTTATTTGTACAAAATTTTGGTGAGAAGCCTCGGCTACTCTCTGGGTTTCTATTGCATTATGTTTAACGATGCAAAAGATAAGAGGTATGATCGATTATGATGTTGTTTAATATATAAAATGATTATGATGTAATTACCTATTAATAACAAGTTAAATTAATAAATCAAATTATGGAAACGAACCACTTATTATCCCCCAAAATCGTTACAGAAAACGTTAATTTTGAAAGAGACAATGCCGAAATTATTCGACATCTTGATTTAATCACCGTGCATAAGCCATACATGGCTTTACATTCGGTGCATAAACATGAGAATTGTCTCTTTGGCACGTTCCCGGCCGAAGCTCATCCCGAAAATGAGATTTATCCGATTACAATCACCGAAGTTGGCAGGCACATGGCTATATTGGGCTCTCTGGCCGTAGCAATGGAAAACCCGGTGAAGGAAGAGCATTATTATCTGGCATTGCACGCCGAAGTTATTCGACATTCGTACGAAGAAAGTTTTGAAAAAGAATTGGTAGGAAAGGTTGAAGTGACTGAATTTAATCGTAAAGGTGCAACCATTACTGGTGAAGTCTTTAACAAAAAGGGCGAATGTATTTTTAGCATTGTTGTAGACTACTCAACAATACATCACCGTACCTTTAGCCGATTATTTAAGGATCATTATAAACCGGAAGTCGCAGTTTATGCGGACAATCCGTATACAAAGGAAGTCGAACTATTCGATTTGGTGGTTTCCGAAAACGAATGTACGGCTTCTCTTGGTATCGTCGACGAATCTATCTGTACCGGACATTTTCATCATTATCCGGCCTTACCGGTGGCCCGTCTTGGCAGTGCTTTTTGTAAACTTGCCGGTATTCATTATAATTTTCTTAAAAATGGAGGAGCTTCGCAGAAGTATGCTTATCAGAGCGTAGAAATGACGGCTTATTTTCTTCCATTTGAGGGTGAAGAGGTATTTATTAAATCGCAGGTAACCCAAAGGGACGATAAGGGGTATGCGTTTACAACAACCGCCTTTAACCGAGAGGCAAAAGAAATTGCTGAACTTAAATCTATAATTATATAAACATTAAATTATGAACGATTATCTTCTCTATGCCTTATTAATCAGTGGATGTATTCCAATTTACCTGGTAACGAACTATTACCTGAATAAAGGATCGATTATTTTACAAATCTCGAAGTATTTGCTTCCCTTACTTCTTACGCTTTGTTACACTTCGTATTGTTTTGCCCTTACCAAAATGTATTGGCTTTTTATTCCAGCTCTTGGAGCAATCTTTGCGTCGTTTTATTTTCTTACCAGGTTTATTAAGAAGCCTATTTTGAAGATAAAATCGACGATAGAGGATATGGCCAAAGGAAATCTGAACACTCAGGAAATAGATGACCTGAAAGACCATAATGACGAATTGGGGGCTATCTCAACATCACTTATTGAAATGAATTCTTCGATAAAAGAAGTAGTTACCGGAATACAAGAAATATCGCAGCATTTAAAGAATTCGAGTTTGGAAGTGAGCAACAGTTCAACGGAGATTTCAAAGGCGGCCAATATGCAGGCATCGTCGGCCGAAGAGATTTCGGCTTCGATGGAAGAAATGGCTTCTATTATTGATAATAATTCGGTGAATTCGCAAAAAACCAGGGAGATTGCGTCTATCTCGGTCGAAAAGGTAAGAGAAGGTAGTAACACCGCCAAAAATACCGCCGAACTTATGCGGGAAATAGCCGGAAAGATTCAGATCATCAACGATATTGCTTTTCAAACCAATATTCTGGCCTTAAACGCGGCAGTTGAGGCTGCACGCGCCGGCGATCAGGGTAAGGGGTTTGCTGTGGTTGCTTCGGAAGTTCGAAAACTTGCCGAACGCAGTAAGGATGCCGCCGAAAATATCAACGATATTACCCGAAAAGGTATCAATGTGGCCGAACAGGCCAACGACGAACTTATTCAGACGGTTCCTGAAATAGAACAAACTCAAAAATTGGTGAGCGAAATTGCGGCGGCCAGCAACGAGCAAAGCAGCGGTGTGTCGCAAATAAACAATGCCCTTCAGCAGTTAAATATGGTAAGTCAGAATAATGCTACTTCCAGTGAGGAGTTGTCGTCCATGTCGGAGGAGCTTATTCGTATTTCGGATACGTTACTTCAGAAGATAAATTTCTTCTCCATAAATAACAACTGAATATAAAAGTCAAGAGTTTCGTTCATCCGACGAAGCTCTTGGCCTTTTATCATTACTCATTGTTTATTTAATTTCAACACGTCTGTTTTTCTGACGTCCTTCGCTTGTTTTGTTAGTTGCAATTGGTCGGGTTTTGCCATACCCTTTCAGCGTAATTTGCCGGGCTTGAACACCTTTATGCAGAAAATATAACTTAACGCTTTGAGCTCTTTTCTGCGACAAAATCATATTATATCCGTCGCTGCCAATACTGTCGGTGTGGCCTTCGAGGTTGACTTTCATCTTTTTTTCAGATTTTAGCTTTTCGGCCAACTTGTCGAGCAACGGATAGGATGATTTACGGATAGTCGCTTTGTTAAAATCAAACTGGAGTTTGTCATTCCTTACAACTGACGATGGATTATTATTGTCCATGTTCAAATTAACAGTAACACTTTTGTTAACCAACGGGCATCCGTCCTTATCAACCGAAGTTCCTGCCGGTGTGCCGGGGCATTTGTCGAGATAATCAGGAACGCCATCGCCATCGCTATCTAACGGACATCCGTCTTTGTCGACTGCTACACCTGCCGGGGTATCCGGACATTTATCCAGATAATCGGGTATGCCGTCGCCATCCGTATCTAAAGGGCATCCGTTTTTGTCAACCTTGACACCTGCCGGAGTATCGGGACATTGGTCGAGATAGTCAGGAATACCGTCTCCGTCCGAATCCAGCGGGCAACCATTTTTATCGACTTTTACGCCCGACGGGGTATTAGGGCATTTGTCTAGATTGTCGGGAACGCCATCGCCATCGCTATCCGGACAGCCTTGAAACTGAACTAAACCGGGTACGTCGGGGCAAAGGTCATTTTTATCGGAGACTTTATCATTGTCTCGATCTTTAGGCCTTTTATAAAGTATTGGCAATTTTATCAGGAAGTGAATATCTGTGGCAAAGTTGTTTTTTGCTTTCAGAGCATTGGATAAAACAGTACTCGAACCTAACCAAAATGGCCCAACACGAAATGCAAAACCAACATTAGCTTTATTAAATTGATCGTACTGTAAAGGAAGAAATATTCCCCATTTTTTCTTTTCGAAGCGCGGGGTAAGGTTATACGACGAGAATGAGTGTACTTTAATTATGTTATATTGCCCTTTTGAGTTAAAAGCCCAGTAAGGAATGAGATTCAGATAATAGCCTTTACCAATGTTCCAGTCGAATTGGGCACTAAGTACCGTTGGCATTTTGATATTGTACGAATTGGCTGTTCTTTGTGCTGTAGCCGATATAAGGTGATCCCAGGTGTCAATTTCGGTATAGTTGTTATTAATGGACGAGGCGGTATAAGCTTCGCCTTTGTTTTTGACCAAACCAACGTCAAGCAATGATAGCCCAACTTTGAACAGATATGCATTTTCACTACGGTCGAGAATTCCGGTTTGTCCGTCCATTTCGTAACGGGCTTTGTTGGGGTCGGGCCGGTATTCGTATTCAACTCCGAAATCGGCCGAGAAGCCAATACCTCCGCCATTCCATGATCGTCCTAAAATAGCATTTCCCAAGGTGCCGGTATAGTTTGCCTGCTTTAACGATTCGGCTCCCCAGATATCGATATTCAAATCCGATGTGTGGATATAGATTGAAGCTTTAGGAATAATGAGTTTGCCCGTAATCCCTCCTTTTAATACGTGTTTATTTTTATTGAGAAGAACCTGGCTGTAGTTAAGTCCAAATTCGTGCCACCAGACGCCAACACCGTTTAAGTAATTAAATTGAGGATCAACCTGTGATGCATTATTTTTATTATAATAGTATTGTTCAATTTGACTAAACCCATTTTTTGAATTAATATCCACATTAACAAAAGCCTTTTGTTTATAGGCAAAAGCCAACGAAGATTTATCGGATAATGCAACCATTATATTTAATAATTGGGCTTCGCCAAAAATGGTTCCGGCTTTATAGTTTCCTTCAAAATTAGGGACTACCGTTTCATGAAATTTATCATGCAAATTCATGATAAAATTGTCGGATTGGGTATTGTTGTTTGTTAAAACATTCACAAACTTTTTAAGCATAAAACGAGGAAAACCGTTTTCCCCCGGATTAAACATAAGACTATTGTGCATGTTAAAATAATTGCCGTGAAATCCTACGGAACCACCTAAAAGGGTTATGTCGTATTTGAATTTGCTTTCGGCAATAGAAGCTGGCTGAAGCTCAACTCCTGTAACCCCGGAATAAGAGCTACCATAAAATGGCATAAACGGTTGGGCCAAAGTTGCGTTGGAGAATAACAGACATCCAATGCATATTAAATAGAAATAGATACCTCTTTTCATAGATGTAATATTTTTAGGTTTTTATCAGATCAACTAAATATTACAGAAAGCGAGGAAATTTTTAATTGTTAGATTAAATTACTGCTTTCTAACAAATAAACAACGAACAGTCGTCAAAGGTTTAACAGGGTTAATCACTCATAAATGAACGTAAGAAAATATTGTGGATTTTTGGTGGATTTTTTCGGCAGATTTAAAAACAAAACCGGCATACGAATTACTCCATATGCCGGTTTCTAAAGCAAATATTTAGCCTTTATTTTTTGAAAATATTTATCTTTTTCAGAAGGCTTTCGCCACTCTGTTGAGAGATCTTAGGCAGGGAATCTAAAGCCTGTTGGATGTCGGCTTTAATGTCTTCGATATTTTCGATACCTGCGGATAGTCTCAGCAATCCCGGAATAACGCCGGCAGCATGTTGTTCTTCGTCGCTTAACTGCTGGTGAGTCGTGGATGCCGGGTGGATAATTAAACTTTTAGCATCCCCTACATTGGCCAGATGGCTTATCAGTTCAAGGTTGTTGATAAGCTTGTCGGCAGCTTCGGTACCGCCAGCCACGGTAAACGAAAGTACACCACCAAACCCATTTTTAAGATATTTTTTGGCTAATGAATGGTAAGGACTTGTTTCTAATCCCGGATAATCCACATGAATTACTTTTTCCTGTTTTTCGAGCCATTGGGCTAGTTCGAGAGCATTGTCAACAGTACGCTGTACGCGAAGCGACAGGGTTTCGAGTCCCTGAAGCAAAAGAAAAGCGTTAAACGGACTAAGCGCAGAGCCAAAATCGCGAAGCCCTTCAACACGGGCCCTGATGATAAAGGCAATGTTTCCGAACGGACCGGGAGTTCCGAAAACGTCCCAGAATTTAAGGCCATGATAACCTTCCGAAGGTTCTGTAAACTGTGGAAATTTACCATTTGCCCAGTTAAAGTTTCCCGCATCTACTATTACACCGCCAATGCTGGTGCCATGTCCGCCAATCCATTTGGTAGCCGATTCTACAACAATATTTGCTCCGTGTTCAATTGGACGGAAAAGATAGCCGGCAGCTCCAAAAGTATTGTCAACTACAAGCGGAATTTCATGTTTTTGGGCGATGGCCGCGAGAGCTTCAAAATCGGGGACATTAAAACGCGGGTTGCCAATGGTTTCAACATAAATGGCTTTGGTATTTGTGTCGATAAGTTTTTCAAATTCTTCGGGCTTGTCGCCATCAACAAATTTTACCTGGATGCCAAGTCGTTTAAATGCTACTTTGAACTGGTTATAAGTTCCTCCATATAAAAACGATGTAGACACAAAGTTGTCGCCTGCCTGAAGTATATTATTCAGCGCGATAAACTGTGCCGATTGTCCGGAAGCGGTTGCCAAGGCTCCAACACCTCCTTCGAGGGCTGCGATGCGTTTTTCAAATACGTCGGTGGTAGGATTTTGGATACGTGTATAGATATTCCCGAATTCTTTTAAACCAAAAAGGTTTGCCGCATGTGCTGAATCCTTAAAAACATACGATGAAGTCTGATAAATAGGCACGGCCCTTGAGCCTGTGGTTGGGTCTGGTTCTTGTCCGGCGTGCAATTGTAATGTTTCGAAACGATAATTTTGTGCTGACATAATTGCTTGTGTTTAAGATTAATATTTTGATGTAAAAATACCGGATGGATGCATGGTGGGAAATACCATTAAAAAGGTATTTTGATTACCTAAATTATGGTATGTCAGGAGGAGTGTTGATGCATTTCGTTTATAATTAACCGATTAATAAAATTTTTATAAAAACAACGATTTTTGTTGCATCGGTAAAAAAAAACAGTTATGTTTGTTGCGCTTTTAAACAAGGCACTAAAAATAAAAATGAAGAAGTCAACTTTACATACAATCAATTTTGAAAGCTACGCCGGGAACTTTTTTGGTTTCTGGTTTTACTTTTTTTATACCTTGAAATGCTTTCGGGATTGATATTGTTTTGTAAATACAGATAATAAAAAATGAATCCCGAAAGCAATTTCGGGATTTTTTGTTTTAATATGGCTCGAATGGAAAATTTAACTAGTACAAAAACAATGGTCAAACGAATTGCCATCCAGGGTGGGGCAGGGGCTTTCCACGAAATTGCCGCCTTACATTATTTCGGGAGTGAAAATATTGAAATAGTGCCCAGCTTAACGTTTAAGGACCTATTTAAAACGCTTAAAACCCAGAATGCTGACTATGGTATCATGGCCATAGAAAACATGGTTGCCGGGAGTATTCTTCCAAATTACAGCCTGTTGCGCGAGTCGAACATGAAGATTATCGGAGAAATTTACCTCCGTATCATTCAAAATCTGGTGGCAATGCCCGGTCAGACTATCGACCAACTTACTGAAGTTTATTCGCACCCGATGGCAATCCTGCAATGTCAGAAGTTTTTTGAGGAATACCCGCACATCCGTTTAATCGAAAGTTTTGATACCGCTTTAAGCGCTAAGGATATTGCCGATAAAAAGCAGATGGGCATTGGTGCAATCTCCAGCGCTCAGGCTGCCGAAAAATATGGGCTCGAAGTCATGAATTCCAGTATCGAAACCAATAAGATGAACTATACCCGTTTTCTTATCCTTGCCGATAAGGACGAAGAAATTGAATTGGACCAGCCGGTAAACAAGGCTTCAATGCAGTTTTCGCTGGCTCACGAAATTGGAAGTCTGGCCAAAATACTCTCCATCTTTTCTTATTTCGACATAAATCTTACCAAAATCCAGTCATTGCCTATCGTTGGCAAGGAATGGGAATATTTCTTTTATGTCGATGTTGAATTTTCCGATTATAAAATTTATGAACATGCCCTTAATTCCATTAGGCCCTTCACCAGTGAGTTTGGTATTTTGGGAGAATATTGTAAGGGAAAATCAGTTATATAAGCGAATTTTCTTTTGTTTTAATAAATACAGAAACCAATAAAAATAATAATATGAGCATCAATTTAGATTTAGAGTCAATTATTTTACCCGGTATCAGCAGCGAACGTCCTTTGGTAATGGCTGGTCCATGTAGTGCGGAATCAGAGAAGCAAGTGTTGGATACAGCTCATCAGTTGTCTAAAATGGGAGTGAAGATATTTCGTGCAGGGATTTGGAAACCACGTACCCGTCCCAACGCGTTCGAAGGTGTAGGTTCTGTTGGTCTTCCCTGGTTAAAAAAGGTGAAAGAGGAAACCGGAATGTATACTGCTACTGAAGTTGCTAATGCCAAACATGCTTACGAAGCTGTTAAATATGGTGTCGATATTCTTTGGATTGGAGCCCGTACCAGCGCAAATCCTTTTGCAGTTCAGGAAATTGCCGATACCTTAAAAGGCGTTGAGATTCCTATTTTGGTTAAGAATCCGGTAAACCCCGACCTCGAATTGTGGATTGGAGCTCTCGAACGTCTTAACGATGCAGGTTTAAAGAAATTAGGTGCTATCCACCGCGGTTTTTCAACCTACGATAAGAGTGCTTACCGTAACGCTCCGCACTGGCAGATTCCGATCGAACTTCGTCGTCGTATTCCTAATTTGCCGATTATTGTTGACCCAAGTCATATTAGCGGGAAACGCGATCTTATCCTTGATATTTCACAACGAGCTATGGACTTGAACTTCGATGGCCTTATTATCGAGTCGCATTGCAACCCCGACGAAGCATGGAGCGATGCCAGCCAGCAGGTAACTCCCGATGCGCTTAAATGTATCCTCGATCGTCTGGTTCTTCGCCATTCGGATGTAGACAAACAACATGCTGCTACACTGGAAGAACTTCGTACCCAAATTGATAAATACGATGATGAGATTTTGAACATTTTTGAACAGCGTATGAAAATTGCAGAGAAGATTGGTTTGTTCAAGAAACAGAACAATGTCACTATCCTTCAGTCAGGACGATGGGACGCAATCCTGAAAAAACGTACCACCATGGGATTGTCCAAAGGGCTGAGCGAAGATTTTGTAAATAAGATTTTTTCGGCTATCCACCAGGAATCGATTAATCACCAAACCCGCGTAATGAACGAGGAATAATTCGTTTGGATAGTTTTACAGGTTTCAGGTTTTAGCTTAACTTTAGGCCTTAATCCTGAAACTTATTATTTTTTAAATCTCGAAATTACTGAAATCAGAACATGCGTACCATCAACATTAAAGCGGGTTCCGGCGAATCGAACATTTATCTTGGCGAAAAGCTTGAGAACCTGAGGAGTTACCTACCGGATGGAAAGAAAGTTGTTATCCTTACCGATGCAAATATCCTGAAACATTATGCCGCGCAATTGCAGGGTTTCCCTGTGGTTGAAATTGGTCTTGGCGAAAAAAACAAGACTATGAAAACGCTTGAGCATATTTTTGAAGAATTTATCCGTCTGGAAGTTGATCGCTCAACCTTTATTGTAGCCGTTGGTGGTGGTATTGTGTGCGATGTTACAGGCTATGCAGCGTCGTCGTTTATGCGTGGTTTGAAATTCGGATTTGTTTCTACAACGCTTCTCTCGCAGGTCGATGCCAGTGTTGGCGGAAAAAACGGGGTTAACTTTCAGGGATACAAGAATATGGTTGGCGTTTTTGCCCAGCCCGAATTCGTAATCTGCGATGTGTCGATGTTTAAAACTCTCGACAGAAAAGAGTTTATCTCCGGATTTGCCGAAATCATTAAAGCTGCCGCTATACGCGACAAAGAGTTGTTTGCTTACCTCGAAACAAACGCTGAAAAAGCCCTAAACCTTGATGAAGAGGTGCTCGAAAAACTGATTTACGAATCGGTACGCATAAAAGCAACCGTTGTGCAAAATGACGAAAAGGAAAAAGGTGAACGCCGTATTTTAAACTTCGGACATACTTTTGCACATTCCATCGAAAAAAATCTTGGTATTTTACATGGTGAAGCCGTGAGCATCGGAATGGTGTTAGCTTCTAAAGCATCGGTAAAATTAGGAATGCTTTCGCAAACCGAAGCCGACCGTATCGAAAAGGTATTGGTTGACTATAAATTACCTGTTAAATTACTTCTTGATAAAAACAAAGTTTACGATGCCGTGCTTAAAGACAAAAAACGCGATGGTGATTACATCAACCTTATTGTGCTTTCGGGGCTAGGAAACGGAGTGGTTCAAAAAGTTCATATTAAAGATATGGAGGAAATTGTAAATGATTTGTGTTAGCCTTGCAGGACTTAGTTTTCAGGAATGCGTAAAAGCCATTTCCCGAACCGAATTTGCTGAAATACGCATCGATCAGCTCGATTTTTCGGACGACCAGTTTCGTGGACTTTTTGCTATAAAGAGTAATACCGTTGCAACTTGCCGACCCGAGAATATTGACACCGACCGTCGTCTCGAACTTCTGAAAGCAGCAATCGAAGCCGGTGCAGGTTATGTCGATGTGGAATACGAATCGGATGAAGCCTATCGTCAGGAACTTATAGCTTTTGCAAAAGCCAATAATTCGCGCGTTATTATTTCCTATCATAATTTTGAAGAAACCCCTACCGCAGCAGAACTGGATGAGATTATTACCCAATCGTTTGAGTGGGGTGCCGACAGGGTTAAACTTGCCGTAATGGCTCAAACACCGGCTGATTGCGCACGTATCATGGGGCTTTACGATAATTATTCCAACCTCATTGCGTTTTGTATGGGCGATATCGGGGCTATTACCCGTGTGGCAGCTCCTTTACTTGGCGCCGATTTTACCTTCGCCGCTTATAACCGGGCAAAAGCTACAGCGCCCGGCCAGCTTACAGTTGAGGAATTTAGAGATATTTACGAGATAGTTTAAACAGAATTTACCTCTAATTAGATTAAGGTATGAATTCATTTGGAAGATTATTCAGAATTAGCATATTTGGTGAATCGCATGGAGTTATGGTTGGTGTTGTGATTGATGGTTGTCCTCCGGGCATTCCGCTTACAACAACCGATTTCGAGGCCGATCTTTCCCGTCGCAAGAGCGGAGCTAAAGGTACCACGCCTCGTCAGGAAGCCGATTTACCTAAGATTGTGAGCGGCGTTTTTAACGACCATACCACCGGTGCTCCGATTACCATCCTGTTCGAAAATACCAATACCCGTTCGGGCGATTATTCGCAATTTCGTGAAGTTCCGCGTCCCGGTCATGCTGATTTTGTGGCCAGCCAGAAATATAAAGGGTTTGAGGATTATCGTGGCGGCGGACATTTTTCGGCCCGCATCACATTAGGGCTTGTCGCTGCAGGAGTAGTTGCCAAGAAAATTATCAACCCTATTTCCATAAAAGCTACCCTTGTGGAAGCCGGTGGAATTTCGGATGTTGAAAAAGCTATCGATCAGGCTATCGCCGATAACGACACCATTGGAGGTGTTATCGAATGTGTAGCCACCAACATGCCTATTGGGCTTGGCGAACCTTATTTTGATTCAGTTGAGTCAATGCTGGCTCATATCATTTTTGCGGTTCCGGCAACCAAAGGTATTGAATTTGGCTCTGGTTTTGAAGCTGCTAAAATGCGTGGCAGCGTTCACAACGACTGGTTTGTGGATACGAACGGAAAAACACGTACCAACCATGCAGGTGGTATTAATGGCGGCATTTCCAACGGGAATGATCTTATTTTCCGTGTGCCTATCAAACCTACTTCTTCAACCGCAAAAACACAACAAACGATGAACTTTAAGACCGGCGAAATCTCCGATTTTGTGGTGAAAGGTCGTCATGATACTTGTGTTGCCTTGCGTGCCCCTGTCATTATAGAAGCTGTAACCGCAATCGTTTTGGCGGATTTGAAATTGCTAAACAAATAACTCTTTGAAGATAAGGTTTTCGGTTAATTCCGACATCCTGGTAAATCTTTAAATTTTACAATCACCATAAAAATGAAAATTCTTGTTCTCGGAGCCGGGAATATGGGCGCTTTTTTTATCGACACCCTTTGTCTCGACTATGAAGTTGCTGTTTATGATACCAATCTGGAACGGATGAAGTACCTGTTTCGTTGCCAGCGTATCGAAAATGTTGAAGAAATTCGTGAGTTTAATCCAGATTTGTTGATTAATGCCGTAAGTCTCGAATATACCCAGTCGGCTTTTGATACTGTACTTCCGTATATTCCCGAAACCTGTATTATTTCGGATATTACCTCGGTGAAAAATGGACTTCCGGCCTATTACCAAACGCTTAAACATCGGTTTGTGTCAACGCATCCCATGTTTGGACCTACCTTTGCAAACATCAAGGATTTATCCGACCAGAGTGCGGTTATCATAAAAGAATCCGATCCGTTTGGAAAGGCATTTTTTCGTGATTTTTATTCACGTCTTAAGATCAATATCTACGAATATTCGTTTGCCGAACACGATGAAACGATTGCGTATTCATTGTCCATTCCTTTCGTTTCTACAATGGTCTTCGGAGCTTGTATGAAACAGCAGGAAGCACCCGGGACTACTTTTAAAAAGCATATGGCGATAGCCAAAGGACTGATGTCCGAAAACGATTATTTGTTGTCGGAAATTTTATTCAATCCTTACACGCTGCCACAGGTGGAAAATATCCGCGATAAAATAAATTCTCTTATTGATATTCTGAATTCTAAAGATACGAAGGCTTTGCATCAGTTTTTGGCTGAGTTGCGAAAAAATATAGCCTGACAAATTGGATAAAAACCTTTCAGCTATTACGGCTGGAAGGTTTTCTGCTTTTTGATTCACGGCAGATACGTTAAGTTAATTTTTTAGTCAAAAAATATCGACATTTCATAAAGTAAATAAGTCCGGTAAAAATTTCTGCAGGCACAGTATTCTAATCTTATTCTAATGCTGTTCTAATTCTATTTTAATAGATTACTTATACTTTAGACCCGTTTTTATATAAAGGATAACCATGATTTCGTATGTAAACCCGGGCTGGATCTGTTTTGGAGTAGTTTTGATTATTTTCTTCAAATATGTAATATTGAAGTGTGAAAAAATAAATAATTCAGGCACTTCTTTTTAACATCTCCAACAATTTAATATGCCTTTACGAATTCTTCATGTTCTATCATCCAACTTCATAGCTGGATCTGTTGTTTATGCTTTGGAACTAGCCCGTAAGCAAACGGACGATGGACACACTGTGTTTGTAGCAACCGATAATGATTCTTTACCCGGCAATTTTTCGTTTATAAAACTACCTGTTTCCAAACGCTCGCTAATGCAACGTTATAAAAACGTTTGTGAACTTAAAAAGATTATTAAAGAGCACGACATTAGCGTTGTTCATGCTCATTCGCGGGCCGCAAGCTGGATTTCATATTATGCCGTACGTAATAGTCATGTGCCTTTGGTTTCGACCATACATGGGCGTCAGGTAAAGCATTCGTCAAAATTGAAAAGAGCTGATGTTTACGGAGAGAAGCTAATTGGTATATGTCCCAATTTAGTCGAACATCTTGTTAACGAAATGCAGTTCGATAAGAAAAAGATAACCCTCATTCCCAATGGCATAAATCCGGGCCACATTAAAGAATATCCAAGGTCGAGGGGCAATGATGGAGATACCATCATCTCCATTATAGGGCGTTTTAACGGGCCCAAAGGACAAATGGTGGCTAAGGTTTTATCTCAGGTATTTCCAGATTTGCTCGAAAAATATCCCTCTCTTTACCTTAAAATGGTAGGCGGGGAATGGAACGATTTTCCTGCCGAAGGAAAAAAAGCTTATGATGAATTGAAAGAGAAATATCGGGATAGGATTCATTATTACGGATTTTCGTCCCATGTACCCCAATTTATTGCCGATTCCGACCTGCTAATTGGTGCTGGCCGAGTAGCGTTAGAAGGTCTTTTTAATAATGTGCCGGTGTTGGCTGTGGGAGAGGTATGTTGCCATGGAATACTCTCCTCTTCGAATATTAACGAAGCGGTGGCCTCTAATTTTGGGGATATTTTACCGACAGCAATTCCTGTCCCTTTGGATATTGAAAGGTTCAAAAATGAATTGCTGAGTTTTATGGATAAACGGGACGATTGGGATAAACCTGATTTCTCGAAAATAAAACAACTTTTTGATGTACAGCGTATTCACGAACAAGTAATTGCTGTATATAAATCGGCAATAATTGAGAAAAAACATCCGGGAAGCATTCCTATACTAATGTATCACAAGGTGCCCGTTAATCCCATAGAATCACAACACCGGATTTTTGTTACGCGCGATAATTTTAAAAAACACCTGTTATTCTACAAGTTGCGCGGATTAACTTCCCTAACATTCAAAGATTATAATGATTTTGTGGAAGGGAACAGATCGATGAAAGAATTTCCGAAAAAGCCGTTTATACTGACGTTTGATGATGGGTATGCTGATAACTTTAAAAATATGTTACCCCTGACCCAAAAGTATGGTTTTAAGGGAGTGCTGTTTTTGCTGGGAAATTCATCAATTTTAGCCAACAACTGGGATAAAGGTGAAGATCCTGCAGTTAATGCGCTGATGACTCCAGAACAGAAAAAAGCTTTTATCGATGCCGGGTGGGAGATTGGTGCCCATACTTTTTCGCATGCCAAGTTAACCGATTTAACGTCCGAAGATGCTATGGAAGAAATAGTTAAAGGTAAATTAAAGCTTGAAGCTGAATTTAATATTAAAACGATTTCATTTGCTTATCCTTACGGGAATTATACCGATCAGGATAAAGAATTGGTTAAAAAGGCTGGGTTTACTTACGGAATTGCAACCGATACCGGTGGAATGACTATTGAGGACGATCGTTTAGCCGTTTTCCGGGTGAATATGTTTCCCGAAGAAGACTTTTTGCAGTTGTACAAAAAAACATCTTCGTGGTATCGGGTCTATTACAAGCGTAAACGAGGGAAATAGTACAGTTTTAGGATAATTTAATAACCAGTACCTTTTTAGTTTCGTCGGTGATTCTGAATCGTTCATCAGTTCGTTTGCCAGTAATCCAGGCAATTTGATTTCCAGATACCAATAGCCATGTATTTTCTTTTTCGATGAGTGATAGTTTTTGATCAATAAAGAAATCGCTTACCTTCTTGATGCCTTTCATCCCAAATGGAATGAAAAAATCGCCTTGCTTCCATTTTCGAAGAATAAGCGGGAAGATGAGCTTGTCGTAATCCAGATAAGCAATTGCAGGGCTTTTTTCGATGATAAAATCCGGGGTACGTTCAATAATTTCCAGTCGCATAGCAACCGGACTGTCAATTTCACGCGTAGCTTCTTCAATATAAAATTTAGAAAGTCCTTCGCCTTCCAGTTTTGATACGATAAAGCATTCGCGGTCTTTAACCAGTTTATGCGTTGAACTAAAGAATTGTTTTCCTGAAAT
The DNA here is from genome assembly GCA_030706405.1 of Bacteroidota bacterium. Lineage (GTDB taxonomy): Bacteria > Bacteroidota > Bacteroidia > Bacteroidales > JAAUTT01 > JAAUTT01. The sequence goes on along the minus strand of JAUZOO010000008.1, from coordinate 190,510 downwards.
AGCCCCAACTACATGAAAAATTTCGTCGATAGTTGGTGGTGTAAAATTATAAGGCTTTAATATTTCGTACAGAACGGTTTTGGGTGCGGGTGCTTTTAAAAGTTCGGCTAAATCGATATAAACCAGACCCTTTTTTTGCGAAATAATCTGCGGAAGTAACGCATTTAAAGCATGTTGGTAGAGAATATGAGCTTCGTTTAATTTTTCGAGATTTTGCGAAAGCGATTCTCTGAAATGAGGAAAAATGTCTTCAATGCCCGGTATTACCTGATGTCGGATATAATTTCGTTGGTACTTATCGCTTGCATTGGTCGAATCTTCGCGATGTACAAGATTGAAGCTTTGAGCATATTGTTCAATTTCCGGACGCGAGGCAAATAAAAGTGGTCGCATTATGATTCCCGACAAGGGGCGAATTCCGGTTAGTCCTGCAATTCCACTCCCGCGCCCAAGGTTTATAAAAAAAGTTTCTAGAGCATCGTCGCGGTTATGGGCTACGGCAATATAATCGAATTGGTGGGCCTTAGCCAGTCGGTTGAACCAGTTGTACCGAAGGTCGCGGGCTGCCATCTGGATAGAGAGATGATTTTCGTTGGCGTATTCTTCAGTTTCAAAACGTGTTACAAAGACTTTAAAATTAAGCTTTTCGCCTATTTCTCTGACAAACGCCTCATCTCCGTCCGATTCCTCACCGCGCAGTTGAAAATTGCAATGAGCAATGGTGCAGTTCATCTTTAAACGGTGAAAAAGGTGCGCCATAACCGATGAATCGATACCGCCGCTTACAGTGAGCAATACCTTTGAATCGGCGTTAAACAGGTGGTTTTCTTTAGCAAATGATTTGAATCTGTCGAATAGCATGGATGGTAAATTAAGCTTACCAAACTTAATGAAAACAAATAAAAAAGCATCCCGGTTAAGGATGCTTTTTAAAAGAAATCAATATTTAAGCAGAATTAATGACCAGCTAAATATGAAGAAACACCTTCCTGAGTAGGTTTCATGGCTTTATCGCCTTTGTGCCAGTTGGCTGGGCAAACTTCACCGTTTTCTTCGAAGAACTGAAGGGCATCGACAATACGGATAGCCTCGTCGATACTGCGGCCAAGTGGCATGTCGTTAACTACCTGATGACGTACAACTCCTTCTTTATCAATTAAAAATAAACCACGATAAGCCATTGGCGAACCAACAAAGCTGGAGTTACCATCTTCATCATATTCATAAGTTCCAGCTAAAACATCATAGTTTTCCGAAATGGTTTTTGCGCCATCGGCCACTAACGGGTATTTAACACCTTTAATGCCACCGTCTTTCTTTTCGGTCTGAAGCCATTTCCAGTGTGAAAATTCAGAATCAACAGAAACCCCTACAATTGCGGTATTCCTTTTTTCAAACTCATCAAGTTTGTCCTGAAACGCAATAATTTCGGTAGGACACACAAAGGTGAAGTCAGCAGGATAGAAATACAGGATGACATATTTTTTCCCAACATACTGTTCGAGCGAAAAATCATTAACGATTTCGCCTCCATTAACAACAGCCGGCGCTTTGAACACCGGCGCTTTTTTACCAACTAAAACTGCCATAATTTTAAAGAATTTAAGATTTTGTTTAATAGTTTACTTCGTTATTCAATCGTTTACAACAATTGTTTTTACAAAAAGTTTACGGTAATAAATATACTTAAAATTTAAGTCATAGGCTAGCTTTGGGGATGGTAAAGTGTTAAAATTTGTCAGGAAATGTATGTGTTTGTAAAGTTTTGATATCCAGTCGAATATTTGTATGAAAAAGTTGTTTTTTAAACAAAAAATTATTGAAAAAAGCTGGACAAAGGCTTTGAGATTTTGTATATTTGGATTGGAATTAAGGGGGGAAAAGAGGTTGAGGACGCGCATTCTTTTCATAGATTTTTGGTTAGTAGTTTTAATTTTAGGTAATTTTTTAGGGTTTTCTCCGGGGGACGAGTTCTCCCGGAGTTTTTTATGTTATGGCCCTTCCTCAATAATTTTTATTATTCAGCAAATTTTGAAATGTTTTTTGAAATCATTTTATACATTTGTACATTAATTGAATGAATATTCACTCATAATATGGCGCGTGCAATTGATACGTCAAAAATTGAAAGGATAAAGGAAGTAACCATGCAAATGGTTGTATATAAGGGATATGGTAATGCTTCGGTGTCCGAAATAGCCAAAAAAGCGGGCGTAGCCGAAGGGTATCTCTATCGGTATTACAAAAGCAAATCCGAGTTGGTAGAAGACCTTCTGTACCAAAATATGAATGAACTGGCCGATAAACTTGAAGGACTTCTGAATGATAATCATTCAATAGGCGAGATATTCGAGCATCTAATTCGAACCTTGTTTACGATTGCCAATAATTCTCCTGAACGGATTAAATTCCTTTATGTGTTGATGAACGATTATAATTTTAGGATTAAAGAACATCAACGTCAACGTATCTTTGACCTCTGCAAGCGAATAAAAGAGAAAGGTCTTGTTGCCGGCGATGTACGGCAGGATATTGATGAAGAAGAGATTTATCTGATAGCGGTAACTTATCCCATTCAGTTTATCAACCTTAGGCTAAAGGCTTTTTTTAATCATTCTGAGTTAGGAACTCCCGAAATTGATAAAGTAATACGTATTTGTAGAAATTTGATAAAAGGTTAATAGTTATGAATAATTGCAAGATATTTATAGTTAATGTATTAATAATTCAGTTGCTTCATGTCTCTTTGGGGAATGGCCAGGAAATATCCTCTTCTCTTAAACTTACGTTTGACCAGGCCTGGAAGGTTACCAATCAGAACAGTCATATAATTAAGCAGGTACAATACCAGCAACAGGAAAAAGATCAGGCTGCGAAAGCTGCCAAAGGGTTGTATATGCCAAATGTTGGATTGACTGCGAGTTATATGGTGATGTCGGACAAAATACATCTAGATCTTACTCCGGTAAGGGATGCGATTATTCCTTTGTATAAATATGGCACATTTACGGGAGTTCCTAATCCCGACCCGGCGACCAATCAGGTATTGCCCATTCTTCCCGATAACTTGTCAACTCAGGCTATGCATACTGCCGGATTGGCTAAAGTTGAGAGCGGCGAATGGGATCAGACGATTCAAAAGGAGAAATTTGGTGTAGTTGCCGCTACTTTTCAATGGCCCATATTTGTTGGTGGAAAAATTGGTGTTGCCAATAAAGTGGCTAAGATTGAACAGAATGAGGTAGGAGAGGTTTCGCGCCAGAAAATGGGCGAATTAATGAGCGAGCTGGCAGAACGTTATTATGGTCTCTGTCTGGCAAAACAAGCGGTGAGGGTTCGTCAGGATGTTTATAAAGGTATGGAACAACACCTTCGGGATGCCGAAAAAATGCAGAAACAAGGACTGATTGCGAATGCCGAGGTGTTGCATGCCAAACTTTATTACGCGCAGGCCGAGCGGGAACTTTCAAAAGCAAAACGCACTGCCGACATTGTAAACCAAGCTTTAGGGAATACCTTGGTTTTGGAAAAAGATACCGTGATTGATCCGTTATCGCAGCTTTTTTATCTCGATTCGATCGAATCTGCCGGATATTTTAAGATGTTAGCCACCAAAAATAATCCTCAGCTTTTGCAGGTTGAAAGTAAGAAACTCTTGGCTGATCAGGCTTACAAGGCCCAAAAAGCCGACTATTACCCAGCCGTTGCATTGACAGGAATGTATAACGTTGTTAATAAGGATCTTTCTCCTTATGCTCCCGACTGGCTTGTTGGAATTGGCATGAAATGGACTCTTTTTGACGGGGTTGCCCGTTCGCGTAAAGTAAAGGCAGCTTACCTGAAAACTAATCAGGTGGAAGAGTTTAGACAGAAAGCTAATGCCGATATTGCGACGATGATCGAGAAATTGTATAATGAGTTAAACATGTATCGCGAGCAACTCTCCGAACTGGAATCGGCTCAGAATTTTGCCGAAGAATATCTCCGAGTGCGTAAAAAAGCGTTTAACGAAGAAATGACCAATGCTACAGAGGTGGTAGATGCAAGTCTGGCTTTGGCCGGTGTCCGCATCGAACGGTTACAGGCAATGTACGGATATGACCTTACGCTTGCCCGTCTGCTTCAGTATGCAGGAATTTCGGAGGAATACCTTGCGTACAGTCAGCGAAAAGGTGTTAAAATAGAGAGCTATAAATTTGAAAACTAAATAATTATCAACCGAAAAAGAATATAGTGTTATGAATAAGAAAGGAATAGTGCTTGCCGCCATAGGTATTGCCGCATTGGTTATTTTCCTTATTTACTCTACATGGGTAATTACTCGTCCTAAACCCTTGGAAATTCAGGGCGAAGTGGAAGCTACCCAGGTAAAAGTTGCTTCCAAACTGGTTGGACGTATTGATAGCTTGCCTGTGCATAAAGGTGATGCTGTAAAGAAAGGACAACTTCTTTTTACGTTGAAAAGTCCTGAAATTGAGGCTAAGTTGGCCCAAGCTCATGCTGCTTTAAACGGAGCCGAGGCTCAGAATTCCAAAGCCAAAGCCGGAGCTCAGTCTGAAGATATTCAGGCTGCTTATAACACATACCTGAAAGCCCAAGCTGCCAATGAACTGGCCGAAAAGACGTTTGAAAGGGTTAATAATCTTTATAAAGATGGAGTTATGCCGGCCCAAAAACGTGATGAAGCCGAAACCCAACTGAAAGCTGCGCGCGAAACGGCTAATGCAGCTAAAGCTATTTGGGAAAAAGCTAAAAACGGTACCCGTATCGAAGATAAAGAGGCTGCAAAATCCCTTGTAGCTCGTGCCGAAGGGGTGATACAAGAAGTTGAATCCTATATTAATGAAACCTGTATTTATGCACCTATTGACGGAGAAATTGCCAATATCGTTGCTGAATCAGGCGAATTGGTATCGGCCGGTTATCCTGTGGTTACATTGGTAAAGCTCGATGATTGCTGGGTTACCTTCAATCTTCGTGAAGATTTGATGGCTTCCATCATCAAAGGCAGTGAGTTTATGGCTAAATTTCCGGCTCTTGGAAATAAGGAAATTAAACTCCGGGTAACCTACATCAACGTTTTGGGAAGTTATGCAACCTGGAATGCGACCAAAACATCCGGTGATTTTGACATGAAGACTTTCGAAGTTCGTGCCGTACCTGTCGAAAAAGTTGCCGGTCTTCGTCCGGGAATGAGTGCTTTGGTGGATTGGAAAAAAGTTAAGAATTCGGATAAATAAATGAACCTCGGCTAAGTCCGAAAAGCAAAGGGTTTATGGAAATTAAAAATACGTATCCTTTTATGGGCGTGGTGCAACGTGAGCTGTGGAAGATTTATCACAAGCGGACTCTTCGATTTATAACATTGATAGCCCCTTTGCTCGCGTTCTTACTTGTTGCCTGGATTTTTTCAAACAATGTGCCGCGCGACCTTCCTATTGCAGTTGTTGACGATGATCATACGGCTCTTTCCAGACAAATTGCCCGAATGGTCGATGCAACTTCAATTGCGGCTGTTAATCGTAATTTTAACGATTTAGAAGCTGCCCGTAAAGCTGTAGAGAATGGTTCTGTTGAAGGCGTTTTATACATTCCGGATGAAACCGAAAAGGGTATTTTACGCGGAACAAGTTCTAAGTTGGCACTTTACATAAATAATGCCAATATTGTTAAAGGCGGGTTGATTAGTAGCGGTGTCCGTAAAGCTTTGTCAACAATGTCGGTTGGTATCAAATTACAGATGCAGATGAAAACCGGCAAAACACAGGACCAGGCTATGTCGCGGGTGATGCCGGTGCAGCTTCGCCAGGTAATGCTCTTCAACCCTTATACCAGTTACTCGTATTATCTTACTGCTGGCTTATTACCTGTAATGCTTGTTGTGGTGGTACTTTTGGGTACAACTTATGCCATTGGCGATGAGTTATACCGCGGAACCGGACCTCAATGGATTCGAAGTGCCGGAGGTAATTTTCCGTTGGCTTTGGCCGGAAAGTTATTGCCTTATACCCTTATCTATTTCTTCTGGGCTCAGGTAATGAACCTTATTCTTTTCAATTACCTCGGAATGCCTCTGCGGGGAAATTATCATTTGATATTGTTGGGAGAGTTGCTAATGATATTTAGTTACCAGTTTTTTGCGATTTTCATGGTGGCTATTACCTCCAATTTGCGGTTAAGTCTTTCGTTAGGAACCGGTTATAGTATGTTGGGGCTAACCTATTCGGGATTAACATTTCCGATTTTTGGTATGTCGGGTTTTAGCCAGATTGCAGCAAGCATCTTTCCATTTACGTATTGGATAAAAATACTTATCAGCCAGTCGTTACGGGGCGAACCTGCAGCCAATGGCATTATGCCGATGTTTTCGCTATGGGTGTTTATCATTTTCGGGTTGATGTTTGTTCCGCGTTTACGATATATGATGCTCAACCGTAGCCGTTGGGGTAAAATTTAAACGATCAATTTATGTGGAAAAGAATTATAGACGGATTTAACGAAGTTTTTAGTTTTTTTATCGATGAAGTAAAGCTTGTGGTTACCGATGCTGGTACAGTTTTATTTTTTATTCTGGCGATGTTTATCTATGCCCTGCTTTATACCATGGGCTACGAAAAGGAAACCGTGAAGGATTTGCCTGTAGCTGTTGTCGATTTGGACCACTCGTCGTTGAGCCGTCAGTTTAGTCGGATGGCTGATGCTACCGAGCAATTGCAAGTTACCTGTAAGCCGGGAAGCCTGAAGGAAGCAGAACAGCTTTTTTACGACGGCTCGGTAAATGGAGTAATTCTGATCCCCGAAGATTTTGAAAAGGACGTTCTGTGCGGCAGACGTACCAGCGCCACCGTATATTGCGATGTTAGTTATTTTATGCTATACAAACAGGTGTATGCCGGTGCCGTTTATGCCACTGGAACATTTGGAGCAGGTGTCGAAATTAAGCGGTTACTGGCAGAGGGTAAATCAACGGCTCAGGCAATGGACATGCAGGATCCGTTGAAGGTAAATGTATATAACCTTTACAATTCATCGGGCGGATATGCCAGTTTTATTATGCCCGGAATGATTGTGATTATCATGCAGCAGTTGTTGCTCATCGGGATTGGGATGTTGGGCGGAACCATCCGTGAGAAAAAGATATTTTTAAAGATGAACAGTTCGGTTATCCGTCGTCTGGGAAGTATACGGCTGGTTTTTGCCAAGGCTAGTGCTTATGTTCTGTTTTTCCTCTTTACTTCGTTATTTTCAATGTTTATCCTCCACCGTTGGTTCGTATTCCCTGATAACGGCAAATTTTTTCCGATAATGGCTTTAATGATACCCTATTTGTACAGTGTTTCGTTCTTGGGATTGGGCATAAGCATGCTGTTTAAGGAAAGGGTTCAATCCATTATGTTTATGGTGTTTATTTCTCCCGTTGTTGTTTTCTTAAGTGGAGTATCATGGCCGGCAGCTGCAATTCCTCCGGTACTTTATACAGCGGCCCATATTTTCCCCAGTACTTTTATGGTTCCGGCTTATTTAAAGCTTCGAATGTATGGAGGAGGATTTGAAGCGATACATGCAGAATGGGCTGCTATCCTGATCCAGATGTTTGTTTATTTCGCTTTCGCTTGTTATTCCTACAAATTGTCAATCAAAAGATTTGGAAAGAGAATCGGGGCTAATATTATAAAGGAGGAATTAGCGTTTCATAACACCAAAGAATAATATTTTGAGCAGATGACCTATACGCTCTTCAACATTGAGCTCTTTATGGTATTTCATTAATGGGGCTTCAAGTCCTTTAATGGCAGTTACCAGAGCTATAGCGGCAAGTTCGGTATTATCAATAACGAACTTGTCGTTGTTTACTCCTTCTTTTAAGATTGTTTCTACCATTTTAATTTCTTCGTTATCAAACCGTTCTCTGATTTTATTAATGAAGTCGAGGTTGGCCAGAAATTCGTCTTTAATAGCAGAATAAAAGTTAATGGTGTTTCCAAAAGCCCGCATGCGGACAGCAATGTATGTTTTAAGCTTCTCGTCGGGTTCTTTTACGTTGGTCAAGGCTCTTACAATTTCGTCTTGAACGAGACCAGCTTCTTTTTCAATTACGGCTCTGTAAATATCTTCTTTGCTGGTAAAGTAGTAGTAAATTGAGCTTTTTCCTTTATTTACGCCGCGTGCAATCTCGTCCATCGTGGTTTTTCTGAATCCAAAACGACTAAATATTTGCCTCGCAGCTTCAACAATTTGATCTTTTACTACTTCTTTTTCAACCATTTCATCTGAATTATAATAAGTTTAAAAATTGTTTTTAAACCGGGCCTAAAATAATACTCGCTCAAATCTAAAGCAAACGAATATCACGTTTTTCCGTTTATTGTTTGAAAATATATTTTTTCGTTCATTGCTTTTAATAACGTAATTTTGGGCCGTGAAAAATTTAACGTCCATAGAACTTTTGGCTCCGGCTAAAAATGCTGAGTTTGGTGTTGCGGCCATCAATCATGGTGCCGATGCGGTTTATATCGGGGCTCCGCGTTTTGGAGCAAGGGCTGCTGTATCCAACACTATTGACGAGATTGCTTCGTTGATAAAGCATGCCCATCTGTTTCGCGCTAAAGTTTATGTAACCCTTAATACTATCCTTTTTGACGATGAACTGGAAGATGCCCGAGAAATTATCTGGTCTCTTTACAATGAAGGTGTTGACGGGCTTATTATTCAGGATATGGGATTGCTGGAGATGGATTTGCCGCCAGTTCCGTTAATTGCCAGTACCCAAACGCATAATGCTTCCGTAGCATCGGTTTCTTTTTTGGAAAATATAGGGTTTCAGCGCGTTATTCTTGCCAGAGAGTTAAGTCTTGAGGAGATTACTGAAATCCGTAAACATACTAACGTAGAGCTGGAATCGTTTGTTCACGGGGCTTTGTGTGTGTCGTTCAGTGGTCGGTGTTATCTGAGCCAGGCCGTTTGTAACCGCAGTGGAAACCGTGGCGTTTGTGCCCAGCCCTGTCGTTCGTCTTACGATTTGGTTGACAATGCCGGAAATATCGTTGCTCACGACAAACATCTTCTTTCTCTGAAGGATTTTAATCTTTCGTCGCATATCGAAGCTCTCATGGATGCCGGAATTTCGTCCTTTAAAATTGAAGGCAGGCTCAAGGATCTAAGTTATCTTAAAAACGTAACCGCCTCGTACCGTAACGAGATCGACCGGATTTTGGAAGGAAAACCGGACTATGCCAAGAGTTCCTCCGGAAAGTCAACGTTTAGCTTTACTCCCGATCTAGCAAAGAGCTTTAATCGCGGATTTACTAAGTATAATATCGAAGGCCGGAAGGAGAAATCGGGATCATTTCTGACTCAAAAATCGTTAGGCAAAAAGGTTGGCGAAATTACTCATATCAGCCGCGACTGGTTTATTCTTACCGGCGATGCTCTTGCCAATGGCGACGGAATTTGTTTTTTCAACGAAAATGACGATTTAACAGGTACTCTCATTGGCCGCGTTGAAGGTGAACGCGCCTATCCCAATAGCATGGAAGGTCTGCGTGTCGGGCTCGAAATTTACCGTAACCACGACCATTTGTTTGAAAAGCAGCTTCAGGGCGAAACCTGTCAGCGAAAAATAAAGGTTGCGCTCAGTTTAAAGGAGTGGGAGCAGGGCCTCATTCTCGAAGCCATCGATGAAGACGGTATTTGTGCTACGGTATCCATTGATATAATAAAAAATTCGGCCGAGAAGGTTGATAGAGCTAGGGAGCAGACCATTGCCCAATTGTCGAAACTTGGCGATACGGTTTTTGTTGCCGGACAGATTAGTATCGATACTGCACAGGTGTACTTTGTTCCTGCGAGTATTTTGAATCAACTGAGGCGTGATGTTGTTCAGGCTTTGATTGATAATAGACTGAAATCGTATAAAGTACCGCAGGTTCCTTTTGTTCCGAATGATTTTCCATATTTTGAAACGAACCTAACGTATAGCGCCAATGTGTCGAATCGTTTAGCACGGCAATTTTATACCCGGCACGGTGTCGAAAATATTGAACCAGCTTTTGAATTGATTCCGCATTATACAAATAAAGTGGTAATGACTACAAAATATTGTATTCGTTATCAGATGGATGCGTGTCCTATGCATCAAAAAAGCGGAAAGAAGTTTGACGAACCGTTGTTTTTAAAAGATTCCAAGCATGTTTACCGTCTCTCGTTCGACTGTAAGCAATGTATAATGAACGTGATATTTGAAGATTAATTTGATTACGATATAGATATGAAGTTGCTAACTCCCACATCGTGGACTGATTACGAACTGATTGATTGCGGAAACGGAGAGAAGCTGGAACGTTTTGGAAAATATATCCTTCGTCGTCCTGAACCCCAGGCTGTATGGGCAAAATCTCTATCCGAAAAAGATTGGGAAACGATGGCTAATGCTTGGTTTAAACGTGAAAAAAATCAACAAAAAGAATCAGAAAAAGGTGAATGGGTGCTTAAGCCGGGTATGCCGGGGCAATGGTTTGTCAATTATCGCAATAAAGGACTGGATTTAAAGATGAGGCTCGGCCTGACGTCTTTTAAGCATGTGGGGATTTTTCCAGAGCAAGCCGAAAATTGGGATTATATCTATCAAACCATCAAATCGTTTAACGTTGAAACACCCCGAATTCTTAACCTTTTTGCCTATACTGGTGGAGCTTCGCTGGCTGCTAAAGCTGCCGGGGCCGACGTGGTGCATGTCGATTCTGTCCGGCAGGTTATCAATTGGTCGGCCGAAAATCAGGAGGCTAGCCGTTTAAGCGGAATCCGTTGGGTAGTGGAAGATGCCATGAAATACGTTCAGCGCGAAGTTAAACGCGGAAAGACTTACCACGGCATCATTTTAGATCCTCCAGCCTACGGGCGTGGTCCGGAAGGCGAAAAATGGGTATTAGAAGATAATGTAAACGAACTTATCAAAAGTTGCAGTTTGTTGCTCGAAAAAGAACAATCCTTTTTGGTGATAAATCTTTATTCCATGGGCTTTTCGTCGTTAATTGCCGAAAGCCTTGTGAAAGCACATTTCCCGCTGATAAAATCTCCGGAGTTCGGAGAGCTCTACCTGCCCGACCGCTCCGGAAAGCGTTTGCCGCTCGGCGTATTTCTACGTTTTAAGCGTTAATAGATGCTCGTTTAACCAACTTTTACATGCCCCCAGTTCTCGCCCGATCGTATCCGGTTAAGCTGAGTGTGTGTGATCCCAAACTCTTTGGCAATTTTGTACAGAGGGTTTTTACTACGTTTAAGCTTCATCTTAAGCCGGATAACCTGGGTTTCGGTAAGCTTAGAGTTTGTAATTACTCCTTTTTTCCTTGATTTTACAACCTTCGGGTTCTTGAGGTTATGCGCAGTAAGCTCTTTTTGGGTAACCCATTTTAAATTTTTCGAATAGTTATTGTCTTTCACGTAGTTAACGTGAATTACAAATTTGTGTTCTGCGCTGGGTTGCTCACAGAATAACTCTGCAACCAGTCGGTGTAATGGTTTGGTAATCTTATGTTTCCAGTCGATATTTGACTTAAAGGTGAAATATCGATATCCCTTTACATTGGCCGATTTTAAGATCTTCCATTCTTCCGTGGCCGGTTTGTATATCCGTACCCGTCCGTAATTTGATAACTGATAAATTTCTTTCTCGTTAATCCCAGCAAATATAATTTGCTTCCATTCTTCGTTCCAATAGTCTTGAAATGCCATAGCTATAATTATTATAGTTCATCCCAGAAAAGTCTTATTCCGGTAATAGGTTGGTTGCAGCTTTTTGACCTTTAGGATTTGCGTCAAAAATATAAATTTTTCAGATTAAAAAAATCTATCTAACAATTTTATTGTAAAAAATTTTTAAATATTGAAAAAGAATGGAATAGGATCTTAATTAAGGCTCATTTTTTATGATTAACTGGTTGTTAATCTTTGTTAGAATAGCTTTTCTGTTGATTGGCTTTGAAATATAGTCCGAAAATCCAAGTTCCATGCAATAGATGGCATCTTCGGGCATGGCAAAAGCAGTTTGCGCTATTATTGGAAGTGAAGGGTATTTTTGACGGATTTTTTGAAATGCTTCATATCCGTTCATGTTAGGAAGCCTTATGTCCATTAGTATTATATCGATGTTGGGGGTTGAGTAACTTAATTCCACAGCTTTTTCTCCAGATGATGCATTAATGACGGTAGCATGGGTAGGTATAAGTATAACATTCAGGAATTCTTGATTTATTTCGTCATCTTCAACCACCAATATGGTTTTGCCTGTCCAATCATATTCGTCGAGGAGAAAAATGTCTTTGACGTCCGGCGTTGCCGATTCCTGAGCGGTAATGTAAGGTATAGAAACATAAAATATTGACCCTTTATCTTTTTCCGATGTAAGCCATATTTTTCCTTTAAGCAGGCGTACCAGTCCTTCACAAATTGCCAATCCTAATCCTGTTCCGCCAAACCTGCGAGTCATCGATGCATCTAATTGCCTGAAGCGTTTAAAGAGTTGCGATTGTTGGTCGGCAGGGATTCCTATTCCGGTATCTTTTACAAATAGTTCAATATCATTATTCTGCATTTGAAACCCAAATTCAACTAAACCTTCGTCGGTGAATTTCAAGGCGTTGGATATAAGGTTTGTTAGTATTTGGCGCAATCGGGTTGCATCAGTTGTAATCTTAGCATCATGCAGATCTGATGGTACATTTATAATGATATCGATATGCCCTTTGTCGGAGTTCTTTTTATCCGTTTCAAAAAAGTTATAGAGGTCGGTAATGAGGTCGTTTAGATTAAATGTGGTAATGTTGAGCTTTAGCTGGTTTGATTCGATTTTGGAAATATCAAGGATATCGTCAATAATATGCAGGAGTTGGTCGCTACTTTTGGAAATGGTATCGATGAACTGGATACGGGTTTCTTCCGACAGGTTGGGGCGTTTTAGCAATTCGGCGAATCCAATAATTCCGTTCATAGGAGTTCTGATCTCATGTGAAACGTTTGCCAGAAATGCCGATTTGAGTAGATCGCTTTCAAGAGCTTTTTCTTTAGCAGCGATAAGTGCTTTTTCTGTCCGTTTTTGTTCGGTAATGTCAGATGCTATGCCGGCTATCCGGTACAATTCATTGTTGTCGTTATGCACCGGAAACATTCTGGACCATAACCAACGGATTTCGCCATCGGGTTTTACGATACGGTAATATTCAATAAGTGGTTGATGATTCTTGAATTTTTCGAAAGGAAACCAGGAGCTAAAGGTATGCTTGTCTTCGGGATAAATCCATTCCGACAAAATGTCCGGATTTTGATAGACATCAGCGTGGTCTCTGCCCCAAATTTTTTCGAAAGCAGAGTTTATATAAAGGATGTTCTTTTTTTCGCTAAGCCAGAATACATCCTGTGTGTTTTCGGCCAACTGGCGGAATTTTTCTTCATTAAACTGGAGTTGGTTATATATTTCCTGAAGTTCCTTGTTTCGGTTTTGGAGTTCTTCCTCTGCCTTTTTGCGTTGCGAAATGTCGGAATGTGTACCTACCATCCGAAGAGGGGTTCCGTTGCTGTCGCGCTCAAAAATTTTCCCCTGGTTTAACATCCACATCCAGTTCCCGGTTTTGGTGCGGAACCGGTACTCGATAATCCACTGGTCCGACTTTCCTTGTAGATGCAGATTGAGACGTTCCAGAGCAAGGCTTAAATCGTTGGGGTGAATGAGGTTTATCCATTCCTTGAATGAAGGTGGAAAATCAGACGTATTATAGCCGGCCATGGAATAGAAGCGTGGGCTGAAGTATATCTTTTTTATATTAAGTTCCCAGTCCCACATCCCATCATTGGTAGCTTCAATAGCTTTATAAAAACGGTCGCGGCTTCGATCCAGAGCTTCTTCAACAAGTTTAAACTCAGTAATATCCCGAATAGTGCCAATTATTTTTATAAGTTTTCCATCGTCGTCGCGAATGAGTCTGTGGCTATCGTTTATCCACCGCGATATTCCGGCTTGAGGCTTTATTTTATATTCGAGGCTATAACTGTGCAAGGCATTAAAATCTTTTAGTGATAGCCAGTATTGTTGGCAGGTCTTTTGGTACTCGGGGTGTATCATTCTTAGGATGTCCCCTCGTTCCATATCTAGCATTTCTTCCTGCGAATAACCGAATAATTCTGAGGCCGAAGGTGTTAGATATTCAAATTTTGATTGGTCATAATTAAATATGTATAAAATGTCGCGTGAATTATTGAGCAGGTCGGTAATTTTTAGAAGCGCAATCTGAGAACTATCCAGTTGCAGTTTAGTTATTTGTAATTCATTATATTGTATAGAAATGTCTTCGATGGTGATTACAAATCCATCGGAAAAGCCAGTTACATTAAGTATTCCTCTTTTGAGATTTTTTTGCTTGGTAATAATATTGCATTCAATACGCGAAGAACTTCCTGGCTGCAAATTGTCTATAATCTCGGTCAAAACCGAATGTTCATTAGAATCAACGAGTTCATTAACAGGTTTTCCGGATAGTTCTTCTGGACTGTAACCTGTTAAATCAGTACACGAGATATTGCTGTCAACAATTTTCCAATCATCATTAATCAGCAGAAATGCCTGCTTTGAATATTGGAAAAAGGTTTGCAGATGTGTTGTCTGTTCGTCTACAGATATATTTTTACCTCTTGTTTCTTTATGATTATCCATGTGATACGCTTTAACTTAAATCATTAGTTAATTTACTAAAAGATTTTTAGTAAACTGATATTATTTTAAGTTTATTTTATAGCGATGGAAATGGAACGGAAAATGAAAAATAACGACCATTTTTAATTGCTATTTCTCGAAAAAAAATTTTTCTTTGCACGCAATGTAAAATAAATCGATACGACAATGTTGACAGTTGAGAAGATTGGCGGGACGTCTATGTCTGCTTTTCACGATGTTTTGAAAAATATCGTTATTGGAAAGCGGAGCGCATCCGAATTTTATAACCGCATTTTGGTGGTTTCGGCATATAATAATGTAACAAACTGGTTATTAGAGCATAAAAAAACTGGGGAGCCTGGTATTTACGTTAAATTCGTAAATAGCGAGGATTTTGAAGCAGCTCTTGATGAACTTTTGCAAAAGCTCATAGCACTAAACCGTGGTTTTGCCGATATAAAGCTCGACCAGGATGTCGCCGACGCTTTTATTACTGACCGTATTAATAAGGCGAAGAAATTTTTGAAAGGAATGAGTCAGGTTGTAGCTACCGGATATGTGGATAAAGTCAATATTTATCTTGCAGTGCGCGAGATTCTTTCATCTATTGGCGAAGCTCATTCGGCGTTCAATTCGGTAAATATTCTTAATAATAATGGAGTTAACGGTACTTTAGTCGACCTTTGTGGATTTGACGATTCGGAGCCGTTAACTATTGACCAGCGTATCCATAAGCAATTTGCCGGTATCGATTTTTCAAAGACTTTAGTAGTTGCTACCGGCTATACTAAAGGTACCGAAGGTATTATGCGGGCTTTTGACCGTGGTTACTCGGAAGTTACATTTAGCAAGATTGCTGTAGAGGTAAAAGCCGACGAAGCGGTAATTCATAAAGAGTTTCACCTTTCTTCGGCCGATCCAAAAATTGTTGGTGTCGATAAATCCGTTCCGGTAGGGCATACCAATTTTATTGTTGCCGACCAACTGGCCGATATCGGAATGGAAGCCATTCACCCCAAAGCCTCTAAACCGCTTGAAATGGCCAACATCAGCATTCGTATTAAAAATACCTTTGAGCCTGAGCATGACGGTACATTGATTTCGAAGGATTATATTTGTAAGGATTCGAAAGTTGAGATAGTTTCTGGTTCTAATAAAGTGGTGGCGGTAGAAGTTCACGACCCAATGATGGTTGGCGAAAGCGGTTTTGACCTGAAGATTATGCATTACTTTAAAAAACACAATATTAGCTATATTCTTAAAGCTACCAATGCCAATTGTATTACCTCGGTAATTTGGGATAATGACGAGGTACAGCCTTTAATCAATGAGCTTAAAGCGAATTTTTTCGAAGTGGTTGTTAAACCGTTGGCTATTGTTTGTGCCATAGGCAGCAATATTGCCCAACCGGGAATTTTGGCAAAGGCTTCGGCTGCATTGGCTCAGAATGATATTAATATTGAGTGTTTCTCGCAATCGTTGCGTCAGGTGAACATGCAGTTTGTGATAAAACGCGAAAATTACGAAAAAGCAATCGTGGCATTAAACGATGCTCTTTGCTATAAAGAAAGTAGTAAGTAATTGTAAATTTAAAGCAATAACGAGCATCCTTAGTATTCGCAGGGATGCTTTGTCATTATAATATAATTGGTTAAGATGATTATATGAAAAAGAGATTTTTTTCAACAGGATGTTGTTCGGTTAGAAAAAAGTTTCTACTTTTGCGACCTATTAATTTTTAAACATTTAAATAGATAAAGTATGTCAAACCAGTATGAAACCGTTTTCATTGTAACTCCCGTTTTGTCTGAGGCTCAGATGAAGGAAGCGGTATTGAAGTTCAGGACGCTGATTACCGAAGAAGGTGGTGAGATCGTTCATGAAGAAGATTGGGGCCTGCGTAAGCTTGCTTATCCGATCCAGAAGAAATCGACAGGATTTTACAACCTGATTGAATTTAAGGCTAATGCCGAATTCATCGCAAAACTTGAAACCGAATACCGTCGCGACGAGCGCATTATTCGCTTTTTAACCATGAAGATGGACAAGTATTCCGTTGAATACGCAGAGAAGAAAAGAGGAAAGAAACAACCTGAAAAAAAGGAGGACTAAGCCATGGCTCAAAATCAATCAGAAATCAGATATTTAACGCCACCTACCGTTGAAGTTAAAAAGAAAAAATATTGTAGGTTCAAGAAAAACAAGATCAAATATGTTGATTATAAAGATCCTGAATTCTTGAAAAAATTTCTCAACGAACAAGGTAAAATTTTACCCCGCCGCCTAACCGGTACCTCGTTGAAATACCAGAGAAAGGTTGCAACAGCTATCAAACGTGCTCGTCACCTTGCATTGTTGCCTTATGTTACCGATTTGTTAAAATAAAGAAGTGGAGGGCTAATTAATGGAAATTATACTTAAACAGGACGTTGCTAATCTTGGCCAGAAAGATGATATCGTAAAGGTAAAAGATGGCTATGCTCGTAACTATTTGATTCCCCAAGGTTTTGCTATTTCGGCTACTGAGTCTGCAAAGAAAGTATTGGCTGAAAATACCAAACAAAGGGCTCACAAAGAAGCTAAAGTAAAGGCCGAAGCTCAATCTTTGTCTGAAAAGATGAAGGATGTTAAGCTTAAAATTGGAGCTAAAACCAGTACTACCGGCAAAATTTTTGGTTCGGTTAATACTATTCAGCTTTCCGAGGCTCTCAAAGAAAAAGGCTTTGATGTTGATCGTAAAAACATCTACTTTAATGAAGAACACATTAAAGAAGTGGGTAGCTACAAAGCTAAAGTTAAACTTCACCGTGAAGTTTCTGTTGAAATCGAATTTGAGATTGTTGCAGAATAATTTATTGAAGCATATAGAAAAAGCCGTTCCTTTTGGGACGGCTTTTTTTATGACTAAGATTTGTAAGATGAAGTGTGAATAACTATGGAATTTGAACGATTAGCTCTTTATCTATTCAAAAATGAACTGCAAAATTAAAGATAATGTTGTCGAATATTGGTGGAAATAAACTACTACATATTAAAGAAAGAAAGGCCTACAAAAAGAGCTGCAAACATAGATAAAACGTAAATACCCAGGATTACCAAGGTTAAAATCCCGATAAACCGGTAATGACGTTTTAAGTTTTTAAAAGCCATTTCCATTTCTTCTGAATTGCCCAATTTTATGGCGTTACGCGCAATTGTCGAAAAACGGTACAGGTAAAGTACTGGCAAAAGATAAATTACAGCAATAAGAATATTAAAGATGCCCAAGATTATGCCGGCAAAAACAGGAATAGAGTTGTTTGACCACAAGGATGCAATTCCAATAAATCCTGAAATAAGTAATAATCCTGTGATTATAAATCCAATAATAGACAGGAAGAAGGCCCATTTAGTTATTTCCGTCAGAAAATCTTTGGTATTGCCAGATAATGATAAATGATTGATTTCAAAAGTGTTTGTGTTTTCGGGAATAACTTCTTCGTTCATTGTTGCCTTTTTAATAATCGCTAATTATATTATATACAGATAATTAAGTAATACTGTGCCTGTGAAAATGGAGATATATTTTAGCTTACCAGTAACTAATTTACTATCAGATAAAATATCCTAAAATGATACAGCGTTTCTTAACTCTTCAAAATTACAAACAAGGATTGGATGTACAAAGATATTTTTGCAATAATCAAGTTGTTAATATTGATAAAAGAGCTAACTATTCCTCAAAATTTTTTAATTGAGAAGAATATTAGGTAATCAGGCTTGGCAATCGATATTGTAATAAAGAAAAGTTCCAATGACATTATCAAATATTATTTCACCCCCAATATCATCTCTAACGGCTTCGAGAAATTCAAGATTATTGGAGAGTATAAGTCTACCGTTAATTCCAACAAAGTTTTGAATGTTGGAAGGTACAGGTTGTAGCAGGTAGCTGTTTTTTTTAACGCTTTGGGCTACCACCCGGAGCCTTTGAAAGCTGTCAATAGTTTTCGGAGACATAAGTAACAGTTTAAAAATTTGTTAAATATATCTTTTTGACAACGATTACTTTGATTATGAGTGTTAAGGATATCTTAAATTTGTTGGGTATTTAGTTTCCGAGATCAAACATGCTGGCAATGTCGCGCATTGATAAGGTTTTGAGTGCAATCATCGATTCGGTGCTGATAATTCCTTCTACTTTCGTGATTTTTGAGGTAATCAGTTCGGCTAGGTCTTCGTTTGATGAAAGCCGTATAATAGCAATAAGGTCGAACCTGCCAGTTACCGAGTAAACCTCTGAAATGCCTTCGATGCTGGCTAATTGTTCTCCTACAGAATTAATCTTAGTTCTTTCGGCATTGATGAGTACAATGGCTGTTGTCATAATGGTGTCTAAATTGTTTATAATTAATAATTTGATATTAATATGATAATCTGGGCGTATTGGTTTTTGATACCTGTTATTTACCTCTTATTCATAGTGGAAATTTAACGGATTTATTTGTTAGCTCAAAGTTAAATATTGAATAGTCCGGATTGTTTTGCCGTGCAGACGGCTTTTATTATTTCTTTAAAATCTTTGAGTATTATCGACCAATTGTATATTTTCGTAGTTTAATTTTTTACAAACGCATTATAATGGAAACCATTGATCCCAAAGACTCTGTTCAATCTGAACAATTCGGCAAGGAACTCCCTTTAGCCGAAACTACGCAGGAAACTTCCGCTACCGTGCTCGCTGAAACTGTGCACGACGAAACTTTTGAAGAGTTAGTATTGACTCATCCGCACGACGAGGCCGACGATGATGAGGTTAACTTCGACCCCAACAATATCGACGAAATTGCTGCCGAAGCTGTTGAAGAAGGCGAAGCTCCGGCCGAGGATTATTCCTTATGTACTAAGGAGGAACTGATTCAGAAACTAAGCGCCCTGCTATCGGGCAAACCGCTCGAGAAAATACGCCAGAGCGTTGAAAGCATCAAAGTTAATTTTTATAAAAAACATAAAGCTGAGCTCGAAAAACTACGCAAGGAAGCAGAAGATGCGGGCGAAGAATCTACATTTGTAACAGAACCGGATCAGTTTGAAGAACGGTTGAAAGAATTACTTAAGAAATATCGCGACCTGAAAGCCGAGTTCAATCAAAAGATTGAAGCCGAAAAGCAAAATAACCTTCGCGAAAAATATCGTATCATTGAAGAAATTAAGGAATTGGTAAACCGCAAAGAAGCGATTGCCGAAACCTATCATCATTTCCGCGACCTTCAGAATCAGTGGCGTTCTATTGGTTTGGTACCTCAGCAAAACATAAAAGATTTGTGGGAAACCTATCATCATTATGTTGAGATTTTTTACGATTTCATCAAGATAAATAATGAGCTCCGCGACCTCGACTTGAAGAAAAACCTCGAATCCAAGATGGTGCTTTGCGAAAAGGCCGAAGAACTTTTGTTGGAGCCTTCCATTATCAAAGCCTTTAAATCGTTACAGAAACTGCACGAACAATGGCGTGAGATTGGGCCTGTACCTCAGGAGATGAAGGTTGAGATATGGGAACGTTTCAAAGCCATTACATCAAAAATTAATAAGAAACATCAGGATTATTTCGAATCGTTGAAGCAGGTTCAGAAAAAAAACCTTGAATCGAAGTCCATTCTTTGCGAACGCGCCGAAGAAATCAGCAATGTAGAGATTAAAGGTCCTAAGGAATGGGAACAGTTCTACCAGGAAATGGTTGAGTTGCAGAAAATATGGCGTACCATCGGATTTGCTCCTAAAAAGGACAATAACCGTATTTACAATCGTTTCCGTACTGCCTGCGATAATTTCTTTGCTCGTAAACGTGAATTTTTTGCTCAAAATAAAGAAGAACAGCTTAATAACCTTCAACTGAAGACTGATCTTTGCGTTCAGGCCGAAGCTCTCAAAGAAAGTACTGATTGGAAAGCAACAACCGACGATTTAATTAACCTTCAGAAAAAGTGGAAAGAAATAGGTTCGGTATCGCGTAAACATTCCGATCAAATATGGAAACGATTCCGAGCCGCTTGTGATTATTTTTTCGCCCGTAAAGCTGCGCATTATAATAATATTGATTCGCAATACGACGAAAATTATAAGTTGAAACTTGCGCTTATTGCCGAAATCGAAGCTTTTGTACCCGGCGATAACACTGAAGATAATTTTCAGAAACTGAAGGATTTTCAGCGTCGTTGGAGTGAAATAGGATTTGTTCCTTTAAAGTTTAAAGAAGAAGTTCAAAAGAAATATCGAGAAACCATCAACCGTCATTTCGACAACCTTAAAGTAGATGATGCCCGTAAGAACCTCATGAAATTTAAGAATAAGATTGAGAACATGTCGGGCAAACACAAAGGTGACCGTAAAATATTGAATGAACGCGACAAATACATCAATAAACTGCGACAAATCGAAAACGACATTGTTGTTTGGGAAAATAACATCGGTTTTTTTGCCAAATCGAAAAATGCCGAAGCCATGATTGCCGAAGTACAACGCAAAATTCAGCAGGGAAAAGAAGAAATTAAACTGCTCGAACAAAAAGTGCGTATGATCGACAGCATGGAAGATGATGAGTAATTAAGGAAGAAATTAAGAAGCCAAGTAATTAAGTTTTGGGTTCTTTTTATTAAAACGTAGTAACTTAAAATATATATACATTGAACGCAACAAAATACATCTTTGTAACTGGCGGTGTAACTTCGTCGTTGGGGAAAGGGATTATCTCCGCCTCGCTGGCAAAATTGCTTCAGTCGAGGGGATATACCGTAACTATTCAAAAACTCGACCCATATATTAATGTGGATCCGGGAACCTTGAACCCATACGAACATGGTGAATGCTATGTAACAGTGGATGGAGCCGAAACAGATCTTGATTTAGGCCATTACGAACGTTTTTTGGGCGTTCACACTACACAGGCCAATAATGTAACCACAGGTCGTATTTATCAGTCTGTAATTAATAAAGAACGTCGGGGCGATTACCTCGGGAAAACCGTACAGGTAATTCCGCATATTACCGACGAAATTAAGCGCCGGATTAAGTTGCTGGGAACCGCTCATAAATTTGATGTGGTGATAACCGAAATTGGCGGTACTGTTGGCGATATTGAATCGCTACCGTATGTTGAGGCTGTACGTCAATTACGTTGGGAACTTGGACCTGCCAATTCGTTGGTAATTCATCTTACCTTGGTTCCATACCTGGCGGCTTCGGGCGAGCTGAAAACAAAACCTACACAACATTCAGTAAAAGCCTTGCTTGAAAATGGAGTGCAGCCTGATATCTTGGTTCTTCGTACTGAAAAAACACTTACCGAAGATTTACGCAAGAAGGTTGCTCTATTCTGTAATGTTGATAATCATTCGGTTATAGAGTCGATAGATGTTCCTACAATTTATGAAGTTCCGCTGTCGATGCAACGTGAAAAGCTCGATGTAACGGTGCTTCGTAAATTACAACTCGAAATAGGAGAGGCACCGAAACTTAACGAATGGAAAGAATTCCTGAAAAAGTTGCATAACCCTAAGCATGAGGTGAAAATTGCGTTGGTGGGTAAATACGTGGAATTGCCCGATGCCTACAAATCAATTGTAGAGTCATTTGTTCATGCGGGAGCTAAAAACGAATGTAAAGTGTATTTAGACACGATTCATTCTGAAACCATTAATGAGCAAACCGTTGCTGAAAAGCTGAAAGACTATCAGGGAATTCTGGTAGCTCCAGGTTTTGGGGAACGGGGTATCGAAGGTAAAATATTGGCCGCTCGTTATGCCCGCGAAAATAAAATTCCTTATTTGGGGATTTGTCTGGGTATGCAGGTTGCTGTTATTGAGTTTGCCCGTAATGTTCTCGGCTTTACAAATGCACATTCTACTGAGATGAGCCATGCTTCGCCTTATCCTGTCATCGACCTGATGGAACAACAAAAAGGGGTTACCGAAAAAGGCGGTACCATGCGTTTGGGAGCTTATCCTTGTGCTCTTAAGGAAAAAACCAATGCCTTTGCCGCTTACGGAAAACCAAATATATCAGAACGTCACCGTCACCGGTATGAATTTAACAATGATTATTTATGTGATTTCGAAAAGGCCGGAATGATTGCTGCAGGTACTAACCCGGAAACCAGCCTTGTTGAGATTGTTGAAATCCCTTCACACCCATGGTTTGTTGGTGTTCAGTTCCATCCCGAATACAGCAGCACGGTAATTAACCCACACCCGTTGTTTGTAGCTTTTGTAAAAGCTGCCATGAAACAGAAACCAGTTTAGATAACGATAATAAATACCTTTCTCTTATCAGGGAAAGGTATTGTTTTTTAGTATATTACCTTATTTATGGAACCGTAAGCCATTCGGATCGATACTGTAAAATATTAATCTCACACTTTCCATAACCTTCGCATTATTTCAAAGCTTTTTTATAGCTTTGTGGCTTTCCTAAAAAGATGTTTATTATTAACAATTAATCAATAAGATACAAGATTAGCATGGATAAGAAATCAATTATCGGGTTGGTGCTGATTGTGGGTATTCTCATAATCTATAGTGTTTTAACCAAACCGTCGAAGGAACAGCTTGCTATAATGAAACGGCAGCAGGATTCCATTACCCAAGTTCAACAACAAACTCAGGCTAAGCAGCAGCTGTTAAAAGCTACTACAGATACTCTTGCGGCCAAGGGCGATTCTATCCGGAGTCAGATACCTGATTCGGCTAAAACTTCGGCCTTGCAAAGTAAGTACGGAGTGTTTGTCTCAGCGGTAAAGGATACCAATGAATTTATTACTATCGAAAATAGCCTTCTAAAAATTAAACTTAGCGCTAAAGGTGGCCGTCCATACTCGGTGGAACTGAAGAAATACAAACGTTACGACAAGAAACCGCTGATTCTGTTCGATGGAGATTCTACTGTTTTTGGGCTTAACTTTTTTTCGCAAAACAAATCGATTGCTACCAATGATTTGTTTTTCAAACCGGTAAACAATAAAAAGAGTGTTGAAGTAACCAATAACGCTGATTCTGTTTCGTTGCGCTTATATGCTGGCGACAATTCGTATATCGAATATGTTTATACGGTTAAGCCGAATGATTATATGATTAAGTTTAACGTTAACTTCGTGAATATGGATAATATCATTGCCGTAAATTCGAAAACTATCGATTTTAACTGGGCAATGTATGTTCCTCATCAGGAAAAGGGTGCTAAAAACGAAAATAGATATACCAATATTCAATATAAGCATTTCGAAGACGAGGATGAGTCTTTCAGCGCTACAAAACAAGAGGAGAAAAAAGAGGTTGCTACCAAGATGAAATGGATTGCTTTTAAACAACAGTTCTTTTCATCGGTCATTATTGCCGGAGATGGCTTTAATAATACGACTATGCAGTCAGTGATGATGTCGGACAGTTCCAAGTATCTGAAGCATTATGCCACTACCATCGCGTTAAATTACGATAGCAGAGCTAAGTATTCGGTTCCGATGAATTTTTATTTCGGGCCTAACCATTACCCAACCCTTAAGAAATATAATTTAGGCTTGGAACATATGGTGTATTTAGGATGGAGTTTCATCCGCTGGATAAACCAAATTGCGGTTATTCCTATTTTTAACATCCTGAGCAATTTTATTGCAAATTTTGGGATTATCATTCTTCTATTGACCATCATTATTAAAACGGTTCTTTTCCCGCTTACTTTTAAATCGTACCAGTCGCAGGCAAAGATGAGGGTTTTAAAACCTCAGGTTGACGAAATTAATGCTAAGATTCCGAAGGAAAAGGCTATGGAACGTCAGCAGGCGGTTATGGCACTCTACAAAAAGGTTGGAGTAAACCCGATGGGTGGATGTTTGCCTATGTTACTGCAAATTCCGATTTTGTTTGCCATGTTTAGTTTCTTTCCAACTTCGATAGAATTGCGTCAGCAGGGATTCCTCTGGGCTACAGACCTCTCTAGCTATGATTCAATTTTTTCGTGGACGGCACAGATCCCGCTTATTAGTCAATTCTACGGTAATCATATAAGTTTATTCACCATTTTGATGACAATAACCACAATCATCAGCATGAAGATGAGTCAGACTGCTGCTACTGATAATCAGATGCCCGGAATGAAAACCATTATGTACATCATGCCGGTAATGTTCATGTTTATGTTGAATAATTTTTCGTCAGGACTTACCTATTATTACTTCCTGGCAAACGTTATTACCATCGGTCAGAATGAACTGTTTAAACGTATGATTGACGAACAAAAATTGTTGAAGCAAATTCATGCCAACAAAGCCAAAGTAGTTAAGAAATCGAAATTTCAGGAACGTCTCGAAAAGATGGCTCGTGAACGCGGCCTTCAGACTCCGAAAAAATAACAACTTTTTAGAATATAAAAATCCCCGTCAAAGTATCTTTGACGGGGATTTTTGTTTAATATAACATTCATAACTTATTATTTATACTCCCAATTGAAGGATATTTGTTATATTTAATGTAACCCTACTTTACTATTATGAACTGAATAAAATAATTAAAGGATTTCGAGGTTTATCCTGAAAGGATTATTCAATTTGATGAAGGTAATTTTTTACGTGCATGTGTGGATTGGATGGTTCACAAAATGAACCAAAGAGCTGAAAGATAGAGTAGCTTCCCGCGAAACAGAGTCTATTCAGTCGGTTTCGAGAGGGATAAATCCCTATTTCGATTTTGATACCTACCTCAAATTGGTCGATAATCCGGATATTAGAGGACTCTAATAGTAATTATTATAAAAATACCTTTATATCCGAAATTGTTATTTGTATTTTTGTTTTTATAAAGGGAAAATGAAGTATTAGAAAATTAATCTTATATAAAAATTGAAAATGAGCGACCAGAAGTTACATTTTGAGACCTTGCAATTACATGCAGGTCAGGAACCAGATCCCACCACTAATTCGCGGGCGGTACCCATTTATCAGACCTCTTCGTATGTATTCAACAATGCCGAACATGGAGCTAATTTATTTGCGCTTAAAGAGTTTGGTAATATTTATACCCGTATCATGAACCCTACAACCGATGTGTTCGAAAAACGGGTTGCAGCTCTTGAAAACGGGGTGTCGGCTTTGGCAACATCTTCGGGTATGGCGGCTCAGTTTATCGCACTTAACAATATACTGGAGGCAGGCGATAATTTTGTTTCTACCTCGTTTTTGTATGGAGGAACCTATAACCAGTTTAAAGTTGCTTTTAAACGCTTGGGTATTGATGCTCGTTTTGCGGATGGCGATAAAGTTGAAAGTTTTGAAAAACTGATTGATAAGAAAACAAAGGCTATTTATCTGGAAACTATCGGTAATCCGGAATTTAATGTTCCTGATTTTGATGCTTTTGCATCTTTGGCAAAGAAATATGATATTCCTTTGATTGTAGATAATACCTTTGGTGCCGGCGGTTACCTTTGTCGTCCAATTGATTATGGGGCCAATGTTGTAACCCATTCGGCTACCAAATGGATTGGTGGTCATGGAACCAGCATTGGCGGCGTAATTGTTGACGGAGGTAACTATAACTGGGGTAACGGCAAGTATCCTCAATTCTCAGAACCTTCGGAAGGTTATCACGGGTTGAATTTTTGGGAAGTATTTGGTTCCAATGGTCCGTTCGGAAATATCGCTTTTGGTATCCGTGCCCGTGTTGAAGGGCTTCGTGATTTTGGCCCTGCTATCAGCCCTTTTAATTCATTTCTTTTGCTACAGGGTTTGGAAACGCTTTCACTTCGCGTTCAACGTACCGTTGATAATGCTTTGGAGCTGGCTCAATGGCTTGAAAAACATCCGTTGGTAGAAGGTGTAAATTATCCGGGACTTGCAAGCAGTCCGTATCATGAGAATGCAAAAAAATACTTACGACATGGTTTTGGCGGGGTATTATCGTTCAGGTTAAAAGCTGGCAAGGAAAAGGCTACCGAATTTATTAACAGCTTGGAATTGATTAGCCATCTGGCCAATGTGGGAGATGCCAAAACTTTGATAATCCATCCGGCTTCCACTACTCATCAGCAATTATCCGACGAGGAACAACTTGCCAGCGGAGTTTATCCTAATCTTTTACGCTTGTCGGCTGGTATCGAGCATGTTGATGATCTAAAATATGACCTCGACTTGGCTTTTAAAAAGGTGTTTTTATAAGGTATGAATTTTTTGTAAATAAAAAAAGAAGGTCTTTTGAACCTTCTTTTTTTATTTTATACAATTTTAAATCACTCAGTATCAAATTTATCATTCATTATTATGTCAAATCTTATGTTTTATAACATATGTTAAAGAATGTTAAATTATAATTTAAATCATTTACTTTGGTCACGTCAAAAATAAAACATTTGACGTGCGAGTAATAATAAGGATCAAAAAAACCCGGTATAGCATTACAACTACTAACTAATTACCTTTGATTAATTTTTATTCAGCCTAACCAAAATTGCCGGGTTTTTCCTTATTATTCGTTGGCAGCTTTTCCTAAGAACGCCAAAATTCCACCATCAACATAGAGAATGTGACCGTTTACAAAATCCGAAGCTTTCGAAGCTAAGAATATTGCAGCACCTTGCAAATCTTCAGGATTTCCCCAACGTGCAGCGGGAGTACGGCTAATGATAAAATCATTAAAAGGATGTCCGTTTTCTCTCACCGGAGCTGTTTGAGCGGTAGCAAAATATCCGGGACCAATGCCATTAACCTGAATGTTATGCCTGGCCCATTCGGTTGCTAAGTTTTTGGTAAGCATTTTTAATCCACCTTTAGCCGAAGCATAAGCACTAACCGTATCGCGACCAAGTTCGCTCATCATCGAACACATGTTGATGATTTTCCCGGCTTTCCGTTGAATCATTCCTTTAGCAACATATTTCGACATGATGAAAGGTCCAATTAAATCGATTTTAATAACCTGCTCATAATCGGAAACTTCCATATCTATAGCGAGAGTCCGTTTGATAATACCAGCGTTATTAATTAAAATGTCGATAGGCCCAACTTCTTTTTCAATTTTTTCGATACCTGCTTTAACGGCATTTTCGTTTGTTACATCAAAAATATAGCCATGAGCTTTAACTCCGCTTTCGGTATAATCTTTAATAGCAGCATCCAGTTTGGACTGATCGATGTCGTTGATAATAATTTCGGCACCTGCAGATGCTAAACCTTTAGCCATTGCCATACCTAAACCGTGGGTAGCACCGGTTACCAGTGCGCGTTTTCCGGTTAAATCAAAAAGTGAATTTGACATGTTTTTTGTATTTGTGGTTAATGATTTGGGCCGAAAGCCCATTGAGAGCTTTCGGTAATTTTATGAGTCTAAGTTTTTTTATTGATGAGTTTATTGGTACTCTAATTATTTCAATGTATCCGGAGTACGGGTATTCATATCGTCGTAGTTAAGATTTTCACCGGCCATACCCCAGATAAAGGTATAGTTTTGGGTTCCTGCTGCGGAATGGATTGACCATGAAGGCGATAATACAGCCTGTTCGTTTTGCATCCAGATGTGGCGGGTTTCGTCCATCTGACCCATAAAGTGACATATAGCCTGACCTTTAGGTACTTCAAAATAGAAGTAAGCTTCCATACGACGGTCGTGGGTGTGAGGCGGCATGGTATTCCATACGCTGCCAGGTTTAAGCTCGGTCATCCCCATTTGAAGTTGACAGGTAGGAACTACGCTGTTTACGATAAGACGGTTGATTTTGCGGGCGTTGGAAGTTTCGAGTGATCCCATTTCGCGAACATCGGCATCGGCAAGGGTAACTTTTTTGTCGGAATAAGCATGATGCGCAGGAGCCGAATTGATATAGAAATGTGCAGGAGCTGTCTTGTCGGCTGAGCTAAAATAGATTTTTTTAGGACCGGCACCGATGTAAAGAGCGTCTTTGTATTCCAGTTCGTATTCTTTGTCGTTAATTTTAACGATTCCTTTACCACCTACATTGATGATACCAACTTCACGGCGGTCAGTAAAATGCTCTGCTTTAAGAGGCTCGATGGTTTCGAGTTCAAGGGTTTTGGTTGCTGGGATTGCCCCACCGACAATGTAGCGGTCATACATCGAATACACGAGGTTTACTTCGTCATTTACCAGGATGTTAGGCATCAGAAATTCTTTACGGATACGTTCGGTATCGTAATTTTTTGCATCGGCAGGATGCGTCGCATAGCGCACTTCGTACTTTACGGACATGATTATTTAAATTAGGTTATACAATAAGTTCATTTAACAGAGTTTTTAACGAATGCCTCAAACGTTATAAATGATATTATTATCAGTGGTTTGATTTTTGAACAATCGATTGTACAAAAGTAGAAAAGTTTCTTAATTCTATGCAAAAAATATAGAATTAATTTACGAGTTTTTCGGTTAAGGCGTCAGGAACGAAAGGTTTTGACAGGAGGGGGATGTCTTTTATTTTAGAGACGAACCCCGTATGAGCAGCTCAGCATCGAGAACAATCCGTTTTGGAGTTGTCGATGTATGGTTTTCTGCAATTTCTTCGAGAAATAGATTGGCAACACTATGCCCCATTTCTATACTTCCTTGATCGACAGAACTTAAACCAGGTTGGAGCATGTCGTCAAATGGTTCGTTGGCAAATCCAACAACAGCAATATCTGTAGGGATTTTAATGCCCAGTTGTTTAAATTTAATGATTGCCCCCATGGCCGAATAATCGCCGGAGGAAAAGAGACCGTCAGGTAGCGGTTTTATCTGGGCTATTTCAGTGGCAGCTTTCTCTCCCAGTTCGCGGGTTATCACGCCATCGAAAATTAGTTGAGGATCGAATGTAATATTATAGTGAGCCAATGCGGCTTTGTATCCTTCGAACCGGTTTCTGTAAATGCTTACGTGGCGGGGTCCACAAAAATGGATAATTCGTCGGCATCCCTGAAGAATAAGGTGTTCAACAGCTTTAAAAGCTCCCGTATAATCGTCAACTTCCACTTTGTTTGCTTCCAGGTTTAGAGGAACACGGTCGAAAAAAATTAGAGGAAGCCCTTTGCTTTGAACGAGTTTAAAATGCGTTAAATCGTCAGAACCGGCAGCGAGTGATACCAATAAACCGTCCACCTTGCCGTTGATTAAATTTTCTACAATCGTTTTTTCACGTTCCTGCGAGTCGTAACTCTGGCATATCATTACGTTGTAACCGGCTTTTGAAGCAACATCCTCAATGCCTCGGATGACTGAAGAGAAGAATTGACGGTCGATGCGCGGAATGATAATTCCTATGGTATTACCCTTACCCTTTCTTAGACTGGAGGCAATGGAATTGGGTTGGTAGTTTAGCCGTTGAGCCAACTCCAATACGGCTTCCTTGGTAGCTTTGCTGATGCGAGGGTGATCCTGAAGGGCCCTAGAAACCGTTGAAGCCGTAGTATTTAACTCCCTGGCAATATCGTGTATCGTTACTTTTTGTTTCTTCATCTTAACCGTGAAAATTGGTGCAATATTACTACAAATATTTTTAGGGATGCCTTCTTTTTATTTTTGTCATTCAGAATCGAATCCCAATTTCCTTGCCGTATTTTGCGCTAAAATTAAAATTTTTTATAATCTTTGCGCAATCGATGGTGCATTTTTTATCAGCCATTCTAGTATTTAATTATATATTTAAAATTCAGTATTTTAAACAATTAATGTTGATATGAAGAACAAAGTTGTAACTTTTGGAGAGATCATGCTTCGTTTAAGCACGCCCGGATACGAGCGTTTTATTCAGGCTACAGAGTTTGACGTCAATTATGGCGGTGGTGAGGCCAACGTTGCTGTATCGCTTGCTAACTATGGAATTCCTGTTGAGTTCGTTTCGCGTTTACCAAAAAATGATATTGGACAAGCTGCTGCTGCAAGTCTGCGTAAATATAATGTAGGTACCGGTAATATTGTTTGGGGTGGAGAACGTTTAGGTATCTATTTCCTCGAAACTGGAGCTGTTGCTCGTGCAAGTAAAGTTGTTTATGACCGCGCATATTCTTCAATTGCTACTATCGAACCTGGTTCTATTAACTGGGACGAAGTTTTTGAAGATGTAACCTGGTTTCACTGGACTGGTATTACCCCGGCTCTCTCTGAAAATACGGCCAAAGTGTGCCTCGAAGCTATTAAAGCTGCTAACAAAAAAGGCATCACTGTATCGACTGACCTTAACTTCCGCAAAAATCTTTGGAAATATGGCAAAAAAGCTTCAGAAGTAATGCCCGAATTGGTTGAAGGTTGCGACGTTATCCTTGGTAATGAAGAAGATGCCGAAATGGTGTTCGGAATTAAACCTCAGGGTGTTGACGTTACTAAAGGTCATGTTGAAGCAGCTGCTTATCAGAGCGTTTGCGAACAGTTAATGGCTCGTTTTCCACGTGCCAAGAAGGTAATTGTTACCCTTCGTGGTTCTATTAATGCCAACCACAATACCTGGTCGGGTGTTCTTTGGGATGGAAAACAACTTTTCAAAGCTAATGATTATAATATCACCCACATTGTTGACCGCGTAGGTGGTGGCGATTCGTTCATGGGCGGACTTATCTATGGGTTGATTACCTATACCGGCGACGATCACAAAGCGCTTAACTTTGCAGTTGCTGCTTCGTGCCTCAAACACACCATTCCAGGCGACTTCAACCTAGTTACTGTTGAAGAAGTTGAAAAATTGATGGGCGGCGACGCTTCAGGACGTGTTTCACGATAACAAATAGTTCATTTTAAATTGACACTTTACGATTGGAAATCATTTCCATTGTAAAGTGTCAATTTTTCTTTATAACATTGAATAAAAATCGTAATAATCTAAAATTGATTCATTATGGCAAAATTTTCAAAAGTTCAGGTAATTACCGCCATGGCTCAAACTGGTATTGTACCTGTATTCTATAATAACGATAAAGAAGTATCGAAACAAGTTGTAAAAGCATGCTATGAAGGTGGTGTGCGTGCATTTGAATTCACCAACCGTGGTGAGTTTGCCCATGAAATTTTCGGCGAATTGGTGAAATTTGCTGCTAAAGAATGCCCTGAAATGATTATGGGTATTGGATCGATTGTTGATCCGGCAACAGCAGCTCTTTACCTTCAGCTAGGAGCTAACTTTGTTGTAGGTCCTTTGTTTAACCCCGAAGTTGCAAAAATTTGCAATCGCCGTTTAGTGCCTTATGCTCCGGGTTGTGGCTCCGTTTCGGAAGTTGGATTTGCTCAGGAAGCAGGATGCGATATTTGCAAAGTATTCCCGGGAGATGTTTTGGGTACGAATTTTGTTAAAGGACTAAAAGCTCCAATGCCTTGGTCCAATTTGATGGTAACCGGAGGGGTGAAGCCAGAAGAAACTAATCTTAAAGGTTGGTTTGGTGCAGGAGTTACTTGTGTAGGTATGGGCTCAAATCTATTCCCGGCAGATATTCTTAAAGCAAAGGAATGGGGAAAGATCACACAAATGTGTAAAGATGCTTTGGAGATTGTTAAAAAAGTAAAATAAGCTCCCTCAAAAGACTATCTGAAAATTTCCAGGTAGTCTTTTTATTGAAAAACTATTAACCAAAAACAATAATTAAATGAGTACTAAACAACAAGTTGTAGAAAACATTGGAAAGTACCGATGGACCATCGCTACTTTACTACTTTTCTCAACGACATTCAACTACATGGATCGTCAGGTGATTTCGTACGTAAAGCCATACTTTTGCTCCCCGGAAGGTTTTGGCTGGACGAATACCGACTTTTCTATTTTAACCTCTTTTTTTACAGGATTTTATGCCTGCATGACCATTATTGCAGGGTGGGTTATTGATAAGATTGGGACTAAACTCGGATTAGCGTTGTCACTTATCGTATGGTCTCTTTTTGGGATGTTAAATGCATTTGCCGGTGCTACACTTTGGGTGCATGTTGCTATCCGGAGCCTTTTTGGAGTTGGTGAAGCAGGAAACTTCCCGGCATCGATTAAAACGGTGGCCGAATGGTTTCCAAAAAAGGAAAGGGCTCTGGCTACAGGTATTTTTAATAGCGGATCGAACCTCGGGGCTATGATCTCTGCATTATTTGTTCCTTGGTGCATGGTGTTTTTTGGCGATGCACTTGGTTGGAAAATGGCTTTTATTATTACTGGTGGGGTTGGTTTTATATGGCTGATATTTTGGTTCTGGCTATATGATGCTCCCAGTAAACAAAAGCGCTTATCGCAAGCAGAATATAATTACATTCATAGCGATGATGCAGTTGCTGTAAAATCAGAAGAAGCAAACGGTGATACAGCAAAAGTTTCTTGGGGAAAATTGCTTGGTTATCGTCAAACATGGTCTTTTTTCTTCGGTAAATTTATGACCGACGGTGTTTGGTGGTTTTATCTTTTTTGGTTGCCTGATTACCTTATCAAACAATTTGGAATGACCAAACACGAAGTAATGTGGCCAACTTTTATTGTTTATGGTATTGCTATTATAGGTAGTGTATTTGGTGGAAGTATCCCGATGATGTTGATGAACCGTGGTATGCAGGTATATAAAGCCCGCATGACAGCAATGTTATCTATAGCTGTTGTTCCTTTGATAGTGTTGACAACCCAGTTTTTTGGAAATGTACAAGTTTTTGGTTCTTGGGCTTCTACATTGGCAGTAGCTGTAATTTGTATTGGTGCTGCAGCCCACCAGGCTTGGTCAGCTAACTTGTTTACAACGGTATCCGATATGTTTCCCAAGAAAGCAGTTGGCTCAGTAACCGGAATTGGTGCCATGGCCGGAGGTATAGGTGGTGTAGCAGTTCAGATTCTTGCCGGACGTTTAACTGATATTTTTATCGCTACCCCTAAAGTTGCTTACGGAATCATGTTTATGGTTTGCGCCTTGTCGTATGTTATTGCTTGGACTATTATGAAGGTTTTGGTTCCTAAACATAGCCCTATTACCGATTTATGATAATTTGATAAACGATTGATATAAAAGAGAGGTTCTTATAGATCTCTCTTTTTTTATGACCGAAATTTAAATTTGTTCTAAAAACAGAGATATGGAAATGCTCTTCAATCATTTTATAGTTACCTTTGCACGCTGATTTTTTAGACTTTAAGAATGCCTTGGAGAAAAATTTTACGGATAGTTTATCCTACCGATCTGATAACGATTGCTTATATCCTTTTAACCGGGATATTTATTTTTTTTAGTGCCTTAAAACTGAATGATGTTGCAGTACATTTAACCACCAGAGTATTCTTGGTTGGTGTTATTAGCCTTTTTATTTATCTCGATTACACGTATCCTTCCAAATTGGTTCGGTTTGTCCGTCATTTTTACCCGTTGGCGCTTTTGTGTTATTTTTATCCCGAAACAGATTATCTGAATAATATATTTTTTCCTAATCTTGATCCGTGGGTAGCAAACCTCGAAGTGACTATTTTCGGTGGTCATCCCAGCATTTGGTTCTCTGAATATTTTCCATGGCGCTGGTTTAGCGAATTGATGAATCTTGGATATTTTTCGTTTTACATCCTTATATTTATTCTCTGTTATAAGATTTACCGCGATGATTATGAGGATTTTTCGATAAGTGTATTCATAATCTGTATGTCGTTTTACATCTACTATTTTATATTTATTTTTTTCCCGGTTGCCGGCCCACAGTTCTATTTTGCTCCGCCCGACAATCTTCTTCCCGATGGATATTTGTTTAGCAAGGCGGTTGCTATTGTCCACGAAATGGGCGAACGCCCTACGGCAGCATTTCCCAGTTCGCATGTAGGAATTATGTGCCTGTTGTTAGTGTTGGCTTCGAAATATGCTCCAAAGCTGTTAAAATGGTATATTCCCATTGGTATTATTTTGATCCTTTCAACCGTTTATATTAAAGCTCACTATGCCATTGACGTTATTGCAGGAGTTCTTACGGTTCCAACCTTGTACTGGATTAGCATCCAGGCATATAATGTTATTGTGCAAGGTTTGTCGCAGGAGATAAAGGTGCAGTTGGTTTATGAGAAAATTCGGGTTTGGGTTAACGATATTAGCGAGAAAATTCGGCAAAGACAAAATCCTTTCAGGTAAAATCTTATTTTTGCGGCTCAATAGACTTAACAAAAAATTAATATATGGCAATAGAATTAAAAGAAGTAAAAACTAAAAAAGACTTTAAGGAATTTATTTATTTGCCCGAAAAAATACATAAGGGTCACGATAAGTGGCTTTATCCCATCTACTTCGACGAAAAAAAACTTTTTAATCCCCAGAAAAACGCATCGTTTCGTGTTTGTGATTATAAAATGGTTCTTGCCTATAAAGATGGTAAGGCTGTTGGACGGATCATGGGTATTATCAATCGTCAGCATAACGAACTTTTTAACCTTAAGAATGCAAGGTTTGGATTTCTGGAATGTTATGAAGATTCCGAAGTCTCGCATGCTTTAATTAGCGATATCGAAAACTGGGGGCGCGAGCACGGAATGAACAAAATTATAGGGCCTTTCGGTTTCTCGGATAAAGAAGTTCAAGGGCTTTTGATAGAAGGTTTTGAATATGAGCCAGTTATTGATAGTGCCTGCAACTTTAGTTTTTTGCCAAAATTGGTAGAAGCCGAAGGCTATGCTAAGGAGCTCGATTGTGTTATTTATCGGTTTCCGGTAGTAAATCCGGTTCCGGAGGTAATGGACCGCATTTTTGACCGTGTTACTTCACGTAAAGATCTTCAGTTTATTGAATTTACTAAAAATAGTCAGATGAAGCCTTATATCATGTCGGCTATGCAATTAGTAAATGAGTCTTTTAGTGATATTTACGGGTTTATACCTATGACTGAGGAAGAGATGATGGGTTTGGCCAAACAATATTTGCCCCTTCTCGACCCTCGTTTTGTTAAAATGGTGGTTAAAGACGGTGAAGTTATTGCCTTTTCGGCAAGTATGCCCAATATGTACAAGGGTATTCAGAAGGCCAAAGGGCGGTTGTTTCCGTTTGGATTGTTTTATATTCTGCGGGCTATTAAGAAAGCCCGGTCAGTCAATATCATGCTGGGAGGAATAAAACCGGCATATCAGAAGCAAGCTCTCGACTTATTTTTAACTTTGGGTACAATTCGTTCGGTTATTGCGGCTAAAATGGATTACGTTGATACTCATGTGGTAATGGAAGAAAATAAGGATATGATGGCTGAATTTAAACGTTACGGAGCGTTTTTGATTAAGCGGTTCCGTGTTTATCAGAAGGCACTCTAAGTCATTAAATGATATGAAAAAAGCGGGATGTATTTGTTACTCCCGCTTTTTTCATATCATTTAAAGCTTTTAACGGTTCATCTCTGAGCTGTTATGCGATTGATGATCGCTGATAACCTTACTTATTTCATTAAAATCACTTACCGGCATATCGCCGGGAATCGTATTTTTAATAGCCGCCATGGCATTTCCATATTCGAGAGCCTTCTGTACATTTTTAAACTTCAACAAACCGAAAAGTACGCCGGCCAGATAAGCATCGCCACTTCCAATACGATCTACAACTTCAATTTCGGGGTATGGCTCTTCGCGATAGAAACAATCTTCGTCGCGCGAATAAATCTGCGAATCCCAGGTATGACGCGTCGGGCTTAAAACGGTGCGTTTTGTAGTTGCAACCAGGCGACATCCATAATCTTTCGAAAACGATTTCATGATTTCCTCTAAAGTACCCGTGCAACCAAACATTTTTCGCGAGGTTTCTTCAGAAATAAACAGAATGTCAATATGAGGCAAGACCTTTTCAATCTCGCGTTTTGCTTCTTCTTCATCCCAAAGGGAAGCCCTGAAATTTACGTCGAATGAAACTAGTCCTCCGTTAGCCTTGATTTTAGGAATAGCATGATGAATCACCTCCCGGATATTCTCATTCAGCGCCATAGTGATGCCACTAAAATGAAATACAGCGGTTTTGCTGTAAACATCCTCGGGAATTTCGAGGTTGGAAATAGAGGTAAACGAAGAGTTCGCACGGTCGTACACTACAGTCGTCTTACGAGGAGCAGCCCCACTTTCGAGATAATAAATACCTAGGCGTGCATTACGCGAAGAATCGTAAATGATATAATCGTCGCTTACTCCGCCAAACCTGATTTTATTCTTTATGTATTTCCCAATTTCGTTATTGGGAAGTTTGGTAATAATCCCGGTACGCAACCCCAATAACGAGATGCCAGAAACAACGTTTAATTCCGATCCACCTGCCCGTTTTTCGAAAACTTCTCCGGCTAATATTCGTTCTTTATTTGGAGGCGATAATCGTAATAACACTTCGCCCAGCCCCATTACGGCAAATTCTTTTCCTTCTATGGTTTTAAACATTTTTTTACTAGTTAAATAATAGTTTATTTTCCCCTGGCTAATACTGACGACCGACAAACAAACAACTTTAATTATCAGCAATAGCGATAAGAGACCTTAAAAATAGGCATTAATTGGTAAAATTAGACACCGTTTTAAGGCAAGTGAAAATTGTTTATTCCGTGTCAAACATAGATTTTAATCGTAAAATGTCGATTGCATAGTCGCAGCTTGCGAGGATGGATGTTTATTATTTTTAATGCGTTTGGCCTAATAGGCAACCAATTTAGAGTATAAACCTTTTATCTTTACATAATAAACCTCCAGCATATGATTCTTCTCTATACTCCACAAATTACCTCTCGCCTTTCGTATATAGCCCGTTTCTTATTTGAAACTATCTTGGGGGTTAGAGTCACCATAACCACTAACCGTGACGAATTTGACAAATCTTCCTTGCCACGGATTAATTATTCTCATGAAGAATCAGATTGCATTACCATATTTCCTCACCCTCTGTTGGCAGAAGATGATATAAATTTTTTTACTCCACAAGTATCGTTATATAACAACATTCCCATACTTTTCCCGGGAAATAACCAGCCCGATATTCCTTTTGACCCGTTCGCTGCTGCGTTTTTTATGGTTAGCAGGTACGAGGAGTACAGGCCTCAGCATTACGACCAACATCAACGCGTTATGGCTTCCGAATCAGTAGCTTTTCAAAATAATTTTTTGGAGATTCCGGTGGTTGATCATTGGGCTATGTTCCTCAAACAGTTAATCGAAGAATATTATCCCAAATTTGTTTTCCCCGAACGAAAATACACTTACATACCCACCATCGATGTGGACATTGCCTATGCATACCGCTATCGATCATTTCTCCGCACATCGGGGGCTGTGGCAAAAGCCATTATCAAACGCAACAAAAACGATCTTAAACTTCGATGGGACACTTTAATACAAGGAGATGCAGATCCTTTTGATACGTACGATTTATTTTCTGAATGGCACAAACAGTACGGACTCAACCCGGTATATTTTTTCCTTGTTGGACAATACGGACCATACGACAAAAATATTTCGCCATTCCATCCCTCAATACGAAAACTTATCCACGAAATTGGTAATAACAACAATGTTGGGCTTCATCCCTCATATGGGTCAAACGCCAACATCAAAATTCTTAATAATGAGTTAAAAATACTCGAAAGTATTTTGGGAAGAAAAGTCACAGCCAGCCGGCAACATTTTTTAAAGTTAAACTTGCCCGAGACATACCAGCGCCTAATTGATTGTGGCATTACGGAAGATTACACTATGGGATATGCCGATGCTCCGGGTTTTAGAGCCGGAACCTGTACTCCATTTCCATTTTATGATTTACGTACCGAAACCGAAACAACCTTAATGGTATATCCCTTCCAGGTGATGGACGGAACGTTAAATCACTACAAAAAATTCTCCGTTCTGGAAGCTTTAGAAACCATGTCGTTGTTAATTAACGAGGTGAAAAAAGTTAATGGAACGTTTATCAGCCTGTGGCATAATGAGTCGCTTGGCGAAATGCGCGAATGGGAAGGCTGGCGCGTAGTTTATCAACAACTATTATCGCTGGCTACCTAATCGATAGCTTTCGTTATAACTAAATTCAATAAAAAAGCCCGACAGGATTTAACTTGTCAGGCTTCTATTAAAATATTGTGCTATTTCTATTTTTTTAAGTTAGTGCAGTTGTTGACTTGATAGTCTGGCTTTTTACCACTTACTGACGTCACATTGTCGAACAATACGTTGTCACAACATTTAAGCGTAACGACTGCTCCTTCAGGAAGCTTAATATCTTTAAAAACTAAGTTCTTAAAATAATGTGCAGGGTCGGAAAAGCCATCTACAGAAATAAGAGGTTTTTTAGTACTGGCTTTCGTCATATCAAGGTTTGAAAACTCCAGTCCGCTAAGCTTGGTAAGTTCGGGAGCGGCTTCGCCGTCATTATTAGGATTATAAATAGTGGTAACCAAAATTTTAAGTAAATCGCAATCCTTCACAACTACATTTTCAACATATCCGCCACGGTATTTATTGGTTTTAATACGTAAGCCGTTATCAAGGTTTCCAAGTTTACAGTCGCGCACCAATACATTTTTTATGCCACCCGAAAGTTCACTTCCAATGGCGAGGCTATGTCCCTCAACAAATACGCAATCAGTAACGCGTACATTTATCGTAGGACGCGCAATTACATTACCTTCTGGATTTTTTCCCGATTTGATAGCAATACAATCGTCGCCGGTGGAAAACCAACTGTTGAAGATATAAGAATCCTCCGACGAATCGGGATCGATGCCGTCTCCATTACCTGCGGTGGTGTGAATAGTTAAATCGTGACACGAAACGCCTTTACAATAGGTATAATGAATCGTCCAACATGGCGAGTCCTCAATCTTTAATCCCTGAATGTTTACGTTTTGGCAATTCATCAGGCAGATGAGTCTTCCACGGGAACGTCCACCTTTGGCTGCAGTCATGGCTTTTCCCAAATCTCCGCCGGCTCCCTGAATTTTTCCTTCACCAAGGATCGAAAGATTTTCAACGTTAAAAGGGCCCGATTTATCCAGCTTCCCGGCAGTAATCAAACTGGCAAAGCTGGATACTTCCCAACCTTCAAAACGAGTGGGTATAAGCGGCATGTAGTCGTTTATATCAGAGCTACCTTTCAAAACTCCGTCTTTGGCAATGAGTAATGTCATATTGCTTTTTAGAAAAAGAGCTCCACTTAGAAATGTACCTTTAGGAATAAAGACGGTTCCTTCGGCAGTGCATTCGTCGATAGCTTTTTGAATTGCTTTGGTATTTAATGTTACCCCATCGCCTTTGGCTCCATAGTCGATAACATTAAAAACTTTGCTCTGAGATTTAGTTGATTTTTTAAGAATATTGCCGGCATCGGACAGTTTACCGCCCTTATTTTGGGCTTTTACTGTAAATGAATACGAAGTATTAGGCTGTAGCCCTTTAACCGTAAAATTTGTCTTGGCCGATGTTCCGGCGAGTTTCCCATTTTGATAAATATTGTACACGACAATATCTTTATAAACGTCAGGCTTATCCCACAGCAGAGTTATAGACGTTTCGGTTTCCGTTTCGGGCGGAGACATGAGGTTTTGGGGCGTATTTGCAGGAGCAGCATTAGCTCCTAATACGGATAAAATAAATAAATATCCGGTAGTAGTAATAATTCGAAATACTTTCATTTTGTAGAGTTTATAATTTAAAAACTGTCAAATATAAAAATTAGACAATCTTCCAGCAATTATTATGCCTTAGTTTACGGGGTTTATTAATCTGAGGGAGCTAATTTATTTCAATACCGGAGATACAACCTGCAACAGCCGGGATATATTTACACTTGTTGGCTCACCTTCGGAATCCCAGTGTTTCTGGCAGCTGCTGTAATCGAGAAATACGCACTGCGAGGCTATGCCTAATCGTTTCATCTCGTAGCCACCGGTAAGCAAGTTTAGCACACACGCAACCCCAATTAATGCAGTATCGGAATTATCCTGCCATTTCACCAAAAATTTTGAAAAATTTGATGAATGAGGAATGAGATAAGTTTTAACATTATGCTTTTTCATTGCAGTAGCAACCTTGCCAATGTTGCATTTAGAAAAGCACTGTTTACAAACCAATTCCTTGCCGTCCGATTTGGCCTTGCATCCATCGTAAGGCTGATTACGCATACACATTGGCAGCAACAGAGCTTTGTTAGGCGATTTATGAAATGATTCGCGGAAGGCCCTGTTCATAATTTCGGCTCCTACCATATTAAGGACATACTCGTTTTCACGACGGGCAGCAAAGAAATAATCCTCCTTGTATTTATAGTCGGGTAGGCTGGATGTAAGAAAATGGGATACGTTGGGAAGAAAATTTTTCAAGGCGTTTTTACCCTCAGACGAAAAAACGGGTGCAAATTCTACAATCTTTCTTAGGTAAGTTTCTGTTGTAGCCTCCCCTTTATCCTGATAAAATGTTAGCCAAAGTTTAAGACGTAATACTTCTTCGTTAAACTCTCCGGTGGCATTCAGCCAATCAATAAGGTTCTGAAATGTTTTAGCCGAATACGATCCCGTTTTAATATCTCCGTTATGGTTGAGAAACTCATAAGCCACCACTCCACGAATGACATCAACCGTAGGCTTTACCGACGGATTTAGAGAACGAATTTCGTAAAGCCGTTTAACTAAGAATTTCGAAAT
The DNA here is from genome assembly GCA_030706405.1 of Bacteroidota bacterium. GTDB lineage: Bacteria > Bacteroidota > Bacteroidia > Bacteroidales > JAAUTT01 > JAAUTT01. Next base: position 149,239 of record JAUZOO010000008.1, on the reverse strand, counting down.
AAAATTAGATTTCAGCGCATTACTACTATAGTTTTGCCATAAAACCCCGATAATCAATGCTTCGAGCAAATATTCATCGCGGGTACGAAGTACTTCAATATTTTTTTCGCTAACGTAGGCCATGTAACTATCAACAATATCTCCCAATAAAGGATATGCCTCCGAAAGAATTTGGTTGGAAAAGCTGTGCAGTTCGCCATAAAACTGTTCGGAATTATTATTAGTGCCATATAACGAGTATGTTACAGCCTTGTAAGTATCCATAAGATTTCGAATTTATTTGCGAATGTATCTTAAGGATGATAAGTTAGTGAAAAAAATTCGATAAACAGGCAGATTTTGCCGGTAGAATATCTGTTTTACGGAATAAGTCATTAAAAAAGCGAAGCCGGAGCAATGTGTTCCGGCTTCGCTTCTATATAAACTCTGGAAGGTTTTCAAGCCAGCCAGGTCGTTTATTTACATATATTTTCCATTGGTTAGGTAGTTCTTCACATAGTCTTCCACACCGGCTTCGAGCGAGGTAAAAGGCTTGGTGAATCCGATTGACCTGAGTTTTGCCATGTTGGCTTCGGTAAAATACTGGTATTTATCACGAATATCTGCCGGAGTATCCACAAAGCTGATGTCTTCGGGAATGCCCATGGCTTTAAACGTGTTGCGGGTCAAGTCGAGAAAAGAACGAGCGTTACCGGTTCCAAGGTTGTAGATGCCAGAATCCTTACGGTGATTCATCAAAAAGAAAATTACATCAACAACATCTTTAACATAAACAAAATCGCGAAGTTGCTCACCGTCTTTAAAATCGGGATTGTGCGAACGGAAAAGCTTCATCTTTTCGGTGGCTTTAATTTGATTAAAAGCGTGCATGATAACCGAAGCCATGCGGCCTTTATGGTATTCGTTTGGCCCGTAAACATTAAAAAATTTCAATCCTGCCCAGAAATAAGGCTTGTGGGGTTGTTGAAGCGCCCATTTGTCGAATTCATTTTTCGATTCGCCATAAGGATTGAGCGGTTTAAGTTTATACACCACATCATGGTCGTCGTTATAACCAAATTCGCCCAAACCATAAGTTGCCGCCGATGAGGCATAAATAAGCGAAATACCATATTCGGTACAGGCGTTAAAAACTTGTTTGGTGTATTCGAGATTAAGTTTGTTGAGAATTTCGCGGTCAAACTCGGTAGTATCGGTGCGCGCGCCAAGGTGAATAATCATCTGGATAAATTTGTGGTTTTCACCAATCCATTCGATAAACTTGCTGCGATCTACTTTCTGCGAAAAAGTCTTGCCTTCAAAATTTTTGTTTTTATCCGGATTTGAAAAATCGTCCACTAAAACAACGTCGTTGAAACCTTCCTGGTTGAGTTTTGCAACCATACAACTGCCTATAAACCCGGCAGAACCTGTAACTACTATCATATTATATGGCAAATATTGGTTGTGTTAAATGCTTAATTTTCTGATGCTCCAAGGCTCGTTCAAAAAATCCGTCGATAGCCTCGCGCCCTTTATTCCCGAGGTTTAACGAATAATCGTTTACGTAAAGTTTGATATGTTTCTGCACTACATCGTCCTTCATGCTTTGGGCGTGGTGTTTGATATAATCCATGCCTGCCGAAGGATGCTCCATGGCAAAGGAAACGCTATTGAACAGTACGCGGTTAACGATTTCCTTGGTGGTTTGCGGAAGAGTGCGCTTTACCATAATCCCGCCCAACGGAATAGGTAATCCCGTTTCTTTTTCCCACCAGGTTCCAAGGTCGATGATTAATTTTAACCCGCGATCCTGATAGGTAAATCTGTTTTCGTGAATGAGCAGCCCGGCGTCGGCTTCTCCGCTCAAAACAACTTCTTCAATATCGGAGAAAAGGTAAACCTTCTTCTGTTTAATTTCCGGATAAGCTATTGATAATAATAAGTTAGCCGTAGTATTTTCGCCGGGGATGGCGACACGGAGGTCATTTACTTCGTCTGGATAAATTTTGTGTTTCGATACCAATAGTGGGCCATTGGCATATCCCAAAGCACTTCCGGAGTTTAGTATCTGATAATGTTCCGATACGCCGGGATAAGCGGCATAACTTATTTTCAGCACGTCGAGTTCTGCGGCAAGTGCATATTGGTTAAGATTTTCGATGTCGGCCAGTACCGGGTCAAATTGCAGGCCTTCGGTATCGATTCGGCCGTTTACCATCGCGTCGAACATGAAGGTATCGTTCGGGCAGGTTGAAAAGCCAATATTAAGTTTCATGATTTTATCTGTTTATTAGCTGTTTGATAAAAGTTACTGGCGTCAATAACTTTCAATAGTCAACTAAATGGCGTCAAAAATACCAATTAATGTTGAGTTAAGTTTCTCAATAGCCAAAGAAATATTCCAGTTTTCGCGGTTGCGGGGTTCTACCTTATTGGATATAGCCCTGATTTCAATAAATGGGATTTGGGAATGCAGCCCTACATAAAATATTGCAGCACCTTCCATGCTTTCGATATCGGGCTTAAATTTTTCAATCAAAAGCGTAATACGTTTGTCGCTTCCGGTAGTTGTACTTACCGAAATGCCAGCTGTTTCAGGCAGGTGGCTGGTAAAATTCTGTCGAACGGGGTTGAGCATCCGTCCATCATTAAACGGAAATTCATCGCGTTCAAGAAATTTTTCTTCGAACATATGACGAAAAATACCGTTATCGTCGATGCCAAAATCGGCAAATTGTTCGGAGGTAACTTCCACAACGGAACCCAAGGGCAAATCATCCCTGAAAGTTCCTGCAATACCGGCATTTACAATAAGCCGGTAAGGGGTCTTTTGTATCATTTTAGTTACCTGAAAGGTAGTGGCCACCAACCCGATCCCTGTGCACAAACAATCCACCTTGATTCGGTTTGCTTTTCCTGAAAACAGGTTACTGTGAACTCTTTGTAACCGGAAATGTTCAATAAGCGGCTCTATCTCCCGCATTGTTGCTGCTACAATAAGTATGTTCATCGATCGAAGGTATGAGGGGTTAAACTGAAAGCTGCAAAATAATTTGTACTTTTGGGCTTCGTTTTACAAAGATAAACAATTGACGGCCATGAGCAAAGTTTTTCTGACACGTCGTGAGCGATTTAATGCGGCTCATCGCATGTTTCATCCTGATTGGAGCGACGAAAAAAATCTGGAGGTTTACGGCAAGTGTTCCAACCCAAACTGGCACGGACATAACTACGTGTTGTTTGTTACCGTAAAAGGTCATGTGGACCCCGAAATGGGTTATGTTGTTAACCTTAAAAAGGTTAGTAAAATTATCAATAAATATATAATCGAAAAACTCGATCATAAAAATATAAACCTGGAAGTCGATTTTATGAAGGGACGTGTGCCTTCGGCCGAAAACCTTGCTATCGGAATTTGGGAGCAACTCAACCCGCATATCCACAAAATTGGGGTTGAACTGCATTGTATTAAAATTGAAGAAACCGAAAATAATTATGTCGAGTATTTTGGCGAATAAGCTTTACAATACCGGCACCTTAACGAAACTAAAAACCCGTCTATGGAATACATTTTCAAAGGCAAAGGTGTAATTGACGAATCTGATTATACCAAGTTTGAGCAATTTAATAAAGAAAAAACTGAACGGCTTGCAGGACTGTATAAAGAAGTTCTTCAGGTTGTAGATGCCGAGCCCGAACGCGAAGGTCTTATAGATACACCCATGCGAGTGGCCAAAGCCATGCAGTTTCTAACCCAAGGCTATAATCTCGACCCGAAAGAGTTGTTGGCATCGGCCATGTTTACCGAAAATTACCAGCAGATGGTATTGGTAAAAGACATTGAACTTTATTCGATGTGCGAACACCACATGATACCATTCTTTGGTAAAGCCCATGTGGCTTATATCCCTAATGGTAAAATTACCGGACTGAGCAAAATTGCCCGCGTTGTCGATGCTTATGCTCGTCGCCTGCAGGTGCAGGAACGGCTTACTATGCAAATTCGCGATTGTATTCAGGATGCCCTTAACCCGCTTGGCGTTGCCGTGGTTATCGAAGCTCACCATTTATGTATGATGATGCGCGGTATCCAAAAACAAAACTCCGTAACCACTACATCGGCCTTTACTGGTGTTTTTCTGCGCGACCCGCGTACACGGGAAGAGTTTATCCATTTGATTGGTGAGAAGTTACATTAGCAGCCTTCTAAATCTCCGCAAGGGGACCTTGAAATAGCTGTAGCGGTGAACATGAAATCTTATAGAAGATTGCAGAAAACTAATTAGCGGATTCATAAATTATTACATCTCAAAAAAAACTGACAACGAATAACTAGCAACAAACAACTTTGTTAGTTTAACTTATCTCATTATTTTTGTCGATTAACCAAAAAAGAGAATATGAAAGCTTACGTATTTCCGGGCCAAGGTGCCCAGTTTGTCGGAATGGGCAAAGACCTTTACGATAACTCACCAGTGGCCAAAGAATTATTTGAAAAAGCAAATAACATTCTTGGTTTTCGTATTACCGACCTTATGTTTGCCGGTACTGACGAAGACCTGAAACAAACAAAAGTGACACAACCTGCAGTATTCCTGCACTCGGTAATATTGGCCAAAGTTCTTGGCGAAAGTTTCAAACCTGAAATGGTTGCCGGTCACTCGTTGGGGGAATTTTCGGCTCTTGTTGCCAGCGGTGCCATGTCTTTCGAAGATGGTCTTGTTTTAGTATCCAAACGTGCCATGGCCATGCAGAAAGCCTGCGAAGCTGAACCGTCTACCATGGCTGCAGTTCTTGGCCTTGCCGATAACATCGTGGAAGAAGCTTGTGCTTCTATTGATGGTGTTGTTGTTGCTGCCAATTATAACTGTCCCGGCCAGCTCGTTATTTCGGGTAGTATCCTAGCCGTTGACGCGGCTTGCGAAAAATTAAAAGGTCTTGGCGCCAAACGTGCGTTACGTCTGCCTGTTGGTGGCGCTTTTCACTCTCCGCTGATGGAACCTGCCCGCGTTGAACTCGAACAAGCTATTAAGGATACCAAATTTTCTACTCCGATTTGCCCTGTATACCAAAATGTAAATGCTCAGGCTGTTACCGATCCTGAAACCATTCAGGCTAACCTCGTTTCTCAATTAACCGCGCCGGTACGTTGGACTCAAAGTGTTAAGAATATGGTTGCCGATGGTGCTACCGATTTCGTTGAAGTGGGACCTGGCAAAGTATTGCAAGGTTTGGTAAAGAAGATTGAACCTTCTGTAAACGCAGAAAGCGCAGTGTTATAATCCGACATTTTCTCGGATTAACAAAAAATAAAATACCATGCAGTACTACAGTGTATTGCATGGTATTACCAATAAGCGAAGCCATACGACTTCGCTTGTTTAGTGAGATAGCCCCACCGGTTATCTGCCTGTAAAATATGCCGGTAGCGCAGTAAACGCTGTCGAATTAACCATAAATAATTGCATAGCTATGAAAGTTTTAAAATTCGGCGGTTCATCCGTAGGTTCACCGGAGAACATCCTTCAGGTGAAGAAGATCATCGAATCGCAGCAGGAGAGTTGTATTGTAGTCGTTTCCGCTTTTCAGGGTATAACCGATCAGCTTGTAGAACTGGCCACATTAGCTATGCAACGAACAGAAACTTACAAGAATGAACTTCACGCTATCGAAAAGCGCCATATCGCTGTCGTGCATGAATTGGTTGCTCACGATAGACAAAATAGTGTACTTGAAAATGTTAAAGCTAAAATTAAAGAACTGGCCGATATCCTCAATGGAATTTATCTGTTGCGGGAATTAACCCCCAAAACTCAGGATTTGGTTCTCAGTTACGGGGAACAACTTTCGTCATATATTCTTAGTAACATTGTGGAAAAGGCTGTTTTTTACGATTCGAGGCAATTTATCCGCACCAATTCAAACTATGGTTCGGCAAAAATCGATTTTGATCTTACCGATCAATTAATCATGGATTATTTTCAGGCGGTCGAAGAAGTGCCAATTGTCCCCGGATTTATTGCCAGCGACGAAACCGGAGAAACCACTACTCTGGGTCGTGGTGGTTCGGATTATACCGCTGCCGTATTGGCTGCAACTCTCAATGCATCTATTCTTGAGATCTGGACCGATGTAGACGGCTTTATGACTGCCGACCCGCGCAAAGTTGCCAAAGCATATGCCATTGATTCGCTGACTTATGCTGAAGCTATTGAGCTTTCACATTTTGGAGCTAAAGTGGTCTATACACCTACCATCCACCCTGTGTATAAAAAGAATATTCCCATTGCTATTAAAAACACCTTTAATCCGTCGGCAAAGGGAACGATTATTAGTAACGAACTTTCAGAAAATGAATCTGCTTTGATTAAAGGCATTTCATCGATTGATAATATTTCCCTGATTTCTATTCAGGGTACAGGAATGGTCGGTGTTACCGGCGTTTCGATGCGTATTTTCCGGGCATTGGCCAAATATAAAGTTAACGTTATACTGATAACCCAGGCATCAAGCGAATACTCAATCAGCCTTGCCGTTGTGCCTGCGGATTCTAATAAAGCCAAAACTGCTATCGAAGAAGAATTCCAGACTGAAATTTTTCTTCGAAACGAAATAAAGGTAACGGTTGAAAATGATCTTTCGGTGATCGCTATTGTAGGCGAACGCATGAAAAATACCCCCGGAATCTCGGCAAGCTTATTTTCGTCGCTGGCCCGTAATGGTATCAGCGTGATTGCCACGGCACAAGGTTCTTCGGAGCTTAACATTTCGGTGGTCATTCGCAAGGTTAGTCTTTTTAAAGCCTTGAATTCCATTCACGAAGGATTTTTTCTTTCGCATTTCAAAGAACTGCATTTGTTCCTTATCGGGATCGGAAATGTTGGCGGAAGCCTGCTCCGGCAGATTAAACAGCAACAATCCAAACTTCTCGATGAACTTCGGTTAAAAATTAACGTCATTGGAATTGCCAATTCGCGCAAAATGCTGTTAAACCCCGAAGGTATTGATGTTGATAATTTTAAAGAACAGATTGACAAAGAAGGAATTTCTTTTGTCATTGAAGATTATATTGCCCAAATGGCCAGTCTCAACCTGCGAAACAGCGTGTTGATCGACTGTACTGCCAACGAAAAGGTGGCTTCGCAATATGCCAAAGTTTTTGATTATTATATTTCGGTAGTAACAGCCAATAAGATTGCTTGTTCCGGTTCGTTTGAACAATACAAACATTTGAAAGAAAAGGCCAAGAAAAAGGGTGTCCGTTTTATGTACGAAACCAACGTTGGTGCGGGTTTGCCCATTATCAATACCATCAACGACCTTATCCGTAGCGGCGATAAAATTTTACGTATCGAAGCGGTGGTATCCGGAACGCTGAACTTTATCTTCAATACATTGAGTGCCGAAGTGCCTATGAGCACGGCTATCCGTTTGGCCAAGGAAAAGGGTTATTCCGAGCCCGATCCGCGTATCGACCTTAGCGGGGTTGACGTGATTCGTAAACTCATTATCCTTGCCCGCGAATCGGGTTACGAGCTTGAAAAAGAAGACGTGAAAGTCAACTCGTTTCTTCCGGCTTCGTGCTTTGAAGGTTCGATGGACGATTTTTGGGCATCGGTTGAAAAACTAGATGCTGACTTCGAAACTAAACGGCTCGAACTCGAAAAAGAAGGTAAAAAATGGCGTTTCGTTGCTACCCTCGACCGTGGCAATGCCAGCATCGACCTGGTATCGATTGATCGCGACCACCCATTCTATCATCTGGAAGGCAGCAATAATATCGTGGTGCTTACCACCGAACGCTATAACGAACTCCCGATGATTATTAAAGGTTATGGGGCTGGCGATGCTGTTACCGCAGCCGGTGTCTTTGCCGACATCATCAGGGTTGCCAATGTGTAAACTACCGGAGTTATTTGACTTAAATTATTATAAATGAGTTGGGTAATTCTATAATTTTGAAACGTAAAAAGATAACATAAATCATGTCACAACCAATTCAATATTACTCCACTAACCATCAGTCGGAGAAAGTTAGTTTTCGTGAAGCTTTGTTACGTGGGCAGGCTCCCGACCGCGGACTTTATATGCCCGAACGTATTCCGCAGCTTAGCAAGGAACAAATTGCTGCATTCAGCTCCATGCAATATCACGAAATAGCCTACACGGTTATCAGCCAGTTTGTGCAGGACGAAATCCCTGCCGACGACCTGAAAGCACTCCTGAAAGCGGCCTATAACTTCGATGTACCGCTCGAAAACGTGTATGGCCGCAATTACCTGATGCGTCTCGACCAGGGGCCGACTGCTTCGTTTAAGGATTTTGCTGCCCGCATGATGGGACAGGTAATGCAGTATTTTCTCCGTCAGGAAAACCGTAAGATGCTTATTCTTACCGCTACCTCCGGCGATACCGGAAGCGCCATGGCCAGCGCCTTTTATGGTCTGGACAATATCAACGTAGTAATTCTTTACCCCGAAACCGAAGTAACCGACCGTCAGCGTAAACAAATGACAACGCTGCACAATAATATTTCAGTGATTTCGCTCGATGGCAAGTTCGACGATTGCCAGGCTTTGGTGAAAAAAGCTTTTGCAGACTCTGACCTCGACTATCTTGGACTTTCATCGGCAAACTCTATCAATATCGGACGTTTATTGCCGCAGTCGGTATATTATTTCTACGCATTTTCTCGTCTTGCCAAGGGTATTGACGACGAAATCATTTTCTCGGTTCCATCCGGGAATTTCGGTGACTTGATGGGAGGTATTATAGCCAAACACATGGGATTGCCTGTTAAGAAATTTGTGATTTCGACTAATGCTAACGATGAGGTCCCTGTATATTTCCACAGTGGAAATTACAAAACTATCGTTCCTTCGAAAAACTGTATTTCCAGCGCTATGAATGTTGGCCACCCAAGTAACATGGCCCGTATCATCGATCTTTACGGCGGTGAAATGGACGAAAAAGGGAACATTCTTAAAAAGCCTGATTTTGATCGTCTTACCAAAGAAATGTATGCCGTAAGTATTAGTGATGCTGAAACCGAAAATACCATTAAACGGATTTACGATAGCCACAAAGTGCTTCTCGAACCTCATGGTTCGGTAGGTTGGACTGGTTTGCAGCATTTCTATGCCGACAATATAGATGTCGACAGTCATGAACAACTGGCCGTATCGCTCGAAACTGCCCATCCGGCCAAGTTCCCGAACGAAATTAATGAGATACTGGACATAGACCCGGTACTTCCGCCAAGCTTGTCGAACCTCGAAGGTAAAGAAGAAATCATGACCCCTTTGAATAACGATTATGCTAAGTTCAAAGAGTATTTGATGGCCAATTTCAAATAAAAACAAATTATAAGTGAAAAATTGAAAGTTAAAAGGCTGTAATTATATCTTTGCAACCTTTTAACTTTTCAATTATATAATAGCCCAAAGATGTACGCATTTTTATCTGATTTAGAAGGAGTATGGGTTCCGGAAGTTTGGATTAACGTTGCCAAAAAGACCGGGATCGAAGATTTAAAACTTACCACCCGTGATATTCAGGATTATGATGTGCTGATGAACCATCGCATCAAAATTCTTAAAGAACATAATCTCACCTTAAAGGATATTCAAAACGTTATTGCTACTATTGAACCTTTAGAAGGAGCCAAAGAAATGCTCGACTGGGTGCGTTCGGTTGCCCAAATCCATATCGTTTCCGATACTTTTGTGGAATTTGCCGATCCGCTTATGAATCAGCTGGGACGTCCGTCGTTGTTTTGCAACAACCTTACCGTTTCGCCCGAGAACATGGTTACCGGTTATAATCTTCGCCAGAAAGATCAGAAACGCGAAGTGGTAAAAGCTTTTAAGACCATGCAATACCAAGTGGTGGCTTTTGGCGATTCGTATAACGATATCAGCATGCTTAAGGAGGCTGATGCCGGTATCCTCTTCCGTCCGCCACAAAATGTAATGGACGATTTTCCGCAGTTCCCGGTGGTCACCACTTACGATGAACTGAAAAAATTGCTTTTGCAATATATCTAAATAACAAGGCCGTTTCTCTTTCAGGAACGGCTTTTGTTTTACATTAAAACAGCTATGGAACCCGAACAATTATTGGAATTATTTAGCCGCCGCCAGAGCGTACGGGCTTACGATTCGTCCAAACCAGTGGAAGCGGAAAAGCTTCTTCGTTGTATCGAAGCGGCGCGTATTGCCCCTTCGGCCTGCAATGCGCAACCTTGGAAGTTTATCGTGGTGGATAACCCTGAGCTTAAAAATAAACTTGCCGACCTTACTTCGAGCAAACTTTTGTCAATGAACCATTTTACCAAACAAGCCCCGGTGCATGTAGTAGTGGTACGCGAAAAAGCGAATTTTACTTCTACTGTCGGACAGGTGTTGAAAGATAAAGAATACCCGCTTATCGACATTGGCATTGCAACCATTCAGTTTTGTTTGCAAGCTACGGTTGAAGGGGTAGGAACCTGTATTCTAGGCTGGTTTGATGAAAAGGGTGTGCGGAAATTGCTTAATATTCCCCGCAATAAACGCGTGGAGCTTGTGATTACCGTGGGCTATGCAGCTTCCGATGAAATTCGTCGAAAAATAAGGAAGGATACTTCGGAGATTCTTTCGTTCAACGGATATTAAAAGTAGCCAAACGCGAAGACGCAAAGTGATTATATTCATTATAGAATTTTTTTGCGCCATTGCGTCTTCGCGTTTATATTTTTTAAAACTCAAAATCCACCGCAGCCCTGGCTTTTTTAACGCTTCCGATGAATTTTCCGGCTTCTTTGTGCAGCGGGTGATCCTGGTAAAACTGAAGGGCATCCCAGGTAAGGTGCTCGGTGATTAAGGTGATGTCATAGGCTTCGGCTCCGGGATTCTGGTTAATGCCTACCTGTAGCGAAACCAATCCTTCGATTTTTCCGATAAGCGATTCGAGCTTTTCTTTCATTATTTTGGTGGATTCTTTGGGGTCCTGACCTTCGTCAGTTCCTTTTACCCTCCACATTACAATGTGTTTAATCATAATACTGTTTTATAAAATTATATTGAATTAGTTTACAAACTGGCGGGCATAATATTTGGCTGTAAGTTTTTCGCCGGTGGCTTTTTCAAGCAGTTCATCATACGTATAACGGGCTCCGGGCTTGAATATCTGTTCAATCAGGAATTTGCCGACTTCGGGTTTCCCGGTGAAGCTTTCATTATCCGGATTTTTTGATTTCAGAACCTTTTCGGTGATATGATAATATACCTGCGAGGCAAACAAATCGCCCATTAGGTAATTGTGATAATAGCAGGGAACGGTGGCGATGTGGATTTTTGAAGCCCAGTCGGGTTGGTTACGGCCTTGCGGACGTTTCAGCATCTGGTACTTTTCAACCAAATCCCACCAAAGTTTATTCAGATCCTGATCAGGGTTTTCGTACATGCCTTTTTCGAAGCGGAACATCACTTGTGCCCAGCGGCTAAAAATCAATTGTTGCAGGCGGTTGGTGTTTTTGCAATCTGCCGCAACGGATTTGGCTTTTTCGGCGCTTATGTGAAGGTTATCGCGAATCCAATCGGGATTGGCATTAAACCGTCCGAACATATTGGCAATGCCTTCGGTGGTGAGGATATGGGCAGCATCGCGGAGCAGGAATGGTAGTTTGGAATCGTTGTATTTGGCATACACACTGTGGCCGAGTTCGTGCAGAATGGTGTTTGTCCAGTACGAATCGTTGCGCAGGTTTACCAGGATGCGGACGTCGCCGCTGTGATCGATATCGGAGCTGAAAGCATGCTGGTTCTTGCCCGGTTTTTCATAGAGGTCGCTACGCTTGATGATGTCGTCAACTGGCATGCCAATGCCTTTATAAAATGTTTCGGCGACTTTGCAGATGTCCACATTCTTATAAAATTGGTCAAGGTCAACGTTATAGATTGCAGGAGCTTCCTGGAAGAAGCGGTTCTGATAATGCCATGGCATCAGCTTGTCGGCAGGAATCGAAAACCGTTTGGCGAGATAGGCATCGATTTCGCCTTTTGCTTTTTTGAAAGCGTCGCGGGTGAGGTTGTCGAGTTCGTCGAAGAGAGTTTCTACTTCTTTTGGGTTCTGTTCGTTGAGTTTGAGTTTCATCTCTTGGAAGTTGGCAAAACCAAGTTCTTTAGCCACTTCGTTACGCTTTTTAACAAGGGTTATGAGCTGAGGGGCAACCTGTGTGCCTATCAGTTTGCTCGAAGTCCATACGTTTTCAAGTTCTGCAGAATTGGTGGAACTGCGCAAGATGCTGTCAACCTGGTTGTCCGAAAGGGTCTTGCCATTGGCAACGGTGCGGAAAGCGGCAAATTTGTTTTCGATCGCCGATTGTTCGCGGATCAACTCTTCCAGCTTGGTCGTATCTGTCTGGTTGCCCAGGAAGTTGAGGTATAAAAGGTCCATCTGTCGTTTCAGCAACGGGTCTTTTATCAGTCCCGACTTTTTGAAAGCTTTCAGCTTATTAAAAGCTTCTTTATCCGAAAAGAGTTTGGTTTGCTGTACAGCCAGGTCGGCAGCTTTTTTGTAATCTTCTTTCTTGCCTGAAACAGCAGCGCTATACCAGGCTTTGTTGCCTTCAACCGTCAGCGGAACATATTTTTTTTCGAACTGAGAGATAAAGGTTTGGAACTCCTTTTCCATTTCTTTTGATTTTTGAGATTGACATCCTGCAAATAACAGGATCAGGCTTGCCGAAAATAGTAAGGTTTTACGTATCATATCTGATATTTTAGGGGCTAAATTTATAATAATATTGAGAAAGGGCTAAGGATTTTTGCCCATATTCTGTTGCTGGTAAAACAATTCAATCGGTTAATAAAATTTTACCCTAACTCTCGAGTTTATTCCAAGATTCAACAGTTCAGCGGCACTTCCACGGTTAATGGCAATCTCAAGTAATCCGGCTGAGTTAAACACGGCTAACAGCTCGCCATCACTCACTTCGTTGTAGCTTTTGCTAATTGTATTAATCTTATAATGATTACTCTGTACAACAATCTCAAACCTGCGCCCTTTTTGTACTTGTTCAAACTCATCTCTACGGATGTTAGTAATAGCATTCTGGTATGAATCGACAAAAATCACCACACCCGCAATAACCGATTCTTCAGTGATAGCCAGTAACGGAGTCATCCGCTTAAAGGATGGCAGTACAGTTCCCAAATCTTCCATTGCTCCACCACCAGCAAGATGCAGGGCCACCGGAACAAATATGTGAAGGGCCGCAAATATATGACTTTCGGCTTTTACAAACTGTTCAATGCTTACTACAACGCCATCGTCTTCGTCGAACATCAATCCCAATGTACCATCATTGGCTCCGATAAAATAATGTCCTTGTTGTTTAACCACAACATACTCGGGTTGCTCCCTGGCTGCCATTTTATTTACAGCCATGATGTGAATTGAGCCTTCGGGAAAATAGGAAAATGAATTCTTCAGTACAAACGCAGCCTGTGCCGTGTTAAACGGATAAATCTGATGGGTAATATCGACAATAGAAACACCGGCATTGCCCGAAAGAATTGCCCCTTTAACAACTCCAACGTAATAATCGTTCAATACCCAGTCAGTTGTCAGCGTTATTACTGTCATTTCGCTAAAACAAGCTTGTGTTTGGTTGTGAAATTAACCTTGTTTATGAAGAAAAACAAGGACGTTCCTTTTCCTGAATTTTAAACCTTACGGTTCTCTCAAAATCGGGTAAAATCTGTGCAAAACCTCATTAATTAACTTATGATAAGTGAAAAAAATGCGTTTATTTTGCATTGGCCAAAAATACACATTTATGAAGAATTTATGATTGAAAAGCTGATATATTTGGAGGGTATTGATCCCGTAGCCCTTTACGGCGTTAACAACAGCAGATACGAACGCATCCGCAACGCTTTTCCTCGTTTAAAATTAGTTGCCAGAGGCAATGAAATCAAAGCATTAGGTGAAAAAAACGAAGTAATAAACTTCGAACAAAAGCTCGACCTGATGATTTCCTATCTTCATAAATTCAACAATCTTTCCGAACACGACCTCGAAAGTATCCTTAACGACGACGTTGATGCTACGCTAAAACTCAGCGAATTCGTGGACGATGTTATCGTTTACGGAAATAACGGGCAACCGGTAAAAGCACGTACTGTCAATCAGCGAAAGCTGGCTGATGAGTTCCGGGGCAACGACCTTATTTTCGCCATTGGCCCGGCTGGTACTGGAAAAACATACACCGCCATTGCCCTTGCCGTGATGGCTTTCCGAAGTAAGGCCATCAAACGCATCATTCTAACCCGTCCGGCCGTCGAAGCTGGAGAGCACTTGGGATTTCTCCCGGGCGATATGAAAGAAAAACTCGATCCGTACCTTCAGCCTTTATACGATGCGTTGCACGACATGATTCCTGCCCGCAAACTCGAATCGCTGATGGAAGACGGAACCATACAAATTGCCCCGTTAGCCTATATGCGCGGACGAACGCTCGACAATGCCTGTGTAATCCTCGACGAAGCCCAGAATACCACTGTTGGACAGTTAAAAATGTTCCTTACCCGTATGGGAAAGAATGCAAAATTTATTGTTAACGGCGACCTTACGCAGATCGATTTACCTAACCGTTCGAACTCTGGGCTTAGTTATGCGTTAAAGATTTTGAAAAACGTCGATGGCATCTCCACCATCTTTTTCGATAACCGTGATATTGTCCGCCACCGTCTGGTAAGCCGTATCATCAATGCTTACGACAAAGCAGACGAGGACAATAATAAGGATTCAAAGATTTAAAGATTCAGGAATTTTAACTTAGAACATAAGAATATGGCAAAAGCAATTGTTAAAACCCAATTTACGCTGCCCGGACAAAAGGGTCAGTATGTAGGTAAAGTTCGCGACGTTTATAACATCAACGACGAATACCTTGTAATGGTAGTAACCGACCGTATTTCGGCTTTCGACGTGGTATTGCCCAAAGGTATCCCTTACAAGGGACAGGTGCTCAACCAAATTGCGTCCAAGTTCCTCGATGCTACATCCGACATCGTTCCGAACTGGAAAATAGCTTCGCCCGATCCAATGGTAACCGTTGGTCACAAAGCCGATCCTTTTAAAGTTGAAATGGTAATCCGTGGTTACCTTACTGGTCACGCATGGCGCGAATACAAAGCCGGAAAACGAACTCTTTGTGGTGTTGCCCTTCCCGAAGGAATGCGTGAAAACGAAAAATTTCCGAAACCGATCATCACTCCAACGACTAAGGCAGACGAAGGTCACGACCTCGATATCTCACGCGAAGAAATTATCAGCACCGGACTGGTTTCCGAAACCGATTATACCGCACTCGAAAACTACACCTATGCTCTCTTTGAACGCGGTTCGCAAATGGCTGCCGATAAAGGGCTAATTCTGGTAGATACCAAGTATGAATTCGGAAAGAAAGACGGTAAAATTTACCTCATCGACGAAATTCACACGCCCGATTCCTCGCGTTATTTCTATGCCGCAGGTTACGAAGATCGTTTGAACAAAGGCGAACAACAAAAACAGCTTTCGAAAGAATTTGTACGCCAATGGCTCATCGAAAACAACTTCCAGGGACAGGAAGGACAAACCGTTCCGGAAATGACCGAGGATTTTGTAGCCCAGGTTTCCGACCGTTACATCGAACTTTTCGAACACATCACCGGCGATAAATTTATTAAAGACGATGCTGAAGATATTCTAAAACGTATTGAAAATAATGTGGTTACTTTTCTTAAGAAGTAACTAAATTATTAAGAAACTAAGAAATTAGGTGATTGGGTAATTATGATTTTCTACCTAATCACCTAATTTTTTAATTACCTAATCCCTTCTCAAAACAATGAACGACAAACTTAAAGCCTTTGAACGGCTTTTAAACATCATGGACGAACTCAGGGAAAAATGCCCCTGGGATCAGAAACAAACCATCGAAAGCCTCCGTCACCTCACCATCGAAGAAACCTACGAACTGGCCGATGCCATCGTCGAAAACGACCTCTCCGATATCCGCAAAGAACTTGGCGACATTCTCCTGCATATCGTCTTTTATGCTAAAATAGCTTCCGAAACCAACGAGTTCGACATTACCGATGTTATTAACGGTTTGTGCGAAAAACTCATCTTCCGTCACCCGCACGTGTTTGGCGAGGTAACCGTTAAAGATGACGAAGAAGTAAAAACCAACTGGGAAAGCCTTAAATTAAAAGAAGGAAATAAATCCATTCTGGCAGGAGTGCCTAAATCGTTACCAGCGTTGGTTAAAGCGCACCGTATTCAAGATAAAGTGCGTTCGGCAGGATTCGACTGGGAAAAACGCTACCAGATTTGGGACAAGGTAAAGGAAGAATTTAACGAACTGCAAACCGAAATTGAACGAATGGACCAGGAAAAGATGGAAGCCGAATTTGGCGACCTGATGTTCTCGATGGTCAACGCGGCCCGTTTGTACGACATCGACCCGGAGATGGCCCTCGAACGCACCAACAAAAAATTCATCAAACGCTTTAACTACCTCGAAGAACAAACCATCAAAAAAGGCCGCTCCCTTCACGACATGAGCCTCGACGAAATGAACGAAGTTTGGGAAATGGCCAAAAAGTTCGATAAAGAATAAAACATCCTATATTATCCCCGATAAGCTGAATTTGTAATTGAGCTTATCGGGGATAATAGTCTGTGTACGCTATGAGCAGGATTACCTGCCCTGAATGTAGGATAGTTTACAAAATATGCGAGCGAGCTTTGTTTAAAATAATACCGGGGCACCCTAAATGCGAATTGACTTACAAAAAATGTAACCTGGTTTATATTTTTTGTAACCGAGTTTATAAAAAATGCAAAGTAGTTTACTTTTAGGGTAGGGAGGGGTATCCTCAGGGCACCCCCTCCTGCCTATTTATTGGGAGCATTAGGTATTTCGTTTTACAGTTACTTGCAACCCCTTCGCTAAGCGGATTTTAAAAATCCACTCGAATCATAACCAATTAAAAATTGGCAAAGCAATAGTATCTTTAATCCCTGATGATAAAAATTACACACTACCCAAATCTTATAACATGAACAAATTAAAACTTACTGCTTACTCTTTTTCTCGGTAATCCATTTCGGCATTAATGCTCAGGACGAACACCCGGGATCCAAAACGCTGGAAATAGGTACTGACGCTCCCAATTTTAGTCTTCCCGGAGTTGATGGGAAAACTTATTCGCTGGATGATTTTAAGGATGCAAACGCGCTGGTTGTGATATTTAGCGCAACCACTGTCCTACGGCGCAGGCTTACGAAAACCGGATTATCAGCATTGCAAACGAATACAAGCATAAGGGCGTTTCGGTGGTGATGATTTCATCCAACAGTACCTGGTCGTTAAACTATTGGGAAATGGGATGGTCTGATCTGGGCGACTCGTTCGACGAGATGAAGATCCGGGCAAAAGATAAAAGCTTCCCGTTTCCGTATCTGTACGACGGCGACGACCAGAAAACCGCCATTGCTTACGGACCGGTAGCCATGCCTCACGCTTATGTGTTCGACAAATCGCGGCTGCTTAAATATGTCGGTCATATCGATGGTTCGCAGTCCGATGGAAAAGGCGAGGATTTGCGAAACGCGATAGATGCTGTACTCAGCGGAAAAACAATTGATAAGCCGGTAACTAAGGTGTTTGGATGTTCTACCAAATGGGCCTGGAAACTGGAAGGCACCCGGAAACTTTATAAAGAATGGTCGGAACTGCCGGTTACCGTCGATGAAATTAACACCGATGGTATCAAGGACTTGGTCAAAAACAAATCCGACAAATTGAGGCTTATCAATGTGTGGGCTATGTGGTGCGGGCCTTGTGTTGCCGAGTTCCTGGATCTGGTGGTGATTGACCGTATGTACCGCAGCCGTCAGTTTGAGTTTGTTTCGGTAAATACCGATAAATTGGAGAAGAAAGATAACGTTCTGAAATTTCTAAAAAAGCAGGAAGCTTCGAATAAGAATTAGATCTTTAACGGCAAAAATATTTACAATTTGGTAGATGCGATTGATCCAAACTGGCAGGGCGGACTGCCTTACACGCTTATTGTTGAACCTGGCGGAAATGTTATCTACCGTAGCCAGGGACCTATTGATATTTTAAAAGTCCGCAAGCTGATATTCTCCGATAAATACATCGGTGATTAAGAAGAAAAGCCGGATTAAGAACAAACTTAATCCGGCTTTTTTATGACACAGAGTGTCGTTCAGTTATTGAATTCTAACTGTCCTAGTGCTCAATAAATACAATCTCATAATTTGTGCCTGCTCAATAAAAAATACCGGCAAAGTTTTCATGAAATCAGAAATAGATAATATTTTAGGCTATTCTGCCCTCTTTTTTAATTCCTCGGGTTTTAGCGTAATTAAGTGACCAATTTGTTTTCCATCTCTGCAGGTGATTACGCGCAGCGTAACCGGCCCTTCCGGAAGGACAACCGGGTTTGAGTATTTGGGCGAGTAGATATCGGGCATTGAGCCATCGATGGTATAGTAGATATCTAGTCCCGGCATCTCGGTATTCAAATTAATCTGCAATGCAGTTCCTTTTCTGAAAATCTTTATAACAGCATCGTAAACTGCCCGCGAATAGTTGACCTGTGCAATGTCGCAGCGTCCAAACTGATTTTCTACGCGGTGCATAAATCCTTCCCAGTTACGGCTGTCCTTTGGCGACCAGTAAACATCGGCAAGTGCCCAGCAGCGGGGATAGGTCATATATTCCGCGTGACGGAGCGTGGGAACCTGCTCGGTCCATAAATTTGCCTGTCCCCCCAGGATGTATTTAGCATCCACTCCATCGGGAACGGGTTCGAAGCTGTAACATTTTTTAAGTCGTAAACTGGCATAAATGGGAGGTTCGATGGTAGGCTCGCCCTGTTGGTAATCGATGTATGCAAATTCAGTTGGGGTTCGTACAACGTAATGCCCGGCGTTTGCTGCTTCAATGCCGCTTTTAACGCCCCGCCAGTTCATAACGGTGGCTTCGGGCGAGATGCCTCCTTCAAGAATTTCGTCCCAACCGATAAGTTTTTTGCCTTTAGTTTTCAGAATACCTTCTACCCGGTTCATGAAGTAGCCCTGTAAATCTTCGATGTGGCGGATGTCTAGTTTTTTCATCAGTGCCTGGCAACCTTCGTTTTGTAACCAAAAGCCTTTATAACATTCGTCGCCGCCGACATGGATATACGAACCCGGGAAAAGAGCCGCCATTTCGGTAAAAACCTTGTCGAGGAAATCGTACACTTTCTCATCCGAAGGGTTCAGGGTATTATCAACATTCATGCGGAATGTGCCGTTTCCGAACCATTCGGAGAAGGGAGTTCCCGGGTTGACACGGATGTTGGTGTCGCGGGTGCAGCACAGTCCGGGATATGAGGCTACAGCAGCCATGCTGTGTCCGGGTACATCAATCTCTGGAATGATGGTTACGTTTCTGTCCTGAGCAAATCGTATAATTTCCCGGATGTCGTCCTGAGTATAAAATCCGCCATCGGTGGCAGCTTCGCCCGGAACAGGATTGGCTCGTCCTCCGAAACCTCCGGCACGCGGTACCCGCCAGGCTCCAACTTGGGTAAGTTTGGGCAGCGACTTTATTTCAATGCGCCAGCCGTTATCGTCAGAAAGATGCCAGTGAAACGTATTGTATTTAAACTTTGCCATCAGGTCGATGTAGGTTTTAACGTCTTCTTTGGAGAAGAAATTGCGGCTTACATCGAGCATGATTCCCCGCCATGCAAAACGTGGATAATCTTTAATTTTAACTGCCGGGATAATCCATTTTGCCGGTACTTCAACGCTGCTTTCTATTTCTTTTGGAAGAAGCTGAAGAAGGGTTTGTATTCCGTAGAACAGTCCAGCCGGTTCATTGGCGGTAATGATTACTCCTTTGGACGTAGCTTCGAGGGTATAACCTTCTTTGCCGATTTGCGGGTCCTGAACATCGTTTAAATTGAACTGTATTGTACCGTTTTTGCCGGGTTGAGGTTTAATCGAAAAACCAGTTGGAGTTTTTAGCTTAAGAGCCAGCATGTCGGCAACTTTCTGTCCGTCGTTTTTATTAAAACCGATGGACGATGCCCGGGATAACAGGTAAGAGCCTTTTAACGGTTTCAGTTCAACCGGTTGGGGAATCAGATTGATGACATTATCCTGGCCGGAAACCTTGAGCGCCAGAAACAAAAACAGAATGGGGAGGATTTTTTTCATAAATTAAGGATATTATGGTATGATAAGCTGTTAATGTGTTCATAAACTTATTGGATTTTAACATTGTATAAGCCCGAGCGCGCGGTTATAAACAGCGTGTTTCGGCACCTCCAATGGAGAGTGTTGACGGTTCATGTTCTTTAATTTATACGAAACAATAAAAATATTTATACTGAAATCAGGTATTTAACCTGTCGGTAGCCGATATAAAACCACCCCAAATGGGCAATATGTGTTGAAATACCGGCCTAAAAGAAGTTTTAGCGAAAAAGTCTGTAAAGAAAGTGCCAATGTAAAGAAAATTCAGAATAATATAAAATCAGGAATGTGCATTTTTCCCATATCCCAGCTGATGCGGGTTTATTCGCTATCGCTCATGAAAAGTTGCAACGCGTGCCATGAATACCTGAACGTAAAAAAATCATTCATTGTAAACCGGCATGGTAAATTTAAAATCACAGCCTTTGCCTTTTTCAGTTTCAGCCCAAATTTGTCCACCATGCTTTTCTACAAATTCTTTACATAAAATTAATCCAAAACCAGATCCTGTTTCACCTTCTGTTCCTTTGAACGATTTTGTCTGACCAAGTTTAAATAAAGTGTTTTGAGTATTCTCGTCCATACCAACACCAGTATCCGAAATGGTTATCTCAATTTGGTTTTGAATTACTGCTGAGGTTATGGTAATTTTTCCGGAAACAGGGGTAAACTTAATCGCATTCGATAATAAATTTCGAATGACGGTTTTTACCATTCCGCTATCGACATAAATAAATTGCTTTTCTGTAATTTCTGAATTAATATCAATTTTTTTGGCAGCAGCATTGCAGTTTATAATATTCAAACACTCATAAACCAGCAAATATAGATCTGCTTTTTGTGGATTATAAGGGATTTTATTTTGTTGAGATCGTGCCCACTGCAAAAGATTTTCTAAAAGGTTGTATGTAGTTTTCGATGTTTTTTGAAGGACATTGGCAAATTTTGCAATATTATCAGACCGCCCTGATTTAACTTCCTCCACTAATATTTCTGATATCTGAACGATGGAACTAAAGGGATTTCTTAAATCGTGTGCAAGAATTGAAATAAATTTATCTTTTGTTGCATTAAGTTCATTTAGTTTTATGTTTTGATCCTCTATTTCCTGTTCTTGTTTTTTACGTTCAATAATCCCATAAACAACATCTGCAAAAAAAATTACAAAATCAATATCCTTTTGGTCGTATAAATTTTGTTTGTTACCAATGCCAAGAATGGCTACCACTTTGCCATTTCTTAAAATAGGAACAATTGACTCTCTTACAAGTTCTGCATGTCCATCGGGTAATTCTTTTTTATGAGTTAAGGATTTATAATCGTTATGGATTACCGGCTTTTTCGTTCGAATGCAATCGGCCCAGATACCTGCATCTTCAACCAGGTAATGGCCCGGTTCGGGTTTTATGCGGCAAAAATCAGTAATTGTATTGGTTGACCAGGCTTGCAAAGTTATCTTTTCCTGATTTTCATCAACAAAATGAAAAAAGCCTATCGGGCTGTTAGTTAGTACACAAATTAAATCGATTGTTTTTTGTAAGACTTCATTTAACGAATGTGTCAATGAAAATTCATTTAATTCGAGGCGCGCTTTAATACTTTTTTCATTTTTCTTCCTTTCCGAAATATCTTTTACTATTCCCCAATAATGCGACTTTCCTTCAATATCATTCGCATTAAAAGCCGATAATTCAATAGGAAATATTTCATTATCCTTACGGATATATTCTTTTTCATAAGTAATGGTAAAAGCATTATCTGAGGCCAATTTTTCAATAACTTCTTTTTGTTCCCAATTGTACCAGTTTTCGGGTGTTATTTTATAAAAATCAGTATCCATAAGTTCCTCACGGCTATATCCCAGCATTTTGGAATAAGCAGGATTGAAATCTATTATTTTGCCATCGCGATTAAGCATAACTATTCCGTCGTGGCTGTTATTGAACAGTGATTGTAATCTTTTTTCGCTTTCAATTTGTTTCTCAAAATTTCGCTGGCTCGAAATATACAACAGGGATGTTGACCAAATAATATCAAGAAATAAGTTTGTAACGAGCATCAAAAAAGTATAGACATTGGGTGCAAACAGACTGCGGTATTCTGTATTATAAACCCAGCTTAATATATAAGGGATGCTAAGTATGGCAAATATGAAGTAGCAAAAGGAGGCGACTTGTCCAACGAATCTTTCATTTTTGGGAGTGCCGCGTAACATGAATATGCCCAGGACAATTGCCAGAAATGAAAAGCCTGCTCGTGCAAAAATTGTCCTATAATAAATATTGTTATCGATGAACGTAAAATAGGACAAATGAAGCATCAAGATGATTAAAAAAATCGAAAAGAATATGTACTCGCTCTTAACGACTTTTTTATTAAACATGTTTTTAAAACCATAATAGCGGGAAATTATGACTAAATAAGAAAAAGTATTGGCGAAAACAATGGAAAACAAATCGGGGATAATGCCGCGCAGCCCAAACAACAGATAGCTCCCTGCCATTAAAAAGTTAGCTATAACCCAGTATGAGACATCGGTAATGTATTTCTGTTTTTGTTTTATAATTAATGTAAATACACCCAGAAACAGGTTGACAATAAATGTTATAATTAACAGGCTCTTAATATCCATTAGTGTTATCTGAATTAGCTACGACTTAATCTGACAGTTAGAGCTTAAAGTTAAATTTGTAATACAAATACCAATAAGTTTATTCATAAAAACTGTCAGAAATAAAAATAGAACTAAATTTAATCAAAACAAGTTTGGATTATTAGGTTTTGCTGAACAATTAGGAAATGTATCCGAGGAATGTATATATATTGGGTATAGCAGGGACACATTCTATCGTTACAAAGAGTCATACTTACAAACAAATGCATACAAAAAATGCCAGCGAATTTAATTTCGCTGGCATTTTTTGTATGTAAAAATTTTCTACACTCCTATTTATATTCTGCTACATAAACACTATTTGTACTGTTATAACCTCCTGCACAAACATTGCCTGTGGCATTAATACAGAGACCGGCTCCATAGCTTATACCTTCCGGGCCACCCAAATTTGTCCAACTACTGCCATTCCATTTAGCGATGTACGATTTGCCATCGGTGGGAGTGAGTCCATTGGAAAAGCCTCCTTTGGCATATAAATTTCCGCTCGGATCTGTTCGGATCATGGAGATAACGGCATTTGCATTTAATCCTAAGAAAATCCAACCGGCACCATTCCATTTAGCCACATCGAATTTACTACTGCTATTGGTAAACCCACCAATGGCATATACATTGCCGTTCCCATCGGTACAAAGCTCATCGATACTGCTGGTTACATTCAATCCGATGTTAGACCAGCTTGAGCCATTCCATTTCGCTACATAGTATTGGCCGGAAGCATTGGTAAAGCTGCCCGCTGCGTATATACTACCAGCGGCATCGGAACTAAGAGCAAAGACTCCCCAGTTTGCATTTAAACTACCTACCTCAACCCAACTTGCACCATTCCATTTGGCCACATAAAATTTATTATTGCTATTGAGATCTCCTCCCGAAGCATACACATTTCCGCTGGGATCGGTGCAAATGGCATGAAATTGCCAATTCGTATTTCCTAATTTAGTCCAACTCGTACCATTCCATTTGGCCACATAATAACCGCCCGTGGAATTGGTAAAGTCGCCAATGGCGTAAATGTTTCCGCTGGCATCAATACTAAGTTTGCGAATGATGTTGTTTGCGCTAATACTGCCCAGTTCAGACCAACTGCTGCCATTCCATTTAGCCACATAGTAAAAACCACTGCTATTTTTAAAACCTCCGGCAGCATAAATATTCCCGGAGGCATCGGCACAGAGTGAATACACTGTATTGTTTATATTCATGTTACCCAGAATATTCCAGGTCTTCCCCGAAGTTGAAGGATCGCTACTGCTACTATCTTTCTTGCAACTGTTTGTGAACATTACAAGGTAGGCAGTCATGATGAACAGACAAATCCAGATTCCAGTTTTCTTTTGCATGGCATTTTAATTTAGAGAAATGGTTAGTATTAAAAGGTATTTGTTGATTGCAACGGGTAATAGTAAAAAAATAGATCGGGAAATTTTAAAATGATGATTGCTACCAACGAAGTTTATAAAATATTTAACCCTTTCCAACTAATTGACATTAAAAGACAAAACAATACAGCCTGTTTAACAACATACCCGAAATTTCCTAAATATTTTAAAAATATCTCCAATGGTTTACCTCAGAGGGTAATTGCTTTTAACCCATGATTTACAAGTCCGGGGGGGATTGTTAATAAGGAAAGATTCAAGACAAAAATGGGGAGATATAGATTAACTATTGCTTAATAAAGACAACTTTGTGATGATACGTTCAGAAATATGAGTTGTCCACTTATGTAAAAACATCAAATTATGGTAGGAAATAAGGACAAAATAGCCCAGCTTATTCTGAAGCTGGGCTATTTATTGTAAAGACCAAACATTTTTAGAAAGAGATTATTTAGTTCTATTTAACTCGCCATATCTAATAACTTTCACTATGAAAGTTTTAAATGCGCGCGAGTTATTAAATTAAACCAGATCGCAAGCTTCGGCCGGCATCCAGTGAGCATCCTTACCTTCCCATTTGATATTGCATCCAATAGGGTTGGTAACCTGAATACTGATTTCCAACCCTTCGGTAAGCTCGGTTAAAACCCTGTCAAGATCGTTTACCATCATCTTTTCGATGTTTCGAGGGTTATCTACTCCTCTACCAGTGTAAACGAGTTCGCGGGCTTGGTTGAATACAAAGAAATGAGGTGTTTTCAAAGCTCCATATTGACTTACAACCGTCTGTTCCGAATCCCAAAGATATACCCACGGAAATTTATGCTCGTTCATGCGAGTAACCATGTTGTCAAAACTGTCTTCCGGATAGGTATTAGGGCTATTGGCATTGATCCCGACAAATTTTACACCTTTGGATGCAAATTTTTCGGCCGTTTGCCTTGTTTGTTCGTCAGAGCCTAATACATACGGACAATGGTTACAAGTGAAAAATACCACAAGATATTTGTTTTGATCGAAATCGGCCAAACCGTATATTTTACCATCGGTTGCCGGAAGCGAAAAAGCAGGGGCTTTATCGCCAATGTTTAATGTATATGACATAATACCCTCCTTTTATTTGGTTACAATATTAAGACTATACTAAACAATTATGGTAAAGATGATGTTCAAAAAAAGCTCTACGACCCGATAAAATAGTGTCTGTAAATATCCTGCTTTAGCCGAAAACCGTTTAATATAGCTTGTCGCCAAGAGCTATTTTAAGTTTGGATATACTTACCATGTAGTCGACTTTAGTCTTTAAAAGTTGAAGACGGCTTTCCGAAACGGAGGTCTCGGCATCTAGCAAATCGAGGTTGGTGATGGCGCCCGATTGATAGCTCGTTTTAGCAAGAGTAAAAGCTTGCTCGGCTTGACTTACCTGAAGTTCAAACTGTCCAATTTTTTGTTTCGACGACAAAACATTGGCTTCACTTTCAACCACTTCGTTGGTGATGTTGCGGCGGGTAAGTTCAGTTTCGTAACCGGTATTATTGATGGTCGATTGGGCCTGTGCAAGATTATTCTTCTTACGGTTTCCATCGAAAATGGGGACTTTAACGCCGAGTCCAATTATATAGTTGGCTTTTACTACATTGAGTTCGGGGACGTAACCGTTTTTACCTCCGGCAGAAGCAAACACGTTAACAGAAGCATTGTCCTGTTTATTAATAGTTTGATACTGTAATGACGCTACATTTTCTTTTTCTTTGGCTATCGACATTTCAATGCGGTGATTGAAAGCATAATTCACTAATGAATCTTCGGGTAGGGCAGGGGTGATAAGCGAAAAATCTCTTTTTACAGTGATATTGCTGTTGTTGCTACCCATCAGTGTATTTAATACCGAAAGCTGAACTTTTTTCATTGTCAGTAAATCGACCTTTTGGTTTTCGATATTCGATATTTTAACCTTGGTAACCAAAAGTTCGTACGAAATAGCAGTTCCCAAGGCCTGTTTCTTCTCTAGAAATGCCAGATGTTCGCGGAGATTTTTCAGTTGAATGTCTTTAATCTTTATGGCTTCCTGGAGATACACCAATGAATAGAAGGTACCGATAGTTCCGGAAGTCAGTTTTTGCTTTACCAGTTCGATATTTTTACCGGTCAATACTTTATTCTGCGATTCGAGTTCTACATTTTTAGCCGTTTTCCCAAAATCATAAAGCGTTTGGTGATAATCCACCGAAGCCGAATAATTGTCGGACGGATAAAGCTGAAACGAACCCATTCCGGGGATTGTCAATTTGGGAGCCGGACCAATGTGAGAATAGCTCGCATTTCCTTCTACAACCGGGAGGTATGCCGATTTTGCCATGGCAATGCGGGCATCGGCAGCATTTAAAACTTCTTCGGCTTCTTTTACCGAAGGATGGCCTTGAACCACCGTTTGTAACACTTTCGAAAGCGAAAGCGAATCGCTTTCAGGGGTTGAATCTTGTCCGCTTACGGCGGGAAAAATGCTCATCCCCGTAAACAGTAGTGCAATAATTTGAAGATATGTTTTCATCATCAGTATTTTATCTTTAATATTGTTTGTCAGGCTCAGATTTATTGCCTGACCGGTTGACCGGCATTCTTTTTTCGGGTATGAAGCAATAAAATGGGCACTACTCCAATAACCGTGAAAAATCCGGCCACTAAAAAGTCATCATCAATGCCTTGTATATATGCTTCTTTAGTTACCTGAGAGGAGACCACCTGTTGGCTCAGTTGGGCAGCTGCGGCGGGTGAACTGCCAATTTCGTGCTGAACGTGATAACCAACTTCCCGCTTTACATTTTGATATGTTTGCGAATTAGGGTCGATGGCTCCTCCATACATCTGTGTATGGTAAATAAGCCGGGTGGTGAGCAATGTCGAAAGAATGGCCACGCCAAAACTTCCGCCCAATTGCCGGATTACGTTAAAAAGGCCCGAAGCCTGAGACATCTTATGCGGAGGAAGTTCCAGCATGGCAACGGATGTTAACGGCGTAAACAGCACTCCCATGGCAAATCCTCGCATATAGAGGGTTAGCATAATGAAATCGTGCTCGGTGAGGTAGGTGAGGAATCCGTTCATAAAAAAGCTGATACCTAAAAGAACAACACCTAGTACCATGGGAATTTTTGGGTTCGATTTATTGCTCCAGAGCCCGGCAATAGGCGACATTAACCCCTGAAGAATACCTACCGGCATAAATACCGCACCGGATTGGATAGCCGTATAGTTTAATGAATTTTGAAGATAGAGTGGAAGCAAAAAGGTACTCCCGAACATCCCGATACCAAACACAAACATCACGATGTTGGCCATCCCGAAATTGTAATTGCCCAGTAGTCGCAGGTCAATCAGTGGTTCTTTTACCACAAATTCGGTGGTAATAAAAACAGCCAGCGAGATGAACGAAATGGCAAAGCATATCAGGATATATGGTGCATGCCAGCCCTGCGAGTTGGTTGCAGCATTGCCTTCGGTTAGGGCATAAAGTATTAACGGAAGAAAGATACTAACGGAGATAAAACCTATCCAGTCGAAATTGCGGACCCTCGGGTTTTTATATTCCCGTTGGATGATGATGGTAACCAACAGTCCGAAGATTCCTACCGGAACGTTTACGTCGAAGATAAGCGGCCACGAGAAATTATCGACAAGGTAACCGCCAATGAGCGGGCCAAACGATACCGAAGCCGCAGCTGCAATGGCCCAGAAACCAAGGGCAACACCACGTCGTTCGGGAGGAAACTCACGCGAAACAATGGCCATACCGATGGGCATGATACATCCGGCACCGAGTCCCTGGATAACCCTGGATATAATTAGTGCATTCTCATTACCGGAAATGCCGCAGAGGAACGACCCCACGGTAAAAAGAAGCATTCCCCAGAAGTACATCTTTTTATTACCAAAGCGGTCGGCCATCCAGCCCGAAGTAGGTAGGGCAACGGCCAGGGAAAGCATATAGGCTGTTACTACCCATTCAATTTTATCGATACCTACACCAAACGAAGCCATAATCTTGGGCAAGCCAACGTTAACAATGGTAGAATCGAGTACTGCCATAAACGTACCAATCATCACATTTATGAGTACCCACCATTTGTAGCGGTGATGGCTCGGATGGAACTGCTCGTTCCGCCCGCGAATGGCTTTTCGTATTCGGTGCGAAGGTGTTAATTTCCGCATATTTAATCTTTATAGAGTTTCATTACTACCGACATTCCCGAAATCAGACGGGGAGATACTTTCTCGCCTTTGTTGTTTTCGGCTTTGTCGATGGATATTTTAACAGGTACACGTTGTGTTGTTTTGGTAAAGTTTCCCGAAGCATTGCTGGGCGGAATTAATGAAAACTGGGCAGCTGTATTGGCTCCAATGTAAAATACTTTACCGTAGAATTTAACTCCGGGAAAAGCATCGACGGTGAAATGGGCCTGCTGACCAATTTTGGTTTCGGCGAGGTTGGTTTCTTCCAAATATACGGTAACCCACAAATGACGGTCGTTGGTAACGGTAAAGATCGATTGTCCGGCTTGGGCGATGTCGCCTGCCAATAACCAGCGTTTTGAAACAACACCATTAAATGGAGCGTAAAGCTTAGTGTTACGTAATTGGGTTGAAATTACGCCAATCTGAGCCTGTGCGCTTTCGGTAGCTTTTTGAGCGGAAGTTATCTGTGTCCTCGAAACCGAAAGCTGTGAGGTTGCTGCATTGAGCTGAGCCACGGCGGCTTCATGTGCCTTTTGGGCATGTTCATATTGTTCTTTGGTGATTACGCCACCTTCAAACTGAGCTTTGGAGCGGGTAAGGTCGTCTTTTGCCTTTTGTAAGTTAACATTTAGCACTTTAAGACTTTCCTGGTCGAAATTTAATTTTGCCATAGCCTGGGCAACAGCTGCTGCCGATTGTTCTTTGAGCGCAATGGTCTGGCTTTTCTGGGCATTGAGTTCGGTACTGTCAATTTCGGCAATCAACATACCTTGTTTTACCGAGTCGCCTTCGGCAACGTAGAGTTTGGTGATGCGTCCAAGAATTTTGGAGCTTACAGCTACTTTGTCTGCATCCACATAAGCATCATCGGTGGAGGTATAACGCGAATAATCACGATACCAGAACCAGAGTCCGCCTAACACGAGTATCGTCACTACTATTAAAGGTATATAAACCTTAAATCCTTTCTTTTCTTCTTCTTGCTCGTTAATCTTTGCCATGGATAAAACTATTTAATTTTAAGTTATATTTCTGATATTTAGTTAATTGTATTTATTCTTTATACTTCATTGCACGAATAAATATTTCGGTCAGTTCATTTTGCTTTTTTTCGAGTATTGCATAATCTTCGGGTTCCAAGTACATGAATTCTTTATAATGGATGAGCATTCCCCTTACGCTACGTAATATATCGAGGAAAAGCAGAGCCATTTCATTCGGGTCTTCGATGTGAAACAGCCCGATGTCCCTGCCTTTAGTAAGGATGCGTTCGGTTATTTCTGTTTCGCGCAACTTTAATTTTGCCAACGATTCGCACAGCAAAGGTTTAACTTCCCTGAATTCATCAAAACGTAATCGGCTCAGGTTAAAAAAAGACTTAAACATGTCCAACCTGTTTTTGATGAAGCATTTCAACATCTCAATCGGGTCGCTTATATCCCGGAGGTTAGCTTCGAGTTCATCGAAAAAGTTGTCCTGTTCAATTTCGACCACCATTTTAAAGAGGCTTTCCTTATCCGGAAAGTAATAATATAAGGCAGCCTTCGACATATTCAGGTCGGCTGCAATTTCCTTCATGGTTGTTTTTCCCAAGCCATAAAGCCCAAACCGTTTTTGGGCAACCTTAAGGATGTTTGCTATTTTTTCGGTGTTTTCGCCACCGTGCGTAATTAAAACCATTGTCTGTGAAGGTTAAAAGTAAAAGAAGTCAGTTGCTCTCCTAAATAATTTTCAGTGAATCAGGGATTATTACCGATGGATGAGGCTTACCATTTGTTAAAAGAATTCTTATAAACAAACTATTTGACCAAATTGTTTAGCGGGTCAAAGATAAGGCGAAAATACTTATCTTGTTCTGTTAAGAAGAAAAAAAGTATGTGTCGTTTTTAAAATGAAAATATGTTTGCTGTAATATATTTTTAATCAGAATGTTGTTTGTGTAATAAGGTTGTGTTGAAAAAAAATATATCTACTTAGCGTATTTTTTACGCTAAGTTTGATTTTTGATTCGTAAAAATTTATACTTTAGCGCCATACTAATTACCGAATGAACCGTTTAAATCCTCATATATCAGTTGACTGTGTAATCTTCGGATTCGACGGATTGCAATTGAAAGTTCTGCTTAACGAACGCGAGTTGCTTCCAGATGAAGATTCGTCTATTCTTTCCGATTTGCTCAAACTTCCCGGAAGTCTTATCAGCGATACCGAGGAACTTGACATTTCAGCATATCGTGTATTGAAAGAACTTACAGGCTTGGATAAAATTTTTCTGAAACAGTTTGCTGTTTTTGGAAGTCCTAACCGTTTGCAAAATACCAATGATGTAGAATGGTTGCGCAAAACCAGCGGAATGTCCATCGAACGGGTTGTGACTATTGCTTATTATTCGTTGGTAAAGATTAATGAAAGCAACCCCAATGAATCGCTTTTGGAAAAGACCAGTTGGATTCCGCTCAATGAAGTACCGCAGCTTATTTTCGACCATAATATTATTGTAAATAGTGCGCTCGAAGCTTTGCGCAAGGAGATGCGTACAGACCCAATAGGTTTTGAACTGTTACCAAAGAAATTTACGCTTCGGCAGTTGCAAAATCTTTACGAAGTGATTATGGGTAATAAACTTGATAACCGGAATTTCCGGAAAAGGATTGTGAAACTTAATTATCTCGTGCCCCTTTCGGAAAAAGAAAAGGGCGTAAGTCACAAACCTGCACAACTATACAAATTTGATAAGAAAACATTCCTTCGGGAACGTAAGGATATAGGGTTTGTTATTTAACCCCATAAATAATGATTTAATGTTTGAATTCGTGCCTCAACTTCTGTCACAAACAACTAATTAACTAAAAACAGTTTTATATGTACTTATTGGGATTCGACATTGGGAGTTCGTCGGTCAAAGTGAGCCTGGTAAAGGCCGATAACGGAGAATGTGCAGCGAGCGCTTTTTATCCGAAAGAAGAAATGAAGATTACCGCCGTACAGAGCGGATGGGCAGAACAATCGCCCGAAATGTGGTGGGAAAACCTTAAACTCGCCCTGAAAGATGTACTCGTCAAATCGGCAGTTAAACCGGCCGACATCAAAGCTATCGGTATTTCGTACCAGATGCACGGATTGGTTTTGGTAGATAAAAATCAGAACGTTCTTCGTCCGTCTATTATTTGGTGCGACAGCCGTGCTGTATCTTTTGGCGAAAAAGCTTTCCGCCAGATTGGCGAAACCCGCTGCCTCGAGCATTTGTTAAATTCACCCGGAAACTTCACGGCTTCCAAACTTAAATGGGTGAAGGAAAACGAACCCGAACTATTCGCGAAAATTCACAAGATCATGCTTCCGGGCGATTACATTGCCATGAAACTTTCGGGTATTATCAACTCTACCGTTTCCGGACTTTCCGAAGGTATTTTCTGGGATTTTAAAAACAACGCCTTGGCCGATTTTCTTTTAAACGAATACGGTTTCAGTAAAGACTTGATTCCTGACCTCGTTCCAACGTTTTCCGAACAATCCAAAGTCTCCGCTTTTGCTGCACAGGAACTTGGTTTGGCCGAAGGTACAGTTATTTCCTACCGTGCCGGCGATCAGCCTAACAATGCTTTATCGTTGAATGTATTAAATCCGGGCGAAATTGCCGCTACAGCCGGAACTTCCGGAGTTGTTTACGGTGTTAGCGATGAGGTTAAATACGATCCGCAATCACGCGTCAACACTTTTGCCCACGTTAACCACACCGACAAACAAACCCGTTTGGGCGTGTTGCTCTGCATCAACGGAACTGGTATTTTAAACTCGTGGATTAAGAAGAATGTAGTTTCTGCCGGCGTTTCGTACGAAGAGATGAATGACCTTGCCGCTCAGGTTCCTGTTGGTTCCGACGGCTTATCTGTATTGCCATTTGGTAACGGCTCGGAACGTGTTCTTGGAAACAAAAATCTCGGAGCCATCATTGCCGGAACAAGTTTCAATACGCACAACCGCAACCACATCATCCGCGCAAGCCAGGAAGGTATTGTTTTCTCATTCAAATATGGAATGGATATCATGCACGAAACCGGTATTAAACCTGCCGTAATCCGTGCCGGAAATGCCAATATGTTCCTCAGCCCGATTTTCCGCAACACGTTAGCTAACGTAACCGGTGCTACCATCGAACTTTATGATACCGACGGAGCTCAGGGTGCTGCTAAAGGTGCAGGCGTTGGTGCCGGAATCTACAAATCATTTGAAGAAGCGTTCAGTTCGTTGAAAAAACTGGCTGTAATCGAGCCTGAAAAGGATAAGGTAGAAGCTACCAAAGAAGCTTACAATAACTGGAAAAACGTATTAAACAAGAATCTATAAAAAAAATCCTTCACCCCGGAAAGCTCTGTGAAAGCTGTTCCGGAAAATGAAGGAAAGTCATTAATAATAATTAAACTTCAAAATTATGTCAGTTTTACTTGGAAACAAAGAGTATTTCCCTGGAATTGGGAAAATTAAATTCGAAGGCAAAGATTCAAAGAATCCGTTAGCTTTCCGTTTTTATGATGAAAACCGCGTTATTGGCGGAAAAACAATGAAGGAACACCTCCGCTTTGCTGTTGCTTACTGGCACACATTCTGCGGCGAAGGTGGCGACCCATTTGGTCCCGGAAGTGTTAGACGTCCATGGAACACAGCTAACGACACCATTTCGGCTGCTAAAGAAAAAATGGATGCAGCTTTCGAATTCATTACCAAAATTGGTGCTCCTTACTATTGTTTCCACGACATCGACCTGGTTAACGAAGGTGCTTCGATTGCCGAATACGAAAAAAACCTCCAATCTATCGTTGACTACGCTAAAGCAAAACAAGCTGCTTCGGGTGTAAAACTTCTTTGGGGTACCGCTAATGTATTCAGCAATCCTCGCTACATGAACGGAGCTTCTACCAATCCTGATTTCAATGTGTTGGCTTATGCCGGAACGCAGGTTAAGAATGCTATCGACGCTACCATCGCTCTTGGTGGTGAAGGTTATGTATTCTGGGGTGGTCGCGAAGGTTACATGAGCCTTTTAAACACCAACATGAAACGCGAACTCGAACATCTTGGTAAATTCCTTACTCTGGCTCGCGACTATGCCCGCAAACAAGGTTTCAAAGGATGTTTCTACATCGAACCTAAACCGATGGAACCAACCAAACATCAGTACGATTTCGACTCTGCTACTGTTATCGGTTTCCTCCGTCAGTATGGTCTCGAAAACGACTTTAAGATGAATATCGAAGTTAACCACGCTACTTTGGCTGGCCACACTTTCCAACACGAACTTCAGGTTTCGGCAGACAATGGTATGCTCGGATCGATCGATGCTAACCGTGGTGATGCTCAGAACGGTTGGGATACTGACCAATTCCCGATTGACTTGTACGAAATCGTTGAAGCTATGCTCGTAATCCAGGAAGCTGGCGGTTTCAAAACCGGTGGTATCAACTTCGACGCTAAAGTTCGTCGTAACTCTTCTGACCTCGAAGATATCTTTATCGCTCATGTTGCCGGTATGGACACTTTTGCCCGTGCACTGCTCGTTGCTACCGATATTCTCGAAAACTCCGATTACAAAAAACTTCGTACTGCCCGTTACGCTTCGTTCGACGCTGGTAAAGGTGCCGATTTTGAAGCTGGCAAGCTTACCCTCGAAGATTTGCGCGCTCATGCCGTTGCTACCGGCGAGCCTAAACAAATCAGCGGAAAGCAGGAGCTTTACGAACAACTCCTGTCGATGTACATGTAATATATGTCAATAGCATTCAGTCCATGGTCCAAGCGGTCCATGGACTATTGCCTGTTTGACCGTCAACCATCTAACAACTATTAACGCATCTTAATAAATACGAATAACATGGCATTTATCGACACAGGAGGCTCTCAGTCTTCTTCGTTTCAAGAGGGAAGTAAGCTTTACATCTTTCTGCTTACCCTGGTAGCCACTTTAGGTGGTTTGCTTTTCGGGTACGACACCGCCGTAGTAAATGGTGCCGAAAAATCGCTCGTAGAATTCTTTATATACACCAAGAATGGGGCGGATTATATCTTTAACTCCAATATTGAGACTGTTTTCAGTCAGTACAAGATTATGATGACCCTTGTACTTTACTTTGTATTCATCATTATTTGCGGTCAGATTATCCGACTATTGGGTACAAAGAAAGGGGGCATCATCAGTGGTGTTATTTTAGCCGGTTTAACGGTTTGGGCAATCAGCTTTTTGTCTAAAGCTCTTCCGTCGGCTACCAACATCGAAGAAATGAAAAATACAGCCGATGCTGTAAAAGGGTTTGTGATTGCCAGTGCACTGATTGGTTGTGTGATTGGCGGCGCTTTGGCCGGATTTATTTCGAAATCATTAGGACGTAAAAACGGGTTGTTCATTGCTGCTGTTGCCTTCTTTATTTCGGCAGTTGGGGCTTGGAAACCCGAAACTTTTAATATTTTCGGAACGCTCGATGTTTATTCGTTTGTAGTATATCGTATCATTGGTGGTATCGGTGTGGGTATCGCATCGATGATTTCGCCGATGTATATTGCCGAAATTGCTCCTGCCAAAGTTCGGGGTAAATTGGTTTCTTTTAACCAGTTTGCGATCATCTTTGGTATGTTGGTAATCTATTTCGTAAACTATTTTATTGCCAAGCAGGGCGACGAACAATGGCTAACTACTGACGGTTGGCGTTTGATGTTCCTATCGGGAGCTATTCCGGCAGGTATCTTTATCCTTTTATTGTTCTTTGTTCCCGAAACTCCGCGTTACCTTGCCATGCAGGGTAAAGACGAAAAGGCTTTGAAAGTATTGCAAAAGATTTCGGGTAAAGGCGATGCCGAAGGTATTCTGAAAGATATTAAAGGAACCTTGCACGAAATCAATGCGCCCTGGTTGTCTTACGGCTTTGGGGTTATTGTAGTTGGTATCCTTCTTTCTGTGTTTCAACAGGCAGTGGGTATTAACGTGGTACTTTATTATGCCGGTAACATTTTCCGGAATATGGGTGCCAGCACCGATTCGTCGCTTTTGCAGACCATCATCGTAGGTGCCGTTAACCTTGCATTCACCGTTGTGGCTATCCTTACCGTTGATAAGTTCGGACGTAAACCGCTGATGATTATCGGTTCGATAGGTATGGCTTTTAGCATGATTGCATTAGGTCTTACGTTCTACTCCGGACATGTGGGCATGCTTGCCCTGGTGTTTATGTTGCTTTATACTGCCGCATTTGCCATGAGCTGGGGACCGGTTTGCTGGGTTCTTCTGGCTGAGATTTTTCCGAATTCTATTCGTGGTGCTCTCTCTATTGCCGTTGCCGCCCAGTGGATTGCCAATTGGATTGTTTCGCTCACATTCCCGATGATGAACGATAATGTATGGTTAACCAACATCTTTCATCACGGTTTCTCGTACTGGATTTATGGTGTGATGGGTATTCTTTCTGCGTTGTTTATGTGGAAGTTTGTTCCCGAAACCAAAGGAAAAACATTGGAGTCTATCGAAGAACTCTGGAAAAAATAGGTTTCAGTTATCAATTAGTTAATTAAGGTTGGGCTTCCCGGGTTATTCCGGGAAGCTTTTTTGTTTTATAGGGTAAAAAGTTTTTCATTTGACAATAATTAATTGAAAGGGTAATGCCTCCATTGTAACCAACATTAACATATACATACCTAATTCAACTTATCTTATCAATGAAATCATTCTTCAGTAAAAAACAGGTTATTGCCGTACTGGCATTTATCGTAATTGCAAATCATGCACATTCTCAAACTCAACTGGTCTGGGGTCGACAATTTGGCTCCAATAAAGAAGAATATGCCCGTAACCATGTGATTGACCCTGGCGGAAATATTTATGTCTCGGGAAATACAACCGGGGTAATGAACGGTAAAAACATTGGCAAAACCGATGGCTTTATTACTAAAATTGATAGTTTGGGAAATACCAAATGGTCCCGTCAGTTTGGAACAGATCAGGACGAGGATGTTCAGTGGTCGGCTGCCGACAGTAAGGGAAATGTTTATATCACCGGGACAACCAAAGGCGATTTAGCTCATCAAAACTCAGGGAAGGATGATGTTTTTGTAATCAAATATTCTCCTGATGGACAAATGGTATGGACGAAACAGTTTGGCAGCGACAGCACCGACATTGCTACGGGCATATTTGTCGATAAAAAGGGATATATCTATCTCTCCGGGATGACTTTAGGAAAACTTGGAAAATCCGTGTCGGGTAAACAGGACGCTTTTCTTATGAAACTGGACAATAATGGCGATTGGCTCTATACCACGCAATTCGGAACTGCTGCCCACGACGGTTGTGCTGCTGTTACCGGCGATAATAAAGGTAATATTTATGTTGTGGGAACAACCTTTGGCGATTTGGGAGGCTCTAATAAAGGGTTCATGGATGTCTTTGTTGGTCAATTTTCAGACAAAGGTACGCCTGTAAAATTTATTCAGTTTGGTAGCGAAAGCTTTGATATTCCAACAAGCATCCTGGTCGATAATGACGTTAATATTTATGTGGGAGGTTCTACTTCCGGAAATATGGCTTGTGGGCAGATGGGCGAAGGCGATTGCTTTTTAACTAAAATGAACATGAAAGGACAGATTTTATGGAATAATCAATTTGGAACAAAAAAGCACGATGGAATTAAGGGAATCGCTTTTAATAAAGATGTTTCGGACAATATCGTGGTGAGTGGTCTATTAAACCTGCCTCCAGCCCATGCTTTTATCCGGATGTATAGAAAAGACGGAAGTTTATTGTGGGAAAGAAACCTGGTTCCCGAAGAATCTACGAACGATGCTTCCGGAAAAAATGTAAGCATTGACAACCGCGGATTTATATATCATTCGGGGTTAACCCATTCTGGTTTGTTTGCCCCTGTATTGGGCGAGGACGACTTTTATCTGGTTAAACTTAAAATGGACAACAGCATCCGGTAGGTTTATTTCTGCTTAGCTTTGTTTGGAATATTGAGATTATTTCGGGGTTGAAATTTAAAACCATGCCACTCACAAAACGCCTCAAAAAATATAAATTTGGCAGAAACATACTCTGAAATAATCCCGAACAAAGGATAGATTAGCAGTTTCATCATTTATGCATTGTAGTAAATTATGGTAAACCAATTGTTGGATAAAATAAATAAGGAAAGGCTTAAAGACGAACGAGTTCTCGATATGATCGAGGAAATAGAGGTTCCTTCCAAAACTATTTTATTGCACGAAGGGGAAATTTCGACCCATATTTATTTTATAAAAAAGGGATGTTTACGCGCATGGTTTAATAAAGACGGGAAAGACATTTCGTTACAGTTTTTTTTCGAAGGACAAGCCATTGCTTCAATAGATAGTTTTTTAAATAACCTGCCCAGCATACTCAATATCGAAAGCATCGAGCCTTCGAGTCTCATTTCGATAACCAAAGAAGATTTTGAATACCTCAATCGGAACTATCCGGAGTTAAAAGACGACTTTCATAATCTTTTATTCCGACGGTTTCGCAATTATGTGAGCCTTTTCCTCTCCCGAATTAAGGATTCTCCCCAGGAACGTTATGCAGATTTAATCAATAACCATCCCGAAATTATTAAACGGGTTCCTCAACATTACATAGCTTCCTACCTGGGGATAACTCCAATTTCGTTAAGTAGAATCAGAAATCGGAAATAGCATATTTCTTAACAATTGTTATCGTTACAAGCCTGTTATTAATGTCACCTTTGCTGAAAATAACAGTACAGATGAATTTGAATTTCTTAAAACATGAAAACAGGACAAGCAAGTATGTTCTGTTCGATCCCGGAAAGTGTCGGGCATGTTGGATATGTATCGGTAATTGTCCTCATAAGGTTATCGGCAGGGTTAATTTGCCCTGGCATAAACATGCTTTAATTGTTAACGGTAATAAATGTACAGGATGTTTAAAATGTGTTAAAGTTTGCCCTTATGGTGCCTTTTCGAAAAAGATAAGATTTAACAATCAGTAAAAGCAAGGTTGTTCCGTTTACAACCGGTTTAAAATTTCCCATAGGGAAATTATGTGGGTAGAAAAGGGTTGTCCCGGAGAGTCATTTTGTCCCGTACGGGACAAAATGACTCTCTTCTGCATCGGTGCTACCCATATTCTGTTCCTACCGGAACAATTCATAAATACATGCACTAAGTAGGGGGGAGGTAATCGCAATTGTGATATTATTTTAGATACGTTTGCCCCAATTGGCGATTATTTAGTTAATTGCAATCTCAGATAAAATAAACATGCAAAAGTATAAAACCGTTTTTTTACCGCTTCTGATAGCGTTATTGGTTACAATAACCCTGTACACAACCATTAAATGGTGGGGATTTCTGGTAATTTTTCCGTGGATTGGGTTTTCAATCAGTGTAGGAATTTTTCTTCGTTTAAAGTTAAAGGGCAAAAAACGGTTGATAGGCCGAAAGATCGCAATTTTAATGATATTGCCATGTTTATTATTCTTTGTTCCAATAGTCAATAACGAGAATTTTCAATTAGAAGGAGTTGTTCTGATCGTTCTTGTCGGGTTTTTTAGCAAAGGGTTTATTCATTATGCCATTGCTAAAATATTCGGCCCGCTAATTTGGCGTCGCGGATTCTGTGGATATGGTTGCTGGACTGCTGCCGTTTTAGATTGGTTGCCGGTTAAGAATAAACACAACAACATCCCGCGTTCTTACCGGAACCTCAGGTTTATCATGCTTTTCCTTTCATTGTCGATTCCAATTTATCTGATTTTTGTGCTTTCGTATAATCCATGGACCGATTTTGTAAATAAACAAGAGCTGAAATGGATGTTTATAAGCAACGGATTGTATTATTTAATTGCAATACCATTAGCATTTATACTGTCGGATAAGAGAGCTTTTTGCAAATATGCCTGTCCGGTATCATTGGTAATGACGCCAGCAAGTAAGATTGGTTTATTAAAGATTAAACCCAATTTAGACAACGACTGTATTGGATGTAAAGCCTGTAATAATAATTGCCCGATGGGCGTTGACGTAATGAGCTTTATGAAACAGAATAAAGCAATAAGCGATACGGAATGCATATTATGCAGCGATTGCAGTATTGTATGTCCAACAAATAAGATAAGATAGGTCCGTATCCGAAAATGCCGGATAGCTTAAAGTCGTAAACTAGCAAATGCTGCCGGAATACTTCAGCGTTGCCAATGCAACGCCAAGCCGAATCAAATTGCAGTTTTAACAAACAAACAACTCCCGATCTGCAAAATTTTGTATCCTGCGAATATTTTTTCAAGTACCTTTTTTTTTACGCGGTATCTGAAAAGTTTTACGCGGTATCTGAAAAGTTTTGCGCGGTCATTGAAGTGAAGCTCGCGGTATCTGAAAAATTTCTCGCGGTGATTGAAATGAAATTCGCGGTAGTTGAAAAATTTTGCGCGGTATCTGAAATAAAACTTCCGGTAGGAAATTTTATTTCTAGGAAAAGTTAAAAATTGAATTAACCATACCATTAAAAGTCTCGCCTATTGAGGCTTGTATTGCGTACAAACCAAACCGGGTTATTGGTAGTGTTAAACAACACACCAATATTCTAAATAAAGTTAAACAACATCCATCTTGTTTGATTGGAAATTTTTACATTTAAGGCTTAAAGGAAATGGCTACCGTTTTAGAAGGCTATTTCGCGGATGATTGCAAGAGGTGGAAATTTTAGATGTTGGCATTAATATTGACAATACCATGGAACCATTAATTTATTATCCAAGTTTTGAACCGCCATCTGATATATGGTTGAAATTTTCGCTATTATATTTTGAGAACTTTAAGCCTATCGTTCCTTATAATAGAAGACATTTGATAAGTCATAATTTTAGAAAAATTATGACGGAAACAGATTTAGTTACACTTTACTCGCCGGAATATGATGACGGGAATAGAGCTTCATTAAAAGCTATAGAAGAGGCAGAAAAAATATTGAGAAACACATATGATAGAAGCCCTCTATTTAATCAAATAAATGTTTTAAGAAAATGGCAAAACCCTGAAAATTGGAATTCACTTGTATATAGAGAAAAGTTTTCCGAGAATTGGTCATATTTCTGTCAAGAGAATAATATTGGTGAACGCACAAAAGATGGGCTCAAACTACCAGAAGAACTTG
Source organism: Bacteroidota bacterium (assembly GCA_030706405.1). Classification (GTDB taxonomy): domain Bacteria; phylum Bacteroidota; class Bacteroidia; order Bacteroidales; family JAAUTT01; genus JAAUTT01. Next base: position 108,483 of record JAUZOO010000008.1, on the reverse strand, counting down.
CATTTCTTTTTATGACTTATTTAGCTAAAGAAATTGCATTTAGAGAATCTTCTGCAATAATTACAGATAATAATCGATTTGATAATTTTACCAATTATTCAAGAGTCACCAAACCAACAATTGATAGAAAAACAAGATTTGCTAAAGGATTATTTAGTTTGATTGTTCCTAGTAACCTTAATGAAATATCAATTGAAAACTTAATTGAATTCAGAAATAGAAATAGAAAACTAATCACTGCATTTAATCAAGAGTTGGATAATGTTCAGGATAAAATAAGTTTAGGTTATTCTAACCAAGACTTTATTGAAAGTTATAACCACATTTATTCAGAATATAGTAAAGTGGTATTGCTCCAAGGGTTAGGTGTTGCTTCTATTCCCTTTGCAGCCTATATACTGATTAAAAACTCGGCAGCAACGAGTCCGGAATATATAAAAGAAATTTTGGGCGCTTTAGGAATAGTTTTGGGCGGTGGATATGCACTAAACAAAGGACTAAAAGATTTAGAAACAAAAAGATACTGTAAAAAATATATAACAAATCTAGAAAGATTAAAATAAATACTGTTGCCAACAAGGGCTCATACGCCAAGCGGGTTTAACTGCAATTTGCAAGCTCAGTTTTCGCTGGCAAATTTCGTAACGGCGGATAGTTTCGCGTCCACGTTTTCCGGCTCGTCGCATAGCCCCGACCGTTGTACGCAAGCCTAAGAAATGACCTTCCAACTTTAACTAATTAGATATGAAAAGTTTGAATATTCCTAAAATTGCAAGTTTTAAAAAAGAAACGAGTATTTCTAATTTAGAGAAGATTAATCTTTTCTTTGGTTATAATGGTTCTGGTAAAACAACAATTTCAAGAGTTTTAAAGAATGATTTTGGAGCTATTGTTTATAACGAAGATTTTATTGAAGAAAATTTTCGCAACGTAGATAAGCAAAAAGGAATATTTACGATAGGTAAAGATGCTGGGGATGCAAAGGATAAAATAAAAGAGGCTAATAATACTAAGAACGAACTACAAAATCAAATTGATAATTTAATCGGTAATGCCGATAAAAATATCGAGGGACAAATACCACAAAAAGAAAATGAATTAAAGCGCTCTTGGAATACGATTGTTGATAAACTTTGGAATATTAAGAAAGATACTGATACTATTCCATTATTAAATTGTATTGAAGGATTAAGACGAGACAGTATAAAGTTAGCAAACGCATTTATTAAATATTTTACTGACGAAAGACGTGTTGAAATAAGTATTACCGATGGCAGATTTTGGAAGGATTTGGAAAGTAGAGGTAATATTGTTTTCAATAATAGCCTTGAAAAAAAGGCTACATTAAAGTTGTCTTTAATAAAACATTATGAGCAAATAATTTCAAATCCAATTTGGTTAAAGCAGATAAAAGGGAACAAGGATAATGGTTTAACACAACTAATTGAAGAATTAAAAAATAGCGATTGGGTTAACCAAGGTCGAGTTTTTCTAAATGAAAAGGGACTTTGTCCTTTTTGTCAAGAGCCATTAAAAAAACAGTTTCTTAATGATTTAAATCTATATTTTGATGAGTTATATGAAAAAAACAAAGAAACTTTAAGGGAATTGTCTAATGAATATGAATTCAGTGATTTTATTGGTACTCTAAAACCACTTTTAAATGAAGGATTCTCAAAAGGAAGTAATTTAGAATTGAAAATAATAGAGTTTGAAAATTTATTAAATGAAAATTTAAGATTAATTGCAGAAAAAATAAATAATCCAAGTAAAAGTATTGAATTAAAATCACTTAGAGAAAAGTTCAAGGAACTTTCTATAACTGTTGGTTCAATAAACCGAGAGATTTTGGCTTACAACAGAAAGATTGACAAAAGAGGTGATGAGAAAAAACAATTAAATAAAGATTTTTGGGATTATTACACAACCTTTTATAAAGAAGATATTAGCAATTATCTTTTAAAAAAGACTCAAATAGAAAATGAATTAAAGCAATATTCAGAAACTGCTGAATTACTAAAAAAGAGCATTGTCGAACAAAATAGAATTATTGCAGAAAACCAAGCAAAGCTCACAGATATTTATACTTCAATAAATTCAATAAACACTTCGTTAATTAAGAATGGATTTACAAGTTTTAAATTAAAGAAATGGGGAGAAGATAGTTGTCGTATTGTTCGGAATGGTAGTGTTGATGATAATAATATTTACATGTCTTTAAGTGAAGGTGAAAAGACTATAATTTCATTTCTTTACTTTACAGAACTTTGTAAAGGCACAACTGATAAGGGAAAAGAGATTAGTACTAATAGATTAATTGTGATTGATGACCCTATTTCCAGTCTATCTCATAACATTGTATTCGAAGTTGCACAGATTGTAAGAAGTGAATTTTTGACTTTTACAAAGCAAAGCAATTATAATCAATTATTTATTTTAACACATAATCTATATTTATTCTATGAAATTAGAGGCAACATTTTATCTATCGAAGATAAGTTAAATGAAGGTTTAAGTAGTATTGATAACGTGAACGCCAAGATTTTTAATACATATCGAGTAAAAAAGGATAATGAAGACAATTCGATAGTAGTAGAAACAAAACGAGATGAAATTCTTACTGATTATGATGTGTATTGGAGTATTGTTAAAGATTGTAGAGATAATTGTGGATATAAAGCGATGTTACCAAACGCTATGCGTAATATTCTAGAGTTTTATTTTGGATTTATAAAAGAAGAAGATAATTTAAATAATGCTCTATCAGATATTGTAGATAGAAAATTTGTGAGATTTATTCAAAGAAATTCGCATTCTGATAGAGAAAATTTTACTTTTAATGTCGAGGAAATAGATGTTGATAGTTTTATAAATTGTTTTGAAGATATATTTAAAAAAACGAGACAATACAATCATTTTAAATTAAAAATGAAATGATTGTTTCTTGTTATGATAGAAAAATAAAGGGCCAGCGTACAACAGGGGCTCATACGCCACTTGGGTTTAAGTGGTTAGGCGTGCTTCGCTCTCGCTCGCAAGCTTTCTGCTCGGGTGATAAGTTCGCGTCCACGACATCCCCAGCGTCGCATAGCCCCGACCGTTACCACCAATGCTAAAAAACGCAACAAACAATTATTATGTTAGGATTTAGATTTACAAGACTTAATAAACGGGATTATACAATATTGATTATCTTATTAGGATTAGTTGTTTTCTCGGATATATACTTTTTCTTTTCGAATGATTATTCAACTTCGAATGGAATACAATATACAATTTCATTTGGGATTTCATATCTCACTTTTTCTTCTCCAATTGGATTGAGATTTAGAAATTTCTATTTTTCATTGATTTGGATGATTCTATGTCTAAAGATTTACATATTCAATAGTGACACCTGGATTCCTCTTTTACCATTTTTAAGTTTTATGAACTATCAGATAGTTAGGGCAATTTATTGGTTGAATTATGGGAAAGAGTTTATACCTCTGTTAGTCGCCAGAGGAGGTATTGATTTGCGATTTTCCAAACTAGAGAATAGAAAAGCAAACAAATCGGATAAATCATATATGATTGTATTGTTTATATTTGGAATGGTAACATTAATGATATATGCGATTGGAACAAATTGAAAATGTACAGGCGCTAACACATGGTATACATCAGATGGGTTTCAGAGCAGATTGAAAGTTCAGAGCTTGCTGGTAAGGGCCGTAACGGTTGATAGTGAAGTAGCCACGAAGCCCGCCCGCTGCATACTCTCATCGCTAGCGGTCATAATACAAAAAATCGCACTTATGAGAAATATTGAAAAGAAAATTAGTGGATTGATTCTTGGAAGCATATTTCCATTGTCTATAGGATTATTGTCAGTAACCATTTGGGTATTGTTTGACAAGTCCGAGAGCAGGCCTTTTATATATTTGGTAAGTGGATTATTAATCGGTGGATTAATAGACCTGAAATTTTTAAAAAGCTGGATTAATCGTAGATTTAATTTGCCAATTTGGGTAATAGCTATGATTTATTTAGTTTATAATGTTTTTGTATATGGATTTTTTATGGGACTTCCAGTTTTCAATGCTTTCTTAGGATTGTTAGCTGGATACTATTTTGGTAATAGGATTTGTTTTAATAAAGTAGAATCAGAAAAACACTCAAAACTTATAAATCAAGTGTCAATATTCGTAGGTCTGATAATGACTCTTGTTTGTGTCTCGTCAGGATTTTTGGCAATATATGATAACGGAGCAGCTGGAATGATTCAAAATGTATTAGGATTAAGTTTTGAGGTTACAAGTTCAATGTTATGGATAATAGTATTGATTGGAGGATTAATATTGATATTGACCAATATTTTATTGACTAGAATAATAATGATTAAAACAATAAAAAATTACGCCCGCTAACAAACGGTCATAAAACATAGCGGTTTTAATGGTATTTCAGGCGTAGTAGCCCGCATCAAAGTTCTTATCGGTTGATAGGTTTGCGTCCACATGTCCCCAGCGTCGCATAGCGCCGACAGTACACCATTGATGAGATTAACAATTGGACAATTAACAACAAGAATAAAAGCACATAAAACAAAAAAATGAATTGGGTTATTTTAGCTATAGCAGGATTATTTGAAGTAGCTTTTGCTTTCTGTTTAGGAAAAGCGAAAGTTACCATAGGAAACGAAATGTATTTATGGTATGCAGGTTTTCTTGTTGCTCTTACAGTGAGTATGGGCCTTTTAATTAAAGCTACTCAAACCTTGCCCATCGGAACTGCTTATGCAGTGTGGACAGGAATTGGAGCGGTCGGAACAGTTTTAGTTGGTATTTTTGTGTTTAAAGAACCAACAACCTTTTTACGATTACTTTTCCTTACTACTTTAATTGTTTCTATTGTAGGGCTAAAAGCTGTTTCTCATTAAACTGAAAAATATAGAAATCAAAACAGTAACGATAAGCGGCATTTACTTGCCATTGCTCATGAAAAAAGTTGCAATGCCGCTTGAACCCATAAATATTGCTGATTGGTTTAATTATAGATATTAGGAAACAGCAATAGATTAAATTACGACTTAAAGATTACGGCGAATAATAAAGTGTATTATAATTTTAATAATGATAAACATGAAGATTACAGAAAATATTCATTTATTAAAGATTGATTTTTCAGTTCAAATTACACCGGAAAAATCCTTGCCAAGATTTGTTAATTCATTGATTATTTTCGGTGAATCTATTACAGTTATCGATAGCGGGGTAAAGAATAGTTACCGGTTAATCTATGATTACATTGAGAAAAATAACAGAAAAATCGGTGAAATAAAAACGTTGATTCTATCTCATTCACATCCTGACCACATAGGATCGGCTAAAAAGATTAAAATGGATACAGGATGTAAAGTAATTGGTCATTTACTCGAAAAGGATTGGATTGAGAATATCGATTTACAATTTAAAAACAGGCCTGTACCTGGATTTTATAGTTTAGTTGACGAATCTGTTAAACTGGACAATCTTTTAACCGGAGGAGAAAATCTGGAACTTGATAAGGGTATTACTATTTCCATAATAAATACGCCAGGTCATTCAAAAGGGTCGTTCAGTATTTTATTTAAGGAGGATTCGGTTTTGTTTACAGCAGATTCATTACCCTTGGCGAATGATATTCCTACCTATGATAATTATACGGATTTAAAGAAATCATTATCATTACTTAAATCAATCAACGATTACCAAATATTGCTTTCATCGTGGACTCCTCCATTAAGTGATAAAAATGAAATTTCGAAACTAATTATTGATGCTGAAAACTATTTGAATAAACTGGACATTGCTGTAAAAGAATATTATTTGCAAGATGAATTGAATGCATTGGACAATTGTGGAAAAGTTATTAATGCATTGGGTTTACCACCGGTATTTGTGGTTTCTTTGGTAGATAGAGCTTTCAGAACTCATCTTTGATTTATCGGGATAGTGTAAACAAACGAATACCCCTCGGAATAAAACAAAATCGGTAAACAACCGGAGGAATATGCACATTCAAAAGGTTTAGGCAGGACGGGATGATATATAAACAGGCTCTGCTATTCATTTTGATTATTTATACTTCACGGTCTGATTAAGTATTGTCTCCAATTAGTTAAAATTCAGACATTTTAAAAACATCTAACATTTATTTATAAATTGCTATATTATTGGAACTTAACTTGAGGTTTTTTCGTATTATTGGCAAACTTAAAACCTATGAGAAATTTCCTTTTTTATAGCCTGTTCTTTTTCCCCGTTTATTCTTTTGGTCAAAACATTGATACTATTAAGCTCAAATCGTGCTTTGGGCAATTTGTGGGAGGTGTCAGTATCTATGATTTAAATACGAACAAGTGCATCAGGTATAATCCCGAACATTGTAATAAACGGTTTTCGCCCTGTTCAACATTTAAAATCCCGAATACGCTGATAGGTTTGCAATCCGGCGTAATTCCTGATACCGGGTTTGTTTTTAAATACGATAGCATTATGCATCCCAAGGATTCTACCAAATTAGCTAATGAGCCTTTTAAGCACTGGTATCAGGATTTATCTTTGAAAATGGCCTTTAAATATTCGTGTGTTTGGGATTACCAGGAATTAGCAAGAAATGTAGGCTTAAAAAAGATGAAAAAATATGTAACCGACTTAAATTATGGAAATAAAGATATTTCCAGCGGATTAGATTCTTTTTGGCTTTGCGGTTCCTTACAAATTTCAATAAATGAACAGATCGATTTCTTAAAAAGATTATACCTCTATAAGCTCAATGGTATTACTGATAATAACATTCAGGCGGTTAAGGATATCATGCTTAATGAAACAACCTCGGAATATAAATTATATGGGAAAACGGGTAGTGGAACTTGTGTGGATCATAAAGCAATAGGTTGGTATGTTGGTTTTATAGAAACAGATTCGGGCATGAAAATATTTGCAATGAATGTAATTGTAAATTCCTACGCGGATTTAAAGAATAACTTTCAGGTTCAGTTGACAAAGAAATTGTTGAAGGAACTGGAAATAATAAACTAAACCGTACTTTTTTCGATTACTGCATAACCGTAGTTGGTTCGATGAAGTTTTAAATTTCGGAGTACAAAAAAAGCTGTCACCGAAAATTATTCACAGATGACAGCTTTTTGCCCGGTTTACGGGATAGTGTTTTACTTGTAAAGACAAAGATAAGGGGTGTCTTCGTCGGCTTTCACTTTGAATTTGGTGTCTTTAGCAACCACAAACGATTCGAACTTCTTATATACTTTCCATTCGGTTTCGCCAGGCAATAAAATGGTGAGTTTACCGGAAATAACGGTCATTACCTCAACGGTTGAGGTTCCGAATTCGTATTCGCCGGCAGCCATAACGCCAATTGTAGCAGTACCTTCAGCCGAATCAAGGGCGATCGACTTTACTTTTCCGTCAAAATATTCGTTGGTTTTAAACATGATGATATTTTTAAGATTGATTTTATTCTTTCTTCGCAAAGATAGGATTTCTGCCTTCTCCGTGAAATTGTTTTCCCAATCAATATTAACCTTGGAATTTTCTTTGTCAGCCCATTTACAGAACCATTGGTCAAAGTAACCGGCAAGCTTTATAATTGAAATCCCGTTAGGGATTAAATAGGGGTAACAAATTGGAAGTGGACAAAATTCCGTCCCATCCGGGACGGAACAACCTATCGATCGTGTTTTATTCTACCCATATTTGGTGCCTAACGGCACTTCCCGTCTTTTATGGTTTATTTTTTAAAGGTCGTTATTCATTCCCAGCTTGCCTTTACCAAACTCCCTTCGTGTTCATCGTTCACAACTTTCAGGTAAGTTTCGATTTCCTGTTGCATTTCTTCGACGTGCGAGATAACGCCCACGATGCGGTTTTCGCGGCGTAAGGATTTAAGGGTGTCGAAGACGATGTTGAGTGAATCCTTGTCCAACGTGCCAAACCCTTCGTCGAGGAAAAAAAAGTTTTCGTGTCCGGCCGATAATTTTTGGATGCTGTCGGCCAAAGCCAGGGCAAGCGATAATGAAGCCTGAAAGGTTTGTCCGCCCGAAAGCGTTTTTACATTGCGCAGTTTGCCTTCGTTCATAAAGTCGCGGACTTCAAAACTGTTGTCATCAGCCAGCTCGAGGCTTAATTTTTGCCGCGTGAGTTTATAAAAACGATCGTTGGCAGCTTTGCAGAGGGTTTCGAGATAAACCGTGGAGATGAAGTTTACAAATGCATTGCCACGGAAAAGGTTTTTCATTTCGGTAATATCCTGACCGCGAAGTTCGAGCTGATCGAGTTCGGCTTTAAGTTTTAAATAGCGTTCGAGGTCCGTCTTTTGACGTTGTATCTCGTTTTTAATCCTGCCCAGTTCCTGATTTAACCCGGTAATTTGTTGCGAAAGGGTAGCCAGCTGCTCTTTAACTTCGGCATGAAGCATTTCGTCATAGATTTTTCCCTGAAGTTCGGATTCGGTTTGGGCGATGAGCTGCAACGTTGTCTGCAATTCGTGGCGGTATGTTTCTATGCGTTTTTTAATTCCGGCAGTATCGAGTTGTTTGGCAAGAACGGATTTTACATAGTCGTGCGAAAGATTACCCGAAGCCTGCAATTTATCGGCAATCTGTGCGTTTAATACATCAAGGTCGGCCGTGAGCGAAAGCAACGTTTTTTTATTGGTTTCGATGCTTCCGTTTAGCGCGCTGGCCTGGTTTTTTAGTTCCGAAAGACGTTTGTCTTCCTGTTGGTATTTAAGTGAGATGGTTTCGTACTGTTTTTTTAACGTTTCGGCCTTGGATGTTAATGTCTCCGTTGGCTGCTCTTTATAATCAACTGCATTTAAAATACTTAGCTGCCCGTTTAAAAGGATTATCTGCGAATTGTTGGCAACGGTTTGACGTTCGAACTCCTCTAAAGCTTTAGCATATTTTTCTTTCTCTTTTTCTTCTGTTTCTATACGGGATGAGAGTCCGTTTTGCGCGTTGTTCTTATTTTCAAGTTCCTGGGTTAGAATTCCTGCTTTTTCGAAGGCTGCGTTAAGTGGACTGTCGTTATCGGGCGAAAACTCCGACCAGGTAAACTTTGCTTCGTGTTCCCGGAGTTTGTCCGTCAATTCCTTTAGATGACCGGTTTCATTAGCTAGCTGGCTTTCCAGCGACGACACTTGTGCTGTCAGTTTTACCAAATCCTTTTCGATGTCGGCAAGCTTTTTCAACTTCTTAGTTAACTCGCCATGACGGTTTTTTGTCTGCGAAAGTTCGTCGGACACATTTTGAGCGTTCAAGACATTGGGATGATGTTCCGAACCGCACAACGGACAAGGTTTTCCGTCTTCGATACTGCTTACAAAGTCGTTTAGTTTATTGCGGATTTCGAGATGAAATACATCCTCGTCGAGCTTTCGTTTTTGAAGTTCGGTTTCGTTCTTAATATCACTCAGAGCAGCATTTAATGCGGCTATCGAAGTGTCTTCGTTCAATTTCAGGGTTATTCCACCGGCCTCGGGCAAGCGCAATGCCTCTGCTTTTTTGGCCAGGACTTCTTTGGATAAGCTTTCAATCTTTGTGTTCGACTCCGCAATGGTTGTTGTACCATGATTTTTGTTTGTAAACCATTCCCGGATGGCTGCCAGTCGCGCCATATCCGGAAGTTCCTTGCGGATGGTTTCGGTTTGTTCTTTTAACGTTGCCTGACTTTGCCGATTATTGGTTATCGACAGCACCTTGTCATCGAGCATTGCCTTGCCTTTCTGGCTGCGCGTTGTCAGTTCTTCGTTTTGCGACTGAAGTTTGCGAATATCGACCAGCTTCAGCAATTCTTCAGATTCTTGCAACAGCTTTTCCTTCTGGTTAAACTCCGTTTGCGTGATAACGAATTCATCCTCGGCCTTCCTTATTTCTTCTTTTAAAACAGAATGTTGGGTTTCGGCGGCTTTTAGTTCGTCCGTAGTTTTAGTTCGGTTAGTTTCGAGCGATTTTAATTGGTCGAAATCGGATTTAAACGCAATGATGAACGTTTCGAATTCCTTTACCTCGCGTTCGAGGGTTTCGATGGAGACTTGATCTTTTTGCAGATCAGTCAAACGTTGCTTTTGCTCCTGAATCTTTAGGTGAAGGGACTTTACCCGTTCGTATTCCTGCTCGTTTTTTTGTTTCGCTAGTAGCTCGTCACTCAGTTTAAGGAGGTTTTGCTCCATTTCGGCCAACAACTTTTCTTTTGCGGCAATATCATCGGGATTGATTTCGCCGATGGACTGCAACTGACCACGAAGATGTTGCATGGAGGCATTGTTTTGGTTTTCGAGCGTAATCACCCGTCCCGACAGTTCAAAGCGGTTGAGGTTGAAAAGCTCCTGAAGCATCGACGTGCGGTCCTTGGCACTAAGCTGAAGAAATTCCTGGAACTTTCCCTGCGGAATGATGATGGTGCGGTGAAAATTGTTGTAGTTCAACCCGGTAATGTGTCCGGCAGAAGTAACTTCGATGGGTTGCCAGTCGTTATTTACCAGCTTGTAGGCCAATCGGTCGAAGGTCCTTACATCGTCGAAACGTTTGCTGTTGCGTTTTCCCTTTACGATGAACCGGTAACGCTGTTCGCCGCCGGTTTTAAACTCAAAATCGATGAGCAATTCGTTCGATTTGAGGTTCATCATGTTATAGTTACGGTTGTCGCGGGCATTGAGGCGCTCCGACTCGCCAAACAAGGCAAACGAAATGGCTTCGAGGATCGTAGATTTGCCACAACCCACGCTTCCGAAGATACCGAAAAGTCCCGCCTGTGTGAGCTTGCTGAAATCGATGGTTTGTTTGGTCTGGTAGGAATAAAGTCCTTGTATGGTAAGGGAAATAGGAATCATATGATTATAAATTTAAAACAAGATAGAACGCTGAGCCGCAATGACGCAAAGATGAAACCTAAGTTAAAATATTCGCGTCTTTGCGCCCTTGCGTTTAAAGTTATTCTTTTTCATCAGCCAGCACCTCTTTAAACAGATTCATCATCCGTTCGTTAGGTTCCTGGCCTTTCTTGCTGCGGAAGAAATCGATGAAAAGCTCGTCCATGCTTTTGTTGAGGTCGATGCTTGAAGCATTATCGCCGCTATTTTCGTCCTTATGGGCAATCTCGGGGATGAGCGTGACGATGCTCTCGTGCGCATCGTTAAGGCGTTTGCGGTCGTCGGCAGAGAGGAAGGTGTCGGAAACAATGGTTAGTTCCACAAACACTTCGGGATGTTCGCCAAGCCATGTTACCGCTTTGTCAATATCATCGAAACGCTTACGCAGCAAACGTTTCCCTTCGTTAAGGAGTATTTCGGACACGTCGGCAGGCTTCCCCGGTTGGGCATTAATCAACATCACGTATTTATCCTGATTAGCTTCGCCAAAACTGTAAGCCAGCGGGGTTCCGGAATAAACTACCGGACAAGGAGCTTTGTCTATGGTTTGTTTGCGGTGCAAATGGCCCAACGCCACATACTGTATATTATCAGGAACATCTTTCGAAAAGATAGCCTGAGCGCCACCGATAAACAAAATAGGCTTTTCGTCGTCGGGTTCTTCGGGTTGTTCGCTGCCTTCTTTCATCATTAAAAGATGGGCCGCAAGGATGTTCACGCCTTTGTCGTCGCAATAAGTATCGGCTTTCTCTGTCCACGAGGCGTGAAGCACTTCGCGTAAAGCCTCTTCTGAATCCTCGTGACCAAGAAACGTTTTCAGGCGTAATTCGTTGGCGTATGGTGTAAGCAGGATGCGAAGCGGGTTATCTATCCCCGGAAGTTGCAGCTCTATAAAACCCGGTTCGCTGCGAACGACTTCCAGACCGCTGTCGAGTTTAAAGGGATTGATCTGCGAGTTTGGGTAACCGGCAAACAGAATTCCGCACTCGCGGGCCAACGGGTCGGGTGCTTCGATGCGGTCGGGCGAATCGTGGTTTCCGGCAATGGCTATCACGGCGCGTTTACCGTTGTTGGCTAACCGTTTCAACGTCTTATAAAACAAATCCACAGCCTCAGTAGGCGGGTTATAGGTATCGAAAAGGTCTCCAGAGATGATCACGGCATCGACCTGTTCGCGCTGGGCAATAGTGCAGATTTCGTTAAGAACGGCACGTTGCTCGTCGAGGCGCGAAAAGCTTTCGAGCCGCTTGCCAAGGTGCCAGTCGGATGTATGGAGAAGGCGCATAATGGTCTTCGGAATTTAGTGTTCTACAAATTTAGGGATATTTCCAAGGATGACAAGTACACACTTAGGCGCTCGGACGATCCCTCCTTAGGCGCTCGGTCGTCCCCCTCTTAAATACTCGGATAATCGTTCGGTCTGTACAGTTTAGATGAAATTTTACCAGATGGCTATTTATCTTTGCACATTTCATTTTAATAGATCATGATCGAAAGACGTCTTCCTTGGCTTATACTATTTCTTTTGGGGTTCATTGTCATTAATGCCTATGCTTCAGGCAAAGAATCCACTTCGGTTCCGGGATTTAAAAAGGTTTGGGTTTACGGAAACACGGTGAACCCATCGTCGGTGGCGGTGATATTGAGCGGTGATGGCGGCTGGGTATTGGGTGTGGTAAGGCTCTCGCACGAGCTGGCTAAGCAAAACGTGATGGTTATCGGGGTTAATGTTATGCCGTATATGCGGTATCTTCGTAAACAACCTTCCGATTGTTTCGATATGGCTTCGGACTTTGATAAGCTTGCCCGGAATGTTGAGGCTAAATATCATCTCAATTATCAAAAGCCCGTATTAATCGGCTACTCGTTAGGGGCAACGTATGTGTACGGAATGCTGGCGCAGGCGCAGGCGCATACCTTCAGGGCGGGACTAAGCTTGGGTTTTTGTTCGGATTTGGAAGAGAAAAAGATTTTTTGCAGAGGTGCCGGCCTCGAATGTGTTAAACGCGAAAAGGGAAAAGGTTACGATCTCCAGCCGGTTTCGTATTTGCAGGACCCTTTTGTTATGATTCATGGCGATAAAGACCCGGAATGCAATATTTGTAAGGTTAAAGATTTTGCCGGTAAAACAGCCCACACCGAAATCATGGTTCTGCCGGGTATTCGTCACGGCGGATTAGGGCTGCGCCGATGGATGCCAACGATATTGGAGACGTACAAAACATTAACAGAACCCGGATTTAACGAATAGTTACCTTAAAGACATTCCTGTAATCCGAAGCATTTAGTTCCCCGTCGGGGGATTTAGGGGGCCAATTTACGCACTCAGTTCCAGCCAGCGGTCGGTTTTATCGTCGATCAACTGCATCACTTCACCGATGCGATTTGATTTAGACACCAGATCATCGGCACTTAATGTTCCACTGCTGATTTCGGCTTCGAGCTGCGATTTTTCAGTTTCCAAAGCTTCCATGTCGGCTTCGAGCTGTTCGAGTTCTTTCTTCTCTTTGTACGAAAGCTTTTTCTTGTCCGATGTTTCCACGGGTTTGGAAGCGGCTGCGGGTTTGTTTTTTTCCTGCGCTTCGGCACGCTGACGGGCGGCTTCGATCTCCTGCATTTTTTGCGATGCGCGATAATCACTATAATTTCCGGGGAAATCATACACCATGCCTTCGCCTTCGAAGATGAACAGGTGGTCGACCAGCTTGTCCATGAAAAAACGGTCGTGCGATACGATGATGAGGCATCCACCGAAATTAGCCAGATAATCTTCGAGCACGTTCAGCGTCATGATGTCGAGGTCGTTGGTTGGCTCATCGAGGATCAGGAAGTTAGGGTTGCGCAACAGTATCGTCATCATGTATAAGCGACGTTTTTCGCCACCACTGAGTTTTTCGACCTGCACGTATTGCATTTCGGGAGGGAAGAGAAACTGCGTGAGAAACTGCGAAACGCCAAGCTGACGGCCATCTCCAAGCGTTACCACTTCGGCAATATCCTTGGCAATATCAATTACACGTTGCCCCGGTTTAAACTGTAACCCTTTCTGCTCGTAATAGCCATAAACGACCGTTTCGCCCGGGTCAATCTTTCCGGAATCGGGCAGGATGCGTTGCGTTATCAGGTTCAGAAATGTTGATTTGCCCACACCGTTGCGGCCGATAATCCCTACTTTCTCGAAACGCGAGAAGATGTATGAGAAATCGTTGAGCATTATTTTATCGTCAAACCGTTTGTTGACGTTTTCCAGTTCGAGGATTTTATTTCCCAGGCGCGATGTTTGCACGTTAATGTCCACCTGACGTTCGTTGCGGCGGTAGTCGGCTTGTTCTTTAAGATCATAAAACGCATCGATACGATACTTGGCTTTGGTCCCGCGGGCTTTGGGCATACGGCGCATCCAGTCGAGTTCGCGGCGCATGAGGTTCTGCGCCTTCTCGGCGTTAAGGTTCTTGTTAAATAACCGTTCTTCGCGCTTTTCAAGGAAATAAGAATAATTTCCCTTGTAGGAATAAGCCTGTTTTTCGTCAATCTCGATGATTTCGTTACACACGCGGTCGAGGAAATAGCGGTCGTGCGTTACCATCAATAGCGTACAGCGGGTTTTGGAGAGATATTCTTCCAGCCATTCGATCATGTCGAGGTCGAGGTGGTTGGTAGGCTCGTCGAGGATGAGGAAGTCGGGTTCGTTGATGAGCGTAACGGCCAGTGCCAAACGCTTAACCTGTCCGCCCGAGAGCGTATTTACCTGTTGATCGAGGTTGTCGAGCTTGAGTACGCTGAGCATCTGTTTTATCTTCACGTCAAAGTCCCAGGCGTTGTAGAAATCCATCTTGGCCATGGCGTCTTCGAGGCGTTTTTTATCGTGCGAGTGAAGAGCCAGCTCATATTCGCGTACCGAGTTCATGGGCTCGCCTTCGGCACCGTAAGCAGCCTGAAAAATGGTAAGCTCCGGATCAAACTGCGGGTCTTGTTCGAGGTAACCTACTTTAATATCCTTGTTGATGTAATAACTTCCGGCATCGAAGCTGTCGCGACTAGCCAGGATGTTGAGCAACGTTGTTTTGCCCGTTCCGTTTTTGGCAATCAGGGCAATCTTCTGGCTTTCGTTAACCACAAAGGTAAGATTTTCGAACAGCAGGATGTCGCCATAAGCTTTCGAAGCATTTTCAACCAACAGGTATGTACTCATAAATTATTTTTGAAGAAGCGCAAAGATAGTATAAAACGCAAAGGCGCAACGAGGCAAAGTTTGTTATTCTTCGCCCCGTTGCGCCCATACGTTTTGCTATTAAGCCTTTTCTAACTTCTCAATATCGAATTTAGTCATTTGCATAAAAGCTTTTGTAACCCTTTCGGCCCGTGCGGGGTCGGTTATTAACTTCGGGAGTATCGACGGAACAATCTGCCACGAAACGCCGAACTTATCTTTAAGCCATCCGCACTGGCTTTCCTGGCCACCTTCGGTGAGTTTCTCCCAATAAAAATCTATCTCATTCTGAGTATCGCAAAATACCTGAAACGAAACCGATTCGTTAAACTGGAAAACCGGTCCGCCGTTGAGTGCAGTAAAGAGTTGTCCGTTTATGCGAAAGGCAACGGTAAGCACCGTTCCTTCTTTCTGCCCGTGAATATCAAAGCCTTCTTTGGTATAGTAACTGGTGCTTTCGATCGACGAATTTTTAAATATCGAAGTGTAAAAGCGGGCAGCTTCTTCGGCCTGATTATCAAACCAAAGACATGGGGCTATCTGGCCTGTCATGGTAATTAGTTTTAGTGATTATTTTGCCGTACAATTAAACATCCATTGAACACCAAACTTATCGGTACAACTACCATAATAAGCCCCCCAGAACATATCCTGCAATTCCATCGTAACTGTTCCTCCGGACGAAAGAGCCAGGAACAGTCGTTTAGTTTCGGCCCTGGTATCGGGCTCCAGGTTGATGTGAACATTATTTCCGAAATTGACTTTAAACCCCATCGATTCCGGGGCATCTGTACCCATTAATGCATATCCGCCAAGTATGGGCAATTCGATATGCATGATAAGGTCTTTGTCTTCTTCTGAAATTGAAGGCATCCCTTCCGCGGGAGGAATATCCCTGAAACGAGCGATACCTCCACCGCTAAACTCACCTCCAAAAACGGATTTATAAAAGTTGAATGCTTCCCCGGTATTGCGGGAAAAATTGAGATATGTGCTTACTCGTGCCATTTTTAGGTTGTTTTAGGTTGATAAAAACAATAAACAAACTGATATGGCTTTTGTTTGGAGCTTTATAAACAGGCTTATTAATCAGGAAGCAGATCTGACAGCTGATGTTCAAGTTCGGCATAAACCGTATCTGGTTCGGCTCCCAGCGCATCAAACGTCTTACTGGCAAAGCTTCGCATGGTTGCAGTCAGGGTAATATCAAGGATTTCGGCATCTTCGAGATTAAACACACGTAGCGCATCAACATCAGCCTTAGTTATTTTATTAGCGTTCAGGATAATCTTCCGGGCAAACTCCATCATTGCTACCTCATCGCGTTCCAGTCCGGCGTCATTGAAATCGGTAAGGATCATTCGTAATTGATCCACACTAACACCATTCTTAATTAAAATTGTTCCGTGAGCAAGGATACAATAACGACAATTCAATGCCATTGCAGCCGCCAGCGTAACCAACTCGTAACGTCTTAATCGCAGATTTTTACGAATACTTCCCTGAAAAGCACGCCATGTTTCCAACACTTCCGGGCGCAGACTGAAAACCCTGGCATGATTAGGTACGTACCCCATACTCTTTTGGTCTCCTTCATAAATGTTGCGGAGCTTACCTTCAGCTTCCGCCTCCGATATGGTTTGAATGAACATAAGCACCTCCTTTAGAATTGTTTAATTGTAAAATTAATAAACAACCAGCCAGGAACTTTGTTGCTGTTTTACATTCCGGGTTATAAGGTTACTATAAGTTTCATCCCAGTGTTTAGTCGCGAAACATTATCGCTATAAGTAGAATAAGTATCGTTCTTATCTTTCATGTTCTTGTAATTCCCGGGGATTAACGATGTTTCAACACCAACAGCAAGTATTTTACAGATTTGATAATTAATTTCTACGCCAAGCATAGGTGTGAAAATATTACCAGTGATATGCTGATAATTTCTCTGAGGATAAATTCCCATGATATTTATGTCTTTATCAATCGAGTAGTTTTGAATCCCTAAAGCTCCTCTCCAGTTAACACCAAATTTCGATTTAAATAAGGATAGTTTATAAATTATCTCCAGCCCGGTGTAGCGAAGTTTTAAATTATCGCTTAATATTCCGTTTTCAAAATAACCGTCATAATTTAAATCTGCATAGTCGTAGGATGTTGTAGCATCCACAGCATAGCTGTTGTGAATAATTCCTAATCCAAAAGAGTGAAAAAGAACCCCAACTTCAAGCTGATTGGTTTTGCCTGTTCTGAGTTTATTTATCTCATCAGAAGTTGGAGGATGAATGGATGAGCTTACTTTTGGGGTAATATTTCCCCAACCATAGCTGTAACTGCCAAAAATGGATACTTTTTTTGTTTGTGCAGGTACTGTTGTTATTGATAATAGTAAGGCGATTGTTAATACTGCTTTAAAAATGAAATTCATACGTTGTTGCTAAGTTATTAATTAATTTTTCGTCATAGTGTCCCGTTATTATCTGCTATAATACGTTTTCACGATCTCTTCCAGTACATAACTAGTCCGGGCTGCCGAATACATGGTGCTTACACAGTCGTTTTTGCCTCTTAAAGCTCCTGTCACCTGCCGGACAAGATTAAAAGAGATGTTTTCCGGATTTTTAAAACTGAAGCTTTCTGTATTATGCGTTGTTGTTAACATCACATCGCCCAGGTTAAAACACGGAAGTTTAATTTGTCCTTTTGTTCCCGTTATTTCAATGATGTCTTCCTCGCACTGTTTATCAACCACAAAACACCAGCTGCCACTTCCAACAACTCCTGAACCAAAGCTAAATACAGCCGAAACAGTATCTTCCGCTTTATAATAACCGGCAATGTTGCTTGCTACACCGCTTACCTGGGTTATTGGTCCGAATACAAAATCGAGATAATCGAACTGATGAGAAGCCAAATCGTAAAAATGACCGGCTCCTGCTATTTCCGGATTGACACGCCAGGGTTGTTGGTCGGGAAATTGGTCGCGTTCACCAAAGGCCTTGTGAAGCCTTATGTTTACCGTTAATGGTTTTCCTATCGATCCATTATCGATCAACTCTTTTACTTTTAAAAAAGCAGGAAGTGTACGACGGTAGTAAGCTACATACAAAGGCATCCCGGTTTCTTCCGAAATGCGTATCATATCCAGGCATTGCTGGTAATTTTTAGCCATGGGTTTCTCAACATAAACAGGTTTCCCGGCTTTCATTGCTTCAATGGCATATTGGGCATGGGTATCGGGAGGCGTTGCTACATATACCGAGTTAACATCCGGATCGCTTATCAGGTCGGATGCCGAAGAATATGCTTTTGCTACTTTGTGACGTTTTGCATAATCCTTTGCCAAGGCTTCGTTACGACGCATTACTGCAACCAGATGCGCATTTTCTACTTTCCCAAATGCAGGGCCGCTTTTAAGTTCGGTAACATCGCCACAGCCAATAATTCCCCAGTTTATCTCGTTCATAAATCGGTTTTGTTAAAATTGAAATCTAGCTTAAATCGTTAAATGTTCAGCAAGGTTGCACTTTGCAATTAACATGCCAGCCTTAAAACCTGTTCACGGCTTGTGCTGACTATTGGCGTCTTTATTCCGAACGCTGCTTTCCGGCTCGTTATGCACCGATAGTGCTTTTCCTTTCTCGCCCATAAAAAATCCGATTAAAACAACGTTTTCCTTTCCCTTGTTTACCCCGTTGTGAAGCGTGTTTATGACTTCGGAGAATGTAGTGTTTTTAGAAAATTGCAGGGTTTTACTGTGTTTTAATTCGATGGTTAACGTTCCTTCCAACACAACCGCAAATACAGGGAATTCGTGTTTGTGCCATCCGGTGGAATCTCCGGGAGGAATGGTAATCCGTGCAATGGTTATTTCGTCGTTGGCAAACTGAGGATAAACAATCTTCTGCCCTATTGAGGTGGTGTCGGTTTTTAACAATGGTTCAATAACAATACCCTTGTTATATTGCGATTTTCCGAGCTGGCACAGTGTGATTAGAACAATTATGATGGCTAGTTTTTTCATAGATAGTTAATGATTGCTATTTATTTTTCTTCTACTTCCTGAGTTATCCTTTCAAAATGCGTTTGAGCCCAGTCAATCATCATCTGAAGGGCGGGCATAAGTTCCTGTCCCATTTCGGTTAAAGAATACTCTACACGTGGAGGAATTTCGGCATACATTTTTCGGTTGATGAGCTTGTCTTCTTCCAGCCGTTTCAAGGTACTCGAAAGCATTTTCTGCGATATATCCGGAATGATGTTCATTAAATCCTTGTAACGCATAGTGCCTTTCTTTTGCAGGGACCGCAAAATCAATAACGACCATTTATCGCTTATTCTGCTTAAAATATTCCGGATAGGACACGTGGGATATCGAAGGTCTATTTCTCTCATTGCATTATTATTTAAAACCCATCAAATTTATAAAAATCATCAATGGAGACCAGCTTTTGTTAGTAGTTAATCCGCGTTAGCCCCCAAATACATTTTGTTTTAAAAAGATTGCAACGGCAATGCGTTGTAAATAAACAATTCTAACCAATCAGGTGCGTATCGAACCAGCTTGCATAAAGTTTTAAGTTGTTCTACATTTGGTATGTGTAATCAAAAAATATAGAAAAATGAAAGAATTAATTGTAAAAAATTTCAATTCGATTGAAGGAGAAAAAAGGGAAAACAACGGAAATAAGTTTACAATTAAATCCGTTATTCCCCGTGAGGAAACGGATAAATGCCGGGTCAATTTTATTGAGGTAGAACCTGGAAATTTTGCTTACGGGTATCATTATCACGAGATGAGCGAAGAAGTATTTTACATCATCAGCGGAACAGGCATTGTTCGTACCTCCAAAGGTGAAATTACGGTAAAAGCGGGCGATGTTATTACTTTTCCTACCGGTAAAGACGGGGCACATGTTATTCGTAACGGTTCGGATACCGAGAAATTAATTTACATTGATTTTGATACGGTTCATGTTCCGGAAATTGTTCATCTCCCGGATGCCAATAAAGTTATGGTTATAGGTCCTTATTCCAATGGAACGTACGACGAAAAATAGTTTTTATACTTGCCGTTCGAAGTCTGAGTTTAAACTTCGAACGGTAATTTATTTACATTGCTGGAGCGTAAATTGCAATTTTTCAAGAACGATAGCGGGTAAATGCTGATCAGCAAGAGGATTAATTCAACGATTTCAGATTTCCCAATGCTTCCGGAACATAGCGATGAATATCGCCTACGATCGAGCAGGTTTCCATTTCGTTGCAATCGGCACAGGTACTAAAGCCTTTTGATTTTACACAATTGCGTATTCCACATTCGTTGCAATGCGAAAATTTAGCTCCCTCCTGGCGACAACCGGTACAATTAATCATTTCGGGAGTAATGTCTGCATTAAACTGTACTTTCCATTTTTCGGCAGTTTCGGCTCGCAACTCATCGTTATTCGTTACTGTAGCTTTGTATGCATCGCAAGAGGCACAATCCAAACCACAACAGGCAATTAGTTTTTCCATAGTTTTTAAATTATAATGAGAATTAAGGGTTAATTATAATATCTCTTTAAGTCTTTGTTCGTGAATAACTCCGGTAGGAGTTGAATATAAATAGCCCCGGCTTTTAAGCCGGGGATCAAAATACGAAGATTCTTTTTCGGCGCAATCCGGGTTGTCTCCTCTTCCAAAATTATTCGTGCACCGGTATAGGAGGCTGCTCTTTCTTTAACCCTGGCTTAAAAGCCAGGGCTATCAATATCCCGTCCCTTCATTTCCAGTTATTTTGTCTAAGCTAAATAACCTGCTGCTGTTACCTAACTATAAATTTATAATCTAACCTGATTTGCAATATCTTTTGTGTTCAAACAGCATTACAATTTTTTCATGAGCGATAGCGAGTAAATGCCGCTTAACGAGGACATTTTCTATCTTTCTATTCTTTTAATATTTTATTGAGTACCTGGTCCCGACGCGACAACAAAGTTCCTCTAACTTCTATTGTTTCGATGCCAAAATCCCAAACCCATTCATTAAGTATGTCATTTACATCAGATCTGAGTTCTGGCAATTCAGATTCCGGGCATGATATTAAATCCGGATTCTCTATGGGCACAAAAACAAGAAGGTCAATCTCAGTTATTACATTTTGGACGTTATGATATAATGTTTGAATGTTTTCAGAATCATTCATAGCCTGAATATATGCTAAAATATCAATCGGACATCTGTCAAAGATTACATTGTTCCCACTTTTCAAAATTTGTTCAAACGAATATTCAAGTTGTTCTAAATAATCATCTACATTTGGTATTTCAGAAAACACATATCCTGTTTCTTCTAAATCATAATAAGGTTCAGGTCTATAATCATAATCAGGAAGAGATTCCTGTAATTTCTCAGCTAACGTTGTTTTTCCAACCCGATGTGCGCCTATTATTGCTATTTTCATAGAAATGATCTCTCAATTTTAGTTATAGATTTATTTGCATTCATTAAGGTTCGAAGGGTATAACATTTCCTAATTTTACAATTTGAGAAAATATCAATGATAAATTCTTTTCCCTGTTAATGATGCATCGTTGGAACATAAAAATCATCTTTGGTTAAATTACATTTTTGGGCAATTCGTTTGCAATACGATAAACGCCCAACATTCTCGTTTCGTGAATCGGAACCAAAAGCAAATTTTATTCCTTCGGCTTTTGCTTTCAGAATAAATTCTTCGTGCGGGGTATGCGACATATCATTTATTTCGAAGGCGATATTACGTTTTTTAGCTGCATTAATTAATGCCTGCATCCGTTCTTCTGTCCACAACTTATTATAATCCTTGGCAATACAAACCGGAAGAAACAAGGGCCATGCAAAAATATTGATTGGTTCATTATTTAGTATTTGAAGCGAATAGTCCATATATCGCTTCATGAAATCATCCGTATCTTCAATATAAGTATCATATTCCCAAATTTGCCAGGTATTTCCGTTTCCTTGTGGAACCATTTGCGGGTCCATCAGTATATAATCTACCTGCGATAACAGCTCTGACGAATAATTCTTAGTCCATCCCGGATAAGTAGGTTGCAACCCAATATAAACAGGATAATTTTTTAAGTGCTCAATATATTTTCGTAAATCATTATCATCCTTTAATGCCCAGGGAGCCGGATGATCTACAATTCCAAAACGTACACCCCGTTCTTTTCCCAGTTGAAGAACTCTTTCAACTGAAAAGTTGTTTGTTGTATGAACGTGTAAATCCAATAAAGGAAAATCTTTGGCATCCGAAGCTTTTAATTGTTCCAAAGATGGATAAAAGGAAAGCATACCTGCCGTAATCGCTGTACTTTTAAGAAAAGACCTTCTATTCATATCTATTATTCAGTTATAATGTTTAATAATGTGCAGGTCATCGTTTATTTTATCTTTTTTATAAAATATTCTCCTTTACCCCATTCATCTGTTTCACGAGAATGAAGAATTATTGAAATTTTGTCGAAATCATTATTGATTTGCGTTTCATTTTTCGGCTTCAAAATCTGAATTAAAAAGCCATACAAATATGCGCCTCTCCCATACTCAACTACTTTTTTAATACTTACAACTTCCGTTGGAATATCATTTACACTCACCTTTAATTCTTCTTTTGAAATAGAAATTGGGGAGATATTTATAGTGTCATGGTTAATATTTGCCTTTTTCTCCTGCATTTTTTTGTTACCCTCACCTTGCCATTTTAACGACTTACTTAAACTCATTGGCCTAAAATAAACCATATATGTTTCATACGGACTAACCTGTGGTTCAAACCCGTTAATTCCGTATATTTCCATGCGCTCATATTGAGGATTTATTTCCATATCCTTATAAGCCGGTATATTCCATGCCCAATATTCAAGTTTTGTTTTTCCATAATCGGCCAATTTAATGGCATATATACAATGGTAGTTTCCTTTAGCAACAGTTATAGAAAAGTACCCGTTTTTATCCGTTAACCCTTCATATCGCGAATTAAAATTTTTGTCTTTTACACTAACCCATACACTATCTATAGGTTTTGAATTAAAATCAGTAACATGTCCATGTATTCTAATGGAATCCTGAGCATTAACCGAACTTAAAAATGAAATCCCACAAATAATAATCGAATAAATGATTCTCATATTTTTCATTTTTTGAATGTTAATTTGATACCCGGTTAACATGGCTAAATCTGTTAGTTTATTCATTTAACTGCCGATTTACAAAATCGGCGATATTTCAAGCGGCATTGCAACTTTTTTCATGAGCGATAGCGAATAAATGCCGCTTAGCGAGGGTTGTAATCTGAATAAAAATCAATTGACTTAGTGTCTTTAAAAGTTGGATCTAATTTATGGTCTTTGTGAACACCAAATTCTCCATATTTGGTAATAAACTTATTCCATATTAAATCAAGATTATTATCTCCAAGATATTTTTCTAGAATTTGTCGATCAATAAAAAGAAATTCTGAATTATCCGTTTTATAATACTTTGTAATAAGTTTCCCATTTTTGTCAATATGTGATAATCCTTCAATATTAAAATCTAATTCCATTTTATTCGCAACAACTGAATCCAAAAATACGAAGCTTGGATTTTGATATCTGTTCCTAGTCCATGAAGACCAAGAATAATAATTCACAAGAGGAAAACATCGTGATGAATCAAAATTGCTGTATTCGCTAACATTAGATTCAATGTCAACTTCATCGTCTTCAGAATATCCAAAGTCATCTGCGTTATCTGAATTATCAATTTCTTCGTTAATTTCGATATGGTTTCTCCAAGGAATTTCACCTCCAAAAATTTGACTTAATTCATTAGATTCGTGAATATAACTAGATTGAAATGTTTCTGAAATATCCTTCTTAAACCTTGATTCAAATACATAAGTATTTGAAAGAATCGTAATATATGTATTGTTATCTTCATTTTTTTGACTTAAAGAAGCATAGAGAAGTACCATCTCTGAGTTCTCAAAAAAAGGAATCGTAATATATAGTTCTTTTATTAAATTAGAAGCATCATTGAGAATCCAATTCTGAATATCTTCATTAAATGCGGGTAAAAGGCAGTCATTTATAACTTGGGTTCTATTAGTAATTTCAGGAAATGTGGGATCATAGAAAATATAGGAGAAGCGAAGGGTATCTCTGTATTCAGGCTTGATTTGATTATTCAACATGAGAAAACCTGCCAATTCTAAATAGGTAGAATAAAGATATTTGTTATCATATTTTGTTACTTGCTCAGAAACTTCTTCTCTACGATATTTATTGTCTTCTGAAATTTTTGATTCTATTTGGGAATACAATTTCTTGGAATAACCTTTCTGTTTAATTCTTTCATGTATAAAACTAATAATTTCAGCTCTAGAATATTTACTGAAGCTGTCATATGAATGGCTTGAAAGAGATGTAATTTGAAATTTGATGAAATCATAATCCATCATCTCATAAGACCAAATGAAGTCATCTCCTTGGTGTTTTTTTATTAGTTTATTATTTAGAACCCATACTTCGTCCTTATTCCTAAAAATAATGTTTTTATCATACTCAATTCCATAATATGACAAACCAAATTCAAATATTGTTTGAGCAAAGTCTAATATTGCAATATGATTTGTAGTATTTTTAGTGAGAAAATCCTCTTGAAGGAAATGAACTGCGGTACTAGTGAATTTTTTATTTTTAAACCTAAGGACAACTCCTGTTAACGCACAAATGAGAGATTCAAGAATAAAGCTATCATTTACAAGCATAAAACGTTTAGCATGCTTAATGAGGGTATCTGGATATACTAGACCCAATTGCATTAATGTTTTTGTAGCCTCATTTCGTAATAATTTATCAGAACTACCTGTTAACAATAAAACAAAAAGTAAAGCATTATCTTTGGAGTGCTCTGTATTTTTAATGTACTTTGATATCCATTTTAATTTTGATTGAAGTTTATAAGAATCCTTTCGTATAAGCTCATTCCAAACTATATCAATCTCGTACTGATTAAGTTTTAAAAAAATTGATATTATAATGTCGAACGAACTAAAAGTATTTTTTTGTAAAACATCATCATATAATTTCTGAACTAAACTATTAATCAATGCAGAACTTAAATTTAAGCTCTCAATAAATTTAACATACTTATCTTTATTACCTTGAGTGGAAGTTAGCAATTCAAGATTTCCTATACTTTCTAAAATAATTGCCTCATCAGTAATCACCTCATAAATCTGCTTGTCAGTCTTTAATGGAAGAAGATAAGAGATTGATTTTAAAATATCTTCATGTAAAGGATGTCGCTTTGTTTTATCATCACAGAAAAGTTTTTCCTTTGTCTCTGCTGATTGCAATTTTTCAAGTATTATGGGAATAGAATTACTTTGAAAAAAAACTGATTTTGCAATTTGATACCCACCAACTAAATCATAGGTAAATTGAATCAATTCATTCTCATTATTTAAATCACGCTGAAAACAAAGTCCTTCATCAATTAGATTAAATGATATTTCTTCTTCAAAAAGAGGATAAAATTCGGAAAATTGAATTTCCCTTTTATTATTATTCCAAAGTATTTGACCAATTTCCTGTAGTCCCTTTTCTAATTTTGATTTTCGTATTGCATTTATAGCACGTTCTTTTATTGATATTTTTTTTATCAAATTTAGAATATAGCTTTCTATGCTTTCAACAATAGAATGAAGATTTATATCCAAGTTAATCTTGTCTCTATTAACATCACAAAATATTTTTAACCTTAGAGGATTTTCAAATAGGGTAATATCATAAGGCTTTGAACTTGCGTTGATTGCATATTTTTTAAAGTACTTTTCGATAGCACTATTAATGTTTTTATCCGTGAACCCCTTTAAATAGACATAGTTTTCAACATCTTTATATGATTCTTTATCAAATATTTGCTGAATATACTCTCTCTTTTCTCTACAAGTTGTAATTAAAATGATATTAGAATATTGTCTTATGTCATTAATAATTGAATTTAACTCATTATACCAGATTTCACCCGCTGAAGGGTAGCTTTCATTTAGGCCATCAATAATTATAGGAACTTTACATTTATATGTATCTCCCAATATATCTACAGCTCCAAGGAAATCTCTAAATGAATATGAGTCTTCCAATTCAAGTATTTGAATTATTCTTTGTTTCGGTGTAATGGAGTTACGGAATGAGCTTCCTAATAGTAGTAAGGCAGGATACTCATGTTTTAGAAGATTGTAACTGATTGAACAAGCAAAATGTGTTTTGCCATACCCTGCTGCTCCAAATACATGAACATCATTAGAGAGTATTCTTAAAATGATTTGCAGCAGTGAATTGTCCTTGTTTTTACCAGTTAATAAATCAGAAATATTATTAACGTTTTTAATCATAAACTCTACCCAATCACGGTCATGATAGTTTATATTAGTGTTGTTCTTATCTGATTTTGGGAAGATGTCTTTTAATTGTTTGTTTAGCTGATTTCTATCAGATTCGCTATTTTGTATAAAATTGTCGATTGCTGTTTTGCTTTGTTTAGCAAAATCGTAGATATCTACAGATTTGGTATAAATATCATTAACGTTTTTTAATATATCTAAATGTTTCGAATAGTATTTTCTCGTCAAATTGACAAATTCTTTGGATAAGTCACTGAATTGATCAATTTTTATCCTATAATCCCGATTAATATCATCGATAACATCATCCAGAAGTTTAATATAAATATTAACATCAGCTCTGGCTTTATCTGGATAAATAGAATTAAGAAGGTTTAATTCTTCTTCTTCTTTGATATGCAAATCCACATCAAATTTTCTTTCTAACTGTTTTAGGTTAGTTCTGGTCAAATTGTTTATAAATTCCTTGTTAATAAGTTTAGTATTAAAATATAAATTGAAAATTGAGCTAAATTCTTCAGGGTTAGAATGAAAAATTGCTTCGAAGATGTCTTTGTGCCAATGTGAAAGATTAATGCCTTTTTTTAATTTATTTCCTTCTTTTACTAATGTATCCCAAGGTTTCCCAGCTTTTGTGTTTGTATTAGAAAATTTCCCCGGAGTGCATATAATCCAATGAGTTAGATTGTTTTTGTATTCCAAAGTCTTTTTTAGTCCTTGAATTAATTCTTCTCTATGCTTTAAATCTAAGGGCGAATTATTTTCATCTGTTTTGTTTAACCAAAATTTAGCTTGCCAGCCGATTATTTCTCCAGCCTTTGCACTTAATTCATCACAATCTTTAGACAATTTCAAATAGAATTCAGAACCGGGAGTATTATAATATGATTCAAACGTTCCGTAGTCCTTATATTTTTTTGTTGCTATTTGAAAGCAAAATGATTCAAAACTTAGTTCCTTAGACGAACTATTATTTTCTAGCTGATGCCACGATATTTCCTTCATATTAATTCTTAAAGCAGGTTGTTATTTCAGGGAAATAATGGCAACACCCTTTACAAATATTTTTGGCATTACACTCCTGAATGCAAGCATTGGTTACTTTCGTTCTAAAACTGTCAAACTTATTAAGCCAAATGTCATAAAAGTCAAATTCATTAAGACTATAACTATTTGTATTGTTGGAAAATGAACAAGGCGAAACCCTGAGATTTTCATCAATATAAACAGAAAAAAATCCAACTTCACAAGAATCTATAAAATCAATATTAGTCTTAGTGAACCTCATTAACATTGGCACAAAACACGCATCAAAACCAATATTACAACTAGCTTTACTATTATCAATTAATTCAATAAAATCATTTAATACAGAATTGGTTACTAAAATATTTTCTAAGTTTCCTCGCCCTGATGGTTTATATGTTAGAAATATTAAAGCATTGATTCTTTTTAGGTTTTCGTTGAAGTCTCCTTTTAATATTTGAATTGCTTGTTTTATATTATTTCTATCAATTACATAGTGAATATTTGTCCGAATGCCACCATTTATTAGAAGCTTAATTTTTGAATTACTTATATCATTCATGTTATTTAATGATACCGCAACTGCGCCAACTTTTCCATATATATTATCAATTATTGATTGAGTAATATTTTTACCATTCGTTGTAAAATTAGGAACTATATTAAACTGCCTAGTAATATTTAATATTTCAAGTATTTCCGGATGTTCTAAAGGTTCTCCACCACCTAATGCAACTTGAAAAACATTGCCATATTTTTGATGATTAAGACTTGATAAAACAAACTTATAATCATCAAGAGACATAAAAGAATTATCTGGCTTACTATTTCGATAACAATAATCACATCCCTTGCTGCAATGATTGGAAATAGAAATATCAACAAGTTCAGGTACTGGGGCAAAATTGGGGTTATCTTTGAAAGTTTTGCCCCACCGAAACGTCATTCCTGATTCTTGGTCAGCAATGAAATTATAATCACCTATGTGTCTTCTAATTTTCATTTAGTATTGATCAACCTGAGTTACTCCAAAACCTCGAATATTACTTAATTTTCCATTTAATATATACTCTCCTCGAATGTAGTTCCATAACTCATCTTCTTCTATATTACTAAAATCAAGTTCTTTATTTTCTTGTTTTAATAGCTCTTTATCTATCGTAACTCCATCATCATCATTGAATTGTATTTTCTTGACATATATTTCCTCTGCTTCAAGAAAAGTTCTTGTTCCATTATCTAACATATAGGTTTTCAATGTATCTCTAATAGTTTTATACTCAATTGCTGCTGATTCTCCATACCACCTTTCAAAGACTTCAACAATTTTCTTATGCATGGTAATAATGAAGCTAACAGAACTACTATTGGTAACAAAGTCACTGCGTATTTTCATTGTTTTTAATTTTATAAAGAGGTGTCAACTTTAGTAACACCAAATCCTTCAACATTACTTATTCTATTTTTTGCAATAAATTCACCATAGATTAAAGCCCATATGTCTTTTTCTTCAAAAGCAGAAAAGTCTATTTCTTCATATGGCTTATCGTATGAATCTGAAAACATGCAATCTCCACTAGTATCAAACTTAAAGTGCTTAGTATATATCTCAATACCCTCTAACATTACTCTTGTTCCCTTTTTTACCAATTCTTCTTTAAGAACCTCAATTGCTCTTTTTTCCCCTGTGTTAAATTTTTCTTCATAAGTATCTAAGAACCTATCAAGCATACTTAAGTTCATAGTAACTATAAAACTTACAGAACTACTATTAGTCACAAAATCAGTTCGAATTTTCATAATGTTAAATTTTTATTTTTGCTGTGCGCATGCAAAATTTGGCTCTTTTAAAAATTGAAGCAACAGGTCGTGTGTTAGATTTTGCAAATGAGACAAATGTGTGTTGACTGTCTTTTTTTACAATGAACGTTAACATCTCAATAATTACTTTTAATTGCGATTATATCCGTATTATTTGCTTGCATAATAATTTTATTTCTAAAAATTTGTAGGCTCCTTAATAACTATTCTTTCATGATAACCTGAATTATGTTAGTATTGAGTTGCTATAAAATAAACCAAAATTAGCGTGGTAAGTTAACTTTTATTCCTTTTTGTTAAACCTCAAACAGACAAAAAAGCAAATGTTGTTTAACACTTTTTGAACCGGGTAATGGCTCAAAAAGTAAAGTTTTCGGCCTTATGTTTTTAAAAAAGGCAGACTATTGTATTAAGCAATATACCGGCTAATAATATTGGAAAAGATCAGATCCTTGGAGGTTCCCTTACCTGCCACCCTAAAACTATATTCTTTGCCAAGCGTAAGCCCATTAATTGTAATGGACGAGGTTCCAAGCTCCGTGGTCCATATCGATTCCGGGACAATTGGCGTTGGGGCATATTGATAAACATAAACGTTGGCTCCGTGTAATACGTCAAGCGAAACCTTTACCGAACCGGGAAAAGGCCCTGGTTGTATCGTAAAATTCTGAGGTTTATCAAGTAATCCGATGGGGGATTTTTCGCGCCGTAGTTCAAAGCCCGACGAAGCAAGAATATTAACATCATTGTCGCTAACAGCCATTACATACATTGCAAGATGCCGTAACGCATTACGAAGTTCCTCTCTTTTTTGATCTTTAATCGAAAAAGTACGTTTCCCGCCATCCATACAGGCCAACAAACAATCGTTAAATTCATCGCGTAAAGTACGGATACTTTCGATGGAGGGTACCGGGTTTGGAAAATTAGGGTTTTCGGACATTTGGTTAATAACATTGTCAGCTCGCAGTAAAAACTCCGGGTCGCTGATCCTCGAAAAGTTATAAATGATAAAATGTTTCATACAAGTAGAGATTGCAAATATTAAATTAACTAAACCGAAAGTATGAAAAAATGATTAAACTTGTAAGTTATTGTTATCATGTTTTTTATAAAACATTCGTTTTGTATTGATAAACCTTTACTTTTTATTGACTAACAAAATAAACGGTAAATGCAGCCATACAAACGTTAATTGTATAAATACATACGTTGCATGTACCCATACAATTAATGTTAATATCCTTACAAATTTCATTTGCATGGATACAAATGAAATTTGTAAGTAAACATCTTAAATTTTTACGGAAGCTTTTTTTATTTGCAGGGATGCAAAAAATGAATGTATCTCTATAAATACCATTTGTAGGGATACATTTTAAATTTTCAGGGATACAAAAGAAGTTTGGAGACTATTTCCTTAAACTATGTAAATTTATAAGGTTGCATAAGTGTATGCAATGAGCAAATGGTTTGCGGCAATTATTCGGAATCAATAATATTTCGTTAACCCAAAACCATTTGCAATATCCGTTATCGTTTACTTTTTATCAGCTTTTAAAAAACCTGAAAACTTGTGCCGAACTTTGGTGTAATTGAAGCTCTATATGAGGTTTTTCAATGGTTTGTGTTTCGCCACTCAGTAATTCGCAATAGGAGAAAGACTCTTCTGGTCCAAGAACGGAAGTTAAATCGATAAAAATGTGTTGCGGAGAGTATATGTCGAAATTGCAAACTACCAGAAAGCCTAAATCTTGCATATCTATATCCTTCCGAAACGCAGCGATTATTGCCGCATGGTCATTATCAACAAACTGGAAGTTTCCGCCGTGCCGAAAAGCCGGATATTCGTTAAGGATAGCGTTAACCTGACCTATAAAGCGCCCGAATATTGGTTCGTCGGGGAATTGTATCTTTTGTTTTCTCCCGATAAATTCGATTTTTTGGAGTTCTCCGAATTCTACTCCCTGAATGATTCCCGTAGCTCCAGTACCCATTAATGCCGCAGCAATATAGCGAGGAACGATTGACTCGGGGCTGCCAAATTCTTGTGCAGGGGCACCTGAATCGTGCGAGGTGACAGGCATATAATACCGTATGTGTTTAGATACACGGTGAATGTAATTAAGGTATTCGCGAAGCTGAGGAACAAATTTGTAATCCCAGGGGGTTGCCAGGTTGAGGTTTAATCCCCATTGAGGACCTGTATGCAGCAAGGTTGTTTCGTCGGCGAAATATTCGGCAAGGATACCAACATTTGGAAATTCCGAATGCAAAGCATGGGTAAGCGCCTGAACAAAATCGGGATCGCTGCTGTGCAGGTTGTCAAAACGTACAAATCCGCCCGTATCATTGGCATATTTTGCCCAAAACAAGGCATAATCTATCATGTACGACCATATTTGTGCACGAATCGACTCTGATGGATGTTCGTAGTTGATAAGGACCAGGTCGTTCCACGAACACCATCCCAGGTGACACCAATAACGTGCCCGCTGAAACCCGTCGGACTGTCCGGGATCGGGTACAATCCAATCCGGAGCCTTACATGCCATCTTACTATTTACGCCAACATGATTCAGTACCAAATCAAAACAAAGCCGTATGTTTTGCGCTTTGGCTTCGGCTACAAACTCGCCTAATTCTGATAAACCGTTTTTTCCTGATTCTTTACTTAGGTAGCTGTGGTCTATATCAAAAAAATCGTATGCTGAATAAGGACTTTCGGAAATGTCGAGTGCTGTTATCGGAAGCAGGTGAATGGCATTGAATCCCATTTCGCGGATACGTTTAAGGTCGGCTTTCCAGTCGGCAATAGTTCCGGATACGGTGGGTATCAACGTATAAATACGCAATCCGTCAACCTGTGGCGGATCAACCAAAACCCAGGCATCGGGGACACTGTCTCTGAGCCATGTAGCGCCTTTATCCAATGAGTATTCGGCACGGAAAGAATGAAGACCCGGATGTTTAGGTTTAATATGACATACCAGCGTGCGCGCATCGCGTCGTTTGAACGGAACGGTGTTCCATGCGATGCCATCTTCCGAGTTCATGGTTGTTTGAAGGTTCGCCTGAATATTTGCGGGAATAGGGTCTTCCGTGGTAATGGTCAGGGTTAATGTTTTTCCCTGGCATGCCCGTGAAAAACTATGTCGACCGACCGGATAAGACCTGGAGATATGCCCGGCAATGGGACGGATTCGCGGACATTCCGGCAGAACAGGAATTCGACGATGAGAGATTGGCATAAATGGGGTTTTTAATTGTTGCAAAAGCAAAGGTCAGACATTAACCGGATAATTGCTACTTCTTTTTGAGAAAATTTAAACAATACTTAAATCTTCGTGAGCAAGTTAAAGGTTTTATGCGGCTATTGATTAAAAAAAGAAAGCCGCCAGATTATAATTTCCGACGGCTTTCTTTTTACTGCTTTAAACTATTTGGATGAACCAGATTTCCACATATCAGGCTGTTCCGAAACCCAGAGTCTTAAAAACCTGCGTCGGTTGTACCTGTTGAGGCGAAGTGTATCGAAATAGAGAATAATTCTGCGGAGAATATCATAATATAACAATACGAACAGGAACCCGCTAAACATCCATATAAACATCAGGTTAAACCAGAAAGTGTCCAACTTCATTGATAGAAAATGTTTTATCGGAGCATAAAAATGCGACCTCCAGTTGCGGGAATCAGGAGTACGGTAAACGGCATCTTTAATGCGTACCATTTCTCCATCCTGAATTGAATATTCGGTTATTTCCTTCTCGTTGGTGACAATATCGGCAACCTGCTTATTGTAATAAGTTTGTTTGAATACTACAAATTTGTCGTCGCCTCCAAGTTGTTTTACCAGTTTATCATAACGACTGTCGCGTTCGTTTATCGCGTCGTTGTATTGTCGAATGTATTCTTTTTCCGACTTATTGATGAACGAGATTACCGAATTGGAAATTTTAGTATTATAATTAGCAACGTTTACACTGTCAATAGTTTTGGGTACGCTCCAGTTCAGATCCTTGCAAATTTTAAGAAGTTCGTTTTTTACAATCAAAAGACGATGTCCCAGTTTGATTGTGTCGATATTTCTTGATTTAAGGTCGTTACTTTCGCTAATAAGCATACGCAGTTCTGGTATTTCGTACGATTTGTAGTAAATCGCATTGCGTGCCACTTTTTCCGAAGAGTAGAAATACTTTTCGAATTGATTGTCCTTAAACTGAGCCACCATCAGGGCTTCGTAGGCCCATCGCGAAGTCATCATATCGCCAATGACGGGAACATTTTTTTCGTCGGCAATTCTGTTATGCATCTTGTTAAATTCCACCACAACTCCGCTGAAAAGCAGCTGTGGTACAAGAATCAGCGGAACAAGGATATAGATGGTTACTACCGAGTTTAGTCCTGCCGAGATATTTAACCCGATGAGATTGGCCCAGCATGAGGTGGTAAACAGAATAAGCCAGTAGTGAAATCCCATTCCCTTTATGCCCAGCATGGAATTGCCGATAAGTACAAAGGCTAGCATTTGGAGGGCCGAAATACTAAAGAGAATCATAATTTTAGAAAACATGTAGCTCGACCGGCTAAGGTTGAGGAACTTCTCTCGTTTAAGAATTTTTCGGTCTTTAAATATCTCTTCGGCACTGATTACCAAACCCAGAAAAAGCGCAACAATTACCGACATAAACAAATAAGCCGGAATATTTGTGTTTTCGCCAAAAATGTAGCGGGGAACCCCTTCTATTATGGTGAAGTTTTTGGTAAAGAATGCCAGGATAAATGCCAGCAAAGGAGCCTCAACAGTATTGATAAACAAATACTGTTTGTTGTGGAATTTGGCCAGAATATCCCGTTTCAGGAAGATTTTAAACTGCTTAAAGTGGTTAGGGATGCTGAAGTTATTCTTTGGTACAGACGAGTCGTGCTCGCGTTGGGTTTTACGTACTTTCACATCAATATCGCGAAGGTACATCTTGTACCATTCCTCGGGTGATGTTTTGCGCTTACGGGTCAGCCTTCCGTTAGCATCCACCACGCGGGCTTCAACAATGCGAAGAATCTGGTCGGCGTTGATGTTACCACAGCTCAGGCATTCGCTTTCTTCGGCATCGGCATAATGCGAAGCACGTTTAAAGTAAGTGATAGCCATTATCGGGTTCCCGTAGTAGATGATGCGTCCCCCCTGGTCCATAACCAACAGCTTGTCGAACATTTTAAATACGTCCGAAGAAGGTTGGTGAATGTTGGAGATTACAAGTTTTCCCTTTAACGCCTGGCGCTTGAGTAAGGTAATAACTTTTTCAGAGTCGGCTGACGAAAGCCCTGAGTTTGGCTCGTCAACAAACAGGATAGATGGCTCGCGGATGAGTTCGAGGGCAATGTTAAGCCGTTTCCGTTGTCCTCCGCTGAGAATGGTGGTAAAGGCATCGCCAACGTTGAGGTCGCGGGCTTCTATCAAATCAAAATCTACGAGTGCGCGTTCAACCAGTTGTTTTATCTGGTCTTCCGAATAGTTACTAAAACAAAGTTTGGCGTTGTAGTAAAGATTCTGGAATACCGTAAGCTCCTTAATAAGCAAGTCGTCTTGCGGCACAAACCCAATTACCCCTTTCAGCCGTTCTTTTTCCTGGTGAATGTCGTGTCCGTTAATGCGGATGGAGCCTCGTTTGGGCCTGATATTTCCGTTAAGAACATTGAGCAAGGTCGATTTTCCGGAACCACTGCCTCCGATGATACCAATTAACCGGCCCGATTCTTCGGTAAGACTGAAGCGTTTTACTCCATTATTACTGTTGCGGTAGTTGAATTCAATATCATCGGCTGTGAAAACAAATTTGCTTTCAACACCGGCCTGTATAAATTTTCCGGCCATACGGCTGAAATACAGTGACCCTATTTTGGAGTTTTTGATAACCGAACCACCCGACCAGA
The DNA here is from genome assembly GCA_030706405.1 of Bacteroidota bacterium. Lineage (GTDB taxonomy): Bacteria > Bacteroidota > Bacteroidia > Bacteroidales > JAAUTT01 > JAAUTT01. The sequence goes on along the minus strand of JAUZOO010000008.1, from coordinate 73,159 downwards.
TATATGAACGGTTTGGTTTGATATTGTGGCCATTGAGGAAAAGGTCGAGCCTGCCGTAATAACGAAATACATAAGTGTCGCTGCTTGTTAAATGCAAAACAACGATACGACCCTCCATCTTTTCGTTGGGTAAATGCTTTATTTCGGGATCACCCGTCGATTCCTGCGAATCGATAAACAGAAGCCGGTCTTTATGGATGATATCCTTTATTTCTCCGAAGGTAAATGCCTTGGCATCGTTAAATTCGTCTTCTTTAAGTTTAAGCTGTTGAGCTACAGTAGTAATTGTTTTTAGTTCGCTTTCAGGTAGTTCTTCTCCCCGGTTTATAAAATCGAGAAGGTAAATGAGGGCTGTGAGTTTTTGTTCCTGTTCCAGCTCTTCGTTGATCTGGTTGCATAACTCTGTAATAACAGCTTCATTGATTGTGTCTTGTTTATGAGCTTCGGCATCGCTGGCATGAGATATTTCCGGATGGGAATGTTTTACCTGTTGCTCAAAGTAGTTGATGTATTTCTGGACAATTTCGTGGCTGTATTGCCGGTCGAGATAATCCATCACAATGTCACGTTCGTTGTCAGAATGCCCTTCTTTGTTTACATCGGCAACGATGGCAAACAAACGCATTAATGCCCGTAATATGGATTCGTTCATCGATCTGTCGCTTAAAAAAACAGCCCATTGCGTAAGGCAAGGGCTGTAATATGATTATTCTTACCAAATGGTAAGGCTTATAAATTTAGGAAACGAGAGTCTTTCTTACCGATTGAATGGTGGAAAGGATGAGGTTGTAATCTTTTTCATGAAGACCAGAATCGATCTTGTCGAAAACCGGTTTCAGAATCAATAATTTTGATTCAAGATCTTTGATGTCTGCATTCGAGTTGTGTTCTTTCAGCAAATCCATCAGTTTGGAGTATGACGCTTTTTGATCGGTAATGATTTTAACAATACCAGGGTAATGATAAGTGTTCTCAGAAATATGAGTTGCGATGTACATCAGCTCAATCCACATTCCGGAAGCCATCATAATTGCCAGGTTAGGGTTGCTCTTTTGGTCAAGAACCTTATAGGTGTCATAAAAAGTAGAAGTAATGACATTGGAAAGCGTATCCTTATTGTTGAGCTTTTCTTTGTATTCGTCTGAGAGCAACTTGCTGTAATCGATGTTAACACCGAGGTCGTCAGCCAGTTTTTTGAGGGATTGAGAATACAGTTTTACATCTTGTTTTTGTTCGTAAGTTGCGGCATAAGCCAAGTCTGCTCCGTAAATACCAAGATTTAAAGCTTTGGCCTTTTCGGTAAAGTATTTTTCCGATTTATCAACCGGATTTAAGATGCCTCTTACATAGGTTGCTCCAATATTATTGAGCATACGGGTCATTTCAAATGGAGTAGGCAAAGGATATACTACGCCTTTTACATTTTGAGATATTTCTTTAATATTGGTGCTATCGGCAGTTGAAGCGGTTTGTTTATCCGATTTATTACCATGGCAGGAAGCCAGAATTAATGCAGAAGAGGCTATTGCAATTGCCAGGTTTTTAGTGAAAATCTGTTTCATAGATAATGGTTTTATAGTTAATTCTTGTATCACAAATATAATTATTGTAATAATATAAACTGATATTATGCATTTTTTTCTAAGTTGAAATTTGTTTAAGCTTTAAGTTGTAGATTTATAAGTATAAATTATTTAACAAGTTTATGGAGGAATAGTTCAACCTCCCGATAAATCTGAGTTTTTCTTCTTACCAATGGAATTAATCGGCAAATTACAGGAAAATAGGCTTTATCTTCTTGCTAATCAGTACCTGCATAAAATATGACATACATACCGCACTGAAATTTCCAGAACAGGCTTGTGCCCGAATATCTTTAAAAGTATTATAATAGGTTCTTTTATAAGGCAGAAAGTCATCTGAAATTCAGTTTTTGTAAAAAAATGAACCATGCCATTGCTCGATGTTGTAACTTTGCAGGGTCAATAAATCCATTTTACGATGCGGTTGCTTCAAAATGCTTTTTACATCGAAAGAGTTAAGCCCCTATTAACCAGGGGGAAACAAAAATACAAGGAGTTTTTAGCGGAAATTAAACAAAAACCACTTTATATACGGATACTATTCCGGGTTTTGGTGGTTTTCGCGTTTATCCTGCTGTATCTCATAGCAGTTGATATTAATTTCTTGTGGTTGTTCGGAAGCTCTCCCAAGATCGGAGACTTAAATAACCCCAAGTACGAGATTACCTCTGAACTCTATTCGTCTGATGGCAAGATTATAGGTAAGTATTATGATGTAAACCGGACTCCTGTAAAGTACGACGATATTTCTCCATTGCTGATTAAAACGCTTATAGCAACCGAGGATAGCCGGTTTTATAAACATCATGGTATTGATGTACAGTCGTCTTTTTCGGTATTCTGGTATATGCTCAAAGGCAAGAAACGCGGCGGAAGTACCATTACTCAGCAATTGGTTAAGAATTTGTACAAAACACGTTCTAACTATTCCCGCGGGCTGTTAGGTCATATTCCGGTACTCAGTACCATTATTTATAAGACTAAGGAATGGGATAATGCCCTGAAAATTGAGCTATTTTATTCGAAAAATGAGATTCTGGCAATGTATCTCAATACTGTTGATTTTGGGAGTAATGCTTTTGGAATTCACACTGCTTCGAAAACCTTTTTTAACACTACACCCGATAAGCTTACACTTTCGCAATCGGCCACCCTTGTGGGAATGCTTAAAGCTCCAACGCTTTACAGTCCAATTTTAAATCCTGCCAAATCGTTGGAGAGAAGGAATGTCGTGTTGGGGCAGATGCAGAAAAGCAAGCTCATAACGCAGGAACAGTTTGATGAGATTAGCCGCAAACCGCTCGAAACAGATTATCATCAGGGTAGCGACGACGAAGGCAATGCTAATTATTTCAGTTATGCTGTGGCTCGTTATCTGCGCGACTGGCTCAAACAAAAAGGATATGATTTGTATAAAGATGGTTTAAAGATTTATACTACCGTCGATTCGCGAATGCAGACCTATGCTGAGGAAGCAACAACGGAGCAGATGAAGATTTTGCAACGTAGTTTTGACCAACAGTTACGCAACAACGATCCATGGACCGACGAGAAAGGCAGGCCTCTTGCCGGGTTTATGGACAATATTATTAAGCAGGATCCTTATTACAAAACTCTTAAGAAACGGTTTGGAGATAAAAACGATAGTATTAACTATTTTCTGAACCGTAAACACAAAATGACCGTTTTTACGTGGAAAGGAGAACGGGATACCACATTTAGCCATATCGACTCGCTAAAGTATTTCAACCGGTTTCTCCATGCGGCTTTTGTTTCTATGGATCCGTCTAACGGGCAGATTAAGAGTTGGGTTGGCGATATCGATTTTAACTACTTTAAATTCGATCATGTAAAACAGGCTAAGCGTCAACCGGGTTCAACGTTTAAGACTTTTGTTTATACTGCAGCTATTGACAATGGTTATGGGCCTTGCGACGAGGTTACCGACTCTCCGGTGACTATTAATTATACCGAAAATGGCGAGCAAAAAACATGGTCGCCACATAATGTTACCGGGGTATTTACAGGCCAGTCTGCTACGTTGAAATATGCCTTTGCCCATTCCATTAATTCAATTGCAGTACAACTTACCAAGAAGCTGGGGTGGCAAAAAGTTATTGAATATGCCCATAAAATGGGGATAACTTCGCAACTCGAAAATGTTCCTTCGGTAGCCATTGGTTCGAGCGATGTTTCGCTTTACGAACTGGTAAACGGATATTGTCCAATCGTGAACGGCGGATACAGGGTTGAGCCCATGCTGGTAACGCGCATTGAGGACAAAGACGGAAACCTTATTGAAGAATTTAAACCGAAGGCTACACGGATATTCAGTGAAGAAACCGCTTTCCTGATGTGCCAGATGCTTCGCGGAGGACTTTCTGAGCCGGGAGCTACTACGCAGGCGTTGTTTTCGTTTGACCTGTTCCGTTCTAAAATTGAGATGGGAGGAAAAACCGGAACTTCCCAAAACTTGTCCGATGGCTGGTTTGTAGGTGTTTCACCCAAGCTGATTGGCGGTGCATGGGTAGGAGGGGAGTATCGCAGTATTCATTTTCGCTCGAACAGTATGGGTGAAGGCTGCAAAACCGCACTTCCAATTTTTGGACGATATATGGAGAAAGTTTTAAAAGATGCACGGTATGATTATTTAAAAGTTGGCTTTACAAAGCCTGGTGTCAAAATATCAAAAAATTATTCCTGTCACACCGTTCTTCCTCCAAAGGATACACTCCAGCTTGATTCTGTTCAAATGGACGCTTTTTAAATAGAAAGATTGCGAATTTTAAAATGCCAGCGAAATTAAATCGTTGGCATTTTTTGTATCAGCTCAAAATTTAGGGGTATTTATAGGTTGCAAAATTTATACACAAATGTCGTTTGATTTTTGCAACTTTGCGACATGGAAAATGCACTTACAATCGAAGATTTCTATAAGAACAAACTCAGCTGGATGCCCGACAACCTTAAAAGGGAAATGGGGCATTTCAATGTATTCAACATCAATGTTTGCGCCTGTAGCAAAAATCGTCCAATTCCATACAGCCGGAAGGATTATTATAAGATTTCGTTGCTTAAAGGTCGAAATCTTATACATTATGCTGATCGCACCGTGCAAAGCGACAAATATGCGCTGTTGTTTGCAAATCCAATGATACCATATAATTGGGAATCATTGGAAGACGAACAGTCGGGGTATTTTTGCATTTTTACCGAAGACTTTTTCAATCAGTTTGGGTCGCTCAAGGATTATCCGATGTTTAAGCCGGGTAATAGTAAAGTGTATATTCTTTCCGATGAGCAGTTGACTGAATTTGAAGCTATTTATCAAAAAATGTTTGAGGAAATCAATTCCGATTTTCTTTATAAATACGATGTTCTCAGGGGATTGGTATTTAACCTGCTTCATAGTGCGCTTAAAATGCAATCGGTTGAAGCGGCTTATTATCCGGTATCCAATGCATCTACACGGATTGCTTCATTGTTTGCCGAGTTGCTCGAACGTCAGTTTCCTATCGAGTCTCAGGTTCAGCGGATGAAACTTCGTTCTCCTGTCGATTTTGCCGGGCATTTGTCGGTTCATGTTAATCATTTAAACCGCAGCCTGAAAGAGGTTACGGGCAAAACCACATCGCAGCTCATTGCCGAACGTGTTTCACAGGAAGCTAGGGCATTACTCAAACATACCAACTGGAATATCTCGGAAATAGCGTTCAGTCTTGGATTTGAAGAGCTTTCGCATTTCATCAATTTTTTTAAGAAGAATTTTAAAGAAACGCCCAAAACATACCGCGACCGTTTGGATGTTTGATTTTAGTAACTTTTTGTTTGATTGTTGCATCTCCCATCTTTGATAAGACTGATATTTTTGTACCCGATCAGCTGGCTTTTTCTTTTGAAAATAAATGGGCTGTAATTAGTAAGTATTATGAATGTAAAAGAAGAAAAATTGCTTTCTCAAAACAGTATAATATCGCGGTTTCAGGTAATGCTAATGGCTTGTACTGCCGGAATTTCGGTAGCTAATATCTATTACAACCAACCAATATTGAAAGATATAGCAACAACCTTTCATACTTCCGAGAGCAAAGCCGGGTTTATTTCTATGCTTTCGCAGGTTGGTTATGGTTTAGGTCTTTTTTTTATTACACCGTTGGGCGATAAAATGAACAAGAAAGATCTCATTATTGCTTTGCAAACCCTTTTGTTGGCAGCGCTTTTGCTTATTACAATTGCCGGCGATATTATGCAGGTTTGGGCATTGAGCATGCTTATTGGTTTGTTATCTGTTTCGGTGCAGGTGGTTATGCCAATGGCTGCAGGTCTGGACAGCGAAAGCCGGGGCAAAAATGTTGGGACTGTCTTTACCGGTGTCCTCATCGGCATTCTGGCTGCAAGGGTTTTTAGTGGGACAATCGCCGAATGGCTTGGCTGGAGATATGTTTATTTGTTTTCGGCCATAGCAGTAGCACTGGTAACAATTTTAATGAGGATTTACCTGCCCGATGTTAAGAATCCATTTAAAGGGAATTACTTACAATTAATGGTTTCGGCATTGCGCCAGGTTAAACGCTTTTCGTTACTCCGTGTTACTTCGTTGATAGGGGCATTACAATTTGGATTGTTCTGTTCATTTTGGACCACCTTAACATTCCATCTTAGCGGAGCTCCTTTTTATTTTCATACTAATGTTATTGGCTTATTTGGTTTAGTGGCTATTGCAGGAGCTTTGCTTGCACCTTTTCTTGGTAAAAAAACAGATAAAGGCAAAACCGGATATATCAGGATGGCTGCTTGGTGTCTAGTCATGGTGAGTATACTACTGATGATTTTGTTTCCCACCTCTGTTTTATTACTGGTGCTTGCCGTATTATTGCTCGATATTGGCATTCTGGCTTTGCAGGTTACCAATGTGGCCCTAATTTACAGCCTTGATGAAACTTCGCATAGTCGTATTAATACGATTTTTATGACATCGGTTTTTACCGGAGGGGCATTGGGAACTACCTTCGGATTATTTTGTTGGCAACATTGGGGCTGGCAGGGTGTTACCTGGCAGATGTTAATTTTCGGCCTGTTAATTTTTATGCTTTTGATGCAGGAAAAACGGGCTCACGTCTATTAAAATATCGATTTACAATTAAACAATATAAAATTTAACAGGATGAAAGTTGTAGCAATCAACGGAAGCCCCAATAAAGAGGGCAATACCTATCACGCATTGAACATGGTAGGTTCAAAACTGAAAGATCAAGGCATTGATTTTGAGATTATCCACATCGGCAATAAAGCGATAAGAGGCTGTCTGGCTTGTGGAAAATGCGCAAAGAATAAAGACGAGAAATGCGTAATTACTACCGATTCGCTCAACGAATGGATACAAAACCTCAAAGCTGCCGATGGAATTATTTTGGCTTCTCCGGTTCATTATGCAGGGATTCCGGGAACTATGAAAAGTTTTCTCGATCGGGCATTTTACGTAGCTGGTAGCAATGGCGGACTATTTCGCCATAAGGTTGGTGCAGCAGTAGTTGCCGTTCGTCGTACAGGAGGTTCGTCCACGTTTGACAGCCTTAATCATTTTTTAAACTATTCCGAAATGATTCTGGCAACGTCCAACTATTGGAACATCATTCATGGTCGTATACCCGGCGAAGTGGTAAAAGATGACGAAGGTGTTCAGATTATGGAAGTTCTGGGCAACAACATGGCTTGGCTGCTCAATATGCGTCAGCAAACGAAAGATACGGTTCCGGCTCCGGCCCGGGTACAGAAAGTGATGACCAGCTTTATCCGGTAAACATTTCGATTAAAAAAAGTGTTTGTAGTGTCTGATACTTAATTAACAAATATTACGAATATGAAATACAACCTATTAGGAAATACCGGGCTTAAAGTTTCCGAACTTTGCCTGGGAACCATGACCTTCGGTGGCCGTGGTATGTGGACAGCCATTGGAGCGTTGCCGCAGGACGAAGTAAACGAATTAGTAAAACAAGCCGTTGATGCAGGCATTAATTTTATCGATACCGCCAATGTTTATAGCGAAGGGGTGAGCGAACAAATGACCGGGCAGGCTATTCGAGATCTTGGTATTAAACGCGACGACCTGGTAATTGCCACCAAAGTGCGAGGCGTGATGGGTGCTGGGCCGAATAATTCGGGTTTAAGCCGCAAGCATATTCTTCAACAAGCCGATGAAAGTCTCGCACGGCTAAAAATGGATTATATTGATTTGTACCAGATTCACGGATTTGATGCCCTTACCCCTCTGGACGAAACTCTCGAAGCGCTTGATTCATTGGTAAGAAGCGGAAAGGTCCGTTATATCGGATGTAGCAACCTGGCTGCATGGCAGATTATGAAGGCGCTGGGTATTTCGGCACAGCAACATTTGGCTAAATTTGTATCGTTGCAGGCCTATTATACCATTGCCGGTCGCGATTTGGAACGCGAACTGGTTCCGATGCTGCTCGACCAAAAACTTGGATTAATGGTTTGGAGCCCGTTGGCAGGTGGATTTCTAAGCGGTAAATACGGTCGCAATGCTACATCAGAAGATGGTCGTCGTGCAAATTTTGATTTTCCTCCGGTAAACAAGGATAAAGCTTTTGATATTATTGATGTAATGCAGGTTATAGCTCAAAATAAAGGCGTAACCGTTGCTCAGGTTGCCCTGGCCTGGTTGTTACATCAGCCGGTGGTTACAACCGTCATTATCGGGGCTAAAAAACAACCACAACTTACCGATAATCTGAAGGCTGTTGATGTACAACTGACTTCCGACGAGTTGGCTCAACTTGATGCCGTGAGCAAACTGGCTCCCGAATATCCCGGCTGGATGATTGAAAGGCAGGGTGCTGATCGTAAAAAATAACGATAAAGTTCAACGAGTTAAAAGCGATGATGTTGTAATGAAAACATTATCGCTTTTTTATTTTCTTTGTTAAAATATACCAAACGGTATAAAATTACTATCTTTGACACATAATTATACGCGCACTATGTCGAAAGCGGAACGAACAAAAGAGTTGATTATTGAAAAGACTTCTGTTCTTTTTAATAAAAAAGGATATGCAGGAACGTCGTTGAATGATCTAACCGATGCCACCGGTTTGACAAAAGGTAGCATTTATGGGAATTTTAAAAACAAAGATGACGTGGCCATTGAAGTATTCAGGTTCAACCTAAAAAAAATGGCAATGTTGTTTGAAGGTGAACAGGCAAAATGCTCCCTTTATCGGGATAAGTTGTTTGTATATAGTAATTTAGATATTTACTTTAAAGATGGACTTGTACCAGAGGGAGGTTGCCCGATTCTTAACACAGCCATCGAATCCGATGATACGCATCCTGAACTTAAAAAACAGGCATACAGTGCATTGATAAAGTGGAAAAATAAAATAATTGGCATCATTGAAGCCGGAAAAAAACAGAACGAATTTAAGCCCGAACTGGACGCTGAGACCACGGCTATCACCATTTTGGCTTTGTTAGAAGGGGGTATTATGATTCGTAAATTATCGGATAATCAGGATTATATACAAATGGCAATGAAATCATTACGAAATTATATCGGGCAGCTTTAAGGCTATTTTTTATCATAAAATATACCGATTGGTATATTTAGATACAAGTATCTGTTTATAATTTAAAATTGTTGAAAATGAAAAGAGTTATAGTTACAGGAGTTGGTGCGATAACTCCATTGGGAAATACGGTTGAAGAATTTTGGAAAAATATTATGGAGGGTAAAAGCGGAGCCGGAATCTTTACAAAAATTGAAGCCTCACGCTTTAAAACACAATTTGGCTGCGAAGTAAAAAACTTTCATCCTGAGGAGTTTTTGGATAAAAAAGAGTTGCGGACATACGACCTTTTTACGCAATATGCTATCGCCGCATCCGATCAGGCAATTATGGATTCAAAACTCGGCCTGAAATTGATGGATGAAAACGAACGTTCCGAAATAGGCGTTATATGGGCCTCTGGAAATGGCGGAATATCAACGTTTGAAAAGGAACTGAAAGAGTACTATTCAGGAGATGGGACACCACGGTTTAGTCCGTTTATGATTCCTAAAATGATTGTCGATATCGCAGCCGGGGTAATTTCTATCCGTAACGGTTTGTACGGTCCTAATTATGCTACTGTGTCGGCATGTGCCTCATCCAACACGGCCATTATCAATGCTTTTGACACCATCCGTGTGGGAAAAGCTATGGTAATGATTTGTGGTGGTTCAGAAGCGGTGATCACGGAATCAGCCATCGGAGGATTTAATGCTTCCCAAGCGCTTTCGAAAAGGAATGAAGATCCGCAGGGAGCCTCACGTCCTTTTGACGAAACCAGGGATGGGTTTGTAATTGGAGAAGGAGCTGGTGCGCTGGTGCTCGAAGAACTGGAGCATGCCTTGGATCGGAATGCTCCGATTTATGCCGAAATCGTAGGTGGAGGTATGGCCGCAGATGCTTATCATCTTACCGGAACGCATCCTGAAGGATTTGGCGCCGCGCTTTGTATGCGTAAAGCCCTTAGTGATGCAGGGGTTGAAGCGTCTCATATTGATTATGTTAATGCTCATGCTACGTCAACTCCGATGGGAGATATAAGTGAGTTGATTGGCATTAAACGGGTTTTTGACCAACAACCTATCAAGGTTACTGCAACTAAATCCATGACCGGGCATTTACTTGGGGCTGCAGGTGCTATAGAAAGTATCATTTCTTTGCTTTCCATTCGTGATAATGTTATTCCGGCAACCATTAATACCCAGCATCTTGATAAAAATAATCCGGAAGGATTGGATATCGTTATAAATCAATGCAGATTTCAACAAGTTAATTATGTGCTGAATAACACTTTTGGTTTTGGCGGACATACGGCAAGCTCCATCTTTAAAAAATATCAATAAAAGCTTTTCATGAAAGAAGAAATTATCCGCAGCATCCAGACGTTTGTAGCAACAAGTCCGCAAAACAGGTTGGCAATAGCCGAAATTCCATTTTTCGGAGAACCTTTGGTAAGAGTTGCTTCCGCAGAAGATAAGTTGTTTTATGAATATAAAGACATAATCGGCCCAGAGCATTTAACTCCCCGCGAAGTCTTTGAAAGGGAGTTCGGTAAGGATACTTTCAATGGAGGAAGCGTGCTGAGTGTGGTTTTGCCAATTAGCGAACCTATTCGGAAAAGCAACCGACCACAAAGGGATTTTGCATCCAAAGAATGGGCTTTGTTGCGAGCCTTTGGCGATGAGGTATTTATGCATTCTTTGGGCGTATTTATTGCTTCTGTTTTTGAGCAAAAGGGATATCGGGCTTTTTCGCCTTCACATTCAGTGCATTTTTCTATATCACGTGCTGCCAACGGTCCGGCCTCGAACTGGTCCGAACGTCATATTGCTTATGTGGCCGGACATGGGGCATTTTCTTTAAACGATGGTTTTATTACCGAAAGAGGAACTGCCATTCGGTTGGTTTCTGTGGTAACAAATGCTGTTTTAGCTCCCGATATACGGTCTGTTCAACATCATAACGAGTATTGTCTGTTTTGTAGCAAAGGCAAGTGTGGGGCTTGTATTAAAAGATGTCCGGTGGGCGCTATAACCAAAGATGGGCATGACAAAATAAAATGCTATCAGTTTGTTTATGGCGAAGAATCGAGGCAACGGGCGGTTGCATTTGGTGGAAATTACAAAACCGGGTCGGGCTGTGGATTATGCCAAACAAAAGTACCTTGCGAATATGCAATACCTTAAAACAAACATCCCATCCAGGGTATTTGAGCTTTTCACCAAACAAATTATGAGCTTTATAGCAAAGTTTTTTGTTTGATAATCTGTTATCTTTGCCTTATTAAATCAATGAGCTTATGAGTTTTCAACCGCAATCCCGTCTTCTTCATTCTTGTTACTTTGAGCAAAGCCGCTCAGGAGAGCAGTTTATTCCCGAGCATTTTTTCGGGTATATGATTTCCGGAACCATGGAAGTACATGATGGAAACCAGCTTCATATTTTTAAGGAGGGCGATTTTCGACTCTTAACCCGAAATCATTTGGCCAAGTTTGCTAAGATTCCCGCAGATGGAGGTGTATTCAAGTCGGCTTCGGTGATGCTGGATCAGGAAACGTTGCGAAACTTTAGCATGGAATATGGTTATGTGGCTGAAAAAAATGTTCCGCATGAGAGCGTTATTCGTTTGTCTAATAATATTTTGTATAAAAATTATGCAGATTCAATTGCCTCATATCAAGACCTTAACGACGCTGAAAATAAGGATATTATAACCTTAAAAGTTAAAGAGTTGCTTTTGCTTTTGATGAAAATAAACCCTGAACTGAAAGATGTTCTTTTTGATTTTAACGAACCGGGCAAGGTTGATTTGGAAGCTTTTATGAACCAGAATTTTCATTTTAATGTGGAGATGAAGCGTTTTGCATATCTTACCGGACGCAGTCTGGCAACTTTTAAACGCGATTTCGAAAAGATTTTCAGTACTTCGCCAAACCGCTGGTTACAACAACGACGATTGAAAGAGGCTTATTTTCTGATTAAAGAAAGAGGCCGGAGACCTTCGGATGTTTACCTCGAAGTTGGTTTCGAAAACCTATCGCATTTTTCGTATAGCTTTAAACAAGCATTTGGTATTTCGCCTTCGTTTGTATAAATACATGATAATAAATTATAAACAATAATATAAATGAAGGTTATTATAACCGGGGCTACCGGTATGGTAGGCGAGGGGGTACTGCATGTTTGTTTGCAACATCCGGATATTGAACAAGTTTTGGTACTCGGGAGACGTTCCTGCGGAGTGAAACATCCCAAATTAAAAGAGATTATCCATCATGATTTATTTAATATCTCTTCGATAAAGGAGCAATTAACTGGCTACGACGCCTGTTATTTCTGCCTGGGAATCACTTCGGTCGGGATAAGTGCCGAAGATTATTTCCGAACTACCTACACGCTGACTATGCACGTTGGTGAAACACTCAGTCGTTTAAATCCGGCGATGACGTTCTGTTATATTTCCGGAGGAGGCACCGACAGCACTGAAAATGGCCGTGTTCGTTGGGCCAGGGTAAAAGGCAAAACCGAAAACGATTTGATGAAACTTCCGTTCCGCCAAGTATTCGCTGCCCGTCCCGGTTTTATAAAAGCCATCAAAGGCTTAAACCAAACGCATTCGTTTTATAAGTATATCAGCTGGATCTTCCCGATAGGCCGAAAGCTATATCCCAATGGATTTTGTACCATGGAAGAACTGGCTAACTCCATGATAAACGCTACTTTATATGGTTATAAAAAGCAGGTGCTCGAAGGAACCGATATTATAGAACTCGCTAAAAAATAGTAAGATTCTCTTATTTTAAAAGTCAGAAAAGCCGGCCTTGTTCCGGCGCAGTGGAAACGGTTTCAATTTTGTTGAGGGCAACGTACCATAAATAACCGGTAACGTCTTTATATCCCATTTGCGAGAGATAGCGCATGTAATTGCGAACCTGCCATTGGTACGATGGCGATTCGGTTTCTCCAAACTTATAATCGACCACTATGGCTTTTGTTTCTTTGGTCAAAACCCGGTCGGGGCGGGGGATGGTGCCGTCTTTTAGAAGAATACCGGCTTCGGTACGGACTTTCCAATCCGAAGAAAACCAGGTGAGAACTTGTTTGTTGTTCAACAATTTTTTAATATCTGTATTTAAAGATTTTGAGTCCTGTTCCGAAATTTTTCCTTCCAGATGCAGGGCAAGCAACGCATTGTCAACATCTTCCGGAGTTTTTATCCGCTGAAAAACCTCGTGCATTATTTTTCCGGTATTGATGCGCGATGCCAATATTTTCCCTTCGTTGCCAAAATAATCGCCAGCCGGAATCACCTGTTTTACAACGTCCGAAACCATGCGCACGGTATAACCGGTATCGTCGAGGGTGATGTTTTCTTCGGGCGCCTTTTTTTCTTCTAAAAGAGGCAACTCGCCATATTCGAAGCGGTTTTCATCCGTCTTCCAATAATCGGTAAGCTTGATGGCCGGATAATCCACATTTTCGGGAGCAAAAGTCTGGTTTTGTACCGACTGCGTAATGAGTGCGGCCATATTTTCAACCGAATCCTTCGTTTGTTCGGGGACAATCACGTAAAGCGCATCCACGGCGCGGGTAAAAGCCACGTAAAGAAGGTTGAGGTTATCCACGTACGACATGGCTTTTTCGCGGTAATAGTCGCCGCTGAAAATGGTGTTTTGCAAGCCTTTCGAAAGGCTTACGGGCAGCAGGTCGAGGCTGTTGAACGGTTCGGCAGTTGTGTTGCACCAGAGGATGTTGCTGTTCCAGCCGGTTTTAATGAAATTCCAGTCGGCAAAAGGCATAATCACGCATTTAAATTCCAATCCTTTGGCACTGTGGAATGTCATCAGGCGGATAGCATCCTGGCCTTCGGGCATGCTGATGACGCGTTTATCCATATTTTCGTCCCACCAGTTCAGAAACGAATTTAAATCGACCGGTTCCTTGCGCGAATATTCCTGAAGCATATCCTGAAAAGCCTGAACAAACGGCAATTCGCCTTTTAAACGGGTGAGGCCGAAAGTGGCGATTAAGCTGTCGCATAATTCGTAAACCGGAAATTGTTTCAACCCGGGTTGGTTAAAGAATTCGCCCAATTCGCCGGGAAGATTCTCCGACGTGCTGAAATCGAATGTGGCGTGCTGGATGTCCCGTTCTTCTTCGAATAGATAAGCCTGATATTCGTAGGCCAGAAAGGCTTTGTTGAGTAAATCGTCGGGCGAAGTGACGTATTTGAAGGCTGCCACAAGCCATTTTACGGCTTCGGAATTTTTGAGCAGTAACGAGTCGTTCGAGAGAATATCGTACCGGTACTTACTCCCGGACTGCTGTTTCTGGTATTTTAGCAGGTATTCCGAAACGGTATCGCCCTCGGCCCGGGTACGAATCAGGATGGCCATGTCGCTTAGCGAAAAGCCTCGGTCCTGAGCATTTTCAATGATTTTTGGAAGACGTTCCAAAGCCATATCGTCGAACGAAATATCTTTATCGTCGCTTGCCGGGACGATTTCAATGTTTACATAACCACGGTCGGTATTTTTATTGTCGGGCACAAGCTGGGCAAAGTCGCTGTATGCATTCGTCAGCAGGTGTTCGAAATTGGCGATTCCGTCGGCATTCACGCCTTCGTGCGATGCCATTACCGAATTCATAAGAATTTCGATGGCATTGCGGAAAAACGAGTTGTTAAACCGGATGATGTTGCGGCTGCTGCGCCAGTTGTATTGAAGGGTTTCGACATTGACCGGGTGCGGATGAATGTCGTCGAAAATTTTCTCGGAAAGGATAGTCCAGTCGCTGTTTCGCCAGCGGTAGATGGACTGTTTGACGTCGCCTACCACCCAGTTTTCGTTGTTTTCCGAAAGGCTGTTGATGATTAATGGTTTGAAATTGGCCCACTGCAAGGCCGACGTATCCTGAAATTCATCGATCATAAAGTGTTTGATGAATGTTCCGGTACGTTCGTAAACAAACGGGGCATCGGAGCCAGTGATGAGTTTCCGCAGGAATTGGGCGGTGTCAGAAATCATAAACAGGTTACGGCCCGAGGTGTACTCGCGGATATGCACCAGCAGGTCAGCCACCACGCCTAATACATAGAGATGTTTTTGAACTTCAACGGCCGAGAGGTAACGTGGAAGTTCGTCGTCGGTCATGGCAATGATTTCGCCTAACAGACGGTTGAGACCGGTGTCGAAAGCGGTGCGTATTTCGGCTTCTTTGGGCGAGGCTTTGCCAATCCATTGGTCAACATCATTAAAATGGTTGCGTGTGGTGTCTTTCAATTCCCATTTCGAGAACCGGTCGGTTTGGGACAGTTTTTCGAAGAAATTACCGATGGACCGCGATTTTCCTTTAAAATCATCCTTCGCCAACCCGTACTTCTGCATGATGTCGAGCGCTTCGGAGCCTTTCTGCTTAAAATTACTTTCAAAGCCCGATTTGATAACATCGAGCCGTGCATAAAAGGTATCCAGAAACTGTTTATCGGTAATTTTAGCGATGAGCGTATCGCCAAATTCTTTAAAATTTTCCTTAAAAACTTCGCTTCCGAGGCTTTGAATATCGCGGTTGATGTCCCAGCTCTGACCTTCCACGATTTTATCCTCGGCAAAACGCACGAGCCAGTCTTTGAGTACCGGATTTTTGTCGAGTTCGAAAATCATCTGGTCAACGGCGGCAGTCAGGATTTTGTTCTGGTCAAGTTCAACGTCAAAGCCTTGATAAAAACCAATTTCGCGGGCAAACGAGCGGATTACCCGCTGAAAAAAACTGTCAATCGTGAGGATGGTAAAGTGCGAATAATCGTGCAATATCTTCGAGAGGATGAGTGAAGCCCGTTGCTGCAATACTTTCGGGTCAACGTTGAAGGTTTTAAGCAGGTCGGCTTCGTAGCCCGATTTTTGTCCGGTTGCCAGGCGGTTAAGCTCGGCTACAATGCGGCTTTTCATCTCGGCTGTGGCCTTATTGGTGAAGGTAACGCCAAGGATGCGCCGGTAATTATCGGGGTCGCGGAACAGAAGGCGGATGTACTCGCGCGTGATGGCAAAGGTTTTTCCCGAACCGGCGGATGCTTTATATATGGTAAGGCCTGGCATAGTTTCTGTTTTTGAGCGGTAACTAACTAAATTTCAACATCTATATTAATTATAAAGTTGGAATCTTTTTTATAAATCCAAGTATTTCCGAATTTAATCCATGATTCATAACCTGATTGATTGTTTGCTTTTTTTCGGGAAATGCCCAAACAAAGTGAATTGAAAATATTTGCATTCCCAATTTGTACCATTTTTTGATGTTTAGGAAATATTTTAGCGTAATACTCATAACTAAAAATTTCTAAGCCTACAAATATTCCATCTTCAGGTAATACTATATTATAAGCCGATAAATCTACCTCCAGCCATTTTTTATGCTTGGGCATTTGGGCTATTATTATGTCTTTTAATATATCTTCTCCAGGCTCGTTATTTTTAGGATTCTTTTTATAAAGCCGTATTCTTACCGGAAAATGTTTTACATCTCCCTTTGAAAAAAATAAGCTATTTCGCAAATTATATCTTACTTTCTTAACCAATCCCGATTGTCCATTGGCAGGTATATATAATACCAGTTTTTCATTATAAGCTTGCCCGGAAGTTAATAATGAAAGAAGTGGAGCAATCCCCATATTAATAATTTTTAATTTATGTGGCTTTACTACTACCTCTCCAATATTATATGTTTTTTCAGCCAATACAATTTGGGTATTTTTAAGCAATTCGTTGCAAGAGATTGTTAATGGCTTAAACCCGATACATGTAAATGTTATGCTATCGGTAGAAAGATAATTATTAAAACTAATTGCAATTCCGCCGTCTTCATCGGCAATAAATATAATATTCTTTTGATTGGTCCGGATACTGGCTGATGCTTTGGGTATAGGATTGTTTGACGATGTTAATATTTTACCTGTCCATACAAATTCAGTATTAATACCATATAAATTGTAGGTTATGAATGTCAATAAAATACACAATAACTTTTTCATGAAGAGTTTAGCTTATTACTATATTACGATAAGGCCTGACATAGTTTCTGTTTTGGAAAGGTAAAGATAGAAATTTAATCTCTTTGGGTTAAATTCTCCGTTGTTTGCGGCGAGGTAGTCTATTTCAGTTAAATTATTTAAAGCCGTTATTCCTCCGGAATAGAGTACTATAACTTTTAAAGACTTGGCTTATCGGCTAAAGTGCTTAATATTCAGCATTAAATACACCTAAATTTGTTGTACCTTTGTTTTGATCGAATTGATGGAACTGAATATTAAATTGCTTGAAAATATACATTAAAAATATGGTTTGCATCCGGTGCAAAACGGTAGTGAAGTCCGAGTTGGAGAAACTCGGATTACATTACGTTACGGTTGATTTGGGTGAAGCCGATGTTATTGAAGATATTTCGACGGAGCAACTGAACCATTTGAGCATTGCCCTTAAAAAAAACGGGCTTGAACTGATGGATGATAAAAAAAGTATACTGGTTGAGAAAATAAAAACGATTATCATCGAGCTGGTTCATTATACAGATGAACAAATCAAAATAAACCTTTCCGATTATTTGAGCGAAAAGCTCAATTATGATTACACTTACCTGGCAAATCTTTTTTCCGAAGTTAAAGGAACTACCATTGAAAAATTTTACCTCACCCATAAAATAGAAAAGGTAAAAGAACTTCTGGTGTATGATGAACTCACGCTCACCGAGATTGCCGATAAACTGCATTACAGTAGTGTAGCCCATCTGTCAAATCAATTTAAAAAGATGACAGGGCTTACCCCGTCTTACTTCAAAAACTTTAAACTTAAAAGACACAGCGCTTTAGGAAATGTGTGAATGATGTAACTTTTTTTTAAGGTTTTGTAACACTTATACTAAATTGAAGACCTACCTTTGAAGTTTCGATTTACTCACCTAAATAAAATCAGTAAATGTATAGACATGCAATGCCATCGCGCGTAGACCAAATTTGGAACGAGCAAAAAAAGAAACTCCAATTACAATTTTCAAAACTTACGGATGAGGATTTGTATTTTGAAACTGGACGAAAGTACGAAATGATCAAGAAAATTGGTGTTAAGCTTGGAAAGACAGAGGCAGAAATGAAACGTATTTTTCAAGAACTTTAATTATCATTCTTT
The DNA here is from genome assembly GCA_030706405.1 of Bacteroidota bacterium. GTDB lineage: Bacteria > Bacteroidota > Bacteroidia > Bacteroidales > JAAUTT01 > JAAUTT01. The sequence continues at coordinate 54,829 of JAUZOO010000008.1, read as the reverse complement.
TTATTAAGAGGTTTTTCGAAAATTGTATTGAATGTCTGAGCCTAAAAATAAGGTTCAGAGAACATTGATAATACCGAAGTTGAAAAATCAAAAGCGTTCATGAATATCGACCTGATTGGGTATGTGCCCAATTCGGTTGTTTACAGAACGATTGTGAAAAAAACGGCAGGAAATATCACCATTTTTTATTTGATGTGGGTGAAGGGCTAACGGAAAGAATATCGCCCTTCGATGCACTGGTTTAAATTATTGATGTCAAGGCCGAAATTGTCATCAAAGGAACATCTAATTTACTTGAAACGGGTCAGTCGATCATAATACCAGCCCACACTTCAAATGCTATAGGGCAAACGAACGGTATAAAATGATTTCAACAATCCTGAAAAGCGGATACGAATAAACTACATCTGTCCATAAGCCAATTAATTCCGGGTTTATTATTCTTATAATAGCGCTATAGATGCCGCTATAAAAATCATCATCTTTATACTTAATAAAATGTCGAAAGAAAAAGAAGGAAAAGAGAAATCAGGGAAAAAGGCACCAACAAAAAACCTGAAAGAAAAGAGGGCTGCAAAAGCCGCTAAACGCGATGAAAAAAGCAAAGTAGGTACTTTGTAATTTTCAATCTGTTTTTAGTAAATCACAAGATGATGGCACGATTAACCATGAAAAAGTATACCAATGAATAATAAGATTCCGAAGTCGGTAGCTATAATTGTGGCTCACCCGGATGATGAAACATTATGGGCAGGAGGGATAGCACTAAGTCATCCATCATGGCGGTGGTTTACTGTTTGTTTGTGCCGTGGAAGCGATAAAGACCGGGCTCCCAGGTTTTATAAAGCATTAAACATCTTAAAATCCGAAGGGATCATGGGCGATCTTGATGATGGCCCTGAACAAACCCCGTTGGATGAAAAAGAGGTAGAAGGCGCCATCATGCAGTTGCTTCCCCCAACTCATTTCGACCTGATTATTACCCATAATCCTTCAGGGGAATATACCCGAAATATTAGGCACGAAGAAGTCAGCAAAGCCGTTATAAAACTCTGGCATGCCGGCAAAATATCCACCAACGAACTGTGGACCTTTGCTTACGAGGACGGCAATAAGGAATATTTACCCAAGCCTGTTGAAAAGGCTCCTGTTTACCGGATACTCACCAAACGAATATGGCTTCGGAAATACAGTTTACTTACCGAAACGTATGGATTTAAAAAGGACAGCTTTGAAGCTGAAACAACGCCAAAGGCCGAAGCATTTTGGCAGTTTACCGATCCATACCAGGCTTTTCGGTGGATTAAAAAAGGAATATTAAATGTTGTTTGAAGCTTTCTTCGATTAAGAAAGCTTTCCTGCGATAGTAAGGCATTTTCTGAACGTTAAGCAACGTTGTTTTAAGCATACAAAACATTGGCATAAACTCAAACGCTGCCAGGTTTTCAAATTCCTCGTACCATCTTGTCCTAATTTCGCGAACGTTATAAGCAGAGATATCCTCGCCCCGTGAACAATCTCCGTCACTTTTTGTTGATAAATTGAAACGAAGATGATTGTATTTATCATATTCGTTTTATATTTGTGACCTGTTATGAAAAACGAACTGTTTCATATAGAAATCTTCACTTCCTCCACCGGACGTTTCATCCGCAAAGGTGAGTATCATTCCCCCAGGCCCGGCCGGGGCTAATATATCTTATGCAGGGTTACGTATTCTGCTCTTTCCAATTTTTTCATCTTAGTTATCTTTTTGTTTTATTTTGAGTCATTTTTGCTATGGATAAAATGAATTTTAGTGTTCAGGTTGCCGGTATAATACATTATCAGTATGCCGAAGAAATTTGCCGTCTCATGGAAGAATCGGCTAAAGTACGCGGAACCGGAATCGCCAAGCGTAAACCTGAATATATTCAAAACAAAATGTTGGAAGGCAAAGCCGTGATAGCCTTCTGCAACGACCAACTGGCCGGTTTCTGTTACATCGAATCATGGGGCGACAAAAAATTTGTGGCTAATTCGGGGCTCATCGTCGATCCTCAGTTCCGTAAATCGGGGCTTGCCCGTTTAATCAAACGAAAAGCCTTTGAACTTTCGCGTACTAAATTTCCCGATGCCAAAATCTTTGGTATTACCACCAGTCTGGCAGTAATGAAGATTAATACTGAGTTGGGGTACAAACCGGTAACTTTTTCGGAACTTACCGACGACGATTCGTTTTGGAAAGGCTGTGAGAGCTGCGTAAATTACGACATTCTTCAACGTAACAACCGTCGTATGTGCCTTTGCACCGCTATGCTTTTCGATCCGGCGCATGAAGAAAAGAAGTTTAACTTCAACGAGAAGTTTAATGTTTTGCAACGTTTTATACGTTTGTTTACCAATAATAAAGACAGTAAATAAATATGGCGATTAAAGCAGGAATTATAGGAGGTGCCGGATATACGGCCGGCGAATTATTGCGGATTCTTTTGAACCATCCCGAAGTCAAAATCAGTTTTGTTCACAGTAACAGTCACTCCGGCCATAAGCTTTACGAAGCCCACAGCGACTTGTTGGGCGAAACCGAGCTGACTTTCACCGATAAGCTCGACAACTCGGTAGACGTGATGTTCCTTTGCCTTGGCCATAATAAATCGGTAGAATTTCTGAATCACAACGAAATTCCCGCCAGTGTTAAAATTATCGACCTCAGCCAGGATTTTCGCCTGAAAGGTCAATATACCAGCCCGCAAGGTGTTTCGAGAACGTTTGTTTATGGTTTGCCCGAACTCAGGCGCGACGAAATTCGCAAGGCTCAGAATATTGCCAATCCGGGATGTTTTGCCACTGCTTTCGAGTTGTCGCTGTTGCCACTCGCCGCTTCGGGTAATATTAAAAACGAAGTACATATTAATGGTATCACAGGTTCAACCGGTGCGGGACAAGCGCCGAGCGAAACTACCCATTTCAGTTGGCGGAATAATAACATGTCTATCTATAAGGCATTTACCCATCAACACCTGAAAGAAGTGCGTTTAACACTCGAAACCGCTGCTACTACCGGGTTGCCAAAACTGAACTTTCTCCCGTTAAGGGGAAATTTCTCGCGTGGTATTTTCCTTTCGGCTTATACCGAAACCAGTCTCGATGCTGCCCAACTTGTGGCTTTGTATAAAGATTTCTATAAGGATGCTGCTTTTACCTTTGTTTCCGACAGGGAGATAAGCGTTAAAGACGTGGTTAACACCAATAAATGCTTCCTGACCGTAGAAAAATACGACAACAAAGTGCTGGTTACTTCGGTTATTGACAATCTTACCAAAGGCGCATCCGGACAGGCTGTTCAGAACATGAACCTGATGTTTGGACTGGACGAAAAGGCCGGATTAAATTTAAAACCGATTTCTTTTTAGTTGAGAAGTTAGAAGAAAGTCAGAGGAAGTTAAAGAAGATTTATTCTCTAACTTCCTTTAACTTCACTAACTCCTTTTAACTTCCCAAATACAAACCTCATATCAAAAAAACGCTTAATAATTATGAATCTTTTCGACGTTTATCCCATTATCAACATTGAGCCTGTTAAAGGCGAAGGTTGTTTTGTTTTTGACGCAGAAGGTACCAAGTACCTCGATTTATACGGTGGTCACGCGGTTATTTCCATTGGCCACAGCCATCCTTATTATGTTAAGAAAATTTCGGACCAGCTTAGTAAATTAGGGTTTTATTCAAACTCGGTCATTATCTCGCTTCAAAACGAATTGGCAGAAAAGCTGGGTAGAATATCCGGATACCCTGATTACAGCCTGTTTTTAAGCAACTCGGGTGCAGAAGCCAACGAAAATGCAATAAAACTTGCCTCATTTCATAACGGAAAGTCGCGTATCATCAGCTTTAAGGGTGCTTTCCACGGACGTACTGCCGGAGCTGTGGCTGTTACCGACAATCCAAATATTTGTGCCCCCATTAATCCCCGCGATCATGTAACCTTTCTTCCGCTCAACGACCTCGAAGCCGTTGAAACCGAGCTTAAAAAGAAAGATGCCTGTGCCGTAATCATCGAAGGTATTCAGGGTGTAGCGGGCATTGTTTCGCCTTCCGACGAATTTTTGAAAGGCCTCAGCGAACTTTGCGCTAAATACGATACCGTTCTTATTCTCGACGAAGTACAGTCGGGATACGGCCGTACCGGTAAATTCTTCGCTCACCAATACGCTGGTATTAAACCCGATATTATCACTACGGCTAAAGGAATGGGCAACGGTTTTCCGATTGCCGGAACCTTAATTAGTCCAAAGTTTACTGCTAAACACGGAATGCTGGGTACCACTTTTGGCGGAAACCATCTGGCCTGTGCCGCTGCTATTGCCGTGCTCGACATCATCGATAAGGATCATCTGGTTCAGAATGCCGAAGAAGTTGGCAACTACTTGATTGAGCGTCTATCCAAGGTTGCCGGTATCGGACAAATCAAAGGCCGCGGCCTGATGATCGGTATCGAATTCCCGTTTCCGGTTGGCGAACTTCGCAGCATGTTAATTAAGGAAGAAAAAGTCTTCACCGGCGCTGCTTCGGCTAAGAATGTGCTTCGCCTCCTTCCGCCATTAAGCTTGAGTAAGAGCGAAGTCGATATGTTTGTCGGGAAACTGCAAACGTGTTTATCTAAACTTCAAGTCAATAGTCTTTAGACGATACCAATCAGACCATAGCCCGCGTTGACTATGGTCTGATTGCTTTTAACGAATTCAAACTATGAACAAACTCACCATTATTAAAATCGGCGGAAACGTTTTGGACAACCCGTCGCTGCTTCAATCGGTACTCGACAGCTTTGCTGCTATGGAAGGAAACAAAATCCTGATTCACGGTGGCGGTAAAATTGCCAATGTATTGATGAAAGAGCTTGGCATTGAGCCGAAAATGGTTGACGGACGCCGTATAACCGACGAAAAGACGCTCGAAATTGTGACCCAGGTTTATGCCGGTCTCATCAATAAAAACCTTGTAAGCCAGCTTCAGGCCCGCGGATGCAATGCCATAGGGCTTACCGGTGCCGATGCCAACACCATTCCTGCCGTAAAACGTCCGGTAAAGACCATTGACTACGGCTTTGTAGGCGACATCGATACTTCAAAAATCAATGCTAATACTATCAGCGGATTGCTGAAACAAGGTCTGGTGCCTGTATTTGCGCCCATTACCCACGATACCAAAGGAAACCTGCTCAACACCAATGCTGATACCATTGCTTCGTCGGTTGCCATTGCTTTGGCCGGAATGTACAGCGTTAAACTGATTTATTGTTTCGAGAAGAACGGCGTGCTCTCCAATCCTGATGACGATACCACCGTTATTCCCGAGATCACCGAAAAAACGTTTGTCGGATATAAGGAACAAGGCGTGATCCATTCGGGCATGATCCCCAAACTCGACAACGCTTATGCAGCTTTAAAAGCCGGTGTAGCCAGCATTGTCATCTGTGGCCCCGAAGCCTTTAAATCGGCTAATGCCATTCCGGGAACAACCATTGTTTTATAATTAACAGCTGCTGGCCATTGGCCGGGAGTCCTCATTACTCAGTACTTAATACTTAAGTCTTTTTGTTATGAATAACCTCAAATTCAGCATTATTGGTGCAGGAAATATGGGTTCGGCCATTGCCGAAGGATTTCTGAAAACAGGAGCCATCAAACCTGCAAACATTTGGATAACCGATCTTCGTGTAGAAGCTTTGGATCATTTTAAAGCCAAAGGTGTTAATACCGGCTCTAACAACAAGGAAGCCGTTGCTTTTGCCGATGTGCTCATCATTGCCGTAAAACCTTACCTGGTAAAAACTATCCTCGACGAGATTAAGCCCCAAATCGCTCATTCCCGCCAGATTTTAATTTCCATTGCTGCCGGAATCTCTATCAGCGATATCGAAGCTACCACCGGGAAACTGCCTATTTTCAGGGCTATTCCTAACACCGCCATTGCTATTCAGGAATCGATGACCTGTATTGCCGATGCCAACGCCAACCAGGAACAGAAGGATTTGGTAATGTCCGTATTTAACCTTTTGGGTAAAGCTGCCCTTATTCCCGAAGATATGATGAATGCCGCAACCGTTATCGGCTCGTGCGAAACAGCTTACATTCTTCGCTTTATCCGTGCAACGGTTGAAGGTGGTGTTGAAATTGGTTTTAAACCCGACCTGGCTCAGTTGATCGTTTCGCAGACAGTACTTGGCGCGGCCAAGCTTCTTTTGACTACCAACTCGCACCCCGAAGTTGAAATTGACAAAGTTTGTACCCCAAAAGGAATTACCATTGTCGGTCTCAACGAAATGGAACACGCCGGTTTCAGCTCTTCGGTGATGAAGGGTATTGAAGCGGCTTACAGCGTATTTAAAAAGTAAAAACGGCACTGTCATTCCGGCGCAGGCCGGAATCCATAGATATTTTGATTTAAATGGATTCAGGGGTAAGCCCGGAATGACAGTAATTTTATCATTAACTATATGTCAACCAATAAAGTGTTTCGATTATTTCTATTTGGATTATCCTGTTCTTTATTAATTATTTCCTGTAAGAAAGCCGAGTACAAATTCACCCAGGGAGATGCACAGGGAACCACGTATCACATCACCTATCAATCCGAAAAGAATTTTGCCGTAGAAATTGACAGCATCCTGAAAGCTTTTGACAAATCGCTTTCGGCATGGGATTCGACTTCCATCATTTCGCGTATCAATAAAAACGATTCTACCGTAAAGGTTGACAGTCTTTTTAGCCGGGTGTTCCGCAAAGCCAAAGAAGTAAACCTCGCCAGCGACGGTATGTTCGACATTACTGTTGGACCGTTGGTGCGCAAATGGGGCTTTTATAAAAAGACCAAAACTGTTCCGGACAGCACCGAAATCAAAGCTTTATTGGCAAATGTGGGAATGGAAAAAGTTCGTCTCGAAAACAACAAAGTCATTAAGCAAACGCCGGGAATAATCCTTGATGTTAATGCAATAGCACAGGGTTTTTCGGTTGACGTAGTTTCTGAGTATCTCGAAAAACACGGGGTAAAGAATTATCTGGTTGAAATTGGTGGAGAGCTCAAAGGCAAAGGAAAAAATGCCAGAGGTGAAAAATGGCGCGTGGGAATCGACAAACCTATTGACGGCAACCAGGAAGCTGGCGCTAAACTTCAAACCATCGTTCATTTGAAGGATAAAGCTATGGCGACCTCGGGTAATTACCGCAATTATTTTGTGGAAAATGGCGTTAAATATGCCCATCACCTCAATCCTAGAACGGGTTACCCTTCTAAAAATACGTTGCTCAGCGTTTCTATCCTTGCCAACGACTGCATGACTGCCGATGCTTTCGGAACAGCCTGTATTGTGAGTGGTTTCGAAAAAACCTTAAAAATCCTCGAAAAACATAAGGAACTCGAAGCCTATTTGATTTACAGCGACGAAAAAGGAAACTTTAAAGTTTATATGTCCGAAGGTCTGAAAAAAATGGTCGACCCGACGAAATAAGTTTTGTATAGAACGATGCAAGAAAAGCTCAGTTAACGCTGGGCTTTTTTGTTATTCTTTAATTATCATTTTCAAATAATTAAACCATATTAACCGAGGCTTCTCGCTGGGCACTGCGTGAAGCTTAAATTTCTATTTATTGTGATACCTATTTATATCGTCATTAATTCTTCCTACTTATTAGATAGCCCTTAATTTTTTGAAATCTGTTTGTGTAAATAAATCTTAGTTGACCATCATCTGATTTGGGCCATAAATATTTTAGGTGTTCATCAATATGGATTTCATTATGCCCACCAGCCAACTTGGATGCCCGAAAAACGCACTCACCGATAGCTTTTGGATGTAAATTGTCATTAATGCCAACAATAGTGACAATCGCTTTACTATAGGCTAAGCCAATACCCATAGATAATTTTGGTAATTGATATCGGTTATAAATTATATCATTTACAATTTTTAGCCCCTCATTTAGACAGTATTTTGCAGCATCATGCGCACTATATATGATTGTTTTAGAATTTTTTTCATCCTCAACTTTAAATAATGCTAAGAATCCATCGCCTAAATACTCTGTTAAGCCACCGTTATAGTGTTCAATAATTACTGCACCTGCTGCGTTTACTGCTGTTGTTTCATATAAAACACGTTCTAATTGAGTAGCCTTTGCTTTAGCTGCGACTAAAAGATGATCTGTCGAATTACGTATATCAAGTACTAAGGCAATAAAATTACCAACCTCTGGTTTCCCTTCTGTCAAAATTTTGTGACCTGGTATTTGGGAAGGAACTTTTGCTCCTTCTGAAAACATTCTTACACCTTTTTTAAGAACAAACTGGTCACCAACTTCATTCCAAATATTTTCAGCATTATCAAGAGCTTTATTGACTTCGTTTTCAATTTTTGAGTTCAATTCTAAATTCATAATTATTAAATATTATACTTTAGTAGTACAAAAATCCAACTTAAAATACCTATCATAATACTACAGAATGCCGATATTAATGCTGTTTTTTGTCTTTTTGATTTTACATCTCGAATAAAAGCTAGTTTCATTTGTTCATAAACTAATTCCTTCTCAAGCTCTTTGAATTTAAATTTGTTAGCATAAGCACTTATACTCTTTTGTGATGATATTTTTTTTCGGAATAACAAATACTTAAAGTCTATTCTAAATAATCCTGTACCATAAAATATTCCTTTCGCATTACAATCATTGTTTATTTTATTGGATGGATTATCAATTGACAAAATACATAAGAAAGAAAATATTAAACTCAATAGCCAAGTGATAATAAAAAGGCTTAATCCAATAATCCCAATCAATTGATAATCAGAAATTATTTTTGTATATATTGAAATTAGTAATTTCAATTGTGATAGAGGAAAAATGATTACTACCATAATAGCAATGATTTTGTTATCAAAAGCTCGTGTAGTTGATTGGATATCATTTATTGATGCAATAAGAAAATCAATTTTTTTTTCCTTTTTCATTTTATTAATTTGTAAATATTAAGTTTCAGTTTGTCGTTATTTGATGATTAGGTTTGCCCGTAACACCTGTATATACGCCCCTCTCATTTTATTGCATTTATTTCCTCCTTATCCGAAGGGAAAAACATCCTAAAGTTTGGGTAGTTAAAATCCGCATATAACCGATGTGGCATTAACAGTTAGTTTTTGTTAATCCCAAAAATAATCAATAATGCTTACCGGGAGTTTTTTCCCTCCATTTTTTAGCGTCGGGCACTAACGAGCGTTAGTGGGTAACGCTAACGTACGTTAGTGCCTGTCGCTATTGCCCGGTATAGGGTGTCACTACCGTACGGTATAAGGTGTCTATAACGCTCGGTATAGGGTGTCTATAACGCTCGGTATAGGGTGTCAATAATGTCTGGGTGATGGCGTCTCACACGCACGAGTGAGGATGTCTCACACGCACGAGTGAGGGTGCCTCACTAATACGAGTGAGGGTGCCTCACTAATACGTGTGTGAGTGTCCCACACGTGCGTTCGCGAGTGACACGAACGTGCGTTCGTGGGTGACACGAATGTACGTTCGCGGGTGTAACGAAAAAGGGGCTGCTCCTTTCGGATACAGCCCCTCATTGTTGTCTTGGTACTCAGTACTCTGTACTAATTACCTAAATCTTCCCTCACACCCGGGCAATAATCCGTGCCGGAGCACTATCAGCGGCTATTTTCAGGGGAAGGGCAATCACTTCAATGTCGTTTTTATCGAGCAGAAGATGCAGGTTGCACAGGTTTTCGGCAATCAGCACCCCATTGCCAAGGAGTATTTTATGGGTTTCGTGAGGGGCAACATCGGGCGAGAGGGTATCGATTCCCAAAAGTTTAATACCCATTTCCACGCAAACCTCGGCAATCTGTTCCCCAACGAGGGGATAATCGGCTAAATACTGTGGTGTGCCGAACTTCTCGCCCATACCGGTATAAAAAAGTACGATGGAACACCCGGAGGCTTTCTCTTTTACCAGACTTGCATCCCTAAATACAGAAGTATTTCGGATGTCAATAACACTGGCTTTCCCAATAAAATAATCCAGCGGCGAATCGGCAATAAAACGTTTGTCGCCAACCATGTGCCACGGCCCGTCGATGTGCGTGCCTGCATGCATTCCCGTTGAAAAACGGTGATTGGTAAACGTATCCTTTTCGAGCGAATTGATTTGTTCAAGCGAAGGCGGTTCGTCGCCGGGGTACACCTGCATCCCGTGGACAATGGTTTGTGTAAGGTCTATAATTTGCATGAAATCTGGTTTTCATCAAAAGTAATAAAGTTATTGTTTCGGATATTTCTCCGGATAATTTATAAAAGACAATCATTACGGCATGTTTTTTGATTTTTAGCCGGCACTATTATTACCAAATCTCCAAAAATCGTATTAATGAACCTTTTTCAGGATTCCGCAAGGATCAATTTTAAAAAATCACGACTTTTAAAAACAACAATTTTACTGGTCATTTTATCATTTGTCAAAACCGTTACCTATGCACAAGTTTCGGGGCGTGTAGCCGACCAAACCGACAGTACTTCGATACCCGGGGTTGTGGTAGTTCTGGTGAATAGTGTTAATCAGGCTCAAAAATTAGTTACCACCACCGATTTCGATGGAAAGTTCTCCTTTAATACAGTAAAAGGAAGCAACTTTTTATTAAAACTGTCTTTTATGGGATATAAGGATTCGGTTCGGAATCTGAAGGTTACTATTCCGTCGTTAGATTTAGGAACGCTTTATCTGGTTAATAAAAACAATGTTTTGAAGGAAATTGTCGTTACCGGTCAGGCCCCGACGGCAGTTCAGAAAGGCGATACTACCGAGATGAATGCCAGTGCTTTTAAAGTAAATCCGGATGCCGATGCTCATGATTTGATAGAAAAAATGCCCGGAATAAGCGTCGAAAACGGAACCGTAAAAGCCAATGGGGAAGAAATCAAAAAAATTATGATTGACGGGAAGACTTACTTCGGCGACGACGTTGCCATGGCATTGAAAAATCTTCCGGCAGAGGTTATCGATAAAGTCCAGGTGTTTAATAAAATGAGCGATCAGGCTCAATTCACGGGGTTTGATGACGGGCAGTCTTCCAAAGTAATTAATATTATTACCCGGCCGGATAAACGTAATGGCACAACCGGTCAGTTTACCGTTGGCCACGATTATGTAAACCACTATATTGCCGGCGGACGGCTTAACCTGAGTAACCCTAATCGTCGTATTACCATTACCGGGCTTAGCAACAATATAAACCAGCAAAACTTTACCACCCAGGATATGCTTGGTGTAATGGGAGGGGGGAGTAGTCCCGGCGGAAGCTCGTATGTAAGCAAACAGGGAGGCTTAAATACCACGCACATGGTGGCTTTGAACTATAATGGTTCCATCGGGAAGAAGATTACCATTAGCGGCACTTATTCGTTCAATAATCAGCGCAATAACACCGAAACGAAACTTAACCGCGAATATATGCTGGCTCCCAATCCTAACCAGTTTTATAATCAGAACAAAGCTTCTGGCAGCAACAACTACAATCATCGGTTCGATTTAAAATTTGAAGTAGCCATCGATTCGGCCAATACGCTGATGTGGAACCCGCGGTTTACAACGCAGCAGAATTCGGGAAATTCGTACAGCCATACCTATAAATATTATACCGAGGAAAGTCCCTTGAATAAATCGGATATTAACAGTAGAACCAATGGTTTGGCATACACTTATACCTCCGATTTTATTGTACGCCATAAGTTTCAAAAGCCGGGACGAACCATCGCCGTTGGATTTACCGTTTGGGGGAATAACCAAAATTTTGAAGAATATCAGAATGCAAAATATCAGTATTTTACAGGAACGCCCCATTCCGATACCATTAACCTTAAAAAGGATACCGATGGTAAAGGTTTTCGGATGTCGCCGAATATCTCGTACACTGAACCAATTGGGATGAATGGATTGCTTCAGTTTAATTATAGCCCATCGTTTAGCAAAAACAGCACCGATAAGTATTCGTACAACCAGCTGGAAACCCCGCCAACTATCGATACGCTGACATCGAACGTGTTTGATAATCGATACGACGTTCAGCGGTTAGGAACAAATTACCGGTTTAAAAGCGGGAAAAAATTACAAGGAAGTTTCGGTCTTGATTATCAGCAATCAAAACTTAGCGGTGACCAGCATTATCCGAGGGCATCGGAGGTTGACAAACGATTTGAAAATTTTCTTCCCAATTTTATGGTTATGTACCAGTTTTCAGTAAAGTCGAACCTTAAAATTCAATATAAAGCTTTAACAACCGAGCCTTCCATCAACCAGTTGCAGAATGTGGTCAATAATTCCAACCCGTTATATGTGAGCAGCGGAAATCCCGAACTCAGGCAGGTCTATAGTCATCAGGCTTCTACGGAATTAAAGCTGGCAGACCCGAAACATTCGATAAGTCTAAATTTCAGGATCTATGGTGGATTGACCCAAAATATGATTGGAAATTCCACCTTTATTGTTGGAAATAGCGATACCGTGATTCAGGGACGGATTCATCTCCAACCAGGAGCTCAACTTTCCATGCCGGTAAACATTGATCAGGATGCCTGGAATCTGAATAGCTTACTTTCGTATGGCATACAGATAAAACCCATTAAATGCAATGTAAACCTGATAATCGGTGGAGGATATTCGACTACGCCACGGTTTGTTAATAAAAAGTTGAGCACCAGTAATGTGTATAATGTAAAGAATGAAACCGCAATAACCAGCAACATCAACCCAAATGTCGATTTTACGGTGAGATATACTGTTAACTACCAGAATCAGACCAATTCCATTCAACAGAGTTTAAATACTCAAACCTGGAACCATGTCATTTCGGTTCGCTCGAATTTTATTTTTTGGAATAAACTTGTGTTGCAGAATTCCGTTGCTGAGCGCATGAACCGTGGTATGGCTGGCGGATACAATAAGGATTACCTGCAATGGGACATATCGCTGGGCAAGAAGTTTTTTAAACGTAACGCCGGGGAGTTAAAGGTTAGTATGTATGATGTATTAAATCAAAACGATAATGTTAATCATACGGCTACTGACACATATATTGAGGATTCACAAACCAATACTTTCCGGCGGCATTTAATGTTCAGTTTTACCTATAATATTCGGGCTTACAAAAGCGGAGGGGGCAATAAGCAGGGCAAACGCATTTAAAAATTTCAGAGATTGAAATGAAAAGCGGGATTGACCTTGGCCGGTAAGCCAAAAAACAAGGGATAAAGGCGGTTAAAAATCGCCTTTGTTTGAGTTTCCGAGGAACGAGGAAATGAGTTTAGGCGATTTCAGCCTTTGACCCGTAGTTTTTTGTGTGAACCGGGCGAAGTCTTGATTTCTTTTGGTTCTTTTCTTGATCAAGCAAGAAAAGAACAATATGCACTTGTTGTAATTTTAGAATTAATATAGTTAAATGCGTTTGCCCTGGGGCAATAAGGCTAAACAAGAAGGAAATATTTAATGTTGATTAGAATAAAACGCCGGGCAATGTGTCCGGCGTTTTATTTATCGTTAATCAATTTTAATCAGTTCATATTGCTGAGTTCCAAGACCAAGTTCTTCAGCGTAGTTAAGGCAAAGTTTCCAGTCGGTAGTGGGGTGAAGCGCGTTAAACTTATCGTCCGACGAATGTGTGTGGTCATCGAGCATGCAGTTATGATTTGCCTGCGCTTTGTTAACCAAATCGGCCGAGGCTTTATCGATAGCCACAGGGTCGGTTGAAGCCAGAATTCCAATGTTTGGAACAATAGGCGTGTCGTTGAAATGCCAGCAATCGCATTCGGGCGAAATATCCATCAGGAAGTTGACGAAGAAAGCCGGTTTGTCTTTGAGCACAGCGTAAGAATATTCGGCAATTTTCTCCTGCAAACCTTCCGAATCATTCTGAGCCTGGGCAGCTCCATAAACGCAAACCGCGATACATTGCCCGCAGCCAACGCATTTGTCGTAATCAATCACCGCTTTTTTGTCGATTACATGCACCGCATCGTGGTTACAATTACGTTCGCAAACCTTGCAGGCCGTGCATTTATCGGTGTCGATGGCTGGTTTGGCGTTGGAGTGCATTTCCAGCTTTCCACCCACCGATCCACAGCCCATACCAACATTTTTGAGCGCACCACCAAAACCGGTCATCTCGTGACCCTTAAAGTGGGAGAGGGTTACCACCACATCCGAATCGGCAATGGCAGAGCCAATCTTAGCTGTTTTGCAATGTTTCTGGTTGATTTCTATTTCGCGGTATTCAGTACCTTTAATGCCATCGGCAATCACAATGTTGCAGCCTACCGCAATGGAATTGAATCCGTTTTCGTGGGCACTTTGAATATGATCAACACCGTTGGAGCGGCGTCCCTTATAGAGTGTATTGGCATCGGTTAAAAATGCCAGACCTCCGTTTTCCTGAATCATCTTAACCACAACTGCAACATAGTTGGGTCGGAGGTACGACATATTTCCTGGCTCTCCGAAATGAAGTTTTATCGCAACAAATTTTTTAGCCATCTCAATGTCAGAAAGCCCGGCCTTGGTACATAGCTTCCGAAGCTTGGCCAGAATGTTTTGTTTGGGATTTGTTCTGAAATCAATAAAGTAAACTTTTGAACTTTCCATATATTGTTTAATATTTGTTCGGATTGAGAATCAGCTTAGCCTGTTTTTGTAATCTTCATACCCGAATTTACGCACCAAACGAAATCCGGTAGTATCGTTCCATATTCCGATAGATGGGTGCTGTACACCATTGAAAGTGGTCGTTTTTACCATGGTATAATGGATCATATCTTCAAAAATAATCAAATCACCGGGTTTTAATTCTTTGTTAAACGACCAATCACCCACATAATCGCCAGCCAAACAACTATTCCCACCCATTCTGTATGTTGGTTTTCCGGCAACAGGCTCAAAGTCGGCGCCTACGATGCGCGGTTTATACGGCATTTCGAGGCAATCGGGCATATGCGCGGTAAATGAAACGTTTAAAATAGCTGTTTTAATTCCTTTATTCTCTACCACATCGAGCACCGTCGAAACCAGTACGCCTGTTTCCCACGCAAATGCACTTCCAGGTTCGAGAATAACATGCACATTATGTTTGTTTTTGAATTTTTTCAGAATATCGATCAGCCGCTGAACATCATAACCTTTGCGGGTCATCAGGTGGCCGCCGCCAAAATTTACCCATTTTACCTGCGGAATAAGATCACTGAATTTATCTTCGAAAGCTGCCAATGCTTTTTCAAGGTCTTCGGGGTATGCTTCGCAGAGCGAATGAAAATGCAAGCCTTCAACACCTTCAGGCAGTTTTCCGTCCAGCTCACTGGCCAAAACTCCAAGCCGCGAACCCGGTGCACATGGATTATATAATGCTGTTTCTACTTCCGAGAATTCGTGGTTCACGCGCAAACCCACTGAAACAGCTTTACCCGATTTCTTTACCAAAGGCATGAAGCGTTTAACCTGATTTACCGAGTTGAATGTCACATGACTGCTGTAGGTCAACACTTCATCGAAATCTGCTTCGGAGAAAGCGGCCGAAAATGTATGTGCCCGCGTACCCATTTCTTCAAAAGCCAGACGTGCCTCGTGCAAGCCGCTTGCCGCAGCCCCGGAAATGTATTCGCGTACTACCGGAAAAGCACTCCACATTGCAAAGCCTTTAAATGCAAGGATAATCTCAACACCGGCAGCTTCACTCACCGAACGGATTAGTTCGAGATTTTTGCGCAACAGCCCTTCGTCCATAACATAACACGATGAGGGAACTCTCGAGTAATCAATAGCCATGATTCTTAGTTTGGTTTAGGATTATGATGAATTAATGTTGTTTAGCTACTGAAAGTTGGCTCTCTTTTAGTGCGAGCGCTTTTAATCAAAACAAATGCCAAACTGAACGGCATTGTAATATAACTATATAGATTTTATAACTTTCAATAATTCTGCAAAGAAACCAAAATATTGGCAGGCATTAAACTCTAAAATGAAATTTCATCAGCTTCAAAATCCAGTTATCTTTGTATCTTCGAATTTTATAGCATAATTATGAGCATTGCCCAAAACTTACAATCCGTACTTGCAGAACTCCCGGCTCAAACCCGGTTAGTTGCCGTTTCTAAAACAAAAAGTGTTGACGAGATTATGGAAGCCTACCAGGCGGGGCAACGCATTTTTGGTGAAAACAAAGTGCAGGAACTGGTTCCAAAATATAATCAACTCCCAAAAGATATTGAATGGCACCTGGTTGGTCATTTACAAAGCAATAAGGTGAAATACATAGCCTCGTTTGTGCATTACATTCATTCTGTTGATTCTCTGGCCATTCTAATTGAAATTGACAAACAGGCAAAGCGCTCTAACAGGGTTATATCCTGCCTTTTACAGATTCATGTTGCGGAAGAACAGACAAAATTTGGATTGGGCGAAGCCGAAGTTTTTGCACTCATTGATTCGCCAACCTTTAGGGTTTTAGACCATGTGCGTGTTGTTGGACTGATGGGTATGGCCACAAATACTGATGATGAAGCTAAAATCCGGAGTGAGTTTCGAAGTCTCGCCACTATTTTTAAGAAGCTAAAAGCCGAACGTTTCGCCGACGATCCCGACTTTAAAGAGTTGTCGATGGGGATGTCCGACGATTACCATATCGCCATGGAAGAAGGCAGCACCTTAGTCCGTGTAGGCAGTAAGGTGTTTGGCGAACGCGATTATGGTGAACTCCCACCCCTCTAATCAAACAGTTTCGACAAAAGTTTTTCCCGTTTCTTGGGGTTTATTTCATAATAAATCTCAGCTCCGTCGGCCTGTATCCATTGTAACTTCCCGTCCTTGTTATATTTGCCGGTAAAGACATTGTGTTTGCCTTTTGCCTTAATAATATAATCGCCAAAGAAGGATATTCCGGTAATGTAGCCTGTTATATAGATATTTCCGATATTATCGGTACGGATAACATTGGCCATATCATACTCGCTGCCTCCGCCTTGCTGCACCCACAGTAACGTACCTCCGGGAGTATATTTTGCTACAAAAATATCGAAGTTTCCCACAGCATGCAGGGTTTTGTCCTGAAAGGTCGCCTGATTGATGAAGTTACCGGTAATCACCAGGTTTCCTTCTACATCGGTAGTTAGAAAATAGTCGCTCACTTCCAGCTTATTAACAATCGCTTTAATCCATGCCGAATTGGTGGATGAGTTTTCGGGGGCCATTCCCGAAAATAGCAATACAACTGCGCATATTGCCACCAAGTTAACTATTCTTTTCATAGGCATTTCTACTTTTAAGTATGTTAATTTTTTGTTCAGCTTCTTCCAATACTTCTTTGTCGAGTCCTTCGCTCAGAACTTCGAATGATATTTTATCGCTCAGGTAAATACTCTTTAGGCGGGCAAGGTCTACGTTGAAAATAGACGCCAGTTTATCGATGATTTCTTTAGGCGGACGCCGAGTGCTACGCTCAATTTTTCCCAGAGTTGACGGATCAATGTCCAGTTCCGACGCAACTTTACGCAAGGGTAGCTTGCGCAAGGTCCGCAGTTCGCGTATATATTCGCCGAAAAAGACATTTGTTTGTCCGGACATTTTTTTTCTAGACTTAAATTATTGGGACGTTATTTTTTAGGACAATAATTGTCCAAATATAAAGAAAATAATATTCCCTCCAATTTTTTGCTGATAATTTTAATGGTGAGATGTCCTGAATCGTCAATCCTCCATCACCAATCAACAAATAGTTGGTTATTCGTCTGATTATCGCTTACTTTGTACCGTTTTAAAATGTTAGCTATTTATTATGTCACAGATACTTACCCCCGAAGAGCAATTAAAAAGTTTAGCGAAAAAAAACTTAGAGTTCAACTGCGAATCAATAGCAAAGCTTCCGGCTTCCGGTTCTTACCGGCAGTATTATCGGCTTTGGGGTGAAAACCGTACTATTATCGGCGTGTATAACGAGGATAAAGCCGAAAACAAAGCCTTTTTATCGTTTACCCGACATTTCCTTGAGAAAGGTCTTCCTGTGCCGCAGATATTGGCCGAAGCTCTTGAAAATAATATTTATCTGCTTGAAGATTTGGGTGATGTAACTCTGTTGAGCCATATTCAGCAGTTGGATTATCCGCAGGAAGTGAAACCTGAGGTCATTGCCATGTATAAGCGGGTTCTGGAAGAATTACCGCGGTTTCAGGTGTTGGGTGGAGAAGGATTGGATTATTCCAATTGTTATCCGCGTCATGCTTTCGACCGGCAGTCGATGATGTGGGATTTGAATTATTTTAAATATTATTTTCTGAAGTTAGCCCGCGTTCCTTTTGACGAACAAGCGCTCGAAAATGATTTTAATACCTTTTGCGATTATTTGCTCTCGGCCGATTGTAATCATTTTCTTTACCGCGATTTTCAGAGTCGGAATGTAATGATACATAACGAAAAGCCTTATTTTATAGATTATCAGGGAGGCCGGAAAGGAGCCTTGCATTATGATATTGCTTCAGTTCTGTTCGAGGCCAAGACAAGTCTTCTGCCCGATGTGCGCGAAGAATTGCTCGATCATTACCTGCAGTCGTTAAATAAGCTGATGCCTGTAAGCAAGGATGAGTTCTTGAAACATTTTTACGGGTATGTTTATATTCGTTTGATGCAGGCCATGGGAGCTTATGGTTTTCGCGGACTTTACGAGAAAAAAGAGCTATTTCTGCAAAGTATTCCATTGGCCTTAAATCATCTGGACTGGCTGCTCGATAATGTAACCCTTCCGGTTGATGTTCCTGAGCTTCGAAAGGTTTGGGAGTATCTTACCGAATCGGATTATATTCGCCAGCTGGCAAAGAATCAACTTTCGCTCAGAGTTGCTATCAATAGTTTTTCGTACCGCAGGGGTATTCCGGTGGACGAATCGTCTAATGGCGGCGGTTTTGTTTTCGACTGCCGCAGTGTGCATAACCCTGGGAGATATGAACAATATAAGATGCTTACCGGGAAGGACGAGCCTGTTCAGGAATTTTTTCGTAACGAACCGGAGATGGACGACTTTCTGGAAAATGTAACCGCTCTGGTTGACCGCTCGGTTGAGAAGTACCTCAGTCGCGGCTTTACCAGTCTTATGATTAACTTCGGATGTACCGGAGGACAGCACAGATCGGTATATTCGGCAGAGCAGCTTTATAAACATCTGTCCCAAAAATTTCGCGACAGCAATGTTATTTTTAAATTACGGCACAGGGAACTTGAAGTTAAAGGTTGGTAAAAAATACGTCTTTGATTTTTGGCAGAGGCTTGTTGAACATTGTTACGGTTTATATTGTTCGGATTATATCAATAACCTCTAACTTTTATGATATGAGCAAGACTATTTGTGGCATGGACAAAGACGAAATTGCCGAAAAACAAACCGACGCAAAGTATTACTGCAAAAAGTGCGGATCTATCGCTAAAAAGGAAAAGCACCTGTGCAAGCCTAAAAAGATTAAGGATAAAGACAACGAATAAATGAAAGCTATGATTTTTGCCGCAGGCATGGGAACGCGCTTGCAGCCACTTACGTTTTCCAAACCCAAAGCCCTTGTAGAGGTGAAGGGTGTACCGATGCTCGAAATCGTTATAAAACGTCTTATAAAATATGGGTTTACCGATATTGTGATCAATGTTCACCATTTTGCGGAACAGATAATCAGCTTTTTGGAGAAAAATCGAAATTTTGGAGTAACTATTAATATTTCGGACGAAACAGATTTGCTGCTCGATACCGGCGGAGGATTGCTCAGGGCTCAATCTCTTTTGAGTGATGGCGAGCCCTTTCTGGTTCATAATGTCGATATCCTTACTGATTTTGACTTAACGGAATTGTATAATTTCCATCTTCAGCACCGTCCATTGGCTACCTTGGCAGTGAAAAGTCGTAATACATCACGGTCTCTGCTTGTTAATGATAAGGGCGAGTTAAGCGGGTGGAAGAATAACCAGACGGGGAAAACGATTATTTCAAAAGGCGAAGAAAAAGATTTGCAGCCCATTGCATTCAGTGGGGTACATGTGCTTAGCCCGGATATTTTTTCGTTGATAACAGAAACGGGTGTTTTTTCGATAATGGATTCGTATTTGCGACTGGCTCGCGAAAATAAGATCATGACCTGGCGTCACGACCAAAATTTTTGGCTCGACCTCGGCAGGGTCGAAAACCTTGCCGAAGCCGAGCCTTATGTAGAAAAAGTTTGGTAATCTGATTATTCCCGAAACTTTTTAAAGACTGTAATTACATTGTGGCCACCAAAGCCAAAGGTATTGTTAAGAGCAACATTAACTGTGCGTTGTTGGGCTTTGTCGAGCGTAAGGTTTAGACCTTCCGGAATCTGAGGGTCGATGTTTCGGGCATTAATGCTTGGTGCGATAATATCGTTTTTTACCGAGTTTACGCAGAGAATTGCTTCTGCAGCACCAGCAGCTCCTAACATGTGACCGGTCATTGATTTGCTTGCACTGATATTCAATTTTTTAGCGTGTTCTCCAAATACGCTCATAATGGCATTAATTTCGCTAACATCACCCAATGGAGTTGACGTGGCATGCGCATTGATATAATCAACATCCTCCGGTTTTAATCCGGCATCTTCCAAAGCAAGTTTCATGGCATTTTTAGAGCCTTCGCCCTCTGGATGCGAAGCGGTGATGTGATATGCATCACAAGTCATAGCTCCACCCGCAAGTTCGGCAAGAATGGTTGCTCCGCGCCGTTGGGCGTGTTCCAGTTCTTCTATGATGAGCGCACCGGCACCTTCGGCCATTACAAACCCGTCGCGGGTAACATCGAACGGACGGCATGCAGTTTCGGGGCTGTCGTTATTGGTGGATAAGGCCATTGCAGCATTAAAGCCACCTATTCCGCCTTCGTCAATAGCAGCTTCCGAACCACCACAAACAATGATGTCGGCTTTTCCCCAACGGATATTGTTTAAACTTTCGAGGATAGCAACGTTGGATGTAGCGCAGGCAGCAACCGGTGCAAAGTTTATTCCTTTAAATCCGTATTTAATAGATATGAGTCCAGCGGCCATGTTGATGATGGAACGCGGGATAAAAAAGGGGGTAAACCGGGGCAACCGTCCATTATCCGCAAAATTCATGGTTTGTTCAAACATGGTGGTAACTCCGCCATAACCCGATCCCCAGATTACTCCGGCGCGGGCCGGGTCAATGCTGGAAATGTCAAGACCGGAATTGCTTAGCGCTTCCTCAACAGCTACAAGGGCATATTGGCAGAAAGGATCGAGTTTCCGTAATTCCTTGCGGTCGAAATGATTTTCTGGTACAAAATTTTTGACTTCGCAGGCAAATTTAGTTTTAAAATTAGTGGTGTCGAATTTTGTTATTGGCGTTGCGCCACTTTTTCCAC
Organism: Bacteroidota bacterium; assembly: GCA_030706405.1. GTDB lineage: Bacteria > Bacteroidota > Bacteroidia > Bacteroidales > JAAUTT01 > JAAUTT01. The sequence goes on along the minus strand of JAUZOO010000008.1, from coordinate 33,387 downwards.
TAATTGCATTTTCAATAAATTCGGGTGCAGTATTGCCAATTGGTGTAACTGCCCCTATGCCTGTAATTACAACTCTTCTCATCATATTTTATGGCTCAGTTCAGATTTTAGGGTCCGGAAAATTACAAGGAACAGATGGTTTTAATCATCAATACCAAGCTTTGTCCGGAATTGCCAAAGATAAAAAAAGCCCTTTAAATAACACCTGTTTTTGGATCTTTGCCTTAAATTATTGGTATTGGGCACATTTATATGCAATGTATCCCACCCATTCTTTTAATAGTAAATCCCATTTATGCAGGATATTTGATTGAGGTAGCAAGAGTAAATCAAGGTCGTATTTTTGTGGTTCGGATAGCGTTCGTGTGGAATAGGGGATAAAGGTTATGTTTTCTTTCTTAAAACATCCTGCTGCCCTGCGCATATGGTAAGCTGAGGTTACAAGTACACAGCTTGCATGCGGGTGATGTTGTTTCAGCCATTTTCCCGTATTGACAGCATTTTCATGCGTATTTCGTGATTTAGCTTCCATAACAATGGCTGAATCGGGAATGTTTATGGAGCAAAGAAACGTTTTTACCTTGTCGGCCTCGGTTTCATTTTGATGCATTAACTGTCCGGAACCTCCGGAGATGAATAGTTTTTTAACTTTTTTTTGATGATAAAGCTGAACGGCCTGCCATATCCGGTCGCCGTCTTCATTGAGCTTTAGTTTCGAACAGGTGGTGTCGAATGTCGAGAAACCGCCTAAAACGATAGCATAATCATAATTTCCAAGTGTTTCATACCTTACCGGCGCAACTTCCCATTTACGGGCTATTCGGTTAAATATAAATTCGTTTGAAAATAAGTACAAGACAACTATACTTATTATCAGATAGCGCTTTCTTTTTTGAGGGTTGTGGGCGATAATAGCGATAAATAATAAAATCAAAACCCAAAAAATAGGGGTAAGTACAAATAATAATACCTTAGATAGAACGAAGAACATGTTTTTTGAATTTAGGCACTGTTTTTGTCCGGAAAATTAATGGTTTATTACGATATATTGACATCCATATTTTTCCAGCGATTTAGGATGACAGCTTTTTGACTTTTCTCTATTTTTTTCATACCGATTAAACCTTAGCATTTTTAAACCGTCAAAGAGGCAAATGAGGGTTTAAATCTTTAAAGTAATTAATTATGACTGACAAGATAGGTTTTTTAATTACCTCTACCGGATGGGGGGGGCTGGAATTGAACGTGTTGCGGCTTGCCGGATGGTTAAACGAACGCGGCTGGAAAGTGACGCTTTACGCCCTGAAAGATTCAAAAATATATGCTAATGCAAAGGATTATCCGGTAATGCTGGAATCTATCGAAAATCATCGTAAATATTTTGATTTTAAGGCGGCTTTTCGCTTTGGCAAAAAGCTTAAAGAGGCTGTTATTGAACGTATTATGATTTTTGATAATCGTGATTTGGATTTTATGTTTCTTACTAAGCGTATATTATCAAACAAAATAAAAGTAATTTACCAACAGCACATGCTTGTTGGCGTTAGTAAAAGAGATTGGTTGCATACCCTGAGATTTTCGGCTATTGATTATTGGATTTCGCCTTTAGATCTTTTAAAGAAAGAGGTGATGGCAAAAACACATCTTGAACCTTCCAAAATAAAGGTAATTCCGCTTGGTACCGAAACCGAAAAGTTCATCAAAGCTAAATATTCAAAAGAAGAAGCCCGTCGTAAACTAAACATCAAAACTAAAGCTCCGTTAATTGGGATAATGGGGCGTATCGACCCCAAAAAAGGCCAATTATTTCTGACAAAAGCAGTAAACGAGCTCAAAAAAGTGGGGGTGAAAGTTGAACTTCTTGTTTTAGGAGAACCTACTGTAAACGACCCAGAAGCGGGTATTTATTATTCGGAACTGATTGATTTTATTGCGGCTAATAACTTGTCTGAAAAAATCCATTTACGAGGGTTTACCAATGATGTTAGCATGTTTTATAATGCCATTGATGTTTTTGCCTTGGCATCGCATGGCGAAACGTATGGAATGGTTACCATTGAAGCCATGCTCTCGCAGATTCCTATTATTGCCACCAATTCGGCCGGAACGCCGGAAATTCTTAATTTCGGTGAGCTAGGTGAGTTGTACGAATATGAAAACCTCGATGATTTCTGTTCAAAACTGGTGAAAATACTTCAGCACCCCGATGAGTCAAGAGAAATTGCGATAAAGGCCGGCACACAAGCTCAAACCCGATTTTCTCATATAACTGAAAGTGAACAAATAGAAAAATTATTAATAGCCTAAGGTGAATAAAAAATGGGCGATAATAATATCGCCCATTTTCATTTAAACCAGTTTAGTTACCGCCGCCGCCACATCCGCAACTGCCACATCCGCAGTCACCTCCTTTGAGGGACGCCTTGTTAGCCAAAATTACGACTGATGGGTTGCCGCTTAAATTGCTTTTGGAAGAAACGTTTAAGTTGATTATCGTCATGGGCATGAATTTTTAAGTGATTATTCGTAAAAGCTATTGTTACAAATTTACTTCAATCGGGGTTAAATTATTCTGGAATGTTGTATAAATTAGAACCTTATCCTATGTACTGGCAAATAGGTGTTTATCAGTAATCATTCTAAATAGTGCATACATTTTTGGTATTATTAGAGTTCTTTATTGGGTTCAAAACGCATAATGAGGTATCGTTTGGTTTATCGAAGTGGATTTGCTTATTTTTGTTTGAATTAAAATAAACGTATATGCCTAGTTTTGGAATATGCCACTTGTCCCTCATTCCTGTTCGAAAAACGGCCTCAGAGCGCAGCGAAATGACTACCCAACTATTGTTTGGTGAAACATTTGAAATTTTAGATATCGATGGTTCCTGGAGTTTGATAAGAAGTTCCTTCGACGGTTATGAAGGCTGGGTAACCTCGGCCATGATAACTCCTTTGTCCGAGGCTGAGTTTGAGAATTATCCGAAAATATATGGGTCGGTAGTTAAAAGTCCGGTTTGTGAGGTTATTCCCGAGGAAGCCGGCTTTCCCGCGACTTTTCTTGCAGGAGGAAGCAATTTGCCCGATAGGCTTCGGAATATTGTGCGGGATAAACAGGTTTCGGTGTATCAGCCAGGTATGCCGTACGACCTAATTACAACAGCCAAACAATATCTTAATGCACCCTATCTTTGGGGAGGACGTACCATTTTTGGCATCGATTGTTCCGGGTTTACGCAGCTGGTGTATAAATCGAATGGAATAGCGATTCCCCGCGATGCTTATCAGCAGGCAGAGCTTGGTGTGACGGTGGAATTAGCAGGTGTACGTCCGGGCGACCTTGCATTTTTCGAAAATCAGGAAGGCCGTATTACGCACACTGGTATTGTACTCGAAAATTCAGAAATTATCCATGCTTCAGGCTGGGTGCATATCGACAGGCTGGATGTATCTGGAATTTATAATTATGAGATAAAAAAATATACGCATAAACTCAGAATAATAAAACGAATCGTTTAAAATCGATGTTTTTTTATTAATATTGAGAAAACCTTCCTGGATACGGGAATAATTTAAAGCGTATGTATACCTATTATAATTTTACCCATGTAATAATCCTAGCTTTAATAATAGTGCTAATCTATTTGGTTTACAGACGTAACCAAGAACGAAATGAGGAAGAAAAGAATCGTCGCGATTTGGAGGATTAACTTATAGCCAATAAGTTGATTCAAAAAAATAGAAAGCAACAGATTAAATGAGAACTCCGTGACTTTCTATTTTTTTATTTAAAAGGATAAAACGGATAGATCTCTATTCACCTCATTAAACTCTGTAATAATTTCTTGCATAACCTCAGCTACAGGTTTGATAACATCGATCATTGCAGCAACCTGTCCGATTTCGAGCTCGCCTTCATCAAGATTTCCTTCAAAAATACCTTTTTTTGCGCGGCCTTTTCCCAAAAGCTCACGAACTTCTTCGGTAGTGGCTCCACGAGCTTGGAGTTCTTGTATCAATTCATAAAATTTGTTTTTGATAAGTCGGGTAGGGGCTAGTTGTTTTAATGTCAAGGATGTGTCGCCTTCTCCGGCTTCCAATACTTTTCGTTTAAAATCTTCGTGAGCAGAAGACTCTGTGGTTACGGCAAAACGGGAACCCATTTGAACACCATCGGCTCCCAAAGCAAAGGCGGCAAGCATGGACCGTCCGGTGCCAATGCCTCCGGCTGCGATAAGCGGGAGGTCTACAACCTTACGAACGTGCGGAATCAATACCATGGTAGTGGTTTCTTCGCGACCGTTATGTCCGCCAGCCTCAAATCCTTCAGCCACAATAGCATCAACCTTAGCTTCAACACATTTAATGGCAAATTTGGTATTCGAAACTACGTGAACTACGGTAATGCCTTTTTCTTTCAGAAAAGGAGTCCACTTGGCAGGACTTCCGGCAGAGGTAAAGACGATTTTAACTCCTTCTTCAACAATGATATTCATTACTTTGTCGATTTCAGGATACATCAGCGGAACATTTACTCCAAAAGGTTTATCAGTGGCTTCTTTGCATTTGCGGATATGTTCGGTAAGTACCTCGGGGTGCATTGAGCCGGCTCCGATTAACCCCAACCCTCCGGCATTGCTAACAGCTGATGCAAGTTTCCATCCACTGCACCAAACCATACCTCCTTGAATTACAGGGTATTTAATATTAAAAAGAGTGCAAATTTTGTTGTTTGTTTTCATTACTTAATCTCTTAAATACTTAATTTTTTATCACTGTCACTTTATCAGTAATCTACTTCTTCGGAAGTGAATTCGGCTTTATATAAAAGCAGGTCGCCGTTGGGCTTACGATCGTTTGCCTGATTAGGGCCTGCCGTTACGTTCCAGATAGTAATATCAGGGTATCTGGCCGAAAGAATATAACTGAGCAACGAAAACGTTTTAGGACCAACCGATGCCAGTACTATCCTGTACTTAAGCCGCAAATTGACACACAACGCTGTAATCAGTGAATTTGTTGAGTTCAGGTCGTATAATGGATAGGGTACAATATTCGATTGGTCTATCTTCTTTAGTAACCCTAAGTTGTGTTTTAGTAAATCGTTTACATACCTGTCATCCATAGACGGGTCGGGATAGAACGCGTAAACGGCTTGAGCATTTATTTTCTGAGCAAGTTCTTCGGTTCGTCCTTTGTCGTAACCTAGCCCGATGATCAGGGCTAATGGTTTATCAGGCTTACCCTCAGGAATTGCCTGATAAGAGAATTTATTCAATATTGTTTCCGGTTTGTTGTATGCCGCCGGGGAATATGCAAACCATAGGCTGATATTGGAGCACTGCTCTTCGAGTTTGAGAAAATAGTTGATAATTTCGTTATACCAAACCTGTGTCATGCACGAATAATCGATGAGTATATTGAATTTATCTTTAAAATTTTGAATACATATCGGGTCAAGAATTTCGTGAAGGACTGATACTTCGCACGATGGCACTCCTGTAAGGATAAACCCCAAGGATTTGAAACGGTTGTCGTTTTGTTCCCGGATTTGTGTCTTTTTTTGGTCGGTAAACGAAAGTGCTATTTTATGGCCTATATTGGACACATCTACCTTTTCCAGCAAACCGGTGCACCGGCTTTCGTTTGCGGAAACAGCCAGGTAAATATCCATTCCTTGTTGGGTAAGATATTTAACTGACTCTTGGGAGGTATTGTCCAATTCCATATTGAAAAGAGGAGGCGAGTTTATTTTAACGTCATTTTTTGAATTCCATTAGTCGAGAATTCTTCAAAATATTTGTCAGCCAAAGTGTTCTTTTCGCGAAAGATTTCGTCTCCGGTCATGCACAATACCTTGGCTTCGTCATATTTATTGCTAAAGTCGCGTTCGGCCATGCGCCAAGCCAGTTCGTCCCAGAAGGTATTGTCGTCGTAATCTTCGATAATAGGATCAGTTTCTTCTTCCAATTCGGGCGAAGGAAGATATTTTTGAGATTCTTGGTCAAATTCGGTATAATGGTTAAGCCCGAACGAATGTGCGTTTGAATAAATATGTTGCTCAATTTCTTCAAACGTATTGTTTGGTTCATCGCGGTGCGAATTGGCCATCCAATGACCCAAATAAACCACTTTTAATAACTCGGTAAACTGTTCGCTGGTAAACTCAATTTTTTTAGTACTCATATAATAGCTTAATTGATAGTGCTTTTGTTGGATTTGTTCGGGTAAGTCCTTGCAAAAGCATATTTTAGAAACGTTAAAGATAGAAAGATTGTAATAATTGGGAAAGTGTTTTGAAAAAAATACCCTGATAAGCAAAGGCATCTTCCAATGAATCGGTTTATCAGGGTATTGGCCTGTTCGTAGTTCTCGGAAACGTACAAAATGCCTGCAATCTCAATGGGTATGACAATATTTTCGGGATTTAAAGCCTTTGCCTTTTTGAAATTGGACAGCGCTTTGTTGTAATTGCTAAGGGCTTTATGGCATAAGGCAATGCCCATATAGGTTTGGTAACCGGAGGAGTCGATACCCAGAGCCCACTCAAAAGTATAGATGACTTCCGGATATTTTAGCAATCCTTTTAACGCAGTTCCTTTAAGAATTAGAAGATTAACATTGTTATTATTTGGGTTTAACTGTTGGTTAATGACTTGTAATGCTTTGCTGTAATTATAGGATTGAAGAAACAATCGGGCTGAATCGGTAACCGAAATGTTTTGAGCATTTGATGACCATATTGAATTAGCCCAAAATAGTAGTATAAGTATCTTTTTCATAGTTAGAGTAGTCAGCGAAGATAGAAGAATGCAGACTATCCTCCAGATTATTGAAAGCCTGCTATAAGCTGTTATTTGTGTTTTGAAGGCTATTTCTTTTTACTGGATAGTTTAAAATTAATAGGTAATGTAAAAGAAACATTAACTAAGTGACCATTTTGTGAGCCAGGTTTCCATTTGGGAAATAAATTTACTATTCGAATTGCTTCTTCATCGCATCCGCCTCCTATACCGCGCAGTATTGTTGGTTTTGAAATATTTCCTTCCTTATCTATTATGAATTTGACAAAAACATGTCCTTCTATTTTTAGATCTATTGCATTTTGTGGATACTTAAGGTTATTGTTAATAAATTTTATTAATTCTTCAATACCTCCGGGATATTCCGGCATTTTTTCAACCTGCAGAAATACTATATTGTTTTCATTGGTAACCTCTCTTTCTTCAAGTTTAGTCTCATTCCTTTTTGGAATTAATTGAAATTTTATTGGTAATACAAAATATGCATTTACAGGTTTTCCATTTTGATATCCTGGTTTCCATTTGGGAAATAATTTTACTACCCTAATTGCTTCTTCATCGCAGCCTCCACCTATACTTCTTGCTATTTCAGGTTCTTTAACGTTGCCTTCTTTGTCCACAATAAATCTTACAAATACTTTTCCTTCAATGTCCTTTTGGTCAGCTTCTAATGGATACCTCAAATGTGATCCTAAAAAAGTTACCAATTCGGTCATTCCTCCAGGAAATTCCGGCATCTGTTCGACTTGTAGGTAGATTGGGTCTTTTTTAGTTGTGTCATCTATGACTGTGGGAGTAGATTTATAATCCGCGACAGCCATTTCTGAATGAGTTTGGGCTATGCCTTTATGGGGGGCTTTTTCAGCTAATGCAGGAAAAACGGTTTTTAGCGATTGTTCGGCCTTTTGGGCGATGGGTTTGGGATTGGCGAAAGCCATCAGCAATGCTGCGATAACAGGGAAAAATAACAATACTTTGAACTGTGCCATTTTAGGAGTTCTCATTTTAGTCATGCACAGGTGAAATTCATATGAATTCCACCTGCGCATGAGTGTCATAAATTTTAAAGAGACTTTTAAATTATTCGTCTTCGCTGGCGTCCATCATTTCTTCCTGAAGGTCAGCCATTTTTATAGCCGTTACAGCGGCTTCCACACCTTTGTTTCCGTGTATCCCGCCGGCACGTTCCTGTGCTTGTTCGAGGTTGTTGGTGGTGAGTACACCAAATATTACAGGGATATTATAATCGAGGCCTACTTTAGTAATGCCTTGGGTTACGCCCTGACAAATGTACTCGAAATGCGGAGTGCCGCCTTCGATGACACAACCAATGCAGATGATCGCATCGACGGTGGTATATTCGGCAAAGAACTGTGCTCCAAGGCTCAATTCGAAGGCTCCGGGAACTCTTTTAATAAAGATGTCTTCCTTGCTTACCTCGTGTTCCAGAAGTGTATCGATAGCACCGTTGGCCAGAGCTTCAGTAATTTCGTTGTTCCATTCGGCCACAACAAGGCCAAACTGTAATCCTTTGGCGGAAGGTACCGCGTTAATGTCGTAATCCGACAGGTTCTTTAAACTGCTTGCCATAGTATTCTGATGTTAAAGTTTCTGATGATATTGATAACTATTATCTCAACTTCCAAATACAAAAAAAGGGACTTAAAGTCCCTTCCCTTGTTGTAAGCTGTGATTTGACTTTTATTTAATGTTACCCTTTACTTTTACGCGGGTAATGTATTTTTCAACTTGTTGGCCTTCGTAGCTTTTATTGTACTCTTTTTCAATACGCTGATACATTTCAAGCGCCTTGCTAAATTCGTTTTTGTCTTCGAGTAAAAGACCAGCTCTCATGAGGTATAGCGGAGAAGTGAAGTCGTTTTTCTTGTTTTCGGCGGCTTTTTTATAGAATTTCAGAGCTTTGTCAGTATCGCCAAGTTCGGCATAGCAATCGCCAATAGAACCTAAAGCAATGTTTGAAACAACTACGTCGTTGGAATCGAATTTCTTGAGATATTCAATGGCTTCGTTGTATTTTCCCATGTTCTTATAACAAATACCGGCATAATAATGAGCCAGGTTAGCGGCATCGGTCAAGCTATATTGGTCAATAATACCAAGAAATCCGGGATAGTTGCCGTCGCCATTAAGTGCTTGTTTCAATGAGTCCTTTTCAAAATATTGTTCGGCAACATACATTTGTTTCTGAGCCTCAGCTTCCTGAGGTTTCAGGTAAAACTGGTTGAATGCAAAATAAATTGCAACCGCTGCAATAATAGCCCCTGCAATAATGGACAAGCTTTTACGATTATCTTCAATGTATTGCTCGGTTCTGGTTAAGGCATGTTCAATTCCTTCGAGTTTATGTTCTACAGCGTCGTTGTTTGAGTTAGCCATTGTTTCTTTATTAGATTTTTTGAATATTAGAACGCAAATGTAACAGTTTTGGAAAATATCTAAAACAAATGTTACATTTTTTTGGCACAAACATCAGGTGGCTTTTTCTATCTTTGCGCCAGACGCGTTTTCCTATGCATACATTTTTACGAAATCTTACTTTACTCAATTTTAAAAATTACGAAGACGTTTCGTTGCAGTTTTGTGACAAAATAAACTGTTTTGTAGGCGATAACGGCATCGGGAAAACGAATATTCTCGATTCAATTTATTACCTGTCGTTGTGTAAAAGCTTTTTTTCCGGTGTTGATAGTCTGAATATCCGGCACGGTCACGAATTCTTTGTAATTCAGGGCGAATATGCCCGCGAGGATAAGACGGAAAATATTTATTGCGGGGTCAAACAAGGCTTCAAAAAGGTATTTCGTCGTAATAATAAGGAATACGACCGATTATCGGAGCACATAGGGCTATTGCCTGTGGTAATGGTTTCGCCGGCCGATTCAGGACTGATTATTGAAGGAAGCGAGGAACGACGCAAATTTATCGATGCGGTACTTTCTCAGTTCGATCATCAGTATCTTGATGATTTACTGCGCTATAATCGTGTACTCACCCAACGAAATCTGTTGCTGAAAGATTTTGCCCGTTCTAACTGGTTCGATGCGGATATGGTTGAGATGTGGGATGAGCAGCTGGTAGCTTCGGGTGTTCGGATTTTTGAAAAGCGTAAACTGTTTATTAGTAATTTGATACCTGTTTTTCAAGAATATTACGAATTTGTTTCGGGAGGAAAAGAAAAAGTTGAGCTTAGTTACGAATCACGCCTGTTGACGGGCGATTTTGCCAATATGCTAAAGAATTCGATTGAAAAAGACCGGAAGCTCCAACATACCTCTGTTGGTATTCATAAAGACGATCTTTTGCTTAGCCTTAGCGGGTTTCCGATAAAAAGGGTTGGTTCTCAAGGGCAGCAAAAGACTTTTCTGGTGGCGCTAAAGCTTGCTCAGTTCGATTATATTAAAAAGGAAGCTGGTACTTTTCCATTACTGCTACTGGACGATATTTTTGATAAATTTGATGCTCACCGGGTGGCTAAAATCATAAATCTTGTTGCCAGTAAAAATTTTGGCCAGATTTTTATTACCGATACCAGTTCGGAACGAATGAGCGAAATTCTTAAACAAATTGACGGAGAGTACCGCTTGTTCCACATTTCGGAAGAAGGAGTTAACTCCTAAAATTTAAATTTTAGTTTTATGCGCAGAGGTAACATTCAGAATATAAGCGAGGTAGTAGGGGATCTTTTAAAAGAGCTTAATCTTGAACATAAGTTCAAGGAAATGAGGGTTATAAACTCATGGGAAGAAACTCTCGGAAAAAATGTAGCACGCGCCACTTTAAAGATGTACATTAAAAACAGGATACTGTTTGTTCACATGAAATCGTCGGTGGTGAGGAACGAATTGATGATGTTGAAGACAGGGATTATTAAATCGCTGAATGACAAAGCCGGAGAGAGCGTGATTGATGATATTGTATTTCGTTAATTATTACGGACTCCCAGTTCTGGAAACCGGAAATCCGTAACAATTAACAAATTAGAATCTTTCGCTTGTCGAGAAGAAGAATGACGCTTCAATGGCAGCATTTTCGTCGCTATCGGAACCATGCACGGCATTTTCGCCTTTCGAATGAGCGTATTTTCGGCGGATAGTACCTTCGGCAGCTTCGGCAGGGTCGGTTGCCCCAATGAATTTACGAAAATCTTCTACGGCGTTTTCTTTTTCCAGAATGCCTACTACGATTGGTCCGGAACTCATAAATTTAACCAATTCGCCAAAAAAAGGACGTTCCTTATGTACTGCATAAAATGCTTCGGCTTCACTTTGGGCGAGTTGCAACATTTTTAAGGCCGATATTTTGAATCCGCCCCGGTTCATCATCGCCAATATTTCGCCGATATATCCGCTTTTAACGGCATCGGGCTTAATGATGGTAAATGTATAATTTGAAGACATGGGGTATGTATTAATGTTTGACCACCGAATGTAGAAATTAATTTTTATGTTTTAAAACATATTGTACATAATTTCTATATTTAATGCTTATCTAGACTTATTTTAAAGGGGGCTTTATGGCAAATGTATAAAATTGTAGCCTCAACAAGATGATTTATAACCTTATAATATAAAGTATTGTGATTGTAAAAGAAAGTGAAGGGATAAGTGAGTTGAAGGAGCGGCTAACCGTCCAGTCTAAGATAGTCATAACAACGCATCAAAACCCCGATGGCGACGCTCTGGGGTCGATGTTGGCCTTGTATTGGTTTTTCCGAAATCAGGGATTTGATGTTACTGCCATTTCGCCCAACGATTATCCCGAATTTTTGTTTTGGCTTCCAGGAAACGACATTGTTATCGATTTTTATAAAAATCGTAAAAAGTGCGAACAGATTATTAACGAAGCCAATTTTTTGTTTCTGGTGGATTATAACGATACCCGGCGGGCTGCTGAAATGAAAGACTCTATAGACGCAGCTCAATGTTGTAAGGTGATGATTGACCATCATCCGTTTCCGCAAATGATTGTCGACTATTCATTCTCATTTACAGAAGTATCCTCTACCAGCGAACTGATTTATGAGTTTATCATGGCCATGGACGGACATGCCTGGATGAATAAGTCGGTTGCAGAGTGCATTTATACCGGTATAATGACCGATACCGGCTGTTTCAGTTATAACTCGTCGCGCCCGCGTACGTTTGAGATTGTAGCAGATCTTTTAAATTATTCAATAGAAAAAGATGTGATTTACAGTCGTATTTACGATAGTTATTCGGCTCACCGGATGCGTTTGTTGGGCTATTGCCTAGGGCAGAAAATGCAGGTATTCCCCGAGTATAACACAGCGTTAATATCCCTAAGCCTCGACGAACAAAAGCTGTATAACTTTGTAAGCGGCGATACCGAAGGCTTTGTCAATTATCCATTATCAATAAAAGGAATCTGTTTTACTGCAATGTTTATTGAAAATAAGGATAAAGTTAAGATTTCATTTCGCTCGAGAGGTTCGTTTCCGGTTAATGCTTTGTCCGAAAAATATTTTTCGGGAGGAGGGCACACTAATGCCGCCGGTGGTGAATCGCGACTTTCATTGGACGAAACCGTGAAAAAATTTGTAGATTTATTGCCTCAATATGCTCAACAGCTTAATGAGAACATGCGGTAGTTTAAATAATGACCATCGGGGAAAGAAAATTAAAATGAAGAATATATTCCGCCTATTTTTTGCATTATCTGCATTAACAGTTGTTGCTTCGTGTGGCAATCGTCAACCAAATGACAAACAGATGGTTGATAATGAAAGTACGCAGGAGAAACTGATGAAAGCCAATAAATATCTGGTAAACAAGGATGCCGATATTATTAAGGGATACATCAAACGTCGTAATTGGGATATGCAGGTTTCCAAAGCCGGGCTGTGGTATATGATTTATCAGAATGGAAACGGAGCTAAAGCCAGTTTAGGGAAAACGGTTACGCTTTATTATAAGGTATGGCTGCTCGACGGCACCCTATGTTATTCGTCTGAAGAATCCGGCGCTAAGCGGTTTCGCCTTGGGCAGGGCGGCGTGGAATCGGGCCTCGAAGAAGGTATGTTATTGTTAAAAGTTGGCGACAAAGCCCGGTTTATTTTGCCTCCACATCTTGCCTACGGACTCGTGGGCGATGGCAATAAAATACCCGAGCGCGCAATTATCCTTTACGAAGTAGAACTTATTAAACTCGAAAATTGATATGAACCGAGCATGCTTATGGAAAAACGCAACCGCGCATGAACAAAACCAACATGCGAGCTGCATCCGACCTTTAAAAAACAATTTTGTACGGATGAAACACACCCTTATCTTATCGTTATGCCTTTTGGTTGTTTTAGGGTTTTCAACCTGTGGGGAAAAAAAGTCGGAATATCCCGGCTATACACCTCACCAGAACGGATTTTTTTATAAGCTGATAAAAATAGGCGATGAAGCTCCTAAATGTCAATATAATGATTATGTGACGGTTGATATTAACTATAAGACCATTAAAGATTCGTTGTTTTTTTCCGGACGACGAAAGTTCCAGATTTCGAAACCCGATTTTCCGGGAGCTATCGATGAGTGTTTGACCTTTTTAGCCAAGGACGACTCGGCAAGCTTTATTATCTCTGCCTCGCAGTTCTTTAAAAAGACGCTTTCGTCCAATCTACCCTCATTTCTGAAAGAGGGGGATAAAATTAAGGTTGATGTTTCGATAATTGACATCCAGACTCCTAAACAATATGCCAAAGAAAAAGAGGCTTTTCTGCGGTGGATTGACGATTTTGGCGAGTACGAAAAAACTATCTTAAAACAATATATTGACGGAGCCAAGATTAAGTCTGCTCCTTTGGCTTCGGGAATGTACCACCTTGTGCTTAAAGCTGGTAATGAACGAGCGGTTAAAGTTGGCGACACGGTGGTTGTACATTACGAAGGGCGTTTCCTTAATGGTAAGTTTTTTGATTCCACACGCGAACGCCACGAGGCTTTCCAGTTTGTTTACGGTCAGCAATGGCAAGTTATTAAGGGAATGGAAGAGGCTATCGGGATGATGCATGAAGGTGAAAAAGCATTGTTTATAATGCCTTCGGAACTGGGATTTGGAACTACCGGCTCATCTACTGGAATTATACCTCCGTTTACTTCGTTGATTTTTGAGGTTGAATTGGAATCGATAAAATCGGGCAAGTAAGAAATAAAGAACACGGATTTATCGGATTAAGAATATCATTTTTCTGAAATCAGTAAATGCGTGTTTTTTTCTTGTGGAATAACAATGCGGAAAGTGCTTCCTTTGCCCGAAGTACTTTCGACACTGATTTCGCCGTTATGTTTTTTTACAAATTCGTTGCACAGCATTAATCCGAGGCCTGTGCCTCTCTCATTGTTCGTGCCGTTTTTCGATATTACCCTGTCAATTTTAAAAAGGCGTTCTTGCTCATCGCTGCTTAGTCCGATACCGGTATCCTTAACGGCAATAATAATATTATTGTTATCATTTAGTGCTTTAACAGTTACGCTGCCATTGTTTGGAGTGAATTTAACCGCATTCGTCAGCAGATTTCGAAAAATAGACCTGAGCATATATTTATCTGCAGTAATCTGTATATCAGCAGGTATTGACAATTCTAAAGAAATTTCCTTTTGATTTATAAGCGGAGCTAATGTTTCTGTTTCTTCGTTTAGTATAAACGACAAGTCTAACAGTTCCGGTTTAAAATTTAGACCTCCTTGCTGAATTTTAGCCCATTCCAGCAGATTTTGAAGCAACTCGAACGTGTGTTTTGAGCTGTCGTATAGTAACTTGGCAATTTTTGAGACAAGCTGTTTGTTATCAATTTCAATATTTTCTAAAAGGAGTTCGGCTAAATTATGTATAGCCCCAAAAGGGTTACGCAGATCGTGAGCAATGATGGAGAAAAACTTGTCTTTGGTAGCGTTGAGTTCTTCTAACTGCATGGCATATAATTGCAGTTGTTCCGCGGCTTTTTTCCGACTTTCGATGTTCCGCGAAACGCCAAGTATTTCAACTATTTTATTGTCTTTATTGGTGATAAAGGTAGTAACCACTTCAACCCAGATAATGGAGCCATCTTTGCAGGGTTGTTGTACTTCAGAGATTTGGGCCCGGGCAGATTCGTCGCCTGTGTAAAATGCCTGAATTCTTTTCGGCAGGTTTTCCTGGATATAACGAACAGACTCCGGTGTGAGGGATTCTTCCATTGTTTGAGCCATGGCTTCTTCAACAGAATAGCCCCGTAAGGCGTAAATAGAAGGGCTGATATAGGTAAATCTTCCGGAAAAAAGGTCGAGTTTCCAGATGACGTCGGAAACATTTTCGGCAAGGATGCGGTATTGCGTCTCACTAGCTTCGAGTTCCTTTTCGATGATTTGTTTTTCTTTTAATCCGGCAATCAGTTTATTATACGAATTGGAAAAGTCGCCCAAAAAGTCAATATGTTGATTGTAATCGCCTTCGGCAATGCGGTGGGTTTGCCAAACTAAGTGACGAAGGTTGGAGTGAAGTTCTTTAAATGACGAAATTAAGTTATTGGTCTTGGGAACTTCAATTTCGAGGTTTCCTTTTGAAAGGTTTAAAATGAAGTCTTTGGCATTTCGGTGCTTATCAATTAAATGGCTTACGCTTTGATAGAGTTCTTTTAATTCGGTGCTGTTGCAACTGGCAATTTCGTTTTCCAGATTATAGGTAGAAAAATCAAAATTTCCGGCCGAAAGCTCGTTAATAATTTGCGTAATATTCTGAATAATTTGACGCTCACTCATCCTTTAAAGATATTTTGAACCTGCAAACCCGCTCTCCCGACGACCAACAATCAATTTCTTTTACATCAAAATCTTTTTGAGTATAAGCTTTAAAAAGTCCCGAGATAAATCCTTCATCGTAATCGCAAACTGTTTCGTTGGTAAGCGGTAAACCCGAACAGTCCAAATCCTCGGCAAGCACAAAGATAAATTTCATGGTTTCTAAATTGGTTTCCTCAATCCGCAGAATTCCAATATTCAGCTCCTGAAGCTTTTGTTGTAGCTGAGCTATAAACGGATAGAAGTCGAGGGCTGTGTCGAGTATATTTTTGCAAAATTCTTCGCCAGCGAGTTTCCCTGCCTCAAAAAATAGCTCTTCAGCCATTTTTCCTCCTAATCGTTTGTTGAGGACGCTTCGCATGGTATATTGCATCAGCCGGTAAGCAGCAACATGAGTCTGGTTTCCCAGATTAGGTCGGCCTTCCATGATATCGCCAATGTCTTTCCATTGAAAGTTATAATCGTCGTTTAACATTGTTGATTAAATTTTATAAAAGATAAAACCCTTCATCCTTGTAAAGATAAGCAAACCTCAATATAATATAAAGAGAAAACTAATGATACCAAATATTTTTGGGGGGGTGTTGAAAAATTTAAAATCTGGTAAAGCTACAGGCTATCTGGTTTGTTGATAATATAATATTAAATTATTGTAAATTAATGGTATAAGTATTATTTTTGAATAGTGAAAAAGGTGGGCTATGCTTACAGTTTTAGCTTATCAGATTGCCGAAAATATTGATATTCGTAAATTTAGAAAGGAATTTACGGGAACGGAGTTGTATGGAACAACTTCCGAGGTTTTTTTTGCCGGCGAAAAGGGCTGCCATTTATACATTTTTTCGTATGGAGTTGTAGTCTTTTCGGGCTATACGACCAGTGAGATGAATTCCGTTATTGATTATATAAAGCCTTTCTGTAAAAATATTCTTCCTGAAAATATTTCCGAGGAGTTTGTCATTAACGAAAAATCGGATAACGACCGTTTTGAATACAGCTCTATCAATGTGTCGCGTTTCGACCTACTTGTGCTACGGATTATAATGCTAAATGTAGGGCAGTCGGCAGCATTGGATTACTTTTCGCAACAGTCCGTGCAACTGCTCGAAGAAACCAACCACTACACACTGAAACTCGAACGGCAAGGTAAACTCAATATTAATAATAAGTCGTTGCTCCGGTTTATTGGTAAAACCCTTAACGTAAAAAATCGTATTGTCGAAAATTTGTATGTATTTGATACTCCTGACGAAACATGGGACGATGAGTACCTGAACAAAATTGACCAGGGGCTTAGAAGTACGTTCGACTTAAAAATACGATTTAAAGATTTGGATTATAACTTACAGATTGTCACCGAAAATTTACAGCTCTTTAAAGACCTGATGCAACACCGACGTAGCGATTTACTGGAAATTATCATCATCTTGCTTATTCTTGTTGAAGTAATAAACCTTTTTATTGAAAAATTATTCTAGCAGCTTACTGTTTTCCGTCAAATTTCAAAAATAATAAAAGCTGTTCCCCTGACTTTGGCAGATTACCACTATATTTGAACTCTTATCCGCTTTGAAGCGAATATTAAGTTTATTGATATGATTGTTAAAGTAGTATCTTTTTTAACAGGTGTTTCGTTACTAGCCTTGGGTTTAGCCTCCTGCGACGATACCACGGGCAGTTGCAAGGAACAAACGGCTAACCACCTTAGTATTGGCTTTTATACGGCCTACAAGTCGGGAAGCCGCTGGGTTGCCAAAGATAGTTCTCTTGCCACTATTGTTGTAAAGGGGACAGGTAAGGATAGTGTATTGTATAATACCAAGAGTATTAAAACTATTAATTTACCACTGTCGCAATTGTCTGATACTACAAAGTTTGTAGTTACCATCAATTCAACACTTACCGATACGTTTTGCGCGGTTTATAAGCGCAGCCTTGTATTTATTAGTTATAAATGCGGGTACCGTACCAATTTCAATATCGAAAAATTGGACATCAAGCCCCAAACTCCTTTTGATTCTATTGTTATAACCCATCCAAATGTGTCCGATGTCACTTACGAAAATTGTAAGATTTACCTTAAGCCTGCTGCTGGCAGTACCCTTTAACCTGAATGCCCAGGAAAAAACAGTCAACGTTGATTGGGAGCGGGGAATACGCCTTGGGTGTGACCTTTCGCGTTTCGCACTTTCAACCTTTCAGCCTGAACGTAAGGGTGTTGAGTTCTCCATCGATACAGAATGGAAGCGAAACCTTTTTGTTACTGCCGAAGTTGGTGCCGAAAAAGTTTCAGATAAAAGCAACCGTGTCGATTACACCTCCAATGGTTTTTATGGCCGTATAGGTATCGACCACAATATTTTTTCCCGACACGATAATCCTCAAAGTAAGGATATTGTTTACGTTGGAGCCCGTTATGGTTTTTATTCTGTAACCCAACGTACCGATAGCTACTTTATTCCTGAAGGGTATTGGGGAAATACTTCGGGAAGTCTCGCTACCGAAACATTAACAGGACACTGGATTGAGGGCGTTTTTGGAGTGAAGGTGGAATTACTTAAAAATATATTCTTGGGCCTTTCTGCCCGAGGCCGTTTTCTTATCTTTTCGCAGAAAAATTTGAATTATCCCGATTACATGCCCGGTTTTGGTGACGGAAGCAATAAGTTTAATTATGGTTTGAATTACTCTGTTTATTACCAGTTGCCACTAATGAAGGTAAAGGCTAAACCGGTTGAAAAAAAGAATGTTAAAGGAGTTAAAAACGTTAAAAAGTAATTATGGATTATATTCAACTTACCTGTGCAATAACTGCCGAAAATAAAGCATTGGTTCGCGAGATGCTGATGTACGACCTTGGTACTATTGGTTTCGAGAGTTTTACCGAAACCGCAGACGGACTTAACGCTTATATCAAAGGAGCTGATTTTGAAGAAGCCAGCCTGCAGAATATCACATTTTTTGGAGATTTAAACTTGGGAACTGTTTCTTTTTCGTGGAAACTGATTAAGGATCAAAACTGGAACGAAGAGTGGGAAAAAAATTTTGAACCGGTACTTATAGCCGGTCAGTGCTATATCCGTGCCCCGTTTCACCAGCCGAACAAGAATGCCGACTTCGACCTTGTGATTGAGCCTAAGATGGCTTTTGGAACAGGCCATCATGAGACTACCAGCCTGATGGTGGAGCAGATGCTTGCTTTGGATTTTGAAGGAAAACAGGTGCTTGATATGGGTTGCGGTACAGGCGTGCTGGCAATTATGGCTTCGAAACTTAAAGCAGCACATATTTTGGCTATCGATATCGACGAATGGTCATACAATAATACCCTCGAAAATTGTGCTGCCAATAATGTGTCTAATGTAGACGTTTTATTGGGAGATATTGACAAAATTAACGGTCTAAAATTCGATATCATCCTTGCTAACATTAATCGCAATATTCTTTTAGCTCAACTGCCGTCGTATGCCGATGCTCTTGATAGCAATGGAATTTTGCTGATGAGTGGAATATATCGTACCGATTTTGAGATAATCAATCAGGCGGCTGAGCAAAACGGGTTTAAATATTGCTCGTTGGTAGAGAAAAATAAGTGGGTGGCATTGATGTATATGAAATAGTAACTTTGTTTTTCTGAAAATATAAAGCGGTTTTACATTATTTTTGTAATAACCGCTTTTGCTATTTTTATATGAGGGCTTAATTAATTTATAATTTGGGTCGTTTATGATAAAACGAGTTGTGTTTGGCGTTTTGTTTATACTTGTTTTAGGTCCTGTTTCTGCCCAAAAAAAGGTGGGGTTTAAGCCTGATGGTACACAGTTCCCGGAGGAAATTAAAGCTATCATCCTTACTTATTTAGCTAAGGATGAAATGGCCGTTATGGATACGTTCACTATCGATTGGGGCAAAAATGTTTACGATGCCTCAGAAAAGGAACAAATTGCCTCAATATCCAACCTTTTATACGAACGTAAGGCCAATCCTTTGCAATACAAATCGTTGCTTTATCTTATAATAACATTAAAAAAGAAAAGTCCTGTCAATTTTACTGTCTGGCTATCCTATATGCCAATTTATATTAAAGGCAGAAGAGTTTCCATCAGTGCTATCGCTGATTTTATTGGGACTATTCTTGATCTTCAACGAGGTAGTTTTTTGAACAATAATTCATTACTGCAATGGAAATATATTGGCGGTGATTTTGTCTTTAGGCTAGAAAAGGAAACGTTGTCGGTGCTTGTTCCGCCAGGCAATTTAAAATGTTATTCGAAACGCGATAGTATTGGGATTCAAAATACATCGGGAGTGTATTATCCGGTCGAAAAAAAGTGGAAAGGAAATGGCGGATTGGTAACATGGGAGAGAGCAGGGCATAAATCCGACGAGGTAAATGCTCAGCTTAAACGGTACAAAATTGATTTAAACCGATTTGAATATACTGCCGATTCCATCATCTTTACGTTTGGTAAGTATTTTAAAAAGCCTGTGCTTGGTACTATTACCGATAAGGTTTTGGTTGTAAATTCAAAAGAATCTGCTATTTATCCCGAGTTTGATTCGTATAATAAGCACTTTGTAATGCCCGGTCTGTACGAAAATGTTGATTATGAAGGCGGTTTTTCGATGAAAGGCGCAAAAATAATAGGTTCGGGAAGCGAAACCGAGGATGCCCGCATATCTGTTAAAAAGATGGGCCGAGTGGTGATGAAAGTGCAATCGAAATATTTTGCTTTTAGTGACGAATGGCTTAAAGGCTATAATTGCGGTGTGATAATTTACCTTCATCACGATTCTATCTATCACTCCGATTTGGGATTTACCTATAATGTGGCTAAACAGGAAGTAAATCTTACGCAAAGCGACGATTATTCGTCTAAAAGTCCTTATTTTAATTCCTATCATAAGGTAGATATGACGTTCGACCAGTTAAACTGGAAAATTTCGGAACCCAACATTTACCTAACCATTCCTAAGATTGTTTCGGTTGGGAAAGCTAAGTTTGAGTCGCACAACTTTTTTCGGCAGGTGGAATTCGATGCCCTCCAGGGGATGAACAGCATACATCCACTGGTTGCTTTGCGTAAGTTTTCGCGTGTGATTAAATCGGAGAAATTTACTGCCGAACAATTTGCCCATTATATAGGACGGCAATTTAATGAAACCCGGCAGTCACTCATGGAATTGGCTCAAAGTGGGTATATTTATTATAACAGCCGAACCGATTTGGTAACGTTTAAGAGACGGTTAAACGACTGTTTAAATTCCAGCATCGGATCTATCGATTTTGACGTACTCGATATTGTTTCCAATACCCGTGCCCCGCTTGTAAATGGAATCATTAATACCGAAACGTACGACCTTACCATTAATGGTATTCCTAGTGTCTCGGTGAGCGATTCTCAGAATGTGGTAATATATCCGGCCAAAAATAGAATTGTCATGAAAGAAAACCGCAGTTTTCAGTTCGATGGGGTTGTCGATGCCGGTTTGTTTACGTTTTATGGACATAACTTTTTCTTTGATTATAAAGAATTTAAAATAAACCTTCAGAATGTAGATTCGGTAACGTTAAGTGTACTTACCGGCAAGTACGATAATCTGGGGCGTCCGTTGATTCAGAAAATTTACAGCACCATTAACCATCTTACAGGAGAATTGCTGATTGATAAACCCAACAACAAATCAGGACGAAAGAATTTTCCCGAATACCCAATATTTAACAGTCGCGAAAAATCGTACGTGTATTACAACCGTAAATCAATTCAGAATGGAGTTTATCCCGATACAAGTTTCTTTTTTGAGTTAGCACCTTTTTCTATCGATAGTCTTGACAACTTTACTAAAGCAGGTGTAAGATTTGCCGGAAATTTTCAATCGTCGGATATTTTGCCTAAGATTGCGGAAACACTTACCGTTCAACCGGATTATTCGCTTGGATTTAAGCATGTAATGGGACCTGAAGGATTGGATGTTTATAAAGGGAAAGGCCATATTTCGGGAGTTGTTAACCTAACCAATAACGGGTTACGATCGTCGGGAAAGCTTCAATATATTACATCAACCACTACCTCAAAGGATTTCCTGTTTTATCCTAAAGTTATGACAACTAAGGCCGACAGTTTTGTGGTAGCCCGTCAGGTTGGAGGTGTCGAATTTCCGCAAACCAACACGGCCGGTAATGCCATCGAGTGGAAAATTCCTGAAAATAAAATGCTTATTGCCGGTGGTGCCAAGCCATTCCGGATGTT
The DNA here is from genome assembly GCA_030706405.1 of Bacteroidota bacterium. GTDB lineage: Bacteria > Bacteroidota > Bacteroidia > Bacteroidales > JAAUTT01 > JAAUTT01. The sequence goes on along the minus strand of JAUZOO010000008.1, from coordinate 11,526 downwards.
TAATGACCAGACATCGCTTACCGGAAAGTTAGTACTTGAACCTAAGGGCCTGAGTGGAGCAGGACAGATGAACCTTACCACGGCGGAGATGCAATCGAGGCTGTTCCGCTACAAATCTGAAATTATCGATGCCGATACTGCCCGGTTTTTGTTAAAATCGCTTACCAAAGAAGGGTACACAGTACTTACCAAGGACAATGTAAATGCGCATATCGATTTTATTGCCCAAAAGGGAGAGTTTACTGCAAACGATGTTTATGCGCGGATTGATTTTCCGGAAAACAAGTATATCAGTTTTATCAACTACTTTAAGTGGAATATGGACGATAAAACACTTGAGCTTGGTTCGCAGAAGCACATCGGTCCGCTGGTAAGTAAAGGTGGAGAGAAGGAGAAGTATGACCGTCAGTTTAGTTTTGCCGAGGAAACGGATGGGCCACGTTATATCTCTGTACATCCCAAGCAAGATTCGCTCAATTTTATAGCACCAAAGGCTATTTATGATTATAAGAACAACATTATAAGAACTTCGGAAGTTAAACTTATTCGTGTTGCCGATGCAATCATCTATCCGTCAGACGGAAAGGTGAATATTGCCCTCGATGCACAGATGGAGAAGCTTTCCAATACCCGTATCGTGGCCAATTATCAGCAGAAGTATCATACTTTGTATTCGGCCGAGGTAAATATTACCGGTCGCCAGCGGTTTACCGGTCAGGGCAAATACGATTATGTTGATGAAAATAATAAAGTCAGGGTACTCGACATGACTGAAATAAAGGTAGATACCGCCCTGCACACCATTGCCACAACGAAAGTGCTTGAACCCGATAGCTTTAAGATTAATCCTTATTTAGGGTTCCAGGGTGATATTGTTGTAAACTCGTCTCGACAGTTGTTAACGTTTAAAGGCGGAGCCGAAGTCTATACAAACTATAACAGGTTAAAACCTTCGCTCTTAAAATTCGAATCGGAAATTGACCCCAAAAATGCGTTTATACCGGTATCAGATGTCCCGGTAAGTATGAATAACAATAAGATTTATGCCGGTATTTTCATTGCTTCGGATTCTATTCACGTCTATCCGTCGTTTCTGTCGGGGCGTCGCACTTACAGCGACAAATATATAGCTTCAGCGCAGGGATATTTACGCTATAACAAATTTCTTTCTGTTTACGAAATAGCATCGAAACAGCGGTTGATGAGTCTCGATAGCTTGGGTAATTACGTGAGTCTTAATCCTGCAGACAAAACCGAGCACGGCGAAGGCAGGCTAAATCTCGGGGCCGATCTTGGTCAGGTAAAGCTTGGAGCTTATGGCAATGTAAACATGGATGTTGAAACGCGCCAGATGGCACTCGACGTTATGTTGAGCGTCGATTTTATGTTTGCACCTAAATCGTTGGAGAACATGGCTTATCAGATTTCTAATGTTCCTAATCTTGCCAAGCTGGATACCGCTAAGCTGTTATATGGTAAAGGAATAAGGGAAATGTTGGGCGAAAAAGGAGCGGCAAAGTTTCGCTCGGAATCGGCTTCTCCTATCTTTAGTTCGAAGGAATTTCCTGCCGGATTAAGTCATACTATATATTTTACACAACTCCGGTTAAAGTGGAATGAGGAGCGCCATTCGTATATATCGGAAGGCCTCATTGGTGTAGGAAATGTTTTGAATGTTCCGGTAAATCGCATGGTTGAAGGTTTGGTGGAAATCACCAAAAAACGAAGTGGTGACCTGATGGATATTTATCTGAAACTTGATGACAATACCTATTACTATTTTGGTTACACCCGCGGAACCATGCAGGCTACTTCGTCAAATCAGGAGTTTAAACTCGAAATTGATAAGATAAAAGGTAAACTCCGCGAAATGAATGTTCCGCGTGGGCAAACTCCGTATGCTTATTTAATTTCAACGGATGCAAAATACGGCAACTTTATCCGCGATTACAACAAGTTGCGAAGTGCACAGCCTGCAACCGGAAAGCCCAAAACTGACGACTCTTCCAAAAAGAATCAACCTGCGGCAACTCCAAAGGGAAAAGCCGCCGACAAACCCGGAAATGTGAAAAAATAATTTAGCTATGAATTAAACAACATACTGGGTTAATGTTGTTTAATTCGTGGTTCTTTATTAGAATCCAGAATTATAGCATCACCCTCTTGGAGATTCCCATATCTCCATATTTTTGATTTCACTCCCGTCGATGACAAAGCGTACAGCTGTTTTAACCTTATGGAAGCCCGAATTTCCGGCAGCTCCGGGGTTAATGTGCAAAAGATTAAAGTGTTTATCGTACATTACTTTAAGGATATGGGAATGCCCGCTTATAAACAGTTTGGGAGCTTTATCTTTAAGTATTTCGTTAACAACAAAATCGTAGTGTCCCGGATAACCGCCAATATGGGTCATCAGAACATCCACGTCTTCGCATGTAAAACGGATCATGGATTTGTATTGCAGGCGAACTTCATACCCGTCGATATTACCGTGAACAGCTTTTAAGGTTTTAAAACCTCCAAGAATTCCGGCAGTAGCAATGTTGCCGATGTCTCCGGCATGCCATATTTCGTCGCAGTTTTCGAAAAAAGTAAAAAGGCGTTCGTCAATAAATCCGTGCGTATCCGAAAGCAGCCCTATTTGTTTCATGATAATTCAGGTTTTCTGTGTTATTTTGCGGAGAATTTATGGTCGGTTATAGACCATTACAATATTAAAAGTCAAAAGTACCTGTTTTATGCAGATTTTTTATACTCCCGATATTTCAGGAATGGAATATTTTCTGAGCGAAGATGAGTCGAAACACGCCATCAGGGTGTTGCGAATGGCCTTGGGCGATCCCATTTATATGGTCGATGGCAAAGGAAATTTTTACGAAGCAGTCATTGCCGATGCACATCCCAAACGCTGTAAGATTTTAGTTACCAATGTTAAACCGAATTTCGAAAAATGGAATTACCACCTTCATATTGCCATTTCGCCACTCAAAAACGCTGATCGGTTCGAGTGGTTCCTCGAAAAAGCCACAGAAATGGGTATTGACGAGATTACCCCCTTGCATTGCGACCGTACCGAGAAGAAAAATGTAAATCCTGAACGTTGCAACCGTATTATTGAATCGGCTATGAAGCAGTCGATAAAAGCGTTTCATCCGGTTTTAAACCCACTTACCAAAGTGACCGACCTGGTGGAAAGGGCTGGGGACGAGGTAAAATTGATTGCCTGCTGCGAAGGTGAAAGGGAATTTATCCGGAACTGTTATAAGCCAGGACAAAAAGTGATGATACTGATTGGCCCGGAAGGTGATTTTACGGAAGAAGAAGTTTCTCTAGCCAAAAATACAGGATTTATTCCCATAACTCTTGGCGAAAGTCGTTTGCGTACCGAAACAGCAGGCATTGCGGCCTGTCATTCCATTAGCTTTTTAAATCTTTAAGGATCAAAAATTTGGAAATTGAGCTGAATTACAAGTTCAGCTCAACACTTCTGGTTACTTTCCAAATACTCTGGTAAGGATATTTCCTACCGTTGTAGAAGCCCATTTCCAAGGATCGTGACGTATTTTGAGTTCCTGTTCGCCAACTTTCAGAAATAAACCGTCCAGAGCTCGTTGGGTTACGTATTGCCCAAGATTGGTGGTTACTTTTGATTTTCCGAGAACCGGGGCTACCATATTATAAGCCGAAGTTAGGTTTGTCCAGGCTTTGTTGGTTGAAATGCCGGCCACCAGCTTTTTATCTAGCGATTGGTTAATAGGTACCGAGAATGCCTGTACCAGTTGGGCATTGGTTGTTGTTTTAAGATAACCGGTTGCTGCGGTAGAATCAAATCGCTGACTTTTAACGGACGCCGCCGGGTTTTGACCTTTAAGGATGGCAAGTCCGTCGGTTATAGACATTGACGTAATTGCATTTTTAAAGATTGGGGCTGCCGATTTTGCAGCATCTTCGGCCGAGCGGTTTATTCCGAGGATAACGTTGTCCAGCAGTTTTTTTCCACCGGGCACACTATTGATGCTGCTTACAATAACATCGGCTTCAGGTGGTAACAATATTTTGATGGCCTGATCCTTAAAATATCCGTTTAGTGCCGACGTTTTAAAGACGGAACTATCGGTACCAATGGTAAGGGCTGTTTTTAAGCCTTTTATAATGTCGGTCTGGGTAAGAGAACCTGTTGCAGTACCTGTGTTTAAAATTCCTGAGTTGTTGGCAATTGTAGCAACTTTATTCATATACTCGCACGAGGTCAGGAATAATGATGTAGAGAATAAAACGCATAGCAGTTTTTTCATGATATATAAATTAGTTGTAAGAAAAAAGGGGCATTAAGCCCCTTGTTGTCAAAATATTGGTCTATCAAAAGTGTTATTTTTTATCTTTAATCCCGAACATAATGGCTACACATCCGCTAATAACTTCGCTGTCAGATTTTTTAGAGCCTGATGCCGGAACTTTTACTACAATTTTTAACTGCTGACTGGCTTCGGGTTTAAAATCCCAAATCCGGGACATGTGGTGGTCGCGGTTGTTATAAATCAATTTACGGTTCGAATCGTAAATTTTGAATTCGATTTGAGGAAAAGCATCAACCACGCAAATGGCAATACGATATTCCTGATCGGCATAAAATGTTTTATAAAGCTCAGCTTCTTCGCCTTCGGTGAGGATAGCTGCATGGTAATTTCCGTCGTGGATATAAGGTATAAGATCGAGCTTGCATACTTTTTTGGCAAATCCTTTACATTGGGCCGAAGCTGTAAACGAAGCTGCCGATATAATTAGTGTTAAAGCTAATAGGGATAAGATTTTTTTCATAATAGCAGAAATTTAAAGCGTAAAGTTGTTTCTGATGTTTTTTACCGATTCGCTAAGTTCATTGAGTATTGGTTGCGAAATATTTGACGATGTTGTAGATTTTAATGTGGTGATCTTGCTTTTGGCATCCTCAATGGTTTTTATTTCCGAAGACTTGATTATTATCTTATCATAAATCTTTTTGAGATTGTTGATTTGTGGCATTATCTCAGCAATATCTTTGTTCGATTTGTTGTTATTCAGTAGTTTAACAAGAATATCGAGCGATAATTTCTGATCAACAATGCGGTTTACAATTTTGTTTTTAGCTATTGGTTCATTGCCAACCAGTCGGGTAGAAAGGTATAAACCTTCAATCCACCCACCTGTAAGTGCTATGGCGGCTAATGACTGACGGTCATTTTCCTGAAGAAATGCCGTTGACGACATAAACGTTTCAGAAATAATATCGAGAATAGCTTCGCGATTATTAATGTTTTCTTCTAATTTTTTGATGGTATTTTGATCAATAGCCTCGGTAATTCCCAAACCGTCGGCCATCTTTTTGGCTACCTCCATATATTTGAGGGTCGTTTGCGACTGGTCAAACATACTGGCATAGCTAAGGTCGGTGATATACGAGCCTAAGTTTAGGGCCATACTTTTATTTGAAGTGTACTTGGATACGTTGCTTATCGGATTTAAATACTTTTCGTTATAGGTTGCCCCGGCCGATTTTATCAGCATTGCCGACTCCATGGGAGAGGGAAGGGAATAAAAAATTTGCTTCGCGTTGCTGATATCTGAAAAGATATCCTTTGCCAACTCGGCAGAATCAACCTTCACTTCCGTTGTTTTTTTACTTCCGCCGGAATTACAGGCAGCCATTAAAAGCATAGCGCTAAGTATTAAAGGCGTTGAGGAATAAGTTTTTAACTTAAAAAACATATCGTTCTGTTTTTGTTTTACGAAATATCGTAAATGATTACTTTTACAAAAAGTAAAGTTAACACAATTTTCAATAATCCAAAGGCTGTTAACTTTATCAGGTCATAGGTCTGTTGTAACTACGGATGATGAGCCTCTTTAATGCATTAATACATTTTAGTTTTGAAAGTAACATTTTTAGGTACAGGGACATCTCAGGGGGTGCCGGTAATTGCTTGCCCGTGTGCTGTTTGTCATTCTTCGGACGAAATGGACAAACGCCTGCGCTCATCGGTGATGATCGAAGTTGAAGGCCGCAACATTGTGATTGATTCCGGCCCCGATTTCCGTCAGCAGATGTTGAGGGCCAACGTACTGCACCTGGATGCTATCCTCTTTACCCACGAACATAAAGACCATATTGCCGGTCTCGACGATGTAAGGGCTTATAATTATGTACAAAAACAACCCGCCGATGTGTATGCCGAAGAAAGGGTTCAATGGGCAATAAAACAGGAGTTTTCGTATGTTTTTGCTGAAAATAAATATCCAGGTGTGCCCGAAGTTAATTTACATTCAATCGATAATCATACCTTTTGTATTAAAGGTGTAACTATAATTCCGGTAAGGGCCATGCACTTCAGGCTTCCATTACTGGGCTACCGTATTGGTGATTTTGCGTATATTACAGATGCTAACCATATTGCCAAACAGGAACTCGAAAAACTTATTGGTGTTAAGTGCTTAGTATTAAATGCACTTCGGAAAGAAAAACATATATCTCATTTTTCGTTGAAAGAAGCAATTCAAATTATCGACGAAATAAAACCCGAGCAAGCTTATTTAACACACATCAGTCACCAAATGGGCTTTCATCGTGAGGTAGAGGCCGAACTTCCTGAAAATATACATTTTGCTTATGACGGGCTGGTGCTTGAGCTGTAAGTATATAAGAGGTATCCTGTAAACAGTTTTCTAATTTTATCAACACCCGCCATTTCGGAAGAAAGAAAAAATTATCTTTGTAGCGCTTGCAAAGAAACATGGAGAATTTTATTGTATCGGCCAGAAAATATCGTCCGGCAACGTTTCATTCGGTGATTGGACAACATTCCGTTACTACAACGCTGAAAAATGCCATTAGTAGTAATCACCTTGCTCACGCGTACCTGTTTTGTGGGCCGCGCGGGGTTGGTAAAACTACCTGCGCCCGTATCTTTGCCAAAACGCTCAACTGTTTTAACCGCACTTCCGATACCGAAGCGTGTAACGAATGCGAATCGTGCCGTTCGTTCAACGAATCGCGATCATTCAACATCCACGAGCTCGATGCGGCTTCAAACAACTCAGTAGAAGACATCCGTAACCTTATTGATCAGGTACGCATCCCGCCCCAGGTTGGTAAGTACAGCATTTATATCATCGATGAGGTTCACATGCTCTCGAACCAGGCTTTCAACGCGTTTCTGAAAACGCTCGAAGAGCCTCCTGCTCATGCCTTTTTCATTCTGGCTACCACCGAGAAGCATAAGATTATCCCAACGATCCTTTCGCGATGCCAGATTTTTGATTTCAGCCGTATCAAGATCGAAGATACCGTTCAGTACCTCGAACATATTTCCAAATCAGAAAGTGTTGATTATGAAATAGACGCGCTGAATGTTATCGCGCAGAAAGCCGATGGCGGTATGCGCGATGCTTTGTCCATTTACGACCAGATCGTCAGCTTCTCCGGGAGCAGAATTACCTATAAAGGGGTTATCGACAACCTCAACATTCTCGATTACGAATATTATTTCCGCATGGTCGATGCCTTTCTCGAAAAGAGCATCCCCAAAGCGCTGATGATTTTCGACGACATCCTCGACAAAGGTTTCGACGGACATAATTTTATCAACGGACTGGCCTCGCATTTCCGCGACCTGTTGGTTTGTAAAGATGAAGTTACGCTGCAATTGCTCGAAGTCGGGGCAAACATCAAAGAACAATACAAAACGCAGGCGAAGCGATGTTCCCCGCCCTTTATCTTCGAAGCCTTGGGGATTTGCAGTCAAAGCGATGTCCAGTATAAGGCAAGTAAAAACCAACGGTTGCACGTTGAATTGGCGTTGATATTGCTCTGCAATATTGACCCAGAAAAAAAAAAATCTGAACTAAGCCAATCGGCACCGGCTAAAACAACCTCAACAGGAGTTCCAACGCCATCGGTTCCGGGAATCCGGGCTAATCCCAGTGCTGCGGCAAAAGTCACCGCTAATGAGATAAAATCCAATCCGGCTATTCCTTCTTTTTCTATCAAGGATGGTTTAAAAAACGGGATGGTTAATGCTCCCAAAGAATCTTCATCTCCCAAGGAACAAACCTCAGAAGTAAAAGAAGCACCACGACCTTTTTACCAGGTTACCGAAGCCCGTCCGTTTACTCAGGATCAGCTTACTGCTGCTTGGGAGAAATTCTCCGATCGTTTTAAGGATAACGACCCCCGCATGTACAGCACCCTTACCACGGTTCCTCCGGTTCTTAAAGATAATTTCCAGATTGAATTTACCCTAAACAACAGCCTTCAGGAAGAAGAAGTACAAAAACTTAAGCCTGTACTGGTGAGTTATCTGCAACGAGAATTGTCGAATAATAAGATTGATCTGGCAACGTCGATTGCTGAAGCCCCCGTTGGAACAAGAAGAGTACTGAATGACAGGGAAAAATTTGAACTTTTGGCGGAAAAGAACCCGGCTTTACTTAACTTTAAACAACAGTTCGGACTCGATTTCGGATGATTTGGTTGAACTTAGCTCCAAAATGCAGCATATAAATTTTATTGCTATTTCAATATTTTAGAAATTTGTTAAATAAATTATCAGAATATAAAAACTATGGAAGGACAAAAAATTACCATTAAGGATAAGAAATTAAACGTTCCCGATTTTCCAATTATTCCCTTCATTGAAGGCGACGGTACCGGCCCCGATATTTGGGCTGCCTCGGTTAGAGTTTTGGATGCTGCCGTTGAAAAAGCCTATAAAGGCAAACGCAAAATTGTATGGAAAGAAGTACTTGCCGGCGAAAAAGCGTTTAACCTCAAAGGTGAATGGCTTCCGCAGGAAACCCTCGACGTTATCAACGATTGCCTTGTTGCTATCAAAGGTCCCCTTACCACACCGGTAGGTGGCGGCATCCGTTCGCTCAACGTGGCATTGCGTCAAATCCTCGATTTGTATGTTTGTCTGCGCCCGGTACGTTACTTCGATGGTGTTCCTTCACCGGTAAAAGACCCAACTACAACCAACATGGTTATCTTCCGCGAAAATACCGAAGATATTTATGCCGGTATTGAATGGATGGCAGGAACTCCCGAAGTGAAAAAAATGGTTGAGTTTCTTCAGAATGAAATGGGTGTTAAGAAAATCCGTTTCCCCGAATCTTCTTCTATCGGTATCAAACCTGTTTCGGTTGAAGGAACCGAACGTCTGGTACGTGCCGCTATCGAATATGCCGTAACCAACGATCTTCCCTCAGTTACCATTGTACATAAAGGCAACATCCAAAAATTTACCGAAGGCGGTTTCCGCGATTGGAGTTATGCCCTTGCTAAACGCGAATTTGGCGCAACCCCGATTGATGGCGGCCCATGGTGCTCATTCAAGAACCCGCACACCGGCACCGAAATCGTTATCAAAGACGTGATTGCCGACGCATTTCTGCAACAAATCCTTACCCGTCCGGCTGATTATTCGGTAATTGCTACTTTAAACCTCAATGGTGATTATATTTCCGATGCTTTGGCTGCTATCGTTGGTGGTATTGGCATTGCTCCCGGAGCAAACATCAATTATATCACCGGTCATGCTATTTTTGAAGCGACCCACGGAACTGCTCCCAAATATGCAGGCAAAGACCAGGTAAACCCAGGTTCGGTAATCCTTTCGGGTATGATGATGCTCAAATATATGGGATGGAACGAAGCTGCCGAATTAATTGTTGACGGTTTGCAAGGTGCTATTCTCAAAAAACATGTAACTTACGATTTCGAACGCCTTATGGAAGGAGCTACCAAGCTTAAATGTTCCGAATTTGGCGACGAGATTATTAAAAATATGTAATTTTATTTACGATTGACGAATTCAGATTGACAATTAAAATACTTGTCAATCCACATCGTCAATCGTAAATTTTAACATTTCCCTTTAAAACCATACCGCTATGTTACCAAAAAAAGTAGAAGAAGCATTAGTTTCTCAGATTGTAAAGGAAGGATATTCGTCCAACCTGTATCTTGCCATGGCATCATGGGCTGAAGGCCAAGGTTTGGAAGGTATTTCCACTTGGCTTTATGTTCAATCCGAAGAAGAGCGTACTCACATGCTCAAACTTATACATTACACGAACGAACGTGGCGGAACGGCCAGTATTCCTGCGTTTGAAAAGCCTCCGGTGGAATATGCCGGCGTAAAGCCGATGTTCGAGCAGGTGTTAAAACATGAGGAATTTATCTCGGCATCCATTAACGAAATTGTGGCTGTTTGTATTGCCGAAAAAGATTTCACCACGCAGAACTGGGTTCAATGGTTTGTAAACGAACAAATCCAAGAAGAGAAATCGGCACGTGCCATTCTTGATAAACTTAAAATTTTGGGCGAAAACAACCTATACCTTTTCGATCGTGACATTATGAGCCTTCGCGCTGCTGAGGCTGCTAATGAAGCTGGTGCCTGAAAATAAATAAACGTCTTTAATAAAAAAGTCCCGTATTTTTCTTAATAAATACGGGACTTTTTATGACATCTAATTGTCGCATTAGAACATATTGTCTTTACCGTCCAATCATAAATATTGCCGGACGTTTGTGGAGCTCGGGAATTTGTGTTTTCCAAGCCGAAGCTGACATGGTACGGATAAATTCCGTTGGCAGACTAATGTCGGCAGCGATGCCAATCATCGTTGTTGGTGCACATACCGAAAGAATATCGCCCAGCAGGTGATTGTTTCGATACGGAGTTTCGATGAAAAGCTGGGTTTGACCTTCGGCAAGGGCTCGTTTTTCAAAGAATTTGATTTTCTGGGAACGCTCGGGATTCTTTACCGGCAGGTATCCGTTAAAAGCAAAGCTCTGACCGTTCATACCCGAAGCCATTACCGCCATCAGGATAGATGACGGTCCAACCAATGGCACTACTTGTATTCCTTTTTGATGGGCAAGTCGTACAATATCGGCGCCAGGATCGGCAACACCGGGGACTCCGGCTTCGGAAACTATGCCAATATCGGAATCCTTTATAGGATCGAGGTAATGCGTTATTTCTGCGGGGGTGGTATGTTCATTAAGGGTATAAAACGTAAGGGAGTCGATAGGGTGGGGAAGACCAGTCTTAGCCAAAAAGCGCCTCACGGTGCGGACATCTTCCACAATAAAATATCGTAACGACCGGATGATGGTTAAAACGTTGGGAGGCAACACTTCTTCGGGGCGACCTTCGCCCAAAAGGTTGGGAATGAGATATAATTTTCCGTTCACTTTATTTTGTTTGGTTCAAACCTACGGTTTTTTTTGTAATTTTTACATCGAATTGCATCAGTTTATGACTCGATAGTCAATTTTTTCGCACACTTCGAAGCTTATGTTTACTATATCAAAGTTTTTTTCACCCTTTTAGAAGGGTTATTTGTCTTCTCCTAATCTAGCTTGACATAAAAAGTCAAGAAAATGGAAAAGCAAACACCGAACCTTTCCGAAAATATGGAAGGATTTAAACAAGAAAAAGTTGATTATTCGAAGTACGAAACAAGTTTTCGACGATGGCTGGT
>JAUZOO010000007.1 GCA_030706405.1 Bacteroidota bacterium | reverse complement strand
TAATCAGCAGTTTGCCAGTAAGACGGTTAATTAAATCCGTATTAAATAAAACACAGTTGGAGATAACAGGATTATAAATTATGTTTGTTATCTCTTCTATAAAAACAGTAATAATCTGTCAAGCTAATTTAGGTCAAGTCAGTCCCACCTAACGAAAATATGAACTTCATCATCTTCGTCAAGTTCTTCATCAGTAAATGGGACACCCTCAATGCTGAGTCTTTTAATGGCTTTAATCATTGCCTCTGCAAAAACAGAAGCATGATATTTATGAAACCAATATTTAGTATAAATATGTTCCTCAATCCTTATGAGCAAATTATCACCAAGACGAGTTATGGTAAATTGTGGAAAATTATCCTCAAATATGCTATAAACAATATTTTCGTCAATTGTTCTCAAGTCTAGTTGGCTCAAATCCCAAAAACTTATTTCCTCCAAGTCGTTAAATTCATCTTCATTTATCATGTCTCGATGGGTGTTTTATAATGGCTGCTAACGGTCGAGGGTACACGAAGTGCGGGAAATCGAAGCCACGCACCTATCAACCGTTACGAAATTTGCTACGAGCAGCACGATTGAACCTGCGATGAAGCCCGCATTTTGTGTGACCCTTTGTTAGCGGGTCGTTGTTTTTTCAGGAACTCCATCTTTTCTCGTACTTTCTTTGAAATTAAAACCTTCCAAATATGAAATTTTCCATTTATTATCTTCTTTAACAACTCTGAACCTCATTTTGTAATTTTCCAATCCATCACAACCATGCCCTTTATCACCGCAAGCAAAATCAAATTCACCTTTGTCTTTATCCAAATTAATCAGCTCAACCATGCCTTTTTCTATTGGAAAACTTTCTTGACCGTTCCACCAAGGGCTATAATCATTTGCAAAAATAAATGTAGGAAGGTCTCCTACGAACCATTTTTCATATTCTCCGTTCCTCAATTTCTTGTCAAGTGTCACGATAATTTGTCTGTAATTTTCGATAAACTCAGTAGCAAAATAATTTGTTTCTTTTAGTTTATCCAGATTTGATTTGAGTTCAATCATATCAAAACCAATATATACACTGTCTTTACTATCAGTTAAGACTGGCAACAATCCAATTGACTCTTTGGAGTCTCCCCAAATTATTACCTGTTTAATCAATTTTAGAATCTCTTCCTTATCATTCGATTTCGTATTGTCCGTCTGATTATCAGCTTTCAAAGTAGATTGACTATTTTGGGTACAACCGGAAAATATCAATACGAGAATCAAAAGTAAAATTTGTAAATAATTCATTGTTTATCCGTGTTAATTATCTGGTAGCGTGTCTTTTTACAATGCCCGCTAACGTTGAGTGTATGCAGCGGGCGGGAGTTCGTGGCCACTTCGTTATCCACTGTTACTGCCATTGCTAGCGAGCTCTGGACTTGCAAATTGCTCTGAAACCCGCATGATGTATACACTGTGTTAGCGCCAGTAAATTTTATTTTTTGTTATCATTTCAATCAAAATTCTGAGAACTTTATCGAATCAATCACCATTGGCGGAGGTGGCGGTGGATGAATTTTGAATAAATGTTTTTCAAATTCAGGCAGTAACCTATCAACGGAGAATGGTTTTGTTTTGACCAATTTGTTTGAATTTATCTTAGACCGTAATAACGAATCAAGGAAATATAAGTCTTTGGGTAAATATTTAGGTTTATATATAATCTGTCTTGTTGAGTCTGCAATTTGATAAATCAAAGCATAAAAAACACCTTCTCCTTTGTCAATATATAAGCTATCGTATGTTTTATTTATAAGTGCTCTCTCTATTAATTGCTTAATTGTATCAACATTTTCAAGGAGATAGAATTTATCAAGACTATATAATGGAGCCTTTTTTTCAAGTACATATTTATAATCACCCAATGCAATTTTCAATTCGCTACTTTTATTGAATTCAACATAAGTCCTAAGGCTCAATTGAGGTTTGCCTAAACTATCATAAGTCAAATTATTGCCAATTCCAACTATTACTAATTTATCAACAGTTGGTACATTTTTCCTTGTACAGGAAATAATCACCATAATGAGAATAATCAATGCTATCAAATGTCTCATTTCTGTTTTTTTATTGGCGCTAACGTTGACGCTATGGCCAGTAAAGGATTGCAGAGTTACAAACCTATCAACCGATACAAAAATTGATGCGGGTGAAAAACTTCGCAAACCACTGAAACCTTTATTGGCTATAGTGTGTGTTAGCGGGCGTTTTTATTTGTCATTCAATCAGTTGTCACTTTGTAAATTCTCTAAAAGTTTCTCAGCTTCAAGTCGCTTTATAGTCAAAAATTTCCGACCATTATTCGGATTTGTATAGCTCTCTTCTCTCTTTAGGTCTTGGATAATACTTTTCAAATCGTCTATTGACAATCCGCCTAAGTCCTGATATTTGTCTAAAATGTTTACAGAATCAATCGTTCCATTCTCAATGTCAACGAATCGTTGATTATCTGTTTTTTCGATGTCAACTAATACATATTTTTTTGGGTCAAGACCTACTAAATCCATAATTTTTAAGTAATCCACAACAATCGTTCTATCAATCATAATTTTCCCATTCCCAGCCCAGTGTCGGTCTTGTCCGTTCTTTTTGACACCCGAAATCCAATAAATCTCGCCAGTTTCTAAATCACTGCTTACACCATGCCCATTTCCTTTAAACGCATGTCCATTAAAGTAAATCGTTTTCCCTGATTTTAAGAATTCTACTTTTCCAATCCATGCTGGCCCTTTGTTAGCATAGCCTGTTTTTAATTCTACATATTTTATTTGTGATTCCATATCAATCTTATCGCTGTCTGTTTTTTAAAAATCGCTTAAACCCTATTATTATGCCAATTAGTATTAAATTAAAAAACATCACAATCGAAATTTGCTGTAAATCAAGATTACTAATGCTTTTATATCCAGTATTAGTCCAGTGATGAATCAAACCCAATAGAGTAATCAATATCAGCAATCCAAATGGGATATACAAAATAATCAATATGGCTCTGATAATCTTCATAGCTGTATCGTTTTTTTAAAATGCCCGCTAACGGTGGCGGTATGAAATGTTGGGGATTTCGGAGCTGCGAACTTATCAACCGATAAGAATCTTGCCAGCGAGCGATGCGCTTGGCATACCACTTAAACCCCAATATTTTATACCGCGTGTTAGCCCCCGTTTTTTATTTTTTCTTTAAGTTCATCAATTGTCAATTCTTGCTTTTTCCGATGAATCATTGCATGACAATTTGGACAAACTGGTCTTAAATCATTTATTGGATTTATCTCATACTTACCTTTTCTATTCGCTACTGGTTTTATGTGATGAACATGAATAAATCCAGTCCCTAAATTGCCATAAAATTTACTAAAATCAAATCCACAAACAGAACACTTTAATCCATAATAATCAATACAAACTTGTCTTGCATAAGGATTTCGCTCATATTTTGTAGAAGTAATCTGTTTAGCATCTCCTTCCTCAAATGTTCGACTCAATGAATCAGAATCATTTTGTAATTGTTCGTCAATCTGAATGTGGTGGTTATCAAGTATGAAATTAAACCAAACTTTTTCTAATTCCTCAGCAACATTGGGACGAATCATTATACCAGAATTCTGTGTTGACCAATGTTGCTCAGATAAAATCCCCGTTTTTAAAATATCCATTTCGAGAATCTTGTCATTTGATGGGTTTAGCAAAACATCGTATTCAAATGATATATAATTGGCTAATTTATTTTTATCTCCGCTCCAATGTGCTCCCTGGTAAACATTAGAAATCGCATATCCAGAAGCACAAATCCCTTTTGGTTCCTTACCTAATCGAATTAAGAATAATCTATCTCCAATCTGAATTGATTTATTTACTCCACAACTCCAGCTATCACGATACTCTCCAGTTACTCGTAAATCATTAATTGCTGAATCTATGTCAATCCAATCCCACTTGTCAGGATTCCATGATAAAAGATGTGTATTCATTGCGCTGTCTGTTTTATAAAATGGGGGCTAACGGATGGCGGTATACGAAGTTGGGGAAACCGGAGTGCGAAACTATCCGCCGATAAGAAACTTGCCAGCGAGAGCCACGCTTGCCTAACCACTTAAACCCCAATTTTGTATGACCGCGTGTTGGGTGCAGCCTATTTTTTATTCATTAAGTTTATCATTTTTTCAAAGCCTATGTTTGTTTTTCTTTGTTGGTCACACAAAAAATCAAGTACCAGTTGTCTTTCCCTAATTAATTCCCTAACACTAATTTGATTTGTAACATTTTTTAATGATTTATCTACAGCATCAGTACTTAAAAGGGTGTGATGAACAATATTCCTACGTTTTTCATTAAAGACATTGTAATCATTTTCTTTAAAATCTGCAAACCATTTATAATTTTCAGTTCCTTGATAATCGATAGGTATTAATTTTAATGAATTTGAAAAGTTAATATTGGAATCGTTAATTTTTTCAGTAAAAAACATGCCTATTATATCGCCAATTCTATCCCAATAATTATATAGTTTTTCAAGGGCTGAATGAAAATATGTATAAAATCTCAATGTTGCAACATTTTCATAATAAGGATAGACAATCTTACCAGCGTGAATAAAACTATCTTCTATTGGATTATTTATGTAAGGAAAATAAAGATGTACATTGCAAATGCTATAGATTAATTCTAATGAACAATATCGAAGGTCATTAAACTTTTTTTTAAAATCTAAATTAGGATTAATTAAACGCTTAACGTTTACTGTTTCATCATATTTAGAAGATAAAGAGTCTTTTTTAGTAAAATCCAAGAAAGATTGAATTTCTAATTTTTCTTGTAACCCAAAAACAATCTCATTATAGCGATTAATTATCTCTAAATTGTCCATAGTCAGTTTTTTTTAGGTTGCACCCAACGTTGAGTATATGCTACGTAGGGGATTTCGTGGACGCTTCCCTATCCACCGATAAGTACCTTGCCAGCGAGTGATGCGCTTGGCATACCTCTGAAACCCCTATGGAGTATATACTGTGTTATGCGGCGGCTTTTTTATTCATTCATTTTAAAAATCCTTGTATAATTAGCAAATTCTGTATTTTTCAAGTTCTCTTCAATCACTTTCTTAGCAATATCAAAATCCACAACAACACAACCAGCCTCCATTGTTCCACTTCCAGAACTTCCACCATCGGTATGTCCAAGTCCAGTCCAACCCAATACCTGATCCATGCGCTCTTCGAGTCTGTGTCTTTTATCTAAATCTTGTTCAGTGCCGAATCCATCAATTTTATACTCTATTTCTAAAAAAGACATTTTGCTTTCATCAAATTCCGCATAGCCTTCCTTTAGTTTTTCATCTATTTCTTTTTGAACAGACTTTCTGAAATTTGAAAAAAGTCCACCTTTTATTTCTTTGTCCTGTCCACGTTGACCAACTATTCCCCAATGAACAATCGCAGTTTTATTGTCCTTATCCCAAGTTTCCCAGTAGTTCAGCTGGTTGTCAATCAGTTTGTAAAGTTTAATCATTTTATTTGTATTTTCTGTTGTCTGTGATTGGTCTGTCCCACAAGAAAAAAGGTTCAGAGTTAAAAAAGTCATTATGTAATATTTAAATTTCATGTTGCCGTTTTTTTAAGCTGCCGCATAACGGTCGCAGCTATGCGCAGTGCGGGATTGCGTGGCTACGTCTGTATCAACCGAGACAGACGTAGCCTGCGGGAACTGCACTTGCAAAACCTCTGAAACCCGCATTGCGTATGAGCTGTTGTTAGCAGCTGGGTTTTATTTTTAATTGTCTTATTATCAAACGTTTCAAGGTGGCAGAATGTATCCAAGCGGGGGGCAAGAAGGGCAAGCTCTTTTGCAATTTTGGGTTTACGGGTGGGTTTTGTGCGAATTGCAAATGTGCTTGACCTTGTGTGTGGGCTTGCTACAAACTTTGCTTTACTCGTTTTTTTAATCCCTTCAACAATTACATGAAACCCTTTGTTAAAATCTTCAAACCCTTCGCTTATTATTTCAAATCCTTCGTTAAAAGTATCAAGCTCTTTGATATAAACTCCAAACCCTTTTACAAATATTTGAAACCCTCCGCTTAATATTTCAGTCCCTTTAATAAAAACGTCAGCCCCTTCCGTTCATATTTTAGACACTCTTGATACTTTATCGTTTTTATTTTTAATAGTAACATGTTGCTGCTTTTTATCTTGGCCCTATAAAACGGTCTCCGTTAAAATGTATCATGTGTTCAGGAGAATCCATTAACCAGACTTCGGTATCCCATGCAATATCAGCCGTATGTTTTTTGAATTCTTTGAAATCGGGGAAGGCTGAGATATAAACCTTACCAGCTTTACAATCTTTCAGAAACTTTTCGAGTTCAACAATTCGTTTGGGAGAAACGGGGCCATGAGATGTAACCGCTTCGATAAGAAAGAGCCAGTTATGTTTTTTGTCGTACAAAACAACATCGGGTAATTTGCTGTGTTCATTGATGGGAATTCCCAATGCCTTTAAAGATACAGTATCAACATATAGGTCTTTATTTGCAGTATCTCCAACGTATAAAAGTTCGCTACCCTGAGCAAACCTTGATGCAAATTCTTTTATAATTGCAACCTGAACCTGATTATGTTTTCCGGGGGAAAACTTTAATTCCTTTCCATTGGAAAGTTTGACAGGTATCATTTGTAAGTTCCTGCTTTTATTATACGTTTCCTGCAATGAACCAACATTTTTACCGAAAACCTTAACTTCTTCGTTCCATTTTTTTGTACCAAATGCACGAATAACTTTTAGGGCTGCATCGGTAAGCCTGTAATGATTGTCCTTACTATTGGTTGGCAGTTGTGGATTTTCAGGATTGTGCTCTACAATTCCTGCTTGAACAAATTGGTGTAATGTTTGACGGCGAAACGTTTCCCGACTATTTTCCGCATACTTTTTATTATAATGTTCAGCTATAAACCGCATTACACCTTCATATTTTGCATTGTCCTTGTTGCCAACAACAGCCATACTGATTTTCTGGGAAGATTTCCAAGTGTCAGACTCTTTAAGGTTACATAATGCAAGAAGGGTTAATGCAGAGCGTTCATTTTGTTGTTGTTTGGGTAATCCAAATGCTGCAAGAATTTGTTGTGCTTCGGTTAGCTTACTCATATAGCAAGTTCGTTTTTATTTGTCAGGGTTTGGGCAACAAGGTCGTCAATCAGTTCTTGTGAGAAATCAGTATTATTTAAAATCAATTGGTCGCCTATTTGTTTAATTAACTCTAATGGAGGTAAGGGCATTTCTCTCAACTCAGTTGCGCTCACGTTTACGTTTCCGTTGAAAATCCTAAAATAGTTGTCAAATAATTTACTATTTAATACAGCAGCCAAGCCAATAACTTCGTTCCTCTCTAATTCTCCTTTGGGACGATAAATATAATTAACCTTATTTTCTACTCCAATAAATTCGGCATCTTGAAGTTTTGCAAAATATGGGGAAGCTATTAGCCTGCTTTTATCGTCCTTTGCACTAAAACGGCGCAAAAGGATATAATTTTTATTGGCAAGTAACAAAGACATACTACCAGAGCAAATTTGAATATATTGAGCTTTGTTAGGTTTGTGAATAGGCCAGTCAATGCGCATTTTGTAAACATTGTGTAACCAAATCAGAGGGGCAAGAAAAACAGTACCATTTTCGTAAACCTCCCTTAGATATTCGGTTGCCCTGAAAGCGACAACTGGGCCAGTAGAAATTTGAATGTTATATTTATTTAGCGAGCCATTCCAACTACGAAACAAATCTACGATTTCTTCTTCTTCATCGTTAACAGGAATATGCAAAATCTTTTCTTTGCTTTTTAAATTCAAAATTTGATTTTGTGGATAGGTTTTTATCCTTGGAGTTGCCAAGTCATTTATCCCTTTTGTACTGGTTATTGCAACTAAAGAATCTGTTATTGAATTGATTCCTTTTGTAGCTTTTATAATCAAAGTCTCCTGTAATACATTGTCACGATTAAAAGTATCTTTTCGGGAATCGAAAAGATGAATTTGATTAATTGCAACATTATTAAAGAAAAACTCCCTAAACGACTTAAAATAACTGCCCGAAGCGTAGCTTCGGGGGGTTATAAATATTAATTGTCCGTTTAGGGAAAGCATTTTAGAAGAAACTGCCATGAACAAAGCATAAATGTTAGGCTGTCCACTGGTTATTGATTCGGCTGCTTTAGCACGATTATCTTCTTTGTTAAGTTTGAAATAAGGCGGATTTGAAATTACAAAGTCATACTCTTTGGTTGCCGGATTGTTAAAAAGCAATTTTTCGCTTTTTAACACGCTTGCATTTTTTAAAATAAAGTCGTCCTTAATCAGATTGTATTGAAATGAAATATCCTTACTGTTTAACCAATCCTTTAAAAAATCTAATACACTTGTTGTAAATGGTAGTATATCGTTATCTATCTCGTATGAATCAAGGCTAATTGATTTTAAATTTGAGTTTGAACCTACTAAACTCTCAACAATTGCACAACTCAATATAGCTGTTCCACATCCTGGGTCAAGTATCGAGATATGGCTTTTATCTGATTTTGCCAAACTTCCCATAAATCGAGCAATTGCAGAAGGGGTAAGAAATTGTCCTTTATTTTTCTTGTGGTTTTGAGTAACAAATACAGAATATGACAATCCTATCCTATCTGCATAATCGACAGGCAGTTCATTATCGTGTAATAATATTTTTTCAAAACTTTTCATCGAAGCAAAGATATAACAAATTGGCACGGGTGCGGTGGGAAAATTGCAGCTCTTTTGCAAGCCTTTGGATTGAGCGTTGGCTCGTGGGGGCTTGCAAATGTGCTGCAATGTGCGGTTGGTTTGTCAAAAGGGATTTTTTTATCTTATTTCTTATCAAATCATCAGAAACCTTTCACCGGAGCGGTTTTAACCTTGCTGCTAACGGACGGCGGTATGAAACGTAGCGGATTGCGTGGCTGCGAACCTATCCCACGTTACTGACCTTGCCAGCGGGAAGTGAGCTTACAAGTTGCACTGAAACCGCTATGTTTTATGACCGCTTGTTATGTGGCGTATTTATTTTTTATTTATCCATTCAATAGCCGTTTTCTTAGCTGTCCCATTATAATCAACAATATCAGGATTAATTGGAACTCCATAAGTTTTTTTATTTCTGTCAGCAAATTTACTTACAGTCAAAAAAATCATAGCGCCATCGCTTAACTTAAATCCTGCGTTAGAGGTCGAATTGCCATAAGAAGGCTCTCCAATAAAACAAGAATTTTTAATACCTATAAATGATACTGCAGTTGCTTCACCTGAACTACACGTATGATTGCTGATAATTATTGCAAGTTTCTTTATATCATTTTTTAATTTATAAGGATTATTTAATTTCATTAACTGATTTTTATCACAAAAGACAGTTCCTTTAGAATATCCCCAGCTTATATAAACGCTATCGTTATTTGCAAAATACCCAGCTATTCCATCTCCAAGAATTGGACCTAATCCTGTTAGCATTGGCCACATATTTCCACCAGTATCGTCTCCTAAATCTACAATCCAATACTGAATATTATTTTTATCTAATTCTCTAATTTTATCCTGAATTTGCTGTGCAAACTTATAAGCACGTTCATTTCGGTTTCCCATAAATCCAGGGATTTTAATGTATCCTATTCTATTGTCAATTAATTCTGATGACACTTTGGGTAATGGCAAATTAGGATCATTAAAAGTTTTACATTGTTCTGGTGTCATAAAAAAGCTATGATGATCTCCCAGTTGTCTTAAAGCATATTGAATAGCTGGATATGTCTCTTTGATGTTTTCAGCCTCTTTACCCTTTTCTAATACATCTTTTCTAAATTGCACCCAATCTATCGAGTTTTTATTGATTGAATTCGCTTTAATAATATCAACCGCTTTATTCAGATAGGTCTGCGGCGAGTTACAACTAATAAAAAAACTTAAAGAAGTTACTAAAATTATACTTTTCACTATTCTCATTGGTCGGAGATTTTTTTTAATATGCCACATAACGTTGGCGGTATGAAATGTTGGGGATTTCGTGGACGCTTCTCTATCAACCGATAGAGACCTTGCCAGCGGGTGATGTGCTTGACAAACCAATGAACCCCCAATATTTTATACCGCGTGTTATGGGCTGGGCTTTTTTAATTCAATTTCCAATCAGATAATACAAGTGTTATAATGACATCACTCCACATCTCTATTCCAGTTAGTTTTGATTTAACAGGCAATACATGTGTTTTAATCCATTTATTTTGTCCAACAATATACATCATTGCTTTGTATTCTAAATCCTTATCAAATGGATTTACAATATTTAAAAACATAGATTCACTTTTTCTATCTTTTACATTTTGAGTAAATTCAACAATAATAGTCTTTTCAGGATTGATATTTACTTTTACAACTTTCATGGAATCAATAGAATTTCCCGTTTTCTTGACTTCTATGAAAAGTTTTTCTCCAGGGTAAATTTGAAGGACATTGTCATGTACAAAATAAGGTGACTTTCCTACCTTTTGCTCATAATACTGATCTCCATTAACTGGTAGATTTAGAACAAATTCTTGACGATATGGATTCTCGTTTTGCGAAAATAAATTTAAGCTTGTCAGTCCGAGAATAAGAATCAGGAGTAATTGTTTTTTCATGATTTCAATTTATCTATTAATTATTTCATAAGTAATTATCAATCGTAGTAGCGTTTTTTTAGCCTTGCCCATAACGTTTAGGGTATGCAGCGTGCGGGAGTTCGTGGACGCTTCCTTATCCACCGATACTGCCCTTGCCAGCGAGCTTAAAGCTTGCAAATTGCACTGAAACCCGCATGATGTATACCCTGTGTTAGGCTGCGTTAATTTTTTCATTCAAAGTTTCTAATAGTTTGGGGCCAAACTCAATTGCCCAATCCCCAATTCTTTCATCATAACCATGTCCATGTGCAGCTCTATTCAATGTTGAAAGCATATCAAGTAAAGCCGCATTTTCTTGTCGATTTATAATTTGTCTTTCGGAAAGAATTCGCATTAATTGTCCAACTCCTTGCCTTTCTGCTGGAATATTATGTTTTTCACAAATCTGAATCAATGCTTTTTCGATTTCAATTCTTAGTCCAGCCAATGCTAGATTTGGGTCAATAGAAGCAACCTTTAAAAATGAATATTTTACTTCTTTATCCAGTGGAGTGTCCTTTATTAATCCAGCTTTTTTTGCTTTTGCTTCTGCATTCTTTAATTCACTGAATTCGACTTTTAATCCACCGGGTAATTCAATGGATTTAAATAATGGAGATAACCAAGGTAAAATTGAAATAACCAGAAGTAAAATTGTAATTAAATCAATCTTCAAATCAGGACATTTTAAATGAACAATCGCTAAAACAATTGCAACTCCAGTTATTGAAAACTGAATCACTTTCCTTTGATTTTTTTCATTGTTCATTTGTCAATTATTCTAAGTTAATCATTGTCGCAGTGCGGTTTTTTTTTAATGCAGCCTAACGTTGCGCATATGATTTGTTGGGGAGGTTCGGAGCACTTATCTTTCATGGTACACTTGAACTTGAATAAAAGCAAAGCCTTTGCAATTTGCTCTTCAACCCCAATAAATTATATGCGGTGTTAGGGGCAGTTTTTATTTTATTACTAATGATTCATGCATTGTTTTAAGAATAACTTCATTTCTTTCAAATTCATCTTTACTGGAAATCAACATTAAATTGTACATTTTATTTTTGTACAAGAAAACATAAGATTTATAAATAGTCGGTTTAGAATTTCTAGTAAGAGAAATAATAGTAACTAATACATCTTTATTACTTTCTTTAATACTCTCAAATGATATTAACTTTCCATTTTCAAAATTTGAGACATAACCACGCATGAAAGTCTTAATATCTTCCAAAGTCTTTACACTTTTATCAGATAAACTTATAATTAAGGAGATACTAGTGAATTTCCCATCTGGGTATTCATCCACTGGCATGAATTTAGCAACCATAACTTCGTTTGGTTGTGTAAAACGCCAGTCATTCTTATAGTTAATCTGGATTTGTTTATCAGAACTATGCCAACTTCTCCAGCCTGAAGTCTGGCTGTCTTGAGCAAATGCAACAGTATTTGTTATCAACAAAAAGACGAAAATCAAAAAAAAACAAAACCTCTTCATATTATTTATATTTATTATTTAATAGCTTGTCAAATTGGGTGGCACCTTTCATTTTAAAATTGCCCCTAACGGATGGCGGTATGCGAAGCTGGGGACGACGTGGAAGCGAAACTATCCGCCGGTAAGAAACTTGCCAGCGAGAACCACACTTGCCTTACCACTTAAACCCCAGTTTTGTATGACCGCGTGTTGCCAGCCGTTATTTTTTTCTAATCATCTGGGTGATTGTCAAAATTAACATTACAAGATAAATCAAAGACAATAATCCAAATAAATAGCGTCTCTCATAAATGTAATTATAATAATCTTTTTGACGTTGTTCAATTTCCTGTTTTTTTACATAATCTTCGAATCCTACTATGTCGGAATACAAATAATCATTATGCAACTTATCCTTTATTTGAATTTCATAATCATAATCTGTACCCTCTAATAGTCTTCGGCGTGAACCAATATTTTTAGTTTTATAAATTTTATCACCAAGCCTTAAGTCAACATAATCAAATAGCAACCAAAAATGTGATTCATAAAGCATATACTTGGGAATGTGCCGAATCTTACAAATATCGATAACTTTTATTAGGGATTCGTATTGAGATTTATCGTGAAATACAACATCTAATCCATTTACAGTATCATTCGTAAGGAAATATGAATTAGCAATCGAATCAATCAATAATAGGCTTTTTGTATCATTAAACTTATCGCCTGTTAAGTGAATAGTTTTATAAATTCGAAAAGGCGGTTTACATTTAAAGCAAATGTTACAAGATGTATCCTTGCTGCACATTGCAATCTCTATGCAGCGTTGATTGTTTTTTTTCTTTACCTGTCTATCAATAATCCAATATCCAAGTAGCGGAATTAATATTAGACTTATCATTCCACTTGCATAGTATATTTTTGAAAGCCTATTTTTCAATCTATAGTTTTTAAATCATTTAACCCAGAAAATATCATACGATAGCGATTTTTTATAATGGCTGGCAACGTTGAGTGTATGCAGCGTGCGGGTTTTCGTGGCCACTTCACTATCCACCGTTACTGCCCTTGCCAGTGAGTGATGAACTTGCCAATTGCTCTGTAACCCGCATGATGTATACACTGTGTTGTGCGCTGGGCATTTTTTATTAATTATTTCCAAGTTCTTTACGCATCAAAACAATTATTTCCTGATTCAAATTTACAAATCTTAACCATCGTTCGTTATGAGCTAATGTTTTTAAATGTCTAACCATGTTTTCAGAATCATTAGGTGAAATAAGGCTTAGAGTCCGTTGAACTTCATTATTAAAATCAGTAATCAATAAATTCATTTCTTCAATCCTTGTCAATAATTCACTGGAACATATAATCAATAACGAATTCAATTCTTGTTTAATAATCAACAATGGTTCTGTGGATTTTTTGACTGTATCAAGGAGTTTTTCATTAAGTTGAATTAATGCTGCATTCAATTGTTCAGTATCTCCTGTAAGGGCAGTCTTGACAAAGTCAGAAGGAATACCATAAATCTGATTTGGATTATTACGAACATTATTCATGATTTCATCCGCCTTTTTCATGTAACGTGAATAAGCTTCAAATTTTCTATCAATCAACTTATCCTTTCTTTGGCTGTGTCTATTAATCAGAAATTGAATAATTCCCCAAGTCCAACCAAGGAAGGCTATAATAATCAGTAATAAATCTTTCTTTTCCATTGAGTACTATTTGTCAACGTGGTTTTTCTTGCCTTGCGCATAACGTTGCGCATATGATTTGTTGGGGAGGTTCGGAGCACTTATCTTTCATGGTACAAATGAACTTGAATAAAAGCAAAGCCTTTGCAATTTGCTCTTAAACCCCAATAAATTATATGCGGTGTTAGCAGCAGATTTTTATTTTTTTTCATTATATCTCCAAATACTTGCTTGCGAATATCACCATAATAAGTATCTCGACAATCACCACTATTCCAATATTGAAAATCTAAAGTTTTGTCTGTATTTATCACATGATACATCGCACCAGCGTTTGAATATATTTCATTTTTTAAATATAGCTCTAATAGTCTTTGAAGAAATTTACTAATTAATTTTTCATCACCGATAGAAAGCACCTTTACTGTATCAATCAGAATGAGTCTGTTTTTGTCATCTAAAACTCCAACACCATTTCTTTCGACTATTTTACCACATGAAACAATATCCTTTATAAACCGAGCGAAAACCTTTTGTTCCTTATTCCTTTGCAGATAAATCAATTCTTTATGTCCGCCCCATTCTCCACAATCCGAAAACTCAATTAAAATCTTAAGAGTATCCTTGAGCCCAACTATATCAAGAGGAGAAGCTCGTTCTTCGCAAGGAGCTGGAGGGTTATCAGTTTGTGATTTACTATCATTTGATTTGCAAGCTATCAATGAAGAAATTATCAAAAATAAAATAATCCTATTTCCTTTTCTCATAAGCTGTCAGTTGCGTTTTTCAAATTTGCTGCTAACGTAAATGTAACCGAAGTAGCGGGTATAGAAAGCATAAAATTATCAAAATACACTAAACTTTATAAATATGAAAACAATTAAATTACAGCGAGTAACCCGCTATTTTGGTTACATATTGTTAGTTGCTGTGCTTTTTTGCTCTTGCGACAAACAACCATTACATAGAGTGTGGTATGGAAGTCATGGAATGATAATTGAATCTAAATCACAAAATGATAGAGATTATGGTAAATGGAAATATGAAGTTAGAGATGACTTTGGTAAAATATTAATTAGAACTAATGAAAATTGGAATGTTGGTGATACACTGCGAATTTCACAGCATTGCAACTAACGTTGATGGTATGGTGTCGTGCGGGATTACGAGGCGGTTTCCTATCAAGCTACACTAGGCTTTTTTACGTGCCACAAACATTGGCAACCCACTGAAACCCGCATGCACTATACCATGTGTTAGCGGGCGTTTTTTATTCTTATCATTCCGTTATCCATCAAATATTCAACAATCAAACTATCCAATA
This sequence comes from Bacteroidota bacterium, assembly GCA_030706405.1. GTDB lineage: Bacteria > Bacteroidota > Bacteroidia > Bacteroidales > JAAUTT01 > JAAUTT01. The sequence goes on along the minus strand of JAUZOO010000007.1, from coordinate 261,232 downwards.
ATCTACAAATTTCAGAGGAATGGTCAATTTTTTTATCTACCACTAATTTACCAATCCTTTTGCTTTCAATTGGATTTATCTCAATCCAATCAATCTCAGAAATCAATATAGGTTCACAAGTTTCGGTTTCAACATAATTTCCAGATGGATTAATTATCCATTTACTCCAATTTGTTGGAAGATCCATATCAACAAGTTTTAATCTATATTGCCAAGGTTTGTCCTTGAAGTAATCCCTAACAATAGAAATATCAATTGTTCCAGACATTTTCAAAAATCTCTTTCGTTATCTCAAATTCTTTAAACTCTATTAGATCAAGCTCATGTTCTCCTAATTGTCCGTAATCATCAAATTGATTGTTGCTATCATATTTTAATACTTTACCATTATCATAGCATTCAATCTGTCTTAGTGGCAACCCATTTGAATCTGTTTCAAAAAACCAAGTTGAAAATCCCCAATCATCAAAGTCATCACCACGATTCTCTTCCCATCTACGTTTGAAATATAATCTATTCATAATTTTATCTTAGTGCCGAGTATTCTTTTAAAATGCCCGCTAACATCTCAGTAATCGCAACTGGTTGCAATTATATCCGCCTTATTTGCATGCACGATGGTTCTGCTAAATTCATATTTATAAAGCATCTCCTTCAAGCTAACTTGGATCACTGGGTTGCGCATCGCGTTGGCTGTTTTTAACCAGATTGGAAATAAAAATTCCCAATCTGTGGTTTTGCTAAATTACATTTTTTTGATATATTTTCAAGTTTGTTTATCCTTTTATTAAAAAATATCAAGCTTATCCAATGGGCTCTTTATCTGATCAAACCCTTTGGTTGTAACGTGAGTGTACACTTCTGTAGTCTTTGTACTCTCATGTCCTAATAAACTTTGAATATAGCGTAAATCGGTACCACTCTCAAGCAGGTGAGTAGCAAACGAGTGTCTCAAGGTATGTACCGTAACTTTCTTCGTAATGCCAACCTTCCGTACAGCTTCTTTAAAAATCATTTGTACGCTACTTGGCGAGTATTTATTGCCAGGCAGAGGCCCTTCAAAAAGATATTCCTTTGGTTTATATTCAATAAAATACTTTCGCAGCAGCTCTAAAAACTTGGGCGACAAAATAGTATACCGATCCTTTTTACCTTTAGCCTGTTCTATACGAATTTGCATACGCTTCGAGTCTATATCCTTTAGTTTAAGATTTACAATCTCGCTCAAACGCAGTCCGGCTGAGTAACTCGCCATCAATATGCACTTATGTTTAACATTTTCGGTTACACGCAATAAATCTGCAACTTCTTTTTCACTAAACACTTCTGGAAGTGTTTTCTCCATGCGTGGGCGGTCTACAGTATATATTTTCCGTTGACCACCAAGAACCCGCTCATAATAGAACTTGATTGCATTGATAGACTGGTTCTGATAAGACGCCGACACCTTCCGCTCCATCACCAGGTAACGTAAAAAAAGCCGTAATCATCCCTTCATCAATAGCATCAATATCATATTTATGATAAAAATTAATAAACTCCTCAAACATACCAACATAGGTCTTCAACGTATTTTCGCTATACCTTAGTTCCTTCAATTTCATCACAAACGAGGAAGGACAAAGCCGATAATTAGGAATGTCGTAAGGCGTAAGGCGGGGTTTTCGATCCGACACGATTTTTTCTTCCTCATAAATCACCTCAAGCTGTTGGTCACGAGCCAGAGCTGTAATTTTTTCGACCCAGGCCGGAGCATATGGAATACTCCACCATCTATTGGGAGCACTCCACTGACTGTACGGAACCTTGCGAAGCGCCTGCGACAATACTTTATTGTATCCAAAGACAACCTTCACCCGGCCCGATAATGTTTTAACCATCAAAATCTGATTGTTGCCAATCTGCCTTTTTTCATTAACAAAAGTTTCCACCTCGTAGGTAGGATGAACGTTCAACAGGGTTAGTCGTTCCTTGAAATAATCCTTTAGCAGCTCAAGGTTACCGGGATAATTGGGAATAATCCAGCAAAATACAGACTGGTTCCATCGCGAAAATCGAAATGACTTCACAAACTGAACGTCAGTATCATTTTTAGACATTTTCAGAAAGATACGGCGGCCAACCACTTCAATAAAAATACCCTTTCGAGAATCGTAAATCGACAATACTTTTTCCGACGAAATAATATGAGCACTGTTAATCTCCGTTTTCTTAACCGGATACTCAACATCCGGGAACAAAATTTTAAGCTGATTAAACGCTGCCTGAGTATACGGGATATGCCATGCGCGAAGGGTTTTGCTCCAACGGGCATCAGGTATTTGGCGGAGCTGCGTGATTATTTCGCGATTAAACGGCGCATCTATTTTAATACGCTCTTCATTGCGGTGCAAAACTTTACATATTTTCATAACTCACGTAGTTGCAATTACAGACCTTAAATTAGCAAATAATCGCAACTCCATCAGAAAATAAAACAATAAATAATTTTATTGGTCCCGATCCCAGCATTATTAAAAAACATAAACAGCCTCAATAAAACGCATCCGTCCATTACCTCCCGCCAAACAGCCTTGTTATCTATTGAAAAACAGACCACACAACATCTTCATCCGTCCACTCATGACAATCATTTCATAAATATAATCCACATATAAAACACATATACCTCACATTTATAATAGATATATTAAAGACTAACAAAATGTATAATATATCCTTTTAAGATTTGTTTTAATTTTATAAATAATTTACTTTTACAATATATAACCCTCAACTACTTATTTCAACAATGGCAGAATACAAAGGAGACCTTAAAATAGAAGGTTCGATTGGTGATTTTTCAATCGTTAAACGAAAAGACTTGGACAAATACTACGTAAGGAAAAAAGGCGGGCCCAGTAAAAAACAAATAGCCCAATTACCCTCGATGAAAGGGACGCGCGAAATAAACGCTGAATTTGGAGGGTGTAGCAAAGCTGGTACTGCTATTCGAATGGCGACCAATGCCGTACGCCACCTGTCCGATTATAACATTTCAGCACCGCTCAATGCAATAGCAAAAGTGATTCAAACAACCGACAGGAAAGGAGCCAGAGGGCAACGCGCCATAGATATATCTACCAACAAAGATATGCTCCCCGGGTTTAGCTTTAACCGTCGAAGACTAACCGACTCTGTCCTGCGCACCCCGGTAGTGGCGAATATCGACCGTCCTAAAAAAACTGCAGAGGTTACAATACCTCGTATTATCCCGGATGTTAACCTGAAACAATACGGCAACAATACCATGTTTCGATTTATTGTCTCACTGGGTGTAGTCTCGGATTTACAATACAACCTTAAACATAAAACGTACGAACCGATACACGACCAACTACATAGCCAATGTTTTTACAACTCAACCCCATGGTACTCCATAAAAAGCAGCATTGACCAGCAAACCATTCCAATCGCAATAGAGAGTATTGAAGACCTTTTAGAAACAGACACGCTAATCGTTGCCTTTGGAATTGAATTCGGCAACCCCATAAGCGATTCGCTCGTGATTCCAACAGATCATACCGGATGCGCCAAAATTATTGCAACAAACTGACGAAAGAAGAAAATATCACTCATAAACAGATACATATAACGTATATTAATCCACTATTACCAATTACAATTATTCACTCGAAATAAATATCTTTGCACCCTAATTAGAAAATTTGTACATGGAGCTCATCAGAAATTTCTGCATTATTGCACACATCGACCACGGTAAAAGCACGCTTGCCGACCGACTCATTCAAGCTACTAATTCAGTGACCGATCGAGAATTTCAGAACCAGCTGCTCGACGATATGGATTTGGAACGCGAACGCGGCATCACCATTAAAAGCCATGCCATTCAAATGGATTACGTCTTTCAGGGTAAAAAATATATCCTCAACCTGATTGATACCCCCGGACACGTAGACTTCTCGTACGAAGTATCGCGTTCGATTGCTGCCTGCGAAGGCGCACTGCTCATTGTCGACGCCACGCAGGGAATCCAGGCACAGACCATTTCAGTACTTTATCAGGCCATTGAACATAACCTCGAAATCATCCCCGTCCTCAATAAAATGGACATGCCCGCCGCTAACCCGGAAGTGGTAAAAGACCAAATTGTTGACCTCATCGGTTGCGACCGCGACTCCATCCTCGAAGCCAGCGGAAAAACAGGCATGGGCGTCCAGGAGATTCTCGACAGCATCATAACAAGAATACCGGCTCCCAAAGGAGACCCGAACGCACCGCTACAAGCGCTTATCTTCGACTCGGTATTCAACTCTTTCCGTGGAATTATTGCCTACTTCAAAATTTTGAACGGAACAATGAATTCCAGCGACTGGGTTAAATTTGTAAACACCAAAAAAGACTACCGTGCCGATGAAATCGGGGTAATGAAAATGAAACTCGAACCCCACCAAACCCTTGGTTGTGGCGAAGTAGGATACATTATCTCCGGAATTAAATCGGCCCGCGAAGTGAAAGTGGGCGACACCATCACACACGTTGAAAACCCATGTGCTAAAGGTATCGAAGGTTTTGAAGAAGTAAAACCGATGGTGTTTGCCGGTATCTATCCGATTGATGCCGACGACTATGAAGACTTACGTGCTTCGATCGAAAAACTACAACTTAACGATGCCTCGCTGACATTCGAGCCTGAATCATCGGCGGCTCTTGGATTTGGATTTCGTTGCGGCTTCCTTGGATTACTGCACATGGAAATTATACAGGAACGCCTCGACCGCGAGTTCGACATGGACGTAATCACTACCATGCCCAACGTTTCGTACAAAGTATTCACCACCAAAGGCGAAGAAATTGACGTACATAACCCCTCTGGACTGCCCGCACCAACACTCATCGATTATATAGAAGAACCTTATATCTACGCTCAGGTTATTACTCATTCCGACTATCTGGGATCGATCATGAAACTCTGCATCGACAAGCGCGGCATCCTGAAAAATCAGGTATTTCTCACCACCGACCGTGTTGAAGTTACCTTTGAAATGCCTTTGGCTGAAATTGTTTTCGACTTTTATGATAAACTTAAAAGTATCTCCAAAGGCTATGCTTCATTCGATTATCACCTGATTGGTTATCAACAAGCCCAACTCGTAAAACTCGATATTCTTCTGAACAGTGAAAGTGTCGATGCCCTTTCTACCCTTATCCACCGCGACATTGCTTACGACTTTGGACGTAAAATTTGCGAAAAGCTCAAAGAACTCATTCCCCGCCAGCAATTTGACATTGCCATACAGGCAGCTATCGGAGCTAAAATCATCGCCCGCGAAACCATCAAAGCCGTCCGTAAAGACGTTACCGCCAAATGTTACGGCGGCGACATCTCGCGTAAACGCAAACTGCTCGAAAAACAGAAAAAAGGCAAAAAACGTATGCGTCAGGTAGGAAACGTGGAAGTACCCCAAAGCGCCTTCCTCGCTGTACTTAAACTTGGCGATTAACGATTTAACGGATCAGGATTGAGCAAACTTCCTTTACCTGTATTTGAGGAATTATCCCATTGTACCCTCTGCCCCCGAGAATGCGGTGCCGACAGATTAAATGGAGAATTTGGCTATTGTAATAGCAGAGCCGAAATTTCCGTTTCTTCCATTTGCATCCATAAAGGAGAAGAACCTGTTATTTCAGGAAGTAAAGGCATCTGCAATGTATTTTTTTCGCATTGCAATCTTCAATGCATTTATTGTCAGAATCATGACATTTCACGGAATAGCTCACAACACACAGAGCTTCCGCTAGAGATGGTCGTTTCCCGTATCTGCCAAATGCTCGACCAAACCGAAAACATCGTTGGGTTTGTATCCCCGTCGCATTTTATTCCGCAGATGATAGCTATTATCCAGGGAATACGCCAAGCCGGGAAAAATCCCGTTTTCGTTTACAACACCAACGGCTACGACAAAGTCGAAACCCTGCAAATACTCGAAGGATATATCGACATTTACCTCCCCGACTTTAAGTATCGGGACGAAAATATAGCCTTTGCTTATTCGCAAGCGCGGGATTACCCAATGGCAGCGGCCGCAGCCCTAAAAGAAATGTACCGTCAAAAAGGCTCCAGCCTCATTGTTAATGAAAACGGCATTGCCGAATCCGGAATAATTGTTCGTCATCTGGTTTTGCCAGGAGCTGTACAAAATAGTCTCGACGTTCTTCAATTTATTGCCGAAGAAATTTCGCCCAAGCTCCAAATATCCCTGATGTCGCAATATTTCCCCACCCACGATGTTTCTAAACATCCACAATTATCGCGAACTATTTATAAAGAAGAATATCAACAGATTGTCGATGCTTTTTATGATTTTGGCTTTTATCGCGGCTGGGTGCAGGAATTGATAAGCCATGCAACATATCGCCCCGACTTTTCCAACGAACAGCCTTTTGAGTTATAATTTCGGGCATAGCCACACCTTCGCATGAAAACTTTGCGACCTTTGCAGCATAAATAAATTATTTTGGAAAAAGAACGCATCATACTGGGCATCGACCCTGGAACAACCATCATGGGTTACGGCCTCATCCGTGCTGTGGGGAAAACGCCGGAGCTACTTGCCTTAGGCATCATTGAACTTCATAAATTTGACGATCATTTCGTAAAACTCAAGAAAATATTCGACCGTACGGTTTCGCTTATCGATGAATTTAAACCCGACGAACTGGCTATTGAAGCCCCTTTTTTCGGAAAAAACGTGCAATCTATGCTTAAACTGGGGCGGGCACAGGGAACCGCTATATCAGCCGGATTATCGCGTTCGATACCCATTTATGAATATGCTCCGCGTAAAATAAAAATGGCCATCACCGGGCAGGGAAATGCTTCGAAAGAACAAGTAGCGGCCATTCTTCAAAAAATGTTAAACATTAAGGAAATTCCCGATGACCTCGACGCCACCGACGGACTGGCTGCTGCGGTATGCCATTTCTACCAAAACAAACTATCCTCGGGAACAAAAGAAGTGAACAGCTGGAAAGATTTTATCAATAAAAATCCCGGTAAACTAAAATAAAAAAGAGGCCTGAGAGCCTCTTTTTTATTTATTGAATGCTTTGCTTATACCGGAAGCTATTTCTTTAAATTCCTCAGGGCTAAGTTTGAGCTTTGGCCTCGAGAACTCAATATCTGTACCAGAATTAATCGGAATAAGATGAATATGCGCATGAGGAACGTCCAGTCCCAGCACGGCTACGCCTACCCGTTTGCAAGGAATAACCGTTTCGATGGCCTTAGCCACTTTCTTCGAAAAAACAGCCATTCCGCCTAAGGTCGCGTCATCAACATCAAAAAGATAATCCACCTCCTTTTTGGGAACCACTAACGTATGCCCCTTAACCAAAGGGTTTATATCGAGAAATGCATAATAATTATCATCTTCGGCAACCTTGTACGAGGGGATTTCTCCGTTAATTATCCGTGTAAATATCGATGCCATAGCTTTTTATTTGGAAATTTCCATAATTTCGAACTGCATTTTCCCCGAAGGAACATGAATTTCGACCACATCGCCAAGTTTCTTTCCAATCAACCCCTTAGCAATAGGTGTACTTACCGACAGCTTTCCTTCTTTAAGGTTAGCTTCTTGTTCAGCAACCAACATATATTCCATTACCGCATTCGTCTTTAAATTCTTAATTTTAACACGGTTAAGAATTTGAACCTTTGAAGTATCGATACGGGATTCATCAATAATCCTGGAATTTGCCACAATCCCCTCCAGCTTAGCTATACGGGCTTCGAGCATCCCCTGGGCCTCCTTTGCAGCATCATACTCTGCATTTTCAGACAAGTCGCCCTTATCGCGAGCTTCAGCAATCTGCCTCGAAATACTGGGACGTTCAACAGATGTCAAATGTTCCAGTTCGCTTTTTAGTTTTTGTAACCCTTCTTCAGTTAAATATGAAATAGCCATAATTAATTACCTCCAAGACATTTAGACCAATATAAAACAAAAAAGAATTCCGGTTGCCCGAAACCCTTTTCTGCTACAAAAATAGCATTTTTTAATAACAATAGTTACATCAGGCGTTATAGTTCATAACCCACAAGCGGGGGTACATTATAACAAATGATTTAAAATGGATTTATACCGAAGGTACAAAAGGTTTTTTTAAAAGAAAAACTAAAAATATTTCCGGTTAAGAATTTCCGCGTAAATAACGGCCTTTTCAAACTCCTGTCCGGAAAGTTCAATACGTCTTTCTTCAGGTTCTTCATCGTTATAAATAAACGAAGACGATGAATGAGGTACGACTGTTTGAGGCTGTTTGAGCCGGGGTGGCTCGTTTTTTAAAGCTTCAGACTGAGTGACAGGCTCTGGCACAAACTCTCTTTTGGGAACCGGTTCCGGCTCCTGGCCCAACACCTTGCCAAAAATATCTTCCAATTCTTTTTCCCAGGGATTTGCGCGGGGTATATTCTCAGGAAGGCCTCCACCCTGTTCATCCGAGGAGGTCTTTTTTTTATTCTTATTAAAAGCGCTAACAACCAACAAAACAACACTAATAATGATATAAACTAAAGTGCTAGAGTCGGCTTTCATAATTTTTGTTATTTATTTTCGTTTAGATTTTGACGATACACGAGCACAGGAACTTGCCTGGAAATTTCCACTAGAATGCGAAGATTTACTTTTTTTGAAGAATCCCAAAAATGTCCGATTTCGGAGATTACTTTTTTTAGCTTTCTCATAAGCTTTATTCCGCTCCAGTTTAGGAGCTTCATAATCCGGCGTGACGGGTTTCCCGTAACCGGACAGTTCAAATATAGGAAAAGATAACGTTACTAAAATAAAAATGATAGCCAGAGAAATTGATTTGATTGACATTTTAGGTAATTTTGAAGGGTTAAATAATTGGTAGTAATGAGAATAAACACCCCAAAGTTAAAAAAAGTTTTTTTACTATTTATTTTTACATCTACCGTTAATGGCTGTAAAAGTGACGATTATCAAATATTTCCTAACGTTAGTGTATATGTATCGTTAGACGCTGCTGTTTTGGCGCGTATTGGGGTCGGTTCTTACGATGAATATTCAGGAGGTGTAAAAGGAATAGTTGTTTATCAAAGTATGCCAGGAGAATACCAGGCTTACGACAAATTATGCACCAATTATCCAAGTGACACGGCAACTCTTGTCTTTGACAAAGGCACAAACTCGGCAACATGTCCGAAGTGTGGTTCAAAGTTCAGTCTCCCCCTAAGTGGTATGGTAACCAAGGGACCAGCTAAGTATAGTTTAAGGCCTTACCGGGTAACGTACTACACTAGTGGCAGACTAATAATATCAAATTAAACAATAAACGCCGCAACTTCAACAGTGCGGCGTTTATTATATCATTTCTATCCTAAAAATTTTAATACCTGTAATGTTCCGGTTTATACGGACCGTCAACCGACACCCCAATATAATCGGCTTGTTCCTGTGTTAACGTAGTAAGCTTAACACCAAGCTGGTCGAGATGCAGGCGAGCCACTTCTTCGTCCAGCTTTTTGGAAAGACGATAAACATCAACTTTATAGTCATTTTTCCACAAGTCGAGCTGTGCAAGGGTTTGATTCGTGAATGAATTACTCATTACAAACGAAGGGTGCCCGGTAGCACAGCCAAGATTTACAAGACGACCTTCGGCCAAAAGGAAAATAGCATTTCCGGCAGGGAAAATATATTTATCTACCTGAGGTTTGATGTTTACATGTTTAATTCCGGGGAAGTTAACCAGCTTATCCACCTGAATTTCATTATCGAAATGGCCGATGTTGCAAACAATCGACTGATCTTTCATTTTTTCAAGATTTTCGATAGTTATCACATCTTTGTTTCCGGTAGTTGTTACATAAATATTTCCTTCTTTTACAGCGTCCTCCATGGTGGTAACCTCGAATCCTTCCATCGATGCCTGAAGTGCGCAAATAGGATCAACTTCGGTAACCAAAACGCGGGCTCCGTAAGCACGCATGGAACGAGCACAGCCTTTACCAACATCGCCATAACCAAGCACTACCACAACCTTACCGGCAATCATTACGTCGGTAGCACGTTTGATACCGTCGGCCAATGATTCGCGGCAACCATAAAGGTTATCGAATTTCGATTTGGTAACAGAATCGTTAACATTGATAGCAGGGAAAAGCAATTCGCCTTTTTCCATCATCTGGTACAGACGATGAACTCCGGTAGTAGTCTCTTCCGAAACACCACGAATCTCTTTTACCATCCGGTGCCATTTTCCGTTATCTTCTGCCAAAATTTTCTTCAGCAAATCGAGAATAATTCCTTCTTCTTTGTTATCAGGAGTTTTATCGAGAACTGAAGGATCATTTTCGGCTTTATAACCCAAATGAACGAGAAGGGTAGCGTCGCCACCATCGTCCACAATCAGGTTGGGACCTTGTCCGTTAGGGAACGAAAGAGCCTGTTCGGTGCACCACCAGTATTCTTCGAGGGACTCGCCCTTCCAAGCAAAAACAGGAATTCCGGCAGCAGCAATGGCAGCAGCTGCATGATCCTGAGTTGAAAAGATATTACAGCTTACCCAACGAACTTCAGCGCCGAGTTCTTTGAGGGTTTCGATTAATACAGCCGTTTGAATGGTCATGTGCAGCGAACCCATAATACGGGCGCCTTTTAGCGGTTTTTGAGCAGCATAACGTTGACGGACAGCCATCAAACCTGGCATTTCCTTTTCGGCAATATCAATTTCCTTACGACCAAAATCAGCCAAACTGATGTCGGCCACTTTGTATGGTAACGTTTGTTGAGTCATTGTGTTCTGTTTTATTTAATTTAAACTATTTATAAAATATAAGATCAGACTACGATTCGAGAATTTTCATAACCGCAGCCTTATCGGCATTTAGTTGTTGTTTTAATGCCTCAATCCCGTTAAACTTCACCTCGTCGCGGATGCGCTGTTTAAAATGCAATGTAATATCCTTCTCATAGAGGTCGCCTTCAAAATTTATTAAATGAACCTCAATTGACATAGGTGCCGGATTAGCGTTGATGGTAGGCCGATAGCCCATATTCAACATTCCGGCATAGCGAATACCGCAAACATCAACATTCACGGCATAAACACCTTCTTTGGGGATGAGTTTGAAATCGTGATTTATTCTAAGGTTGGCGGTTGGAAAACCAATGGTGCGACCGATGCGATTACCAACAATAACGGTACCGGTAATGGAGTAGTCGTACCCCAGGTACCGGGAAGCTACATCAACTTCGCCACTAACAAGCGCTTTACGAATGAGGGTGGAGCTTACTTTTTCGTTTTCAACAATCTGAGCTTCGAGTTTCTCAACCGAAAACCCAAAACGTTCGCCATAAGTAAGCATCTGATCAAAATCGCCTTCCCTGCCCTTCCCAAAATGATGGTTAAAGCCAACAATCAAATGCCTGACATTTAATTTTTCAACAAGAATCTTAGTAATAAAATCGTCAGACGACAATTGAGAGAACTCCTCGGTAAAAGGTATCACCACAACATGTTCAATGCCGGCCTTTTCGAGTAGTTCGAGCTTCTCATCAAGCGTATTTAACAATTTAATGGCAGGATCGAGATGGAGCACAAGACGCGGATGAGGCCAAAACGTAATAACCACCGGGCTGCCATGAATAGCACTGGCCGCTTTTTTCAAACGCTCCAGTATTTCGAGATGACCTTTATGCACACCGTCAAAAACCCCGGTAGTAACTACGGCATTTTCAACGTTGTAGCTTTTATAATCGAAATGAACTTCCAATTGTCAAGAAATTTAAACAGGCTGCAAAAATAATAAAAGATTTACGATAACAGAGCTAAAGCAGTTCATTCTCAAAACGAAAAAGTCCGGTTTGGTTAGCCGGACTTTTCATTTTATTGCTGATAATTCTCATATACTTTGGCGATTCCTTCCGGAAGCTTCACTTTATACTCCCATCCAAGTTTCTTAAGTTTTGAAACATCCAGAAGTTTTTTGAATGTACCGTCGGGTTTGGTTGAATCCCAAACGATATTTCCTTCAAAACCAACAATCTTTTTCACCAGTTCGGCCAGTTCGCCAATAGGCAAATCAACGCCCGAGCCAATATTGATGTGGGTATTCCGCACTTCTTTGGCAGTATCGGTAGAGATTGCTACCAACTCCTTAAAATCGACCTTTTCCATCAAAAATACGCAAGCTGCGGCCAAATCGTCCGAGAATAGAAATTCGCGAAGCGGTTTTCCTGTTCCCCACAAGGTAACATCGACAGAAGAACCATTTTTACGAATACCGTATTTAGCCAATTTCTCAAGAATTTGTTCATCGGAAGCTTTCCCGTCAACCTTTTCGACCGGATTACGATCAAAATCTTTACGAATGGCTGTCCAGTCGTTATTTTGCAATGCCTTCCCGAGGTGCATCTTGCGGATAAGCGCTGGCAGTACGTGCGATTTTTCGAGATCGAAATTATCGTTATGCCCGTAAAGATTGGTAGGCATCACCGAAATATAATTGGTCCCGTATTGCAGGTTATAGCTTTCGCTCATCTTGATGCCGGCAATCTTAGCAATGGCATAAGGTTCGTTGGTATATTCGAGCGGCGAAGTGAGCAGGTGTTCCTCCTTCATGGGCTGAGGCGCATTTTTAGGATAAATGCACGAACTCCCAAGAAACAATAGTTTTTTTACGCCCGTGAGGTAGGAATTATGGATGATATTATTCTGAATCTGTATATTTTCGAAGATAAACTCAGCCCGATACGTATTGTTGGCCATAATCCCACCCACTTTGGCAGCAGCCAGAAAAACGTACTCAGGTTTTTCTTCGGCAAAAAAGGCAGCCGTAGCCTTTTGGTCGCGCAAATCCAGTTCCGACGAAGTTTTAAGCACTAAATTCTGATAACCTTGTTGTTGCAAAGCCTTCACAATAGCACTTCCAACCAGGCCACGATGACCGGCCACGAATATTTTGGCATCTTTATTCATAATTAAAACGGTATAGTTTGATAATAAACAAAGAGCCATCCCGATATTTAGAATGACTCTGTATTTTATATCAACGATTTGTTATTCAAAATAATTCATGATTTTGTAGCCGCCATCGCGCAGGTAACGTTCCTTTTTCATCAGTTTAAGATCGCCTTGCATCATATCTTTGACCAAAGCAGGGAGATCATATTTAGGCGTCCAGTTTAATTTAGTTCGGGCTTTAGACGGATTCCCAATAAGCAATTCTACTTCGGTAGGACGGAAGTACCGTTTATCAACAGCTACCACGTTTTTACCGATCTCAAGCTGAAATTCGGGATTATTACATTTTGCCACATAGCCTTTTTCCTCTTCATTTTCGCCTTTGAATTCGAGTTCAATACCCAACTCGGCAAAAGCCATACGGACAAACTCACGAACTTCGGTAGTAATACCGGTTGCGATAACATAATCGTCCGGTTCGGGTTGTTGAAGAATAAGATACATTGCCTCGATGTAATCTTTAGCATGACCCCAGTCGCGCTGTGCTGATAAATTACCGAGATAGATCTTATCCTGCATACCCAAAGCAATGCGTGCTGCCGCGCGGGTAATTTTACGGGTCACGAAAGTCTCGCCACGGATAGGCGATTCGTGATTAAACAAAATCCCGTTACAGGCAAACATCTTATAAGCTTCACGATAGTTAACCGTAATCCAGTACGCGTAAAGTTTAGCGCAGGCGTAAGGGCTACGCGGATAAAAGGGAGTTTTTTCGCTTTGTGGAATCTCCTGAACCAAACCGTAAAGTTCGCTGGTTGAAGCCTGATAAACCTTGGTCTTATTAACAAGCCCCAAAAGACGAACAGCTTCGAGAATACGCAGGGTTCCGATACCGTCGGCATTGGCGGTGTATTCGGGTGTTTCAAAACTCACTCCAACATGGCTCATTGCTGCCAGGTTATAAATTTCGTCGGGTTGAACTTCCTGTATGATGCGAATTAAATTGGACGAATCAGTAAGATCGCCATAATGAAGAAAAAAATTCTTATTCTCATCGTGTGGATCCTGATATAAGTGATCTATACGATCGGTGTTAAACAACGAACTGCGACGTTTAATACCATGAACAATATAATTCTTCTTTAAAAGAAATTCTGCGAGATAAGCACCGTCCTGTCCTGTAACTCCCGTAATTAAAGCTATTTTACTCATAATTATTTAATTAATTGTGCTGATCGTTTTGAGGATGCAAATAAAACAAATAAATCCCTAAATTTGAATTCACCCATATCAAATTTAACAATTTGATTACAAAATAAGCTGATGAATGTTGTAAATAAAATGGTAATTTTAAGAAGCATCAAATTCGATAAACCCTGAAAGTTATAGTTCATGAATAAATTAAACCTTATAAAAAACGACCAAGGCTTAAAGCCTTACGAAGAAATTATACTGCAACGGCATCTAAACACCTTAAAAAAAGAAACTGAACTTACCGGAAGCACGCAAAACCTTTCAGATTTTGCTTCGGGCTATTTGTACTTTGGCCTGCACAAAACGGACGAAGGATGGGTAATCCGCGAATGGGCGCCGAATGCAACAGGCATCTGGCTGATTGGCGACTTCAACGAATGGAAGAAGTCTGACGGTTGGGCCTTTTCGTCGCCCGGGAAAGGCATCTGGGAATTAAAACTACCCCCACAAGCCATCAAACACGGCGATTTATTCAAGCTTTTAATTACCTGGCCCAAAGGACAAGGTGAGCGCCTCCCAGCATGGATACGACGCGTAGTGCAAGACCCGCAAACCATGATTTTCAGCGCTCAGGCATGGGCCCCGGATGCGCCTTACCAATGGAAAGTTCCAAACTTCAACGTAAAATCAACAACTCCGATCATCTACGAAGCCCATATCGGCATGGCCACCGAGGAGCGCAGGGTGGGAACGATCCGCGAATTCATCGACAACACACTTCCTCGAATCATCGGGGGCGGATACAACACCATTCAGCTGATGGCCGTTCAGGAACACCCGTATTATGGTTCGTTCGGTTACCATGTATCAAACTTTTTTGCTGCTTCGTCGCGGTTTGGGACACCCGACGAGCTGAAAGAGCTTATCGACACAGCCCATCAACACGGCATTGCTGTTATCATGGACCTGGTACACTCGCACGCCGTTAAAAACGAACTGGAAGGGCTAAATTGCTTCGACGGAACAACCTATCAATACTTTCACAGCGGGGCACGACGAAACCACCCGGCATGGGATTCGCTCTGTTTCAATTACAGCAAAAACGAAGTGCTGCATTTTCTGCTCTCGAACTGCAAATTCTGGCTCGACGAATATCATTTCGACGGTTTTAGGTTCGACGGGATAACCAGCATGTTGTACCTCGACCATGGCTTATCCAAACACTTTACCAGTTACGAGCAATACTTTGACAAAAACCAGGATGAAGACGCCATCACCTACCTAATGTTAGCCAATCGTTTAATACACTCGATACGACCTGACGCCATTACCATTGCCGAAGAGGTAAGCGGCATGCCCGGAACAGCCTCTCCGTTCGACGACGGTGGTTTTGGGTTCGACTTCCGTCTGGCCATGGGGACTCCCGATTACTGGATTAAAATCATCAAGGAATTGCCCGATGAAAAATGGGATGTCGGTGAGCTTTTCTACGAATTAAGCCGCAAACGGCACGACGAAAAGACCGTGGGTTATGCCGAATCGCACGATCAGGCCTTAGTGGGCGACAAAACGCTCGTTTTCCGGTTGATGGATAAAGAGATTTATTTTCACATGAACAAGGCCCAGCCCAATCTGGTTGTAGACCGGGCCATTGCACTGCATAAAATAATCCGGTTAATGACAATTGCCACTACCGGGAATGGCTATCTCAACTTCATGGGAAATGAATTTGGCCACCCCGAATGGATCGACTTTCCAAGGGAAGGGAACAACTGGTCGTACCAATACGCGCGACGGCAGTGGAGCCTTGTGGACAACAAAGAACTGAAATATCACTACCTGTCGGATTTTGACAAGGCCATGCTTCATTTAATTAAGGAGCACAATACCCTTGAACATCCTGAAATTTATATGATACACGAAAACAAACCGGCACAGATTATCGCTTTCAAACGCAACGATCTGTTATTTGTGTTTAACCTTAACCCAAAAAATTCATACCACGACTATATTATTGAAATCGATCCCGGAAAATATTCGATTGTACTGAATACCGACTCGAAGGAATACGGGGGAAACGGACTGGTAGACGAAAAAATGACTTATTACACCAACCATCCCGACAATCACCTGATGGTAAACAACCGACTGATAATCTACATCCCCAGCCGGACGGGATTGGTCTTTAAACGCACTCCTTCAAAAAGCGTGTACGATTTATAATTGACTCAAAACCTTCATTACAAATAAACGACGTAGCCAAGTGGTTGCGTCGTTTATTTTGTCAGAAAAATTGGTAAAACATCCTTGGCTTGTTAGTTTAAAAGGAACCACATTTTAAAACATAATGGTTAACTTTCTGCTTACTGAAGTATATAAGCATACTCCAAAATATCCTAAATCCACAATAGTAACAAAAACAAAATATTGATTTACAATGTATTAATAATACACATTGTAAATAGAATAAAATTATTGTTACACATTTACTAAACATTGTTACTTATTGATCAGTGCTTTTGTTTAGGCATAATTACTTTTATCACATATAATAACTTTAAAATAGACACAGGGAAAAATAGTTTAATGTACTACACGCAAAAAACTATAATTACATCAAATTACGAATTCACTTACTAACTTCATAAATTCCATCATTATGAAAAAATTATTTCAACTAACAAATACTTTCGTATTTAATCAAACTTACATAATATTTACCTGTCTTGGGAAAGTATCATGCTAAAAATTGAAACTACCAAAGAAACTGTTGGCTTAATACAAGTAAGTTGGTATTGAATATTTGTTTAAATTTTAATTATAGAAAGTAAATATACGTTATAAAATTACCACTATCCTATACATTTTTAATATGCCAAAAATAAAAAAACCATCAGAAACACTTGTACAATCAGGAGTTGCATGTATTTTATCATTACTCACAATCTTTATTTTGAGTTGTAAAACCAATATTGGGAATGAGGTTCTCCTCGAAATTGGGAAATACAAATTTGTAGTTGATGATTATCAAAAACTAAAGAGTGACTTTGAAAAAAGAAAACAAGCTATTAGTGAAGACCAAATTGAAAAAAGAATAACAGAAGATGGATATATCCTTGCTTATGCTTTGGATAACCGGTTCGACACGATTGCCTTATTAAAAAATAGGTTAAAGTATGCTTCCCGCCTTTATGCTTCTGAAGTTAATGGGTTTGTATGGAACCACAAAGTTAAACCATTCCTTAAAGTTAGTAAAGAGGAAGTTCAAGAGGCCTTTAATAAAAGGAGCTCCGAATATGAATTAAATCTGATTTATTTTCCCCAAAAGAGTTTGTCGGATAAACATTTCAACGAAGAGGTAAAAATAAAATCAGCTTCCGATTTTTTTTTGCTGAAAAACCGTGTAGCAACAAACCCAGATATTAAATTTATAACTTATCGTAAATGTTACCCATTCTACCCAATTGGAAATTACATCAAGGATTTAAATAATGCAAAAATAGGACATGTATGGGGGCCGGTAGAAACTTTAAACGGGTATTATGATGTTTATTTAGCCGGAATAAAAAAAATTACCCAACCTGCCTTTGAAAAAGAAAAATCTAAAATAGAGGAAGAATTGTTAAATAGCCTGACTGAAAAATATATTTGGGAAAGTCAAAAAGATATTTTGAGTAAAGCAAATCCCTATTGGCATGATCCCGAAATATTAGAAATGGTTTCAAAATATAAACCGGACAAGAAAGAATGGCCAGGTGTGGATAAGCGGAAGGTACTCATGGATTACATGTTTCAAGGGAAACGTTTATCTTACAGGGTATCCGATTTTATAGAGTTTACCCAATGTCAGCCTATGTTTTTAGGATCCCTTTCGAATGACAAAGATGTTAAGGGTATGATGAAAAATTATTTGTTTGATATTTATTTGTTTGAAGAAGCCCAAAAATTAAATATCGATGCCGACAATCAGTATCAGCTCTTCAGAAGGCAATACTTAAACAAAATTTATATTCAGTATTACAAAGAAAAAAATATGTCCCGTTTATCCTTTGGAGAGGAGATGATAAAAAAATATTACGAAGAGAATAGAAGCCTTTTTAAAAGTTTTGAATCTGCCATTGTATCCATTTATAAGTTTAAGGATAAACAGTCTGCGTTTTCCGGGATGAATCAAATACGGCAGCATTTGAAACTAAGTCCAAATGCTAAAATTGATTCCAAGAAAATTTCAGGTCTTTTATCAGTAAGCGAAAAGGTTAAACTGGTGGTTTCAGATACATCTGGCAATAATATAAACTTTATCAGGGTTATTGTTCAAATGAACGAAGGACAGCTATCTATGCCAATTGAAGTTAATGGAGAAATGTCGGCAATTAACCTGTTGAAAAAAAACGGGGAAGCAACCTTGCCTTATAATTATGTAAAAGAAGAGATTAGGCGCAAATTGCTGCAGATGGAAGAAAAGAAATTATACGATAAATTAATGGACGAGCTTAAAGCAAAATATCCGGTAAAAGTAAATCGGCTGAAAGAATACATACATAAAAAATAGAAAAGTAACAATAATAAAAACGTGTTCTTTGCTGGTTTTACGCGCGAAGAAACAAACTAAAAAATATTCACGAACAATCCTTCTACAGATTTAGTCAACCTTTATGTTTAATTATTAATCATATAAAATTTAAAATTATGAAAAAAATACTTTTAGTATTAACCGTTCTTTTTGTTTCAATATCAAGCAGTTTTGCATATGAGCAAACCCTGACAGCATGTGGTAATGTTGTATATACGGATATAAATATCAATACAGACACCTATAATGTAAGCCTTGATTGTACTTTTTCTGGAAGCGGACAATATTGTTGGGGAGATGTTCAGTGCGTCGAAATAGAAGCAAATGGCAATCCTGTCAATAATTCCCCTATTTACTGGACCTATGCATGGAATTATGACGGAACTTCTACGTATGATAGATACCAGATGGAAAATTGTGAACTACGATACACAGGAATCATTCGTCTTTTTTTAGAAACGGATGGTTGGTATGAGTGCTATTGCGAAGCTAAAGTTTCGTGGAACATATAATTTATTAAAATTTGGTTGACTAAGCTAAAGATTGTAAAGCCCGGCATAAATTTTTTATAATTTTGCCGGGCTTATTTTGTGATTTTATTTAGTATACAATTTGCACGAGTTTAAGAACAACCAAAAAATTTGACAACAAAATCCCCCTTCGAACTTTTTGTTGCATATATTATTATGGCGACGAATTTGTTTACAATAACCATTAATATTATTGGACAAATTTTTATTGAGATAATTCGCATTGTCTTGTTTGGTCAAATTATTTTTCTTAGAACATGTTTTGATTTTAAAGACTTAAAATTATATTTTATGATTATTGTACCCTGTACCTAAATTCATTTTTCGAAGCGACCGATGCCACTAAAAACCTATCAAACAGAACTTCTACGAAATATCGTCCATTGAACTTGTAGCAAAATTCGTTTAGATAACTCTGCAGAAACTCAGGCCTGATGCAATGATGAATATCCAATAGCATCCTTTAGAGCACGTTTTGAAATTTTGAAATAAGGAATCTGTTCATAATTTTGGAATAACGACAAACTAAAATTATGGTCACTCAATTTAATGAGCTTACAGATTCCCAGTGGGGAATTATATCACCCGTGTTAAATAACCAAAGGAAACGGAAGAATTCGTTGAGAAATGTAGTAAACGGAATATTTTATATCCTCAGAACGGGTTGTCAATGGCGCAACCTTCCTGGTAAAATATGCCCGCGGTGGCATAGTGTTTACTACTATTTTTATCGATGGACCAATGATGGAACCTTTGAAGCTCTTACTTTTTCATTGAACGGGCATCTTCGTAAACAATCCAACCGGGAAGAAACGCCAAGTTTAGGTTGTGTTGATAGCCTGTCGATTAAATTAGCTCCTATGATTTATGAAGATAAAGGCATAGATGGAAATAAGAAGATAAACGGACGAAAACGTCAGGTATTAGTAGATACTTTGGGGCTTGTCTGGTCTTGTTCTGTTCATGCAGCCCATCTTTCGGATACAGTGATGGGGTGTAATTTGTTTGAAAAAATAAAAGACAGGCTATTGCGGCTTGAAAAGATATTAGTCGATGGAGGATACAAAGGAACATTCATCGAAGAAGCTCAAAAATGCTTTGAAATAACTGTGGAGGTTACATCAAAACCTCCCAGTGAAAAAGGGTTTATTCCTGTTGCAAAACGATGGGTTAGTGAGCGAACTTTTGGGTGGTTTAATTTCTTTCGCAGACTCTCCAAAGATTACGAGCATTCAACTAAATGTGCCGAATCTGTGCTTTTATTAGCCAACTGCGCCGTGATTCTGAGTATAATAAATTGAATAATAATACTTTAAAACCAAAACATACTCTTAATCAATTTAAAAAAGCCTCTATGAAAAGTTTATCTGTAATATTTATTTTATTTGTTTCAATTAATATATACAGCCAGAATAAAAACATAAACGATGATCTTATTATTGATCCTATTGAACAATATCCTGTATTCACTGGAGGAGAAGAAGCCTTCTCCTGTTTTTTAGAAAGCTCTTTTAATTATGAGCGATTAAATTTAGGAGATTCTACAGGAAGAGTAATTGTTCAATTTGAAATTGATACGTTAGGTAACGTGGTAAATATAAATATTAATCCACAATATTTATCAAGGGTAAAAGGGCTGGTTAAAGATACCCTTGTTGAATACGAAATTATGAGAGTATTTAAATTGGCACCCAAATGGAAACCTCCTCTTCAAAATGGGAAAAAGATTGAGACTAAAATGTCAATAATAATAAAAATACCATATACACATTTTAAATGTTTGCAATATAAAACAGATGATTCAGTATGTAAAGATGTTGATGTATTACCAGATTTTAGAGGATTTGAAGGAATAACTAAAAGAGATAGAATTAATAATTTTATAAACAGCAAACTAATTTGGCCGGATATTGAAGCAGATTGTGCTGGATTTGTCTTTGTCCAATGTATCGTAGAATGCGATGGGAAATTAAGTAATTTTAAATTAATCCGTAATTTATGTAGTGAGCTGAACGAAGAAGCATTAAGAGTCGTCAAATTAATGCCTAATTGGACTCCTGCAATTAAAGATGGACAAAAAGTTAGATCATTAGTAACAATACCTGTTTTATTTTTTTTGAAATAACCACTACAAAACACACCTCAACCTTTGCTTGTCATTTCTTATAACCGTATCGATGAGCAAAATTTTAATTCCGCCCGGTTATTTCAGGGAGAGTTTACTTTTGTTGCCCGCTAATCGAATAGTTAATAACAATAACACTTGACGTTGATTATTATAAAAATTGTTGAATTAATTTCCAATAACATGAAAAACAGAAACTACTTATTATTTACACTTTTGTTAACAATCGGAATGTTCTCAAGCATCTCGGCACAGGTATTTAGTAATGCCGACTTAACAATTACCAAGCTCGAAGACAAGTTATGGGTAGTTGAAACTACCGATAAAACTACGATGTATATCATTGAAGGAAGCAAAAAGGCGATGCTTATCGATACCGGAACCAAATGCGAAAAGCTGGATGAGGTAGTTCAGCATATTACGCAAAAGCCCCTTTATGTCGTCATTACTCATATCCATATTGACCATGCGGGAAATATCGAGCCTTTCCCGGACATTTATTATCATGCCGCAGACACCGTATTATTAAGCCGCATTAAACCCTATAAAGGGAAGACTCACTTTGTGAACGACGGGGATGTTTTCGATCTTGGAGATAAAAAAATTGAAGTAAAACACATGCCGGGTCATACGCCGGGCTCTATCGTGCTTCTTGACCGCGCTGCCGGTAATTGTTTTTCGGGCGACGCATTTGGCTCGGGGTTAGTATGGCTTCAACTGTGGCCATTCTCGCCTATGGAGACCTATATTCAATCGTGCCGGAAAATGGAGCAACTGATGAACAAAGGTATCAGTAAAATTTATTGCGGACATTATCCGTACGTAAAAAAGGCTTTCAATATCGACTATATCAAAAATATGCGGATGCTTTCCGAGGCTATTAACAACGAAAATGCCCCCTCGCCCAAACCTTATAACATAAAGGTTCCTAAAATAGGGGGACCAGATCCGACTATAGCCACACTCAATGGCGTAAGTATTGTGTATGAACCTTCTAAAATCAAGTAACCATCCCAATTAGCACCAACAACCAAGACACTGGTTAATACAGACCAACTCGATATGATATTGAAAATGCGATTTTTACTGCGCTATATTCAGACAGGGATTATACTGCTCTTTATAAGTGCTCCTATGTTTTCGCAGAATACCAATGATGCAATTATTTACTGGAACAAACATAAACGTCTTACGTGGAGCGATTTCAGAGGGAAGGTCTCTCCATTGGATTCTGCCACCGATAATGTAGCAATAGCCTCTACTGACATATCTATTTTGTACGAGAATACAGGTAAACGATTAACTTTTAAAGTCGTGAGCTATTTTAGAAAGAATAAATCGTGGACGAGAGATACTATCTCCGAAATTCTGCTAAAACACGAACAGGGACATTTTGACATTTCCGAATTATATGCCCGAAAACTGCGCAAGTTTCTTCAAAATTTCAATCCGAAGCAATCTGTCCAAGTCCTTGAATCGGGTATTAACCTGCTTACGCTGGAAGCCGATGTATTCCAGGGAAAATATGATGAAGAAACGGAACACGGTAAATTAAAGACCAAGCAAGCAGAGTGGAATAATCTTATTAACGAAGAACTCGAGCAACTGAATGAATATGATGTTAAAAATGAAGAAAGTAAGCTTGAAGCGCTCAAATGAGCATTCCCGCTAATGAATAGGGCTTCATGTTGGCAGCTGCCAACATGAAGCCCTTGTGAAAATGCCCAGTATATTATTGGTTCAAATCATTACTTAAACCCTATTTGTTGGTTATCCGAACTAACAACAGACTCGATGAAACTTCGGTATTGAGCATAATCCTGTACAGGTACATAATTCAATTTATTAACCATCGTTCTTGTTACCATCAATTCTTTTCCGGAAAGATTAAATGTTAACGCATAATCAGCTTGTTTACAAGAATAATTGACCGTCTTTGGCACTTCAACCAATTTTTTATTTTCGGGAATCATAATGTTAAGTTTTTCGATGAGCGTGTCACAGGTATTGTATTTCCATGACTCAATTGGATAAATACGTTCTTCTAACGAAAGAAATTGCATCGGATCTAATTTATCAACAAGAGGAAGCTTAACGATGGACAAATCATTAAGTTTTGTAAACACTTTAGGTGCAGTAAAAGTATAGTTATAACTAAGCGTATCCGCACAATTGTAAAGATTAGGATCAAACGTTAAGGCTAAAAGCTTGATATTAGAATAATCGGTTGTTAACGATTTATTGAATTCTTTTTCACGTTCTTCTTTCCCTAAATCCCGATAGTATGAACGGGTATTAGCCGCCATAACGCCAGTTCTTTTGGTGGAAATAGTGCTATTCATGACATCTCCGGTAAAGGAAACCCTGGATTCTCTATACGTATTATTTTGGAGACGGGTATTCGAAGTCAATGCCTGGGGAACAACTTTCGCAGCATGGTCATTGTTGACATCAAGCGTTATAGCGTTGATATGAGCCTCACCTAAAGCTGCAAACGGATAATAACTCGATGTGAGCTCTATATAATAATCCTTCCCATCCAGATTTGCTTTTGCTATGGCATGGTCAAAATCAAATGATGGCAAACTCATCCAATTAGTTCCATTTTGACGACGAATAACCAATTCGACATTTGCATTGATTCCGGCAACCTTACACATAGAGGTAAAAAGGATTGAAAGATCCTTACAATCGCCTATCTTGGTTACAAGAACCTGGGAGGCTTTTTGAGGAACAGTGGGACTCTGACGAAATGAAACGGAGCTATATCGAATATTTTGTTCAATATAATTATAAAAAACACGGGCTTTTTGAGTTTGCGAAAGGTTTTCTTTTCCTTTAAGCAAATCGTTGACAACTTCTACAACTTCCTTATCTGGTTTTGATTTTGTATAAGAAATGTCATAATACCATTTTGAAACATAATCCCAATCCGGCAAAGTTGATATACTTAACACTTGTCCGATATCGACCATAGCTGGCATGTAGGATTCAAGTTGCAACGATTTATTGGCAGTTGTTTTCCACGAATAAAGCTTATAATCATCCACATCCGCCACAGTAGGTTCAATGTTGGAATTATCCATTTTGTAATTAAACTTTACATTTTTAGACACCAATAAATTATACTCTAAATTTTGAGTAGCATACCAATTATTCATCAGCCATTTTTCATAGAACTGTTTGGTCATTTGATCGGAGACACCCCTGCTTTTTTTAAAAATCAAGAATACGGCATCGCCCGGTTCAAGAGAAGTATATACAATATGATTATCATTTACTTCGGCTTTCAAACGGTTGCCATTCTTTTTAAGCACTTCTGCCTTTTCAACGGTATATTCTTCATTTGAGGCATAACTGATTTTATACTCTTTCAGATAATCAATGCCTTTTAAAGTTAAAGCTTTCAGCAAAAGAATCTGACGCAATTCGCAGCCTCCATTTTCATATAAAACAACTTGCCGGTCTTCGGATAATGATAAAAAATTATCCGAAGGAAAATCAGAGGCAGAGGGCGAATTCTCATATATCTTATAATAATCTTTTGTGGGGAAATATTCGAATACCTCCTTTTTCGACTGTAAGCTTCGCAACTTGGCAATAGCCTCGTAATCGTCCGGTTTATATACAATATTCGATTTATATTCGTTTATTGCTTTATCCGTTTCTCCGGATTCCTCGAAAACTTTGGCCAAATTGCCATGGTATGGGCCATAATACGGTGCAATCTTTATAATTTCCTCAAAATAATGCCTGGCCGAATTGTAATTTTTGTTTTTTAAGTCATACAATCCTAACAGTTTATAGTATGAATCATTAAACGAATAGTAGTCGGCCAATTTCTTCATGGTTTCATACCCTTCATTAAACATCCCGGCTTCAACATATTCATCGGATAGTAATTTAAGGGCTGTTTTATTAAAAAATTTCCGGGTAAACTGTTTCAATACTTTTATTGCCGTTTTTTTATCCTGTTTATATTCTTTCTCAAACTGATATTTATCATAAACAAACTCATAGTCATCGGAATAAGCAGCATAATACTTTTCTAATAATGCAGTATATTCTTCGGTTTTGTTATCCGAGGATGCTAATTTTAATTTATAATAAGCTAATTCTCTATTCTCTCCGTATAATTTTTCTCTCTTTTCGATATACTTCCGGGCTTCAGTGTAATTTTTAGCTTCAAAAGCATTATCTATAACGTAATCCAAAACATTAGGATTGTCAGGATCGACCTGTTTTAATTTTTCCCAGGTCAGGCTGTTTAATGTTCTGTTCTGGTCACGGGTATAAAGCTCTGATAGTTGCCGGAGAATAAAACTGCAATTGGGGGCCATTTTCTGAGCATTTAACAGGATCTGCATAGCATCATGAATCTTATCATTGGCCAAGTAGGCATTCGCAAGAACCAGATAGTTGACCAGCTTGTCTGGATTTTCGTTAATCTTTTGCAACAGACATTCTTCTGCGTATGAAACTGCTGGTTTAGGAATATCCTGAACATTTTTATTGTATGTTTTGAAAGTATTCGAAAAGGTCAGGTCCTTTGATAAATTACCCAATTTATCCGTTGCTCGAAACAAAAAATTACATTGTTCAATTTTACTGCACCCGAGTTGTAATAAAATGCGGTTATTACCCTTGGTAACTTTAACAGGAATAATGTAAGTATCTAACCCATTATTGCGCTCTTCTTCTTCATGAAAAAGTAACTGGTCGTTTACCCATAATTTCAACGACCCGGAGGTTCCTATCCTGAAATAAACAGTTTGATCTATGGGGCTTTCACAAAAGGTTTGAGCGTATATTAATGAATTATTACAATAAAAATTATACGTAAGATCAATCCATTTGCCTGGCAACTGATTGTATAGATTAAACCATTTAACATCGGCATTGAGCTTGTTTTTAAAAACGGATTCAGGCTCCGGATGACTAACCGGTGCATACTCTTTGTCGTACCCACTGGAAGAAATATTTTCGAAATCCCCGACAATCTGCCAATTCATAACGGCTCCAATATTTGAAAAATATTCTTTAGCCCGTTTCAAGTCATAAGTATATTCATAATGTTTAGCCAAAACTTCATTTATATAGGCTTTCAAGGTAGAATTAAGGTTAGGCCGTTTGTTTAGCTCCTCTAACCAGGCTATCTGAGCATTTGATTTCAACGTGGAGTAACTTAACACACTCTTATGATTAAACAGTGCTATTACATAAGGATCGGGGGTTTCGGAATTTTTATAAAAGTCCATGAAATAGCCAAACGAGGTAGCCTGATCCTTATCTGTGGTTGATAGGAGCGAAAGCATCAGATAGGCCTCGGCTTTTGTTTCAGGAATTAAGGTAGCGGCTGTAAAATGCTGATAAGCTTGTTTGATGTCATTGTCAATAAATGACTTATACCCTTCCGTCAGCTCGTTGGGAATAACTTTTGAGACAATAAATAAGAGTAACCCTGTAAATAATAGTTTCTTAAGCATAAGCATCCTTTTTTAAATGATAATCAATATTAAAAATTATAAGAGTCTGTTTTTTAAATAATAATGAGCTATTTTCAATCAAAATTATCCCAACATGACTGCCGCTAATAAACCGGCAACCGCAATCAACAACAATTACTCAATTTCACCTATAGCTAGTACAGTATATTATTTATCCTGCTAATTTAATTTTCTTTTTAATTATTGTTTATGTTTTGGTGCATAATTGTTCAAAAATTAATATTGTCAGTAACCGGTTAATTATTCATATTCCCCCCCGTTAGTTCGAAACTATGAAATACAAAGTTGGAGATTAACTTTTATTTTGTAGTTATTTAACGCCAATTAAAAGGATGGTGTTAGTATATCTCAAGACATTAAGGTTATGTATAATAGTATCTTTTCTCATTACTACTCTTTCTTTATTTTCACCCACCCAATAACCTAATTTATATATTTTCAAATAGTTACATATTCAAAAACAAAACGCCCTTAGATTTATCCAAAATAAACCTAAGGGCGTCGTTTGTCTAAGTACTCAATACGTTCTACTGAGTACTGCTATTTCTTAATCGGCATGGGGTATTGAAATTTATAATTGCCGGAGCCCAACTCAACTGATAGCTGGTTTCCATCCAACTTTATGGCGTCTTTTAGCGCTTTCTCGGCAGGAACCGCATTTATGAGAACATCTTTGAGGGTTGCGTTGGGCAATACTGCCGTAGCCGTAGTATTGGCGGGTACCGACACTTCGTAGGTAAAGACGTCGTTTTCCAGTTTCCAGCTCGAAGTTATTTTCCCATACATGGACGTAAAATCTCCGGTAGCTTGAGTGAGGCCACCTCCGACGTGAGGTATAAAGAGGATATGCTTGTATCCCGGATATGCCAGATCGTAATTGATTCCGCTTACATGGGAGTACAGCCACTCGCCAATGGCTCCGTAGGCATAGTGGTTAAAGCTGTTCATGCCCACATCCTGGAAGGTCCCGTCAGGTTTTTGGCCATCCCAGCGTTCCCAAATGGTGGTAGCGCCCTGGGTAACCGGGTAAAGCCACGATGGATATTGCTGCCGGGTAAGGAGCATGAATGCCAGATCGTCGCGATCGATCGAAGATAGTGTACTGCACAATAATGGAGTCCCCACAAACCCGGTGGTAAGATGCCCAAATTTCTTCACATCGTTTGCAAAGTATTCGGCAGCTTTCCCTTTTAGTTGCTCTGGTAATAAATCAAATGATAACGCAAGGGCATAGGCCGTTTGTGTATGCGAAACCAACCTTCCTTTAGGAGTAACATATTCTTCGATAAACGCATTTTTTATCTTTTGAGCCAACTTTTCGTACTCATCAGCATCCTGGGTACGGCCGATAATCCGCGCAATCTTACTTAAAAGCTTGGTGGAGTATTCAAAATAAGCAGTCGCAATTAAATCCTTTTCGGTGGTAGCTCCCGTGTAATCGGAATTTGTAGAAGCAAACGCCAGCCAATCACCAAAATGACCATCTTCAGTCCAGAGATAGTCGTCGCCGGCTCTGTTTTTCATGTAATCGACCCAGGCTTTCATGCTGGGATATTGGGTTTCCAGTATGCGGGTATCGCCATAAACCCGGTAAACCGTCCAGGGAATGATAATGGAGACATCGGCCCAAGCAGTTGAGCCGCCTTCACCTTTCAAAACATCCGGTATTACATGCGGAACCTTGCCATTGGGAAGTTGATCGGCGGCAATATCTTTCGTCCATTTGGTAAAGAACGGAGCCACGTTAAAATTATAAGCCGCTGTCATACTAAACACCTGTGCATCGCCGGTCCATCCGAGCCGTTCGTCACGTTGAGGGCAATCGGTAGGAACATCGAGAAAGTTACCACGTTGTCCCCACTGGATATTGTGTTGTAACTGATTAATCAATGCATTGGAACACGAGAATGAACCGGTAGGCTCCATCGCAGAGTGAATAACAACTCCGGTGATGTTATTTAATGCCGGTGTACCCGGAAATCCTTCGAGTTTTACAAAGCGAAAGCCGTGAAAGGTAAAATGTGGCTCAAACACTTCCTCTTCATTTCCTTTCAGGATATAAGTATCTGTAGATTTAGCGCTTCGAAGGTTATCGGTGTAGAAGTTGCCTTGTTTATCGAGCACTTCGGCAAATTTTAAAATCACCTTGTCGCCTTTGTTGCCACGAACATTCAGTCGCACCCAACCCACCATGTTCTGGCCCATGTCGTAAACGGTTTCGCCTTTGGGGGTGGTAATTATTTTCACGGGGTGTATTTCCTGAATGGCTTTCACCGGGACTCCTTGGGGAGCGGTTAGCATATCTTTGGAGTGTTGAAGAATTTCCACCATCTCCCAATTATTGTCCTTGAAGCCGGGTTGATTCCAGCCGGGAAGTTCCAACCGGGCATCATAAGTTTCGCCATCGTAAATGCCTGAGGCAAGAATGGGGCCGGTAGTAACCTTCCAGTCGTTGTTTGATGCGATGGTTTCGGAAGTCCCATCCGTATATTTAATCTGCAATTGGAACAGCAGTGCGAGTTTGTTGCCATAATATCCGTCCTGGCTGGACCATCCTATTTTACCGCGATACCAACCATCGCCAAGGATAACGCCAATGGCATTGTCCTTACCAAGGAGGGCGCTCACGTCGTAAGTTTGGTACTGAAGTCGTTTGTTATAGCTGGTCCAACCCGGGGTGAACAAATCGTTGCTTACCTTCTTCCCGTTAAGGAATAACTGGTATAAGCCCAGCGATGTTATGTATACCCTGGCTGAACTTATTTTTTTTGTGGGTGAGAAATCTTTGCGGAAATACTGACAAGGATGAGAGCCTTTTTCCTCTTTACGGCTTATCCATTGAGCTGTCCATTCTGTAGGGCTAAGTATACCCATTTCCCAGTAAGCAGGCTCACTCCAGGCTGACGCATTGCCTTTGTTGTCCCAAACTCTCACCTGCCACCATACCCGTTGAGCCGACTTCAAAGCCGGGCCGGCGTATTCTATATTTACGGACTGGTCGCTGGTAACTTTTCCCGAGTTCCAGAGCAGTTTTTTGTTCCCTTTTAATAATTCCGGGGAATCGGCGGCATGTATCTCGTAGGCTGTTTGCAAACTGTTGTTGACGTCCGAAATCAGCTGCCAGCTTAAACGAGGTTTAGCTATGTCAATTCCTATTGGATTGGCATTATACTCGGTAACCGGTTTCTCTACTTTGATTTTTCCGAATGCACATGGCGTGCAAAGAACTATGAGTAATATTAATACTCCGTGTGGTTTTGTCATTTTACAACTCCTTCTAATTAGTAATTTGTTAGTGAATTCCTTTTACATAGTTCAGCTAAAAGCTTTTAGTTGAACTATGTAAAAATAAAAGTAACATTATTAATGAACATGCCTTCTTATTTACATAAAATGGCTTTTAATTTACATAAAATGACACCAGGTGGGATTATTTCTACAAAAAACCCCAAGCTCGACGAAGTTTAACGATAGCATAACTTCGATAAGCAAACTGCAACATTAAAAACAAAACGCCCATTGATTTATCCAAAAATAAACCAATGGGCGTTTGTCTAAGTACTTAATACTATCTACTCAGTACTATTTCTTATAATCCCAATAGTAATCGCCGGTTTGTTCTTTCTGATACCAGACGGAAGGAATAATAACTTTCTTGTCGGCAGTAAAAAGTTTACGGGCATACAACGCATGAAGCGCATTAAAGGTAACGTCAGTAACCCCAACGGTGGAAACTCCTTCGGCATCGGTAGCAACTTCAACCGTAAGACCGCTGTTTACAAGGATGCCTTTAATAAAAGCAGCCCGTTCGGCAGAAACCTTCTTCTCAACAACCGAACAACGCGTTCCGTTGATTTCTTCTACAGTATGATATGGATTAATTGCCATAAGTTCAAATTTTCAGATAATTACATTCCAAAGCTTATCGAGTCGATGTACTGGTAAATCGGTGTTACAAAACCAATCACCAATAAACCGATGATACAAACGATAAGGGCAGTGGTTAGGGCTTTGTTTTTATCAACAACCGGAAGGACTTCTTCGGCTTCGTCGATAAACATGTATTTAACCACACGCAGGTAGTTGTAAAGCGAAATTACCAGATTAATCCCGGCAATACCCAGCACAACGTACATGGCAGTACCCATACCCGAGGTTAAAAGGAACAATTTTCCGAAGAAACCGGCAGTAGGCGGAACCCCGGCAAGGGAGAACAACGCGAGGGCGAGGATAAGCGCATAGAAAGGATTCGATTTATAAAGACCTTTGTAAGCTTTATTAAGCGATTCCTTCCCGGTAGTATCGGCAATAGCACCGGCAACACCGAAGGCTGCGATATTACTAAGCATGTAAATCAATACGAAATAAACTACGGCAGTTACACCCACTTTGGCAGCTCCGGCAATACCCACCAGCACAAAACCAACCTGCGAGATGGAAGAAAAAGCAAGTAACCGTTTGATGTTATCCTGACGCAAAGCGAAAAGGTTACCAATGGTCATGCTTAACACAGCTAAAACGCCGACAGCCAGCAGCCAGGCATCTTTCATTCCTCCAAAAACAGTATATAACACCGTGATGAAGATGAAGATTACCGAACCTTTGGAGATTACCGAAAGATAATTGGTGACGCCAACGGGAGAACCTTCGTAAACATCGGCTGTCCAAAGATGGAAAGGCACCATCGACATCTTGAAACCGAAACCTCCCAGGATGAATGCAAAAGCAAACAAAGTGAGCGCATCGGGATGCAGGTTTGCAATGATCGATTCGAAGCTCAGGTTACCTACAGCACCATACAACAGGGAAATACCAAACAGCATAATACCTGTTGAGAAAGTAGATGAAAGGATAAACTTCACACCGGCTTCAGACGAACGCTTTTCTGTCTTGTTAAAGTTGGCTAAGGCAGCAACCGGAATGGTCGACATTTCCAAACCAAGGTACAACATCAGAAGATGACCGCTGGAAAGCATCACATAAACCCCAAGCATACTACTGAGCATAAGAATATAGAATTCGATGCGGTGCTTATGGTTGGTAAGCCAGGTAAACGATGCCAGTGAGATTAAAAGCACCCCGAGGTTAAGAATGTTCTTTTCGAGAACAATCAGTTCGGAGGTTTTAAAGAACCCGTTAAACAGTGAACCTTCACCAATAGGCAATAATCCTGCTGCAAAATTCACAAACAATAATACATTGATGGCCTTCATCAACGCACCGACTTTATTATCGGCATCGCTAAGTTTCAAGACCAGCAGAATGAAGATAATCAGGGTGATTATCCACTCAAACCGTAATAACAAAATGGAGTCTAAACTCATAGCTTAATCATTAACAGGATTAGTGGGCCAGCGAGGCCACTGAAATTAGTTTATTAAATATGATGAGCGAATCGCTATCGACCAACTTGGTAATCCAGAACGGACACAACCCGATGATAAGAATACCGACAACCAACAGCACCGTGGCCAGACGTTCGTTCCAACGGGCATCTTTAAGCTGTTCAAATTCTTTGTTTTTGATGGTTCCCCAGATGGCGAGACCAACAGCACGAAGAATATAAACGGCAGTTACCACGATAGAAGCACAAGCCAGGATGGTAGCAACTTTGTACCATACGCCGGGATGTTCCCACGAACCAACAAAAACAGTCATTTCGGAAACGAAACCGCTGAAACCGGGCAGACCAAGCGAACATAAACCTACAATGATGAAGGTTGTTCCGATAAAAGGTATTTGCTTGAGCACACCTCCCAGTTCATCGGCCTGACGGGTATGAGCACGATCGTAAATCATCCCGATGGTGGCAAAGAAAAGGGCTGTCATCACACCGTGCGAAACCATCTGGATAACGGCACCCGTGATAGCCGTCTTGGTAAGCATGGCTATACCGAGGATCACAAACCCGCAGTGACTTACCGACGAGTATGCGTTCATATACTTAAGGTCTTTCTGCATCATCGTGGCAAAAGCACCGTAGATGATAGCAATCGAAGCCAAAATGATAAATATCCACGAGAGTTCCTGAGCGGCGTCGGGCAAAAGATAGGTTGCCACGCGCAAACAACCGTAACCTCCAAGTTTCATCGAAATACCTGCGAGGAACATCGATGCAGCAGTAGGAGCCGAAGAGTGACCATCGGGAGCCCAGGTGTGAAACGGGAACATTGCAGTAAAAATACCAAACCCGGTAAATATAAGGATGTAAAGTACACGCTGAATTTCAATTGGAAGTTTGATTTGAGACAGAGCCTGCAAATCCCAGGTAGGAGCGCTTCCGTAAACGCCGGCTGCATAATACATACCAACGATTCCTAAAAATACCAAGGCAGAACCTCCCATGAGCATCAGGGCAAGTTTCATGGCGCTGTAATCTTTCTTTCCGCTTCCCCAGATGCCAATCAACAGATATTTAGGGATTACGGCAATTTCGAGGAAGAAGAACATCATGAACAAATCGGTGGAAATGAAGAACCCATAGGCTCCCAAACTCAGGAATATGAGGAGAAAGAAAAATTCTTTAACCTGTTTTTCAATCCTCCACGAAACGAGGATACCCCCAACCACAACAAAAGCCGTCAGCAGGATCATCGACAGCGAAATACCATCAACTCCCGAACGGAAATAAATGTGAAGCGGAGCAAACCATTCGATGCTGTTCTGCATCAAAAACATTCCGGAGATGCCGGCATTACGAAGCCCAACATAAAACAAGGTGAGCCACACCGAAAATCCAAGCTGTAAAATACTTCCGGCTAAGGCAACCAGTTTAATCGTTTGGTCTTTTTTCGAAACCAAAACGCCCAGTGCTGTAACAAGCGGAATAAGAATTAATAATGATAAAGTATCCATTGGCTGTTACATGAATTTAATTACTAATAATGCAGCTACAAGCAAAACGCCTCCAAGGAAGAACATGGTGTACGATTGCAACCTTCCGGACTGCATAGGTTTGATAGATTCGGAACTCATGGTGGTAATCGAAGCATAACCGTTAATCATGCCGTCAACCACGTTGCGGTCGAACCAAGCGGCCGGACGTCCAACCAAGTTGAATAAAACCTTCTTGGTAACGAACAAATACACTTCGTCGATATAGAATTTGCGATAAGCCGCGCGATAAAGTCCGCTTATTGAAGCTGTAAGCTTATCAGGCATTTCGTTTTTCTCACCATACATTACGTAAGCAAGCAGAATACCTGCAATCCCAAGCAATACCGGAGCAATAGAGAAGGTAAGGTGGAACGGAAGTTCAATGGGCTTGCCATCGGCGCTTACGAAGTGTCCGAAAGGAATTAATCCGGCAAATACAGCCCCGAAAGCAAGGATGATGAGCGCAATGTTCATCGGCCAGGTATGGCCTTCGTGGTTGTGATGGTCTTCTTTAACAGGATTGTACCAGAAGATACGGAAATACAGACGGAACATATAGAAAGCTGTTAAACAGCTGGTAAAAAGACCTACGTAAAAAATCAACGAATTACCGTGGAAAGCAGCCGAAAGGATCGCTTCCTTACTGAAAAACCCTGCAAACGGCGGAACCCCTGCAATCGCCAAACAAGCTAAAAGGAAGGTGATGTGCGTAATCGGTAAAGCTTTGCGCAAACCGCCCATATCTTCCATTTCGTTGCTGTGAACAGCGTGGATAACTGCACCGGCACCGAGGAACAACAACGCTTTAAAGAATGCGTGGGTAAAGAGGTGGAACATCGAAGCAGTGAAACCTTCGCTTTCTTCGCCCCAGCCGGAAACCCCGAGGGCAAACATCATAAAGGCAATCTGCGAGATGGTCGAATATGCCAAAACACGTTTAATATCGGTTTGTGTACAAGCGATGATGGCTGCAAACAATGCAGTGAACCCACCGATGTAACCCACGATATGAAGCGCATCGGGAGCGGAAATAGCGAATATCGGGAACAAACGTCCAACCAAAAATACTCCGGCAACAACCATGGTAGCAGCGTGGATTAACGCAGAAACCGGCGTCGGACCTTCCATAGCATCGGGCAGCCAGATATGCAACGGGAACATGGCCGATTTACCAGCACCACCGGTAAATACCAAAAGCAATGCCCACGAAAGTGCCGACAATCCTAAGAAGGAAGAACCGGCAAACGAAGCGAGGTAAACTGAATTGGGTTGGGTAAGACGTTCAATGAGTGTAAAGAAATCGAGTGTTTTTGCACCGTAGCTCAACATCAGGATACCGATCAGGAAACCGAGGTCGGCAAACCGGGTAACGATGAAAGCTTTCTTGGCAGCGGCGATGGCCGAAGGTTTGGTATAGTAATAACCAATCAACAAGAAAGAGGAAACCCCTACCAACTCCCAGAAAATATACATCTGGAAAATGTTAACAGCAACCACCAAACCTAACATCGAAAAGGTAAACAACGACAGATAGGCATAATACATGGTAAAACGTTCTTCACCGTGCATGTAGTTGATACTGTAAAGGTGAACCATCGTAGAAACTGCGGTAATCACAACAAGCATCATTACCGAAATAGGATCGAGGACGATACCTAAATCGATGGAAAGGTTTTCGTTAAACTTGAGCCACTGAAACTGCAAAGCAATATGTTTTACGTGAGCTCCGGCCTGCATGCCAAAATCGAAAAAGTAACCGTAAGCCACATAAAGCGCCAAGACTAAGGTAATGGCCAATGACATGGTTCCGAGTACTCCGGAAATACTGGGTTTTATTCTTTTACCGAAAACCGAAAGTGTAACGAAACTTACGATGGGTAAAAGCACAATTAGAATAGACGATAAATCGTAACTGCTCATAAGCTTAGAATTTCAAGGTGTTGGTATCTTCAATATCAATGGTGTTAAACCTGCGGAAGAGGTTTATGATGATGGCGATAGACAGCGAAACCTCGGCAGCCGCAACCGTAATAATGAAAAGGGTAAAGAATACACCTTCCAGCTGGTGCGGATACAGGTATTTGTTGAATGCCACAAAATTGATATTGATGCTATTAAGGATAAGCTCTATCGACATTAACATGGTAATGAGGTTACGGCGCGAAAAGAAACCGTAGATACCCAGAAAGAACAGGGTGGAGCTTAATATTAAAACGTGAGTCAATGGTACTTGTTCCATAGTTTTTTCGTTTTCTCAGTACTGAGATTATTGCTGTTTTTTCTTCATGGCGATGATGATACTACCTACCAGCGAAGCAAGCAACAAAATACTCACCGCTTCGAAAGGAAGCACATAACCATATTGATCATAATTAAGCAACTGCAACCCGATATTATGAACCGTTGGTTCGATAGGCGCTGTTCCTGTTTGTGCAAACGGATGGTTAAAAATCACCCAGCTCGAAAAAGCCAAACCGGCAACGGGCAACAGTATCGCCCACAAAAGTCTTTTGGGCAGTCGCGAAGGCAACCGTTCTCCAGCCTTTTGGGTCAGGAATATCGAGAAGATGATAAGAACCACAATACCGCCTACATAAATGACGATTTGAAGGGCTGCCACAAAATCCATTTCCATGAGGATATAGATACCGGCAATGCAGATAAGCGACAACAGCAAGAATACCGCTGCCCTGAAAATTTTACGCGAAAAAACTGTTAACGCCCCGAAAGTAAGCGTTAAAGCCGCTAAAATGTAAAATATAATGGTCGATGCGCTCATTATGATTTTTCTTTAAGTTTCGAACCAGGTTTATTGAGAGTCTTTATTAAATCGCTGCGATTGTACACGCTAAGCTCAAACGAGTTTTTCATCGTAATGGCGTTCTGCGGACAAGCATCGATACACTGGGCACAGAAAGTACACATGCCAAGGTTATAAACCCATTTGTCGAGCACCTTTTTCTTCTTGCCGTCTTCGGTTTCAACCTGGGCAGAAATGATTTTGATGGTACCGTTCGGACAAGCCATTTCGCAAAGGGTACAAGCGGTACATTTATGCTCGTTGTTTTCGTCGTGGGTAAGCACTACCTCACCGGCAAAACGTTCCGGAATGTTGATGGAGGTTGTCCTGTTTTCGGGATATTGCTCGGTGATGATTTCCTTGCGCGGGTGGGTAAAGAAGTAAAGCGTAAGCCTTAAACCGCTCCACAACGAACGAAATGCCAAAGCAACTTCCTGAAGATATCGTAATACTGTTTTCATTGAAAATCCTTATTTTATACGATTAAAAATGCCAGCCCATGATGGTGATGAAAGCTACAATCACCAGATTGACGATGCTAAGCGGCAACAGATACTTCCATTCAAGCTTAAGCAGCTGGTCGATACGTAAACGGGGGAAAGTCCACCGGAACCACATAATCAGGAAGATGATGAAGAAAATCTTACCAAAGAACCAAATCCACGAAGGGATAAAATTCATCACATGGTTAAAGGCCTCGAATCCATAAATATGGAAAGGCAGCCATCCGCCAAGGAACACGGTCGAAGCAACCATTGCAACCACCAACATATTGATATACTCAGTAAGGTAGAAAATACCAAAGCCCATACCCGAATATTCGGTGTGGTAACCAGCGGTAAGCTCCGATTCAGCTTCGGCTAAGTCGAAGGGAGCGCGGTTACATTCAGCAGTACTGGCAATTACATAAACTACAAACGAGAAGATGATCGGAAGGTGACCTTTAAAGATCCACCAACCATCGGCTTGCGACTGAATGATGTCGTGTACCGAAAGGCTTCCGCACATGGCTACAACCGCAAGGATCGAAAGTCCGGCCGAAAGCTCGTAACTTACAATCTGTGCACCACTACGCATGGCCCCAATCAACGAATACTTGTTGTTACTCGACCATCCGGCCATCAGGATACCGATAACCCCAATTGATGATACGGCAGAAATGAAAAGAACGCCGATGTTGGTATCCCACATCTGTAAACCAGGTGCCCACGAAATAGGAGCCAGCGCCATAAACGAAACGGCAAGCACCAGATAAGGCGCAAGGTTAAAAAGAAGTTTATCTACGCTATCCGGCGCAAAGCTTTCTTTTAACAGAAGTTTAAAAACGTCGGCAATTACCTGCAAGGACCCCCAGATACCTACGCGGTTAGGACCGTAACGAAGCTGCATGAAACCTGCAACTTTACGTTCCATATACACAAAGATTACTACAAAAACCAAAACCATGGCTAACACAGCAACCCCGGCGAGGACGAGCTCAGCGAGGAATGTCAGCCCCGGCGACAATAGTCCCGAAAGGGTTTCGTGTATCCAACTTGTTATGTCTGAAAACTGAATCATATTATTTATCAAATTTTAATGCACCGCTGCGCCGCAAATAATTGACACATTAGCACATTGATCATTGGCTCATTTATCTGTCAATATCCGGGATTACCAAGTCGATGGTTGCCATACTTGCCATCAGGTCGCCGATTTTAGCGCCAACATTGATGGGTTTTACAGCGGCAAGGTTCGAATAGCACGGAGTCCGGAACTTCATACGGTAAGGCTTGTTGGTTCCGTCACTCACGATATAAACACCAAGTTCACCGCGGGCTGTTTCAACACGCTGATAATATTCACCGGCAGGAAGTTTAATGACACCTTTCATCTTGGCACGATACTCACCTTCAGGTAAGTTGTCGAGCAACTGTTCGATGATGTAAATAGATTCTCTCATCTCTTCCATGCGAACCAGGTAACGAGCCCAGGAGTCACAACCGTCATTAAGGATTTCCTTAAATTCGAGTTTTTCGTAACCATCGTAAGGATGATATTTACGAACGTCGCAGCTTACCCCCGATGCACGGGCGGTTGGACCGGTACAGCCGAGCGAAATAGCCATTTCTTTCGGAAGAACACCAACTCCTTGCAAACGACGCTGGAAGATGATATTTCCGGTGATAAGAGTATCGTATTCGGCTAGGTAGCCTTTTACTTTAACTAATAAAGTTTTCAGGTCTGAAACAAACGAAGGAAGAACGTCCTGCATTACACCACCGGGAGTGATATAATTCATGGTAAGACGGTTACCGGTGTTTGCTTCAAAAATTTCGAGGATGCGTTCACGGTCACGGAAGCCGAGGAAGAACGGGGTTACCGCTCCGATGTCCATAGCGCAGGAACCCCACCACAATTCGTGCGAGGTAAGGCGTTGGAGTTCGGCCATGATGATACGGATTGCTTTGGCACGTTCAGGAACTTCCACCTGAAGGGCTTTTTCAACCGCCAAAGAACATGCCTGGTTGTTGATGTGAGCCGAAAGATAATCCATACGGCTGGTCAGATAAATCGACTGCTTGTAGCCAAGCGATTCGGTCATCTTTTCGATACCGCGGTGGATGTAGCCCAGGTGAGGCAGAATGTCTTTAATAGTTTCCCCGTCGAGCGTGGCTTCCAGGCGGAGTACTCCGTGGGTGGAAGGGTGCTGTGGCCCGATATTGACCACAAATTCTTCGGTTTGCTCTTCGAGGGGGAGTGAAATATCTTGATTTTCCATAATTGATTAGCCCCTAATTACAAGGTTACAATATTTACATCATCTTTATAATCCTTACGAAGCGGGAAGCCTTGCCATTCGTCACCAAGCATGATGCGGCGCAGGTTAGGATGGTTGGCGAAACGAATCCCGAACATGTCGTAGATTTCGTCTTCGAATAAATCGGCTGCCTGCCAAAGAGAGTAAACCGATTCAACTTCCGGATTCTCGCGATCTTCGAGGATTACCTTCATTTCCATATCATGGCGGAACGTGGTTGACGT
Source organism: Bacteroidota bacterium (assembly GCA_030706405.1). Lineage (GTDB taxonomy): Bacteria > Bacteroidota > Bacteroidia > Bacteroidales > JAAUTT01 > JAAUTT01. Next base: position 221,610 of record JAUZOO010000007.1, on the reverse strand, counting down.
GAGGTGATAAACAACCTCGAGATTAGGATTGCGGTCAACGGCAGTTTCGCAGAAAAGGAAATCGAAAAGTGTTTCGGAAGAATTTTTCAATTTGCCGGCGACACTCAACAGTTCTTCTTTAGGTACGATCAGTAAAGGAAAATCGAAAGTTTCGCTTACCTGACAGTTGGAAAAATTACTTTCCAGATATGATTTGAGTTCTTCGCGGTTCATTTATCTTCCTCCTCTTTAGGTTTTTTCTCGATGACGTAGGCTTTGGAGAGCATAATCTTCTTCTGAAGAGACATCATCCCGTGAATCAGAGCTTCGGGACGAGGCGGGCATCCGGGGATGTAAACATCAACCGGGATGATATTGTCAACCCCTTTAACCACCGAATACGAATTGTAGAAAAACGGACCGCCGGAAATGGCACATGCGCCCATTGCTATCACGTATCTAGGTTCAGGCATTTGATTGTACAATCGTTTGAGCACAGGGGCCATTTTATAAGTGATGGTACCTGCTACAACAATAAGGTCACACTGGCGAGGGCTGGCGCGCATAACTTCGAACCCGAACCGCGACCAGTCGTATTTGGCCGATACGGTAGACATAAGTTCGATTGCACAACAGCTGGTACCAAACGACAAAGGCCATAGCGAATTGCTGCGGCCCCAGTTTGCTAAAGCATCAACACTGGTAACGATAAAACTGGTTTTACCGTTTTCGTCTTTATATGCTTCTCCCGGATAGTCTGGGAGAAAATCCTTCTTTACATCCATGTAAGCGCTTTCTTTTTATATGCGTATAAAAGTCCCATGAAAAGGAACAACGTAAAAAACAATATTTCGACAAAAGCAACCATTCCAACTTCCTTCAGCACAGTTGCCCAAGGGTAGAGGAACACGATCTCGACATCGAACACAAGAAACACCAGCGAATAGAGGTAATATCCAACATTGAACTGAATCCAGGTTACCCCTTTGGTTTCGATACCACACTCGTAAGGCTGGCCTTTTTCGGGATTAGTTGATGAAAGCCCGAAGATTTTACCAATGGCAAGAACGAGAGCAGCAAACCCTAATGCGCTAAACAATAACACTATAATAGAGACACTTCCCATAATTAAAACTTTTTCATTGAGTGCGCAAATGTAATATAACAAACTGTCCGTTGTTACTTTAGAATTCATTTTTATATATGTTATAGGGCAACATTTTAGCAATAGCTTATTGCTCAAAATATTAAAGCAAAAATATTGCTTTTTATTTTGACTCATTTTAGAAAACTGTTCCAATAAGTAACCAACACTCAGGGATTATTTCTTTTCCAATTTCAGTCTGGAGCAACTTTTACATAACTGCTAATAGCAAGTATCGGTTTACAAATTAGATTAAAGGGAGAATAATTGGGGGCTCTTATTGCTTTTGCGGATTTATCGATATCCGCAGGAAGGTAGAAAAAACCCCGTACATAAGCGAGGTTATGCACGGGGAGGAAAATGTTCTTAGAAACTGTAATTACTTATATTTCTTTTCAATTTCGTCTTTCATCGTCTTTCCTAGAAGTCCTTCATAAGATTATTTATTCACCAAAAGTATAACGGAGTCCCCATAGGCTCCGCAGGTTTGTGCTGTTCTCGTAGAATTCGGGAGCCAGCTCAAATAATACAGATATTTTTTTGAAATCTTTTAACGGGTAAATTTCAATAGCTGCCGGTATTGTTATTGCTGTTTGTGTATTGTTGGAATTAAATGGCATTGCGCGAAATCCAGCACCTAATGAGAACCGATGATATTGGCCTGGTTTAAAATTGTAAAACACATCAAATTCGCCAAAAGTATTATTGAACTCGCCACGATTGGCAAATACTTTTAATTCACAGCTAAGAGGTTTGTTCTGAGTCGTGTTAACGCCCAACGCATTGATTGAATAACCTGTTATCCCAATTTGGGAATAACTGTTTACACTCATTGAAACTAATACGATTAACAGAATTGCTTTTAAATTTTTCATCATTTTGAATTTTACGATTTAAAGTTTAACATTTATTTAATAAAAAATTATTTTACACAACGGACTGGATAAAATTACCAAAAACACATCATAATTAATTCATTACAAAATAAATACTAACGAATGGACTCCAAATGCCCCATAGCTATTTCCTTTATCTGACACTATTATTTTCAACGATTATTTAATTGTCCAAAATTAAAACGGTTTGTTTAACAAACAAATAAAAACTACATTTTTTGTCTAACCACCAATAGCTAATTGCCCATTTACTGCTTCCGGGCTTTGGCGGTGATTGATTCTATCGACAACTTTATAACATTTACCTTGTCGTAAAATTTTTGAATATACCCCTTCCCTTCCTCTATGTAATTGCCCGAGTATTTTTGGATGATATGCATTAAAGCATCGTATTTTTCGTTGCCGTCAACCACGGAGGCCGTTCCAGAGGCGATAGCACTCTCGTAAATGGTCCCAAATTTAGAGGGCAGCACCTCGGTTTTTCCAACTACACAAAACGAAACCTTATTGTTGTTTCTCAAGTACTCTAACTTAGACCCCTCAATAGCACAATGAAAATAAATAGCATTACCTTGCAATGCAAAATTTAAAGGAATGCCATAACCCTCATTGTCGGGGGTACACATGGAGAGGATTCCAAATTCGCCTTTTTGTAGAATCGCAATCGCTTCACTGTCGCTTATCTTTCGGTCCTGTCGTCGTATGGTGTTGTTCATATCTGGTTATCGTTAATAATTTGTAGTACGCGCTATTTATGGTATATAGGGAATAAATTATCAGAATCCTTCATTTCTTTTGATGCATTTCTCAAAGTTACGTTCGGCAAACGGCTTCATGGCTTAGTCACCGCTCTGTGAGGATAAATATCCTTCCCTATTATCGGTGTCGGTGGGGCCAGGTACTGATTGAAGAAGTTATAGAGCGTGGATAATGAAGCACTGGTTTGGGGAATTGCATGCCCGGTGCCGTAGTTTACCAGTGTGGAAGTGGGGACGCCCAGCGAATCTAACTTAGCCTTGAAATGGGCTATTTGATCTTGATAATAATGTTCGTCATTAGTGTTGTAGAAGAAGAGCACTGGTGCCGTAGCTGAAGATTGAGCCAGATAGGCGGAACCCATGGATTGCCAGAGGTCATAATTGTTTGCCAAAGGACCCCAAACCCATGGGCATCGGGTTTCCAAGTTTGAATCGCCGTCTCCAAAAGTGTTATAGATTTGAGTGTAATCGAAAACTCCCGGGCCGAGCGCTGCCGCCTGTACATGGTCGGAGATGCCAATGTTAAAACCGGCATTTTCAAAATCTGGAACGATTCGGTCGCCGATGGCCATTGACCCGGCAGTCGATCCTCGAGAAAATCCGAAGATACCGATCTTGCCCGAAAGACCCAATCCGGCCCCCATTGCACTCAGGGTACGAACGGCCGATTTCACTTTGCGGGCTGCATCCGGATTCGTTTCGTATGATTTATATGTATCATTGGCTCCATTAACGGGCTTGCCTTTTCCCCAAGGACAGTATTTCGGGTGGTCGGCGATTGCCCAGGCAATGCCGTTGGCTGGTGCGCCTTCCAAAAACGAATCGTTAAAACCGGCCAATGAATTTCCAAGATTCAACCGTTGGTCTTTATTGGCATCCGTGAGCATCTTCTTGTCAGGATCATAGGTAGCATAACTGTTACTATACGAAAAAGATAAAATAACCGGCACGGTCACAGGGGCATTTGCCGGATAGATGATGTCCATGTGCAGCGTATCTCCTATGGTATACTGTGCAGGGGTATTGTAGACTGTTGGCTCGTCCCTGAAGTAGGGCACGTTGCGTAAGATCCGGAATCCTTCAAACAGAACATAGGATTTGCTTTGCGAACAATTGGAGTGCCCACAGAACGATCCGGCAGCGATTGCGGCATTTATCGCGATAACATCTGCGTTGATCGCTGGTGTGACGGCGTTAACGTTGTTGGCATAGTTTAGTTCGACAACACGATAGCCCTGTGAAAGTAACCAGGCCACATCAGTGGCATTGCTATTTCTTCCGATTTTGCTAAAACCCACATTCTCGAGATAGACGACTGTAACGTAATTGCCTGCAAAATCCTTGACGGGCGAACAGGCTTCGGTTGATAAGTAAGCGATATCACCTCCTGTAACCTTGCTGGTCCAGTTGCCCGTTGCAGCCCAGGAAGTAGTTGACAGCGTAAGCAGGAGTAACCACATTATCATGGATCGCAAATGTGACACTAATGCATTCTTCCTATATTGACTGTACAATTTTCTTAAAACCATAAACCGATTGGCAAAAGCCAGCATTAGCAAGGATATTGTTAAGAAAAAAAAATGCGAATACGTTTGAATCGAGTTTCATTTTAAAAAAGCAATAAGTGATGATGTGATGTGTAAAAATGTATTGTATGACTTGTATCAATTTTTAATTAGTCCTAAAAAATCATTCCTTTTCATTTTTTATAGCTCTCTAAAGTAGTTTTGTATAATTTCAAAAACCGCTCTCGTGCATATTTGTGCTCAATAATTGGAGTTGGATAATCTGTTTTATTGAGATTTTTTACCCATTTTTTAGTGTATATTAAATTTGCATCAAATTTTTTTATTTGTTCGTAAGGATTAAATATTCTAAAGTATGGAGCTGCATCGCATCCACAACCTGCAGCCCATTGCCAATTGCCATTATTAGAGGACAATTCAAAGTCGAGAAGTTTTTCGGCAAAATAGGCTTCGCCCCAGCGCCAGTCAATTAATAAATGCTTAGTAAGAAAGCTTGCAACTATCATTCTGACTCTGTTATGCATAAACCCGGTTTCATTCAATTCACGCATTCCGGCATCAACAATTGGATAACCTGTTTCACCTAAACACCATCTTTTAAATTCTTCTTCATTATTTCTCCAAACAATGTTATTATATTGTTTCTTAAAACATTCATTTGCAACATATGGATGATGATATAAAATCATCATAAAAAATTCTCTCCAAATTAGTTCGTTTAAGAATTGCTCATTCAAATCTAAGGATATTTTAACAAGCTCTCTAATGCTTATAGTGCCAAAGCGAAGATGCACACTTAAATTTGATGTTCCTTTTAAGAATGGGGAATTGCGTGTTTCATGATAGTGACGAATTATATTTTTATCGATAATTGGCTGGGGAATATTGATTTCAATGTTTTTAAAACCGATTTCATCAAGGGTAGGAATTTGAATTGGTTTTGTTTTGCAAAAATTGTGCAGCAAACCTTCACTTGCAAACGTCTTGATTTTCTCTTCATTTAATTTATGTTTCCAAGCTTTTGAATAAGGTGTAAACATTTTAAACGGACAGCCATCTTCTTTTAATATCTCAGATTTTTCGAAAATCACATGATCTTTTAACAACTTAAATGTTACGCCTTTACTTTTTAATAAATCTAAAATTTTATTATCACGTTCTATCGTTGATGGCTCATAATCTGAATTTGCAAATACCGAGGTAATAGCATATTTAGTAAGTAACTCATTAAAAATGGTCAATGAGTTTCCATGCATAACCAGGATTGAGCTACCAATTTTCAATAATTCGTTTTGTAATTTAGAAATAGCTCTATGAATAAAAACAACTCTTTTATCCTCTTTGCCTGGTAATTTTTCAAGTATTTCTGTGTCAAAAATAAACAAGGGTACAACCGAATCGCTATTTTTCAATGCTTCAAATAAACCAGCATTGTCATTAAGCCTAAAATCCCTTCTAAACCAAAAGATGCTAATTTCAGTTTTTTTATGGCCATCTATATTCCTTGTCATATTCAATAATAATTTTTATAGCTTTCCCTGTCCGCTGGCTGAAATTCTATTTATCAACCCATTAAATATTATTGTATGAAAAGGGTAAACACTGTACCAATATAGCCTTCCCAGTAAACCTAAAGGTCTGAAAGTTGCAGTTTGTATTAATATGTCTTTTTCATCTATTTTGAATTCCAACCATGCTTCTCCCGGTAATTTCATCTCAGCATATAATAATAATCGTTTTTCATCTTTGCTGGCGACCAGTACTCTCCAAAAATCAAGCGCTTCGCCGGGAAAAATGTCGGTTTCACTTTTGCGTCCCCTTCTCATTCCTACACCGCCAAACATTTGGTCTATAAAACCACGAATCTCCCAAAGCCAGTTGCAGTAATACCAACCTGTTTTTCCGCCGATTGACCAAATTTTTTGAAGTGCTATTTCTCTGCTTTCAACTTTTTTCTTACGAATATCTTTAAAGCAACCATCTACCGGCACTTCAATGTATTTCGAAATTCCTTTTTGAATAATTTCACTTGTCTGTGCATCCTTCCAGCTCGATAATACCTGATTCTGTTCAATCTTATCGAATGCACGTTTTATCGAAGTGTCGTAATCAATTAATGAAATGTTGAGCAATGCTATTAACTCGTTGGGTTTGCAAATCACCTCAACTTTCATGCTATTAACCAGATTTTTAGCCAGACTATAGGAGGTTGACGTAACAAAATACAACCAATAAGATGAAATCCTGGGCGTCATTACGGGCACAATAATTATTCTTCTTTTAAGACCTCTGATTTTCGCAAATCGCAAAAGCATTTCTTTATAACTAAGAATATCTGGTCCGCCAATATCATAACTTTTGTTATAGGTTTCGATGTTACCAATTACGCCATTTAATATTTCAATTACATTGCGAATAGCAATTGGTTGACATTTGGTTTTAAGCCAACGAGGCGTAATCATTATTGGAAGTTTCTCAACCAAGTCGCGAATAATCTCAAACGACGCACTTCCTGAACCAACAATAATACCTGCTTTTAATGTTGTTAATGCAAAAGCTGAATCGGTTAAGATACTTTCTACATTTTTTCGGGATGATAAATGCTTAGACAATTTAACTTCATTGGCAATACCACTTAAATAAATAACTTGTTTCGTATTTGTATTTTGAATTCTTTCTTTGAAGTTTGTTGCACATTGACTTTCCATATCTTCAAAGTCGCCCGATTGAGAAGACATTGAATGGATAAAATAAAATGCAATATCAATATCATCAGGTATATTTTGTAAACTTTTTTTATCTAAAAAATCAACTTCAATAACACTTATTTTATCAGAATTATATTTGCGTATATTAAACCTGTTTTTATCTCTTACACAGCATACCACTTGATGGTCGTTGTCCAACAAAACTGGTAATAATATTTTTGCAATATATCCGGTAGCACCCGTTAAAAGAATCTTCATTATTTATTACAGTGTTATACTGTTCGTCATTTATTTAACCCTATTGCCATTTTATAGGCCAATGCAGCTTCGGGACGTGGTGTCATTGTTTCTGATAAAACAGTGTAAGTTCCTTTTTCCGATAGTTCGTCCGCAACTTTTTTAATTAGGGCCAAAGTAGCTTTCATCAAGCTTGAGCCAAGGCTTAATCGGGCGACACCTAAATCCTGAAGTTCACGAACAGATGGAGGTAACCCTGCCCCAATTGCAGGGTTTGAAAGAATATTGATTGGCGCATTAATTTCCTTAACCAGTGTTGAAATCGTTTCTTTTTCCCACACAGGTTGTACAAAAATGCAGTCGGCCCCTGCTTCCCGGTATTTATTGCCACGCCTTATTGATTCCGATAATTTTTCACGTGTGGAACCTGACGAAGTGTAAAACGAATCAGTCCTTGCGTTAATTACTAAATGAAAGCCCAGAGAATCTGATAATGCTCGAATAGCCGATATTCTCTCACAAAATTCCATCTCGTCAATTAACACCGCACTTAAATCGATGCTGTCTTCGATGTTTATTCCAACAATTCCTGTGGCAATGATCTTCTTAACCGACTCAATTATTTCATTCAAATTACTTCCGTATCCGGCTTCAATATCAACAGTTACCGGAACTTTTACTGCATTTACGATTCCCGTTATAACCTGAATCATTTCCGACAATTGTATGATCTGACAGTCGGGATAACCTAAAGAGGCAGCTATTCCCATACTTGTTGTCGCAATTGCCTTGTAGCCACAAGCTTCTATTAATTTAGAACTTCCAATGTCCCATGAGTTTAACAGAACCAAAATTTCTTTGTCATGATGAAATTTCAGGAACATTTCAGCTTTTTCTTTTTGAATACTTGAAACCATAATCCTGATATCGTAATGTTTTATATAAATATAACTAAATTTTCATTGAATTTCCATTAAACGTTTACGGCTAAGGCCAGGAAGGGATTGCGAGATGCATCACTAGCCGCCGTTGCAAACTTGTCTTCGGGCACTGAGCTTGCAAATTACTGAAACACTTATTGGCTATATTGCATGCTCGCGGTAGTTGTTCTGTTGGTCAACATTTGGTGAGCTTTTGTTAGTAAAGATGTTTTCTTTCAACAATCCAAAGTAAAAGCCATGAGATAATAAGCTCAAATATGATTTCAATGATTCTGTTAAAATATTTTACTGCCGAGTGCGTCGTTATACATTTACCGCTAACGGTGGCGGTATGGCCAGTAAGGGATTGCGGAGCGACGTTCCTATCAACCGAGACGAAAGACTGATGCGGGTGATGAACTACGCATACTACTGAAACCCTTATTGGCTATACCGCGTGTTGTAGCCAGTATTTTATTTTTCAATCAATTCAAATAATTCTTCAACCTTAATCTCAAAAAATCTTGCCATTCTAATTGCTAAAATGGTTGAAGGAACATATTTGCCATTTTCAATTGTATTAATGGTTTTCCTTGTCACTCCAATCTTTGCAGCAAGTTCATCTTGAGTTATATTTTTCATCGCACGCTGAACCTTTATCTGATTCCGCAATTCACAAACAATCATATTAATCTCTATTATATACTAATCCAGCTATCAAGGATGATAATACTCCCAAATACAAAGTAATCTCACAAACAAATTTTGCCGAAATTTGACAAAATAGAGATATTGTAAAAAAAACACAAATTGTACTCAATAAAACCTTGAATCCGAAAAAAAACGATTTGTATTTATAGATTTGATGTAATTCATTATTTAAAGCATCGTTTAATCTGCTATATTTAATTTTCGAAGCCAATCTTAAATACTTTTGCAGATTTATAACAAAAAAGATAAAACCAATTAATCCAACAAACCCAATCAAAATTTGCACAAATAGAAATTTGTCATTAATTAGGTCTTTTAGAATATAAGTACCAAACCATGCAGCCCATCCAACTGTCAGCCATTTAATCAAGTTATACCTTGATTTGTCATATTGTTCAATTAAGGAAATTTCCATTATTTAAAGTTTTAAATGTAACACTTAATTATCTTTATGTAACCTTTATGTTACAAACATAATCTTTAAAACTTAATTTTACAAATATCAGGTAATAATTTTATCGAAGCGATTTTTAATATTGGCTACAACACCTCAATAATCGCTACCAGCTGTGATTATTGCTGCATTATAAGGTCTTGATGTTTAATATTTGCCCTAAATTACACGTTTTACAACATAGTTCACTAGCCTTTTTCAAGGTATAATGAGTGAAAATTTCGTTCAAAGTTGTCCTATTTTAAATGCGTATATGGGATTTCTGCTTTATTATAAGCTTGGCTAATAGCAAACTAGACCTATACAGCCTTTAAATAATTATTATGGTCGTATTACAGGCTATTGGCAAGAATGGCAAGTCCAAACTTATCCGTGTTACGAATCCAAATATTACCAATTATTCATAACAATCGGTAGAACATTAATTATTAAAAAAATAGGCGTAACGATGAACGCTACGCCTACCAGATATTTTCCTTAATGTTATTCTACCGGCAAAATAACGAAACTATAAGCGTATTTATTGGCGAATAACCGATATTGGTTATAAGGCAAAGCCCCCCAGCTGGTATCGCCGCCTACACCTTCCTGCAGATAATCGATATTAACATACACTTCGGGACGAGGATCAAGGTCGCCGGGATGGATGCCGAGTTTAGTTTCGCCCGGGTCAAGGTCGGCAATCGAATAATGTAGGGCGCTTGTACTAAGCAGGGGCAGCCCTTTGAATTGAATACCAAAACCCCGCCAGTTGGTAAACGTAACCCAACGAACGTCCGTTTTGTTGCCGCATTCCTGTGGGCGGACGTAAGGCGTAAACTGATTGGTTACAGTACTTTGATAAAACCCTACAAACGAAGCTGTATTACGGTCCTGGTAATTTTCAAAAGGTCCGCGGCCGAACCATTTCATGTTTTCGAATTCAGCAGGTAACGTCAAACTCATCCCAAACCGGGGCAGCTCCTGACGGGCATCTTTCGCCATCAGGCTTTCGCCAGGCACAAACGAATTGTTCACCTGCACCTCACCATTGGAACTGACAATGTATTCGCTGCGATATTTCGAATCGACATCCGGCAGGTTAAAATTAAATACCAGTTTAACTTTCCCATCGACAGTTATGAGGGAATCACTTGTAACCACGCGGTTTTTACCGGCAAAACGCCATGCTTTTAAACGGATTTGTTGCTTGTTGCCAAAATCGTTATCGGTTGGAGCCCTCCAGAAATTTACCTGTAATCCGTCGCGGATAAGTTCCTGTGTTTTATAATTAAAACTGGTCAAATTACCGGCTTTTCGGTCGAATGTAACGGTAAAATCATTACCGGTTACAATATATTTATCGGACGAGGTTTTAACAGCGATAGTACCGGTAGCTTTTGCAGCAACATTGGGAACGAATACCGGAATTTTAAACTGTCCGGTAGCCGCGATGTGTCCTGCAGGAACGAGTTCGGTAGCCTTCAGTGTTTCGGCCGAGAAGTTAATGAAATACTCTGTCCCCGGATTGGGATCAATCTTAATATCGCTCAGCGTAATTTCTTTCGACTGACGCGGCGCAATATCCATTGCCGGCAACTCGCCTTTTTGAATTGTAACGCCGTTAGCTTGTACCTCCCACCGAATTTTATATTCGTTGAGTGAGGTAAAATCATGCATATTCTTAATCTCAAAGGTATATGTATTCAGGTCCCTGGGAATAAACTTCACATATTGGTAAACTTTCTTCACTTCCCAAATAGCAGGATGCACCTGACGATCGGGCCAAACCAAGCCGTTGGTGCAAAAATTAAGATCGGTACGTGTTCCTTTAGGCTCAAAATCGCCACCATACCCCCATATTACACGACCTTTGTCGTTAAGCTTCTCAATCCCCTGGTCAACCCAATCCCAGATAAAACCTCCCTGATGTTTAGGATTAACTTCGACGTAATCCCATAAATCCTGAAAATTCCCGGTACTGTTACCCATGGCATGAGCATATTCGCACCAGATGAAAGGACGATCGGGATTGGTATCGAGGTATCTTTTAATTCCTGCAATGGATTGGTACATGTCGGCCTGAATGTCGGTATGGCGTTCCTTAATTGTCGTTTGCTTTTCGGCACGTTCGTAATGCACCGGGCGGCTGTTGTCGCGGCTTTTAATCCATTTGTAACCTGCCAGAAAGTTGATGCCGTCGCCGGCTTCGTTACCCATTGACCATACGATTACCGAAGGATGGTTTTTGTCACGCTCCACCATGTTCGACATGCGATAGAGATGCGCGGAGGTATAATCAGGGTTATTGGCAAGGGTTTGATTGGGGTCATAGCCGTACCCATGCGACTCGACATTAGCCTCGTCGTATAGGTAAATTCCGTACTTATCGCATAGTTTGTACCACATCGGATCGTTGGGATAATGGCAGGTACGCACGGCATTGAAGTTAAACAGCTTCATCAGCTCAATATCTTTAATCATCGAAGCCGTGGAGATATAATGGCCGGTTACCGGGTCGTGCTCGTGGCGGTTAACACCTTTTATGTAGATGGCTTTACCATTGAACAGCAGCTGTCCGTCTTTGATTTCAACGGAACGAAATCCAATATTACAGCCCGTAGCTTCAACGAGTTGTTTTTTACTATCGAAAAGCTGTAACGTAAGCGTATAGAGATTTGGTTTTTCGGCCGACCATTGTTTAACCTGATTTATTGTTGTCGCAAAGTTAAGACTGTCTGCATTAGCGGCCTTCAACGAAAACTTTTTGAAGTCGGACCAGACTTTGGAACCATCAGCATCGTAAATGGATGCTACCACGTTATAATCTTTAGCAACAGATTTAAGCGCGTTTTTAAGCTTTACGCCAAGGTTAAACGTACCGTTGACGTATTGAGCATCGAGGCCTGCTTTAGCAAAAAAATCAGCAAAACGCACCTTGGGCGAAGCGAACAGATAAACGTCGCGTTCGATACCGCTGAGTCGGAAAAAATCCTGGTCTTCGAGGTAGCTCCCGTCGCACCAGCGATAAACTTCAACTGAGATGGTATTCTCACCTTTACGCAGGTATGGAGTGATATTAAATTCGGCCGGAGTTTTGGAGTCTTCGCTATAACCTACCTTCAAACCATTTACCCAAAGGTACATGGCCGAGTTTACCCCTCCAAAATGAACAAACACATCCATACCCGTCCAGGTAGAAGGTATAAAAAACGTCCGTTTATACGAGCCTACAGGGTTGTAACTATGATCGATGAATGGTTGATTTTTGGGAAATGGATACGTAACGTTGGTATAATGGGCGTAATCGTATCCTTGCATTTGCCAGTCCGATGGAACGGGAATATCTTTCCACTTACTCACGTCGTAACTGTCTTTATAAAAATCGACGGGGCGTTTTTCGGGTTGTGCCACCCAATTGAATTTCCACATACCGTTAAGCGACTGATACCACTTCGATTGGGTATAATCATCAATTTTAGCAGAAACTTCGTTATCGTAGCTCATAAACGAAGCACGGGCAGATTCTTTGTTTATAGCCGAGATCTTTGGATTTTCCCATTCGGCCGGCTGGGCTTGGACGATACCTGCCAGAATCAGGAATAGCAGGATAAATACAGAAAAGGTTGTTTTCATCTTCAAAATAGTTAGTGTTTGTATAAGCGTTAAAAATACAACAAAAGCGGCACAACTTTCAACAAAGATTATGCCGCTTTAAACTTTAAAGTGTTGTATTGTAAAATCAATTTCCTTATTCAGCTGCTGCCCCGGCAGTTTTAAATATTAGCTTATTGGCCTCGTTGGATGCCAATGGTATGGTAAATTTAAACTCACTGCCAAGATGAAATTCGCTTTCCACCCATATTTCCCCGCCATGCCTTTCAACAAATTCTCTGCACAAAGCAAGGCCTAAACCCATGCCGCGTTCATGATTGGTACCTATTGATGATATGTTTACGTCGGTTCTAAAAAGCTTTTCTTTTACATCAGGAGCTATTTCGATTCCACTATTTTTTACGCTTATCTCTGCCAACTTATTTTCAAATGCATTAAGCTCAACCACACCACCTTCAGGAGTAAATTTAATGGCGTTGGTTATCAGATTCCGCAGTATTGTATCGAGCATATTTTTGTCGGCTGCAACATGGATTGAACCGACCAATTTGTTCTGAATTTCAATTGATTTTTGGCCAGCAAAATCGACCAGCTTACTTACTTCTTCATCTATGGTTTGTTTCAGGTCAATTACTGCCGGGTTAAAAGGCATTGTACCATTTTGTGAACTTGCCCATTTCAAAAGATTTTCAAGCAATTCGCAGGTTTGTTTGGAGGTGTTATGAATATGCTGAGCACATTCGCTGACTTGTGTGCAAGAATTTTTTTCGAGTTTTTCGATCAATATTTCCGAAAAACCTTGAATAATCCCAAACGGATGCCTCAAGTCGTGAGCTATGATAGAAAAAAATTTATCGCGAGTGGCGTTGAATTCCGAAAGCTCCTGATTTAATTTATAAAGATGTTGATTATGCTCAGCTATTTTTCCAGCTTGTTTTTTAACAATTTCATTTTGTTTTAACAATTCGGCATTTAATTTTAAAAGATCGTCCGATTGTTTTTGGAGTTTACTTTCATTCTTGTTAAGAATGGACTGATTTGCCCACATGATAAAAATGATAGTCGAAAAGCTCGTGATTACTGCAGCAATTCGATAAGCCGTATTGACTGACGCAGGGAAATAATAAAGAATGCTTTCGGAAGATTTAATATCTTCAACATAAACAAAACAAAACAGATTGAGAATAGTAAGCACCAAAATAGTCTTAATATTCTTAAATGGAATCGTAACCGCAGGAACTATCGCAAACAACAAAAAATAGAAATGCACCCCGGGCAATTTCCCCATGTAAATGCCGGTACATGTAAATACAGCTAAGGTAAATGTAAGGTTTGCCAATACACTGGCTGCCAGATGACGTTTTTTTGAATTAAGATAAATGCCACCCAGAAGTACAGGAATATAAAGGGAAATCATAACAATCGGGAGTAAGGCAATTCGAAAATCTTCGAATATTCGGGTTGTGTTAAATAAAAGGATGCTTACAACTCCAATTAAACAACAATAATTGGTTAGCTGTATATAACGGTTCTCTCCTGCCGGATACATATCCGAGCAGCCTATCGAGCCTAAAGTTTTAATTAGTTTGAAGTTCATCGGCGTTTATTGCGGTATGTTTCTCTTTCAAATAAAAAAGTCTGACAAATTTATTGAAATTAGCATATTAAGTCAACATTGCAAAGGTTTATTTAGGATATAAAATAAAAAAAGCTGCCCGAGGACAGCTTTTTTTAAAAGTTAAAGAAAATGGATTTATTTGACAATCCTCATTTTGTAGAATGAGCGCCATACAAATACTAAGGCTATCGCAAGGAAGGCAACGCCAAAGAATGGCGCAACATCGCGAAATGCTGCTGAAATGGCAATTTCCATCGCCAATAATCCAAACAGGGTTGTAAACTTGATAATTGGGTTCAGCGCCACCGATGAAGTATCTTTGAACGGGTCTCCAACGGTATCGCCAACTACAGTAGCATCGTGCAGAGCCGTACCTTTCATTTGCAGGTCAACTTCTACTACTTTTTTAGCATTGTCCCAGCAACCACCGGCATTTGCCATAAACACAGCCTGGAATAAACCAATTACGGCAATTGCAATCAAATAGCTTACAAACAAAGCAACAGCATTATTGCCTCCAATTCCCGAAGGAGATGATAAACATGCAAATGCTAAAGCAAAAAAGAATATTGCAATAAAGATATTAAACATACCCTTTTGCGCATATTGGGTACAAATCTTAACCACCTCGATAGATGATTTAGGATCGGCCTTTTTAGGAGCATTGGGATCAAGGTTAATATTCTTCTTGATATATTCAACAGCACGGAAAGCCCCGGTTGTTACAGCCTGAGTAGACGCTCCTGTAAACCAGTAAATCACCGAACCACCAAGAATGAACCCCAAAATTGAATATGGGTTTAGAAGATTCAAAATTGAAGTAGGATCGACACCTAATGTTTTCTGGATCATAAGGATCAAAGAGAAAATCATGGTGGTAGCACCTACAACAGCGGTACCGATTAATACAGGTTTTGCGGTAGCTTTAAAGGTATTACCAGCACCGTCGTTAGCTTCAAGGTAATGTTTCGATTTTTCGAAGTCAGGTTTAAATCCGAAATCTTTTTCAATTTCAGCACTAACATTCGGAACTTCTTCAATTAATGACAATTCATAAACAGACTGTGCATTATCTGTTACAGGTCCATAGCTATCAACAGCAATCGTTACAGGCCCCATACCTAACAAACCAAAAGCAACCAAACCAAAGGCAAAAATGGAAGGATACACCATGATTTCATGTAAGCCAAAGGTACTCATGAAATAAGCAGCAAACATTAAAGCGAAGAAAACCAAACCCATCCAAAAAGCGGAGAAGTTACCGGCAACAAAACCTGAAAGAATAGTTAATGATGCTCCACCTTCTCTGCCTGCACTTACAACTTCCTGTACGTGAGCCGACTTAGGCGAAGTAAATATCTTAGTAAATTCAGGAATAAGTGCACCGCCAAGAGTTCCGCAACTGATAATAGCTGAAAGAATCCACCACATATCTGTATTGCCATTGAGGTCGGGAATCATTAAGTGACTTGCAGCAAATGTTACAAGGATAGAAAGAACTGATGTAATCCAAACCAAACTGGTAAGAGGTTTTTCAAAATCTAAATCGTCTACATCACTATATCTGGCTTTACTAATAGCGCCGTTAATGTAATAAGCTACCACAGAGGTAATAACCATCAAAATACGCATAAAGAAAATCCACGCCAGAAGTTTAACTTGTAAAACTGCAGTAAGATCGATATTGCCTGTAATTCCAACAGCTAAAAGGATAAAAGAAACAAGGGCAACCCCGGTTACACCATAAGTTTCAAAACCATCGGCAGTAGGCCCTACGCTATCACCAGCATTGTCACCAGTACAGTCGGCAATAACACCAGGGTTACGAGGATCGTCTTCTCCAATTTTGAACACAACCTTCATTAAGTCAGAACCAATATCAGCAATTTTGGTAAAAATACCACCGGCAATACGAAGGGCCGAAGCTCCAAGAGATTCACCAATAGCAAAACCAATAAAACAAGCACCGGCTAAATTACCAGGCATTAATAATAAAATGATAAGCATCATGATAAGCTCGATACAAACAAGCATAACACCAATACTCATCCCCGCAGTTAACGGAATATTAAGAAGTTTAAGAGGTTTCTTTTCCAGCGAAGCAAAAGCCATACGAGAGTTGGCTAACGTATTCATACGAATACCAAATGCAGCAACAGAGTACGATCCTAAGATACCTACTACAGTCCATGTTAAGATTAGCAACACGCCTCCAATTCCAAAAAGAGATTGTCCATCATGACCTTTGGCCAAAAAGCCAAAATAACCAGCCACGGCTGCACCAATAAAAATAAAAAGGATAGCAATAAATTTACCTTGTTGTTTAAGGTAAGCACCACAAGTTTTATAAATTACATCAGAAACATCGAGCATTGCCTTATGGGCAGGCAATTTCTTCACTTTCATAAATTGGTAAAGTCCAAATAGCAAACCTAAAGCACATACCAAAAATCCCCAATACAAAATACCCTCGCTTTTAATAGCATCTGGCACCTTCAAATCAGCTTCGCTTGCATAAGAGAATGTAGGGGCAAGCAAAGCTATCAACGAACTTATTAATAGCTTTTTCTTCATGTGATAATTAAATTTATAGTTAAAAGTAAATGTAAAACTCGTCGCCTAAATTAGAAGTTCTGATGTAATAAACAAAATTAATTGGGGAGCCTGAAGTGTTATTTATATTTATTATTAACAACACAATAACAACTTGATATATTTGCCATTACCCCCATAAATCAATTCACTGTTTGCGCACCCGGCCACATCTTAGTTTTCACTTTATCTGACAGACAATTAGTTGCACTTCTAATCTTTCGTCAATTATTTAACCTTTACCCAAATTTCAACGACAAAAAATATTATTTTAAGTTAAAGTTGGATATTAATACGAAAATTAGCCATTCTCATTAAGACCGATTTTGTGCCCCGAAGGAATCATTTGCCAACCGTTAACAACGCGCTTTTGCCTTGTTTTAAACGGATAATATTCAGACAATCGACATTATTTATATCTTCGTCAATTATTTCAAATGAAGTATTTTCGTGCTAAACATTTTGAAAATCAACAATAAACACAAGTATAAATACGCTATCAAATCATTAACCAAATAATCAACAGATAATGAAACCAACACTTGTAATTTTAGCTGCCGGCATGGGGAGCCGTTACGGTAGCCTAAAACAGGTCGATCCGGTAGGTCCTTCCGGCGAAACCATCCTCGAATACTCAGTTTTTGACGCCATTCGTGCCGGATTTGGTAAAGTGGTTTTCGTAATTCGTCGGGATATCGAAAACGATTTTAAAGAAATTTTCATCAATAAACTCCGTAAATACATTGAAGTTGAATACGTATTCCAGGAACTCGACATGGTTCCCGCCGGAATTCAGGTTCCTGCCGAACGTGTAAAACCATGGGGTACGGGACATGCTGTTATGGTTGCAGCATCAAAAGTTAACGAACCTTTTGCTGTTATCAATGCCGACGACTATTATGGTTCCGATGCTTATAAGAAAATCGCCGATTACCTTTCGCAACTCGACAACAACCAGGCAGACTTTTCAATGGTAGGCTTTGATCTCGACAATACGCTTTCGGAACATGGATTGGTTTCGCGCGGAGTGTGCGATGTGGATGCGGCTTCTGACCTGATTAGCGTTACCGAACGTACCCAGATTGGGCGCGACGAAAAAGGCGTTGCCTATAAAGATGAAAACGGACAGCCGGTATACATCAGCGACAAGTCGATTGTGTCGATGAATTTTTGGGGCTTTACCCCCTTGTTCTTCAAAAAACTTGACGCAGAATTTCAGTCCTTTATTAAAGGTAACTACACCAACCCCAAAGCCGAGTTTTTTCTTCCGTTTGTGGTTGACGACCTAATTAAAAGCAAACAAGCTACCGTTAAGGTACTGCGCAGTACCGACCGTTGGTTTGGAGTAACTTACAAAGAGGATAAACCTATGGTTGTGTCCAAAATTAAAGAATTAGTCGAAGCCGGGGTTTACCCCTCAGTGCTTTGGGAATAAAACAAAAAGCCCGGTTGGAGATTCCAACCGGGCTTTTTAAAGTTATATCACACAGATTAATAAGTTCTGTGTCCGCCTCCTCTATTATTATCTCTTCTATTGTCACGGTTATCACGGTTTCCACCGCCTCTATAGCCGCCACCGCCACGGTTTCCACCACCGAAACCGCCGCCACGGTTTCCGCCGCCAAAGCTTTTGCGAGGACCGTCCTTCTTTTCGATTGATTCATTAACAACCATTGCACGGCCTTCGATTTCGGCGCCGTTGAGTTCTTCTATGGCTTTTTTGGCTTCTTCGGCATTTGGCATTTCAACAAAGCCAAAACCTTTGCTTCTCCCTGAAAATTTATCGGTGATGATTTTTACAGAGGTTACTTCGCCATACTCTTCGAAGATTTGTCTTAATTCATCTTCATCCATATCGAACAGAAGGCTTCCTACAAAAATGTTCATAATCTGCTTATTCTTTTAAGTTTTAATTTAATTCTGTAAATGTAGTGATATTTTCAATGTAAACCACAGTAAATAAACAGGATATTTACAATAAAAATTAGAACCCTTTATTTACTTACCTTTGCCCGATGCAGAAAAAAAATATCATCATCCAAAAAGTACTGGACAACCTTAAAATTTCGTCTCTGAACCCAATGCAAGTTGCCGCTATAGATGCTGGGGAACAACCGTCTGATATAGTTTTGCTTTCGCCTACAGGAACAGGGAAAACCCTTGGATTTCTATTGCCGGTATTGTTAACCCTTGATTTAAACCAACCCGGCATACAGACATTGGTACTAACACCTTCGCGGGAACTGGCGTTGCAGATAGAACAGGTTTTTAAGCAAATGGCTACCGGATTCAAAGTTAATTGCTGCTATGGAGGACACCCCATAAAGATTGAAAAAAACAATTTGATTCAGCCTCCTGCACTACTTATCGGAACGCCTGGTCGTATCGCCGATCATATCCGCCGGAATAATATAAATGTTTCTTCCATCCGAACACTGGTACTCGACGAGTTCGACAAATCGCTCGAACTGGGATTTCAGGAAGAAATGGCTTTTATCACCGGGCAGTTAACATCGCTCTCAAAACGTATTTTGACATCGGCTACGAACGCCATTGAGATTCCCGATTTTACCGGTATTACCACTCCCAAAACTTTGAATTACCTAGAAAATGCGTCTCCTCGTGGGCTGGCACAGAAAGCCGTACGTTCGGAAGGAAGCGACAAACTGGAAGCTTTGTTTCGTTTGGTTTGCAAATTGGGCAACGAAGCAACTCTGGTATTCTGCAACCATCGTGATACTGTAGAACGCATTAGCAACCTACTGTGGGAAAAAGGTCTGGAACATGGCATCTTTCATGGTGGGATGGAACAGGATGAACGCGAACGCGAACTCATCAAATTCAGAAACGGCAGTCATCACCTTCTTATTACCACCGATCTGGCTTCGCGAGGACTGGACATTCCTGAAATAAAATACGTTATACACTATCAGCTTACCACACAGGAGAAGGTTTTCCTACACCGTAACGGACGCACTGCCCGTATGAACGCTGAGGGTACTGCATATCTGGTGCTTGCCGAAGAAGATCATCTTCCTGAATATCTGAATATTGAACCCGATTTTATTTCCCTTCCCGATTACCCGGAAGTTCCGGAACATCCGCAATGGATTACTATATATATAGGTAAAGGAAAAAAGGACAAGATTAGCAAAGGAGACATCGTTGGTTTTGTCCTGCAGAAAGGAAAACTTCAAAAAGAAGACCTCGGACGAATTGATGTCCTTGACTACACATCGTATGTAGCGATAAAACGCACCCTGGCCCATCAGGTTATACGATTACTCAAGGACGAACCGTTGAAAAAAAAGAAGGTTAAAATTCAAATTTCCAAGTAATTGTAAATTAACTGTTCACAAATTTCAATATCTTATTTTTTAGTAGTTTTGCCCACAAATAAGATATAAACATCATTTATTCTTTTATGAGTATTGAGCGGGGGATTTTCCAACGGACAGAGCTACTGTTGGGAAAAGAAAAAATGGACGGGCTGTCAGGAAAAAAAGTAATCATTTTTGGAATTGGAGGCGTTGGTAGTTGGTGTGCGGAGAGCTTGGTACGTACCGGGATCAAAAAAATCACCCTCGTCGATTCGGACAGGGTATGCGTTACTAATATTAACCGGCAATTGCATGCTACCACAAAAACCGTAGGGGAAGTAAAAACCGAAGCTTTAAAAACCCGGTTGCTTGAAATTAACCCATACGCAGAAATTAATGCACTACAGAAAATATACAATAAAGATAATCACGACAGTTTTGATCTCGATTCGTACGATTATATTATTGATGCTATTGACAGTTTAGGAAGCAAGATTCATCTTATCCGCATGGCTACCCGAACCAATGCTACTTTTTTCTCGTCAATGGGAGCATCGTTAAAAGTTGACCCAACCAGAATAAGGGTAGGCGAATTCTGGAAGGTGAGTGGCTGTCCACTGGGTTCAAAGATTAGAAAAATGATCCGGAAGGGCGACCTTCCTGCTAAAGCATTTTTATGTGTTTATAGCGACGAGGTACTTGAAAATAAAGGTTCCGGCGCCACCTGCGGAACCGACAAATGCTTATGCCCAAAAGCTAAAAACGGCCCCGGCGACCCTGAACTTGTCGATCACGAGTGGTGTAGCCTGAAAGCTGTTATCAACGGAACTACGGCACACATTACCGCAATTTTCGGTTTTACCTTGGCAGGCCTTGTTATTCAGGATATTTACAAAGAGAACTAAGCTGAAGCTTGACATTTTTTTGTCCTTGTACCAATTATCCGTTATTTTAGATTGCCGATTCTGAGAAATTAATGAGTAGGGTTGCTAAAATATAATAAATTATGGTACTTGACATTACGCCTATAAAGAACCCTGTCGCAATCTTTACGCTGATTATCTCCATCATCCTTTTTGTCCCCTACCTTTCGCGGAAAATTAATATCCCTTCAATTTTTGGACTAATCCTTGCCGGGGTAATAATTGGGCCAAACGGCTCCGGCTTTCTAGACAACAATCAGGGTGTCAGCATTTTTGGCACTGTAGGTTTACTCTACATTATGTTTCTGGCGGGTTTAGAGATAAACATGAGCAGCTTTGTGCGGAACCGGAATAAAAGCTTATTTTTTGGCGCTGCAACATTTTTCATACCGCTCATTACCGGTTTTTTCATCCTTAAGTACCTTTTAAATTTTGCGTTTTTGCCAGCATTACTGGTGTCGAGTATGTTTTCGACACACACGTTGTTGTCATACCCCATTGTCAGCCGATTAAATATCACCCGCCGGGAATCGGTAGTTGTTACCATTGGCGGAACAATTATCACCGATACCGCTGTTCTGTTATTACTTACGGTTATTACCACGGCTTACGAAGGAAAGCTGAACGGAATGTTCTGGCTTCAATTAATCGTGCTTCTTGCAGTGTTCGTATTTGTTGTACTTTGGGGTTTGCCTAAAATAGCCCGTTGGTATTTCGACAATTTTCAAAGCGACGGTACACAGCAATATGTATTTGTTCTTGTAGCCATGTTTTTGTCGGCAATGCTCGGAAAATGGGCTGGCATTGAACCTATTGTTGGTGCATTTTTATCGGGCTTGGCCCTTAACCGGGTTATTCCCAGCCATTCTCCATTGATGAACCGTACCGTATTTATCGGAAACTCGTTATTTATTCCGTTTTTTCTGATTAGCGTAGGGATGTTAGTTAATCTAAAAGTTTTATTTTCCGGTCCCGACACGCTCATTATTGCCTTTGTACTGATTTCTGTAGCCATTGCCGGAAAATTCCTGGCAGCCTCACTCACACAATGGATGTATAAATACTCCCGTACCGACCGCAACCTGATTTTCGGATTGAGTAGTTCTCATGCTGCCGCAACTATTGCAGTGATTATGGTAGGGTATCAAATTGGACTTCTTGACGACAAAGTTCTAAACGGTACAATCTTACTAATTCTTGCTACCTGCCTGGTTAGCTCATTTATGACCGAATATGCCGGACGAACGATTGCCCTCTACGAAGCAGATCCTGTCCACGACCTGACCTCCGGCTCCGAACGCATCCTGGTTCCCGTTGCCAAACCAGAATCATTTAAAAAACTGGTTGATCTGGCTCTCTTTACGCGATTACCAAAATCCGATTCCGTAATCTATTCGTTGTCAATCATAAATGACGATAACGAGGCTTCCCAGACGGCTCGAGACAACCGTAACACCATGGAAAAACTATCAGCCCATGCAGCCGCAGCCGATGTAGTTGTAACTCCGCTTACCCGGGTGGACATTAATATACCCTCGGGCATTTCGCGTGCTGCAAAAGAACTGCTTGCAACGCGCATCGTTATCGGATGGAGCGGACGTTCTTCCACTGTGAACTACTTTTTCGGCAACATTATCGATAATTTACTCGAAAGCACACGACTGATGATTATGGTGGTCAAAATAAACGAGCCCATTGTCCGGTTGAAGCATATTTACGTGATGGTACCTGTAAATGCCTGTAAAGAAGTTGGATTTTACGGATGGGTAAACGCCTTAATGAGCTTATCGAAGAACTCGGGTGGCATAATTAAATTTCTGGCGCCCAATATTATAATGGATGAATTAAAAACCCGTATGCAAGCCTATAAGTCGTTCAACGACAACAACTATATCCCTTACGGCTTTTATCCGAACATTTCGTTATTGCCCATTGAAATTGAAGCAGAGGATTTGCTGGTTGCTATATCAGCCCGGCCTTCGATGTTTTCCTTTAGTCGTCGTCAAATAGTCCTTCCCCGGCTAATGACACAGTTAGGAACCAAACGGTTTATGATTATCTATCCTGAGCAGGTTGATTTACCAGAAATAACCGATTAAAAATGAGTATTTATCGCATCCACCGGACTTAGCCTTGCAGCTGACCAGGCCGGGGCAAACCCCGAAACTACGCCAATAATCCCCGATACTAAAAGCCCTGTAATGACATTGCCCAAAGTTAGCGTAATGGTAAATGAACTAAGCGAATTTACGATGAGTGTACCGCAAAAAACCAGTAACAACCCGATGATTCCACCTGCAATTGCCAAAATAACAGCTTCGGAGAGAAACTGCACCAGTATCACGTACCGTTTTGCCCCGCAAGCCTTTTGAATACCTATAATATGAGTACGCTCCTTTACGGACACAAACATAATGTTGGCAATACCAAAACCGCCCACCAAAATCGAAAAGCCGCCAATTATCCAACCGGCAAGGTTAATAACTTTAAAAATACTATCAGTCATTTTATTAAGGAGGCTAGTCTGGTTTAGTGCAAAATTCTCTTTCTCCAATGGCCTGATTTTACGAATCGAACGCATTATTATCCGTAATTCTTCCTGAAGTTCGCCCAAGGATACGCCAACTTTAGCTTTTACCATTAAAGAGGCTCCGATATATCGAATATCGAACAGGTACTTACCATAATTCAAGGGGATTAACGCTGCATCGTCCAGACTGCTTGCACCCAAAAAATCTTTTCCCATCTTTTTCACAACACCAATTACCAAAAGTTTCCGTCCCATCAGTTTCACTTCCTTTCCAACCGGATTTTGGTTTTCAAAAAGCTGGGAAGCGATATTATTCCCGATAATGCAGCAGTTTCGTCCAAATTCCGATTCTACCGGCGAAAAATATCGTCCATATTCCAGCTCAAAAGGTTTGATATCGAAATACTCATGGGTATTCATCATAATATCAATCTTCTCGGTATAATTATTACCATATTTAATCTGGCGGCTCACTTGCGACGAAAGACATACCGCATCGGCCAACCGGCTTCTCCTTTTCAGTTCTTTATAATCGTTCAGGTCCGGTTCCGGGCGTTTGATATATTCCCACCACGGATAATCGCTTTCAAATGACCACGGCCACTTCTGTATGTATATAACATCGCTACCCAGTGAGGATATGCTCTCGCGGACATTAGTCTCCATCGAATTAAGAATGGTAAAAACCGATATGATGGCAAAAATCCCAATGGTAATACCCAGTAAAGTAAGGAACGTACGAAGTTTGTTTACAACAACAGAGCTATAAGCAAACAGCATACTTTCTTTCAGAAGTTTAGCGAATAATACCACAGTAAATTATTTTGAATTATTTTTTAATGATAGTGTTTCAAAGCACTTTTATAAGTATTTTTGACCGTTTTAGCAGGGAGTAATCTATTCTGAACTTAGAACACCCCCCAGCCAAGGATCTCGACAACAATATTGGATTGATAATTATTACTAATAAGCAATTGGATTGCTAAAAGTAATTAATTTTAAATACTTTTTTAATAACTTTGCACGAAATTTCAAGATATTGTAAATGAACGATTTAAAAAAGATTACATCGGCATTGATTTCAGTTTATCATAAGGATAACCTGGAAGAGATTGTAAAAAAACTTAATTCACTGAACGTTAAGTTATATTCCACAGGTGGAACACAAGACTTTATTGAAAGCTTAGGCATAAAAGTTACCGCAGTTGAAGACGTAACATCATATCCTTCAATTTTTGGCGGACGGGTAAAAACCTTACATCCAAAAGTGTTTGGCGGCATTTTGTACCGTCGCGACAATCCGAAAGACCTTGCCGAAGCCAGCCAATATGAAATTCCCCCGGTTGATCTTGTAATTGTCGATCTATATCCTTTTGAAGAAACTGTAGCTTCAGGTGCTGAAGAGCAGGCAATTATCGAAAAAATTGACATTGGAGGCATTTCACTCATCAGGGCTGCTGCCAAAAACTTTAACGATGTAGTGATTGTCCCTTCGAAAAACGAATACGGCAAACTCATCGAGCTTCTCAACGAAAAACATGGCGAAACATCGCTGGCCGACCGCAAATGGTTTGCTGCATCTGCCTTTAACGTTTCGTCGCACTACGATACCGCGATTTTTAATTATTTCAATCAGGATTCGACATTCCCGGTATTCAAACAAAGCATAACCAAAGGTTCTACTTTGCGCTATGGCGAAAATCCACATCAAAAAGGATTCTTCTTCGGCAACCTCGACGATATTTTCCAGCAAATTCACGGTAAAGAAATATCTTACAATAATTTGCTCGACATTGATGCTGCTGTAAACCTGATTTCGGAATTTTCCGAAACAACGTTTGCTATCCTTAAACACAACAATGCCTGCGGTATAGCTTCACGCGAAAACCTTATTGATGCCTGGAAAGATGCGCTTGCCGGCGACCCTGTTTCGGCTTTTGGAGGTGTTCTCATCACCAATAAAACCGTTGACGCAGAAACGGCCAACGAAATCAACCAGTTATTTTTCGAGGTAATTATTGCCCCTGCATACGACGAAAAAGCCCTTGAGGTTTTGAAGTCGCGTAAAAACAGGATTATCCTCATTCAAAAACCGGCGCAACTTCCGGCGTATACTCATCGTTCGCTTCTGAATGGTGTGGTAATGCAGGAAAAAGACCTCAGCATTGAAACTGAAAACGACATGCAAACGGTCACCAAACAAGCCCCGACTTCGGCAGAAATTTCCGACCTTATCTTTGCTAATAAAATTGTAAAACATACCAAGTCGAATGCTATTGTTCTGGCAAAGAACAAGCAACTCTTTGCCAGCGGAGTTGGACAGACATCACGAGTTGATGCGCTTCAACAAGCAATCGAAAAGGCTGGTACTTTTGGTTTCGATTTAAAAGGAGCAGTAATGGCCAGCGATGCATTCTTTCCTTTTGCCGATTGTGTTGAAATTGCCCATCAGGCAGGAATTACCAGTGTAGTTCAGCCTGGCGGATCAGTTAAAGACAATGATTCTATTGAATACTGCGATCATCACAACATCGCCATGGCATTCACAGGAATCCGGCATTTCAAACATTAGACTCAAGCTGTAAATAAAAAAATTAAATAAACATGGGCCTCTTTTCATTTTTAACACAGGAGATTGCCGTTGACTTAGGGACTGCCAATACCATTATCATTCATAATGATAAAGTGGTGGTTGACGAGCCTTCTATTGTGGCAATCGACCACACTACCGGGAAGCTAATTGCCATTGGCGAGAAAGCCAGGCAAATGCACGGTAAAACGCACGAAAACATCCGAACTATCCGTCCGTTGAGAGATGGCGTTATTGCCGACTTCCATGCTGCAGAGCTGATGATCCGCGGTATGATTAAAATGATCAACAGCAAAAACAACTGGATTACCCCTTCGCTGCGAATGGTTGTATGCATCCCCTCGGGAAGTACTGAAGTTGAAGTACGTGCTGTACGTGACTCTTCTGAACATGCCGGAGGACGTGATGTTTACATGATTTACGAACCTATGGCCGCAGCCATCGGTATAGGCTTGGATGTTGAAGCTCCTGAAGGCTGCATGGTTGTTGACATCGGAGGAGGAACCACTGAAATTGCGGTAATCGCTCTTGGCGGTATTGTATGCAATAAATCCATCCGTATCGCTGGGGATGGTTTTACAGCTGACATTCAGGCTTACATGCGCCATCAACACAATATTAAGGTAGGCGAACGTACTGCCGAGGAAATTAAAATTCAGGTAGGTTCGGCTTTGCCTGATCTGGAAACTCCGCCCGATGATTATGTAGTACGTGGTCCTAACCTCATGACAGCCCTACCTATCGAGGTTCCGGTGTCATATCAGGAAATTTCGCACTGTTTGGATAAGTCGATTGCAAAAATTGAAACTGCTATTCTTGGCGTGTTGGAGCAAACTCCTCCGGAGTTATATGCCGATATTGTTACAAAAGGAGTTTATCTTGCCGGTGGAGGCGCGTTACTCCGTGGTTTGGACAAACGTCTTACCGATAAGATTAACATACCTTTTCACGTAGCCGAAGACCCATTGCGTGCAGTTGCCCGCGGTACCGGTATTGCACTTAAAAATGTTGATCGTTTCTCATTCCTAATGAGATAGTTCTTAAAACAGTATGATGATATTCAGTTCCGTTTGGTTAAGTCATGGGTAAACAGACTTAGCTAAACGGAATTGTCCTTCATAAGAAATTGAAAACAAGACGGTTTTACCAAATCGTTTGTTACGTTTTACCATTCAAATGTCGCCCTGGCGATGACAGATTAATTTCTTGCCTGAAATGCAGAATCTTTTAAAGTTTCTTTATACTTACTCATTTTTGATTTTGTTTCTGATCCTGGAAGGGGTGTCGATATTTCTAATGGTCGAAAACAACAACTTTCAGAGGGCTAGTTACCTGCAAATAGCCCAAACCGTTACGGGTAAATTTTATGAACAGGCAGATAATATTAAAGTTTACTTTTCGCTGAGGGCAAACAACGAAATTTTGGCCAAAGAAAATATAGATTTACGCAATAAATTGGCTTCATTTCGCAAGATTATCCAC
Organism: Bacteroidota bacterium; assembly: GCA_030706405.1. GTDB lineage: Bacteria > Bacteroidota > Bacteroidia > Bacteroidales > JAAUTT01 > JAAUTT01. The sequence goes on along the minus strand of JAUZOO010000007.1, from coordinate 193,628 downwards.
GAAAAAAAGGATTCTGTTATTGACACTACCTATAAACAGCGGTACGTGTATTTTTCGGCCAAGATTATAAACAATACTGTTAGCAAACAATTTAACTACATCACACTTAACAAGGGGGCACGCGATGGGGTTAAACTCGATATGGCTGTTCTTTCTCCTAAAGGGATTGTTGGAGTTGTGTCGGGTGTCTCCGAGAGCTTTTCAACGGTATTACCGGTATTGAACCGAAATTTTAAAGTCAGTGCCAAACTTCGTAAAAGCAGCTTTTTTGGTTCGCTTACTTGGGGAGGAGTCAGCTCTGAGACTTGTATTCTTAACGACATTCCTCACCACGTACAGGTCCATCTTGGCGACACTATTGTGACTACCGGATATTCAGGAATATTCCCGGAAGGAGTACCTATCGGTGTTGTCAAAAAAGCAGAACTCAAGGATGGTAATTTCTATACCATACAGGTTAAGCTTACAACTGATTTCAGGGGATTGGATTATGTGACTCTGGTAGGAGACCTCAAAAAGCAGGAACGAGAGGTACTGGAGAAAAAAATGGAACAAAAAGCAGATCATGATTAAAGAGATAGCACGAAACTTATTCAACTTTATATTTTTGGTTTTATTGCAGGTGGTTCTTTTAAACCATGTGGAAATCAACGGCCTCTTCAATCCATACCTGTATGTGCTTTTTATTCTTTTGTTGCCGTTCGAAACGCCCAAATGGTTGTTATTGGTTACGGCTTTCCTATTGGGACTATCTGTCGACTGGTTTTCGCAATCTTTAGGAATTCACGCCTTTGCTTCGGTGGCTATGGCCTATGTTCGTCCTCATTTGCTCGATTTTTTAGCCCCTCGTGACGGATATGATACCGGCACCAAACCCAACTCGGAATTCATGGGGCTTTCGTGGTTCTTCAGGTATGCCCTAATCCTTGTATTAATTCACCATTTCTTATTGTTTTTCATCCAGGTATTTACCTTTTATCAGTTCTTCGAAACGTTATTAAGGGCAATCCTGAGTTCTGCATTTACCTTGACACTTATTGTATTGAGCCAACTTTTTACTTTAAAACGGTAGTATGAATCCGTACGCTTCCCGACGATACATCATTAGCGCAATATTCATAGCAACCGTACTGATATACCTTTTACGGCTGGCCTATATTCAGATTATTGACCTTTCCTATAAATATTCGGCAGAGAACAATTCGCGTCGTTATGTAACACAGTACCCTGCCCGCGGGGTTATTTACGACCGGAATGGTAAAATGATCGCCTACAATGAAGCTGCGTACGACATTATGGTTACGCCAATTCAATTAAAGCCGTTTGACACTACTGAGTTCTGCAATTTACTGAACATCACGCCTAAATATGTCCGTGACAATATTCGTTTGGCCCGTAAATACTCGATTTACCGGTCGTCGGTATTTTTAAAACAAATATCTGCTGAAACGTATGCCGTGTTCGAAGAAAAAATGTACAAATATCCAGGTTTCTTCGTCCAAACGCGAACTTTACGTAAATATCAGAAAAAGATAGCAGCACACGTGCTTGGGTATGTGGGCGAAGCCGACGACAATGTCATTAAAAAGGAGCCCTACTATAAAATGGGCGACTATATCGGCATCAGCGGCATCGAAAAATCGTACGAAACCGAATTGCGGGGAAAAAAAGGGGTAAACATCCTGTTGGTCGACGTTCATAACCGCGTGAAAGGCTCGTTCCAAAACGGGCGGTTCGACACCACTGCTGTGGCTGGAGCAGACCTGACTACATCGCTCGATGCTTCCCTGCAGGAATATGGCGAATACCTGATGCAAAATATGAGCGGAAGTATTGTGGCCATTGAGCCGTCAACAGGTGAAATCCTCGCCATGGTATCGATGCCAACGTACGACCCGGCATTGTTGATTGGTCGTTCACGTGCGGCGAATTACGCAGCTCTGCAGAGAGATCCGCTCAAGCCTTTGTTCTTTCGCCCTGTGATGGCAAAATACCCTCCGGGATCTACATTTAAGTTACTGAACACATTGATAGGCCTGAAAGAAGGAGTGTTATCCACCGAAACCCGCTATTCCTGTGCTGGAGGATTTCATTTTGGCAACCGCGTTCTAAAGTGCCACAATCATCCATCCCCGTTAAACCTTACCGCAGCCATTGCAATCTCTTGTAATGCTTATTTCTGTAATGTTTTCAGGTCGATTGTTGAAAACCGGGAATTCGGATCATCCGAAGCCGGGTATCAGCAATGGTACGATTATGTGAAGGCTTTTGGGTTCGGACGCAAGCTTAACAGCGATGTTCCCAACGAATTAAACGGATATGTGCCTACCGTTAAATACTATGACAAATTCCACGGAGCACACCATTGGAATGCATATTCAATTATTTCATTGTCCATCGGACAGGGTGAGTTGGGAATTACCCCGATTCAAATGGCCAACATGGCTGCAACCATTGCTAACCGTGGGTATTATTACACACCTCACGTGGTAAAGAAAATCCGCGGACGTACCAATATTGATCCCCGGTTTAAAGAAAAGCACACCACTCCTTTCGACTCTACCTTATACAGTATTGTTGTGGAAGGAATGTACCAGGCCGTAAATGGCGCAGGTACTGCAGGTATTGGAAGGCTTGCCGATATTCCCATTTGCGGAAAAACCGGTACCGCTCAAAACCCACATGGCGAAGACCATTCAATTTTTATTGCTTTTGCACCACGCAATAATCCTAAAATTGCATTAGCTGTTTATGTCGAAAATGGAGGATTTGGTGCTACGTGGGCTGTCCCCATTGGCAGCTTGATGATTGAAAAATACTTAAAAGGTTCGATTTCCCGACCAGCACTTCAAGACCGGATGTTAACCTTTAAACGGAAGATATGATTAACAGAAAAGAAAATATGGCCTCCGGCATCGATTGGATAACTGTTGTTGTCTATGTTGTTCTGGTGCTTATTGGGTGGATAAATATTTATGCTGCGGTATATAATGAAGAACATAAAAACATTTTTGATTTTTCGCAGCGTTATGGTTCTCAGATGATTTTAATTGCGGCCGCTTTTATTATTGCCACCGTTATTATTCTGGTTGATTTAAAAGTCTTTACTGTTTCGGCTTATTTACTTTATGGGGCTTGTATTCTGTTATTGATGTTGGTGTTGGTGGTCGGCCAAAAAGTGAATGGAGCCCGTTCGTGGTTTAGAATTGGAAGTTTTGGACTTCAGCCGGCCGAATTTGCAAAGGTGGCCACGGCTTTGGCTTTGGCTAAATTTATGGGATCGGAGAATATAAAATTCAACAATTCGTCGACATTCGTTATTATCGGAATAATTATTGGTTTACCCATGTTGCTAATCCTGCTGCAACCGGATGCAGGTTCATTGCTCGTATATCTTTCATTTTCGATTGTTTTGTTCCGCGAAGGATTGCCGGGAGCATTCCTGTTATTCGGGTTTATGCTGGGCGTATTGTTTATCACATCGCTACTATTATCGAAACTACTGATTGTCTCTATAATTGTTGGAGCAGGCTTCGTAGCCTTTGCCTTTTTTACCGGCCGTTACCGCGAAACAGGGCTGGGTTTTCTGCTATTTAGCGGACTGTCTTTACTTTTATGGGCAATCTCGGCCATCGGACACTTGGGACTCGATTATTATTACATTATTGCAGCTTCATTTGTGGTGTCGGGGATAGCTTTCCTGGTGGTTTCATTCTTTCGTAAAATCAGGTTTCTGGCATCCTTTGTATTATTCCTGCTTGGAGCTATACTGTTCACATTTTCCGTTGATTATGTGTTCCATCATGCACTGGAAGAGCACCAGCGTACGCGTATGAATATCTTGCTGGGGCTCGAATCCGACCCGCTTGGAATGGGTTATAACGTTAACCAGTCGATGATTGCCATTGGCTCCGGCGGAGTGTTGGGAAAAGGCTTTCTTCAGGGCACACAAACTAAATATAATTTTGTCCCGGAGCAGAGTACCGACTTTATTTTCTGTACTGTGGGCGAAGAGTGGGGATTTGTAGGCACATCGGTAGTTATCGGCCTGTTTTTATTTCTGCTTCTGCGTATTGTTGCCATGGCCGAGCGACAGCGCTCGGTATTCAGTCGTGTTTATGCGTATAGTGTCGCGTCTATATTTTTCTTTCATGTGGCGATCAATGTTGGGATGACCATCGGACTTCTGCCGGTAATTGGTATCCCATTACCGTTCTTTAGTTACGGAGGGTCGTCGTTATGGTCGTTTACAGTGTTGTTGTTTATTCTTTTAAAATTGGATTCCAGTCGTCTGGAACTGTTCCGGTAGCGTAAAGGCCTTTTACATTATAAAATCGAAAGCAATAAGCATTGTTGTTCCGAAGAGGATAAATAAACCTACCAGAAAGACAATATCGGCGATGTTTTCGAACAAAATTCCCCGTTTGGTTTTCGACCGGATTGCCAGGAATGAAAATACGCTGCTTGCCATAAATGCTACAATGGCAATAATCATAAATTTATTTACGGTACGGGCCTGTGTAGTGAGCTTAAGTATCTTCAACGAAGTCATTACGATAAAGCATAAACCCAGCAAATTGGATGAAGCCCCAAGGATATTCGACGATTTGTTGGTATTTTCCTGAGGCGTTTTATTGTTTCTTTTCTCTTCCATGATAGTAAAAAAGCAAAAGTACATAAATAGAAAAAATATAACCCAGAATATTGCCGTAATAGTATCAGACGGTGGACGAATTGATGTAAAATGCAACTAACCAAGTATTCAAACTTACGTTGTCAAAATTAATCTCATTAAATAAAACAGGATAATTGAAGATGAAAGCACAAAAGGTATTGCTTATTATCGATATTCAGAACGATTATTTTCAGGGAGGTACTAATCCGCTAATCGGCAGTTTAGAGGCAAGCCTTAAAGCCAAAGATGTATTAACGGATTTCCGGAATAAAGGGTTACCGATTATTCACATTCAACATATAGCCAACCGGCCGGGAGCTTCGTTCTTTGTTTCGGGAACAACAGGTGCCGACATTCACGAAAGCGTAAAGCCCGTAAATGGTGAACCCGTCATCGTAAAGCATTTTCCCAACAGCTTCAGGGATACAGAATTATTAACCACCCTAAAATCACTTCAAACCTCAGAACTTGTTATTTGCGGGATGATGACGCACATGTGTGTGGATGCAACGGTACGTGCGGCAAAGGATTTTGGCTTTACCTGTACATTAATTGGCGATGCCTGTGCTACGAAGGATTTAATGGTGTTTGGTAAAACAACTTTGGCTGAAGATGTCCAGACTGCGTTTCTATCGGCGTTGAGTTATTTTTATGCAAATGTGATCTATGCTGATAATTTTTTAATAAACAAACGATTTTGACAGAATATCAATGTTCTGCCAAAATCGTTCATAATAAGCTACGACAAGAATTCTTCTTCCAGTCGTTTGATCTCCCGGTGACGGGGTAAAATCTCAGCCATTGTCATCCCTCTTTTCTTCAGTGCAATATCATATTCTTCGCGCAGAGTAGTCAAAAGCCCTGTAATGTCGTCGAGACTTTGGTAAAGGCTAACTAGCGAGCGCACCCCTGAACTATTAACAGGAACTGCCGGAAAATGAAATGCATTGACATAATATCCTCTTCGCATAAGGCTTGCGCAGAGCTCCTGACTTAAATCGGTTGCACCTGTAAAGAAAAAGCCAATGGGAGTATTGGGAGCACTGATTAACGGAAGTTCTAATTGTTGCGATGTTGTATTAAAAAGATCGATACGCTCTTTAAGTTCGGCTTGCCGTATGTCAATTTCGCTGGAAAGATGAATTTTGGCTGATTCAATAATAGCGCCCAAGGTTGACGGACTTATAGGCGAAGTAAAGATTAGGGGAGCAGCGCAGGTTCCCAACTTTTTCTTAACTTCTTCGTCATTGCAAACAATTACGCCTCCTTCGGCTCCATAACCCTTACAAAGGGATGTGGATAGAATCATATGCGGATGACTTCCCAGATTCTCGTTTATAAATCCTTTACCATTGGTTCCAGCCCAGCTCATGCCATGCGAATCGTCGATGTAAACATGAAATTGTTCGTAATCATTGAGCAGTCGGCGTATATCATTGATTGGAAGATTGTCTCCATACGTCGAATATATACCATCGGCAAGGTACCAAACATGTGTGTATTTGTTTTTGAGATCTTTGATTCGATCTTCCAGAATATCCATTCGGTTATGCCGAATAGTTTCGACATGTACACCGTAACTTCTAAGCAGGTCCGATGCCACACGTACACTGGTATGTACATGATGATCAAGAATCACAGCATCGTCCTTATCCGCAAGTACGGGTAACACTCCCATGTGAGCAAGCGTTGTTCGGGGAAACAACAAGGTTGGTTTGTCAAAAACATACGAAAGGTATTCCTCTGCTTTCTCATAGATGTCCAACTTCACATAAACTTTGGACACAGAAGCAAAGAACCCATGATCCAAAATTGCCCTGATAGCTCCCTTTTTTAGTCTGTCATCGTGCCCTAAAGCCAAATAATCGCAAAGAGCAAAATTGATAAGTTTTTTGCCGCGCGCCACAAATGAATTACCTGCAAAGCCATTGGCGTCAGTTGTTAAATGGCCAATTCCCAAATTAATAGACGATTGAACGATTGTCGTCAACTGATCATAAAATTTACTGCTCATACTTTTGAAATTTTAATTTATAGAAATGTGAACATTGTTTATGGCTAACGAGGCATAGAATAATTCATCGTTTTAGAAAGGCACGAACTATCCCATTTTTATGAATTATTTGATGTATTTTTATATAACAAATATAGGAATATGTTTTATGAATATTGCAACATATTCCTATATATTTATTCTTACGTAAGAAAAATTGCATATGAATATTCAGGATCGGATTTTAGAAATAATCAAAATTAAAGGACTGAACAAAAACTCATTTAGTACTGCAACAAACATCCAACCTCAAACGCTACACCATATCGTCTCGGGCAGAAGAACAAATCCATCATTTGAAGTTATACACAAAATAATATCAACATTTTCCGACATAAATCCACGATGGTTTATTACCGGCGAAGGCGACATGATGTTATTACCAAAAGATCATGCAACAAAAATGCAGGAGGTCCTGAGTCCTCCTGGCGAAGAAAGAAAGATGGCGGCACTTCCAAATTTAGCTTGTGAGTTGTGCAAAGAAAAAGATCGCACAATTACAGCCATGGAAAAGACTGTAAAAGCGCAGGAAATAACAATCGAAAATCTACAGGAAAAAATTGAAGAGCTCACACATCCGCAACGTGGGCAAAAAAGAAAGGTTGGGTAACCTGGAATGTGTATATAGCCGATAAGGGCAAGCTAAAAACTTGACCAAAAATAAAATGCTACATTTCTTTAAAACTTTAAATCCAAACCCTGCCAAAGTCCTGTCCAACTTAAAGATCACTTACAACTACGCAGTAATCGATAAGGTTTACTATTTGTAAAAATAAAAATTTCTTAAGATGAGACAGTACTTTTTTGATAGGAAAATTTGAAAATTATTTCCAAATTTATGGAACATTTAACCACTAACCAGTTAAGCGATGAATTTCATCAACCGGTTATTGACAATCATTCTTGGAAAAAAAGATAATACTAGTTTCGAAGACAAAGTAGTACTATCATGTATTCTTTATTCAGGAATGCTGTGCTTTGTTTCAATATTTGGAAACTGGGGATTACAACTGAATAAATATGCCACATACGTTGTTGCCGTTTTTTCAATATTTTATTCAGCTATTTATGTTTTAGACCGCTTTTTCAAAAAAACAAATAGCTCCAAAATCATTTTCTCTATTAGCACCTTTGTCTTTTGCGATGCTTTATGGCTTTTCAATTACGGATCTCATGGAGCTGCAATGTATATTTTCCTGGCGTATTATTGCTCCATGATTTTCGTTTGGGACAACACGAGGATCCTAGTGATATCTATTTTAGTTGTAGCCAATGTAATCTTCTTATTCTGGCTTGAGTTGTCTTTTCCAAACATTATCCCTAAGTACCCTACTGAATTGGCCCGAATATCAGACAGCTATTCAAGCTTATTAATTTTCATCAGCGTATTTGCCATTCTTGCCTTAAGTGCAAAACACAACTATATAAAACAATTTAAAAAGGCACAACAATCCGACAAGCTAAAAACTGCTTTTTTAGCAAATATGTCCCACGAAATACGCACACCACTTAATGCTATTTTAGGATTTTCACAATTGATAGCTACACAGGAATTATCTTCCGAAAAAAAAGAAAAATATGCAAAACTGATTGATGAAAGTGGGCTAAGCCTGATGACCCTGGTATCAGAAATTCTTGATGTTTCTTTAATAGAATCCGGCCAGCTTAAAATTAAAATAACCGAAGTGGAATTAAACAACTTATTTAACAGATTACTTCTCACATATGAACAGGAACTAACCAATAAACATAAGAAAGATATAAACCTTCAGTTACAAATCCCTTCAGAAGAAATTACAATAAAAACCGATCCCATACGGCTTGAACAGATAATGGAAAACCTCCTAAACAACGCTATAAAATTCACAACCGAAGGATTTATTAAATTCGGATTTCAATACGAAAATAACAAAGTACTCTTTTTTGTAGAAGACAGCGGCATCGGCATAAAGCCAGAATTTCTTCCTTATGTATTTGACCGGTTTGTAAAAAGTGCCGATAATAATGGGCCCGCTTTTGCCAGAGGTGCAGGTTTAGGTTTATCTTTGTCAAAAGAACTGGTAACGATGCTCAAAGGCAACATTTGGGTCAACTCGGAATACATGTCGGGAACAATATTCGCTTTTATTCTTCCTGTTGAAATTGATGCTTAGACAAGCCTGTTCTGGAGGTATTATTTATTAAAAAGAAAACCATGCTCCACGATATAGGTCCTGGGATATTTAGCAACAAGTTTGTTGACGAAAAAGTTATAAAAACTGATGATTACATTCTGGCTTATGATGGCCCCCGCATACTGTTAAAAAAGACCAGCGAAGGCTATGAGATTCCCCGAAAAAAAGATTTAAAGCCAACCACAGATAAAAACCATGTATTTCTATTTTCGCTCAATGGCGATAATTGTTTTCTAACCAATGACATTATCGTAGCAGACGCGCCATTTGTTTACGAAGACACTTTTGCACTACGCACATTACCTGATAAGGAAATCGCCTGGATTGGCGTACTCGGTCATCAGCTTTTTACATGGTATGAGAACCATCAGTTCTGTGGAAAATGTGGACACAAAAACCAACGAAAGACGGAAGAACGAGCACTGATTTGTTCGCATTGCCATACCGTTGTATATCCGCAAATTTCTCCGGCCATCATCGTGGCTATTACCTGCGGCGACCGCATTTTGCTGGCACGCGGCAAAAATTTTCGGAGCAACTTTTATTCGTTAGTTGCGGGTTTTGTTGAAGTAGGAGAATCACTCGAAGAAACCGTAGCCCGAGAGGTAAAAGAAGAAGTGGGCATTGATGTAAAGAACATCCGGTATTACAAAAGTCAGCCGTGGCCATTTTCGAGTTCAATGATGATAGGCTATATCGCCGAAGCCGACGATAGTCAGCCCATAAAAATAGACCCGAACGAAATCATTGATGCCGAATGGTTTCAACGCGGAAGTTTACCTGTACACCCAACCAATGTGAGCATTGCCGGTGAAATGATCGAATTGTTCGAAGCCGGAAAACTATAACCCATTATAATAAACTTAACTTCTCATTTCTAAAATTCAATCCCATGCAAACAATATTAGGGGCTGGCGGCAGTATTGGCACAGAGCTGGCCAAAGAACTTGTAAAATATACCGATAAAATCCGACTGGTTAGTCGCAACCCAAAAAAGGTAAACGAAACCGACGAACTTTTCCCGGCCGACCTCACGGCTCCACTACCCATCGATCGCGCTATCGAAGGCTCCGACGTTGTTTATGTAACCATCGGTTTCAAATACGACAGCAAAGTATGGCAGGAGAAATGGCCGTCGTTTATGAAGCTGGTTATTGCCTCTTGCAAAAGGCATCAGGCGCGGCTGGTCTTTTTCGATAATGTTTACATGTACGATCGCGATTTTCTGAGCCCCATGACCGAAGAAACGCCCATACGCCCAACCAGTAAAAAGGGCGAAGTGAGGGCACAGGTAGCCGACATGCTACTGTCCGAAATTAAACGCGGACAACTAAAAGCTGTGATAGCCCGCTCTGCCGATTTCATCGGATCCCGCAATAGCTTCCTGACCGAAATGGTTTACAAAAACCTGGCAAAACGTCGGAGCGCCTATTGGTTGTCGCATTTAGACAAGGTTCACAATTTTACCGACACTTCTGATGCTGCCCGTGCCACCGCACTGCTTGGCAATACGCCCGAAGCTTTCGGACAGGTATGGCATCTTCCGACCAGCAAGACGCCTATAACAGGCCGGCAATGGGTCGATCTGGTGGCCGACAAACTTGGCGTTCCTTCCAAAGCAAAGGTATTTCCAAACTGGCAGTTGTCGTTGGTGGGCATATTTGTTCCGGTTTTAAAAGAGATGAAAGAAATGATGTATCAATACGATCGTGATTACCTGTTCGATAGCAGTAAGTTCGAAAAACAATTCAACTATCAGCCAGTTACGCCCGAAGAAGCTGTGGATAGACTGATTAGTGCATTTCGAAAAAAATAATTCCGCCATTTAAACCTTTTCTCAGTAACGAGGTCTTAGATAACATCCAACAAAAAACATGAACCTTTTTAATTTAAATGACATGAGTATGATGAAAAGAATTGTTTTATCCGCAGTTGTAGCCTCAATTTCGTTGAGTTCAATGTTAGCCCAGACGCCAGCTTCAACCTCAACAGGTGATGACAAAACACAGGAAAAGAAAGAATTGGTAAAGGATCAGGTGAAGGTAAACAAAGAACGGCGTGAGTTACGTCGTGATCGCCGCGAACGCAATGCCGACACCCGCGAAGTACGCCAGGACAAAAAAGAAGTGCGTGCCGATGCCAGAGAATTAAAGGCCGACAAGGTTTCCGGAGCATCAAAAGAGGAAATCAAGTCTGACAAGAAAGAATTGAAAAAAGATGCGAAAGATCTCAAACAGGATGTAAAAGACCGCAATAAAGATCAACGCGAGGTTAACAAAGACCGTCGCAAATTAAACCGTAACCGCGTAAAACGCAACCAACAGGCTGCCGAAGTAAACGAATAAAAATCAAAATTAAGTACTGATACATTTACGAAGTACAGGCTTGTCGGTTTTTCGGAACCTGACAAAACTGCACTTCGTCTCTTTTTACTTTACAGCATACAGGCGGTGAAATCAATTTAAAAATATAACTTTGCGCATGTAAAAGATAAAGTTTAAACTATTCAAAATCAATTATATGTCGCTTCAGTGTGGAATTGTAGGTTTACCTAATGTCGGAAAATCGACCCTTTTTAACTGCTTGTCAAATGCCAGGGCGCAAGCTGCCAACTTCCCGTTTTGTACCATCGAGCCTAATGTTGGCGTTATCACCGTACCCGACGAAAGGCTCAATAAACTTGCCGAATTTGTTAAACCCGACCGCATTGTTCCGGCTGTTGTTGAAATCGTGGATATTGCCGGTTTAGTAAAAGGAGCCAGCAAAGGCGAAGGACTTGGTAATAAATTTTTGGGCAATATCCGTAATACCGATGCTATCATCCACGTTTTGCGCTGTTTCGAAGACGAAAACGTTACCCACGTTGACGGTTCAGTTGACCCCGTTCGTGATAAAGAAATCATCGATACCGAACTTCAGCTCAAAGACCTCGAAACCATCGAGACCCGTCTGATTAAAACATCCAAAGCCGCCAAAGTGGGCGACAAAGATGCCAAGAAAGAATACGAACTTTTATTACTTTATAAAAATCATCTCGAAAAAGGACTTTCAGCCCGTACCCTTGCCCTCGACGAAAAAGAAAAGGCCTTGGTTGCCGACATGTACCTACTAACCAACAAACCGGTAATCTACGTTTGTAATGTCGATGAATCTGCAGCAGTATCGGGCAATAAATATGTCGATATGGTTCGCGAAGCCGTAAAAGCAGAAAATGCAGAAGTTCTTGTTGTAGCAGCCGCTACCGAAGCCGACATCTCGGAACTGGAAACTTACGAAGAACGAAAAATGTTCCTTTCCGATATAGGTCTCGACGAACCTGGCGTAAACAAGCTCATCCGTATGTCATACCATCTGCTCAACCTCGAAACTTATTTCACAGCAGGTAAGGTTGAAGTACGTGCGTGGACTTATCACAAAGGCATGCTGGCCCCTCAGGCGGCAGGTGTTATCCACTCCGATTTCGAAAAAGGGTTTATCCGTGCCGAGGTTATTAAATATGTCGATTACATCAAATACGGCTCGGAAGCTGCCTGCCGCGAAGCCGGTAAAATTGCCATCGAAGGCAAGGAATACGTGGTGCAGGACGGCGACATCATGCACTTCAGGTTTAATGTATAACGTATCATTACTGATATTATCCTTAAAAAGGCGGATTGAGAACTCCCTATTCCGGGAGGGTTCAATCCGTTTTCGTTTAAAAAAGCTTGTTTGGTTATTCGTAATTTTAACAATAATATCAACTGGCAGCGCTCTTTCGCAAACTCCGGCCCAGCTCAAAACCGCCGATAGCATCCTGTCAAAACGTGGCGAGGTTTACTTTTCGTTCGACCTCCCTGAAACTATACCTATATACATTATCGGGAAACAGCTATCTGTTGATAAATTAAAAAACGGAAGGGTGTGGGCTTATGCCAACCGGCGCGAATTTATACGTTTTCGCAAACTTAATCTCCCCTTTACCCTCGAAGCCCAGATCCGCGCCAGAGTTTCGATAAGATCGACAGGCACGAGCCCTTGGGATCATTTCCCGACTTATCCCGAATACCTGGCCCTGATGGCAAAGTTTGCCACCGATTATCCTGCCTTATGCCGCGTTTCGGAGTTTGGCAAAAGCGTTTCCGGACGCAGCCTCATGAGCATTAAAATCAGCAATAAACCCGATGAGAATAAGGCATCTCCCGGAGTTTTGTACGTTGGCACTATTCATGGTGACGAGCCTGTTGGCTATGCCCTCATGCTCCGGTTTATCGATTATCTGCTTTCCAACTACAATACACCTCAGGTAAAAGCATTGGTTGACAGTTCCGAAATATGGATATGTCCGCTGGCAAACCCCGATGGCACTTATTTCGGCGGAGATATGAGCATCGCCGAAGCGACCCGTTACAATGCCAACAGTGTCGATTTAAATCGGAACTTCCCCGACCCTACCGGAAACCTCCATCCCGACGGCAATGACTGGCAACCCGAAACTCAGGCAATGATGGCATTTCTCAACACTCACCACCTGGAGCTGAGTGCCAACTTCCATTCCGGCGCCGAGTTGGTCAATTATCCGTGGGATAGTCGCCGAGGGCTGCATGCCGACGATGCGTGGTTTGAAGAAATATCCCGTCAATATGCCGATACCGTTCATGCACATTCGCCTGCACTGTTTTTCACCTACGAAAACAACGGAATTACCAATGGCTACAATTGGTACTCTGCCGATGGAAGCCGACAGGATTATGCAACGTATTACGCCTCGTGCCGTGAAGTTACCATTGAGATGAATGCCGACAAGATACCCTCCGAAAGTCAGCTCGAAAACCTGTGGCAATATCATTTCCGGTCGATGTTTTATTATTTGCAGCAATGCCGGTATGGCATTCAGGGTAAAGTTACCGACGAAGAAACCGGCTTGCCCGTAAAAGCCTCGATAACCCTCGTCAATCACGATAATTTAAACTCTCAGGTTTATTCCGACTCCGTTAACGGAATGTATTTTCGTCCGATAGCCGCGGGCACTTACCAGGCAAGGGTTTCCGCCCCGGGGTACTATACCCGCACGTTTTCATCGCTGCCTATAGGCCCGCAGGCAAAACTCACATTAGACATCCCGCTAAGGAAAACTACCAAGGCATTCACCAACGATTCGCTAAACATTACTTTTTACCCCAATCCGGTGCGCAATATTTTGCACATTCTTCCCAACGTGGCATATAATTTGCCGGTTGCCGTCGAAATTACTGACATCTCCGGCAAGCATATTGCAAATTATCAGTATTCAAACCTGTATTACGAACTTGCTGTCGATTTTTCGATGTTACCGAAAGGGCTTTACATTGTCACAGTCCGGGCAGGTAACCGGAATATCTCGGGGAAGGTGCTAAAAGATTAACCGTCCTATTGGTTTGGGGGCTCACTGATAAAACTTACCTTTGCAGGATTTTTCAATTACGCTGTTGGAAATGAATAACGAACGACAAATTTTAGCTGTCGTTTACTATTCGTCATATTTAAAATTTAATGTTTTTACACATGAAACGATTGGGATTTATGCTGGTTTTTATCGGCATTGCAGGATGGTTAAACGCTCAGATTGATTCGAGGATACCTTCGGACAAGCCGAAACTTATTGTCGGCATTGTGGTGGAACAAATGCGGCACGATTATATATACAAATTTTGGGACAAGCTGAGCGAAGGCGGTTTCAAACGCCTGCTAAACGAGGGCACTTATTGTAAAAATGCCAATTTCAACTACCAGTTTACCCAAACCGCCGTAGGGCATGCAACCATTGCCACCGGCACTTCCCCCTCCTACCACGGCATTGTGGCCGAAGAGTGGTACACATCGTTAAACGATAAAGTGGTTAACTGCGTGGCCGACGAAAATTACAAAACCGTGGGCGGAAGCTATACTGCCGGACGGGTATCGCCCAAGCAATTGCTTACCTCAACCATTGGCGACGAAATTCGACTGGCCAATTACAACAAATCCAAAGTGCTGAGCATCTCACTTCAGAGTGAATCGGCCATCCTTTCGGGAGGAATTACCGCCAACGCCGCGTATTGGTACGACGAGGAAAACGGGAAATGGGTAACCAGCTCGTACTATATGCCCGAACTCCCGGGCTGGATTAAGGATTTTAACGATAAAAAACTAGCCGATGTTTACCTCACCCGAAGCTGGGAAACCAAGTATCCGATACAAAGCTATGCCGGGTATTGCCTGCCCGATGACAATAAGTTCGAAACCGGTATCGAGGGGCGGAAAACCTTTCCGTACAACCTCGCCGAAATGAATAAAAACGAATCGAAGAAGAAGTACAACCTGTTAAAGTCTACCCCTTTCGGCAACACCTTTACCAAGGATTTTGCCATCGCCTCCATCGTTAACGAACAGCTTGGCAAGGACGACAATACCGATTTACTGATGATTTCGTTTTCCTCCACCGAATCTATCGGCAAAAATTTCGGCCCCGAATCGGTTGAAGTGATGGATGCCTTCCTGCAGCTCGACAAAGACATTGAGCACCTCCTCTCCTTCCTCGACCAGGAAATTGGAAAACAAAACCTGTTGGTGTTCCTCACGTCCGACCATGGCGTGGCACAAAGTCCGGAATACCTGGCCGACAAAGGCATCCCCGTAGGCTTTTTCAATCAAAATGGTGCCATTTCGTTACTTACCAGTTACCTCAACGCCGTTTATGGCAAAGGAAACTGGATTCGGAATTATTACGCCCAACAGCTATTCCTTAACCGCAACCTCATCGAAGATTCGAAACTGAACCTTGCCGATTTTCAGCAAAAGGCAGCGCAGTTTCTGCTTCAATTTTCGGGCGTTGCCAACACGGTAACCTCAACTACGCTGTTAAACTCTTATTTCCCGGACGGCATATTTTCTAAAATGCAAAAAAACTATAACCAGAAACGCTCCGGCGATATACTCATAAACCTGCTTCCGGGCTGGGTCGAAAAAAACGGAGGAACTACCGGACATAACTCGCCGTACTCGTACGATACGCACGTGCCGCTTATCTGGTACGGATGGCGGGTAAAACGCGCTACTATCCTCGACCCGGTTGATATGACCGATATTGCCCCAACCATCAGCTATTACCTTAACATTGCCAACCCAAATGCATCCGTAGGGAAACCAATCATTGGGCTGCTGGCACAGTAACGGAAGTTCTGCCCCCGTCTATTTAATATTTAATAAAGCCTAGGCCTAGGCTTTATTAAATATTAAATATTAAAAATAAAAAGATTTCCATTCTCAACAAGCCATATCTCCTGCATTCTTTTTGGCCGACAATAGGTTATATGATCCTTTTGTTACAATTTTATCAGTTTTTAAATTAAAATTTTCAGGAAATAACACCTCGGTATAATTGCCGTTGGTCACGCCTCGTTTTACCTGAACCATACGGAATTCGCCAATAATTTTTGCACCTTCTTTTTTAGTTTTATCAAAAACGAAGATGAAATCTTTCTCGTCAAAACGGACGATGGCTTCCGTGGGAAGTGCAGTTACCGGGTTGTTGCTGGTTTCGATGCGGGCATTGACGTACATTCCCGGAAGGACTTTTTCGTTGCCTGCGTTGGCTGCCGAAGCATAAACTTTTACCGTTTTGTCGCTGGCGATGGCTTTCCCTGTTTGGGTTACAACGGCATTTTGTTCCTGCGGACTTCCGTTTGAAACCGAGAACCGTAGCTTTTGTCCTACGGCAATCTTGTTGATGTCCTTTTCAAAAAGGGTCAGTTCCAACGTGAGGCTGGCGGTGTTGACGATTTCGAACATCACATCCGACGGGGAAACCGATTTTCCAATGTTTACATTCATGGTTTTGATAAACCCGTTAATCGGTGAGGCGATGGCGACACTCCGCGAAATGGTGCTTTCTTTTAAATGCGCGGCATCGATGCCGATGAGCGCCAACTTCTGGGCAAGCGCGCTAACCTGTACTTTCAGGCTTTGATAATCGGCCGTTACCTGTTGTACGTTTTGTTTCGAGTAAACGTCGCTTTTGTACAGGTCGCTGTGGCGTTTGTATTCCGATTCGGCGTATTCGAGCTTGCTGCGGCTTTCGAGGTAATTGCGCTGAAGCTCTATAAACTCCGGGTTTTCGAGAATTGCCAATGCCTGGCCTTTTTTTACCGAAGCGCCGGTAGTTAAGGACGTGCTTTTTACAATTCCTCCCAGCGGGGCACAAACCGAAGCCAGGTTTTGCGGCGAAACCGTTACAATGCCGTTTACATTTAACGTATTGCTCAGTGTTTTTTGTTCCACCTGTCCGTATTCGATGCCGGCCATCTTAATCTGGTCGGCGTTCAGTTCTACAATGTCTTCCGACAAAACTTCGTGTCCTTCGTGGGTTTCTTCCTTCTTGCCGGTTTTACAGGAAAAAAGAAACGTCGTTATAATTAAAATAGATATGATACTTCTCATGAGTTCGGAATTTTATTATTTGCCCGTCAACTGTTCGAGGACGATGACGGTTTGGTTATATTGATTAAGCGATTCGAGATAATTGCTTTTGATTTGCAGTGCGCGGGCCAGGTTCTGGATATGGTCGGAATAGTCGAGCGCACCGGCTTTATAGCTAAGCGTGGACTGGTTGATGATTTTGTCGGCATGTACCAGTGCGGTCTTTTCGTAATAATCCACACTTAAGCTGTTTTTCTGAAGTTCCTGCAACAGGGCGGTATATTCGCTGTTCAGGGTTTGCCGGAAGTTTTCTGCATTGGTCTGCGCAATCCGTTCGTTAATCCTTGCGGCTTTAATCTTGGATGCCTGAGGTTTAAACCATAGCGGAATGGCTATGCCGGCCTGGATTCCCGAGAACCTGTCGGAAGCCGAGAAGTAACGGGTTGTGCCGTTGTCGTCCTGTGAACCGATGATGGATTTATTGAAGTAGCCGATAGTGAAATCGGGGGCCAGTTTTGCCTGTTCTACTTTGGTTTCTAGCCGCGCCATTTTCGATTGTTGCTCGTGCCAGGCCAGTTGCGGGTTTTGACTGTTTGGGCTTCCCGAAAAACCGAGTCTTGTCAGTGTTGTATCGGCCATCTTTATGGGCTGGCGAAGATTTAACAGGGTTTGAAGTTTTTGTTGACCAATTTCAATGTCAGCAAAAACCTGTCGCATGGCGTTTTCTACTTCGAGCCGTTGCGTTTCGGCATTTAATTTTTCCAGGTTATTGGTTTCTCCGGCCAGCGCTTTTTGCTCGGCAGCCTTCAGGAAACCTGCATAAAGACTATCCTGATATTGCATCAGCCTTAGTTTGGCGTGCTGATAGGCAAGTTGCCACCAGATGGATTTTACCCGGCTTATGATTTCGTTTTTCGTTACGTTAAGTTCAATGTCGCTGCTTTTGGTTGTGGCCGATGCCAATTTGCTTTGGTTGGCATAAACCGTGGGGAAAGCGAACGTCTGCGAAATGGTAAAACCGTTGTCCTTGTGAAGCGAGTTGCTCTGTCCGTATTCGAAACCGATGTTTGTTTTTTCGATATCCCACGCCGAACCTTTCAGCGTTTTTTGCATCTCCACTTTTAAACCTGCCGAACGGACAGAAAGGTTGCTGTCCGTAGCCAGTTGAATGGCTTTGGCAAGTGTTAACGGCATGGCTGTCTGGGCTGAACTTTTTGTCGAAAAACCAAGCCCTCCCGCTAAAAGCAACAATGCAATTACGGTTGGGTTGAACTCAAAGCCATTCCCTGATTTCTTCTTCTTTCCTGAAAAAAGAATATACAGCACCGGCAATACCACCAGTGTTAACAGGGTTGACGTGATAAGTCCGCCGATGACGACCGTTGCCAACGGTTTTTGGACTTCGGCACCTGCCGAGGTCGATAATGCCATGGGCAAGAAGCCGAGCGATGCCACCGAAGCGGTCATGATAACCGGACGGAGCCTTGAGCGAAGGCCTTTCAATACCCGGCGGTGGATGTCGGCGATGCCTTCCTCGCGTTCGAGCCGGTTGAACTCGGCAATCAGCACGATGCCGTTAAGCACGGCAACCCCGAAAAGGGCGATGAACCCGATGCCTGCCGGGGTGCTGAAGTTCATCCCACGCATCCAAAGGGCAAGCACCCCGCCGATGGCCGAGAGCGGGACTGCGGAGAATATCAACAGCGATTCTTTTAACGAGTGAAACGTGAAATACAGCAGTACAAAAATTAAGGCCATTGCGATGGGAAGTGCGATGGACAGGCGTTTTTTGGCGGCAACCAGGTTTTCGAACTGACCGCCATAGGTGGCGTAATAGCCTGCCGGAAGTTTCAACCGCGAGTCTATGGCGTGCCGTACTTCATCCACAACGCTCTCCACATCGCGGCCGCGAACGTTAAAGCCAATGGTGATGCGCCGTTTAGTGTTTTCGCGCGAAATCTGTGCCGGGCCGTCCTTGATATTCACATCCGCAACCTGGTCGAGGGTTATCTGGCCTCCCGATGGCAGCGGGATATAAAGGCTTCTCACATTATCCAAATCCTGGCGGTAATCTTTGTCGAGACGGACTACGAGGTCGAAGCGTTTTTCTTCGTCATAAATAACACCTGCCGCACTTCCGGCAAACGCGGTTTTCAGGATGCGGTTGATGTCGGCGATATTCAGGCCGTACTGGGCAATCCGGTCGCGGTTATATTCAATCTGGATTTGGGGCAGGCCGGTTACTTTTTCGATGTTGATGTCTTCTACACCTTTCGTCCTGCTGATGATTTTTGCCGCTTTGCTGGCGGTAGATGCAAGCAGGTCGAGGTTATCACCAAAAATCTTTACGGCAACATCTTGTTTCGATCCGGTCATCAGTTCGTTAAAACGCATTTGTATGGGTTGCTGAAATTCGAACACCACGCCGGGCAGTACGGAAAGTTTTTCTTCCAGTTTTTCCACCAGCTCTTCGCGGGTTTCTGCCGAAGTCCATTCTTTTTTATCTTTCAGCGTAATGATATAATCGCCCGTTTCCATGGGGGTGGGGTCGGTCGGTATTTCGCCGGCTCCAATCTTACAAACGGCCTTTTTTATTTCCGGAAAATTGCTCCGCATGATGTAGTTGGCTTTTTTAACAGTCTCCACGGTGTTCGAGAGCGAACCGCCCTGTAGGGTCATAACACCTGCGGCAAGGTCTCCTTCTTCGAGCTGCGGAAGGAATTCTCCGCCAAGACGGCTGAAAACAACCACGCTACCCACAAACAGCAGTGCGGAAACAATGATAACCACGCGTTTTTGTTTTAAAGCCCAGTGGATTATCGGGTCGAAAAGATGTTGGATTTTCTCCATTAAACGGTCGGAAATGTTGGGTTTGTGCGCGGTTTCTTTGCTGAGGAACAAAGCCGAAACCATTGGCACGTACGTTAACGACAGTAGGATAGCCCCGAAAATGGCGAAACTTACAACCTGCGCCATTGGGCGGAACATTTTGCCTTCGATGCCAACCAGTGCGAGGATGGGAAGGTAAACAATGAGGATGATGATTTGTCCGAACGTTGCCGAGCTCATCATGCGACGGGCTGAGGAACTGACCTCGGCGTCCATCTGGTTTTGGTTGAGCCGGGCAATGCCCTGGTGATGGTGCCGGCTCTGCGTGATGCGATGCACGACACTTTCAACGATGATGACGGCGCCATCCACAATCAGGCCGAAGTCGATTGCCCCGAGGCTCATCAGGTTTCCGGAGACCCCGAAAAGGTTCATCAGCGAAATGGCAAAGAGCATGGCCAGCGGGATTACCGAAGCTACAATCAGTCCGGCACGAAGGTTTCCAAGAAGTAAGACCAGCACCAAAACGACAATCAGCCCTCCTTCGATGAGGTTTTTCGAAACCGTTCCGATAGCCCGTCCCACCAAATCGGTGCGGTCGAGGTACGGTTCAATGGTCACGCCTTCGGGCAGGCTTTGCTGAATGGTTTCCAGTCGCTTCTTTACATTATTAATAACCTGGTGTGCGTTGGCATCTTTAAGCATCATCACCACACCGCCAACCACTTCGGACGTATCGGCTACAAAAGCCCCGAAACGTGGCGAGTGCCCGTACTGAACGGTAGCCACATCGCGCACCAGGACAGGCATGCCTTGTGTGCCGGACTTAACCACGATTTTTCCGACATCCTCAAGCGAGGTTGCCAAACCTACCCCGCGGATAAAGTACGCGTTTGGTTTCTTATCGATATATGCCCCGCCGGTGTTTTCGTTGTTTTTGGCAAGCGCGTCGAAAATATCGGTTAGCGTGAGGTTAAGGCTGCGGAGCCGGTCGGGGTTTACGGCCACTTCGTACTGTTTCAGGAACCCACCGTAACTGTTTACGTCGGCCACGCCCGGTGTGCCGAGCATCTCGCGGCGTACAATCCAGTCTTGGATAGTCCGCAGTTCCATGGGGGAATACTTCTTTTCCGAACCGGGTTTTACCTTTAATATATATTGGTAGATTTCGCCCAATCCGGTAGAAACCGGAGCAAGCTCGGGTCTGGCTATCCCTTCGGGGATTTGCTCCTCGGCTTCCTTGAGGCGTTCGCCTACCAGCTGGCGGGCTTTGTAAATATCAACTTTGTCCTCAAAAACGATGGTGACCACCGAAAGTCCCAGGCGGGAAATAGAACGGAGTTCAACCATATCGGGGATGTTGGCAACGGCCACCTCAATGGGCGCAGTTACGGATTGTTCTACTTCCTGAGGGGCCAGTGTCGGTGCCCAGGAAATAATCTGCACCTGGTTGTTGGTGATGTCGGGGACTGCGTCGATTGGCAACCGGGTGAGGGAATGAGTTCCCCAACCCACTAAGGCCAACGTCAGTACCCCGATAAGAATTTTATTCTTTATCGAAAAACTGATGATTTTGTCAATCATGATTTGCGTTTAAAAGTGAACATAATGGATTCATCAGACCATGTAAGATGGCCTAAGGCCCATAGTTCGGTGACTATAGGTGAAGAATTATGCGTTCACTTTTGGCGGCTGCCAGATGGCAGTATTGAAACGGGAAGTAAGACCTTCGTAATAAAGGCTTATTTGAGAATAAATTTGTTCTGAGGGTACAGGCAGAACGGAATAGTTAGCAATTGTAACCATCACGTTGCAACAGGCACAAACACAAAAAGGTGAGCATGAATTGTCGCTGACCGGGGTGGTTTGCTCATTTTGCGATGAGCAGGTATGATCGGCTCCGTCGGCACAGGGAAGTGATACGAGGCAGAGAATATAAATGCTTAATATGAAGGTCATCCATTTCATATCTGACAAATATAAATGTTTCAAATGAAATGAATGTTCTTTTTGTTTTGCAATGAACAAAAAAGAGCGAGACATTTCTGTTTCGCTCTTTAAATTATGCTATTTACCGGTACAAATTACTTCTTCCGTTCGTATTTGCAGCAGCCCGGGAGCTTTGCGTATACTTTGTTGTCGGCTTTGTATTTTTCGGTATCATGTCCAACCGCAGCAATTCGTTTTTGGATGGCGTCGTTGGTGATTTTTGCCGGGTTATAGGTAACCTTGAGCATTTGCGTTTTTTCGTTCCAATCGGCTTTTGAAATGCCATCAACTTTCAGGGCTCCTTCGATTCGGGCTTTACACGACTCGCAATTCCCCCATACCTTAATCGATTCGGTTTTCGATGACGCTTTTGTCTGCGCAAATATGTTGGTCGATACTGCTAATGATAATACAATTACTAATATAGATGCTAAAGTTTTCATTTTGTGATGTTTTAATATTTCAGGATACATTAATCTTCTGTGATAAACAATTATTCGGTAGAAAAGTTAAATGAACCTTTCAATCAACATCGAAATACCTGCAGTTTAGCTATTTGAACTGACGTTACCAATGGTGGCGGTTTGCCGGGGATAGAGAATGGGTCAGTTGCCTGAGATTGAATGGTTGAATGTTGGTATAAATCAATGTAATATGGCTGATTTAAAAGCTTGCATACTGTAAAAAGAGCTGATTCAGATGACGACGGCTCTGTAAAACTATCGGATATTTTTATCGAGATTAATTCGTTATGGCATTTTTTGCAATGTTCTCCGCAGCAGGAATGATCGGAATCGTAGATTGTTGTAGATACCAATAAGCCTCCGCAATAATGGCGGGTTAAGCTAATTCCAGCAGTCCCCAGAATCATTATCAGGGCAATAATAATATGGAAAACCTTTTTTATCATCAACAGCAATTAGAATATTCAAAGATAAGAAGTTTAAATTAAGACTTAAATATCTTAATTTAAACTTAACAAAAATTAACGATTAGTCAATTGTTGTCCGGGTTCTTATAATAAAGGAACAACGCATAAAAAAAAGCAACGAATGAAATTCCATGATGGGTTTCGAGTGTATCCTCGTTAATAAATGATAAAAAACTGATGATGAAAATACATAAAAACAGGTAGTCTTTGTATTTGTGCTCGAAGAATGGCGGGGCTATTAGTGAGAACAGGATAATTGTCAGTCCTACGATTCCAAACGTCGCCCCAAAGCGTAAAAATTGATTGTGTGCGCGAAACCGGTTTTCCGGCGCCAGCATTGTCTTGTCTTTTTCATACTGAAGGTCAAATGCTTCGGCTATGTCGCCAGTACCAACGCCAAACCAAAAGTTGTCAGTAATAATATGTATAGATGTTTTTGCAAACTCAAAGCGTTGGGCAATGGAATATCCCGTTGGATTAGCACCGTGCATGTAGTTATATACTTCCCATATCGACTGGTAAATACGTGGATAAAACCCATATTTTAAGGTGTCGATGTAATTGGTCTTTCCGGCTTCAATGTACTTGATTTCGCGATTGGTCAGTTTGTTTACGCCATCGGAATCTTTGCGAAACCCCTTTGATGCCAGATAACGGATTAGGCAGGCCTTAAGCTCTCCTCCATCAGAAGTTTTTCCGTCGAAATTGATCGAGCTTCGTTTTTTCCATGTTTCCCGTAGCTCTGGTTCACATATATATAAATAGATATAGTGGCCATTTTCCACAAATTTAAGTTCAGGGTGGTGCTGGTAAATATTGCCTTTTGAGGTAAATTCGTCCAAATGAGCAACATCGATTTTTTCAAAAGTGTAAAATCGGGCATAAGCCTTGATGAGATAAGAAGAAACTAATAATAGAAGGGTGAGGCTGGCTACAACCATAAACCAGCGCACCATCAGTTGACGGCTGCGGAATGCCTTTCGCAAAAGCATAATTCCTGAAGTTATGATAAATACGATAATCCCCGTGAGCGATTGTAATAAGAAGATATACAGCGTAAACCAAAGAATAAGAAGAATATAAATCCCCCGAAATTTATTGCGAATATTATCGAAAAGCCATAAAAGGCTGAATACCGCCATGTCGACCATAAGCGCCCAACGAATATGAGAAACAAACGGTGAAATATCATTAACTGAGTGAGCCGCTTTGCCGTCAAACCCGAAAATGAACCAGGCACTGTAAAGCGTAAATATTAATACTGATCCTGCAAAACAATTCAGGATAATCGAGAACTGTTTTTTTGTTAATGGAGTGGACGTTCCAATAACAAGTGGTAAAATCAATAAAGGTAATTTACCCTTCAAATCGTTTACCCCCCAAGCCTGATTTGTTGTATAAATCATCCCGATTAAATGCATCAGGTAAAAGAGACCTATTATCCATACTGCAGGCCGATTCTTTATTAACAGCCATTTCTGGTGGAAATTTCCTTCCAACAGCCAGTTGGCCATGAGTATTATTTGTGAAAGGCTAAGCAAAAAAAGCGAACACGGCAGAGATACCGATAGCAGGATAAGTGAACCCCAATAAATTGCGTTATGAAAACTGCTGGAAGTTTTAAACATGCCCAATAGCATTAAAAGGCTGATAATAGATGTAAAAAGCGATTACAAGCCAAACCTACATGTTTTTTTCAGAGGTCACAATTATTCTCCGAATAATATTCTAAAGACAGCAATAATATTCTGAATTTCTTGTAATTTTGTGCCTCACATTTTTCAGAATGGACAAAAGAAATTTCAGCAATAGTGTTGAAAAAACAAAATAAGTTGTATTTTTGCAGTCCATTTTGAGGTGGATTATTTTGTATTTGCATATTAATTAAAAACTTAGAGATAAAGTGGACACTTTGAGTTACAAAACGGTATCGGCCAATAAGGCAACCGTCAATAAAGAGTGGTTAGTGGTTGATGCGACCAACCAAACGTTGGGAAGGTTTTCGTCGAAAGTTGCCCAAGTTTTAAGAGGGAAGCACAAACCTAGTTTTACCGCTCACGTAGACTGCGGTGACAACGTGATTGTTATCAACGCAGATAAGATTCGTTTGACAGGAAAAAAATGGGATCAAAAAGAATACATCCGTTATACGGGGTACCCTGGAGGTCAACGTTTTATTAATGCAAAAGATCTGATGGTGAAACACCCGATCGCATTAATCGAGAAGGCTGTACGTGGAATGTTGCCTAAAAATCGTTTGGGTGATGCCATCTATGGCAATTTGCATGTTTATGCCGGAAGTGAGCATCCGCATTCTGCTCAACAGCCAAAAGAGTATAACATTAATACAATCAAATAGTTCGTATGGAAGTAGTTAATGCAATCGGGAGAAGAAAAGCTGCTGTTGCCCGTGTTTACGTGGTTCCCGGAAAAGGAAACATCGTTATTAACGACCGTGACTATAAAGAATATTTCCCAAGCACCGTTCTTCAGTATATTGTTGAACAACCTTTGCAATTGTTGGAGGTAGCTCAGAAATATGACATCAAGGTTAACCTCGATGGAGGAGGAATTAAAGGTCAGGCTGAAGCTTTGCGTTTAGGTATTACTCGCGCTTTGATCAAAATTGACGAAGAATGCAAGCCTAAATTGAAAACTGCAGGTTTCACCACTCGTGATCCTCGTGAAGTAGAACGTAAAAAACCGGGTCGTCCAAAAGCACGCAAGCGCTTCCAGTTCAGCAAGCGTTAATCGTTATCATTACGTTTG
Source organism: Bacteroidota bacterium (assembly GCA_030706405.1). Taxonomy (GTDB): domain Bacteria; phylum Bacteroidota; class Bacteroidia; order Bacteroidales; family JAAUTT01; genus JAAUTT01. The sequence goes on along the minus strand of JAUZOO010000007.1, from coordinate 167,796 downwards.
TTTAGTATCTAAATTGCTAAGACTTCTGTTAATCGGAACTACTTGGCAATTGGCCCTATGGAATGTAAACAATTAAATAATTTTAAATGTCAAGAGTAACTGTTGATCAATTATTAGACGCAGGTGTACACTTTGGTCACCTCCGCAGAAAATGGAATCCAGCCATGGCTCCTTATATCTTCATGGAGCGCAACGGAATCCACATCATCGACCTTCACAAAACCCAAGCTAAATTAGAAGATGCCGCTTTGGCTCTTAAGCAAATAGCAAAATCCGGTCGCAAAATTTTATTCGTTGCTACCAAAAAACAAGCAAAAGAAATTGTTTCTGAACGTATCCAAACCGTAGCTATGCCTTTCGTTACAGAACGCTGGCCCGGTGGTATGTTAACAAACTTCCCCACAATCCGTAAGGCTGTGAAGAAGATGTCGTCGATCGACAAAATGGCAACTGACGGAACTTTCGAAAATATTTCGAAACGTGAGAAACTTCAGATTTCGCGTCAACGTGCAAAACTTGAAAAGAATCTTGGAAGTATTGCCGATTTGACCCGTTTGCCTGCTGCCTTGTTTGTGGTTGATGTTACTAAAGAACATATCGCAGTTAAAGAAGCAAAAAGACTCAATATACCGGTATTCGGAATGGTTGATACCAATTCGGATCCTAACGTGGTAGACTTCCCAATTCCTGCTAACGATGACGCTTCAAACTCTATTGCTCTGATTATTGATGTTGTAGCATCTGCTATTCAGGAAGGTTTGAACGAACGCAAGGTAGAACGCGAAAAAGAAGGCGGCGACAAAGAAGCTGCTAAAGCCAAAGCCCGCAAAGGTGGCGACAAACGTTCGAAATCCGATGTTGAAGGAGACGAAGAAGACCTCTCTATCCCTAAGGCAAAATTCGACAAGAGTGCTGCTGTTCGCAAAGTAGCCAAAAAAGTTAGAAAAGAAGATTAATCTTAAATCAGAAGTACAATGGCAATTACTGCTGCTGAAATAAATAAACTCCGTCAGATGACCGGTGCCGGTATGATGGATTGCAAAAAAGCTTTGGAAGAAGCTAATGGCGACTACGAAAAAGCACAGGAAATTATCCGTAAAAAGGGTCAATTGGTTGCTGCTAAACGTGCCGACCGTGAAGCTACCGAAGGCGTGGTTCTTTCAAAAGTATCTGCCGACGAAACTTTCGGTGCATTAACCGTAGTTTGCTGTGAAACCGATTTCGTTGCTAAAAACGATGGGTTCGTTCAGTTCGCTGCATCAATCAACGATGTTGCTGTGGCTGAAAAACCTGCCGATATCGATACTCTTAAACAGCTAAAAGTTGGTAACATCACTGTTGCTGAAGCTGTAATGGAAAAGCTTAGCGTAATCGGCGAAAAAATTGATTTGATCTCTTATTCAAAGATTGAAGCTGCTCAGGTTATTGCTTACATCCACCCTGGTAACAAATTGGCTACTATGGTTGGTTTCAGCAAAAAACTTAGCGATGCTCAGGTTGGTAAGGACGTAGCTATGCAGGTTGCTGCTATGGCTCCTGTAGCTGTTGACAAAGATTCAGTTTCTGCTGAAGTTGTTGCTAAAGAAAAACAAATAGCTTTGGAACAAACTCAACAAGATCCTAAAAACGCCAGCAAACCGGCTAATATTGTTGAAAAGATTGCTGAAGGCCGATTGGAGAAATTCTTTAAAGAAAACACCCTGTTAAATCAGGAATTCATTAAAGATTCTAAATTAACTGTTCGTCAATATCTCGAACAAGTTGATAAAGACCTTAAAGTAACCAGTTTTGTTAGATATACTCTAAATGCATAGTCTTTCGCGGTTATAAAAATATAAGAGAGAGCCCCAACGGCTCTCTTTTTTTGTTCTATAACTTGTCTTTATATATCTTTAATAGTTAAATAGGATAATTAAAATATAGATATGGTAGCGTATAAGCGTATTTTATTAAAATTAAGCGGCGAAGCTTTAATGGCTGATAAACCCTATGGTATTGATACTCCTCGATTAATTGAGTATGCCAACCAGGTTAAAGAAGCTGCAGACTTAGGTGTGAAAATTGGAATAGTAATTGGTGGAGGAAATATTTTTCGGGGTCTTAAAGGCACTTCGCAGGGTTTTGATCGTGTTAAAGGCGATTATATGGGTATGTTGGCAACGGTTATTAACAGCCTCGCCTTACAGTCTGCTCTTGAAAGCATTGGAGCCAAAGTTCGTCTTTTTACGGCAATAAATATGGAGCCGGTAGGTGAACGATTTAGCAAGCAAAAAATTAATGAAGCGTTTGAGAGGGGCGAAATTGCTATTTTCTCTTTCGGTACAGGTAATCCCTATTTCACAACCGATACAGCTTCAGCTCTTCGTGCCGTTGAAATGGATGCTGAAGTTCTCCTGAAAGGTACCCGAGTTGACGGCGTTTATACCGCAGATCCCGAGAAGGATCCGTCTGCAACCAAGTTTGATGAACTTACTTACGATGAAGCATATTCTCGAGGTTTGAATGTAATGGATCTTACGTCGTTTACCATGAGCAAGGAAAATAACATTCCAACCATTGTTTTTGACATGAACACCAACGGAAACCTCAAAAAACTTTTATCTGGCGAGAAAATTGGTACTCTTGTAAAGGTGAAATAGAAAGCTGATTTCAACGTCCCTGTTTCTGGTTTAGAAAAATTATTCTGTTTATATTTGTTTCGAAAATAACTGTAACCAATATAAAATCTTCAGTTCTATGGAAGAAGAAGTTCAATTGTACCTCGAAGATACAAAAGATCAGATGGAAAAGTCAGTCTCCCATCTTTCGAGCGAACTCATGAAACTGCGAGCCGGCAAGGCTACCCCACAAATGCTCGACGGTATTAATGTTGACTACTATGGGGCGAGTACACCACTTTCGCAGATAGCAAATATTAATACTCCCGATGCCAAGTCAATCGTAATTCAGCCATGGGAAAAAAAAATGATTGACTCGATAGAAAAGGCCATTTTGGGTGCAAATATTGGAGTTACACCTATGAATAATGGTGAAATGGTCCGCTTAAACCTTCCTCCGCTTACCGAAGAACGGCGAAAACAATTGGTAAAAACTGTAAAACAAGAGGGCGAAAATGCCAAGGTTAGTATCCGTAATGCTCGTCGGGATGCCATTGAAGCCTTTAAGAAAATGCAAAAGGATGGCTTGGCTGAAGATGTGGCTAAGACATCTGAAGAAAAAGTTGATAAATTGACTGAAGCTTTTTATAAAAAAGTGGAAGAGCTGTTGATTAAGAAAGAACAAGAAATTATGACCGTGTAATAATATTTTACAGCCAGATAAAAAGTGAAAACTTTCTATCTGGCGGTAGATATTAAAAACTGAGTTTGTAAAAGTTGGGTTTAATTTATAAAAATAATCGAAATCTAACACCATACCTTCCGAAAGTATTTATTATCAAAAAGTAATTAAATAGTATTCTTTTTTTGTTAAACATAAGTTATTAAAAAATAAGATGCCTTTCTTTGTTATTTAAGCAGACCTTCGTTGGTTTAATTTTTTTATTAGTAGAAAGAGGCGGGGTAATATTCTAATGGAAAGAGGATTTTCGGATACGTTTAAGCGAGCTTTTTTAATTGGCGATCTGGTATGCCTTACCGTGGCATTTCTGGTTGCGTTTTTTTTACGGTATGATGTGGACCGTTACTCCGGGCAAGAAGTGGCTTATTTATTTCTTCTTGCTATTATCCTTGTTTCATGGGCTGTCATTTCGATTAACTGGAGGTTATATTCATTACAAAAGATCCAAAAATGGTATGAATCCTTATTTGATATCATTCGAGGTATTTTTCTTTTGTTTCTTGTAATTACTACAGTCGTATTTATTGGCAAGATTGAAATAACTTCACGTTTGGTGATTGGCTTCTTTTCCGTGTTTGCATTGGTATTGCTAACTTTATGGCGTTTTGTTTTTGCTCAATATATTGAACATAAAAAAGTTAAGTTGCACGTTAATTATATAATCATTGGGGCCGGACGTACCGGTCGACAACTGAGCAATACGTTTAAACATCAGCCGGCTCTGGGTTACCGATTTCTTGGTTTTTTTGATGATACCAAAGCTTCGGTAAGAAATGAAAATTCAATACTAGGTAATTTTGATGAGGTTTTTACTTATATGGAACGTGAACAGGTTGATGAGGTCTTTATTACCATGCCCGATCTCTTAAACGATTATGTGCGTGAAGTTATCGCTTTTGCAGAGAATCATCTCATCCGAGTAAAGATAGTTCCCGATCTTGGGCGTTATGTGCTTAGAAATATTAGTGTTGATTTCTTTGATAATTTCCCTATTATTACTATCCGTAAAGAGCCGTTAAGCCGTTACACTTTCCGTGTGATAAAACGGGCATTTGATGTTGTTTTTGCCTTACTTGTGATTGTGTTGTTGCTATCTTGGTTATTACCTATATTGGCAATCTTAATCAAACTTGATTCGAAAGGACCAGTGTTTTTTATCCAGGAACGTAATGGTGAAAATAATGACATATTTCGGTGCATAAAACTGCGAACAATGAAGGTTAATGCCCAAGCAAATTCGCTTCAAGCCCAAAAAAATGATTCCCGTATTACAAGGTTGGGACGTTTTTTACGAAAATCCAACCTCGATGAGGTTCCTCAGTTTATTAATGTACTGAAAGGAGAAATGTCGGTGGTGGGGCCTCGTCCACACATGCTTAAACATACCGAAGAATACAGTCGGCTCATTGATCGTTACTTGTTGCGCCATTCTATTAAACCCGGAATAACCGGTTGGGCGCAAATAAAGGGGTTTAGAGGTGAAACTAAAACATCCAGAGCAATGCGCCTCCGGGTGCTGCATGATGTGTGGTATATGGAAAATTGGTCTTTTTTATTAGACCTCCAGATAATTATTTATACCGTGCTTAATATGTTAAAAGGAGAGAAGAACGCAGGATAAGGCTAAAAAATAATTCCTCTAACGTCTATGGTATAGCTAGGCCAATCTAAACTAGTTCATGTGAAATGCCTCTTAAGATGTCGATCCAATGTTGCTTCCGGAAATCAGTCATTTACTGGAAATGAAGTCCTATTTTTGTATTCAAGAAAGATGATTTGGGTAAGCCATCTCCCATTTGTGTCATAATTCCAACTGAGAAACTGGCAGATATTAATTCCGTGATGGGTTTCATAAATCCAACACCGGGGTTAAGCATCATTCTTGTTCCGTGCATAATATTTTGTGGATTAATTAGATACCCCCCATCAGCGTATAAAAAAAATGAAGGTTTGAACTTGCCTGACTGGATTTGCTTATAATTTAAAGGGGTTGCTCTAAAAGAATATCGTAAATCGAGAAACAGAGGAATCAGCCCCCCTCCATTATAGGCATAATATCCAACACCGACTCCTGTACGGAAATTTTCATCGACCTTGTAGCCGTTTATAGTCGTAAAGCCTAGGGTACTAGCTGAAAAGGGAGTAGTTGTATAGCTTAGACCTTTTGCTACGTACGCTTCTGTCAGGTTAAAATAACCCGGAGGCGAAGCGTCTAATCTTAGATTTCGCTGCCCATAGGTAGATATAATGGGAAATGACAAAAAGAAAATACAAATAAACGACCGTATCATAATCTTAATCAAAATGTAAATAGCCCCAAACATTATAAAATTAGCACTACTCGAAAAATATTGCTGTCACAAAGGATAATGTCGAAAAGTATATTTTTTACGACATTGGAAATAATTAAGTTTCATATAATTGATCAAATTTAAAAAAATATATTATCATGCTTTCGTAATTTTGTTTAAAATTGAGATTGCTTCATTTTTAGTATTCCTAAATGGAGCAGCTTTTATTGTATTAGTTATTGTACAGCCCAATGAGAGGCTCTTAAGTAATAATGACAGAATTAACGCAATCCCTCAAACCGTTATTTATTGATATAATTGTAACAATTAACATCTCTCCTATAGAATAATACTTTTTTAAAGGTAACTGGATTTATTATCTTTTAAAAAAGGCTAAATGTCAATGTGATTTATTCGTAATTATATGTTCAAATATGGACGATCATTCTCATTAATTATCTTAACAAAGAACGCATGTATAACCCAAATGTGCAACATTAAATGAATTTGAAATTGGTGATATGTATCACCTCTCCGGATTAATGAGAAAAATAGCATTACTTTTGAATCGTTTTCTGATGTTCTTTTAGGCTAATAGTAAATTGATGAATTATTTCCTTATAAAAGAATATATTAATCAATTTTTTTGTATGGGAGGAGACGGTTTCAAATAACCAGAAGTACTTTTGATTAAAAAAAGTAATAATTTATAAACCAAATTTATAAGTTTGCGTAAACGTAAAAAGTCGCTCCCCATTATTTCTAGTCTACACGTAGGAGGGAAATGAAATTTGCAGTTCCTGTTGGTATTTGTCCGATTAGCATATGAATTTGTTGGTAGGGACTACTAGATTGATTTTTAAATAAATAACTATTATTAATAGAATGTGGCTAAGGTTTCCAAAACTGACCTTTACCTTTAATCGTCAGTTTTAAAAGAATCGTTGTCTATAAAAATAACAACATGTATTTTAAAAATAATTTAAATAAACAAGCCTCCTCTTCCGATAATGGCAAAAACGGGTCCAATTATTACGAATCTCCGGCAAAAGAAGAGCGCAATCTTTATGTTAAGGTCGCAGATGATACTTTGGATGAAAATAACCAAAACGACACCTTTGACTTCTTTCGTTATTTTGAAATTGTAATGTTGCATAAATGGATTTTTACTGTCATCCTTTTATTATGCATTTTGGCTTCAGGGGTAATTTTTATCCGTTCTCCTAAAAATTATATTGCTAGTTTTTCTGTTTATTACGATCAATCAGTAAAGGAATATGTTGTAGAATCGAATGTTCCGGTAATTAAATCGGATTTTGATAAAAACTACTGGACTAATGCAATGGTTTCGGGGCAAATGATGAAAATAATACAAGAAAATTCATCACTTCCCTATTCTTTGGATATGTTAAAAGGAATGATTAGTGCCGAAGTTCAGGATAAAAAAGTAGATAACATATTCCGGATAACACTTAGCTTAAAAAGAGCGAGTGATATCCCTGTGCTTAGTAAGGCTTATGTTGAAGCATTGAATGATATGGATCAGACGAACCATATCAGAAGTTCAGGAAACCTGATTGATTATTTCACCAAACAAATAGCAGAAAGTAATACCAAACTTGATGATATTGACACTCAGATAAGATCTTTAGGATCTCAATTCAGTGTTAATAAGATTAATGATCTGGGACAGGTTACCAGCACGCAGCAAAATTTTCAAAAGAGTCTGATGGATGCCCAGGTTGAATACTCTTCCATAAAAGCATCTAGACTGAGGACGGAGCATGAGCTTAAAGATATTGACGGGACTGTTGTTAACGAAACAGCATTGTCTGAGCCTTTAAAGGTTCAGCTGATGAACCTTCAGGTTGACTTAGCCAGGGCTTTGACAAAATATACGGAAGATCATCCTATTGTAAAAGGGATTAAGGAAAATATACAACAGGTGTCGGCATTGATAAAGAATGGGATAGAACAAAATATTGAGGTAAAAAGTTTGTCTTCCAATCCTATAAAAGCTCAATTAAATGCCAAGCTTGTAGATTACAGGATTCAGGAAATATCTCTTGAAACCAAAGTCGCATCGTTACAAAAAGTGGTTAAGGAGCTGGATCTTCAACTTGATCCTAATGACAAAAATGAAGGGCTTCAGATGCTTATTAGAAAACGGGATATGTTACTGTCAACCATCAACTTGCTTAACGGAAAACTAATTGAAGCACAATCCGCTAATCAAGGTAAACTTAGCAAATTTTCCATGATAGATCCTCCGGTAATACCAACTCATCCTTCCAACAAAAAATTAAGTTTCTTTTTGTTGATCGGATTAGTTGCGGGATGTGCGTTGGGATTTCTAATGGTATATATATATGATTTACTGGATAACAGGCTTCGTCTTTTATCTGATTTTGAGAAATTTTTTAAGGTTCCCATATTGGGAACAGTTTCCCATAAAAGAAATTCAGAGTTCTTTAGTATGCCATTTGACACTGCCACGATGACTAAAGAACAACAAATTACCAATCATGAATTTTCTGAAATATGGGTAAACCTGAAACAGAAATTACGAGATGGTAAGAAAATCTTCTCAATTAGTAGTGCTTTACGAACAGAAGGGAAGACAACGTTGAGTATGCACCTTGCTATTAATTTTGCACAGAAAGGGGCTAAAGTGTTGTTAGTTGATGCTGATATATTTCTTCCCCGAATGACCAAGGTGGCGAGTGATAATGGAATAATTGGATTCCAGAATTACCTTACCGGAGAACACACTCTGGATGAAATTATCGCTCCAACTGTATTCGAAAACCTTTGGATGGTTGGTGCCGGAAGTAATACTAGTGGAAAAATCATTTCCTTTGACCATCCTTTAATTAATTCCTTCATTGCTGAAGTAAAGCCTAAGTACGACTTAATAATTGTGGATACACCGGCTTTGTTATATATTCCAGACATTGTAAACCTGATGGAGCAAATGGACGGAGTTGTATTAATTGCCCGAATGATGCATACCACAAGACGATCGTTTGAAAAAACGCTGGAGAAAATGGAGGCAGGTAACTGCAATATTTTGGGTACCATTATTACAGACGTAAAAGTTAGTCCTTTAACTAGATATTCAAATTATCATTACAAAGGGTATTATGGTTACGGGTATGGTTATGAAGACCGTCCGCAATCTAAAAGTTTATTTAATATTTTTAACGTTATTAGAAATAGAGAATAGAACATGTCTCATCGCAGAAAGCATCTGTCGATTTACAGATTACGGAAATTTTTATTCTGGTTAATATCGTGCTTACTTTTATTCGGAATTATTTCTTTTATCTGGATTTTCCCGGTTTCGAAAGATAATGAAGAAGAAAGCAGTAAGTCGCACCTAACAGTAGGTATATGTGGGCCTGTTCGAAAGCCTGGCATTTATAAGTTGCCTGAAGGTTCAGACCTTTCTCAGCTCATTTTGGAAGCAGGAGGACTTAGGAATACAGCAGATATCAGGACGATTGATCTTAACCTTATCCTGAAAAATGACAGTGTTTATCTTATTCCGTTACGCGAAAAGATTCGGGATTCCGTACCGTCACTACCTTCTGTCGATTTATCACAGATTCAGTCCAAAAGTCCGGCAATGCCAGTTCCAATAAATATACCGGAGATAAAATCGATTAATATTTTTTATGTAGAATTCCCTTCCATCTTTATGCTGGTAACTTACTATCCTGACCAAAAAAGGGTTAGCATTGTAAATATTCCACATTCAAGCGTTTTTTTATACGACAACAACCGGCTCGTGGATTTTTTTTTTACAATGGGTGTGAATGTCACAAAGAACCTGCTTGAGAGGGTTCTTCATCGAAGAATTGATTACTATCTTATTCAAGACAGAATGTCGTTTATTGAAACAATAAACAAAATAGGAGGTATCAATATTCCAGCTGATAAGTATTTTGCCGAAGCCTATCATTTAACTGCCTCAACCCGGCATCTCGATGGTTTCCAGACTTGGGATTACATGCGTTTTGTAGATATGAAACGTGTAAACTCTAATTTTAATATGGCGGATAATAATCAGACGCAGGCCGCAACCAATCTTTCTCTTGCCAGGCAGCGAGAAGCTGTTTCAAGGCTGTCAAAGTTTAATGGAAGACGCTTTTCGGCGACAGAAATGAAAGCAATATCCCAAGACCCTCATCTCGCCTCCAAAACATTAAAGGAATACCAAAGTAAAGCTGCTTCGATGGCCATTAATGGTGATGTGCTTATTAGTGGGAGAGATCAGGAGTTGGCTTACGGATTAAGGAATAATCGATTGCATATTGTTGTAAAAGCCATGCGAGAGGCATTCTTACAACTGCCTGCAGTGGATAAAATTTCTGTTGTACAGAGTACTATGAATTCGTTTCAGACCAATCTGGGTAAAGAACTTTTATTTCGTATGTATAAAGATTTGCTTTCGTCTAATGATTTTTCGTTTGCTACCATTCCCGGAACGTATTCTGATGAAGGTCGAAATCTGTATTTTTACCCTAATATTTCTAATTTTATCAATTTAAAAAATGAAGAGTTGCGAAATATGGTGAAAATATATCAAAAACCTGGGAATCAAAAATTGTATTAATATGATTAAAAAGCTTCTATTCTGTCTTTTAGTAACCTTTTCATTCTGCTTCGGAACGCTTAAATCCCAAACAAATTATATTTTACAACGGGGCGACCAGTTGGATATCTCTGTAATGGATCATCCCGAATTTACAATAACCGGGTTGTTGGTACTGCCGGATGGATTAATTCAATACCCGGCATTAGGAAGCGTTAAAGTAGCTGGCATGAGTTCTTATACCCTGACTGACACCTTAACCAAATCCCTTCAAAAATTTGTAGTAAACCCAATTGTGACGGTATATGTTCAAAAGATTCAAAAACAGCAGGTTAATGTTTTTGGATTTGTTAACAAGCCCGGGCAATATCAGGTGTTCGAACCGGTTGATCTGCTCACTACCCTAAGTATGGCTGGCGGTATTAAAAATTTAAAGAGGGTGTCTCAGGTGAATATTGTACGGGCTAATGGCAGCATGGAGACTGTTAATTTGCGAGCTTTTTTTAAGACAACAAAAAAGATATCAGAGAAGGCGCCTGAAGTTTTATTATATCCGGGAGATACGGTTTATGTAAAAGAACCAATTGAATTTAACTGGTCATTATTATCCTTTATTACTACACTTATTTCTTCTTCGGCTTATACGATTTTAATCTTAAGGAAATAAATAGCGAAACCGCAGGATTATAACCATAAAAAAAGGATGTCAATATTGACATCCTTTTTTTATGGGCTACTTTGTCTATTATAGCTTTTTCTTTACTTCTGTTTCCTGATATCCTTCGATAACGTCTCCCATTTGGATGTCGTTGAAATTATGGATATTTAACCCACATTCGTAGCCACTGGCCACTTCTTTCACATCGTCTTTGAAGCGTTTTAACGAACCCAACTCTCCGGAGTAGATTACAATTCCATCGCGGATGATACGTACTTTAGTGTTACGGGTAATCTTTCCTTCACGGACAAAACAACCGGCAACGGTACCAACTTTGGTAATCTTGAATACATCACGAATTTCGATCGTAGCCACGATTTCTTCCTTAATCTCAGGCGAAAGCATACCTTCCATAGCTGCCTTGATTTCTTCGATAGCATCGTATATAATCGAGTACAGGCGGATGTCGATTTGCTCCTTTTCGGCCAGTTTGCGTGCATTTACAGAAGGTCGTACCTGGAAGCCTACAATAATAGCATTGGAAGCTGCGGCTAACAGGATGTCAGATTCTGAAATCTGACCTACGGCTTTATGAATTACGTTTACCTGAATTTCAGGGGTTGAAAGTTTAATGAGCGAATCAGACAATGCTTCTACTGAACCGTCAACGTCACCTTTAACGATAACGTTTAATTCCTGGAAGTTTCCGATGGCAATACGACGGCCAATTTCGTCGAGGGTAATGTGTTTCTTGGTACGAATACCCTGTTCGCGAATCAACTGGCTACGTTTTGTTGCGATATCTTTAGCTTCCTTAACGTCGTTCATTACATTAAAAGTGTCACCAGCCTGAGGAGCTCCGTCGAGACCAAGTAAAAGCACCGGAGTTGCCGGGCCGGCTTCGGTAATTCGTTGGTTACGCTCGTTGTACATGGCCTTTACGTGACCAAAATAGTTTCCGGCAAGAACGATGTCGCCATTGCGAAGCGTACCTTGCTCAACTAAAATGGTAGCCACATAACCACGACCTTTATCGAGAGTCGATTCAATTACGGTACCTGATGCTTTCTTGTTCGGATTAGCTTTTAACTCGAGCAGCTCGGCTTCAAGAAGTACCTTGTCGAGTAACAGGTCGATGTTTAAACCATTTTTTGCAGAAATTTCCTGCGACTGATATTTACCACCCCAATCTTCAACGAGATAGTTCATCTGAGCTAACTCTTCTTTAATTTTTTCGGGGTTGGCTTCTTTTTTATCTACTTTATTGATAGCAAATACGATCGGGACGCCTGCTGCAGAAGCATGGTTAATTGCTTCCTTGGTTTGAGGCTTCACGCCATCGTCGGCAGCAACTACGATAATGGCAACGTCGGTAATCTTGGCTCCACGGGCACGCATCGCGGTAAAAGCTTCGTGACCAGGAGTGTCGAGGAAGGTTATCTGACGTCCTTTAGCATCGCGAACCGTGTAGGCTCCAATATGCTGGGTAATACCTCCCGCTTCTCCGGCTACTACATTAGCACTCCGGATAAAGTCGAGCAATTTAGTTTTACCGTGGTCAACGTGTCCCATTACCGCTACAATTGGCGGCCGGGATTCCATATCTTCCGGTTGATCTACTACTTCTTCCTGTTTTAAGGCATCCTGTAGTTCGATGGAAACAAATTCAACTTTGTAATCGAATTCATCAGCAACAAGAGCCATGGTTTCGGCATCGAGACGCTGGTTGATCGAAACAAATAACCCCATGTTCATACAGGTGGCAATCACTTCGGTTACAGGCACATCCATCATTGATGCCAATTCGTTAACTGATACGAATTCAGTAACTTTGAGAATATTTTTTTCCCGTTCCTGTTGTTCCATCTCCTCTTGCATGCGCTGAGTGTAGATGTCTCGTTTCTCTCGCCGGTATTTCGATGTTTTCGATTTATTACCTTTTGAGGTAAGGCGGGCAAGGGTGTCTTTAATCTGTTTTTGGACGTCTTCTTCGCTTACTTCGGTACGAAGCAACGGACGACGAACATTTTTGGGTTTTGCCTTGTCCTTATCTTTGTCTTTATCCCGTTTAATAAATTCGGGTTTTCTTGCAGGAGTCCCGGTTCCACCTTCGGCAGGCTTTGGTTTTTCTGCAATATTGACTTTTTCTTTTTCCTTTTTGATGCGTTTCCGCTTTTTACGGTGGTCGTGCTCGTCAGACGAAGCTACCGGTTTTTTTCGGTCGTCTGAGGGAAGGTCGATTCTTCCCACAACGGTAGGCCCGGAGAGTTTTTTTACCTCTGCTCGAATAACTTCGGGACCGGATTTTTGCTGACTTTCCGTTTCATTTTCGGAAGTCTCAGTTTTCGGTTCGATATTTCGGGACTGTTGTTGACGTTCTTTACGTTCTTCGTTACGTTGTTCCTTCGTTTTCTTGGGTGGGCGAGTGCGTTGGTTTAACGAATTGAGGTCGATTCTTCCAACCACCTTAATTTCGTTTTCCACCTCAGGTTTTGTGGTAAGAGGTTCTTCTTCAACGGGAGCCTCTTCAGCAGCCGGTTCGGTAATTTTTATTACCGGTTCAACGATAAAAGTTTCCTCCGTTTTTTCAACCACGGGTTCGGTCTTTTGTGCCATTTCTTCCTTTTTAGGTTCTTCAACCACAGGAGGTTTAGGCGCTTCAATCACGGGTTCAGGGATTACCTGAACCTCGGGCTTTTCTTCTTCAGGCCTTACGGGTTCCGGGGTTGGGATTGGTTCCGGTTTGGGTTCCGGTTTAGAGGGTTTGCTGGCATTTTCAATGTCTATTTTGCCAACAATTTTAACTTCGGGTTCTTTAACTTCTCGTTTGGGTTCGAATATTAAAGGGGCCTTTTTACCGGTACTGGTATCTTTGATGAGAATTTTGGTTTCTTCAATTTCTTCTTCCTCGTTCTCACTTACCTCCGGCTCAAATTCGTCGAGAGAAACGGATTCTTTTTTCTCCCTCAGACTGCGGAGGTTAACCTTTTCGGATTCTTTTTTGGCATTGATGTCCGAGCTGTACTCTTTCGAAAGCAAATTGTACAATTCGGGTGCAACCTTAGTATTAGGGTTGGATTCAATATCGTGACCTTTCTTTTTGAGAAAATCTACGATGGTAGTGATGCCAACGTTAAATTCCCTGGCTAATTTACTGAGTCTGAGTTCTTTCTTTTCTGTCATACGGTAACCCCTGTCTTAATGATATTTCCGCGAAAATGGAATCGCTAAATTAAAATATATCAGCAATTTTATTCGAATTCGGAGCGCAAAATTTTTATTACTTCACGAATAGTTTCTTCTTCGAGGTCGGTACGTTTTAGGAGATCTTCGGCACCAATCTCGAGTACGCTTTTGGCTGTATCGCAACCAACAGCTTTGAGTTCGTCGATAACCCAGCTTTCAATTTCATCGGAGAATTCGTCGAGGTTAACATCTTCGTCATCTTCTTCTTCATCTTCGCGGTAAACGTCTATTTCGTAACCGGTGAGTTGGCTGGCTAGTTTTATGTTTAAGCCTCCCTTACCAATGGCCAGGGATACTTCGTTAGGTTTCAGGTAAACTTCGGCGCGTTTGTTGGGCTCGCTGATTTTGATTGACGAAATCTTGGCGGGGCTTAAAGCACGCGAAATAAAGAGCTGGTTATTATTGGTATAATTTATTACGTCGATATTTTCGTTGCGAAGCTCGCGAACGATACCGTGGATACGCGATCCTTTCATACCAACACATGCACCTACGGGGTCAATGCGTTCGTCGTACGATTCTACGGCTACCTTGGCGCGTTCGCCTGGGATGCGTACAATCTTTTTGATGGTGATAAGTCCGTCGAAAATTTCGGGAACTTCAAGTTCGAACAGACGTTCGAGAAATACCGGCGAAATACGGGAAAGGACAATTATCGGGTTGTTATTTTTCATTTCAACGCGCAGAACAACGGCCCTTACGGCGTCGCCTTTACGGAAATGGTCGGATGGGATTTGTTCGGCTTTGGGAAGGATGAGTTCGTTGCCTTCGTCGTCGAGCACCAACATTTCGCGTTTCCAAATCTGGTAAACTTCGCCGGTTACGATGTCGCCGATACGATCTTTGTATTTGCCATAAATGTTACCCTTTTCGAGTTCAAGGATTCGGGAGGAAAGGTTCTGCCTGAGGGCAAGGATGGCACGACGACCAAAATCAAGGAGCTTAACTTCGTCGGTTACGTCTTCTCCAACTTCGTAATCATCGTCAATTTTTTTGGCATCAGAGATTGTGATTTGAAGATTGGGGTCGGTGATCTCGTCGTCTTCTACAACTTCACGGTTTCTCCAAATTTCAAAGTCCCCTTTGTCAATATTTATAATGATGTCGAAGTTTTTATCGGTACCATACTTCTTTAATAACATGTTACGAAAAACGTCTTCGAGGACACTCATCATGGTTGCCCGGTCGATGTTTTTTAATTCTTTGAATTCTGAGAATGTGTCAATCAGGTTCAGATTTTCCATTGCTTCCTACTTTTAATATCGTGGTTAAAAGTTTATGACAACTTTTGTCGATTTTACTTCGTCGAGATTAATTATATGTTGTTGTATTACCTGTTCGGCTTTCTTTTTGCCTTCGAGTTTTACTCTTTCTTTGGTTTCTACGGTAAACGAGCCATTTTCGGCGGAGATGAGTTTTCCGTAATGTTTGTCGCTGTCTTTAAGAATTACTTCTACCTGGCGACCAATATTCTTCTGGAATTGTTGAATAACTTTAAACGGTTGGCTGAGTCCGGGCGATGAGACTTCCAGTTCGAAATCTTCTACATCGCGATTTAAATGTTGCTCGATAGCGCGGCTAATCATGGCACATTCGTCGATGGAGATGCCGTTTGGACTGTCCGCCAGTACCAGAATTTTATTGCCGGCTTTCACGGTAATGTCAACAATAAAAAGTTCGCTCTGACTGATGGCGTTATTAACAATTTCGCTTATAAGCTTGTCTGTAATCATATTATCAATAATAAAATAGGGGACAGATGTCCCCTATAAAAGCCTTGTGAAAACACAAAAACCGCTGCAAAAGTATAACTTTTTTATTAATTGTCAAATAAATTTTTCAATAAGCTATTGAGAAATAGTAAAGAACGATTACGATTAACATTCTACGCTGAAGTGTTTGAAATAGTTTCTGGTTCTACCTGCTGGTAGCTTTCGTGGCATGTGTCCTGCCGAATTGCGTAATAATTGCTATTTTTGCAGCCAAATCCGCAGATGTTATGATTAACAAACGAAAAATCGTTAACGATCCGGTTTATGGGTTTATTAATATTCCCTATGCCATTTTGTACGATTTGATAGAGCATCCCTATTTTCAACGGTTACGGAGAATTCAGCAACTGGGACTTACCAATTATGTATATCCCGGGGCCAATCATACCCGTTTTCAGCATGCGTTGGGGGCTGTACACCTGATGGAACAGGCTATTGCCGTTTTACGCTCAAAAAATCAGGAGATTACCGAAGATGAAGCCGAAGGCGTAATGATTGCCATATTGTTGCACGACATCGGCCATGGCCCGTTTTCTCACGCTCTCGAAAGTTCGATCGTTCCCGATGTTTCGCACGAAAAAATGTCGCTTTTGTTTATGTTGGAACTTAACCGTCAATTTGACGAACGGTTGAGCCTGGCGATCGAGATATTTCGGAATCAATATCATAAGAAATTTTTAAATCAGCTTGTTTCCAGCCAGTTGGACATGGATCGTCTTGATTATCTGCGCCGTGATAGTTTTTTCACAGGGGTTACCGAAGGGGCTGTCGGGTCCGACCGTATTATTAAGATGCTCACCGTGGTTAACGACGAATTGGTGGTTGAAGAAAAAGGAATATATTCCATCGAAAAATTTCTCGTTGCCCGCCGTTTGATGTACTGGCAGGTTTATTTCCACAAAACGGTAATGTCGGCTGAAAGGTTGCTGGTTAATACGTTGCGTAGGGTACAGCAGCTGTCTGCCAATGGCGAAAAAGTATTTTCAACGCCGTATCTGGGATTCTTTCTTAATAAGGAACTAAATGTGTCGAAATATATTAACAGCAACGATGCTGATGAACGAAAAGTGCTTCTGGATAATTTTGCCAAGCTCGACGATAACGACATCATTGTTTCGGCTAAAGTATGGGCAGAACATTCCGACAAGACGCTTTCTGTTCTGAGTCAAAATCTTACTGCCCGAAAACTGTCGCGCATCGAAGTCCAATATGAACAGTTTTCGGGCGAAATAGTTGATTATTATCGCAATAAGGTAAATGATGTGTTGGGTATTTCTCGTGATGATGTGGATTATTTCGTGTTTACAGGCGAAATCTCCAACAATACCTATACCACGAGCGATGACCGTATTAAAATTTTAATGAAGAGTGGTGATATTAAAGATATTACAGAGGCTTCGGACATGCTGGACCAATCCGTTCTTGCTAAGACCGTAGTGAAACATTTTTTATGCTACCCCAAAGAGGTGCGGTTGTAAAACAAATTTAATCATTAGTTTTGTCGAAAATTTTTGTATGGAATTTACAGCACAAACAATAGCCGATTTTCTTCAGGGAAAAGTGGAAGGAAATCCCGATGCAAAGGTCTCCGATGTATCGAAAATTGAGGAGGGGCGTCCCGGAACCCTTTGCTTTTTAGCTAATCCGAAATACGAAAAATATCTTTATACAACCGAAGCAACTATCGTTATCGTAAATAACGATCAGAAACTTGCAGAACCAGTAAAAGCTACGCTGGTAAGGGTGCCCAACGCGTATGAATCGTTTGCCTCGTTGCTGGAATTGTACAATTCTTTTCAGCCACAACGTAAAGGCATTGAACAGCCATCGTCAGTTGCTTCGTCAGTACAGATGGGTGAAGATGTTTACATCGGTGCGTTTAGTTATATCTCCGAAAATGTTAAACTCGGTAATAATGTAAAAATTTATCCACAGTGCTATGTTGGCGATAATGTGGTTATTGGCGACAATACTACCATTTTTGCTGGAGCCCGGATATATCATAATTGTAAAATCGGGGCTAACTGCACCATTCATAGTGGGGTAGTCATCGGGGCCGACGGTTTTGGTTTTGCTCCCCAATCGGCAGAAAATAATTACAAGAAGATTCCCCAGATCGGTAATGTAGTCATTGAAGATTATGTTGAGATTGGATCTAACTCCACTATTGACAGAGCTACCATGGGATCAACCTACATCCGTAAAGGGGTAAAACTTGATAACCTCATTCATATTGCCCACAATGTGGAGGTAGGCGAAAATACCGTAATGGCAGCCCAAGCCGGAATTGCAGGTTCAACGAAAATTGGCCGCGATTGTATGTTTGGCGGACAGGTAGGCATTGCCCCGCATGTGACCATCGCAAACGGTGTTAAACTGGGCGCCCGATCGGGGGTTAACAATTCGCTAAAAAAAGAAAACGAAGTATTGATAGGTGCTCCTGTTCAGCCATTTACGGACTTCATGAAATGTTCGGCTATTTTCCGTCGCCTTCCCGACATGAAACGAGACTTGGACCTTCTTAAAAAGAAGCTGGAAGACAAATAAGCATCTCATTATAAAATAAATTTGTAACTTATTTTTGCGTTACTAAACTCAATTTATGGTAGTTAAGCAGAGAACAATCCAAAAACCGGCAACAATCAAAGGCAAAGGTTTGCATACCGGTGTAGATGTTGAACTTACATTTCAGCCTGCACCTGAAAATCACGGATTTAAATTTAAACGGGTCGATCTTGATAATCAACCTGTAATTTCGGCTGTTGCCGAGAATGTTGTGGACACTTCGCGTGGCACAACCATCGAAGAAAAAGGAGTACGCGTAAGTACTATCGAACATGTAATGGCTGCCCTTGTGGGTATGGGCATTGATAACGTGTTGATCGAAATTAACGGACCCGAAACTCCTATAGCCGACGGTAGTTCCAAATATTTTCTTGAAGCTCTGAAAGATGCCGGAGTTGTTGAACTTGAAGCCGATCGCCGTTATTATGAAATTAAAGAAAAAATTGTGTATTCTGATCCTCAACGAGGCGTGGAAATTGCAATTTTCCCCGACGACCATCTGAGTATTGACGTAATGATCGACTACAATTCGAAAGTTTTGGGGCATCAATACGCCATGATTAACTCGATGGAAGATTTCGAAAAGGAAATTTCGTCGTGTCGTACTTTCGTATTTTTGCATGAGGTGGAACTTCTTTTGAAACATAATCTAATAAAAGGCGGAGATTTAAATAATGCCATCGTTATCATGGATCGTCAGGTAACACAAGACGAACTCGACCGTTTAGCAGAACTTTTTAATAAACCGAAGATTCATGTTAAGCCTGAAGGTATTCTTAACAATATCGACATCCATTTCTCCAACGAACCAGCGCGTCACAAACTGCTCGATCTTATTGGCGACCTTGCGTTGATCGGCACGGCAATTAAAGGCCGTATTGTAGCTACCCGTCCGGGACATGCAGCCAACACCGAAACGGCAAAGATGCTTCGCCAGCTTATCAAGCGCGAAATGCTTAAAGGGGATGTTCCAAAATATGACCCAAACCAACAGCCTTTATATAACATTAATCAGATCAAGGAAATCCTTCCTCATCGTCCCCCAATGCTTTTAATCGACAAAGTAATGTCATTGGACGAAAAGACGGTGATTGGGATTAAGAATGTGACCATGAACGAGCCTTTTTTCGTTGGGCACTTCCCCGACGAGCCGGTAATGCCTGGAGTTCTTCAGATTGAAGCCATGGCGCAGTTGGGCGGAGTTTTAGTGTTAGGCACTGTTCCCGATCCGAAAAACTACCTTACCTACTTCCTGAAAATCGACAAAGTAAAATTTAAACGGAAAGTGGTTCCAGGCGACACCCTCATTTTTAAATGTGATTTGATCGGCGAAATCCGTCGTGGCATTGCAACGATGTGGGCACAAGCCTTTGTCGGAGACAATGTTGTTTGCGAAGGCGAAATGACAGCCCAAATTGTAAAAAACAAAGCATAATATTTATGATCAGTAACTTGGCATACGTTCATCCTGAAGCTAAAATCGGCGAGAATGTAACAATTGAACCTTTTGCAACGGTTTACAAAGATGTGGTAATTGGCGATGGGAGCTGGATAGGCCCTCATGCTGTTATTATGGATGGTACCCGAATGGGTAAAAACTGTAAGGTTTTCCCGGGTGCCGTTATTTCCGGTATTCCACAGGACCTGAAATTTGTTGGCGAAGATTCTACTACTGAAATTGGGGACAACACCACCATTCGTGAATGTGCTACCGTAAACCGTGGAACTGCAGCCAAAGGCAAAACCGCCATTGGAAATAACTGCTTGATTATGGCTTATGTGCACGTTGCCCACGATTGCATTTTAGGAAACAACGTAATTATTGCCAATTCCGTAAACCTTGCCGGCGAAGTAGAAGTTGGCGATTGGGTTGTTTTTGGCGGAAATTCTGCGGTTCGCCAATTTGTTAAGATTGGTGCCCATGCTATGATTACAGGTGGTTCTCTCGTTCGTAAAGACGTCCCGCCGTTTGTGCTGGCGGCACGCGAACCGCTGTCGTATGCCGGTATTAATTCCGTAGGCCTGCGTCGCCGAGGTTTTACCAATGAAGCGATTTATGCCATTCAGGATATGTATCGTCATATCTATCAAAGCGATATGAACCACAATCAGGCGGTAAACTTCATTGAGGCCAATATGACGCAAACGTCTGAGCGTGATATGGTGATTAACTTTATCCGAAGTGCTAAACGCGGAATTATGCGTGGCTTTACCTCGGTAGTATCTGATGAAGACTAAGATTTACAACGTTTATATATGAATGAAAAAGCCGGGTTAACCCGGCTTTTTTTATTTTATTGCTTATAAGCGTTCCAGCCCTGAGCTACCAGCGGAACCTGCGTATTGTCTTCGGTAACCAAATTACAGCCTTCCGATTTATGTGTGATATGGCCGATAATGGAAATGTCTTCCCGGGCCAATACAATATCATAGTAATTCAGAGGAAGCGTGAATAACAACTCATAATCCTCTCCTCCGGTGAGCGCTACTACTGTAGGTTCGAAATTAAACTCCTCGGCTATTTTTACCGTCTGTTCGTCAATGGGTATTTTATGCTGATATACGGTGCATCCGGTGTCAGACTGTTTACAGATATGCAATAGCTCGGACGACAGACCGTCGGAGATGTCAATCATGGCGTTGGGCACAATGTTGTTGGTCTCAAAAAACTCGATGATTTCCTTACGGGCTTCGGGTTTAATCTGCCGTTGAAGAACGTAGTTGTAATCTTCGAGTTTGGGTTGCGGGCCTCGCGCCCCTTCAAATATATTTTTTTCGCGTTCCAAAACCTGAAGCCCGATAAAAGCAGCGCCAAGGTCACCAGTTACGCAGATAAGGTCGTTTTCTTTGGCTGTGGAACGATATGTCACTTTATCTTTGGAAACTTCGCCAAGCACTGTAATGCTGATGGCCATACCGGTAAGCGATGTCGAAGTATCTCCGCCAACCAGGTCAACGTGGTACTGGTCGCAGGCCAAGCGAAGTCCGGCATAAAATTCGTCCATAGCTTCCACCGAAAATTTTCCGGAAACGGCAATGGATATTACTAACTGACGAGGACGGGCATTCATTGCAAAGATGTCTGAAAAATTGACTACCGCGGCCTTGTATCCCAGATGCTTTAACGGAGTGTAAACCAGATTGAAGTGAATTCCTTCCATCAGCATGTCGGTGGTCATTACCAGATATTTATCTCCATAATCAAGCACAGCGGCATCATCGCCAACGCCTTTAATCGTACTTTTATGATATACAGGAAGATCGGATGTTAACCGGTCGATCAGTCCAAATTCGCCAAGATCGCTCAACAAGGTCAGTGATTTTTTGGAATCGCTCATCAAATTCGTGTTTTAGTTTTTGAACCCGCGAAAATACTTCAATTTTATGAGATTTTCGAGGAAACAAACAGCTATTTACCTTGTTTATGATTAACCAGATGAATGATTTAATGTCAGAAAAATTAAAATTAGTATTTCTGATTTAGATTGTTTTTATACTTTTGCGACAATTTAGAATAAATCTAAATATAAATTAAGAACACCATTGTATCGATGTTCATTGTAATTTTGTGACGCTATGAATGAGACGAATGACAATATATTGAACGAGGTAACGCAAGGCGACTACAAGTATGGCTTTGTGACCGACATAGATACGGAAACCATCCCTAAAGGGTTGAACGAAGACGTGGTACGCTTGATTTCGGCCAAGAAAAACGAACCGGAATTTATGCTCGAATGGCGTCTTAAAGCTTTCCGTCACTGGCAGACCTTAACCATGCCTACATGGGCGCACCTCACCATTCCTGAAATAAGCTACCAGGATATTATCTATTACGCTGCACCTAAGCAACAAGCCAAATATGCCAGTCTTGACGAGGTTGACCCGGAATTGCTCGAAACCTTCGATAAACTCGGTATTCCGCTCAACGAACGCAACCATCTTGCCGGTGTTGCCGTTGATGCTGTCATGGACAGTATTTCGGTAAAGACGACGTTTCGCGAAACGCTGGCCGAAAAAGGCATCATTTTTTGCTCCATGAGCGAAGCTATTCGCGAACATCCGGATTTAGTTAAAAAATATCTTGGCTCGGTAGTGCCTTCTACAGACAATTTCTTTGCAGCATTGAATTCGGCCGTGTTTAGCGACGGTTCGTTTTGTTATGTTCCCAAAGGAATCCGTTGCCCGATGGAATTGTCTACCTACTTTCGTATCAACGCAGCTAATACCGGACAGTTTGAACGCACATTACTCATTGCCGACGAAGGCGCCTACGTTTCGTACCTCGAAGGTTGTACTGCTCCGCAACGCGACGAAAATCAGCTTCACGCCGCCGTTGTAGAACTGGTAGCCATGGAGAATGCCGAAATTAAATATTCGACCGTACAAAACTGGTACCCGGGAAACAAGGAAGGTAAAGGCGGTATCTATAATTTTGTAACCAAACGTGGCATCTGCAAAGGAGCCAACTCCAAAATATCGTGGACCCAGGTTGAAACCGGTTCGGCCATCACCTGGAAATACCCGAGTTGCATCTTGCGCGGCGATAATTCGAGCGCAGAATTCTATTCGGTAGCAGTTACCAACAATCATCAGCAAGCCGATACCGGAACCAAGATGATTCACATTGGCAAAAATACCCGCAGCCGGATTGTTTCAAAAGGAATTTCGGCCGGATTAAGTAATAATAGCTATCGTGGTTTGGTAAAAGTTACCCGCGGTGCAGAAAATGCCCGTAATTTTTCGCAGTGCGATTCGCTTCTGCTTGGTTCAAAATGTGGTTCGCACACTTTCCCATACCTTGAAGTTGACAACAAAACGGCCAAAGTAGAGCATGAAGCAACCACGTCAAAAATTGGGGAAGACCAGATTTTCTATTGTAACCAGCGAGGAATCAGTACCGAGGATGCGGTTGGCCTTATCGTAAATGGTTATGCCCGCGAGGTTCTCAATCAGCTGCCGATGGAGTTTGCGGTAGAAGCTCAAAAACTTTTGGCAATAAGTCTGGAAGGAAGTGTTGGATAAAAAATAAGAAGGAAGTTAAACGAAGTAAGAGAAGTTAAAGATTCTTTATTGAAACCACTTCTGCTACTTCAGAATAAAAAATGAATATGCTCACGATTAAAGATTTAAAAGCCTCCATAAACGGAAAAGAAATATTAAAAGGAATCAACCTTCAGGTGAATCCAGGTGAAGTACATGCTATCATGGGACCGAATGGTTCCGGGAAAAGCACGCTGGCATCGGTGCTTACCGGTCGCGATTACGCTGAAGTTACCCACGGAAAAGTGTCTTTTCTTGGCGAAGATCTTCTCGACATGGTTCCGGAAGACCGCGCCCGCAAAGGTATTTTCTTAAGTTTTCAGTATCCTGTTGAAATTCCCGGCGTAAGCATGGTTAACTTCCTGAAGACCGCCATCAACGAGCACCGTAAGTTTAAAGGGTTACCGGCATTATCCGCATCTGAATTTTTAAAGCTGATGCGCGAAAAGAAAGAGATTGTCGAAATCAGCTCCAACCTTACCAACCGTGCGGTTAACGAAGGTTTTTCGGGTGGCGAGAAAAAGAAAAATGAAATTTTCCAGATGGCTTTGCTAGAACCGAAACTTTCTATCCTCGATGAAACCGATTCCGGCCTCGACATCGACGCTTTACGGATTTGCGCTAATGGCGTAAATAAATTAAAAACAGCCGAAAACGCTACCATCGTCATTACCCACTACCAGCGCTTGCTCGATTATATCGTTCCCGATTTCGTACACGTACTGATGAACGGTCAAATTGTAAAATCCGGCACCAAGGAACTCGCTTACGAACTCGAAGAAAAGGGTTACGACTGGATTAAGAAAGAGGTTTTTGGTACAGAAGACGCACAATAAGCTTCGAAACATGGATAACACCAATATATATACTGCATTATATCAGGAAAACAAAGAACTGTTGCAGTCGCTGTCGCCCGACTTTTTAGTGAAGTTGCGCGAGGATGCCATGCAACACTTCATCCAAAAGGGATTTCCGGGGAAAAAGGATGAATCGTACAAATACACTTATCTGGAGCCTTATTTTAATAACGGCTATAACAAATATCTGTCGCCTAAAAATATACAGTTCGACGTTAACGAAATTTTTCATTGCGATGTCCCTAAGCTTGACACGCATGTGATTCTGTTGGTTAACGGATTTTATTTTGATGCTGCCAATCCTCTCAAAACGCTTCCGGGCGATGTAATTGTTGGCAGTTTTGCACAGGCTGTAAAAGAATACCCCGAACTGGTTGCCAAATATCTCGGTAAATACACATCGGGAGATAGCTTTGTGGCGCTGAATACCGCTTTCTCTCGCGACGGAATTTTTCTCTATGTACCGAAGGGTAAAGTCGTTGAAAAGCCGATACAGGTTATTAATGTGCTGATTTCGGACGAAGAATTGATGGTTCAGCACCGTAATCTGGTTATTCTTGAGCCAAACAGTCAGGCCAGGGTTGTGGTGTGCGACCATACGCTTAGCCCTAATAAATTTCTGACCAATGCGGTTACCGAAGTATATCTGGGCGAAAATGCTACGTTCGACCATTTCAAAGTTCAGAACGAACATAACGATTCGGTTCAGGTTTCGCATACCTATTTTTATCAGGACAAAGCAAGTTCGTTGCGCACTTCCACCATTACTTTGCACGGTGGATTAGTTCGGAACAATCTCAATATTAAACTCGATGGCGAAGGAGCTGAGTGTCACGCTTTCGGTCTATTCGTAACCGACCAGGCCCAGCACGTTGATAATTCTGTTTTTGTCGATCATGCTAAACCAAACTGCACGAGTAACCAGCTTTTTAAAGGCATTCTCGACGACCAGTCGAACGGAGCGTTTGCCGGTCGTATCCTAGTTGATCGCGATTCGCAGAAGACGGCGGCTTATCAACGCAACAGCAATATCTTGCTTTCCGACGAAGCCAAGATGGACTCCAAACCTCAGCTCGAAATTTATGCCGACGACGTGAAATGTAGCCACGGAGCTACCGTTGGTCAGCTCGATGAAGATGCTTTGTTCTACCTGCGTGCCCGTGGAATATCGGAACGCGAAGCCAAGCTTATGCTGATGTATGCTTTCGCTTACGAAATCATCGACGAAATTAAAATTGAGCCATTGCATGTTCGTATGGCCGATTTAATTGAACGTCGTTTGCGTGGCGACCTTACGCGGTGCAATAATTGCGCGGTAAACTGCGGTTGAGAAGCCCCCTAAATCCCCCAAAAGGGGACTAAAATAAACAAATTTAGAACCCGTTAATATTCTGAAAGTGAGCCTTGATGTAAATAAAATTCGACAAGATTTTCCTATTCTTACGCAAACCGTATATGGTAAGCCTTTGGCTTATTTCGACAATGGCGCTACCACGCAAAAGCCTCAGGTTGTTATCGATTGTACAAACCAAATTCACACAGAGCTTAACAGCAACATTCACCGTGGCGTTCACTACCTTAGCGAGCAGATGACGGAATTGTACGAAGGTGCCCGTCGTAAGGTGCAGGAGTTTATCAATGCCGAGCATTCACAGGAAATTATATTTACGTCAGGAACGACGGGCTCGATAAATGCTGTCGCCTTTTCGTTTGGCGAATTGTACGTACGCCCCGGCGATGAGATCATTGTTTCGGGCATGGAACATCACTCCAACATTATTCCGTGGCAGATGATGTGTGACCGTAAAGGTGCCAAACTCCGCGTCATTCCGTTTACCGACGAGGGCGAACTGATGCTTGATGAATACAAAAAACTGCTATCGAATAAAACGCGGTTAGTTGCCGTTAACCAGGCGTCAAACAGCTTGGGGACCGTCAATCCTATTAAAGAAATTATCGACCTTGCACATGGCGTTGGTGCCAAAGTCTTGATAGACGGCGCTCAGGGCGTGCAGCACGGTGGTATCGATGTTCAGTCGCTCGACTGCGATTTCTATGCTTTCTCTGGCCATAAAATTTACGGCCCAACCGGAATTGGCGTGCTTTACGGCAAAGAAAAACTGTTGTTCGACATGCCACCGTATCAGGGAGGTGGCGATATGGTTGAATGTGTATCGTTCGAAAAAACGACATACAACTCGCTTCCATTTAAATTCGAGGCAGGGACATCCAATTTCATCGGTGCCATTGGCCTTGGAGCAGCCATCGATTATGTAAAAAGTGTAGGAATTGAAGATATTGCCGAATATGAACAGAAACTTTTAAATTACGCGACCGACAAGCTTTTGCAAATTGACGGCCTGCGTATCTACGGAACGGCCAAACATAAAATTTCGGTGATTTCGTTCCTCGTTGGCGATATTCACCCCTACGATATGGGGATGATTATGGACAAGCTTGGCGTTGCGGTACGAACCGGTACCCATTGTACGCAGCCCATTATGGACCGATACGAAATTGAAGGTACCATCCGCGCTTCGATGGCGTTTTATAATACTTTCGAAGAAGTGGACCGCTTGTGCGAAGCCGTTCTTAAAGCAAAACAAATGTTGGAATAGGTAACGCATTAATTTGTTACTTTTGCGCATTAAATTAGTACCAGAATGACACTTGACGAAATACAAGAAGAAATAATTGCCGAGTTTGAAGATGTTGGCGATTGGATGGAAAAATACAATTACCTGATTGAGCTTAGCAAGGACCTGGAGCCGCTCGACGCCAAATATAAAGTACCCGAAAATGTGATTCATGGATGTCAATCGAGGGTATGGTTGGTGGCCGATGTGGTCGACGGGAAGCTCAGCTTTACGGCCGATAGCGATGCCATCATCACTAAAGGAATTATTGCGCTATTAATCCGGGTGCTGAATAAACGTTCGCCCGAAGAAGTGATGAATGCTGACTTGTATTTCATCGACCAGATTGGCCTTCGCCAGAACCTGTCGCCAACCCGTTCCAACGGCTTGCTGTCAATGGTTAAGCAGATGAAGATGTATGCACTGGCTTATCATACCAAGCTGTCGCAAGCTTAAGGCTTTCCTTAAACTTATTGCCTTTACAATTGTTTTATAATCTATAAAAGCCGTAGTACCCAGTACTTCGTACTCATATCTTTTCAATATGCCAGATAACGATTTACTCAGAATAGAAACCGAGGTTGTAAAAGCCCTCAAAAATACGTACGACCCCGAAATACCCGTAAATATTTACGATTTAGGACTTATCTATAAAATTGACGTTGACGATTACAACCAGGTCGACATCACCATGACCCTTACTGCGCCTAACTGTCCGATGGCCGACGATCTGCTTTTTGACATTAAACTTAAAGTAGAAGCCATTGAAGGCGTGAAGGCGGTAAACATTAACCTTACCTTCGACCCACCGTGGGATAAGGATATGATGTCGGAAGAAGCCATGCTGGAATTAGGTTTCCTGTGATCGGAGACAATACAGATCTGACTTCAATAATTCGTCGGGAGGCCTTTCGTTTGGGCTTTCTCGATTGCGGTTTTTCCCGCGTTAAACCCCTATTGGAAATTGAAAACAGTTATCACGCGTGGCTTGCCAAAGGCTATCACGCCGGAATGGATTACATGGCCCGCAACAACGACAAACGCCTCGACCCGTCGTTGCTGGTTCCCGGAGCTAAGTCCGTAATTTCCCTTCTTTATAATTACTATCCTTCCCAAGAAATATCATCTCCGTTAATTGTTGCCAAATATGCTTATGGCGAGGATTATCACGATGTGGTAAAAGGCAAGCTTTTTCAGCTCGATGCTTTTATCCGAATCTCGAATGACGATGCGGAACAGCGCTGTTTTGTCGATTCTGCACCGGTTTTGGAACGCTTTTGGGCGCAAAACTCCGGATTGGGCTGGATGGGAAAAAATAGTTGTCTCATTTCCCGAAAACACGGCTCCTTCTTCTTTATAGCCGAAATTATAACCTCGCTCGAGCTTCAATACGACGAGCCTTTCGCACGCGATTATTGTGGCACTTGCCAACGATGCATCGAAGCATGCCCGACCGGAGCGATTACTCCCAACCGAACAGTAGACAGTAACCGTTGTATCTCGTACCAAACCATCGAAAATAAATCAGAGATTCCGACTGAACTAGAGGGCAAATTTCAAAACCGCATTTTTGGTTGCGATATTTGTCAGGATGTTTGCCCATGGAATCGGAAAGTTAAGCCTCACTCCGAACCGTCATTTTTGCCCAACGAAAAACTTCGTTCCATGACTAGTGCAGACTGGCAAAATCTCGACAAAGACACCTTTCGGCAACTGTTTCGTAAATCGGCCGTCAAACGGGCAAAATATGCAGGACTGAAACGAAATATTGATTTTGTGAAAGGCGATTGAAGTGGTTGTTTGAATGTTTAGAGGGATGAAAAACGGCTGATAATTACCTGCCTCGAATCACAACAGTGCGAAGTGGTTTCACCAAACATAAACTTGTACCAGCAAAGGGAAATTCTACAAACCACAACTCAAATGCGCCATCTCCGGCAAGAAATTACCCCTTTAGAAACTCAGGCATGCAATCGCCCGTGGAAAATTTCATTTCTAAAAAGTCTGGCGGTATATTTCCTAAGGGAAATGTGCCGCCTGGGAATTAAGACATATAATTTCCCGCAGGAGATTATGCTTCATTTACCGAAGGTTCATGTTTATCAACGCTGTGAGATTCGTCGGATTTAAAAAACTGGGAGTGTTAAGGATGCGTAAATGCAAAGCCCCGCAAAGATTTCAAAAACCCAGGTTTTATCAAGCAACTATTGCGCAAACGATAACGCAATACAACTACATAAAAACAAAATAGTTACAATATAAAAAAGAAAATATTTCAAGGAATTAACCTCTCCGTTTCGACAAATGAATACCTTTGTAAATAATTTTCATCCAATAAAATATAAAAGAATGAAACGTGCTAATTTAACGTCAATAGCAGTTGTTTTAGTATTTTCTTTATTAGTTAGCTGTAGTTTAATCGAAAAACCCAAAATCGGCGTACTGTTTCCTCATTTACAGTCGGATCGAAATAAAAGAGAAAAAGAATACTTTACTCAAAAAATACAGGAATTAGGCGGCGAAGCGATTATCGCATCAGCGGAGTATGACGATAAGGTTCAGATCAGTCAGGCCGACGACATGATTCAAAAAGGTGTAAAAGTTATTATCGTGTCATCGGTGAACTTCAATTCGGCCGCAGCTATTGTTCGTAATGCCCATCGGCACGGAGTAAAAGTTCTTGCTTACGATCGTATTATCAAAAACTGCGATCTCGACTTTTATATTTCTTTCAACAATGTAAAAGTTGGCGAATTAATGGCGCAATATGTTACCAAACTTAAACCCGAAGGCAAATATATGCTCCTTGGCGGAGACAAGGCCGATCACAATGCCATCTGGATTAAAGAAGGACAGCATAAAGAGCTCGACCCTTTTGTCAAATCAGGAAAAATAAAGGTTGTTTATGATTCGTTTCTTGAGTCGTGGTCTGCCGAGAACGCCCAAAGTGAAACCTCTAAATATTTTGACCTCTCGCTGAATGATGCTCCGGACGTAATTCTCTCGTCGGGCGACGGTGTTGCTACCGGAGTTATTGAAGCTTTAAAAGCACATGGGCTCAATGGGAAAATATTAGTTACTGGGCAGGACGCCTCTCTAGCGGCGTGTCGTAATATTGTAAAAGGAGATCAGACCCTTACAATCTATAAACCATTTAAAGGATTGGCCATTAAAGCGGCAGAACTCGGAATGCTTCTGGCTAAAGGTGAAAAAATAACAGAAACGACCACAACCATTTGGAATGGCGCCATTAATGTTCCTGCTCTTTTATTCGAGCCCAAACTGGTTGATAAAAATAACCTGAAAAGCACGGTAATTGCCGATGGCTTTCAGTCGGAGAAAGATGTTTACGGAAATAATTGATTATTTTACCACTACATCGGCAGCCACTTTAACTCTGGCTCTTTTTCGTTTCAGGCTCGACACCATTACTGGAAGGGTTGTAATTACGACGAGGAAAATAATGATATAACCCAGGTAATCCTTAACATTAGGAACATAAATGCCTAAAAAATAACCACAAAGGGCAAGCGAATTTATCCAAAGTACCGCACCGATAACGTTATACAATAAAAACCTGCGAGGATTTAGCTTCACAATTCCGGCAACGATAGGTGCAAAAGTACGCACAATCGGCAGAAACCTGCAAATAATCAATGCCATACCTCCATGTTTATAATAAAACACCCTGGCGGCAACTAAATGTTGATGCTTAAAGAAAAAGCTAGACTTTCGCCGGAATAACAATACCCCTACCTTCTTTCCGAAAAGATAGCCTAC
Source organism: Bacteroidota bacterium (assembly GCA_030706405.1). Classification (GTDB taxonomy): domain Bacteria; phylum Bacteroidota; class Bacteroidia; order Bacteroidales; family JAAUTT01; genus JAAUTT01. The sequence continues at coordinate 137,012 of JAUZOO010000007.1, read as the reverse complement.
AAAATTACCAAGAACTGCCGCAAGTATTATCAATAGGATTAGTATTGGGATGCTAACAGGTAACAGGCCGGTTGCGCATAAAAGTCCGGAAGTAAAAACAAGCGAATCGCCAGGCAAAAAGAACCCAAAAAACAAACCGGTTTCAGCAAATATAACGAACAACAAGAGGTACAAACCTCCATGAACAATAATGCTTTCGGGATTAACGAGTTGCTTCAGGATTTCAAGAAAGTTTTCCATACGGAAAGATTTAGGGAAAGTCAAATGTACGCCTTTTTCACTAGAATAAGTATTTATACTACCTCATTTTTGGTTAATTATTGTTAAGGGCAGATTTTATTATTTACGGCAAGCTGTTGTCTATACTTTTGGAGTATTATCTTTGCAAAAATTTTCACAAGATGAACAGTAAAGTAAGAGTACGTTTTGCGCCCAGTCCTACAGGGCCTTTGCATATTGGCGGTGTTCGCACGGCTTTGTATAATTATCTTTTTGCAAAAAAACACGGTGGAGACTTTCTCCTGCGTATTGAAGATACTGACTCAGGACGTTTTGTCCCGGGAGCTGAAAAATACATTATCGAATCGCTTAGATGGTGCGGTATTGTCCCCAACGAAGGCGTAGGTTTTGGCGATGGGGCACATGCACCATATCGTCAGAGTGAACGTAAGGAACTTTACCTGGATTATGCCCTTCAGCTGATTGACGACGGGTTTGCCTATTACGCCTTCGACACTGCCGAAGAACTCGACGCTTTGCGCAAAGAACAAGAATCGCAGGGAAAGGCTTTTACTTATAATTATCAAGTGCGCACCTCTTTAAGCACTTCGCTTAAACTCAGCAAGGAAGACGTTGAAGAACGCATTGCACGCGGCGAACAATGGGTTATCCGTTTCAAAATGCCCGAAAACGAACAAATCAGGATGCAAGACCTTATCCGTGGCGAAGTTGTGGTTAACTCTTCGACCCTCGACGATAAGGTACTTTATAAATCGGCCGACCAGTTACCAACGTATCACCTGGCCAACATCGTGGACGACTTCATGATGGAGATTACTCACGTTATCCGCGGCGAAGAATGGCTCCCCTCACTCCCACTCCACGTGATGCTTTACCGCGCACTCGACTGGGAAGACAACATGCCGCAGTTTGCCCACCTTCCGCTACTTCTAAAACCCGATGGCAAAGGCAAACTCAGCAAACGCGACGGCGACCGCCTCGGATTTCCGGTTTTCCCGCTTCAATGGCAGGATCCCAAAACCGAAGAAATTTCTTCGGGATACCGCGAATCGGGTTATTTCCCCGAAGCGTTCATCAACATGCTCGCTTTTTTAGGCTGGAATCCCGGAACAACTCAGGAAATCTTCAGTTTAGACGAGCTTGCCGAAGCGTTCTCTCTCGACCATGTACACAAAGCCGGCGCCCGTTTCGATTTCGAAAAGGCCAAATGGTACAACCATCAGTACTTAGTTACTCGTTCGGACGAAGATCTGGCTGCTGATTTCGAAAAAATCCTGGCCGAAAAAGGTATTTCTGCCGAGCATAATTTTGTAGTAAAAGTTGTTGCTTTGGTTAAGGAACGCGTAAATTTTGTTAAGGAGATGTGGCAACAGGCTTCATTCTTCTTTATCGCTCCCAAAAGTTATGATGCCGACGTAATTAAAAAACGCTGGAAAGATAACGCTCCCGCCCTCATAGCCGAAGCTAAAGACGTACTGCTTAACTTCGACGGATTTGATGCCGAAACCATAAAACACGGACTTCACGATTTTATCACCGAAAAACAAGCAAATATGGGAGCTGTAATGAACTGTCTCCGGCTTTCGTTGGTTGGTAGTTCTTTCGGACCAGACCTTCCTGTAATTATTGAAATGCTTGGCAAAGAAGAAGTTGCCGCACGCATCGAAAAAGCTGTAAAAACCATTGGCATCTAATAATTTATGACACCTTTATACAACAACCTGATACGCTTATACAATATAGCCATTCGCGTGGCTGCATTGACAGGCAATATTAAAGCCCGCCAATGGGTTGATGGACGAAAAGATATTTTTCGAAACCTCGAAAACAAGTTGCAATCAGGAGAACGTCGTATATGGGTGCATGCTGCATCGCTGGGCGAATTCGAACAAGGCCGCCCGCTTATCGAAAAAATTAAAGAACAGCATCCGGAGTACAAGATATTCCTGACGTTTTTTTCGCCATCGGGATATGAAGTGCGTAAAAACTATGCCGGAGCCGACTACATTTTTTACCTCCCGGCCGACACTCCTGGCAATGCGCGTAGATTCATCGACTTGGTAAATCCTGAAAAAGTATTTTTTATTAAATATGAATTTTGGTACAACTACCTGTCACTCCTTAAAAAACGAGACATTCCGGCCTATCTGTGTTCGTCAATATTTCGAAGCAATCAGTTGTTTTTCAAACCGTACGGAGGCTGGTACCGAAAAATACTATCGTTTTTCAGTCACCTCTTTGTTCAGACTGAGGCTTCGGCACTGCTACTCAAAAATATTGGGTTTACCAATGTTACGGTAACCGGCGATACCCGTTTTGACAGGGTTTATGCCATTGCTTCCCAAGCCCGCGAGATTGACGAGGTAAAAACGTTCGTTGGCGACAAACAATGCCTCATCGCCGGAAGCACCTGGGAACCCGACGAAGATTTACTTTCGCAATACATCAACGAAACGCCTTCGCCATTAAAATACATCATCGCGCCGCACGAAATTCAAGTGTCGCACATCGACCGTCTCGAAAAATCCATCCAAAAGAAAGTTGTTCGATTTTCTTCGTGGAAACTCAACCCGTCTGGCGACTTCGACGTGTTAATCATCGATAACATTGGCATGCTGTCGTCGCTTTACCGTTATGGTCAGGTGGCATACATTGGCGGAGGATTTGGCAAAGGCATTCACAACATTCTGGAAGCGGCTACATTTGGGCTCCCAGTACTTTTCGGGCCAAATCACAAAAAATTTCAAGAAGCCCTTGACCTGATTGATGCCAAGGGAGCTTTCCCAATTCAATGTTTCACTGGGTTAAAAAATCAATTAGATCGTCTTTTTAACGATCCACAATATCTTCAAACTTCCGGAAACACCGCAGGGAATTTTGTCAAGCAAAACATCGGGGCAACCAATAAAATCCTATCATCAATTTTGTAAGTAGTAAAAACGCTTATTGAAAAATAAGACCTGAAAAACCGACAGAAATAATTCAACTTTTACAAGTCGGCTAATTCAAAGCCGATATTTTACGGCAGGGGATTTCGTCAAAAACGAAGTCCCCTGCCGTTTTTCGCACAATCCACTTTTCCCATACAATATAACAACCAGACTAAACTAACTCAGGTTTAACTGAAAATACGCAAAACTAAACAGGCGTAACAACCGTTAAGAAGCATAACCTCTGAATATTCCATTACACAAGGCCGGAAAAAGAATTTATATAGCAAAACTTTTCGTTATTTGGAGTGTTTATTTGTAAATAATTTAAACAAAACTCCACCCCTTTGAAAGTCATAAATTTAAGGGCAATGCAACTATTCACCCCTTTTTACATTTACTGATTTTCAACACATTAAACCAAAAGTTAATAACTCAGGAGTTTTGTTAATAACTACGATTTAGGAGGCTTGTGCAGCTTTGGTAGTCTTGTTAACTTGCATCACATTAAACCCGAGGAAACCCTACGTTATAAATCTTTCAAAAACAACGAACAATGGAAATTGAAGAAATGGTAGCCAAGCAGAAATCTGAAACCAATCAAATGGAAGCAAAAAAGTACACGTATGATGAAGTATTCCCCAAAGCTCTGGAATATTTCAAAGGTGATGAACTCGCAGCTCGTGTCTGGGCCACCAAATATGCATTAAAAGATTCTTTTGGTGCTATCTATGAATTGTCGCCCGACGACATGCACTGGCGTATTACCCGCGAAATCGCGCGTATCGAAAAAAAGTATACGAACCCGCTTTCTGAAAGTGAGTTATACGAACTATTCCGCGACTTTAAATACATTATTCCACAAGGTAGCCCAATGACCGGCATTGGCAATAACTACCAGGTAGCATCGCTTTCCAATTGTTTTGTTATTGGAAACGAGCCTCCAGCCGATTCTTATGGCGGAATTATGAAAATTGACCAGGAACAGGTACAACTGATGAAACGTCGTGGAGGAGTGGGACATGACCTCTCGCACATTCGTCCTCATGGAAGCCCGGTACTTAACAGTGCTTTGTCTTCAACCGGTGTTGTTCCGTTTATGGAACGTTTTTCAAACTCAACCCGCGAAGTTGCCCAGGACGGCCGTCGTGGAGCATTAATGCTTTCGATATCGATTAAACATCCCGATTCCGAAAACTTTATTGATGCTAAAATGGAAGCTGGGAAAGTTACCGGGGCTAATGTTTCGGTAAAAATTGACAATGAATTTATGAATGCTGTTGTTAACAATACACCTTATGTACAACAGTATCCGATTGATTCGCCCGAGCCAGTTTATAAAAAAGAAATCAATGCACGCGACCTATGGAATAAGATAATCCACAACGCATGGAAATCGGCCGAACCCGGTATCCTTTTCTGGGACACCATTATTAACGAATCGGTACCAGACAGCTATGCCAAATTCGGTTATCGCACCGTTTCCACTAATCCTTGTGGCGAAATACCTCTCTGTCCTTATGACAGTTGCCGTCTCATAGCTATCAACCTATACAGCTATGTTGAAAATCCATTTACACCACAGGCTAAATTCAATTTCGATCTTTTCAAAAAACACGCAGCATATGCTCAGCGTATTATGGATGACATTATCGACCTTGAGCTCGAAAAAATCGACCAGATCATTCAGAAGATAGCCGACGATCCGGAAGATATTGAAGTAAAACGCGTGGAACGCCGCTTGTGGGAAAACATCCGCGTGAAAGCAGAAGAAGGACGCCGTACCGGTATTGGTATCACTGCCGAAGGCGACATGCTGGCAGGTCTTGGACTCCGTTATGGAAGTGACGATGCCATCGACTTCTCTATTGAAGTACATAAAACGCTGGCAATCGAGGCATATCGTGCTTCGGTAAACCTGGCTAAAGAACGTGGAGCCTTCCCGATTTACGACAGCATGCTCGAACGCGGTAATCCTTTTATTGAAAGGTTAAAAAATGAAGACGATCAGCTTTACCGCGACATGACCAAATACGGACGCCGTAATATTGCGCTCCTTACCATCGCTCCCACCGGAACCACCAGCCTGATGTCGCAAACCACCTCGGGTATCGAACCTGTATTCCTTCCGGTTTACAAACGTCGCCGTAAAGTCAACCCGAACGACACTAACGTAAAAGTTTCGTTTATTGACGAAGTGGGCGATTCCTTCGAAGAATATAACGTTTTCCACCATAAATTCCTTACCTGGCTCGAAGTTAACGGCTACGATGCAGAAGCTGTTAAATCTTATGACGACGAAAAGGTTCAGGAACTGGTTAAAAAATCGCCTTATTATAAAGCCACTTCGGCCGATGTTGACTGGATTAACAAAGTTCGCATGCAGGGCGAAGTTCAAAAATGGGTCGACCACTCTATCAGCGTAACCATTAACCTGCCCGAAACAGCTTCGGAACAATTGGTTGACGAACTTTATGTAACAGCTTGGAAGAGCGGATGCAAAGGAGTAACGGTTTATCGCGAAGGTTCACGTGCAGGCGTCTTGATTTCGAATAAAAAAGAAGAAAAGAAAATTGCCCCGGCCCTCATGACCGAACCCATCAAACGTCCGAAAGTATTGGACGCCGATGTTATCCGGTTTAAAAACGAAAAAGAAGAGTGGATTGCATTTGTAGGTATTCTGGATGACCGCCCATACGAAATTTTTACCGGTCTGAAGGACGAAGAAATGTTCCCCATCCCGAAATCAATCACCACCGGAAAGATCATCAAAAACAAAGATGAAGACGGAAATACACGTTACGACTTCCAATATATTGACAAGTACGGATATAAAAACACGCTTGGAGGTTTGTCGCATATGTTTAACAAGGAGTACTGGAACTATGCCCGTCTCATCTCCGGCGTATTGCGCTACGGAATGCCTATCGACGGCATTGTAAACCTGGTATCGTCATTAACCGTGGACAGCGACACCATCAATACCTGGAAAAACGGAGTAGTACGTGCGCTTAAAAAATACATCCCCGACGGAACTAAGGTTACCAAAGGTAAATGTGGCGAGTGCGGATCAGATGCACTCGTTTACCAGGAAGGATGTCTCACCTGCACTAATTGCGGGTCTTCAAAATGCGGATAATCTATAACTATATTTTTACGATTCAAAAAAAGCCCCGACGTGATGCCGGGGCTTTTTCTTTTCTCGTTAATTCTGCGGCTAATCGCTTAGTTCGATTCGAGTATTTTGTAAAGTTCGTCGAGTTTAGGGGTGAGGATGATTTCCGTACGGCGGTTTTTCTGACGGGCTTCGGCGCTTTTGGCTTTGTCAATCGGCACGTACTGGCTGCGTCCGGCAGCTGTAAAGCGTTTGGGATCGATGTTGGTGCCTTCGAGCAGGATGCGGACAATGGCGGTGGCACGTTTCGCGCTCAAATCCCAATTATCTTTGATAGCTGCATCGGCACGATACGGTACGTCGTCGGTATGGCCTTCAATCATGATGTTGATGTCGGGGTTTTGATCGAGCACGCGCGCCAGTTTCTTCAGTGCACTAACTCCGCCCGGGTCAACTGCGGTACTTCCCGATTTGAACAGGAGTTTTTCTTCGAGCGATATATAAACCTTGCCGTTTACAATTTTAATGGTAAGCCCGTTGTTTTCCAATCCCATGAGTGCTGCCGAAAGCTTGTTCTTTAAAGCTTTTACAATCGAGTCCTTGCGGCTGAGCGATTGGGCCATTTCTTTCATCTGTTTGTTGGTCTTTTCGTTTTGAAGAGCCAGGGCTTCGAGGTTGCGTTTCTTTTCCTCCAGTGTGTATTCGAGTTTTCGGAGCTCGTCTTCGCGCTTTTGAAGATTATCCTGGGCTTCCTGCAATTGAGAGAGAAGCTTGGTAGTTTCTTTTGCGTTACCTTTGGCGGTATTCTCCTGAGCCAATTGAAAATCGTGGTATTGCTGTTCCAGTTTGTTATAGTCGAGCTGCATCTGTTTGAGCTCCTGGTAGCGGGTTAGCGAATCCTGCAACAGTTTGTCGCGTTCTTTGGTAAGCACTTCGAGCTGCGATTTTAACTCGGTATTAGATACCTGCAGGTTTTCGATATCTGTTTTATTTTGTTGGTTGAATTTGTCGCAGTCATCGGCTTTCCGCTTCATTTCGTTGAATTTGGAAATAGGAACACACGAGGCGATAAATACTGCAAAAATCAGAAGGACGAGTTTATTATTCATGATGAAAGATGTATTTTAAAGTCCATTGGTAAAGACAAAAATTATGCCTTTTAAAAAATTGGATAATAGAAACAAAACTTTTGAATAAACGTTACATAAGCTGTATTTATTTGATTTGCCCAATTATTAACAGAACGTTTCACGTCCAAAGATATTAACAAGACGCTTTAAAACAAAGCCGGGACTTTAGGAATAAATTTATATCTTTGGCAGTTCGTGAAGCCTTTTGCAACTTATTTGTAACCTGATGGATGAGCAAAAAAAAACATATTTAGACCGCATTGAACTGCCTTCCGACTTGAAGAAATTAAGTCCGGAAGAACTAGTTCTGCTGAGCGAAGAGTTGCGTCAGTTTATTATTGAGCTGGTAAGTGCCAACCCGGGCCATCTTGGCGCCAGTTTGGGAGTGGTGGAACTCTCCGTTGCTCTCCATTATGTGTTCGATACGCCTTACGATCAGCTTATTTGGGATGTGGGGCATCAGGCTTACGGACATAAAATTCTTACCGGGCGTAAGAATGTTTTTTATACTAACCGTAAGTATAAAGGCATTAGCGGCTTTCCAAAAATGAGCGAAAGTGTGTACGATTCCTTTGGGGTGGGGCATTCTTCCACATCGATCTCGGCGGCATTGGGCATGGCTGTTGCTTCAAAGCTTAAAAACGAACCCGATCGGCATGTGATTGCAGTTATCGGCGATGGTTCCATGACTGGCGGTTTGGCTTTCGAAGGACTTAATAATGCCGGCTTTTCCAACGCTAACCTGTTGGTGATACTGAATGATAATAACATGGCCATCGATCCTAACGTTGGCGCGCTTCAGCAGTATCTGCTCAATATGTCCACTTCCAAATCGTATAATAAATTTAAATCCGATGTATGGAAGGTTCTGGGTACGTTTGGCAAGTTAAAACCGAATCCCCAACGTGTAGCCCAGAAACTGGAAGGTGCCGTTAAATCGGCTCTATTAAAACACAGTAATCTTTTCGAATCACTTAATTTCAGGTATTTTGGCCCGGTTGACGGTCACGACGTGATGCTTCTGGCTAAAGTGCTCAACGACCTGAAAGATATCCCCGGCCCCAAGCTTCTTCATGTAGTAACTACCAAGGGCAAAGGCTATAAGTTTGCCGAAGAAGACCAAACGAAATTCCATGCTCCCGGATTGTTCAATAAGGATACCGGGGAAATTATAAAATCCGTATCGGCTACTCCACAGCCTCCCAAATTTCAGGAGGTGTTTGGCCGGACGCTTTTGGAGCTGGCCGAGGTAAACCCTAAAATTGTAGGAGTTACCCCAGCTATGGTTAGCGGTTGTTCAATGAATTATTTATTCGAACGTTTCCCCGATCGGGCTTTCGATGTGGGAATCGCCGAGCAACATGCAATTACGTTTTCGGCAGGGCTGGCAGCTCAGGGCATGGTACCTTATTGTAATGTCTATTCGTCGTTTTTGCAGCGTGCCTACGATCAAATTATTCATGATGTAGCTATTCAGAATCTTCACGTGGTACTATGCATCGACCGTGGAGGTTTGGTAGGCGAGGACGGGGCAACCCATCACGGAGTTTACGATTTGGCTTACCTACGTTGCATCCCTAACCTTACTGTGGCATCGCCCATGGTTGAGGAAGATCTCCGCGATCTGATGTTTACTGCGCAGGACGAAAATCATGGGCCGTTTGTGATTCGTTACCCCAAAGGCCCCGGTGTGACACCCGACTGGCATAAACCGTTTAAGAAAATGACTATTGGTAAAGGACGGATGCTTCGCGATGGTTCCGACCTTGTTATTATAACCCTTGGAGCTGTCGGTAATTTTGCAGAAGAAGCCTGCTCGATTCTTGCTGGACAGGGGATAAGCGCAGCCCACGTGGATATGCGTTTCCTTAAACCACTGGATACCGAACTTCTGCATACGGTTCTGGATAAGTTTAACGCCGTGATTACTATTGAAGATGGTGTTATTAACGGAGGCTTCGGAAGTGCGGTACTCGAATTTATGGCCGAACATGGTTATTCATCAAAAGTGAAACGGCTGGGTGTACCCGACCGCTTTGTAGAACACGGAACTCAGGCCCAGCTTTATCACGAATGTGGTTTTGATACGACCGGAATTGTTGAGGCTGCACGGGCGTTGGTCGGAGCTAAGGTTGTTACAAATGTTCTGTAAGGAAAATAAAGCTTTCCCGAAATTAACGTATGCTTTATAAAACCAAGGGAATAGTCCTGAATCATCTTAAATATGGCGATACCAGTCTGGTGACGACCATTTATACCGAGATTTTTGGGCGGAAAACATTTCTTGTACAAGGTGTGTATGGGCGAAAGGGGAAGTTTCGGCCCACTTTTTTCCAGCCACTCACGCTTCTCAATCTCGATGTTTATATCAATCCCAAGCGCGACCTTCAGCGGATTAAAGAAGTCGCCATCGAATGCCCTTTTCATTCCATTCCATTTACAACCATTAAAAGTGCCGTATCGCTCTTCGTTGCCGAAGTTCTGTATAAAACATTGAAGGAGGAAGAAGCGAACCCTGCTATGTTCGATTTTTTGTTTCATGCCATTCAGTTATTTGATATTAAGGATTCCGGCTCAGCAAATTTTCATCTTGTATTTCTTTTAAATCTTACCAAGCACCTTGGTTTTTATCCGCAGGATAATTATTCGGAGGCTAATTGTATATTCGATCCGGCCAACGGATATTTTAATGCTTTTTTAGCTTCATCGGGCGATGGTAAACAGAAATACATCAGTGCGTTGTTTCATCAGTTAATGAACGTGACGTTCGATGGTATGGAGCAACCGGCTATGAATCATCAAACCCGTAATGCACTGTTAAACCTTATTATCGAGTATTATAACCATCATCATGGGGGATTGTCAACCCTTAACTCTCTGCCCGTTTTACAAAGCATTTTTGGGGATTGACCCATGCCGCTGGGCAAAACCTTAGTCCTTAGCATTGTGATAGTAGCGGTTTATTTTATACTTTTGGCGAATAATCAAGACGAACAATGAACATTTTACTTATCGGATCAGGAGGACGTGAACACGCCATTGCTTGGAAACTTGCCCAGAGCAAGAAACTCAACAAACTTTTTATAGCACCGGGAAATGCCGGAACCAGTCAGGTTGGAACCAACGTCGATATTAAGGTCAACGATTTTGACGGCCTTGCCCAATTGGTTTTAAAAGAAAAGGTTGACATGGTTGTGGTTGGTCCCGAAGAACCTTTAGTAAAGGGGATTTACGATTATTTCCTCGGTCGTAAAGATTTAAAAGACATTCCGGTAATCGGCCCTTCGCGCGATGGAGCGCAACTTGAAGGTAGTAAGGATTTTGCCAAACAATTCATGGTAAGGCATGGCGTGCCTACCGCCCGCTATAAAAGTTTTACTGCCGCTACTCTTAACGATGCTTACAGCTTTTTGGAAACCCTTAAAGCTCCTTACGTACTCAAAGCAGACGGTTTAGCTGCCGGAAAAGGCGTGCTTATCCTTGACGATATCAACGAGGCTAAAAAGGAACTTGAACTAATGTTTGCCGGAAAATTCGGACAGGCTGGCACTACCGTGGTTATTGAAGAATTTTTAAAAGGAATTGAGCTTTCTGTTTTTGTGCTTACCGACGGGAAGTCCTATGTTATTCTTCCGGAAGCCAAAGATTATAAACGCATTGGCGAAGGCGATAGCGGACTCAATACCGGTGGTATGGGCGCCGTTTCTCCGGTTCCGTTTGCCGACGAAACGTTTATGAAGAAGGTGGAAGACCGCATCATAAAACCTACCGTGGAAGGTCTTCGTAAGGACAATATCGTCTATCGTGGGTTTATCTTCCTGGGACTTATCAATGTTGAAGGAGAGCCCCTCACTATTGAGTACAATGTCCGCATGGGCGACCCGGAAACAGAGGTGGTTATGCCTCGTATTAAAAACGATTTGGTAGAGGTTTTTGAAGCTGCAGCCAAAGGGGAGCTCGCCAACGTTAAAATCGAAACCGATTCACGAACGGTTACTACCGTCATGCTGGTTTCCGGTGGCTATCCGGGCGATTATGTGAATGGTAAAGAAATGCTCAATCTCGATAAGGTCTCTGACAGTATATTGTTCCATGCCGGCACTAAGGCTGATGATGGAAAAGTTGTTACCAATGGCGGGCGTGTTTTAGCCGTTAGCTCATATGGTAATTCAATTAAAGATGCTTTGGTGTTGTCGAACAAAAATGCCGGGGTTGTCGATTTCGAAGGTAAATACTACCGGAAAGATATCGGCTTCGACTTGTAAAAATATACCGTATGTTTCTTCGTTTATTCCGGTCAACCGGAGCTCAGGTAATTGTATTCATTCCATTTTTGGGGGTGTTGTTGTGGGTGCATTCGTTGTTGAATATTCCTCACAGCCAGTTTCTGTTCGATAGGGTTTCCATGCCTTTATATAAGGCTGTTGTTGGTGTGCTGCCTCCGGGCACCATACACGCTTCCGGATTTACCCTGTTGTTGGTGATTATCCTGAGTTTTGTTCTGTCGCGGCTTAATACGAGGTTTATGATACTTAATAACCGATCGTACCTGCCCGCTATCATGTTTGTAATGATAACGGCATCGTATCCCGGTTTGCAACGATTGAATCCGGTAATCTTTGCTGCATTTTTTCTGCTTTTCGCGCTCAATAGGATATTTAAGTCGTATCATCGCGACAGGATTGCCTATGAGATTTTCGAGGCTGCTTTTTATATATCCGCAGGGTCGCTGTTTTATCCCTTCCTTATCTTTTTTGTATTTATTGTATGGGTAGGATTGACGGTTTTACGTCCTTTTCGTTGGCGGGAATGGGTCTTTTCTATTTTAGGTTTGGCTTTACCCATGTTTTTTATGGGAAGCTATTATTATCTTACCATAGGCGAGCCTCTTCGGCTATTTTATGATTTTAAGGCTGTTTTTGAGGCGAAATATTCGTTTGCCGATTATCACGTGTTGTTTATCATCTTTATTGGTTTTGTAATTGTGATGATGGTTTTGGGTAGCGAGTTTATGCTGAAGGAATTGCAGGGAAAGAAGATTTTTCCGCGAAAAATGTTTACCGTTTTGCTATGGCTGTTTATTAATGTTATAGCGGTGTATATAGCTGTTCCGCAGGCTTCCGGCGAATTGTTGATTCTGGCATCAATTCCGGCTTCTTTCCTTTTGGCTCATTATCTCGTCTTTATGGAATCGGAACTGTGGGGAAATATTTTCATATCGGTAATGCTATTGCTGATTGTTTTGATTCAGATATTTTATTGACAACTAATAACAATGTCTTTATATATGCAAAGCGGGGCTGTCATCACGACAGCCCCGCTTTTTTACTAACCAATCAAACCTAAATATGAAAAAATTTTACACTACTAAAACTACTAACTATGCTTGTATTTTAACTAATCTTAATCTCTGCTTTTGATGATACAAACATACTTTAAACTTCCGTTAACGAATGTTAAAGCATGTTAAATTTCATAAATAGGTTGTAACGTGTGTATTTACAGGGTGTAGAATGCTTGGTGATGAGGTTGGGAATCGAATTTAACACCTTAAAAGCAAATAATCTCGTATTTTTGTTAAAACTAACATTTTGATTATGGAACTGTTCAGGACAACGGTACCGGTTTCGGCCTCGGGTAAAAAGATTGATTATCGGTCAAAGCTTATGCTGATGGGATCTTGTTTTTCGGAGCATATTGGCAATAAGTTGTCGGGTTGCCGTTTTAAGGTCGATAATAATCCATTTGGCGTAGTGTATAACCCGTTGTCGGTAAAACGGGGATTAGAACGATTGCTAAATCCGCAGCCATATACTGCCGACGACCTTTTTCGTAATGGTGATGTCTGGAACAGTTTTGACCATCACAGCCGTTTTTCGGATGTTGATAATGCCGTTTGTCTTGACGCTATTAATGCAAGGCTAGGAGAATCTTCCGTTTTTTTGAAACAAGCCGACTTTTTATTTATCACTTTCGGAACTTCATTTGTCTATTATCTGAAATCAACCGGACAAGTGGTTGCCAATTGTCATAAAGTGCCTGCACAGGAGTTCGAACGGCGACGATTGTCAGTTAATGAGGTCGTGGATGGATATACTGTCCTTTTGGATGCGCTTTGGGGCGTTAATCCTAATCTCTTTGTGGTGTTTACCGTTAGCCCGATACGGCATTGGAAGGATGGCGCACATGAGAACCAGCTCAGCAAGGCGGCGTTGCTACTGGCTATCGACCAGATTTGTCAAAAATACCCGCAAGCCGCGTACTTCCCTTCGTATGAAATTGTGATGGACGAACTGCGTGATTACCGTTTTTATGAAGATGATATGCTGCATCCGTCTAAGGCTGCCATAAATTACATCTGGAAACGGTTTAAAGAGTGTTATATGAAGCCTAAAATTATTGTTTTGATGCGTGAGGTAGAGCAAGTGCTTCAGGCCTCGCAACACCGTCCGTTCAACCCCGATTCGGATGCGTTCCGGAAATTTGCAAAGCAATTTTATGACAGGTCCCGGTTTTTGGAAGAGCAATATCAGATTGAAATGGACGATCTCATTGCGTATTTTCGGGATAGAATGAAATAAGTAAGAAAAAGTCTGCCGGATTGTTGCAAAATTTTAATGGTAGATGTTTTCGAATACCTTTAACGATGCAGGTTTTCGTTAAAAGAGATATGGGTAATGGATTTTTATTCATAGGGTTAAGTTTTCTTTAATTTAGGATTGTATAGGATAGGTTTTGTGTAAAATTTGTATTTTGCAACATTAAACAATAACCCTAAAACGTTAAATTTATGAGTCATTTTGGACTTATTATCTGTATTATTATTTTTGGATTAATCCCCTTCGGTTATTTGGTTGTTTGGACTCTTTACCGAAAATCCGTCATTTTTATTACAGCTTACACCACATTTATTGCAGCCATGGGACAAAGTGCTATTTCGTACTACATTGGCGAGCAGGGACTAATTCACCTAACCTGGGGGCTTCCTCTCGGATTGGTTTGGCTGGTTAGTGTTAATAGCGTGGCGAAACGGTATATTCGCCGACCAATAATGGATTTGAACCTGAAAATCAATGAGCTCTCGAAAGGAAACCTGAACCTGAAAATCGATGCTTCGACTCTAGCTGCTAATAACGAAATTGGAGAAATCGCAAAATCAATTGATGAATTGATTAGCCAGTTACAGAAAGTTTCGAAAGATATTCATTCCTGTGCAAATGATGTGTCGCAAATGAGCGGACAGCTAAACGACGTTGCTACTAATCTTTCCGATGGGGCAAGTAGTCAGGCGGCTTCAGTCGAAGAACTATCTTCGAGTATCGAAGAAATGTCTGCTAATACCAGCGAGAACGCCAGTCATGCCAGGGAAACAGAAAGTATAGCACTTGAATCGTCGTCGGATATTCAGGAAAGCCTGGCTTCGATGAACCACGCTTTGGAAGTAATTTCGGAGATTTCGCAAAAGATAAACGTGGTTGGTGATATTGCATTTCAAACCAATATTCTTGCCTTAAACGCAGCGGTTGAAGCGGCTCGCGCCGGAGAACAGGGCAAAGGCTTTGCTGTGGTTGCGTCGGAGGTCAGGAAACTTGCCGAGCATAGCAAAATTGCTTCCGAAGCTATTATAGCCTTGTCGAATAAAGGTTTGGATGTATCTCAACAAGCTGGTGCAAAACTCGGTAAAGTCACTCCTAAAATTGACCAGACTGCCAAACTGGTACAACAAATTACTACGGCCAGTATTGAGCAGGAGAGCGGTACTGCCCAGATAAATCATGCCATCCAGAATCTTAACGAACAAACACAAGCAAATGCCTCTACATCGGAGAATCTCGTCATTACTTCTCAACGGATGAACCAGCAGTCTACCAA
Organism: Bacteroidota bacterium; assembly: GCA_030706405.1. Taxonomy (GTDB): domain Bacteria; phylum Bacteroidota; class Bacteroidia; order Bacteroidales; family JAAUTT01; genus JAAUTT01. The sequence continues at coordinate 121,725 of JAUZOO010000007.1, read as the reverse complement.
ATTAATGAACAGTATCGGTTTTTTCCAGTATAACGAATTGGAAAAGCTTACTATTTCGGCCTGAAAGCGTAAAACGAAATTTATTTAATAAAAAAAGCGGGATGACTTCATTATAAGCCATCCCGCTTTTATATTATAATCCTGCTGATCGTTTAACAAGAAAAGAATTCCTATTATTCTTATTTTTTCACTGGCCTGGTTTTAAGATAATCTTCCATTTTTATATCCTTAGGTAAAGCCTTTTTTAATGCAGCTGTGGACTTGAACCAAACTATGAGTGTGTCATTTCTGTTTGATAATTTTGTTTCACTCATGCAAATTGCCACAGGCAGAAGTTTCATGTCCAATGGTAATGTTTTATTGTCCAGACTTTGCTGTCCCTGAGTGTTCCCAATAATTAAAGGATAAAAATCGTTGTGACTCAGTTCTTTCTGAAATAACAAGCTGTCGTTTCCGTTTGAAGGTTTCAATGTATCGGTTTCGGCATAGTGGAATGTTTTTAGATAATCGTTATTGCTGCTGTAAAAGCCTAAACAAGAGTATTTCTCATGGCTTTCTTTCCAGTTTGGATTGAAGTTTTTGTAAAATACTCCGTTCGCATTAAGCTCAATACCTAAAGAATTTAGTTGTTTGGCGTTTAAAAATAAAAATTCGCTATTTTTGGTTGTCTGGCAACTAATTAATGCCGTAAAAATGCCGATCGCTAATAATGTTCTAAATTTCATGATAGTAAAATTTTTTAATTAACAGATGGAGATTATTGGTAAGAAGTAAATTTTGTTTTGCTATTTATAACCGTCAAATTTAAAATTTATTGTATTGGACACTTTTTAAATGGAAAGCGGAATAACTCATTGAAGTTATTCCGCTTTTCTTTTAACGCATTCCCAAATACGTCCTGAAATATCCGCACTCCCTGATAATCTCCTTATAATATCTGGTTTTGGAATAATTAGTTTTCAGCATATTGAAATACTGACCCGAACGAAAATCGTCCTTAAACTCCTTAGGTTTATTCAAAAAGAATTTATTTTGTTCGCACTTGGCCGCCATAAAACAGCACTTAGCCTTAAATTCTTGGTCTTTTGACAATTCCATGGCACGCCGATAGTATTTTTCGGCCAGACTGCAATCGAAAATGACGCCCAATCCTTTCGCCGGTCTAAATTCATACATATCGAAATACGGATAATCGCTCGAAAAGCCGATAATACTCGTCTCATACATTGCCCGTGTATTCCCGAAATACGTAAGGTTATAATAGGCATTGGCCAACAGAAAGCTCGACATTGCTGCAACTTTAGAATTACCTTCAGCTTCGCGGCGTAAGCTAACCATCCGTTCAAGAACAGCAACTTTTGAATATTGAGGCTGCGGCGGATTGGCGTGGTCACAATCATGACAATCGTTGATATGAATAAGAAACGGATCGCCGGGAACAGCCGGACCAGTTACATGATTTGTATTAAACCGTGTAATCGCATCTTCCAGCTTATTTTTATAAACCAACTGCACGGCCTGATATTCAATAATATCACTCCTTTTATACGGATGACAGGTTAAGATAAATTTCTCGAACTCCGTTTTATTAGGCTTATCCATCAAAGCAATCATTTTGGAAGCTTTAACACTATCGGTATAAAATGTTAAATCGCGGAGATAATCGAGACATTCCGATTTCACATATTCTTTATTGTGAAAATAAATTTCGGACAGTCGTTTCAACGCCCATTCATAAGCATTTCCATTCCTCAGGTCGGGCTGTTTTTCATCCTTAAGCCAGTTTAATTCTGCAACTATTTTTTCTTCGAATTTCCTATCGGGCTTAGTGGTACGCTCGATATGACAGGCAACCTGCAATAATTTGGCCTGTTTGGCAACAAGAGTGTCATTTTTTGAACAAGTTAAAGCCTTATCCAGATATTTATCCGTCTTCTTATAATCGGACATAGCCAGGTAAAAATATCCGGCAGCCAGGTTCCAAACGCAAGGTTTATGGGTATTACCCTTATCGGCAACGCTACGGATAAACTCAAAAAGCTTTGGGTTGATATTTTTCTTATCAAAACCTACGGCACTATCATTTGTGGCGCCGCCTTCAAAATAACGTCGTGCAACAAATTTTTCTTCTTCAATATTAACGGCACGTACCAACAACAGGTCAAGAAGCTCGGATGATGGTTCGGTTTTGTAAATCTCCTGCATAGCACGCAGCGGGTCGGCATAGATGCCCAGTAAATGCCAAAGCACATTCCTTTCGCGAACCGACCTCGCCATTTTTAACGATTCCTGCCAATCCGCTTCTTCCACCGGATGAAAACTCAAATAAGCCGAAACCTTAAGAAGCGGGGAATTGTCATAAACCAGAGAATAAAGATAATTAGCTTCGGAATAACGTTTTGTATGAAATAATGCCCCGGCAGCATATCCCATGGTGCGGTATTTTATCGAATTATTCTGCAAAAGCTCTTTATTATGGGCATGATAAAAATCGATACAGCCGTCAAAATTTCCGCCGTAGAAATACATACGGACAAGCTGAAAAACATATCGTTGCCAGATATAATCGTTTTTTGCCGAAAAATAAGCCTTCTCGCCCCGTTGCAACAACCTGGAAATATCTGTCGTCTGCGAGCGCGGGTTTACTTTATCTCCCTGACCCCACAAATCATCTACATAAGTAGCATACGGTTCACATCGTTTAGCAAATCCCAGGTAATAAAGAAACTCCGTTATAACAGCCTTATCGGGATATGTTAACAACGAATTATTCTTTAATGATTTACTAATTGGGAAACCCGGTTTCTTAAAGTAAAAGATAAGCGTGTCGAGGGTCTTGAGATTAGCCGTGTAAACCAGAAAAGACAAATCGGAAGTATCAACCTTATTTTTAAAGAATTCCTGCCATTCCTTTAGGTTAACCTGCGTAAAATCGCCTCCACATTCACCGGTGTGGTCATATTGATAAAGGGCGTGAAAAGACCGAAAGAAAGGCCGGTAATCGTTGTTATGGATAACTTCGGGCGAAAACAGGGAATAATTGACCTCATCCGCATCGAAAAGGTCGGCACAAGCCCATCCAATTCCGCCCACAACGAGCAAAAGGCTAATGGAAACAATGAAAAACTTTAGAGAAATCGCTTTTTTCATATCGGGTAAAAATTAATGAGTCACAATGATAAATACTAACTGAACGCACAGCTCTATTGAGCGAACGTTCCAACTGTCGGGCGGCTGCCAGTGTTAATCGGGGACTGGTTTGTTCAATCTTAACCAAATCGTCTTGCATGAAATAAAAACCGCGAAAAAAGAAGGATGACTTAGCCTTGAAATACCCAGGCTCAGTTGACCCAAACAACGGATTCTTCAAAAAATCTTCGGATGTAAGGTTGTTCAGCAACTCCATAACCCGACCGTCGCGCACATGGATTCCCCACGAAAAAGCCGGCAAAGCCATGTCGAGCGGCAAGGGATAATGCTTAATCCACTGGGTATAACGACCGGCATCCTGTTCATTATAAATGGAGTTACTTTTCTTATTAGCCGATATTTTCCCCATATTATAAAACATCAGCATGCCCCGCTTTACAGGAGGAACGCCGGTTATTTGCCGGTATTTTACCTGATGGAGCCTTATCGTGGCCGATAAATACTGACCCGCAGACAACCGTAACGATAACCGCCGGAGAAACTCGAAATACCGCGCCTGGGTTTTATCGCTCCAATCACAATCAATCTGTATCTCTTTATATTGAAGATGGTTTTGGGTACAAATTCCGGAAATCTTTTCAAAAACATGGTTAGCCAGACTTGGAATAGTTTCCGGAGGAGAATTCAAAAACGTTTCGTTGGTTATAAAAACTACTGGCACAGGCGCAAGTGCTGAAGGTACGGAATCGCAGAACGAAATTGTACCGACCGGTGCTGCACACTGAAGGCTTTTGTCCCATGTCACATCAAAAAGCCTTACATACAACTTCTTTACATTTAATCTTTTTAAATAATCCCGCTCAAGCAGGGACAAATGAAACGTTGTTTTCCAATAATAAAAGGACGGTATTGTCTTAGGCTTCTCACAAGAATTCGAAAACAACACAGCTACAAGAATAAAAGCCAAAAAGGAGCCAGAAAATCGCTTCCGGCTCCCTGGGTATAAACGGTTTGAAGTATAAAATTTCAATTGCTTTCTTTTAAAATAACGGATTCGAATTCTTACTGAATCCGCACCTCATGCTTACCACTTGGCAATTTCACCACAAATTCGGCATTGTTCTTTTTATAAACTTGGCAATCGGTTTTCACTCCGTCAACCAGGATAGCAGAAGGTTGCTTATCTACACTGACATAGCACGAAACGACATCTTCGGAATAAGCAAACGACAACCCATTATCGGTAAATTCAGCACGAAGCAGTTCGCCAGAAATATTAATCAACCGGATTTGGCCAGCCGAAGCCTTTCCTGCTTCGAATTCGAGTTTATGAATTCCTTTGGGGACAATCACTTTGCCGTTTTCTCCGGTTACCCAAGGCTTGCCGTCGAGTTTCGTTACAACATCCTGAATTCCGGCATCGACGGTAATAGTAAATGGTGAAGAAACTTTCCAGCGTGTTTCGGTCTCAGGCTCTACTTTTGCTTTACGCGCCAGCACTGAGCTTATATTCCGAAAATCGTTCTCGTTGATGCAATCTTCGGAATAAAACGTTGGTCGGCAATGGCTCTGCGACATGTAATATGCCACCTGTCGCACTTCCTCGCCTGTGGGTTTAAGAGAAGGAAAGCCTTCAAATTCGTCAGCATAACGGGTTACAACATTGCAGTCGAACAAAAGCTGGCTTTCGTGTTTAATATATTTCCGATAAAACTTTCCCATGCGGATGTACCTGTCAGGTGTAAGTCCCCAGCAGTTCGACGGGTCTTCAATCTGCATGGTGCAGTTGTATTTTTTGTAAAGGGCAAGCGTGTTTTCGGTTTTCTCGGCAATGTTGTCCGAGAGTTCGGGCGTAAGGCTTACATCGAGTACCGTTAGCATCAGGTCAAAATCCTTCTTTTGATTTTTTACACCACTTAGAAAATCGAGGAAAGAATCTTTCAGCCTAAAACATAAATCTTTGCGGTATTCGGCAAACGATTTCCATGCTTTATGGTTAGTTTCCCAGTAATACGGACTTTTTTTGTCGAACAGGAGTACTGGGTCGAAACCGCCTTTAGCCTTAAACTCATTACGGACAATATCGTTCATCGGTGTAAAGTTCTGGGCAAGCCGCGGCCCCACCGGCGATGGCTCGAAATAAAGTTCGGCGAGGTTTACACCATCCCAGTTGAACTTCGTGAGCATTTCACCAATTTCTTCAAACACCTGTTTGCGGCAGTCGGGGTCGGCAAGGTTGATGAGCGAACGCCAGTCAATCAGGGCATCCTTTAAAAAAGCTGTCTTCTCGCGCCACTCGGGGTGTCTGTCCCAAAAACCACTGCTAATCATGGGTGTTTCGAGCCAGCAGTAAACCACGATTCCATTGTCGTGACAAGCTTTAATCAGCTTTCCATAATCCACGCCAGGATAATCGTAATACCACCCTCCGGCATGGATACGTTTAATCTTATTTTTATGCCACCAGGCAGCAAGCGTGTCGAGATCCACAGAACTATCGCGCATGCCGGGATCGAAATACACTTCCATGACCTGTCGTTCGGCTAGCGATTTTAGTCCGAAAACATTGTCGAGGGTTTCGATGAGGAACGGATAACGCGAATATCCTTTGTTAGTGTCTGGGTCGAACATGGTGGCGAAATAGATGAAATTGCCTTTGCCATATTTTCCTTTTACTACCAGCGGCTGGTTGGTAAGATGATCGACACATAACAGGTTTTCTTTGGCAGCAGGTCGAAGTACTGGTCGAAGTTTGGCCGGCTTAGTCCAGCTTAATGTATCGTCGGGAAATTGAAGGTCACGAATTTGTGAAACTACCACCTTTTTGCTGCGGAGCTCAACGCCAAGAAGCTTGTTCATTTTCGTATTCCCGGCAAAAAGAAGGTTGGTCCCCTGATTTACAGCCTCTGTCACTTTGGAGGCTTCTGCATCGTTAAGCTTACCGCCCGACACATAAGGAATGATGATGACATCAAAAGTTCGGAGATTGAGTTTGGTTAACTTATCCACCTGTGTTTCCTTAAAACGTATCCCGGATATAAAAAGAGAGTTTTTAAGCGATTTAACGTCGTTCAGTTCTTCCCGCGATAAAGATTTTAGATCGGATGGCCCTACGTACAGCACCTTCATAACCTGGTTAAGATTGGCTGCAAAATCGTTAGCCGAACGCTTTTTATAGCTGAACGCTTGGAGCGGCAAAAGAATCAGAAGAAGAAATAAAGTTCCGCGAAGAATGGTTTTGATCATGGATAATGGTTTGTTTTCAAAATGTTAACTAAGTTTAGGGGGCTAAAAAAAGCTTCGAAAAGTAATTATAAATTGTTTAATACTGGTACAAATTTTGAATATTGAAAACTCTGCAACCTACATTTGAATATAGTAATCAAACGTTACTAATATCTATTTACTAACCTAATCAGAAATTTTATGATCTTAAACAATTTCGGGCCGAAGATTGCTGTTTTGGCCATTCCTGTCTTATTTTTTAGTTTTCAATCGGTACACGCCAAAGTTCCGGCGCACGATAGCTTGTCGGATTCGCTTAAAACGTTTATTCTTACCCCGCCCTCTTCGCAGACTCCACGGATTAACGGGCCTAAAATATTTGGGGTGCGACCGGGTTCGGTTTTTTTGTATGCAATTCCTGCAACAGGGAAATGGCCGATAGTGTTTTCGGCTGATAATTTACCCTCCGGCTTGCAACTCGACAGCAAAACGGGAAATATTGCCGGACAAATAGATGCAAAAGGAGAATATGAAGTAACGCTCCACGCCCAAAATGCGCTGGGCAAAACCCAACGTAAATTCAAGATTATAGTGGGCGAAAGAATTGCCCTTACTCCACCAATGGGCTGGAATAGCTGGAATTGTTGGGGAGGAGCTGTAAGTCAGGAAAAAGTACTTAGCTCGGCTAAAGCCCTTGTTGAAAAAGGACTGAGAAATCATGGCTGGACATATATCAACATCGACGATGGTTGGCAAAGCATCAGAGGCGGTAAGTATAACGGTGTTCAGCCTAATTCGAAGTTCCCCGACATGAAAGCCTTAGCGGATGAGATTCATGCCATGGGTTTAAAATTTGGCATTTATTCAGGGCCATGGATTGGTACGTATGAAGGGCATGTAGGTTCCTACAGTAATAACCCCGATGGCACCTACGACTGGATTAAAGCGGGTAACCACAACGAGTTTTACCGGTATGGCACACACGATTCTATCTGGAAAAAGAGAAGGGCGGTGCTTTTCAAACACGGGCTTTACTCTTTTGTGAATAATGACGTTAAGCAGTGGGCTGATTGGGGTGTTGATTATCTGAAATACGATTGGAACCCCAACGATACCTTCCATGTAAATGAAATGAGAACGGCACTTCGCCGGCAAAAACGGGATATTGTTTACAGCCTTTCCAACAGTGCTCCGTTCGCCTTTGCACAGGATTGGGCTAATATGGCTACCAGCTGGCGTACCACCGGCGATATTCGGGATAACTGGAATAGTATGTCGAGAATTGGGTTTAGTCAGGATAAATGGGCTCCTTTCTGCGGCCCTGGCCATTATAACGACCCCGATATGCTGGTAGTTGGCTATGTTGGATGGGGCCCAAAACTGCATTACACCAAGCTTACTGCCGACGAACAATATACGCACATAAGCCTGTGGAGTCTGCTGTCAGCGCCTCTTTTAATTGGCTGCGACCTTTCTAAATTAGACGACTTTACCATCAGTCTGCTTTCCAACGACGAAGTTCTTGAAGTGGATCAGGACCCGCTGGCTATTCAGGCTGCACACATCAGCAAAGGGGAGAATATCGACCTTTATGCAAAGAAACTCGAAGATGGCTCCATCGCTCTCGGTTTATTTAACCGGGGAACCGATAAAGCTGTTATTACGGCCACTTGGGACGACCTTAAAATTTTTGGCAAACAAACTGTCCGCGACTTATGGCGTCAGAAAGATTTAGGGATTTTTACCAATAAGTTTGAAGCTGCGGTTGCGCCGCATGGTGTTGTGCTGGTAAAGCTAACTCCTTCCAAAAAGTAAACTGATAATATTTCGGCTCAACCCTTTTGGCTATCGTTTTGCTTGCAGATTTTTATGATAAGCCGAAGGGGTTGAGCCGATTTTGTTTTTAAATGCACGGTTAAAGTGCGACAAGTTATTAAACCCACATTTCTGGCTGACCTGCGATATTGGGATGTTCCGCTCTTGTAGCAGCTTGCAGGCATAACCAATCCGTAAGTCGTTGATGTATTCCGTTAACGATTTGCTCGTTTTTTCTTTAAAATAACGGCAAAAAGCGGCCGGGTTCATGTTGAATTTTCCCGACAGTTCTTTTAGCGACAGCTTTTGCTGATAGGAATAGTTGAGGTAACGCAATATCTTTTCTAAACGGTCGCCGGTTTCAATAGTGTTTTTGCGGAATATTTCGGAAGCCAGCAGTTGGTAATGGCTGCTTTGTGCCATGGCATCCAGCACAAGCATAAAATCAACGAGGCGTTTAAACGGTGGGGCATTCCAAAGTTTTACAATCTTTTTTCCGATGGCATTACTATCAGGTTCCAGAAATTTTATACCTCTTTCGGAACGTTTAAAAAGTTCGCGGATGTGCGCCATCTCCGGATAATCCGAAATGGCCTGCGAAAGAAAATTCTCCGAAAACTGAATCACAATAACCTCAACCGTATAATCGGGATTATTCTGATGAAAAGCCTCGTCGCTTTTCCACGAATGTGGCAGATTACTGCCAAGAAATACCAGGTCGCCGGCTTCGAACGTCTCAATACTGTCGCCCACGTACCTTGTTCCATAACTTTTTAAGGTGTAAACAATCTCGTACTCGCCATGAAAATGCCAGGGATAAATAAAATGCGGATACCGGTTCCATTTCATTTTAACGGGACTCCCGCCAGGAAGATCAACCTGTTCGTGCATTATCTTGGACATGGCCTGTTTGTTGTCTTTGATGAAATATTTGCAAAAATACCATAACTTATTGCAAATGGAGTGTTATTGCAAGGGTTGTTTTCGATATAATTTCGGCTCATATTTGTAGCGATAAATTTCTGGTTAGTTTATTCATCAAGAATGGATAATGTGTAAACCCCGGAACGAAATTCTATACAAATATCAAAAAAACAAATAATGGAGAAAACGTGGAGATGGTTTGGCAAGAAAGATCCGATTACGCTTGCCATGTTGAGACAGATTGGAGTTGAAGGTATTGTAACAGCGTTGCACGACGTTCCCAACGGGGAAGTATGGACGTCCGAAGCTATCATGGATTTAAAACAATATATCGAAGACGGCGGCTTGCGCTGGTCGGTGGTAGAGAGCCTTCCGGTTTCGGAAAGCATTAAATACGCCGGACCCGATCGCGACCAACTCATCGAGAATTACAAGATAAGCCTTAAAAACCTCGGACAAGCAGGGGTGAAAACGGTTTGCTACAACTTTATGCCGGTAATCGACTGGATTCGTACCGACCTTGAACACATGCTGCCCGACGGCACTTCGACCTTGTATTTTAATAAAATCCGATTCGCTTATTTCGATTGCAAAATCCTGAATCGTGAAGGTGCCGAAGCCGATTATTCTGCCGAAGTGCTGAATGCCGTGAAAGAACTCGATAAAACCATTACGCAGGCCGAAAAGGAAGAGTTAATCAATACTATTATCGTTAAAACGCAGGGGTTTGTAAACGGAAATATTAAGGAAGGCGACCAGCAGCCTGTGGCTATCTTTAAACGTCTGCTTGCACTTTACAATGGTATCGATAAGAATGCGCTGCGCCAGAATATGAAATACTTTCTCGAAAAGGTTATTCCGGTTGCAGAGGAGTATGGCGTTAACCTGTGTGTTCATCCCGACGATCCTCCATTTGCAGTGCTGGGACTACCGCGTATTGTAACCAGTCATGAAGACATTGAATGGTTCCTGAAGGCTGTGGACAATGTTCATAATGGATTGACCTTTTGCGCCGGGTCGCTGAGCGCCGGATTGCATAACGACGTTCCCGCTTTGGCTAAGAAATTCGCTTCGCGCATTCATTTTGTACACTTACGCAGCACCGAAGCCACGCCCGATGGCAACTTTATGGAATCGTCGCACCTTAACGGTCGCGCTAACCTGCTCGAAGTAATCCGTACGCTCGAAAAAGCAAATCCCGAACTGCCCATGCGTGTCGATCACGGCAAACTCATGCTCGACGATGTGGATAAAAACTATAATCCCGGCTATTCGTTCCTCGGCCGTATGTATGCTCTCGCCCAGGTTTCCGGGATGATGGCTGCCGTACAGGACGAAATCAAAAAAGGACAGATTTAAATACTAAACGCAAAAGCGCGAAGACGCAATAAAGAATATTGATAAAAACTTGGCGTCATTGCGCCTTTGCGTTTATATTCTTTACACCGACTACACTTAATTTAAATAATACAATCATGAACGAAATGTTTAGTATCGAAGGTAAGGTTGCTGTTATCACCGGGGCTGGTGGAGTCTTGGGCGGCAGTATAGCTAAAAGTTTTGTGAAGGCAGGCGCCAAAGTAGTTGCGCTCGACATTCGTCAGGATCAGCTCGACAGCCGCGTGGAAGAGCTTAAAGGCCTTGGTGGCGATGTTATCGGTATCGTGGGCAGCGTGCTCGACATCGAAAGCCTCGAAAACGCGTCCAAACAAATTATTGCCAAATGGGGTCGTATCGACATCCTCCTGAATATTGCCGGAGGAAATATGCCCGGAGCTACCCTTACCCCCGAACAGACATTTTTCGACATGAAAATCTCAGATTGGGAAAAAGTTACCCAGCTTAACCTTAACGGCACTGTTTATCCGAGCCAGGTTTTTGGGAAAGTGATGGCCGAACAAAAAACAGGAAGCATCATCAATATCTCGTCGATGGCGGCATACTCGGCCATTACCCGTGTACCGGGATATTCCGTGGCTAAAACCGGTATCAGCAACTTTACCCAGTGGCTGGCTACCGAAATGGCCCTCAAATTTGGCGACGGCATCCGCGTGAATGCCATTGCTCCGGGCTTTTTCATCGGCGACCAGAACCGCGCCGTACTCATCAATCCCGATGGCTCACTAACCGAACGCAGCGTAAAAGTAATTGCCAAAACTCCCATGAAACGCTTTGGCGACATTAACGAATTAAACGGGGCTGTTCAGTTCCTTTGTTCCGAAGCCGCCAGTTTTATTACGGGCGTAGTGTTGCCTATCGACGGTGGTTTTAGCGCTTTTAGCGGAGTGTAATTAATTACCTTTATATACTTCCAAAGCCACAAGGGTTTATTGCCTTTGTGGCTTTGGAAGTATATAAGAAATGCTAGGCGCTATTGTGGCTCATGTAAGGGATTATTTCAATTAAAAAAAGGTTGCCTTTGAGTTTGTTTGTTAAACAAACTCGTCTAATTTTATCGGCTTAAACGATCGGTTTTTTATATTTACTATTGGCAGCTTATCATGCAAGGTGTTGCTAAATTAGTATACGATCGCCTTTAAATGTTAATAAGTTTGATTGAAATTGATATGTAAATACAAAAGAAAGACAATGAACAAAAAATCGTTAGAAAAGAAATTTGTAAAACAATTTATTCTTGAAGGAAGAAATTGTGGAAAAACTGATCAAGAGATTTACAACGAACTTACTGAACAATATTACGATAAAAAATCTATTGTACTTCTCATTACAGGAACAGCCACCAAAGAAGATAAAGCCAAGTATAAATCTTATAATAATATTTTACTTGGAGTTTTAGGACTTATTATTTTGCTCAAAATATTAATGGTGTTCAGCTTGACAGTTGAGACTGGAGAACTTTGGACCCTCTTATTTGTTTTTCTAGTCCCAATTTTTTCAGGATATTTTATGTTTGAAATTGCACGATACAATGCTCCTATCTATCGTGCTTGTGGAATTTTGGCCATAGCAGGTTTTTTGCAAACGGTTGGAAAATTAGAAGGAGGGGTAGATATATTGTTAAACGTATTCTTTGCAGGATTGGTTTGCGGTCTTTCATTTTACCTTGATAATAAATTGTTCCCAAATTATAGTCCCAAGAATTTAAGGAAAAATAAAAATGGAGATTACATCTTATAATATGATGAATTTTTGCTGGCGCACTACTGCTATCTCAGATGAGAGACTTTGTAATGTGTGTCTAATTTGACCGGGTTCGGCTACAGTACTATAATTTTCTGCATCCAATATTCAATTCCTGTCAAATGTAAAAAAGCCACACCTTCCAGCATCGTCGATCTGGAAGTGTCAAGTCTCGATTTTACCCCTTTCCCTCTTCACTCACCCTCTCCTTCATTTCCCTTCGTTTGCGGCTGCGGCCCCGTCGGGTGGCGAGGGCTAATTTGTAATAGCGGATGTGTTCGTTGAGCTTGGCCACAAACGCTTCAGTTTCGGGCCGGGCTAAGCCGAGCACGATGGCTGCGTTTATCCGGCCAACAATTTGTACATAAGCCGGGTCGATGAGGCTGCGAACGGCGCGCACATCGCCACTGTTGCGGTCGGCCAATTCGCTGGTGCGTTCCATCATTAAATCCAAAAACTGCTCGTTTTGATTTTTTAGTTCCTCAACCAATGTGGTGATGTTTATTTTTCGGGCATGAAGCGCAAGTTCCGGCTTCTGCATCTCCCTGATAAAGCCACTGATTATGGAGCTCCGTGAATCGATGGTGTGGATACGAAGATTGCTATGCTGACCGATGGTGCATTTTAGCTGCCATCCGCTTTCGGCTTCGTCGGCCAGTGGGCTAAGCATTGCCGACTTAATTCGGGCAATCAGGGCGCTCCAGGTTTGTACCCGAAGCGTGTTTAGGCCGGTAATGGTTTCGGATTTGATGCTTCCGCGCATGGTTTGGATTGTTGCGCTTTCGGTATCGAGCGCCAATTTAAATGCAGGATACAAACCATCCAGCGCGGGTAGCTCCGATAAATAAGTTGCGATTAACTTATCGGCGGATGACATAAACTGAAGATGTTCGCCGTTTCGCATGTTATGGAGATAGACAGGTTCAATTTTATCCATGGTAGTTAAGAGGTAGGACGTTAGTTCAATAAAAATAAATCTTTTATCCCAAATAACAAATCGTGAATAAACTTTTGTTGAATAATAGTCCCAACTTTCGGAAATAGGTTTAACATAGAATTATCACTATTTCGTACATTGGGATATTAGTTAACTCTGGAATAAACTTAAATCCGCACTTTGGGATTTCAATTATTTCTTGAATTATCTTAAATCCCAAACTGCGGATTATAGATAATTTTTAAATTAATCAATATCCCAAATGGCGGACTACCCAAAAATTTAGGTTTATCTAATATCCCAAATATCGGATATGATAATATTTTATATTCTTCCTATATCCTGCATCGGAAATACCTCGGATGGAATTTTAATAGCCCCCGCCAGCAATAGAATTTTGCCAAACAGAAACTTTGTTGTATGAATAACCTACGGGATTTAGGGTATTAGTTTTGGAGAGATGGCGTTTCGTAAAGGAAAATTGATGGAATGAAAATCATTTGACTCCTTTGGAGTCTGTTCATCTTAAAAGGAAAACTCCTAGGTTTTTAAAACCTGAGGTGGCTTTTTCTTTTCACTCAAAAAGGTCAGGATACATAAAACAAAAAGGGCTTTCATTTCTGAAAGCCCTCAATTTTTCGTGGAGAATATCGGGGTCGAACCGATGACCTCTTGCATGCCATGCAAGCGCTCTAGCCAACTGAGCTAATTCCCCTTTGGAAAAGTGATGCAAAAGTATTCGTTTTTATCAAAACTCCAAAAAAAATTCTCACAATATCAAAAAAATATCCACCTTCAATAACCCTAAAAAAGCGAAAAAGCACCAAATACCTCAGCGTTAAAACCCGTTCGTCTGCTGCCAATTAACAATTCTTTTGTTAATTTTGAACCCTTTATAATTTATGTATGGCAATACCATTTTCAACCGAACCGGTAAAGGAAACAGCTGTCCTTATTGGGATTATTAATCAATACCAGAGTGAACGCGACGTACGCGACTACCTCGAAGAACTGGCTTTTCTGGCTGACACAGCAGGTGCTGAACCGGTAAAAACATTTGTCCAACGCCTCGACTCCGCAAATCCACGAACATTTATCGGAGCCGGGAAACTCGATGAAGTGTGCACCTATGTGAAAGAAAACGAAATCGACATGGTAATCTTCGACGATGAGCTTTCGGCCACACAACTGCGTAACCTCGACAAGGTATTGCAATGCAAAATTCTCGACCGAACCAACCTCATCCTCGACATATTTGCCAAACGCGCCAAGACCTCGTACGCAAAAGCCCAGGTAGAGCTTGCTCAATACCAATACCTCCTGCCCCGGCTAACCCGAATGTGGAGCCACCTCGAACGTCAACGCGGGGGGATTGGATTGCGTGGACCGGGAGAAACAGAACTCGAAACAGACCGCCGTATAATTCGCGACAAAATTTCCGGGCTAAAAGAGGACCTAAAACGCATCGACCGCCAAATGGCCACCCAGCGCAAAAATCGCGGAAATATTGTTCGCATAGCATTGGTTGGCTATACCAACGTAGGTAAATCCACCCTGATGAACCTTTTAAGCAAATCCGAGGTATTTGCCGAAAACAAACTCTTTGCCACGCTCGACACCACCGTTCGCAAGGTGGTAATTGGAAATCTGGCATTTCTGCTCTCCGACACGGTTGGATTTATCCGTAAACTGCCGCACAACTTGGTGGAATCATTTAAATCGACACTCGACGAAGTTCGCGAGGCCGACATCCTGGTACACGTAGCCGACATCTCCCACCCCGGATTCGAGGAACAAATAAACGTAGTAAATCAAACCTTATCCGAATTAAAAGCCATCGACAAACCTATCATTCTGCTATTTAATAAGGTTGATGCATATTCATTTATCCCCAAGGACGATGACGACCTCACCCCGCGAACCAAGGAAAACCTTTCACTCGAAGAACTCAAAAATAGCTGGATGGCAAAATCGGGAAACATCACCTTGTTTATTTCGGCAAAAGAAAAAACCAACATCGACGAGTTACGAAACCTTCTTTACGAAGAGGCAAAAAAAATCCATATCCAACGATACCCTGGCGACAATTTTTTGTACTAACCTTTCCGTATGACAGTTATACAACATCACTATACTCAAATGCCCAAAACGAACGGCAGAAACGGTATCGACAGAATAAAAAACCAAAAAAAAGGGTAAAACCTTTTTTGAATTGAAAAAGATAATTATTTTTGCACCCTCAATAAAAACTATTTTAAGGAATAAGACAATGGCAAATCATCAATCTGCAGAAAAAAGAATCAGACAGAGCGAAACTAACAGGTTGGAAAACAAATATTACGCCAAGACAACCCGGAATGCAATCAAGAAATTAAGGCATACTACCGCAAAAGCAGAAGCTGCAACATTATTTCCAGAAGTTGCTTCAATGCTTGACAAACTGGCTAAGAAAAATGTTATCCATAAAAACAAAGCTGCAAATCTCAAATCGAGCCTTGCAAAACACGTTAGTAGCCTGAGCTAATCTGTCTTAAAACATAATATACAGAAAGCCTTCCTGATATGGGAAGGCTTTTTTGGTATTTGCCTATGCGAAAGAGGACAATTAAAAAATTTTCTTAATTTTAAATTTGTCCCTTAACGCTTTTCCCCTCATGGCCGAATACAAAAATTTAAGTATCAAAGACTGGTCGCTCGAAGACCGGCCCCGCGAAAAACTTCTCCAGAAAGGTATCGCCACGCTAAGCGATGCAGAGTTAATTGCAATTATCATTGGCTCGGGTAACCGGGACGAGAGTGCAGTAGGCCTCTCAAAACGAATATTATCGTCGGTAAACCACAATCTCAACGAACTCGGCAAACTAACCATCGACGACCTGCAAAAGCACAAAGGCATCGGTGAAGCCAAAGCAATCTCCATCGTTTCTGCCCTCGAACTCGGACGCCGCCGCAAACATTCCGAGATTATTGATAAACAAAAAATCACAACAAGCCGCGAAGTATTTGAGGTGTTTCATCCTTTGCTGGCCGATCTGCCTCACGAGGAATTCTGGATTATTTTACTAAACCGATCGAACAAAATAATTGAGAAACTACGGGTTAGTCAGGGTGGCATTTCCGGAACAGTCACCGATGTTCGTCTGATAATGAAGACTGGCCTTGAGAAACTGGCTTCAGCGCTCATTCTTTGCCACAACCATCCTTCCGGCAATACCAAACCTTCGGATGCTGACATCTCCATCACTCAAAAAATAAAAGAAGCGGGAACAATTATGGACATTACCCTGCTCGACCACATTATTATTACCGACGGCTGCTATTACAGTTTTGCTGACAACGGATTATTATAATTGCTAATACTTACAACTTTGAATATCCAATATGTAAAGCATGAGGATATCGATTTTCAGCGATGGGACCGATGTATAAGAAAAGCGGTTAACGGCTCCATTTATGGTTATTCGTGGTACCTAAACACTGTTTCCAAAGAATGGAATGCCCTCATCGACGAGAATTACGAAAACGTGATGCCTCTTACCTACCGCACTATTCTGGGCATAAAAATGCTGATACAACCACATCTGGCGACTAACCTCGGAGTCTATTCGAGCCAGGTACTCGACGGAGAAAAGGTTAACAGCTTCATTGCTGCTATTCCTAAGGAGTACAGGTATGTACGCATCAATCTTAACAAATATAACAAACTCTCCGTTGACAACATCAAGGTTTCGGGAGACATCCATTATGAACTCGACCTGATTGAACCTTACAACAAAATCCGATCCAGGTACACTAAAGAAGCCATCAATGCAATTAAAGTGGCCGAGGATAAAAACATTACAATTATCTCAGGGTTAAACTCCGCCGACTTGATTCATATTTATCAAAAAAACAAAGGCTTCCTTTGGAATATATTCTTCCGGCAACGGATTGCCACCTTAAAAGTATTGGTATCTACGGCGGTTCGTTTCAGAGTTGGGCATATCTACGGGGCATACCAAAATAATAACCGGCTGTGCGCTGCTGCATTTTTTGTAACAGTTCATAAAAGAGCAACTTTATTATTTCTTGGATTAGACAAAGAAGCAATAAAAAACCATGTTCTTGAGGCTATTATCGACGAATTTATTAAATTGCATTGCGAACAGGATTTAACGCTTCGTTTTGAATTTGCCTCGCGTAAAAAATATGCAGGCATTTACGCCGGAATAGGCGGACGAAGATACCGGTTTATGAGCATTCAACAGAACCGTTTACCATGGTACCTTAAATTCCTGAAGTTATGATTACAATCCTGAACAAATCCAACTCTATTTTCAACCAGTACATTGCTGAAATCCGCGACCAACAGGTGCAGCAGGACAGCTTTCGGTTCCGTCGCAACCTTGAACGGATGGGCGAGATCATAGCCTACGAAATCAGTAAGACACTCACCTTTCAAACCAAACAAATAAATACGCCATTGGGTGTTGCCGAAGAAAATACACCCGTAGAGATGCCCGTTATCACATCGATGCTGCGAGCCGGGTTGCCTATACATCAAGGTATGCTGTCGGTTTTCGACAAATCATCGAACGGATTTATCACCACCTTTCGCAATTATGAAAAAGACGGCACCTTGCAGATAAGCCTCGAATACATCTCCTGCCCCGTAATTGACAAAAAAGTACTGATAATTGCAGATGCCATGCTGGCCTCAGGTTCTTCTATGGAATTGGCATACCACGGGTTGCTTGAAAAAGGTACGCCACAACACACCCATATCGTGGCATTGATTGCGAGCCGGGAAGGCGTTGAATATCTCCGAAAAAAATTATCAGAGCTCAAAGTAAGTATCTGGGTAGGAGCACTCGACGATGAACTCACAGTCAAGTCCTTTATTGTACCCGGCCTCGGCGATGCCGGAGATCTAGCCTACGGAGAAAAGCTAACGTTTTAAAAAAACTGTTTTACCTTGCAGGTGTCTTGGCAAGCCTCTAATAATTCCCCTACAGTCTTTTCCAGCACCGGATGCTTCAATTCCGGAGCTATTTCGGACAATGGTTCGAGCACAAACCGGCGATTCGCCAGTTCGGCATGAGGAATAGTCAGCTCAGGAGTTGCCATTATACAATCATCATAAAATAAAATATCAATATCGATAGTACGAGCAGCATAACGCACTTTACTCCGGGTACGGCCCAGTTCTTGCTCTATGGTATTAATCTTGTCAAGAATTTCAATTGGTTCCAATAAGGTATCAACCACAACAACTTGATTTAAATATTGAAATTCATCAAAATACCCCCATGGCTCGGTTTCATAAACCAACGACCGCCGGACAACCTCCCCAATTTCACTATTAATCAAACCTATAGCTATATCCAAACAATACAACCGGTCGCCCACGTTAGAGCCAAGCATTAATATCGTTGTGTACATTTCTCCTTCCTTAAAAATCTTTGCAAATTGAATAATAAAAAGCCACGTTACAAAAAAACGAAGCTGCGAAAATTTTGGTTACCTTAGCTCGAATATAAAACTATCTGTAAGAAACCTATTTTATAAAAAGACAGCAATCATTTACAGATAATTACCAGTTAAACCCTATAACCTATTAAATAAAAATAATTTTTTTGTTCATGAAAAGTTTCCTAAAATTCACACTTGCTTCGATTGTCGGAGTTCTGATTTCATCGTTAATCATCTTTCTGATTGTTATAGCCATTGTCGCTGCTATCGTATCCTCAACCGAGAAAGAAGTCGCCATTAAGGACAATTCCATCCTAAAAATTGAGCTAAACAAGCCAATTCCCGAACGCTCCTCTGACAATCCGTTCGAAAATTTTGACTTCAAAAATTTCAAACCTTCAGTTTCTATCGGGCTTACGGACATTCTAAAGAATATTAAAGCAGCCAAAACCGACCCTAAAATCCGGGGTATTTATCTTGAATTAAGCACGATTCCTTCAGGAGCCGCAGTAATTGAAGAAATTCGCAGTGCGCTGCTTGACTTCAAGACTTCAAAAAAATTCATTATCAGTTATGCCGATATCTACACGCACGGCACTTATTATCTGGCGTCGGTATCCGACAGTATTTTTCTGAATCCCATGGGAGAATTGACATTCCTGGGGTTGCGCTCTGAACAGCTATTTTTTAAAGGAACGCTCGAAAAATTAGACATAGAACCTCAAATAATCCGCCACGGAAAATTTAAAAGTGCTGTGGAACCGCTTATCAATGAAAAGATGAGCGATGCCAATCGTGAGCAAATGAACACGTTGCTATCATCGATCTGGAATCACATGGTTGAAGGAATTTCGAAGCAGCGAAAAATAAGCAAAACAGAGCTTAACCGACTGGCCGACGAAATGATCATCCGCAATGCCAATGCAGCATTGGAGCATAAACTCATCGACGGCCTACGGTATAAAGATGAAATCCTGGCCCGATTATCCAAACAAACCGGGGGCAAACCGGATAAAGATCCTGAGTTTGTTGGGCTTTCCCAATACAACAAAGTTCCTAAATCGCGGAAAGATTTTCCGAAGAATAAAATAGCCGTAATCTATGCCTGTGGAGACATTATGATGGGCAAAGGCGAAGACGACAATATTGGCTCGGACAACCTCTCTGCAACCATCCGCACGGCTCGCCGCGACTCATCGATAAAAGCTATCGTTTTACGTATTAACTCTCCCGGAGGTAGTGCCCAGGCTTCAGACATTATCTGGCGAGAGCTTAGTCTTGCCGTCAAAGCCAAGCCCCTCATTGTGTCGATGGGCACTGTAGCCGCTTCGGGAGGCTATTACATCGCAGCCCCTGCTGACACTATCGTGGCCGAGCCAACCACCATCACAGGCTCAATAGGCGTGTTTGGAGTCCTCCTCAATGCCAAAAACTTTTTTAACAAAAAACTCGGAATTACAACAGACGTGGCACAGACCAACAAACATGCTGATTTAGGGTCCATTTACCGACCACTTTCTGCCGAAGAAAAAGAAGTAATCCAAGCCGAAGTAGAAAACATCTACGACGTATTTTTAAGCCGCGTTTCCTCAGGTCGAAAGATGAGTAAAGCCGCTGTTGACGAGATCGGGCAAGGACGCGTATGGAGTGCCACTGATGCTAAACGAATAGGGCTGGTGGATATTCTCGGAGGCATGGACAAAGCCATCGAAATTGCCGCTAAAAAAGCCAAACTTAAAGATTACCGGGTTGTAGAACTTCCTAAACTCGAAGATCCTTTTTCATCATTGATAAGCGAATTTTCAGCCAAAGTTCGCAGCAACATCGTTAATACTGAACTTGGTAACGAACAGTATATATATCAAAACATAAAGAAAACACTTAACCGTCAGGGAATTTTAACACGGATGCCGTACGATATTAATTTTTATTGATTGATCGATTTTTTGGTTAGAAAGAAAAACGATGTTTTAAATAGTTGTGATTACCTTTGCGTTTAGGAGCATTCTGCCTGTAAAAGATCGTTGCTTCTAATCATTAGAAATGCATTTACTTGTTTGTCAAAATACTGCAAAAACTGTTGGATATATGAGGAAGATTATTAAACCGTTTCTTTACGTATTTTCGTCCATTTACGGGACTATTGTGTTTTTCAGGAATATGTTTTACGATTTCAACTTCTTTTCATCAAAAGAGTTTCATCTTCCTGTGATTTCAGTTGGAAACATAACCGTAGGCGGCACCGGAAAAACCCCGCATACCGAATACCTGATACGATTACTTAAAGAGGACTATAAAGTAGCTTTTTTAAGCCGCGGGTACAAACGAAAAACGAGGGATTTTGTGCTTTCCACCGAGAAATCGACGCTGGAAGAAATTGGCGACGAACCGTTGCAGATAAAACAAAAATTCCCGGATTTGACCGTAGCTGTTGACCGCAAACGGGTAAACGGCATCGAACGGCTCACCGAAAGTAACCCGGAGTTGGACATTATATTACTAGATGATGCTTATCAGCACCGCCAGGTAACCCCTGGAATCAACATCCTGCTGGTCGATTATACCCGGCCTATCAAAGGAGATTCGCTTCTGCCCTTAGGTCGGTTGCGCGAACCGGCATCTGAAAAAAAACGTGCCGACGTTATCATCATTACAAAAGTACCCAGAAACCTGTCGGCTATGGACAAGCGGTTGTTCCTGCACAACCTCAATGCCAGGCCGTATCAGACTGTATATTTCACTACCATCAGGTATGGAGCGCCAACCCCTATTTACGAGCTTCACCCGATGGCCCGCATTCCTGATTTCTCACAAAAAGAACTCTCAATATTATTGGTAACCGGCATCGCAAACCCGGCACCGTTGCTCGAAAAACTTTCGGCAGCTTATAAAGAAGTGGTGCACGCTCGTTTCGCCGACCACCATGTATTTACCAAACAGGACATGGCTTCTATCATGGCAAAGTACAATGCACTTCCGTCACAAAACAAAGCCATCGTTACTACCGAAAAAGATGCAGTAAGGTTACTATCTCAACATTATAACGACAATATTCCGGAGGCTTGGTACTATATTCCCATCGAAACCGAATTTTTATGGAACGAAGGGGAAAATTTCAATCGTCAAATTATCCATTATGTTAAAAACAATAGCCGAAACAGTATCTTATATAAATAGTAGAACAAACTTTACTCCCGATTTTGGGATCATCCTTGGAACCGGGCTCGGCGGGCTTGTCTCCGAAATACAAACGGAAATTGTTTTAGACTATCAGGATATTCCCAACTTCCCGGTTTCAACTGTTGAAAGCCATCAGGGAAAACTTATCTTTGGACACCTCGATGGCAAAAAGGTGGTGGCCATGCAAGGCCGTTTTCATTATTACGAAGGTTATTCCATGCAGGAGGTCACCTTTCCGGTACGTGTAATGAAACAATTAGGCATCAGGGCTTTATTTGTATCGAATGCCAGCGGAGGATTGAACCCTGATTTCAACATTGGAGACCTGATGATACTTAACGATCATATCAATTTACTCCCCAATCCCTTGGTGGGTAAAAACCACAACAACCTGGGAGACAGATTTCCTGACATGAGCGAGCCTTACGACCGCAAAATGATCGACCTGGCCAAAGGTATCGGACAAAAACATGGATACCGCATTCAGGAAGGAACCTATGTAGCAGTTTCCGGGCCAAGTCTCGAAACGCCTGCCGAATATCGCTTTTTGCGGACTATTGGAGCCGATGCCGTTGGCATGTCCACAGTTCCCGAGGTAATTGTTGCGCGCCATGCCAACTTGCCGGTATTTGCCATTTCCATTATCACCGACTTGGGTGTGCCGGGGAAAATAAGGAAAGTATCGCTCAACGAAATTCTTGCCGTTGCCGAAAAATCCGAACCCCAAATGACCCAACTGCTGAAAGAGCTCATTATCGCTTTATAGCCAACACGCAAGGTTTTTTAAATTCATTGACCACCCCGTCGTCGGACACGACACGGATGAACAATACATACATGCCGACAGGAGAAATCCTGCCGGCATCATTTCTCCCATCCCAGGTAAAAGAGCCTGAAGTTCCCAACAATTCATTATTTAACAATCGTTTTACTATTCTTCCGGAAGCATCGAAAACAATAACCTGCGTCCGCAAACCCGGTTTATCGAACTGGTATGAAACCTGAAGCATATCGTCATTCCCGTCATTATCAGGACTAAAAATATCGGTTTTTAGCTGAATTAATGCCTTACTTACAGAATCGGCAAGGTATTGCGAATTTTTATAGCCCGGAGTTCCATAACCGGAAGTTTCGGCTGCTGAATGCCAATTGCCAGGAAAATTCGTCGGTTTATCCGGATTAACCCGTTCGAGCGATATACCTTCTAAACTTTTCAGAGTGGGCAAATGCATTTTTTCAGAATATTGAAATTTATCGATTTCCCCAAAAGTATCATTCTGTAAAACAATGGTGGACGATTTATCGTCAAGCGAAGGCATGCAAGGTAAAACCACAAAATTTTTATCGCTGACAACCTTATAAAAAGGCTTTACCTTATCCGGATCGCTGCTTAACAAGAGGTAAGCTGCCGGCTGAATAAGAAAACCATTTTCCGAGAGACGGCAAAGGCTAGTCATCTTTCCATTTGTTTCCACTCCCACCAACAATCGTCTGGCATCCAACGTTTTTCCGGAGCGATTGTAAAGTTCAATATAATCAGCTCCGCCCGATTGCGCATTAAACAGCACCTCGTTGATGACAATACTGTTCGTTTCGGGATACGAAGGCAATTGAAAAGGAATAGCTACTTCTTCCGGCAATTTATTCCCTGCACAATCTGTTATATTGCCAGATACCGTTATGGAATAAGACGTATTGGGCTTTATCTTCTGGGATAGCAACAACTGCACAGAAGTAAAACTATTATCCATCACACGGACTTCGCGGGAAGAGCCTACCGCTGGAGCTATATTATACGACAAAACACTTGTGCCCAAAACACTATCGACAGGCTCTGTAAACCACAAATTAATAATACTGTCTGACGGGACATGTATTCGAAAAATTTCCGGTTGCGTCACGTCCGGATTTGACATAAACACGGAATTCTTACGGCCCGGAGTTCCGCCGGTTTTAGCTTGCGATGCTTTCCAGTTACCCTTTCCTCCGCAGGGGTTAAACGGATCGATTTGTTCGAGCGCCCAACCGCCTTGCGCCTTGAAATCATCGCCATACCACGAACTATCATAACTAAGATTAGCAACAATATTCCCTTCCCGGTTTTTAAGACGGAGATATTGCCCGGTATTATTCAATGCCGATGAAGACGTAAATAATCCGACAGTATTACCAAACGCCGTAAACCTTGGAGCATCAGTTTTAGAGGTGACAATCAAAAAGCTATCCGGATAAAGCATAATGGATGGCAACGTAAAATTTGACAAACCGACCGTTAACTCCCAACCGGACAGATTGAATGTTTTATGGCTTCGATTATAAAGTTCAAGATATTCCACTTCGGGCAAACCCGCAGAAGGCGAAGGGTCGGCCATAACTTCATTAAAAACAACATCGAAAAGTTGCGTCGTACAATATTTAAAATTCAACACGGTATCATTCATCTTCAACCCGGACAAATCTGAAATATTAGTTATTTTCAATTTATTATCCTGTTCGCACGAAAAACTGTTGACAAACGTAAGCGCAGCCTCTTTACCCGATTCGTTACAAGTAATCTCTGAAATAGAATTGTTTGCCAAAGAGAAATTTAAAGCAGAAGCCTTATTTACCGGCTCAGAAAAAACAACACCCAAACGCTTATTATCCAAAATATTGAATGATTCAATGCTTGGCTTTACACCATCGGTATATGATTCTCCGGAAACCACAAAATCGTCAAAATAAAACTTTGTAGAACGCGTTGAGCTGTAAACGCATTGAATACCAAAGAAGGAGGAGTTTTTAACGGTAAAATCCAAGCACTGAACAACAGGTTTATAGTTTAAGCCTCCGGTTGTATCGCAAAACAAGGCCCAGTTACCTTTATCGTCGCGGGTAACCTTGATGCGGGCATTTACAGCAGAGGTATTAAACATTTTATCGCGACCATCGGCGATAAGCGTTTCATTATCGCCCTGTTGCCGAAACAGACACAAATCGTCGTTAGCCCCACCAATACGAAGGAAATACCCATCCAGGGGAGCATTTAAATCCGTTTGGGTCGACATCAAAAATATTTTTGCATAATTGCTCGAAGATGGATTAAATTCCATTTTCACAAGGAAAGACCACGATGCCTTAATGGCAATATTTGAAGCTGTATATAGACTTGCCGAGCCGGTTTGCGCCGGGGCTTTGAGTTGTAACTGGTTTGCCGTGTTTACAACAAACTTTGCAGAATCGCCCGACCATCGGGGAGTTTTGGTAAAATTACCATCGCTAAAACTGTCGGTCCATTGAGCAAGAGTGGGCAACGGAAGCAACACCCAAAGCATAAATAAAAATTGTTTTGCCATATTGAAGGAACATTTACATATTAAATTAACCGCGAATTCTCCTTTGGAGTCAACCCTTCGTGTAATTCAAATATACTAATTCCTTCAATATAACAAAACAATTACACCGTTAACTATTTAATTAACGGCAAATTGAAGGATTGTCAATCCTTCATCAAGGTTTTAAAATACCACTCAGCAGCAATTTTCAACCCTTCAGAAAACGAAAACCGAGGTTGATATCCCAATAATTTCTTGGCCTTTTCAACCGAAGCTAAAGAGTGTGGGATGTCGCCAATCCTGTTTGGTCCATGAATTGCATCAATGAATTTAATAGCCGGGTCGTATTCGGATAAATAAAGTTTGAGGAAATGAACAAGGTCATTCAAGGTTGAGCGGTCGCCATAAGCAATGTTATAAACTGTATTCAGCGCTTCAGGCGCATCCACAAAAGCCGACAGCAAGTTTGCCTGCACTACATTATCAACAAAAGTAAAATCGCGCGAATACAAGCCATCGCCATTAATTAGAGGGCTTTGATGTTCAATAAATTGTTGGGCGAACTTTGGAATTACCGCGGCATAAGCGCCGTTAGGACTTTGCCGGGGACCAAAAACATTAAAATACCGCAGCCCAATAAGCTCCATATTATAGGTGCGGGCGAACACATCGGCATACAGTTCGTTAACATATTTAGTAACGGCATAAGGAGACAAAGGCTTACCAATTCGTTCTTCGACTTTTGGAAGTTCGGTGCTATCCCCATAGGTTGAAGAAGAAGCAGCATACACCATCCGCTTAACTTCGCTATCGCGAACAGCGACCAACATATTTACAAACCCCGACACGTTAACATCGTTGCTCGTAATAGGGTCGGCGATGGAACGGGGAACAGAACCCAATGCCGCCTGATGAAATACGTAATCGATGCCGGAAACAGCTCTTTGACAAGCCTCAAGGTCCCGAATATCACCTTTCACAAATTCGAAGGCTGAATTCCCTTCAAATTTTTCAATATTCGCGTAATAACCAGTTGCAAGGTTATCTAGCACCCGCACTTTGCCTGCACCGTACTTTATAAGGTATTCCACAATATTCGACCCGATAAAACCAGCTCCACCGGTCACTAGAAAACCAAAATTTTTTAAATCCGATTTATGATAAGGGACTTCGTACATATTCATATTTTATCTGTTAACAACAATTATTAAACTAACTACACAGCATTTAAACAATCGTCAATAAATTTAGCTCACTATTATGACAAAAGTATATATTCCTATAACCTTATTTCAGGTATAAGCTCACCAAATTCAACAATTCGGAGGCAATGACAGGTTTTGTCAAATATTCGTTACAACCGGCATCGAGGCATTTTTTTCGGTCTTCGAGCATGGCATTTGCGGTTTGAGCGATAACCGGGAGTTCGGGACGCAATTTCTTAATTTCATTGGTAACTTTAAGGCCATCAATATCGGGTAAGCGAATATCAATCAATACCAAATCTATGCGCAAATCCTCAATGCATTTATCGATTGCCTCCTGACCGTTGGATACCTGAATTAATTCGAGAGAATACGGTTTCAAAATTTCCCGGATGTAGTTGGCCGAATATATATCGTCTTCAACCAACAATACCACACGGTCCTTAATATTATGAGAACAGTTTTCCTCGCACTTATCAGGATATGGTTTCAAATCTACGGCTATAAAAGGAATAGAAAAACCAAAAGTACTCCCTTCATGTTCAACCGATTCAACCCACATATGACCTCCCATAAGTTCTACAAGACCCTTAGAAATAGAAAGGCCAAGGCCAATTCCTCCCTTAACTCTGGCAATATGATCCTCTACCTGACGGAAACGGTCAAACACCAATAGTTTATCTTGGGCTGAAATACCAACACCGGTATCTTTTACATAAAACTCCAGATAATTGTTTAACAACCGGTAACCAAATTCTATGGATCCGTTTTTAGTAAATTTGCTGGCGTTATCCAAAAGATTTGATAATACCTGCGCAAGCCTCACCGGGTCGGCAATTACGTTAAATTCTTTCCCTTCATATTCTTTTTTCAGAATCAGTAATACCTGATCGTCAATCCGATTGGCAAAGAAAACGTACAGTTGGTCAAGCAAGATATGAAGGTCTGTTTCTTCGGGCATCACCTTCATTTGTCCGGCTTCAATTTTAGAAATATCTAATATATCGTTAATTATCCGCAAAAGCCGTTCGCTCGAAAAATAGATTATCTCGGCAAACTCCTGTTCCTTCTCGCGAGAAAGAGTTTCGGTATAGAGAAGGCGGGAATAGCCCATGATTCCATTCATAGGAGTACGTATTTCGTGACTCATATTGGCCAGAAACGCAGATTTGAGCCGGTCGGCTTCTTCTGCTTTTTCTTTGGCTACGAGCAATTCCCTGTTTTGTTGTTCTAATAATTGTTCTCGTTCCAAAAGCAGGTCTTTCCCCTGCACTTGTTGGGTAATATTTAGCATAAAACAAGTAGCTCCAATCACGTCTCCATTCTCAGAACGTATTGGCGACCAATAATTTTGCCAATAAACACCTGAAGATTGACCATCGCTTCTTTTTTCAACAAATACAATATTTTCTCCTCCTAAAACTTTGTCGAAAATATCTTTCATCTGGTTGATTCCATAACGATTGTCTCCAATCTCCAACATACACATTCCTAATTCCAAATCAACGCCATAAGCATTCTTTACCAATTCTTTACAAAGGTTATTAAAAACCAGATAACGATAATTGGTATCTATTGCAAAGACGGCAATATCGGGAGAACTCTCAAGCACCGATTTAATCAGGGCATTCGACTTATTAATAAGATCTTCCGCCCTTTTTTGTTCGGTAATATCCTGATTAATTAGCAATAGACATTGTTCCCCCTTAATTTCTAAAATTTCAGAAGAAACCAAAAAGTCTCGAATTTCACCGTTTCTCATCCGATAGCGGGTTGTGTAGTTACGCAAAGAGCCATTCTCGGAAAGATGGCGAAGCAAATCTTCACGGTCACTCGCTTCTACCCAGATATTCAAATCCATGGAAGTCCGTCCGAGAACCTCATCTCGTCGGAAACCTGTAATCAAACTAAACGCTTTATTAACATCAATATACGCCCCATCGCTAATCCGGGTAATAGTAACAGGCTCTGGAATAGCCATAAATGATTTGGCAAACATTTCCTCCGACTCGTGTAATTCATCGAGGGCCTTTTTCTGATGAGTTATGTCTCTAAAATTAATAACCACAGCACTGATAGCAGGGTCGTCTAAAAAATTATTTCCATTAGCCTCAACCCAAATCCAACGGCCGTCAAAACACCGTACCTGACATCGTGACGATTTGTTCTCCACATCACCTTTTACAACATCGTCAAAGTTTTGTTTTACAACAGAAAGGTCGTCAGGGTGAATAAGAAAAACTATACTTTGTCCAACAAGACCATCGGCAGGATACTTAAAAATTTTTTCGGCCGTATGACTGGCTTTAATTATAATATAATTTGCATCGACAAGGAGTATCCCTTCTGTTGATTTTTCGAGCAGAGCATCCAAACGCCACTCTCCAGACCGCATAAGCTCTTCGGTTCTTTTTCGTTTGGAAATGTCGCTATGCAGGGTCATAACGCCTTCGACCTGTCCGTCTGCCCCGGTTATAATTGACGATGCTATCTCGCCATAAAAATGTTCACCGGAATATTTAGTCATTAAATACTCTTTGAGAAAATAATCGACTTCCCCATTTAGTAGTTTCTGGAAATCATGAATTGCAGCATCCCTGCTTTCCGGACTGATAAAATCGAGATATGCAATATTTCCTGCGGGGAAATCGAGTGGCACGCCATAGATTTCATACATTCTCGGAGAAACGCTGATTACTTTCCCGTTTCGATCCATAACAGCAATGCCGCTTGGAGAAATCTCGAAAAGTTTCCGGAAATAAGCATCAGTTCCTGAAATTACAGAAGAAGTCAAGTCTAATCTTTCTTTTAACCTGTCATTTACCAAAAGAAGATTATCGCGTTCTAAAACAACACGTTTCAATTCTTCTTTTAGCCTTACATATTCATCTTCGGAGACAGGAAAATGTTCACTCATACTGTCGAATTAAAGCAGTTCAGAAAGGTCTCTCAAATTAGTAAAAACCTTCGAATTACAATACAAAAAAGAGTAAAGAACTTTTGCCTTTTCTATCAAAAAATTTCTTGAAAAAATTCTTTTGATAGAAAAACCCTAAAAAACAAAACATTTTTACCTATTTATTGTTATTTAAATAACAATAAACTAACTATTTACATGGAACTGCCTAAAAAGCAGGAAAAAACTTATTGTTTTTTGAATAACAATGGACAAAAAAAACTACATTAGTCGGATAATATAAGGGCATCATGAACAAACTATTTCTACCGGAAGATTTTTTACCCGTTGCATTACAACTTATTGTTGCACTTGGTTTTGTAGTAGCCGTAATGATTGTAACGCACATCATTGGGGGCAAACGCCGCCGGATACGTACCATCCGTAAAGAAGAAAACTTCGAATGCGGAATCGAAATTAAAGGTAATGCGCGCTTCCCATTCTCGGTAAAATACTTTCTGATAGCAATTCTGTTTGTATTATTCGATGTAGAAGTTATCTTCTTTTATCCCTGGGCTATCAACTTTAAAGGCTTGGGGTGGAACGGTTTCGCAGAGATGATGCTGTTTATCGCATTTTTCATGGCAGGGTTTATTTACATCATTAAAAAAGGTGCGCTCAACTGGAGTAAACCTTTAAACGGCAACGATGCCGAATAGGCTTTTGCCATTCATTACAACCAAAAAACAACGATTATGACAACCTATACAAAAGTAGCGCCTCCCGAAGGATTTTCGGCACCGGGGCTTTTTGCTACTTCATTTGAAAAAGTACTTGGGCTGGCCCGCTCCTATTCCATCTGGCCACTGCCCTTTGCAACCTCCTGCTGCGGTATCGAATTCATGGCAACCGTAGCATCGCATTATGACCTCGGCCGTTTTGGCGCCGAACGTTTAAGTTACTCTCCCCGTCAGGCCGATCTTCTTATGGTGATGGGTACCATCGCTAAAAAAATGGCCCCCGTAGTTCAACAAGTTTACGAACAAATGGCCGAACCCCGCTGGGTAATGGCTGTTGGAGCCTGTGCTTCGAGCGGCGGAATATTTGACACATACAGTGTGCTTCAAGGCATCGACCGCATCGTTCCCGTAGATGTTTATGTTCCGGGATGTCCGCCACGGCCCGAACAAATCCTCGACGGATTTATGAAAGTGCAGGAGCTGGTTAAAAACGAGAGCTTGCGCAAACGCTACTCGCCTGAATACCGCGAAATGCTTGAACGATTTAGCATAACACCGATAACACCAGCTGGGCAACATTAAAAATGTCCCCTATCCCCCAAAGGGGACTTAAAAAACCGAACAAATAACTAACGGACACAGATGCTACAGAAAGACGATATTATATCAAAGCTAAAAGAAACCTTTGCCTCTGCCATCCTCGCTGTGGAAGATCCTGACGGCATTGCCACCTTCACAATTGCAAGTGAAAGCATTATTCCGGTAACCCAATTTCTCAGGGAGCAGCTTGGGTTTAACTTTCTTACCGATTTATGTGGCATCCATTACCCTGATCAGGAATTGCCATTAGGGGTAATTTACCATCTACATAATTTTCAGGAGAATGTACGCGTTCGTTTAAAAGCATTTGTTCCAGGCGAAAACCCATCCATTGCCACTGCTACCGATCTATTTCCGGCAGCAAACTGGATGGAACGCGAAACTTTTGATTTCTACGGAATTATCTTTGAAGGACATCCAAACCTGAAACGTATCCTGAACGTCGAATACATGGATTATTACCCGATGCGAAAGGAATACCCTCTCGAAGACCCGACGCGCCATGATAAAGAAGACCAATTTTTTGGACGATAAAATGAACTTTTGAATCTTTTAATCAGACAATGGAACCTAATAAATATAGCGCCGAAACGGAAGCAATTATAAAAAATTATACTACGCTGAACCTGGGACCAACACACCCAGCAACGCATGGTATCTTCCAAAATATACTTACGATGGACGGTGAGATTGTAGTCGACGCCGAGCAAACCGTAGGGTATATACACCGTGCCTTCGAAAAAATTGCTGAACGCCGCACCTGGTACCAGATTACCACGCTTACCGACCGGCTCAACTACTGTTCGTCTCCTATCAACAATATCGGTTACCAACTTGCTGTCGAAAAACTCTTTGGCGTGGAGACCAACAAACGCATCGACTACATGCGCGTCATTATCATGGAGCTTGCGCGTATCGCCGACCATCTGATCTGCAACAGCGTAATCGGCGTGGACACCGGTGCCCTAACGGGTTTCCTCTATGTGATGCAGGAACGCGAAAAAATTTATGACATATTCGAAGATATTTGTGGTGCGCGGCTTACCACTAACATCGGTCGTCTGGGAGGTTTCGAACGCGACTTTGCCCCGGAAACAATCCAAAAAATCAAAGACTTTATAAAAGGCTACCCTAAGGTTCTTGCCGAATTCGAAAAGCTCTTGATGCGTAATCGCATCTTCATGGACCGAACCATCAAAGTAGGTCCTATCAGTGCCGAAAGGGCCACGGCCTACGGTTTTTCTGGCCCCAATCTTCGAGCAGCCGGCGTCGATTACGATGTACGGGTATCCACACCATATTCATCGTACAACGACTTCGACTTTATCATACCTACAGGAACACAGGGCGACACTTATGATCGGTTTTGTGTGCGCGAAGCCGAAATGTGGGAATCGCTCAAAATCATCAAACAAGCCGTTGACAACCTGCCCGAAGGCAAACCTTATGTAGACGTGCCAGAAATTGTACTTCCTCCAAAAGAAGAAGTATATTCAAAAATGGAACCGCTCATCTGGCACTTCAAAGTAGTAATGGGTGAAGTAAATACGCCAGTTGGCGAAGTGTATTCGGCCGTAGAAGGTGGCAATGGCGAACTTGGCTTTTACATCGTGAGCGATGGTGGCCGCACTCCGTACCGGTTGCATTTCCGCCGACCTTGTTTTATCTATTACCAAGCCTATCCGGAGATGATTCGCGGAGGAATGCTTTCTGATGCCATCATCACCATGAGTAGTATGAACATCATTGCCGGCGAGTTAGACGCGTAAAAGACAGTATTGAGTAAATAGTACTAAGTACTTAGACAAATAAATAAGAAAATGGCATTAGGATATAATATAGACCACAAGCTTTACCAACCTGAAGGGAAAGAAGTCCGTTTTACCGACGAAGTCCTGGAGAAGGTGAAGAAAATCATCGCTCGCTATCCCGAAGGCAGACAGAAATCTGCTTTATTGCCGGTTTTGCACATCGCCCAGGAAGAACTTGGAGGACATCTAAGTGTCGATGTTATGAATTATGTGGCACAGTTGCTGAATATTCAACCTATTGAAGTTTATGAAGTAGCCACATTCTACACACAATATTATCTCGAAAAAACAGGCAAATACGTTATCGAGGTTTGCCGTACCGGGCCTTGTGCCATGTGTGGAGGCGAAGACATTGCCGATTACCTCGAACGCAAGCTCAACATCAAAACCGACGAAACCACTGCCGATGGACTTTTCACCCTGCGCAGGGTTGAATGCCTCGGAGCTTGTGGATATGCCCCGGTAATGCAGATTAACACCGAATTTTACGAATTTCTGACTCAGGAAAAAATCGACCAGACGATTGAAAATTTACGAGCCAGAGCAAACGAAGAAAAACCGAAGGATTCGAAATGGGTAGAAAAATTCTTTTAGATAAAGTCCATATTCCCGGCATCAGCACCTTTAAGGTTTATCGGGACAACGGAGGCTATACAACAGCCGAGAAAGCTTTAAAAACCATGCTTCCGGCCGAAATTACCGAAGAAGTCAAGAAATCAGGTCTTCGCGGGCGCGGTGGTGCCGGATTTCCTACAGGCATGAAATGGTCGTTTCTCGACACGCGCTCCAACAACCCTCGCTATCTTGTTTGCAACGCCGACGAAAGCGAACCCGGTACATTTAAAGACCGCTACCTCATCGACAATATTCCGCACCTGCTTATCGAAGGGCTTATCATTTCGAGCTTTGCGCTTGGTGCAAACACAACATTTATTTACGTTCGGGGAGAATTTAAGCCCCAAATAGGAATACTCAACAGGGCGATACGTGAAGCTTACGAAAATGGGTTCCTCGGAAAAAACATTCTTGGAACAACCTATTCTTTAGATATTTATGTACAATCCGGAGCTGGAGCGTACATATGCGGTGAAGAAACTGCCTTGCTCGAATCGCTCGAAGGCAAACGCGGAAATCCCCGGCTAAAACCGCCATTCCCCGCAGTTAAAGGTTTATACGACTGCCCCACCGTGGTTAACAACGTGGAAACACTTGCTACCGTAGTTCCGATTATCAGCATGGGTGGCGACGAATATGCCAAAATTGGCGTTGGCCGCAGCACTGGGACTAAACTGATGTCGGCCTGCGGGCATATTAAAAATCCAGGCGTTTACGAGATAGAACTAGGGCTTTCGATGGAGGAATTTCTCTATTCCAACGAATATTGTGGGGGCATTGCTAACGACAAGAAGCTAAAAGCAGTGATTCCCGGAGGTTCATCAGTTCCCATTCTTCCAGCTCATTTAGTAACACTGACAGCACAAAACACATCACGATCAATCAGTTACGAATCGCTTTCCGACGGAGGTTTTCAATCCGGAAGTATGTTAGGTTCCGGAGGTTTTATTGTATTTGATGAGGATGCCTGCATCGTGCGTAACACTTGGAATTTCTCCCGTTTTTACCATCACGAATCATGTGGACAATGTTCGCCTTGCCGCGAAGGAACCGGCTGGCTCGAAAAAGTTCTTCATCGCATCGAAAACGGCGAAGGCAGAATGAAAGACATCGACCTACTCGACAGCGTAGCCAAAAAAATTGAAGGCAATACCATTTGCCCACTCGGAGATGCTGCCGCATGGCCGGTAAACAGTGCCATCCGACATTTCAGGCACGAGTTCGAATTTCACATTGAACATCCTGATATCGTAAAAAATATCAAGCATGGCTCGCTGGAGAAATACAGAACCAAGAATACAAAGCCAAGAACCAAGAATACAGAAATTACAGAAAGCCTATAACCAAAGGCATAGAGCTAATTGCCAAAACTATGTTAAAAATAACCATTGACGGCCATTCCACTGAAGTAGAAGAAGGAACCACCATTCTTCAGGCTGCCCGAAAAATAGGCGGTGAGATTGTTCCGCCAGCCATGTGCTATTATTCGAAGCTGAAAGGCTCCGGAGGGAAATGCCGCACATGCCTTGTGAAAGTCTCCAAAGGTTCGGAAAAAGATCCGCGGCCCATGCCTAAGCTGGTTGCATCGTGTAGCACGCCGGTACAAGATGGAATGGAAGTACAAAATATTACTTCGCCCGAGGTTCTCGAAACCCGCAAAGCTATTGTCGAATTTTTGCTCATCAATCACCCGCTCGACTGTCCGGTTTGTGACCAGGCCGGGGAATGTGACCTTCAGGATTTAAGCTTTGAGCACGGCGTGGACACATCAAGATTTGAAGAAGGAAAACGAGAATTCGACCAAATCGATATCGGCGAAAATATCAAATTGCATATGAACCGCTGTATCCTCTGTTATCGTTGTGTTTATACTGTAAACCAGATAACCGACGGACGCATTCACGGAGTTCTTTATAGAGGCGATGCCTCGGAAATATCGACCTTTATCCAAAACGCTATCACCAACGATTTCTCCGGAAATGTAATCGATGTTTGTCCCGTTGGGGCACTTACCGACCGCTCATTCCGTTTCAAAAGCAGGGTTTGGTTTACTCGCCCGATGGATGCCCACCGCGACTGCCCTAAGTGCAGCGGTAAAGTTACACTTTGGATGTCGGCTAACGACATTTATCGCGTTACCGCCCGTAAAGACGAATTTAACGAAGTCGAAGAGTTCATCTGCAACGAATGCCGTTTCGAAAAGAAAAATGCCGAAGACTGGATCATTGAAGGTCCCCGAACAATTACCCGGACCTCCATCATCTCGGTTAATCATTATCAAAAATTGAAACAAGGATCGATAATTAATCCGGTCGCAAAAAAAATTGAGAAGCCTAGTGAATGAACCTGACAGTTTAAATCTCTGACAGGTATTCAAACTCTAAAATAACAACTATGATTGTCTTTCTGATATTTAAAACCGTACTAATAGCCATAATCCTTGGGCTTAGCCTGCTGATAGCCATGTACGCTACGTTGGTAGAACGCAAGTTTGCCGGATTTATACAGGATCGTTACGGACCTGACCGTGCCGGAATATGGGGAATTTTACAGCCTGTATGCGACGGTGCTAAACTCTTCTTCAAAGAAGAATACATGCCAAACACGGCAGACAAAGCCTTGTATATCCTTGGTCCATCGCTCACCATGCTGGTTGCCCTGCTTACAAGCGCAGTCATTCCGTGGGGAGGCAACATTGCCATTGGCGGAAACAATTTCAGCCTTCAGGTGGCAAGCAGCAGTATCGACATTCTGTACATCTTTGCCATAACATCGATGGGTGTTTACGGCATTATGATCGGTGGTTGGGCTTCGAACAACAAGTTTGCACTGCTCGGAGCCGTAAGAGCTTCGTCGCAAATGATAAGCTATGAGCTCGCCATGGGCCTTTCCATTGCATCGGTCATCATGATGTCGGGAACGCTTAGTTTGAGCGAAATTGTTCATCAGCAGGAATCGATGTGGAATATCGCTTACCAGCCATTGGCATTCATCATTTTCTTCACATGTGCTTTGGCCGAAACAAACCGCGCGCCCTTTGACCTTCCCGAATGCGAAGGTGAACTAGTAGGCGGCTACCACACCGAATACAGCTCCATGAAACTAGGCTTTTACCTGTTTTCGGAATACATCAATATGTTTATTTCATCGGCAGTTATATCGACCTTATTCTTTGGTGGTTACCACATGCCATTCATCAACGATCTGGGTCTATCGCAAAACGTAGTTACACTGCTTGGAACCGCATTCCTCTTTGTAAAAATATTCTTCTTTATCCTGCTGTTTATGTGGGTTCGGTGGACATTGCCCCGATTCCGCTACGACCAGCTAATGAAACTCGGATGGACCATGCTTCTTCCGCTTGCATTGCTAAACCTGGTGATTACCGGGATAGTGATGCTGCTTGTTTAAAAAATTAACTTTTGCACCAATGAGTCTTACGAACCGAACCAAGGTGGTATCAAATAAACGGATGAGTTTCTTGGAACGCCTCTACCTTCCGGCTATTTTCAAAGGTATGGTGATTACCATGAAGCACGTGTTTATGAAAAAAGTCACCATCAAATATCCCGAAAAGACACGCGAATTTTCAGAAATATATCGTGGACGCCACGTATTGAAACGCGACGATGAAGGCCGCGAACGCTGTACCGCCTGTGGGTTATGTGCGTTGGCCTGTCCAGCCGAAGCCATTACGATGGTTGCCGCCGAACGTCAGCCGGGAGAAGAAAATCTTTACCGCGAAGAAAAATACGCTAAGGTTTACGAGATAAACATGTTAAGGTGCATTTACTGCGGACTGTGCGAAAGCGCTTGTCCCAAGGAAGCTATCTTCCTGACCAAAAACATTGTGGACTCTGAATATGGCCGCGCCCAGTTCATCTACGGAAAAGACAAACTGGTTGAACCGGTTGAAAAAGACAAACGCATCGACGTATCGAAACGCCAGACTCCGGAAGTCTTGGCATTCAAAAAATTACCCAACGAACGACACAACATCTGATTATGGAAAAATACATTTTCTTTGGTTTATCGGGACTGGCTATTTTTTCGGCCATCATGGTATTGGTTTCCAATAAGCCAATCCATAACCTGCTTTACCTCATCCTTTGCTTTATGGCCATTGCCGGACATTACCTGTTACTTAATGCACAATTTCTGGCCGTCGTCCACATCATTGTCTATGCCGGGGCCATCATGGTTTTGTTTCTGTTTACGCTGATGATGCTCAACCTGAACCTAAAGCTCGAACTAAACAAATCGCTCATGGCCAGAATTGTTGCCTTTGTTTCCGGCTTATTATTGCTGGTAACGCTGGTTATAATCCTTAATGGGCTGGTAATACCGACACCGAAAACGGCAACCACGCAGATAGGAATGACCCGAGATCTGGGGCAGGTTCTCTTCAGCGAATACATGGTTCCTTTTGAAGCCGCATCGATACTTTTCCTGTCGGCAATGGTTGGAGCTGTAATGATGGTGAATAAAAATAAATAATAAATATAGGATGAAGATGTTAGCTTCTTCATTCCCAAAACCTGACTTATGAACGAAGTTATACAAGGTTTAAAACTGATGCCAATCGACTATTATATCGCATTTTGTTCGATACTTTTTGTGATTGGCGTTATCGGCGTACTGATTAAACGCAATGCGCTGGTCATTTTTATGTCGGTTGAATTGATGCTGAATTCCATAAACTTGCTTATTGCAGCCTTCTCGGTTTATTGGAACAGTGCTTCCGGACAAATACTGGTCATTTTTGTGATGGTAGTTGCCGCAGCCGAAGTTGCCGTTGGGCTCTCGATTCTGGTGGTGACCTATCAGAACACACAGTCCATTGATATGAACCTGTTAAAACGGTTAAAAGAATAACCTGACAATTATTAAATCTTTCTAAATACGAAAGATTATAACTATACCAAACATGAAGACTTTAACTGCATTAGTTCCTCTTTTACCATTCATATCGTTTTTGGTAATCGGGCTATTTTTCAAACGGATACCCAAGCTTTTAACCTCGGTACTGGCTTGTGGGACCGTACTCATATCATTCATATTCTCGATAATCCTGTTTGTCGATTTAAAAAACGGAGGCACGGCCACCAATGTAACCCTGTTCGACTGGTTACCA
This sequence comes from Bacteroidota bacterium, assembly GCA_030706405.1. Taxonomy (GTDB): domain Bacteria; phylum Bacteroidota; class Bacteroidia; order Bacteroidales; family JAAUTT01; genus JAAUTT01. Next base: position 83,587 of record JAUZOO010000007.1, on the reverse strand, counting down.
TCGGCCAACGCTAACATCGGCTTTTCGCTCGTCGTTGACCAGCTTTCGTCGCTAATGTTACTGGTTGTTACCGGGGTGGGTTTTCTCATCCACGTTTACTCCATCGGATATATGCACGACGACGAAGGCTTTAATCGCTTCTTCTCGTATCTCAACCTGTTTGTTTTTTCGATGCTTATTTTGGTGATGGGCTCCAACTACCTGATGATGTTTATCGGTTGGGAAGGAGTAGGTTTATGCTCATACCTGCTTATCGGTTTCTGGTTTAAAAATCAGGATTACAACAACGCAGCCAAGAAAGCCTTTATCATGAACCGCATTGGCGACCTCGGATTTCTGCTGGGGATGTTCATGTTATACATTCAATTTAAATCGCTCGATTTTAACACCATCTTCTCCCAAACCGGGCAGTTTCAAACTGGGGATACGTTCATCACTATTGCAACTCTATTGCTTTTTGTAGGAGCCATCGGGAAAAGCGCTCAGATTCCGCTCTTCACCTGGTTGCCTGATGCCATGGCTGGCCCCACACCAGTTTCGGCACTCATCCATGCCGCCACCATGGTTACAGCCGGCATTTACATGGTTGCCCGTTCGCATGCTTTGTACATTCTCGCTCCTACTACACTTTTAATCATCAGTCTAATAGGTATTGCAACAGCGATAGTGGCTGCCACTATCGCCATCTATCAAAACGACATTAAAAAAGTGCTGGCCTATTCAACGGTTAGCCAGTTAGGATATATGTTTATCGGACTTGGCGCCGGAGCTTTTACCGGGGCAATGTTCCACCTTACCACACACGCTTTCTTTAAAGCTTTGCTATTCCTTGCTGCCGGAAGCGTTATCCATGCGTTGGGCGGTGAACAGGACATACGCAAGATGGGCGGTTTAAAGAAAAAAATCCCGATTACCTGGCTGGTATTTTTAATGGGAACGATTGCTATCTCCGGAATTCCTCCATTTTCGGGTTTTTTCTCCAAAGATGAAATATTGCTTCACGTTTACGTACAAAACAAAATCATTTGGGCATTAGGTATTCTGGGCTCGATGATGACGGCTTTCTATATGTTCCGATTGTTGTTTCTCACATTTTTTGGCAGCTTCCGCGGCACCGAAGATCAAAAACACCATTTGCACGAATCGCCTGCGGTGATGACCGTTCCGCTCATTATCCTTGCGATCTTGTCGGTTATCGGAGGATTCATCAACATTCCTGCTGTGTTTGGCGGAGCTTCTTCGTTAAATAATTTCCTTTCGCCGGTGTTTGGTACCACTCAAACATCAGCGCCAGAAGTATCGCACGGAACCGAGCTGGGGCTTATGGCAATTGCCGTAGTTGGCGCTCTCGCACTGATAGCTTTTGCCTGGGCCCGTTTTGTTAAAGCAAACCGCATCCCTGCCGGAGAAGAAACACAACGCTACGGCCTCGAAAACATTCTGTACCACAAGTATTATATCGATGAAATTTACAATCTGTTAATCGAGAAACCGATATTATTTCTTTCCTCGCTCCTTCACAAAATCGACGTTTTCGTCATCGACCGGATTGTGAATGAATTCGGCTCGGTTACCGTTTGGCTTGGAGCCAGGGCTCGTCTGGTGCAGACAGGGAATATCGGATTTTACCTGGTTGCCATGGTTTTAAGTATAGTTGCTTTTCTTGTTTTTGGTTTGATGATTTAAACACGATAAAATGTTAACGATATCGCTGATTCTTCTTCCGCTTATAGTTTCCGTCCTTTTATTCTTTATGAAAGGGCAGAAGGCGTCGCAACAGATTGCATTACTGGCCACACTGGCCGAATTGGCAATTGCCTTAATCGCTTTTACAGGATTCGACAAATCTCTGGCTGTCAACTATCCATTACTAATCGACTGGCTACCCAAGATGGGATTCAGTTTCAGCTTGGGGATGGACGGCATCAGCCTGTTATTAGTAATGCTTACGGCAGTACTTACGCCATTCATCATACTTTCCACATTTAACAGGGAAAACAAACTGCCGGCGTCGTTTTATGCGTTGGTTCTGATGATGCAAGCCGCACTTGTCGGCGTATTTACCAGTCAGGACGGATTACTGTTTTATGTTTTCTGGGAACTGGCACTCATCCCCATTTACTTTATCTGCGGTTTGTGGGGCGGAGAAAACAAAGTCCAGATAACGCTCAAATTCTTCATCTATACCATGGTGGGAAGCTTGTTTATGCTGGCAGCACTCATCTGGCTATATACCAAGACTCCGGCTCCACACCAGTTCGGCATCAAAAACCTGCTTCTGGTAATCCCAACCCTTTCGCCCGTTGAACAGGCATGGCTTTTTGCCGCATTCGTCTTGGCATTTGCTATTAAAATGCCGCTATTCCCGTTTCACAGCTGGCAGCCCGACACCTATACCGTGGCTCCGCCCGCAGGAAGCATGCTACTTGCCGGTATTATGCTAAAAATGGGTATTTACGGTTTGTTACGGTTTGTACTTCCATTTCGAGGAAATACGCTTTCGACATACGGCCCGGTAGTCATTGTACTGGCGCTTATCGGCCTAATTTATGGATCTATTATCGCCATTAAACAACAAGAAATAAAACGGCTTATTGCCTACTCGTCGTTTGCGCACGTAGGGCTGATGGCAGCAGCGGCATTCGCCCTCACCCGCGATGCCTTAGCAGGCACGATTTTCCAGATGCTTTCGCACGGGGTTAACATCGTTGCCCTATTCTTCGTGGCCGACATCATTCAAAGACGTACTAATACAACCCAAATCAGTGAGCTCGGAGGCATTGCCAAACAGGCTCCGCGATTTGCTGTATTTTTCATGATTGCAATGCTGGGCTCCGTAGCTTTACCGCTTACCAACGGTTTTATCGGCGAATTTCTGATGCTGGTGGGGTTAGCCCAATACAGCATGGCAGTTGCCGCTGTGGCGGGAATCAGCATCATCCTTGGAGCCGTTTATATGTTCTGGCTTTATCAGCGCACCATGTATGGCGAAACAAAACCAGCCTCTGAATCTTTTACCGACCTTACCTCAACCGAGATGCTTGTAGCCGTTCCGCTAATCATCCTGATAGTGGTTATGGGCGTTTATCCCAAGCCTTTGCTTGAGATTGCACAGCCGGCAATTACGGAGATTCTCAAATATATCCATTGATATTAAATTAGACATTGACGTTTGGGGCAATAAGCCTCAAACCTAATCAGCAAAATAGTTAACGATGAATACCTTTATTGCATTAGCATCTCTCGGGGTAATTACTATGTTTCTCGGGGTTCTGAACCTGAAAAAATGGCTTCTTCCGTTCATTGTAGCGGGATTGGCCGTTACCATCGCCGTTATTTTACCATCGTGGAATAATCCCGGGAATACGTTTCTCGATATGTTTTACATCGACAATTTCTTTGTACTGTTTTCGGCATTGATGGTTGTTTCCACGTTGGTGGTATTCCTGATGGCTGCACAATATTACAAAGGAGAAAAACGAAGCCTCGAAGGTATTTATTCCATTATCATCTTTTCGCTATTTGGCGGGATTATGATGGTTTCAGCGGGGAACATGATTATGTTTTTTACAGGACTCGAGATAATGTCAATCTCCTTGTATTTGCTTGCCGGAAGTCATAAAACCTCGTACGAATCGAACGAAGCTGCCATGAAGTATTTTTTGATGGGAGCGTTTGCTTCGGCTTTTTTATTATTTGGAATCGCCCTGTTGTATGGGGCAACCGGTTCTCTTTATTTCACCGACATCTCGAGCAAAATAGCCGCATTCCATGGTCAGGTCCCTTCACTATTAAAGGCTGGAATATTACTGGTAGCCATCGGCATGGCATTTAAAGTTGCCGCAGCTCCTTTTCATTTCTGGGCTCCCGATGTTTATCACGGCTCCCCTACCCTAATTACCGCCTACATGATTACCGTGATAAAAGTGGCTGGATTTGCTGCGTTTCTGCGTCTTACCATGCTTTGCTTCGGAAGTGATACATCATTATGGGTAAACTCCGTAGCGGCAATATCAGCAATCTCTATTGTACTCGGAAACTTTTCGGCGCTCACACAGTCCAAAAGTAAACGAATGCTGGCCTATTCGAGCGTTGCGCACAGTGGATATATCCTTATCGCACTGGTTTCTATTCAAACCATCACTCCTACAATAATTGCCTATTATTCGGCTGCCTATGTAGCAGCCAACTTGGCGGCTTTCATTGTCATTATTATGGTAAAACAGACTACCGGAAGTTCGGATTTTGAATCGTTTAACGGGATTGCCAAAACTAACCCGGTTGTTGCAGCTTGCGGTGCCATTGCTATGCTTTCGCTTACTGGTATTCCGCCTTTGGCCGGATTTATGGGAAAATATTTTGTATTCAGTTCTGCCATTCAACAGGGATACCTGTGGTTGGTACTGATTGCCATTGTGGGTTCGGCGGTAAGTATTTTCTACTATTTCAGGCCTGTCATCAATATGTACATGAAAGATGCGGCTTACGAAACACTCAAAACCTCAAAATTATCCATAGGCATACTGGTGATGCTGACGATTCTGACAGTTATCTTAGGATTGATACCGGGGCTGATAATAAACTTATAAGAACAAAAAAGGGTATTTCAGTTTTCTGAAATACCCTTTTTTCAATCATTATTAACTAATCAATAATTAGGATTCTGATAATAAGTACCAGCTCCTTGGAGCTGTTCAAGGAATGTAGATGGGAACGGACGTACGGTAAATTTAGCATCGTCAAAGTATTTACCCACATCAGGGTTTGTGGAATTCAAATAAGCTCTTGTCAATTTACCGGTACGTTTAAGATCGTAGAAGCGCACATACTCACCACAAAGTTCCCGGCCTCGTTCGTCCAGTACTGTTTGAATAGAAGCCACACCTGTTAGCGGAATTGCACCTGCACGTTGGCGTACCTTATTGAGATATCCTAACGCATTAGCTCCTCCGTTTATATAAATATCTGCTTCAGCAGCAATCAGGTAAACTTCAGGGGTACGCATCATAAAAGTTCCACTCAGGTTAGCAAAACGGCCTTTAGTTGCATCTACAATAACATAGTTCGAACTATTATGCTTGATTAGAGATGGATAGTAACTATTAAAATTATTTGTAGCCAACGTGGCTGTAGCTGCATTTATATTTCTATTCTTATAATACATAACTACCGTATCATTGGCATAGACATCCTTATAATCGGCAACAATATATGGTTGGGTAAATCGACTGGCTGATTTACTTGCATAATTCGCATCCCCAGGCATAATAAATTCAGCGGCAGTATTTCCAATAACCAGTTTAGTATTCGTTTTAACAACTCCTGAAGTTGTATCCCTGTCCCAAGTGCTCAGGTAACTTTTATTCCATGTAAAAGCCTTATTCACCGACCACGTTGTTTGAAAAGATTTATGATATCGGGGGTCAAGGGTACCGTCGGACTGAACGTACAAATCCAGCAAATACTGCGAGGGCATAAAAGTACCGTCTGCCCTGCCTCCCCAGGTATTTCGGTCGTATAATCCTGTCGCGTTAATTGTATAATCAAACTTTCGGGCAGGAAATGCATTAGCATCACAATAGAAAACCTCGTCATTTCGGTTCAGATAATAGCCGGCATTACTTCCTCCTCCATACGCGAAACGATGTTTCCAAAGAGCTTCGGCATTATTAAAATTATTCGATTCCAGAAATACTTCATCAAAAGTGCTGTACATTCTTATACCATAGGTGGTTCCTCCGGCTTCACAGTCAGCTATCATGGTTTTAGCTAACTCCAATGCCTTGGATGCATACGCTTTGGAATTGTCATATTCTACTGTTTGAAGATAAGCGCGGGCTAGAAATCCCATCGCTGACTTCCGCGTTGGACGAGTTGTTGTTGCCGGGCTTCCAATTGGCAACCATTTTGCAGCAAACTCTAAATCAGGAATAATCACTTGCTTATAAACGTCCAAAGGTGCGGTCTTTTCGGGATGTAATTCCAAAGACTGGGCCGGCTCTGTTAAAACCGTTACACCTCCAAACTGTTCGACCAAATGGTAATAGTAAACAGCTCTCATAAAATAAGCTTCGGCAACCTTTGCATTTCTGGCAGAATCGGTCGTAAAAGGAGCAAGCGGGGCCACTTTAATAGCCATATTACACCCCCCGATACCATCGTAGCAGCAATTCAGATAAGTTGACGCATAATTTAGGTTTACTGTATACCCTGAGAAATATCGAAAGAATTTACTACCTGTAGCATTTCGATAAGAAGTCCATATATCCGTACCTGCCTCTGTAAGCTCCATCCATGTCATATCACCATATAAGCAACGCTCCATGCCAAAATAAATATTGTTAACAATTGACCCATAACCATCAACCGAAGAAGAGGCCAAAGCTTCAAATGTATAGCCCGAAGGGTTGTATTCGTTCAACGAACAAGACGACAATCCTGCGCCCGCAACCACAGCAACCGAAATCAATAGTTTTTTAAATATATTCATTTTCATATCATTTATGATCTTTAATTAAAATGTAAAACTCACACCAACAACGCTACTGGAGTACGATGGAAAAGAATCAGAACCATTATTTTCAGGATCTGTGCCTTTCAACTTATTATCAAAAACAAAGATGAACGGATTGTATGCAGTTGCATAGACGCGTGCATTAGCTACTCCAATCTTCCTCAAGAAATTTTTCGGAAAAGTGTAACCCAACGTAATGGTTTTAATCTTAATGAATGAGCCATCAATATACCTCAGCGATTCAATACCAACGGTACTGGCAATGCCCGGACGGGGATAATAGGCACCTTCATTGGTTCCAGGCAACCAGTAATCTGTACCCGAAGGCTGATTATCAATAGCCGCATCATAATATCCAAGCAAGTTACTGTAAATAACCTGTCCGTATCTCGCCATGGCATGAATGCTTAAGTCAAGCCCTTTCCAGTTAAACGTATTGGTTAAGCCAATAATACCATCAGGCACATTGGATCCAAGTATTTGCTTATCGTTAGTTGTATATTTATGAACACCTCCATCACCAACTAGTTGTCCGGTTGTGGCATCAGTAGTAAAAACTTCGTTGGTAGCGACCTTTACATAACCAGGAGCGCAACCATAGAGAGTTGCTTCCGTAGCATCGGCTGTTGACCAGATTCCTTTGTATTTGTAATCATAGTGAGTTTTAACGGGATGACCTTCAAACAATTTAGAAGCAACAATATTCCCCAGAGGTAAATCAACAATTCTCTCTATATTACGGGTAAAATTAAAGGCTGTTGTCCATTCAAAATCCCCGGTACGGATATTTCTGGTTCTTAGCGTTATGTTAACACCTTTATTGCTTGTTTCCCCTATGTTCTGCCAAGTATTAATTGGAGATCCCCAAGCAGTAATGGCAGAAGTAATTGGTACTGTACGTTGGAATAATAGATCCTTTGTATCTGTTTTATACAATTCGAATACGAAATCAATACGATTATTGAAAAGGCCAAGATCCAAGCCAAGATTCAGATTATACGATTTTTCCCAACCAATACTCGGGTTTGCATAAGGAGACACCATCTGGGTATTTTGGCTAATTGTGCCATCTACCGACACGGCAGAGTATGTAGTGGCTCCTGTTTGCGAAGAATATGCCCCCATACCACCAGAATTTCCGGTTACGCCATAACTTACCCGGGCCTTTAGATTAGTTAACCAATTCTTGGTTTCGTTCATGAAAGATTCGTCCGAAATACGCCATGCCACGGCACCTGCTGGGAAGTTTGCCCATTTATGTCCTTCGGCTAACCAAGAAACACCATCCCAGCGATTGGTAAAGGATAACAGATACTTCCCTTTATATGAGTAAGCCAACCGCCCTGCAAATGAAAGTTTTTGAGTTTGAGAATAGCTTGAATTAACTCCATCTAAAGTAGTTCCGGCTGATTGAATATTGTAAAACTCATAGGAATCAAGCCCTTGTCCCTGAGCTCGCATATCGTTACCATCAGATTGAGATTCACCCCAGGAACTAATCGCTGTGGCTGTAAAATCATGATCATTGGCAACCTTAAAATTATAAGTCAGAATATTATCAAACGTATAGCCATACCCATAGCTATTAACAATTTTAGTAAACGGTGCTGAATATTGCGATTCTGGGCTTTGAATAGACCCTCTTCCGATGTACTGACCTTGGCGGGAGTTGCTTAATGTAAACCCCAATATAGACCGATAGGTTAAGCCTTTAAGAGGCATTATTTCCATGTATGTATTTGAATTAATATAGGATGAACGAGTCTGATTCTTATACTGACCGGGCAGTTCATCACCCATAGGGGTGGTATTACCATCAATATAGGTAGAATTCAGGTTTCCGTTCTGGTCATACACATCGCCTAAAGGAAATGCTGTTAAACATTTAGTAAACACATTTGTTCCCCGAGCATTTTTAATGGTATAGGTCATATTTGAGGTAGTACCAATCTTTATCCATTTTCGAATCTCATGGTCGGCGTTAAACCGAATTCCGTACCTGGATTGATTTTCGTTAAGGAGCATACCATCCTGCCTGTCGACATTGAAAGAGGAGAATACTTTGGTTTTTTGAGAGCCCCCATTTATCGACAGGTTATAATTTTGCTGGCTGGCGTGTCCATTAATAGCTTCTTTTACCCAGTCAATCCATTTGGCATCATGGTAAGCTTTAAGGACATTCTCATTAGTTCCCAATATCTTGGTCTCATCTTCTGGATATATTCCATTTTTGGTACGGTAATATTCTTTCTGGTAGGTCATAAATTCGTCCCCAATCATGCCATGTTTATATTTGGGGGCTCCGCCAGCTCCAACATAACCATCGAAATTAACCGTTACAGCTCCTTCTTTTCCTTTTTTAGTAGTGATAATAATTACACCGTTAGATCCGGCAGAACCATAAATTGCAGTTGCTGATGCATCCTTTAACACGTCAACCGACTCAATATCCGAAGGGTTAACCTGATTATAACTACCTGGTATTCCATCAATAATAAACAATGGCGAATTATCTCCATAAATCGACCTGGTACCACGCATGGTGATGTCTACATTAGATCCCACAGCACCGGAAGGCTTCAAAATATCCATACCGGAAATCTTACCTTGCAATGCTTCCATAACATTAGTGGTTGGACTAGCCTTAATGTCAGCGGCCTTAAAAGATTCAACAGAGCCTGTCAGGTCTCGCTTTTTAACGCTACCATAACCAATCGCTACAACCTCGTCAAGGACATTCGCATCGGGTTCCATTTTAAAATTGACAACAGATTTAGAGCCAACATTCACTGATTGTTTTTTATAACCGATAAATGAAACCTCCAGAACTCCAGTTGAAGGAACTTTGATCGAAAACTCTCCAGATGTATTGGTTACGGTTCCGATAGTGGTACCTTTTACCATTACTGTTACCCCAACCATGGGCACGTCGGTTTCATCAACAACAACACCCTTAACAGATTGAACTTGTTGAACGATCTTAGTTTTCCCATTTATCGCATAAACGGGGCAAGAGAAAAACTCCATTAATGTTACCAATCCTATGGCCACCAAAAGATGACCAAATTTGCTTAGTTTTCTCATTAATAATTTGATTTTTAAATTTATAATAGAATTTTAGCGCACTTTTATAAATGCATTGCAGAGCAAGGCAAAATGGAACTGCGTTTAACGATTAGAAAATTTTAATACATGAAAAGAAGTTCATAAACAACGCAACAATAGTTCAATAGCCCGTACAATGTCGGCGTACATTTTGTAAAGAAAATAAGCGAGCCTGTCGCAGGTACGCTTACTCTTGAATTAGAAACAATTTCTAATTCTATCCATTATAATTTAACTAATATTACTATTATAAGGCATTTTGCCGAATATTGGCTGGGGTAAATAATCCTGTTATTTTTGAACCTTCATGTCAATTCGGATAGAGTCATTTGAAACATACGTAATCCAGATTATTCCGTATTTCCCTTCGGCAGTTTTAAACCCTATCGGATAAGTTGTACCATTTGAGGTTGAATCTTTTGTAGAAGTTAACGTAGAACCAACGGCTGTTTTTATATCCAAGGCATTTCTAACATTAGCCTGAGTTGTTGATATCAGCCTTTTGACATATGTAATTCTGGAAGGAGCGACCCCCAGGCCGGAAACCGTTAGATCGTTTTTCGGATACATATTGTTAGTGAGCGAATAAAAAGCAAGGTATCGCGTCGATGTAGTTGTTGACCCCGTAGTTCTTGTTATCCAGTAACTATTAAAACCCACATCAACCAATTTTAACAAGTTCGGGTTTGCCTTGATCGTATTATAGCTAAAGATAGCCCCCGTAGCAGCAGCTAAATAACTTTTAGCATCAGCTCTGGCACCTCCATGAGCCTCAACCGAATCAGGCGCATACAAAATCCGTCTTGTCCAATAAGTAAAATCTGACTTCATATTGATCGGCACATCTGTTCTGGAAATAACTTCGCCAAGGGAGTCGGTTATTGTAAAACGAAGTGTAGCCGTTCCAGGGCTGATTACCTTAATAGCAAAAGTGTCCGAATACAAATTCCGCTTTGCTGTAGGTATGGTTATTGTTGTTTTTGTAACTACAGCACTAGACATCGTTTTAAAATAGTATAAAGAAGTACTGGTAGCTCCCTTATCTTCGACAACCAGATATTTCATATTAGAAGTTGAGGCAAAATTCCATTTTAGAATAACCGTATCGCCAACATCCACCGAATCTGCCGGAGAAGTATAATATTTCCCGCCCGAAACAAATTGAAGTGTAGGATAGGAAGGAAGATTATCTCCTTCACTCGAGCACTGCGTAAACAGCATCGTTACAAGAAATGCAGCCAAACTGGTTATATAAAAAAACTGTTTCATGAGTTCAATGTTTTTGTATAAAATTTTAATTCAAGGGATCAAAAGTTCCGCCCCAATCTATATTCTGTTCCAAATTAGGATCGTTTTCAATTGCCTTGGATGGAATTGGCAGAAAATAATACGTTGACAACCAAGCAATAGGACTTCCAGAAGTATAATATGTTAAAACATTAAAAAAATTGGTATAATTTGAATTCATATCAAGCTTACTTTGCTCCGCATTGACATTAGCTTTAAAGTTGGTTGCGGTAATACCAAATGAATTAGATGGGTTAAAAGTTTCTTTAATTGTGAGACGGGTTGTGCCATTTAACCTAAAACCGCCAAACCTGCCGGCAACATTATCGAATAATTTCCATCTGCGTAAGTCCTGCCATCTTTTACCTTCCAATGCAAACTCTATCTGGCGTTCCCAAAGGATAGCTTTAAATAGGGAATCCCTGTTAGTTGTAATGTATGCCGAGTTAAATCCATAATAGCCATCTCCCTTTTGAATTCCAGCACGGGCTCTTACATCTAATAAACCTTTAGTAGCCTCAGCAGCTTGGGGACCAAGGTATCCACAGGCACTTTCTGCCAGGTTAAGCAACACTTCAGCATACCTGATCTCCATCCAGTTAGTACCTACATAACTTAAATTAGCAGCAACAGTTACTGTATCGGCCATTTTTTTACAATAAAAGCCTGTACCGGTAGCAGATGATTCAATTGATTTTGTTCCGTTGTAGTACGTCCAAATTCTTTGAGTAGCCCCGCCTATGGTCCACCAACATCCGTTATATCCTATTGAAGCATAAAAACGAGGGTCTCGATTTTTAAAATAGGTATTGGGTGAATAAGTATAGGTACTGGAAGCTCCCGGAGCTTTCCCGTCAACCATGGGATAAGCCTTTACAAGGTCCCATGTTGGAGCATTGGTATTTCCACTTCCTCCATAATCTCCTGGAATACAGCCTTTAGTCCATGAGTTATTCTTACTAATATTATCTGAATAACTTGTATTATAACATGTTACAAAAACAGCTTCACTCGGAATGGCATTAGCACTGGTAACTTCCTGAAGGAACATACTTGCATACTTGGGAAATAATCCGTATCCATATTTATCCAGCGTGTCTTTGGCAGCCTTATTGGCTTCATAAGCCATTTTCCACCTGGAACTCAAATCGCTAGGATTAAATAAAGGGCTGGCATATGTTAGTAATATCCTTCCTTTAAAGGCCAGTACGGCACCTTTGGTAATACGTCCGTAATCCTTGTAATTGGCCCATTTACCAGGAAGCATTTTGGCTGCAGAATCTAAATCGGCAAGTATTTGGGTTATACACTCCGATGTCGAATTTCTTTTGGGATATAAGTCAGTATTTGTGACCGGAGCCCCGCCTACAGCATTCTGAGCGGTCAGTATAAGAGGAACCCCACCATAAAGGTTAACCATTTCCCAATATCTCCAGGCTCGAAAAAAATAAGCTTGTCCTTTCAACCGGTTTCTCCAACTGCGACTTATTGTTCCTTTATCAATCTGATCAAAAAGCATATTAATCTGGCGAATTCTGGTCCATACATTTGTGGTACTCAATGAGGTTCCAAAAACAGTAGCATCGGCAGTTGACGCTGTTCCGGCAAAGTAAGCGGAAGTAACCGTCCGTTCTTCGCTGCACGTTAGTAACCCATTAAGAGTTGACGTTGAATAGTCTGGAAATCCCGGCTGATTCTGATCATAGATATAATCGACAAATTGCTGGGCAAGGCAGGAATCGCTCCACACCTTAGTGTCTATATAACTGGAAAGGTCTTTTTTATCCAGCGCACTTTCGCAGCCGACGCTTCCTATTAGAAATATAATTGCAAACAGATATATAATTTTTTTCATATTGTTTGTTTTAGATTTAATTCTTTACATTGAAATGTTTACGCCCAAAGTATAGGTACTGAGGTTGGGATAGTTATGAAAATTACCTGATATGGCACTCCTGAAGCTGTATGGATTATACAAGGCAAAAGGATTCAGTGCCGAAAGATAAATTCTGAAATTATCCATTTTTAAACGATTGGTTATCGTTTTGGGTATCGTGTATGAAATATCAAACGACCTGACATTTAAAGAAAATGATTTAACGGTCCAAAAGTCTGATGCAACTTTATAGGAACTGTTATAATATGGAGCGGGATATTTCGCATTTGTATTGGTTGGTGTCCAGTGATCTGCCCAAATTTGAGGAAGGTTAAATGTTGTTGTTGCTGCAGTTTTATAAGCCTGACTCTCCAACTGAGTCATACCCCCCCAGGCACAATTAATGGAAGCTGAAAATCTCAAACCTTTCCAGGATGCTCCCAAATTAAAATTACAGCCTTGAATTCCACGAGGTGTCTTAGCAATATAATCTTCGTCATTACCATCAATTTTCCCATCGGGACCGGTATATTTTCCATCAACGTCAACAGGCCCGCGAATATCCCGATAATTAAGCATCCCAGGAGCCGGCACAGCTCCAAAAATGGTATAATTAGGGTTTTGAGCCAAAAGTTTATCTACATCGGCTTGCGTGCGCAGCATTCCCGTACAGTAATAACCCGACACTCCATAGTCAGAAGGCCGACCTCTTAAGTCCTTCCATGTCCCTACAACTGCAAGAGCCTGATCTTTAACTATAACAATATCATTACTCCATCCAAAATTGGTTGAAATATTATAGTTTACATTACCGATTTTATCCTCCCATCCTACTTGGAATTCCATACCCCAGTCATTCCTCACACCATAATTTTCATCAGGCATAGTACCTCCAACAGTTAACGAGGTTGAGGATGTCCGGGACGTAAGAATATCATATCCGTGATTAAAAAAACCTTCAATAGTTGAAGACAAGCGGCTATCTAGAAATCGGGTATCAAATCCAATATTGAATTTATCGCTATTATCCCAGGTAACATCCGGATTAGGTTGTGCGGCCATATTTAACCCTACATTACGGGTTTCATTATTGGTTCCGAAGCTCGACCCACTTGTTGAAATTGAATAACGTTGTTGGTAAAGCCATGGTTTTGCATTATCATTACCAAGCAAACCCACTGAACCTCGTATCTTAAGGTAATTAATAGCTCTGGAGTCTTTTAAGAAATCTTCTTCTGAAATAACCCACCCAGCTGAAATTGAAGGAAAAAACGCCCATCGCTTAGAAGATGCGAATTTCGTAGACGAGTCAAAACGATAATCAAATTCAGCCAAATATTTACCAGCATAATTATAGTTGGCCCTACCTGCAACAGAAAGAGAGCCTGATTCTGAAAAGCTCGTACTCGACTCCAGTGCACCAGAAGCAGCATAAAACCCATATTCGGCACTTGCTCCGGGTAAAATATTATTTTTGGCTGCGGATAAGCCCTTGGAAGAACTCTCGGATTGTTCAATGGTTGACATGATGCTAAACTCGTGTAATCCGATTTTACGCCCGTACGACAGTCCTCCGTTTAACTGATAGCTAGTTGAAAATGATGGACTATACGTTAAATTATCCCCATTTACAATAGTCATAGGAGCAGAAGGGGTACCAAAAATATGCCCATGGTTACCCAACATATTAAATTTCCATAACGTAAAACTATTCCCATACTGTTCATTCCATCCATTTGAGCGACTTTGAGAATACTGCCCGTTGAATTTTAACCCTTTGATAAACGGAACTTCATATGACGCATTAAAATTAAACTGTAGTCCGGTACCTTTACTTTCAGAATAAGAACCTGAGTTTAGCACTTCAAAAAAGTGAAAGTTCTCATAGCTACTCGCTGAGGAAGTGTTATTAGCGACCGGCCATCCGTCAACGTAAGGAGGAGTATCCGGAGGCGTGTCAAGTAGCATCTGATAATCCCGTTCATCACTACTTCCTCCTAATTTGGCATAAAATTTATGATTCTTGTTAAAGTTACCCGAAACCGTCAACCCAATTTTAAACCCGGCAGCTAAATTAATATCGGCGCTAGCCCTTAATGACCATCTATCATAATTAATACCTTTAAAATTTCCATCCTGGGTAAAATAAGTGGCCCCAACAAAATAAGTGGCATTGTCTGAACCTCCACTTACATTTACGGCATGCCGCTGAACAGCACTGTTTTTCCATGCCTGGTCAAGCCAATTCCAGCTATGTGTTTTAAAATAATCGAGTTCATCGTTGGAATAAATAGCAGAATTAGATTTATCAACATTACCCAAATAATTGTAATCATTCATGTAAGTCGCATATTCATAAGCATTCATCATTTTAGGAAGCTCAGCTGTTTCTAAGCCATACGATCCGCTATAGGTAATTCTTGGTTTACCAGATTTACCTCTTTTTGTTGTAACCAATATTACTCCATTCGATGCTCGGGCTCCATAAATAGAGGCCGAAGCATCTTTTAGCGCCGAGATACTTTCTATTTGAGTAGGGTCAAGTGAGTTAAATGCACCAGCCGAAGAAATAATATCGTCAATAACATATAACGGGTCTGTTCCCTGGGATGGGTCTTTTGCCCACGATACAGGGTTTCGTATGGTTATGGTAGCCGCGATTCCCGGGCGTGCAATACCTCCGGAGACATTAACCCCCGACATTTTGTTTGCAATGGCAGCTGCAAGGTTACCGGCCGGGATATCTTCAATTTCTTTTGCCGACACACTTGAAACGGCCCCGGTAAGGTGAGCCTTTTTAACAGTTCCGTACCCCACAACTACAGCTTCATCTAGCGTATGGGCGTCTTCTTCCATATTTATATCAATCTGGGATTTAGCCCCCACTGTAATCTCTTGTTTTTTCATGCCTACAGCTGTAATAACAAGAATATCTTTATCGGATGCTGTAATAGAATATTTACCATTAACATCAGAAACAGTTCCATTTTTGGAACCTTTAACCATGACAGTAACTCCGGGAATGGATTCGCCGGATTCGCTTTTTACCACACCTTTCACCACTGTTTGAGCAAACAGCTGTCCGGTTAGAAAAACGATAACAGATAGGATTAATAATCGTTTATTCATAAAAAATTAGATTAAGTTAGTTAAGTAACAATGAACGGGTCTTAGCTGCCCTATCAGGCAGCAGCAACAGGTTGGTTCATTAAAAATTTCCAATGATTAGAGGGTCCCTGTTTAGGGAGAAGAGTTAATTTTTTTCATAGTAGATAGTAGATTTAATTTGTAATGTATCCTATTAGCTTCCTCCGCCCTTTAACCTTGCCCAAAAGCACAAACAGGCTCGTAAACGCCCATTATTCTTGCAATTCGAAAGAATTAAAAGACATAAAAAAAGCATTGCAATGTTAACTGCAATGCTCTGGAACGACGGGTAAAATTTGCTCAAAAACCAAGACGATTGTCTTTATTGCACTTTTTTCTTGTATTCGGAAGGAGATACACCAACTTGTTTTTTAAAACACTTTCCAAAATAATTTGGATCGCTAAAACCACATTTATAAGCTACTTCCGTTAAGGAAACAGCTCCGGACTCAATTAACTGAACAGCTCTTTTTACTCGAATATCCCTAATGAAATCGCCTGGCGATATACCAAGCAATGTTTTTATCTTCTTAAAGAACACTGCTCGACTCATTGAGAATGCGCTGGCAAATTCCTCAACAGCTAAGGAAGTGTTGTCCATATTTTTTTCCATAAAATCCATCAACCGCTGGATAAACTGCTCATCATACGACGAGATCTGGGGATGTAACGGGGTCAGTTGTTCCTGAAGAGACTGTTTTCCTCCGACAGACAATAAGGATAAATACAACTCCTGCAATGCACGCCTTTGCCCAATAAGGGTGCGAATCCGGGTTTTCAGGTACGTTGCGCTAAACGGTTTGGTAATATAATCGTCAATACCTTTTTCCAAGCCACCAATACGATCGCCCAACGACGACTTTGCAGAAAGCAAAATAACCGGAATATGGCAAAGATCCTTATTCTCCTTAATGCGTTCAACCATATCGAGCCCATCCATAACCGGCATCATCACATCACTCACAATCATATCGGGCATCGTGCTCAAGGCTTTCTCAAGACCATCCTGCCCGTTAACAGCTTCAACAACGCTATAATCATGCGATAAAATATTTTTTAGAAACCGGAGCAGCTCGGGATTATCCTCAACGATAAGAATGGTCCATTTCTCATTTTCCGACAATCCCTTTTCATCCATAATCTCTTTTGAATAAACATGCGATTGTTCGCCTTTGGCAGCATCCTCATCCGAAAGAATAAAGTCGACATGTTCATCCTTTTTAAAATGATCTTTTCCTGTCAGGAACGAAACTTTAAACTCGCTTCCCATCCCGGGTTGACTATGTACCTTGACAAAACCATGATGTAACTCCGCAAACTCTTTAACCAGAGATAGTCCTATGCCCGACGAAACATGTAACATATCCTGATTGACTAATGTCTCAAACCGCTGAAACAATGAATCTATTTTTTGCGCGATAATTCCAATTCCTTCATCAACTACGGACATGTAAACCTTCTCCCCTTCTGTCTGAATACGTACAGTTACCGATTTATTGGCTGGGGTATATTTAAATGCATTGGACAGAAGGTTGAAAATAATTTTCTCTACTTTGTCTTTATCAATCCATAAATATGAAACTTCTCGGTCGCTGTCCAGCTGGAAGGTTATATTTTTCTCCTTCGCAATCAACTGGAAATTTTCCATAATTCTGGACACAAATGATACCACTTCAGTATTTTCAAGAAGAAGCTCCATCTTTTTGTACTGAATTTTGCGGAAGTCCAGAATCTGATTAACCATACGAAGCATCCGATCGGCATTTTTCTTTACAATCGTCAAATGATCTTTAGCCGTATCAGACAATGGTTCGTTTTCAAGAATCTCCGTCACAGGGCTGGATATTAACGTAAGAGGGGTTCTTAATTCATGAGAAACATCAGTAAAAAAATTCAGTTTAATATTAGATAGCTGATGTTCCATGTCAACCTCATGGCGCAACCGGTAAATGGCAAAAAGCACATATACCACAATCAGCACGAACAGCACAATCAAGAAAATAAAAAGCAACCAAGCCCAACCGGTTTCTAAAAACATAGGTTTAACCGTAACCGCAAGGCTCCGGACATTATTAACCCAAACGCCATCGCTGTTAGTCGACTTGACAATAAAACGATATTCGCCATGAGGAAGATTAATATACGTTGCAGAACGATCCTGATTTACATAATGCCAATCTTTATCAAGCCCTTCCATCATATAGGCATATTGAATCCTTTTTGAATCCCGGTAATCCAAAGCAGCAAATTCGATGGATATATCCCTTTGATCTGGTTTTATAATCAATGTTTTAACATTTTCAATCGATTCCTGAAAAGGCGCCCCCTGTATTCTCAAACCGGTAAAGACAATCGGGGGCACATACTTATATTCCTTTATTTGAAAGGGATTAAACTCCAAGATACCTTTATCTGTGCCTACTACAATATTACCTAACGCATTTAGTGCAATTGCAGCTTCCGAGAATATGACATCCTGTCGAAATGTAAAACTATGGAAATGGGCCATTTCAGTTGCTAAAGGATTAAATTTTGAGAGTCCTTGCTTTGATACTACCCACAAAACACCTGCTTTATCTTCGATCATCGAAAGCATCAAATCGGTAAACGCACCTTCTCGCCCAACAAAATTTTTAAACGTAATATTTTCCGACAACAGGTTACCGGAAACAATTTCATTTACACCTCCATTTTCGGTCAAAACATACGTATGACACTGGCTATCTGTAAACACATACATTACATCATTATTACTTAACGAAGTAACTAAATCAGGATTTCGCGAGTTCCTAAAAAATTTAATTTCTTCGGGCTTTTCAAAAGAAGAACTAAAACTAACCAAACCTCCATTTGTCCCTAAGAGCATTACCTTTGTATCCCGTTCTGCAACACATCGCACACTTTCGGCATACCCGATGGGATATTTTTTTAATCGATTACGGTTATTAATAAACCGAATAGAGCCATCACTCTTTTGCTCAATCAAATTAACGCCTCCCCCATAGGTTCCTACCCATATACGCCGTTTACTATCCTGAAATAAAGAATATACCGCATTATTACTTAAGCTGAAGTTATCGACAGGATCATTCGTAAAATGCCGGACCCCGAACGAATACTTCCCCGGACTTTTTCTTTGCAACAAATACAAACCATTCGATCTTGTTCCTATCCATATATTACTCTGATTATCTTCCAATAAACAATAAACATTACCCTTAAACGAACACGGTTTGGAAGAAATAGCACCACTTTCTGAAACATATCCAAGACATTGATTATGCGCATCCAAAATTTTTAGTTTATCATCTTTGCAGGCAACCCAAAGATTTCTATACCGATCCAATAAAAAACCACGAACCTCCAGTTCATCGTGCTCTTTGGGAATTATTCTGTAGTTTCTATCAAAAAATGAAAGCTTTTCAAATGATCGACTATTTCCCATCCACAGATTCCCTTGTTTATCAAAAAGATTTTGTCGTATTGAAGGGGAGATTATTGAATTTGCATCTGCCGGATTTGCATAGTAATATTTTAGTTTCTGTTCCTCTCTGTCAAAAAAGCAAAGATTCCCATCCCGGGGAACAGCCCACACATACCCATACTTATCTTCGAATACCAAAAACTTATTAGGCTTTGGATGTTTAAATTGAATATTTTCTGGAGACTGTAGAAACAAAACTTTCCCATCACTTTTCCGATAATGCAAAATCCCTGCTTGTCGGTTAGACATCCACAAATCCCCAATATGATCCTCAAAAACCGAAAACACTTCGTTTAAAGAAGAAGGAGATGTTTTCACATTAATCTGACTAAACTTGAGTGTTCCTGTATTAATCAGGATTAAACCGGCATCAGTTCCGACAGCTAATGTTTCGTTATTCAATGTATCCAACATATATATCGTTCGCACATCAGAAGGCAGCGGTATGAAATCGATTTTTTCTGTCTTAGGATTGTATTTTACCAAAGAACCACCTTTACTGGCCAGCCATATATATTTTCTCGTCTCAGTAAAATAAGAAAATGGGGTATTATTTTTGAAATGCTTTCGACCTATAATAGAAACACCGTTATCGGTCAACACCCATTCATCTCCTTCCTCATCCTGATTTACATCGTAAATAGCTTTTCCCTTTATCTTATTGACACTAGCCCCATTAGTAGTTATACCCCTGCCCGTTTTACATAAAGCATCTTCCACTCTGAAACAACAAGCATCGTGACAGCAGATCCAGGCAACTCCCTTTTTTAGTGAATATACCCGTTCCACACTATGAACCTGCTTTGTTTTCTGCTCTATTGGATTTAAAACATCAATAAATATTTTTGTCCTAACGTCAAATAAATATGCCCTGCGACTCTGGCTCCTACACCATATATCACCCTCTGCATTTTCAACAATCGCATTTATTCGATTGTCTAACACAGGACTCCCATCCCCCGGAAAAGACTTATAATTCCGGAATGTATAACCATCAAACTGAGACAAGCCGTTTCGTGTACTAATCCAAATCAGGCCCTTCTTATCTTGAAGAATATCAGTCACCTCGCTTTGAAGGAATCCTTCATCCAACGAATACTGATTAATTTCGCACAAAGGTTGCGTAAATACAGAAGTAACAGATAGTAACAGTAGTAAAGCAATAGTATATAGTCTCATGTCACAAACATAAATATTCTCTAGCAAGATAACACCAACAAAAAAGGGTATTTCTCAAAATAAAGAATAGCACACTAATCCGGGTTATCCTAACAATAAAAAAGCTCACAGAGAATTAGTCCATCTGTGAGCCTTCGTTACAATTACAACAAACACTTTACTTTGGCGAGTGCAATGCCACTTTATTCCCTTCCGAATCGACAAAAATTGCATAATAGCCAATCTCTTCGGTAATCAATGTTTTGGGAAGGACAACCAGTCCTCCGGCAGGTTCAATACGATTTAGCATATTGGTAAGGTCGGTACCGGCATTAAGGTATACTAACGTTCCATTTTGCGAAGGTACATACCCCTCACCACGACAAATTGCTCCACCAATGCCTGTGCGGGTATCCATAGGCAAAAAGCCCATACGTAAAGGGCCCATCTCCATTTCTTGCAGTTCCTTTTCGTAGATGGCTGCGTAAAATTTACGGGCACGTTCGAAATCGGTTACTGGTATCTCAAACCAGTTTACTACATTCGATATCTGTTCCATAATTAAAAACGTTAAGGGTTAAAACTTCGAAAGGCTTATTAGTACTTTAAACGATTTTCTGAGGTCCAATAGTCATATCAATGCAAGTTAAGGAGAAATAACGAATCCGGCATTTTAAAAAATCCGGCATTTTTCTTTCTATCCATGAATAAATCCATATCTTTGCAGCCACAATTTTAAAAAATAATAATTTAATCATTAAAACGTAACGTATGTCCGTAAAAATCAGATTAACACGTCATGGAAAAAAAGGTTATCCTTTTTATCACATTGTAGTAGCTGATAGCCGGGCGCCACGTGATGGCCGATACATTGAACGTTTGGGCGTTTACAACCCAAACACAAATCCTGCCACCGTTGAATTCGATTTCGACAAGGCTTTGGATTGGCTACAGAAAGGCGCTCAACCTACTGATACTACCCGCACTCTTCTTTCGAAAAGCGGTGTACTCATGAAAAAGCACCTTCTTGAAGGTGCTAAAAAAGGTGCCTTTACCTTAGAAGTAGCTGAAGAAAAATTTCAGGCTTGGTTGAAAAACAAAGAAAACCTGTTATTAGCTGCTAAAGAACAAGACAACAAGAGCAAAGAAGCTGCGAAGAAAGAACGTCTCGAAGCTGAAGCTAAAGTAAAAGAAGCCAAAGCTGCTGCTATTGCTCAGAAATTAGCTGAAAAAGCTGCTGCTGCAAAACCTGCTGAAGAAGCCGGCGAAAGTACAGAAGCTCCTGCTGCTGAATAATTTTAAGGCTAATGGACAAGTCCGACTGCCAGCTTATAGGTACACTCGCCAAACTTCACGGGTACAAAGGCGAATATATATTGGTAGCGGAATCTTTTCTTAGCGAAGAAATAAATAATTGGGAATCGGTACTCCTCGACATCGACGGATTACTGGTTCCTTTTTTCATTTCCTCCCTGAACATTTCCTCCGACACCTCTGCTATTATCGGCTTTGAAGATGTAAATACCTCCGAAAAAGCAAAGGAATTTGTCACATCCAAAGTTTATCAACTAAAATCCAAAGCAGGCGACGGTCAGGAAGATGACATTTCGCCCAACATGCTTACCGGCTATAAAGTAACGGACAAGAAAACCGGAGCGTTAGGCACTATTGATCAGCTGCTGGACTACAACCAAAACCTCTTATTCAGCGTGGTTAGCGGCGAACGTGAAATTCTCATTCCCGTATCCAACGAAATTATCGTTAAGGTCAATCATCGTAAAAAAGAAATTCTGATTAACGCTCCTGAAGGATTGCTCGACCTATACCTTTAGAATTCAACTGACCTCTAAAAAGTTACATAGACGTTCTACATCTGATAAAATTTTAATACATTTACTTTAACAAAAAGTAAATACCCTGTAATTATCAGTTTAAATTAAACGTCATGAAAAAATTATCCGGTTTTCTTCTCTCCGTTTCATTGCTAATCGTTACATCTTGTAGCAATTGCAGCATAAGCTCATCTTCAACCGATAAAAATCTAAAAAAAGAAGAACGTTCGTTAAACACATTTGATGGCATTGACCTTGGCGTATCTGCCGACGTCAGACTAACCCAGGGAGAACAAAAGCTCACACTGGAAGGAGCAGCATCTGACCTCGAAAAAATTATCACTAAGCTGAATGGGTCCAAACTGATTATCAAGACCAGACCCGGCACATGGCATATTGGCAAGATCACAATCTATATTTCTATGGAAGAAGTCAAAAATCTGGAAATATCCGGCTCGGGTTCCATTAATGCCGAAAGTTCGATAGAAACTTCCGACTTAAAACTAAACATTGCCGGAAGCGGATCTATAAAAATTGCTGAACTTAAAGCTTCAGGGGTTAAATCAGAAATTGCAGGGAGTGGATCTATCCATCTTTCCGGGAAAGAAAGCATTGAATCGCTCAACATCGAAATTGCAGGTTCTGGCGATATTTTAACTGAAAATTTATCCACGAAGAACGCTAAAATTGAGATTGCGGGCTCAGGCTCGTGCAAAGTTTACGTAACCGAAAAATTAGATGTTCAGATTGCCGGAAGCGGAGACGTTTACTATAAAGGTCGCCCTGCAATTAACTCTTCAACTGCAGGTTCTGGGAAACTGAAATCATTATAAAACAAAGGCACATTTGCTAGGTTTATAAACCTGGCAAATGTGCCTTTCAAATCGAAGCTTTCATTTTCTTATTATTTCAATCTCCCCATTCAGTCCCAGCTTAATAATTGAAGAAGGTGAAGCCGTTGCCAGATCATCCTGCCGCCAGCTAACAACATAATCGACACCGTCTTTAATTTCTTCAGCAATTTCGTGAAAGATACCAGGAGAAGGCTTTCCGCTAATATTGGCAGAAGTTGAAACCAATGGCCTGTTTAACCGCGAAATAAGTTTTTGGCAAAACTCGTCATTAGCAACACGAATACCAATGGTTCCATCTGGGCTGACGAGATTTTTGGCAAGATTTACCGCACCCGGATAAATAATGGTCATTGGTTTATCGTTAAGCTCGATAAGCTGCCAGGCCATTTCCGGCACTTCCTTAACATGACGAAGTATCCTGTCAGGATTGTCCACCAACACGAGCATGCTTTTAGTTTCCTCACGTTGTTTGAGCTCATAAATCTTCTTTACTGCTTCAGCATTGGAAGCATCACATCCAATACCCCAAACGGTATCGGTAGGATAAAGGATAATTCCTCCATTTTTCAACACTGTCAGCGCTTTTTCTATATCGTCCTGCATATTATCTTTATTTAAATGGCCACAAATATCTCAATTGTAAAAGAAATGTGATAAATTTTTATTTGTTTTTTAGTCAAATTAACTACTTTTAATTTTAAACGATGCTTAAGTTATCAGTAAACACATCCTCTTAAACATCCATTACAAACATTTAAACACAAACCACTTAACCTTCAAACCAATATTCTCATGTTACTTAAACAAATTACTTTAAAGCCTGTTTTGTTTATTGTCTTCCTTAATTTCTTGTTTAATGCAACCTTTGCTCAAAAGGCCCCTGTAAAATTTGGGAAAATAGACAAGGAAGATCTGTTAATGAAAGTCTATCCGGCAGATACCAGCGCCGAGGCCGTAGTATTATGCGACTATGGCTATTTTGATGCCAATCAATTACAGTTTACCCGTACTTTGCGTATCAAAATCTTAAAAAAAGAAGGCGAGCATTGGGGAGACCAAATATTCCCGACCTCATCCAAGGCTAATATTAAGGGGATAACCTATAATCTTGTCAACAATGAAATTGTGACGGACAAGCTAAAATCCGAATCCATCTTTAAAGAACGGGTAAACGATGATTATTACCGAATAAGAGTGGCTATGCCCAATGTAAAAGAAGGCTCAATAATCGATTTAATGTTCTATTTCCCGGGATTACCTTCGGAATGGAAATTTCAGAATGAGATTCCCGTCAAATGGAGCGAACTGGTAATCGAGCCCAATCAGTATATCTCTTTTCGAAAAAACTTTTTCGGATATGAATCACTTTCCGAGAACTCGGATATGCGTTGGGTTGCCAAGAACATGCCAGCCTTTAAAAAGGAACCCTATATGAACTCGATCGAGAACTACATTACCAAATTTGAAATCGACATTCTGGATATTAATATTCCCGGATATTATAAATCATACACCACATCGTGGGAGGCAGTGAACGAGCTCTTACTTAATCATGAATATTTTGGGAAAACACTCTCCGGAACAATGTTTCTTAACAGCACAGCCAAAGAAATTGAAAAGAAGTACACCTCTCCAATTGAAAAAATGAAAGCCGCATTTGAAGCCGTTAAAAAAGTTAAATGGAACGAAGAAAAACAAATCTTCACAACAAATAACCTCCTTAATACCGCATTCAATAAAAAAATAGGAAACTCTGCTGACATCAACCTGATATTAGTTCAGCTATTAAAAAAGCTTGACTTAGACGCCTATCCGGTAGCACTAAGCACTCGCGAAAATGGCATTCTTTCACCTGTATTTCCAAGCTACAATAAACTCAATTATGTTATTGCCTATACTAAAATAGGAGAACAGCCATATCTGTTGGATGCAACCGAAGATCTTATGCCTGCCGGATTAATACCGGAAAGATGTGTCAACTGGCGAGGAAGAATCATCAACAGTAATAAATCTGAATGGGTTGATCTGATCACCGACAAAAAACAAAAGAAAATAACCCAATACGAACTAAAACTGGAGCCCGAAAATATTCTAACCGGGAAAATATCAGCAGTCAGATATGATTACTCGGCCTTCAACTTCAGAAAAAAATATGAAAAATTTAACGGGCAAGACGAATATTTGAAAGATTTTGAAAAAACACACACCGGCCTTCAGGTTCAAAGTTGCAAGCTATCAAATGCCGACAGCATCTACCTGCCGCTCTATGAAAATTACGATGTAAAAATTAAAAACTACGTATCGAAATCAGACAACTTACTATACATAAACCCTATGGCTTATGAACGAATTACGGAAAATCCGTTTAAACTTGAAGACCGAAAATATCCGGTAGATTTCACTTACCGCACAGAGTCCACTCATATGTTTAAACTTAGCCTACCGGAAGGGTATGAAGTGTCTGAACTTCCCAAATCTGTTATCATGAGATTACCAGACAATGGAGCAAGCCTAACCTACCAACTTTCTACCAATGGCAACAGCGTTAACCTTACTTGCAAACTACAGATTAACAAAACGATATTCACCGAAGCCGATTATGCCAACCTTCGCTCCTTTTACTCGGAAGTGGTTAAAAAAGAAAGCGAATCTATTGTTTTAAAAAAAATATAACATTCCATGAAAAAAAACATAATACTGATTATATGCATCTTATCAAGCACATTTAGCAACCTTTTCGCCAAAGACATTCTTTATAAAATTTCAGATCTACCTAAAGACCTTAAAGAAAATGCCCGCTCAGTGGTTCGTAGCGAAGAAATGGTTTTTGAAGTAAATTCTGAAAACAGTGCAACGCTTAAAGTTAAATGCGCAATCACTGTACTCAATAAAAACGGGTTAGAAGATGCGGAATTTGCTGAAAATTACAATAAATACTCTCACATTTCGGATATCAAAGGACGAGTTTTCGATGAGAACGGAGAACAGATTAAACGCATCAAATCGGAGGACATAATAGATCATAGTGCAATTTCGGGATATTCTCTATATGAAGACAGACGGGTTAAATACATCGACCCCAAAACACGCACAATACCCTTTACCGTAGAGTATTCTTATGAGATTTCTTATAACAGTCTGTATTATTTTCCGGCATGGGTTCCTTATAAAGATTATAATATCGCCATCGAAAAGTCTTCATTTAAAGTAATAACTCCCAAAGGTTTTCAATTCAGATATCTCGAAAAAAATCTAACTAATAAAGTAAAGATATCGTCAGATGTCAAAAATGACAGCTACTACTGGGAAGTATTAAATCTGAAGGCTCTTATAAAAGAACCATACAGCTATTATTCGAGAGAATATGAGCCATCTGTAACCACGGCTGCAAACAGCTTTGAATTGGATCATTACAAATGTGACCTTACCTCTTGGCAAAACTTTGGAAACTGGTGCTACTCGCTGGAAGAGAACAGAAATAACCTCCCGGAAACAACAAAAAAAACGATTAAACAGCTAATCGAAAACGCCAATAGCGATATTGATAAAATCCAAAAGATTTATGAATATATGCAATCCAAAACTCGGTACGTAAGTATCCAGATTGGAATTGGAGGACTTCAAACAATAGATGCAGCAACTGTAGACAGGCTATCGTACGGCGATTGCAAAGCGCTTACCAATTATATGAAATCGATGTTGGATGTGGCAGGAATTAAATCGTATGCAACATGGGTTAATGCAGGGAATAATGAGCCCAATATAATTAAAGAATTTCCCTACGTTTATTTTAACCACGCTTTTTTATGTATTCCTCTCAAAAACGATACGCTTTGGTTAGAATGCACTAACCAACGGCTTCCGTGTGGCTATACTGGAGATTTTACCGATGACCGGGATGTCCTTATTATAGACAAAAATGCGAGCAAGCTGGTTCACACTAGAATCTACGGCATAAACGAAAACCAAAAAACATGTACTTCGCAGGTAAAGCTCGACGCTACCGGCAATGGCAATGCCACTATTACAACCAATTATCGGGGGCTCACTTATGAAGAAGCTTTAGCTACAATGCATTCAAACGATGTAGATAAAAAACGAATAATTTCTAATCGTTTAGATCTTCCCAGCTTCGAACTGCAAAGTTCAGCCTTTAAGGAGAATAAAGCGATTATTCCTTCCATAGAAGAAACGCTAAAGCTTAACCTGAATAATTATGCTACCCAACAAAACTCCCGTTTAACCTTTACGCTTAACTTCATTAACCGTTTCAGGTATATTCCCGAACGGGTCCGCAATCGAAAAACTGACGTATTTATCAAACGTCCGTCGCTCGAAGTCGACACCGTCATTTACGAATTTCCCGACAACCTAAAAGTAGAACGTATACCTCTTCCGGTAAAGGTAGAATCTCAGCTTGGAGCATATAATGCACGTTCCGAACTTAAAGGAACCCAACTTATGTATATTCGCACTTTACAGATAAACAAAGGCAAGTACCCGCCCACAGCATACTCTGATTTCATCGATTTTTTTGAAAAAGTCAATACTGCCGACGGCATACAATGCTCACTTATTTCTCCAAAACTAATAACCGGAACTTGATTACTAAACCCCCTCACAAACGAGGGGTTTTTCTTTTAAAAATTTCTCAATTTTGCATTTTGAAACATCTGTCAACAATGCAAAAGATAACATCAGCAGCCCATTATATAAAAAGATTAATCGCTGAAGGAGAACACCAACAGCTCGACTTCAAATTTGCCATAACTGATTCACGAAAAATAGCCAAGACCCTCGTGGCTTTTGCCAATACCGACGGCGGCACTCTGCTCATTGGCGTTAAAGACAATGGAAATATTGCGGGTATACGAAGCGACGAAGAATACTACATGGTTGAGGCTGCTGCCACAATGTACTGCAAACCACGCGTAAACTTTTCAACAAAAAAGTGGACAGTTGAAGGCAAAGCTGTTCTTGAAGTATTAGTCGAAAAAAGTACCGAAGCCCCTCATTTTGCAGAGGCAGAACCTAAAAAACTTTCGGCCTACATACGCATTGCCGACGAAAACATTCTGGCCAACAACGTATTGATTAAAGTATGGAAACGGCAACATCACCCGAAAGGAGTATTTATCGAGTTCTCGGAAATAGAAAAAAACTTATTACGCTATCTCGAAAATAATGACGAGGTTTCCCTTTCCAAATTCTGCAAAATAACAATGATTTCAAAAAATATGGCTGAGAACATTCTTGCAAACCTGATTTACCTTGATGTTATAGAGATTTTTTACCATGAACAGCACTTCTTATACCGACGAAAACCTGCGTCGAAAAATGCCCCGGAACCGTCCCGGCTTTCAGGGCTTGTAGTATAGTTAGCAATTGTAAAAAATATTGAGATAAAGAATATTCGTTGTAATACTTTTTAAAGCGGTCTAAAATTATAAAAAAAGCTTACAGTACAACACGTTTGTTTAAAAAAATTAGACAAAACAATTGCATCTAATTAAAAACAGGCATTTTCTTCCTTTATTTTAAAAAATCTCGAAACCAAAAGCCCGAATCCTTTACCAACCGTTGTTGGCTTTCAAAATCGTTATATACAATTCCAAAACGAGGGTAAAATCCTTCAGCCCACTCAAAATTATCAACAAATGTCCAGGCAAAATAGCCGGTAATATTGACTCCTTCATTCTTTGCACGCAAAACCTGTTTAAGATATTGCTCAAAATAATGTTCACGCTGGGAGTCGTGAACGCGACCTTCGGCAACTACATCATTAAAAGCCGCGCCATTTTCGCTGATAACAATTTCCTTTACCGGATAACGACTAAACTGTTTAATAATCTTATAAATTCCTTCTGGCAAAACTTCCCAGCCCATTTCGGTAAGTTCAACCTTTCCCCTGTCCGGTTTAACCCGGTTGGCCCATATAAATGGAATAATCCCGGGCTTGGCTTCAACCCTAAAATAATTCTGCAACCCGATAAAATCAAAATCGAACTTCAACTTTTCCATATCGCCCGGCTGCATAAACTTATCCAGCTTTTTAAGAAAAGGAAGGTCGGCCACCGGATACCCCATACCCAATGAAGGCTCAATAAACAACCGGTTCATCATCACATCAATACGTTTCGCAGCCTTTTGATGACTCGGTTTTGCCTTATGTGGCTCAATTAAAGAACAGGAAAAAGATGTTCCTATATGGGCTTCGGGCACATTACTCCGAATTATCCGTCCGCCTTCGGCCTGACACATGGAGGCGTGATGAACCGCGGCTAAAAATTTATTAAGTCCGCGATGGCCCGGAGCATGTATTCCTGCCAAATAGCCCAAGGTAGTAAAAGCAGTAGGTTCATTCAACACCATCCAATGCTTTACACGGTCGCCGAAGCTGCGGGTACACAACTCGGCATATTCCGAAAACCAGCCAAGAATATCGCGAGAAGTCCAGCCGCCCTTATCTTCAAGGGCCTGGGGTAAATCCCAATGAAACAGCGTAACCCAGGGTTCAATGCCCAAAGCAAGACAATCGTCGATGACCCGGTTATAAAAGTCGATACCCTTGGGATTAACCTTACCTGAACCTTCGGGCAACAGGCGACTCCATGCCAGAGAAAAACGAAAATCTTTAAAATTAAGATTTTTAAGAAGTTTTAAGTCGTCGTGATAACGGTGGTAAAAATCGCAAGCAATATTGCCGGTGGCTTTGTCCTTGATATGTCCTTCGTGGTTTGAAAACCTATCCCAGATAGACTCTCCCTTACCATCAACATTCCAGGCACCCTCAATTTGATAGGCCGAGGTGGTTACTCCCCAATGAAAATCTTCGCCAAACAGAGCCTTTGTAAATTCCGGATTGGCCATTGCCCTGACAAACGAAGGGTTCATATACCAAAAAGCCAGGCTCCCGCCAATCATTTTAAAAAATTCCGAACGGTTCATACCTAAAATATCAAAAGCAATTTACATCTTCAATATATAAACACCTCACAATCAAACAGAAGCATTCCTTTTAGAATTATAGGGTAATAATAGGAATATATCACTCATAAACAAAACCTATATTGAAGTTATCTCACGAATCTTGTAACAGCAATACAGAAATTTAAAACATTTTATAGCTTTGAACCGTAAAGCTAGATCAATAGTCATTTGATTTTTCATAGATGATAGCAATAAGCAGTATCGAATTACAACAATTTATAACGGCTGTAAAAAGCCATTCGGGCTACGATTTTAGCGAATATTCCGACAAATCGCTAAAAAGAAGGGTGGCTAAAATACTGACAGACTATAAAATGGATCTGCCGGGGCTTATCGCTCAAATAAAAAACGACAAACAACAGGTAGAAAAGGTGGTAAAAGACGTAACGGTAAATACTACCGAACTCTTTCGCGATCCTAATATTTGGCAACTACTAAAGCATTCCGTCCTTCCGAAACTAGCTCACCAATCAACAATAAATATCTGGCATGCAGGATGTTCAACCGGACAGGAAGTATATTCGATGCTGATGGTATTAAACGAACTGAACCTACTCGAAAAAGCCCGCATATACGCTTCCGACCTGAACACCGATGTGTTGGATGCCGCCCAAAAAGGCATCTACAAATACCGCTTCAACGCATCATACCTCGATAATTTCGACAAAGTATTAAAGGAAAACCCCTTAAACTACGACGACTTCCGCGACGTTCCCTATTCAAAATATTTTGAAATAGACAAGACCAAAGACATCATAAAGATGAACTCGTTTCTCGCCGAAAAGCCAATCTTTAAAAAACATGACTTAGTAAGGGACGGAAACATTTTTTACGTCAAATTCGATATTATCATTTGCCGCAACGTTATCATTTATTTCAACTACGCCCTGCAAAACAAAATTTTTGATCTGTTTTACAACAACCTGTACAACAACGGAATTCTGTGGCTTGGAATGCATGAATCCATCATGGGACCTTTTGCCGGAAAATTTGAAAAAAACAACCAGTTTTACCATAAAAAAGAAGTGGTTTTTTCGATATAATCCGTCATTTAACGCTTTTGGGCACTAATCTTTTTTTTAATAACGTTTAACAGATTATATTTGGAAAAATATGGCCATGCCCAAAGGGGCAGGGACAAATACTAAGAATTTTTCGAAATACGAAATAAAGAAATGACAGGAAAATATAGCACTCTTAAAACCCGACTGGTATGTTTTACAGGCACAATTGTGCTGTTATTTATCATTTTCTTCATATTTCAGTACAACAACTACTTCTTTACCCGTCAAACCATTTCCTATCAAAACCAGGTAAACAAAACACTACTTGTTCCGGGTAAACTCAAAGTGCTTCACGAATGGTTAAAGCAAAACGACTTTGCAGACAACCAATTCTACGCTTCCGAAAAAAGCGTTACGTTCGATAGTGTACAACACCTCCTCGCCCAATACCAGAATACGCTCGATTCGATAACCCATGCGCCATTTCTTTCGTTAAACAAACGTACAATTGCGAAAGCCGAATCGCTCAAAACCGATTGCAAAAATCTTTCGGACAAATACATCGTCTTAAAACAAAAAATTCTCGACAGGGGGCTTTACACTACCGGGCGCTCGGGCGAATTTACCCGCTTTGGAAACTTTCTCGAAGAACTGGCGGCATCATACAATAATCCTTCGCTTATAACACGGGTGTCATTATTAGGCAAGGCTATTACAGAGTATCAGCGAAACAAAACAAGCGAAAAAATTCAACAAATACTCGATCAAGCCAATGCCCTTAAAATTGCATTAAACTCTCCAAGGAGAACTGGAATCAAAGGACTTTCCGTAGATAACAAGCTTAAATTCCTGAAAGAACTCGAGTCGTTTTCCGCACTCGCCCAATCCCTCCAAAAAGCCGATGCCGAAACCGGTTTAATTGGCAAAGAGGGCGCTGTTGGCGAAGTTGAATTACTTCTGGATGTTGTTGCTCAAAAATCAGCCCAGCTCCAAGCCAGTATTAATGCAGACATCGAACACAAAATTTTCATTTCGTTTCTTGTAAAATCGCTTTTAATCATAATTCTTACGGCCGTTTATCTTTGGTTTCTGTCAGCATATTCCAGGCTGGTAAGAAAAACTATTGACCAAATTAAAATATTTGCATCTGATCTGGTACAGGGCAAACTTCCAGCCGTTCCTAAAATGGAGGCTATCGCTGAATTATCGGTGATTTCGCAACTTTTTTCGAACTTTCTCGACAGCCTTCGTGATAAAATCCGGTTTGCTTCGCGCCTCGAGGCCGGGGATACCAGTGAAAAACTCCTTCCGCTCAGCAAAGAAGATACCTTAGCCAACGCCCTTCTCGACATGGAAAAGAGCCTTAAAAAAGCTGCCGAAGAAGATCAGAAATATAAAGCCGCCGAACAAAAACGGGCCTGGGCAAACGAAGGACTGGCGAAATTCAGTGAGATACTGCGCATCCAAACCGACAACCTGTCGTCGCTTTCGGACAAAATCATCTCTAACCTTGTTAAATATCTCAAAGCCAACCAAGGAGGCATTTTTTCGTACAACGACGACAATGAGCACGATCTCCATCTCGAACTCATTTCTGCGTTTGCTTTTGATCGTAAAAAACATCTGAAAAAACGTATCGAAATTGGCGAAGGACTGGTAGGTACCTGTGCCCAGGAAAAACAAACAATATTTATTACCGATATTCCCGAAAATTACTTTGAAATAACCTCCGGACTTGGCGAAGCCCCTCCTCGAAGTTTGTTAATTGTTCCGCTCAAAACCGAAAAGCAAATATTCGGGATACTCGAAATCGCATCTTTCTCCATTTTTGAGACTTATGAAATTGAATTTGTTGAAAAATTGGCGCAAAGTATAGCCTCTACCTTTGCTTCTGTAAAAATTAACATCAACACTACTCACCTGCTTGAACAATCAAAACGGCAAGCCGAAGAAATGGCCCAGCAGGAGGAAGAAATGCGTCAAAGCCTTGAAGAACTTCAGGCAACCCAGGAAGAATCAGCACGTCGCGAAGCCGAGATCAACAGCCTGGCCTTTGCCGTCGATTCTTCTGCACTTGTGGTACAAGTCGACATGGAGGGCCGAGTCATCGAAGCTAATCGGAAGTTTGCCACCGTTGTAAAAATGAGACGTGACGAGCTAATTGGCCGTTACCTCAAAGGTGTTTTCGTTTTCGATCATGAGAAAGATGAATTTTACAAACTTCTTCAGGATCTTAAACAAGGACGAATCATTAACCGTACCGAAGAGGTAATTCCTGACGTTGATTCCGGAATTTTCCTTGAAATAAACTACTCCCCGATTGTAGACCACGACGGTCGTCCATACAAAGTGTTGGGTATCGCTACCGATGTCACCGGGCACCGCAAGCTCGAACAAACCGTAGCAAAAAAAGAAAAACAAATTTCAGAGCTCGATTTCTCTTTCAACGATTTTAAGAGTTTAATAAAACAAGGGTTTATTCAATGTGAAATCTCGCCCGACTGTACTATTTGCGAAATAAACAACAATTATACCGATATAACCGGTTATAACCCCGAAGAACTCATCGGAAAAGATTACCGGAAATTTCTTCGTCCCGACGAACTCGACCAGTTCGAAATAATTCTCTCCGAAGTACTCAAGGACAAGACCTATAAAGGTGTAATCAAACGAACCAAGCCTACCAAAGAAGAAAGTTGGCTTATTGCAAGTTTTATACCGTTAAAAGATTCTCTCGGCAATATCACCGGAATATACATATTAGCTCAGGACATTACCGAAAAGAAACTGAAATACCAGGTTCTGGAAGATGCCAACAAAGAAATCGAACGTCTTAAAAACATTCAGGGCAAAGCCTGATGTCTGTAAAATATCTTTAGTATGCCTGAAATTGGAATAGTCGAAACCCGAAACATAATTAACGTAATTAACCAAAAATATAATTACGATTTCTCCGACTATGCTTTAACGTCGCTAAAACGCCGGATAGAAAAAATTATAGAACAGAATAACCTGAAATATCCCGACATTCTCATTAACCGATTAACCGACGAGCCTCAATTTATTCATCCGTTCATCGACCAGCTAACCACAGGCTCCACCGAAATGTTCCGCGATCCTTCGCTATGGAGACTTCTACGCGAAGAAATACTGCCGACCCTGCAAAACGAAACAGGCAAAGACTTAAAAATATGGCTTCCGTTTTCGGTATCAGGCGATGAACTTTTCTCTCTGGCTATTATGCTCCATGAAATGAACTTGCTGGATAAAGCCAGCATACTGGTATCGGCCCTTAGCGAAACCAGTATCGAAACCATGAAATCGGGCATCATGCTTAATAGCAAAGAAGAAATCAGCTGCGACAATTACGTACGGGCAAATGGTAAATTGGCTCTTCCAAAATACTATACACTAACGGACGGACGCATCACCCGAGACATTTCGCTCATCAAGAACGTCCGTTTTACAAAACAGAACATTGAAACAGAACCAGTGCCTCAAAATATTAAACTGGTACTATTCCGCAATAAAATGATTTACTTTAATACCACCCTGCAAAACAGGATATTAAAGACTATATATAATACTATGGTTCCCAATGGAATCCTTGCCATAGGCACCAAGGAATCTATAAGCACCTTGTACGGAAATAACAATTTTATACGTATCAGCAAAACTGAAAGTATTTATAAACGCAAATAATGTATAAAGCGATAGTCATTGGAGGATCTGCCGGGAGTTTTCAGGTAGTGACAAAGATTTTAAGTGCTTTGCCTAAAGACCTTAACGTCCCTGTATTGTTGAGCCTACACCGGTTAAAACATGTGCGCTCAGGCTTTCTCGAAGCCCTGATGCTCAAATCCAACATCCCTATTATTGAACCCGACGACAAGGAACAAATAAAACCAGGAAGAGCTTATCTTGCTCCAGCCAATTACCACATGTACATCGAACTGGGCAACCGCATTGCGTTATCGACTGAAGAACCGGTAAACCATTCACGTCCGTCCATCGATCTGTCATTCGTTACCGCAGCTCAGGCTTATCGTGACAAGCTAATAGGAATAATTCTCTCCGGAGCCAACAGCGACGGAAGTTACGGATTACAAAAAGTAAAGGAATACAACGGGCTCACCATTGTTCAAGACCCCAGGGAATGCCAGGTTCGTACTATGTCCGAAGCAGCCATGAAACTAACCCAGGTTGATCATGTATATACAACAGACCAAATTATCAACTTTCTTCTAAAACTAAAATAAAGTACATGAAGAAACACATAAAACTCACATATTTTGCACTTTACTTCTTATTTCTGATAACAGTTTTTCTGTTATTTGCCGCAGTAATTAACACCACGGCAGGAAATACGAGCAGCTATGTTGAAATTTTCATCCTGATACTGATCGGTACGGCCCTATTTGCCCTTGCCATGAGCAATTACGCCACATCAACAGTTCTTGAAAGAAGTATAACAGCAGCTGAATCCAATACGCAAAAAAACAGCTCCATAATTGAGGAGAAAAAAGACAACAACGCCTCAGCAATCAACATTCCGGATATAATACCTTCATCAGCAACTGACATTGAACATTTTGGAGAACAATTGCTTAAAAATATGGCAAACGAGTTCAATATTGTTCAGGCTCTGTTTTACAGCAAGGGTGCAACTTCCGACATCTTTCATTGTTACGCCCAATATGCCTATTTTTCGGAGACAAAACCAGCTGAATTTACAACCGGCGAAACATTACCCGGACAAGCTGTAAAAAACAAAAATATTGTTTCAATCAACAATATTCCCGACAATTACATGACCATCGCCTCCGGACTCGGGCAAGGTGCTCCGAAATCGTTGGTTTTTGTTCCTCTAATTCATAATAGTGATATTGTAGGGCTTATTGAATATGCGACGTTTGGCAAACTTTCTGACGAAAACCGCAATGCTCTTGAGGAACTGTCGGCGCACGTTGCCGGTATTATTATAAACCTGAATAAATAGTAACTTAGCTTATGTCGGCAAAACTGGCACATATAGATAAACCTAAAAACCAATTTATATTGATTGGGGTGGTCGTAAGCCTTATTTTCCCGGTTTGCGCATGGATGCTCGATCTTATCGCCGGACAACTTCCGGTGTCGATCGAAACGCTGTTTAAAATCCATGCAGAACACCCGGGACTTTTCCTTATCGACTTAATTCCGATAATTACCGGCTTCGGCCTGCATTTTTTGTTCTCTTTCCGCGAAAAAGAGCATATTCGTTACAATACCGAAATCCAAAAACGTAACGAACTCATCCAAAAAAATGCCGATTTCGCTAAAAAAATTGGACAAGGAGACTATACAAGTCATTTTGAGACCAATGGGGAAGCCGATGAGCTTGGCCGATCGCTGCTTTTAATGCGTGAAAATCTTTTACTCACCACCCGCAAAGAAGCCGAGCTTAGCTGGATAGCTGCCGGGAAAGACCAGATATCAAACATCCTGAGAATTCACAACAAGATAGACATACTGGCTTACGAAACGCTAATCTCCCTTACCAAATACATCAACGCAGTTCAGGGTGCTTTCTATCTTTTCGACGAAGACCGCGAAGTACTTACCAACATTTCTACGTATGCCTACAACCGCAAGAAATATATAAGCCAGGAATTTCGCGTCGGACAAGGGCTTATTGGGCAATGCGCCTACGAAATGGACATCGTTTATCGCACCGAAATCCCCGACGACTATGCAACCATTTCTTCAGGTATTTTAGGCGATAAAAAACCTAAAAGTATTCTTATCGTCCCGCTGGTTTCGGACGAAAAACTGCAGGGTGTCATCGAATTTGCGTTCCTGCTCGACGAACTTCCGGAGCTCACCCTCCATTTCATGAAAGAGTTGGGCGAAATCATTGCCCGCACCATCTTTAATCTGCGGGTAAGCGAACAGACTGAACGGCTGCTCGAAGAATCGCGCGAAATGACCGTAGAACTTCAGGAAAACGAAGAAGAGCTACGCCAGAGCGCCGAAGAGATGCGCGCCACTCAGGAAGAGCTTCAACGCTCCAACGAAAACCTCGAAACCCAGATTGACAAAGTAGAGAATGCTCAGAAGCGGCTTCACTCCTTACTGGAAAATGCATCAGAGGTCATCTCTATTTACGACGAAAATCAGGAACTGACCTATATCAGTCCTTCGGTTACAACCATATTGGGGTATACTCCCGATGAAATGATGAAAGGCAAAGATTTTGACCGCCTGACACGTAAAGGCGAAACCGAAATCCGCAATATGTTTAAAGAACTGCTGGAAGATCCGTCGGAACCTATCACCATTCAATATACATATCTTAAAAAAGACGGACAAAAAATCTTCCTGGAAACCACCGGACGAAACCTTCTCCCCGACCCTGCCATTAAAGGCATCATCCTGAATTCGCAGGATATTACCGAACGTAAACGGGCAGAGAAAGAGGAACGCATGAAAAGTAAGATGCAGGCACTCTCGGAAAATTCGCTCGATATGATCCTGCGTCTCAACATCCATGGCATGTTCTTCTATGCCAACCCGGTTGTTGAAGATTATATTGGCGTGCGTAGCGTTGACCTGATGAACAAAACCATCGGCGACATTGAGCTTCCTGAAAATCTGCGTGAATATTTTAAATCGACACTTTCGAGCATAAAAGCCTCTCCCAGCAAACGCAACAACCAAATCACCATCGATATCAAAATTGGGGTTAAAACCCTGAAACGAATTATGAGTATCGATGCCATTCCCGAGTTTAACGAAAATGAACTGGAAACGGTACTCTTTGTAGCTCACGACATTACCGAAGCCAAACGCATTGAACTGGAAATTGCCGATAAAAACCGCAAGCTAGAAGATTCCATTAACTACGCGCAACGCATCCAGTCGGCCATTCTTCCGGACAATAAACTCTTACGCGAATCGCTGCCCAAATCGTTCATCTTCTATAAACCACGCGACGTAGTTAGCGGCGACTTTCCATGGTTCTTCAAACGCGAGGGGGTACTTTACATTGCGGCAGTAGACTGTACCGGACACGGAGTACCAGGGGCATTGCTTTCGTTCATCGGGTATTTCATTCTCAACAACATCGTTGACCACGAACGCGAATATTCCGCAGGTGAAGTATGCGACTTGTTACACAATGGCGTCCGCCACACCCTCCGTCAGAATAGTGATGATGCCGACGGCCGCGATGGCATGGATCTCGCTCTGGTAAAAATAGACCCTCGCAAAAACGAAATTCACTTTGCCGGTGCTCACCGTCCACTATACATGTTGCGAAACGGCGAACTAATCGAGTACAAGGGCGACCGCAAAGCCATAGGGGGTATTCCGCTTCCGAACAGACCTGAAAAAAACTTTACCGACTACGTTATCCCAACCCAACAGGGCGACAAAATATTCTTCTTCTCCGACGGGCTGACAGATCAGCTCGGAGGCCCGATAATCAAAAAATTCTCACCGGGCAGGGTACGTGAATTAATCAGCTCAAACCCTGATTTCTCGATGGAAGAATACAACTCCCTCTTCGAACGAACATTCTCGGAATGGCAGGGCGACCAAAAGCAAATAGACGATGTTTTATTAATTGGAATAGAATTTTAATTTTACTCACCAAAAATCACAAATAAATATCTATGGAAACAACTGAAACCAAAGATGCAAAAGGTTTTCTCGAATTTGTTTACCAGTTCTACAAATCAATGAAAGAACACGAGATTACCCTTGTTTACGAAGGCGAAATCACCCATCAGCTTACCAAGGCCTTTACCTCCCTTACCGAATCGAATATGGCTAAAGAAGAAGAGTCTAATTCCGTTCAGAAGAAGGTTTTCCATGTCATGGTAGAATGCCTCCAAAACATCAGCAAACATGCCGACGATTTTGCGCAAAATGAAACCATGTTCTCCGGAAGAGGTATATTTCTGGTAGCCAAAGGGAAAGATGACTATTCGGTAACCACCGGAAATGCCGTTGACAACAGCCGCATCGCCGACCTTAAAAGTCTTCTCGAACAGATAAACAGTCTTGACAAAGAAGGTCTTACCGAGCTTTACAAAAAACAAATCAAAGAAGGCCGGTTATCTGATAAAGGCGGCGCCGGCTTAGGTTTTATCGACATTAAACGCAAAACCGGCAAAAACCTCGAATACCATTTTTTGCCCATTAATAGTCAGACCTCTTTTTTCCTTTTAACCTCAACCATTTCAAGAACAGTTTAACTTTTAGATAAAATATTAGCTATGGAAGTCATCAAAATTAAGGGTACCGATGATACCCCAACCGTAACCCTCGACGCTGCAAACGGCATCTTCGAAATTTCGGGACGCTCATTACCTGAAGACGTGGCTGCATTTTACAACCCACTCATCGACTGGCTCGAAGCTTATAGTCAGTCGCCCAATGCAAAAACCATATTCGACTTCAAACTGGCCTATTTCAATACCGCTTCGTCCAAAATGATTCTCGATATCTTAATGAAACTTGAGGACCTCCAAAATAATGGCCATGAAGTTCTTGCCAAATGGTATTATGATGAAGACGACGAAGATATGAAAGAAGCCGGTGAAGAATATGCCGACATTGTCGATGTTACATTTGAGCAAATAGCCATTCAATAATCAGCCGTAAAGCCTTGGGTTTTCGTCATTATCAATTTAAAGTATGAGCGAAGAAATTCTAAAAGCGTTAATGCAACTGTTTGCCATTATTGCCAAACAGGACGAAGGAGTAGAACATAGTGAAAGAGAATTTGTTAAAACATTCCTCACCCAGCAATTGAACGACGAAGCCGTACAGGAATATCTGGCTTTATTCGACAATTTTGCCGATATTAACAAGGCTCCGGCGGAAAATGGCGAAGAATCCAAAAAGAAATTAACTTCGGTAAAAGATTCGGTAAGAATACTG
The DNA here is from genome assembly GCA_030706405.1 of Bacteroidota bacterium. Classification (GTDB taxonomy): domain Bacteria; phylum Bacteroidota; class Bacteroidia; order Bacteroidales; family JAAUTT01; genus JAAUTT01. The sequence goes on along the minus strand of JAUZOO010000007.1, from coordinate 43,408 downwards.
GGTATTTGCAAAAAAATCAACAAAACCCTTACCCAGGAACAAAAAGTTGTGGCGTTGGTACGCTTGTTTGAGCTGGTAAATACCGACCGCAAGTTTTCGGAACAACGGATGGCTATCATTAATACAGTGGCTGAAGTTTTTAAATTCTCCAAAGAAGAATTCAAAAGCATCGAAACCTTTGTTATCAACAACCATCCGGAAGAACTTGACCAGCCCGACATCCTGGTAATTTCCGATAAAACTTTACCGAACCAGCAAAGTAAATTCATTCCAACCGAGAAACTCGACGGGGACATTTTCATCCTCCGGGTTTCGAGCGTTGAACTATATTTTCTAAAATATACCGGCGCCGAGGATCTATTCCTTAACGGCCTGGTAATCAGCAATCGACGCATATACCTGTTTGCCAGCGGAAGCGCTGTAAAAATGCCCAAAGGCAAACCGGTTTATTATAGCGACGTTGTATCGCACTTCCTGGCCGATATTACCTCAAGCAAAATCTCGTTCGAAGTCAACGACCTCGAATTCCGCTTTGCCAATGGAAACCTCGGTTTGCAAAATATCAGCTTTGCCGAAGGGCACGGCAAACTTATCGGCATCATGGGAGCCAGCGGTGCAGGAAAAACAACCCTGCTTAACGTACTCTGTGGAACCGAAGCGCCGTCGAAAGGCGAAGTCATCATTAACGGGTATAACCTGCATACCGAAAAAGAAAAACTTGAAGGTGTTATCGGGCTTATTCCACAGGACGACCTGCTGATTGAAGAACTTACCGTTTACGAAAACCTGTTTTACAGCGCCAAGCTTTGTTTTAAAGACAAAACCGATGAGGAAATCAATGGTTTGGTCATTAAAACACTATCAAGTCTCGGGCTTCTCGAACGCAAAGATTTAAAAGTTGGCTCTCCGCTAAACAAAACCATCAGCGGAGGCCAACGTAAACGTCTTAACATCGCACTCGAACTTATACGCGAACCGTCCATCCTATTTGTGGACGAACCAACCTCCGGGCTCTCCTCACGCGACTCGGAAAACGTGATGGACCTCCTGCGAGAACTTGCCCTTAAAGGAAAGCTTATCTTTGTGGTTATCCACCAGCCATCATCGGAGATCTACAAGATGTTCGACCGGATGATTATCCTCGACACCGGCGGTTACATGATTTATTACGGAAACCCGGTTGAGGCCGTTATGTACTTCAAACGCATCGATGCCCAAATTAACAGCGACGTGGGCGAATGTCCGGTTTGCGGGAACGTTAATCCCGAGCTCATCTTCAACATCATTGAAGCCAAAGTGGTTGACGAATTCGGACGTTATACCGATAAACGCAAAGTTCAGCCCACTAAATGGGAAGAATACTACCAGGAAAACCATGTGGCAGACAAGCTTCAAACGATAAACGAAGCGCCACCCAAAACACTGAACATACCTAACTGGTTTAACCAGACAAAAATATATACCCTGCGCGATTTTTTTTCAAAAATCAGCAACACTCAGTACATTGCCCTTAACCTGCTTGAAGCCCCAATACTCGGGTTCATACTATCGTATATCATCCGGTACATTGCCGATCCGGCTTCAGACGTGTACATCTTCCGCGAAAACGAAAATATTCCGATCTATATTTTCATGAGTTTAATCGTGGCGTTATTCCTGGGACTCACCGTCAGTGCCGAGGAAATATTCCGCGACCGCAAAATCCTAAAACGCGAAAAATTCCTGAACCTCAGCAAATCGGGTTATCTGATTTCTAAAATTTTCATACTATTTACAATCAGTGCAATACAAAGTATCACCTTCGTTCTGATTGCAAACTCAATCTTAGGTATCCACGATATGTATTTTAGCTACTGGCTGGCACTTTTTACCACAGCAGCTTTTGCTAACATGCTTGGACTTAACATTTCGGCCTCGTTCAATTCGGCTGTTACGATTTACATCCTCATACCGCTGGTGATGATCCCAATGATGATTTTAAGCGGTGCCATGTTTAGTTTTGATAAACTCAACCGTAACGTTGGCAGCGTGGATAAAGTTCCTCTTCTGGCCGAATTTATGGTCACCAAATGGTCCTACGAAGCGTTGATGGTACACCAATTTAAGGACAATAAGTTTGAACGTCACTTTTACGATGTAGAAAAACGCAAAAGCAATGCAGACTTCAAGCAGGCCTTTGTTATCCCCGAACTCCAAAAACGCTTGGATGCATGCAAAGCCGACTTTGCTCAAAATGGCAAGATCACAAAGACAAGCGCCCAGCTCGAACTTCTTAAAAATGAAATAGCCAAAGAACTAAAGGTAAACCACAAACTTCCGTTTAAGAATGCCGATGGTATTTCGGCTGAAAAATACGGAGCTAAAATGGAAACCGCCCTGCAATCGTTTATCGACAAGATGTTGGCTTACCATTCGGCCGAATTTACTGCGGCAGAGCAGGAGCTTCAGGGTAAAATTAACAACGAACTAAAAAAGAACGAAAAACGTTATAATTTCTATAAAGACACATATCAGAATGATAACCTGTCGGATATGGTTAAAAAGGTACTTGAAAAAAACAAGATACTCGAATTTAACCACGAGTTAGTGCAACAGTATCATCCCATCTACATGGATCCGACAACAAAAAGTGTTTTAAGCTGGCGTTCGCATTTCTTTGCCCCTCGTAAACCGTTTTTGGGCAAACTTTACGATACTTATTGGTACAATGTTATTGTGGTTTGGCTGTTCACCCTGACCCTGTACATTACATTGTATTATGATGCTTTAAAAAAGCTACTGGATCTTTTTGGCAAAATCTCTTTTAAAAAACAAACTAAAGAATAACTAAAAAATCAACCAGTTATATACAACAAGGAATTTGGAATGCTTTTTGTATTTATAGGCTCAGTTTGCCTATAAATTTCTAATTTTGTAACTGGCTCTTAATTTAAAATTCAGCTCATGATTAAAAAGTTCATTTACCTGATTGTAACCATAGCCTTAATGGCATCCTGCCATTCCGGAGGTTCCCAAAAAAGTGGCGGCGAATTCGGAGAAAACGACTCACTGTCAGGCGACAGTGCCCTTCCGGTATCAAAAGAAGCCATGGAAAACCTGGTTCAGAACATTTCTTCTCCGGTTGAAATTGCTTCATTAATCAAAAGCATTGGCGTTCCATTCTCCCAGAAATACCTTGCTCCAACCAAAATCGACAATTTCAATACGGCCAATTCCAAAGCCTTTAACCTTGGGATTATGGCCACCGACTTGGGATATCTCAACATTTATAGCAAGACTTCACTCGTACTGCAATACATTACCTCCATTAAAAGTCTTGCTGACGGCATTAGCATCGGGCAGTTCTTCGATTTCACCACACTTAAACGTCTGGCCACCAACAACGAAAACATCGACTCGCTGATGTACATCTCCATCCACAGTTTTAACGTGATGGACGATTACATGCGCAAACATAAACGTGGGAACCTAAGCACGCTGATGGTTGCCGGAGGTTATATCGAAGGATTATATATAATCACACAGGTAGCCAAGGAACATCCCAACAAAGATATTAACGATTATATCGGTGGGCAAAAAACCATATTAAACGAGTTGATGCTGATTCTCAAAAACTATCAGAAAGACCCCTATTTTGCCCAACTTATTACCGAAATGGAAACCATTAAAAAGGTACTGGAACCTGTTAAAATTACCATCGAAAAAGGCGAACCTAAATCGGTAGAGAGAAACGGCATGTTGTATATTGAGCAAAATACCAAGAGCATCATTACAATTACCGATGAACAGCTTAAAAGTATTATCGCCCAAACCGAAATTGTTCGTAACAAGTTAATTAAGTAAAAATTACGGAAATGAAAAATATAGTATTAATCCTTGCCGTATTATTCCTCTCTGCAAGCTATTCTGTTAAGTTACAAGCGCAGACTGAGGCTCAAAAAGTAGAGCTTTGCTCAAAGATGGCAGGTAAAGATGCCAGTTATCTAAAAGACTTCACTGCCGATTTGCCAGCAACTAAGAGTAACGAGAAAACCCAATCGTACAAATTCTCATTATTGCTCCAAAAAAGCACACGTTACCGCATAACCATCTGTACCGACGATGATTCTCCGGGACGTGGCTACGTACAACTTTTTGACAAAGAAAAAATGCTTGGTAGCTCTTATAACCCTCAAACCGGTAAAGAATATAAAAGCTTTGAGTTTGACTGTCAGAAAGCAGATGCTTACCACTTTTTTGTTCAGTTTGTAGACGGAAAGGCAGGGAAAGCAATTGTCATTCTTTCGTATGTAAAACGACTTTAATATCCCTATAGGTTCACGACACAATAGTGAAAAATGGTGCAAAGTGAAGTAAAATTCTACTTTGCGCCATTTTTCATTTAAACAAAACCGGTATATTTCTATCGACACACAGAGACAATTTAAGTTTAATTATCAAGTAGTCTAAATCCTCACTAAGTAACTCTCTACAAAAAAGGCTTTACCAAAACATTAATTTTGGTAAAGCCTTAGCTCAAAATAAAATCTTCTATTATTTCTTAACCGAGAACTTGTAAACCGTCAACTGGGTATATTTCTGTCCGGGATTAAGCACTACCGAAGGAAAATTAGCTTTGTTTGGAGAATCAGGGAAGTGCTGAGCTTCGAGGCATAATCCAAAATACTTTTCGTACTTAACATTTCCCTTGCCGGTAATTTTTCCATCGAGGAAATTGCCAGAATAGAATTGTATACCAGGCTCGGTTGTATATGCCTGAAGCAAACGTCCGGAGGTTGGTTCCAAAAGCTCAACAGCAAGCATTAAACCTTCGCCGGTACGGTTAAGCTTAAAGTTATGGTCATAACCACCTTTTACGCTAGCGATCCGTTCGCCAATCGTATGAGGTTTGGTAAAATCAAAAGCTGTTCCAGCCACAGGAGCAATCAAACCGGTAGGGATAAGGGTTGAATCAACCGGGGTAATAGAATCGGCAAACAAAGTAAGTTCATGCCCAAGTACGTTTTCTTTTGCACCAGTAAGGTTGAAATAAGCATGATTGGTAAGGTTTATTACCGTTGGCTTATCGGTAGCTGCCTGATAATAAATCTTAATTGAATTGTCTTTAGTAAGTACGTAAGTTACTTTAGAAGTAAGATTTCCGGGATAGCCCTCTTCCATATCCTGACTCAGATAGGTAAGAACGAGCCCAACGGAATCAGGGCCACTGATTTCGGTTGCATCCCAAACCACTTTATCAAAACCTTTTGGACCGCCATGTAGATGGTTAGGCCCATCGTTGGTACGCAAGGTATATTCCTGACCGTTAAGCGTAAATTTCCCTTTAGCGATACGATTACCATACCGGCCAATTAATGCTCCGAAATAAGGCACGCCTTTTTGGTAGCCCGACAAGCTATCCATTCCCAATATTACGTTATCGAACTTCCCGTTTTTATCAGGCACCATAATACTGGTAATTGTTCCTCCAAAATTGGAGATTTTCACTTCCATACCATTAGGATTTGTCAGGGTATAAAGCGAAACATTTTTTCCATCTGCCTTTCCCCAGGCCTGTTTGGAAATAGAAAACTTTGATTTGGGCTGACACGAAAACATCACGAGAGCCGCAACCAACAATGCTGAAAGTCTGATTTTCATATTCATAAAATAATCGTTATTAGTAATTGTGAACAAAAGCGAAAGATAAAAATTTTTAAGTGTTAAAGTAACCTTTATATACAAAAAGCGGGATTGACCCGCCTTTTCTCAAATATATCTTAATCTACCTATCAGCAACACTGATTATCAGGCATTAATCAATTCTTTGTATTGAGCAGCGGAAAGAAGTCCATCTAATTCAGCAACATCGGCTATTTCCAGTTCGATCATCCAACCATCGCCATAAGGATCAGTGTTTACAAGTTCCGGGGCTTCTTCAAGCTTAGTATTAACTTTCGACACTTTACCGCTAACGGGCATGAACAGATCGGAAACTGTTTTCACCGCTTCTACGGTACCAAAAACTTCTTCCTTTGCCAACGACTCACCGACAGTCTCAATTTCAATAAATACAATATCTCCAAGTTCACCTTGTGCATAATCGGTAATTCCAATGATGCCGCGATTGCCTTCCACCTTAATCCATTCGTGATCCTTGGTGTACTTTAAATTTTCAGGGATATTCATAATCAATTATATTTTAAGTGTTTGACATTTCTTAAACAACTCAAATGTAATACATTTTAACAAATAATTTACTGTGTAAGGCTAAACCTTACACTAAATCCAACATTGGTTGTAGCTGTAGGATAAGAGGTTTCAACAAAAGGCGTATTGACAATCCTGTCGTAGAACAGCCGGATGTTAAACTTTTCGCTGAGTGCATAATCAGCTGCGACTTTAATGGTAACCACCTTTTGCCCCTGCGCAGGCTCGTCTGACTCGCCTGACAACCTCCGTATAATAGTTTTATTATCGCGGATAGATAAATCGGCAGTAAGGTTAAGATCGCTCTTATAGGGGTTTTTGGCACTTCCCGACTTAATAAGGAACGTGATATTGTTAAATTTATAGCCTGCACCAATAATAAGCTCGTCGGAAACTGTTTCGGTAAGCTGGCTGTTCACCAGGCTCAACAGAATATTCCGGTTTTTACGTTTTTCGAACTTCGTGGAAAGGTTATTCTTAAATTTCACATCTATACCTACCAACGGGCCAAACTGCTCGGTAATCGAAACCGAAGAAACATCGAGCTGCGGAATAAAGTTATTCTGCAAATCCCGTTTTTCATCGAGAAATTCTTCCAGATCATACACCGAATTAGAAATAAAACTTCCAATATTATAAGTTGCCTTATATGAATGGGTAAGGTTAATGGAACGTACCTTATTTTTCAAGAATGGAAGTTTCGACAGGCCCTCGTAATTAACCGCCCAGTTGGGCATCATCTTCAAAAAAGACGGAAACTTGCTCAACGTAACCGTATTGGGATCGGTTCCTCCATAGGCAGACATAAATGCCGGAACAAGCACGCTTTGCGAAGTGAGCCCATAACCATTCGTACTGCCGTCTTCGATTTGTTTATTGGTAAGCGGGTCAACATTCGGATTATAATTAGCACCCAAGTCTTGTTTCCGCAAAGCCCCCAACCGTTGGGCTATTACTAATCGATTGCTTTTAAACTTATTAAATACTGGAGAGTTATAATTATTTGACGAACGTAATTTTTCAAAGGCACTTCCGATAGCAATAAACGAAATACTAAAGTTACCGTTTTGCTGGGCATTACGGGTACTATCGGGGAAAAGGCCATCGCGCCCGGCAGTATAATAAGCACTGTTGTTACGCGTATAAGAACGGGATGCCGTAAGCGTAATCTTGAAATCAGTAATAGGCTCCAACTGAGCCCGGAGCAGAATACTTTCGTTATACGTCATAATTACCGGCGAATTCAGGTAAGTGCTGGTTGATAACCAATTGTGACTTATTGCTTTCTTAACAAAGTCATTATCCTGAAAACCCAGTACAAAAGGCAAACCCGGAGCATGAAGATTATCGCCGGTGGACATCCCCAACAACGAAGTTCCCGGCATAAACCCGGGCAATGTAGTACCCTCTGTACGCGACCACGACACGGTCACATTTTTCAGGCTCAATAATAACCGGGTAGCATTATCCACCACAAAATTGATAGGGCTGGCCTTCTGCTCTACCTTCCCTTCCACCACAAATTTCACATCCGAATAATCCTTATCGGCAGTAAAATTGACCTTATTATCATTAACAACAGCAACCTTACCTTTAATTTCCTGGCCTTTGGAGTCGTAAACTTTCAGGGTAACATCTGATGTTCCCAATTTATGGAATATCGGCTTTACCATATTCGCCCTCAAATAACTGCGATCGCGCTCAAAAATAACTTTTTTATAGACCTTGGGCCGGTTAATCGCTCGCGGTTGAGTGACACTCCGGAAGTACGGAATTTTATTATATAACGAATTAAAGGCAAGCCCTCCGTCAATCCGAAATGTATTGGAGTTATTAATGGTATTTCCAAGCTTCAGCGTATCGATGCTCGCCGCACTCCAGTCGTAGGTAGCATTATAACGGGCCGTTGCATTAGTCCAGTCGAGCAGGGGCAACTTATTTACAGGAATGGTATAATTAAGGTTAATGTCATGCTTATAATGCAACGTACGTCCACCACGTAAAATATTGTGCATCACAGAATCTTTCCAATGCTGATATTGATCCATAAAGCCTTTGTCAACTACTCCGGCAGGTTCGTCGATACGGGCGACGTTGGTGGCCGAAAAATCAAGTTTCAACGACTTGGTAATATCATAACTTAAATCATAATATCGGTTCCACAGAAAATCCTTACTAACCGTAGTTTTAAGTAGGTAGCCCGAATTATCCACATCCCGGAGTTTAATTTCGTTGTAATTTCGGGTCATTTCGGTTCGAAACGAGAAACTGTTAGGCAGAAGTTGAAAATTAAAGTCGCGGATAAGTTTAAAGGGACTTCCGCGCAGAAAACCTATCTTTTGAAATGGCGAAATGCTCTTTGTTTTAAAGGCATAGGTATACATCAAACCTCCGGCATAATTCTTCTGAACATCGCGTTCGGTGGTGTAATTCCGAAAATAAGTCTCACTGAACGCATAATTCAACGACCAGTTTGAAAGATCAAAAAAATGTTTTTTCGGATTATTGCTGTTAATGCGAACATTAGTAAAATTAATACTCCGCGTAATGGACAGATCCTGCACCAGACGTTTAAACGAGTCGCGCTGTGCCTGGGTCTCATATCCTTTGAGTGTGGCCGACATCGTCATATCCGGGTCGTACGGGTTATAATAAGGCGTTTTCAATGTGCGCGAATAGCCAAAATACATCGGAATCTGAATCCCAGTCTTCTTTGGGAAAAACCTACCCAGGTCGAGGTTCGTGGCTATACTGTATTGTTGAACATCCTCGTTGCTACGGGTCGCGGAATTGCTGTCAATACTTCCGAAACCGTTGGATACTACAGACCCGGACATGGACACCGAGCCAAAATCGGACAACCGACTGTTTAGTCGTAAGTTAGCAGCCCAGCCCTTCCGTTCATCAAACTCACTCAATCGCAACTCATTAACCCAAACTTCGGCAGACCGCACTTGTCCTTGTTGAGATGCTCTATAAGGATGCCGAATCCCAATCATGATTGTTTTAAGGTTACTCAGGTTAGGATATCCACACACATAAAAAGTACCTTTTACACCATCGAGTACATAAGGAAAAACCGTGGTAGAGGTTACTGCCGCATTTTTAACCATAGACAGGTTCCGGGCCTGTTTAACTGCCTGAAGATCATCAAGAGCTATATCGATGCGGTTATCTTCGGGCCATACAATAGCCCGCTGAGCCTCGCTGTTATTATTATAAGTCCCATACGGAGTCAATTTCAACGGGACCTCATACTCATAAAAGTTATTGGTATAATCAGAGCCTATCCTTACAAAAAGCGTCAGGTCATCATCCTTTAGCGTTGTACCCTCAATCTGTTCGGCATGAACGTCCATTTTCAGGCGTTTGTATTTGCGGACATCGAGGTTTAAAGTTTTATAAGCAGCACGGGCATCGCCATTAGGCAAATCATATACCTTAAGCGCCATAGCTTGTTCGTTGAGTTCGGTTACCTGTGTATTTTGCGGGTCGGTTTGACGGCTTACCCCGGGAGGCAATACATAATTGATCGGTTTCTTTCCTGAATTTTGTTCAATATTTACGGCTGATATTTCAAAGGTGGCATCCTTTTCCTCCGGGATAGAAATTGCTTCGCTGCCCGAACGGAAGCTCAGGTTATATTTACGCCATTCCCCACGGATTAGCTGCAGGCGTGCAAACCTCAGGATTACTGAATCTTCAAACCCGTTGAGGAACATCCGCATAAAACGTATGGATTTAAAGTCGGATATAGAACCTACGGTTTTATCGTATGCCGAAACCGGAATACGAAACTGATACCAGCTTTCAGGCGAATGAGTTCCATTGGGAAATTTAGCGTCATACACAACGCTGTCAACGATAAAATTGGAACCGATTTTCAATTTTTCGCGAGTAATATCAACCTTATATTGAAAAAAACTTTCGTTTTCACTCAGGGTGTTATCATGATTAATATCCTCTGTATTAGGCGTACTCGAACCGGAATAAGCCTCGCCCGTGGCCGATAATGCCGGAGAATTACCTTCGAGCCCGTTGTATTTTTTGTAACGTTCGAGGATACCTAATTGTTGAACATCATAATCGCTGCCACGGTAATAATGAAAGTCGTCTGAAGATGGGTCTTCAAGGGCTTTTTCATAAGCCACCTGGCTCTTGCTTTTTAAAGCATTAAGGTAATTGCCAAAAAAACTTTTTTCGTCATCATCGTTAAGTCCGTCCAGACCTATATCCTGATATTTCCGGGAATTTGCATCATTATCAAAAGCGTTGACCAGCGAAGTGGATGCAGCCACGCGCCCCCAAACGGTCGTATCCACATCAGTTACCGTAGCATTCTTGGGCAGGCCATTTTCATACGATTTACGCGAATCTTTAAGAACATCTTCCGACACATTTCCCAAATCGAAATACAATTGTCCCCCTTTATTCGTTTTAAGCGAATCTTCCACAAACGGGTCCATCATCCAAAATTCGATATACGAAACATTGGCATTCTCGAAATCGCTGGTGGGAACTTCACGCTGAATACCGCCCCAACGAGCTTTTGGATTCTTCAGCGAACCGTCCGCATCAACATTGACATCGTAGTTATAAGGCCCACGTTCCTTCGGATAATAGGCCACGTTAAGCACCGATATATTGGTAGGTATTCCGGTAGCGACACTTACATTTTTAAAGATATTTTCCTCATAAACCTCCCTCACAAAATGGCTTGAACGTAAATTGGCATTTTTTCGAATATACGAAGGAGTTGATGATGTATTTTGAAGGAATAACGGATCGATAACGTACCAAGCAATTTTAGCACGGTTGTAACCATATGATAAATCGTTAGAGCGACTCGCTTCGGGAAAAAGCTTCGTATCCAGCGGGGTACTTGCCAACGACCACGACTGAAAAGACCTCAGGTCGATAGCACTTTCGCTACCTTCGAAATCGTCGATAAATGCACTGTTATTGATGGCGCTGGAATGACCAGGGATTAACTGGGCAAACTCCCCGTCGACAGTAATGGTCGACGGCTCTTTAACGTTCAGGAACGGAAGTTTGTCGAGCATCGAGGTCAGAAACTGCGACTTGGTTGTGTATGTTCCGTTCAGTCCCCAGATGGTATTTGATATAGGTTCGTCGCCAATATTGACCTTCGAGGTTAACGGGCGCTCGGTAAGGTTCATAACGGTTGCACCCAGATTAAAGTTATCTGAAAACTTATAATTGAGGTGCGTTCCTATCAGTGTTTTCGTCTTAAAATTATATAACGAATTGCTTTCGAGCGATATTTTAATTGCAGTACCAGATTCGAGCAATCCCTGATTTATAATTTTTACGCGACCAAGGGTGTAATCGACCGTATAATCGACATTTTCGGTAAGTTGACGGCCTCCTGCAGTTACTACTACCGATCCTTGTGCAACATTGGTGGCATTAAGGGATATTTCGGAACTCGACGAACCCTGATAAGTCCCTTTTAATAAAAATTTATTTTTTTCGGTAATCTGACGGGCCACGGTTTGGGTAGAGTCGTACAACTGTGGGTACAGATATTTTTGGATGGTAGATTCAGGCAGACCTTTCGCCTTCAAATAAGTTTCGAGCGTAGCATTAAATGGCTCCAGCGTAGGAAAAATAATCCGCCCATTTGAAGCATTGATGGTTGCGCCTTCCACAAAGTCGAAAACTCCATCGCCACCAGTAACTACATCGTTATTCGAATTTAAACGGTCGAGATCTTCCACAGTCAATAGAATGTCTCCATTGGTCTTATCCTCAGGAATATAATTTAACGCGGTTCCCGTCTTGTCGCTTTGATACAAAACATTCAACTTAAAATTATCCTTATTAACCTGATAAGCATTGATGGAATAAATATTTTTCATCATCCGCTGCCAGGTAGGAAGCTTGGGGATAAATGACGTTCCTTTAAGCAATTTTAACACCAATGCCTGTGGGGCTGCCACTCCCGACGAGGATAGTTCCCCAACCTGATAAGTACGCCCGTTATAAGTATATTCATAAGCAACAGCCAAAACCTCGTCCGAATTAAGGCCCGAACTCAACGAAATGTACCCAAGGTTGGGGTGATAGGTAAATTCAGAGCTCGACAATCTGCGGGCGCTCTCTACTTTTTCATAATCCTGACCTACATTAAACCCATAGGATATCAATGGTGTCAGGTTTGCAGAAACATTTTTGATGGTGCGAACTCCATAAGTATTTATAACGCCGTTATACAATCCATTGATAGTGTTATATGGCATTTTCTGCGACGAAACTGCCCCAAACATCGGAACTTTATTCCAAGGGCTGGCTTCACCAAGGTCCATAAAAGCAACAATATTACGGCTATCTTGGTATGTACTGTTTTTGTTAGTTATCCAGACCTCGATTTTAGTAATGGTAACCCCCGAATTAATTATCGGCATGGTTTTCAAAGCGCTTTCGTAACGGTCCTTAAAAAACTGCGAAAGAAAAAAGTGCTTGTTAGCTTCGTAACTATCGCTGGTGATGCTGAACGTACTTACCTGCGCCCCACCCTTTAGCTCAATCACCGACGATTCGCCTTTTTGCTGCGAAAGCACCGTGGTAATGTTCAGTTTCCCAAACTGAAGCTCTGTTTTGAGTCCAAACAAGCTCTGGCTACCGGTAATCAGCGATCCCGATAAGGGCAGGCTAACGTTTCCCGCCTCTATCTTCTTTATAATTTCGTCTTCCTTACCGGTATATTCGAGTTTAGTCTTATTTTCAAAGTCGAAAGTAGCTTCGGTGTTATAGTTCACGCCCACTTTCATCTTGTCGCCAATATTTCCGGTAACGTTCATCTGAATTTTTTCCTGAAAATCAAACGTAGTGGTTTTTCTTAACCGCTCACTAATATTTGGATTGTTGATTTCCTGTGTATTAAGGGCAAAAATAAGCTCGGCCGACCCTTGCGGAACAATACTGATAGCATTGGCTCCAAAAACTTTATCAAAGGCCTCTCCTCCCAAATTTAATTTAGGCAAAAGCGAACTGGAACGGCCATCGGTTTTATCACTTTGCCGTTTCTCATTCCAATATAATTTAGTCGATTTTTTAAGGTCGTACGCCCGGTATTCCTTAGGCGACAATGAATATGGTAGACGATAATCGGTATTCCCAATTTTTTCCTTGAATACATACTCATTGGTAGATGGATCGTATTCAACGGTTTTGGTAAGATTTGAGGGAAGTTTGGTATTAAGTCCGCCGGGATTTTCGGTTGTTTGAAACGGGGAACGATCGTCGGAAAGGTTAAAACGCGACTTTTGAAGCGAATCCCTTAACGCTGCCCTTGATACACTCTGCGCCTGAACCCCGGGAATCAGGAAACAAAATGCCAGGAAACTTACAACAATATATATATATCTGGAGATAAGACTCTTCAATGCTATAAAACAGGTTTATGGTTAACTCCTTTAGGGAGATTTTTCATTTAAATATTTTTAAGCGTCTGTTTGATAAGCTCTTCAACTGCCATATCGGGTTTTATGGCGAGCAATTTGTCAACCAGTTTTTCCACCACCGATTTCGAGAAACCAAGGGTAACCAATGCAGATAACGCTTCTTCTTTAATAGTATTGTTTGCCAGCATAAAATTTTCATCAACCGAGCTATCCAAGCCAATCTTATCCTTAAGGTCGATAATGATGCGCTGGGCAGTTTTCAGACCAATTCCTTTTACGCCTTTGAGCACGTTAACCTCGCCTCCTGCAATAGCCTTTTGCAATTCCAGAGGGTTGAGCGACGAAAGCATCATCCGGGCAGTATTGGCTCCAATGCCCGATACAGAAATAAGATGGCGAAAAATTTCACGTTCGCGCTCGGTAAAGAAACCAAACAACAAATGAGCATCTTCCCGTACTACCTGATGCAGAAAAAGCTTTATATCGGCAGAAGAATTTTCCTTCTGAGAATTAGTTATCTGAGAATATGAATTTAATGAAATATGAATAAAATATCCGAAACCGCCTGTTTGGATAACAGCATAAGCTGGAGTGAGCCCGGACACTTTTCCTTGGATGAATTCGTACATACTAATTAAGCAATTACCTTAAAAAACGGAGCTAAAATACATAAAAATCGGTATTAAACAGAAATATAGCCCGGATCAAATCAATAGCATTTAAGGAAGTTTTGTGTTTTACAGATTAAAAGAGCTAAACTTAGAACCCAAAATGGAAGAGTAAAAGGTTTGTTCATTTAAAAATCAGTATTAAAATTATACCAATATATATTAAAGGCACAGTTTTTCCTTTAAAAATGTATTTTTGACATTTTTAAAGCCTCACTAATCGCTAACAACTATTCATCCTCAACCTTCAATGAGCAGAAAACGCACTATTTTTCCCCGCTCTTACAAATCCTGACAATAATCGTATATTTGCAATAACCACTAAACCAAGTTAAACCAGCTAATGAACTTACCCGACTATTACCTGATTCTTAACTTTAAAAACAACGACAGACAAGCAAACGAATTCATTTTTCGCACCTACTATAAAGAGTTGTTTTATATAGCCATAAAATACCTCGGCAATCCTGACGAAGCCAAAGATCTTGTACAATCCTCATTTGTCAAACTCTGGGAAAACCGTGAACATCTGCAGGAAGACAAGCCTCTAAAGCCTTACCTCCTGACAATACACAAGAATAATTGTCTGGATAGTATTAAACGAAAGAAGCTCAACACTCAAACTCTTTCCGAAACTATATCTGCAACCGACAAGTACTCCCTGGAGGAGCAATTAATTTCCAACGAACTTGAATACAAAATCATCGAGTCAGTATCTCTGTTACCTCCTAAATGCAAAACCATCTTCGAGATGAGCCGCTATGAAGGATTGAAAAATGTCGAAATTGCCGAAAAATTAAATATCTCGATAAAAACAGTCGAAAACCAAATGACCATTGCATTGGAAAAGTTACGCAAAAGCCTTATAGATTACCTTATTATTAGCCTATTATTCATAACAAACTTTTTCTAAAAATAATTCGCATCTCTTTAGGGGGGACGAATACATTAATCGTATTATATATAGAATGGACACGATAGATTTAAATATTATTGTAAGATTCCTTCAGGAGGAATGCTCGGAACAGGTAACCGGAGAAGTTGAACTGTGGATTAAAAGCTCTCCAGACAACCAAAAATTATTCGACCAATACAAAAAGATATGGGACGCAAGTTTAAAAGCCGGAATCCATCTTCAGGCAGTTGACATTGAAACCGAGCTTCAAAAATATCTCAACCAAATAGACATCTTAAAAGATCACTCTCAACCAAAGCTTAATGCATCTGGAAACAATCATCTCTGGGGATTCTTTTTAAGAGTTGCAGCCATCATATTAATAATTGTCAACCTCGGTATATTAGCATATCAATTATTTCCTAAACAACCCGCAGGGAAAAAAGGCTTTACCCAAATGTCGGTAGCTAATGGCTCTAAATCGAAATTAGTCTTGCCCGACAGTTCCATCGTGTGGCTAAATTCGGGCAGTAAAATTTCTTACGACAATGACTACAACAAACACAACCGCGAAATTCATCTTGATGGTGAAGCCTACTTTGAAGTAGCCAAAAACCGATCCAAACCATTTTTGGTAAAAACCCCCGAAGGATTTACTGTTAGGGCCGTAGGAACCGCGTTTAACGTAAAATGTTATAAAGAAGATAAATTTATAGAAACAGCCTTGGTTGAAGGGGCCGTAAAACTTATAGAGGATAACGAATCCGGCCAGAAAAACGAATATTCTTTAAAGCCAAACGAGATTGCTAAATTTGATAAGAAGCTTCGCAATATCGTTATCCTGAACAAATCCAAAAACGAGATTGTGCTAAACTCTGCCCCACAAATTATTGAAAACAAAGCAGCATTTGAATCTACCCCGCACATCGAAACTATTGTATCGTGGAAAGACCAACACCTGGCTTTTGATCACGAAACATTCGATGGCATTGTAAACAAACTCGAACGTTGGTACGGCTTCAAAATTCACTTGGTAGACAACAACTTAAACAACGACACCTATACCGGCACCTTTCAAAATAACGAAACCATTTTTGAAGTGCTGAATGTACTGGAGAAAACCTCCCCAATCCAGTATTCAATAAAAGAACGAGAGATTTACATTAAAACTAAGCCATAGCACAAAACACTAACTAACTAACTAATAGCTTATCGCCTATGATAAAAAACTAAAAATCACTACCTATTAACTAAAAAAATCGGGAAATGCTCGAACATCTCCCGACATGAGTATCATAAACGCTGGCTCCGATTTGGACGTTGGTAACCAGCATTCATTTAACTTTCAACAACAAAAGTATGAGAAAAAATCCAATCCTCGGTATTTTCTCCCGAAAATACCATGCCAAAATTCTCCTTACCATGAAATTAACTACTGTACTTGTACTAATCTCTACATTACAGCTCTCGGCAACGACCTTCTCCCAAGAAGCTAAGTTAACCCTGAACATAAAAAACGGGACACTGGCATCACTTTTTAAAGAAATAGAAAAGCAAAGTAGCTATTCTCTTTTTTACAAGGATAACCAAATTGATCTGACCCGTAAAATTACGGTAGTGGCCAACGATAAATCCGTTTCGGATATTCTAAAAGACGTACTGGCCAATGAAAACGTATCGTACACCATGATGAACAAAATTGTGGTATTTACTCCTAAAAATCAGCAACAAGGAATGACGGTAACAGGGGTTATTTCCGACGAAAAAGGAGAATCGTTGCCAGGGGTTACTGTAGCCATAAAAGGGACAACCCGAGCTTTACCTGTTGGTGTCGACGGTAAATATACCATAGACGTTAACAACGGCGACGACGTGTTGGTATTTTCATTATTGGGTTATAATACCCAGGAAATAAAAGTTGGAACACAAAAAGTTATAAATATCAAACTAAGCGAAGATGTTAAAAAACTTCAGGAAGTAGTTGTTGTTGGTTATGGTACCCAGAAAAAAAGCGACATTACCGGTTCTGTAACATCGGTATCGAAAGATCGTTTGTCAAAAATTCCTGTAACAAACGTCATGAATGCTCTTGAAGGAGCTGTGCCTGGGGTAAATGTAACCCAATCCTATGCAACTCCGGGAAGTTCCCCATCAGTTCTTGTGCGTAGTCGGCATTCCATTAATGCCAACACCGACCCTCTTTACATTCTCGATGGAATTCCATACGAAGGCAATATCAACTATATCAATTCTAACGATATAGCCTCTATGGAAATATTGAAAGATGCTTCTGCCGTAGCTATTTACGGTTCTCGCGGAGCGAATGGCGTTATCCTTATCAATACAAAGAAAGGAGCTACTGGCAAACCAACCATTCAGTATTCTTCATTCGCCGGGGTTGAAAAAATAGCACACGTTCTGGACCCTATGAGTCCCGCCCAATATGTACAAAAATATGCCGACTATATGGCACAGTCAAATCAGACACAAACAGCGGTACTTCCAAATTTATATGAAATTCAGAATTATAATGCAGGAATTACAACTAACTGGGTTGATTTGGCAACACAGACCGGTGTAATGCAAGACCATAACCTATCAGTTTCGGGAGGCACAGAAAGTCTGAAATATTACATTTCGGGCAATTACTCGAAAGATAAAGGGGTTGTTAAAGGATATGAATATCAAAGGGCCGGTATCCGCACCAATTTGGAAGCAAAAGTAACCGATTTCATGACTGCCGGTTTGGGCATGTTCTTGGTAAATAATGATTATGGGGGAGGTAAAGCCAATTTATTATTAGCTGCAGCAATGAGCCCTTATGGACAGGTTAACAATAACATAACCGGGAAATACCAAATTTACCCGATGTATCCGGAGTTGCTCTATACCAATCCTATGCTCGGTCTTTATTCAAACAATGAAGACAAAAGAAATAATATTAACACCAATTTCTTCACTGAAATATCTCCGAGCTTTATTAAGGGTTTAAAATATAGATTAAATGCCTCTATTAATTATAACCCAAACCATTCAGCAACCTATACCGGGCGCGATGGAGGCAACACAATAGGATCGGCCTCAATTACCGATACCAAAACAAACCTTTGGGTAGTCGAAAATATCCTTAGTTATAGTAAAGATATTAAAAAGCATCACTTCGATTTTACTGGTTTATATAGCTCGCAGAAGCAAACCTACTTTACTTCAAATGCTTCATCAACAGGATTTATCAATGACCTTTTGACCTACAATAATCTTTCTGCCGGAACTACACAAACGGTAAGTTCGTGGTCCTCGTCTTATACTATGGTTTCACAAATGGGACGTCTTAACTATTCGTATGACAGCCGTTACTTATTAACCGCTACAGTTCGTCGGGACGGTTATTCGGCCTTTGGCTCAAATACTGACAAATACGGAGTATTCCCATCAATTGCCCTTGGATGGAACATTTCCAACGAAAATTTCATGAAGAGTTTCAGCAATGTGCTTGATCAGTTAAAGCTCAGGGCATCCTATGGAAAATCGGGTATGAACGCAGTTGGAGTCAACCAAACATCTTCATCTGAATCTGCCGTAAAAGAACCTTTTGCAAGTTCAATTATGACAGGTGTTTTGGCCAGTAGTGCTTTAGGAAATAAAAACCTTCATTGGGAGTCTACGGTTGGATTTAACGTTGCTCTTGATTTCTCGTTGTTGAATGCCCGGATCAGAGGTACCGTTGAAGCTTATAGTTCTCACACCTCCGATCTCTTGTTGAAGCGCAGCCTTCCTCAAATTGGAGGATACTCAACTACATGGGATAATATAGGATTGGTTGCTACTAAGGGACTCGAAGTTACATTAAACACGGTTAATGTAAAAACCAAAAAATTTACCTGGTCAACAAGCCTTAATTTTAGTACCGATAAAAATGAAATTCGTGATTTGTATGGAGATAAAAAAAGCGATGTTGGAAACAGATGGTTTATTGGTCAGCCTATTGGTGTAATTTACGATTACAAAATGACTGGCGTATGGCAAACCAGCGAAGCTACCGATGCCGCAAAATATAGCTGTAAACCAGGTTACCTGAAATTTCAGGATGTAAATGGTGATGGAAAATACGATTCCAATGACCAGGTACTACAGGGGCAAACTGCTCCTAAATGGCGTGGAGGTATAACAAACACATTTTCATACGAAAACTTAACCCTGAGCGTTTTCATCCAAACCTCCCAGGGATCCAAAAGAAACAATCCGAACATAAGCGGATATGAAATTCAGGGACGTATGAATGGACCTGCGGCTTATCACTATTGGACCTCAACGAATGCAAGTAACGAATATCCTTCGCTTGTTTACGACAATACCTGGGGCTATGGCTATCCGCGCGACAACAGTTACACCCGTATTAAGGATGTTACCCTAAGCTATAATTTTTCTCCGGAATTATTGAACCGCACATTTATTAAGAATCTTACTTTATATGTGAGCGGACGTAACCTGTACACATTTACCAATTGGATTGGCTGGGATCCTGAAGTTAGTTTCACCAACAGAGGTATGGGATCGGGCGATGGTTCCTGGACTAACGACTATCCTAATGTAAGAACCATTGTTTTTGGGTTAAATGTTTCACTTAAATAACAGCATTCTTACTTATTTAAACTGTATTAAATATGAAAAAAACGATATATATCCTTGTAGGTTTGTTCTTAATGATACAAACATTCGTTTCATGCAGCAAGTCATTCCTCGACGAAAAAAACTATTCGGCTTATGCTGCTGAGACTCTTACCGACTCCTTAGGCTTTCAGGCTTCTTTGGTAGGATTATACACCCAGGCCAGCTACTGGCAGACATATACCGACAACCAGGGTTGGCTTTGCGTATGGCAGGTAGGAACCGACATTGCATATTCCACACCAAACCAAGTCAGTATGGAAGTTCCATATTATAATTATGCCCTGTTAACTTCCACGGACGGAGCCGCCTCATACACCTGGAGATGGGCTTACCAGCTGATTAACAATGCCAATACAATTATTTCGTCCATTAAATCTTCTTCTGTTTCCGGATTATCAACAACCGGAAAGCTCAGAACCGAAGCTGAAGCGAAATTCTTCAGAGCCTATGCTTATAACACACTGGCAACATGCTTTGGCGGAGTTCCACTTGTAACAGAACCGGTTACAACACCAAGGACAAACTACACCCGTGCCGCGCTTAGCGATGTTGATTCTCTGATTAAAAACGACCTGGTTTTTGCCGCAGCCAATCTTCCTAATATTGACCAGGTTTTTACCCTTTTCGCAACAACCGGAAGAGCTAATTCAGCGATGGCTCAACAACTCCTGGCCACTGCTTATTTACGAATGGGGCAACCGGCCAAAGCTGAAGTTCAATGTAACAGCATTATCAGCAGCGGTAAATTCAGCCTGATTACTAATCGTTACGGAATAAAATCGTCACAACCCGGAGACCCATTTTCGGACATGTTTATCTACGGCAATCAACGCAGGAAACAAGGGAATACCGAAGCCATCTGGGTTTTGGAACAAGAAAACCCGAATACCCTTGCAGGAGGATCTACCGGGTCTCCTCAACACCGCCGGGTATGGGGGGCCGCTTATTATAACATCGCCGGCCTCTCCCTTTGCGATTCATTAGGAGGACGATCTTTAGCCCGTTTACGCCTCAACAATTGGGTGCTCTATAAACTGTATGCAGCTAGTGACATGCGTAGTTCCCGTTTTAATATCCGTCGCCGCTATACATACAATAATCCGAGCTCGACCTATTCTTCCTTATACGGAAAACTGGTTCCTTATTCCGGACCTGATACTATTTATAAGATCTGCCCCAGCATAACAAAATGGGGACAATACGATCCTAACGATGCTTTTGGGTACGGAATGTGGAAAGACTTTATCCTTATGCGTCTGGGAGAAACTTATCTTCTTTTGGCCGAAGCCCAGTTCAAACAAGGACGTTCGGGCGATGCAGCCACCACTATTAATATTTTACGCAACCGGGCAAAAGCTCCGCTCGTATCAGCCTCCGATATTTCGCTCGATTTTATTCTTGACGAAAGAGCCCGCGAACTTCTGGGTGAGGAAAACAGACGAATGACGCTGATGCGTACCGGAATGTTAGCCAAAAGAGCACTGCGTCTTAATCAAGATGTAGGCTGTCCTAAACCGCTTGCCGGATTAGACAGTACTTCAACCGATAAAGTTTTGATGCCAATTCCACAATCCGAAATTGACTTAAATAAGGATGCGAAGCTCGAACAAAACAAAGGTTATTAATTTCTTTCTACTTCGATTTCATTAATACTTTAAAGGTGGAGCTAAGATACGGCTCCACCTTTTTAAGCTAGATGCCCCTGGCCCCAAATTTGTAGAGACCTGTTCTTAATTAAAACACATTTCAAAGACATCAAATAGTAGCCATATTAACGATCATACTCATCTACCTATTTAAAAACCTCATCAAAAAATTCCAAATGGCCCAGTATAAATTTCGAACAATCTTTTTGATTGTAGCCTGCATCTTCTCATCTATAACGTTACCTTCCTTCGGAGACACTCCTCCCAAACACACATTCGAAATAGGAAAAGAGCATTTCATGCTTGATGGCAAGCCTTTTCAGATACGTTGTGGCGAAATGCACTTTGCCCGGGTTCCCAAAGAATACTGGCGACATCGCATTCAAATGATAAAATCGTTGGGAATGAATACTGTCTGCGCTTATTTATTCTGGAATTTCCACGAACGCACCCCGGGTATATTCAAATGGGACGGAGAAGCCGACATTGTAGAGTTTTGCAAAATTGCCCAGGAAGAGGGCTTATGGGTTATACTGCGCCCCGGGCCATATACCTGTGCCGAATGGGAAATGGGAGGCCTTCCCTGGTGGTTATTAAAAAATGACAGCATTAAACTTCGTACTAAAGACCCTTTATATATAAATGCCTGCCACAATTATTTAAAAGAAGTAGGTAGAGTCCTTACACCAATGCAGGTAACAAAAGGCGGTCCAATACTCATGGTACAGGTCGAAAACGAATATGGCTTTTATGCCGACGATGCCGAATACATGGGCTTAATGAGAAATGCTATTGTTGACGCCGGATTCGACATTCCTCTTTTTGCATGCAATCCCACCTATCATTTAAAGAAAGGATTCCGCAAAGACCTTTTCCCGGTGGCAAACTTCGGGACAAACCCACAAGCCGCCTTTAAAGCATTACGAGAAGTACTTCCCGAAGGACCGCTCATGTGCGGAGAATTCTATTCCGGATGGTTCGACACCTGGGGGACCCCGCACACGTTTGGAAATACGGATCAGGACATGAAGGACATGGAACACATGCTAAAAGAAGGAGCCTCTTTCAGCGTTTATATGGCGCACGGGGGAACGAGCTTCGGATTTTGGGGAGGAGCAGACCGGCCATTTAAACCAGATGCCTCCAGCTACGACTACGGTGCCCCTGTGAGCGAGGCCGGTTGGATTACCGATAAATTTACGCAAACGAGAAACTTAATCTCAAAATATCTGATGCCAGGAGAAGCTTCTTTGCCCGAACCTCCTGCTGCTAACCCGACAATTACATTCCCTCCGATTCAACTAACCGAGTTCGCGCCCCTTTTCGACAATCTGCCTAAGCCGGTTGTTACAGATAATCCCAAAACCATGGAATATTACGACCAGTCGCAGGGAAGTATTCTTTACCGAACAACCTTATCGGCAGGTCCTGAATGCACACTTAAAGTTGATGCCGTTCATGATTTTGCCTGGGTATTTATCGACGGCCAAAAACTGGGCGTAATGGACAGGCGTAAACTTAACTTCGAAGTTATCATCCCTCAAAGGAATAAAGAAACCACCGTTGATATACTGGTACATGCCATGGGGAGAATAAATTTCGGACCAGAGGTTCATGACCGAAAGGGATTAATCGGCCCCATTCAATTCATTAATAAAGATAACTCTTCTATTAAAATTGCAGCTTGGAGCATATTTAATCTTCCATACAATAACAATATGCTTAACACCCTTAAATTTCAAAAAAGCACAATAACGCAAGCTAAGCCCGGAATATGGAGAGGAAATTTTACAATTGATAAAATTGGTGACGTTTTTCTCGATGTCCGCAAATGGGGTATCGGCGTAGTTTGGGTTAACGGGCATTGTCTTGGCCGGTTCTGGAACATCGGTCCCACGCAAACCATGTACCTCCCTGCCCCGTGGCTAAACAAAGGAATAAACAACGTTGAAGTTCTCGATTTGACCGGACCTGAAGAGGCTACCCTAAAAGGAGTGGACAAACCTGTTCTCAATGAGCTTCATCCGGAAAAAGATTTTACACGTTCCAAACGTCCGGATGTAAAACTAAATATCGACGAACAAAAGCCTGAATATAAAGGACAGTTTGCAGCAAGTGACAAAATGCAATCCGTCAACTTTAAAACATCATATAAAGGCCGGTATTTTTGTTTCGAAGCACTCAGTTCTCTCGACGGGAAACCCGCTGCAGCCATTGCCGAAATGGACATTCTTAATGCCAGCGGAAAACCCATCAGTCATCAAAACTGGACCATTGCTTATGTCAGCAGTGAAGAATTGACTAAAATAAATGGAAGTGCCGAAAATGCCATCGACGGGCAAGCCTTTAACTACTGGCATTCCGAATGGAGTGGCCAACAGCCCGGTTATCCTCACTACATTGTTATTGACCTCGGCAAAACTGAAGAAATCTCAGGATTTCAGTATGTACCAGCGGCAGCGAATGAAGGTCGGATTAAGGATTTTCAACTTTTTGTCGCAAACAACATCATTACAAAACGATAGTATTCTGTAACAGCGAATAAATGCAACCTTAGTTGTAATTTATTCGCTGTTATTTTGCTTTTCAGCTAAAAATAAAGTTGATTTGACTTTATAAAATCATGAAAGCTTCACTTGAGCTTTCTACAACAAACTATATCCAACCTAGCAAGCCTTAGAATCTTAAACACTTACATACAAATCAATCTATTAGACATGAAACGCTTACTAATCATTCCGTTTTTCATTTTCACTTTACAGGTTTACGCCCAAACACAAACCTTAATTACCAACGTTCTCGGACGACAAACCTTCTCGCTGAACGGCAAATGGAACTACATCATCGACCCTTATGAAACGGGGTATTACGACTATCGTTACAAACCATTCGATGCCTCGCCCAAACCTTCAGGTGGATTCTTCCTCGACCGTCATCAAACAGACAAATCGGAGCTTCTGGAATATGATTTTAACCAAAGCCCAACTTTAATCGTTCCCAGAGATTGGAATTCACAGGACGACAAGCTCTTTTATTACGAAGGGACCATCTGGTATCGCCGGTTGTTCCAATACAGTAAAAACAATCCCGACAACCGCGTATTTGTGCACTTTGGAGCAGCTAACTACGAAACCGACGTTTACCTTAACGGCAAAAAGCTCGGCAAGCACATCGGAGGGTTCACCCCGTTTGCCTACGAAATAACATCAATCCTGAAAGAAGGCGACAACTCGCTGGTGGTAAAAGTTGACGATAAACGCAAACGCGAAGCGGTACCTACTCTCAACACCGACTGGTGGAACTATGGTGGAATTACCCGCGATGTTAACGTGGTGGAAGTTCCCTCAACCTTCATAAGCGACTACTTTATCCAGCTAAAAAAGAGTTCTAAAAACCTTATCGCCGGTTATGTAAAAGTCAACGGTGTTAAGAAGAGCCAAAAAGTAAAAATTGAAATTCCCGAGCTGAAAAGCACCAGCGAATTTACAACTAACGACAGCGGCTATGTAAAAATCGAAATTCCATTGAAAAAGCTCGATCTGTGGAGTCCATCCAATCCAAAGCTCTACCAGGTAAATATTTCCTCGGAAACCGACAAAGTTGTTGAAAAAATCGGCTTCCGAACCATCGAAACCAAAGGGTCAGACATCCTTCTCAACGGACAATCCATCTTCCTTCGCGGCATCTGTATACACGAGGAAAACGCTATCCGCGGAGGACGCGCTTATTCTCTGGAAGACTCCCGCATGTTGCTTGGTTGGGCCAAAGAACTGAATTGCAACTACGTTCGTCTGGCCCATTATCCGCACAACGAATACATGGCCCGTCTTGCCGACGAAATGGGCATTTTAGTATGGGAAGAAAACCCCGTTTACTGGACCATCCTATGGGATAATAAAGAAACATTCGATAATGCCCAGACTCAGCTTACCGACCTCATCACCCGCGACAAAAACCGCGCTTCGGTAATCATCTGGTCCATGGCCAACGAAACCCCGGTAAGCGAAGCGCGTACCAACTTCCTTAAAAACCTTGCAGCCACCGCCCGTTCGCTCGACGACACCCGGCTTATTTCGGCAGCCATGGAAACCCACACTAATCCGGGCAAACCATTAACCAAAATTGTGGAAGACCCGTTTGCGCCTTACGTCGATATTGTAAACTTTAACCAATACGTTGGCTGGTATGATGGCCTCCCGGAAAAATGCGACCAGATAACCTGGGAGATTAAATACGACAAACCGGTAATGATTAGCGAGTTTGGCGGCGGATGCGTACAAGGGTTGCACGGCGATGCTCAAACCCGCTGGACTGAAGAATTTCAAGAAGACCTTTACAAACGTACGCTGAATATGCTTTCAAAGATTCCTCAATTCCGCGGAGTTACGCCCTGGATTCTTTGCGACTTCCGTTCTCCCAAACGTTTATTGCCCAACGTTCAGGACGGCTGGAACCGCAAAGGTGTAATCGGCGAAAACGGCACTAAAAAGAAAGCCTTCTTCGTTCTTAAAAACTTCTACAACCAGATGGAAGAAAAATATTCCCTGAAGGAAAAGAAAAAATAAGCTACAGAAAAACCTTATTCACCAAAGAGGCGCATATCATTGTGATATGCGCCTCTTTTAATATCGGAAAACCCAAAAGCTACTTACAATGATTTAATCAAAAGACTGTATTTCAACATTGGTTTATAGGTTGGCATATAGGGCGTATTCTCGGGTTTTAAACACCTCATTTTGTATATATTTGAATCGCTTTTACATGATAAATTAGGAATAACATTTCTTTTCCACGACTTTTCCGCAAACAATTCTCTCCAATTTTTATCATTTGAATTAAAAAAAACCAAAATATCCGAAGGAGTTCCAAGCTTGGTAAAATCAGGATCACATTTAGGCTGACAAATGGAATTGCACCTTTGAGTTAATTGGCCAATCCTCATGGAATCGTGCACTGTCGACGATTTCTGTTGTGCAAATAACGGAACTATACAAATACCTGCAACAATCAATAAAGCTACTGTTTTTCTCATCACAATAAAGGTTTAATGATTTAACCGTTTAAAATTAACAAAATATTTCTTATTTAAAACCACGGCATTCACCTCACAGCCGACTGGTGCGAATGAATTACTTTCCAGACATTATTTATCTTCTCATAAACAAATGTCCATGCAAACTTAACGGAAAAAGTACTGCCTGAGGTAGTAAAAAGCGTTGAAGTTCCCGAAGCTGTTACCAGCGCATCTTTTTCGGAAAGGACGGTTATCTTCTTTTGACCAAGGACATACTCCTGCCGGGCAATCCCATTTTTCCCCGCTTTCACTTTTTCCAGAAGCGAATCGAATGCAGCGTAATATGCTCCGCCTGAAATAAAGCCGGTTTTGCGGCTGTCGTCAACCGATTGGGCGAGTTTATCCATATCCACCGCTTCGCCGGCTTTAAGGTTATCGGTAAAAATCGAATCTATCTGCTTTTCAATAATAGCAATGCGTTTTGCCGAAAGTTGCTGAGCCTGTAACGCTGTGGGGAAAATAGATATTCCGGCACACATCAATAAAGTGTAAATCAATCGTTTCATCGTGTTAAGTTTTAAAGGGTTTAAAATAAGTAAGGAATAAACATTTTAGTATATTGCATATATTTTCGGTATTTATCGCCAAAATAACGAATGCATTCCTGCTCGTCCCTGCGTGAAGTAAAATAAAGTAATACGGTGGAAAGAAGCGAAATTATAAAAAGTTCAAGGGTGATATTTTTCAGGAAAATCCCCCAGGTTAAAAAGATTAGCGAGGCATATAGCGGATGCCGGATGTATTTATAAATGCCGGTATCAACAAGTTCAGTTGTTTTCTCAAAACCGAAAAGCGTTTTATCGTCACGGTCGGGGTGTGGTTTTCCTTTGCGTTTTATCAGAATAATACCGAAAATTACCAAATACGAAGCATAGATCAAAAACGCCCATGAAAGCAATTGCCAAATACCAAACGGATTTTGATACCAATAGCGGTAATTGCTTACTAATAACCAAGCGATGCACTCCCACGCAAAAAAACGCGGAAATCCGTGATTATGTATATCCGACAACGATCGCCAAGACAATACGACTATCGGAATACTTAAAACTTCAAACACAATTAGCTTTTCCATAGCTTTAGTTTAAATACTAAGGCTAATTTAACATAAATTTCTAAACTTCAATTCTTTCGTTATCCGGCACAAACAGTTTAAGAGCAGCCCAACAAATCAGATATGCCGAACTGGCAATACCAAAAATAAGGTAATAACTGCCGGTTATATCCAGAATCACCCCCACTGCATAAGCAAACAGAATTCCTCCCAAAGCTCCGGCAAAACCCGCAATGCCAACCATCGTCCCAACCACTTTTTTCGGATAAATATCCGACACAATAGTGTAAATATTGGAGGCATACCCTTGATGGGCAAAGGCTGCCATTGTAACCAGTGTTACAGCAACCCATAAATTAGAAACCATTGAAGCAAAAAATATAGGAACAACCATCAATGCCAGCAAGAAGATAGTTAATTTACGAGCTCGAACAGGTTGCCAGCCATTTCCAATAAGATGTGACGACAGCCATCCACCAAAAACGGAACCTCCAATGGCAAGCGTATATACAACAAACAAAGGTAACCCCAACCCATCCAGTTTAATGCCATAGTTCTTATCCAAAAATTTAGGCAACCAAAACAAGAAAAACCACCAAATAGGGTCGGTAACAAAACGGGCCAGACAAATTCCAAGAGTTTGTTTGTGCCAAAGCACTTTTTTTAACGGAATACATTCTCCGGGCTCTCCGGACTCCTTCCCATCCTGAAGGATATAGGTACGTTCAGAGTCAGATAGTTTCGTTTCCTTTTCCGGTCGCTTATAAAAAGCAATCCAAAACAACAACCATATAAAACCGGAGGAACCGGTGAGAAGAAATGCTGTTTTCCAATTCCAATGCAGGGCTATAAATGGAATTACCAACGGAGTGATCATAGCTCCGATGTTTGAACCGGAATTAAAGATACCGGTAGCCAAAGCCCTCTCCTTTTTAGGGAACCATTCGGTAACCGTTTTTATAGCCGCCGGAAAATTGGCCGACTCCCCGATACCCAGCACAAAGCGGGCAGCCACAAACGAAACTACACTTCGGGCTCCTGCATGAAACATCCCGGCAATACTCCAGATAGCAATGGCAATGGAATACCCCCATTTGGTCCCGATTCTGTCGAGCAGATTACCCATTGTTAATAGCCCAATGGCATAAGCAATCTGAAAGCCCATAATAATTAGCCCGTAATCCTTCTCGGTCCAATTAAAATTTTTCTGCAAGGTTGGGGCCAAGATTCCAATGATTTGCCGGTCGATATAATTAATGGTAGTTGCGAAAAATAAAAATACGAGAATGCGCCAGCGGTAATTTCCGATTTGTAGTTCCACGTTTTTTAATGTTAGTTAGTAGTAAATGTTGAGGATTGAGGGTTAGGTGTCAGGATTTAGCAAATCACCAACACCTGACACCTGTAACCAATTAAACACATATTTCATGAATCATATCATAAGCCTTTTCCTGTTCTTCGGGAGTTGAGCAATACGTAACAACAACCAGTTTCATACCCGGAACCCACAGACGTTTCACCTGTTGTTCAACAGTTGCCAGGTTTCCGACAATCCGGGCATTTAAAACTTTACCTGTATGGGCAAATTTATGAAAAGCTTCGAGATTGGTGATGGCTCCCGGATCAGTCTCAGGCGAAAAAGCACCATCCGCCATTAACAATCCTTTTAGGCTAAGTACAGCATCGGTCCATTCGGCCCAATCGCCACACGAGTGAAATACCGGACCTCCCAGGTAAGCACAGATTTTCTCGACCGAAGGGGCTGCATATTCCAGGTATTGATCGGGCGAAATCATCAGGATATTATCATCGCTCATGCCCAGTCCCCGCCATTGCGTTGACGAGGCAAAGCCATGTCCCGGATAAGCCAATGCATTTCCTATTCTCTTAACCTGTTCCTTGTTAAATTCGATGGACAAATCGGCCAAAATATCCAACAGTTTTACAACTTTGTCGGGCTCCATCATCATATCCATAAAAAACTGGCTTAACGGCAACAAATGACCCGCCATGTTCAGGGGCGATTGGGTATCGGTAAGCGAAACCGGTACTTTCCCAGCAGTTTTCTCCATGAAATAGTCAATCATTTCAAGGGTATGCCTGCCAATATTGGTTTTGGCAATTTCAACGGGTTGGTATTCCAAAACCTCGTCAATGGATTGAAATTTTGGTTTTATAGCCGGGGCATTGCCGGGTTCCCAAATATAATCGTCGCCATAGGCGCTGGCAATAGTTCCAATACCATACCAGGGTTCAAGGAAATTAGGGACATCCGCTTTAAACAACATGCTTTTCTTTAAAGCCCCGAGCTGATTCTCCAGCGAAAGTTTCATATCGCGACAGCCATAGGAAAAACATTCGGCAACCCGCATTCGACGGTAAACTACAACGCCAGAAGCGGCTTTCCAGAAGGTTGCGCATTTTTTATCCTGTTCCTCGGTATAAGCTTTATATTCATCGAGGTCAAAATTCTTGGGTTTAATAGGAACTACTTCGGTTGCCTGAGAATCGGACAATTGGTTATTAAATTTGGACATAAATTTTTCTATTCAAAATAAAATGATCGTTAAAAGCCAACATCCATGAGGTTGGCTCTACATTTTCAACAGCTTTCAAATATAGTATTTTTGTTTTCTTTCTTTTTAAACACCAAAAGAAAGAAAACAAAAAATACAAGTTAAGATAACCTTTAAATCGCTTTCGAATCGCTCAAATCCTTTTTAAACACTTTTGTTCGGACCTCCCTAAAACAAAACAATCCAAAAGCCTTTGGCCTTTGGATTGTTTTAATCATTCAACATCGCTTCGGATTATTCTATCTTTTTGCGACCTTCAATTAAATGGTGTATTACCAACGACAATCCACCAAAAAGAAATACCATTGAGAAATAAGCGACTTCGGGCTGAAGCCGGGTTGTAACACATAAGATGTTGGCAACAAGTATACCAATGCCAATACCAGTAAAGAAAACCCCAAATTTAAGGCTCGAAAAAGTAAACCCTTCGCTTTTCAATTCAGGCAAATTCGTACCTTTCTCAATCATTAACAAACGCTCTTTTCGCCGGATAATTAGTTTTATCACACCATAAATTGCTGAGAAAACGATGGCTACCACCAATACATTTTGAATAGATTCCATAATTATTGATTTTAATGAGTATTATTTGTTTTCATCTAGTATGACGATACCTGATTACCATCGGTTACAAAAAAAGTAAAAATTTATTTGTAACGGAAAGTAACCTGATAGCGTCTATAATAATATATGAACTCACAGGACGACATATTTTACATCACCAAAGTGTTGAAAGGCGAGACAAACGCTTATTCTTTTCTGGTAAACAGGCATAAAAGAATGGCTTATACGCTTGCCCTTAAAATCGTGTCGGTGCCCGAAGATGCCGAAGAAGTTGCCCAAGATGCCTTTGTTAAAGCATACCAGTCGCTCGGCGATTTTAAAGGCGAAAGTAAATTCTCAACCTGGCTGTTTAAAATTGTGTACCATTTATCGGTATCGAAATTAAGAAAAAAACAACTGAACACGTTTTCGATTAATGACGATCGTTTTCATACTTTTGACATTGGCGATAGCGACAACATTCTGTCTAAGATAACCCGCGAAGAACAAGATGCAATGCTTCGTTCGGCGATAGACCGACTGGCTGCCGAGGAAAAGGCTTTGGTTACATTGTATTACACAAACGAAAGTTCGGTAAAGGAAATCGCCGGAATTACCGACGACTCCGAGAGTAATGTAAAAATCAAGCTTTTCCGGATACGAAAAAAATTGGGAGAAATGTTGAGCCCTGTGTTTACCAATAAAACAAATGCAGACCATGAAAAATGACATAAAAAACAACGCATTCGACCTTGAAGAACAATTGCGGAAGCTTGAACCGGACGAACCTTCGTTCTCGTTTACCGACAATGTTATGCAGGCCATTGCGCAGGTAAGTCAACCCGAGGTAAAACCCTCACGGATTTTAGCCTTGTGGTTATTGCTTCTGATCCCTTTCGTAGCTGTTTCAACCTGGCTTATTTCGTTACGTTACGATATAGGTTCGCCACTTATTTCTTATTGGAACAACACCGCGAATTACCTGCTCCATA
Source organism: Bacteroidota bacterium (assembly GCA_030706405.1). Lineage (GTDB taxonomy): Bacteria > Bacteroidota > Bacteroidia > Bacteroidales > JAAUTT01 > JAAUTT01. The sequence goes on along the minus strand of JAUZOO010000007.1, from coordinate 11,673 downwards.
TAAAAGCTTTTCTTTTGTATATGTTCAAAAGCATCAACAACATTACGGTTTCGCCATTGGTTTTAGCCCTGCTTGCTGCTGCCTTTATTCTTTTAACGATGGACGAATTACTTAATAAACGTCACTTTCTGCACCATAAAAACGAAGCAAGCCATACCGTTTAACGATATGGCTATTATTTCAAATCAACTTACCAATAGAAACTATTCGCCCTGCTAAGCTGAATTTGTAATTCGCTATTAAAATTCTACAATATTCTTGTTCTAGTAGATTTCTTAAAACTGTATAGCTACTTCAGTCGAGGTCAGAGCGAAGGAAGAGCGAAGGAATAAAATTATTTCGTAAACGTTTTTTGACAAAACTTGCCTTGCTATCCGTAGTCTGCTAAAATTTTAAATCGAAGTCGATCGGCGTTGCATCTGCAACGTTGCCCTATCCCCTGTAGCATATGTTATTTTAAAAACGAATATTTCTGAAATAGTCCGACAAAGCGGATGCTTTGCCGAACAAAATACATTCATAAACTACGGCAAACTAAGGGACTTAAATAGATACCTCAATATTTTTATTTACAAAAGATTAAGACCGCTAATATTTTGAACTCACCTAAGTCCACACCAAAGATCTGTGAGGCCTAATTAGCAAAGTGTTCCAGCAAAAAAATCCCGGTTGAGCGAAGATTGTGCCACGAAGCTGCTCGACGAATGTCTGTGACTTCGTCGGGCTATGTACCGGTCTCCTGACCGGTTAATTAAAATACCGCTTTTGCAATTTAAAGTAAAAGCGGTATTTTGCGTTTATGTCAACCGGCTATCAAATACGTGATCATTTAGAACGGCGAAGTTACGCTTCATTAAACTTCACCGAGCGAAGGGAATTTATTAAAAACGACCTTTAATTTGTTACCCTTTTTATTATAAAATTGCAACCCAGAAAAGTGTCCGCTTTCGCCAAAATATGTAGTAAGAGCCGGATTGGTTTGCAAGGCGGAGAAATATATCTATTCCAGGGCCAGCAATTATGCAGAATTGGAAAATTTAATAAATGTTATTTTATTGAACATAAACTGAAAAACATATTTTTAGTGTGGAATGGCTGCGGTCAGGAGATCGCCATTTATAACGACGAAGTTATGCTTCGCTAGACTTCGCCGAGCGGGGGGAACCTCCACGGGAAGCCGGGATGTTTTTCTAGTCAATAGAAAAAAATATACTAATCATGGGCAAATTAATAAATGGGATTATACTAATTGCTATTGTCTGTTGTTTTTATGGGAGGGCAAAAGCACAAAACAAAAGTATTTATGAAATAGGGGATTCGATAAGCTGTTGCGAAACAAACTTCGAAAACCTTATCCATAACTGGACAACAATTAATATAACCAATGCCTGTGAATACAGGGACTTAGGCTATTCGTTTGTAGAAACAATTACTGATTCTGTAAGGTATAATTATTACCGCAATTACTTTTCCGGAGCCGAATCTGTTTATAGCTCTACCAGTAGCCATACGGAAGAGGACACTGAGGGGCATAAAACATCCGAGTTATATATTTGGCCAAATTTTTTGCATAGCGAAATTTACGACACAAGAGGATATCCCGAAAAATTCAGAATGTTATTATCAGAAGATTTCAGGCAGAAAGCCAAAAACATATTAATACGCGATTTTAATATCGACACTATGAAGCTTAATTATTATTCCTATGAATACAATAAAAAAGATACAATAATAGAATTAGGACCTTCTTTTAATTCTTTCGGGATCAATAAATATAGTTCCAGCAGTAAGGTTGCATCTCCTGATTCAATATCAAAAAATTACATAGACATATTTATCAAGGGAAAAAGAAAAATAGAAGAATTAAGCACGAAAGAAACAAGATATTTGTTACTGGAACAAATATTAATAGAGAGGATTAACGCTCAGTTAATTTTTAATGGACAAGTGCGTATTGGCGATAAAGTGTATGTAGTAAAGTTTAGGCATAGAGGAAGGCCATACTTGAATTATGTGATTTGCAGCGCTGAATCCAAAAAGGTAGTAATGGACTCTTTTTTAAAAGGTGTAATGCTGGATTCCAAAAAAGATAATCGTCAATTAATTATAAAATAGAAGCTAAACAAAGGGTTATATTTAATTTAACTTATGTTGAAATTACCCCCGATGGCCGTAGAATGTATCGATAACAAATAATACGGAGTACCGTTCGGCAAAGCATTTTTCGCTATCGCTCAAGAAAACGCTATCGCTTAGTTCGCGTTGTCGTACTATCTTTAGCAGCATGTGCTGCTTATTGCCGTAAGGCAAATGAATTTACGAAATGCCGGATCGCTAAAAAAGTTAAAGTATCAAACCATCTATAGCACAGCTATTTAAAAAACGAATATTTCTGAGATAGTGCTACAAAGCGGATGCTTTGCCAGACAAAATATATTCATAAACTATAGCAAAATTTGCGAATGTTATTCATTAGCGCTCATAAGTGAAGTTGTAACGCAAGCATTTCGTTTGTTCGTCCTTATTCTCTTTGATAAAATCTGTGCAACCCGAGACTATTTAATCCGCGCAATAAAAAACTCCTTATCGAATAGCAGGTGAAAGCCGTAATCATAGTCCATTTTGGAATTGTTGCTGCTGTTATAGCCCTCAAAATAAGCCGCAACCCAAAGTCCCTTTTGTATCTTTTTCTGATATATCAGCTTTGCGCTCACAACATTCTGCGCTTCATAGGCATATCCATTATAGGGCACGGTTGCCGAATGGAACAAAGCCTCGCCTTTGGGAGAGATAAACCGCTCGCCGCGAAAATAACCGGCATCGAGAATAAAGCCGCCGCTATGCAGTGCTACTTTGGGATAAATAGCATACCCGTTTTTATAAGCCTGTAATTTTTGAGGTGACAAATCATTATACGTCATCACCCAGCAATCAAAATCAACTTGATGAATAAAACCTCCCGGATTACGCCAAACCGATTGAAGTCCGGTAGCCATGTTGGCAATGGTCTGCAACGGGAGGTCAATCGAGGTAATTTGGCCGCCATGATGACCAACCAGGGTTTGAAAAGGCAGGTAAAGATCGAAGTTAGGCTGTCCGGGCAGCAGTTTCCACGAGAAAGTAGTCCCAAAAGTTAGTTGCTCCTGAAACGGGTCGCCCTGAAGGATAAACTTTTCCCAGTCGATCCACACATCGGCTTTCAGTCGGTCGGTTTTAAAAAGAAACTGGGCACCGTTTTCGACAGGGTTGGTAAAATCGCGTTCCCAACGGTAAAGCGGCTCTATCAGGCCATGCAGACTACCGCCGTAGAGAGTACCAACAACCATCTGAAAATAAGATACAGGCTGATATTGAAACCGAAACAACGGGTCGGTACGGTAAACCCCGTCGCGACCGGAATATTTAAGCATGCTGGCACCGGCCTCAATGCGCGTTGTGGCTCCGGGATAATACACCAACGAAGGTTCGAGCACCACGCCCGGTAAGGTATAACCTTCCTCTAGCGGGTTAAAGTATTCATTATTTTTAAAAAAGGTTTTGTTGTTCAGATGAAAAGCCAGCTTCTGGCTGTCGGCAGGTGCAAAGAAAACATCTTCGCGGGCCTGGGTTACCGGTTGCCCATCTGCCAGAAACAAAATCCCATTAAACAAAATTACAGCCAGTAATAAAACCCGAAAATTCTTTATCATAATAATTAATATTGAGTATTTTAACTTATAGTTCAATCACAAAAAACACCCCGGCAAAACGTCCTAAAAAGCCCTTCTTTTTTTAACTTTTTTAACAAATCGCCCTGCGAAAATATCAAACATCCTGGTTTTAAAATCAACAAATTTTATCTTTCTTTGCTTCGTTTTAAAAAACCTTACAACTAATTAAGTTTGTTAAGCATATCTCATGAAGAAATTTAAATCGATTAACAACATTGCCGGATGGATTATCTTTTTGATAGCCTCGGCGGTTTACATCCTGACTATTGAGCCAACGGCCAGCTTTTGGGATTGTGGCGAGTTTATTGCCACCGCGTTAAAACTCGAAGTTGGCCACCCCCCGGGAAACCCGCTCTTTGCCATGCTCGGACGTTTGGCCACGTTATTTGCCGGCGGCAATGTTTACCTAATCCCTAAAACTGTAAATATCTACTCGGCACTTTGCAGCGGGTTCACCATCCTGTTCCTGTTCTGGAGCATTACCCACCTGGCCCGCAAAATTACCGGTGTTAAAGAAGAATATACCATTACACAGCTCATTGCCATCATCGGTAGCGGTGCTGTTGGTGCACTTGCCTATACCTTTACCGACAGTTTCTGGTTTTCGGCTGTTGAGGCTGAAGTTTATGCTTCGTCGTCACTGTTTACCGCGTTGGTATTTTGGGCAATCCTGAAATGGGAAAACGAAGCCGATGAGAAATTCGGCAACCGCTGGCTCATCCTCATAGCTTACCTCATGGGGCTTTCCATTGGTGTCCACCTGCTGAACTTGTTGGCAATCCCGGCAATCGGCATGGTTTACTATTTCCGTAAATACACTCCTACCCGTAACGGAATCATTGCAGCATTCCTTATATCATCGGCTGTTCTTGGCGTGGTGCTATACGGTGTTGTTCAGGGAGTTTTTGTTTTTGCATCATGGTTTGAGCTTTTGTTTGTAAACGACTTCGGTCTTCCGTTTAACTCCGGATGGGTTTTCTATACTGTGGCTCTTTCTGCCGCGGCTATATGGGGCATCTGGTACACGCATAAAAAAGGAAAAATTCTGTGGAATACGGTTATCATGAGCATTGCAGTAATCCTGCTCGGATACTCATCGTATGCAGCCTGTATTATCCGTTCGAACGCCAATACTCCGCTTAACGAAAACAACCCGGCCAACTTGTTTAACCTTCTCTCCTACCTTAACCGCGAGCAATATGGCGATCGCCCCTTGTTATACGGACAATATTACAACGCCCCGGTAACCAAATCAGAAGAAGGCAAAGCAATTTACGCACAGAAGGATGGCAAATACGTAGCTATCTCCCACCGTCCGGAATATGTTTACGACTCACGATTCTGCGGATTTTTCCCGCGTATGTACAGCAACGACCCAAGCCATGTACAGGCATATAAGTCGTGGGCAAACATTAAAGGCACCCCAATACAGACCACAAACCAACAAGGACAACCTGAAACGGTTTACAAACCAACCTTTGGTGAAAACCTTAAATTCTTTTTAAACTATCAGGTGAACTGGATGTATTTCCGCTATTTCATGTGGAACTTCGTAGGACGCCAGAGTGACATCCAGGGACATGGCGACCCGATAAAAGGAAACTGGATTTCGGGTATCAAATTTATCGACGAGATGCGTCTTGGCCCTCAGGACAAACTCCCCGACAGCATAGGAGGCTATAAATTCAAATCAAACAAAGCCCGCAATACCTACTTCTTCCTTCCACTTTTGCTGGGGTTAGCCGGACTTTTCTATCATTACAAAAAACATCAAAAAGATTTCTGGATTGTAATGATCCTCTTTTTCATGACCGGTTTGGCCATTGTGCTGTACCTTAACCAAACGCCTTTCCAACCCCGCGAACGTGACTACGCTTATGCCGGTTCGTTCTATGCCTTTGCCATCTGGATTGGCCTTGGGGTTATGGCGCTGATCGACTGGGCCGGAAAGAAATCAAAAGGCGCATTGACTGCAGGATTAATCGCTGCATTGTCGCTGGTTTTAGTACCGGGCATCATGGCTCAGCAAAACTGGGACGACCACGATCGTTCGGACCGTTACACCTGTCGCGACTTTGCCTATAACTATCTGAACTCATGTGCACCAAACGCTATCCTCTTTACCAATGGCGATAACGACACGTTCCCCTTATGGTACATTCAGGAAGTTGAAGGCGTGCGTACCGATGTACGGGTTGTAAACCTTAGCTACCTCGGCGCCGACTGGTACATCGAACAAATGCAACGCAAAGTATATGATTCCGATGCGTTACCAACCTCCATGTCGAAAGAAAAATACCAGACCGGAACCCGCGATGCCCTGTACATTGTAGACCGCGTTGGCGACTATGCCGACATTAAAGATGTGATGGATTTTGTGGCCAGCGACAAACCCGAAACCAAGAGTTTACCCAATGTTCCCGACCGGATTGAATACCTGCCGGCCAACAAACTCAAAATGAAGGTTGATACTACATTGGTTCGCAACAACGGTACGGTTACCCCGAGTTTTTCGAAATACGTAGTTCCTGAAATGAAATGGGAACTCAAAAAGAAAAATGCCATTTACAAAAATGACATGATGGTATTGGACATCCTTGCGCACAACAACTGGAAACGTCCGATTTACTTTGCTATCACCGTTTCGGACGACAACTACATGGGACTCGATAAATACCTCCGCCTCGACGGATTGGCTTACCGCATCGTTCCTATTGAATCGAACCGCCCCGACGGACAGGCCGGAAGCATTGACTCGAAGTTACTTTACGATAACCTCATGAACAAATTCAAATGGGGGAATATTCAAAATCCGAAGGTTTACCTCGACGAAAACAACATGCGTATGTTGTCGAACTTCCGCAGCAATTTTGCCCGCCTGGCAGAACAGCTTCTTGTTGAAAACAAACGGGATTCGGCTGTTAAAGTGCTCGACCGTTGCCTCCAGATTATGCCTGTACAACAAATTCCGCTGAACTACTGGGCACTGCCAATCATCGAGCAATATTACAAGGCTAAAGAAAATGCCAAAGCCACTAAAATATCTCAGGATTTGTTCGCTTCGCTCGGTTCGGAATTAAGTTACTATTTCCGCTTAAAAGGCAAATTTGCAGAAGGCATTGACCAAGAAAAACGCATGGCGCTCTACACGCTCAACGAACTTGGCAAGATTGCCGAAGCTTATGGTCAAAAATCATTGAAATCGCAAATTGACGGTTCTTTACAGAACTACATGGGACTTATGGGACCAATGCAATAAGAAGTAATTATAAGATTACGTAATTAAGAATTTTACATATAATGATAAAGCCAGCATCCGACTGTTAGGATGTTGGCTTTTCTTTTTTAGTTCTTTTCGTTAATTTGCCGATTTTTTAACCCGGTTTGCCGATTTTTTATTCACACGAACTCAACCCTGATTTATTTTTGCATTAACTTTTAAACCATACGCATATGGAAACGAAAAATGACTTCATTGACCGAAGAACGATTCTCGGGCTTTTACTGATTATAGCAGGAAGTTTACTGTTATCCGAAAATATGGGTTGGCTTACCTGGCCAAATTTTTCAATCCACAATCTGATTTTTTCGTGGAAGACATTGCTTATCTTTATCGGTATTCTAAGCCTTTCGCACAAAGGGAAAAACGGCTTTGGCTTCACGCTCATAGCAATCGGGGTTTATTTTCATCTTTCCTCAATTTTCAATTTATCTTGGCATTTTGACCAGATGTTTTGGCCGGCAATGATTGTTGTTGTTGGTATCCTGATCATCCTCCGAAAAAAAAAACAACCTCTCTGCACGACCGCGAATAAAGAGATGTCGTCATCGGACATCATCGACGAAGTGAACATATTTGGCGGGTGCGAACGCAAAATATCCTCACAGAACTTCCAAGGCGGAAAAATCACCTCCATATTTGGCGGCTCAACCTACGATATGCTCGAAAGCCAATTAAACGATGGCAAAAACGTACTCGACATTGTAAATATTTTTGGCGGCACCAAAATTATCGTTCCTTCCGACTGGAAAATACATGTAGAAGTTATTTCCATATTTGGCGGGTTTGCCGATAAACGCCGCATTGTGGCCGAACAAAGTAAAATCTCCGACAAAGAACTGCACATCACCGGCGTAGTAATTTTTGGAGGCGGCGAAATCAAAAGCTTTTAAGCCCTTAAATCTTTCGAAGGACTTGCAGCGTCATTAAAATAACGTCGAATTGTTAACTGCCGCATTAAAGCCCCATGATGCACCCCATATTCAGACAACGTAAATACATTCTCAATTACTGCGCCGTCTGGTTCGCTATCGGGGCAATACAAACCAGCATCCTGAACTATTTTTACGGATTCAGGCTCGACATCGCCTTTGCCGACAGTTTTGTCTTTTACTCACTTTTCGGTATTTTAAGCATTGGATTGTGGTATTCCGTCCGCCAAAACGACTTTGCCACAAACCGTGTTACGGATATTGTATTAAATCATCTGGGGATAGCTACCATAACCTTAACAGCATGGTATTTTACGGGTTATTATGTGCTTAACAACCTTATCAAAAACAACGACCAATACCTTACATTCCTCGACAACTCACTTCCCTGGCGATTAGCAAGCGGACTTTTTTATTACCTGCTCACTATTTTGTTTTATTATTTAATTGTTTCGTTCGAAAATCTTCAGGAAAAGACTGAAAAAGAAGCCCAATTAAACACATTGGTAAAAGAAACCGAACTTAATATGCTAAAAGCGCAAATTAACCCACACTTTTTGTTCAACAGTCTAAATTCCATTAGTTCGCTCACCATTACCAATCCGGCTAAGGCTCAGGAAATGATTATCAAACTTTCGGAATTTTTACGGCATTCCATCGGTCACAAGGAAAGGGACATGGTGCCTTTTAAAGAAGAAATTGCCCAGATAATGCTTTACCTCGACATTGAAAAGGTACGTTTTGGCGAACGCCTCCAATACCAAATTGACATTGACGAAGGATGCTTGAATTTTCCCGTGCCCAACCTGCTGTTACAGCCTTTATTCGAAAATGCCATCAAACATGGGGTTTACGAATCGATCGAAAAAGTCACCATTAATTTTACCGGAAAAACTGATGTTAAGGGCGTTATAATATCCATCGCAAACAATTTCGACCCCACATCCTCTCCTCGAAAAGGGAACGGCTTAGGCATAAAAAACGTTACCAACCGGTTAAAACTGATCTATCAGTACGACGATCTTTTAACCATTAACCGCACCGAAAACACATTTGAAGCGACGCTCCTATTACCTTACAATAACCTAAACAACAATGATTAAGACGATAATTATAGAAGACGAGCAACCCGCCCGCAACCTCATTAAACATTATCTCTCAAAACACGCTGATATTGAACTGTTAGGCGAATTCTCCGACGGTTTTACAGGGCTCAAAGCTATACAGGAACTCAAACCCCAACTGGTATTTCTCGACATTCAAATGCCCAAACTCACCGGTTTTGAACTACTCGAACTTATCGACGATTTACCACACATCATCTTTTCCACGGCTTACGACCAGTTTGCCATCCGCGCCTTTGAACTAAACGCGGTAGACTACCTGCTAAAACCTTATTCGCAGGACCGCTTTGATCAGGCACTGCAAAAAGCTAAGGAACGAATTTCAAAGGAAAAGCCCGGCAACGAACTTAAAAAACTGGCGGAGCATATCGCTGAAAATAATGATCTTATCGACAGGCTGGTGGTAAAAACCGGCAGCAAAATTAAGGTCATTCCAATTGACCAGATTATCTACATCGAATCGCAGGACGACTATGTAATGATTTATACGGCAGAGGGTAAGTTTCTGAAACAACAAACGATGAAATATCTGGAACAGCATCTCAATCCTTCAAAATTTATCCGGACCCATCGTTCGTATATTGTTAACATCGACACCATTAAACAATTAGAATTGTACGAAAAATCGAGTTACCTGGCAACCCTCTCGAACGGCACCAAACTAAAAATCAGCGACAGTGGATACAAGGCTTTAAAAGGTGTAATGAAATTTTAAGTTACAACACGGAGCGTTATTTCAATTTAGGAACAAAAACAGTAATTTAAAAAACAATAGTCCAGCCCTTTATCTTACCGGGTAAGATACACGTTATTTTTCATCAAACTACACATATCCGTATATAAAAGAAAAATTTATTATATCTATAACATACCTTTCATATACCATTTCCATAGCTTTAATCTATCAAAATAGTATTTAATTACTACATAATATATAGCTTAATTTTTCATAAATTATTACTAAGCTTTGCCCCATTCAGCATATTAATCAAACATTAGCTTAGGACTGTGAAGACCGGTAAAAATAAGAACGATGATATTTCGGAACGACCAGAATTATTCACACTCTATATTCGTAAAAAAAGTTACGTTGAATATTTTATAAATAAAAAACACACAACAAATTACCCGTTAAATTCGTATAAACTGTTAAGAATTATTATTTTTGGGCAATAGCCCGAAAGTGCTGATTTAAGAGGCTAAATGAAAGTTAAACGACCAAAAAATACATTTTGCATCCGAATCAAAAATTGCTTCGGGAGCAGGAGGTACGCTTGGCCGCTTCATTCAAACACTTATAAATGATTAAATTATCGAGCAAGCAACCAATTTACTTTCTAGTTAAGAAAAACCATTTGCATTGAATTCTTTCCCCATCATAAAACTTCATTATAATCCTGTCTGCTGCAAACAAGCCGAAAAGGATGTGAATATTCTATGTGAGATTTCGAATTATTTACCGAAGATTGCACGCTTGGATTTACAACCATCAGGTATTCTTTACTATAAAAATATAGTTTCAACAAACAATGCCAACCACAAATCAAACATAAATAACCAGCCCCTTAACATCAGGACAAAAGTCCAAAGGGCATGGTTACAGCGAAAATAAAATAAACGTTAACACAAAATAAAAAAGCATGAACACGATAAGAAATTCATCTTCAATCAATACCAGCATTGAGCGATGGAACATTAGAAAGCAAGCAAAATATGCCCTTTCGGGAATCGTATGGATTACAGCGTTTTTATTATCAATATTGAATTGTCAGAATTCACTGGCACAGGGAGTGGGCATCAGTGAAACAACCATTACTGCCGACAACTCGGCTATATTGGAACTGAAGTCAACCCAGCGAGGGCTGCTCATACCCCGAATGACAACACTTCAACGGACCGGGATATTATCGCCAGCCGCAGGTTTAATGGTTTATGATACCGACACCAAATCGTTCTGGTATTACGAAGGTGGATGGAAAACCATGCCTACAAGTTCTCTCGGTTCAGGAAATCAGATTCTTGGCATTAGCGCCGACGGCACCACCAACGAATATAAAACCGTAAACGGCACCACAAATCAGATAACGGTGACCCATGCTCCGGGAAGCATTACCCTTTCAACCCCGCAGGATATTAATCCGGGAGCCTCACCAACATTTGCAGGATTGACACTAACAACACCGCTGGGGATAACCAGCGGGGGAACCGGAGCTTCAACAGTGGTTGACGCTAAAACAAACTTAGGGTTAGAAAAAGTTGACAACACGTCTGATTTAAACAAACCTATTTCGACAGCTACACAGACGGCGATAAACAATGAAAAAAACAGGGCCGTAGGTATTGAAAATAATCTTAGTAACCGTATAAATGCAGACTCCACGAACCTTGTTGCCGAAATCGCAAATCGTGGAACTGCCGAAACATCCATCAACACCGCAATTACCACTGAAAAAACAAGAGCGATAGGTATTGAAAATGCTCTCAGTAACCGAATCAATACAGATTCTACAAACCTTGTCACTGCCCAAACAAACCTCTCGGCGGCAATTACTACCGAAAAAAACAGGGCCGTAGGTATTGAAAATAATCTTAGTAACCGTATAAATGCAGACTCCACGAACCTTGTT
>JAUZOO010000006.1 GCA_030706405.1 Bacteroidota bacterium | reverse complement strand
CCAAATCAAACCAATAATGGCCTTCACCAGCCAGCTCAATTCTTCTTTCTTTAAACAACGAGTCAATATTCAGCGTGGTTACAGGATCAAGGCCAGCTCTTGTACGCACTTTGTTAAAGTAAAGCAGCGCTTCGGCATCAGTAGTGATGGTATTATTGCCAATAATAGCTTCGGCGTACACCAGATAAACATCTGCAAGCCTTAATAATGCGTTATGCTCGGCAGAAGAAGTTAGCGTCATAATTGCACAATTGTTGTCTTTCTTAGTACCAATAATGTGTTTCTTTAAACCACAATCCCCTTTGTATGTATAACCACCCCCGGCTGCATTTAACTCAGGGTAATAATCGTTTTTGAGCATAAATGTAGCTTTGCGCCTTACGGAGTCTTTTACAGAGTACTGTCTGTACATATCGATTGTAGGTTGTATGCTAAACCATCCCGCTTGTCCGTCTGCTGCTATATCAGTGCCACCGGGCGAATATATCTGTAACATATTACCTGATAACCAATCACTAGTAGTGGGATCCCATTGAAGGGCAAATAATGATTCGGGATTGTCATTATTCTTGGTTTTGAAAAGATCGGCATAATTGGGCAACAAATTCAACCCACTATTTTTACAAACATTGCCGGCATACAGTTTCGCGCTGTCCAGATAGGCCTGATTACGCGAACCATTTTGATTAAGACCTGCCCATGTTAAATAAACTTTTGCCAACTGACCTTGAGCCGACCATGTGGTAACCCTGCCTTTCTCCCAGGTGCTACCTGCAATTGGAAGATTTCTCGTTGCGTAGGTCAGGTCGTTCACAATAAACTGGTAAACATCATTAACATTATTACGATACACCAATGGAGAACTAATCAGCTTGGTGTTGTCTTCAATAATTGGCACATCGCCCCATAACATAGCTAGGTTAAAATAGGCGTACGCGCGCAAAAACCTTGCTTCGGCAAGGGCTGCATTCTTATCTGCTAAGGGAATAGAAGCAGGTGCCTTTTCGTTAATTGCGATGATGGTAGCATTACAATGTGCAATAACATTGTACATCCCTCTCCAGTTCGACATCAAACCATTGTTCAGGCCGGTAATGCTAAATGTATTGAACTGTGCTGCATCGCCATTATAACCTAAGGCCATATTACCACTCGTTACCTCGCCTACCGGCAAGTAACTAACATAAGTCCATTCTCCCCAAGGTGCACCTGCATATAAGGCTGCAGTTGCCAACTTCAAATCGCTGGTAGTCTGATAAAAGTTTTCCGACATTATCGATGATAATGGGGGACGATCAAGAAAATCATTCTTACACGATGCCAGAAACAAGGCTATTGCAAGGAATGAATAAAATATTTTTGATTTTATGTTCATTGTCTTATTTTTTTATTTGTTTAACGAAACGTTTAACCCAAAAGTAAACACGCGGGGTTGAGGATAGTACCCATAATCGACACCTGCACTAAGCGGGTTCCAGGATCCAATTTCCGGGTCCATTCCTTTATACTTTGTGATAATAAATGCATTTGACACATTCGCGTATACCCTTAAATAACTAATGTGTATTTTTTTCAACAGTTTTTCCGGGAAGGTATAACCCAGAGAAATGGTTTTACACCTAAGGAAGGATCCATCTTCTAAATACCGGTCGGAAAACCTGTTGTTACCGTTTGTGTCATCATTTCTGAGACCCTGAATCTTGGTACCAGGATTAATCACGTAAACATTGTTAATAGCTGCAAGATTTGCAGGATCAGTAATATCTCCGGAAGTAGTAGTGGAAGGTCCATTCGGATCAACCAACCCCAGTTTTGCATAATTCATGATTGCTGTAAGGTTTCCAACACTCTGACGCGGATCCTCACCGGCTACACGCATTTGATTGTATACTTTATTGCCATAGTTTGCAGTGAAAAATATGTTCAAATCGAAATTTTTATAGGAAAATGTGTTGTTTAACCCAAGCTGCCATTTAGGAAATGGCGATCCAAGAAAAGCCTGGTCCTTGGTATCAATGACACCATCACCATTAATATCCCTAAACTTGATGTCGCCATACCAGATACTACCACCGGTGGTACCAACAGGATACATCTTCCCATTACTGTCTACCGGTCTGGCAGCAGGCGCAATGCCTTTAGCCGGGTCACCCAAAAAATCAGATGGTTTTGCATAAACTCCTAGCACCTGATATCCGTAAAATTGGCCCAATGACCCACCTACGATTGTTTTACTTGCAGGATATCCTATGATTGGAGCCCCGTCGGCATTGAGTTTTAACACCTTATTGACGTTCCGTGAAAAAGTAAAGTCTGTTTTCCAGGTAAAGCTTTTTCCTTTGATATTTGTGGTACTTACTCTAAAGTCAAAACCCTTGTTATCCATAGATCCCACATTTGCCCATGGTGCATCCAAGGTTCCGGGAGACCAGACCATAGCTGTTCCTGAATACATAGGCAACGAAACTTGCATGGCAAGTTTATCTGTTCTCTTATCATAAAAATCGACAGAGAAGTTAATACGCCAGTCCAAAAATGTCCCGTCAAGGCCAATGTTTACATTCTTTGTTTGCTCCCATTGCAAATTAGGGTTTCCAATATTTGTTTGATACTGTGCAATACCGGTTAAACCGGTAGCGACTGTTTGGAATGTAGAAGCATAAGCATAGTCCCTTCCTGCAGGGTTGTTCGTCAAGCCATAGCCAAACCGTAGCTTCAGTTCATTAACAGCTTTCACGTTTTTCAAAAACTGCTCGTTGTTCAATTTCCAGGCAAAAGCACCTGAGTAAGACATTACCCATTTGTTTTCTATTGAAAATTTAGCGTCGCCGTCTTTACGAATGTTACCGGTAAGCAGGTATTTATCATTAATCGTGAAATTTAAACGTCCGAAATACGCCTCCCTTGCACTCTGGCCTTTGCTCCCGCTGTTTGTAGCCGTAGTAGCGTCGCCTGCGCTGATTACCTGTACGTTGTTCGAAGGGAAATGTGAACGATATGCGGATGCATTCGAAGATTTATCTAATACTGCCTCATGGCCCGCCATTACATTCAAATTGAATTTATTTGCAAAAAAACGGGTAAATGTAAGGTAGTTGTTTATAGAAGTATATAAGTCCTGAGAAAAAATATTGGTGGCAGAATTGGTGGTATTTTTGACTGTACCTAGCACATAACTTGGGTTAAAACGATCTTCATTAGCCATCGAATAATTTGCTGCTACTTCATTTCTCAGCACCAGGCCTTTGGCAAAGGTAACCTCGGCATAGAGATTGCTGAAAAGCTGCTTCCTGTTTCCATCTGCTTTATTAATAGTAGCCATCGCAGCAGGATTTACCGTTTGCTGAATATAGCCGGCAGGATTATACTGGCCACCATAGCTGCCGTCACTATTCCTTACGGGAACGTTGGGGGTTTGACTAAGCGCATCACGAATAACGTTTGAATTGGTAGAATTTAGATTTTCATCAATATTTACAAGCTGAATACTGGTGCCGATTTTTAACCAATCGGTGGTTTTATTATCAAGGTTCAGGCGTACTGACATTCTGGTAAAATCAGAGCCTAAAGCAATACCTTCCTGGTGGAAATAGGTACCTGACAGGAAATATTGTGTCCGGGTATCACCACCCGTTACAGAGAGGGTGTGACTGGTCATAGGAGCATTTCTGAATAATTCATTCTGCCAGTCGGTACCCTTGCCTAAATATTGTGGATTGGCAAACTCAGGGCGGACATCCCAACCCCAACCTATACCGGTGTTCCTTTCGTTTGTAAAAGTTGCATATTCCCGTAAATCCATAACCGGTAGTTTCTTGGCTATCTGCTGGAAACCAGTATAATAATCGTAGGAAATCTTAGGAGCAGCAACCTTGCCTCTTTTGGTGGTAATAATAATGACGCCATTGGTACCCTTTGCACCATAAATGGCAGTAGAAGATGCGTCTTTTAACACGTCAATCGATTCTATTTCGGAAGGGTTTATACCCGCTAAAGGGTTGGAACCGATTTGAGTAGATCCGTTTTGCGCCGAAATAGAAGCAATATCCTCAATTTGAACACCATCCAACACATACAACGGCTTGCCGCCGCCAAATGAAGTTATCCCACGGACTTGCATGGCAACATCACCTCCAGGTTGTCCTGAAATCTGGTTTACAATCAGTCCGGCTACTTTTCCCTGCAGGGCCTGATCAAGAGTAGTCGGGCTTGTTTTACGAATATCATCACCCGTAACTGAAGATATAGCACCGGTAACATCTTTTCGTTTTGTTGTACCATATCCAACAACAACAACCTCATCGAGTTTAGAAACATCTTCAGACAGCTTTACGTCGACGCTACTTTTCCCGGCAACACTTACTTCCTGAGTTTTATAACCCACAAACGACACAACAAGTATATCGTTGTCTGAAACTTCCAAGACAAACCGGCCATCAGTATCACTTATCGTCCCGTTTTTCGTTCCTTTAACCTTGATGTTTACTCCCGGTATAGAACTATTATCCGATGCAGCTGTTACCTGCCCGGAGAGTTTGTGCTTAGGCGGCTGTTGCCTCAAACCTGGCAATGCCCATGCCTGCACCGTAAGTGCAAGCCCTAAAAGCACGATAGCAAACTTTAAAGCATAGGCTGCCTTAAACTCAGGATTTTTTAAATCCCAGACCTTGTGTTTTTTTTTCATAATTTAATTGTTTAGTTAATTAGTAGTCAATTCATTTTGTTTTTTGACATCCTTAGTTAATGTGTAAATAATTGTTTGTAAACATGTTGAAGTGTGATTATTTGTAAATTTCCGTTGTATTTTACTTCCGAATCCGGTTAACGATAGTAATCGATGTGAGAATTCTATTAATTTCTTACATGTACTCTCGCTATTTTATATTTATTAAGATCGTATACAAAACTATATTCAATTTGCCTCTTGCTTCTTGAAAATACAGACTAAAATCTTTAAAATTCTATCATTTTAGGTTGAAAATGATCTGGCCCCAATTACGTATTAGAAAATTTAAACCATGTATATATCTGAAAAAAAGCTTATTAAATTTACATCTTATTAAATGCGTAGCAATTGAATTTCTTAAAGCCCTCCCTTGGGATCATAACAGAATTCATTCTGAAA
This sequence comes from Bacteroidota bacterium, assembly GCA_030706405.1. GTDB lineage: Bacteria > Bacteroidota > Bacteroidia > Bacteroidales > JAAUTT01 > JAAUTT01. Next base: position 308,989 of record JAUZOO010000006.1, on the reverse strand, counting down.
CCTATCGGTATTTGAATTAAAAAATTTAAGATAAAATCTATGTAGATTAGATATTATAATTGAATAAAATATTATAAAGTTCTTTTACATATATTTTCACACCATAGGCAATTAATCCATGGTGTGAAATACAACAAAATCCGTAAAAACTCTATTCAATTTCTAAGCTTGACAGATTCATATGTCCGAATTCATTGTAGAATTGGAATGAATATATCCTCCATTTTACATTAGGGGGGCGGTAAAAAGCATCAGCGAATAGCTTTACCTCGGGAAACAATCGTATTGTCTAAAAATCAGAATAAGCTGCTGTTCTTATTGATTTATTTAAAAAAACCTTTTCATATCTAAGGGCAACAATGCGCATTCGCACCTTCGAAATAAAAGAAAAGGGTAACATGCCGGTTTCTGGTTCTGCAATAAAAAATAACTCGAATAAAAAATACAGATAGTTCGCTATCCTCACATGCATAGCTCAAATATTTAAATCGTTGATTGTCTGCTATGCTACAAAGGTGCAACTCGTTGACAAGGTTATAAATACCTTGTATGAGGCATATTGGCATACCTAAATTTTGAGAAGGTATAAAAACGTAGGGACAGGTAGAACAAAACACTATGAAATGAATTCAGCTCTATCTGTCTCTTATTAATCCATGTACATTTTATAATCAACAGTATAGTGGAATGCTTAACATTAATTATAACAAAAAACCGGGGTGCATCACTACAGCCCGGCGTTAAACTATTACTAACCAATCAAACCTAAATATGAAAAAACTACTAACTATGCTTGTCTTTTTATTGTCTTTTTTTGATGTCCAATAGTGGACGTTTTGATGATACAAACATAGTGTAAAGTAATGTTAACGAAATGTAATGAACGTTAAAGGTTGTTAAAAGATGTGTTATATTGATACAACCTTTGAGGTTGACCTAATTAGCTTTTTTGTTTTGACAGTATCTTACGGTATTCCTCTTCAAAATTTGGAGTAAAAATTTCTTTACCGAGGAAACTATTTATTTCCGGGTATGACCAAAATTTCCCATCGGATAATTCCTCATTATTTATTGTAATAGCCCCATTATAATTCGCGATAAAACAAAATACCAATTCCCGTTCTATATCCGACTCCCAAATATAATTGGCTACCAATTGGGGATTGAAATCCGCGATGCCAAGTTCTTCCAAGGCCTCGCGTTTTAAGCCGGTTTCTATATCTTCGCCAAAGGCGACATGCCCACCTACGGCAGTATCCCATTTCCCGGGTTGAATTTTGTGCATGGGACGTTTTTGCAGATATATTTCACCTTTACTATTAAATACATGTAAATGCACTACAGGATGCAGCAGGTTTTTATCAGAATGACAAATGCTGCGGGGGGCTTTCCCAATAATTTCACCGTTCTCGTTTACCAAAGGCAGCCATTCCTCTTTCATTTGTTTCCTTTGCAAAAGCCGGTTTTTTATGACTTCAAAAAGAAAATAGGCTCCAAATAATATGTAAAACAGGCCTCCGCTAATGAATGCCCAAGCTTCTTTACTCATAAACCACACGGAATAAAACACCAGGGCGGTGTAGCTTAAAAACAGCCAGAACATAACTTTCATGTTTTTACGAAACTGCCGGTATTGCAAATCATTCAGTTTCATCCCCTTCATATATCGTTTTGACATATTCAGAAGGAGATTGTTTGGAGAGAATACTGAAACCCCTAGAATTGCACACATTAGAACACCTATCAATGCTGGTTTTATTTTAAAAAACACCTCATTTTCAAGGATAATAGAAACCAGTCCAAGAATAATGATGAGTAAAGTATCCAGTAAAATAAATTTATCGAATTTCCGGTCCTTGATCCAATACCAGGTTAATTCAACGACACCAGAGGCAATAGCTATAATTAAACCGATTGTAGTTCCAAAAAATTCATCAGCAATGATAAATGCGAACAATGGAATAAATCCGGGTAAAAGCTGCAATAATAGTTTTCGTTGGTTCATAAAAGCAGAGTTAAATTCAAAATGCTGGCAATATTAATCATAATATTGTTTTAGACTTCGCTTACATTGGGAAGTATCAAAGGCTGCATTGAGACGTATTACGTGTCGGAAAATTAAAAGACCCCGACATTTAAAGCTAATAAACAAGCTAAGAACCTTGCTTTCAATATATTGAAAAAACTTATACAGATAGCTTATTTCCAAGACTTCGTTTATCTAAAATGTAGTTTTCCCGGTTTTAATATTTAATTTCCAGGGTTGAGGTTTAGGTAACCATAATTTTCCATCGCCTATTTCCAAAGGCATCCATAAGTAACGGGAATCCCACTGTGTTTTAGGCTTCCATATATCGCCCATAAAAATGACCGTGGTTTTTTTAGTACCAACAACCTTTATAAGCATGGTCGATTGCGAGCCATAGGTATTGGTTTCGGCAGGGGCAATATCTTTAAATTCCGTCCAAGGACCTTCGAGCGAAGGTGCTGTTGAGTATTTATTGGGATTGGCCCGCCATCCGGTCAGGGCGGAGCCTATCGAATAATACAGCCCGTTGTAATGCACAATGGCTCCGCCTTCCATATGAGCTTTTACAAGAGCCATTTCCTTTTCAACATTCATGTAATCGCCCGATAGTCTGGCAATACGAAAACCATATGGGCGATCCTCAAACACTAAGTAAGCCGTGCCGTCATCGTCGATAAACTGGCCAATATCCCGACTTTCGTGCCCCAGCGGGCGAAATCTTTTCACAAATTTAAATTCACCATCGGGTTTATCGCATACAGCAATACCCACTTGGGCTACCTTGTATCCCTTATCGTCAATGTGAAAATACATAACATACTTTTTTGTTCTGACATTGTAGTAAACTTTTGGACGTTCCAATACCCAGCCTTGAGACAGGGAGTCAGGAGGTAACATTTTAATTACATTACCACGAAATTTCCAGTTTGTCAAATCGTTGGACGAATAACAACTTACATAACGATATTGAGGATCTAAATCTTTTGCGCGTTGTTCGCCATACCAATAATAGGTTTTATTTATTTTGATAATACCTCCGCCATGTGCCTGTATGTGGTTACCATCTTCGTCGGGCCAGACTTCGCAGGGATGAATGATATTTTGTTTTTGAGCAAACAGACTTGTAGATATTGCAACTACACTAAGCGTGAGTAATTGTCGTTTTAAAAAAGAATATTTCATATTGATTGTATCGTTTAATCTAGTTATTTACGGGTTGAATAAGAATAGCCTGACCTCCTTTTGCTTTAATATCAAAGGAAAAGGCTTCTCCTTTTTTAACGGTTTCAATTCTTTTGCGAATGCTGCCCACTCCGTCGTCTTCATAAACAGTAGCCGTGTAAACTTTCCCTTGGGTTAAAAAATTTAATTGAATGCTGCTTTTCCAGTCTTCGAACCCGGCTACATTTCCAACAAACCAAGCATCACCTTTACGTCGGGCAACACTGATATTCTTGCCAATATCACCTGCCAGATAATGAGATTCGTTCCAAACCGTAGGTACATAGTTGAAAAATTCTATTTCCGCTTCATTAGTATAATCGGTGGGCTTTCCGTACCAAAAGATAGACTGTAGGGGGCTAAAATAAACAACCGTTAATGCCAGCTGCTGAGCTTTACTGACTTTAAGATTTTTGCTAAAACTATTCTTTTCATTTGGATAGCAAAAGGTAAAATCGGCCGGGCCAGCTAAAAAACGGGTAAAAGGTAAGACTGTAGTGTGAAAAGCATCCGGGCTGTTCTCATCTCCACGAATACCTTCCTGGGTAAGCAGCGCAGGATAGTTTCTACTTAAACCTGTGGGTTTGTAATTATCATGAATATCAAGTATAAAACCATAATCATTGACTTTTTTGATGGCAGATACCAGCCATGTAAGGCCTCCTTGGGTCAATCCATCGACAAAGCCAAATTTAAAACCACTGACACCCCACTTTTTATACAGAGGAAGAATAGTGTCCAACTTAGCTTTAAGTCCAACATAATTTACATAAAGAATTACCCCGATTCCCTTATCTTTCCCATATTGAATTACTCTGGGCATATCAATTTGGGGAATGACCAGAGTAGGATCGGAAGTTGAACGAAATTCCGCGCCATACCATCCTGCATCAAACATGATGTATTGAAAATTATGTTTCGACGCAAAGTCGATACATTCCAGTCCGCTTTGGGTGTTTAACTGTGCTCTTATCAGTTTTCCGGGTTTTATCCAAGCCGGAACTTCTTTTAGAGAGGTTGAGTTTAGTTTCAAATAAAGTTTACTATAATCGTGCAGGCCAATCGCTGTTTTTGACATGCTTATTGTTCTCCATGGCGTCTGAAATGCTTCGCCCACTTTTACCTCTTTATCTCTCACAAAAGCTACAACAAGGCTGTTGGGTTTATCGCCCTTTTTTAATTCCGCTTTTGTATAATTTGCATTATCAGCTTCGCCTATGCTGATAAATAAATTACCATTGGTAAGGGTAGCCGGAAAATCGCAGGTTTTCGTCAACGAATCCAGTGCAACCGGTGTAAATACCGACTCTTGGTTATATTGGTAAATGGTAAACGGTTGGGCAAAAGTAAACGTTGTATTTTCCTTACTAATACTACTGTTCTGGAAACCTACTTGTTGGAAAATCTCGTAACGGAACGCAACACTGCCATCATAAACCCGTACGACAAGATTAAATTGCAAAGAGGATGAGGCACAAGAGAATTTGACTTCATTGTAATTATTAACAATCGTATCATCCTCACCTAAAGGCCATGCAAATTTTTCATTGTAATTCTTTTGAGCCTTGCCCTTTATCACGGTTTTCGCTCCGGCAGTTATACCATTTACCTGAAGGCCCAACTCTGACCATGTAACCGCTTCCTGTCCCGAATAAAACACACGGTATTGCAATTCCCCTTGCTTATTGGTACCCAATTCAATATAAGTTTGTTTGTTGGGAGCCTCAATACGAACCGGTTTCTTTACCTGTCCGAAACTGTTGACGACGGCAACTAACAGTAGCCCTGTTAAAAAAATATATGTTTTAGCATTCATTGTTATTATTTTAATTCGTTTCTATTAGCGATTGCTTTTATTTTCCGGTGCCGTAAAAAAGTAATGTTCCAAACGCCGGTTGGTCGCGGTCATAACCCTCGGGGCGGATCTTTTTAATAACTTTTTCGGTATAAGGCATCGACAAACCTTTAATTCGGACATAATGATTATAAACCATCTCATAAATCGGGATAAAATGCCCCCGGCTTTTATCAGAAATCACGGTCCAGTCGGAATATTTACCCGTAACATCTTTCCATGTAGTAAAGGGCATATTATCATCCCCTAAATTGTACCGGGCAACATACTCAAACCCTTTAAGCAATCGGTTATTACAGGCACTGTAGAGATCGTCGCCCTGATTATAGGCAATCTCACAAACGGTTGCGAGGGCTCCAATTCCCAACTGGGAATGTCCCTGATCCCGTCCGCTTTCCTGGATTTGCCCGGTAGAATCGCTGATGTAATTTTGGATGGTACCGTTGTCATTTCCGTTGTAATAAAAGTCGATCGCTTTTTTATACATCATTTCGTTGTTGAGATATATCGCCGACGAGATGTACATTTTAGTAATTATAGCTCCCCAGTTTCCGTTTGTATAGGCTTTAGTATTATAAAACTTTTCGCATATAGGAAGAAAAATGCCGGTAATCATTTTGGTTATCTTCTCCATTTGTTCCTTCGTTATTTCGTTGTAGGTATAGCGAAGAATTTCCATCGCATTAACAATTTTTGTTCCTTCCAAACCAACCAAAAGAGGCGCATCGTTAGTTGCCGGGATTAACTTTAAGCTATCGGCATAAGCTCCCAGAATTTCCAATGACTTTTTAGCATGACTTTCATCTTTTGTGGCAATCCACATTAGCGCATTCAGATAAGCGGCGCTGAAATCGGCTTCCATCTTACTTTTGGTATAAGCATATTGGCCGTCGCGCGAAATAACTGCAAAAGGACCATTCATCGTATATTGAGCACTAGCACACGGGTGATTTTTCAATAATTCATAAGAGCCGAACTCCGGCATCGTTTTCTTTGTTGCAACTTCATAAATATGCTCCAGAGATGCCTTTGAATGAAGAATACCGGGGTGAACGAATATTTTCCCATTTACCGGCTTAATTGCTTTTGGTGCAATTTGAGGATTGTCAATAGATTCTTGACTTTGCGCAGAAATGGGATTATTTGCACCCAAAACAACCACAAAAAATAAGGTCAAGGATAAAATAAATTTGTTCATTATCATCTAATAATTTATTATAGTTTCATCAAAACACTATCGAATTAAACAACTTATCTATTATGTATACCTGCAACTTCAACATTATTTGTCTGGTTTTCTATTTCGCAGTATCGACTTCAGGTTTATCATTAACAGCCCTAAATTCAACACCTTCTACATGCGTGCCAACAAAAATATTTGCTAGATCAGCAAGCTGCATGTAACCCGGTTTTACGGTCTGACTCGAAATAACCGTACCATTAATTGTTAAATTTTCAAAAACTACATTTTTAATCGTTCGGGAATCGTCGTAACCTTGAATTATTGAGGTATTGGCACGATTTCCATTATAGGTAATATTTTTAAAATAAACATTTTCGATTCCCCGCCCCGGGGCCTTGGCATATTTTTTATTATAAGCAACCCTCAGATTCACTAATTGTCCACGCTCAAAATCGTCAACCCGGATGTCCTCAAACCGGATGTTACGTGCCAGGTTACCATCTGAGACATTAATACTCATGCAGCCCTGATAATCAAGCTGCAACTCGTCCTGATTCAGGATGTCGATATTTGAAAAACTAATATTTTCGATTGTTTCTTCCTTCCCAGGCTCCGGATTTCCGTGGGTTCCAAGCAAAATCGGATGCGCAACATCAGCCCAAAGCGTCGAATTGCGCACAGTTACGTTTCGGCAGTCTCCGTAAAATTTCCAACGATGGCAGTAAATGGCAATACAATCGTCAGAATTTCGCATAAAAACACCGTCTATCAGCACATTTGTATTACAAAACAAGTCAATGCCATCGCTCCACCCCTTTGAACTAAAAGATCGGATATTTTTGATTTTAATATTCTTCGATTGGCCGCTGCATACAGTATAGTGAGAAGGATTAATGAAAATCAAATCTTCGATCTGGACGTTATCCGAAAAGTTAACTCCTACCCCATCATTGGCCTGGTAGATTATTCCTCGCCCACAAATTCGCACATCTTTAACATTAATGCAACTGATTGAGGCCTTTAAAACTGCGCCGCCAGCCAGATAGAGTGTTTTGCCGCCAGGGATATTCAATACTCCGTTTTTAAAGGTGTGAAAGCCGGGGGCAAGATAAATTACAGCGGTATCTTTGGGGTCAGGCCTGTTTGTTTCCGGCGGATTGGTAAATATTTGAAGATTGTGAAAAATATCGCCATTAACCTCTAATGAAAGATTACAAGGTTTAGATAGTGAAAATGTAAGGGTTTTACCTTTCACCTGCGGATGAATATCATAGGAAAGAGGACGTATCCTGGCGGTTTGAATAGTTCCTTTATTATAGGTTACGGAAACCTCAACCGATCCTTCAAAATCGAAGTTTACCATCGAGGTATTGCGTACGTTATGCATGTCCACCTGAGCCTGGTACTCAAACAAGTCCTGCCACTTTCCGCCCGGCACGCGTACTTTCACCGTAAAATCGTTATTATGAGGAATGCTGTCGGATGCCGGATGTATTACAAGTTTTTGGGCAATCGCTCCTAACGTGGTAAAAAAAACAATAATAATTACCAGAAGCATTCTTACTATTTGTTTCATAATTTATTAATATAATTAAACTTGAACTATTGATTCAGATTTATGATGTAAAAAACTCCAACACTTACGTTTTCAACACTTTAGTCATTACTGGATTTCACCACATAGGTCTGTCCTTTTTCAGTCAACAAGGTCATTACATAACCTCCATTTTCTTTTACAGATTGGAGACCGTTAATCCCAACTGGTTGTTGAGTCCGAATTTTACAAACACCGCCATTTAACGACTTTATCATAGCCGTCTTAAGTTTACCGTTGCTCCAATCTATTCCGATCTCGAATCCGCCCCGAGCCCGAAGTCCCTTTACCGAACCTTTTTTCCAAACATCGGGTAATGCCGGCAGCAAATGAATGCATCCCGATTGACTCTGTAAAAGCATTTCGGTCATTCCTGCTGTAGCGCCAAAGTTCCCATCGATCTGAAAAGGAGGATGTGCATCAAAAAAATTCGGATAGGTTCCGCCTCCGGTGACACCTCCGCTTTCTTTTGTGGTATATTGTAAAATATCACGAACCATTTTATAGGCATGATTACCGTCGAAGAGCCGTGCCCAGAAGTTGATTTTCCAGGCTTTACTCCATCCTGTACCTTCATCGCCCCGCAATTCGAGTGATTTTTTACACGCCTGTGCAAGATCTGGTGTAGTCAAAGGCGAAATCTGATGTCCGGGATGCAATCCAAACAGATGAGAAGCGTGCCGCTGGTGAGGTGTTGACTCTTCATACTCTTTATACCACTCTAACAACTGACCTTTACTTCCAATTTTCAGAGGAAAAAGTTTAGCCCTTCTGGTTATTAATTCATTTTTAAAATCAGGATCAATTCCTAATGCCTCTGATGCCTCTATCAGATTTGAGAACAAATCCCAGCAAATGGAGAGATCCATCGTGGAAGCAACTGTTACTGCATTATTTTTACCATCGATTTTAAACTCATTTTCCGGAGATGTTGACGGAGCAGTTACCCAATATCCATCCTTTTCAATTAACCAATCGAAACAAAACAATGCAGCCTCTTTCATTACAGGATAAGCTTTTTCTTTCAGAAAGGTCTTATCGCCCGTAAACTTATAATGTTCCCACAAATGTTGACAAAGCCAGCTCCCTCCCATATACCAGTTTGCCCAGGTAGGAGAAGTATCGCCCTTATTTCCAACAGCATTGCTAAGTCCCCATATATCGGAGTTGTGATGAGCGACCCATCCCCGGGTATGATAGTACTCCGATGCTGTAATTTTACCGGTTTGAGACAAATCGGCAATCCAATCCAACAACGGTTGGTGCATCTCAGACAAATTGGTTTGCTCTGCCAGCCAGTAATTCATCTGGGTGTTGATATTAATGGTATAGTTAGAACTCCATGGAGCCCGAAGCTCTTTATTCCAGATTCCCTGAAGGTTAGCCGGCAAACCGCCCGGACGTGAGGATGATATCAGCAAATAACGTCCATATTGATAGTAGGTTTGTTCAAGAACAGGATCATTACTTCCGGAAGAATAGGCTTTCAGACGCTCGTCCCAGGGTCGATTATCAGGATTGGCATCTGAAGTTTTACCTGTCAAATCAAGATTAACACGATTGAAATAATTTTGAAAATCAGCAATATGATTTTTCTTCAAACGCTCGTACGACAGGGCTGCGACATGCTGCATCAGACTATCAGCTAACAACTTCTCATCGTGTCCTTCTGAATCGGGGCATTTATCAAAACCGTTAAAACTGGTAGTTGCTGTAAGGTAAAGAATCACTTCGGTAGCCCCGGTAATATGAATCCCCGCCGTATCTGTTCTTAACTGACCATCTTTTAGCTGCGCTTTTAGTTCCATTCTGAAACGCATTCCATTGCAACCGACCGTGTCCAACCAAAGAATATGCTCGCGTCCCTTTGGATTGTAGTAACTCGGATCGACCCTTGCTGGTGCTTTCCCATCCAGTACCAAGATATCAGAACCGAATGTTGAAACCGATTTTTTCAACAAACTTCTCAACCCGGCATCCAATGATAAAGCTCCTTTTTTGGACGATTTTAATTTAATAATCATAGCATTAGCCGGGGCCGAGACAAATACTTCTCGTGAATAATTCACCCCGTTTACAGTAAAACTGGTATGAGCGACGGCCTCACTCAGATTTAAATCTCGATAATAATGCAGAGCGATGCCGTCTCCAAAATCCTGATGAATCACCAAATCGCCCATTGGCAGAAAGCTTTCGGAAAAATAGCCTTGCATTTTGCGACAAAGAGCGGTTGCTTTTTGGTAATCTTCGGCAAACAACGCTTCACGTAGTGGCTGTAGATATTGAAATGCCTCCGGATTTACATTCCTTTTCATCGGACCGCCTGACCACAATGACCCCTCGTTAAGCTGGATGAGCTCCTCATCGACCCGTCCAAATATCATAGCTCCGATCTTGCCATTTCCGACAGGAAGAGCTTCTACCCACTGTGTGGCAGGCTTATTGTACCACAACTTAAGATTTCGTTGAGCCCCAGCTGTCAATCCGGTACAGAACACAATTAATACCAGTATTACTTTCTTCATATTTCTTATTTAATTATCATTCAACAACTTTACCACTTACTTCGACTTCCGCAAGTTTAGCTTTCGCAGCCTTATCAAAGGAAATGCGGATAGCTCCACCTATTATGCCTGAAAGAGTTATTTGTTTTGAGTTGATTTTTTGCTGATTGTTCATAAAGTCTTCAACAAGTTTCCAGTCTTTCATATTTTCAGAAACCTCAACCTTAAAACGATAAACGTCTTCGTCGGGGAAAGTCAAATTAATATTCAATAGCGATAGTCGTTTCTCAGTATCAAGTATCCAATTGGGATATTGATCATTGGCGAGGGCCTGCCACCAACTTTTTTTATTTCCATCTGCAGCAAAAGAGGTAGGATGATCAGCCATAAACGAGCTGCCAAAGGTTGGATTGTTCAACCCAAACAGCTGGAGTATATTTGGTTGGCCTTGTTTTGAAAAACGATGATACGGCCGTTCAGTTACTCCCGGCGTAACTCCTTGTACAAATGGAGTTTCACCCAAAAAATTCACGACTACTTCTGCCGAATCCAATCCGGGAGAAGTGGCACGAATTACAGTCTTGCCAGCATACCATGAACGGAATTCAATGGCTGCCTGTCCATCCAAAATACGGATATCACTTTTTTCTTCAAATTTTATAGTGCTTCCGGTTGGAAATTCACCCGGACCAGAAACGACCTTCAATTCTACTGGAGGGTTGTTACTGACAGCCTTACCTTGAGCATCCAGTACCGTTAGAACCAAATGAATATCTTCCGTACCATCAGTTTTCGATGTTTTGCGGTCGGCCTCAAGCCTGAGTTTGGTTGGAGTTCCGGGTTGAGGCCATTCCGGCGGGGCGATGTGCAGATATTCATTCCGATACCAATACCACGAACGCTTAGGTATCCGGAAATAATCCACAATTCCCATTTTTCCAAGTCTGGCTCCGGCAATAGAACCATGGTCAAATCCGCACCAGATAGCCTGTCCGCTTCGCCAATCATGAACAGCCTGTCCATTATCTTTTGCCAGATCTCCCCAGCCAGGCTCATAATTACCAGGACGATCAGAAGTTGTACTTCCATATTCTGACACAATAGTCGGAATCCCCGGATTCTGAAACAAAGGAATAGAGCCTCCATCGCCATTGTATCCTGCCATATCGCCAAGTTTATCAATCCGGTTTTCGTCCAACGGTCTTTGCGAACCGCCAATCGCAGCCACTCTTGTTGGATCTTCTTGATGCGAAATATCCACCAAATTTTTTAACAATTTTCGCACAGCAGGAATAGTCTGACTGGCTGTAAAAAATGGCTCATTGGACATGCTCCAGGCAATCACCGAAGGGTTATTCCTATACATGTGTATCATTTCCCGAAGTTCCTGTTCGATGCTGTTCTCAAAAGAATCTCTGTCAGTCTCTTGTGTAGGATATGCGCTCGAATTCCAATATCCTTCGGGCGTCTTGGCACTACCGCCAATTCCCCAAAACGGATTTTCCGACCAAAATAACATCCCCATTTGATCGCACGCTTCTACAAATGAAGGGTCATGCGGGTAATGTGATCCACGGATGAAGTTAAAACCGGCATTTTTCATCATCTTTACATCTCTGTAAAATCCGGCGTTGGTTACCGCATCACCCCAGCCGGCATGATCCTGATGCACATTGGCTCCCAATAAATAAATGTGTTTCTCGTTCAGAAAGAATCCTTTGTCTGACGTAAACTTCACCGAGCGGATGCCAAAGGATGTACGGTATTCGTCCTGCATTTGCCCATTAACCATTACGGTTGAAACAGCAGTATATAGATTGGGAGAATTCAAATCCCAAAGCTTTGGATTTTTGATGGATTGTATGGATTGATCGAATGATGCAACCTCGTTTACTTCAATTGTTTTCGTTTCTGTAACCGAAGCTACTTTTTTTCCATCAGGAGACAAAATATCGGTACGCAATTTTACCGATGTGCTGTTTGAACTGCTGTTTTTAACTTCAGTGGTTATGTTTACACTCGCATTTTTACTGGACACCACCGGAGTTGTCACAAAAGTACCGTACCAAGTAACATGCACTGGTTCGGTTACTACCAAATATACATCGCGGTAAAGTCCACCTGAAAAGGTATGTTCACCAGCACGTGGTGCCAGACGTGGATTCCAAAGGTTGTTCAGCCGCACAGCAACCATATTCTTGCCAGTTACCACAGCATCGCTTATATCGATAGAAAAACCGGTATACCCACCTTTGTGAGAACCTACTTTCCTCCCATTTACAAATATTTCAGCATCCTGAAAAGCGGCTTCGAATTCCAAAAAAAGTTTTTTATCAGCATAATGTGGCGGAATATCAAATTGTTTCCTGTACCAACCATATCCAACGTAAAAATCAGGCGACATAAAATAGGGAATGCTAAAAGAATGGGGTAGCCCTACATTTTGCCAGCTTTGATCGTCGAAGCTTATCTGTTCCGCGCCTTTGAAATCTCCCAATTGAAACTTCCAATCTTTGTTGAAGTTCAATTTAGCCCTAATGACAGGTGTTTTTTGAGCTAAACAAGAAATACCCAGCACAAGAAGCAGAAGCAGACTTTTGATTTTTTTCATATCAAATTAATAAGAGCATATTGTACAATTAAGATCTATCAGTAATTCCTTATTGTTGCATAGACACCATAAGCCTGTTCTTCAACGTCGTACAAAGGTCGAAGCAAATAGATTTTCCCTCCATTGTACAAATGGAAAGTATGATCTTGCACTGATAGGTTATTTAAAATATTATTACTATCTCCTTTTAGTATAAGCTCTGAGGTATTTTCAAATGCTAAAAGAGTCGGACCATAGAATATGGCAATTACATTTTTATCATCAGGCATTGTTTTTATGTAGAAATTATAATGAAAAACCAGTTTGATTTTATCATTATTCTTCCACACCCGATTTAAGTTAACGTAAGAGTCCGGTGACGTTCTAATGCTCTGTTTTTCATCATTCAGGTAGATGTCCACATTTTTAGCCCAGGACGGAATAAGGAACTTAAGCGTAAACGCTGTTTTCTTTTTGATGGATAATCTAAATTCAACACATGTGTCTGTAGGAAAATTCCCGGACTGTTCTAATCCTATTCCTTTTTGAGCCCAATCTACTGTTGATGGGATATAAAGATTTACCCATAAAGCAGAGTCGTTATGATAATAGATGCCTGAATTAAGTAATGAAAATGCCTCTATGGTAGTACCGTTACAACAGCGAAAATCATTCTCTTTCAGGAAGTTTTTCTTTTCAGGAGAACCTAAGGGTAAATGGTATACGCATTTACCGGAATAGCCGCTTTGCAGGGCTAATATCGAATTATAGAACGTATTCATAAAGGCATCGGCATACTTCGGATCAGTCGTCCATGTAAAAAGAGTTGAAGTAAGTTTCTGGGTATTGTGCGATACACAAGATTCCGCAATCTCTTTTGTCATGGTATTGCTAAGATGCCCTGGTACTCCCCAATGTTCTGCTGAAAGTGAAGTGGGGGTAACCACATTGGGCCGCGGCCCGCTACTTGAACCATTCACATAAGCATGGTCATTGATAAGCATATCCCAAAAGTTTAAAACCGCATCACGATATAATGTTTCTTTTGTGATTGAATATCTTTGAGCAAATCCGTTCACAAGCACTAAGTGCGTATTGGAATGTAATCCGGATAAGATATCATTGTTCTTTGATAGTGGAATAAGAAACCATTCCCGATCAAACACTTTTGCTAAAGCCAAATGTTTCGGATCGCCGGAGATTTTATACAACTTATATAAAACTTCATTCATTGCTCCGGCTTCATTCGATGGGTTAGCGCCAACACTATATAGTACGTTTTCTATAGCCTTTTCATCTAACTTAGACATTCGCTTATCCACATAGGCTGCCATATCCACTGCCATTTCGTACGCTTTTTTATTCCCCGTACAAACATAAACATCCAACAGACCCTGCATAATTTTATGATAGGTGTAATAAGGAGCCCATACGCCACTATACTTTGTCTCCAATACAACAAAATCTTTTTCGGGAAAAGCACTGAGATAACCATTGCCAAAAGCTTGCTGACATTTATGCAATTCATCTACCATGTAATTGAGCCTTTTACTTAGCTCAGTATCCGCATATTTTTCTACCAGGCTTGCAACGGCAGAAAGATAATGCCCGACAAAATGTCCCCGCAATCCAATATTAGGAGCTTCCCACCCCTCTAATGGCTTCGCGGTTGAAGACAAACCTGCGTTAATTCTGAAATTATGAAGTAATCTGTCAGGGTCAAGTGATTTCAAATATGCTATATTCAAATCTTCCCGTTCTTTTATCCACGATGGAGTCAGAGTAACAGATTTACTTGGAAAAGGAATTACCTTTTCTATATTTGAAATCAATGGTACGTTTTGACTATACACTCTCGAATGTGTGACTAATAGTAACGCAATGAAAACGTGTCTCATAAATTTTATATTCTATTTGTATTTTAAATACAACTCAGAACAGGTGCCTTCGGATTATTTTCGAAGGCATTTCTGACCGAATAAATTGTAACTTATTGATGATTACCTCTCTCCTATTTCAGGTATAATACAATACCGATAAGAATAATCCTTCAATGGCAACAAATACTGGCTCAACGGACGTGTACTCCATGAATCAATTCCTCCAACTCCCATTTGTTTATAATCAATATGTAGTTGAGTTTGTTGAGTTCTCGGAATATCGGAACCATGCTGATTTGAAATTTCATCGCCCATATCGAGTTTAGCATCCAGATAGTGAAGAGCACTTACACTCAACAGCGAATCAGATTCCACACATAACCCATTGCCTTTATCATCGGTTATTTTAAACCACCTCACATCTGTTTTATTCCCGGTTTCCTGAGGTAATACATAGGGGAAATATTGTTCAGTAACCGACTGTTTGTAAATCCCTACATGTGCCGCAAAATTTCTATCCTGATAATTTTCCTGTGGTCCACGGCCATAATACTCTATGTTTTCAAAGCCCTGGGGCAATATCCAGTTTAATCCAAAACGGGGAAGTAATCTATCGTTAATGTTGGGAGTCTTAGTTAGTTTGTCTTTATCAACTTCAAAGTTTTGTGTTACCCACATTTTTCCGGCTCCATTTACACAATACTCTACTGTAAGTTTACTCATGTCGTCAGGCATTTTATAGCTTACACTTATCGTAGCAATTCCATCTTTAACACCTGCATTGAATGCTATAAGTTGAGATTTTGTAATTGCATCTTTCCAAACCTTTAGCTTGGATGGAAATCTAGCACCAAAGTCATTTTCGGTGGGAGCTCTCCAAAAGGACGGTTTAACCTCTATCGTATCAATAAAGTTGATACCCGCAACCTGATATTTCTTCAATAAACCAGTAGCTGTATTAAAAATAATAGTTGTATTATTACCGGTTACCAATAGCTGGCTTTTATCTTGTTTGATCTTAATCTCGCTTTCCGACTTAAGATTATTGAGTGATTTATATTTGCCATTAAGTAGCAATTGTTCATGGGCAACTATATGCCCCGCTTCCAGTAATGGCTCTGCCTGCTTTAGCGAATATGTAAAATTCAGAAAGGCTTCGCCCGTTGTTGGCACAGTGTACGGAATATCAACAACGGCAATTTGTCGGGGATTAACATGAAGCTGATTAAGCACTCCGGACTGTTCAACTTTTCCATTTACGGTCACTTCCCAATTCAGTCCAACATTATCAAGGGTTGTGAAAAATTTCTCATTAAATATATTCACGACTCCGTTTCTCAAAGAAGTGTGAATATCCTGATAAACTTTCTTCATTTCCCAGGCATGAGGATAAGGTTTACGATTGGCATAAAACACTCCTTTAGCAGCAACATTGCCTGGAGTTATTGATTCTTTCGGACCATAATCTGCTCCGTATGTATAAACCGTATCACCCTTCTCGTTGATGCGTTGGAAACACTGATCGACCATATCCCAGATAAACCCACCTTGCATGTGTTTGGGGTTCGACCGTATTATATCCCAGTAATCTTTAAAATTCCCCATCGAGTTTCCTTCAGCATGGGCATATTCACACATAATAAATGGCTTTTCGGGTTTTGGGTTATTTTTAATATAAGCCAGGATATCTTCGGGCGACGGATACATCGGACAAATAATATCAGAGTTCCACTCTGTGGCAAATGTTTTGTAATTGGCGATAGCCCGCTCATAGTGTATCGGGCGGGTGGGATCTGTTGCCTTGATATAATTATAGGTTTGATAAAAATTATATCCATTCCCGGCTTCGTTACCCATACTCCAACAAATGATAGACGCATGATTTTTGTCTCTGCTCAACATTCGGCTTACTCGTGCAATGTGAGCTTTTTCCCAGGTTGGGCGGTTGCCTAATGTGCGGGTAATTTCAAAAGTCATTCCATGCGACTCTATATTTGCTTCGCTTACCACATAAATACCATACTTATCACAAAGCTCGAGCCAATAAGGATCGTTGGGATAATGGCTCGTACGTACCGCATTAACATTAAATTGCTTCATCAAGCGAATATCCTTCAACATCATTTCTCGCGTAATAAAATGGCCGTTAACCGGATCCGTTTCGTGCCGATCAACTCCTTTTATCAGAATTGGCTTGCCATTAACTAACAACTGAGCATCTTTGATTTCAACTTTGCGAAATCCAATATTTTGTGGAATTACTTCAACAATAGTTCCCGACTTATCTTTAAGAGTTACAACTACCTGATAAAGATTTGGAGTCTCCGCAGTCCATAATTTGGGAGCAACTACCGGTATAGTCAGCTCGGCAAGCGGCTTCGAGGTAAAGACTGCTGTTTGTTTGAGTACAACGTTTGTTCCATCATACATTACCACATCAGCGCTGTATGATTTTTTAGGAGATAATGAGCTGAGCGACAACCCTACATTCAATGTCGCATTTTTGTATTCATTATCTAAAACCGGAGTAAGCTCAATATCATTGATATGCACAGGATTGCGCGCCAACACGTAACAATCGCGTTGAATTCCGCTCAATCGCCACATATCCTGATCTTCTAAATAGCTGGAAGCTTCCCAACGCATTACCTGAATGGCAACCAAGTTTTTACCGGTTTGATTCAGATAAGGTGTTATATCAAATTCGGAACTTAACTTACTATCAGTTCCATAACCTACATATCTACCGTTCACCCATACAATTTGATTAGATCTGGCGGCACCTATGTAAAGTATAATCTGCTTACCTTTCCAATCGGGACTTATGGTAAACTCTTTTCGATACATACCTGTTGGATTATATTGCATCGGCACCAAAGGTGGATTGGGTTTCTTATTCGGCATTAGATAGGTAAATTCGAACCCGCGGGTACAATAAATAGGGAAGCCATATCCATTCATTTCCCAGCTAGCGGGTACTTTTATAGTGCCCCAGTCCGAATCTTTCACACCAGGCATCCAACTATTTACAGGTAAATCATCCGGTTTTTCTACAAATTTAAATTTCCAGTCGCCATTCAGACTTTGATAATTGACAGACTTGGCCCAGTCGTTTATTTGCATTTCAGCTGCATTTGCATACACAAAATAAGATGCATGCATAGGAAGTCTGTTTTGCTCGGTTATTGTTTCATCGACTGAAATTACGCCACGAGTACCGGGAACCGTATTAAGCGAAAGATATTTTTTGTCGCCCGCATCAGTAGGCAGAATCTGTCCATTTACATATATTGATACGCACAAAAGTGTAAAAATCAGAAATACATATTTTCTTTTCATATAATTATTACCGTATTAAGTTACTCCCGAGACATTTTTACATAGGTAGGTTTGTTTCTGTTTGCCGTAATCCAGCCTGCATCGTCCAGCTCCAACTCCACCACCTGAATGGAAGTGCGCCGTTGTTCGTATGTATCTTTCTTTTTATCAGCTCCGATTCTTCCGGGATGGGTAAAATAATACATATAGGCACGGTCGTTACTAATTACCACATTAGCATGCAATGCGTTTGGAACATCATCTTTTCCCGTGCCTTCATCATCCGGCATTAAAGGGCCGCCGGGTTGAACTGTCCAGGTATTTCCATCCACCGAACGATGCACGGTTTGTCCATTCCAGGTATCAATAATCAGCCAGTAATAACCTTTCCACTGAAATGCAATCGGCCCTTCTCCGTTTATCCTCAATGCTTCTTTGGGTTCAGACCAGTTATAAAGATCTTTACTTTCAGTTACATTGATATGCGAGTATTTCGTTTGATCTTTATAGTACATTCGCCATATCCCATCAGGCATTTTCAGAATATCTGAGTCGATTACTCTTGTCCCCAATTGCGAAAGGCGACGTTCATATTTCCAATCGCGCAGGTTAGCACTGGTAAGATGCGCGATAAAGCCAGGCAATCCCCATTTTGTATCTATTCCGGGAACAACACTCAGGTACATGTGCCATTTACCATCATCGCCAAGTACAATATCCGGAGCCCATTCAGTAACATCTTTACCTCCGCATTCGGCAGGTAAATCCGGAAAATTGGCAACACCTGCATATTTCCAATTGGCACCATCAGTCGATTCGGCAATTCCGATGGGCGTACCAAACACCCAACTTACGCCGGGCAATTCGGTCATCGTTGCTCGGCGGTTGGTGTAATACATCCACCACTTTTTTACTTGCGGATTCCAAATAACTATTGGGTCGGCAGCGCCATCATAAACCGGATCACGAAAAACAGGTTTGGGGGCTATCACTCCCTCTTTGGATGCTTGCTTCGTTACTTCTTGTTCGGCTCGTTTTTGATCGAATATAACATCATCTATAAAATCCATCGGAACAGATACCACCGAACCATGTTTAGCTCCCGTGGGCAGAGAGACCTTATCACTTACGTCTTCCCATACTTTAAAATCCCTGGTGCGTTTGGCTTCGTATCGTTTATCCTTGTAAGAATCCATATAAACCAGAAAAGAGTTATTGGGCAATTGATTAATCGACGGCCCCTCTACCCAGTTTTTAGTAAATGATTTATCCGACAATTTCTTATAAGGACCTTCTGCATTATCACTAACTGCCACAAACAAATTTTTCTGAGGAGTTGGCAACTCGCTTTCATTCTTATAAACCATAAAATATTTGCTTCCAGTTTTATTGACCGTAGCATCAATCACATTATGACCCGGATCGAACAACAACTTAGCCGGAGCAAAAGTCCTGAAATCTTTGGTAGAGGTGTAATAAATGCGATTGTCGTACTTATAGCCTGGCTCAACTTTCCATTCACTATTTATTTTTATTGTACTGGACCAGAAAATTATATATCGCTGACTCTTATCGTCATAAATCATTTCGGGAGCCCAACAATTTCGAGCTTCGTAACCTTCCATCACAGGAATGGTTTGTTGCGATGTCCAGTGTATTAAATCGGCGGAAGTTGAATGTCCAATGGTGTTAATGTTCCAGTTAATAGTCCAAAGGCAATGCCACAAGCCATCGGCTCCTTTCATCAGAAAGGGGTCGCGCATCCGTTTGTCTTTATCCTGATCGCCGTAATCGGATTTCAAGAAACTATATTCGTCCCCAATCTTTGTCCATTGATACCCATCGCGGCTCCAAGCCAAATGCATCCCGTTTCTATTCGCATTTTTATCGGTGAAATAGGCAAACAGATACCCCTGTTGTGGCTTATATTCAAAATCGTTAAATTTCACTTCGCCATTTCCGGCAGCCATTAACCCCGGACGCAATGCAAAGAACCTGTGATATTTATTATGATGCATGTCCGAGACATCCAATCCGGAGCAGATGGTGTCCCAGTTTTGTTTATTCTTACTAACCAATATACTGCAGATATTCTTCGCATTTAAAACTTTAGCAAAGAAATGATTGCCCAGTTTGTTGGGTCTGGTTGTCTGTTTCTCAGCATTCTCGTAAATAGTAAACTGATTGCCGTCCGAACTTACTCCGGCAAAAGCTTTTTCGCTATAAAACAAAATTAAACCACCTACACTCCCTTTTTTTACGGTAATTTCAACCTGAATATCATAATTTTTGTCAGTTGCAGTAGTCAGAAGTAATTGGGCATCTTTAGGATTAGTTCCTTTTCCCTTCATATAAAGACTTCCCTTTTTCAGAAAAACATTGTTAATATCGAAGTTCTGCCATGTTGTCCATTGTAGGCCAAGTGCTTTCCCTTGAAAGTCATCCGAAAGCTTCATCCCATGTTTAATCGAATCGCCTTTGGGTTCAATCGACTTCGCTTTATTATCAGCATAAAACCATCCGTCCTTAGTCCACTGAATTGGCTGAAGCAATGTTTGGCGCCCCAAGGTATAAGCTCCATTTTCGTACGCGTGGAAAACCATCCACCAATCCCCGTTTACGTCATCGATAATGGTACCATGTCCTTTTGACCACCAACGCTCATCAGCACTATAGGTATGAGCTATGGGATTATAAGGAGAATTCTCCCAAGAGCCACGAATGCTTTTAGAACGGGCAGATACAACCATATGACTGGTTGCCGGTCCGGCAGTTCCACCTTCGGCTGTAGTCATATAGAAGTAATCACCTTTTTTTATAACCTTGGGAGATTCAAGACACATACATTCGGCGATCCAACTTTTAGGATATTCCCATCCCGAATATATTTTTTCCGGTTTCCCGGCTACTGAAAGTCCATCACCCGATAATGGAACGATATAACCGTCATTAACATGCAGGTAACGTCTCCCATCTTCACCAACCGAATGCCCCGGGTCAATATGGCCTGTCACGTGTAAATCAATTGGTTTACTCCATGGGCCACGAATATTATCGGCCCAGATTACCCAGTTGGTACCGGCAGCCGGATAATAAATATAATATCGATTGTTATATTTAAGCAGATCCGGAGCCATTGCCGAACCGGTATGACCTACCAAAGCCCTGCAAATTGGCTCCCAGTTGATTAAATCTTTTGAATGCCAGATAAGGAATCCTGGCGAATAAACAAAAGGCGAATGTGTCATATAATAGTTTTCACCGTCGCGCATGATGCTGGGGTCAGGATAGTCTCCCCGAAGAATCACCTTGGGATAATCCTGAGCGAATAAGCAGTTTTGGAATATGAACATCACAATTAGTAATAAAGCTGATCTAATCATAATAACCGAATTGTTTTAAAATTTTTTAAAAATATAATTTAGCTATTTAACTGGTATAATGTAATATATATGCGAAACACCAATACTTTTTTTAAAATATTCATATCCCAAATGCCGGAGTTGTGGCAGCTTGTTCTACCGCCAACGTTATAAAGCGTCTTTTTCGGAGCTCTTCCGGCTGAAACAATATTTCCGACAAATCCAATCATCTGCTCTTAATTTTGTAAAGCCTGCCTAATAGAGATAGCTGCAATATCGCTACAAAGCGCAGTCATTTTGTTTAATTAATCATCCTTATTATGTCCCACTTTATAAGATGGCACTCCTTTTCCTTGAAAATCCCGTTGGGGAATCGCTCCAGAACGGGGAAAACACTTTAACTAACAATAAAAATTTTAAGCTATTTCAGAAAGAAACCACTGAATAGACTGGTAATAATTATTCTTTAAAATGAGCCTGGCGGTGGTGCTGGCGATGTTCCTGCCTGGGCTTTGGCCGGGTTGTTAAACAACAGCATCATTGTTGCTGCCGAAAAAGCAATATAACCAGTCTTTTTAAGGGCTTCTTTCCGACTTATTTTTTCTTTGGGTTCTTCCTGTGTCGGAAGTGCTTTATTTACTTGTGATTCCATGAGTATTTTTTGTTTAAAAGTTTATAAGAGCAGAGGTTACACAGACTCATTTCCGTCTTCTGTGTTCCTCTGCGCATTCCCTTATTGTTCTGTACTCTAATCCATCAACACAACTTTGAACGAATACTCTTTGCCCTCATTTACAATGCGGATTATGTAAGAGCCGCTAGCCACGCTGTTTTCGTTAAGTGTTGAGGAGCCATTACCCGAGAGTTTATATATTTTTAACGATTTTCCGTTAAGGTTATACAGAACGACGCTGGCTTCATTGAGATTTCCTTTAATATAGATCGTTTTACGAATTCCATACGCCTTCACGACTTGATCGTCCTGACCGGCTAATAGCCCGGGAATAGAAGTTGCTGTTGAATTACTGACAGCATGCAGATAAAACCGTCCGGTGCCCGTAGTCCCTGGGGCAACTGTAGAGGTATATGTATTACCTGCTGATAAAGAAGTAAAGGTGCCGGTTACTTTATCTTCCAGGGTAACGTTGCAGTCCACTGGCAACTCAACCGATTCTGCGCTAAAGGTAAGATCTCCACCATTTTTGCTATCAATTCCCAGCGGAATTGACAACGAATTGTACAGATTATCAGGCAGGCACTGTATAGCGAAGTCTGTTCCATTGTCGTTTACCAAGTGCGAGTAGAGGCTCAGTCCGGAAGTGCCGCGTAATAAACCTGCATCATAAGTTGGGTCGAGACCTTTGGTCATGGCGCTATTAAAGGCAATCACGGTAGAAGCTGTATTACCTCCGGCTGTCACGTTCAAACGTATGGCGGGCCATGACACTCGGCTTGCTTTGAGCATTATACCGTTTTGGTGCGATTGCATTGCAGGGGTAAAGTTTACTAAACCCGCCGAAGCTGCTTTTACAAAGAACCCTTGTCCTGAAGTGATATAATTTTGTAAAAGTACCCGGTCGCTCGGGAACGAGAACCCGGCATTGCTTATTACCTTGTAATCACTTCGGTTGCCGGTATAATCGGCTTGCTCATCCCAAAGATAAACAGCACCGTAATTAGCATCGAGATTGCTTGCATTTACCGTAAGGAACGAACTGCTTCCGTCGTTAATATTAATGGACGAGGGGTACGGGTTGCCAATACAATTCCAACCATATCCGTTTTGAGTCAAGCTGGCAGTCAGATTTCCGCTTGTCAAGGCTCCGGTGAAGGTCGCTACACCATCGCTGCTGCGGCGAACGCAATAGCCTTTCCCGGAAACTAAAGATCCGGATGTAGATGCTGTAAAATAGGCATTCCAGGCATTACCCTGTTCATCATAGTCCATCATAGCATAATTTGCTCCATTTACAGGAATAGCATTCCCCGCATCCTGAACAAACGTAGCAACACCTTCTGCGCCCGCTATTGGCGACACAATATGCCATTTACCTCCAGTCATATAACGCTGTGCAGATGATATTCCGCTTACGGTTAGTGTACCGTTATTAATAAGTGAGGCTGTTCCGGTTGCATCGGATTTTAAGGTCAGGTTACCGGTTGTGGTAAGACTATTGCCTGTGGCGATAGAAACATTGGCCGAAGGTTCCATTATCAGGTCTTTAATATTTACACTTTGATCAATGTTAAGTGTCCCGCTTTGAACAATGACATTTGAACCTGACAGAGGCAACATCCCTGATGACCAATTGGATGTAGCTCCCCAAGAGCCGGTACCGTTCCATGTACTAGTCCCTGCTGACACACTCAGTGTCAATGTGGCTGTGGCTGTACCCATCGCATTTACTACACTTACATTCACCGGAAATGTGCCGGTATCAGTTGGTGTACCACTAATAACCCCGTTATCGGCGTTGAGGGTGAGGCCGGCGGGCAGTCCGGTAGCACTATAAAGATACGGTGTGTTGGTTGCGGCAATCGTGTAAGTAAAAGGCATTCCGACGGTTCCTGCGCCTGTTGTTGCACTTGTAATCACAGGAACTGCAACGGCAATATTGACATGGTCGAACTGGGCTTTGCCGAGCGTTGTATTGACGTGACTGGTGTAAGCTAAGCCGACATACATCGAGGTCGCCATGGAAATCGTTTGAGTCGTACCTGCCTGCGTCCAGGTAATCCCATCGACCGAACGATAAGATGTAAACGAGGTGCCTATGCGTAGCAGTTTTACCCATTGTGGCGAGGTTAGGCTGGTAACAGCCTCGGAAGTACTCGAACCTCCTGTAGTAAGGCGACGAACAAATTCAACAGAACTACTGGGTCTATAACCCAAGAGGCAGTGTCGTGAACCTGCAGTCAGCGTCTCGCGCATCATAATACCAGCTTTGGCAGACGTATTGGTGTTTTGAATATTCAGCACACGTGCAACAATCGCTCCATCCGAATTGAATGGCTGATATAGAAACTGAAAAGCATCTGCATTACTCCAAATATCGGCACCAGAAGCCCAAAGAGAATAGGTGCCGGCAACCAAGCCCCCATTACCCGCAACTCCATTTGAGCCAATATCCTGATGAGACCAAACATTTGCCACCGGATCACTAACAGGAGTAACACTAACTTCAGTACTATTTACGGAACCTGCTGCATTTTTTGCAGAGATAACATAATAATAGGTCGTTCCATTAGCCGCCATAGCATCGTTATAGAACAGGGTTGCAGCGGACAAAACATTTGCAACTACAGTATATGGGCCTCCGCTCACAGTGGCGCGGTTGATATCGTAGCTTGTTGCTCCGCTCGTGGCCGTCCAACTAATATCTGTACGATTGTTCCATCCCGTTGCAATGGGCGAGGTGGGAATTGCAGGCAACAACACCACCGAAACCTCGTTTGATGGTACACCCTCGAACGCTCCCGCAACTGAAGTAACCACATAATAATAAGAGCCAAAAGTGGCGGTAGCATCAGTGTACGCAGTTGCAGAGATATTGGATGCGACAACGATGTAAGGGCCGCCGGCAACTGTTGCTCGCTTGACATTGTATCCTGTTGCTTGGGACGAAGCAGTCCAGGTGAGCGATGGCTGATTGGCAACAGAATTACCTGTCAGTACAGTCGATGCCGGGGCTGTAGCGCTTACGACAGAAGAAACTTCCGAAGCGCTCAGAGCACGGTTATAGATGCGTATATCATCCAACGAACCTTTCAACAAGGGGTCGGCTGAGAATTGCGACTTACCAAAATAATTCAGAGTAGTGCTTCCCAGCCCTGATGGCCTGAAGGTTATACCTGTACTGGTTGCGACTACAGCTCCGTTTACGTACAACGTGTGAGTACTCCCGGAAAGCGTCACAGCCACATGAACCCATTTACCTGTGGACAGAGAAAGAGTACCGGAGGTTACCCCCTGTTCGGTACCGCTTCCTACTTTAATTGCATAGCGCATCGTCGTCGCTGTATTCTGCGACAGAAACATGTAATTGGTACTGCTTGTTCCAAAGTCGAAGATGCGCTGATTATTTTGCAGGGCATCTAACTTCACCCAGGCAGACACTGTAAAATCGCCAGTTAAGGTACTGACAATGCCTGAGGGTAAGGTCGCATAGCCGGTGGCTGTACCGTCGAGATGGAGCCCATTACCGGAAACCCCGGTAGTCCAGGTAGCACCTGTCCCATTCAGCGTGGCGTTACGCGCCCCCCATACATCATTGGCTGTAACGCCACTGGTTTCGTTGAATGGCCAATAACTATAGCCTCCTGTAGCCGGAGTTACGCTAACCTCAACAGAATTTGCAGACTCACCTGCAATGTTAACAGAGGATATTACATAATAGTAAGTAGTACCGTTAACAACAGTATTATCGGTATAAGAGGTTGCGGTAACATTAGACGCAACAGTTGTATATGGCCCCCCACTCGCGGACGACCGCTTGATATTATAACTAACGGCTTCAAGAGCGGCTCCCCAACTTAGGCTGATTTTTGCATCACCAGCCGCTGAGATTATACCAGTTGGCACTGGCGGTATATTCGGAATCAATGTTTTGGCACTGTCCTGAACAGAATTTGCACCTTCACCAAGATAGTTCGTTGCCGAAACGACGTAATAATAAATGGTGTTGATAGCTAAGTTCTTATCCAGATAACTGGTGTCATTTAAATTCGCAGCCACAACAGTGTACGGACCGCCATCTGTAGATGACCTCTTTAGTGTGTAACTTGTCACATACTCAGAAGACGGAGATTTTGGCCATTTAACATTTACGCTTGTACTGGATATTCCCGTAGCCAATAGATTAGCAGGAGAAGAGGGTACTACTTTAGTAATAGTTCGGTCATCCAAAAGCTCAATATCATTACCATCTCCGCCTCTATAAGTTATTCTGAAATCAATTCCATCAATGGTAACAATAGCAAATTCAGGCAAATTTTTAAATGTTCCTGTTACGGCTGAAGAACTGGTATTTTTAACAATCCTGTATTTTGAACCAGTAGCAAGAGCAGTAGTACCCAATTTAGCAACTGAAAGAATTGCACTATTGAGGGTGATTCCGTTGGCAACGATTGTATCGGAAGCGCCGGTATTACTATCGATATCTACTTTATAAGTTGCATCACTATTTAACGTAACTAATGCCGTTGTGGTAAATCTGCCTATGGTACCATCTGTGCCAGGCACAAACGATGCGCCGGCACCTGATCCTGTTCCTATCGTTACAGTTGCAGAACTTCTGCCAGTACCGCCCAAAGCGCCAGCATTAGCAACAATAGGACTGACAAAAACGCCACTTACCGCATCATTACTCAAAAGGAATGTGCCATTTTTGATGGTTGTATTGCCTTTGTAATTGTTATTTCCCGAAAACGTCAAAGTCCCAGTGCCGACTTTCTCAATGCTGGTTACAGCAGTACCTGTTTCAGCAAAAGTTCCTCCAAAATTGGTGGAGGTATTTAAGGCTCCAATACTAATAAGCGGGGTACCATTGACATCCGTGCGAAAATACCCTCTTCCTGAAAGCGACCCAAAATTCAGGGTTCCGGTTGTAAACCTTATGGGATGACAATCGATACCATTAGCATCTAAAAGCCAATTTGCATTGGCACTTCCTGCCTCCGGCACTGCAAAACATACACGCATTTGACCGCTTCGCAGTTTTGAAACAAAAGTCCCTGTAAATGAACTATTATCAGCATAAAGGTTTAAAGCGGAAAAATTATCGGAACCATCATTTATCAAAGTGCCTCCACCAGTAAGTCTTCCCCGGATATTAAGATTGCCGGAACGTTCATACATATAACTGGTTTTACCGGCAGTAACTTCAATATCGTTATAAAGGGTTGTAGCAACTCCGTTAAAACTGCTGATTATGGAGCCGCCATTCATGATAATTTTACCTGTACCTAAAGGCCCGGCGGTAGGCGCCCCGACAGTACCGGTACCATCGCCGGACACGATGATACCATCCATAGACCCCCATTTATAACCTACTGTTCCGTTAATAGTTGTATTGCCGGAGTACGTATTGGCTCCTGACATATAAAGTGCAGAAGGGCCGGTTTTCAGAAGGCTGCCTGTACCACTTATAATGCCCGAAAGTATTACAGAATTTGTATTCGCGTTTACATTCAACTGGCTGTTTAACACCAACGGCATAGTTAAGGAGTCGCCCCTTGAAGAATTATTAACAAGGTCGTTCCTTAATACTATACTATTGCCTGCAATTTTATAGGCATTTGCCCCAGCATTAAACTGAATCCTTGAGACCTCCAGGCCAGTCATATTATTGTTTAAAACCGTATCGGCCGAGGCGTTGAAAGTAATAACTGCAGGTGTTGCCGGCACGTTGCCTTCAACCCAGTTAGCCGCCAAATTCCAGGTAGAGTCTGCTGGCGACGGGCTCCATGTAGCAGAGTTCGAACCCGGCACCCCAAATACTTCTGCCGAATTAGCGCTTTGTTTGGTGCTACCCAACGAAGCAACAACATAATAATAAGGGTTTCCATTGGTAACATTAGTATCGGAGTAACTGTTTGTAGAAACCGTTGCGATTGCGGTATATGGCCCCCCGCTGGTTGTTCCCCGGCTGACCTGATATGTCTGGGCTCCCTGTGCTACGTTCCAGCTTAGATCAACTTGCCCACTTTTGCTGCTTGCAATAAGATTGGAAGGGATTTCAG
This sequence comes from Bacteroidota bacterium, assembly GCA_030706405.1. GTDB lineage: Bacteria > Bacteroidota > Bacteroidia > Bacteroidales > JAAUTT01 > JAAUTT01. The sequence goes on along the minus strand of JAUZOO010000006.1, from coordinate 280,712 downwards.
GCGGTACCGATCCGGAAACTTCATTGGATATCCCGCTTTCCTGTTCACCAGTTAGTGCGGTTACCACATAATAATTGTTAACCTCATATACCGGATTAGGATCAATAAAAGAGGTCGCTGTGATACCGGATTGTATTGAGGTATAAGGCCCGCCGGCTGTTAGAGAACGTTTTACCGTGTAACTGGTAGCGTTAGCCGATGCTGTCCATGAAAGCTTAATTTTGGTTGTATTAACAATACTTGCCGTTAAACTGGCTGGTACAACAGGCGCAACATTGTTGATTACCGTTATAACCAGCGTTGCAGTTTCTGTTCCATTAGCGTTTGTTGCTCCTAAAGTTACCACATTAGTTCCAAGGGCAGTCGGTGTACCGGAAATAACACCGGTAGCTGCATCCAGGGTTAAACCGGCAGGCAATCCACTAGCACTGAAGCTTGTGGGTGAATTTGCGGCTGTAATCGTATAATTAAACACTGCACCTATAGCCACCGTGTCCGAAGTAGCACTATTTATTTCAGGCGAACCTGCAGGAAACGTATTGTTAATGGCCACATTGGTAAAAGTAGCCGTGTTTAAAGCGGAGGTATTATTGGAAATAGTATAAAAGCCAATGTAGGCATCCGTAGGCAGTGTCATAATAAACAAGGCGTTATTACTCCAGTTTACCCCGTCTTGCGAATGATAGGTAAATACTCTGTTTCCTACGCGTTCAATTTTGAGCCACCATGGCGCTTTGGAGATGTAGTGAGTGCCATTTGTTTGTGCAGTTTGCCCTTGCGCACTAGATGTCACAACTCCTCCGCTCAGATTTACGGATACATAGTTCGATGTAGGCAAGAGTGATTCGCGGATCATAAGCCCCGAAGTTGCCGAACTGATCGAATTATTCATCACTCTAACGACCATTCCAACATCACCCTTAATAGGCTTAAAGGTATAATTGGCTGCATTGGCGGCCGAATTTCCGGCTCCTTGTGCAGTCCAAGTCCCAGCATTGTAACTGGCATTTCCGATGATTCCTGTATTGCCTATATCCATGTTGCTTAGATAGCTTACAGGCTGAGCAAGGGTTGCCGGATATACAATCGGCGTTAAGGCTGTTGCCGTGGAGGGGTCGGAGGACTTTAAATACAAAAAGGACAGAGCACTTGGTTTGTCTTTTGTGAGCATCTCATCGGTATAGGGGGTTGGAATTCCTTTGCGGAGTGAATATGCTGTATGTATAATATTGTTAAGAGGCAACTCGTTATGTCTGTAACCCGGCGTAATTCCCCAAGTGGTATAATATGTTGAATATCCGCCCAAAGGGATATATGTCAAGTCGCCCGGGTACATGCTATAATGGTTGTATAATTCACCAATAGCAAGCATGCGATTATCCAGTTCGGCAAACATGTCTACCCCCTGTTTAAAGGCAACCTCAGCCCCCCACCCCAGAGCCTGAATTTGTCCATTCCAGTGGTCGTCGCGACCTGCATCAGCGACCTCTCCGTTAGGTAAGCTGTTACGCAGCCCACCTCCGGCATCCATACGGTACACTTCAATGGCTTGGTTAAATTTGATGGGGTCGTCTAAAAAGGCTGCTATACTAAGGGCTATTTTCAGCTGTAAGGCTCCTTTGTTATGATCTCTTAGCGGGTTCGGAACCCATGAGGTTGGGTATAATACGTTTGCAAAATAATTGTTTACGTGAGTAGTATTGGCGGCTGTCCAGCCAGAAAACATGCTTTTTAAAATATCTGCCGCAGGTACAAGATAAGTTACCTGATCGCCAATATCCAGATTATTTTCTCCACCTCCCCATGTGGTATTGGTAACAGCCCAGGCATCCAGCATGTCCGTAGCTTTTTGGGCATAAGCAGCATCGCCTGTAAATACCCACATAAACGTAAGGTTATGAATAGCCTGCATATCACTAATCCACTGAGCGTTGTTTAAATTAGGAGCTCGCGTTACTGTGGCAAAGGGGCCCTGCATTCCATAGGTGAGTTGTGATTTTGGATCGTTCTTTAGAGCATTGTACCCTGTAAGCCAAGGTTCTTTGGTAATGTTGGCCTTCAATTGGGCCAGGTCGTATGCGGTAAAAGGTACGCCCGGATGCACAAAAGTTTGTGCTATTATTGTCGGGGATATCCCCATAATAAACAGCAATAAAGCGACAATTATTTTTTTCATAAAATTCATGTGATAGTTAGGTATAAGTTAGTTTTATCCGCCCGAAATAAATTCTCTGATATACATGAATAAGCAGATAATTTGAATTAGTATTTTTATTATAAAGACCTATCATTCAACTCTTCAAAAAACAAAAATCTGTAAAATCCGTCGGGGTATCGCGCCAGGACGAAGGTTTAACTACTTACTAACAATAAAAATTTCATACATATCCGTTCTTCACTGAATAGGGCCTAACGACAATCAGGCAAACGGAGTACTTTATTCTTTAAATCATCTCTTTACTACATTCATCTGTCCCCTGATAATACCGGCAGGTTTTTTTTTAGAAGCTATAAGGATGTACCACTTACCGGCAAGGTAATCGGCCTTTTCCGATTCTGTCATATACGTGGTTCCGGCTAAGCATAAAGGCATACTCCCATTGCTCGTCTTACTACTTGTTATACTGACTTTAAGGGTCCTCACCAGGGTTCCATTGCTGCCTGCATCGCCTTTATAAATACTAATACTGACAATGGTGTCATTTTTTGTTGCAGGCACAAGTTTCCATAAGCCATACCACTTAACAGTATAGTTCAGCACTTTGGCCTGATCGTCATACCAACTCGTTACGCTTCCCGCCGTAAGTGTATCCACGGCAGGCGCTGGAACCACCTGGGTATAACTTGCAGTATCATTGGAGGTATATATATAAGTATTGCCAAATCCATCTTGTTCACCGCCCTTGGTGCAACTGGCCACATAAGCACAAAGAATTAAGCTTGCTATGATTATTATGTTTTTCATCATTTCTCTATTATTTAGTAATATTCGAAGAAACTTTAATCTTTTAGTATCCGGGATTTTGCTTTAAAGCAGAAGACTTCACAATTTCACTCTGAGGTATTGGATAATAATAAAGTTTATCATTCCATACGGGTTTGCGCACTACAATGGTACGATATGAGAATTTACCATCGGCCCCTCTGGTAATTTCCATACCATGCGTTTCAGAACTTTCGATTGTCGGGGCAATCTTCCAGCGGCGAATATCCCAGAAACGTTGTTCCTCAAAAGCCAATTCTATACGACGTTCATTCTGAATGAAAGCACGCATTTCTTCTTTAGACATATTGGCTTTAATTCCGTACATTCCATCAGTACCCGGCTTTATCTGGGCCCGGTCTCTAATAAGTTTTAGCCACGGATATACATTTGTAGGTCCATAATATTCATTGGTAGCTTCTGCTGCATTCAACAGCACTTCGGCATAACGAATTAAAACCATTGGTCGATAAAGTTCAGAGGTGGGTGTTGCATTGTTGCACATTTTATAGCGGTAATACCCTGTAAGGGTGGCCAGACTAGAATATATTCCATCTTTTGACGCACTTGTTTGAGGTGGCGTACCGGTCGGAACAACTCCGGTATAGGTCCAAACCGGCTGATCGCCATATCCGGAATAAAACCGTGGAGCTCCATTATAAAGCACCGTAGCACTAAGTCTCGGGTCACGGTTTAAATACATATTATCCCCAATGCCGCTATACCCTGAAGCCTGATCAGTAATGGGAAGACCATTATTCATAGGAAAGGCATCCACAAGTTCTTGTATAGGAAAGCAACTTGACTGACCTGATATACTATATCTCCAACCTCTGGAAGGTGGGTTACAAAGATCTTCAACCCAAGAATTTTGCTGGGTTGTAACTGGTGGCCAGTAAGCTAATACGAATTCGGCACATCCTGTATTTTGCAAAAATGTACTATAAAAATAAGGTGTTGCTCCTTTATACAGGCTGTATACCCCAAGATTAATAACATCTGCCGCAGCATCTGCCGCTTTCTTCCAACGGTTATTATCTGCTGTTGCATAAGAAACATAATGGTTAGGGTCATCGGTTCGGGTTCCATCATTCGCTAATGGACTGGCGGCATATAATAACAACCTAGCCTTCAGAGCCAGAACGGCCCCTTTTGTAGCTCTTCCATAATATATGGCGCTCGTAAGCGGGTCCTTAACTGGCAACAAACTGGCAGCTGTATCACATTCTGCAGCAATATAGTCAACGGTTTGAGCATAGGTACTTCGAGGTATATTTATATTATCATCCAGTCCAAACACTTTATCGCCAATAATCGGAATTCCCCCATAGTGTTTAAACAATGTAAAGAGATACCAGGCACGCAAAAAACGTATTTCACCAACCCACCGGTTTAATGTTGTTTGAGTAACCGGAATACTGTCCTTGTTCTTAAGAAAAACATTGCAAGCCCTCACCTGTGTATAGGTTGTGGACCAGATGCTGCTCTCTGCATTATTTGCATTGGCAGCACCGGTTACTATTTTGTAAGGGAATGTTGTAAGATTTAAGGATGCTTCAGCTTCATCGCAGGCCGCTTCCAGACACTGGTTGCCATATCGTCGGGGATCAAACGAATAATGAAGATTACCATATCGCCCATTTACAAATGCATAAGATTTTGCACTATCTGAAAACACGGCATGTTCGTTGATTACCGATAGCGTTTTCTGGTCTAGGAAGTCCTTTTTACAGGCAGCAGAAATGATCATCAATGCTACTGTCCAAAAGGCAATTGATCTCTTGGAGAATATATATATCATCGTCATTATGTTTTAAATTAAAAACCGAGTTGTATTCCGAGATTAAAGTTGGCCGTATTAGGATAAGCCGATCCTGTTCCGTTAGCCACTTCAGCATCCTGTTGAAATTTACCCATTTGAGAGAAATTTAAGAGGTTGTAGCCAGAAACATAAACCCTCGCGCTTTGGATAAACGATGTCCTTCTTAGCAGATTGCCTGGCAATTGGTAGCCTAGTTCTAAAGATTTTAAACGTATGTAGCTAGCGTTCACAAACCAGAAATCGGATACCGTTTGCCATGAGATATTGTTAATATTTGAATTTAACCCAATACGAGGATAGGTAGCAGTTTTAGCTGTTGCCGGAGTCCAACGATCAAGGTTCCAGGGACGCAGGTTACCATTAAATGCATCGCCCGCGCCTTCGGCCGTAATCTGCACAGCATATCCAAAAGAACCTTGCAGCAAAGCCCTAAGAGAAAACCCTTTATAATTTGCAGATAATTCCACTCCGTAAGTTGTGGTGGGTATATTGGGTTTTGACAACCAGGTTTTATCTCCTTCGTCAATAACGCCATCATTGTTAATATCCGCGTATTTCAAATCACCGGGTTGTATTACACTCCAGGCTGGTTTAGCAATGTTGGATTTAACCGCTCCATTGGCATCAAAATCTTCAGGTTGGTAAAAACCTATACAACGGTACCCCTGAGTTAGATTTAACGGATGACCTGTTTGAGCCTGATAGGGATAATTAGGAGCCTCACTCACATAAACAATCTTATTTACAGCGTACGATATATTGGCTCCAATTGAATAATTAAATTTTCCAATTTTATCTTTATAGGTAATCATTCCATCAAAACCTTGGTTTTGGGTTTTCCCCATATTCTTTTTGGGTAACCCTTGTCCAATAAGCGAAGGAATCCCATTAAGCGTAATCATCTGGTCATAACGATATTTATAAAAATAATCGCCCGTCAAAACTATTTTACCATTTAACATATTAATATCCAACCCTATATCTGTTTGACGTTCTTTTTCCCAAGTAATGTAAGGATTGACCAAACTACCCTCATTATAGGTTGATCCATAATAATTTGAACCTCCAGAGTATTGAATTTCATTATAAACGGTAGTATACGAATAATCGCTACCCACCAAACCATACGAACCCCTAATTTTAAAAAGATCAAATACTGGGAATAGTCTTTTAAATAGGGCTTCTTCCGAGAGATTCCAACCGATAGAGACTGCAGGAAAAATTCCATAGCGTTGATCTGGCCTGAACCCGTCATTTCCATTTCGGGCAACATTAAATTCGAGCATGTACTTCTTTTTATAATCGTACCCTACGCGTAAGGTTGTGCCTCTGTAATTGTTAGGGATAACCGCTTTATCGGTATAGCTCCGTTGATTAATCATTGCAAGGCCATACACATGGTGGCTGCCCATTGTCCGGTCATAATTCAGTAATCCTTGAACTACTGTTGTATAATTAAATGCACTATTCCCTGAAGCGGTACTATAAACAGGCATTTTATAAAGCCCGTTGTAATTGACATAGGAATTGGTGGCTGATTTATACGCATAAGTAGGTAAGTAACCGGCGCCTCGGGTCATATTACGAAAATCATTAATATTTCCCGCATAAGATATATTCACCTTGGCAGAAAGTCCCTGAGTTATAAAATCGAGCTTTTGATCTGCTCCTGCAACAAGATTAAAGTTATCGTTGAAGTTTCGCTTATATCCGCAATTCGCCAGACGATTAATTGGATTCAGCGAGCTATTACCTCCCAAATGATTAGCATAACCGTATGTTCCATTAGGGTTAACCAGAGGCATGGCATAGGGAGCCATGTATCGGTAGGCGCTAATTTCTTTAAACAGCCCTTCTGCTTCAACAACACCTCCCGGGTTATTAACTGTCTCAAAACGCCCATTAAGGTCAAAACGTAACTTTAACGTCGGGATAGGAGTTATATCCAAATTTGAACGAAAATTGAAACGACGATAGAAATAATTAGTATTTACATCTTCTCCATTTGTAGGTGTAAAGTGCTTTAAAATACCATCCTGACTGTAATAGCCTACTGATGTAAAATATTTCACTATCCGATTTCCACCATTTACATCAATATTATAACGACTTTGCGTCGAATAATTATTCAACAAAGCCTTTACCCAGTTTACATTAGGATGCCCATACGGATCTGAACCGTCCTTAAATTTCTGTAAATCATCTGCTGAAAATTGAATTGCCTTTGGAGCGGACAGTCCATAACTGTCGTTAACTGTAGCTTCGTTATACAATAAAGCTGTGGTATACGAATCAAGGAAAGTCGGCATCCGGATTACTTTATTAAATCCCTGTTCCGTAGTTACATTGATTTGAGGTTTACCAATACGCCCCCTTGTAGTTGTGATTACCAATACACCATTAGCTCCTTTAAGTCCATAAATAGCTGTGGTAGCAGCATCCTTAAGCATGGTTATTGTTTCGATCTCATTAGCATTTAGCTGCTGCACCTGAGAGTAATCGTATTCAATATCATCAACTACGATAAGAGGTTTATTATCCCCATTAAGAGAGTTTACTCCGCGAATAAAAAAGTCAGCGGCATCAGAACCAGGCTGTCCGCTTCGTTGTTGTGAGAAAAATCCTGGCAAACGACCTGCCAATGTATTCTGCACACTTGCAGTGGCCACCGTTTTTATCTCTTCGGCTTTAATGCTACTTACCGCACCTGTATTGGTAATACGTTTTTGACGCCCTTGACCAACAACGACCACTTCTTCCAGCCCTTTCGAGTCTGGGACGAGTTCAATAATTACTGAGGCATTTTGGCCTGCGACATTTACCTGTTTGGTTAAATACCCTACAAAACTGACTGCAATTACTTTATTAGTACCCTTAAGGGTTATTTCAAAATTTCCTTTTTCATCGGAGCTGGTACCATTCCGGCTATTGCCAACCTCCACAATAGAGGCCCCGCCCATAGGTGTTTTGGTTTCATCAAATACCCGGCCTTTTATTTTTAAAGCCTGGGCAAATATGATGTTCGTCAAGGAAAGGCAGAGCAGTATTAATATGATTGATTTTAGTCTCATTGTCTATATTTTTTAAATCAATTAATATCCGGGATTTTGCATAATATTTGGATTTACTTGCGTCTCCTTTAAAGCGATGGGCAACAGGTTCATGGCATCGGAATAATAGGGGGTTACCACGTTTTTGGAAACATACGTAAATGTTCCATTGATATTTTTAGTTATAGTTACCCCATGTAATGTTGCGCCATAGGTTGATTTTGCAATTTTCCAGCGTCGTATATCCCAAAAGCGTTGTTCTTCAAAGGCAAATTCTACCCTTCGTTCATTATGTATCACATCCCGCATTTGATCTTGAGTTAATCCTGTCGGTAAAGCATAGGGAGAAAGACCTGCCCGCTGACGGACAGCCTCTACGGCACTGTACACCGATGCATCTGGCCCGGAATATTCGTTCTGAGCTTCGGCATACATCAGCAATATGTCGGCATAACGAATAACCACCATCCAATTACCTTTGGTGGACACAAAACAGGTATTGGTGTATGTAGAGCTGTTCGCATCGTTTGCCAAAAACTTCTTAGCATAATAACCCGTCTGAGTCTGAACGGCCGCAATACTGGTATTATTAGGTTTATCCTTTCCTCCTTCAAAAGTTTCCACTGCCCGTTTTAACCAGGTAGCTCCATTATAAAAAACGGTTTGGTCTAAACGAGGATCTCGGTTTGCATAAGGAGTTGCAGCATTATAGCCGGAAATAGGGTCTGTTATCGTTTTTCCGTTCTTCATCGGGAAAGCATCAACCAATTCTTGTGTTGGGCTAACCAATCCCTGACTTGCAGTATTCCCGGGATTATAGCCTACAGGCGACATCCAATACGAATACGTATTAGCATACTGGCCCCCCATTCGCATAAAAACGACTTCCTTATTAACTGAAGTTTTCCATAGCAAATAGCGGTCGTTCTCCAATTGAAACATAGTTGCTCCATTGATGTCTTTTAAATCCATCACGGCTTTAGCGGCATCGGCGGCGGCCTTCCACCTATCTAAACTATAACTTTGGTAACCGGTATAATCCTTATCCGGAGTGCTTGACGCATTAAACAAAGGACTGGCTGCTAACAATAACACTTTTGTTTTCATTCCCAGCACAGTACTTTTTCTAATTCTGCCACCATTGGGATCGGAACCATTTGTAATGCCATTTCCACTCCCTCTGGATGCTAAGGTTGCCTCCGGGCGAAGGCTGTCTTTTACGGCATCGAGTTCAGAAATAATATACTTAACACAATCGTCAAAACTATTGCGTTTCAGCTTGAGCAATTCTGCATCAGTCGATTCATATACCTTATCGCCAATGAGAGGAACTCCGCCATAGCGTTTAATCAGTTCATAATAGAACCATGCCCTTAGAGCCCTAACCTCATTTGATAAATAACGGGGTTGGTTAGGATCTGCCCAAGGAATTTGTTTATAATTATTTAAAAAAATATTGACATTCCGAATTCCGGCATACATACCACTCCAGTTATCATCAAAAGTTGAGGATGGAGTGTACCCGCCACGAATAACATTCCAATTGGCATTTGCTGTATTACTAGGCACAGCATCATCCGATACCGTTTCCAGAGGCACCCCATTAATGCGGGCATAGCCTATTGGAAGTCTGGAATAAATATAAGATACATAAAGATTTGCATAATAACCGGTAGCATCATTTTTATCAAAAGTATAATCCACCGTAGTAATATCCAATGGCTGGTCTTCAAAATCGCTTTTACAGGATACGGCTGACGTTACCAACAGTATGAACAAGCAAAAATTAATTATTCTATTCATAATAATCTTTTATTAAAAAGTATTCTCAGCTAGAATTTTACGTTTACACCAAAGTTTACCACCTTCATAATGGGATAGCTGCTTCCCCACCCTTCCGGATCAACATCCTTCCGTACTTTATAGATATCGGCAAAAGTCAGCAGGTTAAGTCCGTTGGTAAAGATTCGTACTGAAGGGATTCCAACCTTACGGCTAATTCTGGTAGGCAACGTATAGCCAAGCTCCACATTTTTGAGGCGGACAAAATCGTTATTCTTAATCCAAAATGTAGAAGTTTGAGTATTGTTGGTATTACTTCCCAGCCATACGCGGGGTTGGGTGGCGGTTGCTGCGGTTGCGGTGGTGAACCGGCCTAAATTATATTCGTAAGCGGTATAAGTTCCATTATTACCAAAACCATTCATGAAATCGCCGCTTATATACGACTGTCTGTTTTGAGTTCCTTGTACTAAAGCACTAAAATCAAACCCTTTATAATTAAACCCGATTGTAACACCATAATAGATGGTAGGTTTACCACTTCCGATTGCTCCGTTATCCTTATCATCAATTACGCCGTCATTATTTCTGTCCATATAACGAATATCTCCAGGGCGTAACGAAGATTTGGGGGCTGATGCAAGCACAGCAGTGTTTGGATCATTTATTTCGTCATAGCTTTTAAACAATCCGGTTGCGATATAACCATATTGCAATCCCACCTGGCGACCAGTTACACGCTGATAATCATAAATTTTAGGCAATTCCGCATTATATACCACTTTGGACTGCACCAAAGATAAATTAGCAGTAATGAAATAGTTAAAATTCCTGATATGATCTTGCCATGTAACCGACAGATCTGTTCCACAGTAATCAAACTTTTGATAATTTTCAGCAGGATAGGAGGTTCCAAGCAAAGCTGTTGTGTAAGTTGGAGTTCCTACCAAATCAAAGTATTTATTGTAGAAATACTCTCCGGTAAATGTCAGGCGATTACTCCACAAACCTAAGTCTAATCCCAAATTAAGTTTCTTGGCTTTCTCAGGCCCCAACTCGGGATTGGGCAATGCATTGGGGAAAGTTCCCCTGTCCAGGCTCATCCCATCTCCCCAGAAATAAGCGGGGTCATAACTAGCTGTATAATTATCCTTATTTGACCACGATTGAATGTATGAACCAGCATTAGACAAGTATCCACTTCCTGTCATCCCATAAGTTCCGCGGAGTTTTAAATTACTTATCAGTTTAAGATTTTCTTTAACAAACCCCTCGTTATGAATATTCCAGCCTAATCCAGCAGCCCAGAAGTTTGTCCATCGTTTGGCAGGAGCATACCAATTATATCCCGAATAGGAACCAGCCGCTTCGGCAATGTATCGATTATCATAATTGTAACTTAATCTGGCAGAATAATCGGTATATTTTTCAGGCAATTTTCCGGTAGAAGCTCCGGTAAAGAAGAGTTTGCTTTGTTGATTAGCTAAAACAACAGCACTAACATTGTTTTTACCAAAAGATTTATCATAACCCAATGAAGCTTCCAAATAAGTGGTACGATAGCGGTCGCCAGGTGTGCCTGATGTAGACTGCTCTGTTGTTGAGCCATACTGAGTATAAGTACTAGTGGTAGCATTATACTGAAATACAGCAAAATCCTTAGCCCTTGTGGTCGCATAATAAGTTGTATTGTTATACGAACCCTGCGCTTTCAAATAAAGGCCAGGCAATACAAAATCCAATTTTTGGGAAACCTGCAGGTCTACTGCCATATCCTTACCATCGGTAAATTGATACCCTCGCGACACAGTTTGTCCCCAAATATTAACATCCCCTCCGTAGGAGCTTGTTCCAGCTAAAGATCCGTTCGGATTAAAAACCGGGTAAGCATTTCGCCGCGTATTTTGCAAGGCAGTTAATATTCCGCCAATGCCACCACCGGGTTGGTTGTAACGTTGAAATCTTCCGAAAAGGTTAAGCTGAATGGAGGTTGTCGTTGTGACATCTGCCCCTACATTCGAACGCAATAAATACCGGTCAAGTTGCGAATTGGTATTATAGGAATTAACAGAGCTAGTCTTAAGCAGCCCTTGTTCCTGATAATAATCGGCATCTACAAAATAGCGAAAACCATTGCCACTGCCCTGTACACTAAAATTATATTTGCTTACAGTCGCATTTTTATTCAATGCGGTATTATACCAGTCTACATCCGGATGGCCATAGGGGTCGGTATAATTTTTATAAGCGGCAATATCTGCATCTGAATAAGTTGGAGTAATAACCGTTGTACCTGCATCGTTTTGTTGAGCCTCGTTATATAATGTGGCATATTGCCAGGCCGGCAATGGTTTGGGTAAAGCCGATGGGGTTGTCACACCATATTGAGCATTAAACGAAATCCGTGGAGCCCCTTTATCTCCCTTTTTTGTTGTAATTAATATAATACCATTAGAAGAACGCTGTCCGTACATAACTGTAGATAAAGCATCTTTCAGTACCGAAACTGATTCAATTTGTTCCGGGTCCAGAGATGTATATCCTCGTTCTACGCCATCAATTAATATTGTGGCATTACTTCTTGCTCCCCGTATAGAATATGTACTCACACCTGCCCCATCAAGTCCGGGACCTCCGCTGCTAAATACAATATTCAACCCTGCAAGTCTGCCAGGAATAGCCTGTAAAAACTGCGCCGCAGGTGTTGTTGTTAATTGATTGGTATTTACGGTTGCAATTGACTGAACAATATTTCCGACTGGTTTCTGCCCATGCAATACATCTACCATTTTGGGAGTTTCTGTTCCTGCAATGGTATCACTCGATATTGTTTTTCCACTGGGATTAAACAAATACCGATTGAATAGTTGAACTATAAAAGTTGGCTGCTTTTTATAGCGGATTTCATAATTATAAAAATCCGGATGCGAAAACAACAAAACAGAGTTTTCGTCGCCGGCAATCGAAAATTGACCATTTGCCCCGGTAATGAAATTACCCGAATTAGCATTCGTCTTTACAATGACTCCCTTGATGGGCTTCCCGTTATTGTCAAATACTGTTCCCTGAATTAAGTTAGTTTGCGAATACGCACAAAAAGGCAGTATCAGCAACAAAAAAAACATCAGTTGTCTGCATAACCTTAAATTGTGATTAGGTTGTTTACTCATGTGTTTAATGATTAGAATTAAATAAGTAAATACTCAATTATTATAGCGAGCCATAAACTGTAGAAAACAGCCCATTACTCCTAAACAGTTTGTTGGGTTTGTAAATTGGTTGTGATTGGTTTTCCCGGATGAATTCAGGACTTCGGGCGACTGGCTGCCCGCATAAAAAACGTGTGTTTTTCATAATAGATAAGAATTAGTTAGTGTGCTTCATGCATGTTTCCGACCTTTGATTCAATCGCAAAACACACATGCAAATGTTTGAATTTTAAACAATAACAAATCAAACTCATGGTCTTCGTAATCGAACTCATGGTCTATTTGGGCAAATAATTACAAGGTCAGAAGGAAATTACCTTTGAATTGATCGCGTATAAAATCAAAAGGCTTCCCGTTTAAATCAGGAAGCCTTTGTTGTCAAAAAAATATAGGTTTAATAAAAATGACCGTACTTATTTTTTGCCTTTAACAGTTTTTGTTCTTTCAGTACATAATTAAATCGGACCGGAAACCTTTCGGTTGTTTTCAATATATTCACCCGGAGTATAACCATATTGTTCCTTAAAGCTCCGGATAAAATAGGTTGAAGAATTAAATCCACACCGATAACATACATCCTTAATAGTTGAGTCTTTTTGAAGAAGTAGCTCTGCAGCATATTTAAGCCGTATTGTCCGGACAAAGGCGCTTGGATTCTGGCCTGTTATTACTTGTAATTTGGTAAAAAGGTTCGTTTTACTCATTCCCAGCTTTTCCCGTAATTGAGATATGGAAAAATCCGGATCTTCAACATTTTCAATAACAATTTTGGTTGCTTTCTCTAAAAAAACTTCATCCAGATTATTGGTGGTAAATTCCCTGGCAGGAGCTAATACCTTGCTGGCTGAATATTTTTCGCGCAGCTGCAATCGCGAGCGGATAAGGTTACTAATCCTCACCTTTAACAACTGCATATTAAAAGGCTTGGAAAGATATTCGTCAGCACCTGTCTCAAACCCTTCTATTTTATTTTCCATGGCACCTTTGGCGGTAAGCATAATAATGGGTATGTGACAAACGTCCAGACTACTTTTTATCTGCCTGCACATTTCTATGCCATCCATTTCGGGCATCATAATATCGCTTACAATTAAATCGGGTATGTATTTACGGGTTTTCTCCAGCCCGTCTAAGCCATTTATTGCCTCTTTAACAAGATACAAACTCTCTAATTCTTCACAAATCTGCTTCCGCAGTGTTTTATTATCTTCTACCACAAGAACTACCTGCTTTGAAGGCGTTTTCTCCACAGATTCGTCTGCGAATTCTATCGGATATTGATCAATATTTCCCAGATCATATAAAAGAGCCTCTTTTGTCAGGTGACTTAAACCATAACCTTGTTCAAGGTCTGAAACTACTTTCACATTACCCATTTTCAAAATTCTATCACCCAACGGCAAACGAACTATAAACGTTGATCCTTTTTGATACTCGCTTTCAATCAGAATCTCCCCTTCATGAAGTTCGACCAGGCTTTTCACATAATTCAGGCCAATTCCTGTCCCTGGTTTGGATTGGTCCACCTGATAGAAACGTTCAAAAATACTATTAACTTCTTCGCGGGTAAGACCAATTCCGGTATCTGTAACACGAACTTCTGCATAATCGACAATACCACCAGCTTTCCAAAAACGAAGTATGTTTTGGGGCTTTTCTTTAGCAACTTTAGTAATACTTACGGTAATTTGCCCACCGTTATTGGTGAATTTAAGAGCGTTAGACAACAGGTTGGTTAAAATTTTTTCATACTTATCAACATCAACCCAAAGTTGCAATTCGGGCTGCGAACTAACAAAACTCAATGATATATTTTTAGTTTGGGCCAAATCTTCAAAAATCCGGCTACTCTGCTCCGAAAGATGCACGATATCAACTTTTTTAACCCGAAGCAATGACTTTCCAAGATCTATTTTACGAAAATCCAACAACTGGTTTACCAGGTTAAGTAGTTTCCATGCGCTTTGTTGTACAGTATGGGCTGAGTTGCGAATTTCGTCCAAATTGTCGGTTTGCTGAATCTTATCCAAAGGATGGAGCATTAATGTAAGTGGCGTACGGAACTCATGCGACACATTTACAAAAAGACTGAGTTTTAACTGATCTAGCTCACGTTCCTTTTTTTCATGTATTCGCTTTACCGAAAAATTTCGCAATAATCCGAAACCATAAATCAGCACTCCTAAATAAATGCAATACGCCCACCATGTTTTCCAGGGAGGAGGGAGAATATTTATTACCAAAGATGTTCCCGTTTCATTCCACACGCCATCATTATTAGAGGCTTTTACCCTGAATATATATTTTCCGGCAGGAAGGTTGGTGTAAGTAGCACTTCGTTTATTTCCGATATAGTTCCAATCCTTATCAAAGCCTTCCATTTTATAGGCATACTGATTTTTCTCGGACGACGTAAAGTTGAGTGCTGCAAATTCGAGCGTAAATACCGATTGTTTATAATTGAGCGTAAGTTCCTTTGTTCTTGATATATGATTTTTTAGTGGTGAATTTGCACTATCACCTGTAATGACTTGGTTAAAAAGCAAGAAGTTGGTGAGCACCACATTCGGAAAATTCCTATTATCCGTAATTTTTTCAGGATCGAATATGTTAAATCCATGCTCGCTCCCAAAAAACATTTCACCATTTTTAGTTTTAAATTGGGTATACAACGCCAATTCGTTGCTTAATAGCCCATCGTCTTTGGTAAAGACTCTAAAAATTTTCTTTTTGGGATCAAACCAGACAATTCCTTTATCCGTACTAATCCATAAATTCCCTTTTTTGTCATCCAAAATCCCCCTGGCACTGTTGGCCGGAAACCCATTCTTTTTATTAAATACAATAAAAGTCTTTTTATTCCTGTCCATCAGGTTAAGGCCATTGGGAGTCCCAACCCAAAGGTTTCTGTTTTTATCTTCATAAATACTTAAAATGTAATTATCGGAGATGCTGGCCTTGTCACTGCTGCTATTTACATAACGTTCAAATGTATGAGTGTTCCTATCGTATCGGTTAAGTCCCGCCATGGTTCCTACCCAAATATCACCTCCAGAATCCATGTAAACTACACGAATGCGGTTATCTGTAAGGCTCCGGGGGTTAGAAGAACTTACATAATGTGTAAATATTTTTTTCGTTGCATTATAAACATCAATACCCGCGTTGTTGTGACCAATCCAAAGATTACCCTCTTTATCATTAAGTAATGTCATAATTACATTGGACAACAATCCCTGGGGATTTTGATCGCTATGTTTTAAAGCCACAAATTTCCCGGTTCGCTTTTCAAATAAATTAAGCCCCCCCGACGAAGTGCCAATCCAGAGATACCCCGGCTTTGCATCAACTATAGAAAACACCGCATCATCGTTTAACGAATACGGATCTGAAGGATTATGTTTATAGTGGGTAAATGTGCAGGTTTTGCGGTCAAATCGGCTTAGCATACCATCTGATTTAGTACCTATCCATATTTCCCCGTCACGATCCTGATAAATACAACGCACATGATTACTTTGCAGCCCGTTACTTAAAAAATTACAGTTAACCCGAACAAAAGGTTTACGGTACTTATCCAGAACATTCACTCCTCCATCAAAAGTCCCGATCCAAATATTTCCAATATGGTCCTCATAAATAGTCATGGGGCTTTTAGTACTCAGACCATCTTGTGCATATTTATCATAAACAAACCTTGTGATTGTTTTATCTCCTTTTTTGGTAAATAATAATCCTTGACCTGTCACAGCTATCCACCGGCCTCCGTTGCTATCAAAAAAAGTCTGGCGTAATTTATATTGCGACTCGCTAATAAACCGTTCTTGATTCACTACATTATTTGAAACTGGATTAATCGTGTATAAAAAATAATCAGTTGTTGCAGCGATATTTCCTTCGGTATCGAGACTTAAATTTTGAATTCTTTCACCTTTAAGAATGTGGATAATTTTTGAGGTTGTTGGCATTAATTTATCAAGTCCTTTTTCGGTTGCCAGCCAAATATTTTGTTTGCGGTCTTTTATAACGAAGTTTATTCTATTATCGGCAAGTGTGTTGTTTTTTTCAGGATCAGAAGTAAATCTTGTAATTTTCCCGGTTTCAAGATTAAAGATATACGCTCCTTTTAGCATTGTTCCTACAAACATTCTTTTTTCATCAATGAGGCACATGGAAGTTATATAGTTAGTTCCAATGCCATCTTTAAATTTAGTGGAGTAACGCTTAAATTTATAGGTATTAAGATCAAGGTACGTAATCCCCCGGCGGGTCCCTACCCATAAATTATGATTTTTATCTTCTACAAGACAGGTTATACCATTGTCAATTAAGCTTGTTGAGTCGGACGGAGAATTTATCAGGTTAAGAAACGAATAACCATCGTAACGGCATAAACCTTCGCTACTACCAATCCACACAAAGCCATCGTGGTCTTGTATAATAGCTTCAACATAGTTAGACGGAAGTCCTTCTTCGTAAGTAATATGCTTAAAATAACCATTTTGCTGCGCAAAAACAGACGTTGTAAACGTCGCTATAATTAGTAAAATAAAGGTTTTCATAGTTAGTTAGTATTGAGGTTTTACCTCAACGAATTGAAATGTAAAAATACAATCCGTTTCAAAATACACGAAAGAATATGAAAAATGTTAGTAAAATTCAAAACTAACCTGTTCTCAAATCAATTATAGCTTTACGGCATTGGATTAAGATTCTCCCACCGTACTATCCATTTCCCATTTTTGGGAAAGCCGGGATTCTTAGTTTCACATCCATCGTAACCTGCACACATCATGGCAATGGCAGATAGTAATCCACCATTGCCCGGAAGATAAATACGGAGACGTGCATCCTGATAGTTGTGTCCATTTTTCAGGTAGGTATTTTTTTGAATATCCATAAATAAAGTGTCAATAGCCTTTTCGGGCATACCAAGACGGGTTGCAGTCATGGCGGTGAACGGGAAATCCCAGCCCCAGGTTTCTTTCCATTTCCAGTTTTCCCAGATATAATTGAATGTTCTGCACATAGTAGTGCTATCTACAAGCCGACTACCTGGTAAGAGCCCGTAGGCTCCTAAAACTGCCGGATGATCGGTAGTATAACGGGGAAAAGTATATGTATCAGGGGCGCTTTCGGCTCCCAGATATATCCCGTTAAGCTGGGCTAACACGGATAATTTTGAAAGGATCTCATCCCATTTTTTATTGCGGGGCATATTAAGACGCTCGCGCCATTGTTGAGCTGTAGCGAGTCCCCAATACCAGTATTCGAGCTCAAAGGGAGGATTTATGGTTACTTTGGCATCGAAACGTTCTTGGGCTGGAATTAAAGCCGGCCCCAACAAATATCGATTATTATCCTTGTCGTACCAAGCGTAGGATGCCATAAAATCGGCTGTTTCAAAAACCAGATTTTTATACTTTTCGAGCGTAGTTTTGTCCTGATAATGTCTGTAGCACATTTCGGCAAAATATAAAATATGGGGTTGCTGCCATATCAATACAGCTCCAACGGAAGAGGGGCAGTCATTTCCTGTCGGGTCAGTCATTTTAGGCCAGCGGACACCGTCAAATCCTTGACGTTTGGCTATATCGCGGGCCTTGGGCAGAACCGTCTGATACCAGCTTAGGCTCTTCTCCAATAGGTCAAACCGATTCCAGAAAGCAAAATGAGCGGCATGCCACCAATGCATTTCGGTATGAAATTTTCCGTACCAGCTATTATAAGTCAACCCTGTTTCTTGAGGCGGAACCGATCCTGCACAATTCACTTTGGTAAGATATTGAGATAGCACAACCCGTCGTTCCAACTCGGGAGCACGAGGGTCTGTACTGCCAGTAAAATCTACGGCACCACCGTCCATCCAAAACTTCTTCCAACTAACAAGATTATTCAGAGCTGTTTCAGCGAATGTCGGTAAAGTACTAACATTTGATTTGGTGGTAAATAAGCATGAAAAAGCAAATCGATCCTGATCGCCATTTGGAGACAGTATAAAATAATGCGCTTTCTTTTCAGTTATTCGGGCATTTCCGTCCCAATTAACATAGCTAAAATAATTAGCAGAATCTATGCTTCTTTCAACAACAGCCATTTGATGATTAATTTCAATAAGTTTTGAAATATGTTTTCCCGGCTGAGTCCAGTCACACCCCGAATCTACATAACCTCCGGTAGGATACGGGAATTGCAGTTTTACTTTTAATAATCCTCTCTTTAGTAAAGGAGACTTTATCTCCACCGAAATCATGTCCTTATCCTGATGGCAATATGTTGTAACTTCAACTGGTGTATCCATAACCACAAAAGCGCTGTGAATCTCACCCTTCCATAAATCAAGCACCTGATGAATATTGGTAATTTCATTCATCGCAATCTTTGACCCGTCAGGTTTTAACAATTCCAGCCCCACTATTCCCAAATGTAACCGATGGGGATTAGCGCGTAAAAAATTGGCTGCAGCCTTATTCCTGTCGGAGGTCTTTATTTCTGCCGAGTAAAGGATTTTTCTTCCATGGAAATCGTATTCTTTCAGCGCTTCGCCCAAATGGTAGCCATTAACATTCGGAAAACTGTGCCATCCCCACTGCGATTGAGTACCAAGAGGAATTCCCTGTTCATAATACTCCGGGAATGTTTGCAAGCCTGTAGCATCAACAGTAAAGGCAAATTCACCATTTCCTACCGAAAGTGAGGCCAAGGTGTCGAACTTTTCTAATTTTACATTATGCCGCTTTACCAAAGCCTCCCGATCGATACTCTGTGAGCTAACATTATAAAAATTCAGAATACCACAAGAAACAACCCAAAGCAACAATTTCATCTTACCCATAATTACAATTTTACCCATAAATACGTAGCTATTATCTTAAAACCCGATCAGGACGAAATAACATCGACATAAACTTTAAGACCAATTGCTTAATTAAAAAACGTAATTAACTTTCGGTCATAAATTCTACTAAACTACAAAATAATGAATCGATCTTTTTTAATTTTTATTGTACTGTGCTCACTATGCACAGGTGCATGGGGTCAGTTTAAACCTAAACCCAAAGAAATACTGAAGGTTATGCAAAAAGCCAATGGTTATTTCATGAGCCGTTGGCCAGATGCCGGAAGCCCTATAATAACCAATAAAACAAGACAAAGCAATATTTGGACAAGAGCTGTTTATTACGAAGGGCTAATGTCGCTATATGCAATAGATCCCAATAAAGCGGAAAAGAAAAAGTATCTGGACTATGCTTTGAGTTGGGGGAATAAGCATCATTGGAGCTTAAACGGAGGCTCCAAAACACGTAATGCCGATAATCACTGTGCGGGTCAAACATACTACGATCTGTATGTATTAACCGGGAAGAAGAATACATATATGCTGGACAGTATTAAAGCTAGCATTGACCAGATGCTGTTTACCAACAAAACCGACGATTGGAGCTGGATAGATGCAATGCAAATGGATATGCCGGTATGGGTACGCTTGGGAATAGAGTATAAGGATACTAATTATTTTCACCGCATGTATCAAATGTACAGTTATACCAAAACCATACAAGGAGGCAAAGGTTTGTACAATCCTTCGGACAATTTATGGTGGCGTGATAAAGACTTTACACCTCCTTACAAAGAACCCAACGGCAAAAATTGTTATTGGAGCCGGGGTAATGGTTGGGTTATCGCTGCATTAGTAAGAGTGCTGAACAAATTACCTGCAACTGATAGTCATTATGCCGAATTTTTGAACGATTATAAAGATATGTGCAACGCATTGCTACCACTTCAAAGAGAAGACGGCTTTTGGAATGTAAGTTTGCAGGATTCCGGGCACTTTGGAGGTAAAGAACTTACAGGAACCGCTTTATTTATCTATGCTTTTGCGTATGGTATAAACAACAATTTATTGAAGAAAGAAATATTTGCCCCGGCAATTTATAAAGCATGGAATGCAACTGTAAAAGAATGTGTACATCCCAATGGTTTGTTGGGATGGGTACAAGGTACCGGCAAAGAACCTAAAGACGGACAACCATTAGGCTACGACAAAATACCCGACTTTGAAGATTATGGCTTAGGCTGCTTTTTGTTAGCAGGCAGCGAAGTCTATAAATTGAAATAATTATTCAACCATACCCACTGAATATCTGATGAAAAAAACAATACAAGTAATATTAATAGGCTATATTATAGCATCATTTAGCATTTCGGCATACGCACAAGATGTGTTAGAAACAGGAGGAAAAGAAATGTCCAATGAATGGATAGACAAGGACACCCACCACAAAATTGTTAAATTAACCCGAAACAACAGGAGTAATTTTAGCTTTTATTTTCACAACAATCCCTTTATAGGCGATGAAATGGTTTTTTATAGTGCGTCTAAAGCCGTTTCGAAAAGTGCCGCGCAGGAAACTTACAACATGAACACTAAAGACAAACAACTCTTTCTGATAAATTTAAAGACATTACAATCCGAAAGATTGACGAATCATCCGGGTGCTATGAAAGGCGAAATAGTGTATGCCAAAGAAAAAGAAGTATACTATCAGGTAGAGGACAGCGTCTTTCGGGTAAACATTGACAATAAAAAAGAGCAACTCTTATACGTGTTCCCCTCAGACTTTAAAGGCGAAATAACAACCGTAAATGCTGATGGAACGTTGCTTGGCGGAACAAAATCGTGCGATGAAGAAAAAGAGATCTACAGAAAATATCCCGAAAAACACGATTATTTCTCCCGAATATTTGAAGCCAGATTACCCCGGACTCTATTTACCATAAACATAAAAGACAAAACGCTGAATAAAGTATTTACCGATAGTGCCTGGCTCAATCATGTTCAGTTCTCGCCCACCAACCCTTCATTATTAATGTTTTGTCACGAAGGGCACTGGCACAAAGTAGACAGAATATGGACCTTAGATATTAACTCTAAAAAAGTGATACTGATACACAAACGAACCATGCCAATGGAAATAGCCGGACACGAATGGTTTGGAGATACCGGTAAAAACATCTGGTTTGATTTACAACAACCCCGCGGAGCTTCCTTTTTTATTGCTGGCGTAGATTTAAATACTAACACCGAAAAAAAGTACGCCTTAAAAAGGGATGAATGGTCTGTTCATTATACTACTTCTAAAGATGAAAAAATATTTGCCGGCGATGGAGGCGATACAGGATCTGTTGCCAAAGCTAAGGATGGCAAATGGATTAATTTATTTACCCCTGATGGAGATAAAATGGTTACGGAAAAATTGGTAAATATGTACCATCATCAATATAAACTTGAGCCTAATATCCATTTCAGTCCGGATGGAAAATGGATAATATTCCGAGCCAACTTTGAAGGAACGGAGAACATATATGCGGTGGAGCTAAGCAAGTCAATGAAATAATATATTCATGTAAAATATGCATTTAAACTCTGTATGTCAACGAATGTATTCTATCATAAAAACTAAGTTATGAATTCGTTTAAAAATATGTCAAAGATTATTCTAGGCCTCGTAGCCTTTTCTTTTTTTGTACAAGCCAATGCCCAGGATTTGCAAGCAGACAATATGTTACTGTTTCAGCGAAGCTCGGGAGGATGGTACAAACAGTTCCGCAACAAAGCCTTCGATTATAATGTCGAATTCTCCGCTTCTGATAAGGCTGAGATAGCAGATGAGGTGAAAAAGGGAGAAGCCACCATCGACAATGAGGCTACCACCAAAGAAATCAAATACCTGGTAAAAGCTTATAAAAAATACAACAACCCTAAATATCTGGCTGCTGCCGAAGATGGCATTCGCTACCTGTTAAAAGCTCAATATAAAAATGGAGGATGGCCTCAATACTATCCGGACAGGAGTTTTTACAGAGCCGAAATCACTTATAACGACAATGCCATGCTCAACGCATTAAAAGTTGTACAGGATGTTGCCCTGAAACAAAACGACTTTGATGTTGTAAACCCGGCATTAATTGAACCTTGTTCGAAGGCAGTAAGCAAAGGCATCGACTGTATTTTAAAAACACAAATCAGGGTAAATGACAAACTGACGGCCTGGTGCCAACAGTACGACGAGACTACTTTAAAACCTGCAAAAGCCAGAGCCTTTGAACTGCCCTCCATAAGTAGCGCCGAAAGTGTTGGCCTGATCGAATTTCTCATGAACCAGCCCAAACCTTCCCAAGAAATAAAGGATGCAATCAATGCAGCTATCGAATGGCTCCAGACTGTAAAAATTGTGGGGTACAAAATTATCGATGTACCAGCCCCGGGAACTCCCAAAGGAAAGGACCGGCGATTGGCGGCAGACAATGCGTCAATAATGTGGGCCAGGTATTATGAAATTGGCACCAACAAACCTTTCTTTTGTGACAGGGATGGCATTAAAAAATACTCGATTAAGGAAATCGGCTATGAACGGCGCAACGGATATGCTTGGTACGGCACTTGGCCTACAAAATTATTGGAGAAAAAATACCCTGAATGGTTAAAAGCCAACAAATAAAATTATTTACTGTCGTGTGCCGCTTCCAATTCGTTTGAGAAAAAGAACAAATCACAACAACTACAAAACATTGATTTACACAACAAATCACATGAAAAGTAAAATATTATTTATCACTTTAAGCTTTTTTTCCATTTTAAATATTTGCACAACTGCACAGCAAAAAATTGAACAATGGAACAGGCTTGAACTTACATTAAACCATCCTTTTACTGGTAATGGCTATAAAGATGTGCATTTAGAAGCAACCTTTACAGGACCAGATACAAGCTATGTAGTTTCAGGTTTTTATGATGGCAATAACACTTTCAAAATTCGATTTATGCCTCAAAAAATCGGAACCTGGAAGTATACCACAACCAGCAATGTCGCAGAATTAAGTAACCAAAAGGGCAAATTTGAATGTATAAAAGCCTCTGCCAATAACCACGGTATTATCCACGTGAGCGATACCTACAACTTCAAATATGCCGATGGAAAACAATACTATCCTTTTGGAACAACGGCTTACGTCTGGACTCACATGGGCAAGGAACTTCAGGAGATTACGTTAAACTCATTAAAAAATTCGGGGTTCAATAAATTACGGATGTGCGTATTCCCCAAGAATTATGATTTAGTGAAGGAAGAGCCTGAAATATATCCTTTTGCAATAAAAGAGATTAGCAAAGACGCAAACAATAACGAAATAAAAGTCTGGAATTTCGATCAATTTAACCCCGAATTTTTCCGACGGCTCGAAAAACGAATAGACGATCTAAACCAACTGGGGATTGAAGCCGATTTAATTCTCTTCCACCCATACGATAAAGGACGATGGGGTTTCGACTCCATGCCAAGCGATGTAAACATCAGGTATATCAAGTACCTTACTGCACGGATATCGTCATTTCGAAATGTCTGGTGGTCTTTGGCCAACGAATGGGATTATGTAAAAAGCAAATCTCATGCCGACTGGGACCTCATTGCACAAACCGTTGTAAAATCCGATCCATACCGTCATTTATGCTCCATCCACGGTGCAACCGCCACCTATTACGAATACTGGAAACCCGAATTTACCCACGTGAGTGTACAAGACGAATCGCCCGTTCAGAGTTCCGGCGCTGCGGCAATGTTGCGAAACGTTTACCACAAACCCATTTTGTGCGATGAAGTCGGCTACGAAGGCAATTTAAAAGCCCGCTGGGGGCGTTACAGCCCCGAAGAAATGACTCATTTAATATGGAATGGAGTAATTGGCGGTGCGTATGTTACCCATGGCGAATGTTATATGAATAAAGATGCAACCGACACCATTTTTTGGGCAAAAGGAGGTGAATTTAAAGGCACAAGCTGGAAGCGAATTGCTTTTCTTCGAAAAATTGTTGAAGAATGTCCGGCGCCCCTTAGCTTGGCAGATGTAGGTCGTGATAACATTACAGCTTCGGCAGGTGCAGGTTATTATATCATCTATTTTGGCAAGCAGATGAACGACTCGTGGCTTTTCAACCTGCCTGCAAAAAATGGTTCTTTCTCAAAATTAAAAGCCGGCACCCGCTTTAAAGTGGACATCATTGATACGTGGGACATGACCATCCAATCATGTCCATTAATTTTTGAAACAGCAGCCGAAAACGATTATCGTTTATTTGACAAGAATTTAAAAAAAGTCCGAATTCCTCTTAAACCTTATATTGCATTGAGAATAACAGAAGTAAAATAGCCCTTCGTTCACAATCAAACAATTACAACATTTCATAAACCAATAGCCCGGTTATAACAGCTATTGGTTATTTTTGCATTTTACCAAAAGATAACGAAGCCATCATATTCATGGAAAAACTTGTAGAACGCTTTATCCGCTATGCTAAAATCAATACGCGGTCGGACGACAAATCGAAATCGTGCCCTTCAACCCCTGGCCAAACAGTTTTAGCCAACATGCTGGCAAACGAAATGAAAATGATTGGTTTGCAGGATATTTTAATAGATAAAAACGGATATGTGATGGCAACATTGCCGGGTAATATTTCAAAAGAAGTTCCTGTTATTGGATTTCTGGCTCATCTTGACACTTCGCCCGATTATACCGCTGAAAATGTAAACCCTTTATTAAAAAAATATACAGGCAAGGATATCCTGTTAAATACTAAAGAAAATATTGTCCTATCTCCCCGCGAATTCCCAATGCTTAACGATTACACCGGACAAACTCTGATAACTACCGACGGAACCACCTTGCTCGGTGCCGACGACAAAGCCGGAATTGCCGAAATAATAACCGCCATGGAGTATCTCATTAATCATCCTGAAATTAAACACGGGCCGGTACGGATTGCATTCACTCCCGACGAAGAAATTGGACGTGGTGCCGATAAATTTGATGTGGAAAAATTTTGCGCACAATTTGCTTATACGGTTGATGGTGGTGCATTGGGCGAATTAGAATACGAAAACTTCAATGCAGCCAAAGCTAAAATATCCATCCAGGGTTTGAATGTTCATCCCGGAACTGCTAAAAACAAAATGAAGAATTCCATGCTGATAGCCATGGAACTTAACAATATGCTCCCCGCTTCGGCAGTCCCAGAGCACACTGACGCTTATGAAGGTTTTTTTCATCTGACCGAAATTACCGGCACCGTCGAAAACACAACGGTAAACTATATTATCCGGGATCACGATCTGACTCTTTTCAATAAAAAAAAGGAACTTATGGTCAAGATTGTGAATTTTCTCAACATAAAATATGGTTTAAATACGGTAAAGCTTGATATGCTCGACCAATATTATAATATGAAAGAAAAAATTGAGCCCATTTTTCATATTGTCGAACTCGCCCAACAAGCTATCATCGAAAGTGGTATCGCCCCAAAGGTTATTCCCATTCGTGGAGGAACCGACGGCTCTCGGCTTTCGTATATGGGCCTTCCATGCCCAAACCTGTTTGCCGGAGGGCATAATTTTCACAGCCGCTTTGAGTTTATTCCCGTAAAATCCATGGAGAAAGCCGTGGAAGTAATTGTAAAAATTACAGAACTGAATGCTTTATGAAAGCGGCCTCACTAAAAGAAATCAAAACAGAACTTAACGGCCTTCATCCAAAACAAATACAAGAGCTTTGTATTCTCATGGCTAAATTTAAAAAAGAGAATAAAGAATTGCTTAGCTATCTTTTATTCGAAGCCCATGATGAAAAAACATATATTAAAGATGTAAAATCCCAAATGGACGAATTGTTTAAGGAGATAAACAAAGGCAATTCATACCTCGCAAAAAAAACCATCCGAAAGATACTCGGAGTCACAAACAAACACATAAAATATTCAGGTTCAAAGCAAACAGAAATAGAATTACTCATTCATTTTTGTAAAAACCTAAGAAAATCAGGAATTCCCTTGCCTATAAATTCTGCCCTTGGAAATATTTATCTAAGACTGTTTCAAAAAATAACTAAAGCCGTAGCGACACTTCATGAAGATTTACAGTTTGATTATTCGGAAGAACTTCGACTTCTTTAAAACATATCTAAATTACCAAGAAATACGCGATTAATCGAAAGTTTATAAAAGCAAAGGGCGATTCTCTCGAGTGACCCTTTTTAACACATCTACTAACTAACTAATTATCTATCTAATATAATAAAATTACAATTAACATCAAAACCTGCATTATTATTTAGAAAGAATATTCGAATATCTTTATCTCCAAAGACACTGTAACCACAGCCGATACATTAACGTAAACCGTCTTAATAATTTAACATAAAGTTACATTGTCATAATCCAACAAAGCTTTCAGATTATGACGTACTTTGTTGATAATCCTACTACTAAGTCAAAAATACTTTTATCTTTGGGCATTTAAATCAAACCTATAATATTAATAAATGAGAAAAATTTTATTTCTGGCGGCTTTAATAACAGGAGCTGAATCTTTAAGTATCAACGCGCAGGATGCCGAAAAGCCGGCCGTTAAATTGAGTGGTTATGTTCGTTCTGAGTCATTTTTCGACACTTACAAATCAGCTGAATCGCGCGACGGGGAATTATATTTCTACCCTTTACGTAAAACCCTAGACGCCACAGGTAAAGACCTTAATCAAGTTTCCCAGTTGCAGATGCTCGGGCTCCAATCGCGCTTTCGCATCACCGGAAGTGGTGTTTCGGCATTCGGAGCCAAAGCTTCCGGAGTTATTGAAGCGGACTTTAACGGCTCTGCCGACGGTTATAAAAACCAAATGTGTCTGCGCCTCGCCGCCCTTAAATTAGATTGGAACAAGACTCAACTTATCCTTGGCCAATGGTGGCACCCCATGAGTATTCCCGAATTTGCTCCAAACACCGTCCTTTTTGCTTCGGGTATGGTATTCGAACCGCTTAACCGTTCTGCCCAGATTCGTGTAACAAGGCAGATTGACAGCCAACTCAAACTAATCGGCGCTTTATGCTCAGGAACCACCCATAAAGCTATCGAACCAACCGACAATAGCTCACAACGCAATTCCGGATTACCCGACATGCAGCTTCAGCTTCAATATGGAGGTGTCAATTCCTTCTTTTTCGCACTTACCGGCGGATACAAATTCCTAAAGCCTTACCTCACAACAACTGCCAATAATTCAACGTACATGGCAACAAAAATCATCGGAAGTTATAACCTTCAGGCTTGTATCGGTTATCAACTGCCCGAATTGAGCATTAAAGTACAGGGAAATCTCGGTGAAAACATGACCAACTACACCATGATTGGCGGTTACGGTCAGATTGAAAACTCTGCCAATATCAAAGGGGAATATGATTATGCCAACATGAAGACCATGAGTTTATGGACAGACTTGGAAACCAAAGGAACTAAATTTAAAATGGGTTTATTTGCCGGTTACAGCGAAAACCTCGGTTCGAACAAAAACCTGATTATAACCAATCAACTTAAAAAAGACTTTACCCGCGATGCTGACTTAAAACAAGTTTTCCGCATAGCCCCAAGGGCTTATGTAATTTCCGGCCCGGTTGATTTTGGCTTTGAATACAGCATTACCGGAGCTGTTTATGGAACTTATCAGGGCAAATCGATTAAAAATACCGATAAGGCAGTCGTTAACAATCGCTTCTTGGTTTCGGCACGATATACCTTTTAAAGACATTCCAAGCTCAAGACAAAGCCCTTAGGTTTTATAAAAACCACAGCAAAAAGCCGGTACTAACCTTTTTAAATATAGGTTAATACCGGCTTTTTTGCTTTAAGGCCCCTACTCTACTCCTTAGGCATCTTTGATATTTTCAGAAGTTTTTGCAAATCCACAATTTTATCCTCATAGCCAAGTTTCTCATACGAATAAATCAGATGGAGCATCAACCGCTGAATAATTTCGACATTGCTGCAAGGCTGAAAAAAGCTATCATCTGACGATATATTCTGTTGTTGCAGGGAAAAGTCCAATTCTTTACGCCCCATCGCAGCTCCTTTATTAAACGGATTGATAAAAAATAATACATTATCACTTTCCTGCGCCGGATCCATAATATCATCATACTCATCCTTGTATGCAAGAATAAAATTCTTTGGAAGATTGGTCCCAAAAATGGGTAAGCCTAACTTGCGTGCCACAACAATATATAAAATACCCAACATAATAGGGCTACCCTTTTTAGATATAATCAACTGATTTATAAAAGAATTCTGTGGCGAATAATAATTAGTGGTGTTGGCTGTGTATTTATGAATCTCATAAATGATGTGGTTTAAAATACGCACCTTTTCCAAAGCAGTAAGGTTATCGTTGATTTCGAGCCAAACATCGCGTCGTATTTTTTCAATCGAGTTATTGACTTCGGCAAAGGTTAGGTCGGGATATTGATATTTGGCCACAATATAAGCTCCTTCGAG
Source organism: Bacteroidota bacterium (assembly GCA_030706405.1). Classification (GTDB taxonomy): domain Bacteria; phylum Bacteroidota; class Bacteroidia; order Bacteroidales; family JAAUTT01; genus JAAUTT01. The sequence goes on along the minus strand of JAUZOO010000006.1, from coordinate 251,490 downwards.
CAAGTCTTCTGCCCCGTTTTTTACCCAATCCGAAAGACTCTGATGAATAAAATTAAGTTGTATTTTGTGAATGATCCCCTCGATTTTATCCTGAAGTCCCCCATTTCCCGAAAACTCCCATGCCTTCTCAAGGTCAGGTACAACGTTTACGCCCATATCCATCAACGATTTAAAAATGGCTTCGTGAACCTGGGCATCGGGATCCTCCAATAAAGTAAGAATAGCCTGTATTTCTTTTGTATTCATTTTCAACTCCTTTTGTCGAAAAATAGTAAATAAAATAACATCCGCTTTAATTAAAGATACAAAAAATTGTAATTCGACACCTTGCTGCTTCGGATTTTATATTCTATTTTTTGGGTAAATCGCAATAGAATTAATTACTTTGTTTTTTTAATAACCATATATATCAATAAACATGATTCAGCGCATTCAAACTGTATATCTTTTGGGGGTTATAGCCTTAATTGCCGGTTGTTTTTTCAGCCCTATTGCTCAGGTTGCTATCTCCGGCCAAATCTCCAATTATTATATCGACGGTTTAATTCATCAAAACGGAACTATTTTCAATCACATATTATCTTTCTTTTTAGGATTTTCGACCGGAATAACCCTGTTATCAATTTTTCTTTACAAGAGGAGAGAAAAACAGATGTTATTTTGTAAAATAAATATAATCTTATTGATAGTAATAAACATAGCCATTTTCGCACTTCTATTGCTTCTTAAAAATGAAGGAACAGTTGTCTCATACCGTATTAGTGTTGCCTTCCCTGCTATTGCGGCTATTCTTTCGTACCTAGCCTATCGTGGGGTAAAAAAGGACGACGACTTGGTACGCTCATACGATCGCTTACGATAATCAAACAGAACAACCTTCCTTTTGAAGAAAAACCTTGTTATTTTTTCCACACTGACAATCTCCCTTTTAGGAGTTTTTGTCGCCGATCTGTTTTGGGGTTCGGTGCATATTCCCGTTAAAAATATTCTTCAGGCATTATTGTGGGGAAATGGCGGAAAAGAGGAATGGACGCTGATTGTCCTCGACTTTCGTTTGCCCAAAGCGCTTACCGCAGTTTTGGCCGGCTCGGCTTTAAGCATCAGCGGTTTGCAGATGCAGACCATGTTCCGAAACCCGCTGGCCGGTCCTTACACACTGGGCATAAGCTCCGGAGCAAGTTTAGGTGTAGCCTTTGTACTTTTGGGCTTTTCGTCGGTTCTCGGATTTCATTTGGATGGCATTGCCGCAAACTGGGTCATTGTCATATCGGCATGGCTGGGAGCCGGCGCTGTATTATTACTCATCTTCCTGGTCTCGCTACGCATTAACGATATTATGACGATCCTAATTCTCGGGATCATGTTCGGAAGCGTATCTACGGCTATTGTGAGTGTTTTGCAGTATTTTAGCAACGAAGTTTTGCTAAAGTCATTTCTGGTATGGACAATGGGAAGTCTCGGAAATGTAAGCGGCACGCATCTTTGGGTATTACTTCCATCGGTTGGCATCGGGCTTATCATCAGTCTGCTTACCATTAAAATGCTTAACCTGATGCTTCTTGGAGAGAACTATGCCCGAAGCATGGGACTTAACGTAAACTTAGCACGGTTTCTCATTTTTTTCAGCACCAGTATTCTTGCCGGAAGTATCACTGCATTTTGCGGACCCATCGGTTTTATAGGCATTGCCGTTCCGCATATTTGCCGAATGCTCTTCAAAACAAGCGATCAGAAAGTGCTTCTTTTTGCATGCATCGTTGTTGGCGCAATGCTAATGCTGGTAAGCGACCTCATCTCGCAAATTCCCGGAAGCGGAATGGTACTGCCCATCAATACTGTTACCGCACTGCTAGGGATACCGGTTGTCATTTGGATTATTTTCAGAAATCAACGGATATCCTCAATATGAAGCCAATTATTGAAACCAGCCTACTTTCGGTGGGATACCGTAACGGAACCCAGACCCGCGAAATTATCAGCGAACTGAACGTTTCGGTAAACCGGGGCGAACTCATTGGCATCATTGGACAGAACGGTATTGGGAAAAGCACACTTCTGCGAACCCTTACCCAACTTCAGCCTCCGCTTAAAGGCAACGTTCTCATCGATGGAAAAGACATTGCCCACTTCCCCAAAAACGAATTTGCACGCAAGGTAAGTTTCGTGTCAACTGAAATTATCCGCCTAAACCATTGCACCGTCAGGGAGCTGGTAGCTTTTGGCCGCTATCCTTACACCAACTGGTTTGGCAAACTCACCCAAGAAGATGAACTAGCTGTTTCGGAAGCTATTGGAATGGTAGGAATGAATAACCTTGCCCATCGACATATTAACGAAATCAGCGACGGGGAACGTCAACGAGCCATGATTGCCCGTTCGCTGGCTCAGGATACAGATATTATCGTCCTCGACGAACCTACGGCATTTCTGGACATGCCCAACAAATTCGAAGTAGTTCACCTGCTTTGTGAGCTCACGCGCAAAAAACAAAAGACTATCCTGTTTTCATCGCACGACCTGAACATTGCCATGAAAGAGGCCGACAGGCTATGGCTTATCATGCCCGATACCTTTCTGGACGGGGCCCCCGAAGATTTGGTATTGCAACATTCTATTTCAAAAATTTTTGAACAAACAAGGCTCAAATTTGATTCCCGAAAAGGAGAATTCAGCATCCGCCGTAAACCTGTTGGCTATTGCCAGCTTACAGGCAAAGGAACACCCCTCATCTGGACTAAAAAAGCATTGGAAAGGATCGGCTTCGACACCGAAAGCGAAACTGGCGATTATGCCTTCGACATTGACGTGATTGAAATTAGCCATTCGCTCTTCTGGGATCTCAAACTCCCGAACGGTTCGGGACTTCGTTTTGCATCCATATACGAATTAACAACCTTCCTGAAACCAACAATCACCTCGAAATAACCACAACATAACCGGGCGAAAGGCTAAAAATTGACCGGGCGAGCTTTGCAAAAATGGGAAAACAGCTCCTGCGTCAGTGTGCAGCAAAACTTCAGCGGGAAAAACCGTCCTTCATTGGCGAGGAACAAAAATTCTTCTGAGAATAGTTCCCGGCATCAGTGTGGAAGAAAACCTCCAACAGAGGAACCATGCCGTTAAACTGCTTCGATCTTTTCTTCTTTAGGCGGAAATATGATAGAGATAACAATGCACAGCACCAATGTAAGCAGGATAACATACAACGAATACACGGATTTAAAGCCAATCTCGTCGAGCCAGGTATGAAATAAAAGCTTAAAGCCCACAAATACGAGCAAAAACGAAATCCCGATTTTCAGGTAATGGAACAGATCAACAACCCGTAAAAGCAGGAAGAACAATGACCGCAAACCAATAATCGCAAAGATGTTCGAAAAGAACACCAAGTAAGGATCGCGTGTAATGGCAAAAATGGCCGGAATAGAATCCATTGCAAAGATCAAGTCGGTAAACTCAATCAACATCAGCACAACAAATAACGGAGTAATAAATAATTCTTTCTTGCGACGAACAAAAAAATGATCTTTATAATACCTCGGATAAACCTTGGTATGTTTGGAAAGAAACTTAACCAGCCAGTGTTCGTGCGGTTCTATTTTTTCTTCCTCGTTACGGTTAATAAACATCTTTACGCCGGTATATACCAAAAAAGCACCGAATACCAACAAAATCCATTCGAAGCGGGCAATTAACGCCGCACCAGTAAAAATGAACAAAAAACGAAGGACAATAGCCCCAAGTATACCCCAGAAAAGCACGTGTTTATAATACTTGTCGCGAACCGAAAAGGCGCTCAGGATCATCATAATCACAAAAACATTGTCCATCGAAAGGGTATATTCGATTAAATACCCGCTAAGGAACTCCATTCCCATATTTTGATGATAAATGGAAAGGCTGTGTTCGAAACTGGAAGGGTCGAGTTGTAGCTGAGGGGCATATTTTGCCTTAACAGCCAGTAACTCGTTCATATTTGTTATGCCATGAAAATTATGACCATTAACCAGGATAAAAACATAAAAAAGCAGAGCCAGTGAAACCCACACTCCCGTCCATATCGTTGCCTCCTTAAAGGATAGCACATGGCTATTCCGGCCAATGACTGTTAAATCCAGCACCAGAATGGCCAGCACTACAACACAAAACAACGTAAGATAAACGAGTTCCTGACTAATCATAATTGATTGCTTTACCTACGATTAATTGCAGAACAACCGGAATAACAAGAATAAACTTCCGGAAAGAAGAATGGTTACCGGCAACGTAACAAGCCAGGCAATCATGATACTTTTAATCATTTTCATTCGCAAATTTTTAATCCCATGCGTGGCAAACATCGAACCAGCTACACCCGAAGACAGAATATGCGTTGTACTAACCGGCAATCCAAAACTTGAAGAAACCCCAATAGTAATGGCTGTAACCAGATTTGCCGAGGCTCCCTGGGCATAGTTCATATGTTCCTTGCCAATTTTTTCGCCAATGGTAACAACAATTCGTTTCCATCCAATCATTGTACCCAACCCTAATGAAATTGAAATCAACAAGATTACCCACAGAGGCGCATATTCCGTAAACTTCTTCATTTCAGAGATCGAATCCTTTAACTGAACTTTGTCTTCTTTGGATAATTTCAAAATTGGATCGTCAACATCGGGAGAAAGTATCTTGCTTGATTCTTTAGCTATGATAAGTATATCCTTACGAATTTCAAAATTTGATTCTTTTTTCAGATTTTTAAAATTGCCAACTCCGGTCAGAGTAGATTGCATCGTATCAATCTTTTCCTTAATAATTCCCAGACTAGCCTTACCACTGGCGCTCAAACCGCTAGGATCTACTTTAGACAAAACAGTTTCAATATTGTTAGCCTGAAGCATTAGTTTGTCAGGGTGCATTGTATGGTCCACCGCAAAATGAACTGGAACTAATGCTATCAGAATAATCATTAACAATCCAACACCTTTTTGACCGTCATTTTGACCGTGAGTAAAGCTTAAGCCAGTACTAGTCAAAATTAAAAAACCTCGAATCCAGAAAGGCGGAGCTTTCTTTTTAACAGGCTCATGAAACAATTTTTTATACTTAACAAACTGTTTTACCAAAAGCACTACAGCCATAGTAAAAGCGAAACCGATCAAAGGCGAAATGAGAAGAAAAAGAAATACATCTTTAACCTTTTGCCAATTTAATGCAATAACTCCAACATGAGGAAGGAATCCATAAGCCAAGCCAACACCAAAAATCGATCCGAGCAAGGTATGGGAACTCGAACAAGGAATTCCAAAGTACCAAGTTCCCAAGTTCCATAAAATTGCTGTTAGAATAAGAGCTGCAATCATTGCAATACTATGAGCGACACTCTGGTCTATGAGTATAGACAATGGCAAAAGGTTTACAATACCCATTGCAACAGCAATACCTCCCACTAAAACACCCAAAAAATTACATATCCCCGACCAAATTACAGCGACCGTAGGTTTCATGGAATTAGTGTAAATAACGGTTGCTACGGCATTAGCGGTATCGTGAAAGCCATTGATAAACTCAAAGCAACATGCTGCAAAAATGCAGATTACCAAAACCAGGGTCATCCCTGCGTCTAATCCAAACATAATTCGTCTATTTTATTATAAATCTTTAGTTTAATCGGCTAAGGTTGTCAAAAAATAAAGCGGAAAGATATAAAAATATCTTCCAACAATTTTTATCTAATACCATGATTTTACTAAGACTAAACACCAATTCCTTTAAATAAACACTGATTTTGTGATTTTTACCCATGTTAATATCTCTTTTTTTTTCGTAAATTTAGTAGTAAACCGCAAAAACCGAAATATGGCAATACATCACGTTACTTCAGAAAAGGCCAGGGAATTAATTTTCAAGAAAAAAAATCAACGAAAATACAATCTGCCGGTGATTGGTCATTTTGACAACAAATCTGTACGTTTTAACTCAATATTGGAAGCTTCGCGAATGACCGGAATTCATTATACGCTAATATTTGAGTCGTGCTTAGGGAAAATTTTAAGTGCCCGAAATACAACTTGGGAATACGAGAACGGAAGCCACTATATTCATTATAAGGCTTATTACCTAAATATTAAAAAACATGAACATAGCTTAACAACTGATGCGCCTTCTTCCTAAATTTATATCGGTAAAATGTTGCGCATAATGTTAATGTAAATTATCTTAGCATTGAACATGTAACCTAAAACGATGTATTGGTTATCTAAAGCTTCCAGAGCAGACCAACATATCGTATTTAAATGTCTGTAAGTTAATTACAATACAAAAACGCTTTCATTTTAATCATTATGAATTCAAAAATTGAACTTAAACCTTACTCCAAAGAGGATATTTACTTCTTTGTAAAAGCCGTATTCAGCATTATCCTTTATTTTGTCCTTGCATACGGGATGGTGGTCATTTTTTCGAGCGAGTCTATTTCTCCTTCGTTGCAGTCTGCCATTATTTTCTATGCTATATTATTATTGTTAGCAATTTTTATCCGAATGGGATATTACATCGGTTATCTTAAAGGAAATGCAGTTAAAGTTACTTCCGCACAATTTCCGGACATTGCAGAAATCGTATCCCGGCAGTCCGAACTACTCGAATTAAACAAGGTCCCTGATGTTTATATTATACAATCTGGTGGTTTATTAAATGCTCTGACTACTAATTTTTTCGGGACAAATTATATCGTTTTGTTTTCCGAAATGGTAGAATCAGCATACGAGCAGGACAAAAAAGTGCTTGAATTCATAATTGGCCACGAGCTGGGGCATATTAAACATAGACATATGCTTAAAAGGATGTTATTGCTTCCATCGGGAATTATACCATTTCTGAATGCAGCATATTCCCGTGCATGCGAATATACCTGCGACAATATTGGTTATACACTTTGTCCGGAAGGAGCCAAAAATGGATTGCTACTAATGGCTTCAGGAAGATTACTTTTTAAAAATGTCAATGTACCCGAATTCATTAACCAAAATCAAACCGAAGCTGGTTTCTGGAAATGGTTTGCTGAAAAGCTCTCATCACATCCCAATTTAACCAAACGTATAGCCCGACTTAAAGACCATATAAAGTCTGCACCTGTAAAACCAAGTGCTGTATTAGATCCGCTCCCAGACGATGATTACACAAGGTTTATGCCAAGAAATATCAAGGATAATTAAAATACTTTAGCTTGGACTGGATAAAATTGTCAGGGCCTTAATTTTTACAAAAATTTGTAGAAAGTATTGATTTACTTCACAGATCTCAGCTATTCAACGACTACCGTCCGGAGACTTTGAATACCTATATAAATGATACAAATAAAAACTTCGCTCTGTAAAAATTAGTTTATTTTTGACCTCATTGGTATACATGTTGTATCTATTTTGCCATCAGGTTTATTTAGCAATCAGGTATTCAACAATTTTTTAAACTTTAAACTCAATAGCCATGAAAACAATCATCTTTTCATACAACAAAAAAAGGTTAAGCCGACTATTTTGCACATTCATTAGTCTTGTTGCTGCTTTAATCATTTTTCAGGGATGCGATCCTGTCCTTTACAGCAATACCGGCACTTATCAAACAACTACAGAGGTTTATCGTCCGGACTGGGCTCCTGTTTACGATTACAACGACAATGCACGATATTATTACCTTCCTGACATTGAAGCCTATTACGATTTGCGTACCCGCGAATACATCTGCCTCGAAGACGGAAACTGGGTATTCACATCCGTTTTACCTTATGCCAGTTTCGACATACGCTCCGCATTTGTGGTTGTTCTCGACAATCAGGTAAGCCAACCATGGAGGCATCACCAACTATACGTATCTCATTATCCTCGTTATTATTACCGTACCGTTTATAATTCGCCTAAATACAATTACTCATACCACGAAATGCGTGGCTTTAACGAAAACGGCAGAAAGGATATTTTTCGGAATAATTATCACGAAAATGCTACACCTCAGAACCAACGGCAACAACAGCAACAGCAATACCAACGGATTAACAACCGGTCATCATCTACCGGTCGTCAGGAAAATATTCCCAACAGCACTAACGACTCCAGACGTTCTGCACAACAACAGGATAACCAAACTTCGACACAGCAACAAAACAATAGAAATACGAATCAACAACAGGACAATCGCGCTGTAAACCAATCGCAAAACAACAACAGAAACTACAATCAACAAACAAATCGTACCCAGCAAACAACGCAACAAACACAACAAAACAACACGACTTCCGGAAATCGTTACAGCCAGCCTGCAAGTACTAATACACAACAAAATCAACGAATAAATATCACCCCAGGCTCTTCTGAAACCAGTAAGCCTATAGAAAACCCCAGACGGTTACAACCTGCCGAATATCGCGGCCGGACAATTGGAAAGCCTGTGAAAGTGCAAAGAGACATGAAAATTCAGAAAGAAACAGAAAACAAGAACAGCAATGCCAAAGACAACGACAACAAACAAAACAACAGCCGAAGATGATAAAATGCCCGAAACAATAACTTATCGCATTTTACACGAAGAAATACAGCAACCTGGGAAATTTTCATTTTACTTTATTTGGGCGATACTTCTGGTATGTTTTATCATAACCATGCGGAATATTTCTCATATTTTAACAGTTATATCACTTATTACAGGCTCTTTAGCGGTTCTCTATTTTGGCATGGTAACTATTCTCAAATTGCAAACTATCATTACAAGCGAAGGGATAACATACCGTTGCCGGCCTTTTCACCATCGGGCTAGGACTATTCCTTTAGAAGAAATTGAAAACGTGAAGATTGGTCGGTTAACGCTGCCATTCCGATACATCGGGCTAAAAATTAAACAAAATGGTCGCCAAAGCTTCTATCTTTTTGGAGGCCATGACTTCCTTAGGGTTACAACTAAAGACGGGTATGAAATAACAATAGGTACCCGCCAGTCTGAAGAGTTGTTAAAAGCATTAAAAGAGCTTAACATTATAATAGAAAAACTTAGTTAAGTCTAAAAAAGCGATCATGTTTACACTAAGCATGATCGCTTTTCTCAGAGTATGATCCTCAACCCCAACACCCTTAATTATGAAAAACTTTCTTTTTATTTCATCGTTACTTATTTCTATCTCTTCAACAAACCTATTTGCCCAAAATTTTAAAATTCAGCTTCCTCCCGGATACAATAAAATTATTACGCAAGAAGAACTTCCAGGGAAAGAAGGTTCTCCCTATTTAACAGAAGTTTGGGCACCGGGAATAATTACACTTCAAAGTGGAGCTAAAATTGAATCGTTACAATTTCGTTACAACGTTTATTCTAAAGAAATACAATACAAACTAGACACAACTACATATGTAATTGGAACTCCCGACAGCATCAAAACAATCAGTTTTGCCAATAAACACTTTATTTACACCGACTTCGTCGAAAATTTTAAAATTAAAAAAGATTTTTTTGAATTGCTTGTCGATGGTAAGGCTAAACTTTTTCGCAGATACTTTATCGAAATAATCCCGGCCAATTACAACATAGCCCTCAGTACCGGAAATAAAAATGACAGGCTGGTACTTAGAGAATCTTTGTTCGTCCAAAGCCCCAATATGGACATGATTGAACTAGACAAAAAAGGAAAACTGATATTAAAAGCCTTTTCTGACAAATCAGCTGAAATAAATGAATATATCCGGAAAGAACATCTCTCTTTAAAAAACTTAAATGACCTCATTAAAATAACAACAACTTACAATTCAATGAATTAATCTTTACTCCCCAATTAATACCTGTTTCAAAATGATCGAATACTAAACTATTTCATAAAACTTTGAGGCCTGTAATAAGTATTTAATCAATTACCAATCAACCATACCATTAACAGTTTGGTGCAAGGTTCAATCTTTTTCGTATCTTTGCCGACAAAACAGGCGTAATTATTTTTACAGAAATATAAACTTAACGATAAGTAACATTGAATTTTAAAGAACTTGGCCTTGATGCACGATTGTTAGAAGGAATTGGGGCAATAGGATACGAAACGGCAACGCCGGTACAGGAACAGGTTATCCCACCCATTTTGGAAGGCAGTGACATTATTGCATCGGCACAAACCGGCACTGGGAAAACAGCAGCATATCTTCTTCCGGTAATACACAAACTCATCACCTCTCAACATCATCACGACCATATAAAAGCACTGGTCATTGTACCAACGCGCGAACTTGCCGTTCAGATTGAACAACAGATGGAAGGATTCTCATACTTCACCCCGGTGAGTTCGATTGCTGTGTATGGTGGAGGCGACGGAGCTTCTTTTACCCGCGAAAAACAAGCTCTAACCCAAGGCGCCGATGTAGTTATCTGCACACCCGGACGTATGATTGCCCACCTTAACCTGGGTTATGTAAAAATATCGGACTTGAAATTCCTGATTCTCGACGAAGCCGACCGCATGCTCGACATGGGCTTTTACGACGATATCATGAAAATCATATCGTTTCTTCCGGCAAAACGGCAAAACCTGCTTTTTTCGGCAACCATGCCCATGAAAATCAGGGATCTTGCTCGAAAAATCCTTCATCAGCCTGCCGAAATAAACATTGCCATCTCAAAACCTGCCGAAAATATTCTTCAACAGGCATTTGTTGTTTACGAAAGTCAAAAAATACCGCTGGTAAAACACGTTTTGAAAAGCAAAAACTATCAAAGCGTGCTTATTTTCTGCTCAACAAAAGACAATGTCAAAAAGCTGAGCCGCGATTTAAAACGTACAGGAATGGCTATCGAAGAAATCCACTCCGACCTTGACCAGGATTCACGCGAAAAAGTCTTACTCGGATTTAAAAGCCGAAGAATTAACGTACTGGTTGCTACCGATATCCTTTCGCGAGGTATCGACATTGAAGATATCGATATGGTAATCAATTACGACGTGCCTCACGACGGGGAAGATTATATCCACCGCATAGGCCGTACTGCCCGTGCAGCTTCAAAAGGCGAAGCCATTACCTTTATCAGCGAAAGGGAACAAAATAAATTTGCAGCTATCGAGGAACTGTTAGGCAACCCTGTAACCAAGGTTCAAGTACCCGAACTTTTTGGAGAAGCTCCGGAATATAACCCGAGAAAATCGAAAGGAAGAAACCAAAACCGACGCTTCAACAAACCCAAAGGCAACTTTAAAAGAAGGAATAAACCTTCCGATTCAGCCCCAAAGGCATAGCTGTCTTTAGTTGGTAATAAAATTTATACTTTTGCATCTTCGTACAAAACAAAACATTAATAATCATATTTAATGAAACGCGCAGAAATTCACACCGAAAAAGGCGTTATGAAGGTTAACTTCTACGAAAAAGACGCCCCCAACACTGTAGCAAACTTTATCAAACTTTCAAAAGAAGGTTTCTACGACGGGCTTACTTTCCACCGTGTAATCCCCAATTTTGTAATTCAGGGCGGATGCCCCCAAGGTACCGGCGTTGGCGGTCCGGGTTATACCATTAAATGCGAATTGGACGGCGACAACCAATATCACGACCGTGGCGTACTTTCGATGGCCCATGCGGGTCGCGATACCGGAGGCTCACAGTTTTTCATCTGCCACAGCAGGGCTAACACCCAGCATCTCGACCGTCGACACACTTGTTTTGGCAAGGTTTACGAAGGATTAGAAGTTATTGATGCTATACGTCAGGGCGATAAAATCGAAAAAATTATCATTATTGAAGACGAAGATTAAATAGAATTATGGGAAGAGCGTTTGAATATCGTAAGGCCAGAAAGCTTAAACGTTGGGGCACCATGGCCAAAACATTTACCAAGTTAGGCAAAGAAATTGCCATGACCGTTAAAACCGGCGGACCGGATCCGGCTTCCAATTCGAGGCTGAGGGTACTCATACAGAATGCCAAGGCCGCCAATATGCCCAAAGAAAACGTTGAGCGTGCCATTAAAAAAGCTTCGTCAAAAGAACAGGAAGACTATAAGGAAGTAGTTTATGAAGGTTACGCTCCTTACGGGATAGCCGTAATCGTTGAAACTGCCACCGACAATCCAACCCGTACCGTTGCCAATGTCCGCAGCTATTTTAACAAATACGGCGGTTCGCTTGGCACTTCGGGCAGCGTAAGCTTCATGTTCGACCGCAAATGTATTTTCAAGGTGAAAGCCAAAGAAGGTGTCGATCTCGAAGAATTGGAACTTGAAATGATTGATTTCGGTATCAGCGAAATATTTGCCGAAGAAGAAGCCATCATCATCTATGGCGAATTCGAATCCTTCGGTTCAATTCAGAAATACCTCGAAGATCAAGGTTTTGAAATTGAAAGTGCCGAATTTGAGCGAATCCCCTCAGACACCAAAGAACTTACCGCAGAACAGGTGGCCGAAGTTGAAAAAATTCTTGAGAAATTAGAGGAAGACGAAGACGTTACCAGCGTTTTCCATAATATGAAAGAGCAATAAAATAAATTTACTTTACTAAAAAGGCCTGTCAGGATTCAGAAACCTGACAGGCCTTTTTAGTTTAAACCTCCGTTAAAATCCCCTTCTCCAATTTTGCAAAATGCGTTATACATGCCGGGATTTCCGGTTTGTGGTGCGATACAAATAATAACGTCCGATCTTTACAAAAACTATCCAATATAGCCTTCGACTTCTCGATCATTTCCCCGTCAAACCCTTGGAAAGGTTCATCGAGCAATAAGAGTTCCGGATTTTTTAACAGCACTCTAAAAAATAGCATTAGCCGCTGTTGGCCAGTCGACAATTCATGTAATTTCCTGCTCTTTAACTCGTCAATACCATAATAACCAAACAGAAAATCAAGCATTTTTAGACGTTCTTCGGTAATCACCGCTTTTTTAAACGGATGTTCGTAAAGTCCGTCAAGCGCGGTTTCTTCAGCAGTTTTCATCTTATCAAAATAAAGATGAAGTTCAGGCGAAAGAAAACCAATGCGTTCCTTTACATCCCAGATGCTTTCACCCTGGCCCCTCAAATTATCGAAAAGAACAATGTGATTAGCATAAACCTGTGGATTATCGGCATACAGAAGACTTAAAAGCATCGATTTTCCGGCTCCATTGCGTCCGGTCAACGCCCATTTTTCGAGCTTATTTACTTTCCAGTTTATATGATTTATTATGCGCGATTTCCCATATTCAACCACCACATCCGATAATTGTACAGCTATCTTAAATTCATTACCTAACGGCCGAGGGAAAGAAAATGCAATTTTCATTTCTTTGATTAGATGAACTTTACTAATACTACCACGTTGTCCTATCTGTGCGATTTTTAAATTACTCAGGTTAAGCACGTGCGTAATTCGTTCAGGAAGTTCCTCTCCATCAGTAGTCATGATAACCTGAATACCGGAAGCAATCATTTGGTCGATCATCAAATTAAGCATTTGCCGAGCTTCAACATCAAGCCCCACATAAGGATTATCTAAAACCAAAAGCTTTGGATTTTTTAGCAATGCTTTCGCAATCTGCACCTTTCTGTTTTCCCCGTTCGACAGTTTAATAAATTCACGATCAATAAGGTTATTAATTCCCAATGTTTCAAACAAAGGATCTCCAATATTTTCAATACCAAGATATGCTTTTACCAGAAGTGTCCCTTCAGTTTCCGAGCTGTTGTAGCGTTGCTGGTAATAAAACTGTTTATTATTAAGCGCCTGGTCCTGAAAATAAACAAAGGCAGCATACTTCTTGAATTCCCTGCCATCCTCCACTTTCTCGTCAAAATTACAGGTAACCGCTCCTTCCGCAATAAAAAAATGCCCTTGCATAGCCGAGAGCAGCGTCGTTTTTCCAGAACCGGAAGAGCCGGTAATTGCCCAATTTTCATTCTTTTTAATAGTCCAGTTTAATCCTTCAAACAGCAAACTGTTACTCCTTCTGAATGTTACATTATCAAATTTTAAAACAAATGACATCTTTTGATTCTTATTAAATATCCATAAAAAAGCCGCTTTATCAGATCTGATAAAGCGGCTTTATAATATTGACGCGGGTTACGCGCACAAATCTTATTTAAATATAGTCTCTTTACGGTCGGGGCCCACTGAAATAATGGAGAAAGGAACCTTCACTTCGTCTTCTACAAAGCGGATATAATCGACCAATTCCTGCGGCAGGTCGCTCATCGAAGTGGCTTTGGCAATATCCTTCTTCCAGCCTTTAAATTCTTTATAAACGGGCTCAATCGGAAGATTTACATCATAAGGCAATTGTTCAGTAACCTCTCCGTTAATTTTATATGCTACGCAAACCTTAATGGTATCAAATTCTGACAAAATATCAGATTTGGTAAGAATCATCTGAGTAACCCCATTAATCATGATCGAGTATTTCAAGGCTGGCAAATCGAGCCATCCACAACGACGGGGACGACCAGTGGTAGCTCCGAACTCACGCCCCACTTGGCGTAGTTTATCTCCGGTTTCGTCGAACAATTCGGTAGGAAAAGGACCACTACCAACCCGGGTACAGTAAGCCTTTACAATACCAAGCACCTCGCCAACCTTATTAGGCCCAATACCAAGACCTGTGCAAGCTCCGGCACAAATGGTATTAGATGAAGTTACATAAGGATAGGAACCGAAATCAATATCAAGCAGCGTTCCTTGTGCACCTTCGGCAAGTACTGATTTGTCTTCAGCAAGAAATTTATTAACCATGTATTCGCTGTCAACAGCCTGAAATTCCCTGATAGATTCCACGCCTCTAAACCAGTCAGCTTCATATTCGGTTAAATCGAACTTAAAGTTATAATTGTTCAACATTTCGATATGCTTGTTTTTCAAGTTATCGTAACGTTGTTGAAAATCAGAAGCGAAGATATCACCTACACGAAGACCATTACGTCCTGTTTTATCCATGTAAGTCGGGCCAATACCTTTAAGAGTCGAACCGATTTTTGTAGCCCCTTTAGCTGCTTCCGAAGCCGCATCGAGCAGACGATGGGTAGGAAGAATAAGGTGAGCCTTCTTAGAAATAAACAACTGGTTGAAATTGATGTTGAATTTCTTTAAACCCTCAATTTCTTTACGAAAAATAACAGGATCAATAACAACTCCATTCCCGATGATGTTTACTTTTTCCGGGTGAAAAATTCCGGAAGGAATGGTATGCAAAACATGCTTTATATCATTGAATTCAAGTGAGTGACCAGCATTTGGACCGCCCTGAAACCTTGCAATTACATCGTACTTGGGAGTCAATACATCAACAATTTTTCCTTTGCCTTCGTCTCCCCATTGAAGACCTAATAAAACATCCAGTTTCATCCGTATTTGTTTAATTTTAAAAATCGAAAAAAATCATACCTGACGCATAAACACAACAAAACTAACCTGTTATAAAAGATGCGACAGACAGGTTTTTCTAAAAAATGCCATAAAAACCGGATGCCTAAGGTACAAATTATTCGCTTTTCACCCTTGGAACGGTCAAAAAATATCAGGTTATTTTTAAAATGCGCGTTATTTCTTGCTTTTAGGCTTCTTTTGCGGTTCAACGGGTTCTTTCAACACCCCATAGATATATAACGAATGGTGGGTAGGTTCAAAATTATTGAGCTCGCAGGCTGTTTTTATAATTTCGTGGATGCGAGGATCACAAAACTCGATAACTTTACCGGTTTGTGTACATATAAGATGATCATGCTGAGTACATTGGTACGCTTTCTCAAACTGCGAGATATTTTTCCCAAACTGATGTTTTACCACCAAGTTACATTCGAGCAAAAGATCGATCGTATTATAAAGCGTGGCACGACTGACCCTGTAATTCTTATTCTTCATAAAAATATACAACGACTCCACATCGAAATGGCTATCACGTGAATATATCTCATCTAAGATTGCATATCTCTCGGGAGTCTTCCGGTGGCCTTTTTTTTCGAGGTATTCGGTAAAAATCTTTCTGACAGTATCTTTTGTGCTGTCTTGCGCCATAATAACTTAGTCTAAATATAAATAATAATCAAAGTAACTAAAATTTCGTCAACAGTGCAAGTCTTTTATCCAATTTTAAATAACTATTCCACAAGGTTTTCGACCCTTGCAACCTGTTCCACGCCTTTAATATTGGCCAGTTTATCCAAAAGGTTATTTAAATCTTTGGCATTATGGACGTATAAATCCATGGTTCCCTCAAAAATACCATCATGACTGGAAAGGTTTATTGCCCGAATATTAACATTTAACTCCTTACTAATCACAGTGGTAATTTGATTGTAAATGCCAAATTTTTCAATTCCACGAATAGAAATACGGGCAAGGAACGAAAGAATTTTATAGGTTGTCCATTTGGCCTGAATCAGCAAATTGGCATGAGCCGAAACCAGCTTCACTGCATTTGGACAGCGCGATTTATGAATTACAACAACATCTTCATTCGCACTTCGGTGCCCCACAATGTCATCACCGGGAATAGGATTACAGCACTTTGCCAAACGGTAATTACTCTCGGAACCGTCCTCGCTTTCCCGAATCAGGAAGGTTGTCTTCGGATCAATTTTTTCGCCAGTTGCCGTCTGCACTTCTTCGGTGCCATCCTCCTTTTTAGGAATAACCTTGGTCATTTGAAGTTCCCAATAACGTATCCACTTATTCTTTGTATTCTTTTTAAGAACTTTTACCAAATCTTCGAGGTTTATCACTCCTGTTCCAATCTTACTATAAAGCTCATCCTTGGAAACAACATCGTACGCCGGATATAACTTTTTAAAAATGCGGGAACTAGGCAACAGATTCATCTCGCTCAATTTCCTCTCCAATATTTGCTTGCCCAGTTCGATACGGTTCTTGCTTTCGGCTTTGATGGAGTCGTTTATAGCCGCTTTTGCTTTTGCGGAAACCACATAGTCAAGCCACTCGCGTTGTGTCTTTTTCTTATCAGACGTTAAAATTTCAACCTGATCTCCGCTTGCAAGTACATGATTTAGAGGCACAAGTTTATGATTTACCTTTGCAGCAATAGCCGAATTCCCAACATGAGAGTGAATATCGTAAGCAAAATCAAGTGCGGTAGAATTTTTGGGCAATGTACGGATTTGGCCTTTGGGGGTAAACACATGAATTTCGGAAGTGAATAGGTTGAGTTTAAATTCATCGAGAAACTCAACGGCATTAGCACTCGGATTGTCAAGCATTTCGCGAATATTCTTCAACCATTTATCGAGTTCCGATTCCTGGTTGGCACTCTTATACTTCCAGTGGGCGGCAAACCCTCGCTCGGCAATGTCGTCCATCCGGCGGGTACGTATCTGAACCTCAGCCCATTTTCCGGAAGGCCCCATTACGGTAACATGCAATGCCTCATAGCCATTAGCTTTTGGCGTACTTACCCAGTCGCGTATACGTTCGGGCTTGGGCATATAAATATCGGTAATCAGCGAATAAATATTCCAGCATTGAGTTTTCTCGGGAATATCGCCGACAGGGTCAAATACTATCCGCACAGCAAGCAGATCATAAACTTCCTCAAAAGGAACGCTTTTATGCTGCATCTTGTAATAAATAGAATAGATTGACTTAGGACGTCCGGAGATTTCAAAGGAGATATTGTTTCTTTTAAGAATTTCAACAATGGGCCGCGAAAATACTTCAATCTGCTTCTTACGATTGGATTCAGTATCATGCAGGCGAGCAACAATATCATTGTAAATCTTTGGATGACGGTACTTCAAACTCAAATCTTCGAGCTCCGTTTTAATTGTATAAAGCCCAAGACGATGTGCTAATGGAGCGTATAAAAATATCGTTTCACCAGCAATCTTTATTTGTTTATGAGGAGGGAGGGCATCAAGGGTACGCATATTATGAAGCCGGTCGGCCAGCTTTATCAGAATTACGCGCACATCGTCGGAAAGGGTAAGGAGCATTTTACGAAAATTCTCGGCCTGAAGCGACGAATTTTTATCAAAAACTCCTGATATCTTGGTAAGCCCATCGACAATCGTGGCTATTTTTGAACCAAAATTGGCTTCGATGTATTCGAGGGTGTAATCGGTATCCTCAACAATGTCGTGCAGCAGGGCACAGACGACGGAGGTGGTACCCAGCCCAATCTCCTGGATTACAATTTTTGCAACGGCTATGGGGTGAATAATATATGGCTCGCCCGATTTGCGCTTCATCTCTTTATGAGCCTCATTGGCAAGCTCAAATGCACGAATTATCGAAACACGATCTTCGTCGGACTTAATAATTCGTTCGCAAAGACCCAACAAGTCATTGAACCGTTCTTTTATTAAAATTTCGTCCTGTTCAGTCAGAACCCCCATTACACTGTCTTTAGGTTAACACGCAAAAATAACGAAAATGTATTCAGTCTAATGGATTTCTATGGATAAATCAATGATAATGTTCCTTTTTTCTCAATGGGTTTTCCTTCTCCCGATGAAAAACTTATAAAGTAAACATAGCTTCCTTCGGGTGCTTTATTTCCGCCCGGAGTACGGCCATTCCAGCCTTTTAGCGGATCAGACGTTTCGAATACCTGAAATCCGTAACGGTTATAAATAATCAGATGATATTGAGCCGGAATAAAAGCAAACGAGGGTTTAAATTCATCATTTTGTCCATCACCATTGGGCGTAAATGCGTTTGGAACAAACACATTTTCAGAAAGATCGACACAGGCATAGGCCGAACGACTGGAATGAATATTACCGGCAATATCGGCATTGGAATAAGCCTCTACGTAATAACACACATTGCCTGTTTTATTCTGTCCGGAAAGACCGCTAACATCATCGGTGAACTCGGTCAACGTACCCGAAACTGTGTTGACCTGTTGCACAGGTTCTGACCCAAACGCCCGCATTATCCGGTAGTAATCCACGCCATTTTCCCAGCCTATATAGGCATTCCATTCCAAGTTTACGGCATTGGGCTTCAGGCTGGCTATAGGAACAATGGCCGTTGCTAAATTTGACGACATCAGCCCGTAGTTGCAACTATTCAGTGCGTCGAGCCTAAAATAACGCGGGGCAAACGTCTTAATATCATTAATTACCAGTAATGGCGTTGATTGAATGTTACTGTAAATAGTATCGGATATAAACGGACCATTAGGTGAGCCGGATGACAGTAACTGATATTTACGTAACGGAGAGCTAAAATCTAAGTCGAACAAGAGATCAACTTTGGTTGATGTTGAAATAAACATATTAAGATTCGACTTTATAAAAGAAGGCAAAGTCGGGAGATCGGTTTGCAAACAGGCAAGATTGGAGGTCACTTTAATGCCATCATTTCGTTCGGCTTCAACATAAAAGCAATAGTTTTGCTTGCCTTGTGCGCCTTTAAAAACGAAGGAAGAATCGGTAGCTGTCAGATTTCCGGAAACATCTGCAAATCCCCCACCCTGCTGCAAATAAACCCTGTAATAAGAAAGACTGGAGCCCCATCCCAAATATTTCGTCCACGAAACAGTAATTTCCGATTTACAATTATCAATCGAAAGTGTCGTAAATATTGTTCGGTGAATTGATTTATATGTACTTCTGTCCGGATCGGGTTTGGAAGTACTATTTTTATAAGAAACTACAAAAAAACGCACAGAACCTTTAGTAACATCAGGATAATCAAATGTATACGATGTAGCATTCGGGTTAGCAACAAATATATCGTTAATCCCACCCTGTCCTTTATATTCCATGATGATATACCCATCGATATTCGCAGCGGAAGAAGGATATGGCACCCATCGCATGGTCACTTTGCCTGTGAGCGGGTCGACACTTACCGAAGTAAGGTCGGGAATATACGGCAATTGCGAAAACACAACAAAGCCTTGAATAATAAACAAATATGTAATCAAAAGCTTTTTCATCGATAGCTGACGATTATTTCATTTTCCCTACCACTACTTGCGTAAATGATGCCGGGTCGAAGTATTTCTGCGCCAACAACTGGAGTTCGCCAGCCGTTATGTTTTTAACCGTACTAATCATCTGGTCGAAATGGTCATAGTCCAAGTCGTTTTCGATCAGCGAAATAAAGCTTTCGGCCTGGGCAAAAGGGCCATCAAACATCCGAACAATATCGCCCAGTATATAATTTTTCACCCGCTCCAATTCATCTTCGGCGACGGGTTCCTGTCTTAATTTTTCAATCTCGGCATAAATATCTTCAATAGCAGGAACTGTAACCTCTGTTCCCAATTCGGAGACAATGGCCAAATATCCTTCATTCTTTAACGTAACAAACAGTGAATTTATTCCATAAGTATAGCCTTTTTCTTCACGAATTTTAGCCATAAGCCGCGAGCCAAAATACCCACCCAGAATACAATTTAAAATCTGCATGCCATGATAATCGGAATGATGTTTATTAAACAACACCTTTCCAATACGGACTGCACTTTGAACGGCATCATCCTTTTCAATCAGAACTTTTTTACCTGGCGAAGTCTGCGGCTGGCATACGGGATAAGAAAGAGTTTGCTGAGCATTCCAAAACGATACACCAAAATACTGTTCAATGGTTTTAACGACATTTTCGTCAACCTTTCCGGATGCAATAATTTTACAGTTAGCTGATTGATAACGTTCCCGGTGAAACTGAACAAGACTATCTCGGTTTAGTTTATCAAAGTCGCTATCTACAACCTTATAGCCATAAGGATGATCGGTACCAAACAATAAACCGGCATGTTCGGACCGGGCGATGTTTCTCACTTTTGTCTGTTCTACAAGAAATTGCTGTTTATGCTTGTTGCGAAAAACCTCAAGCTCATGTTCGGGAAAAGTAGCATTTTTAATGACTTCTTCGACGATTTCGAGGACTTCAGCCAGATATTTCCCCATACACATCAGGGAAACGAAAGCAAAATCCTTATCCACGTTAAAGCTTAAAAATGCCCCGTAAAAATCAATCATTTCCGAAATCTGTACTGAGCTGTATTTTTGCGAACCTTCGCTCAACATGGAGTTTACGGCAAATGCAACCAATGGCGAGGGTTGTACCCAATTTCCGGCAACAAACATCCATTCGATTTTTATAAAATCGCCGTCGTTGCTATTAATCGAATAAAAAGGAACGCCGTTCGGGAAAACCTGTCCGGCAGCCTTTACAATATTGAAGGAATTGATTTGCTTTATTGACGGAACTTCAGTTCTGTTTACAATCATCTGAATGGTATAAAATATAAATGGTTTAGCCGGCTTGAATTATTTATCGGCAAGATAAAATAAAGTAGAACAATTGGTTGGTTTAAAAATGTCGCTCGCAGTTTCGCGAATCATTTTTGGAGTGACCTTACAATAGTTAGCCACTTCGCGGTTAAGCATCGCTGCATCGCCAAGCATTTCGTAATACGAAAGCGACATGGCCTTATTCAACGCGTTGATTTGTCCTAATAACAGATTGGCCTCGAATTTGTTCTGCACTTTTTTAAGTTCCCTTGTCGCAACCGGCTTATCGATAATCTCCTGCAAAACCTTTTCGACTGCCAGGTTAGCCGTATCGATGGAAATCCCGTCCATCACCTTGCCACCAACAATCAGTAATCCGGGGTCGGCATCGCCCGAAACATAAGCATTTATTTCGCTGAATAATTTTTTCTCTTTCACCAATGTCTGGTAAAGACGGGCAGATCGACCTCCGGACAACAAATCCGTAATAAGATCGCAAGCATAAAATCCCTTTTCCATGCGGCCAGGAATATGCCAAGCTTTGTACAGCGCATCGTAAGCAACTTTACGTTTTACCGTAAGCGAACGAGCTTCGGTTTGTACCGGTTCTTTCGGAAGTTGGCGAGGCTTTACATCCCGACGCTTAATATCGCCAAACCACTTTAGCACAAGCCTATAAGCTTCTTCCGTTTCAATATTTCCGGATATAGCCATAAATGCGTTATTGGGTGCGTAATGCGAATAAAAGAACGATTCAACATCGGCAAGTGAAGCATCTCGGATATGATCAATTTTTTCGCCAATAGTCGGCCAGCGATAAGGATGTACCTTAAAAGCCAACGGACGAAGCAACAACCAAACATCACCATAGGGCTGATTCAGATATCGTTGACGAAACTCCTCAATAACAACACTTTGTTGCGTTTTAAGGCTCTGTTCCGAAAAATTAAGTGCAAGCATACGATCGGATTCGAGCCAAAGCCCAGTTTCTATATTATCCGAAGGTAGTGTTATATAATAATTGGTGATATCGTTTGTAGTAAAAGCATTATTCTCTCCTCCAACCATTTGCAGAGGTTCATCATATGATGGAATATTAACAGAGCCACCAAACATAAGGTGCTCAAACAAATGTGCAAATCCTGTTTTTTCCGGATGCTCATCGCGGGAACCTACCGCATATAAAATATTAATTGAGACTAAAGGAGTCGTGAGGTCTTCATTGACCAATAAAGTGAGGCCGTTGGGGAGTTTAAACCGTTCAAATTTTACCATAGAATTACTTCGCTTGTAAGATGCAAAGTTACAATTAAAAAAGAGATTACGGGATTAAGGATTTAAGAGATTCGGAAACAGCCAATAATACCCAGATGTCCTTTTTACTTTATCATCTGCAAACCACTTCGCTTTAAACTATTGACAAGCTTTACTCCAATTAACTTATCGTAACGGGCACCAAACGGACGATGATAAACATAAATGAGATAATCATTTTCAGTCTCATAAAAACTCCCCTCAAAATACCGGTCATCTACATCAGATGAGTTCTCGGGGACAAATACATACTGATAATTATAATATCCTTGTTTTAAAAGAATATCCAGGACATAAGCTTTTTTTTCAACATTGTACACCATCCGGTAGTCGTCGTAACAATTGTAATCACAAAAACCTCCAAAAACATAAATATTACCGCTGATCAATGGTTCCGACATCGGGAATGTAAATATCACATGCACATATTCGGCATCAGTGGCGGCATTTGTTCCCTGCTTATTCTGTACCAGGTATTTGCCGTTAAAGTCCTCGTCATAAAAATAAGCGATCTGATTTCGGGGCTTATCGGGCTTAAGCTCTACATGCCACGAATCAATAACATAATCAATGGATTGAATATTTGCCGATTTATACTTCAAGCTTTTAATATCAAAACTTCGGTATTCGTTGCCTCCCGGGAAAAGCCCCTTATCCTGATAATCATAAACCAGTTCGGCATTTCGAACATATAGCGGAACCATATCCTGAACGGAAAATTTCCACTGGTTATTCTTTATTACCGCTATTTTAACCGTCTGAAATGGATTGTCGATAGAATAATCTGGGTGTAGAATAGAAAAACCAACTTGTTGATAATTATCCTGATAAACAGGCAGAGTGGGACGCTTAACTTCCGGAACGATGGTCACCTTTTGATCAACAACAACAAAACGTTTTATTATGAGTGGATTATCTTCATTACTATTTTCAAAAACCACCAAGGCATAATTGCCTGACAATTTAAGCTTTACACTTTCGTTTGGAATTGCAAACGAATAGTGAAGATATGGGATATGTGTACTTTCGGAAGTTTGAAAATCAAGCAGCGGGTTTTGATAAAATCCATCAAGATATTCGGAATATGCAATGCGTGAAGGTTCCCACTGGGCGTCGCAATGTACTACGATGTAATTAAGGTTCTTAGACTTAGTTCCGAGGTAATCGAAACTAAATTGAAGGGTTTTGGTATCGTTTAGTTCGAGAATAGGGTACGAAAACTCCCAGCCTTCCTTGTACAACTGAACGGTTTTAATATTACGGTCGAAAACGGCATCGGGCAACGGCCCCCGGGGCAACGAAAAACCATACAAAGTATTAATTATCAAAAACACAAACCCGATTATTATTTTCTTATTCCCGTTCATCACCAATTTTATAACGGCGAAAAATACAAATAAAAAAGGCTACCCAACCGGATAGCCTTTTAAAATATTATTAAGCTGTTATTATTTACCTAAGCTGTAAAGAATACCAACATTGATGCCGACAAAATTAAAAGCTTTGTCAGAAATATCGCTAGCTTTAGATACTAAATGATATTTAGCATTTACATCTAAAGACAAACTTTCGCTCAATCCATATTCAAATCCAACAACTGGAGCAAATCCAAAAACAGTCTGGCTTACACTAACACTAGATACTTTAAACTTAGCAGCGTAAAAACCTAAATCAGCCCCAACATAAGGTTTAAAACCTTCTGTTCCCAAGAAATACTGAAAAGAAGCGGTAATCGGAGTATAACTGAAAGTAACATCAGACCCTCCAACTCCATCTTTAGCTTTATTAGCATAATAACCAATGTTTAAACCTACAGCCATTTTATCACTGAACGCATACTTTCCCATGATAGATCCACCAAATCCAGTCTTACAAGCATCAGCAAAATCACCGGTTGGCAAAGATAATCCAAGGTTTGCGCCTAATTTAATTTGAGCATTAACACTAATTGCAAAGAAAGCAACAGCAACAATTAAAAATAATTTTTTCATCGTTAGAGATTTTTGGTTTATAAAAAATTTAATTAAACATTTCGGAGCACTATTTGTTTAACTCCGACACCCCGAAAGTAGAAAAACATTAGACAGCTACAAAATAGAAGAATGCCATTTTTGGTATTACAGTGCTATTTTTACACTAAATATCCATTTTCGATGACAAACGACTCCATTTTCATTAAAAATATTATCAAAAAAATCCATTTTCACCCTTTTTTGATTCAATTAGCCGTTCAACTTAAAAAATAGGCAACATTAATATCATGCTGAAACTTCCAATGGGATGCTATATTCTCATAAAAAAAGCCGCCCGGGATTCGAGCGGCTTAACAGAAATTCTGTTATCTATTTAAGCTTAAAAGCTACACCAAGATTAAAATAAGCAACTCCCCATCCCAATTCAGCCAAACCTGCAAACTTATCGCTGAAATAGTAACGGGCGCCTAAAAACCCAGCAGTTATCAAACCACTGCCTGATGCCGAATATAAATTACTTGAACCAGAGCCTGTCCAACTTGCGTTTACAATATTATATCCAATCATTAAACCTGCATAGGTATCCAGTTTTTCAACTAAAGGATAATGGAGGGTACCGCGAGGTCCAATTACAATATTGGTATATTTCCAGGCCCAATCCGAATAACCAACATTGTATTTTGCCGAAGCAAAACCGAAATATCCGCCAACGCCAATAGTTCCTTTTTCAAAAATATTATCCACAATTCCCACTTCATAAGAAGCGGCCAACGGAGGAACTGAGGTTGTATAACCGCCGCCGGTATAAAGTCCACTACCAAAACCAATAGTAAGGTTTAGCACGCCATTCCCTTTTTGAAAGGTTGAAGTCTGAGCATTAACAATGCCAATACTCATTAAACAAAAAACCAAAAGCACAATACCTTTTTTCATAGTTTTACATTTTTAGTTTAAATAGCTGTTTGTGATTCTATTTACTAAAGATATAAACTATTCACAAAATTTCCTTATTGTTCAAGAAGTATTACACTAACAGCCAAGCTATACGGACGAACGGCTCTATTTTTAGAAATAAACAAAACTTACTTAACATATAAATGTCCACCATTTACCGATAATAGCAATTCAAAAAGTTTTACGGTAGCCAAGGCATCACCTGCAGCTCGGTGCCGATGATTAACATCAATACCTAATTCGTTGCACAAATTACCTAAACTATATGATTGTTTACCGGGGATAAGTCGCCGGCTGGTTCTAACGGTACAAAGTACATCACGTTTATATTCGTAACCTAACTGTAGATATTCCGCACACACAAACCGGTAATCGAATGGCGCATTATGAGCAACAAAAGTACATCCTTCCGTTATCTCTACAATTTTTCGGGCTATCTCGTAAAATTTAGGAGCATTGGCCACCATTTGATTGGTTATGCCGGTGAGGTTGGTTATAAAATAGGGTATGCTTTTTTCAGGATTTACGAGAGAGGTAAACTCATCCACGACCCGATACCCATCATGCTTAAAGATGGCTATTTCAGTGATCTTTTCGGTTTTATGGCTTCCACCGGTGGTTTCTATATCGACAATGGCATACATGGGGCAAAGATAGAAATAAAAGTACCTAGTATTGTGTACTGAGTACTTAGAGTCTGCTATTTCTTTATGGCCACCAGTTTCTTTTCGGCCATGTAGGCGGCATAATCGACATAACCAACTTCTTTGATTTTTGCCAGGCATGCGGCTCGGTCGGAACGAAACACCACCGAAAATACTTTAGAAATAAGGTTGTTAAATTTTTTGCAATCCATAGCATCTGAAAATTGGGTACAATCTGCACAACTTCGATAGTCATTGGTCTGGCAACAAGTTCGAATCTTACACCAGGTAGCTTTTTCATTTTCTAAGCATCCGGGGCATTTCCCGTTTTGAAATTTACCACAGGCCGCACAATATAGTCCACAGTACGACACCTGTTTAGCATCAGTTATAACGTCATTTTTCATATCGTATTTATTTTTTAGTCATGTTGAAAAATTGTTTGAGTTCTTGTTTACGTTCGTCGGGCAGATGATGCCAGCGAATATCCCGAATAGCTCCTTCGAGCGCACAAAGCTTACAAAAGCAGGCTCCGGAATCAATGGCCTTTAGCCTCAGAAACACCTGCTCACTTCCCAATTGTTTAAGTTCATCATAAGAAGTTACTCCGGCTTCAGCCAACAATCTGATCAGCTCTTTCCCAACATTGGGTACATTCGACCAATCGCTCATAAACAAGAAATTTTACTCAAATTTAGGCAATATCAGTTAATCCCTATTTGAACTTCGGTAATATTATTCTCAGGAGTTTCAAAATCCATATTGATATAAACTTCGCGGCTGGTTCCGGTTAACTGATAGCCGGAATTTAATGCATGATTAATCAGCTCGCCATAAATGTCGGGCATTCCCATCCAATCACCACAATATGTAGCTGACAGACATTTAAACACAGGCAATTGCATTATTTCAAACTGCTCATCACTAAATTCCGAAGCTTGAACAGGAAGACAAATTTCGAGGATAAACATGGTTTCAGGGTTACCGTCCATGCCATGATAAAACCAATAAACCGGGCCGGTAATTTCCATATTATTTTTAAGGGCTGATTGATAAAGCTCGCGCGCCTTTACCCTAACGTACCGGCTTAACCCCGAAAGGTTTGTTTGGCAGGAAAAACAAATAGCTGTAATCGGTTTAATTTCTTTAGTTTGCATCTTATTGGATTTAAATTGCAACGCAAAGCTACGCTAGGGTATTGACAACAGTATGTCAACAAGTTTTTGTTCAACAAAAATTATTTTGTTTTTGATATAACCGATTGAACTAATTGTTCGAATCTCAATTTCAGGTTTTCGGGAGAAACAACCCGAACGGCATCGGCATACATCAAAAGCCAGCGCGAAAAATAATCCAGATCTCCGGAAACGAACGTCATTTCGAGACTGTCGCCAAACTCAACCTCATCAATAAACCCATAATAATACTTCGACGTGACAATCTGCGCGCAAACTGTTTTATCAAAACGTATTACCACCTCTTCCAAATCAGAAGAATATCTCATTTGTTCAAAATATTCACGAACCGAAAGATGTTCCTTACCCGAGAAGACTTCCGGGTTAATTTCCAAATCCGCAATGCGGTCGATACGGAAGTCGCGATATTGGCTGCGCATACGGCAAAAACCAATCAGGTGCCAGCCGAGACTATAAAAACAAATGCCTACCGGCTCAACCTCCCGTCCGCAGGTAAACTCATCCTTATATCTACTCTTATAACTGATGGTTAACGTATTTCTATTGACCAATGCGCGTTGAATATCAGAAAGGTAATTGTTTGCAAAATCACTTTTCTGCGAATAAAAAACTTCAATATTTTGATGTAATGTATTAACATACAACTTATCAACATCGGACAACACTGCCCGTACTTTATACATTGCCGATTGATAGTGCGTAGCAACAGAACTATCGGTAAGCTTCTCAACAAGTTTCTTCGCAGTAAGTAAGGCGCCAGCTTCGTCGCGGGTAAACATTACGGGTGGAAGATGAAAACCCTCGACCAGATAAAAGCCACGGCCAGGGTCGGCCCCTACAGGAACACCTGCCTCTTCCAATGCTTTAATGTCGCGGTAAACCGTTCGTTTACTAATTCCGAAACGGAGGGCAATTTCTTCGGCTGTCACCACAGGTTTGGATTGCAGGTGGATTAAAATTGCCGATACACGATCGATACGGTTCATGCTAATCTTGAATAAACTGAGAGAGGGACAAGTTTAACAAATTTTAATCAGAAACATTCATCTTCGAGTAAACCCGTAAACGGTGTATTTTAAAGGCTTTTTAACCAACTTCGCCGAAAGTGGAAATTTTCAACCCAAATATTCGTACTTTTGGATTTCTAAAACGCCGCAAGCATGAAACTGCTAAAAAACACCCTGAAGTATCTGTTATTTTTGTTTTTTGGTCTGTCAATTATCTGGTTTATTTACAAAGACGTTGACAAAGAAAATTTACTAAAGGGATTACGCGAAACCAATTATTTTTGGATAGCACTTTCTGTTATACTCGGACTGGTAAGTCATTACGTA
Organism: Bacteroidota bacterium; assembly: GCA_030706405.1. Taxonomy (GTDB): domain Bacteria; phylum Bacteroidota; class Bacteroidia; order Bacteroidales; family JAAUTT01; genus JAAUTT01. Next base: position 222,901 of record JAUZOO010000006.1, on the reverse strand, counting down.
CGGGCGGTTCGTTGGAACATGCTTATCAATTCCATGGGGTACAAGCCTAAAACATACAATACCTTTTTCTCGGTATTATTTATGTATTTTATCAACATGATTATTCCAAGAGCCGGAGAACTAGCCCGTTGCACAATTTTAAGCAGGTACGAAAAAATTCCCGTTTCAAAACTTATTGGAACTGTTATTGTTGAACGAATTGCGGATTTTATCACCATGATGGGACTGGCCATATTAGTATTTGCCATAAATATCGGGGTGGTTCATGAGTTTTTCACCATGCATCCTGAAGTCGGAGCCAAACTTGCAAAGTTGTTATCGGTTCCAAATATTTTATTAGGAATCATAGCTCTGGCTTTGATTATCGGCGCATTTGTCTTCCTTAAACCTTTTAAAAGAGGAAAAATAGGCGCGAAATTCCACAAACTTAAATACGAATTTCAGGACGGCATTAAGTCGATCCTGATGCTTGAAAACCGTTGGTGGTTCATCGGCCAGACCTTATTAATATTTTTTATCTGGTTTTTAATGCTTTACGTCGTATTCCTCGCCTACCCGCCCACCCGGCACCTTACCATCTGGGTTGGTATGTTTACATTCCTGATGGGCGGACTGGCCATGCTTGCCCCTGTTCAGGGAGGTATCGGGCCATGGCATTACATGGTTATGGAAGCATTATTCTTATTTGGCATTGATAAAGGTTCCGGTAAATTTTTTGCACTCATTGCTCATTCTTCAACCAGCTTGGTTTACCTGATTTTGGGATCTTTGGCCGGATTACTGATGTACCTAATAAATCGGACGCATAAACAACACGTTGAAGTAGATATAAAGTGACGAAAAAACTTCATACTGTGAAAAATTATGCCAAAATGACATTGTTTTCACAAGTTAAACCGACATTATTTCCGATTTAACTCATTTTCTTTTTTTGGCAACAGTTTTGAGAATCATAGATAAATTTCAAAACAAGAAATACTATGAATCTGAACAATTTTACCATAAAATCGCAGGAAGCTGTACAAAAAGCAGTTACCATTGCCCAAACCAGCCAGCATCAAGCCATCGAGAACGGACACCTGCTCAAAGGCCTGATGACCGAAGCCGAAGAAGTAACCAACTTCCTGTTAAAGAAGTTAAACGTTAATGTATCGAACCTTTCTCAGGTTATCGACCGGATTGTAGAGGCGTACCCCAAAGTTACCGGGGGCGAAGCGTATCTTTCGGCATCAGCCAACACATCGTTACAAAAGGCAATTGCCCTTTCCAAAGATGCCGGCGACCAGTTTGTTTCCGTAGAACACATCCTTTTAGGTATTATACAAAGCAACGATAATATCGCACAAGTTTTAAAGGATAGCGGCGTAACCGAATCCGATCTTCGCAAAGCGATTGACGAACTCCGCAAAGGTTCGAAAGTAAACAGCCAGTCGGGCGACGAAACGTACAATTCACTTAACCGTTACGCCATCAACCTCAACGAAATGGCGCGTACAGGAAAGCTTGACCCCGTGATTGGCCGCGACGAAGAAATCAGGCGTCTGCTCCAAATTCTTTCGCGCCGAACTAAAAACAACCCAATCCTCATTGGCGAACCGGGAGTTGGAAAAACTGCCATTGCTGAAGGGCTGGCTCATCGTATTATCCAGGGAGACGTGCCGGAAAACCTGAAGTCGAAACAGGTATTTTCGCTCGACATGGGCGCGCTCATTGCCGGGGCAAAATACAAGGGCGAATTCGAAGAACGATTGAAAGCCGTTATCAAAGAAGTTATTGAATCGAACGGCGAGGTAGTTCTGTTTATTGACGAAATCCATACCCTTGTTGGTGCCGGACAAAGCGAAGGCGCGATGGATGCGGCCAACATCCTTAAACCTGCTCTTGCCCGCGGTGAGTTACGAGCTATCGGAGCAACAACGCTCAACGAATACCAAAAATATTTCGAAAAAGACAAAGCTCTCGAACGTCGTTTTCAGACGGTACATATAGCCGAACCCGATACGCTCAGCGCGATTTCAATTCTCCGCGGACTGAAGGAACGTTACGAAACCCATCACCAGGTACGTATCAAGGACGACGCTATCATTGCTGCCGTGGAGCTTTCGCAGCGGTACATCACCGATCGTTTCTTGCCCGACAAGGCCATCGACCTTATTGACGAAGCCGCTTCGAAACTTAGACTCGAAATGAATTCTGTTCCTGAAGAAATCGACGAAATCGAACGCCGCATTAAACAACTTGAAATCGAACGCGAAGCCATTAAACGGGAAGGCGACAATGCCAAAATCGAGGAACTTAGCAAAGAAATCGCCAATCTTACGGAAGAACGGAACCAGTTCCGCGCCAAATGGAAGGTTGAACGCGAAATCATCGATAAGATTCAGAAAAATAAAAACAACATCGAAACCTTTAAACAGGAAGCCGAATATGCCGAGCGTAACGGCGACTATGGCAAGGTGGCCGAATTACGCTATGGCAGCATCCGCGAGGCCGAGCGTAATATCGAAGAACTGAAGGCCGAACTTCAGAAAGCGCAGTCGATGTCGGCTATGATAAAAGAAGAAGTAGACGACGAAGACATTGCCGATGTAGTTTCGCGCTGGACAGGCATTCCCGTTACCCGCATGTTGCAAAGCGAACGCGAGAAATTGTTATCCCTCGAGGATGAGCTTCATAAAAGGGTGATCGGGCAGGAAATCGCCATCGAAGCTATTGCCGATGCCGTTCGTCGTAACCGCGCCGGACTGTCGGACGCCAAGCGCCCCATCGGATCATTTATCTTCATGGGAACTACCGGCGTTGGAAAAACAGAACTTGCCAGAGCTTTGGCCGAGTTCCTGTTTAATGACGAAAACCTGATGACCCGCATCGACATGAGCGAGTACCAGGAACGTCACTCCGTATCGCGTTTAATCGGCGCCCCTCCGGGATACGTGGGTTATGACGAAGGCGGTCAGCTTACCGAAGCCGTGCGACACAAACCTTATTCGGTGGTATTGCTCGACGAAATCGAAAAAGCTCATCCTGATGTGTTCAACATACTGCTTCAGGTTTTGGAAGACGGAAGGCTTACCGACAACAAAGGCCGCACGGTGAACTTTAAAAACACCATCATCATCATGACCTCGAATATCGGTTCGCAAATCCTTCAGGAAAACATCGACCGGATGAACGATAGCAACCGCGAAAGCTTACTCGAAAAAGCCCGTGTCGAAATCATGCTCCTGATGAAACAGACCATCCGTCCGGAATTTCTGAACAGGGTAGACGAAATCGTAATGTTCGCACCGCTTACCAAAGCAGAAGTGAAAGAAATCGTAAGACTTCAATTTAAAGGTATCTGTAAGATGCTCGACGAAAGTGGCATCTCCGCAGAAATTACCGAAGATGCCATAAACTGGATTGCCAATGAAGGTTTTGACCCACATTTTGGTGCCCGTCCGGTAAAAAGGGTATTTCAGAAATATGTTTTAAACGAACTATCGAAGAAGATTCTGGCAGGAACTGTAAACAAAGACAACAAAATTATTATCGATAGCTTTGGCGAAGGATTATCGTTTCATAATTAATCAAAACAGAAGAAAGACTAATGACATTCCGGTGCAGTCCGGAATGTCATTTTATTAGGACTTTAATTGTTATTCTACCGCCACTTCAATTTTCTGCTTGATATCGCGCGAAGACGCTCCAACCTGAATCAAAAACTGTCCGGGCTCAACTTTCCATTGCTGAGATTTTTCGTCGTAAAAAGCCCAATCTTTCACGGGAAGATTAATCTGCACCTGTTTGCTCTCTCCAGCCTGAAGTTTCACTTTATCAAAACCTTTAAGTTCCTTGACCGGACGCATCACCGAGGCTTTTTTCTGAGTAACATAAACCTGAACGGCTTCGGCTCCGGCAACTTTTCCGGTATTGGTGAGGTTAAACGTTAATTTAACAACATCATCGTTATGCACTTTTGCTTTATCTGACTGAATCTTACCATACTGAAACGAGGTATAGGAAAGTCCGTGACCAAAAGCAAACAAAGGCGCTATATTTTTGGTATCGAGCCAACGGTAACCCACCAGAATGTCTTCTTTATAAACTTCCTGAATACTATCGCCGGGGAAACAAACCTTATCGAACGAATGAGCTCCGTTGTCAGTTAATTTCACCGGAAAAGAAAACGGCAATTTACCCGAAGGATTTACATCGCCAGTTAGCACAGCTGCCAAGGCATTGCCACCTTCGGTGCCCAGATACCAACCCTGCAAAATGGCTGGTACTTTATCAACCCACGGCATAGCAACGGCATTGCCGCTAATAAGCACAACCACTACATTTTTATTTACTTTAAGAATTTCTTCGAGTAACTGATCCTGTCCAAAAGGTAAATTATATTGCTGACGATCACCATCTTCACAATCCTGTAAATAATTTTTGTTCAAACCTCCAAAATAGAGCACCACATCGGAATTTTGAGCCAATTTAACGGCTGCCTGGCGAAGCTGCGCTGCATCCTCCTTCGAAGGAATTTCGCGGCCATAAACCGGAGGGCCAGCGGAATAACCTTTGGCATACGATACTTTTACATCGCTACCGCAACGCGCTTGCAAACCTTTCAGCGGCGAGATTTCGTATTTTGCTTTCAACACCGAGCTACCTCCTCCCTGAGTCATCCGGCGCGTAGCATTATCGCCAATAACAGCGATATTCTTGACCTTTTTCAGGTCTAACGGAAGAATATTATTACTGTTCTTTAATAAAACAATACCTTCTTCGGCAATCTGACGTGCCACTGCGGCATGTTCGGGCGAACCAAAACTTCCGTAAGGCCGTTTGGAATTCATCGACGTACGGAAAATCAGACGAAGTATACGGCGGGCTTTATCGTCGAGTACCGAAGGAGAAACCTGTCCGGCCCGTAAAGCATTGAGGAAAGGCATTGCCAGATAGTAATTGTCATAGGCATTGGTCAGGCCCGAAGTCAACCCGTTGGTCCATGAGCCCATTTCAATGTCCAGCCCGTTATTGATAGCTTCCATGGTATTGTGAGCTCCACCCCAGTCGGTAATTACAACGCCGTCGAACCCCCAGTCACCTTTCAATATTTTATTAAGCAGCAATTCATTATGGCAACAATGCTGACCGCGAAGTTTATTGTACGATCCCATGATAGACCAAGCCTTTCCCTCGGTAATGGCAGCTTTAAAAGCAGGCAGATAAATCTCATGCAAAGCCCTGTCGCTCAATTGAACGTCGATATGATTACGCCATTTTTCCTGATTATTGAGAGCATAATGTTTAACGCAAGCCGCCACGCCATTCTGCTGAACACCTTGAATGTAAGGAACTACCATTTTTGAAGCAAGAAACGGATCTTCGCCCATGTATTCGAAGTTACGACCATTCATAGGCGTACGATAGATGTTCACGCCAGGTCCCAACAGAACTTCTTTTTTACGATAACAAGCTTCCTCGCCAATGGCTTTACCATAAATCAACGACATTTGAGGATTAAACGTAGCAGCCAGACAGGTAAGCGCCGGGAAAGCAGTGCAGGAATCGTTAGTCCATTTGGCTTCGCCCCAGCTGTCCCACAAAATTTCTTCACGAACCCCGTGCGGGCCATCACTCATCCAAACTTCGGGAATACCTAAACGAGGAACACCTTTACTACTAAACTTAGATTGTGCATGGCACATCGCCACCTTTTCTTCCATTGTCATTCTCGACAAGGCATCGTCAACACGTTGTTCAATAGATTTAGTCTCGTCAAGATACACGGGAATACCTTGGGAGTAACCCGTAACCAGCGAGGTCGCCATCAGGCAGGATAGTGTAAGCAGTTTCAATTTGTTCATTAATACAGGTTGTTTAGTTATTAAATATAGGTTGTCCTTTGTATTCATTGATTAAATACAAAAATGATATTTTAAACAATACTGTAGTTAATGATATCAAACAATTATCAGCAGATAAGTCAGCTGTTTGTTTTAATTTGCTGATGCAAGTTTACAAATTATAATCAGTAATAACATCTTGAAATTACGAAAAGTCAACAAACACTGCTATTCAAACAATTCCAGAATACTTTCTTTTGAAAGTCCTTTAAACGGATTATTGCTATTGATAAAATTTTCGGCCAGCTGGGTTTTCCGTTCCTGAAGCTTTATAATTTTCTCTTCAATAGTTTCGGCTGTTATAAATCGGTAAACGAACACTTTGTTAGTTTGCCCGATGCGGTGCGCCCGGTTGATGGCCTGCATCTCGGCTGCCGGGTTCCACCACGGATCGAGTAGGAACACGTAATCGGCAGCGGTAAGATTTAACCCAACACCTCCGGCTTTGAGTGATATTAAAAAGAATCGATGGTCGGGCTGCGTTTGGAAATCGCGTACCACTTCCTCGCGTTTGCGGGTTTCGCCGGTCAGGATTGAATATTTCCATCCTTTAACTTCGAAGTAAGTCCGGAACAGCTCCAAATGTTTCACAAACGAAGAGAATATCAATACTTTATGTCCTTCCTGATACATATTTTCGAGACTGTCGGCAATTTCTTCAAATTTACCCGAATCATCGGTGTAGCGTGGGTCGACCATAAACGGATGATTGGCTATCTGGCGAAGGCGTATCAGGGCATTAAGCACCATCATGGTCGATTTTTCAACCCCAACCTGATCGATAGAATTTAAAATCTCGTTGCGGACCTTCGATTTTTCTTCTTCGTAATAAGCTTTTTGACTGTCGCTCATGCTGCACAGACGAATTTGCTCGGTGAGTGGCGGCAAATCGGTTGCCACTTCCTGCTTGGTGCGCCGGAGTATGAACGGGTGAATCAAATTTTTAAGTTTATCGCGTTTGGCTTCGTCGCCTTCACGTTCAATGGGATAAGCAAAATATTGACGAAAGAAGTTTACATCACCCAAAATACCTGGGTTCAGAAATTCAATTTGCGACCACAGGTCGGTGAGCGAATTTTCGATAGGCGTACCGGTAAGCACCAACCTATTTTTCGACCGCAGTTCGGTAACGGCTTGAAATATTTTCGAATCCGGATTTTTTATCGTCTGGCTTTCGTCGAGGATAATGTACAGAAATTCGTATTCTTTCAGTTGCTCGTATTCGTTGCGCACCACACCATAAGTTGTAAGTACAATCTGGTAATTATTCAGTTCTTCGAGGCTTAACGACCGGTTAGTACCGATATATTTAAGCGCTTTGAATTCGGGGGTAAACTTCTGAATCTCGTTATACCAGTTATGAACCAACGACGCAGGAAGTACAACAAGCGTTGCCGGGGCATTTTCACTATTATTATTTGCCGGGTATTTTTCGATGACCTTTTTCAGCAGGGTGAGCGTTTGCAGGGTTTTCCCCAACCCCATATCGTCGGCAAGACAGGCGCCGAGGTTATTTTGCGAAAGCCAGTACATCCATGCAAAACCTTCGGTCTGGTAAGGCCTCAGAGTGGCATTAACATCGGGCAACGAAGGCGTATGTCCGGTTTTTGATGCTTCGTAAAGTTCGAGCAACGGTGTGAGATAATCTTTGTTGAAGGATTTAAATGATTCCTGCAAAACAGGCATATGAACCGACCTAAACATCAGGTGTTCGCCTTCTGTTTTCCCGAAATAAAACAGATCGGAATAATGAGCAAACCACTCTTTGGGAAGAATTACGACCTCACCATTAGGCAATTTAAACTCGCGGTTGTTGCTAAGAATGTGTTTTTTAAAACGGATAAACGGAATTCGGAACTCGCCCAAAACTACTTCGGCATAAACATCAAACCAATCTTCCTTTTGATTGAACGACGTTTGCAAATCAATATTTTGCGTATAAAACTGTTTATCAAAAAATTCCTGAACAATTGAAAATCCTTCTTTGCTCAGAACGCTCTCGTTGATATTGATCCAGTTAACGAGGTCGCCAAGCATTTCCTCCATGGTGTCGCCCGGCACAAAATCAATCTTAAAGAAAGCTGTTCCGTCGTTTTTAAGTCCGAGCGACTTCAGGGAATCAACGGATTTACGTTCAAAATTGGCATTACGCGCGGTTTTATAAAACGTGTAATTATCGCCGTCGGTTTGCAAGGTTACCGAATCTTCAATAACCTGCCCGGCATTTATTTTTTTACCGTTTCCGTAATCAAAATACAGCCTCAGCACAGGATTATATTGCAGATCGCCTTCCAATGCCAGCACTTTCGAGGGAGTTGGCGCATCCTCCACAATGGTAAAACCCGAGCATTTTACTCTGAATTTTTTAATGGTGTTCAGCACAAATTTTTCGAGATAGTCTTTTTCGCGGGCTTTAGGAACAATTACAAACTCGTGCCGAAAGAATGGGCTAAGTTTCTTCCCATCAATATCATTAAAAACCAATATCTTATTATTGACCACCAAATGACAAGGCTCATTTACCAAAATAATACCCGGCAGGTTGGTTAGCTTCATTTCGCGATTCTTGTGGCTTACCGAAAGAAAGTATTTCAACTCAGTGGGCGTACGGATAAAATTGAAGACACCTTCGGCCGGATTAGGATCTATAATAACTTTTTCGGAGCAATAAACCTGCCGGTGCGCATCTTTAAAGAAAACTTCAATAGAAGAAGTGCGCAGAACGTCGATGATGCGGAGCAAACGGCGTTCGATATACGGACGTACCTGATTGGCGAGCATTTCGGCCGTAAGTCCGGAGATAAACTCCTGATTGGTCATTTTCTTTTTGGAAAAGGCTCGGGTAAGCTCGTTATCGCTGTATTCCTCAATTAGTTTAACCAGTTTCTTTTGGTCGTCGGTAAAATCGGACGGACGCTTGCGAATGTCGTCGAGGATGATTCGCTCAACCAACAAAAAATAATCTGAATTTCCTTGTAATTCAGCAATATACGGGACAAAAACATAACCTGTAGTGCGGTGCTCTGTTAAGACTAAAATGAACTTCTTTTCCATGATACAAAATTGGGGAATACCGACGGAAAAAGAAAGAAGAAACGTACGGAAGTTTAATTTTGCAGCAAAACATCAAGATATACAGGTAAATGATCGCTAAAACCACCCAGATATTGTGGTCCGGAGAAGGTCGGGAAAAGCTTTTTGCCTAAGTTACGGGCATCAGGTTGAAACAAAAAATCGCCGTTATAAATATGGGCTCCGGAAGCTTTTGCAGATAAGCATCCGGATGAAAGCAGAAGTCCTCCGGAAACAATTAGCTGATCAAAAGTGCTCCACTGCCCGCTAAATTTGTGTGTTCCGGGCGTTTGGGAAGAAACGCTCCCAGCAGTTAAATTATATAACTCAGAAACAACAATCCGACTGAATGATGTCTGCGCTTGTAAATATTGTGTCAGGCTACTATTGTCCGGCTCATCGTTAAAATCGCCCATGATGATAATTTTTGCTGAAGCTTTTTTTCGTAACAACGAGTCGGTCTTATGTTTAAGCAATTGAGCCACCTCTACGCGAGAATCTTCAGACTCTATCTCGCCTCCACGGCGCGAGGGCCAGTGATTTACAAAAAGAAATAACGTATCGCCACACTCTCCCGGAAACTTTAGTTTTACCATTAAAATATCGCGTGTTTTGCGGTTAGGAGAATTTTTAAACGAAATATGCAGGGGCTGCTGGCTTAACAACTTAAACTTATCTGTCCGGTAAAGCAAAGCAACGTCAATGCCCCGAGGGTCGGGCGATTCAAAATGAGCTATGCCATACTGATATTTATCGAGCGGGGTTCTGTGCAAAAGGTCGATCAGCACGCGCCGGTTTTCAACCTCGCAAAGACCAATAATTTCGGGAGGTGTCCACTCTCCTACCCCGACAATCGTTTTAAAGATATTGAACAGCTTATGGTTATATTTATCCTTCGTCCAGTGCTGTTTGCCGTTTGGAGTAAAATCGTCGTCCTGCGTTTGCGGATCATCTTCGGCATCAAACAGATTTTCCGTATTATAGAACATTATCCGAACGTCGCCACGTGATTGTCCCAAACTTTTATTCACAAAAGCCAAACAAATAAAAACACCAAGGGCTACAGTCGTAATCCTCATTTTTCAACTCTTTCGTAAGCGCCCAGATCCGGCCCCAAATCGGTAGTCCGGTTTATCATTTTAATATCAAAAGGATACGCATTTCCAACTTGTTTATTCCCGGCATCCTTGGCCGGAGAAAGCGTATCAAGTTCAAAGACCATTTTATCCACAGCTTTAAAACGTGGGCTTTTATTCCAAATTGGAGCAATTTGTGACTGGGAAGTAAACTTACCGGCATCGCCTTTCAACAGACAATGGTCAAACTTATAATTGAAAGGCGCCGTTGGTTTAAAATCAATGGCAATTTCGTCAGAATAATTGCCATACACAATAGTGTTGTAAAACCCAACCATAATAAGCGGCTGGATAACAGTTTCATACGAATTAACCACATAGTTCGACAAGTAAAGAACCGGATACCGGCTTACCGAAGTATACGACCCGGAATAATTAACAATTGTACTATGGTAAAATTCATAACTTCCGCCCCAAAGAGCGCAGGTGTACGCACCTCCATCGGCAAGGACTGTATTTACAACTTTAATCTTTGAATTATTGGCTAACAAACAGTTATAAGCCATATTCTGAATTATGGAATTAGAGAGCACCAAATCCGTTTGAAACAGATTGCCCACCGTCCCAACCTGTAGCCCGGATGTTCCATTTTTAATAACTACGTAATTTAGTGTGTTATTAACACTTCCCGGCATAAGAAGTATCCCGCCCCATTGGCCGGGAATATCATTATAATCCGATTCGAGACGGTCTCCACCGAAAGTCACCGGGCTGCCAAATTCACCGTTAACGTTTAACGAACCTTTAATTCTGAGATTCGCATTTTTATGAAAATATACTTTTGTACCTTTGTCAATGACAAGGGATTGAAGCGTATCCAGCGTCAAATCGCCATAAATAAGATAAGGTTTATCGGCCGTCCAGGTCTGGGATTTAATCGTCCCTCCTTTAACCAGATGAACATCCTGCCCATAAGCTTGTAGCTTTATGCTACTTAAGTTTCCGTTCACGTTAAATATTACCGAATCGCGAACCAACAGCGGAAGATCGTTCCCGGTAGGATTAATCAAAACCTGCACGAAAATGTAAAGGCTGTCGTTCGGATACACTTCTATATCGGCAGCATTGTTAGCCATAACTCCATTGATATTCAATATGTACGGAGACTTATCGCCACCTGCAAGCTGAATAGACGATATTTTTAAAATTTTGTTGTAAGGATTATAAACCATAAGCCGTTGAGTGGCCGTTCCGATACTGGTAAATACGGTATCGAAAGCAATGGTATCGCATGAAAATTTCAGGACAGCATCGCTACTGGTGTAGTACGACTCCTTTTCGCACGAAGTCCAGATAAGTAGTAACGCTGCTAAAATCCGTAAAAAGGGAAGCTTCATTTTAACGATGAATAACAGATTATTGCAGGATTATAGGCATTCCCCTGTAAAAATCAAGCACTTTAATTTTAAAGATGTATTCGTATTTTGCCTGAATGAGGTCGGACTGAGCTTTTAGCAAGTTGTTTTTAGCGATATTATAATCTACCGAACTTAACATGCCCACATCGAACCGTTGCTGGCTGTATTTAAAAGCTTCTTCATAAGAGGCAACAGCTTCGGTGGCCGAATTGAATTTTTCAAACGCTCCCAAAGCATCGGCATGAGCCTTTTGAATATCCTGATACAGTGTCTTTTTAACCTGAGCCAGATTATACGATGCATCCTGCATCCTTATTTTGGCGTTGCTGATAGACGTGCGGGTGCTAAACCTGTTAAATATTGGAATACTTAAATTTAACGATAACGATTTGCTGGCATTGTCCTTCAACTGTTCAAAAAACGGATATTTGCTTTGTGTATAAGAATATCCGGTTGTTGTTACCGGCATGGTAGGGTCGCCGTTTACAAAACCTATGGTAGAAACATAAGGAACTGCAGCGGTAATTTTCGTGCGAGCATCGGAATACCCGCTATAATAAGAACCCGAAAGACTAAGTTCGGGATATGACTGGCCCTTAGCAATGGCTAATCCTTTTTCATAACTTTTAAGAGTTGATTCGCCACTTTTCACTTGGGGCATTTTAGCTTCGGCTTCACGATAGATATCATCAACGGATAAAAGTACATTTTGATTGCTCACCGAAATTGCAGTAGGTTTAGCTACTTTAAAACCTTCGGAGGTTTTTAGCTCAAGAATTTGCGTTATTGTAAGGTACGATACGTCAAGGTTATTTTTAGCATTGGTAACATTGTATTTATCCCCGGCTTCCTGGGCTTGCATCTGGAGCAGCTCTCCATTGGCTTTGCTGCCGGCATCCACCAGTTTCTTCGTTTTTTCGAGTTGCAAACGGGTTACTTCCAGCTGTTTTTGAGCTATATCAAGCGCTTCCTCACCAAATAATATTTGCAGGTAAACCGTGGCCACTTGGAGGGCAATATCATTTTTGGCTTTCTCGTAATCATTGAGGCTGCTTTCGACAATGTATTTGTTTTGCTCGATGGTATTCGAAATCTGAAAGCCGTTAAATAAAACTACCGAACTTTGAAGCGAAAAATTATCGGACTGAACTGTTGTATTGCTAAACTCGTTGGTATAACGGTCAACCGAACGCCCCAAAGTCCAATTGTGGCTACCTCCGGCATTAAGGTTTGGATAACGCTGATATTTTGATTGTTCGTGGTTATTCTGAGCCAGTTTAGTTTGAAGCTCCTGTCGTTTTACCTGAATATTGTTATCCAGTGCATACTTGATGCATTCCTGAAGCGACCAGGTCTTTTGCGCATTTACTGAAATCGTTGATATTAAAATAATTACAGAAAAAAGCTTACTTAATTTCGACATACGTTTATTCGTTTAAAAGGATTAAGTACAAACATTTAATAATTAACTCTATATAAGACTTACAGGCAAGAATCAAAAAATACACAAGCAACTACACATCGCTTATATTGCCTATTTTTCAATAAATTACATTATTTAAAATATACTTTGCCTGTAATTACTAAACCTTTCAGTTTAATGTACTGAAAAATAGGGAGAAATGTAATTAAAATAACGCTAAAAGCTACAATTTATTACGACTTTTTTAAAACAACGATAAAAGCTGATGTGAACCTATCACTTCATTTCCTTTCCGAAGCCTGTCAATTTCGTAATATTCAAACGAGTGAGTGTCGCTTCCTACAGATATAGGTACCTGATACTGTTTTAATTTATCCAACAGGAATTCAATTTCTTCGTTAAGAAAAAAATCGGGATGATACAGTAAAAGGTTAAAAAACGGGTACCGTTGGCTGGTATTGATCTCCCAAAAAAGGTTATGTTCCTTCATAAATTTCAGAACAAAATCGAGCCCGCCCTGCTTTTGATAATTTTGAGCAATATTCATAAGGTCTGCATGAGCAAAACCTGCGGCACATTCAATATTTTTGAGATATTTAGGAAGTTGTGTTAATTTCAAAAATTCCGAAGATTCTTCAACACCTTCCAACAGAACATAATCGAGTTGGTTTATCGCCGCATAATCGAGCCTTGAGAGCTTGGTTTGTGCCGTATTCAGGTTAATCTCCACACCTGCATACAGTTTTAAGCTATGTCTAAATTCGTTTTGTACAAGCCGTATTTCTTGCACATATTCAAAAACTTTGTCGTAAGGCAATGACTTCACCTTTAATGTATGCAAATGATCGGTGACGCCCAAATGCTTTACATTGTGCCGTGCTGCATTCTCTGCAAGATCCCGTACAGAATGCAATCCATCGCTCCAGGTAGTATGGTTATGCAAATCCATCATAACAGGTAAAGTCTATGTGTTCAAAAGTCTGTTTGTTTAGCCGGAGTTATGTTCCTAAAATATAATACAAAGTAACACAAACTTAGTTCAATCGGTACCATAACGTTTTTCTGAACTTCAATTTATATCGCCAGAAGCATTTTATTTTCTCTTAGCAAATCTCTATTTAGACAAAGCTGACAAAATTTTGCCGTAGTAATCTTATAATAAAAGTTATCCCTCTGTGACGTTTTCTTTATTATAAAATTAAGACCTGATAATCCGCAAGTTCCTTCATAAGCTTCATAAAAATTAGTCGTAAAGGCTTTATTGATCAGGGATTAGGGTTAAAAAAAGTTTATCTAACAAAATTAACCATTGGTCAAATCAGCCCCCAATTATCCCCATGTTGACGGACGGATATGAAAGATAGATGTAATGAATAAAATAATATATCAACAGCCATTTTTAAAATTTAAAGTAGTTAAACCTTGGTTGGCGTGGTCTAAATTGGATTGTCAGGCCCATTTTATATATCTAATTTTAAATAAAAAACTAAGAAAAAGTTTTTGCTAGAAAGAGTTTAAAAACCTAATGTGAAACTAAAACCCTGTTGCCATGAACATATTTCTAAATTTAGGCAGCAAAGTTGCTTCCGAAAAACTCACCAAAGTACGCGCTGCTGCAACTCAAGAAGAAGTTATTTCCCAACCTATTACCACCAATAACGATTTAATCAATGCTTTAAGGGAGGAAGCCGGAGAGGAGGTTTTGAGTTATATTTCCGAGCACTTTCCCCTTGAACATCAGGAGACGATTCTGTTTTCGACCAAACAGAAACGGTTATACGACAATGTCAACTTCGACAACATTCGTGTAATCATAAACTTGGAGCAAGCCAACAAACACCAGAGAATTAATTCTTTATTACGCTCCATTAACACCCTGTTGCCCGATGCCGGAATTTACATTGGGTGTGTTGAAACCTACGACATCCGGTGGCAAAAAATGACCAAACGTTTTGGGCAGACCCTGACCAAATTATTATGGGTTTTTGATTTTATCTTTAACCGGGTAATGCCTCGGGTTAAATTTACTCAAAAACTGTATATTTGGTTAACCAAGAACAAATACCGTGTCATTTCTTTGGCCGAAACTCTTGGAAGACTGGTTTATTGTGGTTTCGATATTATTGAATTCAAACAAATCAACAATCTCATGTATTTTGTTGTGATGAAAACCAGTGAACCCAAATCAGTAGTCAATATCTCCAATGGCCCGTTCTTCCCCATGCGACGTGTTGGCCGAAACGGCAAGCTGATAAAGGTTTACAAGCTAAGAACCATGCATCCTTATTCCGAGTTTCTTCAGGATTTTGTGGTGCGGCTTAATGGCTACAACCACGAGGGCAAGCCTGCCAACGATTTCCGGCTGACCGGTTGGGGTAAATTTTTCCGTAAACTTTGGCTCGATGAGATTCCTCAGTTTATCAATGTTTTTCGCGGAGAACTGGGTATTGTTGGAGTCAGACCTTTGAGCCAGTTCCGGTTTAGTCAATTTCCGGAAGATTTAAAGGAAGAACGGATTAAACATAAACCCGGATGTATTCCACCTTATGTGGCCCTAAACATGCCTGATGCCCTTGGAAATATCGAAGCAGAACGTATTTACCTTAACGAACTAAAAAAGAACCCAACGATTACCAATACGAAGTATTTCTTTATGGCTGTATATAACATACTAACCAATAAAATAAGAAGTGCTTAATTTTACAGGTATCAAAGAAAACACAAAAGAGGCGCAAAACCAAACTTTGCGCCTCTTTTGTGTTTCGGCTAAGCTATTGCAGAACGTTTTTTCTTAATCTTAATTTCTTTAGCCGATTCCTTGCGGGTTATAAAGTTAGGAATACCAACACCTACGGCCAGTGCCATGAGGATAAAAAGCGCCTTTACACCATTGTTTACTGTTTCGGATAAAACCTGATTATAAGAATCGCCAATATCACCGGTTAATTTAATAAACCCAAGCATCATACGGTAAAAAAATACCCCCGGCACCATGGGTATAACCGCAGGAATCGAAAACACCAGCGGTGGAGCATGTTTATTGTGTGCCGCAGGTATACTTAACAATCCGATAACCGAAGCCCCCAGGAAAGAAGCCAGCACCGGTCCCAGTTCAAGGTTCAACATATTGAGTTTGACAAAGCCGCCAATGGCGCCAAGTAACCATATAATTAATAATGTACGGGGCGGAACGTTAAAAAGGATGGCAAACCCTAATGCCGCTGAGCCAAACCAAATACATCTTTCGAGAATTGTAATCCAGTCCATGGTTTAAAAATGATATATGTAAATTGCTGATAATAATCCGAGGGCAATGCAAAAAGCAATAATAAGTCCGTGCACACCACGTAATAGTCCGTTAAGGATATTGCCATCGATAAGGTCGGTAAAGGTATTGATGAGCGGCACCCCGGGAATGAGAAACAATACCGACGTAGCAAACGCATGTTCGAGCGTGATGTCGAGGCCTAATTTCATAAAAGCCCCGGAGACCAATGATGCCGTCAATGCTCCAAAATAAATGCACAAGTAAGGGTTAAACTGAAATTTGTGTGCTTCCTGGCGGATAAACAGCCCGGCAAACGATGCCAAAAATGTAATTCCCATTTCAACGAAGTTGCCACCAAATAACCGGCAAAATGAAGCACCAGCGAGGCTTACCAATAAAAGCACAACTATCCGCGGATAATGCGGAAGCGATGTCAATCGGTTTATTTCCTGCTTTATCTGATCGATGGTCCAGTTTTCTTCCACCACCCTCCAGCTCATCCGGCTGATTCCCGACACCACCTTAAAGTTGACACCATGCGGCGAAGTCCGTTTAATACTGCTGAAAAGGTCTTCATTTTCCTCGTCGTTAAGAGTTAATGTTAAAGCCCTGTGCGTAATAAACAGGTCGGCGGTACAACCAAATGCTTCCGAAATACGGTTTATGGTTATCCGTATGCGTGCCGTACTGGCGCCCGAACTCATTAACAACGCCCCGATTTCGAGGAGCAATGTTCCTATTTCCTTTATTTCCTTATTTTGATGTTGATTCATTAATACCCCCTTGTTTTAGACTTGTTGGCTGCAAAATTACGACATTAAACAATAAGGGTCGAATGAAATCATTTCGATTTGAAACTTTTTTAAGTTTTTTACAATGACATCGAAAAGAAGTAGATAAATTACAAACTCCGCCTGGCGCCAACATCTTTACTTGGAAATGAAAAAAGCTCTGTTCCTTATATGAAGAACAGAGCTTTCTCTTTTTATAGAATTACAAATTCCAATTCCGTTGAATCTTGAAACCGTATTATTTTGAAGACTTTAACAATGAATTCTTTACGACATCAATACAACCTTATTTAGCACTTTCACTTTTAACAATACTAAGATCCTTTACAGGAAAATTGGGATACAGAACATTATGAACTTTTTCGACAATTACGGTATTGGGAAGCGTAAATGAAGCCTTTAACCGGATGTCTTTCGACGAAGCCCCAACCCTTACTTCATACTCGCCTTTATCGGCAACCCAAGCGCTTAACCCGCTCCAGAACGAAGCCAAAGCACGGGCATTAATTGTAAGGCTAAGCTCTTGACTTTCGCCCGGTTTCAACAATTTAGTCTTGGCAAAAGCCTTCAGTTCTTCTTCTGGTTTTTCAAGTTCTGTTTTAGGAGTACTTAAATACAGCTCAACCACTTCTTTCCCTTCCGCTTTCCCGGTATTCTTTAAATTGACTTTAACCGTAATCGAATCGGAGAACACATTGTTACTGAGCGATATGTCCGAATATTGAAACTGTGTATAAGAAAGACCATAGCCAAACTCGTAGGCTGTAGGCACTTTAAACGTGTTGTAGTAACGATAGCCAACATAAACACCTTCGTCGTAAAACGCATTTACAGGATTGTCCTTAGGCTCACCGGGAAACGTTTTGGAAGATGGCACATCCTGGTAAGCCACCGGGAAGCTCATGGGCAGTTTCCCGGATGGGTTAACTTTACCTTTCAGAATATCGACCAGTGCATTAGCCCCTTCTTGCCCGGTTTGCCAAGCCAATACAATAGCATCCGGAAGGTCGCGCCAATCGGTTGTTGCCATTACCCCACCAACGTTGAGCACCACAACAGCCTTCTTTCCGGCGGCATGGAATGCACCGCAAACTCCTTTAATCATGTTTTTTTCAATATCCGAGAGTACGAAATAATCCGCTTCCTTGCGGTCCCAACCTTCGCCGGCGTTGCGTCCAATAGTTATAATGGCAATGTCCGAATTCTTAACCTGGTCGTCAATTTGCTGCTGAGATAGTGGCATTTCGGCATGAAAATCGACAGCACTCTTTTTATTTTTCGCCTTCGAGTTTGCCATAACCGTATCAACAAACTGCGTATAAACATCCTCCAAGGGTTTCACAACAGTAAAACCACCATTAACAAAACCTTCTTTAATAGATATTGCATGTTCGTAGTTAACCTCGCCACTACCTGTTCCGCCAGCAATGAAGCGATATGATGTTTTCCCAAAAAGAGCTACTGTTTTTACTTTCTTAAAGGGAAGCACGTTTTTATCGTTCTTGAGCAGCACCATGCCTTCAGTTGCAGCAGCTCGTGATGCTTCGGCGTGAGCCTTCAGATCTGGCTGATTCGAAAAAGCATAGCCTTTAAACCGTGGATTTTTCAAGATAAAAGAAAGGATACGGATAATATTACGATCAAGGATCTTTTCGTGAAGAGTCTTATTTTTCAAGGCATTTAAAAGCTCGGCACGCTGATGGCTTCCGGGCATTATCATGTCATTTCCAGCATTCATCTGGGCAACAGCATCGGCTCCTCCGCCCCAGTCAGACATTACCATGCCCTGAAATCCCCACTCGTTACGAAGAATAGTTGTAAGCAAATCGGCATTTTCCGAAGTATAAAATCCGTTTAACCGGTTATACGACGACATTACGGTCCACGGCTGAGCCTCTTTTACAGCTATTTCGAACCCGCGCAGGTAAATTTCGCGCAATGTACGCTGACTAATTACAGCATTGATCTTCATACGGTTGGTTTCGATATTGTTGGCCACAAAGTGTTTTAACGAGGTTCCAACGCCGTTCGACTGAATACCACGAATCATGGCAGCTCCCATCTTTCCGGCAATCAGCGGGTCTTCCGAGTAATATTCGAAGTTGCGGCCGCAAAGAGGATTACGATGAATATTGATAGCGGGGGACAACAGCACATCACAACCATATTCGAGCACTTCATTACCCATGGCTTTACCAACGTTTTCGACCAGTTGCGTATTCCATGAAGAAGCCAGGGCGGTAGCTGTTGGAAAAGCGGTGCAGTAAAAAGTTTGCGAAACATCGGGACGTTTAGCATTTATCCGCAATCCGGCAGGGCCATCGGCCAAAACGGAAGGCGTAATGCCCAAGCGCGGAATTCCCCAGGTACGTCCGGCAGCACCGGCAACAATTACGGTTTTTTCGCCGGTAGGAGGATTTCGCCAAATAGCATCACCAAGTCCGACAACGAGATAAACCTTTTCTTCAGGAGTCATTGCAGCAACAACATCTTCAATTTTGTCCTTTCCCAACTGAGGCACTTTTTGTGCAAACAACTGAAATGTTGCGACTAAACAAATCGTTAATAAACAGATTTTTTTCATGTTAGCAGATTTTAAATAATGTAAAATGTTGGTTAATAAATTAATATATCAAGCTTAGTTTAAAACTAAGGTACTGACTTTTAGCTGGTTGTTTGCCTGAAGTTTACACAACATGCAACAACAAATTAACACCCTGAATAGGTGAACGCTCTTGAATATATAATTTAGCTAGTGAGGAAGTTAAATCGAATTGACCAATAATCTGATTCGGTTAAAAAACCGAAAGGTTCCCGTACAATAATCAGGCCATTTGACCCGTTGTGCGGTATAACAAATCTTGTCTGGAATATAAACCCAGACAGGATTATCGTAAATTTTAGAATACTTATTATTTCTGTTTGGTCTCAGCCAACACGGTGCTTTTAACATTGGTACTGTCCACAACCACCGGCTGAAGAAGAATCGTGGGCACTTGTATAGACTTATTAAACGTAGATTGTTGAACTTTGTCAATTTTATTCCCCCGGGCCAGATCAATGGCCAACTGGGCTGCAATTTCGGCCTGTTGCCGGAACGATTTAAAAACGGTCATTGTTTGTTTTCCTTCAACAATGCGCTGGCAGGCATCAGGGTCGGCATCCATCCCGATAACAACAACCGGATAACCTCGTTGTTCCTCATCCAGGGCTTGTCTGATACCGGCAATCATACCATCGTTTGCCGAAATTACCACATCAACCTTCTGTCCCGACAGTACCAGAGCTTTCTTCATTTCAATATATGCACTTTCTGACGACCAGTCTTCAACAAAAATATCGTATAATGAATTGATTTTACCCGACTTGATTACCGGTGCAAGAATTTCATGCTGCCCTTGTTTGATAAGCTCTGCATTTTTGTCGCCTTTGTCCCCGCCAAGCAGTACATAATTTCCACCTTCTTTTTTCTGAATGGCGTAACCAGCTTGTTCTTTTCCAACAATAAAGTGGTCGAAGGCTACAAAATAATCGAGGTCGCAATTCTGAATAAGCCGCTCATAAGCAATAACTTTAACCCCCTTATCATGAGCATAGCGAACTATTGATGCTGCGAGGTTCTGGTTTACAGCGGCAATCACAATTACCTTTACACCTTTCTGAATCATCTGTATGGCCTGCTCTTCCTGCATATGGGCATCATTGCGAGCTTCGGCAAATTCGACAGAACCTCCAAGCTGAGCTATCTTTGAACTGAAAAAATCCCGGTCTTTCGGATAACGTACATCTGTAAGATTGGGTAATAAAAAACCTATACGGACGCTTTTATCACTTCCGCAGGAAACGATAATACACGAAACCAACAAAACAACCGTAAAATATTGGAAACTCTTCATAATCATTTGTTAGCAATTAAATACCCCAAGCTACAAGTAGCACCCGAATGAAACCCAGTACATTCAGGCGCTAAAAATAGATATTATATTCCGTTTTTGCTCTTATAGCAGAGATTATCTTTTAAAAAAGTAAGCCTCCGAATCATTATAATTAATTGTAAAACACACACTTAATACTAACGATCAATTATCCCTATAAACGCAACAGTCTCATTAACCACATTATAGCCATCGGCTACCAGCTCCGGGATATCCGGACCGTTGAAATCTACCGATATTCTTTTACGTTCGCCGGGTAGCAGCGTAAAATAGCCCTCCGAAAAATAAGCCGGTAAGATTAACTCCCCAGAGCCTTTCTTCCGAAGATTTAATTTAACTCCTATGGCAGGAACTTTGGATGTATTGGCAATCTCGAACTCCATTTTGGACTGTACTCCGCTTTGCTTTTTAAGTACTTTGCCTTTTAAGCCGACCTGTATCAACTTGTTAAATGCCGTAAACCCATTGGTTTTCGATGTCGTTTTCCAATATTCGTTTACAGAAACTTCCCGTCCACTTTTGTCAGACAGCACCAGCCGGGCCAGGTAAACATCCGGCAGATTTGCAGGCAGGGATGGCGTAAAACAATAAGTTAGCTGATTGCCCGGAGCAGTACATGTTTGAGAATTCCGGAACAATAATTTCCCCGACAAATCGTAAAGCATAAGGCTTATCCTGGCATTAACCAGATTGTTAAGACTTGTGTTAACCACAATCACCTTGTTATCATGAAGATTCATCTGAGCATGAACCCGTTCGCAAGCCTTTAGTGAGCCGAAATAAGAACCAAACGTTTCATAATCCCACGAATACACCTGCCAAACGGTACTTGGCCAGGCAGGATGAGTCATCCATAACAGAAGACCGCTGGTATTATTCCACATTTTGCTGTTCCACGACTCAAACATGGCCCGGTGACTGTCGTAATTAACCATCTGAGCTTTTTTGCAAAATTCTTCCACGCTGTTCGATTTTCCATACAACGTATCGATAGCCTGACAATATTCCTTCTGCCCGAAATGCAAATCGTGATAATACCATGCATCGCTAATAGGCCACACATCTTCTTTAGCCATCATCTTACGCATCGATGCAGCGGTTGGAACCGAAGGTGTGCCGAGTTCGGAGTTAAAGCCTTTGGCATTGTTACGAAAATACTCGGAGGCATCTTTAAAATAATGCCATGGTCCGCTGGGACGAAGGTTCATATAGCGCGAGTTTGGCTGATAATAGCGGGTTCCGTCTTCTTTTACAATCATCGCGGACAAATTTTCTTCGAGGTATTGCGGAGCAAAACCTTCGTTACGCGGGCACCAAATGGCAATTGACGGATGGTTACGAAAACGGCGAATGACATCGCGGGCATTGTCCAGAAACAAGTTATCGTCGTTAACATTCAGGTTATATCCTTCTGTCGACAGCCAGAAATCGTTCCAAACCAACAAACCGTATTCGTCGCACAATTCATAGAAAACTTCCTCGGTGCTTTCGCCGGTCCAGTTGCGTACCATGTTAAAATGCGCATCCCGATGCAGCCGAAAATACGGTTCGAGATGTTCGCGCGATACACGTTTCATGGCATCGTCCATTCCCCAGTTGCCGCCTTTGCAAAAGATCCGGCGACCATTTACTTTAATGACCAAGTATGGAGCCGTGCCTTTATCCTGCAATTCGGTCAAGACCGAAGCATCAACATCGTCACGCAATTTTGGAATGCTTACCCCGTCGCCTACACTACGCCGGTTAATATTGTCGAACAACGGTTTACCATCTTTCATCGCCGAAATAGGATTAAACTCCACACGCCAATCTTTCTTACCCGGCGCATCTACGGTTAACTCATAAGAAAGTTCACGAATACCAAACCGTACTGTTTTATTGTCCGAGACTTCATTATTTTCGGAAACAACAGAAAGCTTTAGGGTATAAAGTTCTGGTTTTCCATAGCCATTAGGCCACCATAATCGCGGATTTTTAATCTGTATTTGCGGAAATTGTGCGGGCGTAAAAGTTACAAGCTTATGCTCTCCGGCTTTTAAAGACACATTTTGGCTGAATGTAATATTCCCGATTGTCCCGTTTAAAGTAACTTGCTGATTGACTGACGAATTATTCACCACTTCCGTACTCACGCTAACAGTTGCACTAGTTGTATCGGGCAACGGAAGCTTGGTAACAACCTGAGGGTCTGCAATCGTCACCTGATTGGTATAACGAACACAAACATCCTGCCAGATACCGATGTTACGGTCGCGGATGCCTGGCACCCAGTCCCAACCTTCGGAAGAAATAAAGGTAGGCCCATCCAGACAAAGTTGCCCACCATTAGGGCCACGGCCTGAACTTGGCGACTCTTCGTGCGGAATACCCGGATTGGGCGGAGGAAGAATATGTACGGCAAGAATATTCTCGCCGTCGCGTTTTAACAGATCGGTCGCATTAAACTCGCCCCGGATAAAAGCGCCGCGAATAGCGCCGAACTGTTTGCCGTTAAGCCAAACATCTGCACTATAATTAATACCATTGAACAAGAGCCAGACAATCTTATTTTCATTTCCGGCAGGCAATTTAAAGGATGTACGATACCACCAATCCGTCCGGCAAAGCGATTCGGGAATGGCAAGGTTATTCAGCCCGAAATACGGATCGGGGTAAACGCCCTGATCGACAAGGGTAGAGAGTACCGTCCCCGGCACGGTAGCGTTATACCATTCGGATGTATTATACTGCGGATGAAACAGCGACTGTTGAGAAGCTATTACCTTAGATGCTTCGGCAAGTTCCCAGCCTCCCCGGATAGCCCATTCGTTATCGTGAACGGTTTGAAGAACGGTAACCGGTTTTACCCAGGCTTTTCGCACCGGTTTTTCGGCAGCAACAGCCGACTTTGGCAATGTTGACGGATCCTGTGGCGAGGTTAGCCCAAAATTTAACGAAGACTGCCCAAACGACAATGTGGTAGTCATAAAAATAAGCAATAGAAGATAAATGCTTTTTTGAAGATGCATAATTCGAAGATTTATGAATTACGATTGACGATTAGGAATTATCGGGCACTAAAAATAAGTACCTGCTCATTTTTGGTATTTAAAGCAACATTAGTGAGTGTTACATCAGAATTTACAGCCGACAACACACCTAAACTCTTATACAGACGGCTTGAGGGCTCAATACTCTGAACCTCATATTGGCTATTTCCTGCTGTCTTTACCAAAAGATTGGTTTGTACGGCATTTGCGGTATTATTATACAAATACACGAAAATCTTTTTGCCGCACTTAACTCCGTAAGCTTCCAGCGAGCCTGCTTCAACTTTAACCTTTTCAAACGAACCATTACCAGCTTCGAGCATTTGGTCGTTAATCTCTTTAACACCTTTAAAATACGGAATGATTCCACGGTTATCGAAATACTCCCACCACCAGCTTAAAGGCAAAATGGGCGTTGGCGAAAACATTCCATACCAAAGGCCTCGTTTAAAATCGAGGTCCATATCTTCCGCATAATCGTCAAAATTTTTCGACCAATCCCATTCAAAACTATATTCTCCAATCACATACGGCTTTTTGAAGTCGTTTTCGTACTGAACAATGGTTGACGGAATTGATGCTGTATTCTTATAAATATGCTTCTGGTTGATATCGATATTGACCAACGAGTTAAGGCCTTTTAAATCGCGGTGCGATATACTGGTGGTTACCAAATGTTTGTACGGATCTGTTTGTTTGATATAGGTACTCATCTCGTCGTGCCACTGAACAATAGAATCAGCGCTGATAGGGTTATTTTTATTCCCGAACTGAATGTTATCAATCTCATTGAACAGCTCCCAAGCACAAATGCTGGTGCTATATCCCCATCGGGCTATGATATAACGCAAGCGGTTCTTATACCGTTCTTTCGATTTTGGATTTACAAAGAAATCGGCAGCCGACGGAGAGAAGCCTCCTTCGCGCAAGCCATAAGCTCCCGGACCGAGCGTGAGCATTATATACACTTTCAGCGAATCGGCAAGATTAACCATACTGTCGATTTTACAGATGGCGCTGGGATTATAATAATTATCCGACGGCGTATAACGCGTACTATTGAAACCTCGTTTCCAATCCAAAGGCAGGTTAAACGAGCTTATCCAGGTACGATAAAAATTACCCCCGTTTTTTGCTAGTTCCGAAAGCATGTAATTATAGTTGAACCGCGAATTTTCGTGTAGCTTCTTGAAAAATTTAGAATCGTCTTTAGCGCGCGACTCCCAGCAAATATTCTCCCCTACCCCACGGAACGGCTTGCCATTATCAAACTGAAGAACCCAATTACTTTTGGGATGCAGAAACCCATTATCCTTGGATGCTACAGAACTAAAATTCATCAGCTTGGAAGTATTAACCGCCACTCCGGCCTTGCTTAAACGAAAGCTACACTTATACTTACCGGCTTCCTGCGGGGCAAAACGTGCTTTCCAAACGGACTCTTTTCCGCTTTTGCCCGATTCGAAATAGCAGGGTAATGTCAGCTTTTTACCCGAAGGCGAAACCAATAGCATATCAAGAGAAACTTCTTCTTGTAAATAAGGGTTTTGCCACGTTTCAACCAACCGGATATCCCATTCGGTTTTATGATACTGCACGGCTTTTTTCGTCAGCAATGTAACCCGGGTTATCTGTGCGAAAACCATCTGCCCGGTTAAAAACAATAATAAAATTGGTAAGTAATATTTCTTCATTTTAGTTAAATTAAGGAAAAGGAGCCCCCTAAATCCCCCATAAGAGGGACTCTAAGGACTATATTAGTAAACAAATGGATATTTTTAAACAGAAACGGGTAACGTGAAACCTGTTTAGTTATTAAAAAAACTATCGAGCAATTGGTATCTTTTCAGGTTCTTTTCGGGCTGCGACTGGCTGTTCACGTCAATTATCATTACTTTGGGAATACTGCTTTGCAAACCATACCAGGTTGAAAGTCCGGGGCCGTTTGGATTTCCGGTTTTAATAAAGTTGGCAAAATAAGCCTCCATGGTTTCGGAAACCTTATAATCATCCGGAGTCCAGGCATAAAACTTATTGGTAGACAGATTACCCAAGGCATATTCGATTTCCGATGCATGAACGGCTCCAAGAGATTTATCAACAGCTTGAGGTGCATTTACCATTGGCGGGCGTTTACGGGCAAAAAGATAGCGATAAACCGGATGCCCATTGGTTTTTCCGTGCACGTCAATAAACTTCCAGGTGCTATACGTGATAAACCGGTCGGAAGCAAGGTCGGTGGCCACTTGCGGCACGTCGGCATCGGTAGCGGCCGGGTATGCTTTCAGAATATCTTCAGCCTTATCACCATAAATTGTTTTAAGCGTATTTTTATAAGCGTCCAATGTTGGCGGTTGATTGCCCAACAGACTCTGATAACCAACTTCAGCGGAGTTCCAACCTGCCAGTAATGGAATATCCATCTGTTTGCCGGTAGAAAATATTGCAAGTGGCGATTCGGGGAAAAAATAGCCATCTATAGGCATCGGGAAACTTGCAAATGCCGATAATTTCAACAAACTGTCGGCTGATAATTTCCGTAAATCACTCAGTGAGGTTACGCCTATTTTTTGGACGAAATTAGCACCATTTTGCTCTGCCTGCGACAATGGAACGCAGGAGTGTGGCCCTAACACCGCTCCACTTTCGGCAATAGCCCTTACAAACAAACCTTTAGATAAAGGAGAGGCCATTTGAGCCGAAACCGACGAGGAACCTGCCGATTCGCCACCAATGGTCACTTTTTCAGGATCGCCACCAAAAGCAGCGATATTTTTCTGCACCCATACCAATGCGGCATGTTGGTCGAGTAATCCATAATTGCCGGACGAATGGTGCGGAGACTCCTGTGTTAATGCGGGATGTGCCAGAAAGCCAAATATGCCCATCCGATAATTTATGGTAATGGAAACTATTCCCTTTTTCGCCATGCTTTCGCCATCGTAACGGTATTCCGAGCCGTCGCCGGCAACAAATCCGCCACCATGAAAATAAACCAAAACAGGCAATTTCTCGGACGACGACTTTGCGGGAGTCCATACATTAAGGTAAAGACAATCTTCACTAATGCCTTCACTTCTAAAAATCATGTCGTCCCAGATATGCCGTTGCATAGCACGAGGTCCAAACTTAACCGCTTTGCGGATACCTTTCCAGTTTTGAGGAGGCTGAGGCTCTTTCCATCGAAGGTCGCCAACCGGAGGCTGAGCATAAGGAATACCTTTAAACGAACGAATACCACCGGGCTCAATTACGCCCTGCAATATTCCGTTGGATATTTTAACCTGTGCAACTTTGCTACCTTGTTGGGTTTGTGCATTTACCAACGGAACAAAAACTATTGCAACCCAAAACAAAAAACACAACTTTTTCATCTTTTATTGTTTAAGTAATTGACAATTATCGACTCACATTCGACAATCGAAAAAGGATATTGTTAGTCTGTTTAATTAAAAAGTTGAAAATACAACATCTTTTTGTTTTACCATCTTATTACCAGACATAAGTAGCAACCGAACCTTGTTTTAAAGAGGCCGCAAACGACTTACCCTTACAACTTACCGTAAACTGTTTTTCATCCCCAGTTCTGTTTGCCACAATTAAAACTGTTTTTCCTTCAGGTGTTTCAAAAGCGACATCGGTAAGATCTTCAAAAATAGAACTTTCGACACGTACAGAACCTGAAGGGACGAACGCCGTTGCATGAGCAATAGTATAATACGCCAGGTTGCGGCTAACCTTATCGCCATCAATAGTTATAGCACCCTGACACATGGTACATCCACCATTATCGGTATGGGGATCGTTGTTAGGGTCGGCGGCCAGGTTCCATAAAATCACGTTACGGCTCCAATTGCGCATTGCTCCAATTAGGATTCGATTTACAGGATTGGCCACATTAAAATCATTACGGCTTACGGCCATCATTTCGGTAAAATACAGGTTCTTATCCGGAAAAGCATCGTGTACTTTGGATAATGCAGTGATTGGACCTGCATAAAGATGAAACCCTGAACCGTCGATATATTGACGAGCTTCGGGGTCCGTTAAAATGGAGATAGGGTATTCCGGGGCATCGCAATTATGATCGTACAAAATAATCTTGGTTTTAATTCCTGCCGCTTTAAATGCTGGTCCGAGATGCTTTTTAATGAAATTAGCTTCCTCTTTGGCTAAAAACTGCATACTCGGCGTATTTCCATCGTTAAAAGGTTCGTTTTGAACGGTGATGGCATCAATTGCAATTCCTTGTTGCTGCATTGCCTTGATATATTTAACAAAATACTTGGCATATACAGGATAGTATTCATCTTTAAGCCTGCCTCCCTGTATGTTATTGTTCGATTTCATCCAAACAGGTCCCGACCAAGGAGATCCCAAAATCTTAATATCCGGGTTCACGGCCAGTATTTCCTTCAACACCGGAATCACGTCTTTTTCATCTTCTTTAAGTGTAAAATGTTCGAGGTTGACATCGGTTTGACCGGCAGGAACATCGTCATACGAAAATACGTGATCATTCAAATCCGAAGCCCCGATAGTTACACGCAGATAGCTGATTCCAATATCATTGATACCTTTCCCGAACAATTCCTGAATCAATTTTTTACGCTCGTCCGCCGACATGCGAATCATGTGCTGGGCGCTTCCTCCGGTAAGGGCAAAGCCAAAACCATCGACCGACTGATATTTATGATCGGAGGTAACGATAATGTTCGGAGTTCCGTTATTAGCGGTTTCACCTAACGTTAACGGCACTTGTTTAGTCAGCAAAGCCGATTTGTCGGCAGATGTAAGCCACCAGTTTACGGATGTTTGCGAAAAGATGCTATAACCCGGCAACATACAGGCCAGCATCAAAAAAGCTTTTAATAATCTCATAAATTAAGGTTTATCAAGAAGTTAGATTGTAAAATACAGAACTAAGAGTCAAGAACTAAGAATTAGTTGTCAATAAATTAGACCTCTTTATTATAAAAAATACGTTGAAGCAATTCCCGGGCTTCGTTATCGGGGTCGTTACGAACTTCGCAACGAGTATTAAACACCATTGTAGCTCCATTCTTCTCATTAAATGCAGGCCACTCGGGTAATTTTTTATGATTAGGATTTCCGTGACGGGCAAAGTTAAGCCAGGCGCCGGACACCTTGTCGGCCAAAATACGAGCCTCACCACTTGCACCGGTATAATGCTCGCAACGGTCGGTATTGGCAAAGGCAAAAGGAATTTCGCTGCAATGAAACGACCGTGGGCGACCATCGAGCACCGGCGTGTGCCAGGCAAACATGTAAAGATATACCGGAGCGACGAGTTGTGCCGACTTCCGCGAGGCCATCAAATAAGCCATCGGATTTTGTGCGCTGATAAACGATAAAATCTCAACAGGTTTTACATTCGGATGAACTTTACGCAACACTTGATAAACCTGGCTTCCTTTTAATCCGAAACGGTCGTTTAGCCTTTTTTTCAGTCCTTCTTCATCAAGGTTTTCCACGATAGCATTATTGATGCTGGCAGAAGCTTCGTTACGGGTTGACCCAACCATAAAAGGCACATTGCCAGATATAGCCGGAGCCTCCGGGTCAAAAGGATGCGAGGGCAATATATTGCCGTCCACCACGGGTTGAAGACCAGACCGCCCAACATTAGCCGGCACTTTTGAACCCATCTTCTGCTCGGCAACGGAAAGCGCTTCGAGCAACCGCGACGGTTTTATTTTATGTAATTCAGCAATCGAGTCGCGGGTAATTCCCAAATCGCCCAAAACATAACCCGTAATTTGCGTGGCATATTCGTGCGTGGCAACCTGAACTATAGAATTACTCTGCGATATTGCTTTATGGAACAATCCCTTTGCCGACGGCATCGCCATCAACGTTGTTACTTTTGTTCCGCCGCCCGACTGTCCGAAAATGGTTACATTGTCCTTATCTCCTCCAAAACGACCAATATTATCGCGAACCCATTCGAGGGCAGTCACAATATCCAGCATCCCGACGTTAGCCGACGATGCGTAACGATTTCCATAGTCCGACAAATCGAGAAAGCCAAATATATTAAGACGATGATTGATGGAGACCACCACCACATCACCGAGTTTACTTAAATTTTCGCCATCGTACGAAGGATGCTCCTGGCTGGATCCCGAAAAAAAGCCACCGCCGTGTATCCAAAACAACACCGGTCGTTTTTTTCCATCGTTAATCGCCGGAGTCCAAACATTCAACCGAAGGCAATCTTCTTCCTGATAACCATCGATCCATTGGTATAGAAACCCGTATTCTTGTTGCGACCATCCGCTGTTTGCTTTCTGCGGACAGATAGGCCCGTACACCAAACAATCGCGAACGCCATTCCACGAAGCCGGTTTCAGCGATGGCATAAACCTGTTTTCGCCACCGGTTGAGGCTCCGTACGGAATACCTTTAAACGTAAAAACTGTATTGCGAATGTATCCCCGTACTTTTCCAGCAACGGTATCGGCAACAGCACTGTTAGCCGAAGCCAAAATTATATTTTCCGATTTTTCAGGAGTTGTTGCGGCAAAGGTCTTACCAGGGATAACACTCCCTAGCCCGGTTGCAGTTGCAAGCAAACCAGCTCTTTGTAAAAAATCCCGACGATTGGTTTTCATTTATTTATAAAATAAGCCGCTTGGGGCAGGACAACAATCTTGTTAGAAATAGTTAATGATAAAAGTATCGGGGGAGGAAAACCCGTTTTGTAAAATGTGGTTACCAGCCTGTTTGCTGATAACCACACAAATCTTTCCAATTAAGGAACAGGGACAAAGCTAATATCATCAACTAATACATTTCCATTGGATTTACCCTGCCAGGTGCCAACCTGAACGCAGATATAAACCGTTTTGGTGGCAGATGCGGTATAAATTCCATTTTTAGCAAAAGCACCGCCATAACTTCCATTAGCCAGACATGCAGTATAGAAATCGCCATTAACGGCAACGGAATTTGTGGTAGACCCCCATCCATGCCATGTATTTAACGACATCCATAGATCATCGGAAGCTTCCACAAAGTTGGTATCGTCCGAAATATAAAGCTGAATATATTCCTGGCTACCAGCGGCCGGGGCTTTAACAAAAGCGCTCAGCTTATATTTTTTCCCAGCTTCGACTTTTACTGCCTGATAATAAGATTGATTAATACTATTCGTTGAGATCGCAAACGATGGGAATAATGCACATCCTCCCGTTCCTCCGGATGGAGAAGCGCTGGTATATCCAAAAGTTGCCGGATTATCGGTTTGCCAGGTTGACCAATAGCTGTTGAACCCGGCTTCCATATCGCCACCTTTTATGAGATTATAATTTCCTGCAGCAGTAACATTTACAGTTTTGGTAATTACGTCGTTAAAAAAACCATAAATTTTTAGTTTTACCGGATATGCCCCTGCATTTGGAAACTGATGTAATGGCCTGATATTGACCGAATCCAAATTACTACCATCACCAAAATCCCAATAAAACTTTCTAACATTATTACTGGCATTACCGTCAAGCTGATAATACAAAGATGACGGATATGAATAGACCGTTGCCGTAAAATCAGCAACAGCAACACCTCCTGCTGCAGTAATCGTCTTCACGGTTGAAGACGAAAAGCCTGCTGCACTGTTCGTTTTTAATGTCACATTGTAAAAACCAGCTGTTTTATAAGTATGAGCAGGCGACTTCTCGGTTGAGGAAGTTCCATCTCCAAACTGCCAATAATAGGTATCACCACTGGCTGAAGAATTGGAGAATACAACCTCTAACGTTCCGGAGGTATTTGCGGTTGTAAATGATGCTGTTGGCTGGGCCCCATCAACAACAACTGAAGAGAATTCCTTATCTTTCTGACAGGAGCTAAAACCTAAAGCCCCAACCATAAGAACTCCCAATATTGATTTATTAAAAACTTGTTTCATACGATGTTCATTTAAATTTTAAATTTTAAAACATACAGACGAAAAGAGCAATGAGCAGCAGACAATTGTTGCAACTGTCTGCTGCTCATTTTGCTATTTCAAATATGGACGAATAGCGTTAACCGCAATAATGACCACTGTTTTGCTATACTTCGTATTTAGCGAATAATTAGTCGGGCTGGCAATCCGAACCGTAATAGCGAGATTTTTACCGGTATAGGCGTCCAATTTTAAAGTAGTTACATCTACTGTTAAATAAAAAGTTCCAAAAGTTTTGCCGGCAGGCACGGTAACTACCGATGGTACAGCGTAGGAAGCATCGGGCAAAAGCATGCCATTGCTAATCTTACCGGCTGTAATCAGAGCGTTGGTTGTGTCTTTATCAACCACAACGTTAACAGCATAACCATCCGAAGGCTGTTTCCCCGAGCGCGTAACTCCCAAACAAATATTCAGTTTATGATTTACCGAGTCTATTTGGTAGTTTCGGGTAATACTTAAAATTGATGAAGGAAGCGGAACCGTAAAGTTATTGTCGGAACCCGAGCTAAGCGTAGACTGCGGCATATAGATATAAGTATAGCCATAGTCGACATCGCTATCCGATTTTTGACAGCCCGTAAAAACGGCTGCGATAAGAACAATCGCGATAAACAATATATTTATTTTCATAATCAGTTCATTATTAAATTTTACAATCAATAACCATCATTTTGGACGAGGGTTCCATTGGAATTCGCAACCTCCGAACGGGAGAAAGGCATGTAGTAATTACGGTCATTGAATACCCGGCTTGCAATATTCACAACCTGATAGCTGAATTTACCACTTGCATCTTTGGCAATTTTTACGCCCTGAAGAGGTTGATTAAGAACAACCTTAGCATCCTTCCAGCGCAGGAGGTCCCAATAGCGGTGATCTTCAAATGCCAGCTCAATCCTTCGTTCATGTTTTAGGGCGGCTCTAAATGTTGCCTGATCGGTAGTAGTTACCAATGGCAACAATGTACTTGCCCTGTCGCGTACTTTTTTAAGCGCTTGCCGTGCGGTCATGGTATTTCCGGGAACAGCCTGATCGGGGCCACCATAGCCTTCGTTTACGGCTTCGGCATAATTGAGCAGCACTTCGGCATAGCGGTATGCCACCCATTGATGTTGAGCTGTTGCCCCCTGAGTAAGGTTAAGAGCATCTGTCAGAAATTTTTTAAGATAATACCCTGTTTTGCTGGTATTGGCTTTGGCCATATCGTCTGTTCCACCGGCCGATTCGTCGATTGTACGGCTTGTCCAGGTACTTCCGTTGAGTACAACAGTTGCGGCCAGACGCGGATCGCGGTTTTTATAGATGTCAATAGCATCGGGCGTTCCTATATATTCATAGTCGGCCACAAGATTGTGCGAAGGACAAACCCCACTATTTCCGCCGGAGGTACCAATGGGGTAATTTAAGCTTTCCATGGTATTGTTAGCTCCTCTGCGAACAGCCAAAACGGTTTCTTTATTTCCAAGCGGCGTAGCCCCTAAGAAGTAGTTCCGATAACCGTTGGTGGCATCCAGGTCATAGTTTAGTCCTGCGGTTGTCATTACGGCGCTGGCCGCGATGGCAGCCTTCTTCCATTTTTCAACATCGTTGGTCGAATTATGCAGCGGGCTTGCAGCGTATAATAAAACGCGGGCCTTGATTGCCAGAGCAGCGCCCAATGTAAAGCGCCCATCCTGCGAGATGTACGACGACGTAGTTAGCCAGTTTACCTGTAATGAATCTTTATAAGTATCGATCTCTTTTACAATGTAGGCAACCACATCATCATAAGAAGAACGGGCAATATACGTTCCGGCGGACTGATCGAGCGTCTTCTCTACAATAGGAACACCTCCGTACATTTTTATCAGCTCGGCATAATAATAAGCCCGGGCAACATGTGCTTCGGCACGGTACCACTTCAGGAAGTTGAGATCGTCATGGTACGAGGTGGTTTCTTTAACCGTATCACGGTTCATAGCAATCATCTGCTTACCATTTTTAGAATAATCCAGAAAAAAGTTGGCAGCGCGGATACCTTCGTAATAATTTTTGTATAAACCGCTCAACGGGTTAACGCTGGCGTTTATCATGCCCTGATTAAAATAATTGGCATTGGACGATGCGGCAGTTTGCTGGGCTTCGTCTGAAGCTGCTGCAAATAAATTACCGTCGAGTACGGAAAAGCCATAGGTCATGGGGGAATAAAACGCATTCGCGTAATACCACAGCGAAGCACGGTCGGTAGCTATCTGCTCGGGAGTCTTTTGCGTGTCCATTTTTGTATCCAGGAAATCCTCGGTACACCCGACTGTAGCCAGGATTGCTGCGGCTACAAGAACAAATCTGAATTTATATTTCGAATTCATAACATTACATTTTAAAGATTAGAAAGTAGCGGTAATACCAACGTTCACCGATTTAAGGGCAGGATAGCCGCTCTGAATTTCGGGATCGATGTGATAATCCTTCAGCAGGCTGCTCCAGGTAATCGGATTTATGGCATTTACATAAAGTCTTAGTTTCGAAAGGCCAATCTTACCAAGCAACTGAGGGGTAAAGTTGTAACCCAGTTCAACATTACGAACGCGAAGGAAATCGCCGCTTTTCATCCAGAAATTACTGCTACGGTAGTTGTTGGTATTTCCTAAGGTTGTTAAGCGTGGATATTTGGCAGTTGCACGGGTATCGATACCCTGATTTGGATAATATGCCCAGGCATCCTTAGCAATTTCGTATGCGTTGCCATTGTTCACAAAAGCTACCGTTTGGTTATAAGCCGATCCAAGAAGATTTACCGACGAGCCATAGGTGCCTTGCAAAAATACAGTAAGGTCAAATCCTTTATAATTTACGGTTCCGCCAAAAGCGTAAGTGAGTTCCGGATATGGCGTTTTTCCAATAGAGGTTACGTCGTTCTGGTCCACTACCCCATTTTTGTCCAGATCCTTATACTTTAAATCGCCGGGTTGAACAGCGCCAAAGGCAGGTACTGCAATTCCGCTTTTTAATGAACCATCGGCATTGAAATCGCTCAACTGAAAGAAACCGTCACATTCCAAACCTATCGGCGTACCAAAAGCACGGCCGGTTTGTGCATTGAATGCATTGGCAGGAGTTACTTCAGCCATGTAATCGATCTTGTTTTTGTTGTACGAAGCCATACCGTGAATGGTATATCCAACCTCACCAACCTTGTCGGTATAAGACGCAGTTACTTCAATGCCTTTATTGGTCATTTTACCAATATTATTGAAGGCATAGTTATATCCATAGTATCCCATGAGCGAGTTATCAAGGGTAAGGATATTGCTGCGTTTGTCCATAAAAACATCTACGCTGGCATCAAGCTTTTTAAACAAGGTAACCTCGGCGCCAAGGTTGTATTTCAGGCTTTTTTCGGCAAATACATTTTTGTTAGCCACAAACAACGGAGCGAGCGTTCCCTGACCCGACGGGGTACCATTACCGAAATAGGTTGAGCCTACCGGACTTGAGCTATAATATTGCTGATAGAGAAAACGTCCGTTTGAAGAAAACGACGACAAATTTCCGGTTGCTCCGGCATCCGAACCTCCTGTTGTTCCAACGGAAGCTCTAACTTTTAAATAGTTGACAACATTGCTCGATTTAAGAAATGACTCGTTTGAAGCAATCCATGCGCCGGATACTGTAGGATAAAATCCCCATTGGTTTCCGGGGGCATAGGCGTCGTTACCGAAGTACGAAAATCCAAATTCAGCCACATACCGACTATCGTAGTTATAGTTAAAACGACCACTAATGTTCTGATAATGATATTTATCACCAAAGAAACCGTCACCACGATAATCGGACTCATGAAAATTTAAAGCAGAAGCAATGGAATGAGCTCCGAACTTACCATCGTAACCCAACGTTACAATGCCCTGCGTCCACATTTCCTGTCCGCCCGAGCCATAACCGCTGGCTACAATTGTTGTGGTCTGATCGGTAGTGGTAGTTGCTCCGTTATAATACCGTGCATAGTTTTTTGTTTTACTATAAGTACTTAATGCGTAAGCATTAAACGAAACAGCCTCGTTTACATATAATCCTTTCGTGATAAAATCAAGCTTTTCTTTAAGACCAAAATTACCTTGTAAAATACGGGTATGTGTAGAATACCAGCCTAACCCTTTGACAGATCCAACAGGGTTGTTCGGATAAACTGACGTACCGGAGAACAGAGTTGTATCACCGTCATATACATTATAAATGTTGGAAGGATAGCGCGAAAGGTCGTCCATAAGACCCGAGGTGGAGTAATTCGGTCGTTTACGATCTTCCAATCTTCCGCCAAGGTCAACTTTAGCTTCAAAGATGCCAAACATGGTAAAATCGAGATTAGCCCTGAGGTTGTACCTTGCCAGGTTAATGTTCGACGTCTGATCGGTATTGGAAACATTATAAAGTCCTTGTTGGTTGGCATAGTCTAGCACTACGTTATAGCGTGCCGACGAATTACCTCCGTTAAAAATCACATCGGCGTCGTTATAAGCGCCATAGTTTTTCATAGCCTTGTCATACCAGTCAACATTAACCCCGGTGCCGTTTTTGTAGGCAGTCAGATCAGTTGTCGAATATTTAGGGGTCCAAGTCATGCCGTTATCGTTGCTTATGGCCTGATTGTAAAGGTTGGCAAAATCGTAAGAGCCCAACGGTTTATTAATTTTGGTAGCGCTCTGCATTCCCGAGCGGAGCTGTACCTGAACGGTTGATTTACCAACTTTTCCGCGTTTGGTTTCAACCCAAATCACACCATTGGAGCCTCTCATCCCAAAGGTAGCGAGCGATGCGGCATCTTTGAGTACCGATATGCTTTCGATTTCCGAAGCCGAAAGATTGGTGAAGTAATTTGCATTAACTTCAAATCCATCAACAAAAAGTTTGCAGACATTGTACCCGCCATAGCCGTAACTGCCTACTCCACGGATTAGCCATCTGGCATTATCGTTACCGGGCTCGCCCGACCCCTGGGTTACCGTCAATCCGGCTAAACGGCCAATAAGCGTATTCGAAATATTAGGCGTAGTTGTCTGATAAAGAGTACTGCCCGATACTACCGAAACAGCTCCGGTATTGTTATCCTTGAACGTACCGAACAATCGGCCAGGCACATCAGCAGGCACGGTTATAGCAGCGGTATCGGCTTTGGCGACTGTTTCCTGCGCCGTTAATCCGCCCATGTAGGTGGTGAGCATGCTTCCGAGTAGTATGCCCCGTATAATATATCGTTTATTCATAATCCTTTTTTTAATTTGAGTAATAAAACTGAAGAGGAATTTAATAACCGGGGTTTTGAATCAGTATCCCTTTGTTTATTTCCGACTGAGGAATTGGCTCCAGGAACATTTTAGCACTCCAAAAGGCAACATACGATTTAGTGTCCCAGTAATAATATTCGTTAGCTGCCAGGTTCTGGTTGCTGGAGGCACATTGCCAGGTCATTTCACGCATCTGTCCGCCAATAATTCCATTTCCGATGTCGCTTAATTTCCAATGTTTCACGTCGTAATAACGATGACTTTCGTTATAATACTCCACTGCCCATTCGCGTTGGATAATTGCCCGAAGCTTAACCTTGTCGGTTTCGGTGATAGCCGGCAAACCTGCACGATTATGCACATAATTCAGGTTCTCAAGTGCTTTGGTGGTATTTCCGTATTCGTTATAAGCTTCGGCGAGGTTAAGATATATCTCGGCCATTCTGAACAAAGGAGCTTCGAACCAGGTTCTTGAATAAGCATGATAATAGAACTTGGTAGGATTTCCGCAGCCGCGTCCGTTACCGCCACTTGCCGGGTAAGCCGAGGTGGTAAAATTGCCCAGGGTACGGCCCCATCCAACGTTGTTCCAGTTGTTATCGCCGGGGTTACTTTTAGACCCTACGCCAGGTACGTTATTGTCGATCAGGAAGCGGGGTTCAAGCCGATTTACACGTGCAATCCAGTCGGCAGCTTTACGGGCGCCAATACTGTCAGCACTTGGCCACGATTCGTCTTTTCCATCATTTCTCCAGTAATTGGATAAGAAGTTGCTTAACAAGCCCACCTGATCGGTATCATACCGGCTGTTTGACCAGTAAGGAGAGGTGTTTAAATAATAAAAGATAAAGAAATTTCCGGAAGAAGCATTATCCCATTTAAAAGCAAGAATAACTTCGGGGTTTCCGGGGGTAGAACAAGCTGTTCCATAATCGTCTCCGGCGTTAGGGTTCGGATTTCCGGCTCCGGCAGCCCCGGTATTAATTAGTTTATATCCATTAGTGGCAGCCCATGTAAGCACAGCTTCATTGGCATCAATAGCCGTTTTCCAACGTTCAGGATCAGCATTTCCAAAACATATCAGGTTGTTATTGCTACCAAAATCGAGATAAGGCGTAGCCGAATTAAACAACGGGCGTGCTGCAAACATTAAAAGTTTCGATTTCATCGCCATTACAGCGCCCTTGGTTAACCGGCCGGTCTGATCTTCGGTCCATTTCTCGGGCAAACCGGCAATGGCTTCATCACATAATTTAAGCGTATAATCAAGCGTTTCCTGTAATGTTGCACGTTTAATATTCAGATTATCTGAAGGATCAAATGCCTTGGTAACAATCGGAACTCCGCCATAGCGAAAAAACATATTCATATAACGGTAAGCAATTAAGCCTTTACACTCGGCTTTAATGGTGGCCTTGGTATTGGCATCCATATCCGGAACTTTATCTATATTCTGATAAACCAAAAAACACGACCGGATACAAGTCCAGTTAGTTCCAAAATTATCTGCGCCTCCGTCACTTCCATCGGTTCCGTTAGGTGTTAACCCTGCATTTGCAATGGTATAAGTACCATGCCAGTTATATCCACGGTAACGCTCGCCCGAGATGGAAGCCAATGCTCCGTGTCCAATACCAATACCTCCGGGCCAGCCCTGAATAAGCACGTTACGATAACAATACAACAATGCTGCTTTGGCATTTAAGGCCGACGAATAAACTTTATCCAGGTTAACCGTCCCTGAAGTATCAGGCTTTTGAAGAAAAGTTTCCTGACATGAATAGACTCCTCCTAAAAGTCCTACCCCTATCAAAAAATTCAATATCTTTTTCATATTATATGTTTTAAATTTTTAGTCCAGATTAGTTTAAAAACGAACGTTTAATCCAATATTAAACACTCGTGTTATCGGGTAGATGTAAGTGTTACCATCGGCAGTTTCCGGATCAATTCCTATATCCGTGAGTTTATTTTTAAATGTAAACAGGTTATTTCCGTTGGCATAGATACGCAGGGAGCTAATCTTAAATGCCCGTAACATTTTTTCAGGGAGAGTATAGCCAATTTCCACGTTTTTAACTTTCAGGAAATTATTGGATATTGCCCAGAAATCGCTGCTTAGGAAATCATGATCACTAGTTGTATATGAGTACATGGCGCGCGGATAAG
Organism: Bacteroidota bacterium; assembly: GCA_030706405.1. GTDB lineage: Bacteria > Bacteroidota > Bacteroidia > Bacteroidales > JAAUTT01 > JAAUTT01. The sequence goes on along the minus strand of JAUZOO010000006.1, from coordinate 183,599 downwards.
TAATCTTAGCACCTGAGGCCGCCTTTTCGGGAGTCCAGCGACCGTCATACTCCCATTTCCATGCGTTTCCGGCATTTTTATAGAAAGGAATGGTCAATCCGGAGTTCATGTAATACGAACCATTAGCCGTTCCAATAAAGAGAGCGCTCATATCAAATCCCTGATAATTAAGCCTAAGCTTAACATTGAAGTGATACTCGGGAAGGTTCGGATAACCGATAGGACAAACATCATAATTGCTGATTATTCCGTCGCCATTCAAATCTTTGTAGCGAATATCTCCCAACGTTGCCTTGTTGCTGGTGTAGTTATTATAAGGGCGATTAGCCAGTTCCTCGGGTGTATTGAAAAATCCGTCGCTTACTAACCCAAATTTCTGTCCAATGCTAAAACCGGTCTGGTTCATCCATGGATAAGGATTGGAAGCCTCGGCACGGTAAAGAATTTTATTATGCGCATAGCTGATATCGCCGTCAATCGAATAACCTACCTTACCAATTTTATCGCTCCAGCCCAATGATATTTCATAACCTTTATTAATGGTTTTACCCACATTGACCGGAGGAACAGAACCGGAGGACACCCCGTAGATTGTAGGAATTATACCCAATGTGGTAAGAATATTACTACGGTTTTCTTTAAACAAATCCATGGTAAAGGAAAGCCTGTCGGACAAAAACTTGGATTCGAAACCCAAATCATATTTCTCGGCCTTTTCCCATGTTACATCGGGATTACCAAGTGTACCTTCATTTACTCCTGAATAATATGTATTTGTAGAAGAACCGTTACCATTTCCTAAATAATATCCGGTTTGATTAAGATTATAGGTATTGGGGAAGTACAGATAGCGGCGGCCGGTACTTCCGAGAAGATCGTTACCAACTACCCCGTACGAACCACGTACTTTGAGAAAAGTTACCCATGGGTTTTCAGGAAAAAACGACTCCTTGGTAGGAACCCATCCGAAAGAATATGCAGGGAAAAATCCAAAACGTTTACCTTCTGCAAACTGTTCGGTACCATTATAGCCAAGGTTAAACTCAGCCATATAGCGATCCTTGAAACTGTAGGCCACGCGGCCAACCAACCCGAGTACGCCGGAGGGAGTGTTGTTGGGATCGTTAGGCATGGTATATCTCGATGCTTTACCCAACAATAAACCAGTAATATTATGTCCGTTAAAATTTCCGGAATAATCGATACCTCCATCAATATAAAGCTTATTCCATGTGCCATAGCCATACGATGTAAACGAATTGGCACTGGTTATACGGCCTCCCATGAAATCATATTTTGTAGGATCGGCGAGGTTTCGTTGAATCGAATATGCCGGCAAACTGGGCACAAACGACGCATACTTTGTATAATTATCCTGATAACTAACGGTTCCGCGAATGGTTAAACCCTTGGTGAGGTAATCCATGGTATGTTTAACCGAAATACTGTTATCAAGCAAAGTATTGTAAAGTGTTCCCGTTCCGGAATTGAGCAGGTTGAAAACTGCATTTTGAGGTCCAATTGAGCTGGAAGTCTTAGTAGACAACGGATTCTGAATACTTCCGGCAGTACCGGCAAAATCGTTAATCAGATGACCATCAACAATACCCGGGCACATAAAAGGATTGCCGTCATAGATATATTGCATAATCACTTTATACCTCGCGCTCAAGTCATAAGGACCAGCACTCGAGCTTCCGGGCCCTATGGTAGTTCCAAACTGTCCGGCAATATTTACCGAAACCTGAAGGTTTTTAAGCACCTGAATATCAAAGTTCGACCGAAAATTATAACGATCAAATTTCGACTGTGTGCTTGAACCATAATATTCGGTTACATTGGTAATCCCTTTTTGAGAAAAATAACCAAGTGAAGTAAAGTACTTAACCTTCTCGGTTCCACCGGAGATATTAAGGTTTATCTGTTTTTGCGGCCCCACTTCGCCAAATTGTTCTTTATAAAGATCATGGCTTCCATAATATAAGGCTGGACTTGATTTTAACGTGGTTCTTTGTTGATCCGTCAGACCTGAATAAGCAGCAACCTCAGCATCGGTAAAATCGCGGTTATTCTTAAACTTCCAAAGATCATCGTTACTATATAAATAAGCTGTTAAACCGGTGTTTCCCGAAAAGCCTTTCATTTCATTCTGAATAGCTTCGTTACGCATGGAAGCCCATTCGTAAGAGGTAAGTCCCTTCTGGAAATTGGTAGCTTTGGTTACTCCATAGTTTGCAGAAAGGCTAACCTGGGCTTTACCAACCTTTCCTCTTTTAGTGGTAACAATAATAACCCCATTAGCCCCGCGTATACCGTAAACAGCGGTTGAAGACGCATCTTTTAATACGCTGATCCCGGCTACTTCGTTGGCATCAATGGCATTTAACTCGTCGAAAGCACGCTCTGCGGCCTGCTCAACCCCGTCGATTACAACCAGCGGAGTAGTGTTGCCATAGGTTGCTTTCCCGCGAATAAAAATATCGGCAGTATTGCGACCGGGCTCACCACTGGTTTGCAGACCTCCTATGCCGGGGGTACTGCCTATAAGTGCATTAGTAATGTTGGCAACCGGTGTAGCTACCAAATCCTTGCCCGATACTGTTGAAACAGCGCCGGTAACGTTCACCTTCTTCTGGGTGGCAAAAGCCATAACAACGACTTCGCTCAGTACACTGCCCTTTTCCTTCATTACAACGTCAATGGTTGTGGCGTTGACCGGGAGTTCCTGAGATTCAAATCCTACAAACGAAAATTGCAGAACAGCTTTTTCAGCCGATACGCCAAGCGAAAATTTCCCATCAACACCTGTCTGTGTACCAGTTGACGTTCCTTTAATCATTACACTAACACCTGGCATAGTTGCACCTTTTTCATCCGTGACTGTACCTCGTATTATCCTTGGTTGCGCGAATGCCAGGCCGACATTCCCCAACAGAAAAATAATACACACTAAAAAAGTGCTTCGTAATTTTTCCATAAAAATCATTTTTTTAGTTAATTAATAGTTGATAACCGATTCCGGTTTTATGTAACAATATTAATCCATTTACATACGATTAATTAATGCTTTTTTAACATTATATAATATTAAAAACCAAACTACACCCATTCCGCCAACAAAACACAATAAACTACAATTCAACATGTTACACTCCAATAAATAAAAACCGCTATCAAGCCAACTAATTTATTACAAACAACTTAGACTCAAAACCCATCAACAGCATCACTTTTAAGCAATCGTTTGCTCAGAAAGCATGATGCTTAAATAATACCCATCCGATGCAACATATCTATAGAACCATTTACAAACCAAGTGTTAAGCACTAGCAACCTGCAAAAACTACCAAAATAGGCAAACTCCGTCACTCATAATGCAAAGCACTGACATTTACCCAACTCTGTATACACACAGACACCCTACCCCATTAAACAATATTCAAATTTTGTATTAAAAAAACTGCAACAACCAATAAATAAATGAATTACTACAACATTACAATCTACTTCAACAAACTCACTTTAAACTCAATAAGACATAATACAGCAAACACACTTCCAGTTATTAACCTAACCATCAATTTCATCAACTACCAATACATCAATTGTACTTAATATTTTATCACCCAAAGTCTAACCAAACAATGACCTGATGCAAAAAGAATATTATAATACTAATACAACATCAAACATAACAATTATTACATATAATACTATTTTAACAAAAACACATACCAAAATACCACACCTAATTCTACGCAAAAGGCTAAAAGCTAAAAACCGAAGGCCGGAGCACTCCAATTAAAAACCTTTAGCCTTAAATGTTTGACTAAACTCACTAACCTATCAATCTAACAACCTTAATTTCACTGAAATACTTTTTGCATAAATCCTGCAAGTTCAACACGCCAAACCTTCCATTCGTGTCCGCCGGGCGTATCGTGAAATTCATTGCGAACACCACGTTTATTTAACAAATCAATCAAAGCTAAATGCCCGTTATATCTAGGATCGTCTTTTCCACAGCCAATCCAAAAAAGTTTTAGCTTATCATTCAAATTGGAAGCATTAACAATTCCCGGCAGCAACTCGTCAACCTTAAAATCTTTATCACTCAGGAGGCCGGCACTAAACTCGCCAACCCAGGCAAATTTATCGAGATTCCGTAGCCCCATCACAAAAGCCTGTCCGCCACCCATCGACAATCCGGTAATGGCACAATTTTCGCGACCGGGCAATACCCTGCAATTCTTTTCAACCCATGGCATAACATCCGAAAGCAGTTCCTGCTCCAGTGCCTTCATCCCCTCGGGAGTACTGCCGCCAGCCCAGGAGCCATCGGTAAGGCCGTTAGGCATCACAATAATCATAGGCACAGCTTTCTGCCGGGCAATAAGATTTTCGAGTATCACATCAGCCCGCCCTGCAGGCTGGCTCCAACTGGTTTCATTATCACCTCCGCCATGGCGAAGATATAACACCGGGAAGCGACGCTTAGGCTCCGTAAAATATTGTGAAGGAAAATAGACATTAAATGCCCGCACGCGGTTAAGTACCGATGACCAAAACCGACACGACTGTAAAACACCATGCGGCACATTCTGCACTTCGTCAAACCGTGCCGGAGTACCGGGCACCTCCACAATGCTTGAATAAATCTGTGTTCCAATTTTGGTTACAGGATTATTCATATCCGGCACCTGAACGCCATCAATATTAAAAACATACGAATAAATATCGGGCTGAACGGAGTTAATGGTAACACTCCACACGCCCATAGAATCTTTCGTTAATGGTTGCGGCTTAACATCCCATTCACCGAATAACAAATTTACACTTACAGCCTTAGGAGCTTTTACCCGAAAGGTTATACTCCTGTCCGCATTTACCACCGGCGAAAAAGGTGGAGATGGCGGCCCCCACCAGCCTTTTATACTATATGTATTCACAGGCGTTTGCTGTGCCATTGCGTTTGTCGTAAAAAAACAAACCGCAACCACCAAACTACCAAACATCAATAAATTAATTTTCTTCATCTTAATACTGATTAGGGTGATGATAATCGCCCACAAATTTTTCATGGTTCGTTTTATTGATATTTGCACACCACCGATATTTTCGAGCAAATCATTGGCCATTTTCTTTTCAATCTCGCCGCATTTCGGGTCTTGAGCCAGATTATGCGTTTCATCATGATCCTTTTTCTATCCCACAGCTCATGCATATCCTCTACTTCGGATAAATTTGTTTATTTTAATAATTTCTATTTCCAACCCGGCATTTCATCGAGCGTAATAACATTTGCAGCATTATGAATAGCCTTAATATCTTCAACGGAATTGCTCTTAAATTCCAGCTCTGACCAACACATGAAAAACGTCCATTTGGGCTGAGCCAGCAACTGCTTCGCCGAAGGAAATTTTTCGCACTCGCCCACGGCTATTGGCTTTCCGTTGCTTACCGACAGCATTACATTATACTTTTCGGGCGTATAACCGCTATTATCATAAACATCGAGCGCGGCAACGTCCCAATACTTAGTGCCGGGATTGTACACTTTTGCATCGTTGACCAACGAGCCAAAATCCTGAATATCCCAAATCCAGATAAGGTTGGTAAGCTTCTTCACCTTCGTCATATAATCGTGAAGCATTTGGTATAATTTAAGGGTGCCATCCGGGCCAGGACGACCGCCCCACCAAAAAACGCCCTGATTCATTTCGTGCATTGGACGCCAGAGCACTTCTACACCTCTATCTTTTAAAAACTGAAGATAAATGCACACCTCGTCCACCCGCTCTTTCCACTTTTTGTTTAACGGAGTTCCGTCAGTAGTAATTTCTTTCCATTGAGCATCGGTAAGTTTACTCAGCACACCTTTCGAATCCCATCCGCAAGGCTCCAGCATAGCCGGATTACAGGCATGCCACATAATATTGATAATAGCACCCTTTTTCCACTGACGCAAAGCCTCTTCAACCATCAGTTGACGGTTATTGATATTATCCTGCTGAAAAAGAAAATCGCCGCTCCATAATCCGGGATATTTCCCGGTAACGGAATCTATTGCATTAGTCCAGCGTGCCGGACTGGCATTGGGCTCGCGGTTATGAATCCCGGCAACAGTTTTAGAACCGGAGATACTATATAGGTAATTTAACGTTTTAAACTTTGTTTTTTTCTGAGCATTGGAAGTAAATGCCGAACCTAAAAACGCAACAATCAATAATAAAGCATACGTATTTTTCATAATCCACATTTTAATTCATTTAGTTTAAAGATATTATCAAAACTACTTTCTGTTTAACGTCCAATCCAATGCTATTCATTTGACAGCATAAATACTTTGTAAATGTTCGCATAAATCAGGTCTGATTTTAAAATTCGATTAGTTAATGGCGATAGTCTGCCATCGACAAACCAAAAGTAAAGGCCTGTAATTTATTTTATTAATAGTATTTAAACATTTACTTATATTAATTCACTAAATACTAACCAATGAATACATAATTTTTTAACATTTTATAATACTAAAATACCGCTATAACCTTAACTATTTAAAAACTAAGCCACATTACTTATTATAAATAAGCACAATTATCTAAAACAAAGCTTTTATATTTATAATTTTATTTTAACATTTGCATATAATAAGAATCTGGCATTAACCTCATTTTTACGAAATACCCACACAATACATATAGTAATATTTTAACCTAACAGCAATGACAATGGATATCATAAGAGAGATTACCCCACTTACTCCGGGCGATTGTTTCACCATCTTTTCGAGGGAAAAATCAGAATTTGACTTTCCGCTACACAACCACGAAGACATGGAGCTTAATTTGATACTTAACGCTACTGGGGCTCAGCGCATTGTTGGCGATCACATTGGCGAAATCGACGATCGGGAGCTGGTATGTATAGGCCCCAACCTCGCGCATAGCTGGTTTACGCACAACTGCACAAGCAAAAACATCAAGGAAGTAACCATTCAATTTCATAAAGACCTGTTCGACGAACGTTTTCTGAAGAGAAACCAGATGGTCAACATCCGCAACATGTTCGAGAATTCCAAAAGAGGCGTGTTATTTTCGAGGGCTACGGTCGAATCCATTGCGCCCCGCCTGCTGGAACTTAGCAAGAAAAGCGGCTTTGACTCGGTTTTGGAATTATTATCCATCATCCACGACCTTTCAATTTCGAGAGATATTAAGCTCCTTTCCGACTCTACCTTTACTCCGGAACAATTCAACTACAACAGCCGCAGGATTGAAAAAGTGTTCGAATACATGAACAATAATTTCAACAAACAGATTACCCTGGCCGAAGTTGCCCGAATTGCCAATATGCCCGAAGCCTCATTCAGCCGCTTCATTAAAAAGCATACCGGTTACAGCTTTATCGACAGCCTTAACGAAATCCGCCTGGGTCACGTATCACGCATGCTCATCGACACCACCCAGTCCATCGCCGAAGTAGCGTTTAAATGTGGATTTAACAACATGGCCAACTTTAACCGAACGTTTAAAAGCAAAAAAGGCTTTACTCCTAAGGACTTCAGAAAAAACTATGTAGGAAAAAAGATTTTTATTTAAAACTGGCTGGAAATGTGACAGGAATTTAGTATGAACCTGTCAATCTATTTTAGGACGAGGCTCTTCTCTTAATTTTTCGACCTGTATTCATTGGGAGCATAGCCAACACTCTTTTTGAATAAACGGCTAAAGTGTTGTGGGTGTTTAAATCCTAATTCATAAGCTATTTCGCTAACGGATTTACTCCGGTCGAAAATCCTTTCTTTGGCAATATCCATTAATTTTAATTGAATGTGCTCCTGAGGCGACTTCCCGGTTTCTTTTTTTATCAAATCGCCCAGGTAGTTTGCGGATAAATTAAGATGATCGGCACAATAGCGAACTGTTGGCAATCCTTCTGTTTGAGTCTTTTCCGACTGAAAATAGTCGTCCAGTAATTTTTCGAACCTCATCAAAATATCTTTATTAACATTTCCCCGAGTTATAAATTGGCGATCGTAAAATCGCAGGCAGTAGTTAAGCAGCAGCTCTATATTATTTGCAATTAACGCTTTACTATGCTTATCAATGGCATGCTTCAGTTCAAAATCTATTTTATTTAAACAATCTAACACAACCTGTCGTTCTCTTTCTGACAAATGAAGGGCCTCGTAAGACTCATACGAAAAGAATGTATACTCTTTAATATTGCGCCCAAGTGAGGTTCCTCGAATCAAATCCGGATGAAACAGTAATGCCCATCCCTGAGGTTGGAAATATTCTCCTTTCCGTTCAATACCTACCACTTGTCCGGGTGCTATAAAAACCAATGTTCCTTCCTGGTAATCGTAATAATTACGACCATATTTTAAGTCTCCGCATTTTACATCTTTCAAAAAGATGGTATAAAACCCAAAATTCATCCGCAAATGTTCTGTCGATTTTGACTTTGAAAAATCAATAACACTTACTAACGGATGTAAAGTTTCCTGCCCCATCAATGCGTTATATTGAGATACATTTTCTAACTTTAATATTTCATCCATAAACACTTAATTTAATTCTTGCCCAAAATTACCTCTTGTTTTGGATATATTTATAGGGAATATGACATATCCGTAATATGGGTACAAATACCAGTAATCTATATAACTGTTCCCCGAAAAATTCGGGCAATTTTTGCATCGTAAAAAAAGGCGAACTGCGAATAACCCTTTCAGCATATCAAAACCTTCTATTCTCTGAATTTTAAACCACTAAAAAATTAGAAGCAATGCAAACGCGAAAATTAGGAATAGCCAACCTTGAAGTATCGGCCTTAGGGCTTGGTTGTATGGGCATGAGTTTTGGATATGGCCCGGCACAAGACAAAAAAGAAATGATCGCCATTATTCGTTCGGCGTTCGAAAAAGGAATTACTTTTTTTGATACTGCGGAGATTTATGGACCTCTTATTAACGAAGAACTTGTTGGTGAAGCTTTAGCTCCTTTCCGTAAACAAGTTGTTATAGCCACAAAGTTTGGGTTTAAACCGGCCTCTCAGGATGAAACACACTGGAGTGCTTTAGATAGCAGGCCCGAACACATCAAAAAAGTTGTTGAAGACTCTCTAAAAAGGCTTAAAACGGATGTTATTGATTTGTACTACCAACATCGTGTAGATCCGGAAGTCCCTATCGAAGATGTGGCAGGAGCCGTAAAAGACTTGATTCAGCAAGGGAAAGTTAAGCACTTTGGCCTTTCTGAAGCCGGGGTGCAAACGATACGTCGCGCACATGCCGTTCAGCCCGTAACAGCACTTCAAAGCGAATATTCCCTTTGGTGGAGGGAACCTGAAAAGGAAATTATTCCGGCACTTGAGGAACTTGGCATCGGGTTTGTGCCCTTTAGTCCTCTTGGCAAAGGTTTTCTTACCGGAAAGATTGATGAGAATACCCAATTTGACAGTAAAGATTTCCGAAACATTGTTCCTCGATTTACTTCTGAAAACCGGAAAGCAAATCAAGCCTTGGTTGACCTAATAGGCATGGTTGCAAAAGAAAAAGATGCGACGCCCGCACAAATTGCACTTGCATGGTTATTGGCCCAGAAACCATGGATTGTTCCAATACCGGGAACCACAAAAATTAATCGTCTGGAAGAAAACATCGGGTCTACTGTAATTGAGCTTACCGCCAACGACCTTCAAGCAATAGAGGAGGCCGCCTCTAAAATAACCTTACATGGTGCTCGCTACCCCGAACATTTGCAAAAAAGAGTCGGTCGTTGAGTTGACAAGTTCTATAAAATTGACAATAACAGTTCTTATACCTTTAAAATGAAAACTTTAATATTAATCATATTCAGCATATTAACTACAAGTATTGGTATGCAATCGCAAACAAAGTCAGCAACAAAAAAAATCCTTGTGGTATATTTCTCGCATAGTGGCAATACCCGTGTTATTGCGGAACAAATTAAGAATGCCACTGGCGGTGATATTTTTGAGATTCAACCGGTAAAGGATTATCCGAGCGATTACAATGCGGTTGTGGATCAGGCTAAAAAGGAAATAACCGCGAACTATAAACCCGCTCTGAAAACACGAGTAAAAAACATCGAGTTGTATGATGTAATTTTCGTTGGTTCGCCCAACTGGTGGAGTACTATTGCACCTCCGGTTGCAACATTTCTGTCGGGTTATAACCTTGAAGGAAAAACAATTATCCCATTTATAACTCATGAAGGAAGCCGTATGGGACATAGTGTTTCGGATATCAAAAAACTTTGTCCGAAATCGAATGTTTTGGAAGGACTTCCAATCAGAGGCAGTAATGTAAAGTCGGCCAAACCCGATGTAGAGAAATGGTTAAAAGAAATTAAAATGAAAAAATAATACTGTTGCTGAAATTATTTCAATTCCGGAATTGACGACAAAATCAACCACGGAGTACACTGAAATACAGAAACAAAAGAGCAAAAACGAATAAAATGACAAAAAGAGTTTTAGTAATATCTTCCAGTCCACGCAGGGGCGGAAACTCCGACCAGCTTTGCGATCAGTTTATATCAGGAGCGCAAACCGCAGGTCATCAGGTAGAAAAGATTTTCCTGAAAGACAAAAAGATCAATTACTGCACAGGTTGCGGAACCTGTTTCACCCGTAACAAACGTTGCCCGCAGAAAGATGACATGTCCGAAATCTTAGAAAAAATGGTTACATCAGATGTTATTGCTATGGCAACTCCAGTTTATTTCTATGCCATGTGCGGACAGATGAAAACCATGATCGACAGAGTATGCTCGCGTTATACCGAAATCAACAATAAGGACTTTTATTTCATTCTTACGGCCGCAGACCAGAATAAACAAGCCATGGAAAGAACCGTCGAGGAATTCCGCGGATTTACCGATTGCCTCAATGGAACCAACGAAAAGGGAATCATCTACGGAACAGGAGCCTGGAACATTGGCGATATTAAAGGGAGCAAAGCTATGAACCAGGCTTTGGAAATGGGCAAAACAGTTTAACCCTTAAAAAATAGGCCATGAGAATTAGTGAAGCTGCAAACCAAAACCACGAGAAATTGTTTCCTAATCATAAGTCGACATTAAAGGTTACCGACCCGGAATTGATAGAAGTATTCGACAATTTCGCCTTTGATGAAGTTCTTAATTACGGAAATTTAGATACCCGAACAAGAATGATGATGATTTTGGGCTCCATGATTGCCAGCCAGACTTTAAGCGAATATAAAGTGATGCTTGGCGGTGCGCTTAACGTGGGTGTTACCCCGGTAGAAGTAAAAGAGATTGTTTATCAGGCCGTACCTTACGTCGGAATTGCCAAAGTGTTCGATTTTATTCACGCCACCAACGAAATACTGGTAAACAGGGGCATAAAACTTCCCCTTGAAGGACAATCAACCACTTCGCCCGAAACCCGGCACGAAAAGGGCTTGGAGTTACAAAAGGCCATCTTTGGTGAAATGATTGATAAGATGTATCAGGCGGCCCCTGCCAACCAAATTCATATCCAAAAATACCTGTCGGCTAATTGTTTCGGCGATTATGTAACCCGAACCGGATTAGACATCAAAACCAGAGAACTCTTAACCTTTTCCATGCTTCTTTCATTGGGCGGATGCGAACCGCAGTTGAAAGGACATATTCAGGGCAATACAAATGTTGGCAACGACAAAGACGTTTTGTTAAGTACCGTTACGCAATTATTGCCATACGTGGGATACCCAAGGGCATTAAATGCCATAAGGTGTATCAATGAAGTAATACCGGAATAAGAACCTAAAAAAATAAACAGATGAAATACAAAGAATTAGCAAATACAGGAGAAAAACTATCCGTAATAGGATTGGGTTGCATGGGCATGAGCGCAGCCTATGGCACTGCCGATGACGTTGAGAGTGTTGCAACATTAAATTATGCGTTGGATTTAGGCATCAATTTCTGGGACACTGCCGACATTTATGGAAATGGAACCAACGAAGAACTGATATCCAAAGTTCTCGTACCAAATCGTGATAAGATTTTCATAGCCACAAAATTTGGGTTCCGCATAAGGGGCAACGGAGATGTTTTTGTTGGTGGCGAAACCTATGTCGATGCTTCTCCAAAATGGATGAAAGAAGCCGTTGAAAAAAGCTTAAAACGCCTGAAAATAGAAACAATCGACCTTTATTATGCCCACCGGGTCGACCCCAATGTTCCGATTGAAGAAACTGTTGGGGCCATGTCCGAACTGGTAAAAGAAGGCAAGGTTCGTTACTTGGGTTTAAGCGAAGCCACTCCCGATGATTTAAAAAGAGCCTGTGCGGTTCATCCAATTGCAGCCTTGCAGAGCGAATACTCCCTGCTTACGCGCGATGTTGAAAAGGAAATCCTGCCGCTAACAAAAGCGTTGGGCATTACTTTCGTTCCCTTTTCGCCGCTAAGCCGCGGACTGATCACCAACAAATTGGATGTAAGCTCCTTGACTTCTAACGATTTTCGGGCCAATCTACCTCGTTACCAGGGAGAACATTTAGACAATAACCAGAAACTGACAGCGGCATTTGCTGAATATGCCGAAAGTAAGAGCTGTACGCCTGCCCAGTTGGCAATTGCGTGGGTTATGGCTCAGAGCGACAATATCATCCCAATTCCCGGAACAAAACGCAGAAAATACCTAGAAGAAAACGCCGGGGCAGTAGAGGTTACTTTAACTGCAAAGGATTTGGAGAATATTGAAGCTATTGTTCGGATGTTCCCCAACATTGGGCCTCGTTACAGCGCCCGCGAAAACAAATTTGTAAAGAAGTAATTTGATTAAAAACATAAATAAGGAGGTTTCTATGTTTAATTTTGATTTTTATAATCCTACGCGGATTTTCTTTGGAAAAGGCAGACTTGATGTAATTGATAAAAACGTCCCAGCCAATGCCAGGGTTTTAATAACCTTTGGAGGAGGAAGCGCTAAAAAAAGCGGACTTATCGACAAAGTTAAAACCCATCTGGGCAACCGCAAAGTACTCGAATTTGGAGGGATTGAGCCCAATCCCCGCTACGAAACCCTGATGAAAGCCGCAGAAGTTGTTCGCAACGAAAATATTGATTTTATTCTTGCCGTAGGCGGAGGTTCTGTAATTGACGGAACTAAATTCATCTGTTTGGCAAGTCATTACAAAGGCGATGCACGCGACTTGTTAAAACATGGTTTTGCTCCAATCACATCCCAAGTAGTTGAAAAAGTAGTTCCGTTTGGTTCCGTATTAACGCTGCCGGCTACCGGTTCCGAAATGAATAACGGGGCAGTAATCAGTTACGAACACGGTAAATTTCCGGTAATGAGCGAATTGGCTTACCCCAAATTTTCCATTTTAGATCCTGTCGTAACATTTACGCTTCCTAAAATTCAGGTTGCCAATGGCGTGGTAGATGCTTTTGTTCATGTGGCAGAGCAATACATCACGTTTCCGGCTGATGCCAAAGTTCAGGACCGAATGGCAGAAGGCATCTTACAAACGTTAATAGAAATTGGAGCCACCACGGTTAACGAACCCGAAAATTATGCTGCGCGTGCTAACCATGTTTGGAGTGCCACGATGGCGCTCAATGGAATTATTGCCGTTGGTGTTCCACAGGACTGGGCAACTCACATGATTGGCCACGAACTTACCGCTTTGTTCGGGATCGATCACGGTCAAACCTTAGCAATAGTTTACCCATCGGTTCTCGACGTGTGCCGCAGACAAAAACGTACTAAACTTCTGCAATATGCCGAACGTGTCTGGAATATTACAACTGGCAGCGATGACGAAAAGATAGATCTGGCCATCAAGAAAACCAGAGAATTCTTTGAGAGCCTCGGCATTAAGACGCGCCTTTCAGAATATGGTGTAACTGTCGATAAAATTCCGGCGGTAGTAGAGCAATTAAAAGCTCATGGTTTAACGGCACTTTCTGAAACAGGAAAAATTACGCTGGAAGTAAGCCAAAAGATTCTCGAAAATGCGTTGTAATCAGCAGTATTTGTAGCTATAAATAAAAAATGAGGCCCTGAAAATCAGAGCCTCATTTTCATTACAGAGTCTTATTAATCTCGTCAAAAAGAGCTTTAAAACAAGCCGATTCACTTTCGGGGCCAGCTTCTTTCTTACCGTAGAACTCATCGAGGAATGAATTGGCTCCCGACCATACGGTTTGCATCATTCCCTGATAACGATTTTTCATTTCGGGAGTTGAATATTTGCGCAGACGTACCATATCCTGAGTCTGGGCAACAGCACAATCGGGCTTGCGCCAAGGACAGGTAACCACCGAAAGACCTTTCATGGCAAAATAAACCGGAGTCTGATCCGGGCGATCGTAATGCCAGTCGCAAACCATCACATCTTTAGCAATTAAATCGATAGCACGATAGGTGTTGTTCATGCTCGATTCCCACGCACCAATCCCTGTACTTTTCCCGTCAATCAGCCGGTCGCCCCATATCCAAAGCTGACGATTTTTAAGCGCCAGATGATTTCGGATTGCGTTGACCTCGCCGGCGTAAAGTTCGGCTTTATCATGACCCGCACAACGCGTACAGCTGTCGTGACCGATATAAAACACCTCGTCCATTCCGGCATGAAAAGCATCCGTCTGAAACGCATCGCAAATCTCGTCCATCAGGTCGAAAACCACTTTATGCACTCCCGGATGCAACGGGCAGTAACTTTTACAATACAGTCCATCGGCATTGGGCCAGTGGTATTTCTCGGGCATCTTTACATTGGGTGTTTCATCAAATTCGGGGTAAACACGAAGGAGATTTCCGACATGCCCGGCCCAGGATTGATGACCCAGAAGATTAACCTGCGGAATCAACCGAATACTGTGCTTGCGGCAAATATCAACCAGCTTCTTCACATCAATTTTCGACAAACCTCCTTCATCTTTAAGTTCTGGATGTGAAGTATACTGGTAATTATAGTCGACCCGTAAAACCAAAGTATTCACCTTGCGAGGAGCAAGTTCTTCATCAATAAATTTCACAAAAGCATCAAGATGACCAGCATCCGGAGCTGCAATGCAGAAGCCTCTAAGGGGCAGTTGTTCTGATTGAGCAAAAACAAAACAGATCACACCTGACAAAAAAGCAAATAATACGACAATCCTTTTCATTATTAAGCAATTAATATTAAACATTATAACTTTAATCGAACGTGCAACTTTGAAAGTAATGCCGAAAAGCCCACCATTGCCAAAGCCCACCCCAACGAGCCACAAACGGCAAGTAACTGACTGCTTTCCTGCTTATAAAAAAACAACGGAAGACTTAATCCCCAGCTTATAAAATAAATCACATCGGGCGCCAGATAGGTTGTGAGAGAATTTCGACCGGCTGGTTTAAAAATTACCGTCCATTTATCAACGCCCTTTATATCAATTCCCCAATAGAGCACCGAAAAAACAACCATACTTATCCCATTACAAACCATAGCCCAGCTAGGAGTTCCGTATATTTTCGAGATAATAAACCAATGGCGAAGAACAAATCCTGCAACCACCGAAAGCATTCCTAAAAGAATAATGACACGGGCCTTCGTTGCTGGATTTAACTTATTTTGTTTCAGAATAAGGGTTATCACCAATCCGGACAAAACTATGGAAGGAATGTTACCGGCAATAATAACTCCCAATACAGGGTTGAGGAAGTGAAGAAACCGGAGCATTCCAAGCTGCGACAAAATATTCAGCGCAACAAAAAACAACCATAAGGTTATAGCAGCCCATAATCTGGGTCCGATAAACAGCCCTACGGTTGCCGCCACAAAATATCCCCAGCCAATTAAACCCAAAATACCCCACCAACTGGTTTCAAACCATGTTACATGACCCGGTTCTCCGGCTCGGAATAAAATGGCCATCGTTGCTAGACCTATAATCCCCAAAGCTTTCAACCCCCAAAAAAGCTTCTTAAAATTCTCGTTTGCGGGATAATTATTCCAAATCAAAAAAACGGATATATATACCAGAAAAATCCACAGTAATCCGTCCAGTCCGGACAAATCGGCATTAAGTCGGTGCGAATTAACCATAAAAATACCGATAAGCAGCAAACTTAGCGTTCGAAGCAGGATGTGACCGAAAATCTGGATTTTAGATTGTTCTTTTTGCACACGCGATTCTATCGCATAAGGTATCGACATGCCAACCATGAACAAAAACCCCGGGAAAACCCAGTCGGCCAGTCCCATGCCATCGAAACTGGCTTTAGCGTGAACCAACCATTGAGGAACACCGGGTTCAAAAAGGTCGTTAACAAACAGCATCAGAAATAAGGTGAGTCCGCGCATAATGTCGATGGACTGCACCCTGCTTATTTTTCGCGTTGAATTATTCATCTGTAACAATTATTAACGCAAAAACACATTACCTTTTTTGTCGATTTCAATAACCCAACGTAACGCATCGATAATCAGTTTACACTGGGTAGCATCACTGAATATACGGGTACCGTGACCCATGTTCATATAAATCATACGGTAATTCGTATTTGTCCAAACCACCGGAAAATCACCGTCGGGTACAATATCCTTCAACCCAAACGGATAATTATCCGGAGACAGCGTTACCAGCACTTTGATATTCTTTCGCTCACGCGGACTGGGTTTCCATTGATACCATTCATTAATTGGCGAAATAAATGTTGCTGGCAATCCTTTGTTTACGGGATGATTGGGATCGTCAACCACCAGTTTGGCGGGCATCGGAGGCCAGTTATTCCGGTAAAATACACCTCCGCCCAGAAAGTCGAGCAGCCAGGGCCAGTTGGTTCCATTATCGTTGTAGGCCGCTACGTGAAACCCGTACCATCCGCCACCGTTCTCCATATAACGCTGAAATGATTCCTGCTGTGCCTTGTTGTGTGGAAAATCGTTCAGCATCATCACCAGCTGATAATCCTTAAGCTTAGCATCATTTAAATCGGCCATGGAGCTGGTGGTATCAAACACAAAACCATTGCCAATGGTAAGTTCCTTGAAAAACTTAATAGCATCGTTAGCAAATTCAACGTGAGCCTGTTCCACACGTTTATTAAAAAAAGCCAGCACCTTAAACCGCGGGAAACGCGGAGTCTGGGCAAATGACGTTATTCCAAAAGCTAATAACAAGACAATGAATGCACTATAAACAACTATTTTCTCAAGTTTCATAATTTTATTTTTATCTATTTTGAATTACTTACCGGCAGCCCATAGAATAGCGTTGCCAACCATCTTTTTAAATTCTGTTGTTTTGAGCAGATTGGCGTGGTGCCCCATCAGGAAATACACATTACGGACTTTCATCTTTTCGTTTACCCATATCACCGGGTGATCGCCCATTTTAATGTTTGATGAAGGTTTATAGGTCGATTCATCTACCGAAGCCAGTACGTGAACATTAGCTCGCGGACTTTTATTGAATGTATACCATTCATCATCAGGGATTACAAACGAAGCAGGAACGCCTTTCATTACCGGATGTTTTTTATCTTCCACATTGACTGTTCCCGAAGCTGTAGCAGCCACATAATTGGAAAAACGAATTCCTCCCATAAAGTCGGAGAACCAGTTCCACATCGGATACCCGTCAAACTCTCCCAACAGGGTGGCATGGTGAAACCCAACCCAGCCACCACGGCCTTCTTCGATATATTTTATGAATGCAGTCTGCGCTTTTTCATTCCATGTATACGGAGGATAGTTCAGCTGAATAAACACTCTGTATTGAGACAGCATCGCCTCGTCAATGTCGTTGGCGTGGTTGATAACAGTGTATTCAAAATTTTTCTCAGCAGCATACGTTTTGAGCCAGTTGAGAGCAGCTACCACAAAGCCTTCATGCTGACCTCCCCGTTCGGTAAGTACCAGAACTTTAAATTGGGAAGTTTGGGCAAATAAACCGGAGTCCGTAATAAACGGCACCACCCAAAGACTTAAGATTGCCATTAATTTAGCCAATAATCGTTTCATGTTAGTCATTTTTTAAGGTAACTGGTAAATATTCAATACTCAGGGAATTATCTTATTTTGTACACATAGCCGTTATAGCTTGCAGAAACCATCCTGTGTGCGGAATCCACTGTTCACTCCAGCGCCATTCGTTGCCGTTATCTTCCATTTTAAAATCAATACCTGAACCATCGCCCCGGCCATCTTTTCCGGTAATACCGTTAGAGATTCCACCCTTGCCCGAACCATGTCCGTACATCGAACTCATGTGAGGCACGTTATTGGTTCCATAGCCGTACATCATGCAAATGTTGTAAGGATTACACCCCAACACCCACGACACCATATTTTCGGCATATTCAGCGAGCTCTGGAGTAACGCCTAAGGGTGTGTTGGCAGGATAAACCAATCGGCCTCCCACCAAAATTGCAGCCGTCAATGATCCTAAACGGGCATCTTCGCCCTGCCACCACCAGCCGCTTTCGTTTTCATGCGGAATAAAAAAGCCATTCTTAACCTGTCCTTTATAAAGAAAGCTTTGACGAGGATATCCAAAAGGATTAATAACTTCGCGGGTAACTTTCAAATTATAATCAATGGCTGTTTTAATCGTTTTAAGGGCAACAGTTCTAAATGCCGGGTCTATCTCCTTATCGAGGTAACGGGCCAGTGCAATAACCGGCAACCCGGCGTCGGATGCATGCCAAAACGGACGATTGGCATCGTTAGCAATGAAATAACCCTGCGAAGAAAGACGCTTATGCAGATTTTGAGCACGTTTACGAGCTTCATCCTTATAAATATCCTTATTTGTAGCAATCCAAAGTTCGGAGACTGCCATCAGGGCACAGTAATCATCAATAATATTATCCTTGCCATCGTCGGCATATTGGGTACTAAATTTCTGGAGATGCGCAAAAGCCCGCTCTGCAGCTTCGAGGTACTGCTTTGAAGTAAAATCTCCATCGCGGTTCCACTGCGAAATACGCGCCAAGGCAGCCACAGCCATCCCTCCTCCTTCGCGGTAAGCGCATTGATAATCCGATGTAGTTTCACTATCGGCAAGTAAGCCTACCACGCGACGCGCTTTCGGGTCTTTATTAAAATAGCTAAAAACCGTCATATAGAAATAGCCTTCGGGCGAGAGTGAACGCATAAGATAATCGGCACCGTAAAGCGCTTCGTTCATCAGCGGTTCCTTGGCCCCGATTCGTGTTAACAAATCCGAAACACGCTCCGAAGTATTTATCATCGACCAGGCAACCATCGGAATCTGTTGAGGTGACATATAGTTGGTATAAGCCAGATGCGAAAAATACTTACTGACATCGCCCGAAGCATCGCACCATCCGCCATGAAGATCGACGGTTTTATCGCTTCCGAAGAGTAACAAATGCTTATCGGCTTCCAGTTCCTGTGGCGAATTTGCCCGCTGATGCTGAAAAAAGCCGACAATGGCAGGAATGACCGTCTTTCCCAATGCATTTGCGTCAATGAAAAACCGATACGAATCAACTTCTTTAGCGTTAAGTGAGAGCTGTATTTTATAGTTTCCGGGGCGTTTAAACGATGAAAAATCTACACGGCTGTACCAAACTGAAGTGCTCCAATCGTTAACCTGTTCCGACTTTTGAACCTTGCCGCTAAACACAGGTTCGTTGGTAAGGGCATTAACAATCTGGTAAGAAGTATTGTGTGGGAGCGGCTTATTACTTTTTACAACCGCAGTTTTTGGGGCGTCGGTATTATAGGCCACCTGATTGGCCAATATTGTAATCTCCCCGACGAGGGAAGTGTCGTTGGCTGGCTCTTTTGTATTCTTTTGTTTCTGAATTCGGGATTCAGCATTGAGATTGAGTCCGCATAAAACAATGTTTATAATCAATGCAGCTAAGAAGAAAGGTCGAAAAGAACTCATTAACAGCAATATTGAGAGTTGGAGATTTAGTGTTGGATTTACAAAATTCCAGAATCAGTATAATTCATAAAAAACCGCTCCTCCCCTCTCATCAACAATGGAGAGCAACCCCAAAAGTTACGTTTATCCCTGTATCTGAGCAGGTAAGGAGCGATTTAAAACCAAATAATCAAAAACCATTAACCAATAACTACAAGCCAAACACCCGATAACAAACATTCACACAACACTATAACATTAATTTATGTTTGCGACAGGTATATTTTTTACAGAACCATTGTCATTATAGAATGAGGCAGACTTTCGAGGTTAGCTGCTTTTCCGGCAATCGAAAGCTTATATCCCAATTTATCGTCAGAAGTATTCAGCACAACAACCACAACCTTGCCGTTGGGATTAAGAAATGCTGTAGACTGAAGTTTATCGCGGTTTGAAGAGCAAGCAATGCGTTTAGCTCCGCTCTGAACAAATTTGGAAAAATGACCAATATAATAATAACAATTGGTATAGATCAACTTTCCGGTTTTGGTATCGGCATGGATAGGCGCAAAGCAGAAGTTACCCACATGGTTGGGACCTCCATTTTCGTCGAGCAGCACGTTCCAGTCGGTCCAGGCACTTGTTCCGGAATTAAAATCGTTTAACATCGAATTCCCGTATTTTTCGCCAAGCCCCCATTCATTAACCTGATCCAGTTTAAACTTCTCTATACAGCCTTCGGTAAACACCAGATTTTTAGAAGGAAATGCATCATGCACAAGTCGTAAATTATTAAATTGCATGGCATTGCCTGTCCATGTTTCGTACCAGTGATATCCGATACCCCACACGTATTTAGCAGCTTCGGGGTCGCTCAGAATAGTAGATGCACGATGATAAAGCAAATCGCGGTTATGATCCCAGGCAATGAGTTTCTTACCTTGAAGTCCGTTTTTAACGAGCGTCGGGCCCAGATACTTCTTGATAAAATCACGCTCATCAGTGGCTGTAAACACGCACGACTCCCACTTTTGGATTGCCATAGGCTCATTCTGAACGGTGATGCCCCAAATTGGAATCCCCGTTTTTTCATAAGTACGGATGAACTTAACAAAGTGGTTAGCCCAGGCTTGTTTATAGCGTTCAAGAAGTTTCCCGCCACGCAACACATTGCTATTGTCTTTCATCCAGGCCGGAGGACTCCACGGACTTGCAAACAAAGGTAGTTTTCCACCGGCAGCCGTAATCGCCTTTTTGATGAACGGGATACGGAACTGCTCGTCGTGAGCTACACTAAACGACGTAAGCAGGGAATCGTTATCCTTAACATAGGCGTAAGTATCGCTCGAGAAATCGCAACTGGCAATGTTGGTACGTGCAAAATTATAGCCAATACCCTTTTCTTTATCATAATATGCGGTAAGAAGCTCCTTTTGAGCAGCTTCGGACAACTTTGCAAACGTTTCGGCCGAAGCATCGGTTAACGCTCCTCCCATTCCAATCATTGTCTGAAACTTAACCGAAGGATCAACAAACACGCAAACCTGTGTTTCCAACGGTTGTCCAAACTTTTCAAACGCCACGTCCTGTGTAGGAGTTATCCGGTAATCGGTTCCTTTGGCCGTGAGATAGACCTGGGCTTTTTCCGGAACTACCGGTTTTGGCGCCTGTACTGCGGTTTTCTTCTGGGCTGACACTCCTCCCGATAAAGCAAGGAGTAACATTAGCATCGAACTGCAAGATTTTATCATATTATTTCAAATTATATTAAACAAACATTAAAACTCTTATTAATAAATATTTATCCAATCGAAACCTATCCTACCTGTTTTCACTTCAACTTTAATGTCGTTTTCGCCTTGTTTAAAAGCTTGTGGATTAAGTTTCAGCTCAGAATATTCGGTTTGCTCAACCTTTAAATTTGTCGATTTACCATTTATCACAACGGTAATTGAGGATGGAGAATCAATTGCTTTTAGCTGTAGCGACACATTGTATTCTGCCTTTTTAGTCGATTTAATTTTGTAAGCAGTCCATTCGCCTGCGCCT
Organism: Bacteroidota bacterium; assembly: GCA_030706405.1. Classification (GTDB taxonomy): domain Bacteria; phylum Bacteroidota; class Bacteroidia; order Bacteroidales; family JAAUTT01; genus JAAUTT01. The sequence continues at coordinate 161,676 of JAUZOO010000006.1, read as the reverse complement.
AATTCAACCACCTGGCCCGAAATGAGTGAATGCTCATCGTTGTTGATTACGACTACTTTTACCGGTTCCTTTTTGCGGTAATGAGCCGACATTGCAAGGGTGTCCTTAACAAAATACGACTTCAAATAGCCATCGTGACCGTAGTTTTCGGCTTCGAGTTTCAGCGGAGCGCAACGGAACAAGCTGTTGACAACATCGGGGAAGTAAACACAATTTTCGAGCTTAATATTTTCGAGTAACTGGTTAAAAATCTTTTCGGCATCCGTAGCAGTAATGTCTTTGCCATTTCGGGAATAGGCAGCAATTTCCTTCCATCCGTCGGGCGATTTAATCGAATACGGCGTATTTTGCGTATCCATCTTTTTCCACGGCCAGAATGACCATCCGATGTTATGTTTTTCAAAATACTGAGTGGTAGCAAAATAAATGGCATTGTTTTTTTCGCCTGTTTCGCCCACCCAAACCGGAGTGTTCAGCTGTTGCTGCTTTTTCAGGTAATTGCTGATGTCATTAAGATTATCCGGACGATCCCAGCAATAGTAATGGAACTGAAAAAACATATTACTGTCCAGAGCCTTATTAAAGACCGACCAGTTGTTGGCCCAGTTGTAACCTTCGAGGGTAAACATGTGTTTTTTATCAACCGTACGGATGGCAGCTATAAGTTTTTGGTACATCGGAACAAGCCGGTCTTTGTACTGCTCGGCAGCACCGGTACGTTCGGGCAGCGGTTCGTTAAGCAGGTCGTAAGCTGCTACCGTTGGCTCATCTTTATACTTTTCGGCAATCTTCACCCACAATTTTACCAGAAGGTCTTCGTTTTTAGGGTCGGAGAACAGTTCGGGCTTATTGTTAGGGCTGTCGTCGATGTTTTGTCCGGTTTGGCCTCCGGGAGCTCCGTGCATATCGACAATTACATACAAATGGTACTTTTTACACCATTTAATCAGGTTATCGAGCAATTCAAAGCCTTCGTCGACAAACTGGTTATTCTCGCCTTCGGTAAGAAACAAACGGGCATTTAACGCCGGACGAACAGAATTAAAGCCAAGCTCGGCAATACGTTTGATGTCGGCCTCGGTAATATAGTTCCGGCGAAAAGCTTTCCAGAACTTATCGGCCTTTTCCTGCCCAATGTGGTCGGCAACAATCTTTTCTATTTTACGGGGACGGTCGCCATGCTCACCAAATTTCCACATGTACCCTTCGGGAAGCATCCAGTTTCCAAGGCCTACGCCCTGAAGCAATACCCTTTTACCCTGTTCATTGACAATATTCTGCCCTTCGGTATGCAGAAACGACTGCGCCGAAGCTCCTTTTGTTATGCAGAATAAAAACAGAAAATAAACAAATCCTTTTATTCCAAACCGTGTCATTTGTCGTTATTTGATTTATAATTAATTGAAGATTTATTGGTTCATGCGTTTGGTTACTTAACCGCCACCCTGTACAACGCCGTACGCCCGGTAATAAAGAGCGTACTTCCGTTTACGCTGTCAAATACAATCGATGAAGGGCGTTCCGGCACTCGAATTATCTGCGTTTGTTTTCCATCGCGGTCATAAACATAAATTTCGCCATCGGCCACGTATACATTACCCTGATTGTCAGGAACTGAACTAAACTCACCTTTTTCGGCAAAATATTTCAAGTCGGAGATATAGCCTTTAGCGTCAACGGCATATTTCACGGTGCGCTTATCATATTCATCCACGGCGTAAAGCGGTTTTCCGGGAAAAGCTTCTACCAGAGCACAGGAACGGGCTAAATCATAGCATACCGGAATAATGGTTTTTCCGTCGGGCGCTACAAAACATTCTTCGCTGCGGTTTAGCGAAACCTCATTAAAATCGTGATAATCACGCCAACGATTTGAAGGATAAAGAGCCTTATAAACAGGATTGATTGTCCCCATCGCAACTTTATCGAGCTTTTGAATGGTTTCCTCTGCATTATCAGGATTTACAGCATATACCAACGTACCAAAGCCCGAATTACCCCATCCGCTAAACGAAGTACCTCCGGCATCTGGCGGATTCGGAAATCGCTCCGGCTCTCCATTTACAAGTAACCCAGGCTGCGGATTATAACGAAATACAACCAGGAGGTTATCTTTAGAGTCGCAGGCCAACGACAACGGTTCCCAAGGAAAATCGGCCACGAGGCTTAGTGACCGGGTTTCGGCCGACCATTTGTAAACGCGTTTCATGCGCTGCTCGGCAAAATAGACGTTTCCCTTCGAGTCGGAACATGTCCCAAGTGCAAACTCAAATCCTTTAGCAAGACATTGAACTTCTGTCCCAACACTGGCAGTTCCGTTTTTCGGAGTTTTACCGGTAATAAACAGACGGGCAAGCTCAACCGGACGGACTTCGACACCGGTATTGATGTCGTATAACGGATTATCGGTGGTGTATTTTATCTGACTGTAATTATGAATATTCAACATTTCAAGGTTAGAGCAATCCCACGTCCGAACCGAGTACGGATAAGGAACTTTAACGCGAATAACACGGAACATATAGAGATTTGCAAAAGTCATCGCGCTACATTTTTCAAGCTCCATAGGCTGACATTCCAAGCTTTCGCGGCTTTCCTCTTCGAGTTGGAGAGCATATACATTCCAGTTCGACACATTTTTGAAACGAACCTCATTGCGCACATGATGTTCTACCGAAAGCGCATAAATACGACCTCGGGTTGACGTGTTGGAGGCATAAAACCCGGACGTAGCAAACGTATTGGCCGACCAGATGTTTTTAAAAACGCCTCCGCCATTATTGGTTACCCACAAACTCCAGTATTGGGTATCCCAGGTTTGTTCTGAGCCACCGTACGAACGGCGATCCTGCTGCTGTTGCGGTTGACGTTCTTCCCACTTCCACGGAAGTTTAATTCCCGGGCGCATAGTTCCATGTCCTCCGATAAATTTCACATCATCAATCATCGAGTTTGCGCCAGCCATCCATTTACAGGCCACGGCGCGATAATTACTTTCGGCAGTATATAAGCCAATCCCGGTAATGATGTTCGACCCGCCCTGCGGAGCTTCGACCAATGCCTTTGGCGCGCCAAACCCACCGAAAGCCGGGGCATTTTCTGCAATTGCAAAATTCGTAGCCATCGGATGAAGCCCTATCAGAACCGTATTGGGTTTTAATTTCAGAGTTTCCGTTACGCGGTAGGAACCTTCGGGAACGTAGATAACCGGGCATTTATCAATTGCGGCCTGAATAGCTTTGGTATCGTCGGTTACGCCGTCGCCTTTGGCCCCGAGCGATTTAAGATTTACCCAGGTACGCATCTCCGGAAGTTTTGGAATATCGGAAGCAACCTCAGCAGGCATTGCCTTCAACATATTAGTTTCGTAAATAGTTTTAACTTGAGCAGAGGCATCAAGGTCGTCCATCTGTAGTCCGTAAACAAACCGTTTTACTTCGTAAGTCTCGGCAGGACCAGTTGTCTGCTTATTTAGTTTAGGATATTTGACCAAAACCGGGACGTTTTTACAGACGAGGTTACGGATGTTTACCTGCATATTTGCATTTTCCTCGTTACTAACTTCGATGGCCGAGCCTTTGATATTTTCAAACCGGCAATCTTCCATAAAAAGCTTTTCCCAATAATTGGATTCAACCAGAATAGCTGCAGGAACATCCTTAACACTCATACGAACAATGGTAAGACCGGCTTCCTGTGTTTTGACAGCCGCCTTGCGCTGACCTTCAAAATAGGTATCGAGCATCATAAACTGCCAGCCCGGCGAGGCTTTAGTGGTATAGATACCGTAATCTCCACCAAAGAACCGAACGTCTTCCATCATGTTACCCACATCGAATAAACCGGCTTTTCCCTTACCTATGTAAATATCGCAATGCGCAACATAGCTATGCTGGGCGAAATGGGTCCGAAGTGCCACTGCAGCAGGATTTCCGTCTTCAATTTTAAGGTCGATATTAGACAATGCACTATAAAAGGTACCTGCTCCGGCATCGTTAACCGGTCGGCCGGCTTCGGGAATACTGCTTGTAAACCAGAACATGTAACTGGCCCGACCTTTATCCTTTATATCTGGTTCCTGAAATCCGGGAGAATTTTTCTTTAAAACGATAACGGGACGTTTCTTCCCATAACCAATCAACCGGATTGAAGCCGGAATATAAATCGTTTTCGAAATGATATAAGTTCCTTCGGGGATAAACAGAATACCAAAACTCTTATCCCGTTTCAACTGATTAATAGCAGTCTGCAACTGATCGGACACGTCTGTTTTGCCATCGGCAGTAATATTGTTAGTTCCCGGAATAAAATACTCGGCAAGTGCGTCGTCGGGCTTTTCGGTGTAAAATGAATTAGAAGGTTTGGGAGCTGCCTGGCCTACAGCTAAGCAGCAACCCCAAACGATCATTAGTAAGTAGAATGTTCTAAGGTTCATATTACTCTAGTATATAAATAGGTCTATTGGGTTAGCTATAAAAAAAATATTGCTATATCTATATTGACTAACATACCGGCAATTACCACTAAACGATGTCCCCAAAATTTGACTAACTACTAAAATTAAACACAAACAACGGTTACAGGCAGGAATAACAACCCGTTAACACAAACCCTCCACCAGGGAAGGGCTACTACTTCTTCCTTTAAGGTGGAGGGTATTAAACACACTAACCAAAACACTACTAATCAAAACACTATTTACTAACCTTTACTATTTTAAAACGTCTGAGAACTTCATTTTGAGCGGATATCAGATTTACATTATAAATGCCGGGGCTGAGTGCCGACATATCTGTCGACTTATCGGTAACCGGACAGGCTTTAACCACTTCTCCCAACATATTGATAATTGACATTTTAGTTACCTGCACGGGCATATTATTAAACCAAAGCGTTGTTGTTACCGGATTCGGATAACAGGTAACAGTGTTATCATGGAAGGCATCGTTCACTGCGGTGGAGAGGCTAAACGTCACGTAATTTATATTAAGATATTGTACAACAGACGAGAGCCTTATCACGTGCTGCCCTTTGGTAAGCGAAATACCTGTTTTCGAAACCGTTGTCCAGGTCTGCCACCCTCCGGTATTGGACACGCTTATTGTACCCGTTACATTCTGACCATCGACAAGCATTGCCAGACTTGTTCCATCCATCTGTGTTGTCACCCGAAACTCGACGGTGTACGTTCCCGTTTGCGATACATTTACCGTATATTGAGTCCATTCGCCGGTTTGAAAATCGCCCAAATCGTACCCCCCGCCGGTATCAGTGCATTGTTCGAGGTCAACGTCATCGCTGCGATAGTTGCCGAACTTATTTCCGGAGGATAAATCATGATATCCAACGCCCTCTCCTCCCAGATCATAATCCTCGGCTTGAATTGTTCCGGGCAACGACGGCACAGAAGATACCGAACCCTTAATGGTATCGGACAAAGAGGTAAGCCCCTTATCGTCGGTAACAACAGCCACAAGCTTATAAGTTCCTACACCTGCGCTCCAATGAAAAAGATAGGGAGCCGATACTACTTCGCCAAGTTTTATGGAACCATTAAAAAACTGAACTTTAGCAACCGAGCCATCATCATCGGAGGCATTGGCAGTAATATCAATGGTTCCTGCCGATGTATAGGTAGTATTGTTTGCCGGAGATGTTATGGATACTTTGGGGGCCTTATTGGTGAGCGTAAAGTTTACATAGTCGATAGCAAAACCAGATGCACCCATCTCTATTGTCAGCGTTTTAGCGCCGGCAGTAAGACTAGGCACCGAAACCGGGACACTTACCGTTTGCCAGTTTTGAAGCCCACCGGTATTGGGGACGCTTATTTTCCCAGTGATATACTGATTATCGAGGCGAATGCGGAACGATTTTCCGGTATCGGCAGCCGCCACCCGCACGTCAATCGAATAAACGCCTTCATTCTGAATATTAACGCTATACTTAAGCCATTCGGCCTTTACGATGTTGGATACACAATATCCTCCATCGGTTACCGCATCAATATCAACACCTTCGGTTGTTCGATATTTACCGGACACATTGGTTGCATCAAAATCATGATAAGCAACGAGTTCTCCTCCTTTGTCAAAATTTTCTACTTCAACCTTTCCGGGAATGGAAATGGCAGTTCCCGAATAAGGCAATTTAACGCCAAGCTCATCACCAACAGGGGCTATAATATAAACAAGTTCGTACCTTGACGCCATGGCTAAACTTGGTAACATTATCGTTCCACCGATTGGGGAAACATTGCTGAGACTGGTATATACTAATGAGGAAGGATTAAAGGTTTTGACCGTATAGGCAACATTGTCCGAAACGGTAAGCTGGGGTATGGTAGTAACACTTCCGGTACCGGAATTAAGCAGGTAAATAAAGTAACGGTTTCCGCATTTTACAGCGTACGATTCCACTCCTGACGCTATAACTGTAGCTTTCGTGATGTTTCCTTTACTCGCCCCGAGCATCTGGTTCGAAATATCCCGCACACCCCGGAAATACAGGGTCATATTGCGCGAATCGAAAGCCTCCCACCACCACGTCATTGGCAGAATAGGTGTATTCGTAAACATGCCATACCATAAACCTCGTTTAAACGTAAAATCATTTTCGGCCCCTGTGGGATCGTTGGTATAAGCTCCGTCGGCACTAAATCCATATTCACCGATCACGTAGGGTTTGTCGGGCTGCGTAAAATTATTGATATGATTAATTATATCGAGCACTCCCCAATAAATGTGTTTCTGGTTAAAATCCATATCCGGAACATTGTTTAACCCACTTATCTCGCGGTGCGAAATACTGGTTGTAACAAGATGTCCGTAAGGATCGGTATCCTTAATGTATTTGCTCATTTCAGTATGCCATGCCGTTATTGACGCATCGGCGGCCGAACCGGTAAGCGAACCGAAACCCGAAGCATAAGAGGCATTATCTATTTCATTAAAAAACTCGAAAGCCCCTAATCCGGCGCTATATCCCCAGCGGGCAATGATATACCGGATACGGTTTTTATACTTAGCCTTGGCGGCATCGAGGGTAAAAAAATCCAAAGGCGTTGAACACGGACCGCCATTTGCAACATTGTAATTACTCGCCGGCCAGTTATTGGCTGTCATAAGTCCGCCATGCACATCAAGCGAGAGCATCGCATGCAGTCCCAAGGTATCTATAAGTTCAAAAAACTTGTCAATCCGGGCGATGGCACTGGGGTTAAAATATTCGCCTGAGCTGGTATAAAATTTGGTGTTTGCCACGGCTTTCCATTCCAATGGCATGTTAAAAATATGCATCCATGACCGAAAGAAAGTAGCGCCGTTAGCCGCCAGTTTAGGCAAAAAATATTCGTATTTGTAGGTTTGATTTTCAAAATCGCGCGCTTCCCAGCCAACATTCTCGCCTATGCCGCGAAATGGCTCTCCGTTATCAAATTTAAACGTCCAATTATTGTTTTTGTGAATTATCCCCTGTTTAGCCGTCGGGCTGGCCTTAAAACTCTTACGAACAGAGCTAACCAGTGAAACGCTATTTTTACTCAATCGGAAATAATACGAATAAACACCTGTTTCCTGCGGAAGAAACCGGGCATTCCATACCGAAGCAGTACTATTTCCGGAAACGTAAAAACATGGAAGCACCAGCGCTTTTCCGGAAGGCGAGGATATAACCATGTCCAACGCAATTTCGCCGGCATCATACGCATTGGAGAATGAAGATGTTAGCTTAATTTCAAAATTAGCCCGTTCGTACATGCCGGGCGACGACGTCAAAAGGGTGTCGTTAGTGATAGCGTTTTGCCCGTAATTATTTAGCGAAACACTCATTAAAAATGTGGCGAAAATCAATTTCAAGTAGGGTTTAATCATGACCAAAGTTTTAAAGAACCGATTGGTATTAGTAAGTTAATTAGTTGTTAGTTACACGTTATTAGTTTCAAAAAACAGGTTATCCGAACTCCCTGTCCATCACGAAATCACATTCAAACACACCTACCCACAGTGACGCATAACCTCCACCTGCGCCAGAATACATCCTTCATGTAAAATTTTACTTCCTTAAACCTAACGAATTGCACCTTTGTACAGTCTCCAAACAAGCACGAGCGTTATGATACGGGCATTTCCAAAATCCGGCTTTATCGTCCGTACGGTTTATGCTTCCGTCAGCTTTAATGCTCCAGAACCATTCGCCATTCTTGTGGTCTATAAGATGTTTCTTTATATAATCCCAACTACCACCTGCCATTCCAAAAAACGAATCTTCCTGAGTTAACTGGTACGCATTCAAATACCCTACAATAGCCTCAGCCTGAGGCCACCAGTGGCGGTCGCGATCGACATGCCCGTTGATTTTGTCTTTTTCATAGATGATACTGCCATCATCCTGCAAACCTTCGGATGCTGCGTTTACTATTTTCATACACACCTCAGCTGTACGGATCTTCAGGCTCTCATCTCCAAGCACTTCAGCAGCTTCGTACAATAGCCACGAGGCTTCGATATCGTGCCCGTAAGAAATGACGGACGATTTACATTTCCACTTTTCGTCGAAGAACAGGTTAAGGTGACAGGTTTCGTTATCAACAATTTTATCAAGAAAAACCAACAACAGGTTCTGCAACTGATCTTTCAGAAAAGAATTATTCCAAACCCGATACAGATTAGTATAAGCCTCAAGGATATGCAGATGCGTATTCATCGTTTTCTTCTCGTTCGCATCTTTCTCGCTTAACCGCAAATTATCGAGCAGTTTCCAATCGCGGCTGTAGGCTTCGAAATAACCGTTATCATCGAGATCAAAGCTATAGTTTTCAATCAGATGAAACAGTTCGACCGCCTTATCCAAGCTCACTTTATCGCCCGTAGCCCGATAATATTCCGAAAAGGCATAGATAAAAAAGGCGATGGAATAAATCTGTTTTTTAGGATCAAGAAGTTTACCGTCGTACGTAAGGCTCCAGTAAGTGCCTCCATTTTCCGTATCGAAAAAATGAGCAAGAATATAATCTCTGGCACGGGTGGCAATTTTCAGGTAAGCCGGATCACGCAAGGCAATGTAAGCCGACGAGAATGTCCAGAGTATTCGGGCATTTAAAATTCCGCCCTTTTCGGCATGGGGCATTAACTGCTCTTCCCCGCTGATACGTCCATAGAAACCGCCGTTCTCGTCATCCTCCATTTTATCCATCCAGTACGGAAGAATGTTGTTGATGAGTTCTGCTTTTAATTCGTCTTTTAGTAAGCTGATTTTATTTTCATTCGTCATAGCCGGACATTATTAATGTTGTGCGCCTTGTTCCCTTTGTTCGGCAAGTTTGGCCGTTATCTCAGTCATCTTCCTTTCGTTAAGCGGATAGAGGAAGATGAAAAAGACGGACAAAAGCGTACCCACAGCAGGAAACACACTGAGCATCATACGAATACCCGACTGCACTTCGGTTGTTTGCACTGCATTGGCATGAAATCCATAAATCCCAAGAAGCCAGCCTGTAAGCGCCCCACCCAGGGTCCATCCAAATTTTTGCGACATGGAAGAGGAGGAGAATATCAGCCCCGTAGCACGGCGTCCGGTTTTCCACTCGGAGTAATCGGCGATATCGGCGTACATTGACCATAACAAAGGGAAAATACTTCCTGCACAAATACTTATAAGACATTGTAACACAATAATTAGCACCACACTATCCTTATTCAGCCAGTAAAAAACAATACTCAGCACGGTGGCAATAGCCATTGCGGAAAGGTACGTGGCCTTTTTCCCGATTTTATTGGCAAGCGGGGTAACGAACACAATCCCTACAATATTAAAAGCTTGTCCCAAAACCAAATAAGCAGAAACAAGATTCTGATTCTGAATAAAATACTTAAAGTAATAGATGGCTGCTCCGTCACGAATGGAGTTGAATATAAGCGCAGCAATGCCAGAACCAAGCAATATCCACCACGGGCGATTAGCCAGCAAATCTTTTATATCGGAACGCAAACTCGTCTTCTCTGTTTTAATAGGTCTTATACGTTCGCGGGTCCACGAAAAAGTAAGCCAGAACAAACCTGTGGTGATAATGGCAAAAACTGTAACTGCCATCTGCCATGCATGCTGTTCATGCCCTTTAATATTTCCTCCAAAGAAGTTTACCAATGGGTTTACCAAGGCCAAAGCCAAGATACTTCCCATGAATGCAAAAACCATACGAAACGATGAAAAAGCGGTGCGCTCCCTGCCGTCGGCCGACATCACCCCCAGCAACGATGCATAAGGAACATTTATCAGGGAGTATATCATCATCATGAGTGAATATGTGGCGTAGGCATAGATTATCTTCCCCGTAAGCCCGAACGACGGCGTGGTAAATGTCAATACCCCGGCAATCCCGAAAGGTATGGCAACCCACAATAAATAAGGCCTGAATTTTCCCCATCGCGATTCAGTACGGTCGGCAATTACGCCAACAATAGGGTCAAAGGCCGCATCCCAGATTCTTGTAACCAGAAACATGGTACCCACAACCACGGCTGGAATACCAAAAATATCGGTATAGAAGAACATAAGGTACATCGAAAAAAGCTTCCAGAACATGGAGGAAGCGGCATCACCAAAGCCATACCCAATCTTTTCCCTCATCTTAGGCTTGTCCGTAATCATTATATGTATAGTTTTATGTATTTATATAGCCTTTTCTTTGTACTATATTCACTCCCCGACTATTTACCCGCTAAAAAATCGAGGTTACGCGAGATTTGTTCTTTCAGCGTTTCGACCGAAGTTGCCGAACGAAACCCGTCGGCAGGAGTGTTAAGACAGTAATCCAAAAGCTTATCAATGGTTGATGTAGCAACATGCATACGCGTATCCGACGAAGCGTAATAGATAAAGACAGTACCATCGCTATCGGCAATCCATCCGTTGGAGAATACCACATTCGAGACGTCGCCTACCATCTCCTCGCCTACCGGGGCTATAAAATACCCTGCCGGTTCGGCAATCAGTTTCGATGGATCTTCAAGATCAGTCAGATACAGGTAAAGCACATAACGCAACCCGGCAGCACAGCCTCTAACCCCATGTGCAAGGTGCAGCCATCCTTTTGGCGTTTTAACAGGATGTGGTCCTTCGCCATTCTTTACTTCTTTAATGGTATGATAATAACGGAAATTAATAATCTTTTCCTCCGAAATTTCGGCATGGGAGATATCGTCAACCAAAGCCCAGCCAATACCTCCGCCACTGCCGGTATCAATAAAACCATCCTGCGGACGGGTGTAAAGGGCGTATTTCCCGTTCACAAACTCGGGATGTAAAACTACGTTACGTTGCTGGCTCTTAGTTCTTAAATCCGGCAAGCGCTCCCATGTTTTCAGGTCCCTGGTACGGGTTATCCCGGCAGTTGCTACGGCTGACGACAAATCGCCCGGAGGGGCATTGGGATCCTTCCGTTCCGAGCAGAATACACCATAAATCCATCCATCCTCGTGAGCCGTAAGACGCATATCATAAACATTGGTATCCGGATTATCCGTTTCGGGCAAGGTTACCGGATAGTCCCAGAACTTAAAATTATCAATTCCATTAGGGCTTTCGGCAATAGCAAAAAATGATTTACGGTCGTTGCCCTCCACGCGTACAACAAGCACATATTTATCGTTAAACTTAATAGCTCCGGAATTTAAGGCAGCATTAATCCCAATCCGCTCCATTAAATAAGGGTTGGTCTCCGGGTTTAAATCGTAACGCCATATCAGCGGGGCATGCTGATTGGTAAGAATAGGAAAAGCATACCTGTCGAAAATCCCATTTCCTAAAGGCAGTTTTTCATTCTTACGGGTTATTAATGCTAAATGGGCGTTTTCTAACTGCCGGAGTCTCTCCTTAAATTCGTTGTTCATAATTTGTTATCATTTAATCCATCGCAATGACTTTTTTATGATTTTCCCCTCATAAAAAAGCACTTTCAGGTCATTTATCTATAAAGACAAATATAGATTCACAAACAGCTACAACTGTAATACTTTTTTATCATTTCATGAATATATTTTGAACTTAACGAATAAAAATGAAGAATCAAGAGCCAAACACAACGCCCACTTCAAAATAGCAACTAACACAATCTATTAAAGCGCATTACACACCATAACCTCCAAACTGCATTTTTTAAAAGCGTTTTGCGCCAAAGGCCAAATCCTCTGTTCTTATTTAATAGTATTATTATGAAATCCTTTATCTACTTACACTTCCTATCTCCAAACAATCCTTTGCCACCTAGAAAGCCCCATCCGCCACTACCCAGCAGAAAACCAAAAGCATACCAGGCACCATTAGTATTTTGCGCATACACCACCACATCCTTTCCAACCAGCATCCCCACAAAATCTACAGGGGCAATTATTCCATGCCATAATCCTCCCCAAAAACCATAGGTATGACCTTTTAAACAAGGTTCAATAATTTCCTTATTAACACATCCACAAAAAAGCAGCAACAAAAAAGCCGTTAAAATGGCAACTGGTAAATACCTCTTAATCGTTTTCATAAGTCAAATTATTAATACATATAGTAAAGGTATGCTAATTACCTAATTAGTATATACATAATTGCCTGAAATTAATAAATTTATACACAATTGAAAGAACTGGATATTGATTAATCTAAAATCTTATTTCACACCTAATAACATTACTTCAGGAAGCCTTATTAATAAAAAACTACATTCAATATGTTATTTAACACATTTATATTAATTTTACCCTCCAAAATTTAATATAACAGAAGACATGAAAGTTGCAGTAGTAGGAGCAAGCGGGGCCGTAGGCCAGGAGTTCCTGAAGGTTCTTGAAGAAAGAAACTTTCCCGCAGACGAACTGGTCCTTTTCGGATCAGCAAGAAGTGCCGGAAAATCTTACCAATACAAAGGTAAAAGCCTTACTGTTAAAGAGCTTAAACACAACGACGACTTTAAAGACATTGACATAGCCCTCACTTCGGCAGGAGCAGGTATCTCAAAAGAATTTGCACCTACCATCACCAAATACGGGGCAGTAATGATCGACAACTCAAGTGCATTCCGTATGGACGAGGATGTTCCCCTGGTTGTTCCCGAAGTAAACCCCGAGGATTGCAAGGTGCGTCCGCGCAATATCATTGCCAATCCCAACTGTTCTACCATCATTATGGTAGTAGCGTTGAAACCTATTCATGACCTTTCTCCCATCAAAAGCATTCACGCAGCTACCTATCAGGCTGCCAGTGGTGCAGGGGCCGCAGGTATGCAGGAGCTCGAAAATCAGGTAAAACAAATCGTAAACAACGACCCTGTTTTAGTTGATAAATTCAAATATCAATTGGCATTTAACCTCATCCCTCAAATTGATGTATTCTACAACAACGACTACACCAAAGAAGAGATGAAGATGCACAACGAAACCCGCAAGATTATGCACGCCGACCTCGCTGTTAGCGCCACAACCGTAAGAGTTCCCGTTTATCGTGCCCACTCGGAAGTAATCTGGGTTGAAACCGAAAAAGAACTTTCAGTTGAGCAGGTTCGTGCTCAGATGGAAAAAGCCGAAGGACTTGTTGTTGAAGACAATCCGGAAACCAGCACTTACCCAATGCCTTGGTTTGTTGCCGGCAAAGATCCCGTTTATGTTGGTCGTCTGCGTAAAGACATCGCTAACCCTAACGGATTGACTTTCTGGTGCGTTGGCGACCAGATCAAGAAAGGTGCCGCTTTGAATGCTGTTCAGATTGCCGAATACCTGATTAAGAACAATTTATTATAATCCATACGCTTTTCATAAACAAAGACCCGGCTCATAGTCGGGTTTTTTTGTTTATAGTACCATTATAAACTTCAAACTTTTTATGCCCTTAAACATCAATTTCGTCAATAAAGACTGCTAAATATCAGTTTGAAGAACATTTGGAATATGTAATTTTAACAAACCCAAATGCTTCTCATGGACAATATTCTGATAATCGGGGCAGCCGGACAAATCGGATCGGAACTCACCCTTGCCTTACGCAAAATTTATGGTGCTGAACATGTGTTTGCCACCGACCTCAAACAAGCTGCACCCGATATTATGGATGGCGGCCCGTTCCAAATTCTGGATGTGATGGACGACAAACGACTGATCCACTTCGTTATTCGCCATAAAATTACACAGATATACCACCTGGCAGCAGTACTTTCGGGCAATGCCGAAAAAATTCCCATCCAAGCGTGGCACATCAACATGGACAGTTTGATGAATATCCTCGATTTGGCCAAAGAGGTTGAGGATATAAAAAAAGTATTCTGGCCAAGCTCCGTAGCTGTGTTTGGCCCCACAACCCCACACGATTCAGCTCCGCAGCTTACCATTATGGAACCACGCACCGTTTACGGCATCAGTAAACAAGCTGGAGAACGCTGGGTTGAATATTACAACCGGAGGTATAAGCTCGATATCCGCAGCATCCGCTACCCGGGGCTGATAAGCTACAAAACCGAACCCGGCGGCGGCACTACCGATTATGCCGTAGAGATCTTTTACGATGCGGTAAAACACGGGTGTTACAACTGCTTTCTGAGCGAGGATACTGCCCTGCCCATGCTATTCATGCCCGATGCGATCAAATCCACCATCGACCTGATGGAAGCAGAGGCCGCAAACCTGTCGGTAAAATCGAGCTACAACATAGGAGGAATGAGCTTTACGCCCAAACAGCTTTCCGAAGAAATAAAAAAACACATCCCTGATTTTAATATAAGCTATAAACCCGATTTTCGCCAGGCCATTGCCAATTCGTGGCCCTGTCGTCTTGACGATTCGATTGCTAAAAACGACTGGGACTGCTCATTCACTTACAATCTCGAATCCATGACCGAAATCATGATACAAGAAGTACAGAAAAAATTCGGAACAACAAAGCTGTAAATCATCAACCTCATAATCCCATAATTACTTAATTACCTAGTCACTTCTACCATGTATACAAATTTCAAAACTCACCTTCAGCAAGAAATATCGTCCATTAAAGAAGCCGGATTGTACAAAAACGAACGAATAATAGCCTCGCCGCAGTCAGCCGCCATAACGCTCAGCGACGGCCGCGAAGTACTCAACTTCTGTGCTAACAACTACCTTGGGCTCTCCGCTCACCCCGCAGTAATTGAAGCTGCCCGGCAGGGACTCGACGATCGCGGCTTCGGCATGTCGTCGGTGCGGTTTATCTGTGGCACCCAGGATATTCACAAAGAATTGGAACAACGCGTTGCCCGTTATTTTAAAACAGAAGATACAATATTATATGCAGCCTGCTTCGATGCTAACGGCGGAGTTTTTGAGCCGCTGTTTTCCGAAGAAGACGCTATCATCTCCGACGCACTCAACCATGCCTCCATCATCGACGGGGTACGGCTTTGCAAAGCCCAGCGCTACCGCTATGCCAATGCCGACATGGCCGAACTTGAAGAATGCCTGAAAAAAGCCCAGGAGCAACGCTTTCGCATCATCGTTACCGATGCCGTATTCTCCATGGATGGCAACGTGGCTCCGTTGGACAAGATATGCGACCTCGCCGAAAAATATGATGCCCTGGTAATGATCGACGAATGTCATTCAGCCGGCGTAGTAGGCAAAACCGGACATGGTCTCACGGAGCTCTTTAACGTAGCCGGACGGGTTGACATCATCACCGGAACCTTGGGCAAAGCTTTTGGTGGCGCCGTTGGGGGATTTACCTCCGGACGCAAAGAAATCGTTGAGCTCTTGCGCCAACGTTCACGTCCTTACCTGTTCTCAAATTCACTTCCTCCGGCAGTGGTAAAGGCTGGTATTGCCGTGTTCGACATGCTCGAAAGTTCCACCGAACTTCACGACAATCTGGTTGCCAACACCGCTTATTTTAAAGAAGCCATTCAAAAAGCCGGGTTCGACATAAAGCCAAGCCAGTCGGCCATTATAGCCATTATGCTATACGATGCCCGACTATCGCAGGATTTTGCGGCCCGTTTACTCGACGAAGGCATTTATGTTACCGGATTTTACTATCCGGTGGTGCCGCAGGGATTGGCCCGCATCAGGGTACAACTCTCCGCCGGCCACGAAAAACAACATCTGGACAAGGCCGTGGAAGCTTTTATAAAAGTAGGAAAAGAGTTGAAGGTGATTTAGACGACCTTTCTCAAAATTGTGTAAAACAAGCACTAAGGAGTATCCTTCGGCTTAGTCAGAGGAACTACCAATAACTTCATGGCAAGTAAACCAATGATAAATCCAATCCCAAGTATTTGCAAAATGACACCGAAACTGGTTTCGCATTTGTCAGGATCACTAATGCCAAAAGATTCTATATCGGGGCTTAGAAAACAGTACATCAACACTGAAATCATAGTGATGACAACCATAAAAATGAGTAAACGCAAAACTATTTTTCGATATACCCAATCATCATCGAGCACCCGAATTCTTGCAATATAGAATACTGTCACCAGCATTAGCAATATCACCATCGTTAAAGTTATATAACCAATGTAATTATCCAACTTCATTTCGCGGCGCATTTCATCATTAAACTGGCAAGGATGTTGAAATAGAAATTTATACAACGCTAGTTCTTTTTTAACGCCGTCCCATATCGTAAATAGTTTTGTTGAGATTACCGTTACGTTTGTTGAGTCAACATAAATCAGATTATCTATTAATGCATTACACAATTCAGACTGATTATTATCGTAACCCAACGCCCAAATGCCGACACCGCCCAATTTATTCTGCAGTATAAGATTATATTTTTCAGAAAGGGTCCGAGCATCGTCGTACCATAATTGTGACGAATCCAGTTCTTCAAACGCATCAATCCGAACTCCATTTTTGTCGGAAATTGATCCGTAATCAGAAGCATAATCGCTCATAACCCGGTTATACTTAACATACTTAATAAATTCTTTTGTTTGAAAATCCCAAAGAGCTCCGTAATAAGGCACGCATGCTATAAATTTTGAAGAAGAAACTCCAGAGCTAAGATAACGTGCAATGCCTGCTTCCAAACTATAATCAACGCCTCTCAATGGCGCAATGGCTCCGTAATCCTTTCGTTTTGTAAAATCGATAACAAAGCGATCGGTACATGAGTCGAGTCGTTGAATGTCGTAGACCTGACTTTGGTCTATCACAGGAACGGTAATTGTTATCTGATAATTATCATTAACCGATTTTAAACTTTGCGAAAATGATTGGACAAATTTAGTAAACGATTGACGACAGGTTGAGTCAATATCATCAAACATAATATTTACACCGTCGGCCTTTCGTTTTTCAAGTTGAGTACATATTTTGGAAGCCAGGGTCTTTTGCGAATTCTTGCTTTTAAGAAATATTTTTAATTTGTCTTTATTTTTGCTATATACACACAAAGAGATTTTACATTTCGCTTTGCGGGCCGCATCTATCACAGTTATGGTATCCCAGCCATTTAGTGTTTTATAACCACCGGTCTTTTCGTCAAGTTCGTAACCATAAAAAGCCAAGGTTGTGAATAAGCTAAGATTAAGATCGTGACAATTATTATTCATCCAATACGGCAAATAACCAAACACTTCGCATCGCTTCCTCAAGCATAATGTAAATCTTTTAAGAATTGTATCGTTTTGCTTTATAGAGTCGGCAATTCCTTCGGGATGTTGTAAAATTTTACGTACTACCTCGATCTTCTTCTGCTTTTCTTTTGGCTCAACTTTCTGTTCAACCGTTCGATCGATAAGGTAATTAATAGAATTGACGACTGGGTGTTTCTTTTCCGGTAAACCAATTTTAGAAAACCCATCGATAGAAAACAAGCAAATACCTAACAAAAGATAAAAAGCAAAACGCATTGTCCTGAAATAATTCATCATGAATAGAACAATCAAATAAAACAAAAAAAAGCAGACATGTTTATTTTATACAAAAATATTTTTCTCAAACCCATTTTTTTAATAAAAAAGATTAAGTTTGTTAATACTTAGATGCAATTAAATATACACTTTTTACATTGACAATTATATCGTGCAGACGTTCTTCCTATTGATTAATTTAACAAAACACTTTCGTTAGCGAAAGATAAACTTTTTATAATACAAGGTATGATCTACGAAGCCTTATCGTGTTTAACCGAAGAAATGAATGAGTATTTTAGGAATAAACTAAAAATCAACGAAGAGAAAATCGTTTTATCGGGTTTGGTGAATCAGGATGGAAGTATAGCTATACAGGAAGAAAATAAAATTATTATAACGTTGGTTAATATCGAAAAAGAAACGGCTCAAAAAGGAAACGGGAAAAGCTTATCTACAACATTTGGCAACCAGGCTCCACCGTTGCGTCTTAACATCTATGTGCTTTTTTCGGCTTACTTTAGCAGTGGCAATTATCCGGAGGCTTTACGTTTTCTATCGTTTATTATTGCCTACTTTCAGCACAAAACTGTGTTTAACCAAAGTAACACCCCCGGTCTTGATCCGAAAATTGAAAAGTTAACTTTCGAAATAACCGACGTAAACCCCGACATGTTAAGCAATATCTGGTCAACACTTGGGGCCAAATATATGCCTTCAGTTTTATACAAGATGCGCATGCTCAGCTTCGACGAGTCTGTTATTCGTGAGTTCAGGCCCGCAATATCAAAAATGGAAAACGACAACTATCCAAACCTAAATTAAACGACTAACGTGCAGGTTGAATACGATATACTAACTAACGTAATTTACCGTCACCGGTACTTTTCAAACCTAAAGTTGGAATGCTTTTCTATACACCCTGACAAAAGCTCCGAAGATGTGATGCTTAACAATGGTTTAATATTTAAACCGTTTAAAGACGGATTTGTTTTACTCTACGAAGCATATAGCAACGGACAACGTCGCGAGAGAGTTGAAATCCTCGATAGCTCTATCACACTTCGTTATTATCTGACACTTACCGACAATAACTTCTTTAACTACACTGATGGCGGCATGGATAACCTTGTCGATTCGATATATTATTTGCATAACATTAACGACAACCGAACGAAACCGTCTTTGGGAAGCCTGCTGCACCTAGATGAGTTTGTTTCGAAAGCGGATATTTATTCTTGCAAGAGCTTTGGTGAAACATTTTCCATTAAACCATTTGCAATCATAGATATACACCTCAACAAAGAGTTACTGACCGAATACAGTCTTATTTTCAAAGAAAAGCAGACATATTGGCGTTATGTATTGGTAAGCGAGTACCTCAAAAATCTTCAACAACCGGCCATACTCGGGGAACAGGAAATCTTTATTGGTCCTGACAACATACAGCTTCCCAATAAACAAGAAGCTTTATATTTTACCTCTAATATCCCTATCAGCCTCAGTCAATCGCCGTTGAAACATTTTAAACTGGTGGAAAACTACGAAAAAGGATCTCCGGCTTATCGTGTAGTGATGCGCTTGTTGCCTACTCCAAACCCTGCAAATATTTCAACTATTAGCAACATCAGGAATGACAAAATTTATTCAGATATTTTCATTTATTAACCCTTAAACAAATCAATTCATGCCAACAAAATTAATGACTCCCGGCGTTTACATTGAAGAAAAAAACGCCTTTCCCAGTTCCGCCGTTGCAGTAGAAACAGCAGTTCCGGTATTTATTGGATATACCGAAAAAGCTGAATGGAACGGTAAATCGCTTATTGAGAAACCTACCCGTATTACTTCTTTTGCCGAGTATGTAGAACGCTTCGGTGCAGGATTTAACGCCAAATTTACCCTGGCAGACGCAGACCCGGCCGCAAAACAAGAAACGTTTGCATTAGATGGTAAACAGATGGTTGTAGAAATAACTAAAAACCACACGTTTTACCTTTTCAATAGTATCCGCCTGTTTTATGCCAATGGTGGTGGTCCTTGTTATATCTTATCAGTTGATACATACAAGGATAAAAAAGACGGCTTGGAAATAAAAGCGGAGGACTTTATTGGATCTGCAACTAAGTCCGATCCGTTCGAGATTCTTAAAAAAGAGTTTGAACCCACATTGGTGCTTGTACCCGATGCTATTGCCTTAGGCGAAGAGTGTTACAGCAGCATCTATACAAAAATTCTTGCTCATTGTGCTAAAATGCAAAGCCGTTTTGGAATATTCGATTTGGTGAAACAATTGCCATCAGACGAAACATCCAATGTTGTTGGTGCCTTTAGGGACAATATAGGAATGAACGACCTGAAATATGGAGCAGCTTATTATCCATGGTTAAAAACATCAATAGTACAACCCAGTGAGGTTACCTTCGAAAGTCTCGACGACACTGTAGACTTATCTACAATATTACCAGCCACTGAAGTAGCTGCGCTTGGAGTAGTAAAAAATTTCAAAGCAAAAACCACTCCAGACGATAACGATAAATTAAATTATCATCAAGCACTTAAGGCCACCAGCCCAACTTACAACAACATACTCGAAGAAGTACGCGCCAAGCTCAACGAACTTCCGGCAGCCCCGGCTATGGCTGGTTTATATACGGCAGTAGACAATAGTCGTGGTGTTTGGAAATCTCCGGCTAACGTTTCAGTAAGCATGGTAAATGCTCCAACCGTAAATATCTCGCACGAGCAGCAGGAAGATCTTAACGTCGATGTTCTTGCCGGAAAATCTATCAACGTCATTCGTTCTTTCCCCGGAATAGGAACATTGGTATGGGGCGGTCGCACGCTCGATGGTAACAGTCAGGACTGGCGTTACATCAATGTACGAAGAACCCTGATTATGATTGAACAATCGCTAAAACTGGCTACCCGTGCTTATGTATTCGAACCTAACGACGCTAACACGTGGATTACAGTGAAATGTATGATAATGAACTTCCTTACCAATCTTTGGAAACAGGGAGCATTGGCCGGATCGGTACCTGAACAGGCATTTGACGTACAGATAGGATTAGGTACTACTATGACTCCAACCGATATCCTCGACGGCAAAATGCTTATTACCGTGAAAGTAGCTATTGTTCGCCCGGCAGAGTTTATCGTAATCACGTTCCAACAACAAATGCAACAATCGTAATTCCTTAATTAACTCATTCTTTAAAACATAAAAAATATTGCATTATGGCAGAAGATGGATCAGCACAATCAGCGGCCACATGGCCACTTGTAAAATTCTCCTTTCAGGTAAAATGGGATGATGCAGAATTTATTTTTCAGGAAGTATCAGGATTATCTTCCGAAACGCAAGTTATTGAGTACCGAGGAGGTAGCAGCCCTGTTTATTCGACAGTTAAAATGCCAGGCATTCAGAAATTCTCGAATGTAACCCTTAAAAAAGGCATGTTTAAAGGCGATAAAAACCTATGGGATAAATACAACCTCATCAAGATGAATACTTATAAGAGATCATCGATCGTTATAAGTTTGCTCGATGAATCGCAGGGTGTAGCCATGAGTTGGAAACTCACCAATGCCTTTCCAGTGAAGATTACCGTTACCGACATGAAATCGGACGGAAACGAAATCGCCGTAGAAAGTTTAGAATTGGCTCACGAAGGGTTAAAAATAGTATAGTAATCTGAACCCGGAATGGACATACCCAAAGATCCTCCATTTTACCCAGCTGCATTTTCCTTTAAGGTAAATGTGGTTGGGATAAATGGTTCCTACGAAGGCAGTTTCCAGGAAGTTAGTGGCATCAGCATAAAACTAGGTTCCATATCAATTAAGGAAGGTGGAGAAAATCGTTTTGAGCACCGTTTACCTAATCCTCCAAAGTATGAAAACCTAGTACTAAAGAGAGGAATGATCCTTAATTCGAAACTCATCACCTGGGCCCGCGATGCTGTTGAAAATTTTACCATCAAACCTAAAAACGTGATTGTAAACCTAATAGACGACACATCCGCGCCTTTAGCTTCTTGGTCGTTCAAAAATGCTTACCCGGTAAGCCTTAAAATTTCCGACTTAAAAGCACAAGACAATGCCATTGTTTTAGAAACCCTTGAACTTTCGTACGCTTACTTTACCCGGGTCTACTGATTCGATTTAAGTTATAAGGATAGCGAATGTGACATCAAAAATTAGTACTATGCCTGTTGAAATACGCGAATTAGTTATAAAGGTAGTTCTTGAAGAAACCAGCACCAAAGCCACTCTCGATAGCAAAGTGTTGCAAGACCTCAAAAACACGATTGTGAAAGAATGTACGGAAAAGATACTAACCAAACTCGAAAATATTTCGGACAGATAAAATGGCCTTAGTTAAACTTAAAATTGAAGCTTTTACCGATCCAAACTGTACGACGTCTACAGGCAATTCGGTTGTGGCAATGTTTAATCCCGACACCTATTCACGCAACTACAAAGTAGAGTACCACAAATCGGAGGTGATCGGAGAAAATGATACAACTCTGATTTTCAAAGGAATGCCCGGAAGCGACATGAATCTCAAATTAATCGCCGATGGTACAGGTGTAGTTCCCTTACCTCAAGGCATTACCAATGTAGATGGATACATCCAAAAGGTAAAAGATGTTGCATGTTCTTTTCATGGCCCCAATCACAGACCCAATTTTCTCAAAGTAATGTGGGGTAGCCTGTCTTTCATTTGCGTATGCACCTCTTTTAAAGTTAATTATTCTCTTTTTAAAGAAGACGGCAGTGCGTTACGTGCAACAATCGAACTTAACCTGTCTCAAACCATCGATTTTAAGACCAAAGCCAAAGAAGCGCAGAAGCAATCGCCCGACCTTACGCACATGCGAACGGTAAAAGCAGGCGACACCCTGCCTCTGATGACTTACCGCATATACGGTGACAGCGCATATTACATGGAAGTGGCCAGGATAAACCAACTTAAAAGCGTACATGCCATTAAACCTGGCGATCAGATCTACTTTCCACCTATAAAAAAATAACGAATGCCCGTTAAATCACCTTCAGACATAACAGACCCTACGCTTCGATTTACGGTAAAAGTAAACGGAGCTCCTATAAAAGATTATTATCCGGTAGTGTCGATAAACATTACCCATGAAATAAACAAAATTTCATATGCCGAAATTGTATTGGTGGACGGAACTGTCGAGACAGGCGATTTTCCCATTAGCGAGAGTAATGATTTCATCCCGGGCAATACCGTGGAGATAACAGCCGGTTACGGATCAGATGCCGAGGAACCAATATTTAACGGAGTGGTGGTAAAACAGGCTATTCGCATCGAGGCAGACCAAGCATTCTGTCTGGCGGTTACGTGTAAGCATAAAGCAGTAACGATGAGCTTCAACAAAAAAGAAGCGCAATTTACCAACAAAAGCGACAGCGATATTATAAAAAGTATTGTTGGTAACTACAACTTGAGTGCCACTATTGACGCTACTTCTCAAACCTATGAAGTAATTTTTCAGAAACAGGCCACAGATTGGGATTTTATCTTATCACGAGCCGATTTCTACGGATTCGTCATCTCGTTTGATGCAGACAAAATAATTATCGGAAAACCTAAGGTGGACGGGAGCGCGGTGTTGCGCGTTGCGTTCGGAGAATCCATTCTCTCGTTTAATGCCGAGCTTAATGCCGAAAAACAGCCAACAGCCTTACAAGCATCAGGGTGGAACATTAAAAACCAAGCCTTACTGCAAGCCAACGCAAGCGAACCAACGCTGAACACGCAAGGCAATCTGGCGGCAAAAGCGCTATCGGGCAAGCTTTCGCAATCGCAACTAAATCTGACAAGTAATACCCCGCTTACACAAGACGATTTGAAATCGTGGGCAGATGGGAGCCTCCTGAAAATGAGATTGGCTGCAATTAAAGGAAAAGTAAGCTTTAACGGTAATGCCAGTGCCAAAACCAACAGTATAATCCAGCTCGAGGGTGTTGGCGACCGATTTAACGGGAATGCTTATGTATCGGCAGTTACGCATACCATTGAGCATGGAACCTGGCTTAGTACAGTAAAATTTGGGCTCGAAGCAAAGTTTACATACGAAAAACCCGGATTTTCATACGCCGAAGGTGTTGGGCAACTGCCTGCTATCAGAGGTCTACAAGTGGCTACGGTGAAAAAAATATTTGACGACCCGGAGGCTCATTTTCGGATACAGGTCAGTCTTCCGTCGAGTGCCGAAAACCAGGATGGTATGTGGGCTCGCATGGCCACCTTCTATGCTACCAATGGGGCTGGTACAGTTTTTTTTCCAGAAGTGGGAGATGAAGTGGTGGTTGGGTTTCTCGAAAGCGACCCACGATTTCCGGTTATACTCGGGTCGCTTTACAGCAGCGCGAAGCCGGCAGCTGCAAAACCAGCCGACAACAACAACTACATAAAATCAATTATTACCAAAAGTAAACTCAAAATAAGTTTTGACGACGAAAAGAAAATTCTCAAAATAGAAACCCCCGGAGGAAACTCAATAACCCTCAGCGACGAAGCCAAATCGATTGAGATTGTTGACCAAAACAGCAATTCGTTAAAAATGACTTCTAGCGGCATCAACCTACAAAGCAACAAAGATATCACGCTTAAAGCCACTGGGAATATCACACTCGATGCAACCGGCAAGTTAAACCTCACCGCCAAACAGGATGTGGCTGTATCAGGAATGAATGTAAACAACACGGCCCAAGTAGGATTTACTGCAAAAGGAAATGCCACAGCCGAAATCTCTGCATCAGGGCAAACTACTGTAAAAGGTGGCATTGTAATGATAAATTAGATTATGGGAGCGCCTGCAGCACGATTAACAGATATGCACACTTGCCCAATGCAAACACCGGGTTTACCGCCTATACCTCATGTGGGAGGACCAGTTACCGGCCCGGGCGTACCAACGGTACTGATAGGTAAGATGCCCGCCGCAGTAGTAGGCGATATGCTTGTATGCGTTGGCCCGCCGGATACAATTGTAAAAGGATCGGCTACCGTACTTATTGGCGGGAAGCCTGCGGCTCGTATGGGCGATAGTACCGCACATGGAGGCAGCATTGTTCTCGGATGTCCAACAGTACTAATAGGAGGATAAGTGCATGGAATTAAAATCTTTTCTGGGTACAGGGTGGGGGTTCCCTCCCACTTTCGACAGAACAGGAAAAGACGTTCGTATGGCATCAGGCGAGGAAGACATTGCCGAGAGCATCCATATATTACTCAGCACTGAACCAGGAGAACGACTCATGCGCCCGGATTATGGCTGTAATCTGCGCCAATTTATCTTCGAACGGCAAGATTCCACCTTCATTAACGGATTAAACCACATTATTTATCAGGCGCTTCTAAACTTCGAACCGCGGGTAAATTTTATCGATGCTAGTATTGTTAGCCGTAACGACCTGGATGGGGTGTTGCACATACAGGTTAATTACACAATTATAATCACTAACACACGGCACAATATTGTTTTTCCGTTTTACCTGCTGGAAGGAACCAATTTATAAAGAAACAAAATGAGTAGTAAAAACGCATTCATGATAACTAATCAAGGTTTTAGTCAATCCGAAAGATGGCTCGAAATGTTAGTTCCCGAATACGTTCAAATTGATTCTCGCCAGCTGCCCGATCTCCTCAAATTTATAACAGAATTTGCTTCTCAGATTAATTATTACAATTCAAACAACAAACCTGGCGGAACATGGGAAGATCTCTTCATTAGCGACCCGTACCTGCTAACTCTCATGGTTAGTCGTTTCGATATTATGGGCAACATCAACCTTTTTAACCAATATTTAAATGCGGTTAGAGTCGGAATCGCAGGTGAGGAGCGAATGGAAAGCCTGAAAAAGCTCTTTTCTTTTTTGATGAAACTGAAAACCCAGCTCTCGATGCTCAGCGACCAGTTTTTGCAGGTATACCCTTCCAATCGGATCGAAGAAGTGCTGGCAAGTGTACCCGATACGGATACTGAAATGAATGACCTGTTGCAGTTTTATAATGAAGCCGTTGACGAGTTTGGATATATATTCGAATATGAGCTTCAATTTCCTTCCATAGGTCTTCGCAAAGCCGTTGATAAAACAAAACAGTCTTTTTTTACAGGCAATACAATCAACGAACGAATCACCAATTCGTTACCCCCGCTTATTGAATTATTTAACAGGCTAAATGCTAAATTTAACCGTCTGGTAGAAACTTCGCAGCGCTATGTTGCGAGGAATAAATGTACCGAGCAACAATTTTCGCCACAAACAGGACTTTTCATCGCTTTTTTGGAGTTGTACACGTATTTGCAGAAAGAGATAAACGGCATAAATCGTCGGCACCTCGATTTTTATTTCAAAGATCTGCTCGCGCTTAAACCTTACGAAGGTTGTCCCGATCAGGTACATCTGATTATTGAATCTAACCAGACTCAGAAAAGATTACAGGTGACTACCGCCGATCTCTTACTGGCACAAATTCCGGGGAAAGACGAGCCTGTCCATTACGCCTTAGAATCTGATCTACTGGTAACTTCGGCACAAATAGCCGATATTAAAACTATCTTGATAAGTCACTTTATACAAATCGTTACGAATAAACCGCAACGGTTCGATGTCGTAGAAACTCAGATATATCAAGCTTCGCATCCAATTTTTGTCCCCGGTCAATATCAAAAAAATCCTGCCTTACTTACATCGTGGGCTGCATTTGGCGAAGACCAACACGAACTGGCCGGCAACATGCGCACCATGGATGATTCGAATATTGGACTTATTATCAGCTCACCACTTTTTTATCTGCCGGAAGGTGAGCGAACCATCAACCTTAAAATACATTTTAAGCCCGAAAGTTTTAAATCTCTGGTTAACTATGTACACAACTTTTCGGAGCTGGCAGGCGAAGGCTATGAAACCACAATTTACAGTCTGCTGTCCAATGCCTTTAATATTATTTACACATCGAGCGAAAGTTGGGGAACCGTAAAAAGTTACTCGGTAAAATTCGAAATAAACGAAACTGACAAACCTAAGGACAAAGTTTTAGAGATTATTCTGCAGCTCAAGGGCTCAGACCCGGCGTTTGATATTTATCGACAGCATATTCACCAACTTTCAATTGAATCGGCATTGCCACTTTTGCATATTGGATTAAATAATTATGCCGAACATCATCCTTTCAGTTTTCTGAAGAATACACTTATTGAACGCATTACTATTAAAGTAGATGTAAAAGACTTTAAATCTGTTAAGCTACAAAATAACATTGGCGTTCTGAGCCCGGCCAGTCCATTTCAGGCATTTGGACCTCAACCCGATCTCGGATCATTCCTCGATATTAAAAATGCCAATTTGTTTAATTGCTTCACAAAAGATTTTTCTCTTCACCTCGAATGGTTAAACCTTCCGCGCGAAAAAGGAGGCTTAACCACATATTATACGGGTTACGAAGCTCCATTTGCTAACAATTCGTTTACTGTCGGCATCAGCGCCATCAACAGAGGAAGTTATACCCCAAAACCTGAGAGCCAACAGCAAAAGGAATTATTTGCTATGCAAAAAGGTGGCGACTACATGGAAAACTGTACCAGCATTAGCGATATCGATTTCAATAAAATTGAATTCCTGAATCGGCCAACACTTGCCACCGAATTTAGCGATACGGCTTTACGCGAAGGTGGAATACGCCTGGAACTTAGCAATCCTCCCGAAGCATTTGGGCATCGGTTATTCCCGCAAATATTTCCGGAAGCTGTGCTGAAGAATGCAAAAAAGAAAGGTAAGAAAACCCCTCTTCCCAACCAGCCGCTTATTCCGGAAATTAAATCAATATCGGTAGATTACACCTTGGAGTATTCCGAAAACTTTAACGAAAGTAGTATTGCCACCGAACGCAATGTCGAACTATTCCATTGCTACCCTTTTGGTTTCGAATACATTTATCCGGGCAACGATAAAAAGAACATTTATTTCATGCCCCGCTTTGACGATGAAAGCAACCTTCTTCTTGGCTTAAAAAATGCTATTCCAGGAACTGAACTCAGCCTTCTTTTCCAATTGGATGACAATTCCTTTCATCACACCATTTATGAACCCAATGCCATTAAATGGAGCTATCTGGAGAATAATAACTGGGTTAATTTTCGAAGAAAAGAATTACTTTTTGATTCTACTAATAATTTTATCAATTCCGGCATTGTAAAATTACGATTGCCCAAAGAACTTCCAACAGGTAATACGATTGTAGATCCCGGACTTTTCTGGATTAGAGCGTCTTTGGTTAATAATGGCGAACGTCCGCACATTACCGGAATATGCACTAACGGGGCTACAGCAGTAAGGGCATCGGGCCCGGTAGCAGAAGACGAGTTGGACTTACGTTTACCAGCCGGTACAATCAAAGGTTTTGCGCATGCCTTAAAAGGAGTACAACAGGTGTGGCAACTCTTTCCTTCGTTTAATGGGAAGCCGCCCGAAAAATCCGACAAATATTACGTGCGCATTAGCGAACGCCTCAGACATAAACAAAGGCCTGTTCAGGCTCGCGACATCATACAGGTGGTACTTGAAGAATTTCCGCAAATACTGATGGTGAAATGTTTTAACACCTCTGCCGAAAACTTTATGATAGCGCCCGGTAGTAACCTCCATATAGTACTGGTACCCAAAGAAATTAAAAACAGTAACGTTCTGAGCGAACCTCCCCGGGTTAGTTTGGCGATGCTTTATAAAGTAAAAACTTTCCTTTCGGGGATTATTTCGCCCTTCATTAACATTGAAGTAGGTAACCCGGTGTATGAAAAAGTGAAGATTATTTGCAAGGTACTGCTTTCTGCCAAAGCCTCAAACAACCCGGGCTTTTACCTTCGTCAACTCACTACCGACATTAACAGATATATTGCCCCATGGCTGTTTGGCGAAAAAGAATATCTTAAAATCGGTAACCGTATTTACAGATCTGATATTCTATTGTTTATCAAAACAAGACCTTATGTGGAGTATGTTTCCGCATTTTCTGCTATTCATTTTTCCAGCTCAAAAAACATACTAACCAACGAAATAAACGCACATATTACGGATACCGCAGTAAACGAATTAGATTACATTGCCAGCTCCTCTCCTACATCAGTACTCATTCCTTCAGCTAATCATATTATAACATTACTTGATATGCCTGTATTTGAACAGGCCAAGCCTTTAGGCATTGGCGATTTTATTATCGGAGAAGAATTGTTGATTTCGGATACCGTAGGCCAAAATATTCCGACAGTCAAAAAAACATCGGACGACAGCGAAGACGACGATGAATATTTTAGTTTAATTATCACACACAATATTTAAGCAACATGGCACAAATCGAAAACAAAAAATTATACGGCAGAGCAGAGCTAAAAAAATATTTCAGAAACGGACAAATACCCGATGAAACTCATTTTGCACACCTTATCGACTCGGCCGTTATACAACACGACGACGGCATATCGAAAGATGATGAAAATGGTTATATCATTACCCCTACCGGATCATCTTCGCGGCTGATAACCTTTTACGAAAACATGGATCGCCTCGCTCCTTTTTTCTATGTAGAAAAAGACATGAAGGATTCCCCCAGCCTTAAATTTCAATCAGGTACTACAAACCGCAATACTCAACAGCAAGAAGAAGCTTCCTTCTTCCTGCATCAGGACGGAAGGCTGGGTTTGGGCAAAAAAAGCAGTCCAAACTTTAAACTGGACGTAAATGGTTTTACCGCTTCACAAGGAAGAACAGGCACTTACCTCAGCGGTAAAATCCGCGCCGATGGAAATTGGCACGTAATTGCCGACGAACTTGACAATTGTCAGGCGTTGGAAATTATAGCACGTGCCGGGAAAAAAGGTTCCGGAAGATTTTCCATTCTGCACGCTATAGCCTTGAGCGCTTATGGTGGATCGCACAGTAAAATCAGAAAGACACGTGCTCACTATGGTTTTTTTTGGAACAAGCTTAACCTCCGCTGGAGAGGAGATACACACAACTATACATTACAGTTGAGGTCAAACAGTAATTTCGGAAAAGATGTGGAGATTTATTATAACGTTAGTAAACTCTGGGATGACGAGCTTTTCCTTCCTCAAGATTGTTTTTACCCCACAAAAGACAGATAGGCTAAAAACGGCACAGTATGAGTATAAATGAAGCACAGTTTATTGAAAAAAAGCAAACGAAAGATTCACCCTCCGATTTCGAGTTCTTAGTGGCACAGGCTATGGATTTAGTGCAACGTCTCACCGGACATACCTGGACAGATTATAACCTCCACGATCCGGGCGTTACCATTCTTGAGCAGGTGTGCTTTGCCATGACCGACCTTGCTTATAAAACCAATTTCCCGGTCGAAGACATCCTTACTGACATTAACGGCATTATAAACCGGACGCAACACTGTTTTTTCAGTAAAGAAAAAATCCTTACATGCAATCCGGTTACCATCAACGATTTCAGAAAGGTAATACTGGACGAAATGAAAGAACTCAATAATGTGATGCTTGTACCGACAACCTCCGAACACAGCTCGGATTATATTAAAGGTTTGTACAAAATTCTAATCAGGGTAAATAGTAAAGTAGCTCAAAAAATTTTACAGCAGCCAGAGCTTAAAATTCAACTTAAAGAAAAAGTGGCGCACTGTTACCTCGAAAAACGGAACCTTGGCGAGGATATGATTGACGTTACCGTTTTAGAGCCACAAAGAATTGATATGCATGCCGATATCATTATCCAATATAACATTGCCCCGGAAGAGATACTGGTAAACATCTACAACAAACTGGAATCAATTTTAAATCCAAAAATCAATTTCTACACCGAAGAGGAACTCCTTGGCAGCGGAATGAAGATTGAAGAAATATACTGTGGGCCATTACTAAAAAACGGCTTTTTGCCCGACAGCGAACTTAAACCGATTGAAACGGAGATTGACCCCATAGAACTTACCAATGCCATTATGCAGGTGGAGGGCGTTGTTTTTGTTCAAAACATTGGCATTAATGATGACGACGAATGCAGTAAAGGCAAACCTTTTCTGTTGAATAAAAACCACTTCCCGTTACTAGATATCACTTCGTTTTTCAAAAATGTTAACCTGTACACCGACGAATACGAACTTCAATTAAAAGAAAACACTTTTTTCGACCTCATCAACAGAACTGCACAACTTAGGTCGCAGAAAAGAAAAGCTGTTATATCACCAAGTGACTCTATTAAAAGGGGAATGTATCGCAATCCCGGCAAATACTATTCCTTGCAGAACAATTTTCCTATCACTTATGGTATCGGAACCGAAGGGCTTTCACCTCATGAGTCGGACCAAAGAAAAGCTGCAGCTCACCAATTAAAGGCATATCTACTGTTTTTCGAACAGATACTGGCTAATTACCTGGCTCAGCTCGAAAATATCGGCCAATTATATTCAACCAACACCAATAAAAACAACCGCCACTCCTATTATTATCAACCACTATACGATGTCCCAGGCATACAGGATCTGCTAAAACCTTACACATCGGTTAAAAAGAACGAGAATAAAAGCCATTGGAAGGAATTTATTACCAACCCTGAAAACGGCTACCTCAATACGTTGAATACATCCATGGAGACTCTGGAAGAATACATGGATCGAAAAAACAAAATATTCGATCATCTATTGGCCCGTTTCAACAGGAAACTGGCAGGGCTGCCGGTTTTACAATATTTCAACCTCTATGTACAGGGCAGCAATAAAGAGCGGGCGGCATTTATTCTGCAATGGAAAGCTTCCATTCTCGACAACCTTACAAAAATTGATCAAAAAAAAAATAAAGCTTTTAATTATTTAGCACAAACTAACGACATCTCAGGTTTTGAAAAAATGGCAGCCATTTACCTGCACGTAAATCAAAACGATCGACGGCAGAGATTCTCATCGATTTTCGACGATGGGAAGATTGCTTTGGTATCCGAGGACAATAATCTGGGCCCTTTAAATCAGGATATTCCACTTAAAACAAAGTGGGATGATGAAGACATTAACATCGTTGGAGGTTCGGACGAAATTATTGGGTTAAGTGAAATTGGAAAACTAATTGCAGGAGGCATTCATCAGAACCAGGCTTATATTCTACGTAACCAAAAAATTGACATATTGAAATATGGCCTCAATATCGAAAATTATAAGATAGGCCCTGCGCCCAACAACGAAGAAGGCTTTGTTATTATTATCAAATCGTCTGTAACAAAAAAATGGGAAGTCATCAGCCGGCATCCCGATAAACTAGCCGCGACTAAGGCGTTAAACAGATTAATTACCTACTTCCGAAAACTCAGCATGGAGTCGGAAGGCTTTCATGTGTTGGAGCATTTATTGCTACGGCCCGAACTTAATCAACCTTCTTTTGGTTTTCGGTTTTATTCAGGAAAAGGGGAAATTATCTTTCAAAATGACCAGTGGACAAGCTTTGAAGAAAGGGAAAACATCCTTTCCCAAATAAAACAAGCGGTTCAAACAGGAAACTGGCCAACAGATCAACCGAAAGAAATTAAAAACTCCAGTGCGGGTTCCTTTCAAATTAAAAAAACGAAAGAAACGAATGAGTGGGAAGTGATAAGTACCGATAATCTTATAAATACAGAACTTCGCGAAGAACTCCAAATGATTAGAGCCGAACTTGAGAAGTTGAATGTAGATAAAACACGTATGTTTCCGCGCTTCGAATTATTGGTGCAGTTACCCGATGGAACTGTACAGACCGAAAATTTGTATAATTTACAGGTAACCATTATCATGCCTGCTTGGCCTGCGCGGTTTCAAGATACAGATTTTAGGTTATTTGCCGAAAATTTATTTTGCTCCATAGCCCCGGCTTACCTGCATTTTCATTTCAGATGGTTAGGGGTTTCGCAAATGAAAAAGTTCGAAAACTTATACTTTCAATGGCTCGACGTATTAAGAGAAAAAACACCCGGCAAGGATCGGAATAAACTTTCGGCAGCAATTGTCAGCTGGCTGAACAATCACAATCCTCAAAAACAAATGTAACCTACCAAACGCATAATGGAGCGTCATAATCACATCATTCATAAGCAGGTTGCCGAGGTTGGATTTAACAACCGGGCCGGAGTGCAACAATTGTTTCAGGAAATGAGCACACTGTTTAATGCACAACTTGGCGACATTACCAACCGCGTACTTGACAGAACTGTACCGTCCGATATGTTTATCCTCATCGACCAATTAGAGGTTGACATGAAAACGCTTTCCTATCCTTTTAGCGAAACGGAATTCGCCGATAAGTATGAATTTGCACTGGAAAAAGCATTATCTCTAAGGATAAAAAAAATAAACAATGCAACCATTGAAACTGTCGACGAAAAACAAGACGAAATTTTTAAACTGAGTTACACCACGTTGCTACAGCATTTCCTGCTAAAAGGAACGTTACCTTGGTGGGCCAACAACGAAACAACAACAGACCCTACCAAAACTTTTTTTGCACATTTGTCCGAAGATAGCAATAGCCTCAAAAAACTATTATTGCAAATAGGCTCCAATAACCTGGTGCTAAAACGATTGGTCTACCAATTCCCCGAACAAGCTATAAAAGAAGTCGTCACCTTGGTTGAACCGACTCAGTCCAATTTCATTTTTGCTTATCATAAAGACATTTCGATATTGCAACAAAAAAAACAATTGGTTAAAGCCGAATCTGCTTCATTCGAAAAATTGCTCTGGTATTTTATCCTTACGTACATTTTTATAGAAAAGGAAAGCCGGTTTCATCGCAAAATGTTCGTAAAACACTCATTCGAACAAATGGCCGCTCACTATAATCTTTCTTACGAACAACTACTCTTTCTTTTTTCGCAAACAGCACAAAAACATCCAGATATGCTTCGGGCAAGCGACTCCCTTCCGTCGCTCATTTTGGAACTTAGAGAAGAAACAACGTCTCCCGTTATTACCGAATCATTTTCAGTGCAGGAGATTGAGCTCAGAAACGACGAAATCTTGCTTCACTTCCTTTTTTACGGTTCACTACCTTCCCGATGTCAACATTATTCGGCATTGCACATCGAATCATTGCTAAGAGACATGCTAAAACAGAAACCCGATCGGGTTCGGCAGTTGCTCGATAAACAAGGAAGCTCGCAACAATTCCTAAAAAGGCTGACACATGTTTTTTCGGAAGCTCTCATTATTGAGCTTATCCATTTAACAGAGCCGGTACAATCGGGGTTTATAACAAATTATCATGCATCTGTACTTGGGCTGCAAAAGAAAAAAAACATTGTAAAAAGCGAAGAAAGCGAATTCGGCAAGTCTCTCTGGGAGTTCATCTTCACCTTTCTCCTGAATGATCGTGGCACTATGTTCAATACAAAAGCCTTTGTAGAAAGCAACATCCGTCAGCTAGCTAGGCATTACAACATGAGCTTTATGGATCTTCTACTTTTTCTCACTCAGGGAATGGGAGAAGAATTAGCCATAATTAGTAAACACTCTACACTTTTTTATCTCTTCTCCGAAATATTGCGCGAACAACATAAACAGAGCAACAACAAAGAATCTTTTACCTCTGGGAAAACTTCACTGATAATAGACGAAACAATACGGCACAGCACATTTACCCGCGATGTATTATTATTTTGGCTAATACACGGATACATGCCCTGGTGGGCGGACAATGTATACAATACCGAGCCGGCACAACTTCTATTACGTTTTGCATTATCAAAACCTAAGGAAGCTTTGCTGCTGTTGCAATTGGCTTTACAAAAAGGAATTGCCAAAACAGTTTTACTGAGGACTATATCTCAGCAATTAATTACCATTTTACAACAGGCTACAGATGGTAACATTGCAATATCGAGCATCAAAAACCTGGAACAGCTAACACTTCCAAAAAACAATTTAATCAGCCACGAGGATATTTACGAAATCTTGCTGGCCGCAGTGCTGGAAACATATAACGAAAATCACTTCGAGACTTTCAACAGGTCTCGCTTTCTCTTTATACTATCCGCTCGCCTTCAACAATTGTCGGGCTTATCGTCAAATTTAATTGCCACGCATATTGTTTCCACGCTAAAAAACAAAAAGGCCAATTTCCAAGAAAAAGATATTAAAGCATTTACCGAAACCATTGCCAACAAAAAAGAAATTGAATTACGGACAAACGACAACCACTTCTTTCGATCCTTTGACGAACGTACCATTCTGATTGAAGGCCAAGCCCTGACAAGCTTTCCGCCTGATGAACAATATTCATCCGTAATTGCCTTGGTGGAATATTTCCTGTTGCACAATCGGTTTCCCAAACACGTTCATATCGAAGCCAAAGCTCAGACTAATTTTCTGCTGCACCGCATGGTGTTACTCATTTACCAGCAAGATAAGGCTCGGTTGAAAAACCTTTTCGATTGCAATAACTTTTCGGTTGCAGCGCACATGCGTATTCACGATATTTTCGCCTACCACAACGACCAGGAAACTCAGAACATCGCCTTTTTACTTTCAGCCTATGTAGAAAGAGACACGTTGCTATACCTCAACGAAAAATGGCCACAAGTACAACAAACATCGCAGCTCGATGATGCCCTTGCCTGGATCGAAAAAAACGCCAACGTAAGCTTACGCAAAAAAATGTATAATACATTGATGAGTTCCCCGTCTGTAGCCCATTTGGCTGCAGTTAAGTATAAGGGCGAAGCATTTACCCGCATACTAAACAACATCGCAAACGAGCAGGAACGCTCATTAATCAACGATTACAGCTATGTGCTGGGGCTTGCTGTTGGTAATTCGTTCGATCGCGAAAACTTGTTACTATTCTTTCGCGAGTTTTGTTTCGGCTGGTTCTCGGTAACGTCGCCCCAATCGCATGTTTTTTTCTTTCCCGAATTCCTAAAATTTCTTTCGCAACGCAAAAACTGGAATGTATCGCAATTGCACACACAACTTACTTCATTGCCAGCCAAACTCGCAACATCAAAACCTGAGCGTATGCAAGAACTATTACAACAAATGCAAAGCAACAGCGCAGTATTTGCTTCAAAGGCTGCGTACCTCCAAACATTAAAAACACACGAAGATATGGAACGAAAAGCGATGCACGAAGTAGTCAGACCCGAAGCGGTAAAAACAAGTAACGAAGCACCCTCGAAGAAAATAACCAAAATGCCGGAAGGTGAAAAGATATATGTAAATAATGCCGGACTTGTGCTACTTAATCCCTTTATAAGCACCTATTTTATGCGTACCGGGGTTGCAGAAAATGGAAAATTTGTAAACAACGAAGCGCAGCAACGTGCCACTCATCTGCTTCAATACCTCGTCGACAATACCGAAAATACCGCTGAGCAAACTATGCCTCTAAATAAAATATTATCCGGAATATCGCTCGAAGAAACTATTCCTGATGCAGTAACACTTACCAACGACGAGAAAAAAACAGCCAACGAATTGCTCACAGCCGTTATTCAAAGTTGGGATAAACTTAAAAATACTTCGTTGCAAGGTTTGCAGGTTTCCTTTCTTCAACGAAATGGAACCCTCACTGAATCGGACGAAGCCTGGACATTAAAAATTGAACAACGAGCATACGACATATTGCTTCAAACTCTGCCATGGGGATTGAGTTTTATTAAATTTTCGTGGATGACAAAACCTTTATTTGTAGAATGGACATGATGATATTAAAAACAAACGCTGATACGCTGAGTGCCGAACTGCAATGGCTAGCCCAAATAATCGACATCCGTATGAAATTATACTGGAGTCAGCCATGCGAGTATACGGAGATATGGGAACTGTCCCCTCCTTCGCTAGTTGACAATTCCTCGACTTATGCCGACATTATGCTGCACTATCACTTTGGACCTGCCGAGCGCGTGGTGCTGTTGCTGGCCCTTGCACCCCATGTACAGCCTCACCTGCTCGATGTATTTTTTACCAAAAATGCCGACTACGACCGCAATTTTACTGAGTTTGGCGGTATCAAAGGACAAAACCATGGTGGTTTTTTGCCCACAGGCGAGACCGCTGCATTTATCCTTGCAGCTAACGACTTTGAGCAGCGTTTCCGGCTGCTCAACATATTCTCCGACGACCATCCCTTCCGCCGTTTCGATATATTGAGACTGAACTCAGGACAGGCCGACGAACCATTCCTGAGCGGAGCACTAAGCCTTTCGCCCGAATACCTTAGCTATTTTACTGTAGGCGTTTCTCACAAGCCCGATTTTAACATCAATTTTCCGGCAAAACACCTTACCTCTCAGGCGGAATGGAACGATTTAATACTTGAAGACTCCACCATCGAAGAAGTGCTCGAAATTCGCGATTGGATCAAACATGGCGACACCATGCTCAACGACTGGGGTCTGAAAAAACATATTAAACCTGGTTACCGAACACTTTTTTACGGTCCTCCGGGAACCGGGAAAACTCTTACGGCTTCGCTATTGGGAAAAACAACCGGCTTAGATGTTTACCGAATAGACCTGTCGATGGTAGTTTCGAAATACATTGGCGAAACTGAGAAAAATCTCTCCAATGTGTTTGACCAGGCCGAGCATAAAAATTGGATTTTATTTTTCGACGAAGCCGATGCCCTCTTTGGCAAACGTACCCAAACCAGCAGTAGTAACGATCGCTATGCCAACCAGGAAGTGTCGTACCTGTTGCAACGCATCGAAGATTTCCCGGGCGTTGTAATTCTGGCTACCAACCTAAAGGCAAACCTCGACGACGCCTTTAGCCGCCGTTTCCAGTCGATGATTTATTTTCCCATGCCGGGTTTCGATCACCGCAAAAAGCTATGGCAAGGAGCCTTCTCCGATAAATGCGTATTGGAACCAGCCATCGATCTGGACGAAATTTCGCGCAAATACGAGTTAGCCGGAGGGGCCATCATCAACGTGCTACGGTATTGCTCGCTCATGGCATTAAAACGCGATTCCTCAACAATCTTGAAAAAAGACCTGTTGGCAGGAATACGAAAAGAATTTGCTAAGGACGGTAAAACGGTAAGTTAAACGAGGGCTAATAAAATTTACTACTTGATTATTGACTATCAATTTACTACATTTGAAAAACATCGAATATCAACCTTCTAAAATTTAAACTTTTTTAATCTTCCCCCTATGCAATACTCAAAAAACTCCGCTCAAAAGCAAACCGCCGAAAACCAACAAGCATTCTCCGGTTCTAACGCCACCCGATCCATGCCTGCAGTATCAGTATTACAAAAAGTAGCTCCCGAAGAAGAATTACAAATGAAAAGTGCCGTGGTACAAAAAGCCGAGCCCGAAGAAGAATTACCCCTACAAGGTAAATTTGTAGCGCAACGGCAAGCTCCCGAAGACGAACTTCCCATCTAACAATAGCTTTTCCCTTTAAATTATTAAACATTTTTAGGATAGTTAACGCAACGGAATACTTAAAAATTTAGCAATGGAACGATTAAAAACCACTGTACAAAATAAAACCTCCGAAAGCCAACATGGTTCATCGAGTGTTAATGCTCGCATAATGCAGGCTGTACCTGTGCTTCAAAAAACAGCACCCGACGAAGACCTTTTGCAAAAGAATCCCAATAACACAGGTTTGCCCGATAACCTCAAATCCGGTATCGAAAACCTTTCCGGTTATTCTCTGGACGATGTAAAAGTGCATTACAACTCCGACAAACCTACCCAATTGCAAGCTCTCGCTTACGCACAGGGAACGGATATTCACGTAGCACCCGGTCAGGAAAAACACCTGCCGCACGAAGCTTGGCATGTTGTGCAACAAAAACAAGGGCGAGTACAACCAACTTTGCAAATGAAGGAGGGTGTGGCAGTGAATGATGATAAGGGTTTAGAGAGTGAGGCGGATGTGATGGGGAGGAGAGCGATGCAAATAAAACTGGAAGAGAATAATAATAATCCGCAAGTTAAAGAGACGGCTCAATTACAGTCTATGGAAGTAAAACCGTCGAATAAAATAGTAATACAAAAAAGAAAATATACAGATAAACAAATAAAAGACGAGATAAAATTTATACCAGAAAAAACTAATTATACTAAAATAATGCTCGCTGTATATAATCAAATGCGTTTTGAAATTGATCCAACCCCTGAAAAGTTTAATAACATTAAGGAAGGGCGCGAAGCAATGATCAAAGCTGGGAAATTCGATAGTGATGATGCTGATTTTCTTGATGCAGAAGTTACGCGCATTGAAACAGCTGGATCAAACCCTACAAAACTAATAGAATTGCAGGCAATAGCTAAGATCAATGAGAAATTTGATGCAGTAGATGCTAAATATGGACAACATATTTTTCAAGGAGATTTCAAAAAAGGTAGTCCTACAGGCTTTCATTCTAAAGCTGATGGGAGCAAAACACATGAAGCGTATGGAACCAAAACGGATGTTAACAATAAAGGTGCATATCAGCAAAGTGTGCGTTCAAAAGGCGAACCGTCAAAGAAAAAAACTAATCAATCTACTTTTTTCCCTGATAATGCTACTCATCAAAATATTATAAAGGCTATAGCTAGTGTCTACGAAGCAGGTTTTACAAATGTATCATATGTTGCGCCAACAGTAAATGGGTTAAGTTTAGCCAAAAGAGGAGATACGGTATTCCCAGCAGGAGGTAGCGATTCTCTTGTGGCCGAAGAATAACTTTGTAGATTAAAGTGATGCTTGATTCCGGATTTAAAAAAATCTATAACAATGGCAAACCAAAGCCTTTCAGCCTATAAATTAAATAAGAAAAAGATTAAAAACAACCCTTTGCAAATTTGAATGAGCCTGACTATTCGAGATTCACCCACCAGTTAAACGGCATTTGTAATGCCGCTTAGACCAACAGACCAACCGGAAATTTGCAATTTTCAATTACCACTTTACCATGGAAAACTCAAAAAGTACCATACAAAATAAAACTACCGAAAACAACCATAGTTTTTCGGGCAATAACGCTACCCGCACTATGCCGGCAGTTTCCGTGATACAAAAAGCCGAGCACGAAGCCCTCCCTGTTCAAACCAAACCCAACAATACCGGCTTGCCCGATAACCTCAAAACAGGTATTGAAAACCTTTCGGGTTACTCCATGGACGATATAAAAGTCCACTACAACTCCCCCAAACCTGCCCAACTACAAGCCTTAGCCTACGCCCAAGGCACCGACATACACGTTGCTCCCGGGCAAGAACAACACCTGCAGCACGAAGCTTGGCATGTAGTGCAACAAAAACAGGGCCGTGTACATCCTACCATGCAAATGAAAGAAGGCATAGCTATGAATGATGATAAGGGGCTCGAGAATGAGGCGGATGCACTTGGTACCAAAGCCAGCCAAACCTCTTATTCAAGTTGCCCAAATACGAAGAAAACTAACTACGCCATTTCAAAGGAAGTTATTCAAAGAGCCGTACCATCGGTAGGTAATACAATTCCTAAGCCAATTCCAAACACAGGAAATTATAGAGCAAGAGGTGGACAAAGACAAATTTTTAGTGTTGCAGATTTTCCAAGAGAAGTTTTCAATTTCGGTACTAATACAAGACAAGAAGTTCTAAGACGACCAGAATTTAATCCCCAGCCACCAATAGGAAGAGTTGCTACAATTACAGATATTACTGGTCAAAGGGTAAATGTAGAAGGAGTACAACTTGATCATCGTCAAAGTTGGCACAGTATTGCTACTGCGATGGAAGCACATAACAAAGATTTAAGACAGCACAAAATAAATGACATTGATCAGTATTATACATATTATGATGCAAAAATGTACTACAACGATATTGACAATCTTTATCCTGTTTTAGGGGCAATTAATGCTGCAGCAGGAGCAGCTGGTGTTGGAGTAGCCCAACCTATACCAGATGCTCTTAGGCAAGTATTGGATGTTTTATCCGATAGTACAAATCACTTACGAGCTTCATTAATTGCAAAATTTGCGAATGGTCAGGATGTGCCTCAAGGACTACCTGAGACTCTTTTACAATTAGCGGATCAAGCCTCAGTATTAGCAGAGAATATCTTTGAAAATGAATAATGTCCTGTATTTACTAACTCCATGAAAATTAATCATAATAACAAAATCGAATAAAATTGAATAAAAGGGGAGTGTAAATTAAACTCTGTCTAGCGTAGCCCTAAATGATGTTCCCCCAAATAATTCGATCAACCCATCTCAAAAGAATATATAAGTAAAATCACACCAACCTTTGCCTGTATTCCGAAGGTTTCATGGAGGTAATGCGTTTAAACATCTTATTAAAGTTTGACAGATTGTTAAAGCCGCATTGTTCCGAAATGGTCTGTATTTTTTCCGTAGAAAAAAACAGTAATTCCTGGGCTTTTTCTATCCGTTTCCGAACGATGTATTCAATCGGACTTTCGCCCATGTACGATATTACGCTGAGCGATGGCAGCACAGCCCAATACCCCAAATGGTTTAAACCCAAAGAAAATAAGGGTAACCTCGAATATTTCGATTCCGATGGCGACAAAATTGCCGTAAAGCCGCAGGGAGCAACATTTTTCGACCAGACCCTTTTTCCTTATATCGACGGATACCCGACGGATTATAAAAACCTCCCGAAGGATATGTCAAAAAAACATCTCCGACAAGCCTGTTTTGCAGGTTGCATAGGCCCCATATCGTTAGCCGGAAGACTTTATGACATGTCAGAGCTAATGACAGCCCTTTATATTAAACCGGATGTTATCGAAAAACTCCTTCAAAAATGCACCGCATTTATCTTTGAATACATCCTTGCGTTTATGGAA
Source organism: Bacteroidota bacterium (assembly GCA_030706405.1). Taxonomy (GTDB): domain Bacteria; phylum Bacteroidota; class Bacteroidia; order Bacteroidales; family JAAUTT01; genus JAAUTT01. The sequence goes on along the minus strand of JAUZOO010000006.1, from coordinate 119,971 downwards.
ACCGGCGTAAACGGCATTATAATGGCCGAACCGGCTGCCGGATTAAATACATAAACTGTCGCGACAATACATGAACGAAGGCGATTTACTAAAAGGCTATGTTTATGATTTATTCGGGTCGGTGGTGGTAGAAAGTGCCATGGATATGATTCAGGAATCGCTTAAATCTGAAATGGAACGCAAGGGATATAAAATAACCAACAGGTATAGTCCCGGCTATTGCGGATGGACGGTTGACCATCAGAAGAAAATGTTTAGTCTTTTACAAAAAAATAAACTTATCACACCTCCCATATATGCGACTCCCTCTACTACATGTATAAGAATCTGAAAACTAAGAAATAGCCATCTCACTTTAAAAACATTCGTTTACAAGAGTCCATTAACGTTTTGAAGAATCACACGGAATGTATTTTGAAAATACTCCGGGACCAACAACGCCGGTATCACTTCAAATAAAATAAGCTTCCCCTTATCGGATGGCTGCAACGTGTACCCGATTTGTGTCGAAGATGAAGCTATGCCGGTTGCTACAGGACTTCCCGGAAGCGACGTCTCCTTATCAAAAACGTTTTTTAAATATCCTTATATTTTACTTTTTACTGATTTTAAACAGCATCGCATCCTTCGCCCCAATATTAATAGTCATCGAACCGGAAGCCTTAAAAATTTTTGAGCTCCACAGTTCTTTAACCTCAACAGAATCTGGCAATGAGAGCCCTAGTCGTTTCAAATCGATACTGAACGATGCTTCGGTCGGCTGAAAATTAAACACTGCCAAATAAGCATATTCGGGAGTTTCGTAAACGAACATGGTACTGGCTCCCGAGCCGGTATTACCTTCAACAGGTCGGAAAGATGACTTTTTAGTCCGTGCAATGGCATTTATTTCGGGGTTCGTGAGGAATTTCCGCGCCTTTTCTTTGGTAGCCTCCGAGCCGGTAGAGCTAAGGTCGTCGCCGGAATAAACAATCCCCGTTATCACCGACGAGGTTACCCGTGCGCGATTTTCCCCTTCCGAAAATCCTTCCAAAACAATATGGTCGGCATCGTTATAATCATAGATATAGCTAAGCCACCATCCGTAGGTAACGGCGTTCATGGTATATTCGGAGTGACCGATATCGCCGAAGGCATCGCAGGCAATTCGCCGCGACTGTGCATATTGAGCCGGAAAAACCGGAGCGATGGACAGGTTCATGTACATATCGGAGCCAAACTTATCGGCCAGGTAGCGCATCCCCTGATTATAGGCTGCCACCCCGGTGGTTACTTTGGAATCGTAATGCGAATCGCTTTCGAGGGCGCCGTGCGTCATAAAGTCAAGTTTCACATATTTATAGCCGTCTTTTTTAAATTTATCGGCATAATAATCCATCCGCTGCTTGGTTCCGGGGTGCGTCGGGTCAACAGCATAGGCCCCATCGAGCGAGATGGGCGAACCGTTGGCATAGAGATAAATATCCTTATACAGATATGATGTTCCTTCCACTTTCCGGTTTCCATCTTTTCCCCAATCGGCAAACGGAGTCCAATAGATACCGGCAGCCTGATGATTCTTTTTACAATTTTCCACAAAACTGGTCAACTCTTCGGATTTAAGATTATCCCAAAAAGCGTCCAACCCAATGTACACCAGGCTGTCAATGGTAAAGAACGATTTCGGCACAAGCTCTGTTGCAAAGAAGTCCGAAACGCTTTTTGCTTTATCGTAAGTAAGATGATTCTGAATCTTCCCCCAGCTGTTCCATCCAAAAGGAATACCCTTATTCCACGGAGCAGGCGGTGTTATTGCGGCATTTGCTTTGGCGTATGTTTCGAGCCCGGCACGCCAATCGTCGAAATAGCCCATGAATATTTTAGGCGATTTAACGGTATCGCCCGAAACATAACCATGCGGAATTACATCGTGCGTAATGGCAGACGACGCACCGCCATAAACTTCGAGCGAAGCCACAGGACCCGTAGCTCCTTTAAATGTTACGGCAGATTTCCAGGTGTCGTGACCCAAAGCCCCTACCACAAACGACACGCGGGAAGCGTTGTTGTACAGGGCAGTAACCTCATAGCTGGTGACGTCCGAATTGTAGGGCCAGGCGTTAAACCGCACCCACATATCGTTATCGTATGGAACAAAAAGCACCCGGTTATCGCCGTCGGGCAAGAAACGTTTGAGCGAATCGGTCACCAAAGGCGCGATATAATTGGTGGATACTCCTCCCTTCCGGATAAATTCGACATAAGTAAGGCAATAATCCTTATCGGGATAAAAGAAGAAATGCTGCTTTAAATGGTCGCTGCCGGTATTCCATGAATCAATAACCAGATGCTTACCATCACCATACAAATCAGACTCTTTTGACGAGGTAATCTTCCGGTTTCGGAAGTTCATCGTGGTAAGTTTTGCAGGAGTACGAACGGCACTGTAAGCCTCGTTCAATAATTGCTTATTTTTCAAAGATACCGAGAACCGCCCGTTTGCCAGGTCGTAGGTCATCTTCCAATTACCGGCCATAATAACGGTATCTTTTGAGCGAGCTGCCGGATAAAAAGTAAAATCAGTATTATCCGCCGATTGTTTTAAATTCGTATAATACGAATCGAACGGGCTTGCATAGCTTCTCTTCAGCACCGGAGTTACACAATAAGCGCCTTGGGGCAGATAGTTAAACTCGTAATATCCCTTGTTGTTGGTTTTAACGGTTTCCTCCATGGCTCCCGTAAGCCTTACCTCAACCTGTGACAAAAGTTTGTTGCTTCTATTTTTCACGTGGCCCGATATCCGAAAAACCGGAACAGTGGTATTTTTCTGAATACCAATCTTATCCACATCCGCAGCATATTCGTAAGGATTATCAAAGGCAATGGTGTTGTCGCCGGCCTTTAACCGCACCAGAATATCTTTTTTAGCCACCTTATCCCAGCCTCCGGTGCTTTCGCAGGTTATTTTGCAGGGAGTGCTGTTATTTACGGAATAAAACAGCGAACGATTATCGCCACTCACGTAAAACAACGTAAGTAAACAAGAGCCGCCTTCAACAACATGTATCTTACTGAATATCAATTTACCATTTACGCTTCCGCCCAAATAGTTAACTTTCGCACCTCCGGAACAACCCGAACAACTGCTTATTGCAGCTTTATTCTGAAGTGTGTTGAGCGAACTTTCTGCTTCGTAATACGATATCTGACCAAAGGCCTCATGCCCGGCAAGCAGCAAAATCAGGCACAACACACCTATCCGCGCGACGTTTATCTTAAAAAACAAATTCATCATCGTTAAATTTTGTAGTTCTTAATGTTTATTAATGTGCATTAAAATCTGAAGCTTTCAACGTCTTCGAGTCTCCGGGGTTCATGTTCAATTCTATAACATTTCCGCCATAGCTAACTTTTGCATTGGCGCCTGTGACACAACGAATAGTGGAAGAAATTAACTTTCCGTCCTTCCAGCTTATATCTACCTGAAAACCTCCACGAGCCCGAAGCCCTTTAACTGAGCCTGTAGCCCAGGCTTTGGGTAATGCCGGCAATAGCAGAATGGCGCCGGATTGGCTTTGGATGAGCATTTCGCAAACACCGGCCACATAGCCAAAGTTTCCATCAATCTGAAAAGGTGGGTGTGCGCAGAACAAGTTGGAATAAATTCCGCCGCCGGCGTTGTAGTTGGCACCCTCTTCTCCTGTCAGTTTGGTGAAGTTGTGAAGGATGGTATAAGCATGATCTCCATCCAGAAGTCGGGCCCAAAAATTCATTTTCCAAGCCATGGACCAACCGGTGGATTCGTCGCCACGTGCAGTAAGCGTTACTTTAGCAGCCCGAGCCAAATCCGGCGTTGTAGAAGGCGAAATCTGACGGCCGGGGTGCAGACCAAACAGATGCGACACATGCCGGTGCGTATCTTTCGGATCGTCCTTATCCTGTTCCCATTCCTGTATCTGTCCCCATTTACCAATTTTAGGTTTCAGCAAATGGTCGCGCATATCCGATACACGGGTGCGATAATCTTTATCTATGCCAAGTATATCGGATGTTTCAATGTAATTCGTAAACAGGTCGTAGATGATTTCCTGGTCGTAAGTTACCCCTTCTTCCTCGGGGCCATGTTCGGGCGACCAACCATCGGGGGTTACCAACGTTCCATCCGGACGCCGTTTGAGGTGATCTTCCCAAAACTCACAAAGCTCTTTAAGTATGGGATAAGCCGTATTCTTCAGATATTCTTTATCCTGCCCAAAAGCGTAATGTTCCCAAATGTGTTGTGCATACCAGGCACTGGCCGGCGGATTCCATTTAAAGCTTCCGGCGCCGAAAATATTGTTCTCCGTTTTCACGGTCCAGCCCCGCACATTCTTGTAATATGCACGGGTTTGCTCCTTGCGAACTTCGCGCTGGTTATTCACATAATTAATAAATGGCAGGTGACATTCCGAAAGGTTCGCGGGTTCGGCCGGCCAATAATTCATTTGCACGTTAATGTTGGAATGGTAATCGCAACGCCAGGGCGGATTATTGCTATTGTTCCACATCCCTTGAAGGTTAGCAGGAAGTCCGCCGAGCCGCGATGAACTGATTAACAGGTAGCGACCCCATTGAAAAAGAAGTGCTTCGAGCTGAGGATCGTGTTTCTCCTGACATTGTTTTATGCGGGCATTTAGAGGCAGGGCCATTGTGGATTCAGAGGTTTTGCCTAAATCGATGGATACACGATTAAACAGCGAAGTATAATCTCTGACATGCGCTTTAAGCAAAACATCATATTTCTTTTTTGATGCCAGCAATACCTGTTGAGCCACTTTATCATGAGCGTCTATGCCTCTCCATTGCCGGGTCCGGTCAGGAGCATAGTTTGTTGCTGCACCAACAATCAGCGTAACGGCATCGGCATTTTTAAGTATTAGTTGAGCATTTCCCGAAGCATCGGTCTGAGAAGTTATTGTCCCACTTACCGGGAGCACAGCAATTTGGGTTTCGTACTTTAAACCATTTTCGAGAGTACCCACGCAGATTAACGTGCTACCTGAAACTGTGACTTTCGCTTTATGCGCATCGGTAAACGACAATGTTCCGGAATAAGCTCCCTTTTTACTTACCGTATAACGAAGTACCATTACCCGGTCGGGATTGCTGCAAAAATACTCCCGTTGATAACCGACTCCATTTAACGTATATTCAACCTGATGAACCGAACGCGAAATATCGAGGCTGCGGCGATAGTTTGCCGGAACTGAAACATCTTTGACATTTGCGTCTCCCAGCTTAAAAAACAAGTCGCCAAGGTTTTGATAAGAACCTGTGTTAATCTCGTCTCCAGTCCACAAACTAAGTTCGTTAAGCTGTATTTGTTCCTGAGCGACTCCGCCAAATATCATTCCTCCCAAAAAGCCATTTCCAATAGGCAACGCTTCGCTCATCCAGGCATTTGCAGGTTGCGTGTACCAAAGCGACAAGTTCGGATTTGACAATGGCTTTTGTGCCGAAATGCTGACACAAAATACCGACAACACACATAGAAGTACTTGTTTAATCGATTTCATTTTATAAATTTTACAGATAAATTAATTAGTAGGTATTCGTTTAAGTTAACGATACAATTTAAAAGTATTATACTTATAATCAGCTTTTTAATCACTCGCCCTCAATATTTAAAATCCAAAAGAAGCCGGACGACTTTCGGATTTCGTTCCCCATTCTTTATTAGGGGTATTTCCCATCTCAAATTCAATAACACCGCCATGAGTAATATCGCTATATGTCAAATATGTACGATTAAAATTAATTCCGTTCAATTTGGCAGACTGTATATAGATATTTTCTGACGAAGCATTTTTAGCGATGATAGTAAATGTTTTTCCATTCGACAGCTGGATAACAGTTTTTCCCAAGGCTGGCGAACCGATGGCATATACTCCCGAAGCCGGATTTACCGGATAAAAACCCATGGCGCTAAAAACATACCAGGCCGACATTTGTCCGCAATCCTCGTTTCCGGCATAACCGGACGACGAGTTGTTATAAAGGTCGTTCATCACTTTGGCGGCATAGTATTGAGATTTCCAAGGCTGTCCGGCGTAATCGTACAGATAAACCACATGATGACTGGGTTCATTTCCATGCGCATACTGGCCTATAAACCCAGAGGCATTTCCATTAATTTCACCCGGTTTATCTTTCAAGCTAAAGAAAGTATCCAGTTTTGCAGCAAAAGCATTGTCGCCTCCTGTTAATACGATGAGTCCGTTTACATCATGGGGCACATACCAGAAATATTGCCAGGCATTTCCTTCGGTAAAAGGCTGGCCGCCATTGGCTCCATACTGAAGTGGATTAAACGAAGATAACCATTTTCCCTGATCGTCCTTTGCCCGAAAAAACCCACTTTGTTGGTCGTATAAATTTTTAAAATACTGAGACCTTTCTATAAAATGATTATAGTCGTCCATCTTCCTCAATTTACGGGCAAACTGAGCCACACACCAATCATCATAAGCCATTTCGAGCGTAAGCGAAACCGATTGCGTTTGGATATTCTCTGGCATGTATTTGTATTTCTCCCATACACCAAACGGGGAGCCCGGATGAGACAATAGCGAAGAACCTTTAACGGCTTCGTAAGCCTTGTTTACATCAAAACCTTTAATACCTTTCAGAACGGCATCAACAATTACAGGGATGGAATGATTCCCAATCATACAGTAATTTTCTTCTCCCCAAAGTTGCCAAATAGGCAGATAGCCATATGTCTCGTATTGACGCAACATACTGTTTATGAATCCTGCGGTACGTTCTTCCTGAACTAAGGTATATAGCGGATTTGCGGCACGATAGGAGTCCCAAAGTGAAAACGTGGAATAATGTGTTTTGTCGGCAGCTTTCCGGGTTGTAAAGTCCGAAGCCATATATTCGCCATTCACATCGGCCAAGTTATTAGGCTGAATAAATGTGTGATAAAATGCGGTATAGAAAATCTCCTTTTGCTTGGAAGTTCCGGAAACCTGAATCTTGCCGAGTTCCTTTTCCCATGTATTTTCTGCGGCTGATACAATCTGGTCGAAATTCCATCCGGGTATTTCCTTGCTGAGATTCATTTTTGCATTCTCCAAGCTAACTGCCGAAAATCCAATCTTAATCAATAAGGGCATTCCGTCATTCGTGTCAAAATCCAGTACCGATCGCAGGTTAGTGCCATTCAGCAGCAATCCGTTATCGTAAACACTGCCAGCGTCCACCATAATATGGTGTTTAACCTGTTTAGAAAACTCTGCATAGAAATAGACCTTTCGCAGTCTGGCCCAGCCGGTAATGATACGATATCCTTCTATCGCCCGATCGTTCAACATTCTTACCTGAGAACCAATTATTGTATTGCCATTCTTTCTATGTCCAAGGTCAATTATTACGTGAGCCTGTTCTTCCTTCGGAAAAGAATACCGGTGAAATCCAGCATGAGCCGTTGCTGTAAGTTCAGCCTGTATGTTATAATCCAACAATTTAACTTGGTAATACCCCGGCCGGGCAGACTCCTGATCGTGAGAAAAACGGGAACGATACCCACTTTCGGGTTTGAATGAGTCGCCGGCAACCGTATTTACTTTCCCTACCGTGGGCATCAATAAAACATCAAAGAGGTCGGCCGCGCCGGTACCGCTCAAATGGGTATGACTAAACCCTACGATGGTTTTGTCGTTATAATCGTACCCTGAAGCAGCATCCCAATCGGGTTCGCTCCTGGTATCCGGACTTAGCTGTACCATCCCAAAAGGAACTGTAGCTCCGGGGAAATTATTTCCGGAAAGGCTGGATCCATTTACTGCTCCGGTTCCTACAAACGGATTGACATACGCTGTAACTTTTTTCTCAAAATTTTGTGCATCAAGCAATAGAGATTTACAATGCAGCAAACTTAAAACCAATAATATTCTGTAAAATCCATTCATCTTAAATCGTCATTTTATTACTATCAGGATTTATTTCGGCGGAGTTTCCACCTCCGCCGAGTCCTGATGATATAATGAAAATTAAAAAAGGTTCAACGATGTTATTTCCCCTGAGCTGTAATATCGGTGCGGAACGGAGAAGCAGGCAACCCTGAACTATTAAAAAGATTGGCATCGTCGGGATTATCGCCCCAAGCGTAACGGACAGCGGTTGGTTCTTTGACATCATCACTATACACCACAACCTTATCTCCATCAATATATGCTTTTGCCCAAACGAAGTGTTTATCTTTCCCAGAAATGGCAAAACCTTTGAGGTAACCATATTTATCGCCTTTAGCTATAAGACCGTTGCCCGGATTGTCAAATTCAAGCACAGCCTTTCCGTCTTTTATTTCCATCGATCGAAATACTGGCCCGGAATAGACAACATCTTTTTCATAAGCATTTTTTAGTGCTGACAATGCCAAACGATAACCAACATCCTGCTTATTTTTAGGATGAATATCATAAGCTTCGCCCAAATCGATAATAACAGCTTCGCCCGTTTTGGGCACTTTCAAAGTCTGATGCTGTGCCTCACGGAGTTCAGCCCAGCTACTTTCGACGGGTTGTTCGGAAGGAGCCATAAAATTGGCCAGCTGTACCCACAAAAACGGGAATTCATATCCCCATTTATTTCTCCAGTTTTGAATCATCTCAGGGAACAGGGTATAGTAACTTTTCGGCTCACCGGCATTTTGCTCGCCCTGATACCAGATAACACCTTTTATGGGAAATTGTATCATTGGAGCAACCATGGCATTATATAATTGCGAAGGAAATACATTAGGCCCTGCATCCTTAAAATCATATTGTATTGAGGTTACTGCCGGCTTAAACTTCCATTCACCAGCAAGCGAGATTTGTGTTGCTCCAAGGGATAAAAACATATCTGCTGCAGAACTGGAAAAGCCTCCGCCACCGGCTCTGTCTAGGACTTTTACGACAATGGTATTTTTCCCGGATTTAAGCAATCCTGGAGTAAGGGCATATTTGCGTTGCAAAGCCCAATCATCTGTTTTTCCAACTAATACACCGTTAACATAGGTTTCGTCATAATCGTCGATTGCACCCAAACTCAGCAAGATTGCTTTTTCAGCCTGATTGCCCGTAAGCTCGATATCCTTACGAAACCATACAATGCCATCGAGGTCGCCAACAACACAATGTTCGAAATTATGAGGTAACTCTACATTCGACCACGAAGCTGCGTTGGTTTCGGGTGCAAACCATTTTTCATCGATGCCGGGGTCGTGTTTTAAAGCTTCCTGAAACTTTTCCTTGTTCTTAGCCCAGGTGGCTTCCTTAGCCAAAAACTCTGCCGGGTTCATATTCTTATACTCTTCCCGTTTACTTATTGATTCCCAACTTGTCCATGTTTCTATGTTTGTTCCGCCCCACGTTGTATTGATAAGGCCAATGGGAATTTTGAGGTCTATATTTAATTTCCGTCCAAAGAAATAACCAACTGCCGAAAAAGGACTTATGGTAGCGGGACTGCATACTTGCCAATTACCACCTTTAAAATCCTTCTGCGCCTGATGACTCGTATTCTTTTCGACTGAAAACAACCGGATATTGGGATAATTTGCCGAGGCAATTTCTTTTTCATGATTCAACACATGAGTCCAACCGTTCACAGGAAATTCCATATTCGACTGACCACTGCACACCCACACATCGCCAATGAGCACATTTTTAAAGACTTTGCTACCCAATTTACCCCGAACACTCATTTCGAACGGACCTCCAAAAGTCATCGGTTTTAACACTACGCGCCAGTTGCCTTGGGCGTCGGCACGGGTACTCAACTCCTGTCCATTGAAACTAACGGTTATCTTCTCGCCTTTCGAAGCCCATCCCCAAACATTTACAGGTTTATCGCGCTGTAAAATCATATTATCGTTAAAGATTAGCGGTAAATGAACCTGCGCCAAAATTATCTGATGCCCGGCCAGTATCAGTATTGCTAATAGTAGACTAAATTTTTGTATTGTTTTCATAGTTTTTTTTACATCTAAAAATAAACATCAACATAATATCACTTAATTTGGTTGTTTTCAACGCTAAAATCTCCGCATCCGTTAAAATTCAGCAAATCACTTATTGACTTTCCGGCAGGAGAATCATGAATCGCATTATTCATAAACCGAACATTTTCAACACTTTTGACCGATAGCAACAGTCCTTATTTTACATTAAATCGATTGCCGTACACTTCAATACGCTCATGTACATGACGATGCGAATCGACTTCCGAATTCTCGGGATGAATATTAATAATCGGTTCCTCGCATTTCTCAAACAGATTATTTTTAACCGAAACATCACGAACATAGCCCGATTCGAACCAGCTTTGGGCATCCTCGGCTATCCCCGACATTAAGAATCAGACCATTTATCCTCCAGGAACTTTTCCAGTGTTTATTTTCCCAAGTTCCGGCATTATTATCACTACCCTTTTCCGGATCGACATTAGCCTTTTGGCATCACCCGATCTGTTTCTAACGGATAGTCGAACGCAGAATTAACTGATGCTTTAGCCGTTACTACATTAACTACAAGGAAAGAAATAAGCAATAGCCATCTATTTCCTAAATTCCGTACTAACACGAGATTACGATTTAGAGGTCATTCTATAATTTTTAATAAATTATTTTGCTTCTTCTATTTTTAGCACCACGCTCGTTCTCCTCGCATTTACATCGGGATTAAACCCAATTTTCATCAGAAAATCGCCGGAGTATGTCTTGTTTGCGTTCAGCGAAGAATTGGAACCGGGATATAGGTTTATCTCCGTGAGCTTATATTTCTTCGTGGCTTCCAGGCCTTTTAAACGAATAGGAAACGTACTTTTAGCATCATACCGGTAGTTTACCAGGTAATTAAACATAATGCCTGTTGATTTAGCCTCATCCACATACATAATGGAAGCAACGCTGTTGGTTGCGGGATCGGACAAGCGGTATTGGTCGCCATGCCAGATGATCGGTTTAACATCGTTATAATTTTTTATTGCATTTTGGCAGAATTGAAGGTCGTTGCCGCTGAGTTTGCTTACCACGATATCGAAACCGAGTTTACCCATCATCGCTACATCGGTACGGAATTTAATGGGTTGTTTTCCCCAGTCGGTTACGTGGTTAGAGGAAGTGATGGCCGGGTAGAAATAAGAGTATTCCCATTGCATGAAGATGCGTTCCAACGGGTCGGTATTATCGCTGGGCCAGAACTCGGTGAAATACTGAAGTGCGCCGTAATCGACACGACCACCTCCGCCCGAACACAGCATCATCGGAACCGTCGGGTATTTGCTGCGGATTTTGGCCAGTACGTTATACAAACCTCGCACATACTCGATGTAGAAATGAGACTGATTCTTCTGAAATGCTGAATAGGCATTGTAGATTACCGCGTTGCAATCCCATTTAATATAGGCCATATCTGGATTTTTGGTCAATAAATTATCCACCACGCCAAATACAAAATCCTGAACCTTAGGGTTGCTCAAATCAAGCACCAGCTGGTTGCGGAAATAAAACTCGTCTCTCTTAGGCTGCTTTACCACCCAGTCGGGATGTTTTTCATACAGCTCGCTCTTGGGGTTTACCATTTCGGGCTCAATCCATATCCCGAATTTAACACCATTGGCTTGGGCTTCTTTTACCAGAGACGAAATACCATTGGGTAGCTTTGCTTTATTTTCCTGCCAGTCGCCCAAACCTGCGTGGTCGTCGTTACGGGGATATTTGTTGGCGAACCAGCCGTCGTCCAAAAGGAATAAGTCAACACCCAGCTTTTTGGTATCCTTAAACAGTTCGGACAGTTTGCTTTCGTTGAAATCAAAATAGGTAGATTCCCAGTTATTCAGCAGGGTAAGACGCGAGCCTTTGCCGTCCAGAATCTTATAATCGCGTGCCCAGCGTTGTATTTTCCGACTGGCATCACCTTTGCCCTTGTCGGACAAGGTGAATAAGAACGGAGGTGTCGTAAACTTTTCATTCGCAACGAGCGAATAATCCAACGCATAGTTATTAACTCCGGCAATAATTCGGAGGTTATCCTGCGGGTCGAGTTCCAGGTCGATGCGGAAGTTTCCGCTCCATTCCAGCGAACCGTACATCACCGTACCCTCGTCCTCGGTGGCGGGTTTGCCCAGCGACACCATAAACACCGAAGGTTGGAACAGGTTAGCGCGGGTTCCCAGCTTGGTGTCGAGCGTTTTTATGCCGTGCGTTAACCGCGATTCTTCGGGCTGCATCTCCTTAGCCCAGTCGCCGTGAAACTGCTTTAACCAGTAGCTGTCAGCTTTCAGGCACAGGTTAGCCGACGCAAATTTGTGCAGGGTTACGTTGCCTTTTTCTTTGTGACGGATTTCGCTCCATTGTTCAATTACATCGTCGTTAAAATAAGCTTTGTAAAACAGCGTCACCTCAAAATCGTAAACCGGGTCTTTCAGTTGCACGGTAAGCGACGAAACGCCGTTGGCTACAGCCGAAACCTGATGACTAACGTATTTCAGGTCCAACGAGTTGTTACCGTCGGCATGGGTTACCGAAATGGCCGGTTCAACCAGGTTACGGGAACCGGAAGGCGTGTAGGCAGAAGTCAGCATGCCCGAGTAATCGCCTGATTGTTTATACAGTTCAGGAATACCGGCATATTCGGCGGCTTCCGAAAGCTTCTTCCCGTAATAAATAAGGTTTACATCCTTGTTGTCTGCAACCCTGAGGACGAGCGCATTGTTGCGTGTTTCCAAAGGAATATTAATAGGCTGAGCTCCCATCCGGGCACCGCAAAAATAGATGATCGCAAGCAGCAATATCATTTTTTTATTAAAGATTTGTTCGTTTTTCACTGTTTATAAATTAAGGTTACTACTATCCTCTCATGATTATAAAAATGCATTATCCGGCTCTATTTCAGAATGAGTTCAATGACCGGAATAGTATAATCAGGTTTCTTTTCAGGCAAAACAAGTACTATATCCTGACTGTCTGCAAATTGAACAATTCTCTTCTTATCAGGAGTTAACAACTCGGAATTATCATGCAACAATTGAGCATATTTAATTTTACCGCCGTAACCGGGAAGAAGGAGTTTCCCATCTTTCGGATAATCGAATAGATGAACATATAGTTTTTGAGTGGTAGGATTATATGTCAGCTTTGTTCCGGCAGGAACTGCATATTTTTCAGGCGCATATGTACAACCGTAAATGGATTTACTATTTTCCTGTGCCCATTTCGAGAGGCTATCCAGAGCTATTTTAGCCCGATAATCAAACTCGCCCCTCGCAGTTGGACCCACATTCAAAATAAGGTTACCGCCGTTTGCAGTTGATGTTATTAACAAATCCAGTAACTGACGATTATTTTTCCAACTATTCTCGTCTCTGTGATACCCCCATGAACCGGAAAAAGTCTGACACGTTTCCCAGGTTTTACCTCTGTATTTTAACAGTTCGGAAGGCGAAACCTGCTCCGGAGTTTCAAAATCTTCAGCATCGGCATACTTACCCAAATCCAACCGGTTATCCACAATAATTCCGGGTTGTAATTTTCTGATTTGTTTTAGAAGTGCCACAGAATTCCAATCATCTTTCCCTTTTCCCAAATTGCCCGGATACGAAAAATCAAGCCATAGGATGTCGATCTTTCCATATTTAGTGAGCAGCTCCGTAATTTGATTAAACAGATAGGTGCGATATTTACTCATATCTCTACCCTTATTAAGTTCATTCCAAACTTCCTTCGGCGAGTTATCAGGAGGTCTTAAAGGATGAAAAACATCTATCGTAAAATCCGGATGATGCCAGTCTATCAACGAATAATAGAGCCCGACTCTAATTCCCTCGGCTCTGAATGCATCAAGAAACTCTTTAACCAAATCTCTGCGAGCTAACGTATTGGTCGATTTGTAATCGGTATACTTACTATCCCACAAACAAAAACCTTCGTGATGTTTGGCTGTTAAAACGGCATACTTCATTCCGGCAGCTTTGGCATCTTTAGCCCATTGTTTGGGATTGAATTTATCGGGATCAAAATTGTCAAAGTAGATTTGATAATCTTCATTAGAAATTCTTTCGTTGTTTCGCACCCATTCATGCCTTGCTGGCATAGCGTACAGCCCCCAATGAATAAACATTCCAAAACGAGCTTCTTTCCACCAAGCCATTCGAGCTTCTTTTTGAGCTGCAGTCTCATTAAATAACTTCTCTGTTTGTGCATTTAATGTTAACGAAACAATTAATAATAAACCCAATACGACACTCTGTCTTTTCATTGTAATCAGATTTAATTTTTCTTTATTGGTTTGTGACCCCAATAGTAGAGAAAGCTTTTAATTGAATTGCAAGACAATACTTATTAATTTATATCTTTTCAGAAACCACGTCCTTCAGTTCTCCGTTCACTTTTACCTTTACGGCTTGCGGTTTAGGCGAGCATATCCTGTAATTGGTAATTTTACCATCTTTCCATTTCATATCAACGGTAAAGTTACCCCTGGCTTTTAATCCTTTAACTTCGCCAGAAGCCTTCCAGTTATCGGGGATTGAAGGTATTAATTCGATAAATCCGACATGACTTTGCAACAACATCTCTCCTATTCCTGCGGTAGCTCCAAAATTTCCATCAATCTGAAAGGGAGGCCCTGCTGACAACAAGTTCGGATAAACCCCCCCCCCTGCGCCATAGTTAATATTTGTTGCCAGCGTTGGTTTCATGATCTCGGTGAAGAGTTTAAATGCGCGGTTTCCGTCATGTAAACGTGCCCAAAATAACAATTTATAGGCAATCGTCCAGCTTGGTCCATCATCTCCCCTTACGTTCAGCGTTTTTTTGCAAGCTTCGGCCAGTTCGGGCGTAGAAGAAGGCGTTATCAGCGGAGCCGGATATAATCCATACAAATGCGAAATATGACGATGTTGCAGATCGGTTTCTTTATAATCTTCAAGCCATTCCTGAATTCGGCCGTCTTTGGATATTACGCCTGCCGGAGGTATCCGTTTAAGTTTCTCTTTTAACTGGTTGCGAAAATCCTCATCAACGCCCAACTCTTGCGAAGCCGTTATTACATTGGTGAACAATTCCCGCATAATCTGGTTATCGATAGTCGGTCCCATGCATATACTGGCGTGGTTGCCACTTCCGTCGGGCATGTAAAACGAATTTTCTGGCGACGAGGAAGGTGCTGTTACCAGCCAGCCGCTTTTAGGATCTTCAATCAGCATACTGTTATAAAACTTTGCAGAACCTTTAAGTACCGGATAGATATCTTTCAGGTAATTTCTATCGTTCGTAAATGCATAGTGATCCCAAAGATTACTGCACAACCAGCCCGACCCGGCTTTGGTTACTCCCCAGGATGCGCTTTCGCCAGGCTCGGTAAAACCCCAAATATTGGTAATTACGTGAGCGACCCAGCCTTCGGCATTATAATAGGCTTTAGCGGTACGTTCACCCGATTTCACCATACCTTTTACAAGTTCTGCCAACGGCAGGTTTAACTCGGAAAGATTGGCAACTTCTACCGGCCAATGGTTCATTTGCACGTTTACGTCGAGGTGATAATCGCCATTCCACGGAGTCCAAACCTGGTTAGCCCATAATCCCTGAAGGTTAGGAGGCAACAAGCCCACCCGGGTACTGCTGATAGTCAGGTACCGTCCAAACTGAAAAAATAAAACGGCTAGTTCATTATCTGCTTTCGGATTTTTATGAAAAGCTTCAAGACGTTTATTAGTAGGCGACTGACTTGCAGAACCATCGCCTAAATTAACACTAACACGGTTAAACAGCTTTTGAAAATTGGCTATATGTTGTTGTTTTTCGGATATGTACGACTTCTTCAATACCTTATCTAACTCCTTCTGCAAATATTTTTCATATGCGGAATTCCTAAAGTCGGTACCTGCCGAAATGTAAAGAATTAACTCGGTGGCATTTTTTACAATCAATGAATTTTGTCCGGTGGTAAGGTTGCCATCTTTGAGTTTAGCCCTTACCTTAGCCAGATATTGCATTCCCTTGCCGTCAATGCCATTATCCAATTGACCCGACATCTGCAACTCGGTTCCTTCAATGCGGGTAGCCGAACGTTCCGGCCGGCTCATCGAGATCGTACAGTTTAGTTGGCCGGGCTTATCGGTTGTATACCTGACTACATCGACATCGCTGCCAAAGCTGGTAAAATATTCCCGTTTATACGTTACCCCGTTTACCTTGTAGGAACACGAGGCTACAGCATTATTTAAAGATAATTCCCGGGTATAATCCTCAAATTTAGGATTGTCGTTACCGGCATCCAAGTACGAGAACTTCACCTGAAGGTCACCAAGCACCTGAAAACAGCCGTAATTAACACCCCCTGAACCTTTTCCGGTACAAATAAAACTTTTATCGATCAAAGCCTGAGCTTCGACATTCTTACCTTCCAGAAGTAACTTCCGTATCTGGGGCAGACTTTTGTATGCTTCATAGTTGTTGGCATCCTGCGGTGCTCCGGACCACAGCGTTATATCGTTAAGTACAATCTTTTCGTTGACTACCCCGCCATCGGGGGTCATGCCCAAACGGCCATTTCCCAGGGGTAAAGTCTCTTCCCATTGGCTAGCAGGCTTATCATACCATAAACGCAAGGATTTTTGTTGACCGTAGTTATTTAGTGATATGCAAAGCCATATTATGGCTATCGAATAAAAAAACCTTCTATTCATTTGTTCCTTATTAAGGTAATAATGTTTTAATGCATCCTTCATGGACACTGTAAGTGACAGAACTCTATATTGGGTCTGTAATCCTTTTTATGAAAGTTAAACAAGAATACTGATATTGATAATAGTTAAACACAATACTATAGAAGTAATGCTGACAGCATTACTTCTATAGTATTGTGTTTATTATTGTTTATTCCAGAAGGTAACTTCGCTCAAATTTACGTAATTAGAACCGGTTACTGTATGCTTAAACCTCAGACGGATGTAGCGTACCGGAGGAAGATTTCCGTTTAAATCAACTTTAAACGGAGCCTTTCCATCATCTGTTCTTACAACTTCTTTAAGTAGTGTCCAACCTTTGGCAGCAGCTTCAGCAGGCCATCCCGGATCATAGGACGGCAACGTAGTGATGGCATTGGTAATATCGGCAGTACCCCATACTTCGAAATCATCCGGATTATTGCAACAATCCCTTCCTGTTTCTTCTATCCGGGCAAGGTTACTATAAACTTTACCCATATCAAATGTTATTACACCAGGAAGCTGGCTCCCGTCACTATGGAACACCCAGGGATAACTTTGCGGACCTACACTTTCATCCCAAAGTCTGAGTTCCCGCTCATTTGAGTCCCAACCTAAACGACCCAAATCATTTGGCAGAGACATTTCGGCGAACAATGATTTATCGCACTGTATATACTTATATATCCTGGGGAAATCGTCGTACTTAGAAACTTTAAAGGTATCAATCGCATTCTTTACCGGTATATACGATGAGTTGTACGAGACTGTGGTTCCGGCTTTATAATCGGGCAATATTGCTGTACTTACAGTGGGTGCTAACTGAATTGTTGCAGTATTTCCTGCGTTATTAGTGTACCTGATTGCTGTGGAAATATTAATTGTATCCGGAGTATTAAAATTGAGATTAACGGAGCCGTCATCATTTACCAAATAAGGATTGTCGGCATTATACGGCCGGTTTAAAAGGCCTACTTGGTAAACAGGGCCATAAACCTTTACATTATTAATGTCCTTTGGTATGGATTTATTGCCGGCCGAATCATAAGAATTAATAGTAAACGAATAAATATACTCTTTAAGGTTGGGAATGATAACTTTCATTGTATCGGCAGGTGAATGACTGGTTGCATTAACAGTAACAGAGTCTGCCTTGTTGTTCCAATAAACTACATACTTTTTAACACTGGGGTCGGGACTTGGATGCCACAGCAGCGCAGTACGCAGATTACCTGGTCTGAAAGTAACATCTACAGCTGGTCCCGGATAAATAATTTCATGCCCGCCGAAGAACGATTTATAATCCGTGTCATACTTATTACATGAAAGCATGGCTAATATCAGTAAAGACAAAAATGATGCTTTGTATATCGTTTTCATCACAAAATAATTTTAGTTATTTATGGAGTAATGAAACCCGCAATTATTAGGATTTTCCGAAAAACCGGCGGGTTTCATTACCTTTATTTCAATTTATAAATCTTATTGAGGATTACCATAGAAGGAGAATTCCACAATGTGTGCGAAATCTCCGCCAGACCATGTATCGGCAACCAAAACCCTGATATACCTTACGGCCGGACAACTAATCGGCACATTAAAGTTTACCCCGGCCAACACAAAAGCCTGATCGTCGGCAGTAACAAATCCGGGCTGATTTCCTGAAGGTGGATCTGGATAATGATACGTTCCGAGGTTAACCCAATCACCCATGACGGTACCTAATGGAGCATATTTAGGCAAAATTGCATCCTGAGGTGTTGCACTATTCGACCCCCAAATACTGAAATTCTTTGGATTACCGTGGCTGTACGCATATTCACCCGGACGTTCCCACATCACAAAACGGCTAAGTTTTGCGGATGCCCCCATTCCAAAAGTACATTGCATTGGAGGAGGGTCGCCAGGGGTTGTATGCCATCCCTGGGCATAAATATCGTATTTACCATCCCACAGGTAGTAAGTCTCCCATCCGTAAGCAGTACGACTATCCGAAGGAAGCTTATAAACAAAGAACTTACTTTTATCCATAAGCTTTTCGAAAAACGGAGTTAATGTAACCAGGGTTGTATCCGATATATTCCCATACTGATCGGCAATATAGACGCCAAACTTAGCCGACTTGGATGCAAACCCGCGTACTGAATAGTTTACACTATCAACATTTGTATAATGCTGATCCTGAACCTCCATTACATGTGTAGAAGAATCTATAGCAACCAGAATCACCCCGATACTTTTCTTTTGAGGATTTAACACTCTTATGTTAACCCCGCTAAAATCAGGTGAAATTGCAATGCTTGGCTGTACTAATTGATAATACGGAGTTTTGGGATGAACCTGAACCACAAGAGGATCGGATTTGACATTAGCCCGGCTTACCGAATACAACGTGACTTCGTAATCCTGACTTTGGGCAAAGCCTTCTACGGTAATGGTATCCGTATAATAGCTCGATTTAGTCTCCCGGATCGTTTTGTCATTAATTTTATACTGAGCCATTACGTACAACAAGTTGCTCGATTTAGGCAATGTATAGGTAATATGTGCCCCTCCATTAAAGTTATCAATTTTAATATTGGTAACCACGCCGGGTTTTGAAGTATCTGACGACACTGGAGAATTGTATTCGTCTTTCATACAAGAAATTAAACTAACCATTAACAGTACCGGTAACACCAGCGCTCGTACGGTATAATCTCTGATATATTTCATTTTATTAAATTTTATAGGTAAATAGACCGTCATTATTACTCCTGCATGTTTCACATTTGCTATGGGATAAACTTTGCAGAAATCCTTCAGGCGTTCATAACTCTGTAAATTAATTATCGTTATACAATATCGGGACTACCAACCCGGATTTTGAACCAGATTTTTATTTACTATCAGATCGTCGTCCTTGATCGGCCACAGATAATTTTTCAATCCAAAAATCGGGGTAATCACAGTACGAGGACGATAATAATTCAGAGCCTGAGTTTCGTAAATACTCCATCCTTGTACGGGAACGCTTAACACACTCTGTAATTCTTTCCAACGACGCAAATCCCAGCCACTCTGGGCTTCAAAGCACAATTCGATCCTTCTTTCCTGATGAATTATCGTACGTAACCCATCCTGGGTGGTAATTTTAGAAGGATTCTTGGCATAGCTGGCCCAAGCGGTCTGAATTCCCGGAACCCCTGCGCGTTCCCTTACCTTGTCGATATATTTATATACGGTTGCTGAAGGCCCGCTAACTTCATTCAGTGCCTCTGCATATAAAAGATACAGTCCGGATAACCGAATAAGCGGCATATGAAAATCAATTGACTGGAAACCATCGTCATAAACCGAAAGGTAATTAACCAGCTTTTTAGGCCAATAACCGGTTATATTAATACGGCTAAGGTCCTTTGGCCCAGCCATAGAGGTATTTCCCCGGGCCTGTACATACAATGCATTGTTTTGATCCAAAACTCCATTTCCAAACCAGATTCCACCGTCAAAAGCGATACTTGCATAGAACCGAGGTTCGCGATTAAAATGACCCTTAATGGTTGTGTAACCATTCTTTATATAAAACCGGTTTACATCATCGCCCGTTTGCAGAGTATTCCGATTAGCATAATCCCAGGTCTTATCCTCATTGATAGGCAAACCGTTGTTGGTATAAAAAAGCTCCTGAATAGCAATAGGTACTGCAAAAGTTGACGGATTTGAAAAAATATTTACAACCGACTTAGGGGTCATCCTCGGTGTACAATATCCCTGGTATTGAAAGGTCGGGTTCAATGCCCAGATTAATTCCGGATTGACTTCCCACTTTTCTGTCACCGCATTTTGGATAGATAGCTCCCTTTTCAAAGTGTCCGACAATAAAGTAATTGTTGCCGGAGCCTGAAAACTATATAATTTATTTCCTTGTGATTCACTCATATCTATAGCGGCTTTACAGGCATCGGCAGCTTTTACCCACTTATTGGGATCATATGTACTTGAAAACAACGCTTCGCCATCACTATTTTTCACCCCTGCATAATCAGGATTCCCATTAAATAAAGGACTGGCTGCTGTTGTTAATACTTCGGCCTTTACGGCAAGAGCTATCGTTTGAGTAATCCGGCCCAGCTCCTTTGCCTGATTTGTAATTACAGGAGGAAGATCTGGAATAGCTTCATCAAGCTGCGATACTATATAATTGACTACGGAATCGACCGGAGCCCGCTTCACCCGAACCTCTTCGGCTGTAGCCTGAATAGAATGATTTTCCTTCATCAATGGAACTGGCCCATACAATCTGAGTAAATAATAGTGATAATACGCCTTCAGAAATTTAACTTCAGCTATCCATCTCTTCTTTTCTGTTAAAGTAAGGTCGATAGGTTCGTTAATATTTTCAAGCATAATATTGCACCGGCGAATGGTAACATAAAGTGCTTGTCCGCCATTTTGACCATCCCAAAAATTGAGGCCCGGATTTGCCGAGGTCTGAGTTCCTCGAATAAGATTAAATCCGGTTTCGCTAATTGGATGAGATGTTAAATTGTTAGGATAAACAATCTCGGCAGAAGTTGTAAAGCCTGCATTATTTTCGGTCCAGTTAAGCTGTTGCAACTGAGCATAGCAACTAAAAAGATAATTTTCTGCTTCGTTGCGGTTCCGAAATGCATAATCAAGTGTACCAACATTATCGGGGGTTACATCCAGGTAATCTTTACATGATGTACTTAGGAGTGTAAGCGCTATCAGATAGAAATATTTCTTTAATTTCATAATCTTAAGTCTTGATATTCAAGTTAAAAAGTTACATTAAGCCCTAAATTAAATACCTTCTGTATTGGATAGGCAAAACCGTTGCCTCCTAATTCAGGATCCCATAATTTAAATGCGCTCCAGGTATATAAATTCAATCCATTAAAATACACCCTGCATTTCGTAATATGTACCCGCTTTGTCAGCTTGTCGGGCAAAGTATAGCCTACTTCCAACGATTTAAGTCT
This sequence comes from Bacteroidota bacterium, assembly GCA_030706405.1. GTDB lineage: Bacteria > Bacteroidota > Bacteroidia > Bacteroidales > JAAUTT01 > JAAUTT01. The sequence goes on along the minus strand of JAUZOO010000006.1, from coordinate 98,264 downwards.
CAAGAAACTTCCGCTACGCATCCACCAGGTACTGGTTTGTCGGTTATTTTCAATCTGAGCTCCGGTAGTCCCGAGTCGCGGATATAAAGCATATAAATCCTGGTTTTCAGGCGACCAGTGACTATCGGCAAAAGCCTTTAATAACTGGGTATTTCCATTCATATAAGCATCTGGACTTTGGATATACGGACTTACCCTTGATGGATCCATAAAGAAGGACACATGAGCCTGCCCCTGAAAAAATGCCGATAAATCAAACGATTTATACCCTGTGGATAAGCCATAGCCGTAAACAATTTCTGGAACAGACGGATAGCCCAAGAAGGTAACGTCTTTACCGTCAATTTTTCCATCACTATTCAAATCCCGGTATTTTATATCTCCCCCTTTAGGAGCTGTTCCATTTGTAGAGAATATTTGTGAAGGCGAATTTTCAGCTTCTTTATCATCCACAAATAGCCGCTCTGCCACATACCCCCAAGTTCGATTAATCTGTTGTCCAACAACATGTCTCCAAGGCTCCGGATATTGAGGTTCCTCGTATTGAGTATACTTGCTTGTTGCGTAAGTAAAATTGGCTCTTCCCGAAATCCACACATCCCTGTTAAATTCCTTCTTATAATCTGCAGATAAATCAATCCCTTTAGAATCTGCAGCACCAATATTAGCACTTATTGCCGCTTCGAGCCCTTCAGTAGAAGGTATGGAACTTCTTGACTGTAAAATATTATAGCGATGATACTTATAAACCTCAGCTGTTAAACTAAGACTGTTAAATAGCATCAATTCTGTACCTAAGTTTAATTGTCTTGAAGTTTCCCAGGTAACATTGGAATTTTCGTAATTATTTATTTTTACCCCGTTACGGAAATATCCATTATTGGTACCGAAATAGGCAAAGTTTCCTCCGTTCAGGTTCACATCCGAGAGGTAGAAAAAACGCTGAGAACCAATATTATCATTACCAACCAGTCCATAGCTGGCCCTAACTTTCAAACGGTTAACGATCTTACTCAAACCGTCAGTCCAAAATTTTTCATTAGATACGACCCACGAAGCCCCGATAGTAGGGAAAAAACCGTACCTGTGATTAGCTGAAAAACGTTCTGAACCATTATACCCGAAGTTATATTCTAAGAAATATCGGTTTTTATACGAATACGTAGCACGACCAGCTAAACCTAAATTTCTGTATGGCAACGAATTTAACAATGTACCCGCATTAGCATAAACTGTTTGCTGACGAGTTGTAATTAATGACCCGCTTAAGCTATGGTCTCCGAATTTCCGCGAGTATTCCATAGCTCCCTGAAGATAAAGAAAGGTATTAATTGAAGTCGAACCTGGCTGATATTGAAGATATTCAGTAGCCACATTTGCACCCGTTGGGTTTGGGTTAAGCCATGTTAAAGTATACTGATTGGTCGCTTTATCATAAGCTCCTACGCTATAGTAAAATGGCGAATAGGCGTTTTGCGAATCAAAATAAGAGTACCTGTTGGTATTAAACAACCCATGAAATGTAAGTCCTTCTGTTATAAAATCAAGCTTTTGATTAAACTCTAACTGAGCGGACATGCGTGATTCCGAATAGTTTTTATGCCCTCTTAACAATGCTGCGTACGGGTTGGAATATTTTATATTATTATCTCCGCCTGCGTTCCCAAACAAAATATGTTTGGTATTCCGATTTGCCGAGTCGGCAGGGAAGAATGCAGGGAATGCAACCGGACTTGTATGCATTGCCAGATTATACAAATCGGTAGAAAACGAACCGTCGGCCGAAAGAGGTCCATTGTATTCATTAAAATTTCCGGATAGCCGAACTACAAGTTCTGTTGTTTTGGTAAGGTTGATATTGATATTGGAACGAAGTTGATAATTCTGAAACTTAACGTTCGTATTGGTATTATTTGCCTTATCTTCATTCAAGATACCATGATCAACACTATATGAACCTGTTACATAATAACGAGCCACAGCCCCACCACCACTTACGCTCAAATCGGTTCGCTGAGTTGGAGCATTCTTCTTAAACATCATACCCAGCCAATCTACCGCAGGATAAACATACTTATTACTTCCCGGAGCATTTTGCAGGGTTGCTTGTCTGTTTATTATATCATTCTGGGTAAACGGTAATTGGCTCAGAGGATCACGCATAATTGTCGCTTCGTTGTAAAGTTTCATATAGGTAATCGGATCGGCTAGTTCCAGTGTTTTAACCGACTGTGATATTGAATTTTCCATCCTCAGATTAATTACAGGATGGTCACCTGCTTTCCCTTCCTTGGTAGATACGAGAATAACCCCGTTGGCTCCGCGAGCCCCGTACAACGCCGTTGCACTTGCATCTTTAAGAATAGAAAAACTTGCGATATCATCCACCTGTAACCGTGCCAGGTCTGAGGCCGATAATTCCACATTATCAATCAGGATTAGCGGAGACTTGTTATATCCGAATGTAGTTACACCCCTTATAAAAAAAGTAGCATTATCCTGTCCGGGCTGGCCACTGGATTGGTAAGATACAAGTCCTGCAATCTGGCCGGCTAAGGCACTGGTAAGGTTACTTGCAGGAATCTTTAATTCAGCGGGTTTAATACTTGTAACGGAACCAACTATTGCCTCTTTCCTTTCCTTTTTACCATAGGCTGTAACAACAACATCGTTCAGTGTTTTTACGTCCGGAGCCAGCGAAACCATGATCAGATCCTTGTTTTTAACCTGAATTTTTTGTGTTATATATCCCATGAACGAAAACACTAAAACGGCATTCTCATCCGGAACTTCAATAGTAAACTTACCTTCCGAATTTGAAGCAACGCCAGTTGTTGTTCCGTCAATAACAACAGAGGCTCCCGGAAGCGGGCCTCCGGTCATTGCATCGGTAATAATACCGGTAACTTTTTGTTTTTGAACGGAGGATGCCATAACCGGAAGGAACTTATTTTCCTTCTTGGCCAGGATTATATAATCCTTAACCATGCTATACCCCACATTTGACCCTGAAAACAACTGATTTAAAACCTCTGCAACACTTTTATTGGTTACATTAAGAGATACTTGCTTATCAAGACTTACTAACTTCTTATTATAAAAAAACAAATAAGAGGTTTGCTTTTCTATCTTGTTCAATACTTCTTCTATCGAACTTCTGTCAACATTTATACAGACTTTTGCATTTTGCGAGAATACTTCACTGGCTGTAAGCTGAGCCAGGTTAAACAAAATTAGCAGTGTGGTAAGTTTCATTGTTAACCATAGTTTTTTATGCGGATTTCCATGAGGGAAACCCACATAAGTACAAAGTTTTCTCATTTTCACTTCGTTTTAGATTGATATAAAGGTTCGTACTTGTAAATGAATCTTATGTATTTACCGGGTGATGTAGCAGCACCGCCTCGGCTTACAATTAAAATAAGCTAGGTTACGTTATCATAGAGTTAGTTTTTAGTTAGTTATTAGTGTTGAAAAATAAAAATCCGCTTAAATAAATAGGACCGGATATTTGTAAGGTTCGTACTTGAAATGAGACGTCTAAATCTGCCAAGGGGGAGTAGCAGCTCCTCACGGCTTATTTTACGATTTACGGCAATAGTTGTTTATGTTATCATGTACCTTTATTTTAAAAATTTATTACTTATAAATAATGATCTTATTTCCTTCTTCGGAATATCGAAAAGATTTATAACGCTTTACTACATTTAAAATCACTGGTAATGGATCGGTACAGCGAAACTTACCGGTAAACCTGAAATCCAATAATTCAGGATAGTTGACCTCAATGTCCACTTCGTAATATCGTTCCAACCGTTGAACGATAGAAGAAAACGGTTGGTCATTAAAGGTTAGCACCCCTTCAATCCATGTCATATATTCCTGAGTATCAACTTCCTTAACTTCTATTTTATGATTTATGGCATTATATACGAATTGTTGCGACGGGTATAATTCCGTAGACAAAGCACCAGACTGATTGGGCGTTAATACAACTTTCCCCCTAACAAGGGTAGTTTCAAAAACAGGGCTGTTTTTATAAGCGAACACATTAAACAGTGTGCCTAACACTTTTACCTGATGCGTTGAAGTTTTTACCAAAAACGGGGCATTCTCATTATGTACCACATCAAACATAGCTTCGCCATCGAGCTGTACAGTCCGGTTATCTTTACTAAACCGGTTGGGAAATGTAAATCGGGTTTGGGAGTTTAACCAAACCTTGGTTCCATCGGAAAGCGTTAAATGAGTACGTTGGCCTACAGGCACTTCCACCGTATTCATAAATACCATTTCGCCTCGAGACTTGCTTTGCTTTAAGGTAAACCAGGTTCCGGCACCATAGGCAACAATAAAAACTGCGGCAATTTTAACAAACTCAGAAAACCACCGTCCCGAAGCCGACCGGAATGGCTTAACTTTCGCCTCCCCCACCGATTCGGATTTTACAGTATCTACATTCGGGGAATTCAGCATCAGCATATCCCATAACTTTCTTTCCCTGAGAAATTCTTCACGGTTGGATTCGCTATTATCAATCCAATCAAGCAAAGCTTTTTCCTCTTGCTTTGTAAGCGTTCCGGTAAAATATCGTATAAAAATATTCCTGTCCATGCTACGTTCCCTGTTAATGATAAAACAATCGAATGGACAATAACCCTAAGTAAAATCTTTAAAATTTCCTATTTTTCTAACCAAACATCTTCATAACAGTACAACAAATTAATTTTCAGTACAATATATCTTTCAAAAAAAATTAACACTAACGTTTCTTAAGGGATATTTTTCTTGCTAAACAGAATGAAATCTTTTTCAGAAAGTAAGGTAGGGTAAAAACCACGACGCTCAAATCTTTTCGTATCCGAAATTCAATGTCGTTGACCAAAAACTTATTTTAAATTGAACAGCTCGCACTTATTTGTAACGAGTGCATTTTGAGGTTAGTTTAACGTTAAATCCTCAAGGCATTCTCTAAAAGAACCGCCTGAAATTCAAAGTTTTTTCGTATTTTTGCTTGGTATTAGATTGACATTGAAGGTTCGTACTTAAAAATGACCATCTATACCTGCCGGGCGATGTAGCAGCATCTCCCGGTTTTTTATTTTAGTCAACAGATGTTATCTTCTTCACCAACCTCCTTTGGTTGAAAATAACGGCTATTTATAAATTGTTATTTTAGTTCCTTCTTCGGTATACCGAAATGATTTATATTTCTTTACCACATCCAAAATAACGGATAACGGATCTGTATAACGGAATTTACCGGTAAACCTAAAATCGAGCAACTCAGGATCGTTAACGATTATAGTCACTTCGTAGTATCGTTCCAACCGCTGAACTATTGACGAAAACGGCTGATCATTAAAGGTTAGCACCCCGTCAACCCATGTTTCATACTCCTGTGTATCAACTTCGCGGATATTCGTTTTATGACTTTGCACATTATATACAAATTGTTGGGAAGGCTCTAATTCAGTAGGCACAGCTCCTGTCACATTGGGCGTTAATTCCACCTTCCCCCGTACTAGGGTAGTTTCGAATATTGGACTATTTTTATAGGCAAAAACATTAAATTTTGTTCCAAGAACCCTTACCCTGCATGAAGATGTATTTACCAAAAACGGAGCATTTTCGTTATGCACCACATCGAACAAAGCTTCGCCATCAAGCTGTACGGTTCGGTTATTCTTGTCGAAGTGATCGGGAAATGTAAGATGGCTCTGGGAATTTAACCACACTTTGGTTCCGTCTGACAAGGTTAAACTAGTCCGTTGGCCTACAGGGACTTCAACCGTATTCGTACGTATAGAATCTGCTTTAATCCCGTATTTTAAGGTTAGCCACATACCTGCACCAAATGCCAAAATAACCACTGCGGCCATTTTAATAATCTCCGTAATCCATCTGCGGGACCTTATTTGAGACATCTTGATGTTATCCTTGGCCTCCATCCTATGCATTTCAAAATCTGTATCCGGAGTATTCAGCAACAACATATCCCACAATTCCCTTTCTCTGAAAAACTCTTTCCGGTTAGCTTCACTCTCGTCAATCCAATCGAGCAAAGCCTTTTCCTCATGCTCTGCAAGCTCTCCGGAAAAATATCGTATAATATATTCTTTATTCATACAAAGCCTCCTCTAATAAAAAAACTATCGAACGGACAAAGTTCATGAGCCAACCCGACCATTTCATAAAACATTCAATATTAATAGAATAAATACAAGATAATCTTTAAGATTCTCCCTAAACAATTTTAATGCCTTAGAGATATGAAACTCTATGGCCTTTTCCGAAACGCCTAATCGGGAAGCTATCTCCTTATTAGTCAACCCCTCAAAACGGCTCATTGCAACAACCTTCTTACATTGGGGCGAAAGCGACTCCATCGTTTTATGAATGATGCCTTCAACATCGGAATGAAACATCTGCCCAGGGTCACAGGCCATCAATGTGGCACAACGGAGTTCAAGCTCGCGTGTAGCCTGATTTTCTACATTTTTTTCGACTTTAGCTTTAACAGTCTGCCGGCGAAGGTGGTTTAAGGCTTTATTTTTTACAGTGGTAAGTAAATATGCCGGTAGGTTTAATTCTGGGTCTAATTTTTCCCGATGTTCCCAAAGCGACATAAATGTATCCTGAACAATATTTCCGGCAACAAAACTGTCTCTCAGGTAGGAATTGGCAAAATTAAACATTCGCTTATAATAGGATCGGTAGAAATAATTGAAGGCATTACTATCACTATTTTTAAGATTGTAAACTAAATCTTTATGACACTTTTCCATAAATCTTCTTTTAGCAAAAGCCTTAATTCATTACCCTACAAAGCTATAACGCACGTAAAATCCCATAAAATCGGTACGACAAACTTAATAAAACTAAGTAATTATCATAATTTTTTTGAAACTACCGGTTCGGTTAAGACGTTAAAAAGCTGAAAGTATAGAAATCTAACTTCTCCGACAGCCACAACCCGGAGTTTATAAATACAATCTACAAACTTCGTATTAGAGCTTTTTTAAAAAATAACCGATCATGAAATCAATCTAAAAAAATCTTTTTTTACTCTCCAAATCATCTCAAAAACCGAAACCTAACGTACCTTACAAACGTATTTATAATTAATAAAGGGTACATTCAAAAAGCCTTATAATAACTACTCATTTTGATCGAAACCCTCTAACACATTCTACCAACTATAACTTTACGACCATGAGAAGTTTATTATTTCTAATCTTGCTAATCACAGGATGCCCTAAGGCCGACAAAGGAAATATGAAAATCGCCACAACGGATAATCGGGCTTACGAAAAAAAGGAGTGCCTGAATCCAAAGAGTCCTTCTTCAACGGTTTATTCAACGAATAAAGAATCCGTTTCTTTAAAAAATGTTTCAACAGCCAAAGCTACCCAGCCTAAGAAGCAATACTCGAATGTAACTCTCATCCGCAGGTCCTGTGCTTTAATAAGTTTTAGAAAAAGGTAAAGAAGAATCGAAAAATCATATACAGAATCGCCCTTTGTTTCGCAGAGAACAAAGGGCGATTCTGTATTAAGCAATCAAAAATAAATTACGAACGACTCAGTCCTCTTTTTTACAGGCAACTCCATATTTTTTGAGAGTCTGTTTACTTTTTGCCCATCTAGAATAAAAACCAATACATTAATTAACAACTAAGCCTACACAACTATTTAATAATATCGTTCCGGAACATAAAAAAGCACCTATAAATCTCTTTATAGGTGCTTTACTTTTGTAGCGCGACCCAAAATTAAACTGGGTGCCTGATAATTATGAATCAATTTTCACCACTACATTTTTAAATTGAACCCGGTTTTAATATAAACAAGATAAAATTTCGCTCATTTGTTGTGATAAGTATATTGTCCCAATCGATATGTATAATTAATTACATATAAATTTAAGCTATTATTATGCCAGCAACTCCGGCTTTTCTTTATACACCTTCCACAGAAATTCCCCAAAAATAGTATTTGCCCAGGCAAACCACGAGCGGGAGAATTTTGCAGGATTATCTTTATGGAACGACTCGTGCATAAAACCAGTGCCGCCATGCGTTGCCTGTAATAACCTTACACATTCTTTAATTTCACTGTTGTTCTTACTGGTCAGTCCTTTCATTATAATACTTAAAGGCCAAACCATATCAAGCCCAACATGCGGACCACCAATTCCATCGGCAGCTTTTCCTTTAAAATAAAAAGGATTGTGCTCCGACCATACAAATTTCCGTGTATTCACATAAATTGGGTCGGTATCGGACAGCGCTCCCAAATACGGAAGGGATAATAAACTTGGAACATTGGCATCGTCCATCAAAACATAGCTTCCATAGCCATTTATTTCGTAGGCGTATATTTTGCCAATACCGGGATAATCGATAACTGCATATTTTTTTAATGCACTTTCGACCTCGGAGGATAATGACAGAAACTTATCGGCGTTTGCACTATCCTTGCGAATTACCCGAAACATTTCGGCAGCCTGTTTTAAGGAAACTACGGCAAAAAAGTTCGAAGGTATCAGATACGAATACACGGTAGCGTCGTCGCTCGGGCGGAAAGAAGAACAGATAAGTCCGTTGGGTTTTACCGGGTAACCATAACCGTTCATAGGAAGGGTATCGGTAGCTGCCGCAGTAGTTCGCTGGAATTTATAAGGTCCTAAACCTTCCATGCGTTGTTGCTCGCAAAATACTTTATAGGTTAAAAGAACGGCTTCTGCCCATTTGTCGTTAAATGGCTGAGTATCGCCGGTTACCTTCCAATAATGATAAGCCAGACGGATAGGGTAACACAACGAATCGATTTCCCACTTGCGCTCGTGTACGCCAGGTTTCATATCGGTAAGGTCCGTACTCCACTCTCCTACTTTGGCGGGATCATTATAGAATGCATTAGCATACGGATCTCTGAGAACACAGTAAACCTGACGATTAATAATCCCGGCGATGAGCAAACGAAGCGGCTCATCTTTTTGGGCAAAATTTATATAAGGCCAAACCTGGGCACTGCTGTCGCGCAACCACATTGCATCAATATCGCCAGTGATTACGTAGGTATCGGGCACGCCATTTTTTATTTCATGAAAAACGGTGGTATCGAGCGTATTCGGAAAGCAATTACTGAAAAGCCAACTGAGTTCCCTGTTTTTAACATTTTTATCGAATTCGTCAATAGCTCCCTCAATGGCCTGACTGGTAAAATGACGCTTGGAGGATGCTACCCGAACCACTGGAAATGTCGTGTTTTGAGCAAAAGAAAGTCCATTGGTTAAAAACAGCCCAGCTCCAACTAATCCCGCATTTTGTAAAAATTCCCGACGTTTCATCTTCGTATTTTTATAGAAATAGTTAAACTATTATTTAGCCTGAGAAACAGAGGTCGGATAATCCTTGGAATCTGTTCCACGCTTTACATTGGGAGTGGATGACATCTCGAATTTTATGTCGGCTCCTTTCATTAAAGCCTGGTGACTAAGCCACATCTTGGAATATTTTTTCCCGTTGTAGGATACCGACTGAACGTATTTATTGTCATCGCTGTTGGCGGGAGCTTCAATGGTTACCTTTTTGCCGTTTTCGAGCGAAAGTGTTGCCTTTTTAAACAACGGAGCTCCAATTACATACTCGTCGCTGGCCGGACAAACCGGATAGAAACCAAGTGCCGAAAAAACATACCATGCGGAAGTCTGACCGTTGTCTTCATCACCACAATATCCATCGGGAGTTGCAAAATAGAGCTTATCCATAACTTCGCGGAGCCAGTATTGGGCTTTCCACGATGCGCCAGCATAGTTATACAAATAAAGCATGTGCTGGATGGGTTGATTTCCATGCGCATAATTGCCCATGTTTACAATCTGCATTTCGCGAATTTCGTGGATTACCGTTCCGTAATAACTATCGTCGAATACCGGAGGAACAACAAAAACCGAATCGAGCATTGAAACGAATGATTTTTCGCCACCCATCAGGTTTATCAGGCCCTGAATATCATGAAATACCGACCAGGTATAGTGCCAGCTGTTACCTTCGGTAAATGCATCGCCCCATTTAAACGGATTAAAAGGAACCTGGAATTTTCCATCCTGGTTACGTCCACGCATCAATTTGGTTTCCGGATCGAAAACATTACGATAGTTCTGGCAACGTTTTGCAAACAGGTCGATTTCGGATTGTGGGCGTTTGAGCGCCTTTGCCAATTGCAGAATTGCAAAATCGTCGTATGCATATTCGAGGGTGCGAGCTGTATTTTCACTAATACCCACGTTGTAAGGAACATAACCTAAATCATTGTAATATTTTACGCCTTTACGTCCCATAGAATTAAACGGCCCTTCGTTTTGGCTGTTTTTCAATAATGCCTCATACAATGCGTTAATATCGTATCCGCGGGCTCCTTTTAAATAAGCCTCTGCAACGATGGAAGCAGAGTTCGATCCAATCATACAATCGCGGTACCCCGGACTTGCCCACTCAGGTAACCATCCGCCTTCTTTATAAGTATTTACGAGCCCTTCCTGAATGTATGAATTCAGTTCCGGTTCCATTAAGTTAAAGAAAGGGAATACAGCCCTGAACGTATCCCAAAAACCATTATCGGTAAACATATATCCGGGTAAAACCTTCCCGTTGGTAGGGCTGTAGTGTACAATCTTTCCGTCTTTATCTACTTCATAGAATTTGCGAGGGAAAAGCATGGTACGATATAAGCAGGAATAAAAAGTACGGGTTTGATCGACTGTTCCACCTTCAACACTTATGCGGCTTAACGCCTTGTTCCAAGCGCTTTTTGCTTTTCCCTTTACGGTTTCGAAATTATCGTTACCAATTTCTTTAAGATTTTGCTCAGCCTGCTCAAAGCTTATAAAGGACGATGATGCCACTGCATTCACCTTTTCACCTTTATTGGTTTTAAAATGAATTAAAGCACCAACATGGTTTCCTTTCAACTCCAGGTTTGCATTTAAATCTTTATTGCTCCAGGTTTTAGCATCGACAATTGGCTTGTCGAATTTAATTATGAAATAATTCTTAAAATTATCGGGCACGCCTCCATTGTTCTTAGTGGTATATCCGATGATTTTGTTCTCACCCGGAATGAACTTAATATACGAACCATTATCGAAAGCATCGATTAACAGGTAAGAACTATCGGACTTTGGAAAAGTAAACCGAAAAGATGCGGCACGTTCTGTAGGAGTAATTTCGGTTACGACATCGTAATCGGCGAGGTATACCTTGTAATAATACGGTTTTGAAACCTCGGCTTTATGCGAAAACCAGCTGGCACGTTCGTCCTCACCGATTTTGGGAGCGCCGGTCATAGGAAAAATCGAGAACTGACCGTAGTCATTTATCCATGGACTAGGCTGATGCGTTTGTTTAAACCCGTTGATTTTATCGGAATTATAGGTATAAGCCCAACCATCGCCCATTTTCCCGGTTTGGGGCATCCAAAAGTTCATCCCCCAGGGCAATGCAACTGCCGGGTAGGTATTACCGTTGGACAATTCCCTTTTCGACATCGTTCCCATCAACGGATTTACCCACTCCTCCGGGTCGTTCACTTTGGTTACTTCCTGCGCAGTCAGGGTAAAACTTGTAAAAAATAAAATACTAATCAGTATATTCCTCATCTCTCAACTCTTTTTTATAGTTATTGATAATCTTAACCAATTTAAGCTCTCATTACCTTGGGTTTAGTATTTCTTCCATAACAGGGAATTTTCGGGCATTCAGGTTTGGGAATAACCATATATTTACCCGTACAATGCTTGAATACGTTGACATCTGAACATTATTAAGATTCAGTATTCCAATAAAACCTGCATGTGTGGCAATTATACTTTTGCCGAAATACATGCAGGTTTCACCTCTCCCTTATTTAGTTATTGTTAAATTTTTTATCGAGAACTTTTATGAAGTAGCCGCCAACTACGCTACGAGCCTGAAATCCACGTTGCTTTCCATCCTTTGTTTCGTGCCAGTCGCTTAAAGGAACTTTAGTTGGGGTTTCGGACGCATACTTGTACATCGGAGCTATAATTGCTTCAAAGTCGCCAGGAGCGGTAGCCAACGTGGCTGTCCAGGTAACCCAGTCGGATTTGGTATAACCTTCTCTGCTATCGAGTGGTAAGCCGAACAGGTTTTGTTTTCCGAGATAATACTTAACCTCCTTTTGATATACATTGGCCGAAAACAGATTCAACTTGAAAATCTTATCCCAAACCATGTTATACTTTTGGCTCCAGGTATCCTTTTTGTCAAAGGTTAACGCATAATGGTCTCCGGCATCGGCCATGGATTCCCATTTAGCAGCCATTTCTTTGGCAGCTGCGATATATTTCTCGGCTATTACTGTTTTTCCAAGCATCTTGGCCAGTTCACCATATCCTGCAATAGCTACAATTGCCTTAACAGACAAATTGGTATTGTGTGCCTGGTGACCGGCAAAGTCATCGGTGCAAAGCTGATTTTCAGGATCTAGCCCTTTTTCCAGCAGATAATCGGCCCAGGTAGATAATACATTCCAATGTCTATCAGCATAAAGTGCATTACCTTCGCATTTTGCAATGGCAGTGGTTAATATGATCATGTTCCCGGCTTCTTCCACAGGCATATCCTCGCCATACGTTTGACCGTTAGCCAACGGATACGTACCTAAATCGTGTGAGGGAAATGGTTTGGCCCACTTTCCGCTTTCGCTGTAGTAAAATATGCCGTTGAGCATTCCTTTTAATAGATCCGGATTATAAGCCAGGAATAACGGAGCAGACGGATAAGTCACATCCACAGTATTGATGGAACCGTTGCTGAAGTTCTCCTTCGACAGGAATAAAATATCGCCTTGCGGACTTTCCACAAGCTTATGGGCTGACACGCTTTGACGGTAAGCTAACACACACAACTTGGCATACTTGTCGCCACCCGCATTTTTAGCATCGGCATACAGTTGCTTATCCAGGCTCTCACATTTTTTAATGATTTCAGGATACTCACGAACTGCTTTATCCAACATATTTTCAAACGATTCGGTTCCTTTTTTATTCCACCAAGGGCGTATGTTCTGTTTAAAATATTGCAACGAATAGATATCGTCGTATCCCAGAGCCAGGGTTACTTCTTTTGATTGGTTGTCAACCTTTTCGAGCTTAATAACTGTACTTAACATTAAATTCCTTCCTTGCTTTTTATCCATGGCAGGATTTACTTTAAACAAGTCGGAAGGTTTATCGACCGAAGAAATGCCCTGTATAGCTTTGGCCGATTGCGGTACAGCCACATACATATACCCCCAGTCGATACGCACATCGTCGCCTCTTTTTTGCAGCATAGGCTGTTCAACGGTTCCGGCTTTAAGAATATTCAACCCATTGGCAGTATATTTGTTGGCCGACACAATTTGATCATCCGTATCCGTGGAGATATTGGCTGATGCCCCAAAATAAAGCTGGGCATTATGTGTTTTTCCGTCGTTTGACTGCACTTTAAAATTGACATACGATACCGGGCGTGCCATAATATCGAGGTCGTTTATCAGCAAAGGCGATGTAAAGGTGAGCGTTAACCCAACCGAACCGCATTCGAATTGGTAAATGGTCTGGGTAGGACGAACTTCGACACTTTTTTGCCTGGCTTTTTGTCCATTAGCTTTTAAAGCAGCCGGCATATTGCCGATAGCAGCATCAAGCAACGATTCACCGCCGGTATCGGTGCAATGCAAGGCTAAAACATTTTTTCCTTTAACGAGCTTGTTTTTAACAGCATCGCCAATAGGTACATTTTTGAATTTACTGTTACAACAGTCACCTGTAAATATCAATGAGCCATTCAAATAAACCTCAACATTATCGTCATTTTTGATTCGCAGAAAAAGTTTATTCAGGTCCTTCACATTTTTCATTTCGAAGGTCTTGCGCACCCAGATATCCCTGGTAGTCCAAGGTGTCCGGTTTTGGATTTCGCGGTTTGTATAGGGGCTCTCTCCGGTTTTCCATCCTTCGTCGGAAAAACCAGCATTCTGCCAACCCTTTGCAGGTTCGGTAAACGTGTAACGACTGGTTGATTGCGGAGAACCACCACTTGGCAAAACCACTTCAAGCGGAACATCTTCATCGCCTAAAAAACGGTAATCGACTCCATCGACCTTCAGAATACCAACCAACGACTGATTCGAGCCGGTCCAATGTTTGGTTACCGAAGAGTTTAGTTCGTCCGAAAACGACCAGACACTAAAATATGGATCGTGAGTGATTAATGGGTATGCAGGGGCCTTGTCCTGTTGCGAAAATCCATTGGGAATGCAGGTAATAAAGAGTTGAAGACAAATTAACCCTGCAATAATGCATTGATACTGTTTTATATTCATATTATGTAACATTTTATTAGGTTGTTTATTTACCATTCTATGGCGATTTTAATTCCTTCGGGACTATTCCCGAAACTTAAATAAGCAGTGGAAGAACTTTTATCCCACGATGAATCGAAGGTTACATTATTGCCTTTGGCACCGGTGGCTTTTATAGTTTTAGGTGCCGATGGCAATAATATCCGCATGCTATTGGTGGTTTTAACCGGACTTTTTATAACAAAAGAATAATTGCTATTTTGAACTTTTTCCTCGTAAATTCTGCCTGCTGAGGCCAACACCTGCGGCTGTTTCCTGTTTTTGATTCTTTTAAGATTGTATAACAACGCCTGGGTTCCGGGAGATACAATTTTCACAGCCAAAACCGGCAGTTTCGGATCGTACAAATCAATCACAGGGCCTTTAACGGTAAATGATTCAGCATTCACACTTTCGTCCATTACCGATATAATATCGTATGGGCCGCGTTCCAGGCACAAATAATTACTGAATTTTAAAGCCCCGGCTTTGGCTGCTTTTTCGTAAGCATCTTTTACGATGTCGAGATAAGACTGAGTATTATTATTCTGCAATACAAACTCTTTCGGATTTTTCCGGATAACATAAACAGCGCCTTTGCCAACCCCGATCTTAGTATCTGGAGTTATATTTTCGATGCCTAACAATTTAAACAGATGGTCCGACGGAGCTTTGAACTGGTTGCCATTGGTATTCCACCATTCCATCACCGATTGGTAAGGGTCGTCGTCGCGGCCGATGTAAATTAAAACGCCGCCTTTCTTAACCCAGCTTGCTAAATACTGGTGACTTTCAACCGACAACGGTTTCATGTTGGAATAACTCATTATAAGCACCTTGATATCCTTCAAGGATTCTTCGTATCCTAAGTTTTCGATATGAACAGTGTTGACAGGAATTCCTCTTTTAAGTAAAGGCAAGGTCTGCCCATAAAAATTGGAAAACTGAGGATCGTCGTAGCCATTGTGCGTTGGAAACCGCTGAAACATCAACGAGTTACACATCAAAACCCCGATTCCCTGCGAACCACTAACCTTATTGGCCGACAAAGGCATATTATTCAACGTATTAACCATCACCTGCATCTGTGTAGAATAATAGCGGGGTATTAATACTTCTTCGTTACTGTTGGCAACCCGGTACGGACGGGTATAAATCCGCTCGGGCCAAGGCATTACTTCGTAATCGGCAACCATTGGATATAAGAGCTGGGCAGTAAATGTTGCTTCGTAATTCCGTTTAAAATCCTGCCAGTCGCGAGGTAAATCCTCAATAGGATCGGTAAGGAAAAACAGTTTTCGATGCGTTGGAGCTGTCATCGAAACCATAGAGCCATATTCCAGAAACGCATTTTCGAACACCCGTTCTTTTTTAGCTCCTTCATAATAATTGGGTTCTCTGGAAGTTCCTGTCCACACCTGCGCGATATAACCGTCGATGCTAGGCAAAGATGCCAAACTTGCTTCGGGGCTAACTATTTGCCACGAAGAATAATTGACAAGGGAATGGGTGGGAATAAAAACTTTAACATCTAGCCCCTTGCTTTTACCATATTCCTTAGCGTAGGAGGAAACTTCTTTAATAGCATGAAAATACATCTGATATTTCAGCTTATTGGACAAATAGGTATTTTCAGGCGATTCGTGCTGCGGACGCCAGGGGAATCCGTAATATTTTTGCCATTCTTGTTTAAAAGGTTCGCTATACCCGGCTCTTGCCCAGAATTCGGGTTCTTCGAGATAAATGGAGGTTATGCCTGCATCAATAACCCGTTTCATTACTGCGGTTTTCAGGTATTTGATATATGATTCGATGGGTACGACATACGGATTTTGATGCCCGTGCCCTATTTGTTGTCCATTCCGTTCAACCTGAGAAACATCCAGGTGGTTGATTCCATCCCACTTGCCAAGGTAATAGTCTTTGTAATCGCCCCAGGCTATACCCGTCATAAAGTGAGCTGTATATTGGTGATCTCTCCACGATTTCACCCGTTCTTCAAACGTCATGTTGGGCCGGTCGTTTGCCCCGTACACGATGGCAATATCCGAACGCATATCGATTTCGGGAATCCATGGGCTGCCGGTTTGAAATGCCGTTTTTTCTTTTGCTTTTATCACATCTTTATCAGATGTTTGTTGAGCAAAACAATTAGTTGTTAATACAATAGCTATGAGTACATAAATGAATTTACATATTCGATTCATTATAACTTCTTTTTAGATTTTAAAAGTTTCGATAATGTAATGTAGCAACTCTCTGAGTTAAAAAAAGAGGCTGTCTTTTTATAACCAATTTGCAGACAGCCTCTTAAATAGTGAGTCATAGAATTTTTAAGGAATCATCACTTCCATCGGAGCGCTGTAGTTCCAACGCCGGGTGCCACTACCTTTAGGAGTGTCATAATTGATACGTGCAGCTGCACGAACAAATATCGTTCGCCCTGAAGGAATAGTACCGGCAGATTTAATAGTAATTACTTGTCCAAATAAGGAATTAAAGGCTGAACCGGTATATTCAATTTTGCTCGACCAGCGATCGTCGCGAGCACGGTAACCTACAGTTGACGAATAGCTAACAAACAACTGAATATCAGTCATATTCAAGAATGCGCTATTATAGTTACCCATTGGCTCAATTTTGGCCTGAAAATCAGCTTCGGATACACCACGGGTAACGCGTACTTTAGCAGTGATTTGGCCATTGCTTACCATAGGTTTTTCTACCATTTCTACTTTAAGAAAAGGCTGTACCTCAAATTTAACTTTGGTAACGCCGCTAATTTCCATTGTCTTGGACTCGTCGGCGATTGGAACACCATTGGCATCCTCGCGAACTAAAGGAATAAAAGGACCATCGACACGGATATTGAATGTACGCTTAAATATTTTGGTATTTTGAAACGTACCATTAGGCATACAATAAAAATCGTTTGGAGTAACGTTACCGTTCCAATTGGCTTCAGTTAAACGTACACGAATGCCTTCGCTTCCCTGGTCAGTCTGTATCGAATCTCCGGTAGCTGCGTCAACGACTGCGCCTTGTAACGTTTCGGCCGGAGCTTCGGCGTTGTCGAGCTCAAACATGCTACAGGAACTGAACGTAAACAAAAGGCTTAATAAAGGATAAAATATTATTTTTTTCATATTCTGTAAATCTTAATTGTTTATTATCTGTTCGGTTGCTGATCAATTACAGCGCTTTTTGAAACTTCTCCGCTCGGAATTTCAAAATAGTAATCAATCGGATTATATTGGAAAGTCCTCAAGCCTACCCACTGAAAGTGAGCGTCGAAGAAATACTTACCGGTTTGAGTGGAGAAGAACGGATACAAGCCACGGAAACGGTAACTTGCGCTGTTACTGTATTGATCCTTATTTCTGGTTTCGCCCCAGAAACCAGCACGTCCTTCATAGTGTTGTACACGCCAGCGACGTAAATCCCATTTTGCTTTATGCTCAAAAGCGAGCTCTTTACGACGTTCTTTACGAACAATATTGCGTGAAGCTTCGCTTCCATCAATATTTCCGGTAAGCTGAGCTGCTCCGGCACGTTCTCTGATCGAATTTACAGCATCGGTAGCTACCTGCAACATATTAGATCCATCGGGAGAAGCTTCTCCGGCTAATGTTAATTCAACGCCTGCCTCTGCTGCATTAAGCAACACTTCGGCATAGCGCATCAGAATAAAGGGTTGAGCCGATTTACCTTCACCTGCTACGAATGAGGGATCTGGGTTGAGCCATTTCCGTCCATACAATCCGGTCATACAACTTTCGCCACTGCTATAGAAGGGACCGTTTGCTCCGGCAGCAGTCATGTCCACTCCGTTATATTTAACTAACTCCTGGCTGTTTCCGGAGTTTGAGCTAAGATACAAGGTCTTGGGCACCTTGACGTATGCATCCAGTTGTTGATACAACTGATTAGCATTAGCATAAGAATAATCGCTAAACAAAGGCTTAACAGGAGCTGCTCCGGTATAAATACCACCGCGTACTTCGATTTCTTTTCCCTTAAACATATCGCCAGGGAAGATTACATAAGCACGTAAACGCGGTTCAGCATTCTTAAAGAAGTCCATCGGTTTATCATACAACATATAGTCTCCAGTGGTATTTGAGGTACCGGTAGTAACTTTTACTGTTCCATCAGCATAACGGTCAAAACCGTCAAACAATTCCATGAAATCGAGTGTTGGGCAGGTACCTGAAGACAAGGGGGCTCTAAAAATGAATGGAGCACTGTAAGCATCGTATCCGTGAGTTATGGTTGGATAGGAATATTCTTTCACGTAAATATTTTCGGGACTGGTAAGGTCGCTGAACATATCTACCATATTCTGATATTGTGCATCGCGGTCGGTTGCCGACCATTTTTTCTTATACAGCGAATACACTTTGCTATCCATTACCAATTTAGCTGCTTTGTAAGCTTCCCTAAAATATTTTTTGGAAGCAGCCTGCCATGTGTCATCTGCAAAACCCATAACCCTCACGCCTGTTTTCTGACCAAAGCCGGTTAATCGTCCGGGTACAGTTTCATTGTATTTTGCTACAGATCCGGCATACAACATAGCTTCGGATTTAAAAGCCAATGCAACGTATTTATTGGCATAACCATTTACCTGACTGACCGGGTTCAACAAGGATACAGCCTGATCAAAATCGGCAAGTACCTGGTTCCAGGTATCTTCCTCGCTGGAGCGGGGTACTTCCATCGCATCTGTTTCGGATGTATACTGAATAGTCTTAGTTACCAAGGGTATACCACCAAAACGACGGGCCATGGCATAAAATACAGAAGCTCTCACGAAATAGGCTTGCCCTAAATAATCGTTATAGGTTTGTTCAGGATAAGAACCTTTATAGTTTGGCAATGCTTCTATTAAATGATTTGCGAGGCGCAACAAACTAAAAGCCTGGCCCCAGTAAGGGGTGCTTTCGCCGGTAAATGCAGTACAAATACCATCGCGGTTAACAGCTTCACCAGTACCTTCTATCCCGGTTGCGCCCAACCATGAATTGAAGTTAATACCCCACTGAGCCAAGTATTTAAAATCCTCAAATGGCATATTACTATACATTTGTGCCATGTAAATTTTCATCCCCGCCGCATTGGTCAACAGGTCATCGTCGGTTACGACATTCTTGGGTTGAATATCCAGATCCGCACATGCGGTAAAAAACAGTAATCCGGACAAGAATAATGTATATATATTTTTCATATTACTTTTCGAATTTAAATTCATTACATTTAATTATAAACTCTTAGAAAGAGAGAGATAACCCTAATGTGTAAGTCTTGTTAAGCGGATATAAGCGGCCCAAATCATCATCAGGATGTTCCGGGTCGACAAACTTCACTTTGGTAATAGTAAACAAGTTATAAGCATTGGCAAATACCCGTAATTTCATTGCCGACAAGGATTTTATTTTAGGTAAGGTATAACCAACCTCTACACTCTTAAGACGGAGGTATGCGGTGCTTACACGGTTAAATTCAGAATTCCCCATTGGAGAATGTCCGGTATAGCCATAGTAACCACTCACCCATTGTGTAGCCGGATCGTAAGGATCAGCAGTAGGATCTGCCGGATGCCAACGGTCGAGGTATTGTGCCAATGCACCACCACCATTGCTACCCCAAATCGAATACAGCGGTTCCTTGTATTCCATTGAGCCGAGAGCTGATCCCTGGAAGAGGAAGCTCATATCGAAGTTCTTGTATTTTCCGTCAAATGAAAAACTATAGTTCAGCCATGGCGTTTGATCGTAAGCAATAGGATGTTCATCTAATGAGTTAATTTCTCCATCGCCATTCCAATCTCCGTATTTGTAGTCGCCTGGTAATACATTGTTATCCTTGTAAATCGGATAGTTCCATATATCGTTCCAATTTTGGTACCGTCCGGCAGATTCGTATCCCCAAACTACACCCTGATTACGGTTATTCAAATTGTCATGACGCCATTGGTCGTAAGAATTTCCGTAAGAACCATTTTGTACGGCTGTCAAATATTCCTGACGGGTAATAGTTCCTATAGCTTTTACTTTATAGGAGAAATCGCCAATTTTATTCCGGTGCGTAAGTTCCAGATCGATACCAAATCGATGATCACTGTTTACATTTTCCAGGGGAGCAGTTGCCCCTACAACAGTAGGCATTATACTGTTACGACGCTCAAACCCTCCTTCGTGGAGACGGTCAAAATAGTCAAATGAAAAGCCAAACAGTCCGTTCCATCCTTCAAAGTCTACGCCAATATCATACGTACGAAAAGTTGACCATGTGATATTTTTGTTTGGAATAGCCATCGGAGTAGCTCCATATACAAATTTCCCGTCCAACATGTAACCGGGGGCATACTGGTTATAGTAACCTTTATCGGCATTACCGCTTGTAGTTGGATAATAATAACCGCTGATCCATTCAGATTTTGCATCATCATCATTTCCTACGAAACCATAACTACCTCGGAACTTCAACTGGTTAACAAACGACAGAGCAGAAATCGATTTAAAGAAAGGTTCTTCCGATACACGCCAGCCTACAGATGCTGAAGGAAAAAATCCCCACTGGTGATCCGGGGTAAAGTGGGACGACCCATCATAACGAAACTGAAATTCAGCAAGATAACGATCGGAATACGAATAATTTACCCTTCCTATCAATGCTGAATAGGCAACGTCCGAAATTACACTACTGCCTCCTTGTTGAGCATCATCCACACCATTAAAAAGATATGGCGAGGCAAAAGCCAAGTTACGCTGTGCATAAAAATTATCGCCGGTGGTCTTTTGTGATTCCCAACCAATAACCGCACCTACTTTATGAATATTCTTAAAGGTACGGTCGTAGTTAAGCATAACCTGTCCTAGCACTTGCTGGTTGTCATAAAATTCCCGTCGTAGTTGGTTAGGAGAACTTGGGTTGTACAGCTTTTGAACATAGGTTTTTGTTGCCGGGTCGTAAGCATATTGATAGTATTCTTTCCGGAAGATGGTATTATTGTTTGCCTGGTAGTCGAAACTAACTAATGTTTTTATCGACAGACCATTCAATGCCGGCAACAGCGTACCAAAATCATAATTAAGTCCGGTTGATGACTGGAATTTCTTTTGATTATATTTTCTGAACCCTGATATATCGGCTGTCATTTCGGCCACAGTATTTTCTTCCAGGTCGAGACCTTCATAGTTAAGCATTGTGTTCGCGGGATCGGCATACGCCGGATACAAAACACCTTGTCTCCAATAGTTACGGATAATATCTACGGTGCTGGTATAAGGATTATTACGCTGATCAGCAACCCCACTCAAATTGATGTTGTATGTTAATCCTTTGAGAAGTTCGGTCGACAAATTGGCCCGCAGGTTAAATTTGTTATAGTTCAAATCTCCTGATTTAAAAAAGCCCTCTTGGTAAGAATACCCCATTGCAGCATAATATTGTGTTTTACTATTTCCTCCGGAAATACTTAAATCGTGCTGTGTTTGTGGCGAAACCTTGGAAAAAATCAAAGAGTTCCAATCAGTGGTACGGCGTGTACCATCGAGATAAGCCTGAAAATCTGCATCGGTATATTGCGGACTACCTCCTTTAACATTATTCATCGATCGTTCGTTGTACAATGTCATGGATTCGATTGCATTAGCAAGTTTCGGCATTTTCGAAGGTTGCTGAAGAGTATAGGACCCGTTATATGTAACGGTGCATTTACCATCCTTTGTACCCTTTTTGGTAGTAACAAGCACTACCCCATTACCGGAACGTACACCATAAATGGCGGCCGCAGCATCTTTCAACACAGAGATATCATCAATATCATTCGCGTTCATGCGTTGAAAATCCTCAACCGAACGGGGAACGCCATCGATAACCACCAAAGGGGAGCTCATCCCGCGAATATCAAAGTTGGCATTATAAGTACCCGGTTCAGCACTTTTTTGCCACACACGAACACCGGCAATTCTTCCGGTAAGCATATTCTGTGGATTCTCGTTTTTGGTTTGCACCATTTCAGAACCTTTAACGCCAGAAACCGCTCCGGTTAACGTAGCTTTCTTCTGTGTGCCGTAACCTACAACAACTACTTCCTGCAGGCCTTTAACATCTTCCGCAAGAGTGATATTTTTAGTGTTTTGTCCGTTAATTAGAACTTCCTGGGAAACATAACCCATCGATTGAATTACCAGAATTCCGTCAGCCGGTGCTTTAACAGCAAACTCTCCATTAACTCCGGTAACTGTACCGATGGTAGTATTTTTCACCATCACAGTTGCACCTATTACCGGCTGTTTATTACTATCTGTTATTGTACCAGATACTGTGACATTTTGTGCCCATAACGAAAATGGACAGAGAACGGCAAACAATGTCATAAGAAAGCATAGTCTGCCCGTCTTTTGAATTACGTGTTTTAACATAGTAGATTAAATTAAGTTAGTTATCTTTTTTCAATTCGTACTTTGCCAATACCGCATACTCTGCAGCAAAAGCGAAGGTAAACATGGCTTCAACCTTGTTATTGTTATTATCAAGGCTCCAGCCTACCAATAAATTTGTAGGAAGAAAATCCTGATGCAGGAAGTTGGTATAAGCATAATCGAGATTCTGCTGAAAGCTGTTTATATACCCGTTTACACTTTTATAAGAAGGATAAACATCTACATACCCCCGCATCAATACACCATTGAACCAGTTTCTGAACCCGCTGATATCATAGGTATAGTATCCGGTTTTTGTAGTTCCGAGTTTGGCGAAGTATGAGAAGGTTGCGTCGGCCAGTTTCTTGGCATCATCCAGGTATTGATTATCGGCTGTTACACGAAACAGGTCGGCTGCTCCCGAAAGCATTGTGCCGCTGTTATAGGTGATGGCCGGCCCAACACGATCCTGGCAGGTAATTCCCACCCTGTAAACCACGCCATCAACAGTTTCAGTTTGAGGTGAACCGGGAGTACAGCCACCCATCATGTCATCGTAAACACCATCGGGACGTAACAATGACTTTTTCTGCCATGCATAGATTTTCTTTGCAAAATTCAGATAATAGTCACTCTTCTTTTCCGATTGCACTTTACGTGTTTTCTTATCGGTAGCATCAATGTAACGGTGGTCAATCATATCGGATTTCCCTTTATACAGTTCGGACAACCATACCAGGGGCGAGACCATTGGGCCGTTGCTGCATGAGTGCTTTGTTACATACCCTGGCCCCCAGGTTATACCTCCAATTTCATTACCGTTAGCATCAATTGTACAATCCCAACCATCGAGAACGTACGCTGTCAAATATTCGGCTTTGTCCAAATAAACCTGATTATTGGTAAGGTTATATGCTTCCAACAGTTCGCGGATAAGCCACATTTGATCGTCATACACGTTCAGAACACCGTCAACACCTGCGGCTCCTTTAGTGTTACTCCGATTCACTCCATATACGGTCCATTGTTTGGTTTGCGTATAAGAGGTTAACTGGTAAGTACCCAGATAATAATCAGCATTGTTGTACAATTTTAACAACAAGTCCGAGTACCGGCTGAAATTTTGGTTGTAAAGCGTTGTATTACCATTATCTTTTAAAATTTTGAGATCATGAAGAATGGTATTTACAGCTTCAATGGAGCTGGTGTACATCCAAACACTTCCCTGTTCGTCGGAACGAACACTCGTGAATGGGTTATAATACCTTGCCATTGCCATTCCGTCGCCTGTAAAATAACAGGAAACAGCTTTATCGACTATTTGCATGGCTCGTTGCAGATTTTGTTCGGCCTTGGAAGCTGCAACAGGTTTATCGTTCTCCGATCCCGAATTTTTACTGCAAGACAAAACGAACAATAGTGTACAAAAAACAGTTAAGAAGTTTTTTTTCATAGTAAACATTTTCTGCGTCCAAGCGCACCCTTTGCGGTGTCAATGATTTTGCAAATCATCTTTTGAGCAAAGGATGCACTTAGAGCAATCTTTTCTTAGTTTAAGTTTATGCTGTAAAATGCCAGTTTATTTTCGCCTGAATTGGCCACGCCATTGTACACGCCGAAAGCAAGTAAGACATTGCTGCCGTTGAATTGTGACAAGTCATATACAAAAGAAGCATAGGCATTGGGGGTGTCTTTAGTGCCAGCATTGTTTATAAACTTCCAGCAACCATCTTCTGCGGCAGAAGCAGATTGAGCAGTGTTCGACGATGGTGCAATATGAACAACAGTACCATCTTCTTTAATTGCAGTCAGTTTAAAGTAAGTAGGTTGAGTAGACGAGAAGTTACGAGTTTTAAACGTCAATTGATTCCGTCCTGAAGCAATCGCAAATTTTGAATAGAGATATGCTTCCGGCACCACTGTATTTACTTCAGCCGTATTACGGGTTTTAATGAGGTAACCCTCCGAAGGGAACACTTCCGGGTCTTTTTTCAACGGAACAAACGTCCATTCGGCAGCCACATGGCTAACGTTGCGCCATGCCTGATATGCAGCAGGATATCCGGTCGTCATGCTAACATCACGTCCTGCGCTAATCGGACTTATTCCGGTAAACGAAGTTTTCTTATGCGGCATAGTAGAACGGACAGCTTCCAACGGCAACTTCCAGCCCGAAATAGCTTCAGTACCCGGTAACCAATTCCAGTCTGTTACTTTTTGACTGGCAAACCTGATAGCACGGAGAACTAACTGTTTCAAGTAATCGCCGGTACTCTGACGATAAATACCCACGGCAATAATAACTTCTTTACCAATATAAGCGCTCAGATCAAAATCAAAGTCAGTATATACATCAGATCCGTATGTTTTAACATCTCCAATTTTAACGGCTTTAGGTTCAGCGGCCGAAAGGTCTATTACCTGTACTCCAAAGTATGCGGGTGCAGTGGCATCGGCATTATGGGTACGTATCCTCAACGACATGATTTTATTATCGGTAGTAATCTTTTTGCTACCGTAAGTATATGAATCGAACACGTCGAGGTTTGCAGGATTTTTTTGGTTGGTTGCATCGTTACGAATACGAAGGGTAGTTCCTTCCCACTGTTCCTGCCAATCACCTACATAGGTATTGGAACACATATAGTCGCAAGCCCAATCCCAATGAGGATATGCATCGGCGTTTCCACCACCTCTATACTCGTTGTAATACCATTTGTCGGCACCGGCCAGATCAATAGCGGTCAAACCTCGTAAAAGTTCAGCACCACCCATCGGGATATCCAATGTTGCAACAGTTGCAGTACCAACAACAAAGTCGGTTTTAGCTATGGGGCGCGTTACTGTTACATAGTTCAGTTTTGTAAATGTAACGGTGTAATCATCCACAAGTAAATTTTCCAGAGCATATTTACCGTCAGCTCCTGTAGTAACTGTAACTAATGGTCCAATGCTTACGGTTACCCCTGCAAGAGGTGCATTATTGTTTTTGGCATCGGTAACAACACCAACAATTTTGGCCGTAGCATATAACATAGTCGCATTTAAAGTAGTTTTGTTGTCTGAATCAAAATCTTTTGCAGTAACTGTAATACCAACGGTTTGATAGTTTGTTCTTGAAAAGACAACAGCATGAGGTTCTTTAGTCACATTTTGGAGGGTATATTTTCCATCATTACCACTTGTTGCCGTTTCTGTCATACCCTTTATAGAAACAGTAACACCTGCAAGGGGCGTACCCGTATTTCGATCTGTTACAACTCCCGAGATTGTACAATCTCCTTTAAGTGGTTGTTGCTCGCCGTCCTTTTTACAGGAACTTGCCATAGAGACTATGGCAATCATTAAGACTAGGAACCTGAAGATTCGATTAATTTTCAATGGTTTCATAATTAGATAGTTAATTAAAAATTTAAAATTTGACAAAAATAGAGTCACATATATTCAATGTTAAAATTTTACAATATGTCACACTTAGTTAGCTCGTCTATTAGGTCGGGTAAATATTGCAGCATGGAGATTAATTTATCGATTAAACCACGGTTAAATGGCAAAAAAAAACCTTTAATCCCTTTTAAATCATTTATTATTACACTGAACATCAACACACTAAACTATTAAACCTTATTTATTTTGTTATTATAATTTCCACTAACCTTCCATGTCCGGTTCAACCACTTAAGAGTATAATACTTTGGGGTAGCTATTCAAATAAATAACTTCGGCAGGAGTTACATAGGTATAGCTCCGGATTTTAACCCGGAGGGAAAAACAATATTATTAATGCGAGTGCGATGTAAATTATCCGGAAACGGGAATATAGTTTCTCAGCAATAGAAAGGCCTCCGGAAAGAGCGTCTGTTTCGGCACAGAAAACGCTTCCTCCTTTCCCTGATTTATTCATACACCTAAATAACAGTACAGCATTCTCCCATCCGAACCAAACCATTTATTTACAAAAACTTCATTACTGAAACATTGACATCAACACTAATATAAATTCAAAAAACTTAAATGTATTCGCACTGTTTATACCTATGTTTTTCTTGTGATTCAGTATTCATTTTATAATTTAGCGCTGGAATCCGGCGATCTCTGTTAGGTCTATTTTATTTATTATTAAACTTTTATTATAGATTTCCGATTCCCATATTACGAATATTAGCGTATTTTTAACCGTTTTGAATCTACACTTCCAGCTAACTATGAAAACATATTATTACCTACTCCTTATTATCCTTTTTTCGATTTCACAGGAGTCATTTTCTCAAGGATTAAAGTTCAGGAGTAGTAAAGAACAACCCATCGATAAGCGTACTTCATATAATGTTTTCGGCGATAAGTCCGTTATGTTTTCAGGATACTATAATATTGAGTTTGATCTGTCTCTTTACCAAGCAACACCAATAGGGTACATTCTCAGAATTAAAAACCAGAAAAACGATAAAATTTACAACTTGTTTTATGATGGACAGGGAGATAATATCCAATTCAAATTTAATGAGGAAGGCAAAAGCAGCCTGATTACTGCCAAAATAAATAAAGCGGAGTTAATTAACTTACCTTGGTTTAAAACGATTATAAGTTTTGACCTCGTTAATAACTCTATAAAACTCACGATTCACAATCGGACATTTGTTGCGAACAATGCAGGACTTCCCGAAAAATATTATCCAATAATTATTTTCGGGAAAAGCGACTATCTAATTGATGTACCTTCTTTTGCCATACAAAATGTTTCGGTTGGCAATAACGATAAAAAATACACTTTTGTTTTAAAAGAAAATAGAGGAAACATAGTTCACGATTCTAACGGTAGGGAAACAGGCGATGTTATAAATCCCGAATGGCTCATTAACGATTCATATCAATGGAAATTTAAAACTCTATTTAAATCGAAGACCGTAGCTGGAGCCAATTATAATCCAGAAAAGAAAGAAATTTATTACTTCAATAAAGACTCCATATATATATATAACGTAAGATCGGGGGAGATAAAAACTGAGGTCTTTAAAAAAAATTGCCCGGTGATGCTTACGTTAGGAACAAATTTTATTGATCCCAAACTTCATAAACTATACGCTTATGAAGTTTATTTTGATGAGTCTTCTAAATACAAGGGGCCTTCTGTAGCCAGCCTCAATTTGGATACTTATCAATGGACTACCGAGAGTTCTGATAAATTGCCCACACAACTACATCACCACGGATCGTATTTTGACACTGACAACCACCGCTACATCCTTTTCGGAGGATTTGGCAATATGCACTACAACAAGATCTTTTATACTTTCGACACCGAATCCAAAGCATGGGATACCCTTCGAGTAAAAGGCGATGCAACAATACATCCCCGATACTTTGTAAGTATGGGATATCAGAAAAAAAATAATTCACTATACGTATTTGGAGGGATGGGTAATAAATCCGGAGAACAAGTCGTCGGGCGGAAATATTTTTATGATTTGTATAAAGTAGACCTAAACACAAAAAACGTTACAAAACTTTGGAAGATCGAGTGGAACAACGAAAATGTGGTTCCTGTAAGAGGAATGGTTATTCAGGATTCCTGTTTTTATACATTGTGCTACCCCGAACATTATTCCAATTCATTTCTTCGGTTATATCGTTTTTCATTAAAGGATGGCAGTTATAAAATACTTGGCGATTCCATTCCAATACATTCGGACAAAATTACAACCAATGCCAACTTGTATTTTGACAATCAGTTAAATACTTTATTCGCAACTGTTCAGGAGTTTGATGATGACATTCGTTCCGTTTTAAAGGTTTATTCCTTATCATTCCCTCCTATTACTGCCGAAGAATTATCGGGTTATTTGCCGGTTAAAACAACCAATATATATCGTTGGTTAGCTGTATTATCGAGTCTGATATTGATCGCTATCATATTTATTTGGAGGCAAAGCAGGAGGCGAAATCGAAATCAAGAGTCAGAAGAGATAACAACCGAACCTGTAACAATAAAAAAACAACATATAACGGATATCCCAAATTCCATTTACCTTTTTGGAGAATTCACGGTATACAACAGGCAAAAAAGGGATATAAGCTATATGTTCAGCTCTAAAATAAAACAGGTATTCCTGCTCATTCTTCAATACAGTAAGGAAGAGGGTATTACTTCACAAAAACTCAGTCACTTACTATGGCCAGACATTTCCGAAGCTAAAGTAAAGAACTCCAGAGGAGTAACTATCAATAATCTTCGAAAAATATTGAAAGAACTCGACGGAATAGAACTCATCTACGATAAAGGACTTTACAAGATAGAATTGTCGGGCAATTGCTATTGCGACTACGAAAGATGTCTGCATATTATTTCGTCGAACCTGACAGAAAAAAATAAAGAAGAATTGCTGCAAATTCTGTA
This sequence comes from Bacteroidota bacterium, assembly GCA_030706405.1. Taxonomy (GTDB): domain Bacteria; phylum Bacteroidota; class Bacteroidia; order Bacteroidales; family JAAUTT01; genus JAAUTT01. The sequence continues at coordinate 69,027 of JAUZOO010000006.1, read as the reverse complement.
TCGAGGCAAATTTCTACAATCATACGACTTATCCTTATTCGACCAATTCAAAGGAACCCTTGAGCAAGAATTAGAACCTTTGCTGGTTACTGAAATGAAAAAAGGCTATAACAATAATGACTATCCTTCTACATTAAGCTTTGCAGAAGCTATGCTTATAATAGATCCTATCAACGATGAGGCTCTGGCCTATCAGGTAAAATCTTTACAGAAAATGAAGCAGAATTATGAGGCCCAAAGACATTACTTAGACTTCGTTAACCATTACAAAAAAACGATGGGAGTGGATTACCCTCACTCTTTCAATGATTTGAGGATATAAAACACCGACACCTCAGCCATACCAATGAGCCGGTTTGGAAAGGCTACATCTTTAAATGTCAAACTCAAAGACAAACTCCTAATCTCTTAAATACATTTGCCCTGAAATAAACAAGCAAAAACAAGTTATCCCGACTTCCAATACGTTCAATTGTAAATACATCGATAGCTTACTACGCCGGATTATTTTCGGCAAGTTGCACGTGCCGCGTAAGCAAGCATCACCACCACATTAAACTTTAAACATTATCTTTAATCTCTAGCTTAATTACTTTTCAGCGGTCTTCCCTTTATCGTTAGTGTGTTATTATACTAAAGCTTCATAATCAATACAATTGAGTTTTTTCATTGCTCAACTATTGTCAGGTTTAATTTTACAAAATTTACCACAGAGTTTTAATTATTTTGTATTACTAAGCTTATACTCTGTAGGTGAAATGTTTAATATCTCTTTAAAACATTTCGAATAATAAGCTGGAGAGGAAAATCCACATTGATAGGCAATTTCGCTTATGTTCAGGTTCTTTGCAAGTAATAATGGTAAAGACTTTTTAATCTTGTAGCTTTTAAAAAATTCGCTGGGCGAATACCCCGTTATATCTTTGATTTTCCTGTAAAGGTGTATTCTCGAAATCCCTAGGTCTGCACTGATTTTTTCGATACTGATTTCGCTATCCTTAATATATTTATCCAGCACTTTGGTAACTTTGCCTATAAACTTTTTATCAGCAGAGTCCAATTCTGTTTCGTTGTAAGAACCTAAAAATTGATTTTTAAATGACTCCCGAAATTTTTTCTTAAGCTGTAACAGATTTTTGACTTTAAGTTGGAGGTGTTTGTAATTAAATGGTTTATATAAATAATCGTCAGCTCCGATTGTAAGCCCTTTGATCAATTGGTCCTCACCCGACAGTGCCGTAAGCAAAATAACCGGAATATGGCTAAAAGCCAAATCATTCTTCACTATCCGGCAAAATTCAAAACCGTCCATTTCGGGCATCATTACATCACACACGATCAGATTTATTTCTACGTCCTTAAGCATCTGATAAGCTTCATTCCCGTTTGTCGCAACAAATACAGTATAATCCTTTTTAAATTGGGTTTTGAGGTACTCCCGCATATCATCATCGTCCTCAACTACTAACAAGTTGTATTCGTAATCGCCTTCATTGAGCGATACAAGAGGCTCGCTTCCTTCTGGCATAAGATACCCATTCCCTGTCTTTTTAGAATTAGATACTGAATCTGGAATAAACGATATATAATCTTTTTCAAGATGTTCTTTACCTTTTTTTAGTAATACCGTAAACGTGCTCCCAATTTCAGGTTGGCTTTTCGCTATAATCCTCCCATTGTGGAGTTCTACATATTCCTTTGACAAATTGAGACCAATCCCTGTTCCACTGCTATAATCGCCTGTTCCTTGGTAAAACCTGTCAAATATTTTTGCAAGTTGCTCTTTGTCAATTCCTTTTCCGGAATCAGAGATCGATATTTGAACTTCATCTTTTTTCTCGGTTATGTCAATCCGTATTGTTCCTCCCTTCTTAGTGAATTTGAATGCGTTAGATATCAAGTTAAGGAATACTTTTTCCATTTTATCCTCATCGCAAAAAATATCGATTTCGTTCTCGGGGATGGTTAATTGGTAATTTATTTCCTTAATGTGTGCCTGATAATTAAATGCAGCTTTTGTGTTTTTTATCAGGGAAACGATATTAACTTGTTGAACATATAACTTCATCATTTCATCTTCAATCTTCCTAAAATCCAATAACTGACTGATTAGCCTCAAAAGCCTTTCTGTATTGTTTTTCATAACTACAAGCTCTCTGTTCATTTCGGGATATTTATTAATTTCAAGGAGCTTTTCGAGTGGAGAAATAAGCAGGGATAGAGGAGTTCGTAGTTCGTGGGACACATTCGTAAAAAAACGAAGCTTTTGCGCCGTAACTTCTTCTATTTTTTCATTCATAATTACCAGTTGCTCGCGCTGCTGTGAGAGCTTTTCGCGTTGCTGGTCTATTTTTTGATTCTTAATTTTTAATTCAAAAAGTATTCGTTTAGTGTGGTTGTAAGCAAAAAAAAGCATAATCGCAAGGAAGAAGGCCAAACCCATCAGAATTATCGTAAAGTACAACAGCGTTTGTTGGTTATTGTATTTGTTATCGAGGGACTTTAATTTAAATTGTTGGTTTTCAATCTTACCAAGGTAATCATTAATTTGGACAGATTGGAGTTGGAGGATTTGGGCATTTAAGCTGTCCACCAGAGCCGTATTCAGTAAATATTCTTTTTTAAAATCCTTATGCTCCAATATCTGAAGGGCAACCTGAATAGCCTTTCCTCCACCGGTAGGGTAAAGCATTGTGGCGGTTAGTTTATGGTCAATGACAGCATGAATACCTCCTTTGGTTCCTTGTAATGCATCTACTCCTAAAAAAATCATATTTTTGGTATCCATTTTCAGCTGCTTGCAAGCCTCATAAGCTCCTAATGCCATCTCGTCGTTATGTGCAAAGATTACCTGTATCTGATTAAGATGTTTAAACGACTTAACTTGTTGGAAAGCATCGCCTTTTAACCAGTGTCCGCTCACTTTTCCCGTCAGGCTAAAATTGGGGAAATGTGATATATTATCTATAAAGCCTTTATGACGTTCTCTGGCTGGCGAAGAACCTTCCAATCCCCATATCTCAAGAACATTCCGCTTCTCATGGGATGCATTTCCCAAAAATATGGCAGCATATTTACCTATGGCATAATTGTCTGCACCAATAAATACTGAATATTCGTCAGAATCGATTTTTCTATCGATCAATATGGTGGGGATGCCCTGTTTATATGCCTTTTGAGCTATTGACGTAATTGGTTTCGATTCGTTGGGAGAAATAATCAGCAAGTCCACTTTTTTGTTAAGAAGACCTTGTATTTGTTTTACCTGTAATTCACTGTTTCCTTTGGCATCTTCAACAATCAAATTGACATTATCGTAAAATGAAGCTTCAATCTTCATTTCATTAATCATTTGTTTTCTCCACGCATCGTCTCCGATACATTGCGAAAATCCTATGGTAAAAACTTTTCCTTTTCTACTGGTACAAGATAAGACAGTTAGGCTTATGAATAAAAAAATGCATATTTTGGAGGCCACTCGTACCATACGTTTTTTTTGTTTAAGGTAAGGATATTTCAACAAATCAAATGCCTGAACCGTAATTTAGCAGTCTGCATTGTAAAAATATTTTTAATTGTTACTATACACTTCTGTTTCTTTATAAAATCCGTCCATTAGCACTGTAGTCTTGAGATTAGATGCGTTAATAGTTAACGGATTCAACAATAAGGTAGGAACGTTCTTTTTACCATTAAAAAATTGGGAGTTTGTGTCTGCTTTCCCGTTATGTGAGATTAATTTTACGGCGAGATCGGCAGCAATCGAAGCCATTTTTTTAAATGGTTTATAAACAGTCATGGACTGTTTACCTGTAACAATTCGTTTGCAGGCATCCAAATCTGCGTCAAGCCCTGTAATCAAGTAGGGATAAGCAGGTTGATTTTCTTCTAATGATTTAATGATTCCTCCGGCCATAGCATCATTTGCAGATAAGACCACATCAATTTTCTCTCCGCTAAGCTGAGCGACCTTCGCAACTTGTTCTTTCGCTGTTTCAGTTGACCAATCTTCTATAAAAGTTCGGTATATAATATGAATACTTTCTGATTTAATAAGAGGCTCCAAAACCTCAAGCTGGCCTTTTTCTATTAGTTCTGCGTTTTTATCGCCTTTATCTCCTCCAATAATCACATAATTTCCTTTGGGCATGTGTTCAACTGCAAAACTGGCTTGGAGTTTTCCTACTGCTTCATGGTCGAATGTTACTAGGTAATCAAGATCGCAGTTGTTGATTAAGCGTTCATAAGCAATTACCTTGGTATCATTTTCATGGGCATATCGTACAATTGATGCAGCCAGATTTTGATTAACTGCGGATATGACAAGTACTTTAATCCCTCTATCTATCATTTGTATAGCCTGTTTCTCCTGCATCTCCTGATTATTGTCTGCTATTGCGGTCTCAACTTCAAAGCCTAAGGCACTGGCTTTCTCGCCAAAGTAAGCCTTATCTTTTAAATATCTGCTATCGGTAAGATTCGGTAATAAAAATCCTATTGTTCTCTTCTTTTCGTTTTGACACTTTGAAAAAATAAGCGATATAAATATTAGAAGCATAAATGTAATAAGCGGTTTACTAATTTTCATCATGTTTTTATCGATTTAAGAAGTCCTGACAAGCATTAATCAATTCTGATAAACATCTACCTTATAAGTGAGTAAGTCATTTCCATCACGGATAAAGCTTACTCATGATGCACTATTTACGAACAATTAAAAATATTGCGATCCATTTTTAGAGGTAAAATAATGGCTACCCAATTGGAGTAGCCATTAAGCCGATTAAACTACTAACATCATGGTTACTACCATGATTATCTAACGAACCTTTATTTATAGTATTGAATGGAATAATTGTTTTAGCTGTCCGGAATATTCTGGCATAGCTCCAAAATGAGTGCATACATAAGCCGATATTTTTACGGCTCTGGAATGGCACTCTTCCAACTTTTTATTTTCAAGTAATCCCGTGGTCAGCCCTGCGGTAAAGGAATCCCCCGCTCCAACGGTATCCTTTACTTCTACAATTGGGGTATCCATAAACGATTTTCCACTGCCTTTGTACAAATAACTACCTTTGGTACCACAGGTGTAGGCCAGCACTTTGAGTTGATAAACTTCGATCAGTTTTTGGCATATTTTCTCATCGTCGCCCGTCCAGCCAAACATTTCTGATACAATTTTTAGTTCATCATCATTAATTTTTAGCACATTAGATAACTTGATAGAATTTTCGATCAACTCCTTGTTGTAAAAATTTTGCCGAAGGTTGATATCAAAAATTTTCAAGGCATTCACCGGGACTTTTTTAATAAAATCTGTAATCGCTTTGCGCGAGACTTCATGCCGCTGGGCTAAACTTCCAAAACAAACGGCATCAGTTTGTTGTGCAAGGCTAATGTTTTCCGGTGTGAGCTCAAGATAATCCCAGGCTACATTTTTAATGATTTCATATTCAGGAATACCCAGGTTGCTTACTGTTACATTTACCGTCCCGGTAGGGTAATCTACCTTTTCGAGACGTAAATTCAAGTCGTAAGCAGATAATTGATTAAGAATTTCTTCACCCAAAGCATCTTTGCCAATAGCGCTAATTACATAACTTTCGGCACCAAGCTGATTGGCATGGTACGCAAAATTGGCCGGTGCTCCGCCTAATTGTTTGCCTTGTGGCAGCATATCCCACAATACCTCCCCTATTCCAACTACCTTAAATTTTGTTTTCATGTTATTCTACATTTACCAATCCTAAATCCGATTCTATTTGTTCAAGAGTTTTCCCTTTGGTTTCGGGTATATAAACCTTTATAAAGATGAACGCTAACAAGCTAAATCCACCAAAAATGCCGAAACTGACCATGCCTCCCAGGCTATGAAGCATCCACGGAAAAAATTGCACCACCAGTAATGCACAGGCCCAACTAACAGCGGTAGAGAATGACATGGCTACTCCCCGGTAACGGGTAGGATACATTTCGGATGTTACTACCCACATTACGGGCGAAAGGGAGGCTGCCATAAAAGCGATATAGGATAGTAATGATATTAGAACTCCCAATCCGCTTAATGAATGGAATGTAAATGCCAGGGCCAGATAAGCTAAGGATACGGCCATTCCTCCTGCTCCCCATAGCAAAAGTGTTTTACGTCCGAGCTTATCGACAAGGCGAACCGCTACAATGGTAAACACGAAATTTACAAAACCCACAATAATCGATTGTAAAAGTGCGGTATCACTCCCGACCCCTGTTTGTTGAAAAATTGTTGGAGCGTAATTTACTACCGCGTTAATGCCAGTAATTTGCTGAAATGCTGCCAACAGAGTCCCAAGAAGAACAACATAGGCCAACCTTCCCCGGAACAAGTCTTTAATTTTCACTCTTTTGTCTGAGGTTTGATTATTCAGAGAGGTTGTTATCAAGTTTAACTCTTTATCAGCATAGGTTTTCCCGCCCACTTTCTCCAATATTTTATGCGTTAGTTCGAGTTTTCCTACTTTGGCCAGCCACCGCGGACTTTCAGGGAACGAAATCAATAGGAATATAAGATTTATCAATCCAAAAACAAAGGGTACTCCCAGCATATACCGCCATCCATTGTCTAAATTAACGAAGGCGTAATCAATAATATACGAAAGTAAGATGCCGATTACAATGGCAAGCTGATTAAACGAAACCAGTGTTCCTCTGCGTTCGGCAGGTGCAATCTCAGAAATATAAGTAGGCCCAAGTACGGAGGCTGCCCCTACCGCTATTCCTGCTATAATACGAGAAGCTACAAAAAACCACAAGGAGGAAGTAAGGCTACACCCGAGAGCCGATACCATAAAAAGAACAGCTGTGATGATCATCATTGCTTTTCGTCCATATTTGTCGCTTAATGAACCGGCAAATAACGATCCTACAAGACACCCGATCATAATTGAACCTACTGCCAACCCTAAGGCAATATCGTCCAATACAAAATAATCGCGTAAAAAAGGAATCGCTCCTGAAATTCCGGCCATATTCAACCCAAACAATAATCCTCCGTTGATGGCGACAAATGTTACCCAGTTTAAAAATCGTTTATTCATACGTTTTGTTTTATTAAATTTTAATCGTCATTAAAGCCCTATTCTATTTATCATTACCAGATGGAATTCAATTTCCATACTTCACATTCTTTAACTTCGATTTTGCCATCTTCGGTAAAAACGGAAAGTTGGCTATAAGGCTTGGCCGGAAAAAATATTTCTGTCAATAGTACCCTCCCTTGCTGGCCAAACAATTCAACCGAAGCTTCATCGACGAAAAGGTGCATTTCGAGCGTATTGCCTTTTAGCTCCCAGGGGGCTGTAAATATTCCGGGGAAAGCATCCGAAAAGCTTACTTTACCCGATTTTTTACGGTTCACAAAGAATTGTTTTTGCTTGAGGTCATATCCAATCAGCACTTCTTCCTTAATTTCATTACTGAGTTTTATTCCAAATTTTTTAGCAAACCCGGCGGAATTCCTGTTTTTGGTATTGAACGTTATGATGATTTCCAGTGGGCTTTTCCCAAAAGTCTTTTGTTTTGAGATATCATAAGCGCCATTGACTTTAGTGAGTCTCATTTTCACCGAATCAATCCTAAGTTTTGCCAATTCCTTCACTGGTTGTGATGTGAGCAGATATTCGTTATTCTCCCGGATAAGATTTAATTCCCTGGGAATGGTTGTCGCACTTCTCCATGTTTCCGTTGGCACCCTTTCAGCATATTGCCAGTTGCTCATCCACCCCAAAAAGATTCTACGTCCGTCAGATGCAGGAATATCCGACCATGTTACCCCGGCATAATTATCTTTCCCGTAATCGACCCAACGAGTTGGTGTGTTATCCGGTTTGAATTGATGTCCGTCAAAATCTCCCACAAAATATTGGGAAGCCGAACCTCCGTTAGGACCTCCGGGGTTAAGACTGACAAGCAAAACCCACTTTTTATCATGCGTACCTTTAACTTCCAAAGGGAAAAGATCTGGACATTCCCAAACGCCACCATGAGCCCCCAGAGACTTTCCGAAACTGGTTTCTAAGTTCCAATTAATCAGGTTGGGAGATGAATAGAATTGAATCTGATCACCCGCAGCCAACACAAGTATCCATTTTTGAGTTTCGGCATCCCAAATCACTTTGGGGTCTCTGAAGTCTCGAATTCCAGGATTTGGCACCACCGGATTTTTGGCATATTTCGTCCAGGTCCTTCCTTTATCCAAACTATAAGCTAGTCCCTGATATTGGTATTGATTGCTGCCTGATTTTTCCAGTTTAGGATTGTGATAGGCAAAAATGGCTATCATCGGAGGGTTTTGCTTTGTTCCTAAACCGGATGTGTTATCATGGTCAATAACCGCGCTGCCAGAAAATATGTAGCCAAGACTATCGGGATAAAGGGCAATCGGAAGATGTTTCCAATGAAGCAAATCCTTGCTTACGGCATGTCCCCAGTGCATCGGCCCCCAAACGGAGGCTTCAGGATAATATTGATAAAAAAGATGATATTCTCCTTCATAGTACACCAATCCGTTAGGGTCGTTCATCCAATGGGCCGCCGGTGTAAAATGATAGGAAGGACGGTACTGTTCCTTATTCGGCCCCTGTTGCTGGCAGACAGCGTAAGAACATATAATAATGAAAATTAGTACTGCCCCAAAACGAGGAAATGAGTTTTTCATACTTAATAATTTTAGGATATATGAAATCTGTTTTATATTAAATTTTTATTCATTATTAACACTTTACACCTCACATGCTTTAAAAATCAGTTTTTATAGGAGCTGGCTTCAGTTGCCATACATCTGCACTCGCTTTAATATTTCCCCCGTCAGTGAAAATTTCGATTTGATTGCTGTTTGGTTTCAATGGGAAAACCCTTGTAGTAAAAGCATCTTCATTATTTATAAACACCTCAACTACTGATCCGTCAATAAATATGTGAAAGTTGACCCGTTTAGACGGGTCCAAATAATACTTGTCGTTTCGTACTTTTAATGGGATGTATTTTTTTAAGCTGGAATGAGACTGATCGACCACCATTTCATGCTTTTCAGCATCGTAATAGAGTTTTGTATATTCTGAATTATCACGATTTTTATTAATAATGAATCCATATTTTTTTGAGCCGTCAGGTTCTATAGTAGCCTGTATTTCAATTTGCTGATTATTTTCACTAATCAAAAGAGCCTTATCATTTTCAATGATGGCATTTTGAAAGGAATTGTGCTTTTCTCTCAATTCTTTTAGCGCAGGATGCGGAGTTTGCAAGATTTTACCATCCTTCAAATTCCAAACTCTTGGAATGCTGTAAAGATGCGTCCATCCATGTTGGTAGGCGGCCTCGCCTCCAATTTCATCCGGAATAATGGCAATGGCGGTAATCTGGCCTTCTTTGTCAATGGTGACGGAAGGAGAAAGTAAACGGTTAATCACTTCCAGGTTTTTCGGCATCTGGTCATCGGGAATAAATTTTTCATTTTTGAAGTCTCCAACCCAATACATAGCTCGTGCAGGCACGCCATTATGAGGAACTTTGTTGATTAACAAAACATATTTCTGTCCGATTTTTTTAAACACAGGCATTTCCCAAAAAATGCCGGAATTATCCACGTCAGGATTACCTTCGAATAAGGTATGTACGAAGTCCCACTTTTTAAGATCCGGTGAAGTATATAAAAGCACTGCGCCTTTTTCTACACCATCTTTCTCAACGCCAAAACCAACAGCCATATACCATTTATCTCCTTCTTTCCAGGCATACGTATCCCGAAGGTCTGTCCTGGTATAGCCTTTGGGTTGTCCGGGGATAACCGGATTTCCTTCGTACTTTTTCCATTCGATAAGATTTGAATCTTTCGGAAACGCAATGCCAATGCCCATTTTTTCACCTCCGGCCGTGTATAGAATGGCAGGAATGCCTTGATCATTCAAAACGGCACAGCCTGACCAGATTCCATTTTGATCGTATCCTGGTTCGGGAGTTAAAGCCGGTTTATGCTCCGTCCAGTGAATAAGATCGGGGCTGCTGAAATGCCCCCAATTGATCTGGCGAAGCATTAAGCTTGAAGCATTTTTTTGATTAAAAATGTGATATTTATTGTTGTAAAGGATTAATCCATGTGTTTCATTTGTCCAGTTAGCAGCCGGCAATAAATGATATTTGGGTCTGCTGAAATCGCCTTCAAATCTGCTTTCCGGAACAGCCAAAACAGGAGTTTTTGAGGATAATTCTGAAATCTCGTGTTGTAAATCGCTTACATTAATCGGGCTACTCCATAGTTTAAGTTCATCAACAATACCATTTATCAGGGTTAGATCGGTAATCCACTCTTTTTTAGTTCTAATGTCTTTTGCTATTAAAATATCAGTAATCCGCGAAGGCGCAGAAGCAGAAAGTTTATTGACATCGACTTCTTTCCCGTTAATCCAAAAGCTAACACTCCTCTTGGCTATTGAAAATGCCAGATTAATCCATCTAAATCTTTCAACATATTGTTTTGTTGAGTAATAGCTAAATTTGTTTTCAACTCCAGTTCCAATCAATAATTCGCCAAACCGATCAACACAAATTGCAATTGACGTTTTATCCAAATTATCCTTTAATACAAAGAAAGCCGCCGTATCTGTCGGGAACGACTCTAATGCAAACCAACCGGATATTCCGGATAGATTTTTGAGCTGTTCTGTTTTCACGCTCAACCAGGTGGAGTACCCGTCTGTTCTTAATCCTTTTCCGATGATTCCCGCTGTAAGCTCCGGCGCGTTTCTTACGCTGTGAAAATCAAAGGTAAACTCTCCGTCATTTGATTTCAGTATTTCTTTGCCATCAAAACTGCACACTTGTTGTGCTCCAACGTTGGTCGTTGAAATCAATACTAAAACAGCGACAATTATTAGCTTGAGATAAGTTTTAATATTGTGATTCATGAGATACATCATTTTTATTTGTGGGAATATCAATAGCTTATATAAACATTCGCAGGATTTCCATCGACTGCTATTTTTGATGCCGGCGCTGAATCAAAAATCTCGCTGGTTTCGTTGACATAAAATAACCGGTTGCTGGCCAAGTTTATAAATTTGATACTATGAAAACTATTTTTAGTACCGCTAACTGACCGAATACTCACCGGATCACCGGTAGAATTTACCCAATCGCAGGTCATAATATTGCTGGTTATCAAGTTCTGATTGCCAGACACCCTGATTACCCCATAATCATTTCCTTTACTGCGTAATTGTTTGCTTTCATCGTTTGGATTACGCATCCATATCATATTACTGCTAAGCAGGTTTGAATTTCCATTGTTAATTTCTATAATTCCAATGTAATAGCTTTGAAAATTGTTGGATGAGACATTGGTGTAATTACAATTATTCATTTGTAAGTTCACATCTCCATCCGGATATATTTGATTTCCTGTAATGAGCATGTTTTCCTGATTGGTCAGGGCTATGGTAATCCCACCTGGTTGGGCACCCAATTGGCAGTTACTGATCATATTCTGAATACCATTATTCATCACAATGCTATTCTTCACTTCCGATATCCAGCAAGACCTGATAATGATGGCATCCGACGCATTTGCTACAATGCCGGTAAACAAGTTTATTCCGATTACGTTTTCAATCCTTATTCCATCGTTATCCTGTAATATATTGATTCCAGTACCACTTCCCGATTTTCCTGAAATAAGAAGATTTTGAACCATGAGCCCCGAAATTCGATTTTTACGACCATTCACATCCGGCAAAACCGGAACCTCAATTGCCGATGCAGCTCTCCCTAAAATCAGTTTACTTCCTCCTCCGGGGTTTACCAACCCGGTTACAGTAACATCAACATTACTTCGAATTCCCGGATTTTGGCCCTTAATAGTGACGAAACTGCGATTAACGCTAATGGGACTGTTCAAAAGAAAATCGCCTTCGGGAATTAAAATTGTACCTCCTGAAGCCGGAAGTTTATTGATAAGACTGTTAATAATACCCGAACAGTCGGTCACCCCGTCCCCTATTGCACCATAGTCGGTTATCACATATTCCGGCAACTTTACGACCGTAGTTTTTGTACTATCTATATAAATTGTACGGTCAACCTCTGTAATTTTTTCACAACCGCTTGCCGAGATAAGCAAAAGAAGGGTTATAACTATGGCATTTAAATATATTCTCATCAGATTTTGGTTAGATTATGAAAAAAATCTTTTTAATTTTTATCTATACAAGCTTTTAGTAAGTCCGGTTAAGCAGAAATTGTTTATTACAGGCATTGAGCCGCTGCCCTTCACCTTTAAAAAATTATACTGGAAGATTGGAAAAAATAGGGCGGTCATCACTTTCTCGCCTTTATTCCAAAAGAGTTCAACCGAGGTTTTATCCACAAGCATCCGAATATCTACTTTCTGATCGGTTCTTAATGTGAACGCTGGGCAGATTATTAATTGTTTAAAACTACTGTTAAAGTAAACTGATCCTGAATTACTTCGATCAACGGACACCTTTCCATTTTTCTTATCAAAGAGAATACTCATTTTTTCGGCAGAACTGCCAAATGTAAGCTGAAGGCTATCTGTTTGAGAAAAGTCGGCCGACAGGCTTAAATCATAACTTCCTGATTTAATTATGGAACTATTGATTATTTCAACACTGTTTTTTGTTTGCTGAACAACGGTATCGGTCTGACTGTAATATTTTTTTAATTCATCAACCGGATTAAACCGTAAGTTGAAATTCTGTCCATTTTGAACCAACGAGATTACCCTCGGAACAGTCATGGTACTTCTCCAAGTGGTCGTTGGCACAACTCCTGCATAATTCCAATTACTCATCCATCCGATGGCAATCCTGCGTCCATCGGTCGAAGGGATATTGTTGTAAGTAACGCCTGCATAATTATCTGTCCCATAATCAACCCAATTGGTTTCATTGGTATCGGCAGTAAACGTTTTTCCATCAAAATTTCCGATGAAATATTGTGTTGCCGAACCTCCGTTTGGACCTCCAGGATTGATACTGACCAAAAGAACCCATTTTTTTAAACTTGTGCCTTCAACAAGGATTTGGAATAAGTCCGGGCATTCCCAAACACCTCCGTGCGCTCCGTAATTCAATCCAAAATCACTTTCAAAAGTCCAGTTTTTCAAATCCGGTGAAGAATAAAAACCAATGACATTGCCTTTAGCTAAAGCCATTATCCATTTGTTTTGATCTGCAAACCAGAAAACCTTCGGATCTCTGAAATCTGCTATGCCGGGATTAAGCAATACCGGATTTTTTTCATATTTAGTCCAACTGCGTCCTTTATCATTGCTGTAAGCTATACTTTGAGACTGTTGGTTTCCTGCATGTGTAAAAATTGCCAATAGAGGATCTTCTTCTCCTGATTTAAAGCCCGATGTATTAGCGGCATCAACCACAGCGCTTCCGGAAAAAATAGTTCCCAAATTATCGGGTGATAAGGCAATCGCCAAATCCTGCCAGTTAAACATATCAGTACTTATTGCATGTCCCCAGTTCATCGGGCCCCAGGTATTTCCATTGGGGTTATATTGATAAAACAAATGATATTCCCCTTTGTAATATACCAATCCATTGGGGTCATTCATCCAGTGGGCCATCGGTGTAAAATGATAGGCTGGCCTTAAATCGGACTCAACCAACCTGACCAAAGAATCATTTAAAGGGCTGCCGTTCTTGTTTTGATCTTCCTTTTTACAAGAAAGAAGCAAACAGAAAACTGACAGAGCGAAAATCATAAAAGATTTATTCAAGATTCTTTTCATTTGCGATTTGTAAAATTCTTCCGGGGAATTTCCCCGGAAGAATAACAACTAAACATTTAATAAGTAATCAGTCTAATTAGCTTTCAAATAATCTATTGCATTTTTGTAAAGCAGATTAATAGTTGACTGATAAGGATTATCTCCACTATTAACTTTCCACTCAATACCTCCAATGCCAATAGAAATGGACCGGCCTTGGAAATTATCTTTAGGTGTCAATTCGAAAATACCAGTCATAAAATAATCTCCAATTCCATCCCACATTCCGAGCCAAACAGCATTGTTTTGGGTTGTAAAGTTCGTGTAAACCAATTCGTTATCATTCGCCAGATTGTATATCGAAGGCACAATGATGATGCAGTTATGGTTTTCTTTCCATCCATTTCCAATGACCGGGAAAGTGACCCTTCCATCTCCCTGGGTTGTCATGGAAATTCCTTTATACAAAGGATGTCCGCTTTGATTATGTTTCTTACCAATGTTAACTCCAATGCCCCATACATCGGGATTTAACCCTCCAGGTCCTCGATCAAAACTCAGATGAATATTACTTGGCATTCTGCCTAAATTCCACAGATACTGTATAGCATATGTACTCAGCAATAAGTTACCGCCATTTTTATGATAAGCTGTCATCTTAGCTACAACTGCACCATCTGTAGCAATAGCGGGTAAATCAGATGTCCCGTCATCGATGTCATAATTCCACCAGATAACCCTGTATTTACTCAAATCGACCGTACCGTTTTTAACATTGTTTAATGAAATGTACCGGGCTTTAGGGTACGTCTGAAAAAACCATTTTGCACCGGCTATAATGTCATCATCAGCAGTTGTAACCAACGAAAGTGAATCCGGGGCACTCCCCAAATAACCCAACAATGTAGCGCCAACCTTCAAATCGAGGTATATATTTTGTGAAACCTGGTTGCGACTGTTGGTTGTATATAACCCAAAATGATAATTACCAACAGCAGGATTTGAAATTTGATAGCTGGTTGATGTTGCTGGAATATTAACAGTTTGTACTACATTACTTTGATCGGTGTATTTAAGTACGATACCTGTTATAGCTGAGTCTGGTAGACTCCATGTAAATAATACATTATTATCTACCTGTACCACTGTCGCATTTTTAAGAGGAGAAGCCCCTGAGCGTGTAAAGCTAACTGACTGTCCCAACGAAGTATTCCCCTTGGTGTCACTTATTTTAACGGTGTACATGTAAGGCTTATTAACTTCCACAATACCCATTTTACAAGAAGTTGCATTCATCTTCAATGGAATTCCACTGGGATTCGGGGACACGGAAACACTTAGCGAATCATGTCCTTGCGGCAAATTCCATGTCAATATAACGCTATCACCTGACAGCGTATACTGCAGATTACTTACAGCAGGCAAATTGGGAGTGACAGTAAAAACCTCCTTTTCCAGACAAGCTGCCGTAAAAAATGGCAGAAGCAGAAATAACAGATATATTTTAAGATTCTTTTTCATTTTGTTGGATTTTTAAAATAGTGATTACTATCAATAACCGGGATTTTGTTTGTAAAGGCCACCAGAAAAATTTATCTGATTTTGCGGTATAGGGAAGTATTCATCCCTTCCTTTCACAAAATGTGCATTCTTTAAAAAATCTCTAATCGATTTTTCTTGTGCGAAGTATTCGTTGTTTAATACCTGATCGGCAGCCCCCCAGCGCACTAAGTCGAAGAAACGTTCGCCTTCCATGGCCAACTCTAACTTACGCTCGAAACGTAATGCTTTACGGGCATAGGCTTGTGTCCAGGTACAGTTTACCCCATCTTGATAGGTGTCGATTACATAGTTTGCAGCATTGGTTGTAGCTTGCCAAGCCTTAACATAATTACTATTCTTGGCCCGAAGTCTTACCTTGTTAATCAATGGTAAAGCTTCTGATTGACGGCCTAATTCAATTAAAGCCTCAGCTTTCCACAGCAGAACATCAGCATACCTGATAATTTGAAAATTGAGTGCAGAACCTCCCCAAGGCCAGCCTTTTACAAGGTATTGAGAATTAGGAGACACTAAAAACTTCTTACATCCGTAATAGCCATAGGTGGCTGGTTCACGTGCCCAGGTTTCATTATAAGGAATAACTTTATAATCTTTCCATGGAATTCCAATACGACCTACTGTAAAATCAAGCCGAGGGTCAACAGGATTATCAAACCCATCTTGTACAGTCATCAAATTGCTAGCATTATAGGTGTCAATTAAAGGAATTCCCTTCGCATCTGTTTTATATGAATTTACGAGATTCTGACTGGGCTGAAAGAATCCATCTCCACTATAAGCAAGTCCTTTAGGCACGTTTAGTAAGTTACTCCAGTTAATACGTCCATTGGTTGTTCCATCATTTATGGAATATTCAATGCCGAATACGGATTCTGGGCCATGCTCATGTTCCACCTCAGCTAATTGTTGAAAATCAGGAAGTAGGTCATATCCTCCTAAGGCAACAGAATCACAGAGTGTTACTACCCTGGTTAAAAGTGTTTGATCTGGGGCAGAAGTTACGGTGTTATCGGCATTTTGTTTATATGCTCTATACAACATAGCCTTTGCCTCGTATGCTAAGGCAGCATACTTGGTAACACGTCCGGCTTCAGGTTGGTTTACAGGTAATAACTTAGCTGCGGCAGAGAATTCATTCGCGATCATTCCCAATATTTGATCTCTAGTATATTGAT
The DNA here is from genome assembly GCA_030706405.1 of Bacteroidota bacterium. Taxonomy (GTDB): domain Bacteria; phylum Bacteroidota; class Bacteroidia; order Bacteroidales; family JAAUTT01; genus JAAUTT01. The sequence continues at coordinate 52,509 of JAUZOO010000006.1, read as the reverse complement.
TATTAGGGATATTAACATAGTCGGAAATTGCCACGTTCTCATCAAAATAAGGAATGTGGTTAAACAAACGGCTTAATTCAAAATAGTAATGAGCACGAAGGAATTTCATTTCTCCCAAACGGACATTCTTCAGAGGGACTTCAGTTTCAGTCACCGAATTTAATTGTCGGATAGCACTATTGCATCGTTGAACACTAATGTACATGTTGAACCATTTCCGGTCTAACAAACCATTTGAGGCGTAAACTCCCGTAAATGTTTCAAAAGCATTGAACTCCCAAAGATCTGTAATACCACCTCCGCCTTTATAAGCAGTTTCGGCTCGAACATCCCCATATACCCAGTTTGATGTTGGAGATAAGAATGCCTGGGCATCGCCTTCAGGCCCTGCCAACGCAGAATATGCGGCTGTACAAAGAGCTTCAATACCATCGGGTGAGTTTAATACGGCATCACTCAGTTTTCCTTTTGGCTTACTATCCAGGAAATCCTTACTACAGGCGGCAGTAACCACCATAAGTCCTGCTAATATTATATGTTTGAATTTCATGATTTTATATTTTATATTAAGTGAATACTTAAAAACCTAAGTTTAATCCAAAGGTGAATGTGCGAGGCAATGGATAAGGATAACCAAGCCCTTCAGGATCTGCGCCCTTATACTTAGTTATAGTAAACAAATCTTGCCCTTGAACATACACCCGCATATTTCTTAATTTAAATTTTGCTGCTAACTCTTTAGGTAATGTATATCCAATCACAATATTCTTGAGCTTCATATAAGAGCCGTCCTCAATAAAATACTCTGAGCTCCGACCTTCATCATTCAGGTTTACAGCAGTTAATGCAGGAATGTCTGAATTTGAGTTTTGTGGCGTCCAGGCATTCAGCAAACGGGTTGAGTGATTACCTGTCCAAAGCTGGAAGAAGTCAGTATAGAATTTAGAGTTATTATAAGCATTTCTTACCATGCCGACAGCTAAAAGAGATAGATCAAACGATTTATAAGTTAGCCCAAGATTTAAACTTCCGGTGAATTTTGGTTGATCAGAGCCTAACCAGGTCATGTCTTTTGAATCAATTTTCCCATCACCGTTCACATCGACATAACGAATGCGGCCTAAGCCTTTTCCTGACTGAATAGGACTGTTAGCTACTTCTTCCGCTGTTTTGAAAAGACCATCTGTTTTGTATCCAAACCATGAACCATAAGGCTGGCCAACAATTGTTTTATCAACTCCATTACCGCCGCCCCAAGTATATTTAATATCATCGGGCAGATAGGTTATCTCATTTCTATTAACTGATCCGGTGAATGTAGCATCGTAATTGATGTCTGTTCCAATCTTATCCCGCCATGATGCAATAAAATTGAAGCCTTTGTTCGTCATGGAAGCGCCATTATAAGCCATATAACCACCTTCTCCAATAACACCAATATAAGGTCTCTCAATCAGCATGTCTTTGGTATCTTTAATATAATAATCCAAGGTTAAAGACAACCGGCTATTAAGCATGGATAAATCCAAACCTATATTCTTTTGGGTGGTTACTTCCCATCTGATATCCGGGTTCCCTGACCGGTCTTTCATTATACCATTATAAATAACCCCCTGGTTAAGCCCTGCCATATCATAACCAGTCTTTATGATATTAGTTACATATTTAGTATAAGTAGCCTCGTTATCAATCTGATCATTACCATTTTTACCCCAACTGGCCCTCAATTTTAAATCAGAAATTAATGGTATGTTTTTTATAAAGTCCTCTTGACTAATGCGCCATCCTGCAGTAACGGCGGGGAATACAGCCGAATTATTATTTAGTCCAAAACGGGAAGAAGCATCCCGCCTTAATGTACCCGAAAGTAAATAACGGTCCATAAATGAATAATTTATCTTTCCGAAATAAGAAATCCAAGCCGCGCGTGAAGCCAAACCGTCATTGGTTTGTTTTCCACTTCCTGCACTCATGTACCGATAATCTAACGCTTGTACAAGAAAACTTTCTCTTGTTGCATTGATATATTCATTTACCGTTTCTTTTGTTTCTGAACCTGCAAGTAGATTTACAGAATGTTCTTTTATTTTAAAATTGTACGTTAAGGTATTTGACCATGTCCAATCCTTGTCATAATCGGCTTGTGTAAACAAACTGTTCTTATCAACAATGCGGTCTCCTTCTGACCATTTAGGCGAAAAGTTTGACTGAAAACCACTTCTGTAATTCAATCCAAAATTGGATCTGAACACCAGGTTCTTTATAGGCTCCACCTCTGCCCACATATTACCAAAAATCCTCCAGTTGCTAAAGCGGTTATCCTTTTGTTGATCTAATAAGCGAACAGGATTGGGTTTATCACCTATCCCCAGAGTTGGACCAGCATAACCTCCATAGATATCATAGACAGGTATAATTGGATGCTGGGCAATAGTAAGTTCTTCAATTCCACCTGGTTGAAGTATTTGACTCCAATAACTCAGATTTACGTTTTCTCCTACTCTAAACCGATTATCTAAAAAGTTATAGTCTGACTTAAAACGGCTATTTAATCGTTTAAAGTTTGTGTATTTAACCAAGCCGTCCTGATCAAAATAATTAAGGGAAAAGGTCGACGAGCCATTATCAGCTCCTTTGGACACTGACAGATTGTAATTTTGTAATAGGGACGTATGATATACTTCCTTTGCCCAATCGGTATCACCTGAGCGGATGGTTTTCTTGGAATCAATAAACTCCGGAATGACAGGGGTAGCACCACTTCCATATAAGTCGTGACTAGGCTTTACCCCGTCGTTTAGATACGCTTGCCAATAAACATCGCCCCATTGTTGAGCATTGAGCATTGTAATGTTTGTATGAAATGTTTGTGCTGAAAATTGGGCATCAAAATCAACTTTGACACCCTTTTTATCTGCTTTTTTGGTAGTGATAATGATAACCCCATTGGCAGCCTGCACACCATAAATTGAAGCTGATGCAGCGTCTTCCAATACCTGGATAGATTCTATATCATTCGCATTCAACAGCGTTGAAACGTTTGCTCTTGTTTGAACTCCATCAATTACATAGAGTGGCGAGCTATTATTGATGGTTGTTGTACCACGAATAAGTACTCCTGTATTTACCCCACCCGGAGTACCATCAGTTGATATATTCACCCCTGGTAAACGACCTACAAGGCTGGACATAACATTCCCGGTAGGAATACTGGCAATATCTTTCATTTTAACAACAGCCACAGCCCCGGTAATGTCTTTCTTTTTCTCTGTTGTATAACCGGTTACAACAACCTCACTTAGCTTTTCTGCAAACTGGGCCAACGGAACATTTATCTCTGTACGCCCCTGTATAGCAATTTTTTCGGTAGTATAACCAATGAAGGAGAACACTAAAACACTGGTTGAAGAAGGCACTGTTATAGTATAATTTCCTTCTACACTTGTTGCAGTTCCCGTTAAAGGAGCCCCTTCAACAACAACGCTTACCCCAGGCAATGCCTCATTGGTAATAGCATCCGTAACTTTACCTTTAATGGTAACAGGCTGAGCCATGACCAAAATAGGCAGGAAAAGGAACAATGTCCCCCAAAGGACACTCCTTGAAAAAAGTAAATTAATCCTAATTCTTAATCTTTTCATTTTAGTTTTACTTTTGGATTAGTTAAAATACAAAACACTCTTTGACATCTTATCCTCAGATATTTTTTAATTAAATTTTAAAGAGGATGTTACGGTTTAAATTGAGCTGCCTCCCCTAATGATTTAATCAGGCAGAAGCTTCGATTGACGAATACTCATCCGGAACAAGAAGATACACATGAAGAAATAATAGAATTTTCCGTTGAATCGCGGTAAGAATGAATTGGGTTTCCAGATTGCGGAACTCTCCCAATTAGTAATAATGGTTTTGTTCTCATAAATAATTAGGTATAAAATTACGATAGTAGATACTGAGCAAATCTATCTAGAATCAAAGGGGGGACGTAAAACCATTGTTACAGGAACCATAACGCATGTTACATTTTGACCTTGCAAAACTTCTGTTTTAACAAATGTTACATACTTATCAATAATGTTACATTGACCCGGAGGCCTTTTGCAATTTGAGTCTTAGTCCCTTTTTAGAAATGAAATATTGTTTTGAAAGCTATCCTACTTTTATATTTACGTGTTTATCTTTAAGCCTGTAGTGTGTAATTGATTTTTAATCAATAAATTATAAATTTTCAATATTAACTTAATACTAAATTTACGATAATAATAAGTAGAAGGCAATGCCAATTTGACTAACCAATTCATTTTTTACGAGTATCGTTTGGGCAATTACACAATCTCAGAGTTCCATAAATTAAAATGTGAACACCCCGCATTCTTCAACGTTGATAAAACCTATAAATCGTAGTATTTAAAAAGTAAAAAGACTCATAAGTATGCAACAGATCACAATACATCCAATGATGATACCAGTAAGGTTTGGTACATACAAAATGCATACAACTTGGGAGAAAAGATGAAATTGAAAGAAATAACATGAAAATATTAGATAGTCCTTATGCTTAATTTTTAGATGGTTAAGACATAAGATGATAATAGATGAAATGAGAAGAAAATACTTTGATTGCGATTCATAATCATGAGGTCCCCAGTTCAATCCTGGGCCGCGCTACAAAAAGTTTTGGTTCATTCAAGAGACCTAATATATAGGACTGTAAATTCTGTGCAGACTGACCATTTCAATAAATTTACGAATAACCTGGGACTTAAACTATAACTGCATCCAGCCAGATATGCCGAATAGTGCAATCGCAAGCGGGTTTATAGATTCTATTCTTTATCGCCAACCAAATTGAAAGAATTGTACATGCGACCGATGAGGTGTGAATGATGTAACTTTTCAGAAAAGTTGTGTAACATTTATCTCTTTGTTAGTTCTTAATTTAGACTTTTCAAACTATTTATCTAAAAGATTTAACACACACGATGAATTCATCAAGTAAATTCGAATTTCAACCGCTGCCATATTCTTATGATGTGCTTACATTGGAAATCCATTATAGTAAATATCATAAAGCATATTACGATAATTTCATAAATGCCATAAAAGGCTCCGAAATGGAAGCCATCGAAGTGTGGGAACATGCTTATTATTTGAAATATCAGAACAAAAGACCAGCTTATTTAGATGCTTTTTGGAAGGTCGTAAACCGGGAAGTAGTTGCTAAAAGATATGAAAATGCCTTATATACTGTGGGGTGAAATAAACTCCATGGTTTTTTAATAACAATATTTAAAAATAAATTATATGGATAAGAATAGACTTTCAAAAACGCTGTCAGTAGCGTTAAATATTCAGATAACTAAAGAAGCACATGCTTCGCAAATTTATTTGTCGTATGCTTCATGGGCGGCCAGTCAGGGATTTGGAGGTATTGCTAATTTTCTTTTCAGACATGCACAGGAGGAGCGTAACCACATGATGAAGATATTGGAGTATATCCTAAAAAGATGTGGGGATGCACATATTACAGCTATTCCAGCTCCGCCGGAAAACCCGGCAACTATCCACAGTTGCTTCGAAAAAGTGTTTGAACACGAAGTGGACAATACAAAATCAGTATATAAATTGGTGAAAATGAGTTTTGAGGAAGAAGATTGGGCAACCTGGAATTTTATGCAATGGTTTGTTAAAGAACAAGTTGAAGAAGAGACGCTTGCCATAAACTTAATTGATAAGCTCAAAATGGCAGGTGGCGAAAAAGCCAGCAGCTATGCTTTATATTCTTTTGACAGGGATTTGGAAAAAGCATCGGATAAGTCCATATCAGCTCAGGACGTAACTACCGAAAATCCTTAAAAACTCAAAAATGTCAGTCAAATCAATATAATATGGTAAATAAAAAGTTAACGACTGCAAGTGGCAGACCTTATACCGAGTTTGAGAACTCTATGACGGTTGGTAGCCGTGGACCCATTCTGTTGCAGGATTATTTTTTGCACGAAGATATGGCCCACTTTAACCGCGAGCGCATACCCGAAAGGGTGGTTCATGCAAAGGGTGCGGGAGCATTTGGTTATTCGCCCGACAAAATGTTGCAAGGTAGGTTGCTTTCTTATCCGGATGCACACCATTACCGCTTAGGAGCTAACTATGAGCAGATTCCTGTAACCCGGTGTTCTTATATGGTTGCAAATTACCAACGCGACGGTTTTATGCAAACTGGCGACAATGGCGGCTCAAACCCGAATTACCGCCCCAATAGTTTCGACGACATTGTTGTTGATGAAAGCTACAAAGAACCAGCAATGCCAATGGAATCGAATGTCGCCGATTGGTTCGACCGCAACGAAAATGACGATGACCATTTTACCCAACCAGGCATATTGTATAGCAGGGTAATGACTGAACATGAAAGGGAAAACACGGTAAGCAACATTGTAAATACCATGAAAGATATTTGTGGTGAGAAGAAAGATGAAATTATTAACCGGCAGCTATGTCATTTCTTCCGTGCAGATAGTCAATTAGGAATGGCAGTAGCAAAAGGACTAGGTGTTACCATCGACGAAAAAATGATGACACATCATAATTGACACATTATGAAAAATATATACAGGCGTATGGAAAGAGGTTTTGAAAGACTCACCTCCGTTGCCATTGCCATACTTGGCAATTCCATCACCTTTATTATTGCCTTATGCCTGGTTTTATTCTGGCTAAGTAATAAGCGGTTTTACATGCAGGATATTCACTATATCATTGGAGATGTAATTCTTGGAGTAGCATTTTAAGTTTATTCATTATTCAAAAATCATTCAATCGTTTCTCTGCTTCACTTCATTTGAAGGTAAACGAACTTATTGCATCACACGAGCCGGCAAGCAATGCAGTGATTAATGCCGAAGAAAAAACCGAACGGAAGTTAACCTTGCTTTCAAAGGAATATACAGAACTTGCTGAACAAGTAAATGAGATTAAAGAGGAAGTAAAAGGGAAATCTTAATAACGAAAGTCAGGGGGAAGTACACGATGAAACAACGCGAGTTTATAAAATTTGCGAAGGAATGAGTCGTAAACTAAAAACCAGATGAGCGTTTTAAACTAACAAAGGCTAAATAACGGCTTATCTTGTTATAGTAAAGCAATAGCTTACCAGAGTTGAAAGTAATATTAAAATACCAGACATGAACAAACAAATTTTATTGAAATCAAGGCCAATAGGTAAACCTGTTGCCGACAATTTCGAGATTGTAGCATTCCCTGCCGAATTAGCTAAAGATGGCGAACTGTTGGTAAAAGCAAAATATGTGTCGGTCGATCCATACATGCGTGGGCGTATGAGCGATGCCAAATCGTATGTTCCACCTTTTGAGGTTGGAAAAGCCATCGAAGGCAGTGTAATTGCCGAAGTAATCGAAAGTCATCACCCAAATTTTAAGGTGGGCGATGCCGTGTTAGCATCCTTGAAATGGCAGGAATTACAGACTGTACCTGCCGTGAATGTAACCAAGCTGGCAAAAAACGTAGCTCCCCTTAGTTACTATCTTGGTGTTTTAGGTATGCCTGGCTTGGCAGCCTATTTGGGGCTTCTCGATATAGGAAAACCTGAGACTGGCGAAACAGTTGTAATTTCGGGTGCAGCAGGCGCCGTAGGCATGGTAGTTGGCCAGATTGCCCGGATAAAAGGTTGTAAGGTGGTTGGCATTGCCGGTACCGATGAAAAAACTGAGTTTTTGGTAGATAAATTGAGGTTTGACGAGGCGATTAATTACCGAACCACTAAAAATATGAATGAAGCCATAGCAACGGCTTGTACCAAAGGAGTCGATATTTACTTTGATAACGTGGGTGGCGAAATATCTGATGCTGTAATTGCCAATATTAACAAAGGTGCGCGGATTATTGTCTGCGGACAAATATCGCTATACAACAACACCGAAATACCTACCGGACCTCGTCCGCAGGCTATGATTTTAAAGAAAAGAGCTTTAATGCAAGGGTTTATTGTAAGTGATTACGTGTCCCGTTTCCCCGAAGGCATCAAGCGACTTACCCAATGGCTTGGTGAAGGCAAATTGAGCTATCAGGAAACTATCATCAAAGGGTTTGAGAAACTTCCCGAAGCTTTTACTGGCCTTTTTGAAGGTAAAAATACGGGGAAAATGCTTGTTGAAATAGAATGATTATCAGGATTTAAAAACATCGTTTTTTATAAAATTTACAAAAATGGATACTATTATGAAAGTACTAATAGTGCTTACATCGCATGGCGATTTAGGTAATACCGGCGAAAAAAACGGTTTTTGGATTGAGGAATTTGCAGCGCCTTATTATGTTTTAGCCGATGTAGGTGTGGAATTGACCATAGCCTCTCCAAAAGGAGGACAGCCACCCGTTGACCCTAAAAGTGAAGCTCCCGATGCTCAAACCCCGGCCACTAAAAGATTTTACGGTGATTATGCATCAATTGACAAAGTAGCCCATACTGTAAAGCTAAGTGATGTAAATGAAGCAGATTACGATGCTGTTTTTTATCCGGGAGGCCATGGTCCATTATGGGACTTGGCATCCGATTCAATATCAATTGCTTTAATTGAATCCTTTTATAAGCATAATAAACCGTTAGCTTTTGTATGTCACGCACCAGCTGCATTGGTAAAGGTAAAAGCTCCAAATGGGGAGCCATTGGTAAAAGGGAAAGAAATTACAGGTTTTTCAGATACCGAGGAGGCGGCGGTTAAGCTAACTAGAGTCGTTCCCTTTTTATTAGAAGACGAATTGAAAAAACTGGGCGCACATTATAGCAAAGGAGATGATTGGAGTTCGTATGTAAAAAAAGACGGTTTACTAATTACCGGCCAAAATCCGGCATCGTCCGAAGCCGCAGCAAAAGCTCTTTTGGACCTATTACAGCATAATCAGCAGAAGTAAATTTAGATGCCAGATAAGTGTAGTGTGTAATGCTAAGCAATGATTTGTAAAACAAAACGTCATGGCTAAATATTCGAAAAAAGCTCAGAAAAAAATCGGGATTGTAATGCACGAATTTAAAGAAGGAACTCTAAAATCGGGCAAAGACGGGAAAAATGGTAAGGTAACAAGCCGAAAGCAAGCCATTGCCATTGGAATAAGTGAAGCAAAAGAAGCTGGATTAAAAGTTCCTCCAGAAAAAACTGATCACTGAAAATATTTGTTGAATGGGCTATAAAACAACACTCTTATGAGCAAAAATGTATCAGACCAACTGGTGGATACACTAATTGAAGCTGGCATCCAAAGAATCTATGCCTTAACAGGCGATAGTCTCAACCACTTAAACGCTGCCGTACACCGTAATGGCAACATCAAATGGGTTCATGTGCGGCACGAAGAAACTGCCGCTTATGCTGCCGGGGCTGAGGCTCAGTTGAATGATTTGGCTTGTTGCGCTGGTAGCAGCGGCCCGGGACATGTTCATCTTATAAATGGATTGTACGACGCGCATCGTTCGTCTGCTTCAGTATTGGCCATTGCTTCAACAATACCTACCAAAGAATTTGGAACCGATTATTTTCAGGAAACAAATACAATCAAACTTTTCGATGATTGCAGTTGCTATAACCAGGTGGCCACTACTCCTGCACAGTTGCCCCGAATGTTGCAGTCTGCCCTTCAGCATGCTGTGCACAAAAAAGGCGTAGCTGTTCTCGGGTTACCGGGCGATATTACAAACCTCCCGGCAATGGAGGCCGAAACTACTACGTTGCTTTTTCGTAACCGACCAATTGTAAGGCCGTCGGAAAGCGAGTTAGTGCAATTGACCGAAATGCTAAACTCCCACAAAAAGGTTACTATTTTCTGCGGATTGGGAGCTGCCGAAGCCCATGATGAGATTATACAGCTTGCCCAAAAACTTAAAGCTCCGGTAGCTTATTCCTATAAAGCGAAGATGGCTATACAATATGATAATCCTTACGAAGTAGGCCTTACCGGGTTGCTGGGGTTTCCATCGGCTTACCATAGTATGCACGAATGCGAGTTGCTTGTTTTATTAGGCACCGATTTTCCTTATACGCCTTTCATGCCCGTTGAAAATAAAATCGTTCAAATTGATATTAAACCCGAAAAACTCGGGCGAAGAGCTAAACTCGACCTCGGACTTTGTGGTGACGTAAAAGATACATTACAGGCACTCATTCCTTTAATTGAAGTGAAAGACGATGCGGTTTTCCTTGGTCATCAACTGGAATTTTATAAAGAAGTAAAGAAGAATTTACAGACCTATGTGGAGGATACCGGAAAGCCGAATACCATTCATCCTGAATTTGTTGCTTCAGTAATTAATGAACTGGCCGATAAAGATGCCATATTCACGGTTGATACGGGAATGTGCTGTGTTTGGGCTGCACGCTATATCGACGGAACAGGGCAACGCAAAATGCTGGGTTCATTCAATCATGGTTCAATGGCAAATGCAATGCCGCAGGCCATTGGAGCTGCACTTGCCCGTCCCGGCCAACAAGTAATTGCATTCTGTGGCGATGGAGGTCTGTCAATGATGCTGGGAGACCTGATGACCATTGTTCAATATAAATTACCCGTGAAGGTCATTGTTTTTAACAACCGCTCGCTGGGTATGGTGAAACTGGAAATGGAAGTTGCAGGTATTCCTGACCTGGAAACCGATATGCTAAACCCCGACTTCACCAAAATTGCAGAAGCAATGGGAATGACTGGTATTACCATTAACGAACCCTACGAAGTAAAGGCAGGATTAGAAAAAGCCTTTCAACACGATGGACCTGTGTTGGTTACTGTATGGACAGACCCGAACGCACTTGCCATGCCTCCCAAACTGGAATTTGACCAAATGAAAGGCTATGCTTTATACATGGGACGAATGATGTTAAGCGGGCGCATGGATGAGGTTTTTAATATGATTTCGTCTAATTATAAGCATTTTAGAGAAGTACTTTGAGCTTTAACTACAACTCTTTACATTAAGATTTGATCATTAATCCGCCTTGTTAAATCATATTCTATTATGAAATCGAATTTGGAATTACAAAAAGATGTTCAAGAAGAACTCAAAAGGGAACCGTCCCTTATCGATATTGAAATTGAAATTGGTGTTGAAGATGGTATTGTTACTATAACTGGTGTAGTTGATGGTTTATCGAAAAAACAGGCAGCAACAGATGCCGTAAAACAAGTAGCAGGCGTTAATATTGTTATCAATAAGATTGAAGTGAAGGACGGAGAATTGTCAGATATAACAAAGTCAACCTTTAGGAATTTTGAAAATATCTTTTCCAATACAGAAAGTTCGTCGTTTGCCGTACCTTATTCAAACCCCTCGCTGAGCGGGATCTATAAAATAGGGCGCTAAGCGGATCTTGTAATTTCGCTTGAAATATAGCTGATTTTAAACCGGCAAGGATAAACAACAAGACCAAGTTGCCTCTGGATTTTTTTATGTATGTACATACAGCTTAATTTTTTCAACTTTTGAAAAATTTAAATTAGCCCTGCGAAAGCGGAACTAATTTAAAAATCTTTTTATTATAATGTTATTCTGAAATTTGTATTATTCCGTTGTCGATTTAATGTTAATAAATGCATCGGCTAATCCGGACGAACTTATGGTAAACTTAATGTCGCCAGCGTTTCTGGCACTTTTGAATATTACAATTGCGCGTCCATGCCAAGCTTTGCGCGATGAGCCAGTCAAAGGATGTCTGCATTGATATCCCTACTTCTTTGGCACATTTACGAGTCTGCCAATATCTCAGGAATGTATCCTTTGAATAATTCCTTCTTTTTTAGGTTCACTGTTGCACGGCTGTGCTTGGGCCGAAATTTTTCTTGCAATTCCTCGGTGTTAAAATCGTAATCATATTGAGATACAAGCTTGAAAATTTGCTCATAAACTTGTGCCCTATCAGCTTCTGATAGTTGCAATAACTTGTTTTGTAGTTCTTTTAATTCCATGCATAAATATATTACTTACATATTCAGTTTAGAACATAGCCAACTGGAAAATACACTTTGCTTATACTATTGGCTTGCATTTTCATTAATCGCTAAAATACAGTGACTTGGAAATGTCAAAAATAAACCATTTGCGATTGATAATCATGAGGTCCCAGGTTTAATCTTAGGTCGCGCTATAAGTCAATAATATAGTACTTATAAAGTTGATTTATATGTACTTAATTGCGCTTGTGTATGTAATTTGCATACAACCAACGATTCAGGTATTTTTCGAATTATTGTTTTTAATCGCATATCCCATGTACATGATTTGAGTGCTCTTGCTTTCGACCATGCGGAATTTTTTGCCAAATTCTACATAAGTCAGTTCTCCGACTGCTCTTTGGTGGAGATAACGAAGCATTTTTAGATAGGAAATATCGGGCTTTATTCCTCGGTGTTCTTTCCAATCCAATTGGTTTTTTCGTAATAAAAACCTTATTTCATCGGGTTTGATGAACATTTTCCAAACATGAAGGTTCGGAGGCATGATGGCCCATCGTTTCCATTCCTGTAGTATTTTGATGATGCTTATTTTGCTGAAATAGGTGCGATTAAATGTGTCATAAATAAAGATACCTCCGTTTTTCAGGACACGTGAAATTTCAGAAATCACTTTTGGTAAATCGCGAACATGCTCCAGCACATCGCAACAAAAAACGATATCGAAAGCATTGTTTTGAAAGGGGAGATTTTCGCCTATCCCTTTCTCATATTTAATGGTAAGGTTATTTTCTTTAGCGTGTTGTATGGCAATGTTTAACGATTGCTCTGAGGGGTCAATTCCGGTAGTTATAAGCCCCATTTTTGCGATATCTTCAATGAATATCCCTCCTCCACAACCAACTTCCAGTACCTTTGTTTTAGCCGGATTAACTTTCAGTTGGTTAATTATTTTTTTTGCGTAATTTACCCTGAAAGGATTATATAATGTTCTTATTAAATTAAGCGAGAAGTCTGGATGCCACCATCGATCTCCTTCGATATCATAAATGTCGTTATTGATAAGACTGTAGGTTTCGTCTGAAACTTTTTTCATTTTGCTTAGTTGTCGGATGTGATTTTGGGATGCCGGATAAGAGAAAAACCATTATTTTTTTGACTTTCCCTTTTATAAGAATTCATGTTTAGTTCATATTTTCTTCTTTTTATCAAGCCTATTCCAAAAATCCACTCAATCCTTTTTAAAAGAATGAGTAAACGCCAAACAGGCTGTCGGGAACGGAACATCTTTAACACAAAATTGCCAGTGATAAGGAGCCATCCGGGAATGATACGCTCTTTCTCGTAAAAATAAAAGTTGGGGAATCGAAATGAGTATCGTTTTGTAATAGCACGGATATCTTCCAAGGCAATTTCGTTAGGTTCAATTTTTACCGGATGCAAAAAATTGTCCATCGTACCATGGATATTACGTTTCAGAATTTCTTGTGCAAGGGAGGACTCATTGTAAACGCGTACTCCTGTGGATATGAAAACCAAATCCCATTTGGAAGCAACGCTGCCTATTGTATTCAGGGTTTCAAGCACAGTTTCACGTGTTTCAGACGGCGCACCAAGCATAATAAACCAGGTGACTGGTATCTTTTTCTTCTTTAGCAAATTTGCAGTGTTTAGGACATCCGCCCGTTTAAAATTTTTGGCAAGGCTTTCCAGAACTACATCACACATAGACTCGGCACCAATATCCACTTCATTAAAACCAGCCCTTTTCATGAGATCCAGAAGTTCTTCGTCCACCGCCGCAGGTGAAAGTCCCATAGTATGCAGCCTAAGATCAAGATTTTTTCTGATGACTTCTCTCAATACCTCCTTTGCATGAAAAAGAGGTACATTAAAAATGCTGTCAGCAAATTCAACGTGATTGATGCCCGTTTCTTTAACAAGAATTTCAATTTCATTCGCCACGCGCTTTGGATCTATTAAGCGATATTGCTTCCCCTCAATTTTGTTATACGTGCAATACGAACACTTTAAAGTACAACCCCGCTTGGTCTGTATCTGGATAGGAGATCCAAAACGGCGATAATGGCCGAGATTCAAATAGCGTTGTGGTTTTGGAAATGGAAGTGAGTCCAGATCCTGCACGCGAAAAGGCTCCATGTCCTGAACGATGACCTTTTCCTGGCGAATAATCAAGCCTTTCAAACCTTCCAGAGGTTGCTGGTTTGCAATGCGGTTTGCAAATTCGAGCATCACGGCTTCACCGTCTCCTCGTACTGCATATTCAAGGTCAAAAAAATCAAGCATCTCCCTACCATTTATCCCTACCGAAGGCCCTCCAATAACAATAGGTCCGGAAAATTCTTTTTTACAATAATCGATAACATCCTTTTTGACATCATCTAATAAAAAGTGGACATTAAAGCCTCCTGTGTCATCAATATTTCTTACCGTTATGCCAATGACATCAGGCATAAAGTTTCGCACAGTCTTTCGGATATCTTCTGCACAGTTTAAAGAGAAACATAAATCGAGGAAATGAACATTGTGATTTCCATTCGTCTCCAGGACAGTTGCTATACAACAAAGTCCGAAAGGTATGACAGGCCATGGGTGCTTGAATCTATTGGAGTTAATAAGCAATACCTTAGCCATAATTTTACATTAAAAGGTCAACTTTCCCTATGTTCTTCTACAAAAATCGATTCGCCCCAGTTTACCCGAATGGCATATTCCATACAGTTTTTGAATATCTCATAAGTAAATTCAGGTGGATAAAAATTATCTGTAACTAAATCAGTATTAACCCTGTTGAAAATTCTGTTGTCCGATAAATAAAGCCGGTATGGTTCAACAAAACGATCAAACAGTTCTTCTGCCGGATTGCGTAATACATTGTCTGCTGATTTAGCATAAATAATCTCCACACCTTTGATCTTCATAAATCTTTCATTGTAGGCGGAAATACCTTCAAGCGTTGTAGGCGAGTTATTGGTCAAATGATAAATTTCACCGGGGGATGCATTTACAATTATTTTCATGGTGGCATTCACAAAATAATCCACTGGGATAAGGTTAAGGGCGCCCTCTTGGGGCAAATATATCCGAAGAGGTAAATGTAGGTAACCTTCTTTATCGATAAATATTCCATGTGGGTTTGATTTTAAGCCTCCATGATTTTGTATATCGTTCAGATAGATTTCCCGGATATACATTAAGGATTGTAATGGAAAATATAAGGCATTAAATTTAAGAGAGCGTCCTGTGCGGGAATCGCCATACACTATCGATGGGCGGATTATGGTAAAGGGAATTGATTCTTTTTTGCAAAAGGAGTAAATCATATTTTCAGCCCTGGCTTTACTTTCTTCATATACATTGAAAAAATCACTGGCACAGGGGATGCATTCCTGACATATCGTACCATTAGCCCCTGCGACGTATGCGGTGCTTATATAATGCAAGAAAGTTACATGGGCATTGGCGGCAAATTCCAGAATACCCTCCAAACTGGTAACATTGGTTTTGAAAACGATATCCCGCTTACGTTCTGCAAAACTGGTATCTGAAGCGCAATGTATAATCTGTTCAGTATTTAAACAGAGTTTTTTATATTCAGCTTCCGGCAAGCCCAGCATAGGCTTTAAAAAATCTATTTCCACCAATTCTAATTGACCCGTCAACTCCTCAATCCCAAACCATTGTAAAAGTCTGGAAATCCTTTCCTGCAACGTTTCCTCTTTTGTCCGACGGCCCAGTATGATGATCTTATATCCACATGAAAGCATCGATGCCATTAGGTGGCTGCCTAAAAAACCAGTTGCGCCGGTTAAGGCTATAGTCGGTTTATTTTTGACTGTCAAGATTCTAGGATTTGAATTATGAATACAGTAAGTTTTCTTTTCGGCAAAATCCCTGGTACAATACATAAGGATGTCCTTTTACTGTACCTGTTTTAATAGAATACTCGTCAACTAAACGATTGGCTTCGGTTGCCGCCAGTCGTATCCGTTTAATCTCGTCAGGGTCATTATAATCAAAGAAGTAATCATATTCAAAAATGCATCTTTTCCCGTGATCGATCGGAGTGATAAACCCCATGTCATTATCAATCTGATGTTTTTCAGCAATAAGTCTGAACTTGTCTTTTAGGTCATTAATCAAAACAGGATCGATCGGTAAATAAATAAGAACAGGTAAAAAAGGCTTTTTACGACCTAAACGAGTGCTCATTATCCGGTACATATTCAGCCATACCAAATCGGTTATTTCCTCTAATAAGAAAAGTCTTTCAAAAAAAGGTCTTAGTTCCGGATCAATTTCCTGCGAATACAAAGCCGGGGAAGGCGAAAGCGCAGTTTCAAGAAGATCTGCAAAACTTTTAATTCGTAAATATGAATATGGTTCATCATCAGATAATTCTTTGACAAGGTTCAGCCACTGAGCTGATTTTAGGGATGGCAATCCAAGATAAAGAGCATTAAATAGTCGTTGGTCAAAGTAAGGAAACCCCATTTCATCAATCGTTCGTATTGCAAATCGATCTCCGATGACCACCACCAGATAGGGGATGTCTAATTTATGAATAAATATATCTTTTATGTCAGAAGCCATTGCTTTCGTAGGAGAAAGAAAAGCGGAAATATATTCAGCGCCCACGATTCCTAAAGCCAGTCCAATATGCCTTATTGCACAGTCCTTGATAAAGCCAAGCGCCCTGTCAAGGGTCTGGAAAGGCACGAGAATGCCGCTTTCGTCTTCCGTCATCGGATGAAGCCGGATACTGGCTGATACACAAATTCCCGGGGAATTTTTATGCTGTAAGTTTTGGTAGGCATAAAGATTTGGCGAAGAGGCATCATTTAAATTAAAAAAAGCGCCGTCCTTATCTATAAATTCAGCATCAATAAAATTGTCCGCATTTATCCCATAGGTTGTAGAGAAAGTGGACATTATTCCCGAACACATGATGTTGGCACAAATAAGCGCTGCGGGTTCACCGGCATTAATTCGAAAACCTTTTTTCTGTGCTTGTTTTTGAAGGTCAAAGGCTGAAACTCCCGGGCCTACTTTTACCAGCCAGTTCTTTTCGTCAAATTCAATGGTTTTCATCCGGTTAAGATCCATAATGACTCCTTCATGAACAGCAAAGCCCAGAAGGTTTTGACCATTGCCACGCATCGTATAGGGAATATTATTTTTATTAAATAGTTTCACCAGAGACGCAATCTCTTCTTTGGTATTGGGCATGACAACATAATCTGGAATTTTAGGTTCCGAAATCGGACTAACGTCATGAGAATAGGTTACGGTAATGGCTTCATCGTTCGTAGCCCAATTGTCTCCAACTATTTTTCGTATTTCAGCAAGTAGGTTGTCGTCCTTTGGAGGTTTAATTTTTCCACCGTTTTTAATAAAAGTCTCCACATGATTTTTCAATGCTTCCATAACTTTCGTAGGGCGCATCTCATTGATGAAGTAACACTGCAAATCGCATTTACCACATAAATTACAACTGTTAGCGATCTCCACGCATTTTTTAGTTACAGAAATTTTATTCTCTGCAAGTGCTTCATAAAGTATCATCCTTCCTTGGGGATAGTAACTTACGAATTGTTTTTCCAAACCCGAAGTGCATACCCCGCTACCCAAAAAGTCTATTTTGCACATCGCATAATGACGGCAATTTTTAGCTGTTTTATAAGGTGTTTCCGTATTTCCGGAGGCGTTGACATTATTCTGCATATTGAAACAGTTATTAAGTTAAACCAAATGCATTCAAATTCACAATAGCATATAACATTACCTATAAATTTAACATTATTTTGGCTCAATCAGAAATAATGGGGATAAGATATCAGAGCAAACGTATTTAAAAATATGGCAAAAATGATTTTTTTATAAAAGTGGATTGGAATTAAAAATAAGCATCGCTAGTTTTTATGGTTTGTTTACATTCCTGGGCATGTATTGATCTGACCGTTTTTATAGATGACGACGGTCAGGCTTGGTTGTTCAGGGGAAACCGCGAATGTTATTTCGCAAAAATGGAAGAGAATATGATCGAGATTGACGGCGAGATCAAACAGATGAAGTTTGACGGGCTGAAATTCACGGAGGCTCCATGGATGCATTACAGCATAAACTTCAAAAAAAAGATGCAAGCTTTAGTCCGTTGCGGATTAAGCTTGCATCCTGATAGTTGGTGATATTTAGTTGAACCCCTTCTTAAACCTTATATATTCCACCCCTTACCACAAAAAGGTCTAAGAATTTTCCAAGCAAAATTAAAGCCACTGATACTCGCTGGGATAGTATAAAAAGTAAAAACTTTGCTCAACGATTCCGATCTATAAATTAGGGTAAACAGGTGATAAAAAAGTCCGGAGCAAATTTTGCATCCGGACTATATTCGTTATATCATTAATGAATATCCTTAAAAAAGAAAAACACCTAATGAAAGTGTTTTCAGAAATACCTCAAGATTTCTAGCGCCCCCGGAATAATCATTATTCCTTAGCTTTTTCTGATACAAAGGTAATTCGGCAGACGATACTCTCTGTTAACCATAGCAATAGAAACCAACTAAATTTTAGTAAATGCCTTCAAAGATATTAATATCTTCAAGCCTAAATATTCAAAAGATAGTGCGATATGAAATTAGAAAGGTTAAGTCGTATGCAAATTGTATGCACAGTCATAAAAAAAGCACCTATAAATTTCTTTATAAGTGCTTTACTTTTTGTAGCGCGGCCCAGGATTGAACTGGGGACCTCATGATTATGAATCGCAATCAATGTATTTTCTTCTCATTTCATCTATTATCATCTTACGTCCTAACCATCTAAAAATTAAACATAAAAACTATCTAATATTTTCATTTTATTTCTTTCAATTTCATCTATTCACCCAAGTTGTATGCAATTTGTATGTACCAAACCTTACTGGTATCATAAGTGGATGTATTGTGAGCTGACTCTTCTTGTCTTACAAGTTGTGCAAAACTTCTACGATCTAATTTGAAATAATCTGTGAAAACAAAGTTACATTTACCATAAGAGAGAGGATGGTTATTGTATTGGGTATTTAGTTTTGAAAAGATATTCTCCAGTTGGTTAACTTCTTCGGCCACCCGTACGAGGGAGATAATGCGGATGTCGAAAAAACTGAAACGAGCCATGCTCTGGTTTAGTAACTTGCCATGGAGAATGTCGTCTTCCATAACTTCAATTAAATAATTTGCTCAAGTTTTACGATTCGGATTGAATTGGCTACTGAAATCATCATAGTACTACTTAATGCATGATTTTTAAAAATAAAGGTTTCATAATAATAGAGAGATTAAGGGTTAGTTATTTATTGCATATTCTGAATCTTCTTAATAAACAGACGAGCTTAACTGAAATAAAGGCATGTACATGGCGATCAGTATCACAGCAACCAATCCCCCAACAATGATAATCATAATCGGTTCGAGCAGACTGCTAAGCATGCCTATGCGATGTTCGAGTTCGTCATTGTATTGGGCATTTAGTTTTGAAAAGATATTCTCCAGTTGATTAACTTCTTCGGCCACCCGTACGAGGGAGATAATGCGGGTGTCGAAAAAACTAAAACGAGCCATGCTCTGGTGTAGTAACTTGCCATGGAGAATGTCGTCTTCCATAACTTCAATGGCCTTCTCGAAGGGGTAAAACCCTATCATCTGTCTCACAAGTCCAAGAGAACGGAGCATCGGGGTTTTAGCTCCTAGTAATAACGTCATCGATTGGCAATACCTCGACAGGTAGATCTTTTGAACAATATCGCCAAATAGTGGCAGTTTAAGCATAAGGGCGGATGACCATTTTCGGAAATATTCTTCCCTTCGGATGGAAATAAGCATTACTACCACAGAAACAAAAATTAAAAGGAGTAACCATGAATATGACCTCATAAATTGCGATGCCGATATGATTGCTTGTGTGAGTGCCGGGATTTTTCCGTTAAACCGTTTAAACACATCCATAAACATTGGTACGATAAACGTAAGCATAAACTGCACTGCCAGTATTGCAGTTATAAGTACCATAACCGGATAGGTAAGGGCTGAGGTTATCTGCCGCTGCTGTTTAATCTTTTTTGAATAAAATAAAGTAAGATCTGCCAAAACATCTTTTATGCGCCCGCTTTCCTCTCCAATCCTGAGGCTGTAATACTCATAAGTCGAAAAATTTCCGGTTTTGAAAATAGCATCCGAGAGTCCGGCCCCGCCTACAACATCTGTTTTAATTGCTGTAAAAAGCTTTCGGTCTTCCTCCGATTTTTGTTCTTCAACCACAATGTCCAAAGCCGTCCGTATGTCAATGCCCGACGATAGCAAAACATGGAGTTCCGAATAAAATCCTTCCTTTTTCCTATCCTTGAGCTTTTTCCCCCACAGACGAATATCCTTATTCAACAGCCCGACCACTTTTGTAAGTACTGTATTTTGAGGTACACTATCCTGTTGCTTCTTTTTAATGGATTGTATATTCTTAATTTCTATCGGCATATCTGACCTTTAATTATTTTAAATCTTTGTTCATCAATACTGCATTTTCATATTGCTTTGTCAAACTTACCGGAAAGGTATCCGCTCCAGCCAGAAGCGACAATGTAACGGATTTGGCCCATCCTGTTACCCTGTCTTTAAAAACCTTTAAATCGTTGACTTTAATGGCAAAAGTATCCTGTTGTCCTCGGACTTCCCGTGCAATATAATCCTCCGTCAAGTTGTATTGTATTATTGATTTATCGGGCTTTACAAAAGAAAATTGCCTGCCGGTAACTTTAACAGTATAAGCCTCCTCAAATTCCTTAGAAAAAACCCGGTAAAATTGCAAAACCTCTTTACCGGTTTCCATACGTTTATTTTTGAACCTTACCAGTCCCTCATAGTTCAAAAAAAGTCGCATAGCCGCAAATATCACGATACCGGTAAGGATCATCGCAACCAGCAATTCGGTTACCGTAAACGCTTTTAGTTTAGTGTTTAACATGCTTTTGTAAATGTATTATTACGAGTATAAATATCATTTTTCAAAATCAAACGTTACTGCTCAGTCCGGGCCTGATCAACATCATGTTTCCTGGCCCTGTATCACTCTGCAATGATTACTTCTTTATATACTGCCATTTTAGAACCGGAAGAGGTATATGCTTCTATTAAAAGTTCCTTTAGTCTCGATTTCAGAGGCAGGGTAATGCTCTTACGCCGAAGTATAATATTCCCGAAATCAAGTTCCTTCTCTGTATAATCGCGCTTCCTTTTGCTTTCAACAGCAAACGTTTTAAGCCTGAGCTCGGCTTCGATACGCAATTCATCGTTAAAATCCCGGGACATCCTGGTAAAAGCAGACATCGCTACTGTAAGGCACGTAAGTATAATGACCATGGCAGTAATGGCTTCGATGATGGTAGAGCCTTTTAGCTTTTTTGTCAATACGCCCATTGGATCATTTTATAGCGATCTGTTACTTTGAATATCCCCGAACCCGAATAATATTTGGATAGTTTCTGAAAATCGATGGTCACATCCAACAGGTGATTTTCATACACCGAGGTTGCTGTTTTAAGGACAAAACCCTTGCAATAGACCCCGCCATAAACTTTACCCTTAAGCTGCAGCCGTCCATCGCAGTATATTCGTCCGTTTATTTCTGCATTTTCTCCGATAATGACTTCCGGTTGGTTGTCTGTTTTCGATGTAAGTAATATGACATCCCCTGCAATCTGGCTATTAGCTTTGATGTCTATCAGCGGATTTTTACAGGTTGCTTCAACGATTCCGATTAACGAAGGGAACTTTAAACGGGTACCTTCACGCACAATGAGCGTATCCCTGGCAAACATCTGTAAAGTACCCGAAAAGCCCGACTCTGTTTCGATCTTGGGGGCATAAACGATAATATCCTTTACCTCGGCTTTATTCCCCATAGTGATTCCTTTGTCCGATACAATTTTCACATTTCCTTTTATTATTTTTTTACCAATGGTTATCCATTGGCTGGAATAAAAAACTACTGTTTTGCGGTAAAATGAATTAACAAACGTATCCGCTTTTTCCAGGCGGAGTATCGAAAGCATACTGTCATTGGGGAAACTGTTTCCTTCAAGATAAATCTTGTTTGCACTCGTAAAAAGCGGGTCTGGTTCGGGTAAATTGGATTTTGAGGTCTGTGTTTTTCCATGAATAAGCTCATCGCCCGTATAACTTTTACCTTCGATATAAGCTCGTCTTATGCCCAGCTTCGGAATATAACAATTACCATTCAGGAGAGTCGAACCGCTTATTGAGAGGTATCGTTCTTTATCGGCAAGGTAAAGGGCTGTTGAATCATCACAAAAAATATCCATACCACACATTGCTATGGCCGAATGGGTTAGTTTCTGCCAGGCAGCTTCAGCCTTTAGCAAATAAAAACCGCCCCATTGTTTTTTGGTCACATTTACAACGTTTTCTTCGTCGTTAAACAGGTCAACACTAACAGTTTGTTCCAGTGTGGTAATGCCTGGAGCTTCTATGGCCATGGTTATGGCCGAACTAACATTTCGTTCTAACCTCAGTCCCTGAAGCTGATACATAGTGTGGTAATGATGAAACCATACACTGAGCAACAGGAAGCCACTTAACAGGGCTACCAGGAAGGAAACCATAATTGCATAATACAGTGCTCCGGCTTTCAGCATGAGGAATTAGGGTTTGGGAATTGAAGTCTGCTCTGGTTCTTTCGGGTTAGTATTTTTATGTTTCAAAAAAGAAAACTGCCACCATTTCTTCTTATCCTTCCTAGACTTTTCTTCAGTAATTTTATTTGAAGATGTCACTTTTTTTAAGGGCTCTTTTTTTAGATCAGCTTTATCTTTTGATACTTCCTTTTTCACTTTAGCGACTTTAACGATTTCTTTCCCGTTTCGGAATTTCTTAACGATCGTTTTATCCTGCTCAAAAAAATAAGATTTACCGTTCAGTACTCCCTTTTTATAAGAGAGTATTGATGCTTGTTTGCCATCGATGGTATAAGTGAGGACTTTCCCGGTTATTTTTCCGTCTTTATAGTTTCCTGTCCACTGGGTATTACCATTGGCATACCAACGAATCCAGTTTCCGGTCATTACCCCATATTCAAACGTTCCTTTAGCCCTTAATTTCTGTTCATTATCGAACATCTCGTATTTACCATGCACAAGTTTCCCACTGTACCCGCCGACATTATGATTTATCGTCCCTGCGGCATACCAGTGGTAGTTAATTTCAGGATCAATTTTGTGTTTATAAGGCTTGTCCCAAACCGAAGTTTTGATAAGGGAGTCTTCCGAATTTACAATGATGTTCCGCTGGCTTCCCGGCTCTTGGCCAGTTGCAGCCATGGTTAAAGTAATAAGCTGAATACTAACGATTAAAATTTTAAATATTTTGTACATACGCTATGTGTTAGTTTCCTTTTTTGACCGTTTTTTTAATTTGTTGATAGGCAATTTTGGCCGAATCATTGAATAGCTTAACAATCTTAAAATCACCGGATAGTTCGCCTTCCTTTAGGATGCAATCTTTACCGGTAATACGGAAAATTCCTGTTTTCTTTTTGGTGGCGTTGTTGGCAATTACGCCGTAATATTTGATCTCAGGAACATTAATAACAGGTTTGGAAACAGGAGCTGTATTGGCAAAACCCTTTTTATTGCTTTCCAAATCCTCTTCGTATTCGGCATTTTCGGTTTCTTCCAGTTCATATCCCTCCAGGAACGGGTCCCTATAATCGGCCACAAGCGAAATGGTATCGCCTGGTAAATTGCTTTTATTTTTATTGGTAGGGAGAGAAACTCCGTTATCTTTAGGTTTAGAGCTGTCGAAGCCTGCAAATATTTTATAAAATATCGCCCCCCAGATAAATAAAACCAAGGGCAGAAGAAAATATATCAGGCGTTTGTTTTTCATAGTTTGATTAATTTACGAACGTCTTTGGTTGGATAATTAAGAATTTAAAATTGCACTGTAAACTTTCGTACAGCCGTAAAACTGCTTTGGTTCCCTGCAGCATCAATAGTTTTTACTTTCCAGAAATAACTGCCCTTATCTTTTATCTCAAGGCTGTAACTGGTTGCATCAATTCGTTTGGCCAGTTTTATATTTCCGGAAGAAAAAATAGTATCGGATGCAACAACAATACTATCTGTCAGGGTAGTTCCGCTATCAGTAACACGCGTCCAGGATAAGCTTACTGGCGACTGCGTTACCGTTCCCCTGTCAGCCGGCAACAACAGAGAAGGCGTTGACGGGGCTGTACGGTCTATCGTAAATTTACGTGTAAAGAAATTGCTGGACGAGCTCTCGTTTAATGCTTGTACTCCCCATACGTACGTTCCTTCCGATAGGGATGAAACTGATAGCGTATCGTAATTGGTAAAAACCGGACTTATCACGTTGCTGCCACTCCAATCCGTAGCCTTTACCTGTACGCGGTATTGTGTTGCATTGTATAGTTTATACCATTGAAGAATAATCTTTGAGGCATTCAAAGCACTGCCATCATTTGGAGTTTTCAGTACAAGTTCTTGTTTCTGCAAATCCATGGTACTATCTACCTCCATCGATCGCAGGAAATACGCTGTTTGGGACGATCCGTTCAGGGCCTTTATCCGCCATTCAAATTTACCGGGATATAAGGTAAGTGTAAATTTGTTTACCGTAACTGTTGTGTCTGCCAGTATTTTTTCAACATGATTGAACGACGGTGAGACCACCTGCAGGTTGTACGACAATGCCCCGTCCAATTTCTCCCACCAGAAAGTAGTGGTTGTAAGCTCCGTCTTTAGACTGTCCGAAGGAGCTAATAATACTATTTTTTTGCCAGACAGATCCTTTTCAAAAATGTCATCGCATCCGTAAAACATCAGGATAAATAATAGCCCCGAACCCACAATTTTACTAATTAACGATAAATGCTTCATTGTCATGATTATTTTTTGTGATTATCAATCGACAGACTGTCGGCATTAATGGCTGCATCGTTTTTGACCGACTGCACATACATGGTCATTAGAAGCCGCTTATGCTCTGTCTTTAGGTTTGTTTCTGTCTCAAACTTTACCGAGACTATTTTGCCTGATCTGAATTTTTTTTCGATGGTAAAAAGGAATTTGAGCAAATTGGTATAAGAGCCCTCGAATATGGCTGTCCGGGTCTCAACTTTATATTTCTGGTGCTGATAGGTATGCAACGGCTGATAATCCACTAGGTTAACAGATCTGTTTGTGTAATGGCTTACAAATTCCAGTAAGGGGTCAGTTTCGGAGGTTAAGGAGTCTTTCCCTGCAATTTGGTTTATATCATCCAGTTTCTTTCGGATTAATGCCGTTTGAACTGGTGCGTTGTCCGCTATCCGGGCTTCTTCATGCAGCCGTATACAATCTCCTTTTATGTTGACAGTCTCGGTGATGGCAAACCAATAGGTTAACAGTACCGAAACTAAAAACAACAGGGGTAGGAACTTAAGTTTTTGTCGATAGGTTTGTTTTAAAGCCATAGGGTTCTTAAATTGATTGCTCTTTGTTAAGTTTTATTTCTATGGAAAAAATACCCGCCTCGGCGTTTTCCTCCTTTGTATAGTTTACTACCGAAACGTCTTGTATCCAGTGCTTATTTTTCAATATCCGCACCCAGTCGTTAAGCACCATATTATTCCCTGCCAAACCGTCAATTACAATCTTATCTGGTTCCAGTTCAATTTCTTTTTGTTTTTTAACTTTTGATAACAGCGGATGTATTTCCATCTTTTCCAGTGTTATTTCATCAGGCAGTGTTTGCCCAATCTGGTCTGCATAGTATGCCATATAACTATTTTTAATGATACCCGTCTGTATCATAAACTTTTCTTTCCAGGCTAGTTCGTCCTTTAAGCTCTTTAGATTTTTCAGGAGTTGGCCGTTTCCTGAAACCTGCCCTTCCAGCATTTGTTTTTGTTGCGAATATTTAGAAAAATAAAAGAAGTTAACCATCAATGCCATAAACAGGAAGATTAGCATGCCCCGGCCGGAAAACATAAAAACCCGTTTTGCATTATACTCCTCTTGTTGTTCAGTAACCGGCAGACATCGTAATTCGTTCTCGTCCGGCACGTAATAGGTCAGGGCATGGTAATAAGGCAATAAAAAACAGGCTGATATATATTCTCCGCCTAAAAAATAACGTTCGGAAGAATCTTTGTTTACTTCTTTTTTAAAATCGAGCAGATATTGTCTGTCCTCGCTGCACGAAATACGGTAGGCTCCTGTTGATATTTCAATCGGTAATTCACTGAACAGATTCAACAGGTTTAAACATAAAAACGGACTTATATTTAATCCTATTACAGGCAGGTTATACTCATTAAATGTGCTTATTAATTCTTCAATTTGATCTTTTCGGGCAATAGAGATAAAAACGGTATCATTGGGTCCGGGATAATGGCTTTCCAGGAAATCATCCGCATTAGCATTAGGCATTGCCTGGTGAATAACAGATTGCGAGGGGTCAACAGTTACTTTTTTATGCAATATACCTTTACCTTCTATCGATAAAAATATAGGAATATCCTTGGGTAATCTTACACGAAATTCTTCCAGGCTTCCCTGATAGGATTCATTTTGCCCGACAATAATCTTACTGCCTTTTCGTGTAAGCTCTAAATAATGAAACAAAGGATCTTCCCCCGTAGCCTGGTAACAATGAATACCAAGTACACGATTGCATTTAATAAAACTTTTATCTTTTAAAAAACTAAGCATTGTTTATTACCTGCATTTAATTTAAAATTTCATTTTTCCTAAATAGGATCAATCGATAATCGTCGGTTTTATGAATATCTCAAGTTTTTCATTAGACTGGGTTTTACTTTTACTGCTGAACAACCATTTTAATATGGGAATTCTTGATAATACAGGAATGCCAGAACTGGTATCATTGTCACGTTTCTGTTCTAAACCACCGAGCAAAACCATTTCCTGATTTTTAACCCTTATAAGTGATTTGAATTTCCTTGCCGTTTTCCCGGGAGGGGCATATTGCGAAATTCGTGTAGTAAAATCTTCCTGATTAACTTCAATATCCAGCGTTATCTGATCATTGCCCGAAACTACCGGCCTTATTTTCACGGACATCTCCGCTTTCACATCTTTATACGTAGTGGTAACGGTCGACTGGGAAGTTATGGAGCCGTAGATACTGTTTTGTTGCTCCTGGTAATATTCGGTATTGGTAATAGCTAAAGAGGCGGAATGACCATTTAAAGTGGATAGCTTTGGCGTTGATCGGATGTTTATTATTCCGTTCGTTTGTAATGCCTTAAGCGTCATGTAAAAATTAGGGGTAACTTTACCGATCTTTATCGAACCAAAACCATTAAAACTATTAATCAGGTTATTGATTGATGTTGCTCCTAGGTTTATGTCTGTCTCCGGAAATACTTTTCCGGTAGTCGTTGTCGCCTTTTCTTTGATGCCGGTTTCAATTCCGGTGGTTGTTATGTGTGACTTGGTAAGATCAATTATCATCACTTCAATGGAAATAACAGGGACCACAACATCCACTGTCCGTAAAAATTTCTCAAAAGCCATGATCTTTTCCGGTAACCCGCCAACCATCACCGAATTCAATTCTACAAACGTCTTTATTTCCAAATCCTTCTTCAAATCTGCCGGAACAATGGTCAAAAGCGTATCAATCGTCCGGTTTTGCAGTTGAATGACTTTAAAATCTTTTAATTCGGAGCTTTTATTGTCACTGATCACATAAACTCCGTTTTTTTGTTGATATGCAAAATTTGAATTTTGAAAAAGGTTTTGGAGTAAAGAGGGGAAAGTCACACGTTTCAACGTAAATGTAGCCTCTCCTGTAATGGGCGATGCCAAATAATAGTCCACTTTTAGCTGAGAGGCAGCTTCCTTAATGATATCGGCAACAGAGGCGTTCTGTGCATATGCCAGTAAGCTGTCGCTATTATTGATACGCTTTACCTGGAAGTCGGGATTTCCATCATTTTGTACATTTTTCTTTCCCAAGGCATTATCCTTACGATTCAAAGTTAGCGGAGCGGTAACTTGTGCCTGATCATTTCGTTCTATCAAATAGGCTTGGTCATCAGTTTTTTTGATTTTCAGATTATTCGTATAAGCAAACTTTTCCAGTGCATTGTTTAATGGAACGTTTTGAATATACCCATTTACTTTTGTTTTGTCCAAACCGGGAGCAGGGATAACATTCGTGCCCGTTTTGTCGATCATTTCCCGTGCCAGATTGATTAAATCATCATTTTCACATTGAATAGAAACTAATCCCGATTCCTTGTCATAGGTTACCAGCGCTTTTCGGGGCTGGGCGGGAAGGGCTTCCGGCTTCTCTCTAAATATATTAATAATGTTTCCTATAGCTGTAATATTCAAATCGTACTGACGGCACAGAAACAAAAGGATGTCAATTACCTTTACGTTGGAAAAATTGTTGATTACATCAATTTTCAATCCGGGCTCCACATTAATGTTTAGACCGGTGTTGGCTGCTACTCCACGTAAAAATTCCTGGATTGGCACATTGGTGACCGAAATGTTTACCCGTTCGTTAAGCGCAGGAATATCTCCTGCCGAAAGGGTAAAAAGTCTCTCCTGTATTTTTGAATATTTATCCTGTCCCCACACGCCAATGTTTAAAACACACGAATATATAATTAACAGTAGTATTCTTTTTCTCATATATTACCTTATAATTTGCTTATTTTCCTTAAATATTATCAAGTCCTTCTTTGAGATCTAAGAGGCTTTTTGTCTAATCCGAATGACTCATTAATAATGGATAACATTCATCTATTGACGTATCTCCCGCTTCTATCAGTTCGAGGGCTACCTGCGATAGTGTTTTAATATCCCGTTTTTTTAGTAAAGTGCTGGTATGATGCGTACCTGTTTTGATAGCCTCGGCCAAATCCCGATCCAGTGGAATAACTTCATAAACCGCCTTTCTTCCTTTGTATCCGGTATAGAAACATTGGTCGCAACCACAGGCTATATGATGTTTTTGCAGAATCTTTGCGGGTTTGTAATTATGAGGCCAATCAGCATCCTGCAAAAGCTTTTCCTGCTTACAATGGGGACATAATAACCGCACCAAGCGTTGAGCCACCGAAAGGTTAACCGTATTGGCAATAAGAAAAGGAGGTACACCCATGTCTATGAGCCGGGAGATAGTTCCCCATGCCGAGTTAGTATGTATTGTAGATAGTACAAGGTGACCGGTAAGGGCAGCACGTGTTGCCATTTGCGCCGTTTCCCCGTCGCGGATCTCCCCAAGCATAATGATGTCCGGGTCTTGTCGCAGAAACGTCCGCAAAGCACTGGCAAACGTAAGGCCTATGCTTTCTTTCAATTGTACCTGGTTAATACCTTCGAGCGTATATTCTATCGGATCCTCAATGGTCAGGATGTTGGTGTATTCCTTGTTCAAGATTCGCAGCGTGGCGTATAAGGTGGTCGTTTTCCCCGAGCCGGTAGGTCCGCTTATCAGGATTATGCCGTTGGGCTTACGTATCGCTTCCAGAAAATCATCCAATTGGCGGGGCATAAACCCGAGCTTATAAATATCGATATTGGCGGCATCTTTACTGAGCAACCGTAAGACGATCTTTTCACCATATAATGTTGGAAGAACCGATACCCGGATATCGAACTTCTGGGCACCATGATCGAAAAAGATACGACCATCCTGGGGAAGTCGTTTCTCTGCAATGTCGAGGTTCGACTTAATCTTTATCCGGTTAACAATGGCGGGGTACTCATCCCTTTTTAAAACAAACCTTTCGATGAGCTTTCCGTCGATACGCATACGGATGCGACATTTCTCTTCATACGTCTCGATGTGAATATCGCTGCTCCCCAACGAATGGGCCCCTGTTATCAGGCTTACCAGAAAATCGTCCGAATTAGGGGAGAACCCCAGGTTTTGCGACTGCTCATTGGGTTGGTTGTAACCTTTACGATAATGTTTCGACAGCACCTCATAAATATAATCGGGAGAAGCTTTTTCGAGGTTAACCGTTTTCCCGAACAGGAGTTCGAGCTCATCCCGGGTATCTGCTACCGGTTTGGTGTCGTCAATAAAAAAATCGAGCTCCACAGCCCCGCTTTTTTTAGGGACAATAGCATAATGCCAAGCCTGGTCCGCAGTGATTAGTTGCAGAAGCTCGGTGTCAAAAATATAATCCTCACGATTGCCCATAATTTTCTAATTAACGCCTATATATAACGTATTTTGGAGATTAACCGCTTATACCAAACATTCAATAGATGTTCCATGCCTACCCTCGAAACTCCGTTTAGTCATCATCCTTTTTTGATGTTTTAAATCTTTTGTTTCAAGACAAAAAATGAAATTGTTGCTTAGTCTAAAATTCTATGATTATAGATATCTGTCCATTCTTATTAGAACAACACATTCATCAAAAAATAATCATTATACATATTAAACCCCGGTACAAACCGATCGATAAAAACCATCGGACAAAACAATAACGCTAAACTTCCGGCAAGGGGGATAGTATTGTTATACCCGGCCATCAATTTGAGTACTGCAAATACTACTAGTATTATAATATACCCCAGCAGGTTAAACACGATAAAGTTTACAGGTGAGAATAACAGCGCCAACACGGCATAGAAAAGCAAATCGCCACTGCCAATGCAGGTGTTGACTATACTCATAAAACTTCTCCTTTTAAGGGAAAAATACCCCCACACACCTGCCAGTTGAAGAGCTATCAGTAGCCCATTGATACCGGCAAAGACCATCGCCTGTTTCCATCCGTTGATTAACACGGCGTAAAAAACAGCCAACAATAAGGCCATTGCAAGAACATAAACCGATAATGCCCTGTAACGGAAATCCTGGTAAACAACTATTAGTAAAATTCCGCTTAATAATGAGGAAGCCAATAGGGACATGTCAATCCTTGGTTACTTCAACAAGGTTTTTATCCTGATCTATTTCCCAAACATTAAACTTGCCATCGCCGTTAAAATCGACAACAGCCGTAGCACGGGCTTTAAATCCGGTAGCGGTAGCTTCTACAATTTCAACCCGGTAATTGGCTGAGCCTCCTTCGGTGGTGAGTTTTTCCTGCTCAAAACCCACATCTTCGAGGGTTGCGGCATACTTCGATTTGGCATAAAAATAGCTTTTCTCCAACGTTTGCAAATGGCCAAGTTGTAACTCGGCTTCGGTGCTTTTGGCCTTGGAGATTAAGGGCATGAGTTTAGGCAGGGCCAACAATACTAAGATGCCAACAATAACTAGCACAACCAATAATTCGGTAAGCGTAAAAGCTGGCAGGCGTTGAGGTTTGATTGGTTTTCTCATAATTATCAGTTAATCAATTTCAGTAACAGATGGTTGAATGATGTTTAATAAATAGATTTTCAGGGTGCTATACTACATTTTTTTGTTTAATAAACAAAATGATTTTTTTGTTTATTAAACAGTGGCTCGGGTATTAGTTCAGTTGCTCCGATTTGTTTGTTTGAAAAAACCGGACGTTATTTTGAAACGGGTTTTAATTTCTCGATTTCTTTCTTCAACGCCTGCAATTCTTGCTGTTGCTGCTCAATCTTTGCATTTTGCTTTTTTAACTCATCAATCTGTTTTTGTTGATCGATAGTATAAAGCGTTAACTCTTCAATTTTTTGCAAAAGTTTAGTATTTAGGTTTCCTAAATCCGTTCCGTTTTTCTCCATCTCCTTAGCCGAAGCAACTTCCGGCAAATGCTTTTGCTCTTTTACAAATTGCTCCAATTCAGTTAAAGGCATTAGCTTGTAATTTTTTTCAAAAACGAAATCAGCTCCGTTTAAGTCAACTTTAATCTCCCTTGCCCTTATGGTTCCTATAACATCAAGTTTATAAGCAGGCGTAGAAGTGCCAATTCCAATTTGTCCATTAGAAATTTGCATTACATTACCAGTATAATCTCCTAATCTAATACCTCCATACCAATGAATATCTAAGCCATCTGAACCTGAAACTGCATAGTGTCCTAAATAATAATTATTGGGATCATAATTACCATAAATTTTACTAGACCATCCCAATAGCTCACTATTGCCAGTTACACGAAATGATCCTATAACGTCAAGCTTATATGCGGGCGAGGTTGTGCCAATACCTATTTGACCCGTTGGCATAAAAGTCATAAATGTATTATTGTAATCTGTTCCGATCCAACCATATCCTAATGTAGGAATACCCTTTGAGCAAATGCCAAATGCTCCAAAACCAAAAAAATTTTGAGTGTTATCCTGGTTTACAAGATAAAAACCTCTTGCCCAACCTCCATCATTGCTAGGCCAGTTAGCTTTTATTCTAACTCCATAGGCAGGAGAGTTTAAGCCTATTAAAATATTTTCATCCTGAGCTCTAACATTACTTACAAGAAGTAATCCAATCGAAAAGCATATAATTATTTTCATTACCATATATTTTATTAGGGCTTATTTTGATAATTTATATTCTCAGAGTAAATTATCGGTGTACAACATTTTCGCGAAATAAAAGCTTGTTTAATAATTAAATGTACTATTTATGCATTAATTCCTGAATTTGTTTTTTTAACTCTTCAATCTGTTTTTGTTGATCGATAGTATAAAGTGTTAACTCTTCAATTTTTTGCAAAAGCTTTTTTTGAGTGACACCAATATTGACACCGTTTTGTACAATTTCTGCTTCAGAAGGTATTTCGGGCAAGTGATGGTTTTCTTTTACATAAGACTCTAGCTCTTTAAGTGGTTTTAGTTTATAATCTGGCTTAAAAACAAAATCACTCCAGTTATTTAAATCGACTTTAACTTCTCTCGCATGCACAGTTCCGTTAACGTCGAGTGTATTCTGAGGGTTCAGAATGCCAATTCCAACTCGATCTTGCATAAAAGAGGTATATTGCCTCTGCATTGAATTAGGAACTATAACAGGGTCGCTTATTGACAGATTGTTTTTGATTGAGTTTATACAATCTAAATGTTGCAAAACTCCTTCCACTTGGATAGTAATATCATTTCCTGTAGTGGCTAAATGATAAATAGGAATTCTATGGTTCGCTAACTCGTAATCTCCAATATTCCATTGATAAGCCAAATCTCCAAATGCCGTTGGAATTTCTACATTTTGGCTAAAGTATGCACCTGCATTATAAATAAAGGCAAACCGTTTTGTTAGTTTTCCTGTATTTCTTTGCCAATTATATCCACCGGTAATAGTAACCTCTATCCACCCCCAAAGGGTTACATCGGGAAAATTGATATATAAGACCTGATTAGATTGCGCATTGGGAGTACTTTTAACAAAGGTGAGCTTAAAATAGTTGTCGTTTTGACCTTTAATTAATGTTAGTGCTAAAATAGAAAGAGCGATTGTTAATATAAAACTTTTCATCATGACAGGATATAAATGTGAATTTGTTTAATAGTTAATTAGTACTATTTATGCTTTAATTCTTGAATTTGCCTTTTTAGCTCATCAATCTGTTTTTGTTGATCGATAGTATAAAGCGTTAACTCTTCAACTTTTTGCAAAAGTTTAGTGTTTAGGTTTCCTAAATCCGTTCCATTTTTCTCCATCTCCTTAGCCGAAGCAACTTCCGGCAAATGCTTTTGCTCTTTTACAAATTGCTCCAATTCAGTTAAAGGCATTAGCTTGTAATTTTTTTCAAAAACAAAATCGGCTCCGGTTAAGTCAACTTTTATTTCTCTTGCTCTTATGGTTCCTATAACATCAAGTTTATACGCAGGTGTAGAAGTGCCTATTCCAATTTGTCCATTAGAAATTTGCATTACATTACCAGTATAATCTCCCAATCTAACACCTCCATGCCAATGGATATCTAAACCATCTGAACCATAAACAACATAGTGTCCTAAGTAATAATTATTAGGATCGTTATTGCCATAAATTTTATTTGAACCACCAAATAACTCACTATTACTAGTTACACGAAATGTTCCATTAACGTCAAGCTTATATGCGGGCGAGGCTGTGCCAATACCTATATTTCCTC
Organism: Bacteroidota bacterium; assembly: GCA_030706405.1. Lineage (GTDB taxonomy): Bacteria > Bacteroidota > Bacteroidia > Bacteroidales > JAAUTT01 > JAAUTT01. The sequence continues at coordinate 18,469 of JAUZOO010000006.1, read as the reverse complement.
CACCCGTCTGCATTATTAAGTCGCTCCACGCATTTAATGAAGCATTATGAGCACCTAACCAAGCCTTTCCATTCACTTCTCCCATTACAACGGCATTATTATCACCGGATGCAACAATACGCCCCCTCCATGTTCCACTGGAACTTCCTGATTCTTTTACGTGTAACATAGTCTGATATCCGACTGTGACAATGCCGATTCCTACGTTTCCATTTCCATCAATTTTAAATTTCAATTCTCCACTGCCCGGAATTCCCTTGTATATAGAAAAATCAGTCTGATAATGTGGCGCAAAATTCCCGGTTGAGTAGAGGTCTACTCCTGCCGGGTGCGGCTTAATTGAAAAAATATGCCCATTATCTCCTACCGAAAATTTATAAGAAAGGTCCATTTGTCCAATTCCCACATTTCCCTGATTGTAATAAATATTATTTGTTGAAGTCTGCCATTGGGCATTTACACTAATACCCAAACACAAAAAAATAAGGCTTGTCAAAATTTGTCTTTTCATTTTTTATAATAGTTGATTGATTTCGAATAGGGCACTAATTATTTTGCTAATATCTTAGGATGTTTTACCAAAGGGTTTAAAAATAGGGATAATTTTTAAAACAAATCCAAAGGTTGAGGTTCATATTCAAAACAGATGCTTTTAGCATGGGTACAAAAGTATGTACTCGCGAACCTTAAACAGGTTGGGACTATTGGTTTTATCCTTACAAAGACTGTTTAGGACTTCACGAACGTCCTCCGGTTCCCTAATTGCATCCAGCAGGATATCCGGAACAGCCTTGTGTTTCTTTTTTAGAGCCTCTTTGTCTCAAAATAGAGCCAGTTGGATGTAAACAACGGCTTTTTTATGTGTACGCTACATCGGTTTATTCCTTTGGTGTGACAAAAAAGCCCGAACCACTGACAAAAAGGTCGTAGGTTAGAGCCTATTTGCCCGAAAACGGAGCCTCTTCGATGTAAATTGGAAATAATTGGCTGTTTTTTATATCCAGGAGGCTGTTCTGCAGGGCCTGAAGGATGCTAAAAACATCCGGTTGGCTGTAAAATAGGGCCTGCCCGATGGTATTTATGGCTGGCATTGACCGTTGGAACGGCCTGGTGGTTTTCGGTTACGATAAAACCGCTCGTGATTACGGCTTTGCCAAACAGGTTTAGGGGAGAGACGAATGGTAATGGTAGGAAATGCTACTAAAATAGTTAGACGAAGTAAAAACTTCGCCCAACTGAGAACATTCGCCGGGCAGCTTCGCGGCACAGTCTTCGCTCAATTTGGGGAAAAAGAAAAACCGCGAAGCCGGGGGATGGTTCGGGAAAGCAGCTTCGCGGTTATAAGAAAAATTATTTTACCGTTTCCTTTTTGTCGGCAGTTGACGACCGGCCGGGGAAACGGGTCTTAAGGTCGTCGTAAATGGCCTGGGCACCGGGAACATTATTCCTGGCGGCCAGTTTCACCGAGTTGTAATACGCCAGCACCGAAGCCAGGGACTCAAAACCTGCCTGGGTCGCCGTATCCTCAATTTTGGAAGCAAGCACGGCCAGCTTTTTGGTTACGGTAAACAGGTTGGTGGCTACGTTGATGTCGTTGTTGGTTTCGGTAATATCCACAAACGAAGGCATATGTTGCGGATTGAGTGAAATATAATCCCTGCTTTTGGTAAGAAAACTCATATTGGCATCACCGAGTCTGAACCCGCCTTGTTTTTCGTCGGGCGTTAACGACAGAAGGAAAGGAAATAACGATTCGAGTTCGTCGATGAGCGCGACTGCCTTGGTTAGGGTTTCGTTGGAAATGTTTGCTGAAATTTGGTTTTGTTTCATGGTTGATAAACTATTTGATTAAACAATATTGCCTTAACCATCCCCCTGATAGTAAATACAAAAATAAAAACAATCCGATTGTGTGCAAATGGTTTTAAATAATGGAATCAATTTTCCGTGTTTAAAGAAGTAGGTGCTTTATAAAAAACAAAACCGGGTTGCCCCGGTTTTTATCGTTATTCCTTACCGATTTAAATCGTCTATGTTTCAAACGGATTTGCAAAATCCGCTTAGCGACCTGTTTTATAGATGCTGCTTTGCGCGCGAGCCTACAAATAGTAATGGTAGCAAATGCTACTAAAATAGTTGGACGAAGTAAAAACTTCGCCCAACAGAGATTGATCTCGTATTTGACAGCCGGTTGACATAAACGCAAAATACCGCTTTTACGTTATAATTGCAAAAGCGGTATTTTAATTAACCGGTCAGGAGACCGGTACATAGCCCGACGAAGTCACAGACATTCGCCGAGCTGCTTCGTAGAACAGTCTTCGCCCAGCTGGGGAATCTCTTTGTAAACTAATACATGTCCCTTCTTGTTTTGCATTATGTTTATAATATAGTCATATCTTCTCGGCCAGTTAAGTGTGTCTTTCACCTTGGTTATTCTACCTTTATAACACGAAAAATACGTAAACTGATATCCATTGTTAGCTTTTTGACCCAAAGCAAACAATGAATCGATCGTCTTTTTTGTTTCTTTCATGTTTGTTAATAAATCTATTGAAGACAATCCTTTTGTCGATAATCCTGTTTTCTTTCAGTTGAATTACATGCAAATATTAAAAACGCTAAGCCACAAATTATTGCTCTCATAATATATATTTTTAATGTATTTGTTTCTTTTTAAGAATCAATTTTCAACGACTATTTATATAAAAATGTCTTATTGCCATTTATTTTTTAAAATCTTTATAAAATAAAAAGGACTATAAATTCCAATAAAGAAAAATAAAATAAAAAATCTACCTAGATTTTTGTCCCTCTTTGACCAAACAATTAAATTATTAATCCATAATATAAAAACAAAAATTGTTAAAAACATACGAATATTTGCAAACTCAACATCAAAGAATATATAATCTATATATTTCTGAAATTTGAAAAATGCAGCTATTATTACGCTAAGATATATGGCTATCATAAACAAATTGGCAATAAAGCAAAAAAATAACAATTTTTTTTTTAATTTTCTTTTTTCCATAGTGAATGTTCTTTTGTGATTATTTTATTTTAAATCAATTAAAGCATGTTTTTATTTTAAATTATTATTATTCAATTCATTCTATTTAAAACTACAGCACAATTTGCTTATAAGATCATAGATTCGGCACATTTAGTCGAATGTTAATAGTCTTTGGACAACCTACGAAAGAAATTAAACCATGCAAAAGTTCGCTCACTGACCCATCGTTTTGCTACCGGAACAAATCCTTTTTCAGTGGGCGGTTTTGAGGTAACCTCTACAGTTATTTCAAGGTATTTTTTAGCTTCTTCGATGAATGTCCCTTTGTACCCTCCATCGACTAATATCTTTTCAAGCCGTATTAACTTTTCTTTTATTTTGTCAAATAAATTACAACCCATCACCGTATCCGAAAGGTGGGCAACATGAACAGAACACGACCAGACAAGCCCCAAAGTATCTAACTAATACCTGACGTTTTCGTCCGTTTATCTTCTTATTCCCATCTATTCCCTTATCTTCATAAATCATAGGAGCTAGTTTAATTGATTGGCTATCAAGACAGCCTAAGCTTGGAGTTTCTTCCCTGTTGGATTGCTTACGAAGGTGTCCGTTCAAAGAAAATGTAAGGGTTCCAAAGGTTCCATCATTGGCCCATTGATAGAAATAGTAATAAACGCTCTGCCACCGTGGGTATATCTTATTGGGAAGGTTTCGCCATTGACAACCCGTCCTGAGTATATAAAATATTCTGTTTACTACATTTCTCAATGAATTCTTTCGTTTCCATTGGTTATTTAACAAGGATGATATAATTTTCCAATGAGAATCTGTAAGCTCTTTAAACTGAGTAATCATAATTTTTGTTTGTCGTTATTTCAAAATTTAAAAACATGCTCTAAGGGGCTGTTGAAAATTATTATTGGATTGTGTTAAAATGTTTATTGCAATTATTATAACATATTAGTACAAGGAAATTAAATTGGTAAGCATAAAATTGATACTCCTTTGTTGTTGTTCTTGTTTGAAAAATAATAACTATTTGTTCAACCCCAACCGAGGTCGACAGTCTATCTCGTACTATTTTCTATAGACATCTAACCTCTCTGAGGTCATTCCAAACGTGGTTTAAAATTTTAAGCCCCTAATAAATATGCTTTTATAATAAGACTGTAAATTACATACTTATACTTTTTAATATATTTAATAATTCTGTAAATTTAGTGATAGGCCGGGCAAGGTACTGCTCCTGAATTAGAGCCTAACGGAGACTTCCAAAATGAACTTTGTGAGGTAGTACTATTACCTTTTGAAAATTCATATGGTATTAAGGTATTTAAAAAATTAGAATACCAAGTTAAAAGTTGGCTATTAGTTATTGAGGAGCTTGAGGAGTTAGATGGCTTTGTATCGGCAGGAATATCTTCTATGATTGTATTTGTTTCTACACCTAAAAGTAATGCATTTACAGCAATTTCTGCCTTTGTAACATTATCACTTCCTGTAGAAATATTTTTGAACAAAAATCCCGCATTTTCCTTCCTTGTAAAAACCTTCTCGGTGATTTTTCTAGCTCCATTTCTAAAACTCAAATCCCTTGTAGTTGCTTTATCTTTACTTTCCTCTCCAAATAAATAAGCATATCCCACAGATGTTGCATTATCAATATTTTTTGCAATTTGGCTTATTCCAAAATTTAACTTCCCATTTTCTATTTCAAAATAAACCATAATAGTTTGAGAATAAGCTCCATTTGCATAACTTCCTCCAACTTTTAAACGACCAACGTTTCCTTCTAGGCCAACTTTACCAGTTGTTAAAGTAAAACTAGTAGCAATTTTTAATTTTTGTAAACCCCATAAGTCAATTGATCCAACTGGGTCATTTTCTGTATAATTATATGGAGTAACATAACGAAATGCTTCACAAATTGGATCTATCCCTGTAAACCTTCCAATCTGCGGGTCAAAATACCTTGCTCCATAGTCATATTCTCCCAAATCAGTACTGCCAATTGTTTCGTCCTGCAATTCCTTGCCGTTATAAAGATACTTGTTAATGTCCGTATTATTCCGCTTAAAGGCCAGTCCAAAGGGATAATACTCGGTAGTCTGTTGGTTTATAGCGATGTTGTCAGCCGCAGTAAATACTACCCGTGTACTGCCCAGATGATCAGTAAGGTTATAGTAATACGTAAAATTATCGTCCGTAACGCGACGAGCCATGCCTTCATTATGTAAAACATAATCCAACCCTTTGGCATCGTTGTAAACCATGCCGCCTGCATAATACTGCTTAAACGAGCCATTTACAAGTTTAGCCAGTTTTTCGCCATCGGCGGTATAAATATATGAAAGTTTACCGCTTCCTTCCTTACTTATGCAGGAGGGCAAATCTAATAAATTATACGATATGCTAAATTTACGTAAACCGTCAAATGTAGTATTGCCATTATCATCATAAATATAATCCAAGCTAACACCTTCGAAGTGTTGCAATTGGTTGCCGTTGTAATGGTAGTTGTAATTATCGTCGGCTTTGGCGGGATAGGTACGGGTTAAATGCGAGATATTGCCATTGGCATCGTACGTAATATCCGTTTCTGCGTATTCGGTTTTGCTGTCCCAGCCAGCCTCGTTATTTTGTTTAAAATTGGCAGCACTAAGTCGGTCGAGATTATCGTAGTTATAAACATACGCCTTTTCCTGGGTGGCATCCTGTTTGTTGTTACGCCAAACCATGGCCGAGATATTTCCGTTAAATAACGCACTGTTGCTCAAGCCGGGTTCAACATCGTTATACCGCAGGCGCATACCAAAGAGGTTAGCGCCCAGGTTATCGGGGTTGTTAATTTGCGTCAGCCAGCCCCGGATATTGTATGTGTAGCCAACACTCTGGGCGTAATCGGAAGCCGAAGATGCTTTTCCCAATTTCTTATTAACTAACTGTCCAAGCTCGTTGTACGTCATGGCTGCAATAGCAACTTTGTCGCCATTATTAATTTTCTGCTCAACCATGGTTAAGCGACCGGCCTGGTCGTATTTCAAATATTTCTCAACGGTAGTGGGATTACTATTAAACGTTTGAGATATTTTACTCTGTAACAACTTACCTGTAAAATCGTAAAGATTCGATGCTGTTTCCGTTCCATTGGCACCATCGTACAAGGTGCGCTGCGATTGAATTGGCCGATAATTATCGTCGAAATAATTAACCGCAGACATCCACTTCGCTTGTAAGGTGTATTCGCCACCGTCGAGAATCTTGACTTTAGAACCGGTGGTCTGCCCCTGTACCCTGTCGAATTTTACGGAGGCATATCCCGTAACAGACTGGAAATTTAATTTACTAAATCCGTCAACGGGCAAAAAATCGTAATTATCGTAATACGTTACTGTAAGAATATTGTTTTCGGATGTCGAAAATATAGAAGCAAAACTCTTGTCAGTAGAATAACCGATAGTTCCGCTGTTAGTTCTGACTTCTCCGAAAACGGTTTCATAATTGGTAAAATCCGATCTCAAATCGTCAAACGTTTTATTGCTTATGGTAGTCACACCAGTGTAGAGTGGTCGATTTTGTTCATCGTATTTAATAAATAACCATTGATTGGCATTTTCTTTTCGCATTTTACCATCCTGAGCAAGTACCAGCCTGTCACGATTATCATAAACCATGTAGATGGGTTGGGCTCCGGGGAGTTTTTTGGTAATCATCCGGTGTTTTTCGTCATAGGTATATTGGTATACCAGCTGATCTTTAACCGCTGCCGGGTCGCTGGTTTCAACATATTTTGTAGCCGAGAATGAACCGGAAGCTCCCGAGAAGCTAAACCCAGGACTAAGCGTAAGGGTGGCTCCGGATTTTATCATGTACGATTTCCCTTCGTAAGCCGAAACAGCCTTATCCGTCGAAACGACGTCGCACGAACCACTTTGGGCAATTACATCGAGTTCCTGCCCGGCAAGCGGAGGGATTACATAACGCAACAACCCGAAATCGTCATAAACATTATAGGTTTTCAGCCAGTTTGAGCCGTCATAAACGGATTTCAACACTACCCTGTCGCTTTTGTCTTTATACTCTTTTACCGGATTTTTACTTTCATCAGTAGTCTGGGTTATTAATAACTCTCCTGCCCCATAATTGACATCGCTTTTATAATTGCCGTCGCTATCGACATACCATAATTTGACCTCATCGGCATCGTTTACTAAATAGTCGAAACTTATGGGATGTTGGTCGGGTTGCCAGTCCTTACCCGGAGCCCCTTGTTTTAGCACCCGTTGAAGAGGCGAATCTTCAAATTGGGTTACAGCATAAGGTAAAACGTCGTTAGCAACATTAGCAGTCGTTTGATAAAAAACAGACTGAGTGGTAGAGGTGTAATTACTAAGATCACTTTTAGGCACATTCTCATCAAAAGCTCCCGAGCCAGGGTTGGTATATGACAAAAACTTAATAGATTCCCTGCCATAATCGTCATAAACAGTAGGCGTTACCAAATCCTTATGTGAAGGGCTATTATTGATTAGTACCTTTTGGGAAGGCCTGCCAAGCCCATCGGTGTAAGCAATTTCTTCCGCAAAATTATCCGGATTGGCATCTATATCTTTTGAACAAAAATCTTTTATTGGTACCTGAGGTGAAAGCGTATATGTAAAATTATGCGCCGAAGAAACGGATGGCTTAAGGTAATTATCACTAAAAGACTTGTATTGGGCTGTCCATCGGGGTGCCCCAATATCAGTATTTGTCGTAAAAAAAACACACAGGCTTCCTCCCGTTGAGTTAACCTCGTCTGTAGCCTGCGGACGATTATAATAATCGTACTGTTTCAATAAACGGGCACTGACATCTTCTCCATCATAAACATACACCACATCATCCGGGCTTAAATTAAACTTAGGAAAAGTTAATGAAACTCGTTTAGCTCCATCGGGCTTGATAACATAAGTACTTTCAAGTCCATAGAAATCCTCATGATATCCGATAGCACTAAAAAAGTTTCCGTATCCTGCTGCAAAATTCTCTTTGTATACGTTCTTGTATGTATATTGAGCAGTCCAACCGCTTAGATTATTATTGCCATCAGTAACAAACCGGATAAACATAAATTGACCGGAAGAACTAATAATATCAGGGCGAGGCGTATTATTATCATAAACTCCAATTAATCTGGAATTATCACTGAGCCCATCATATACATAAACTTTATCACACCCGCCTTCGGTATTAAACTCGGGAAACGAAAGGTTAACACCGCAAGATTCGGGAGCAATAATCAAATAGGTAGTATTGGTGTTATCCGCATAATTATCCGGTCCACTCCCATCATCAAATACACTTCCCGAGGGACCCTGATATATATAAGTATATTGGGCCGATAATAGTAAAGGAAACATCAATAACATTATCGCAAACAATAGTTTTTTCATAAAAATTGATTTAACAGTTTGTATATTCATTTGTTATTGTTGTTTATAATGATATTCATAATGATTTAGAATGTTTTGGTCTTTATCCCTGGTATTCATTAATCTTCCTAATGAATCATACTCGTAAAAAGTGCTTATATTATTTTCGTCGGTCGACGAAGTCATTCCTACAAGCGGAGCATGAGTATAAGTTGTCATCTTGGAATCAGCAGGACAAAGGCGCAAATCATCAAACCAAACGGTTCCGGAGCCCATATTATCAGCCCTCAGATAAATCTGCTTTGCATTAGCAGGAACGGTTACTTCTCCTTGTAGTAATACCCACTTATTGATTTCTGTTGTTGTCTTATGATCTACATTCCATGAAGGGGCATACCAATCGGCACTGGTATTGTCTTTCCAAAAGAAGTATAAATTAGCTTGGGGTCCAGAACTGTAAACCCAACAGGAATACCTGTATTTTTTATCTGAACTATTGTTAATGGTAAGCTTAGGGAAAAAGTGATAAATCAAACTATTACTGGGATTATTTGACTTTAGTGCATATTTTCCTGTTCTTGCATGCGTGGCATCCAAGCTTGTGTTGACTGCCCATCCGTCAATAACAGGCATTCCGTCGTCAAAACTGGTAAAAAAAATTTCGTTTTGACTTGCATTGGCTACTTTGGCTACGGGCAGACTAGAATTATATCCCCATATATAGGCGGTGTTTATATTATTAGCTTCATGATATTGGAGAATATTGCCATTGGCATCATAATCATAATTTATGTAAGGTTGATATTTCCCATCACTCAAAAATTTTGCTCCACTTGTCCCCAGATAGGAATTGCTCGATTGACAGAATGTCAAACCCAAATTACAACGTGTAAAATTGGAACTACTTAATGGAGTCTCAATATTTATTTTGTTAATTGTTTTCAAAAGGTAATTATCCGGCAAGGAGTATGTATAAAGTCTTGCATCAATAACTTTATTATTAAAATACTTTACCACTTCAATAGGTTTAATTATGTTTTTGGTTTGCATATTATATATTGTTTGGGCATAATTTTCGCAAGGCGGCAAAGGATATGAGACACCATTAATTGTAGTTGTAAAATTGAAATCACAAGGATATGAATATGTAGTTTTTAATTCACTACCATTACTCTGAATCTGGGACACCAAACTAACCTGACCAACATCATTATATTTGTATGTCGTTGTCGTTGAATTAAATTTATTAACATCTTTTAGATCATAAAAAGTTTCATTTACAGATTCTAATACACGATACATTCCAGAATTTAATGAATATCTCCCATAAATATATTGAGGATTCCCATTATGCTTATCACATTCAGCACAGATCTTTCCATATAAACCACATGTACCAGTTTCTTCGATATAGACTGGATTATAATGCATCGCATATCTTAAACCATAAATAATATTTGGTTTAGATCCAGATATAAATTTATCGCTATAAGCGAAACCTGTCGTCTTTGTTAAGTTACCTAGCTCATCCTTCTGTTCTGTATATGTCAGAAAACCATTATTCCAATAACTATTACCATTAGATGGGAATGGGAATATATTAAACGAAAAAAAAGACAAATTGGGCCCTTCTTCATATTTACAGAATAACTTATAACTAGTGCCCAAAAGACTACCACAGGTCTCTACATCATCACTACCGTCACCATTTATTAGAATTCCTTCTGCATAGGGGTCCTCAATTAAATTATTCACTATTCTTGTTTTATTAAGATCATTAAAAGATGAATTAATTTCATAGTAATATGCAGTCGACCCTTTTCCTGATTGATTAACCTCTACTTTGCTATACCCAATTGGATTTCCATAATAAAATAAATTATTATCACTTGTTACATTCAAATAATTTTGATAAAAATTATTACGATTATTAAAATACTCAGATTGAACCTTATTTTTCGAATTTGCATCTCGACCATAATTAATATAAGCATAAATTGGCATATTTATAAGTACACCATTTGACCCAAAGATTGGATCGGAATACTTAAACTCTTTAACTATTTGATTAGTGGTTGTACCATCTGAATATGCTATTTTGCTTATGCGTAATCCCCCACCTCGATATTCATGCCCATCATAAGCATATTCGTGCGGCTCAAATTGATAAGAAATTACACCTCCTTCTGACGTTTTTATTTGAGTAAGTATAAATGCATCCATCACAGTTTCAATTTTACCATTTATATTTCTAATGTCAGGAGACCTATCAGCTCCATTTATAACATAGTCTGCCGAGCAATTGGGTATTGGAATTGCTTTGTATGGATTGAAATCATCGCTACCATATACATAAATTTTAGGGATTAATGTAGTCGCATGATTAGCATTATAATACCCCCAAATATCTTGTTCCTTCGAATCTCTTGGAGGTAATTTATCTTCTTCGTCATAAAAAAATGAAATTGGGGGGGGGGATTGACCATTCCTACTTAATTCTTGAATAGAATTAAGTTTTAATCTCAACGACTTCTCAGATGGAGTTGAAGTTGAACTTAAAAAATAGTTTTGTTCAAAAAAATAATTTTTAATAAAAGTACGGGTCGGCTTCCAAACTACAGTAATGCCATTTATTGGATAAGTTCCAGGTAGATCCCTCCTTTCTGTACCTGTACTAAAATTCATTTCTATATTGTCCGAGCTAATCTGTGTTAATCTATTGAAACAATTAGAAATCAGTAATTGGCTATAATTGTTAGTTTCAGTACTTTCAATACCTTTTTTATAAGACGAAACAAGACTAGTTAACGTATAGTTTTCTGTAGCATAATGATAATTAATCTCCGTCCCATTTGAAGATATAATTTTGCTTAAATGCCAAGTGTCGTAGAAAGTTGTAACGAGATTATCAGACTCAAAGGGGATACCCCACATAGCGTAAACAAATGTAAATTTTTTCACTCCTTTAAGATTTAATTTTTTCTGATCTTTAATAGAATAAATATATTTATTCCCGTTTTCATCTGTTATATCAAATTCGTTTATTTTTTTATTGGCATCTAAAGAATATGAAAAAATTAGCCCATTACCATTTATAGGGGAAATCTTTCCATCCTTATCAAAATAAAACTCGCCTTTATGGCCAGGGATGTCAAATGAAAAAATATCAGGCTCTGTGTCTAACCAATATCTTGTGAAAAAATTAAATAAACTCCAGATACTAGAATTTGAGCGTTCTAGAAAATTGGGATTATTTATTACATTGGATATATCAGCTTTGGCTGTTTCAATAGTTTGATCATATTTAAATAAGCCAAAAAAACTAGATTCAAGTGTTGTCTTTTGATCTAAGTTATGAATCCAACCCACTCCTAAGTTATCATTATCATTCATATAATAATCGTCGGGAATTCCCTTTACGATTCTATTTATCTGCCCTCCTACATATAATGTCCATCCTAATCCAATGTTGCTAGCGACTGTTTCTACCTTATTCCCACTAGCATCGTAATTTAAAAAAACAGGTATATTCATCGATTTTTCTTTGAACTCATAGAGTGGTATTTTAATGTCAGGTAAGCCATTAAATAAAGAATTACTATTCGATGAATTTATATCTAATAGCTGATTTTGAGCAACAGTTTTGCCTCCAATTGCAGTCAAAAAAATAATAATAAATACTTTATTCCTTAAAGTACTAATTTTTAATAATTTTTGTTTAATTTTCATCATAACAAGATTGTTTTTTTAATATGACAGTAATACATGTTGCTAATTATCTTATTTATTACATTTCTCAAGCGTATTAAAACGGTTAAACCCAAATTTAATTTCAAAAATCATTTTAAGCCCGTCTTTCATCGATTTGACTCCTTGTTTGGGAGCGTACTAACTCTCATTGCTTGAATTGTTCCGATAGCCTAATTTTTAACAATGAAATTCCTATTAAAATCTCATGCAATAATATTAGACTACGAGTAAAATCACCATAGCCATTCCATCCTATATCAATTACTTTATAGTTTGGAGCTAACTCATTAACTTGGACATTTAAACAATATCCTTGTATAATTATAAGAAGTATTATTGATATTCGTTTCATTTAATATTGTATGTTAATTTATTTTATTGATTATTAATTCCTCCAGCTTTTTTAGCTTTAGCTCCTGTTCATATAACCTTTGTTTTAGTTCGGCATTTTCTTTTTCTTGAGCTATGCTATACAACGTCAGCTCCTCCACCTTTTGCAATAATTTAGCTTGCATATCACCTACATCAACTCCTTTTTGTTTAACCTCTGTTTCGGAAGGTACTTCGGGCAGGTGGCCGTTTTTGTTGATGTATTGTTCTACTTCGGTAAGCGGTTGTAGCTTGTAAGTGCGTTCAAATACAAAATCACTCCATCCTTCGAGAGTTACCTTAATTTCTTTAGCGCGGATGGTGCCGTTAACGTCGAGTTTGTTTTGAGGAGCAGTGGTACCGATGCCGACGTTGCCTTGTAAATAAAGAATATCATTACCCTGTTTTGAAAAAGACAATGACAAAAGATGATTATTTATATTATCCTTATTTATTACAGTGACTGGATTATCTGCATAAACCGTATATTCGGGATGATCAGGATATGGGGTCTGATATATCATTTCATTCGCATAGGCTACTTGAAGATTTGAAGGACATTCCGACTCATAGTGATAAACAAATCCTCCTCCTCTTAACCAAACTGCAAATCCCATATAGAACATGCAAACACCAGCATTAGCAAATGTCTCATGATAAGTTTGCCTTAAATCCATAATGCGCCAGTCATAAGTTGAACCACCCCATCCTCCATAATTTAAATCAAATTCGAGAGTGAGTCCACCTTTATGGGTAGGGCTTAATTCATTTGGTCCGGCTTCATAATATCCCCGAAAAATCCTAAGATGATTAATCCTATCTTGATTTCCATATTTAAAAATAACAGGATAGTAGGTATCCTTATTACCTCCAACCACAAAAGTTCCTTTATAGATCACGTGGTTTACAACAGTTTCGTCATCTTGCATTTGAGCCGAGGCTGTATAAAATGCCACCGAAAGAAAAAAGTGGACTACTAAATATTTAGCTTTCATTTCTTATTTATTTGGACTTTTAATTGCTGAATTACTTTGTTTTGCTCTTCAATTATAAGGCTCTGAGCATTCATTTTCTTTTCTTGCTCAATCACATACAACGTCAGCTCCTCCACCTTCTGCAACAGCTTAGCCTGCATATCGCCCACATTAACCCCGTTCTGTTTAACCTCAGTTTCGGAAGGAACTTCGGGCAAATGTCCATTTTTGTTAATGTATTGCTCCACTTCGCTGAGAGGTTTGAGCTTATAAGAGGGCTTAAAAACAAAATCGCTCCAACCCTCCAATGTTACTTTAACTTCTTTTGCCCGGATGGTGCCGTTAACGTCGAGTTTGTTTTGGGGTGAGGTGGTGCCGATACCAACGTTTCCAAGAGATACATTAAGTAAAACATTACCACTCTTTCTCAAAATAAATGGCATCGAATTAACATCTTGAGTATAAAAATATAAATCTCCCTCTTGGACAGGATAGCCGGAATTATCTGAGTGAGCTATTCCAATTCTCATCTTTTCATTGCTTAAAGTAGTCTCAAATCTTATCTCCGGCCATTCTTGTGATGTAATCTTTAAGTAATTCCTTGATGATAAATTTCCTATTCTAACATCTCCATTTACATCCAATAATTTAGTAGGTAAATTTGTTCCTATCCCTATATTCACAGATGTCGAAGTCCCAACTCCATTAATGCCACCTGGTATATAAAGTATTTGTGCATTTGAGACTTGTATAGTGAGAAGTGCTATTAAAATGATTAATAAATGATCTTTCATAATTTTTCTTTTTTCTCTAATTCATTCATCTTATTCTGCATTTCTTTCATTTTTTTCTCCAATTCAATAGTATACAACGTCAGCTCCTCCACTTTTTGCAACAGTTTAGCCTGCATATCGCCCATGCTTACGCCGTTGGTCTGCATTTCTTTGGCAGGAGCAACATCGGGTAGGTGTTTATTTCGTTTGATAAAGGTTTCAACTTCGGAGAGTGGGCGGAGCTTGTAATTCTTTTCGAATACAAAGTCGGCACCGGTGGTATTAACTACAATTTCATCTGTTCGAATCTTTCCGGCAACGTCGAGTTTATAAGAGCTATTGGATTGGGAAGTCTTACCTATTAGAACATTGCCTTGATTATAATTCAAATTGTTACCATTTTTATTCCAACTTGCTCCCAAAATTTCAAATAGTCCATTATAAGGTGTGGTGGCTTCAGGATGGATAAAATATATTTCCGATAATCCAAAGCGCCCTTCGCTTCCTGGATCAACAGACCCTGCATAAAAAGTAAATCTAATTTTAGAATAAGCTCCTTCTGGTAACCCAGAAAGAAAATCATTTCCTGAGTAATTTTCCTGTTCGGTAATGGTAATCCAGTGTTGACTCCCATTTGATACACTCCATTCAAGATAACCTTCTATTTTAAATTTAGTGGAAGGCCAGTATCTTGTTGTCCAGCCAATCCACGCGCCTCGCTGAACATGTTGAATAGGTAAGCCTTCTATAGTAATTACAGTAGGGTTAGAGGCCAAAACTGCATTACTTGAGTAGCTGGGGGCAAAGACTCCATCAAACATGATATTCAAATCAACCTGCGCCTGTCCCGATTGAGTTACGGTATAACGTGTGGTGGCATTAAACAATAAATTATGTTCAAGCGCTACAGGATTGCTATTTGTTGGAATGACCTGAGAAAAAATATTTGTTGTATATGTAACAAAAGATAGCCCAACAAGTAATTTAATTCTACACATAAATAGGTTCATCATTTTATTTATCTATGGTTCAATTTTTAAGTTTATTATTCAATTCTTCAATTTGTTGTTTTTGCTGCTCGTTTTCTTTTTTCAACTCAATTACATATAATGTCAATTCTTCCACCTTTTGCAACAGTTTGGCCTGCATGTCGCCCATGCTTACGCCGTTGGTCTGCATTTCTTTGGCAGGAGCAACATCGGGTAGGTGTTTATTTTGTTTGATAAAGGTTTCTACTTCGGAGAGCGGGCGGAGCTTGTAATTCTTTTCGAATACAAAGTCGGCACCTGAGGTATTGACAACGATTTCATCTGTTCGAATCTTTCCGGCAACGTCGAGTTTGTAGGTCGAGTTGGTTTGTGAAGTTTGACCAATTAAAAGGTTTCCATTTGAAATATAATGGTTTCCTGAACCTAATATATGAAGATTACCACTTGATTCAATATCATTTTTAGAATCCAAAAGGTAACGCCACTCATTCCACTGATTTTGTGCATAAAAAGCCTCTCTATACCGAATTCTTGAATTATCCCAGCCTCCAAAATACAGTTGAGATACCATATGTCCATAACGGCCATACATTTCAAGAAGAGTTCCAAAGGAGGAGGGGCCTCCTCCGTTATAATTGTCCCATAAACGGATGGACATAGGACTTACTCCTTCCCGAGGTGCTGCACTAAAATTTTTCTGGGCTAAAGGCCATATAATTTCACCATTTATAGTCTGATTCCCATTAAACATATTGCTGTTTCTCGTAGCTAATTCAACCCATGTGGGACTTTTAGGGTTCAGATTATTGGCTATTTTTCTGAAAAATAGCTTTTCATTTTCTGCAAAGGTAGTTCCTATCTGTAATTGATAATTATTGGCTTCATTAGGATGGCGTAATACCAGAAGATGCTGCCATGGATGCTCGCTATCTGGCACACCTCCGGTAGGATTGCATCCATTATAAGCTCCAGAATATAGGATATCTCCAAAGTTTGTTATGATATTTTCGAGACCATTGCCTATTTGTTGAGAATAAGAATTATGATAACTACATACAAAAACAACAAAGATTATTGTTTTTATGAGATGTTTTGATCTGAGCATTTTTATAAAACTTTTCATTTTAATGGTTTGAGTGTTTGGATTTCATTTTTAATCTCTTTGTTTTCTTGTTTTATCTGTTCATTCTCCTTCTTCAACTCAATCACATACAACGTCAACTCCTCCACCTTTTGCAACAGTTTTGCCTGCATGTCGCCCACATTAACCCCGTTCTGTTTAACCTCGGTTTCGGAAGGCACTTCGGGCAAGTGCCCGTTTTTGTTGATGTATTGCTCAACTTCGGTAAGTGATTTAAGCTTGTAGGTGGGTTTTAAAACAAAATCGCTCCAAACGTTTTGTTTTACTTGGATTTCTGTAGCAGTAATCTTGCCATCTGCAATAATATTGCGATCGCTTTGTACGGAGAATATAGGCTTCCAAAGACCGTCGCCATAATATGTTACTCCTACAGTGAATTTATCGTCATCCCCTTTCATATTATCTCCTATATTAAGCCTAAATTCAGATAAGTCACTTCCATTATTATATCGACTTATCCAGATGGGGTCTGTATTATCTGAAGCCCCGAGTAGATATAATTTGTTCCCATAACCACTAGTAACACTATTGTTTTCTCCTACAGAAATATCCCCATTGACCGAGAGTTTATAATAAGGGGAGAGGGTACCAATTCCCAAATTTCCACTATTGGTAATATGTAAAAAGGGTAATGTTTGGTTGTCGGTCCAGTTATAAATTGAGAAACTTGATTCAGTGGCCATATTCGCACCTGAACTAATTGCCCATGTTTTTCCGTCTGCATATGGATTGCGGAGAAAAATTTTTGTTGTATTAGCATTAACAGAACCTCCTCCTACTGCCAATTCTCCATTTATATCTAACTTATTGGATGGCGAAAGAGTTCCTATTCCAATATTGCCGTTGGCTGAGGTGCCAATTCCACTTACCCCACTTGGCACATAGAACACTTGCGCATTCATACAAACTATTAGTCCTAAGCCTACTATCGAACAGTACAATTTTCTTATCATAAATTCTAATTTGTTAGGGATTTATTTGATTTATTCATTATTAACTGTTTCAATTCTTTCATTTCCCGTCCCTGCTCAGCAAGTCTTTCCGTTAGCTCTTTATTGGCTTTCTCCTGTGCTATAGAATACAACGTCAACTCTTCCACCTTCTGCAACAGCTTAGCCTGCATGTCGCCCATGCTTACGCCGTTGGTCTGCATTTCTTTGGCAGGAGCAACATCGGGTAGGTGTTTATTTTGTTTGATAAAGGTTTCTACTTCGGAGAGCGGGCGGAGCTTATAGTTATTTTCAAATACAAAGTCAGCTCCGGTGGTATTGACTACAATTTCATCGGCACGGATTTTCCCGGAAACATCCAGCTTATAAGTGGTATTGGTTTGGGAGGTTTTACCAATAAGGACGTTGCCATTATTTAATACTACTAATCTATGATTTGATTCATCAACACTGCCCCCAGTTGCAATTCTAAAAGAATTTTCCCATCCTAAGAGATATGTGGATGAAGGAGAATTACAATCACCATCAGAAAGTTCTATGCCTGCAATACTTTTTCCTCCAAAATCGCCAATACGTATATTGTTATTCCCTTCAACTATATGAAATTTACTTTGAGGATTATCAGTTCCAATGCCCACATTACCATCGCCATTGATATGTAATCTTACTGATGGTTCTCCCCCCGTGTTTCCAGAGCTGCTAGTCAAAAACTGTAAATAAGTATCCCACGAACCACCTCTGTACGATCTGATTTGTGCTTTCCCTGCAGCAGCAAACTCAAACGAAATATCTCTTTTACTATTTGCATTTGTAGGAGAATTGGGACCTTTAATTGTCAGGTTAGAGTAGGTATTATCAGTATAATCACCCAAAGAAGTATTTCCAATAACCTCAAATTTTGCAGAGGGTATACTAGTTCCAACACCCACATTTCCATTTGATGAAGTTGCCAACGTTCCTCCCGGAACAAATAATTGCTGCCCATTAATGATAGGGGTAAAAAACAAACAGCTAAAGAGTAAAAGAAAAAGGCCTTTTTTCATAGTCGTATGATTGATTAATAATGGTTGCGTTTTACTTGCAAAAAATT
>JAUZOO010000005.1 GCA_030706405.1 Bacteroidota bacterium | reverse complement strand
TAATCAGCAGTTTGCCAGTAAGACGGTTAATTAAATCCGTATTAAATAAAACACAGTTGGAGATAACAGGATTATAAATTATGTTTGTTATCTCTTCTATAAAAACAGTAATAATCTGTCAAGCTAATTTAGGTCAAGTCACTTTTCTTTATTGATAACGCTGCAATGCTTATCAAATCCTTTCCCGCACACATCGAAGCACTATTCGCACACATCGAAGGAGTTGCCGCAGAGATAGAAGCTCTTCCCGCGCTTATAGTTGACCGCTACGCATTTATCAAAGCTCTTGCCGCATTTATCGAAGAAGTTTCCGTGCACATCGAAGCTCTTCCCGCAAACATCGAAAGACTTTCCGCACTTATCGAAGCTCTTCCCGTAAACATCGAAGGATTTTCCGCACACATCAAAGCTTTACCCGCAGAGTTAGAAGCTCATTCCGCACACATCGAAGCCCGATCCGCACTTATCGAAGCTTATTAAAGGCAAAAAGCTGGCAGCATTCTCCACATTTTTATTCTTCCAACCTTTTTTTTTTGAAGCTCACAAAATGATATTACCTAAAACCGGGCTAATATTAATTCGTTGCCGTGGAATAGCTGCGGTTATTTGCCGTATTGAAACTGCTCCCGCCTCCAATTTTTCGAATGCTTTTGACAAAAAAATGTTCTTAAACAGATTTTGAATGAAACTTAAACAATGATAGGTAAAGAACACTAAATTAGTGTGCAATTAATTCTTGATTAAGGATAAGACAATGATTAATGTCTCCTATAAATCGAGGGTTGTTGGAGTCTTTTTTGTTTCTTGGGTGTGTACCTGTAGATAAAATGAGAATAATAACAATTAGGTTATTACTGGGATGTTGGTAACAATTTGAAAAAAGACTCCAATGAGACTTTATTAATATGATTAATGATTTAGAAAAATATGATTTGATTTATACTAATAACTATGAAAAACTTTATTCTAAAAATATGGAAAGACCCTGTTTTAAGTAAGGTTATTGCGGTTGGTATTGTGGCTATTATATCACTTTTATATGTAAAAGTCATAAGTGTAATTGATAAGATTACATTTAATACCGCTTTAAACGAATTACTTGATTTAAAAATTAGGGTTATTTATGTATTAATTGTAATCTTAATTTACCTTGGGATCAAAATGTTACTTCGCAAAGATAAAGGTCGATATTCAAAGAAACAGTTAAGACTAAGAGAGTTTAATCAACTAAAGGATAGCCAAACTGGAATCTTATTTAGATGGGGAGTATATTTTCATTATAACAATGGCCCATTTATTTCTGATTTAACTGCATTTTGCACAAAACATGGTACAACTCCATTAAGATTTATATATAATAAATGCCCTGTTGCTGGATGCGAAAATGCAAAAAATAGTATTGATGAGTATGCCATAAAAAATTACATCGAGTCTGAATTGATTAATAAATGGGACAAAACTTAATAAATGAAAGCAGCTAAAAATGATTATACATCATGCAGGTTTCAGAACAAAATACTAGTTTATTAAACGGAGTCAAAGTCTGTAACTATTGAAAAGAGAATGGTCATGAATTCCTGCATGCTACATAATCTCGTCGTTGTGATCAATTTTAATAATTCTTAGATAGGTAATTAATAATCAAAATATAGCACCATGTCAACTCCTAAGGAAAAAGAACAACAAACAGAAGTAGAATCAAATTTAGTTTCCGAAGAAAAAAATGAAAATAAATTAAATCTTGATAATTTTTCAGATTTAGTAAACTTAATTCTGTCAGATAAAGATGTGACAAAATTTAAGGATCAGTTTAAGGATCACATCAAATTTATATTTGATAGGCACTCTGTTTCAAAAAAATATCAAATTTTATTTTTATATGATGAGAATAATAGCATAAATGAAAAAATGACAGATAAGATTTATGCTGCAATTCCTGAGAATAATATTAAACCTATACTTTTAATAATTCACAGTAAAGGAGGGGAAGTTGAGCCTGCATACTTAATCAGTAAAACGTGTAAAGAAAAGGCACCGAATTTTGTTGTTGCAATACCAAGACGAGCAAAATCTGCTGCCACATTAATTTCATTAGGTGCCAGTGAAATTCATATGGGATCTATGAGCGAGCTAGGTCCAATTGATCCTCAATTTGGGAATCTTCCTGCGTTAGGGTTAAGAAGCTCATTAGAAACAATTGCAAAGGTTGTTTCTGATTATCCCAAATCAAGCGAAATGTTCGCAAAATATTTAAATGAGCAATTAAATCTTAGAATTTTAGGATACTTTGAGAGGGTTTCAGAATCGTCAAAGCAGTATGCACAAAGATTATTAGAAGGGAAAGTGACCCCGAAAGACATTCAAGAGATTGCTTATGCATTTGTCTATGAGTATAAGGACCATAGTTTTGTAATTGATAAGGAGGAAGCTGCGAAATATTTAGGAGATATTATAAAAGTTAACACAGAAGAATATCAACTATCTAATGATATACATAAGTTTGTTAGCAATGTTAATTGGATAATTAATATTGTGAGAAAGAAAACTATTGAAATTATAGGTTCTGTTACAGACCTTTCAATTACTGATTTACCAGAAAAAGATAAATAAAAAGCGAACACAACAAGGAGAGAAATTTGAGTAGTAAGGTAAGAGAATCGTTCGCTGACAAGGTTCTCTGTATCGTTTGATAGTTTAGTAGCTCCGAAATCCACCAACGTTTTATTCCGCCAAAGTATAAAGTGAAAACTAATGAATTAATATTTAAACTTTAGAGCAATGAATAAGCCAAAGTTCCTTTTAATAGTTCTTACTCCGTTGTTTGTAATATTTCTTTTTACAGTAAGTTGTACCACAACCGTCACAAGCAATAAAGCTCCAGAGTTTAAGGTCGAACAGTCTTCAATTGAGCATAATTTAAATGCAATAGTTAAGTGTCAGCAGTTTCAAATTAAGGGGTTTGAAAAGAAAGTTAATAGCAATGTTTTTACAGAGCTACAAATAACCATCACTAATGGCACCAACATCCCAGCCGGTAAAGAAGCAATTAATGAGTTAGCCAAAAAAATTGCATCTCAGGTTAAAATGAGTTTGAAAAATCAAAACGCCTTTAATAATTATAAAGTTTCCTTTGTAGAAGAAACCGGAAGCGTTGTAACTGTTGCAAAAAGCAAAACAATGTTCTATAAATCGGATGATATTTGAAGTAGAAAGCTATTATAATGAACATTTAAGTATAATTTTAATAATTTCTATATTCATTGCCGTTGGCTTTAGCCAATGGATTAAGTAATCAATTGAATTTGGGCTTTAGCCCCATTGTTCTTTCATTTTCATTGTAGTCTCATAAATGGGGCCGCAATGAATAGTCTTAATAATCAGTTCGCTGTTCTTAATAGTTGTGTTATTTTACAGCGAGCAGCTCTTAAAATAATACAAAAGCAATCTTAGTTTGGATACATCCAAAGAAGAATCCTATCCGGAAGCATTATTGAAAATAATCGCTTCTTAAGTATTATATACAAAATGGGATAGAAGCCGTTTAAATTTCCCGTAGGGAAATCATATAGGTAGAAAAAAGCAATTCCCAGTTCTGTTTTGTCCCGTACGGGACAAAATATCTTTGCCGCACATCGGTCGGCTACCTATATTCTGTTCCTAACGGAACTATCATTAAAAATTAGAATAGTTTTTTAAATCAAATTACGATGAAAACAATTACTAAACGTGATGTGTTGTTTTTCTTTATCGGATTCTTTACAATGTTAATAATTGAAAGTATCTATGATTGGAGGGAGTCGGCTAATGGGTTTAAAGACGGGTTAAAAAACGATAATACCGAAGTTTCTAAATAAGAAACGGCTAACATATATTAACGTTATTGGGAATCTGCAAATAGAATTTATATCCATTCAGACATAAAAAAGATTTTCGTAATAAATTAGCTAAAACGTTTTTGAAGATAGCGGGTTTTAGTATAGGTAAACTATGATTTAAGGCATCGATTGCAGAAGGAGGGCATCTATTATTACCGGGTAAAACTTCTTTTTTACATTTCTAAAGATAGCATTGTGATTTTGAGTGTAGGAATGTTGCTGCAAGGAGCACACGTTAAGAGAATCAAGGACAATTTGGCATTAAAAGCAGTTCTCCATAAAAAAGGCTTTTCAGGGTTTGCTGTTTCCGGAAAGGGGGTGATGCTGTACAATTCTGGGTACTTTGGTTAAGCAACAAATCCGGGGATAAGCAAATTGTAAGCACCACTTGCTAAAACGATTTTTTAATCTAATTTTGCTTCCTGTAAATTGTTTTTTACTCCATTGCTTGCGGTAGATAAGCCGGTATTTTTATCGGAAATAATGGCTTATTAATATTTCGGAAGCAGGGTTTGGATTTTTGCATTTGCAAAATTGTTGGGAACCGGGCAAGGGACAATTATACAAGGCACTAACTAATAGTCATTTCAAAAACAACGATTTAAACAGTTTCTAAATTGATACTTATGAAACAAAAGATCACAACTACGCTAATCATTCTTCAATGCATGTTTTTAATGCAGCATTCGGCTTATTCGCAAAAAGCGGCAAATCAATTAACATGGAAATTAATGCCCCAAAGCGATGTGGCTGTAGCAGGCGAAAAGGTTTCACTACCGGGTTTTGCTTCCGATAACTGGGTCGCGGCCATTGTTCCAGGCACTGTCTTTTATTCGTATGTAGTGGCCGGCAAGGAACCCAATCCCGATTATGCCGACAATATTTATAAAGTCGATAAAACGAAATACAACAAACCATTTTGGTACCGCACCGAGTTTGCAACGCCCAAGGTGTCGTCCGACAAACGCATCTGGTTAAATTTTAACGGTATTCACAAAATAGGAACGATCTATTTTAATGGTCATCATCTGGGAACGCTGAAAGGTGTGGTTGAACGCGGAAAATACGACATTACCGGGATGGTCAATAAAGGCAAGGCCAATGCCATTGCGGTACTTGTTTCTCCGCCCATAAACGACCCGGAGCATAATCATGGTCTAGCCAATCACGAAAGTCCTACCTACGTTTGTAGTGCAGGCTGGGACTGGATGCCACCGGTTCCGGGATATAACAGCGGTATAACCGACAGCGTAACCATTAGCACAACGGGCGCAGTAAGTGTTGAGGACCCGTGGGTGAGGGCCGATTTGCCCAATAACAATCTGGCCAACCTTACCCTTGGCGTTAATTTGCGCAACGCACTTGCTACACCGGTTAAAGGAGTTGTAAAGGCAGTTATCAATCCGGGTAACATTACTATTACCGGTCCGCAAGTTACCATCGATGCCAACAGCAGCAAGGAGGTGATGTATAACCAGAAAGATTTTTCGAAACTAAGCATTAAAAATCCGGAGCTTTGGTGGCCAAATGGCTATGGCGGCAAGGCCGATGGCACGCAGCATCTTTATACCTGCACTGTCCGTTTCGAATTAAACGGTGCCGGAATTTCCGATGCATCCACTAAAGTCTTTGGTATCCGTAAAATTACGTCCGATACTACTGCACTCAACGGACCGATGCGTGTGTGCATTAATGGAGTGCCTGTTTTGCTGAAAGGTGGAAACTGGGGGATGTCGGATTATATGTTAAAGGTGCGTGGAGCCGATTATGAACCGCGTATCAGGCTTCACAAGGAGATGAATTATAACGTCATTCGAAACTGGACCGGTGAAGTTACCGACGAAGCGTTTTATGACTACTGCGATAAATACGGAATTATGGTTTGGGACGATTTTTGGCTCAACAACTTCGGTCCGATCGACAGTTTAAGCATTTTTAAAAGAAATGCTATCGAAAAAGTGAAGAGATTGAGGAATCATCCTTCTATCGTCATCTGGTGCGGGGCTAACGAAGGCGTTCCCGGGGGAGATCCCAAAGGCCCGCTGAACATGGCCATCAAAAATGCTGTAAAAGACAACGATGGTGATGACAAAATTTATATAGCACGTTCGAACGCAAGCGAAACGAATCCTAACTTTTCCATTCACGGAGGCAGTCGTAACCTTTCTGGCAGCGGTATCTGGGGCAATGTCGATCCAAAAACCTATTTTACCGATCCGCATAACGGTTACCTGTTTTCGAAAGACAGTTATGGCATGCGTAGCGAACTTGGCGCGGCAACATTTGTCAATGTAGAGAGTTTCAAAAAGTTTATGCCACAGGAATATTGGGTTCCGCCAACTACTGAAGCGGTAAAAAGCAATACCAACATGTGGGCAAAACATTATTTCTGTACCGATGGCGCATTGGGTGGAGGTTCGGACCCGGTTCGTTATATTAACGACATCAATAGCAGGTATGGCGCTTCGGCTACCATCGAAGATTTCTGCAAAAAAGCACAGCTCATGAACGTGGAAACGCTCAAAGCGATGTACGAAGCCTGGAATGACCACATGTGGAACGATGCCTCGGGGATGTTGATATGGATGAGCCAATCGGCCTATCCAACCATGATATGGCAAACGTATGATTATTATTTCGACCTGACCGGAGCGTATTTCGGATGCAAGACAGCCTGCGAGCCGGTGCATATTCAATGGAATGCTGCAACCAACTCGGTAAAAGTAATTAATAACCGGCCGTACGCTGTAAAAGCGGTAACTGCCGAAGCGCAGGTTTATAACAGCGACGGTAAAGTTGTTTCGGAATATTCCCAAAAGGCAACGCTCGACGTTAATTCAACTTCGGTGAAAGAGGCGTTTGTGGTGTTTGCCGCGGGAGATACGAAACCGGCCTTGTCTGATGTTCACTTCTTAAAGCTTAAGCTTTTTAATGCTCAGGGGAAATTGCTTTCCGAAAACTTTTATTGGATAGGCAACACCTATCTCGACTATACGGCTTTGAACAAGCTCCCATCCGTAGGGGCAAGTCTGCTGATAAGCAAACCTGTTGTTGCCAAAGCTTCCGGCAGCGGGCAAACTTTACTTACGTACACCATAACCAACCAGTCTGCAACAACGGCAGCTGTTGGTATCAGGGCTCAATTACTCAACGATAAGGGCGAGCAGATACTTCCTGCAATATTTGACGATGGCTATTTCTCGTTAATGCAGGGCGAAACCAAAACTTTGCATGTTGAGGTTGATCCTAAAATATTGGGAAGTAAATATGCTTTGAGCGTGAAGGCGTACAATGACTGATTTCACCTCTTTTCTTTCTCCTTGATGAGAAAGAAACAAAGAATCAAGAAAATAGGATGCTAAACGGTGCTTCGAGGCGAATATTTATCCACGATTGTACGCCCTATTTTCGATGCTCGCACTGATAAATCAAGGCTCAATTTGATTTATGATTGATTTGCGAACCATAAATATTCACCGTTTATTTAAAGATGAATATTTGTTATATATAATAATTAAAAGCCTGACAGAGAAAACTAACTGTCGGGCTTTTTTGTTTTGTATTAAATAATCCGGACAATAAAAGCCGGGGAAAACAGTTTTTATTTGTACGTTTGGAACTCTTTGATCTTTATATAAAGTATTGAAAAATGAACATATTTTCCGTGAAAGCACATTGTTTTATAGCTGTATTTAGTTTAGTTTTTTCGGTTAGAGGTATTCAGGGGCAGGTTGCTCCGAATGAGCCTGGCGCAAAAAGTGAAACCGAGAAAGCCGTTGCCCTGACAATTAAAGCGGGCAATGAGTTGCAGCAGTTCAGGGCTTCGTCGCGGACAGAGGCGGATAAATACCATCTCAAAAGGGCTGTAGCCTATTCCGATTCGGCTATTTTGCTTAATACGTCTTCAAATGGATTTATTTTTCTGGAAAAGGCAGAAGCTTTAATTGATATGAAGGATTACGACAGTGCAATACAATGTATGGAACAAAGCCGTAGCCGAACGGTAAACGAGGCAGAGGTGGTTGCACGCGAAGGGTTTCTTTACGAAAAGACAGGTAAAAGCCAGCTTGCCCAATCGAAATTTAAAGAGGCCTTACGCTTGTATGATGTTCAGATTAAAGATAAGGGAGAAACGAAATACATCATTGTAAACCGGGCGATATTGTTCATGTTTATCTCGCAGCCAGCTTATGCAAAAAAGGAATATTCCAGAGCAACAAGGCGCTACCCGCACGATGCTTATGTAAATGCCTATTCGAAAATAATTACCGATAACTTTAATAAAGAGGCATTTCTGAAATCGATATTCTTCGAGAAATAATTATCGCTTAAAGAACGATGTAGTTTCGAGCATTTGTTCGGCCTGAGCAGATAACTCTTCGGCACTCGTAGCCATTTCTTCGCTGGACGAAGCATTTTCCTGGGCAACCTGGGTTAACTGTTGTACGGCGTTGTTTACCTGTTCGGAGCCGATGCGTTGTTCCATGCCTGAAGCCGCAATCTCGCGGATTAGCCGGGCGGTTTTTTCTATTTCCGGTACAATGGTATTGATTTGGACGCTTGCTTTTTCGGCAACCGATACTCCTGAATGAGAAAGTTGGTTAATGTCTTCGGCAGCAGCACGGCTTCGCTCGGCGAGCTTGCGAATTTCCAAAGCAACCACAGCAAAGCCCTTGCCTTGTTCCCCGGCACGAGCGGCTTCTACGGCAGCGTTAAGTGCCAAAAGGTTGGTTTGAAAGGCAATATCGTTGATGATGTTGATTTTCTTTGCAATTTCTTTCATCGACTCCACCGCAATATTTACGGCATTCTGGTTGTCGGAGATTAAGGTAACCGCAGCATTTGCAACTTTTTCGGTTTCTATGGCAGTGTCGGAAGCCTGATCAATGTTGGCCTTCATTTCTTCCATTGACGAGGAAACCTCTTCAACGGTCGTAGCTTGTAAATTGGCACCCTGCGATATTTGCATGGCGCTTGAATTAAAAAGCTGGCTGGCAGAGGTAATGTTTTCGGCACCGCTGATTACAGTACCTATAACCTTGTTTAGTTTTTCGGAAGTCTCGAGCGTGGCCTTTGCTAAAATTCCAAGTTCATCGTTCCGGTTTAAAAGCTCCTGGTCAATTTTCAGACGAAGATTTCCCTGGCTAAGTTTTTCTATGTTGTTGGTAATGGCTACTAATGGTTTTTTGATTAGTCGGAAAACATAAATGCAGGCCAGTACATTTACAATTATTGTTCCGGGGAACGTCCAGATTACGTTTTCATCGCCCAAACGACCGTGCGCATAGGACAAAAATGAAGTAATTAACATTGCAATGGCTGGGGCAAAAATAATTTTGAATAGAATAGAATCTTTGAAAAAATAACGTAAGATGAAATAAGTCGTAGTAATGCCAATGGGTCCTGTTAAAATAAACGATAGCCACAATCCTCCTGTCATAATATCTTTATTTTTGATAAAAAGTGCCGGCAAAGGTACTTTTAATTTGACATGGATAAATGCGGGTTTTTACTATTTTTTGTTTCTAATGAGCTAGTTATGAAATTTGGGAAGGCAGATAATACATCTCAGGCCAGAGATGACAATGCTTTTCGAAAAGCGGATTTTTTTGTCTGAAATGCAAATATTTTGCAGGAAAAAGATCAAAGTGCAGGATGAAGTTTAAGTATGAAGGCCCGCCTCGTTCCTATTTATTGAGGAAATGCAGGCCTTCATGCTTTTTACTTATTATTGGTTCATGAATCCTTGTTTTTTAATAACTTCTAAATATGCCTTTGAAAAGAATTCGTTGTCTTTTTTAGTATATCGGTTATCGGTAAATATCTGGGCAAGCGTTTCTTTATTGTTAATTTCGAGAAGTTTGCGTGTGAAGTCCGAATTGTCTTTTTCGTCGAAAAACCGGTCGATAGCCTCGGGGGAATATTCCTGGTAAACTTCGTGATGGATAACGGCATTTAGGGGTAACCTGTCGGTAAGTCCCGGAGTTTCGTCGGGATAGCCTACAACCAGCGTCGTTACAGGGACAACACCTTGGGGTAATTTGAGTATGTCGATAATTTTGTCGGCATTATAAGTTGTTGTTCCAAGGTAACAAATGCCCAAGCCATTAGCCTCGGCTTCAATGGCAACGTTTTGCGAGGCTAATAAGGCGTCGATGGCAGCGTTGATAAACGAGAGGAAATTATCAAATCCCGGAGAAGCTTTCCTTTGGAGGCACCACTGACTAAAACGGTTAAAGTCGGCGCAAAAGGTAAGTGTTACCGGAGCTTGCAACACCATGTTTTGTTTGAAGTGCACTTCCCATAATTTCTCGCGGACATCTTTAGCCTGACTTACAATAATGCTGTAAGCTTGCATGTTGCCAGTGTTTGATGCGCGGGTTCCGGCTTCCAGAATGTTGTTTAACAATTCCGGAGAGATCGGGTTGGACTTATATTTTCGGATCGATCTGTGATTTAAAATGACGTCGAGCATAAAATAGTTTTTATCATTAATGAGTGATGCAAATTTATCAATTTTATTAAGGCCAGTCCCTGTTGAAAGTTAGATCAGCTTGGAAGATAAATAATAATTGCCTAACAAATGGTAACATTTTTATTGATATTACCGTAATACTTCCTATAATAATATCAGAAATATTACACTTGTGTAGTCGGAGGATATTAAAAAAACAGTATTTTTAACATCGAATTAATTAAAACTATTTCATTCATTATCAGATTAATGGTAATTGAGGAAATTTAATAAAAAGAAATCGAATGAAAAGGGTGTTTGTTCTTGCAGTTGTGTGTGTGGTGATTACGGTGATGTTAGGATCGTGTCAGGCACCTAAAAAATGTCCTGCGTATTCCCATAATGCAGAAAAGGCAGTTCCTGTACGGTTATCTTAACCATTCCTGCTTTTGCTTTAAGGAAGTGGGAGAGAAGCCTTCGCAGGTTTTTATAATATTAAAAAATAGTGCAATCGTTCCGTGTTTTATTTGAAGATGAAGCACGGAACGATTGTTTTTTATATGCAGGCCTAGGACGTTTTTGTAAAGTATTGAGTATTGGCATTGTGCCTAAATATTAAGGACAATCCCTCATGTTCAGTTTATATGAATTTTTATTGAGAAGGGGTCATTTTTAAGGGGCATAATCGGTGAATAACGAAAATAATGTGAATATTATAACAGAAAATTTCAAGATAAGTGCTAAATTTGTCCTTCTTAAAAAACAAACTAATTAGTTAACAAATAAATAGGTTTTAATTATGGCTAAAATTAAAGTAGGTATCAATGGTTTCGGCCGCATTGGTCGTTTGGTATTCCGCGCTGCACAAGAAAGAAACGATATCGAAATCGTTGGTGTAAACGACCCATTCCTTGATCTTGATTATTTAGTTTACATGTTACAGTACGATACTGTTCATGGTCAATTCAAAGGTACTGCTGAAAACAAAGGTGGTAAATTTGTTGTAAACGGTAAAGAAGTTGCTTTCTTCGCTTGTATGAAAGCTGAAGAAATTGCCTGGGGTTCAGTTGGTGCTGACTATGTAGTTGAATCTACTGGTGTTTTCACTACCATTGATGGCGCTTCTGCTCACTTAAAAGGTGGTGCTAAGAAAGTAGTTATCTCTGCTCCTTCTAACGATGCTCCTATGTTTGTTATGGGTGTTAACCACACTTCGTACAAAAACGACATGAACATTGTTTCTAACGCTTCTTGTACTACAAACTGTTTAGCTCCTTTAGCTAAAGTTATTAACGATAAATTTGGTATCGCTGAAGGTTTAATGACAACTGTTCATGCTGCTACCAACACTCAAAAAACTGTTGATGCTCCTTCGAAGAAAGACTGGAGAGGTGGTCGTTCTATCCTGAACAACATCATTCCTTCTTCTACCGGTGCTGCTAAAGCTGTAGGTAAAGTTATCCCTTCATTGAATGGTAAACTTACCGGTATGGCTTTCCGCGTTCCTACCGCTGACGTTTCGGTTGTTGACTTAACTGTACGTTTGGAAAAAGCTGCTTCTTACGACGAAATCAAAGCTGCTGTTAAAGCTGCTTCTGAAAACGAATTGAAAGGTATCCTCGGATATACTGAAGATTCTGTAGTTTCTACCGATTTCATCCACGATTCCCGCACTTCTATCTTCGATGCTGGTGCAGGTATTGCTTTGAATGGTAACTTCGTAAAATTAGTTAGCTGGTATGACAATGAGTGGGGTTATTCGAACAAAGTTCTTGACCTGATCGCTCACATGGATACTGTAAAGTAATTCAATGATAATAGTAATAAAAAATCCCGCCGAAGCGGGATTTTTTATTTTATACAATCTCAATAAGCTCAAAAGGGGCGTTTAACATACTACCCAAATACCTTCCCAAGTCGCGGATAGCTTCATCGTCCTCCTCATAATACCAGTTTATTTTATAGGCTTTGTCAAGGCTCTGCACCCGCTTGATAGTTTTTAACAGCGTCAGAATCGCTTTACTTGAGCCACTGTTAATATATTCCAGTTTTATGTCTAATACAGTTAGCTCTTGAGGCTTTTTAACGTAGAGGGATAGCCATGTTAAGATGGGAGCATAAAACGTTGCGGCATCTTCCATAATTGAGCGTCCCTCAATTTTTAACACCCCTGTGTTAGCGTTGAAGCTAATGTTAGGGGTTGAGGTGGTTTTGTCGATAAGCAAGTCTAACATACTTTTTGTTGTTAAAGTTATTCATATCGTAAAGCTTCGATAGGGTCTAAGCGGGCCGCTTTTACTGCCGGAATATAACCAGAAAGAAGCCCTACCCCAAAACATAACGAAACTCCTAAAAGTATCCATCCCCAAGGCACAACAAATGAAACCTTAGTGATAAGGGATATTATGTTACCGATTAGAATGCCCAGGAAGATTCCGACAAACCCTCCGAGCTGGCCTATTACAACAGCTTCGAAAAGAAATTGTTGTTTAATGGTTTGGGCTTTGGCTCCCAATGCTTTTCGGATACCGATTTCGCTGGTCCGCTCGGTGACAGAGACGAGCATAATATTCATTAATCCAATAGCCGCGCCAAATAGCGTGATGATTCCGATAAGCGTTGCTGCAATGGTTACATATTTAATATTTTCCAATAAGATGTTAATCAGCGTATCAGATCGGTTTAAGTTAAAATCCGACTCGTCGGTAACAGCCAGATTACGTATCTGACGGAACAGGCCTTCGGCTTCTCCTAGGGCAGCATCCATTAGTTGTGGCTGTTCCGGCATCACACTTATCGAAAAATTCATGCTCGGGCGTGTGAAGTTTTGCCGGACATTGGTATAGGGTAATATGCAAACCTGGTCGCCCATGCCAATTGAACTGCCTTTTTCTTTGAGAATACCAATTACTTTATAACGGGCATTGCCAATAATGATTTCCTGGTCGATAAGGTTATTGCCATTGGCTAGAGTCATTGGCATTCTACTGCCAACCAGTACAAAATTCCGGTTTTGTTCTATTTCCTGTGCTGTGAAGTTTCGGCCTTTGTCAATCTCTAGTCCGGCAGTTTGCAGGTAATTCTCGTCTCCACCTATAACCCTGATGTTGGGATTACTTTTTTTATCCAGATATTTTACCGTTGCCGATCCGGAAGCAAATGTCGAAATAGACACTATTGCCGGAAATTTGAATTCTTGTTTAAAGTCTTCGGCCTGTTTGTAAGATATATAAGAGAAGTTTTTAGTACGATAACGTTTATTGCCAACATGTATCCGCATGCCCCGGCTATCGATGGAGAAAGTGTTGGCTCCCAGAATTGAAAAGTTTTCGTTAAAAGATTTTTTGATGGATTCGATCGCCGTAAGGATGCCTACCAAAGCCATAATTCCAAACGCAATAATCATTATGGTAATAACCGACCGAACCATGTTGGAACGCACCGACCGAAGTGATATTCTAAGGTTTTCGCGAATTAATGGATTTATTCTTAGCTGTTTAATTTTCAGGAGCATGGCAGCGACCGAATGTTTGGATTTAAAATCTTTCAGCAAGATATGAAATTATTTCCACGAGTTAAACTGAATTGACGAATGTCATTGTCTTTTTGTTTTTTCGTAACTTGCGCCTTTTAATTTTGTAATAATTCGTGATGAAGAATATGGTTTTTGATCTTGACATGATTAAAAACGTGTATGCCAACATGGCATCGCGTGTTGATGCAGCAAAAGCTCTGGTAAACAGGCCGCTTACGCTAACCGAAAAAATCCTTTATGCCCATCTTGACGGAGGCACTCCCTCGAAGGTTTATGCCCGGGGTAATGATTATGTAGATTTTACCCCCGACCGCGTAGCAATGCAGGACGCAACTGCACAGATGGCTTTGTTACAATTTATGCAGGCCGGTAAAAGCAAGGCGGCAGTACCCTCAACCGTACATTGCGACCACCTGATTATTGCCAAAGAAGGAGCGTCGGAGGATTTGAAATCGGCCAATGTTACTAATCAGGAAGTATATGAATTTCTTTCTTCTATATCTAATAAATATGGTATCGGTTTCTGGAAACCGGGAGCCGGGATTATTCACCAGGTAATTCTTGAAAATTATGCCTTCCCCGGAGGAATGATGATTGGCACCGACTCGCATACTGTAAATGCCGGAGGACTTGGCATGGTTGCCATTGGCGTTGGCGGTGCCGATGCTGTTGACGTGATGGCCGGAATGGCCTGGGAGCTGAAATTCCCGAAACTGATCGGTATCAAACTTACCGGTAAACTCAGCGGATGGACTTCTGCTAAAGATGTAATCCTTAAAGTGGCCGGAATCCTTACCGTTAAAGGCGGTACTGGATGTATCGTAGAATATTTTGGCGAAGGGGCCAAATCTATCTCATGTACGGGAAAAGGAACCATTTGTAACATGGGCGCCGAAATTGGAGCAACAACCTCTTTATTCGGCTACGACGAAAAAATGGCCGAATATCTTCGCGCTACCGGTCGTGCCGAAGTAGCAGCATTAGCCGACGAGCTTGCTTCGTATCTTACTGGCGACGAAGATGTTTATCAAAGTCCCGAAAAATATTTTGATCAACTGATCGAGATTAATCTTTCCGAACTCGAACCTCATATCAATGGCCCTTTTACTCCCGATAAAGCCTGGTCGCTTTCGCAATTTAAAAAGGCTGTTAAAGAAAATGACTATCCCCGTAATCTTGAAGTTGGACTTATCGGGTCGTGTACCAATTCTTCCTATGAAGATATTACGCGTGCAGCTTCCGTTGCTCAACAGGCAATTGACAAGAAGCTTAAAGCAAAAGCCGGATTTATTATTACGCCGGGTTCAGAGCAGGTTCGCTACACCATTGAACGTGACGGACTAATTGATGTCTTTGGCAAGATGGGAGGCGTAGTACTGGCCAATGCCTGTGGTCCGTGTATCGGGCAGTGGGCTCGTAAGGATGCCGACAAGCAGCTGCGAAACTCCATCATTACCTCGTTTAACCGTAACTTTGCCAAACGTGCCGATGGTAATCCCAATACGTTTGCATTTGTGGCATCGCCCGAAATTGTTACCGCTTTTGCTATTGCCGGCGATTTGGCTTTTAACCCGATAACAGATGAACTGATTAATGAAAATGGAGTTAAAATTAAACTCGAAGCCCCACAAGGCATAGAGCTTCCTGTTAAAGGTTTTGCCGTTGAAGATAATGGTTACCAGGCTCCGGCCGAAGATGGCAGCAATGTTCAGGTAAAAGTTGCTTCAGATTCCAAACGTCTTCAGTTGCTCGCTCCGTTTGACGAATGGAACGGCGAGGATTATAAAGGACTAAAACTACTCATCAAAGCCAAAGGAAAATGTACCACCGACCATATCTCTATGGCTGGCCCTTGGCTTAAATTCCGCGGGCATCTCGACAATATTTCCAGCAACCTGCTCATTGGTGCTGTTAACAGCTTTAACGATCAGACGAATATGGTTAAGAACCAGCTTACCGGCGAATACAGTGCTGTTCCGGATGCTGCCCGTGCTTATAAAGCTGCCGGACTTGGCTCGATTGTGATTGGAGACGAAAACTATGGCGAAGGATCTTCACGCGAACATGCTGCCATGGAACCCCGCCATCTTAATGCCAAGGTGGTATTGGTTAAATCGTTTGCACGTATTCACGAAACTAACCTGAAGAAACAAGGAATGTTGGCGCTAACCTTTGCCGATAAGGCCGACTATGAAAAGATTCGGGAAGATGATTCCATTGATGTTCTCGGGCTTACTGAATTTCAGGAAGGCAAACCATTGACGATTGTTCTTCACCACAAGGATGGTTCGGAAGAACGAATTCTGGCAAACCATACCTATAATCAAAATCAGTTTGAATGGTTTAAAGCTGGTTCGGCTCTTAACCTGATAAGCAAGCAGCAATAATTATTGAAGGCTATAATTGCGTAAGGCTTGGACTTCGGTTCAGGCCTTTTTTATGTTAAGTAATTGTTAAATATGATTAGTTTAGTCTACTTATAAGTAATTAAAGGTAAATGAAGTATGGTATTAGTTAATGTGTAAGTTATACATTTTAGGCGCCCTGTCGTTGTTATCGTTATAACAATAACAGTAATATTACTACCTTTGTGAAATAAATAACAAAGAGGTTTAAGTGTATGAAGGCTAACATTCCAGAAGTAGAAAACAAACGAATTGTAATTATTGGAGGGGGATTTGCAGGGTTAACATTAGCTCGCAAATTGGTGAAATCAAATTATCAGATTGTATTGCTCGATAAACATAACTATCATATGTTTCAACCATTGTTTTACCAAGTGGCAACGGCAGGTATCGAGCCTAGTGCAATCTCATTTCCGTATCGTAAAGTTTTTCAATCGAAAAATAATATACATATCCGCAAAACCGAAGTTTTAAAGGTTGAACCGGAAAATAACAGGGTACTTACCAAAATTGGCGAAGTAAATTATGATTATCTGGTGGTAGCCGTAGGGGCAACAACCAATTATTTTGGCAACGAAGACATTCAGTTGCGTTCATATCCTATGAAATCGGTTGCCGAAGCGTTGACATTACGGAATTCTATTTTGCAGAACTTTGAAAATATTTTGATAAGTGACAACGCTGCCGAACAGGAAGCTATGATGAATTTTGTGGTAGTGGGAGGAGGACCAACCGGAGTGGAAACTGCAGGTGCATTGGCCGAAATGAAGCGTTTTGTTCTTCCTAAAGATTATCCGGAAATTGATTTTAACCGGATGAATATTTACCTGGTAGAAGCTGCGCCCCGCCTGCTTGGAGGAATGTCCGAAGCTTCGTCGAAGAGGTCATATCAATATTTGATGAAACTCGGTGTGAAGGTATGGCTTAATGCAGCCGTTAAAGCTTATGATAATGATGTGGTAGAGCTTTCGAACGGGGCATCAATTCCTGCCAAAACAATGGTTTGGGCGGCTGGTGTGCGTGGAAATACGCTCGAAGGCTTAAACCCTGAAATCATTGGACGCGGAAACCGTATTGTGGTCGATTCGTTTAACGCTGTAAAAGGCTATTCCAATATTTTTGCTATTGGAGACGTTGCTTTAATGCAGAACGAAAAATTTCCAAACGGCTATCCGCAGGTTGCACAGGTTGCAATTCAGCAGGCGGCTAATTTGGTTACCAATTTTAAAAATATGGAGCAGGATAAAACGTTAAATCCGTTTCATTATAGGGATTTGGGCAGTATGGCTACCGTAGGCCGTAACCTAGCCGTGGTTGATCTGCCGTTTGTTAAATTCTATGGTTGGTTTGCATGGTTAGTATGGATGTTCATCCATTTAAAATCGATTCTTGGGGTTCGGAACAAAATGGTGACTTTTGTTAACTGGTTCTGGAACTATATCACTTATGACCAATCGTTACGGTTGATTATTAAAGCTAAGGCCCGACCGGTTAAAGGTTAAAGTATAAGGTAAGTTTATAGGCAAAGTTGTCGGATGTTTTCCTGAGGGCGTAAGGGCCATATCGGTAGAAAACACCGACTCCGCAGCCTGTAAAGGTGGTATTAAGTAGTTTGTTAAGCACAAGCCCCGATTCGAAATATCCTTTTTCGAGTGTTCTGTATGAAATCTGTTGGTGATCCTGTTGGTTCCGCATTCTTCCAACTCCAATATTGGTTACGATGTTAACCTCCGGACGTAGTTTGGGACTACTGAAAAATAATCCGCCAAAATCCTGTTTTAAAAATAATGAAGCGAATTCGCTGGAATAGAATTCATTTTGTCGCATAGTGCCAAAGCTGTTGGCTGTTTCGAGCGTAAAATGAAGGAAACTTCCGTGACCGTTGTAAAGGTTGCAAATGGGAGCATGGCCCGTGGCTTTGGCCGTTACTATGGTTATTTGTGATTGTCCTAACCTTACATTGGTAAAAGTTTTTGAAATTTTTAGTTCATATTTGGTATAGTTAAAATGTCCTCCCAATCCGTCAATCCCCTGCCGCAGATTAAACCAAAGCATGGGATAGTCGGTACCCAGCGACATTTTTTTGCCCCGAGGGGTTTCGATGAATTTTTCTTTAAATCCGAATTTTATATTGAGTCCGGTTTCGGCAAATCGAAAGTCATTGACTGGGCCTGTATAACTGCCGTCGGAAGGAATGTAAGCGTAACCCGGAATTTGTTTGCGAGCCTCGTTAAAATAGAGGTTAAACTTAAAATGCTTAAGAGCCCGAAAACTAAGAGCAGCTTCTTTATCTTCAATCCAGTTCATGTCGCCAATTAACAGGCTGCGAAACCATTCCGATGATTTTAACAAATGGTCGTCGAAAAAGGAGTAATTAGACGTCTCGTAAACATCTTTTGAATATTTCAGGTTGAGTTTAGTGTCTGATTTCCAGCTGGGGAAAAGCTGAAGGAAGGTGCCGTATTTCCTTGCCTCATCGTGAAATCCGTATGCAAAATACCCGCCCAGAGAAAAGAAGGAGGCAACTTTGTGATTTGTGGCAAGTCCAAAGCCCAGCCGAAGACCTTCGTAACCGTTGTACGATAAGAAACTGCGATAGTTGATGTTGAATATTCCATAAGGTATATATCCCGACATCAGCGCTTCGATGGTTTCCAGTTTCTTGTCGTAATCTTGGGCACGTCCAATACTGTCGACAATGTGATACGTTACAGAATCCTTGCGATTAAGCGGAAGTGGCCGGAATTTGGCCCATGTGGAGTCGCTGGTTTTATTGGCATTGTTGCCGACTTTTACTTCAACGTTGGAGAATTTTACGTTGCTTAAATCCGGCGACAGGTTTATGTCGAACAAATAGCTTTTGCCAATACCTACGAGATATAGGTTTTCTTTTTTTGAGTTTAACTTGTTGTGTTTAAATAAGAGGTCGGTGTTCAGTTGCGTTGGAAACCATTGCCTGCGGTCGATAAGTTCGTATTGTTGTTGGATGCGGATAGCAAACCGATGGTCGCTGTACGTTGGTTCGGCAATTACATTTTGGATAGCATATCCGTCGCTGTTAATGTAAAGTACGCCTTGCAGACTCTCGAAATTGCTGTTTCGCCGGGGTTTAAAGGAAATGACAAAAATGGTATCGAGTGTTTTGTCGGATAAATAGGTGTTTTCGAGCGAGAACGAGTATTTCCTGAGACTTCCGCGGCTTATAGGATTCAGGTATTTTTTGCCAAGCAAAGTAATAATGTCGCTATAAAATGCGAAAGATTGCATCTGGGTTGCCAGCAGGGTGAATGAAGGGTCGGTAAATCCTGAAACCCTTGACGATATAATCTCTTCGATGCTTTTATCAGGATGTTTAAAAAAACGCTGGCTCATAAATTCCATGAGCAGTAAGTGTCGTTTTTTAAGTATTTCGCTAACTTTTTTGCTTGCTGAATCCTGCGAAAGACTGTCGGGCATAATAAGGAGCCGTTTTCGTTTTAGCGAAGAGTCTTCCTGCATGGTAAAATGCATCCGGTTGTAAGCTTTGTACGAGAAGGAGTTTATCTTTTCCGGATTGTTGTGGTCGCGATTTTCGATAACCTTTTGAATAATGCGGTTGGCCGGGTTACTGCCGGGGGTTACCATCACTTCTTTTATTTCGAACGATTTACGTACAAGTTTAATCGATAACCGGGCGAGGTTACTTGCTGGACTAAGCGCTACAATCAGCGGTTCGTACCCTACGTAACTAAAACAAAGCTGGCGGATGGGTTCCGTTGCCTGTACCTGAAATTCCCCGTCGATATTGGAGGCTGTGCTGTTTTGGCTTCCGTTAATAGTGATGTTAACAAAAGCCAGAACCTCGTTAGTTTCTTTGTCGGTAATTTTTCCTTTAACCGAAAAAGGTTGAGCCGAAAGCTGCCGAAGATTTAGAATTAGGCAGAAAAATAAGAGTAAACGAAATGTCATAAAAA
Source organism: Bacteroidota bacterium (assembly GCA_030706405.1). GTDB lineage: Bacteria > Bacteroidota > Bacteroidia > Bacteroidales > JAAUTT01 > JAAUTT01. The sequence continues at coordinate 377,925 of JAUZOO010000005.1, read as the reverse complement.
AACCCGGTTGTTTAAATTAACCGGGTTAAAAATAAGCAATTTATAGCATTAAGCTTTCATCATTTTTAAGAATCCAACTTCGCGGGGGTCAAGGAAACGCCATTTCCCGCGGGAGAGGCTTTTCTTGGTAAGACCTGCAAAAAATACGCGGTCGAGTTTGATTACTTTGTATCCGAAATGCTCAAAAATACGGCGAACAATACGGTTACGGCCGGAATGGATTTCGATACCTACAATGTTGTTATCCACATCATTTACAAAGGTAATGTTGTCGGCTTTGATAAAGCCGTCGTCAAGTGTAATACCTTCGGTAATAGCACGCATATCATCGGGTTTGATGTTTTTGTCGAGCAATACCTGATAAACCTTTTTGATGTTAGAGGTCGGGTGCGTAAGTTTTTTGGTAAGTTCTCCGTCGTTGGTGAGCAGGAGAACTCCGGTTGTCATGCGGTCGAGACGACCAACAGGATAGATGCGTTCGCGACAAGCACCTTCGATGAGGTCCATCACAGTTTGTTTAGCGTGCGGATCGTCAACTGAAGTTACATAATCCTTGGGCTTGTTCAGCAAGATATAAACTTTGCGTTCCGGCTGAAGGCGTTCGCCGTTGTAACGCACATCGTCTCCGGGTAATACTTTGGAACCCAGCTCGGTAATTAATTGTCCGTTTACGGTAATTAAACCTGTTTCGATATAGGTATCGGCTTCGCGACGTGAGCAAAGCCCTGTATTGGCAATAAATTTATTTAAGCGGATAGGTGCATTCGGGTCAATTTCGTCCGGTTTGTAGAAGGGTTGACGAGGTGCAGGGCGTTGGCCTTGTCTCGAAAAACCTGGTTTATTATAACTGGGTCTTCCCGATGATTGTCCGTATGATCTGGAATCAGACCGGCCATCGCGGTTATAGGGCTTTTTATAGCCAGATTGTTGCGAAGAGTCCGAACCGTAAGGTCTTTTTGTAAAAGGTTTGCCGGGTCTGCGGTCTGAGCTTTGGTTCCGGTCGTATCCGGTACCGCGATCATATCCCGGTCGTCTGTCCCCATCCTGAGTTCTGTTGTACCCCGAACCCGAGCTACGGTCGCTACGATTGAAACGGTCATCGCGGTTGTTCCGATCGTCTCTGTTAAAACGATTGTCACGGTTTCCGTCGCGGTTAAATCTGTCGTTTTGACTTCCGCGGTCGTCACGGTTACCTCTGTCATCACGGTTAAAACGATCATCACGATTGTTTCTGTCGTCGCGGTTAAAGCGGTTGTTATCCCGGTTATAACCACCGCCCGAAGAACTGCGGTCAGTGCGGTCAGCCCTGTTGTAGCTGTTTCCTCGTTCTCCACGGTCGTACCCCGATCCCCGGTTGTCGCGGGAGTCATTGTTGTAAGGTCTTCTGGGGGTGTTGTCGCTGCTAAAGAGCGGTCTTTTGCCACGCGAATCATCCGATGAGCGGTTATAACTTCCCTTATCGTTGTTTCTGCTTATTGTAATCCTTTTGCGCTTGTTCGAAGGGGCATTTTCTGAATTGAATTGGTCGCCACCTTGGTTGTCATCGTTAATCATTGTTCTGGAAGTTAATAAATTATCACTTTTTAATGCCCTTATCACAAGGGTTGTTCAATTTACGAATAAAAGTGCGCAAAGTTAATATTTCCGGACGAAAAATAGCGGAAATTATCTTCAAAAAAATAAACCTAACCTGCTGGTTTTGTTATAACTTATAATTTTTTTACCTTTCGGGTTTGGAAATAATTAACATTTTTTATGAAGATAATTGATAGTCAGCTTCTTTCTGAGGTTTCTTCTCAGGCTGGAGTATCGGCACGTAAACGACAAAACTATAATTTTCACGAGACGTTGGATGCTGTGGTTCAGCGAATGTTGAATGCCATGGAGCCGGGAACTTACGTTCAGCCGCATAAGCATGAAAACCCCGACAAAATAGAGGCGTTTATTATATTAAAAGGACGGGCTTTAGTAGCCGAGTTTGACGATGCCGGTGAAGTAACCACTTATTGCATATTATCGGCTGCGGATGGTGTATTGGGAACCGAGATTCAGCCCCGGACATGGCACTGTATTGTTCCGTTGGAACCGGGTACCGTAGTTTATGAAGCCAAGGAGGGGCCGTATTCTCCGCTTAACGATAAAAATTTTGCTACCTGGGCCCCAAAGGAAGGAGACCCGCAGAGCAGTCAGTATATCAGTTATTTGCTGTTTCGTTGTGGAATAAAGTGAAGTGAATTTACGATTATCTTGGATAACAATTAAAATTTATTTAAAGTAATTCGTAATTCGTAATTCGTAATTCGTAATTCGTAATTCGTAATTCGTAATTCGTAATTCGTAATTCGTAATTCGTAATTCGTAATTCGTAATTTTTTAATATCAGCTATATAAAGTTTTAATTTATGACTTTAATTAAATCAATTTCAGGGATTCGGGGTACCATTGGTGGAGCTCCCGGCGAAGGACTTACGCCTCTCGATACCGTTAAGTTTACGGCAGCTTTTGGCGCCTGGGTAAAAAAACAGTCGGGCAAGTCCGATGGTGAACGTGTTAGTATTGTAGTTGGCCGCGATGCTCGTATTTCGGGCAAAATGGTACAGCAAATCGTAACCGGCACCCTTTCGGGAATGGGTATTGATGTAGTGGATATCGGTTTAGCCACAACCCCTACGGTGGAGATTGCTGTGCCTGCCGAAAGAGCCGACGGAGGAATTATCCTCACCGCAAGCCACAATCCAAAACAATGGAACGCACTTAAATTGCTGAATAAACACGGCGAATTTTTAAACGATAAGGAAGGTAAGCTGGTACTTACCATGGCCGAAACCGATGATTATCAGTTTGCCGATGTGGATCAGCTTGGAGATATTACGGTTAAGGATTATACCCAGGAACATATCGACCAAGTGCTTAAGCTTAAACTAGTTGACGTGGACGCAATTCGTGCCATGAATTTTAAAGTGGCTATCGACTGTGTAAATTCTGTGGGCGGCATTGTCCTTCCTAAACTATTAAAAGCTTTGGGAGTGAATGAAGTTTATGAGTTGTACTGCGAACCTAATGGCCGCTTCCCGCATAATCCCGAACCGCTTCCCGAACATCTTACCGAAATATCCAAAGTTACCAAAGAAAAAGGCGCTCATGTGGGCTTCGTCGTTGATCCGGATGTAGATCGTTTGGCTTTGGTAAATGAGGATGGTTCTATGTTTGGCGAAGAATATACGTTGGTTGCCGTTGCCGATTATATTCTTGGTAAAACTCCGGGAAATACCTGCTCCAATCTTTCGTCGTCTAGGGCTTTGCGCGATGTTACCGAAAAACATGGAGGTAAATATACCGCAGCAGCCGTGGGCGAAGTGAACGTTGTCTCGGCCATGAAACAAAACAATGTGGTTATTGGGGGCGAAGGAAACGGAGGCGTTATCTACCCTGAGCTTCATTACGGACGCGATGCCCTCGTGGGAATAGCTTTGTTTCTTACCCATTTGGCAAAATCCGGGAAAACATGCTCTCAGCTTCGTGCCAGCTATCCGGAGTATTACATCTCCAAAAATAAGATTGAATTAACCGCCGGTATCGATGTTGACGGCATTCTTGTAAAAATGAAAGAAAAGTATAAGAATGAACAGGTTAATGATATTGACGGGGTGAAGATTGATTTCCCGGCTGAATGGGTTCATCTGCGGAAATCAAATACCGAACCCATTATCCGAATTTATGCCGAAAGTAAATCGAAAGAAGCCGCAGACAACTTGGCTCTTCGGATTATAGGCGATATTAAGGCTTTAATATAATTACAAAATACCGGGCAGGGCAATGAGGTTAAGGTAAGGAGGAAGAGAGCCTTGCCCGGTATTAATAAATTTGTATCAGTATTTTAAATTTTTGTAACACAAATTTGACACCGAATTGTGTTTCACTGAAAGTTTGGCTTGATAATTGTAAATCACATTCTGTTTTTACGATTATTATGCTTTGATTTATACGGCATCGGTTAATGGGCAAAATGTTACCGGAATCAGTGGTCAAGGTTGAACTGTAAGACATTATTAACAAACATCTCCTAATAAATAACCTATGAACAAGAAGAAGATTTTTATCCTCGTCGGGGTGGCTATTTTGCTGATAGCCATTACTGTCGTTTCGAGGAGTAAAAAACCAAAAGACGCCCAGATTTTTACTAAAGTACAAAAGGGCGAATTTGAAGTGCTGGTGGCCGTAACCGGTGAACTGGAAGCCATGAACAAAGAAAATATTATTGCCCCGCCCGAATTAATGAGTGATATGGTACGGGTGTACCAGGTTAAAATTCAGGACCTTATTCCCGAAGGCTCGGTCGTAGATTCCGGCGAATACGTGGCAACACTCGATAAAACCGATATTACTACCCGTTTACGCGAAGTACAAGACGATCTGGATCGTCAGAAATCAAATTATATAAAAACACAGCTCGATACAACAATTCAGTTGAGAGATCTCCGTGATCAGATTCAAAATTTGGGATACGACCGCGAAGAAAAACAAATAGCGCTCGACCAGTCGAAATATGAGCCACCAGCAACCATCCGTCAGGCTCAGATCGCATTAGATAAGGCCAAACGCGATTATGAAAATTCCAAGAAAAATTATAAGCTCAAAGTGCGTCAGGCCGATGCCAATATGCGCGATGCCGAGTTTAATATGCGTCGGCCCGAGCGCCGAATCGAAGAGATTAACAAGGTGATGGACAAGTTTGTAATTACAGCACCTAAACGTGGGATGCTTATCTATGCCAAGGAACGGCGTGGCGATAAACGTAAAGTTGGATCAACTGTTTCCGCTTGGGACAATACCGTTGCTACTCTGCCCGATTTGTCGGTGATGATATCGAAAACCTATGTGAGCGAAATTGACATTAACCAGATTAAAGTTGGCCAAAAAGTTCGTCTTGGCGTTGATGCTTTCCCCGATAAAAAATATACCGGCGAAGTAATAAAAGTATCTAATGTAGGCGAACAAATGCAGGGTAGCGATACTAAGGTGTTCGAGGTCATTATCCGCATCAATGGCTCCGATCCGGTGCTTCGACCTTATATGACAACGAGTAACTCTGTTGTTATTAATAAGTTTAAAGATGTCACATATATTCCTATAGATGCTATTCATAACGAGGATTCTATCCCGTTTGTTTATAAGAAGGATGGGGTAAAACAAATTGTACTTCTTGGAACGATGAACGATAATCAGGTAATTATTGAAAAAGGATTGAAGTCGGGCGAAGATATTTATCTCGGAACTCCTGAAAAGCCTGAGAAATTCAAAAAGGAAGGTCAGGAATTAATTCCTCTTATAAAAGCCAAAGAGGCTAAGAGGAAAAAAGAGAAAGAGGAAATGGAGCGTCAAAAAGAAAAGGAAGAGCGCGCTAAACGCGAAATTAAAATGCAACAGCCCGGAGGTAGTCCACAGGGTGGAGTTCCGCAGAGAAACGGCGGACCAAGCGGCCCACGTAATATGGGTGGACGTGGAGGTAGAGGATAAGATCTGTTGTTTAAATATTAATACGGTACATAATGGGGTTTTTAAAACGATATTTTCACGACATCAACATCGCGTTTGAATCGATCCTCTCTAACAAACTTAGGTCGTTTCTTACTGCGTTGGGTATTATCTTTGGTGTAGCAGCTGTAATCAGTATGCTAGCTATAGGTAACGGCGCCCAACAGGAAATTCTGGAGCAGATAAAGATGGTAGGGGTAAATAATATTGTTATCATGCCACGAATTATTGAGGAAAAGGCCGACGAGTCCGGTTCTGCTTCCGGAACGGGTTCTCAATCAACCAGCGATGTGAACTCGCAAAGCAAGAAATTTTCACCGGGGCTCACCCTTAATGATGTTAATGCCATCAAAGCATCTTTGCCAACTATTAAGCTGATAAGTCCTGAGATTATTGTTTCTAACAATGCAATACTCTCGGGGGTGAAACAGGAGGCTAAACTTTTCGGGGTATCTCGCGATTATTTCGACATTTATAACCTGAAACTCGAAAAAGGGGGGTATTTTGATCCCGGTCAGGAGGAAGAAGGTATGGCTGTTTGTATCATTGGTGCGAATATTCAAAGTAAGTTTTTCCCGCAGTCTAATCCTGTTGGTCAATATATTAAGTTTGGAAAAGTTTGGCTGAGGGTTATCGGGGTTATCGAAAAAAATAACATCAAGCTTACCGGTTATCTTAATGCCGGGGTTAACGTTATTAACGATAATATTTTTATCCCGGTGAAAACGATGTTGTTACGTTACCAAAACCGGGGGCAAATTACTGCCGAGACGATTCGTCAGGCCGCCGAGCAGACCGCTATGGGACAGACGGTTCAAAAAAAGACAAACATGAACCAGCTTGATAAAATTGTGGTACAGGTAAAAGAAACCGAGCAGTTACAACCTACAGTTGAGGTGGTAAGCCGGCTTATCAGTCGCAGGCATTCTGATGTTAAGGATGTGGACATCACTGTTCCGGAGATGTTGCTCAAGCAGCAGCAAAAGACAAAGGAAATTTTCAACTTTGTGCTTGGCGCTATTGCCAGTATATCCCTGGTTGTCGGCGGGATAGGCATCATGAACATCATGTTTGCTTCGGTAATGGAGCGAATTAAGGAAATTGGTACCCGCATGGCCATTGGCGCCAAGAAAATGGATATTGTTGTTCAGTTTCTTTCCGAAGCCGTGCTTATCAGCGTTTCCGGTGGACTTATCGGCGTTGTGCTCGGTGTTGTAGCCTCAATGCTCATATCTCATTTGGCAAACATTGTTACCATAATTTCACCATTTTCGGTTATTGTGGCGTTTGTTGTTTCTGCTTCTGTGGGCATTATTTTTGGATATTCTCCGGCCAAACGGGCCTCGGAGCGCGATCCTATTGAATCACTCAGATACGAATAATCATAAACCGAGCATGTTTTACACGGAATGCAAACTTACATGAACAAAACCGGCATGTGAGCTGCATCCGACCTTTGAAAAATAATTTTGTACGGATGAAATATTGTATAATTATATTAGCATTAATGCTTTGCCGGCCTGCAACTTCCCAAAAGCTGGTAAAATTTTCGATGGACGATGTAATGCGCATCGCCAAAGAACAATCGCCCGACGCCATGTTGGCGCGTAACAAGTTTAGGGCCAGTTACTGGCAATACCGAAGCTTTCGGGCAAACTACCTGCCTTCGGTGGTTTTTGATGGGACTCTTCCTAATTTCGACAGGTCAATCACGTTCGATGACAATACCCAAAGCATTATTGAAAAAAATAGTGTTACGAATTTTGGGAAATTATCATTAAACCAGAATATTGGGTTAACCGGCGGAAATATTGCGTTAAATACAAGTTTGCAGCAAATTAATAAGTTAGGAGCTTCTTCGTCAACCAAGTATCTCTCAACACCGGTTAGTATCACATATAACCAGCCGCTGTTTGCCTATAATAGCATGAAGTGGGAACGAAAGATCCAACCCTTAGCTTATGATGAAGCTAAAAAAAATTATGTTGATGCTATTGAGCAATTGACATTGAAAGCAATAACTCGGTTTTTTGATATGGCTCAGGCTCAGTTAAATCTGCGGATTGCCAAGATAAATTTCAATAATAGTGATACGTTATTTAAAATTGCGCAAGGGCGTTATAATATCGGGACAATTGCTCAGAATGATTTGTTGCAGATGCAGTTAAGTTATTTAAATTCAAAAATTGCCCTTACTCAGGCCGATGTGAATCTTCAATTGCAGAAAGCGCGTTTGGGATCATTTCTTGGGTATAACGAAAAAATGGATTTTGAATTAGCATTACCCGATAAAATTCCAACCTTACAAGTGGAATATGTCAATGTCCTTGATTTGGCTAATAAAAATAATCCTGATGTAATAGCATGGAAGCGACGGCAGATAGAGGCTGACCGGGATGTTGCTCAGGCAAAAGGTAGCCGCAAAACCATAAATTTATATGCATCGTACGGTAAAAACCACTTGGAAACGAGTGCTGTCGATTTGGCTTATAAGAGTCCATTTAACGATAAGCAACAGGTTCAGTTAGGAATCAGTGTTCCCTTAATGGATTGGGGGCGTGGTCGCGGAAGGGTAAAGATGGCGCAATCCAATCAGGAACTTATAAATGTTCAGATAAAACAAGAACAAACAGATTTCGAACAAAATGTCTTTCTTCAGGTGATGCAATTTAATCTTCAAAACGAGCAGGTAATGATTGCTGCGAAAACCGATACCATTGGCCAATTCCGCTACGATGTAACCAAGCAGCGGTTTCTCATTGGTAAAATTGATGTACTCAACCTGAATGATGCCTTAAAAGAAAAGGACTCGGCAAAACGTCAGTATATCGGGGCATTGCGCGATTACTGGACGTATTTTTATACGCTACGCCAGTTAACTCTTTTCGATTTTATCAATCAAAAACCATTGCTTGAAGATTTCGACAAATTGATACAATAAAAGCGATGTAATAAACCAGATCGATTTTTCTTATTTTTTGGATGAGGGTGATAGAAATGTGCTTTATAACATATTTTTATCACCTTTTTTTATTGGTGTTTTGAGCTTATTTACTGATTGTTATATGAATAACAATGTTAAAAAATGACTAATTAACAAATATTTAACTGACATACCTGTAGTTTTCAGTAGGTATTTTTTATAATTTAGCGCTCGATTAAAAAAACGTCTTAACAAGATATATTATATTATGAAAAAGATTACAGTAATTGGTGCCGGAAATGTGGGCGCAACCTGTGCTAATGTAATGGCACAAAAAGAATTGGCGAGCGAAATAGTGATTCTCGACATTAAAGAGGGAGTATCGGAAGGTAAAGCCCTCGATATGATGCAGACTTCTGCTTTATTGGGTTTCGACAGCCGTGTTATTGGTGTTACCAGCGACTACAGCAAAACAGCTAATTCTGATGTAGTGGTTATCACTTCTGGTATTCCCCGTAAACCGGGAATGACCCGTGAAGACCTGATCGGCATCAATGCCGGTATTGTAAAAGATGTTGCTCAGAACATCCTGAAATATTCTCCCAATGCTATCCTGGTTATTATCAGTAACCCTATGGATACCATGACTTATCTTGCGCTTAAATCTACCGGTCTTCCTAAAAATCGTGTAATCGGTATGGGTGGTATTCTCGATAGCTCACGTTTTAAATGCTATTTAAGCCAGGCTCTCAATGTTCCTGCCAGCGATGTTCAGGGTGTTGTTATCGGCGGTCACGGCGATACAACCATGATTCCTTTGGCTCGTTTTGCTACTTATAATGGTATTCCTGTAAGCTCGTTGCTTGATGGAGAAACTGTAAATAAAGTAGTTGCCGATACTATGGTTGGCGGTGCTACTTTAACCAAATTTTTAGGTACTTCTGCATGGTATGCTCCCGGAGCAGCCGGAGCAGCTTTGGTTGAAGCGATCATCCGTGACGAGAAAAAAGTATTCCCTTGCTGCGTAGCTCTTGATGGAGAATACGGACAGTCGGATATTTGCATGGGTGTTCCTGTTGTAATTGGCGAAAATGGTTGGGAAAAAATCGTTGATTACAAGCTTAATGCTGAAGAACAAGCTGCTTTCAACAAGAGTGCTGATGCTGTTCGCAGCATGAATGGTGTTCTTAAAGAAATGAACGTGTTATAATTGAATCGATGATTCTGCTATAAAGGCAGATTTAATTATTAAAAAAGTTAAAAGGTGAAGGCGTAAAGTCCAGCCTTTTAACTTTTTATTTTTTTATATTTCGGATTCCGTAAGTATGATACATTTCAACTACAAGATATATTGACCCATCGGCATATTGCTTTAATTTTACCACATGATTATAAAAATCCCTCTCGATATTGTTGAACTCGACAATAATAGTTTTCACGTTTTTGTGTCGGGTCGAATTAATGGTTGTCCCTGTGATTTTATTGTCGATACCGGCGCCTCTAAAACTGTATTTGCACTGAACTATCTTTTGCAAGTACTTGATAAGCCTCCGGTTTCAAACCCCGACATTCAATCGGCAGGTATTTCCGCATCACATTTGGAGAGCCATGTGGGCCAGATTGAAGACTTCTCGATGGGAGAGTTGAGGCTTCGTAAGATGGAAGCCCTTTTTATTGATTTATCTTCGATCAGTGAGTTGTACCGAACGGTTTCCGACAAATCCATCTGGGGACTTATAGGTAGCGATTTTCTGTTGAAATATAAAGCGAAGCTCGATTATGGTTCGCAAACCCTGAGTTTACGTGTGCCAAAATCCATTATAACAAAAATATGAACGGATTGTCTAACACCCGAAACCAAAAATTATTATATATTTGCGCTCTAACTTTGAAAAATTATATCAAAAATTATCTAAACATAACTTCAAATGCAAAATAAAGGAGCTGTAAAGCTGTTCGCTATTGCCTTGGCGTTGGTGTGTTTATACCAGTTGTCATTCACCTGGTTTACCTCGCGGGTTGAAACAAAGGCTAAAGAATTTTCGAAGGGAGATTTGAATAAGGAATTCGCTTACCTCGATTCAGTGAAGGGGGAAGTGGTTTATAATTTCCTGGGATTAAAGAAATATACCTATCAGGAATGTAAGGAACGTCAGATTAACCTTGGTCTCGACTTAAAAGGTGGTATGAACGTTATTCTTGACGTTTCGGTAGTTGATGTAATCCGTGCCCTTTCGAATTATAGCACAGACCCGACCTTCAACAAAGCCATAAAACTGGCGCAGGAAATGGAAAAAAATTCCCGCGCAGATTTTGTAACCCTGTTTGGACAGGCTTTCGAAAAGGTTGACCCTAATGCTAAACTGGCAGCTATCTTTTCTACCGTAGAATTGAAAGACCGTGTGAACTTTAACTCTTCCAATAAAGACGTTCTTAACGTAATCCGTAAGGAAGCTAACGACGCTATTGACAATTCGTTTAATATCCTCCGCAGCCGTATCGATAAATTTGGGGTTGTTCAGCCGAATCTTCAGCAGCTCGAAACCAAAGGTCGTATTCTGGTTGAATTACCGGGTGTTCGCGAACCGGAACGTGTTCGTAAGCTCCTTCAGGGAACCGCCAATCTTGAGTTTTGGGAAACCTATGATAATTCAGAGGTTTACAATGGGTTAGTAGAAGCTAACAAACGTATTAAAGAATATAAGAAAGCTCCTGCTGTTGCTGAAGCTGCCTCAGATTCAACTAAGACAGATGTCGCTGCAACTGTTGCCGAAAAAGCAAAAAAAGATACTACTGCAAGCAAAGACCTCTCGCTGTTAAAACAAATCGAAAAAGATTCAAGCAAAAAAGATACTACGGGAGCCGCCAAAACTCAAAAAGGGATGGAGGAATATCCGTTATTTGCGCTGCTTCGTCCTAATGTTACTCAAGACAACCAGTTGATGCCCGGTGCCGCTGTTGGTCTTGCAAAAGTATCAGATACCGCTCGCATCAATACCTATTTGAGCCTGAAACAAGTTCGTTCGGTACTGCCTCGGGATGTTCGCTTTTTGTGGAGCGTAAAACCGGTAAAAGGCGCCAAACAAGATGTGTTTGAACTCTATGCAATTAAAGCCTCTACCCGTGACGGACGTGCTCCTTTGGACGGAAGCGTAATTGTAAATGCTCGTGGTGAATTTGGGCAAAGCAAGGCTGTTGCCGAAGTTTCGATGCAAATGAACGGTGAAGGGGCCAAAACTTGGGCTCGTTTAACCAAAGCTAATATAAATAAGTGCATCGCTATTGTTATGGACAATAGTGTATATTCTGCTCCGCGTGTTAACGGAGAGATCCCTAACGGAAGCTCGGTTATTACCGGAGATTTTACTATCAACGAAGCTAACGACTTGGCTATTGTGTTGAAATCGGGTAAGATGCCAGCTCCGGCTCGTATCTTTCAGGAATCAATTGTTGGACCATCGCTCGGTAAAGAGTCTATCAATGCCGGATTGTTCTCGTTTGTGATTGCCTTTATTGGTGTATTGCTCTATATGTGGTTGTATTATGGACGTGCAGGTAGCGTAGCTAACGTTGCATTGTTTACGAACGTATTCTTCCTGTTTGGCGTATTTGCCTCTATGGGTTTGGTATTGACCCTTCCTGGTATTGCTGGTATCGTATTAACCCTTGCTATGGCGGTTGACGGTAACGTGATTATTTACGAGCGTATGCGAGAGGAAGTCAGGGCCGGAAAAGGCGACCGCATGGTGGTTAAAGACGGTTTCTGGCATGCATATTCGGCGATTATTGACGGTCACGTAACTACAATCTTAACAGGTATTGTCTTGTTCTTGTTTGGTTCTGGCCCGGTACAGGGTTTTGCAACTTCGCTTATTGTGGGTCTGTTGTTGTCGTTGTTCTCGTCTATCTTCATAGCCCGTTTGATGTTTGAATGGATGCTCGACAAGGATATTCATATTTCCCTCGGAAACAAACACACCATTAACGCTATGACCAAAGTGAATATTGACTTTATTGGTCTTCGCAAAATTATGTACGTTGCTTCCGGAGTTGTTATTTTCATTGGAATTGTTTCATTGTTTGTTCGTGGCTTGGATCCAAGTATCGACTTTAAAGGAGGCCGCACGTATATTGTAGCATTCGACCATCCGGTAGTAACTGAGGATATTCGTATGTCGCTTACTAAAACATTAGGCTCTGCTCCTGAAGTAAAAACTATTGGTAGTGAGAATCGTGTTAAGATTACCACAAAATATTTGATTGATAACAAATCGTCTCAAACAGACTCGGTTGTAAATCATGCACTTTATGAAGGAGTGAAAGGTGTTTATAAAACCCCGATTAGCTATGATGTGTTTGCAAATCATGGAGATAATAAGAAATCGCTCGGAGAATTGAGTTCTCAACGAGTTGACCCGGTTATGTCTAATGAGTTGATTTATAAAGCTTTTATGGCTGTATTCCTCGGTCTTGTCATCATCTTCCTTTATATAGCTGTTCGGTTTAAAAACTGGAAATACGGTTTGGGAGGTGTGGTTTCTCTGACCCACGATACGCTGGTGGTTATTACCATGTTCTCGTTGTTCTATGGTGTATTGCCCTTTAGTCTTGAAATTGACCAGACGTTTATCGCTGCCTTGCTTACCATTATTGGATACTCGATTATGGATACCGTTATTATCTACGACCGTATCCGTGAATACAACAAGCTGTATCCTAACCGTACACTTGATGTGAATATCAATTCAGCTATTAACAGTACTTTGGGTCGTACCATCAATACTTCGGGTATTACTGTTGTAGTACTTGTGGTGATTTTCATATTCGGCGGTGAAATGCTTCGTGGATTTATCTTTGCACTTCTTGTTGGGGTGGTTGTTGGTACTTATTCTTCAGTATTCAATGCAACTCCGGTGGCTTACGATATTATTCGTTTAACAAGCAAGAAAAAAGAGGTTAAATAACATGAACGCAGGCAAACCCTGCAATATATAAGAGATTTAATAAAGCCAATAAGCCAATAAGGTTTATTGGCTTTATTTATTTTGAGGCACAGTTGTTGTTTAAATTCTTTTGTCTGTCGATGTGCTTGTAAAAAAAAACATGTAGGTTTGTACCTTAAAAATTTTAGCCATGGGAATAGGTGGTGGGGAGATATTTTTAATAATGTTGTTTGTCCTGATTTTTTTCGGAGCAGATAAAATTCCGGAAATTGCCCGGGGATTAGGGAAAGGCATTAGCGAATTTAAAAAGGCAGCTGACGATATTAAAGCTGAAATAAATAATAGCACAGGTGGCATTCGTAACGATTTGGAAGATATAAAATCCAATATCATTAACGGAGCTTCGGACGTAAAAGATGAGGTTCAGCAGGTTCAAACGAATGTGTCGGATACCGTAACTACCGATGAAGCTTCTTTTGATATCTATAAGGAAGTCCGGGACTTAAAAGAGCCGCCGCAGCCTTCTAAAGATGCCCCTGACAACACTGTTAAACCCAGATAATTTTAAGAGAATGATGATGGTTAAAGCAGAAAATATTACCAAGTCTTTTGGGCCTTTGCAGGTGCTTAAAGGCGTTGATATTGAAATACCCGAAGGGCAGATTGTATCTTTGGTCGGCGCCAGCGGGGCAGGAAAGACTACGTTTCTCCAAATATTGGGCACGTTAAGCAGACCAGATTCCGGCCAGGTGTGGATTAATGGTGTTGATATGAGTAGCTTGAAAGATAAGGAACTGGCTCGTTTTCGCAATAAAAACATTGGTTTTGTCTTTCAATTTCATCATTTGTTGCCCGAATTTACCGCCTTGGAAAATGTATGTATCCCGGCATTGATTAATAAACAATCGCGCAAAAAGGCAGAAGCTAAGGCTCGCGAATTGTTAGCTTTCCTTGGCTTGGAACATCGGTTTGAGCATAAGCCCGACCAGCTTTCTGGAGGTGAACAACAACGGGTGGCTGTTGCTCGTGCCTTAATTAATGATCCTTTTGTTGTATTTGCTGATGAACCTTCGGGAAATTTGGATACTAAAAACAAACAGGATTTGCATAATCTGTTTTTTACCTTACGCGATAAGTATAAACAAACCTTCGTGGTGGTGACTCATGATATGGGACTTGCTGAAATGAGCGACCGCATGATCCGTATGAATGACGGGAAAGTTTTATTGTAATTTGCTATTTTCCATATCAACAGAAGTATTTGCAAAACATAGATCTTAAGGATTTTTTAGAGCTGAAATATAATCAGTATAACCGATCGGAATTTATTACTTCCGATCCGGTTCAAATTCCACATCAATATAGCCTTCAGGAAGATATTGAAATCTCCGCTTTTTTGAGTGCTACCATTGCCTGGGGGCAACGTAAGGCGATCATCGATAACGCCCAAAAACTTATGCGTTTGATGGGTAATAATCCTTATGATTTTGTACTGGATGCTGGGGATGAACACTTAAGCCGACTTGAAGGCTTTGTTCATCGTACCTTTCAAAGTGTAGATTGCTTGTATTTTATTCATTCACTTCGAAATATTTATCAAAATCACGGAGGGCTGAAGACGGTATTTGAATCATCTTACATGCAACATGGTGAGATGTTTAACGTCTTGGTTGATTTTCGAAACGTGTTTTTTGAAACAGAAGGACTTCTCCGTACACGCAAGCATGTTTCGGATGTTAACAAGGGAGCTTCGGCCAAACGGCTTAACATGTTTCTGCGCTGGATGGTTCGTAACGATGGCAGGGGAGTAGATTTCGGGCTGTGGACTAAAATTCCGGCATCGGCATTATACCTGCCACTTGACCTTCATTCCGGCAACGTTGCCCGAAAATTAGGACTTTTAACACGTAAACAGAATGATTGGCGAGCTGTGTCGGAGGTTACGGCTAATCTTCGCAATTATGATCCGTCCGATCCTGTTAAATATGATTATGCCTTGTTTGGTTTGGGCGTATTCGAAAAGTTTAAATAGGCCTGACTTCAGTGGCTGCAAAAAGTTAAATTTGCTCTTAAATTCAACGTACATAAGCCTTGTCAAATCATTATTTCAAATTTAAACAATTTACAGTTCATCAGGATAAGTGCGCCATGAAGGTCGGCACCGACGGGGTATTGCTTGGGGCATGGGCCGATGTTTCGGGTGTAAAAAGAATTCTTGATATTGGAACTGGCACAGGGCTGATAGCATTAATGCTCGCTCAACGTTCGCAAGCCTCAATTGATGCTGTTGAAATTGAAGTTAATGCGTTTGAGCAGGCTCAGGAGAATGTGATTTGTAGTCCATGGAGAAAAAGGATAAATGTGCTTCATGCCGATTTTTGGGATTTTTCCGAAATTCAAACGGAGAAATATGACTTGATTGTGTCTAATCCGCCTTATTTTAATAATTCATTAAAAGCTCCCTTAAAAGAGCGTTCCATGGCCCGGCACAATGATGGGCTACTGCCTTCTAAGCTGTTAGTCGGAGTGGTTAAGATATTATCCCTTGATGGCCGCTTTTGCGTTATCCTACCCTATGTAGAGTCGCAATTGTTTATTGTAGATGCTGTCATGCACGGACTTTATTGCGTGCAAAAGGTCAATATTATTCCGGCTCCTCACAAAAAAGCTAACCGTGTTTTGATGACATTTTCCCGTACCCGGCAAAAAAATATGGAAAGTGAACTGCTTATCCGGGACGGAGAGGGAGAGTATTCCGAAGATTATAAAAAACTCACCAGCGAATTTTATCTGTTTTTTTAAAAAGGTAAGAAAAAAGAAAGCCCCATATCCTTTGCGGAACGGGGCTTTCTTATATATCGTATCTTAATCTTAAGTAATAATGCCTTTAATTATTCTCTGATGTAAAGAAACTGAAAATACCTTAAATGGCTGCAATTGAAATTGTAATAATTTGTCACAAAGAGGTAACAACGTGTAAAAAGATAGATCGTTAGCCCTGTTGAAAGGTAGTTGATAACTTAAATTTTTTCATAATTATTAATCGGCTATTTTTGAACGGATCATAAAATTAATAAATAGAACATGACAGAGGTTTCTGACGGTAGTGAAAAATATGTTGAAACGCCATTAATGAAGCAGTATTACAGCATCAAACGGCAACATCCCGATGCCATTTTGCTGTTTCGTGTGGGCGACTTTTATGAAACCTTTGGAAGCGATGCTGTAAAAGCGTCAGAAATTTTAGGCATAACCCTTACCCGTCGAGCCAATGGTTCAGCCCAGTTTGTGGAACTTGCCGGATTTCCGTATCATTCGCTGGATACATATCTTCCTAAATTGGTACGGGCCGGGCAGCGCGTAGCTATCTGCGAACAGCTTGAAGATCCAAAGCTTACCAAGAAAATTGTAAAACGGGGCATTACTGAGCTTGTTACGCCCGGGGTTACGCTTAACGAGAATGTGCTTGAGAAGAAAGAAAATAACTTTTTGGCTTGTGTCCACCTCAATAAGTCGGCAGCGGGCATTGCATTTCTTGACATTTCTACCGGGGAATTTCTCACAGCCGAAGGAAATTTCGAATACATCGATAAGTTATTAAATAGCTTCTCTCCCAAGGAAATTCTGGTAGAGCGGAGCAAACAGAATATTTTTAAGGAGCAGTTTGGCTCTAAACTATATCTTTCCCTGCTTGATGATTGGGCTTTTACCGAAGAGTCGGCTAAAGAACGGCTCTCCAAACAATTTGAAACTCCTACATTGAAGGGGTTTGGCGTTGACAATCTGCACGATGGGGTGATTGCATCGGGGGCAATTCTTCAGTACCTCGACATTACCCGGCACGACGATATTAAGCATATCACCCGGCTGTCGCGGATAGAGGAGGAGCGGTACGTTTGGCTCGACCGTTTTACCATTCGTAACCTCGAATTAATTGGTTCCATGCACGATGGTGCAAAAACATTGACTGGGGTTATCGACAAAACGGTTTCGCCCATGGGAGCCCGGCTGTTGAAACGTTGGATTGTAATGCCCTTAAAGGAAGAAAAACGCATCAATGAACGACTTAATGGTGTTCATTTTTTCTATGAAAACGACGAAGCTCACGAAGAGTTAGTCGCTGCAATTCGTCAGGTGGGAGATTTGGAACGCATCATTTCCAAAGTAGCAATGAACCGCATAAATCCGCGTGAAGTCAGTCAGTTAAAGCATGCCTTAAACGCGATTGCTCCAATTAAAAGAGTTTGCGAAAACTCGGGGGAGACGTCTTTGCAACAGATTGCCGATCAGTTAAATCCTTGCAATGCTATTCGCGAACGTATTGAACGCGAAATTAGTGAGGATGCTCCAACCCAGGTGCAACGCGGCAATGTAATAGCCCCAGGAGTCAATTCTGAACTGGACGATTTGCGAAATATTCAGACTTCCGGGAAAGATTACCTGAATATGGTTCAGCAGCGCGAAAGCGAACGCACGGGCATTCCTTCGTTAAAAGTGAGCTTTAACAATGTATTTGGCTATTATATTGAAGTGAGGAATACGCATAAAGATAAAGTTCCTGCCGACTGGATACGCAAGCAAACTTTGGTGAATGCCGAACGCTATATTACCGAAGAGCTGAAAGAGTATGAAAGTAAAATTCTGGGTGCCGAAGAAAAAATTCTGGAATTAGAAGTCAGGTTGTTTAACGATTTGATTACCGGAATTGCCGACTATATTCAGGCCATTCAATTGAATGCCATGCTGGTGGCGCGGCTCGATTGTCTTCAGTCGTTTGCCCGGGTTGCACTCGATAACAAATATGTACGGCCCGTAGTTATGGATAGTGATGTACTCGACATCAAGCAGGGGCGTCACCCGGTTATCGAAACCCAACTTTCGGTAGACGAAGCGTATATTGCTAACGACGTATTTTTGGATAGCCAGGAGCAGCAAATCATCATTATCACCGGACCCAATATGTCAGGAAAGTCGGCCTTGCTTCGCCAGACAGCTCTAATTGTTTTGTTGGCGCAGATTGGTTGTTTTGTGCCTGCTGCCAGTGCAGAAATTGGCATCGTCGATAAAATATTTACGCGCGTGGGAGCCTCGGATAATATTTCGGCAGGAGAATCAACCTTTATGGTTGAAATGCTCGAAACGGCCAGTATTTTAAATAACCTTTCGCACCGCTCGCTTATCTTGCTCGACGAAATCGGCCGAGGAACCAGTACCTACGATGGGATTTCCATTGCATGGGCCATGGTTGAGCATATTCATGAACATGCCGGAGCGAAGGCAAAAACTTTATTTGCAACGCATTATCATGAGCTGAACGAAATGGAAAAATCGTTCGACAGGATTAAAAACTATAATGTATCTATCAAAGAACTAGATAAAAAGGTGATATTTCTGCGAAAACTGGTGCGTGGCGGAAGTGAACACAGTTTTGGGATCCATGTGGCCCGTATGGCCGGAATGCCAAGGAGTGTGGTACAGCGTGCTGAAGAAATATTAAAGGAGATGGAAAGTTCTCAAAAGAGCGATATGCCCGCCCGCCCGTCATCGGATATAGGACAAAAACGTGAAGGATATCAACTTAGCTTTTTCCAGCTCGACGATCCGGTGCTTAAGCAAATCCGTAAAGAAATTAAGAATATCGAAATTGATACCCTTACACCGATTGAAGCACTCAATAAATTGAATGAAATTAAAAAATTTATTGGGGCTTGATCTTTTTGATTTTCTGAAAGAAAGCTCGGGAAGGTGCGGAAATATTGAAAAAAAATTTAAAAAAAGTGCAGAGGGGTATTGCGAGTAATGAAATTTTGCCTATTTTTGCATCACCAAAATCAACGACGGGGTTACAAACAAAGTCGCTGATAAATGCGGGAGTAGCTCAGTTGGTAGAGCATAACCTTGCCAAGGTTAGGGTCGCGGGTCCGAGTCCCGTCTCCCGCTCAGAAGAGGACAAGTAAGATTGTCCTCTTTTTTTTAAAAGAAATTTATATATTCGTATATATTTCCGCCCGGATGGTGGAATGGTAGACACGCGGGACTTAAAATCCCGTGACCATTGCGGTTGTGCGGGTTCAAGTCCCGCTCCGGGTACAGAAAGCTCAGCGTTTGCTGGGCTTTTTGCGTTTTTAGATGCTAATTTTTGTTTTTCCTTTTTTGGTGTTTATGCATCACCCCCAAAAAAATGGGCTTCAGAAACCTTCGCGTAAATGCACGGCAAAAGTTTTTCTAAACTCAATCGGTGTTAGATTCGTCTTTTCTTTAAATTGGCTCGAAAAGTACTGACTTGATTCGAAGTTAAGGTCGAAGGCGATTTCCTTAATGGATTTGGTGGTGTTGACCAATTCTTCTTTGGCTTTTTCTAATTTAAGTTGAATGTGGTACTGTATAGGAGCCATTCCGGTATATTCCTTGAACAATTTCCGAAAACGAGAGTAACTAATTTTGAGTTGATCGGCAATATCTTGGGGCGAAATGCCAGCTTCGAGGTTTGATCTGATGAGCATCCGCGCTTGATTTACAATATTTTCTTCGTCACCTGCCTGGAAAATTTGTTGTTTTGCCAAACTGTGCAGTTTTCCCAATATGTACATTGCCGCACCGCAAACCAGTGGCTGGTAACCAGGCTTTTCCTTTTTGATCGCATCCAATACTTCCATAAAAAGATTAACCATAGGTTCATTATAGCCAATGTTAAAGACCGGCTTCAGCGGGCTAAATATGGCTTTTTGAACTAATCTGGTCATGTTCGGGCCGTTAAAACCTATCCAGTATTCCGTCCAACCGGTATCAGGGTCGGGGTAATAGGTGTGCAGTTCATTTGGGAATACCATAATGACTGAGCCCCCTTCAATGGGTAGCGTACCGGTTTGTTGCGAATGGTAAGTGCCCTTCCCGCTGGTAATATAGACTAATGAATATTCCTGAAGTATCCTGCCTTTCTGCCAATCAAAGCGGTGATGTGAAGGATGATCTGCATCGGGATATTCATGTCCGGGCTTATATTCATGATAGCCGGCGTGTAACAGCTGCAAGCCCCAGTCCTGGTCCTCATTAGATACCGGCAGATATTTGTAAAAGTTGAGCATAGATTAGTATGTTGTACGCAAAAGTTAAATATAGTTCATATTTTCAAATCCCACAGGAACAGGCAAAAAGTATACCTGATATGTCAAAAACTGTTCGCTTTGCCGTTGAAAGTATAATAGTTTTGTCTAAATAATTGGCAAACTCATTGTTGATTAATTTGAGGTTGTTATTTTATAAAAGATCTAATCGTGGACATTATCAATTCCACTAAATTTATTAATACATTATGAAAAAGCACTTTCTGATTTTATCAATTATTTGTTGGTTTTTGACCGGAAACAGTTACGGTCAGATTACTGACACACTTCGCACTAACAGACTTTGGAATGCGCAATGGATAGGATTTAACAGAGCTTTTGACCGAGGTACAAGTTATGGCGTTTATTATTTCCGCAAAAGCATACAGCTTAAGGACAAACCGTCTAAATTCATTATTCACGTATCGGCGGATAATCATTATAAACTATATGTCAATGGCAAACTGGCATCGATAGGCCCTTCACGGGGTGATCTTCATTATTGGCATTATGAAACGGTTGACATTTCCGGTTTACTTGCAGCTGGTAAAAACACGGTGGTGGCGATGGTATGGAATGAAGCGGAATACCGTCCCGAATACCAGGTTAGTCTTCGGACAAGTTTTATAATCCAAGGCAACACTTCAGTAGAGGAGATTCTGAATACCGATAATACCTGGAAGTGCGTAGAGGATAAGGCCTTTTCTCCAATTTTTGGATACTTTGCCTCCATTAACGGACAATTTGTTGATATGAACAAAACGGTCAGCAATTGGAATTCGTCAGAGGTTGACGAAAATTCGTGGCCTAATGCAGTAAATCTTTGGGGTGGTCAACCAAAGGGATTATCTGATGGCTTTGGCTATATGCTGGTTCCATCGCCATTGCCTCCCATGGAAATGACCTACCAACCCATCACGGTTGTACGAAAGGTGCAAGGAATGGATAGTTTTTCAGCACTCAAATTGCCATTGACCATATCTGCAAATAAAAAAGTTGTCATTCTATTGGATCAAACCCATGAGACCAATGCATATCCGACAATAACGTTCAGCGGCGGAAAGGGAGCCGGACTATCCTTAGGTTATGCCGAGGCTCTTTATGAAAAAGGTAGCAATTTCAAGCGAAAAGGTAACCGCAACGAGGTTGAGGGAATGGAATTCAGGGGACTCAAGGACAGCATTACGTCCAATGGTCAACCCGGACAGTCATATACTTCTTTCAATTTTCGTACTTTCCGGTATGTGCAGCTGCTAGTGCAAACCTCAAATGAGCCTTTGGTTATTGATAGCCTATATGGAACCTTTACGGCATATCCGTTCAAAGCAGAGGCTGCATTTAATTCGGACAATAATGAGATACCGGAAATATTAAATACAGGATGGCGCACGGCAAGACTTAACGCATACGACAATTATTTTACAGGTCAGTATTATGAGCGGCTGCAATATATTGGCGATGCCCGCATACAGGCGATGATCAGCTATTTTTACAGTAGTGACAACCGTTTGACGCGCAATGCACTCGAACAAATAGACGAATCGCGCCTACCAGAAGGTGTTACCCTCAGCCGTTACCCCACCCAATCCACACAGATTATACCTACATTCTCATTGCTTTACATCGGAATGTTACACGATTACTGGATGTACCGGAACGACACCTCGTTCATCAAAGACAAACTGACCAGTGTAAGAGCGATTCTCGGCTTTTTTAGTAAATACCAGCAAGCGGATGGTTCGTTGCACAACACACCGTACTGGAATTTTGTTGACTGGGCAGATGCTAAGGGTTGGGACTTTGGTTCGCCGCCAAAAAGCGCCGATGGGGAATCGGCTCTTATCGACATGCACTTGCTTTGGGGATATGAATGGGCTGCTGAGATGGAAACTCAGTCCGGGTTATCCGTATATGCCGACCTTTATCGTAAAAAAGCGGATCAGTTAAAGCAAACTATTCGTAAAAAATATTGGGACGAAGCAAAAGGGCTTTACGCCGACACCAGGGAACGAACAACATTTTCGCAGCATTGTAATGCACTTGCATTGCTCACAGGTGTGGTAAGTGATGAGAATAAGCTGGCATTCAGTAAACGCCTTATCAACGACAGTAGCCTGACGAAATGCAGTATGTATTTTAGCTATTATTTGCATCAGGCTCTGATAAAAGGCGGGTTAGGTGACGATTATATGAACTGGTTAAACCCATGGCGCGAAAGCTTAAAGATAGGCCTGACTACCTGGGCAGAGGAACCAAACCTCAATACCACACGCTCCGATTGCCACGCATGGGCGAGCGGCCCTAATGTAGAGCTTTTCAGAACGGTGTTAGGTATCGATAGTTATTCGCCGGGATTTAGTAAAATAAAGATTGAACCACATTTAGGCAAATTGACTAAAATTAGCGGCGAGATACCGCACCCAAATGGAAAGATTAGTGTAAGCTATGTCTTAAAACATAACAAATGGAACATCAACATTAGTATTCCTCAAAATACAACGGGAATATTTATCTGGAAGGGAATAACGTACAAATTAAAAGGTGAAAATAATTTACTGGTGATGTAAACTAATTTGTTTACAAAATTAAAGCTAAGGTTAGCTGGGAAAACAACTGGTGAGTTGTGTTATTGTGAGGAAATACTTTTTTGTGCGTTTTGATAATCGTTCGGCTATGGACTCTGCCTCAGCCGAACGATTATTTTATAGCCTCTGGTTAACGGGGGCTTTATTGTTGGTTTAAATACCGAATTGCAAATTCGGCCATGTTCCAAGCGGCAATATAATTGACAGCTTAACTGCATCGAATATTAAGCTTAGCAGGGTTTTATCCAAAATCTCTGCCGTTGTACCTCGGGTAGTATTTTAGGTAAAATCCTTGCATCAAATGATCTGTCTGGCAAAACAGCGCATAACAAAAGCAATGTCCTCAGAAAAAGTATTAAAAAAAGAAGTGTATAAGAATTCAGGAATTAGGTGAAAAACTGTGGTTCTGGTCAGCAAAAAGGTTAAATTTTGCAGGCATAATCAGCAGTTTGCTAATAAGACGGTTGATTAAATCCGTATTAAATAAAACACAGTTGGAGATAACAGGATTATAAATTATGTTTGTTATCTCTTCTATAAAAACAGTAATAATCTGTCAAGCTAATTTAGGACAAGTCATGCGGAGCAAAATTGTAGGTTTGCGAAACGGCATTGCAGGTTTGCGGAGCAAAATTGTAGACATACAGAGCTCTATTGTAGGTTTACGAAGCGGCATTGTAAACCTACAATACGCTTATGCTAACCAACAATGCCATATTGCAGGTTAGCAATACGGCATTGTTGGTTAGCAATGAAACTTTTTTAACTCAAGAGATGCCTCTGATCACTCAAGAGATGCTATTGATTATCCGAGAGCCGTTAAAAATGGTAGTATAAAGAGGGCGTATAAAGAAGATTGTGCAAACAGGATTTAAAGGAATAATAGCTAGTGCAGAAATGGAGCTTAGCGGAACGAGGCACTAGCTATTATTCGAAAAACTAAATTAACGTTAAATCAAAATATTTTCCCAAGCAGTTTAAAAGTAAAGAACCGTTTTGGGAAAAACTCGAGGTCTCTTCGTTCGGCTTAGGTAGAACCATCCACCGAACTCCTATTTTATAGCCTCGGGTTAACAGGGAGTTATTGTTGGTTTAAATACCGAATTGCAAATTCGGCCATGTTCCAAGCGGCAATATAATTGACCGCTTAGCAGCTCCAAACATTAAGCTTAGCGGGGGAGGAGGCCTCCTCTCGTTAGCTTTAGCTTTGCTTAAGCCGTTTTTTAAAAACAGACTATAGTCTGTTATAATAAGTTCGGCGGAGGTAGAACCGTTCGCTGAACTCTTATTTTATAGCCTCGTGTTAACGGGGTTAATGGGGACAATTCAAAAGCATCATATTGTTGATTGTTTTCATTTTCAAATAAAGGTTTGTCTGAAAAATTTGACAACCATTCTTTTATCGCTTTAGGTTTTTCCAAATCTTTACTTATTATATTAGAAAAATATCGTACAACAACATCATCTTCGTTTGGATCGAGGAATGCGCACCAAATTAACCCCCAATTATTAAATACGACAATAGATTCCATTATTGTATATAACCCTTTTACTCCTCCTATTAATATTGTATAATCATTCTCAGTATAGTAATTTATTTGTTGAAAATTATTTAAGAATGGTTGAAGGTACTTCCCTGCTATTCGTTCAATTTCATTAAGATCAATTTCATCTAAATAACCATTGTTAATAGCTAATTCTGTTTCGTGCTTATAAGAACCTTCAAATGTTGCACTCAAACCACAAAAATTACGACAAAATTCATTTTCTTCGACATTAATCCACCAATTGCCATCTTCTAACCTCCTCCTAAAAATAATTTCGCAATAATTATTATCAATATTATTAATTCTTGCATATGCTGAATTTGGTGTGATAATTTGTGCTTTTCCACTAATATCACCGGAACGCGCACCATCAAATATTTTAATGTTGAAGAAAAAAGCATCAGATGAAACTCTACTAATGTGTAGTTGTCCTCCACGGACTTTTGTTTTAGATTCGATATTCCATTTGCCCCACCATACAATTTTTTCTTTAGAAATATAATCTGATTTATAATGTCTTAATGCATGTTTTAGTATTTCTATTAACGTTTGTTTTAATTTATTTTTTTCCTCAGATTTATTATTAATTGTTTGGTCTAATTTATATTGAAGAATTCTTCTACCACGAAGGTCGAAAGGTAATAATTCCACATTTCCATATGCAGTGTTTTGTATTAGAATAATTCTTTCCCAACCTAAAATTGCTGATGCGAAACCTAATTCGTACAAGACATTTGGGTTTGGCATTGGTCTTTCATTGGATGATGCATTTATTATTGATATATCACAAATAAAAACATCTGATTTCGCAATTTTATCAGTTATTGATTCAACAATGGAGGGACTTCCAGCCAAACCATAAGTATCTCTATCTATTACAGCATTTATTGAAAAATTTTTATCTTTTGAAAATGCTTTTGATGCTTTCTCGAGTACATCTTGAATAAAAGAACGATTGTATTTGTTTTCTAAGTCGGATTGCCAAGAAAAAAAAATTGTATGGTTCATAGTGCTTATGAATGATATGTAATTACAAACAACATCTGTACATACGCATTGCGCATATCTCTATTACATCCGCAGCAAAATGAATCCCTAACCCGTAATCGTTAGCCACCATATATAACCGATGTTGCATTAACCGTTAGTTTTTAGTTACGACCAAATGTAAACATTATGAGCTATTATTGTTTAGCCATAGGTTAAAAAGTTTTCTGCTTATGCTGTAGCCTCGGGTTAGCGGGGATTATTTCTTTCTATAAGGTCATTTCGGTGTTCTCCGAGGTCTACTTCGATGGTATAAGATGCTCACTTCGATAGTATACGTGGTGCACTTCGCTAGTTTAAGATACTCACTTCGCTACTATATCCAGCCTATGTTGAAGTTCAAGAGGTTTGTTTGTAACCCGGTGTTGTTGACTTTATCAGTTATGCGGCTTATATTGAAAGGTTATGATACCTGTTTTTGAAAACAATGGTGCATAGTTTGTGGTTACGGATCGTTTTTGAGAAAACTCGAGGTCTCTTCGTTCGGCTAAGGTAGAACCATCCACCGAACTCCTATTTTATAGCCTCGGGTTAACAGGGCTAATTTTCTTTAATAATAGTCATGATTCCGATCACTTTGTTCCGCGAGAAAATGCGAACACAATATATCCCCGCCGAAAGATGGTAAACTGAAATATTATCTTCGGTAATTCTTTGGGACATGACTAATGTTCCGGTAATGCTATAAATATCTACTCTGTCGGCTTTGGTTACTCCCGAATTTCTTATGTATAGCATATTTTTTACCGGGTTAGGGTAGACCTTTATTGCGCTCTCCCCTCCATTGATTTGAGGTGTTTGGGTATTTAGGCCCATAGACACATTGATTATCGTAAAATCTAAGTCTTTGCCATCATTAACGGTTAGTTTAAATGAATAAAAGCCATTCTTTATTCCCGTTATCGAAGCCACAGCACTTTGTGCGTTGGCGATGTTTACAAAGGTTGGGCCTGACAGTTGTTCCCATTTATAGGTTAGGGCATCGCCGTCGGCATCGGTACTGGTTGTTCCGTCTAAAATTATGGTCTTGTCCAATGTATTTAGGCTGCTTTGCGCTTTGGCTTTGGGTATCTGATTGGTGCCAGGGAAGGTGCCAAACAGTTTAAACGAAAAGAAAGAAGAGCCATACGTTGTTTGACGTTCCACGCAGTTTACTCTTACGTAACGTCCGGTAACGGTATTGATGTTGGCCAGGGTTGACGTTCCGCCGGTAAAAGCATCGTTCGTAGCGTAAGTATTCCAGGTTGTGCCATCGGCCG
The DNA here is from genome assembly GCA_030706405.1 of Bacteroidota bacterium. Lineage (GTDB taxonomy): Bacteria > Bacteroidota > Bacteroidia > Bacteroidales > JAAUTT01 > JAAUTT01. The sequence continues at coordinate 350,983 of JAUZOO010000005.1, read as the reverse complement.
AAATTTGAACATTGAACTTCTTGGCATACGCCGTTTGCCAGATGATGGATATGGAAGATGGCGTTACCTGATGAAGTAAATCGACCTGCCACCACTGATTATTATTATACGAAGATGACCACCGGGTATTTGCATCGTCTCCATCTACGGCAGCCTGCGGATATGTCGAAATCTTTTCGGAACTTGAGGCTGATGTTGGTTTCTTGAATGCCAAATCAATAGTGGCATCGACAGATTTTACTACAATCGAAATTTCTTTTGAATCGGTATTGGTACCGTTTGAAATACTTAATTGAAAAACATAAGTGCCTGCTGTATTAAAATTCACCACCGAAAGCGCTGAATTCGGATTTTCGATAACAGCCTGGGCCGGTCCGGATACTTGTTTCCAAAGATATGTCATTTCAGATGGGTCCGGATTTGTTGATAGTGTGCCGTCCAAATATGTTTTTGCATACGGAAGGATCAATGGGTCTTTAATCGGCACAATTTTCACACTCGGCATTCTTTGCACAAGCGTGCCGTTTACTTCCACTTCGTAGATGGAAAAACCATATTTATAGGAATTGATAGTTGTTCTTTCCAAACATTTGATACGGATATACCGGGCTTGGAACTTATCAAAATCATAAGAGGTAACTCCACCGGCTCCTGTCATGATGTTTTTTATTTCATTCCAGGTCTTTCCATCCATTGACTTTTCGATGCTATATTTTTGCGCATAAGCAACCTCCCAGTATATGGTAATGTTTTTTATTTCGCCAATGGCTTCCAGGTCTATAGTTACACTTTCGTTGTCCGTTCTGCCCGATTCCCAACGGGTAGACAAGTCGCCATCGACAATGAAGCTGCTGTAATTTGTTTTGTACTCGGACGATGCCGTAACATTTTTCATGTAAGCCAGGTTCGTAAGGGTCGAATCTACGGCAGGACTAAACACTTCATAGTCACGGGCGAAGTTATTGTTTTCAGAATCCCATTCGGTACCGGAGGTCTCAAAAGATACCTGGGCGGACAATGTCGTCTTTTCAATATTATCGGCATTCCATTCCTTGCCCGAAGCAATCAACTGAACTTGTCCGGGGGCAATTGTGGTGGTAATTTGTGAAGCGGTGGCAACTTCCTTCCCGGATACTTTGAAGGATATGTTATAAGGTGTTTGGGTAGTTGCATTTCCCTGATTTTTTACCAGTGCATAAAAGCTTACAGGTTGCCCCTTTATCGGGTAACGAGGCATCGTATAGATTTGGGTTATGCGGAGATCGGGCTTCTTTGCCCCGTCGTTAAAGGTAACTGTTTGCGAAAGCGGGAGATTGTCGGAAGATCCTCCTACTTTAAATACATAACTTCCTGGTTGAACTTCGTATTTTTTTGAGGTTTCGTTCCAGTAATAAAAATGATCGGCACAAAAATTAAAAGTAACGGTTTTGGTTTCCCCGGCTGCCAGGGCTATACGCTGAAATCCGCGTAATTGTTTTTTGGGCATCCATAACGATGTGCCCGAAGGGGCGCATACATAGAGTTGTACGACTTCTTCTCCGGCAATTGATCCGGTGTTGGTAACGGTTACAGTTGCCGTAAAAGGTTCTCCGGCAGCAACTGCGGTTGGCATCACCAAGTTTGAGTATGAAAAGGTGGTATAACTCAACCCAAAGCCAAAGGCATATTCCGGGGTAATGTTATTTTCGTCAAGCCATCGGTAGCCTCCATCGAGGTTTACGGTAAATCGGCGAAAAACATCTTCTTCCCAGGATGGGAAATCGCTGTCCTGCCTGGGCATTGACAGTGGCATACGGCCTGCCGGATTGTAATCGCCAAAAAGAACATCGGCTATGGCTGTTCCGGCTTCCTGAGAGGCATAAAACGAATAAACCAATCCTTTTATTGATGACAAACAGGAGTTGAGACTACAAACCCCTCCGCTTTGTATAACGGTAACGATATTGGGATTTACAGCTGCCAGCTCATTAATTAATTGTTGTTGTATTGCCGGCAGAGCAAAGCTGTCGCCAGTACGGTCATGACCGGTGCCGTAACCCTCTCCTTCCTGTGTGGAGTCTATACCTCCGGCAAAAATCACAATATCCGCCGCCGCTGCAATGGCTTTTGCTGCATCAAAACCGGTTGTTGAGGTTGAATTGACATCGCATCCTTTGGCATACTGAACATTCGTCGCACCTATCTTAGCTTCCAGTCCTTCTTTAACACTTATGGCATAGGAGGGATAGGTTCTGCTGCTACCGTAGCAATTCAAATTTTCGGCCATGGCGTTTGGCCCAATCAACGCAACGGTTATACCTGTTTTCTTTAAAGGAAGAATAGGGGAGTTGTCTGACTTCTTTGCATTTTTAAGTAAGATAATAGACTTTTGAGCAGCCAGTTTATTGACGGCCTGTATTTCGGATGTTTTGGCATAGGAGGCGTTCCCTTTGGGGAAATAGTCCAGCATTCCATTTAATATCTTTGTTTTTAACTCTTTTTTCACAGCCCTGTCGAGGTCTGCTGTGGTTATAAGGTTATTGGCCACCAAGGTGGGTAAGTCTGCGGCATAAATAGAAGAACCCATACACACATCCGTTCCGGCCAATATGGCTTTCTTGGCATCTCCAATGCTGGCCCAATCGGAAACAACATAAAAAGGGAAACCCCAACGTTCGCGCAATATCGTGTTCAATAGCAAGGAGCTTTCTGAACATTTGGCTCCGTTTATAGAATTATATGCTCCCATTACACTCAATACCCCTGCATCCTGAACCACGGTGCGGAAATTGTAGCCGGAGAAGTCCATCAGCCAACGTTCGGTAGCGAGAACATTCATGTTCATACGGTTTATTTGCTTGCTTTCGCCCATGAAATGTTTCAAGGTAGCTATTACCGGGAATTTTTGAACTCCAATGGTCATCGCTTTGCCCAAATGTCCCGACAAGAAAGGGTCTTCACCTCCACTTTCGGCGGTTCGACCTCCACGGGAATCACGAGCAAGGTCGATGCACGGGCCCAACATTTGATTTCGGTTAAAGGCCCAAAATTCCAAACCCATCGCTTCTCCTACTTTCTTAGCCAACTCTTCGTCCCAGGTAGCGGTCATGGCTATTCCCGTTGGGAAGGATGTCGCTGTCCGACCAAATCCATCGGCCGTGAAACGAACTCCATGAGGGCCGTCGCTCATTAAAAAGCCGGGAATATTCAACCTTGTATTGGCAGGAGTGCCTCCAAATCCTACATTAATTAATTGATTGATCTTTTCCTCGGTGGTCATCGCGTTAACAAGATCATCAACACGTTTATCTAAAGCCGATTGTTGCGAGAACAAGCTTGAAGAAATCAGGCATAGAATGGCGGCAATGAGGCTGGTGTATCTAAAATAAGTTTTCATATAGCTCAGGTTAGTAATCAGGGTATTCGTAGTTAATTCGGATTATGTCGAAATGGTTGAATAGGATAGTTCTTCTTTCAGGTAAGGTCGGTTAATTTATTTTGAATCATTCTGTTCTTTTTCTTTATAGAAATCGCGCATTATAAACCATGCTTTCTTTTTAAAACCCTTGTCGGATAACAGTCCTTTACGGTTCCAGCCTTCCTGGAATAATGCCTGCATGCGGAAAGGGCTTCGAAAATCTGCTAATATCCATGGACATACTCCGCGTAAAAACGGGATGCTTTTAAACATTGCAATGTTGTCCTTGTAGAGCTGTTCCTGGTGTTCTTCGGTATATAAACTGGCTGTGTCTTTTGAACCGTGGTTGCCATACAACGCCTCACTGCCAAATTCGGACATTATCAGTGGTTTGTTGAAATTGCTTTTCCAGGTTACATTGCCCGGTTCGGTCGGCCATGCGTGGTACCATCCCATATATTTGTTGGCGGCAATAACATCGAGGTAGTTGCTTAAGGTATCGTCAATAGTAATTTCATTTTTTTGATATTTAAAATGATCAAATGCCGATGAAATCAGTCGGGTAGGGTCGGCCAGCCTTGCGTCTGAGGCCATGCGGATGAGCGTTTCATTTCTGTCTTTTGAAGGCGCTGTTTCGTTCGAAAGGCTCCAGATGATGATACCGCAACGATTTTTATCACGGTTTATCATTTCGTGCAGCATGGTGTTCGCTTTTTGGAGAATTGCAGGGTTTGAGAACTGTATTCCCTGCCATACGGGAATTTCTTCCCACATCATGATGCCCATCTTTTCGGCCAGGCGAACGGTTTGTTCACTTTGCGGGTAATGAGCCAGGCGAACGAAGTTACACCCCAGCTCTTTGGCCCACGATAACAACATTCTGAAGTCGGCCTCGGAATAAGCCCTGCCGGCCCGTTGGGGTATTTCTTCGTGAAAACTGATGCCTCTTAAAAAAACAGGCTTTTTGTTCAGCAGAATATCGGTGCCTTTTACTTCTATTGACCGGAATCCGATTTCTTCGTCAATCTTATCGGTTGGCGTACTGATTTTTACCTGGTACAGTTTGGGGTTTTCGGGCGACCATAAGGAAAGGCGGGCGTTGAGGTTGATGATGGCAAGACCGGTGGTGTCTGATTCGATATTCTTTTTTATATGAGCTTCGGGAATTTCGAATGTGATTAGCTGCTTTTGTTTATTACTCAACTGAACCCAGCCCTGGAGCTGATCGAGCGAACCTTTTTTCAATTGAATAAAGTAGTCGGCAATATGATTCTCCGGAATTTCGGTGATAGACACGCTACGCGTAATGCCTCCATAGTTCCACCAGTCAAATTTACGGGCAGGTATCGCATCTTCCCGGCGTTCGTTGTTCACTTTAACAACAACAAAATTTTTCCCGGCTTTAACCTTTCCGGTTACCTCAAGGTTGAACGGGGTAAAACCACCTTCATGGTTTCCGGCCTTTTCTCCGTTCAAGTAGACTTCGCATCGGTAACTCACACCTTCGAAACGAAGAAATACCCGACTGCCGGGATTGGGGCGGTAATTGAAGTCTCTTTTGTACCAAACGGTGCCTTCGTAATATTTTAGTTCAGCTCTTTGAGAATTCCAGTCGCCCGGGACATTAAGGGTTTGGCTGTTATCAAACGAAAATTCCCAAAAATCAGTTTTGCCTGAGGCTTGTCTGTTTTTAGCGATATTGATATTGCCGTTATCGTACCAATCAATTATCACATTCCATTTGCCGTCAAGATTCTGGGCTCTCCGGTAAGGGGCACTCTCTTGAGATTGGCCGTATAGGTTAGTTGCCAATAAAAACAACGTCAAATGGAAAAGGATGTTTTTTTTGTTCATCTTTTGATAATTAAAGGTTTAATATGGAAGTTAAAAAAGAGAACTTGAGCTTTATTTTGAATCATTTTTAGTGATAAATCAGCCTGCCTTTTCAATACATGCAGTACAGACTGATTTATTTTAAGAAGTTGAGGCCCTGTCGCAATTTTTATAATTCGATACTCTTTTTAAGTCTTAAATCGTCTGAGGAAGCTCCGATATTGATTACAAATTCACCTTTTTCCCATCGCCAGTCATGTTTTTTAATGTCGTAGAAAGAAAAAGCATCTTGTTTTAAGGTCATTGATATTTCCCGGCTTTGACCTTTAGGTATCCAAACTTTTTCAAAGTCTTTTAATTCCTTGACAGGCCTTTCGACACTGCATTTTGAATCGGTAACATATAACTCAGCGGTTTCGTATCCGTCCATATCTCCATTATTGGTAATTGTAAACGATACCGTAACTGTCGGATTGTCTTTACTATTGACATTAACTTGCATGTTTTTATAATCAAAATGGGTGTATGAAAGTCCAAAGCCAAACGGATAGAGCGGTTTTATCCCGGTTTTGTCGAAATGGCGGTAGCCTACAAAAAGGCCTTCCTTATAGGTTACGATCTTTTTATCCTTGTTCTCGTCGTAGTTGCCAAAAGCCGGAGCATCTTTCCAGTCTTTTTCGATGCTAAAAGGAAGTTTCCCCGAAGGATTTATTTTGCCCAATAATACTTCGGCAAGAGCATTCCCGCCTTCCGATCCGGCATAAAAACTGTGAACAATGGCTCCGGCGTCTTCATTCCATTTGCTTAAGTTTATACCTCCGCCGGCATTTACAACGATGATGCTGTTGGGTGTTGCCTTTACTACGGCTGTAATTAACGAATCCTGTTCTTGGGGAAGATCGAACGGGCGGTCTTTGCCTTCCTGCTCGATTAAACTGTTAAGACCCGCGCAGACGATTGCCACATCGCATTTTTTTGCGGCATTAACCGCGCTTTGAATGTCTTTGCCTTCTTCGAAAAAAACTTCGGTTCCTGCGCCTACATTTTGCAATAAGCCTTCGAGCAGACTAACCGTATACCACGGGTGAACCTTCGAACTTCCACCACCTCCGAATACATACGAAGCAGGTTTGTGGGTCCTGTCGGAATAAAGTGTCGGATTGCCGTTCTGGCCAATGATCACGATGGTTTTGATGTCTTTTTTTAACGGCAATAACGAGTTTTTGTTTTTGAGCAGAACGATGCCTTCTTCCGCCACTTTTTTAGCGATCTCATTAGCGCTTTTGTTAAAAGCGGGAATGGCTGAATCCTTTTGCGGACGGTCAAAGAATCCCAACTCTATGGCCGGATAGAAAATTCTTTTGACCATGTCGTTTAAACGGGCTTCGGTTAGTTGTTTTTTGTCCAGTGCGACTTGGATACTGTCTCTCCTGAAATGTTTATAACTGCCCATTTCCATATCCAGCCCGGCATTTGCGGCTTTGGCAGTCGAATAGGTACAAGACCAGTCGCTCATGACGGGGCCTTTAAAACCCCATTTCCCTTTCAGGATGGTGCCGAGTGTATATTGATTCTGTGTACTCCATTCGCCATTGAGCGGATTGTAAGCTGCCATAACCGAAAGCACACCGGCATCCTGAACTGCAGCTTTAAACGGAGGCAGATAAATTTCATGAAGCGTCCGTTCGTCTATTATGGAGCCGGTTTTGTAACGATCAAACTCCTGTTCGTTGCCTGCAAAATGTTTTACAGTAGCTGCTACGCCCCGGGCTTGTATCGCTTTAATAAAAGGTACAATGAGCTGCGTCGTCAGATATGGATCTTCTCCATAATATTCAAAGTTCCGGCCAGCCTTTGACGATCGATAGATGTTTACACCAGGCCCAAGGAAGTAATGCAGCCCGCGGCTTCTCCATTCCTGTCCATAAACGTCGCCAAGGTTAGACATAAGCGCCCGGTTCCATGTTGCAGCAGCCATTATTGCAGCTGGGAAAGCCGTAGCCCTTCCGTGAATTCCCCAGGAAGCAACCCCAAGAGGTCCGTCAGCCATGATGATGGGCGGAATATTTAACCGTTCAACAGGATGAAAATAGAAATCTTTGTACCCTGCCAGCATATCGATCTTTTCATCTAACGTCATCCTTCCGACAAGATCGTTGAGACGAACCTCCGTGCTCAACGACGTATTTAACCACGAAGGTTTGTCCTGAGCCATTATAGTAATGGAAATTGACAGAAAAACGGATAAAAGGGAATATTTAATCCCGGCGGTTAATTTACCTGCGTTGTTCTTCTGAAGAAGCTTTAATTCTTTCATCAATAAAAATTTGTTTTAAAAGTTTGAAAACGGCATTACGGATTGGTTTAACTGGCGAATCAAGAGGATATGGTTAATGGCAGTCCGTGCTTGGGAGCAAAAATGACAAACAAATTTTTACCGGAAGGACAACAAATCAATCAACTTTGGGGTGCTTTTTGAGCATGAGAAATGTTGAGGTGGAAGGGAATGAGGACTAACCTCTCTGTGTCTGAGGCACCCTGCGTTCGGAGGATGCTCTGCCTCCGTCGAATATATTGCTACAGGCTCAGCCTGTAATGAGACTTTCGGCTGAGATAGGCGGAATTACAAATTCCGCCTAACACAACATTCTAACTATTCAGCTTTTAATATTTTTCGTTTGAGAAGCGGACAGCTCCCTGATAATAGAGCCATCTGACAAGGTAAGCGCGCGCTGTTTGTGTTGCAGAAGCTTCTTCGCGACTCATATAATTACATTCTGAAGCATTTTTGTAGGTTTGGCCGGTATCGAACCTTTTTTGACAGTTAAGGACTTTTTGTGCATGAATGGTTAACCAAAAGTTGGCATTTTTTTGCACGGCTTTGGAGGCAGCCACTGCACTTGCTACGGCATCGGCATTTACATAGTTTACACGTCCGAGCAAACCCCAGTCATTCCCCTGGGGGAAATAAATATCGGATGGGTCGTTAACCTCGGAGGTTGCTTTGCTATATATAACTCCGCCGGGAGCTAAAACACGTCCGTTATTTGGCTTTGTGTCGGGGAGTATTTCGCCAACGATAAATTTTCGTTGAGTAAAAGCGGAATAGCTTTCTGTAACATTAAAGGCACCAGCCTTGGGAACAGGTTTGCCGGCCAAAGGGTATATGCGGGCCGGTGAAAATTCGAAAAGTCCGGAGGCAATATATTCGGGGTGAACACGAGAGTGGTTAACCAACGTGCCATCTTCGAAAGAATTGGAACCGTTCAACCATTCGGACAACGGCTTTCCGTGATAAATGTCGGCTTTGGTGATGTCGGATGGTTTTGCAAACGCAGAGAGCATCAGCTCAATGTTCTTATTCATCCAAACCGAGTAATTTTTGTGCGTAGGCATCATCGCGGTAGCAATATCCAAAACGAATGAATTCCAGGCATTTTCTTCACACTTGGTATCTCCCGAAAATTTGATGCTGCCGTTGCGATCTTTGTAGTAGGGCACCTTGTATTCGTTAAACCTGTTGGCTTCGTATTCGATAACCTGTTGTACCATTTTTTGACTGTTGGCGTCGAGGTCGGGCCACATGAGCCAGGCTGCAGTTCCCATTGACCCTGTCCACAGCGCGCTTTGCCAAACATTTCCCCAGCCCTTTTCTGAAACAGCTTTATGTCTGTAAGCCAGAGAGCTAATTAATTTGGTTAAACGAAGCGTGGCCTCTTTAACAGATACGCCGGTATAGTCGGCGCGGTACACGCCTAATTTCAACGAAATAGCCAAACACTCGGCCTCTGTTGCACAAGGGCGGATGTTGTGCTCCCCAATACCTCCGAAGTTAAGATATTGGTCGGCCGGGATGGTGTCGAACTTTTTTACCTGATTCCACCAGGTGTTTAGCATGTACTTATTGGCGTTTAGAATATTCTGGGTAAGTATTAACGATGCCTCATCAGTAGGCGGTGCTTTTTTGAATTTGGACCAATCTATCGGAACTACATTGCTTTGAGCTGATACTAAAACTGTTGATGCATAGAAAAAAAGTAATAAAATTTTTGTTTTCATAAAAAATGAATTAATGCTACATGTAAAAAATATCTTTTTAGGACGAATTCGGAGATGTCTATAAATTAACGTTAATGCGTTTTTTAAATACAGCACGGTTTCGTTTGGCAAAATCAGAAGGATTTACGCCATACAACTTGACAAATTGAATTCTGAAATATTTAACATTGCTAAACCCGGTTTTAATAGCTACTTCGCTTATTTGAAGGTCGCTGTTAATGAGGATTTCAGCAGCTTTTCGCAACCGAATAAGCCGGATAAAGCTGTTTATATTATAGCCCGACATCGATTTTACTTTTCGGTATAAGTTCGAATGGCTCATTCCGATTTCCGAAGCCAGTACTTTAATATTGAAATTATCGTCGGTAATATGTTTTTCAACGATTTCCATACACTTTTGCAGGAAGACTTTATACTCCTCAGAAATGGCAATGCTTTTGGATTGCAGGGTAATTTCGTTGTAAAAGTAACTCCGCAAGTTATGCCGTGTTGTTAAAAGATTGGCTACACGTGCAAGCAGCATGTCCTTTTCAAACGGTTTGCAAATATAATCATCGGCGCCGCAGCCCAAGCCTTTGAGTTTATTTTCGGGCGAGGAGCTGGCGGTTAGCAGTATTACGGGGATATAGCTCAGCGCGGGGTCTTGCTTGAGCCAGTTACACCATTCAATACCGCTCATTCCGGGCATCATCACATCGCATATAACCAGATCGGGTGTTTTTTCTTTTACAACGGTCATCCCTTCGTTACCATCTGCGGCCTCATAAACGATGTATTGAGGGCTGAAAACAGAGCGGATATAATTTCTGATTTCTTTATCGTCGTCAATGGTTAAAATGGTTTTGCTTTCCGTAAATATATTATCAGGTTTAAACTCTTCTTCAACAGGGGTATCAGCATTTAAAACAGGATTTTCGTCAACCAATTCCTCCAGGAATAACGATTCGGAGGAATCCTCGGTGCTAATCACTTCGGGTGGAAAGTGATCCTTGCCTTTTAATAGCGTTAATTGAAATGTAGTTCCCTGATTAACCTCACTTTTATAAGTCAGTGTGCCATGATGCTCCTCCGTAAATTTCCGGGAAAGATACAGCCCGATACCAAACCCTTTTTTGACGGGCCTGCCTTTTGAACGCGACTGGTAGAATTTTTCAAAAAGCTGACTGTCCGCTTCGGTAGGTATTCCGCATCCGGTATCAATTACCTGTATTTCTACGCCGGTTTCCGTTTCAACCAATTTGAGGGAAACGGAACCTTCGGACGGAGTAAATTTAATAGCGTTCGAGATGAGGTTAAACAGAATTATTTCCAGTTTTTCGCGATCGGCATATATGGTAATGTCTTCATATTCTGTTAGAAAATCATAATGAATATTGGCCGATTTTGCCTGCTGGTTAAAGCATAAATAAACTTCCCGGCAAAGCTGGTAAATGTTTAGTGGCACAACTTTCATCTGGATTCTTCCAGAATCGGCCTTTCGAAACAAAAGTAACTGGTCTACAAGACTTAACAAGCGGCGGGCATTGCGATAAATGATTTTTAAATCCTGATCGTCACCGGTATGCGGCCGGGTTAACATATCTTTTATCGGGTTTATAATCAGTGATAAAGGCGCCCTGAATTCGTGCGAGATGCTGGTAAAGAAATCGAGGCGATTTTCGTGAATTTCTCGTTCTTTTTCCTGTATGATTTTTTGTTTTTTCTCGTTTGCCCGGGCCAGTTTAACTTCGTACTCCAGCCGGGTTTGTTTGAGCTTGTAGGTCAGGTACCAGTATATTAATGCAATAAAAATGAGTGTGTAAATGAGGAATGCCCACCATGTTTTGTACCAGGGAGGCAATACGATGATGTGGATAGCGACCTGTTTTTTAATCCAGGCACCATCCCGATTCGTACAATTGATAACAAAAGTATAATTGCCAGGGGCCAGGTTGGTATACGTAGCGCTTCGTACACTGCCGGGGTTGATCCAGGTACGATCCCAGCCCTCCATCTTGTAACGGTAATTTATTCGTTCGGCGTAAGGGTATTCAATAGCGGTGAATTCGAACGTGAAGATGGCCTCGTTATACGGAACTTTCAGTTCCAGAACTTCGTCATTGTTTCGTTTGGAAATATACTTACGAGATTGAGATACGGGGAGATTGTTAATCTTTAATCCGGAGATGACGATATTGGGGTCATTCCTTACCTGAGAAATTTTATCGGGATAAAAAAGGCTAAGCCCTTTAATACATCCAAAAGCGAGTTCGCCAGACTGCAATGCTAGGGATGCATTAAAATTAAATTCTTTGCTGGGCAGGCCATCGGTTGGAGAATATGTCCGGAAGGTTTGTTTGGCTACATTAAAACACGATAACCCGTTGTAGGTGCTAAGCCATAAATTTCCAACCCTGTCTTCCTGGATGTTAAGTACCTGATCGCTGCCTAAACCGTTTTCGGTGGTGTATTTTTTTATTGGTTTGTTCTGTTTTCGGTCAAATAGAACCAGTCCGGCACCTGTTCCAACCCAAAAATTACCTTTGCGGTCTTCAAAGATCGAACGCACCGGCTTATTCATCGGATAGTGCTGGTATTTTTTATGTTTCATATCGATACGGATGAGGCTGGTCCAATCGCCTCCCCATAGCTGGCCACTTTTATCTTCCTTCAAAACGAGTATATCTTTCAATAAAGGGTCAAACAGTTCCAGGCGGTTAGCCTCTCGGTTAAAAAGGAACATACCGTACTGAATCGATGCAGCCCAAAGATTGCCATCCTTGTCTTCGTATATTTGCCAAAATATAGCGGAAGGAGGGGCATTGCCGGGATTGATTCCCAAGTAGGTTATGAATTTGCCGGAAGAAGGGATAAAACGACTGATACCGCCATCATAAGTAGCCAGCCACATATCGCCATACCGGTCCTTTATAATTTTGGTTATAAATTTGCTGGGCAACGAAGAATCATCTCCCGGAATGTGTTTGTAATTAGTGAATTGGTTGGTTTTTCTGTTCCATACACTCACACCTCCGCCATCGGTACCAATCCATAGTTTTTCGGGAGATTGTTCGCATAATGAAAGCACAAAGTTGTTCGTTAAACTATTTGCAGAAGCCGGATTATGGGAGATATTTAAAAAATTTGATTTGTTAGGATCCACAATGTTGATGCCTCCTCTTAAAGTACCTATCCATTTTCTGGATTCCTTATCGCAAAGAAGTGAGCTTATCGCATTGCTGGTCAGCGAGAATTTGTCGTTTCCGCTTAAAATATATTTAAATTGGCCCGAGTTTATATTTAAAATGTTTATCCCTCCGCCGTCTGTGGTTATCCATAATTCGTTGTTGTTGCTTTTTAGTAAACTGGAAATGTGCGATGATGTTAATTGATTGGTAGATACGGTGTAAGTCAGTTCAATTTTATTTGAACTTACATTATACCGGTTTAGCCCTGTTGAATTGGCAATCCAAAGGAAGTTCTTGTCAAACAGCATACAATAAGCGGAACGGATTTCCGGATTAATAAGGCGGATACATTTTTGTTTCCGGTCGAAGATGCATAATCCTTTATTTTCGACAACCATCCATAAGGTTTGGTCGGGACTAACGCATAATGCCGTCACATTGTAATGCTCTGCCTTAGATCCCATCGCCGGGAATGGCAGTAATGTGCCAGTTTCGAAATTGTCTTTATCAAACAATAGCAGGCCCTCATATTCGATTGCTATAAAAACATTACCGGAGCGGTCGATCTTTATATCTTTGGTATAACCGGTTACAGGTAAAAGGTTTTTATTATTGGGCAGATGATAACTGGTGGGGGTGAAATTGTCTGAAACCATGTTGTAAACACACACGCCCTGGCGGGTTCCAACCCAAAGCCTGTGCTTCTGGTCTTCTGTAATAGTGATGATCCAGTTATGGATTAGCGAGTTTGCATCGCCGTAGCGGTTTCTGAAAATTTTAAAGTCGTAACCATCGTACCTGTTTAACCCATCGTATGTGCCAAACCATATAAAGTCGTTGTGATCCTGATAAATACAGGTTACGGCACTATTGGAGAGACCGTGCTCAATGCCAAGATAATCTATAGGAGTTATATTTTGTGCAGACAAAGCCGATAAATGGTAAAAAATTGAGACACATACCAGACAATTTGTTTTTAGCAGATGCAGATACTTCATAATGAAAGAGTGCTCTAATAATTTTTTCATTTTTCGACTATTTCAGCGATAAATAATAGGTTCAACACCGGTCAGTAGTAGCTTGTTTAATGTCATACCGGATATGAGTTTTAGTGGATCTAAGGAATGGTTATAAAGCTTAAATATATTAAGAATATTGGTTTAAGTAAAATGTAAAGTCAAAAGCCGGGAACCAGGATTTTTCTAATTCCCGGCTCCCAGGCAAAGTGTTGGTTGAGGTTGACAGGGGGGCGGCGGGCTTGTTTGGGTTTGAACTATAATTAATTCTGAAATACATCTAAATTCCAGTTGTTTAGCCATTTAATTTCAGGTTTATCTCCGTTAAATGTAATGGGAAGCCAGATATAGCGGCCATCAATGGCATCTTTGGGAGCCCATTTATCTGCCATAAAGATGAATGCGTCGTTTTTGCCGGCTACCGGTAAAACAAATGTGCTTTGCCCTCCGAAGGTAAGCTTGGCCCGGTCGCCCTTGCATGGGTTGCCCTGATAAGTCCATGGCCCCCAAATGGAGTTTGCCGAAAACCAGCGTGCTGCATTGGGAGCCCAGCCGGTGCAGCCTGAGCCAATCATGTAATATTTTCCGTGGCGTTTAAATAATGCCGGAGCTTCGGTTGAATGACCGATATAAATGCGTATAAATTTGCCGGTATGGCCGGTATAGTCATTGGTAAGTTCAGCCAGGTGCAAGGTGTTGTTTTCTTCTGAAGAAAAAATATGATAAGCTTTGCCGTCGTCATCAACAAAAATTGTCATATCCCTAGCCATCTGTCCTGTAGGGAAATCGCGGAAGAAGATGCTGTCGCTCTTATTGGCCGGATGTTGTTTGTTTATTTTTTCATTTTCGGGAGTGCCGGGCATATAGAATGGCATAAATCCGGCATTAGGCCGGTAACTTTTTAAAAACGTATAGGGACCGGCAACATTATTGCTGATAGCAACTCCGGTTCGGGCTGCATCATAGCCTTTGCCCAACAGTTCCAGGTGGAACCACATTACATATTTATTAGTGAGTTTGTTATAAACTACTTTGGGTCGTTCTAAGATACATCCTTTTGCAATGTCGTTGGCCGTATCATTTGAGACTTTTAAAGCAATGCCTTCATCTTTCCAATTGTAGAGGTTTTTAGACGAATAACAATGTACACCAACTTGAGCCGTATTACCGGCTTCGCCCGGTATTTTATGTTCCCCAAACCAGTAATAAGTGCCTTTTTGATATAATATGCCTCCTCCATGTGCATTTATATGAACGGCATTATTATCTGGCCACAGTGCTCCCGGACTAAATCCATTATTTTGAGCCGTAGTTGTTAGGTTAATAGTAAAAATCAGGCATGCTGAGCATAAAAGCCGAAACATATAGGATTTATCCTTTCTCATAAAACTATATAATTTAAAACGGCAATTTGAGGCATAATTGTGTAATTGGTGGGATGCAAATCAACCATTCAGGAGGTGCATTTTAATCAAAAATTTGGACTGAAAATATCGGTTCGAATGGTTTTGATGTTCTTAGTATGTTTAGGTTTAATGGTTTATGAGTTTACTTGTTTGTGGGCAAGGCTGTAGCGGTAAAATAAAATGGATGCAGAGATGGATTGTCTTTTAGTAGAAGAACGATAATTGGATATTTCCCGAAGACAGATGGAGCGATTAGCGATAAATCTTTATTTATTGAGATTACTCATATGCTAATGTGAAGTTTTAAACCGACTCCGTAACTCCGCCAACCTGTCCGTTCAGAATTATCGTCGTTTTTGCCGGAACTATAACCCAAAGAATACCGGGTTTATTTCGAACCTCATCCGAAAATAGATCGTAAAATGAGTTCGGGTGAAAAATGCCCGGTTATTACCTTAATAATATCTCCTTCATTTGCTTGAAATCTGTTGTTTTAGTATGTTTATAATTGTAAATTAATGAGTTATCTTGTATTGTTAACTGTGGATAATACTGTTTTACGATTCTGTTTTGCTTAAAAAGCATCCCAAGATTGGTTGATTTGTGCTCCTTTCAAGTTCAAATTATTTGTCAAGTTTGCCTTACCAATATGAACTAATTATCCACTAAAAAACTTAAATTATGATTGACGATTTGCAACTGCTCCGTTCTACCTATTTACAAACATGGCTTCATGCACAAATGAGACAACACTCCAAGCGAGGGGTTATTTTAAAAATATTTATCCTTTCGCGGGATTAGTTAGAAATAATGTTGATTATACATCAACATTAGGTAACGGAGATAAGTATATTATCCCGAGGTTCTCTTGAGTGGGCGATTAGAACCCAATTTTTTCGCCACTAGTATGTTTTTAAGCTTAGCTTAAGTATTAAATGAATTCTACTGACTAATTCTTTTAAAAAGATAATGTATGCAAATGTATTCATGCAAAAAAACAATTTCTATCAATCGTTTAATTAGAAGGGTAATGTCTGTGGTTACGGCATTTACTTTAATTTTCTGTATTAACGTTCAGCTTTTTGCCAATTATGATAACCCGGCAAAAAAGGCTGTAAAACCTCCGGAACACAATAAAGTACTCGCTTTACAACCAAATGGTCCGTTAAAGGGAACTGTAAAGGATGATGATCAGCCAATTCCAGGGGTCAGCGTAATGATTAAAGGAACAACCAAAGGAACGGTAACAGATATTAATGGTCAATTTACCATTAATGTTACCAAAGGCGATGTTCTAGTATTTTCCTTTGTTGGATATGAACAAAAAGAAATTGCAGTTAATAACGTTAATTCATTAACAGTTTCGTTAAATTCAAAGCAAAACGCTTTAAACGAAGTTGTTGTTAATGGATATTCTTCGCAAAAACGGTCGCAGGTAACCGCCGCAATCAGTACCGTTACCGGAAAAACATTATTAGCTTCTCCGGTTACCAATGTTACGAATGCCCTGGCCGGTAACATTCCCGGTCTGGTTGTTCAGCAGAAACAGGGCCGTCCCGGGTTTAACAGTTCTGATTTATATATACGCGGACGAGTTTCGTCGGATGCCACTGCCCTGGTCATTGTTGATGGGGTGGAACGGACGAGTTTCGGGGATATTGATCCGAATGAAATAGAGAGCATAAACGTGTTAAAAGACGCTGCTTCTACCGCATTGTATGGTTTAAAGGGAGCCAACGGCGTTTTTGTAGTCACCACCAAAAAAGGTAAAGAGGGCGCTGCTAAAGTTACATTCAGTAATAATGTAGGTATTGTAAGTGCAACGAGCCGCCCCGGTATTTTAAATGCGTATGAGAGTGCTTTAATATTAAGCGAAGCTCAGGATAATGTGGGCGAAGCACGAACATTTTCGGATGCCGACGTGCAGATTTTTAAAGATAAAACGGGCAACCCCCTGTTATATCCTGATGTAAGCTGGTACGATGCCTTAATCCGGAAATCGTGGACGCAGAACCAGCAAAACCTGACGATCTCGGGAGGTACCCAAAGAATTAAGTATTTCACTTCGTTTGGTCATCAGTTTGAAGACGGAAACTTTAAAGAATTTGATACTCCGCTGGGGTATAGTACAACGCCCAGTTATACACGTTATAACTTCAGGGCAAGAGTTAGTATGGACATTACCAAGTCGACCAACTTTGAGGTTAACCTTGCCGGACGTAACGAGCACCGGTATTGCCCGGCAGGGATGAGCGAATATAACGATCCGGCAGGTGTTGTAAGCAACGGGATCGAAGGTTTGGTAGGCCGGACCTTGCTTGTTCCTTCTTTCGGATTACCCTATTTCCCGCAATACACCAACTCCTCCGATCCTCAGATTATGGCGCTGGATGCGACCTATAACCATATTGTGAATTATGATGTTTTGGGAACAAACTCAGTTAACCCATACGCCTTTTTGACTTATGGCGGATATGCCTTTACCGATAATAACATTGCTGAAACGGTGTTTACGCTGAGTCAGAAACTCGATTTTGTTACCAAAGGATTGGCATTTAAAGCTCAATTCGGATACGATGCAACCCTTAAATCCGGAAAACTTCAACGCGGAAGTGTTGGGTATTATAATCTGAACCGGACAACGTTGGCGTTAATCCCTTACTCTACAACGTACAACGATTTTTTAGGGGCTCCGGCTTATACCCGTAGTGGATATGACAAAACCAACCTTCAGCTCTTTTTGACCTACAACCGCTCCTTTGGCAAACATAATGTAACAGCTACCGTAGTTGGACAGCGGGAACTAAAAGGCTCTGAGGCTGCCGCAGCACCTTATGCCAACCAGGGTATTGTTACCGAAGTAACCTATAATTATGATAACCGCTATTTCCTCACAGGTAGTGGAACATATAATGGTTCCGAAAATTATGCCTCGGGGTATCGTTATGGTTTTTTTCCCTCCATGTCTGTCGGATATAATCTGGCTAACGAAAAATTCATGAAAGATGTGACCTGGATCAGTATGTTAAAGTTCCGTGCTTCAATTGGTAAAGTTGGTATTCCGAGTCCCGGAACCGGACGTTTCTATTACCAGGATAAGTTTGCTGCCGGTACGGCAATATCGTTCGGTAGTCCCAGCAGTATTTTCAGCGCCCCGGTATATTATCAGTCTCAATACGGGAATCCTTATGTGACTTTCGAAAAATCATTGAAAAGAAATGCCGGGTTCGATGCTTCCTTACTTCATGATAAACTGAACTTTACATTCGATATTTTTGACGACCGACGGACCGGAATTCTTACCACCATGAGTTCAACTACGTTTGCAACTTATGGCGCCAGCGTTCCAAGTACAAACTATGGCGAGAATTATAATCACGGTTACGAAATATCGGCTACTTACCGCGATAGGGTTAAGGATTTCACCTATTCAGCAACCGCTAATGTAAGCTACGCCAAAAACATCCGGAAGATAAGGGACGAAGCCCCGGGAATGTTACCAAACCTTAGAACCAGCGGAACTCCTATCGGAACCTATTTTGGATATCATGTGCTGGGTTTTTATGCCGATCAGAATGACATTAATAACAGTCCGGTAAATAAACTGACCAGTGTAAACTCAATTCCGGGCGATTTAAAATACCAGGATGTTAATAACGATGGAATGATTACCAGTTTGGACCAAATGCCCATCGGTCATCCCGATATTCCGGAATATAATGCGAGTTTAAATCTTCAGGTGGGATATAAAGGCTTTCAGTTATCGGCATTATTCAATGCTGTAGCTAATGTAAGTTCCAACATCGTATTTCAGGGACGGCAATATTACGAGCCCATGATGGACAGATGGACCCCAACCCATACCAATGCGTCGTGGCCGGCGGTACGTCCAGGTTTGGACCCAAACCCTAATTCATCCCAAAACGATTTTACCTTGCAGGATGCTTCCTATATTAAACTGCGGAATGTTCAGTTGAGCTACACTTTTCCCCGGAATATCACGAGCTGGTTACACCTGAGTAATCTGACACTTTATGTAAATGGGCAAAACCTAAAGACCTGGACGAAGTTTTATGGTGTAGATCCCGAGAATAACATCGTAGGAGGAACTTATAACTATGCAACAACAGTTATTCCTACTACCAAGGTTATCAATTTCGGATTGCAACTCTCATTCTAATTTTAAAATTCCGATCATGAAAACTTTAAGATATTTATTAATTACTGTAATTACCCTGTCTGTTATCTCATGCCAAAAGGACTTCTTGCAACGTGATGTGGGGGTGCAGATAACACTCGATCAAATATTTCAGAATCCATTATTAGCATCGCAATATGCCGACAATAGCTATTCCTATTTAATTACAGATTATGGCCGGTTGAGCGGGTACAAGGGAATGACATCCCAGTTTTCCGATGAATCTCTTGCGAATAATGCCCAGACCGAAGTTGCTACCATGAATACAGGTCTGTTCCTGGATGCCGGAGCCGCCGATGTAGTCGGTATCTATGGGCAGATGTATAAAGGCATACGTAACATTAACATCACATTGGCCAACATGGATAAAACGCCATGGACCTCGACATACAATGTTAATTACATTAAAGGCGAGCAACTGTATTTACGGGCATACTACTACTTTGAGTTAATGAAACGTTTTGGAGGAGTTGTGCTCCTGACAACGCCTCAGCCATTTACCGAAGCTACCGTAGATTTGCCCAGAAGCACATTTGACGAAACATTAGCGCAGATATTGAGCGATTTGGATCAGGCGAAAGCTCTTTTGCCTACAACCAATAGTGACTGGCCTAACCCTGCCGCTCAGGCAAACAGGGCAACAGCAGCTGCTGCGATGGCGCTTAAAGCACGCGCACTTTTATATGCCGCAAGCCCGTTGAATAATCCAGGTAACGATCTTACCAAGTGGCAGAAAGCCGCCGATGCCGCCAAGGATGTAATGGATCTCAATAAATATTCGTTGGAACCCAGTTATGCCAATATCTTAACCAACGGCAACTCCCCTGAGTATATCATGATCAAAGTGCGCGGAGGCCGAGGGTTTATCGGTACTTATATCCAGGATTTTTTGGTGCCAACCAGCTACGGAGGTCAGCAGTCAAACTTGTCGCCTACACAAAACCATGTTGATTTGTATGAGATGAAGAACGGAAAGCCAATTACAGACCCTACTTCCGGGTATGATCCTCAGAATCCTTATCTTAATCGCGACCCCCGGTTTTATGTTAATATTTTGTATAACGGCGTAATCTGGCAGGGAAGGGCAGTGCAAACCTGGCAAACAGTACCCGATGCCAACGGCGTAATTACTTATGGAACTGACATTAGCACCGCAATTTCGGTTACTAAAACCAGTTATTATTTAAAACGCCTCTGGCCCGAAACGGTAAAAGCAGGCTCCTCGGCTTCTGCGCCCATTTATTATATCTATCACCGGTACGGTGAGGTGTTACTTAATTACGCCGAAGCTTTGAATGAAGCAGTTGGCCCCAATACCCAGGTTTACGATGCCATAAAGGCAATCCGGCTTAGAGCAGGAATGCCCGAATTGCCGGCTGGTTTAACTCAGACCCAGATGCGCGATCGCATCCGTAATGAACGTGCTGTTGAGTTTGCATTTGAAGATATGCGTTGGTGGGATATCCTCCGCTGGAAGAAAGGTGTTGAAATTGTGGCTCAACCGATGACGGGAATGAAGGTTATAAAAAATGCAAACGGCACTTATACTTATACTGTTGTGCAACTCCCTGCATTTCAAAAAGTCTTTAAAGATTTCATGCATTTATATCCTATTCCCCAGACTGAAATGAATAAGACCTCTGGGAAATTAAAACAAAATCCCGGATGGTGATGCGTTTCATATTGTTCACAATTAAATTGAGAAATAAGATGATGAAACTTCCGTGCTTGTGCATTTTATTTCAAAGTTGTTAAGAACAAAAGGGTATGAAAATTAATAAAAGTTCAGGTCTTGCATGTGGAAGTGCCATGAGGCCAATAAATTAATTAAAATATTTTCTCATGAAATATATAAAATATTCCGGAGTGGTTTTAAGCTTGTTTACTGTTTTGATAAGCTTAAATGCACAAGCCCAGGATGTCACTCAGAAAAAAGATTCTGTAATTACTACAAAAGGTAATGCCCCCGAAGATGAATATGTCAATATTCCCTTTGGCAAGCGTACAAAACGGGAGCTGAACTACGCTGTAAGCTCAATGAATACGGAGTCCCTTCCGCAATCGCCATTAAGCAATTTGTCCAGCGTCTTTGCAGGACGGCTCAGCGGGTTGTATGTTCAAACCAACGGCTATCAGCCGGGAACGTCTAATACGTCATTTCTGGTCAGAGGAAAATCAACATACTCCGATGCCGGTCCTGTTGTATTGGTTGACGGTGTGGCAAGAGATTTTGTTGATATGGATATGAATGAAATAGAAAGCATTACCGTGCTTAAAGATGCTGCTTCATTGAGCTGGTATGGCTTAAATGCCGGAAACGGGGCGATATTGATCAATACCCGGCACGGAAAACCCATGCAGAATTTTATCAGTCTGGATGTTCAAACAGGGTTTCAACAAACGGATAATCTCATAAAGCCATTAAACGCTTATGATTATGCAACCCTGTATAATCAGGGCCAGTCCAATGTGGGGCAGGCTCCGGCCTTCAGCCAAACGGCGTTGGATGCTTATCAGAGCCATTCTGACCTTTATCGTTATCCGGACAACAATTACATAGACCGTTTTTTGAACAAAGTTTCCCCGTTACAACGCTACTCGCTTTCTTTTGGCGGGGGAAGTAATAAAGTTCAATATTACAGTGTGCTTAGTTTTTATGACCAGCCCGGCTTGTTCAAGGAAACTAAAACAGATGATTATAATTCAAACTTTGATTACAAACGGTTTAATTTCAGGGTAAACCTGGATTATGAAGTAACCCCAACCTTGACAGTGTCGTTGCTCGGAGGATTGCGGAGTGAAATAAGAAGTGATGTTGGCAATAGTTCTGCCTCTGTTTTCAATTTGATATACAACCTGCCACCCACCGCGTTCCCTATTTCGAATGCCGATGGAACGTACGGAGGAACATCCGTGTATCAGGAAAATCCTTTAGGTATGTTGCAGTCAACCGGATATTCGCGGGTTACAACCAATGCTTTACTTGCGTCGCTGTCGGCTAAACAGAAGCTGGATTTTATCACCAAAGGGCTATCAGCCAATGTCTTTTTCTCTTATGATGGGTATGGCGATTACACCGATGGCTTGACTAAAAATTATAACGTAGTTGATCAAACGGTCACCCCGGCCCAAACATATCGTACCGCTGCTGTTCTGGCTTATCGTTCCGCAGCTTTTGGTACCAATACCAAGAATAACGAATTATGGGTAGGCTTGGACTATGACCGTACTTTCGCGCAGAATCATAAAATTACGGTTTCAGCCCGTGCGCAACAGAGTGTCAGCGCTGCCATAGATCGTATTGACTACCGTGGACGAATGTTGGTTGCCCGTGCCGACTATGGTTTTAAAAACCGCTATTTCCTTGGTTTTACCGGCAGTTATTCCGGAACCGAGAATTATGCTTCGGATCGTCGTTTTGGATTTTTCCCGGCTGCATCTGCCGGATGGGTAACTTCTGACGAAAGCTTTTTTAAAGCCGTTAAATTTATCGATTATCTCAAATTTAGGGCTTCGTACGGCCGTACCGGTAATGAGGCTCCAACCTACGACTCCAATGGTAACCGTGTAAGACTCCCATATCGGTCGTTGTTTACCCGTGGCGCCGGCCCTATTTTGGGAACTTCTTTCTCTGGCACAACTACGGCGTATGAAATCAGCCCTGCCGGTAACATGTTAACTACCTGGGAAAAGATTGACCGCCTGAATGTTGGAACTGATGTAAGAGTGCTCAACAATGCCCTGTCGCTCTCGGCCGATTACTTCCACGATCTACGTACCGATATTTTGGGTAATGCCAATGCTCCCGGGATTCTCGGTGTAGAACTCAGCCAGGTAAATTCGGGCAAAGTTCGTAGTGAAGGGGTTGATTTGAGTGGTATTTACGAAAAGCAGATCAATAAGGTGCAAATAGCACTTAACGCCAACTTCACGTATGCCAAAAATACCGTATTGGCGCGCTCTTCAACCGTTACAATGCCTTATCAGTCTACCGAAGGATTTAATGTGGGCAGCAAAAGCTGTTATATCTCGCAAGGTATTTTTCAAAGCCAGGCAGAGATAGATGCCAGTCCAACGCAAACATTGTCGGGCTTGGTAGTGCCGGGTGACATTAAATACAAGGATATTAATGAAGACGGCGTTATTAACAGCAATGACGTTGTTGCAACCAATTACACCGATATCCCCAACATCTATTATGGTTTTGGTTGCAGTGTAAAATACAAAATATTTGATGTTAGTATGCAATTCCAGGGTATTCACGGACGCACCATCGACATCAACTCTATTGTTCATTCCGGTCCCAACGGATTAAACCAATTGTCAAAAGATAGCTGGACTGCTGAAACGGCTGCCACAGCTAAATATCCAAGAATTGGTATTACCGATAACGGAAACAACACCGCATCTTCCGATTTTTGGCTTCGCTCGGGCGATTTTTTGAAACTGCGCACGATTGAACTCGGTATCTCAACACCGCAACGGTTCCACTTTATAAAAAGCGCACGGTTATATGTGGCCGGATATAATCTCCTGACCTTTTCAAAGGTGAAAGATCTGGGCATCGATCCGGAAGCCCCCTCAGCCGGACGAGGAACCAGCTATCCTTTTGTACGGACCTTCACTGTAGGTCTTAATGTTAAATTTTAACACTTGAAATCATGAAAAAGAAATTGTATAGAATATATGGAGTGATGTTGGTTATCATGCTCCTTACGGCTTGCAACGGAGATTTCTTTACACCGTCTTATACCGAAGGCCCGATCACCGAAGACGCTATATGGACTACCGACCGTCGGGTGAGAGAATTTTTAAATAACGGATATAATTACCTTCTGGGCCGGTACAATGTGGATGGTAACGGAGCTTTGTTGGCAAGTGCATGCGACGAAGCGGTAAACTCCAACCTGAGCAGCAGTATTAATTGCATTAACAATGGGACCTGGGGGCCTTTGAAAATCTTCGACAGCCAATATTCAAATTTATATTCCGGTTTGCGGGTAGTTAATATGTTTCTGGAAAAATCGCCCAAGAGTGTGATATTCCCTGCAAGCGATCTCTCCGGATTACGAGGCGAAGCCTTCTTTTTAAGGGCAATGTACCATTTCGAACTGTTTAAACGATATGGCGCCATCGTGTTGGCTAACCGCACCTTCGAATTTACCGAGAATCTGAATCTTCCCAGGAATACGGTCGAAGAGGTAGTGAATTCAATTGTTATGGATTGCGATTCTGTTATTAAACAAATTCCTCAGGCTGCTACATCAGATTGGGATGTTGCAAATTACGGAAGGGCTACCAAAGCCGCAGGAATGGCACTTAAAGCCAAAACCCTGTTGATTTATGCCAGTCCGTATTATAACACAACCAACGATTTAGCCCGTTGGCAAAAAGCTGCCGATGCCGCTAAGGCTCTGATGGATTTAAATAAGCACAGTTTGCTCAGCGCTACCGACTATCCCAATCTCTGGAATTACAGCAATACTGCCACTGCCTACAACAAGGAAGTGATATTTGCTACTCCGGCAGGATCGACCAACACCATTGAATCATATAATGCACCTATTGGGTTTACCGGCGGGCTAGGACGCACCAATCCTACCCAGGATTTGGTGGATGCTTTTGAAATGAAGGTTGGGAAACCGATTAGCGACCCAACTTCGGGATATGATCCTAAAAATCCTTATTTAAATCGCGACCCTAGGTTGAACCTATTTATCGTATTCAATGGATCAACCTTCAAAACCGGAAGCTTATCGCGTGCCGTAGAAACTTTCGATGGCGGTTTGGACAACGTGTCAACCAACGCGAATCGCACCAAGACAGGGTATTACATGCGTAAATTTTTAAGTACCAGTGCAACATATAACATCACCAGTGTAACTAACGTGCGTAGACCGTGGGTGTTTTTCCGATACGCTGAGATATTGCTTATCTATGCCGAAGCATTAAACGAAGCCGTTGGACCTACAACAGAGGTGTATGGGGCTGTTAATGCGGTTAGAGTTAGAGCTGGTATGCCAGTATTGCCGGTAGGTTTAACTCAGCCCCAGATGCGCGACCGTATTAAAAATGAACGTAGGGTTGAACTCTGCTTTGAGGAAGAACGCTTTTATGATTTACGCCGGTGGAATGAAGGTGAAACCTATCTGAATGCTCCGGTACGTGGAATGAAGATCACCAAAAGCGGAACAACCTTAACCTATACGCCGTTTGTTGTTGAAACCCGGCTTTTCAGCAAAAAGAATTATCTGTTCCCGGTTCCTCAAACCGAAATTAACAAGGCAAGTAATTTAAGTCAAAATCCCGAATATTAGGCTGAGTGTAGATATGTTACCTCTGCGAAGCTGTTGCAAGCTTCGTAGAGGTGACTTTACGCCAGTTCGATGAAAATTTTGGTTTTATAAGAAACTAAAAATAACTCTTCAGAGCCTTCCTTGGGAAAGATGAGAATCTCCTCCTTGAAAAGGAGGGGCTAGGGGAGGTTTACCTCCGGTGAAATCGGTTTCGGCTAAGTTGTAATGCGTGCCGTGCAAAACGCACTCGTTACAAACGAGCGCAAGCGCTCAGACCTTGAGTTAGGCGGAATTTGCAATTCCGCCTTAAAATTCAAATTTCAATTTCGGAATAACTATCCAATAGAAAGAAAATGACAAATAAAATAATGGGTTATCTCATAAAATCAGGTGCTTGCCTGTTAGGTGGATTTTTTCTGTCGGTTAATGCCCAGAATATATCAACCAATGTACCCCAGCTTGGGAAAAATACAATCAAGGAAGTGATTGCAGCAATGACGCTTCAGGAAAAAGCATATATGGTGATTGGAGGCGGGCGTAATGCAGCTCCTTCTGCTTTTGCCGACGGGTCGATGATCGGGCAGACAGACTTCCGGGTGCCTGGTGCTGCCGGCATTACCAATGCCATTCCCCGTTTGGGCATACCATCGATGGTACTTGCCGATGGCCCGGCAGGTGTACGCATAAACCCCCGAAGAAAAGGCGAAACCCGTACCTATTTTGCCACGGCTTTCCCGGCAGGGATAACACTGGCCTCCACCTGGAATCCCGACGTGGTAAAAAAAGTAGGAGAGGCTTTTGGAAACGAAGTCCTTGAATATGGAGCCGATATAATCTTAGCTCCCGGCGTTAATATTCACCGTAACCCGCTAACCGGTCGCAACTTCGAATATTATTCCGAAGACCCGGTGGTTTCAGGGAAGATAGCTTCTGCCATCATCACCGGTTTGCAGTCAAATGGCATAGGAACCTCCATCAAGCATTTTGCAGCCAATAATCAGGAGACGAATCGCTCCACCATCGATGCCATTATTTCAGAAAGAGCCTTGAGAGAAATCTATTTAAAAGGCTTTCGAATTGCCATCAAAGAATCTGAGCCGTGGACGGTGATGTCGTCCTATAACCTGATAAACGGCAAGCACACCTCGGAAAGAAAAGACCTCCTTTCGACTATTTTACGGGAAGAATGGGGTTATCAGGGTTATGTGATGACCGACTGGGGAGGCTCGGCCTTCAACTTACTTGATCAGATGAGAGCCGGGAACGATGTCATAATGCCCGGAAGTACCAAGCAGATAAAGCGAATAATGTCGCTCGTTGAGCACGACTCTCTTGACGTTAAAGTGCTGGACCAAAATATTGAGCGCATATTACGAATTGTGTTAAAATCTCCTTCTTTTAACCATTATCAATACTCTAATAATCCCGACCTTAAAGCTCATGCCCAGGTTTCGCGCATGGCAGCAACCGAAGGTATGGTACTGCTCGAAAACCGGAAAAAGGCTTTACCCTTTGCAAAAAATGTAAAAAAGGTTGCTCTTTTTGGCAATATCAGCTATGCGCTGATTGCCGGTGGATATGGAAGCGGAGATGTAAATAAAGCTTACACTATTTCGTTGGCTCGCGGACTGAAAAACGCCGGATACCAGCTCGACCAGGAGATGGATGCCGCTTATGGGGAATATGCCAAAAACTATAAGAACTGGCCCAACGAACTGGTTATTACCAACGAGCAAATCAACCGTCTGGCCAATGATTGTGATGTGGCGGTGCTTACCATTGGACGAAACAGCGGGGAAACAAAAGACAGGGCAATCGACAATAATTATTGTCTGAAACCCAACGAGAAAGAACTCCTTCAACGCCTAGCCTCTGCTTTTCATGATAAAGGGAAAAAGCTGGTGGTTGTCCTGAATATTTGCGGAGTTATTGATACCAAAGACTGGAAGGATATTCCCGATGCTATTTTACTTGCCTGGCAGCCAGGGCAGGAGGGCGGCGATGCCATTGCCGATATTCTGAGCGGAAAGGTTAATCCGTCGGGTAAACTGGCTACCTCATTCTCCCAGAAGTACGAAGATGTTCCTTCGGCTAAAAACTTTCCGGGATTGCCCGCCGCAAATCCCACCGAAGTGGTGTACCAGGAGGGAATCTACGTAGGTTATCGCTATTACGATACCTTTAAAATTCCTCCCGTCTATGAATTTGGCTATGGCTTATCCTATACCAATTTCAGCATAGGCGCCATAAAACTGAACTCCACGATAATCAAAGATACCATCGAATTCTCGACTACGGTAAAAAATACAGGATCGGTTGATGGCAAAGAAGTTGTTCAGGTTTACATTTCAGCGCCTGCGAAAACCATCGATAAGCCGGTACAGGAATTAAAAGCTTTCGCAAAAACAAAACTCCTGAAACCCGGGGAATCTCAAAAATTGACATTTAAGATACCCGTAGATGATCTTGCTTCTTTTTACAACGATAAAAATGCGTGGATTGCCGAAGCGGGTAATTATATCTTAAAAGTTGCTACTTCATCAAGACAGGTAAAACAAACGGCTTCGTTAATATTAAAAAATACAGTTGTCACCGAAAAGGTACATTCTGTTTTGCATCCTCCAACTACAATTGATGAATATAAACCCGGGAAATAAGGTTATCTAAAAAGTATGATTTTTTGGCGGAATTACAAATTCCGTCGAGCGCAACGCACGGTTTTTTGATACGAAGCGCTGAGCTGAACTTGTAATTCAGCTCGTCTTTAAGCTTTTTACAAACAGTTGATAATTAATATATTATAAATAGTCTATTTTTATAACGAACCGAACTTAAAATAAAGACAATCATAACTATGCATAAAATCGCCCTTTTTATTTTTATTGGCTTGGAGTTTAGTGTTTTACAAGGCTTGTACGCGCAACCTTCAAAAGCATCCGATAAGCAAGTTAACGCCTTGCTGGCCAAAATGACTTTAGACGAAAAGGTCGGACAATTAAATCAATATACCGGCGACAGGGCAGCAACAGGTCCTCTAAGCAAAAGCGCCGATAAACTTGAGGAAATTAAAAAAGGGCATGTCGGTTCGATGCTGAACGTGCGCGGGGCGAAAGATACCCGTATGGTTCAGGAAGTTGCCATGCAGTCGCGCTTAAAAATACCGTTGATTTTTGGACTTGATGTGATTCACGGTTATCGGGTAACTTTCCCGGTTCCACTGGCCGAGGCTTCAAGCTGGGATATGGAAGCCATTGAACTTTCTGCCCGCACAGCAGCTACCGAGGCCGCAGCATCTGGCTTGCACTGGACATTTGCGCCCATGGTCGACATTTTTCGTGACCCACGCTGGGGCAGAGTGATGGAAGGCGCAGGTGAAGATCCTTACCTCGGATCGTTAATCGCCAAAGCCCGCGTAAAGGGTTTTCAGGGTAAAGGGCTGGGTAACACCGATGCCGTAATGGCCTGTGCCAAACATTTTGCGGCATACGGCGCAGCCATTGGTGGCAGGGATTACAATGCCGTTGATATGAGCGACCGGCAACTATGGGAAACCTATCTTCCTCCTTTCAAAGCTGCGGTTGACGCTGGTGTCGCAACTTTTATGAATTCGTTTAACGAGCTTAACGGCATCCCGGCAACGGGAAACAGTTATTTGCAACGCAATATTTTAAAGGGAAAATGGAATTTTCAGGGCTTTGTTGTCAGCGATTGGAGCTCAATAGGAGAGATGATAGCTCATGGTTTTGTGGAGAACAAGTACGAAGCTGCCAGAGTGGCTCTTACGGCCGGTAATGATATGGATATGGAAAGCCGTGCTTATACCGAAAACCTTGTGCAACTGGTAAACGACGGTAAGGTGCCGGTTAAGCTGGTAGACGATGCCGTTCGCCGGATTTTGAGAAAGAAATTTGAGCTTGGGCTGTTTGATGATCCCTTCCGTTTTTGCGACGAGCAGCGCGAACAGGCGGTTTTAAATTCGCCGGAAAGTAAAAAGGCAGCACGCATGGTGGCCGCAAAAAGTATCGTTCTGTTAAAGAATGAGAAACAGTTATTGCCCTTGTCAAAATCTGTAAAAAACATAGCCATCATTGGTCCGGTAGCCAAATCAAAAAATGATATGAAGGGGGCTTGGTCTGTTTACTGGGACGGAAAAGATGACAAAGACCTGGTGTCACTTTACGATGGAATTAAAAATAAAGTAGGCAACGATGTTAGCTTATCATACGCCAAAGGCTGCGGCATTAAAGATACCAGTCGGAACGGCTTCGCGGAAGCTGTTGCCGTGGCACAAAAAGCCGATGTTGTAATCATGGCTGTTGGCGAATCGGCCGATATGACCGGTGAGTCGAAAAGCAAAACCAATATTCACATCCCCGGAGTTCAGGAAGATTTGGTTAAAGCGATACAGGCAACCGGCAAACCGGTAGTTGTGTTGCTGATGGCCGGACGTCCAACCATATTTAACTGGATTGCCGATAATGTTCCGGCAATATTATACACCTGGTGGTTAGGCTCGGAGGCAGGCAACGCCATGGCCGATGTTCTGTTCGGGGACTATAATCCCGCCGGCAAACTGACAATGAGCTTCCCTCGTTCCGAAGGACAGATTCCTGTTTATTATAGCTATAAAAATACAGGCCGCCCGGTTATTAAGGAAAAGGAAATCCTTTATAAATCGGCCTATACCGATTCGCCCAACACTCCCCGATTTGCGTTCGGTTATGGTTTAAGCTATACAACATTTGAATACAGCAACCTTAAACTGAGTAAAGCGGCTATTCATAACAACGAAACGCTAATAGCGAGTTTTACGCTAACCAATTCCGGAAAATACAAAGGCGAAGAAGTCGTTCAGCTTTATCTGCGCGACATGGTGGCAAGTGTTACCCGTCCCGTGAAGGAGCTGAAGGACTTTATCAAGATTTCGCTGGAACCGGGCGAAAGCAAAACACTGAGTTTTACGATTGACAAGGAGAAGCTTTCGTTCTACAACCAGCGGATGAAAAGGACAACAGAGCCCGGCCGGTTTGAGCTGATGATAGGTAGTGCATCGAACGATATCCGGCTAAACAGCGGGTTCGAATTGGTGGATTAATCGCTCTCACATTTTTTAGAAATAGTTCAATTAGATACTTAACACCTATAAATCTGTATGAAGAAGTTACGCTATTTTAAAATTTTTCTTGTCCTGTTTTTTGTTCTCGGAACAAGCGGAATTTATGCGCAGTCAACCTATATCCCGATCGAAAGTCGGAACAACGTTTTGGTTTTACAAGCCGATAATGGAAGAGTGCCACGGATCGTGTACTTTGGGAAAAAGCTACAGAATAAAGAAGAATACAGCAAAGTTGCCGGGATGTGCAATCAGGGCGATGATTATTCCGGGATTTTAAATGCGGCTTACACTCCATCGGGCACGCATAATTTGGTAGAGCCGGCCCTTTCAGTTACCCATGCCGATGGGAATACTTCACTGGATTTGCATTATGTGAGTTATGAAACTAAGCCGATTGATGATAATGTGACCCAAACATCCATTCTTCTTAAAGATCCGGTTTATCCTTTCGAAGTTACACTGTTTTATAAAGTCTATAAAAATGATGATGTTATTGAACAGTGGACTGCAATCCGGCACCAGGAAAAGGGTGCGGTAACCTTACATAAATTTGCCTCTGCCAACCTTTATTTGAAAGCCGATAATTTTTGGCTAAAGCAATTTCATGGCGATTGGGCCAAAGAAATGCAGCCCGAAGAATCGAAGCTGACGCATGGCATCAAAGTGCTCGACAGTAAGTTGGGTACACGTGCCGATCTTTACCAGCCTCCGGTATTTATGATTTCGCTGAATCAGCCGGCCAATGAGGATGACGGGAAAGTGCTTTACGGTTGCTTGGAATGGTCGGGCAATTTCAGGATTGATCTGGAACTTGATCCGCTCAATAATCTGCGCATCATTGCCGGAATAAATAATCATGCTTCAGAATATGCATTACAACCGAATGAAGAATTTACCACGCCTGCATTTTTATATACCTTCTCGGATAAGGGTAAGGGCGATGCCAGCCTGAAGTTACAACGATGGGCTCGCAATTACAGGATTCTGAACGGTAACGGCAACAGGTTAACGTTGCTTAACAACTGGGAATCCACCTTTTTTAATTTTGATGAAGCTAAACTTAAACAATTACTTAAAGAAACAAAAAAGTTAGGGGTCGACCTTTTTCTGCTGGATGACGGTTGGTTTGGAAATACATTCCCCCGAAATAATGATAAAGCCGGATTGGGCGACTGGCAGGAGAATAAACGAAAACTGCCCAATGGAATCGCTTCACTGGTTAAGGAGGCCCGTGCCAACGACGTTAAATTCGGTATCTGGCTCGAACCCGAAATGGTAAATCCGGTTAGTCAGCTATATTTTAAGCATCCCGAGTGGGTGATTAAACAACCCCAACGGCCCGAACATCTTTATCGTAACCAGTTGGTGCTCGATTTAAGTAATCCCCAGGTACAGGATTTCATTTTCAACACCATTGATAGTCTTTTTATTAAAAATCCCGGATTGGCTTACATTAAATGGGATTGTAACGCAGTTATTTACAACGCATATTCTACGCATTTAGACAAACAATCTCATTTATACATAGCGTATGTCGAAGGGCTGTACCGTGTTCTGGCGCGGATTAGAGCGAAATATCCCGAAGTGCCCATGATGCTATGTTCCGGAGGTGGCGGAAGAGTCGATTACGCTGCCCTGAAATATTTTACAGAGTTCTGGCCCAGCGACAATACCGATCCGTTGGAACGGGTGTATATTCAGTGGGAGTATTCTTATTTTTATCCGGCAATAGCCACCTCCAACCACATAACCGATTGGGGAAAACAACCGCTGAAATTCAAGGCCGATGTAGCCATGATGGGGAAACTCGGGTTCGATATCGCTACGGAAAAACTCAATGAAACAGATCTTAAATTTTGTCAACAAACGGTAGTGTCCTATAATGGTTTTAAGGAGATTGTGTGGCATGGCGATCAATTCCGGTTGGTAAGTCCGTGGAATAGCGATTTTGCTTCTTTGATGTACGTGAATGCGGATAAAACCTCGGCTGTGATGTTCAATTACCTGGTCAATAATCGTTACAGTGCCGGGAGCAAGGTTGCAGTGCCGCTCAAAGGTCTTGATGCCGGTAAAAAGTACCGTGTTCAGGAAATTAACCTTTATCCGGGAACAAAATCAGCAGGTGGTCTTAACGCCGTTTATTCTGGCGATTTTTTGATGACTGTAGGTTTAAACCCTCGCGTGAATTCAAACCGGGCGAGTGTTGTGCTTAAAATTGATGAAGTTAAATAGGCGAATGCGCCTCGGCATTTAAACATAACCACAATGACACGAATTCTAACGAACATAACCGTCATCCTTTTTTCGTTGCAAACGCTTTGGGCTCAAAATTATGATGAGTCGAAAGTGTTGCCTTACAAGTTGCCCGAACTTTTGCAAACTCAGGCCAGGGAAAAAGTAACTACGATTAAGGAATGGGAAAAGATCCGTCGTCCGGAGATCCTCAAACTTTTTGAAGACAACATATATGGCCAGGTTCCAAAGGATTTTGACCAGATTAAGTTCGAACTGAAAAAAGAAGATAAAACGGCAATGGGAGGCAAGGCAACCTTAAAAGAAGTTGGCATTACGGTATCCCGAAATCGTAAATCGGTAACCATAAACCTGGTCATGTTTGTTCCGAACAAGGTTAAAAAACCGGTTCCGATATTTTTGGTTATTAACAACCGGGGAATTAGGACGATGGATGCAACCCGGGAACGCAAAGATGGTTTCTGGCCGGCCGAAGAAGTTATCGATGCCGGATATGGAATTGCCGGATTTGATGTTAAAGATGCTGCACCTGATAATAAAACCGCGTATGTAAAAGGCGTTTTAGAATTATATCCTGAACAACTGAAAATTAACAATGGAATGGGAGTCCTAAGTGCATGGGCATGGGGCGCAAGCCGGGCCATCGATTATTTGGAAAAGGACAAAGCCGTGGATGCGAAAAAAATAATGACCGTTGGCCATTCCCGTGGCGGGAAAGCTTCGCTATGGTGCGGTGCGCAGGACAAACGCGTGGTCATTGCGATTTCGAACGACTCCGGAGAATCGGGAGCTGCTATTTCCCGAAGAAATTTTGGAGAAACCATAAAAGATATTCTTCGGACTTTTCCATACTGGTTCTGTAAAAATTACCATCAATATATTGACAATGAAGATAAACTTCCGGTCGATCAGCACATGCTTCTGGCACTAATAGCTCCCCGCGGAGTATATGTTGGCAATGCCGCCGAAGATTTGTGGGCCGATCCCAAGGGGCAGTATCTCTCGTTAGTCTGCGCCCAACCTGTTTATGGCTTGTATGGATTTGAAACAGATTTACCTGCTGAAATGCCTGCGGTAAACGAAAGGGTTTTCCGTTCGCACATGGGCTTTCATAACCGGGAAGGGAAACATAATATGACACCCTATGACTGGCAACAGTTTATAGCCTTTGCGAATAATTATTTTCAAAAGAACGCTAACTAATCTATAATAAATCTCTAACATGAAAAGTACTAAATACATAGTCTGTTCTAAGACTAGAATATTCAACCTGTTTCTGATACTGATATTATCGTCTAGCTTCTTTGCTTGCAGTTCGAAAGAGAAAGATGAGGTAATTGCGGATTCGCCAACTGCAGATAGCGCTGTTCCCGGGAATTATATTACCACTATTGAACCCGAAACCCAGAAACTAATACGAAATCCGTTAACCGGCTGGGCTATCTACGGAAGTGCCGGCGCAACAAGTGATTTCTGGACAAAGTTTGAAAACATAAATGGCAGCCAACTGAGAGCCACCGATTACGCCAATGTCCTATATATCCGTACAGGCTGGTCCGACTGGGAACCCGAAGAAGGCAAGTATGCCTGGGATAATAGCGATATTTTCAAAATGTTGATAAATGGAGCTAAGGAAAGAGGTTTGAAGCTTGCGTTTAGAATTACGGTTGACAGCCGGGATAAACATAATAATCAGACTCCAACATATGTAAGAGATGCCGGAGCCCAAGGGTACGAAACCCAAACCGGAAGCGCAACGGTATGGTCGCCATACCCTGACGATCCTATCTTTCAGGCAAAGTACGAAAAATTTCTTCAGGCTTTCGCTGCGAAATTTAATGACCCGGACGTGGTGGATTTTATCGATGGCTATGGCCTCGGAAAATGGGGCGAAGGTCATACGATGATTTATCTGAATGCAGCAAACAGAAAACCGGTATTCGACTGGATAGTAAACCTATATCTGAAATATTTTACCAAAGTGCCGCTGGCTATCAATTATCACCGGCTTATTGGCGCAGGTTCGGGTTGGAGCAGTCCCGATCCGGATTCGAAAACGATGTTGGTCAGTGCTTTTAACAAAGGTTACATGTTGCGGCACGATGCCTTTGGAATGACCGACTATTACCAGAGTTGGGAAAAGGCACTTGCTAAAGAGTGGTTTCCTTCCCGGCCTGTAATCTGCGAAGGAGGCTGGCTGCACAATGGTAATGGCTATTTGGCGGACTCTCGGAAATACCTCACCTGGGGAGATGTCTGGCAGGGAGAATATGACGATGCCATGGCAGCGCGTGTCAATATGATGGATCTCCGGGATATCACCGAAACAAGTTCGTGGTTCTCGACAGCCTATAAACTGATTCAAAAGTTTATTGCTACCGGTGGATATCGTCTGTATCCTGATCAACTGTCGTTACCTAAAACGGTTAATAATAATTCTAAAATAAAGATTGTTCATCGTTGGAAAAACCTGGGAATGGGCTATTGCCCTACCAACTTACCACAGTGGAATCAAAAGTATAAGGTAGCCTTTGCTTTATTGGATAAAAGTACCAATGAGGTAAAATCTATATATGTAGATACCAATACAGACCTTTCCAAATGGCTATACGGAACCCCGACTTCGTATGAATTTACTCCCGACATTCAGAATGTTCCTGCCGGAGAATATATCTGGGCGGTGGCTATCGTCGACACGACCAAAAACAACGAGAAAGGGATCAATCTTTCGGTAAAAGCTAATTTAACATCAACAGGTTGGTTAACATTGTTTAATGTTATTGTTAAATAGTTTAATTGATTGTCGGGTTTATAATTACGTTTGGAGGAGAATTTTCTGCTTTTCAAGGGGTTGTGAAAGGTTTAATAATTATCAAATAGAGGTGAATTTTACTAAAAAGCGAATTAAAATAAATCATTGCTCATGAAGAAAATGTTTGGCATTGTAGCCATTTTATTAATTTTGTCAGTCTTTTCAGCAAATGCGAGAGAAAGAATATTGATTAATTTCGACTGGAAATTTCAGTTGAATGATCATCCGGAGGCGAAGGAAGCAGCATTTAACGATGAAAATTGGCAGGTTGTCAATTTGCCGCACGATGCCAGCATTTATGGGCCTTTTGTAAAGGATACCTTAGGCGGAACCAAGCTGAACGGTTATCGCCCCCGGCATATCGGCTGGTATCGGAAACATCTGTCGATTAACGAAAACCTGACAGGGAAGAAAGTTTATCTCGATTTTGAAGGGGTTTATCGAGCCTCCGATGTTTGGGTGAATGGCAAACATTGTGGTACATATTTAAACGGATATATTGATTTTCAATGTGATATTACTGATTTGATAAAGCAGGGCGACAATGTGGTTGCCGTACGCTATGATAATACCAATCAGGTTAGTTCCCGCTGGTACACCGGCGAGGGAATCACCCGGAATGTGTGGTTAACTATTGTCGATAATATGCATGTAGCCCGTTATGGTACTTACGTAACTACGCCAAAAATTACCGATAAATACGCTAGGGTCAATATCGAAACGGAAGTGGAGAATGACCAGACGGATTCGACAGTTTGTAAACTGGTTACGGACATCGTTTCTCCTGCCGGGAGTGTCGTGGCTTCCAGAATATCTGTTGTCCGGCTGGGCGCAAAGGAAATGTTTACGTTTCGCCAGGAAGCCAAGGTCTCCGATCCGTTGTTGTGGGATTTGAAAACGCCCAATTTATATAAAGCTGTATCCAAAGTTTACAACGGCGATCAATTGACCGACCGTTACGAAACGAATTTTGGAATCCGCGAAGTTGAGTTTACGCCCGAGGAAGGTTTTCTGCTTAATGGTAAAAAAGTTTTTCTCAACGGCGTTTGCCTTCACCACGACCTCGGTCCGCTCGGAGCAGCAGCTTTTGATGCTGGCTGGGAAAAACGCCTTGGCGTACTGAAAAATCAGATGGGTTGCAATGCCATCCGGCTGAGCCATAACCCTTATCCCAAATTTGTTTTGGATTGGTGCGACCGCAATGGTATCCTCGTTTTCGACGAAGCTTATGATAAATGGAACTCCCAATATTATGGCCCGGGAAATTCGTTTGACGATTACTGGCAAGCCGATGTACGAACTTTTATCAGACGGGATCGCAATCATCCCTCGGTTTTCATCTGGAGCGTTGGTAATGAGGTTATAAATCAGTATACCGGCGAGGACACTACATTCGGGGTACCTCAGTTAAAAAAGATGGTCGATTTTGTCCATCAGCTCGAACCTACCCGCAAGGTAACCTGTGCGTTATATCCGGCGCGGTACAATGCGGTAAAGTACAATAATTCTGCTTATTATACCTCGGCACCACATCAGATGGCTTTTTACATGGATGTGATGAGCGTTAATTACCAGGCTGGATTCTTTAAAAAGGACAAGCTTAAATACCCTCAGCTTACATATCTTTTAAGTGAAGAAGGAACCGGCGAAGGTGGCTATGGCTTCTTCGGATACGATCATTCCTATGCCTGCGGACAGTTTTACTGGGGTGGAACCGAATATTTCGGTGAATCGTTTGGCTGGCCTTCCAAAGGATGGATCAATGGGGCTATTGATCTGTGCAACAATTTAAAACCGGTAGCCTTTAGCATTGCCAGTTTTTACCGGACCGACCCAATGGTTAAAATTGCCGTATATGCCAAAAATGACGCTAAGGAAAAACTTTGGAACGACTTCAAAATAAAATGGTTACCGATGTGTTTTCATTGGAACTGGAAAGAAAGCGAACCACTTACCGTTCAAACCTTTTCCAGTTGCGATAGCCTCGAATTATTGATAAACGGGAAATCGCAAGGGGTAAAGAGCATGGCAAACTGCGAAAACCATAAAATGACCTGGAACGTGAATTACCAGAAGGGCGAAATAAAAGCTCAGGGAAGAATAGGAGGAAAGGTCGTTTCCGAAGATATTCTCCGCACTGCCGAAAAAGCCCAACGGATTGTTCTGGAAGCCGACAGAAATATGATTAAGGCTGACGGTCTTGACCTTGCATATATTGCCGTTAAAGTTGTTGATAACAACGGAATTATTGTTCCTTTTGCCGACAACAAAATTAACTTTAAGGTTTCCGGTGAAGGAACCAATGCCGGAGTTGGAAACGGCGACATTACAAGCGATGAGCTTTGGCAGGCCAACTCCCGGAGTGTTTACAACGGAACTTGCCAATTGGTAGTTCGCGCCTCCCGGAAGCCGGGAGAAATAAAAATAAATGCGAGTGCTGCGGGTTTAAAATCTGCAACCGTAACAATTAGAACGAATTTTGCAGAGTAGGGTTTTGGTAGAAATATTAATCAAATCTATGAATAGAATCGGGTTGAAGAGATTTGTTTATTTGGCGTTTTTGATTTGTTTAACAGAAAACATTTCGGCTCAATCGTTTTTGAAAACCAGCGGGCAGGATATTGTCGACAGCAATGGCAAAAAGGTTTACCTACAAGGCGTAGGACTTGGCAACTGGATGCTTCCTGAAGGTTATATGTGGAAATTCGGGAAGCTTGGCGACCGTCCGCGAAGAATCGAAAAGATCATTGCTGATTATATTGGTCCGGAAAAAGCCGAAAAATTCTGGAAAATGTATCGTAAAAACTTCATTACCGAGGCCGATATAAAACGTATCGCGGAGCTTAGGTTTAATTCGGTTCGTCCGGCATTAAATTCCCGGCTTTTCATTACCGAGGGAGAAAATAAACAGTTTGTCGATGAGGGATTTAGCCTGTTGGACGATCTGATTAAGTGGTGCAAAAAATATCATTTGTATGTCATCATTGATATGCACGGCGCTCCCGGAGGTCAGTCCGGACAGAATATTGACGACAGTCGCGCCAATAAGGCCGAGCTTTTTAGTGAACCCAAAAATCAGGATTTGCTGGTAAAACTTTGGGTAGAAATTGCCCGGCGCTACAAGGATGAACCAACCGTGGCTGCGTACGACCTGTTAAACGAGCCCCTTCCCGGTGGAAATGGATCGGCAAAGCTCTACAGCCATTTGCTGGTTCCGCTTTACCAACGGTTAATCAATGCCATTCGTGAGGTCGACCCCAATCACATGTTTACGGTTGAGGGATATAATGCGGCCAATAACTGGTCGTTGTTTGACAAGCCTTTGGATAAGAATATCTTTTATCAGTTTCACTATTACTGCTGGGATCGTTACGATTATTTGCACATGCCCGATCCTGTTAAGTTCATGAAAAAGAGGGAAGAGCTCAATACGCCTATATGGGTTGGTGAAACTGGCGAGAAGAACAACGCCATTTATTTTGCCACCACCCAGTTTTTCGAAAAGAACAACATCGGATGGTCGTTTTGGCCATGGAAAAAGATGGATACTCAGAATACGCCATATTCAGTTAAACCGCCCAAAGGTTGGGAAAATGTCACAACCTATTCCCGTACCGGCGAAAAAGCCGCAGTTGATAATCCGGAAGACATTTTTAACGAGTTGCTCGAAAATATTAAGCTTGAGAACAGTGTTTTTTATCCCGATGTGGTAAATGCCATGTTGCGGCAAATTCCTTTAAAAATTGAAGCCGAGAATTACGGGCACGACGGGTTTCTGAAATCCTACTTTGTTAAGGATACGGCAACTCTTTCGTCGTATTACCGGAAAACAGAACCGGTAAAAGTTGATGTCATGGAGAATGATTTGCACCAAAAAGCTCCCGGGCAGTTCATCCTGCTCAATGCTTCAGAATGGACGGCTTATCATTTTAAATCGTTGGAAGATAAGAAATTTAAAGTCTCGATGCGGATCAAAGCGGTTCAGCAACCATCCAAGCTGACAATTCTGATAAATGGCTCAACGCAAAGGGTTACCGTTAGTAATCCCGATTGGACGGAGATAAATCTTAAGTCTCAATCTTTCAAAAAAGGATTGAATGAGATGAAAGTAGAAGTGAACGATGGTTCTGTTAAGATTGATTGGTTTAATATTTACTAAGTTGAATATGAGAAATATACTTGTCCTGATAAGCAGTTTTTTGTGCCTGTCGGCAACCGTTTGTTCACAGGTATTTGTTGAGGCCGAGAGTTTTACCAACAAGGGTGGCTGGGTTGTGGATCAGCAATTTATGGATCAGATGGGTTCTCCGTTTTTGATGGCTCATGGCTTGGGAACGCCTGTGGCCGATGCATCCACCACGGTCACATTTCCCGAAAAAGGGAACTGGCACGTATTTGTTCGTACTCGTAATTGGACTGGGTACTGGACTGATAAAGAAACTCCGGGGAAATTCCAGGTTAAGGTAAACGGCAAGGCACTTACAACTGTGTTTGGCTCTCAGGGCGCTGAATGGAACTGGCAATATGGCGGAACCATCTCCGTTAAAAAAGGCAATAGTATGTTGGCACTTCACGACCTTACCGGGTTTAACGGCCGTTGCGATGCCATTGTCTTTTCAAAAGATGCTAGCTTTAAGCCCGCCAACGACCTTAAGGAGTTGGCCGCTTTCCGCAAAAAAATGTTAAACCTGCCCGCAGCTCCGGAACCTGCCGGTCAGTTCGATTTTGTGGTAGTGGGTGGCGGTATGGCCGGAATCTGTGCTGCAATATCGGCAGCCCGTCTGGGATTAAAAGTGGCTCTTATCCAAGACCGTCCTGTTCTTGGCGGGAACAACAGCTCCGAAGTTCGTGTGCATTTAGGGGCCAGAATCAACTTGGAGCCATACCCTGCCTTAGGAAACCTGGTGAATGAGATTGGCCCTGACAAAGAAGGGAATGCACGACCGGCCGCTTATTACGAAGATGATAAGAAGCTGGAAGCTGTTAAAAACGAGAAAAATATAACCTTGTTTCTAAACTGTCGGGCAAATGCTGTAAAAATGAATGGAACGTCTATTGCGGCTGTAATTGCCACCAACACTGAGACTTCCAAAGAATCAATTTTTACAGCACCTCTTTTTGCCGATTGCACGGGCGACGGTACTATCGGCGCACTGGCCGGAGCCGATTTTATGATGGGACGCGAAAGTCGCGGTGAGTTTAATGAACCCACGGCTCCCGAAAAAGGGGATAAAATGACCATGGGCGCTTCCGTTCAGTGGAATTCGGAAGAAGCCGCATCGCCGGTAACGTTTCCTGATATAACCTGGGGATTGAAGATTGACGAGAAAACGGTTCAGAAATTGAAATTTGGCGACTGGAACTGGGAAACGGGTATGGAATACGACCAGATAAAGGATTTTGAACGCATCCGCGATTATGGATTGCTGGTTGTTTTTTCAAACTGGTCGTATCTCAAAAATCATTATTCCAAAGCTGAAAGTTATCGTAACTCACAGCTTAAATGGGTGGCTTATGTTGCCGGGAAGCGGGAGTCGCGCCGGTTGATTGGCGATTTGATATTGAAAGAACAGGATTTGAAAGATAAAGTATTATATCCCGATGGTACAGCGCCGACTTCGTGGTCGATAGACCTTCATTACCCCGATCCTAAAAATACTGCTCAATTCCCGGGAAATGAATATTTATCCATAGCCCGTCATATCCCCATTTATCCGTATCCGATACCTTACCGTTGTATGTATTCGCGCAATGTACCCAATTTATTTATGGCAGGTCGCAATATCAGTGTAACGCATGTTGCCCTGGGGACCGTCCGGCTGATGCGTACCGGAGGAATGATGGGAGAGGTGTTGGGAATGGCTGCTTCGCTATGTAAGCAGAACAATGTGCTTCCCCGCGACATCTACGAGCAATATTTCCCGGATCTTAAAAAGTTGATGGAGAAGGGTGTTGGCAAAGCAGATTTGCCTAAAAAGCAGAATTATAACCTGGGAAGATCGCTTTTAAATGAAAAGTAAATTTGGAATAGCATATTTAAATTGTCATATAATGAATAAATTATTGCTTTTGTTGGTCGTTTTTTTCTCGGTCGCACTAGGGATTAATGCTCAAACAGTAGTGAAGATGCCATTTCATCCCCGGCTATTACTCTTGCGTGGAGAGGAAAATGCTATAAAAAATGCTGTTGGCTCGGATTCGGTATTGGCTCTGGTCCATCAACAGATTATGAAGAAGTGCGATGCCTTTTTGCTTGAGCCTCCGGTAAAGCAGATTAAAATTGGCAGACGGCTGTTGGATAAGTCGAGAGAGTGCCTTCGTCGTGTTTTTTTCCTTTCGTACGCCTACCGCATGACGCACGATGACCGCTACTTTCAGCGGGCAGAAGAAGAAATGTTGGCCGTTTCTGCATTTACAGACTGGAACCCGACCCATTTTTTAGATGTGGCCGAAATGACCATGGCCCTAGCCATCGGTTACGATTGGCTGTACAACAGGTTGCCGGAGACTTCCCGTAAGATCATAAAAACCGCTATCTTGAAAAAGGGGATTGAGGAATCATTGAAAGATAATTATAATAAGTGGCAAACATGGACCAACAACTGGAACCAGGTCTGCAATGCGGGGATGACGTATGGAGCACTGTCGGTTTATGAGGAAAATCCGGCTTTGGCCGATAAAATCATAGAGCGAGCCATTCAATCCATAAAGATTCCTATGACCAATTATGGACCTGATGGAGGTTATGCTGAAGGCCCAATGTATTGGGGATATGGGACATCCTTTAATGTATTGTTCATTAGTGCTGTTGAAAAGGTTTTTAAGCAGGATTTTGGTTTATCCGCTATGCCCGGATTCCTGAAAACAGCCGATTACCTTTTACATGTAACCGGTCCCTCAGGACTTTACTTTGACTATAGTGATGGCCACGAACGGGGCCAAATAAATCCTGCCATGTTTTGGTTTTCGGGAAAGCAAGGAAGCCGTAATTATTTATTGAGGAATGAGAAAAGGTATATTACAGAGAACCCTAAATCATTGGCTAATGAGCGGTTATTACCAGCTCTGATGGTTTGGGGGGCAGGGCAACATCTCGACGCGATAGATATCCCACCTTCAACGATGTGGGTGAGCAAAGGAGAAACCCCGGTTGCCGTCATGCGTTCGTCATGGACAGACCCCGATGCAGTGTACGTTGCTTTCAAAGGAGGTTCCCCATCTACCAGCCATGCGCACATGGATGAAGGTTCTTTCGTTTTGGATGCAGAAGGCATTCGCTGGGCTATTGATCTGGGGATGCAGGAGTATGAATCGCTGGAATCAAAAGGGTTAAATATATGGAATAACAGTCAGCACGGGCAGCGATGGAGCGTTTTGCGGTA
Source organism: Bacteroidota bacterium (assembly GCA_030706405.1). Classification (GTDB taxonomy): domain Bacteria; phylum Bacteroidota; class Bacteroidia; order Bacteroidales; family JAAUTT01; genus JAAUTT01. The sequence continues at coordinate 308,048 of JAUZOO010000005.1, read as the reverse complement.
CACCAATCGTATGCACAACACATTGACTGTAAATGACAGCCTTCAATGGGTGAATGGGAGTGCGCCTATTATACAGTCCGGGAATCATCCGTCTTTTCAGAATGCAGTTGTCGATTTGTCGCAGGTATATAAAGGTTATCTGGCTAAGGCAGAGAGAGGCGTAGCGCTGATCGATAACAGTTATGTTCTTGTCCGGGACGAGGTAGAAACCGGCAACAACGTGGCAACCATCCGTTGGAAGATTCTTACCCGGGCAACCGTGGAGATAAAAGATACTCATACAGCATTGTTGATACAAGGAGGAAAAAGGCTGACGTTGAAAATAGATGGTCCGGAAGATATTCGTTTACAGAAATGGGAAACGCCAACTCCTGCATCATACGATGCTCCTAATCCCGGAGTGGTGCTGGTCGGGTTCGAAACAAAGGTTTCGGCGTTAACCAAAACGGTATTCTCGGTTCAGTTTATTCCTGAGGGAGTTAAACCCGGACAAACGATACAACCGTTGCAATATTGGAATGAATAATCTATAGATCAAAGAAGTACAGTTTTTGAAAAATATAAATATATGACTTACAAATTGTTTAGGCGCACACTGGGCGTTGTTGTGTTGACATTGGTATTGTTTTGTCAGACGTCGGTTAATGCTCAGAAAGTAATTAAGATTCTGGCTATTGGAAATAGCTTCTCCGAAGATGCCACAGAGGCTTATCTGGGAGGGCTAATCTCTCAAAACGGAACTAAGTATATTATTGGAAATTTGTTCATTGGAGGATGTTCGTTGCAGACTCATTGGACGAATGCTGAAGGAAATCTTCCTAAATATTCCTATCGAAAAATTATCGATGGAAAAAGGACCGTTTATCCGGACCGGACAATGCTCTCGTGCATCAAAGAAGAAAAATGGGATTATATCACTTTTCAGCAGGCAAGTCCGTTATCAGGACAACAAAATTCTTATTTTCCTTATCTGTCGAATTTGTTTCAGTATGTAAAAGCGAATGCCCTGAACCCGAAGGTAAAATATGCCATGCACCAGACGTGGGCTTATGCGAAGACGTCGACCCATACGGGTTTTAATTATTATAACAGGAACCAGCAGGCAATGTACGACTCCATTGTTGTTGCTATTAATAAGGCGGCTCACAAGATGGGGATCATGATAATAATCCCATCAGGAACAGCAATTCAAAATGGCCGGACGTCCTACGTTGGCGATAAATTTAACCGGGATGGCTATCACTTATCATACGATCTGGGAAGATATACGGCAGCCTGCACCTGGTTTGAAACACTCTTTGGGAAATCGGTCATTGGAAATGCCTATGCTCCCGAAAAGTTAACCAAAGAACAGGTGGAGATTGCCCAGATGGCAGCTCATGCCGCAGTGAAGAAACCCAATTCGGTAACCCCGTTTACGGTTATAAACGCAAAGTTATCCGATATCTATGGCAACACGTATGTAAGAAGTATTATGGCGAGTGTTTTTAAATGGCAGGTGCAGCACCCGATTGCGATTAACGAATTTAAGGAGCAGTGGGCCCGGTCGGTTTTCTATTCGGGTATCATGTATGCTTATCGGGCCACCGGTGATACTTCTTATTTGAACCAAACCCAACGATGGGGTGAGGTTTCGGGTTGGAAACGCGGCCCCAAGTTCCGGCATGCCGACGATTTGGCATGCGGACAGGCCTACCTGGATGCATACGCAGTTGTTAAAGACCCTAAAATGTTGAACGGAATAAAATCTGCAATCGATACGCTTATTGCCAATCCTAAACCCGGCCGAAAAGACTGGTGGTGGTGCGATGCTCTTTTTATGGAACCTCCGGTATTGGCCCGTTTGGGAAAGATTACAGGAGATAACAAGTATTACGAATACCTCGATCAAATGTATTGGGATACTTCGGACTATTTATATAGCAAAAGCGATAGCCTGTATTTCAGGGATAGCCGCTACTTTACAGCTCTAACGCGCAAAGGTAAACGCGCTTTTTGGTCCAGAGGAAATGCCTGGGTGATTGGCGGATTGGTTCAGATATTGACAACCATGCCTAAAGAATATCCCGGATACAAACGGTTCGAGGATCATTACCGGGAGATCATGGTAAAGGTGGCTTCCCTGCAACAAACCGACGGATTGTGGCGGGCAAGTCTTCTCGATCCGGACGAGGTTCCTGTGAGAGAAACCAGCGGAAGTTCATTCTTTACATATGCAATGGCCTGGGGAATCAATAATGGAATTTTGGATAGAGAAACGTTTCTGCCCAAAGTGAAAAAGGGCTGGCAAGCTATCAATGAAGCCGTAGATGCCGATGGTAAACTCAAATATGTTCAGCTAATTGGCGAAAAACCCGAAAATGTGAAACCTGAAGATAATCAGGAATACGGAAGCGGGGCTTTTCTGATGGCCGGAGCCGAAATGATTAAAATAGCTTGTAACAATAATTTGAAAAAATAACAACTAGTATAAACTATTATATACGCTCAAAGCTCCGATAAATAAGGGCTTCGAGCGTTTAAAAAGATCTTGTTATTTAGATCAGATACTTATTCAATAGCTTAAAAAGGTCGTTCGGATTGACAGGTTTTAAAATGTAGTCAGAAAAGCCTTCATTTTTTAAATTATAAACTTCATCGGCAAGGGCGTAGGCGGTTTGGGCAACAATGGGAATGGACAGCTTTTTTCTCCGGATTGCGTGTAAAGCCTCTATCCCATTCATTTCGGGCATTTTTATATCCATCAGAATTACATGTAGATCAGGGATTTTTTCAGCTAAGGATACGGCTTGCTGTCCGTTAGTTGCATGATATATGTTAACCCTGGTTTTATTTAGAATTTTTTCGAGAAATAAATAGTTACTCTGGTTATCTTCCGCAATTAAAATATTAAAACCTTTATAGTAAGGATAATTAGGAGATGTTAGAACAGGGGCCGGAGGGGTGTAAGCCGACACCTCTTTTTTAAGCGGAATTTGAATTGAGAATACAGATCCAATATTGGGAACCGATTCAACGGATATTTTGCCTCCGAGCAAATTGGCCAGTTCTGATGAGATTGCCAATCCTAATCCGGCGCCCCGATAAACCTGATTTGGAGTTTCTTCTATTTTTCTGAATCGTTGAAAAATAACCGACAGGTATTCTTTTTTCATGCCAATTCCGGTGTCTTTAACAAAAAATTCTATCCAATCCCCGTTTTGACATTCTTTACAACCAAATTCAATTTTTCCTTTGGAGGTAAACTTTATGGCATTGTTAATCAGGTTACTGATAATTTGCATTAAACGAATTTCGTCGGTCGAAAGTGTTAATGTCTGATACTTTGGAGGAACGTTCACGATAAAGTCGAGATCATGTACTATTTCGCCTTGTTGTTTTTTTAGTTCGAGATTAAAGATGTCATGAACCTGGGTGGTAATTTTGTGAAGAGGAACAGCGGTGATATTCACCTGGAGCTGTCCTGCTTCAATTTTTGAGAAATCAATAACATCGTTGATAAGGCTTAAAAGCATATCGCTACTGCGTTTGATAATGGTATTAAAGGAGTCTTTTTCTTCATCAGGGATATCTTTGTCGGATAGCAGTCCAGAAAATCCAATAATGGCATTTAAAGGAGTTCGGATTTCGTGAGATAGGTTTGCCAGAAATGAAGATTTAAGCCGGTCCGATTCTTCAGCTTTTTCTTTGGCAGCAATGAGTTGCCGGGTACCTTCTTCAAACAGATAATGAAAGCCGGCAATATTGAAGTTACCCGTACACATACTGCTCCCTACAATCAATTGTGGATGGATGCTGCAGATCGTAACGGTATTGGCGTAAGCTACGAAGGAACATGGCCCTGGCTGATGATAAATAGTTCTATGCCCGACAAAAAACTCATCGATTTGTGGGCCGACGAATTCCTGTCGCTTCTTAAAAAAAACCGGAATCACCCGTCGTTACTCTTATGGACTGTTAATAACGAAATGAAGTTTTATGATAACGAACCCGATTTCGACAAGGCTAAACTTAAAATGAAAATTATTTCGGATGTGGTAAAAGGAATGCGTAAAGTTGACCCAACACGTCCGATTTGTTTCGACTCCAATTATCGGCGCAATGTTAAAAAATTCGGTCAGGATTTTTATAATACCATTGACGATGGAGACATCGATGACATACATTCCTATATAAATTGGTACGATCACACCATTTTTAAACAATTTAACGGAGAATTTCAGCGGTCAAACCGTAACGAAGGCCGTCCGTTAATCAGCCAAGAGATGTCGACCGGATATCCTAACAACGAAACCGGCCATCCGACGCGCTTTTACACCATTATCCATCAAAATCCGCAAACTCTGATTGGTAATTTGGCTTAGGAATATAGCGATCCTGCCAATTTCCTCGAAGTACAGTCCTTCATAACCGGCGAACTTGCCGAAGCGCTTCGCCGCTCTAACGATAAGAGTTCGGGTATACTTCATTTCGCGCTCCTTACCTAGTTCCGTAATGTTTACGATCCCAACCATATTGAGCCATATCCTACATATTATGCAATGAAACGAGCTCTTCAGCCCGTTCTGGTGAGTGCCGAACTTTGGGGAAGAAATTTCTATTCTGGGGAAAAATTACCCACTCGTATTTGTGTAATAAACGATAAAGAGGATGGCTCCAACCTTGACAAATCAATGCTTTCGTGGCAGTTGTTAGGAGCTGGAGGTTTTATTATTGCCTCAGGAAATGAAGCTGTTCCGGCTGTAAAACATTATTCACGCGAATGGCTTACCCCGGAAATTACGATTCCAGCAACATTGCCATCGGCCAAAACTGAAGCCCGCCTTGTCCTGAAACTGACTCAAAATGACAACGTTATTTCTGAAAACGAATATAAGATTCTGCTTGCCAATAAAGCGTGGGCTCAACCGGCTTTGATCCAAAATAAAAAGATTGTACTGGTTGATTTTAACAATATGAAAACTTCTTTTGATTATCTGAAGGTTAATTACACTCAGGCGGTTTCAGTTACCGAGGCTTTAAAAACGAAAGGTGATGTCTATGTCTTTTCCGGATTAAACTTATTGTCAAACTGCACTGCCGAAGAACTGCGTCAAGTAAGATCTATGATAGCTCAGGGCGGCAAGGTTTTATGGCTAGACTCTGAAAAAGCGCTTAAGGAAATGTACCCGGAATATATCAAGGATTGGATTGTTCCAACCGAAGGCGATATTGTAAACATGGAAATCCCTGAGTCATCTGTCTTTAACGGCATATCCCCACTGGAGGTTAGGTATTTCAATAATAACAAACGCGAAATTCCTACAGTTTGTCATGTTGCCCTGAAAATCAATCGTAACTCCAATGTTGAAGGCTTAGCCTCGCAAACCAAAATTCATGGCTATATTAATGGCGAAATGGATCAACGTTCTGCGTATATGCAAGGTATTAAGGGCTTTCCTATCGTAAAAATTACCGATAAGGGAACATTGCTTATCTCCACCATGAGCCTTGAAAAAGCAAACACCGATCCAATTGCCGCTAAATTGTTATCCAACATGGTTGATGTACTCATAAAATAGTATCTGTCTCAGAATAATACGTTTTTTACAGGTTTAATATTTAATAATCAGATAGATATTGACGCCGAAATTGCAGTGTGAAATGCAGTTTCGGCGTTTTCTTTTATGGCATAATTTTTTAACAGACACTCCTCCAGCCCAGCACACTGTGCGTCTGGCTCAATTTTTGTATTATCTTATTTGTTAATAGAAAAACATTCGTATTTTTGTGAGATAGTTCAATTTGTAAATTAAAATCTGTAAAAACCAATAATTTCTTGACTATGAAAAGAATCAATTTATCGTTGATTGCAACCGCGATTGCTGCAGTAATTTTCAGCAGTTGTGCAAGTTTAAACAAAATGAAAGACCAGGCTAAGAACATTAGCTATACCGTTACTCCGAGCCCGCTTGTTGTAAAAGGTGGTCAGGTTGAAGTAAAGGTAGATGGTAATATTCCTGGAAAGTTTTTCTTGAAAAAAGCTACTGTTGTTTCTACTCCTGTAGTTAAATACAATGGACAGGAAACTGCTCTTAAATCGCTTACTCTTCAGGGTGAAAGCGTAATGGGTAACGAAAAGGTTATTAAATTCAACGAAGGCGGATCGTTTACTTTTAGCGATAAATTTCCATACAAGAAGGATATGGCAATTTCCACGCTCGAAGTTAACTCCAAAGCTACTATGGGTACCAAATCGGTAGATTTTCCTTCAGTAAAAATTGCCGACGGTATCATCGCTACTGAATTATTGGTAGTAAAAGATCCACGTGTAATCTTTGCCGGAGACGATAAATTTGTTCGTACGGTAGATTCTAAATATCAGGCAGACATCAAATATCTGATCAACAAAGCAGATGTAAGACCTACTGAATTAAAAAAAGCTGAAATTAAAACATTAAACGAAACGCTTAAGGATATCGATAAGGATCCTAAGAAACAAATCAAAGGTATTCAAGTTTCAGCTTATGCTTCTCCAGATGGACCTTATGACTTGAATGACAAACTTGCTGGTAAAAGAAAAGAATCTGCAAGCGCTTACTTTACTAAGGAAATCAAAAAATCAAAAATTGAAAAAGTAAAAGACGACCTCTTTAGCTACCTTACTACTGCTGAAGACTGGGACGGTTTCAAAGAACTCTTACAGGCATCTAATGTAAAAGATAAAGAACTTGTACTCCGTGTTCTTTCGATGTATTCTGATCCTGTAGTTCGCGAAAAAGAAATCCGTAACATTTCTGCTGCTTTCGACGAAATTAAAGATAAAATCTTACCTCAGTTGAGACGTTCGAAACTTACCGTTAGCGTTGAAAACGTAGGTAGAACTGATGCTGAAATCCTTTCGATGGCCCAATCTACTCCGGATTCGCTTCAACTCGAAGATTTACTCTACGCTGCTAAATTGACCAAGGATGCTGACAAACAGCTCGATATCTATAAAGCTGCTGCAAAGAAATATCCTAACGATTTCAGAGCCAAAAATAATATTGGTTACATTTTGTTCAACCAAAACCACATAAGCGAAGCTAAAGCAGCTTTTGAAGATGCTAAAAAGGTTGAGAATAACAACATCGCTAAAAATAACGCTGGTGTAATGGCATTCCTCGATGGCGACCTTGCTAAGGCTGAAGAACTTTTCACCTCTGCCGTAGGTGCTGGTGATCAGGTTAACTACAACCTTGGTATTATTAAAGTTATTCAGGGTAAATATTCTGAAGCTATCAGCTATTTTGGCTATACTCCAGAAGTTAACTCTGCTCTTGCAAAATTGTTAAATAATGACACCAACGGAGCTTTAACTATCCTGAATAGCTTAAAAACTGACGATGCACTTGCTTATTACCTTAAAGCTATCATCGGTTCGAGAACTCAAAACACTGAGTTACTTTTCACCAACCTCCGTACCGCTTGCGGTAAGAGTGCTGAGTTGAAAGCTAATGCAGCTAAGGATATGGAATTCTTCAAATATTTCCAGGATGCTACTTTTAAATCGATCGTTCAATAATTGATCGGTATAAAAGAATGATATAAAGCGACCTGCCAAACGGCAGGTCGCTTTTTTTGTACCCACCAACGTCAGGCAGTGATTATATCAGGCAACTTTTGGGATAGTAGATTCTAGCTTTAAGATCATATGAAAAAAAATAAAACTCAGAGAGCAAGTTTTTAGAAATAAACGTGTCCTATTAACAACCATAAATGAAAAACAAACCAAAAGTTAGTAAATCTATTGAAAATGAGTTGTAAACGTTTATTATTAAACATGTTCCTTCTTTTTGTGGGAACGGCTGTCGGGACGGGGGTATATGCACAGGAAACCAAAGTTAGCGGTAAAATTATTGATGAAGAAACCCAGCGTCCGGTACGGTATGTGACCGTAACAGCAACCAATGTGAAAGATTCTCTTGATCAACGCATGGTTAGTACCGATGTGTCAGGAAGCTTTGTTGTAAGCGGTCTGAAAAAAATGGGAACCTATCGGCTAAAAGCAACCCGTATGGGATATGCCGATGTCATTCGGAGTGTTGAATTTAAAAATGCCCCGTTAGATTTGGGTATACTTGTTTTACCCAAAAAAGTTGAAGTATTACAAGAAGTTGTGGTTGTAGCTCAGGCTCCGCCTGCCGTACAGAAGGGTGATACAACCGAGCTTAATGCTGGCGCATTTAAAACAAACCCCGATGCTACGGCCGAGGATTTGTTGAAAAAATTACCAGGACTCGAAGTTGATAATTCTGGCAATGTTAAAGCGCATGGAGAAGACGTTAAAAAAGTGCTGGTTGACGGAAAACCATTTTTTGGCGATGACCCAACTGTTGCTCTTAAAAACCTCCCGGCTGAAGTTATTGATAAGGTGCAGGTTTATAATAAAATGAGCGAACAAGCAGAATTTACCGGCTTTGACGATGGAAATTCATCAAAAACTATCAATATCGTTACCAAAGCCAATCGTCGTCAGGGCGTTTTCGGTAAAGTATATGCGGGCTCCGATTTTACTGATAAATATCTAGCCGGTGGAAACCTGAATATATTTAAGGGCACTAGCAGAATATCGGTCATAGGGCTTTTAAATAACGTAAACCAGCAAAACTTCGCCATGCAAGATGTTCTTGGCATTTCTGGCGGTGGCGGCGGTGGCGGCCGTGGTGGCGGTGGCGGTGGCGGTCGTAGCGGTGGCGGTTATGGCGGAATTGGCGGTGGCGGCGGCAACTTTTCTATCACTCCTTCTAACGGAGTTTCAACTACTAGGTCGATAGGTTTGAACTATAGTAATAACCTGGGAAAGAAGGTTACTGTCAGCGGAAGCTATTTCTTTAATTCGAGTGATAATAATACGATATCCGATTCTCATACCAGTTATTTGGATACTTTATCGTCCAGAGGATATATGTTTAGTACATCGAGCAGCAATTCTCACTCAAAAAATTATAATCATCGGTTTAATATGCGATTGGAGTACAATATCGATTCACTGAATTCAATGGTAATAACTCCACGGTTTAGTTATCAGGAAAATAATTCCGGGTCGTCGTCATTTTCTTCAAATAATCAAAAGGATGGCTCTCTTTATAATTCAACAATAAGCGACAATACTTCTAACAATAGCGGGTACAACTTTTCGAATGAATTAGTATTTCGTCATAGATTTTATAAAGCAGGACGGACTTTTTCGGTAGGAATCAATACCTCATTAAATGATAAGATTTCTAATGGGCAAAAAGAATCCGAAATAACTAAACTTATTAAGGGCCAACAAGTTGTAAGCCCGAGAAATCAACGAAATCCAGGTAATACCAATGGATTAGGTCTTTCCGGCAATGTGTCTTATACGGAGCCCCTTTCGTTAAATAGCATTCTTCAATTTAACTGGAATACTTCGTATTCTAAGAATAGCCAGGATCGGAAAGTATTTGGTCTTGATGCTAATATGCAGGATACCAGTATCCGCCCGGTCGACTCCTTGTCTAACAAGTATGACAATGAATATGTAACTAATCGGGGCGGTATTGGTTACCGGTTCCGTACAGCTAATATGAATTTGTCTTTTGGGGTTGATTACCAACGTGCAGATCTTTCGGGTAATCAGGAAATTCCGAAAAGACCGAAGGTTGATAAGTCGTTTGATGATTTTCTTCCTAACTTTATGTTGAACTATAAGTTCTCGACCAAAAGTAATATGCATGTAATGTATAGATCATCTACCAATGCGCCATCAATAAGTCAGTTGCAGGATGTGGTGGATAACTCTAACGAACTCTATCTGAGTAAAGGAAATCCGGATCTTAAGCAGGAGCTGAGTCATAATGTTATGGGGCGTTTTTCATTTGCTAATCCAGACAAGTCAACATATTATTTTATTATGTTATCCGGAGGTGTTACCCAAAATAATATAGGTAACCGTACCTATTATGGTAAAGCGGGATTATTTGTTGATGGTGTAAAAGTGGACAATGGTGTTCAATTAACGAAACCTGTAAATCTTGACCATTCTTATACCGCGAGAGCGATGGGTACTTACAGCTTTTTGGTTAAACCTATTAAGTCGAACTTAAGTTTGGTAGGAGGTTTTGGCTATACTCAAACTCCCGGTTATGTTGATTCAATTCTAAACAGGTCGAATTCATACAATATTTCTACCGGAATTTCTTTGAATAGTAACATCAGCGAAAATTTTGATTTTACACTTTCGTATAACACCAATTACAATTTGGTTCGTAATTCGGAACGTTCAGGGATGAATAATGACTACTGGACCAATTATGCAACCTTCCGATTGAACTGGATTTTTTGGAAAGGAATTGTTTTGCAGAACACTATGACCGGAACCATGAACCGGGGACTGACAAGTGCCTACAATCAGAGCTATTTGCAGTGGAATGTAAGTTTAGGCAAGAAATTCCTAAAAAATAATGCGGCAGAGTTGAAAGTTAGTGCATTCGATATTTTGAATCAAAATAATAATATATCACGTTCTGTAACAACTGATTATATTCGTGATTCTCGAACTAATGCCTTCCGTCAGTACTATTTGGTCACCTTTACCTATAACCTTCGGAATTTTGGAGGCTCTATGGGGCAACAGGGCCAACGTCGTGATGGCATGCCTTGGGGTGGAGGCGGTGGAGGCCGTGGTGGTTTTGGCCGGCCCGGTGGCGATTTTTAAGTATAAAATATAAGGCGGCTTTGGTCGCCTTATATTTTGGTTATTGGTAGAGTAAATCTACTTTTGGAACATTTTTTGTTAAGAGGCACAGTTTTTTAGTATTAAAGCAATTGTATGAAAAAGTTTTTTTGTTTGTTGACTGTCACCGTGTTGGCAGGGATTCAGGTATTTGCTCAAACCGGAAGGCCGGGAGGCGGTTCCGCCAATATGCCGGCTGATGGCAAGATTACCGGGAAGGTAATTGATAAAGTGGCTCACGTTGCCATTGGATATGCCAGCGTGGGTGTTTACCGGATGAAGGATTCCTCCATGGTTTCCGGAGCATTAACCGATACATTGGGCCGGTTTACCCTGAATAACCTTCCTTATGGAAGATTTTATGCAGAAGTGAAATTCATTGGGTATAAGAAATCGAGGGTAAACGGGATATTGGTTGTTCCTAACCAAAAAACTGCCGACTTGGGTAATATTCTCGTAGAACCTTCGTCAACAACGCTTAAAGAAGTGGAAGTCACAGGTAGCCGTCCTCCTTTGGAATATAAACTCGACAGAAAGGTTGTAAACGTAAGTCAGCAGATTGCCGCAGCCGGAGGTACAGCGGTTGATGTGCTCGAAAATACGCCTTCGGTACAAACCGACGTTGAAGGTAATGTCCAGCTGCGTGGAAGTTCAAGTTTTACAGTCTTAATTGACGGGAAACCTTCGGTATTAAAAGGCAGTGAAGCGCTCCAGCAAATACCGGCCAGCACAATCCAAAGCATCGAAATTATTACCAATCCTTCGGCTAAATACGACCCTGATGGAAGTGCCGGTATCATTAACATTATAATGAAAAAGGAGAAAATATCGGGCATTAACGGTGTCGTAAATCTTTCTGCCGGAACTGGAGGTAAATACAATGGAGATCTCCTTGTAAATTATAAACACGACAAGGTTAACTATTTCTTCGGGGCCGATTATAGCGACCTGAAATTTAACATGAAGAATAATCTCAGTAAATGGACGCGTTCCAATGATTCCCTCCGTTATCAACTTATGAACCTCAATGGAGATATGCACCGTACCGGAAAAGGTGTAAAAGCCGGATTTGATTTTGCTCCTAACGATAAAAACACCATATCATTTTCGGCCCGATATGCCGAACGAGCATTTGGGCGGAATACTTCGGCCAATTATTACGAATATACCAACCCTGCTAAGTCTAATACCTATTACCTTCAAAATAATACCAGCAATTCTCCACATAAATTCGTTAACCTTAACCTCGATTATTTGCTTCGTTTCGACGATAAAGGTCATCAATTGGCAGCTTCGGCGTATTGGTCGAATGGGCCTTCGGACAGCAATACCGATATGGTTAAGCAAACAACGGATCAGAATTGGACATTAGACGGTACAGAACCCCGCCAACAGCACACAAGTGAAAAAGGCGAAGAGAACGAATTCCGGTTAAAGCTTGATTATACCAAACCGTTAGGCGATAAAGGTAAGTTTGAAGCCGGTTATCAAGGCCGGTACGAATCGTCTGGCTCAAAATATCATTTCGAGAATTATCAAAGTGGGCAATGGATTGAAGATATGACTCAGTATAACGATTTAAAATATACCGACAACATACAATCAGTATATTCAACCCTTTCAAACTCTATGAAGTTGTTTGATTATCAATTAGGTATTCGTGGTGAATATACTGATCGTAAAATTACGCAGAAAGTAACTGGCGAAAGCTATCCGGTAAACCGTTTCGATTTATTTCCGACGATTCACTTATCCAAACAGTTACCGTTCGATTTGCAGTTACTGGCCAGTTATAGCCGTCGTATTAATCGCCCCGACGATCATCAACTTGATCCATTGCCCCGGTATATCGACGATAAAAATATCCGTAAAGGAAATCCGGCCTTGGCTCCCGAGTTCGCCGATTCGTATGAGTTAAGTCTTCAAAAACGCTTTGGAGCGGCTTTTCTTTCGGTTGATGGGTTTTATAAAAAGACCAATGATCTTATTTCGCAGATAGTTAAGCTCGGTGCGAATAATATCATGGAACAGACTTTTGCCAACCTCAATCACGACTATTCAATGGGTACCGAGATTATGCTGAACATACCTCTTTCGCAGGCATGGAATGTGAATGCTTCAACGAGCATTTATCACTACAAGATAGACGGAAGCTTGAGCGATTCTACCGTGTCAAACCAAACTAACACATGGAATTCACGCATCAATACAACTTTGCGGTTTAAATGGGGAATGCAGTTGCAGGCAAATTTCTTTTATAATGCCAAAACGGTTACCGCACAGGGTACGCGTGATGGCTTTTTCTTTACCTCTTTAGGTCTCCGCCAGGAAGTGATGAAGAAAAAAGCGTCACTTACCTTACAGGTGCGTGATCTGTTCGGAAACATGAAGTTCGTTTCAACTTCGCAAGGCCCTGATTTTTATATTTATAATCGTATGAAACGCGAGTCGCCGGTATTCACGCTGACCTTTAGTTATCGAATTAATAATTTTAAGCAGCAAATGAAAAAAGGAGGAGATGACGTTAACGAATCCGACTTTAACGGCGGAGGAATGTAATCATCTGTTTTATAAGGCATAAAATGATAGCTCCGGTCATATAGTTCGGGGCTATCATCATTTTGTAAGGGAGAGGTATTATAAAAAAAGGGGTGAAATTCTTGTTATCTGTCATTAACTTGGTATTTTTATGGCCGATAACAAAATTCCATGCCAAACATACTCATTGTTGACGACGATGCCACGTTTTGCCTGATGTTAAAGACTTTCCTTGAAAAGAAAGGGTTTAACGTCAAAACGGCATTTTCATTCTCCGAAGGACAAAAAAATATAAAGACGGACGTGTTTGATGCGGTACTTACCGACATTCGCCTGCCCGAAAATGACGGTCTCGAACTGCTTACGGAGATAAAACGTAAACAACCGCAGTTGCCGGTAATCCTGATGACTGGCTATGGTGATATCCGTTCAGCTGTAAAAGCTATTAAAATGGGGGCTTTTGAGTACGTCACCAAACCCGTAAATCCTGATGAGATGCTATTTACGGTTAATGCTGCTATTCGTGATGGTAAGGGGCAGAAGCCAGCACCTTCGCTGCAATCCGATTTTGTTGGAGGCGTAAGCGAAGAAGCTGCAAAGCTCAACGAATACGTAAGTTTGGTTGCACCAACCGGAATTTCGGTGTTAATACTGGGCGAGAGCGGTACCGGCAAGGAATACGTTGCCCGCAAGATTCATCAGGAAAGTGACCGGGCTTCAAAGCCATTTGTTGCGGTCGATTGCGGTGCTTTATCCAAGGATCTGGCAGCAAGTGAGTTTTTTGGACACGTAAAGGGTTCGTTTACCAGTGCGGTATGCGATAAAACCGGTCAGTTTGTGGAAGCCAATGGCGGAACGCTTTTTCTTGACGAGGTAGGTAACCTTAGTTATGAAGTTCAGGTTCAACTCCTTCGTGCAATTCAGGAACGCAAAGTAAAACCCATTGGAAGTAATAAGGAAATAGCTGTAGATGTGCGCATTATTGCTGCAACCAACGAGGAATTGTCGCTGGCTGTGCAAAAAGGAGAGTTTCGTGAGGACCTTTATCATCGTCTCAACGAGTTTACCCTGAATATACCGCGTTTGAGCGAACGTGGTCAGGATTTGATACTTTTTGCCCGTCACTTTTTGGAACAAGCTAACAAGGAGCTTAACCGATCAGTCGAAAGTTTTGACGAAAAGGTTATTAACGCATTTAAAACATATTCGTGGCCGGGAAATATCCGCGAATTAAAAAATGTGATTCGTCGGGCTGTGCTTTTAACTCGTGGAAGTTCCGTGACAACCGATGTCCTTCCTCGCGAATTGCTAAATTCGGTGGCCGCCGCACCTCTAAACGTAGCAAATATGGGCGACGATCTGAAAGAAACAATAGACCGCATTGAATTTGAAAAGATTAAAGATGTTCTCGAGAAGACCCGATTTAACAAGAGTAAAGCTGCGCAGATGTTAAATATCGATCGTAAAACGCTGTATAATAAAATGAAACAATTCGGGATAGAATAACCTCGTCAGCTTAATACTTCTTTTCGGATTAATTCAATTACCTGTTCTGCCAAAGTACAGGTATTCTGTGCTGTGTCGATAAATTCATCTTCAGGAACGTTTAATTCTTTGTAGCGTTCCAGCTCTTCAAGATTGTCAACAACTTCGTAAACATGTAATTGCCGGAATGTTGGAAGGAGTTTATGCGCCCGCGCCGATATTTCCACTATATTATTGTTTGGGATGAGGGCTTTTATTTCATCGATACTTTTTCGGCTATTGGTAATAAATGAATTGATAATATGGCGGATAGCATCTTTATCTCCGTCGGCAAACTGGCTAATTTCTTCCAGTGAATAAACTTCCTCAGTGTCAAGTTCTTCGACAATAGATGATGTGGTAGAATAAGCTATTCCCGGATGTAATGTATTTACAATGATGGCAAAGAAATCCGATTCTTTGAATGGTTTTGCAAGTCGGTTTGTAAATCCAACATTGGTTATCGGAGACAGGTTAGAGGCATTAGCCGTTAGAGCAATCACGGGTAACGCCGATATTTTTTTGTCCGGATAAGAGCGGATTAAACGGATAAGTTCAATCCCGCTCATTTTTGGCATTTGAATATCGGAAAAGAGAATATCTACCCGGTGATTTAAAAGATAATCCATTACAAGGGTCGGGTCTGAAAGGGTATGCCCGTCGAGCCCGGAATTTTTGAATAACAGAGTTATCAATGAGCGGGAGGTTTCATCATCGTCTACAACCAGGATTTTTATATTTTTAAGATTGTCTAAATTTTCTTTACGGGCTATTGGTAGGGGAGAAGTTGGAACAACGTTATGCGATGAGACTTCAAAAGGTATCTCGAAAGAGAATGTACTACCTTCTCCCGGAGTGCTTTTTAGATGCATTTGTCCCCCGTGTAATTCCACAATTCGTTTAGCAATTGCAAGGCCCAAACCCGTACCTCCGTATTTTCGGGTAGTACTGGAATCTGCTTGAGAAAATTCTTCAAAAATAGCATGTTGCTTTTCCGGATCAATGCCAATGCCGGTATCGGAAACCGACAGCTCAACAATAGTGAGCGTTTCACTCTGCGACGGGATATGCCCCGAAATAGTAACACTGCCCTCTTCGGTAAATTTCAAAGCATTGCTTACCAAATTGGTAATAACCTGGCGGATACGAAATGAATCTCCCATAAGAGGACCGATTAGCCTCGGGTCTATATCTTTTATTATTTTGATATTCTTATCGTTGGCCTTTAAACTAAATGATTCGCAAACATCATCGATGAGTTCTGCAATGTTAAACCCGGTTTTCTCGAGTTGAAGTTTTCCTGCCTCAATTTTTGACAGGTCTAGGATGTCATTTACCAATCCCAATAAGTGTCCCGACGACTTAGAGATTGTGCGCAGATATTGCTGTTGATCGGGAGCAAGGTTTGTTTTTTGCAATTGTTCGGTAAACCCGATGATTGAGCTTAGTGGTGTTCGGATTTCGTGGCTCATATTGGCTAGAAACTGTTCCTTGAGTTTCGAAAGTTCTTCGGCATGTATCCGGGCTTGTTGTAATGCCTGTCGGTATTTGTGGTCTCGGGCAATATCCTTGAATATCAGAAATAAAAAGAAGGCAATGACAATTATGGATACGATGGCTAATAAAATGATAGCCCGTGTTGACTTTTGCAGGATAGCGGACGATTGCTTTAGTTTGGTGCTAATCTGATCAACTTCCCTTGTCTCCAGTATATTGACAATTTCCCGTATTTTTTGAAGCAGGATACGATCATTTTCAAGAAGTTTACCCTCGTCATCCTCCGATTGGTCTTGCAGCAGGGCTTCCCGGCGTTTCATGCGGTCGAGGGCTTGCCTTAGAGTCTGCGCAATACTGTCGGCCGATGTGCCATGCACGATTGTGTCCATACGAACAACCTGCTGGGTTATAACTTGGGTGTTTTTTTGTTTTTCGTCTGAACTTCCTGAAAATAAAAATTTTAATCGTTGAAAGAAGTTCTTTTTTTTAGGAAGGGAAACAATTGAGTCTCGTTTTACAATAACATTTTCCTTGACGACCTTAGCGGGCTTGGCTATTTGTCGCGACTGGGAATAAACTTCATCGATGGCCTTTGAGTACAGGGCATCTTTCTCAACCGGTTTGAGCTGGCTGATAATTTCTTTTTTTCGTCGTAGTAAGTCGCGGACAACATTTAGTTTGGAGGTCTCCGAAGTGTCATTTTTACTGGTACGGACGAGTTCGTCAATATCTTTTTCTAACAAGTTTAACGTAACTACATATTCTCCCAAATCGGGTTGACTGCGCAGGATAAAATAAGAGCGCGATTGGGTTTCTGCTTGGTTTATCAGCGTAAGAACATGATTTATCCGGTGAAGTCTGTTGTTGGGAACCGAATTGGCTTGCTCCAGTTTTTGAAGGTTATGTATTCCTTTGTATAATAGCGATATGGCCAAAGCCGATATGACCAGGATAAATAAAAATCCCAGAGCAACGTTGTACTTTAACCGACTTTTTTCAGTATTTTCTGCCATCAGATTAGCTCTTTATGGCTACAAGATATGGAAAAACAGGAGAGTTCCAATATTGAGAAGAAGAAGCAAACAGCCCGTAATTACGGGCTGTTTGATGAGTACTAAAAATTGTAGCGGATGGAAAGGGCAGCCCCGTCACTCCACCAGTGATCGTCACCAATAATGTTAAAAGCCGGTTTCCAGTCCAAACCAATGGAGAAAGGAGCATCTTTAAAGGTGTATTCCAGACCTAGAATGAAATCCAACCCTACAATAGCAGAGCTGTTGTCTCTTGCCCAGTAGTATTTGTTGTTATCCCAAAAACCAATGTGGCCACCTAAGCCAATTTCCCAGTCCAAACCAGGGGCACCCTTAATTTGCTTTTGCCATTCGTACAGTCCTGTGATAGCAGTACCTCCCCAGCGAAACGATAAAATACCTTCGAGGGCATTTTTTGAACTTACAAAATGTTTTACGGTTAATCCGCTAAATGTTCCTAAACGAACCCCAAGCCCTGTTTTGTACGGTTGAGCTTTAGTTGCCGAAAAGCTTAAAAGCAGAGCAAAGGCAATGAGAAATACGACTTTTCTTTTCATGTGAGTTAATTTAATGAATAATATTTAGGTTTAAGTACAAAATACAAAAGTACGAAGATAAATCCTCTAACGGTTATAAGGTTGTGGAGAATTTCCCCGAACGGATTTCTTTTAAGCCGTTAACCGGGTAATTATAAAGGTAAACATTACAATGATGTTGTTGATCAATAAGGTCCGTTATTATAGCCCTAACCCTGCGATACTCATAAGGTTTGGGATAACAGCCTCCGATACCTTCGTATTCATCGAGTCTGTGCCATATGGTTATGGGGTCGGCCAGACGTATTATTTTACCAAATACTTTTTGGGGCGAAGCTGAATCGTAAATAGCTGCCGGATAGCCACTTTTTGACATGTATAACTTCCCGGGGAAGTATCCTGTGCCTATTTCAGTAGTTACACCGGCAAGCCATTCGGCCATTTCGTTTTTTAACCCTTTTATCAGGGTACCGTATGCAAACAATAGATTCTCTGTCATTATTCAATTTTATTTTCTTGATTATTGATCTGATATATTGATATATGTAATTGTATATCAGACTTAACAGAAGAAGCGATTATTATATCGCCACTTGTAAATCAATAATCGTCATTTACTAATAACATCTTATAACCCAAAATTGTGCCAAAAAAGTAAAGCTATTTTAATAATTTATATATTTGCGGTAATTAAATACCGAAATAGTGCTATGTCGAAACTATTTAATTTATCGGATGCCGCTTCTATAGCCATACACGCTATGGTGTTGGTGGCGAAATCGAAATCGCCAATGAATGTGGTTCATATCGCGGAAGCCACCAGTACGTCTAAACATCATGTTGCTAAGGTTATGCAACGTTTGGTGAAAGACGAGTTCGTCGTTTCGCAACGTGGCCCATCCGGTGGTTTTCAACTTAAAAAAGCCCCTGCAGACATTACATTTCTCGATATTTATGAGTCTATCGAAGGTCGCATTCAGATTACCCATTGTATGTTCGATACCCCGGTTTGCCCGTTCAGTAAATGTATTATGAACAACATTACCCAAAAGATGTCACAAGAGTTTATTGATTATCTTAAAGGTCAGACGCTTGCAATGTATATCGATTAGTAAAGCTTAAAAATTTGATAAATGATTTGGAATGTTTATTTTCTTATTTATATATTTGAGTAATTGAATACTTAAATGTATAAATATTGATTTCCAGAGTTTTGATGTTAAAAGAATAAAAAAAGAAGTAACTTATATTTTTTTGAATGAAACGAGAGATTGTAAAAATAGATGATGAAAAATGTACCGGTTGTGGGGAATGTGTACCCAACTGCCACGAAGGTGCATTGCAGATTATCGATGGCAAGGCAGTGTTGGTTAGTGAGTTGATGTGCGACGGGCTGGGAGCCTGCCTAGGACATTGCCCTGAAGGCGCCCTTGAAATCGAACTTCGAGAGGCAGATGCATATGACGAAGTTAAGGTGATGGCGGAAATGCTGCCAAAGGGAAAGAATGTAGTCATTGCCCACTTGAAACATTTAAAGGAGCATGGCGAGTTTGCATTTTTGAAACAAGGAGTCGGGTATCTTACGCAAAATCAAGATAAAGCATTGTTCGATATCAAAGAAGTTATTGATGTAGTGCATCATACTCCGGCAGGTGGCACCTCGCAGCCTAAGGTTGTGGTACAACCGGTTGCGGCTCATTATCATGGAGGTGGTGGTTGCCCCGGATCGCAGTCGCGTTCCTTTGTGCGTACAGCTGAGCCTGTAGTCTCATCTCAAGAGGCTCCCTCGGCGCTTACACAATGGCCTGTTCAAATGCATCTTATAAACCCGATGGCATCGTTTTTTCAGGGTGCCAATCTTTTGGTGGCTGCCGATTGTGTGGCCTTTTCACTGGGCAATTTTCACAGTAAGTTTTTGCAGGACAAAAAACTCGCAATTGCTTGTCCCAAGCTCGATTCCAGTAAGGAAATTTATCTCGACAAGCTGATCACCATGATTGACAACGCCAAAGTAAATACCATTACGGTAATGATTATGGAAGTTCCTTGTTGCGGAGGTTTGTTGCAACTTGTTATGAAAGCGGTTCAGTCGGCCAGCCGTAAAGTTCCGGTAAAAGCCATCACGGTTGGAATTCAAGGAGATATACTATCGGAGGACTGGGTATAATCAGTGAATTATTTTGAGTGAATAACAGAAGTTAAATATTTTAAAATGAGTGATTTAATAATTAATAAGATCTAAACGCATTATTATGAGTATGTTTTGTTTTCAATGCCAGGAAGCTGCAAAAGGCACCGGTTGTACAATTAACGGAGTTTGCGGTAAAACCGGCGATGTTGCTAATCTTCAGGATTTATTAGTGTATGTGGTTAAGGGTATCAGCCTTTATAGTACCGAAGCCCGTAATGAGGGGAAAGAGTTTTCCGATGTTGATCGTTTTGTAATCGATAGTTTGTTTGCAACCATCACCAATGCAAACTTTAGTAAACAAGTGTTTGTGAACCGTATCCGCAAGGGATTATCCCTTCGTAACCGTTTACGCGATGAACTTGGCGAAAAAGGAAAGAAAATTGAGCAGAGTGGAGATGTTGCTTCGTGGTTTGCAGATTCTGAAGCAGAATTTGAACAAAAAGCAACAACAATAGGTATTTTATCAACTGAAAACGAAGATATTCGTTCACTTAAAGAGTTGACTATTTATGGGTTGAAAGGTATGGCTGCGTATGCCGAGCATGCCCACAACCTTGGTTTTGAAGAAAAAGAAATATTTGCTTTTATACAGAAGGCCCTGGCTCAATCCACCAACGAAAACTTGGGATTGAATGATTGGTTGGGATTAGTGTTGGAAACCGGCAAGTACGGGGTGGACGTCATGGCTCTTCTGGATAGGGCAAATACCGAGACTTTTGGCCATCCCGAAATTACCAAGGTAAACATTGGTGTTGGCACTAATCCTGGTATCCTGATTAGCGGGCACGACCTTAAAGATTTGGAAGAATTGCTTCAACAAGCCGAAGGTTCCGGTGTTGACATCTATACCCACAGCGAAATGCTTCCAGCCCATTACTATCCAGCTTTCAAAAAATATAAAAATTTTGTAGGCAATTATGGTAATGCATGGTGGAAACAAAAAGAAGAATTTAAGTCCTTTAATGGACCTATTCTTTTTACTACCAATTGTTTGGTTCCACCACGTAGCAATGCTTCGTATGCTGATAAGGTATATACTACCGGAGCTGCAGGCTTTGACGGATTTCCGCACATAGCCGACCGTGTTAACGGTAAACCGAAAGATTTTTCGGCAATTATTGAACAGGCCAAACGTTGTAAAGCTCCTACAGCTATTGAACAAGGCGAAATTGTGGGTGGATTTGCTCATAACCAGGTAATGGCATTGGCCGACAAGGTAGTTGATGCCGTAAAATCGGGAGCTATCCGTAAGTTTGTGGTGATGGCCGGTTGCGATGGCCGTATGAAAAGCCGCGATTATTACAGCAATTTTGCTGAACAACTTCCGTCTGATTCTGTTATTCTTACCGCAGGATGTGCCAAATACCGCTACAATAAACTTTCATTGGGTGACATCGGTGGAATTCCCCGCGTTCTCGATGCCGGTCAGTGCAACGACTCATACTCGTTGGCATTCATCGCATTGAAACTCAAAGAAGTATTTGGTTTGGATGACATTAACCAGTTGCCTATAGTTTATAACATTGCATGGTATGAACAAAAGGCTGTGATAGTGCTTCTTGCCTTGTTACATCTTGGCGTGAAGAATATCCATCTCGGCCCTACATTACCGGCGTTTCTTTCGCCTAATGTGGTAAATGTTCTGGTTGAGAACTTCGGCATTGGAGGTATCTCCGAAGTTGAAGCTGATTTAGCATGGCTTAATTAGTAAATCAGGTCGATAGACGATGGGGCATAACTATCGTCTATCGGCAATAAAAATTACAGATATGGAAAGTATTGTAAATAAGGGCGAAAAGTTCGTTGTGGCAGAAGCTGTTGTTTATTCGACACAGGCAGTGGTTAGCAAAACCATTGTAAAAAAAGATACCGGAAATGTAACGCTTTTTGCATTTGATCAGGGCGAAGGATTGTCGGAACATACGGCTCCGTTCGATGCGCTGGTTAATGTTCTGGATGGTAAGGTCGAGATTACGCTTGGCGGACAGCCTCATCTTTTGGAAGCCGGAGAAGCCATCATCATGCCAGCCGGAATTCCTCATGCCGTAAAAGCGGTAGAACGCTTTAAAATGATGCTGGTGATGATTAAATCGTAAAGACAGAACGGTGTTTTTACGCGACCGCATTACAGAAGAAAAAAGTACGGTAACCCGAATGATTCTGTTGTATTGCCGAAATGTTCATGGGGATTCTGTATTGTGCGACGAATGTAACCGTTTGAATGATTACGCCATCAAACGCCTTGATAATTGTAGGTTTGGAGAAAATAAGCCGGTCTGTGCAAAATGTCCGGTTCATTGTTATGCGCCGCAGAGGCGGGAAAAAATCAGAGAGGTGATGCGATATGCCGGCCCGCGGATGTTATTAGTTTATTCGTGGCTGGCTATTTTGCATATTTATAGAAAAATACGTTAGGGAAATTTAGTTATTGGAAACCAATGACGACATGTTAAACTTGGTGTTCTTAAACGAGGTCAGGTCGCATTTAAAGGAACCAACAAGAATATCAAATTTGATCCGAACAGGAACCTTATTGTTGTCGTCGCTGAACCAGAAGGTCATATCGTCTCGTTCTTTAAAGATACGGCCAGGTTCTACAATGGGAACAAATTTCAGACATTTGAATTTACCCAAGTCAGTTTTTACAGTTTCGCGACCTTTAAATACTACATAGAAAGGGAAAAGCTCATCACCAAAAAAAGTATTTACGTTAATAATTTCGCCACCTTTATATTTGGAGAAATCAATACGCCGGATAAAGAAAAAAGCCGAAACCATGTCGTGGAGGTTAGCCGGTACTTTATGAACTCCTGATTTTTGACTGTTAACGGTGTTGTTTTTTCGGTCGAATGTTACTTCGTTGTAGGAGCGGTAATTACCTTCCCTAACATTGCGGACAGACTTGATCGGTAAGCTGGTTTTGACGTCGAAATAACTTTCGTAAATATCCAATACTTTGAATAATTTCTGAGCTAATCCGGTGGTACGCCCTTGTATTACGGCGTGAAATACGTCGTTTCCGTCAATGGCTTCCTGTTTCAGAGTTATGGAGGCTGCCCCGCCGGTAATAAATCCGTAGTGGACGTTATAATTTAGTTCTTCGCCGTGTTGATAAGCCGGAATATTGGAAATTGCGGGTAACGTTATATCTGTTTTGACTGGGGTGCCGGCAATCGGTGATGAATCTCCCGAAGCGGTTTGATGAGATGTGTTCTGGAATGATGACAACAGCATTACTACTGCCAGTAAACCAAGTCGTGTTATTACCTTGTTCATAATTAAAGTATTTTGTCGTTGACTTATACGCAAATCACGTGCCTTTGTTATTTCAGGACTTTATTTTTAGCAACCGTGGCAACAAAATCCTTAAGGTAGAAAGGTTCGAAATAGGCAACGTCTTTAAATTCTTTTTGTTCAAAAAGTTTTTCGGAAATGGTTATCATGTCTTTGGCAGAAGGAAGAAAACCGCCTGTAAATTGAGCGTTGGGGTGGCGGATAATAGATGAGCATTTATCTGATCCGTTCCCGAAAAAATATGTTTTGTGTACAGCTAAAATGTCTGCAAAAGAATTTTCGTCGATGATTTCGGCAGAAATTTCAGATTCAAATCCAGCCTGACTGTTAAAAAAGGCTGTATATACTTCCAACCTTCGGGCATCGATCATGGGGCAAAACCATGATTCTTTTTCGCCTGCCAATGCATTTCGGCTGATAAAACCGGCAGCCATACTTTGAAGGGTGGATACGGCGATCAGTGGTTTTCCAGCTCCGTAGCACAAACCTTTGACAGCGGAAACGCCGATTCTTAAACCGGTATAAGAGCCCGGGCCCATGCTTACAGAAACGGCATCAAGCTCTGCAGGCGTAATTTTGTTTTGAGTAAATAATTCTTCGATAAAAACGGTTAAAATGGAAGCATGCGACCGACCTTCGGTGTTTTCACGGGAATCGATTAATTGGTTATCTTTTGCCAATGCAACCGAACAAACATCCGTTGCTGTTTCGATATTTAAAATAAGCGCCATGTACGTATTTAAAAAAGCAAAGTAATTACTTTTTTATGGGTTTAAAAAGTTCTTTTTTATCAGTTCGTGTAACCAGCATGCCATCTTTTAACCGTTTGGAAAGAATGGTATAAGGCCCGGTGATAACTTCGTCTTTTTCGGTGAGCCCTTCTTTTATTTCTATAAAATAGTTATCCTGAATGCCGGTTTTAACGGGCTTGGCAATGGCCTTGCCGTCTTTATATACATAAACGGCTTCTTTAATTTTAACTTCTTTATAGGTACCGGAAGTTTTGACATCCTTAGAAGCTTGTTTTTTCATCTCCGAAGAATCCCTGAGGATTATGATGGACTGAACGGGAACGGTTAGCACATGATCTACCCGTTTGGTCTGAATATCGAGCGATGCGGTCATCCCAGGGCGGAACGGATTTTGATTTTTGTTGGTTATTAACGATTGATAAGAAGCCGGGAGAAGCAGGATTTTTACTTCGAAATTGGTAACCTGATCGGAGGACGAGCCGGTGGTATTGGCGGAGTTGGCAATAGCGGTAACAAGGCCTTTAAATTTTTGTCCCAGATAAGCATCCACTTCAACAAGGGCAGTGTCGCCCATTTTTACGCGGACAATATCGTTCTCATTGACGTCAACTTTAACTTCCATACGAGTAAGGTCGGCAATGCGAAGAAGTTCCGTACCTGCCATCATGGAGGTTCCTACCACCCGTTCGCCTAATTCCACATTAAGCGATGAAACAGTTCCGCTCATTGGGGCGTAAATAGTTGTTTTTGTGAGGTTTTCGTTCGATTCTTTGAGCGAGGCTTCGGCGCTTTGCACGCCAAATTCGGCGCTTTTAACGTTTTGTCGGGCCGATTCAGCTTCGGCAACAGCCGATTTATAGGAGCTTTGAGCTATTTCCCAGTCGGCTTTGGAGATGGTTTGGTTTTCCCATAGGCGTTTGCTCCGTTCGTACGATTGTTTTTCGCGTTCAAGGGCTGCTTCAGCCTGAGTTAAACGTGCTTTGGACTGCGCCAGTCCTGCCTTGGCCGAACTGACGGCAGCCGTGGAGCGGTCGCGACCACTAAGATAAATGTCGGGTTTAATTTTAAGCAGAAGCTTACCCTTTTCAACAAAATCGCCTTCTTTTACGTGAAGCTCAATGATTTCGCCAGAAACTTCGGGGCTGATTTTAACCTCAGTTTCGGGCTTAATCTTTCCATTAGCAGTAACTGTTTCGAGAATAGTACGTTTCTGTGCTTTTTCGGTGGTCACTTCCACGGGCTTTTCTTTTCCTATCCAACCGGCTTTTTTGCCAATAATCATCAATATAATGAGTGCGATAGCGATAATTATCAGATAGCGAAGGAGTTTTTTTTGTTTCATGGGTTTAACAGGATTGTTAGGATACAAGTTTGCCGGATAAAAATATTCGTTGTTAAAAATTTAACGCATAAATATATACATATTTGGTATAATTTTAGCCCAAACAGGGAGTAGTTTTTATGGCAGACAATGTATATCATTTTAAGGCAATTGGAGATGTTGTGATTGAAAAAAACAACCGTGCAAAGACGCTGCGCATTGTTGTTAAACCTAACAGCGGGGTACGGGTAACTATTCCTCGTGGCGTGACAATAAACAAAGCTTTACGGTTTGTTGAAGAAAAGACAGATTGGATTCGTAAAAGCCTCGAAAAGGTAAAGACATACGAGCAAAATAAAACCATTTTTAAGCCAGGGATAGATTTTTCTACATTCGAACACAAGTTGGAATTCGAGAACCAACCCGATGCAACGTTGTCAGCAAAAGTGGGGAAAGGTGTTATCCGGATAATATATGCTTCTGAACTTCAGTTGGAGGTTGAGTCGGGACAGGAGTTTATAAAAAAGGCCGTGGAATATGCACTGCGTAAAGAAGCGAAGAAACATTTGCCGGTACGCCTCGCGCATCTTGCGTCAAAGCATGGCTTTCGGTATGCCGATATCCGGGTGAAAAATCTGAAAACACGATGGGGAAGCTGTTCTGCAGTAAATAATATTAATTTGAACATTCATTTGATGCGATTGCCGGAATATCTGATTGATTACGTGATTCTTCATGAGTTGGTGCATACCGTGCATAAAAATCATGGGCCTCATTTTTGGAAACGTCTTGATGAGGTTTCGGGAAATGCCAAAGGACTTGCCAAAGAAATGAAAAACTACCGTACCCTTGTTTATTGATGCTCGGATTTGAGGTCGGCTGTAAGGATTGACTCAAGGCATACCACATATTGAAGGGCTTTTTGTTCGCCAAAAAGTTTTTCAAACTCTACAAATACAAAATCCCGGATATCGGTCTGCCAATCGAGGTAGGAGAGGGTTGATATTTTCCCTTGTTCCCGTTTTTCGAAAAATCTTTTCAGCAGGTTGACTTTTGACCGATAAGCGCGAAATGCTTTTATCTGCGTTACCAATTCGTTGCTTAAAAGTAACTCAATAGTTTTTAATTCGTTAGGAATTATCTCCGCGGTCGATTCATAGAAATTGATAAAAGTGTTTCTCCAGTTTATATGGTTGATTAAGAAGTTGACAATTTTAAACGTATCCCGATTCTCTTCTTGGTCAATAGTTTTGAGGAAAATGGCTTTAAGTTCTGCCAGGTAGTTTTCTTTAATTTTAGAATCGAGCTTGTCAGTAATCTCTTCGGTATATTTCGAATATTCTTCGCTGAAGTTTAATAGCGTAAAATCTTTGTCGGTAAATGGATGTAACCTTTCAATGATGCGGGTAATTACGGCAACTTCATCCATCAGGAGCTGAAATAACGGGAAAAGCTTGGCATTTTTAACGGAATCAAAAAACCTGTCGGAAACATACCCTTCCATTAAAAAAGAATGCATAGTTTCATCATTTCGGGTGATACGTTCAACGTCACTTCGAAAAATTTTTAGATGTTCGTTGATACGGCTTTTAATCTGTGCTTTTTTCCCGTTTACAATTATTTGAATATAAAGAGGATAAAACCTTTCACGGAGTAAAAGTTTAGGCTTGGCCCTTTTGTTGAGATAATGTTTTACGGTGATTTTTTTATTCGCCATCCGATAGAAGGTATAAAAGTAATGGGGTCGCAAAATAAAAGAACAGCTCTTTGGTAAAAATACGCAAATAAGGTGTGATATTTAGCGACTTGTTAATGTTTTTACGTACAGAATTCCTCCTTTTGTGTAAAAGTTAGAGAGTACAATATTAATCATACAGTTCGATAAATTCGAAATTGTTGCCGGTTTCTTGCATAAACCTCATAAAGTCCGGAAAAGTTATCACCAGACTTGCCGTGTTTATGTTGGGGTGAAAACTGATTTTTGAGCTCTTTTGTAAATTTATATCGAAGAATACGTGAACATGATGACTGTGGTCGTGGATTAGACCGAACGGAGAAACCGAACCCGGTTTTAATCCAAGGTATTTATGCATCCGGTTTTCGGAGGCAAAGGATATTTTCC
Organism: Bacteroidota bacterium; assembly: GCA_030706405.1. Classification (GTDB taxonomy): domain Bacteria; phylum Bacteroidota; class Bacteroidia; order Bacteroidales; family JAAUTT01; genus JAAUTT01. The sequence continues at coordinate 280,522 of JAUZOO010000005.1, read as the reverse complement.
CTTGTTTAAGCCGTTTTTCCAGATCGTGGATGTCTAGTTGCCTGGTATGTTCTAAAATAACGAGGTAATGTTTATTGCCTTTATGATTGCGAAAAAACAGGTTTTTACAATGTGTGGCCTCTAAATCTTTCCAGTATAACCGGGCCTCCTCAATGGTAGGAGCTGGCGGGTGTTCGTAATATTCGAAGCTGATGTTTAAATCGTTTAGTAATTGATAGAGTTTAGGATCGCCGTTCATATGTGAAACAATTTTGGTCTAAATGCAGTACAAAAATATACCTTTGAACTAAATTTTAGAAATGATACAATCGCATATAGGAGAATTTGCAGCTCTTTTGGTAGCTGTTTTCTGGACGGTTTCGGCATTAGCCTTTGAGTCTGCCGGTAAAGCCATTGGGTCATTGGTGGTAAACCTGCTTCGTTTGGTATTTGCTCTGGTCTTTTTGTCAGTTTTTACGTTGTTTTATCGAGGCTTGGCATTGCCTGTAGACGCTTCTGCATACCAATGGACTTGGTTAAGCCTTTCGGGATTGGTCGGATTTGTGTTGGGCGATTTATTTCTGTTTAAGTCGTTTACGATAATAGGTTCGCGTCTTGCCATGCTGATTATGACGTTAGCTCCTCCAATAACGGCGCTAACCGGTTGGCTTTTGCTGGATGAGCGTTTGGGTGTATTCAGTATTTTTGGTATAATCTTAACGATATCGGGGATTGCGCTTACAACATTCAGCCATAATCCGGAACACGAGAGGTTACAGTTAAACATGCCGGTACGAGGCTTTTTATTTGCACTGGGAGGGGCTTTGGGGCAGGCATTTGGTTTGGTGCTCAGCAAAAAAGGAATGGCAGGGTATGATCCTTTTGCTGCAACTCAAATCCGGATAATTGTTGGTATTGTAGGTTTTTCAGCCATTGTGTTGTTAATGGGGCGGGTTCGACAGGTTTTTGATGGGTTGAAAAACCGGAAAGGGATGGCAGGAACTTCGATAGGAGCATTGTTCGGGCCATTTTTAGGAGTTTCGTTGTCGTTGCTTTCAATAAAATACACGTCAACCGGGGTTTCAGCAACGATTATGTCAACTACGCCTATCCTGATTATTTTTCCGGCAATATTATTGTTTAAACAAAAAGTGACAGTAAAGGAAGTTATTGGTTCAATAATAAGCGTGATAGGTGTTGCGTTTTTCTTTATTTGATAAAAAAGTATTCCGGTTGCTCGACAATTAAAATAATTGCATTACTTTTGCACCGGAATTTTCGGGGAATAAATCGAAAGTTTTGAAGCAACGGAGAGCTGGCAGAGTGGTCGATTGTGGCAGACTCGAAATCTGTTGTACCGCTTGCGGTACCGGGGGTTCGAATCCCTCGCTCTCCGCGTAAAGGTTTGTAAATTAAATATTTACAAACCTTTTTTGTTTTTTGTAAAAAGCGCTTCCGATCCCGAGATGACGTCAAACAGTTCTTCATCAATGGAGCTTTGGCGTAAACGGTGAAATACGCGATTGAGATCTTCCAACAGTTCGTCAATATTTTTCTCGGCACGTTGCATTGCGGCAAGGCGACTAGCATTTTCGCTGGCTAGCGATTCGGCACATGCCCTGAACAGCGATACAAAGAGATAGCTGCCAATAAGTCCTTGTAATGCTGGTTCAATACCGTTTATAGCCTCGGGAATATTGGAGGTAGGCCAATGATGGGTTGTAATTTCGGAGCGCCATTGCTCGTCGAGAGGAAGTAATCGTTGGCTTACCGGTTCGTAGATAGCTCCGGATTTAGGGCGGTTATGAAAAATATAAAGTTGGGAAGGCTCTCCTTTTTCGTTACGATTTTCAGTTTCAGTTAAAATTTGTCCGACGAGTGGGGTAATTGCATTTACGGAATTTGGCACGGGAAACAAACCTTCCATCGGTAAGCCCGCATCTTCTAAGCGCGCATAAACGCGCTCGCCAACAGCCCAGACTTTTTTTTTGCCAGGTAGCTCGGCAAGTGTATTAACTGCAAAATCTGTCAACACATCATTGAATTGGCCAACAAGTCCTTGATCGGAGCCAAAAACTACCAGACCTGTTGTTGAGGATTGGGTTTGTCTTTCTTTTTCAGCCAAGGTTGGTTCCCATGCTTGCATAAAACAGGCAGTAAGTCCTAATTCTACCGTATGGTAATAGTCACCCAAGGCTGTTACGGCCTTTTCGTATTGTAGAATATTGGAGGCAGCCAGCACTTTCATCGTCCGGACTACAGACTCTAGGTCGCCAGCCCCGTTAATTTTTCGTCTCAGACTTTCCAGTGTATCGCTCATGTTTTCGAAATAAAAGGTTCGAGCGCTTTGGCAGCAGTGTTTAAAATTGTTTCACGGTCGGTTTCGTTTAGGTTTACTGTTGAGCGAAACCGTTGGCGGATTTCTTCAGGAAGTTCTTTGGCTATTTGGCGTACAGCTAGTTCTGCGTCTTTCATTCTTGATGAGGGTACAACGTCGAAAAGATCGGCAGTGAGAGCCAGCAATACGATGATTTGTTCGGGTAGTGGCACTGGCGCGGAAGCAGGCTGTTTGAGACAGGCTCGGATACGACGGCCATGGTCGATGATTTTGCGGGTGTGTTCGTCGAGGCGGGTACCGAACTTTGCAAAGGTTTCGAGCTCTTCGAATTGGGAATAAGCAAGTTTTAAAGCTCCGGTAACGGAGCGATAAGCCGGACGTTGGGCCTTGCCGCCAACGCGCGAAACGGATTTGCCTACATCTACTGCCGGTAATACTCCCAGCTCGAACAAGGTAGGAGAGAGGTATATCTGTCCGTCGGTAATAGAGATGAGGTTGGTTGGGATATATGCAGAGATATTCTGGGCTTCGGTTTCGACGATGGGTAGGGCAGTGAGCGAACCTCCACCAAGATTTTTGTGCAGATGCGTGGCCCGCTCCAAGAGACGGGAGTGGATATAAAAGATGTCGCCGGGGAATGCCTCGCGTCCCGGAGGCCGGCGCAATAACAGCGAGATCTCGCGATACGCACGGGCGTGGTGCGTAAGATCGTCGTAAATTACAAGAACATCGCGTCCTTTTTCCATAAAGTATTCGCCAATGCTGGTAGCGGCATAAGGAGCAATAAAATTAAGTCCGGGGGCATCATTTCCTTCTGTTACCACAACGATAGTGTAATCCATGGCTCCTCTTTCGCGGAGTTCGGCAACAACCTTGGCTACGCTGGCCGCACGTTGACCTATGGCACAATAGATGCAAAGCACGTCCTGATCGTATTGGTTGATAATGGTATCAATGGCGATGACGGTTTTTCCAGTCTGGCGGTCGCCGACGATTAATTCGCGTTGGCCGCGGCCTACCGGTATCAGTGCGTCGATAACTTTAACGCCGGTTTGCAGGGGAACGGTTACCGGTTCGCGATCAACGATGGCTTTTGCCGGACGTTCGATGGGCAGGCGTTGGCTGAAAGTTATTGGGCCTTTGTCGTCAAGCGGTTCGCCTAAGGGGGTGATGACCCTGCCAATGAGTGCTTCTCCAACCGGAACGTCCATAACCCGGCCGGTTCGCTCTACTTCATCGCCGGCATGCAGGTGCGAATAGTCGCCAAGCAGTACAACGCCAATTTCGTCTTCATCAATATTGAAGGCTATGCCGTGCAGGTTTCCCGGAAATTTAATCAATTCCTCATATCCAATACCCGGAAGTCCGGAAACCTTGACAATGCCGGTAGAAAGCGTTGTGATAGCACCCACTTCTTTTAGGATCGGTTTGGGAATAGCGTCGACCAATGACCGTGTTATTCCGTCAAAGGCTTTATCAATAGTTGTTTGCAGATTATCCGGATTCATAAGCGAAAATCGTTAATCCTTAATCGTTAGTTTTTTCTTTCAAAAGTTTGATGAGGACATCTTCAATTGAAACAAGGTAATCCTGAATGTTCCAAGTTATTTTGTATCCGTTTGCAATGAGTTCGATGCCGCTTATCAGGTTCGGGTTGATCTCAAATTTGACGTTGGCACCGGATATAACGGATTCGTTGATTGTATGTTTAATCAGGGATTGTTGCGCAACCGGAAGGTCGAACGTGCTGCGTACGATAAACGTATCGATACCCGGAGCCAGGGCTGTTTGAAGTTGTTTCGTTTCTTCGTCGTTTAAGTTTTTCAAACGCTTGATAAAAACTTCGGAAATATGCGTTTCAAGATCGGTCGAAGCCAGATCGGTAAGGACTTTACGCGCAATGGCAAAAACTTCGTCCCTGGTACGGCGGATGATTTCCTCGTTAAGGTTTTGATGTTCGTTCCGCAGGGTTTCCTGCAACCGTAAACGCAAGGCTTCGGCATCTTGTCGTGCTTCATCGAGTAATCGTCGGCGCTCGGTATCTACTTCGTTAACGGCATCGTTCATGAGAGCGTTGCGTTGCTTGTCGAACTCATCATTTTTAAGTCGGAGAGTGTCGCGTTCTTTGTAGGCTTCGGCTTTTTGAGTTTCAGCCTCCTCAAGTTGCAGTACAATACGTTTCTCCCGTTCATCAATGGCTTGTAATACTGGTTTGTACAGAAAGCGTTTTAGCAACCATACCAGTACGAGAAAGTTGACCAATTGTGCCGCAACAGTGAACCAGTCGATTAGCATAGTGTCATCCTCCCGAAGCTTTGGTTATTACATAGTTCCAGAACGGATTGGCAAAGATAAGGATCATCGATACTACAAAACAGTAGATCGCCATTGATTCAATCATGGCTAGACCTACAAACAGCGTTCGCGTAATGGACGAGGCCGAATCGGGTTGTTGAGCCATGGAACTTAAGGCCGAAGCAACTGCTCGTCCTTCTCCAAGTGCAGGACCTATACTCCCGAGTCCCATACAAATGCCGGCGGATATGATTGATGCCGCAGCCGTAAATGTGATGTTGTCCATAATATTTTTGTTAAGTGATTAGATTATAGGTTTATATTGTTTTTTGAACTTTAAAGCCCCAAATGTTTTGTTCCGCGCTATTTTTTTGAGGGAGCTGATTCGTGCGCTGCTGCCGCAATAAAAACGGTAGCCAGTATGCTGAAGATATACGCTTGCACAGAGCCGGTAAGAAGCCCGAAAACACTCATAACTACCGGAAAAACAAAAGGTGTGATGGTTAACAGGATGGCTATTACCATGACGCCGCTCATCATGTTTCCGAACAAACGAACCGCTAATGCAAGGGTCCGGGAGAATTCGCTCATGATGTGGAATGGTAGCATGAAAAAAACAGGTTTTATATAGGATTTCAGGTAATTGACCAGCCCGTGTTCCCTGATGTTATAAAATGGTACCGCCACAAATACGCATATTGCAAGTGCTGCAGTGGTTGAAAGTGAACTTGTGGGAGGCTCATAAAACGGAAATATCGTTAACAGATTGGAAAAGAACAGGAACAGGAATAAAGAACCTAAAAAACTAATGTATTTCCCGGATTTGGCAAGACCTACCTCTTCTATCTGGTTTTTTATGCCGGTTACAATCATTTCAAGAATACATTGCCAACGCGAAATTTTGATGTCCGTGCTGAGTTTTCGTGTTATCAGCTTTGATCCGACTACCAGAATAGCCATCAGTAGCCAGGTTATAGCAATGGTGACATTTAGCTTTACAAAACCATGCTGAAAAAAAACAATATCGTCGGGACTAATTCTCATGATTGGCATCCAATTATTAATGAACCGGATTTGCAGACGATGTTCTAGTAAGCCACGTGATGATGGCGCGCGCAATGAGAAAGCCGATCAGACAAATAATAGCTCGTTCCCAATGGTCGCGGGCAATAAAATAGAAACCGGCAAGGGTTGCTCCCATACGTATCATTAAGCTGATAAAGAACCATATTACAGGATGTTGGGATACGATCCCTTTTCTGACTGTCCACCACAGACCGCCGAAAAAGAATGTGCCGAGCAGAATGCCTGCAATGAGGACTAATGTCAATGTTGATAGGTCATTCATGATTATCCTCCTTATCTTTATGAATCTCGTTGTGTTCTTTTGATAGCCAGTGCCAAGCGGTTAAACACCCAACAATTAAACCGATGAGTAACAATGTTAATGTCCACGATTGTTGCCCAGCAAAACGTTTGTCGAGCCAAATACCCAACACCGTACCCAGCAAGGTGGGAACCGCTACCGACCAGCCAACAAGTCCAAACATTCCAAGCCCAAACCACATGCTATGTTTTGAATTTTGTTTTTCTTTTAGCTTGCGGGCTTCTTTTGTTTTAACCAGATGGCTTAAGTCTCTTTGGGTGGTTTGGGTTTTCATTAAAAAGTGTTTAATTTTTGTCTTTACCGCTGATTATTAGTATTTTTTATTTCTGTCTAAATTCTTCCAGACGACGAATAAAACCTAACTCAAGTTTTGCCATTACCGTACGGACATTTTTTTCACGTTCATCGATACTCAAAAATTCTCTTTGTACGGCTTCGTGAAGTTGGCCGAGGTTTGCCCCGCCAATCGCGTTGCGTACCGAAATGAAAACGTCTTTACCTGCTTTTACTAAAACACCTTCATCCACGGCAATAAAAATTTCTCCATCACTTTCGGTTTCGTAGGTCAGGATCCCGGGCGACAGGGCAGCTGTGCAGTCGAGCCGTTGTGGCAGGATGCCGAATGAACCATGATGAGTTTCTGCCACAATCCGCTTCACGTCCTTTTTGTCGGCAAATACCTGGAAGGGAAGCAGAATTTTGAGGTTCATAAGTGATATTTCCATTTTTATAGAAATTAGTTACGTGGACCATTTAGAAATCTGTCAGGTCTATGCTTTCTTCAATGCTTCGTCGATGGAACCAATCATGTAAAAGGCACTTTCGGGTAAGTCCTTAAAATCATCATGCAGGATTTTTTCGCATCCGTCAAGAGCATCTTCAAGGCTGACAAGTTTTCCGGAGATACCACTGAACTGCTCGGTGGTGAAAAATGGCTGGGTCAGAAAACGTTCCAGCTTTCGGGCTCGAAAAACAACGTTACGATCGTCGGGCGAAAGTTGCTCTAACCCCAGCATGGCGATGATGTCTTTTAAGTCCTCATATTGGGCGAGAGTTTGTCGTATGTCCTGGGCCAGTCGGTAATGCCGGTCGCTTACAATGCCCGGTGTGGCCATTTTGGAGTTCGACTGCAACGGGTCGATTGCCGGGTAAAGTCCTTCGCTGGCCCGCTTTCGCGACAGAACGATGGATGCTGAAAGATGCGAGAATGTATGTACAGATGCCGGGTCAGTAAGATCGTCGGCTGGAACGTAAACTGCCTGGATGGAGGTGATAGCTCCGGTGTCGGTATTGGCAATGCGCTCTTCCAGTCGCGCCAACTCGGTTGCCATGGTTGGTTGGTAGCCCAATCGCGAAGGCATTTGTCCCATTAAGCCCGACATCTCCATACCTGCCTGTATAAACCGGAAGATATTGTCCATGAGCAATAGTACGTCGCGATGTTCGTCGTCGCGGAAATATTCGGCCATGGTAAGCGCGGCCTGTCCAATACGAAAACGCGCCCCGGGAGGTTCGTTCATCTGTCCGAAAAGCATCACCATATTCGGCAGTACACCGGCTTCCTTCATATCGCGATAAAGTTCTTCGCCTTCGCGGCACCGCTCGCCAACGCCACAGAAAATACTCACGCCTTCGTGGTGCCCAATCATGTTATGAATCATTTCGGTGAGCAATACTGTTTTTCCTACACCTGCCCCTCCAAAAAGTCCGGCCTTGCCTCCTCGTTCCAACGGTACCAGTACATCGATGAGCTTAATGCCGGTTTCGAAAATTTCGGATTTGGTGGAACGTCGTCCCAGCGGAGGAGGATCTTGGTGAATGGAGCGCCACTGTGCATCGGTAATGGGTCCAAGCCGGTCGATGGTGTTCCCGAAAACATCGAACATCCGGGAGAATATTGCCTTGCCGGTCGGTGCCATGATTGTTCCTCCGGTATTTTTAACCGCCATGCCGCGGGCAAGTCCCTGGGTTGGTGTAAGTGCTATACCTCGTACAAGGGTTGAACTAAGCTGCGATAGTACTTCAATGGCAATCTGGTCGTCATTGCCGGCGCGCAAAAGGGTATAAATGGGAGGAAGTTGATCCCCGAAATAGACATCGACAACGCTACCGCGAACCGATACCACGTTGCCTTGGGGAAGGATAGGGGACTTATTTGTAGGTATAGCTTCCATTACTCCCATGTTAAATTATTTTAGGGATGTTTTTGAACCTTTGGAAAGAAGGCTGGAATGCTGAACATACAACCCGAACGGTTATATGTTTTATCAATAAGTTACCTACAAGTTAAACAAAATTTTGCAGAATAAGTCGGATTTAAAAGATATAATTTGAAATTCTTTGTAATCTAGTTCTTCGCTTCTAAATATTGGTTTTTGTACACGCAATGGCGGCATTTTCTCCGTCCATTGCCGACGAAACAATACCTCCGGCATATCCGGCACCTTCGCCGCAGGGATAGAGCCCCTTGATTTGCGGGTGTTCCAAGCTTTCCGTTTCACGGGGAATACGTACCGGCGATGAGGTTCGCGATTCGACCCCGGCAATGTAGGCTTCGTTGGTTAAAAAGCCATGCATTTTCTTGTCGAATAATGTAAATCCAAGTTGAAGACGTTTCGAGATATTGTCGGGAAGCCATGCATGAAGCGGTGACGACATCAATCCGGGAATATAGGAACTCGTTGGCAGGGTGGCGGATAACTTTCCTTTAACGAAATCGGTTAGTCGTTGTGCCGGAGCCGTTTGTCCCGGACCTCCGTTGCGGAGTGCCAGTTGTTCAAGGTTTTGCTGGTATCGTAGCCCGGCCAGGGAACCGTGTTGGGTGTAATGTACAAAATCTTCGGGACGAATTTCTACTACGATACCGGAATTGGCAAAAGGCGTATGCCTGCGTGACGACGACATGCCGTTCACCACCATCTCGTCGGGCGAAGTGGCCGATGGCACAATGTATCCGCCCGGGCACATGCAAAACGAGTAAACCCCGCGACCATCGGCTTGGGCCACCAAACTGTACGAAGCCGCCGGAAGGTAATTACCTCGCGATTTGGTATGATACTGGATACTGTCAATCAGTTCCTGCGGATGTTCAACCCGAACGCCCATAGCAAAAGGTTTACTTTCGAGGTGTATTTTCTTTTCGTGAAGCAACTCATAAACGTCGCGGGCGGAGTGGCCGGTGGCCAGAATAACAGTATCGCACGCAATGGCGGATCCGGCAGAGGTAAGCACGCCTTTTATGGTATCGTCCTGAACGATGAGGTCGGTAAGCCGCGTGTTAAAATGCATTTCGCCACCACAGTCGATGATAGTTTGACGCATATTTTTAATAATCTCCGGAAGTTTGTCGGTGCCAATATGCGGGTGCGATTCATAAAGAATTTCGTCCTGTGCCCCGTGGAAATGGAATATTTGCAGGATGCGATCGATGTTGCCGCGTTTGTTGGATCGGGAGTATAACTTGCCGTCGGAGAATGTGCCTGCACCGCCTTCGCCAAAACAATAGTTTGACTCGGGATTTACCAGGTGTTCGCGGTTTAACAGGGCAATGTCGCGTTTGCGCGAACTTACATCTTTTCCGCGTTCAAGTACAATGGGTTTGCGCCCAAGCTCAATCAGTCGCAGGGCTGCAAATAATCCGGCAGGGCCGGAACCAACCACAATTACCGGGGCTTTTGATGCTACATTCTTATAGTCGGGGCGAAACTCCGTATCTTTTGAAGGTTGCTCACCAAGGTAAACCGTCACCCAAAGATTAATTTTAATGTCGCGCTGGCGGGCATCTATCGATTTTTTGCGGATTCGGAACGTGGTGATGTCGTTTGTGTGGACATCGAGTTTACGCGCAATCTCCTGTCGGAGCAGAGTCTCGTCCTGCACTTTTTGGGGCAAAACGGTAAGTTGTATGTCTTTTATCATAATTTATTCAAAATGAAAGGATAACATCCAGATGCTAGAGTTTAACCTCTCGATAGAATTCTGGAAGCGTGTTTCGCTCGAAGGTTTTCGCTTGAGCACATTAAAAAAACCGTACGAAAGTTTCAATTCCGTAGAAAGTTTGAAAAAGGGGAGATAGAAATCGAGGCCGGCACCGGCTTCGTAATAAAGGTCGAGTTTATGCAGGGCGATGTAAATATCGTCGCTTTCGCTGAGTGTTTTGGCCAGATCTAAACGCAGATTGGTACCGGTAATCATGTAAGGTCTGACGTTCGACGTCCGTTTTGCTTTATATTTGATGAGAAACGGGAATTCCAAAAAATTCGATTCCAGCCGTTGCGGGGTTACGTCGGTGACGAGTTGATTCTTCTTAAAGAAGTTAATGGTACGCTGGCTGAACGAAACTCCGGGAAGAAATCGCAAATCGAAATATTTCCCCAGCCTGTAGTTCGACACAATTTGAATATGGAATCCAACGGTAGGCTTGCTGACATCGGCAACCAGCGAATCGGCGTTCAACCCATCCTTGAAATTTGTGTGAGTTACAAAATTCATGGAGTTTAGTCCGATACAGAAGCCAAAGTGAATGGCTTTGTCGTCGTGGTTGGGTTCATTCAACACTATTTTCTGTTGCCCTTTGGCCGAGCCTAAGACATATAAAAGAATGATTATGGAGATGCAGTATTTCAATATATTATACACTTTTCAACAAAACGGACAGTATTCGAAATTATTGCAATAATACGAAAGATACCTTTAACAATAACGATTATCTCAGTCCGGGACCGGAATAGTTATTTTTTTATTCCGGTATAAAGCGATGCGATGCCAAAAGTCAGTTGGCGAGCCTTCATGTTTGTAAATCCGGCTTTGTCAAGGTGTTGCAAAAATTTTTCACCATCGGGAAATGCGTTTACCGATTCGGGAAGGTAGGTATAAGCCCGGCTATCCTTCGAAAATAGCCGTCCCCAGAAGGGTAAGATATGTAAAAAGTAGAAGTTGTAGATCAATTTTATAAAGGAATTGCGGGGCTTGGAAAATTCAAGTACAGCCACCTTTCCGCCAGGAGCCAAAACCCGATTTATCTCGTTTAAACCTTGTTGCAGGTTTTCGAAGTTACGCACGCCAAAAGCTACCATAGCGGCATCGAACGTGTTATCAGGGAAATGAATTTGCTCGGAATCGCCCTGCTCAAAGCGGATGATGTGGCTTTTGCCGGCTTTTTCAATTTTTTCGCGGCCTTTAGCCAACATTCCTTCTGAAATGTCAATGCCTACAATTTGTTCTGGGCGAAGCACAAGGGCCGCAAGGGCAAGATCGCCGGTACCGGTGGCAATGTCGAGGATTTTTTTAGGCTGAACCGCCTTCAGTTCGCGAATGGTAATTTTTCGCCATATTTTATCAATCCCCAGGGAGAGAAAATGGTTTAGAAAATCGTAACGGTGCGCAATGTTATTAAACATCTGGGCAACTTCGTCCTTTTTGCTACCTTCAGAATAATATGGCTTTATCATGGATAAAATAATTTTCCGGCGAAGTAAAATATTCTTTTCCTAAATCACTAAAAAAAGGATAAATATTTAGAATCAGGAACCCGGAATGGCTGAGTTGCTTACGGTGGATTTATTTAATGTCCTCTCAAGAAAATTTAGTAGGCTTTCATTTTAAATTAAAACTGTATTTTTACTCCGTTATTAAATTAGTAATAAAATGAAGAAAATTGCCCTGATTACAGGAGCTACTGCAGGCATAGGAAGGGCTACCGCCCATAAACTGGCTCAGGATAATTATAATCTGATACTCACCGGCCGACGCCAGGATTTGCTCGAAGATCTTAAAAAGGAGCTGGGTATCAAATATAAATGCGATGTGCTGTCGTTGGTATTCGACGTTCGCAACAATAAACAGGTGGAAGAGTTCCTTGGAACTCTTCCCGAAATCTGGAAAGAAATAGATGTACTGGTGAACAACGCCGGATTAGCAGCCGGATTGGCTCCCGTTCAGGAAGGAGATTTGGCTGATTGGGATCAGATGATTGATACCAACGTGAAAGGGCTGCTTTATGTAACCCGTGTAGTTGCTCCGTTTATGATTGCCCGCGGACACGGACATATCATCAATATCACTTCTATTGCAGGAAAGGAAGTTTACGAAAACGGTAATGTTTACTGCGCAACCAAGCATGCCGTGGATGCCCTTACTAAAGGGTTTCGGCTCGATTTATTAAAACATAACATTAAGGTAACGTCTATTGCCCCGGGCATGGTGGATACCGAATTTTCGCTGGTCCGTTTTAAAGGCGATAAAGATCGGGCTGTTAAGTTTTACGAAGGCTTTACTCCGCTTTGTGCCGATGACGTTGCCGAAGCCATATTTTTTGCGGTTACCCGTCCTCCTCATGTAAACATTAACGATATGTTAATTATGCCTGCGGCTCAGGCAAATGCAACGATGACACATCGAGTCTTTCCGGAGAATAAATAGCCTTACGAATAGATTTTAGTTAAACGTAGCATCCTGCTATGTCTCAAAAAATAAGCCTGTCAGGTATCACAACCGGGCAGGCTTTTAAAATAAGAACAAACATCTGATATGTCTGTGCATTCAGCACCGAATATTTAAGTCTTTTATTAATGAAGCATTCTTACGATTATTTATTCCGTTTTACTACTGATATTCTTGTAAAGATGGGGTTTACCCCCGAAGACTCAGCCCAATGTGCTAAGGTTTTTTTGGCCGCCGAAGTCCGGGGGTTTGCCACACACGGGGTAATTCGGTTGGGCGATTATTATAAGTTATGGGAAGCAGGACGCATCAATACCAAACCGAACGTCCGGATAGTACACCAAACCCCCAGCACAGCCGTTGTTGATGGCGACAGCACTATCGGCATGATTCCGGCTAAGTTTTCGATGGAACTGGCTATTAAAAAAGCTCGCGAAGTAGGCACCGGATGGGTTGCTACCCGTAACTCCTGTAACTTCGGTATTTCCGGATATTATGCCATGATGGCGCTTGAGTACGACATGATTGGTATTACCATGACCAATGCCAGTCCGCTGGTGGCTCCCACGTTTTCGGCCGAAGCAATGCTCGGTACCAATCCTATTGCTATTGCAATTCCTGCAAAAAATCAACCTCCGTTTGTGGCCGACTTTGCCACAACGCCCATCAACCGGGGAAAATTTACCATTGCTGCAAAAAAAAGCGAAAATATAGGCTTTGGCTTTGCCCAGGATAAAAACGGGGCTCCGTCCGACGACCCTGCAATCCTCGAACAAGGCGGGTCGATGTTGCCCCTTGGCGGCGACCGTGCCCATGGGAGTCACAAAGGGTATAGCCTCGGAGCTATCGTCGATATTTTTTCGGCAGTATTTTCAGGAGCTAATTTCGGACCATTTGTTCCCCCTATGGTATCGTATTTGCCTGTGCTCGATAAGAAGGTGGGCGACGGACTGGGACATTTCTTTGGAGCTATGCGTATTGATGCCTTTCAGGAAGCCGATCATTTTAAATCGATGATGGATGTGTGGATCGAAACTTTTCGTAATGCTAAGCCCGCAGAAGGGCAGGAGCGGGTGTTGATTCCAGGCGATCCCGAGCGCGAAAGCGAAGCCCGTATCATGGCCGAAGGTATTCAACTCATTCCACAGGTTGAAGTTGATCTAAAACAAATTGCCGATAGGTTTGGCCTTTCGTTTGGATGAGCCATATAAACCAATGATAGGTATCTAACTGGTTTAAAATATTGTAACTTTATGCGCAATCGATTATTTTTATACTTCTGTTTGATATTAACGGTTGGGTGTTAAATTTGTGAAATTTTTCTGTAATGAAGCTACCCGAAAAAACGATAGAGCGGTTAAGTCAGTACCGCCGAACTTTATTGAACTTTAGTGCCAACGGAAGGACTCATATCTTTTCGCACGAGCTTGCTGCATTGTTAAATATTACCGCTGTACAGGTACGGCGCGACATTATGTTCCTCGGTTATACCAGCATGCAGCGAAAAGGGTATGATATAAAGGAATTGATCGATGTAATAGCTACACTGCTCGACGATAATGAGGTTATTAACGTTGGAGTAGTAGGAATCGGTCATTTGGGGACAGCCATCACCGCTTATTTTAAAGGGAAACGCGCTAAACTTGATATTGTTGCCGTATTTGACATTGACCCAGATAAGATAGGCTCCGTTATTGCCGGAGTTTCATGTTTTTCTATATCGCAACTCGAAGAAGTGGCTAAAGATATGAACATCTCCATTGGGGTTATTACCGTACCGCCCGAACATGCAGCTGAAGTTGCCGAAAAGCTCACCCAGGCCGGAGTTAAAGGCATTATGAATTTTACCACCGTACCCCTAAACGTCGCGTCCGACGTATATCTCGAAGAATTCGATATGGTTACATCCCTCGAAAAAGTAGCCTATTTCGTAAAAAAACAAAAAGGATAATTTATTGTTAATAATATGTATTGAGCGTGTAAGTGCGAAGGTTGTTCTATCCGGAGCAACCCGCTATTTTAGTTTCGCACTACGTAGTACTCATTACTTAATACTTAATTAATGTACCACCCGCAAAAATATTCCATCCCCGACGAGCGGATGAAACCGTTCATCGACCCTGTCGAAATCTGGGATTTTATTAATCAGGCTAAGCCGGAAAAGCAACAGGTTCGCGATATAATTCAAAAATCGCTCGATAAGAACAGGCTGACCTTACAGGAAACAGCACTTCTTGTACAAACCACCGACCCCGAATTGATCGAAGAAATCAAGGAAGGAGCCCATCAGTTAAAGCAACGTATTTATGGTGAACGGATTGTGTTGTTTGCTCCGTTGTATGTTGGTAACCTGTGTGTTAATAATTGTTCTTACTGTGGTTTCCGTGCCGGGAATACACAACAAAAGCGTTCCACCCTTACCCTCGACGACCTTGCAGCTCAGGTAAAAGTACTCGAAGATGCCGGACAAAAACGGCTGATACTGGTTTATGGCGAACATCCGCGGTATAATCCCGAATTTATTGCCGAAACCGTCCGCACCGTTTATGGCGTAAAAAGTGGTAATGGCGAAATACGCCGTGTCAATATTAATGCTGCACCGCTCGATATCGACGGGTTTCGAACTGTTCACGAAGCAAAGATTGGTACCTACCAGATATTTCAGGAAACTTACCACGAGGAAACTTATGGCAAGGTACACCTTGGCGGGATGAAACGCGATTTTAACTGGCGGCTCACAGCTCTCGACCGCGCCCAGGAAGCCGGAATTGATGATGTGGGCATTGGTGCACTGCTGGGATTGTACGATTGGCGCTTCGAAGTGCTGGGATTGGTACGCCATGTGAACCATTTTGAGGCTGTTTATAACGTGGGGCCTCATACCATATCGTTTCCCCGCATTCAAAATGCCTCTAACCTTAATATTGATCGTTCTCATCTGGTAAGCGATGCCGATTTTACCAAACTGGTAGCCATTCTCCGTCTGGCCGTTCCTTATACCGGTATGATTCTTACAGCCCGCGAACCATCCGCTGTACGCGATGAAGTACTCAAATTTGGAGTGTCACAAATCGACGGCGGTACCAATATTCAGATTAAAGGCTATACGGATATGGCCGAAAATCAGGATCTTGAAAAAGAACAATTTCAGATTAACGATAACCGTCCGCTTAACGAAATTATGGACGAACTCATTGGCCGTGGGCTTATTCCATCCTTCTGTACTTCGTGTTACCGCATGGGCCGTACAGGAGAGCATTTTATGGAATTTTCAGTGCCCGGGTTTATCAAACGGTTTTGTCAGCCCAACGCCATGCTTACCTTGGCCGAATATCTCGAAGATTATGCTCCGCCCGCAACCAAGGAAAAAGGGTATCAGCTCATCGAAAAGAAACTTACTGAATTCGATGATCCGCAATTTAAACAAAGGCTTATTGAACGTTTGGCCTTGATTAAACAGGGAAAGCGCGACTTATACTTTTAAGTTGTACAATATCTATCAGGACTTTTTAGGTTTAAAAACTTGGAAAGTCCTTTCTTTTTGTCTAAAAAAACGTAAAAAATAATTACTTTTACCCGTCAAAATAAAAGGATTAGACAATTGGGACCAAAACTTAAGATTATCGTAGTTGACGATCATGAATTTTTCCGGAAAGGCTTAATTTTCGTCCTTAATAAGCTTAAATACGTAGAAGTTACCGGAGAAGCCGTCAACGGACAGGATTTTTTAGATATGTTGGAAACTGTGCCTGTTGATATTGTGTTAATGGATATTAATATGCCAAACGTTGATGGTGCCGAGGCTACACGCCGGGCTTTGGGTATCTTGCCCGATCTGAAAGTGGTTGCACTTTCTTCAAATCAGGACGAAGTTTCGCTCGAAGCGATGATCGAAGCCGGAGTAAAAGGGTTCTTAATTAAAAATATTGATAAAGTAAGACTTGATAAAGCCTTACAGGTTATTGCGCAGGATAAACCTTTCTTTTCGGAAGAATTTTTACCTTATTTCACACAAAAGTATGTTAACGTTAAAACTCCCGCTAATGCTATCGCCCAGCTCTCAAAGAGAGAACTTGAGGTGTTGCAGTTAATTGCGCAAGGTCATTCAAATCAGGAAATAGCTGATAAACTTTTTATTAGTTTACGTACAGTAACCAATCATAGGGCTTCGCTATACCAGAAAACCAATACCAACAATACGGCAGGCTTGCTTTCCCTTGCCATTAAAAATAACTGGGTTAAGTTGTAATTGAATACCAAAGAGTGCTGTTTTAGGTAATTTGTTGTTGAATATCAATATTGAACATGAATGTAGCTCAACACTCGTCAATCATAAATAGCTAATAGTTTTGCTACTTTTACTCATTTATGTTGCGTGCTCTCCTTATCCTAAATTGAGCGATTGAGCTTAAAAACAACGTTCTTTGCCACGTTAAATTTGTATGTACTGAAATTGCATCCCGAAGTGATTTTTGGAACGGGGTTTAAACTGAAAAACAATGTGCATGCGAACCAATATATTAATAGTTGACGACTCCTATACCAATCGGGTGTTATTCCGGGCAATACTGGAGGACTTTGATATTGAGGTTAGCGAAGCGCACAATGCAGTAAAGGCCCTTGAGATGCTTAACAACATGAACCCAACGCTTATCTTGCTCGATATGTGTATGCCGGTAATGTCGGGGGTGGATTTTTTGAAGGAGTTAAAACTCAGGGGAAAACAAATTCCGGTAATTGTCGTATCAGTACTAGACGACCAAATGTTTATCGATGAGGCCTACGAACTGGGGGTGCGCGATTACCTTGTAAAACCGGTGGAAGTGGACGAATTGCTGCGGCATATTGCTCCTTATACCGAAACCGAATTAATCCATTGAAATTTAACGTGAAATAAATATTTAACAACAACTTAAATCTAAATAATTATGAAAACGAACCGAACAATCAAACGATTACTTTTCACCGCTACTTTTTTGGTAGCAGGGTTAGTGGGGGCGAATGCCCAAGCGTTACCTGCTAATGTCACCATTTCTGCAACAACTACAGCATTGGATAGTGTAGGTCGAGGTGCAACTGGGGCAACAGATTTAGTAACTAAAGGAACTATTGTTCCTTATCTTGTGTATCCTGATAAAGATTTAAATCCAACATGGGCTCCTGGTACTGATGCTAGTAATACTACTAATTTAGTTTCCTCATTTGTTTGGACTATTCCCGGTACTGTTAGTTCGACAACTGCTCCAACAATCCACTATGGAGCTCTTAGTATTACAGGAAGTGCAGGTGCTACGGGCTCTTTGCAGATTCAGGAAAAAAGTTCAGGAGCATGTCCAGGGTCAACAACTTCTATTGGATTAACTGTAGTTGCAGCTCCTAATGTTACAGCCGCTTCTGTGCCTGCTGCTACTACTTGTGCAAGTGGAACTAATGGAAGTCTAGGGGTTACTATTCCTACTTATACCCTAACTCAATCATTAGATGCAGCAGTAAGCGCATTAACTACACCTAATGTTAAGGTAAAAGCAACAATGACATTTGTGCCATTAAATGGAACTGTCTCTACCTTGTTTTCAGATAAAGTATTAAACGTTGCTACTACTGGAGTGATTACTGCTTCAGACATAACAACTGCTTTAGGTGCCACTAAACTTAATAGCTGGGGTAAATATACTCTTACTATTACTTATGTTTCTGATGGAGTGTCTCGTAAAGATATTAGTGCAGCAGGTGGTTATTTTGCACCATCTTCATCGGTAAGTGTTGATTATACAGTTCTTAAAGCTCCTGTTACCGGTCCTATTTATCACTTAGCTAATCAATAAAATAAATATAGGTAGAATTTTAATCTTGAGATTCTACCTATATTAAAACAAAAACAATTAAAACACAATACGATGAAAAAGATTAACTTTTTAAAATCGATCGCAGTAGCCGCTATGTTTATGGTGGCTGGTAGTGGAGCGTTTGCACAAACTGGTAAGATTGCAAGTTTGCCCACACTTAAAGTAATAACTAGTGACACTGCGTCAATCGCAGATACTGTTACTATTGGGGCAAAACTTCCATATTTTGTTCATCCTGATAATGCAATTAAACACTCAAGTTATTTTAGTCTTTCCGGTTTTAAATGGGTTCCTACCGGGGTTACATTAAACACAGCTGTTGGTGGCGCTTTAACTCCTGTAGCTATAGGTGGTACAGGTTCGTATTATCCGGATACTATGGTTGTTGCTACTTTTCCTAATACCGCTCAAAATGTCAGCATCGATGTCTTAGAAAGGTCAGTACCGAAAGTCAGCGCAACATCCGGTTGCGATGGTAATAATAGAACTTTAGGTATTAATGTAATTGCTAAACCAGGTGTGCCAGCAATTAATGATGTTGATACTGCTCTTGTTTATTGTGGAACCGGAGCTCTTAATTATACTATTAAATATGATTTTTCTTTAGTAACAGCAAAGTTTCCATTATATTTTACCGTTACTGTTAAGGCGTATAAAGTTGATGGAACTGCCATGAGTACTACTACTTTAAATTATCAGGTAGTAAATAAGACTGACCAGATTTCTTTCGCTCAGGCAGACTTAGATGCAGCTGGGACTATTGCAGCCGGAGCTACAAGATATCAAATTACGCTCAATAATCTTTGGGATAGAATATCTTATAAGGCTATGAATGCAACTGATTTGACAACCAATGCGGTAGATTTGACGGCTGTTGCAACTAAGGCTAAAACGTCAGCCATTTATATCATGCCTGCTCCGAAGACTGGTATAATCGAACATATCAAGAACTTATAATAGCTTAAATAATTATATCTTTACAACGTAGTTTAAGTAAGCTATAAACAAAACAAATGAATAAAATGAACCGCATAGTATGTCTTTGGATATGCTTGATAAGCTTCCTGGCGCAGGCACAGGGGCAGACCGTGAGTCTGCCCTTAGCCTGCGGCGGAAGCACGGTTCGTTATAAAGTTACCGGGCAGAAAGGTTCGGTTTACCAATGGCAAGTGTTTGTTAATAATATTGCCGGAGGCGGTACCATCGTTGCTAACTATAACGACTCCATCGATGTGCGGTGGGATAATGTAGCCGGGGTAAAAACCCTTAAAGTAACCGAGCATACAGCTATTGGCTGTACCGCTACGCCATCGGCAGGTTCGGTATTGGTATCGGTACCTACCCTTAATTTTGTTAAAGATACCGCAATATGCCGTGGGCAGTCCATAGAGCTTGGGCCTCAGGGTAATTATGTGTTTTATACTTGGAATAACGGCTCTACAACCCGTACCATTACGGTTACCGATGCCGGAAAATATGTTTTGCACGCTACCGATGTAAACGGTTGCCATGCAACGGATTCAACTAATCTGGTACTAAAAGAATTGCCTAAGGTTTACCTTGGCAAGGATACATCCCTTTGTGGAGCAGAGCTGCTTACCCTCGATGCAGGGCCCGAAGGGATTAAATACAAATGGTCATACAACGACCTGACCACACAAACCATACAGGTTGGTGCCGGTCGTAAATACATAAACGTGGAAGTTACAGGCAGCAACAATTGTGTTAATGCCGATACTATAAAAATTAAAACCTGTCAGGATATTCTTAACAATACGCCTAACCTGTTTACACCTAATGGCGATGGCGATAATGATACCTGGAACGTGGCATGGATGAAGGATTTTGACAATGTTTCCGTAGAAATATTCGACCGTTGGGGACGTATGGTTTATCAGAGCAAACATGGCTTGCCCGAAACCGGTTGGGACGGAAATTACAAAGGAAAGCCATTACCTATGGATTCGTACTTCTACGTCATAGACGTACATGACGGGTCGGAACCCAAAACAGGCATCATTACTATTGTAAGGTAGCTTTGAAGATAGAAGCCTTTTTACCAGTTGCGTTTTTTACTCATTTGCACTGCCGGTTATAACGTTTAAAAATGAGTTTATTAGCTTAAAAATAGTAATTCAAATAGAGATATATTTGTATCGTGAAAGGGATTAAGCCTTAAAACGTACAAACAATATAAACGACAAAACGATGAAAAAGCAAATATTAATTCTGGTGTTTTTGATGGCATTACTTTCGGGTAAGGAGCTACAGGCCCAGCAATTGCCGCTTTTTAGTCAGTATTTATTTAACGGGTTTTTGATTAACCCAGCCTATGCCGGTCTTGACGGGTATTCGGCTGTAAATCTTACAGCCCGCGAACAATGGCTGGGGCTACCCAATTCGCCTAAAACGCATTTGGTTAGTTACCAGACGCGTGTTCTTAAAAACAATTTTGTGCGTAGGTCAGGTTCTGCCCGCAGAAAAATGTTAAACCGCTACACCAGTGGCCGCGTTGGATTAGGTGGTTATATCTATAACGATCAGAGCGGGCTTATAAACCGTACCGGGGGCCAGTTTACCTACGCTTATCACATGCCTATGGGCGAAGGTACTTTATCTATGGCTCTTTCCGCTTCATTGTCGCAGTTTGCCATCGACAGAAGTAAGATCAAAACCGAGATTGACGATAGCTACATCAATAACAACGCGTTAAATATGTTCATTCCCGATATGGGCTTTGGAGCTGTATATTCTACGCCAACCTATTATGCAGGCCTTTCGGTGGATCAGTTGTTGCAGGCATATTTAAAGTTTGGAAAAGATGTGGATAAGAATTATAAACTGTACCGCCATTATTACATTACCGGAGGTTACCGTTACGAATTTGGAGAGAGTGCCATTGAGCCTAATATGTTATTAAAGGTTACCAATCAGTTTAATTATCAGCTCGATATTGGTGCCAAATATTATATCAACGATCAGTATTGGGCAGGCTTATCGTTCCGTACCGGAAGTGCTTTTATCCTCATGGCCGGTGTTACTGTAGATAAATATCACTTCGGTTATGCCTTCGATTATAATCTTACCAGCATTCAAAAACATAGTTTTGGCTCGCACGAAATTATGGTGGCATACAAATTTGGTGATAATGCAAGCCGTATGAGGTGGTTGCACCGGTAAAATTGGATATTACAGATTTTAAATATAGCTCCCGCGAGGGGGCTTTTTTGTTTTTGGTAAGTTTGTTCAACGAGGTGTTCTATGATAGTTTATACCCAACAATAAGATAGCAGAGTCAATGTCCTTAAAGGTCATTTGACTCCGGATTGGGTCGTAATTCGTTAACAAAAAGCGTTGAATCGGCTTATTATAAAACGTTCGAAATAAAATTTTAATACTTGCAGTATCCACTATTGGGCGAGTGGATTGTCTATGCTTAGGCGCAGGGATTGTCTATGCTCCTAAGCATGGATGCTCCTTGCTCCTAAGCATAGACGATCCTTGCACCTAAGCAAGGTCTGTCTATCATCCTAAGTGTAGACGATAAATTATAAATCTGGTAAATTTTCCGTAGTGAATAATATTGGTAGAGAAAGACGGTTCCAGGTATTCTCTCTTACCTGTCATCCTTTTGCTTATTCTTCTTTAGTTTAAAATGTTTCGAATCGCCCCACTCGTTATACCCAATGGTATTTCCAGTCATGCTGATGCGGGCTTCGAGGCAGTTGGTGCAATCGTCGGGATTTTCGTCGGTGCAGGGTTTATTTTCATATAATTTGTAGCTGTTGCGGTATTTGCCCGGTGTAATGTTGGGCATGATGATGTTTGCACCTAATTTTATAGCTTTTTCCCGCCCCATCGGGTCAATCGCTTGCAACGCCGTTGCCGCGGCAATGTTGATATCTTTCATCATGATGCGTAAAACTGCAATCATCTTGAATGCCAGTTGCAGACGCTCCCGTTGAGGTAACAGAAGATGGTTGTATTCAAAGAGAGGAGTATCGGGATGCTCAATGTACGGCCCCATACCAACCATATCGGTGTCGAACTCGCGGATAAACAGGAGGTCGTCGGCTAAATCTTCGAGGGTTTGAAAGGGGAGGCCAATCATAACGCCTGTACCCACTTGGTAGCCGGTTTTTTTGAGGCTGTAAAGGCTTTTCATGCGGGTATCGAAGCTGTGATTTTCGTTCTGCGGATGAATTCCTTCAAATAAGGATCTGTTGGTCGATTCGATCCGTAACAGGTATCGGTGAGCACCGGCACTAAACCAGCGTCGATAGGTTTCTTCGGTTTGTTCTCCTACCGAAAGTGTAATTCCTAATTCATTATTGGAAAGTTTTTTAATTTCAGAAAGAAGGTATTCAATCCTGCTGATGAAAGTCTCGTTAGCCAGTTCTCCTGACTGCAGGACTACCGAAGCATAACGGTTTTCGTACGCAAAACGGGCAGCATCGAGAATTTCCTGGTCGGTAAGGTTATACCGTTCAACATTTGCATTTCCAGCCCTGATGCCGCAATAATAACAGTTTTTCCCGCAGATATTGGAAAATTCGATTAATCCCCGGAAATAGACCTTGTTACCAACGTATTTTTCTTTAATCTCAGCTGAGCGTTCGAATAGCTTGCGCGAATCTTCTTCATTGGCCGAGAGAAGGGCAATAATGTCATCTTTTTCGAGGCTTTTTTTATGAAGAAGGTCTTTCATGAAGTTTTTATTTATGAATTACATTTTTATTAGAGGTATTCCTCGCCTGCTTCTATTTGCACAAAAGGAGCTACTGCCCGTTTATAAATGCCATGAACCCAGGCAATGGCCATTCCGTAATTAGTGACGGGTATTCCGGCATCGACGGCTGGCTTTAAGCGATTGATAATTTGACGGCGGGTAATCATGCATCCTCCACATTGAATTACCATGGCGTATTCATGTATGTCGCGCGGAAGTTGATTTAGCCCGGCAACAACATCGAATTGAAGTTGTTTACCACTAAAATTTGATAGCCACCGTGGAATTTTAACACGACCAATATCGTCGCACGAGACGTGATGCGTGCAGGATTCGAGGATTAGCACCCTGTCGCCGTCTTTTAATTCGGAGAGGCGCGGCGTTCCTTTCAGGTAATTGGGAAAATCGCCTTTGTGACGGGCGAGGATAATGCTGAAGCTGGTCAGCGGTATATCTTTCGGAACGCTCGCATCGGCTTTCGGAAAAACTTGGCTGTCGGTAATGGCAAGGGCCGGGCGTGGGCTTTGTCGGCGAAGCAGCGCGTCTACCTCACGTTCCTTAGCAACTAACGCAACACAATCGTTGTCGAGAATGTCGCGGATAACCTGTATCTGTGGCAGGATAAGCCGTCCTTCCGGGGCCTCAATGTCGATGGGGGTTATCAGTAGTACCGTATCGCCCTGCTTTACGAGATCGCCAATAAGCGATTGTGAGCGATAAGCGGTTTCGGGAATGACGTTTTTTAGCTCTGAAATAAGCGTTTCCAGATTGTCAGGCCGTATCGCGCTAAAGTCGATAATTGAAGTTCCGAATTCTTTTGAAAGGGATGCTTTAACAATTTCTGAAATCGGTTCTAAATCGGATTTGTTATGAATAATCAAATAGGGAACATCGTATTTATTGAACTCTGAAATCAGATTTCGTTCGTACTCGTTGAAAGCATTTCCGGTGATGATGAGCAGGGCAGCATCTACCGTCGTCAGGGCGTGCAACGATTTTTCAATACGTTTTTGTCCGAGTTCGCCGCTATCGTCAATGCCGGCAGTGTCGATAAGGATAACAGGTCCGATGCCGGGTATTTCCATCGATTTTTTAACCGGATCAGTCGTAGTTCCGGCAATATCCGAAACAATGGCAACATCTTGCCCGGTTAAAGCATTTATAATAGAGCTTTTACCGTTATTGCGGCGTCCAAAAATGCCAATGTGCGGCTTCGCATCTTTTCCTTTTTCCATAAATATTTATTTGGGCTGCAAAGTTATAAAAATGGGCAGTTTTTAACTATTGGCTAATAACGTATTGAAAAAGGAAAAGTTGAGGATGGTAGTAAATTTAGTCTTTTATCGAATACCCCAGTTTTAAAAGATTCTGAGGGGTTAGGATGTTTTTTAGTTGTGCTTCGTCTATGAAACAAAGCGCTTTATTGGCTTCAAAAATATCCCACTCGTTGGACTTCATCGTTTTTGCCAGTTCAGCAGCTTTATGGTAACCGATGTACGGGCTTAATGCCGTGGTAATGGCCGGGCTGTGGAAAAGTCGTTCTACGGCAGTTTGCGAATGTACCGATAATCCTGTAAAGAGGTTTTTGTTGGCCGTTTCGTTGGCTGCAATCAGTAGTTTAAGGCTTTCGAGTAGTGCGTGCCCTATCATTGGCAAATAAGCATTCAAATCGAGGCAACCCTGTGCCGATAGTGAAGTTATAAGGTTGTCGTTCGTATAGATTTTATGAGCAACGCTGATGATAAATTCCGGGATAACCGGATTTATTTTTCCGGGCATGATGGAACTGCCTACCTGTTTTTTAGGAATCTCAATTTCGTGTGAGCCTGCAATATCAGAAGCCAGTAGGCGAAGGTCATTGGCCATTTTTTCGAGGTTTACGGCATGGGCTTTTAGTATAGCATGCACCTCTACAAACGAATCGAGGTTGCAGGTTGCATCCTGAAGGTTTTCGCCACGGGTCACCGGCAAGTTGGTTAACCGTTGGAGTTCCTGAACTACCTCCATGATGAAATACCGTGGAATGGCAAGTCCTGTGCCGATGGCTCCGCCTCCAAGGTTTACGACCTTAATTCGTTCAAAACATTTCGAAACCCTCCACCAATCTCTCGAAAGCGCCTCGGAATAGGTGCTGAACAAACGTCCATACGACGATGGCACAGCCTCCTGCATTTGGGTATAGCCAACACGTAATGTATATCTGTGTTGTTTTTCAAGTTCTTCGGTCTGGAGCCGTAAGTCGTTAATTTTGGTTTCGAGTTTATCGAGTTGTTTCATCACAGCTACTTTTAAAGCCGTGGGTATTACGTCGTTGGTTGACTGGAAAATGTTTGCCTGTTCAATGGGGTCAATAAGGTGGTAGTCGCCGGGCCTATTTCCAGATAATTGTAATGCGCGGTTGGTAATTATTTCGTTGACATTCATGTTAATGCTTGTTCCTGCCCCTCCCTGTATGGCCGGAACGATGAATTGCTTACTATGCTTGCCTTGCGAAATTTCAATAGCACCTTGTTCGAGCGCATCCAGAATATCATCTTCAATAAAGGAAAAGGTATTTTCTTTTTGAACAATATGTTTCTCTGCAGCTCTTTTGAATTTTTGGTACGTGGTGTAACAGGCCAGTTTAACCATGCCGACAGCCCGGAACCATTCGTCGGAAAAAGCAGTTCGATCAGGGAAGTTTTCGGTAGCCCTCAGGGAATGAATGCCATAAAGGGCTTCGTCGGGTAATTGCCGTTCTCCAAGAAAATCTTTTTCGGTGCGCATTGTAGTAAATTTCAGCAATAAAAATACGGTTTTCTTTTAGATCGATAGTTTAAAACCTCACCCCAATACCCGGACTTAACATGAGAAACGGTATTTTATCCTGAAATTTATATCCAAAGCCAAGATGGATGGGTAGGCTGAAAAGTTTTCCCGGTTTTATCGGATAAAGGCTTGCCAGAATTACGGCTGCCAGATCGCGTTGGGCTGATTGACTGAAATTAAAGGCATTGATAGCCAGAAAACCAGCTCCCAACCGATAGGGTTTTGATTGACCAACTTTTTCAGGATCGGGGAAGCTGAATTGAACAATCAGTGCGAGGCTTATCCCTCCTAAATTGTCGGTAAACGAGGCTTTGGTAGGTTTTACAGGGGCTGTTTTATCGAATGTAGGCTTTGAGCCGGATGGCGTGGCTGTCCATAGTTCAAGTTCTTTCAGGTACGCGTTGTATTCGAGTTGATACGCCGTATTATCAATGTTATACTGCGCAAAGGCATCTTTTTCGGATTGCGTTTTTCCGAGATTTTGAATCATTAATCCTGCCGGGAACGATACGTCCATATCAAAGACCGTGGCTCGTTGGAGGTTTATTTCAACCTGTTTGCTAAAGGCAGGCTCGGTGTATTTGTCGCTTTGTTCCTTAAATTCGAGCTGAATTTTTGAAAAATCGGAAAGCTTATATGTTTTGTTGGATAACAATGTGTTCAACTGCAGATCTGAATTTGTGCACGCCTTATCCTTGTAATAAACGGAACGGGGTGAATTCTCCGGACAGATAACAAGGTTTTTAACGGATTTCATTTCAATTAGCTCTCCGGATTTTCCCAGAACGCGAATTTCCACGTCGAGGTATTGTTTGCCGTAAAGTTTATTGTTGGCATCAATTTTTGTGTTGTCAAAACCAATGGTGATGTCGTTAATGGTATTGCGCTGAATTACCGTGGGA
Organism: Bacteroidota bacterium; assembly: GCA_030706405.1. Lineage (GTDB taxonomy): Bacteria > Bacteroidota > Bacteroidia > Bacteroidales > JAAUTT01 > JAAUTT01. Next base: position 253,797 of record JAUZOO010000005.1, on the reverse strand, counting down.
TTAATTTTTGAAAGCGAACGGGTTCCTGTTCCGTAATTTAAAGTCACAAAATCCAGCGGGCGTGGAGTCTGGTATTCTTTTACCGATAACCCGTAGCCAGTATTGACTCCGTAGTTGAACAGGGCAACCCTGTGTTTGTTGATGTCGAGCGGAACCTTTAATTTGAAATAGCATTGTGTTTCGTTGCGCATCAATGTGTCGGGTGTTATGTCGGTCACATCTTCCCAATGAAACTTTGCTTTATGAAATCCGTCACCTTCCAGTTTTACCTCTACGGTTTCGCCCGGGTAAACGTTCTGGTTGGGCGACCAGTCCTGGCCTTCGTGCATTACCTGAATGCTGTTTATGGAAGTTTTTGGGGTGATGGCAATGTTGGTGATGAAACGGGAATCGTCGCCGTCCTTGATGTAGAGATAGCCTGCTGTTGTGCGGTGTAAACTGTATGGGCGGAAGATGCACAGCACGCGATCGTTGGTTAAGTAGCTTTTGGTAAACAGCTCGGCAATGAGGGAGCCTCCTGCTTGTTCTTGTTCCTCAATACGGTATGTTTTGCCCAAAATGAGTTGTCGGTGATTATCCAGTTGAATTTCGATGCCATTTTTTCGGGCATCATCTTCATAAGTTATTTCCTTTTTATCAATACCTAAAAAGGCCAATCGACTGGCTTTTATCTTGAAACTTTGAGTTATAGGCGGAAGGTTGTAGCTTATTTCTTTCGAATTGGTGATAAATGGTGCATTGGTTTGCAGCCGTAGCGTAACTTGGTGCTGCCCCAGTGCGTTTGGAATCAGGTGAACGCGCAGTTGTCCGTTTCGCTCGCTAATGCGGTAGTTGATACCTTCGCCGGAAACCCATTCGCCGGTTAAACGGATGTTTTCCGAATTATTGGATGTTAGATCAAAAATTTTTTCCTCGCCAATAAAAAGTTCTTCGTTACCGGGGAAAAAGCCAATGGACGTATGGGTATAGGGCAAGAGCTTGACTTCCTGTATTACCGGTTTTTCCGTGCCTTGAATTTTAGCGCTGAACATAAAACTCAGAAAGCGACTTTTGCTTAAATTGGCAAATTTTACCTTGAGTTTATAATATTTCTGATTGACAAAAACGAGCGAATCCGATTTCGCAAAATCCGATGAATTAAGAAGTTCCAATTTTGAGATATGGGCAGCTGTGTCGGGGAAGAGGCTTAACTCGCAAGTTTCGTCGGGGTGAGCATAATAAAAATAAAGGTACTTAATGCCTTTGGAGGAGATAGTGTCTTTGGTAAGGCTAAACTCCAGAGTATCCGACTTAAGAATTAGATTTTTGAAAAGAGCTGGAGTACTGGAGTTTTGTCCAAATAGAGAAATTACTACTGTAAATGATAAAGTTAAGAAGAATAAAAATGACTTCATTGTTTTGTTGTACATGGGTAAGCTATAAAAATAAGCGAACAGATGAATTAGAATTCACCTGTTCGCTTAGTAATAATTCTGAATAAGATAGTAATAGACCGTCTGTTTATTGTTTGTACAAGGTAAAAAGATATTCAATTTTAGATAGAAGTTCTTCTTTACCAATGGGTTTTGCAATATAATCGTCACATCCTGCGGCCAGGGCTTTTTTCCTGTCTTCACTCATAACATAAGCGGTTTGGGCAATAATAGGGATACTTGGGTTCCATGCCTTAATTTTTCGCGTGGCTTCGTATCCATTCATCACCGGCATAAAAATATCCATTAAGATGGCGTCGATTTCAGCATTATCCATGCATAAATTGACAGCATCCTGACCGTTCTCCGCCCGTAAAATCATAGCTCCGGTAGGCTCCAGCAGTTCCTTGAGATATCTGTAATTTAAGTCAATATCTTCAACTACAAGGATTGTTTTATCGAGCCAAATATACCGTTCGTTTTCTACCGCATTACGGGTCAATAAAGTAGTGTTCATAAGACCTCCTTTTCTTTGATATAGTAATATACGGTTTTTTTTAGTTATTCCAGAAATCGTGCCAAAAGAAAATAAGAGTTTTAAATTTGATTTAAATCTATGAATTATGTCAGGAAATAGCGGGTAATCGGGATTTCTGAAAATGTTTGTTTGTATTTATAAATGCAGTAAGTTTGATATGTAAACATCCGCAGGAAGCTATTAGTTTATGAAAGTTGCGACATATTTAGGCTTTTGTCAATTTTTTTTGACAAATTGAAATTGTATGTTGATTTAGCTTTGAAATATAGTGTTTTATGACAATTACTTTTAATGCAGAGTGTCATGATTAACGAATATCTTTTAAATCCGCGCAGTATAGCTGTAATTGGCGGTTCGGCGAATATTCACAAGCCGGGAGGCAAAATTCTGAAAAATATCAATGACGGCGGTTTCCGGGGAGCGCTATATGCTGTAAATCCTAAGGAAACGAATATCCCCGGAGCCATATGCTATACCGATGTAGAATGGCTGCCCGAAACCGATCTTGCCATATTGGCAATACCTGCCAGATTGTGTCCCGATGTTGTGGACGTGCTTGCTCTTCAAAAACAGACGAAAGCGTTCATCATCCTTTCGGCCGGTTTTAGCGAAGAAAGTCATGATGGAGCCCTGTTGGAAAAGCGTATTGTTGATCGGATTAACGGTATCGGCGGATGTTTAATCGGGCCCAACTGCATAGGTATTTTAACAGCCAGCCATCACAGCCTGTTTACATCGCCCATACCTAATATCGACCCCAGGGGATGTGAACTTATCTCCAGTTCGGGGGCTACGGCGGTATTTATCCTCGAATCCGGATTAACCAAGGGGCTGCGTTTTGCCTCCGTGTTTTCTGTTGGAAACAGCGCCCAGGTTGGCGTGGAAGATGTTCTTCAATATCTCGATGAGACGTTTGACCCTTTGCACAGTTCGAAGGTAAAACTATTGTATATTGAAAGCTTAAAAGACCCTGACAGGCTTTTACGTCACGCATCGTCGCTTATCCGAAAAGGAGGCAGTATTGCAGCCATCAAAGCCGGAAGTTCACAGGCCGGGAGTCGCGCTGCGGCTTCGCATACCGGGGCCATCGCCAGTTCCGACCTGGCCGTGGAAGCCTTGTTCCGCAAAGCGGGCATTGTGCGTTGCTTAGGTCGGGAAGAACTGGTAACGGTGGCATCGGTGTTTATGCACAAAGCTGTTAAAGGTAAGAATATCGCTATTATCACTCAAGCCGGAGGGCCGGCAGTAATGCTTGCTGATGCATTGTCTAAAGGAGGACTTGAAATTCCGGCCATTCATCCGGAAGATGCCGATAATTTAAAATTGAAGCTTTTTGCAGGGGCTTCGGTACAAAACCCGATTGATCTGCTGGCAACCGGTACAGCTTCGCAGTTAGAGATGGTTATCGACGCCTGTGAGCGTTTTAGTTATATCGATGCTATGATGGTAATCTTCGGAAGTCCCGGCCTCGAGGCGGTTTTTGATGCTTACGATGTACTTCATCATAAGATGCAAACCTGTTCCAAGCCTATTTTCCCGATTTTGCCATCGGTCATCACTGCCAGGCGGGAAGTGGAATTTTTTATAGATAAAGGTCATGTTAATTTTCCGGACGAAGTGTTGCTCGGCTCGGCATTGGTAAAGGTTATCAATACGCATAAACCAGCTGCGGAGGTCATTGAAAAGAACGATATTGATGTTGCGGTTATTCGTAATGTCATTGATAATTTACCTCCCGAAGGTTATGTGGCGCCCCTTGAAATACGGAAGTTATTGCAGCTTGCCAGTATCGACGTGGTATCAGAGGTAGTTTCTGCAAATAAGGATGAAGTTCTTGCTGCTGCTGCGGATATGGGATACCCGGTGGTGGCTAAGGTTGTAGGTCCTGTGCATAAATCAGATGTTGGCGGAGTGGCTCTGAATGTTCGTAACGACAAATTGCTCAGCGCCGAATTCGACCGTTTGATAGCACTTCCCGAAGCCTCAGCCGTGATGGTACAGCCTATGCTGACGGGCAGAGAACTTTTTATTGGAGCAAAATACGAACCTCGTTTCGGGCATATCATCCTGTGTGGGCTTGGCGGTATTTTTGTTGAAGTGCTTGAGGACGTATCGTCAGGATTGGCTCCGCTGTCGTATAATGAGGCTTATTCTATGATCCGTTCACTCAAAAGTTATAAGATTATTAAAGGGACGCGCGGTCAGGCTGGAATTAACGAAGAAAAGTTTGCTGATACCATTGTCCGTCTTTCTTTATTATTGCGTCATGCAACTGAAATTAAGGAACTCGACCTTAACCCGTTGCTTGGTTCAAAAGACAGCGTTACCGTTGTAGATGCCCGTTTGTATCTTAAAAAATGAGGTAGAACAATGCTTTTGGAGAATGAATAGGATTTCGTTAGTAAAACAATCATTTGAGCTCCGCTGTATTGCACAGGAATGTAAAAAATGGCCTTTTCCCTCGTTTTTTAAAAAATGATGTCTAAATTGCCAGCACGTTATTAGCATTTACAGTTCGTTAGGTTTCTCGTCTTTATAATAGTTGAACTAAACCCTTATTGGAGGATTTATAATGACAGTTAAACAGATTTCCATTTTCCTCGAAAACAAGTCGGGAAGACTGGCCGAAGTACTCGGAATACTGGGAGAAGAAAACATCAAAATCAATGCACTTACCATTGCCGATACCTCTGAATACGGCATCCTGCGTTTGATAGTAAGCGATTTTCAGCGCGCAGTCGAAATTCTTAAAGAGAAAGAGTTTTCCGTGAATATTACCGAAGTTGTTGCGGTGTCAACGCCCAATCAAGCCGGTTCGTTTGCCAAAGTGCTGAAAACACTTTCCGACGAAACCATCAGCATAGAATATATGTATGCGTTTAAATCCAAAACCAACGCTGTCATTATCCTTCGCCCCGATAGTGTCGATTTGGCATTGCACGTACTCGGAAAACATAAGTTCAAACTTTTGAGTCCCGACGACATTACAAACAACTAAAATTTATAGAATTACATATATATCATGATTTGGAATAAGACATTTGAAAGCATGAGCCGGGATGAAATGCGCGCATGCCAGAGCCGTCGGCTTATCGACATGGTTGAACGCGTATATCATAACGTTCCTTTCTATCGCAATAAAATGCAGGCACTCGGCTTGCATCCCGAGGACATTCGCAGTGTTGACGATTTAAAACGACTTCCGTTTACCACCAAACAGGATTTGCGCGACAGCTATCCATTTGGACTGTTTGCCGTTCCGCAGAGCGAGATTGTCCGCGTACATGCTTCGTCGGGCACTACCGGCAAGCCTACCGTGGTTGGCTATACTCGTCGCGATTTGGCTACATGGAGCGAAGTGGTTGCCCGCTGCCTTACCAGCGCAGGCGCTCACAAACACGATGTGATGCACATTGCTTATGGTTACGGCCTGTTTACCGGAGGGTTGGGATTGCATTACGGAAGCGAAAAAATTGGAGCTACCGTAATTCCGGTTTCCGGAGGGAATACCAAACGCCAGCTTCAGATTATGCGCGATTTTGGAAGTACAATTCTGGCCTGCACGCCTTCATATGCCTTATATCTTGCCGAAGCCATGGAAGAAGATGAGGCAAAACGCGATGAATATAAACTGCGCGTGGGAATTTTTGGCGCCGAGCCTTGGACTGAGAATATGCGCCGCGAGATTGAAGAACGCTGGAAAATTAAAGCGATGGATATCTTTGGATTAAGTGAGGTGATTGGCCCCGGTGTTTCCTGCGAATGCGAAGCTCAGAGCGGGCTTCATGTTCAGGAAGATCATTTTATTCCGGAAATTATCGACCCCGTTACTTTAGAAGTAATGCCCGAAGGTGCTGAAGGAGAGCTGGTATTTACAACCATCACAAAAGAAGGGCTGCCGTTACTTCGTTACCGTACCCGCGATTTAACCACCCTTAATTATGCTCCTTGCAAATGCGGACGTACCTTGGTTCGGATGCAGAAATGCACCGGTCGTAGCGACGATATGCTTATCATTCGTGGAGTAAACCTTTTCCCTTCGCAAATCGAAAGTGTGCTGCTCGAAATGGACGAAACTCATCCGCATTATCTCTTGTATGTGGACCGCATTAATAATCTCGATACGCTCCAACTGCATGTAGAAGTGGACGCTCAGTTCTTCCAGGATCGCATCAGCGAACTGCAAAAGCTTACCAAAAAAATTCAGCATAACATCGAAAGTACCATTGGGCTTAGTGTCGATGTTAAACTGGTTGAACCAAAAACAATTGAACGTAGCGAAGGAAAAGCCCGCAGGGTTATTGACCGACGTAAATATTAACTTTTAATGATGATGGGTTTCGTTGCGCTGACTTCTAAAACCCGGGTTTTAGGACAGCGAAACGGAATCTTTCTTAATATTGCAGGTTATTTTATTCCTGTGTTTTAACGTTTTTTAATGATGAATGCTCCTGTAAATAAGGAAGTTGTAAAGCAAAAGATTGCCGAAAGCGGTTTGGTAAATGTTGGAAAAGGATCCATCCGTGAAGTTTTGAAACTGGTAAGTGAGATACAGTCTGCCAGCGGCGTACAGTTTATCCGTATGGAGATGGGCGTTCCCGGTCTTCCGTGTTCTTCCATAGGCCTTGACGCCGAGATTGAGGCTCTTAAAAAAGGGGTTGCCTCTGCATATCCTCCCATGGAAGGAATTTTTCCGCTAAAGCAGGAAACCTCGCGTTTCCTCAAACTTTTTGCTGATGCCAATTTTTCTCCCTCGGGTTGTATCCCGACGGTAGGGTCGATGCAGGGCGGAATGGCCGCAATTATGGTAATCAACCGGTTAATTTCCGGAAAAGATACCACGCTTTTTATTGATCCTGGTTTTCCTGTACAAAAACTTCAGGTTAAGTCGCTCGGCCTCGGGCTTGAGGCTTTCGATATATACAATTTTAGGGGCGATAAACTCAGAGAAAAACTTGAGTCGTACCTTCAAAAAGGTAATATCTCCAGTATTCTTTATTCAAATCCGAACAATCCTTCGTGGGTTTGCCTGACAGACCATGAATTACAGATTATTGGAGAACTTGCGAATAAATATGATGTGGTGATAATAGAGGATTTGGCTTATTTTGGAATGGATTTTCGCCAGAATATCGAGGTTCCCGGCGAACCGCCTTATCAGCCCACTGTACGTAAATATACCGAGAACTGTATTGCGCTTGTTTCCGGCTCAAAAGTATTCAGCTATGCCGGCCAACGGTTAGGAATGATGGCTATTACCGATTCTCTTTTCAGCCGTCGCAGCGATAACCTGCTAAAATATTTTGGAACCGATGAGTTTGGGCATGCCATTATTTATGGTGCTTTGTATGCACTTTCGGCAGGTACTGCCCATTCGGCTCAATATGCCATGGCAGCTATGCTCAAAGCTACTAACGACGGGATCTTGAAGTTTATCGAGAACGTTCGTGAATATGGAGTTCGCGCCCATCTTATGAAGAAAGTATTTACCGACAACGGATTCTATATTGTTTACGATAAAGACGAAGACAAACCGCTCGGCGACGGTTTTTATTTTACCATTAATTACCCCGGCTTTACAGGATGCGAATTAATGGAAGAGCTTCTTTATTACGGAATTAGTGCCGTAACTCTCGATATTACAGGTAGCGAAAAACAAGGATTACGCGCATGCAGTTCTATGTTTAACCCCAACCAGGTTGATGAGCTGAACAGACGATTGAAGCTATTTAATGAACATCATTCGATAGAAAAAGATACTAAGTGATTGAGAAATTAGGTGATTAAGAGAAATACAGTCTTAATTACATAGTTGTTAAAAACGTTTAATTTAGATAATAAACCTATGGCGAAAATCCGGGGTGCAATTGTAGTTGATACCGAACGGTGTAAGGGATGTGAATTGTGCATGTATAACTGTCCTACCCAAACCATTGGTATGGAGCACAAAGTAAACAGCAAAGGATACCATTATGCCTATATGGAAAATCCAGAAGCCTGTATTGGCTGTACCAACTGTGCAGTAGTTTGTCCTGATGGGGTAATAACTGTATATAAAAAGAAATTTGAACAGTAAAATATTGAAGGAATGGCAGAATTAAGATTAATGAAAGGTAATGAGGCCATTGCCGAAGCTGCAATCCGTGCCGGGGCCGATGGCTATTTTGGTTATCCGATAACCCCGCAGTCGGAAGTGCTGGAATATTTCATGGCCGAAAATGCTACCGAACGTACCGGGATGGTTGTATTACAGGCCGAAAGCGAAGTTGCTTCTATCTACATGGTATATGGGGCGGCTTCTACCGGTAAAAAAATTATGACTTCATCGTCGAGTCCAGGTATCAGTCTTATGCAGGAAGGTTTGTCATATCTTGCCGGAGCTGAATTGCCTTGTCTCGTTTTAAACGTGGTTCGGGGTGGTCCTGGTTTGGGTGATATCCAACCGTCTCAGGGCGATTATTTTCAGTCGGTAAAGGGCGGTGGACACGGCGATTATAAGCTGATAGTGCTTGCTCCGTCGTCGGTACAGGAAATGTCCGATTTTGTTCCTCTGGCTTTCGATCTTGCGTTTAAATATCGTAACCCGGCGCTTATTTTGGCTGATGGTGCTATTGGTCAGATGATGGAAAAAGTAGACCTTTTCGAACCCATTCCCCGCAAAACAGAAATTACAGAGCCTTGGGCGGTAAAAGGGAAACAACCCGGTGAGCCCAAACGCACAATAACTTCACTCGATCTCGATCCGTACGGGATGGAAAAGCATAACGAACACCTTCAGGCAAAATATCGTGCCATGGAGGAAAATGATGTTCGTTACGAGGCTATCCAGTGCGATGATGCAGAATATATATTTGTGGCCTATGGAGTTAGTGCCCGTATCTGCCAAAAGGCCGTTCAGCTGGCACGCGAAAAAGGAATCAAAGCCGGCCTCCTTCGCCCTATAACCTTGTTTCCTTTTCCTAAAAAACAGTTGGCAGAGCTGGCCGACAGGGTTAAAGGCTTTCTTGCCGTTGAACTTAGCGCCGGACAAATGGTCGAAGACGTTCGCCTGGCAGTAAATGGTAAAGTAAAAGTCGAACATTTTGGGCGTATGGGAGGTATCGTACACTCGCCGTTTGAAGTAGTAGCAGCCTTGGAATCAAAAATCATAAATGTTTGATTATGGACATTAACGAAATTATAAAAGAAGAAAACCTCGTTTACCGTAAGTCGGCCGTGCTGAACGATAAGGTATTTAATTTTTGTCCGGGATGCGGCCATGGTGTTGTACAAAAGCTTATTGCCGAGGTTGTTGAAGAAATGAATATAGAATCGGAAGTCATTGGCGTTGGCTCTGTAGGTTGTTCGGTTCTGGTTTACGAATTTATGGAACTCGACGTGGTAAGTGCCGCTCACGGACGCGCTGCTGCCGTTGCTACCGGAATAAAACGCGTAATGCCCGACAAGTATGTGTTTTCGTTACAAGGCGATGGCGATTTGGCGGCTATCGGTACATCCGAAAGTATTCATGCCTGCAACCGCGGCGAGAACATTACCATGATATTTATTAACAACGGCATTTACGGCATGACTGGCGGACAGATGGCTCCAACCAGCCTTCATGGCATGAAAACAGCCACATCGCCCTATGGACGTAACGAAGCGATGGGGCATCCCATCCGAATGTCCGATGTTGTTGCCCAGCTCGAAGGTACCTATTATGTAACCCGTCAGGCTGTACACACCCCGGCCATGGTTCGCAAAGCTAAGAAAGCTCTCCGTCAGGCTTTTGAAAATCAGAAATTGAATAAAGGATTGTCGTTTGTTGAATTTGTAACAAATTGCAATTCGGGATGGAAATTAAGTCCTATAAAAGCAAATCAATGGCTCGATCAGCATATGTTGCCATTTTATCCTCTGGGCGATATTAAGACCGAAGGGGTAATCGTTACAAAAGATAAATAAACCGAGTCTGTTATTAAAATGAATAACACTGAAAATCAATGACAGAAGAAATTATTATAGCCGGATTTGGAGGACAAGGTGTCCTTTCGATGGGCAAGATTCTGGCCTATTCAGGTATTATGCAGGATATGGAAGTGTGCTGGATGCCATCGTATGGCCCCGAAATGCGTGGGGGAACGGCCAACGTTACCGTTATCCTGAGCGATGAACGCATCAGTTCGCCTATACTCAACGAGTTCGATACGGCTATTATCCTAAATCAGCAGTCGCTCGACAAGTTTGAGCATTCTGTTAAACCAGGAGGCTTGCTGCTTTTTGATAACAACGGAATTACCCGTATGCCGCAGCGTAACGATATTCAAATATATTGTGTGGAAGCTGCCGCTGAAGCATCTCAACTTTCGATGGAAAAGGCATTTAATATGATTGTATTGGGCGCTTATCTTAAACTTAAGCCCATTGTAGAGCTTGATAATGTAATTAAGGGCTTGGAAAAATCGTTGCCCGAGCGTCATCATCATACCATTGGTACTAATCGTGATGCTATTGTACGGGGAATGGAAATTGTACAGCAGTATCAATTTTAAGCAGTAATAAGGCCGCTTTAGCGGTTTTACGCGTTTTGTTTTTATAAGTCCGGTTTGGCTAAATTTTAGTTTAGCTAAACCGGACTTATTGTTTACGCATATGTATACTATTGTAAATAAGTTATTTGCAACATTGAGTTAACGTTAAGAGCTTTAAAAATAAGAGACGAATGGATATTTGGGTGATTTGTATCAATACTATTGAGTGACAGTAGTCAGTAACTAGGGATAATAACTATCATTTGCGGGGTGTAGCGTATCTCATCTATTTTCGAAACCGAACGGACTTTTATTGGCTAGATTTGACTAAACAAAAGCTTCTAGCCATGAAACGATTCATAATTTTTATGAGTGTCGCATTTTTGATGACGAACACTTTTGGGAAAGGGTATACAAGGTATAATCTTAATCCATTTTATGGCATCAATGTTTATCAGGCTTCATCTGGTAGCGGATATGGTTCGAGTATGAACATTGATTTTAATGTTCAACAATCAAACCGGGTCTTTCAGTTAGGGCTGATGTTCAATAGTCAGAACAAAGCCTTTGCAGGTGTGGAATTTATGTATAAGCATTTTTCTTTAGCTTCCCAGAATCGCACGGTACGTCCGTTTTTCCATTATAATTTTGTGTATAGGATGCCTACTGAGGTGATAGTAGCCCCTTCGCTGTTGAAATCGTCGAGTGTAAATATGTCCGAACTGCAAGGTAAAGTAACAACTTTTGAGCATGCGATAGGATTTGGAGCTCAGGTACAGGTAGCTAACTCGCTTTATGTTGAGGGTAGTGCAGGAGTTGATGCTTATATGGGCTCTCATTATCAAGGACAAAAACCCAATACTCTAGGAGTTCACGGAAATAATTTTGGCATAGTGCCGTCGGTTAAATTTGGATTAGGTTTTAAATTTTAAACCCAGTTCAATATACTTTTTAATGAGCCTCATTTGTGAGATAATATGATCTCCTTGATAAATTTAATTTGTAATGAAATGCATTAAGATAGATTATTTCTCTGGAATATAAATAAACAGTGGTGATTTATATTAATGCTTATCAGTAAAATAATCATCCATTATTGCTAATTGATTAATCTTTTCGTGTTCTAAATTTGACAAACTGTCAATTTTGTGAATGAAACGAGTTATTGCTATTGTTATTGTGAGCGGAGCTTTTTTGATGACTAATATTGGGCGGGAAGGGTATGTAAGATACAATTCTGATCCATTATATGGCATCAATGTTTATGAGGTTACAACTGGTAGCGGATTTGGCCCAAGTACAAATATAAATTTCAATATTCAAAAAATTAATCAACAGGTTGAATTAGGTATCATGTTAAAGCAAAGTCGGGAATTTTCAGGAATTGAATTTATGTATATTTATTTTTCACCAAAGTCATACAAACGTATAATTCGACCCTATTTTTTATATAATTTTATCTACAGATCCCCTTTTGAAGTTAAAGGAAATGAAGTGGATAAAAATGGTTTCGCATCAGAGGGAAAGGTTATAACGCTTGAACATGCTATTGGATTTGGAACACAAATAAAAATAGCCAAGTTTTTTTATCTAAATAGCAGTGTGGGTATTGATGCATACATGGGATTACGAGGACCCAAACCTAATTCTTTTGGAATTCACGGGAATTATTGGGGCATAGTGCCATTGCTTAAGTTTGGATTAGGCTATAAATTTTGAAACTTATTTTTTAAATAGAAGAGCCGTTTTGTTAGTGTTCAATATTTAGGAGGAAGATATAGTTGGTTATCGCGGATAAAATCCCAAACTCTGGAGGTCACGAAATAACGTACATCTTTACCTGTTTCGATGGCCTCCCGGATAAACGTAGAAGAAATATCCATTAACGGGGCATCTATGATTCTGCCGTTTTTTATATCACTCAATAATCCGGAAGGTAATCCCGGACGGGGATAAACATAACGTTGGTACTTATCCGAAATTTCATCGTGGCATTTCCATTTGTCAAAATTTGTCAATCCGTCGGCACCCATTACAATCACAAATTCCCGTACAGGATATTTTTCGGTTAAATGATTCAGCGTATTAATGGTGTACGAGGGTTGCGGCAGCGAGAGTTCGATATCGCAGGTCTTAATGCGCGTGTCGTTACCAATGGCCAAATTCACCATTGCCAAACGGGTAATGCCACTGATTAGTATTTCTTTCGATTTTAAGGGATTATGCGGACTGACTACAAACCAGATCTCTTCCAGATCGGTAAATTCGACCATGTAGTTGGCTATAGCCAAATGTCCGATGTGTATAGGGTTGAATGATCCGAAAAAGAGGCCGGTTTTCATTATTGGACGATGAAGTCTGATACGATTTTTATGGCTTTTTCCTGTGCTTCGGTCAGGATGTCGTTGACGATAACCACGTCGAACTGATCGGCAAAGCCTAGCTCATAAACTGCTTTGTCAACGCGTTTGCGAATGGTTTCTGCGTCGTCGGTAGAACGGCCTATAAGACGGCGTTCGAGCTCTTCGACCGAAGGTGGCTCAACAAAAATAGACAGCGTTTTGTCCGGGAAAAGTTTTTTTAGGTTTACACCACCTTTCACGTCGATGTCGAAAAGAACGTGTTTGCCTTTTGCCCAGATACGTTCAATTTCGGAGCGTAGTGTGCCATAATAGTTTCCGGCATAAACTTCTTCCCATTCAATAAATTCGTTGTTTTGTATCTTTTGCCGAAATTCTTCTTCGGACAGAAAATAGTAATCCCGTCCGTTAATTTCACCCGTCCGCGGTTTTCGGCTACATGCCGAGATGGAAAATTCGAGGGGAAGTCCGCTTTGGAGCAGATGTTTTACAATGGTCGTTTTTCCGGCACCGGATGGGGCGGAGAATATGATAAGTTTTCCGTTCATCTTTTCTAGGTCGGTATTAATTCTGGCAGTTTTTGACCTGTCAGAATTAATAGTTATACTACAATACGTTGTTAATTTGTTCTTTAATTTTTTCGAGCTCGTCTTTCATTTGAACCACAATTTTTTGCATGTCCGAATCATTCGATTTTGAACCGATGGTGTTGATTTCGCGACCAATCTCCTGGGTGATAAAAGCAAGCTTTTTACCGTTTGAGTCGGGAGAGTTAATGGTTTCCATGAAATATTTACAATGATTGGCCAACCGAACTTTTTCTTCGGTAATATCAAGTTTTTCAATGTAATATATCAATTCCTGCTCAAAACGATTTTGGTCTAACTTATCCGAAGCCATTAGATCGACAAGTCCTTGCTGTATTTTTTGACGAACCTTGATAATGCGTTGTTCTTCAAAAGGTTCAATCTCTATGGCAAGGTCGGTAATTAGCCGGATTCGTTCTGTGATGTCTTTTTCGAGGGCTATTCCTTCCTGAAACCTGAATTCTTTTAACGTTTTTATCGCGTTGGAAGCGCAGGACGACAACGCAGCCCATTCTTCTTCAGAAACCTCTTGTTTTTCCGATTTTAAAACGTCGGGAAGACGAAGAAGCGAGGTGATAATGTCGTCGGGAAGTGGAAGGTTTAGTTCTTTCGAAATATTGGCAACTTGCTGATAATAACCTTTTACCAGTTTTGAATTGAGGGTAACAGGCATGTCCTCGTCAACCGAATCGACCGAAATATAAAGATCTACTTTACCGCGGGTAAGTTCACGGCTAATTTCGTTACGTAAATCCAGTTCTTTTTCTTTATAAAGAGATGGGACTCTTGAATTTAGATCTAATTGTTTGCTGTTTAGGGATTTAATTTCGACGGTAATCTTTTTCGATTGAAATTCACATTCGGCTTTACCGTAGCCTGTCATCGATTGTATCATGAGCAAGAACTTTGTTTAAGTCCCAAATGTAGTGAAAAATGCGTTATTCGGAGTACGTTATAACGGATTTGGTTTTCCATCGCCCGGTGGAGTAGTAGATGAATGATGCCGTAACTCCTAAAACCCAGGCAATGGGGATGGCCCACCAGATGCCGGTTGCGCCGATATGCCGGGAAAGAAAATAAGCCAACGGAATGCGGATGAGCCACAGCGAAAAAAGCGTGATAAACATCGGAATTAACGTGTCGCCAGCACCGCGCATTACCCCGGCAACTACAAACATGGTGGAGAAAACAATGTAAAAAGACCCCACAATAGCAAGGTATTGTTGACCTATTTCGATAACTGCCGCATCGGTGGTAAACAGGTGCATAACGGCGTGTGGAAACAGAATCACAATAGCAGTAGTTGATAGCGCAATAATTGACGACATGCGGATAGTTGCTATTAATCCCGAACGGACTCGTTCTGTTTTTCGTGCCCCGATATTTTGTCCTACAAAAGTTGAGAGTGCTGCGCCGAAGTTCATGGCTGGCATTGAAGCAAAAGCGTCGATGCGCCCAACTACCGAATAGGCAGCGATAACATCGGTGCCAAAACCATTAACAATCCAGTACAAGGCCATCATTCCAAAAGCTACAAAAGTTTGCTGAAAGCCCGTTGGGAGCCCTATTTTCAATCCTTTGATAAAGATATTTTTGTCAAAAACGAGGTTAAAAAATGAAAATCGAATGATTTTGTGCGTTCGGTTAAGATATATTACGGTAGTAAAAAAGGCTCCGGTCTGGGCCAGCACCGTGGCAATAGCAGCTCCGGCAATACCCCATTTGAAGACTACAATAAATAGCAGATCGAGCAGGGCGTTGACAACCGTGGAGATTATGAGAAAGTATAACGGAGTTTTGGAATCGCCAAGTCCCCGCAGGATTGCGCTGGTGCTATGGTACCCGAAAAGCGGTATAGTACCTAACATAGATATGCTAAAATACATAACAGCTTGGGGCATAATTTCATCCGGTAGATTAATCAAACGGAATATAGGTTTACTTAGTAATATCCCGGCAACTGTTAAAATTGCGGAAGCGAAAAAAAGGAAAATATTCATCGTATCGATGGTACGGCGAACATTATCAATGTCTTTAGCTCCGTAGAATTGTGAGATAACGATAGTACAACCTGTTGCTATGCCAATGGTGAGCGAAATGAGCGCAAAGATTATCGGAAATGAAGCCCCGACGGCTGCCAAAGCCTGCTTTCCCAGAAAATGCCCTACAATAACGCTGTTAATGACACTGTAAAGTTGCTGGAACACATTGCCAAGAAGCATGGGTATTGCAAAGTTGAGGATAAGCTTTCCTTCGTGGCCATTTGTTAAATCTTTCATATAAAATCTGACAGGGAGTCGGCAAAATTGACGAATATAAATGGATTTGCAAAATAGAAGATTTTTATCAAAGCAGGTTAAACCTTTTTTGTATTTTCACGTCTAATAAAATTAAAAACAGCTTAAGGATAAATCTGCGTTCTCCCTTTCCTGATGCTTGCTTTTAGAAAATCTAAATCTCCTGTAATTGAATGTTTTATTGGTTTAAGATTATTAAAGAAACGGCGGGTAGAAATAATTTCGTTCGTTTTTAGTTTATTAACAAAACAGGATTGACAGATTTTCAAATTATGCACAGAATGGTTTTGCCAATGTTTAAATTTTTATGTCGTAAGGCTTTATTAATAAGCTTGTTTCAGTTTTTCTTTCTTCACTATCTTAACGCCCAACTATCACAGCCTGGTCTGCCCGAGAGCTTTTCGATCAAAGAAAAGGCTGCGATGGTATTGCCTGTAAAAACATTGGAAATAATGGATACTGCCCGGTTAAAAGCAGATGATGCTTTGTTGAAAGACCCTAACCGGTATGGAGTGGTCCAGAATGTCAGTATCGATATAAAAAATGAAGGTGTAAAAACGGTTATTCAGGGGAAAGGAACCATTTGGCAGTATAAAATTGTTTCGGGACAGGCCTATTCACTCGGAGTATTTTTTAGTAAGTATCTTTTGCCCGATGGAGCTAAAGTGTTTATATATAACGATGATCATACCCGACTTTTAGGCGCGTTTACCAGTTTAAACAATAACCAGCGAAATGCCCTTTCCATAGCCGAGTTGGCCAGCAAAAATGCAATTATAGAATATTTTGAACCGTTAAATCCGTCGTTTGAAGGGCAGTTAACTATTGGTGCTGTTTCCCAAGCTTATATCGATGTGCAGGCCACAATTACCGGACGAATAGGGATTAATTGCCCCCAGGGCGCTAACTGGCAGGCTGTCAAGCATGGTGTATGCCGGATAACTTACGTAGACGGAGCTTATTCGTATCTATGTTCCGGGTCGCTTATAAATAATGTCCGGTTAGACGGGACCCCTTATTTCCTTACTGCCTGTCATTGTGTTAGTACCAATAGTGTAGCAGCTACGTTGGTGGCTTATTTTAACTACGAGAATTCGACCTGTAGCAGTTCCGATGCTCAGTTAACGCAGACATTATCCGGGGCAACCCTTAAAGCGGCCAGCACTTATTCTGATTTTTCCCTTTTAGAGATAAACGAAGCACCTCCCATCAGCTATTCTCCGTATTTCGCCGGATGGGATGCCAGTCCCCGAAGTGCAAAAACAGGAACCTGCATCCACCATCCTGCCGGAGCCCCCAAGTGCATCTCTCTTGATTATTCTGCTCCCGTATCTTATAACGGAACTATAACGTGGGACAATACCTCTACAACTTCGCCCAATACCCATTGGGAAGTCGCTTTTGACGAAGGAACAACCGAAGGCGGATCGTCCGGTTCTCCGTTATTTGATGATAACAAACGGATCATCGGGCAACTGCATGGAGGCGATAACACCTATTCGTTTTATGGAAAGTTTTCGCTCTCGTGGAATTACAATGCTACTGCAGCACAACAGATAAAAACATGGCTCGACCCAGATAATACAGGGGCAACAAGTCTTGATGGATATATGCTTATTAAGCCTCAAACGGTATTCTCAACGGCTATTCCCAAGGTGTGTGTAGGTGCTTCCGTCAAGTTTACCGATCAAAGTAAATATTATCCAACATCATGGAAATGGACAATTTATCCAGCTTCCTATACATTTACAAACAATACCAGTAGCAGTTCCCAAAATCCGGAAGTTATTTTCCAGAACGGAGGGAGCTATACTGTTAAATTGGTAACTTCCAATAGCTTTGGATCCGATTCGCTGATATACAACAATTATATTTATGCTGCAAAAACAATTAATGTAGTAATGACAGGAGTACCGTCCGACAGTGTGGTGTGTGGTTGTAACCTCTATAAATTTCCGTTGAAGATTTCCGGAGCCCCATCTTATACCTATACTATTGAGCGAAACGATAATATAACTTATTTCACATCTTCCGATACGTTATACCTTTCATTGCGTAACGCAACAAGTACATATAGTTCGTTCAATTCGCAAGTGAAAGTGACCGGAATATTTGGTTCGTGCGTGGCTTCGGATAGTGCCAAACTTAAAGTGTTAATACCTGTGAATGATAATGTTTCCAGTGCAATCCGACTTTGGCCGGGGACGAATCCTGTATATTCTAACCGATGTGCTACAACTGAGACAAATGAGCCTCATCCTGCTGCAACAGATTGTTATTCAAATGATAGTTGGTGCCCGGATAATAGCGGGTCTTCCATTTTGAAGAATACAATCTGGTATAATTTTGTTGGGCCAATGAGTGGAATTATTACTATTGATACCCACGGTTTTAACGACAGGATTGCCGTGTACAGGGCCGATTCTTATTCCGATATTTTATCGGGGTCATCCTCTCGATATACCTTGGTTGCTGCCAACGACAACCGCTCATCGACCGATTCTACGGCCTTAATCAAAAACCTCGCGGTAGAACCTGGCCGGACTTATTGGTTGCAGGTGGATGGCTATCAGGGGAAAACTGGAAATTGTGATATTGAGTTGGTTGCCAATAGTCTCGAAGTGTATCCTAATCCGTCTTCAGGGAAGTTTAATGTTATTATAGCCAATGCGAAAGACGGAAGAGCTAACTTGGATATATTTTCCTCGCAGGGCCGACTGATCTTTTCCCGGCAGGTCTCGGTAACCAATGAGGCTAATAAGTTTGAGATGGACTTATCGTCGTTTCCCGCAGGGGTTTATTTTCTTCAGATGAAAATAAACGGTTCGGTAAATAAGGCGAAAATCGTAATTGTAAAGTAGGATTAGCCGTTATTCCCGAGGGTTGATTCGAAAGGTGTACGGTTGATGATGGAACGGCCCAGCGTTATTTCGTCGGTATATTCGAGTTCATCACCAAATGATACGCCTCGTGCCAGCGTGGTAATGGTTATGGGGTGCTTGCTTAACTTCTTAAATATGTAGAAGTTGGTCGTATCTCCTTCGAGCGTAGTGCTTAGCGCTAAAATTACCTCCCTAATACTGCCGGAAGCTACTTTTTCTTCGAGAGCTCCAATGGTGAGGTCGGCAGGACCAATGCCGTCCATTGGTGAGATGATGCCTCCAAGTACATGATACACACCGTGATATTGCATGGTTTTTTCAATCGACATTACGTCGCGAATGTTTTCGACCACACACACCAAGCCGTGATCGCGCGAAGTATTGGAGCAGATGGAGCAAACTTCTTCGTCGGAAAGGTTAAAACAAACTCTGCAGTGTTTAATCTGGTTTTTTAATTCAATAATGGCATTTCCAAAACGGTTTACCGTATCGGCATCCTGTTTTAAAAGATGCAATACCAGGCGCAATGCCGTCTTGTTGCCAATGCCGGGCAGTTGGGAGAACTCGGACACCGCAGTCTCCAGAAGTTTTGAGGAATAGTTTGTTTGGCTCATAAGTAATGACAAAGGTAATAATAAAAATGACATTTTTAAAGTAGTTAACTTTCTGTTTTTTAGGTTTTTGAAGTTTGGTTTGCAGGTTTAACCGTTTTAAATATTAGATAAATATGGGATTATCTGAAAAGTTTTAATTGCCCGGAATTTTTATTAACCTTGTGCCCGTTTGATTAATATGCTGAAATCATGTCGCCTTTTCTGATACTTGGAATCTTCCTTGCCTACACCGTCCTTATTTTTGTCGTTACGTATTTAACCTCCCGCCAAGCCGATAATCAGACTTTTTTTATCGGGAATAAGGTATCGCCCTGGTATGTTGTTGCTTATGGTATGATTGGGGCATCGCTATCGGGCGTTACGTTTATGTCGGTGCCGGGAGCTGTGCGCGACACCCAGTTTACGTATATGGTAATGGTATTTGGGTTTCTGGCAGGATATTTTGTGATTGCAACTATTCTTCTTCCGCTTTATTATCGACTAAACCTCACGTCAATTTATACTTACCTCGAACAGCGCTTTGGTTTCTGGACGTATAAAACCGGAGCAAGCTTTTTTATGATTTCGCGTATTCTGGGAGCTTCCTTTCGCATGTTTTTGGTAGTTAATGTATTGCAGGTGTTTGTTTTTGATGCCTGGGGTATCCCCTTCTTTGCCAACGTATTGCTGTTCATAACCCTCATCATTTTATATACATTAAGAGGCGGCATTAAAACCATTGTTTGGACCGACACCCTGCAAACTACGTTTATGCTTTTGGCGGTAGCAATGTCTATCTATTTTATCAGCAAAGAGATGCATACAACGGTTACAGGTTTGGCGTCACAGGTTTGGCACAGCAGTACCTCCAGAATGATGATCTGGGACTGGCATAACTCGCGGTTTTTCCTCAAACAATTCCTCAGTGGAATGTTCATCGCCATTGTAATGACCGGACTCGACCAGGAAATGATGCAGAAAAACCTGAGTTGTAAAAATTTGCGCGAGGCACAGATCAATATGTTTACCTTTAGCGGAACGTTGGTTTTTGTAAACCTGATGTTTCTTTTTCTGGGAGCTGTATTGATGCTTTATATGTCGTCGCACTCGATAACCTTGACGATGTCCGATAATATATTCCCGACCATTGCTCTGCAATATCTTGGCCCGGTTGCCGGAGTGGTATTTATGATTGGGCTTATATCTGCCGCTTATCCCAGTGCCGACGGGGCTTTGACCTCGCTAACCACTTCGTTTTGTATCGATTTCCTGGGTTTTAACCGGCTTGCTATCTCCGACAAGCAAAAAAGGCGTATTCGTTACAGAGTACATCTTTCTGTTGCGGCAATTTTTTTGGTAGTTATTGTTATTTTTAGGGCAATTAATGATAAAGCTGTTATCGAAAAGCTCTATACCATTGCCGGATACACGTATGGTCCATTGCTCGGATTTTTTAGTTTTGGGTTGTTTACCAAATGGCAGGTGCGCGACAAATGGGTACCGTTGGTGGCAGTTATTTCTCCGGTAATATCGTATGTTTTGAGTGTTTACTCAGTGCAGTGGTTTAACGGCTATAAAATGGGTTTCGAGTTATTGATAATAAACGGATTGATAACCTTTTTGGGGTTATTCCTTTTGAGGAAAGAAAACTGATTATTTTGTAACGATTATCCGTTGAGTGTGAACTTTGCCAGAATAGTTAATTCGTACAATGTAGCAGGTTGTTTGAGCCGGAAGGTTAACCTGATTAATGGCGTCTGGATCTAATCTTTTGCGGATAATTTCTTTGCCCAGAAGGTTATATATGATAACCTCTCCGTTCATAAGTTCCTGTGGTTTTGGATATTTTATATTTAGGATTCCTTCGCTTACGTAAAGAGTAAACTTAACCTGCTTATCTTCGGGTGGGGCAAGAGGGAAAAAGACCGCATTTTCGTTGAGAGAATGGCTCTTTCGTCCGGAAATATTATTATCCGGATTTTTGGCCTGCAACGAAAAGCTTACCGCAATCAATCCGGCCATTAAAGATGATATTTTCGAAAATTCCCTCATTAGGTTACTTACTAAATGTGGTGTAAAATTACATCGAATTATTTAAAAATGAAACGTTTTGTTGAATATTGATCCGCTTTTCTTTTAATAAAATTCGGTTTTGTTTGTTTGTGTATTGAAAGCAAATTTGCACTTTTTGTTTCAGATTAATAGATAGATAATTCCTAAAAATCGTTATTTTAGCCAAGTTGCATATATCTATAATACCATGAGCCAATTATTTAGAAAAAAAACGATAGACCAACTTCTAGAAGAAGCTGACTCCGGGCACGGATTAAAGCGTGTATTGTCTGGTTCTAACCTTGTTACACTTGGAATTGGAGCCATTATTGGCGCAGGGATTTTTGTATTGAGTGGACAGGTTGCCGCACAGCACGCCGGTCCAGCCATTGTTTTGTCGTTTATACTTTCAGGAGTAGCCTGTGCCCTTGCCGGGCTTTGCTATGCCGAATTTGCGTCGATGATCCCTATTTCAGGAAGTGCCTATACGTATGCGTACGCTACCATGGGCGAGTTTGTGGCCTGGATTATTGGCTGGGATTTAATCCTCGAATATCTTTTTGCCGCATCAACAGTAGCTGTTGGCTGGTCGGGCTATATGGTGAGTTTTTTGCACGACTTCGGGCTTAATATTCCTCCCGAATTCACAGCTGCAACAGGTTCGAAGTTAGTAAATATCCCTGGCGAAGGCTGGAAGTTGTTGACTCACAATCTTGTTCAGCTATTGCAGGAACGTTCTATAAACATCGAAGCCCTTCAGCATACAACGGCGATTCTAAATCTACCGGCAATCATCATTGTAGCAATAGTTACAACGCTGTTGGTGATCGGTATTAAGGAATCGGCTAATGTTAACATGCTGATGGTAATTCTGAAAGTGTTTGTTATTGTTACGTTCATCGTTCTCGGCTTCTTTTTTGTGAATGCCGCCCACTGGACTCCTTTTATCCCGACGAATACCGGAAAGTTTGGAGAATTTGGGTTCTCTGGTATATTCAGGGGAGCTGCGGTTATATTTTTTGCGTATATCGGGTTCGACGCCGTGTCTACCGCTTCGCAAGAAGCTAAAAATCCTAAACGTGATATGCCAGTTGGGATACTTGGATCGCTGGGTATTTCAACTATTTTGTACATCCTTGTAGCTTTGGTGCTTACCGGGGTTGTCAGCTATAAACTTTTAAATGTTCCCGATCCGATTGCTGTTGCGGTTAATGCTATGGGGCCTAAAATGTTCTGGCTTCGCCCTATTATTAAAATTGCGGCCATTGCTGGTTTGAGTTCTGTAATTCTGGTAATGTTGATGGGGCAACCGCGAATATTTTATTCCATGTCCAACGACGGTTTGCTCCCTCCGATTTTTAAGAAAACTCATCCTAAGTTTAAGACTCCTTATGTCAGTTCTATTATTACCGGGATACTGGCGATGATTATTGCCGGGGTTACACCGATTGATATTCTGGGCGAACTGGTGTCGATAGGTACGTTGCTGGCGTTCTGCATTGTTTGTATGGGAGTTTTGATACTTCGCTACAAGGAACCGAATGCGCCCCGAGCCTTTAAAACTCCGGGATTGCCTTATGTGCCGATTCTTGGTGTTTTGGTTTGTTTTGTTCAGATGCTTGTTCTTCCGTTCGATACCTGGCTGCGACTTATTATCTGGATGGTTATCGGTTTCCTGATTTATTTTCTGTACAGCCGAAAAAATAGTAAACTGGCGAAGTAATATCCCGAATGTTATTATGCAAAAGGCCAATGTTTCAGCACGAAACATTGGCCTTTTGTTTTGAAAAGAGATTGAGCTGATTTAATCTCCGTTTTTTACTGCATAAATATCGTCAATTATTTCGCGGTATTTGTCGCAAATAGATTTTCGTTTTAGTTTCAAGGTGGGGGAGAGCTCTCCGGTGTTCTGGCTCCATTCTTCGGCTACCAGCCGGAACCGTTTAAGCTGCTCGGTTTGGCCTAATGTTTTGTTAATATGGCTTATCTCCCTTTGGTAACGAGCTATAACTTTGGGAATGGTTATCAGCTCAAAATTATCGCGGAAGCTTACCCCGTGGCGTGAGCACCAATTATGCAGAAAATTGAAATTGGGAGAGATGATGGCACTGGCAAATTTCTCATTTTCGCCGATAACCATTACTTGTTCAATGAAAAACGACTCTTTGCATTTATTTTCAATGATTTGAGGGGCAACATATTTGCCGCTCGACAGTTTAAAGATTTCTTTTTTACGGTCGGTAATCTTTAAAAATATCTTATCGACAAAAACGCCGACATCACCGGTATGAAACCAACCTTCTTTGTCAATAACCTCGGAAGTAAGCACAGGGTCTTTGTAATAACCCATCATCACATTGGGACCTTTGCAAAGGATTTCTCCATCGTCGGAAATCTTCAAATCAACATCTTCCAAAACGGTTCCAACGGTTCCGATTTTAAAATTGTTTTTTGACGGGTCGTTAACCGCAATAACCGGACTGGTTTCGGTTAATCCATATCCTTGAAGAATGGTAATCCGGGCGGCACAGAATATACGTTCCAACCGTTCCTGCAAGGCCGCACCGCCACAAACGATGTAGGTCACATTGCCGCCTATAACCTCGCGCCATTTCGAAAAGATAAGTTTATCGGCTATTTTGAGGCTCAGGTCGTATAGCAGGCCATTGCGATGGTCGTGTTCGTAGCGTAATCCCAGGTTTACAGCCCAGAAGAAAATCATTTTTTTCAACAATGGCAGATCTTTACCTTTACCGATAATTCCGGCATAAATCCGTTCCAAGAGACGGGGTACGGTAAGGAAAATGGACGGATGTATTTCCTGCATATTCTCGAGGAGCGTCCCCATGTTTTCGGCATAGTAGATTCCAATACCTTTATACTGAAAGTGATAATTCACCATCCGTTCGTACACATGGCACAAAGGAAGAAAGCTCAAGGCTTTGCCCGAAGGAGGTATCGAGTGCAACTGGGCGGTAGCTATAAAATTGCTTACCAGATTTTGATGCGATAACATTACCCCTTTGGGAACGCCCGTCGTTCCGGAGGTATAAATCAGCGTAACCATATCCGAAGGTTTAATGGACGCTTTTATTTCGTCGAGCTCATGGATAAATCGTTCGGCATTTTCCTTGCCGAGTTCGAGTATTTCCATCCAGTTTTTGGCTCCATTTACCTGATTAAACGTGTAAATATCCTTTATCGACGGAATTTTCTGGGTGATGGGTTTCAGTTTTTCGTTTAGCTGCTTATCGGAAACAATAAGCATTGCCGGCTCCGAGTGCCGGAATATGTAGGTGAAATCGTCATAACTGATGGTGGGATAAACCGGTACGTGAATTACTCCCAACTGGGCCATACCCATGTCCACAAAATTCCATTCGGGGCGATTGTTGGAGATGGTCGCGATTTTGTCGCCGGACTTAAATCCCAATGCCATCAGACCATAACTGACTTGATTTGCTTTTTCAATGTATTCGCGGGAACTGTAGGTAACCCAACTGCCATTTTGTTTTCCGGCAAGCGCATCGGGTTTGTCGGGGAAGTAAGCTTTATACCTTTCCAAAAGGTCGAATGTTCTTCTTACCATAGTTTAGTTATTATAGAGGGCAAAAATAGAAAAAACCCGATATGAAGCAAATGTTAATAATTTTCAGAAAGTTGTCACGAGAATTCACTTCAATTTTGCAATTGTACGATATCGTATTATATTTGTACTATATAATACTAAATTAACCATAAAATTATGAATAAGGACTTTATTAAGATGGGCTTAGAACTCATAAAGAAAGCCGATGCTGCTTATTTAACAACCATCGACGAGAATGGTTTTCCTTCTACCAGGGCTATGCTCAATCTGAAGAATGCTGTGCAGTTTCCAAAACTTGTCGATTTTATGTCGCAGTACGACGAAGACTTCACTTTGTTTTTTACCACCAACACTTCGTCAATAAAGGTGAGTCAGATATTAAACAATGCCCGGGTGGCGGTCTATTATTGCGATCCGGAAACCTGGCATGGCGTTATGTGTCAGGGCGAAATCGAAATTGTGCAAGACAAAGATATAAAACATGCTATCTGGCAAAATGGATGGACAATGTATTATCCGCAAGGAAAAGACTCGGAAGATTATGCTATCCTGAAACTAAAACCGGCTTACATTAAAAGTTATTATCAGTTTCAACAAAACGATTTGAAACTATGAGCGAAAAAAGAGAAGGCGGCTATTTAATATCTCAGATACATCAGGTTACGGGTCGGGTTTTTTCAAAGAAACTTAAAGATTATCAGATTGATATAAATCATGCCCAGGGCCGTATAATCTTTGCTCTCTGGAAGAATGACAACGTGCCGATTAACGATCTGGCCAAAGAAACCTCGCTTAGCAAATCGACCCTGACTGCCATGCTGGAACGGCTCGAGCTTTCGGGCCATATTATCCGTAAACCTTCGGAAACTGACAAGCGGATTACGCTCGTTTGTCTGACCACGAAAAGTTCTGCCCTGCGGGAAGATTATCAAAGATTATCGGAGGATATGCTCGACCAGTTTTATAATGGGTTTACTGATGAGGAAATTACTCTTTTCGAAATGTTTCTGGAAAGAATATTGGCAAATATGAAGCAACACTAATTAAAAAGTTCACCCTCTTTACAATCCAATCCGAAAAAATATATATTTGTACCATCAAACTTTGGGGGTGCCTAAATACAAGGGCTGAGATCAAACCCCATGAACCTGATCAGGATAATGCCTGCGAAGGGAAAAGTTGAGCAGTTGTTTTTCACTCTCCTTTTTACAGTTCATCCCTAAAGTTTATAGTTTAACAATTTTAAATTATTAACTATGAACGTTTTTGTGAACAATCAATTGCAAGACATTCCTTTCGGGATGCCTCTTTCCGATTTACTTTCTCAACTTAATATTTTTGAAGCAAAAGGCATAGCTGTTGCCGTTAACGACGAAATTGTATTTAAACACCAATGGGATTCCCATCAACTTTGCGAAAACGATAAACTGACCGTCATCCGTGCCACTCAGGGCGGTTGATACAATTGCATAAATCCTAGATCCAAGCTATCAATTCATCATTTTAAAATTTATTATGGACAGTAAAACATCTGCAATTACGCGCGAGCCATTACCAAACTCGCGAAAAATATATGTAAACGGGAAACTCCACGATATAAAAGTGGCGATGCGCGAAATCGTGCTTTCGGATACTCCGCACGGGTGTTCCAAGCCCGGAAAATCAGCTGCCAATGCACCGGTTACCGTTTACGACACGAGTGGTCCGTTTACCGATCCCAATATCGCCATCGATTTAAAACAGGGACTTCCGCGTTTTCGCGAAGAATGGCTGAGGAAACGTACCGATATTGAGCGTTTACCCGATTTTTCGTCGGAATATAGTCATCTGCGGATGAACGATCGTTCGCTCGACGTGCTGCGTTTTGCCCATATCGAAAAACCTTACCGCGCCAAGGCCGGGCATTCCATCACCCAGATGTATTATGCCAAACAAGGTATCATCACTCCCGAAATGGAATACGTTGCCATTCGCGAGAATCAACGTATCGATGAACTGAAAGAGCTGAAACAACATCCGGGGATGAGCTATGGAGCCAACACGCCTACAAGTTACATCACTCCCGAATTTGTGCGCGATGAGGTAGCCCGCGGACGTGCGATAATCCCTGCCAACATCAACCACCCTGAGTGCGAACCTATGGTTATTGGACGTAATTTTTTGGTGAAGATTAATACCAATATCGGCAACTCGGCCATCACTTCAACCATCGAGGAAGAAGTTGAAAAAGCAGTGTGGAGTTGTCGTTGGGGTGGCGATACGCTCATGGATTTGTCCACCGGCAAGAATATTCACGAAACGCGCGAATGGATTATTCGTAACTGTCCGGTTCCGATGGGTACAGTGCCTATTTATCAGGCTCTCGAAAAAATTGGTGGTGTAGCCGACGACCTCACTTGGGAGCTGTTCCGCGATACGCTTATCGAACAGGCCGAACAAGGTGTTGATTATTTCACCATTCATGCCGGACTTCTGCAAAAGCACATTCCGTTTGCTGCAAAACGTACTACGGGTATTGTATCGCGCGGAGGTTCAATTCTTGCCAAATGGTGCCTTACCCATAAAAAAGAAAATTTTCTCTATACCCATTTCGACGAAATCTGCGAAATACTCCGTGCTTATGATGTGGCAGTTTCGCTGGGCGACGGGCTTCGTCCCGGGTCCATTGCCGATGCCAATGACCATGCGCAGTTTGGTGAGCTTGAAGTTCTTGGTGAACTGACAAAAACGGCTTGGAAACATGATGTTCAGGCTATTATTGAAGGTCCGGGCCATGTACCCATGCATCTTATAAAAGAAAATATGGACAAGCAGTTACAATATTGCCACGAAGCCCCGTTTTACACGCTTGGCCCGTTGGTGACCGATATCGCTCCGGGTTACGACCATCTTACTTCGGCCATTGGTGCCGCGCTTATCGGGTGGTACGGAACGGCTATGTTGTGCTATGTTACTCCCAAGGAACACCTTGGTTTGCCCAATAAAAAAGATGTTAAAGATGGTGTAATGGCTTATAAAATTGCAGCTCATGCGGCAGACCTGGCCAAAGGTCATCCCGGAGCGCAGCATCGCGACAATGCCATGAGCAAAGCCCGTTTTGAGTTCCGTTGGGAAGACCAGTTCAATCTTTCGCTCGATCCGGACACGGCCCGTGCGTTCCATAACGAAACTCCGCATGCCGAAAATACCGACGATTCGAAGTTCTGTTCCATGTGCGGACCCGGTTTTTGTTCCATGCGGTTGTCGCACCAAGTTTGCGAACAAGTGGCTGAAAATAGTAGTAACGAAGATTAATGAACAGACCTCGTCCCACAGTAATGACAATTGCCGGCTTCGACCCAAGCGGTTGTGCCGGCCTTCTGGCGGATATTAAAACATTCGAAGCTACCGGAGTATATGGAATTTCGGTATGCACAGCCAATACTTGCCAGAACGACATTGAGTTTACTTCGGTAAATTGGGTTTCGTCCCGAATAATCATGGAACAATACGCTGTATTGAAGAAGCAATTTTGCTTTGATTCTGTAAAAATTGGGATTATTGAAAATCTAGATCTTTTAAGTACACTTATCGACCGGCTGAAAGAGGATAACGACCGGATTAAAATTGTTTGGGACCCGGTGCTTAAGGCTTCGGCCGGATTTTCGTTTCACAATGATGTTGACCGTAAACTTCTGGAAGAAATATGCCGGAAAATTTACCTGATAACTCCAAACCTTGAAGAGATTTCAGCCTTATTCCCCGAAAAATCGTGGCAGGAAGCTGCTAGTTACCTCTCAGAATACTGTAATGTACTGGTTAAAGGCGGTCACGACTCCGGAGCTGAAGCCTGCGATGTATTGTTTTACGCCGGAAAATCGCGAGCATTTACTCAGCTACGTATTGAGGGGCCGGGTAAACGCGGAACAGGATGTGTGCTTTCGGCTTCTATCACGGCACACCTCGCTTTGGGCGAACCGCTGACCAATGCCTGTCAGTATGCCAAACATTATGTTTACGGGTTTATTCGGAGCAATAATTCACTTATTGGTTACCATAATTATATGTCATGATTGCACAATTACATTATATAACGCAGGAAATTAACGGTTTATCGCACCTTGAACTTGCCCGAGAGGCTTGTCAGAGTGGGGTTCGCTGGGTGCAGCTTCGGGTTAAAAACAAACCGTTTGACGAGTGGGTGCAGCTTGCCACGGATGCTAAACAGCTTTGCCTGAAATTCGGTGCAAAGCTCATCATCAACGACAATGCGGAGATTGCCCGTCGGGTTGGTGCTGATGGCGTTCATCTCGGCAAAAACGACATGAATCCGTCCGAAGCCCGCGAACTTCTCGGAAACAATTTCATTATCGGAGGAACCGCTAATACCATCGATGATATTCGTCGCCTTGCCGCTGCCCGAGTGGATTACATCGGACTGGGGCCATTCCGCTTCACTCAGACCAAAGAAAATTTAAGTCCGATACTTGGGTTGGAAGGATATTTCAGCATCCTTAAACAAGTCCGTGATGAAAATATTCAGGTGCCGATAATTGCTATCGGAGGTATTGTGCCAGACGATGTGGAACGCCTTATGCAGACCGGGATACACGGTATAGCCGTGAGTTCGGGAATTAATTGCAATGCTGATAAAGAACAGTTTGTCAGTACATTTTTAAACCATCTAAACAAAAGCATTTAAAATAAATTGAGTATGAAAGATTTATTAACTATTGCCGGAAAAACATTCCAATCGCGATTGTTTACCGGAACCGGCAAGTTTAGTTCTTCAGCAGTAATGGAAGAAGCTTTGCTTGCGTCAGGAAGTGAGCTGGTTACCGTTGCCCTCAAACGGATTGACATGGGCAATGATAACGACGATATTTTACAACATCTCTCACATCCGCAGATTAATCTGCTACCCAACACCTCCGGCGTACGTAACGCCAAAGAAGCGGTTTTTGCAGCACGTATGGCCCGCGAAGCCCTTGAAACCAACTGGGTAAAACTCGAAATTCATCCCGACCCAAAATATTTGCTTCCCGATGCTGTCGAAACCCTTAAAGCCACCGAAGAACTTGTTAAAGATGGTTTCGTGGTGATGCCTTACATTCATGCCGACCCGGTGTTGTGCAAACGTCTCGAAGAAGCCGGAGCTGCCGTGGTAATGCCGCTTGGTGCGCCCATTGGCAGTAACCTTGGTTTACGTACGCTCGACTTTCTCGAAATCATCATTGAGCAAAGCAACGTTCCGGTGGTTGTTGATGCGGGAATCGGTTCGCCGTCGCACGCAGCCTGGGCCATGGAAATCGGCGCTGATGCTGTGCTGGTGAATACGGCCATTGCAGTTTCGGATAATCCTGTGGAAATGGCCAAAGCCTTTAAAATGGCCGTTGAAGCCGGGCGTATGGCGTTCGAAGCTAAACTGGCAAAACCTTTTAAACATGCCGTTGCCAGCAGTCCGCTTACGGCTTTTCTGGATAATTAGTGTACGGGAGTGATTAGAAGATTAGGTTATTAAGTGGGTTGAGTCTTGAATTAGGATTTTAAAGTCACAATTCATCTCTAATAACAGACATCAAATATTTAAAATATGGAATTCAAAACCTTGTTCGACACTTATAACTGGGGCGATGTCGAAAAAAGTATATATGCCAAAACATCGCGGGATGTAGAGGTGGCCCTAAGCAAGGATAAATGCGACCTTGAAGATTTTAAAGCACTGATTTCGCCGGCGGCAGTGCCATATCTCGAAACGATGGCTCAAAAAAGCCACGAGCGTACACTGCGCCGGTTTGGCAACACCATGCAGCTATACGTGCCGCTATATCTTTCAAATATTTGTTATAACTCCTGCGTATACTGCGGTTTCAATCATAAAAATAAGATTAACCGCCGGATTCTGAACGACGAAGAAATCCTTCGCGAAGCAGAAGCCATCAAGGCGATGGGATTTGAACACCTGTTGCTAGTAACCGGCGAATCGCCTAAGGATGCTGGAGTGAAATATCTTCAGAATGCTATTCGGTTGTTACGCCCTCATTTTGCACAGATTTCCTGCGAGGTGCAGCCGCTCGATCAGTGTGACTACGAGATCCTTGCCGCCGAAGGCATGAATGCGGTATATGTTTATCAGGAAACGTTTCATAAAGAGAAATATCCGACCTATCATCCGGCAGGGAAAAAGGCTGATTTTTATTACCGCCTCGGAACTCCCAATCGGCTGGGGAAAGCTGGCGTTCACAA
Source organism: Bacteroidota bacterium (assembly GCA_030706405.1). Classification (GTDB taxonomy): domain Bacteria; phylum Bacteroidota; class Bacteroidia; order Bacteroidales; family JAAUTT01; genus JAAUTT01. The sequence goes on along the minus strand of JAUZOO010000005.1, from coordinate 222,752 downwards.
AGTCGGGCTAGGAACGCTTATTGGGTTGGAGGATTGGCGTACCGACAATTTTTTCATGGCTTTGCATCTGAACTATCTTGAAAAGACTTATTGGAAAACCAAGTATTCGATTGCCTTTCCGCGGATGCGCCCGTATGCCGGAGGTTTTCAGCCAAATGTTATCATGTCCGACAAGGAACTGGTACAGCTTATTTGTGCGTTCCGTCTGTTCGATAGCGAAGTGGAATTATCCATCTCAACCCGTGAGAGTAGTTCTTTCAGAGATAACCTTGTGAAGTTAGGAGTTACGGCACTTAGCGCAGGTTCTAAAACAAATCCCGGAGGTTATGCCGTTGCCCCGCAATCACTTGAGCAATTTACCATTAACGACGACCGTTCGCCTGTAGAAATTTGCCAGATGTTGAAAAGTAAAGGCTACGAGCCTGTTTGGAAAGACTGGGACCGATCTATAATTGCAATGAAAGCATGACCGAAGAAGAACTGCAGCGTTATTCCCGTCATGTTCTACTTCCCGATTTTGGAACAGAAGGGCAAGAAAAATTGAAACAAGCATCCGTTTTAGTGGTTGGTTGCGGTGGTTTAGGCAGTCCGGTATTGCAGTATCTGGTAGCTGCCGGAGTTGGTACTATCGGAATGATCGATGCCGATGTTGTAAGCGAGAGCAACCTTCAACGCCAAATTCTTTATGCAACTAGCGATGTTGGAAAACTAAAAGTATTGGTTGCAAAGGAAAAACTGTCGGCATTGAACCCTTTGGTTGTTTTTCATGCGTATCCGTTTTTGTTAACTAGCGAAAATGCCCGCGAGATTATTGATAAATATGATATTATAACCGATTGTTCCGATAATTTTAATACGCGTTTTCTGGTAGGCGACGTAACAGCCGAACTAAAGAAACCATTAGTATTCGGGTCAATTTTTCAATATGAAGGGCAGGCCTCGGTGTTCAATTATAAAGGAGGCCCAACATACCGGCAACTTTTCCCGGAAGCTCCCGAAAATGTTCTTCCGGCCTCGCAAGTCGGGGTGTTGGGCGTATTACCCGGAATTATTGGCGTTATTCAGGCTACCGAAGTCGTGAAAATAGTCGCAGAAATAGGGGAGGTGCTTTCGGGCAAACTTTTGATGTATAATGTTTTGGATATGAGTTTCAAAACATTCAAATTTTCTTTTGATACGAAATAGAAATCAATAAGAAGCAGTCTGCGATTTGCTAATATGAAAAACGACAAGAGCCGCAAAATTTAAGTAATGTCCTAAATTTTGCGGCTCTTGTCGTTTTTGTTGTGTCGTAAAAATACTATTGATTATAAATTTCTTTTTCCGAATGGAAATCATCGGCGATTACAGTACTTTTTAAATTGCTTTTATCTACGGCTACAGGGTCGAGCAAAACAGAAGGTACATCTTTTTTTCCATTGGAAACGGTTGTGCTTACGTCTGTTAATTTCTCTTTTTTAGCCAGTTTCATCGAGAGCTCGGCAGCTTTGTAAGCCAGGTTTCGAACCGATTTATAAACCGTCATGGCCTGTGTTCCGGCAACAATGTTCCGGCATGCGGCAAGTTCAGCATCCTGGCCGGAGAATAGGATAGGGGCTGTTATTTTCTGTTCCTTTAGCATTTCAATGGTGCCGGTCGACAAACCATCATAAGATGAAAGAATTGCGTCGGGTATTAGACCTCCAAGATCTAAATATTTTTCCATTTCGTGCCGGGCATTGTCGCCCGACCAAGATTCAATAAACGTACTGTAAATAATTTTAATCTTTCCCGATTTTAAAAATGGGTCCAAAACCGAAAGCTGTCCCTTTTTTACCAGAAGGGCGTTCTGGTCATCTTTGTCTCCGCCCAATAAGATGTAGTTCCCTTCGGGCTTTAGCTTTGTCAGGTATTCAGCCATAAGCTTACCAACTTTTTCGTTATCAAAAGAGAGGAAACAGTCCAAATCGCAATTTTGGACGAGACGGTCGTAAGCAATTACCGATACCTTATTTGCCTTTGCCTCACGGACAATAGCTGCCGCAGTATTTACATTGATGGCATTTAAGACGAGAACTTTAGCACCTTTTTCAATCATTTCGCTGGCTTGTTTTATCTGAACCTTGTCATCGGCGCCAGCTTCGGCGGTAATAGCTTCTCCTCCTAACTCTCCGATTTTGTCGGTAAAATATTTTTGTTCCTTAACATATCTGTCGCTCTGCAGGTGAGGAAACAAAAAACCAATTTTAGGTTTGTTGCTACTAATATTGCATCCTCCAATTAAGAAGAGCACGCCAACAAGGAGCGTAGAAATTTTGCTAGTGATAAATAAGCGTTTCATGAGATAGAAAGTTAGAGATATTAATGTTTGTTATTTAAGCGGTTACAGTAATGCAAACACTTAAATATACGTTTTGATACCAGACGTTAAATATATTAATTTAGGGTGTCGCTCCCTAACATGGATGAAAATTTGTTTATAAAGTCAAGCAGGAAGATTTGTGGCAAGTTTTTTGAGATGTTGTGGCACGTCTGTAAATAAATTAATCAAACAGTTTTCAAAAAGTTGTATAAATACAGGAAACTCATATATATTTACGGTCGAGAAAAGCATGATATTATTTAAAGAAATAACGCTAACTATATAAGCTTATTGTATGAAGTGGCAAAACCTTAAAATCTGGGTGAAAATCAGTATTGGATTTTCAGTAGTGATCCTTATCGCGGCTATTATTGGAATCGTAGCCCTCTTTAATATGAATAAGATCCAGCATGAAACGATAAGTCTTTCGAATGAATATCTACCTGCTATTAGCGATGGTTATCAGTTAGATCAAGGTTGGAGAGAGATATCCAGTCTTCTTCAGGCTTACGATTTTTCGGGCGATAGCTACTATGTTAAAAAAGCGAAGACGCGTCTTGCCAAATTTGATGTTGCCTTAAATAAGATGGTAACACTTACCGCTGAATCTCAAAATTTAAAATCGAATCACGAAGGTTTTGTTTCTATACAAAACGATGTAGAGTCCTTTAAAAAGATACTCACTGCGTACGAAAGTAAAGTAGGTTCCTATTCAACCCAATACAAACGTCTGGAAGGCGCCTTTTTAAGAACCAGACGCAACGGGCAGGGCTCTCCTCAGATAAATGCCGTAGCTTCTCAGATTACATTGGCAATCAGCCGCGAAAAACCCGCCTTCCTCGACAATATTAATGATGCAATTGGCCGTATTGGTGCCGGAGACTCTTCGGTAAGAGTATTTGCCGATGCTTCACGTAAATTTGTTCCCGACTTTATTGAAGCTAAAAAGATTGAACTTTCGCGCATCGAACTGTCTAACAATATTTATTGGGATATTAAAGGATTGTCGGATATTGGAACTGATAAGGTGCTTGCAATGGGCGAAAGCACAAACTCTACTATTGACCGAAATCGGATAACGCTGATTATTATTATTATTATCGCATTAATTGTTGGTGGAGTTTTTGTGTACTTTATTACTATCTCCATTGCCCGTCCTATTGACGAAGGAATTAAAGTTGCCCATAAAATAGCCGATGGTGATCTTACCCAGCAACTCGATATAGACCGCGAAGACGAAGTGGGTATGCTTGCCAGTGCCATGAATAAGGTAAGCCAGAACCTGCGCTCGATGATTGGTTATGTCTCCGAAAATTCGCGGATAATTGCCGATTCAAGTCATAAAATGCTGGAAAGCTCCAATATCATTTCCGACGGAGCTAAACAACAAGCATCAGCAGCCGAAGAAATTTCCTCGTCGATGGAAGAGATGTATGCCAATATCCAGCAAAATTCTGAGAATGCAACCCAAACTCAGAAAATAGCCGAGGCTTCAGCCATCGAAGTAAATAAGAGCAAAGAATCATTCCGTATAGCAACAAAATCGCTTAAAGAAATTACCGAACGAGTTACTGTTATTAACGATATTGCTTTCCAAACCAATATTCTGGCCTTGAATGCAGCAATTGAAGCAGCCCGTGCCGGAGAGCATGGCCGTGGATTTGCCGTTGTGGCTGGGGAAGTAAAACGTCTGGCCGAAAAGAGTCACGAAGCTTCGAATATGATTAATGATGTGTCGAGCTCAACCATGGTAATGTCGCAAACCGCACGACGAGAACTGGAAGCATTAGTTCCTGAAATTGAGAAGACAGCCAACCTTATTCAAGAAATTACCTCGGCCAATATAGAGCAGGTATCGACGGTTGAACAGATTAATAATGCCATGCAACAGCTTAACGTGGTTATTCAGAACAATGCTCAACGCTCGGAAGAACTGGCTATGAATTCGCAAGAACTTCTTAAACAGGCCGAAGAAATGAATTCGTTGATTTCTTCGTTTAAACTTTAAAATAGATAAATTCGTTACAATAAAAAGGCTGACAGTTTCGTATCTGTCAGCCTTTTTTGTTACATACTGGTATTTAATTCCTCAAGAATAGGTTTTTCGGAGGTTTTTAGTATCGTTTGAGGATTATCGTTTATTTGTTCAAAAATTACAATTTCATTCTTTCCTTTTTTGAGCCAGCAGCCCGGTAGATAAAGTGTTTGTTGTGGCCCCACTTTCCAATAGCGACCAAGATTAATACCATTGACAAATACAATGCCTTTGCCCCAGCCGTGCATATCGAGGAAAACATCGCCAGGCTTTTTTACGTTGAACGAGGCCGAATAAATAGCTGGTAAGCCTACTTTTGCAGAGTTCGGAACCATACTGATATCTGGAGCTTTGTCCATTGGAATTTTATACATTTCCCAGTCGCCGCTTATTTCGAAGTCGTTAATTTTTACAGGATCGATGATGCCTTTGGTATTATTGGGAATTTCGGCTCCATAGTTGATGCGGCCCATATTTTCCACCAGAATGTCGAGTTGTCCGTTAAACGGAATATTTACTTCCATTGTATATTGATTGTTTATCCGGTTAAGTTCACCAACTTTTTTACCGTTGATGTAAACCAGAGCATAATCGCGCAGCCCCGGAATAGTCATCTTTCCTTTCAGCGGTTGATTGAACCGTTTGCTGTAAAGTACATAGCCGTACCCTTGCCCCAATTGTTCGAAAGTGAGAGGCTGATCATTGAAGACAGGTTTTACTGATTTTTTCCAATCGAAGAAATTTGCTGTTTTGTCGAGTTTGATATTGGGTAAAGTGATAACCGGAATCTGAACCGGTATATCGGGTACCGGGTAGTCTGCTGTTTTTTTTAGCAACTCGCGCAAAGCCATATATTTAGGTGTAGGCCAACCTGCTTCGCTAATGGGAGCATCGTAATCGTAGCTGGTAATATCGGGCTGAATATTGTGCTCGTCGTTATAATTTGCTCCGGCAGTAAACCCGAAGTTTGTCCCGCCATGTACCATATAAACGTTGAAGCTGATTTTATTCTGAAGGTACTTTTCGATTTGACGGACGGATTGTTCCGGATCTATTCTGGTAAATGGTTCTGCCCAATGATCTATCCATCCAGGGTAATATTCGGCAACCATGTAAGGGCCATCAGGATAATGCTTGTCAACAGCTTTTTTGAGATTGTCGATATTGCCTTCTCCGTTAGCCGTAGGCAGAACACCGGCTATAGCGCCGTTATCGAACATCCACGACCCATCAGAGGTGAACATAGGAACATCGAACCCCACGTCTTTTAACATTTTCATGATTGACAGGTAATACTGACGATGTTGTTCGTTATTGATATCAGTGCGTTGCGACATGTAGGAACCAAATTCATTTTCAACCTGAACCATAATAATTGGTCCGCCATGAGTTACCTGCAAGTCCTTTACTTCCCGGGTAAGTTTCTGAACATAAACTTTGCACGAATCAAGGAAAGGCTGATTGTTACGAATTATCAAATTCTTATTGTTTTGAAGCCACCAGGGATATCCTCCGAATTCCCATTCGGCACACACGTAAGGCCCAGGGCGAAGAATGACAAATAAGCCTTCTTCTTGTGCGGTACGAATGTATTCTGCAAGATTACGATTGCCGGTTTTGAAATCCCATACTCCCGGAGCTGTATTGTGATAGTTCCAGAAGACGTAAGTGGCAACTGTATTTAAACCCATAGCTTTCATCATTCGAAAACGATGACGCCAGTATTCTTTAGGAACACGAGGATAATGCATTTCGCCGGAATGGATTTGAATGGATTTTCCATCGTAAAGAATTTGTCCTTTGGCAATTCTGAACGTATGGGTCTGGGCGGAGATAACACCTGAGTTAAACAGGATTAACACTAATGCATAAAGTATATTTTTCATAGGGCACAAGTCATTTTCCTCCTAAAATTAAAAAACTTCAATTTCCGAGATCGTTAAACAGCCCCTTGAGGCGGTAATGTTTACCCGGATTTTATCGGTTTGTACCGGATTGATCTTTATAATTCGTTTGTAACCAATGGTTGTTTCGTTGGCCACTTTAATCCAGTCGTTGCCTTTTTTGACTTCAATATTGAAGGCTTTTACACGCTGCCCGAGTTTTAAATATTCGTGTAACACCACGTATTTTATTGTCTGCTCCTTTTTCAGATCGATCATAATGGTTCCTGATGTTATGTTGTTGTTGGTTGCCCAGTAGGTATCGGCATTGTTGTCGGTAAGTTTTGTTGCATCGAAAGCTCTGCTTTTACCTCGAAAAGAGCTTACCGTAATAGTTGCTTTTGCGGCAAGATTTGATTTAAACTCACGGTCAATAAGCTGGCGAAAACCTTGAAGAGCTTTTACATCGTTTTCGTGAAAAAGTCCACGACGGTCGGGGGGAACATTTAGTAATAATACAGCACCCCGGCCAACAGAGTTGAGGTAGATGTCAAACAACTGTTCGGGAGTTTTAACCTTCGAGTCTTCCAATGCATGGTAAAACCAGCCGGGACGAATAGAAACATCCACTTCGGAAGGTATCCAGTGAGATCCGTTTTCCATGCCCGAGCCCAATAGCTTTTCGTAACCCGGCCTGCGAGTGAGTGCGGAGTCGGGATCGATCATGTACCAGTTAGTTTTGCCAACCCAGCCTTCTTCGTTTCCAACCCAGCGAATATCAGGACCATTATCGCTGAAAATTATAAATTCTTTGGATTGTAATTTACGGGCAAGCTTTACTGTGTTGGGCCAATCGTAGTATGAGGCAGAGATTGTTCGTTTTTCCCTGGCGCCACCGTAATAGCCGGTGCCACCGTTGGCTCCATCAAACCATAATTCGAATATAGGGCCATAGTTAGTAATTAACTCAGTTAGCTGATTGCGATAGTAGGTGATATAGCCAGGCTTTGCATAATCGGCCCGATTGCGGTCCCAAGGTGAAAGGTAAATGCCAAATTTGACGCCTGTTTTCTTGCAGGCATCGGAAGTTTCACGAACCATGTCGCCATTGCCATTTTTATATGGGCTTTTTTTGATGGAATGTTCGGTATATTTTGAGGGCCACAGGCAAAAGCCATCGTGATGTTTACAGGTGAAGATCAGTCCTTTAAAGCCAGCCTGTTTTAGGACTGTAGCCCATTGAACAGGATCGGGGGCAGAAGGGTTGAAGACCGATTCAGCCTCGTCTCCGTTTCCCCACTCAAGGTCGGTAAACGTGTTGATGGTGAAATGCACAAATGCGTTCATTTCCATGCCCATCCAGTCGAGCTGTCGCTGGTTAGGTATAGGAAGTAAAGGTCGGGGAGGAGCGACTGCCTTCTGGCCAAAAGTGGCAAGCGAGAAGAATAATAAAGGATATGTGAGAAGTTTTTTCATTGTATATTAATGGCTAATTTTCATGGAATTAATTGCGAACTCCTAATAAGGACGATTGTTATTTTGAATCGATTTTTACTTCATCTATGTAATAACTTGCTGTAGTAATAGTCTCGTCGGCTCCTTCGAGTGGTGGGGATACCTGTTGATTGGGCGTTTTTCGATCGGGATAGTTTCGGTATGGTCCGGTACAGAAGGATAAACGTTCGACAGATTTTACGGCTTCGGCCAATTTGGCGTTTTGAAGGACAGTTTTGTCGTCTATTTCTACATCAAAATTCCCGTTTATGTTTGCATTTACAGAAAGCTTTATCCGATACCATCTTCCCGGTTTATATTGTTGCAATGTTATTTCCCGGTTACCGTCGAGGGCATTGAGAGCACCTTTGTTGTCGAACCATAACCGTACCGGGCGATTACCATACCTATCGGTTACATCTATCCGGAGCATGCCGGTATTGTTCTGCTTTAAAAATATACCAAAGGATAAAGTTGCTTTTGTGCCGGTTTGAAAAATGCGCACCACCTTAGCATAGTCGTACGGATCGTTGTCTGAAAGCTCAAGGCTTTTATTGTTTTCATCGGGGAATGCCACTACGTTGACTGGAGCCCATTGCGGCGCATAAATATTCCAGTCAGGAACGGGTCCGTTCGGGATAAGTTTATCGAAGTTGTCATTTATCGGTCCTTTTACTGAATATTTTACCGAAAGAGGAACACGGCTGACCCATATATCTTCTTTATTGACGCTGTATGTCAGCCACATATTGTTGCCCGGAGGTGTGCCGTTGCCTTCAACAATTCCCCGAATATAATTGGGACCAAAATCCTTCCATCGCCCGTAAAAACGACGTGGAGGAACTTCGCCATGAACGACTAGCATGTTGTCAAAAATAATCCCATCGTCACTGGTAACTACAATAAGCGGGTAGCGGTATTCTTGGGTAGCTATCGGGTTATAGACCATCGCATAGCGTCCGTCCGGGGTGCGTTGGCCCCAGTTTTTCCCGCCTGCCATAATTAGCGTAGATGCGGTTACCGGTTTCGAGAAGGTTGTTCCCTGATCGGAGGATAGTGCCGTTTTTGAATATTTCCATAGAGCAACCACTTGTCCGTCCTTTCGGTGAAAGAATGATGTCGCCTGAACACTGTCCTTGTATTCCTTCATAGATGGGTAGAAATTGTCATTCCCGCTGTCCTCGTCAATCCATTGCAACGTCATCAGTTTGTCGGAAAGCAAAGCCTTACAGGCGGCAACAAAGCCGGTATCGGACGATTTTGTGTAAAAGGGATAACTGGTGTTGCTCTCGTTCCAGGTGTTGTAGCTGCTGTAACGGATAAAGTAAATTGGCCCGAAAGATCCGTCTTTGTATATTTCTCGAACTACACGGCCTATGCCTCCGTTTTTAAAAGGATGCTCGGTGTGCCCGTAAAAACCGCAAACCAAGAGGCGCCCGTCCCGAGCCACATAAAAGCACATTCGCTGATGCATCATGTAACCGTTATAGCCCTGAGGAATGGCGACTCCGGGAGGTGCTTTATATTCCGGAAAAATGACTGTTGGAATGGTCCAATTGCGTCCATCTTTGGATGTTGTCAGCAAGGTATGACTTGGCGCTATATGTTCGTCGACGGGATTGCTAAGGTACTGAACATAAAACTGACTATTCCAGTAGGCGATGTTGGGTGCATGATTATATGTCCATCCGTAATTGTCTGATTTTTCGGGATGTGCGCGGTTCGCCCTTAAAACTTGCCGGTTCTCAACGCCTACAGCCAGTCTTAGCTTACCATCGTGTACGGTTGGATCGGCAACTTCACCGCCAATATACCGGACGGGTTCACTGATACTTCCTGTTTGAGCAGGGAGCGTTCCTGAAAATCCAATGATGAAGAATAAGGTTAGAGATACTATATATTTCATAAATTAAATGACATATAAATACCAGCAAATAACAAACACCAGGAAATACTTTGTTTAAGAAGGGAAAAAGTCCCGCATGATATCATACGAAACTTTTTGAAAATCATTGGAATGAAAATGCCAGGGCAGGACAGGTACCTTTTTTAATAAACGAAGCGGGTAATGAGACTTTAACTTTATCTCCTTCGATTCTCCATTTTATTGAAGTTCCGGTGGATAGAAGTTTCATTGTGGAGCCTTTTTTCGGCAGGTTACCTTTCCATTCTATTTCTTTGGGAATAGCCGTCTGTTCCGGTAAGCGGACTAAGGCATAACGAGTTTGGCCGTCTTTGCTTTGGGTAAAGAAGGTTTCTCCATCGCGGCAAATACTGCTTATGCGAGTACCATAAATTGCGGCTCCGTTTACCCTCATCCAGCTTCCAATTTCTTTTAATATTGCTACTTCCGATTGTTCAACGGTTCCATCCGGACGAGGGCCAACTCCTAATAATAAACTTCCACCCTTAGCCACAATTTCAATTAGTTTATGGATAACCTTGGCGGGCGATTTGTACTGATCGTTAGGCACAAACCCCCATGTATTACCCAGTGTTATGCAGCTTTCCCAGGGATGGTCGAGAGCTTGAGCGGGAACGCTTTGCTCCGGAGTCTGGTAATTTTCGTAAGGACCTGCCACGGTGCGGTCAACCACTAATAATCCGGGCTGTACCTGACGAGCCATTGCCGCAATGCGAGGGATGTCTACTTCCTGGTTCCAGGCTGGAATAGCTGCCCCCCACGAACGAACTTCGTCGGTGACGGTTTCGAGCGGGCGAACCCATCCTCCGTCGAGCCATAGAATATCGATTGAACCGTAGTTATGCATCAGTTCGCTGATCTGGTTGAAGGTAAACTGTTTAAAACGATTCCATTTCCAGGGGTACTTGCGGATGTCGTAATTGACATTACGATCGGGCGTTGCGTATTTCGACCACCAGAAGTCTTGCGAGTGCCAATCGGGTTTGGAAAAATAAGCACCAACCATAAAACCTTGCCGGCGAAAAGCATCGAAAACGTATTTTGCCACGTCAGCTTTGGGATTAGAGGCAAACGGACCGTTGGTAATCTTGAAGTCGGTTTGTTTGGTATCGAACATGCAAAAGCCATCGTGATGTTTGGTGGTAAAAACCACGTAGCGCATCCCTGCATCTTTAGCGGCCTGAGCCCATTGATCCGGTGCAAATTTCACCGGGTTGAAATCTTTCTTTAGTCCCCAATACCATTTTTTATAATCTTCGTAAGCGATGGTACTATCGCGTTCAATCCAAGGCTCTGAGCAAAGTTCCCACGACTCGATGATGCCAGGTACTGCGTATAACCCCCAATGGATGAGGATTCCAAACTTTTGATCCTGCCAGGTGTCAAGCTTTGCCCCTACCTGAGGGTCGGTAGGCCACTGGTATGACGACGACTGATGGTGAAGATTGTTTTCCTGAGCTTGTAAATGAAATACTGCAGGCAGAAGCAGGAAACTTAATATGGCTAGAGACTTTTTCATAATGGATGTTTCAAATTATTCCGGAATTGTCCAGTCGTTATTATAAAAACCAGCATATTTAATTCCGGTAGCTCCATCTTTTAGCATATCGGCCGAAAATATCATGTAATCAGGGAAGCCGCTGCCTCCGGCAAAATATTGGTTGGCATAGGTTGCGTTAAACCCTGAAAGTCCTGTACCGGAAATTGCGGCTATCGAGGCCTTTTTACTGTCAGAGCGGGGCCACATGATATAAGCTCCCAAATCGTCACCCTTGAGTTGTTTGTTGCCAATAGTCAGACTTCCCCGTTGCACCTGCACCGGACATTTAGTCAACAGCTTTTTCCAAGCACTATTGGTGGTAGCGTTTCCGTAGATAATTACGCCTCGGTCGGGATATTGAGCAGGGTTAAAGTCTTTATCGGCTACAACATCAACGGCACCATTTGCCCTATAATACCATGTTTCTGCATCGAATCTTGCTTTTGCAATTGCCCAGGCATTTTCCTGTACATTGCCGCAAGTGCCATAAACAAATACCATCCGGTAATTAAAAGGTTCTTTAAATGTTCCATTACGGACAATTCCCTTTTGTGATTGGTCTGGTTGGCCGCCTGTTTGCCATTGTCCTTTATGATATAAATAAAGCATTGGGGTCGATGCCGGAACTACATACTTCAGCGATTGTTGGTCGATATTTAAGGTAATCGTTTCTCCCGGTTTAAACGCAGCCAGAGAAATGCCGAGGATTGATACATTTTCGGTTTCTCCTGAAATGGTATTTATCGATTTACTTCTTACTAAACGTAATCGGCTGTATTTTAAAGCTTCTTGTTGCTGAAGAACAGAAGCCCAATAGTACGACGGTGATACTGCCGGATTGGCCGTAGTAAAATCTATTTTGTTTACGATACTGTCGGGGCGGATCGTGTGCCATTTGAAATAATCGAAAATCGGTTGCCAGTCAACGCTTTGATTTCCGAACCAGTGGCCTCCGCCGGGGTATTCGTAATAACAAAAATCTTTATGAAATTCAGCCAGCGTTTTCTTCATCTGCCGGGCATAGTTGACTGAAACGACTTCGTCACTATCGCCATGATGGATATAAACCCCGCCGGCGTTATAGTTTTTGGCCAGTTCAAAAACGTTGCTGCCGTTGCTGGCTTGTAGAAGAATATTTTCGATGGATGAACGTCCCGTAGCCGGGATTTTACCATCGGCCGACCCGTAGCCGGTAAGCGTGGGATACCCTGCGCATGGAGCAATAGCAGCCCACTTGCCGGGGAAAGTGGCTCCGAGGTACCAGGTTCCGTGGCCACCCATGGAGTGTCCGGTTAAATAAATTCGTTCCGGATCGGGATTGAACTTTTTAGTGGCAATTCCGAGAACTTCCAGAGCATCCAGTCTTCCCCAGTCTTCCCAGTTAAACCCGCGAGGTCTCCTGTTGGTTGGAGTAACCAAAATACCCCAGTCTTTAGGCTGATATGCGCGGGCTTGCCCAATAGCTTCCACGCCAGCTCCGTGAACCGAAAGAAATAATGCCGGCGCTTTGTTGGTTTTGTTTTTCTGAGGGCAAACGCTGAAATACTGGACGCTGCCATCGATATCGCTGATGAAGGTGTTGCTGTATTGTTCGTTGGCGTCTACCGCTTCAACTTTAATTATTTTCTCGTCAATCGATTTCCCTTTCTGCGATAACGTTACCGTGCAATTATATTGACCCTTCTGAGAAATGTTGGTGGCATTAAATCGAAAACCTACTTTACGAAAGGAGAGTGGTGAAATTTGAGGAACTGTAACCTTTACGTCTTTGCCCTCGATTCGTGTTTGAATTTCCAGGCCGGTCAAAGGTTTTGTGGTAGAATTAATGATTAATAAAGCTCCCATCAACGATTCATTATTTTCTCCCTTTATAATGAAAGGAAGCGTTAAATCCTCGGTATTAAGCATTACCGGCTTTTCGGGCGCTATTAAATTGACTGAAATGCCATCTTCAAAATTACGTGAAGAGCGCAGGTATATTTCATTGAGTCCTTTTTTTACTTTTACAGGGATATAAAGCCAGTTACTACTATAAATATCGCCGGCATGTGGCTCTCCATTGAAATAAAACATGCTGTTTCCGGCAGCTTTTAGTAACATTATATCTTCTTTATCGGAAGTATAGGTGAGATATATGTATTTGTTTGATAGATCATTCGTTTTAAATAGGCCGGAAGGATCAGCATTTATTTTTTGCCAAGTGACTGGCTGGACTTTTTCGTCGGTAAATAGAATTTGTCCGGCTTTAGGACTATTTAGTGCCCCCTTATAAAGCTGGAAGGCTAGTTGATCCGTATAAATAGCCTCTCTGCCATATTGGTGGCAGGGCCCGGCAATTAATCCATTGGTAAAAGATATTACGTGTTGGGCTTTTACTTCCCAAAATGTAATAAAGGCTATAAAACAAATAAAATAGAATTTAACCTGGTTTGTCATAAGTAAAATATTTTATTGAGCAGTTATCAATAAAAATTACGCTTAAACGACTCTGTCAACGATTTTTAATCGCTACGAAATAATAATTTTTAGAAATGCTGAGGTTAAGCCTTTTTTAAGGCCTAACCCAGCATTTCAATCTAAACCAATCAATGTATTAAATGGAAATTTTAGTTAACATCCCAGAAAATTTTCGTATCCCGGGTGTCTTTAGCTGCAACTTTAGCGTAATTGGCAGCATTATAGCTTTTTTCAGTAGTTGGGTACAGCAACCTTACCGGAGGCTGTAACGCACTACTGAAGCTTGGGTCGTTAATAAATGTAAGGCTTGGATAACCTGTTCTTCTGACCTCAGCCCATGCCTGACCCGCTTGCAAAATGAAGAAATTGAGCCATTTTTGTGTTCCTATTTTTTGCAGTTTTACAGCCGTTGTTCCGGAATAAGCAATTCCGGAACCGGCAATATAAGCATCTATAGATGCAGTTGCGGGGGTAGCTACAGAAGCTTTGGTATAACCGGAAAAAACAGCAGCCTGATTCAAACTATAGTAGAATGAAATAGACTGACGGATACCAGCCTCATAAGCAGTCTGAGCAGTACCCAAACTCCATCTTTCATAAGCTTCAGCTTTTAAGAAACTTACTTCGGCAGCTGTTACAAGTACCCCAGGTACATTGCGGTTCATAACAAAAGTTCCGGAGTCAATAGTAGCCAGTTTGCCTTTGGCTATTAAATTTTCCTGTTCGGTTGTGGTGAGAGTGGAAGACAATCCTTTGTACCCGTCAACGCCGGGATTCCAGAATACATCGGTACGAGGGTCACTGTTTGCAACCATCACCGTATTTAGCATATACTCTGTGGCTATTGGTCCATCAGATGTAGCACCATCCGTGATCCCTGCTTGTAAACCTTCAGACGAGAATGATGTAACCGAAGGGTTCATATTTAACAGGATGTTGTTGGTATTGGCATCTACTAAAGGATATGTGGCGGGATCATTCAACATAGCTGTTACTTCAGTTTTTGCAACCGATTCGTTAACATTTGAGATACGCATTAACAAGCGCAGGCGAAGTGAATTTACGTATCTTCTCCATTTGGTAAGATCGCCATTTAAGAGAATATCCTGTTTGGAAAGGTCTGTTTTTGTTGCATTGGACAACGTTGCAGATGCCAAAAAGGTATTAATCTTTTTCAATCCACCGATAATAGTGTCATAGATAGCGGAAGCATCGTCGAATTTTGCATAAGACAATGAATTGGTTGAATTTAAAGAACCAGCTTCACTGAAAGGAATATCGCCCCATAAGTCAACAATCTGAGCCGTCTGATCGTAATAGATAACTTTGGCCAGTTGTAAATAGATTATTTGCTCGGCTTGTTGAGTTGATGCTAAAGTGTTGAAATTCTTTTGAATTTCGCGATATTGATTTACTATACCCGAGGTGTAATATGAATTCCACCGGTCCAGATTATAACCAATTGAGGGTACGTACATCTGAGCTTTGGTAGTAACACCAATAAATTGAGAGTATTTTCCGGTTACCCCGGTTACAAATGTGGCGTAATCCCAGTATGTTGGACGAATCCTGTCGTTCATCAGCATATAGGTAAAGAGTTTTCCTACATATCCGGTAGTCGAATTATCCGGGTTAATATAATCGTCCTCAATCTTCTTACTACAGGAAGATATACTTGCTAACAATAAAAGAAAGCAACTGGCTTGTATAAATAGTTTTTTCATAATTCATTCAATTTAATGTTATGACAATTAATTAAAAGGACATGCGAAGAGCCGCGCCAAACGTCCTTGTTGGAGCACTAGACCCTTGGTCAATACCCTGGTACATCCAGTTAGAACCGACTCCTGTTTCAGGGTCCAGGTTTTCCAACGTTTTCCAGATATAGAACAGGTTTCTACCCATCAGACTAACCTGAAGGTTCTGCAGTCCCATTTTGGAAACAAGCTTCTTTGGAAGGTTGTAATTAATGGCAATTTCACGAACCTTGATATAGCTGTTATCAAATACAGCATGGTCGTATTGATTATTGAAACCGGTAAATGCTCCCCAACCAAAGCTATTGATGTAGTAGTATGCTGCATCAACAACGGTCGTATTCTTAGCTCCCGAAGTTGTTACCCCGTCCAGTACAATTCCGTCATGGTAAGTCCCGTTTGAAGAGAGTACCTTATTGCCACTAGCATCGATATTGTAGGATAATCCTCCATGAGCGGCATCGCGGTATTGTAACGAATTTTTAAACATACCGGCACCCGTCATATATAATACCGGAGTCGAAACCAATTGTCCACCAATTCGATAGTCAAGCATAAAATCGATTGATAAGTTTTTATACGAGAAGCTGTTAGAAAAGCCCCCTACAACTTTGGGAGTTACATTTCCTACTTTATTGTAGTTGTCAAAATCTATAGCATAAGTACCATCAGTATTTACGATTTTTTCTCCTTTAGCATTCGTAGCAATCGGGTGAACATAGATATCTCCCAAAGCATCGCCAACGCTGGCTTTGATGAGCAGAGAACCACCATCGGCACTGTATAACTGGAGAGCGTCCACGCCGTCGGTTAAACGGTCTAATCTGTTCCGGTTAATAGCAAAATTGAAACGGGTTGTCCAACGGAATGAACGGGTTTCAATAGGGGTACCATTCAAAGCAACCTCTATTCCCTGGTTGGTAAGGTCGCCAACATTGGATAACATACTGGTTGCTCCCGATGAAGATGGGGTGCTTAAATATAGAATTTGGTTATTGATTTTGTTATTGTAATAAGAAATGTCGATACCCAAACGGTTGTTAAACATTTTGGTTTCCAAACCAAATTCGGTTTCGTATTTCTTTTCCGATTTTATTCCGTCGTTTCCATAAGCACTGCTGGGAGCATATTGGTAGAGGGCTGTTCCGTTTGGAGCATAAGCTGCGCTTTGGTTATAAGCAACGTTGGCTTGGTACATTTCGGGATGGTTCCCTACAATAGCCCATGAAGCACGGATTTTAGCATAACTAATAAACGAAGGGAGCGAAAGAGCTTCTGACATTACAAAGCTACCATTTACCGAGGGGTAGAAATAGCTATTGTTCCTTGGTGCTAATGTTGAGGTTGATTCATGTCTGCCGGTTCCTTCTAAATAAAGCCATGATTTATAGTTAAATGCTAAGATTCCGAACTCGGCCATATAAGATTGGAATTTTCGAGTAGCCGAAGTGGTGGCTGAGCTTACTGAGTTAGAAAGGCTGAACCAGTTTTCGTTTACAAGACCATCAACAGTTCCTGAGCTGGCATCGGAATATGAGTCTTTTTTTCCTGTAAAACCGGCAGATGCCGTGAAACCAAGATCTTCGGTAAGTTTATCTGTGTAAGTAGCCAAAGCATCACCATACAGTAAGCTGTAACGGCCATTTTTTAAACCGTAGTACCCCGAATAACCGAAGGCTGTCGGGTATTCATTATATCGTTTGTCTTCAACACGAACACTTGTGAAATCGTCACCTATACGTCCTCTTAACTTTAATTTGTTGGTAAGGTTAAGGTTGAGAGTTACACTGTTGATAAAACGATCCTGAGTTTCATCATAACTATTTTTAAGCCTGTTCCAAAGTAAATCAAGGAGTTCTGTAGATCTGATGTTGTATTTCAGAGCTTCGGTTGCGTCGTACTGAGTTTGGTTATACGCCACCCATTTATATCCTTTGGTTGTTTGATATTTGTTGAGGTAGGTGCTCATATCATCAAGACGGCTAAAGAAACCGTTGTAAGCTCCGGAAAGTCTTGATAACATTGTTGGACGGTTGTGTGTAAAGGTGTTGTTGTACGTAGAAACAAGGTCAACACTTATTTTATCGTTTAATTTCAGTGTCCCGTTAAAGTTGAAATTGTTCTTTTCCAGGTTACCACCACGTTGCACGCCTTTATAATCAGTCCGTGAATAAGAGAACCGATAGCTTCCATTGTCAGATGCATTTGAAATAGCAATGTTGGCTGTAGAGGAGAATCCGGTCTGGTAAAAATCGTTGTAGTTGTTTTTATTAGCTTCGTATTTGCGGGTAGATCCGTCCCAATATTTGATGGTACTGCCATCAAATTTCGGACCGAACTGGCAATATGACCGGTAATAGGGATGTCTCGAACCGTCAGAGTCGGTAATCCAACCGTTTTCGTCAGTTCCTATTGATAAGTTCGAAGCCCGGTCGTAGCCTGGGCCATAGTCATTTTGATAATCGTATGGATTGATTGCTTTCTCAAGATTATAGCTATAGCCAAAATCAACTCCTATTCCATGACGTTTTGACCCTTTTTTTGTTGTAATCACAATTACAGCATTGGTAGCTTCGGAACCATATAGTGCTGAAGCACTGGCACCTTTAAGAACTGAAAGAGTTTCAATGTCTTCCGGATTTAAATCCAACGCTCCATTTTCCCTGATACGTGATTCTGACCAGTAATCCGTATTATTACCTGACGTGCTTAATAAGGCCGAGTTGCGAATAGGAATACCATCAACAATATACAGAGGTTGAGTATTGTTGCCAATAGAAGACGCTCCACGAATTTGAATGTTTACCGCACTACTTGCGCCACCGGGTGCGCTGTTAATGCGTACCCCTGCAGCCTTGCCATAAAGAGCAGACGCAAAGTTGGTAGCTCCGGTTTCTGTCAGGTCTTTAGCACTAATAGTACTGACTGCATATCCAAGAGCCTTCTGTTCTTTTTTGATACCAAGGGCGGTAACAACAACTTCCTGAAGGTTTTTACTGGTTGAGGTCATGATAACATCGATAGAAGTACGTCCGCCAACTTCAATTTCCTGAGTTTCATAACCGATAAATGAAAATACCAGTACGCTGTTAGCTGAAGGTACATCAATGCTATACTTTCCGTTAAGATCGGCAACCGTTCCTTTAGTTGTTCCTTTTACGGTAATGCTAACACCAACCAATGATTCGTCGGTTGTTTTATCGGCTACCGAACCTGTTACTTTTATTTGCTGAGCTGCACCATTATTCCGGATAGCGGAATTGGCTTCATTTTTTGAGCTATTGATATTCGTTGCAGAGAGTTGTAATGTGCTACAAATCAGAATTAGCACGGAAAGCCTGACAATTTGTAATGATTTTCGATGGGAACCAGGATATAGTATGCCCATCCTTCCAAATGATACTTTTTTCATACTCTTTTTCTTTAGTTAGTGTATAATGAATCTGTGTTTTGTTCACAAAATTTAACCGGAAAATCTGTGAATTTTTCCAGTGAAGTCTAGCTATGTGGCCCTACAAGCTTTGGGAAGAATACTAAGTATCAAAGTCAGTGATAGAATAACTGAATTTGAGTCGTTTTGGAATGGTTTTTGAGTAAAGTTTACTCTCTTAGAGATAGGGGTGTTTCTATTTTTTTTTCATAGTTTCGTAATTTTTAGTTATTAGCGTTCACATAGTTTTGCCGGAAAATGCTGCGAACATTTTCCGGTTATTTTTTAGTTTGTTTTTAAAGGACGATAGTTGATGCCAGCTTTTTGAAGTCTTTTTAAATTTCCGTTTAAGCGGGAAAGAAACTGGGTGTAATCCTGCTTTGCTTTTGGTGACCATAAAATCTCGGACATAGCACATATTCGGGGGAAAATCATGTATTCTGCCTGTTTCTCGGTGGGGATGTATTCTGTCCAGACATTAGCCTGTGCACCAAGGATATGTTTAGCTTCTTCGGCTGATAATTCCGGGGGAACGGGACTAAACGAATAAACTTTTTCGAGAGGCAGGAAGCCTCCAAATGCGAGCGGTTCGTTTGTCTGATCCTGCGATTGGTAATGGTCGAAATAACAGTAGCCGCCGGGTGTCATCACCACATCGTGGCCGGTATGGGCTGCTTCTACTCCGCCTTCATATCCTCTCCACGACATTACCGCTGCACGTTCGGGAAGTCCGCCTTCAAGGATTTCATCCCAACCAATCAGCTTTTTACCTTTAGAGACTATAAATTTTTCGATGCGTTTTACAAAGTAGCTTTGCAGTTCGAGTTCGTTTTTAAGGCCTTCGTCTTTTATCCGTTTCTGGCAAGCGGGACAGGCTTTCCAACGGGTTTTGGGACACTCGTCGCCTCCAATGTGGATGTATTGACCTGGGAACAGGGCTACAACTTCATCCAGAATATCTTCTAAAAAACTAAAGGTTTCTTCTTTGCCTGCGCAATAAACATCGTCGCTGACGCCCCATTTGGTATATGTTTTAAACGAACCGCCGGTGCAGGAAAATTGGGGATAGGCGCTGAGTGCAGCAACGGCATGGCCTGGCATTTCAATCTCCGGAACAACTGTTATGTAACGCTTTTGAGCATAGGTCACTACGTCTTTAATTTGTTCCTGGGTATAAAATCCTCCATAGCGGGTACTGTCAAATTTCTGATCGTTTTCGGTATAATGGCCTATCATGGTTTTGTCACGCCAGCCTCCAATTTCGGTAAGTTTGGGATATTTTTTAATCTCAATACGCCAGCCTTGATCGTCGGTTAAATGCCAGTGGAAGGTGTTTATTTTATACATGGCAAGCATATCGATCATCTTTTTAACAAACTCCACCGGGAAGAAATGGCGCGATACATCGAGGTGCATTCCCCGCCATGTAAATGATGGCTCGTCATTAATATCAGCGCATGCAATAACAATTTTTGGAGAGTTTTCGGCGGCAGAACTTATCATTTGAAGTAAAGTCTGTACGCCATAGAACAATCCGGATTGATCGGCTCCGCTAATGACAATGTTTTTCTTTCCGACCTTTAGGTGGTAGCTTTCTTTTTTACCGGAAGCTTTGGTATTTAATACAATCGAATTTTTAACCGATTTACTAGTAGTTACGATACTCAAATTCAAACCACAAAGAATTTTTGCCTGATCGGCGAGATATTTGGCTGTTTCGATAGTTGCCAGATTATTGTCTGAAACCACAATCTTTGTTTTTGAGGTGAGTGTGAACTCGCCTTTTTCAGTATTTATCGATGCAGGAATAGGAATGATGGCCGATGCTGAGGTGTTTTGAGCAGTAACCCGGTTGAAGTTTAGGCAATATCCTAAACAAAGCATAATTACGAATAGAATTTTTACAGAATAGGTAGCTTTCATACGGTTGTTTTTTTGTTTTGGAATGCTAAATCGCTATATATCAAAGCAGCCGCGCCGAATAGCGCTATTTTTTCATTTTTAGAAACTTCTATGGCTAAATTTTTGATAATCCGTTTGAAAGGAAATTGACGGATACTTTCCATCATGGCTTTTTGAAAGAAACGGAACGACTTGGCGCCAGATCCTCCCAGAATAATAGCTTCGGGACCCAATACCAACAGTATGGTTTTTATGAGATCGCCCAAGTTTTCGCCGTATTCGTCGAGTATCCGAATCGCTTTAATATCGCCCGATAGCGCTCTGTCGTGAACTTCTTTACCTGTTAATCCATAGTTTTCGACAAAGAATTTTCCGCTGCAATAGAATTCATAATTGCGATCTTTATAGGGAATGCTGGCAAATTCGCCGGCTATTGAAAGTTTGCCTGTGCATAGCTCTCCATTTACAATTATTCCGGCCCCAACGCCTGTTCCCAGGGTTATTCCTACCAAATTCTTGTACTTTTCGCCTTTACCGAATACCTTTTCGCCCAAGGCAAAGCAATTTGCATCGTTTGAAACCCGCACTGGCTTTTCAAAAGCATCTTCGATATGTTTTTTGAGGTGAACTTCCTTCCACGAAGGAATGTTAGTAAGGTCGTAGATAATTCCATCCTTTTCATCCACAAGGCCGGGAACGCCAATGCCAATTCCTACCACATCCGGATCGTTAAGTTTTCCAATGCCGTTAATGATATCCTCTATTATTTCTTCTTTGGGGCGAGCCGCATTAGTTGGAAAGTTTAATTCAGTCAACAATTTGTTGTCGGCTATTTTTCCCATGCTTATTTTGGTACCTCCAATATCGATACCTATAATTCTTTCCATGTTATAAGTTAAAAAATATTATTCAATTATGATAGAATTCAGGTAGTTATTAATGCCGGACTACCCAATTCAGGTAGTCCGGCATGTTGCTACAGTATTCCTTCGGTTGATTTTTCAAGCTCGCGGGCATGTTTTAAGAATTCGCCAACAGACATTTCTTTTAAGAAGATAAGACCGTGGCTGGATCGGATGCGCGGATGTGTGTTTTGATAAAAAAAGTCCTTGCCCAACAGCAATTGAAGGTCTTTTAACTGATCCACCCATATTTTTTGAGATAAGGCACTGAATTTTCCGTTGAGTTCATAACTCGGGAACGAAGCGTCTACCTGGCTAAGATAACAGTTAGAGAATAAGGCGTCGAGTGAGGCCATGGCATTGAGCGAAACGGGCACTACCACATTGGCTTCGGCCGGGTTAAAACGGTACCAAACGTTTCGATAGCCCCAAATTCTGAGATCCGATAAATCTTTTTCTTTTTGCCATTCTCTTAGCGCTTCGGCAATGGCTTGTAATACTTTATAATGCGTGTCGGGGCCGCTACCTTCAGGGTCGAAAGCGAGACTTAAAACGGTTGGGTTAACTTCTTTCAGCAGGTTAAGGATAGGGGCAACATCGCGTTTTTTCTCAGGCATTTCGGTGAAAATGTCGCCTTTGTAAAAGCCTAGTCTCATGTGCTCTACGTTTTTAACCTGCGTACCGAAATGAGCCCAAACGAGTTCTTCTTCAAACTCACGAATCATTCCTTTAAGTTTCTGTACTTTGGGTGGATCTTTTTCGCCGTCGTAGCTGTTTTTCAAAACAGTAAGTACTTCGTTAATGGTGTCGCGGAGGTGTTCCCTGGTTTTAACTTCGTAAATCTCGGTAAGCGCACGTGTTACACGGTGGCAAAGTCCTCTTTTTAATTCCAGCGAATCGTTTGCTGCAAGGTTGGTAAGGTAGTGGTAAACATCTTTATCCCATTTAAATTTGAACCCTACTTCAAAAAAATCGGGATAGTTAACCATCTGAATTCGGTTGGCATCGAGTAATTTTTTGGTATCGTGCAGAACGTCGATGACAAATTTGTTGGTAACCGCGTTAAACCCGGATGTAAGCACCGAAAAATGGAATTTGTTGGTGCTGTCTTGCAAATGAGTTGAGATATACGGTAATATTCCCAGTAGAATATCGTCGTGATGTGGGCCTGTATGAAGGAAAATCTGGTTTTCTTCATGTTTCATGCCTTTTTCGATTTTCTCCGAGATGGTATCAATAACCGACTGCACGGTGTTGTCGCTTACATCGGGGATGAGTTTGCAGAAAGTGTCGGCCTGCAAATCGTCCTTAACAATGCGATGTCCGTATTTATTGAGCTTTTTACAAATGTCGAGCACGGCTTTTTCGGTCTTTTCCTGGGTCCATTCGCCGGAATGAAAATAGTGGCTCACCACGTCAGATAAACGGGAAGCTGCACCCTCGGTGATATAAAACCTGCTGTTTTTAAGTTTATTGAGAACGGTTGCCGGGTAGATATTTACAACCGGGTTTTCGAGCGATTGTTTTACCAGCTCGGCCTTGGCTTCTCCGGCTGCAATGATTATAGCAACCGCGTCGGGGTTGTAGGTTATGGTTTCGAGGCCGATGGTGATGACCTGGCGTTTGCTCGAAATTTCAATCCCGCCAAGGTCGCCGGCAGCAACCGCTTGGGTTTCGAAGTTGGTAGAGGTAAGACGGGTTGAAGAATATTCGTCCGACCCACGGGTGTTGAACGCGATATGACCATCGGGACCTATTCCGCCAAGGAAGAAGCCAATTCCGCCTTTTCCCCGGATTCGACGTTCGTAATTGCTGCACCAACTGTCAATCATAAAGATAGATTGTTGCTGAAGCTGTTCGGAAGTGGTTTTGCACTCGCGGTACCGGAGCGACAAATCGACGTTATAGTCGGGGAAAATTTCTGAGAAATGCTTGCCTTCTGCCAGAGGAATCTCATCGGAATTTATCAAAAGCGCTTTATCGGGATTAAGCCCAAATCCTTTAATATAGAGGTTGGTCACATAATGGTTAAAGCTATTGTGCTGCGAAGAGCTGATAGGGTAGAACTCATCGATTTGCACAAATTGAAGTCCTTTAAGTTCAGGTTTCTTAACACCTTTCAGTCCGTATTTTTCGCGGAGCGATTCAATTTTCTTGGAATTCCAGTTTTCAAGAATGTATTGAGTCCACTTGATAAAGTGTTCAGGGGTTTTGCCTGTGGGTAGGCTGATCACCCCATCGGGGTTTTCAGATACCCACTCAAGGAAACGAAGGGCTGTAAACAATCCCAATTTTGGGAAGTTGTCTACGATTATATAGGGAATTGCAGTTGATGGGTCTTTGATACCAGACTCTTGATTAAAGGCTGCCTCAACTTTTGACAGCACTATGTTCTCCTTTGTCATGATTATATATATGTTAAAATAAACTGTCGTTACAATCATCAGGCTTTAAAAGCCAGGAAAGATGGAGTTCCTGACTTTTAAGCTGACTACAAATCACTAATAATAAACCAACTACTATAAAAACAAAGACGTTATAGTTCTCTTCTGTTAATAATTGGGACGGAATTATTGTTTTAGTTAATCAGGCATTTAAAGTCGGGAGAAATTAACCCCCGGCTTTAATGCTGACTTACAAATCACTACTAAACCAACCTTCTACTAAACCAAAAATTATTTTGATGATGTTTTGATATAATATTCAAAAATATTCTCCATTGCCACAGCTACAGGCCCCATAATGCCAACGTTCTGTCCCAAATCTGAAACAACTACCGACGAAGGTTCTTTGAGTTGCCTCATGCAATAAGTGTTTAGGGACTGTTGGATAGGCGTGGTTATATATTCTCCGGCTTCGGCAATTCGGCCTCCGAGGATTACCATTTCGGGATTGAAAAGCTGAATAAGTATAGCCAGTCCTTTACCAAGGTTATAGCCTATTTCGGCAAGGATGTTTATTGCATACTGGTCGCCTTTGGTGGCTGCATCAACAACAAGTCTGGCTTCAATTTTATCCAGATCTTCTTCGGGTAGGTAATGGGCAATGGATGTTTTGCCAAGTCTAATGCCATCCACAGCCAGGCGGGAGAGTGCAAACCCCGAAGCCACGGTTTCCAAACAGCCTTGTTTGCCGCACTGACATAAAATGCCATCTTCAACCATTGGGATATGGCTAAATTCTCCGGCAAAACCTTGGGTTCCACGGTAAAGTTTGCCATCCAGAATAAGCCCCAAACCTATACCCCAATCCCAGAAAATGCTTAGCACATCACGTTTTCCTTTTGCCTGTCCAAATCGATACTCAGCAAGAGCCACGGCCTTTGCATCGTTTTCGATAAAGACAGGGAGCTTGAATTTTTCCTGAAGAATATCCTTTACGGTTTTATTTCCAAAGTTTAAATAGGTATAGTTGGTCCCTTTCCGGGAATCGACTAACCCTGGCATACTAATACCTACAGCTATTAGCTTTAAAGGATTGATTCCCGAATTTTTTATAAGCTCCGAAGCATTATTATAGAGTTTGTCAATAGTTTCGAGGCTATTGTCAATCTGAATCGGAAATGAGTGAATGCCGGTTACATTGGTATTTACTCCGTTAAATACCGACATTTTAGTTTTATACTTACCCATTTCGATGCCCAATACATACAGTGCGTCGTCTTTAATGCCGTATAAATCAGGCTTTCTTCCTCCGATAGATTCTCCTCTGCCTTGCTTTTCGATCAAACCTTTATTAGTGAGTTCGTTCAATGTCGCAAATGAGCTTGGGGCGCTAATTTTTGAATGACGACAAATCTCTGCGTTTGATTTTGGCCCGCCTACATACAGATACTTAATGATTTTGAGTTCCTGAACGAATTTTTTCTTTTCGATCCCGGAAAGCTCTCCATTATACTTATTGTACCAGTGTAGAAATTCCATGTTTATATAGCCAAAAGGGTGTTTTGAAACTTTTGTAAAACTAATAAAAATTTATTTAATAAAAACATACTTTACTAAATTTTTTACAGAAGTTGTCATTTGAAATAAATGAATAATAGTTAAGTTTGTATCAAATTTACAAATAAGTAATCTAAGTATTATGGTATATTTACTATAATTTAGCTATATTTAGTGGTTTGTAGGTGGTGTTTTTATTAAAGCTTCAACTATCGTTTATTTTCACGTCTTGTTTAGTATAAATGACCTTAATATAATATGACTAACATAACACTTGAAGTTTGTGCTTTTTCATTTGAAGGATGCCAGAATGCCCGGCTTGGAGGCGGAAATCGTATTGAACTTTGCGCGAATCCGGCTGAAGGAGGAACTACTCCCAGCTATGGGCTTATAAAAAAGGTAAGAGAAGAAATTGACCTGAAGCTATATCCTTTAATACGTCCACGGGGAGGCGAATTTTATTATTCCAATGATGAATTCGAAATCATGCTCCACGATATTAAGCAATGTAAGCAATTGGGCTGCGACGGGATTGCAACCGGTGTACAGCGTATTGATGGCAACATCGATTTTGCCCGGATGAGGAGGATTGTAGACTTGGCCTATCCCATGCGGGTTACCTGCATCCGCGCGTTCGACCTCGTTCCGGATATGTTTGCAGCTTTGGACGGGTTAATCGATGCGGGTTGCGAACGCGTGTTAACATCCGGGCAAGCAGAGAAGGCTTACGAGGCTGCGGAAACTATTGCCCAATTGGTAACGTATGCCGGCGACCGGATTATTATAATGCCGGGTTCAGGAATACGGCCGGATAATATAGAAATGCTGGTAAAGACTACGCGGGCAACCGAATATCATGCTTCGGCCCGAATATTTTCTCCTGCGACTGTATCGCAGGGGCATCGGCTTTTAAAAGAATTTGGACAAGCATTTAGCTGTGATGCACAGCAGCTTAAAGAAATAAGAAGACGGGCAGAAGCTGCGTTTCTCAAGTAATTATAATTCACACATAACTTTATCATAACTATGTACGCTAAATACCGAATAACTGTAATGCTGTTAATTTTCTTCTTTGCAAAGATTACAGCACAACAGCAGTATGAACTCAACAATGGCTGGCTATGCCGTAATATTGTCCAAGTTAAAGAATCGGGGACGAAAATATCCACTACGTCGTTCCCTGTAAAGGGATGGCTGCCGGCAACCATCCCTGGAACCGTGCTTACAACGTTGCTTAACAATAAATTGGTTCCTGACCCATTTTATGGAATGAATAATAAGAAAATACCCGATATCTTTTTTACCGGAAAGGAATGTTACACCTATTGGTTTGTTAAGGATTTTAAGGAAAAAACAACTTCGGACGAAGAGTTGGTTTGGCTGCACCTGCGTGGCATTAATTATAGCTGCGAGGTATATCTAAATGGACATAAACTTAACCAGATAACGCATTATGGAATGTACCTTCGTCAAACATACAATATTACGCCCTTTCTTTCAAAAGACGGAAATAACAGGTTGGCGGTGATTGTTTATCCTCCTGATGTAGTTGGAAACCCCAATGGAGGTCAGGGCGGTGATGGCGAGATTGCCCGTAATGTATCGCATCAGTATGTTGCCGGATGGGACTGGATTCAGCCTATTGCCGACCGTAATACCGGGATATGGGATAAGGTAACTATCGAAAAGACTTCGCTTGTGAATCTTAAAAATCCTCATATCGTTACGTTGGTTCCGGGAGTACGACTTCCGGGCAAACCTCAGGCTCCGGCCATGATTAAAACTTCGGCAGAGATGGAGAATCCCTCCAATGATCCGGTGTTGGGCACCTTACAATATATATTAAATGGCGACACAGTAAAGAAAGAAGTTGTGCTCCAGCCTAAAAGTATGGTCGAGGTCGAGTTGCCAGAATATTCTTTAAAGAGCCCAAAATTGTGGTGGCCAAGCGGGTATGGCGACCAAGCGTTGTATGATATTCAACTTCAATTTATAAGCAGAGATAAAAAGATTCTCGACAAGGAAGATGTCCGGTTCGGTGTCCGTGAAATACAAACAAGCTGGAACGATCGTACACAAAGCTTGCAAGTTGCGGTGAATGGACAGAAAATATTTATTAAAGGAGGAAACTGGATTATCTCTGACGCCATGCTCCGGTTTTCGCAGGAACGCTACGATACAGAAATTCGGTATCACCGGGATATGAATCTTAATTTAATTCGCATCTGGGGAGGTGCACTGACCGAACGCCCCGAATTTTACCAGGCTTGTGATAAATATGGGATGCTCGTATTTCAGGATTTTTGGATTTCGGGCGATTGCAATGGCAAATGGATTGACCCTATGAAGAAAGAAGACCAATGGACCCGGCGGAAATATCCGGACGATCATCGGTTATTCCTGAATTCCGTAACCGACCAGGTGAAGATGATCCGTAATCATCCTTCGTTGGCTTTCTGGTGCGGCGGAAATGAACTATCGCCACCTGAGGATATTCTCACGGTAATGCAGGATTCAATTCTCCCAGCCTTGGACGGAACCCGTTTCTTCTTCCCGTACTCGAATACTAACCTGATGTCGTACAACGCTATTGGTGGCAATGGCGACGGACCTTACACCATTCAGCCCACAAATTCGTTTTGGGAAACCCGTACTTATCCGTTTAATTCGGAAGTCGGTTCGGTAGGTGTTGGCGATTATGAATCACTCGAACGGTTTATTCCTAAACAAAACATGGTAGTTCCGCAATATCCTTCCAATAAAATCGATTCGGTGTGGGATTATCATAAATACATAGGGTACGACCAGTACATCGATCCATATGGGAAAGCCAAAGATATTAAGGATTTTGCCAATAAGGCTCAGCTGGTAAATTATGATCAGTACCGGGCATTGATGGAAGGCTTTAGTGCCCACATGTGGGATTGGTACACTGGGTCAATTATATGGAAAACGCAAAATCCCTGGACTGCATTGCGCGGACAGATGTACGATTATTATCTCGATCCGAATGCCTGTCTTTATGGGCTTCGCAACGGGAGTGAACCACTTCACGTAATGTATAATCCTGTGGACGGCATGATGATGACCGTAAACAATACGTTTTCCTTTCATCATGATCTGGCAATGGAAATAAAAGCTTTTGATGTAAATGGGAAAGTAACAACGCTGGGACGGTTAATGATTGAAGTGAACCCATCGTCGGTGCAACATTTCTTTCCTATAAAGGAAAACGTTGATAAACTGCGGAAAAAACAGGGCATTTTCCTTTCTGCGAGGTTAATTAACCAGAATCGTCAGGTTGTAAGTGATAATTTTTATTGGTTTCCCGATTCTGCCGGGAACTATTCCGGTCTTCAGCAAATGCCTCAGTCCGCTATTAAAACTTCGGCCCGAAAAGTGGAAAAGAATAAAATAGAAGTGACGTTGACCAATCCGGCAAATAGTTCGGTAGCATTTTTTAACCGCCTAGCTCTGGTAAACGGAGAAACCGGAAAAAGGCTGCTTCCGGTATTTTACAGCGATAATTATGTTTCAGTGCTTCCCGGAGAACAAAAAACAATAATTATGGATTATGCTAAGGTTGAGACTATTGAAAAAGCTCAGGTTTCGTTGTCCGGATGGAACACTCCACTTCAGCTTATTAAAATACAATGATTGATTTTAATGAAACAAAAGACACTTTATATGTTTAAAATACAAACAACTATATTGGGATTATTCGTTGTCGGATCAATCCATGCGCAACAAACCCCAGTTTTTCGTGATGCTCAGGCTCCGATCGGGAAACGGGTAAGTAATTTGCTACAAACACTTACGTTGAAAGAAAAAATTTCTCTTTTGGGATTCAATACGCCTGGGGTGGAACGACTAAAGATTCCGGCCTACAATTGGTGGAATGAAGCGCTGCACGGTATTGCGCGGGGAGGAGAGGCCAGTGTATTTCCTCAGGCCATTGCCATGGCTGCAACATTCAATGCTCCTTTAATTAACCAGGCCGCAAATACAATCTCTACCGAAGCCCGTGCAAAATACAATCTCACAACTAATCAGGGTCGTCACTTACAATATATAGGCATCAATTTTTGGACGCCAAACATCAATATCTTTCGGGACCCGCGCTGGGGACGTGGTCAGGAAACCTACGGAGAAGATCCTTTCCTGACTGCCACCATGGGAACGGCCTTTGTGAAAGGATTGCAGGGAACTAATCCGGGTGAGCTTAAAACCGCTGCTTGTGCTAAGCATTTTGCAGTACACAGTGGCCCGGAAGCCGACCGCCATAGTTTTAATGCAATAGTAGATGAAAAAGATCTCCGCGAGACATATTTATACGCCTTTAAAAAGCTTACGAGTAATGGCGTGGAAGCCGTTATGTGCGGATATAACCGGTTAAACGATCAGCCTTGCTGCACAGGAAATACATTGCTTCAGGACATTCTCCGGCACGAATGGGGATTTAAAGGCCATGTGGTTACCGATTGTTGGGCTTTGGACGATATATGGTTGAGGCATAAAGTAATTCCTACACGCGTTGAAGTTGCGGTTGCAGCTATCAAGGCCGGGGTAAACCTCGACTGTGCCAATATTCTACAAGAGGATGTGATGACAGCCATTGAAAAGGGAATGCTCAATGAAGCAGAGGTTGACAGCGCCCTGGCCGGAACATTGCGAACCCAGGTAAAACTTGGCTTTTTTAACGATCCTGCCATATCTCCGTACCGGACATATCTTGCCGATAGTATTCACAACGAGGCGCACATAGCTTTATCGCGAAAGATTGCAGCGCAGAGTATGGTATTGCTTAAAAATAACGGAGTTCTTCCTCTTCGGAAAGAAAAGTACGCCTCGCTTATGGTTACCGGAGCCAATGCTTCATCAATCGAAGCTTTACTTGGAAATTATCATGGTATATCGGGCAATATGGTCACCTTTGCTGAAGGCATAACCTCTGCTGCCGGTCCTGCCTGTGCCGTACAATACGATCAGGGGTGTGATTATTCCGATACTGTTCACTTTGGCGGTATCTGGGCTTCTCAATCAACCGATGCTACCATAGCAGTTATAGGACTGACCCCTCTACTCGAAGGTGAAGAAGGCGATGCTTTTCTGTCTAAATCGGGCGGAGACAAAACATCGTTAAGTCTTCCCGAACCGCATATTGTTTTTCTCCGGAAATTAAGAGAGGCTCACAAGAAGCCCATCATTGCCGTAGTTACTGCCGGAAGTGCAGTCGATATTGCAGCTATTGAACCTTATGCCGACGCCATTATCCTGGCATGGTATCCTGGAGAACAGGGAGGAAATGCCTTGGCAGATATCATCTTTGGTGATATTTCGCCATCCGGACGTTTGCCGGTTACTTTTTATCAATCGTTAAACGATCTGCCTGACTATAAAAATTATGCTATGAGTGGGCGGACTTACCGCTATTTTAAAGGTAAAGTGCAATATCCTTTCGGATTTGGGTTAAGCTATACCTCATTTGACTACAGTTGGGAGCGGGAGCCAAAACCCAGATATTCGCTGAACGATACTCTTCAATTTTCAGTAAAAATTAAAAATACCGGCGATTTTGACGGAAACGAAGTGGTTCAGGCCTACATCGAATATCCTAACCTCGAACGGATGCCTGTTAAAGAATTGAAAGCATTTAAAAAGGTTTTGATCACTAAGGGCGAAACTCAGGAGGTGAGGCTTTCAATTCCTGTTTCCGAGTTGCAAAAGTGGGATATGACAACTCACGGCTGGAAGCTTTATAAAGGTACTTATGCGTTAGTTATCGGAAAGAATGCTAACGACGTATTGCTGAAAAAAGAATTCTCTGCAAAGTAATACCCTTCACTAACTAATCTAAGATTTATGAACAGACGATCATTTATAGCACGTACCGGAATGGCATCGATGGCATTGTTATTATCCCCAATGTTAAAGGCGGCAGGATCTCCTGAATTTGTTTCGAAACGCCCGCCATTAGTCCAACGTAAGTTTACTAGTAAAGCCATTGAAGACATTATTGTAAAAACGAAAGCTCAGATTAAAGACCCCGAAATTGCTTGGATGTTTGAGAATTGTTTTCCAAACACGCTCGATACAACCGTAGAATTTGCGATGAATGGCAATATTCCAGACACCTTCGTTATTACCGGGGATATTGAAGCTATGTGGCTTAGGGATTCTTCAGCGCAAGTGTGGCCTTATCTCCCATATGTAAATGACGACCCGGTGCTGTCGAACCTGATTCTTGGAGTTATAAATCGGCAGGCGAAGTGTATCGTTGTCGATCCGTATGCCAATGCCTTTAACAAGGGAGCAACCGGAAGCGAATGGGATAAGGATCTTACCGACATGAAACCGGAGCTTCACGAACGAAAATGGGAAATAGACTCACTATGTTACCCGGTTCGTCTGGCATATCATTTTTGGAAGAAAACAGGAAATACATCGTTTTTTACTCCCGAATATGAAAAGGCGCTGCAATTAACACTGGCAACATTTAAAGAACAACAACGGAAAAACGGCAAAGGCCCTTATCACTTTATGAGAGTTACCGAAAAAGCTACCGATACGGTAACCGGCAAAGGATATGGTAATCCGGTAAAACCAGTTGGGTTGATTTGTTCATCCTTCCGGCCTTCGGACGATGCTACCATTTATTCGTTTCTGATACCGTCCAATTACTTTGCCGTTAGAACATTACGTCAGATGGCCGAAATGTCCTCTAAAATCAGAGGAAATGCAGGTTTTGCAAGCGATTGCAACATACGGGCATCCGAGGTTGAAGAAGCCTTAAAGAATTATGCAACGGTGAATCATCTAAAATACGGAGCAATGCTGGCATTCGAAGTTGATGGGTTTGGAAATCAACTCTTCATGGACGATGCTAATGTTCCTAGTTTGCTGGCATTACCTTATCTGGGATGTCTTCCTGCCTCGGATACACTTTATAAAAACACCCGTAAGTTTGTTCTGTCAGGCGATAATCCCTGGTATTTCAAAGGAAAGGCCGGCGAGGGAATTGGCGGGCCTCACGTAGGAGAGGATATGATCTGGCCGATGAGTATTACCATGCAAGCCCTGACGTCTTCTTCTGAAGAAGAAATTACAAAATGTCTTCGTATTCTGAAAAATACCCATGCTGGCACCGGCTTTATGCACGAAACATTTCATAAAGACAATCCGGCAACTTATTCGCGGAGTTGGTTTGCATGGGCAAACACGCTTTTCGGAGAACTTATTTTGAAAATTACCAAAGAATATCCTTCAATTCTCAATAAAACAATTTAATAATGAACTACTTTTCAGTAAAAACACTTTTATCGCTTGCACTGTTGGCCATGCTTAATATTGCAGTTAAAGGTAAAGATGCCGATTGTGCTAAGTATGTCGATCCGTTTATTGGTACCGGCTATCACGGGCACGTATTCCTTGGTGCCCACGTTCCTTTTGGAGCCGTACAAGTAGGACCAACCAACTTTATTAGGGGCTGGGACTGGTGTTCCGGCTATCATTATTCCGATAGTATCGTTACCGGTTTTTCCCAGTTGCACCTTAGTGGAACGGGTATTGGCGATTTAGGCGACGTTTTGATTACGCCGTTTACTGGTTCTCTGAAGACTTCTCCGGGAACAGAGAAAAATCCATTTTCCGGATATTCATCCAAATATTCTCACACCGAAGAGGTTGCTAAGCCTGGATATTATTCGGTCGTTTTAAAAACTTACGGAATAAAAGCCGAACTTACAGCCTCCGAGCGCGTGGGCTTTCATAAATATACCTTTCCCGAAAATAAACAGTCTCATATTGCGATCAATCTCGAAGACGGCATTGGCTGGGATGCTCCTGTTGAAACTTTCCTTAAAAAAGTTGATGCGCAAACTTATACCGGTTATCGGTTTTCGAAAGGTTGGGCCAACGATCAACGGGTATATTTCGCCATTAAACTTTCAAAGCCAGTCGACGACTTGAAATTGTTCGATGCTCAAAAAGCAGTAGATGGAAATTCGGCCAAAGGAAAAGCTATAACCGGAATCCTGAGCTTTGCAACCCAAAAAGGAGAAGAAGTGATGCTTAAGGTAGGAATTTCCCCTGTCAGCGAACAAAATGCGCTCAATAATATCGATGCAGAAGTGTCTGGCTGGGATTTTACCCAAACTTCCGTTGATGCATATAAAGTCTGGAATCGTGAACTGGGTAAGGTGCAGGTTGCCGGTTCTGATATTCATAATTTGCGAACATTTTATACCGCTGTTTATCATTTATATACAGCACCTGTTTTGTTTAACGATCATAACAAGGATTATCGGGGAACTGATAAAAAGGTTTACGTTAATCCCGGATTCAACAATTACTCAATCTTCTCGCTATGGGACACTTACCGGGCTGCTCAACCATTATTTACAATCCTTCAACCGGAACGCGTCAACGACATGGTAAATTCGTTGCTGGCTATATACAAGCAGCAGGGCAAGCTTCCAATATGGCCACTTATGGGAAGCGAAACCGACTGTATGGTAGGATATAGCGCCGTTCCTGTAATTGCCGATGCTTATTTTGAAGGCTTTAATGGGTTCGATCTGCAGGTTGCATTTGATGCTATGAAATCGTCTTCAACCCGCGACGACTATGGTGTAAAATATTTGAAAGAAAGAGGATATATCCCGGCAGATAAAGAGCCGGAGTCGGTGTCTAAAGCTTTGGAATACTGTATTTCCGACTGGTGTATTGCCCAGATGGCTAAAAAGCTTGGAAAGACAGCCGATTATGAAATCTATTCGAAGCGGGCTCTGTTGTACCGTCAGTATTTCGATTCCTCAACAAAGTTTATGCGTGCAAAACTTGATAATGGAGATTTTCGTCCGTTGCTAAACCCAATAGAGCCTAGCATTATTATCGATGGTAAAGAATGGAAGGATTATACCGAAGGTAATGCTTGGCAATACACATGGCTTGTACCTCAGGATGTTGAAGGGTTGATTAAACTTTTTGATGGCGAAAACGCATTCATCTCCAAGCTTGATAGCTTATTTGTGGTTAAAGGTGATTTAGGCAAAAATGCCCCACCCGATATTTCAGGACTTGTTGGACAGTATGCACAGGGAAATGAGCCTAGCCATCATATAACATACTTATACGCCTACGCCGGGCAACAATGGAAAACGGCCGGAAAGACCCGCTATATCATGCGGGAGCTGTATAGCGATAAATCCGATGGACTTTGTGGTAATGAGGATTGTGGGCAGATGTCGGCGTGGTATATATTTTCTGCGATGGGTTTTTACCCTGTAAATCCTGCTAATTCGGCATTTGTTTTTGGGAGTCCGCTTTTTAGCAGTATTACCATCAAGGTTCCGGGAGGAAAACAATTTATGTTGAAAGCAAATAACAATAGCACGCAGAACATATATATTCAATCCGCCAGGTTTAATGGGAAGCCTTACACAAAATCGTTTATTACCTATAAAGAAATAATGCAGGGAGGGACGCTTGAGTTTGAAATGGGAGCAACTCCCAACAAAAAATTTGGAGCTGGAGCTAATGATCGTCCAAAGTCTATAATTTATTAATAATTAGTGGTTAGCTGTATAAAGAGCTTCTGATAACGTTGTACAAAACGTTATTAGAAGCTCTTTACGTTTATTGTCTAATATGTATCGGTAAGCGATATTAACTTAATTCCTAAATTATTAGAGTCAACAGGCTTGGATAAGATTAACTTTATTGATGTTGATTTGCCAGGCAGAAGATCAAAGTAGTTGTCGCTTAGTTGCCCTTCAACTCCATCGGCAGTTTGAATGAAAATATTTTTTGCCAGTACATTGCTATTGAGTTTTATGGTATATTCTGTTCCGTTGCCGCTAACCTCATATTTGATGTTGGGTTTAGGAAGGTTCAGGTCTTTGGGTTGATTGAAATAAAACAGATTGGACGCTACAATGTCTTTTCCACTCAGTAAAGTCGCCGAAAGCACAACGTCGGTTTTAGAGTATTTGCCAAGAATATCGTTAATCTCGGCAGTATAATATATTTTGCTAGTGTTGGGTGCAATGGTTACAGCTACATCTTTGCTCCATAATGGTTTCCCGGAGAAATCGCTAAGAACAAGTTTTAAGGTAGCACTGCGTTTATTTAGTTCGTCCGAAACAATGGATAAATTAAGTTTTCCTTCCTTTTCTGTCGATACAATCAGAATATTTTGGTAAGCCTTGCGGGCAAAATAGTGCAACGCTTTCCAACGACGGTAAAAATCAGTGCTCGACCAACTTGCTACGGGCCAGCAATCGTTTATCTGCCAGTAAAGAGTTCCCATGCAATAGGGCATATTGCTACGGTGTGTTTCAATGGCATATTTGATGGCGTCGGCCTGTAATAAATGACTCAGGTAAAGGAAGGAGGCAAAATCCTTTGGGTCGCGATAATGGTCTTTCATGTACTGTTTGATGCGAAGGTTTCCGATACCGCTGCGTTGATGCGATGCCATGACGGGCGAATTAATGTCAAAATCCTCGGGCAAGGCATATTTTTTTACGGAAGCCAGTTCTGGGAACGATTGGAAGCCGTATTCGCTCATAAAACGGCCTACATATTTTGGAAAATCGGAGAAAGGATGCAGCGCATGCCAAACGCCCCAATAATGAACATCGCCCGATGTATAGCTCGCTTGTTTTCCCATTTCTGCTGATGGCGACGAATGCCAGTAAAAAGCTGATGAGGTTTCCTTTTTTATAACCGATGGCAGTATCTGATGGAAAATAGTATCGTAAGCTGCCCATATTCGTTTTTGTTGTTCGGACGTATATTGGGCTTTCCATCCCCAACCGTTACCTTCGTAAGGAGCCCAGGCTGTTTCTATTTCGTTGTTGCCGCAATACAGGGCAATGCAAGCGTGATTGCGTAGGCGTTTCACATTATCTTCGGCTTCTGCTTTTACATTGTCCAGAAAAGCTTTATCGTCGGGGTACATACTGCAGGCAAACATGAAATCCTGCCAAACCAATATACCGTATTTGTCGCAGAGATCGTAAAAAATATCGTTTTCGTAGATGCCACCGCCCCATACACGCAACATGTTCATGTTGGCATCGTAAGCCAGACGTACGATCCTATCGTATTCGGCATTGGTAATGCGGGGAAGGAACATGTCACTGGGAATATAATTGGCTCCTTTGGTAAATACGGGAACCCCGTTAAGCAATACGTTAAAGCTGGAGCCTTTACCATCGGTATCAGGTACACGGGCAATGGTCAGGGATCGAAGACCAGTGGTTACCGAACGTGAATCGGTTACATTTTCGTTCGATACCTTTCCTGTAAAATTATAACGGTGTGCTTCGCCCAAACCATTTGACCACCAAAGCTTAGGATTTTTAATTTCGGCTTTGAGTTCAAAAATACTCTTGCCGGCAGGAGCATTTACCGTTTTAGAGACTAACTCTTTGCCTTCATTCTCGAAGGTGAGTTTGTAGTTTCCACCTTTGGCCGAATTAATTTCGAACACACCGGTGATCGATGCCTGTTGGGATGTAACCTTGTCCTGACGAACATAAAGATCGGTAAGCGATACATCATTCCAGGCATTCAGGTAAACAGGCCGCCAGATGCCGGAGGTTACAAAACGCGGCCCCCAGTCCCAGCCGTAGTGATAACCAGCTTTGCGGGTAAAGATACTTACGCGGTTCATACCCAATCCTCCCAGTTCCGACTGGTCGTTTATGGCCGGAAGCGGAAAACCATACTCTTCCTGTTTTTTAAGTCCTTCGGTTATGGGCGAATGGAAATAGATACGAAGTGTATTGTCTCCGACCCGCAACTCGTTTTTGCAATCAACCGTCCATTCGCGAAACATATTATCGGCTTTGAGCATGAGTTTATCGTTTATGTAAACATCAGCATACGTGTCAAGCCCTTTAAAGTCGAGCGATAAGTGATCGCTTTGCAATAGTGCTGCGTTAACCCCAAAAGAAGTTTTGTACTCCCAGTTTACTTTGTCAATCCATTGTAGATCATGCTCGTTGAGGCGGAAATACGGGTCCTGTATCTTTTTATTGTTAAGCAAATCGGTATGTACGGTTCCAGGAACTATAGCAGGCAACCATTGCACGATTCCAATTTGTCGGAATTCCCAGTTGCTATCGATTGGTATTTTCTGTCCTGAATCTTTGGCAGCCCACATTGTTGTGCTTGTTAGCATAAGACTTATTAAAAGGATGAGCGGTTTCGACATTGTTTGGTTAATTTAATTGAAATTTTGATAAAATATTTATGTTATCCTGAGTTTACAGGCAGTCGGAGCTTATTTTAAGTTTAAGGTTATGCCTGATTGATTAAAAATTAGAAGATAAAGCTTGTTGTAAGTCTTCAGGATAAATGCAAATATAGCCTGCCTGGCAGAGTCGGAATAATACTTTTTTAACGATTTATGAATGATTTGCAGCTAAATCAAAATAATGTAACCTCAAAAGGGCTGGTTATTATAACATAAAGAAGGATAGTAATAGTATGGTGTCTTTTTATAAAAAATACCGCTTTTACGTAAATTGTGTAAAAGCGGTATTAATTTGAGCATTGAGAAATGTTTACAAATATTATAGACTATGCTATTTTTTCTCCTTCATAATAGTTTATTGTAGAGATCAATTCGTTTGAATATCTATAAATATCATCTAATGATCCAATTTCAATTTTTGTTTCTTTTTTGTCTTTATCGAAAAGCCCGAGATACTTTTTGGACTGCCCGTTAAACCATAGACGACAAAGAGGTTTTCGATTATTATCATCAAGAATTATACTGAAATAGCTTTGAGAATCACGATAAAGAATTCTGCTCGAATCTATCTTTGTTCTCAATATGCTTTTGACAATGTAGAATCCATTAAGCTCTTCTTCTGTTGTAATAATTTTATTTTCTTCGGGTTCCTGAGTAGTTTGTGAATCCAGGGGGAGCTCAATAACCTGCTTTGTTTGATTAATAGCACTCATTAATCTATCGCTTACGATGTCATTGAATGTTTGATCAACTGTTTTCTTTACAATTTCGGTAAATTGAAGCATTACTTTTTCAGTTGCTTTTCCATCGTATACTCTACTGACAAAATATTTGACAAAATCTTGCGTGGGGGTGGACAATTCCGAGATTAATAAACTTTTTATGGCATTTGAATATTTTAATTCGCTGGCTGTATTTATGATAGAGCCAATGTCAAAGCCGTTTTTATGAAATTTAACAAGTTCCTTTATTTGCTGTTCTTTAATATTGTTTATTTCGAAGCTAAAAAATGGCTTTTCGTCCAATTTATTGGAAGCTTCTAGGTCCGTATAGAAATTATATTGTACACCATTGGTTAACAAAGCAAATCTCGCTTTTGTAAGATGAAAATATTTATGGATCTGGGTGTAGTGTTTTTCTAAGTTCTCAGAGTGATTTTTACACTCAATAATCAATACCGGTTGGTCATCTTTAAGAATGGCATAGTCAACTTTTTCAATATTCTTAGCTCCATAATCTGTAACAAATTCAGGAACTACCTCGATAGGGTTAAAAACATCATACCCTAAACTTTGAATAAAAGGCATTACAAATGCACTTTTGGTTGCTTCTTCAGTTTGAATTTGGTCTCTAAGTTTTACAACTTTTTCTCCGAGCTGTTTGATTTGATCTTTAAATTCCATGGTTGATAAAGGTTAATTTGTATGATTAATAGATTTCGGATATTCTTTGCGGAATATGATTTAAGATTATTAGATGTAAAACGATTGTAATTGAGGCTTATTGGTATATCAAATTTTGCAAAATATTATAATCTTTCCAACAATATGAGAATAATAATTTGGAGATAAATAGAAGATGCTCAATAAAAAGGGCTATTGAAGTATTGCACTCTGAGTTTAGTTCTAAATCGAAGGAGAATACTAATAATAAAAATGCACCGCAGAAGTGGGTTTAACGGGATTTTAGAAAATGCCAAAGCATCAATAGGCATATTCCTGCGGATATCCATACTGCAATCTTCCCCAGAAAATCTCCGTGCTCAGTATAGAAGGTTATTTTGCTATTGGTGTTTAATGTAGCGGAAATACTTCCGCGAATGCCCCAACCAAGAGTTTTAACCAATTCACCCCGTTGATTTATAAATGCAGAGATGCCGGTATTGGCTGAGCGGGCTATGCTACGCCGGGTTTCTATGGCTCGGAGGCTGGCAAAGGAAAGGTGCTGACGATATCCCGGTGTGTTACCCCACCATCCATCGTTGGTGAGGATGAAGATTAGGTTGGCTCCGTTACGGATGTAGCCGGTAACAAACTCGCCATAAACCGATTCGTAGCAGATGAGCGGGGCTATACGAGCATTGTTGCCCGCTGTCGAAAAGACACTGCGGTAATTCTGCGTACCATGACTGGCAAACGAACCTCCCAGTTTTTCCACTACAGGTTTCAGAAATTTCAACGTTTCAGCATACGGCATTTTTTCCACGCCAACTACCAGCTTCGATTTATGATAAACCTTGATATTTTTGCTGGTATCCAGTTGTAAAGCTGAGTTAAAACTGCTGAAAAAATTATCGGTTGTACTTGACCGACGGGCTGTGGCTGGTATTCTTTCGTCAGTTTTGTATAGTTTAAAGGTGGTTGCTCCGGTAATCATGTAGGCATGCGGGAAGCGAGTCATGTTTTTTCGAATTTGCTTTAGCCAGCCGTTATTTTGCAGGGAGTTTTCCCATATCGGGCCATCAAGAGCGGCCTCCGGAGCCAGATAATATTGAACATTTTTGTTTTCGGAAGAATCGATAAGACCGATAAGTGTGCGACATTGTTCGTTAATGCTTGTTACCTGGTATGGATCGATGTTGGGCTGGATAACAGTAACTGTGCAGGGCGCAGCTTTTTCTTCGTACGAAGAAAAGCGTACAAGCGAGAATGTTATGGGAATGGCAATTAGCAATAAGGTCTCCGCAATATTGCGGATCATCGCGGAAGGACGCACCGGTTTCAGTAGTTTTTTTACAAGGTCGAAGATGAAAAGGTTAACCGTTAAAACCCAGATAGTGCCGCCCAAAGTTCCTGTGTATTCGTACCATTGAATAAGGCGGATATCGTGGGCAAAGCCGTTGCCGAGGTTGAGCCAGGGCCAGGATATTTCGGCATTGAGATAGCCATATTCGAAAGCGGTCCAGTAAGCTACTAGCGAAAGGCTGCCAATCAGGTTTCCTGCCGTTCGTTTGGTTATGTGATAAAGCCAGAATACCGTCGAAAATAACAATGTATTTAAAAGAATGGCCGTAGCAGCCCCGGCGATGGAGGCATTGGCAATCCACCATGTTGAGGCTGTGTTCCAGATAAAAAAGGTTAACGATATATACAGAAACAACTCACCGTTTGTTT
The DNA here is from genome assembly GCA_030706405.1 of Bacteroidota bacterium. Taxonomy (GTDB): domain Bacteria; phylum Bacteroidota; class Bacteroidia; order Bacteroidales; family JAAUTT01; genus JAAUTT01. Next base: position 181,768 of record JAUZOO010000005.1, on the reverse strand, counting down.
TTTTGTCCTTGTAAGAGGCATAGAAATCTTCGGTAAAAAGCAGGGGAACAAAGGCTATCAGAAGAATAGTCCCCGGAAAGGTTTCCAACCAAGGCAGGCTGAGTAAAATACCGCTTGAAATGGTGCACGTCAGCCGTTGGTTTTGCGTCATGTCATAATCAGATTGGCTGGTCAAAAATAATTTATTTTGGCAGAAGTTTTGATAACCAAAGCAACAGACGTTCAACCAAGCTAAAAAACGGGCTGTATAACAATTGTAACCTTAGAATAAGGTGTATTTTGGTTTTCATTCTTATCTTTGACTTTTCATAAAAAGCGCTTCTTGGATGACGATTGGGTTATTGCTAAAAGGAATACTAATGGGGTTGGTGGTTTCAGTACCATTGGGTCCGGTCGGTGTCATGTGTATCCAGCGTACCATTAACCGGGGGATGAAGTCGGGGCTGATATCGGGTATAGGCGCAGCATCGGCCGATACGGTATATGCCATCATTGCCGGGTTTGGACTCGGGTATATCGTTAATTTTATAAATCAGGAAAAATACTGGATACAACTCATCGGTGCCATTATAATAATAGGGATGGCTATCAAAATATTCTACACCAACCCGGCTGTAGAGCTTCGTAACCGACGAAATAAAAAAAGTAAACCCCTCGAAGATTTTATTTCTGTTTTTCTGGTAACCTTATCTAACCCTGCAGTTTTTTTTGTGTTTATAGCAATGTTTGCAGGGTTTAACGTGGTAAGCTCACAGCCCAATAATTACCTTTCGGTACTTATCGCCATAGGGTCTATTTTTCTTGGGGCTGCTTCTTGGTGGTACGTTTTGAGCGCAGTAGTTAATAAGTTTCGTAGTCGTATCCGGCTAAAAAACATATGGTGGCTCAATAAGATAATGGGCGTTATCGTATTTATTTGTGGACTTGTAGCTCTTATCGACCTGTATCTTTAGTCCGTTTTACTAGTGGTGTTATCGCTGAGGTTTGTTTCTGCGAATGTTTGATATTCGGGATGATACGGCGACACTGTCAAAAATACTTTGCTGTTAACCAACGATGCTATCTGGGTTTCACTGCATTCGTCAATTCTGAAAAAATCGCCTTTGGCCAGCGTTGTTTCATCAATATCGATAAAGCCATCTAAAACATATCCCGATAGTACAGCATCTTCCGGGCAGTAAATGGTATGAAAACCTGCCGAAAATTCAGTTAATTCTAATGATACATCCCTCGAATTTAGATGAATAGGAGCATTACTTCCGCTTATTAAATGGGTTTTACGGCCTTCCTTTCTGCTTATGGGGAATGACTCTGCCTTGTAATGTCTGAAAACAGGGTTTAATTTTCGAAATTGTTCATAATCAGGATCGAACCATATCTGTAAAACTTCCGAGCGAGGATTTATTTTTTCGGTGTGGCAAATTCCTTTTCCGGCCTGTACTAAGCTTACATCTCCGGCATGAAGTTCCATCCATTCATTTTTTTCTTTGTCAAAAGTTTCGAAGCTTCCTTTTACAACATAGGTAATCATTTCAAAACCAATGTGAGGGTGTTCTGAAATAACGCTACCAAAATTGGACGACATGTGCGACCAGTAAAAAACACTTGAATAAGGTTTGACGGGACCATTTTCGTGTGAAAAGCCGATAACTTTTCGCTCGCAGATAGCTCCGTTATAATTACTTTTTTCAAGATGGTTGCTATTGGGTACAATTTTAGTTGCCATAGTCTCTGTTTTAAAAATGGAGGTAAAAGGTACTGAAAAAATAGAGTAAAGTCAACTGAAAATGTTGCTAATTTGGTGATTTACATCACCTCTTCTTTCCAAACGCCTTTCGAATAATAGCGGGTGTGTTTAAATCCGGCCTCCTTCAGTTTTAAAGCCGTATCCTTGTATAGGCTGACAATTTCGCGAGGCCGGTGTGCGTCCGAACTGATGGTCACCGGAATGTTCATTCTGGCCATTTCGGTAAGTACCCAGAAGCTTGGGTATAATTCCGGTTCGTTGCGTTTATAAACGCCCCGGGAGTTTACTTCTACAATACAGTCCGAGGCAGCTATTACCTCCAGCGTATCCATTAGCTCTTTGCGGTAAATTGGGTCGGTTTCCGGAATAAAGCAGTTGTGGCTGTACTGCATTTTTATCTTATCCAGATGGCCGATAACAGGGGGCTTCATCTCTGTCACCATACGGCGTATGTAATCAAAGTATTTTCGGATTACAGCGTGGGAATCGCGATGAAAAATGGTTTTCCAGCCTTTTTGAAATTCTGCATGCGAACCATCAATTGACCAGCGAGCTCCATTCTCATAACTGTCAATAAAATGAATTGAACCGATGAAATAATCGAGTGTTTCGGGACGGATTGCATCGTGTATTTCGTTCCAAAGTTCCGGAATGTAATCTATTTCGAGCCCGCAGCAGATTTCAATCTGAGGGGCGAACTGTTCTTTGAGAAATTGTATGGTATTTAGATATTCGCCGTATTTTTTTTCGTTTATGGTCCAGTTGCAGTGAAAAGGAAGTGGGGCATGCCCCGAAAATCCTAATATTTTGACGTTTTGTTTTATAGCTTCCTCTACGTAGTGTACAGGATGGCTCATCCCATCGCAAAAATTGGTGTGGGTGTGGTAATTAGTTAAAGGCATGAAATTGATATAATTAACTTTATGGGGCTAAGATACTGATTTAGGATTTATATTATAACGTTTTTTATAGTTTTAGGAAAATTGTTGTGTGTGCAACCATTTATATCGAATCTGCTCGTAGTTTGTTGCGTGAAATATTTTATGCTATGGCAACGCAACTTTTTTGGAGTTTTCACATCTAAGTTATGTAATCTTAAAAGTTTTACTAAAATGAAGACAACTATCTTATATTCAGTTTTTTTTATTGCAATAATGGGTGTATTCTCATCTTGTCTTAAGAATGAGGATAATGAACCTTTGTATTACGCAACCGGAACGGTAACCCAGGGCTCTGATTCAAAATATTATATTGCTGATGACGATGGTCCTAAATTGTGGTCTTCCTCGCAATCGCAATTACAATCTATTTTGAATAAACGGGTATTAGTGAGGTTTTACAATTCTAAAGATGCTCTGCCAACAGGGTATGATGAGGCTATTCAGCTTCTTTCTATCGATACAATTCTTACCAAGAATGTAATTTTATTAAAACCCAGCAATGCCGACAGTATCGGGAATGATCCAATACGTATAGACAAATCTTATGTGGCAGACAAGTACCTAACCGTGTGGTTTACGTTTGTCGGCGGGGGCGTGAAACACTTCATAAATTTGGTCCGCGACACCTCAGATAAGTCGTCACCAGTAGTGCTGGAGTTTCGTCATAATGCCAAAAGTGATATGGCTCAGTATTATCTGCAAAGCCTGGTGTCTTTTAATTTGGAATCGTTAAAGAAATTTGGGTTTAAGGATTCTGTTTCGTTTGTAGTAAAGTCAACATCAACCAATGGCTCGTGCCTGACTTCTACCTTTAAATATAAGTTTAAGTAAAAGGATAACGTTATTTGCTATAGATCCCCGAAACCTGGCAATCTCTCCTTGATAAGGTTTCGGGGAATTTTATTATTTTAATAATAGGTTGTATCAGCCATAGTTAAGTTAAATAATGTTAAATTTGTTTTAATATATAGTGCTATTGTTTAACGTTTTTTGTAGTTTCGATTATTGTTTATAACTACCTATATCTTAAACGTTAAATTAATTTTATGAATTTACAAAGACTTAAACTAAGTAGTGCATTCATTGCACTTTCGTTGCTTCTTCACGGGCTAAAGGCTCAAAATCTCGATTTTAATTCGTCGGTTCCTCTTGACCCAAATGTTAAGACCGGAGTGCTTGACAATGGAATGAAATACTTCATCCGGCAAAATAAACTTCCTGAAAAAAGAGGTGAGTTTTATATTGTGCACAATGTTGGAGCTATTCAGGAAGAAGATAATCAAAACGGCTTGGCTCACTTTACCGAACACATGGCTTTTAATGGTACTCAAAATTTTCCTAAAAAGAAGATGCTTGATTATCTGGCTACCATTGGTGTTAAGTTTGGGCAAAACGTAAATGCAGGCACAGGAGTTGAGCAGACTATTTATAATTTATCGAGTGTGCCTATTACCCGCGAAAGTATTATCGATTCGGCATTGCTGATTTTGCATGATTGGTCTAATTACATTTCGTTTGAGCCTTCTGAGATTGATCTTGAACGAGGGGTTATCCGCGAGGAATGGCGGCTCTACGGTTCGGCCGACCAACGGATGTGGAACAAGATGATGCCTTTAATCTATAAAGGATCAAAATATGCCACCCGTAATGTGATTGGGGATACGGCTGTAATTAACCATTTTAAATACGAAACCATCACGAATTTTTATCATAAATGGTATCGTCCGGATTTGCAAGCATTAGTTGTGGTAGGCGATTTTGATGTCGATGTTATGGAGGCTAGGATAAAGAAGCTGTTTAATTCTATTCCGGCAGTAAAAGATCCATCTCCTAAGGAAACTTATCCGATTCCGGATAATGTTGAACCTTTAATCGGTATTGCTTCCGATCCCGAAGCTACTTCCACTGATATTCAAGTGTATTTTAAACATAATGCCGTAAAGGACGAAAATAAAAACTTGGGTTATATGAGAACCCAACTAGTGCAACGGTTTATAAATGCGATGTTTGGTCAGCGTATGAGTGAGATTTCTCGTAAGGAGAATGCGCCATTTGTTTATGCCTATTGTTACTATGGAGGGTTTACCCGTTCCAAAGATGCGTTTGTGGGCTATGCTCAGGCACGTAATAACGAAGGTGTGAAATCATTGTCGGCCTTGCTGGTTGAAATAGAGCGGATGAGGCGTTTCGGGTTTCTTGCCAGCGAATTTGAACGTGCCAAGGCTGACGTTTTGAGAGGATATGAATCAGCTTATACCGACCGTAATAAACGGAAAAACAGGGAACTGGTTTATTCCAATATCTCTTATTTTACGAGCAATTATCCCAATCCTGGAATCGAATTTCAATATGATTTTGTAAAGAAGGTGCTTCCCGGTATTACCCTCGAGGAAATTAATGAGGTAGCCAGTAAGTATGTAAGGCAGGATAATATGGTTGTTACCGTAACCGGCCCCGAGAAACAGGGGATTACTTTGCCTTCAGAACAAGATATTAAAAATGTTTTGGATACCTATAAAAGTTCTCCGATAAGCGCTTATGTTGATAATCTGTCCGGCAAAAAACTTCTCGATAAAGAACCCGTTCCTGGGAAGGTTGTTAAAACGGTTGAAAATAAAACGATAGGTACCACAGAATGGACATTGTCTAACGGAGCTAAAGTGATATTTAAATCTACAGACTTAAAAGATGACGAACTTTTATTAAATGGGTTTAGCGCTGGAGGTATCTCCAATGTAAAAAATCCCGATGTTGTGTCTTCCTGGTTTTTATCTGGCGTGGTAAGCGAAATGGGGATTGCCGGATTTTCGCGCACCGACCTCAACAAGATGCTGGCAGGGAAACGCGTTAGCATTTATCCCGGAATTTCCGACGAGCGGGATAATATACGTGGAAACATGTCGCCCAAGGATTTAGAGACAGGTCTTCAATTGGTTTATTTATATTTTACCCAACCTCGATGGAATGAGGGGGATTTTAAAGTTTACATGGACAGGCTTAAAGCCTATTTTATAAATTCACAGTCAGATCCACGTAAGGCATTCTCCGATAGCATAAACGTGGTAGTAAATAACCATGATTTTCGTTCCCGGCCTATGATATATAAGATGCTGGAAGAAATATCGTTAGATAAAATTAAAGCAATTTATGCCGACCGTTTTTGCGATCCCGGTAATTTTACGTTTATGTTTACCGGAAAAATAAATCCGACAGAGGTTAAGCCCTTAATTGAAAAGTATCTGGCATCGCTGCCATCGGTTAAACGTAAGGATGTTTATAAAGATAATGGCAATCGGCCTTTTAAAGGAAAAGTTGTAAATGATTTTTCGCATGAAAATAAAACTCCGCGAACCTCTGTATTTGTAACTTATAACGGCTCTTGTAAGTTTGCCTTGCAGAATAATCTTTATATGAGTGCTTTAAGACATATATTGGAGTTGCGCTATATCGAAGCAATTCGCGAAGAAAAGGGTGGAACATATCATGTTAGCGTTTCGTTCAATTTAGATAAATTACCGGAAGAGAAATTTAGCTTGAATATCAGCTACGATACCGATCCCAAGATGGCCGATACGCTGAAAGCCATTGTTTATCGCGAGGTTAAGAAGATTGTTGATAACGGCCCAACTGAAGCCGATCTACAGAAAGCCAAGGAATTTTTCCTGAAACAACGTCAGGAAAACCTTAAAGAAAACAGTTGGTTGCTTTGGGTACTTGAAGAATATTACTATCATAATTTTGATTTTATGAATGGGTATGATGAAAGAGTAAAAGCATTGAATCAAAATGTAATACATGATTTTGCAAAACAAATATTCTCTCAAGGAAATATCGCGGAAGTGATTATGAGGCCTATTTAATGATGGCAATGATATGAAAAAAGTAAAGTCAGCACCTCGTTTTGGATGCTGACTTTATTTTTTCATATCATTTTTATAAAAGAAAGCTTGTTAGAGTTTCCATAAATTTTTCCGGTTGGTCGGCATGTACCCAATGTCCGGCATCGGGAATACCTTTGATTTCGGCATTGGGGAAATACCGATAAATTTCGGGGATATGCTCTCCAGTGATGTAATCGGAGTTTTCGCCACGGATAAAAAGCGTAGGAAACGTATCTAATACATTGCCTTGTAATGTCTTTTCGAGCGGAATGGCTCCGAGGATGTTGGGCAGTCCCTTACTGATGGCTTCGATATTCAATTTCCACGAAAAAGAATGGTTGGCATTGCGGTGTACGTTTTTCATAATAAACTGCCTTACCGAAATGTTGTTGATGAACTTTGCCAGTTCCGCATCAATAGCGGTACGCGTTGTTATCTGGGAAAAGTCGAGCGACAACATGGCGTTTACGATGTTGAGATGAGCAATGCTGTGTTCTGAAGGTTCGTCAACTCTGGTGTAACGGCCCGGGGCAATATCTACAACAATAAGTCTGGATATTTTTTCGGGATGCTGGGCGGCAAACAACATGGCCGTTTTACCTCCCATGGAATGTCCCATCAGATAGGCTTTTTCAATACCCTCATCAATAAATAGTTCGTTGAGGTCGGCAGCCATAGCTTGGTAGGAGTGTTCTGCAACGTGAGGTGACCGTCCGTGGTTGCGCAGGTCAACCAGGTAAACCGTAAAATGCTCTGAGAGCTTTCGGGCTACGGTAATCCAATTATCCGACGAGCCGTACAACCCGTGAAGAATGACTAATGCGGGGCCTTCACCAAGTTTATGAAAGAAAAGCTTCATGGGTAAAGTTTTATATAAAACGAAGAACTTCAGAATTTACGTATTGCCCCTTAGTTTCTTAATAGCTTAGCAGCCTTTTATTTCAGCTGTTCCAGATATAGATGAATGGTTTTTTCTAAGCCAAGGTACAATGCGTTTGAAATGAGGGCGTGTCCAATAGAAACTTCGGCTAGATTGGGAATTCGTTGGGCAAAGTAGCGAAGGTTTTCGAGGTTGAGGTCGTGCCCTGCATTAACTTCCAACCCCAGTTCTTTGGCCAGTTCGGCAGCTTCAACAAACGGAGCTATGGCCGCTTCTGGGTTTTTAGGAAAATCGGAGGCGTAAGGCTCGGTATATAGCTCTATGCGGTTGGTTCCGGTTTTGGCGGCAAATTCCACCATTTTAGGGTTAGCATCCACAAATATAGAGGTGCGAATTCCCTGACGTTGAAATTCTTTTACCATATCAACCAAAAAATCCTGATGTTTTACGGTATCCCAACCCTGGTTAGAGGTAATGGCATTGTGCGCATCGGGAACCATGGTAACCTGATCGGGTTTAACTTCGAGTACCAAGTTGATAAACCGTGGGTTAGGATTTCCTTCAATATTGAATTCGGTAGTTATTGCCGGTCGAATGTCGCGAACATCGCGGTAACGGATGTGGCGTTCGTCAGGGCGGGGATGTACGGTAATGCCTTCAGCGCCAAATTTTTCGCAGTTAATGGCTGCTTCCAGTACGTTAGGTGTATTTCCTCCCCGTGAGTTCCTGATGGTGGCAATTTTGTTGATATTTACACTGAGTCGGGTCATTTTTATATTTTCTTAACAGTTTATGTTCGAAATTTGTGTTAATTTTAGAGTGCAAAGCTAATATCATTTTATCAGATTGATAACAACCATGCTGGCAAAAGAATTGATTTCGGACGTAATTCCTGCTTTAAAGACTTCAGACTCAGGGGTAAAAGCCCTGTATTGGATGGATATTTTTCGTATTTCACACCTGCCTATCGTAAATAATACCGAATTCCTCGGTCTTATCTCTGATACAGATATTTACGACATGAATTCGCCCGATGAAGCTATCGGTAACCATACACTTTCATTGTTTAGTCCTTTTATTAAAGAAGACCAACATGTGTATGAAGCCATTGAGCTTATCTCGAAGTTGAAGTTGTCGGTAGTTCCGGTACTCGACCAGAATAAGAATTACTTGGGGATGATTTCAGCCCAACGCCTGCTGCAATACATGGGCGATATGTTTTCGGTGAAAAATCCCGGAGGCATCATTGTATTGGAACTTAACGCAAATGATTACTCGCTTACGCAGATTGCACAAATTGTGGAGAGCAACGATGCTAAAATACTGAGCATGTATATCACTTCGCCACCTGATTCCATTAAGATTGAGCTTACTTTGAAGATTAACAGGATAGATCTGGCATCAATTCTTCAGACTTTTGTTCGCTTTGATTATAATATTAAGGCCCAATTCTCGAATGATGATGAGATGGAGTCATTATATTCTAATCGCTTTGAACAATTCATGCATTTTCTTAATATATAAACCGGTGTTTTTACTCAAGCAGCGGTGTTTTGTCTTTTTAATAAATAAATACGCATGAAAATTGCGCTTTTTGGAAAAATTTTCAACGAAAGTTTCGATTGTGTTATTCAAAGTTTGTTGATTAAACTTTTTGACCGGAAGGTCGGAATTTATGTATATCAGCCTTTTTACGAATATTTAAACGCGCAAAAGGGCTTTTCTTTTGATTTTCAGGGGTATTTCAGTAATTCGGACAATCTGCCCAAAGACGTTGATTTTTTGGTATGTATAGGTGGTGATGGTACTTTTTTGGAAGCCATTACGTTAATCCGCGATTCGGGTATTCCCATTGTGGGTATAAATTCGGGACGGCTTGGGTTTCTGGCCAATATTTCGGCCAATGATGCCGATCATGCTATAGATTATCTGCTTTCTAATGATTATCGCACGGAGGAACGCTGCATGCTGAAACTCTATTCGCAGGAACCGGTTTTGACAGATTTTCCTTATGCTTTAAATGAATGTACCATTCAAAAGATCGGATCCTCGCTGATAACCATTCATGTAAGTATTAACGGCGAATATCTAACCTCGTATTGGGCCGACGGGCTTATCATTTCCACGCCTACCGGGTCAACTGCATATTCGCTGAGCGTTGGCGGGCCTATTGTAACGCCGCAATCGCGTAATTTTATCATTACGCCCATTGCAGCCCATAACCTCAATGTCCGTCCGTTGGTCATTCCCGATGATGCAGAGTTGAAACTTACGGTCGAAGGCCGGGTAAATCAGTTTCTCACATCGCTCGATTCCCGTTCGGCCGAATGTACTGTCGATAATGAAATTATTATTTCGAAATCTCCTTTTTCAGCCAACATCATAAAGCTTCCGCAGATAGATTTTTACAGTACTTTACGAAACAAACTGATGTGGGGTGCCGATAAAAGAAATTAGAGGGGAATACAATAAAATGTAAGCTTTTCCGTAATTAAACCAGCCATAGAATGTTCTAATTTTAAAGCGCGTAACAGATTTATCCAGAATAACTACATTTGTGCCATAATGAACAAGATATTCCTTAGTTTACTGTTTTGTGGGGTAGTTATTCATCAAAGCGGTTCAGCACAAAAGATCACACACGAAGCCGGTTTCTTTTTGGGGACTTCTTTTTATATGGGCGACATTAACCCTACGCGTGTGTTTTATGCTCCTTCTCTAGCTTTTGGCGCTTTATACAAGATGAATATTACCGACATGCAGAGTCTAAGGGTTCAGGTAAATTATGGGGAGATTAAAGGTAATGACAAAGATTTTAACAATGCCTACCAACAATACCGGGGAGCCTCATTCTCTGCATCGTTAATCGACATTAACCTGAATTATGAATTTAATTTCCTTCCCCTTCAGTATAAAGAACGCAAAACAACTTTTTCTCCATTTATATTTGGCGGGGTGGGGTTTGATCTTCCTCTTAAATCTCCGGGAGGTGTGCCCGGACATCCCTCGCTTCCCTTTGGCGCAGGCCTTAAATATCTTCCGGCAAAAAACATTACCATGGGAGTGGAATGGAGTTTTCGGAAAACCTTCATTGACAATATTGACGGGGTTTTGAACCCGGGCAACAACATCGATAAAAGTCTAATAAATAATACGGATTGGTATTCTTTTGCAGGATTTTTTATAACTTTCCGCCTTTTTGACAACAGCAATGATTGTCCGGCATATAAGTAACTAAAGTATGAGTGATAAAGACAAGATAATAAAAGAACGGCTCCCGGCGCACATTGCCATCATTATGGATGGTAACGGACGATGGGCAAAAAAACGGGGAAACTTGCGGATATTCGGCCATCAAAATGCCGTTGCTGCTGTGCGGGACACCGTTGAGGCTTGTGCCGAACTTGGTGTCGAATACCTTACTTTATATGCATTTTCGACCGAGAACTGGAATCGCCCAAAGTTTGAGGTTGATGCCTTAATGTCGTTGCTTGTTCAAACTATTCTTAAAGAGAGAGATACATTAAAAAAGAATAATGTAAAATTAAATGCAATTGGCAATCTGAAGAGCCTTCCTTCTGAAGTTAAAGCTCAATTGGACGATACAATTGATTATACTTCAGTTAATACCGGCCTTACGCTTACCTTGGCTTTAAGTTATAGTTCACGCTGGGAAATAATTGAAGCCGTTGAAACTATCGCCCGTAAGGTTGAAAACGGGGATGTGAAAGCCGGTGATATTGATGAAGATATGTTCTCAAAACATTTAACAACTTTTAATATGCCCGATCCGGATTTAATGATCCGAACTAGCGGAGAATACCGTATTAGTAACTTTTTGCTTTGGCAGTTAGCTTATGCCGAGCTTTATTTTACCGATACTTTGTGGCCTGATTTCCGCAGGGACGATTTGTACAAGGCCATTATCGATTACCAGCAACGCGAACGTCGTTTCGGGAAAACCAGTGAACAATTAAGTAATTAACCACTTTTTATACATAGCCAATGTTGAAGAGACTTTTCATAAGTATAGCATTTATTATCAACGGTTTATTTGTATTTGCCCAATCCGGTACCAATTCTCAGCCAAGTATTATTAATTATGCCGAACCCAAAGAATATTCGGTAGCTGATGTTAAAATATCCGGTGTACAGTTTCTCGATACCAAAACTCTTTTATTAATGTCAGGGATTACGGTTGGAAAGAAAATCACCGTACCTGGCGACGATATTTCAAAAGTGATCGATAAATATTGGAAACATGGATTATTTTCGGATGTTAAAGTGTTAGCAACCAAAATTGTTGGTGATAGCATTTGGCTTGATATTCAGCTTAAAGAACGCCCCCGGCTTAGTAAATTTACCATTACCGGGGTGAAAAAGTCGGATGTGACTGACATTACCGAGAAATTAGGTATTAAATCGGGCGATCAGGTTAATGATAATCTTGTTAATAATATTGTTACTTATATAAAGAAACACTATTGGGAAAAGGGGTATTGGAATACCAAAGTAACAATTACTCAAACAAAAGATACGCTTTCGTCGAATAAGGTTTTCCTGAATGCTGCAGTAAACAAGGATAAAAAAGTGAAAATTGCGTCCATTGATTTTGTCGATAATAAGCAATTTGATAGTAAGCGGCTTCGCAGGGTTTTGAAAAAGACGCATGCGAAAAGTTGGAATATTTTCAAAAGTTCAAAGTTTGTTGAATCCAACTTTAAGGAAGATAAAAAGAAACTTGAAGAGTTCTTTGCCAAAAATGGTTATCGCGATTATAAACTTGTAAAAGATTCGATTTCGGTTGTATCTAAGAATCGGATAGCTCTTCATCTGAAAGTTCACGAGGGAAATCAGTACCATATTCGTAGCATTACATGGTTGGGGAACACCAAATACCCTAACGATATACTCGATAAAGTATTGGTGTTGAAGAAAAGTGATGTTTACGACCAGGTCGCTTTAAAAAAGAGGTTAAGTCAGGATGACGATGCGGTGTCGTCACTCTATCTGGATAATGGTTATCTTTTTTCGAACGTAGAAGCTGTTGAAGCAAATGTTGAAAAGGATTCAGTTGATCTTGAAATGCATATCGTTGAAGGACAGCCGGCTACTATAAAAAATATTATAATTCTGGGCAATACCAAAACCAACGAGCATGTTGTTCGCCGCGAACTTTATACAAGGCCTGGTGACCTGTTCTCTAAATCGGAGATTGTGAACAGTGTTCGTATGTTGTCCCAGTTAGGCCACTTTAACCCTGAAAAAATTGAACCAGTACCATTGCCAAATCCTTCGGATGGAACCGTGGATATTCAGTATAAGCTTGAAGAAAAGGCCAACGACCAGCTTGAGGTTTCCGGAGGTTGGGGTGGCAATATGCTGGTAGGAACCATTGGCTTACGGTTCAATAACTTTTCGGCGCGGAATCTATTTAATGGAAAGGCTTGGCGACCAGTGCCATCTGGTGATGGTCAGCAGCTTGCAATAAGGGCTCAAACTAATGGATCGTATTACAAAGCATATAATATGTCTTTTACCGAGCCGTGGTTTGGAGGAAAAAAGCCTAATTCCTTTACCTTTTCGCTTTATCATACCGTTCAGAATTCAGGTTCAACATCTTTATTGAAATCAAGTAACCAGAGTTTTAAGGTGAGTGGAGCTTCAGTTGGACTTGGCCGTCGTTTACATTGGCCTGATCGTAACTTCTCTTTATATAATGAGGTATCGTTTCAAAATTATAACCTCAAAAATTGGATTAGCGGATATTTTCTTTTCAACGACGGAGATTCCAAAAATTTCAGTTTTAAAACATCTTTTAGCCGATCCGATGTTGACCAGGCTATTTATCCACGTCGTGGATCAACGTTTTCTTTAACCCTTCAGCTTACGCCTCCGTATTCAAAGTTTAAATCAAAAGAATTCTGGGTACTACATGGTGCAGAACGAAATGTGGATAATATTGCACAAACGGAAAAGGCTAGGAGATATAGTTGGATAGAATATCACAAGTGGACGTATAAAGGTGTGTGGTATAATGAGTTGGCTAAAAATCTTGTATTGAGTTTTAATTCACAGTTTGGATATCTTGGTTATTACAGTTCCTCTCTGGGTCCGTCTCCTTTTGAAGGATTTACACTTGGAGGTGATGGTTATAGCGGATATAACGTTTATGGACGTGAAACTATTGGATTACGTGGTTATGAGAATGAGTCTCTCACCCCAACAACTTTTAGTAAAGAAAATTCATCCTATGTAAAAGTGGCTAATGTTTATACAAAGATGACCCTGGAGCTTAGGTATCCTCTTACATTGCAGCCATCGTCTACTATTTATGGGTTAGCTTTCCTCGAAGGAGGTCGCTCTTGGACTAAGTTTGAAGAATTTAATCCGTTTGCCGTTAAACGTTCGGCCGGGGTTGGTGTCCGTGCTTTTCTGCCTATGTTTGGTATGTTGGGTATCGACTGGGGGTATGGGTTTGACAAAGCTCCTGGATCAAATACCCGCAGCGGTTCGCAGTTTCACTTCGTAATGGGACAGCAATTTTAACAAGTAACGATAGTCTGGCATATAATTTGCCTTGAAAGGAGTTAAAAGATTTCGATATCATTAACTTAAAAAATTTAGCCATGAAAAAAATATTTGCCGTGGTGTTGTTTGCAGCGTTAACGTCTGCATTTGGGTTGGCTCAGAAATTTGCTTATGTCGATACGGAATATATCCTTGGAAATATCCCTGCGTACAAAGCTGCCCAGGAACAGATTGATAAGCTATCGGCCGATTGGCAGAAAGAAGTTGAAGCTAAGTATGCTGATATTGACAAGTTATACAAAAACTTCCAGAGCGAGAAAGTGTTGCTTACCGAAGACATGAAGAATAAGCGCGAAGAAGATATCGTAAAGAAGGAACAGGAAGTAAAGGACCTTCAGAAGAAATACTTTGGAAGGGACGGTTTGCTGTTTAAAAAACGTCAGGAATTGATAAAGCCAATTCAGGATGAGGTTTATAATGCGGTAAAACAATTAGCTCAGGAACAGGGCTTTGCCATTATATTTGATACAGCATCTAACCAGGGAATTGTGTATTCAAATCCTAAGAATGACAAGAGCGACGAAATATTACAGCGATTAGGATATAAAAATTAATTTTTTACTTTTGTGAAAACTAAAATTAACAAAAACATGAGAAATACATTAAAAGCAATTATTGTTTGTTTAATTGTTGTACTACCCGTTTCAAGTTTTGCCCAAAAAACATCTAAATTCGGACACGTTAATTATCAGGAAGTTTTTCAGTTGCTGCCAGATATGGACAGCGCACAGCTGAAATCCCAGAAATACATCAAGGATTTGGAAGGTTCGCTCGAAACCATGCAGGTTGAGTATAACAATAAATTACAGAAATATACCGAAGAGAAAGATAAACTTTCGAATCTTGTAAAGAAAGACCGTGAAGATGAGCTTGTTCAGATGCAACAGCGTATTGAGGCTTTTAAAGAAAATGCACAGAGCGACATCAGACAAAAGAACGATGCTTTGATGCAACCAATTCTTGAAAAAATTAACAAAGCCATCACTGAGGTAGGTAAAGATGGTGGTTATATTTACATTTTTGACATTTCAGCCGGTTCTACTCCTATTCGTTATTTTTCTGCAGAAAGTCAGGATGTTACGGATGCGGTTAAACAAAAATTAAATATCAAACCAGGAGCTAAAGTTTCTGCACCTAAAGCCGCTGCCCCTGCTGCTAAGAGATAATTTAACTTATTAATTAATAAGGCCATTCTGTATTACGGGATGGCCTTATTTTTTTAACTGACGTATGCAATATTCTCCTATAGGTGTTTTCGATTCTGGTTATGGCGGCCTCTCCGTTTTAACGGAAATTGTAAATACATTGCCCGAGTACGATTATGTTTACCTTGGTGATAACGCCCGTACTCCTTATGGAACACGTTCATTTGATGTTGTTTACCAGTTTACCCTCGAAAGTGTTAAAAAGCTTTTCTCAATGGGTTGCGAGTTGGTAATTTTAGCTTGTAACACAGCTTCTGCCAAAGCTTTACGCTCTATTCAACAAAGAGATTTGCCCGGGATTGATCCTTGCCGACGGGTTTTGGGGGTTATTCGTCCCAGCATTGAGGTAATTGGGCACTATACGCAGACCAATAAAATAGGGATTTTAGGAACTCCGGGAACAGTCATTTCAAATTCATACCCACTTGAAATTAAAAAGCTCTTTCCTGATGTGGATGTCTTTCAGCAGGCATGCCCGATGTGGGTGCCGTTGGTTGAAAACAACGAACACCTTAATCCCGGAGCCGATTATTTTGTGAAGTTATATATCGACGCGTTGTTGCAGCAGAATGAGCAGATTGATACCGTTATTCTGGGATGTACACATTATCCGTTATTAGCCACAAAAATTCGTCAATACCTGCCTGAGAAAATTCAGATGATTTCGCAAGGCCCAATTGTAGCCGAGAGCCTGAAAGATTACTTGTACCGGCACCCCGAGATGGATGTGCGTTGCAGTAAAAACGGTACCCGTAACTTTTATACTACCGATTCGACCGAGATATTCGACCGTCAGGCAAGTATATTTTTTGGCTCGGAAGTCCGGTCACAACATCTTACTCTTCCTTAAACCAGCTGGCGTACATCTTGTAATTGCGGGCTATTTTTTGAATCATTTCGGAGGTTTGCCCCGGTTCAATATCTTTTAATTTCTTGGCAGGATTTCCTCCGTAAATAGTTCCGGAAGGAACAATGGTGTTGGATAGCACAATGGCTCCGGCCGCAATGATGGAGTTTTCGCCAATAACGGCGTGATCCATGACAATGGCTCCCATTCCAATTAATACGTTCGATTCTATCTTGGCTCCGTGGATAACAGCATTATGGGCAATGGAAACGTTGTCGCCAATTTCGATGGTTGATTTTTGGTATAAGGTGTGTAGAACTGCTCCATCCTGGATGTTTACATTATTTCCAATGCGGATGGAGTTTACGTCGCCGCGCAAAACCGTGTTAAACCATACGCTGCAATCGTTGCCCATTACAACATCGCCCACAATGGTGGCATTTTCGGCCAGGAAACAATCGCTTCCGATAACCGGGGTAATTCCGCGAACAGATTTTATTAAAGCCATAATTATTGAATTGTTTTATTAAAAGTTACTTCCATAAATTAATGTCGAAACTCTTTTCCAGAGGTTTCATTTGTTTAATATTGGGGAAAAAGTCCATTCCCGTAAGGTGTTCAACCGAATCGACCGAAACGGCAAAGTCGTAAATACTTTTGTCATACCCCTCGTTTTTCATTACAAACGCAATGGTTTTATAAGTGGGGTAGGAGATGTCGGCTATAACCTTGTAATATAACAACGGAACACTTACCTTGTTTTTCGTTCCGATGGTATTTAAGCCATCCTTTAGCACCGGGCCTGAAATTACAACAATGCTGTCGTTGTTGGTTGCCCATTCACGTACTTTTTCTTCCAGATGTTTCCAGATTCCGCGGTTAAAAGCCGGCTTTTGTGGACTCATGTTGCTCATAAAAAATGTCTCGCTCATAGCTTGTGCCGACCATCTCATGTCGCCCGCAGGACATAAGTGACCTTTGTCGTATCCGCTTCCTTTATAGTCTGCCGGAGTAGCCGAGTATGTGGAGATATTTGGGTCGGGACGGAAATTGTTGCTGCGTTTTGCTACAGTTTCGGCAACCATATTACGTGTTAGTAAGTACATTACCCATTCAGATTGCTCAAATTTTTCGACATATTTAAGTGTAAACCCCGAATATTCAACAACCTGCCCGTCTAAATCGTGTTTTGGATAGTCTTTATATATCCGATTTTTGTCGATTTTAACAAGCTGGGATTTAGCATAATCGCCATTCTGAAGATATTTAAAGGCCGAAAAGACCAACGATGTGGCAAATAATATAAGAATGGAAAATACTATTCTTTTCTTCATGGCAAAGTGCTAATTTTAAGTGTAAATAGGAACGGTAGAACCCGACACGAAAATACGAACAACGACGTTACCAAACAATTCGTTTTTTATGGATAAATGTATAAGCTGTTTACGGCAGATATTAAACATGTCAGAGTTATCGAAGGGCGACAAAAATCATCTTTAAAGATGTTTTATAAGATAAAGCCGGAAGGCTGTGGCTAATAAGCATCAGTTAAATTTGATAAAATTTTAAAAGGAGTTGATTTCTATGCATAAACGTTCAAAGATTTTAGAACTTGACGAAGTTGTGGTGAAATTTGCCGGTGATTCGGGCGATGGCATGCAGCTTACCGGTACTTTGTTTTCCGATGCAGCCGTAAAGGCCGGTAACGATCTGGCCACTTTCCCCGATTTCCCGGCAGAGATACGAGCTCCGCACAATACCATCGCTGGAGTTTCGGGGTTTCAGGTACACATAGGGAAACACCGGATACTGACTACGGGAGATTCCTGCGACGTTCTGGTTGCGATGAACCCCGCTTCGCTTAAGGCGAATATCCAATGGGTAAAGCCCGGAGCAATGATAATTGTTGATGCCGATGCCTTTGAGGAAAAAGCGTTTACCATTGCCGGATATAAGGACAATCCGCTGGACAATGGTAGCCTGGATTCTTTTCAACTGATAAAAGCTTCCATTTCGACCATGACCGCTGAGGCTGTTTCGGAGCTTAATGTTGAACGGAAGGTAGCCGACAAAACCCGTAATATGTTCGCGTTAGGCATGATGCTTTTCATTTTTAACCGACCGCTTGAGCCAACGATCGAATATCTTCACCGGAAATTTGAGAAGAATGCCACAATGTACGAAGCCAATAAGCTTGTTTTACAGGCCGGGTATGGCTATGCCGACACGCTCGAAGTTTCGCGTTCTATCTATATGGTTTCTCCGGCCAACATCGAAAAAGGTAAATACCGCACGATAATGGGCAATACTGCTACGGCCTGGGGATTGCTTGCAGCCTCAGAACGCTCCGGAAGGCCTTTGTTTTTAGGTTCTTATCCTATTACTCCGGCCACCGAAATTATGGTGGAACTGGCAAAGCATAAATCGCTTGGTGTTAAAGTGCTGCAAGCCGAAGATGAGATTGCTGGGATATGTTCGGCCATAGGTGCAAGTTTTGCCGGGTCGTTAGCAGTGACGACAACTTCGGGTCCGGGATTGTCGTTAAAAAGTGAAGCCATCGGGTTAGCCGTGATGACAGAGCTTCCTTTGGTAATTATTGATGTTCAGCGAGCAGGTCCTTCGACAGGAATGCCAACCAAGTCGGAACAATCTGATTTATACCAGGCATTGTTTGGGCGTAATGGCGAGTGTCCGCTGGTTGTGATGGCAGCCTCGTCGCCTGCCGATTGTTTTTATGCCGCTTATGAAGCCGCTAAGATTGCCATGGAACACATGACCCCGGTAATTCTGCTGTCCGACGGATATATCGGGAACGGATCGCAGCTTTTTAAAATACCCAAAGTGGCAGAACTCGCAGAGATACGTCCACCATTAGCTAAGGCTAATGACCCGAATTATAAACCTTACCTGCGCGATCCTGAAACATTGGTACGGCAATGGGCACTGCCAGGTACAGAAGGCCTTCGCCACAGGGTAGGAGGGCTGGAGAAACAAAATGTTGAAGGAAATGTTTCAACCAATCCGGCTAATCATCAAAATATGGTCGATTTGCGGGCCGCCAAGATTCAGAAAGTAGCCGATTTTATTGATGAGCAAACTGTGCTTGGCGAAAAGGATGGAGATTTGCTGGTTGTTAGCTGGGGTGGCACGCATGGGGCTATTACCTCGGCCGTTACCGCGCTGCAGGGTAAGGGGGCGAAAATATGTCTTGCCCATTTTAAGCACATCATGCCACTACCAAAGAATACTGAAGATTTGTTTAAAGCGTTTAAAAGGATTGTGGTTTGCGAGCTCAACAGCGGGCAATTTGTAAATTATCTGCGGATGACACTTCCTGGGTTTAAGTATCATCAGATCAATAAAGTGCAAGGCCTGCCATTTATGGTATCGGAGCTTGTCGAAAAGTTTAACCTTTTACTCGAAAATCAATGACACATCATCATTTTATAGCCAATTTTACAGTCGCTAGGAGCGAGGAACCGCTTAATAAAGAGGATTTTATGAGTGGTGAAATGGTGCGTTGGTGCCCCGGCTGCGGTTCTCATGCCATACTAAACTCAGTAGAACAAGTGTTCCCAAGGATAGGATATAAAAAGGAGAATTTTATGATTGTCTCCGGAATCGGCTGTTCATCGCGGTTTCCTTATTATGTGAATACGTACGGTTTTCACGGGATACACGGACGGGCTTCGGCCATTGCCACCGGTGTTAAGTTGGCTAACCCGCATCTTAGTGTATGGATTGCTACCGGCGACGGCGATTCGATGGCCATTGGCGGTAACCATTTTATTCACCTTATCCGTAGGAATGTGGATGTAAACCTGCTTCTTTTTAATAACCAGATTTACGGACTCACTAAAGGTCAGTATTCCCCCACTTCGCCTATGGGCACAGTTACTAAAACTTCACCGCAGGGAACCATTGAGCATCCGTTTAATCCGGGAGAGTTGGTGATTGGTTCGCAGGGTACGTTTTTTGCGCGGGTGGCGGATAGTAACCAGAAAATGATGACTGACGTGATGTTTGAAGCTGCCCGTCACGATGGCACTTCGGTAATTGAGATTTTGCAGAACTGTATCATCTTTGCTGATAAATCGTTTGCTGGCGTAACTGACAAGGATGTGCGCGATAACCGTCAGTTGCATCTTGTTCATGGTCAGCCCATGTTATTTGGTAAGAATAAGGAAAATGGCATTCGCCTGAACGGTACCCGTTTGGAAGTGGTAACGATAGGTCAAAATGGAGTACCGCTGGAGGATATCCTTGTTCATGACCAATATCGGGCCGATCCGGGTATTCATTTGATGCTTGCCAAGATGGCTCCTCCCTTGTATCCTATAGCTTTGGGAGTAATTCGTTCGGCCAGTTTCTCAACGTATGACGACCAGGTGGAGGAACAAGTTCGTATTGGCAAAGCAACCGGCAAATATCGAAACGTCGATGATTTGTTGAATAGCGGAGATGTGTTTGATGTAAAGTAAGCAAGCTATATTGAAGGAGGCTACGGCCGGATTATTAATCCGAATAATCGCATAATATACTTGATAATTAGGCTAACTATTATAATTTTGAAAGATAGTTTTATAAGATATACTTCAAACTAACTAATTGTGATCTTTTTTAATAAAGCCCTTTCTGTAAAGCGAGTAGTCTTCTGGATTATAATACTTCTTTCCGGTTTACAATTTTCAGCAAATGCCCAGCCGGGTAGTTTTTCGTTTGACCACCTGAACGTTGAAGGAGGGTTAAGTCAAAGTACAGTTTTTGCAATAACTCAAGACTCTAAAGGATATATCTGGATTGGAACCCGTGACGGACTTAACCGTTATGATTCTCACGAAATTCGTACCTATCGAAACATTTCCGGAGATGCCTCCAGTCTGTCATATAATGTTGTTAATGCGCTGTTGCACGATAGTAAGGGGCAGCTATGGGTTGGCACGTACCATGGATTGTGTGTCTATCATCCTGAGACTGATAATTTTTCGCAGATAAAATCTTTGTCGAACGATAATATAAATGCCGTATTCGAGGACCGGGACAAAAATATATGGGTAGGAACCCGTAAAGGCTTAAACCTTATTGTGAATCAAAATCCATTGCAGGTTATTCAGTTTTTCCATGATCCCCAAAATCCGGAGTCGATAGCCGATAATCAGATTCGGACCATCTATCAGGACAAGGCAGGGAGCATCTGGATTGGCACCATTAATGGGCTTTCCAGGCTTAAACACAAACGGAACCACGAATATCAGATTGTTAATTATACAATGTCCGGAGGCAAATCGCTAAACGACAATTGGATAAATGTAATTGAAGAAGGAAACGGCGAAACACTCTGGATAGGAACCGAAAAAGGGGGACTTAATATTTTTGACCAGCGCGAGAATGTTTTTTATTCGCGTAGCAACCGGGGGACAAATCCGGGTTTACAGGAGATTTTTAATCGCACTGATAAAGCAGTTCGAGTAATTCGTAAAGATAAAAATGGGCAGTACTGGATTGGTTCTCTGGGCGGGTTGTTCATTTTTGATCCAACAAGCAGGCAACTGCGAACCGTGGCCAGTAACCCTGACGACCCGACATCGCTTAGTGATAATTCGATACGTGCAATATTTATTGATCGCGATGGCTCATACTGGATAGGCACTTATTATGGTGGCGTGAACTTTTATAGTCCAATGTCGAAACAGTTCGACCATTTTAAGCAGACTGGGAAAAATGCCCCTTTACGGTATAAAATAGCCAGTGCTCTCTATGAGGATTTTCAAAACGATTTGTGGTTGGGAATTGAAGGGGAAGGACTGATTCATTGGAACAGAAAAAACAATACTTACGAAACATTTAGTCATAAAGCCGACGACCCGGCATCTATAAGTCACGACAACGTAAAAAGTATATGTCCCGACGGAAAGGAAGGATTGTGGATTGGTACGTTTAATGGGTTGAATTATTTTTCGTTACGTACACGTAAATTTACACGCTACCGCGCCCAGGCAGGTAATCCGACAACTATTCCCGACGACAGGGTTTATGATATAAAGCCCGATAAACAGGGAAATTTTTGGTTTGCAACCAATGGAGGCGGATTGTGTAAGTATGATAAGAATACCAAGCTGTTTAAGGTTTTCAAACATAACGACAAAGATGCCAATTCGTTGACTGCCGATTTTTTGACTTGTTTGCAGTTCGACTCCAAGGGCCGACTTTGGATTGGAGCTTCGGAAAGCCTTAATATGATGCTCCCAAACGGCAACATAGTTCATCTTTCCGGGCTATCACAACGAAAAAGTTTAATCGACGGGAGATTTATTCTTTTTATTTACGAAGACAGGGCAAGGAGGATATGGGTGGGGACCCGGGGCAGCGGGCTTTTTCTGTATAACGAAAAAACGGCAGACTTTAAAAATTATAGTGTCAGCGACGGGCTTCCGGGTAATAATATCTTTGGAATGCTTGAAGATGGCAGGGGATTTTTGTGGCTGAGTACTGAAAACGGGCTTTCGAAATTTGACCCTGCTAAAAATAAGTTTCAAAACTTTACCAAAAGTGATGGTTTGGTGTGTAAAGAGTTTAATTACAACTCGTACCTGAAAGACCATTCCGGTACCATGTATTTTGGCGGGTACGACGGTATTGTCATTTTTCATCCCGATAATATCAGAACCAATACTTCGGTGCCCATGCTAATGTTTACCAAACTAAAGCTGTTTAATAATGAAGTGCGGGCAGGCGGCCAAGATCGTTTACTGGAACAAAGCATCGGTTATACCAATAACCTCACCTTTAAACACAACCAAAATGTTTTTACCATAGAGTTTGCTTTGCTCAATTATATAAATCCGGGCAAGAACCGCTATGAGTATAAGCTCGAAGGGTTTGAAAAGGATTGGAATATTACTGCAAAGCCCGAGGTAACCTATATGAACCTAGCCCCAGGCGATTATACCCTATGGGTGAAAGCCTGCAATAATGATGGTATTTGGAATAAAAACCCTATAGCCATTACGATAACAATATTACCACCTCCCTGGAAAACATGGTGGGCCTATATGATTTACACACTGTTGCTCGTTTTATTGTTTTGGATTTTTGTGCGGTTTTCGCATGTTCGGTTGCGACTGGAGCAGGAGTTGTATCTCGAACAGATTGAAAATAAGAAACAAAACGAACTCCATCAGTCAAAACTTCGGTTTTTTACTAATATATCGCACGAATTACGGACTCCGCTGACATTAATTATTAGTCCGTTAGAAAATCTTATCGAAACCTGGGAAGGAGACCTAGAAATTAAAAAGAAATTGCAGTCTATTAATAACAATGCCAGCAGATTACTAAGGCTGATAAACCAGTTGCTCGATTTTCGCAAACAGGAATCGGGTAATCTTAAACTGAAGGTGGCCGAAGGTAACCTGGTGAAGTTTATCGGAGAGATTGTCCTTTCATTTAAGGAATATGCCTCTGTACGCGGCATTGCTCTTGAATTTTCCCCATCTCAAACAGAGATTAAAGGCTGGTACGACCGGGCTGAATTGGAAAAAGTGTTTCTTAATTTGATATCCAATGCGTTTAAGTTTGTGCCCGAAAAGGATGGAAAAGTGCAAGTGGCGATATTGGTAGAAAATAAATGGATTACGGTTGTAGTTGAAGATAATGGCCAGGGCATTCCGTACGAAAATATTGATAGAATTTTTGACCGGTTTTATCAGGTTGAGAATTCAGGGATGGAAGATTTTGGATTTGGGATAGGGCTGTCGTTGTCAAAAGGTATTGTGGAGATGCACCATGGAAGGATTGACGTAGAAAGCAGCTTAGCCGAACAGAATAAGCCGGGTCGAACAGCCTTCTTTGTTCGGATTCCGCTGGGTAAGGAACATTTTGCAGAGGATGAAATCAGCAAAGATTTTAAAACGAGCGAACAGGTGGAATCGTACATCGAGATGGATATGCCCGTGGAATATACATCTGTTCCGCCTACGTCCAATAGCCACTCCAGTCCCGACAGTCGTACGTTGCTGATTGTTGACGATAATTTTGAAATCAGGGCATTCTTGGCCGAACGGTTAAAAAAGAGCTATACGGTACTTGAAGCTGAAAATGGCGAACATGCTTGGGAAATAGCCATCGAAAGCGTTCCCGACTTAATTATTAGTGATGTTGTAATGCCTAAACTCGACGGCATCGCCCTTACTAACCGACTTAAGGGCGATGTACGTACCAGCCATATCCCGGTAATTCTGCTGACTGCCCGTAATGCGATGGCTCACCAGCTCGAAGGGTTGGAAACCGGTGCCGATGAATACCTTACCAAGCCATTTAACATCAGTGTGTTGGCGCTTAAAGTGCGCAATATTCTAAAGTCGTACGAGATATTACGCGCTAAATACAGCCGTATCGTAACCCTCGAACCTTCCAATACCGAAATTTCCGGTCCCGAAGAAAAGTTTTTGCAACGACTAATGTCTATCATCGAGAAGCACATGGCTGATACTGAATTTAACGTTTCCAAACTGGTTGACGAAATAGGCATGAGCCGACCGGTACTTTTCCGGAAATTGAAGGCGCTAACCGATATGTCGATGATTGACCTGATAAAGACCACGCGCTTAAAAAAAGCTGCGGCATTATTAAAGCAAAAAACGATGACAATTTCGGAAGTTAGCTACGCTGTTGGGTTTACCGATTCAAAGTATTTCAGCAAGGCGTTTCGTCAACAATATGGAAAATCTCCTTCCGAGTATATTTCTGAAGAAGAAGGATAACATTCATATATTCAGTAAATAATAAAAGGTGGAATAAAATTGGCGAACAATTATTCCACCTTTTTTTTACGATTATTCCACCTCCCGAACGGTTATTCCTCCATTTAGAACGATTTGTCAACCCCGTTCCATATCCGCTGTTGTATTTTTGATAAGCTAACCAAAAACTACCAACAATGAGTTTTTTACTTCCATATAAGAAGGATAGAGGACTTGTTCACCGGAAGATCAAATTCTTGGTTGCCGCAGAAATATTCATATTACTAATTATCATTTTTTTATGCTATGTGTTCATCCATTTTTTGTAACATTAATTAAAACTAACCTAACATGAAACACAGAAAGACAGTAACTAACTATTTTAATCGGCGGATAATACTTTTAATGGTATTGTTCTTTGCCTGCGGGTGGGTACTCCAGGCACAGCAGATTACGGGTAAAGTCACCTCCGACGAGGGCGAGCCATTGCCCGGAGTAAACATTCTTATTCAAGGAACTACCAGTGGAGGTGCTGTTACCGATATTGATGGTAAGTACAGTATTAAAGTACCCGACTCAAAAGCTTCTTTGGTTTTTTCATTTACCGGTTTTACCAAACAGGCAGTTGCCGTAAACGGGCGTTCCGTTGTTGATGTTGTGCTGGCATCTGAATCTAAAGCCTTGGACGAAGTGGTGGTTATTGGTTATGGCGCAGTTCGAAAGAAAGACCTGACAGGATCGGTTACCAATGTAGGCGAAAAAATAATCCAGGAGCGTCAGCCCATATCGCTTACCGAAGCATTGCAGGGCCAGGCTGCCGGGGTATTTGTAACTACCGATGGAGACCCTACCAGTTCGGGCGATATTCAAATTCGTGGAAACTCTTCTCTAAATACAGGAAATGGACCTCTTTATGTTATTGACGGGGTAATTTCTGATAATGCCAAGGCGATTAATCCTTTGGATATTGAATCGGTCGATATTTTGAAAGACGCATCGTCGGCCGCGATTTATGGAGCACGTGGTGCAAATGGAGTTATCCTGATTACTACCAAAAGCGGAAAATCAGGTAAGCCTACTTTTAATGTAAATTATACCAGTTTATGGGGGAAATTATCTCATAAGCTTAGAACAACCACTGCCGATGAATTACGTTATTATCGCAAAATGCGTGGTGATGGTAATAATGGAGCAAATACCGACTCTGTAAACTACTTTCTGAATCAGGATAACGATTACCAGGATGTTTTGTTTCGCGTTTCCCGTAAACAGACCATTTCAATGAGTGTAAGCGGTGGTAGTGCTGCTGCTTCAAATAAAGGAATAACCTTATCCGGAAATGGATTGAATTATTATTGTGGTCTTGATTATACCGATTATCAGGCTCTTGTGTATAATAGCTGGATAAAGCGGGCACAATCGAGGGTTAATGTCACCTATCGGCAGTCTAAGCTGGAAGTTAGCAATAACCTTTCGTGGGCGTATGAAACCGGTAATATTATTAATGTAGGGAATACGGCCAAACAGATTTGGGAGAAAAATCCCTGGACAAGTGTTTACCGGCCCGACGGAGGCCTTGCAAGTACTATCGAAAGTAAACGAAATCCGCTAGCCCAGGCTTTACTGGCAACCAATAAGGAAGAGATATTTACTGCTCAAAATAATACACAGCTTGCTTACCAGGTTTTTAAAGATTTACGGTTCACAACATCCTTTAATGTAAAATTGAATACGGAAAGGGACTGGGTTATGAGCCCCAAGGCTATTTCTACTGCTACCCCGCAAACCAATAGCGGCAATAACTCCTACGATAACACTTTCTTTTGGTTGTATCAGGCTTATCTGAACTATAATAAGTCGATAGGCAAGCACAATATTACGGGTATGGTTGGTTTTAGTGCAGACCGTACCGCTGAGAATACAAGCATTATCTCATATCTTAATATTCTTGATGAAAATTTGTTTACCTCTAATATGGGAACTGTAGACATTACATCATCATCGAAGACCGGAACTGCTGCAACTGCATTTTCGTCAGCGTCATTCTTTGGCAGGTTAGGATATAGCTATGAGGGTAAATATCTCCTTCAGGGAACTTACCGTCGTGATGGTTCATCCCGTTTTGGCTCTCAAAATAAATGGGGAAACTTTTTATCAGGATCTGCTGCATGGCGTTTCTCGGATGAGTCTTTTATGAACTGGTCCAAAAGCTTTCTTCAGGATGGTAAACTGCGCTATAGTATAGGTCAAACCGGAAATGATGCTATAGGGAATTATTCGTCGTATACTTTATTTGATGTAGGTAGTGAAAAGTATTTGGGGACCAATGTGGTTGCTGAAAGTGTAACCATGGGTAACTCCCGGATTAAATGGGAAACAACCACATCTTCCGATTATGGTTTGGATTTATCCTTCTTTAAAGGTCGTTTAACGTTAACTGCCGATTATTATGTAAAAACAACCGACAATCTTTTGTATAACAGCGCCCTTCCGGTTGAAAGCGGAAAAACAAAGGTTTACGTTAATCTGGGCTCTATCCAGAATAAAGGTTTGGAGTTTACGGTTACAGGTGTTCCTATTGCTACTAGGGATTTTAGCTGGAATGTTTCAGGTAATATTTCCTTCCAACAATCTAAAGTTAAAGAACTGGCAAACAATACGCCTTTCTTATCTGGCGACAAATGGTATTTACAAGAAGGCGGAAAAATTGGCGATTTCTATGTTTGGAAGAACCTTGGCGTTTACCAGTGGGATGCATCAAATGCTTATGTAGGCGATGTAACCAGTAAAGATTTTGGAAAGAAGCTTACCGTAGTACTCGATCCGGCAACCGGAACACCCAATGGTACTTATACCCTTAACGGAGACGTTTATTCCGGCACAATCCAGAAGAAACAACGCAGTGGGATAACCCTTCAGGGTGGAGATACCGAATGGGTAGATGTAAACAACGATGGCGTAATCGACGACAAGGATAAGCTTATTTGCGGAAATGCCTTACCGAAGTATTTCTTTGGAATAAACAGTGTTATCCGGTATAAAAACTTCTCATTTAGTTTCTTTATTAATTCGGAGTTTGGTAACGATGTTTATAACAGGGTAGCCAATAACCAGAATGCCAACTCTTCTACATACTCGCCGCCGATTTACGATGCAATCCTTACTTCGTGGCAAAAACAGGGTGATATTTCAAAATACCCGTTGTTTTCTCGTAAGGATACCCGCGGAAGTATCAGCAGTGGAACCAACAGCCTCTATATCGAAGACGGGTCGTTTATCCGTTTATCATCAGCAAGGTTAACCTATTCGTTTGATCCAAAAATAATTAATAGGGCCGGAGTTAGATCTGCCAGTGTATTTGTATATGGCAATAATTTAATAACCTGGACAAATTATAGCTGGTACGATCCGGAATTTACCTTAAAAGGCTTGCAGCCCGGCGAGGATAACGGAAAATATCCGCGAACCAGAGAAGTTGGACTTGGCGTAACCCTTAATTTTTAAAAATCATGAGAAAAACTATTATACCTGTTGTTAGTATGCTTTCAATGCTGATACTATTTGCATTGAACAGTTGTAAAGACTTCCTGACCGAGGAGCCGCTTTCTCAAATTACCGAGGATCAGTTTTTTCAAACCCGCGATGATATTGCTTCGGCCATGGCCGGATTATATTCTTCATTTCGGATTGAAATGACCGGGGCTGGTACCGGTTCAACCCAAGGTAAATACCATTATTGGGGCGAAGTAAGGTCCGATAATTTTGACAAATCGCAATACGGTGGAACTTCGCAAAATGAAATGGCCTTAAATTCAATGACCGCCGGAAACAATTTTTGCGACTGGACCGGACTGTATCGCACTATTTCGCGTGCCAATGTTAACCTTCAAGGTATTCCTAAGGTTAAATATCTTGATAATAAGGTTACTGCCGATACCGTAAGCAAATATATGGCCCAATGCTATGCCATGCGAGCAATGTGCTATTTCTATATTGTACGCCTTTGGGGGGACGCTCCGGTTTGGACAGCTCCTTATGAAGATGTTACCAAAAGTGCTTTAAAGGCTCGAACGCCTAAGGATTCGATATTGAATTATATTATCCTGCCCGACCTTACCAATGCATATAGCATGATTAAGAAGAACCAGAATACCAACGTATGGTATATCAGCGAAAGTGCAATTTGTGCCACGTTAGCCGATGTGTATATGTGGATGCACGATTACGATAATGCCCTCATTTGGTTTGGTAAGCTGTTCGCAACCAAAACTCCTACCGGAACAACATACGGAACTCCCGTTGCCAATGACTCTTCGCGTATTGAAAAGGCATCAACCTGGAAAAATGTATTTCTAGCCCCGGGATCATCATTGGAAGGTATTTGGAGTATTTACTTTGACAATCCAACGTCGGATAACAGCCCCAATCTGGCACCATCTACCGGGATAAGTAACAGCGGTTTAAAGCCCGACTCAGCCGTGTTTAACGGTACTCCTTCTATAGGATGGACAGGCTCGGTTGACCGCAGGGCCCGCCAAACCATTGACATCCTGCAAACCGGTTGGGGTAACCTTCTCAAATTTTATCCGGCAGGAACCAAGACTTCTTTGGCAGATACTAAAGCACTACCCGCTTATCTTACCATGTACCGCTTAAGCGATATGTACCTGCTATATGCTGAAGCGCTTAACCAAAAAGGTAATTACCAGGCAGCTATTGATATTGTTAATCTGATGCGTTTCAGGGCACGGGTGCCCGTCTGTAAAAGTGTTGCTACATGGACTATTCCTTCGAGTACAACAACGCAGCAGGCTGTTGAAGATACTGTACTCACCGAGCGCAGATGGGAACTTTATGGTGAAGGAAAGCGCTGGTTTGACCTGGTTCGTACCTATCATACCAACAAAGTAATGCAACCGGTAATTAAACGGCGTTTGAGAGTTTACTATGGATCATCGTTCGATCCCAATGCTCTTTTTGAATGCTACCTGCAGGAAAATAAAGCTACAGGAACATTCGACCCGAGGGAATATTTTCCAATTGACAGAGGCGTACTTGATGCCAATAAACTGTTAATTCAGAATAATCCTTATTAAGGGGGATGGTAGCTTCGACATTTTAATTTATTAAAAATGAAAATTATGAATAAGATAAAAATGATATTCTATTCACTGTGTCTTGCCTCCTTGGTGAGCGGGTGTACCTTGTTCGGTCTGGATATGCAGGAGGATTACAACCATCCCACCCATACGTTGAGTCCGAATTTAAACGAAACGGCATGGGATTATATGAAATCGCGTAATTATATAACAGTTACCGATACTATTATAAATGGGACCACCAAACTTGTTGATACAGTAAAAATTAATGATGTGGCTATACTGGCTGCCAATTATAAAACTGTAGCACTGAGTCTTACTTCAGCAAAACCTGTATTTCCTATAGGTGCAACTGTTAAGTTTGGCAAGGTTTTAAAAGTGGATACTACTTTTACATTGATGCTCAAAGGTATAAGGTATAGTGGTATTGATACCAACTTGTACCGCACTTCCGACCGTACGCTTGTTTTATTAAAGAATGAGGCTATTCAAAGAATATCAAGCGGCAAACCTTATGCCGACTGCTTTTTTGGAGCGGTTTTGGTAAGTAACAAGGTGGCTACCAAGTGGACTGATTATAACAATAAGGATTTTGTGAAGAATTATTTTAAGTACCTGATCCTTATTGGGCAACATAATCATTATACCATTCCATCGTTTATCGATTCTACGGTTTCTACCCAGCTCGCCAAGGAAAGCCTTGCTACGTATTTCTACCATTTGCCCACAGGGATTACCCAGCCGGGAGGAACACCTACAGGTTCCGTAGCCAGCGGTACTGTACCCGCTTTTATCGATGCAGGTACTGGTGCAACTCCGATTGCCGGTAGTAATAACGGAACAATAAAGATTCAGATACTTAACAGTTCGCCAAGTAATACCAGCGATTATCCTGTTCAACTTAACGATTACCTGAATGTTGTAACCAGCGACCTTTTTGCCCATGGCTATGATAATGGCGGGGCCGGCAGCTTGGTTAACAACAGTGTTACGGTTCACGTAATAGACAGGTTCCTGCCTACAAACATACCTTTCTAAGTTTAAAAATATTGCGGTTTAGTTGGTTATAAGCTGCAACCCTGTCATACTAGTTTTACGTATGGCAGGGCTTCTTTAAAAGAGATCGGCACCGGGCTTAACTCCCGGGTTTAAATTAAACCCTTTCTACGGTTTTTTATTGAGGGGATTATGTATTCAGGAAAGGTTATGAAGGCTTTTTACAAGGAATATTTAATATTATCTGTCGGATTAGTATTGGGATGGTTATCCTCGTATGCGCAAACTCCTCTTGTTTATTTGGAGTGTGGAGTTTTAAAATATACGCCTTATGCTAATCAGGGTGAAACTAATACAGTCAATCGGATTCCTGATTTTTCCAATGCCGGATATAGGGGCGGAGGCATTTCATTGCCTGTTGTTCAGGTGGTAAAAACGGTAAATCCGGTTTCGGGCGAAAGTCATAAGGTCATTCAGGATGCTATTGACGAAGTTTCGGCGTTACCTGCCGATGCAAACGGTATGCGTGGGGCTGTACTTCTTAAAAAAGGAGTTTATGTACTTTCGGATTCCGCAGTTATCCGTACTTCCGGGGTAGTGCTTCGGGGCGAAGGCTCAGGCACCGACGGTACTGTAATTATAGCCACTGCCAAAAAACAATGCACGCCAGTTCATATTTCGGGCACGGGAAGTGGTTATGGCGAAGTAGCCGGGAGCCGCGTAAAAATAACTTCTGCCTATGTTGGAACCGGAACTCTTTCGTTTGATGTGGCTGCCGGTCACAGCTTCGTTGCCGGGGATAACGTGGTAATTCAAAAGATTCCGAACGATGCTTGGATTACCTTGCTTGATATGGCTCAATATGGTTGGCTGGCAAAGGATTATAAAGTAACCTTTGAGCGAAAAATTATAAAAGTTGAAGGCAATACACTAACCATTAATATTCCCGTTGTCGATCCTTTTCAGGATGCGTATGGTGGGGCTGAAATCTTTAAAAGTAACATTACCGGCAGGGTAAGCAATTGTGGCATCGAGAATTTGCGTGTCGAATCGTATTATGCCGGCGAAGAAGACGAAAATCACGGTTGGAACGCCATCATGCTCGAACGGGCTGAAAACTGTTGGGTGAAGGGTGTGGTTGCCAAATTTTTCGCCTATACCTGTGTAAATGTTTCCGACCAGTCGGTTTTCAACACCGTGGAAGATTGTGCAATGATTGATCCTAAAGCAATTACTACAGGTGGACGAAAATATTCATTTAACCTGGAATATAACAGCAGTTGTAATCTTTTTAACCGTTGTGTAACCTGGGGCGGACGACACGATTACGTGACCGGATCGCGTGTGCCGGGGCCCAATGTTTTTCTCGATTGCGATGCTGAAAATACCTTTGCCGATATTGGCCCTCATCACCGTTGGGCTACCGGACTGTTATTCGATAATATCCGGGGCGGACAAATTCATGTCCAAAACCGTAAGGATATGGGTAGCGGTCATGGTTGGGCAGGCGCTCAAACTCTTTTCTGGAATTGTAATTCTTATAAGGACGATATTAAAGTAGAAAGCCCTCCCTCAGCACGTAACTTCGGCATAGGCTGCATAGGGCTTACTAAAAATGGAGCCGGCTATTGGGAAAGTTGGGGCACCAGTGTCTCTCCACGAAGCCTTTATCTAAAACAGCTCGAAGAACGGCTTGGTACTCAGGCTGTAAATAACATAACAACCGAAGCCCAACGCGTCGGGAATATTTGGACTTCCCTGAAAATTTCTGCTAACGAAATCGTAGCTCAATCTAAAGTCGACATTCCAACATCGGTTATCGATGTTCAAAAAAAGGAAGAGACGATGTCTGTTTCCTATAATTCCGGAACCATCAGGTTCTCTATAAACGAACAAGTAATTGTAAATGCAAAAGATATAACGGTATTTGATGTTCGTGGACGAGTTCTTTTTCGGACCAACCAGCCCAAAGTATCGGGACAGTTACAAGTTGGGAACTTGTCTAAAGGCCTGTATTTTCTGATAATTACCTCTGGGGAACAGGGGTATAAGTCAAAATTTATGGTAAACTGATAACAATTGAAATGTGGTTTAAAATGAGATTATTATAGATAAGTTTTACTGTTAACAAATTAGGGTCGTGAAGAAATTTAATCTAAGTCTTTTATGTATTCTGTTGAGTTGTTCTTCGATGTTTGCGCAACAGAGTGCCAGGTTAATTGAGGGTTGGGAGTTTTTAAAACAGGATTTGGGCGGCGTATGGGAAGCCGTACGACCTGTTAAGACAGGCGATCCGGAGAGTCTTCCTTTTTGGGAAAAGGTAAACCTTCCGCATTGTTTTAATGCTACCGATGCCGTCGATCCGGATGTAAATTATTACCAGGGACCGGGCTGGTATCGTAACTATCTTACAATAAGTAATCCTTATCCGGGCGGGAGAACGCTGCTTCATTTTGAAGGCGCCGGTCAGAAAACCCAGGTTTATGTTTATACAACTTTGGTAGGTAGCCACGTTGGTGGTTACGACGAATTTACCGTCGATATTACCGATGCCGTTAAAGCTTTTGAAAACACCGATGTTTGCAAAACTCAGTTTAAAGGCAAGATTCCGATTTCTATCCGTTGCGATAATTCGCGCGATTTGGAGATGATTCCTTCCAGCATGTCCGATTTTAACGTTTACGGAGGTATCTACCGGTACCTTAACCTTGAGTATGTTCCGGCATTTTCTATCCAACGGGTGTTTACCAATGCAACGATTGATGCTGCCGGAAAAGAAGCCAAACTTTCGGTTTCGGCGAAGTTCAATAACAAATCTGAGCTTAAAAGCGGAATGCTCGATATTAAGATTTTCGATCCACAAGGTAAGCTGGTAACCAGTACGTCGAAAGAAATTACTCCCGATGGTTCCGTGCAGAACATTTGGGATATTGCTATAAAGAAACCTCAATTATGGTCGCCATCACAACCGGTTTTATACGCATGCCAGGTAACTTTAAAGTCTTCAAGCGGAGAACAATCCGTTAGCGAGAAATTTGGGTTTCGTTCGTTTGAATTTATAAAACATGGACCGTTCAAGCTTAACGGCGAGCGTTTGTTACTCCGCGGAACACACCGTCATGAGGACCATGCGGGCGTAGGGCAAGCCATGACCGAAGATATGATTCGTACCGAAATGAAGATGATGAAGGATATGGGCGTTAACTTTATCCGTCTCGGGCATTACCAGCAATCGCGCATCGTGCTTAACCTGTGCGACAGCTTGGGAATCATGGTTTGGGAAGAGATCCCCTGGTGCCGTGGTGGTTTAGGCGGCGATGTTTATAAGGAACAGGCTCGCCGTATGTTAACCAACATGATTGAACAGCACCGTAACCACCCGGCCATTATCATTTGGGGATTGGGTAACGAAAACGACTGGCCGGGCGATTTCCCCGAATTCAGCCAGGAAAAGATCCGTGCTTTTATGAAAGAACAGAACGACCTCGCTCATAAGCTCGATGCTACTCGTAAAACGGCCATCCGTCGTTGCGCCTTCTGTAAGGATATTGTCGATGTATATTCTCCATCCATCTGGGCAGGTTGGTACCGGGGTCAATATGTCGAATATAAGGATGTCTCCGAAAAGGAGATGAAATCGGTGGATTATTTTCTGCATGTGGAATGGGGCGGAGACAGTCATGCTCGTCGTCATTCCGAAAACCCGGATCGCATCATTGATAATATCCCTACCGGAAAAGGTGTCGATGAGCGCGCCGGAGATGCTTCGCTGTATGGTGGAGGTTCGCGGGTTTCGAAAGATGGCGATTGGAGCGAAACTTATATCTGCAACCTTATCGACTGGCACCTGAAAGAGCAGGAAACAATGCCCTGGCTTTCGGGGGCTGCTTACTGGCCGTTTAAAGATTTTTCGACACCGATACGTCCCGAAAACCCGGTGCCGTATGTGAATCAAAAAGGCGTGGTAGAACGCGACTTTACAAAGAAAGAATCTTACTATGTTTTTCAATCGTACTGGACCGAAAAGCCGATGATTCATATCTACGGACATTCCTGGCCAATTCGCTGGGGAGCAGCTGGGGAGTCGAAGATGCTTAAGGTATATTCGAATTGTCCCGAAGCTGAACTATTTCTCAACGGCAAAAGTTATGGTGTTAAAAAGCGTAACAGTCAGGATTTTCCGGCTGCGGGTTTGCGCTGGACAGTGAAGTTCAACGAAGGCGATAACAATGTTAAGGTTGTAGCTCATAAAGGCAAACAGGTTGTTGAAGATGAAATTAAATTTCAATACCAAACCGCTACTTGGGGCGCTCCTGCAAAAATGGTATTCGAAAAGATTGGTCAGACGGGCGATACGGCTACCATTCAGGTGCGCTTGCTCGATGAAAAAGGCGTAATGTGCCTCGACGCTACCAATATGGTAGAGTTTTCACTCAACGGCGATGGTCGTTTGTTGGACAATTTAGGAACTTCTACCGGTTCCCGGAAAGTTCAGGTTTATAATGGCAGGGCAATTATCCGGGTAAAAACCAATAATGGCAGGAACATTGCGGGGATTAAGTCTCAGGGAATGAAAACGGTGTTTCTAGAATTGTAATTTGAATATTGACTCTTATTAAAATACAAAGTATAATGAAATATAAATCTCTGACAATTAGTTCGATTGTGTTGTTTTTTATGGTCGGGGCTGCTGGTTTTATGGCTCCGGCCTGGCAATCGAAATTCGTACACGAAACGAACGGTAAACTTACTTATGTTGCAGACGATAAGGGAAATACAATCCCCGATTTTAGCCGGGTTGGTTACCATCAGGGCGATAAGGATATTTCCGATGTGCCTGTTGTTAAGACTATTTTGGCTCCCGATGCCGGCGATAGTCAGGAACTTATCCAGAAAGCCATCGACGAAGTTGCGGCTATGCCCGTCAATGCAGAGGGATTTAGGGGGACTATCCTCATTAAAAGAGGCGTTTACAAAATTCCGGGTTCGTTAGAGATCTCGAAAAGCGGCATCATTATCCGCGGCGAAGGCGATTCCGAAAACGGGACAGTGCTTGTTGCTGCCGGAAAAGGTCAACGAAGTTTGCTGACATTTATCGGTTCGGGCAATCGCAAGGAAACTCCGGCAACCCGCGTGCGCATTAGCGATGTCTATGTTCCGGTGGGAGCCGTTTCTTTTTCGGTAGAAAATGCTTCAAATTATAAGGTTGGCGATAAAATTGTCGTGTTTCGGCCCGGCACCGAGGCTTGGATTAAGGATTTGAAGATGGATCAGATTACTCCGCGCCAGGGAACCAATCAATGGAAGGCCAAAGAATATGACTTACAATTCGAACGAGTCGTTACGCGTATCGATGGTAATCGTATCTTTATTGATAATCCTGTAGTTATGGCTATGGATGCGAAATATGGCGGAGGTTTCGTTTTTAAATATTCTTTTGATGGACGAATATCGGAAAACGGAGTTGAACATATCCTGTTTAAATCCGATTACGCTTCGGATACCGATGAAGACCACGGGTGGACAGCTGTGGAATTTCGTGGTGTTGAAAACGGCTGGGCACGGAACATTACCTCGAAATATTTTGGATATAGTTGTGTCACAATCGAACCTTCTGCAAAATGTATTACGGTAACCGATTCAAAATGTCTGGATGCCAAGTCGATAATTACCGGAGGCCGGCGTTATTCGTTTTGCGTTAACGGACAGTTAAACCTGGTGATGAACTGCGAAACCACCGAAGGTCGCCACGATTTTGTTACCGGGGCACGGGTTTGTGGCCCAAATGTTTTTTACAACTGCAAATCGCGCAACACCCATGCCGACATTGGACCGCACCATCGCTGGGCTACCGGCACGCTTTATGATAATGTTGTAACCGACGGTCAGATTAATATTCAGGATCGGGGTAACATGGGGTCGGGTCATGGCTGGGCCGGAGCTAACCAGGTGTTATGGAATTGCAGTGTGAAAGATGCTGCCGTTCAAAATCCCTGGGTTTCTGCCAAAAATTATAGCATCGGGCTACATGGCCGGAGATATGCCGGACATTTTACCGATCGTCCCGAAGGTGAGTGGGAAGGTCTCAATAAATCAGGACTTCAGCCGGCATCATTATATGTGGCACAATTGAAGGCTCGCAAGTAAAGCTGTTTAAATTGCTTCTTATTAATTCTGTAACAATAAACTGATGTTTCCAAAAGGATGTTTGCGAAGGCTGTGGGTTATTCTGTTAAGCAGCTGGTTTTTTATTCCAGGTGTTTACGGTGAAACTATTGAACTGTACGTGGGACATAATGAAAGTCCCCGGCAGGATGGTTCCGTAAAATATCCTTTTGCAGATATTCATTCGGCGCTGAAACATGTGTTAAAAATTCGGGAAGGAAAGTCTGAACCTTTTGTTACGATTAACATTCAGCCCGGCGAATATCATTTAACGTCGCCTATTGTTATCTCTCCGGCATTAAGCAACGTGCACCTGAAAGGCGCCGGTACGGCTGAGGTCAGGCTGAAAGGTTCGGTGCTCTTAAAATCTGCATGGGAAAAGTATAATGCCAATGTCTATGTAGCATCGGTTAGTGGCGTTCCGGAATTTGACCAGCTTGTGGTTAACGGTAAAACGCAGGTTTTAGCCCGTTACCCTAATTATAACGAAACGACGCACTATTGGCAGGGATATGCTGCCGATGCAGTTTCCAAAGAACGCATTAAAACATGGAAACATCCGGAAGGCGCCATATTGCATGCTATGCACAAGAGCGAATGGGGCGATTTTCATTACGTAATTACCGGAATTGGGAACGATGGCGAACCTGTCTTAAAAGGTGGGTTTCAGAATAACCGGGTTTCGGAACTTCATAAAACATACCGGATGGTCGAAAATGTTATGGAAGAACTAGATAGCCCGGGCGAATGGTTTTTCGATAAAGAAAAACAGCTTCTTTACTATTGGCCAACTCCCGGTATTGATGTGCATACTGCCCGTTTTGAAGGCGCTGTCCTGAATAATTTAATCACCATTAAAGGGTCTGAAAACCAGCCTGTACATAATGTTTCGATTACCGGAATGACTATTGAACAGTCGCGGCGGACGTTTATGGAAACATACGAACCGCTGCTTCGGAGCGATTGGTGCATTTATCGTGGAGGGGCCGTGTATATTGAGGGGGCTGAAGATTGCACCATCCGGCATTGTCAGTTTACTGCTTTGGGCGGTAATGCTGTTTTCATAAGTCGTTATAACCGCGATGTTTACATCGTAGCAAACCTTATTCACGATTGCGGGGCCAGTGCCATCTGTTTTGTGGGCGATGCCAGTGCTGTTCGTTCGCCTTTGTTCGAATATCATCAGTCGATGCCTTTTGCTCAAATGGATACAGTGCGTGGTCCTGCCAATAATCTATATCCTTCGGAATGCGAAGCCGATAACAACCTTATTTTCCGGATAGGAAGAATTGAAAAGCAATCGGCGGGTGTTGAAATTTCGATGGCTAAGGGCATCCGGGTGAGCAACAACAGCATTTACGACGTACCGCGGGCAGGGATAAACATTGGCGATGGTACCTGGGGCGGGCATATCATTGAATATAACGATATCTTTAAAACAGTACAGGAAACGAGTGACCATGGGGCTTTTAACTCGTGGGGAAGGGATCGTTTCTGGCATCCGAACCGTCAATCCATGGATAGCCTCAATGCGCTTCATCCGGGAATTGTAAAATGGGATGCTGTCAGCACAACCATTATCCGGAATAACCGTTTTCGCTGCGATCATGGCTGGGATATCGATCTCGACGATGGCTCTTCCAACTATCATATTTACAATAACCTGTGCTTAAATGGCGGCATTAAACTGCGCGAAGGCTTTTACCGCAAGGTCGAGAATAACATTATGATTAATAACGGGTTTCATCCGCACTTGTGGTTTGCAAACAGTCACGATGTTTTCTGCCGAAACATTGTATCTACAGCACATAAAGATATTCGTTTAAAAAGCTGGGGCGATGAGGTGGATTATAATCTCTTCCCTTCTCAGGCTGCACTTACAAAGGCAAGGGCAAACGGTGTAGACCGTCACAGTCTGTTTGGCGACCCGCGGTTTTTGAATCCCGAAACCGGCGAATTCTCGGTTCGCGAAGGCTCACCAGCGTTAAATATCGGTTTTGAAAATTTCAGGATGGACCGTTTTGGGGTGAAAGACTCTGCTTTGCAGAAGATTGCCGAAAAGGCCGATATCCCTGTGCTAATGACCATCTCCGACGATTTGCAGTTTCGTAGTCCGGTGGCCGACTGGCTGGGAGCGCGTATCAAAAATGTAGAATCGATGGCTGAACGTTCGGCGGCAGGACTGAGCGAGACTGCCGGCGTTATCATTCTCGAAGCCAATGAAACGTCGCAGGCTTTTAAGACCGGGGTGCGCAAAGGCGATGTCATTATCAGTGCTGCAGGGCAACCCGTCAATAAAATCCAGGATTTGATGAAATTATATCAGCAGAAAAAAACGACCGGCGAACTGTCGGTCGTCATCTTCCGGAATCAGGCTGAGGAACGCTTAACAATCCGGTTTTAAACTACATCTAACCATTAACTACTATGAAATGTCCATGATTGGTAAACACCAACGGAATGATCAGATTTTAACATCAGGGATATTCCATCTGACCTTAGTAAACAAAATTTGAACAGATGAAAAAGCGTTACCTCTTTTTTACCATTTCTGCAATTCCCAATTTTGAATTGTGTTGGATTGGTTAAGACGGTGGTAAACCCAATATCGTGTTAATCCTTGCCGACGATTTGGGCTATGGCGATGTTTCCTGTTGTAATAAGGACTCAATATATCCGCCCAACGCGGGGAAAATATTAAATACAAAGATTTTATGAAAACATTGTTAACATATTGCACTTTATTGTTTGGCGGGCTTATTTCGGTCGGGAGTGCATCTTCTCAAGCGCAAAAGAATACCGACCCGAACCTGAAATTATGGTACAACCGTCCGGCAACTATCTGGGAAGAAGCACTTCCGCTGGGAAATGGCAAAACCGGCGCCATGGTTTTTGGTGGCGTGGTTACCGAACGCTATCAGCTTAATGATATTACCTTATGGTCGGGAGCTCCGGTTGACGGAAACAATGCCGATGGCCCCGAAATTTTAAAGCAAACCCGTGCGGCAGTCAATCAGGGCGACTACATTAAGGCTGCACAGGTATGGCGGCAAATTCACGGACCATACTCTGCCCGTTATCTTCCCATGGGCGACCTCTTTATCCGCATGAACCTGCCTGATTCGGCTGTAACGGGTTATTACCGCGATTTGAATATCCAGAACGCAACAACATCGGTACGTTACCAGGCTTCTGGCAACCAGTTCAACCGCGAGTCATTCATCAGTTTCCCGGATAAGGTGATGGTGGTTGAACTTTCGGGTAGCAAAAAAGGCTCTGTATCTTTCGAAACATGGATAACCAGTAAACTCCGTTATAAAATTATCCCGAAAGGGAATGATTACCTTATACTGCGAGGAAAAGCACCTAACTACGTGGCTAACCGCACGTACGAGCCGGTTCAGGTGGGGTACGATGATGTGAACGGTGAAGGCACAAACTTCGAGATTCATTTAAAAATTAAGAATATCGGCGGAAAGGTGAGCCTGTCGGGCAATAAGCTCGTGGTTTCCGGTGCCGACAAAGTTACGTTATACCTTTCGGATGCTACCAGCTACAATGGCTTCGATAAATCGCCCGGGTTACAGGGCAAAGATCCGTCGGTTGAAGCGTCTGCCAACTTGGATGCAGCTTACCAAAAGACCTACATTCAGCTTAAAACCGTTCATCTGGCAGATTATCAAAAATTGTTTAACCGAGTGAGCTTTAACTTAGGCGTAGAGGCCGAAGCCGTAAAACTCCCGGTTGACGAGCGGATGCTTCGACTGAATAAAGGCGGTGTTGACAATCAGTTGTTCGCTTTGTATTATCAATATGGTCGTTATCTGCTTATTGCCAGTTCGCGCGACCAAAAGCTTCCGGCCAATCTTCAGGGGATATGGAACGACCACGTTCAGCCGCCCTGGGGAAGCAATTACACCACCAACATCAATACCGAGATGAATTACTGGCTGGCCGAAAATACGAACCTTTCGGAATGCCATGCCCCGTTGCTGTCGTTTCTGGAAGATATGGCAAAAAACGGAGCCAAAACAGCTAAAATAAACTATAACCTCGATGGTTGGTGCGCCCATCACAATTCCGATATATGGGCAAAAACTAGTCCTCCGGGAGGCGAAAAGTGGGATCCCAAAGGAGCGCCGCGCTGGTCGTGCTGGCTCATGGCCGGTGCATGGCTGTGTCAGGATCTTTACCGTCATTTCGAATATACCGGCGACGAAAAGTTCCTTCGCGAAAAGGCTTGGCCGTTGATGAAAGGCGCTTCCCAATTCCTTCTGGGATGGCTCGTTGACGGGCCCGACGGGTATCTTGTGACTAATCCGGCAACTTCGCCCGAAAATACCTTCAAAGTTGATGGTAAGGTTG
The DNA here is from genome assembly GCA_030706405.1 of Bacteroidota bacterium. Lineage (GTDB taxonomy): Bacteria > Bacteroidota > Bacteroidia > Bacteroidales > JAAUTT01 > JAAUTT01. The sequence goes on along the minus strand of JAUZOO010000005.1, from coordinate 140,310 downwards.
GGGAAGTGAGCATGGCAACTACCATGGACATCGCCATAACTCGTGATTTGTTTACGAACAGTATTCGTATGCTCGAAATTCTGAATATCGAACCCGAATTTAAAGCCCGGTTGCAAGCTTCGTTAAAACGGCTGTACCCTTATCATATCGGGCAGTACGGGCAATTGCAGGAGTGGTTTATGGATTGGGACGATCCAAAGGATAATCACCGGCATCTGTCGCATCTGTTCGGATTATATCCCGGCAACCAGATCAGTCCGCGCCGGACGCCCGCGCTGGCGGCTGCGGCCAAACAATCGCTCATTCACCGTGGCGATGTGAGCACCGGATGGTCGATGGCTTGGAAAATAAACTGGTGGTCGAGGCTCGAAGACGGCGACCATGCCTTTAAAATTTTGAAAGCCGGGCTTAATTACATCGGACCCAAAAGCGATTCAGCTAAAGGTGGCGGTACTTATCCCAACCTGTTCGATGCCCATCCGCCATTTCAGATTGACGGGAATTTTGGTGGAACAGCCGGTATCACCGAAATGCTGCTGCAAAGTCACGACGGGCTTATCAGCCTTTTGCCGGCACTGCCTTCGGATTGGAAAACAGGAAGCATAAACGGGTTAAGAGCTCGCGGAGGTTTTCAGGTTGATATTGTCTGGGATAAGGGATATTTTACCAAAGCCTTGATATATTCAGGTCTTGGCGGGAACTGCCGCATTCGTACCCGCGTACCCGTTAAAGTGGTTGAAACGACTTTTGTGTCTGCAACGGGCGAAAATGTTAATCCGTTCTACAACACGAATCCGGTAACGGAAACCGTAAAAAATAATAAACAATCACTTATGGAGGTGCCTGTTTACAAGGCATATGAAATAGATTTCAAAACTGAGAAGGGAAAACGATACACGATTGTTCCGCTTTGAATGAAGTTTAAATCTTAGCTGGCGTGCGTTTTAGCTGGCGCGCGTTTGTAACGCGTGCCGGTCACGATTAATTGATTTATAATGAATGATATATTGTAATAAAATGAAACGATTTTTTTTAGTTGGTTGGCTTGTACTCTCGATCGTACCCTGTTTCGCAAAACCTTCGGGTTCGCTATTTTATCGCGAAATGGTTCAGGTATTGAAAAAGGAAACGATCCTCAAGGCTGATGAGGCATCGAAAATGGTTCCCGAAACAATCACCATGTTCAGGTGCGATCGGAGTGCAGGTGGCAAGCACGATTTTTATTCCGAAGGCGATTACTGGTGGCCCGACCCTAAAAATCCCGATGGCCCCTACATTCAGCGCGATGGCATGACCAATCCCGGAAATTTTGTGGCACACCGTCAGGCAGTGATCCGTTTCAGCCAGATTGTCGGGGCGCTGGCTTCGGCCTATAAAATTACCGGCAACGAAAAATACGTGAAAGCAGCCCTCGTACATCTTAACGCCTGGTTTGTAGATTCTGTAACCCGCATGAACCCGTCATTAAACTATGCCCAGGCCATCAAGGGGCGTTTTACCGGGCGTGGTATTGGCATCATCGATACCATTCAGCTGATGGATGTAGTTCAGGGAATTCTTGCCATGCAAAACGCATCCTGTTTCGATAAATCGTTGCTGGTAGCCATAAAATCGTGGTTTGCCGAGTATCTTAAATGGCTCACTACCCATCCTTATGGCAAGGATGAGATGAATGCCGCTAATAATCACGGAACCTGTTTTACAATGCAGGCGGCTTGTTTTGCCCGTTTGACCGGAGATGAGACGTTGCTCGATTTTTGCCGCAACCGCTATAAAGAGGTGCTGTTACCCTCGCAGATGGCTGCCGATGGTAGTTTTCCGCTCGAACTTAAACGCACCAAGCCCTATGGCTATTCCATTTTTAACCTCGATGCCATGACTACGCTTTGCCAGATTCTTTCCGATAAAAATCACGATCTGTGGAACTATACAACACCCGATGGAAAGTGCATCCGCAAAGGCATTGAATATCTTTTCCCGTATGTTGCCGATAAATCGAAATGGCCTTTGCCTGCCGATGTGATGTATTGGGAAAACTGGCCCATAGCCCAGACTTTTCTCGTATTTGGGGCAAAAGCCTACCAAAATCGCCAGTGGTTTGAACGTTGGAAATCGCTCGATCACTTCCCAAAAGTTGAAGAAGTGATTCGGAATTTCCCGGTACGTAATCCGCTTCTTTGGATAGAATAATCTGAAAAATACTAAACAAACCTTAAAATGAAGAAATTATATTTATTTATTGGCCTGATGGTTTTTATGGGTTCATCCGTATGGGCTCAGGGCGATGAAGACTCCGAAATGTTTAACCGCGCTAAAAAACGCGATCAGCAGGCTGTTGACGAAGCCCTCAACGGTTGGTGGACAGCTTCGATGAAAAACGTAGACCAGCGACTCGCCTGGTGGCGCGAAGCCCGTTTCGGGATGTTTGTGCACTGGGGCATTTATTCGTTGCCTGCCGGCGAATGGAAAGGTAAACCTGTGAACGGTTATGCCGAACACCTCATGCGGAAAGAAAAAATTACCCGTGCCGAATACCTCGATTTGGCCCACCAGTTCAATCCGGTAAAATTTAATGCCGACGAATGGATATTGGCTGCTAAAAATGCCGGAATGCGCTATTTTGTGATTACTGCCAAGCATCACGATGGGTTTGCCATGTACCCTTCCGTTATCTCCGATTTTAATATTCATGAACAGACTCCGTTTAAACGCGATCCGATGGCCGAACTTGCTGCCGCCTGCAAAAAATACGGTGTAAAGTTTGGTTTTTATTATTCGCATGCGTTCGATTGGGAACATCCCGATGCACCGGGTAACGACTGGGAATATAAAAATCCGGGAGGCGACCTCGGCTTATTTGGCGGTGCCAATTGGTTCGATGCGCATCCCGAATTGCTGCCCAAAGCCGTGAAATATGTCGATGAAAAGGCTATTCCGCAGATTAAGGAACTGCTCACCAAATACCATCCCGACATCCTGTGGTTCGATACGCCGGGTAAACTCCCGCTCTCTGAAAATATTCGCATTCTGAAAGCTATTCGTGAAACCGACCCCAACGTGGTGGTTAACGGACGCCTTGCCCGTAGTCCGCAAGCAATGATGGGCGATTATAAAAATACAGCCGACCGTCCTGCCGAGTTTTTCCCGGTGACCGGCGATTGGGAAGCCATCCCTACCACCAACGAATCGTACGGATATCATAAGTTCGACAAGAGCCATAAGTCTGCCGCTTTCTTTATAAAACTTATGGCCAATGCTGCTTCCCGCGGAGGTAACCTGCTGATGAATATCGGGCCCATGGGCAACGGGCAAATGGACCCCAAAGATCTCGAAATTCTCACCGGTATCGGTAAATGGATGGATAAAAACAGCGAAAGCATCTATGGGACGACGAAATCGCCGTTGGCGTTGCAAAGCTGGGGCGTTGTTACGCGTAAGGGCGAAAAGCTGTTTCTTCAGGTGTTTAACTGGCCATCCAATGGAAGCCTGGTAGTTGGAGGTTTAAAAAGCAAGGTTAAAAAGGCTTATTTGCTTACTGATGCTGCCCAAAAGTTACTCACTGTTAAGCGTGTAAATCCACTCGACATTAGTATTGCCCTTCCTTCCAAAGCCCCGGATGCAGTAAGTTCGGTTGTTGTGCTTGAAATGCAGGGCGCGATTGTGGCCGATACCGTGCGGTTGTTGTCCGGAAGTTCGGTCAACCGGTTGCTGGCATTTGATGCTAATTTACAAGGAAAAGGCTTTAAATATGGCGATGGAAAGACCAATAAATATTTTGTAGAAAATTGGAAATCCAAAGATCAGAAGGTTAACTGGACGGTAAGGTTTAGTGCTCCGGTAACTTATAAGGTTTCGCTGAAATATGCGAGCTCTCCGGAGGGTGAAGGCACGGTGAAATTTTTATCGGATAAAAAAGTGGTGAAGACGGTTCCTGTTCAATCGAAAACCAAAGCAGGCGATGTTGTTACAGTTGATTTGGGAACGTTTTCCTTATCCGCAGGCTCGCACGAGCTTTGCCTCGAACCTGCCGAAATTAAAAAGTCAGAGTTGATGAAACTTATTGAGATAGAATTGGTTCCCCTTACGAAGTAGGAGGAAATTAAGCTTCGGAGGAAGATTCCCCCTCCTTTTAAAGGAGTGGTTAGGAGTGGTTATTTGATTCTACAACAATAGTATTAAATTAATATACACATATATGACATTCAAGTTTTTATCCATTTCTGTTTTGCTGTTCTGGCAGATTAATTCACAGGCTCAGGACATTAAAAAAATATTTTCCGACGCCGAAGCGCAAACCCGCGTGATGCTTCAGGAGGTTCAAACAGCAAAAAATCAATGGAATGCCAATTCTCAGAATTTGAAAAAGCCTGAGGTTGTTTCGCCACGGACACTCGACGCGTCGGGAAATCTTGTTATGGTGCCTGCCCGCGACTGGACCAGTGGTTTCTTTCCCGGTGTTTTGTGGTTTTTGTACGAATATACCGGAAAGCCCGAGTGGTTGCAGAAAGCCCGAGAATTTACCGCATCCATCGAAAACGAAAAGTGGAACGGTAAAACGCACGACATGGGTTTTAAGGTGTATTGCAGCTTTGGAACCGGGTATCGCATCACGCACGACACCGCTTATCGTAACGTAATTATCCGCTCGGCCCGAACGCTGGCTACGCGTTTTAACCCTAAAACCGGCTGTATCCGTTCGTGGGACCACAGTCGCGAAAAATGGGCCAACCCGGTGATTATCGACAACATGATGAATCTTGAATTATTGTTTGCTGCCACCCGGCTAACCGGCGATTCGTCGTTCTATAAAATTGCGGTGAGCCACGCCAAAACCACCATGAAAAATCATTTTCGTGCCGATTTCAGCTCGTATCACGTGGTTGATTACGACAGTATTACCGGAAATGTCATTAAAAAGACCACACACCAGGGGTATGCCAACGAATCGGCCTGGGCACGCGGCCAGGGCTGGGGACTTTACGGATACACCATGTGCTACCGCGAAACACACGACATCTCGTTCCTTAAGCACGCCGAAAACATTGCCCGGTTTATCCTGAAAAATCCGACAATGCCCAAGGATTTGGTTGCCTACTGGGACTTCAACGCGCCCGGAATACCTAACGAACCCCGTGATGCTTCGGCTGCGGCAGTGATGGCCTCGGCTTTTTACGAGCTGTCTCAATATTCGAAAGAAGATAATTACCGGTCCATTGCCGATAAAATTATGAGTAGCCTTACCGTTTTCTATCGCTCGCCAATCGGTCAGAATAAAGGCTTTTTGCTAATCCACAGCACCGGTTCCAAACCCATGAACAGCGAGGTTGACGTTCCCCTGAACTATGCCGATTATTATTATTTGGAAGCACTTCTGCGGTCGAAAAAGCTTGAGGAGAAGAAACCGTTATTTCTGGATGAAAGCAATGTACCAACAGCTCGCGTTTTTTTGCTGGACAGTAAAATACTCGCCGCATCCTTACAAAAGATAAAACAGGGCGATAAACAGGCCGTTGAAGCTTATCGTAATTTATTAAAACAGGCAGATAAGTCTTTGAATTCCGGCCCTTACTCGGTGACGAACAAAACTCAGTTGCCTGCAAGCGGCGATAAACACGATTATATGAGCCTTGCCCCTTATTTTTGGCCCAATCCGAACACTCCAAACGGCTTGCCTTATATCCGTAAGGATGGTGAACGTAACCCTGCCATTAAGGATATAAAAGATAAAACGGAAATGGGAGATATGACCAGAGATGTCGAAATATTGTCGTTAGCGTATTATTTTTCGGGTAACGAAAAATATGCCGACAGGGCTACATTTCTTATCCGCACATGGTTCTTGTCTCCCGAAACCCGGATGAACCCCAACGTAAATTTTGGGCAGGCCGTGAGCGGTAAAAACGACGGACGAGGCGAAGGCGTTCTCGAAACTCGTGGGTTTATCAAGGTGACGGACGCTATCGGTTTAATTCGAAACTCAAAAGCCTGGACAAGTGCTGATGAAACAGGTATGAAAATCTGGATCTCGGAGTTTTTAAACTGGATGCAAACCAGTCCGAATGGCATTGCCGAGATGAAAGCAAGCAATAACCATGGCGTTTGGTACGATGCTCAACGACTGGGTTATGCACTTTTTCTTGAAAAGAAAGATTTAGCCAACGAAATTTGTAAAAGTGCCATTAAACGACTCGACGAGGAGATGGTTAACAACGGCAGTTTCCCGAAGGAGCTGGCCCGTACCACTTCGTTAGGCTACTCGTTATTTGTGATGAACGCGTTTTTTCAGCTTGCCACATTGTCCGAAAAAACCGACATAAACCTTTGGACGGCCGCTACCCCGTCGGGCAAGAGCCTGAAGAAAGGGGTGGATTTTCTTCTTCCGTATTTGACCAAAGAAAAGCAATGGACCGGCAAACAGATAAAACCCTTTAACTACGCCGAGGCTGTACCTTTTTTAATGCTTGCCTCTCAAAAAATGAACAACTCCGGTTACTCTGCGGCTGTTTCGAAACTCAATGCCGACAAGTCTGGCCATGGGTTTGAGCAATTAGTCTCTGAGTAGGAGTTAGATTTCGTTCTCCTCCTTTTTAACGAGGGGTTAGGAGCGGTTTTCTTTTAAACTTACTAAAAGATAATAGCTTACATGATAAATTATGAATTACAACTACCAATGACTATAAAGAAAACCATATTACTAACATTTATTTCGATTTACCTGTTTGCAATATCGCAGGCTCAGGAGGTTTCGACTCCACCGGTCGATTTAACGAAATCCGGAACGGTGACGCATCCGCTCGATGCAGCTTTGTATCATGCCATTCGGGGAGGCTTAAAAAACAGTTATCTTAAATTTCAGAAGGAGAAGACAGGACGGGTTGCCTTTCTGGGCGGTTCCATCACCGAAAATCCGGGTTGGCGCGATAAAATATGTCGCTATTTGCAGCAACGATTTCCCGCCACAAAATTCGAATTTATCCCGGCAGGCATCGGCTCAACAGGCAGTACACCCGGGGCTTTCCGTCTGGAAAATGATGTTTTGAGCAAAGGAACGATTGATCTTTTGTTTGAAGAAGCATCAGTAAACGATAATGTTAACGGATTTGATGACAAAGCCAAAGTTCGGGGAATGGAAGGAATTGTTCGTCACGCGCGTTTGGCCAATCCTCAAATGGACATCGTGCTGATGTATTTTGTCGACCCCGACAAGATCGCTGCATATAATAAGGGTATTGTCCCGTCCGAAATTCGTACCCACGATACAGTTGCCGTTCGGTATAACCTACCTTCCATCAATCTTGCCAAAGAAGTTACCGACCGCATTAATGCCGGCGAATTTAACTGGAACGACGATTTTAAGAACCTTCATCCTTCGCCGTTTGGGCAGGAAGTTTATTTCCGGTCTATCCGTACGCTGCTGGAAAATTGCTGGAAAACAGCCGATACGTTGACTCCTCCGGTGAATTATCCGCTTCCCAAACAAATTGATAAATACAGTTATGTTCATGGAGCTTACGTGGATATTCGTCAGGCTAAGCTGCTTAAAAACTGGACTCTGGCAGATAACTGGAAACCTGCCGACGGGACTAATTCGCGCAAAGGCTATACGAACGTTCCCATGCTGATAGCCGAAGTTCCCGGGGCCGAAATGGAGTTTTCCTTTACCGGAACTGCCGTGGGCATTTGCGTTGCTGCGGGGCAGGATGCCGGTATCATCGAATATAGTGTGGACGGTAAACCCTTTAAAAAACAGGATTTGTTTACCAAATGGAGTAAAAAACTGCATATCCCGTGGTATTACGTTTTGGAGAGCGAACTGCCTGCACAAAAACATATCCTTCAGATAAAAATCGCGGAGGACAAAAATGCTGATAGCAACGGCCATGCATGCCGCATTGTGCATTTTCTGGTGAATGGGATAAAATAGCATCGATGAATAAATTGAAACAATACTATATAAATCAATAAATTACACTAACTAATAATGCTTAAAATGAAAAGATTTGTCCTGCTTCTAATTACATCGATTTGTGTTATACAATCTGGCTGGTCGCAAAAAGTATTAACCCGCGACGAACGTATGCAATGGTGGCGCGAAGCCCGCTTTGGGATGTTTATTCACTGGGGCGTTTATGCCGTTCCCGCCGGTGTTTACAATGGTCATGAGATGCGACGCGGCGGTGGGGAATGGATCATGAACCGTTCCAAGATCCCTGTGGCAGAATATCAACAATATGCCAAACAATTTAATCCTGTTAAATACGATGCCGATGCCTGGGTAAAGATGGCCAAAGATGCAGGGATGAAGTATATCGTAATCACAGCAAAACACCACGACGGCTTTGCCATGTTTAAATCAAGCGCCAGTAAATGGAACATTGCGGATGCCACGCCTTATGGCAAGGACGTATTGAAACCTTTGGCCGAAGCCTGCAAAAAATACGGTATTAAGTTTGGCCTCTATTATTCACAGGCTCAGGATTGGAATAATCCCGGAGGCTCTGCCGCCCGCAAGGTTGCAACCGAAGGTTGGCTAAACCCCGATTCTGCTGCGATTGATGCCTACACCAAAGAGCATAACGGACATTGGGACCCGGCACAAACCACCGCTACCATGGGTGAATACATCGATAAAGTTGCTGTTCCACAGGTTAAGGAATTGCTTACCAACTATGGCGATATCTCTGTCCTTTGGTGGGATACCCCAACCAACATGACCGATGAATATGCCCAAAAGTTGCAGGATGTGCTAAAACTTCAACCCAATATTATTACAAACGACCGGTTGAAACGGCCTAACTTCCCTGGCGATACCAAAACGCCTGAACAAAAAATTCCCGACCTGAGCGAACTGGACGGTAAAGACTGGGAAACCTGTATGACCATGAATGGAACCTGGGGTTTCAAAAGTTTCGATCACAACTGGAAAAGTACCGAAACATTTATCCGTAACCTCGTCGATATCGCCTCTAAAGGAGGTAATTACCTGCTGAATATCGGGCCCAAAGCCGATGGCGAATTTCCCCAGGAAAGCATTGACAGGCTTAAGGCTATGGGCGAATGGATGAAGGTTAACGGCGAAGCTATTTATGCTACCAAAGCCAGCCCGTTAAAACCGTTGGCATGGGGCCGCTGTACCCGTAAAGATACGAAACAAGGCACAACTCTTTACTTCTCCGTGTTTAACTGGCCTGCCGACGGTAAACTTGTAATTTCGGATTTAAAGAATCAGGTCGTCTCTTCGACTTTGTTGGCCACTGGTGCAAAACTAAAAACTTTGGTCACCAGCACAGGGTTGACTATTAGCGTTCCTGCAAAGGCTCCGGATGCTGTTGCAAGTGTTATTAAAATTGAGGTAAAAGGAAACGTTGACAATGCCATGTCTTCAGATTCAAAAAAGAAAATGAAAACGGGCGAATTGGATTAGGTTTATTTATACATCGTACTGAATGATATTTTTTACCTATGAAAAGCGTATTTTGTTTAATTGCTTTTTTGACAGGATTTTTAGGTTTTTTAAATGCTCAAACTTTCGTTGGTAAAGTCTCCGGAATAAAATCGGAAGAGCCGTTTAATGTTCCTGACATCAAAATACCTGTTTTCGCTGAGCGGACGTTCAATGTAAAAGATTTTGGAGCCCAAGGCGATAGCGTAACTAACGATACGCGAGCTATTAACGAAGCCATCGCCAGATGTAATGCAGCTGGCGGTGGTTCGGTGACATTTCCTGCCGGATGCTACATGGCGGCCTCTATCCACCTGAAAAGCAACGTATGTTTGAAACTTGATGAAAAGGCTGAGATATTCGGTGCCTCCAGCGGTTACGATGCTCCGGAATCTCATTCGCCAAACGAAAAGTATCAGGATTACGGTCATAGCCATTTCCATAATGCCTTAATGTGGGGAGAAGACATCGAAAATTTTGCCATCATTGGCGGCAAGGTAACCGGCGGGGCCATAATTCAGAATAATCCCAACGGTCGCGACATTGGCGACAAGGTAATTGCTATTGTACGCGGCAAAAATCTTCTTTTTAAAAATGTAACCCACAACACCGGTGGCCACTTTGTTTACCTGCTCAACGATTGCGAAAATATCACCATAGATCATGTGGTCATCAAAAAATCCCGGGACGCTATCGATTTTATGGGATGCCGCAACGTACAGGTTTTCGGATGTTATTTCACCGGTTGTTCCGACGATACCATTGGTATTAAAAGCGATTATGTGCTTGGTCGTCGTATATTGAGTGAGAATTTTTACGTGTGGGATTGTTACTTCGAGAGCGGTTGCAACGGCTTACAATTTGGTTCCGAAACCGCCGGAGATTTTAGAAACATTCGAATATGGAGCGTGAAAATTGGCCTCGCAATGAAGGCCGGTATCGGTATAACCTCTAACGATAGCGGTAATATCGACGATGTGATGTACCGCGACATCGAAATCAGCAATGCGGCCAGTCCGATATTTATTTTGATAACCGATCGCCTCCGTACCGGTGAAGCTGGCGTAAAACCCGGGAAAATAAGCAATGTTACCCTTAAAAATATTACCATTACCAAACAACGCGAAGGCAGCCATCATGGTCCTGTTAGTACTGCAACAGTTTCGGGATTGCCGGGATACACCATTGATAATCTTACCCTCGAAAATGTCCGCATAACCTATGCCGGTGGTGGAAAAACGGAAGATGCCGCGGTTGTTCCTCCTTACCTGAAGGAATATTCGCCCAATCAGTACAAAACGCGTCCGGCAGCAGCGTTGTTTGCGCGCCATGTGAAAGGCCTGACCTTGAAGAATGTAGTTATGGATTACGAAACACCCGATTATCGTCCGCCTCTGGTAATATGGGATGCCGACGGGGTAACTCTCAGTAATTTCAGCTCGTCTCGGCCCGATGGTGTTGCAATGATACATCTGAAAGACGTGAGAAATTTGAATGTTCAAAACAGTACCGGCATTCAAAATACAAAAAATGAAACTATAAAAGAGGGTAAGAAATGAATTTCTTGAAAATTATAGTTTTAAGCGTATTCCTTGGGATTGCATCTTTGGTCAAAGCCTCAGATGCAGTCTTTGATATTACCAAATACGGTGCTGTGGGAGATAGTAAGGTGTTGAATACAATTGCTATTCAAAAGGCCATAGACGATTGTAGTCAAAACGGTGGGGGAAAAGTGGTTTTTCCCAAGGGGAATTACCTCTCCGGAACAATCGTACTAAAAGACAATGTCGTTCTTAAACTTGAAAAGGAGGCTACTATCTTCGGAAGCATCAACCTTGCCGATTACAGGAATTTAGACCCGTTTACCGAAGGGCTTGGAATAGAAGTCGGATGGGCGCTGGTTGTCGCCGTCGATGCCAAAAATGTGGGTATCGAAGGAGAAGGCACTATAGACGGACAGGGTGCAAAGATTAAAGCACAACTCGATTTGACCGACACACGTTCCGAATCCAAAAAATGGGGACGCCGGCCTTTTCTGATCCGCATTGTCCGCTGCGACGGCATTTCCGTTAAAGGAGTGACGTTAAAATTTGCCGGAGCCTGGACTTCTCATTATTATCATAGCAAAAGCGTCCAGATTGAAAATGTGAAGATTGAAAGTTATGGCGTTTCGCATAACGACGGAATCGACATTGATGCCTGTCAGGATGTAAGCATTAAGAATTGTGATATTAACAGCGGCGATGACGGGCTTTGCTTTAAAACAACCTCAAGCCAGATGGCCTGTAAAAATATCGTGGTAAGCGGGTTGAAAATTAAAAGCCGGCAGGCTGCCATTAAGACAGGAACCGAGTCGATGGCCGCGTTCGAAAATATTAAGATATCCGGTTGTTACATCTACGACACCAACAACGGGGGGATTAAGCTCAACACCGTTGACGGGGCTCATCTGAGGAATATTGAAATTTCGGATATTACCATGGTCAATGTTCGTACACCGATGCTTTTCCGGCTTGGATCGCGGCTAAGCGTGTTTCGCAAAGATCAGGATACCCAACAGCAAACTGGTACTTTTGAGAATGTCGTAATTCGCAACGTCAAGGCACAGGCATCGGCCAATGCACAACTGAAACCGCCTTCGGGCATTCTTATTACCGGAGTGCCGGGGCATTATATCAGCAATCTTACCCTGGAAAATATCGAAATCAGCCTGGTTGGTAAAGGCTCTGCCGATAATGCCCGTCATGAAGTTCCTGAGGCTATTGATAAATATCCCGAAGTCAGCACTTTTGGCCCTGTTATTCCTGCCTATGGCGTATGGGCAAGACATGTAAGCGGTTTAAAGCTGAAAAATGTGAACTTTACGTTGGATAGCACCGACTTACGACCGGCGTTTATCGTTCAGGACGGAAAAAATGTTGAGATATCTAACGGTAAAATTTCGTCAAAATCTGGCGGACAGGCTGTTATAAGGCTAGAGGATGTTGCTGGTGCAAGAATTAGCAATATGAATGCACTGGTCGACAATGCCGAAGCCTTTTTGCGGATTGAGGGAAAAGGGAGTTCTGGCATTAATGTGCATGGATGCAGTTTATCGGGCATACGAAGAAGAGTAGATTTATCGTCGGAAGTGAATATTGATTCTTTAAAAGATAAAGAGCATGAATAAATTAAGTATCGTAATTGTTATCGGTTTTATGGCTTTGCTTTCATCTCGGATTGAGGCCCAGCCGAAAGGGAAATATATACCCTTTCAAAATAAGGAGATGTATAGCAAAGGATGGATTGACCTGAATAAAAACGGGAAAATGGACCCATACGAAAATCCGTCGCTCGATGTAGAACAACGTATTACCGATCTTTTAAGCCGGATGACGGTGGAAGAAAAGACCTGCCAGCTGGCTACTTTGTACGGTTATCCGAGGGTTTTAAAGGATACACTTCCAACGCCCGAATGGAAAAACAAGGTTTGGAAAGATGGTATCGGCAATATCGACGAACACTGCAATGGTGTTAAATCAACAAATCGTTCGTGGCCGATATCGTTGCATGTGAAGACGATCAATGAGGTACAGCGTTGGTTTGTGGAAGAAACCCGCCTGGGTATTCCGGTCGATTTTACCAACGAAGGAATTTATGGAGCTTGTGTTACCGGGGCTGCATTATTCCCGGCACAAAGTGGGGTAGGGGCTTCGTGGGATAAAGATTTGGTGTCGCAGATCGGAGCCATTACCGCCATTCAGACACGGGCTGCCGGCTTTACCAATGTCTATTCGCCCATTCTCGATGTTGCCCGCGATCCCCGCTGGGGGCGTACCGTTGAGAGCTATGGCGAAGATCCTTACCTGGTATCGCAACTGGGTTTGCGTCAGGTGCTAGCCATTCAGGATCATGCCGTGGTTTCAACAACCAAACATTTTGCCGCATACAGCATTCCTATCGGCGGGCGCGATAATCTCACCCGTACCGATCCGCAAATCGGGCAGCACGATCTTCATACTTTATTGCTAGAACCTTTCCGTGTGGCATTTTCCGAAGGTCATGCCTTAGGAACCATGAGTTCGTACAACGATTACGACGGTGTTCCTGTCACCGGGTCGTATTATTTTTTGGTCGATCTTCTTCGCAAACAGTATGGATTTAAAGGATATGTGGTGTCCGACAGCGATGCGCTCGAATACATCTGGTGGAAGCATCACGTGGCACCTGATTATAAAGATGCCGTAAAACAAGGCGTTGAGGCCGGAATGAACATCCGCACCACCTTTACCGATCCGTCGGTATTCATCAATCCTTTGCGTGATCTGGTAAAAGAAGGTTCGCTGTCGATGGAAACGCTTGATAGCCGTGTGCGCGATGTACTCAGGGTGAAATACTGGTTAGGTCTTTTCGATAAACCATATATTGATAATCCTGAAGAATCGGCCAAAACCTTTGGCAATCCTGAGTTTGACAAGGTCTCGAAAAAAGCTTCGTACGAGGCTATGACGCTGTTAAAGAATCAGGATCAGTTTCTTCCTTTATCAAAAGATAAAATTCATAACATTCTCATAGCCGGGCCTAATGCTACTGATACTACGCTGTCGTTGTCGCGTTACGGACCAAAACAAATCCGTTATAAATCGGTGCTCAATGCTTTCAAAACAAAGCTCGGCAACGATGTAAACGTCATGTATTCAAAAGGATGCAATATCGTGGATAAGAACTGGCCCGAGAGCGAGATCATGCCGTCGGAACCTACCACCGATGAATGGAAAGATATAACCGATGCCGTTGAAAAGGCTAAAAAAGCAGATGTTGCTATCTTGGTATTGGGCGAAGACAACAGCATTGTGGGCGAGGCCAAATCGCGCACCAGCCTCGACCTTACCGGGTATCAGCAGCTTCTTCTTACAAAGATTCAGGAAACGGGAACTCCCGTGGTTTTGGTTTTAATGAATGGTCGTCCGCTGACCATCAACTTGGCCAACAAAAACTGCAAAGCTATTATCGAAGCCTGGTTTCCCGGTAAATACGGCAGCGAGGCTATTGCCGACGTTGTTTTTGGCGACTATAACCCCGGTGGGAAACTGAATTTTACGTTCCCGAAATCGGTGGGACAAATCCCGATGTGTTTTCCGTCTAAACCTTATGCCCAAGCTGCGGCAAAAACTACCGTCAACGGTGTGTTATATCCCTTTGGCTATGGACTGAGCTTTACTTCTTTCGAATATTCGAACCTGAAAATATCGCCCGAGCAACAACGAGCTGCCGGAAATGTTGAGGTTTCGGTCGATGTGAAAAACTCAGGTAAGATGGCTGGCGACGAAGTGGTACAGCTTTACATCAACGACGAAGTAAGTTCTGTAATTCGTTTTGTGAAGGAACTGCGCGGATTCGAACGCATCCACCTCGAACCCGGAGAAACTAAAACGGTTCATTTTACCTTATCGCCCAAAGAACTCCAGATGCTCGATCGCGACATGAAATGGGTGGTGGAACCCGGCTGGTTTAAAGTGATGGTTGGTAGTTCGTCGGAAGACATCCGTCAGGAAGGCCGTTTCGAAATTGTAAGTAAGGATGTCATCAACAAACCTTACGTGCAACCAAAACAGAAGACAACGATGTTTTAATGACGAGCTTAGAACGTATTCTAAATGAATAAAAGAATGAGACGTACAATTTTATATAAAATAAGTGTTGGGATATTGTTGGTCTGGATTTCGGGATTATTGTCTCTTTCGGCATCAACCATAAATGTAAACACTATGCCGGCGCTTCAATCGGCCATCAATAAGGTCAAGCCGGGAGATAGAATCATTATAGCTGACGGGGTTTATACGATTTCCGAAAATATAAGAATTGACTGTAAGGGAACCGCCTCGCAGCCCATAATTATCTCAGCTAAAACAATAGGCAGTGTTGAGATCAGGGGAACGGGAGGCTTCACGGTTTTGAGCCCGGCAACCTATATTGAAATCAAGGGATTTAAGTTTACCCACAACGCCGGGATTACCAGTATTGCCCCTGGGGCAACGCACTGTGTGATTACCCGCAACGAATTCGAATGTGCGCCGGTAAACAAAGGCGATAAGTCGTACCTAACCATTAGTGGTGACGATAATGAAGTGAGCTATAATACTTTTCAGAATAAATTCGACGAAGGCAAAATGCTTTCCATACAAGGTCCCGGCAACAATCAAATGGCCAAAAGGACGTGGATTCATCATAACTATTTCTATAATTTTCCTCATAAGGCCAACAATTGTTCGGCTATACAGATTGGACTCAGCAGCAGAAGCATGGACTCGGCCTTTTGTGTGGTGGAATATAACCTGTTTATTAAAACTGCCGGTGAAAACGAAGGCTGTATCTGCCATAAATCGTGCCGTAATATCATCAGGTTTAACACATTTGGTGAAGGAAGCGAGGAGGTGTCGGTGCGTCACGGAAACCGGAGCGAGGTCTATGGCAATTTTTTTATGGGCTGCACCGGGCTTCGGTTTAGCGGCGACGACCATAAAATATACAGCAACTTTTTTAAAGGCTGCTCCAATGCCATTGTTTGCACTAACGGCGATGGCGAAGTGGCCGAAGGCAGCAAGCTCACTTGTCACGACCGTGCCGACCGGGTTCAGGTTGTATATAATACCATTGTCGATTGTGCTTCGGGGTTTCAGGAGCCATCGCGCACCAACGGCCTGGGGGCAACTAATATAACGTTTGCCAATAATATTCTCCAGGGATGTGGCGAAATTTCTGTACGTGGTCAATATGTCAATCCAGTATGGAAAGGAAATATTCTCTGGAATACTACACCGGGGGCAATTCCTGCCGAAGGGTTTACGGTTGCAGATCCTAAACTCGTAGCCAGTGCCGACGGCGCTTATCATCTTGGGTCCAATAGTCCGGCCATAGGTGCCGGGATTGGTGTTTATCCTTATGTTACCATCGATATTGACGGACAGCCTCGTGTTTCTAAATTCGATGTCGGAGCCGACCAGTTTGCGTCCATATCTGTTACCAATCGTGTTTTAACAACAGCCGATGTAGGCCCAAAGGCAAATCAACCTAAATAGTCTTGATTTTTACTAACATCTTGGGTATTAAAAGTGTTAAAAATGTAAGAATTTGTATCGATGAACGATTCTTCCACCTAAAAGAACGATTCTTCCTCCATCTTCTACTTTTTGTGCGCTTATTTTGGATTCTGTAAGAAGACAATTTAAGCACTAACTCAAACCTGTCGATAACGTGAAGAAGGATAAATCTGAAAATACAGTTCAGTTCAGTGGAGCTCTGTCCAAAAGGTGGAAAATGATCTTTGGCATTACTGCCATAACTTTTTCGTTGTCGGTGCAGGCTCAGTCGATGCTTGTCGAAAGCCTTAATGGTCCGGTAACGCAGGCCGAAATTGACGCTTTTAAAACATATATGTTGAAAAAGGTTTCGGCACCTGCATACAACGGCAGTAATATATGGGTTTATGGCAACAGCGGAAAAGCGATTGAAGCCTGTGGTTTGATGTATGAGGCTTCGAAGGATACTGCCATTCTCGACCGCATGATTTATTATTGCGATGCAGCCCTTGCCGGGCGTAATGACCTGGCTTCGGCGGCTATTGGTGGTCAACTCGCTACCTGGACCGGGAATATCGATCCGGTGTGGCCTTCGTCCGATGCCACTACCATTCCTGCAGGGGCAGGTGTAGAACAAGGCCAGGTACTGTCGCATATTGCTTATTGTGCAAAACTCATTCTTGAAACACCGGCAATCTGGGATGTTAATGTTGCCATTGGTGACCCCAAAGGTTTTGGAACCATGTATAAAGCCCGTGCCCTTAAATATATCAAGGAGTGCGATTATGTAATGGATAACTGGATACTTCCTCGTTTTATCCGTTCCACCGAAAGTAACCATTACTATTTCCCCGGTTCGCCCAATACCTATAAGCCCGGCGAACCTGCCCCTTGGAACCAGGCCTGGATGCTTACCAACGGGTTTGTTCGTCTGGTTTTATGCCATATGATTTTGGGAGACGATCCTGCACGGGTAACAAAGTATGATGGAATAGTTAAGCCCAATATCGACTGGTTTTTTGCAAGTCTTCATGCTAATACTTCATCTATCGGAACGGATTGCTGGACATGGGCCTATGCTTTACCAACAGGTATGGAAGATACTAATCATGCGGCTTATGACAGTGAAGGATTATGGGTAGCTTATAATAGTGGTCGTTATGGGCTTAATTTCAGCGATATGGTACCGTTTGCCAATACTTATTTTGATGTTGTGCTGGCTACTGTAACCAACGGCCTGTTTGCCGGTCGTGTAGATGGAACAACAGGGACAGGCCATGCCGGTGGCGACAACTATGTGCGCGACGAATATATCTACCTGACAGAATTTCGTCCCGAAAAATATAACACAGTTGGCAACATCGAGATTTCGACGAATAAAGTTTCTTCTTCGCCGCAAATCACAGGGCGTCTCTTATGGGAGAAATATCGCCGTTGGCCCAATGTCCCGGCATCTCCAACAAATCTTTCGGCTACCACTGTTTCAAATGGAGGTGTTGATCTTACATGGACGGATAATTCCGCCAACGAAACGTCCTTTAATATTGAACGGTCGTCCGACGCGATAAACTGGGTGATTATAAAAAGTGTGGCTGCTAATATTTCGGGATATTCGGATACAGGTCTTCCTATGTCCTCAAATTATTATTACCGGGTCGCAGCATTAAATAACTACGGTTGTTCGGTATATTCGAATATAGTCAATGTAAAAAATACAAACACTTCTGTTAACGAAATAAAATCCGGGTACCGGCTTAGGGTATTTCCAAACCCAGCCTGCGATCGGGCAAAAGTTTCATATAGTTTGCAATATCCGGGTGTGGTGAAACTTTCTCTTTTTAACATGAATGGAAATGAAGTGAAAGTGTTGACAAACAGTTTTAAACAAGCAGGAAGCCATGAGTCGGAAATCAATACTTCAAACCTGAATTCCGGCGTTTACATCGTTCGTCTAACCTGCATGAATTCTGTTACATCGGTATCTCTTCAGCTTTTCAAATAACGGTTGTTATAATCTTTATCTGTCTAAACACTAACTATTTATTATGAATATAAAATTAAAATACTACAGCCTTTTTTTGTTTGCAGTTGTCGTTTTGGGGTTGGATGCGGTTGCACAGGATAACCCGGCAAATTCAACAACGTTGTCTGCAAAGCCCCGACGGGGAACGTCTCCCGGAGTTCCCGACGCCCATTTGAATTATGTTCCCGGCAAAGCTCCCAAATATTGGTCGGTTGCCACAGCCGAAACATTTATGGCCCGTTATCCCGATTATCGCAAGGCATACTGGAAGGACTGGTCGTACGTGCAAGGGTATACATTCTGTGGGTTTGAGATGTTGTATAAATCTACCGGCGATAAAAAATACCTCGATTACATCAAGCAATATATTGATCATTTTGTGGATGAAAACGGGAATTATAGGGGCGACAAACTTACCAACCTCGATAATTTAATGACCGGAACGGCAATTGTGGCCCTTTACGAATATACCCGGGACGAGCGTTACAAGAAGGCCGCCGCGCAGTTTCGCAAAGTTTTTGATACATATCCCCGCAGCGATGGTCAGTTCTGGCACGGTAATAAAAGTCCGAACATGTGGATTGACGGCATTTTTATGGGACAGATGTTCCTCATCCGGTACGGAAAGGTAATTGGTGATGCTGATTACGCTTACACCGAAGCTGCCCGGCAAATAACCGTGTTTGCCAAACATTGCCAAAAGGGAAATAGCGGATTGTACCTCCATGCCTGGACCGAGAAACCGAAAGAAACCAAATGGGCCGATACCATTACCGGGTTATCTCCCGAAGTATGGAGCGAAGGACTTGGATGGTATTCATTGGTAATTCCGGAATTACTGGCAGTTATGCCAAAAGATCATCCCAAACGAGCCGAAGTTGAGGATATTTATTTACGTCTGATGGCCGGTTTAAAAAATACCCAGGACCCGAAAACCGGAGGGTGGTACATGATTGTGGACAAAGGCTCCGAACCCGGCAATTGGATTGACCCTTCCGGAACTGCCATGTTTGTATATTCCATCCAACGAGGCATTAACCTCGGGCTCTTAAATAAAAAAAACTATGAACCGGTGGCCAAACGAGGGTATCAAAGCCTTCTGAAATTTGTGACAATAAACGAAAAGGGCCTTGTAGATGTGTCTGGTGGTGGCGATGGCATCACCATAAAAAAAGATTTTGCCACCTATGTTAACGTGTCCCGCATATTAAATGCAAAAGAAGCGGTGGCCGGGTTTCTATGGGCATCGGCTATTATGGAGGCTTTGAAAAAATAACTAAGACAAATTAGTTCAATATTTAATGAAGTATGATTAAACTTTTTTTTATATCACTCATACTACCTAGTCTTTTTGTATGCCAGGCTTTTTCGGCAGAGCCGGTAGATTCTGCCAGCAGGATAATTACTATCTCAACAGCCCATTCGTCATTATCACTTTACCGGGCCACCGACAATCGTATTTATGAGCTTGGCTACGGAAGAAAAGATCAGGAAGTTGCTATTCCGGTCAAAACCCCCGGTCGCGAGGACGAGTTTCTTCCTCCTTCCGGAAACGGGTTTATCTGGGAACCCGCAATCCAAGCCTTTCATGCCGATGGAAACACATCGACGGATTTGGTGTACAAAACTCATTCGGTAATAAATATTGGCAACGACATTCGTCTTACCCGTATAGAACTGAAGGATTCGTACTTCCCGTTTTTTGTGACCGTTTGTTTTAAGTGTTATCTCAACGAGGATATTATTGAGCAATGGACCGAAATATCTCACAACGAAAATGGGACAGTGACTTTATACCGGTTTGCCTCGTCATCGCCGGTAATGCACGCCGGTTCGTACTGGGTGAGCCAGTTTTACGGCAACTGGGCCAAGGAATTTAATTTTGTTGAAGAGAAACTGACGCCCGGTATCAAGGTTTTTGATTCCAAGCTTGGTGTTCGCGCTCAACAAATGCGTAATCCGTCTTTTATCCTATCGCTCGAAGGTCCGGCAGACGAAAATTCCGGTGAAGTTTATGGCGGAACCCTCGGCTGGTCGGGAAGTTTTCAGCTCTCTTTTGAAGTGGACAATGCCAACCGGTTACGTACGCTTTGCGGCATCAACCCTTTCGGATCGCAATATCGCCTGAAGGCTAGCAAAGTCTTTAAAACGCCTTCTATGTTTTGGACTTACAGTCGCGAGGGAAAAGGACAAGTAAGTCGTAATTTTCATCGCTGGGCCCTTAAATACGGCATCTGCGATGGTCAAAAGCCTCGCCCCGTCTTGCTTAACAACTGGGAAGCCACGGGCATGAAATTCGATGAACCTACCATCGTTTCGCTTTTTGATGGTGCCAAAGAAGTGGGGGCCGATTTGTTTTTGCTCGACGATGGCTGGTTCGCTAACAAATACCCCCGCGATAATGCCAAAGCCGGCTTGGGCGATTGGGACGTTAATAAAGCCAAGTTGCCACAGGGACTGCCTTATTTGGCCAAAGAGGCGAAGAAAAGAGGTGTAAACTTCGGAATTTGGATTGAACCGGAAATGGTAAATCCCAAAAGCGAGTTGTACGAAAAACATCCCGAATGGGCTATCGTTGAACCTAACCGTGAGCCTTTACTCAGTCGTAATCAGCTGGTACTCGATCTTACCCGTCCGCAGGTGAGTGATTATGTATGGAATGCCATCAACCAAACGTTTGCTTCCAGTCCCGACATTAGTTATACCAAATGGGATTGTAACCGTTATGTAACACAACCAGGCTCTACGTACCTGTCGGCTGATGAACAATCGCACCTGCTGATCGATTACAATTTTGCCCTTTACAATATTATGGATAAAATGCAGAAAAACTATCCCAACGTTATGGCTATGGTTTGTTCCGGAGGCGGAGGCCGTGTCGATTATGGTGCACTGAAATACTTCCATTCGTTTTGGCCGAGCGATAATACCGATCCTGTTCGTCGGGTTTATATGCAGTGGGGATATAGCCATTTTTTTCCGGCCAATACCATTGCCGCGCACGTTACCAACATGGGTAAACGTCCGTTGAGGTTTGCCATTAACGTTGCCATGAGCGGAGCGTTGGGCATCGACCTCGATATTCGAAAAATGACCCCGGAAGACCGGAAAATTCTTGCACAGGGAGTCAAACTTTATAAGGATCAGCTTCGCGAAATAGTACAACAAGGTGATCTGTACCGGCTCGAATCTCCTTACGACAGGCCCCGGGCTGCACTGAACTACGTGTTGTACAACCAGCAAAAGGCAGTATTGTTTGTTTATCAGCTTAAAAGTGGGACCCCCGAAGTTGTAAAACCCCGAGGACTTGATCCAAAGAAAAAATACAAGGTGCAGGAACTCAATGTGCCGGAAGGTGAATCCTCAAAGTTGTCGTTCAACGGGAAAATCCTGAATGGTGAAACGTTGATGCGCGACGGGCTGATACCGGTAACTCAGAAGGAATATGACAGCATGGTTGTTGAGTTTGAGGAAGCCACAAGTGAAAAATAATAAATTTTAGAAGAGATGAAGAATTGTCGTCTTTTTCGAAGATTGGGGTTAGTGTTTCTCTGGATTTTTGTTACCAATAGTTTGATAGCCAATGTGTCATTGCCCAAGATCTTTGGGGATAACATGGTACTTCAGGCTAATAAAACAGTGACTATCTGGGGGCGCGCTGCTATTGGAGAACCAGTTGTGGTTACGTTTCGCAATCAGGTTAAAAAGACGGTAGCCAATACTGCCGGGCAGTGGGCGGTAAAACTCAGCTCGTTGCAAGCGTCGGAAAAGCCGGAAACTATGATCGTTTCGGGGTTTAATACAATACGCGTTGAGAACATCCTGGTGGGTGAAGTCTGGGTTTGCTCGGGGCAGTCGAACATGGAATTTCCGCTGGCCAAATCGGTAGGCTGGCGAACGGGTGTTGATAATTATGAGCAGGAAGTGGCTGCCGCCAATTATCCCGAAATACGGTTGTTCATCGTGAAAAAGTATAAGGCTAACGAGCCTCAAACGGATTGTGATGGGGAATGGAAAGTCTGTTCTCCGGAAAACGTGAAAGATTTTTCGGCTGTGGGCTATTATTTCGGTCATTACCTGCACAAGCAAATTCGGAAGCCCGTTGGCATGATCCAATCGGCCTATGGAGGCACCCACGCCGAGCTATGGACAAAGATGGACGTGATGGCAAACAATCCTTTATATGACGAAGTTTTAAATTCGTATGAGGTGGATGTTAAAAAGTATAATGCCTACCAGCAGGCTTTAAAGCTATGGAATGAAAAAACAAGCAATGGAAAAAATATTTCGGCGAATACCCCGGCTCCCATTAGTGTAACCCAACCTTCTAAACCGGCTTGTTTATGGAATGGTATGATACAACCGATTATCCCATTCACCATCAAAGGGGTTATTTGGTATCAGGGCGAATCGAACGACAGCCGGGCATTGCAATACAAACAGGTATTTGCCAACATGATTGCCAGTTGGCGAAAAGAATGGCAACAAGGCGATTTCCCGTTCTATTTTGTGCAAATAGCCGCCCATAAGGATAAAACGCCACAATTACGCGACTCTCAAACGCAGGTTTGGCAATCGGTTAAAAATACCGGAATGGTGGTAGCTGTCGATGTTGGCGATAGCACGAATATTCATCCGCGAAACAAGGTTACGGTTGGCGAAAGGCTTGCCTTTTGGGCTTTAGCCAACGATTACGGTTTTAGTGATGTGGCTTTTTCCGGCCCGCTTTATAAATCGATGAAAACAGTAGGTGCATCTATCCTGTTAAGTTTCAATTATACCGACGGAGGGTTGGCAGCCAAAGACGGCAATCTGCGCGAATTTATGATTGCCGGTCCCGATAAGGTGTTCTATCCGGCAATGGCAATTATCCGGCAGAACAAGGTTGTTGTATCGTCTCCGCAGGTCAGAAAACCATTGTATGTGCGCTATGCCTGGGAAAATTTTATGCATCCCAATCTGTATAACGGAAAGGGGCTTCCTGCTGTGCCCTTTCGGACGGATAACTAACACGTCTAAAATTTTATAAATGAATATTTTGAAAAATATAGTTGGCTGGCTTTTTCTTTTCGTTAGTGCATTATCATTTTCTCAAATACCGGGCGGAAAACCTTCGTCTTTCCCGCTGATATTGGATATGGTGCACAATAATCCGGGTGAGAAGCCCTGGTTTACAAAATATAACGATCCGGAGGTTTTGAAGCAAATGGGCTACAACGGGAAAGTTTTTTTCCTGTTCGAATCGGCACAGCTGGCTATAA
This sequence comes from Bacteroidota bacterium, assembly GCA_030706405.1. GTDB lineage: Bacteria > Bacteroidota > Bacteroidia > Bacteroidales > JAAUTT01 > JAAUTT01. The sequence goes on along the minus strand of JAUZOO010000005.1, from coordinate 116,526 downwards.
ACTGGGATGAGACAGACCCTGATATTTTGCCCGAAGGTTCAGCCGAGCGGATGTGGGTAAAAGCAAAGGCCGCTCATCTCGATAGTGTGTACAATAAGGTTAAACAATCCGGATTACTTGTATTTTGCCAAAGCGACCTGCTTCTGTTTCCTAAACGTCTTGTTGAAAAGTACGGCATGGCGCAAACTTTTGGCGACCCAAGCAATCCTCAAACCCAAAAATATCTTAGGTTCCTGTTGCAACAGATGTTTAAACAGTTTCCTCAGCTCGACGGGCTGGTGGTGCGCATCGGCGAAACATATTTGCAGGATGCCCCTTATCATGTCGGGAAAATTCTTAATAAAACTGATCCGGAGAAGACGATCATCCCGCTTTTGCAGATTTTTCGCGACGAAGTCTGCGTGAAACTTAATAAAAAATTGATTTTCAGGACGTGGCTTAGTTTCGATACGGATAGTGATAAGTATATGAAGGTGAGTAACAGCATCGAACCTCACCCGAATCTCATCATTGCCGTTAAACATTGCGAGAACGATTTTCGCCGGGGCAATCCGTTTAGCAAGGTGCTGGGGATCGGGCGTCATCAACAATTGCTCGAAGTACAGTGCGCCCGCGAGTATGAAGGCAAAGGAGCCTATCCGAATTATATAGCCCACGGGGTTATTGATGGTTTTGAGGAGCACACCTCTCTTCGGAAAAACGGACTTCCGGCAAGTATCAACGATATTGTCAAAAAAAATAATATTCTCTCCGGTTTGTGGACGTGGACACGTGGTGGCGGTTGGGAAGGTCCTTACATTACCAATGAGTTGTGGTGCGACCTCAATGCCTGGGTGATGGCGCAATGGGCCAATAACCCCGCAGAGCCTGAAGAATCCATTTTTAACAGATATGCCTCGCAGGTTCTGCATCTTTCCGATACGGATTGTGTTAAGTTTCGCAAATTAAGCCTGTTATCTGCCGATGCCGTCATTCGCGGGATTCGTAGTGTCAGCCAAAATATGAATCCGTGGTGGACCCGCGACCAGTATATCGGTTGGCCTGTATTGCCCGATAATACTCAGGCTGTGGATGATATTCTTCGCGAAAAAGACGAATCCGTGGCAATGTGGCAGCAAATTGTAAAGCTGTCTAAAGAAATCAGTTTTCCCGATAAGGCAACCGGAAACTATACCGTGGTTTCGTCGAAATATGGCTTGTGCCTGTACCGCATTTATCGATCGGTATTTAATCTTGCCGCCGTCGAAAAGGGAACCCGTGGTAAAGCAGAACTGACAAAATGGATTGATGAATATGATAAAGCCTGGAAAGATTATGAAGAGTTGAAAACCTCGTATCCGGAATGTTCAACGCTCTATTCGAAGGAAGAGGTTCGAAGGATGAAATCCGAAAGCGCCGACAAAAAAGTGAACAAGCTGAGGTCGTTGGTTTCCGGCTGGGACGAAGCGGCTATTCAAAAACAACTGGCAGCATACAATCCTGTGTGGACCGCGCAATCGAAATCGTCGCCCGAATCGATGCCCCTTAGCGGAAGTAAGGGTAATGGCGCCAATGTTTGGGTGCAGGATGGCGACGTTTTTTTATATCTGGCAAACAACGAATGTTACGACGAAAATGCCGATTTGCTCAAACTTGGCTGTGTGCGTCTTCATCTCAGCCCCAATCCCTTTGAACCCGGCTCGGATTTTAAGCAGGAACTGGATTTATTTCATAGTCAGATTATCATTACCGGTAAAACAAAATCGGGAATGGAAGGCAAGGTGCACCTTTGGTTCGATGTGAACCAACCGGCGCTGCATATTCGTGCCGAAGCCTCTCAACCGGTTGAGGTAAAAGCTTCGTTTGCTACGTGGCGGGATAGGGCAGACTCCGTTAACCTGGGAAATTATAATTTTAGAGGAAAATCGTACGTACTGCCCGATGTGATTGAGCAAAAGAAAAATTTCATCGTATGGTATCATCAGAATAAAAATAATCGGCTGATCGTAAATCAATTGATTGAAAAGCAAAAGTTTGGTGATTATAAAAATAGTATCCATGATTTTTCTCACGACTTAATTTTCGGCGGAATGATTTCCGGCAACGGATTGGTGGCCGACGGTTCCGAGCCGGTTCAATGGCAGCGCTGGTCGGGCAACGCCTGGCATCTTCGGTCTGATAAACCCGCCAGGGAGTTTGATGTTGTTGTCGTTCCGCAGGTAAAGCAGGAGCCGGACTTGAAGAAATGGAAACAGCAACTGAATATCAGCTTCAAAAAAGCCACGGAAAAAGTCGATGAATCATGGGCTGTCACCCAAAAGTGGTGGTCCGATTTCTGGCAACGGAGCTATATCTTTATAAATCCGGAAGGAGGCCAAGCCGATCAGGGATGGCAGGTAGGGAAAAATTATCAGCTTTTCCGGTATATGTGGGCATGCAACCGCGATGGCCGTCTTCCGTTGAAATTTAACGGCGGAATTTTTACAACCGATCCTCCAGCATCGGAATCAATCAAACATTTTACGGCACAGTATAAAGTAAGCGACAAAGTTACGCCCGATTATCGGCGATGGGGAAATCTTTTCATGGCCCAAAATCAGAGGCTAATCGGATGGTCTGGTCTTGGTTCTGGCGATTTCGACCTGATGCTTCCTTCGCTCGATTTCTATGCGCAACGCCTGCCGGTGGCCGAGGCTCGTTCCAAAGCCTATTGGAATCACGGTGGTGCAGCTTTTTTTGAGCCATTGGATTTGAGCGGACTGCCGGTCAATTGGCTCGCTTCGCCGGATGGTTCCATGCGCCCCGCTCATTTAAAATATCACTTGTCCATGCAAATTGAATTTGCTTATATGGCTATTCAATGGGCAAAATATTCGGGTGGCGATATTCGTACATATTTACCTTTTATTGAATCTGTTGTCCGGTTTTACGATGAGCATTATCGCATGGAAAACCGGAACCGCACCGGCAAAGAATATAACGATAATGGCAAACTGGTGTTGTTCCCGCTCAACAGTCTTGAGTTGTTTTCCGAAGCCACCGATCCTGTCGAAGTGGTTACCGGGTTGCAGCGCGTAACTGCTGAGATTTTATCCTTTCCGGTTGGGGTTATTCCGGCCGCAACGAAGGAGTGGTTTGCATCCTTTCAAAAGCACATTCCCGACATAAACTACGAAATGCGCAACGGCAAACGGGTTATTAAACCGGCCCGGGAATATGGCAAAGTTTACAACGCAACCGATTTTCCCGAGATGTACACGGTTTGGCCTTATGGACTGTTTCATACGCAAAAGAAGGAAGGCCTGGAAGAAGCCGTAAACACTTGGGAGAATCTGCCGGAAAACCGTCGGTCGGCATTAGAATTCTGGAGCTGGATGTGTACGCCCATTTATGCCGCAGTCATGGGTCGTACCGATGATGCAAAACGACTTATCGTCGAAAAACTTAGCGACAAAAATGCTAACCTGAAGTTTACCGCATTTTTTGGTCCTGGCCACGACTGGATTCCCGATCATAACTGGGGTGGTTCGGGAATGATTGGTTTGCAGAATATGTTGCTTTACAGCCAATCCGATAGCCTCTACCTTTTCCCTGCCTGGCCTAAGGAGTGGAACGTATCGTTTAAGCTCTACGGATTGAATCAGACAACCGTAGAGTGCGATTATCAGAACGGGAAGGTTAACCGTTTAAATGTTTCTCCGGAAGCAAAAGAAAGACAGGTTAAGATTCTTAGTGTCAGTAGTAAATAATATTGAAAATATGAAAATGAAGATAGGTTTTTTATGTGTGGTAGTGATGGTCGCTTTAGTGAGTAGAATGCCGGTAAAAGCACAGCCGCACAGTCTTAAAGAATTTATGAAACCTGCCGTTAAAGAGGGTGGTTTTAAAATGGACAGCTTTTACCTTTGGTGTCCCTCGGTTATAAAAGTTGGCGACACCTATCACATGTTCTGTTCCCGCTGGCCTGCCAGATACGGAATGGGAGGATGGACCAAGTTCTCGGAGTGTGTACGCGCTACTTCAAAAAACTTATATGGTCCCTATACTTTCGCAGAAGTGGTACTGACCAAGCGCGATGGCTTTTGGGATAACGACCGCGTGCATAACGTAAAGATCGTGAAATCCGGGTCAACTTATGTGCTGTATTACATTTCGTCGAAAAATGAAACCGGATATGCCTACTCCGATAAGATTACCGGCCCGTGGACGCGCATTGATAACCCCGCGATGAAAGTTACCAACCCTGCAATACTGGTAAACGCGGATAAAAGTGTTTACGTCATTGGCAGGGGCGAAGGCAAAGATAAAATGAACATTGCCATAGCATTTACAGCTCCTGTTTTTAAGGGCGAATACAAACTGCTGAACAACGGGGCAAACGTCCTGCCCAACGATTATGAGCTCGAAGACCCAACCATCTGGTGGGCAAATAATCAGTACAACATGCTTTGTAACGACTGGAAGGCAAAGGCTACCGGTACTTTTAAAGCCGGGGCACAATACTTTTCGAAAGATGGTGTCTCATATACCTTGGTATCTAAAGAACCGGTGTTCACAAAGAATGTTGTTTACGACGATGGAACTTCCGAAGTTTTTAGTCGCAGGGAGCGTCCTTTTGTTTTTGTAAATGAAAACAATGAGGTGACAGCTTTTTTCTCAACCTGTCTGCCACAGGTTGGCTCGGCCCGTATTGTGGTGCAGCCTGTGGATAATTATGTACCTTAAAAATCTAAACACCAACAAAATCTTATAAAACTTCAACAGGATCAATGTTAAAGTCGAACAGTAAAAACTTGAAATAATAAACGATGATCTTAAAAAATATCAAAGCTATTGCAGTTGTTCTTATGATGATAACCCTTAGCATAGGAAATGGTTATACACAGAGTTCCGACCTCCGGAACTGGCCAAAAGGTTGTTCACCACAGGAAGTTGGTAAACGCCTTGCCGAACATTTTGTGGCCACGCCGCACACAAACTATGGAAAGCCCACGCCTCCTAAAGTAATTACCTATCCCGAAGTCTGTGCGTGGTATGGGGCTTTAACTTTTGCCAGGGTAAGTGGTGACAAACCTTTAACATTAAAGCTTGCCCAACGGTTTGAGCCTTTTTTCGGAGCCGATTCTTCCATGATTCCAGTTTCTGACCATGTGGATTATACGGTTTTCGGATCGGTTCCGCTCGAATTGTATATTCAAACCAAAGAACAGAAATACCTGGCATTGGGTAAACGCATTGCCGATAAACAATGGGGACCACCCGAAGGACCCCGCGTTACTCCTGAATCTCATACGTTTTACAGGCGAGGGTTAACCTGGCAAACCCGTTTCTGGATTGACGATATGTTTATGATAACGGCTGTTCAAACCCAGGCATACCGTGCCACCGGCGACGAAAAATACATAAACCGTGCTGCAAAAGAAATGGTCGCGTATCTTGATTCGTTGCAACGCCCCAACGGGTTGTTTTATCATGCACCCGATGCACCTTTCTTCTGGGGACGGGGAAATGGTTGGATGGCTGTCGGAATGGCCGAACTATTGCGTTCATTGCCCAAAAATCATCCCGAAAGAGCAAAGATTAAGGAGGGCTATCTTAAGATGATGGCTTCGCTCCTAAAATATCAATTACCGGATGGAATGTGGCGCCAACTTATCGATGACCCAGAGGCATGGCCAGAGACTTCCGGTTCTGCAATGTTCACTTTTGCCTTGATTACCGGGGTGAAGAATGGCTGGCTCGACAAGAAAACTTTTGGGCCAGCTGCCCGAAAGGCTTGGCTGGCATTGGTTTCGTACATTAACGAAAATGGCGATGTAAAGGATGTCTGTGAAGGAACCAACAAACGAAATGACCGTAGGTTTTATCTCAACCGTAAACGAATAACGGGCGATATGCACGGGCAGGCGCCGATGTTATGGTGTGCAACAGCTTTGCTTCGGTAGAGGTTGTCTGTATAAAGATTTAATGTTCTATTATAAATTTATAGTATGAAAATCAGTAATATATCAAAAATATTAGCTTGTCTTTTAATTTCGTTGTATAGTCAAGGGGCTTTTTCTCAGTCATTAACGTGGACAGAAGTGGCTCCGGGAGTATGGAAGACTATTGTGGGTGCTCCCGATGCATTCGATTTATTTAAGGTGGCCGAGATTCAGCCCAATATTGAGGCTATTGCAAAACTCGGAAAAACGAAGTTTCCGCTGGCAACAGGCGATATTGCTGCTGAAGCCGCTAACTGTCAGGTTTCGCTTCGTTTCCCGCTTGATAAGGACGAACAAATTTTTGGTTTTGGGCTTAACTTTCAGAGTGTCTATCAGCGTGGTAAAATCCTGCAATTGCATGTCGACCATTACGGAGGTGCCGATAATGGCCGTACTCACGCCCCTGTACCGTTTTATGTTTCCGATAAAGGGTACGGCGTTTTCGTGAATAGTGCCCGTTATATTAAAGTTTGGGCAGGTTCGGCAGTGCGAAAAGACAGTCCTAACGCTCCGGCTCCACGCGACCGTAATACGGATAAGAAATGGACGTCGCGGCCGTACTCCGATGCCGTGGAGATGCAGGTTCCTGCCGAAGGCGTGGAAATTTATGTGTTTGGCGGACCAACAGCGCTCGATGCTGTACGGCGTTACAACCTCTATTGCGGTGGCGGCTGTCTGCCTCCTCGTTGGGGACTCGGTTTTACCCAACGCGTAAAAACGCTTTATACGGCAAACGATGCGGTTGAGGAAGCAAAAGCTTTTGCCGAAAAGGGCTATCCGCTCGATTTTATCGGTCTCGAACCGGGATGGCAAAGCAAGGCCTATCCTTGTACATTCGAATGGGATAAAACCCGTTATCCCGACCCTGCCTTGTTTGTAAAAACAATGAAAAATATGGGTATTCGCGTTAATCTTTGGACAAACCCTTACGTTTCTCCTGAATCTCCCATGTATCAAGCCTTACAGCCTTATCTGGGATCGCATACGGTATGGGGTGGGGTAGTACCCGATTATTCCATGCCCGAACCTCAAAAAATACTGACCAATCAGTTGTTTAACGATCAGGTGAGTCTTGGTGTGAGTGGCTATAAAATTGACGAATGCGATGGTTATGACCGCTATCTATGGCCCGATGTGGCCAAATTCCCGTCCGGTAATAGCGCCGAACAAATTCGTCAGACGTATGGGTTGATGCTTCAGAAAATTACATCGCGACTTTATCGTCAGCAAAATACTCGTACGTTCGGATTGGTCAGGGCATCCAATGGCGGAGGAGCTTCGTTTCCGTATGTTATTTACGACGATTATTATAGTCACGAGGATTTTATCACAGCCCTTACTAACAGCGGCTTCTGCGGAGTTCTCTGGACTCCGGAGGTGCGCAGCTCGAAAAGTAGCGAAGAATGGCTCCGGCGTATTCAGTCCGTTTGCTTTTCGCCAATGGCCATGGTCAATGCGTGGTCAAGCGGTACAAAACCCTGGTCGTTTCCCGATGTGGAGAAAGATGTGAAGTATTACGCCATGCTCCGGATGCAGTTGATGCCTTATCTGTACAGCGAGTTTGCCAAATATCACTACGAAGGGACTCCGCCTTTTCGGGCTATGAACCTTGAGCCTGGCTTTACATCCAAAGCAAAATTGGAGCAGAAAGCTGAAAATCTGAACGAAGACCCTTACTCCGAAGCGGTACTGAAGGAAATCAAAGACCAGTATATGACTGGCGAGTATCTTTTGGTTGCGCCTATGTTTAAAGGTCAAACCACGCGCGATGTGATTCTTCCCAAAGGTAAATGGTACGATTTTTATACGGGTAAATATGCCGGGGATGGTGAAATTATTAAAGTTACACCGGGCCTGGGGCGAATTCCGGTGTTCGTGAAAGATGGCGGTATCATTCCCATGATGCAGCCTATGTTACACGCTCCCACAGCCGGTCAGAAATACAACCTCGAAATTTGTTATTACGGCACAAAAGCAGCCAGTTATAAGCTGTATGACGACGATGGCGAGACCTTCGATTATGAAAAGGGAATGTATTCGTGGCGCGAAATTGAAATAGCTTCCGACGCCAAGGGCAAGCCTTCCGGCACTATTTCAAAACCCGAAAAAGCCAAACCCGATAATATTGGTAAGGTTACCTGGAAGTTTATGCTTCAGCAATAATTACGTATGCTGAAACGAAGTAATTGATTGAATATTCGCCTCTTTGATTAAAGGTTCATTGCGGTAGCGTAGAAATAGCTGGGCTATCGCAACCACATCTTTTTCGCAATAAACGGCAATACGGTCAATATTCTGTTCCTGCCAGTAAACATGAGCTACCATGCTGCCGTCAATATCGTCTTTGGGCGTGGGGATACCGAAGATTTTGGTTAACAGTTCGAGCGAGGTATAGCTCTTGTAATCGCCAAATTTCCATAGTTCCAGCGTGTCGATAAACGTTGTTTCCCAAGGCTTTTTACCGGCGATGTCGAGGGCTTTGGGGAGATTTATGCTGTTGATTAGCATTCGGCGGGCAATGTACGGAAAGTCGAATTCCTTACCATTGTGGGCGCAAAGAAAGATGTTGCGTTTGGACGTATAAGTCGAGAGCATCTCTGCAAAATCGTACAATAATTTATGTTCGTCGTGGCCAAAAAATGATTTTATTCGAAATCCATATTCCCCGTTGATGATGTGCATGTACCCCGTAGAGATGCATACTATTTTCCCAAATTCAGCATAGATTCCTGCCCGGGCATAAACTTCAGCAGCCGTTTCTTCGGGTTTGCGAAAAAAGGCCGATTTTTTATTCCACAAGTGCTGGAAGCTTTCATCGAGGTTTTCGAAAGAGGATTGTTGCGGTACAGTTTCAATATCGAGAAACAGTACTTCGTCGGGGCGAATGTTTTCGAGCATAACGAAATGTAGGTTTATTAAAAATAGCGTTTATTTTTCGGCAATAATCAGGAACAACGGGAAGTCCTTGATTTCTCCCGATTGAACAGTCTTCCGGATTGTATAACAGGTCTTGTGGCGAATATTTTTAAATCCGCTAATTGTTAAAATGTTGTATAAGTATTGAGGGTCAAAGCCCAGGTGTCCGTTAAAATTGGGGCCATGAAACGACCCATCTTCCTTGTATAAATCTACAATAGCTACGGTTCCTCCGGGATTTAGCATTTTATAGAATTTTTCGAGTAGGCTAACAGGTTGTTCAATATGGTGTAGCGTCATTTGTGTATAAATGATGTCGAAAGTGGTAGGATAATCTACTTTTTCGAGATCAATAAACACCGGTTTCATTTTTTTGATTTGGGTGGCCGATATTTTGTCGCGCATCACGTTTACCATTTCAGAGGAGCTGTCCATCATGGTAATTTCGTCAAAAAATTCGGTCAGGTTAAAACTTAGTAGTCCCGTGCCGGCACCGTATTCCAGCGCTTTTTTAATATTGGGGTTTAGCGGTACCATGGCCAGTAGCTCGTTGGCGATAACCTGCGCTCGTTCAAAATGGGTAATGTCTTTATCCCAATCCTGGGCCCGGCTGTCGAATTCGTTTATCATGGAAAATGAATTTAAAGATGTTGTTTGTGCATTAAAGCAGTTTGCAGATAGGATAACAGGAAGTTCTTTAATGTATCGGTTGTTGATTCAATATCATCAGAATTTCCGTTGATGACAATGTCGGCGAATTGTTTGGAAGGCTCAATAAAGGCATCGTGCATTGGTTGTACCGTATGGTAAAACCGTTCTTCAACAGCTTTGCGTGTACGGCCTCGCTCTTCCATGTCGCGCCGTATAGTCCGTTCTTTGCGTATATTTTCTGAAACTTCTAAAAAGATTTTTAGATCGAGAATCTCCCGCAGGTGTTCGTCCGATAGGGCCAGAAGACCGTCGAGCAGAACAATTTTTGCCGGCGAAACAACTACCGTTTGGGATTGGCGCGAGCATGTAATATAGGAATAAACAGGTCTTTCTATCGAAATGTTCATTTTAAGGCTCCGCAGGTGAAGGTTTAAAAGATCAAAATCAATCGAATCGGGATGGTCAAAATTGTGCAAAAGTTTTTCTTTACGGGTTAGGTGCCCATGGTCTTTGTAATATGCGTCCATGGGAATTACGCATATAGATCCTTCCGGCAATTTTGCTACGAGTTGTTGTGCCAGTGTCGTCTTTCCTGATCCGCTTCCACCTGTAAGGCCTGCAATTAACATATATTCGGGTTTAAATATAACCAACTCTCAATGGCTGATATCCAACGCTGAATACCAGATAATTAAAAAGCGATATATTCGATTGGTAATTGTTTTGTGTATAATCTCGGGTCGGTTTATTGAAAAAACCTGAAAAAGAAACAAAAATCAACCAATAATATTGAATACTTTTGCAAAATACTAAAAGTTTTTAAAATGCATCAGCTTTATCCTCTAAAATTCAAGACAATACTAAAAGAGCGGATTTGGGGCGGAGAAAAACTCAAAACCGTACTTTCTAAACAAGGTAAAAATAATGCTTATGGCGAAAGTTGGGAACTCTCGGCCGTAGAAGGCGATATTTCTGTGGTTAGCAATGGCTTTCTGAAAGGTAATAATCTGCAGGAAATTGTAGAGATTTATATGGGCGACATCGTTGGCGATAAGGTGTTTGAGAAATTTGGCGACGAATTTCCCCTGCTCATCAAGTTTATCGATGCCAACGACGACCTCTCTATTCAGGTTCATCCCGATGATAAACTTGCCCGCGAACGTCACAATTCGTACGGAAAAACCGAAATGTGGTATGTGATGGACGCCAATCCCGGAGCATCGCTTATTTCGGGGTTTAGTAAACCAGTAACCAAAGAAGAATATCTTAATAGTGTTACCAATAAAACCTTAAAAGATATTCTCTATCGTCAGCCGGTAGTTGCAGGCGATACCTTTTTTATTCCTGCCGGAAGGGTTCATGCTATTGGCTCGGGAATTTTGCTGGCCGAAATTCAGCAAACCTCCGATATTACTTACCGTATTTACGATTGGGACCGTGTTGACGACAAGGGCAATCCGCGCGAACTGCATACCGAACTTGCTGTCGATGCTATTGATTACACGTTCCATGCCGATGTAAAAACTGCCTATACTAGTAAAGAAAATGCAGCTGTAAATCTGGCTAAATGCGATTATTTTACAACCAACAAAATACAGATTAATAAACCGTTGGATCGCGATTACATTGAGCTCGACTCGTTTGTAATTTACATTTGCTGCAACGGAAAATTTGATCTTATTTATAATGAAACCGAAAAAATTGAAGTAACAAAAGGTGAAACCGTACTTTTGCCCAATGTGTTGAAAAATATTCGGTTAGTACCTTCCGTAGAAGCAGAAATCTTGGAAGTTTATATTTAAGGTGCCATTAAAGGCTAGCAACTATTTACAAATAGAAAACAAAACAGCGTGGAAATCAATATTAAAGAAGCCCGGTTTATTTCGAGTAGTCCCGACTTGAAGGGGTGTCCCCCACCGAAATTGCCTGAATTTGCATTTATCGGGCGTTCCAATGTAGGCAAGTCGTCGCTTATAAATATGCTTGCCATGCACGGCAATCTCGCCAAAATTTCGTCAACACCCGGTAAAACTAAGTTGATTAACCATTTTCTGATTAACCAGAACTGGTATTTGGTCGATTTGCCTGGTTATGGCTATGCAAAAGTTTCGAAAAACCAGCGTTCGGAGTTCCGGCAAACCATCCTGAATTATATCTCGAAACGCGACACGCTCTATTGCCTCTACGTACTTATTGATTCGCGAATTCCGCCCCAAGCCATAGACCTGAAGTTTGTAAACTGGCTGGGCGAAAATCAGGTTCCGTTTGTAGTTGTATTTACCAAAACTGATAAACTGGCTCAGGCCGAGTGGCACCGCAACGTGGATCTGTTTAAAGATAAGCTTGCGGAAGTTTGGGACGAGTTACCCCCGATGATATTTTCATCGTCTGTTAAGAAAACGGGGCGTGATGATATTTTGACAAGCATAGGGCAGGCAATGGAAAGTGCCGGCTGAATCCGCTTTCAAAATATTTTTGAGAGATAACAGTTTATTTTTATACCTTTGCACTCCGTAAAATTTAATGATTTTTTAATAAAAAAATAATGGCAGCCAACACTCCGATTAAATTTTTTTCGGGAACAGCATCCTTATATCTGGCCGAAAAAATTGCTAAAAGTTTTGGTAGTGAATTAGGGAAAAGTTCCGTAACCCGTTTCAGCGATGGGGAGTTTCAACCAGCTTACGATGAGTCAGTTCGTGGAGCGACCGTATTCATTATCCAATCCACATTTCCACCTTCCGAAAACCTGTTTGAGCTTCTTTTAATGATTGATGCAGCAAAGAGGGCTTCGGCAAATCGTGTGGTAGCTGTTATTCCTTACTTCGGGTTTGCCCGTCAGGATCGCAAAGACCGTCCGCGTTGTGCCATTGGCGCTAAATTAGTAGCTAACCTGCTTACCGCTGCCGGTGTTGACAGGGTAATGACGATGGACTTACATGCCGACCAGCTTCAGGGCTTTTTCGACGTGCCGGTTGATCATCTTTACGGATCGCCAATCTTTGTTCCTTACATTCGCAGCCTTAACCTGCCCAACCTTGTGATTGCTGCTCCTGATATGGGTGGTTCCAAACGGGCTAATGCCTATTCGCGTTTTCTTAATGCCGAGATGGTAATTTGTTACAAGCTTCGTAAAAAACCCAATGTTATCGAAGAAATTCGTGTAATTGGAGATGTTGCCGGAAAAAATGTGGTAATTATCGATGATATGGTTGATACTGCCGGAACCCTTACCATTGCAGCCGATTTAATGACTGAAATGGGTGCTACTTCGGTACGCGCGGTATGTTCCCACCCGGTTCTTTCCGGTCCGGCTTATGACCGTATCGAAAAATCGAGTCTGGCAGAACTTATTGTAACTGATACTATTCCATTACGTCAGGAGAGCCCAAAAATTAAAGTACTTACGGTTGCAGATACTTTTGCTGATGTAATAGAAAAAGTTTATAATTATCAGTCAATAAGTTCCAATTTTATAGTTTAATTTATTATATTTGCGGCCTTAAAATAATTGTCAGAAAATATTTGATCTAAATACGATGAAGTCTATAGAGTTAAAAGGTACCATCCGCGAGACCGTTGGAAAAAACAGCAGCAAAGTACTACGCGCCAACGAAACTGTCCCATGTGTATTATATGGAGGTAAGGAATCAGTACATTTTTCCGTTGAGGAAAGCGATCTGAAACCGGTAATTTACACTCCTAATGTTTATTTAGTTGCGCTGGAAATTGACGGCAAAAAATATACTGCAAAGATTCAGGATTTACAGGTTCATCCTGTAACTGACAAAGTTATACACCTCGATTTCTATGAAGTTTCCGAAGATAAGAAGATCGTTATTGAACTTCCTGTTCGTACTTCCGGTAACTCTATAGGGGTTAAAGAAGGTGGTAAATTAGTTCAGGATCTTCGTAAGCTTAAAGTAAAAGCTTCGCTTAGCGAACTTCCCGATGAAATTACCATTGATGTAACCAGTCTTGGTTTAGGAAAAACAATTAGAGTTGGTGAATTGGTTCACGATAAAGTTGAATTCCTGAACTTTAAAAACAGCCCTGTAGTATCGGTTAAAATGACCCGTGCTGCCCGTGGTGCTGCAGAAGCTGCAAAAGCAGGTAAATAAAATTAAGGGAATTGAAATTTTTGATAGTTGGCCTGGGTAATATAGGCGATGAATACCATATTACCCGTCATAATATTGGATTTCAGGTATTGGATGCTTTAGCAAAGGCATCCAATATTTGTTTTGAGGATAAACGTTACGGTGCCGTAACCGAATATAAATTTAAAGGCCGTACGTATGTTCTTTTGAAACCTTCCACTTATATGAACCTAAGTGGAAAGGCCGTGAACTATTGGTTACAGAAGGAGAATATTCCTGTCGAGAACCTCTTGGTTATTGTTGACGACCTTGCATTGCCCCTTGGCACGTTGAGGTTGAGGTCCAAAGGTAGCGATGGTGGCCATAACGGATTGAAAAGTATTAATGAAGTACTTGGTCGTCAGGATTATTCTCGTTTACGTTTTGGCATTGGTAATGACTTCCCGAAAGGTCACCAGGTCGATTTTGTTCTTGGCGAATGGAACGCCGAAGAAAAGAAGATCCTTGAAACTCGTATACCTCTTAGTATAGAGATGATTAAAAGTTTCGGTACCATTGGCGTACAGATGACCATGACACAGTTTAATAATAAGTGATTAAGGAAATTAGGTATAAGCATTGAGTGCTAAATTCTAAGACATTTATGTCCGAAGAAATAAGGTTTGATAAGTTTTTATGGGCAGTGCGGATTTACAAAACCCGCACCCTTGCTGCCGAAGCTTGTGCAAAGGGTCAGGTAACGGTTGACGGCGTGCCCGTTAAACCTTCGCGCCACGTGAAAGAAGGAGAGGTGCTCATGGTTCGTAAATCACCTGTCTTGTATACTTATAAAGTGTTGAAAGTGCTCCATACCCGTCTTTCAGCTGAAAAAGTTAAGGAATATATTGAAGATACTACGCCTGTCGAGGAATTTAATAAAATTGAAATGGCTCGACTGGTAAAATCCGGCATCCGCGATCGCGGAACAGGCCGCCCTACCAAGCGCGATCGTCGCGATATCGATAAACTTCAGGGAAATAGCTGATCTGTTCAGGTGATGTCCGATTTGTTTTATATCTTGCAGTATATTTAAGTATCTGCAAAGTTTTGGGTATTTGCTGATTCGAAAAAATACTTCTTATGGATGAGTTTCTTAAATACCCTGCTATTTTATTTCTGTTATTAATGGTAGCCTGCAATCAAGGCCCTTCAGAAAAGGCTTCGGTTGATACCGTTTCCGACGACACGTTGGTTGTACTGCATAACGATACCGTTAAGCTGTCGGTTTCGCTACAAGGGGGGGCATTTGTTGAGTTTCAGCATAAAAACAATCCGGTGAACCCATTTAACGGGGTAACCGTTCCCGGAGATTATTCAAAAGATAAGAAAGACTTTTTTATACGTGGGCAGTTCATATGTTTAGGTCGTTGGGGAAAACCTACCAACGGGGAAAGTAAGTTGGGTATGCCTTTTAACGGCGAACCTGCAAATAACTTATGGAAGCTCGAACGGCTTAAAAAGAAACGAATTTTGGAAATGAGCTGCGAAGCTCCGTTAGATGGGCAGTTTATTTACCGTACGGTTGAACTTTCGGAGTCGTCGCCTTTATTTAAAGTTACGGAAACGGTTACCAACGAGCTATCAGTATGGCATGTAAACACTATGGTTCAGAGCCTTACTCTGGCGCCTCCTTTTCAAAGTGAAAAATTTGTTCTGAATACCAATGCCACCTACGGATTTAATCAGGCATTGGCCTTTCATAGTCTTTTTAAATATGAGTACACTTGGCCTGAGGCCTATTCCGATACGCTGCAACTCGCTACTATCGACCTTTCTCATAATACTTCTGTAATACGTTATACCTCGAGCCATATTTTTTCCGATACGGTTGGGTGGATTACTGCAGCCAGTCCCGAAAATAAGTTGATGCTCGGTTATATTTGGAAAACAAAGGACTATCCGTGGCTATGGGTTAAAAATGATGTGGACGGAAGGGATATGTGGGTAAAATCATTTGGATTTTCGACTACCGGAATGGGGGCCGACTTTAAGCCCGAAGAAACCCTTTCGGCTATTTTTCGTGGAGTAACCAATGCCGAAGTGGTTGATGCCAAGGACAAAGTGACGAAATCATATTATTGTTTTCTGATAAAGATTCCGGCCAATTACGAAAAAACGTTAAAAGTAATGTTTAATAAACAAGGTCTTTCTATCAGCATTTTGACTTCGTGGGGTGTTAGAAGATATAAACTGGAGATATAAACAAGGTCATTCCTAAAGAGTGCCCTTGTTTATATTTTTGTTCTGAATTCATCGTTTAAACCAGAAATTCCCGGGGCACTGACTCAATTCTCAAAATATCTTTTGCTTTGTCCTGAATCGCAAATCCGAGGGTACATTCAACATTGCAGGTCGGGCAGAGTGTACAGGCTTTTTTAGCTTCGGGGAGTTGGTCAATTACATCGCGGGCCATTTTGGTGTCGCGACAACCGTAAGCATACATGTAAGCACGCATCATATCCGGGATAGGTGCGTTATTGGGGCATTGGGCAAGACATTGTTCACAACCAAGGCAAAATAAGCCTGTTATAGCGCTGTCGATTTTTAGATCTTGCTTTTCCTGTGCTGTGAGCGTTATGTCCGACATCACTTTTACGTTTTCCTGTAATTGTTCAAAACTGGTAACTCCGGGGATGGAGGTAGTGATAAACTCATCCTGCAAAGCCCATTTAAGCGCAGCAGTAGCATTTATCTTTTTGGTTCGTTCCCGGTCCCAATATCCGCTGCCAGCTACGGTTTTCATAGCAATCAGCCCTATTCCGGCGTTATGGGCTTCTTCTGCGGCTTTTTTAACATCGGCAGGATTTTTCATGTTAAGAAAGTTGTAGGTAGTAAGCACTACATCCCACACCTTGCTTTCAACCACGGCGCGGATTACTTCGGGCATATTGCTGTGGGTCGAAACGCCTATAAATTTAGCCTTACCCTGGGCTTTAAATTTCTGAAAGGTTTTCAGAATCTTTTCATTTAGCACATCATCACGTTTGTTTACCCCATGAAGGTAAAGAATATCAACGTAGTCCATCTGCAAACGTTTAAGGCTAAGCTCAAGCGAATCGGTCAATTCTTTTTCAGGGTCAACGGTGTTACGGGTGCTTATTTTGGTTGCGACCACAAACGAGTCGCGTTTGCGGGATTTGAGTATTTGTCCGAGCATTTCTTCGCTTTTGCCTCCCTGGTAGCTATGGGCGGTGTCAAAATGCCTGATGCCGGCTTCGTAAGCCGCGTTGATAATATTTTCGTTGTCTACACGCATTACTCCCATGCTTACCACCGGAAGGGTGATGCCTGTTTTGCCTAGTTTACGGTAGATAATTTTTTCGGGTTTGGCAATAGGTGAAAGGCTTTTAGCGGCCATTGTTTTGGCACCTGCATTGACTGAAATGAGGCTACCGGCAACGCCGACACCTGTTAAACGGAGAAAGTTTCGTCTGTTGAGTTCCATGGCTATGAGTGTTCAAAGATTGATTTTTGTGGGTCTAAGTTATGAAATGTTTTTATTGAACCTTTTGAATTTTATGTTAATATTTTTATCCGGAGAACCTTTATAAGTAAACAGTTATCCGCAGTAACGTTAGTTTTCAGATTGATCAACAAAGTAAAAAATTTGCCAAATATGTATTAAAATCAACGATTTATTGTTTGGGATAATTTGAATATTTTTATACTGTGAAATTGGCCTGCCGGATTATTCAAAAAGCTTTTTAGATAGTTACGGGTTAAAATATCTTCGCCATTAACAATCAGGTATTTGGCTCCATGCTTAATTGATGTGGCAATAGCCGTACTATCTGAATTATTGCCCAAACATTCTGTCCAGCCACGTTGATTCATTAAGTAAAGTGTAAAATGACTCATGTCTGGCAGACATATAACGGTATCGAGTGGAGCAATACCGATAGAACGAAGATAGGGCGTTATTGTGTGATAGTCCTTATATTCCGGGTATTCAGTCCACCAACTGTTATAACGTTCTTTCATTTGTTTTCTGGCGTGGTTCAGATTAAGCAATAAAAAACCTATGAAAAGTATCTTTAAATATTTTGAAGCATAAGCTTTGGGAAATTGGGCTTTAATTAACCAAATAAAGTTTATGAAGACAAAGACAAGGAGAATATATAAGTTAATGGTGTAATAATCATGGTCTTTTAATGTCCAGAACCATAAGACAACATAAATAGAGGAGCCAATTAGTACCAGAATATTAATCGTCATCAAAAAACGGTTTCCTTTTTTGATGTAAAAGATTGTAAATAAGAATATAGCCGTAAAAAAGTATAAAGAGTAGACATAATAGTATTGATTTAGCCAAAGTTCCTTAATATTTTTGGTAACCATCTGAATTTTGGTTTTATCCAAATTCCATAAAGGAAAAATTCCAGTTGAGAAATAGCCTGAACCATGCAAGGAATTATAGCTTTTGGCGAAATATACCCATAAGCCTATGATAGAGAAAACTAGCAAAAAAGAGACTGTACAGACTATCGGCTTAGAAAATAGCTTACCCTTATTTTTCACCCTTAAAATTCCTGCAGATTCGGAAATAAAGACTATCAAAATTGCTACAAGACTTAATAATGCCGATATTTTGTAAGCGCCCGCAAGTAA
Source organism: Bacteroidota bacterium (assembly GCA_030706405.1). Taxonomy (GTDB): domain Bacteria; phylum Bacteroidota; class Bacteroidia; order Bacteroidales; family JAAUTT01; genus JAAUTT01. The sequence continues at coordinate 98,249 of JAUZOO010000005.1, read as the reverse complement.
AAAGAAAAGCATGGATATGTAAAACAATTTTTGATGGTTGTTCAAGTAAAATTTAATAAAGAAATACCATGCTATAAAAGTGAAAGCAAGTGCTGATGAGTCTGTTAAGAAATTGTTGCCATAGTAAACTAGTACTGGCGATGTGAAGAAAAACAATACAATTAATGTTGACCAGAAAGTGTTGTTAAAAAGCAGGTTGCAAGCTTTAAAGAGGTATAGTAGTCCTGTTAGAAATATTAATGTATTGACGAAGCGGAAAATAAAATCGTGATAGCCAAATATCTTGTAAAGACATGCGATAACGTAATAACTCACAGGTATTTCGCTTGTGGTGCAATATCCGGAAGTGTTATTATCCGAAGTGAGATTATGCGTTTGAGGTTGAAAAAAATGCATGCCTGTTTGATAATAATTCAATGCTAACGAAGCGCAATCGGCTTGTCTCCAATGATGTACCGATTGAGGACGTTTTACTAATATGGATGGATAATTGTATATAACTGAAAATAGCAAAAGCCAGAAAACGAAGCGAATATTGGGATTTATTGCTTCAAAACGATCTTGTATTTTTTTGAAAATATTCATTATAGTATAGGTTTCTGTTTTACAATAGCTGTTGCAAACGTAAGTAAAAGTAAAAAATTTAGAACATATTTAATGTTTAATAGACGTATGATTTGATTTGACAAAATTGGGTAAAATAAAACCTGTCAGTATTGTCGTTCAAATTGGCCTACTGCGCAACTATTTTTGTTATCCTTGCATTCTAATTTTTTCGGCGTATGATTTCACGATTGGCCCGGCATGCCTTTGTTCATTATTTTTTATTATTTTTAGGTATACTGTGTATCGCATGGTCGGCCATTTTTGTGAAACTGGCTGGAATTTCGGGGTTAGGCTCTGCTTTTTACCGCATGTTTATCGGTTTTCTGGGAGTAATTCCGTTTTGGATGTATTACCGAAAACCGATAAAGGAATGGAAGGGCGTTAAAGTTGCTCTAATTTGTGGATTTTTCTTTGCCTGCGATATAGCTCTTTGGAATACGTCTATCATGCTATCGAAAGCAGCGGTGTCTACGTTGTTGGCAAACCTGGCGCCGGTATGGGTAGGAGTTGGTGCTGTTTTTTTTATGAAAGAAAAACCTAAGCCCATATTCTGGGCGGGAACGTTTGTGGCTTTGGTAGGTGTGAGTATTATTGTTGGCTTTGATAACATTATTTATTCTCACTTAAGTCTTGGAAATATGCTGGCTATTCTTGCAAGCATGTTCTACGGAGCTTATTTGTTAACAGCCCGTCATGGACGATCGTCGCTCGATACTATTTCATTTACAGCTATTTCTATGCTTTCGAGTTCGATAGTTTTACTTGCAATTTGTTATTTTGCCCATACTCCGTTGGGTGGTTTTTCGGTTCATTCGTGGTTTGCGTTGGGCGCATTGGGGCTTATCTCTCAGCTTTGTGGCTGGCTTGCCATCAATTATTCGCTGGCTTATATCAAACCAACCACGGCCTCGGTAAGTTTGCTCAGTCAGTCGGTTTTCACGGCGATTTTTTCCGTACCAGTATTAGGCGAATTTTTGTCGTGGTACGAGGCTGCTGGAGCTGTAGTTGTTCTTGCCGGAATTTACATGGTTAATCGTAAAAAGCGTATAAACCGGGCTTCGGGCGACAAATAGCTGGCAAAAGGTTATATTTTATCCAAGTTTTTTGATTTTAGAAGGATTTTTTGATTACTTTTGCGCACTGTTACAAAGATAACACTAGTCCATCCAAACTATCCGGTTTTTGTAGTATCGCTTCTGGGCAGCTGTTGATTTAAATGTAGGTTGAAGTTGAAAATCGAACGTACCAAATTCTAATATTATGGCTTATACTAATAATGCAGTATTAATACGGCGTGAATTGCTTACCCGTATCTCTAAACTTTTATTTGAGGGCAATCTGGAGAACGAAGTTGACCGTATTCCTGTTGAAATGCGTCCAAAGTCGTTTGAAGAAGTCAGCCGTTGCTGTATTTATAAGGATAGAGCCATGATTAAGTATAAGATTATGGCGTTGTTAGGATTTAGTATTTCAGAAGAAAAAGACGAATTAACCTCATTAGCCGAATACTCTCGTATGGCGCTTGCTCGTCCTGAGATTGACCAAAAGGTGCTTACTATTGTTCGCGAAGTTTGTACCTCATGTATACAATCAAGCTACATGGTTACTAATCTTTGCCGTGGATGTGTGGGCCGCCCGTGTATGCTCAACTGTCCCAAAAATGCGATAGACCTACACCATGGGCAGGCCGAGATTGACCAGTCTGCCTGTGTGAACTGCGGTCTTTGCAAAAAAGTATGTCCGTTCCATGCTATTATTTACGTACCAGTTCCCTGCAAGGAAGCTTGCCCGGTAAATGCCATCACCCGCGAAGATCACGGACGTACCAACATTGATTATTCAAAATGTATTTACTGCGGAAAATGTATGACAGCTTGCCCGTTCGGGGCAATTATGGGAAAATCGCAGATTACTGAAATCTATAAAGCATTAAAATCCGAAAAAGAAGTCTATGCCGTTGTAGCTCCGGCTATTATGGGGCAGTATAAAGCTTCGTTCGCCAATATCTTAGGAGCTGTAAAACAGGTTGGTTTCGATGGTGTTTACGAAGCTGCCTTGGGTGCAGATATTACTATTGAGCATGAAGCTGCCGAATTTAAAGAACGTATGGACCGCGAGGAGTCGTTTATGACAACATCCTGCTGCCCGTCATATGTTAAACTGGTTGAAAAACATTTACCCGAGCTTACAGATTATGTATCGAAGGCGCATTCGCCGATGCATTATACGGCAGCTCATATCAAAAAGGAACATCCCGAGAGCGTTGTGGTGTTTGTAGGACCTTGTCTTGCAAAAGGCTATGAGGCAAAACAGGACCCGTATGTGGATTATGTGATGAATTTTGAAGAGATTCATGCATTTATGGCCGCCAAGGGCATCACAGTTAATAGTGCCGAGAAACTGGAATGGGATACAAACATTACTAATGCTGGTCGTGGATTTGCGGTTAGCGGCGGAGTGGCCGGAGCTTTAAAGAAATATGTTAACGGAGCAATGGTGATTAACGATGTTGCTGTTAACGGTATCAGTGTTGAAAATATACGAATGTTAAAATCGTTTGCCAAGGGCCAGTGCGAAGGAAACTTCGTGGAAGTGATGGCCTGCGAAGGCGGATGCGTAGCCGGTCCGGCAATTCTTGGGAATCCGAAGACTGCAACCCGTCAGATTAAAGATTTTTGTAAGTAGATATCTATGTTACAAGTTGCAAGTTTTCATAACCTGCAACTTGTAACCTGTACCTTTTAATATTCTCCCAGAATATCTTTTACTCCATCGGGCGATACGCGTCCATAAACTTTTTCACCAACCATCACTACCGGGGCCAGTCCGCAAGCTCCTACGCAGCGCAGGCAGCTTAAGGAGAATTTACCATCAGGGGTTGTCTCCCCAACGTTAATATTTAAGGAACGTTTTACTTCATCCAGAACTTTTTCAGCTCCTCTTACATAACATGCCGTACCCGTACAAACCGATATGGGATGCTTGCCTTTGGGTAGCATGGTAAAGAAAGAATAGAATGTAACTACCCCGTAAATCTTTGCCACTGGCATTTTAAGTTCGTCGGCAATAAATTCCTGCACTTCGGCGGGCAGATAACCAAACGTGTGCTGCGCTTTATGCAGGATATTAATCAATTCGCCCGGATTGTTGTTAAACGACTGACAAATCTCTCTTAATTTATCCGTTTCACATTGCTTCAGTTCAATCTTAATGTGCGACATGACGTTATGGTTTAATTGTTAATGGATTGTAGTTTATTCGCATTTTCCATTCGATTTAATCAGTATGGGACTCCGGCTTCGGTCAAAATAAACTGTATGCAAGAGATGATGTGATTTTTCGCTCAAAGGTTTACCCAGATATTCTTTATAAAGCTCAATGATAAAGGGGTTTTCGTGCGATTTACGAATGGGTTTGGCTGCATCTTCGCGGTAGATGGCCATTTGTCGTTTTTTAAGGATGTCGAGCTTACCGTGATGCAATGGTTGTCCGCCGCCACCGATGCATCCTCCGGGGCAGGCCATGATTTCGATGGCGTGGAAATGCGATTTTCCGGCTCGGATATCTTCGAGTAGCTTACGGGCATTTCCCAAACCATGGGCAATACCTATTTTAAGATCGAAGCCGTCTACATCAATGGTTGCCGAACGGATACCTTCCAAGCCGCGGAGTTCAACAAAGTCGGGGCGGGGTAGGGGCTTATTGGTGTAAAGTTCGTAAGCGGTGCGCACGGCAGCTTCAATAACTCCTCCGGTTGTTCCAAAAATTACGGCAGCTCCGGTTGACTCTCCTAATGGATTGTCAAAGTCTTCATCCGGCAACGCATTGAAATCAATATTTGATTGTTTGATGAGCATTGCCAGTTCTCGGGTAGATAGCGAATAATCAACGTCGGGGTTACCATCGACTTTAAACTCGTCGCGGGAACATTCGTATTTCTTGGCCAAACAAGGCATTATAGATACCACAACCATATTTTTTCGGGATACGCCAATCTTTTCGGCAAAGTAATTCTTTGCGATCGGTCCAAACATCTGTTGCGGTGATTTTGCCGTGGACGGGATGTCCATCATGTCCGGAAACTGGTGCTCAAAAAATTTCACCCAGGCTGGGCAGCATGAGGTGAGTATTGGCAGTTTTACATCTTTGTCGCCTTCAAGAAATTTGGTTAACCGGTTTAAAAATTCGGTTCCTTCTTCCATGATGGTGAGGTCGGCTGCAAAATCGGTATCAAACACATAGTTAAAGCCAAGTCGGCGGAGGGCTGCTACCATTTTGCCTGTCACCAGCGTTCCGGGTTCGAGGCCGAATTCTTCGCCCAATGCAGCACGTACCGCAGGAGCTGTTTGTACTACAACCGTTTTGGACGGGTCGGCCAGTGCTCGAATTACGGCATTGGTATGATCGACTTCGGTGAGAGCTCCGGTAGGGCAAACAGCTACGCACTGGCCGCAATAGGTGCAGACGGAATGTTCGAGGTCCATCTCAAAAGCAGGCGCTACTACCGACATAAAACCGCGGTTAATGCCCGAAAGTGCACCAACGGTCTGTACCGTGTTGCACATCATCTCGCATCGGCGGCACATGATGCACTTGTCCATATCGCGGATGATGGAAGGAGAAGTGTCCTTGCGGTAGTGCGACTGTGCTCCGGTATAATGCAATTGGCGGATACCCATCTTCTGCGCCAGTGCTTGTAGGTCGCAGTTTCCCGATTTGGCACAAACGAGGCAATCGGTCGGGTGGTCTGAAAGGATAAGTTCAAGTACGGTTTTACGGGCATTCAGCGCCCGGATGGTGTGGGTTTTGACAACCATGCCTTCGGTACACTCGGTTACGCAGGCCGGAGCGAGGTTTTTGCGGCCTTCCACCTCTACCACGCAAACCCGGCATCCTCCGGGGCGATTTTCAATGGGCATATCGCCCAATTTGAAATAGCAGAGCGTGGGAATGTCAACCCCAACTGTGCGTGCCGCATTCAGTATAGAAGTTCCCGGGGCGACCTCAACCGTTTTGTCGTCTATGGTTAGCTTTATGTTGTTCATGGTTCTTAATCACTTAGTCTTTTAATTACTTAATTCCCTTAATTAACGACAATCGCATTAAACTTACACCGCTCAATGCAGGCTCCGCATTTTATACAAATATGGCTATCAATGAAATGGGTTTGTTTGCGTTCTCCGGAGATTGCATTCACCGGACAATTTCGGGCACAAGCTGTACATCCTACACAGTTCTCGGGAATGATGGAGTATTTCATCATCGATTTGCATTTACCGGCCGGACATTTGTGGTCGATAACGTGAGCCAGATATTCGTGCATAAAATTGTCGAGCGTTGAAAGAATAGGGTTAGGAGCCGTTTGTCCCAGTCCGCACAGCGAAGTGTCCTTGATGACTGCCCCTAAATATCGTAGCCTGTCAATATCTTCTTCAGTACCGTTTCCGAGGATTATTTTATCAAGAATTTCGTTGAGCCGTTTGTTTCCGATGCGGCACGGGGCGCATTTTCCGCACGATTCGTCAACGGTAAAATCCAGGTAAAAACGGGCTACGGAAACCATGCAGTCGTCTTCGTCCATCACAATCATCCCGCCAGAGCCCATCATCGAACCATTGGCAATGAGGTTGTCATAATCGATGGGTGTGTCGAGGTGTTTTTCAGTAAGGCATCCTCCCGACGGTCCTCCGGTTTGTACGGCTTTAAATTTCTTGCCGTTTTTAATGCCGCCGCCAATTTCGAAGATAACTTCGCGAAGTGTGGTTCCCATTGGGACTTCGATGAGTCCGACGTTGTTAATCTTCCCGGCAAGAGCAAAAACTTTGGTTCCTTTTGATTTTTCAGTGCCTATCGACGAAAACCATTCGGCTCCTTTAAGGATGATGGGAGCAATGTTGGCGTACGTTTCCACGTTGTTGACGGTAGTTGGTTTTCCAAGATACCCCGACTGCGAAGGAAACGGAGGTTTGACGGTAGGTTCGCCACGCAGCCCTTCCATGGAATGAATCAGCGCGGTTTCTTCCCCGCAAACAAAAGCGCCGGCTCCGTATCGTATGTCAATATCAAAACTAAAATTTGTTTCGAGGATGTTCTCACCCAAAAGTCCATATTCGCGGGCCTGGGCGATGGCAATGCGTAACCGTTCCACTGCCAGCGGATATTCGGCGCGGATATAAACGAGTCCCTGGCTTGCTCCGGTACAATATCCGCAGATAGCCATGGCTTCGACAACACTGTGAGGGTCGCCTTCGAGAATGGAGCGGTCCATGAAAGCTCCGGGGTCGCCCTCGTCGGCATTGCAGACCACATATTTTTGATCGCCTTTACTTTTGTGTGTCATTTCCCATTTGAGTCCGGTTGGAAAACCTCCGCCACCGCGTCCTCGCAATCCCGATTTTTTGATGATGTCAATGGCTGCTTCGGGTGTTAGTTCGGTAAGAACTTTTCCTAATGCCTGATAACCATCACGGGCAATGGCTTCATCGATATTTTCGGGATTGATGAAGCCGCAGTTACGCAAGGCGATGCGCAATTGTTTACGATAAAACTCGATTTTTTCGGAATCGCCTACGTGTTCGCTGGTTTCGGGATTTTCGTAAAGCAAACGGGTTACTTTGCGGCCTTTGATGAGGTGTTCGTTAACAATTTCTGCGGCATCTTCGGGTTTTACCTGGGTGTAAAAGGTATTGTCAGGCATTACCTTTACAATCGGGCCCTTCTCACAAAAGCCGAAACATCCGGTCATCAGCACTTTAACATCGTTGCTGAGTTTATGGTTTTCCACCTCGGTTCTGAGGTTTTCAAGCAACAGATCACTGGCCGACGAACGGCATCCCGTTCCTCCACAAACCAGTACGTGCATTTTGTATTTAGTCATAAACCCTCCTTTTAGTTATTGTCAATGGTTTCGTAGTTTTGGGGAATAATCCCATCTACCAGTTCGCCGTTTTTAATATATTTTTCGATGATTTCATCGGCTTTGCGAACATCAACATAACCAAAGACGACAGGAGTCTGGCCAGGAAGCGTGACTTCGATGGTTGGTTCGGCAAAGCAATAGCCCATACAGCCGGTTTGGGTAACAACCGCTTCGATGTTACGTTTGTCGAGTTCCTCTATGAGAAATTCCATGATAACTTTAGCTCCGGAGGCAATTCCGCAGGTTGCCATAGCCACTTTAATTTGCACATGATTTTCGGCATCGAGGCCTTTTTCCCGCAGCTTTACCTTCTCCTGAAGTTTGTCTTTCAGTTTCTTGAGGTCGGCCAGCGTTTTTACTTTAGTCATAACTCTGATGTTAAGTTGTTGTGTTTATGTTTCTTAAGTTTTCCTGAATCATTTCGCGGATAAACCGTAGTATGTTAGGGTCAGCAATTGATATGTTTTCAATTACTTTCATGATTTTAAGTGTATCGAAAACGTATTTTCCCGATGGGGTTTTGTGTTCGTACCTGAAATAAATATCGGGATTGGACGATGCTAAAAGCGTTATTACCCCTGCAATATCGCCCATGGGCTGGCGGTTGATATGCTTGTATTGCATTGATGTTTTTATTTTGGTACCGGCCTCGGGATCTGAAATGATTTTAAAGCGTCCCCCGCACTGTTCTGCGGCTTGCTTAAAAAGCGAGAGGCCCAATCCTACCTTCCGGGTTTGGCGGGAAGTGTAATAAGGGTCTGTGGCCTGTTTTAAGGCGGTTGGGCTCATCCCGGAACCATTGTCGGTTATTGTTATAGTAAGCAGGTTTTTATCCGGGTTTTCAACAACTTTTATGTCAATCCGGGTTGCTTTGGCCGCAATGGAATTCTGCACAATGTCAAGTATATGTAACGATAGTTCTTTCATGGAGTTGTTACCTTTCTGTTTTGTTCTCCCCGCAATGCCATCGCGATTTCGTTAAATGACACATGGTCGAGAAAAAAATGTGAATAATACCTACCGATTTGCTCCGGAATATGCGCATCGGAATTCCTTACAAAACGGTAATTATTTAACTCGGGATGAAGGTTAAGAAAATCATCTTTATGGCTTCTTCCTGAAATTTCTAAGGCATCCGGATTCAGATTGTCGGGCATAAACCCAAGCTGACTTAAAATACTGTTTCGCGGCCTGTCGATATGAGCCGGGATGAAGATGCCTCCCAGCTCCAAAACTTTTTGTTGTACTTCGTTAATAGATTGGTCAATACCAACAATGAGCAATGGATCTATTTCTTCCAGGATATTGTCGAAACGGTCGACTACCAACTGATGGCCAAAATATGATGGTTTATTTTGGATGAAAGGCAGATGTGTCTCTAAATATTGTTGAAAATTTTTTAAAGATTCGGGTTTTTCAAAGAATACGAGGCAATGAATTTCTTCCCTGGTAGTAACTTCGGCTCCGGCAAGTACGAAGATGCCATTTTCGTTACCAAGTTCGCACATTACTCCGCATTGTCTTGTGGTGTTGTGGTCGGTTATGCCGATAATATCGAGGTTCTGTTCCTTAGCACGGGCAATGATATTAACCGGACTCATCTCCAAATCGCCGCAAGGAGATAGAACGGTATGTATGTGCAAATCTGTCCGAAATCTATTCATATCTTTATAAGCTAATCGTCAATCCAGAATCGTTAGCTATCAATTTATACAATTTCCCGGTTATATCGAAAGCCGGTTCGTTGGTGCCCAGTAGAGGAATGCCTTCGGCTTCGCTTTGGACGAGGGTGTCGGCATCGGGTTTTAATCCTTTTACCAGAACAACGGCGGCAAGATCCTTGAGTTGGGCAATAGCCATTACGTTTTTATGCGTTTGGAGCGTTATCCATACGTCGCCTTCCTCGGCATTGCCCATGACGTCGCTTAAAAGATCCGATGTATAACCTCCTGCTATCGGTTTATTTAATCCCCGCGATCCTGAAAATATCGTCAGGTTAAGGGTTTCAACTAGTTGTGATACGTTCATATACTTTGTTTATATAGATCTATAAATCGAGAAGCCATTTTCGGTTGAATTTGTCTTTTCCCCAGGTTTCTTCGAGGATTTCACGGGATTCCTCGCGTGAAAATAGTTTCCGTTCTTCGAGTGTTCGCTGAACAAAGTTGCATTGGGCCAGCGAAGCCCGTTCCTGTACAATATCTTCAGCCAGTGCCGCACAACTGGGACAGCCACACGAACCACAATCTACCTGGGGTAGAAAGAGCATCAAATCGTGTACTTTTTTCATTTTTTTCATAGCCTCGGCCATGTCGTTATCCAGTTTCATGATAGACCGTGGCGGAACCCTGTTAAGTCCGAGTTGGCCGACAATGTAATCGTGGTAATTCAGTATCGGATTTTTATTGGCAGAAATTTTTAAGCTTTTTCGAGCAGCTTCGGCCCGGTTGTGAAGTCTTTCGGAAGTTAGGAAGCGGTTTCCGGTAGTAAGAACGCCACCTGCACAGCTTTCGTCGCAAGCCCTTAATTCAAGAAAGTCGATATCCGGGTTTTCCTGAGTTTCGAGTTTTTCGAGAAACTCAATAACGTTATGGATTCCATCGATAGCAAGGCTGCGGCCATAAGCATGGGCCGATTCGCCACGGGTGAGGCTCCATACAATGGAATTGTCTTTTAGCGGTGTTCTTAACGGGACGATGCAGTTGTCTTTTCGGGCTTGTTTAATGCCGGTAAAAACCTTGTTATAAAGGTAATTCATATTGATAACGCCGGAGACCTCCGAAGTGGCCTCGCCAACCGGACTTCGTACGGCAACCACTTTTGCTGCACATGGTGAGATGTAAAATATGCCGACTTCCTCCGGGTTATATCCTTCGTCAGTAAATTTTTTTCGGTTATAAATGGCTGCAATGTCTACCGGTGGTTTCAACAGCATAATATGGTCGGTGAGGGCCGGAAATTTAACCTGTATCAATCGCACAATTGCCGGGCAAAATGGCGAGATAACGGGTTTGCTGCCCACGTATTCGCGGATGTAGTTATAATGCTCATGTTGAAGAATTTCGACGCCGTGCTCAACTTCGAACACATGGGTAAATCCCTGTTCCATCAGCTCACTGTAAATCTCGTCGATGGAGACTTCTTCGGGAAACTGTCCGATAAAAACTGCGGGGACCAGTGCAACACGAATAGGGTAGTCGAAAATCTTATCAAAATCGTCCTGTTCGATGATAATTGCGCAAACCGGACATATTCGGAAACACTCGCCACAATCCACACATCGGTTCTCGGCAATAACCGCTTTTCCTTGTTTTATGCGGATTGCCTCGGTAGGACATACTTTCATGCAATGAGTACAGCCGATACACATATCGGTTCGGACTTTAATTGCATGATAAAAATTTTCCTGTTCCATATTATTGGGTTAGAAACGTAGTCAATTCAACATGGGTACCTTGTCCTACCTGGCTTTGAATGATGAGCTTGTCTGAGTTCTTTTTCATATTCGAAAGACCCATCCCAGCCCCAAATCCCATTTCGCGGACTTTGGGAGAGGCGGTGGAGTATCCTTCCTTCATTGCCAGTTCGATGTCAGCGATACCAGGGCCTTCATCGGTAATCAAAACAAGTACCCGTTCGGGCTCTATGTCAACGTCGATATTGCCGCGATACGCATGGGCTACAACGTTAACTTCGGCTTCATAAAGCGCTACCACAATCCGTTTGATGGTTACCGGATTGACATTGAGTTGCTTCAATATTCGTTTTACCTGGCTGGAAGCATGTCCGGCGTGGGTAAAATTGCCACCTGTTATGAGGTAGGTAAAATGCACGTCAATAAATAGCTTTAAGCCCTGCGTTATACAATAGCCCGCAGGTTTTAAACATGGAATACGGACACTCGATGATTACCTGATTGTTTTCGCTGGCAAGGGCAAGCAGTTCGGGCGAAGCCTTTTTGTTGCGGGCAAGAATGATGTGCGAAATATCGGCGACTTCGGCAGTACGGATAGTTTGTACATTAGCCAGTCCGGTTATCAATACCAGGTTGTTGGTTTGAAGCGTAAGAACATCACTCATCAGGTCTGAGGCAAAGCCGGTTTCAACCTCGTCGTTCATGCGGTTGTTTCCACAGGCCACGGTTCCGTCAATAATCGTCAAAATGTCCTTTATCCTCATGAAATCATTGATTTATCAATGGTTTAGATAGCTCTTGGTCAAAGTTAAACGGAGCAGGATAAAAAAGCAAACAATTTGTTATTTATTTCACAATGTTATAAAGCACAATAACACGCTATGACAGCCGGATTGGTGTAATGATATTTCCACAAACAGAAGTTATACAATATAAATAATCTTTTTACCTTTGGTTTTTAATGTCTTAAAGTTTTATATAGTAATATATACTTGTAAATGAAGAAGTTGCTCTTTTTCCTTTTATTATCTGGTACCCTGATGAATGTAGCAGGGCAGGCTGATTTTGAAGCCAGGGAACGTGTTCGTATGGCTAAAAACAAGGTTAAAAGCCAGATTCAATGGTCATATGACTATGTTAACGGCAAGCCTGGAACCAAAGGCTATAAAAGTGCCGCGACAACGTTTGACAGAAACGGGAATATTATAGAGGTGGTAAATTATAAAAAAGATGGGGGGATTACCTCTATTTTAGTTTATACCTACAATGCCCGTGGCGAAAAGACCTCTTATTCCCGTTATCAAGGTAATAAGGAAAAACTTACTTTTAATCAGAATATCCGCTATGACGAGCGCGGTAATAAAATACTCGAAAACGGTTTTGATGGAGTAAGCAACTTCGTCAATACTTTTGTTTATGTTAATAACCAACTGAGCGAAATAAAGTACACTACCGATAAAAGACTGGTTGAACGCAGGATATTTAAAAATACAGGTAATAAAACAGAGATGACAGTGCTCGGCCCCACCGGTAATGTTTTGTCAAAAGAAGTTACCGAGTACGACGGGAAACGCAATGCTACAGAGATTGTGAATTATCAGCAAAATGACATTGCTCAAAAAGAAATCTATAAGTACGATAACGAAGGCAAAAAACTCGAAGAATCTAAACAGAAATCGGGGAGCGTCAATCGTCGGAAATATACTTACGATGGAGATGATATTATCCGTATAACAGAAGAACGTTCGGGTGAAAAACCTTTGGTTGCCTACCAGTATAAATACGATTCCCGTGGAAATGTTCTCGAAGAAAAATGGACGAAAAATGGGGGAGATCCTTCCCGGAAGGTTCATAAATACGATTCCCGCGGATTACTTATCGAAACTGATTCATACAATGCTACGTATGATTTTTCGGTACTTTATAAGTTTCAATACGAGTTTTATTAATTCATAGAAAACATCTTTGGTTGCCGTTTTCTGTTGAAGATAGCGCTAAACTCCTTTATCCATTTAAGAATAAGAGGTAATGTAGCTGATTTTTTATATAAAAAGGTCAGCTATTTACTGTTATAATAATTTAAGATATACGGATGAGAAATTACAGAAAAGAAACATTAGCCGTACGGTTTGGCGATACTGTAAATCAGGCATCGTTATATAGCCAGGATGTAGTGACTCCGATTCACTTGTCAACCACTAATTTTTGGAGACAAATTGACAAGCCGGGTCCATTCGAATATACCCGCTCATCAAACCCTACCCGGCAAGCTCTGGAGCAACAGTTAGCTGCACTGGAACACGCCTGCTTTGGATTGGCATTCTCGTCGGGGATGGCCGCTGAAACTGCAGTCATTTTAGGTACGTTAAAAAGTGGCGATCACATTATTGGTTATGACGACCTCTACGGAGGAACAAAACGATTGTTTAATTCTGTATTTAATAATTTTGGAATAGCCGTCGATTATATTGACGTTACCAATGCTGAACTCTTGCAACGGCACGTTAAGCCCAATACTCGCATGATATGGCTCGAAACGCCTACCAATCCTTTGATGAAGCTGGCCGATATTGAGGCTATTGCAAAATTTGCCAAGTCGCATAATATTTTGGTCGTTGTCGATAATACGTTTCTCACACCATACTTTCAAAATCCGCTCGATCTTGGTGCCGACATTGTTGTTCACAGTGGAACTAAGTATTTTGGAGGACATAGCGATGTGTTGAATGGAGCCATAATGCTTAATGACGAAACTTTATACCAGTCGCTTTACAATGTTCAGAATTCAACAGGAGGGGTGCTTTCGCCTTTCGATTCGTACCTGGTACTTAGAGGGCTTAAAACCCTGCCCATCCGGATGAATGCCCATGAACAAAATGCATTGCACCTGGCTCAATACCTCGAACAACATCCTGCAGTTACGCGCGTTTACTATCCAGGATTAAAAAGCCATTCCCAGTTTGAACTTGCTCAGAAACAGGCGAGGGGTGCCGGCGGAATGATTTCGTTTGAACTGAAAGGTGGCGTAGAAAGTTGCAAAAAACTGTTTGATAATCTCGAATTGTTTATCTTGGCCGAGAGTCTTGGTGGAGTGGAATCTTTAATCGAGCATCCGGCAGCCATGACACACGCATCTCTTTCGAAAGAAGAACAACGATTGGCCGGTATTACCGATTCTCTAATTCGTGTTTCTGTAGGCATTGAACATATCGATGATTTGATTGAAGATATGGAACAGGCCCTTGCTAAGATTTGAAATAGAATAAATTAAGTATTAAGGAAAATGCCGTCAGATATTTTGACGGCATTTTTTATGGGTATAAAACAAAAAAGGTGCGCGAGGCACCTTTTTCCATATTTTTTGTTTGGTTATATGGTTAATAACCAAAGTGGTAAACTGTCCTAAGCTTCTTCAAAAGGCAGTTTTACTCAATTTTAAGTGAATATCCGTCGTTGCTCAGGCTTTCAACCAATTTAATGGCATATTCCTTATCGAAATAAACCTTGGGTTTGTGCTTTGCAAATACAGGGTATCTTCCTACAGCATCTTCGCTGTTGAGGTAATTGTAACCAACCAAAAACAAATCCGTTCCAATAAGTTTAATTTTGTAAACCGGACGGTGAACGCACAAGTCAATCGCTTCCTGTAGTTCGTGTTTGGTTACTTCGGGTTCGTGCTTAAGTTTAAAACTTTTCACGATTTCATCGCTAAATGGTTCTTTTGTGAAATGTAGATCAAAGTTTTTCACATAGCACGATAAAACAACTGCCTCATTAAGAATAACAGCAGGTTTTTGTTCATCTCCTACAAGACGGACGTTGTAACCATGCATTGTGAAGAAGCTTAAAAGCCGCTTATTGCGGCGAGCTACCATTTCCTCCAACGTTTCTTCTCTTGACATAATCTCTCCTTTATAAAATTTGACCCTCAAAATTAATCGGATTTACGAAAATCAAAAATTATATTTGTCAAATAATTGAAATTTATTTCAATTTAATTTCGAATATGCTTATTATATAGGTTGTTATGTTTAATTTTTATGCAAAATTTTTAATTATTATTTTTTGACGAATGGATGAAAAACGTACACAAAAGGTTTTTGTAAGTCTTTGCAAAAAGGTTGGATATACCTCAAAAAAATACACCTTAATAGAGCCCGGAGACCGCATTATGATTGGGGTTTCGGGAGGTAAGGATTCCCTGTTTTTGCTTGAATCATTGGCTGATCGGATTAAACATCTTCCGTTTAAGGTAGAGTTGATAGCTTGTCATGTTCACATAAAAGAAGTTGGGTATAAAATTGATACCGGATTTTTGACCAAAATGTGCAACGAATTGGGGGTGGAACTCCACATTGAGGAGCTATCAACCGATCTGCAAGCTAATCCACGCAAAGCGCCTTGTTTTGTTTGCTCGTGGCACCGACGTAAACGGCTTTTTGAATTGACCAAAAAGTTAAACTGCAATAAGCTGGCCCTTGGGCATCATATTGACGATGCCATTGAAACCCTGATGATGAATATGATTTATCATGGAACAATTAGTTCGTTGCCTGCGAAATTGTCAATGTTTGGAGGCCGTTTAAAGCTCATTCGCCCTCTCATCGAGCTTACTAATGCCGAGATGCTTAATGTTGCATCTATACGGGAATATCCGCAATTAAAATCGCAGTGCCCTTATGGCGATGATACCAATCGGATTAAAATGCGCCGTCTGGTTGAAGCAATGGGCGAGATGAATAAAGATGCCCGTAAAAATATTTTTCGATCCATGGGGAGGGTCATACCTGAATATCTACCTGATATCTCCGAATCGTAAGATGGTTGTTTTTTATCTTTTTACAATAAATTGAAATTAGGAAAGTATCTTTGCGCTGCGATAATTCTTTAAAAATTAAGCTAAATATTCATGACGAAAGAGTATCTCTTTGGAAAAACGTTAAGCGAACTTGCCGATGCTGCAAAAAAGTGCGGACTGCCTTCGTTTGCGGGAAAACAGATTGCCGAATGGCTCTATAAAAAGCACGTTTCGACAATCGATGAAATGTGGAATATTTCGTTGAAAAACCGGGAGCTGCTGAAAGAGC
Source organism: Bacteroidota bacterium (assembly GCA_030706405.1). GTDB lineage: Bacteria > Bacteroidota > Bacteroidia > Bacteroidales > JAAUTT01 > JAAUTT01. The sequence continues at coordinate 82,222 of JAUZOO010000005.1, read as the reverse complement.
ATTTTGAAATGGGCGTTTGGCAGCACTGCAAAGTACAAGAGTCGGTTGACGGCACTAAAAAATACCTATTTCCTACGCATCAGGAGAAGTTTATCGAATCGGCTTATATCCCTGATGACGACAGGGCTACGCTTTGTGTGTCGTCGCAGGTTGGATGTAAGATGGGATGTCTATTTTGCATGACCGGAAAACAAGGTTTTCAGGCACATTTATCTACGGGTGAAATTCTGAACCAAATTCGCAGTCTGCCCGAACGTGATAAGCTTACCAATATTGTTTATATGGGCATGGGCGAACCATTCGATAATGTTGAAAATGTGCTGAAAAGTCTTGACATTATTACTGCCGATTACGGTTATGCATGGAGTCCCAAACGGGTAACAGTTTCTACTATCGGCGTAATTCCGGGAATGAAGGAATTTTTGAACCGGAGCAAATGTCACCTAGCCATAAGTCTGCATTCTCCTTTCGACGAGGAGCGCAAAGGGTTGATGCCTATTCAGCGCACTTATCCTATTCAGGAGGTTCTGTCGGTGATTCGTGGTTTCGATTTTGGCCTTCAACGCAGGGTTTCGCTCGAGTACATTATGTTTAAGGATGTCAATGATACTCCCCGCCATGTTAAGGAACTAGCTCGGATTTTAAACGGCATACGCTGTAGGATTAATCTTATCCGGTTTCATCCGGTGCCTGAAGTGCCGCTTCTCGGCTCGGACGATGTTGCGATTAAACGGTTTCAGGAAGGGCTCAATGAAAAGGGTATTGTAACGACCATAAGAGCTTCGCGTGGGCTCGATATTTTTGCGGCTTGTGGACTGCTATCGACCAAAGAAATGGTGAAAAAATAAAAAGGCACATCCTTTCGAATATGCCTTTTTAAGATATTTTAAGATGATATCCTTTCGGATATTATCGGTTCAGACCTTTGTAATGAAGGGTACGACTAGTACTGCTTTCTGCTGTAACCGCCGCTACGACCGCCTCTGTCGCCACCTGCGTTTGCAGCTTTAGGGCGGGCTTGGTTAACCACAATTTTGCGGCCCATTAATTCACCTTCGTTTAATTCTTCGATAGCCTGATTGGCTTGTTCGTCATTGTTCATTGTAACAAAAGCAAAACCTTTGCTACGACGAGTTACTGTATCAGTAACAATTTTAACGGCAGCTACTTCACCGTACTCTTCGAAAATCTCTTTTAATACATCTTCATCAGCTTTGTAAGGAAGATTGCCTACGTAAATGTCCATGAAATGAAATTGAAATTATAAAATAATAAAATATTTGGTAGAGGAGAGCAATATGAGAACTGTGAACGGAATGAATGTCTGAGGCGTATTTAATCCTGAATCAAGTCTTGATATAATGATCTTTAATCTACGGCGCAAAGGTGCAACAAATATTTGATTTAAAAAAAATTATATTATCTAAGAAAATTATATTCTTCACATTATTTTGTAGGTTATTTATAATTAATGACTTGTGTTATGTTTCTAAAATTGAAATCCTTCTGCATTATTTTGAATAACCAATCGAGATAGATTGTATTTTTGCTGCGAAAATTTATTGTTTTGTCAGTACCTGAACTTATATCTGTTTATCAGAATCATTCGCATGCCGCGAGTTTTGTATCCTGGTTCAATGATGTTGCGCTGCGCACGTTAAAACTTAAAGGTTTGTGTGGTTCATCGCGTAGTCTTTTTGCTGCACATTGTATCTCTGTGAGTAAAGGCGTTCATTGGGTAATTATCCCCGACCGCGAGGAAGCCGCCTATTTCTATAACGACCTTACCCACGCCATCGACGAAGAAACTGTGATGTTCTTCCCCTCTGCCTACAAACGCTCGGTAACCCAAAACGAGATCGACGAGGCAGGACTTATCCTTCGTACCTCTGTACTTAACAACCTGAAGCAATTAGTCGGGAAGGAGGGCTCTTTGGTTATAGTCTCTTATCCCGAAGCCTTGATGGAGAAGGTAGTAACTTCCGAAAGTCTTGACAGAAACACCCTCGTGCTTACTGTTGGCGAAAAGATTTCCATTAGCTTTATTCGCGAGGTGCTGGAAGAATACCGCTTTGAAGAAACAGAGTTTGTTTATGAACCCGGACAGTTCTCCGTGCGCGGTAGTATCGTCGATATCTTTTCGTATTCGAATCATCTTCCGTATCGTATCGATTTCTTTGGCGATGAAGTCGAAACCATCCGCACTTTTGACGTTGAGGATCAGCTTTCGCGTGATAAGTTTGGCAATATTTCCATTGTTCCCAATATTCAAAAGCTGATTGGAGAGGATAAAGGCGATAGCGTGTTGAAATTACTTCCTCCTTCAAGCGTTATTTGGAGTGAAAACCTTAAACTTTGCATCGACCGCATCGACGAAGTTTATTGCAATGCCCCTGAAAAGCTGGTTTCAGAGCTTTCGGACGAGAAAATATTGCGTAACCAGGTACTCATCGAAGCTTCGGACGTTGCCCAGATATTGGGAGACTTCCGTCATGTTGAATTTGGCCAGACCAATTATTATAACCCCAAGCGCGAACTCGAGTTTTCTACTTCGCCGCAACCTGTTTTTAACAAGAATTTCGAATTACTGTCCGAAAACCTTGCTGATTACCGGTCTAAAAGCTATGAACTTTATCTTTTGAGCGAAAATCCCAAGCAGATAGACCGTTTAAAAGATATTTTTAAGAGTCTTTCCCAAAAGATTGCCTTTAATCCCATCATTAATTCTGTTCACGAAGGGTTCATCGACAATGATCTGAAGATTTGCTATTATACCGATCATCAGATTTTTGAACGCTATCATAAATATCGCATTAACCGACAGTTTGTTCGCAGCGATACCATTACGTTGAACGAATTACGAGGACTTCAGACGGGCGATTACGTGGTGCACATCGATCATGGCATTGGCGTTTTTGGCGGACTTGGCAAGATTGATGTTAATGGTCATTATCAAGAGGCTATACGGCTTATTTATCGCGATAACGATGTGCTCTACGTCAATATTCATAACCTGCATAAGATTTCAAAATATCGCGGGAAGGACGGAGAGCAACCCAAGATATATAAACTTGGTACGCCGGCATGGCAAAACATGAAGCAGACCACCAAACGCAAGGTTAAGGACATTGCACGCGAGCTCATTGCTTTGTATGCCAAACGCAAGGAATCTCCGGGGTTTGCTTTTTCGCCCGACACCTATATGCAGGAGGAATTAGAAGCGTCGTTTATATATGAAGATACGCCCGACCAGGAAAAAGCCACGGCTGCTGTTAAGCGAAGCATGGAAGAACCGTATCCGATGGATCATTTGGTGTGTGGAGACGTTGGTTTTGGGAAAACAGAGGTGGCCATACGCGCTGCATTTAAAGCTGTGGCCGATAATAAGCAGGTTGCCATACTGGTTCCTACCACTATTTTGGCACTTCAACATTATAATACCATTAAAGACCGGCTTGAGAAATATCCCTGCACGGTCGATTATATTAGCAGGCTGAAGACGGCAAAAAATCAGAAGGAAACGCTCAAAAACCTCGAAGCCGGAAAGGTGGATATCGTAGTTGGAACCCATCGGTTAATAGGTAAAGACGTTAAATTCAAGAATCTGGGGCTGTTAATCATCGACGAGGAGCAGAAATTCGGGGTTTCGGCCAAGGAAAAGCTCAAAGCCCTGCGTGTAAACGTGGATACGCTTACGATGACGGCAACGCCAATCCCCCGAACGCTTCAGTTTTCGCTTATGGGCGCACGCGATTTGTCGATTATCGCAACCCCACCGCCTAACCGTCATCCTATTCAAACGGAACTGCATACTTTTAACGATAAAGTCATTCAGGAAGCTATTGACTTTGAAGTTAGCCGCGGCGGACAGGTTTTCTTTATTAATAACCGCGTGGATTCGCTTCCTCAAATAGAACAGCTCATCAATAAACTCTGTCCGAAAGTAAAAACTGTGTTTGCGCACGGGCAAATGGACGGGGAGAGGCTCGAACAAATCATGCTCGAATTCATGCGAGGCGATTTTGATGTGCTTATAGCCACAACCATTATCGAATCGGGCGTGGACATCTCCAATGCAAACACCATCATCATTAACCAAGCGCAAAACTTTGGGCTTAGCGACCTTCACCAGTTGCGCGGAAGGGTTGGCCGGAGCAATAAAAAGGCGTTCTGTTACCTGTTAGCCCCGCCTTACAGCGTTTTAACGCCCGAGGCACGGCGCAGGCTTAAAGCCATCGAGGAATTCTCCGAACTTGGCAGTGGTTTTAGCATTGCCATGCAGGATTTAGACATCCGTGGGGCAGGTAACATGCTGGGTGCGGAACAAAGCGGCTTCATCTCCGATATTGGATTCGAGACCTACCAGCGTATCCTTAACGAAGCAATGCTCGAACTCAGGGAAACCGAGTTTCAGGGGATATTCGACGACGAAAATGAGAAACAAGAAACCTTTAAAGTCGAGGATTTTGTGGCCGATTGCCAGGTCGATACCGATTTTGAGCTGATGTTTCCCGATGCTTATGTACGTAATGTTTCTGAACGCATACGCCTGTACCGTGAGCTTGACAATGTCGAAAACGAAGAAAAGCTAAAAGAATTCGAACAACATCTTATCGACCGTTTTGGCCCGTTGCCTCTGCCTACGCTCGAACTCTTTAATGTGGTAAGGCTGCGCTGGCTGGCTAAACAACTGGGTTTTGAAAAAATTATCCTTAAAAACGGCAAAATGCTCATTTGGTTTGTGGCCAATCAGCAATCGCCCTATTATCAATCGCCTATATTTGGAAAGATAATTCACTTTGTGCAGAAGAACCCGCGTCTTTTTCAGATGAAAGAAGCCAAGAATAAGCTTACCATGAGCTCTGAGCCCGTCGAAACTATTGAAGAAGCTCTTGTATTGTTAAACAAAATCCTTGCATTATAACCGATTCAAGAGTATATATTTCCTTTTTAAGATATTTTAACAAATATTTAACAGTTTAGTATCAAGTTGTTGCCTATTTAACCGAAGGGAGGTGAGCATAAACATCACTTCTCTTTGAATATAATTTTCATCTTTGTAAACCACCTTTTAAAAAAACGAAGATGAAGAAAGTATTTTATTGTGTGCTTATCATGTTAATCGGGCTGCCGGTTGCATTAAGTGCAGCTCCACGTAAAGCTAAACACAAAGTAAAACACGTTGTTCATAGGCGGAATAGTCATAAAAGTTACGCGAAACGTCTGGCTCACCTTGGTGCGGCATATAAAGTTCCTGCAAACCTTGCTTCTAAAGCTATTGTAAAACCGGCTGTGAAAAGTGAAGGGATTCACTATCCTTATCTGACTTATGTTCCGGATTCGTACAAAGCTGATAAAAACAAAAGTCTGCCGTTGATTATTTACCTTCACGGACGTTCGGCCAGCGGAAACAACCTCAGTAGTGTAAGACGTTACGGAATACCTTTTTATATGGATCGTGGAATGCAATGCGAGGCCGTTGTTGTCGCCCCTCAATGCCCGTGGAGTTGCAACTGGTCTTCCCAAAACTGGTTTGGGCCACTCATTAAAGAGATTACCCAGAAATATCATATTGATACTACCCGTATTTACCTTACCGGGATGAGTATGGGCGGTTTCGGTGCATGGGATTTGGCTATTAAACATCCCGATTTATTTGCGGCTGTGCTTCCTCTTTGTGGTGGCGGGGTGCCAAAACAGGTTGGGGCTTTAAAAGATATGCCGGTATGGGCATTTCATGGCGACCGCGACCGTGCAGTTCCGATCAAACGAACCGAAGAGATGGTGGATGCCCTAAAAGCTAAGGGAGGTAAACCCAAATTTACCATTCTTCACGGTGCAGGTCACGATATACATCGTACGTTTGGCGATAAACGTATTTATGATTGGATGTTCAAACATTTTAAACGTAAGCCGTCTTCTTTGGCTAATCTGGAAACGGCTGAAACCGACACCACCGATTGGAATAATTTCAAAACACCCTATTAAAATAAGTTTGAGAATTAATAACTCCGAAACAGCGTAGCATTTTGTTACGCTGTTTTTTATTTCTACAGAAATAAAGGATATTAAAGTTATATTCAAATCAGATAAGGAATAGAATCCTTATCTTTCGGATAGGAATGCGTAAAAGTCATTTCGCATGCCAAATTTTTTTTGTTCATTTGCAGCTTATTGTATAACCATAAAATAGAAGAACTTAAAGAAATGGGTAAGGTATTAATTATCGGAGCCGGAGGCGTAGGAACCGTTGTTGCTCATAAAGTTGCTCAACATCCTGAAGTGTTTTCGGAAATCATGTTGGCCAGCCGTACCAAGTCTAAATGCGACGACATTGCCGCTGCCATTGGTGGTAACCGCATTCAAACGGCAAGTGTTGATGCTGAAAACGTTCCTGAACTGGTTAAGCTTCTCAATAGCTTTAAACCCGAGCTGGTTATTAACGTGGCATTGCCTTATCAGGATCTTACAATTATGGATGCTTGTCTCGAAGCAGGTGTTAACTATTTGGATACCGCTAACTACGAGCCTAAAGAAGAAGCCAAGTTCGAATACAAATGGCAGTGGGCTTACCAGGATAAATTTAAAGAAGCCGGACTTACCGCCATTCTCGGTTGTGGCTTTGACCCGGGGGTTACAAGCGTGTACACTGCTTATGCTGCCAAACATCATTTCGATGAAATTCAATACCTCGATATTGTAGACTGTAATGCAGGAGACCATGGCAAGGCTTTTGCCACTAACTTCAATCCCGAGATCAATATACGCGAGGTTACGCAACGCGGAAAATACTGGGAAAACGGACAATGGGTTGAAACCGAACCACACGAAATACATAAACCGTTAAACTATCCGGAAATAGGCCCTAAAGAGTCGTACGTTATTTATCACGAAGAACTCGAATCGTTGGTTAAGAACTATCCAACCCTTAAACGCGCTCGTTTTTGGATGACCTTTGGACTGGAATACCTTACACACCTTCGTGTAATTCAAAATATTGGTATGGCACGCATCGACCCGGTTATTTATAACGGAGTAGAGATTGTTCCTATCCAATTCCTCAAAGCCGTGTTGCCTAATCCCGGCGATTTGGGCGAAAACTATAAAGGCTGGACCTCTATAGGTTGCCGTATCCGTGGTATTAAGGATGGTACAGAGAAAACCTATTATGTTTACAATAATTGCAGCCATGAGGCAGCTTATAAAGAAACCGGTACACAAGGCGTAAGCTATACCACTGGCGTTCCGGCCATGATTGGCGCCATGATGTTCATGAAAGGACTGTGGAAGAACCCGGGTGTATTCAATGTAGAAGAATTTAACCCCGATCCATTTATGGAAGCCTTGAATCTTTACGGATTGCCTTGGCACGAAGTTCATAACGGAGATTTGGAACTGTAACAGATTTACAAATACCTTTTAAAAGGGATGCTTATCGGCATCCCTTTTTTGTGGAAATTATGTTTTATAAATGATGATATTGCTATGACATTGCAACACGAAGATTATATGAAGCTGGCCTTTGATGCGGCTTTTAACGGAGTTCGGAATAACGTGGGCGGACCCTTTGGCGCTGTGGTTGTACTCAAAGGTGAGGTTATTGGAAAAGGTTGTAACATGGTAAGTTCCACCAACGACCCCACGGCACATGCAGAGATTGTGGCTATCCGCGAAGCCTGCCGTAATTTACAAACCTTTAACCTGAATAATGCGGTGTTGTATGCAACCTGTGAGCCTTGTCCCATGTGTCTTTCGGCTATTTATTGGGCCGGAATCCCGGCAGTTTACTATTGTTCTACCCGCGTGGATGCCGAAAATATTGGTTTTAGCGATAACTTTATTTATAACGAACTGGATAAACCCATTGAGGAAAGAAGTATCCGCTTTAGCCGGTTAAACCTCGAAGAAGGAGGGGAGTTATTTAACGAATGGACAAATAAAGAGGATAAGATAGTGTATTGAACATTGAAAATAAGACCTGTTTAAAATTGTAATATTATTCAATTCCTCATTTAGATACAATAATCGCCGATAATGCCGGGCAAAGAACAGTCATTGTCTTTATTTTTGCGTTTTTTCCAGGCCGGGTTACTCCTGAAATAATCAGCGTAATTTCCTTCCCCGGCTGTATATTCTGGGTTTCTATGGTTACAGTTCCGTGTTTTTCATTGCCCGCAACCAAAACTGGTTTCATTTTTATTCCTGATGTTGGATTGCTTAGTACCAACTGAACTGGTACCTCAAATCCTTCCTGCCGGTTCACATCTAAGGTTATGTTAATGGTTCCGTCCTGAACTATTTTTAAGATACTATCGCTCTTAATGGAAGAAGAAAGGGTTATAGGTAAGGCCGTCTCAACGGTAGTCAAAAAATCGCTTGCCGGAATAAGGTGTTGATAGCTAAATGCCTGCATCATTTCTTCGGCAGGCTCAGCTTCGCGTTCTATTCGGGCGTCCTTATTTTCGGCTTTTCCCGAAGCATAACCCAATACTTTTAATCCCAGCGTTCCCAACAATGCCTCCCGGGGCGCTGTCAGTGTCATTTGTGCCTGGTCCTGTCCGGCTTTAATAATACCACGACTATGCGTAAACCCTTCGGGAAGTCCTTTAAGCTCGAGCTGTATTGCTCCATTAAAACTGTACTTGCGTAAGGCGTAAACCGAAAAAGCAGTCGTTCCACCCTTATTCAGTGCAAGATTGGAAGGGACAATGCGTAAATCAAAGTCGGGCACAGGAACGCCGACAATTAGCCGGTAAGCATAATCTGGTCCTCCATGGTGCTGAACATCCCTGACCCGGATGAAGTATTTTCCATTTGCTTTAATAGTATATATCAACCGGGGATCAGCATGGTGAGTTTCAAGGCCTTCACTTCGATCAAAAAAATCATCGTTTTGCTCCAATACATTCATATTGCTATCGAACAGGGTGATATCTGCATCGAGTGAAGTTCCAAGCCGGTGCGACATAATTTCAAATAAAAGGGTATCGCCCGTTTTTCGTTCCAGCTGAAACCAGTCTACATCGCCGGGAGCTTCGATCTTTCCATTGACAACGCACATTCCCGGCAATACCTGAGCCGTTTCTTTACTGTTATTATTGGGGGATTCAAAAATTTCCGGATAATCATTTTCGGCAAGCGTTACAGGATTAGAGGAGAGTTTTCCTTTCCCTTTCACGGTAAACGATGTCCGTCCGGATATATCGTTCTTCAGCGAAACGTTAATTTTATTCTTTATCAGATTTACCCCGTTTAACGATATCCGAGACTTTTTATTTTTTGTACCACCCAAGGGAAACCACGACTCAACAAAAGGTAATTCGCCAATAGCTATGCGATATACAAAATCTTCGCGGCCACGGTATATTGCATCTTTTATTTCGAGGGTATAAGTGCCGGATTGCGGTACTTTATATATGATTACCGGGTCAGGCTGCGGGCCATAATCGTCGTTATAAGCAACTTCTTTGCCATCGGGACCATACAATGTAGCCACGGCCTGGAACCAGCCAGGAACAGCATCTGCCATGTAAGGAACAAGTCGTCGGGCTTTGGTTTCACAAACCAGTGTTTGTCCCTGAAGCGCAGAAAACCGAAAGCAATCGCGATCATTTGGCAAGATTTGCCCGTTAATGACTACCGGAATTTTTGGCAAAATGAACGGGGTTTCCTTCGTATCGTTTTTTTCAACCTCGGTCATTTCGGGCAATTCACCCACTTCAAAAAAAATTCGGTTTGAAAAGCCATTATCGGTTATAAGCCGGAAATCGCGCATTCCCAAATCGGATTTTCTATCGATAGTTATCCGAAGCCTTATCTGTTGGGCTATTTGTTCATTTTCCTGACCTTTAACCTTGGCGGGCTTCGGTTTTTTTTCGTCTTTAGTGCTTACTTTTTCAATAATCTCACCTTTAACGCCTTTTCCGCTGACAAAGAGACCTGTAACATGACCGAGATTTTGTCCGCCAACAACGACCTCGAATGATGTTCCCCGCTGTCCGCCAGCTGGATAAACATAACCAATATGAATTTCGCCTTCTGCAAAAACGTTGAATATTGCTACTAATATTAAAATGCCCAATAAAATCTCCTTTTTCATTTTGAATTCTTTTTTTCAGAAGCAGGTTTAGGCCATGTTGTTCCGCTAAGTTTTTCGACATCAAATAATTCAGTTTCTCGGCCTTCGTCCTGTTTATCAAAAGACCATGAAATAAGCCGAGAATCGCTTCCGGTATAATAACCATGATACGATATAATTAACCAACCGTCTGACAAGCTTTGCGGCTGAACCAGGGTTGCCGCCAGCCGCTGTACCCCTGCGTCCCAAAGTTTAATGCACCCTTCGGCATCACCGGTGGCAAAGAATACTTTATTGGAGGTTAAGGCCACTACATTTACAGGTACTGAATGAGCTTGGAATAACTTGTTTTTATTGGCATTGAACGGAAATATAACTTCAACATGCCCATCGGAGCACGGTACAACAATAAACCGGGAAGCAGTGTCGGCGGCCACTCCGCAAGGACGTGAGCCTCCAAGGGAAAATGAATTCCGTTCGTTGGAAACGCTGCGACGATTAGGATTTTTTCGTATTCCCAGTATTTTTATTCCCGAGAAAGACTCTCCGTTTAACGCCATTACCAACTGATTTCCTTTTCGAAACCCACAAACTCCGGTTATCGGATCCGGAAAATCTTGCGAAAAAAACAGCGACCAGTCGGACGTGTCCCAAATCCGTAATTGCCCGGAGAGGCTGCTAACAATCAGTTTTGAATCGTTATCGCCAAACTCTATCCCCGATATTTCGCCAGTTATATTTGAAAACTGCTTTACCAATATCTTTTTTTCGAGGTCGTAAACATAAACGGCCCCTGTAGCATCGCCGGCCACAGCATATTTTTCGTTGGCCGAAATCGCAAGATCGGTGACGGCATCTTTCGGCTCAAAAAAACTGGCAATTAAACTATTATCAGTTATGTCTATAAGATGTAATGCGCCGCTAAATCCGGGGTCGCCGCAGCCAAGCAACAATTTATTCCCGGAAAGGAATTTCAAGCTCCGCACATTTCCATGAAAAGAATTAAGCTGAATGCGCTTTTCTAGTTTTGAGGCCGGGAGGTTCCAAAGTAACACTTCGCGATAACCTCCGGAAGCCAGAATGGTATTGTCCGCACTAAACGCCAGCGCGGTAATCTGAGCACGCGGCCCGGCTTTAATTGTACCGTTAATTATGCCAGTCCGCCAGGGATTATTTACCGAAATATCGATGTTTTTGAAACAATCCTGAGCCATTAGTGACATTGGCCACAATAGCAGAAAAATTATCGAATAGCTCCTCATATTCAGACTGTTTTCATGATTTCGCGTAATATTCCGTTTCCGGGCTGGGTAGTATTTTTAAAATCGGGGAGTACCCTGGCAAAGCCATCACGGGGATGAGGCAGTGTGCCGGTTGGGTCGATGCCTAAAAGCTGGTAAATACTCGCTATTAAATCCCATGGATAAACCGGACGTTCAATCACCTCCTCGCCTTTAAAATCGGTAGCGCCCACCATTTTCCCGCCTATAAATCCACCACCGGCTACCAGATAACTAAACGCTGTGGCAAAATGACCACGACCTCCATTCCAAGGCGGTTCCCATAATATTTTCGGGGTTCGGCCAAACTCTCCTCCACAAATTACGATGGTATCCTGCAACAGGCCGCGAGCCGATAAATCCTCGATTAAAGCCGACAATCCCTGGTCAAGATCGGGCAACATTTCGTCCATCCGTTCGAAATGCTGTTTGTGTGTATCCCAACCTACAGACCGCACGGTAACAAACGGAACCCCACGTTCCACCATGCGTCTGGCAAGTAAACACGATTGACCAAACCGCGTGCGTCCGTAGCGGGTTCGGGTTTTATCATCTTCGGCATGAATATCGAAAGCTTTTTTAGCATCGCCCAATATCAGTGAGTACGCCTTATCGCGGAACGAATCCATCTTTTTTATCTCTGCATCCTGAGCCAGTTCTTGTTCAAACGTATCGAGCGAATGAAGCAGTTCCCTCCGGTTATTTATCTGTTGATCGGTAATATTGTTATTGACAATTCCTTCTACAATAAAGTTATCCTTTTCCGGTTCGCCACCGGTGGCAAACGATTTATACTGAGGGCCTAGAAATCCCGCCTCGTTAAACCGCGAATTGGAGGATGTAACGGAAATATAAGGAGGCAAACTACCTGTATATTCCTGCTGTTTTTTGTAGGCTACCACCGCACCCATTGATGGATAAACAAGTTGTCCGCCTGGGTGAGTGCCGGTTTGAACTGCATAACTAGCTGTTTCGTGGCCAAAATAATTATGCGTCATACTTCGGATTATTGAATATTTATCGGCAATCTTTGCCAGTCTGGTCAGTTTTTCGCCAATTTGAATTCCGTCAACATTGGTATTAATGGGAGTTTTGTATGGTCCACAATAATCCTTTCCGGCTTTTGGTTTGGGATCGAAAGTATCGATATGGCATGGGCCTCCATCGAGATAAATATAAATGACGGACTTTGCCAATGCCAATTTATTAGGCTGAGCTGCCCTAAGCGAAAGAAAATTACCTAACGCCAATCCGCCAATGGTAAAAGCACCCATCCGCAGAAAATCGCGCCGTCCGATAGTTGTCGCAGTAAGCCCCGTTTTATCGTTTAAATTGCTCATGTCTGTTAATGATTATACATAAACTCTGCGGTATTGAACAATGCCCAGGCTAAATCGGCAGTTCCTTTATATTTGTCGGTGTTTTTCACTTCCAAATAGGTCTTGGCCTTTTCTTTTTCCTGTACCGAAGGGAACCTGCTCAATATCCGCAGATAAACCTCGTCGACAAGTTTTTCCTTATCCGAAAATTTATCGCTAATCTCCTTTAAATTCGGGCTTCGGTTAAGTTTATCAATAACTTGGGAGGAATTTAGCCAATGTAGTACCTGTTTGGATGTAAGCTGATTATTACGGTCTTTTTCGTAAGAAACATCGCGCGATGGACGGCCAAACATTTCGAGAAACGAAGTTGATACGGTGCCATCATAAAGTTGACCGGCTCTGAAACCGTCGGGCATGAAGGTAAAGGGTTCTGGCACGTTGCTCGAATAACTCTCGGAAATACCCGAAACTTCGCAAACGGCATCTATCATTTCTTCGGCAGTAAGCCTGCGGAGAATAAAATGAGAAAACAAAGCATGATCATTCTGGTTCCAGCGATTAGGAATGGACGAACGCTGCCATGTTTCTGAATTTAAAATTATCCTGAATATATGTTTGAGATCGAAATTATGACTGATAAGCTCGTTTTCGAGATACGAAAGAAGCTCCGGATTAACCGGTGGGTTAGTATCTCGAAAATCGTCGGGTTCGTTAACGATACCGCGCCCATTAAGCCAATACCAAATACGGTTTACAATGACTTTGGCAAAAAGCGGATTATTTTTCGATGTCAGCCAATCGGCATAAGCCTGTCGCCAATCCTCCCCAGCGGGCATATTTACAATCGCTCCATCGGGCATTGTAACTTGTTTAACAGAGCCTTTAACGTCGGTTTCGGGGTAAACTATTTCTTCTTTCCATTCATTGGTCGATTTATACCGAAGCTGAGTGAAAAAAGCTCCCATTTCGTTCTGGCTGTTCCGGATAAGATTTGTCTTGGGATTGGCATGACAACGGGCGCATTCATAGCGGGTCCCGAGGAAGATGAGTCCGGCCGATTCGCTAATAATTTTAGGATCGCGTACCTGAAAGGCCCGATAAAAATTGACTGTTGGCGATCTGAAATTGCTTCCCGAAGAAACCAATAACTCCCGAGCAAATCGGTCATAAGGCTTATTACTCCGTACCGCTTCCTTCATCCAACGGGCATAAGCCTGCACGGCATTAGGCCATAAATTGCTGGGATATTCAGCTTTACACCGTAACAGGTCGCCCCACTTCAATACCTGAAAATCGACAAAATTATCCGAGTTAAGCAAGGTTTCGATAAGTTCAGATCGTTTTCGAGCATCCTTGCTTTCAAGAAAAGCCCGAACGGCACCGGACAAAGGAAGCAAACCTGTAAGGTTAAGATATGTCCGCCGTACAAAAATTTCGTCGGAACAACGTTCGGAAGGAGGAATACCTAGCCTCTTCAGTTGCGCATTAACAACAGCATCTATTGGATTTTGAGTTTGTGTATCCGGAAATTTCGCATCGGTATTCTGAGGAACCATCAACCGTATGGTGGCAAAATGATAAGCAAATCGTGCCCAGACCGCCGTATAACCAGCATGGCCAGCTTTAATTTCATTTCCGCTAAGGCATGAAATAACCTCATTGTCTTGGCTTTCGAAATGACAATATGCCGAAACATCAGTTTTTGAGCCATTATTAAAGACAGCTTCAGCTTTGATTCGGTACTTTGCGCCTTGTTTTAAAATAGTGTCCGGAAGCGACAACCTCAGTTCCTTAAAATTTAATTCGGGACGATTGTTGTATGCTGCGCCGTTTCTTATCCATAACTCCAATTCCCTGGCAAGTTGTTCGCGCTGAATAACATCTAACGCCGCCGGATGCCCTTCTTTTATTTTACGGACAAGAAGGCTTTTTTCTGGCTCAACAAAATTAACGTATCGGCCGCCGGGATTTTTCACAAGCACATCATAGTCTTTGGCAGGAAAGGCCGCAAACAACGACAGTTTAAGCCGGCTGCCCTGACTGCCGTGGCAATTGGCCGAATTGCAGCCATTTTTTTCCACCTGCGGATAAATATCATTAACAAAATCGGGCTTTACTCCTTTTTCGGCAGGTTCCTCCTGCGACCGAACGGTCATAAACACAACAATAAGACTAAGCAAGAGTACTGGCAGCCATTTCATATCTTTAAACCAAATATCGATAAAAAGTTTATAATCTATAAAATTGAAGTTTTTTTGATGTTATAATTTATAACATTTTAAATTTGAGTAGCTTGCAATAAGCGTGCCTTAGCCTTTTCTTGCAAATTTATTTTGACGAAAAATTAATGCAATTAAGCTGCCGATATCCTCTTGTTAACATTTTTTAAAACAGCACATTTATTCATTCTTTGTAAATTTGCACTAAACTAAAATGACTCAACATTATGGCAGAAGAAAAAAAAGAGAAGTGGCTGAATTACCTGGCGCTTTCCACGGTAATATTTGCAGTATGTGCTACGCTTTCAACATTTAAAGGGGGTGGTTATGGAAGTAAAGCCCTTATGAACCAGACTAATGCAGCCAACCAATGGTCGTATTATCAATCCAAAAGTATTAAAGCTTATATTTTTGAGAACCAAAAGGATAATCTTGAACTTCAAAAGAATCTGCTCACGTCGCAAAGTACAATTAGCGAATATATAAAGAAAATAGAATTCTATAACTCCAAGTTAAAGCAGTACGATGCTGAAAAAGAGGATATTCGTAAAAAGGCTTTAGCTTATGAAAAGGACCGTGACGGCTGTCAGGTACATTCGTCGGCGTTTGGGATTGCCGTGATATTTTTGCAGATAGCTATCCTACTTTCGTCCATTGCGGCTTTGGTGAAAAAGCCTTTGGTATGGTACCTAAGTATGGTGGTAGGAGCGGTTGGTGTATTGTACTTTTTTAACGGATTCTTTCTGTTTCTTTAAATGGAGGTCTATCAGATTAAACAGGTTTGCCTTGCCGATTGGTTTTGCGATATAGTTGTCGTACCCATTGGCAAGGCATCTTAGTTATTGTTTTGACTTTACTCCACAATGAATTCACGATAAAACTATTCCTTGCCTCTTAATACTTATGATTGGGTATCTGAAATTTAAATTTACAGCCTTTATTATTAGTACTTTCAACCCATATTTTGCCTCCATGCCTTTCTACAAATTCTTTGCAAAGGATTAATCCGAGTCCGGTACCTTTTTCTTTGGCAGTGCCAGTTGTACTAAATTTTGAATCAATCCGAAATAGCTGTTCCGCTTTTTGGGGATCAATTCCAACGCCATAGTCACAAACCGATATTTCGATATAAGTTTGGAGCTTTTCAGCATGGACTGTGACTTTTTTTCCGGAATAGGAAAACTTTATGGCATTGCTTATAAGGTTTCGTAATATCGATTTTAATAAATTATTGTCGGCATGAATTATTAAATGTTCCGGAACCTGATTCTCCAATTCAACACGTTTATTGATTGCTTGACTGCCTAATAATTGCATCACGTCATTTACAACTTCACACAGATTCAGCTTTTGAGGAATAAATTCTATACGGTTTGTCTGGCTACGGGCCCAATAAAGGAGATTATCCAGCAATTCAAATGAGAGCTGGGCGGAATTGTTAATTAATTGGCTCATATGCACTACCTGATCGGATGAGTACATCTTGGCATTTTCATGCAAAAGTTCAGAAAAATTAAGAATTGCTCCAAAAGGATTTTTCAGGTCGTGAGCTATAATTGAAAAGAATTTGTCTTTTGTTTCCACCAGTTCTTTTAGTTGCTGCTCGGCTAATTTTCGCTCTGTAATATCATTTAGAACACCCACAAAATACAATGGGTGCCGGTCTTTATCCCTTATAACAGCAACGGCAAGGTCAACCCAAACAACGTTTCCGGATTGAGAAATATAACGTTTTTCAATCCGATACCGATCGCGTTTATCGGCCTTCATTTCTTCCAGCATAACAACTTCTTTATCAACATCTTCTGGATGAGATAATTGTTTAATATTTATTTTTTGCAGTTCATCTGAAGAATAACCCAATGTGTCCTGAAACGCTTGGTTTACAGTAACTATTTTATTCCATTTATCTATAATTCCAATAGCCGTATTGGCCGATTCGAAGATACTTCGGAACTTATCCTCACTTTCTTTTAAAGCCATTTCGGCGTTGATACGGTCGGTAACATCCAACATGGTACCAATGGAACGGACAGGGATTCCGTTATCAGCATAAATGTTCTTGCAAAGTTCATTGACATAACGAATTTCGCCATTTTTCATCAGCAACCGATATATGATATTATAGGGTTCCTTGTTTTTGACGGACTGGTAATAACAGTCCATAGCCCATTCCCGGTCATCTGGATGAACTATTGCCTTAAACAAGTTATTATCGGGAGGTGCGGATTGAGGCTCTAAACCAAGAATACGATAAATCTCGTCGGTCCAGAACAAGGTGTTGTTTACCAGATCCTCCTCCCAATATCCCAAACGCACAAGTGCCTGAGCTTCTTTATAACGCTCTTCACTTTCTCTGACGCGTTGGTGCAAGTTCCTTTTTTCTGTAATGTTTGTTAATATGCAATTGGCACATACAAATTGTTGTTTTTTGTTGAAATAAACTTGACCATTTAATGAAACGAGAACCTTTCCCCCTTCTTTTTTTATGATTTCAAATTCATCTTGTAGAACTGTTTTTTCCAAAAAAGATGAAACGAAATTCTTTAAATACTTTTGCTTTGATTCTTCTGTAAGGAAATCGCCAAAATTTTTACCTAAAACCTCACGTTTGTCATATTCAAACTCGTTAATCCATAAATTATTAACATCTATAATGTTTCCATTAACATCCAGTGACTGATATGGAAGCGGGGCTTTTTCGAATAAAGCGTGAAGATAATCATCCTCCTGCGCAGAGCCATTCACAATAAGCTTTGTTGGAGTAATATCCTTAACGTAAACAACCACTTGGTTTTGTAAGCTGCTTGTTCCATTTATCAAGCTCATCGATACTGCCCGAGTTTCTTCTGTACCTAATTTTAAACTATACTCCTGATCTTTAATGTAATTACTTTTTAAAGCTTCCTGGATATTGTTTTTAAACTTTACGTGGTCGTTGCCCGACAGTAAACCTAAAATATCTTTCCCAATAATAATATACTTATTAGTAATCAGACCAGCCTTAATAAAATAGTCATTGCAGTCTAAAATAAGGCCTTCGGGAGTTAATAAAATAATCCCAATCGGAGCTAGTTCAAAGATTTCATGAAATAGTAGGCCTCCCTCTGCTGAATAAAAAATATCTGTTGTTTCTCCTGGTTTTTTCATGTAACCCCAATTCGATTCTTTTAAAGTTATAAAATAAACCGAACCTGTTAAAATAAGAACCGAACTTTTTAGCTTATTTATTGAAAAGTCTTTAAGGCCGGGGATTGCGGAACAAATGATGGCGGATTTAACAACGACTCGCCGGATAGCTTTATGAAATCGGTTTTGGAACCGGGGGGGATATTGGGAAAGAATGAAAAACTAATTTGGAGGGTATTAAACACCAGACGTTCATTACGAACCCTTATGCCAAAGTTAATACCTGTATAAGGCAAACGACGAAACAGATCGCGGGATCGGTCGGCAATCCAGCAATGATCGGCTGACAAAAACATTATAACACGGAAATCATAGAACCGCCAAGGCGTAAAGCAATCGGTTTCCCAATGCATGGTAAACCGTTTTTTGCCGTAAACAGAATCGTTTTTAAATCCGTTAAGTCCAAAGCTTCTGTTAATAGTAAGATATTCATTTGTGAACCGGTTAATTCCTCCGGTATAACCCACATTAACAAATTGACGAATTTTATACCGGTTAAGAACCAATAATGGCGAAAAGTAATTTCCTTTAATTTCTAAAATCGATTGTTCTGGGGCATTGGACTCATTAAAGAAGCTTCCCAAGGTAAAGCTATTATAAAAATACCCCCAATTGCAAAAAAAATGTCCGGCAGCAAGTTTTATGGCTCCGTACTTGCGTACAATGAACTGATTTTTTTCAATTCCCATGGTAAACAATGCCTCACTCCCTACCGGGATATCTTCAGTTCGCCCAAAATTGTAAATGAAATTACTTTTAAAGAAGTTTTGTCGGCTATATCCGATTGAGTTAAGCCACAGTATTTTATCTTGTAAGTTGTAATATGAATTTTCGGTAACAGAAGGCTGTTTAAAAAATTGGTCGCTTATAATTCGGGTACTAAAAGTGAGATTATGACGCATATTGTTTTTGGGGTTTTGATGAATCAGGAATGAACGTCCAACCCACACATCGTAACTGTTATAACGTATCGTATCTAATTTAGGACTAACGGATTCTTTAACTAAGGTCTTGGTATTGGCAAACGACAGTCCCCCGGCATATTTAACGTTGGGCGTAAAAAAGCTACGGTTCATACTTACCCCAACCGTTCGGGTATGGAAACTGTTATAATAGTTTAAGTCGCCGTTAACAAAGCTCCCGGCAATATTATTGACACGATAATTTCCTTCGTAACCCGGGGTAGACGATTTACGAGAATCCCATAGAATCCCATTTTGAATTTCGTGTCCCCACCCTAAAATATTTCTATCCCAGAAATCAAACCGTCCGGCATAAACATCCTCTACTTTTAGGTTAAAAGCTATAGACCAAACGTCCTTTGTAATTACTACAACATCAACAGAATCGGTTCCTAAAGCAACAGGTGCTACAATGATCCGAGCGTCTTCAATGAATGGCATTTGTCTCAATACCCGTTCATTATCGGACACTGACGACGCATTGAATTTTTCTCCGGATTTAAAAAGTAAACTTTTACGAATAAACTGTTCTTTGGTTTTGGTATGAACTTTATTTGCAACCCGTTCCAGCCAGTTGCGGGGCAAACGGTTAATATCATCGATGGTTGGTCCAAAAACATCCAACTGCACTACTTGTATTTTGCGAATAGGACGGCCTTCATAGGCCATAAACGGAGAAATGCTAAGAGTCGTCTTTAGTGAATCCTTTTTATCAGTTTCGTTGGAAGGGGCGATAAGGATATTATGCAGTTCGCGTGTCCAACGCCGTTTATTTGCAGTCTCTGCCAGCTTGTTAAAAAATTCTTCGCCTTTATCGGGTTTTACCTCATATTTAACACTTGAGGGAATGTATAGAATCACATCCTTCGTAACCCGGTAATTTTTATTGTTATAAACGAAAACCTGACCTTCTTTTAAGTTAACAGTATCAATTTTGGGCAACGAAAAGCCTTCGTTTTGTGCATTACAAATAAGAAAATTAAAACAAAAAATTAGCCCTGTAAGATACCTAAGAAAGTATTTATCAGATAATATGGTTATTTCAATCTTATGAAACATCATCTGAATTAAAGGTAAAACCAAGTCGCTTACCTGTTTGTATCCGCGAAGATTCTATTTTTGAATTCATCTGGGCTACCGACACAATCTTAACATTATCGTAAGGCGGCACCAACAGGTCAAATTCGAGGGCATACTGAACTGAAGAAAAAATAATATCCCGCAGCGTATCCTCATCTATTTGTGCGGTGCCAAAATTGTTACACCAATATCCCATTTGTCGTTTTCCTTCCACAAAATAAAAATGATCACGGTTTACAAATATACGTGCAATGAGATAGCCTAAATCGTCGAGGCGTCCGTAACGAAACGAATCATCAAGGAAATTATATATGCTGATCATTCCGCAAACGGTGTTCATCGGATTGTTTTTAACATACGAAAGGCTCCAAACCGGATGGTTACGGTCAAATTCGAAAGCATTGGTATGCATGCTAAAAACGAGAAGATCGCCAGCTATTTTAAGTTGTGCCTCAAAATCGCCCTGATCTTTATATTCAAGCCGAACACGTTTATCAATGCCGGAAATGCTTTCATTAAGATCATTATCAATGCTATGTAATACTTTTTTTATTTTTTGGAAGGTCAAAAATGTGCTATCGTAAACTTTTTGCTTATGTACGGATTTCTCTGCAATAAGTTTGAGTATTTCTTCCTTTTTGTTGATAGCGTCCATAGGAGGGAGGTTAAAGAGTAAAACCAATAACAAAATTTAGGCCTAAAACTACTTTACAGTATCTTTTAGGCCTAAAATCATCAATTACTAATATGCCCGGGCAAATAATACCCGTTGTGTGGATGGCTTACCGGTTCGGATGCATACTCCGTTTTCCTGAGGATTATCGAACGGTATGCAACGTATAGTAGCTTTGGTTTCTTCCTTAATCAAGGTTTCGGTTTCGGGGGTACCGTCCCAGTGTGCTAAAACAAAACCGCCTTTTTCGTCGAGGATCTGTTTAAACTCCTCGTAGGTGTCAGCTTTAAAAGTGTGTTCGGCCCGATATTTAAAGGCTTTATCATAAATACCTTTTTGAATATCGTTGAGCAAATCAACAATATAATCAACGGCAGTATCCGATGCTACTACCTTTTTTTCGAGAGTGTCGCGACGGGCAATTTCCAGAGTATTGTTATCCACATCGCGGGGGCCAATTGCTATACGAACGGGAATTCCCTTCAATTCGTGTTCGGCAAATTTAAACCCAGGTTTGAAGTTATCGCGGTCATCGAACTGAACCGATATTCCTCTGGCCTCCAACTGTTTTTTGATAGGAAGAACTTTTTCAGAAATAACCGACAGTTGTTCTGCTTTATTAAAAATAGGAACAATAACAACCTGAATGGGTGCGAGTTTTGGAGGAAGCACTAATCCGTTATCATCGGAGTGAGCCATAACTAAAGCTCCCATCAACCGGGTAGAAACGCCCCACGAACTAGCCCAAACGTAATCGAGCGATCCTTCTTTGCTGGCAAATTTAACGTCGAATGCTTTGGCAAAATTTTGACCTAAAAAATGCGAAGTGCCAGCTTGCAAAGCTTTTCCGTCCTGCATCAAGGCTTCGATACACAAAGTGTCGAGAGCTCCGGCAAAACGTTCGTTGGCCGTTTTGTTTCCAATAATAACGGGCACTGCCATATAGTTTTCGGCAAAATCGGCATAAACATGCACCATCTTATTGGTTTCTTCAATCGCTTCTTCCTTGGTGGCATGGGCTGTATGGCCTTCCTGCCAAAGGAATTCGGCAGTACGGAGGAATAAGCGGGTACGCATTTCCCAGCGCACCACGTTGGCCCACTGGTTTACAAGAATAGGCAAATCGCGGTACGATTGAATCCAGCTTTTATAGGTATTCCAAATAATTGTTTCGGAGGTAGGACGAACGATCAGTTCTTCTTCGAGTTTTGCATCATCGTCAACCACAACACCTTTTCCGTTGGGGTCATTTTTTAAACGGTAATGGGTAACCACGGCACATTCTTTGGCAAAACCTTCCACATGGTCGGCTTCCTTACTAAAAAACGACTTAGGTATAAACAACGGGAAATAGGCATTGGAATGGCCGGTTTCCTTAAATTTTTTATCGAGGATACTTTGCATTTTCTCCCAAATTGCATAGCCGTAAGGTTTAATCACCATACAGCCCCTAACAGCAGAGTTGTCGGCAAGACCCGCCTTGATTACCAGGTCATTGTACCATTGCGAATAATTATCCGCCCTGCTTGTAATTTCCTTCGCCATAATTCTTTTTGGTATAGTATTTGTATAGATTTGTATGAATTTATATACTTGCAAAGTAAATAAATTTGAACCAATTATTATACTTATCATTTGGAGGGCGAGTTATGAAAGCAAAAATTATCATTCCAATGTTTGCAGCGTTTTTAGCGAGCGCTTGTTCTTCCAGTTATTTTGCCAGTTCCGGGACCGACGACCTTTATTATAAACCCGGACAGAAATCCGGTACACAAGTAATCGCCAAAGCCACTCCTACTGACAAAAAGCGAGAAGATGTGAGTAATTACGAAAGGTACCGCGAATCGCTTGAATCTGAAGAAATCATCGACACCGCAGCAAACCCTGCAGCCGAAGGCAATTACCAGAATTACAGTTTGAACCGCGGAAATGCTGCCTATAGTAATGACAGTATTCGTTACGAAGATTCGTATTCGGCAAGCGAAGGCAATACCTACATCACCAACAATTACTATTCCACAAGGCTCCGTCGTTTCCACGATGGTTACTGGGGTGGATATTATGATCCATTCTACAGTGATTCGTTCTACGACTCGTATTATTATGATCCTTACTGGTATGGCCCAAGCTGGAGCGTAGGCTTTGGTTGGGGATGGCCTTATTATGGTTTCGGGTATGGATACGGATATTACGGTAACTATGGGTATTATGGTGGGTATTATTCTCCGTACTGGACTGGATATTATAATGGTTATTGGGGCGGATATTCTAATTATGGTTATGCCAGCAACAGTAGATATGGCAGAATAAACAACCGTTCAAGCCTGACCGGAAGATTAGGTAGTAACGGATTGGGGTATAGTCGTGAAAAATCGGCTTCGATAAGGACTTACGGAAGCGGATTAAGAACCAACAGCACAATTAACCCCAACAGCCGCAGATATAGTTCAGAATATTACGGAAGTAGCAGGGTTTCGGCCGAAAGAGCAGCTTATACACGAATGGCTCCGGCCAGCAATACGAATACATCCACTAGCCGTCGATATAACAGTGATGGCTCAGCCTATCAAGCTCGAAGCGAGGCTGAAAATAATTCGAGAACGTATACGCCTACATACAGTAAACCAAGAACGTATTCTCGGCCTACGTATAACGAAAATACGTCTTCTTCCGTAACTCGGAGAAGTACCTATTCGGAAAACAACTCGAACAGCCGCAGTTCATCCGATTATTCGTCGCAACCGAGATATTCGGCTCCTTCAAGTAGCAGCTACAGCTCCGGAAGTAATTCCTACTCATCAGGCAGCAGCCGGGGTTCGTATTCTTCAGGCTCATCGTCGTCATCTTCATCGTCTGGATCGAGCTCTGGAGGTTCGTCATCCGGTGGTGGTTCAAGGAGACGCTGATAATATTCAGGGAATCCCATTAAACTCCGAGGTTATATGGGATTCCTGTATCTTCACTTATTATGTATAATTCAAAACAGGCTTTATGAAAACAATGAGATTATCCATAACCTATTTTTTGTGTCTAATTTCCCTTCCAATATTGGCTCAGAATGAATCGGATGTATTACGGTTATCACAATATTATACCGGCGGTACAGCCCGGGGCATGAGTATGGGAGGCGCGTTTGGGGCCTTAGGAGCTGATATGACTTCGTTGAGTATAAACCCCGCAGGTATAGGAGCTTACAGGACTTCCGAATTTACGCTCACTCCTTCCTTAAATATAGATAACACTAAATCAAAATTTTACGGAAACAATTATTCCGACAGTAAGTATAACCTCAATTTAAACAATATAGGATACGTCTATACCTTCAATACAAATAAAGACCAAGGATGGGTGAGTACAAGTTTGGGTGTGACCTATAATAGATTGAGCGATTTCAACAGAAATATTACCATTGTAGGAAAGAATACAAACAGTTCTATGCTGGATGAGTTTATCATGAATGCAAACTCCGTTCCTGGAACGACCCTCAATGAAAAAGTAAATAACTTGGACTATAATTATGAGCTCCTTGCATGGGACACTTACGCTCTATTTTATGACAAAAAAAGTACTTCTGCTACTTATAATCTCTTTCTGCACGATTTTAAAGATTTTGGCTATAACCAAGATGTAGAAAGGACAATTACCACCAAAGGAGGTATTGGCGAATACGCATTTTCGTTTGGAGCCAATTACAGCCATCAACTTTATCTTGGTGCTACTATAGGTATTCAAAGCGTTTCGTATGACGAACTAAAAAGCCATAGTGAATACAATAATAGTTCCGACTATTTAACATCGTTCACTTTTAACGATCAGTTTAATGTCAGGGGAACTGGTTACAATTTTAAAGCAGGACTTATATATCGGCCGATAGAACTCATCAGGATTGGTTTGGCGTTCCACACTCCTACATTTTACAACCTCGATTCTGAGTTTTCGACAAGTATGAGTACCCAATTTAAAAATTCACCTCCTGATAATACCCAAAATCAAACTTCATTTTACTCTAGCACTGACGTAACTACATACAGCTATAAAATTACGACTCCGATGAAAACCATAGCTAGTGTGGCTCTTCAATCTCAATATGGAATACTTAGTTTAGATTATGAATTTGTTGATTATACCAAAGCAAAAGTACGTGCTGACGATTATGCATATACGACCGCTAATAAT
Source organism: Bacteroidota bacterium (assembly GCA_030706405.1). GTDB lineage: Bacteria > Bacteroidota > Bacteroidia > Bacteroidales > JAAUTT01 > JAAUTT01. The sequence continues at coordinate 57,243 of JAUZOO010000005.1, read as the reverse complement.
AACATTCAGAACAGCTTTAGAGCAACTGGCAATTTAAAGATAGGTGCAGAACTAAAAGCTGGGGATTATGCTATACGCGGGGGCTACGGGTATTATGGAAGTCCATATAAATCTGATCAGTTTAACAAAGATGCCAGTACACAATCGTACTCTTTCGGTATGGGTTATCGCGGCAAATCCTTCTTTCTCGATTTTGGATATATCGTATTTAATAGCACATATTACCATAAGCTATATGATTACGAATACTATAGCACAACAGACAATAAAACTTACGTAGTTCCGGAACTTTCAAAAATAAAGTCGAGTTCTGGCAGGATTATTGCTACTCTTGGTTTTAAATTTTAGAATATTTAAGAATGTGGTTTTTGGATTAAGTTCCAATTAGGTTTAGGGTGAAGGTCGTTCGGCAACGGACGGCCTTTTTTTATGCAACGATGTAACTCTTTTTAAGCAACACTAAGGCTTCGGTACCGGTATTAAATAATAAATCCAGAACGCTAAGGTTCGATACAAAACCCGATTTTGGCTCAAAAACCTGCCGGTAAACAGGAGCAGCAAACGAAGGATCGGGCTTAAACATTCGTGGCTTGGGATGAATGGCATCACGATAATCAATGTAATTTGCCGGGAGATCAACAATGTAATTGTCACTTTCTTCAATGATCGGGCTAAATCCTATTAACTCGCATACTACATTGATAATATCAAGGTTATAATCGTACAAAAAATCATATCGTTTCTCGAAGAAAGAAATAAGATCGTCAATATAATACTCGTAAAATGGTGAACATCGGTAGGACGATTCAATGGCTTTAAAATGAATTTTTTGCCACGGCATGGAATAATCAATGCGAATATCCTTAGTATAAACCTTCAAAACATCGCCTTTGGTTACTGGCACCGAAAGCGTTTGAGGTCCGTTGGCACCATAGATACTACAACGGTTACGCCACGTTTGTTTAGGAAAATGTTCAAATCGTTCGATGATAACTTTTTCTGCCGAAATAAGCTTGGTATAATATTGAACGGGACCGAAATAACTTGTAGATAAAAGAACGGACATGGAAGGTACTATGTGATTAAGGTATTAAGTGACTTGGCGTTTCGGAGCCAATGCGGTTTATCATACTGGCAATGTAGCCAGCACCAAAACCATTGTCGATATTGACAACACTGACACCTGCAGAACATGAATTGAGCATCGTAAGCAATGCCGATAACCCGTTAAAATTAGCACCATAGCCAACGCTGGTAGGTACGGCGATAATCGGTTTATTCACCAACCCGCCGATAACACTAGCCAAAGCACCTTCCATTCCGGCCACGGCAACAATCACCTTTCCACCACGGATAAGGTCGAGGCGTTGGTAAAGACGATGAATTCCGGCCACTCCCACATCAAAGATTCGTTCCACACGGTTACCAAAAATTTCGGCAGTAATAGCAGCTTCTTCGGCTACCGGAATATCGGCGGTTCCAGCTGTTACAATGGAAATATAACTATCCGAATATTCCACCGTTTTCCGTTTTATCACAAAAGCCCGGGCGGCCTCATTATATTCGGTTTCAGGAAAACGTTCCTGAATTTTTGCAGCAACCTCTTCTGTAGTCCGGGTCCCTAAAATGTTATTACCTTTATCGTACATCATTTCCACAATTTTCACCACCTGTGGGATAGTTTTTCCTGCACAGAAGATAACCTCGGGGTAACCGGTCCGTAACTCACGATGATGGTCAATCTTGGCAAATCCAACATCTTCAAAGGGAAGATCACGCAATAAGTCCATGGCCGAATCGACCGTAGCTTTTCCGTCTTTAACTTCCTGCAATATTTTTTTTATTTCTTCGGGCGTCATTATTTCCTTTTATAAAGACTCATTGTGGCTACCGGTACGATACCCTTCCATATCGAGGGTTACGTAGGTAAAGCCGATCTCAGAAAGTTCGCGTGATACTTTATGAAATAAATCGGCATTGAGAATAGAATTTAGGTCATGGCGGGGAATCTCAACGCGAGCCAAAGTTCCGTGAACCCGCACCCGCGAACCCTGAAAACCAAGTGTGCGTAAATATTTTTCGGCCTTTTCAACTCGTCTAAGATCACTATTATGAATTTCCTCGTCGTATGGAAACCGCGTTAAAAGACAGGCGTAGGCTGGTTTGTTGGCAGTTGGGAGGTTTAGGTTTCGGGAAAATTCCCGAATTTCATCCTTGGTAATTTTTAGTTCCAACAACGGACTTTGAATATTCAATTCTTTCAGGGCCTGGAGTCCCGGACGATAATCCTTCAGATCATCAAAATTAGTACCGTCAATAACCGTATTGAAGCCTTCCTTTTGAGCTTCGGATTGCATGTATTTGAACAGGTTTGACTTACACCAGTAGCAACGATTCTTGGGATTATTTCGAATCTGATGGAGAAACGGCATTTCAAAAATTTTGTGACGGATGCCGTGCTGACGGGAGAAGTTTACCGCTTCTTCCAGTTCCCAACCAGGAATGTACATGGTTCGGATAGATATAGCCAAAACATTATTGCCAAGGGCCATCTGCGCCGCTTTCAATAATAAGGTACTGTCAACTCCGCCCGAAAAGGCTACGGCAACCTTTTTGAGGCCTTGTAAATGATTAAGCAGAATGTCAAACCTGTTAGGAACCATTATTTTAATTGATTTAGTAAACCTGCAATTTCTTTATAAACGACAGAAAGAGAGACGTTGTTCTCCCTGGATATTTTCAGGCAATCTTCATATTCTGGTTTGGATTTGATAACCTCCCCGTCAAGGGTTCCCTGTTTCACACGAACTTCACCCCATTTAGTTCCGACAGTAACCCAGATGCGTTTGAGCATTGTTTTTCGGACTTCGTATTTTCGAACGCCCAACGTAGACGTTTGTGTTAAAAGAAGATTTTCAACCGTCGAAGCCAGCTCATTGGAGCATAATACGCTAATTTTTACAGCCGGACGGGTTTTCTTCATTATAATCGACTGGAAATAAACATCATCGGCGCCAGCCTCGAAAAGTTTTTCCATTACATATTCATACGTTTCCGGGTTCATATCGTCGATGTTGCACTCTACAATAGTAGCCACGGCGGTTTCAAAACCCGAAACTTCGACATTGTTAGGTTCGGCCAGGCAAACCCTGAGCACGTTGGGAATGGCATTGTCGCGATGCCCGATTCCGTATGCAATTTTTGTAAGTTTAAAGACCGGTTTCTCCGTAAATTCATCCGCTAATACCTTAATGATGGCGGCACCTGTGGGCGTAGTTGTTTCAACGGGGACAGCTCCCAATTTCACGGGAACGTCTTTTAAAATTTCGAGGGTTGCTGGTGCAGGAACAGGAAAAACGCCATGGGCACATTTTACAGTGCCTCCGCCAAGTTCAAGCGGAGACGCTATTATTTTATCGGGCTTTAAAAAATCGATGCAGATAGCTGCACCTACAATGTCCACAATCGAATCGACAGCCCCGACCTCGTGAAAATGAACTTCATCTAATGGCTTTCCGTGGATTTTTCCTTCGGCTTCGGCTATCCTCTTGAATATATCGATACTCAGCTTTTTTACAAAATTTGATAATTCACTGTTTTGTATAAGGTTACGTATTGTGGCAAAATTTCGTTCGTGATGCGAATGGTGATGCCCGTGCGCTTCCTTCTGAAAAACCGGCAGTTTCCCTGAAAACTGAAAGCTGTGAGGCGGGGAATGTGTATGACCATGGGCATGACTGTGCTCCTCTTCAATCAAAATATCGGCACGGGTTCCGGAAATACCTTTACGTTGGTCGGGAACAAATGAAATGGAATAACCGTCAACTTTCAGTTTTTTTAGCTCGTTGAGAAGGTATGTCGGGTCAACGCCCAGATCAACCATGGCTGCCAGGTTCATGTCTCCGCTGATTCCCGAAAAACAGTCGTAATACAATATTTTCATGAACTTTAATATTAGGTTGTCCCATTATCAATGGTTGCAATGATAATCCTTTTCGCGGTGAAACCCAAACAAATAATTTAGATTTTATACCAAGCTTTTTAATACAACAGCGTTGTTTCATCACAAATATCGAACCGCTTCTCCATATAAATTATATAACTTTGTACTGTTTACTGAATTTGTGAAATTTTAGGGAATCCTAACGTAAATCATTTCGAAATGAATGGGTAATGTTTTCCTTTCGGGATGCAAATATCTTCAATGGAAGATTATTTTATTTTATAATCACTTACATAAAAACTCTTTGCAATGTCAGTTCATCATGATGTAAAACGGGTAACTACCCATGTGTTGGCCGAAATGAAATTAAAAGGAGAAAAAATTTCGATGCTGACCGGTTATGATTATTCCATGGCCCGGATACTCGACAACTCGGGTATAGATGTTATATTAGTAGGCGACTCTGCCTCAAATGTAATGGCTGGTCACGAAACAACATTGCCCATCACCCTTAACCAGATGATTTATCACGCATCGTCCGTAGTTCGCGGAGCTCAGCGGGCTTTGGTAGTGGTGGACTTGCCCTTTGGAACATATCAGGGGAACTCGCTCGAAGCATTAAATTCAGCCATTCGGATTATGAAAGAAACCGGAGCAGGAGCTATAAAAATCGAAGGCGGGGCCGAAATCAAGGAATCCGTTGAACGTATCCTTAGTGCCGGCATCCCGGTTATGGGGCATTTAGGTCTTACCCCGCAATCTATTCATAAATTTGGAACGTACGTAGTACGCGCTAAGGAAGAAGCAGAAGCTCAAAAACTTATTGAAGATGCTCACTTGCTCGAAGAAATCGGATGCTTTGCCATCGTACTCGAAAAAATTCCGGCCAAACTTGCCGCCCAGGTCGCCCAGGAAGTCAGGATTCCGATTATAGGCATCGGAGCTGGTTCTGGTGTTGACGGACAAGTTTTGGTTTTGCATGATATGCTTGGAATTACCCAGGAATTTTCGCCTCGTTTTCTGCGTCGGTACCATAATTTATACGACGAGATTAAAGGTGCAGTACAGTCTTATATTCACGACGTTAAATCTAAGGATTTCCCTAACGCAAAGGAACAATATTAATTTTTTAGGTGGAGGTTGGCTTATAAAAGTTTAATCTCCGGCACTTCTTCAAACATGGAAATATTATACGAAGACAATCACATTATCGCTGTAAATAAAAGTGTTGCCGAAATTGTACAGGTCGATAAAACAGGCGATAAGCCGCTCGATGAATTGGTAAAAGATTATATCAAACAAAAATATCAAAAACCAGGCGAAGTTTTTCTTGGCGTGGTTCACCGTATTGACCGACCAGTGAGCGGGGTTGTGCTTTTTGCTCGTACCTCCAAAGCTTTGGCCCGCCTCAATGTTATGTTTCAGGAAAAATCGGTTGAAAAGATTTACTGGGCTATTGTTAAAAATAAGCCTTCGCAACCCGAAGGGACGTTGGAGCACTATATCGTCCGCAATACCAAAACGAATAAATCGTACTGTCACACGAACGAAGTTCCCGGCTCTAAAAAAGCCATTCTTCACTATCGGTTAATTGCTTCATCGGATAATTATCATCTGTTGGAGATAAACCTCGAAACCGGACGTCACCATCAGATACGTTGCCAGTTGGCGGCGATGGGCTGTCCCATTAAAGGCGATCTCAAATACGGATTTCCTCGTAGCAACAAGGATGCAGGCATCAACCTTCATTCCCGTAAAGTTACGTTCATCCATCCTGTTCGCGACGAACAAATAACCATCGTTGCACCCGTACCCGACGACAAACTCTGGAAAACATTTCTCGATATTATTGGGGAATAAATTTATAAACAAGATCTTATAAAAAGCCGAAGAAAATTAAAAAACGCTTCGGCTTTTATATTATCCGTGTGTATATTCGCAACGTTTAACCACGTGATTGATAAGTTAATATCCATGAAACGACACTTTCTGCTTATAATTGTCTGCTATTTTATTACTGCTGAATGTTTTGCACAGGTGAAAAAACGCACTTCCATCGACGAATATGTGAACACGTATAAGGATATTGCCATTGCTGAAATGAAACGAAGCGGCATCCCTGCCAGTATCACGTTGGCTCAGGGCTTGCTGGAATCGGAAAATGGAAACAGTCGCTTGGCCAAAGAAGCCCGTAACCATTTTGGAATTAAGTGCCATAACTGGAAAGGCCCGGCCATTTATCAGGATGATGATACAAAAAACGAATGCTTTCGGAAATACCAATCTGCTGAAGAATCATTTTATGATCACTCTGAATTTTTGCTTTCCGGGCAACGTTATATTTTTTTATTCGAGTATAAACCAACTGATTACGAAAGCTGGGCGCGAGGCTTAAAACGAGCCGGATATGCTACCAATCCCAGATATGCCGATATGCTTATTAAACTCATTCAGGATAATAAGTTGTATGTTTACGACCAGGGACTGGCATCGTATTTTCAATACACCCCGGCTAAACGTGCCGAAAAGAAAAGTCCGTCGGCTAAAGCTGAACCCGATTTTACGTTCACACTCAAGACCCGTCCGGTATACAAACGCAACGACGTTGAATATGTAATTGTGAAAAACGGAGATACCTTTGAGAAGCTTACCAAAGAATTTGACAAGTTCCGGTTTCAGTTGCCCAGTTACAACGACCTTCCCAAAGACGCCCAATTACAGCCGGGGCAAATTATCTATCTTCAGCCTAAACGACGCAGAGCAGAAAAAGGCAATGATTTTCATACGGTTCAGGCTGGCGAGAATATTTATACCATTTCACAGCTTTACGGGATAAAAATCAGGCATATTCGACGGTTAAACCGGCTCGACAAAGACACTGATGTGAATGTTGGAGATGTTTTGTACTTGAGAGACAAAAAGCCTAAGAATTAGCAGACTTTTTTCTGAAAATCCAGATTACGCCAAACAGTAAAAACAATACTGCCATACCGATATAAAAAACATAAAAAGGAACATCCTTTTTTATAGGCTGATTATCGCCAATAAGCACATAACCAGCCCAAAAATAAGGGTGAGCGTGGATTATATCCGATTTATTGATAAAATCAATCTTTGCCTGTTGTAAGGCATTGTCTTTATTTAAATTAGCGGAAAGATGACGATAGAACCCAGCAACTAAATTCGCGCTAGAGGCATCGCTTACTGGCCACAGCGTCATTACGATACTGGGAACACCCGCAAAAGCAAATCCCCGGGTGAGGCTCATCATTCCTTCCCCTTTGCTAAGCTTGCCAACTCCTGTATTGCAGGCACTTAAAACCACAAGCCCGGCATTAAGATTGAGATTGTAAATTTCGCCGGCATACAGAAAATCATCCTCATTGCTGCTGGCCCCGGCGGTGAACGCAAGCCTCGACTGAAGCGGGTCCTGGTCATTCACAAGAGCATGCATGGCCAGATGAATTGTGCCATAGCGGGATGCGTACTTTTTAAAATTTTCTTCACTCGCCCTTTCTGCCCTAAATAGTTTTCCCGGAAAGTACTTTGCAATCGAAGCCACTTCTTCGGACGTTTCAGTCAGCGATTCGAGAGCTCCTCGTTCGGTATTAGCGTTTTTTAGGTACTTATTCGTGGAGACCTTATAATCTGGGGCAAAAGCCACCATTCCTCCCGGTAATTTTCTGGCATCACTGGTATATTGTAGCATATTTGCAGCAAACGAATAACGCACAGCATGTTCGCGAATTAAGTATGGTAAGTCTTTGAAACTATATTTCTTAGTAAGGGTGGGGCTTGTCAGTAACGTTTCGAAGGAAATATAACTAAGTTCTCCCGATGGAATTACGATCAAGTGCTTTCCCCGAATCATATCCTCATCGCAATAAAGCAACAATTTATAAAGTTTCCATGCTGCCGACCGATAATTAAGGCAATATGTTGAGTCTCCCCGATATATCCTGGGTTGTTTTACAAAAGTCAGCACATTTTGAATAGAGGTTTCAAAATTGTCAGGAATAGGTTGTTTACGGCATCGTAAGGACTTATTGGTTAAACAAAAAGAATAAATATCGGAATCTGTCAGATAATACTCTACCAATGCCTCATTTTTATCGATATATGACTGCAAATGACGTAAGCCGCCGCTGTTGTTTAATCCGTAACGATATTGATACCAGGTAGGGTTGCGTTTTTTAAGAATAGCGCTAAGCTGTTCAACCTGAAGTGTAAGATTGGCAATTTTCTCATTCCAAAAACCGATCCGTCCCTTATTCGGCCTCTTCGACGAATTCTCTTTCTGAACCAGACCCTGGTACATCGAGATATCCTTTCGTAATTTTTGATCGCGGATAAACAAAGTATCCGTAAATCTGGAATGTTCAGTTAACTCTTTTTCTTTTAATACACTTTGAAGACTGGATGCATGTGCATTGTCGGCAATCATAAACGCCTGCTGTAAATACTGCTCCTGATGAGTTAAATGATATAAATTATAAACGCACTTTAAGGCAGTTGAATACGTTTCATGCTCATTATCAGAAAGGAATACGCGACTATCATCAGTGTTATAACCAATCCGAATTTTATCTATTTCATTCAGAGTCTGCAGGTATGTTTGCCACGCTCTGTTATACAAAGTAATTCGTTTCGATATAATTGATTCTTTGCCAGCAATTTCGTTAGATAAATCAGCCTTAAATTTCAAAATTCTTACAAGACCTGTTTCAGACAAAGCCATTCTTGCTTCAGGATTTTTTGAATAATCCATACTTGAGAATTCTGTACATACCGAAATAAGAGCTTTCTGTACATTTTGTAATGCTAAGTCAGTATTTCCGGTTTTGGCAAATGAACGCGCTATTTCCAGATAACAATTGGCCGTGGAGGGATGATGTTCTCCAAACGTTTCCATAAATAAAGGTAATGCCTTGTTAAACAGGGTTAACGCCTCTGTCGGTTTTTGACATTCATCCTTAAATTCTCCATAATTAAAATATTGATAAGCTAATTCAGGACTACCTTTTAATAGTTTTTGAGCCCTCCGGATAGACAGTCCATACTGTTTTTCAGCCGATGAATAATCTTTAATATCAGTATAATAGAACGCAAGTTGCATGTATATTTTTAAAGCGAGTACCGGATCTACTTTGTCAACATATAACATGCTTTTTTTCAGAAAGTCATACTGTTTCTCACGATTACCCAACATCTGATAAACAAATGCCAGGTTAATGCAGGAACTGGCCAAGGTAGACTCTGCATGCTGCGGATGAGCCGACACCAGTGAATAAGCCTTATTAAAAAATAAGACGGCATTTGCCATGTCGTTCTTACTCTTAAAGATAAGCCCAATGTTGGAGTAAGTTCCAGCCAAAGCAACAGGAGAAGAAATACGCCCACGTGTCATAATCAATTCCGACTCGCGATAATATGCCAAAGCCTCGTCGTAACGGCCAATCATGAAAAAGATAACACCCAGGTTATTCACCTGATCGGAGACAAACAATGATTTTTTCCCAAATGCTATTTCTCCAATGCTTCTGGACTTTTGATAGGATTCAGCAGCCTGCGTATAATCACCCTTATAATATTCAAGCGTGCCTTTCCGATAGTAGAGCTTAGCCAAGGTACTATCCGAAATTTTAATAGAAGCGGACTGTTTCAGGCATCCCTCTATGATCTTATATGCCTGCACAAAATCATTTTTTTTAAAATACTGATTACTAAGCATAAGTTCAACATCTGCCCGAAGGGGATGCAGGCCTTTCATTCTAATAATATATTTATCAGCGCTTTGGAAAAAAGATATGGCAGCAGCGACATTGTTTTTTCGGGATTGAATTTCCCCGAGATAGTAGATGCTGTTGATTGCCGATTTTAAATTATTGGCATTCAGAAAAATGTTTCGGGACTTAGTGAGATAAACATAGGCACTGTCGAGTTTATTATTCTCCAATAATGTTTTTCCACGATAAAAGAAGGATTCTCCCGAAGATAGTCTGTTTCGGGGATCTCCCCAATCCGAACTAAATTCATCGGTAAATGAAACGAAGCAGCTTACTATGGCTATTAGGATATAGGGCTCTAATCTTCGTAACATACCAAATTTAATCTTTACGGGTAAAAAGAATAACAAAAATAGCTCCGGCCAAGGCTAACATCGCGCCTAATATACTGGCAAGCGAAAAATGTTCAGGAGCAATTATGGTAACATTCATCTCTGCAAATAAATACATTATTGCAAAAGTAACAATAGGATTTACCGTAACAATTACACTCACCTTGCTCGAATCGAGATGCCTGAACGCAAGAGCTATTGCCCCATAAGCTATAAGGGTATTCAACCCAAGAAAAATAACCAACAACCATCCGGGAAAATCGAGACTATGAAAACCGCTCAAATGAACTCCCGGCACAAACACTATGGAACATAACCCATAGATAAACAAATTAAGCTGGTTGGTAGAATATTGCTGAGAAAGCTCCTTCTGCCATATTGCATAGAAAGCCCAGGTTACTGCACTGGCAAGAATCCAGAGAATTCCAAAAGAATATATCTTCTGATTGGCCATGGCAAAAAGTTGCTCCCAGTAGAATAGTCCCAAGCCAAAAAGTACAATCAGAAAGCCTAAAATATGCTTCCAGGTGATTTTCTCTTTAAAGATATAAATCCCTGCCATAGCGAATAAAACAGGACCTACCTGGGTAAATATCTGAGCATTGCCCGGAGTTGTATATTCCAGGCCTTTCATATACGCGTAATAGTTAAATCCTAAACATAAGGTAGCCCCGATTAACTTTAAAGGAGGTTTATAAAATACCCTGAAGAGTGCTGGCCGTTTAATAAAAAGAACAATAGCCAATATTATAAATGCAATTGAAAATCGAAACCATACAATAGTAAACGACGACAAGGCATATACATTTAATGTAATCTTGAGAGCAACAGACAATATTCCCCACATCAATCCGGCAATTGCCGCGTAAATAACCCCTTTATAATTACCTGAATGTGCCATAATATTTTGTTAAAGTTGCAAAGTAAGTGAAAAATGGGGGAGGTATCTTTTAAAAATAAAAAAGGTTAGCTCAGTAATCCAACAAAGCTAACCTTCAGAACCTTAAAAATATACTTTATAGCAAAGATGCAAGTTGTTCACGTTCAGCTAATGATAATGGCAAATCGGACAGAACCCGTGATGTCGTCGGATTATTTCGCATAAGAATAAATATCAAGGCAACAGGAACAATTAGAACAAGGTAAATGCCAGATACAATTAACAATAAACCTGCCAAGGCAGCAATAGATTCAACCAGTGCAAGCTTAAAAACCAAAGCCGAACGATAAAGCTCCATTTTCTTTTGAATGCTATGCCGTGCAGTTAGAATCTTTAACCGACGAATAAACATTAAATCACCAATATAAACAGCTCCGACAGCATAGACCAAGAGTACAAGTTCCAGTGTTATTACGGCCGATTCACCCAATCCTTTTAAAGCCCCTTCAAAATAATTATACAGGACGGCAAATGCCATTATAACAATAATGCCGAAAAACACAGCATAATGCGTAACCTTCACCTGACGATACTGTTCCTTAAAAATCAGTAGAGAATTTTCCATGTCCGTTATATTAGTTAAGTGGTTTCAATAAGTTAAATTTAACAAAAACTAGTAAAGAACCTCGCTTAAGCTCGACCTATTTTAGTCTCGGAGCTATTCTTTTTCCAATAAACATCAAACGCTAAACAATAGAAATGTGCCATATCTGGTTTCTAAAAATATTGTAACTTCGGCCTGTTTATTCAACGTCAACCTCTATTTAACCATTTAATTCGTAAATGCAGATTAGTCGGAGCCGGGTTACTTCCCTGCACTCAATATGCATACTGCTATTTATTAACACCAACATATTAAATTTATAATGAACTGTATAATAATAGATAACAACCTGCAGGACCAACATCAAACAGAAGAGTATATTAAATTAATACCGTTTTTAACACTTAAAGGCAAATGCACCAGTGCCTTTGAAGCCCTAAATATTTTACGGAACGAAAAAATCGACCTTATCTTCCTCGAAATTAAATTAGAAGGAGTATCTGGTATTGATTTAATAAAGTCGCTGGAGATTCGGCCTTATTTTATCTTCATCACAACCTCTGCCGAATATGCTATTGAAGGTTTTGACCTCAATGCATCGGATTACCTGCTAAAACCAATTGCATTCGATCGTTTTTTAAGAGCTGTAAACAAGACTTATGAAATATTCACTTTACGCGAAAAGAGAGGAGCCTTTCAATTTCATTCTTTTGAAAAAAAATCAGATAGATATATTCTTGTAAAATCGGACTACCAAACGCAGCGAATTCCGCTAAATGACATTTCCTACATTGAAGGACTAAAAGATTATGTGAAAATATTTTTAACGTCCGGCAAATCGATAGTCACGCTCAATTCCCTTAAAAATATGAGTGAAAAACTGCCTTCCGATACTTTTTTTCGGATTCATAAATCGTATATCATTGCAGTTAACAAAATTACCTCTATCGTCCGGAACCGGATTGTAATAGGAGAGAAATGGCTACCTATTGGCGAAAGTTATAAGAAACCCTTTCTGGAATCAATTCGGGAACAATAAAAAAGGGAGCCTAGAGCTCCCTTTTTTATTGTTAATTATTTTCATCATATTCTTGATTGGGTTTCAACTCCCAAGTGTCGTCTAAGAAATTGGAGCCTTGCGCTCCAGTTGAGATAAAAAGTCGTCCACTAACCGAAAGACCTACAGCATCGGTTCTTGAAGCCCCTTCAAAACTGGTTTTTTTACTCCATAAATCGGTCGTAGGATCATATTCCCAAGTTGTACCTAATGTCGAACCTAGGTACCCTAAAGTAAGGTATCCCTTTGTACTGGATGCAAAACCGACAGCTTTATAGCGTGTAATATCGCTATAGTCGTCGTCATAACTATCTGAGCTCGTATTCTTCACATTACGCAACTGAACCCACTTATTACCGGTTAGAGTCGGGTCAAATTTGAAAAAGTCAAAGGCATATTCAGCTGAGCCCTGATTATATCCGGAAACAATATAAGCCTTATCATTAATTACGAAAGTAACGGCATCGCTACGTTTCATACCGGATGAAAAATTAATATCAGCGTTGGTTGACCAAGTTCCTGTTTTGGGATCATATTGGTAAAAATCGTTTGTGGTAACTGTTCCAATTCCATCGTAATAAGTACCAGTTCCGACATATCCTTTACCTCCAACGGCAAAAGCTACAGCAGAAGAACGCCTTCCTCCTGCAAAATCCTTAATCTGTACCCATTTACCAGTGTCTCCAGATGGAACTAATTTATAAAAATCGGCAAAATAATTTTTAATTCCGGTAGTATTGTCATATTTATACCCAGTTCCAACATAAGCGGTGTCTCCAACTACAAAGGCTACAGCCTTTACTCGTCCGCTTCCCGGGAAAGTGGCAACTTTAGTCCATGCATTAGTGGTTGGATTGTATTTATAAAAGTCGTTAAAATAACGATTACTCTCTGATGTATTGTATCCTAATCCTACATAAGCGTAGTTCCCAATAGTAAAAGAAACTGCACCTGACCTGGCGTAAAGTGGAAAGGGAGCTACACGTGTCCAGTTCCCTACCAAACTACTGCTACTACTGCTTGAGCATGAACTAAAAGCAAAGGCTATAGATACAAAAAACAAAATCCATAAACTATTTCTCATAATATTTCAAATATTAATTTTATGTTCAAACCTACAAATTAGGCAATTCAAAGTGAAACATTTTCGACATAATAGGGTTTATTATCCATATAAACCCTATTAAACCTGATATTATACGTCTTTACAGTATAAGTCAATAAAGTAGATGTTTTTAGTTTGTTAATCGGTTAATTAAGCCGAATTGTATAATAAACTTTCGAAGACAGTTTTTCTAAGTTTAATTTACTTCAAAATATTCAGCAATGCATAAATTTACACTTTTCATAGGATTATTTTTCTACGTTGTTTTATCTGCTTGCAGTGAAGGTCCTTTATCGATCGGTAAGGAATTGGTTTATAGTCCAAGTGACGTTATTGTAACAGACACGTTTTCGATAAGCACCTATACTGTTAAAGTAGACTCTATCCAGACTTCAGGATATGAAAAAGCTTTAGTTGGTAACTATACGGATGGTTATTTCGGAAATATAACTGCCAAAAGTTTTTTTGAGATAGCCCCCCCGGCTCCTTTAACTATTCCACGGTATTCTGCTTTTGATTCAATCGTGCTTATTTCACATTTTACTAATTACTGGTATGGTGATTCGACCAAGCCTTTTACAATGGAAGTGCATGAACTAACACAAAAACTTGAAGACTTAAAAAATACCAGTGGCTATATTTGTAATACCAAGGAAGCTACTTATAGTAGTGTAATATTAGGACAGGCAACCATCTCTCATACCTTTCCGGATTTTCATATTAGACTTTCCGACAGTTGGGGACAAAGGTTATTTCAACTTATAGACCAAGGAGATTCTATAATTACCAATTCTGTTAAATTTGGCAACACTTATAAAGGCTTAGCGCTTATCCCCTCAGTAGGGACCAATTCTTCCATTATACGATTTGCTGCTGCTGACACCAGTTGTTATGTAAGGTTATATTACAAGAACGAGAAAAATGGGCACGTCGATTTTAAAATCAATAACGGGAACCTGCAATTTAACAGCATAAAGACAGACTTAAGTAATAGTCCATTAAAAAGTTTGAAATATTTAACCGATAGAGTGGCGTCTGAAAAAACGGGCGGTTTAAGTTTTGCACAAACCGGAACAGGAATAATGACTAGGATGGAATTTCCTACCATACGAAGACTTACTGATACAGATAAGAAAATTAGAATTATTAGTGCATCCCTTATATTAAGCCCTGTAGAGGGGATAATATCACTACCGTCAAGTCTAAATTTTTATAACACAGACTACAATAATAACTTCAATATTAAATCTCCATTAAGCAATTCTTCGACTGGGGCGGTGATAACATCCACCCCATATATCGACCCTATGCATACTCAATCTTCATACAGCGTTGATATAACTTCTTTTATTGCTGACGAAATTACAACGATTTCATCAATACCTCCGGCCCTGCTTGTTTCGGTTCCATTGGAAAACAGTACAACTTTGGAGAGGCTTATTCTGGCCTCACCTAAACAAGCAGTCAACCCTACACGTTTAAGAATAACCTACTGGCGTTATTAGTCTTGACTTTTTTAATTAGAGTATTATAAGCAATTTTTGACTTTAGTGATAAAATACATGAAACTTCAATATCAAATTATCATCCTTTTTTTTGCGTTAAGTACATGCTCCGGAGTATTGGGGCAAACGACGACTAGCTCTCCTTATTCGATGTATGGCATTGGAGATTTAAGGCAAAGCGGATTTAGCCAGAACAGGGCAATGGGTGGTAGCGGAATTGCTTTGTCGACCAATAGCTCTTTAAACCCTATCAATCCTGCTTCTTTGAGTGGTATTGACAGTCTTTTTTTCTTGCTGGAATCTGGTATGGAAGGGCGCCTTTCGACATTCAAAGACGGTTCTCAAACTCAGCACCCGGGACGTCTAAACTTTAGCTACTTGGCATTTGGTTTTAGAGGAACCAAATGGTGGGGAACCAGTATGGGTATTACCCCATATAGTACTGTTGGAAATAATATTATTACAAAAAAAACGATTGAAGGCACTACTGATTTTTTAACAATTATCCAACATGGAGAAGGCGGATTTAATCAGTTTTACTGGGCTAACTCATTTAGGTTGTTAAAGGGATTATCAGTTGGAATTAACTTTAGCTATTTATTTGGAACTATTAAGCAAACAGAGGAAAGTTCTAACTCTAGGTATTTTTCGGGCAGTCTAACGCAAGAAACGAATACCGATTTGCGAAATATGATGTTAAACTACGGGATTCAGTACTCGGTAAACATATCTAAAGATATAAAAGGAACAATTGGCGGGATATACGGAAATAAATACAATTTTACGTTAAACCAACAAGATGTACTCCGAGACGAATCTGTAGATAAAAATTTAACATTTCCTACGTTTTGGGGAGTAGGTATTGCTTTAAATCTTTACCAACGATTAACCTTAACCTCTGACTATAAATGTAGTTACTGGTCAAAAAGTAATTCATCAAGTGCATATTCTTATGCTAAAAATACTTTATTTACAGATAGTAAAGATTTTAGTGTTGGCTTGGAATATTCTGCCAGTCCTTCCATTTATAGTAACCTGATTCAACGGTCAAGAATAAGATTAGGAGCGTATTACAGCACCCCATACATTATGATTGGGGGCGACAAGTTACGCGATGCTGGTATTACCGCTGGATTGGGCCTCCCGGTTTCTCCAAAACTTCGTATAAACCTTTCATATCAATATGGACAAAAGGGAACTATTAATAGTGGAACCGGAGTCATCACTGAAAAATATCAGGCAATGACCTTTGGCATCACCTTCTCCGATATATGGTTCTTTAAGCCCAAATATGACTAACCTCTTCTAGTACATCTGGTATATGTTAATTTACAGTTGATAAATAACATGTACCAGATATGCTAAAATTTATACTTTTGTGCTTCAAATTTTAAATGATGAAGCGCACTGTATTTTACGATGTACATAAAGCTCTAGGCGCACGCATTGTGCCTTTTGCCGGATTTGAAATGCCGGTAGAGTATTCGGGTGTAACCGACGAACACCTTACTGTTCGTGAAGGTGTAGGTGTTTTTGACGTGTCCCACATGGGCGAATTCTGGGTTAAAGGGCCCAATGCCTTGGATCTCATCCAGAAAGTTACTACCAACGACGTTTCCAAACTTAAAGTAGGCAAAGCTCAATATTCATGTTTTCCTAACGGGAAGGGTGGCATTGTTGACGATCTTCTTGTTTATAAATACGAAGAAGAAAAATACATGTTAGTCGTCAATGCATCCAATATCGATAAAGACTGGGAGTGGATTAACAGTCAAAATACGGTCGATGCAGAGTTGGAAAATGCTTCGGATAATATATCCCAACTAGCCATTCAGGGGCCACTTGCTATCGATGTACTCCAAAAACTCACCAAGGTTGACCTCTCCAGAATTCCTTATTATGAATTTACTACCGGAACCTTTGCCGGTGTAGAAAATGTCATTATCTCAGCTACAGGATATACTGGTGCCGGAGGATTCGAGCTCTATTTCTACAATAACAACGGGCAAAAGATATGGGATGCTATTTTTGAAGCTGGTAAGGAATTAGGCATCAAGCCTATTGGATTAGCCGCTCGCGATACCCTTCGTCTCGAAATGGGTTTTTGCCTTTATGGAAACGATATCGATGATACAACCTCGCCCATTGAGGCTGGTTTAGGCTGGATTACTAAATTTGTGGATGGAAAAGATTTTATCGATCGCGAGATTCTTTATAAACAATTTTCTAAAGGCGTTGAGCGGAAACTGGTAGGTTTTGAACTGGTCGACAAAGGAATTCCTCGTCACGGATATACTATTGTTGATGGCAAAGGGGCGGAAATAGGAGTTGTAACCTCCGGAACCATGTCGCCCTGTTTGAAGAAAGGAATCGGTATGGGTTATGTGAAATATGAATACTCTGCAATTGATACAGAAATATTTATCAGCATCCGTAACAAAAACATAAAGGCAAAAATCGTAAAATTTCCGTTTTATTCTAAATAAAATTCTAAATTTGCGCCACATATTTTCCCCGGCATAAAGAGCAACGCGCCCTTTATGCCTTTTTTAATTTTGTAATGAATGGACGATGACCAGAAAAAAATAGAAGTTTGCTTTTCTCCGGCTGTTTTTGACTGTTTTCATAACCCCGATGCAATTGTAATAGTGGTGGACGTTCTACGTGCCTCTACAGCTATTTGTACAGCCTTCATGAATGATGTTGGTACAATAATCCCCATTAGTTCGGCCAACGAAGCCAGGGAATACAAACATAAAGGCTATATCGTTGCTGCGGAACGCGATGGTCATACACTCGATTTTGCAGACTTTGGTAATTCGCCATTTAATTTTACCTCCGAACGGATTTCTGGTAAAACCATTGCATATAGTACTACCAATGGAACTCAGGCTATAAATATGGCTAGTTCGTGCTATAAGGTTGCCGTTGGCTCATTCATAAATCTCAGAGCCATGTCTAACTGGATTTTAAATGAAAAGAGAGACGTAATAATCCTTTGTGCCGGATGGAAAAACCGTTTTAGTCTGGAAGATACAATTCTTGCCGGTGCAATTGCAGAAAAGCTACTCGAAAGTAAGAGTTATTACACCGAATGTGATTCTGCCCATGCTTCGCTCGACTTATGGTTACTGGCTAAAAATGATATCATTGGCTACATTCAGAAGGCAGCCCAACGCACACGGTTGCGCAAAAACGGGCTCGACGATGTTATCGAGTTTTGTTTTACCCGCGATTTAACTGACATTATCCCGGTTTATTCGCACGGAATGCTTGTAAAACTTCGGGAACCAGTAGCTTTTGTTAATTGATGTTGATAACATTTTATGATTATTGTCATCAATTTTTATTATCGTAGTAAAATTGAATTAACTTTGGATTGTTTTTTCTATAACAATAAGTATCGTATTAAAAATAAATTAGTTAACTATAAAAAATTACTTTCATCATGAACTTCGCAAAGCATGACTATCTGACGATTGGGTATAGTGCCGGAGGGTTCATATAAACTTAATTAAATAATTTACAGATGAAAAAATACAATTTTAATGCAGGACCATCTATCTTACCTGAGTTTACCATTCAGGAAACAGTGAAAGCGATACAAAACCTGAACGGCAGCGGCTTGTCGCTCATGGAAATATCGCACCGTAGTAAGGATTTCGAGGCCATCCTGAACGAAGCTGTTTCGTTATTCAAAGAATTATTGAACATCCCCGAAGGTTACTCAGTGCTTTTCTTAGGAGGTGGTGCCAGCATGCAGTTTTGTATGGTTCCTTACAATCTGTTGAATACCAAAGCTGCGTATCTTAACACAGGTACCTGGGCAAGCAAAGCTTTAAAAGAAGCTAAATTATTTGGCGAAGTTGTTGAAGTTGCATCGTCGAAAGATGCCAATTTTAGCTATATTCCCAAAAATTATGAAGTGCCTGCCGATGCCGATTATCTGCACATCACCACCAACAACACCATTTTTGGAACTGAGTTACACACCGACCTTGATGTAAACGTTCCTTTGGTTGCCGACATGTCGTCTGATATTCTCAGCCGTCCGATGGATGTTTCTAAATACGCCCTCATCTATGGTGGTGCACAGAAAAACCTCGGCCCTGCCGGTGTAACTTTTGTTATTGTCCGCAATGACATTCTGGGTAAAGTAAAACGTGCCATTCCTTCGATGTTGAACTATCAGCTGCACATCGATAACGGTTCGATGTACAATACTCCTCCCTGCGTTCCAATTTTCGCATGTCTTCAGACATTGAAATGGATTAAGAATCTGGGCGGCGTTTCTGAATTATACAAAATCAACAAGAAAAAAGCTGAACTTCTTTACAACGAAATTGACAGCAACCCGCTATTCAAAGGCACTGCTGCTAAAGAAGACCGTTCAATTATGAACGTTTGTTTTGTAATGGAAGACAAATACAAAGCGCTTGAAGATGAATTCATGGAATTCGCCAAAGGCAAAGGTATGGTAGGTATTAAAGGTCACCGCTCCGTAGGTGGTTTCCGCGCTTCTATCTACAACGCAATGCCGGTTGAAGGTATCGAAGCCCTTGTTGCTGCAATGCAGGAATTCGCTAAATTAAAAGCATAAATAACAGAGTCAGGAGTCAGGAGCCGAACTTTTAAGTTGCGGTTTCTGGCTCTTGGTGCTTAACCCTAAAACAACGAAAGTATGAAGAAAGTACTTGTTGCCACCGACAAACCTTTTGTTAAGGTTGCCGTTGACGGTATCCGCAAGATTGTGGAAGATGCCGGATACGAACTCGCCTTGTTGGAAAAATACAAAGAACACAGCGACCTCGTTAACGCAGTTGCTACTGCCGATGCTGTAATCATCCGCAGCGACATTGTTGACAAAGAAGTTCTCGAAGCTGGCAAAAGCCTCAAGATTGTGGTTCGGGCCGGAGCCGGTTACGACAATATCGATCTCGAAGCGGCTACAGCTAATAACGTAGTTGCCATGAACACTCCCGGACAGAATGCCAATGCCGTAGCCGAACTGGCTTTTGGTATGATGGTTTATCTAGCCCGTAACACGTTCAATGGAACCTCCGGAACCGAACTCCGTGGAAAATCCATCGGTATTCACGCTTACGGTAATGTTGGAAAATACGTAGCGCTCATCGCCAAAGGTTTTGGTATGGACGTTTACGCATTCGACCCGTTTGTTCCCGAAGATGTTATCGTTAAAGACGGTATCACTCCGGTAAAATCGGTTGACGAACTCTATTCGAAATGTCAGTATGTTTCGTTGCATATTCCGGCAACCAAAGAAACCAAAGGCTCTATTAATTTCGACCTGCTTTCGAAGATGCCGAAAGGTGCAACCCTCGTTAATACCGCCCGTAAGGAAGTAATTGACGAAGCTTCGCTGGTAAAAGTTTTTGAAGCCCGTCCTGATTTCCGCTATGTTTCTGACGTAGCTCCGGACAACGCTGCTGAACTCGCCGAGAAATTTGCCGGTCGTATCTTCTGCACTCCTAAAAAGATGGGAGCTCAAACCGAAGAGGCTAACATTAATGCTGGTTTAGCTGCTGCCCGTCAGATCGTGGATTTCTTCCAGACTGGCAATACTAAATTCAAGGTAAATAAGTAAGCCCCGAATCTCCCCTAAGGGAGACTATTATTGAAAACACTTAATTAATTATAGAGCCGCTCTTAGTCTTTCCTTTTCGGAAGGATTAAGGGGGGCTTTTAAAATTTAAACAATGGCTATACTCAAAGCATTTAAGGGCATCCGCCCTGTTAAAGACAAAGCCCAGCAGATTGCATCGCGTCCGTACGACGTGCTTAACCGCGAAGAGGCTAAAAAAGAGGCTACCGACCAATATTCTTTCCTTCATGTTATTAAACCTGAAATAGACCTCGCTGATTCCGTAGACGAACATGATGTGAGCGTTTATCAAAAAGGAAGAGACAATTTTTTTAAGATGATTGCCGATGGCGTTATGGTTGCCGACGGAGAAGAATATCTCTATATCTACGCGCAAACCATGAACGGGCGTACCCAGTACGGAATTGTAGGTTGCGCTGCCGTGGAAGATTACATGAATAACATTATCCGTAAGCACGAGCTTACCCGTCCGGATAAAGAAGAAGACCGTAAGAACCACGTACGAGTTTCGGGCATGAACTATGAGCCTGTTTTCTTTGCTTATCCCGAAAATGCTGAGCTCGACGCTATCGTTGCTGACGTTGTGAAGGTTCAACCGGAGTATGATTTTACTTCTGTGGATGGTTTTGGCCACCATTTCTGGGTTATCCGCGACAAAAGTGTTATCACGCGCATCACCGATATCTTTAAAACCATTAAATACACTTACGTAGCCGACGGTCACCACCGTACTGCTGCTGCTGCTCTGGTTGGAAACGAACGTAAACAGGCTAATCCGAACCATACCGGTAACGAAGAATACAATTTCTTTCTCGCTGTTCATTTTCCTGCCAACCAACTGGCAATTATGGACTACAACCGTGTGGTTAAAGACCTCAATGGCCTCTCGGAAGCCGATTTCCTGAAAGCTCTTGAAAAAGGATTTGTGATTGAAGACAAAGGAACCAACGAATTCCGCCCTACCTCGCTGCACAACTTCAGCATGTATCTCGGAGGAAAGTGGTATTCGCTTACTGCAAAACCCGAAACTTATAATGACAATGACCCAATCGGATGCCTCGACGTTACAGTTCTCTCTGACCTTGTTCTGACGCCGATCCTCGACATCGTTGACCTGCGTAACTCCAAACGTATCGACTTTGTAGGCGGTATCCGCGGGCTTGGCGAGTTAAAACGTCGTGTTGATAACGGAGAAATGAAGGCTGCGTTTGCCCTTCACCCGGTTTCGATGAAACAACTTATCGATATTGCCGACACAGGTAATATTATGCCTCCCAAAACCACCTGGTTTGAACCTAAACTCCGCTCCGGACTGGTTGTTCACAGCTTAGACTAGCATCTGTTCGATATAATAAATACCCAAACAAAAAAGCCTGTCGTTTAAAAATGACAGGCTTTTTTGTTGTAGTGCAAATTAAAGGTTGATTGTAAAATCTCTTTAAGTCTTGTTCGTGAATAACTCCGGTAGGAGTTGAATATAGATAGCCCCGGCTTTTAAGCCGGGGATTAAAATACAAAGATTCGTTTGCGGCGCACGAATCATTTTGGGTTGAAACGGTTTATTATTTTGCGCCGAAAACTAAAGCTTTTGCCAGAAGCTCCCATTACGGCGCAATCCGGATTATCTCCACTTCTAAAGTTATTCGTGCGCCGGTAAAGGTGACAGCTCTTTCTTTAACCCTGACTTAAAAGCCAGGGCTATTAATATTTCGTTCCTTCAGGACGTATTGCATAATATTTTCAATCCTTAATTCGAATTAGTGGTAAAGCAAAGGGTCATTTCTTTATTAAAACGGTTTCGATTTGAGAAGGGAAGGCCGATTGTCCTTTCAAATTCTCGTATCTTATACCAGTTGAGAATTCAGCTTCAAGCGCGTGCGAAAAATAAGATGGCGATAAGCTGCTCCACCAGACTTTACAGTTCTTCAACAATACATTATCGGCATAACGAATGAAAAATCCTGCGGTTTTATGCTTTTCCAAAGGAGTATAAACCTTCGTTGGCCGGTTATCATAAACTTCTCCGGAATATTTCGAATTTTTAACCATGGTGATATCAACATTATCGAGTTTAATATCGGATATGCGGCTTTCTTTGGTTCCATTAATCCGGATGCTGTTTTCCGAAAAACCTTTCACATTTTTAATGGTAACATCGTGAATTCGTCCTAGCTTAGTTTCGGCTGTACGGGGAATTGCCGTGAGCGAAATACCTTCTCCGCGTCCCCACCAGGGAGCCGAGTAATACCGCGATACAAAGTCAATATCCTTAAATAACACGTTATAAACATTCCCTTCGTCGCGTAGCTGGATGCAGATACCTCTGCTCGAAGTAATTATCTTGCAGCGTTCAAAGGTTATATCGTGAATATCCTGCGTAGTCTCTGTTCCAATTTTCACACCCGAGTCCTGTGTCTCCAAAACACAATCCGAAACTTTAATGTTTGCCGAAGGACCATAATCTTCGCTCTGACGTGTAGCTTTTACAACAATACAATCGTCGCCCGAAACAATATGGCAGTTGGTGATGGTTACATTGCGGCAATGATCGGGGTCTATTCCGTCGCAATTGGGCACCTGAAGATTGTTTCGAACCTTTAGATTATTAATGACAACGTTCTCGCATCCCAACAGGTGCAATCCCCAGAAGGGAGCCCACCCAAAGGTTATATCTTTAATTTCAAGATTGGTGCAACGGGTTAGGATAAAAAGTTTCGGACGCCATTCTTTATTAATATACCACTCATCGGTAGAATCATAATGGGTATAGAATTCCATATCGCGGCCATTGATGACGCCAGTGCCACTAATCTTAAGTTTATTGGCTCCTTTGGCTAGAATCAAAGCGTCTTCAATAAAGTTATTTTTATTTGTGCTTATCAGAAGTTCGGCATTGCCTTCCAGGTGAAAATCGATATTACTCTTCAAAAGAATTGTTCCCAGAAGATATTTTTTTCCAGACGGAACCAGAACCTGTGCTCCGGTATTCGCATTTGAAGCTGCATCTATCGCTTTTTGGAATGCAGGGCTGTCAAGTGTTGTGCCATCGCCCTTGGCTCCATAGTCGAGCACGTTGAAAATGGTTTGTTGGCCTTGAGCGTAACCTGTTGTTACCAATAAACATGTTGTTAGTAAAAATACCAGTGTTCTTTTCATAGTTTAGTTGTTTTAGCTTATTTTAAAGTTACATCCCATACCTTAGCCATTCTCGACGTCCCACCCGGACCTTCCGTCCACAGCGTTACAATGTACTGCCCACCTTTAATATAGGTATGAATGGGATTTTCTTCATTCGAAACGGTTCCATCACCAAAATCCCATTTCCATGCGTTGATGATGCCTTCCGATTTATCGAGGAATGCAACGATACGTTTTTCGGTATCTATAATTTTAAAGTCCCATTTTGCTTCAATAGGCTTCTTGTACCGGTTTTCCAGCGGCATTAACCGGAAAGGAGGGAGAAACGATGCATTTCCGTACATTTTATGTTCTTTGGCAATGTTCCAAAACCCGTTATTTTCCGACGCATTTACATCATCAAAGTCGATAATTGCAAAACCAAGCCCGATAATCTTGTTTTCGAAAAGAAGCGATTCTACAGCACGTTGAGGCCCTTCGGCTCCGGCATAGTCAAACGGGGTAATCCAGAACTCCATGATAAGTTTGCCCGACTGCCCCGGCCGGAAATTGTATTTATATGCAACATTAGCGTAAGGCATTTCCTTAATCCACGGTTGTGCTCCCCATGCCAGGCACCAGTCCTGACCTTCGGCGGGAGTATAAATGTGGTAATTCTGTGCGTGTACTCCATGAAAGGAATGATAAGCCTCCCAATCGGGAATTTGACCTTTAAACGGATGAAAGCGGTCGATTAACGGGCCGCCGGAACGATCGCCGTCCACTATTAGTTCGAGAATATCGTGATGCAGGTCGGTACGGCTGAAATCCCAGTAATTATCGGAGGCTTCATACAAAAAGTATAGCCGGTTTAAACCCTTCACCCATGCCACCTTTATCTTTACCGACAGGTTGGAAGTATCCATCAACGGATGTTTTTTGGTATCGTCCGTAAAATGTTTGTTGGTTATGGTGTACGAATCGGGAAAGTCGGCCCAGTCGTCGGTGTTGCCGTCAATACGGGGAATGGAATTAGCCGGGAACTGAAATATTTTAAAAATGCTGTCGTTCTGTGACTTTGCAGGATACGAAAAAGTCAGGATGACGAAAAGCAGGGTTAGTGTTTTTAGGTTCATAGTAATGGTTAAGTAGTTGGGATCAAATTTAACAATATGTTTTTTGCAGACAATTAAATTATTAATAGGGATCGGGGAATGCATTATTTACTGTCTTGTGACTTTTTTGTCGAAAAAAGTCACCAAAAACTCTGACTGCAAAAACTCATTCCGTCTCGTGCCTCGACTTCATTCAGACAGCTTGCAGTCATTTTATGGAATTATTGTTTTATCCTTCGGATGTTCTGAATTGAAGTACATAGAAATATTTAACGTTCAGCGCTCGCGGTCGTTTGTAACGAGTGTATTTTGCGTAAGGCACGCATTACAAATGCGCGCCAGCCTCTGGGCTCGAAAAACTTCTAACGCAATTAAGCAAATCAAATCTTTAAAGTCTCTTTTTAACAGCGGGGAATACATTATTTAATGTCTTGTGACTTTTTTGTCGAAAAAAGTCACCAAAAACTCTGACTGCAAGAACTCGTTCCGCCTATCGGCTTCACTCAAACAGCTTGCAGCCATCATCGGAATTCTTTGTATAAGCCTTCGGCGGCCCTGAACGTTAAATTTTTCGATAAACTTTAATTCAGAATACAGCGCTCGCGGTCGTTTGTAACGAGTGTATTTTGCGTAAGGCACGCATTACAAATACGCGCCAGCCTCTGGTCTCGAAAAAATCCTGACGCAATTACGCAAACCAAATCTTTTAAGTCTCTTTTTAACAGCGGGGAATGCATTATTTAATGTCTTGTGACTTTTTTGTCGAAAAAAGTCACCAAAAACTCTGACTGCAAAAACTCATTTCGTCTCGTTCCTCGACTTCATTCAACCGAAGTCTGCAAGACGAGCTCATGAGCGCTTGAGCGAATAAACAGCTTGCAGTCATTTTATGGAATTATTGTTTTATCCTTCGGATGTTCTGAATTGAAGTACATAGAAATATTTAACGTTCAGTGCTGCCGGAGGCTTATACAAAGAATACCTATGATGGCTGCGGGTTGTTTGAGTGAAGCCGATAGGCGGAACGAGTTTCCGCAGTCAGACTTTTTCTTTGTTTCGTTTCTTTTTGGGCGCAAAAAGAAATGAAAAACTTATAAGCTGTCAGACTTTAGTATTTCTAAGTGCGCTTGCCATATTAAACAGGATGCAATTACGCAACCAAGTCTTTCAAGCCTCTTTTTTACAGCGGGTATCATACCATCAACCTTATGTATGTCTTTTTTGTTTACCTCATTGCAATTGGATGGTAGGGAATGTTAAATTTGTACATTCTAAAATCCAACGCCATGAGAAAATTTCAAAATTTTATTTTTATAACAATTATGATTAGTTCATTGTCATTCTCTTGTAAGCCCGGAACCAAACTTTCCGGAAACGGAGAGCAGGTTGACACGTTCAAATACATTGTTGAACAGTTTGCCGACCTCAAAATTCTTCGTTATCAGGTTCCCGGATTCGATACGTTGAGCCTTAAACAGAAAGAACTCGTTTATTATCTCAGTCAGGCTGCCATTGCCGGTCGCGATATTTTGTTTGACCAGAACGGAAAATATAATCTGGCCATTCGCCGTACGCTCGAAACCATTTACGAAACCTACAAAGGCGACCGTAATAGCGATGACTTTAAAAAGTTTATGGTTTATACCAAGCGCGTTTGGTTTTCCAACGGTATCTACCACCATTATGCTAAGGATAAATTCATTCCTGAGTTTTCGCAAGACTATTTTAAGCAGCTGATCGCAAATTCGGATCAGACAAAGCTTCCGCTTGCATCGGGCGAAACTGCCGATAAGTTTCTGGCTAAGATTATGCCGGTAATGTTCGACCCCAACATCCTTCCCAAAAAGGTTTGCCTCGAACATGACAAGGACCTCGTCCTTAATTCGGCCGTAAATTTTTACGAAGGCATTAATCAACACGATGCCGAAGCGTTTTATGATAAAATGCGCAACCCGTCCGATCAGGAGCCTATCTCTTACGGACTGAACTCCAAACTAGTGAAGGAAAACGGAAAGGTTTTCGAAAAAGTATATAAGATCGACGGTCTTTACGGTCCAGCTATCAAAGAAATCGTAAAATGGCTCGAAAAGGCTGCCGGAGTTGCCGAAAACGAAACGCAGAAAAATGGAATCGAGAAACTGATTGCATATTATAAAACCGGAAGCCTTAAAACATGGGACGAGTATAATGTTATTTGGGTGGGCGATTTAAAATCGCACATCGACTTTATTAACGGGTTCATCGAAAATTACGAAGACCCGCTCAGCCTTAAAGCAACCTGGGAGTCGGTGGTTAACTTTAAGAATGTAGAGGCTACACACCGCACCGAAATTATCAGTGCCAATGCCCAGTGGTTCGAAGACCATTCGCCGGTTGACGGTCGTTTCAAAAAGAAACAGGTAAAAGGAGTTTCGGCTAAAGTTATTAATGTGGCACAACTTGGGGGCGATTGCTATCCGTCAACGCCAATCGGTATCAACTTGCCCAATGCCGACTGGATTCGTAAGGAACACGGTTCTAAATCGGTAACTATCGAGAACATCACTTATGCTTACGATCAGGCAGCCAAAGGCAATGGTTTCCTCGAAGAATTCTCGTACAACAAAGATGAAGTTGATCTGGTAAACAAATACGGGTTCATTACCGATAATTTGCACACCGATTTGCACGAATGCCTCGGACATGGCTCCGGACAGTTACTTCCGGGAGTTAGTTCCGACGCGCTTAAAAATTACCAGTCGGCACTTGAAGAAGCCCGTGCCGACCTTTTCGCCCTGTATTACCTGATGGACCCGAAAATGGTTGAACTGAAGCTTTTGCCATCGACCGACGCGGCCAAAGCCGAATACATCAAATACATCCGTAACGGCCTCATGACCCAGCTTACCCGCATACAGCCCGGCAAAAACATTGAGGAAGCCCATATGCGCAACCGCCAGTTAATAGCTTCGTGGTGTTTCGAAAAAGGTAAAGCCGATAACGTTATCGAAAAAAAGGTGAAGGATGGCAAAACCTATTTTGTGATTAACGATTTTGAAAAGCTGCATAAACTTTTTGGAGAATTGCTTAAAGAAATACAGCGCATCAAATCCGAAGGCGATTTTGAAGGCGGCAAAGCTTTGGTTGAAAATTATGGCGTTAAGGTTGATCCTAAATTGCACGCAGAAGTGCTGGAACGCTATAAGAAGCTGAACCTTGCACCTTACAGCGGGTTTATTAATCCGGAATACACCCTTATTGAGAAGGATGGAAAAATTACGGATGTTAAAGTTTCCTATCCTGTCGATTTCATCGGCCAGATGATGAGATACGGCAAACAACATTCATTTTTGCCGACCTATAACTAAGCAATAGCCGCATCGCGAAAAGTTACTTTATAACCAAGCCCGTGTTCTCAGGAATACGGGCTTTTATTTTGTTTCTTCATTCAAAGTTATACCCTGAAAAGACGCCCACAAAACTTCTCTTTAAGACGGGTAGCCCCCATTCCCAGGCATATCGCCCCTAGGTTAAGATGTAGCGGCAGGTGATAAGAAAAACTGAACAGACAGGATTAACATGATTGACAAGATATTAACGTCCGTTCAATAGTAAAGAAATATGTTACTTGTAAAATATTGATTAGTAACAGCCCAAAATCATCCTTAAAGAAGGAGTGGTTTCTTTTAATCCTGTTAATCCTGTAATCCTGTCTACATCCAGAAATGAAAAAAAGACAGGGTTAACATGATTGATACAGCTTTCAAATTATTCGGTACTCTGTTAACAATAGACGCCGTTTAATTAAAAAAGGAGGGATCTCAAACCAAAAAGCACCCATCTGAAAATGGAAAGGAGGGATCTCAAATAGAAAAGGACGCATCTCAACAGCGGTAGGAGGCATCTAAAAATGAAAAGTACGTATCTGAAAAAGGAAAGTATGCATGTCAACCGAAAAAGAATGCATCTAAAAACAGAATAAATGTATCTGCAAACATATTTATTCTATCTATAAACAAAAAGTACGCTTCTATAAAACGATAGAGAGCATCTATAAACAAAAAGTACGCATCTCTAAACAGATTAAAACGGGGGTAAATAAGGTGTGGGAGGTGGATAAAACCCGGTGATATCGGCCAACGACCGGCTATTGACAACTTGCCGGATAAAATAACCCGTTAAATTCATAATGCATTATCCCGATTTTGGATAAATCATATTTCTAATAATTATTATCTTAGTTTTAATTATTTGATTTTTCATTGTAAACCCTTAAACCCAAAAAAATGACGAATTACCAATCATGTTATTTAAAGATGCTTCTGGGGCTGGCACCTAGCCTGAGGTCTTATCCGGCAATTATTGCCTTATTACCGTTTTTCCCCGAAACATTGGATGAACTGGAAAACATTATTCGAGAGATTCTATTGTTAACCACCGACCAGTCGTCTGATTTAAGCGGGATAACCGCCATAAAAAGAGAACATAGGGAAAGGCTGATTAATTTTACGTATGACAATACCAATAAAATCATTGCTTTTGCCAAAGTTTCCAATGATGCAAGGTTATTGGCCGAGGTAAAAGTGACTCAAACCGAATTGCGTGCTATGTCGGATATGGCATTGCTAAACTGTGTTGATTTGGTACTTAAACGTGCTGACGAGAAACTGGATCTATTAAGTAACTTTGGGATTAATGCCATATCCCAGACCCAGCAAAAGGAACGGCGTAACTTGTTTTTAGAGGTGGTTAATGCTCCGCGTACCGAGTTGATGAAACAATCGCAGGTTACCAGTCAGGTAGCCGATTTGTTTGCCAAAGCCGACGAAGCGCTCAAAAAGCTCGACGCCCTGGTTGAGATTGTACGGATGGATCATCCCGATTTTTACGAGGTTTACCAACGATCGCGTAAGATTGTGATGACAGGTAAAAGCTCTATCGCGATGCGTGGAACGGTACTTGATGCCGCTACCAACGAACCTGTAATTGGTGCTATTGTTACCATAGTAGCCATTGAGGGCACTCCTGCACTGCCGGATGGGAAAATTGTAAAGGTTAGCGCCGACAAAGGCGGTTTTAACGTTAAATCGATGGGCGATGGAATGTACCGCTTACAAGCTTCCAAACCTGGTTTTAAGGATTGCTTTACTGAGGTTGCCGTTTCGTGCTCCGAGTTAACAGTGGTTGAACTCAAACTCGAAAAGCGATAACCTTACCAAAGCTTTACCGAAAAGCCCGCTTTCCTTTGTTTTGCTGCGCTATCCTTATGGTTGATGAAAAATTAAATAATTACACGCGCATTGACAAAACCGGAAGGCGGGCTTTCTATTTATACCTCCCCAATCTCCCCGAATGTTAAACAACATGTTATTTTTAACCATTGCCTAAACAATAGTATGTAATAATGTATAATTTAGAGGAGTGAAATTTAGATATGACAAATCAACGATTCATAAATCGATACTCTTGAAACGTTGATAAAGTATAGAAGACCGGAGCTAAGGAAGGAATGATTTCATTATTGTATATTATAAATATTTTTGAAATAATATGTAGTATTGAAATTGCAATGATGTTAGCTTTAATTTTAAAAAGAAAAAAATGACAGATAAATTTGATATCAAAGATTATATAAACTACTCAATATCAGGTCTGATTTGGATATTAATTATTACGAAATACTTGATCTCAGTTTCTGTTTTACAGAAAGATATAGTAATCGAATTTTTAAAAACTCAGAATGCAGTAGTCTATGTTACTATATTATTGCTTTTGGGTTCATACATTCTTGGAAATCTTCTAAGATTTACTGAAAAAATACTGATAGGTATAGCAAATTTACTTTGGGGAGATCTTTATTCGAGTGCATTATTTGAAGATAGAGAGAAGTATACTAAAGCATCATGTAGAGAAAAAATATTAAAGCTAGGTCTCTGTTTTTATCTTTTTAACAAAAAGCCTCTTGCAATTGGAAAGAAAAGTTCAAATGCGATTGAAACGAACCTTAATAAATTGAAAATTAATAATAGTTCAAAGAAAAACCAACATATATTGAGTGAGACATACTTGTTATTGAATTATTCAAACTTAAAATATCAACGACTAAAAGATTTAAAAAACTTATATGAATCAATTTCATTTCCTTTTTTTATAGTTATTACTTGGGGAATTTTGAATTTGATATACAATGATTCAATTATGTGGTACAACAAATCATTTATTATCTTGTTGTTAATCTACATTGTTTGTCAATTTATTTCTAGGTATAAGTTTCTTAAGGCAAATTATATTAAGGATGTTTATAGATATTTTCTCTTTTATGAAGAAAAAGATTCAAAGAAAAATTAAAGCTAATATGCGGCTATATTTCACTCGTTAAGATAGTGCAACTTGAAAAGTTTGCAATTCCTTATCAAGTAGGTCCTAACAGAAGAAAAGAAAACAGTTCTTAAAGCCGCCCGAAATATACCACCGCCGTTATGCACAAGAATAGAATAGATTATGATTTAAATAATGAACAGAAATTAAAATATGTTTATTACTCAGCCTAAAATATTCATAAGCAGCACAATATTTGATTTAACTAACGAGAGAAAAGCTGCTTTGAGAGCTGTTGAAAAGGTCGGAGGTTTTCCTATAATGTCTGAGTTCACAATGGAAGCCCAAAGTACGGATTCTCTTACGGCTTGTTTAAATAAAGTGATGGAATCAGATATTTATGTATTGATTCTAGGTGGTCGTTATGGTTGGCAACCTGAGGGAAAAGAGTCTATTACCGAGTTAGAATATCAAACTGCTAGAAGTTTGAATATTCCAATAATTGTCATAAATACAACTTATACTAAAGATTCTTTCCAGAAAGAATTTGAGGGCAAGGTCGAACCAAATTATTTCAGAAAAACTGTACAAGATGCCTTTGAATTAGGAACAGAATTAGAGAAGGCGTTAAAAATGGAAATTGATAAAAAACAGAATGAGTATTTTAATAGGACTGAATCTATTTACTCTAATCTTGTAAAAATTCAATTCCCAAGTCATTTGTACATTGCAGATTTGAATATTGATAAAAATGCGGTTAAGCA
This sequence comes from Bacteroidota bacterium, assembly GCA_030706405.1. Taxonomy (GTDB): domain Bacteria; phylum Bacteroidota; class Bacteroidia; order Bacteroidales; family JAAUTT01; genus JAAUTT01. The sequence continues at coordinate 25,115 of JAUZOO010000005.1, read as the reverse complement.
ATATAACAAAGAAAGAAAGCGGCCATTCTATAAACCAAGCTTACACGATTATGTAGTTTCTGCATTGTATATGCAAAATATTTCTTTTCCACACGATTGGATAATTTGGAATGGAAAAATAATCACATTTCACAATCTTCAGAATGACACAATTGGCTTGGTTAAAATTATTGACAAGGGAACGGCAGAACCTTTTTCTTGTGATGAGTTTTATAATTTATCAGCCGACCAACTATCCCAGTTCAAATACCTTTTAAAAAAATGCCTTGAAGCCAAACTCCATAAAATGAAAATTAAATGGTTTAAAGATGAAAAGTTATTTGCTTTTCTTCCTATACAACAGGATGATATAGGTAGATGGAAGCCAAGGTCAATTGAATGGACTAAGACTAAAAAGAGTGCTACAAGAAAAGTTGTTGATATAAGGTATGATTTAAAAGATAAGAGTAAAGTATTTAATTTAAAATGTCTTGCGTTTCGTACAAGTTTTATAAACTTGGACGATGATTGGTATTTATCCATAAAACCCGACTGGATTTTCCTTTGGGCGAATTTTAGTGTTTGTCATTTAGCATATAAAAATATTCAATGGTTAAAAAAAACAGAACGAAACATGCACGTATTTAATCATTATAATTTCATTTTACGTTATCTACAGCCTTCGCAAATGGAATCGTTATTTAGCGAGTACAAGGAATATCCTTTTATTAAGCTTGAAAATATCGAGAAATTTGATTTTGCACCAATTGTTCCAGATACTATTTGGAATAATCTTGAAGATGTTATAGCTCAGAAGAAGCTAAAAGACGAAAATGGGAATGTAGATTTATTTGGAATATGAAAGCGGAGTATATACAGGAACCATATTTATTTTTTGGTAAAGGCAAAAGTATTTGTCCAAGAGAAGGTATTGCAGGATTAGATGTATATGATACCGTAATTGAAGCAAGGAAAAATCAATTATTACTTGGGATAATAGGCATTGAAGAAGATGTTGAAAATTTAAAAAACTGGCTAAAACGTTTTGAAAGTTATATTCCTGCAAGTCCTAAAGGAAAACAAAAAGGTTTATTTAAATCCTTTCCTGGATTTAATCAGGATAAAGGGTTTTGTGCAAAGTTAATTTACGGAACTAATTACGAAAGAATACTTTCGCCCAATGACATAAAGCCTATTTTAAAAGAGCTTAATAGAGATAAAAAAATTATTGATGCTGTTGAATTATATTCTGAAAATATTGGATTTCTGTCCGATATAAAAAATTGTGATGTTATTATTTGCATTATTCCCAAGAGTTTTGAAGGAAAAATTGTAAAAGAGAACAAGGATGATGAGCCAGTAGAAAGCAATGCAGAGGATAATGAAGAATCTGAATTGGAATTGAATTTTAGAAGAGCATTAAAAGCTCGTGCAATGCATTACAACACACCGATTCAATTGCTACGTGAATATGTGTTGCACGATAATAATAAATCACAAGACGCTGCAACAAAAGCATGGAATTTTTGCACCGCATTATACTATAAAGGTCTACAAACAATTCCTTGGAAATTAGAAGTTGATGAAAATAAACCTAAAGTTTGTTTTGTAGGTATTAGTTTTTATAGGAGTAGAGACAAAAAGACCATTCAAACCAGTTTAGCTCAAATATTCAATGAAAATGGGAAAGGAGTGATTTTACGTGGTACTCCTGTGTTGGAAGACAAAGACGATAAAAAACCTCATTTAACTTATGAGCAATCTTTAACATTAATTAAAGATGCTTTGACCAAATACAAATTTGCAACAGGCACAATACCAGGTAGAGTGGTCTTGCATAAGACTTCAAAATACTATGAAGATGAATTGGATGGTTTTACACAGGCAATGCAAGACTTGGGCATAAGAGAATATGATATTCTAACGCTTATGGAAACCGACTTGCGTTTCTTTAGGAATAATCTATATCCACCAGTTAGAGGCTCGTTGTTTTCATTATCAGAGCAAAGACATATACTTTATACAAGAGGTTCTGTGCACCAGTATCAAACATTCCCAGGTATGTACATTCCTGCTCCTCTAGAAATTAGAATAATAAGTTCTGTTTCATCTGTTAAGACGGTATGTAAAGAAGTTCTTGGATTGACAAAAATGAATTGGAATAATACACAATTTGACAACAAATATCCTATAACTATTGGCTGTGCTAGACGTGTAGGAGAAATAATGAAATATCTTGGTGAAAATGAGCAACCAAAAGAATCTTATGCTTTTTATATGTAACAATTTACTTAAAAAAAATTATAAAAACTGTTGCTAATTAAAAAATCCCCCGTTGAGCGAAGATTGAGCTACGAGGCAAGCTCGGCGAACGTCTGTGACTTCGTCGGTCTATATACCGGTCTCCTGATCGGTTAATTAAAATGCCGGTTTTGTAATTTTTTAGAGCGAATTGAATCCGGTCAGGAGACCGGTACTTGGAACGACGAAGTTATGCTTCGCTAAACTTCGCCGAACGGGGGTAAATGCAATGGGAGATATTAGGATGTTAGCATTCATTTTATGAAAAAGGGACTACTCATAGGAATAATTATTTTGATAACCAATTCAATAATTGGACAAGATGTAAAATGTCCAGACTGGTTTTTAAAGACTATGATTAAGTATGGGTTGAATAAGAAATATGAACTTTTTCCATTTATTAAACCGGGCCTTTTACTAAGTGATTTTAACGGAGATAAAAGTATCGATTGTGCGGCCTTGATTATTGAAAAAGAAACAAAGAAAAAAGGTATTTTAATAATTCATTCAAAAATATTTAAATATTACATATTTGGAGCAGGTAAGAATTTTGGAAATGGATCCGATAATTTTGGCTGGTTGAAAATGTGGAAAGTTTATAATAATAAGACTGCTTATGAAACTCAATTTGACAAAGAGACCGGCGATATAATTGGATCTAAAGTGATAAATTTAATTAGACCTGCAATTGGCGTAGAGGATATGAAAATAGCTGGGGGATTAATATATTGGGATGGACGAAAATATATATGGATACATCAAGGAGAATAAAAACGAGTGCTAAAGCATTGTATACATTATACGGGTCAGCTCTGCTGATTTTCAATTCAGGGCTCGCTGGCAAAGACAATAATAAAACGATAGAATTCCTTCGCTAAGCGGATTTTGCAAATCCGCTTGGAACATAGCCGATTTAAATCGGCATATAATAGCTCCAAGCAAAAGCTTGGTAATAAAGAAGACCAAAACTAATATAGAAATAACTACAAGATTGGTGTAGTAAAGATGTTGGCAGTAAGTTTAGAACCGAGACTACTTAACATTAAAATGACTTTTATGAAAAGTAAAATTCTATTAAGCTCAGTATTAATTTTGGTATTATTCAGTTCCATGCTGTTTGGTCAAACAGCAGAAAATAATCCCAAAAATATTCCTGTTATTTCAAAAGCACCTATAAGCTTCAGAGTTAACGAAAGTGGAAGTACGTTGCATGGCTATTACAAAAAGGGGTATAGTTTAACAATTTACGGAGATTCGTCTTCGGTTGGTTATCGGGCCGATTGTGATAAAGATGATGACTGGTCGGGAGCGATAGTTGGAGGGACAACACAATCTTCGAATAGTTTTGAGTCTGAATACCATTGTGTGTTTAATCCACATATTTTACATGGAACGGTTTTACCAGGTAACAAAAAAGGACAACGCCACTGGGATAACTTAAAAAAACTTGGCGTTGGTATTGGAGATTTAACGATAACATATAAACTTGATAAAAATAACAATCCTATAGATTCAGTTATAGGGGTTGTGTTTGATAGAGGTCCACATAACCAACCGGGAGAATCGAGTGTGGCAACTTGTAATAAATTCAGGACCTCTTTGGATAACAACCAATTTATCTACATTATTTTTCCAAACACAGCTAAATATGTTAAACAAAGTATTGGAACAAAAAGCGATAGTAAAACATTAAAGAGGACTCCAACAAACACAGACTTTGAACAAGCCTACAAATTAATGGTGGCTGATAAATTATCAAATGCTAGAAACCAAACCAAAGGGAATATAGTAAGTACGCTATCTTCAATTTCAATCATTACAGATTTTGACAATGCTACTGCACAGGAAAAAGCAAAAGCGAAACTTAAACCAAAAAATAATGACCGGAATCTTAACGAATAGCATAATCTGTAAACGTGAACGACAAAACGGAGATGTCTTGGCTAAGCGGATTTTGTAAATTGGGGTAATAAGAAAATAATTAAAATGACCTTAAAACAAAAATTAATATTGTTCCTAATTGGTTCCGATTCTGGTATAAAGAGTATTTATGGGTTTGTAAAGTATTTTGACTTAGCAGACTTCCCCGGAAATGTGGCTAAGGAAATTAAGGTATTAATTGAACATGGATTGATTAAAGTATCAAAGTGGTTTGACAATGGAACAGAAAGCGACTATGCTATAACTGAAAAAGGTATAAAATATATTTCTGAGAGTTTTAATGATAATGAAATATTAGAATATATTAATCAAATGCCTAATCCTGATTTTTTATTTAAATTGACCAAAAATTTAATTAAAAATAAATAAAAACGGTTTACACACACGGCATTTAAGTAATGGCGGGGCCTTCACTGAGAGGAACATATAAAACAGGAGAGCTAAGCGAATTTTGCAAATTCGGATAATAAAGAAGGCCGAAACTAAAATGGAAATGACTATAAGATTGGAGTTAAAATGGTGTTGTGGAAAATTATAAAAAGACAAACTACTATTGAAAATTAGATTTTAATGGCAAAACTTGAATCTCAAAATTGGAGTATTTTGATTCCTGATAATTGGTCTGATAATAAATCAGACAATAATGAACAATTGTATTTTGAAAGTGAGGATTCTTCTATGGGTTTTTACATCTCAACTTATATAAATTCTGATGATACACCTTATGAATTAAAACATATAGAGTCGAATCTGAATATTGAAAAGAAGAATACTGACAAAATGAAAGGTTACAATTTTCAAATTTTAAATAAAAAACTATTACAAAATCAACAATATTCAATAGGCATTCTTGATTCTTATGACCAAATGAAGCGATATAGGATTTACATTAAGTATATTGCAATAGAGAATAGATTGGTTAGAATTTCGTTCCATGATTATGATTGGAGTGAAAATTCAGCTAAAATGGTTGATTTCATAATGGATTCATTAGAAATAAAGTGAAGAAATAACTGGCTCTTCGCTGAGCGGAATCAATAGAACAAGGCGCTAAGCTGATTTTGGAAAATCCGGGTAATAAAGAAGGCCGAAACTAAAATGGGGATGACTACAAGATTTATGATTTTTAAACAATAACAAATATCTATTGAGATATGGAAGATATTATAGCAAGTTTAAATGAAAAAATTAATGAGTTAAATACAAGGAAGCTATTTTTTGTAATTAATACAAATCGAATTAATGACTGTAACAATAGACAGTTAATTATAAGTCATTTAAAATCTACAAAAAGAGTATTTTTTCTATATCTAGTATTAAGCATTATTTTAGGAGGAATTTTATACATAGCTGGATTTGCTCAATTATTGGAGTGGAATTTTTTGAATTTGAGTCGGGCAGGCTTGCTTATAATTATGACTTTCGGAATGATAGGACAAGCATGGAATCAACGAATGGACATAGAACGTTTTAAGACAATTTTATTTTTATTAGACATAAAGGAGACACTTAATAATAAATAATGACAATCCTTTGCTGAGCGGAATCTATAAAATAGGGCGTTAAGCGGATTTTGGAAATTCGGGTAATAAAGAAGGCCGAAACTAATGTAGAAATAACTACAAGATTGGTGTAAGAATGATGTTAAAGGCTAGGTTAAAACACACGTCAGACAGAAATGAATAACTTATAATAATTAAACAATGAAAAGAATCCTTACGGCACTTGTATTTGTGTTTGGATTGACAATGATGCAAGCCCAGACTGTTACTTATGAAGATTTTAAAGGGTTAATTCCTTACTTAAAAACAGAGGATTGGAAATCGGCATTTCAAGAATCTTCGAAATTATTAAAGGCTGCCGACCATGATACATCAGATTTTAAAGCAATAGTACTATATGTCAATATATTTTCTGCGGCTGGAATGGTAGTAAATGAACAAATGACTTATAAAGAGCTAGAAAATAATATAATGCAGTTTAAAGGGCAGAAGATTATTATGTCGGCGCATCCATTAACCATAAAAGATGGTTCATTAAATTGCCTGAAGTTTTCTGTCAGTGATACAACAAATGAAGCTTTTACCTCTTCTACAAATGCTAAAGGAACTAATATTTTATGTTTTGAAAGATTTCACTTCAAAGACAAACAAAACCCTGCAAACTTTGGGAATTCTTTTGTTCGTTGTGGGGGAACTCTGGATAAAATCGAACTGAATCCGAATAAATCAATGATTTGGATTTTACGATTGACAGTTAAAAACGCATTTGCCAGAAAAGCAGGTTAAACTAATTTGATAGAAGCAATAAAACCAGCTGCTAATACTTCGCTGAGCGGAAGTAAATAAAACCGAAACTAATAAAGAAATGACTGCAAGATTGGTGTTATAAAGATGTTGGCGACAATTTAAAAAACGCATCACTTGTTTTATTTTGTTTGAATTGAAAAAAAGAAAAACCTAATTTATAATTTACCTAAAATGATTGTTATGATTAATAAAATCTCATTTTTGAATCTTGGTTTCTTATTGATATTTCTTGTTAGTTCTTGTCATTCATCAGAAAAAAAGGCTACATCGGATAGTGCCGGGATAAAATATTCATTTAATAATAAATCCTCATCATCCCAATCATTTCTTAAAGAAATTAGAGGTCAAAGAATTTCAGTAATTGTTAAAAATGAGACAAACGCATTTTCGACTGAAAAATCTGATAGCACTTTTCTTAAATCAGTGATAGATATAAAAGGCTTTCCCAAAGAATATCGGGATTCTATCATGGTGAAAGATCTTTGTGAATCACTTGGATTGGATATGATAAAGTCTGGATACATTGATAAAGTTGATGTTATAACTTCAGAAGATTCTGAAAAACTTTATTTGATATATGATTTCAAATGGAGCGAATCTAAAAACAGTTTTAAAAACAGCCAATTAACATTTACTTTTTGGTGGAATGATAAGGAACAAAAAGTTGAGAAAGTAAATTATAAAAAATAAATTACCGCCAACACAAGGTATACATCATGCGGGTTTAGCTCCGCTGATTTTCAATTCAGAGCAATTTGAAAGTTCCAAGCTCGCTGGCAAGGGCAATAACGGTGGATAGCGAAGTTGCCACGAACTCTCGCACGCTGTATATCCTCAATGTTAGGAACAAGGCAAAAAGGCACTTTTAATAGAGCATTGATAACATTAAAGCATGAAGCTATGAAAAAGAGCAGGCTAAACCTTTTGATTATTTCAATTATTATTTTCATTTCCTGCAAGGAAAAGGGAATATGGGATGACAATATTCATCTTTCGACCAAAGCTGCTGAATTTAGTGCTTCGGGAGATTCTGTAACCATTAAAACCGGAGGTAACTGGTGGTGGGTTTCTGATGTTTCAGTTGACACTACATGGTATTATGGTTTCGTGGGTGTAGATTTACAATCTGATAATTACACAATTAAGCAGAACTGTTTTGATGTTGAACGCCGTGACAAGAATACACTCTTTATCAAGGTAGATGCAAATCCTAATAATGTTAAAAGGATTATTACTGTTGGACTTGAGGCTGGGGATTATTTTGATAGGGTTACAATTACTCAAAAGCCTAAATGACTTTACAAAGACTAAAAAAACAATATTATGATTAAACGAGAAATTAAACTGTCACAAGAGTTTAAAAATCAAGCAGCAAAGGCAATTTTGGGAATAAGTTTTTTTGCAGTAACATATTTGATAATTCTGATATTAGCTATTTTTTTAACGGGTTTGTGTATCGCTGGTGGTATTTTGTTAATTGCAATTAAGCCAATGTTTGCAACAATTGCATTAGGAATAGGGTTGGCGAGTTTGGGAGTATTGATTTTGATTTTTTTACTGAAGTTTATTTTTAAGTCGCACAAAGTAGACCGTTCGCATCTGATTGAAATAACAGAGCAACAAGAACCTGAATTATTTAAAATGATTAGGGAGATTGTTGATAATGTAGGGACAAGCTTTCCTAAAAAAGTCTATTTATCATCTGAAGTGAATGCATCAGTATTCTACGACTCTAGCTTTTGGAGTATGTTTCTGCCGATAAAGAAGAATTTAAATATCGGATTAGGATTGGTAAATACTGTAACAAAAGAAGAGTTAAAGGCTATATTATCACATGAGTTCGGCCATTTTTCTCAACGAACAATGAAAGTTGGAAGTTATGTTTATAATGTAAACCAGGTAATCTTCAATATGCTGTTTGACAACAAGTCTTATGAAAGTCTTATTCAACGATGGGCAAATGTTAGTGGTTATTTTTCAATATTTGTTGCCATCGCGGTAAAAATAAATGAGGGAATACAGTGGGTTTTGAGAAAGTTATATGAAGTAGTAAACAAAAATTACATGGGACTTTCAAGAGAAATGGAATTTCATGCAGATGAAATCGCAGCAAGCGTAACAGGCTATGAACCTTTGAAAAAATCGTTGTTAAGAATGGCATTGGCAGATAATTCGTATAATAATGTTTTAAATTTTTACGATAGTAGAATTTCAGAAAATAAAAAAAGTGAAAATTTGTATAAAGACCAATTAGCTGTTATTCATTTTATTGCTGAAGTAAATAGTCTTGTAATTACAAATGACCTTCCAGATATATCGCTAGAAGAACAAAGCAAATTCGACAAATCCAAGTTAGTTATTAAAGACCAATGGGCTTCACATCCAACAATAGATGAAAGGATAAAAAAATTAGAAAAAACGGGCTTTTCAACAGAGTATAATTCTGATTGTATTGCAAATCATATATTTTCTGATGTTTTTAAATTGCAAAAACAATTAACAGATAAGATTTTTGAGACAATAAGTTATAATGGAGAGGCAGAAACTATTACATCCGACAAACTTCTCGAAGAATATAAACACGAAACCTTATCAAATTCATTTTCGAAAATCTACAATAGTTATTACGACAATAAGAATCCAATAGATTTTGATTTGAACGCAAGTAAGCTAAATGTTGATGAAATTACTTTTAATAAGTTGTTTTCTGACGAAAAAGTTGATCTGGTTTATTCTGCTATTGCAATACAAAATGATATTCAAACACTAACGAATATCTCAAACAACTCATTACGTATAAAAACTTTTGACTACGATGGAGTTCGATATAAGCGAAAAAATGCAGGTAAACTTATTGACAAACTCAAACCAGAATTGGATAGACTGAATGAGCTTATTAAAAGAAATGATAACGAAATATATGCATACTTCAAAAGAGAAGAGAGCAAACAAAACAAACATGAAATACTTGAACAACTTTATAGAGAGTTCTTTGAATTTGATAAAACATTTGATTCAAAGTATGAGGTTTATACCAAACTTTTAAATGAATTGCAATTTGTAAATGTAAAAACACCATTCGAACAAATTAGAGCTAACTTAAGTAAACTTAAGCCTACGGAAGAATTGCTGAAGAATGGAATAAATCAATTATTGTCAGATTCTATAGTTCAGGCTGAAATCACTTTGGAGATTAAAGAAAAATTAGAACTATATGCTTCTCAAACATTCGAGTATTTTGGAGGTGTTTCGTATTTTGATGATAATCTTAACATACTATATTCAGCAATGCATAACTATGCGTTTCTATTGTCGAGAAAATATTTTTTAATGAAAAAGAAAATATTGACGTACCAAGAAGGACTAATAAAAAACTACTCGATAAGCGATAAGTTTATAAACGCAACGAATCGGCAACATATATAAAAAGCGGGTTAAGCTCTGCTGATTTTTAATTCAGAGCAAATTTTAAGTTCATAGCTCGCTGGCAAAGGCGGTAACGGAGGATAAGAAAGAAGCCACAGACACCCGCACGCTGCATATACTCAATGCTAAAGGTTATAGAAAAGTCCTTAAGAAAAGTCCTGCTCAAAAAGCATTATTCATAACGGAACATACCGGGAATGTTGTTTACAATTTGCTGTGTAACGGTATTTGAATTATCGGACATTGTTTGAACAGATAAATTATCAGCTTTGCGTATATCAATGCCATCAAATATTCTCATATAATTGATGAGCAGATGAACATATCCCTGATGGTTGGGTAATACTGTAAAAATATAGTCGGGCATTATCACCTTTTTTATATTCTTATTGGAGCCAATTTTGTACACAAACGGAATCATTTGAGCAAGTGAACCATTAGCCTTTGCGGTAGTGTCAATTTTTCCCTGCACATTTAAAAATACATAACCCTGCGGCTGTGCAGTGCTGGCAAACCACATTTCGGGACGATTAAAAACCGTATCGGACGCAACAGGTGTTCTGGTATTGGAGACGGAATCGAGCCCCACAGAAAAGTGCACCGATCTGTAATTCCCTGCCGGAACATTTCCAACGAGATAATCCTCATTTTCTAAATCTTTTAATAATACCTTACCTGATACCGGATAGAGAGAGCCATCGAGCTTTACCAGTTCAATATGGGAAATATACATCTGGGCAAGGCTTAAGGATATTTTCCGGCCATTTGCCGATTGAATTACCGAATTATAACTGGTTACTTCTGAATTATCGATATTGGCGTGAAGATGAAAATACAATTGTCCTGTAGATTCCGGGATGTTATCGTTCTTTTGGGTGCAGCTAAAGCTGAGATATATAACAATTGTAAAAAATGCTATGTTGAAATACTTTTTCATTTCGATATTTTCAAAAAGTTAATGCCCATGAAACAATTAGGTTGTAATTGGTTGCTGCTTGAATTCCGTTAAAATTTTGATATAGCGGAATGCCGAATTCGGCGGCAATTTTATTATTCTTTAAAAAATCGTCATAAAAGAAATAGGCCGCACCAATAAATCCCTTTATAAATGTGCCTCCATAATTTTTAGGATCGGCAGATGGTTCAAGTGATGGCGGAATCGAAGCATCATAACCTTGAATTTGTCCCGATACATTATAATTTATACGAACTGAAGCACTAAGTCTTTGCCACCATTCGTAAGCAGCCCAAGTGTTTACTGTTAATTCATTTCCCAACTTATAGCCCAATGAGTTATAATAAGGATGAATTACAGATATAGCCTGTGCACCAAGTGCGTAGGCATTTGGGCGGTATACATAAGTTATACCGGGCATAAAATCGAAAGTGCCGGAACCTGTTTGCATATTGTAAACCAGCTTTTGACCGTAAAAGGTTATATTATTTTTATCCATTCTATTAACTGAACCAGTGGGAATGCTTAAACCAACATCGGCAACTAACGAATGCCCCGCTATTGATAACAAATTATACATACCACTAATTTTAGTGTCTCCGAAACCATGAGCGGTACCAGTCATATCCATTGTGGACGAACCTATGCCCGGCATATTGTTCATATTCATTTGGCCGGATAACATTTTCATGTCCATATTCATATATAAATAATTGACCATAACCATCAGAGAGAACTTATTAGAAACGTTGTACCTGCCCATTAGCATGTGCATATCCATACGCATGGTTGCTGGTGACATTATATATTTCTCAAAAATTGCCTGGTCAACGATTTTGGCTGTACCGGAATAATTATTTTGCATAACTGAGTTCATATAATTGTAAGCGAACATCCACATCTTAGCTTTATGCTGATAGCCGTCTAAAATGGAAGCTGGATTTATGTCAATCTCATTTATGCTCCGACAACTCATTGAATCGCATTGACTGAATGTGTTTACACAGTAACAAAGCATGCCAAATAAAAGAAAGAGTAATCTCTTCATATTATTATGAATGATAAATGGTACAATGAAATAAGTACAGCAAAACAGCTACTTTATAAAGTACCATGCTGTCTATTCATTTAACAACAAATGAATCAATGAAAATATGGTAACTACCTTTTTCAGAATCAATAATTGGTTTTAACAGAAACAAAAAATATATATTTTGGTTAGTATATTAGTTAAAATTAGACTTTTAATTTTAAGATAACCATAAAAATACAAGTTCTTTTGCCCTAAAGCCCGCGTTCTTTTTATATTGAAAAATTAAACCGATGTTAAAAAACAGCAACTTCAATTAATTTCAAAAAGTTGGAACTAATAAGAAATAACATGCAGTATTGAGTTTACGATGATGTTGACGGTCATTGCCAAAAGTCTCGTCGACTAAAACATAACGATATTTTAATTGTTTGTTCTTAAAAAACTACGGAAATGAAAGAATTTATGTTCTACATCCGAAACGAAAAAGATGCTAAGAAATCTCTAACGGAGGATCAGCACCTGGCATTTATTAAACAATGCGAAGTTTATATTGGAAACCTTAAAAGGGAAAACAAATTAATTGCGGCACAACCAATTGTTCGGGAAGGTGTGGTTCTTAAAAAGACTGGTAATGGCTGGATAGAAAAGGATATTACAGTTGACCAAGAAACGCATGTAGGATATTATCATATATTAGCCACTGACCTGGAGGAAGCAATTAAAATCGCAAAGGATAATCCCGAATTTGGATATGTTCCTTCGGCCACAATTGAAGTTAGACCAATTAAAACAAAAGAGGTTGAAACAGGTTTTGTTTATCCAATTAGTAAATAGAAAATCCAATGTGAAGGATTCTGCAGGAAACAAACAGAAAAACAATTACTAATAAGGCAAAATATGAGAAAAGTAATTGCAACAATGAATATGACTCTTGATGGATTTTGCGATCACACAGCAATGATTGCAGATGAAGAAATACATCAACATTATAATGAGTTATTAAGCAATGCAGACACTCTTATATACGGACGGATAACATACCAACTTATGGAAAGTTATTGGCCATCTGTAGTAAAAAAGCCTACTGGAAACAAGCCAATGGATGAATTTGCAGGACTAATAGATAATATTTCAAAGATTGTTTTTTCCCGCACAATGAGAAATGTTGATTGGAAAAATACAAAATTGAAAAGGGAAATCATTAAAGATGAAATTTTAGAGCTCAAGCAACGAGCGGGCAAAAGCATTTTAGTTGGCAGCCCGAGTTTAATAGTAGCACTAACTCAACTCGGATTAATTGATGAATACCAGCTTTGCGTTCAGCCAATTGTTTTAGGAACGGGTTTGCCATTATTTAAAAACATCAAGGATAGAGTTAATCTTAAACTTTTAAAAACAAAAACATTGGGTTGTGGTGTAGTGGCTCTATACTATGAATCGACAAAGAAATGAGTCTTACCTCTGCCGAGCGGAATCTATAAGACAGGATGCTAAGCGGATTAAACAATTCAACTTATTGTTAAAACGTAAAGTCTTTCAATAATGGAGATATAAAAAAGCGCGGAGCTGCAAGATTTATTGCAACTCCGCGCTTTTATTTCAGATGAGACATTTATTGGTTTGAAAGAGCGAATGTCACCGGAAGGGTAAAGAATACTGATACCGGGTGGCCGTTTTGTTTGCCCGGAGTCCATTTGCCCATCATCTTAATAACGCGTACAGCTTCTTCGTCGCAGCCTCCGCCAATGCCTCTAACAATTTTAATATTATTGATGGTTCCGGTTTTGTCCACCACAAAACTGACGTAAACCTTGCCGGCTATTCCCATTTCACTGGCTGTGGGCGGATATTTCAGGTTTTCCTGAAGGAATTTCTGCATAGCTTCCATTCCGCCGGGAAATTGGGGCATCTGTTCTGCACTAATGAATGTATTTTCAGCCGGTTCGTCTCCAACAGCAGCTTTTATTGGTCTGAGATCTTCAACAGCTCCGTTTTCATCTCCATCCTGGGTTTTGTAAGCAATTACAGCATGGGAAGCAAGTAATTGATCCTGGGTTGGCAGGTCGTCGACAAATTCTTTGTTGCTGACTTCGTATTGTGAATATTGGATAGTTGGCTTCGTAGGAAGAGGAGGAGGAGCCACGATGTCGAGAGGCTCAGTCTTGGGCTGTTCCAGCGTGACGTTGATAAGCTTCATTTTACCATTAAGTTCATCGCTTGCCTGGGTGTGGCTTTTTTGATTTAGCAGAGTTCCTGCAGCCAGCACTGTTGTCAGCGAGATGGTGATAAATAAAGCCTTGGTTCGGGTCTGGTCGTTGTGGGTGCGAAGGGCAAAGGCTCCGTATTCTTTGTTTTTACCATCGAATACCATGTCGCACCATTCTTCATTGTAGATGTTAATTTTAGTAGCCATAGCGGTATGAATTAAGGGTTAGTATTGAAATTCGTTGTTTTAATACTCTTTGAACAGATTGTCTTGAGGCATAAACCCCGGTTCCTTAATTGTTGCTTAGACTCTCGTGGAGTTTAGATTTTCTTTTTATTTATTAAACGGGGAAACTGCTTATTTATTATTATGAAAAGGTAATTTGTTGAAATATTTTTTAGCTTTTGTTTAATTAAACAAAAAGCCCTGACCAATGGTCAAGGCTTAGGAAGGAGGGCGAGGTTTATGTTACTCCAAGTCATCCATACGTCCGATGTCTTTCAGAATATTGGGCAGCATGACCAGTTCAAAGTCGGAGGAGTAGGCGATGTATTTATTGGACCATTCGGGACAGAATTTTTCTTTGTACTCGCGTAGTCCGCGGTAATGGTTAAAGTTTTTGATGTTTTCGTAGGCAAATTTAAGTACCCGTTCGGTAATGTTTTCGGCTTTTTCTATTCCCGCCAACGGTACAAGTCCAAGGTTAACATAACGAATTCCTTTTTCTTTAAAATGGGTAAAAATATTAACCAGTAAATAATCAATTACGCCGTTAGGGGCATCATCGGACATGCGAACCAGATCATAAGTAACTTCATTGGGGGTAAAATCGGGGATGATATTTAAAAATGCGAGTACTTTTTCGTCGTTGTTTTCAACGGTAAACACCATCTGGTTTTTAATCTCGGCAGGATTAAATATACCTTGCGAAAATCCTACTTCTTCCCGTTCGTTAGATTTTAACCATTCGTCCGATACTTGTTGGAGTTTTTGTACAAGCCCCGACTTAAGCGGAGGTTCGTAAATCTTCAGGAAACAACCCGAGGCTTCAATTTTATTGAGGGCATTGCGGATCGACTTCATGTCTTTGCCCGAAAGGGTAAACGATTCGATATCAACGCGAGCTTCCTGGCCAATCAGCAAGGTGCGCTTGCGGAGATCCTGATATAGATTTCGCGACACCTCCGGGATTCGATAGTAAATGCTGATGAGCCCCGCTTTACGGCAAAACAGGTCGAATTCGGTAATGAGGGTAATGAGGTCCTGATCGTCGCTGCATACAGGGTTTTCAAGTACTACGGCGTATTTTCCCGAGGTTTTGAACGAAACAAATCCGTTAACAGCTTCCGAAAGGAAAATTTGTTTATCGGGATAGGTTTTAAAGTAGTCGAGCGGCGACTGACCATATTGTTTTAGTAACTCGTCGGCTTTTGAATGCAATTCCGATTGTTTTGGAATAGGGTGGGTGTAGGGATGAAGGAAAATATAAATGATATACGAAACAACGACTACTTCGCTAAGGTAAACCGATTCGATAAACAATTTCCCAAATTTGGTGAAGGGAAAAGGATTGTCAAACGTAAAATACATTTTGAGTACAGTTTCGAGCGACTCCTTCATGCTGTAATCAACTCCGAGATGGCGTTTTTCGAGAAAGTAAAATCCTATCAGCGCATAGAGAAACGAAGCCGTGAATACCATCAGGATATTGGGCAGGTTCTTCTTTTGAAAATGGGGGTTGGGTTTAAAATAATAATAATCGCGCGCTACAATCAGCGAGAGGAATGATACGGATGCAAAAATTGCTTCTTCGTAATCCACACCTTTGAGCAAATGTCCGATTGCCGAAAAACCGCTGAGGATGATGGCCAGCCACCAGGCATTGCGCGAACCAATCAGCAAATAATAAGATACCAGGCACAGAATAATCCCGAACAGTAATACCAGGTGACTTGAAACCTCTACAATTCCGAGTGGGAAAATATCTTCGAGCATTCTTAACCTTGTGGGGATAGAGGGCGTAAGTGCCGACAGGACGTTGATGAGTCCCAGCGAGAGGATTATGATTGTGGGTAAAATGCGGTACAGTATGCTCTCCTTTTTGGAAAAAAAGCTGAAAACGCCAGCAAACAATGGTAACCAGAATTCGAAAAAACGGAACAGCAGTGTAACCGTAGCCGCCACTACTGTGGGGTAACCATATTGAACGAACGCATACGCCATCGAGATTTCGATAGCCCCAAGCCCCCGCAAAAATGGCGATGCAATCAGCAATATTACCATTACCACATAGGCAACAATTGCTAATTCGAGCGATGGCTGCTGCCCCAAGGCCAATATTGCAACATAAATATGGGCAATTCCTACCAGCTCTATGAGCATCGATATTAATAGCGTATTAATAAAATGTTTTTTGTTAAACGAGGTGGCATTAATATCGTCGAGCAAGATAGCAATATTGGGGCTGTGCTTTAAGATCAGTTTATGAAGGAATCCTTTTTTGATAATAGACCAGGCCGCCCACGACATGGCCGAAACCAATATCAGCAGAAAGACAAACGCAATTATTTCGTTTGCCGACAGGCTGCTTTTATATACCATATATAATAAGGTAGGAACAGCCACCACGATCACTGTGGCCAGTCCGCAAAGTCCATAGAGGTAGGAGGCAAAATAAATCTGGGTGTTGGTAATTTGTTTCTGATGCAGTTCCTTGTTAAAGAAGGCCAGCGAGGAGAATCCGCCTGCCGGTAAAAAAACGCTTACAAGATTTCGTTTCAGGAATAATTTGATGGCGGTTGACAAGGGAATGGACGACTCGGTGGCTTTAAAGCTTTCGACATACATCCAGGCCTGGAGTAAGATGTAGACAATGGTCAGCAATATGCCCAGAATGATAAATCCGGGTCTTGCAGTTCCCAGTGTTTGTTGAATTTTCTGAAGTTCGAGGTGTTCATTCTTGATAAAATAAACGCATAACACCAGCATAAACAGGGCAAGGATGATTTGCCAGGTTGTTTTGTTTCCGAGTAAAAATTTGATTTTGTTAAGAATAGCTTTCATTAATCTTTTTTATTGAAGATTTTAAATTTAGGAATTTTTGCAGAAATCTAAAGCCGGTATGTTTTTTATCGGATAAGCGCAGCGGTATGTTTTATCTTTCTGCATTTTTTACTCTCTTTTGTTCTTGTCGGAAACACCCCCTATTTTGTCTGATGTTGTTCAATATCTATCAGCGAGATTTTCTGCTCTGTCTGAAATTCAGCTATGTCTGCCGAAAATATTCCCCACTTTGTTAAACAGGTTTCAATATTTGCGAAACTATTTCCTTCTTTGTCAGAGGGTCGTCTATGCCTGCCGAAAGGGTTCCCCTGTCTATCGGGGTTTTATCTATGTCTGCCGAAGGTGTTCCCCACTTTGCTAAATGGCTTTCTATGTTTGCGAAAATATTCACATGCTTGCCAATAGTTCATCTGTTTTTGTCGGGGATATTTCCCTCTCTGTCTGGTGACCTCCAGTGCTTGTTGGGTAAAGTTCAATCCATCTCAATGGGTTTTCAATTTCGACGATACTTATGCCCAGGTTGTTTATCTGATTTTTTGCCGGAACTTCGATAAACGTTAATTGTTGCTTATATTTGAGGGTAAGGTTTTCATCTATGGGTAAGCTGTTTTTTTTAGGATTTCTATTTCTTTCGACGGTGTTGTATTGTCAACAACCGCCTTCCGCGTCGTACCTTTTGCGTACGGGGTATGTTCAGCCACATATAAAACCTGAAAACTACACCCCTCATCAGCTGGATGAAGTTACGGTTGCCTTTTATAAGCAATGGAAGACCGTGCATATACGCCGCGATTGTGCCGATCCTTTTCAATTTTATGTTTTCGATAATGAGAAGACCAACCGCGAGCACGGGATAATTTGCGTTTCGGAAGGACAGGCTTACGGGATGATTATTGCCGTTACAATGGCAGGTTTTGACCCCGAAGCAAAGAATATTTTCGATGGCCTCTTTCGGTTTTACAAAGCTCACCCAAGTTTGGTTAGTCCGTATTTAATGACTTGGGAGATAGCTTCAGGGTGTGTTACCAAATCGGCTCACGATAATAATTATTCGGCTTCCGATGCCGATATGGACATTGCTTTTTCGCTTTTGTTGGCCGACAAACAGTGGGGGAGTGGCGGTGTTATTAATTACCGGAAAGAAGCCCTGCTGATGCTCGACGCCATCCGCAAGCACGAGTTAAATATTGTCCGTCACACGGTTTTACTGAGCGATGCCCTCGAAGATGACGATCCTAAATATGCTGATACACGCACTTCCGATTTTATGCCCGGGCATTTTCGCGAGTTTTTTCAGGCAACCCACGATAGTATTTGGTTAAAGGTACTCGATAAAGAGTATAAGATTTTGGAGCATATTCAACGAAAATACAGTCCTAAGGCAGGGTTACTGCCCGATTTTATCCAATTTAGCAAAGGCGAATACATCCCGGCCAAAGCTCATTACCTCGAATCGGGGCACGATGGGCATTATTATTACAATGCCTGCCGCATTCCATGGCGTTTGGCCTGCGATTTTTTAATTTCGGGCGACCGGCGTGCCTATTCAATGGTGTGCAAAATGAACCGAACGATGGAGCGCAAAGCAAAGGGCGATCCTGATAATCTATATTCCGGGTTTACGCTCGATGGAGACGATATTCATGGAAACGACTATGCTACACCGGCATTTCTGGCCCCGTTGGCTGTTGGTGCAATGGTTGATCCTTCTTCTCAAAAATGGCTTACCGATTTGTGGAATTATATGCTTAAACTTCAGTTCAACGATTATCAGTACTATGACAATACCCTGCAATTACTTTGTATGATTGTAATTTCGGGGAATTACCAGATTCCGTCAACAACCACAAACCTTATTAAATAACTTCGCTATGGCAGCACAGAAACAGGTATTCCAAACCGAGAAACCCGGACGATGGAAACGTTTTGTATGGGGCTTTCACATCTTTTTAGTCATTGCCGTTTTATGCCTGGTGGCATTGATATTTTCGGTATTGCGCAGCCCCAACATACATATGCCGGTACTTTCAACCCGGCATGCGATATTTCAGCGCTTATCAAAAGATGAAATAAAAGCGTCGTTGCCGGATTCGGAAAAGACTGTTTTTCAAAAAACGCTTAAAGAAATCCGCCAGAACGAAAAACATAATTTTTATCAGAATAAACTATTGCCCGCGTCGGTAGTGCGAAAATATTTCCCGGTAAGGGCCGGTTTCTATGTAAACTGGGATAATCAGTCGTTTTACTCGCTGCGCAATAACATTGGCAAAATGAATATGGTATTGCCCGAGTGGCTGTTTGTGGGCGATAAAAGTGATACCATTGCCACGGATATTGATGTAAAAGCCCTGAATGTGATGCGAAAACACAGGGTGGCTATCGTCCCGATGTTATCAAATTATTTTAATCAGAAATGGAACGGTCGGAATGTTCACCGGATAATAATCTCAAAGGAAAAACGAACGAAGTTTATTCAAAGTCTGTTACGGACATTGGCAAAATATCAGTTTCAGGGCGTTAATGTCGATTTTGAAGAATTAACCGAAAAAACCGACGAACATCTGATTCAGTTTCAGAAGGAATTATATCAGGCACTTAACCAGAAGGGATACCTCATTACTCAGGATATTGTGCCATTTAACCCCGATTATAATTACAAAGAACTGGCGCAGTATAACGATTTTTTGTTTTTGATGGGGTACGACCAGCATAACGCCAGCAGTATGCCGGGACCAATTGCGGAGCAGGCGTGGATAGAGAAAGCCATGGACGATGTGTGCAATAAGGTTTCGGCAGAGAAAGTGGTTTTGTGTATCGCTGCTTACGGGTACGACTGGCAGGTTGGTTATCAGGGCGAAGATGTTACTTACCAGGAGGCCATCAACCGTGCCATTGCCAATAATAGCAACATTGATTTTGATAACAATTCGTACAACCTCCGGTATTCTTATTCCGACGGGAATAACCAAAAGCATGAGGTCTGTTTTACCGATGCCGCAACCAGCTTTAATGCAATCAGGGCCTCCGAAGATTTTGGAACTGCCGGTGTGGCCGTGTGGTACTTGGGGGCGGAGGATACCCGTCTGTGGCAGTTTTATGATAAATCGCTACAAGATGATTCCCTAAATCTTCATCCGTTTGATTTTTCGAAACTGAGGAACATTCAGTCGCCATACAATGTCGATTTTATTGGTGAAGGCGAAATCCTTGATATTGTCAGTTCTCCAACCCCCGGTAAAGTTAAAATAGAAGTGGCTGCAGATGATAAATTAATATCGGAAGAAACCTACGAGACCTTGCCCACCAGCTTTGTGATTAAACGCTCCGGCGATGCCACGAAAAAGATAGCCCTCACTTTTGACGACGGACCCAACGATGAGTACACCCCCAAAATCTTAAAAATACTTCGGGATAATAATGTTCATGCCACCTTTTTTGTGACTGGTGTGAATGCCGAAGCCAACATCCCTTTACTGAAAAGGGTTTACGACGAAGGCCATGAAATCGGAAACCATACCTTTAGTCATCCCAACCTCGAAGAAGTTTCGGCCTCGCGCATTCGTCTTGAACTCAGTTTGACCCGTATTTTGCTCGAAAGTATGTTGGGGCACAGCACCATTCTTTTTCGCCCGCCTTATAATACCGATTCCGATCCGGAAAATATCTACCAGATTCTTCCGCTTGCAACAGCTTGTAACGAACATTATATAAGTGTTGGCCTTTCTATCGACCCGAATGACTGGGAAAAAGGAGTTTCTGCAGATACCATCGTTGCCCGGACAATTAAGCAGGAGGAAAATGGAAGTGTCCTTTTGTTGCACGATGCCGGAGGTATCCGTACTGAAACAGTGAAAGCCCTTCCGAGGATTATTGAGTTTTTCAAGAAAAAAGGATACACGTTTGTAACGATCTCCCAATTGTTGGGCAAAACCCGCGACGATGTTATGCCTCCGGTGAAAGGTGAGATGCGTCACTATGCTGAAATGGCCGATTCTGCGCTTTTTGAGTTTACCTTTTTCTACCAGCATTTTCTGTACGGAGTCTTTTTTGTAGCATTGATATTGGTGCTTGGCCGTATCCTGAGCATTGCCGTGCTTGCTATTCGTAATCGTTACAAAATAAAGCATTCCCCCCGGTCTATTTCGGCAGGAAACCCCTCGGTAAGCATTATAGTTCCTGCTTATAACGAAGAGGTAAATGTGGTAAGAACCATCGAAAATCTGTTAAAATGTGATTATCCCAACGTTGAAATCGTGTTTGTTGACGATGGCTCAAAAGACCGCACTTTCCAACTGGTTAAAGATGCTTTTGATAATAATCCAAAAGTTACGGTATTGACGAAGCCCAATGGAGGGAAAGCTTCTGCATTAAATTTTGGAATTGAACATGCCCAAGGGGAATTCCTGGTATGTATCGATGCCGACACATTGCTTAAACCAGATGCGGTGTCAATGTTAATGCCTTATTTTGGTGATTCGCAGGTTGCTGCGGTAGCGGGGAATGTAAAAGTGGGAAATAAAGTAAACCTGCTTACCAACTGGCAGTCCATCGAATATACTACCAGTCAGAATTTCGATCGGTTGGCTTTCGATTATGTAAATTCTATTATGGTTGTGCCCGGGGCTATTGGGGCTTTCCGTAAATCGGCAATGCTCGAAGTCGGCGCTTTTACCACCGATACCTTGGCCGAAGATTGCGATTTAACGTTGCGTTTTTTACGTGCCGGATACCGCGTACGTACTTGTAACGACGCCATCTCCATGACAGAAGCCCCGGAATCGACCCGAATGTTTCTGAAACAGCGGTTCCGCTGGTCGTTTGGCATCATGCAAAGTTTTTGGAAACACCGCGATTTGCTGTTCAATACCCGCAAACCAAATTTGGGATGGATTGTATTGCCCAATGTGCTGATATATCAATTGATATTACCCCTGTTTTCGCCTATTGTCGATATCCTGACAATCTTTGCGCTTTTCTCCAAAACAGCGCCCGAGGTAATTGTCGCGTATTTTGGCTTCTTTGCTGTCGATTGTGTCATTTCATTTGTCGCTTACAGCTTCGATGGGCAGAAGTTTACACCTAAAATAGCGGCATATATGTTCATTCAACGGATAATATATCGTCAACTGTTGTTCTTTGTATTGATAAAATCGTACCTGAAAGCAATTAAAGGCGAGTTGGCTCACTGGGGCGTATTAAAACGAACCGGAAATGTGAAGCAGGAATAGCACAAAAAATCCCGTCAGGACTAATCTTGACGGGATTTTTGCTTTTATCAGGAAGATGTTTATCGGTCAAAAGTTAACCGCATTCCCTTTTTCGATTCGTTAAATTCACCATAATCGTAAATTAGGTTTCCGTTTACGAAGGTTTGTACTACGCGGCCGGTAAACGTATATCCTTCAAACGGCGACCATTTGCATTTGTACAGGATGTTGTCGGTGTTGACCGTCCATTTCTTATCCAGATCAATCAAAGCCAAATCAGCGAAATATCCTTCGCGGATATAGCCCCGTTTGTGAACTTGAAAGATGTCGGCAGGCAGGTGGCACATCTTCTGCACAATCTTACCCAGTGATATTTTTCCTTGTTTACGAAGTTCAAGCATCACATTTAACGAGTGTTGAACCAGCGGACCGCCCGATGGAGCTTTGGTATAGCTATTGTTTTTTTCTTCCAGGGTATGCGGTGCGTGATCGGTCGCAATGATGTCGAGCGTGTCGTTAAGTAAAGCTTCCATCAGCTTTTCCTTATCATTCTGGCTTTTTACGGCAGGGTTCCATTTGATGCGGTTCCCATACTTTTTATAATCCCGATCGTCAAACCATAGGTGGTGAACGCATACTTCGCCGGTAATACGTTTATCTTTAGCTGGAACATGGTTTGAAAGGAGTCCCATTTCCATGGCCGACGAAAGGTGTAACAAGTGAAGCCGCGTATTGTATTTCTTAGCCAACTCAACGGCAAGAGCACTCGATTTATAACAAGCTTCTGCACTCCTGATTAACGGATGGCACGATACCGGCATCTGGTCGCCATATTTTTCGAGGTATAATGTCATATTAGCCTTGATAGTAGCCTCATCTTCGCAATGAGTAGCAATCAGAAGCGGCGATTGTTTGAATATCTGTTCGAGCGTTTCGATATTATCGACCAGCATATTACCCGTCGACGAACCCATAAAAACCTTTATTCCGCAAACATTTTTCGGATCGGTTTTAAGAAGTTCGTTAAGGTTATCGTTGTTAGCTCCTATAAAGAAAGAGTAGTTTGCGAGCGATTTTTCGGCTGCAATCTGGTATTTTTCTTCCAGCAATTCCTGTGTTGTAGTCTGAGGATTGGTGTTAGGCATCTCCATATACGAAGTTACCCCGCCGGCCACGGCTGCTTTGGCTTCCGTATAGATGTCGGCTTTATGGGTGAGTCCCGGTTCACGGAAATGCACCTGGTCGTCGATAATCCCCGGAATTAGGTATTTACCGGTTGCATCGATGATCTCTGCCGATTTTAGTACATCTTCAGGAACATATTTAAGAAATACGTTCGAGATGAGTCCGTCTTTTATTAATACACTCCCTTGTACTTCAAAGCCATCATTTATAATGATAGCATCTTTAATAAGTATCCCTACATCCATAATTGTTGAGGTTTTATTAATATCCGAAACGAGGTCAGTTCAGGTTACAAGGTTTTTCTATGGTACCGTTTAAAATAACTACGTAACTTCATGATTATTACACCCCAAAATGCTTCATTAAAGATACCACCACTCATCTTCGAGGCTCCGGCTTTACGATCGGTAAAGATAATGGGGACTTCTTCCAAGGTAAAACCCAGCTTCCATGCGGTAAATTTCATTTCAATCTGGAAGGCATAACCTTTAAACCGGATTGAGTCCAGATCAATATTTTCCAACACCCTTCGTGTGTAACATTTAAACCCGGCAGTGGTATCATTAATGTTCATTCCGGTTATGAACCTTACATACTTTGAAGCACAGTACGACATTAATACCCTTCCCATTGGCCAGTTAACCACGTTAACCCCCGATTTGTAGCGCGAACCAATCGATAAATCGGCTCCACCAACAGAACAAGCCTCCTGAAGACTGATTAAATCATCCGGATTATGTGAAAAGTCGGCATCCATCTCGATGATATATTCGTAATTATGAGCTAAAGCCCATTTAAACCCGGCAATATAGGCCGTTCCCAATCCAAGTTTTCCTTTTCTTTCGACCATGAAGAGTTGGGTCGAAAATTCAGTTTGTAAATTCTTAACAATTTGGGCTGTTCCGTCAGGTGAATTGTCCTCAATAATCAGAATATCAAACTCTTTAGGTAATGAAAATACTTTACGAATAATCTTTTCGATGTTTTCCTTTTCGTTGTACGTAGGAATAATTACCAAGCTATTTGCCACAAGAATACCTTATTAGTTACTAATTAAAATTCGGGGCTAAATTATAAACATATAATAAATGTACATAATATAAAACGAAGAATAGTGAAATTTTAACAATCTGCAAGCCAGTTGTATAAAGTTTTTAAGGAATAAATATTAAGAAATTGTTTGCAGAATCATAATTCAGCCCTATATTTGCATCCCAATTAATCACAAACGTTCTTTTGTTAATGCAGAGTCGCTGAAACCATTTTTGAATGGCTCAGGCAGGTAGTTGCTCAATGAATTAAAAATAAATAAATATTTGTTTGGAAAATCAGAAAATGCAAATACCTTTGCACCCCGCAAAAACGGAATAAGTTCTTTAAAATATTGTAGCAGTAAAGAGAAGGGAGATGGGCAACGAAGGATGTACCTAACCTAAACAAACTCGAAAGCGCTCCGAAATAAAGTTTAAATAAAACGAGATTTTATTAGGAAAGTAAAAAAGAGGAGTTA
>JAUZOO010000004.1 GCA_030706405.1 Bacteroidota bacterium | reverse complement strand
CGTCCGTTTTAATGTTCCATTATTAGACATACCTAAGCAGATTCTAGACAAATATGCAAGTACACTACCCAATGGAATGGTGCTTCCTGTTCCAAGTAACCAAAAGATGAACGCATACCTGAAAGAGATTGGAGAGCTTTGCAATATTGATAAGGATTTAACATTTCATCTTGCCTGGCATACATTTGCAACACTAACCCTTAGTAAAGGTGTATCGATTGAAAGCGTTAGTAAAATGCTGGGGCATACCAACATCAAAACAACCCAAATTTATGCAAAAATTACTGACTCAAAAATTGGGAATGACATGGCTGTATAAATTTGGATTCGAACAGCATTTTCAGTATTACCCCAAAAGGCTTTTATCTTGAGATGCTGTTTTATCCATTTGAAGAACAACTCGACTTGCCAGCGATTTTTATAAAGTAATGCGATTTCTTGTGCAGTTAGAGACATATTGTTGGTTAAAAATACAAACGTGCGATTCATCTCACTGTCATAATACTTGACTTTACGCATTTTGTCAGGATAATCTTTTGATACATAAAATCCTGTCAATTTTCCAATTTGGTCACTTTGTACACCTGAGGATTTGTCGACTTTTAGAGAATAAATCCTTCTAAATTGAAGGTTAGACTTTGCTCTTACAACAAAATACGCCGACAGAAGTGTAATTCTGTATAATCTGGCATAATCCACATAACCACGGTCAAAGATGTAATAAGCTCCGCTTTCGTATGGAATGACATCCATCGCATTTACATCGTTGACTGTTGCCGCTGTGACATGAATGAAAGCTGGTATCTGAGTAGTAACATCGTAAAGAGTATGTAGTTTTATGCCGCCTTTAGTTTTACGAAACTTAGCCCACCAAAATACATTCAGGCATAAATCAATGGTAGTGGAATCAAAAGCATAAACCTTGCCTTTAATTTCAAAGTTTTCACTCTTCAACTTGCTTTGAGCTATATCAATCAGACAATACGCAAACTCTTCAAATATTTTTGAATTGCGATTCTCATTGGCTTTTGAGAGGTTGCTGCGAGTAACACTTTTACCAAAACCTAAATGGTAGGTCTTTTTATCATGGGCTTCAATGGCAACAATTAAATCACGAAGACTATCTCGATTGGTGAGTTGCCCGAAAAACATGCATAAAAGTTGATTCCAACAACTAAAGAAACGAACGCCCTTATCACCTGAATATTTGAAAACAATACAATCGAAAACTCTTTTGGGAAGAAATTCTGTTATCTGCGCAAATACATACTTTCCGTGATTCATGAAATTACATTTTCACGAAATAAGTATTTCAAATCGACACGTAACAAAAAACCTCTACGACATAGATTCTACAATAGTTTCAAAGAACATTATTTAAAAACTAGTGGACACTAATGATGAAATCTCAAAATTCAATTCTTAAAATCCCTCAAAAAGCCAAAAGAAAAAAAGCGGAAGTTGTCAAAACTGAAGTCCAGTTGAAAAACGAAAACTCAAAAAAAGAAAAAGAGTTCATCCGGCCAACCCTCGAAGAAACCATCACATTTTTCAAAGAAGAAAACCATTCTGAGCTCGAAGCCAAAAAATTTTTCAACCACTTCGAAAGCAACGGTTGGAAAGTAGGTGGCAAAACACCCATGAAAAACTGGCAAGCCGCCGCCTGCAACTTCGCGTTTCGTTCCGGCTACAAAACAATCCAATCAACCCCAACGGCAAAAACTACAACGAACCCTTATGACCGGTTATTCTCTTTAATCGGTCTTCCCGGCGCAGCCGTCAACAAAGCATTCCTTTTACGGCTGGGTGCTGTCCAAGCGAAGGCGATAACCGGCGTGAGTTTAGTCAGCCAAGCACTTTTCTTTGGTTCCTTTTAAAAATATCCTTTTGCCGGAAAGGGTATCTAACACATCAAAAGAAGGAAGTTTGATGAATTAGGATTTTCAAATATAGTAGTTCATAAATGTCATTTTCACAGGTTAATTTTTTGCATCCAATTTGAAGATATGTTAAGCCGAATGGTAGTAATTAATATGCAACAATTTGTTTTTATGAATATTGCATTAAATATTTCACCTTTTCAGAATCGTCAAAAATGCTCCTTTTTCTCCCAAATGTATCCTTTATCGGGAGTCATTAATATTTCATTGGCTTTTGAAAGTATGGGTAAATACTAACTAAGAAACACAAAGTTTTCCTGAATAAACGCGTACAAAAGGATACCTTTGCTTATACAATAGTTCATTTTGAATTGAATGATGTAAAAGAAAATGTTTCGACATTTATTAGTTCTAACTGCTGTAATTCTTATTAACATTGGGACATCATATTCCCAATCCGATTTGATATTTAGTATTATTGATAGCAACAATGGTCTTTCGGACAATCGTGTAAGAGATATTGTTCAATTACAGGATGGTAGGCTGATAATATGTACTGTTGGGATAACCAATATTTACGATGGAACAAATTTTAAACAACTGCATGAAAACGCTGTAAATGTAGATTCTCTTTCTCGTTATAATTTTTATAACCAAGCTTATACTGACAGGAATTATCTATGGATTAAAACCAAACATCAAATAAGACTGATTGATTTAAACAGTGAAACTTTTGTACCTCACCCAGCCAATGTTTTGCGAAAGCTTGGAAACGGAGAACCCATAGTCGATTTTTTCTTAGATATACACCACGATTATTGGATGGTTACATCCAGTGATAAACTCATTTATAAACCTGCAACTACGTCCGGTTTTAAAGTATTTATGGAGCATCTATCATACCCAGTCCTTCGAAAGGAAAAGCTTTGCAATGTTTCGGTAATCGGGAAGGAAGTATTTCTTTTTTATAGTAGTGGACTTATGTTGTGTTATGATTTAAGGACAAGAAAACTCAATTATCAAACAAATATTTTAGATATAAATGAAACCGCACTTTATGAAAATTCACTCAAAATAGCGCAGACAGGAGATACTCTTTACACACTGTATAGTGCTAAAACGGGAATATTAAAAAAATTTATTGCCCATAACCGTGAATGGTCAACTGTTCTGAAAACCGATAATGGATTGCGGAATATATCTATTGATAATTGTAAAAATGTCTGGCTACTTTCCAGAACTGGCTTATGGAAAGTAGAAGAAAATACTGGCAACATACATTTATATGAAAACTACCATTTAATAGATGAAACTAAAGTTTCTACCGATGCCTTTGCCTTGTATTGCGACAATCAGGGTGGGCTTTGGATAGGGACTCTCAATCGTGGTTTACTTTACTACCATCCCGACCGTTTCAAGTTTCGGTTCTTTGGTAAATCATGTTTCGAGCCTCAGAAAAGGGACATAGAGGTAAATTGCTTTTTGGATGTAGGTTTAAATAAATCGTTAGTGGGAACTTCAAATGGTTTATATATTCTCAATAGACAAACCAATACTTTATCTCTTTTTAAAGGTTTACCCCCAGACATAACATGTTTGGAGCTTGTTCCCGACAAAAAAGGTAACATATGGCTTCCCTCTGCTAACAAAGGTCTGTTTAAAATTGTAAAAGATAAAGCTGAATTCGCTACACCACAAAATAAACCTATTCGAAGGGTAATAGCTCTTGACGACAAGCTACTTATGAGTACATCTGATAACGAGGTATGGCTGCTTGATGAAAATAATCACTCTTTTGAGCCTGTGAAATTTAATTCCTGTAATCGTTTACCTGAACCGGTTTCGCAAATTATCCCGTTTAATAATTCATCCTTATTGGGGATTAGTAGCTCCAAAGTTTTTTTAATCAATTACAAACAAAGGATAATTTCGTATCCGGTGGGTAAATTGCTGCAAAACAATATAAAACCGTATACTTGTTGTGCAAAAGATAGCCGGGGTTTAGTGTGGATTGGAACTATGGACGGAATATACGTCTGGGCTGAAAACGCAGATAAAATATACGCTCTTTATACTGATAATGGATTAATAAATAATAATATAAAAGGAATTGTTGAAGACGGGTACGGAATAGTTTGGGTAACAACAGCAGGAGGAATTTCCCGGATAACAGTAAATTTAACAGCTACAGATTTGAAATTTACCATTAGTAACTTCAACCACTTCGACGGAGTTATTAATAATGAGTTTATTGCCCAATCGGTTTATAAAGCCTCAAGTAATCAACTCTTCTTTGGTGGTATAGGAGGCTTTAATATGCTTGGCTTGCAAAAAGCCTGGATAAGTCGAAAATTGCCCAAACCATTGTTCACAAACTTAGCATTGTTTGGAACACCAATAAAAACAGGAGAAAAGTACAACAATCGAATAGTTTTGCCTCGTGCTATTTCTGTAATCGATACAGTGAAGTTAAATTACAATCAAAATTTTATTAGCATAAGCTTTTCTGCACTAAATTATGTAAATCCGTCTCAAACATACTATCGCTACAGGTTAGTTGGCAATAACAACCAATGGAACGAAAGCCTTACATCCGATGGAACCGGCCATGTCAGTTTTACAAATTTAAAACCAGGTACATACAGGTTGCAGGTAAAAGCTGCCAACAATAGCAAAGAGTGGGGAAACGATTATGCCCAACTTACAATTATTATCAGGCCCCCGTTTTGGAAAACAACTGTTGCCTATTTCGTCTATTTGATTTTATTGTCGGTGCTGCTTTACATTGTCGTTTCCAACTACAAACAGCGCAGCCTCAGGAAGCTTGCGCGTATAAACGAGGAAAAACTGAACCAAATGAAGTTCGAATTTTTTACAAACATCAGTCATGAGTTCCGAACCCCTTTAACCCTAATAATAACACCTCTTGAATCAATCCTTAAAGAGACACGGGGCACAATACTGGAAAATAAAATTCAGGTTGTCTGGAAACATGCCAAAGATTTGCTTGGCCTTGTAAATCAATTGCTCGACTACAGGCGTTTAGAGGTGGTAGGCGAAAAACTTAACCTGTCACTTGGCAACATCACCGAATTTGTTGGGCAATTTAAAATTCTTTTCGAAAAATTGGCGGAAGAAAAAAAGATAAATTTCACCGTTAAATGCCCCGAACAGGAAATATGGATGTATTTTGATCAAAGTAAGCTTTATCGTGTGGTTAATAACTTATTATCCAACGCTTTTAAATTTACCCCTGAAAGTGGCACAATCATTTTCTCCCTTTTGCACGAACAAAATGTTGTCAAATTTAAAGTTACTGACACGGGCATTGGGATACCAGCCAGTGAAATTCCAAACATCTTTAACAATTTCTATCAGGCACAAGGGGGACATCAGGGTAGTGGCATTGGCTTACATTTGGTTAATGAGTATGTAAAATTACATTCCGGTGAAATAACAATTGAGAGCGACCTAGGAATAACAACTGTTTTTACCGTTGTATTACCTGCAACTCTTAAACCACAACCTGCTAAATACAACACAGAAGATGTCCGTTCTTCAGAGGAAAACAATGAGTCGTTGAATGCAGATAAATCATTGAAAAAACCTTATAAAATACTTATAGTAGAAGATAATACAGAATTGAGACATTTCATTTCATCAGAACTCAAGCAGCTATATGTAATATTTGAAGCCGGGAACGGAGCTGATGGAGTAAAAACTGCCATGGGAGAATTGCCAGATCTAATTATCAGCGACGTAATGATGCCTGAAATGGACGGACACGAATTATGCAAACGCATTAAATCCGATATAACCACATCCCACATTCCTGTCGTTCTATTAACTGCAAAAAGCTCAGAAGAACACAAGTTTGAAGGATATAAAGCAGGGGCTGACGAATATATCTCAAAACCATTTAACCTCGACTTTCTTCGACTGCGCATCAATCAGTTAATAGAACAACGAAACATACGTAAAGAACAGTTTAAAAGGAAATTAGAGGTAAGCCCGGCAGATATTACCATCAGTTCGGTCGATAAACAACTGATTCGTAAGGCACTCGATTGTATAGAGCGCAACATGGCTAACGCCGATTATTCAGTTTATCAAATGAGCCTGGATATGAATATGGATCGTACAGTGTTGTACAAAAAACTACATTCAATTACAGGGCTCACTCCCTCTGAATTTATTAGGACATTGAGATTAAAGAGGGCTGCACAACTACTGGTACAGGGTAAATATCCGGTAGCAGTAGTGTCCGAAATGGTAGGGTTCAATACTCAGAAGTACTTTTCGAAATATTTTAAAGAAGCATTCGGTGTTTTACCTTCACAGTATCGTAATAAAATTTTAGACTAACCAGAGTCAAAAAGGAATACACAAACATTCAATATCTTTTATATATAAAGCTAGTAACTAGCATGTTGGTATAATACCTGTACCAATTGTTTTATTTCACTTCCAACAACCATTTGTACTATAGAAAACAACAGACTGTCCTGTCCTGTTTATTTTGCTCCCCTTATATTCGCAATGACACTTGCCTTTAATATATGATGTTGAGGCAAGGATAGTTCCTTACAGAAATCTCTAAAACTGCAAATATAGTTGTAACTAAATTTTAGGTGCATTAAGTTATTACTATTGTTTTACAAGTGAATTAACTGCAATGCACCATATTTTCTATGAGGTAATCATAGTTCAATTGTAAATTTTACATGAAAGGAGGTGGATAATATCTTAAAACTAACGGATGGTGCAGTTTATTATTATTTAGTAAGTGACTTTGTTCAACACATTAATTTAGAATTTGATTTTTATGTTTCATTAACAACTTAACTAACTTTTATGAAAACAAGATTATTGATTTTTACAACAACATGTTTATTGTCTTTTATTGGATGTTCAAAAGAGTTTGATCAAAAATCTGAAACAAGTAAACATTTAAAAAGTGCTGCAGTTATTGATGGTGGCACAACTTATCAATCTATTGATGGGTTTGGTTTTTCCGACGGATGGAGCGGGACACTCAGTAGTGCAAAAAGCGATGCACTTTATACTACTATTGGAATGTCAATATTCCGGGCCTTCATTAATCCAAATTCGGGTGACTACGTTACCCCCGCCGCAAACATAACTGCTGCCCATAATGCAGGTGCAGTGGTATTTGCAACAGCATGGGCCGATCGTAGCTGGGGTAGCTCCGGACATTTACCTTCATCTCGCTATGCAGATTATGCCAATTGGATCAAAACTGAGGCAGCTAACAAAAATGTCGATTACGTATCTCCTTTTAACGAGCCGGATGGTAATGTATCAACGCAGATCCGTTGGACACCAACGGAAATTCTGAATTTTATCAAAAACAACGCTTCCACTATCGGTAAGCCAATTATAATGCCGGAAGCCATTAATTTCAATGACTCCTATTCAGATCCGGTGCTCAATGATGCCACAGCTAGTAGCAAAATCTCCGTGGTAGCCGGTCATTTTTATGGCGGTGGCAATGTCGTCCATCAGAATGCACTTGACAAGGGAAAACATGTTTGGGAAACAGAGCACTTTATTGAAAATTCTCAAACTGACATTACTGCATGTATGACACTTGCCAAAGAGATAAGCGATGCAATGAACAATAAGTTTAGCGCTTACTGTTGGTGGTGGGTAAATGAAGGTGCTACTGATGGAAGCAATTTGGTCAATAGTAGCGGCACCATTTACAAAAACGGGTACATCATGGGTCAGTTTGCCAAATGGATACGCCCTGGAAAAACGCGAATCGCAGCAACTTACAACCCAACTTCCGGTGTATATGTAACTGCTTATCGCAATAATGGTATTGTTGTTGTCGCTGTCAATACCAGCTCATCATCTGTTATCCAGTCGTTTTCAATTCAAAACATAAGTGGTCTTACCTCTTTTAATGTTCACCGTACGTCAGGAAGCGAAAATATGGCCAGCAAGGGTACAGTAACTGTATCTAACAATGCTTTTTTATACACATTGCCAGCCCAGAGCGTTACTACTTTTCATCAGTACTAAGTATTTGTATAAAACCTAATATAACTGTTTTTTCCCCTCTTTTCTTGGATTTTCTCGAAAAGAGGGGATATTCTTCCCTACTTAAAACTTTAATTAACTTAACCAAAGAAACAATTTTACACTTTTTATGTCTGTAATCCCCTTTGGTAAGAAACATGTTTAGAAAAAATATATCATCAAATGATAAGAAAAAATCTGTCCAAAAGGCTACGTCTAAAATACTTTTATACAATAACTAGGGGCAGGAGCTAATAATGATTAATGCCAGCCAGAATACAAATGCTATTGGCATGGATAAATACCCGTCGGGTGTATACTTCATCAAAATAGAAAGTATGAATGAAACCACGGTAAGAAAAGTGATTAAAAAATAAGGATTTACCCATTTGTATAGAAAACGGGTAAACTCTTGAATACCCAAATTACAGAGAATTGACAGTTTTATAAATTATTACGGATGAGAATTTGTCTTAGCATTATTTTGTTTTTTATGGCTCCTTATTTGCGAGCAGAAAATGGTCACGAGCTATGGCTTAGAGCTAAAAATACGGGAGAGGTAACTATTGTTTGTTCCAAAGAGTCGCCTACGCTTACTATTGCAAAACAGGAACTAACCCAAGGGTGGCAGGGAAAATCCGGAGCTAAAATTGTTTTGAACATTAAAAAAGACAAGGCAATTAAAGGCGATGGTTTTAAATTCACCGAAAATGAAATACAAGCCAACACTGAACTTGGAATCTTATATGGAGTTTACGAATTATTGCGTCGTCAGCAATTAAAACAGGCAGTTAAGGAGGAAATCTCAAATCCTTCGTACGAGCTTCGTGTACTAAACCATTGGGATAATATGGATGGGACGATAGAGCGAGGATACGCCGGAGCTTCTATTTTTTGGCACGATGAAGACAAAGGGTATGCTGTAACCGATAAAGATAAAAGTATATGGAGAGAATATGCCCGAGCCAATGCATCCATTGGAATTAACGGGGCAGTGCTAAATAATGTGAATGCCTCGCAACTGATGTTAACAACCGAATGCCTCAAAAAAGTGAAGGCTATTGCTGAAGTACTGCGCCCCTATGGCATTAAAACATATCTTTCGGTTAAATTTTCGTCGCCATCTTTAATTGGCGGATTAAAAACTGCCGACCCATTAGATCCTGCAGTTATCGGTTGGTGGAAAAACAAAATAAAAGAAATATACTCGCTGATACCCGATTTTGGTGGCTTTTTGGTAAAAGCAAACAGCGAAGGGCAACCTGGCCCGCAGGATTTTGGCCGTACCCATGCCGATGGAGCCAATATGATGGCCGATGCGCTTAAACCCTACGGAGGTATCGTTATGTGGCGTGCATTTGTTTATGAAGCAAACAGCAAAGATCGCGCTTGCCAGGCTTACAAGGAGTTTATGCCCCTCGACGGTAAATTTCGCGACAATATAATTGTTCAGGTAAAAAACGGCCCTATCGATTTTCAGCCACGCGAACCGTTTAATCCTCTTTTCGGTGCAATGAAAAAGACTTCTGTAATGCCCGAGCTGCAAATAACACAAGAGTATCTTGGTCATTCAATACACCTGGTATATCTAGCTCCCATGTGGGAAGAATGCTTAAACAGTGAGACTTATCAGGAAGGTATCGGAAGTACCGTTGCCCGGACTACCGATGGAAGCATTTTCCCGCAAAAACATACTGCAATTGCAGGTGTTGCCAATATAGGAATTGATGCCAACTGGTGTGGGCATCATTTTGCGCAATCAAACTGGTATGCGTTTGGACGCCTGGCTTGGAACAACCAGTTAACAAGCGAAAAAATTGCCGACGAGTGGATTAAACAAACATTTGCAAATGGTGAGCCTTCAAATGATTGGTATGTCAACTTCCTGGCACCTGTAAAACAAATAATGCTGAAAAGCCGCGAGGTTGCTGTTGACTATATGATGCCCCTTGGTTTTCACCACATTTTTGCTCCATCCGACCATTATGGCCCGGGTCCGTGGTGGGGTCCCCAGGATGTAAGAAAAGACTGGACTCCGCCTTATTACCATAAGGCAGACACATTTGGAGTAGGTTTTGATAGAACTATCAGCGGTTCCGATGCTGTAAGTCAATACAGCGAACCCCTCCGGTCGCAACTTAATAACCTGCAAACATGTCCCGAAACATATTTGCTTTGGTTCCATCATGTGTCGTGGAGCCATAAAATGCAAAGCGGACGTACCTTATGGGACGAAATTTGCTATCGTTACGATGCCGGGCAAAAACAAGTCCGCGAATTCCAAAAAGAGTGGGATAAGGTTCAGCCGTACATGGATGCAGAGCGTTTTTTTGCCGTTCAAAGCAAACTCCGCAGTCAATCTCAAAATGTTCGAATATGGAAAGATGGCTGTTTACTTTATTTTCAACAGTTCAGTAAAATGCCAATACCTTATGACATAGAAAGACCTGTCTATGAATTGGATTACATTATAAAGAATTTTACGATAGATAAGCCATAATGTGTTGTTTGTGATTATTCTAAACCATTTAAGTGCGCAATAATCAGAAACATAACCTTAAGAACATGGAGAAACATTGCTATAATTATTGTAAACCCTAACCATCCGGGCTACTGTGGTGCGGCTTCTAATCTGTATGATATAAAATAGATTAAATTTCAGTAAATTAACTACATATACACTATAATAATTAACAGGAAAATGAAAAAAAAACTCATTGTTATATTGTTCATTTTACTTATCCCTATCTCCATTTGGGCTGTTGGAGACAAAAGCTATATCTCAAACACCCAGGGAAAGGACTTTTTTGCATTGTCCGTCTCGGGAAAATCGTCCCCATTGTTTATTAGCTCCAACGATTATTCGGGAGTTATTCGGGCATTAAAGGACCTGAAAACCGACATTGGCAAGGTTACAGGCGTTGAACCGTCTGTTATTTACGATAAAGCGCCAGCCCAAAAAGAAGTGGTTATTGCCGGAACAATTGGAAAAAGCGATGTTATTGACCAGCTTATAAAGAATGGCAAGATTGATGTAAAAAGCATTAACGGAAAATGGGAAAGTTTTCTGATACAGGTGGTAAATAAACCTTTGCCCGGTATTGACAAGGCTCTCGTTATTGCTGGCAGCGACAAGCGTGGTACTATTTATGGCATTTACGATGTGTCCGAACAAATTGGCGTTTCGCCCTGGTATTTTTGGGCCGATGTGCCTGTAAAAAAGAGCAACAGCCTTTATGTAAAATCCGGGCGGTACATTCAGGATTCTCCAAAGGTTAAATACCGGGGTATTTTTATCAACGACGAATCGCCCTCCTTTACCGGTTGGTGTAATGCCAAGTTTGGTGGCGTTAACTCGAAAATGTACGCCAACATGTTCGAACTGTTGTTGCGCCTTAAAGCCAACTATCTGTGGCCGGCCATGTGGGGCAATGCCTTTAACGAAGACGACCCGTTGAGCCCGGTTGTTGCCAACGAGTATGGTATTGTGATGGGAACATCGCACCACGAACCCATGATGCGTGCGCAAAAGGAATACACCAAACGCAAACAGGAAATTGGTCCGTGGGACTTTACCACGAATAGCGCGAACCTTGAAAAATTTTGGTTTGACGGTCTTAGCCGAAACAAAGACTACGACAACCTGATTACTATGAGTATGCGTGGCGATGGCGATGTGGCAATGGGAAAAGGAAACGATCTTGAAAATATAAAAACCCTAGAGAATGTAATAAAAAGTCAGCGCGACATTATTCAAAAAGTTTACAACGATGACCCTGCCAATCATCCGCAGTTGTGGGCAATCTTCACTGAAGTTCAACGCTATTACGATGCCGGCTTTAATGTACCTGATGATATAACCCTGTTGTTTTGCGACAACAACTGGGGGTATATCCGACGCATTTTACCTCCCAAAGAAAAAAACCGAAAAGGTGGTGCCGGGTTGTATTACCATATCGATATGAATGGAGGGCCAAACAACGACCGATGGGTGAATACAACCACCATTCCTAAATTACGGGAGCAGTTAAATCTTGCATATCAGAGCGGGCTCGACCGTATCTGGATTATTAACGTTGGCGACCTCAAACCCAAAGAGTTTCCTGTTGATTTCATCATGCATTTTGCCTGGAATCCGAATGCCTGTCCGGCAGATAAAGTTTGGGACTATACGGTT
Organism: Bacteroidota bacterium; assembly: GCA_030706405.1. Classification (GTDB taxonomy): domain Bacteria; phylum Bacteroidota; class Bacteroidia; order Bacteroidales; family JAAUTT01; genus JAAUTT01. Next base: position 511,617 of record JAUZOO010000004.1, on the reverse strand, counting down.
AACTGGGCTGAAAATATTTTTGGAAAAGAACATGCCGAAGAAATTGCCGACATCGTTTCCAAGTATTCAAAATACAATCTTTTGAGAAAAGCCGAAGTCCAAACACCTCGTATATTCAGTATTGTGAATCACAACGAGGCCGACCAAATGCTTAAACTTTGGCACGAGGTAGTAGCAAAAGCCGAAGCACTCGAACCTAAAATTGCTCCCGAAGCAAAAGATGCCTATTACCAGTTGGTCCTTTATCCAACGAAGGCTTCGGCAGGAGTTGCCGAAATGTATATCTCTGTTGGCAAAAACCAGTTGTATGCCAACCAGGGAAGGGTGAGTGCCAACGATTATGCCCAGCGTGCAAGAGACCTTTTCGATCTCGACAAAAAATTGAGCGATTACTACAACGATGCAATGTCCAATGGCAAGTGGAAAAATATGATGTTGGACATTCACATTGGTTATACCAGTTGGCAAATGCCCCGTGAAAATAAACTTCCGGAGATGAAAGTGGTAACACCACTTGCCGAACCTGCCATGGGTGTGGCCATCGAAGGTTCCGAAAGTGCCTGGCCAGGTAGTCCGGGAAATCCTCAATTGCCTGTTTTCGATGTTCTTAAAGAAAAATCTTACTACATCGATGTCTTCAATCGTGGTTCAGGTTCCTATGGGTTTGAGGCAAAAGCAACGAAACCCTGGATTAAATTAAGCATGGACAAAGGCAATGTTGTAAAAGATATCAGGCTTATGGTAGATGTTGATTGGGAAAAACTACCTGAAGGGAAATCTGTTGGAAGCGTAGAAATTAAAAAAGGCAATGAACTTGTTTCTGTTTCGGTCAGTGCCTTAAAAGCAGCTTTACCAAAAGTGAAAGAACCATATTTTGGGAACTTCACTGGCGAGTTTACCATTCCTGCCGAGAAATTCAATGCCAATATTCCGGGCAAAGATGCTAAATGGAGTGTTTTACCCGATCTTGGAAAGGGAAAAGCATGTATGGGCATTTACCCGGTAAACACCCCAAGTGCGACTGCGGCTGAAGGTCCGAAACTTGAGTATAAAGTATTCCTCCCGGATACAGGGAAAGCAACTTTCTGTCTGGGCATTCTTCCAACTCAGGATATTTATCCGCAACGTGGATTAAGGATTGCTGTTGCATTGGATGGTCATGAGCCACAAGTGTTGGACGCACGAAAAGGGTTTTACGATGAATTTAAGGAATATACACCCGAAATTCTGGCCAGATCAACAGTGCTAAAACCATATCCGCCTATCAACAAGGGGATTGCCTTGTTTGGGGGTGGGCAATTCCGCCGGAATGAGGTTTTTGACAATATGCGGTGGCTCGACATAGCAATGAATGTAAAAGAACCCGGTATCCATACCCTGAAAATAATAATGATTGACCCTGAAGTTGTAATTGAAAAAATAGTGGTAAATCCGGATAATAACCATCCGAGCTACTTTGGAGCCCTTTCAGTTCAACACAATGTAAAGTAAATTGACTTTTAAAAAGTCTAACTTTTTTATGTATTTGATTATTAATTGTACTTTTTGTAAACAAAAAAGATCATAATGAAAAGAATAAATTGTTTGTTAGTATTGATTATTATGGGTTTGCTATGTATTGAAAAGGGCTATTCACAGAATGGCTCAGTGCCCACAGGTATCGAAATAGTTTCTAAACTGGAAAAGCCGAAGAATAAAGGAAAATTTAGCGAGAAAGACTTATCCGGATATTTATTGGTGTATTTCAAAGATCAGAACCAATCGGCTTATATGGCTATTAGTAACGATGGCTATACCTTCACCGACGTCAATGGTGGCAATCCTGTATTTATAGGCTCTCAGTTAGCCGAGCAGAAAGGTGTTCGAGACCCTCACATTACTCGTGGCCCCGATGGTGCATTTTATTTGGCCATGACTGACTTACATGTTTTTGGTAAGCGGGCAGGATTTCGCGATACGGAATTCGAACGTCCTACTGAAAGATACGGCTGGGGCAATAACAGAGCTATTGTACTGATGAAATCGTACGATCTCATTCACTGGACACACTCTGACTTTCGCGTTGACAAAGCATTTCCCGAACTAGGCGATATCGACTGCTCCTGGGCTCCAGAAACTGTTTATGACCCTGCGGCTGGAAAGATGATGGTTTATTTTACCATTCGTTACAATCGCAAGGATTGCCACTTATATTATTCGTACACCGACGATAATTTCACCAAGCTGGAAACTACACCTAAGAAAATAACGGAAATTGGAGGCCTCGATGGCGACATTACCAAAGTAGGCAATCAATTCCAACTCTTCTATGTCTCAAATGCGAAGGTATTACACTCGGTTTCAACCAAGATTAACGAAGGATACAAGACTGACACTACACGAATTGATCCTGAAAAGGTTTCAACCGAAGCACCTAACTTGTTTAAGCGTTTGGGGACCGACAAATACGTGCTAATGTACGATGTGTATGGGGCCAGACCGAGCAATATGGGTTTCAGCGAAACAACCGATTTTATCACTTATTCGAATTTAGGCCATTTTAACGAGGGTTTAATGAAAACAACCAATTTCAAGAGCCCTAAACATGGCGCTGTTACCTACCTTACTAAGCAGGAACTGAAGGCCATTGCCGAACATTGGAAAATGGATTTTAAAGTTGATTGATTATCGAAAAGAGCAATGTGCTAAAAGCTTTTTACAGAACGAACTGGGCATTTTAAAATAGATTATGAATAAAACTTGAATAACATATAAATATGAGAAAATCAATCATTGTCGTTTCATTATTTTTACTCCTACCCATCTCTATATGGGCTATAGGAGGCAAAAGCTATATTTCAACCTCCAATGGGAAGGATTATTTTACATTATCCTCCAATGGAAAATCGACCCCATTATTTATTAGTTCAAACGATTTTTCCGGAGTTATTCGGGCTTTAAAAGACCTGAAAACCGATATAGGCAAGGTAACCGGGGTAGAACCTTCGGTTGTTTACGAGAAAATGCCTTCACAAAAAGAAGTGGTTATTGTAGGAACTATCGGAAAAAGTGAGGTTATCGACCAACTTATAAAAAGTGGCAAGATTGATGTGAAAGGCATTAAAGGGAAATGGGAGAATTTTCTGATACAAGTGGTAAACAAACCATTGCCGGGTATTGACAAGGCGCTGGTTATTGTTGGTAGCGACAAACGAGGTACCATTTATGGCATTTACGATGTGTCGGAACAAATTGGTGTATCCCCTTGGTATTTTTGGGCCGATGTGCCAATCCCTCATAAAGATGCACTTTTTGTGAAACCCGGCATATATTCCGAAGGACCCAGCATTAAATACCGTGGTATTTTTATCAACGACGAAGCTCCTGCGCTTACCGGCTGGGTTAAAATGAAATATGGCATGGCAACACCCAGCCAAAACCCTCCGGTCGGGAAGAATGTTGTAAACTATGGACACGAATTTTATGCAACCGTTTTTGAAACGCTGCTAAGGATGAAAGCCAATTACCTTTGGCCTGCCATGTGGAGCAACGCTTTTAACGAAGACGATCCGGAAAACCCACGTCTAGCTGACGAATACGGTATTGTAATGGGCACTTCGCATCAGGAGCCTATGGTACGTTCGCAACAGGAATGGGACCGTCGTTACATAAGAACGCTTGGTCATTGGAACTATGTGAAACATCCCGATACGTTAGAAAATTTTTGGAGAGAAGGAATCCGCAGGAACAAAAACTACGAAAGTGTTGTAACCATGGGGCTTCGCGGAGCTAACGATTCTGAAATGGCTGGCACAATTGAAGATAACATTGCCATGGTCGAAAAAATCGTCAGGAATCAGCAGAAGATTATCAGCGAAGAGATGAACCCCAATTTGAACGAAGTACCACAGGCATGGTGCCTATATAAAGAAATTATGGAATACTACAACAACGGCATGCGTGTTCCCGACAACATTACATTGCTTTGGGCCGACGACAACTGGGGAAACATCCGCCGGTTGCCCGATGCCGAAGAACGAAAACGTAGCGGAGGTGCCGGTGTTTATTACCATTTCGATTATCATGGCGATCCCAGAAGTTACGAATGGATCAATACCAATCCGCTTCCTAAAATATGGGATCAAATGTCGCTTGCCAAAGAATATGGCGCCGACCGTATATGGGTGGTCAATGTAGGGCATTTTAAAGGCTACGAATTACCAATGGAATATTTCATGAGCCTGGGTTGGAATACCGACAGATGGAACAATTCGAACATTAACGAATATACCCGTTTGTGGGCTACCCGGGAATTTGGTCCGGAATATGCCGGTCAAATTGCCGATATCCTTTCCAAATATGGCAAGTACAACGGTCGCCGTAAACCCGAATCGTTGACCGCTACAACCTATAGTTTGGTTAATTACAATGAATTTGAATCTGTTGTTTCGGATTACAACCTGCTTAGCAAGCGGGCAGAAGAAATTTATGAAAAGTTATCTCCCGAAAAGCGTGATGCCTTTTACCAAATTGTATTGTATCCTGTTAAGGCTTGCGCAATTGTAAACGAACTTTATTTAACTGCTGCCAAGAATACGTTGTACGTCAGTCAAAAACGCGTTTCTGCCAATGCTATGGCCGAAAAAACGCAAGTACTGTTTCAGGCGGATACTGCGCTGATGAACTATTACAATAAAGTGTTTGCCAACGGCCAGTGGAATCACTTTATGGATCAAACCCACTTGGGATATACCGATTGGATGCCACCAAGAACCAATTCGTTGAGACATCTAAAATTGGACAAAATACAAGTTCCCGATTCTGCTTTGTTGGGGGTCGCTTTAGAAGGTTCAGATCTGAACTGGCCTGATTCAAAGACACAGGCTCAGTTGCCTCAATTCGATGTTTTTAGCAACAAACAGCATTATTTGGAGATCTTTAATAGAGGATCAAAAGCATTTAACTACGAGATTCAGTCCAATGTTCCCTGGATAAAGTTTCAAACGATGAGTGGTCAAATTGATAAAACAGACAAACGAATTGAACTTGAGTTGGATGAAGCCAAATTACCTCAAGGGACATCAAAAGGTTTGTTGACCATTTCTGGTGCAGGTGAAAAGGTTACCGTGGAGGTTAGTGCCTTCAACCCTAATGCTAACGTTAAAAAGGAGCTAAAAGGTTTTGTAGAAAGTGGCGGCTACATTTCAATCGAGCCCGAACATTTTTCAAAGAACATCAAATTGGGCCAACGCGAATGGCTTAAAGTGGAGGATTACGGACGTACGTTATCCGGCATGAGAGCCACTGCACCAGCCAATGCTCAGGCAGCCGTTCCTGGAAAAGATGCACCGTGTTTGGAATATCCAATTTACGTATTTTCAAACGACACAGCGCAAGTATCGCTTTACACATCCAATCTGTTGAACGTTATGCCGGGGCGTGACATTCGGATTGCCGTTTCCATCGATGATGCCGAACCACAATATGTGGTTAATGTTCCGGATAAATTTAAGGTGCATTGGTCTAATCCTGATTGGGCAAAACCAGTTGTTACGAATACTCGAATCAATCAAACCACCTTAAAGATAGCCAAAAGCGGCGCGCATACATTAAAGGTTTGGATGGTCGATCCTGGTGTGGTTGTCCAAAAAATTCTGGTCAACACGGGTGGATTAAAGGCCTCCTATCTTGGGCCCAAAGAAAGTTATTTTGTAAAGTGATGCGATAGAATTCAATCATAATATTAATATACTGAATATGCTAACAACTATTTTAAATCGAAAAAAAATCCCATGAAACTATTTCTGTTAGTATCCTTAATTCTTTTAGGATGGCCGGTTTTTGGCCAGAACACCTACTATGTGTCTCCATCGGGCACCGATGATGTAAATTCAGGGAGTTCCGCTTCTCCGTTTAAAACAATCGCTTACGCAGCAACCAGAGTGATTGCTGGAGATGTTGTCCTGGTTAAAGCCGGAACTTATGCAGAAACAACCGACATCAGGCCTGTTTCCGGAACTGCTAACCAAATGATTATTTTTAAACCGGACGCAGGAGCTGAAGGGCAGGTAATTCTTTCAAGCGGACGTTTTAACCTCGACTCAAGAAACTATATTTGGGTAGAAGGATTTCGTTTTGAGGGTTATACCGTGACCGCCGAAGTTATCAACCTCAATAAGGGATCGAGAAATGTTGTGCTAAACAACCGTTTTAAAAGTATAACCTGCGCGAATGTTATACAGTTGAGGGAATCGCTGGATAATGCCATTCGCAACAACAGTTTTGAAAGCATAACCGGAGACATGATTAAGGTGAATGCCCGTTCATTCCGCAATCTGATTACCGAGAACACCCTTATCAACAGTAACGGTATCGGCATTGCTTGTTCTGAAACCTATGTCGAACGTGGTACTCAGGTGGATGGCGATAATGTCTTTGCATTTAACTATATCTCAGGACTTAATGGAAATGGGATCTGGTTCGACAGGAATGGTAGCGGCAACGTGCTGCTGAGAAATGAAGCATACAATAGCAACTGTCTGTTTTTTAATGAATCGAGATGTGTTCGCAATTGGCTCTATGAGAACATTGGGGTAGGTAATGGTATCGGTATTGAATCGGCAAATTTTAATACCGGCCATACCGCAAATGCCCGATATATCAACAACGTTTTGTACAACTGCAACACCTCCATTCTTATGGATAAATCGTGGTACGATGAAGTAAGGAACAATATCGTCTATAAAACAAGTGCCAGTGGTGTATGCATGAGGTTTACAGCAACCGCAAAAAGCCAGGGACCACAAATCTTTAAAAATAACCTTTGGTTTCAGGATGGTAAAGATAACACCTTTAACTACTTGGGTGCAGATGTAAACTATTCTGTTTTTGCCCCAGGGGTAAATGAAACCGGTGGACTTACGGTTAATCCGAATTTTACAAATGCCGGGTCCAATGATTTTACCCTTCAGTCCACCAGTCCTGCAAAAGGAGCGGGTACAAATGGAAAGGATCTGGGGGCGTATCCCGTTTACTCAAAAACGGCGGTCGGCTATGTCGCGCCACAATCCACTACTGGTAATGTAACTGTCGGTTTTGGTTCAAACATTTCGCCTTCCGGATCGGTTAGTCTTTTTGCCCAAAGAGGGCAAACTCAAACAATCACGGTTAATCTGAGTAAAGCAGCAACAGGATCTGTTAGCGTTGATATTGTTCCTGTTGCCGGCGACGCAGTAGAAGGAGTTGATTATACTATTGTTGGTGGCAAGACGGTTACTTTTGCGGCAGGAGAGACCAGCAAAACAATTCAGATAAGCATAATTGGAGCATCTCAGTACGAGCAAATAATTGCCTTTCGCCTTGCAAATGCTGTAAATGCCAGTATCGGTGCAATGAACCTGCACGTGGTAAGGGTAGGTAGAACAGTTTACGCTGGTGATGATCAATTGTTAATATTGGCAGACGGTTCAGTAACAAAAACTATACAATTTAATGGTGCAATTTACGGTGTTACAGGAAGTTCGTACGAGTGGTATGATGGCACTGACCTGCTTGCTACCGGGCTGTCGGCTACGGTAAATCTACCTAAAGGTATACACAAAATAACATTGGAAGTAACCACACCCAATGGTGTATTTTCGGATTATCTCCTGGTAACTATCGTTAAAAATGCAGATATCTGGTTAGAAGCAGAGTCTGGTATTGTGGGTTCGGACTGGGATATTATCTCAACAGATGCCAATGCTTCTGCAGGAAAATACGTCGCCAGAAAAACAAGCATTGCAACACCAAGTGAGGCTCCAGCAGGTCCTAACGGGTATATCGTTTATAAAGTTAACGTCAAGGAAGAAGGTTTCTACAGGTTGAATATCCGTTTAAAATCCGAAAGCAGTGAGGGTGTTACGTTCTATTCGAGCTTTGATGGCGCTGAACTTAAGGATTGGAATGTTGGCACTACGTCGGGATGGGAATGGAAAGAGCTGAGCAATGCTTACCTGTTAACTCCAGGCACACACACGTTCACACTGGCCTACCGCACGGGTCTTATTGATAAGATACTAATAACCAACAGCGGAACGATACCTTCGGGTGTTGGAGTAGCCGCAAATAATTGTAACGGTACGCTCGGAGATTTATCCGTATCAAAGGGAACTCTTACTCCTGTTTTTAATCCTGAAGTGACAAACTACACAGTCACAGTCCCTAATGATGTGACAGACATCCAGCTAAATGCAACTCCCAATGCCGGCACAACAGTCACTGGTGGTGGCGCGAAACAGCTTGCTTTGGGCGTTAATACCTTCAATATAAACGTCACGTCTCAATACACACCACGAACGTACACCGTTACCGTGATGAGGTTAAACGTAACCTATAAACCGACAAATGTAGTCGTTGATTTTAACTCGAATAACCTGGGGTATGCCTATCCGTTGTTTACACTCAATACGAGTCACGAATATATGGCCGAGGTGGTGGCGGACCCTGCACCCGACCAATTAGCCGGTGTTGCAAGAGGTCAGGTATTGAATGTTCGCAGAATTCTCAATGCTACGAGTACTAACAACGCATTTCCTGTATTTGAGATTCGCTTGCCCCAAGGCAAAACACTGGGTGATTGTCAAAAAGTGGTCTTTAATATGAGAGCCTGCCTCACGACAGGTATTGCAGGCGCGGGCATGAGAATGACAATACGCAATGCCGGCGATGGCACAAATGTAGGAGCGGCTATAGGCAGCAGAACTGGTTTGACAAGCTACCCTGCTGCAAACCAATCTATTTCTGAAAATACTTGGGGTACAATTACACATCTTTTTTCTACGATGAGCCTTACTGCCGAAGAAAAGGCATTAAACTCATTTCAGCTTGTCTTAGGTTCGGCAACCGGCTCAGGTAATTATTTCATGGATAATATTACCGTAGATTTTGAAAAGTCTGTTGTGCAAAACGTATTCAATAACGATGCTACGCTCAGTGCGCTTTCTGTGCCTTCTGGTACACTTACACCAGCCTTTACGCCTAACGTAACAGATTACACAGTGACAATAGCTCCGAATACAACAGCTATAACGTTAAACGCTGCGGCAAACAGCGCCCAAGCCGTTGTTAGCGGCAATGGCGATAAACAGCTCAATGCCGGCAATAATATTTTCTATATCAATGTTTTTGCTGAAGATGGAACTACAAAGACTTACACTGTAACCGTTTCAGATTTAACAACCGATATTCCCGAAACGGATGTGAATAAAGGTTCAATTTTGTCTGTTTATCCGAATCCCGTAAAAGACATTGCTAACATAATGCTTGCCAATCCAAAGGTATGGGTATCGCTATACGATATTTTCGGTAGGAGATTGTTGACCTTTGTGGCAAACAAAAATGCGTTTACAATCGACATGTCGCACTATGCATCGGGTATTTATTTTTTGCAGGTATCGGACGGCATTCAAAAAATAAGTAAAAAGATCTTTAAGAAATAATGTTTTTTGCCCGAAACGGTCTTTCGTTGGAGTCTGCTCCTTTATGTGTATCAAGAGTTGAAAACGGGTTATACCTGGGCATCCTCAGAAGATATTTCCTGACGCTTCAAGGCGTTGAAGTTAAATGAAGGTCTTTTGGAGTTCAAATTTGATAACAGCGAATTAGGACAATTGCACATTCCCTTCCAAATTCAAAAGGTTAGGGGAGGTGCGAAACTTTAGTAAAATAGTATTGTCGTAAACCATGCCAATTATGAGATGATTTTATTCACTTGTTACTTTGAAGCTTAGCTGTTTTGTCGGTTCTGTTGAAGCTAAAAAACTATTATGTTTCACCCACTGGGATTGACACGGCAGATGGATCCAGACAACCTTTTATACGACAATTGGTAAGGCTGCATCTGTTGTTGCAGGAGATACGCTTTTTTCTTAAGGAACCTATGTGGAACAAAATATTACGCCAAAATCCCGTTCTATGGCTTTCCGTTAGCGATGCGAAGGGACAGTCAGCGATACCGACAAACGCATCTGGCTTCAATTGAATGAACAACACCTTCCCAAAGGGAAAGTAGAAGGAACTGTTCAAATTTCGGGGGCTAGAAGCCAGGTTGCCGTTAAGGTCGTTTTGTTTAATACAATCGATGGCAAAGAAAAACTGAAAGGTTTTATAGAAAGTACAGGTTACATTTCAATTGAGCCTGAGCACTATTCGAAAAACATTGAAAAAGGCGATCGCAAATGGATAAAGATTGAGGATTATGGACGAACCTTATCGGGCATGCGCGCAACCGCTCCGGCCAATGCACCTGCCGCCATACCCGGCAAAGATGCGGCATGTTTGGAATATCTTTTGTATTTGTTCTCGAAAGATACCGCCCAGGTTACCTTACTCTTACCTCAAACCTGCTGAACTTTATGCCGGGACGCGATATTAAAATAGCCGTTTCGTTCGACGACGGGGAACCTAAGCTAATAACCAATGTACCCGATAAATTTAAAGTTCACTGGTCAAATCCTGCTTGGGCGACCACTGTAGTTGCCTACGCAAGGCATTGTACTACAATACTTAAAATGTCTAAAAGTGGTTGCCATACGTTAAAAGTTTGGATGATTGATCCTGGGGTAGTTATTCAAAAGTTACATGTAAACACCGGAGGGCTTAAACTTTCGTATTCGGGACCTTTAGAGAGCTATTGTGTAAAATAAAATCTACTGAGAACAATTTGATTTCATATTAATAAACGAAAAATATATAACTGAAAATTATTTATTTTAATCATATATAACAACTTAGAGCAAAAATAGAGTACATTTAAAAAATTGACTTAATTAAAGGGGGTAAAACGAATTGTACTAAGGAGCGAAGCGATAATACACACACACGGAAGCCTCATGTGTAGAGGGATACAGCGTTTTTGACGGGCGAGAGCTCGAAAAACAAAAAGTACCATTTGATTCCATTTACGTTCCATTATAGAGGCCGCGGAAGGCCATTTTTAAACGATAAGGTTAATTACAGGACGGATATATTGCATTCTCTTTATTATTAAGACATTTAAAGCAATAAAGACAGCTAAATAGTCTTTAAAACAGCTCCTAAAACAGGGGCTGTTGTGTGGTTGTGTAAGATATATTTTTGCAAAATTTTAAAGAGGAAGTGTAAAATGCCTATTGTCTAATTTTTGATAAACATTGCTTTATTTTTAATGATAATGCAAGGATGTACTATTCTTCTGGTTTTACGTTATGGTCGATTTTTCGAGGCATTATAGTCTGACAAATAAATTCTCTGGGAGCTCATATAGTATGCTTGCGGGCTTGATGTTCGTCGTGGCTCCCTAGTCGCCAAATGCATAAAATCAACAAAAAACTCGCCTCGGTTTGCCGTAGCTTATAATCGTAGCGTTCGACGAAACATCCGTTTCGTCGGGCTATTCGGGAAGCATTTGCTACTGTTTAAAGGTAAATGTTCTTGTATTTAAAAGCATCTTAAGAGTTGAGGAGATGTCAAAGGGAAAGGTAAAAGATACCTTCTCGGGTAGCCGTAGTTTTGCTATTACGCTAATAGTTGTTTAAACCATAAAATTTATACATTTGCCGTAACAAACTATAAAATAGATACAAACAATGACAAAAGACGAATTAGCAACCGAAATATCCAGGAAAACGGGTATCGATAAAGTTGTCGTAGTAAAGACCATTGAATCTCTGATGGAGACAGTTAAATTAAATATGACAAATAATAAAAACATCTATCTCAGAGGTTTTGGAACATTCCTGGTGAAAAAACGCGCTGAGAAAACAGCTCGAAATATTTCTAAAAACACAGTAGTTATTATTCCGGAGCATTTTATTCCATCCTTTAAGCCTTCCAAAGAATTTATCGACGAGGTAAAAACGAAGAAAGCCTAAGCGGTATTCGTCATCCAAAGTCAGCAAAGGCCCCGCCAGCTCAACACAGCCTTTTAGCAAAAAGCTGTGTTGCCCTTCGGGTGCTACGCAAACTGTCATGCCTTTAGCATTCCTCTGTCTTCCTTATTCAGCCTCCTTTAGCCAACAAGCAGCTTTATTCATTTTGCCGGCATTTCACCCCAGGGCTTTGCGGAGAAAAACCCGCAAAACACCTTCCGTTCCATTACAGCTCCATTCATTTCAGCCCCTTGTTGTCCGTGGGCTTTATTGGTCGGCTTGTTCCATATCGCTGTTTTTTTTAAAAGTCTTATTCCCCGCAAAGTACATTAAAAACTGATGTTAACTCCGGGGGTCATTAATGTCTGCATATCTATTTTTTTATAAGCTTTGCACGCCCTAAGTTCGTTTACCTAAAAGTTTATCCGACGGATTGGCCCCCTTTACTCCACACGGACGCGAAAGGTTATTTATTGCAATAGCCATCTTGACTTTGGCTAAAGTAAGTGGTAACTTTAATTAGTGAGTTTAGTTTGAAAAGTAAGGCCTTATAACTATCGAAAATTTATACCATTTCCACTGTTCATGTAAATGGTTGATTATTAACCATGTGTTGTTGAAATTTTGTTAAAAATATTTAAGTTGACTTACCGACGTGAATATTTAACATTAATAAAACAAATTATGAAAGATGATAGTAAAATCAAACCCGACAGAAGAGATTTTATAGTGAAATCTCGCTCATCTTGCTCATTTTGTCTTCAACCCACATCAGGCATTTTGTTTCGAGTAACAGGTCATCCTTAACAGAGGCAGATGAAGTGCATAAATTTCTATTCAAGATTATGGAGTGACAAAAGCATTTAATCCGAAACTAAAATTAGATAGAAATAAAACTTTAATGCAAGGAAATGATTGTTGTCTTTTTAAACGGAGCATGAATAAATAGAAATATAATAAACGTAAATATCTAAACAATAGAGTTTTATTAACTTCATATACTGTGATTTTTGACAAGGACCAATCTGATTAGGTAATTTATTTTCAACATATTAAAATATCAACTTAATAGAATGCAAAATGAATACATCTTTATTAGAAGTGCAAGAAACCTTAGCGGTTTCAAAAGCTAAAGTTTTTCCCTCGCCCGAAGACTGGAGGGATCTATGGATTTATTTTCTGTTGGTTGACCGATTTAATAATCCCGATAAACCACCAACTCCTAACAATTTTCCGTGTAACCTGTATCAAGGCGGAAATTTTGCCGGCATAAGGCAGCAATTATCCTACCTGAAAAATCTGGGGGTAGGTGCAATCTGGCTATCACCGGTACTCGAAAATCCGCAATGGTTTAGCGACTATTGGGGAGGATACGGCATAAGCAATTTTTTACGGATTGAGCCGCGCTTTTGCAGCAATCCAATAGCGGCTAGGGCTAACCCTAAAATTGCGGACGACGAATTTCGACAATTGGTTGACGAGGCCCATAAGCTAGGTATTTATGTTATTTTAGACATTGTTCTTAACCATGTAGGTGATGTGTTTAATTACGAAGGAATAGGCGCGTCTGCTCCGTGGAATCCTAATGGAACTTACAAAATTCACTGGAGAGATGAAGATGGCAATACCCCCAATAATTGGTCAGAAGAAATTGCTCTAATAGCAAACCTTTCGCAGGAAGCCGGTATTCATCCGGTCGAATTTCAGCATAACGACTTTTTCAGGCGAAGAGGGAATGTAAACATTGAAAAAATTACTCAGGGAGATTTTGACAGGTTGAAAGAACTGGTAACCGAATACCAAGATCCTAATAAAAAAAATTTTCCCGTAAGGGATGCATTGATACGCTCCTATGAGTATCTGATAGCTAAATTCGATATAGATGGTTTTCGGATTGACACTCTGCAATACATTGAACCCGAGTTTGCCCGTATATTCGGGAATGCTATCCGAGAATATGCCTTGTCAATAGGTAAAAAAAACTTCTTTCATTTTGGTGAAGTATGGCAGGACGATGACGATGCAAAAGTTGCCTCCTTTATTGGCCGAGATAGCAGGGTAGATGGTGAAATTATAGGCATAGACGCGGCTATTAACTTCCCCTTGCGCAAAAGATTATACTATATATGTAAAGGATATATGCCACCTGCCGAATTGGCGCATCATTATGACTATCAACGTGAAGTATATGGAAATATTATTAGCTCACATGCCAATGCCAGTAGTTATCTGATTAATTTTTGTGATAATCACGATCTAAATGATCGTTTTCATAATCCCAACTATCCCGAACAAACCAAGGTGATGCTTACCTGCCTGATGACACTTAGTGGTATACCCTGCATTTATTATGGAACCGAGCAGGGCATGTGGGGCAATGGTGACCGGCGCGAATATGCACGCGAAGCTATGTGGGGGAAGTACATTTTTTCAGAAAAAACCGAGTTTTTTAAATTGATAAAAGATCTTTCCGAAGTTAGAGCCAAATATCCTGCATTACGCTACGGGCGCCAGTATTTTCGACCAATTAGCGGCAATGGAATTGATTTCGATTATTCGCCTTATTGCGGTGGCGTTATAGCTTTTTCAAGAATATTGAGCGATTCGGAAGTGTTGATTGTGGCTAATACCCATACCTCTAATGCAGCAAGTGTTTACGTAACAGTAGACGAGAATTTAAATCCAGTCACTAAAAAATGGAAGGTAGTTTATTCAACACAAAATTCGAGTTTTTCAATAAATACAGAAGTGTCTAGTAATATACATACTGTACCGGTAACACTGAAGCCTCTGGAAGCGCTGATTTTGACTTAAGTATTGTTTTCAAAATAGCCACCCGTTCGTAGTTAGGCTATCGCCAAAACTACGCTGGATTATTTCCGGATGGTTGTAATTGCTATTGCGAAAGTGAGCCCTATCGGCCGCATTAGAACTTTGCTGGCGTACACAACCAAACTATTGCTGCAAATTCATAGAACAGCGCGAATGCAGTTTTTTTCGAAGGTTATGATTTTATTCATATAAAAAAGTCGCTAAAGGAAAGGTCTATTTTCGATGAGAGCGAATAAATTGACTAGGAGTCTGATTAAATTGTCTTATGAAACTTTTGGTGAAGTTGGATGCTTCAGTATAGCCCACAGCATCAGCAATTTCAGCGATCTGCATGTTGGAGGAGATAAGTAGTTCGGCCGCTTTATTTAATCGTATAGTACGAATTAAATTTAGTACGGTTTGGTTTGTCAATGCTGCTACTTTGCGGTAGAGCTGCATCCTGCTCATAGCCATTTTCTCCGCCAGCATCGATGGATCAAAATCGGGATTCTCCAAATTTGTTTCAATGTGTTGGGTGAGTTTTTCCAGAAATTGAGAATCTACTTTGTTTGTAGCAACAGACGAAAAGTCTAAGTTCGTATCTTTACTAAAGAGCATACGTAGTTTTCGACGTTGTTCTATCAGATTTTTTATCCTTGAGAGTAGCAGGCTAACATTGAAAGGTTTGGTAATATAATCGTCTGCCCCTATTTCAAAACTGCTTAATTTGGTGTCTTCCGAATGCCTTGCTGTTAATAGGATTATGGGAATATGACTTGAGCGTTCATCCGTTTTAATTTTCTGGCAAAGCTCGATACCATCCATTTTGTCCATCATAATATCACTAACGATTAAATCCGGAACTTTTTGAATGGCCTGCTCCAACCCTTCCTGTCCGTTTGCAGCTTCAAGCACACGATATTTTTTTTGTAATTCTCCGGCGATAAATGTTCGCAAATCGGCATTGTCTTCGACGATCAGAACCAGCGATTTAGAAGGAGATGTAGTAACTTTGGCTTCCCTGACGAGTTCCGCAGCCTCTTCTGTTTTTGGGCTAGTCTGGCTACCAGTGTCGTCTTTAATATCGCCGGTCTGCGATTTTTCCTGGGGATTCGATTCGTATACCGGCAAATAAAGCGTGAAACAAGATCCTTTGTTTTCTTCACTCTCCACAGTGATTTTGCCATTATGCATCTCAATCAGTTCTTTGGTAAGGGATAACCCAATTCCGGTAGCTGCGCTGTCAATGGGTTTGTTTTTGTTTACCTGATGAAAAGGCTCGAAGATTTTATCGATAGAATCCTTGGGTATTCCGATGCCCGAATCTGAGATTTTGATTTCAAGGTAATTCTCAACTATCCCTTGGAAAGAAATTTCTGTAGGTGCTTTTTCTTCGATGGTAAAAGTGATGTATCCATTGTTGGGTGTATATTTAAAGGCATTAGATAACAAGTTAAACAGAACTTTATCAAGCTTATCGGCATCAAAAAAGGTGAATAACTTGTCGATGTCTGATTGAAAAGTGAAGGTTATATCGCGTTTTTCGGCATAGTTCTGGAACGAATTGATTGTCTTTTGGATGAAATCAATAATATCCCCTTGGTCCCATTCCATTTTCAGGTAACCTTCTTCAATCTTTCGCAAATCGAGTAGCTGGTTGATCAGTCTTGTTAACCGGTGGACATTTTTCAGCATAAGCTGATAATAACTCTGCGCTTTTGTCTCGTCGGGTTTGTCGTTTATTAATGACTCAAGGGGAGCAGAAATTAAGGTTAAAGGGGTGCGAAATTCATGGCTTATGTTTGTAAAGAAACGCAACCGCATAAGATCCATTTCGTGCATGTTCTTAGCAGTTAAACGTTCTAAAGCTAAGGCGTTTTCGCGTCTTTCTTTATTGAGAAAATAAAGGTAGATTCGGAATAATATGAAAAATAGAAGTATGACATATACCGAGTAGGCCCATATTGTTGCCCAATAAGGCGGCTTTACAATGATATCAAGAGAGATATAGGAGGCGTTATTGCAATCGTTCGAACTATAAGCCTTTACCTTGAACGTGTAATGTCCAGGAGCCAGATTGGTATAGGTTATTTTATGCTCTTTACCTAAATTATTCCACGACTTTTCCAATCCCTTCATAATGCAGGAATACTTTATCTCATTTTGATGTTTAAAGTCTAAGGCTGCAAATGCTATTGTTATAAAGTTCTGATTATGATTAAGGGTAATTGATTTAACAATGCTGATGTGTTCTTTTAGTGGAGAGCCTTTGGTATTTATGCCAACAGGTTTGTTAAATATTTTAAGATCGGTAAAAGAAAGATTCGGTTTAAACGTTGATACGATGAAATCCCGTGGAGTAAATGCTGTCAGGCTTTTATTGCTTCCTAAAAACATATAATTGCCGATTGTACAGTTGGAATTAAATAAGAAATCATTAGAGATGAGTCCATCATCGGTAGTGTAATTCTTAAAGGAAGGAACTGAGGGGTTAAACCTGCATAAGCCATTATTGGTGCCTAGCCATAGGCTTCCTGAGGAATCTTCGGTAATTGACGTAATAATGTTGTCGTTAAATCCGTTTTCGGAATTGAAGTCTTTAAAAATACCAGTTTTTGTATTTAAAAGGGAAATACCCCCATCCTGCGTCGAAAACCACAAATTACCTTTCCGGTCCTGATGGATCGCTAAAATTTTTTTGTCGGTGAGAGGTATTCCTTCCTTATCTTTAAAAGTATGTTCGAATTGATAGCCTTTGACCGTTTTAATTACCTTGTTTAACCCTTCTTGTGTGCCTATCCAGATATTCCCGGCAGCATCCTCCTTAAGGCTCATAATAATATTGTCGCTG
This sequence comes from Bacteroidota bacterium, assembly GCA_030706405.1. Classification (GTDB taxonomy): domain Bacteria; phylum Bacteroidota; class Bacteroidia; order Bacteroidales; family JAAUTT01; genus JAAUTT01. Next base: position 494,088 of record JAUZOO010000004.1, on the reverse strand, counting down.
ATAGAAAGATTATCGGACTGGCTGTTTATGAAATTTTTTATTACCGCATTGGACTGGTCGGGTTTTTCCAGTTCAGTGGATTCCAAAAGGCTAAGTCCGTGCCATGTCCCTATCCATATATTGTTATGTTTGTCCTCCAAAAGGCACATGATATAGTTGTTGTTTAAGGTTTTAAATGGGAATGGTTTAGGGTATAGACGATAATTAATAATCTTTCCTTTGGTATATCCCGATTTTTTATCAGGCATAAATTTAATAACGCCATCCCCCTCGGTTCCTAACCAGAGGTTGCCATTATGATCACGGATGATTGACTGAATGGTTTTTTCAATCGTTTTACCTTCTGAAACAAGCGATACATCCGTAAATTTATGTGTGGTCAGATTAAATTGTTTTAGTCCGCCACCAATGGTTCCAACCCAGATGAAGCCATTGTTGGAGTTCAATAATGCCCTGATACCAATGGCGAGATCCGAGTTATTATCGGTTTTATTACATGAGAACGACTGAAAAAGATTTTTTTTCAGGCATATCATGTTGATGCCATCCTCGTTGCATGCCCATAAGGCTCCATCCCTAGTTTCGTAAATCTGGCTTATTGTATTGGAGTTTAAGGTTGAATATTCCGGATTTTTATTGGATATAATTGTTGTTTGCGATGAATTGGGCTGCCAAAGGAGTAAGCCGGCATTTGCAATGCTTAGCCATATATTTGAATTATGATCTTTATAAACGTACATAGATTGAGCTTTGTCAGAGAGACCTTTAATTTGAATAGGCTCAAATTTTAAAGTTTCGGTGTTAAAAACGGTCGCTCCGGCTCCAAAGTTTCCTATTAAAATTTTTTTATCATCCAAAAAGGAGAATGATGAGTGTGATTTGTAAGTAAGAAAAGTTGTTATTCTTTTTGATGTTGAGTTAAAATATCCCAGACGACTCATCGTAATAAACCAAATAACTCCAGCTTTTGATTCAGTTACGCTGATAACGTCGCTATTCCCCATGTCTGAATTCCTGTTATTAAACAGATTGAGCAATTCAAAACTGCCAATTTCCTTCCCCGAATTTTTAATTCTGATTAAGCCTTTGGATGTTCCCATCCAGATAGCTCCTGTTTTATCGAGGAAAAGACAATGAATAAACGATTTTGAAAGGTCTATCGGTAAGTTTATATGTACCGGGAACACTCTTTCGGTTATCGTATTATATCCCCATAACCCTTTACTATATGTTCCAATAAGAAGTAGGCCTGGCGCATATTCAATAATGGAGCGAACGTCTGATTTCGGGAAATTATTAAATCTGTTTTGGTTAGAGCTGATATTGGAAAAATTATTCAGATCGAATTTGTATAATCCGTTAGCCATGCCAAACCATAAAAAACCCTTTGAATCTTGAAACATACAGTTGGTACTGTTCTTTGGCAGGTTGTACTTCTCGTTTATGTTGGTAATTAAGATTTTATTAGCAGTGATGGGACTTAAAATAAAAGAAAATAAGCACCATAAAACAAACCATTTTTTCATAGGTTATTGTATGTGTCTGTTAGTTAATAGTATAAAGGCAAACGCCTAATTGGTTAATAAGCGTAAAAATAACAATTAATAATTCATAATGAAGCTTTAATTAAGATTACCTCCACAATTATTATACAATAACATTTGATAATGATGAATGCTTTTTGCAAGAAAAGAATTTTGCTTTTGTGAAAATCGTTACTGCAATATAACATAATTAAAATAGTTTTTGTTTGGAAGAGAATCAAAACTTAGTAGGTAATATAAAACCATTATTTGTAATTATTAGGAATATTTTGATGTACACTATTGGATGAAGTTGAGGGTAAAAGCCAGATTGAGATTTTAAATTTGGGGGAGACGATACTTGACGAATAAAAGGTATTCAAATAAGGATAACAAGACTTTATTCAGCCAGTTTTGGAATGGTTATATGGAGTTAATTGGCTTTTTAGTAGTTTGTTGGTGTTGCCTATGTTAGACGTGAAAGACCTAGTTGAATAGTTGTAAAATACAAATTTCGTTACTCCTAGACAATTTCTTGTTACTCTCTAATAAATGAAACCATAATGAGGAAACTACTTTTATCTCGGGTTTCAGGGAAAGGAATAGTAGTAATTTTTCTCGTACTCTAACCTGTATTTATAACTAGCTCCGTAGTCTTTATTTATGAGAAACCAGAGAAAGTTTGTTTTTGCTCTAGGGGTGCTGTCTTCTGAGATCGATATGTCTCCTAGCATGGTTATTCCTTGCTTGATGCTTGTGTGTTGTACTTGCCAACGGAATGATCTATTTGGAAATTTATATAAAAAAATGAAAACTAGGATTTTAGGAATTGGCATTTTTTTATTTCTAAGCTTATATAAGACTTTAGGGCAAGATAAGTTATGGCTTATATAACATCGTCGTGTTTTTGGGGAAAACAGTTACCCTGAACCGGTCGCTTGCTTTAGGAGGCAATAGTCGCAACGAATCTTTTAATAACTAATAACTTATTGAAATACTAATAATTGTAAATTAAACAGAATGTTTAAAAAATTATACTTGGGAATCTTGTTCCTTCTCATTTTGTTGCAACCAGACCTCCAAGCCCAAAAAAGGCATAGCGACAATGGCGATGGCACGTTTACCAATCCTGTAATTAATGCTGATTTCCCGGATATTGATGTAATTCGTGTTGATGATACATATTATATGTTGTCAACAACGATGTTCATTTTTCCAGGTGTCCCAATATTAAAATCTCACGATCTGGTAAATTGGGAATACTGTAGTAATGTCGTTCCGCGGATGGATTACAGTCCCTGTTATAATCTGGAAGGATGTAATCGCTATGCCCATGGTCAATGGGCAGGAAGCTTAAAATATCATAATGGGAAATTTTATGTTTTGTACAATACGCTTAATGAGGGCGCTTTTATGTGTACAGCCTCTAACCCTGCCGGTCCTTGGGAAATACGGAAATTAACCAGAGGATTCCATGACCCGGGTTTGTTTTTCGATGAAGACGGGAAAATTTATGTAGCTTATGGTTATGGAAAGATTTTTATGACCGAACTGGATAATAATTTCGCGCCAATCAGTAAGGATTCTCTTGTATATAAAGGCGATATACGGCCCGGGCTGGAAGGTACCCACATCTATAAGCTTAATGGTTATTACTATTTGTATAGTACCTATGGCGGTGCCGATGGGGGACAGGTTGCCTTGCGCTCAAAGAATATCTATGGTCCTTATGAACAGAAGGTTGTTATTTGGGACAAGAATAAAGGAACGTTAAACTTTGGGATACATCAGGGGGCGCTTATCCAAACCCAAACTGGCGAATGGTGGACAATGCTGTTCCTCGACCGGGGGCCGTTTGGCCGTTTGCCATCCCTGCAACCAGTTACATGGACAGACGGTTGGCCAATGGTGGGCATTGATGGAAAAGGGGTTGTAACCTATAAGAAACCTAATGTCGGGAAAACCTATCCTATTACCGATTTACCCACTTCCGATGAATTCGATAGTATTGTTTTGGGCATGCAATGGGGGTGGAATCATAATCCCGATTCTTCAAAATGGTCGCTAACAGAAAGAAAAGGTTTCTTACGTCTTAAAACAGTTCAACCTGTCGGCAATTTACGCGAAGCCCGTAATACACTTACCCAAAAATTGTTTGCTTATTACTCAGACACAGCTCCTACAATTGGCGTTACCAAAATGGTTACAGACAAAATGAAAGAAGGCGACATTGCCGGACTGGCAGTTTTTCAGGATCCCTATGGATATATCGCGGTTAAGAAAGAAAAGGGTAAAAACTATATCATAATGGTTAATAATGGAACTACTGTTGACTCGACCTTAATTAAAGGCTCAACCATATACCTTGCTGCCAATGCCTATTATGGAACCGGTAAAGCTTGTTTTTCCTATAGTATAGATAATAAGGTCTTTAAAACATTGGGGAATGAACTGACTATGAGATTTAGCCTTTCCATTTTTACAGGTAATAAGTTTTGCCTGTTTAATTATGCCACTAAACAACCCGGTGGATATGTTGATTTTGACTGGTTTAGAATGCAATAAATGCATACAAATAACTCGTAATATTAGTTGCATTATCAATGTGTTTAATATTTTGATTTTTAACCATATAACTATTAAAAAAGAAAAGCGTCTATAACTAACAGTATGAAAAACAACACTAAACGTCTATTTTTTATAAGTGCAGTTACACTTATATTGAATTTGGGGGGCTACTCCCAAAGTATTGTAACTCCTGCTCCCAATGGCTTTGATATTGTCCGATCAGCCATAGTGCACGGGAAAATAGATACTATAAGTTACCCGTCAAAAACAGTTGGAACCACAAGAAAAGCGCTAATATATACGCCTCCCGGATATTCGAAGGATAAAAAATATCCCGTATTGTATTTGTTGCACGGTATTGGCGGCGACGAAAAGGAGTGGTTTCGTGAAGGCCAGCCAAATGTAATCCTCGATAATTTATATGCCGAAAATAAACTAGAGCCCATGATTGTGGTATTGCCAAATGGCCGGGCAATGAAAGATGACCGTGCCGTTGGTAATATCTATGATGGCGAAAAGGTACAAGCCTTTGCCACATTCGAAAAAGACCTGCTTAATGATCTTATTCCCTATGTTGAAAAAAGATATCCGGTAATCAAAGACCGTGAGCACCGGGCAATAGCCGGTTTATCAATGGGCGGCGGTCAATCGTTAAATTTTGGTTTGGGCAATCTCGACAAATTTGCCTGGGTTGGTGGATTTTCTTCGGCTCCCAATACCCGGAAGCCCGAAGAACTGATGCCCAATCCAGATGCTGCGAAGTCTCAACTAAAACTGCTTTGGATTTCATGTGGCGATAAAGATGGACTTATTTATATAAGCAGACGCACACACGATTACTTGAAAAATGCAAACGTTCCTCACATCTATTACGTTGATCATGGTTATCATGATTTTAAGGTTTGGAAGAACAGCCTGTACATGTATTCTCAGCTGATTTTTAAACCCGTTGATGTTAATGTGTTTGATAAAATAAGCAATGTAGGCCGTCCAGCCGAATCAAATGTGAGATCGGCAAGATATCCACAAATGTTACCCGATGGACGTGCATATTTTCGATTTAGGGCAACCGAAGCTCAAAAGGTTCAGCTTGATTTGGGCCGGAAATACGATATGGCAAAAAGTAACGAGGGCTTTTGGAACGTAACAACCGATTCTCTAAGCGAAGGATTTCATTATTACTCGTTAATTATTGATGGAGTTTCAGTTGCCGATCCCTCCAGCGAAACTTTTTATGGAATGGGCCGCATGGCTAGTGGCATCGAAGTGCCATTTAAGGGCGACAGCTATTACGAAGTTCGTAACGTTCCCCATGGCGATATCCGGATTAAACGATACTATTCGAACGTAACAAATACCTGGCGTAATTTCTATATGTACACACCTCCGGGATACGACGAAAATACCAGCGAAAAATATCCGGTTCTTTATCTTATGCATGGAGGCGGTGAAGATCAACGAGGCTGGGCTGCCCAGGGGAAGACCGATTTGATTATCGATAACCTGATTGCTGCTAAAAAAGCCGTTCCGATGATTGTAGTTATGCCCGACGGGAACCTTCCTTTAAATGCATTTGGCGAAGAAACTCTAAGTGTGTTCGAGAAAGAATTGAAGCAATGTATTATCCCGTTTGTGGAAAAGAATTACCGGGTAAAAATCGAGGCAAAACATCGTGCCTTGGCCGGGTTGTCAATGGGTGGTATTCAAACTCTTTATGCAGGGGTCAGAAATACCGAAATGTTTTCATACCTCGGTGTATTTAGCTCAGGTTGGTTTGCCGATAGAAAAGAAATGTCCGACCCTCAATACGAGTTTATAAAAAACAATGCTGATAAGATAAACGCCAACCTAAAACAATTATGGATTTCGCAGGGTGGCAAAGAGGATATTGCCTGGAAAAACTGTCAAACGATGCTTTCGAAGTTTGATGAGATGAAGGTAAAATATTCTTATAGCGAATACCCCGGAGGTCATACCTGGCCGGTTTGGAGAAATAACCTCTTCAATTTTGTACAACTATTATTTAAGTAGAAGGATTTTCAATAGTTGTAATCCCGATTGCGTCAACTTTAAAAGGCAGCAAAGTTTTGGATTACGACGCTCTGGATAAAGGCTTCAAAATAGGATTGCGAATGTCAGCTTATTTTAGAGTATGATTTGATTATGAGTACGTGTTGCTTAAGTAGATGATTCTGTAAAATGGCTTTAGTTTTTGTGAGATTTTAATTAAATGAAATATAAATGAAGAGATTGATTTTAGGGTTGGCCATATTTGTTGCATCATCGTTTTTTACGATTTCTTGGGCGCAGGAAAAGCAGGCTCATAATCCATTAATATTTGCTGATGTTCCCGATATGGCTATGCTTCGTGTTGGCGATACCTATTACATGACAAGTACTACCATGCACATGAGTCCCGGGGTGCCCATTATGAAATCTAAAGATTTGGTAAACTGGAAACTCGTTAACTATGCTTATGATGTTCTTGATAATGTTGATGAACAGAGTCTTGATAATGGGAAGAGTACTTATGGCCGAGGTTCGTGGGCCAGCAGCTTACGTTACCATAATGGGAATTTCTATGTTACCACCTTCGCCCAAACGACGGGTAAGACTTATATTTATACAACTAAAGATATTGAGAAAGGTCCATGGAAGACAGTATCTTTCAAACCAGCCTATCATGACCATACTTTGTTTTTTGATGATGATGGCCGTGTTTATATGATTTATGGTTCTGGCAAACTCAGGATAGTTGAACTTAAAGAGGACTTCTCAGGTGTAAAGGAAGGAACAGAAAAGGTACTCATTGAGAATGCAGGTGCTCCGTCGGGGGCTATTGGTCTTCCGGCTGAAGGATCCCAGCTCTTTAAAGTAAAAGGTAAGTATTATCTTTTTAATATAACCTGGCCCAGAGGAGGAATGCGTACCGTTGTTCTTCACAGAGCAGATAAGATTGCCGGGCCATACGAAGGTAAGGTTGGTTTTCAGGATTTAGGTTTAGCTCAGGGCGGGCTCATTGATATGCCCGATGGAACTTGGTATTCGTATTTGTTCCGTGATTACGGAGCCGTAGGCCGTATCCCTTATCTTGTTCCGGTAAAATGGGTTGATGGCTGGCCTGTTCTTGGTGTTGATGGTAAAGTGCCCGAAACATTAAACCTCCCTGTAAGTAAAGGCTTGATCCCGGGAATTGTAGCCTCCGATGAATTTACCCGTAAGAAAGGCGAGCCGGCCCTGCCGTTGGTTTGGCAATGGAACCACAATCCCAATAATAAGCTTTGGTCTATTGTTCAACGTAAAGGTTATCTGCGTCTTACGACAGGTCGGATTGATACCTTGTTCTTGATGGCTAAGAATACTCTGACCCAACGTACCATTGGCCCCGAATGTACGGGATTTACATCGTTAGATGTGTCAAATATGAAGGAGGGTGATTTTGCTGGTTTGTGTCTTTTGCAAAAAAACTTTGGACAGGTTGGTGTTAAAATTAATAACGGTAAAAAAGCTATCGTTATGGTTAGCGCCGGCTCGGGTAAACCTGTTGAGGTACAAAGTATTCCTCTTTCGCAGAATGTCGTGAACTTTAAGGCTGAATGTAACTTCACGAATAAGGCAGATGTTGCTAACTTCTTCTACAGTCTTGATGGTAAAACCTGGACTGTCATTGGCGAGCAGTTGAAGATGGCCTACACCATTCCTCATTTTATGGGTTACCGGTTTGGTTTGTTTAATTATGCTACTAAAAATGTTGGCGGTTATGCAGACTTCGATTATTTCCATATAAGCGATAAGATCTCCAAATAATTTTTAAAACTGTAATAACCTGATGAGCTGTCCAAAAAGCGGAGTGTTTTTGTTGAGTTTTCTGTTGTTGGTAATCGCTGACAGCATTTTTGCTCAGAACCCTATTATTACCAATCAGTTTTCGGCCGATCCCTCAGCGCATGTTTTTGGCGACAGGGTTTACCTGTACCCTTCTCATGATATTTTGGGAAAGCTTGGGCAGGGGCGTCCCAACTGGTTTTGCATGGAGGATTACCATGTTTTTTCATCCGATAATTTAACCGAATGGACAGATCATGGAGTTATCGTAAGTCAGGGGAAAGTTAACTGGGTTAACCCAACCGGATTCAGCATGTGGGCTCCGGATTGTGCTTATAAAAATGGGAAATATTATTTCTATTTTCCGGCTCCGGCTAAGGATACAACTTATGGCAAAGGTTTTTCAATTGGAGTAGCTGTGTCCGATAGCCCTTACGGTCCGTTTACTCCGGAATCTAAGCCAATTCAAAATGTTCATGGAATCGACCCCTGTACGTTCGTCGATAAGGATGGACAAGCTTATTTATACTGGGCGCAGGGGAATATATACGTAGCAAAACTGAAGGACAATATGACGGAGTTGGCTTCCGAACCTCAGGTTATAGCCAATCTGCCCGAAAAGGGATTGAAGGAAGGTCCATTCCTGTTCGAACGCAACGGCGTTTATTATCTCACATACCCGCATGTTCAAAACAAAACGGAATGTCTCGAATACTCCATGAGCAATAGTCCTATGGGGCCTTTTAAAGTTTCCGGTGTCGTCATGGATGAATCTCCTACCGGCTGCTGGACTAATCATCAGTCATTTATAAACTTTAAAGGACAATGGTACTTGTTTTATCATAGCAACGACTTGTCTCCTAAATTTGACAAAAACAGGTCTGTCCGGATTGACAGCCTGTTTTTTAATGCCGACGGTACTATCCGGAAAGTCATACCAACCTTACGAGGAGTCGGCTTAACCAATGCGTCAAAAAAAATACAAATAGACAGGTATAGCCGCATAAGCGAAAAAGGGATTTCGATAGCTTTTATCGATTCTCTCCATACGTTCGATGGCTGGAAAACCGTTTTTGAAGCCAAAGGCGCCTGGATTCAATATAATGGCGTTGATTTTGGAAATAAACGCTACAAATTAATGAATGTCAGGGCTTTTTCGAAAACAGGTGGCGTTTTGCAATTGCGCTTAAACAATGCCAACGGTCCTGTCGTGGCTAAGATTAATATTCCCCATAGCAAAGTGTGGACGAATGTCAAAGTGCCAATATCGGGATTAAAGTCCGGTGTGCAGGACTTGGTGTTAATGTCTTTGGACGGAAGACCTGTTGACGTGGACTGGATCAGTTTTGAATAGATTTTAATTATCGATTATAATTCTGGCGAATATGAAGATGTTATTGAGGTCTGTTTTTAGTTGCTATTCCGGGGTGTTCTGTCTTTTATTTTTAAACATTTGCTTACCACTTGGAGCACAGCAAACAGGCGCGTTAACATCAAATATTATTACGGAAAATGCTCAAACAAATTTAGATTTTCCGGTTGTTGCCAAAGATCATGTTGTTGCGCCACTTTGTTATGATAAAGATGATTATAAAGGTGTAATACGAGCTATTGGAGACCTTCAAAATGATATTGACAGTGTTACCGGAGTTAAACCTCAATTGTTTACGTCAGAGGCGTTCGCCGAGTATGAGATCGTAATTGGAACACTTGGGAAAAGTAAACTGATCGATAAGCTGGTTTCATCAAAAAAGCTTGATGTTAAAGATTTAAAAGGAAAATGGGAAAGTTTTGTGATTACCACGGTTTCCAATCCGCAACCAAACACTAAACAACTGCTTGTGATTGCCGGTAGCGATAAACGCGGAACCATTTATGGCATTTATGAGTTGTCGAAACAATTAGGTGTTTCGCCTTGGTACTGGTGGGCCGATGTCCCCGCGAAGAAACGTCCTGCAGCCTATGTCTTGCAAGGGCGTTATGTTTCGGGTGAGCCCAAAGTGCGTTACCGGGGGATTTTTATTAACGATGAGGCTCCGTGCTTTACCGGTTGGACAACGGGAAAATTTGGAGGAGTTAATAGTAAAATGTACACTCATATGTTTGAGCTATTGCTCAGGTTAAGGGCTAATTACTTATGGCCAGCCATGTGGGGAAATGCCTTCAATGAGGACGATCCTGAAAATCCACGCCTTGCCGATGAGTATGGGATTGTTATGGGCACATCTCACCATGAGCCCATGATGCGTGCGCAAAGGGAATGGGGCAAACATCGAAAAGAATATGGCAATGGGGAATGGAATTATAAGACTAACGAAGCAGGACTAAAGAAATTTTGGGAAGATGGTCTTGAGCGGAATAAGAATTATGAACAGATAATCACTATGGCTATGCGTGGCGATGGAGACATGCCTATGAGTGATGCCGGGAGTGCGGACAAGAATTTTAAGTTACTGGAACGGATCATGAAAGATCAGCGGGGAATTATTGAGAAAGTGACCCAAAAGTCCGCTCCCAAAACTCCCCAAATATGGGCACTATACAGCGAGGTCCTCGATTATTACGATCAGGGAATGAAGGTTCCTGACGATGTGATTGTTTTGTTGTGCGATGATAACTGGGGAGATGTGCGTCGTTTGCCCGAGCTTAATGCGAAAAAGCATCCTGGCGGTTATGGAATGTACTATCACGTGGATTTACATGGAGCTCCAAGGTCTTATCAATGGTTAAATATGACTCAAATCCCGCATATGTGGGAACAATTGCAATTGACTTACAGCTATGGCGTCGATAAAGTTTGGATTTTGAATGTAGGCGATTTGAAGCCCAATGAATATCCGATGGATTTTTTCCTGCAAATGGCTTGGAACCCCGCATCTTTTAACGCGAACAATCTGGATGAATATGCCCTGAAATTCTGTGAAGATAAGTTTGGTCCCGAGGAAGCTGCAGAGGCTTCCGAGATATTGAATACTTATTGTAAATATAATAGCCGGGTTACCGCCGAAATGCTCAATAGTAAAACATACAATCTGGAGAGCGGTGAATTCCTTCAGGTTAAAGATGCGTATCTGGCGCTTGAAGCAAAAGCGTTGCGGCAGTATTTAAAACTGCCGAATCAATATAAGGACGCCTATATGGAACTGGTTCTCCACCCGGTACGCGCAATGGCAAATCTTTATGATATGTATTATGCTGTGGCCATGAATTCGAAACTGGCAAGTAAAAAAGAACTTAAAGCGAATTATTGGGCCGACCGTGTTGAGTATTGCTTTAAACGCGATGCGGAACTTTCGAAAGATTACAATTTGAATGTAGCCGGTGGTAAATGGAATCACATGATGGATCAGACCCATATCGGATACAGATCGTGGGATGAACCCCGGGGCGGTAATATTATGCCCCAGGTTACCCGTGTAAAACCGGAAGAAGCAAAGCTGGGAGGTTGTGTTTTTAGCGAGAAGAATGGCGTGGTTGTAATGGAAGCTGAGCATTATTTCGGAAATGAAGCAAACGTTAAGACGAAATGGACAGTAATCCCCGATCTGGGAAGAACTCTTTCGGGTGTTGCCCTGATGCCTTATACTGAGAAAACTGACGGAACAGCGTTGACATATAAAATGAACATTGTCCCAAAGTCCGACAGTGTTAAAGTTCGCATTTTTTTAAGTTGTACGCTCCCATTCAAGACGGGCGGGCAAAGTGTAGCCGTTTCGTTTGACGGTGGCAAGGAAAAGATCTGGAATATTAACGATCTGTTGATTTGGAAAAACAATTACTCTAAAATGTATCCTGCCGGTGCTGCCAGAATGATAGAGACCGTTACAACCCTTGCTTTGCCCCGTAGTACGGATGGGATGCATGTTTTAACAATTCGACCTTTGGATCCGGGTGTTGTATTCAATAAAGTGATTGTCGATAACGGAGGTTACGAACAAACCCATCTCAAAATGGTGGAAAGTCCTTATACAAGATAATAAAGTCTTAAATATGAACCGAGCATGTTTTTCAAAAAACACAAATAGGCATGAACAAAGTCATGCGAGCTGCATCCGACCTTTAAAAACCAATTATGTGCGGATGAAATGTAAAATGATTTTGTTTTCGAGTTTACTAGCGTTGTCAACTACATGCTTTGCTCAACTAAGCTCCGAAAAAGGAACATCGAATAATGAAAATGCAACGACCCATATATTTCGCTATACTAATCCTATTACACGGGATTCTTCTATATCCATGCGCGACCATTGCATTATAAAGGTAGGCAACAAATGGTATTGTACAGGAACTTCCAATCCAGTGTGGACAGGCCCAAACCCCGGAGTGCGCTTGTTGGTTTCCGACGATTTAATTCATTGGAAGCAGCATTCGTGGCTTATTGATGCGAGCAAACTTTCAGTCGATTGTCCTTATAATGGCAGGTTCTGGGCCCCCGAAATTCATTTTATTAAAAATAAGTACTGGCTCACTGTAAATAGCGGAAAAGTTACCAAAGAGGACCCTAAAGGTATGAGTACACATAGTATCTGGCTGTTTGTAGCCGATCAGGTAACCGGTCCATATAAGTTGGTTAACGGACCTCTTACGCCTCAGTATAACAACGATGCGACCTTATTCGAGGATGAGGATGGGCAGACTTACCTCTATTGTAGCGGAAACGGATTGTTTCAGGCAAAAATTGATTTGGTTACAGGTAAACTTGTTGGGGGCATTCAAAAATTTCTTGATAAAAAACAACCTGGCTATCCCGAATGGATGGCGGGAGGAATCGAAGGTCCATTCGTGCTAAAAAGAGACGGGACCTATTTTATGTTCTTTTCGACCTGGACCCGAGGTTACGAAGTAGGTCTTTTGAAATCCAAATCTCCACTTGGTCCTTGGGTGCTGGCATCCCGAGAGCCAATTTTTGGGACACGCAAAAAGGGATATCGTCTAGAACTAGCTGTTGAAGGTGGATATGATCATTTGAAGTTTCAGGATACGGACGATCCTTATTGTGAAACTGGCCATAATGCCATATTCGAGGGACCCGATGGTAAGCTGTGGAATTCGTGTCATTATTTGATGTATGAAAAACGCCCATATCCGTACTGCCAAACTTTCGAATCTTGGGAATTAACCCCTCAAATGGGGATTGAACCCGTGACCTACAGAGATGGAATGTTCTTCATTAATAAACCAACATGGACGGAGCAAGTGGTGGAGTATTGAATTAGAATTGAATGAATTTTGAGTTTGTGTTTTGGATTAATTGTAATAATTGTTTGAATATGAGTTTGTTTAGATATAGGTTTAGTCTTTGGGCTTTGTTGTTACTGATAGGATTTACTACTTCTGTAAGTGCCAAAGTGAAACTACCCCGGTTGATTTCGGACGGGATGGTGCTTCAGCGTGATGTTCCGCTGAAAATATGGGGTTGGGCTGATCCTAATGAGAAAGTCAAAATTGAATTTCGAGGGAAAACCTATCAAACCAAAACGGACAAACAAGGGAATTGGAAGACTTATTTGCCAGCGCAAAAAGCAGGTGGACCTTTCAATATGAAGGTAAATGAAATTGAAATTCGTAACATTTTAGTTGGCGATGTTTGGCTATGTTCAGGGCAATCGAATATGGAATTGATGGTTTACAGGGTGCTCGATTTGTACCAAACTGAAATAGAGCAAACCAATAATACCAATATCCGCTACTTTAAGCCGTCGGTACGTGTTGATGCACAAATCCCTCAGAACGATTTTAAAGATGGGACATGGCTTCCGGCAACACAGGGAAATATTATGAATTTTTCTTCTCTGTCTTACTTTTTTGGGGCAGAGCTGTATCAAAAATATAAAGTACCTATTGGTTTAATCAATAACGCTATAGGCGGTTCTGCTATTGAGTCGTGGTTAAGTGAGGACTATCTTAAATTATATATGGACAGATGGCAGGCGGCCAAGGCCAGAGTTGATTCCATACGAGCAAACAGAACTTCGGTAGCGAATCCCGTTCGTTTTGATTTTAATGCCGAATTGGCTAAAAATGATTCGGGCATTGGTCGCTGGTCGAAAGCCGGAGTGAATGTGTCTGGCTGGCCTCAGATTTCGTTGCCTGGCTATTGGTCCGACAAAGGTGTTGACTTGCGGATGGGCTCTATCTGGTTTTATAAAGAGTTCGATGTCCCTGATTCTTTGGTCGGCAAAAGTGCGGTGCTTCGTTTAGGTCGCATCATCGACAGTGACTCAGCCTTTTTGAACGGAACATTCGTGGGAACCATATCCTATCAATATCCTCCCCGAATTTATAAACTGCCTGTCGGGGTATTGAAACCCGGGAAAAACAAACTGATGGTGCGGGTAATATGTCCTGGCGGAAAAGGCGGATTTGTAGAAGATAAACCTTACGAACTTCGTGTAGGATCGCAGAAGATTGATTTAACCGGAGACTGGAACTATCATATCGGAGCTTCCCTTAAACCAACTATGGGACAAGGTAGTGGTGGCGGTGGAGGCGCACGTCCCGCCGGGCTGTACAACAGTTTGACTAGTCCGGTAATAGGCTATCGGTTAAAAGGAACAATTTGGTATCAGGGCGAATCCAATACCGGGACTAAAATGGAAGAATACCATCAACTCTTTAAAGATTTGATTACCGGATGGCGCACAAAATTTGACCAACCCGATATGCCATTTGTGTTTGCACAGATAGCCAATCTGGGAATTCCCAATAAACAACCTGTAGAAAGTGGTATGGCCAATGTTCGTGAGGCACAACGCCGTGCTTTGGAACTGCCTAATACAGGGATGGCTGTAACTTCCGATATTGGCGAGTGGAACGACATTCATCCATTAAATAAAAAGGAGGTAGCCCGTCGGTTGGCAATGGAGGCCGCAAGGATTGCTTATCACGATAGCTTGGAGGTAAGTTCGGGGCCTTTGTACGAATCAATGGAGACGTCGGGCAACAGCATCATCCTTACATTCAAATCTGTGGGGAAAGGACTTTTTACCAATTGTCTTTTGGATGGTTTTCAGATTTCAGGTGCTGATGGGAAATTTGAATGGGCAAATGCCGTGGTGCTTTCAAAAAATAAGGTGAAGGTATGGAGCAAAAAAGTGCCCAACCCTACAGTAGTGCGCTATGCATGGGACGATAATCCTGCCGAATCCAATTTTAAAAACAAGGAAGGATTACCAGCATCTCCCTTTACAACAGCTAAGTAAATTCTAATATTATTTATAATAACTCACATGAAAAACATACAGAAAATTTCAGTCTTCGAAAAAATAGGGTATAGTTTGGGAGATTTGGCCGCTAACCTGGTCTTTCAAACGTTAATTACCTATTTAGCATATTTCTATACCGACATTTATGGACTTAAAAACACCGATGCCTCAATAATAATGCTTGTTGTTGGCTTAACTGCTGCATTTTTATTTAATCCAATAATTGGAGTATTGGCCGACAGAACAAATTCGAAATGGGGCAAATTCAGGCCTTGGATCCTTTACACAGCTATTCCTTTGGGGGTAGTGGCCCTTCTTGCATTTTCAACACCAAATTTTTCGTACAAAGGAAAGTTAATCTACGCCGCTGCAACCTATTCCCTTTTGTTGATGCTTTATGCTTCAAGTAACCTGCCATATTCGGCTTTGAGTGGTGTGATAACCGGGGATATGGGCGAGCGGAATAGTATTTCGTCGTATCGGTTTGTGGCCGTAATGTTTGCTCAGTTTTTTGTGCAGGTATTCATGTTGCCTATTATTATATATGCCGGCCACGGGGATAAGGCTGCCGGAATCGAAACCGTAATGACATGGATGGCAATTGTTGGTACTGTTATGCTGCTTATAACATTCTTCTCAACCAGAGAACGTATTGTTCCTAGTGTGGAACAAAAATCTTCATTAAAAGATGACCTGTCAGATCTTTCGCAGAACAAGCCTTGGTTCATCATGCTTTCCTTAACCATTTTGGTGTTCATTACCCTTGCTATGAAAGGTAGTTCGTATGTGTATTACTTTAATAACTACGTTGATAAGGTTGCTCTGGCTAAATTTATAAGTCCTGTCATCTCTGCTTTATCGGGTGTAGGTATCAATTTCTTTGGATCTGATCCCGTATCAGCCGGTTTTGGGTTGTTTAATGCAGGAGGTATAATCTTCATGATTGTTGGGATTTCATTATCCAAAAGGCTTGCCGATAAATATGGTAAGCGGGATGTTTATAAGTATGGTTTACTCGTTGCTACCTTTTTTGTGTTTGATTTTATCCTTTTCAAACCTGACAATGTGCTCTTAATGTTTGGTTCGCAAATTCTGCATGGATTTTTCTATGGTATTACCATTCCTATTCTTTGGGCTATGATTGCCGATGTTGCCGACTATTCAGAATGGAAAACAAAGCGTAGGGCAACTGCAATTATCTTTTCTGCTATGATGGTGGGACTTAAAGCAGGGCTTTCCATTGGAGGGGCTTTAGTTGCATGGATTTTAAGTTTATACGGATATATCGCTAAAAATGGCGCGGCTGCCGGGCATGAAATTATTCAACCGGAATCTGTAGCCGATGGAGCAAAACTGCTTGTGAGTATATATCCGTCAATTCCGTTTCTTATAGGTGTTGGCCTGCTTTTTTTCTATGTAATTGATAAGAAAATGGAAGTAAAAATTGAAGCAGAATTGAAAGCCCGCAGGAAAGAGCCTGCACATATAGATTAATTAAATACAACGAATAATATGAAAATTGGAACTGTTTTTGCAATTACTACGCTTGGTTTACTGGTATCCGTACATGCCATGGCTCAAAAAACATTAGCTGAGGCTACCAAAGGTAAATTTCTGTTTGGCGTAGCTGTCAATATGCAACAAGTCAATGGTGTTAGCCCCATCGAATCAGAGCTGATTGCTAAGGAATTCAGTACTATTGTTGCCGAAAACTGCATGAAACCCCAACCTACCCATCCGGAAGAAAATAAGTTCAACTGGGAAGATGCAGATAAATTTGTAGCTTTTGGAGAGAAAAACAAACAAGTTGTAACGGGTCACTGTCTTATCTGGCATTCGCAAATAGGAAGATGGATGTTTGTTGATTCAACCGGAAAGGATGTTTCACCAGAGGTGCTGAAAGAGCGTATGCGTAAGCATATCTATGCTGTTGTTGGCCGCTACAAAGGTCGTGTTAAAGGGTGGGATGTTGTGAACGAAGCGTTCGAAGACAATGGCTCGTACCGCAAAAGTAAATTCTACCAGATTCTGGGTAAAGACTTTATAAAATATGCTTTTCAGTATGCGCACGAAGCCGACCCCAATGCCGAATTGTACTACAACGATTATAATGTTGAGTCTCCTACAAAATGCGATGGGATTGTACAAATGGTAAAGGAGCTGAAGGCTGCCGGTTGCCGTATTGATGCCGTAGGTTCGCAATCGCACATGCACATAAATACTCCCTCGGTTGCAGCTACCGAAACAAGTTTTAAGAAGCTGAAGGATGCTGGTGTACATATCCTCATTACTGAATGGGATATTTCAATCCTGCCTAGTCCGTATGACGGAGCCAATATTTCAATGAATTTTAAGTATTCAAAAGAAATGGATCCCTATCGCGATGGCGTGCCAGATTCAGTTCAGCAGAAATGGAACAAGCGTGTGCTCGATATGTTCGAACTCTTTCTTAAATATAACGATGTGATTGACCGCGTTACCGTTTGGGGGCTGAGCGATACCGGAACATGGTTGAATGGCTTTCCGATCCGCGGCAGAAAAGACTATCCCGTACTCTTCGATCGCAATAACCAACGCAAGAGTGTTGTTGATGATATGATTAAATTGACAAAAAAATACTAATCTGAAAATGAAAAAAGCAAAGTATTTAGTTGAAAATGATTTTATGGCCGACCCGGCTGTGCACGTTTTCGATGGGAAATTGTATATCTATCCATCACACGATAGGGAATCGGGTATTCCGGAAAATGATAACGGTGACCATTTTGATATGAATGATTACCATGTTTTCTCTACTTCTGACATCGAGAATGAACCGCTTACAGACCATGGCGTAGTGCTTAAAGTAAGTGATATAGCCTGGGCAGGCCGCCAATTGTGGGATTGTGATGTGGCATGCAAAAACGGGAAGTACTATATGTACTATCCTTTAAAGGACAAGAACGATGTATTCCATATTGGCGTAGCTATTTCCAATAGCCCTGCTGGTTCGTTCGTTCCTCAGCCCGACCCAATTCGCGGAAGTTATAGTATTGACCCTGCGGTGTTTCAGGATACCGACGGAACCTATTACATGTATTTCGGTGGTTTGTGGGGTGGGCAGTTGCAACGTTACAAAGACAATAAAGCTCTTGAAAGCGCCTATTTGCCTTCTGGAGATGAAGTGGCCTTGCCATCGCGGGTAGTTCGTTTGTCAGACGATATGCTTGGCTTTGACGAAGAGCCACGCCCTGTTATCATCCTAAATCAGGATGGTACCCCAATGAAGGCCGGACAAGAAAACCGTTTTTTCGAAGCTTCGTGGATGCACCGTTATAATGGTAAGTATTATTTTTCCTATTCAACCGGCGATACTCACTTATTATGCTACGCCATAGGCGATAATCCTTACGGACCATTTATCTATCAGGGTGTAATTCTTACTCCGGTTGTTGGATGGACAACCCACCATGCCATTGCTGAGTTCAAGGGAAAATGGTACTTGTTCCATCACGACAGCGTTCCTTCGGGTGGACGAACATGGTTACGCAGCCTTAAGGTTGTTGAACTTGAATACAATCCGGACGGAACCATCAAAACCATTGATGGTGGTGAAAATTTGGAGTAATGTAGCAAGCAGATATGAATAAAAATAATTAATAAAAAGTTGTCAAATGAATTACAAGTCTTTGTTTTTTTTATTAATGACCGTATTAACGGGGGAGATCTGTTTAGCTCAGTCTAACCAACGTATGGCCGAGGGGGATTTTAAAACCACAGCCACTACCCAGCAAGGTAAGCAGTACCCTCAGGTCAATTCTGACGGCCGAGTACGTGTGAGTATTTCGGCACCAAATGCCCTGAAAGTTCAACTCGACATTGGTGGTAAAAAGTACGATTTGGTTAAAGACGATAAAGGTGTTTGGACTGGAGAATCGGCCCCTCAGGATGAAGGGTTTCATTATTACCAGTTGAACATTGACGGGGCTTCAGTCCCTGATCCGGGAAGCCTATACTACTACGGTGCAAGCCGTTGGGGTAGTGGCATCGAAATTCCTGCCAAGGATCAGGATTTTTATGCTCTCAAGAGTGTCCCTCATGGTGAGTTGCGCGAGAATTATTATTTCTCAAAGACCAGTAATAGCGTTCGCCATGCTTACATATACACCCCCCCGGGATATGATAAAAATAATGCCCAACGTTACCCTGTTTTGTATCTTCAACATGGTATGGGCGAAAACGAAACAGGATGGGGCAACCAGGGATATACCGCCCGGATTATGGACAATTTGATTGCTGATGGCAAGGCTGTTCCTTTTATTATTGTAATGGAAAACAGTAGTGTTAATTTTGGAGGAGGCCCACGTAGTCCCAGACCAGATGCTGCTCCTGGTCAAGCTGTACCCCCTGCCGCTAATGCAAATGCTCCGCGCGGTCCTATGGGGGGAATGAATATCACTGGACAATTCGAACGGATACTCCTCGACGACCTGATTCCGTTTGTTGAATCAAATTACCGTGTAATTCCAGATCAGGCACACCGTGCCATGGCCGGATTATCAATGGGTGGTATGCAAACCCGTGCTATTGTTATTGCTAACCCCGATAAATTCTCGTATGTCGGTATGTTTAGTAGCGGCACCTTTACCCCGTCGGAAATAAAAGATATTGATGCTTTCAAAAAGAATGTAAAAGTAGTGTTCATGAGCTTTGGCGGTCGCGAGGGTGGTTCGGCCAGAATTGGAGCCGCTGCCGAGGAATGGAACAAAGTAGGTATTAAAGGTATTTCCTATGTTTCTCCCGAAACTGCTCACGAGTGGCAATCGTGGAGACGGTCGCTGCATGAATTTGCCCCGCTTATTTTCAAAAACTAAAAATCATGAAACTATTTTCTGTTATAATAGCATCATTTCTTACTTTATCTGGTTCGGTGTGCATTTCGCAGACTAACCAGCCTGCAGTTATTGATGACTTCAAACCTTCTACCGTAAATCAGCCGGGACAAGAGTACCCAAAGGTTAATTCACAAGGCTATGCACGGTTTCGTATCGTGGCTCCCCAGGCACAAAGTGTAAGCGTAAGTCTTGGTTTGGGCGGCAGAGGGGGCACTAAACTTGCCAAAGCTGAGGATGGCTCGTGGATGGGTACTACCGAAGGGCCGATGGATGAAGGTTTCCATTATTACCATTTGACCATCGATGGAGGCACGTTTAACGATCCCGGAGCATTGAATTTCTACGGCTCAACCCGTTGGGAAAGCGGTATCGAAATACCTGCCCACGACAAGGACTTTTATGCTTTAAAAGAGGTCCCGCATGGGAATGTACAGCAAATTCTTTTTCCATCGAAAAGTACAGGTACTTCTCGCAGGGCTTTTGTCTATACTCCTTTTGGTTATGACAAGGATAAGGCAGAGCGCTATCCGGTGCTGTACCTGCAACATGGCTGGGGTGAGGATGAAACAGCCTGGAGTAATCAGGGACATGCTAATTTGATTATGGATAACCTGATTGCCGAGGGTAAAATCAACCCCTTTATTATTGTTATGACTTATGGGATGACCAATGAAGTTAAAATTGGAGGCATGAGAAATTTTGATATTAAGCCATTTCAAACAGTACTGGTAGATGAGCTAATTCCCTATATCGATGCCAATTTTCGTACTCTTGCCGACCAATCCCACCGCGCTATGGCAGGCCTCTCAATGGGAGGGTATGAAACCCACACAATTACACTCGCCCAACCCGATGTTTTTGCATACTACGCCCTGCTAAGCGGAGGAACTTACTCGCCCACTGAAATTACTGACAAGTCGAAGGTTAAACTTATCTTCCTGAGCTGCGGGAGCCGCGAAAATCCCGACGCTGTCAAGAAAGCTGCCGAGGCGCTAAATGGTGTTGGTATTAAGGCCGTATCGTATGTTTCTCAAAATACAGCCCACGAGTTTTTGACTTGGCGTCGTAGCCTGTATGAACTTGCTCCTCTTTTATTTAAATAAGTCAATAACGCGAAACGGAATTGAAATGTCAATACTCAATGCTATTGTCAAATGAGATTTAAACAGATATTTATAATATTAACAACCGTAATAGCCGGCCAGTTCTGTTTAGCTCAGACGAATCCGAGTGCGGTAGTAGAGGATTTTAAACCATCAGCAACTACTCAGCAAGGCCGGCTATATCCGCAGGTAAATTCCGAAGGGCGTGTTCGTGTTAGCATTCCTGCCGCTAATGCCCAGAAAGTACAACTTGATATTGGCGGTGTAAAATACGACCTTAAAAAAGATGAAAAAGGCGTATGGACAGGCGAATCGGCACCTCAGGTGGAAGGGTTTCATTACTATCAGCTAAATGTTGACGGAGCTTCGGTTCCCGATCCGGGAAGCCTCTATTTCTATGGCGCAAGCCGTTGGGGAAGCGCAATCGAAATACCTGCTCCCGATCAGGAGTTTTATGCCATCAAAGATGTTCCTCATGGCTTGGTTAGCCAGAAACTTTATTTCTCGAAAGTAACGAACTCGTGGCGCAGGTGTTTTGTATATACACCTGCCGAATACGATGCGAATACCTCGAAACGTTATCCGGTTCTGTATCTTCAGCATGGCAGTGGTGAGGACGAAACTGGCTGGCCGGTACAGGGCAAAGCCAACCTTATTCTCGATAACCTGATTGCTGCCTCAAAAGCGGTACCTATGATTATTGTTATGGACAACGGTTATGCAAACAGAGCATCGCAAACTCCGCCACAGGCAGGGGCTGCTACGGCCAGAGGTGCTGGCGGGATGTCGGCCTTTGAGGATGTTGTAATTAAAGAAATTATCCCTATGATTGATGCTTCATACCGTACTATTGCTGACCGCGACCATAGGGCTATGGCAGGCCTTTCGATGGGGGCTAACCAAACCATTACAATTACCATGAATCATCTGGATAAATTCTCCTACATAGCCGGTTTTAGCGGAACATCCAACTACCCGCGCACCGATGCTATTGATCCGGAAGTATTTATGAACGGGAGATTTAAAGATGGGGCAGTGCTCAATAAGCAGATTAAGCTCTTTTGGCTTGGATTGGGAACGAAAGAACCTGCTCCATTTCCTGGTTCGGTTGCAGCGTTTCGTGCCATGTTAGAAAAACAAGGCGTAAAATATACGTATTATGAATCTCAGGGTACAGCGCATGAATGGCTTACCTGGAGACGTGACTTGTACCAGTTTGCTGCTTTATTGTTTAAGTAGTTGTTAAAAGAATAAAAAGTGAAACATTGAACATTTATAAACCCTTACTAAACCCTATGTTAGCATGAAAAGAGTAATTATTATTTCTGCAATTTTAATTCATTGTTTATTGGTGAGTTCACAGGTTGGAACAGCCATAATAAAAGGGAAAGTTCATTCTGGTAATGTAAAGTCTGTTAAAGTTAGATATTCCGACAATCAAATTAGCCAGATGATAGAGTACTTGGAAGCTCCAGTTGATAGGCTCGGTCAGTTTGAGCTAAAAATTCCGGTATCTCAGGCCGCGAAGGGAATGATATTTACAGGAGATTTTGTTCACGATATTTGCCTGTTACCTTCGGATAATTTTTTTGTGGATATCGATGGTGACACTATAAAATATAAAGGAAAGGGAGCCGAAAAAAATAATTTTCTTTATTTCATTGAATTAAAAGGACATCAGGATAGGATGTATTTCAATGAAATAAACAAATGCGAGTTATCTCCAAAGGAATTTGCCATAAAAATGGCCCGGTTCAGGGATGAAAGAATTGTGTTATTCGATGAATATTTTAAATCACGTCCTGTCGAGCAGCTGTTTAAGGAATATTTCCTTGCCGAAAATTCAGCAATCTATGTTCAATTAATTATGAATTATCCGGAGCGGTATTCTTATTTCAATAAAGTGAAAAAAGATTCATTGGAGTTGTCGGATGAATATAGAAAGTATAATCTCTTAAAAAATGTGGTGGACGACAAAATGGTATTGTCTGACACATATGTAAATAATCTAAGAAATTTTTTGTTTACGAAATCTACAGAGTTAAGAAAGCTTAATGTCAAAGGCGATCCTTTTAATATACTAATGTTAGATTCATTAAAAGGCAAAACCCAGCAGTATGTTATGGCAAACTGGATTTACTCAGATTTGTCGTTTGACCGGTTAGATACGTTTATTTACGATAAGTTTAAAAAACTGGATAATGACCCCTTGGTGATTAAAACCGTTGACAAAGCCCTGGAGAAATATTATCAGAAACGGGCCTTAATTGGTCAACCGCTGAATGGCAATTTTATAAATACCCAGTTGGAGGATACAGCAGGTAATGCGATTTCATTCGGTAAGATGATGGAGAAATTTAAGGGAAAAGTAGTTTATTTGGATATTTGGGGACTTGCTTGTGGCCCGTGCCGTGGAGCAATGCCATATTCGAAACGGGTTAGGGAAAAACTGGCTGGCCGGCCTGTCGAATTTGTTTTTCTAACCATAGAAGGCATGGATAAAAAACGTTGGGAGGAAGCATTCAAGGTGTCCTTGGTAAAAGAAAACCATTATCGTCTCTCAGAAGGATGGCAAGCCCCATTCCTGAAGTTTATGGCAATAAACTGGGTCCCCTGCTATATGATTATTGATAAAGAAGGGAAACTAGCAAGTTATTCAGCCCCGAATCCATTTGATGAACTAGGGTTGGAATCGGAATTAGTAAAATTGACAAAATAGAGATACTCCACATTGTAAATATGAACTAACAATGAAACACATCTTAATTATTATTTTTTTACTGGCAGGACTTAACAGTTTTAGTCAGCCATTTTCAAAAAGCTGGAAGGATTTAAACTATGCCGGCGATACCATGATATACCATCGGTTGGATATTTATTTGCCTAAAGTCCAAAAGCCATCTTATCCGGTAATAATTTCAATATATGGCAGTGCCTGGATGTCGAACAGGTCCAAAGGGGCAGATTTTAATTCTTTGGGGAAAACTCTTCTCGATGCCGGTTTTGCGGTTGTAATGCCCAATCATCGTTCGAGTTTTGATGCTAAATTTCCTGCTCCCATGCAGGATATAAAAGCGGCTATCCGGTATGTAAGGGCCAATGCTGCTAAGTTTCAGTTTGATACATTGTTTGTTGGAATAACCGGAAGCTCCTCCGGAGGAAATATGGCGGCGATGGCCGGTACTTCCGGAAAAGTTAAACAATATACACTTGGAACAGCAACCGTTGATATTGAAGGTTCTGTCGGCCCTAATACCGCTTACAGCAGCTCGGTGGATGCAGTAGTTGATTGGTTTGGCCCAACCAATATGTTGGTAATGGACTCGTGCGGTGGTACCGATTTTACGCATAATGCACCGAATTCCCCGGCCTCCCTTTATATCGGCGGCCCTATTCAGGAAAACAAGGATAAATGCTTACTGGCAAGCCCTACAACATACATCGATCCAAGCGATCCTCCTTTTCTAATCTTTCATGGCGATAAGGACCGCGTTGTGCCCCATTGCCAAAGCGAGATACTTTATGAGGCTTTGCAGAAAGCTCATGTTCCCAGTCAGTTTGTACTCGTGCCTAACGGACAGCATGGGCCTGGTGTTCATCAGGAACCGTATTTGAAAATGATGGTCGATTTCTTTGTTGCCAATTCTCAAAAGAAAATCAGGAATTAAATCTCCAAAAGGATATGAAGAAGTTTCAGATGATCATTGGGCTGGTGTTCATTTTGTCAATTCCCGGTCGGACACAGGAAATTGTCAATCTTTACCCGGGCACCATCCCGAATTCGAAGTCGGCAGACTTAATGGAAATCAATACTTCCGGGATGTATAGGGGAGTAACTACGCCTACCCTCGAAGTTTACCTTCCCGAAAAGGGGAAAGCTACCGGTGCTGCCGTGGTAATCTGTCCCGGTGGAGGGTACAGTGTAATCGTTTTTCAGGGCGAAGGCGTTTCGGCGGCAAAGGAATTTTCAAAGAATGGAGTTGCTGCTTTTGTGCTAAAATATAGGCTTCCCGACGATATAATTATGCCGGATAAGAAGATTGGCCCCTTGCAGGATGCACAGCAGGCCATAAAGCTTGTGCGGGAGAATGCAGAGAAGTGGGGCGTTGATGTTCATAAAGTAGGCATCATGGGCTTTTCGGCAGGAGGGCATCTGGCTTCAACCGAGGCGACTCATTTCAAAAAGGCCTTTATCGAAAATGCTAAAAATACCAGTCTTCGGCCTGATTTTCAGATATTAGTATATCCGGTTATTACGATGCAGGATAATCTGACACATCGCGATTCGCGGAACAAATTGTTGGGAAATAATCCCTCGAAGGAAACTATAGACGAGTTTTCTAATGAATTACAGGTAGATGAAACTACTCCTCCGGCATATATCACACATGCTGCTGATGATAATGTGGTTGATGTCGATAATAGCATCAATTATTTCGAAAAGTTAAGGCATTACAAAGTTCCGGTCGAAATGCACATTTATCCGAAAGGCGGGCATGGATTTATTTTTGGACATAAAGGATGGATGGAACCTTTATTCAAATGGATGGAAAACTCTAAATGGATTAGCAAATTATAATTAAGTATATGAAAAAGAAAATTTTGTACTTGCTACTTTGTCTGACATTAGTAATTGACGCCTCAGCTCAAAGTGATTCTTATATGAAGTTATGGTATTTGCAGCCTGCCAAACAGTGGGTTGAAGCGCTGCCCGTTGGAAATGGACGTTTAGGGGCCATGATTTATGGAAATCCGAATAAAGAAGTAATTCAACTTAATGAAAATACCGTATGGGCAGGCCAGCCGTACCGTAATGATAAGCCTGAAGCCAAAGAAGCCTTAGCTGAAGTTAGAAAATTGATTTTTGAAGGCAAATACAAAGAAGCGCAGGATTTGGTAAATAGTAAAATGATTGGCCGGCCGCATGGAATGTCTTATCAGACCGTTGGTAACCTCAGACTTAACTTCCCTGGACATGAGAATTTTACAAATTATTATCGCGAACTCGATCTCGAAAAAGCGTTGGTAACCAGCCGCTATAATGTTAGCGGCGTAAATTATGATACCAAGGTATTTTCTTCGTTCCCCGATCAGGTTATCATTGCTCGCATTTCGACCGATAAGTCTGGTTCGGTAAACTTTTCTGCAACCATGGATCGCCCATCCAAAGTAAAAGTAACGTCTCTGGGGAATAATGAGCTTGTTTTATCAGGGGTGTCAAGCGATCAGGAGGGAATCAAAGGGGCTGTACAATTCGAAGCTAAGGTTAAGATTGTAACTGCCGGAGGTTCTGTTTCTTCGAGCGATACTTCGCTAACAGTGAACAATGCCGATGCTGCTACCATTTACATTTCTATAGGTACTAATTTTAAGAGCTATAAGGATATTAGCGGTAATGCTACCGAAATGGCAGATGCTTACCTCCAGAAGGCTTTGAAAAAGAATTACGATCAAGCCTTAAAAGATCATATAGCCGATTATCAAAGCTATTTCAAGAGGGCGAACCTTGACCTTGGGGTAACCGATGCGGCTAAAAAACCTACCGATGTACGTCTAGAACAATTTGCCAAGGGAAATGACCCTCAGTTTGTTGCTTTGTATTTTCAATTTGGTCGTTATTTGTTAATTTCTTCGTCAAGGCCCGGCGGACAACCAGCCAACCTTCAGGGAATCTGGGCCGACCAGTTAAATCCTGCATGGGATAGTAAATATACCGTGAATATCAATACTGAGATGAATTACTGGCCCTCCGAGGTTACCAACCTTACCGAAATGAACGAACCGTTAATCCAGATGGTGCAAGAACTTTCGGAAACTGGTAAAAAAACAGCTATGGATATGTATGGTGCCCGTGGTTGGGTTTTACACCACAATACCGATATATGGCGCATCAATGGCCCGGTTGACGGGGCTTATTGGGGTATGTGGCCAATGGGTGGCGCATGGCTCTCCCAACATTTATTCGAAAAATATTCGTACAACGGCGACAAAGAATATCTCAAATCGGTATATCCTGCGATTAAAGAAGCTGCCTTGTTTTTCGTTGATTTCCTTACCGAAGAACCTCAAAACAAATGGTTAGTGGTTAGTCCGGCGGTATCTCCCGAAAATGAGCCCAGAGGTCATGGCGGATCGTCAATGTCGGCAGGTACAACCATGGACAATCAGTTGGTTTTCGACATTTTCTCGATAGCTGTTAAAGCTGCCGAAATTCTGAAAACTGATAAGGAATTGGTGGCGCAAATAAAAGAAAAAATGAAGCGTTTGGCTCCTATGCAGATTGGTCAATGGGGCCAATTACAGGAGTGGATGTACGATTGGGATAACCCGAAAGACAACCACCGTCATGTTTCTCATTTGTATGGACTTTTTCCATCGAACCAGATTTCTCCATACCGTAATCCGGAATTGTTCTCAGCAGCAAAGACCTCGCTTGTAGCACGTGGTGACGAATCGACCGGATGGTCAATGGGATGGAAAGTTAACCTTTGGGCACGTCTTCTTGATGGAGACCATGCATATAAACTCATTACCGACCAGTTAACCCCATCGATACAACCCGACGGAAGACAAAAAGGCGGTACTTATCCTAACCTTTTCGATGCACACCCACCTTTCCAAATCGATGGTAATTTTGGTTGTACCTCGGGTATTGCCGAAATGCTGTTACAAAGCCAGGATGGAGCCGTTCATCTGTTACCTGCATTGCCAACTGCCTGGAAAAGCGGTAGTGTAAAAGGTCTTAAAGCCAGAGGCGGTTTTGATGTTGATATTCAATGGGAAAATGGAGAATTAGCCACAGCTACAATAAAATCTTCAATTGGAGGGAATTGCAGGATACGTTCGTATTTCCCTTTAAAAGGCAATGGACTTAAGGAAGCTAAGGGCCGGAATGCCAATCCGTTCTATGCTGTTTCCGAAATAAAGTCCCCTTTGAACCATTCAAAAACTGCCCAACCATCATTAACCATGAAAAAGGTATATGAATATGATTTATCAACGAAGCCTGGCGATATAATAAAACTTAAAAAGTTCTAGGTTGATAATCTAGTATCTAATAAAAAGAATAGTCTGATACTTCCATAATTTGCTGTCACAAACGCGAATGAACAAAAAGCTTCTGAGGGTTTATCTGACCACAAAAATTAAATTTTGTACTGATGAAATTTAAAATAATAACGGGAATAATTATCCTGAGCTCATGGACTGCATTTTCGCAAAAAGTGAAAGTAGTCTCGCCAAACCAAAAGATAACAATATCGCTTTTCAACCAGCAAAATGCCGATTTAGGTGAATGGAGTCTAAAAGTAGACTATTTGAACCATGGTAAAATTTGCGAGGCGATTTCGCAAATATCCCTTGGACTATCACGAAATGACCAGACTTTTTCGAAAGAACTAAAATACCTGAAGGTTGGTAAACCCATTTTAATAAACGAACGATATTCGGTCGTGCATGGCAAACGATCTCTATGCAGTAATTCGGCAAACGAAACGGTCGTTACTTTTGAAAATCCGGGTAAAGCTAAATTAAACCTAATCATCAGGGCTTATAATGATGGTGTTGCATTTCGTTATGAATTTCCTGAAAAGGAAGGTTCTTTTGTCGTAAATGATGAATTTACAGCCTATTGCATGCCGGATAGTGCAAAAAGATGGATGGAGAAATTTAACCCTGCCAACGAAGGGCTTTATACTACCATGACCGATGGGAACACTCAACAAGACTGGGGTTATCCTGCACTTTTCAACACACCTGATAAAGATTGCTGGTATTTGATCCACGAAGCCGATTTGGACAGAAATTATTGTGGAACAAAGTTGTCCAATGCCGTTGAAAAATCGAAATATAAAATTTCTTTCCCCGATCAATGGAACGGAAGAGGACAAGGTGATACAAAACCAACCATTACTCTCCCTTGGAAATCGCCTTGGCGCGTAATTATCATCGGCAGCCTTGCCGATATTGTGGAATCTACGCTGGTCGATGACGTGTCTGCGTCTTCAATTATTTCCAAAACCGATTGGATTAAGCCAGGCATTGCATCGTGGAATTACTGGTCGAACAATCACGGGACCAAAGACTTTAAAACGGTGTGCGAGTTTGCCGATTTAGCTGCCTCAATGGGCTGGCCGTACACCTTGCTCGATTGGGAATGGGATGCCATGGGCAATGGAGGAAAATTGGAAGATGCTTTAAAATATATTCATTCATTAGGCGTAAAACCCTTGATGTGGTATAACTCAGGTGGAGATCATACGTGGGTTTCTGCTACCCCAAAAGATCGGATGTTGACCCATGAAAATCGTATGGAAGAGTTCGACAAACTAAAAAAAATGGGTGTAGCGGGTGTGAAAATAGACTTTTTCGAAAGCGAAAAACAAAATATGATTAAGTATTATCTTGATATTTTGGACGACGCAGCCAAATTCGAGATGATGGTCTATTTCCATGGTTGTTTAGTCCCTCGCGGATGGGCTCGTACATATCCACACCTGATGACATACGAAGGAGTTCGCGGAGCCGAATGGTACAACAACGGTCCGGAATTTACCACAACGGCTCCGGAGCATAATACTATTTTACCATTTACCCGAAATGTGGTTGGTGCAATGGATTATACCCCGGTTACTTTCACAAATTCTCAATATTCACATATCACCTCTTATGGCCACGAACTAGCACTCAGTGTGGTGTTTGAATCCGGTATTCAGCACATGGCCGACCGCCCGGAAGGTTATTACGATTTGCCCGATGCTGCTAAACATTTTCTAATGGAAGTTCCTAATGCCTGGGATAATACCAAATTAATCGATGGGTATCCGGGAAAGGACTTGATTATTGCCCGTCAAAAAGGCACAGCGTGGTATATTGGCGGTATAAATGCCGAAAACAAGGAAAAGAGGAAAAAGCTGTTGTTTGACTTTCTGCCCGAAGGTGTAAAGTTTAAGCTCACACTGATAATGGACGGCATACATGACAAGAGTTTTGCAACACAATACATGGTGGTGGATAAAACATCTTCAGTAGATGTAAAAATGCTTCGCAGGGGCGGTTTTGCTGCCGGGTTGAAGCCAATTCAGTAACTTGGACTCTGCATTAAAATAACTACTTTATAAAAATACTAATCTCTAATTCATGAAAAGAAACACATTCATAAGTCTGTTTTTGGGAGCGCTTTGTTCTTTCAGCGGACTCTATGCTCAGCCAAACATAAACGCAGAGGCTCCAATCCCTCCAGAAATAGAAAATCCCGAGCTGCTGGGTATAAACAAAGAACCCTACCATGCAACGCTTATGCCATATGCCAATTTGCAGGAGGCTTTGGTTGCTAAGCGACATGCATCGTCGCTTAGCCGGAGTTTGAACGGTATGTGGAAATTCAACTGGGTACCAACACCCGAACAGCGTCCCACCGATTTTTACAAACCGGAATTTGATGTAACTGGTTGGAAAGAGCTTCCGGTTCCATCGAACTGGGAAGTACATGGATACGGCACTCCGTTTTACCGCAATTTAGGATATACTATAAAGAAGGATTTTCCGCATGTAATGAGTGAGCCTGAAAAATGGTACACTTCCTACAAAGAGCGCAATCCGGTGGGAAGCTACCGCCGGGAGTTCGAGGTTCCTGCCGACTGGATTGGTCGCCGCAATTTTATTACGTTCGATGGTGTTGACTGTGCTTTCTTTTTGTGGGTAAACGGCGAAAAAGTTGGTTTTAGCGTAAACAGTCGCAATGCTGCCGATTTCGATTTGACCAAATATTTGAAACCCGGTAAAAATATGATTGCCGTAGAGGTGTATCAATACAGCTCAGGTACATGGCTCGAAGATCAGGATATGTGGCGTTTACACGGGATTTTCCGCAACGTTACGCTTTGGAGCGCCCCACAGGTGCATATCCGCGATTTTTTCGTAAAGCCCGACCTTGATAAGGATTATAAAGACGGAACACTCGAAATTATAGCCAAGATAAAGAACTTCGACGACAAAGCTGCTAAAGCTCAAGAGCTTACTGCCACTCTTTACGATAAAGATGGGAAAGAAATAGCCAAAGGAAGTGTAACCGGCAGCAAGCTCAACGCAAAACAGGAAGAGGCGCTGAATGTGAAAATTCAGGTTGCTAATCCGCAAAAATGGACAGCCGAAACCCCTTATTTATACACTGTTGTAATTGCCAACTCGGAAGGCGAAATCCTGTCTTCAAAAGTCGGTTTCCGCAAAATCGAAATCAAAGGCCGTGTTTTTACTGTAAACGGTGTTCCCATTAAGCTGAAAGGTGTTAACCGTCACGAGCACTGGTCGGATGTTGGCCATGCTATTACCGAAGAGCAAATGATTCGTGATTTGGAAGTCATTAAACAAGGAAACTGTAACCACGTGCGTACCTCACATTATTCCGACGATCCTCGCTGGTATGAGCTTTGCGACGAATGGGGCATCTGGCTGGTTGCCGAAGCAAACTGCGAATGTCACGGGTATGATCGGCGTTTTGACGAAGAGCCCACCATGAAAGCGGCTATTATTGACCGGAACGTGGCAAATGTCGAAAATTTCAAAAATCATCCATCGGTTATCATCTGGTCGCTTGGAAATGAATGTGGTGGCGTTGGATCCAATTTTGTTGCAGCATTGAAAACCGTTAAGGCCATTGACCCAACGCGATTTGTTCATTACGAGCGTTTTGGAACCGGAAAAAATAACCCAGCTGATTTAGATGGCAGGATGTATGGCACAGCCGAAGATTATGCTAACACAGCCAGGGATAAGGGATTGACAAAACCGTTTTATATCTGCGAATTTGTTCACGCCATGTTCAATTCGATGGGCTCGCTTGAGGAGTATTCGAAAGCTTTTGACAATAACCCTGAAATTCTTGGTGGTGCGATTTGGGAGTTTCAAGATCAGGCATTATGGAACAAGCGCGACCCAAATCACCCAATTTTAGCTTATGGAGGTGGTTTTGGCGAAGCGCCGAACGACCATTATTTCATTCATAAAGGAGTAATTTCTTACGACCGTTCTACCGAAGGAAATAAAGAAAAACCGCATTATCCCGAAATGAAAAAAGCATTTCAGTGGATTGATACCGAACTTACCGACCCTGTGAATGGAGGAATTCAAATAAAGAATAAATATCAGTTTATTTCTCTGGATGGTTTTGATGCCACATGGAGCTTATTCGAAAACGGAAAAGAAATTGATAACGGAAAAATAAAAATGCGTTCCATCTGGTGGAGGAAAGGACTTTTCGAGGCAAATATCCCCTATAAAATTGAGCATCCAAAAGCCGGAGCAGAATATTTTCTGCGTATTTCGTACAAGCTAAAAGATAAAGCACTCTGGGCTGATAAAGGTTTTGAAGTTGCAACCGAGCAATT
Organism: Bacteroidota bacterium; assembly: GCA_030706405.1. Taxonomy (GTDB): domain Bacteria; phylum Bacteroidota; class Bacteroidia; order Bacteroidales; family JAAUTT01; genus JAAUTT01. The sequence goes on along the minus strand of JAUZOO010000004.1, from coordinate 461,606 downwards.
TAGACTTCCGATCAACACTCCACCGGTAGTAGAAACAAAAGTAACACAACCGGTGAAACTCGTTCAAAATGCTCAGTCTGCTGTCATTTCCGGGAAAGATTTTTCAGTAAGCTTCGATAAGAAAACAGGCTTTATGAGTCAGTTGGCAAAGAACGGGGTTAATATGTTGGTTGCGGATGGTGCACCAAAATTGCATTTGTGGCGTGCCTCTCACCGTAATGACGACGACTGGGCTTACCAACAGTGGGAAAAGTTTGGTGTAAACAAACTTCAATACTCGTTGGTCGAGTTTAAAGTGGAAGTGGTGGACAATGCTTCGGTGAAGGTAACTTCGACCACCAAAGCAGACGGAAAAGAAGGTTTCGGCGTTTATCACACCGCAACTTATTTGGTAAAAGGTGATGGTACAATAAAAGTGGACAATCAGGTTCAATTTGTTGGTTTCCGTATCAATTTGGCTCGCATTGGTGTGCGAATGTTGCTCGACAAAAAGCTCGACCGTATGATCTTCTTTGGTCGTGGTCCATTCGAAAACTATTCCGATCGCAGGAGCGCAGCCGAAGTAGGTGTATATGAATTGGGTGTAAATGAACAATACCAGTACGAAAAACCAATGGAACAGGCTAATCACGAAGAAGTGCGATGGGCAAAACTCAGTGGCAGGGATATGCCTTCGTTGCTGGTTAAATCCGACGAAAAACTCATGCAGGTATCGGCGCTACCACATACCGACGAACAGATGTACCCGGTAGAGTATAAAATTGATTTACCTGCCAGTACCGCTACTGTATTGTGTGTTTCAACCAAAACGTTAGGTGTCGGTTCGGCCAGTTGTGGCCCCCGACCACTAGAAAAATATCAGGTGTTTGCTGAACTTACTTCGTTTGCGTATACTATTAATTTGTTGTAATAAAACCTGTTAATCGCCTGCTAATGAAAAGGTTTTTAATTATCTCAGCCATTGCAATAATCGTGGTTATCAGTGGTCAGGCGCAATCTTATCAGAAAACCGATTTGGGTGTAAAAGCCAAAATTAACTCAACGAAAGTTGAAATTCAATTCTATGGACCGTCCACGGTAAGGGTATTGAAATCGCCTGAAGGAAAAACTTTTACGAAGGAAAGTCTGTCGGTAGTGAAAAAAGCACAAGCCACAAAGCTTGCTATCAATCAGCAAGGAGATGTTATTTTGTTAAAAAGCGATAAATTGAAAGTCAATGTCAATGTAAGGTCGGGTAAAATATCTTATTCTACTCTTGCCGGAGAACAGCTTTTAAGCGAGAAAGAATCTGGTGCAACGTTTATTGATTTTGACGATGCCGGATCAAAATCCAAGTCTGGAATCGCTTAAAATTTTGGATGCTTATTTTAAATGGAGAAGAAGCCCTGAAGGCGAAGCTTGGGCAAAATAAGATAGGATTATGAATAAAAAATTAATTTACCTGTTATTCTTTATTCCTTTTATTTCCCAGAACATAAAAGCACAAAATATAAATTCAGAAAAGAACGATTCTTTGTACAAAGACTTCAAAACTGAATTTATTTGGGAAGCAAAAGTGAAAATCGGAAAAACGATTGATATTGGTGAGAGCAAGTGTGGCACGCGAAGAGTCATCCCAATAACAGGTGGTACATTTTCAGGTCCAAAGATTAAAGGCGAAGTCTTGCCGGGCGGAGAAGATTGGCAATTGGTACGCCCCGATGGCGATACTGAATTGTATGCCCGTTATCTTCTGAAAACCAATGAAGGTCATATATTTCAGGTTATCAATAATGCTTTGATTCATGTGGGTGATACAAACAAATCTTTTTATTGCAAATCGGTTTTAGATATCGAAGCACCAAACAATGGTCCGTATGGCTTTCTTAACCATGCTATTTTTCTGGGGACTTTAAAATTGCCAGAATTAAAACAGAACGAAGAACCGTATGTAATAATAAGTGTGTATAAGGTTTTGTAAAACAAGTTGTTAATCACTTTGTCAGACTAAAACAAAAAATACAATTTTATGAAAAGAGGAATGTTAGCGGTTGTTTTTGCCATTATTGGATCAATTGCAACGAATGCCCAAAATCCCATTATTCAAACCAAATATACCGCCGACCCTGCACCACTGGTATACCACGATACAGTTTTTCTTTATACCGGCCACGACGAAGATGATGCCACTGGTTTTAAAATGAAGGACTGGCAGCTATATACATCTACCGACATGGTAAATTGGACTGACCATGGGGTTATAGCATCGCTAAAAAATTTCAAATGGGTAACTGTTGACAATGGAGCATGGGCTCCGCAGTGTATCTGTCGAAACAATAAGTTTTACATGTACTGTCCCATGCCAAACGGTGTAGGAATTGGGGTATTAGTTTCCGACAGTCCTTATGGGCCTTTCAAAGATCCAATCGGGAAGGCGCTAATTAAAAATAGTTCGCAAGATATCGACCCAACAGTATTGATTGACGACGATGGACAGGCTTATCTTTACTGGGGAAATCCAAATCTTTATTATGTGAAACTGAACGAGGATATGATTTCGTACTCGGGCTCTATTGTAAAAGATACTTCGATTGCAAAAATAAAAGGTCAGCCCGATCCTTATCACTATCAGGAAGGCCCGTGGGTATACAAACGTAGTGGTCGCTATTACATGGCCTATGCTTCCACATGTTGCCCCGAAGGTGTCGGCTATGCAATGAGCAATTCGCCAATAGGTCCGTGGAAATACAAAGGCAGCATTATGGATGGCGACCAACGTTCGAGCGGAAACCACCCGGGGATTATCGACTACAAAGGAAACACATACGTGTTTGGCTTCAATTATGCCATTTTGAAGCAAACTATGTCGAAGCATTATGAACGGCGTTCTATTTGTGTAGAGCAGCTAACCTTCAATGCCGATGGCACCATTCAAAAGCTCCCTTTCTGGTCAACAGCAGGTGTCAAACAACTTGGTACTGTGAATCCTTTTAAGCGAAATGAAGCAGAAACCATGGCTTTTAGCGAAGGTGTTAAAACAGAAATGATTACTGAGTGGGAACGAAATGAGTCATGGAACAAAGGCAAAAAGATTGCCGATACATTATTTGTAACCGCTATTCACAACGGAGATTATATGAAAGTGCAAGGGGTCGATTTTTCAAAAGGGGCAACATCGGTCGATGTTAGTGTTGCTTCGCTGAATGGCGGAAAGATTGAAATACATACCGACAAAATTGATGGACCAATGTTAGCTACAATTAACATAAATACCTCCGGTGAAGGTGATGTTTGGAAAACGGTCACTACTCCTGTGGGTAATATCAAAGGGATTCATGATTTGTTCTTTGTGTTCAGGGGAGAAAAAGATTTGTTCAACTTCGATTGGTGGCAATTTAAGAGTAAATAAGATTAACATCAAATAATAATACAAAATTTTAAAGATGAAAAAGATATATATAGTATTGATTTTGTTTGTCATAGCATCGATTGGTGTTAGCCGGGCCGATAACCCAATTGTTCAGACTCATTTCGGTCCAGATCCTGCACCGATGGTCTATAACGGTACTCTCTACGCATACGTTGGTGATGACATTCCTGGCTTCGATTTTTACTATATGACCAAATGGAGGGTGCTTTCAACCACCGATATGGTAAACTGGACCGACCATGGAGTTCCCATTTCATTAGAATCGTTCCAATGGGCGCGAGATCGAGCCTGGGCTGCCCAATGCATCGAACGCAACGGTAAGTTTTATTGGTACATCTGTGCACAAAGCGACAAAAACGACATGGCAATAGGCGTGGCTGTTTCCGATTCACCAACAGGGCCATTCAAAGATGCCATCGGGAAGCCCTTAATTATCAACGGGAGTTGGTCTAATATTGACCCGACCGTATGGATTGACGATGACGGACAAGCTTATCTTTATTGGGGAAATGGTAGTTTGTTTTATGTTAAACTCAACAAAGATATGATTTCCTACTCAGGTGAAATCGTTACAGTCCCTCTTACCGTAGAAACTTTTGGAGGAAGCAGAGGTAACAAGAATGCCGAAACTCCTAATAAAGATATGTATGTTGAAGGTCCCTGGTTTTATAAACGGAACAACATATACTACATGATGTACGCCGGGATGGGTAAAGGCGGAGAAAGTCTTTCTTATTCAACAAGCAGTGGACCAACCGGTCCCTGGAAATATCAGGGTAAAATCATGGAGGGCCAAAAAACCAACAGTTTTACCAATCATGGCGGTATTATTGATTATAAGGGCAATTCTTACGTATTCTATCATACCGGGCTGCTGCCGGGAGGAGGAAGCTACGGTAGGGCTGCCTGTGTGGAACAATTTACATACAATCCGGACGGAACCATTCCTTCTATCTCCATTTCAAAAGAAGGCCCAAAACCAGTGGGGAGCATCAATCCTTACAAGCGCATCGAAGCGGAAACAATGGCATGGTCTCAAAAATGTTCGATATCACAAAACGAAAAAACTGGAGTGTATGTTTCAAGCATTCGCTCGAAGGGTTATATCAAGGTGCGCGAAGTGAATTTTGGAAACCAATCGCCTAAGACTTTTTCGGCATCGCTGGCAGCAGGAGTTGATGGAGGTATTTTGGAGGTTCGTCTTGATAGTGTTTCCGGGCCAATTTTGTCGTCCATAAACGTTCCTCGTACAGGAGGATGGGAAGAGTTCAAAACCCTTTCATCAAAACTACGCCAGGAAGTAACCGGAACCCATGATGTTTACTTTTGTTTCAATGGCCAAAATATAACTGCTGGTCGCGAATTATTCAATTTTGATTATTGGCTTTTCAATAAGGATTGACAACTAAGTATGATAATTTGTACCGCCAGTCCATGCGTTCAGGTTTTAATCATTCGTCGACATACAATCAACCAAATCTATTTCAATAGTAAAACTTAATATTTCATGAAAATAACAAGCAACATAAAACTAACGGCCATTGTTGGTCTCATTATTATTTTAGGGCTAATTGGTCAGGTTTCTGCTCAAACCGTATGGCTCGACGAATTAGACCTCAGCGCAGCTACACAGGGATGGGGTGTACCTATGAAAAATAAATCTATTGATAATAAGACGCTTACTATTGCCGGTAAAACATTCGAACGTGGTTTTGGAACTCATTCAGTAAGTTCTTTATTAATACTTCTTGAAGGAAAAGCTACTGTGTTTACTGCTCAAGTGGGTATCGATGATGAAGTTGCAGGTCACGAACCAGCTTCGGAGTTTGAATTGTATGGCGATGGCAAAAAACTATGGTCGAGTGGTATAATGCGTTTAGGGGATGCTGCCAGACCTTGTTCGGTGCAGCTCGCGGGGATACAGAAACTCGAATTGGTAGTGGCTGATGGTGGCAACGGAAATTACTACGACCATGCCGATTGGGCTGATGCAAAATTTGAGACCACAGGCGTAACTACTTTTAAAACATACAATCCGGTGGCAAGCGAGCCATATATACTTACACCTCAGCCTTCTGCCGCCCCCAGGATAAACAGTGCAAAGGTTTTTGGGGTGCGTCCGGGTTCTCCATTTCAATATCTTGTGGCAGCAACGGGCGACCGTCCGATGACTTTTTCAGCCTCGGGTTTACCTAAAGGGTTAAAGATTGACACGCAAACAGGTATCATCACAGGTTCGCTTTCCAAGGCAGGAACATTCGAAGTTACCTTGGGCGCGAAAAATGCAAAAGGCAAAGCAGGAAAAAAACTGCGCATTGTTTGTGGCGAACGTATTGCACTCACTCCACCAATGGGCTGGAATAGCTGGAACTGTTTTGCTGGTGAGGTTTCGGCAGATAAGGTGAAAAGGGCTACAGAGGCAATGGTGAAAAGCGGGCTTATCAATCACGGTTGGACGTATATCAATATCGACGATTTCTGGCAAAACCACCGCGACTCCAAAGACCAGTCGTTGCATGGCAAGCTACGTGATGAAGCTGGCAATATTATCCCTAACACCCGATTTGGGGATATGAAAACGCTTGCTGATTATGTACATGGCCTTGGTTTAAAAATTGGCCTTTATTCAAGTCCCGGTCCATGGACTTGTGGAGGTTGCGTTGGAAGTTATGGCTACGAAAAACAGGATGCCGAAAGCTATGCCAAATGGGGTTTCGACTATCTGAAATACGATTGGTGCAGCTATGGCGGTGTTGTCAATGGAATGCCCGATAATGACCCTTACAAAGTTTCATCCTTATCGTATAACGGTGGAAGCCAGCTTGCCACAGCTATTAAGCCATTCAAGCTTATGGGCGATTATCTTCGTCAGCAGCCTCGCGACATCGTTTATAGCCTGTGCCAATACGGAATGTCGGATGTATGGAAATGGGGCGACTCCGTTAGTGGCAACTGCTGGCGAACAACAAATGACATCACCGACACCTGGGCAAGTGTAAAAAATATTGCCCTTGACCAGGATAAATCGGCTACTTATGCTAAGCCTGGCAACTGGAACGACCCCGACATGCTGGTTGTGGGCACTGTAGGATGGGGAAATCCGCATAAGAGCAAGCTCAAACCCGACGAACAGTATCTCCACATCAGTCTCTGGAGCCTATTTTCTTCGCCACTCCTCATTGGTTGCGACATGGAGAAGTTGGATGACTTCACATTAAATCTGTTAACAAACGACGAAGTGATTGAAATTAATCAGGATCCTCTTGGTAAGGAGGCTACCTGTGTTCAGACCGTTAGCGAATTGCGGGTTTATGTAAAAGAACTGGAAGATGGCGGCCGTGCCGTTGGCTTCTGCAACTTTGGTTCCGATATAGTTGATATTTCATACAAAGATTTCGAAAAACTTGGACTTAACGGAAAGTTTAAAGTACGTGATCTCTGGAGACAGAAGGATATCAGCAATATCAGGACCCAAACAGGTGAACTAATGCTCAAAGTACCTGCACATGGGGTGGTTCTTTATAAATTCACTCCAGTTAAATAAACCTTTTCATTACAAATAAACTCGTACAGATAAAAATGAAATATAATATGTGGAATAAATTTGCTGGCATTGTCGCTATTATGGTATTGTTGCCTTTTGCAAGTAATGCGCAAAATCCAATTATTCAAACCAATTACACTGCCGATCCGGCTCCAATGGTACACAACGGTACTGTATATCTTTACACTTCACATGATGAGGATGTTACCGTGAAGAATTTCTTTACGATGAATGACTGGAGATGCTATTCGTCAACCGACATGGTGAACTGGACCGACCATGGTGCGGTTTTGTCGTATAAGGTTTTCGAATGGTCGCGCGGCGATGCTTGGGCAGGGCAGTGTATACCCCGAAACGGTAAGTTCTATTATTATTTGCCGGTAAATATGAAAAACGGAGGCAATGCCATTGGCGTTGCGGTGTCCGATAGCCCGACAGGTCCCTTTAAAGATGCCATTGGCAAACCATTGCTGATTGGTTATGGATATATAGACCCAACGGTATTCATTGATAACGATGGCCAGGCCTATTTGTATTGGGGAAACCCCAATCTTTGGCACGTGAAGTTGAATAAAGATATGATTTCATACGATCAGGAATATGGCATCGTTAAGGAAGATTTAAAAGATGAAAATTTTGGATACCGCGCAAAAAAAATTGATAACCGCACAGCTTCTTATGAAGAAGGCCCTTGGTTGTTTAAACGTAACAGCTTGTATTATTTGTTGTACCCGGCAGGAGGCGTTCCCGAGCATTTGGCCTATTCTACAGCTAAAAGTGTCACAGGTCCTTGGACTTACGGTGACACTATCATGCATGTCATCAAAGAACGGGGCGCATTTACCAACCATCCAGGATATATAGAATTCAAAGGAAAATCGTATTTGTTTTATCACAATGCTGCACTGTCCGGCGGTGGAGGCTTTAAACGTTCTGTTTGTATCGAACCATTTCAATTTAATGCCGACGGCTCAATTCCATTGATCGCCGCAACAAGACAAGGAGTTGTCGAAAGTGCATCCAATTTGAATCCATTTAATAAAGTGGAAGCCGAAACCATTGGTTGGGAAGAAGGTGTTGAAACTGCCAGAGATAGCATTACGGGTGGCATTTTTGTAACCGACATCAACAAAGGCGACTACATTAAAGTTCGCAGTGTTGATTTTGGGAAAGGTGCAAAGAAATTTGAAGCCGCTACGGCTGCAATATCAGACGGAGGAAGTATCGAAATTCACCTTGATAGCTCAACAGGGACGTTAATAGGTACCTGCGATGTTAAACAAACTGGAGGCATGCTGAAATGGGTTGTGCAATCGTGCAAAACCCAGAAAGTGAGTGGATTACACGATGTGTATTTCGTTTTCAAAGGAGGCGGTGGCAACTTGTTCAACTTCGATTGGTGGAAGTTTACAAATAACTAATTACACAGGAATTGTATATTTTATCTATATAATTGTGAACAAACAACATAAGGGTTGTGCGTGCAAGTTTGTGGATTATAAACGCATGCGCCCAATTCCAATTTTCCTTTTGTTTTTGCTGATTAATGTATTTACATCACTCGATGCTGCTGAAAAGCAGTCATTTGAGTCGGGAAAAGCCATTCTTATAGGAAGTGCAGCCAAAGTGTCCGATAACAAAGCTTCTGGAGGTTTTACAGTCAGTTTAACCAAACCGGATGACGGGATCAAGTTCTCAAACTTGCCGACAGCGCACAAATTGGCAATTCGCTACGCTTCAGAAAAAGTGGGCATGATTAGTGTTGCGGTGAATGACAAACCTGTACACAAGGTGAATGTTCATTCTTCAGGGAGTCTAACTGGTTCTTTCCTCAATGCCATTATTGATATTGAAATTCCTGCTCATGCAACATTAACAATTAGTCTATCACCTGGCGATGTGGCTTTAAACATCGATCGGATACTAATTGGCGATGGAGATTTGGGGTTGCAACCTGATATATGGAATCTTCCTCCGTTGCCAGTAGCCTCCGGCCCTTATCCTGCCGATTGGAAAGGATTGAGCCGTATTTATACTGTGCCTGATTGGTGGCGTGAGGCAAAATTTGGAGCATGGGCACACTGGGACCCGCAGTCGATGCCCGAGCAGGGCGATTGGTATGCCCGTGGCATGTATATGCAAGGTAATGGACAATACGAATATAACTTAAAAAACTTCGGTCATCCGTCGGAATATGGATATAAAGATATTTGCCACAATTGGGTGATTAACAAATGGAAACCAGAGGAATTGATGGATTTATATGTCGAGATGGGTGCCCGGTACTTTATGGCAATGGGAGTCCATCACGACAATTTTGATTGCTGGAATTCTGCCTATCAACCATGGAATTCAGTTAATGTTGGCCCCAAGCAGGATATTGTTGGCATTTGGGAGAAAATTGCCCGTCAACACGGATTACGTTTTGGTATCGGTTTTCACAATACACCCGGACGCACTTGGGGGCAGTTTATGACAGTTCGCTATACAAGTGACAAGAGCGGCCCAAAACAAGGAGTTCCTTACGATGCACTTCAAACTATTCTTGACGGGAAAGGAAAATGGTGGGAAGGGATGGATCCTGTTGACCTTTATGGACCGGCTCACGACAAAAAAGATCCACTTCATTCTCCCTTTGCCAACCAGTTTATGTGGCGGGTAGATGATGCCATTACCAAGTATCATCCGGATATGATATATTTCGACGAGCATGCAGGCGACTCGCAAGTAGATTTGGGAGTGCACATGGGGCTTGGCTTCCTTGCGCCTTCGCTGATAGCAAACTATTACAATAAATCACTGCAATGGAACCACGGGAAAATGGAAGCAGTAATCAATCTCAAGGCTGTTGGCGGACGCTATAATAGTTTTCAGAACAATCCCGAACTCCTCCCTTTGGTCGACCGTTCCTTAGTCAAAAGTACGGAAGCCATCATAGAACCTGAAATCATGGCCTATCCATTCCAGACAGAAACAAGCATTGCCGAATGGCACTACCAAACCGGGCAAAAATATATGGATGCTAAAAAGGTAGTTGGTTTATTGATGCAGAATGTCTCGCGAAACGGCACCATGTTACTTAACCTAACCCAACATGGCCGAGGCGACCTTGACCCAGAGCTGATACGCATTGCCAAAGACATTGGAGCCTGGTTGAAAATAAACGGTGAAGCGGTTTATGGTTCGCGCCCGTTTGAAGTTTATGGAGAGAATGGTGTTTGCTATTCACGCAACAAAGGCAATGTTTATGCCACTCTTCTTGACTGGAATGGAGGGTCGGTTACTCTTACATCACTGCACACTGGCGGTGCCACGCTGGGGAAAGTGTCCAAAGTAGAAATGCTTGGATCAGAAACCCCATTATCGTTTGTTGAAAACGAGCAAGGACTAACGGTGACGCTCAGTGATTCGATGCGACCAATTTCAGAAATTGCTGATCAGCAGCTGGCATCGAAGTGTCTGGCTCTACGCATTACCCATGACAAAGGCTGGATCAATGATGATGACCCTGGTACATCAGCACCCGGATGGTATCGCAAATGCAATTTAGGAACTGGCGATTTCAACAACGACCTTACCACCAGCGATACTCCCGGAGATACTTGGAGTTGCTCGTTTACAGGAACAAATGTGTCACTCATTGCGCCGAAGGAAGCAGGAGCCGGGAAAATAGAAATCCAGATAGATAGAAGGAATTGTGCAACAGTAGATTTATCAACCTCCGGAGCACGTCAGCCCCAGCAGGTGGTATATGAAACGTCAGGTCTGTCTTCGGGCAAACATACCATCCGTGTCGTCAATCGTGGTTCAGGGGTGGTGGCTGTGGATGCAATATTTATCAATAAATAAAAAATATAAACAACTAAATATGAATAAACTAATTACCCTTTCCGCTATTATTGCTCTATTTATTGGAGGCAATTTTGACTTATTGGCCCAAAACAAATTATATCCCAACGAGTTTCCATTGGGCGACGTAACCTTGCTCGACGGGCCTTTTAAACATGCCCGCGACCTCAACATTCAGGTACTTCTAAAATATGATGTTGACCGTTTACTGGCACCTTATCGTAAAGAAGCTGGTCTTCCCGAAAAGGCCAAAAGTTATCCCAACTGGGATGGCCTCGATGGGCATGTAGGCGGACATTACCTGTCGGCATTGGCTATGAACTATGCTTCCACAGGAAATGCCGAATGCAAAAAACGCATGGATTATATGATTTCGGAGCTGAAAGCCTGCCAGGAAGCCAACGCTAAAAATAATCCGGGCTGGGGCGTGGGGTATGTAGGCGGAGTTCCCAGAAGCACGAAGCTCTGGTCCAAAATCAAAGAGGGAAATGCTGGTGTAATCTACAGTGAATGGGCTCCATGGTACAATGTACATAAAATGTATGCCGGACTTCGCGATGCCTGGTTATACGCCGGGAACGAAGATGCTAAAGCTATTTTTCTGAAGTTTTGCGATTGGGCAATTGATGTTACATCGAACTTAAGCGATACCAAAATGGAAGAAATGCTGGGCAACGAACATGGTGGAATGAACGAAAGTCTAGCCGACGCCTATCAAATAAGTGGAGACGAAAAGTATTTAAAAGCCTCCAAACGATTCTCTCATAAGGCTTTTCTTGATCCGTTATCGCAAGGCAATGATATGCTCGATAACAAACATGCAAACACTCAAATTCCTAAATTTATTGGTTTCGAAAGAATAGCTGAGCTTGGCAAAGATGAAAAATATGCAAAAGCCGGAAGTTTCTTCTGGGAAACCGTTACCACAAAACGTTCCCTTGCTTTTGGAGGGAATAGTCGTAGGGAACATTTCCCAAGTGCTACCTCGTGTATCGATTTTGTAAACGTAAACGATGGACCCGAGTCGTGCAACTCGTACAATATGCTTAAACTCACCGAAGATGTGTTCCGTATGAGTCCGGCAGCCAAATATGCCGATTATTACGAACGTACCATTCTTAACCACATTCTTTCCAGCCAACATCCCGAACATGGAGGATACGTTTATTTTACATCGGCACGGCCACGCCATTACCGAAATTATTCAGCTCCAAACGAAGCCATGTGGTGTTGTGTAGGAACAGGCATGGAAAACCACGGTAAATACAACCAGTTTATCTACACTCATTCCAAAGATACCTTATACCTAAACCTTTTTATTGCTTCGGAACTTAATTGGAAAGAAAAAGCAGTGAAAATCAAACAGGAAACGGGTTTCCCATTTGAGGAACAAACAAAACTTAAAGTAACTGAGGGCTCGTCAAATTTCAATTTGAAGGTACGTTATCCGGCATGGGTAAGCAAAGGTGCACTGAAAATTACAGTTAACGGCAAAGCCTTCGCCTATTCTGCCCTTCCGTCATCGTACATAAGCATCGACAGGAAATGGAAGAAAGGTGACGTAGTACAAATTTTGCTGCCTATGCACAATAGCATCGAACGAATGCCTAATGTGTCGGAATATATAGCCTTTATGCACGGTCCCATTTTGCTCGGAGCTAAAACCGGAACTGAAGATTTGAGAGGACTTATAGCCGACGATAGCCGCTATGGACAGTATGCCGGTGGAAAATTCTTACCGGTGGACAAAGCTCCTATTTTGGTTGAAGATGATATTCAGAATATTGGTAACAAGCTGGAACCAATAAAAGATAAGCCGCTCCATTTTAAGCTTAATACAAAAGTGATTAACCCAATTGAGCTTACACTCGAACCTTTTTATCAAATACACGATTCGAGATACATGATGTACTGGCTGGCACTGAGCAATTCAGGGTATAAGGCTTATGTCGATTCTATTGCACGCATTGAGAAAGAAAAACTGGAGCTTCAAAATCGCACCGTCGACTTTGTAATGCCTGGCGAACAACAACCGGAAACCGACCATGCCATGCAATCCGAAAAGTCCAACAAAGGCAACAATCAGAACGAATTTTTCCGCGAAGCCCGAGATGGAGGCTATTTTAGCTACGATCTGGCCACCAATTCCGAAAACAAGCTGAATTTATACGTTCGTTACTGGGGGGCCGAATGGGGAACCCGGAAATTCGATATCTATATTGATGATCAAAAACTCATTACCGAAGACAACTCCAACCGTTGGAACCAGTCCTTATTTCAGAATGTTGTTTATTCTATACCCGAATCAATGGTTAAAGATAAAAGTCATATAAGGGTGAAGTTCCAGGCTCTTCCGGGGACCACTGCTGGCGCTGTTTATGTGGTAAGGCTGGTAAAACCTGCTAAATGAGAAAGCAGACTGTAATTTAAACCAAAGAGTAAGGTAATAATTTATGACACATAAAATCAGGTTCCATTGGGCTTTAAAACCAGTTCTTGCTGGAGTAATATCGCTTGCTGCATTTACCAATAATGCATATAGTCAAAGCGAAGTGCTCGCCCATTGGCGTTTCGAACAAATTCAACACCTACGGGGCGATACAACTTCAGTCCCCGTTGTGGGACAACCGCTCACAGCATCCGACCGAGGACCAACCGAGCCGCAACCCTTTGTGTTTGATAATTCCGGTAAAGGAAACGTATTGCAGGTACGTGGTTCGCGCCCCTCTCCGAACGTGTTTTCCGACAACGTTCCTGCTGCACAGGTGGATGGTAAGCCCAACACCCGGTCACTTATCCTGAAAAAAGGCGAATATGTGGTTACGTTTGACCGACCACTTGATTATTACGATATGCGCAAAAGCTGGACAATTGAAGCCAGCCTGAAGTGCAACCTTTTGGGTACCGAACAGGTCTATTTTTGCAAGGAAGGTACTGGTGGCCAGTTAGCTGGCGATGTATCCGTTGGTTTCGACAATATGTATAAAAAGTACTTTGTAGAGGTAATGTGTGCCGACGGACAACCGCGCCGTATAGTGGCTGGTGACGAAGTGGAAGCCGGAAAATGGTACGATGTTCGTGCACAAGCCAACTACGATATCAAAAAAGGTCAAACTACCATGCAAATTGAGGTGAAGCCATCGTCCCAAAAAAGCTTTGGCAAGCCATCTTCAATCTCTTTCAGCGGTCCCGCCATGCGCAGCGATGCCGGCACTTGGGTTATTGGCCGCGGGTTTCCCGGCGGTTTCCCTAACAGTTTGGCAGTACTCGATGGAGCTATCGACGAGGTTCGCATTTCTGGCGAAGCTATGCCTCGGGTTGCCGGACAGAACCCACTTTTTACCGATGCCTTTACCGCCGACCCTGCCGCCACAGTTATAGGCGACAAGTTGTATTTATACGTTGGGCAGGACAAAGCTTCGCCCGGAGGTTGGTTCAATATGCCTAATTGGCTTTGCTACTCAACTACTGATATGAAAAACTGGACAGCTCATGGGGAGGTACTGGCTACAAAAGATTTTGTCGATGCCAATAGCGGTTCCGCCTGGGCTGCACAAGTGGTCGAAAAAAACGGCAAATATTACTATTATGTAACGCTCGACAGGCGCGAAGGGCACTTTATCACCGTAGCGGTGGGCGATTCGCCAACTGGGCCATTTAAGGAAGCTACTCCTGGTAAACCACTCATTACCGACGCTATGACTACCGATTCATACAGGGCAAACGGCGATATTGACCCCACCGTTTTAATAGACGACGACGGCACTCCTTGGATGGCTTGGGGTAATGGAGACTGCTATATGGTGAAATTAAACCGTAACATGGTGGAACTCGATGGCCCTATTACCAAGGCGCCTTTCAGAAATTATTCCGAAGGTCCGTGGCTTTTTAAGCGAGGTAATCTGTACTACAACGTTTACGCAGCCGATGCGCCCGGAGTACAATCCGAGCAGATAGCTTACTCCACTGCCCCCAAAATTACCGGTCCATGGACATACAGAGGTTTGCTTACCGGTGCTGCAAAACACGGTTTCACCATCCATCCTTCGGTTGTTGAGTTTAAAAAGCAGTGGTATTTCTTTTACCACGATGGAGCATACACCCTGAACGGCACGCCCGGTGGTGACTGCCGCCGTCAGGTATGTGTTGAGCACCTTTACTTCAACTCCGATGGCTCTATTAAACCAATAACACTTACGGCCGAAGGAGTTAGTGTGCCTCCAAAAAATAATTATTAATTCGCATTAATAGTAGAAAGCTAACTTGTTAATTAACAATGGTATGAAGAGCTTATTTATTATCCTTGTATTAATTTCACTTCTTCCTACGTCAATCTGGGCTATCGGAGGCAAAAGCTATATCTCAGCTACAAAAGGGAAGGATTATTTTACATTATCCTCCGGTGGAAAATCAACCACATTGTTTATTAGCTCCAATGATTATGTCGGGGTAATTAGGGCTTTAAAGGACCTGAAAACTGATATTGGCAAGGTAACCAGCGTGGAACCTTCTATTGCTTATGATAAAATGCCTTCTCAAAAAGAGGTGGTAATTGTTGGAACATTAGGAAAAAGCTCGGTTATCGATCAACTGGTAAAGAACGGCAAGCTTGATGTGAAGTGTATAAAAGGAAAATGGGAGAATTTTTTAATTCAAGTGGTAAACAAACCATTGCCCGGTATTGATAAAGCACTGGTTATTGTAGGAAGCGACAAGCGAGGTACTATTTATGGCATTTACGATGTGTCGGAACAAATTGGTGTATCGCCCTGGTATTTTTGGGCTGATGTGCCAGTTGCTCATAAAGACGCGCTTTTTGTAAAACCGGGTGAATACTCCGAAGGTCCAAGCGTTAAATATCGCGGCGTTTTTATTAACGACGAAGCTCCGGCTCTTACCGGCTGGGTTAAAGAAAAATATGGATTGGCTAAGCCCAGCCAAAACCCTCCCGTTGGTAAAAATGTTGCAAACTACGGACATGAGTTTTATGCAACTGTTTTCGAGTTATTGCTAAGGTTGAAAGCCAACTATCTCTGGCCAGCCATGTGGAGCAATGCTTTTAACGAAGACGATCCGGAAAACCCACGCCTTGCCGATGAATATGGTATTGTAATGGGTACTTCGCATCAGGAGCCTATGGTTCGTTCGCAACAGGAATGGGATCGTCGTTACATTAGAACGCTTGGCAACTGGAACTACACGAAACATCCCGATACGCTTGAGAATTTCTGGAGAGAAGGAATCCGTAGGAACAAAAACTACGAAAGCATTGTAACAATGGGTCTTCGCGGAGCCAATGACTCAGAAATGGCCGGCGACATGAAAGATAATATTGCGATGGTCGAAAAAATCGTCAGGAATCAGCAAAAGATTATTAGTGACGAGATGAACTCCAATTTAAAAGAAGTGCCTCAGGTGTGGTGTCTCTACAAAGAAATAATGGAATACTACAACAACGGCATGCGTGTGCCCGACAATATTACACTGCTCTGGGCCGACGATAACTGGGGAAATCTCCGGCGGTTGCCCGATGCCGAAGAACGTAAACGGAGCGGAGGTGCTGGGGTTTATTACCATTTCGATTATCATGGCGATCCTAGGAGTTATGAGTGGATAAATACCAATCCGCTTCCTAAAATCTGGGATCAAATGTCGCTTGCAAAACAATATGGAGCTGACCGTGTATGGATTGTAAATGTTGGGCATTTCAAAGGTTACGAGTTGCCCATGGAATATTTCTTGAGTCTGGGTTGGAATACCGATAGATGGAATAATTCAAACATTAACGAGTTTACTCGTTTGTGGGCCACCAGGGAATTTGGGTCAGAATATGCCGGAGAAATTGCTGATATTCTTTCCAAATATGGTAAGTACAATGGCCGCTGTAAACCCGAATCGTTAACTGCAGCAACCTATAGTGTTACAAATTACAACGAGTTCGAAACCGTTGTTTCCGATTACAATAAAATTAAAGTAAGCGCCGAAGCTATCTACAACAAATTACCAAAAGAAAAACGCGATGCTTTCTACCAGGTTGTTCTATTCCCTGTAAAAGCCTGTGCTTTGGTTAACGAGTTGTATTACACAGCCGTAAGAAACGATTTGTATGCCCGTCAAAAAAGAGCAAGCACCAATGTAATGGCTGCACAAACGAGGACTCTTTTTCAGGAAGATACAGCCCTGATGACTTATTATAACCGTGTTTATGCCAACGGACGGTGGAATCATTTTATGGACCAAACACACTTGGGCTATATAAACTGGAGCCCACCTCGAAAAAATAGTTTGAATGCTATAAAACTTTCTGAAATACAAGTTCCCGATTCAGCTTTAATGGGAATTGCATTGGAAGGGACTGAACAGAGTTGGCTAGGATCATCGGCAGACGCAGCATTGCCTGAATTTGATGTTTTTAGCAATCGTCAACATTATATCGAAGTATTTAACAGAGGGAAAATTCCTTTTGATTACTCCATAACTACTAATGTTCCATGGCTTTCTATAAGTGAAGCGAAAGGCCCCATCAACGATAAAGACAAACGCATTTGGCTTCAATTAAATGAACAAAAGCTTACTAAAGGGAAAGCCGAAGGAATTGTTAAAATTTCAGGAGCTGGAAGCCAAGTTGCGATTAAAGTTGTAGTGTTTAATCCAACTGAAGACAAAGAAAAGCTGAAAGGTTTTATAGAGAGTACAGGTTATGTTTCAATAGAGCCAGAACATTATTCCAAAAATATTGAAAATGGCGACCGTAAATGGATTAAGGTTGAAGATTATGGGCGGACATTATCGGGTATGCGGGCTACCGCTCCGGCCAATGCACCTGCTGCAATACCCGGTAAAGATGCTCCTTGTTTGGAATACCCTATATACCTGTTTTCTAAAGATACAGCCCAGGTAACATTACTTACCTCAAACCTTTTAAACTTTATGCCGGGACGCGATATTAAACTAGCTGTTTCGTTCGACGATGGGGAACCTCTGCTTGTAACCAATGTACCCGATAAATTTAAAGTTCATTGGTCGAATCCTGCTTGGGCAACCACTGTGGTAACTCATGCAAGGCCTTGTCAGGCAACACTAAAAGTTTTAAAAAGTGGTTATCATACGTTGAAAGTTTGGATGATTGACCCGGGTGTGGTAATTCAAAAGATAATTGTAAACACAGGAGGACTTAAACCATCATATCTTGGGCCTACTGAGAGTTTTTCGGTTAAATAAAATTGCAATAGATTTAGAGTTTTGTTGTAATAAACATATAATATACAGCTAATTATGCGAAAAGTTATTAATACCGTATTTCTTTTTATGGTAATATTTTTGAGTGTAAACGCTCAAAAAAAGGCTGAAAAGTTAAAAATAACTCCATACTCGGCTCCGTATGCTCCCATTCCGATTATCCCGGCCAAGCTACCTATTGATAGTGTGCCAATGGGCGACTGGAGAACGTTTCCCGAAATGAAGCTGGATATTCCTATTGCCTCAGGGCCATACGCCCCCACGTGGGAATCCATAGAGAAGAATTATCCCGGAGAACCGGCGTGGCTTCGCGAAGCTAAGTTTGGTATTTGGGTTCACTTTGGTCCACAATCAGCAGGTGAAAGTGGTGACTGGTATGCGCGTAAGCTATACACCCCCGGTACTACTGCCTATAAAAATCATCTCAAGAAATACGGCCACCCATCCGAAGTTGGGTATAAGGAAGTGCTTCGCGATTGGAATCCGATAAAACTTAATCCGGCTGCACTTACAAAACTTTATCAAGAAGCAGGTGCTCGTTTTCTGATGATTCAAGGGGTGCATCACGACAATTACGATATGTGGAATTCAAAGTATCAACCTTGGAATTCCGTAAATATCGGCCCAAAGCGTGATTTAATCGGAGAGTGGGCGAAAGCTTGTCGTGCCAATGGAATGCATTATGGCGTAACTTTTCATCATGAATATACCTGGTGGTGGTGGCAAACGGCTTTTGGCAGCGATAAAGATGGCGACAAAAAGGGTGTACCTTATGATGGTAATCTGACGCTAGCCGATGGCAAGGGTAAATGGTGGGAAGGCTATGATCCTCGTTTACTTTATGGCATTAACTTACGCGAGTATAAAGGTGTTGCTCAAAAAGCAGCATCTGAATGGTCTCCGGCACCGGCAGGTATCTTCACCAATCACCTCGAATATGCTAAATGGTATGCCACTCAGTGGGCTTTACGGATGATGGATGTGGTACAACATTACGACCCTGATTTCATTTATACCGATGGTACGGTTCAAGGTCCCTTCACTGGTAATGGAACTGGTACTGGTCTCAAAGCCGATGCCATGCAAACGGTGATTGCCGATTACTACAACCGTACGCTCAAAAAACGTGGCACGGTGAACACTTTCAGCATCGTGAAATTCCGAAAAAAGACCAATGGCACGGTGAACACCGAGGAATTTGGCGTTCCGGCCGACATCAAAACAGATCAACCATGGATTGCTGAAGCACCGGTTGGTGACTGGTTTTATGCGCCGGGTTTTACCTACGATTCAGGAATGATGATTCGGTATATTATCGAAGCCATCGCCCGCGACGGTAATGCAGCATTGTGTATTTCTATTTTGCCTGACGGATCGTTGGATGAAGGGAGCGTTAAGATGTTGAAAGAAGTTGGTGTTTGGATGCGTCGAAATGGTGAAGCAGTTTATGGGAGCCACGCATGGACGATTCCCGGAGAAGGAGAACAAATCAACGGCAAGTTGAAGATGCTTCCAGGTGGAGGATTGACTCGTAGACATGCAGAATTCAAGTTCGATGCTCAAGACATCCGCTTTACAATTGGTAAAAACGGTGCTCTTTACGCATTTTGTATGAACGTGCCGGCACCTGGAACGCAGTTGAAGATCAAATCGCTCGGTACAGATGCAAAATACTTTAGCAAGCCTATTAAAGATGTGAAGCTGCTTGGATACAACGGTAAATTGCAATGGAAACTGGACGCTGACGGCCTCGCTATCACGTGTCCTGCGAAAATGCCTTTCGCAACATCTGTTGTGTTTAAGGTTGAATAACAGCTTCTGACACGGGCTTTCAAAAAAGGGTGTTTCCGATAATAAGTAACCTAATAAAATGAATAAAGTTGTGGTTAATCCAAACCGCAACTTTATTCCATAATTCATGAAACAACTACAAAATGAAATTAAAATTCTTTTTAATAGTTAGTCTTTTCCCTCTTCTTTGCCACGGGCAAGTTGTGAAAGACTTTAAACAACTGCCCGACAGAGTAAACATTACTCTATCGAACGGAACACTCAGTATTTCTCCCTTGACAGAGAATGCCGTAAGGATCAAATTCTACAAAGAAACAGAAGGAAATCTGCCGGAGCTTGTTTTTACTTCGGGTATTTCAATTCCCGGCTTTCAAGTTATTGATTCGCCTTCCAAACTTGAAATTAAAGCCAAAAAGATTATTGTATCGTTGGATAAACAAACAGGCAAATTGTCGTATGCCGATAATGCTGGCAAGGTATTCTTGAGCGAAAAAGCAGGTACCCGAAAGCTTACTCCCGATTCTATTAAGGGCGAAGCTTGTTTTGCGGTTGAGCAGAGTTTTGAATCACCCTCAGATGAATATATATTCGGTTTGGGGCAATTTCAAGATGGTCAGTATAATTTAAAAAACATAGCTCGTCGCCTCACTCAGGTAAACACGCAAATTGCTATGCCTTTTATTTACTCTAGCAAAGGCTACGGTTTGCTATGGCATCAGTACGGGCTTACCGACTTTAATCCGGTAGACAATTTTGTAACACTCAAAAAACAAGAGCAATCGTTAGGCAACAACCAGATGGCCGAAGTTACAACTACAGCCGGAACTCAAAAAGTATCGCAAAATCAATCGCTTTACCTCGGCAAGCTTACTGTTCCTGCCGATGGTGAATATTCCATATCCCTCGATTTAGGCGATATGGGCAACCGTCACTTTGTGGTAATTGACGGAAAGCCATGCCTCGACCAAAGCAACATGTGGCTACCGCCGACTGCCGGTACGTTGGTTAAGTTGAAGGCTGGCGAACATCAGGTGCAATTGATATGTAAATCGGACAACAAACCCAGGTTATCGTGGAAACAGGTCGAAAACTCAACAACATTCCGGTCGCCGGTTTCTAAAATGTTGGACTATGTAGTATTTTATGGCCCATCGGCAGACAACGTAATTGCAACATACCGTAATCTTTCGGGTAACGCACCTATGTTCCCGAAATGGGCTTATGGATTTTGGCAGTGCCGCGAACGTTACACGTCAGGAACTCACCTTGTAGAAACAGTTAAAGAGTTCCGAAAAAGAAACCTTCCGTTGGATGTCATTGTGCAGGATTGGCAATATTGGGGTAACAGAGGCTGGGGAGTTCCTCAGTTCGATGAAAAGAATTACCCCAACCCATCGGGCTTTATCAAGGAATTGCACGATATGAACGCCCATTTCAACATCTCAATCTGGTCGAACCCGGATAAAAACTCAACAATTGGTAAAGAGTATGTAGCTAAGAACCGTTTTATTCCCGACACCAAATGGTTAGATTATTTCAATCCTGAAACCAGAAAAGCATACTGGAATACATTGAAGATAAATATGTTTGACAATGGCGTCGATTCGTGGTGGATGGATGCAGTTGAACCCGAAAATGATGCTTTAAAAGGGACAAAAACTCATATGGGCTCTGGCGATTTTTACCGTCTAACCTACCCTTTAATGGTCAGTCAGGCGGTGTACGAAGGCCAACGTGAAGCCTCTTCCGATAAGCGGGTTTGCATTCTTACCCGTTCGGCGTTCCTTGGCCAGCAACGATATGGTGTTATTAACTGGTCGGGCGATATCGGCGGAACATGGGATGCCTATAAACGACAGATTGTGGCAGGATTAAACTATACCATTACTGGTATGCCGTATTGGACAACCGACATAGGCGGGTTCTTTCGTCCCGGAAATTCGCAATATACCGATGAAAAGTATCATGAGTTGCTTACCCGGTGGTATCAATGGGGAGCCTTAAACCCGATTTTCCGCATTCATGGTTACATGACAGAAACCGAGCCATGGAAATATGGTCAGAAAGTAGAAGACAATATGCGGAAGATGATGAACCTTCGCTACCGCTTGCTACCCTATATTTATTCCGAAGCCTGGCAGGTGGCCAAAAACGGATCGACTATGATGCGCCCGTTGGTGATGGATTTCAGAGAAGATACAGCTGCTGTTAACGAACCTTTTGAATATTTGTTCGGAAAATCTCTGTTGACAGCTCCTATTACAGAACCGAATGTTACCGAATGGAATGTTTATCTGCCTAAACCAGCTGAGTGGTATGATTTCTGGACCGGCAAACGCTTTAACGGTGGACAGACCATCAAAACAGATGCTCCCTTGGATAAAATACCTCTGTTTGTTAAAGCAGGTTCCATTATTTCAATGGGTAAGCTAATCCAATATACCGGCGAAAAATCTGCCGACACGCTCGAAATCCGTGTATATAAAGGAGCCGATGCCAAATTCGATTTATACGAAGATGAAGGTGATAATTATAACTATGAAAAAGGAAAACATACAATTATTTCTTTTAAGTGGGACGAGCAGCGTCAAACTTTAACCATTGGAAACAGACAAGGAGATTATCAGGGTTGCTTAGCGAAGCGTGTTTTTAATATCGTTTTTGTGAATGAATCCGAAGGGTTAGGAATAACTGCAAGTACGTTGAAAAAGGGTACTTCCTACATCGGAAAGAAAGTCGAAATCAAATCAATGTCAAAGTAATAATTTGTTTTAAATCCTAATAATCATAAGTATAGCTCAATAAAACTATTTTACAACATTAAATCATCTTAAATTATTATATCATGAAAAGTAGATTACTAATTGCCTTAAGCCTAGTAATTTCGGCACATCTATGGGCACAGCAAATGCCTTTTAAAAATCCTAATTTAAACTCTGAACAAAGAGCCAAAGATTTAATATCCCGTTTAACTTTAAGCGAGAAAGCAACTTTGATGTGCGATATATCCGATGCTATCCCGCGTTTGGGTATTAAAAAGTTCAACTGGTGGAGCGAAGCCCTGCATGGCCTCGCCAATAACGACAATGTTACTGTCTTCCCCGAACCAATTGGTATGGCTGCTTCGTTCGACGATGAACTGATTTATCGGGTTTTCTCCGCTGTCTCGGACGAAACGCGCGCCAAATACAACGAAGCAAGGCAAAAGGGACAGGAAAACAAGCGGTTCCTTAGCCTTTCGGTTTGGACTCCCAATGTCAATATTTTCCGTGATCCTCGCTGGGGACGCGGGCAGGAAACATACGGGGAAGATCCTTATTTGACCTCGCGCATGGGTGTTTCGGTAGTAAAAGGACTGCAAGGCCCTTCCGATGCTAAATATAAAAAACTCTTGGCCTGTGCAAAACACTTTGCCGTTCATTCCGGACCCGAATGGAATCGCCATACGCTCAATCTTAACAATGTCGATCCGCGCGATTTAATGGAAACCTATCTTCCCGCGTTTAAATCGTTGGTTAAGGAGGCCGATGTGCGCGAGGTGATGTGCGCTTATCAGCGACTGGACGATGAACCTTGCTGCGGAAACTCCCGGTTACTGCAAAATATTCTTCGCAACGATTGGGGCTTCAAATACCTTGTAGTGTCCGATTGTGGTGCTATCGCCGATTTTTATAATAATCATAAAGTATCGTCCGATGCTACCCACGCAGCGTCTAAAGGCGTATTGGCCGGTACCGATGTGGAATGCGGGTTTGGTTATGCTTATAAGAAATTACCCGACGCAGTTTCAAAAGGTCTGATTAAAGAAGATGAAATAAACTTGCACTTGATGCGCCTGTTGGTTGGACGTTTTGATTTGGGCGAAATGGACGATGATGCATTGGTGCCCTGGTCGAAAATTCCTGCTTCAATCGTCAATTCTGATGAACATAAGAAACTTGCGTTGGAAATAGCTCGAAAATCGATGACTCTATTACAGAATAAGAACAGTATTCTGCCGTTGTCTAAATCAGTAAAAAAGATTGCAGTAATTGGGCCTAATGCCGATGATAAGCCTCTTATGTGGGGAAATTATAACGGAACACCTGTTAAGACCGTTACTATTTTGGATGGGATAAAGGCTAAATTATCAGCCGACAAGATTGTATATGACAAGGGGTGTGACCTGATTGAGAATAAGGTTACAGAATCCGCATTTGGAGAATGTTCCATCGATGGTAAAAAAGGTATAAAAGCTACCTATTGGAATAACCGGGAGTTTAGCGGAGATGTTGTAGCTACCAAACAAATAACTGATCCAATAAATTTAACCACTGATGGGCAGCATGAATTTGGCCCGGGTGTTCATCTGGAGAATTTCTCCGGAAAATACGAAACAGTTTACAGACCTTCAGAATCGGGCGAGATTGTGTTTAAACTGGAAGCCTGTGGAGCATTCGAGCTTCTGGTAAATGGAGATACACTTTCCACAATTCGTATGTGGAGACCACTTCCTAAACGTGTAGTATATAAGGTTGAAAAAGGCAAAGAATATAAAATCGAAGCCCGTTTCAGGCAGATAGAAAACTGGACCGCCAGCCTTGGTCTGAATTTTGGCAAAGAGGTTCAGGTTAAATACGACGCTCTTATCCAAAAGCTTAAGGGCGTAGATGTGGTAATCTTTGCAGGAGGTATATCTTCAAAACTGGAAGGAGAGGAAATGCCTGTTAATTTCCCCGGATTCAAAGGGGGAGACCGTACCGATATAGAACTTCCTGAAGTGCAACGCGAATGTTTAAAAGCTTTGAAACAAGCCGGTAAGAAGGTTGTGTTTGTGAATTGTTCAGGTTCGGCTATGGGCTTAGTACCCGAAACCCAAAGTTGTGATGCTATCCTTCAGGCTTGGTATGGCGGCGAATCCGGAGGTCAGGCTGTTGCCGATGTGCTCTTTGGTGATTATAACCCATCGGGTAAATTGCCTATAACTTTCTACAAAAACATTCAACAATTGGCTGGTTTTGAAGATTATTCCATGAAAGGCCGTACCTACCGTTTTATGTCCGATCCTCTTTTCCCGTTTGGTTATGGTTTGAGTTATACCAACTTTTCGATTGGTAATGCCAAGTTCAGTAAAACATCAATTAAAGCTGATGAAACTATTGAGATTTCCATACCAGTATCCAATACCGGCAAACGAGATGGAACAGAAATCGTTCAGGTTTACGTACGTAAAGTAAACGATGCTGAAGGCCCGCTTAAAACCTTAAAGGGATTTCAAAGGGTTGAGGTTGCTGCTGGGAAAACTGGACAGGCAGCTATCAACTTACCTTATACATCATTCGAATTCTTCGACCGGTCACGTGGTACGATGACTGTAACTGCCGGAGAATATGAAATTTTGTATGGAAATAGCTCCGATAATAAAGATTTGAAAATGACTAAAGTTACAGTACTGTAAACTTAAGTCGTTGACGCCTTAAAAAATCTCCAACACGTTTATATTGTTTTTATTGCACTTTATCAAATGCTCTCTTTTGGTAAAGTGCATTCTTTCGAATTTTAACCAATAACTTTAAACAACATGAAAATTAAAACAGGGATTTCCCTACTTGCAGGCTTATTTTTATTAAGCATAAACGCATTTTCGCAGGATTCGAATTTTTATATTTTTCTGTGCTTGGGGCAGTCCAATATGGAGGGCAATGCAAGATTTGAAGCACAGGACACAACCGTAGACAAACGTTTTCAGGTTCTGGAAACTGTTAATTGTCCTGATCTGAAGAGGACTAAAGGAACTTGGTATACCGCTGTACCTCCGTTGTGCCGTTGCAAAACAGGATTAACGCCAGCTGATTACTTTGGACGGACAATGATCGCGAACCTTCCGAAAAAAGTCAGAGTTGGCGTTATTAATGTTTCAATAGGTGGCTGTAAAATTGAATTGTTCGATAAGGATAATTATCAGTCTTATGTGTCAACTGCTCCGTCGTGGATGCTCAATATGATTAAGGAATACGACGGAAACCCTTATGCCCGGCTTGTTGAGATGGCAAAATTAGCCCAGAAAGCGGGTGTTATAAAGGGTATTTTATTACATCAGGGGGAGTCAAATACTAATGACACTCTGTGGACTAAAAAAGTTAAAGTTGTTTACGATAACCTGATAAAAGACTTGAAACTCAAACCTAAATCGGTTCCTTTACTCGCGGGCGAACTTGTGAGTGCAGAACAGGGAGGGGCATGTGCCAGCATGAATTCTATCATCGCAAAGCTTCCTAAAACGATCCCTAATTCTTATGTTATTTCTTCGAAAGATTGCCCGGCAGCAAAAGATCATTTACACTTCTTGGCTGAAGGATACAGAATAATCGGGAAACGTTATGCCGAGAAAATGCTTTCGTTGTTAGGATATAAGGTTCCGGGTGTTAAATAGCCCGGCAGACCTCAAGCTCAGTTGCCATAAAGTAAAAGTGAACGATGGAACTAGTAGAGTTTGTCGGATCGATGTTTTTGCTGCAGTTAAACAGGTTTGTCCATGTACATTTTTTTAGTGGATGTCCGGATAAAGGGAATAACCATCAGTAAGGATTTGATAGGAGGCGAAGATATCAACTATGCCGGCGGCGGAGGGCTTTATGCCGAAAATGGAACCAAAATGACGACCGTTTGGAAATTGGTAACCCGGTATTGCTCTGAATGAAATTGCTGTAGTGTATAAACTATATGTGAAATAGCATTCGAAAACTAGCATTGATCTCAACGATTATTCCATTTGAAAAATTAAGAGTGTGAAATATATATTATCCTTTTTATTGCTTATACCTCGTATTCTGTTCTCTCAAATCGAGGTTAACAAACAGTCACAAAAAAATAGCTCCGATTTTCCGATTGCTTCTGAAAAAGCCCTAGCATCGGTTTGTTTCGATACTGCCGATTTTGTTGCTGTGAAAAAAACAGCCCGTCTTTTTGCCGAAGACGTAGAACGGGTTACCGGAAAGATGCCCAGGTTGGTATCGTCCAAATCGAAGCTTAAAGAATACACCGTAATTATTGGTACGATCGAAAAAAACCTGCTGATTAAAGAGCTGATTAAATCGAAAAAGCTGAACATCGACTCGGTTCGCAACCAATGGGAGCGCTACATTCTTAAAACCATCGACAACCCTTTTCCCGGTGTAAAGCAAGCATTGGTTATTGCCGGTAGCGACCGTCGCGGTGCTTCGTATGGTACATTTGCCGTTTCCGAAGCCATTGGCGTATCGCCCTGGTACTGGTGGGCCGATGTCCCGGTGCAAAAAAGTCCGACCGTAAGCATCAAACCAATCAATTATACATCAAAAAGCCCTTCGGTTAAATACCGTGGTATTTTTATCAACGATGAGGATTGGGGATTGAAACCGTGGTCAACCAAAAATTACGAAAAAGACTTGGGAGATATCGGGCCAAAGACTTACGCACAGGTTTGCGAGCTGTTGCTCCGCCTCAAGGGGAACATGTTTGCACCTGCCATGCACAGCTGTACCGGCGCTTTTTATTCGCACCCCGAAAGCAAAGTGGTGGCCGACGAGTATGGAATTATTGTTACCACATCACATTGCGAGCCGTTATTGTTTAACAATGCCGCCAAATCGGAATGGGATAGCAAGCGCGATGGTGAGTGGAACTATGCCAAAAACAAAGATGTTATCCTGAAAAAAATGGATGACCGTGTGCGCGAAGCATCGCCTTACGAAAACATTTATACGATGGCCATGCGTGGCGTACACGATGAGGGCTTGAGGGGAAACCTTACCAACGAGGAAAAAGTAAGCGTGCTTACGCAGGTAATGACAGATCAGCGGGATGTTCTTACCAAATACCTGAAAAAGCCGGTTACTGATATACCCCAAATTTTTGTACCCTACAAAGAAACCATGGATGTGTATGAACTTGGTTTAAAAGTTCCCGACGATATTGCCCTTATTTGGGTGGACGACAACTACGGTTACATGAAACGCCTCAGTGGGCCTGAAGAACAAAAACGCAGCGGTGGGGCAGGGGTTTATTATCATTTTTCGTATTTAGGGGCACCGCATGATTACTTGTGGCTGAATACTACGCCTCCGGTACTGATGTACGAGGAGCTCTTGAAGGCATATCAAACCGGGGCAAACCACTACTGGTTAGTTAACGTGGGAGACATTAAGCCTGCCGAACTTGGTATGCAAACCTTTTTCGACCTTGCATGGGATGTTAACAAGTTCGACTATGCAAGCATCAATCAGCACCAAAGCCGGTTTTTAACCCACACCTTTGGCGCTCAATACGAAAAAAACTTTCAGGATATTTTAGACAATTATTACCGGCTTGCATGGAGCCGTAAGCCCGAATATATGGGCTGGGAACGCGAATGGGACTCGCCCAAATACAAAGAATTGGCGAATACTGCTTTTTCGTTCCAAAATTACAACGATGCCCAGCAACGCTTGACCGATTATAAACGGATTTCAGATTTGTCAGATAAAATTTCGAAGGAATTGCCCGAAAGTAGCCGTGCGGCATTTTATGAGTTGTTGGCTTATCCGGTAAAGGGCTCATACCAGATGAACCGTAAGTTTCTGTTGGCTCAACTTAGCAACGAGCAACTTGCCGAAAATAAACCGGCCACCGCCAATTGGGCCGCCAAACAATCCAAAGCCGCTTTCGATAGCATCAACAGCCTTACCCTTACTTACAATACTATGCTCAATGGCAAGTGGAACGGCATGATGTCTATACCTCCTGGTTTCGTTGCAAAATATCAGGATATGCCTAGGGTGAACGTTACAGAAGGTGTCGAAAGTACGCCTGTTGATCTCAATCCTCAAAAAAGCATTCTGGAAGGTTGTACAATCATTGACCTGAAACAAATTAAAAATAAAGTTTCGACCAATGGCCATACATTACGGACTATTGAGGGTGTTGGGTACGACTGGTACGCCATACAATTAGGCGAAGCTACCGAACCAGCCGCCGACCCCAAAAAACTGAACGGTACCCGTTACGAATACGAGTTTTTCGGCGTAACAGCCGACTCCGTAACAATATATGTTTACAGCTTACCATTCTGGGCGCTTCATAAAGGGAAAAGCACCCGTTATGGCATATCGGTCGACGGACAACCTGCATTTGTATCCCAAAGTGACCATAAAGAATATTCAGAGCCCTGGAAGGACAGGGTATTGCAAAACGGCGTTGTTTCTACGGCCAAATTTGCGGTAAACAAATCGCAGCCAACGCACACTCTCACATTAACCTGTGGCGACCCGGGAATGATAATTCAACGCATTGTCATTGACTGTGGCGGATTAAAGAAAACCTACGTGGGGCCAGGTATTTCACTGTTGAAATAACGCTCTACTGTAAAACCATATTGATTATTTGAAAACAACTATACATAAAATGGCAATGAACAGGAGTCTTAAATTATTAATGCTGCTAATAGCCGTATCGTTTAGCGCTTTACAGGCACAGAACATGCCAAAATATTGGCAGTTTGCTCCCAAACCCGTACTTGGCTGGAACAGTTGGGACTGCTTTGGTACAACTGTTACCGAACAGCAGGTTAAGGAACAGGCAGATGCGATGGCCAAATACCTTTTGCCAAGTGGATATAATTACCTTACGGTTGACATTCAATGGTACGAACCTGAAGCAAAGGGACATTCTTACAAACCCGGCGCTCTGCTTACCATGGACGAGTACGGACGTTTGACCCCCGGGCTTAAGAAGTTTCCGTCGGCTGCCGATGGGAAAGGGTTTAAACCCCTTGCCGATTACGTGCATTCGAAAGGTTTGAAGTTCGGAATCCACATTATGCGCGGTATTCCTCGTTTGGCGGTCGATAAAAATCTTCCGGTACTAGGTACAAACGCCAAAGCTCAGGATATTGCCATCAAAAGCTCTACCTGTGCCTGGAACCCCGATATGTATGGTGTTGATGCCTCCAAGCCCGAAGGACAGGCTTACTACAACTCGATTGTACAGATGTATGCCGACTGGGGTGTCGATTTTATTAAGTGCGACGATATTTCCCGCCCTTACGACAACGTGCAAAAAGCAGAAGTGGAAGCTCTCCGCAATGCCATCGACAAAACTGGCCGCCCCATCGTATTGAGTTTGTCACCCGGTGCCACTCCCGTCAAAATGGGCGAACACGTAATGACTCATGCCAACATGTGGCGCATCACCGACGATTTCTGGGACCGCTGGGGCGCTTTGCTGGCTATGTTCGAACGTCTTGATGCCTGGACTCCTTACCGTGCCCCCGGACATTTTCCCGATGCCGACATGTTGCCTATCGGAACTGTCGAATTTACCCGTGCAACAAGGTTTACCAAAGACGAACAATACTCCTTAATGAGTTTGTGGGCTATTGGCCGTTCGCCCCTTATTTTCGGCGGCGACATGACCAAACTCGACGATTTTACCAAGGAAATGCTCACCAATCCAGATATGCTGAAGGTAAACCAGCAGAGTGCCAATAACCGCCAGGTATCGCGCGACAAGAATCTGATTGTATGGACGGCCGATGTGCCTAATAGTAAAGATAAATATGTGGCTCTTTTCAATGCTCAAAGCAAAGGCGATAACATCGATTTTGGTAATGCTGACTACGCCAGTCCTGTAATTGCCGGTAAGGGAAGCTCGCAAAAGGTAGAAGTATCGGTAAAGGAAGGTAAAAGACTTGTCCTTTTTGTAAAAGATGGTGGCAATGGTTTCGATTGGGACCATGTGGCCTGGGTTGATCCGGTTTTGAAAGGAGTCAAAGGAGAACTTAAACTAACCGATTTGAAATGGATAAGCGCTACAGCAGGTTGGGGAGCTGCACAGGTAAATAAGGCTTGCGATGGCCGACCGTTGATGGTGAACGGTCAAATCGTCAGTGGAATTGGCACTCATGCCGAATCAACAATTATTTACGACTTGCCCGAAGGTTATGATACTTTTTCTGCCACCGGAGTAGTCACTCAAGAAACGGGCTCGGTTGTGTTTGGAGTACTGGTTGATAAAGGAGCTATTGATCTTCCCGAGACTGCAAATGTAAAGGTCGATTTTGAAGCCATTGGTATCAAAGGTAAAGCCAAGGTTACCGATTTATGGAGCCATAAAGACCTTGGAACTTTCAATGGAAGCTTTAGCCGCGAATTGCCGCAGCATGGTGCCGGTCTTTTTAAAATTAGTCCAATAAAATAAAATAGAAATTAGCATTGAGAAATATTGGTTCTATTAGCCGTATCGCGTTAGGCATACTGCCTGAAAACCGACGACGGGCATGTCGTCCAGTTTAACACAGGATGAAGGCCGGTAAGGGATTGTAGAGATTTTAAGTTGTTGTATATGAGAAGTGAAATTATATAAAAAGATTGTTTTATGAGAAAAGTTGAATTTGCGTCAAGAGGGGGACGTTTGATATTATTATTAATCACATCGGTATCCCTGCTTTCTTTTTCGGAAGTTAAAGGTGTTGATAATCAGAAGGGAAATACTGCGTCGACTGCCAAATATACTTATCAAGGTACAGGTAATCCTTATCTTCCGTTGTGGGAGCATTTGCCCGATGGCGAACCCCGCGTTTTTGAAGATCCCGACAATCCAGGGAAATATCGGGCCTATATCATTGGTTCTCACGATGTCCGGTTTAGTAGTTATTGTGGTGCCGACATAAGGATTTGGTCTGCTCCAATTGAAGATTTATCTAGTTGGAGGGATGAAGGCCCGGTTTTTACTTACAAGGTAGACGGACAATGGGATGTAATGTATGCGCCTGACCTCGTTGAAGTAAAAAGAAAGGATGGTAAAAAGGAGTATTATTTGTTTCCTCACAGCCGAGGAAGGAACCGTGAAGCAATGGTCTGCAAAGGGACTCGTCCCGATGGCCCTTTCACTCCCATCAATCTTACCGAGGATGGGACCCGCACCGTGCCCGGTAGTATTTTTGGTTTCGATCCGGCTGTTTATATTGAAAACGTAACAGACTCCAACGACCCAGATTACAAAATTGGTTTTAGGGCTTATGGTTTTTGGGGATTTCAACGATCCATGGCGGCACAATTGGATCAGAATACCATGTATTCGGTTCGCCCCGGCACCCCAATCATCAACTACCTTCTTCCTGCCAGTGCAAGGTATGGCGTTATCAGGGATCCTCAAGGTACGGTATATCCCAACGTTTATCCTGGTCAGGATCTTGGTACATTCAATTTTTTCGAAGCTTCTTCAATTCGAAAGGTCGGTAATAAATATATTACAGTTTTTAGCGGGTACTCTGGACCGGAATACGGAGTAGGTAGTACCAATTCAACTTTGCGTTACGCTGTTGCAGATTCCCCGCTGGGGCCATGGAAAAGTGGTGGTGTTCTGGTCGATTCGCGTGGGCCTGTCTTAAATCAGGATGGTTTTAAAATACAAACCACAAATGCCGGACATAATACCCATGGTAGTATTGAACAAATTAATGGGCAATGGTATGTTTTTTACCACAGGCCGCCCCGTGGTTTCGGCTTTGCACGTCAGGCAGTAGTAGCCCCTATCACTATCCAGTGGGACGAAAAACCGGTAGCAGAAGGTGGAAGTGCCGTGATCACAGGGTATGACCCTTATTCAAAAGATCATATTTTGACAGTGAAAGACAAACAGGGAAATGAATACAAAGGTGCCGAGGTTACTTCCGAAGGTTTTCATATCTATGGGCTCGATCCTTATCAATATTACTCAGCCGGATATGCCTGTTATCTTTCCGATGTAAGCCTCCAACAAGATTCGTGGGATATTTGGGACAACCATATGCCCGTCACCAATATGAAGAATGGAACCATTGTCGGTTTCAAGTATTTCGGTTTCGGAGGTCTTAATCAGGATAAAAATGGACTAAAAGCCTTCGAAGGGACCAAAAAGGGCAATAAAACAGCGTTTAACCTTTTTCTTACTCCCAAAACGACAAAAACCTTCAAGGTTAACGTTTGGCTGGACGGACCATGGGACAATGCAACTTGGAAAGGAAAGAAAATAGGTGAGATTATTGTCCCTGCCAATTCCAAACAGGAAACTACAAAATTCACGATCAATGTGTCAAAATTTGTGGACAATTTGGATAAGAAACACGCGATTTTTCTTGTGGCCGAAAGTGCTGATCAAGACCCACTTTTCGATTTTGTAGGGCTTGGTTTCAGCTCTGCCAAAAAGAAAATCGAGCGTCCGGTTGTCCCTATAGTAAGTATTGCAGTAAACGGTAAGTCAATTGAGGTGCCGGCTACTCCAGTCAGATCGACCACTGCAAATGGTATTGTCGGTTACGGCTTTTATGAGTCAAAAGTCACGCTTCCGGCTGGCACAACCCAAATTCCTGCGGTTACGGCATCTGTAAACAATAAGGAGTTGAAAGTGGCAGTTTCACAGGCTGAATCAACATCAGGGATAGCCGTAGTAACATGCGATTATAAAGGCATTGTTAAAACGTATAAAGTTTTATTTTCTGTAGAATAACGAATTGAAAAGGAAATAAATAAAATAAAATAAAATAAAATGTGTTTTTGCTAATCATAGCACTATTCATAGTGCCTAAAATTAAATGCTTATGAAAATGAAATGTTTCTTTGTGCTGCTTTTTGTAGCATGTGGTTTCGGCAGTGCAATGCATGCACAAAATCCAGCAGCCCAGCCGGCTGTTAGGACAGTTGAAGATGGAGGGACGGGATCTTATAAGGCAATAATGTATACCGATAACAGCTTGCCTACACACACAATATTCTGTCCGAAAGATCTCAGTGTATTTGGGAAAGTGCAAAAACTCCCCATTATCGCATGGGGGAACGGAGCTTGCGCCAATTCCCCGTGGGAACATGTAAACTTTTTGTCCGAAGTGGCATCGCACGGATTTCTGGTAATTGCTATTGGTCTAATGCCTCAGGAAGGGGTAAGGGGAGGAGGAAAATCGACTTCTTCGCAAATGACCGATGCTATCAACTGGGCCATCGCTCAGAACAGTAATAAAAAAAGCCCGTTTTATAACAAACTTGATGTTTCGAAGATTGCCGTGAGCGGTATGTCCTGCGGAGGTTTACAAACGCTCGAAACGGCTCCGGATCCACGTGTAACCACTACCGTTGTTTGTAATAGTGGTATTTTTGTTAATTCAGGTACAGGTATGCCCGGAATGCCCAATCTGAAAAAAGATGACCTGTTGAAATTACATACACCTGCTTTGTACATTCTTGGTGGCGAAAAGGACATTGCTTATGGAAATGGTATGGACGACTTCCGTAAAATTAACCATGTTCCTGTCTTTGTTGCTAATATGGATGTGGGCCATGGTGGAACTTATGGACAACCTCAT
Organism: Bacteroidota bacterium; assembly: GCA_030706405.1. Taxonomy (GTDB): domain Bacteria; phylum Bacteroidota; class Bacteroidia; order Bacteroidales; family JAAUTT01; genus JAAUTT01. The sequence continues at coordinate 427,442 of JAUZOO010000004.1, read as the reverse complement.
GGTGGCGAATTTGCCAAAGTGGCTACTGCCTGGTTTAAATGGCAATTGAAAGGCGATGTCGAAGCCGGTAAATTATTCACTGGAAACCCTTGTGGACTGTCTGAAAATCCTTTATGGAAAACGGACAAGAAAAAAATCCTATAAATTTTTATAAAAAATCGAAAAATCGGCTTTAATCGATGTTTCGAAATAAGTAATCAATAAAAATCATCAGGATTAAAAAGGGGATCAACCCGGATGGCCGGATTGGATGGTTGGAGGGATTGAAGGGCCATTTGTGGTTAAACGGGATGGCGTTTACTTCATGTTTTTCTCCATCTGGACACGAGGCTACAAAGTTGGTTTGCTGAAATTTAAATCGCCGCTAGGCCCATGGGAACTGGCTTCGCGCGAGCCTTTTTTTCGCACCCGAAAAAAAGGCTACCGTCCCGAACTGGCTGTCGAAGGGGGATATGACCACCTGAAATTTCATGATAAGCAGGACCCTTATTGCTAAACAGGGCCTAACTCTTTGTTTATCGGTCCCGATGGGAACTTATGGAGTTCGTGCCATTACATGATGTTCGAGAAACGCCCTTATCCGTATAGTCAAACGTTTCAGTCCTGGGAACTGACACCCCAGATGGGCATTGAGCCGGTGTATTACAAAGATGGGCGGTTCTACATCAATCAGGCCACATGGACGGAGCAAACTGTTGAGTATTAAAAACTAATTTATATATGAGAAATTTTTGGGCATTTTGGTCTTGCAGTATTGTACTTTTATTTTCGAGCATTAGTATATATGCTGAACAAGAACATAGTTATATTACAAATACAGAATCCGATAACCAGTTTGTGTTGTCTGACTCAACTGAAACACCATCTTTAATAGTCAGTTCCGAAGATTATCCGGGAGTGATACGGGCTTTAAAGGACTTGAAAGCTGATATCGGCCGGGTTACCGGTAGTGAGCCTGAAATTAAATATAGCAATACCTCAAATCAGAAGGGGATTGTAATTGTAGGGACTATCGGTAAAAGCCCGTTGGTTGATCAATTGGTGAAAAATAAGAAACTTGATGTAAAAGGTGTTGCCGGGAAATGGGAATCTTTTGTTATTCAAACAATTCAATCGCCTTTCCCAGGGGTCGCTAAGGCTCTTGTGATTGCCGGGAGCGACAAGCGGGGCACAATTTATGGAATTTACGATGTGTCTAAACAAATAGGTGTTTCGCCTTGGTATTACTGGGCCGATGTTCCGGTTGTAAAGCACAAATCCTTATTTGTCAAGGATGGTCGTTATGTGGTTGAAAGCCCTAAAGTAAAATACAGAGGGATATTTCTGAATGACGAAGCACCTGCACTTTCCGGCTGGGCTAAAGAAAAGTTCGGAGGTTTTAATCATCAGTTTTATGCCCATGTTTTTGAGTTGGTCCTCAGGCTTCGGGGTAATTTTATGTGGCCAGCCATGTGGGGAAATGCTTTTTTCGACGATGATAAAGAAAATGGCCCTTTAGCCGATGAAATGGGCGTCGTTATAGGGCTGTCCCATCACGAACCGATGGGGCGGTCGCAGGCCGAATGGCACCGTTATGGAAAGGGGGCTTGGGATTATACCAAGAATGATACCGTGCTTAAAAACTTCTGGCAAGGCGGTGTGGAACGGAATAAAAACTGGGAAACGCTTGTTACTATTGGGATGCGTGGCGATGGTGACGAACCAATGAGCCGGGAAAGTAATATCTCGTTGTTAGAACGAATTGTTAAAGAGCAACGCGGGATTATTAATAAAGTTACCGGGCAGAAACCGGAAAAAACGCCTCAGGTTTGGGCCTTGTATAAGGAAGTGCAGGATTACTACGATCAGGGAATGCGTGTCCCCGACGATGTTACGCTGTTGCTTTGCGACGATAACTGGGGGAATGTTCGCAAATTGCCCGATATCAATGCTCCCGTCCATCCTGGTGGATATGGGATTTATTATCATGTCGATTATGTGGGTGGGCCGAGGTGTTATAAGTGGTTAAACGTTAGTCAGATTGAGCGTATCTGGGAACAAATGAACCTAGCATATACTCATCGTGCCGACAGGCTTTGGATTTTGAATGTAGGGGACTTAAAACCAATGGAATATCCAATTAGTTTTTTCCTCGATATGGCCTGGGACCCTACCCGGTTTAATGCTCAAAATATACAGCAATATCCGGTTGACTGGTGTGCCCAGCAGTTTGGCGAAAAGTACGCTAAAGATGCCGCCCGTATCCTTAAACTTTATACAAAATATAATCACCGGGTAACGCCAGAATTGCTTGATGCCAATACATTTAGTCTTGATAATTACAGCGAATTTGAACGTGTGCGGAACGATTATCGCGATTTGACACTCGATGCCATGCGGTTATATAATCTTATACCAAACAGTTATAAAGATGCCTTCGACCAGTTGGTATTGTTTCCGGTAAATGCTTGCTCTAATCTTTACGAGATGTACTATGCCGTTGCTAAAAACAGAAAAATGGCAGCACAAAACGACCTCGAAGCAAACTATTGGGCAGATGTTGCTCTGCAATGTTATAATAGGGACTCTATTTTGACCATTCACTATAATAAGGATATAGCCGATGGTAAATGGTCGCATATGATGGATCAGATTCACATTGGGTACCGTTCTTGGGCCGAACCCCGAAGAAGGATAATGCCCAAAGTAACAAGGGTGGAAGTACCTGAAATTTTAATGTCAGATCTGGCTTTCGACGAATCGGACGGTTTTGTGTCTATAGAAGCCGAACATTTTCAGAAAACAAAAGGAACTGATAAAATTCATTGGAACGTCATTCCTGAATTAGGAAAAACTGTTTCTGCAGTCAGTACATTTCCTCAAAATCAATATCCTTCGTCAAAGGATTCGGTTTACGTGGAATATGCCATCAATTTAAAAACAACCGGGACGTTTGATGTGAATGTGTTGTTGTCGCCTACGTTGAATTTTAATGCAAACAAAGGTTTACGTTATGCAATTTCTTTCGATGGAGGTAATGAACAAATTGTCAACATAAACCAAACGTACTCGCCTCGAGAAATTGATAGCTGGCAGGCAAAACGGATAAATCAAACTAAAACCAAGCACCTTATAACTACTGCAGGTATACATCGTTTGCGTTTCCGTGTATTGGAACCTGGTATTGTCTTGCAGAAAATACTTATTGATACGGGCGGCCTGAAACCTAGTTATTTGGGAGCTCCAGAGAGTAAACTGTCAAAAGCAAAAAACTGACAGATAAATAAATCATGATAAATCAACATGCTGTAATTCTATACCTTTCTCCAACGATAAAGAAATGACAATCTTCATTGTTGTTAGCAGTATTGTGGCTGTTAATTGTGCTAATGTGATGAAAGTGAATTTGATATGATGTAGGTGTGTCTATTAATAAATGTGATTAAATCTATGAAAAAAAGTATTTTTAGATTAATTATTACTCTATTTACCTGTTTAGTATTACTAGAGTCTTTACATGCTGTTACCCCAATAGCTTCCATAAGGGTCAACAGCAGTATAAAATATCAGAAAATAACCGGATTTGGAGGATTTGTCTGTAGTCCTACATTCGCGTATAACCATATGTCCACCGACGAAATCAAAAAGCTTTGGGGAAAGAACAGTGAAGCAGGTTATAATATCATGCGTTTGTATATTCCGGTTGGAACTTCATCGTGGAGCCAATCGTTGGCAACCGCTCAGTTGGCAAAATCGTTGGGGATTACCGTTTTTGCTTCGCCATGGTCCATGCCTGCCGAATGGAAAGCTTACAATACGGTTAATGCCATATATACAGATGCCAATGGCGTTACTCAGGATAATTATCTTTTAGCTTCTCACTATGCAGATTATGCCAATTACCTGAACGACTACGTCACTTATTTACATAACAATGGCGTTGAATTGGATGCCATCTCTATTCAGAACGAGCCTGATATGAGGAGTTCCTATGCAGGATGTATCTGGACCCCTCAGCAAATTGCCGATTTCGTGAAAAACTATGGACAGCTCATCAACTGTAAGGTTATAGCTCCGGAAAGCGTTGGGTTAACCGATAATTATGCAAATGCCTTTTTGGATGACAATGTGTGTGCTAATTTTGAGATCTATGGAGGCCACCAGTATGGTAACCTTCAAAGCGGATTTAAACAAGTTCAGGCTAAAGGTAAAGAAGCCTGGATGACAGAATATCTCATTAACTGGAACGCTGACGAAAATACTACCCGCGATTTTAACTGGAAGAAGGATGCGTTCAGCTTTGCAACCAAATTAAATACGGCTTTGTTGGGTAACGTCAACGCCTGGATACATTATGCATCAAAACGTTATTATGGATTGATGGGAGATGGTTCCAATGGAACTACAACCGGTGCAATTACTAAACGGGGATATATACTTTCCCATTATGCCAAATACTCAACAGGCTCCACGCGTGTTGACCAAACTTTTATGGATGCAACCGGTAAGCTAAGTGGTTCTTCGTATTTGTCGGTAACCGGCGACAGCGTTATTGTGATGGTTATCAACCCGGCTGATAGCTCGTATAATCTGACTGTAGATTTGCCATTTTATACCAAATCTGGAAATAGTGTAAAAACTTCTGAGTCTGTAAATATGTCATCTTCAGTGATTAGTTTAACGGATGAAACTTGTCGCCCGAAGTTAACGATTGACCCATCCTGTGTTACCACGCTGATATTTGTAAAAAGTAGTGAACGACCGGCTTCTCAGATGACTGGAGCGGTTTATCATTACAACAAAATTGAAGATCAGACCGTCACCAATACTTCCTTTGGTACGAGTTATCAATTAAGCGGAAAAACGGCAACGTTTGATAACAGTCACTTACTGATTAGTACAAACACAACAAGCGCCAACGGTTACTTGAAATTAGATGACAGGTATAATCAGCTGGTATTCCATATTGACAATATATCGTCAGCAATGAATTACACATCGGCCAATACTACATTGTATTATGTCAATAGTAACGGCGAAGCCAAATCGTATAATTATGGAACGATCAGTTTTGACAAGAATGGAAATTATGACTGGGTCCTTGATATATCCCGTAAAGTGTTGATCGATGGATGCTCAGGTATCCTTGGGCTCAGCAACTCCAATTATAGTTCAGTGCTTACGATCAAATTTGGGGATGTGTTCTTCCGGTTAGGCACCGAAAAGATGTTCAAGTTTGCGGGCATTTACAGTATCGGAGATAGTAATGAACTGGATTGTCTTGATAATGCCTCATATACATCTTTGGATTACACAAACACTACCGGGATTACGTCGTCTCAAAATTGGTATTCATCGGCCTCCAATAAGAATTGTATTTATTATACAGATAACAGCGTGACAAACAGTAATGCCAATGTCATTGCCGGGACAACCTGTAGCAAGCTCAGCCTTACCGAGGCGGGCGGTAATTTTTATGCACCTGTCAGTTTTTCGGCAACAGCAGCTTCGTACACCCGCACTGTCAACGGATATGGTATGTTAACTCTGCCTTTTGAGGCGACTATCCCTTCGGGTATAAAAGCCTATACGTTGCAATATTCTTCAACCGAAATTAGTGGCACTAAGATCACTTCCGGAAAGATTTCAGCCAATACCCCTGTGCTGATTGCCGGTAGCGGAACCTTTTCGTTTGATGGAACTGGCAGTGTTTCAACTCCTCATAATTTAAAGGTGAATGATATGAATGCAGTTTATGTTTCGGTAAATGCACCTGCCGGAAGTTATTATCTGGCCTCAGTGAGTGGAGCAACCGCTTTTTATAAGGTAACCAGTGGTTCAGAGCCTGCTATTGCTCCGTTTGGTGCATACCTTACGCCAGGAACAACTCTTTCAGCGTCAAGTCTTACGTTGAAACTTGATGGCGTTACCGTAAATACGGGCAGTGTCAGTTTTAATACAAACGGAGGCAGCTCCATTGCCGATCTGATCGTTAATTATAATTCCACTATTACAGCACCAACAGCTCCTATTAAAACGGGGTATGTATTTGCCGGATGGTTTAAAGATGCAGCCTGTACCAATGCGTGGAATTTTGCAACTGATGTTGTAACAGCTTCCATAACCCTTTATGCAAAATGGACATCTGTCAATACTGGGGTCAATAATGCAACTGCTGGCGAACTTTCAATTTATCCCAATCCTGCCCGGGATGTGCTTTATATAAATTCTACGTTGCCAATAAAGTCGGGCGAAATTTTTGATATACAAGGGAAACGGGTTGCGCAACTTGTTCCGGGTAAAAACCAGGTTGATATTTCACATCTTTTAAGAGGGGTTTATGTAATAAAGATTACGGGTTCGGGAAAGACTATCATATCCAAATTTATTAAAGAGTAAAATTTTAGTTTCATTATTGTCTTGTTGAAAAATTAACCCTGAATAGATTGTCGTATGAAAATTAATGCATTATATCAACGTTGTGTTTTGAATAGAAAAGCCGCTTCGGCCTTGGTGATTGGCGCCTTTTCGGTGGTTTGTAGTTCAGTTTTAGGACAAGCCAAAACGGAAATCAATTCTGAATTTTTTAGAGCCGCTTATTATTCGGGTGTTTACCGGAATATTTTTCAGGAAGCCGGGTACAGCCAATCTGCTATCGATCAGAAAGTGGCCAAAGCATACTATGATCTTTTTGAAGGACCCAATCGTATCTATTTTGAAGTAGGCGATTCCATGGGCTATGTATCGGATTTAAAAAATCACGATGCACGTACCGAAGGGCTTTCTTATGGGATGATGATTGCGGTCCAACTTAATAAAAAGAATGTTTTCGACAGGATCTGGCGTTGGTCGAAAGCTTATCTTCAACACCTGGATGGGCCTCGCAAAGGTTATTTTGCCTGGAGCATCAACCCTAAGACGATGAAGCGTAATTCTGAAGGCTCGGCTTCCGATGGAGAGTTGTATTATGTTACTAGTCTGTTATTTGCTTCGAACCGGTGGGGCAATAATACAGGCATCGATTACTATGCCGAGGCCCGCAACATACTGGATGCTATGTGGAAAAAAGATGGAAGCAATAATGTTCATAACCTTATTAATACAGAGCATAAACAAATCTCTTTTGTCCCCGAAGGAAAAGGCTACACCTGGACAGACCCATCGTATCATTTACCAGCCTTTTTTGAAATTTGGGCCGAATATGCTCGCGATGGTCATGAACAGTTTTACCGCGATTGTGCCGATACGGCCAGGGCATTTCTGCATCGGGCTTGTCATCCCGTTACTAGTTTAAATTACGACTATACCGAATTTTCGGGCCAGCCGCATTCAACGCCCTGGATGCCGGCCGCTTTCCGTTACGATTCGTGGCGTGTGCCCATGAATATTGCCATGGACTATGTCTGGTTTGGAAAGGACAAAACATGGCAGGAAGGATATGCTCAAAAACTTCAGGATTTTCTGTATTCAAAAGGGGTTAATTCTTTCGATGACCAGTTTAACGTTGATGGGTCAAGTCCCGACTTTATACTCGATGCCGGCGGGTTTCGGAAATTGCGGCACTCTTTAGGGTTGGTTGCTACTTCTGCGTCGGTATCATTGATGAATACTGATGCTAAGAAACTTGATTTTGTAAGGGCTCTTTGGGACGCAAAGCTCGAACCCTATAGCGACGGCTATTTCGACCCTTACTACGATGGACTTCTTTATTTATTTGGACTGATGCATTTAAGTGGGAAGTATCAAATTATTAAACCTGTAATAAATCGTTAATCATTGTTTCGTTCTTTATTCAGATGCAATATTGGCAAAAAACATAACTAACCCTAGAAACAACAACATGAAAAAAAACTTGATTCTCTTCTTATTGTGTTTAATCGGAATAAACACTTTCTCTCAAAAAATTATTGATAATCCTAAATTTAGTGCCACCACAGCCTCGTACGTTAAAATAACCCGCATAGAGCTTTACGATACAGCAACAGTGTTTAGTTTTGAGGTTAAATATTTTCCGAACTGGTGGATAAATGTTTCGTCTAAAGTTACCGGAATTTCGGATAGTAAAGGCGGCGGAAAGCTTTTAGTTAAACGTGCCGAAGGCATTGAGCTCAATAAAAATGTGTTTACTCCCCAAACGGGGATAAATTCCTATAAACTAATATTCCCTCCACTTAACCCCAAAACAGAACTAATTGATTTTGAAGAGGAACAATGGAAGATATTTAACATTGAGATTGTACCTCAGAAGAGTATAGCAGTTATCCACGAAGAGCTAAACGGTAATTGGCTTCGCACCGATGGCAGTAATGAGTGGGTACTGGGCATTCATAACAATTTGGTTATCTACGGTAATGAAGTTTGGGATAAAGTGTCGGTTGTTAATAAAAAAGGTTTATATATTCTTGACCTTAAACGCGATGGGAAAACATGCCAATTGTTTGTTAAGCCAACCAAGGACAACAACATACTGTTTGGGACTGACCCTAAAAAACTCAGCTTATTAAGCCAAACGCCAAGCTATAAAAAAGACTATGTTTTAAAAGATGACAACGATTTTAAACTTCCCGTTTTTAATAAAGATACTTTTGTTTATCAGGGTTTTATAAAAGGTTATCATCCTAAAATGGGGAAAACCGGAATGGCTTATGTTGACGATATTTTATATCAGGAACAATATTCAAACCTGATCAATATTAATCCTGACGGAACGTTTAAAGTAAAATTCCCGATGATCCATCCCCAGCCTGTTTATGTTAGGTTATTGGGTGGGGCTGGATCGTACTTCATGGAGCCCGGAAAGCAGATGTTTCAATTTATTGATGTTTCCGAGTTTAATCAGGCATTTAAGTCGAATGCAGATTATAATAAACGCGAACACAAATCCCTCTTTATGGGGGATATTGCACGGATTAATACTGACTTGGCCGCCATGGACAGCATTAGTTATTTCGACTACGACGAAATGAGGAATAAAATACTCGATATGGATGGCGAACAATATAAAGCCTATTGCTTTACTATTATGAACCGGGAAAAAGAAGCATTTCAGCGTTACGCGTCAAGTCATCAGATATGTAAAAAAGCATCGGCCATTAAACAAATGGATATTTCTTATAGGACTTATGAGCAAATATTATCCTATAACATGAATCGGGAATCGGCCTATCGCCAAAAGAATAAAGTGCCTCGCGATCAGCGGGAAATTCCCTTAAAAGGCGAAATGTTTCAGCCCGGGTATTATAGTTTTATTAAAATGGAAGAACTGAATAACCCGGTATCCCTGGTATGTGGATCGTCGTATAATATCCTTATTAATAGGATTCAATATGCCGATTGTGTTAGGCGAAATTTGCCTGCAAATTATTTCTACAAGTTGTTTAAAGACTCCATTAAAGCGGCTTCCGGATTGTTGACAGCTGCCGAGGAACAGTTTCTGGATAAACTAATAAACATTACTGATAAGGATAGCAGTTTGCTTCAGGTAAAGAAGGATTCCGTATTATGGAAAGGTTTAGCCGCAAGAAACCAGAAAGTAATGCTTGCTCTATATCAAACAATGTATGATCGCTTTTATCAGGATAATTACAAAAAGTACTTTGGCATAACTACTGGCTTGGTAAACGACATCATGTTTTCGCAAACCATGTGCGGCCGTATGAAGGGTCGCCAAAAACCCTTTAGCGATGAGGATACGAATAAAATAAAACAAACGGTTAAATCGGAGTTTATCGCCAATTATGTGCTGCAGTTTAGTAAGAATAAGGAATTGGAGAATGCCCGAAAATTAGCTGAGAATAAGAATAAAACCGGTTATGTGGTAAACGAAACCCCAAAAACACCGGGCGACAAACTGTTTGATGCAATTGTAGCCAAATACAAAGGTAAAGTTGTATTCGTCGATTTTTGGGCTACCTGGTGTGGCCCTTGTCGTGCGGGAATAGAGAATATGAAACCGATGAAAGAAGAGTACAAAGGTAAAGATGTAGTTTTCTTATATATAACCGATGAGTCGTCGCCTGTTGATACCTGGAACATGATGGTTCCCGATATCAAAGGTGAGCATTACCGTGTTAAATCCGACGAATGGAATTATTTGAAATCTAAATTTCAGATAAGTGGTATTCCGCATTATGCGTTGGTTAACAGGGCCGGAACTATTGTTAAGGATAAAATCTATTTTGCTTCGTCGGACGGCGAATTTAAAGAGCTGATAAACGAATGTCTTAAACAATAAGGTTCAGCAATAAGGTTTTAATATTGACGATGAAATACTCTATTGAAACCTTATCCGGATAGTTGTTTTGATCCGTGAATTCTTTATATACGTAAAACCTGCATTTTATGAACAGATTGTTAATGATTCTTTTCGTGTTTAGTTGTTTGGTCGTTCCGATTGTTGCGCAAGCTCAAAATAGGGCTTCGAACAAACCAAAACAGGCCTCAATGTGCAACCCGGTTAACCTGAGTTACCGGTTTTGTATCGATACCCCGTCGCGGCGCGAGGCTGCCGATCCTACCATGGTTTTATTCAAAGGCGAATATTACCTGTTTGCATCCAAATCAGGAGGGTATTTTCATTCTGCAGATTTAATTCATTGGGATTTAATAACAACGAAAGACCTTCCGTTGGAAGACTATGCTCCGGCCGTTGTGGAAATGAAAGATACCCTCTATTTTATGGCATCAAAGGGTGCGCCTGTCTCGATTTATAAAACAGCCGACCTCAAATCGGGTAACTGGAAGATCGCCAATGCCGCGTTTCCAATAGGGATGATCGACCCCGATCTGTTTTTGGACGATGACGGACGGTTGTATTTTTACTACGGTTGTTCCGATGTCAATCCTATCTATGGGGTTGAACTCGACACTAAAACGCTTAATCCGATTAGCAAACCGGTTGAATTGTTTAATAGTAATCTAAATATCTATGGATGGGAACGTCCGGGCGATTATAACAATAAAAATTCCCGGCCATGGATAGAAGGCTCCTGGATGACAAAGCATAATGGTAAATATTATTTGCAATATGCCGCTCCTGGCACCGAATATAAAAGTTATTGCGATGGCGTATATGTTTCCGATACTCCCCTGGGGCCGTTTAAGCTGGCTGCAAATAACCCCTGTTCGTCAAAGCCCGAAGGGTTTATTGCCGGGGCAGGGCACAGCAGTACGTTTATGGATAAGTATGGCAACTATTGGCACATTTCAACCATGACCATTTCTCAAAAGCATATGTTCGAACGTCGTTTGGGATTGTTTCCAATGTTTTTTGATAACGATGGAGAGTTGTTTACTTACACTGGTTTTGGAGATTTTCCATTTAAAATTCCAACTAAAAAGATAACAGGGCCGGAAGGGCTATTTCCCAATTGGATGTTGCTTTCCTATAATAAACCGGTACACGTTTCTTCGGAATTAACGGATCATCCCAAAAATTATGCAACCGACGAGGAAATCCGGACTTATTGGAGTGCCCGCACCGGCAATAAAGGCGAATGGATAAGTATGGATTTGCAGAAACAATGTACTGTGAATGCTTTGCAAATTAACTATGCCGAAAACGAAACCAAGGTATTGGGCCGCACCCCCGATTTATATTATCAATATCTTCTTGAATATTCTTCAGATAATAAGACCTGGAAAACATTGGCTGATAAGACCCGGGATAAAACGGATGTTCCTCACGATTACATTGAACTGCCCAGGCCAATTAAAGCCCGTTATATAAGGCTTACCAATTATCATGTGCCCGATGGTACGTTTGCCCTCGCCGGTATTCGTGTTTTTGGAAACGGGGGCGGAAAAGCTCCGGAAAATGTTAAGAATTTAAGTGTTGAACGGTCTCAAACCGACCGGTGTGTTGTGAAGTTGAGTTGGAACAAAGTGCCCGGAGCTGTGGGCTATAATATTAAATATGGTATCCGTAAAGATAAGTTATATCATAATTATCAAGTTCTTGGAGCTGATTCGTTAACCATTCGTAGTTTAAATAGCCTCGAAAAGTACTATTTTGAGATCGAAGCTTTTAATGAAAATGGAATAGCAAAAAGCAGGGCAAGCGCATTTATAAATTAACAATAAGGTCTGGATGAAATTTAGGATCAACTTTTTATTCAACTTCGCCATATTATTTTGTTGGGTTGTTGTTTAAATCGGTTATAAATAAATTCGGGCTCTTCTAACTAATAATACTATTTATGAACAGACATTTATTCCTGTCTTCGTTTTTTTGTATTTTGTTGTTTAATGTTTCGGCGCAAACGCAGAAAAAAAACAGTGTTGCTGATAAACCTAAACTTCCCCTCATGGGGTGGGCCAGTTGGAACCAGTTTGGTGCCCGTATCGACGAAAACCTGATTCAATCGCAGGCCGATGCCATGGTATCTTCCGGACTTGCTGCCGCCGGGTATCAATACCTCAATATTGACGACGGTTTCTTCAAAGGCCGCTATGCCGACGGCTCTTTCCGTACCGACTCCGTGAAATTCCCGCACGGGATGAAACATCTTGCCGATTATATCCATTCCAAAAAACTCAAAGCTGGATTTTATTCCGAAGCCGGCGAAAATACCTGTGGTTCCTATTACAGCGGTCAGCCCGGTGGCGTTGGCGGCGGTTTGTACGGTCACGACCAGCAGGATGTAAACCTGTTTTTCAAAACCTGGGGGTACGACTTCTTAAAAGTCGATTACTGCGGGGGACTGAAACAAAAACTCGACGAAAAAACACGCTATACCGAAATCCGCAAAGCAATTGACAACACCGGCTGCGATGTAAACTATAACGTTTGCCGCTGGCAGTTTCCCGGAACCTGGGTAACGAAAGTTGCCGATTCGTGGCGTATGTCCAACGACATTAATTTTGTTCCCGGCTCCAAACCCAAGTGGAAAAGCATCCTCGGAATCATAAACCTGAATAAATACCTCGCTCCATACGCCAGTGCGGGACATTACAACGATATGGACATGCTCGAAGTGGGCCGTGGCATGACTGCCAATGAGGATAAAAGCCATTTCAGCATGTGGTGCATTTTGTCGTCGCCGTTGGTGTTGGGCTTCGATATGACCAAGATGTCCGAAGAAACGAAAACCATTGTTACCAACGCTGAGGTTATTGCCGTAAACCAGGATGCAGCCGGGATTCAGGGGCATTTGGTATGGGAAAAAGATAGTCTGCAGGTTTGGGCCAAAAACCTGAAAGACCGCCAGGGCAAAGAGTTCGCTGTTGTGCTGTTTAATCAGGGAAAAATACCTTCGGAGATGTCTGTCAGATGGAAAGATCTGAACATCGCAGGCAACGCTAAGGTTCGTGACTTATGGGCTAAAAAGGATTTGGGTACCGTCGATTCGGTTTTCTCGGTCACTGTTCCCGGTCATGACGTGTCGATGATTAAGGTGACTGCAGCTAAAACTCGCCTTCAAGATGTGTTTGAAGCCGAATATGCCTGGATTAATAATTTAAACCTGACTGAAAACAGTGTTATTGTAGCCAACCAGGGAAAACCGGTGGCCGATGCCGCTTGTTCCGGTAAAGCAAAAGTTTCATGGCTGGGAAAAGGTGCTGATAATTATTTAGAGTTCAGGGATGTCTTTGCTAAGTCAAAAGGTTCATATACCCTGACCTTGTATTATGTTTCCGGAGAAAACCGCAATCTTACCCTGTCGGTAAACGGTGTAGATAAAATCATTACAGGTTTAAATTCAGGAGACTGGTCTAAAGTTAAGTCAACCTCAGTTCCGGTTACCCTGAAGAAAGGCTATAACGTTATCCGCCTGTCGAATGCCTCCGAAATGATGCCCGATATTGATAAGATTGAGTTTAATTTGAATTGACAAATATTTATCTTATAAAGTGATGTTTTTATGAAGATTGGAATAAGTTTATTGTTTATAATTTGTGCCGTCCTGAATATGAATGCCGAAGATGGTCACTCGCTTTGGCTTCGCAATAAAAATTCAGTACCGGTAAATGTTGTTTGTACAACGAATTCCCCAACGCTGTCGGTTGCCAGGCAGGAACTACAGGAAGGCTGGCAGGGAAAAGCCGGGGCAACGATTGTTTTGTCCATTACAAAAGATAAAGCCATTAAAAATGATGGTTTTAAACTTTCATCCAGAGGAATTGAGGCTAATACCAAGCAGGGTGTTTTATACGGCGTTTATGAATTGCTGCGTCGTCAGCAGACCGGAGAGGCGTTTAAGGATGAGGTTTGTAATCCTTCCTATGCCGTTCGTGTCCTGAACCATTGGGATAATATTGACGGAACCATAGAACGCGGTTATGCCGGAAATTCGATTTTCTGGCGTAAAGGTGAAACAGCTTTTGAGGTTACCGATAAAGACAAGCTTCTGTGGCAGGAATATGCCCGGGCCAACGCTTCTGTAGGTATCAACGGAACGGTTCTGAACAATGTAAATGCTTCTCCTTTAATGTTGTCCAAACAATATCTGGAACGGGTTAAAGCTATTGCCGAAGTGCTCCGTCCGTACGGGATTAAAACTTATCTGTCCATAAAATTTTCTTCTCCTGCCTTAATTGGCGGGTTAAAAACTTCCGACCCGTTAAATCCCGATGTGATTAAATGGTGGAAGGACAAGACTAAGGAGATTTACAGTATAATTCCCGATTTTGGAGGTTTTCTGGTTAAAGCCAACAGTGAAGGACAGCCGGGTCCTCAGGATTTTGGCCGTACCCATGCTGATGGAGCCAACATGCTTGCCGATGCGCTGAAACCTTTTGGTGGAATTGTGATGTGGCGGGCGTTTGTTTATGCTTCAAATGATAAGGACCGTGCCAAACAGGCATACAACGAGTTTATGCCGCTCGATGGAAAGTTCCGCGACAATGTCATTATTCAGGTTAAAAACGGGCCGATTGATTTTCAGCCACGTGAACCGTTCAGTCCGTTGTTTGGCGCGATGAAGAAGACTTCGGTTATGCCAGAATTTCAAATAACCCAGGAATATCTGGGTCATTCAATTCACCTTGTGTTTCTGTCCCCGATGTGGGAGGAATGCCTGCAAAGCGACACTTACCAGGAAGGGCAGGGGAGTACGGTTGCCCGTTGTACCGATGGTAGCATCTTTGCTCAGAAATATACGGCGATTGCCGGAGTTGCCAATGTTGGACTGGATGCCAACTGGTGCGGGCATCATTTCGCTCAGGCCAACTGGTATGCTTTTGGCCGTCTGGCCTGGAATAACCGTCTTGCGAGCGAAACCATCGCCGACGAATGGCTTAAGCTTACGTTTGGAAAAACAGAGCCATCCGCAGACTGGACTGAGCATTTCCTGAAGCCGGTTAAGCAGATGATGCTTCAAAGCCGTGAGGCTGCCGTTAATTACATGATGCCGCTTGGCTTTCATCATATTTTTGCTGCCGAACATCATTATGGCCCCGGTCCCTGGTGGGCACCCAAAGGTATACGGTCGGACTGGACTCCTCCGTATTATCATAAAGCAGATACGCTTGGTGTTGGTTTCGACCGTACGCAGACCGGTAGTGATGCCGTTGAGCAGTATTACGAACCGTTGCGGTCTCAGTTAAACGACCTGAAAACATGCCCCGAAAAATATCTTTTATGGTTCCATCATGTGTCGTGGGATTATAAAATGCAAAGTGGCCGTTCGTTGTGGGATGAAATCTGCTATCGGTATGATTCCGGCTTACAGCAAGTCCGGCAGTTCCAAAAGGTTTGGGATGGTGTTCAGCCTTATCTCGATGCCGAAAGGTTTGGACAGGTTCAGCAAAAACTTCGCAACCAATGCCGTAATGCACAAGTTTGGAAGGATGCCGGCCTGCTTTATTTCCAGCAGTTTAGTCAACGGTCCATCCCGCTGGAAATTGAACGCCCGGTATATGATTTAGAGTTTCTTATTCATGGAGATTCTCAATCCCGAAATGAATAAGTAAAAAAGGGATAGAACACGGATTGGACGGATCTAACGGATAAAAACGGATTTTTATTCTGATAAACTAAAATGGTTTCCAAACACTTACTGTATTATCAGTCAGCTTGCTTGACTTAAATCTGTTATAAATCCGTATAAATATCATCCGTTTTAATCCGTCCAATCCGTGTTTTATATATCCGTGTTCTATCCTAATTTGATTATAGTTTCAAATACTGAATAGTATGACAGTCTTAAACTTTAATTTAAAAAGTATAGCCTCGGCTTTAGACTGACTTTCCTGATTGGATTGCAGGTTTATGGTCAGGAAGGAAAGAGTGTTGTCAGGGACCGGATTTCAATTGACAAAGGATGGGAGTTTTTCAGGTACGAAACATCGCAACAAGCCGATAAACTGGTTTATGATGTGAGGCCCGATGTCAATGTCAATATAGATAATCGTCCGGCCGATGCCCGTCCAACCGATGCAGTTCAGCTTGCGTCGGATAATTCGGTGTTGAAATCGTGGATTTTGCCCACCGGCAATGCTTTTATTAAGGATCCGGCGAAACGGTACGCGCGGCCTCAGGGAAACCCGGGAGCCGACTTCCCCTTTGTGCAATCGAAATTCGACGATAGTTCCTGGGAGGATGTTACCCTGCCACATGACTGGGCTATCAAAGGACCGTTTTATAAAGGCGAAAACGTCATCATTGGGGGAGGGATGGGAAGGCTTCCCATTCAGGGAGTTGCCTGGTACCGCCGTAAACTTGACATTCCGGCTCCCGATGCAGGGAAATCCATCTTTCTCGATGTGGACGGCGCTATTTACCGTAATGTCTGGCTTACCAAAACCAATCCCGTCCACGTTGGGCAACGGGGCACTTTTGTAACGTCGGCTGACCATAAAGTTCTGAAAGCCGATGGAAAAGACTTGACGTTTGTTACGGTCCGGGTTACTGATAAGAATGGACTAACCATACCGAATGCGAAAAACCTGCTTCAGTTTTCGGTTGAAGGCCCGGGCGAGATTGTAGCTACCGATAATGGCGATGCCGCCAGCCTGGTTTCTTTCGCCTCCACAGAACGCGAAGCCTTTAACGGTCTCTGCCTGGTGATTATCCGAGGAAAAGAGGGTAGTGTCGGAAAGATAAAATTGAAGGTTCATTCTACAGGGTTAAAAGATTCATCTTTTCTATTAAATAGTAAATAAGCGTAATGTCGAATCTGTTTACCTTTTTTCTAATTGTTACAGAAATACCAGTTTTCGTTATTTATTGATAATTAAAAAAGTTGTTACGAAAATATCTTTGTATCAGATAAACGAGTCGGAACGACAAAGATGATATCAAAAAATATCTAGAATAGTTAGTAGTAGTTAGTAGTTTAAAGTTAGATGATGAAGAGCTGTCTAAAGGGAAATGTCAGATTCCTAATAGACAGCCTTCTTTTGACTATTAAATTCTTGTTATTTAATAAATGTCGAGTATAGTTTGAGATATCATAGATATTTTAAAGGGTTTGAAATTTTTTAGTGCTTGTTTTAAAATAAAAAAAGGTTTCTATACAAATCATTACCCTACATATTTGAATTATGTGAGGTAAACAAACATCTTAACAACTTACTTAAAATTAAAAACTACAACATTATGAGAAAAATTACTCTATTTTTTTTGCTTACAGTGCTTAATACTATTTGGGGGTTCTCTCAAGATTTTTTAACTAATTCAAGAAGCGCAGAGTTTTTTAATGATGTTGCTAAGATGAAGTTTAGAGAGTCTAATGCAAATTATCAGAATATTGAAGGGTCTCCATATTTTACCTCTGACTTTGTAAAAAATGAATTGTATTTTACTACTGGAGATTCCCTAGAAATATCGTTACGTTATGATATCTATAAAGATGAAGTCGAATTTAAGAACAAGGATCAAATTTTATGGTTAGAGAAAGATAATGTGAAAAAAATTCGTATGCAGAATAATATACTGGAAATATTTAACTATAAAGTAGGAAATAAATTATTAAAGGGCTATTTTTTTTGTATAAAACCAGGTAAGAATGCCTTATATAAGAAGCTGTCAGTGACTTTTTTGCCAGCAGAGCAACCTAAAGGATACCAAGACGCTCGTTCTGCAAAATTTGAAAAGAACGACGATGAATACTATCTTAAAACAACAGATTCTTTATTCTTTAAGGTTACGAAAAAAAATGATTTAGAAGGTAATCTTTTAAAGAACAAGCAAGTTGAGGCTTATATAAAATCCAGTAAGTTAAAGGTCGGAAAAGAAAGGGATTTAATTAAGTTAGTTGATTACATAAATACGCTGCAGTAGCTTTAATAAAAAGTTCAAGAGTTGGTGCCCGATAATTTTTTATTGAGGATAACCTTTATTCCAATTATTCTTATGCTTTCTGGGTTTTTCTTATTCTGAATAATTTTAAGAACCTGCCACAATTTGCAGGTTCTTAAAATTATGTAAATTCTTAGGATTTATAGAGTGAATATCGTATGAATAATTGGTAACCAGTAACTAGATGTCTTAAGAAAAACAATAAGAGAATAAAAGCGAATCTGGTATAGCTGACCAAATACTTGTTATTGTTGCTATTGAATTGGAAAGGGCAAGTTTGAAGGTTTATGCTTAAGGTATTACTAATGCTTTTGCTGTTTTTGAGGTTTATTCTTAGGGCTATATATCAGACGGATGCATAGATGGTTGCCTATGATAGGTATGTTCCCTTGAATAACATTTTGAAACTATAATGGCTACTTAGGCGCCTGTGCCAAATTTTTTATTAATGATACTGACTGACGAAAGCATTTGGGAAAAAATTCGAAATAGCGATAATAAAGCATTTGAATTAATGTTTCGACGTTTTTATGATACCTTATATTTATATGCATTGGGTATCCTGAAAAATGAAGCGGAAGCGCAGGAAATTGTTAATGATGTATTTCTGAGAATATGGCAGAAACGCGATAAAATACAAATTAATTACGGGATTAAGCCCTACCTTTTTCGGAGTGTCTTTAATGCAAGCACCGACTGCCTCAGGCAGAAACAAGCATCAGGTCAGCGATCGTTTATTGAAATCGACGATCAAATTATGGAGATGGTAGGCGTCAATGAAGAGTATATTTTTAATATGCTTCAGCTTGAAGAGGTAGAACATGATGTTCATGAAGCAATTAATCAACTGCCCAAACAATGCCGGGAAATTTTTTGTTCGAGCCGGTTTGAACTTCTTACCTATAACGAAATTTCTGAACGGTTTAATATATCTGTCAATACGGTTAAAACTCAAATTGGCCGAGCTATCGATAGCTTACGGCAACAACTGGGGGAATATCTTTAATACCTCATTCCTAAATCTGCCGAATTCAAAACTCTCTATAGGAATTAGCTTTTCATTTATTATAAAGTCAAAAAAACGACTTGATGTAAAAAAATATTGCCCTGTTGTTAAAAAAATAGAAATCCTGTCACCCTATCAAATGTAAATATTCGTCTTATAAATAGATTGTATACTATGGACTCACAAGAAAATATAAATCAGGAATACAAATTGTTAATTTATAGTTATTTGTCGAATCAGGCATCCGAAGAAGAAAAGAGTAAGTTACTCAATTGGCTTCAGGAGTCTGAAGAAAACAGAAAGTTTTATAAGTCATGCCAGAACCTTTATGACTTAACTTCGGTTTCTCAAGTTAGCGGAAAAATATCCGGTAATAAACAAGGTGCATGGAATCAGTTAAAGGATAAAATAGAAACCTCTGATAATGCCGAAAATGCTGCAAAAAGATGGAAAATTACTTATAGGTTATTGGCCGTAGCGTCCGTAATGTTGTTTTTTTCCTTGGGGACAATAGCAACGCTGTTGCTTTCGAAAGGGGGACCTAATAGACAATTAAGTGAAGTTGTTCATGAAATTATAGTCCCCAAAGGAGGAAAAAGTGAGCTGGTTTTGCCAGACGGCACCCATGTGTGGTTGAATGCCGGGAGCCGTTTGCGGTACAAGGGTAATTATGGGTTTACTAACCGAAATGTTTATCTTGAAGGGGAAGGGTATTTTTCGGTTGTGAAAAATCCTCAAAAGCCTTTTGTTGTAGATGCTTTCGGGGTAAAGATAAAAGCCCTGGGGACTTCATTTAATGTGAAAGCCTACCCTGAAGAACGGGAGGTAACAACAACACTTGTGGAAGGAAAAGTTAAAATAGAAGGCAAGGGCGTAAATATAATGCTCAAACCCAAACAGGTAGTTGTATTGACGAAAGAGGCACAGGACTGCCCAAAGGGCAATTTGCCGGATGATGAAAATACAACCCAAACCCAAGGCCTTGGAAGGGGCAGTGATCTGGCTGTTAATAATGGTGTTAAGGTTGACTCTGATGTCAATACCAATATTTATACCTCATGGAAGGATAATATCTGGATTATAAATTCGGAATCGCTTGAAAATATAAGTCAGATACTTGAACGGAAATTTAACGTGACCGTGCAGATTGAATCTCCAAGGCTAAACCAATACCGATTTACAGGACGATTCAACAAAGAGACTTTAGAACAGATCCTAAATGTAATAGAACTTACTGCTCCGATTAAATATGAAATTAATAAAGGGGTTGTGTCTATCAAAGAGGAACGGAAACGAAGTGCAAACTATCAGGATATAATCAAATAAACTAACTATGTCTAACTAAAATTCCATTCAGCCTATGAACTAACCCTAACAAAAAAATAAACCGGGCAGGTCTCCTACAACAATGCCCGGTCTTAAAAAATCTATAATTCTTAGAAGTTCAACGTACCCCACCTAAAATGGAGATGGGGCACTATTGTCTAAAAATAACTACACAAAAATATGAAAAAACAACGAAACTTTCTCAAGTTTTATAAAAAACTAACATTACGTATGAAACTAACTATCTTAACCTTGGGTTTATGTATGTGGCAGATTTCTGCCTCTGTAACCACCAAGGGGCAATGTCTTAATTTTAAGGTAAAAGATCAGGCGATAAAAGAAGTTTTGAGAACGATTGAGGGACAGACAAAATACCGGTTCTTTTTTAACGATGCATTCTTCGAACTTAGTAAAACCGTGTCGTTAAATGTGTCCAATAAGTCAATCATGCAGGTATTGGATCAATTATTAAGTTCCTCCAGGATGTCTTATAAAATCCTTGAAGATAATCTTATCGTAATTGCTCCGGCCAAGGAACTTCAGCAACAAAAAGTAACCGGAACCGTTGTTGACGAAACAACCGGTGAAGCTATTCCGGCTGTAACCATTATGATTAAAGGTACCCAGAAGGGAACTGTAACGGATGTAAATGGGAAATATTCCATCGATATTTCTTCTCCGGATGCGATCCTTACTTTTTCTTTTATTGGATATGCTTCAGAAACGGTCAGTGTAGCCGGTAAATCGACTATCGATATTAAACTGAAGCCTGATGTGAAGAAACTGGAAGAGGTTGTTGTTGTTGGTTATGGAAATCAACGGAAGGAAGCCGTGACCGGTTCGGTTGCGTCCATGAAGGGTGATAAATTGCGGGATATCCCGGCTTCTGATATTTCCAGGGCCTTGCAAGGCCGTATTGCGGGTGTGGAAATGTCGCAGACATCATCTAAGCCGGGTTCATCAATGCAAATCCGTATCCGCGGTTCGCGTTCGCTCATTGCTACCAACGATCCGTTGATCGTGCTTGATGGTATTCCCTTTGCCGGATCTATCAGTGATATTAGTACCGACGATATTAAAAGTATTGATATCTTAAAGGATGCTTCCGCCACCGCTATTTATGGTTCACGTGGTGCCAACGGGGTTATCCTGGTAACCTCAAACAACGGGTCAAAAGGAAAAAAAGCGCAAGTTTCTTATAATGGATATTTTGGGACGAAACCGATTTTTGCCAAATACCCCATGATGAACGGTCCTGAGTTTGTAGCCCTTCGTGCTGCATCGAACAATCAATCTAAAAATACAATTGATGAATCGAACGATGTAAATACAGATTGGCAGGACCTTTTATATAAAGCCGGAACCGTAACAAATCATGATTTAGGTATTACGGGCGGAAACGAAAAAGGAAGCTATAATTTTGGATTGGGATATTTCAAAGATCAAGCTGTTATTCCGTTGCAAAACTTTACCCGTTATTCTATGCGTGCATCACTCGATCAGCTTATCGGTAATTACGTACACTTTGGTTTTTCTTCGAACAGTAATTATTCTATCAATAATGCCAATAATCTTGGTGCCGTGGGTAACGCTTTGGCAAGGTCGCCAATTGCCAATATTTATAATGCTGACGGAACGATGAAAACGAGAATCCAGGAGGCTACTTCAGGTGCTCAATGGGTATCTACAAGATCAACTATAGAGGCTTTGGGAGATCAATATATTGACCAGACCAGAGCTTTTGGCTCTTACAATTCTGCTTTCGGAGAAGTGAAAATTCCTGGCGTAGAGGGGTTAAAGGCACGTGTTAACCTGGGTTTGAATTATCGTCAAAGCAACTATGGCAATTATACCGGAATTGGAGTGTTCAGTGGCACACCGACAAATCCTTCAACAGCTAGTATTAGTAACGAGCATACTATTAACTGGGCAATTGAAAACCTGTTGACCTACGACCGCACTTTTGCCGAGAAACATAAGGTTAATGTGGTAGCGATGTACTCTGCAGAGCAAACTACATACAATAAGTCACAAGTATCAGCAAAAAATCTTCCTGCCGATTTCTTTCAATTCTATAATTTAGGAAGAGCAGCTTCTACCGACATTACGGTTGATCCTAATAATCAACTTTACACGAAAAGTGGGTTGATGTCCTATATGGGACGTGTGATGTATTCTTACGATGATCGTTATATGTTGAGCGTTACATATCGTTCTGATGCATCTTCAATACTTGCGCCTGGTTATAAATGGCATTCCTATCCTGCAGTGTCTGTCGGATGGAATATCAATAAAGAATCGTTTATGAAGGATGTTACATGGGTAGATAATTTGAAATTACGTGTGGGGTATGGAGAAACCTCTAATCAGGCTGTTGCTCCTTATGCTACACTAGGGATTATGTCTGCTAATCCTTATAACTTTGGTAGTAGTACCTACTCTACCGGTTTCTCTGTAACTAAACTGCCCAATCCTAAATTGGGGTGGGAATTCTCCACAACCTATAATTATGGTTTAGATTTTACCCTCCTGAAGAACCGTCTGTCCGGTACAGTTGAATATTATACCATGAAGACTAAAAATGTACTGATGGATGTTGGTATGCCTTCATCATCGGGAGTAAGTTCCTATACAGCCAATATTGGTGAAACCCAGAACAAGGGCTTTGAGCTGTCTTTAAATGGTGTGATATTGAACAATTTTAATGGTTGGACCTGGGAGGTTGGCGTAAATGTATATTCTAACCACAATAAGTTGTTGGCACTTGCTTCAGGAGCAACCAGAGATGAGGGTAATTCATGGTTTGTTGGCCATCCTATAGATGCAATTTATGATTATAAGAAAATAGGACTTTGGCAAGCAGATGATAAGTATATGAGTACATTGGAGCCGGGAACTTCTTCCAACGTAGGGATGATTAAAGTACAATATTCCGGAACCTACGATGCTGATGGAAAACCTACCAGGGCAATTGGACCTGCCGATCGGCAAATTATGGACATTACACCAGACTTTCAGGGTGGTTTCAATACCCGTGTGGGTTATAAAGGGTTCGACCTGAGCGTTATTGGTACCTTCAAAAGCGGAGGTATTGTAATGAGTACCCTATATGGAGGGGCAAGCTACCTTAATAATATGAATACAAGATCGGGTAATAATGTGAGAGTTGATTACTGGACCCCAACCAACACCGGGGCTAAATATCCCAAACCCAACGGGGTTGGCGGTGACAATCCAAAATATGCCAGTACTTTGGGCTACTTTGATGCGTCATACCTGAAGGTGCGCACCATAACTCTTGGATATTCTGTTAATCCTAAATGGCTTAAGTTCGCAGGTATTGAAAAGTTGCGGATTTATGGCACTGTGGAAAATCCATTTGTAATGTTCTCTCCTTACACTAAAGAATCGGGTATGGATCCGGAAACCAACTCATATGGCAACGAAAATGCGGCTGTACCATTGTCATACGCTCAGAGACGTTTGCTGACTATAGCGGTCAATACGCCTACAACCCGTAATTATTTGATTGGCCTTAATGTAACATTTTAAAACATAAAGCAATGAAACATACACCTATAAAATTTATAGGAACAGCACTCCTGATAATGTTCCTGGCTGGATGCTCTAATATTTTGGACGAACAACCTCGCGCTATTTATACTCCTGATTATTTCAAAACGCAGGCAGGTATTATGGGGGGCGTAACCGGAATGTACCAACATTTACGCCAACTGTATGGAAATGGATATTACTTAAATCACTGCGAAACCGGTACTGATGAGGCAACATGGGGAGCAAGTGGTGATGCCAGTAACTTTGCATATCATGACTTATCGGGCAAAGGTTTGCTGTCGCCTACCCAAAACGATGCAGGAGTGCTTTGGGGTACTGCATTTACGAATATCAATACGGCCAGTGGTGTTATTGAAAATGCTACTGCTTTAGGGACCATTAGTGCGGCTATTATTGCGGAAGCCAGGCTTTTCAGAGCATTTGATTATTTTTTGTTGGTGCAAACATTCGGAGGAGTGCCTCTTGATTTAGGCTCAGGTGTGCTGAAATTCAATACTTCAACGGTTCGAACATCTGTACGTAACACTGTGCCGGAAGTTTATACTAAAGCGGTGTTCCCGGACTTGTTGACAGCGCTAAATGATTTGCCCGATGCACCACGTGTAACCGGCGGCGCAACTAAAACCGCTGCACGCTTATTGTTGGCAAAAGCTTACCTGACCTATGCGTGGTGGCTTGAAAACCCTAAAAATATCCCTACCTATCCGGCAAGTACAAGAACTGACCCTGACGGACATAATGCCCAATGGTATTATCAGGCAGCCTACGATATGGCAACAGCTGGCATAAGTGGGGCAGGTACAAATTACGCTTTACAAACAACCTATTATGACGTTAACGTAGGTACTAACGACTATAACAAGGAAGCTATTCTGTATGCCGACCATACCCAAACAAGTGAACTGTACAATGGGGCAAGTCTTTCTTATGAATCAGGAGGTAATGGTGCTAATTTTGCAGGCTGGTTTTTAACATGGAATTACACAGCCATTGCAAGTTCTAAGACAAATTGGAGCTCCAAAACAGTTGTTAATTCAGTACAACGTGAAGCCGTCCAATCGTTAGGCCGTCCCTGGGTCCGTCTGGCACCTCCGATTGATGTGTTTACCAACACTTTTGCCGACAAGACGAATGATTCACGGTACGATGGTACATTCACCACAGTTTACCGTGCCAACTTTAATAAAGCTGGTATTACCAATGCTACCTTGTATAATGCAAACAATATGCTGATTGCCCAAGGTGATGCAGTGCTGACATTTTTGGATAATGAGCCGACAGGAACTATTGATTATTCCAATACTACTTTTAATAGTGCTGTAGGCGCAGGTGTATTGCCCGGCAGGGCTGATTATGTAATCTCTCCGAGTGGTATAAGCCGGCTTGTTTACCCTGGTCTTTGGAAACTTGGCCCTTACCGGACGGATAATGGTGTAGGGCTGGGGTCTCCTAATGCAGGTAGTACCCGTCCATTTGTTGTAGCTAAATTATCCGAGCTGTACTTTCTTGCTGCTGAAGCCGCAGTGAAGGGCGCGACTATAAAGGCCGTAGCAGGAACAGATGGAAGCGCCAGGGCATTGATTAATGTGATTCGTGCGCGTGCCGGAATGTGGCGCTGGAGCAATGGCGGAAATGTTGTTAAAGTGCAAGATAACAGTGCAGCTATGGTAGCTGCAACGCCTGCAACTATAGATGTAAATTACATATTGGCCGAACGTTCGCGCGAGTACTATGGCGAAGGCTACCGCTGGTATGATTTAGTGCGTACCCAAAAATGGGAAGAAATTGCCGCAACTTATACAATTTGCGGGAAAGACCTTAATGACCATAAACCGGTAACGGTAACCCGTACCGATCTTTTGAATGATGCAACACATCATTATTATCTGCGTCCTATTCCGCAAGGGCAAATTGATAACCTGGATATGACAACCGAGGAAAAAGCAGCTTATCAAAATCCCGGGTATAATCAATAATATGGTAAGAAGTTAATTGAAATAAAATTTACAAATATTTATAAAATGGAAAGAGACTGTCTTCTTTTACAACAAGGATGGCAGTCTCTTCTGAAATGGCCTCCGGATTATTCGTTTTTATTGAGACGAATTGAAGAAGGAGGTTTTTTATATTGATTGATCTCCTGAGTTTATAGTAATAGGTAGGAGATGCCTCCCCCAACCTTATATGCGTAATTACAGATATTTTAAAGAGCCTTTTGCCAAAGGTTGATCGCATTTTTTAAGCGGAAAGCTCGAATGACCCAATGAAGGGTTCATTACATGGTTTGTTTTTTGTCTAGGCATGAACTGGAAAATTAACCAGTGGAAGCTGAAATTATCTTCGGTAGGCAGTTTTAAGTAAGCTGTTCATTTGTATATTCCTT
This sequence comes from Bacteroidota bacterium, assembly GCA_030706405.1. GTDB lineage: Bacteria > Bacteroidota > Bacteroidia > Bacteroidales > JAAUTT01 > JAAUTT01. Next base: position 400,931 of record JAUZOO010000004.1, on the reverse strand, counting down.
CAATGTTTTGTGTTTTTAGTTAGTGTAAGTTTTTGGTTAATTGTGTTTTGGGTTAGTTGTTACTGTGGTACTTTTTTTTGTTACTCAGTGATAACAACGAATGCTCAAGGTGAAAATATCTTTGATCCGGACCTAATAATTGGTCGAGATTTAAGTACTGACTAACTAGCTAATGTATGATTACACAACTTCTAAAAATTAAGGCTCCCTTTGGGACTCCAATCATGTTCCTATTGTGGAATATGAAAATGTCAGAGAATACGGCTTCTTTAATTACCTCAAAATTGCCGAAATATCACTATTGTTTTACGGATAAACCTTAAAGGTTATTGCTTATTCATACAAGGCTTTCTACGGACAGGTTTGTTCGTCGGTCCTCTGTGCATTTGGATATATGGCAGAATTTTGATGGATATCTTTCCGGGATTGGGCCTGAATATACTTGTAGTGAATAATGCTTCTATTGTGCATAAACATAAAAAGGCATAGAGCTAGTTTTTATAAAAGTTCTATTGTCAACTAACTAAACAATTAAAACTTACAATTTATGATTAGGATTATTAACGACAGCTAATTGCTTATCTTTATGAATGTATTATTAAATACACCAAGAATTAAGAAAATTTTGTGTATAAGTTTAAATTTTATCATCAGGTGATAAATGCAAAATCAAATTAATTAGTAGTATAATGGAAAAAGAAATCAAAATATTGCATAAAGCAATTTCTTTACTTAACTGTAAAAGGTTGTTTCTGACAAGATTTTTGTTCTCATTAGTATTTCTCTACAGTACTTCTGTATTTGCTCAGAATAAAACCATTAAAGGAGTTGTAGTTGATGAGAAACAAATGCCTGTTCCTGGGGCAACCGTAATGCTGAAAGGGAATAAATCGGGCTCAATAACAAATACAAACGGTGAATTCTTGTTGAATGTACCCTCGGGGAAAAATCAAACATTGGTTGTTTCTTTTATAGGAATGAAAACTCAGGAGGTAAATTTAACCGGTAGCGATAACATTACCATTGTATTGAAGGAGAGTAATGTTGTTTTGGACGATGTTGTTGTGGTTGGTTATGGAAAACAGAAAAAAGAATCAGTTGTAGGGTCCATAACGCAAACATCAAGTAAAGAACTTGAACGTGCTGGGGGCGTTTCCAGCCTTGGAGCAGCCCTTACCGGGAACTTGCCCGGGGTAGTTGCGTTTAGTGCTACAGGTATGCCGGGGGCTGAAGACCCGAAGATTGTTATCCGTTCCCAAACTTCCTGGAATAATAGCGACCCTCTGATTTTGGTTGATGGTATTGAACGCCCTATGAATACCGTTGATATAAACTCAGTTGAGAGTGTTTCTGTTTTAAAGGATGCCTCGGCTACTGCTATATATGGTGTGAGGGGTGCTAATGGGGTTATTTTGATTAACACGAAAAGAGGTTCGGAAGGGAAAGCCAGCATTAACGTCAGGGCTAACATGACAGCAAAGGTTCGTTCGAAACTTCCTGAAAAATATGATTCCTATGATGCGCTTTCGATTAAGGACTTGGTCATTGAGCGGGAGCTTAATATAGGTTCGGGCGCGGGTGCATGGGCTTCTTATATACCGAGTGAAATGGTCAAAAAATACCGTTATCCTGCCAATGCCTATGAGGCTGATCGTTACCCGAATGTGGACTGGGAAAAGGAATTGTTTAAAGATTATGCGATGTCCTATAATGCAAGCGTGAATGTATCCGGAGGTACAAAAGTTGTGAAATATTTTGCTTCTGCTGATTACCTGCATGAAGGGGACTTGTTTAAAACCTTTCAGAATGATAGGGGGTACGAACCAGGTTATGGGTATGACCGGATCAACATTCGGAGTAATTTGGACTTTAATCTTACCAGTACTACCAAGTTTTCTACTAATCTGTTTGGCTCCAATGGTGTACGTAAATTGCCTTGGGGGGCTCAGGATGGAGATGCTGGTTATTGGATCTCTGCTTATCGTACCGCCCCGGATGCTATGCCTGTTAAGTATTCCACTACTGGTATGTGGTCGTACTATGATCCCAGAAAAACAGACGTTCCAAATTCGGTTTGTGATTTAGCTATGTCCGGGATAGAGAAGAGGACCACTACCCAGCTTAATACCGACTTTATTTTAGACCAAAAGTTGGATATGATCACAAAAGGACTTGGAGCGAGGGCTAGCTTTACTCTGGATAATACATTTAAGGAAACCGGCCGGGGGATCAACGATTTGTATAATTATCCCCAACGCATGTGGATGAATCCTTTAACCGGGGCTATTGTTTATCAATACCCGGTAGATGCAAACTCGCAGTTGGATTTTTCTGAAGGGGTACGGTGGAGTAGCCAGGCCGGCTCTATTGATCAGACGGCAACCTACCGCAAACAGTACTATTCCGTTCAATTAAACTATGCCCGTAAGTTTGGCCGGCACGATGTTACCGCTTTGGGACTTTTTAGTCGCGATAAGGTAGCTACCGGTAGTGAGTTTCCTCACTATCGTGAGGACTGGGCTTTCCGTTTTACTTACAACTTTGCGACAAAATATTTCGCAGAAATCAATGGAGCTTATAATGGTTCAGAGAAATTTGGCTCGAATAAGCGCTTTGCCTTCTTCCCTTCTATCTCTGGAGGCTGGATGGTAAGTGGTGAAGATTTTATGAAATCTTTTAGTTTTATTGATATGTTGAAGTTGCGTGCTTCAATAGGTAAAGTGGGGGATGATAATGTAACAGGTACATCTCGCTGGCTTTATAGGGATCAGTGGACTTATGGAGGGAACGCTCAGCTGGGGGATATCCCAGCCAATACTCCCTATACTTTTTATCGTCAGACTTCTTTAGGGAACCCGAATGTTTCGTGGGAGACGAATTTGAAGCGTAACTTTGGTGTTGACTTTGCCTTGTTGGGAGGCGATGTTTCTGGTACGGTAGATTTGTTCAGTGACAAACGTTCAGATATTTTGATTACTGGTACAGATCGTGCTATTTCTACCTATTTCGGGGTTGCTGCCCCGGTAGCCAATCTGGGTAAGGTAAACAGCCACGGATATGAAATCGAGTTGAAACTGAGCCATAAGTTTGCCAATAATATTAGACTGTGGTCTAATATCAATATGACCCATGCCGTTAACGAGGTGATCGAACGTGATGACCCATCATTGCTTCCTTCATACCAGAAGCGGGCAGGTTTTAGCATGGGGCAGACTAAGGCATACATTGATAAAGGGCAACTTCAAACCTGGGATGATGTGTACGGGAGTACCGCCAGGTCTACCAACAATAGTAACAAAACTACCGGCGACTATAATATTGTAGACTTTAATGGAGATGGGGTTATTGATACTTATGATCAGGCTCCTTACCAATATTCAAGTATCCCGCAGAATACCTATAATTTTTCTTTGGGTTTTGAATGGAAAGGCCTTAGCTGTTTTGTTCAGTTTTATGGGGTAAACAATGTGACACGTGAGGTTACATTTCCTTCTTTCCAATCTTCGTCAGATATTGTGTATAAGGAAGGGACCTATTGGACCAAAGGTGGGAGTGGGACTCCTTTGCCCCGATGGTCTCAAGCCCAAGGCTCTGATGCTTCCGGAACCCGTTACTTGTACGATGGGTCTTATTTGCGCCTAAAAAACGCGGAGGTTGCCTATACTTTTAAAGGTAATTTTGTGAAGAAAATCGGAATGCAGTCTTGCAGACTTTATTTGAATGGTGATAATTTATTACTGTGGACCAAGATGCCGGATGACCGTGAGTCTAACTTTAACAACAACAGTTCCAGTACGGGGGCTTATCCAACTGTTAGACGGTTTAACCTTGGTGTAGATTTAACTTTTTAATTGATTAGAACATGAAAAAATATTTTAGCAAAATATTAATGTCATCTGCATTGATAGTGAGCTTTTTCGGGTTCAATTCCTGTACTGATTATTTGGATAAGTCACCCCTTAGTGATATAAGCCCGACAGATGCCTATAAAAATTTTACGAATTTCCAAGGTTTTACGGAAGAGTTGTATAACTGTATACCTTTAGTAACAGCTATAGGGTCCCATAATAATTGGAATTTTGGGGAAGAGGAGTTATGGGAACTAGGAGAATCCCGTTTGTTTGCTTATAATGTAGACCAGGGGGATTATAGAGCTTGGAATAATGCCATATTTGGTTCCTGGTTTAAAAATGGGGGAGTGCCTTCTTCTAATACCCGTGGAGATAAAGGGAATCTTTGGGGATTGAGCTGGTACGGTATCCGAAAGGCTAACATAGGGATTGCTAATCTGGATAAACTGACTGAAGCCTCTGATGTGGAGAAAAACCTTATTGCCGGACAGTTGTATTTCTTTAGAGGCTGGTTTCACTTCATGTTAATGCAGTATTGGGGCGGCTTGCCTTACGTTAATTCAGTATTGCCTTCCGATCAGGCCCCGCAACTTCCACGACTGAGTTACCAGGCCCTGGCCGACAGTGTTGCTAAAGATTTTCAGAAAGCTGCAGATTTGTTGCCGGTTGATTGGGACAAGATTGATTGGCCCCAGACAACGGTGAAACAGAATTTAACGCCAGGAAATAACAATTTGCGCATTAATAAGATTATGGCGCTTGCCTATTTGGGCAAAAATTTACTTTGGGCAGGCAGTCCTTTGATGAATAGTGCATCAACAGGTAAACAGACTTATGATATAGACTACTGCAAAAAAGCAACAAATGCATTTGCACAGGCCCTTCAACTTTGTGAATCTACTAAGCGTTATGGTTTAGTTCCTTTTAGCAATTATTCGGATTTATTCTATACTTACAACCAGGGTGGTAAACTCCCAGGAACGGCCACTGTTAATGGAGAAGTGGTAAGAGAGGCCATTTTTATGGAAAATACGGCAGAGGTTGCTGGCCGTTTTCAGTGGAACCAGACGAATGACTATCGTCCGGCATCTATTAATAATTCTGGTATAAAATGTTCACCTACGGCTAACTATATAGATTATTATGGAATGGCTAATGGGATGCCTATTAAGGATCCTACAGTTAAGGACCCTGAATCTGGGTATGATCCGGAATATCCCTGGAAAAACAGGGACCCTCGGTTTTATACTGATATAATGTTTGATGGAGCTAAATGTGCGTTGAATAGTAAATTGGCTGAAAATGTTCAATATGCAGCCCTTTATTCGGGAGGGGCCTATCGGACAGGAGGTACTACCGGGGCAAAAGGAATGACAACGGGATATATACTTACCAAATTTCTCCCAAGATTGATGAACGACTGGGATGGTTATGTAAAGGGTACAACCATGTCATTATCATTTATGCGTTTGGCCGATGTTTATCTGATGTATGCAGAAGCAGCTGCAGTAGCTTACGGTGGATCGCAAGGGAAAGACCCGAATTATTATCTCACTGCGCAAAAGGCTGTGAATGTAATTCGCGATAGAGCGGGTGTTGGGCAGGTCGCTCAAAAATTTGTTGACGATCCGGATCTTTTTATGGGTGAGTTACGACGGGAACGTGCCGTTGAATTGGCATTCGAAGGCCATCGTTTTGTAGATCTTCGTCGTTGGTTGCTATTGGACAAGAGGCCTTATACATTAAAGAAGGGAATTGAGTTTGATCGGGCCAACGATGTGCCGAGCAGTGTATTGTACCAAAATCCTCAAAACGGGCACGTGAAGAACTTCAGGGAAACTGTTATAATAGAAAGACAATTTGGGCCAAGAAACTATTGGTTCCCGTTTCTGACATCTGATGTGAACCTGTACAAAGGGTTTAGCCAGAATCCGGGATGGTAATGAAAACAAATTATCGTGAAACGTTGGCGAAGCTGACGATTACCGGTAATTAACTGTTTAATATTAAACTAGCGATAAAATGAAGAAAAAAATAATAAATGTCTGTTATGCCCTTGTCGCCCTGTCTTTTTTAAATTGGACCGGTGTACAAGCGCAGGAAAAGAAGGACAGTCTTGTAAATGTTGCTTTTGGAAAGGTAGCCAAAGAGGATTTGCTGGGAGCCGTCTCTTCAGTCAGTGCCTCCGAATTGATGAAGAAGAGTTATGGTACTTATAGCCTTGATGGCCTTCAGAGCTTTGTAGGGGGCTATAATGGGAATATCTGGGGCCAGGCCGGCCTGGTATTGGTGGATGGTATCCCCCGCAATGCGTCGGATGTCCGTTTATCCGAAGTCGAATCCATTACCGTGATGAGAGGTGGTAATGCCATTGTATTGTATGGAAGTAAGGCTGCCAAAGGGGTTGTCCTTATCACTACGAAACGGGGGACGAATAAACCTCTTACAGTTGACGTGCGTGCCAATACAGGGTTGTATGTCCCCAAACGTTATCCTAATTATTTGAACGCGGCAGATTATATGACACTTTATAATGAGGCTTGCACCAATGATGGGATCACCCCTTTGCCATATGATCAAGCTACAATTGATAATACGAGGGCAGGTACCAATCCGTACCGCTATCCGGATGTTGACTTTTTTAGTTCTGATTATCTGAAAAAGGCTTATAATAAATCAGACGTGACCGCTGAAGCCTATGGAGGGAATGAGCGTACCCGTTATTATACTAATGTGGGACTGTCTTATAATAATAGCCTGGTAAAATATGGCGAACAGAAGAATAATAGCGATTTTCGGTTGAATTTAAGGTCTAATGTCGATATGGTCCTGACCAGTTGGCTTAAAGCGTCAACGAGTGCTACTGCTGTAATTTCGGATAATTATACCGGACGGGGAGATTTCTGGGGCACTTCGGCTACTTTGCGCCCCAACTGGATATCCCCTTTGATCCCGATCAGTATGCTTGACCCTTCCAATTCTTCACTTCAAACGATGGTGAAAAATAGCAATCATGTGATTGACGGGCAATATCTTTTAGGAGGTACTTCCACAGACCAGACCAATGCTTTTTCGGATATGCTTGCAGCCGGTTATATCAAAAACAAAAACCGTACGTTTATGTTTGATGTAAATATGAACGCTGATCTGGGGTCGGTTTTGAATGGCTTGTCGTTTAAGAGCGGTTTTAGTATGGACTATACCGACTTTTATTCCGAAGCTTATAAGGTCGCTTATGCTGTTTACCAGCCTACCTGGTCAACTGTGAATGGAACTGACGTTATTACTTCCTTAACAAAGTATGGTAATGACGGCAATACTACCAGTGAAACGGTAGGAAGCAGCACGTACACACAAACTATGTCAGCTAGGGCTCAGTTTGATTATAACCGCACATTTGCCCAGGATCACAATGTGTCTGCCACGTTAGTAGGATGGGGCTATCAGAACCGGGCTTCCAACGATGCAGACCACTCGAGCAGTCAATATCATAGTTTAAGTAGTGTGAACCTTGGTTTTCAGGCGGCCTATAATTATAAGCATAAATACTATTTTGATTTTTCAGGCGCAGAAATGCATTCGGCTAAATTGCCAGAAGGACACCGAAATGCTTTCTCTCCAACGGTTACTTTAGGTTGGCGCCTTAGTGGTGAAAATTTTTTCAAGGACAATGTGGCTTTTGTGGACAACTTGAAACTTACCGCTTCTTATTCAAAATTGAATCAGGATATAGATATTTCCGACTTTTACATGTATAAAGGCTATTTTGTCAAAAACGGAGGATGGTACACCTATCGCGATGGAAATTCCGGAGGTTGGACAACACTTTCCAAACGTCAAGATGATCCTGAAGTGATGAAGCCCATTCAGCGTGAGGAGTTTCGTGTAGGGCTGGAAGCTTCTCTTTTAAACAAGATGGTTACATTGGATGCTAATTATTTTACACAAACCACAAATGGTTTATTAACTCAAGGGCTCTCTACCATTTATCCTTCGTATTATACCGATTTCGCGCCTTATCTGAATTATAATAAAGACAGGCGTACCGGCGTGGATTTTGCTTTGAACCTGAACAAAAAAATTGGTCAGGTGGATGCTACACTCGGTTTTTGCGGAATGTACCTTACAACTGAGGCGGTCCGCAGGGATGAGGCCTATCTGGATGCTTACCAAAACCGTGCAGGAAAACCCTTGGATTCTTACTGGGGGTATGTTTGTGAAGGGTTCTTCCAGGATCAGACAGACATCACTAATCATGCCCAACAGACTTTTGGCAATGTACAGCCTGGTGATCTTAAATATCAGGATGTTAATGGTGATGGTGTGGTAAATTCGAAGGACCAGGTTAACCTTGGCCACAATGGCTGGTCTGCTTCTCCATTTACCTATGGGGTAAATGTTACCTTAAAATGGAAAAATTTCACCTTGTTTGCCATGGGGACGGGAAGTACTGGGGCTATTGGTTTCAAAAATAGTTCCTATTATTGGGTAAAGGGTAGTAGTAAATATTCAGATGTTGTTTGGGGACGTTGGACCGATGCAACTAAAAATACGGCCACCTATCCACGTTTGACCACCACAGACAATAGCAATAATTTCCAAAATTCTACTTTCTGGCAGTACAAGACGAACCGTTTTGACTTGTCGAGGGTGCAGCTTACGTATGATTTAGATCCGGATATCCTGAAAAAATCGTTTGTTCATGCTTTGAGCGTATATTTCAGCGGAGAGAGTCTGCTTACTATATCCGGGGAGCGTAAATTGATGGAAACTAATGTAGGAAGTGCCCCTCAGTGCCGTTTTTTCAATCTTGGATTTAAGGCTTCTTTCTAATGTACAATTAAAAGAGTATATAAAATGAAAAAGAATATATTATTTATTTTGGCATTTGCCTTGATTCTTTCAAGCTGTGAGGATCTTTTTACCCCGGCTCCTGAAAATTTAAAGAATTTAGAGCAAATGTATACCGATGCAGGCTATGCACAAGGGTTTATTATTACTGCATATAGATATATCCCAACTTATTATGACAATAGTGAGTATGCTACGGATGATGCTGTGACCAATCAAAAAAGTAACAGTTTTTTGAAAATGGCTACAGGTACGTGGGCTTCCAGTAATAATCCTTTAGATCAGTGGTCTAATGGATTCGGGGCCATACAGTATCTTAATTTGTTCCTTCAAAATGCCGACAGTGTAACATGGGCTGCTGATCCTGCTGCCAATAAGCTGTTTAATATGAGGATGAAAGGTGAAGCTTACGGGTTGCGTGCACTCTATATGTACTATCTGTTGCGTAATCATGCCGGATTTACGAATGATGGACAGCTAATGGGCGTACCAATCATTACTAAGTTTTTGGGGATTCATGATGATTATAACCTTCCTCGTGGTACCTTTGGCGCATGTGTGAAACAGATTTATCAGGACCTAGACAGTGCAGAACGTAATTTGCCTGTTGAGTATGCGGATTTAAAAGGGACTGCTGCGGTTCCGGCGCCCTTCAATTCGATTACAACAACTCAGTCAGTTTATAATCGTGTGATGGGACAATATGCTCTCCAGTTATTCAATGGGTTGTGCGCAAGGGCATATCGGGCCAGAACAGCGTTGCTGGCGGCCAGTCCTGCGTTCAATACGTCCAATAGTATCCAGGCTTGGACAGATGCTGCTGATTATGCTGCGAAATTGATTGACTATAAGAGAGGATCTGCAGGCGCTCCGGATTGGGGGCTCGCTGCCAATGGGGTCACTTACTATGCTAATACTAGTAATGAGATTGATGGAATTTCCAATGCGGCCAATCCCCCTGAAATTATTTGGAGAGAGAATATAGCCACTAATAATAAAGATCAGGAATCTCAAAATTTCCCGCCTTCTCTGTTTGGTAATGGATATATGAATCCTACCCAAAATCTTGTAGATGCTTTTCCTATGGCCAACGGTTATCCAATCGATTATACTGACCAAGCCAAGAGCGGATACAATGCATCTAGCCCTTATTCGGGAAGAGATCCGCGCCTGGCTAAGTATATTGTGTATAATGGTAATACTGAAGGGGTTGGGAGTCCTGTGATTTATACGGGGAGTGCATCTGGTAAAGATGGGATTGGTGTGAAGGAAACTTCTACCCGTACAGGTTACTATATGAAGAAACGTTTGCGGATGGATGTGAACTGTAATTCTGTTTCATCTACGGGGAAAAATCATATTAATCCCCGGCTCAGATATACCGAGATGTACTTAAATTATGCTGAAGCAGCCAATGAGGCATGGGGGCCAAAAGGAACAGGAACTCACGCTTATTCAGCTTATGATATTGTCAAAGCTATCCGTAAGAGGGCCCTTGGGATAATTACTGACCCATATCTGGACGAATGTGCGGCCTCGCCAGACAAAATGCGAGCATTGATCCGTAATGAACGTCGTTTGGAATTATGCTTCGAGAGTTTCCGGTTTTGGGACCTCCGTCGCTGGAAGGCAAACCTGACAGAGACAGCCCGTGGTATGAATGTCAATGGCAATGTTTATACTCCTCTTAATAATGTTGAGGTACGTTCATATCAGGATTACATGTATTACGGCCCTGTTCCCTACTCTGAGTTGCTAAAGTATAATAAATTAGTTCAGAATAAGGGCTGGAAGTAATTATTGAATTAATTCTTAAATTGTTAATAAGATATGAAAATGAATAAGATATTTATAGGGTTGTCAATTGCCGTTGGGGTGCTGACTTCATGTAAGAACCAGGATATTTCTTTTTCTGATTTTGACTACCAGACTGTCTATTTTGCCAATCAATATCCAGCCAGGACCATAGAGCTTGGAGATGATTTGTTCGTGGATAATACCATCGACAATCAGCATAAGGTATTGATAAAGGCTACGACGGGAGGTGTTTATGATAATAAAAACAATATTGTTATCGATTTTAAGGTAGATGAGTCGTATTGCAATGGGATTTATTTTAAATCTGGAGGTACTACAGGTTCGAAGCTTCTACCCATGCCTTCTAATTATTATCAATTGGCTTCTAACCAGATTTCAATTCCATCAGGAAGCCTTATGGGTGGGGTTGAGGTAACGTTGACGGATGCTTTTTTCGCAGATCCTAAGTCTTTAGTAAATACTTATGCCATTCCTTTGGTGATGACTAAAGTACAAGGAGCTGACTCTATTCTTCAGGGTAAACCGGCGATTGATAATGCTAATCCTTGTGTTGATGCCAACTGGACTATAAAGCCACAGAACTTTGTCCTCTATGTTGTTAAGTATGTCAATCCATGGCATGGCAATTATTTGAGAAGGGGAGGCGATCATATTACTAAAACATCGGATGGATCCGTGGTAAACGATTCAGTTCGTCATAATCAGTATCTTGAATATAATGAATTGGTTAAAATTTCAACAACCTCATTGTCGACTGTAACTTTGCCGTTGTCTATTAAAAGGGGGGCGCAAAAAGTTTCATTTAATTTAGTCTTGACTTTTGCAAGCGATGGAACTTGTACTGTGAGCGGTGATAATCCCACCAGTTTTGATATTTCAGGTACAGGTAAGTTTGTGTCGAAAGGAGAAAAAAATAGTATAGGTGGAATTGACCGGGATGGGCTTTACTTGGATTATAGTGTCAATTTAAAGAATTATGGCTTAAAATATGCAACCAAAGACACGATGGTTGTACGAGACAGAGCTGTAGGTCCTGAATATTATACTGTAGAAAAAAAGTAATAGGTATTTTTAAGGTTATTATGAAATAGATGTTCTTTTGTTGTAAAACAAACATCTTATTTGAAATTCTATTTTCTTCGGTGGTTTTGCAAAAGCTTAAGCCACCGAAGAAAATTTACCACATAATTTTATTGGTTTTTATCTCTTTTTGTAATTTTTTGTTGTAATCATTTGTCTCAAAGCCCATATTGGGGCAATTATCTTTTAGACGCTTCAGGAGTAAAATTGAAGGTTAAAAAGACTTAGGAAACCTTGAGGAGGAATTCTATCTCCATAATCTACAGGTAATTATGTAAATTAAATGAGTCGTCAACGGGCCTTAACAGTTCGGTATGTCATTATTTTGAGGACTATGTAAAACGTATTACATCTGTAGAGATTCAAATAGAAGAGATTGATGTAGAAATTTAAAAATGCATCAAAAAGAAATCGAGTTACTTCAAATTGTTTTAGAAATAAACAGAGTTATTGTTTTTTTTCACGATTAGGCGTAAATATAAAGTTGCCAGTATGATCGACATTAAGTTCATTATGCAAATATGCATCTGGACAACAATGTGAGCGACGGTAAAAAAGACTAAAAGCAGGGTAAATAAGGTAATTGAATTAGAAGAATAACTGCTCGAATGAAAAAATCGGCTTATACATAAGAAATATGGATATGGTTAGGGAGAATAGTATGACAAAAAATAATAGTTGATTTTTATTTGAGGTTTATCATTGATTATGAGAGATAATGAAATTTTAACTTATTAATTAGTTGCTGATGAAAAAAATAATCATAATAGGAATATTAAGTTTTTTAATCCAATCTTCGACAGGATTTAGCCAGGCAGGTATTAGTAATACATACATGAATCCGGTTATTCCCGGGGATCATTCAGATTGTACCCTGACTAAGGTGGGTGATCATTTTTATACAACAGGTTCTTCGTTTAATCCTACCCCCGTTATTTATCATTCTACCGACTTGGTACATTGGGAAGCAATAGCTCAACCAGTGTCAGCAGCGTGGAAAGAATATGGAGATAAACCTTCCGGAGGTTGCTGGGGAGGCCAAATAGTTTATTATAATAATAAATATTGGGATTATTTTTCCAGAGCAAACACAATGTATTTTGTTGCAGCCGATAAACCTGAAGGACCCTGGAGTATGCCGGTTAAGGTAAACCAACCATCACAACTTCCTTACGGATTGGGTTACGATAACTCTGTCTTTACCGATGATGATGGAAAATGGTATTTGATAGTTAAAAACGGACAACCCAACAATGGCATTGTAGAGTTGGGTAATGATGGACAACCTACCGGAGTGGTATATGATTTGAACTGGCTCAATACAAAAAATGATAATTTCCCATATAGTTGGGCCGAAGGTCCTGTAATGTGGAAAGATAATGGTTATTATTACTACTCTTTTGCTCGGGACGTTTCTGGTGGACAGAAGGTTATGAGAAGTAAAAAACTTACAGCCGATAAATCCGAATGGACAACTCCTGTTGATTTATTTAACGAGAATGATCCGAACAAATCGAAAGCCATTTTTTTCGGTCCTAATCACGCTTCGGCAGCTGTTAAACTTAAAGATGGAACCAGTTGGTTGTTACATCCTGTTTGGTCCAGGGCTAACAATAATGAATGGTATGGCCAGGGAAGACAGGGGCTGCTAAATCAGGTACGTTACGAAGATAATAATGAGGTGGTCGCCGACTATCCGGTAAATGCTTCTAAAACTGCACCCAATCTGTCTTTAAGTGGAATTCAGTGGATGGTTCCAAAATCGGATTTTTTTACTACGGCTAAGCTTAATCCCGAATGGTCGTTTTTAGGTTATACGCCTACGGAAACATATTCTATTACAGAACGTCCGGGATGGCTCAGATTAAGCCCTAAAAGCCCAACCAAATCCAATACCGTTATTAAAACAGACCCGGAACATAACTATTCATTAATTACCCGCCTCGATTTTGATCCAAAATCTACATCTGACGAAGCAGGGATAAGAATTATTAATGGAGCGGAAAATCTTTATGCAAAGATATACAGTTCGTTAAACAAGCAGGGGGATAAAGTAATTTGTTTTAGTTTTGATAAAACATCCTACGAAGCGAATAACAATATTGGTAATGTATTATGGCTAAAAATTGTTCGTAACAATCATATTCTTACTGGTTTTTACAGCGCTGATGGAACTAATTGGCGACAAGTTGGCGAACCTGTAAATGTTTCTGTGCTGGATGGTTATACCAAAGATTATAATGGTTGGTGCGGTAACCGACAAGGATTGTACGTACAGGGCAAAGCAGCAGATTTTGATCTTTATATTTATCGGGATGCTTATACACCTATCCTTGCGGAATGTCCTGCAAATCAATATGGCACTGCAAGAGCAACTTTATCTAAAGAAGTTATAGTTCTTGATGATATTCATAATGATGATTGGTCATTATATGCCGGAGTAGAATTTGGTGATAAAGATTATGCGAGAGCTTCGGATTTAGTTGAAATGACGGCTTCGTGTGGTGCCAAAGGCGGAGTTGTTGAGGTTTGGCTTGATTCTATAGGTACTGGTAAAAAGATCGCGACCTGCAAAATCAAGAATACCGGGGGCTTGGCTGTATTTAAAAAATTTCAGGCTAAAACAGTTCAAACTATTGGACGGCATGATGTTTATCTGAAGTTTGCTGGTCAGGGAGAAGATAAACTGTTTTTATTAAAAGAGTTTGTGTTTAAGTCAAAGGCTCAATAGCTCAATTCTTCGTTCACCGGATAGTTTCGCCTAAAAAGATATATTAGTTCGGATGGACTTACAAAGACGAAGGGGGCGTATTTGATACAAACTCTCGAGCTTATAACTTTCCAACTAGAATAGAGTCTATAACTATCAGGCAACAAAAAATCTATAATTGTTGGTTTGAAGGCTTATTTTCATATAGTTAAATGATAATAAATTTTGAATCCGAGTTTTATGCTGTCAAAGGTTTGACAATCAATGACAAAGTAAATATACTGTTGTGCCCGGCCGAACTGTTGCTATAAATTCACTGAACGACGCGAAAGCAGGTTTAACGAATGTTATGGCCTCATTTACATATAGAAGTTGCTGAAGGAAAGATATCTTTTTGTTAATCGGAAAACTGAAAGATGTGAATTTAATTTTACCCCTGCTAACGAATTTTAGTTACAATTCGTTGGTAGACAATTTCTAAAAAATAAAGTTCATCTTTTGTCCGGACCGCAACAAAAGTTGTAAAAATACCAAAAGCCTGTAAATCGTAAGATTTACAGGCTTTTGGTATTCTTTCTAAACCCACCCAAATTCAATATATCTCAACAAAAAGACTTCATTTTTGATGCTCTCTTACAAATTGACTTGGAGTCTGATTAAATTGTCGTGTAAAACTTTTAGTAAAACTAGAATGTTCTGAATATCCAACAGTTGCTGCTATTTCGGCAATTTGTATGTCGGTTGTCAACAACAGTTCGGCCGCTTTATTCAATCTGACTG
This sequence comes from Bacteroidota bacterium, assembly GCA_030706405.1. Lineage (GTDB taxonomy): Bacteria > Bacteroidota > Bacteroidia > Bacteroidales > JAAUTT01 > JAAUTT01. Next base: position 385,841 of record JAUZOO010000004.1, on the reverse strand, counting down.
TGCGTATTAGGTTGTAAACTGTCTGATTGGTTAATGCTGAAACTTTACGATATAGCTGCATTCTACTCATGGCCATATTGCTAGCTAATAGCTCTGTGTCAAAATTGGGGTTTCCAATATTCTTCTCAATATCCTGCATGAGCTTTTCTATAAATTGAGAATCAACCTTATTGGTAACAACAGTTGAAAAGTCTAAGTTCAAATTCTTACTGAAGATCAAACGTAGATTTTTTCGTTGGTCTATCAGGTTTTGAATTCTACTCTTTAATAGTTTGACGCTAAAAGGTTTAGTTATATAGTCGTCTGCGCCTGTTTCATAACTATTTAATTTTATATCTTCAGAGTGACGGGCCGTCAGCAGTATAATAGGGATATGACTCGTACGTTCATCAAGCTTTAACTTCTGGCAAAGTTCAATGCCATCCATTTTATCCATCATAATATCACTGATTATTAAATCAGGAATGTTATGAATGGCCAGTTTCATTCCTTCTACCCCGTTTGGAGCCTCGTCTATCTTGTATTTGTCTTGTAATTCTTTGGTAAGGAAAACTCTTAAGTCGGGATTGTCTTCCACTACAAGAATGAGAGGTTTGGGCGCTGAAGAATCTATTACTTCTGCATCTTCGGCTGCCTCTATTACGCATTCAGTTGCCGTGGACGATGTTTTTTTAATATTTGTCTTGTTGTTGTGTTCAGCTTCTGATGGGCAAGACTCATATACCGGAAGGTAGGTGGTGAAGCTTGAGCCTTTATTGATTTCGCTCTCTACCATAATTACCCCGTTATGCATTGTAATTAATTCGCGGGTTAAAGAAAGCCCTATTCCGGTTGATGCACTTCCTATGGGTTTATTCTGGTCGACTTTTTGGAAAGGATCAAAAATTTTTTCAATTGAATCTTTTGGTATTCCGGAGCCGGTGTCGGTTATTCGTAGCTCAATATATTTATTGCCAATCCCTTTAAACGGAAGTTTTGCCGGAGGTACCTTCTTTATGGTTACAGAAATAGAACCTTCATTGGGAGTGTATTTAAAGGCATTGGAAAGGAGATTAAAAAGAATTTTATCTAATTTATCAGCATCAAAAAAAGTGAATATATGAGGATGTGTGGTGTGGAATTCAAAATTGATATTCCTTTTGCCTGCATAGTTCTGAAAATTGCTGATAATTTTTTGGATAAAATCGACAATGTCTCCCTGATTCCATTCCATTTTAAGATAACCTTCCTCAATTTTTCGTAAATCGAGCAATTGATTGATAAGCCTTGTTAACCGTTGAACGTTCTGGAGCATGAGTTGATAATATGATTGAGTCTTTTCCGGGTTGGGAGAATCCTTCATTAAAGACTCTAACGGAGCCGAAAGTAAAGTTAACGGGGTGCGAAATTCATGACTAATGTTTGTGAAAAACTGTAACCGCATGAGATCCATCTCATGCGTATTTTTAGCATTCATTCGTTCTAATGCTAATGCATTGTCCTTCTTTTCTTTATTGATAAAATGGATGTATGACCGGTATAGAGTATAGAATATCAGGATAACATACAACAGGTATGCCCAAATTGTTTTCCAATAGGGCGGTTTTACCGTAATTTGCAGTGATATGCACGAAGTATTATTGCAATCATTAGAATTATAGGCCTTTACTTTAAGCGTATAATGCCCCGGAGATAAATTGGTATAGGTTATTTTATGTTCTTTCCCTAAATTATCCCAAGTGTTTTCTAATCCTTCCATTATGCAGGAGTATCGGATTTCATCTTGTTGGTTATAATTTAAAGCAGCAAAGGCCAATGTGATGTAATTTTGGTTGTATTTAAGGGATATTGATTTGGTAAAACTTATATGTTGCTTTAATGGAGATTCATTGGAGCCTATGGCAACAGGTCGGTTAAAAAGCTTAAAATCGGTAAATGCAAGGTTCGGCTTGGAGATCACTGTAGTTAGTAACTGGGGTGTAAAAATGGAGATTCCCCTGCTCCCCCCAAAACACAGGTCGTTATTGATATTGCATTTCGATGTAAATGATAAATCATTTGAGATAAGTCCATCCTCTGTTGTGTAAATCTTGTAGGAGTGTGACGCCGGATTAAACCAGCATAATCCATTATTGGTTCCCAACCAAAGATTTCCTTTCTTATCTTCCGAAATGGATGTAATGATATTGTCGATAAATCCGTCATTTGAATTAAGGGGTTTGTAATACCCTGTTTGGGGGTTCAGTAACGATATTCCGCCGTCTTGGGTTGAAAACCAGAAATTTCCGTTCTGACTTTGGTACATTGCCAAAATTTCTTTTTTGGATAGCAACGATCTTTCGCCATTTTTGAAGTCGTGCACAAACTGATACCCTTTGGACGTTTTTATTATTTTATTAAGGCCTTCCTGAGTGCCAATCCACATATTGTTGTTTTTGTCTTCCAAAAGACTCATTATCGTGTTATTGCTGACAGACAGCGGGTCAGTGTGGCTTTTTAAAAAATTCTTAATGACTGCTTTAGATTGATCCTGCTTATCAAGCTCTGATGATTCCAGCAGGCTTAAGCCATACCATGTTCCTATCCACAGATTGCTACGCTTATCTTCTAATAGGCACATTATATAATCGTTATAAAGTGTTTTGATAGGAAAATTTTGAGGATATACCCGGTAATTAACGATGGGTCCTTTGGGGGAGCCTGATTTTTTGTTCGGGGAAAATTTTATAACACCGTCACCTGCTGTTCCTATCCACAGGTTTCCTTTGTGATCGCGGATTATGGATTGTATCGTTTTCCCAATTATTTTCCCATTACTCGTTAACGGGATGTCTTTAAATTTATGGGTAATTAAATCGAACTGTTTTAAGCCTCCACCCAATGTTCCAACCCATAAGAACCCATCTCCAGAATTTAACAAGGCTCTGACTTCATAAGTAAATACGCTACTTGTGTAGGAATTATAAGCTGTACATGAATATGAATCAAACAACCATTTTTTTAAATTTAAGGTATTCACACCTCCATCACTGCAAACAAATACAACCCCATCTTTTGTTTCTGATATTTGGTTGATACAATTTGAGTTTAATTGAGAAAAATCCGGAATTCTACTCGATATTATTGTTGGAGTGGGGTTGGGCTGTTTGGTATTTAACAGTACTAAACCCTGATCCTGAATGCCTACCCACAGATTATTGTCTTTATCCTTATAAACTTCCGTTACGTCTGAATTATTGGATATGCCGCCTCCTATATAAGGCTCAATTTTATTTGATTCTGTATTTAACACCCTAAGCCCTGTTCCGAAACCTCCGATTAATATTTTTTTATCATCTAAAAAGCAAAAAGAGGAGTTGGAATAATAAGTTGGTATTGTTTGGATTTTTTTAGTTGTAATTGTGAAGCTTCCGATGTCAGAAGTGGTTAAAAACCAAACCTTCCCTTTTGCTTCCATTATTTTTGGGATTTCATCGTTAACCAAATTTGTGTTTTTGGTATTTATGAGGCCAAGAAAATCAAACAGGTCCGAATGCTTACGGTTTTGTTTGATACGGTATAGGCCGTTCGTTGCGCCTATCCATATTACTCCAGTTTTGTCAAGATGAAGACAGCGTACAGAGAATTTGGAAATGTCTATTGAGGCATTAATTTGGATTGGCCTGGCTTTTTCTTCAACCGTATTATAAATAAACAACCCCTTACTATAAGTACCAATAAGTAACATCCCCGGGGCATATTCAATTATTGCACGTATGTCGGTGTTAAGAATATCGTTAATTTTATTTTTCTCCGGCGAACTATTGACATAATAATTAAGGTCAAATTTATATAATCCGTTAGCCATACCAAGCCATACAAACCCTTTTGAGTCCTGATACATGCATTTGACTTTGTTTTTAGGGATCCCGTATATCTCATTTATGTTTTTTATTATAAGTTGATTTCCTTCGGCCGGGACTAAAATAATAAAGGAGAGTAAGAGCCATAAAGCATAGCGCTTTTTCATAGTTGGTGATTGTCAGATTAATAGTTGAGATCAAGATGTGGCAATTCCTTGCAAAATAATAAATGTAAAAATAACAATTATTATTTCGCGTCAACCGCTTGTTGACAGATCAACGAAGATAAATGCATTAAAACTTATTAATATTCACGATTACCCATTAGGCTTACATGAAAGATGTTATAAATTCTATAGTACACTTATTCTAATTTTGTTTAATTTAAAAATTGAGCTGTTTATAGGTGTTTTAACTAGATGTTGAAGTTGCCAAAATAGAATTAACGCTTTAAAATAATTCCAAATAACTAAAAATGAAGGACGGTTCTCCCGAAAAGTCCCTCAGTTAGACTAATTATGGTTTCTTATAGCCAAAGCTGAGAAAACTATATAATTAGTCCTGACTTAACTAACTAATAAAATATTATTACAAATCATTCAATCTTAATGATAGTGTTGTTTAGTTGTTTGTGTTTTTTCGATAAACGATGTAGTAAGATTGGAGGGCTTGGGCTCTTTCTATAATTCCAAACACCTAAAAATAAAGTGAAGGACGGTTCTTCCGAAAAGTTTTTCACTTAGACTAATTAAAGCTTTGTGTAACAAAAGTTAAGGAAGCTTTAATTAGTCTATAATTTGTTAACTAACAATAAGTCTTTGCACACACTACATGAATTTTTTAACGCATTAATCAGACATAGATTATGTATTAGGGTCGCTAACAAAATCACAACAATTGATTCCTGAATCACCAAAGTGTTTCAATTGGGACGTGTCATGTTATATGCCTGATTGATACAATGATGGTTAACCAACAGTGGTAAAGTATGGGCAGCCTTTCGGGTCTACGTTAAATATATGAAGAGTCTCTATTTGGCAGAAGAGGCTGTTTGGGTAAAGACAAATTCTTTTAGCAAAAACAATTTATCATTTCCTTTGCCGACAAAGTTTAGGTAAACATCGTGTTGGCCAATTGTTTGAGTTGTTTTAGCTGTAAATTTTTTAAAAGCGCTCCGGCTTCCGGTATTGTCAATTTTGCAAACAGCAATTTTTTTACCAGAACCTATAGAGTCTTGCCATACTTCAACAATGCCCCCTTTGGTATTACACGAGGCTGTTATTTTTATAAGTCCAGAGGCCTTAGCGTAGTCCCTGCTTCCGAATTCGACCCCAGCATATAGAGCCCAGTCGCCATTATGAATATCATCGAGAATGGTAGCTCCGTCAGGCAATGCAGTTTTGGTAGTTCCATTCTGATTGGCCGGACATTCGGCAAGGATAGGAGAATATGCATCGCGATAGATATAAAGATCAAAATCGGCCGATTTGCCTTGTACGTACAACCCTTGACGGTTTCCGCACCAACCGTTAAAATCGATGTTATAGCTATCCAGTGCGGATACATTTACAGGTTCTCCGACTTGTTGCCATTTGACTCCATCCGGGCTAAAATAACCGGTAAGTATATGGTTGTTACGTTCTATTTTGAGCCATAAAATATTGCCAACGTTATTGTTTGTTTCATAATTTGCTTTATCAAAACTAAAACAAACGACCTTATTCCCAGACTGGTTAACAGAGCTATAAATCTTAGCAAAAAGATTTTCTTTTCCATTAATAATCCTGATGCCGGCTTCATCAGAAGATGATTTGGCATCAAAGTCGAGACGGGTAATTAAAGAATAGTTATGTTCCGGATCAGTCTTGATAACTGTGTTGGCCTTTGTATTGCTTTTGGGGCCTAGCCTGAGCCATCCGGGACGTTCCGTAAGTGACCAGGTCTCGGTTGACGTATAGCCTAAGAAAGACCATTCAGGATGAAGTTTGTTGGTTGTGAAAAAATCTGATTTCGGAACCATCCATGGAATTCCATTAGATGACAAATTGGGAGCTGTTTTAGGAGCATTCAGCGGATAGTCGGCGACAACTTCATTATTGGCATTGTAGCGCACCTGATTTAAAATTCCCTGTCGTCCTTGGCCAAACCATTCATTGTTATTGGCCCTAGCCCAAACCGGGTGTAATAGCCAATTTGTTCCGTCCTTTAGTTTAACTGCCGCAGAAGCGTGATTGGGACCGAAGAAAATAGCTTTAGACTTGTCGGGGTCATTCTCATTAAATAAATCTACCGGTATAGTCCAGGCAGACTTGTCGGCTGTAAGTTTTTTACTTCTTATAACTTTTTGACCACCTGAAACATCTCGGGCAAAAGAATAATAATAATAACCATTTTCCTTCCACATTACAGGGCCTTCTGCCCAGCTATATGGAAATTTTTCGTTTTTAGGGTTCAGCCAATTTAAATCGTAAACCACCCCTGTTGGTTGGCCATCGTTACCTAACTCAATAATTCCATTGTTAGATTGTCCATTCTTTACGATCATATACCATTTCCCATCATCGTCGATAAAAATGGAATTGTCATACCCCAAGGTGTACGAAAGCGCTGAAGGATTTTTAACTCTCGTTGGCAGACTCCATGGACCTTCGGGCTTGTTGGCTGTTACAAAGCACATGGTTCCGCTATGGGAAAAGAAATCCCAGTATTTATTGTTGTAATAAACAACTTGACCACCCCAGCAGCCAGCCTGCGGGCTGTCGCCGTATTCTTTCCATGCAGCCGATACTGGCTGGGCAATGGCTTCCCAATGGACCAAATCGGTGGAATGATAAATAACTGGTGTAGGGTTAAAGGAGGAGCCGGTAGTATAAAAATGATCTCCAACCTGAGTTAATGTACAGTCGGAATGGTCGCCCGGAATTACTGGGTTCATAAATGTTTTGCGAGGAGCTGTTTGAGATAACCCAATTGATGAATAGAAAACAATACTTATAAAATAAGCAAAAACAGGCATGGAAGATTTCTTCATAATCAAAAAATAATTATATGATGTAAGTAAATTTGTTTAGGTAATATGTCGATATTCATTTGATGAGATAATTCTTTATTTGAGAAGGGTAATAAGTTCTGATAAAGAATATCAAAATCCGGACACGAAAAAAACATACATTTTAATTAGCTGGCAAAAGATCAACACCCTATTTATAGGCATAAAATTACGTTCTGTTCAAGTATTGGACTTATCGAAAAGTATCAAAAAATGGTGCGTTTGTAACGGATGAAAATGTTGTAAAGTAATAAATTGTGTGTGAGTATTTTGGGGCGGCTGTTTCTGCAAAATATATTTAAATTACAAATCCATAAATATGCCACCTCCTTTTTTGAAGGTGGCATATTATATTAATCCTATAAATACAGGAGGTTAATTGGAACTAAAACTGTCAATAAATACCACTTTCTTTTTCCCGACAATGTACACTCCATTGGGAAGCCCTTTGGTTGCTTGTCCTCTTTTAATTTTCGACCGTATTTTGATACCCATTATGGAATACACATCCACCAGCTCATTTTCATCAATAGTTTTATTGGTCAAATCAATAACCGGTGTTGGGGAGTATTCGACAGCGTTGGTAAGGAACACGCTATCGATAACAATGGGACTATTGCCTGTTGACCAAAAGCCAGCAATATATATATGGCTGGAGTTCATTTTGGTAGTTGTTCCTGCCTTATAGGCGTTATAAAGCGGTACAACAACCTGGCGGTTAGTCCCAAAATCGTATTGAACCGGTTTAGACCAGTAACTATTTTCGTCAAAAACTCTGAATGATATTGAACTATTATTATCGGCAGCCAGTTTAGCAACCAGGTATTTATAAGCCGAGAGGTCTATTCCTGCACTATACTTCCATCCCCCAAAGCCGTATAGACCTGTAACCAAAGTATTCGTGGTTTCATCAAATGTACCGGTCGCATATATAGATGGATTAAACAACTTATTGGTTAAAGGAAAGGTTGATGAAACGATGCGCAAATCAACACTCTTTTTATCACCCAAAGCACCTTTATAACTGATGTTTACTGTAATATCGCCGTCGGCTTTGGCCGTTACCTGTCCGTTAAAAATTTGGACAATTTCAGGATGAAGGTTAGTGTATGTAGCCCCGATGCTGACATCCTCCGTATGTTTATCGGCATAAACAGCCTTCACCGACAAGCTAGTTGAACTACCAGTAAGCAAATTCAGTAGATTACCACTATCAATAACCAATTCGGTCAGAGTTAAGGCATCGGCACTGTACCCCACAAAGTTGGGGTCGAAAAATTTATCTTCCATAAAATCCTTTTCGGTGGAAAACCAGTCGATATCGACCTGCCCGCCGGATTGAACAGTCGGAAAGTTAAAAAGGCAAAATTTATTACCGGTGAATACAGAAAGTTGAAATTTCATACCCAGATCGTTGCCCAACTTTGTATAAGTTATATTGTCTGTACTGTAATAAAAACTTGCTTTACTGGTATTGTAATTGGCCACAGCCCTCAGGTAAACAACCGAATCGGTTACCGCAGGGCCTGTTACCTGCACACCGGCATTCATTATAACCAACGTTTTCTGGCCACTAATTACTTTTACCCCGATATAGGCATGAGGGTCCTGATAAACGGCCAGACCAGCAACATCGCCTTCCTGCATCTTACTGATGTGCATTTTAATGGTTCCATAGGAATGATCCAAATCCGAAGGAAACCCTAAAATCCGTTGGGTAAGCGTGTTTTTTGCCCGGACAAGGCTATCAACAACACTTACCGTTTTTAACCGAAGAAACCCGGGGCGCTCGGTCAGGGACCATTTGGAATTATCGGGATTATGGTTCCACCCCCATTGCAAGCCTAATCTGTAATCCCTGAAATTATCATTGGTAGGTAAAACCGTAACAGGATACTCTTTGCCAACATTGGGTTTCTTATAGGTGGCAACACCTTTTCCGTTTACACCTACAACAGGCCAATTGTCTGTCCATGTTACCGGTTGTAAAGTAGGCAGTCGGCCGTATGCACCTTTATCGGCAAAGAGCATCGTCCACCACTCGCCCGTTTGTGTTTGTATTAAAGCTCCCTGATGGATGCGGTCACTGTTAAAGACCTCCTTCTCATCGTAAGGACCAAAAATAGACGAGGAACGGTAAGCAACCTGAGTCGCGTAATATCCCCCGGTTGTGGCATAGATATAGTAATACCCATTAATTTTATAGAGATGGCTCCCTTCGGTCCCGGAGTTATCCAGGCCCGGTTGGATTGTACCCAATGTTATAGCCTGATCTTTAACTACATTGAAATTGGCGTCAAGCTGTGCTATGTGCAAATTATTGATTCCATAAACGATGTAAGTTTTCCCATCATCGTCAAAGAAAAGGTCAGCGTCGTAGAAAGAAGAGGCCAACTTCTTCTTTGTCCATGGACCAGCAGGATCGGTAGCTGTTAGCAGATAACTTCCGTCATCTAAGGTGTTGAAATGAAGATAAAAGGTACCATTCTTGTATTTTAAACTGCTTGCCCATTGGCCACGACTGTAACGGTTACACCCGTCGAGGTTATAACAGGAGGAAGATTCTATCTTTTCCAACGGATTACAACAATATTCCCAGTTGACCAAATCGTACGATTTCAAAATCGTAGCTCCGGGGAAAATATGCATGGTCGTACTCACCATATAATAAACATTACCCACCCTGATTACATCCGGATCCGGAAAATCTGCAAATATTAAAGGGTTTGTATAAGTTCCGTCTCCGTTATCACTATGCGATTGGCTCACAAAATCGGGATGGGGATAATTTGCCTGAGCATAGTTCTGATACCAGTGGAACACAGGCCATGGACATGCTTCGGGGTCGTTCAGGAACGTATATGCCTCTCCTGTTGCTGGGGCAATTCCGTTATATTTGGCAAGAAGATCGGGAGAGGTAAACAACATCCAGCTAACATTACCAGCATCGTCTGTAATCTTTTTAAAATTGGCCCCAAACCCATCTCCTCCGGCTGTCCCCGTGTTAGCTTTGCCCCAGGATGATTTGTACACTTCTGGAGCCCAGTCCATCTCGGTAACTATAATTGGAGCAAAATCGGCTGCAGGTTTAACCTGTTCGTCCCAACCTTTTTTAAAGTTGTCATAACCTGTGCCACTATTAAACCAACCCGGGTAAACATGTATGGCATACCCTATATTCTTGCCTTCAATGGGATTAACTGCATATCCCTGGTATAAGGATTGGTACCCAAGCCCGGGAACCCAAAGGATGTTGTCGGCGCTGGCCCGTATTGTATCAACAACTGCCTGGAAATATTTTTTCAGGTTATCGAAGTGCCCTTGTGCACTTGCTCCGTAAGTGCCATCTGTTCCCAGTATGTTAACAGGTTCGTTAGCCAACTCGTACATAATGCCCGGGTTGTTTTTTAATTTAGGGTGTTGCGATACATATCCCCATACTTTGATAAGATATTGGTTATAAGCGTCGCCCACTGCTATTTTCTCGGGGCATACCCCCGGAGGACGCATGACTACATACATCCCCTTCGATATTGCATATTCGGCCATGGGGATAAATACTTCATCCAGATATTTTTTAAACCGGTCGAAACTAAACGCTGAGATATCGTTTTCGCCCGTTGTAACAACTCCCGGAGTATTAGACCAGTACGGGTCCATGTGTAACCGCATATAATTAACCTTCCAGCCGGCAGTCATTATTTTGTCAATAAGGCCTTGGTTATAGCTCAGGCAGGCAGCAACATCATAATTGCTCCAGTAAGTACCCATTTCATTAAACCATGGGCTGTAGGTTTGTCCAAAGCCGTGAAGGTTTACAATATTTCCATGAGGATCTTTTAAATAGCGACCTTCCACATGTAACCTGGGAGTCGGGCTTCCGATCCATGCACTGACATTCAGGGTAAAAAACAGGATGAAAGTTGTGAAGATTGTTCTTGAACTGAATTTTTGCATTTTATTAGTAATTATTGTTAGGAGTTAGGTGTTTGGGGCTATTAATCCCCCCTCGAAAGGTAAAAAGGGCCGTCAGCGTCAGGCTGAAATTCGATGTATTTTAAAGTTGGAGTGAACGTTTGTTCATATCAATAGGTTGTGGCGTTAGTTATAGATACAGATTAGAACAATCAGGGCGAAATTTTAAGCTTTTTGTCCGTTAAAATTACGGACAAAGGTAGGTCTCACTATGCACCTGCTATTTATCAGAAAGTAACAAGAATTAGCCTTTAAGTATCAAAATGAATTTAATTCAGTTACTGCGCGTTAGTTTCTTGCATTTTTTAAAAACTTATTCAAAATAGTTTAATGCCTTAAAGCTTGGTTGTCAAGTAATCCGTTTATAAAGATTATTGCTTTACTACCGTAATTTCTTTTGAGGAATTTATGAGATGTCCAAAACTACTCACTCCTTCAAGTACGATCCCATATTGGGACGGCCCATCTGCTGAATAAAAGCTCAATTTAACGGTTCCCGTACTATCTGTCTGAATGTTGGGCTTCCAATAAATTGTAGACCGTAAGTCAGGCGTTGGGCTATTTCGTTGTTGTTCGGTTTGGTAAGCCGGGGAATAAAATTCTGCCCGCTGTTGGTAACCGATAACGTTAAGCACCTGCATATTTTTGTTCAGCTTGTTTTTCTGCACAAATCCTCTTTTGGTATTAATTATAATAGCCCCATTTGCAGCACGGGGACCGAGCATAGGCATGGCTACAACGGCCGGGGTCACAAAAGCATCGCTTATGTCATTTACGTTCAACATGCTGTAATCAAAATTCTCGGAAGGGATATTGTCTAATACCAGTAAAGGCGTGGCTTGTCTGTAAAAAACCTCGTTACCCGAAGTTGTTACACCGGGCAGGCGTCGTAAAAGGTCAAATACTGTCAGGAAATTGGCCTTTTCTATTTCCTCTGTGGAAAGAACAAAAGAGGAAGCCACCGAATAATAGGGCGATTCTGTCTGGGGGCGGACTGATCTCTGTCCCCTTACTTCTACCTCTGCCAGGTTGATGACCCTCACCCCTTTTTCGATTACATACTTTTCGTTTGTTTTCTTTAGATAAGAATCTTCGAAACGAGGTGTTTTGTTAACTGGTATAGGAGGAAGACCTACCTTGGGGAAGACATCGATGGAATCCATCTCAATAAACGCTTTATTGGAACCTTTTTTTGTTATTGCCTGCACGATATACCGCGTACTATCTGGATAATCGATGTTTTTAAATACAAATTTCCCGTCTTTGTCTGGCGAGGTGAAGGCTGTGCCGATAAGCGAATCCTTAATTGCTAAGAGCGAGAGCTTTCCATCTTTCAATGCCGAAAATATACCGGAAACCTTTCCCGAAAATTCGCGGTTCGATTCTACCGGATACTTCAGGTCTTTCTGTATATTGCCTTTCAATATGCCTAGCACATCGTATCTTCTCCAGCCCTGGGTCATCATCAACACATCCAAGGCTGCACTTGCCTTTTTGCTGTCTTTTTGCAGATAGCTCAGAGGGGACTCAATGTATCCTTTAAGTTCGGAGGTAAGCAATAACGTGGAAATAATATTGGATGTTGTATCCATGGCCACATCCCGTTTATCCACCACAGATAAGGAAAAATTACCAGCCAAAGGTGATTGGTTTTCGTCGGTAACCTGTATTGTAAGGTTAATCTTGTCCCGGGTTTTATAACTTTGTTTATCGGGTTTTATATCGGTTTGGGCAAACGTACTGCCTTGGGTTGAGAATGCGAGGCGTTCGCTCAGTATATTTTTGTCTTTATCGATCAGCAGGAAATGAACAATGCCTGCGGGGAAAAAATCCTTATCAAAGCGCAGGGCCACCTTTTTGTCGTCCCATGGTTGCGAATAAAGCACTGCGCCCCGCATGTGCGCCACCAGGTAAACATCCAGGGGCAATACATAACCGGGAGTTTTGGACAATGTTACCTGTAAGTTATCGTTGTTCCAAGCCGTTTTTAGTGCAACCGACTGGGGAACAGGTGCAGGCAGTTCAAACCGTTGCGATATGTTCTGTTCGTTGGTGCAAATGGCATAATAGGTCCGTCCGGGGGTGTAATACATTCTGAACTGTCCCATTCCCAAATGCTGGCTTTCAAAGCTCACACATTCCCTGCCAGTGTCGTCATAGACTGTTCCTTTTACGTTATCGTGCAAGCCATTTCTATTTAATGCTTTAAAAGCTATCTGGATATCGGTTTGCTCAGGGGCATGGCCACCTTCGGGGAAAAAAGAGACATTGAAGGAACGATCCGATGGGGAGACTGTGAAAAAACGGTTATGAATTCGCCCTTTATAGGTAGTTTGGAGCAGGATTACGGGCTGTTGGTCATTCTTTAAATCGAACGAAAAATGTGCGGTATCTTGATTAAACGACAGGCGTTGTCCCTTACCCTTTGCATTGCCATCCATAAACAGTTTGCATTCGTCCGGGACAACAAGCCCGTTTCCCGGTTTGGACAACAAATAGGCTTCGGCCTTTATTTTATGATCGTCAACGTGAAAATTTATCTCAGGAGCAATCTCTGCCGATAACGGGTCAATAACATAAACAGACTTTCTAAAAAAATAATCTTCGCCCTGATTTTGCATGAATTTGGTGTAAACCCTCAGCATATAAGCTCCTTCGGGCAGGGACTCGTCCAGTTTAACATTCCCATAAAAATAGCCCATACTGTCCGGGCGCAACATCACCCTTTTAACAATGACGGACAACGGATTGAGCAGTTCTACATACACATAACGGCTGGCATTGGCCTGCTTTAATAAGAGGGCATCCACCAAATGAACCCGCAGCCAGATTGGTTCACCTGAAACATAAGATGTTTTATCGGTGTGAACGTAAATTTTTTCCTGGGGATAATAAGATGACTGTTTGAGAAATAAATCTTCTATCGGATTTGTGTTTGAAATAACTTGGGATTTAATACAATGCGGGCATAACGACAATATGCACAAAAGGGTAATTGTTTTTCTCATAAGGCTTTATATAAGTAATTGATAATTTCTTAATTTATTATTAATTATTGTCGTTTTTAAAACTTTAATAAGCCCGGCTGTAAGCTTCCAAAAAACTTAGCCGGGCTTTACAATCAGCTATATATTTGTAGAAATAATAAAAAAATAGGGTCAAACTTGAATTTTAAGATTCAACATAATTATTCGGCAGTTAATGAAGTAAAACTTCTTTCCTGTCACCAACTAATCCCAATTTAATATCACCTCATTAGTATAACCTCCTGAAGAGAGAGCAACATTCACTTCAACGGTATACATTTCATAATTCCAGAAAAAATAATTCCCTACGGTACGATCAACATAATCTATCCTTTCATTTATTTCGCCAGGTAAGGTAGTAAAATGTCCCTTGACACTCACAAAGCCGGGGCCACAACACCCCATATTTATTACTACATAACTACAACCATATGTACTTACATTTTCAGTCCAGTATCCCATTTGATTATGAGATACGACATAAGAATTATAAGCAAAACTTTTGGTACCAATTGCCATAAGGATGGCACAGACTAATAAAATTTTTTTCATAATTTTTTGTTTTTAATAAATTAGACATTTTTAATAAAACAGTTCGACCTAATTTTTTATATAGTTGTTGATTGTATTTTCATAGCCTACTTCTTCATTTTTTGGTTATATTCTTTCAGCCGGTTTATTTTTAGTGGGTACCTGACTTTAAGTTCGGCCAGTAACTGCCCACGGGCTTCCTGTGCTTTTTTCGCCGGCAGCGTTCGTTCTATTTCCAATTTAGCATATTTGTATGGCAGCCGGGCTTCTCCGCTTTTGTGAGTGAGGTAAACAACCCAGTACTCCCCGTTCATTTTCATGGGCGACAAAACTCTCCCTGTATCTGCACCGATTATGGCATTTACCAGTATTGTGCTGTTGGTGGTATCCGAAATTTGCACCTCAACATTCTCCTTCAACGAATTAAGGCCATGCAGTAATGGGTCAAATCTGGGGTTTGCCAGGCTCTGCGTGCTTTGCTTATAATGTTGAGTAATAGGGTTCATTGATTCAAAGGCCGATTGCTGGTCTCCAAACTTATATACTGAAATTGTGGCTGTTTTAAAACGTTTTAAATTATCCTGGTTTTCGTTGTAGTACTTTTTTATCTCATCTGTAGTTAATTCCATTTTGGGATAGATGCTTTTTTCGTTATAATAATTCACAAAAAGTTTAGACTGATAATTTTTCTTAAAAAGCTGAAATTCTTTGTCGGTTTCGACCCCCATTTTTAGGGCTTCGTCAAAATGCCAAATGTCCATAAGAAAGTCTTTCATTAAATTTTTCATATCATTGGCATCCGCCGGAGAGCCAACGAACATGGGCTGGCAATTGATAAATTCCATAAAATCGGCTGCTGTATAGTGGTGGGTTTTACCCTGGAATGTGTAATCCATAAGCACCATATTCCTGTCAATCCCAGGCCATTCTCTTCTGTTTATTATACATTTTGCTGCCATCAGGCTGATAGCGCTGTTATTCATCCGGGGAGACATCTTGCTTAATATCTCGCGTTGACTTTTCCAAATAAACTTTTGGGTTAAGCCGTCCAACAGGCTATTCTCAATCCTGGCCTTTTCTTCTTTAAACGGGCGCCGGGTTATGGGTTCTATGCCTGTTACCTGTACCACATAGTAGCCTTCCATTGTTTCAAAAGGCCCCCAAACATCTCCCTTTTGGGCATTAAATAATTTATCCGTATAAATACTAAACGGATAAAAGGGATAAGAACTCTGAAACATAGATTGTCTAATTTCCTTAGATGAGGCTACCCGCTGTTTTAATGCGTTGAAACTTTCTGCCGATTCAACTTTTGAGCCTGGAGTTACATATTTATTCAAACATGTGCTATTCGGAAAATAAATATACTCCAGGGTATATGCTGTTGTCTGCTTTTCATAAACATCATTAATGTCACCGAAACTAACTTTAAGATACGGTTTTACCTTCCTGTTCCACACATAACCATTTACCTCGGAACAATATAAACGCGTCCCATACATTAGTTTTTTGGACAAAATACTGATGGTATCGAATCGGTTATCTATGGCATAGGCCAAGATGTAAGCGTTGTCGATTAGTTGGTTTTCGTATTCGGCGTTTACGGGTTGGTTTTTGTGCCTGTTTTTTAAAAATTCGAAATCGGGAACTGTTAATTTATACTCACCTGCCTGGAGCAGGATATCATCGTTTTTATTGCAGGAACATCCGAGGCTGAACAATGATAATACAACTAATATTTTGATGTACTTTATTTTAATCATAATCAATTTTCTTATTTAAGGAATGATGGAACGCCCCATGTAGCTAAATTTATCACTACTGCGTTTGTGCTAAAAAAACATTAGGTTTAGCAAATGCAAATACTGAAATAAGCCCGGCTGTGAGCTTTCCAAAAACTTAGCCGGGCTTTACAATTAGCTATATATTTGTGGAAATAATAAAAAAATGGGTCAAGCTTGAATTTTAAGATTTAACATAATTATTCGACAGTTAATGAAGTAAAACTCCTTTGCTGTCACCAACTAATCCCACTCTAAAATCACCTCATTAGTATAACCTTCTGAATAGAGAGCAACATTTACTTCAACGGTATGCATTTCATAATTCCAGATAAAATATTTTCCTACGGTACTATCCACATAATCAACCCTTTCATTTATTTCGCAAGGTAAGTTTGTAAAATGTCCCCGAACACTCACAAAGCCGGGGCCACAACACCCCATATTTATTACTACATAACTACAACCATATGTACTTATATTTTCATACGATTGTCCCTGTTGACTACGAGATACGGTATAATAATCATACGCAAAACTTTTTGTGCCAATTGCCATAAGGATGGCACAGACTAAAAAAACTTTTTTCATAATTTTTTGTTTTAATAAATTAGACATTTTTAACAAAACAGTTCGACCTGATTTTTATATAGTTGTTGATTGTGTTTTTTTCACAAGAATGTAATGTGGTTATTTAATTGTCCTCGTGTTATTTCCATGCATAGGTTAGTCCATTTGTCAAAAGTTGTTTCACAATTAGCTAGCAAAACATAACTTCGGCACATCTAGAAGAATGTTCATAGCCTTTGGGGCGGTTGGAAAATACTTTGAACCTGACAAGCTCCAAAGTATTTACTGGTAAATAACGTTTTCGTTCGTTTATCGGTTTGTTTTCATCAATGCCTTTA
The DNA here is from genome assembly GCA_030706405.1 of Bacteroidota bacterium. Lineage (GTDB taxonomy): Bacteria > Bacteroidota > Bacteroidia > Bacteroidales > JAAUTT01 > JAAUTT01. The sequence continues at coordinate 368,750 of JAUZOO010000004.1, read as the reverse complement.
TCCTTCATTACACATGAAACGGCTTAATAAACTGGCGATTAACAGATCTAAGCTTTGCGTTTTATTTTGATTGAGCTGTACTTGTGAATGTGTCCTTTCAAACAAAAATTCAATGAAACCAAAGCTCCATTATATGCCATAAAAATAATAGTAAGCGCTTTGCCTCCTAGGATTAAATGGGGGCTATTTTGAGGTAACCTGAGCTTAGCCTGGCAAAGAAAAGGACCATCCCAAGCCCATATTGAGGCAGTCCTGGTTATCCTATTTGAATAACAATCTTTGCATTTTTTTAAGTACAGCCGGAATTATTTATAAATAAATATTCCGGCTGTAAGATATCAGTAAAGGGAGATGGAGTTTATGATAACATCAAGTTCGGAAACTTTGATAAGGTTGCCGGTTGCTGCAAATACCCCCAGTCTCTTTACCACAAAGAACAAAAGAATGTCTATTTGCTCCGCTGTGCTTCAATCCAATTATCGATTGTCCGTTGTTCTTCGTCAGTCTTAGTTACTTTATACATATAACCTTTAGCTTTCCACATGGTTCCGTTGTTATCATACGTGTACCAAAAATCATATAACTTAAGTTCTGGATGATAAGTACCCCCTCCATCATAAATTTTGAATTGGGCCCAAGTGGAAAAAGTCAAAGAATTATCGGCATTTACCGTAATTTTGAGTGCATTCGTAATACGGGTATCCGTCTTAGCTCCGGTGGTCCATTCGTTAACATAATGGTACATACGGATCGTATTTCCGTTGTCTGTCGCAACTGCATTTCTTTGCATTTTGTAAACCAACGAATCGTTCGCATTGGTAGTATTTTTAAGAACAGCGTCCATATTATACGCTCCCGAATACTTATTCGCCATATTAAGCCTTACTAATGCAATAGTGTCATCCTGATTCAATTGATAAGCCGATGTGGACTTTAATTTTAAAGCAAGCATATACAATGAATCACAATGCAAGGTGGCAGTTTTAATGTAAATAGGGTAAGTATTATACACCGTACCTGCTTTTATGGTTAGAAACTCTAACGGATAGCTATAAATGGCATTATTGAGCTTTCGATACTGCACCTCCAGCGCAGAGAGGTTCTTGGTATCGTAACTGGCAATAGCCGTTGGGTCTTCCATAAGGCTAACCGTTACATCCTGACTTAACGGAAGGGACCCACCGACAGCAACCGAAACAGCAACCGTATCCTGAGAGTTCCCAATATTTACGTCCCTATCGATTATCTTATCCTTAGCTCCAACAATATAAACTCTTTGCGGATATTGATCCTTGTTTATTGGAGCATCGATATCACATCCTGTCAATAATGCTGACAGAAATAATGGAAATATTAATAGTTTTTTCATGTGTCTATTATTTATTTTAGCTGTCAAATGGAACTCCCTAACAAAATGTAACCGTTACCCAATGGGGTAAAATCAGATATTGCTTTGTTTGTTCCATTTGATTGATTATTTTATTATTAGCAAATAATTATTTACCAGCCTGGGTTTTGTACCAATTTGCCATTTTTATCAAGTACGGATTGATCAATGGGGTAGAAATTCATCTTATTCTTGAAAAGGCGTTTCGTACATTGGTCGGTATTCCATACCCTTACCGTGTAAAACTTCGAACGTTCACTCATATTAGCGCTAACATCCATCCCGGTTACCGGTTTATTGATTGCATTATAGGCATCTTTCCAGCGGCGCAGGTCGAAATAGCGTTGGTTTTCAAACGCGAACTCTACCTGGCGCTCTTGTTTGATCAAACTCTTCATTTTTTCATAATCAGAAGCATCGGCCTGGGTAATTCCGGGAAGTCCTGCGCGGTAACGAATCTGGTTAAAATAGAACACCATGTCGGCCACGTTTTTGGTTACTGAAGTTTGGGTTGCCTCATCCGTATAAGAGCCTTCCATTTCATTCATGGCTTCCACATAGCCCAACAATACCTCGGCATAACGGAAAGTTGGGAAAATTTTAGGTTTCGAGAAACCCGGCCAATTTCGGGTATCTTCCTGATTTATATATTTACGTGAGGTGTAACCGGTCCTGTTATAGTCAACTACATAATTCCCGGAGGGCATTGAATTGCCGTCTTTGTAGTAGTTTACCACAAGATTCTTAATCGGGTCAGTGCCTGTGTAAGCAGAAGCCGGCCAAACACAATAATTGAACCCAATGGAGGCATAGAAACGAGGCTCCCTGTTATCGTGCATGCGGGCCCTGTCCGGACTAAGCTGATAATCATCTGAAAAAGTCATGCCGGTTCCAACTGCATCTGCGGATTTCTCAGCATCAGTGGCCTCACTGTACTGTCTGCCGTCCGCCATGCGATAAGCGTCGATCATATCTTGCGTTACACTAAATCCGGCGATACCTCCCTGCTTGGTTGTAAAGCAAATCCAATCATCATCATTCCCGTTCCTATTGCAGAAATAAATCAATTCTTTATTGTGGGAAGGAAGTACATTGCCATCAAACACTGTTTTATACGACTTATATGGATCTATATCCCCAGCCCCATAAGGAAAGTTCAACTTAGAAACGGTTGCAGGAAGTGGTAAAGTACCGGTACCTTTGTCAGAGATTATAATAGGTGTTATATTAAGCTGATATTTTTTCAAATCAATAATCTGCTTATACACCACAGCGGCCTTGCCCCATTTGGATTTGTCCTGAACCTGGGAAATATAGGGTTTCCCATCGGAACGCAACCAATCGGAATAGTACGTATTGCCATTGAACAAAGGGCTTGCTGCATATAATCGCATACGGGCCATAACAGCCAATGCTGCGCCTTTTGTCGGCAAAAACTGATTTGCCTCCTCGCGGTCAACAGGCAAATAATCCGCGGCCTTTTGCAAATCATTGCATACATATTCAACACAATCATCATACGAGGAACGCTCAAAAGACGCACTGGAAACCTCGGCATCTGAATCAATAGCAGTGTTGGGAACAATAACAACCGGGCCATACATACGCATCAGGCTATAATAAAAATAGGCGCGCAGGAAATAAGCCCTTCCCGTAAGATCCCTGCGGTCGATATCCGACAATTCCTTATTTTCGCCCAATCGGGCTAAAATAATATTCGCCTTTCGGATTCCTTTATAATAGGTCCCCCACATGTTAAACCCTTTTGTATCCCTGGGCGTAACCTGATCAGTAAGCAGGTACATGAACCGGTGGTTCCAGTCAACCCAGGCTGCAATAGCCTCATCGGTGGCGCCAAATGGAAAAGTTGAACCTATTGAATACTGCTTCGATTCGTCTAATAAAAGTGCGGCTGTTCCATTAATGTATTGAATTGTTTTTTGTTTAGAAACAAAAATAGAATCCAACGTTATCTTATCATATATATATTTATCAATATCTAAGTATTTTTCACACGAACTAAAAGTTAAAACACCTATCATTACCGCAATAAATATATAGATGCGGTCCCAGGTTTTTGTTTTAAATATTTTTTTCATATCTATTCGATTAAAATTTAAGATTCAATTGTAAGGTATAAACCCTCTGAAGGGGATATACAGCCCCATTAGAGGAGGCCTGAGCAGGGTCAATTATTTTTACATTGGACCAAACATGCAAATTATCTCCAATCAAGCTAATCGTTGCGCTTTCCATTCCCACTTTTTGTAAGAACTTAGGTTGCATTCTATACGATAACTGCACATTCTTTAATCTCAAATAACTGCCATCGTTAAGCCAGAAAGTAGAATTTCTGTTGTTGTTATTGTTGTTGCCATACGAAAGTCTTGGGAACATCGCATTCGGATTTTCAGTAGAAGCATTACCAGAAATATCAGCGGATGTCCAGCGGTTTGATTGGTTTGCAACTATATCCAACACATTGCCGATCTCTTTCCCGTTGAAAGGATAATACCCTGCACCACCGCTAAAATACTGAACACGGCTTATGCCTTCAAAAAGGACGCTTAGGTTCCAGTTTTTCCAGTTAAACTCGGTGGCAAAACCGTATTGGATTTGAGGTACGTTTGAATATTTTAATGGAACAACATCATAATCGTCAATAACCCCATCGCCATTCACATCCTTATATTTGATATCACCGGGCAATACTGTGCTTTCATAAGTCTGGCGCGGGCTGTTCTGTACATCGGCCTTGTCCTTAAACAAGCCTAAGGCAATTAACCCCCTGTTGATACCGGACTGGTAACCTTCAACATTTTGATAAGGATAACGAACGATTGCTTGTTCGTAATTCTCGATTTTATTTTTGGATTGGGTGAGATTGGCACGTATCACAACACTTAAATCTTTACTGAATGGTTGCGTGTAGGAAATATGACCGTCAATCCCCCAGCTTTTCATTTTACCGACATTTGCCCATGGCAAAGTAACCAGACCCATTTCCTCGGGGATACTTGCCCGTTGTTGATAAATTCCCGAACGGACATCCTTGTAAAAGTCAATCGTAGCATCAACGCGGCTATTGAAAAGATGTGCATCAATACCAAAATTGGTTTTGATTGATTTTTCCCATCTTAAATTAGTTGAACCAACCTGAGTTTCCGTTATATTATCACCACTGTTCCATGAGCCGGATCCTGAACCAGTTCCCATTAATGTTAAATAAGGGAACCGCACGTCGCCTCCTGCTAAGCGGTCGTTACCAACCACACCATAAGAACCTCTGAACTTAAGATAATTTACGAATGGGATGGCATTTTTAACAGCTTGATACTGCGTAGGGATCCAGCCCAAAGAAATTGCAGGGAATAACCCGAATTTTTTTCCGCTTTCAAAAGCTTCAGATCCTGTATATCCCATGTTCCCTTCAATAAAATAAGTATCTTTCCAGGAATAAGTCAAACGGCCGGAATAACCATTATAACGTTTAGGAATAGCAGTAAGGTCGGTAGTAAACTCTGAACCAATATAATCTTCCATATAGTAGTGGAATAAACCGCTAACCCTATGGACCTTATTAAACACACGTTCGTAATCGAGGTGGGCTTCCACATAAAATTTCCGGTTAACGGAAGTGCTACGGCTATAAACGGGAGCTTCAATATCTGATTTTTTTTCCAAATTCAATGACCCGTCAATTCGGTTCCTTGACTTACACCAATATAAGGCTGGCATTTTTGTCCTTTGCGAGTTTAATTCGGCATTGGAATACATATCTGCCAGGGCAGAAAAGGAAAGACCTTCGGTTATCATTTTCAAATTCTGGTTAATCCTAAGGTTCAGATTGTTGGTATTGCGATAAAGTTTTCGGTAACCGGTCTGATTAAGCAATACATACGGACTTATCTGGTCATTATTCCTGCCATAAGCAGGAGATGCCCCGTTCGAAAAAAGGACAGGTACTGCAACAGGGGTCAGGTTAGCTTGCGCATCCCATAAAGATTGGCTATTATCTCCAAATCCTGGATAGTTTTGGGTAACAATTATGTTTTCCAGTCCCAACGTAAATATTGTAGTCGGGGTTAAATTAACGTCCACATTAGCACGGAAATTATACTTTTTATAGTTAACATTCGTAGGATATTTATTATAACCATTATCTTGCTTGAAGATAGCTTCTTTATCCATATACCCTACACTGAGATAGTAACGGGCAACCTGTCCTCCGGCAGAAGCACTCATGAAATATTGCTGGTTCCATGTATAATCTTTCAATATCACATTCCTCCAGTTTACATTTGGATGAAGGTCCGGGTCCAGACCACTTTTGAACAATGCCAAATCAACATCACTAAAAATGGGGTTCATTCCCCTTGATATGGCAGCCTCATTGGCCAGGGACGCATAGGTGTTGGCATCTACGTATTTAGGCATCAGCGGGGAATAAGAGAGCCCTGTATTGGCTTTTATGCTAATTGCCAGCTTGCCGGCTTTCCCTTTCTTGGTAGTCACAAGTACCACGCCGTTCGCACCCCTTACACCATAAACTGCAGTTGAAGAGGCGTCCTTTAAAATTGAAAAGCTTTCAATATCTTCAGGGTCGAGGTCATTAAGGTTGCCTTCAACCCCGTCAATGAGGATCAAGGCCCCTGAACCCGCTCCGAATGTACTGATACCACGGATCCAAAATTGTGAAAAATCTTTTCCGGGCTCACCACTACGGGTAACTGATATAATCCCAGGGACGCGTCCTGCAAGCATATTGGAAACCGAGGTTGCAGGTACTTTCAGGTCTTTCACTTCAACGGAAGAAATAGCCCCAACGACTGATACTTTACGTTGCGATCCTCGTCCCACTACCACAACTTCATCCATCTCATTAGTGGCTAATTTCAGAACGACACGCATACGTTCATTTCCTGCTTTTATTAAAATCTCCTGCTTTTCATATCCCATATAAGAAACGACCAATGTTTCCCCGGACTTCATATTCGTCAACTTGAACCGTCCGTCCAAATCTGATGTTGAGCCATTGGTTGGGTTTTCTTTCACAACTGCAGTTGCTCCAACTATGGGCTCTCCTTTCTCGTTCATAATCATACCACCAGCTGTCAAACCTCCCGCCTGTGCCAACAGGATATTGGTGGAGGATATACACAGAAGCAGTGTCAATATCAAATATTTTATTTTCATATTTTAAGCGAATTAAAGTATTAGTATAGTTTTATTCGATTGAGAGTTTTTTTATCGATTTACCTTCACCTGCCGCAATGAAGAAATTACCCTCGAAATCAATCGCAATATCCCTTGGTTGATCAAACCGGGCATCAAGAGGGTTTCCGTTTATATCTCCATAGTTTCCGTTTTTTCCTGCTACTAGTTCAACCTGGTCCCCGGTAATTTTACAGATATAATGATTTTTGCAGACCACATAAATCTCGCCATCATCAGTAACCGCCAAGCCATGGGGGTTTGTAAATTTGGCATCTTTAAGCCTGTCACCAAAAACAGCCCCGGCCCCATTAAACCCGGCGTATTTTACCCTTCTCCATGTACCATTGTCATTGTATATTTTAAATACACCCGGATTATTAGAAAAACACGCAAAGAAACAGTCATGGAATTTGCTGTAAACGATTGCCCCAGACCAATCCCCCCAATTATTTACGGGTTCACCTACAATCGAAATCATTTGATATGATTTTTTTTCCAAATCAACACAAGCTAAGCGTCCATCATTATCCATGGCATATAGATATCGATCATCATTACCAAAGGTGCAACCAAAAATTTGACCAGGCATATCCGCCTGTGCAATAGTTATTCCGGTCAATTGCATCGTCCAATTTTCCGCCCTCGAAAACGAATAAATACGGTGTTGGTCTGGCCAATGAGTTATTACGTAAAATTTATCTCTCGTACTGGTAACTGCCGGCTTGGATACAGCTTGGCCATCACCTATGGTAAGCACTTTATTATCATCCAAAGAAATCAAACGGACCTTACTGGCCCACTCAGTTTGAACAACAACAATATTATCACCTTTTAAGCCTTTGACAGTAGCGACATAATCGGTACGCTCAAACCGGGCCGCGTCAAGGTCGCCATCAGTAGTTTTGCCATCTCCATATTTACCAGCTATCGTTTTAACCGATTTTGATTGTTTGTATTTAAATAGAAAGCTGGCCGGGGCCAGGCTATCTTTACCAACAACGACCGAAACAGAGTTATTGCCAGGCAATTGTTTAGGTACCAATCCGCTTATGGAATGCCCGTCGGTAGCAATAAGGATTGCTTTTTTCTTGCCAAAATAAACTCTCATGTTGGAAAGGTCGCCTTTAAAGTTCCCTTCGATAACAAAAGTTTGGTCAATTCCTCCATAAGTAGGCATAAGCCGGTCGGCTGATACGGGCAGGGCAGGATCATATTTGTTTACTATAGTCGGATATTTTTCTATTGAATCTTCTTTGTTACAGGCAGCAACGAAGAAAAAGAAACATAAATAATATAAAAAATGAAATTTTTTCATTTTGTGTTTTTTAAGATTAGTTATTACAGTTTATACAAACCGGATGAAAAGGGATGAAGAAGACTGAAAAATTTAGGGCTGGGGTAACCTGCCCGGTCCATCTTTTGTTTTTCTGTTTTCAGGTTTCCTTACGGTTTAAACTGGTTTAATTAATGCTATATTTATCATTATGGAATGAGAAAATGTAGCTTTCATAACAAGGCTATCCTCTAAGGGTACCTTTGTTTTAATAATTTCATTCAACTGTTGTTGTTAAATTTGATCATAGTTGTTAGTTTTTAGTTAATACGTGATTGTTAGGAACCTATTAATGAATAGGGCGGGCTTCATGAAAAATTCAGAAGGAGCTTGAAGCCTACGTAAAAATTTGGCACGTTAATTGAAGTTGTTTATTCTGTCATATTTTAAGGTTAATTGTTAATAATTAGTTAGTATTTATATTCTAATAAAATTTGCTTAACGAGCAGATGGGCCTTCCCTTTAGGGGGGCATTATGAATGAAACCAGATTGAGAGGAGCAAAATCCTCCATTTGGGAAGAGTGATAAACTCAGCGAAGAATTGCCGAAGTCAAGGCTCGATAAATTCATAAATTAGTTAGTTGCGTTCGTAAAATTTAACACTCCAAATTGATTCTGCAATATCACCTGTCGTGTTGCCTTAAAAGTAGCCTCCCCTAAAGCAATCGACTTGTTAGAAAGTAACAAAAAATTGCGCTTTTGTAACGGAGTGTTTATGTTATTTATTGTTAGGATTTTATAGTGTAATAATGATGAAATGCGCTATTTTTAGCACACGATTTGACAAGTTGAGAGGCCGTTTTGAAACGGATTGCCATAAATTATGAAGGAATAAAAATGATCTTCTCAAAGATCTTTTAGTGGAAAATCCGGCAAAACCGACCGAACTTGCGGGCAAGAATCGAACAAAATTAGAGCCGCTTAAATCTCAGTATTTAAGCGGCTTTTTCATTTCTAATTTATAGTAAAAGGATTTCGGAATAGTTTTTGTGCCTGATTTAAAATTAATTTTACGAAATTATAACTCGATGAGAATGCTTTTCAATGATGGCTTGTCTGTAATATGTTCAAAATATTTTGTGAATGTGGGGCGGGTGAGTTAATCTTAGGATTGCAGATTCATTTTCTTTCACTGCGAATGAATCCGTTAAAATTGATGCCATTTCTGACGTTACTAAACATAATGAAGTGAAAAAGATATCGGATGCAATGAAAGATTTAGTTGTAATTGTAAAGAAAAAATAATAAAATGTAAATCGTTTAAAATAAATAGTTTATAACTGTGTAGCTATGAAAATTAAGCTCGTGAAAAAGGTGATTTGTATGGTTGTTTTGGCTTTTTCTTTACAGCTAATTTCAGCCCAACATGCTAATGAGGTGATGGTGTTTTTTGGTACACGTGTGGATAAGCCCGATAGAGGATTCTCGATCGCTTATTTTGATACCATAACCGGAAAGTTGACTAATCCTAAATTTGTCGAGGCCTCGCCAGCCCCTTCTTATTTTGTAATTCATCCCAAAGGAAAAAGATTTTATTCGGTCAATGCTCTCGATTCGTTTCCGAAAAAATGGTCGGGTGGAGGCATTAGTGCCTATAAACTTAATCCTTCGCGTGAAAAACTGAAGCTTATTGATCGCGTTCCCTCCGGAGGTGCCGGACCTTGTTTTATAAACTTTGATAAGGGCTTGTCGCATGTTTTAGTTGCAAACTATAATGGAGGAACGATTGCTGTCGTAAAACTTAATCCTGATGGCAGTTTTGGACCTCAGACGTCGTTGGTGAAGCATACAGGGAAGAGCCTTAATTTAACACGTCAGGATAAGGCTCATGCTCATAGTGTTAAGGTTGATCCTTCCGGTAGATTTGTATTATCATGCGATTTGGGACTCGATAAAGTATTTATTTATCGCTATGATGGAAAATCCGGAACATTACTGCCCAATAATCCCGAATTTGTGGCGTTGAAACCTGGCTCCGGTCCCAGGCACTTTTCTTTTCATCCCAATGGCAAGTTTGTTTATGTTATTAATGAGCTTTCGGCTACGATCACAGTTTTTTCGTGGTTGTCGGATAAAGGGCAGTTAAAGGAAATTGAAACCGTACAAACCCTACCAGCCGATTTTAAAGGGGCCAATACTGCTGCTGAAATCGAGGTGCATCCCAATGGTAAGTTTTTGTATTGTACCAATCGCGGGCATAACAGCATTTCTACATTTTCTGTCGATAGTGTAACCGGAAAGCTTAGGCAACTCCAGCAGATTTCTTCGCAAGGCGATTTTCCCAGAAATTTTGCCATTGACCCTTCCGGTCGATGGATAATCCTATCTAATCACAATAGTGATAATGTCGCAGTTTACAGGGTGGATACCACTGCCGGATTATTAACGTCTACCGGTCAGACGGTTTCAATTCCCAATCCTTATGGAATTCAATTTCTGAAATTAAAGTAATTCATTTTCGAAGTAAACCTTCGATTTAGGTATTTTGTCATTGGCTTTAAATGTAAAACTATGGAAAATAGATATTTGCGAATTGCGACTGTTGTACTTGTTCTGTTTTTTTCTTTAAAGGAAATTAGTGCCCAACATGTCAATCAGGAGATGGTGTTTTTTGGTACAAATGTAGATAAACCTGGTAGAGGGTTTTCGCTTGCATATTTCGATACCGTAACTGGCCTATTGTCTCAACCAAAATTTATTGAAGCTTCACCGGCTCCTTCGTATTTTGTAATTCATCCCAATGGGAAAATGCTGTATTCGGTCAATGAACTAGATTCGTTTCCAAAGAAATGGTCCGGGGGAGGAATTAGCGCATATAAAATTATTTCTTCGCGTGAAAAGTTGCGACTTATTGATCGTGTGGAATCTGGTGGGGCTGCACCTTGCTTTATTAATTTTGATAAGGATTTTTCGCATGTTTTGGTGGCTAACTACAACGGAGGGTCTGTATCCGTCGTAAAACTTAATGCTGACGGTAGTTTTGGCCCACAAACATCGTTGGTTCGACATGCCGGAAAGAGTGTTAACACTGTTCGACAGGAAAAAGCCCATGCTCATAGTATTAAAGTTGATCCTTCTGGTAAGTTTGCGCTTTCGTGTGATTTGGGAGTTGATAAGTTTTTTGTTTATCGATACGATTGCAAAACAGGCACACTTCATCCCAATAATCCAGCATTCGTAGCGTTAAAACCCGGTTCTGGGCCCCGTCACTTTTCATTCCACCCCAATGGTAAGTTTGTCTATGTTATTAATGAGCTTTCGGCTACAATTTCGGTCTTCTCATGGTCGTCGGGTAAGGGGCTTTTAAACGAAATTGAAACTGTTCAAACGTTGCCAGCTGATTTTAAAGGCGCCAACACTTCTGCCGAAATTACGGTTCATCCTAATGGTAGGTTTTTGTATTGTACCAATCGTGGGTATAACAGCATCTCTGCATTTTCGATTAATGCCGAAACCGGAAAGCTTACGCAACTTCAGCAGATCTCCTCGCAGGGCAATGCCCCCAGAAATTTTGCTATTGATCCTACCGGTCGATGGGTAGTTCTTTCTAATCATAATAGCGATAATGTTGTTATTTACCGGCTGGATACTGCTTCCGGTTTGTTAATACCTACCGGTCAGACTGTTTCTATTCTTAGTCCTTATGGAATTCAGTTTTTGAAAATGAAGTAGTTTGATGTAAAATAAAAAAGGCGAAGCATTTGCTTCGCCAAGAGTTGAAAGAAAAAAAGAGGAGGTTTATTTTAATTTTTTAAGAATTTCGAACGCCATAGGTTTGTACAGATTTTTACTCTGAACAATTTTGGACAAAATAGGAGTGGCTAATTGGTTTTGGTTTGTTTTTATATAACAAAGGGCAAGGTACCATTGGGCATGTTCTACAAATGCTGTGTCATTTTGGTTGATAACGTATTTCAGGTTTTCGATAGCCTTTTTAAAGTCTTTGGTTTCAATATACGAAACCCCAATAAAGAAGTGGGCAGCAGTGTTGTTCTTTTCTTTTTGGAGTACCACTTCTAATTTTGAAATAGCATTGGCGTAATTACCTTTATCGTAAAATTGAATTCCCCGGATAAGGTCACTCACATCCGTTGGACTTGATGAACGGGTAATAAGGCTTGCCTCGTAAGGCTGGTAATAGTTGTTAAATAAAGAATCAGGCGAAACTGAAAAGTGGATTTTGTAAAAAACAGTAGAAACAATTAGCAACATAGCTATTGATGCTGCAATTTGGAGTTTTTTATTATGTAAAATTCGAGTAATTCCGGAAGTGCCCGAATTGTTTTTTTCATTTTCAGGGTTTTGGTGTTCGCTTGCCAGATATAAAATCTGGGTTTCTTTGAGCTTGGATATAAAAGATGACAGGTTGTCGTCGGCGAGGGTGTGGTCAACTTCTTTTACAAGTTGAAAGGTCTGTTCCAACGATGAATCTTCTTTAAGCCTTTGTTCAAATAGCGTCTTTTCTTCACCTATCACCTCACCATCGAGGTATTTGATAATCAGTTCCAAATTTTCCATTGGTCAGTTCTTTAAAATAGGGGTTTTTAAGAATTCTCTCTATTAAACTCTTTTTGCATCTGAACCGTCGGTTCTTGGTATGCTGTTCGGAGCTAAAACCCATCACTTTTGTGATTTCGGTAATCGAGTGTCCTTTTAAAAAAAGGGTTATAATTTTTTGACAGTCAGGACTTAATTCGTTAAAATGTTGATTTATAATTTTTTCCCTCTCTAGTTTAAGCAAATCTTCAATCAGTCCGTCTTCTTCCAAAATGAAATTGTCGCATTCGTCAATAACAATATTCTGTCTTTTTCGTTTGTCCAATTGTTTTAACCAGTTCTTTTTAACAATAGAGAATATGTAAGTATTGAACGAACTTGTTAAAACCAACGAACCTTCTCTGACTTTATGGAAAATCAAGATTAAGGCGTCCTGAAAGAGATCTTCAGCATCTTTATCGCTTCCGTTATTTTGTTCGATGTAATGCCTTACCGATCTGAAATTTTTCTGGTATATAAACATCATAATTTCAGAATTTTGATGCTTAATGCCGGTAAGTATTTCCTGATCCGTGTAATTATCTCTTTTCATTAATTAATACCATATCGGTTAAAAAAGTAACCTTTAATTTTTATGTTATAAAACATGCTTTTGATCTTTTGGTAAGATTGACATGTCTTGTTTTATTCATAAAATGCCTTAGATAGATTCAACTTCTACTAAGTTTTTATATTTAGCCAAAGATATTGTAAAATCCGCTAAAACCCATAATCGTGTGGGTAATTAGCGGATTTGTGATGGTAAATACCTATTTTCTATTCATTGATTGGGGCGCAGGTACAATGGAGATTGCGGTCTCCAAAGGCATCATTGATACGGCTTACCGTCGGCCAAAATTTATTCTCGCGAATCCATTCAAGAGGAAACGCTGCTTTGGCTCTGCTATAGGAATGTTCCCATTGGTCGTCAGTGGCGACCTCTTGACAATGAGGGGCATTCTTTAATACATTGTCAGTTTTGTCGGCTTTATTGTTGGAAACTTCCTGTATCTCGTTGTAGATTGAATCCATAGCCTCGATGAAACGGTTAAGCTCTTGCAGGGACTCGCTTTCTGTCGGCTCTACCATAAGTGTTCCGTGTACCGGGAAAGATAGGGTAGGGGCGTGAAACCCATAATCCATGAGGCGTTTGGCAATATCTGTTTCGGTAATGTCGGATGTGGTCTTGAACGGACGACAGTCCAAAATCATTTCGTGACCCACAAATCCGTTTTCACCGGTATAAAGAATGTTGAAATAATCCTTTAATGAAGCTGCCAGATAATTCGCGTTAAGAATGGCATAGCGTGTAGCTTCGGTAAGCCCTTCGCAACCAAGCATTCGACAATAAGCATGTGAAATGGATAAAATGCTGGCACTTCCATAAGGAGCCGCTGAAACTGCCTGAACTCCTTCTGTTCCGCCAGTTTTAACCAATGGGTGTGAGGGTAGGAATCCGGCAAGTTGTTTGGTTACAGCAATGGGGCCAACGCCGGGTCCTCCGCCACCATGTGGAATGGCAAAGGTCTTATGGAGATTGAGATGACAAATGTCGGCACCGATGGTTGCAGGATTGGTTAGGCCTACCTGTGCATTCATGTTAGCCCCGTCCATATAGACCAAGCCCCCGTGGCTGTGAATGATTTCGGCCATGAGTTTAATGTCCGATTCGAATACCCCATGAGTGGAGGGATATGTTACCATGAAAGCCGCAAGGTCATCCTTATGTTTTTCGGCTAGTTCTCTAAGATGGTCGGTGTTTATATTCCCTTTGTTGTCGCAGTTAACAATTTCTATTTTCAAACCGGCCATGGCTGCACTGGCGGGATTGGTTCCGTGAGCCGAAGAGGGTATCAGTACGATGTTGCGATGCCCTTGGTTCTGATGGATATGATACTGACGAATAACCAACAACCCGGCTAATTCTCCGGCGGCACCAGAGTTTGGCTGAAAAGAGACGGCGTCGAATCCGGTAATGATTTTGAGGTAATGCTCTAACTCGGTTAACAATTCGCTGTATCCGACCGCTTGCATAGAAGGTGCAAACGGATGGATATCGCCGAATTCGGGCCAGCTGAGTGCCAGCATTTCGGTGGCCGCATTTAATTTCATGGTGCATGAGCCAAGCGAGATCATCGAATGCGTGAGTGAGAAATCCTTTCGTTCCAGCTTTTTAATGTACCGCATCATCTCGGTTTCGCAGTGGTAACGGTTGAATACATCTAATTGCAGGTAAGGTGATTGCCGTTCAAATTCGTTGCTAAAAGAAGTTGTTTCTGATACCGTTATTGGAAGAGGAGTGCTTGTTCTTGCAGCCTCAGCGAAAATGGTGACAATTTTGTTGATATCCTTTAGATTAGTCGTCTCATCGATACTGATTCCAATATGGCTTGAGTCGATGTAACGGAAATTGACTTCATTTTTTAAGGCAATTTCTTCAATCTTATTGATGCTAATATTCGACGGAATTTTAATTTTTAAGGTGTCGAAAAAATTGAGGTTTTGCTGGATATATCCAAGACTGTTCAATGCATTGGATAACGCAGATGCATGGGCATGTATCTGTAACGCAATGTTTTTTAGTCCTTCGGGACCATGATAAACGGCATACATTCCAGCCATTGTAGCTAGTAAAGCTTGGGCTGTGCAAATGTTCGAAGTTGCACGTTCGCGTTTAATGTGCTGCTCACGAGTTTGAAGAGCCATGCGAAGCGCACGTTTTCCACGAGCATCGACAGATACACCGATGATGCGACCGGGAATATTACGCTTAAAACTTTCCTTTACGGCAAAATATGCGGCATGAGGTCCGCCGAAACCCATCGGAAGTCCAAAGCGTTGCGTTGATCCGAAAACGACATCAGCTCCCCATTCGCCAGGAGGAGTGAGCAATGTCAGAGAAAGTAAATCTGCGGCTACTCCAACGGTAATGCCTGCTTCGTGCGCCTGGTCGACCAATTGTCTGTAATTGCAGATTTCTCCGTTTGCATTGGGGTACTGGACCATTATCCCGAACGTTTTTTCGTCTGTCGAATAAGAAAATATGTTGGTAATGATTAGGTCTATGTCCAGGGCAGCAGCTCTGGTTTTGAGTACGTCAAGTGTTTGAGAGAAAATGTTTGTATCGGCAACAAAACGGTTTGCCCCATTCTTAACCGCTTGGCGTGACCGGGCGTTGAACATCATAATCATGGCTTCGGCAGCTGCGGTAGCCTCGTCGAGAAGCGAGGCATTGGCAATTTCCATGCCCGTTAGCTCTGTAATCATAGTCTGATAGTTGAGCAGGGCTTCGAGGCGGCCTTGCGAGATTTCAGCCTGATACGGAGTGTAGGATGTGTACCAGCTTGGGTTTTCGAGTATGTTGCGCTTTATTACTGATGGGAAAACAGTATTGTAATAGCCTAAACCAATATAGGTGCGAAAAAGTTTGTTTTTAGAAGCAACCGCTTTAAGTTCTTTGAGGTATTCGTACTCACTTACAGGAGCTGGTAAATCGAGCGGTTTGCGAAGCCTGATTTGTTCAGGTACAGTTTTGTCTATTAGTTCATCGAGCGAGTCTACGCCGATTTTTTTTAACATCAATGCGACTTCGTTCTCACGGGGTCCATTGTGGCGCGAAACAAATGTATTAGTAAGCATTTTGTTATTGATTAATATTTATGGCTGTTTAGTTTGAGTTGAATGCTTGTGGTTGCAAGTAGTTAAGAAAGAAAGGGATTGGATAGTGCTTCTTCGTGAATAGTCGTTGCCGGGCCGTGTCCAGGCCATACCTGCGTGTCGTCAGGCAGAGCCATTAATTTGGAGAGGATGCTGTCCATTAGCTGGTCGTAATTTCCTCCGGGCAAGTCGGTTCTGCCAATGCTTCCTTTAAAGAGTACATCTCCTACAATTATAAAATTTTGTTCGGGGCAGTAAAATGCGACACTTCCGGGCGAATGGCCGGGAACATGGATTACTTTTAATGACGATTTTCCAAAGGTAACATCAATACCTTCGCTTAGGTAACCGGTCGCCACTGGAGGCTCTTCAACGATAAAACCGAATACAACGCCGTGTTTGGGGGCATCGGTAAGCAGGCGGACTTCACTATCGTGGATCTCGAAGGAAGGATTATATTTTTCGACCAAGTGACGTGCTCCTAAAACATGGTCGACATGGCAATGGGTATTTACAATTTTTTTTACTGTTAATCCATTGTCGGAAATATATTGGTCGATAATGTCTTTTTCTTTTTGGGAATAACAGGCAGCGTCAATAACGATGCATTCGCCGGTTTCGTCGCTCAATACAAATGAGTTGACCTGAAAGGCATTGAAAATAAAATTCTTTACAGTTATCATAATGAATGAAATATTTTAGTTCTGAGGCAGTTTAGAATATTATTGACAAACAGGTGGATTAGACGTGTGTCAAAATATCTTTCCTTTGAGCAAAGGAACAAAATTAAAAGCTCCATGTTCAGAGTAATGGAACCCATTTATTGACAATTTTTCAACAAGTGTCATTCGCTGAACGGATGAGTCACCAACGGGCATAACTAATTTGCCTCCAACCTTAAGCTGTTCGAGTAGCCGGGGCGGAATTTCGGGGGCGGCAGCGGTAATGAGGATTTTATCGAACGGACTGTAAGCGGGAATTCCTTCGTATCCGTCGCCAAAGAAGAAGTGGGGCTTGTAACCTAGCCGGAGTAGCAATGACTGAGACTTCATGAATAGTTCCCGTTGCCGTTCTATTGTATAAACCATGGCGCCGAGTTCGAGCAATACCGCACATTGGTACCCTGAGCCGGTGCCAACTTCGAGCACTTTGTCGAGCTTTTTTATTTCGAGAAGCTGGGTCTGAAAAGCAACAGTATAAGGCTGCGAAATAGTTTGCCCTGCGCCAATTGGAAAAGCCTGGTCCCTGTATGCAAAGTTTATAAAACCACTATCCATGAAGGCATGGCGGGGAACTTTGTTGATAGCGTCAAGCACATCGGCATTATTGATGCCTTTTCCTAGTAATTCTTCAATCAATTTGCGACGTAGCCCTTTGTGACGGAATGAGTCTTCGATATACATTCGTGGTTTTCCAGTTAGAGTGCAAAATTAGCGTTATCAACAATAAAAGTTGATAAGTATTGCCCGAAAAACGGATGATAGCGGCGAAAAAAATATATGTTTGTAAGGCCTAACATGTTAATCATGATAAAAATCGGGATTATTGGAACTGATTCAAAAGTTTTTCAGGCCGGCAAATTGGTCCGAAATATTGAAGGCTTTCAAGTGTCGGGGTGTTATGGCGATGAAAGTTTGATGCTTAAAGAACAAGCTGATTTGTATCAGTTTGAGGTGTTTGATTCGTGCGGCAGCCTGAGTGAGAAGTCCGATGCGGTTATTATCAATGCCGGTACTCCCGATTATTTTAACATAATAAGCAACTGCCTGCGCAATTTTAAGCATGTATTTGTAGTTGATGCCAATTGCTTACGGCAGCCCGATTTTGTATATTATCAGAAACTTGCCGAGGAGTCCAACGTTTGTTTTTATCCCGAGTTTGGTTTTAAGGGAGCTTCCGTTCTTGATGTGCTTTCTGAATATAAGGCCGATTTGCAATTTGTTGATATTCGGCATTCGTTGGGTGGTAGTAATAAGTTAAGGTTTGGTTCGTCGTTATCATCGCTGCTAATTAACGATTTAACATTTCTTTATGGGGTAACGCACGCGAATGTTCAGCGGGTAAATGCAAATGGATGGAATTTTAATCCGGCCGGAACAGGTATGATAAGTGCCCGTTTTGATTTTGACAACGCTGTATTGGCCAATTTATTGGTGCTCAACTCGGGTAGTTGCGAGGATTTTCAGATGGTGTTATATACCCGGTCGGTTCTAGTGAAAGTGCTTTGTGCCGAAGAAAAATTTATAATTTCCAGGGAAAGTCTTTCCGGTACAAAGATGGAAAGTACGGGAATGGAGGTGTCTTCGGCTATTGCATTAAAACGCGAACTTCAGCTATTTTTAATGTCTGTAAATAATGATTTGCTAATGACTAGATTAGATGTAAAGGGACAGGCGCTGCGCACGTCGTTTCTTATTCAGGAGAAAATTAATCAGTTAATTTCTCCCGATATTTTTTCTTCGTAAACAATAATTTTACATTTTGTGAGTTTAAAACAAAACTAACAGACTGCTTGTTTATTTCATGACAGAACGTCGATGTTTTTTCTCATTCGGAGATGGTTTATTTACAAGTGTTTTTGGCGCCCATAAAATATTTTGATATGGTGAAGGGGAATCATTTGGATGGCGAGGTCGCAGTTCTTGACGAAAGAGATGTTGTCATTTTGGGCAAGGAGGTTTATGCGTTGCCCCGGCCAAAATGGGAAGTGAAAAAAAATACGGGCTTGCCTCCTGCTGAAAAAGGTAAGGTGGTCATGTTGTCATGGCCCAAGTATCCGCAGGTGCACGTTTCCCATACACAGATGTCTCCCTGGCGGATTCGTCTGAAAAAGTGTATTGATGTAACCGGAGCATTAGGCGGGTTACTAGTGTCTTTGCCCTTGTCAGTAGTTCTTATGTCAGCAATAAAATTGTCGTCGAGAGGTCCTGTTTTTTACTCACACGAACGGATTGGGCAGTTTGGTAAGCCTTTTCTGATTTACAAATTCCGGTCAATGTATGCCGGAGCTGAGCCAAACGGTCCTCAGCTGGCCTCCGAAAACGACCCTCGGATTACACCTCTGGGTCGGTTTATGCGGCGTTTTAAACTCGATGAAATTCCTAACCTTTATAATGTGCTAAGGGGCGATATGTCGCTCGTTGGTCCCCGTCCGGAGCGAAAGTTTTACATCGACCTTATTATTGAACGTTCGCCGGAATATCTGCGTTTGTTGAATGTGAAACCCGGGGTAACTTCGTGGGGACAGGTAAAATACGGATATGCCAAAGATGTAGAAGAAATGCTGCACCGGATGAATTTCGATCTTCTTTATATTAAAGATATGTCGTTGTTCGTTGATTTTAAGATTTTGACGCGAACGCTATTTACCGTTGTTCGTGGAAATAGAAAATAATGCGAACTATTCTGTCTATTCGGTCAGTTTAAATTTTTCGATGACTTTGTATTGAGCCCCTTCTGATGTTGTTATGCTCTGGAAGAACGTGAGCTCTGGGATGCATATTTTGCCGAAGTCAACCTCCTTGTATTTCTCTATAAGATTGATGAGGTTGTTATCCTTCCCCAAACTTTTAATCCTTCCGATGGTGATGTGTGGGGTAAAGCTATCCTCGGATGCGGTAAACCCGTTTTTTATAGCAATTTCGTTGACCTTTGCCCATAATATTTTTAAAGCAGAAACGTCGCTTGTCCCTATCCATAATACCTTGGGATTATTAATATTTCTGAAAAGCCCGGTTCCTTTTAATTCAATCAGAAGGGGCTCTTTGATAAATGTTAAATTTTTTAAGTCATTGCTGATCGCGATTGCCTGCTCGGATGAAGTTTCTCCAAGAAAAGCCAGGGTGATATGATATTGGTTCGGATTAGTATAGCTGAGGCAGACATCTTTGAGATGAATCTCCAAGTCGCGGAGCAGTTTTTTAATTTTCGTGGTTAAAGGGATGCTAATAGCGATGAATGTTCTCATAATGAGAAGATAGTTTAAGCTTAAAGCATTCCGCTGTCGATAGCCTGAAGAATCTCTTCAATGGTGCGGTCTTCTCCCAACGGGTCGTATTGCGATTTCAGGTTGGAACCGAAAAGACGCGCCAGCGCCTGCCAGAAAAAGGCCGACAGTGATCCTCGCAATTGCTTTATGAGTTCATAAGAGGTGTGCCCGGTCTGCCGGTCTATCAGTTTAATGAGGAGTCGGCCCTGCGTTACGGTCAGGTTTTTCAGTTCGCTTTCAAATTGGGCCCTTATTTCTTTTTCGGCTTGTTTAGTATAATCTTTTCGGGCGCTTTCGGTTTTCAGGGTGAGGAAGTGACGATTCATTTCCTCTAACTTGTTTTGGGCTAATTTGGCATAAGGGTAAACTTTTTTCAGGTTATAAACCAGTCGCCAAAATCGGCGTTCGTCTATTTTTCTTTCAGGTTTGGCATTTTGCGGATTTGCATATACGTCAACATCTCCGAGGTTGAGTATCAGTACCGTGTCTCCATCGATTACTTTTGCCGGTACCTTATTCTTGTAAATGGTATCGCCCGTCGTCTGACTCCAGGCAGCAGCTGTCGATAGTGCAAGAATGGTTATTATAGTCAAGAGATGTTTAAACATTCTAATTCAGAATTAGGCGAATCAGGATTGGTGAAACGGTAAACAAATATCGGAATCAAATGACGAGAAACAAAAAGGAAAATGAAAAAAATGACCAGACTGGCCTGTCTTCGGCGTTTGCAATGATTTTAACGGATATGCCGGTCTCTTTTATGATTATATTTGACCTGTTTTAAGTTGAACTGATGAAGGTTGCAAAGATTGTACTTTTAGGAGCTGGAAATGTAGCAGTGCATCTTGCCGGAGCATTGTCGTCGGCAGGGTGTCGTATAGTTCAGGTATATAGCCGTACGTTGGCTTCGGCGCAATCGCTGGCTGCTGAGGTAAATGCCGAGCCAATTACCGACCTGGGAGCGATAGATTCGTCGGCGGATGTGTTCCTTTTTGCCTTAAACGATAGTGGTTTGGAAAGCATTATTAACCAAATTTCGTTTTCCGGACAACTGGCCCTGCATACTTCCGGAAGTATGCCCATGGACGTATTTAACGGGAAAGCCTTGCGTTATGGCGTTCTTTATCCGTTACAGACATTTTCCCGGTTCCGGCCGGTCGATTTTAAGTCGACCCCCTTTTTTGTGGAAGCAAACTCGGCAGAAGATTTATTGGTAGTTGAGGCGTTGGCTTTACGATTGAGCCCGAAGGTTATTCATGCCGATTCTTTTCGTCGGAAACAGCTGCATCTTTCGGCAGTGTTTGCCAATAATTTTGTAAACCATCTGTATGTAATTTCTGCACAGTTATTGGAGAAATCAGGTTTTTTGTTCGATGTGCTGAAGCCGCTGATTTTGGAAACAGCCATGAAAGCTATTGAACTTGATAATCCGGCCACAGCCCAAACCGGTCCGGCCGCCCGTAATAACCGGGAGGTTATGAACGACCATATCGAGATGCTGGCCTCCAACCCTGACTGGCAAAATTTATATACCTTTGTCAGCAATAGCATTGTTAAGATGCTTCATGAAAAAGCAGACAATTTATGAGTATGAATTTTAAAGAGGTGCTGAACCACGTAAAAGCTTTTGCTTTTGATGTGGATGGCGTTTTTTCGCATAATGTAATCCTTCATCCTTCCGGAGAGCTTATGCGATCTATGAATATTAAAGACGGATTTGCGGTTCAATATGCCGTAAAAAAAGGATATCCGATTGCAATTATCAGCGGAGGCAATTCCGAGCAGGTGCGCGTCCGCTTTCAGAATTTGGGCATTACTGATATTTATCTGAAATCGAATAATAAGATTGAAGATTTTAACGACTTTCTTTTGCGTTACGACCTTAAACCGGAAGAAATTCTGTATATGGGCGACGATTTGCCCGATTACGAGATTCTTAAAAGGGTAGGGGCGCCAACCTGTCCCGCCGATGCTGTAGAAGAAATTAAATCAATATCGATGTATATTTCGCATAAAACCGGTGGCGAAGGGTGCGTTCGCGATGTGATTGAGCAGGTATTGCGTGTTCAGGGTCAGTGGCTTCACCCCGAAGCATTTGTTTGGTAATTATGATAAAACAAAATATAGAATTATTGCTGGCGTCGCAGTCGCCACGGCGCAGGGCATTGCTTAAGGAATTAGGCTTCCCGGTACACATTGTTCAACCACCCAATGTCGATGAGGTCTTCCCGGACCATCTGAAAGCGGGTGAAATTCCGGTATATCTGTCTCAACTTAAAGCGCAGGCTTATTCTTCGGAGATTCCTGATGGGGCAATGCTCGTAACGGCCGATACCATTGTGTGGCTTAATAATGAGGTGATTGGTAAACCTTCCGATCGAGACGATGCTATTGCTATGCTAAAAAAGCTTTCGGGGAATATGCATTACGTCTATACCGGCGTTTGTCTTAATTATAAAGGCATTTCGCATTGTTTTTGCGATGAAACCCAGGTGTTTTTCCGGGAGCTTACAGATGAGGAAATTGTCTTTTATGTCGATAAGTATAAACCTTTCGACAAGGCCGGAGCTTACGGTGTACAGGAATGGATAGGTTTTGTCGGCGTGGAGCGTATCGAAGGTTCTTATTTTAATGTTATGGGGTTGCCTACCCATCGGCTGTATGCCGAAATTCAGGCGTTTTGTGAAAGGGTGGGGTAACCGACTAATACCTGTCAGGGTTTTTAGCCTGACAGGTGTGTAATTTTATATGAGTTGTTTTTTTACACTTACCAGTTTGGCGCATAGCTCATAATTTTCTTCAATTTTGAGATAATTAATCAGGTCGTTGTAGAATTCCGAATCATTGAAATATGGGTGCCGATGGTCATAGGCTAGATTTTCTTCAATGGTAAGCCTGAAATAATCGTCGCGTGTCAAAATCTGCTCGGGAATAGTCACCGTTTGTGTTTGCACTCTCGGCGATTTATCGATAGTTTGCTGATGTTTATTCATCAGGTTTACAATGCTAACCTGCAGGTTGATAAAATCGTTGTTCTCGATTAGCAGCGATTTGTTTTGGTTATAGTAATGACTTAGTTCGTTTGTGCGTTCCATAGATTCGGGAAAACTTAATGTTTTTCTGATTTCAGCTTCGTTAGCTTTTATTAGTTTAAGATTTTCCAAAACATGTTGGCGCATCATTTCAATTGTTTGTTGGAAAAGGTCTTTCATGGGTTCCTGGGCTTTTATCGGATAAATAGGGCGTTTAATATTTAAAGTAATATTAAGGGAAGATTCTTCTTTTTCAAAAAGGACTTATTAACAATGGGTCGGTTAATAACTTTAGACCCTTTATGTTCAGTGGCTTCAGGAAGGGCGGGTATTGTTAATAAAAAACGGGAACCTTTTTGAGGTTCCCGTTTTTTATTAACAGCCTGATTGTTACACAGGATTCGAGTATCGTTCTTGTATGAGTTTATTGCAGTCTTCATAAGCTTCAATATTCTCATAATGCTTCATAAGCTTGTTGAAAAAAGCGTCGTCGTGAAAATAGGGATGTTCCTGATTAAACGGTATTGCTCCGGAGATGGTCATGTCAAAGTATTGCGATCCGCTCAGTTTGGAGACCACTGGCCCGGGAGTGATTTCGTTCTCAAAAAGATCCGAATAATTATATTTATCCAAAAATTTTGCCAACGATAGCTGCAGACTAATGAAGTCGTTATTTTCAGAAAGGAGTGACTTGTTTTTTAGATATTTTTCTTCGAGATAAATTGACCTTTCCTGAGAAGCCGGTTGTTTGAGAACGTTCCGAATCTCTTTTTGATTGTTTTGGATTTCAAGGAGATTGTTTTTGATTTTTCCTTTCAAACCTTCAATCATCTTTAAAATTGAGTTTTTCATACCTTATTTTTGCTCTTTGGTCAAATTTTACGCAAAGGTTGAGAAAAAGTTAAAAATAAATTAAATAATTTTTATAAATTCTTATAAGAAGACAAAAAAGCCCCGAATATCGGGGCTTTTTAAGTATGTGATATTTGTCATATTACGATTATTGTTGCTTGTAATTGCCCAAATCATCCAGAGAACTATTGGCAATAAACTCAGCATTGGCCTTATTGGCCGAACGTCCCCATTTGATAAATACTTCGGCGGATTTACGGTATGATTCGTCGCGATTGGTGTCGTTAATTAGAAGGTATCCCATCACGATGTTTCCTGCCATTTCAACCAAACGGCGGGCATGGAAATCGAGATATTCGTTATCCTTTGCGTCAACTACAGAATTTACGGCTTTTTCGTAATCTTCGGTCATACCAATGAGTGTACGGCGTAAGCCAAAAAATTCGGGTTTGATTTGTTGAGATTCGTATTCGCGGATTTGTTTCAGGTAAGTGCCTGTTGTTACGCCGCGGATGGCTGCTACCACCTGTAGCTGGGTAGTACCTTCGTAAATAGAAGTGATACGGGCATCGCGATAGATACGCTCTACCGGATAATCCTTCATGAAACCCGAACCTCCGTGAATCTGAATGGCATCGTAAGCCAGCTGGTTACAGAATTCACTTGCAAGGCCTTTGCCCAGCGGAGTGTAAACGTCAGCAATTTTATTGTAATGTTTTAGTTCTTCTTTTTCTTCGTCGGTGAGTTTACGGCTTTTTGAAATGTGGGTAAGTGATTTGTAGATATCAACAAACCGGGCTGTTTCGTAAAGCATCGAACGCGATGCGTCGAGTTTGGCTTTCATCAGCGCCAGCATTTCGTAAACGGCAGGGAATTCGATAATGGCCTTTCCAAACTGTTTGCGTTCATGGGCGTACGAAAGGGCTTCGCGATAAGCGGCTTCGGAAACGCCTACCGACTGAGCGATGATACCCAGACGGGCACCGTTCATCAGCGACATTACGTATTTGATAAGTCCCAAACGGCGTGATCCGCAGAGTTCAGCGGGTGCATTTTTGAATACTAACTCGCAGGTTGGTGATCCTTTAATACCCAGTTTGTTTTCGATACGACGAACGGTAAGGCCGGGTTTGTTACGATCGTAGATGAACATCGACAAGCCGCGGCCATCGTTGGTTCCTTCTTCGGAGCGAGCAAGTACCAGCGCAATGTCGCCATCGCCATTGGTGATGAAGCGTTTTACACCGTTGAGGTACCATTTGCCATCTTTTTCGTTAAAAGTAGCTTTGAGCTGCACAGCCTGAAGGTCGGAACCGGCATCAGGTTCGGTGAGGTCCATGGCCATGGTTTCACCTTTGGAAACTCGGGTCAGGTAGTGGGCTTTTTGAGCTTCGTCGGCAAATTCGTGGATTGTTTCGGCGCAGTCCTGCAGTCCCCAGATGTTAACAAAGCCTGCATCGGCACGCGAAACAATGTCGGCAGCCATGATGTAAGGCACCAAGGAGAAGTTGAGGCCTTCGTACTCGCGGGGAAGGGTAATGCCCATCAATCCTGCATTTTTGAGGGCTTCTAAGTTTTCGGATGTTCCGCGGGCGTATTTCACGCGACCGTCAACAACGCTGGGGCCTTCGTGATCGACAGATTCGGCGTTGGGGCCGATGATGTCGCCGCAGATTTCGCCAACAATTTCGAGTACCTTGTCATAGCTGTCCATGGCATCTTCGAAATCAATGGGGGCGTAATCATATTTATCTTTGTCCTCAAATCCACGTTCCTTTAAGTCAACAATCTTTTTCATCAAAGGATGTTCGAGGTGGAATTTGAGATCTTTATTATCGGTATAGAAATTAGCCATTTCCGTTAATTTTAGGATTTTACTTCGAGTTTTTCTTATAGTATTTGATCATCTTGGGAACGATCTCGGCAATGTCGCCGTTGATGACATAGTCAGCAATCTGGTTAATTGGTGCTTG
Source organism: Bacteroidota bacterium (assembly GCA_030706405.1). GTDB lineage: Bacteria > Bacteroidota > Bacteroidia > Bacteroidales > JAAUTT01 > JAAUTT01. The sequence continues at coordinate 342,774 of JAUZOO010000004.1, read as the reverse complement.
GGGATCGGTGTTTATAGAGATGATCATGGACGATTCCTGCATACCTGCAGTATGCTGTACCTGACCCGAAATGCCACAGGCAATATAAAGTTTTGGACGAACGGTAACCCCGGTTTGTCCAATCTGGCGGTCGTGGTCGGCATAACCGGCATCAACAGCGGCACGCGAAGCTCCTACTTCGCCGCCAATAACTTCGGCTAATTGGGTGAGAAGTGCAAAGTTTTCACGCGACCCAACGCCGTAACCTCCGGCAACGATGATGGACGAGTTTTTGATGTTTACCTTCGAAGCTTCCATGTGGCGCTCGATAACGCTAACCGCGAAGTCGGCTTCCGAAACGTAATCGTTTACGTTAAGCTCGCGAACTTCGCCTTTAAACGTTTCTGAAACAATTTCTTTTTTCATTACACCTTCGCGAACGGTGGCCATCTGTGGGCGACAGTCGGGGTTAATGATGGTTGCAACGATATTTCCACCAAAAGCCGGGCGGATTTGGTAAAGGAGGTTTTCGTAAATCTTGCCTTCTTTTTTGTCTTCGTGTCCGCCAATTTCGAGGCTGGTACAGTCGGCGGTTAAGCCGCTATGCAGTGCCGAAGAAACGCGCGGGCCTAAGTCGCGACCAATGCTGGTAGCTCCCAGAAGCGCAATCTGTGGTTTTTCTTCCTGAAAAAGTTTAACGGTAATGGAGGTGTGGGGCGATGTGGTGTATGGCTCCAAACGGGCGTCGTCGGCGATGTTTACGCGGTCAACCCCGTAAGGGAAGAGCTGCGATTCAACGCCTTTGAGGTTCGAGCCAATAACTAAGGCTTCGAGTTGGCAGTTAAGCTGATCAGCCAGCTTGCGGCCTTTGGTGAGCAATTCGAGGCTAACGTCGGCAACTATGCCGTTTTCTACCTCGCAATATACAAATATGTTATTCATTGTAATAATCCGGTTTGTTGTGATTAATTAGAGGTCAAGTTTCGGTTTGATAGAACCTGAAACCGGGACCAGTCATTATCCGATGGTATGGTTTGAAATCATTTCGACCATCAGTCCTTCGATATCTTCGTCGGAGGTCGAAAGTATTTTCGATTCTTTTACTTGGAATACGACATTTTCGATTTTTTTAACCTTGGTGGGCGACCCGGAGAGTCCTACTTCTGCATCGTTAGCCTGAATGTCTTTCAGGTTAAGTTCAGGAATATTGAGGTACGGACGTCCATTATATAAGGTAATATAATCTTCGGAATTGTTCTGGCGTTCCGAAATGGAGGTTGCCCGTTTGTATTTCATGGTGAGTTTGGCGTTGCGTGGACGGCAGTCGGGAGCCGAACCGTTAACGGTTATCAGCAGCGGGAGCTTACCTTCGGCTACTTCTACGCCACGTTCGAGGCGGCGTTTTACCTTAATAGAACCGTTGTTGGCCGAAAGAATTGCTTCGGCATAAGTTATTTGTGGAATCCCTAATTTCTCTGCAACCTGAGGACCTACTTGGGCGGTATCGCCGTCGATAGCCTGACGCCCGCAGATGAGCAGGTCGAATTCGCCAATGGATTTGATGGCACAAGCCAAGGCGTACGAAGTGGCAAGGGTGTCCGAGCCGGCAAATGCGCGGTCGGTAAGTAAATATCCTCCATCAGCGCCGCGGAACATGCTTTCGCGGATAATTTCGGCAGCCCTGCCCGGGCCCATAGTTAGTAATGTGATGGTAGTGCCGGGGTATTGGTCTTTTAAGCGTAAAGCCTGTTCCAAAGCGTTGAGATCTTCGGGATTAAAAATCGCTGGAAGGGCTGCACGGTTAACCGTACCATCGGCCTTCATCGCGTCTTTCCCTACATTGCGCGTATCCGGAACTTGTTTAGCTAAAACGACAATTTTTAGTCCATTCATTTTAGTCAGTATTTAATTAAGATCGGCAAATATAAAATAAAATTGGATATTTCGATTTTGTAAAAATTATTGAATATATGGGTAGTTGGGTTTTATGGTATGGCCTAACTCAATTTATACCCCTCAATACTTAAAATGAAGGCGTCAATACCTTGCAGGACGGTAAAAAATCCAGCAGGAAACCCCAAACCCTCCCGCAGGACGCCTAAAAATTTTGCAGGACGGCCAAATTTTCAAAAGGAAGGGTAAAAAAAACCGCAGGACGCCTAAAACTTTAAAAGGAAGGGTGGAAATCTTGCAGGACGAGATATATCGGGGCTTTTTGTGTTGACGCCCATACCATGGCTATTGTTGCAAAATATCCTCGAAAGGCTTAATGCAAACAGGGCTTATACCTCTATGACCTAGTGGCTACAATGGAAGCCCAGCTTTGGCCCCGGGTCATTTTTTTTTGAAATTAGTATCTTTTCCTGAAATTTTTTGTTTACTTGGAAGCCTGTTTTTTAACATAAATTAAACGAAAGGTATATGCAAAACTTGTCGTACTCTCATGGAATAAGTGATATTCCTCTGAAGGGAGAAACCATTGGTGAATGCTTGCGCAAAACCGTTGAAAAATATGGCGATAGTGAAGCTTTAGTAGTTGTATCGCAGGATTACCGGGCAACTTATAAGGAACTTTGGGATCAGGTAGGAGATGTTGCCAAATCGCTCATGGCTTATGGCATTAAACGTGGCGACCGCGTTGGTATTTGGGCTCCCAACCGTTTTGAATGGGTGTTGGTGCAGTTTGCCACGGCTCGTATGGGCGCTATCATGGTAAATATTAACCCTGCCTATAAAGCTGCCGATCTTAAATTTGCCTTGGAGCAAAGTAAAATAAGCCTGTTAGTTGCGGCTCATAATTTTCGTAAAACCGATTATGTCGAAATCCTTAACCATATCCGTCCCGATTGTGAATACCCCAAACGTACCATTATTATGGAACGCGACTGGGAAAAATTTATCGAAGTAGGTAAGCGGGTTTCCGACCAGGAATTAGAAGAACGCGAAAATTCATTACAGTTCGACGATCCCGTCAATATTCAATATACTTCGGGTACAACCGGCCTTCCTAAAGGAGTAACCCTTTCGCACCATAACGTTTTGAATAACGGATTTTTTATTGGCGAACGTCTTAAGTATACCGAAAAAGACAGGGTTTGTATCCCTGTACCTTTTTATCATTGTTTCGGGATGGTGCTTTGTAACCTGGCATGTATTACCCACGGGTCGTGCATGGTAGTTCCCGGCGAAGTATTCGAACCCGAACAAGTAATGCAAACCGTACAAAACGAAAAATGTACCTCGTTAAACGGCGTGCCAACCATGTTCATAGCCGAATTGGAACATCCCAATTTTAAGAATTACAATTTTTCTACCTTGCGTACCGGCATCATGGCAGGGTCGCCTTGTCCGGTAGAAGCTATGAAACAAGTACAGTCGAAGATGAACATGACCGAGGTTACCGTTTGCTACGGCATGACGGAGACTTCACCCGTGTCCACCCAAAGCCATTGTAATGATCCGCTCGAAAAACGTGTAGCTACGATTGGTACGGTGCACCCGCATGTTGAAATAAAAATTGTTGATCCCGATAACGGAAATGTTGTTCCTCGTGGCGAACGCGGTGAAATCTGTACCCGTGGTTATTCCGTCATGCTTGGTTATTGGGATATGCCCGCAGAAACAGCCAAAGTGCTCGACGTTAACCGTTGGATGCATACCGGCGACCTTGGCATCATGGACGAGGACGGATATGTTAAGATTGTAGGCCGAAGCAAAGATCTTATCATTCGTGGTGGGGAAAATATTGCGCCTCGCGAAATCGAAGAATTTATAATGACCCACGAAGCCGTTGCCGATGTTCAGGTTATCGGTGTCCCCGATCAGAAATACGGCGAAGAAGTGATGGCTTGGGTTATTCTTCGCGATTGTTTCGATGTTACTACCGAGGATCTTAAAGATTATTGCAAAGGACAGATAGCTACATTTAAAATACCCAGATATTGGAAGTTTGTTACTGAATTTCCGATGACCGTAACCGGTAAAGTTCGCAAGGTTGAGATGCGTGAAATATCGATTAAGGAGCTCGGTTTAGAGGATGCTGCCCAAATTTTAACGGCGTAAACCCGTTTTCTTTCTCCAATTCTGATTATTTTTACAGGCTTATGGAAAAGAATTGGAAAATTAAAGAGCAGGGAGATCCTGCTGTTATTGAATATCTATCGGAGGTGCTGGGCATCGATAAGGTGCTCGCCACTCTCCTTGTGCAAAGAGGAATATCTACTTACGACGAGGCAAAGGCCTTTTTTCGTCCCGAGCTGTCTCATCTGCACGATCCTTTTCTGATGAAGGATATGGACAAAGCCATCGATAGGATTGGTTTGGCTTTGGCTCAAAATGAAAAGATTCTCGTTTACGGCGATTACGATGTTGACGGAACTACAGCCGTAGCTCTGGTCTATTCCGTACTAAAAAAACATACTTCCAATATCGCATACTATGTTCCCGATCGTTATCACGAAGGGTATGGTATTTCTTTTAAAGGCATCGATTATGCGAAAAGCAACGGTTTTACGCTGATTATATCGCTCGACTGTGGCATTAAGGCTGTAGAGAAAATTGATTATGCCAAAAATCGTGGCATCGACTTTATTGTCTGTGATCATCATTACCCTGGCGAAACCATTCCTGATGCGGTTGCCGTGCTCGATCCCAAACGGCCAAACTGCAATTATCCATACAAAGAACTCTCGGGATGTGGCGTGGGCTACAAATTACTGCAGGGCTTTTATCGTAAAAACAACCTCCCGACAGAAGAGCTGGAAGCCTACCTCGACCTGGTAGCCGTGAGTATTGCTTCGGATATTGTGCCAATAAACGGCGAAAACCGTATCCTTAGTTATTTTGGACTGAAGCAGCTTAGTACAAACCCCGGTGCCGGATTAAAATCGGTAATCAAAATAGCGGGACTCGAAAATAAAGAAATCACGGTTGATGATATCGTTTTTAAGATTGGGCCGCGTATTAATGCCGCCGGTCGCGTTGAAACCGGAGACAAAGCCGTTGCGCTGCTGGTTGTTCGCGACGAGTTGAACGCAACCTCGATGGGCGATAAGATTAACGCCTTTAATAATACCCGCAAAAGCATCGATAATACCATCACTGCCGAAGCCTTGAAGTTGATAGCTTCCAGTCCCGAGATGAAAAACCGCTATTCTACGGTGCTTTACAACCCGTCGTGGCACAAGGGAGTTATCGGTATTGTAGCCTCGCGGCTTATCGAGTCGTATTACCGGCCCACCGTTATTCTTACCGAATCGAACGGTATGGCAACCGGCTCAGCCCGCTCTGTCGAGGGCTTTGATCTTTACCAGGCCATTGATGCCTGTTCCGATTTGCTCGAAAATTTTGGAGGACACATGTTTGCTGCCGGCGTTACCCTGAAAACCCAGAACGTTCCGGCTTTTAAACAACGGTTTGAGGATTACGTAGCCCAGCATATCACAGAAGAACAACTTTCGCCCACCATCGAAATTGATGCCCAGTTGGAGTTGCGCGACATAAATCCGAAATTTTACAGGATATTAAAACAGTTTCAACCTTTTGGACCGGCAAATATGTCGCCGGTGTTTCTTACCAAAAATGTGGTTGACAATGGCTGTGGCCGGGTGGTAGGTACTTCCGGGGAACATCTGAAGCTTGAGCTGATACAGGAAGCAGAGCCGTTTCACGTTTATCAGGCCATTGGTTTTCAGATGGCAAAATACTTTGAGGATACTAAAAACGGCAACGCGTTCGACATCTGTTATTCCATCGACGAAAACGAATTCCGCGGAAATACATCGCTGCAAATAAGGATAAAGGATATTAAATAATTACGAATTACGAATTACGAATTACGAATTACGAATTACGAATTACGAATTACGAATTACGAATTAAAAGCACTAAATACGTTTAGATTAGGAATAAGTCTATGGTAAAAAGGATTATTCTGTTTTCGGTGTTATTATTTGTCGTGGGGTTCTGTACTTACGACTTATTTCTTCAATTGGTATTGCCACAAAGTGCTAATTTAAAGTTTGACATTGCCTCGTTAGATGCTCAGTTGATAAACCAATTGCGGTTTGGGGCTGTTATTGCGCTGTTCCCGTGGGTATATTGGATGGTGTCGAAACTTGGTAAAATAACAACCCGGAAAGGGCGTCTGTTCGTTGCATTGACATTGGTTGCAACGGTTATATTGAGTTTGTTGCTGTGGTACGTTTTGTTAATGCCAGCAATTAGCTGGATGGAAGGATATCAGTCCGGCGTTGAAACCCATATTGATTTGTCTAACTTCGAACTCGAAATATTTATGATGGGTGGAATGTTGGTGGGAGCAGTGTTGGCGTTTGCAATGTTTAGGGGAAAATCGTAGGTTGAGCCATTTTAGATAGATATTATAAATGAAAGGTTTAATTTATATTTTTAGTTTGTTCATTTGGGGTACTCTATTTTTATCTTGTAATAAAGTATCTAATAATAAGCAAACAAGTAGTTTAACTTTTGTTAATGATAGCGTCTTCATTAGTAAAATAAGAAATTTGAGTCTTATTATTTCTAAAGAAAAAGAAGAAGGAGTATTGGATTACTATGTTAAAGATCTTCCGACAAAGGAACATCCTTATTATGTCATTCAGGTTGGCAAGATGAATAGCTCTCGATTAGAGATTTTTTATAATTTTTATTGTTATCCGAAGTCTGATGAGATTAAATTATACGACACGATCAATGACTCTTTAATTATTCCTCACTAAGAAAATCTTAATCAGCATAAAGCGGCGAAGTCAAAAACGTAGGCGTAATTTTTACCACTGTCACCAGCATTAGAGATATGGTGTCTCTGCAAAATTCAAGAAAGAATAGCATTTTCGTTTTCCTGCTTAGGGAATTTATTTTCCTAAGCACGGAATTATAATTCCCTGCGCATCCGATCAAAATCCCTTGCGCATCCGTTTATATTTTCCTGCGCACAAAAAAATATTCCCTGGGCAGGGAATTGGTATCTTCAAATCGTCCATGTTCAGCCTCACGAATTCCTTGAGTCATTTGTTTTAGTTACAATGTAATCTCTCATCTAATATGGGAATAGTTGTCTTGGCAATTATTGCCGGATAAATACGGTTACTGCCAAAATTTCTATTTAAATTTGCTTTTCACATTAACCCTTAGTTTTATGGAACGGACTAAACACATTGTTATTATCGCCCCTCCCAATACATCTATTCTCGATGTAGCCGGGCCTTTGGAAGTTTTCTCTAAAACGGCGGATTATATCAAACAGTATATTCCCAATATAACCGAATCGTACACTCTGCACGTTATTTCCACCCAGTCTTCGAAAATTGTAACCACTTCATCGGGCTTGCCCATTATTAGCGAAGGCAATGTTAAATCAATCAACTATGAAGTGGATACGGTATTGGTATCGGGCAATGCGCCAGGAAACATGATAGGCAAAGCTACCTTAAACTGGCTTAGGGAGAACGCTGGCAAAATTCGCAGGGTTGGTTCTATCTGTGCCGGTGCCTTTGTTTTGGCCGAAGCCGGAATACTGAACGGAAAGAGGGCAACTACGCACTGGCGGGTGTGTGATAAACTGGCCAGAAATTATCCTGAATTGAAGGTGGAGAGTGATCCTATTTTCGTAAAAGATGGCAATGTCTATACATCTGCCGGCATATCAACAGGAATGGATTTGTCGCTGGCTATGGTGGAAGAAGATTTTGGCAGGGATATTGCGCTTTCCGTTGCCCGCCAACTGGTTCTGTATTTAAAACGTCCGGGAAATCAATCTCAATTCAGCAGCATCCTGACACATCAGAAAGTAGATCATCAGCCCATCAGCGAAATACAGGATTGGATTATCGAGCATCTGGATGAAGATCTTACCGTGGAAATATTGGCCGAAAAGGCATCGATGAGCCCGCGGAATTTTGCCCGGGTGTTTTTACGCGAATCGGGCATTACCCCTGCAAAATATATCGAGAAACTTCGTTTGGAAACTGCTCGCCGACGACTTGAGGAAACCAAACTCACCTTAGACGAAATCTCAAACGAGTGTGGTATTGGTAACGCCGATGCTTTACGCCGGTTGTTTCTGCGACACATGAGGACAACTCCGAGCGATTACCGGCGAAGCTTTGCAACAGCTTTTGCCTAAAAATAAGTATGGCTGACAGGTTTTCAAAGTCTGTCAGCCATACTATTAAGACTGCCACTTAAACGACTAATTTTATAATGCCCCAAAATATTCGGCAGTACGGACCATTTGGGAAACAAACGACATTTCATTGTCATACCACGCTACGGTTTTTACCAATTGCTTTTCGCCTGCAGAAACCACTTTGGTTTGTGTTGCATCGAAAAGCGAACCAAAGTGGTTTCCGATAACATCGCTCGATACAATCGGATCTTCAGTATAGCTATATGACTCATTCGCGGCCGATTTCATCGTTTCGTTGATTGTTTCGGGACTTACCTTCTTTTCCAGGATAGTAAATAGCTCTACAACCGAACCCGAATGAACCGGCACACGTTGCGAAGAACCATCCAGTTTGCCTTGTAACTCGGGAATAACCAAGCCTATTGCTTTGGCTGCCCCGGTGGTGTAAGGGACAATATTGTTGGCAGCTGCCCGCGACTTGCGATAGTTTACCTTGGGGTCGGGCGTGTCCATTAATGGTTGGGAGTTGGTATAGGCATGTATGGTTGTCATCTGTCCGGTAATGATTCCAAAGTTATCGTTAAGCACTTTGGCCATTGGGGCCAGGCAGTTAGTGGTACAAGATGCACAACTGATCAACTGGTCGTCCCTTTGCAGGATACGATGATTTACATTATAAACGATTGTTTTCACATCCTTGTCGGAAGGAGCGGAGATAATCACCTTTTTAGCACCGGCACTTAAATGAGCAGAGGCTTTTTCTTTTGATTCGAAAATACCGGTACATTCCAATACCAGGTCAACCTGATGCTTAGCCCAAGGCAGACTTTGGGGATTTCGCTCTGCATAAACCGCAATGGGTTTATCATCCACAACAAGCGCATTGTCGGTATGTCCTACGTTGGCGCTGAAAGTTCCTTGAATGGAGTCGTATTTAAGGAGATAGGCCAACATCGATGGCGCACTTAAATCGTTAATGGCAACAACGTCCAGGTTCTTACTTTTCATCATCTCACGAAAGGCCAAACGTCCTATTCGACCAAACCCGTTAATAGCAACTTTAATCATAATACAGCCAATTAAAATTTATAACCTTGTTTAATTATTTAACCAACTCAAAGTTACAATACGCTGCTTTCGTCTGCAATGACAATATTCCGTCAATTTCTGCCAAGATGAGTCTTGTAAAATGATTCCCGGAATCTACTATTTCAATTGCATTGGTTTAAAATCCAGCGGCAGCCATTCGGCCATTCCCTTTTTCCACGCCATATATCCTGCAAGATGCACTTCTCCATAAATTCGGCTGTTCCCGGTTTGATCAAAGGCCACAACATACCCGTAATTATTTTTCTTAACGATCAAAATAGAAACCTGTTTTCTATTTTTAAGTTTAATGCCGTTGTAATTGCTATTGTCTGAAAAATAGCGAGAATCTTCCTTACTTCGGATGTAATCCACTTCAAAAGGTTTATCATACTGCAATAACTTATTCTTTGAATTGGTAACAGCCGAGATGTTGATCGATAAATCAAGACTATCCTGCGTTTGCTCAATATGCAACGTCGAATCTTTTATAAATATAGGGTTTCTCATTATCCCGTAATCGGGCGATTTTACAAGAAACGATTTGTCTGTAATCAAATACTGTGGTTCATATTTTTGGTTGGGCTTTTCTACCGTTTTAAACAGCTGAAAGCCTTCTTCTTTAAGTGAATCGGTGTATAAACTCCGGAAGAAATGCATTAACGAGCCGTAATATGCCGTATTCCTGCGTTCGGACAGTCCTTTTCTATCGGTCATTGCAGGCGAAATGTCTTCGAAAAAGATATAACCGCTAAAACTGGTCGAATATTTATCAGTATAAAAATTGAGCAAATGATATTTCATAAGATATCCCAAGGCATCATTGCGGATGATGAGGACACTGTCGGCAAAAGCTTTTAGAGTGTTTTTGGCCGGATCGCGATAAAAATAGAGACACCGCGGGTTTAAAATCGCGCATTTATTTCGATTTTTTGTAGCGCCCAACAACTTCAGGGTAAAAAGTTCGAGATTCTCTTTGCGATACGGATCGGTTCGTTTTACCACAACAGCCTGTAATTCTTTGGATTTTTCTTTCAGGCGAACAATGAGTCCGGCAACATCATTCGAAAGATTTAACGTTTGCGAATACGGGCTGTAACTCATGTGCGACACCACCAGCTGATATGTTCCGGCAACATCCACATTAAACTTGAACTCGCCTTTGGTATTCGTAGACGTTCCGTATGTGGTGCCAGCCAGGTAAACACTGGCAAACTCAACTGGGCTATTATCAGCCAACAGAACTTTGCCGGAAATTACAAATGCTCTGGCGTTGAATGACATTACAATAAACAGCCAGATAAACAGTAGTTGTGTAGTCTTCATAGTTTAGTATTTTAAAACAGGTGTAAACCGGCAATTTTGTCAAAACTCCCGGCAGATAACGTCTAATTAAAGCAAGTATTCGCGTAAAGGGAGATGCTGCGCTAAAAATTACTGTTCCGTTAAATGCTTGCTTATTAAAGAAAGTAAATCGTCTTTTTTAACAGGTTTGCTTATATAATCGTTACATCCCGAATTAATCGCCTTTTCTTTATCTTCACTTGCGGCATAAGCCGTTTGTGCAATAATCTTTAAATCGGGTTTATATTTTCGAATCATTCGGACAGCCGAGTAGCCATCAATATCGGGCAAACGAATATCCATAAGTACGATATCCAATTTTTGCGATTTCGATATTTGAACTGCTTCACTGCCATAAAACGAGTGTATGATCTCAATTCCGGTTTCTTCTAAAACTTCTTTGAGATAATCGACATTATATTTATCATCTTCTACAATCAATACCGTTTTATCGGAAAAGTTAAATTCACCCTGTTTATTACTTAAAGGTTGCTCGTGCGACAAATAATCTTCCGTTTCATAAGGGAAATTGAAATAGAACGTTGTTCCTTTTTCAGGAACCGATTCGAGCCATATTTTTCCGCCAAGCACATCGATTAGCCCCTTAACAATAGAAAGCCCTAACCCCGTACCTCCGTATAGGCGACCGGGCGTGGACTCCAATTGAGCAAAACGTTCGAAAATAAAATCCTGTTTATCGGGGGGGATTCCGATGCCTGTATCCGAGACGTAAAACACAAGCTTCTGATTATCGTCGAGCTTACAACCTGCCTCAATATTACCATTATCTGTAAATTTGAAAGCATTACTAATCAGGTTGATTAAAATTTGCTTTATTTTAACTTTATCGGCACGGATAACAGTGCCATAAGCTCCACAATTTAATTGTGCATTGAAGTTGATATGATCCTTATTTTGTCGTTTCTGAAATTCTTTGAAAAATAAGGATATTTCAAAAAATAGAGGTTCTAATTTACACTCTTCAATATTGACTGGCAATTGACCGGATTCTATTTTGGCAACATCGAGTATTCCATTAATAATATCCAAAAGGTCGGCACAACGCTGGTTAATAATTTGAGAAAAACGTTCAAGCTTGGCCCTATTGTTATACTGCTTTACCAAAAGATCGGAAAATCCCATGATGGCATTCATGGGTGTTCTTATCTCATGGCTCATATTTTGGAGGAAAGCCGTTTTTAACTGGTCGCTTTGTTCCGCACGTTCTTTTGCTTCCTGTAATTCCTCGTTGGTCTGCACCAGCTCTTCGTTTAATTGCTGATATTCTTCGTTTTGAGCTTCAATCTCTTCAGCTTTCTCTATCAGTCCAATTTCGGCTTGTTTGCGGTCGGTAATGTCACGCGTTATTGTTAATATATGGGGACTTCCGTCAAGTTCAATTATTGAAGAGAATACTAAGCCGTCTATTATCTTTCCGCTTTTAGAATTAAATTTAGCTTCAAAATTTTTAATACTCCCTTTCGATTGAACACCTTGCACAAATAAGGCCCTATCTGAATAGTTATGCCACATGTTTATTTCCCGGGACGTTTTTCCTAAAACTTCGTCTTCGGAATATTCGAATATTTGAGTAAAGCCATTGTTTATAGAAACATAAGTGCCGTCGGCAAGACGGTTAATTGTAATAGCATCGGGATTTATTAAAAATGCTTTTCGGAATTTATCTTCACTGAGTTTTAAAGCTTCAGCGGCCCGGTTTCGGTCGGTAATGTCACGTGCAATGGAGTGGAAAATGCGTTTGTTTTTAAATTGGGCTATTTGGGTACTCACTTCTACCGGAATAATCTTCCCGTCTTTGGTAACATGTTCGGTTTCTAAAATCGCATGTTTTAATTCAACGATATTTTGAATTTTATGGCTAAGATTTTGTTTTGCCTTTTCTGAACTTATTTCAAATGGTGTTTTATTTAATAGCTCATCCTGGGTATAACCTAAACGTTGGCATGCAATGTCATTAACCCTAATAAACTTACCGGGTAGGCCATCGTCGGTTAATTCGGAAATAAAAACAGCATCATTTATACTCTCGAATAGCATTCGATAAGTTTCTTCGCTTTCTTCTGCTTTTTCCTTTGCTTCAAATAGCTCTTGGTTTGTTTGCGTGAGCTCTTCATTAATTTGTTCGTATTCTTCATTCTGAGCTTCAATTTCATTTGTTTTTTCCTGAAGAATCAGCTCTATTTGTTTGCGCTCAGTTATGTCCAACATCGTAGTAATGGTGCATTGCTGACCAGCGAGTTCGGTATTTTCAATCGATGTTAACAGATATAGCGGCCTGCCTGATTTTGATTTAGCCAATACTTCAACATTAAGTATCTGCCCTTTATCTTGCAATACTTTGCGTATTTTATCACGCTCAACACTATCAATCAAACCTAATTCATCACCTTTTTTCCCAATAACGGCGTCGTGGTCAAGTTCTATAAGCCGGAGAAAACTATTATTGACTGCAATGTATCTGCCATCAACCCTTGTAGCAATTGTCATTGGTGAGGGACTGCCATGAAATGCCTGGTGAAAAAGATCTTCAGACTTTCTGAGCGATTCTTCAACCCGTTTGCGTTCTGTTATGTTTCTGGCTATTCCAAACAAGCCAAAAGGTTTACCATTGCTAAAAACAGGGCCTTTGGTTGACAGAAATGTTGTTGCCTCCCCTTGTGCTGATGTTGCAAATTCCTCATATGTCTTTACAATTCCTTCTTCTATTACTTTTCTATCTCCGGCCATAATAACTTCAGCCTCTTCTTCAGAAAATAGAAAGGTATCGTCTTTACATAATACGTCTTCTGCTTTTCTCCCTGTAAATATTTCCGCTGCATGGTTAAATAATATATACCTGCCCTGGGTGTCCTTTACATAAATTGCATCCGCAGTTTCATTGATTATTGCCTGCAATAATACCTTATCTCTTCCTAAATACTCGATCTCCTGCTTATGCCTGGCAATTTCGGTCCCAAATGAAGCAAATGCAGAATTGTATTTTTGTTGTAATTGATGTAACTCACTTATGAGTTCTTCTTTGGACAGGCTTTGGTAATCCATGATTTTAGAATATAAGTATTTAAAATTAATCTAAAATTTTAAATGCTCGTTTATCTGTTGATTATTAACAGATAGTGTAATGGCGAAAAACAGCGATGAATAGAAAGTTTTTTCATAAGAATATAGATTAAATAGTGCATGTTTGTTTTGTAGTGTGTTTTTAGCCTTTAATTATCTATGCTAATTTAGCGTTATTCCCTAATATTGTTTATTCTTTTGTAAAAAATATAACACTTTAACAACACTTCGTTAATCCATATTTGGGGAATCGAAAATGCAGGTTGTAATTAGCTGTTTAATGAAGTCCTTACCACCATCTCCTCAAAGCGAATATTTATTATATTCATAGCGTAAAATAACCGTATTGTAATCGTAAGATATACGTATCATAAACGTATCATAATCGTAATATAAACGTAGGATAACTAAACTAGCAGCGCTATGGCTAAAGTAAAAGACAACATAGTAACCGCTGGGTTAAGCGGTAAAGTAGGAAACATAGTATTCCGGAAAAGGGGCGGCAAAACAACAGCTTATGTATTATCGTCGCGTAAGGCTCCCCTTAGCGAAAAGCAAAAGGAGGCCCAGTTGCGTTTTGCCGCAGCCGTTGCCAGTGCCCGTGAGGCTTTAAAAGACCCCGCCGAAGTAAAGCGGTTTGAACAGATGGCAGCCCAAACTAAAAAGGAAAGCGCCTATAGTGCTGCTATTGCATGGTTTATGAACGGGTGTGAATAACTATTCGTAAAATATCCGGCAACTCTCTGCCGAACTTATTACCTTTGGCCTTGTTTTTCTATAAAATTTATTGTGAAGGACTTTTTAAAAGATTTAAACGAGGTACAATACGATGCTGTAACCCAAATTAGCGGTCCCTCGCTGGTGATTGCCGGTGCTGGTTCCGGCAAAACAAGGGTACTTACCTTTCGTATTGCCCACCTGCTTAATCAGGGCGTTCATCCCCGTTCCATCCTGGCATTAACGTTTACCAACAAGGCGGCTAAGGAGATGAAGGAGCGTATCGGTCAGTTAGTGGGCGAAAATCGCGCTAAATCGCTGTGGATGGGGACGTTTCATTCCATCTTTGCACGTATATTGCGTACCGAGGCCGAAGCGCTCGGCTATCCGTCAACGTTCACCATTTACGATTCGCAGGACTCCAAGAACTCTGTCCGGCAGATTATTAAGGCCATGAACCTTGACGATACGGTTTACAAGCCCAATAATGTGTTTTCGCGTATTTCCTCGGCTAAGAACAACCTTGTTACTCCGCAAGCGTACGCCAACAGCCCGCGAACCATCGAAGCCGATGCCAACAGCCGTATGCCCAAGATTGTCGATATATACCGCGAATACGTTACCCGTTGCTACAAGGCCGGCGTAATGGATTTCGACGATCTGCTGCTCAATACCAACGTCCTGTTCCGCGACTTCCCCGATATCCTTCACAAATACCAGCAGATGTTTCAATATATCCTGGTAGATGAGTATCAGGACACCAACTATGCTCAGTACCTGATTGTGAAGAAGCTTGCCCAGTCGCACCGCAACATCTGCGTGGTTGGCGACGATGCCCAGAGTATCTATTCGTTCCGCGGGGCAAAAATCGAAAACATCCTCAACTTCCGTAACGACTATCAGGATTACAAACTCTTTAAGCTCGAACAGAACTACCGGTCAACCCAAACCATTGTAAACGCTGCCAACAGCCTTATCGGGAAAAACCGGAACCAGATACAGAAAAAAGTTTTCTCGGAAAATGAGATTGGCGACCGCATTAAAGTGTTTAAAACCGCTACTGACCACGAAGAAGGTTTTGTGGTAGCCGGTCACATCACCGACATTCACATGTCCGACCGGATTATATACCGCGACTTTGCCATTCTTTACCGAACCAACGCCCAGTCGCGTATCTTCGAGGAAGCCTTGCGCAAACGCAACATTCCGTACAAGGTATATGGCGGTCTGTCGTTCTACCAACGTAAAGAAATCAAGGACCTGCTGGCATACCTTCGCCTTATTGTCAACCCGCGCGACGACGAGGCTTTCCGTCGCATCATCAACTACCCGGCACGCGGTATCGGCGACACCACTGTTGGCCGACTTGAAGAAGGTGCACAAAAGTATGGCGTGTCGTTTTTTGAAGTCGCTGCTTCGCCCGACCTTTCGCCCCTTGGCATCAACAAGGGAACGCAGGCAAAGATTCAACAGTTCATCGCTTTCATCCGTAAATTCAGCGTTCAAACAGCTTCTATGGATGCTTACGAACTGGCGTATCAGGTGGCAAGCGGCTCGGGCATCCTTAACGAGTTGAAACAGGACAAGACGCCCGAAAACATTAGTAAGTTCGAAAACATAGAAGAGCTTCTAAATAGTATCCGCGAGTTCACAACTCAAAGCCAAAATGAAGATGGCCCGCTCACGCTCGAAAACTATCTCGAAAACGTAGCCCTGCTTACCGATGCCGACGGCGAAAAACCCGAAGATGCCGATAAGGTCACCATTATGACTATTCACGCATCCAAAGGATTGGAGTTTAAAGTTGTTTTCATCGTAGGGATGGAAGAGGACCTCTTTCCGTCGAAAATGGTGCTCACTTCACCCGACGATGTGGAAGAAGAACGACGCCTGTTTTACGTGGCTATAACCCGCGCCAAGGAAAAGGCATTTCTCTCGTTCGTAGAAACGCGGTTTCGCTGGGGAAATCTCACCAACTGTTCACCCAGCCGTTTCCTGACCGAAATCGATGAGCAATACCTTGATTTGCCCCAGACTTCCGTCAACGCGTTTCCTTCCGGTTTCGAAGAAGACGAAGGAATGAACTGGAGCCGAAAGCCTAAATTTGGAGGAACCTCAACCCCAATGGCCGAAGCCAAATCAATGTTTCAACCTAAAAAACTGGTGAAACTCGAAAAAGCAGGAGCCGGATCAGCAACACCGTCAAACTTTCAGGCTACCGACCCGTCTAAAATACAGGCAGGCATGGAGGTAATGCACGAACGCTTTGGAGCCGGAAAAATTATCAGCCTCGAAGGCGAAATGCCCAACACCAAGGCCACTGTCTTCTTTCAGGCAGCCGGACAAAAACAATTATTGCTGAAATTCGCAAAGTTGCAGGTACTTTGATTCTATTCCCAAAAACATTAGCTTTGCAGAAATTATATCCCTTATAATGACAAACGATTACGATTACGATTATAATACCTCGCGTTCCAGTCTGGTACTGCCCGAATATGGCAGAAATATTCAAAAGATGGTCGATCATGTTCTGGCTCAATCAGACAAAAATGAACGTAACCGTCTGGCGCAGGCATTAATCAACGTTATGGGAAACCTCAATCCCCATCTTCGGGACATTCACGATTTTAAACACAAACTTTGGGATCACCTCGCCATTATGGCAAAGTTTGAGCTCGACATCGATTATCCTTACGATGTTCCGGTTCCCGAGACTTTTCAGGAAAAACCAAGAATTGTGGAATATCCGCAAGCTAACATTCGGTACAAACATTACGGAAAAATTCTCGAACGCATGGTCGGGGTTGCCGTTACCATGGAAGAAGGCGAAGAACGCCGTGCTTTGGTTAGCGTAATTGCCAACCACATGAAGAAGTCGTACCTCACATGGAACCGCGAAGCCGTTGATGACCAGGTTATCGTAAACGACCTGCGCGTATTATCGAAAGGCCGTATCTCCCTCGACGATAGTTACAAACTTGAAGAAACCCGCGAAATTCTCAACAAAGGCAAAAAGAAGAAGGACAAAATTATGCTTCCTTCTCCCAAGAAGAACAAACCATATTAATTTATTGCTTATATGGCGAAATTTGAGATCAGAGGCGGGACTCAACTTCGTGGCGACATTCATCCGCAAGGAGCTAAAAACGAAGCTTTACAGGTTATCTGTGCCTGCCTGCTGACGCCCGAACCGGTAATTATCCGGAACATCCCTGACATTAAAGATGTTAACATTCAAATAGATTTACTTCGTTTGCTGGGAGTTAAAGTCTCCAAAATAGCAGACAAAACCTTTACCTTTCAAGCCGATCAGGTTGATATCGATCTGATTAATTCTCCGGGTATCAAAGACAAAGCTGCCAGCTTACGGGGGTCAATCATGATCATCGGGCCATTGCTGGCACGCTTTGGTAAAGGTTATATACCCCGTCCCGGAGGCGATAAAATTGGCCGTCGCCGTCTCGATACGCATTTTATCGGGTTCGAAAAACTTGGCGCTGCTTTTAGCTATAACGCTGTTGATAACTATTTTAAAGTTGTTGTCAATGAACTGAAAGGCGCTTACATCCTGTTAGATGAAGCTTCCGTTACCGGTACCGCCAACATCCTGATGGCTGCTGTAATGGCCAAAGGACGCACCACCATCTACAATGCTGCCTGCGAACCTTACATCCAGCAACTCTGCAAGATGTTAGTAAGTATGGGCGCTAAAATATCGGGTATTGGTTCCAATCTGCTCACTGTCGATGGAGTTGAATACCTGGCAGGCTGCGAACACGAAATCCTCCCGGATATGATTGAAGTGGGCAGTTTCATTGGACTTGCAGCGCTCACTCATTCCGAACTTACCATTAAAAACGTTTCGTTCGATAACCTTGGCATAATCCCTTATTCTTTTCAACGGCTTGGGATAAAGATGGAACGGCGTGGCGACGATATTTATATTCCCGCTCAGGATTCCTATCAGATAGAAACCTTCATCGATGGCTCTATCATGACCATTGCCGATGCTCCATGGCCCGGCCTCACACCCGACCTGCTCAGTGTATTCCTGGTGGTGGCAACACAAGCCAAAGGCAGTGTACTTATTCATCAAAAGATGTTCGAAAGCCGCTTGTTCTTTGTCGATAAGCTTATCGACATGGGGGCGCAGATTATCCTTTGCGATCCGCACCGTGCTACTGTCATTGGGCTCGACAATAAGTTCAAGCTACGCGGCACAACCATGACATCTCCCGACATCCGTGCCGGGGTAGCTCTGTTGATTGCCGCCATATCGGCCGAAGGAACCAGCTACATCCATAACATTGACCAGATAGATCGTGGTTATGAGCAAATCGACGTTCGCCTTAACAACCTTGGAGCTGATATAAGACGCATCGATTAATTGGGAAAGGAAAAACGCAATGCCAAAATGGCGGAACGTTAACAATGGCAAGTATTTTGACAACTTCCGTTTAGAATAATAAATAAGCTTAAAAAATAATTATATATGGTGAAAGGTAAAAGCAACATTTTCGGGAAGAAAGAAAGCAAAACCCAACACGAAAATCAAGAACAAGCCGCTCACGAAGAGCTGGCAGGAACCGAATCTATGACAAACGAAACTGAAAAGATGGCAGAACAGGAAGACGTTGAAACTGCCGAAGCGACAGCTCAGGAAACCGCCGAAGCTTCTGCGGAACCAAATATTGAAGAACAACTTCTGGCTCAGATTAAAGATCTTCAGGATAAGCATATCCGCCTTATGGCAGAATTTGATAACTTCCGTAAAAGGTCGATGAAAGAACGTTCCGAACTCATCAAATCGGCCGGCGAAGACATTCTGGTAAACATTCTTCCGGTGATCGACGATTTCGAACGCGGCCTAGCTGCTATGGAAAACTCTCAGGATGTGGAAGCTGTTAAACAAGGGGTTGTTTTAATTTACAACAAGTTTAAAGATTTCATGGCTCAACGCGGCATCAAAGAAATTGAAGCTCTAAAACAGGACTTTAACGTTGATGTTCACGAGGCTTTAACTAAAATTCCGGCTCCTGAAGAAGACCTCAAAGGCAAAGTTGTGGACGTAATTCAGAAAGGTTACTACCTCAACGATAAAGTAGTACGCTACGCCAAAGTAGTAGTAGGCGAATAAAAAATATTTAATCCTGGCAGATTTTTAAAACCGTCTAGGATTACTTCCTGATATATTACAAGAAATAAGACCATGTCCAAAAGAGATTATTACGAGATACTCGAAGTTTCCAAGAACGCATCGAAGGAAGAAATAAAGAAGGCCTACCGCAAGCAGGCTATCAAGTTTCACCCCGATAAGAACCCCGGAGACAAAGAGTCCGAAGAAAAATTTAAAGAAGCTGCCGAAGCTTACGAAGTATTAAGCGACGACAACAAACGGGCCCGTTACGATCAATACGGACATGCCGGAGTTGGTGGCGCAGCCGGTGGCGGCGGATTTGGCGGCGGAATGAATGTTGAGGACATCTTTGAGCACTTCGGTGATATCTTTGGTGGTTTTGGCGGTGGCTTCGGAGGCTTTGGCGGTGGTTCGCGTCGTGGCGGACGCCATGTCAGCAAAGGCTCTAACATCAGGGTTAAGGTTAAGCTTAACCTTCAGGAAGTTGCCCAAGGTGTTGAAAAGAAACTTAAACTTCAAAAATACGTTTCGTGCCAGCACTGTAACGGTACTGGCGCCGACAAAGGAACAGCCTTTACCGAATGTTCCACCTGTCATGGAACTGGTCAGGTTACCCGCGTGGCTCAAACTTTCCTCGGACAGATGCAAACTTCTTCGGTTTGTCCTACCTGCGAAGGCGAAGGCCGCATCATCCGTACCAAATGTACCCATTGCTATGGCGAAGGTATGGTAAAAGATCAGGAAATAATTACTGTAAAAATTCCTGCCGGCGTAGCCAGTGGCATGCAGATGTCAGTAAACGGAAAAGGAAATGCTGCCCGCCGTGGTGGAGTAAACGGCGACCTGTTGGTTGTTATTGAAGAAGAAGAAAACCAGGAACTTATTCGCGACGGAAACGATCTTATCTATAATCTTTACCTTAGTTTCCCCGATGCAGCTCTGGGCTCGACCGTTGAAGTGCCTACGGTTGATGGCAAAGTGAAAATAAAGATAGATGCCGGTACTCAACCCGGAAAAATTCTTCGTCTGCGTGGAAAAGGCCTTCCGGAAGTAAATGGTTATGGTCAGGGTGACCTTTTGGTAAACATAAACGTTTGGGTTCCAAAGAACCTTAGCAAAGACGAACGCAAAATTGTTGAGAAATTTACCGAATCACCCAGTTTCAAGCCAGCACCAGACCACAACGACCGCAGTTTCTTCGAAAGGATGAGAAGCTATTTCGAAAGTTAAGATTCTTAGCATACTATATAAAACAATGGAGAAGTTTTCACGAAAAGCTTCTCCATTGTTTTTTTATACTATTTTTATATCACTTTTAAACAAAATCCTTTACCTGATTATGGATATTTTCAAAGCGGAGCACATTGAAAAGAAATATGGCGATTTTTTGGCACTCGACGATGTTAGTATCTCAGTTCCAGAAGGCACCATCTACGGACTTTTAGGCCCAAACGGAGCCGGAAAAACAACGCTTATTCGGATTATTAACCAAATATTTGCACCCGACAAGGGTGAGCTTTTTTACAAAGGGCGTAAAATGATGCCCGACGATATTTTTGGCATAGGCTACCTTCCCGAAGAACGGGGCCTTTACAAAAAAATGAAGGTTGGCGAGCAATCACTATACCTGGCCCGCCTTAAAGGAATGACACGCCACGATGCCTTAAAACAACTCAAATACTGGTTCGAAAAGTTTGAAATCCTCGGCTGGTGGGATAAAAAGGTAGAGGAACTATCCAAAGGAATGGCTCAAAAGGTACAGTTCATCGTAACCGTGTTGCATAAGCCGCAATTGCTCATATTTGACGAACCTTTCAGTGGATTCGATCCCATCAACGCCACCATGCTCCGCGATGAAATCCTTGAACTTCGTAAAAACGGGGCTACCGTCATTTTTTCGACGCATAACATGAGTTCGGTAGAAGAGCTTTGCGACAACATAACGCTAATCAACAAGTCCAAAAGCATTCTCGAAGGCGAAGTTCACGAAATTAAAAACAGATATAAATCTGATACTTACGAAATATCTTTTAAAGGAAATTTCGATGTGATAAAAGAACCGCTTACTTCCCGTTTTGACTTGTTGGAACATAAAATTGTACGCGATACCAACTATGTAAAGCTAAAGACCTTTTGTCAGAGTCACGATAACGAATTACTTTCACTGGTAATGCCGCATGTTCATGTAACGTCGTTCAATGAAGTACTTCCAAGCATGAACGACATTTTTATTAAAGTAGTCGGCTCGTCGAATCAGGAACAATTGTAGAACCCATTATCCGAAAAATTTATGAATAAAATATGGTTAGTTACACAGCGAGAGTTGCTTACCCGCATCCGTAAACGTAGTTTCATCATTATGTCCCTTCTTGGCCCTGTGCTCATAGCCGGTTTCTTTGCCATGATGGCATATTTTGCCGGAGCTACTGAAGATACTCATGTTCGCAAGATTGCTGTATATGACAGTACAGGTATCTTCATCAAAAAAATACCCGATACACAATACCTTAAATTCGAATATCTCTCGGGCGTAAAACTTCCGGATTTAAAGAAAATTTTAAAGACATCCAATTACTATGGAATTCTTTATATATCGCCGGCTATAGCGCATAACATGAGTGCCGTGCAACTTTATTCGTTCGATCAGCCGGCTATGAATATTAAACAATATATATCGTCGGTCATCGAGAAGGAAATTCGCAACCAGAAATTACTGGCTTACCACCTCGAGAATATCGATAATATCCTCAAATCCGTTGAAACTAATGTAACCGTCGAAACTGTGAAACTTTCTGAATCGGGCGACGAGAAAAAGACGTCCACCGAACTCAGCATGGGCGTGGCGTACATCAGTTCGTTCCTCATTTATATGTTTATTTTGCTTTTTGGGGTTCAGGTGATGCGTGGAGTAATTGAAGAAAAAAGTAACCGAATTGTTGAGGTTATCATTTCGTCGGTCAAACCATTTCAGCTAATGATGGGCAAAGTGCTTGGCGTGGCATTAACCGCACTTATCCAGTTTTCCATCTGGATTGTCCTCTCAATTATCCTGATTAGTGCAGTAAAAGCAGCTTTCTTACCCGATGTAAGCGCAGTCTCAGCAGCCCACCCTCCGCAAGACCTTATGGCTACGGCAGGTCAGGTACATCAACAGGCTCAACAGGCTTCGCCCGAACTCACCGGCATCTTTTCGATGCTTGATTCCATTGACTTTTATGTAATGATTGGGGCGTTCTTGTTTTATTTTATTGGAGGATTTCTGTTATACAGTTCTATGTTTGCCGCTGTTGGGGCTGCCGTAGATAACGAGGCCGACACTCAGCAATTTGTAATGCCTATAACACTGCCGCTCATTGTGGGTATTATGGTGATGGTTAGCGCCTTCCAAAATCCAAGCGGGCCTATAGCGTTTTGGTTTTCGATAATCCCGCTTACTTCTCCCATTGTGATGATGGCACGGATACCCTTTGGCGTTCCGTACGGCCAGATAATACTTTCGATGGGTTTACTGGTTGCCACTTTTATAGGAAGCATCTGGATGGCGGGTAAAATATACCGCACCGGAATACTTTTGTATGGTAAAAAAGTGAATTATAAAGAGATGATTAAATGGCTGAGATATAAAAACTAACTTCGTATATAGCAAATAGAAGCTGGGCGTAGATTATAACTACGCCCACTCTTCCGAAAAGCCATCCAACTAACTCTACAACCATGACTGCTGACGACCTGAATATTCTGGAACGAATACAAAAAAATGACGAAAAAGCTTTTGAAACGTTGTTTCGAACGTATTACAAGTCGTTGTGTTTCTTCGTTTTTAAACTGACAAAAGACACATCGGCTGCTGAGGAAATTGTGCAAGACCTGTTTTTTCATATTTGGGACAATCGGGCTTCATTACAACTAACAACATCCATAAAATCATATCTTTACAAAGCTGCTCATAATAATTCGCTTCGTTATCTCAGGCACCAAAAAGTTGTGGCAGGCTATGAAACAAATGTCAAGGCCTCCCCGCAACATGCGGTTGAAATGCCCGAGAATTATGCCGAAACCGGCGAAATCATGCATATCATCTCCGAAACTATTAATCATGTTCCGGAACGAACCCGCGAAATATTTGAGCTAAACCGCAACGAAGGGCTTAAATACCAGGAAATTGCCGAACGGATGAATATCTCGGTAAAAACCGTGGAAGCCCACATATCCGGACTACTAAAACTTCTCAGGCAAAACCTGAAAGATTATTTGGTACTGGTATGGATTTTAAAAATTTTTATAGGGTAAATCCCTTCTCAGGAATCGTAAGGATAAGGAAAAGACCATGAAAGAAAATATTGACGATACTACGTGGGGGCTTATTGCTAAACATCTTGATAATGAATTGAACAATCAAGAGAAGGTGCAATTGGCGCAATGGTTGGACGAAGCGACCGAAAACCGCAAGGAACTGAAAAATGCCGAAAAAATATGGCATCTCAGTGACCAAAGGGAACAGCGGCTATTCGACACCGACTATGGATGGGATGCCATGAAAAAGCGCATGGACAAATCTTCGCAGCGAAAACCCTTCATCAAAGGGCTTTCGCTCCGTTACGCAATGGGTATTGCGGCATCTATAATTTTGCTGGCAGTGATCTCGTTTACGATATATTGGATTGTAGGTAACACCCAATACGTAAATGTTGTAGCCGAAAACCAAAAAATAACAAAGCCAATTGTGTTGCCTGATGGTTCGCGCGTTTTCCTTAACGCCCATTCTTCCCTTCGCTATCCGAAAGCATTTCGTTCGAAAACACGTAATGTTGAGCTTACCGGCGAAGCCTTCTTCGAAGTGACTAAAAATCCTCAGCAGCCATTCATCATCCAAACCGAAAAGGCCCGGGTCAAAGTGCTCGGAACAACCTTTAATGTATTGGCCTATAATAAAAGTGACAGTGTTCAGGTGCTGGTTGAAACCGGCGTGGTGGAACTTTCATCCCGTTTAACGGCCTCAGCTATTCGGCTGACTCCCGGAAATACAGGGGTTTATTACACCCAATCGAACCAATTGGTGCTGAATAAAATTTCGGACGTTAATACCATTGCATGGAAAACCAATGTGTTGGTATTTCGCAATGCCAACCTCGACTATGTGGTTCAAACCCTTAAAAAGACTTTTGCCCAGCCTATTTCTATTGAAGACGGTCGTCTGAAAAACTGCCGGTTAAACGCCGACTTTAAAAATCGTGATTTGGGGAATATCCTCGAAGCTATTAAGGAAACCCTCAACCTGACTGTCAAAAAAACAGACAATGGCTATGTTTTGACCGGCCCGGGTTGCTAATGCTGTGTTTATGAACAAGAACGGTCCAAAGTATCTCGTTCTCTTACTTTTCCTTTCAATCGCGTTCTCTCTCTGCGGAAAGGTTGCAGCACAGTTGCCCTTCGACAAGAAATATTCGTTCAACTTCCGGCAAATAACCCTTGGGTCGGCTATCGATTCTCTGCGCAAAAAAGTTGTCGCGTATGGCTTTTCGTACAATCCCGATATTCTTCCGCAGCAGAAAAAACTCAATTGTGTGTTTTTTAACCAGCCTCTAAAGTTAATCCTCGACAGCCTGCTTTCGCCATGCAGCCTTACGTACAAATTGGTAGCAAACAATGTTGTTATTATAAGGCAATCGGTTAAAGATGAAAAACAAACTGCCATTGCCGACGATATTCCGCGCGATACTATTATAATGATCCATGTACGTGGTCAGGTTATCGACCGAAAAACGAAGGAGCCCGTGGCTTTTGGCAGCATCTACATCCGCAACCGGAATATCGGCACCATGTCGAACGAAAACGGGCGGTTCATTCTTAAAATCCCGTCAGCGTGCGTTGACGACTCGGTTTACTTTTCGTGTGTTGGCTATAAAACGCTTGCAAGGAAAGCCAACGACCTGATTTCGGGAGAAGCCACGATATTACTGGAACCGATAATTTTTCACCTCAAGGAAGTGACAGTGAAAGTTGTTAAACCTGAGGAAATTCTTAAGCAGGCAATAAATCAGATTCCAAAGAATTACAGCACGATTCCTCTGATGCTGACTGCTTTTTACCGCGAAATTATTCAGCAAAATAAAGATTACGTGTCCTTGTCCGAAGCTGTTTTGCACATCAAAAAAGCCCCATACAACAACTTCGCGAACGATCAGGTTGTTATTTTTCAAGGGCGGAAGTGTAAGTTTCCCAAGCAGATGGATACCGTTGTTTTGAAGTTTCAGGGAGGTATTCACACGAACCTGATGCTCGACTTGGCGAAAAATCATAGTAACTTTCTAGCCGACGATTATTTTCAATACTACGATTTTAAATTATACGACATTATTGACCTGCACGAACGGCCTACCTATGTCATTTCCTTCGATCAGAAAGACAATATCAGGTATGCTCTTTTTAAGGGTAATTTATTCATCGATAAAGCGACAATGGCCATTGTTAGGGCTGATTTTATGTTGAGTCCCAAAGGAATTGATCAGGCGGCCGAGCTATTGGTACAACGCACCTCGCGACGGATTAAAGTATGGCCAACTTATGCTAAGTACCTCGTAAATTACACATTACACAATAATACATGGTTTTTGAATTATATTCATGAAGAAGTTGAATTTAAAGTACACAAACGTTTTACGTTCTATAAAACTACCTTTAAATCGATGGCCGAAATGGTGATAACCCAAACCGACTCATCAAACATTCAGCACTTTGATAATAAAAATTTAATTCGTTACCGCGACATTTTCGTTGAAAAAGTAGGTAAGTACAATCCTGATTTCTGGGGAGACTTCAATTTTATACCTCCCGACAGTTCTATCGAAGAAGCTCTCCGTCGCTTCGATCTGAAAAAGGTTTCGCATGAAGCGGTAACCCAATAAGTTTTTTATAGGCTTAAGATTGATGGATTGCAAAATATTATATTACTTTGTTTCTAGGGTATTCATTTAACAATCAGACAATAATATTAATTTGAACACTGCGCTTAAATATACCATCTGGGAAACTTTTATGTTGGTGCTATCGCTGTACGTTTTAATTGAAATGTCTGTAGAAGTTATTGAGCCATTGACTCCAAGCACACAACAATTGTTTGACCATATCGATCTCGCAATATGTGTCATTTTTTTAAGCGATTTTTTTTACTTTCTGGCTAAATCGGATAATAAACTAACTTATCTGAAGCATCATTGGCTGGATTTTATCTCATCAATACCGTATGCCAGTATTTTACGGTTTATGCGAATTGCTCGAATTGCTCGTGGACTACGGCTGATAAAACTTCTTCGCGGAACAAAGGGCATAATCCCTTTAATCAGATGGCTAATGCAGAACAGATTACGAAGCCTGTTACTCTCGTACATTTTTTTTTGTGGTAGTTTGGTTTTATTTGTCGCTCGCTTTTTATGCTTTCGAGAAGGATGTAAACAAAAATGTTCACGAATATTTTGATGCGATATGGTGGGCTTTTACCACGGTTACTTCTGTTGGCTACGGCGACATCTGTCCGGTAACTAAAGTTGGTCGTATTATTACTATGATTCTCGTATTATCTGGAATGGGCTTGTTTTCTCTGGTAACAGCCGAATTGTCGGCCAATTTTATCACTATTATAAAAAAGGAGCATGCTCAAAAAAGGAGTTAGCAATAAATCCCCTTATCTTTGTTTGTTTTTAACAAAATGAACATCGATGCGAATAGCCATAATAGACTTGGGAACCAATACGTTTAATCTTCTGATTGCAGAAGCGACAGGAGGCTCTAGCTATAACATTTTACTCAGCACAAAGGAAGGTGTAAAACTTGGTGAAGGCGGAATTAACCACAAAACGATTACCGACGCGGCCTTTCAGCGCGGAATTGAAGCCATCGGCCGTCATTACGAACGGATGGAGCCCTACAAAGTGGATAAGGTAATGGCTTTTGCCACTTCTGCTATACGCGATGCTGCCAATGGTCGTCATTTTACTGATACCCTTAAGCAACGTTTCAATCTCGACGTTTCTGTGATTTCGGGAGATAAGGAAGCTTCGCTCATTCATTTGGGCGTAAAACAAACCTTGACATTTCATGATAAACGTTATATAATCCTCGACATTGGCGGTGGAAGCAATGAATTTATCATTGCCGACGATAATCAGATTTTTTGGAAACAAAGTTTTAAACTAGGCATGGCGCGGCTGCTCGAAAAGTTTCAGCCGTCCGATCCTATCACTGCCGAAGAAATTTCAGCCGTCGAAAAATATCTCCACGAAGAATTGGAGCCTCTTTTCGAAAACTTCGACCGTTATAAACCCGAAATATTTATTGGGGCTTCCGGTTCGTTCGATAGTTTTGTACGGATGCTTGCCAACGAAAACCTGCTACCTCCGCTAGACGGAGCAACTTCGCACATCATTCCACAAGAAGTTTACCAAAAGCTTCACCATAAGTTAATATCCTCAACCAAAGAAGAACGCGACCAGATGAAAGGCCTCGAACCTGTTCGTCGCGACATGATTGTACTGGCTACGGTATTTGTCAACTTCGTTCTTAACAAGCTTGGATTGTTAACCATTTACCAGTCGGACTACTCCCTCAAGGAAGGAGCCGTACTCGAATTTATTTCCCAATCATAATAAATACCCTTAGCAACAACATGGCCAATATTTTAGTAATTGACGACGAACGCAGTATTCGTAATACACTCAAGGAAGTTCTTGAATACGAAAACCATAAGGTAGAAGTAGCAACCGACGGAATTGAAGGTCTCGATATGTTCGCAAAGAATAAATACGACGTCGTTCTCTGTGATATTAAAATGCCCAACATGGACGGGCTCGAAGTTCTCGAAAAAATACAGGAACAACCCACCGACGCCACTGTTATTATGATTTCCGGACACGGCAACATCGATACCGCGGTTGAAGCCATAAAAAAAGGAGCTTTCGATTTTATCGAAAAACCGCTCGATCTCAATCGTCTGCTTATTACCATCCGCAACGGAATTGAAAAAACAAGTCTGGTCACCGAAACGAAAGTATTGAAGCGGAAGGTTACCAAAACGTTTGATATCGTTGGGCAATCGGAGCCTATCCGTAAAGTTCTTGAAATGATTGAAAAAGTTGCTCCTACCGATGCCAGAGTGCTCATTACCGGTAAAAATGGTACGGGCAAAGAGTTGGTAGCCCGCTGGTTACACGAAAAAAGTTCGCGTGTAGCATCTCCTTTTGTGGAAGTAAACTGCGCTGCTATACCTTCTGAATTGATTGAAAGTGAGCTTTTTGGTCACGAAAAGGGAGCATTTACCTCGGCGTACAAAGACCGTAAAGGAAAATTCGAAGTAGCCAACGGAGGAACACTCTTTCTCGACGAAATTGGCGATATGAGCCTCTCGGCGCAGGCCAAAGTGTTACGCGCGCTTCAGGAGAATAAAATTACCCGTGTAGGCGGCGACAAAGAAATTAAAGTTGACGTACGCATTGTGGCTGCCACCAATAAAGATCTTAAAAAAGAAATTGAAGCAGGTAATTTCAGAGAAGACCTTTACCATCGGCTAAGTGTTATCCTTATCAATGTTCCGTCGCTTAACGATCGTATCGAAGATATTCCGCTTTTGGCTGAGCATTTTGCTAACCAAATTTTTCAGGAATATGGGATGACAAAAAAAGTGATTACCGAAAGTGCTATCTGCGAATTTCAAAAAATAACCTGGACCGGCAACATTCGCGAGTTTCGCAACGTGCTAGAACGTCTTATTATCCTGTGCGATAGGGAAATTACCGGCGACGATGTGTTGGCTTATGCGCAGCCCATTTCTAAATAGCCGAGTGCTTTAATCGTCTGGAGGAGGTTTCAATGTGAAATTTATTGTATTTATTTAACAGAAGCCCTTTGAAACCATTGGATAATTAAATGGTTAGCGACTTTACTGTTTCGTAACCCCTAAATAAACTGTTTGATTACAAAACTTTTTCACTAATTTTGGTGTTTATTAAATAACACTTTAAAAAACTATTAGAGATGGTTTCTTATAAAGAATTAGGACTGGTTAATACCAAAGAATTATTCCAGAAAGCCGTTAAAGGCGGTTATGCTATTCCTGCCTTTAACTTCAACAATATGGAACAAATGCAGGCTATCATCCAGGCTGCCGTTGAAACTAAATCGCCTGTTATTTTGCAGGTATCCAGCGGAGCCCGTAAATATGCCAACCAAACTTTATTGCGTTACATGGCACAAGGTGCTGTTGAATATGCTAAAGAATTAGGGTTTAATGTTCCTGTTGTTCTTCACTTAGATCATGGTGATACATTTGAACTTTGTAAATCATGTATCGATTTCGGTTTTTCATCTGTAATGATTGATGGATCGCACCACTCTTATGAAAAAAATGTAGAGCTTACGAAGCAAGTAGTAGAATATGCTCACGCACACGGAGTTACTGTAGAAGGCGAACTTGGCGTTTTAGCTGGTGTTGAAGACGAAGTATCGGCCGAACACCACACTTATACTCAACCCGAAGAAGTTGAAGATTTTGTAAAGAAAACAGGTGTAGACTCTCTGGCTATTTCGATCGGAACTTCGCACGGTGCCAATAAGTTCAAACCCGAACAATGTACTCGTAACGCTGACGGAGTTTTAGTTCCT
Organism: Bacteroidota bacterium; assembly: GCA_030706405.1. Classification (GTDB taxonomy): domain Bacteria; phylum Bacteroidota; class Bacteroidia; order Bacteroidales; family JAAUTT01; genus JAAUTT01. Next base: position 312,631 of record JAUZOO010000004.1, on the reverse strand, counting down.
CCTCCGCTCCGTTTCGACATCCTCGAAGAAATCGAAAAACGTATCCCCGGATTCCCGATCGTACTTCACGGAGCTTCTTCAGTTCCACAGGATCAGGTTGCTATCATCAATCAATACGGTGGAAAAATGGTTGACGCTATCGGTATTCCCGAAGAACAACTCCGCAAAGCTGCTGCTTCAGCTGTTTGCAAAATCAACATTGACAGCGACGGACGTTTGGCTATGACTGCTTCAGTTCGCGAAACTTTAGCTACCAAACCTGCAGAGTTTGACCCTCGTAAATACTTAGGTCCTGCCCGTGATTCGTTGAAAGATCTTTACAAACACAAAATTACCGACGTATTGGGAAGCGCTAACAAGGCTTAACAATAACAGTCTTATAAAATCAAAAGCCCGATGAAATGAATTTCACCGGGCTTTTTTTATGGCTTCTTATTTCTGAGTTCATTGAGCCGGGTTTGTGCTTCTGGTTCTTGGATTAATGTTTTCTGAAGTTTTGGACAAGGGTATTTCTCACAAAATGCGCAGCTTTCAATCGCTTTTTCCGAAGCACATTGCCGGATCGCACAATTAGAACAGCCAAAAAATAATCGCCCCGAAATAGCCCGACAGCCATCACAATCGTTAATATCGGAAGGTTGCAGGTTCATTCCATAGATTTCTCTGCAAATCTGCGCGATAGAAACCCTCATTGCCTGTTGGCGCTCTTTGTCCGGCTCCCAGGTAGCGAGATAAATAGGGCAATTATCGCAAGTCAATCCGCAATATGCAAACATTGAGTTCATCATGTCGTTATACTGTTACAATAATCAAGAATAGCTTGTCTAGGATTATTATAAAACCGCTTTTCCTGCATTAATTTAAACACCGAATTAACTGCGGTAAATAAAAAAACATGTGTAACAACAAGGCTCCGAAAAACAAAAACTATTTTGTCGGATTAGCGGCAGCTTTAGCAGCCTTAGCGGCTTTTATAGAATCGGTATAAGCTTTATACATAGCCTTCCAGCTACGCCCGTTCGAGTTAAGGAATTGTTCACATTTGGTTTTATATATTTCAAAGATAGCCGAAATCTGGTTCATGTTTTTGTAATCCACAGCCTGCTCGCGGGCCTGTTTGAGATAAACTAAAATCTTTGCTTCTTCGTCCTTGGTGAGGTTTGGAACAATCGATTTGTAACCATTCATGGTAAATGCGACTTTGCCAACGGTATATTTGTCCAAAACAGACTCAACCTGTTCTTCGGTCAAATCTTTGCGTAAACCAGTCATAAGCGCTTCGTGAACAGATTTAGGCATTGCCGAATTTGCAATTACCTGACGATCGAGGTTGTTGAGGATATTTCCGGTCGCCGGATTGATCCCCGCAGGCACGGTAGTGTAGGGGTGATCGTTGTTCCAATCACGAATTGTTTTAAGGTGGGTGATGATAACATCTTTTACCCGGGCCTCTTTGGCTGCATCGTTAAGATTTAGCAAAGCAACCCAGCCGGAAGCCTTTTTTTCCTGCTCCAAATCGGATTTAGCCTTAGCTTCGGCTAAAGATGCTTCAGATTTTACCGAATATTTTGTTGGTTCTTGCCCGTTAACACATAAAGGAAGCATTAAAAAGCCAACAACCGCAATGTAAATGATAGAATTTATTTTCATATTTCTTTTTTTTCGATTACTACCTTTTTAAACACAATTCCAATGCCACGAAGCTTGTTTTTTAAAGAAATCTTAACTTTGAAAGTTGGTCAAAATATATTTGTTTGTTCATTATATTGAATTTCAATATATAATATTTGTAAAGCTCAATATTGTTTATCTTTCTGTTTTTTTCGGGTATCGTCTTTTTTGTTTCGAACGACTTTGAGCAGATTTCAGTTACTTCAAAATATTTAGAGGACGTGTAACTAATTCATGGCTGATTCGTCATAACTGCCAATCGTGAGGCTGTACATTTTGCACTCTTTTTTTAGGCATTCATCTTCCGAAATAGGGGATTGGCCGGAAAAAGATTTTATTGAAAAATGCGTTTTGTAATTTAGCTTTCGGTTAAACATAGTCTATGTTGTGATGGCCCGGATGAAAAATTTAATATGGGTAATATTTTTTTTAAAAGTATTTGTCGTTAAAATTTTAAATTTACATTTGCAGTGTATTATTACAATAGTACACTAATATAAAAACAGATAAATTTCAAACAAATCAAAAATGAAATCTTTAAGCTTAATCATCAATTGTAAAAAATGGTTTACCGGATCGGCATTCGGATGTATGCTATTGCTCGGCATACCGGTGAATGCTGCGAATACCGGCAAAATTGAAGGCACGGTAACCGATGCCGAAACGTATAAAGCCATTCCGGCTGCTAGGGTGGAACTCCTGCGCGAAAAAGACTCCACAGTTTTGGCAACAAGCCTCACTGATATTAACGGGAAATACATTCTGAGCAACATTGGATATGGGCGTTATGCACTCCGCATCTCAGGTATGAGCTATCAAAAACAAATGATCTCCGATGTTCAGGTTTCGCTATTGAAGCCAAACGTAACTTTTGGCACTACAAATCTGATTCCTGCATCGACAATGCTTAAAGAAGCCAGCGTTACAGCCTATAAAATTACCGGGCAAATGGATGACGACAAAACCATTTACACCATTAAAGAAAAATCGGCAGCTATAGCCCAGTCAGGACTCGACCTATTACGTCAGTTGCCCGAAATTACCGTCGATTACCGGACTAATGCAGTAACTCTGGCGGGCAGTAACAATATCCTGTTTCAGGTTAATGGCAAACGCGTGGACCAATCTTATCTCCAACAGATAAACCCGAACCTTATCGATAAGATTGAGGTTATTACCAATCCCGGCGTGAAATACGATGCCGATGTGGATGCCGTCATCAATATCATCATGAAAAAGAACATTGAACGCGGAATCAGCGGTCGCATAAGTCTCGAATCTCCCACAGTATCGAACAACTTTTTTTTCAACGACAATGCCAGTATCGACTATTATGTTAAGAAATTCAGGTTCTTCGTTTCGGGCTACTATGGCATGAGCAAATGGAGTATAAACAATGAAGTGTTTCGTGAGGATCTTGTTAACGGACTGAAAATTGACTCCCTTACCCAACACCAGAATGGGAAATCGGACAATCAGTGGGGCGGCTTTAACTATGGAGCCGACTGGTTTTTAAGCGATAATGATATGCTTAACTTCTATAGTTCGGTTCGCCCCAAAATGAAGAATAACGACGAACTCAATTCTTTAAACACATTTCTTCCCTCGCCTACCGCAACACCATATTCTCATACTATTTCGAGCGAAGACAGCAAAAATTGGAACAACGACTATTCGCTTTTCTACAAGCATAAATTTGCAAAGAAGGATCAGGAACTGACCCTCGAAAGTTATTATGGCATTAATAATTCGGAAAGTCTCGCCAACTATAACGATTCTACGTTTACTCAGGCTTATATTTATTCAAGCTTAAACAAGAGAGAACAGGGAACCAACAATAGCCGCCGTCAGTTTTCATTTAAAGCCGACTATACCCATCCCTTTACCGATAAACTTAAAGCTTCGGGTGGCTACAATCTCAACTTTAGCCGCATACACAACACGTTCGACGAAAATGTGTCCAAAACTTCGGACGATATTCATTACAATGAAGACCGTCACAGCATTTATGGGAACATCGCCTGGACGGTTGGTAAGCTAAACCTCCAGTCGGGTTTGCGGTATGAATTTTCGGATCTTAACATCTCGCATAACGGGAAAAGCAACAGTAGCTATTCGAGCTTCCTGCCTTTTGCTTCGATACAATATAAACTCGGGCAAAAACAAACCCTGCGGTTTAATTACCGTCGCTCCGTACAGCGTCCGGGCATGAGTCAGGTAAGCCCCTTTAATGTAAAGCAGGATAATTTTAATGCCACGATAGGTAATAAGGATTTGACCCCGGCCTATATCAATAAGCTCGAGTTTACACACCGTATCCAGCTGATGGGCCCAATGTATGTAAGCTATCGCCCGTACGTGAGCTTTATCACCGAAGGTATACAGCAGGTCAATTTAACGGATAATGGCACTTTAGTTCAAAAATACCTCAATGTTAGCCGCGAACTCGAATACGGGGTTACCCTCTCCGGAACACTTGCCTTTGCCAAATGGTGGACGATCAACCCTTCGTACACCTATTTTAAACGCGAAACAAAAGCAGATCCCGATTATGGCATTGAAGCTTCAAACCGCACCTCGTGGAGATTAAACCTTTCGTCGCAGTTTATTCTGCCTAAAGAATGGGTAGTATTTGTTCAGTATAACTACAACGCTCCCGATATAAACCACCAGACCAAAACCGAACGTAACTTCGACTTTGTAACCGGATTCTATAAACCCATCACTAAAAAGGTGAATATTACGGCTTATGTACTTAATCCATGGTTGTCGAAATATACATTTCAAAGGACTTCAGTTATCACCAACAATGTTATTCAAACCCAAAATGGGTGGATAAACTACGACCGCATCTTAAATGTACGGTTAACCTTTAATTTCAACAGCGGGAAGGAAGGTAAGAAGCTGGATCGTCAGCGCGACTCAGATACTGAAACTGAATCTGCTTCTAAAAAAGGTATCATGTAAAAGCAACTCGCCACTCTGATAAAACGAAATAGCCATTGAGTGCAATTCTCAATGGCTATTTTTGCGGCAAACAGTTATTAATCGACAAACTCAATTCCTTTCAATTTTTCCAAATCTTCAGGAGTGTCGATGGCGACACTTTCGAAATCGGTTTTTTCAACAGCAATGCAGAGGCCGTTTTCGAGCCATCGAAGTTGTTCGAGCGATTCGGCAATTTCGAGGCTGCTTTGGCTTAACCGGGTAACATCGTTGAGCACTTCGGTGCGGTAAGCATAAATGCCGAGGTGTTTAAAATACTGATGGCAATCTGCCCACGAAGCTGTTTCTTTTCCGCGGATATACGGAATCGGCGAGCGGCTGAAATACATCGCCCGGTTATCTTTGTTCAGCACCACCTTTACGTGATTAGGGTTGAGTATGTCGTCGATATTATGAAGCGGTTTTACAAGCGTGGCAATCTGCGTTTCGGGATTGTTGAAGCACGACATTAGCTTTCGAAGCTGCTCGGGCTGAATAAATGGCTCGTCGCCCTGTATGTTAATAATTACATCGAAATTGATCCCCAATTCCTTCCGAAGGTTAGCTGCCGCCTCGGCACAACGGTCGGTGCCGCTCTGATGGTTAGGTGAGGTCATTACAACCCTGCCGCCAAAGCGCTTTACTTCTTTTTCGATGCGGGCATCGTCGGTAGCCACACAAACATGTTCAAGAACTTTGGTTGCTTGAAGATATACCCGATGAATCATGGTTTTACCATTGATTTCAACCAACGGTTTGCCCGGAAACCGGGTGGAGGCATAGCGGGCTGGGATGATTCCTGCGAATTTGAGCATGACAGAAATAGTTTGTTTAGAGTCCAAAAATAGACAAAAGTGTTTTATCTGTTATGATAAAAATAGACAAACCGTTTAGTACGAGCTATAATTTAAAAATGAGTCGTCTCCAACCGTAAAGTCGGCGTCAAAAAAGTCAGGCAGGGCCTCCACGGTGGTGGAGCATCTAAAAAAAGTCAGGCAAGGTTTCCCTCATGGTGGATCGTCAAGAAAAAAATCAGGCGGCATATCCCAAGTGTGGGATGTGGCAACAAAAAAACCGGGCGAGGTTTCCCAACCTTGGGAGACGTTCTCGGAAAGTCAGGCGATACTTCCCCGTAAAGGGATATTATACCTAAAGACAATACAAACGAAGGCCGCGGAGTAAATTTCGTAACGGATAAAAACGTTAAAAAATCTACAGGTTTGCAATTTTGTCAGTCTATAAATTGTATTTTTGTCATACATTTTAATTAAAATTTCCGGATACTGCGAAAATGGAAGTACAAAAAGTTAAGCAACGGTTTGGCATTATAGGCAATGCTTTTGGGTTGAACCGGGCAATTGACATAGCCGTACAGGTTGCTCCTACCGATTTGTCGGTGCTGATAACCGGCGAAAGCGGCGTAGGGAAAGAAGTGTTTCCACAAATTATTCACCAGTTTAGTTCGCGCAAACACGGTTCGTATATTGCCGTAAACTGCGGGGCTATTCCCGAGGGCACCATCGACTCCGAACTTTTTGGACACGAGAAAGGTTCGTTTACCGGTGCGTCTGAAAGCCGGAAAGGTTATTTTGAAGTAGCCAGCGGCGGGACAATCTTTCTCGACGAAGTTGCCGACCTTCCATTGGCCACTCAGGTACGCTTGTTGCGTGTGCTCGAAACCGGCGAATTTATCCGCGTGGGTTCTTCAAAAGTGCAGAAAACGAACGTGCGGGTTATTGCCGCCACCAACGTAAATGTTGAAAAAGCCATTCAAAACGGCAAATTTCGCGAAGATTTATACTATCGACTTAACACCGTACCAATCTTTATTCCGCCATTACGCGACAGGTCTGAAGACATCAGCCTGCTGTTTCGCAAATTTGCGCTCGACTTTGCCGAAAAATACCGCATGCCGCCCATTCAGCTCGACGACGAAGCACTGCACATGCTAAGTTCGTACGAATGGCCGGGTAATATCCGTCAGTTAAAAAATATTGCAGAGCAGATTTCGGTAATCGAAACCAACCGTAACATTAACTCTGTAACATTAACTAAATACCTGCCGGATTACAACCCGGTAAAACTGCCGGCAATATTCAATCCGGAGGAACAAAAAAGCTTCTCGTCGGAACGCGAAATCCTTTATAAGATTCTGTTCGACATGAAGAATGATATGAACGACCTTAAAAAGTTAGTTCACGACCTCATGCAAAAAGGCATGGACAATACCGAAATCCATGAGGACCATGCTGAAATTATCGAAAAACTTTACGGCAATAACAATAATCCGATAGTAGCGCCCAAAGCAAATTCGAAGACCATCGAAATAAAACGGCCCGAGGCTGTAACGATACAGGATACCGAAGAAGTTTTTGAAGAATCGCTATCCCTCACCGACAAAGAAGTTGAACTGATAAAAAAAGCCCTCGATAAACATGCGGGGAAACGTAAACTCGCGGCCAACGAACTCGGAATCTCGGAAAGAACGCTGTACCGAAAAATAAAAGAACATAACCTCGAATAAATTTTATTAAGAGCATTTACTTTAGGACCATGAATCAGATTAAAATTCAAAAAAGTATCATAATTATCCCCTTAATTTTGCTCGCAATAACCATGGGGGGCTGCCGTTTGGTTGGCGTGCAAGCCAAATACTCTACAACCGGGGCGTCTATTTCTCCCGATATCAAAACAGCTGCTGTATTGCATTTTCAGAACAGGGCTTCGCTGGTACAGCCGTTACTGGCCCAAAAGCTAACGGAGAAACTTAAAGATAAAATCCTGTCACAAACCAGCCTGAAAATATCAGGCAACAGCTCCGGCGATGTTGTTTTTGATGGTTCCATCACATCCTATACAACTGAACCAAAAGGTGCCGCACAAACCGGACAGATAGTTTCTACCCCCATTAACCGGCTTACCGTTACTATCAAAGTAAAATATACCAACACCAAGGATTCAAAACAAGACTTTGACGAACAATTTAGCCGCTATATTGACTATTCTTCCGATAAAAACCTGGAATCCGTAGAAGCTTCCGAACTCGATGGGATTGTTGATAATCTGGTGCAGGATATATTTAACAAAGCGTTTGTTAACTGGTAAACTCCTTTCTCTTATGAATAAAGACCGGCTCTTATCATTAATCAGGCATCCGCAGTTGATGCTCCCCGACGATCGCCAGGACCTTCTCGGATTGGTACGCGAATTCCCGTTTTTTCAGTCGGCGCATTTTTTGCTGCTCTATAACCTGAAGAAATTTTATCAGGAACAGTTTGACGAACAGCTGAAAGAATCGGCACTATATATTGCCGACCGCCGGGCGCTGTTTAACTTTGTCCATGAGCTTTCCGCAGAACAACTAGTAACTACACCGGAAACAACTTTGCAAGCTCCGGTTACATCCGAACCGGCAGTAATTATCTCCGAGATTGAACCAAAGCCTTTACAGGAAGAGCCTGTTATAACAAGCGTATCGAATCAACCAATTGACAAATCTATTTCTGAAGTAGAACCGGAAATTTCGGCAGAACCTTTGGAAGAGACTCCGCCTGTTGTTGAAGAAAAGCCTATAGGATCGGAAAGTATTGTTGAGCCACCAGCCCAACCGGAAACTCTGGGAACAGTCTCTCCGATGGAAGATGAAAAGCCAATTGCTGAGGAGCATGTAATCGAAAAAGAACCAGAACCGAAGAGCAGCAAACCCGAGTTTGTTCCTGAATATACATATAACAGTTACAACCTTGAGTCTGCTTTAGCCGATCAAAAACCTAAAGATGCAGCTCAACGGATTGCCGAAGACTTGGCTGACATAACCGCCGAATTTGAGCTCGAATTTGATGACGATTTTCTGTCTTTTGAAGAGCCGGAAGAGGTCGTTGGACCAGACCCGTTTGCGCTTATCGATAAGTTCATAGATGAAAACCCGTCTTTTACGCCAAACCGTCTGGATCTGACCGAACACCGCGAAGATATTTCGGCCGAAAGTGTAAAGGAAAACGACGGCCTTGCCACAGAAACCTTGGCAATGATCTATACCAGTCAAAAACTTTATGACAAGGCCATTGCAGTTTACGAGAAATTAATTTTGAAATTTCCCGAAAAAAGCACTTTCTTTGCCAGTCGGGTAGAAGAACTCCGAAATCATTTAAAATAATTATAAAACAGATATTTATGTATATTGTTCTCTCTGTATTCATCGTTATCGTTTGTATCCTTCTCATTCTGATTGTTCTGGTTCAGAACTCCAAAGGTGGAGGATTGACATCGTCATTTGCAGCTTCTAACCAATTTATGGGCGTTCGTAAAACCGCCGATTTTCTTGAAAAAGCAACCTGGACATTGGCATCAGCCCTTCTCGTCCTTTGCCTTCTGGCTTCGATTACTATTCCTCGCGAAGAAGGTGCTAAAAAATCAGCTATTGAAGAACAGGTGAAGAACTCTGCCGATCCTAAAGCTTTGCCAAGCTTTCCTAACGCAGCTCCTGCCGGTAAAAAATCAGCTCCGGCATCTAATCAACAAAACGCCGGAGATAAGAGCGAAAAGAAATAATTACAAGCAAAATAGATTCCTTAAAGTGTCAGTATGTCATTCGTACTGACACTTTTTGTTTTCATCCCTTTCTTTACCTACTTCCTGTAAACTTGGCATTTATTGCCGGAACGTTCGTTTCTATGGCAAAGCTCAAACTGAAAAAATGTCGTACATTTAAGCCTCAAATCCGCAATTTAGGCTTTGGCACAATATGTGAAAAGGAATCCCACATAAAACAAAAGAATGTTTAACCTTTAATAGATATTAAAATGGCAGAAGTAAAAATTAAACCATTAGCCGACAGGGTGCTCGTTGAACCTACTCAGGCCGAAGAAAAAACAGCAAGCGGAATCTTCATTCCGGACACAGCTAAAGAAAAACCCCAGAGAGGAACAGTTGTTGCTGCCGGTCCTGGCACCAAAGACGACAAAATGGAAGTTAAGGTAGGCGACATCGTATTATACGGAAAGTATGCCGGAACCGAACTTAACATCGACGGCAAAGACTACCTCATCATGCGTCAGTCCGACATTCTTGCTGTTATTTAATTAGTGTATAACCTAAAATTATAAAATCAGGAAATTATGGCAAAAGAGATTAAATTTAATATCGAAGCCCGCGATTTACTTAAAAAAGGTGTTGACCAACTGGCAAATGCCGTTAAAGTTACCCTTGGCCCTAAAGGCCGTAACGTTGTTATCGACAAAAAATTTGGTGCTCCCCACATCACCAAGGATGGTGTTAGTGTAGCTAAAGAAATCGAACTTTCTAACAAAATCGAAAACCTCGGTGCTCAAATGGTTAAGGAAGTTGCTTCCAAAACTAACGACGATGCAGGTGATGGTACTACCACTGCTACCGTTCTTGCTCAATCGCTTGTAACCGTAGGTCTTAAAAACGTAACTGCCGGTGCAAACCCTATGGATTTGAAAAGGGGTATCGACAAAGCTGTTACTAAAGTTATTGAAAACCTCAGGAAACAGTCCAAAGCTGTTGGTGACGATCTTCAAAAGGTCGAACAGGTAGCTTCTATCTCTGCCAACAACGATAACGAAATCGGCAAACTGATCGCCGAAGCTATGGGTAAGGTTAAGAAAGAAGGCGTAATTACCGTTGAAGAATCGAAAAGCTCTGAAACTACGGTTGAAGTAGTTGAAGGTATGCAGTTCGACCGCGGTTACATCTCTCCTTACTTCGTAACTGATACCGAAAAAATGGAGTGCGTTCTCGAATCTCCATTCATCCTCATCTACGATAAGAAAGTATCGACCATGAAAGACCTGCTTCCTGTACTCGAAGCTACTCTTCAGGCCGGAAAACCTTTGTTAATCATTGCCGAAGATGTTGATAGCGAAGCTCTCGCAACCCTCGTAGTTAACAAACTTCGTGGCTCGCTCCGTATCGCTGCCGTTAAAGCTCCCGGCTTTGGCGACCGTCGTAAGGAAATGCTCGAAGACATCGCTATTCTCACCGGTGGTACTGTAATTTCGGAAGAAAAAGGTTTGAAACTCGAAGGCGCTACCCTCGACATGCTGGGTAAAGCTGAAAAAGTTACCATCAATAAAGACAACACTACCGTTGTTAACGGTTCGGGCGAAAAATCACTCATTGATGCCCGTGTTGCTCAAATTCGTGCTCAGATCGACAATACCACTTCGGATTACGATAAAGAAAAACTTCAGGAACGTCTGGCTAAATTAGCTGGAGGTGTTGCAGTTCTTTATATTGGTGCTGCTACCGAAGTTGAAATGAAAGAAAAGAAAGACCGCGTAAACGATGCCCTCAGCGCTACCCGTGCTGCTGTTGAAGAAGGTATCGTAACTGGTGGTGGTGTTTCGTACATTCGTGCTATTGCTGCTCTCGAAGGCCAAAAAGGCGATAACGACGACGAAACAACCGGTATCGCTATCGTTCGTCGTGCTCTCGAAGAGCCTCTTCGTCAGATTGTTGAGAATGCAGGTTTAGACGGTGCTGTTGTGGTTCAGAAAGTAAAAGAACACACTGGCGACTTCGGTTACAACGCTCGCACCGACGAATACGAAGACCTCTTCGCTGCCGGTGTAATCGATCCTACCAAGGTTTCGCGTGTTGCACTTGAAAACGCTGCTTCTATCGCTGGTATGCTCCTTATGACCGAATGCGTACTTGCCGAAAAAGAAGAAGATAAAGCTCCTGCTATGCCAAATCCTGGCATGGGCGGCATGGGCGGTATGATGTAATTCATGCAATCCTATATATTACACCCTTCTCCTGGTTTCCGGGGGAAGGGTGTTCTTTTTTAATACTGCCAGGATTTCTCTAAAAAATACGGAGTATCTTTTATCTTTTAATATTTTACCTTTGGCATATTAATAGATCATTGCAATGAAACTGCTCCTCATTATTGGCTCTGGAGGATTTCTGGGTAGCATTGCCCGGTACCTTACCTCCTTGTCTATTCATAAATACTTGCCGGTTTCGTTTCCGTACGGAACGTTAATTGTGAATATTCTTGGTTGTTTTTTGATAGGGTTGTTTTACGGCTTGGCGGAACGCGGAAATTTAATGTCGACAGAGCTCCGGATGTTTCTTACTGTTGGTTTTTGCGGGGGATACACCACGTTTTCTACTTTTGCCAACGACAATTTAGGGATGCTTCGCGACGGGGCTTTTGTTTATGTGGCTTTATACACCGGATTAAGCGTAATGCTTGGGTTGCTGGCAACATACCTGGGTAGTTTATTGGTAAATTCATGATGACCTATATTTCAATACTTCGGGGTATTAACGTTAGTGGTCAGAAGATTATAGCAATGGATGCGTTGCGTAAAATGTACGAATATCTTGGTTTTAGGAATGTACAGACATACATTCAAAGTGGAAATGTTATATTCCAGGATGACAGGTATGAATCTTATGAATTAACTACGAAAATTTCCAATCAGATACTAAATCAGTTTGGATTTCAAGTCCCAGTCATTGTTTTGACTGTTGAAACGCTTGAACGGATTATAACGAATAATCCTTTTAAAAACGAGCAGTCAAAAGATGCTCGGTATTTACATGTTACATTTCTGGCTTCCCGCCCTGTAATGGTTGATTGTGTGGATATTTTAATGCGAAAGTCCGATGACGAAGACGTTGCTATAACCGAAGAAGCTCTTTATTTATATTGCCCCAATGGATATGGAAAAACAAAATTGACGAATAGTTTTATAGAAGCTAAATTAAACGTTGTGGCAACTACCCGAAATTGGAAAACCACTAATGAGCTGTTGAAAATATCGCAGAAAGAGGTTGTGGGGTAGGGTGTATGTGGTTGTATATTAACTGTTTGTTTGATGTTGTGAATTTTTTTGTAAAAAATTGCAATTGGGAGGGTTACTTTTTACTCCTCAATGGTATAAATACATGAAACAAGTCAGTTAGGTGTTTATTCAGAAGCAATCAGTCGCAACCAGAAGCAAGTGATAGGTATAGAAGCAAGTTATACGATAGGCGATAATTCAGAAGTAAGTTTCGACAAACCTCTCTCTTCCTATTTTAAATAGGACGTTATGCTAAAGTAAACCGAAAAATATTTGCCTCTCTATTTTTATAGAGGGGCTTTATTTTTTTAGATATTTCAGCGTGAATATCACAGCACAATGGGTTTCGTAGTTTTTCCTGAGAAAACACATTCATCCAAATTAAATTTTAGTGCTACATTGCATAAACAATTGAAGGCGTTTGTGGTTTTTAAGTTTCAAATAAATCTAAATGCTTTTTGTGAGATTGTTTTGTGAATAAAGTTTATAAGTATTGATAATTAGTATGAAAAAAGGTTTTGTTGTTATACTGTTGATTTTTGTGTCGGTGCTTTGCCGTGCGCAAATAGAACATCATGTAACTTGGGGTTTTACCAGTAAGAATGTTGGAAAGCAGGAAGCCGAGCTTACGATTACGGCTACTATCGACAACGGGTGGCATCTTTATTCGCAGTTTATCGAATCGGGAGGGCCAATTCCAACGTCGTTCAAATTTGTGCCGTCGGCCGATTATGAGCTGGATGGAAAGGTGAAAGAAATCCTTAAACCGGTAAAAGCCTTTGAAAAGGCATTCAACATGAATATTGCCTATTTTGAGAAGAAGGCTGTATTTGTACAAAAGGTAAAACTAAAAACGACCACAACTATTATTAAAGGTTCGTTGGAATTTATGGTTTGTAACGATGTTCAATGCCTTCCTCCGGACGAAGTGCCGTTTAGCTTTGCCGTTAAAAATGAACAGGTAGCACAGGCGGTCGAACAACCTTCGGCTTCTGTAAAGGAAGTACAAAAGGCCGGGGCCATTACTGGCGTTATTGCGAAGAGTTTAACTTCTACTGCTGATTCGCTGAAAGCAACAAAAAAAGATACTTTAATTGTAGCCAAGTCTACGACTGCCGGAAAAGCCGGGACGAAATCGCTCTGGGCTATATTTCTTGCTGGCTTGTTGGGCGGATTTGCGGCTTTTTTGATGCCTTGTATCTTTCCCATGTTGCCGCTTACCGTTAGTTATTTTACTAAATCGTCTGCTCCCAAAGGCCGCGCTGTTGGTAAAGCAATGCTATATGGATTGTCGATCATCGTCATCTATGTTGGTGTGGGACTTGTGGTAACGGTCTTATTCGGTGCCGATGCATTGAATAGCCTGTCTACAAACGGCGTCTTTAACTTCCTGTTTTTTTTGCTGCTGATTGTTTTTGCTGCTTCGTTCCTGGGGGCTTTTGAAATCACCTTGCCTTCGTCGTGGGTAAATAAAACCGATGCTCAGGCCGATAAAAGCGGTTTGGTGGGGATATTCTTTATGGCTGCTACATTAGCATTGGTGTCATTTTCGTGTACGGGACCTATTATCGGAACCTTGCTGGTACAGGCTGCCACCATGGGGCAATACATGGGGCCTGCCGTTGGAATGTTTGGTTTTGCACTGGCTTTGTCCATCCCGTTTGCGTTGTTTGCCATGTTCCCATCATGGATGAGCAATTTGCCTAAATCCGGCGGATGGCTTAATAGTGTTAAAGTCGTGTTGGGATTTCTGGAATTGGCGCTTGCCCTTAAATTTCTCTCAAACGTTGATCTGGCCTACCATTGGAATTGGTTCGACCGCGAGGTGTTTCTCGTATTGTGGATCGTCATCTTTGGACTTCTCGGGTTGTACCTGTTGGGAAAACTTAAATTTGCCCATGATGCCGATCTTTCCGGAATTTCGGTGTTCAGGTTGTTTGGGGCGATCATCGTTTTAGCATTCACCATGTATATGATTCCCGGATTGTGGGGCGCTCCGCTACGGTCTATTGCGGCATTTTTGCCTCCTCAGCAAACCCAGGATTTTGACCTTTATACCAGCAGTTTGAATAAAAACACCGGAGAACATCAATTTAAAAAATACGGAGACTTATTTCATGCTCCGCTAAATCTCGATGCCTTTTTTGATTATGACGAAGGCCTGGCTTATGCCAAGAAGGTAAATAAGCCGGTGATGATCGATTTTACCGGTCATGCCTGCGTGAATTGCCGTAAGATGGAGGCCGACGTTTGGTCGGATAAGGAGGTGCTGAAACGACTGAGTAACGACTATGTACTGATTCAATTGTATGTAGATGATAAGACAGAGCTTCCCGCCAACGAGCAGTTTACTTCTAAATTTAGCGGAAAGACGGTGCGGACGATAGGCAACAAGTGGAGCGATTTTCAGGCTTCGCGGTTTAATTCAAACTCACAACCGTTTTATGTATTGCTCGATACCAACGGTAACCTTTTAGCTTCTCCGCAGGGTGCAGATTATAATGCCGAAGATTTTGTGAAGTTTTTGGATGGAGGAATTAAAGTTTTTCGAAAAAAATAACCGCAGAGTCTACAAAAGCCAACGCAAAATTGCGCAGATGAATTAATTATCATTGCGCAATTTTGTTTTTAGCAACCTTTTTTCTGAGGCATTGTTGGATATTAAAGCTTTTCTACTTTAAATCCCAATTTGGTAAGCCCTTGAATAATGTCGTTTTCTGAAAGTGTTGAGGTTTCAACAGTCAGTATTTTCTGGGGATTAGTGAGTTCTACACCCCATTTGTCAATGCCATTTGTATTGTTTAAAAAAGGTGAAGCTTTGTCAATACAGCCGGAGCAATTGATGGTGGTTTTGAATTTTAGTGTTGACATATTTTAAGTTATTAAGTGATTATGCTGTTAGGTGACGAGATGTTACTTTGTTCCCTCGTTGCTTCGTAGCCTTTTTGTTTTTAATCGAAGGCTATTGCTGACTACCGATACCGAGCTGAAAGCCATCGCAGCCCCGGCAATCATCGGGTTTAGCATAAAGCCCCATATCGGATAGAGTATCCCGGCAGCAATTGGAATGCCGATGAGGTTATAAATAAACGCCCAGAATAGGTTCTGGTGAATCGTCCGCACGGTAAGCCTTGATAGCTTTATAGCTTTTGGGATAAGCAACAGATCGGACGATATGATGGTCATTTTAGCCACGTCGATGGCAATGTCGGAACCTTTGCCCATGGCAATGCTCACGTCGGCCTGAGCCAAGGCGTGCGAATCGTTGATGCCGTCGCCAACCATGGCTACTACTTTCCCTTGATGTTGTAATTCTTTGATAAAGTCGGCCTTGTCCGAAGGCATAACCTCCGCTTTAAAGTTATTTAAGTCAACTCTATGAGCTACGGCTTTCGCAGTTTGAACATTGTCGCCAGTGAGCATGAAAACTTCGATGCCCTGCTCCTGTAGTTCGCGGATTGCCTGGGTCGACGTGTCTTTAATCTTGTCGGCAATGGCAAAGATGGCCATAAGTTCCTTGTTGCAGACAAATGCGATCACCGTTTTGGCATCTTCCTGCCATAAGTCAATTTGTTTTCTGTCAGATTCTGGTATATCAACACTAAAATCTTCCAGCAGTTTATTGTTGCCCACGAGGTAAACGTTGTCCTGATAAGTAGCTACAACTCCTTTGCCGGTGATACTTTCAAATTTATCTGCATGAACGAAGCTGTCGGTTTTGTCAAAAGCATTGATAACGGCTTCGGCAAGTGGATGCTCGGATTGTGATTCGATAGACAGCAATAGTTGTGTAAGTTCGGTCCTTTTCGGTTCCGGAACAAGCCATACAATATCGGTAATTTCGGGTTTGCCTTCGGTGATGGTGCCGGTTTTGTCGAGGATGATGGCGTTGATTTTATGGGCCAGTTCGAGGCTCTCGGCATCTTTTATCAGTATTCCGTTTTCGGCACCTTTACCCATGCCCACCATGATGGCTGTAGGCGTAGCAAGTCCCAGCGCGCACGGGCAGGCTATAACCAGCACCGTAACCATGGCCAGCAAAGCCTGAGTGAGAGCATTGTCTCCGCCGAAAATCATCCATAGCGAGAAGCTGAGCAACGAGATAATGATGATAGTCGGCACAAATATTCCGGCGATCTTGTCGACGAGCTTTTGCACCGGAGCTTTGCTTCCCTGCGCCTGTTGTACCATTTTTATGATTTGCGCAAGAATGGTTTCGTTTCCAACTTTTTGAGCCGTAAAGGCAAAGCTTCCTTTCTGGTTTTGAGTTCCGGCAAATACTTTGGCGCCAATCTCTTTTTCGATAGGCAACGATTCGCCGGTGATGGTACTTTCGTCGATAAACGATGAGCCAGAAGTGATTTCGCCGTCAACCGGAATTTTGTCGCCGGGTTTAACTAAAAGTCTGTCGCCGGGCTTCACCTGCGAAACCGGTATCGACGCTTCATCTCCGTTATCGTAAAGGATGGTTACGGTTTTAGGTTGTAGCCCGATTAGTTTTTTAATGGCCGATGACGTATTCGAATTAGCCCGTTCTTCGAGTAGTTTTCCCAGAAGAATAAAGGATATTACCACGGCTGATGCTTCGAAATACACATGAGGATGCACACCGCGGCTGTGCCAAAATTCGGGATATAATGTGTTAAAAAGGCTGAACAGGTAAGCGATGCCGGTACTTAGTGCTACCAGTGTGTCCATGTTGGCCTTACGGAGCAGGGCCAGTTTAAAGGCGTTGACAAAGAACCGGCGGCCGAAAATGAGTAGCACTGGTGTTGTAAGCACAAGCATGATCCAGTTCACATTCGGAATATTCATCAGAAACATGGCGATAATAACCACTGGAAGCGAAAACGCGGAAGCCCATGCTGTATTCCTTAATAGCGATTTATATTGTTGTTGATGCAGGTCTTCTAAATGTTCAGCTTCTTCTTCCTCTTCATTAATGAGTAAATCGAAACCAATGGACAGGATGGCTACCCTAAGGTCGGTAGCGGTAACATCTTCTGGCGAAAATTCTACCAAGGCCATCGAATTGGCTATGTTGACGGATGCCTTCAGCACTCCCTTCTGCTCTTTAAGCTGATTTTCAGCACTGAGGGCGCAAGAGGCGCAACTCATTCCGGTTACCGGAAAGCTTTTTTTGAGGATTGTTCCCATTGTTTAAATCTTTTCCTCAAAGGTAAGGCTTATAGAGCAGCGCGTTGTTGTGTAATTTTTAGATTAGTTTGTAAGATTTACTGGTTTTACACCTCGTCAAGGGGCGTGCGCTTTTGATCCTTCACTTGTTTAAAGTGGCTCGGAGTTAAGCCTGTAACTTTTTTAAACTGGTTGGAGAGATAAGCCACACTACTGTATCCCAGCTTATCGGCAATTTCGCTCAGGGTAAGCTCTCCGTAAACGAGCAGTTCCTTTACGCGCTCAATTTTTTGGTTGATGATGTATTTTTCGATGGTTGTTCCTTCAATTTCGGAGAACAGGTTGCTTAGGTAGTGGTAGTCTTTATGTACTTGATTGGAAATGTATTCCGAAAGATTGATGTTCGGTACCTCATTGCTGTAATGCACCAGTTGAATAATCCCTGTTTTTATCTTTTCGATGATTTGACTTTGCTGGTTGTCGATAATTTCAAATCCCAGAGTTTGCAGCCGTTTGCTAATTTCCTGCATCTTTTCCGGAGAAATATCTGCAGTCGTTTCTACCTCACCCAACCGGACGTTTACAGGCGTGTAGCCAAATTTCTCAAATTCGTCCCGTACCACCATGATACAGCGGTTACAAACCATATTTTTGATGTAAATCGTCATCATCGTTTTTTAGGATAAACAAATTTATGGATTTTATCCGGCTCCTTATTTTTTAGTTTCGTAAATAGCATTCGTCAATGTAATTTCAATTTCATATGAGTGTTTTATTTTCGATCTTAAAAATAGAAAACTCGTTTACTAAACACTTTCCAATTACATTTGTTGCTTGAAAAATAATACACATCAATGAATAAACGACTTTTGGTACTTCTGTTTTTCGGGGTTCTTATGGGCGCACTCGATATTGCCATTCTGGGGCCGGCAATGCCTGCTATTCAAAAAGCTTTTGCGGTGTCGCCGCGACAAATCGCCTGGGTCATTAATATATATGTATTGACGAATATTCTTTCAACACCGGTGCTCTCGAAATTGTCTGATTTGTACGGACGGAGGATTATCTATATATCATCAGTATTTTTATTTGCATTAGGGTCGTTGGTTATCGTGCTATCTGGTCAGTTCGATCAGGTTTTAGTGGGCAGGGGAATTCAGGGTCTTGGCGCGGGCGGTTTTCTTCCTGTAGCATCGGCCGTTATCGGCGATACATTTCCTAAAGAAAAGCAAGGCCGGGCTTTGGGCTTCATCGGTGCCGTTTTTGGACTGGCATTTATCGTAGGTCCGGTTATTGGCGGATTATTGCTGATGTTGAGCTGGCACTGGATTTTTATTCTGAATCTGCCAATGTCGGTTGCTTTGATTATTGGGGCGTTAACAATTGTTCCTTCAAAGCAGATGGAAGAAAACGTAAAGTTCGATTGGCTGGGAATGTCACTTCTTTTGGTGATACTCGGATTGTTTTCATTCTCTATAAATATGATTGATACGAAGAATTTTGTTGCCTCTGTATCGTCGGTGCGGGTATTTCCGTTGCTGACTGTGTCGCTGGGTTTACTGCCTTTGTTTATCATGTCGCAGAAAAAAAGCGGATCACCAACCATTAATACCGGGTTGTTCCGTTCCCGGCAATTGATTATTGCATATTTAATTTCGTTTGGCGCTGGGCTTGGCGAAGTAGGCGTGATGTTTATTCCCGGTTATGTCCGATCGGCATTCGGGTTGAGCGATTCTGCCGCTAGTTTCTCGTTGATTCCACTCGTTGCAGCGTTGTTCGTTGGCGCTCCTGTGGCTGGGCGGATGCTTGATAAGTTTGGCGCACGGATTATTCTTATTTTAGGCACGGTTCTGGTCTTTTTCGGATTGGTTGGCATCTGGAAGGTTGCAGATACCAAGACCGGTTTTTATATTTCAGAAGTGATTCTGGGCACTGGTCTTGCGGCCGTTTTGGGAGCTCCGTTGCGGTACATCGTAAATCACGAAACTTCAGACGACGACCGGGCTTCTGGTCAGGGCGTTTTGACTATTTTTATGAGTATCGGGCAATTGGTTAGTGCTGCCTTGGTAGGTGCGCTTGCTGCCAGTTTGGGTGGTGGAATTCCCGGTTTTAAAGGGGCTTTCAGCGTACTGGCTGCTATGTCGCTGATTATGATTGTCGCCGCAACCCGCTTAAATCGAAAAGAAGTTAAAGTTTCGGTGAAATCTTCCTGAGGTTTCCGTATTATATAGTTGATTATGAATTTGTTTAATTTTGAAAGAGGAGAGGTTGATTTTGAAATATTCGCTAGTTTTGGTATACCTTTTGCCTTAAAAAATGTTAAAGAAAGATAAGGGCTCAATGTTTTAGCTAAATTCGTCCGCTCAGATTGAAAAGGGAATTGCATGCGTGGTTTTGATGAAATATTATTTGAAAACCGGAATAAAGAATACGGAGCATATGATCTCCGCAAGTATTCCCATAAATACCTCGTTCGTGGGGTAATACTGGGATATGTATGCTTTCTTCTCCCAATCATTGTAATGTTTGTAGTTTATAATGCCGACCTGTTTTTAAACAGAGATTCGGATAAATCGGTTACGGCTGAAATAGTTCAGCTTTCGGACCTGAAAGATTTTAATATTCCACCTCCGCCAACTTTCCCTCCGATGAAAAAGATGCTTCCCCCCAAATCGGAGAATATTGTTATCGATTCAACCAAGGATGAAAAGCCAAAGCCTAAACCTGAGGAAAAGCCAATTATTTTGCCTGTAGATAGTGTTGCCGATGCCAAGGCTAAAGGAACTTCTCCCAAAGGAAACGATCCCATGGCTAACCCCGACAGTACTTATTACCTCTCGGATGTAGACGAAATGCCTATGTTTGTTGCCGGAGAATTGAAACAGTTTATCAGTAAAAACACCCATTATCCGGAAGCTGCTCGCCGTACTAGGCTTCAGGGAAGCGTGGTTATTCAGTTTATGATTACCAAAAATGGAGATATTCAGGATGTTAAGATTCTTAGCGGGGTTACTCCTTTACTCGACCGGGAGGCCGTAAGAGTAATCAGTGTATTGCCCCGGTGGCGGCCAGCCAAAAGGGCAGGGCGGCCGGTTTCTATACAATCTACAATATCGGTAAATTTTAAAATTTAAAAGCCAGAGTATATTGATAAAATATCCTCCGTAATTAATAACTGTCGATTAATAATTATCTATATTTGTGACCAATAAAACATTATTGTATGACTAACTTTATTGTACTCAGCATGCCCGGAGGCACCGAATGGCTTCTTATTATTTTAGTGCTTGTTCTGTTATTCGGGGGCAAAAAAATTCCGGAACTTATGAAAGGCTTGGGAGAAGGTATCAAGGAATTTAAAAAGGCTTCGAAAGTAGAAGACGAAAAAACGGACAATACCAGTAAGCCTGTTTCTGAAAATAAATAATAATTCCTTCCCTAAAATACACAAAAAGTCATCTGTGCTGCATAGTCAGTACAGATGACTTTTTTTATTATATCGTTATAGAAATGGGAGCGTAAAACACGGATGGAAAAACATTTTCGGCCCGGCAAGTTGCCCCCGGTATTCGGGAAGCAACTTGTGAACCTGTACTTAAATCTAAAAATGTAATGATTCTTAATGAATCGATATATATGGGTCTAGCAATGGGTCGGTTGAAAATCTAGTTTTGTTGTGTGGCTCAAATGTAGAAGGATTTTTTTTCTACGTTGAGAACATTTGACAAACAACGGATTTTATGTGACGAATTTATACCTGGGTTTTATTGTACGGTTTCAACAAACATGCACTATGCCGTTTGTAAATCAAAATTACGTATATTCGCCACTACCTTTTTTAAATATTTTATGAATAAGTTTGTTTCTATTTTATTACTCAGTGTTCTGGTTTACTCGTGTAAACAATCGGGTCCGAAAATTGTGGTTAAAGGAAAACTGGAGAAAGCTAAATCCGAATATGTCTATTTTCAGGAATTAACAGTTAAGAACGATGGCAAAATTGACTCGGTAATGCTCGATAAGTCAGGGTCGTTCAAGTTTAAACGGGATATTCAATACACATCGTTTTTTACACTTTGGGTAGGTAATGACCGCCCGATTACATTGATTATCGAACCCGGCGACCGGATTAAAATCACAGGCCGTGCCGACAGCTTGTTTTATACCTATTCGGTTAATGGTTCAGACGAGTCGAAATTTGCGCAACAATTGTCTCAGAAACTTGCCAAAACCCAGGCCAGTGTGGATTCTCTGAATCATATCTATCAGCAGTTTCTTAATAATAAAAACATAGCCAATATTCGCAATGTTCTTACAATGAATTATGAACAGATTTTGGAAGGCCAGCGTAAGTTTTCAATTGATTTTATTGAGAAACATTCATCGTCGTTTGCTAGTTTAATGGCTCTTTATCAGCAGGTTAATAAAAATTCGTTTATATTTTACAAAGTTGAGGATTTTAAATACTTCTCTCGTGTCGATTCGATAATGTATAAAAAATTCCCGAATGCACCTTATGTAAACTCGTTGCATGCCAATGTGAAAGAGATGATTGAGCAACAACGGGTAAGCGATATGGAACGTATGCTCTCGGAAATGGGAGCTAAAGCCCCGGACATTGCCCTGCCGACATTTCGCGGCGATACGGTAAGACTGTCGTCTTTCAAGGGAAAATATGTTTTGCTCGATTTCTGGGCTTCGTGGGACAAACCTTCGCGTGCTGAAAATGCAAACTTCCCAGCCCTCTACCGGAAATACAATTATAAAGGGTTTGAAATTTACCAGGTTTCGCTCGACAAATCAAAAGATGCCTGGATTACCGCTATCCGCGAAGACGGTTTGTGGTGGACACAGGTAAGCGACCTTAAAGTATGGGAGTCTCCAATTTTTAAGCATTACACGGTTAAGAAAGTGCCGGCAACCTATCTTATTGATGATAAGGGAGTGATTATTGCCAAGGATTTGCGAGGAGAAGAATTAAGTAACAAATTAGCTGAAATATTTGACAAAGCAGATAATACAACCAGTACGCAGACTAGTCCTTCCGGAAACTAAGAAGGCTTATTTTGCTTCCGATTTTCACCTGGGACTTTATCCTTACGATAAAAGTACTCGTCGTGAAAAGATCATCGTTCAATGGCTTGATCAGATAAAAGCAGATGCCGGTGCGCTCTTCCTGTGTGGGGATATTTTTGATTATTGGTATGAGTATAAAAAGGTTGCGGCACGTGGGTTTGTTCGCTTTTTAGGTAAGCTATGCGAACTTACCGATAGCGGCATTCCTGTATATTTTTTTACAGGAAATCACGATGTATGGGTGTTCGATTATCTGCCCAAAGAAATCGGTGTAGAGGTTTTTTATAATCCTATCGAAATTCAGATTAACGATCGAGTGTTTGTTGTAGGGCATGGCGATGGCATTGGTCCGGGCGATAACGGTTACAAGTTCCTGAGAGGAATGTTTCATAGTAAATTTCTTCAGTTCTGGTTCTCGATGATTCATCCTAACATAACGTACGCTTTAGGCCATGTATGGTCAAAACATAGCCGTTATTCCAAGGGTATAACCGATACCTTTCACGGGATTGACAAAGAATTTAACATTTTGTTTGCTAAAGAATATTTAACCCAAAAACATGTAGATTATTTTGTTTTTGGGCATCGGCATGTACCTATGGACATTGACCTGAACGGGCATGCACGGTTATTTAATACCGGCGAATGGATTTCGGCCCGTACTTATGCGGTATTTGATGGTGAAAGTATGGAACTCCTGTCTTTTCGGGATAAGAGCGAATGGGATTCTCTGGGCATCGTGAGGATGTAACCCAACAATTTTATTGACACAGATAGACGAATAAATATCTAATCCGTTTTGCAAACCTTGTGTAACGGATTTTTTATTGGGGGAAGTGCACTAAAATCAATGATTTTCTTCGTTGTTTAACAATAAGGGGCTATATTTATAACTCATTTTGCTATTCTACAACTAATTGACTAAGCATGACCCGAAGGAGTGTGTGTATTATCCTGCTGATAAGTATCCTGAAAATAGTAGGGGCACGGGCACAGCAATTTAGTCCCAGTTTCGAAAATTTTACGCAGGAAAACGGGCTATCCAATAATATTGTCCATTGTGTATTTCAGGATTCGAAAGGATGGCTCTGGTTTGGTACCAGTCAGGGGCTCGACAGGTTTGATGGTTACAAGTTTACCGTTTTTAAAAATGATCCGGATTATCGCTCCAGCCTTTTGGGACAACTGGTTCGGGTTATTTTTGAGGATTCGAAAAAGAACTTGTGGGTGGGTATGGAGAATGGCGGACTTAACCGCTTTAACCGACAAAAGGAAACGTTCGAACATTATTATGTCCGTTGGGGCACGAAAAAGGCCTATGGATACTCCGTTAATTCTATTGCTGAAGATAAAAAAGGACTACTGTGGATTGGTTGTGATAAAGGCGTGCAGGTTTTTGATCCAACCTCAGGAAAAGAAATCAGACAAATTACATTAAATCCCGGGGCAGCGGCGTCTATTTATAACTATGTGCACGTTTTACATTTTGACAAAAGAGGAAACCTCTGGATAGGAACAAATGCCGGACTAGACCTGTTGAATTGTAAAACCAATCGGGTACAGCATGTGTCGTTGCCATTGAACAACCGACAAACCGATGAAATTCACGATATCTTTGAAGATACTGATGGGAAACTTTGGATTGGGACATATAATTCCGGGTTAATAATTGTCGACCCTTTAACCATGCAGGCTTCGAATTTTGTTGTCGATGCCACCAATGAACGCTGCTCAACAATTCGTACTGTTTTTCGCGACAGGCAGGGTCTGTACTGGATTGGTTCACGTGGTGGACTATATGTTTTTAATAAAAACCGGAATTCTATTAATAGCATCTTTCATGATGACAGGGAATTAAATAGTCTTGGGCACAATTCAATTCTCGATATTTATCAGGATGTCAAAGGTGATATTTGGCTTGGAACAAGAGGGGGAATATCACACTACACCCGCGAAGCCCAGTTTTTTAAGCATTATCGGGCTCTCCCGGAACAGGGACGCTACCTTAATGATAACGAAGTTTATGCATTCTGGATTGACCCAAAAGGAGATATATGGGTTGGCACCGAGCGGGGAGGAATCAATATTTTCGACCGTAAGACCGGAACATTCCGCTACCTTATGCACAGCGACACAAATCCTAATTCTATATCCAAAAACTGCATCAAGGCTTTTATGGATGACGGCACAGGAAACCTTTGGATTGGAACGTTTATGGGAGGTATTGATGTGATGAACCTTCAAACGGGCCGCTTAACCCATTTCTCTCATAATAGTGAAAAGGCTTCGTCGCTTATAGACAATCGTATATGGACGTTATTTCGCGATAGCAAAGGCCAGATATGGACCGGGACATTTAAAGGACTGGAGCTATTTAACCCAAAAACCAAAAATTTTATTCACTACAATCATATCTCCGGAAACCAGCCTATATTCTGGATAAATGAAGACAGACAGCACAATTTATGGATTGGAGGAGAAGCCGATATGGTGGTGTATGAACCCTTGTCAGGAAAAGTAAAACATTTTCAGGAACGAACAAGAGCCTTTTGCCAGGACAGTAAAGGGCGTATATGGATTGCCACAATCGATAAAGGGTTGGCATTGTATAATAAAGACAAGGGGAGCCTGAAGTATTATTCCGAAAAGGATGGTATAGCCAATAACCAGGTTCTCTGTATCCAACAGGACGACGATAGAATGTTATGGCTCAGTACGGCTAATGGGCTTACCCGCTTTAATCCCGAGACCGGGGCGTGCCGTCTGTTCGACAGACTTGATGGATTGCAGAACAATCAATTTACTTACGGGTCATCGTTAAAAACACCAAACGGAGAAATGCTGTTTGGAGGAATTTCTGGGTTTAATATTTTTTCACCACGGGAAATAAAAGATAATCCTTACATCCCGCCCCTCGTGTTTACCGGATTTCGTGTATTTAACCAACCGGTGCCTGTACTCGACAGTCGAAGCGCGATTCTTAAGGAATGTATTTCAGAAGCTAAAACTGTTAAATTGCTTTATGATCAAAATGTTATAACGATTGAGTTTGCCTCACTAAATTTTACCCAGCCGGGAAAAAATCGGTACAAATACCGGCTAAGGGGGTTTGAAGAACAATGGAATGATGTAGGAACACAGCATTCGGCTACCTACACGAACCTGAACCCCGGAAGTTATGTCTTTTGCCTTAAAGCCTCCAACAACGATAATGTCTGGAATGAAAAAGGTATTGAATTGAAAATAAATATACTTCCTCCTTTTTGGTTAACTTGGTGGTTTAAATTGTTGGTACTCATGTTATTGGGAGCGGCAGTGTCTGTCCTGGTTTATTTGTTGGTCAATAAAGAACGGCTTAAGCATCAGCTCTTGTTTGAACGTTTGAGAACCCGTAAGCTGCACGAGCTAGACATGATGAAATTTCGGTTTTTTACCAATATTTCGCACGAAATTCGTACGCCCTTAACATTGATTATTGGGCCGTTGGAAAAGATGCTTAACCAGAAACTTCCGGAAAATGAGTCGCGGAATATGCTCGAAATAATGCACCGTAATACCAAGCAGTTGTTAACGCTCATCAATCAGTTGCTCGATTACCGCAAGCTCGAAGCCGGTAGTCTGAAACTTGAGCTGAAAGAAGGGGAGATCGTCTCTTTTGTGCATGACATAGCTTTATCTTTCACATCTATATCCGCAGAAAAAGGCATAGAGTTTCGCGTAAAACTTCCAGAATCAAAAATAGAGGTTTGGTTTGATGCCGATAAACTCGAAAAAATTATTAACAACCTGCTTACTAACGCTTTTAAGTTTACTGAAAAAAACGGAACCGTAGAGCTTTGTCTGGATGCTGTGAAAGATGCTCAAGAGGAAACAATAGAAGAAGGCGAAGCTCATACAACTGTGGTTGAACTTGTGGTTTCCGATACCGGTTTGGGTATTCCTGAGAAGAATATACATAAAGTATTTACCCGCTTTTTTCAGGGAGATAATACCCAAAATCAAACAGGAACAGGTATTGGCCTGGCACTTGTAAAAGAACTGGTTAAACTGCATAACGGGTATATTTACGTATCGAGTGAGCCGGGTAAAGGGACAAAATTTACGGTTCGTCTGCCCTTTGAAACCGATGCCAAAGTCCTTCCTACAAGTGCATCTTATCAGGACATCAACGAAGTTGCTACTCATGCCGAAGATGTTGAAATTAATACGTTGGATACAGACTCGCGCAATATCCTGTTAATTGTAGAGGATAATGCCGATGTGAGATATTTTATTCGCAGCCACTTTGAAATACACTACCAGGTGCATGAAGCTACAGACGGAAAAGAAGGTTGGCAACTTGCCCTGAAACTGATACCCGACATCATCATCTCCGATGTGCTGATGCCTGTGCTTAACGGTAAAGAATTGTGCAAAAAGCTAAAAAAGGACGACCGTACCTCGCACATCCCGGTAATATTGCTAACTGCATTAAATTCGCGTAATAGCGAAATTGAAGGACTTGAAACTGGTGCCGACGATTATATTACCAAACCTTTCGACCCGGTAATTCTCGAAACCAAGGTCGAAAACCTGCTGTCATTGCGCAAATCGTTGCGCGAAAAATATACCAGCGAAATGGTGCTTAAGCCTAGCAATGTGACTATAACTTCTCCTGATGAACGGTTCCTTCAGAAAGTTATCGACATCATTGAAAAAAATATTGACGACCCCGACCTCGATATAGAAAGGTTTGCCGCGGCAGTAGGAACCAGTCGTATGCAGCTTTATCGTAAAATTTCGGCTTTGACCGATATGACTGTCAAAGAGTTTATTCGTAACATACGACTGAAACGCGCCGCTCAACTTCTTACTCAAAATGTTATGACGGTGTCCGAGGTTGCCTATGCTGTCGGGTTTCGCGACCTTTCTCATTTTCGAAAATGCTTCCGCCAGCAATATGGTATGAATGCCTCCGAATATGCTGGGTCTAGAGATAGAACGTAATTTCGGATTTCTTTAAGATAGTGTTTGGTGTAAATTAACAGCCGGACGTTGGGCATAGAGCTCAGCATCCGGCTGTCTTCATTTAATAGCGGTGCAGCGTATTTTCGTAGAAAGTTACATTAGGAGCTCTATTTTGGGATGATTTAGCCGTTTTGGGAAAAATACCCCTGTTGTTTGGGAATTTAGAACAGCCCATTTCCTGCCGTTTTCAGTATCTTTTCGATAGTTTTTAACCATTGGGCTATGAGTGAAATTGACCAAAAACTACGACGAATTACCTTTTATATAATCCTCTCCATTATCGGACTGGTTATCGCACTCGTTTTTCTGGTCGGGATATTATTTACATAATCCCTTCCCTAAGCCGAATAAATTTATAATGAGGTATACTCCTGTCTAATTAAACATTTTATGACTAAAACTATGCTAAACTTTCCATTACCAACTTGGGTAGACAACTCGGTCAATAAGGGCAGTCCCTTTCTTCTTCCTAAGGAATTATTTAGGCTCCTAGTTAAGAAATACTAATTCAATCTAAATAGAAATTTTACTAACACTAATACCAAAACTATGTTGAAAAATTTGCTCCAAAAACGCAGAATGCGAAGCAAACAAACAAGGTTTCTCTTGATTTTGTTATGCTTGGCATTTTTTAATATCCAGCTTACGTTTGCTCAAAAGGTAGACGTGACAGGGACCGTCTCCGATGCCAAATCGGGAGAAACTTTACCAGGCGTAAGTGTTATGGTCGAAGGGTCGACTTCAGGCACTGTAACTGATATTGAAGGGAAATTCAAAATAAGTGTAAGCTCTTCTGATGTCACGCTTAAATTTTCGTATGTAGGATATGAACCTCAGAAAATTGCCCTTAGGGGACAAACTCAACTCACAGTCGGGCTGATCGCTGAATCCAAAACCCTCGACGAAGTAGTTGTAATTGGGTACGGAACTTCAAAGCGGAAGGATCTTACCGGTTCGATAACATCGATTTCGGGTGAAAAGTTGAAAGATGTTCCAGTAGCTTCTGTAGCAGAAGCATTAACAGGTAAATTGGCCGGCGTACAGGTTACTACTACGGAAGGATCGCCGGATGCTGCTATAAAAATTCGTGTTCGTGGAGGTGGTTCCATTACACAGGATAATACACCATTATATATTGTCGATGGTTTTCCGGTTGATAACCTGTCAAATATTCCTCCTACCGATATTCAATCGGTCGATGTGTTGAAAGATGCGTCTTCCACCGCTATATACGGGTCACGAGGTGCTAATGGGGTAGTAATTATTACTACCAAATCTGCCAAGGAAGGTAAACTTACGGTTAATTACAGTGGATATTATTCCGTAAAAAAAGTAACGAAAAAATTGGATGTATTTAGCCCTTATGAATTTGCAAAATGGCAATACGAACAGGCTGTTTTACAAAATAAGGTATCCAGTCAATATGAGCCATATTTTGGAAGTTACGACGATATTGGTCTGTATAAATATATGAATGGAACTAACTGGCAAGATGAAGTTTTTGGCCGAACCGGAACAACTCAAAATCATAGTATAAGTGTTAGCGGAGGAACTTCTTCGGCAAACTTTAATGCCAGCTATACCCGAATGGATGACAAAGCTATCATGCTAGGTTCCTCCTTTTCACGCGATAATCTTAACCTGAAAGTTAACTCAGCGCCATTGTCATGGTTAAAAATGAATTTTGCTGTTCGGTATTCCGATACTAAAATAAACGGAGGAGGAGCAAACGACGTTACCGGTACGGAAAAATCGACAAGTGACTCCCGTCTGAAGAATGCCGTTATATATACGCCGATTCCATTAAAAAATATGTCGGCACCGGATGATGATCCGGAAAGTGGCAGTAGTTTGTATTCGCCGTTTGTGACTATCCCCGATAACGACAGGCTTCAACGAACTAAAATTCTTAATTTAAGTGCCGATGCTACCGCTCAAATAACCAAAGAAATTTCTTTTCGCTCCGAAATAGCTATAGATAACACTAACGGGGTTGACAATCGGTTTTACGGGCTATCTACTTATTATGTGACCAACGGAGATGCACCTGTTAAAAATCAACCGGCTGCTCAATTGCAGAATATTATTAATTCGGGATTTAGAAATGCCAATATTTTAAATTTTAATAAGAAAATAGGAAGTCATAATGTTGGATTGATGGTTGGAGAGGAAGCTATTGTTAAAAAAGCTAATACTTTAACTAATATTGTTGACGCTTATCCGAAATTTTTTACATCTAATCAGGCTTGGGCATTTACCTCTCAAGGCGTAGCTGTTAGTGCTACGAATTATTATTCGCCAGACGACAAAATGTTGTCGTATTTTGGACGTTTCAACTATGACTATAAAGGTAAGTATCTTGTTAATGCAACATTTCGTGCAGATGGTTCCGGTAAATTCGGACCTGGTAAACGTTGGGGGTATTTCCCTTCCGCAGCTGTAGCATGGCGTATCTCACAGGAGAATTTTATGTCAGGCACATCCGAGTGGTTGTCTAACTTAAAGTTAAGGGCGAGCTTTGGAACAGCAGGTAATAATAGAATTCCGGGTTTTATGTTTAGACAGAGTTACCCTGTAACCTCCACTACCTATTTGCCAACTTCGCTTGCTTCGTCATACCTGGCTCCAAGTAGCACAATGACGAATGCTGATCTGAAATGGGAAACAACCGTTACCCAAAACCTTGGTTTAGACTTTGGTGTTTTTAACAACCGATTAAACGGAACTTTCGAAGTCTATCAAAATAAAACCAAAGATTTGTTGATTAATTTCCCGATAACCGGTGTTGGCTATTCTACTCAGCTTAGAAACTTAGGAAAAACTTCAAACAGAGGGATTGAGCTTACCCTCGATGCTGCCGTTGTTGATACTAAAGATTTTCGACTTAATTTATCGTTTAATATTAGCTTTAACAGGAATAAAGTAGACGATTTAGGTGGGTTGAGCTCTATTACGGGTAACTCGGCATGGACCAGTGATGCCCAGGCGTCAACTGATTATCTGGTAACCGTTGGTAAGCCGGTAGGCCAAATGTATGGTTATGTTACCGACGGCATGTATTCAACCAAAGATTTTACATGGAATGGTTCTGCCTGGAAGTTGAATAATAAATCTGTTCAAACTCCCGACAACTCCTCAATAGATGGCTCTTCGTGGGGGCCAGGAGCTCTTAAACTCAGAGATCTTAATGGCGATAGTGTGATATCTCCGAATGACCGCCAGGTTATAGGAAATGCCATGCCAAAACATACGGGAGGTTTTGTTATCTCTGGCTACTTTAAAGGGTTTGACTTCTCTGCTAATTTTAACTGGGTTTATGGAAATGACATCTACAATGCCAATAAAATAGAATTTACTACAGCTAATAAATATACATACCGTAATATGCTTTCGGTAGTAAATTCTTCAAACCGTTGGAATAATGTTGACCCAACAACAGGAGCCAGGTTGACAGACGCTACAGCCCTGGATGCTTTAAATGCAAATGCTAAAATATGGTCTCCCGGATTGGGTAAATACGTCTTCCATTCTTGGGCGGTAGAAGATGGCTCGTTTCTCAGGTTGAATAACGTAACGCTTGGCTATACCCTTCCTAAAAAATGGATGACAAAACTGTACGTTCAGCAACTACGCTTCTATGTTTCGGCCTATAATCTATTTGTATGGACTAAATATTCGGGATATGACCCCGAAGTAGATACTCGTCGTAGCACGCCGTTAACACCAGGTGTTGATTATTCGGCATATCCACGCAGCCGGGCTTATAACTTTGGAGTTAACTTAACCTTTTAAATCGATACAAACATGAAACAGATATTCTTTATTATAATTTCCGTACTGCTTTTATCCTCTTGTAAAGATTATTTAGAGGTAAAATCGCAGTCAACCTATTCCGATGACGTTGTTTTTAGCGATGCTTCACTTGCCGAAAGTGCGATTATGGGTATTTACAATGTCTTTGGCGATAACAACTCGTATCGAAATAGATTGTGGCTCCAAATGGGAGAAAATACGGATTGCGAGTTTCGTCCCGGCGCAACCGGTAATACGGTTTTAGTTTCTTCCAAGTCCGACGACCTTATTCCGCTTTATAGCACCAATTCCGATCTTGCCGATGGATATAACAACTCTGACGATGCTAATCCGTGGAGTCGTATTTATTCGGGAATCGAACGGGCTAATCTATGTATTGCAGGTATTCGGAAATATGGAAGTCCTACTCCAGGTTCAGTGATGGGCGATTTACTTGGCGAAGCACTTACGTTGCGTGCGTTTTTTTATTACGACTTGATAAAATGGTGGGGAGATGTTCCTTTTCGTACCGAGCCGCTTAATCAAAGTAATATGTACATAGCTAAAACCCCAAGGGCTACTATTTATACACAAATTATTGCTGACCTTGGAGAATCCGAAAACCTGATGTTCGATGCAGGAACAACTCATACTGCTACTGTAAAACGACTAAGCAAAGATGCCGTACGTGGCCTTCGTGCCCGTATGTGCTTGTCTGCCGCAGGTTATGCGATGCATCCCGATTCAGTTACCAGACAGGCTGTAATTCGGTATACGTTTAAAGATGAAGCTACACGGCGAAATTTTTATACGATAGCTCGCGACGAATGTAAAGCCATTATAGCTGCCGGCAGGTATTCTCTGGCCGATTCTTTCAGAACTATTTTTTACGAGCAATGTCAAGATATTGAAACTCATGGGCGTGAAGCTATTTTTGAACTTCCTTATAATATAGGTGTTCGTGGTCGAATGCTTTATTGGTTCGGTCAAAAACATGCGGCAGATAACAAATATACCTCAGTTGCTTTGGGAGGTAACGAAAATATTATGCCAAGTTTTTATTACGATTACAATGATGCCGACACTCGTAAGAATGTTACAGCTTTACCATATCAGGTCGATTATACCAACTCTGTAATTCAGCAAACCCTGACAAATATTACTACAATTCAGTTTGGGAAATGGAGGGCAGAATGGAGTAAATTAAAGGTTCCCGGAACTGACGATGGCATATCTCCAATCGTTCTTCGTTACGCCGACGTTTTGTTGATGTATGCCGAAGCAGATCTCTATCTGGGAGGCACAGACGGGCAGAATTACTTTAATATGGTACGTCGCAGAGCATTTGGAAAACCAGTTAATACGGTGTCAAGCTACGACCTTCCTCTCAATCTCGAAAACCTTAAAAGAGAGCGAGCTTTCGAACTTTGCGGCGAAAATATTCGTAAATACGACCTGATTCGCTGGGGAGAATTAAAAACCAGGTTAGACTCTGCCAAAATTAAAATGGCAAATCTTAGAGATGGTATAGGTCAATATGCAAATGTGCCTCAATATGTTTATACAAAGAGCTACGTTAAAGATGCCAGTACCGGAGAAAAAGGCCTCATTATTTATGGATTAAAGCGTGGGGAAACTATAGATAAGACAGTTTCAGACCCTACCGGAGGTTGGACTAAAGTGTTGTGGGCGCAAAGTACCGCTAGCTCTATCTTACGGCTTAATGACACCTGGATAAACAGCATCTATCTTGGAAATCCTGACCAACGACAATTACTCCCAATCATGTCTATTGTTATTAGTAGTAGCCAGGGTAAACTGTCGAATGATTACGGATATAATAACTAATCAGTTCTATGGGCGTGAAACATTCTTAAAATAGACCTTTTTGTTTTTTAGGCTCTATTCTCTGAATGTTTCATTCCAATAACCTTTAATAATGTGGACTTATGAAAACAAAAAAAATAATATTAGCAATTAGTTTAATAATAGGCTTTTTGCTAAGTTTTATGTCATGCAAAAAAGATACAGCAACTCTGGAAGTACCTTATTTATTCCGTCCTGTAGGATTTGCGGTTTCACTCACTAAAACCGTAGCAACTATAACTTGGAACCCTATTGATAGTGCGACTTCGTACACCCTTCAGATTAGTAAGGACAGTCTTTCGTTCACAAATATTATTGAAACAGATTCTCTTACTACGAATTCTTATACCATCGAACTTGCCGGAAACACTCGCTATTCGGCAAGGGTAAAGGCAAATGCCAGCGATCCTAAAAAGGATTCGAAATACAACCAGACGCTTACTTTTAAAACTCCTCCAGAAAATATCTTTTTGGGATATTCTTCGGCTATGACAGATCAGGGAACCGCTACAATAAACTGGTTGCCTGCGGCTAATGCTACTAAATTGGTGTTTAGTGCCTCCGGAAAGTCGGATATTTCTTTAGATATCAGTGCTTCCGAAAAGGTGACGGGGTCAAAGGTTTGTGCAAGTATTCCCAATGGCTCATACGCTGTTAAAATTTACAATAACGACATTCTTCGTGGTACTGTAAATGTTTTGTTGGAAGGAGACTATTTCTTGTCGGGAGGTAGTGGGCTGCTCTCAACCCTAACCGCAATAACAAAAGACAGCGCGGTTGTAGTGCTCAAACCCGGTGTGTATTCAATAGGAACAGCAGCTTATACCATTCCTAAAAATATAAAGATAAGAGGCTTGGATTCTATTAATCTGCCAATAATTTGCATGCAGGGAGCTGCCGCAGGGTTAAATATGTTAACGCTGCCTACAACGTCGCTTAATTTTGTTCGTTTCGAAAATATCGAGTTTTCCGGGTATACTGATGGTACTACTACCGGTTCAAGCGGCGGGGTTAAATCAAACTACCTGTTTAACCAAAGCGGAGCATGTTCGGTTGGGGAAATATTATTTAAGAATTGTGTAATTCGTAATATTGGAAATACTCCGTTCAGGCTTCAGAGCACAACCGGAACAAAAGCTATAGGCGCTTTAACCTTCTCTGGTTGTCGCATCTGGGATATTGGAAATGTTAGCATCTATGCAATAGTTAACAATAATGTTGCAACTGCTACAATCAATAATATAACCTTTAAGAATAGTTCAATTTATAATTTTGGAGGTTCTCTTATTGTGCATACACCCAACGCCTCAAGCTCTGTATCGGTGATAAACTGTACGTTTAACCAGATAAATGCAAACACAACCAACTCTTCACTCCGTTATTTTATTGATTATGGCGCTTCTGGTACGGTAACAAACGGGGTTGTAGTTAGGAATAGCATTTTTGGTAGCACGCCAACCGCATGGACTGAGGGGATTCGCGTTAGTAGTGCTTCGACAAAGACTATTTCGGGCTCGTATTACACAAACGACTTTAAAGACAATAACGCAACAACAGGTTCCGTTTCGATAATGGGTAGCCTTTCGGCTTACTCAGGAGCTTCTACAGCGTTGTTTACAGATCCCATTAATGGAAATTTTAAATTTAAAGATACTGGCTTTGCTGGCAGGCTTACTGCGGGTGACCCCAGATGGTTTCTAAACCAATAAATACTAAAATGTATTTACAACAAAAATGCCAGGATAAATTCCTGGCATTTTTGTTAGGCTATAAAGCAAAAACCCCGCTAAACTTGATGTTTGCGGGGTTTCGAGTGGTACCACCAGGAATCGAACCGGGGACACACGGATTTTCAGTCCGTTGCTCTACCAACTGAGCTATGGTACCGTTCTCAATTGCGTGTGCAAAGGTAGATAAAGTTTTTAAACCTGCAAGAAGTCCTGTAGAAAAAATTGAAAAAAGTTTCATTTTTTTCTTCTTCTTCCTCTTTCCATTTCTTTGTTACCTTTGTGGCTCACTTTGTTAAGCATGGATTTTAAAACACACGTCTTATCTAATGGAATAAAGCTAATTCATGTACAGGCCGAATCTCCTGTTGCGCATTGCGGTTTTTTTATCAACATTGGCTCGCGCGATGAGGATAAAAATGAATGTGGAATGGCTCATTTCATTGAACATCTATTTTTTAAAGGAACACAAAAACGAAAAGCCTTCCATGTATTGTCCCGCTTGGAGGATGTTGGCGGAGAACTTAATGCCTATACTTCCAAAGAAGATACTTGTATTCAAGCTTCATTTCTGAAAGACTATTACCCACGGACTGTTGAATTGTTTAGCGACATTGTTTTTAACTCCACGTTTCCCGAAAAGGCGATGGATAGCGAGCGAGCTGTTATCCTCGACGAAATAAATTCATACAAAGACAGTCCTTCGGAATTTATTTTCGACGATTATGAAGAACATTTTTTTCAAAATCATCCGTTAGGTCGTAATATTTTGGGAACAGCCCGGCAGCTTAAAAAAATAAAACAAAGCGATATTCTTTCGTTTATCCGTCGGAAATATAACACCGACCAGATGGTGTTTGCTTCTGTTGGAAATATTCCTTTTAATAAACTGGTGTATTTATTTGAGAAATATTTTGGCAGTGTGCCCGTCAACATTCGCGAAAGCGAGCGTGTTCTCTTTAACTCCTATCAACCCTTCAACCTTGCATTAAAAAAGCATACCCATCAGGTGCATGCGATAATCGGAAATTTGGGCTATAGCCTTAATGATCCACGCCGAATGGGAGTACATCTGCTTTCTAATATTATAGGCGGCCCTGGCATGGTTTCACGCTTAAATCTTGCCCTTCGCGAGCGTAGAGGTTATTCCTATAATGTAGAATCTTCCTACAATCCGTATTCCGACACCGGGCTCTTCTCCGTTTATTTCAGTAGCGACAAAGAGTATCTCGAAAAATGTATGGAGATAATCGAAAAAGAATTCGATAATCTGCGAAATAAGCCGCTTGGGACCATGCAGTTGAAAAAAGCCCGCCAACAAATTATGGGACAACTTGCAATATCATTTGAAAGTAATGAAAATCAAATGCTTTCCATCGGGAAAAGCTACCTGGTTTACGACAGGGTTGACAGCCTTGAAGAAATTTTTGCTAAAATAGAGGTGGTTACGGCATCGGAATTGATGCAAATAGCCAACGAAATACTCAACAAAGACCAGATGTCGACGCTTATATACAAATAAATACCAATGACAGAACTTGACAAAGATTTAGAACAATACATCCTTGAACATATTGACCCTGAAGATAAAATTTTATATGAACTTAACCGGGTAGCACACCTTAAGCTTATACATCCTCGCATGGTATCCGGTCATTTGCAAGGTCAGATATTACGAATGCTAAGTTACATGCTTCGTCCGCGACGAATTCTTGAAATTGGTACTTTTGCAGGCTATTCAGCGATTTGTCTTGCGCAAGGAATGCCAAAAGACGGACACCTTCATACCATCGAAATAAACGACGAGCTTATTGATATACCCTTACAGTTTTTCGAAAGGGCCGGCCTTAAACAAAAGATTACCCTTCACGTGGGCGACGCTTGCGATATAGTACCTGCGTTCGAGGAGTTTTTTGACCTTGTTTTTATCGATGGCGATAAAAGTCAGTATCTCGACTATTATACTGTTGTTTTCGACAAGGTGCGTCCTGGAGGTTTTATCTTTGCCGACAATGTTCTTTGGAACGGAAAAGTACTTGAACAGGAAAATTCAAATGATTATTCGACCAAAGGAATAAAAAAATTTAATGATTGGATAAGCTCCGATAATAGGGTCGAAAAGGTGATTTTGCCTATACGCGACGGTTTAATGATGCTTAGAAAAAAATGAACATACTATTGCATGTTTGAAATTTATTTAGTATATTTCCAAATAAATACAGTGCTAAAATGAACATCGGTCGAAAATTAGTATTTAACAATTTAACAATTTTAAACAAAACCCATGGCACAATATTCTATTAAGGACTTGGAGAAATTGTCGGGGATACAAGCTCACACCATCCGAATTTGGGAAAAAAGATACCGGTTGGTTACCCCTCAGCGGACTGTTACTAATATTCGTGTTTATTCCGACGAGGATTTAAAACGATTATTGAACGTCTCGCTATTGAATCACAATGGATTGAAGATTTCCAAAATCGCTATGCTTAACGATGAGGAAATGAAAGATCGGATACTACAGCTGTCGAATGATATTTCAAATTCTGATAGCCAGATTGAAGGATTAATTGTATCTATGGTAGAACTAAACGAATCCAAATTTGTATCAGTTTTGGATGGTTTGGTAGATCAGCTTGGCTTTGACGAAGCTATTACCAAGGTCGTTTATCCATTCCTCGGTAAGATTGGAGTACTTTGGCAAACCGGAAGGGTTAATTCAGCTCAGGAGCATTTTGTCTCTAATATTATCCGTCGTAGGTTGTTTGCTGCAATCGATGCACTTGGGACGACTTCAACCGGACCAAAGGTTGTATTATTTTTACCCGAAGGCGAATATCATGAAATCGGGTTGCTTTACTATACTTATTTGCTCAGAAAGTATGGCTTTGCACCGGTTTATCTTGGACAATCAGTGCCATTTGGCGATTTGGTTCAGATCCAGAATGCCCATAATGCCGAATACTTATTTACTTCGTTTGTAACCACACTGCAAGACATCTCGATCAGTGATTACATCGTTCAATTGTCCAAGACCTTTAAAAAGCAAAAAATATTTGTATTTGGAGATGTGGTTTTGAAACTCGAAATTAAACGGGTTACCAACATCATTAAGGTTAAATCACCGGATCATTTTAAAGAATTGCTTGCAAAGCTTAAATAGCAATCAAATTTATCCCAAAAAGCCGTCAAGCATTCCGTTTGACGGCTTTTTTGTTTTTTAACAAACCTTCGTTTTGCGCTTTTCCGTTTCAGCTTTTCCTGATAATTAAATTTTTATAATTGAAGCGCGTTGATATTGTCGGTTATATTCAGTCATTTAGGAATATTCACTCTGCTTTAACACGTGTTTATTACGATGCATCTTAAGATCCGATAATTGCCCTAGATATTAGTAGTAATATTTTAAGTTTAATTTAAATACTTCATATGCAATTATTTGTATATGGATGTTATTTAAAATTAGTATAAATAAAAATAAAAATTTGACTAAAAATTTTGCAAATTTCTTATTTTTATTTAGATTTGTTTTAAATAAAAATAACGTTAAAACAGACGACTATGACAGCAATTGAATTTAACCATCAGCTCATAAGTCTCGAAGATAAGCTAGCCCGTTTTGCCCTGAGTTTGACGTCCAACAGGGAAGATGCCAAGGATTTACTTCAAGAGACTATGTATAAAGCTCTTGTTTACAGAGAACAATTTGTTCAATACACAAATTTGAAGGCATGGACGTATACGATTATGAAAAATACCTTTATTAATAATTATCGTAGGAATGTCCGTCAAAATACGGCTTTTGATAATACTAAAGATTTATATTTTCTTAGTCAGAATAGCGACAATGTGAATGTTGCGCCCGATTCGGCCTATTCTGCACAGGAAATTAATAAAGTAATTGACGGTCTGAGCGACGATTTTAAAGTCCCTTTTAAGATGCATACCGAAGGGTATAAGTATAAGGAGATTGCTCAGAAGCTTGATCTTAAACTTGGTACGGTGAAAAGCCGAATATTTTTTACGAGAAAAAAATTAATGGATACACTTAAAGATTATGAATAAAGCCGGAAATTCCGGCTTTATTCATGTAAAATAGGTTGGCTAAACAGGTTAATTGGGTAATTTTATTTCAAAAGGCTATCTTCGCGGCAATTTATTGTGAGGTTAAGCCATGCTACAGATTGATAATACCATATTAAGTTTCGATATTTTTGAAAAGAAATTTGTGTGCGACTTGGATAAGTGCAAAGGTGCTTGTTGCGTGCATGGGGATTCCGGAGCTCCGCTCGATGATGAAGAAGTTGATGCGCTTGATCGTATTTTCCCGGAAGTTAAGCTGTTTATGAGAATAGAAGGGGTTGAAGCCGTTGAGGTTCAAGGAACGTCGGTAATCGATAGCGATGGCGATAAAGTTACTCCTTTGGTAAATGGAGAAGAATGTGTTTATGTTGTTTTTGAAAATGGAGTTACCAAATGCGCTATTGAGAAAGCTTTTGAGGCAGGCGTAATTACTTTTCAGAAACCTGTCTCGTGCCATCTGTATCCCATTCGGATTACAAAATATGCCGATTTCGAAGCGTTGAATTATCATGAGTGGGATATCTGTTCTCCTGCTTTGACTTGTGGAAAAAAGACAAACGTCCCTTTGTATGTGTTTTTACGCGAACCGTTGGTGCGAAAATATGGCGAAGCTTGGTATGAGAAGGTGAAGCTTGCATCGAAAGAGGTGGCTCATTTCCGAAATTACAGTAAGTAATAGTAAGACCGCTCTGGTTGGAGAAAGCGTTATGGAAAATGATTTTTTGCGATAAATCTAAAATAGAGTCTTTTTTTTAGGGCTTTTGCGCTATTTTTTATTTTTTAAGGGAACTTTATTGTTGTTTTTTGCTGTTGCATTACGAAATGTTGTAAATTTATCGGTTCATTCTAAAAAAGACGAAACTCCCGTAGAATCTGTTGTTTATTAATATTGAAAATATAAATATTAAATCATTGTTCCTCAAAAAAGAGGGTAACTGTAAAATAAATGTTAATTTTCATTAAAAAAACATAGAAATATGGGGGTTAATTTGTGAAATTGAATATTTTTGTAACGGCAAATAAAAATCACAATTAACGTAAAATAATATGGCGACATTAAGATTTAAAGCATTGGAGACTGCAATTGGCAGGAAACCTGTTGTTGCTGATGCTCCTAAGGAAAAAACTTCCGAATATTTTGGAAAATTAGTTTTTGACAGGGCTAAAATGCAGAAATATCTGTCAAAAGAAGCTTATCAGGCAGTTATAGCTGCTATTGATAAGGGTCAACGAATCGACCGTAAGATTGCCGACCAGGTAGCTGCAGGAATGAAATCGTGGGCTATTGAACTGGGCGCAACCCATTATACACACTGGTTCCAACCTTTAACAGGTGGTACTGCCGAAAAACACGATGCTTTTGCAGACCCTGCCGGAAATGGTTCGGTAATTGAAAGCTTCTCTGGTAAATTATTGGTTCAGCAGGAACCAGATGCATCTAGCTTCCCAAGTGGCGGTATTCGTGCAACTTTTGAGGCTCGTGGTTATACCGCATGGGATCCTTCATCTCCTGCATTTATCCTTGATGATACACTTTGTATTCCGACTATCTTCATATCTTATACAGGCGAAGTTCTCGACTACAAAACTCCTTTATTAAAGGCTTTAAATGCTTTGGATAAAGCTGCTGTTGAAGTTTGTCATTATTTCGACAAAGATGTTCAGAAAGTAACCGCTAACCTTGGTTGGGAACAGGAATACTTCTTGGTTGACGAAGCTCTTTATGAAGCCCGTCCTGACTTAGTTCTTACCGAACGTACCCTGATGGGGCACGAATCTTCAAAAAATCAACAATTAGAAGATCAATATTTTGGTGCTATTCCTCCCCGTGTTCAGGAATTCATGAAAGAACTTGAATTCGAATCGTGGAAATTAGGTATTCCGGTAAAAACCCGCCATAACGAGGTTGCTCCTAACCAATATGAACTTGCTCCGGTTTACGAAGAAGCTAATCTTGCTGTAGATCACAACCTTTTGGTTATGACTCTTATGCGTAATATTGCTCGTCGCCATAACTTCGCATGTCTGCTTCACGAAAAACCTTTTGGAGGAGTAAACGGTTCTGGAAAACACAACAACTGGTCAGTTTGTACGGATACAGGTGTAAACTTGCTTTCTCCTGGCAAAAATCCAAAAAGCAACCTTCAGTTCCTTACTTTCCTTGTAAATACATTGGTCGCTGTTCATAAAAATGCTCCTTTGCTTAAGGCTTCTATTGCTTCGGCAAACAATGCACACCGTTTGGGTGCTAACGAAGCTCCTCCTTGCATCATCTCTGCATTTCTTGGAACTTATCTGACCAAGATGCTTGATCAGATCGAAGAAAAGGTTACTGACCAGAAGATGACCCCGGACGAGAAAACCGAAATCAAACTTGACATCGGACGCATTCCTGAAATTCTTCTTGACAACACTGACCGTAACCGTACGTCTCCGTTTGCTTTCACCGGTAACCGTTTTGAAT
This sequence comes from Bacteroidota bacterium, assembly GCA_030706405.1. Taxonomy (GTDB): domain Bacteria; phylum Bacteroidota; class Bacteroidia; order Bacteroidales; family JAAUTT01; genus JAAUTT01. The sequence continues at coordinate 271,004 of JAUZOO010000004.1, read as the reverse complement.
TCCGTGCCGTAGGTTCTTCAGCTAACTGTTCTGCTGCCATGTGTGCACTGAATACCGCGCTTGCTGCTCAGTTGCTCGAATTTAAGGTAGAAGTTGATGCTATTATCGCTAAAGGTGTTAAGAAAGACGAAGCTATCTTCCAGGTATTGCGCAAATACATCATCGAATCGAAAGATGTTCGTTTCGACGGTAATGGTTATAGCGAAGAATGGCAGGTTGAAGCCGCTAAACGTGGTCTCGATGTTGAACGTAACCCTGTTAAAATGTTCGATTCTTACATCAGCGAACAATCTATTAACCTGTTTAAGAAGACCGGCGTATTGAGCGAGAAAGAACTTCATGCCCGTACCGAAATTAAATGGGAAACTTATACCAAGAAGATTCAGATCGAAGCTCGTGTACTTGGCGATCTCGCTTTAAATCATATCGTTCCTGTAGCTGTTGATTACCAAACAGCGTTAATTAAGAACGTACAAGGTATTAAAGAACTGTTCTCAGAAGCAGAATTTAATGAATTGGCTTGTGCCCGTCTGGAGCTGATAAAGAAAGTGGGTAACCATATTTCTACCATCAAAGCTAAAGTTCACGAAATGGTTGAAGCTCGCAAGGTTGTTAACAAACTTCCTGATGGCCGCGAAAAAGCACTCGCTTATTCTGAAAAAGTGTTTCCATTCTTCGAAGAAATTCGCTATCATATTGACAAGCTTGAGCTTATCGTTGATAACGAAATGTGGACGCTGCCTAAATACAGAGAACTGTTGTTCACCAGATAGTCAGTTAAATTGTTCTATATACAAAGGGAAGGTGCAAGCCTTCCCTTTTTTGTTTTTTTGTAACACAATGAAATAAAATAATTAATTTTACGCTTTATACTATAAACCCGCAAATTCTGATACATGAAAATCTGTAATATTGTACTCGCTTTTAGTGCATTATTTGTACTTACAGAAACTGTTTTGGCGCAATCCCGCGATTTCATAAAAGCAGAGGATGCCTTTAAGGCCTGTGAATATTATACGGCAGCCGATCTTTACAGAACTTCCTATAGCAGTCTTTCTCAACAAAGTGATAAGTCGGGGAAAACTAAGGCTGAAATATTGTTTAAAATTGCAGAATGTTACCGGCTGGTAAATGAGCCTGTGAAGGCCGAGTTGTGGTATGTTAAATCACTCAGCAAGGATACAACGGCTAAGGCTTTATATTTTTTGGCTCAGGCTCAAAAAATGAATTTGAAGTATGAAGCTGCTAAGGATAATTTTAAAAAGTATAAAACGAAATTCCCGGGTGATGCCCGTGCTGATGAAGGCATTCGTTCCTGCGAACAGGCTCAGTCTTGGATGAGCAATCAAAACGGGTATACCGTAGAGAATATGAGGTTTTTTAACTCCAAAAGCAGGGATTATTGTCCGGCTTACGGAGCTGCTGATTACAGTGTGGTTTATTTTACCTCTTCGCGGGAAGGCTCTACAGGTAAGGCGATTCATGGTGCAACTGGCCAGCTTTCTGCCGATATTTATGTTTCAAAGATTGATAAAAAGGGAACATGGAGCAAACCTGTATTGGTGAAAGGAACGGTAAATACAGAGTTTGACGAGGGCTCTCCCTGCTTTTCGAAAGATTTTAAAACTATGTACTTTACCCGTTGCAAAAGGGCGAAGAATACCATATATGGCTGCCAAATTATGGAAGCTACCCAGCAAGGTGAGGAATGGACTAGTGAAAAGCCTATCGATATAGCTAAGGATAGCATTGTTGTGGCTCATCCTGCAATCTCACCCGATGAACTTACCCTATATTTTACATCCGATATGCCGGGAGGCAAAGGCGGTAAAGATATTTGGAAAGTTACCCGCTCTTCCAAAGGCGACGATTGGGGAAAACCTGTAAATCTTGGTCCGCAGATAAATACTTCCGGCGATGAGATGTTCCCTTATGTACATGCCGATGGAACGTTATATTTTTCTTCTAACGGAATGACCGGAATGGGCGGGTTGGATATTTTTAAAGCAACACCTCAACCCAATAACTCTTGGAAAGTTGAAAATATGGGCTATCCGATAAATTCAAATGCCGACGATTTTGGAATTATTTTTCAGGACGAGCAAGAGAAAGGTTATTTATCTTCGAGCCGTTCCCCGCGTAACGACGATGATATTTATGCATTCTTTCTTCCTCCCGTTAAATTCAGCGCTTCTGCTAAAATTATTGAAGAAAAAAGCAATAAACCCCTTGCTGATGTTAACGTAAAAGTCATCAGCAGCGACGGACTTACATACGATTTAAAAACGGATAAGGATGGAAATCTGAACCTAAATTTAAAACCTAATACGGATTATGTTTTTATAGCATCGAAGGACGGCTATCTTAATGGTAAAGATCGCCAAACGACTAAGGGGATAGATAAAAGCCGCGACTTTAAAGTGTCCATTGCCATGGTGTCTATTGCTAAACCAATTGAACTTCCAAACATTTTTTACGATTTTGCCAAATGGGATTTGCGCCCAGAATCGATGGTGGCACTCGACAAGTTGGTTGAAACGCTTAACGATAATCCCAATATCACCATTGAGCTGATGTCGCATTCCGACGCCCGCGGTAACGAAGCCGACAACCTGGTGCTTTCGCAGAAGCGTGCACAATCGGTTGTTAATTACTTGGTTGAAAAGGGAATTGCTGCTGAGCGTTTGGTGGCCAAAGGCTATGGGAAAACCGTGCCGAAAGTAGTGGATAAAAAACTGTCCGAACAACATAATTTTCTTAAAGAAGGAGATGTGCTTAACGAAGCTTTTATAGGGGCGTTACCTGATGCTGCGCTTCAGGACGTAGCGCACCAGATTAACCGTCGTACGGAATTTAAAGTATTACGAACAGATTATAAAAAGAAATAATCCGGATTAAAAATCCCTCTCCGAACCGAGAGGGATTTTTTTTATCCTTCTACATTTCCTAATTTTGCAGCCAGTTAACCTATAAAGTTTCAATGAACAACGATTCCAGGTACATGCAGCGCGGCGTTTCAGCGTCTAAAGAAGATGTCCACAACGCCATCAAGAATATCGATAAAGGTCTGTTCCCAAAAGCATTTTGTAAAATTTTGCCCGACGTGTTGGCTAACGACCCGGAGTATTGTAATATCATGCATGCCGATGGGGCAGGGACCAAGTCGTCGCTGGCCTATATGTACTGGAAGGAAACCGGCGACCTTAGCGTGTGGCGAGGCATTGCCCAGGATGCGCTGATTATGAACATCGACGACCTACTTTGCGTGGGCGCTGTCGATAATATTTTGATATCTTCCACAATTGGTAGAAATAAAAACCTAGTGCCAGGCGAGGTGATCGCGGCCATCATCAACGGAACCGAAGAACTGCTCGAAGAACTGCGCTCGTACGGCATGAACATCTATTCGGCCGGTGGCGAAACTGCCGATGTGGGCGACCTTGTCCGTACCATCATTGTAGACTCAACCGTCACCTGTCGTATCAAACGCAGCGATGTCATTTCCAACGACCATATTGCAGCCGGTGATATTATCGTAGGCCTGGCCTCATCGGGAAAAGCATCTTACGAAAAAGAATACAATGGCGGCATGGGCAGCAACGGGTTGACTTCTGCCCGTCATGATGTATTTGCCCATTATCTGGCAAAAAAATATCCCGAAAGTTTCGATAACTCCATAGCTCCCGACTTGGTTTATTCGGGCAATTACGGTCTGACCGATAAAATTGAAGAACTTGGTATCGATGCCGGAAAGTTGGTTTTATCGCCAACCCGCACCTATGCCCCGGTGGTAAAAAAACTGTTGACCGAGTTGCGTCCGCATATCCACGGAATGGTCCATTGCTCGGGCGGCGCCCAAACCAAGGTGATGCACTTTGTTGATAACCTTCACATCACTAAAGATAACCTGTTCCCTGTACCTCCGTTGTTCCGCATCATTCACGAACAATCGGGTACATCGTGGGCCGAAATGTACAAAGTCTTCAACATGGGGCACCGTTACGAAGTTTATGTATCGCCCGAAGTAGCCGAACAGGTCATTGCCATTTCCCAATCGTTCGGTATCGACGCCCAGATAGTAGGCCGCTGTGAAGCTGCAGAAAACAAAAAACTTACCATCCGGAGTGAGTTCGGCGAATTTGTATATTAATAGGTATCGTCGATTCATTTATTAATTTTGCACTCCCAAATTTTATACTGAGGAAACCAGCATGAGTAACAATGCCATATTAGAACGCCTCGAAGGCGTGAAAATCCGTTTCGAAGAAGTTGCTCAGCAGCTTACCGACCCGGAAGTTATTGCCGATGTAAAACGTTTTGTAAAGCTGAACAAGGAATATCGCGACCTTGAGCCGATTATTGCGACTTTGGAAGAATACAAAAATGTTATCAGCAACCTCGATGAAGCCCGTGAAATGATGGCAAACGAGACTGACGAAGAAATGCGCGACATGGCCAAGATGGAAGTGGAAGAGCTTTCCTCCAAAGTTGAGCCGCTCGAAGAACAGATTAAACTGCTGTTGCTCCCTGCCGATCCTCAGGACGATAAAAATACCATTCTCGAAATCCGTGCCGGTACCGGTGGTGACGAAGCCAGTATTTTCGCCGGCGACCTCTACCGTATGTACACCAAATATTGCGAAAATAAAGGCTGGAAGGTTGAAGTAACCAGTATTTCGGAAGGTACCGTTGGTGGTTACAAGGAAATTATCATGAAAGTGTCGGGCGATAAAGTCTATGGCACCTTAAAATACGAGTCGGGCGTACACCGTGTACAGCGTGTCCCCAAAACCGAAACCCAGGGACGTATCCATACTTCGGCCGCTACCGTTGCCGCACTTCCCGAAGCCGATGAGTTTGACGTAGAACTCAGCATGAACGATATCCGTAAAGATACCTTCTGCTCATCAGGCCCTGGCGGACAGTCGGTAAATACTACGTATTCGGCTATTCGTCTTACCCACATCCCGTCCGGAATTGTGGTACAATGCCAGGACGAAAAGTCGCAGATTAAAAACTTCGAAAAAGCCTTGGTCGAACTTCGTACCCGTTTATACAACATCGAGTATCAAAAATATATCGACGAAATTGCGTCGCACCGTAAAACGCTTGTTTCTACCGGCGACCGTTCGGCAAAAATCCGTACCTATAATTATCCGCAAGGCCGCGTAACCGACCACCGTATCAACCATACGGTTTATAACCTTCCATCCATTATGGATGGCGATATCCAGGAGTTTATCGATAAACTTCAGATGGCCGAAAACGCCGAACGCCTCAAAGAAAGCAACCTTTAATCCGGAAAATTATTTACCATGACTTCAGAGCAATTATTCCAGCAGATACAGAAAAAACGCAGTTTCCTTTGCGTAGGCCTCGATACCGATGTAACCAAGATTCCACAACATCTTTTGGCTTGCGAAAATCCGGTATTCGAATTTAACAGGCAAATTATCGATGCCACTGCCGATTATACCATTGCCTATAAACCGAACCTTGCTTTTTACGAGACTCAGGGTGCTGAAGGCTGGATAACGCTCGAAAAAACAGTCAACTATATCCGCGAAAAATATCCCGAAATATTCATCATTGCCGATGCCAAACGTGGCGATATTGGCAATACTTCGAAAATGTACGCTCAGACATTTTTTGAAAAGATGAATTTCGACTCCATCACCGTTTCGCCATACATGGGCTCCGATTCGGTAACGCCGTTCTTCGGTTATCCCGGGAAATGGGTCATAATCCTCGCTTTAACATCCAATGCCGGTGCCGACGATTTTCAACAAACTGTTGATAAAGAAAAAGGCATTAAACTTTTCGAAAACGTTTTGCAGAAATCGCAGGAGTGGGGCACTTCCGAAAGCCTGATGTATGTAGTTGGCGCTACCCGTGCCGAAATGCTAACCAATGTCCGTAAGATTGTTCCCGAACATTTCTTGTTAATTCCGGGTGTTGGCGCTCAGGGCGGAAGCCTTGCCGATGTGGCTAAATACGGTTTCAACGCTAAATGCGGACTTATCGTTAACTCGTCACGCGCTATTATTTATGCCGATAAAACGGAAAAATTTGCAGAAGTAGCCCGCGAAAAAGCGCTCGAAGTTCAACAGGAAATGAGCGAACTATTAGCTCAATATGAAGTGGTAAAATAATATCCGTTCGTATTTGTTTCTGTCATAAAGTTTTGGGTTTAGGGGACTTTTTATATATTTGTTTAGCAACCCCTTACTTAAAATTTCCCCGATGACAGAGGACTTTCTTTCTTTTTTGTGGCAGTACAAACTGTATAACCCCAACGAACTTTTTGCAGATGGAGAGAAAATTGAGGTTTTACATCCCGGCGAACGGAATGTTGATGCTGGTCCAGATTTTTTCAACACCAAAATTAAGATAGGCGAAACCGTTTGGGCCGGTAATGCCGAAATTCACCGCAAAGCCACTGATTGGAACCTCCACGGACACGACAAAAATCCGGCTTTCGACAATGTTATCCTGCACGTTACCGCACAGAACGACGGTTCGGTCTATACCTCCAAAGGCCGAAAACTTCAAACCATCGAATTAGCCTTTGACTCCGCGTACTGGCACAATTATAATTCCTTGCTGGTCCAGCCGTTGTGGATACCCTGTGCAGGACAAATCGCAGTTATAGACCCGTTTATCATTTCTTCATGGCTCAGCAAACTGGGCATTGAACGTCTCGAATCGCGGACAACATCTATTCTTAACCAGTTAGAAAAGACCAATAATGACTGGGAGGAAATCTTTTTTCGGCAAATAGCCCGAAGTTTTGGGTTTCATGTCAATTCCCTTCCTTTTGAAGCCTTGGCTAATGTCACTCCATATATTATAGTAAAGAAATGTAGTCATGACATAACTCAAATCGAAGCTTTGTTGTTCGGTCAAGCCGGGTTTCTGCACGACGATTATAGCGATGATGAATATTACCGGAAACTAAAATCAGAATATAACTTTTTACGGGCAAAATATGACCTTACGCCAATCGACACGCATCTCTGGAAGTTTTTACGACTTCGTCCGGGCAATTTTCCAACGATACGTCTGGCTCAATTTGCAGCCTTCCTGCACCGAAACCCGTCGTTTTTTTCCAGTATAATAGATGCTGCGGAATCTGAAACCTTAATTGAAATGCTAACTGCCAATATTTCTGACTATTGGAAAGTGCATTATACATTTGGGGACGAATCGCAGCTTAAGTCAAAATCCTTAGGTCGAAATTCAGCCTGTACGATACTAATAAATACTGTCATTCCGTTTTATTTTGTGTATGCAAAAAAACTCGGCTTGCCGCAATTTCAGGATAGGGCCATGCAACTGCTCGAATCGTTGGACGCCGAGACTAATTCGGTAATAACGGGCTGGGCTGAACTAGGAGTAAATGCATCGAATGCTTTCGACTCGCAAGCTCTATTGCAGTTGAAAAACGAGTATTGCGAAAAAAAGCGTTGCCTTGAATGTGCTATTGGTTCAAAACTAATCTGCAGAAAATGAAATTTTGGAGATTCAGCAGATTAGCTTTCTTTAAAATAAAGTAAGTGACAATAAGTTAATTCGATAACATTTTTTAAATATCATTATTGAATATTTGAAAAAACTGATTACTTTTGCAAGTCTTAAAACAGAATGTGAACGAACAAAACATTGATACGATGTATTTAACAGCAGAAAAGAAGAAAGAACTTTTTAATCAGTACGGTAGCACTGATACCAACACTGGCTCACCTGAATCTCAAATTGCCTTGTTTTCTTTCAGGATTACTCATTTGACCGAACACTTGCGCAGCAATAAAAAAGATTATAGCACTCAGCTGGCTCTTTTAAAGTTGGTAGGAAAACGCCGCAGATTGCTCGATTATCTTAAAAGCAAAGATATCGAAAGATACCGCGAAATACTTAAAGCGTTGAATCTGCGTAAATAAGAAAGATTTAACAGAAAAAAGGCAATTTTTAATTGCCTTTTTTCTTATTCTATAAGGTCATATTTATTCCATTCTAATATAACGAATTATGTTTAAGGTATTTGAGAAATCTATTGATTTAGGTGACGGAAGGACAATCGTTCTTGAAACCGGAAAGCTTGCAAAACAAGCTAACGGTTCTGTGGTGTTAAGATGTGGAAAAACCATGTTGCTTGCAACTGTGGTTACCGCTAAAGATGCCAAAGCAGACGTCGATTTCATGCCTCTTTCGGTTGAATATAAAGAAAAATTTGCCGCTGCAGGTCGTTTTCCCGGCGGTTTTATGAAACGCGAATCCAAGCCTTCAGATGCTGAAATTCTCGTAGCTCGCCTGATTGACCGTGCTTTACGTCCCCTCTTTCCTGACGATTATCATGCCGAAACTTTTGTTACGGTAAACCTTATTTCTGCCGATAAACAAGTCATGCCCGACGCTCTTGCCGGTCTTGCCGCATCGGCTGCTTTGGCTGTTTCTGACGTTCCGTTCCACGGACCTATTTCCGAAGTAAGGGTTGCCCGTATCGACGGACAGTTTGTTATTAACCCTACTTTTGAAGAACTAGCAAAAGCGGATATAGACTTGATGGTTGCCGCTACCTATGATAATATCATGATGGTAGAAGGCGAAATGAAAGAAATTTCGGAAGCCGAAATGCTCGAAGCATTGAAAGTTGCCCATGCCGAAATTAAAAAACACTGCCAGGCTCAAATTGAATTGATGGAAATGGTTGGTAAGACTGAAAAAGCTACTTACTGCCACGAAGTTAATGACGAAGATCTTCGCGCTGCCGTTAAAGCTGCCACTTACGATAAAGTTTATGCAGTTGCCAAATCGCAACAAGGCAAGCACGAACGTACCGATGCTTTCGAAGCTATTAAAAATGAATACCTCGAAACAATTCCGGAAGAAGAACGCGAAGCTAAAAAAGCATTAGTAGCTCGTTACTACCACGATGTTGAAAAAGAGGCGATGCGTAATATGATTCTCGATGAGGGAATCCGTCTCGACGGTCGTAAAACCGACCAAATCCGTCCTATTTCCTGCGAAGTTGACTTTTTGCCGGCTGCTCATGGTTCTGCCTTGTTTACCCGTGGTGAAACCCAGTCGCTGACTACCGTTACCCTAGGTACCAAGATGGACGAAAAACAAGTTGACGAAGTGTTGTTCCGTGGAAGCGAAAAATTTACCCTTCACTATAATTTTCCTCCGTTTTCAACCGGTGAAGCTAAAGCATCGAGAGGTATCAGCCGTCGCGAAATCGGACACGGTAACCTCGCTCTGCGCGCTTTGAAACCGATGATCCCAACCGAAGGTAATCCTTATGCAATTCGCGTAGTATCTGACATTCTTGAATCGAACGGTTCGTCGTCGATGGCTACTGTTTGTGCAGGAACGCTTGCTCTGATGGATGCCGGTGTGAAAATTAAGGCTCCTGTTTCGGGTATTGCCATGGGGTTAATTTCTGACTCTAAAACTGGTAAATACGCAATTCTTTCAGATATTCTCGGAGACGAAGACCACCTCGGCGATATGGACTTTAAGGTAACAGGTACCGAAAAAGGTATTACTGCTACCCAGATGGACATCAAAGTTGACGGACTTTCGTATGAAATTCTTGCCAGTGCCCTTGAACAAGCCCGCAAAGGCCGTATGCACATCCTTGGTAAGATTACCGAATGTATTGCAACTCCGAATGCTGACCTCAAACCGCATGCTCCACGCATCATCCAATTGACCATTCCTAAGGAAATGATTGGTGCCGTAATTGGAACCGGCGGTAAGATTATCCAGGAAATTCAGAATACTACCGGAGCAACCGTTGTTATCGAAGAAGTAGATAACCGTGGCGTAATCGATATTTCGGCAGACAATAAACATTCAATCGATGCAGCATTAGCCCGTATCAATGCAATTGTTGAAATGCCCGAAATTGGCAAAGTTTACAGAGGTAAAGTGAAGTCGATCCTTGCTTTTGGTGCTTTCATCGAAATTCTTCCCGGCAAAGACGGACTTCTTCATATTTCGGAAGTTGACTGGAAACACATTCAAACCCTTGAAGGTGTTCTGAAAGAAGGTGACGAAATCGAAGTTAAACTGCTTGATGTTGACAAGAAGACAGGTAAGATGAAGCTTTCGCGTAAAGTGCTTCTTCCTCGTCCGGAAAGAACTCATAAAGAAGAATAATTTTAACGTTATTATAATGTGAAAGCCAGGCATCCGTCTGGCTTTCTTCTTTTAGGGCCGTGGGGTTGGAATACAAATTCGCGCTGTGGGGATTTTTTCTACATTATTTCATAGTGATAAATTTGTATTTTTTTCGTAATTTACTTGTTAATAATTGCTTGTGCGTAATTTATTAGCATGGCATGAAAATGGGTTATTAACGAATAAAAAAACACACATTATGAAATCAATTTATTATCTGGCCCTGTTATTAGTTTTTGCAACGTTTGGTTGCAATCAGAAAGAAAAGCAAGAGATTGCCCGGTTAAACACCCAGGTTCAATCGCTGATGAAAGAAACTTCTGTAAAAGATTCGTCGATTAACGAGATGCTTCAATCGCTTAATCAGATAGAAAGTAACCTTACGGTAATCAAACAAAAGGAAGCGATTATATCTGAAAAGTCGTCGAATAATAAGGAAATGAACGCGGATGTTCGTGCTCGCATCAACGATGATATTAAACTTATCAACGATTTGATGAATAAGAATAAAAGCGAAATTGCCCGTTTGAACAAACAGCTAAAGCAATCGAAGGTTAAGATTGCCGAGTTCGAAAAGATGGTAGCTCAGCTGAATACCCAGATTGCTGAAAAAGATACAGAAATTGCCGCATTGAAACAAGATTTGGCCAAGCTCAACTTCTCTGTTGCTTCGTTGAATGCCACTGTTGACACCCTAAAAACCGAGCGCTCGAGCCTGAAGGCTGAAAAAGCTCAGTTACAGACAACCGTTGAAGAAAAAACAGTCTCGTTAAATACGGCTTATTACGTAGTTGGTACCAAAAAACAGCTTACGCTCGATAATATTATTACCAAAGCCGGGGGATTGTTCAGCAGCACTCAAAAAGTAAAACAAAATTTTGATAATTCTAAATTCACGAAAGTCGACATACGCCAACTTTCGGAAATTCCGTTGAACAGCAAGAAAATTCAGATTGTATCTACTCATCCTGCGGATTCTTATGAACTTCAGACCAACGCTAAAGGCGTAACTGAAAAACTCAAAATCACCAATCAGGAAAAGTTCTGGAGTGCCTCAAAATATCTGGTGATTGTAACTCAATAGACCCTAAGCTTCATTATATAGCACGAGCGGTGGCCCCAACAAATTGTTGAGGCGCCGCTTTTTTTATTGTTTTAAATTTTTTAGTGCAAGAACAACAGCGTCGAGTAGGGACTGGTTGGATATTTCGGAACCTGTAGCGGCTTCCATCCATAATTGCGGTACAATTCGGCCTTTCCCGTAGATTCTCATGATTTCGCTGGCAAAGTCTTTGCCTTGAATTTGTTTCTCAATTTGAAAATCGATGAGATAGCCAATAGGGTAGGCTGAAAGATACAACGGATTGTCAATCATATGAGAATAAACAGCCAGTATAGCTTGGTCTTTTATTCCAAATACATCAGCATAATATTTGTTCCAGACGTCTTTGGCTATTTGAATAACCGCTTCTTTTAACTCGTGCTTGTTGGCTTCGGGGTGTTGGTAGAGCCATTTCCATACGTTCATATCAACCAGCGAAACGCCCATGATTTCGTAATTTGACCAGAAAATATCGAGCGCCATCATGTCGTATTTGTCGGGGCTGTTGTCTTTTATACCAAGGATGTCAAGGTCTCGTTTCTGAAAGATGAAAGCCAAGGCTTCGGTGAAGGCAGTGTTGGGTACGCCGTTAAGCAGGTAATGATCGATGTCATAGAGTGTGAGGGTTTGTTCTACATTATGTCCCAGCTCGTGCATCGCAATATTAAAACCTTTGTAATCCATGCCCGATTCGCTGATTCGGGTACGCAGATGCGCTTTGTCGCCTTTCATCTGAGCTCCCCATGCATGTCCGGAACCACGAGCCGCATCCACCTGTATTTTGGAAGCGATATAGGCCGCTTTGTCGGGTTTAAAACCCAGCTTCATTAATATATTGGGGATGTCTTTTTCAAATGCTTTGCTGTCGGGGTATTTGATCCTAATAGTCTGGTCGAGTTCAGCCTGGTTGATGCCTCCGCGCGGTTTAAATCCGTCGTACCAGATGTCGAACGGCTCGAGTTTGCGGCCTAATCGTTTTTTGATGACAGATGCCACCTGCTTAACTTCGGGCGAGCTTACCAACGCGATAAAAAGCTTTTCGATATCCTGTTGCGGAATCTCCATCTCGCTTTCGAACTTGCTCTGGATATAAGTCGGGAAGAACGGGTTGTATGCGTCCATCGCTTTTAAAGCCTTGAAGTTATTGAGTAGCCATTCGTAACGGGTGTCCGGCTCCGGCGAAACAGCAATTTCCGTTCCATTGGCCAGTACTGTGTTGGATAACGGATTCCAGTTATATTTTCCGGAATTGATTACCTGCGAAGGAATATCCTGATTGATGATGCGGTTCATCACGGTATAAATCATCCGTTGTTTTTCGAGGCCATTAGGCGTGTTGTAGTTGGCTTTCAGTTCGTCACGAAGCCCCCAGTGAGAAATGAGTTTCATATCTGCCGGAAACAAATGCTCCTGTTTGTTGTTTATGAGGTTGCCCATGAAGATATTGTATTCCGAGATGTACGAATCGGCCTGAGTGTTTACATCGCCAAATTTTAGGTACAGTTCGCCGGGGATGCGCGATTTCGACAGTTCGCCAAGACGTGCCATAGCCCATTGTTCGCGGCTCCACGTTGCGCCTTGTGCTGTCTTTTCGGACAACGAATAAAATTTAAAGTTGAGCAGTATGAAAAAAGCTATTTTGTTTTTAAAGAAATCTTCGCTCACATGGCTCGCCGGTTCGTACCCGCCAAACATCTGGTCGATGCTGCTAACCGGCCCGCGGTTCATGTGCAGCGGTTCTTTCAAACCCAATGAAATAAGGTTGTTGTAACCGTTGAGGATTTCCATGTTCCGCGAGACTTTTTCAAGAACCGCTTTTCTGGCAGTTTCATCTGGCTGGTAATTCTCGCGGCAAAAGGCGGCGAATTCTTCTTTAGTTCCGTCGGAGTTATTCCAGAAACGCGCAACCTGTTCAACGCCGCTAGTTACGTCGGTTGCATTGGCCTGAGGAAACTTTGATATCAGGGAACTGACAGTGCTTTTAAGGGTTTGATTATCGATGTTGCTCATGGGATTTTGAATTTGTGCCTGGATAAAATTACTTGTCCAAGCGATGAATAGTGCGAATAACAACAATCTGGCATTCATTGGTATAGTTTTTTGTGATGATTAAATTAAGGAGGTCATTATACAAATTTCGAAATTCGGGCTTTTCTGCTTCATTGCCAAAAAATTAAACCTGATTGATATCATAAAAACCTGTCAAGGCGCAATTTTATAAAGACTTTTTGCGTTCTTTGCCTCGAATTTAAACCTTCTTATAACGGTAAATTTATGAAATTTAGGTCGATAAGCGTATTTGCAACTATTTTGATACTTGCCCTTGTTTTGGCAGCAACTTCGGGATGTTCCAAGATCGAACGTCTTAAAGTAGGGAGTGTTCGGAACGTTTCTTTTAAGGGAATGGAAAATAACGCCATAAACCTTGAAGTTACAGTACCTATCGAAAATCCGAATAGCTTTAAGCTTAAAATTAAGAATGCCGATATGAAACTGACGTCCAATGGGACCGAAATTGGCCGGATAAAACAAATAAACGATTTAGTGATTGCTGGTAAATCGACTAAGGAATACCCCGTGAATGTTACGGTTGAGCTTACCAATCTGAACGGAGGGCTGCTATCGGCCATGCGTTTTTTTAATAGCAAAACCGATTTACGGATGAACGGCACAGTTAAAGTGCGATCGTTTATCTATGCTAAAACCGTAAAAGTTGAGGACTACAAGCTGGTTCGATAACTGCGAAATTAACTTTCCGTTATCCAATTTACTTACGGCATCATTAAATATTTTAATTAATTTTGCGTCGGAAATCTGAAGAATAGCTTAACGTATGAAGCGTCTAATAACGATCAGTATTCTGGTGTTTTGCCTTCCACTTTATTCCCACTCCCAAACTACGTCCACAGCAAAACAGCCGGCTATCATTAGCCAACTCGAACAACCGGTAAAATCGCAGGGTAAAGTCCAAATTATACAGGACGAACGCATCGGCGATCTTTTGAATAAGGTTGCCGAACGAAATGCCCTGAAAAAATCTATGCCCGGTTTTCGTGTAAAGATATTTTCTAAAAGCAGTCAGGATGCCCGAAAACGGGCCTTTGATACCAAATCGAAATTTTTAAACAGCTATTCCGGACTGGAAGCGTACGTAAAATACGAAGAACCGGACTGGAAAGTGTATGTGGGCGATTTTCGCACACGTACCGATGCTTTACGGGTGAAAATGCAGCTGGAATCGCTCTTCCCCGAGGCCATTATAGTTAAAACGGATATAGATTATACAAAACTTTAAAAAGAAGGATTTCAGATGACCGATGCGTTGGAGCATGATTGCGGTATTGCCATGGTTAGGCTGCTAAAGCCCCTAGAGTATTACCAGTTGAAATATGGAACTTGGATGTATGGCTTGCAAAAGCTGTACCTGTTGATGGAAAAACAACGCAACCGCGGACAGGACGGCGCAGGACTGGTAAGTCTTAAATTTGACACTGATCCCGGAAACGAATATATTCACCGGCACCGTTCGATCGAAGAGAATTCTATCGATCATATCTTCAGAAAAATATACCATGATTTTGATGAAGTAACCAAAGCTCATCCCGGAATTATGGACGATGCCAGCGCTGCCAAAAGCCATCTTCCGTTTGCTGCAGAAATTTATCTCGGCCACCTTCGTTACGGCACTTTCGGCAACAACAGCATTAATAACGTTCACCCGGTACTTCGTGTAAATAACTGGAAAACCCGTAACCTGGCACTTGCCGGTAACTTTAACCTTACCAATGTCGATGAGCTTTTTGATGTGCTTGTAGCTCTTGGTCAGCACCCTAAAGATTTTTCCGATACAGTTACCGTACTCGAAAATGTTGGACATTTTCAGGATCGTCAGGTGCAGAAACTTTTTGACAAGTTTAAGTCCGAAGGCAAAGAAAATGACGAAATAACCAAACTGATAGCCGAAAATTTGAACGTGGGTTCGATACTTAAAGAATCGAGCAAACGGTGGGACGGCGGATATGCCATTGCCGGTATCATGGGCCATGGCGACGCTTTCGTATGCCGCGACCCATGGGGCATTCGCCCTGCATTTTATTATCACGACGACGAAGTGGCTGTAGTTGCTTCCGAACGCCCGGTTATTCAAACTGCATTTAACTTAAAAGCTTCGGATGTTAAGGAATTGACGCCCGGACACGCCCTTATCATAAAGAAAAACGGCAACGTTACCCTCGAACAGGTTCGCGATTCGAAACCTCGTAAATCCTGCTCGTTTGAGCGTATCTATTTTTCGCGCGGCAGCGACAGCGATATCTATCGCGAACGCAAAAAGCTTGGTGAGCTGCTTATCCCCGATATTCTTAAATCGGTTGATTACGACGTTTCCCATACCGTATTTTCGTTTATACCCAACACGGCCGAATCGGCTTTCTACGGAATGGTGGAAGGTGCCGATAGTTACCTGAACAAGCGTAAAAAACGGCGTATCCTCGATGCCGGAAACAACCTTACCCCCGAATTGCTCGATACCATTATGAACGAGAAATTCCGGATTGAAAAAGTAGCCATTAAGGATGCCAAGCTTCGTACTTTTATTACCCAGGATAAAGGCCGTAACAACCTCGTTGGACATGTGTATGACATTACTTACGATTCGCTCGAAAAAGGCGTTGACAACCTCGTGATTATTGATGACTCTATCGTTCGTGGTACAACGTTAAAACAGAGTATTATAAAGATTCTCGACCGTCTGGAGCCTAAGAAAATCGTGATCGTTTCGTCGTCGCCACAAATTCGTTACCCCGACTGTTATGGCATTGATATGGCCAAGTTGGGCGATTTTATTGCTTTTCAGGCGGCTATCGCATTGCTTAAGGATACCGGGAAAACGAATGTTATCAACGAAGTTTATAAGCGTTGCAAGGAATCGCAAAGCCTGCCTAAGGGACAGATAGAAAATCACGTAAAGGCTATTTATGAGCCGTTTTCGCCGGAGCAGATTTCGAAGAAAATAGCTTCGATGCTGCGTACTTCTGAAACCAAGGCCGAACTCGATGTTATTTATCAGACCGTTGATAACTTGCACATAGCTTGTCCTAACGATACTGGCGACTGGTATTTTACCGGTAATTACCCAACACCCGGTGGAAACAATGTGGCTAACAAATCGTTTATCAACTATGTTGAAGGCCGCGACCGCAGGGCGTATTAAAATATAAGACAAAAGTATTCGGTAACGGGTACTGAGATAAAGCGAGAAAGCTGAAATACCAAGTATTTCAGCTTTCTCGCTTTAAAGCCAATGTGTAATATTCATCCGGCAGGTATTATAGTCTTTCAATTTTGGATGCGAGAATGAAATCATTTTCCGATAATCCGTTAATGGAATGAGTCCATAATTCGACAACAACTTTGCCATAATAAACATGCAGATCCGGATGATGCCCTTCTTCCTCGGCCAGAGCAGCCACCTTATTTACAAAGTCTATGGTGTGACGGTAGTTTACAAATAAAAAGGTTTTTGCTATTTTACTGTTTTCTGAGACAGTCCAGTCGTCCGGGAGGAGGCTTTTAAATTCAGCCACCTCTTTTTCATTTAAAGGGGCAACGCCGCCTTCGCAAGGTTTGCATTTCTTCGTGCTTAAGTCCATGGGTAGTTTCGTTTAAATTAGTAAACTATGCGTAATGTAATTGAGTTTTACTAGAACAAGTTCGAGGTGTTTATTGTTCTGATTTTTAATCATTAGATGCGTTGGTTAACGCCAGTGATCTGCCTGCTGGAGGTCTTTCTGCTGAGGGAAAGTTATTGGGAAATCTAAGAAAAAGAGCAGCTAAATTTAAAGATAGCAATCGCCTGCGCAGGGAATATTTTTTTGTGCGCAGGAAAATATAATCGGATGCTTAGGGGATTTTAATCGGATGCGCAGGGAATTAAAATCCCGTGCTTAGGAAAATAAATTTCCTAAGCATGGAAACGGGACTCTATTCTTTTTTGAATTTTGCCGAAGCAAGCATGTCTCTAATGCGGGTGCTGGGGGTAAAAATTACGCTGGCGTTTTTTATTGCCGCAGCCGATACTTCTTCGGCTTTAGCCTTGCCCTCGGAGCTGAGGCTTACGCGCAAGCTGCCAAGATCGCCCAGGCGGACAATGGTGCCATCAGAGAGGCTATCCACCGAAACATCCACTAAGGCATACAACACGGCACGGATGTCGGCACCGCTTACCGTACAAATTTTTTCGATCGACTTGGTCAGATCATTTAGCGATAATTCGCCATCCATAACAGGGTTGGCATAGAACTTTTTCTCGCCACCGCCAGCTACTCCTGGCTGACCTCTTTCAATAACTTTAAATTTAATTGCCATACTTTGAAATTTTGAATGTTGATAAATTGATTTATTTAGATAATTGCCATATAGCCAGTACTTAATTTGTTTAACATCATCGCTGCCCGTGTTTAAAAGGGAAACAGCGAATATTTAATCGTAAGGCAAAATAGTAAAAAATTTAAAAGGTCAATCGGCTAAAGGGTAGGTTGTTAATAACTTTTTGTTGGGTGATGGCTGAAAAAGGCTGAAATATGATGATAAAGCCCCGATTTGCCAGTAATATCTGAGGTATAGAACGGGTAAATATTTTCTATTTTTTAACAAAAAGATAAACAACATTGGGGAATAACACTAATTTAGTACGGCGAACATTTAGGATAATGCAGATATAATAACAATGCGATTACTGAGATGTTACCGGCAATGCTAAAAAGACCGAGATGAGAGAACTTGAGCATATATATTTTAACAGTAGAGAATCTTTTCGAAATTGGTTAGAGAAGAATCATAATGAAAGTATTGGCATTTGGATGATATTTTATAGAAAACAAAAAAATATTGGATGCATAAAATATACTGAAGCTCTGGAAGAAGCACTGTGTTTTGGATGGATTGATAGTATTATAAAAAAAGTGGACGTTGACCAATATGTGAGAAAATTTACACCGAGAACTAATATTTCCCAATGGTCGGATTTAAATAAAAAAATAGTGCTTTCGTTGATAGAAAAAGGTAAAATGACAGAAGCAGGACTAGAAAAAATTGATATTTACTTAAAAACGGGAAGAGTTGATTGGGAAAGTAATGGGTCAAAAAAAGATGGAGAAAAAAAAGAATTTCAGGTTCCAGATTTTATCCTAAGAGCATTATCTGAAAATGAACCTGCATTGACAAATTTCAATAATCTTGCCCAGACTTATAAACGACATTATATACTTTGGATTACTAACGCCAAAAGAGAAGAAACAATCCTTAATAGATTGAAAGAATCAATAGGATTATTAAAAGAAAACAGAAAATTGGGGTTAAAATGAATAGGATTTAAAAAGCACATACCGCCACCCGTTGGCTGCAAAATGATAAATGACAACATCATACATGACATTTCAAGAATTCATACAATTATTAAAGAATACAGATTTACAGCATGTCTCACGTGATAAAATTATTTATACACTTCATAAAAATGGGATTAGACTTCCAATATTGACTTCAATAATTAAAAAGGGAGAAATTATAGAGAGAGGTAGAATCAGTCATGAAGGACGCATGTTTTCTTCTGAATGTGAAATAAGTTATCGAACAGATATTGAAAAAATTGACAAATATGGGAGAGCTAATAGACCTTTTCAATCAATGTTCTATGGCTCTTCTCCGACTAGGGATATCAAACATCCGACAATAGTATTATTTTCAGAATTAGTAGAACAATTTCGCAATATATCAAAGTCTAATTTTGAAACTACAATGACAGTCGGTCGTTGGATCGTAATAGATGATTTTGAAGTTGCAGATATTTGTTTTAGTGAGAACTATTTTACAGTCGATGAATTAAAAAATAGATTTGAATTATGGGTTCAAAAGATTCAGGATACAGAACTAAATGAAGAAAATTACCAAAATTTGTTATCCTTCTTTTCAAATGAGTTTGCAAAAGCAAATATCAACAATCATCATGATTATAAAATCAGTTCAATTTATACAGATTATGTTCTAAATGAGAAGTTAAATGGGATATGTTATCCAAGTGTTCGGACAGATTATCAAGGAAGAAATTTTGCATTATTGCCATCAGCAGTAGAGGAATATATGGAACTTCGAGAAGCTGCAGTATTTAAATATACAATTCAAAATGGGGAGCCTTTGGTGATTAATACGCACTATTCAAATGAATTGGGTGCATTTAATTCTAGATTTGTATGGAAAATTTGTTAAAATAATCCTCAGATGACCGTAGATTGTACCAACAAGATATAAACGCAGTACGTTGGGCGAAGTGAAAACTTCGCCCATTTTGTTTTAGGAAGCATAGGCTTCTTTCTTATGTGAACCTTTTCACCAACGAGTGTACTGAAATAAAAAAGTATGCTCATGAACCATTCGATTAATTTTCGCCGTTGGAACAATCTGGCAGGAGTAGCGGTATTCCTGCTTTCGTCGTTTATATACCTGGCAACATTAGAACCTACCGTGAGTTTTTGGGATTGCGGCGAGTTCCTGTCGTGTGCCAAAGGTCTGGAAGTATGTCATCCGTCGGGAGCGCCGATGTTTACCCTGTTGGGGCACGTTGCTATGCTGTTTGCCGGCGGAAATCCTGCCCGCGAGGTTTGGTTGAGCAATGCCCTGTCGGCAATTGCCAGCGGGCTAACCATCATGTTTTTGTTTTGGACCATCACGTGGTTTGCCCGCAAGTTATTGCCCGCCTCAGGCGAGGTCACAAACCGGCAGAAAATACTGGTGCTCTTCTCGGGTTTGGCGGGCTCAATGGCTTATGCGGTGTCCGATTCGTTTTGGTTTTCGGCTGTCGAAACCGAGGTGTATGCGCTTTCATCGTTATTTACGGCAGCGGTCTTCTGGCTGGCCCTCAAATGGGAGGAGAATGCCGACATGCCCGGTTCTGAACGGTGGTTGTTGCTCATTGCTTATCTCGTAGGACTGGCCATTGGCGTACACCTGCTCAATTTATTAGCCATTCCGGCAATTGTACTGTTGTACTATCTTAAAAAGCATCCGCTTACATGGACGAACGCATTCATTGCTATTGCGATTGGCTCGGCCATTCTGGGCGGTATTCTTTATGTACTCATTCCCGGTATTCCTATCTTTTTTTCGTGGATTGAGTTTTTCTCGGTAAATAGTCTGAATCTTCCCTATAATTCAGGTTTCGCGATTGGCGGAGCTGTCATTGTAGCTGTTATTGGTTTGGGGCTCTATTACTTTCGGCGTAAAGGGAAAGTGCTGCTGTATAACGGAATTATTTACCTGTCGCTTGTTATGCTGGGCTTTTCGTCGTATAGCCTGATAATTATCCGTTCGCACGACAATCCTCCGGTGGATATGGGTAATCCCGAAGACCCGTTTGCTCTTGAAAATTATCTGAACCGCGAGCAGTACGGCAGTCGGCCGTTATTTTATGGCAATTCGTTCGCTTCGCCGGTGATAGATACGAAAGACCGCAGCAGTTATGAGCGGTTTAACGGGAAATACGTTACCATGCCTTTAAATCCCGATTATGTTTTTGATGCCAATACGCTGATGCTTTTCCCACGTATGGCGAGCCTTACTCCGGGCGATGCCGAAGCTTATAAACAATGGGTTTCGTTCAGGGGGAAGCCGTATTCCGTAACCTCGCCTAATGGACAGACTCAGCAGATAATGTTGCCAACTTTTGGGGAAAATCTTCGGTTCTTTTTGAGGTACCAGCTGGGCTTTATGTATTTCCGTTATTTCATGTGGAATTTTGTCGGTCGACAGAATGATATTCTCGGTCACGGAAACGTGCTTTACGGAAACTGGATTTCAGGGATTCCGTTTCTTGATAATGCCAGGCTTGGCGCGCAGGATAAACTTCCGGCTAACCTGAAAACCAATCCCGGACACAATGTCTATTATTGTTTGCCATTATTGCTTGGGATGTTTGGCTTTTTCTTTCATTATCGTTCGAACTTGCGGAATTTTTTGGTGCTGGGGCTTTTGTTTTTCTTTACCGGTATCGCCATCGTTGTTTTTTTGAACGAAGTGCCGGTCACGCCACGCGAACGCGATTATGTTTATGTGGGTTCGTTTTATGCGTTTGCCGTATGGATTGGCCTTGGGGTGATGTGGCTGGCCGATTTCCTGGTTCGGAAGGTAAAGTTAAACACCGGTTGGGCCGTAGGAGTGGCTTCGACTGTCTCGCTGGGCGTTCCGGTGCTGATGACGGTTCAAAACTGGGACGACCACGACCGCTCCGGACGATATGCCGTACTCGAATATGCCCGAAACTATCTCGAATCGTGTGCTCCGAATGCCATCTTATTTACCAATGCCGATAACGATACCTATCCGCTTTGGTACGCGCAGGAGGTAGAAGGCATCCGTCGTGATGTGCGTATTGTATTGCTCCCGTACCTCAGTGCCGACTGGTATGTGAACCAGATGCGAAAGCCGTCGCATAATAGTCCCGGGCTTAAAATGACACTTTCCGAAGAGAAGCTTGTAAGTGGTAAGCGCACGTACCTGCCGGTTATGGAGCGTACCGATAGCGCGGTGGACGTGAATGATCTTCTGGCCTTTGCCGGGAGCGACGATGCCCGCGCCAAAGTGAGTTCGCAGGGCGGAAAGATGTTTAATTATATTCCTTCCCGAAAGGTTGAACTGAGGGTTAACCGTGTAAATGCGCTGAAGTCTGGAGCTTTGCGTACCGATAAACAATTGAAAAGTGTCGATTCGGTTCATCTAACGATAAAGGGATCTGACCTTCGGATGGATGACCTTGTGTTGATCGATATTTTGGCATCGAATAATTGGGAGCGGCCGGTATATTTTGCCTCTATGCAGGTGCCAACGGAACTTGGCATTAACCAGTATCTTCAACCCGATGGGTATGCATTCCGGTTAGTGCCGTACCGAGCCGACGCCCGGGATGAATCGAACATAGGTTTGATGGATACGGATTTGCAGTATCAGAAATTGATGAAACGTTTCTCGTGGACGTCGCTTGCCAATCCAAAGGTTTATCTCGATAATACGCATATCTACACGCTGTCGGTTGTGGCGTTGCGCAGTAAATTCGCAGATTTAGCCTGTGCGCTTCTGGCTGAAGGCAAAAAGCAAAAGGCCGTTGATGTGTTGGATAAAATTATGACAATCCTTCCTAACGAACGAGTCGCATTTGATCATCAGGTGCCGGCTTTGGCCGAGCTATACCTGGCAGCCGGAGAACAAAAGAGGGGAGAGGCTTTGCTTCAAAAGTTAGCCGAGGTTTCACGGGCTTCTCTGGATTATTTTCGATCCCTGCCAATCGGTTATCGGAACGGAGTTGATTATGATATACGCCTTTACCTGGTGATGTTGCACGAAACGATCCGTGTAGCCGAAGCTTATCGGATTGTTGGGCTGTCCAATGAGCTTTCTCGTTATTGGAAAGTACTGGAGAATTCTTTAATGGCTGAGTTGGGAGGATAATACAGCTCTGTTGATAAAGGTTAGCATTATCTTTTGAAGAACCTGTTTTAGCAAAAGTAACAACAGGTTCTTCAAAAGAAAGGCTTGGGTTACAGACTACAGTTTTACAAATTGAGAGCAGAAGGTTTCGCCGCTAGCCTTGGCCTGGATTAAATAGACGCCTGGTTTTAAGTTAGAAACATTAATCTCGCCGTTGCTGTGAGTGTGGCAATTTTGGTCGACGCCGGAAAGATTTACTACATGGGCAGAGAATGCCCGATTGTTAAATCCCTTAATTTGTATCGTGTCTGTGGTTGGGTTGGGAAAGATTTCGAGAGCTTTTGCCCCTTTTACAGTGCTAACGCCTACATATTTCCTCGACTGAAAGCTTAATAGCGAAATGCCAACATCAATGTATTGACCTCCCGCGGTCTGGTGGCAATGCACAGCAATGACATTCTCGGAATTTGCTTTAAACAGATTTTTGGCATCCTGCGATAAAGGAACTAATGTGTAGGATGTAGTATATCCGTCTAAAGAGGTGGCTAAAATGCCGTTTATGTATATCTCGCAGTTTTCGTCGTGATGAACCCGCAGGATAAGGCTGTCCCTTGCTTCCGGAGACAGATTGCCTAACGAGAAAGTTTGACGCATCCAGATGTCAGAGGTGTTCCATATTGTTCGGATCACGCTTCCGGGAGTACCTTGAGTCCCAAAGCCGCCTGTTCCCCAAATCCAGTTGTTGTTGCTAAAGGTAATGCTATTCCAGTCGGGCGACGAGGCATCCTGTGCATTGGTTGTGTATTTCCATATGTGTCCCTGTGTTTCCGAAGTTGGTAATACATCCGTCAGAAATAAATTTTGGTTGATTGCCTTGGTGTTAGAGGCTTTGAGCTTGTCAATGTCGGGTTTTATAACGGCCCGGTCATAAGTCGTTAAGCCGTTAAGCTCACTTTCAACATCGGTTATTTCGGTATAAACGGCAGCACTTAACCCATTGTTTGTTTTGAAATTAGTGAGGTCGGTGGTGAAATTATCATACATGGTCATGAATTTGTCTTTGCTGTCTACCATAACGTAGGTAGGAGCTTCCTTCCAAATATGACCTGGGATTACATAACCGATACCTCCAAATTCTCCACAGGCCAAAGCTTGTGTTGTACTGGACGGACATGCAGGGGGTGGGTAACTGTGGGTGTCCAGAATATTGCCCGATCCTTGGTGCTCCCATCCACTGGATTCGTTTACCAACCGCGAAGGATCCAGTGTGCTTACTTCGTTAACTAATGTTGGGGCATTGTGTTCGCCCTGTCCTTCGTTAAAAATTACCCACGTAACAATGCATGGACTGTTCCAGTGCTTTTTTACCATGGTCATCAGTTCGGAATGAAACTCAGCTTCATCAATTGCCGGCGGGTTGATAGAGGTGTATGAGTTGGGTGAGGGCATGTCCTGCCAAACCATAATTCCTAACTTGTCGGCCCAGTAGTACCAGCGGTAAGGTTCTACTTTAATATGTTTGCGAACCATATTGAATCCCAGTTCTTTGATTTTTAAAAGGTCGAATTTGAGGGCAGAATCAGTTGGCGCAGTATAATTGCCATCGGGCCAGAATCCTTGGTCGAGGGGGCCGAGCTGAAATGTAAACTTATTATTGAGTATCATTTTGGGGTAACCATCAACTCTGCCTAAGGCTATTTTTCGCATACCAAAATAAGTGTCAACGGAGTCTATTGCGATACCATCTTTAAGCAGGAAAACCCTCATATCATAGAGAAATGGAGAGTCGGGCGACCAAAGTTTGGGATTGGAAATTGAAATTGGGAATTGCGTATTTGCTGCACCGGTAGCCGATTGGATGATATTAGCCCCATCCCTGACTTTGGCTGCAATGGATAAGCCGGTAGCGGTTCCCTGAGCTGTTACAGTGAGGTTTAACGTTGAATTGTCGATATTCGGAACCATTTTTAATTCGGCAATGGCGGTTTGTGGTACGGGTTCCAGCCAAACAGTTTGCCATATTCCGGTTGTTGACGTGTACATAATTCCTCCGGGGTTGATGGTTTGTTTACCGCGTGGTTGCCCGCCAAAGTCGGTAGGATCATAAACTCTGACAACAACTTCCTGAGGTCCGGTGCCGGATAGCTTCGGGGTGATGTCAAATGAGAAAGGGTCGTAACCTCCCTGATGTACCCCTAAACTTTGTCCATTTATAAATACTTCGGCTTCATAATCAACGGCTCCGAAATGGAGTAATATCCGGCTTTCGTTCCAATTGCCGGGAATGGTAAACGTTCGTTTATACCATAAACGATCATACGATTCCATTACCCCGGATATTGCGGATTCGACAGGGAAAGGAACTAAAATCTTGCTTGACAAAGTACCGGTAGGAAAATTGTCTAAAGAGCCTCCCGGCTGAAACTGCCAGATTCCATTCAGATTCATCCAGTTGTTGCGTGTCATTTGGGGTCTGGGATATTCAGGGAGAACCTTGCCGGTGTCAATCTTAGAAGAAAAGGATGTCATTAATTTAGCCTGTTTCATTGCCCAGGACTGAGATCCTGGAGATGCGTGGACAATTTTACCTTTTACTGTCCAAATGCCATTCTGGCTGGTTCCGCCGGTGTTTACCGAGCTCACGGCCATGATGGTGCTGTCGTTGATAACCGTTAAGGAATTCCACATTGCATTTCCATTAGCCGGTATGTTGGGGAATGGTGTTGATTTATTAGTGAAGTTTTGTGCATTTTCATTGCCTACATATACCTGCATTATCGATACATTGTCGGCATTACTTGCACGTCCTTCGGTTGATTGAAATGAAAGAACGGTTTCTCCCGAGGGTAATTGAATAAGGTAAGGAGCTCCGGCATAAACGTCGTTTGGTAATAGAACCGTGTGCCATCGTCTGGGGCTGCTGCCGTCGGCTGAGGCCTGGTTCCAGTTGTCGGTTGTGGAAGTCCAAATAATGACGGGTTTGAATGTTCCATTAAGACCAGGATCTTCGATAGCCATGGCAATTCCTTTGTTGTTCTGCAAGAGTACGGGTACCGGCATTCCGTCGCGGGAACCTGCCCGAAACGAAATTTGTTTGGCATTGCCCCAGGTTAATCCATTGTCTGAGGATCGCATCAGGGATATTTCCTGCTCAGAAGTGCGTGTGTAAGGGAATTCGTTTGCGAAATACAGTTGTACCTCGCCGGATGGGATTTGGATAAATGACGGTTCCCATACTCCGTTTGCACCCCAAACATCGCCGGAGTAGACAACTTGTTCATTTGCCCAGGAGATTCCGTTATCCTTCGATATTTTAGTGCAGATGGTAAAATGCAGGCTGCCACCCTGGGTGATGGGACGGCCATTCCATCCGTATAACAGCCAACCGTTAGTTAATTGGATCATTTCGGAGTTGGTGTTGTTGTATCCGTCGGTATGTGCAACCGTTATGGCATTTCCCCAGGAGGAGCCTTCGTCGCTACTTTTTCGGATGAAAACGTCGGGGCCATTACTATAAACCATTGTCAGTTCGCCTGTGTTAAGTTTTTTTACCCGTGCATAAACGCCACTGGTAACGAATTTACTGGAATTATAATCCCAAACGATTTTTGTGGACTGAGCCTCAAGTCTGGGAGAGCTCATAAGCCAAACTGTAATTATGCAAAAAAGCAGTTTAATGGGTTGTTTTGTAATGTTAATTTTCATTGTGATGGTTTGTTAGATTGTTTGAAGGTCGTTTTTTGAAGATGTTTATTTGCCAGATAGTGTTTTGTTTATAAAACGACGTTTGTGAAGTTGTTTTCCCATGTTTTCATTTCGTTAAGTAGTCGTTTAGTTTGGGAAGAGCGTATAAAAGCAATGGAGGGAATAACAGGATTTATATCCTGATAGATGGCTTTCAGATAATTAATTGGGCGATTTGTGAGGACTTAAAAAATGTGATTTGCCTGTAACCTGTTACTCGAAGGATGCTTGTTTTCGGAAATATGAAAAGAGAGCTTGGTGTTTCATTGGGCTGAATGCACACATCAATAAGATGTTTTTGTTCTTAAAAACAAGATTGTAAATAATAGGAGCCTTTCACTTATTTGCACGAATCTTTAGCTGCCAGTAAGCTGTCAACCACGCAGGGAGCAATCTGGCAGGAATCACTTATTTGGCGGGAGTGGGGATTGTTTTGAAAATTGCCAAGAAAAAGAAAATAGACAAGGCATACTGATATCATGCTGGTTTTTAATCCTATATTTTTAAAAGATAACAACCACGAAAATAAATCGACAAAAGAGTTTTGATGAGGTTTTCGGGAGGCTTGTTTTAACTGATAATAATAATTCAATCGTTTCTCGATGCCTTCATTGGGGGTAAGTTCGGGAGTGTCGTGCTTCAGGGCATTTCTGAATAATTCGTCGGGTGAGTTGAATTTAGGTTTCATATTTGTGTCTTTTTAGTCAGGAATAAAAGCGTTTTGGTATTTGGATAGTAGCTCCGAGAGTCGTTTTCGGGTATAGAAAAGCCTTGATTTTACGGTGCCTTCTGAAATGTCCAACGTCTGGCTGATGTCTTTTACTGAGAATTCCTCGCGGTAACGTAGCAGAAAAACCGTTTTGTGGATTTCATCAAAGTTTTCGAGTTCAGCGAAAAGATCCGATATGAAATCGTCCATGTTAATGCGATGCCATTCGGGAATAGTCTCCTGTTCGTCGGGAAGGACTTCGAGGAAGGTGTCTATCTCTGCCGTTTTGCGGATGTTCATGCGACGGTATTCGTTTTTGCAGAGATTATGCGCTATGCTGAAAATCCAGGTCGAAAATTTTTTTGACGAGTCGAACGTCTCTGCCTTGTCTATCAGTTTTATAAAAATATCCTGAAGGAAATCCTGTGCTTTCTCGTTCGAATTTCCCAACATCCGGTAGAAATAATACAAAAGCCGTTGATTATAGCGATGGTAAAGCTCGTTAAAAGCCTTACTGTCGCCGGCAATCAACAGCTGAATCAATTGTTCGTCGGTGTTATCGGTATATTTTCGCTTGAATCGAAGCATTTATTTCCTGGGCAAAATCATTAACGAAAAACCTGTAATGGCATAGCCAATGACCAACAATATCGGGGCAAGTACCATTTTATGCCACGCAAAAGCGTTGTAGCTCTGCCATCCTAAAATGGTATAGCCTAAAATTAAGAGAAAAAATCCTATAGATAATCCCTTGACATTCAATTTAAGATAATTTAACGAATCGTTTTTCATGCTACTTCATTTTTCTTCAGTACACCTAACTTGAAAAAGGTTCATGGATGCAGCTAAAAAAGTTTTTAATTTGTAATACTAATAACTTAACACTATGAAACGTTTATCCTTTGCTTTTTTGATGATTTTCTCGGGCATTGCCTTAAATGCCCAGGTAACCACGTTAAAAGTTTGGCCCGGTAAGATTCCCGGGGCAATTGACAATCCATCGTATAAAGAGGAATTTGTAAAGGTTGAGGGACAAGCTCCACGTGTAAGTCACGTTGTAAATCCCGACATTACGGTTTTCCTTCCTGCAAAAGATAAGGCCAATGGAACGGCTGTGGTAATTTGCCCTGGTGGCGGATATACCCGTTTGGCAATAGACCACGAAGGGTATCAGGTTGCTGAGTGGCTCAATAAACAGGGCGTCGCAGGTATTGTGCTCAAGTATCGTTTGCCGAGTGACGAGATCATGAAAGATAAAACCATCGGTCCTTTGCAGGATGCGCAGGAAGCCATCCGTATTGTACGCCGTAATGCTCAGGCATGGAATATTGATCCGCGGAAAGTAGGAATTATGGGCTTCTCGGCCGGAGGACATCTGGCATCAACGCTGTCAACCCATTATAGCGATCGGGTTTACATTGTGTCAGATACCGTTAGCGCGCGCCCCGATTTTTCGGTGTTGATTTATCCTGTCATCTCCATGAAACCTGAAATAACCCACGGAGGTTCGCGTCAGAACCTGCTCGGTAAAAATCCTGAGGCAGCCCTGCAAGATCGTTTTTCCAATGAGTTGCAGGTAAATAAAAATACTCCGCCGGCTTTCCTTGTTCATGCCACCGACGACGGAACCGTTCCCGTACAAAATAGCATAAACTATCTGTTAGCATTAAAAACGAACGGTGTTTCAGGCGAGTTGCACATCTATGAAAAAGGAGGTCACGGTTTTGGCTTGGGACGCTCCAAAGGAACCGAAATAACCTGGCCCGAAGCATTTAAAACCTGGCTTAAAGTGCATAATTTGCTCTAGTTTTAAGATGTTTTCGAAGGATTTGTAAAGATCCGTTTTTGTTGCGGTTGTTGCCGGGCAAAAACGGATCTTTTATTTTTCACAAAGTTGATTTGAATTTTTTTTATCTAACAAAAAATTACTAAATTTAATTAGATATACCTCAAGTCTTCAGCGCCAATGTCTTTGTCTTTATTTTATTGAGGTGTTATTTAAAAGTGGCACGTGTCTTCTGTTATTAATAATTAATCCTTGTGTTATGGCATGGTCGTATAAAATTTACACAGAATTGAACTTCGCAGTTCAGAAGTATTTTGGGGAAATTGCGTTGGTCGAACTTTATGAGGTCGTTCAAGCTTATATTGAGGAACCGGAATTTTCAAAGATACACTACTTGTTAATTGATGGAAGCGAGTTCTGTGCAGGGTTTGAGCCTGAGGAGGTTTTACGTTTTGCTAAATATTTAAACCTTATTAAAGAACGGGATAATCATAAAACAGTAGTTGTCATTGTAACAACTCCAAGAGAAGTTGCTTGTGCCGAGATATTTAAATGGCTTAAAGGTAAATCGAAACGCGATTATTGTCTTACCTTTGAAAAAGCCTATGCTTTATTGGGACTACCTATCAGTTATGAGGAATTTATGGGTAAGGTGGACGATCTTTCGTTTTTTAACGATAAAAATAACGACTATGAATTTCGGAGATCCGGTTGAATCGGGATTGCAGTAATTGTATTTATCTAAAGGACGGAAAAGCGAGATTTAAGCATATTGCGTCATTCGGAAAGAGATAGTTTGTAAATAATTGAAAAACTATCTCTTTGAATAATCATGAAACAGTTGAATGTAAATCAATGGGCGTATTCCCTCGAAGAAATAAAGTAAAGTTTGTAAAATATTGATAAATTGCCGCAATTAAAATTTGCCACATCAATATTCAGCATTACTCTTCCGTGAAAAGTACCAATATTTTGTATGAGAATGTCTTGTTGAAAAAATTTAAAGAGGGAGATAAATCCGCTTTCTCCAGTATTTTTTTAGCATATTATAAGGATCTGGTTATGTTCGCTTCGACTATAACTAAAGATTCAGACACTTCTGAAGAAATTGTTCAAAATGTTTTTGTAAAGTTATGGGAAGACCGAGAATCTATTTCGATTACGACCTCTCTTAAATCTTATTTGCTGAAAACAGTTCAGAATAGTAGTATCGATTGGCTACGACATTTGAAAATCAGGGATAAGTACAGCTCTAATATTTCAAAGAATTCCGTTTTGGAGGAAAATAATACTGAAAATTATGTGCTTTATTCAGAACTGGAGCAGCATATCGAGAAAGTCCTTGCCCAATTGCCCGCCGAAATAGCTGAAAGCTTTATGCTTAACCGGTATGATGGATTGAAATATTACGAAATAGCCGAAAAATTAGATGTTTCAGTACGAACGGTTGAGGTTCGTATTGGTAAGGCATTGCATTTGCTTCGGGAACAGCTTAAAGATTACGTTGTAACTATTGTTGTTGCATTTATTGGTTGGTTTTGGTAGTTTAAGGATTGTAAATCAGTCGAGTATGTGTGTTAGGTTAAAAAGTGTATTTTTTAATGTGGAAAACTCTTTTTGAATCGTCATTATTATGAATAGAGAAACTATGGAGGCTTTAGATAAGGAAGATATTGTTCGTTTAATCGCAAAGTATTTAACCGGAAATGCTTTGGAGGAAGAAGTTGTTTATCTGGAGGAGTGGATGCAAGCTTCTCCCGCTAATAAAGCTTACTTTCTTCAGGTGAAAAACGTGTGGGATGCTTTTGCTAAGCAACCTGATATATCTCCGGAAAAGGCTTTGCAAAAAGTGCTAAAGCGGATTGATGCCCAATCGTCGAAACACGGTATACTGTTTTATTGGCAGAGAGTGGCTGCTGTTTTATTCCTTCCGCTATTAGTTGCCAGCTTAGTGTGGAATATTCTATCCAATAAAAAGAGTATTTTGCCGCATGTGGTTTATAATGAAGTGTATGCTGCTTTTGGAACTCGTTCGGCATTAACCCTATCTGACGGCTCTAAGGTGTGGCTCAATTCAGGGAGTAGCCTGAAGTTCCCGGTTAAATTTGAGAGCGACCAACGGGAGGTATATCTTAAAGGAGAAGGTTATTTTGAGGTGAAATCCGATGTCTCGAAACCGTTTATTGTACAAACGCAGTCAATCAGGGTAAAAGCTACCGGAACTAAATTTAACGTAATGGCTTTTGAAAAGGAGCGTACCTGTGAAGTATCATTGTTAAAAGGCAAAGTGAGTGTAAATAAAGTGAATGAAAAAGGGGATTATCCGTTAATATCTGAGCTGAAACCTAACCAACATTTAGTCTATGATACATTGTCGGGAGAAGCTAAATTGCAGGATGAAGACGTTTACAGATATATTGCATGGAAGGACGGAAAGTTAATATTCCGGAATCAGCCATTAAGTGCAGTGGTTAAGCGGATTAGTCAATTATATAATGTCGATATTGAGCTTAAAGGGTCTCAGCTTCAGGATTATCGTTATCGCGCAACATTCCAGGAGGAGTCGCTAAGTGAAATCTTGAAACTGCTTAAACTTTCTTCCCCTGTGGATTATAAGGAGGTAGACCGAGCCCCGATGCCTGACGCATCGTTTCCGAAGAAAAAAATAATCATTTTTCCTGTTAAGAAGAAAATGAACTAACAACTAATAATTAACCTTAAAACCTAACGCCTATGGTATACTAACAAGACGAACTAACCGGGCCGATAAAAAGAAAGAGGAAAAGTGTCCCCACACCTTTCCTCCGGAATTAGCGGCTGACAAAACGAACTAACAAGATTCAGAGTGAACATTTTATTAAACCACTAACATCACAAATGTATGGAAAAAATTGTTATTCACATTTGGCGAGGAAAGCCGAATGCATTTTTTAACAAACTTCTGCTAACTATGAAAATTACCACAGTTCTGTTAATGACTGGAATTTTTAATGTAATTGCCAGTAGTTCATATTCCCAGTCAACCAAAGTCTCCTTAAATTTAAAAAACACAACCGTTGAGAATGTTTTGAACGAGATAGAAAAGAAAAGTGAATTCTATTTTCTGTTCAACCAAAAGTTAGTTGATGTAACCCGGAATGTCTCCGTGGTTGCTCAAAACAAGTCCATAAGTGAAGTCCTGACCGGAATGTTCAAGGATAAGGATGTCGCTTATATGGTCTTCGATAAACAAATTATTCTTGTTCCAAAGGCTAATGTAAAATCGATGGCTGCAATACAGCAGAACCAAATTACGGGTACTGTTACCGATGTAGCTACGGGCGAATCATTGCCGGGAGTTAGTATTACAGTTGCCGGAACAACGAAAGGTGTTATCACTGACCTTAATGGTAAATACTCCATTGAGGTGCCAGATCAGGATGCCGTTTTAGTTTTTTCATTTGTAGGTTATGTTTCTGAAAAAATTAAAACTGGAGGCCAATCTACCATTAATGTAAAGCTAACTTCTGATATCAAGAATCTGGAAGAAGTGGTAGTTGTTGGGTACGGTACTCAAAAGAAGGAAGCTATAACAGGCTCTATCTCCAATATATCATCAAAAGATATCGATCGTGTGCATGGAGGATCTACCGTAAGTACATCATTAGCCGGAAAAATTGCGGGAGTATCTTTCCGTCAGGCAGAAGGCCGTCCTGGTGCAAGTGCAAGTATTCAGATCCGTAACTTAGGTACTCCGCTATATGTAATTGACGGTATTGAAAAAGATGAAGGCCAGTTTAATAATATTGCTCCTAATGATATCGAAAGTATTTCTGTACTGAAAGATGCCTCTGCTGCTATCTATGGGGTTAAGGCTGCTAATGGAGTAGTTGTGGTAACTACTAAAACCGGGAAATTGGGAACCAAAAGCACCATTAATGTTAACGCATTTACCGGATGGCAAACCTGGACAAGATGGCCCAAAACTACCAATGCCTACGAATGGATGTTAGGTAAGGCTGATGCCGAAATGAACCAATATGGTACCACAACTATTGCCCCGGCAGATCTTGATAAATGGAAAGCCGGAACAGAAACTGGTTATAAGAGTTTTGACTGGTATAAATTTATTGTTAAACCCAATGCTCCTTTAACTCAGCTTAATGTTAATGCTAACGGAGGTTCTGACCGTATTACCTATTACCTGTCTTTAACCCGATTAGACCAAAATTCAGTACTAGGTCGGGAATTTACCTTCGGAAGAACAAATATTCAGAGCAATGTTGATGCTAAAGTTACCAATCGCATCAAAGTAGGTATGCATATTAACGGACGTATCGAATCGAGAAAAAATCCAGGAGTTCCAGGTGGCGACGATTATTGGGCTCCTCGTTTCGCTCTTATGCGTAACCGTCCAACTGAACGCCCTTTTGCTAATGATAACCCCTTATACTTAAATGATATTGGGCACAATGATACGAACTGGGGCTTGTTAAATTTTCAAAAATCGGGCTACTGGCAAGAAGACTGGCGGGTATTGCAAACCAACTTTACCGCAGATTATGAAACTCCCATTAAGGGGTTGACAGCTAAAGGAATGTATTCGTATTATATAGCCGACAGGCTTATGAATGGACATGAATATACCTACGATGCTTATACGTATTATCCGACAACAGATACTTATGTAAGAACCGGTGGAAGTACCAACCCCTGGAGAGAACGCGGTACTCATAAAGTGTTGGAAAATGTTTATCAGGGTCAGTTGAATTACAATAATACCTTTGGGAAACATACTATTGGGGCCACTTTTGTTTCTGAATGGACCAACCGGGAAGACCTGGATGTTTGGGTACATGCAGTCCCTAAAACTAATGCACTTCCGCTTATTCAGTTTACGGATGTGGATACTTACAATGATAGAGACGTTAATATTGCCCGAATCGGGTATATTGGGCGGGTTAATTACAACTACGATAATAAGTATTATGTTGAAGTCGCCGGTCGTCAGGATGCTTCATGGAAATTTGCTGATGGTAAACGATGGGGGACTTTCCCGTCTGTATCTGCAGGCTGGAGAATAACGAATGAAGGGTTCATGAAATCGTTGCTTGGATCAAGTACCATATTAACTGACCTTAAATTCAGGGGCTCCTATGGCGTAATGGGGGATGATAATAACGGAATTCCAGATGATAAGTTTACCTATATTAGTGGTTATGATTATGCTGCCTCTAAATTTGTTAACGATGGACAGGTTATTACAGATTCCCGAGATAGAGGCCCGGCCTTTTCAAATTATTCATGGTTTAAGAGTAAGATGAAGAATATAGGAGCAGACTTTACCATGTTTGATGGGAAGTTGTCCGGATCCTTAGATTATTTCAAAAGAAAGCGTACCGGCTTAATGGCTAATAAATATGATGTTGTGCCTCCGAAAGAGCTTGGGTATGATTTGCCTCAGGAAAATTTAAATAGTGATGAGAATTTTGGAGGTGAAGGTGCTTTACAGTATAAAAACAAAATAGGAAAACTTAATTATACCATTGGAGGTAACCTTTCCTATGCAAGAAATAAGTTCTTAGATTCGTATAAACCAAGATTTGGTAATTCATGGAATTACTATCGTTCTTCCGGAGAAAATCGTTATACCGGAATTTTTTGGGGATACGAGTGCGTTGGACAGTTTCAGTCGAAAGCTCAAATTGACAATTATAATGTTGATATCGATGGACAAGGAAATCGGACACTTTTGCCTGGAGACCTGATTTACAAGGATATTAACGGCGATGGCAAAATTGACGATTATGATATGCGGCCTATTGGTTATCCCGGAGGCTCAACTCCAATGCTTAATTTCGGATTCAACATTGCATTAAACTGGAATAATTTTGATTTTCATGCCGATTTCTCAGGTGCCAGCGGGTATTCGTGGAATAGGAACTGGGAAATGAGATGGCCTTATCAGAATGGAGGTGCATTATTACAAGATTTCTATAACGACAGATGGCACAGAGAAAATCCTTTTGATTTGAATAGTAAATGGGTTTCCGGAAAGTACCCGGCATTAAGGTTTAACAATGGTGGGCATAGTGATTACAGAAACTCTACCTTTTGGCTTTACAATGTACGCTACCTGCGTGCCAGAACTATTGAGCTAGGTTACACCCTTCCCAAGAATGTGTTAAACGCTATTAAAATTACAAGTGCACGGTTTTATGTAAATGGCTATAACTTGTTTACGTTTGATAATTTGAAGGACGTAGGTATAGATCCTGAAACTGCAGATGAAAACGGGTTACAATATCCACAAAGCAGGTATATAAATGTAGGGTTTAATCTTACTTTCTAATTTAATAATTAATATACTATGAGAAAGCATATTATATATATAACATTATTCTTGCTATCTATAAGTTGGGGATGTAAAAAGCAAGAAGATTCATATTTGAATACAAGTCCAACCAATATACTCCTTGAAAACCAGGTATGGACAACCCCAGATCTTGTGATGACTATTCTTGGAGACTTATATTCTCGTTTTCCCGAATTTCAAAACCTTGATAACTGGTGGGAATATACTAATATGACAGAGGCTTTTCCATCAGCATTAGGAGATTATTGGCGTGTACAATCCAACCAATTTTATGATTATGGATGGTGGGGCGAATGGGATTACCGTTATGTTCGAGAACTAAACCTGTTTATTCAAAAATGTAAAAAAGCAGATGCATTAAAAGACGCAGATCGTAACAGATTCCTTGGAGAAGCCCGGTTTCTTCGTTGTGCTTCATATTTCGAAAAAGTAAAGAGGATGGGAGGCGTTCCAATCATTACTGAGCCCATGGAATACAATTTTAGTGGCGATCCTACTTACTTACAACATCCACGAAATAAGGAATCGGAGGTTTATGATTTTATTATTGCTGAATTGGATACCATTAAAGATATGCTTCCCGATAATGTGGAGATTAAAGCCCGGGCCACCAAGGCCGCAGCTTTGGCAATGCAGTCGAGGGTTGCCTTATATGCAGGGTCTATTGCAAGGTATAACCCAATCCGTACTCCTAATGTAAAGTGTACGCCTGACAATGGAGAAGTAGGTATGACCGATGTAAATGCAGCTAAGATTACAGCATACTATACTAAAGCGTTGGTTGCAGCTCAAGCAATAATGGGAGGTCAATATAGTTTGTATAAAAAGAAACCCGATTTGTCTGACAATTTTGCTAGTTTGTTTTTTGATAAGTCTAAAAATTCGGAGGCTATTTTTGTTAAAGACTATAAACTAAAGAATTTAGTAAACGGATGGACCCTGAACAATCAGCCTCGCTCTATAGCAGAAGAACAACAGGGTGGGCGTATTAATCCATCGCTGAACCTGGCTCAATCATTTGAAAAGCTTGATAATACATTAGCCCCTTTTGTGACAACCGATGGTTCGGGTAACCCTGTTTATTATTCAAATCAAATCGACATTTTTGCAGGAAGGGATGCTCGTCTTGCTGGAACCATAATGTTACCTGGTTCAAAGTTTAAGGATAAGACTCTCGATATACTTGCGGGTGTTATAACTGCTGATGGTAAAATCCATATTAGTAGTAATCCTACTTTTGGGGCAAGAGAACAAATTAATGGAGTGGATATGGAGGTTGTCGGTTTCGATGGCCCTATTGATGGTACTGAATTTAGTGCTCAAACTGGTTTTTATGTACGTAAATATCAGGATCCGACTACAGGTTCAGGTCAAATTGGAACCCAAAGTGAGGTTTGGTGGATCCGTTATCGTTATGGGGAGGTTCTTCTCAATGCTGCTGAGGCTGCATTTGAGTTAGGACAGCCAGGAGTAGCTGCCGGATATTTGAATCAATTGCGCGAAAGGGCTGGATTTCCTGCCAATAGCCTTAGTGTTTCAGATATTACTTTCGACCGCATTGTACATGAACGCAAAGTTGAGCTTGCTTTTGAAGGTCATGAACTTTGGGATTTAAAACGCTGGAGGTTGGCGGATAGGGTGCTAAACGGTAACGTTATGACAGCTGTTACAACAACTCCCGGGAAAGCCGATGAAGTTAACACCATGGTATTTGGTTTGTTGCCGTACAAAATTTATAATCCCGGCGATGTAAACAATGGGAAATATATTTATAAACAGGTAAAACCTAGCCGGGTACAAGTAGCTCATACGTTCCGTTTAGGAAATTACTATTCGTTCATTGGCACCGACGTTCGTAATGGTAATCCTAAAATTACCAAGAACCCAAATCAATAGGCATTAATTACTAAATGAAAAACATTATGAAAATCAAAATTCACTATATTCTATTGTTTTCTCTGGGCGTATTTCTTTTTTCTTCATGTGCTAAAGATAATTATGATGCCCCGGGGACTTTATTCAAAGGCGCTCTTACCTATAAAGGTGATACTGTAAGAGTAGAACGTAATCAGGTGTATTTTCAGCTTTTTGAGCCGGGCTGGCAGTTGGATATGAAGAGTAATCCAATTAATGTCAATGTAAGCCAGGATGGAGTTTTTAGTGCGTTGCTTTTTAATGCTACTTACAAATTAGTGCTTCCTGCCGGACAAGGACCTTATTTGCCACAGGATACAACAACTTTGGCATTAACGGGTAATAAAACCATGAATATTGAGGTTACTCCTTATTACCTGGTTCGCAATGCAAGTTTTACATCTAGTGGTCGCACTGTTACTGCTACTTGTAGTCTTGAGAAAATTGTGACCGATGCGAACGCAAAGAATGTTGAGCGAGTTACCTTGTATGTTGGCAGAACTTGTTACTCAGATCCTGGCAACTATCTCAGCTCTGTAAATGGAAGTTTTGCAAATTTATCCAGTATCAGTATAAGTGCAGATGTGCCAATTTTTGCGAATCTGCAAAATCCACTGCCCGACCAAAAGTATGTTTACGCCCGTATTGGTGTTAAGATACAGGGCGTTGAGGATATGATTTTCTCTCCTGTAAAAATGGTGACTATTCAATAATTTGAATTTTAACTAGCCTACAGAAGCTGCCCTGTTTTTTTAACGGGGCAGCTTTAATCTCTAAGTTTTTTATAATGAGATGTGAGCTTTTTGCAAAAGCTTGCCCTGCCCTTTTATGCCCTGATTTTTTAGCTTATAACCGGTATTCTTCAAACGATAAAAATAACATAATGTCCCTGCTGGTCAAGATATTTAAATTGTGTGTGGTATTTGCGTTCAGTTCTACATTTTTTATATTTTGTGCATTTGTTTCAATATCAGAAACCTCGTGTAATGCTGACAAAAAAGAAATCGCGCCCGTAATAACAAGCTACGATACTATAAAAACTTACACTAACCCCGTTGGTGGTATTACGGATATTGGCGACCCCTATGTGTTAAAATACAACAATAAATATTACTTATATGCCACATCTTCCGGCATAGGCTTTAAGGTTTGGCAGTCTGACAATATGGTTGATTGGAAAGAAATTTGTCTGGCTTTAAATCGTAATGACATTGCTAATCTTTGGGGAAATGGTAATTTTTGGGCACCTGAGGTTAAGTATTTAAATAATAAGTTTTATATGACTTATAGTGCTATTGGTGATAACGGGAAGATGAAAATCCGGATAGCTACCAGCGACAGCCCTATAGGCCCTTTCACAAACTGGTCTCCACCTTTTTTTAATGACGATAGCTTCTCGTATATTGACGGAGATGTGCTGATTGACGGCGATAAAATCTATCTGTACTATGTTAAGGATTGTTCTGAGAATATTATAAATGGCAGGCATATAAGTCAAATTCATGTTGTTGAGTTGACCTCTGATTTAAGAAGTACTGTAGGAACGCCTTCGCTCATACTCTCTCCCAGTCAGGATTGGGAGGGCATTAATAACGACTGGCAATGGAACGAAGGTCCTTTTGTAATGAAACATGATGGGTTGTATTACTTAATGTATTCTGCCAATGTTTATAATAGTGCCGATTATTCAATTGGTTATGCAACGGCATCAAATCCTATGGGGCCATGGGTTAAATATGCTAACAATCCTATTCTGAAGAAAGATTTAAACCTTAAAGTTTCCGGGCCAGGTCATAACAGCGTAACAAACTCATTGGACGACAAAGAGCTCTTTATCGTTTATCATACCCATACTTATTTTGATGCCCCAAGCGGGAACCGGAATGTTTGTATCGATCGTCTGTACTTTGATAATGGAATAATGAAAGTACAAGGACCTACAAGAACGCCTCAGCCATTGCCAAGCGGAGACGTACCTGTGATCGTTAAAAGGCCAAATTAATGGTTATGGTTTCTGTGAACATAATACTTTTTGAACAGGAAAGTGTATTAAGGTAAATGGTTACAAATGAATATTCCGGTTAATCAGGGTTTATTCATTATTTCGATTAACTAATTAAAATAAATTTTGTGAAAAAAACTGCATCTTTTTTAGTCGTAGCCGTAGCGCTTTTGTGTGCAAACTCCGTTTTTGCCAACGGAACAGGCTTGGGTGACGTTAGTTGTGTTGCCCGTCCTGACGTTCAATCGCATAATTCATTTTACGCGGGCAACCGGGCTCCATTGAAACCGGCCGCATTTATTAAATTGCCATTAGGAAATATACAACCCCAGGGATGGATATTAAAAATGCTCGAATTGCAAAAGGACGGCTTGTTTGGGAATTTGGGTGAAATAAGTGCGTGGCTTGATAAAAAAATAATGCGTGGCTTACTTCCGGCGGCGATCACGGGTGGGAAGAAGTTCCTTATTGGCTGCGAGGCTATTCCGATTTATCGGTATTGATGAACGATTCCAAAATGAAAAAGGAAGCCTTAACATGGATCGATGCAATTATCGCCAGTCAGAAAGAGAATGGTTGGTTTGGTCCTGAATTAAAAAATGACAAAGGGTCGTTCGACTATTGGTCAAACATGCTGGTTCTCTTTATGCTTCAGAATTACTGCGAATATAGCGGGGATAAGCGGGTTGTAACTTTGATGGAAAAGTATTTTCGTTTTGAGCTCTCCGTTCCCGATAATCAGTTTTTGGCGAGCTACTGGGAAAACAGCCGGGGAGGGGACAATCTATACAGCGTTTATTGGCTTTATAACCTTACCGGCGAAAAATGGCTGTTACAGCTTGCTGAAAAAATACATCGCTGCACTGCCAACTGGATGCAACAAAGTACGCTGCCTAATTGGCATAATGTGAATGTAGCCCAATGTTTCCGGGAACCTGCTACCTGGTTTATGCAAACCGGCGATTCGGCTCATCTTAAAAATTCTTATAACGATTATTTTCTTATCCGTCGCATTTTTGGACAAGTGCCTGGCGGTATGTTTGGCTCGGACGAAAATGCGCGCATGGGATATATCGATCCGCGCCAGGGAACCGAAACTTGTGGCTTTGCAGAGCAAATGACTTCCGACGGAATTCTTACCCGGATTACCGGCGATCCGATGTGGGCCGACAATTGTGAAGATATACTCTTCAATAGTTTTCCGGCTGCGTTTACTACCGATATGAAAGCACTTCGGTATATTACAAGTCCAAATGGCGTTGTTGCCGACGGAAGAAATCATGCTCCCGGCATTGCTAACGAAGGCCCTTTTCTGATGATGAACCCTTTCAGCAGTCGGTGCTGTCAACATAATCACGGCCATGCCTTACCTTATTATGTTCAGAATCTTGTGATGGCCAGTAACGATAACGGGTTGGCAGCTGTTATGTATAACTCATGTTTAGTAAAGGCTAAAGTGGGTAACGGCACAGACGTTAACTTGAAGATGCAAACTAATTATCCGTTTGACGAAAATGTGTCGATTACGTTAAATACACCTCAATCAGTATCGTTTCCTTTTTATCTGCGAATACCGGGATGGTGCAAAAATGCTGTTGTTTTGGTAAATGGTAAACAATTAAAGATAAAAGCGGAGCCCGATTCTTATATCCGGATTGAAAGGGAATGGAAAAACGACGATAAAGTAACGTTGTCCCTGCCTATGGAGATATTTGTTCGTACCTGGCAAACTAATCAGAACAGTGTGTCGGTTAATTACGGGCCAATTACCTTTTCTCTGAAAATAAATGAGAAATACGAAAAAGAAAGCAGCTTATCCACAGCCATCGGTGATTCAAAATGGCAGCAAGGTGCTAATCCCGAAAAATGGCCTTCTTATAAGATTGAAGCCGCGAGCCCGTGGAATTATGGCTTAGTGCTCAGTCAGGGTAATGCAGTCCGTTCTTTCTCAATTGTGAAGAAACCATGGCCTGCGGATAATTATCCTTTTTCGCAGGAAAATGTCCCGTTTGAACTTCAGGCTAAAGGAAAACAAATCCCTTCATGGGGAATTGATCAATATGGACTGTGTGGAGTATTGCCATCATATCTGGTAAAAACCGACAAGCCTGTTGAAGATATAATTTTAATTCCTATGGGTGCAGCCCGGTTACGAATATCGTCGTTCCCCCAGGTAAAATAATGCGGAATTAAACAATATGAATAAGATGTGTTTATAAAAATACATATACTCATTAACGAAACCAACATATGGGCTGCATACAATCTTTTTTAGACAATATTGTAAGGATGAAACTGAGGATTATTGAAATAGTTTGGTTTTTAAGTGTGAGTTTTTGCAATTTGTCGGTTACCGGGCAAACTGCAAGTCAGAAGGGATTGATACCTCTAGGCGATCCCTATATTTTAAACGACAATGGAACGTATTATATGTATGGAACCGGAAATAACGACGGTATTCCGGTTTATCGTTCTGTCGATTTAAAGCATTGGGAAGGCCCGGCTGGGGCAGTTGACGGGTTAGCTCTGCATAAAAATGATGTTTGGGGCGATAAATGGTTTTGGGCCCCCGAGGTTTATAAAATTGCTGCAAAATATTATATGTTTTTTAGCGTGGAGGAACATATTGCTGTGGCTGTTAGTAATAATCCTCTCGGACCGTTTAAACAAGAAAGTCAAAAACCTTTACTCGAAACCAAGGCAATTGATGCGCATCTTTTTATCGATAGCGATGGACGTAAGTATTTGTATTATGTCGCATTTACAAACGGAAATGTAGTTTGGATGTGTGAACTTTCGGACGATCTGATGACGATAAAGCCCAATACTATCCGAAAATGTTTCGAGGCCTCGCAGCCTTGGGAGAAATCGGAAAAACAACCGGTAGCCCTTGTAAATGAAGGCCCTTTTATGGTGAAGCATAACGATTTGTACTATCTGGTTTATTCGGCAAATCACTATGCAAATCCCGATTATGGAATAGGCTATGCCTCGTCATCAAGCCCTACCGGACCTTGGACAAAATTCGCGGGGAATCCGATTTTGCAATCACCGGATACGCTCAGAGGCACCGGACATTGTTCACTCTTTACCGATACCCAGGGGATTTTGAATATTGTTTATCATGCTCACTATAGTCAAAAAGAAGTGCAGCCGCGAATCGTCTATATCAATCGCTGTTCTTTTGTTCATAATGATAGTACCGGTATTGATGAACTAAAAGTTATGCCTCAGCGGATCGTTCCTCGAAATGTTGATGCAAAAACTTTGTAATCAAGTCTTTAATTTATTTAAATGTAGTACGAACAACCTAATTCATTCATTAAAATAAACTAACGTGAGAAAATACACATATCCCATTCTATTTCTGGCGCTTTGCCTGGTAATTATTAGTAGTTGCGGTCAAAGCTCAAAAATTCGTAATGTCTGGACCAAAGAAGAGGCCAGCGAGTGGTACAAACAAAAAACATGGCTTCGGGGCTGTAATTTTATCCCAAGTACTGCAATTAATCAGCTCGAAATGTGGCAGGCCGAAACGTTCGATACGGTAACGATTAATCGCGAATTGGGATGGGCCTCATCAATAGGAATGAATGCTATGCGGGTGTTTTTGCATCATGCGGCCTGGCAGGCTGACTCCGCCGGTTTTAAAAACCGAATGGAACAATACCTTACAATTGCTAATAAGTACGGAATTGTAACCCTGTTTGTGCTGTTCGACGATTGTTGGAATCCTACCTATCAGCTTGGAAAGCAGCCCGAACCCAAAGTTGGTGTTCATAATTCGGGATGGCTGCGCGATCCGGGAGATATTATCTATAAAGATTCAACGATCGTTCCTGTTTTACACCGTTACGTAAAAGATGTTCTTACCTATTTTGCTAACGATAAACGTATTGTAATGTGGGATTTGTATAACGAACCCGGGAATAGTAATTATGGAAATAAGTCATTGCCTCTTCTCAAAAAAGTATTCGTTTGGGCCCGCGAAGTAAATCCTTCGCAACCACTTACTTCGGGAGTTTGGAATTTGTCGTTGGGAGAACTTAATAAATTTCAGGTCGAAAACTCCGACGTTATTTCGTATCATAATTATCAAAATGACAGTCTGCACAGCGCTTGCATCGATACCCTAAAGCGTTACGGCAAGCCTATGTTCTGTACTGAATATATGGCCCGGAAGCATAATAGCCGCTTCGATAATATCATGCCTTTGTTAAAGAAAGAAAAAATTGCAGCGATTAATTGGGGATTGGTTTCGGGAAAAACAAACACCATTTATGCCTGGGATGAGCCGCATCCAGATGGAAGTGAGCCCGCACTTTGGTTTCATGATATTTTCCGTAAAGACGGCACTCCTTATAAAGTTGAAGAAACTGAATTGATTAAAAACCTTACAGAAACAAAATGATTGGATGATGCTTTTTTAAGTGGGTTTCAATTAAAGTATTGGATTTAATTTAAAATATTTTTTTGTGAAAAAGACATTTTTAACTTTTTGTTGTGCGGCGGCTACAAGCGTATTAATGGCGCAAACTTCGTCCATGGAGCCAGTTGTTGCAAATTCGCTAAGGGCTCCGGCTTATCCCCTGGTTACAAGCGATCCGTATTTGAGTGCGTGGTCGTTTGCTGATAAACTTTACGACGAGAGTCCTAACCATTGGACCGGAGCCCATCAGGGCATGACCGGAGCCTTGCGTGTTGATGGTAAAATTTACCGTTTTCTTGGTTTTGAGACTACCCCTTATGTTTCGGTAGTTCCTATGGCCAATGTCGAAAACTGGACAGGGCGTTACACCTTCCAACAACCAGCGGAAGGCTGGGAACAGACAAAGTTTAACGATGCTGCCTGGGAGACAGGAAAGGGAGCCTTCGGTACCCCCGAAATGCCTCTTCTTGGCACAAAATGGGAAACCAAAGACATTTGGGTTCGTCGCGAATTTACCCTCAATGAAGATCTTTCAAAATCTGAGGTGTTTCTTAAATTTTCGCACGACGATATTTTTGAGCTTTATGTGAATGGAATCCAAGTGGTTAAAACCGGGTACGAATGGAAGAATAACGTACAGATTAGTCTTCCGGAAGCTGCTCGTAAAACTCTTAAAAGAGGTAAAAATGTGATTTCAGCCCATTGTCATAACGTAACCGGCGGCGGCTATGTTGATTTTGGGTTGCTCAAATTGGGCAAAGAACAGAAGATTTTTAACAATGCCGCTGTTCAGAAATCGGCTACGGTTATGCCAACCC
Source organism: Bacteroidota bacterium (assembly GCA_030706405.1). Classification (GTDB taxonomy): domain Bacteria; phylum Bacteroidota; class Bacteroidia; order Bacteroidales; family JAAUTT01; genus JAAUTT01. The sequence continues at coordinate 226,485 of JAUZOO010000004.1, read as the reverse complement.
AAACCTTCTATAACTTTAATTGTGGCCCGGTCGAACTCAAGCTTGTATTTACGAACCCATTGCTCATGAATAAACTCGAAGTCCTTTCGCGTCCGGTAAGTTATGTGACTTATCAGGTAAAATCGCTCGATGGAAAGCAACATGATGTTCAGATTTATTTCGATGCCACTCCCGAATGGGCCGTTAACGTTTCTAGTCAGCCGGTAACCTCGGATCGGCAGGAAGCTAACGGGCTTGTCTTCTTAAAAACCGGAACCAAAGAGCAAAAGGTGTTAGGAAAGAAAGGCGATGATGTTCGTATTGACTGGGGGTATTTTTATCTTACCGGAAAGAGCGATAAGTCGGTTTCTACCTCAGTAGGAGAATCGCATGCCGTAAAAAAAATGTTTGCTGGCATGGGCGCAGTTTCCAATAACGTTGATAGTAAATTGCCCGAAAAGATGGCTGAAAAAATGCCGGTGCTGGCATATAGTCAAAAACTCGGGAAAGTTGGCGCAACCGTAGTGTCCGATTATTTTATGATTGGTTATGACGATATTCAATCGATTCAGTATTTTGGAAATAACCTTTTGCCTTATTGGAAACAGGTGGGGAAAATAGATATTCAACAAGCTTTTAAGAATGCACAAAACGAATATTCTACGCTGGTTACCGAATGCCAGGCTTTTGATAAACAATTGATGGCCGATGCTGAACGTGCCGGTGGAAAGGAATATGCAGATTTGTGCGCGTTGGCTTATCGTCAGGCTATTGCAGCTCATAAATTAGTGATTGCTCCTAATGGCGATTTGCTCTTCTTCTCCAAAGAAAACTTCAGTAACGGCTGTATCAACACTGTAGATGTAACCTATCCTTCGGCTCCGTTGTTTATTCTGTACAATCCGGAGTTGATGAAGGGAATGCTTAACGGTATATTTTATTTCAGCGAAAGCGGGAAGTTCTCGAAACCGTTTCCTGCTCACGATTTAGGCACTTATCCGTTGGCAAACGGTCAGCTTTATGGCGAAGATATGCCCGTTGAAGAAGCCGGAAATATGCTTACACTCACTGCAGCTATTGCCATTAAAGAAGGCAACGCCCGTTATGCCGAAAAACACTGGAATGTACTCTCTACCTGGGCCGATTATCTGCTTGAAAAGGGACTCGATCCGGAAAATCAGCTTTGTACCGACGATTTTGCTGGACACTCCGCTCACAACACCAACCTTTCCGCGAAAGCTATCATGGGTATTGCTGCTTACGGAAAGCTTGCCCAAATGCTTGGACTGTCCGATGTTGCCAATACTTACACCGAAGCCGCCCGGAAGATGGCCGCCAAATGGTGCGAAATGGCTAACGATGGAGATCACTACCGCCTCAATTTTGATAACGCCAATTCCTGGAGCCAGAAATATAACCTCATTTGGGATAAAGTTCTCAATTTAAATATCTTTCCTAAAGATGTTGCCGCTAAGGAAATTGCGTATTATCTTACTAAACAAAACTCGTTCGGGCTTCCTCTCGATAGCCGTCGAAGCTATACCAAATCCGACTGGATTCTATGGACTGCAACATTGGCCAACGATCGCAGCTCTTTTGAAAAACTGGTAAGCCCAATGTGGAAATATGCCAACGAAATCAGTACCCGTATGCCTCTATCCGACTGGCACGAAACAACCGACGGAAAATCAGTGGGATTCCGGGCTCGTTCGGTAGTTGGCGGTTATTTCATGAAGTTGTTGGACTATAAACTCAATGGGACAAAATAATAGGTGCTTTAAATAAGTCTTAGATATGAAAAAGCAAACACAAATTATTTTAATTAATTTATTTCTGGTTTTATTTATTATATCTGGCAATGCAGGTGTTTTAGCCCAAGCTGTAAATAGTACCTCTGTAGGGGTGCAGAATATAAAACATACTGCAATACAGGATAATCCGGTAGCATCTCCGGAAGCCATAATCACTGAGGGTAATGTCCGTTTTACAGTACTAACCCCTGAGCTCATCCGGATGGAATATTCCCCTTCTGGTAAATTTGAAGATAAAGCATCGCTGGTATTCATCAACCGGAAACTGCCTGTTCCGAAATTTTTAAAAAAAATAAGTGGAAAAACCATCACTGTTAAAACTGAGAAAATAGTTTTAAAATATAAGATTGATGGTAAACCATTTACAGCCGAAAATCTTTCAGTAGAGATTGCAGGGGGAAATAGTAAAAAAACAATTTGGACACCAGGCACAAAAGATTCCCTTAATTTGAAAGGAACTTTGCGAACTCTTGATGGTGCCAAAGGGTGGGATTATGAGAAAAAGCTCGAACAGGGCATAGTCTCCCGAAGTGGTTGGGCTTTTGTAGATGATAGTAAAACCAATCTTTTTGACGGTTCTACGGATTGGAACTGGGTTACCCAACGAACAGATACCACTTGCTTAGACTGGTATTTATTTGCTTACGGTAATAATTATAAAAAAGCACTTGGCGATTATACCAAAGTTGCCGGTAAAATTCCTGTTCCACCCATGTATGCCTTTGGGTATTGGTGGTCGAGGTATTGGATATATAACGACAATGAACTTCGGGAATTGGCAGGCAATATGAAACGCTTTGACATTCCGATGGATGTTATGGTTATCGATATGGACTGGCACGAAACCTATGGGTTTACCAGTACGAAATATGTACAAGACCCCATGGGACAATGGAAGGGCTGGACTGGATACACCTGGAATAAAGACCTGTTTCCGGAACCTCAGAAATTTCTGGAGTGGACAAACCAGCAACACCTGAAAACAGCGTTAAACCTCCATCCGGCATCCGGCATTCCAACTATGGAAGAGCGATACGGAGAATTTGCTAAAGCTTATGGTTTCGATACCACCAAACATGAATATATCCCCTTTAATATGTCGGATAAAAAATGGGCAAAAACCTATTTTGATGTAATGTTAAAACCGATGGAAGACCAGGGTATTGCCTTTTGGTGGCTCGACTGGCAACAATATCTTCAGGATAAAAACATCAAAAACCTTAGCAACACGTGGTGGCTTAATTACACGTTCTTTACCAATATGGAAAAACAGGGGAAACGACCTTTACTTTTCCATCGATGGGGTGGCATGGGAAATCACCGTTACCAGGTAGGCTTTTCTGGAGATACTTATACAAGCTGGGAATCGTTGGATTTTCAGCCTTATTTTACAACTACTGCATCAAATGTAGGGTATGGTTATTGGAGTCACGATATTGGTGGACATATGACTAGCCAACCTACCGATGGGGAATTATACCTTCGTTGGCTACAATTCGGTGTGTTCAGTCCTGTTTTACGAACTCATGCGTCAAAATCATCCATTATTGAGCGTCGTCCATGGATGTTTCCTCAACAATTTGCCGACATGCGCGATGCTATAAAATTAAGATACACCCTTGCTCCTTATATTTATAAAAGTGCGCACCAATGCTACGAATCCGGTATCTCTGTTTGCTATCCAATGTATTACGACTATCCGGAAGCGGAAAATGCTTATTCCTTTAAAGGACAATACATGTTTGGGAACGACATTCTGGCAGCGCCAATAACGTCTCCTTTATCAAAAACGAATTGGTTGGCTTCAAAAAAAGTATGGCTGCCCGAAGGAGATTGGTTCGAATTTCATTCCGGGTCACTATTAAAAGGAAACCAGGTATTGGAGCGTTCCTATGCACAGGACGAAATCCCATTTTTTTGTAAAGCGGGAGCTATTATTCCCATGAATCCCGATGTGAAAAATCTTCAGGAAAGACCTTCGGTTCAGGTAATTTCTTTTGTGCCCGGAACGTCTGTTGCGAGGACAGAACTCTATGAAGATGACGGAACTACCAATGATTATAAAAACGGTAAATTTTCAAAACGTATTGTCACCCGCGAAAATACCAGCGACACCACCATGAAAATAACTATCGGGCCAAGCATTGGAAACTATGAGGGGATGTCGAAAAACCAAACGTTAGAATTGAGACTTCTGAATACCATATTGCCTGTATCGGTAAGCATCAACGGGGAACCCTGCGGTGCGAGGTATATGAATACAGAATTGACTACAACTATATCTCTGCCTGAAATGCCGGTATCTGAGAAAATAGAAGTGTTAATTGTGTTTAATCAATCCTTTTCAAATCAGCTGAAAGTTCTTGATGGTAATAAGGGTTTCCTCAAACGTGTAGCATGGATAACCGAAAAGCTTAAATATTCTGTAGCTGCCGTTGATTGGGGTGGTACACTACCCAATGCGGTTTATGAAACAAGTAATGTTAGCAATTTAATCGAATATCATCCTGAAGAAGTATTTATTCAAATGCAAAAATTGAATAAAATGAAAACTTCGTTGTCAGATGTGTTGCGTTCAATACCATCTCTAAAACTCGAAACGACTCAACCGATGATAGAATATCTAGGATTAAAATAAAACGAGTTGAAGTAATAACACAGTTTAATAGTGTAGATGACAGGATTAGATTAGTTCATAGTTAGAGTTAGGCCCTTTCCTTGTTTTTTGTTTCTTGCAAAAATCAATGGAAAGGGTTTTGTTATAAAATTTTAAATAAGCTATACAGATTAATGAGAAAGATAATTATTACCGCCTCAACAATATTGCTTTTCTCGGGAATGGTCACTGCCAAGTCTGTTAATAAGAAAAAGGATAAACGGCCGAATATTATAATCATTTTGGCGGATGATATGGGCTTTTCCGATTTGGGATGTTACGGAGGCGAAATTCATACGCCCAACATCAATTATCTGGCATCAAACGGGCTTCGTTTTTCAAATTTTTATAATACCTCCCGTTCTTGTCCGTCGCGTGCAGCATTATTGACAGGGTTGTATAATCAGCAGGCAGGAATTGGCGAGATGACAGAGGATAGGCATGAACCTGGTTACAGGGGCTACATTACTAAAAATACCGTTACTCTTGCCGAAGTGCTAAAATCTGCCGGTTATCATACCGCCATGTCTGGTAAATGGCATGTGTCTAATACCGTTGAGCAGCCTACACCTAAAGCCCAGTTAAATTGGTTAAACCATCAGGAAGAGCATCCTTTTTTTTCGCCTGTTGAACAATATCCGACCAATAGAGGGTTTGAGGATTTTTTTGGCACATTATGGGGCGTCGTAGATCATTTCGATCCGTTTAGCCTTGTATCCGGAACAACGCCCGTCAAATCTGTTCCAAAAGGATATTATCAGGCCGATGCTATTAATGATACTGCCGTTAGCTATATCAAAAAGTTTAGCAAAGACGACCAACCTTTCTTTTTGTATGTGGCGCACAACGCTCCGCATTGGCCGTTAATGGCGCCTGCTGAAAATATCGAAAAATATAAAGACACTTATACGGGAGGTTGGGATGCCATTCGTAATGCCAGATATAAAAAAATGGTTTCGCTGGGGATTGTCGATTCAGCCAAATGCCATCTTTCTCCCCGCATAGATAAAGAATTTACGTGGGATAATAACCCCGACAAAGATTGGGATGCACGGGCAATGGCCGTTCACGCAGCCATGATCGACCGCATGGATGAGGGAATCGGAAGGGTCATAAAAGCATTAAAAGAATCGGGAGAGTTAGATAATACCCTGATATTCGTTTTAAGCGACAATGGTGCAAGTCCCGAAGATTGTGCGAGGTATGGAGCAGGTTTCGATCGTCCTGGGCAAACCCGCGATGGGCAGCCTATTCACTACGAAACTAATAAGAAGGTAATGCCTGGAACTGAGAATACATTTTATAGCATCGGCGAACGTTGGGCTAATGTCTGCAATACTCCTTTCCGTTATGCCAAGGCGGAGTCGTACGAAGGCGGCATTCATACCCCGTTAATTGCATTCTGGCCTAAAGGTATTGAAGTAAAGAAAGGTTCAATTGTAAATAGAGTAGGGCATGTTATGGATTTTATGGCTACCGTAGAGGAACTTGCCCAAACGAATTACCCGTCGGAGTATGATGGAAATGCAATAACTCCGTTGCAAGGTGTCAGTTTAGTTTCGGCTCTTAAAGGAAAGAACGGTGCTGAACATGAAGCGTTATTTAATGAGCATTATGGCGCCCGGTACGCCCGGGTTAAAGAATGGAAGCTAGTTTCTACCTCACGGGATACTACATGGCATTTGTATAATATTATTGAGGATGCTTCAGAATTAAACGATATGGCGACGAAATATCCCGATAAGGTAAAAGAACTGGAACATATGTGGAGTGATTGGGCATATAGCCATAACGTATTGCCTAAACCCAAACGAAAATAATACCCGCTTAGAGTGAAATAAAAGCAAAAGCGCTGCCGGAGAGTTTGCCAGGCAGCGCTTTTCTTGTTAAATAGAGCTTATATTAATATCCACCTACATGGAAAGCTTTCTTCAGGTCAAGCAGTTGATTTTCGGTGAGGCCTTCGGGCTCAAATCCTGCGCTTTTAGCATAGATGAAAATCTGTGCCGATTTCGATAAGGTGTCGATAAGGTCGAAGGTGTCGAATAATTCTTCGCCAACGGCCAAACAGCCATGTTTTTCCCAGATAAGCACGTCGTGGTCTGCAAGTGCTTTAATGGTCAGTTCGGCAATGTCGGTAGTTCCCGGAATTTCGTAAGGAACCATACCTACGCCTCTTGGAACTACAATTACCGATTCGGGATGCATGCCCCAGAGGATGCGGTTTAATACATCTTCGCTTTTGTACATTGGCGAGTGCGACAATGCGATCAGTTCGTTAGGGTGAGTGTGAACAATTACCCTGTTTTTTGAACCATTTTTTACCATCTGTTCGTGAATTCCAAGGTGGGTTGGAAGTTCCGAAGTAGGACGAAGTTCGTAGAAATTTATATCGTTTTGCGAAATGATGCGGTACGAATCGCCTTTGTCGCTAATCCTGATAACACAAGCGTTTAATAAAGGATTGCGGGCAAGGTCGCGCATACGTTTACCAGTTCCTGTCACAAAAAAGAATCCGCCTTTTAATCCTGGCAGCGCTTTTTTTAGTTTAAACTCAGGATATTTTTCTAAGTCGGTAACTGTAACATCTTTAAGAATGTCACAGAGGTTTATCGAGATATTACCGGCATTGCGTTCTGCCCATCCTTTTTGCCACAGATAATCTGCAAGTTCTGCTACGTCGTGGATCTTCTCCTGTAACTGTTTGTTGTCAAAAATTGTATTCATACTTTTATTATTTATAAAAAATGTCAATGGTTACTAAGCCCATAGTAGTATCTCTTAATAATAGAAAGTAATGTAGAAGTAATAGCAGGTCCCTGTTGACTTTTCAGCCTACAGGGACCGTTTTTTGTAGCGTAGTATATCTAGTGTAGTACGTTTATTATCGTTTAGAAGTAACTTCTTTTTCGTATTTCTGGATTTCGGTGATGTAGTTTTCACCAACCGGAACGTTGTTTTTAGCGCAGAAATAATCCCAAACAGCACCCCAAGGCAACGATTTAGCTTCTTCCAATAAAGCCAGACGCTCAAATAATTGATCGTTTGCTTCGTACTGACGAAGTGTTGCGATTGGTTCAAGCAATGCTTGTAAGAAACATTTCTGAGTTGCACGGCTACCTATAACGTAAGCACCGATACGATTGATCGAAGCGTCGAAATAGTCGAGGCCAATATGAACGCGATCGAGAGCGTTGCTACGAACGATTTCTTTGGCAAGATCCAACGTGTCGTCGTTCATGATGGTAACGTGGTCAGAGTCCCAACGGATAGGACGGCTCACGTGTAACATGATTTCAGGTGTGAAAAGTAATAACGACGAAATTTTATCGGCAATACTTTCGGTAAGGTGGAAGTGACCGGTATCTAATGTTACCATTTTGCCGTTTTGAGCTCCGTAACCAAGATAGAAGTCGTGCGAACCTACGGTGTAGCTTTCTGCTCCGATACCAAATAATTTCGACTCAATACAATCTTTCATGTTATCGTATTTCTGAGCGAAAATCTGATCTAACGAATCTTTTAATAATTCGCGGTATTTTAAGCGATTTACGGTGATGTCTTTCGATCCATCGTGAATCCAGAGGTTCATGATACAAGGATCGTTCTGAGCTTTACCCATTTCTTCCGAAATAGTACGGCAACGTTTGGTGTGCTCAATCCAGAAATCGCGGATCGATTTGTCAGGGTTTGAAAGCGAAAGACTGCCCGATTTTGGGTGCGAGAACGAAGTTGAATTGAAGTCGAGCTTGAAGTTGTTTTCTTTAGCCCAGGCCATCCAGCTTGCGAAATGTTTTGGCTCAACTTTATCGCGATCTACGAATTTGCCGCCAAAGTCACCATAAATTTCGTGAAGGTTTAAGCGGTGATCGCCGGGAATGAACGATTTTGCTTTTAAGATATCGGCACGAAGCTCTTCCATGTTACGAGCTTTTCCCGGATAGTTGCCAGTTGCCTGAATGCCACCCGAAAGTTGTCCGTCCGGATTTTCGAAACCGGTAACATCATCTGCTTGCCAGCAATGTAACGATAGCGAAATCTTTTGCATATCTGCTAACGCTTTGTTTACGTCAACGCCTACAGCGGCATAGCGTTCAACGGCTAAATCAAAAGCTTTCTGAATGTTTTGGTCTTTGCTCATAGTATTAGAATAATAGGTTTAAATACTGCTTGTATTAATTTGCTGTTATTTAGTTACTTTTTGATATTGCTGATATGCGGCTTCCCATGCAGTGGTATCCTGCGGGTTGAAAACGTCGGGCTGTACCGATTTACTGATTACCTGGCGGATTTCGGCCAGTGATTTTACAACGCCAAGTGCCATCGCCTGAACCATAACGTTGCCCAATGCGGTTGCTTCCGAAGGGCCGGCAAGAACCGGCAATCCGATGGCATTAGCTGTGAGCTGGTTGAGGAATGCATTTTTTGAACCGCCGCCAATAACATGAAGCTTTTCGATGGGATTGGGCGATACTTCGCGGAGCATGTCGAGAACGCTGAGGTATTTCAGGGCAAGACTATCGAAAATACAACGTACGAATTCTCCTTCGCTGGCAGGAACATGCTGTCCGGTTTTAACGCAATACTGGCGGATAGCTTCGGTCATGTCAGCAGGAGCCATAAAGTCGGGCGCATCCGGATCAACAAGGCATTGAAACGGTTTCGCTGCCTGAGCCATCTCAACCAACTGCGGGTACGAGAAGTCTTTTTTGGCTTGCGACCATACCTTGCGGCATTGTTCGAGCAGCCACATGCCAGTAATATTTTTCAGGAAACGGTAAGTGCCTTCAACACCGCCCTCATTGGTGAAGTTAAGCTCTGAGGTGCGGGCATTGATAAGGGCTTCGCGGGTTTCGATACCCATGAGCGACCATGTTCCGGAGCTTAGGTATGCCCAGTTGGCACCTTCGGCAGGTACAGCAGCAATAGCCGAACCGGTATCGTGCAAAGCAACGGAAACTACAGGGATTTCGCCTGCACCAGTTTCCTGAGCAACATCGGCAGATACTTTGCCGATGATAGTTCCGGGGAGTACGATCTCCTGCATTATTTTCATGTCAACACCCATAGCGTCGAACAACGATTTTTCCCAGGTACGGGTTTTCGGATTGAACAACTGTGAGGTGGTAGCGAATGTAAATTCTGATTTTTTAACTCCGGTGAACAGGTAGTTGAGCAGGTCGGGGATGAAAAGCAGGTCGGTAGCAGCATTTAATAGCGAAGAATTCGCTTTTTTCATGGCAAACAACTGATATAAGCTGTTGAGCTGCATAAACTGGATTCCGGTAAGTTCGTAAACTTTATCGCGTGGAATTAATTTAAAAAATTCGTCCATCATGCCATCGGTGCGCGAGTCGCGGTAAGCATAAGGAATGCCAAGGATGGAGCCGTCGGAAGCTAAAAGACCGAAGTCAACGCCCCAGGTGTCAATGCCTATCGATTCCGGGTCACATCCTTCTGCCTGACGAAAAGCGCGTAAGCCTTCTTTTAAATGTTCAAACAAACTAAAAATGTCCCAGTGTAGATGTCCGCGAACATTAATCATTGTGTTGGGAAACCTGGTGAGTTCTTTCATTTCTAATTTATCGCCGGTAAGGTGGGCTGCAATAGAGCGCCCGCTGGTTGCGCCTAAATCGAATGCGAGAAACGAGTGTTTATTCATTGTGTGAGGTAGAATGTTAGAATGAAATTTAGTGCTTAATTTAGTTTTTGATACAAACTGGTTTTTTTGATATGTCTTTATTAAAGACTTGAATTGCAGCAAAACTAAGACGAATTAAAATGGAGCAAATACATTAAATGATTTTTTATTTATAGTTTTTGATACAAGTTGGTTCTTTCCTGCTAATATTGTAATAAAAATAGTACAAAGTGAAGAAAGAACCAATCGATATTAAATATCTTACGGTAAACGAGGTTGATGCCCGCTGGGGACTTACAATTACCACGGTTGGGTTTCAGCATATCGATCCCCAAACGGTTTATCCTCCGGAAATTCATCCTTCCGGGTACTATTTTAATCCCGATAAGGGACGGGTTTTACACGAATATCAGTTGGTTTATGTAACCCATGGCGAAGGTAAGTTTCGCTCGGAGCATGTACGGCTAGCCAACATTAGCGCAGGAACAGTGTTTATGTTATTCCCGGGCGAATGGCATAGCTACCGGCCCAATAAAAATTCGGGTTGGAGCGAATACTGGATTGGGTTTAGCGGTTCCTATATTGAGCAATTGGTGTTGAATGGCTTTTTTACCGTGGATGATCCCATCTTTAATATCGGAATTAAAGAAAGTGTAGTTGAGGTATTTGAACGGATTGCAGAACAGGCTAAACGCGAGCGCATCGGCTATCAACAGCTTATTTCGGGAGCTGCAACGTATATCCTCGGGCAGGTGTATTCCATTCGTCGTAACCGGGAATTTGGCAATAAAAGTATCGAAAACCTTGTGAATAGAGCTCGTTTAATTATGCGCGAAAACCTACACTCCGATTTGTCGCCCGAGCAGGTTGCTGCTTCGCTTAATATCGGGTATTCGTGGTTTCGCAGGGTGTTTAAACAATATACAGGTTTGGCCCCGGTACAATACATGATTCAGCTGAAAATACAAAAAGCAAAGGAGATGCTTATGGACCCTTCGCTTTCAGTCAAAGAGATTGCTTTTAACTTAAATTTCAATTCCATCTATCATTTTTCTAACCTGTTCCGAACGAAAAATGGCATTAGCCCTTCGGAATTTAGAAATATGACCTTGGGGAAACCTCAAAAGAAATAGCATTATGGTAACCTTTCGAAAAGCGGAGGAAACGGATATTCCTAAAATACAGGAATTGGCCCGCGAAACATGGGAGTTGTGTTATAAAACGATATTGACGCCGGCTCAAATCGAATACATGCTTGAGATGATGTATTCCCAAGCTGTAATTGACCGGGAAATGGGCAGTGGCGTGATTTGGGAGTTGGTGGAACTTAATAACGAAGCTGTTGGTTTTGTTTCGTTTGCCAAGTCCGGGGACGAAACAAAACTTAATAAGTTGTATCTTAAACCTGCGCTACAGGGTAAGGGTGTTGGCAACCGTTCTCTTATGCATGTGGTGGATTGCGCCCGAAGTAATGGCAGCGAAAAGGTTTATCTTACCGTAAACAAACATAATGCTACGGCTATCAAGGCTTACGAAAGGGCTGGTTTTGTCCGTACCGATTCGAAAGTTTTTGATATTGGCAACGGCTATGTAATGGACGATTATATCTACACTTTTAAAATATGACCTATGGAACCCAATGAACAAAAAACAGATCCACCTTATCCTCCCATTCTGGTGGTGTCGGGAGGAAAGGGTTTGGCAGGTGATGCCGTGGTACAGTCTATCCTGATACAGTTTCCCGAGAGTGCCGTTCCTGTTAAGATCATCCCCGATGTGCTTACGATGGAGAGAATCTGGGAGGTTGTGGAGCTGGCCTTGCGAACTCGCGGAGTTATTGTTCATACCATGGTCGATCCCAAAATGCGCAGGGCTTTAATATGCGCCTGCGATTCGCGCGATGTGAAGCATTTCGATCTGGTAGGAGGTCTTTCCGATTATCTTTCGGATTTGTTGCAAACAAAGCCAATTAGTAAACCTGGGCTTTATCGTTTAAATAATATCGAATATTACCAACGTATAGAGGCCATCGAATTTACAATGAAGCATGATGACGGGAATAATGCCGACCGGATTGCCAATGCCGACATTATTTTAACCGGAGTGTCGCGTACCGGAAAAACGCCGCTAAGCATCTACCTGGCCATGTTCGGGTGGAAAGTTGCCAATGTGCCGTTGGTTCCCGGGATTCCTCCTCCCGAAGAATTGTTTAAAGTAGATAAGAACAGGGTTTTCGGCCTCACTATCTCGATTACTTACCTGATTGCCCAACGCGGAAACCGGGTGCGGACTCTAAATATGCCTGACGACTCGGATTATATCGATCGTCGCAAGGTACGCGAAGAACTCGATTTTGCCCACTCGATATTTGATCGCGGAGGCTTTACCGTGGTCGATATTACCAACAAACCCATCGAATCGTCGGCAAATAACATTCTCTCCATGCTTACCGAGCGTTTTGGACGGGAGAATTGGAAACAGTAAGTTGCGAGAAACCTAAGTTTAAACGAGTGGAAAGTAAATTGATAAAATATGGAATCGCCGTTTGGTGGCTTATTGCCTCATTGGTTCCTGTTTGCGGGCAAACCGACAGTACATCGGTGTATCCGTTTATTGTGCGCGATTCTCCGGCAAAATTGTTTACCATCCGGCAAATTGATGAGGATTATTTGAGCGCCTTTAGACTTGCGTCCCACGCAATGAATAAATCATTCAGCCCGACGTTTAATTACATTTCGCAGGCCGCAGCTTTTCTGCTGGCGTTTGGCCCGGCCACGCACGAGGAAGCACACCGCTCGGTACTTACAGCTAAAAATATCGGTTCGGTTTCGCAGCCGTTCATTTTATCCAATCGTGGCGGTTATGTCGATGGCGTTACCGATGCCACTCTGCAGCAACTTCGCGATAATGCTTTGCCCGATTATATCCGTTTATACATTGCAGGCTCCGAGTCTGATTATATGCTTACCCGTCGCGAGGAAAGCCTTTTGGCTTGGGGAAAGGAACCGTTCCGTAACCTGTGCGTGGAATACTGGATGCGAAAGGCTTTTTTGATGCAATATTACATGCTCGTCTTTTTGAAATATGACATCGATGGCGACGAAGAACCCAACGAAATGGAGCGCGATGTGGTCGGGAATGATATTTATGGAGCTGCCCGCCACCTGTTTCGTCCGCACATGGCGTTTCATCGCTATACGCGTTACCGCGATCTGACGGATGAGGAAGTTCATTTTGTCCGAAAAATGGGGTTTCGTTCGTTTTTTAATCTGGTCAACCTTAACCTTATCGGGAGGAGCAACATTGCATTAACCGACGGGTTAAGCATAAACGCAGGCATGGGTCATGCGATGTGCCCTTTTGGTGATTTTACCGACGAGAATTTATGGCTTTCGGTCCGCAAGAAATGGAACCTACATCTTTACTTACGCGAGTTCGAGAATCGTGATAAATGGTTTATGGGCGGAGGCATCGCACTCGATGATTATTTTGTTTCGCCCCGTTTGGCTTTTGCCGCAGCGCTTCATGGTTGGAATCAACCGGTAAATCTTGATTTCGGAGAACATGCTGCACGTGCAGGAGGTGCGGCCGATGTAACCTGTCGTTACTTCTTTTATACCAAACCGGCAAACGGTTTTCGCGGATTTTCGGTCGATGCCGGCATTAACCTAAAAACGTTCGGATATCTGCCCGAAGAAGTGGAGCTGGGACGCTCTGTAGGCTTAAAGTTTGGGTTAAGTTTGATGCTCGACCGGTAAATTATCTCAATTTGTCGAAAAGTTTTCCGCAGGAGGCGGTTAATTATTTCAATTTGCCATTCTGTTATTTCAAATAATTTAAATTATCCGGCAAAAATGGATAATTATATGGTCTTTCGGGGGAATTAAAAGCTAAAACAGTTTGGCGGGCTAACAATAAATGATTGTCAACCGACAGGATGAAAAGGTGCTACACATCGCGGAATAGTTAATAGCCATTGCTGTGCAGGGTTCAATAAATCCTTTACTTTCTTATTGCCAATAAAAGTGTTCCGGAAATAATATAAGGCATGCCGTAAGCAATGGACATGTTGAGTTGAGAATGTCCGCCAACCATAAAATAGATAAACAGGCTAATGCCGCCTGCAAGCATAATAATGCTTCCGGGAATGCGTTTAAAAATAGCCAGTACACTTCCAGCCATTACAGCAAGGAGTATGACGCTAAAGATAAGCATGGTAGTGTCAGTCAGACTGGGAAGTCCTTCGCCAATGATAAATGTAGCAAAGAAAATGCTGGCACCAATCGATAACGCATAAGCAAACCAGTCGGCAAACGTTGTAACCCCTTCGTGAAATTTTTTCATATTAAGATGTCGTTTATAGCTATATGTTTCAAAGTTCGGAACTTCAAAATTAGGTTGTTCCTTCAAAAGTTTTCCTTTTGGGGAGGCGTTCGTATTAAACGCTGTCAAAAGTATGAAAACTACGATATAATTCCATCGTTTTGCAAAACAAGGTTACCTTTGCCGTTGTTTTAGAAAATTTGAAAAGCCATCGAGCCATGCCTGTTTTAAATTATTACGGACTTGTTTTAGGTTTATCAGCTTTCCTCATTATCGGGCTGTATCATCCCATTGTTGCCAAAGCCGAATATTATTGGGGAAAGCGCATTTGGTGGGTATTTCTTGTTGCCGGGCTTGCGCTTTGTTTAACGTCGTTGTTTATGTTCAGCAACGTGGGTTCTGTAATTGTCGGAGTTGCCGGTTTCGGTGCATTTTGGAGTACCCACGAGCTGTTTAAACAGCACGAACGTGTGATGCGTGGCCGATCAAAACGAAATCCCCGACGTACGTACGCTGCGTCGTTGTTGCTGGTTCCGTCTTCATTACTGGTTTCGCTTAATTATAACGGCGTAATTGCCGGGGCTGCATCGTTTGTTATCATTGCCGTTTCGCGGTATATCTGCATAAAGGCCGAGTATTATTTTTCGAAGAAATTTTGGATTGTATTTTTACTGATAGGTCTCGGTTCTATCGGAGCATCACTGTTTTTGGGAAAAACAATTGTTTCGGCCATTTTGGGGATCAACGGCTTTACCTTTTTATGGGGAATTGGCGAAATCATAGAACAGGAAGAACGGGTGAAAAAAGGATGGTTTCCGCGTAACCCGAAAAGACAATATTGAAGATGAGTAACATGCACGTTAATTATGAACTGATTAAGAAATACGATAAGCCGGGGCCTCGCTATACCAGTTATCCGCCGGCCACTTTTTTTAACAACGGATTTACCAGCAACGATTTTCGACAGCATGTAATTGCCTCAAACTCGCAACACCCGCGTAATCTTTCGTTTTATTTTCATGTGCCATTTTGCCCGCAGTTGTGTCATTTTTGCGGATGCAACACCGATGTGATGAAGGGGAAATCATTTATTGCACGGTATGTTGAAGCCATGAAGAATGAATTTGAAACCGTTACGCAGTTCATCGATAAAGACCGTCCGGTAACGCAGATTCACTGGGGTGGGGGAACGCCCAATTCCATTTCGATGGATTTTGTGGCGGAGATTATGGCTTTGATTACATCGAAGTTCTCGTTGGCTCCTTCGTGCGAAATAGCCATGGAGTGCAATCCGGCTTATTTAACCTACAGCCAGATTGATAAACTTGCGGAACTGGGCTTTAACCGGCTGAGCCTCGGAATACAGGATTTTAATCCCGAAGTTTTAAATCTGGTAAACCGAAAACCATCGCAACTTCCCGTAGCTGATGTGGTGAATTATTTACGGACGAAGAATATTGGAGTAAACCTCGATTTTATTTACGGGCTTCCCGCACAAACGCCCGAAAGCTTTGACTCAACAATCCGCCAGGCAGCACAGATTTCGCCCGATCGTATCGTTACCTTTTCGTACGCTCACGTTCCCTGGGTAAAGAGTGCGCAGAAAGTGCTGGAACAATATGAGATTCCGGGTCCGGAGGCAAAGCTCGCGATGTTCGAAAAATCGTACAATATTTTGGTCGATAATGGTTATGAGGCTATCGGCCTCGATCACTTTGCCAAACCATCGGACAGTATGACTGTCGCCTTAAAGAACCGTACCCTTCAACGAAATTTTATGGGTTATTGCACCGCCGAAAATACCGGGCAGGTTTATGCTTTCGGGTCAACCGGCATAAGTCAGCTTTGGGATGCGTACAGCCAAAATGTCAAAAATACTGAAGCCTATGTCGAAGCCGCATTGAAGGATGGTTTTGCCATTGAAAAAGGTTATCGCTTATCGGCGCGCGATTTGGTTTGTCGCGCCGTAATTCAGGATATTATGTGCAACGGCTACGTGAACCTTGAAAATGTGGCCAACAACTTTGCTCTGCCGGAGAACGAAATAGTGGAAATGTTAAATTTTAACCCGCAATCGCTTCAGCCTCTGGTCGACGATGGTCTTATAATATTTGACGGGCGAGAGCTAACGGTACTTCCCGAAGGACGCATGTTCATGCGCAATGTAGCCATGCTTTTCGATCCTCTTTTCACCGGAAAAGAAACAATGTATTCAAAAACTGTTTAAAATATTTGCAATGAGTATTCAAATCGAAACCGATATTCTTGTTATTGGAGCAGGACTTACCGGGTTAACTACAGCTTTTTACCTGAACAAAGCAGGGAAGAATTTTATGGTTGCAGAAGTAAAACCAGTGGCTGGTGGTGTAATCCAAACTATAGAACAGGATGGTTTTATCTTCGAAAAAGGCCCTAATACCGGCGTTTTGGGGAACGACCTGGCGGTTGAGTTATTTGACGATCTGGGCGAGGCCTGCCAGCTCGAAATTGCCGGGAAATCGGTAAATAAACGTTATATTCTAAAGGATGGGCGCTGGGAGGCTTTACCCTCGGGAGTTTTAGGTGGGATAGTTACACCTTTGTTTACGTTTGCCGATAAACTACGGTTACTGGGCGAACCTTTTCGGAAACCTGGCACCAATCCGAACGAAACGCTTGCCGAATTAGTCCGCCGCCGTATGGGGAAGAGCTTTCTCGACTATGCCGTCGATCCGTTTATACTTGGTGTTTATGCCGGCGACCCAACGTATATTGTTCCTAAATACGCTTTGCCCAAACTTTATAATCTCGAACAAAAATATGGAAGTTTTATTGGCGGATCGGTAAAACAGGCTCGCGAAAAGAAGAAATTGGGAATCGTATCGAGGGCTACGCGCGAAATATTTTCGGTTAAGGGCGGCTTGTCTAATCTTACCAAGGCCTTGTATCAATCTGCCGGCGAGTCGAAATTTCTTTTAGGAATAAGTGACCTTTCGGTACAGCCTGTACACGGTGGCTTTGTGGTGGTAGGTGTGGATGCCGATAAAAATGAAATGATTGTTAAGGCGAAAAAGGTTATTTCGACTGTTGGGGCACACCGGCTAAAGACAATGATGAATTTCCTTCCCGAGGAATTTTATAAACCTATAGTCAATCTTCAATATGCCAAGGTTGTACAGGTGTCGCTTGGCTTTAAACAATGGGATGGAATGAAGCTTGACGGTTTTGGAGGGTTGATCCCTCACAAGGAGAATCGTCAGGTTTTAGGCGTTCTTTTTCCGTCGGCATTTTTTCCTGACCGAGCTCCGGAAGGCGGAGCAATGCTGTCGGTATTTATGGGAGGTGTACGCCGCCCGGATATTTACGATATGCCTGATGAGGAAATTCGTCGGATTGTAGATAAGGAAATTAAATCGCTCATGGGACTAAAAGAATTTAATCCCGATATATTTCATATTTCGCGGTATAAGCATGCAATTCCGCAATATGGAGCAGACTGTGCTGAACGTTTCGATGCGGTTGAAAAAGCCCAGGAAAAGTATCCAGGGTTGATTATTGCCGGTAACCTGAGAAACGGAATTGGCATGGCCGACCGTATTCAACAGGGACGGCAATTGGCCGACGCGGTATAAAATATTCACACAGTAATGTCTGCTGAGATAAAAAACAAAAACCCGGACAGGAATAAAGCTTGTCCGGGTTTTTGTTTTATGACTCTTGAGATCTAAAATCGTTTTCCTACTTCTGTCCAATCCACTACTTTCCAGAAGGATTCGATGTAATCAGGTCGGCGGTTTTGATAGTCGAGGTAATAGGCATGTTCCCATACATCGCAGGTAAGGATTGGTTTTAATCCTTTGCGTAAGGGGTTTCCGGCGTTCGATTCCTGAACGATGTCGAGTGTTCCATCCTGTTTTTTAACCAACCAGGCCCATCCTGAACCAAATAAGGTAGCTGCAGCTTTTGAAAATTTGTCTTTAAATTCGGCAAATGATCCAAAATCTTTTTTAATTGCATCGGCCAGTGCTCCAACGGGCTCACCTCCGCCTTTGGGCGAAAAACTGGTAAAATAGAAAGTGTGGTTCCAGATTTGGGCGCCGTTGTTAAAGATTCCGCCTTCGGCTTCCATTACGATTGTGTCGAGCGTTGCATTTTCAAATTTAGTGCCGACAACTAGGTTGTTCAGGTTGTTTACATAAGCCTGATGGTGTTTCCCGTAGTGAAATTCAAGTGTTTTTTGGCTGATGTTCGGTTCAAGCGCATTTAACGCGTACGGTAAAGTTGGCAATTCAAAGCTCATAGATGAAAATTTATTGGTTTGTTTAAAGTTACAAAACCATCGACAAAAAGAAAAGTTTTATAGGACCTGATTTTTTGTTGAATTTTTTTTGTTGTTCCGTCTTCTCCAAACCAACAGAATGCCGGTAAACGCAATAGTTCCTCCGCTCCAAAGGAAATAGTCGGTGTATGATTTTTGAGGTTCAAACGTGGAAGAGCTGTTACCCATTGCAATATAACCTGCCCAAAAATAAGGATGTGCGGTGACCTCGTCACTTTCGTTGATATAATCGAGTTTTGCTTTGCAGAGCGCGTCGCTTATGGAGCTTTTATGTGCCAGGTTGTTGTAAAAATCGCCCATCAATTTCGAACTGGTTTTGTCGGCTACCGACCATAGAGTCATTACCAGACTTTTGGCGCCTGCAGTAAAAAAACCCCGGGCAAGGCTCATGATGCCTTCGCCGGTGTGCAGTTTTCCCGAGCCTGTATTGCACGCACTTAATACAATGAGGGGAGCGTTCAGTTTAAGGTTGTAAATTTCATAGGTGTTCAGGAATTCGTCATCAGTTGTGTCTTTACTTGTGGCGAATACCAGTTTCGAAAACATCGGGTATTCATTGTTGATAATTCCGTGCATCGCAAGGTGAAGAATGTCGTAGTTACGCGCAAGCTTTTCGAAGGAAGTTTTAGAGGCATTCTTTTTCAGAAGGGTATTTCCATTAAAGATGTTGCTGATTTTTTTTGCTTCGGCTAATGTTCCGGGGATTGGTTGAATTTCGGTAGAATCACCCCGCATCGCTTCTATATCTTTTTGAAGCAGGTTGCTGAACTTCATTTGGGAGTATTCCGGAGCTACAGCCAGAAGCTTTGAGCTTTGGTAGTTTTGCGATTCGTGGTTTAAGGTAAGTAAGGTCCCTGAATAACTATAACTTAACGGATGTTCTTTTAAGAGATACCCCATGTCTTTATACCTGCTTTTGTGGGTTGTTGAAGGGAGTTTTGTGACCAATGCCTCAAAGGGGATTTGATTTAATACATCGTCGGGAATAATGATTAATTTTTTGTTAGCAAGTAGTGGCTCCGCAGGCTTTACCAGATGCGTATACAAACGGTTTGATAACTTGGCAAATGCCCGTACAGAAGAGTCGTTTAAATCATTGAATGTAAATTCCGAAATTCTTTTGTGGAAGTCTTCGATATCGGTAAAAAAGTGCCCGTCTAATGGGTTGGAGAAATAGGTAAACCGATCTTTAGTGATCAGAAAAAGCACCATGAGATTTTTGCTTATACTGTATTGCAATACAGCTTCGTTAGGTGCAAGCGTTTTTTGTAATGATCGGGCACTGACTATATTTGTGTTGTAACGTGCATTGTAATAAGTCGGATAACGTTTTTTTAAAGTTTGTACCAGATCATTCTGTTGTCGTTTTAGTAAGTATAGCAGATTGTTAAACTGGTCTATTTTGTTGAGGTTGGGATGCGGTTGCTTGTATTCTTCCGATACCTGGCGCGAAACCATTGCCGTTTGCTTGTCGATATTTTCTTCGGTGTGTTTAAGCGCGTCCGGTATTTGATGCAATTTATAGGCATTAACCCCTCTTACTGCCGAGAGCAAAAGCGAAGCTTTGCTTTTTTCGGTGTAGTCAAAAGCTTTTTCCAAATAAATGGTTTCGCCTGTTTTTTGATAAAGGTCGAGGCATGTTTTAATGATGTTGGGAAACCTGTGTTTGATGAGGTCGGCAAACAAAAGTCGCTGTTCGTCGCGGGCAAGGCTCATTTTGTAACGGTGGGCTACTTCTACCGAAAGTTCAAAATTAGCAAGTCCGGCTTTCTGATACCGGATAGCTTCTGCTTTTTCAGGATTCTGTTTAGCTAATTCACACAGGGCTTCGGCTTTGTTGTTTAAGGCCCTGGCCAGATAGTCGTCGTTTGTAGAGCGGTTGATGTCGGGAAGCTGAAAATAATCAGCCAATTTAATGCCTTGAGTAAGTGTTTGGATCTCTTTATGGTAATTGTCGAGCGAACGGAGGTAGTCGGACTTGGCTATCCAGTAAAAATAACCAAGAGAACTGTAGGCTATTGAGGTCGAATAATGAGTCTCTCCGAAGGTCTGTAAGTTTCGTTTTAGTGCCAGTTTGTAGAAAAATTCCGCTTTGTTGTAATCCTTAATGTCAAAATAAAATTTGGGTAATTTGTCCATAAGCCTGCTATCGTTAAGATAAGCAGAAGGGTTGAGCGTATTGATCCAGTTTTGACCATTCCGGATGTCGCCCAATTTTACATAACAATGGGCAATTATTATTTTGGTGTAATCATCTAAATATTCGGAAGGTAATTGTTTTGCCCAGGTTATGGTCTTGCTAAATTGCCCCAAACTGAAACAAAGTTCTATGATTTTATGAATTGTGGCAGCCTTGACGTCGGCCTTTAGCCCCGGGCTTTCCAATGCTTTGGAATATGCGTCGAGCGCTTCGGTTTTATTTAGTTTTGACAGATAAAAAAGGCCTTTTTGTGTATAATATTCGAATTGAAATTTGTTAAGCAGTTTGTACTTTTCAATTAAATAAGTGAGTCGTTGGAAGTAATAGTCGCTTTTGTCGGTTTGGCCTGTAAACCAAAAGGCGGACAATATGTTTTGGTAACAATTCATCCATTCATTATTCAATAATTTAGAAGATTCGAAATTATGTGCAGATAATTCAAAATGTTTAATTGCCTTAGGGTAATCATGCTTTCCCCAAAATATTAAACCTAGAAGATAATTTCCGTATTCAATACCGTACCAGCACGAGGGGTCTTTTTGGAAGGTGGGGCTCAGAAGGTGGGTTAAAGCTATTTTTGCTTCATTGTAGAGGCGTAGTTCGTAATAATTTTTGCAGATTGCCAATTCTTGCAAATTTGATAATTGCCCTGTGTTTAGCTTTGAATTTTTATTGCTTGATAAAAATTGTAGAGATTTCTTCCAATTTTCTTTTTTTTGATAAAATATACCAAAGTAAAGGTTTGTGTAATTATTGGTTTCGTTAGGGAGTAAATACGAAAGGGTCAGTTTTCGGGAAGCTTCGGCCTTTTCATAATCGTTTTTTAGTAAATATGTAATAGAGATAAATGCCCATTCGTTTGCCATGCCATGACTATTGTTATTTAGGCGGTACTGATGAGCTAAAATATAATGGAAATACAAGCAGGAATCCCATTGTTGAGCATTAAAGGCTTTTTGAGCTAATTGTACGTAACGAATCTCATGTTGGACCGGTGTGGTCAACATGTTGAAAGATAGTATTTTTGTTACTGAAACTGCAAGCCAGAGTATAAAACACCGCATACGACGAATTCTGAAGGACAAATTTAATAATTAAATTAAGTTGTTGGCCGTTTTTGCTGATGATAATGGCTGGAAGGCTTGATTAATGGGAGGTTTCGGGGAATATAGGATAAAAGAAGACTGAAGGCTTGAAATTAATCGGTTATGTTTGCATTTTATAATATTGTTATGTATTTTGCAATGAATTTAAAACAATTTATCATGCGAAACAGAACTGTTAGATTGCCGGATCCGCCTCCTAATGATCCTATTCCAAATCCAGATGAGCCTCCTAAAAAATAGGTTATCTAGTCTGGAAGTTTTTTAATCAAATCCCCCCTTCTTCAATCTTAAAAAGATTAAGTGATTTCAGAAAAAGTTCAGGCTCGTCCTGAACTTTTTCTGTTTAAATTTGTAGGTAATTTACAAAAGGAACCTATGGATAAAAATGACCGGGAATATACCAACGGAGATATTACCGTTTACTGGCGGCCTAACAAATGTGTACATGCTACAATATGTTACACGCAACTTATAGAGGTATTTAACCCTCGTAAACGGCCTTGGGTAAACATGCAGGGCGCGACAAACGAAAAAATCATCGAAATTGTAGATAAATGTCCTACCGATGCCCTTACTTACTGTTGGAATAAAGATTTGGAAAATCCTCCAGCTCCAAGGGAAAAGAAGGAGACTGTAACTTCCGAAAAGCCTGTAGAAATTCAGATTATGCGTGATGGCCCGATTCTGGTTACCGGTAAAATAAAGCTTACCGACAATGACGGTAAGGAGTATAAAACGTATTCAATCAGCTCTTTTTGTCGTTGCGGAGCGTCGGGGAATATGCCTTTTTGCGATGGCATGCACCGTAAAATAGGTTTTGAAGGATAATAAAACGTTGTCCTCTTTTCATATTATCTCAAACTTGAAAACATGAGTGATTCATCCAAACCATATAATGCCGAGTTTTCTTTTAAACCCGGAGCTTCATTAAAGATAAAAGGCAACTTCATTTTAAAGGATTCGCAGGGGAATATTATTCCTACCGGCGATTACATTAAGTTGTGCCGCTGTGGCAAATCTAAAAGTCAGCCTTTTTGCGACCATTCTCATCGTACCGCCTGATTAGTATTTATTTCAATCCTTTTAATGGATGTTTAATGTTTTGATTTTTTTAGCATTGGGCATTGGAGCCGGTTTGCTGATACGTAATAAAAGTAAGGTTTTGCCTTATATCGAAAAAACTACCGGGTATGTTATTTACCTTTTGTTAATTACCCTGGGTATTAAGGCCGGAGCCGATAAAACCATCACCAGTCAGATTCATACACTTGGGCTTACCGCTTTAATTATAACCATATTTACGGTTTCGGGCAGTGTCTTGGCGGTTTGGCTGACTTATCATGTTGTTTTCAAAAGTAAACAGGGTGAAAAGTAGCTTGTTAATTCTTTTGGCTTTTGCCGGAGGGGTAGTGTTTGGTTTGTTGCACTTCTTTCCTGTAACGGGGCTGCTTGGCGATATCGGTACGTATATTCTTTATTTGCTTATGTTTTTAGTTGGCCTTGGTATAGGGTGCGACAGCCATGTTTGGAAACAATTAAGGCAGATAAATTTTCGGGTATTGTTAATTCCTTTTACCTCTTTAATTGGAACAGCTTTAGGTATTAGCGTTTATCAACTGATATTTTCTTTTCCTCATCGAGCCGACCTGTATGCCATCGGAGCGGGGATGGGCTATTATAGTCTTTCGAGTATCATCATTAGTAAAGTTGCCGGAGAATCTGTCGGGATTATAGCGCTGTTGGCGAATATTATCCGGGAAGTGGCAACGCTCGTACTAGCTCCGTTGCTTGCCAAGTATTTTGGAAAATTAGCCCCGATTGCAGCTGGCGGGGCGACAACCAGTGATACTACGCTTCCGGTTATCATGCAATATTGCGGCAAAGAGAATATTGTAAGCTCTATTGTGAACGGGGTTGTGCTAACGTTGCTCGTGCCGGTAATTATTGCCTTTATTTATGGGCTGTAAGCATTATCTTTGCCGGCAAATCGAATATTATGAGAAAACTTTCCACAACTGAACTTGACCGTAAATCGGTGGATGAGTTTAAATCGTCAGATAAAACCCCTATTGTTGTTGTACTCGATAATGTCAGGAGCCTGAATAATATTGGTTCTGTGTTTCGTACAGCCGATGCATTTTTGCTCGAATCGGTTTACCTGTGTGGTATTAGTGCAACACCTCCACATAAAGAAATTCATAAAACAGCATTAGGCGCCGAGGATACCGTGCTATGGCGATATTTTGAAGATACTCTGGATGCATGTGCAGCTTTGAAAAACGAAGGTTACGTTTTGTTAAGCGTCGAACAAACTGAGGGGAGCATTCTTCTGCAAAATTTTTCTGTTGAAGCTGAGAAAAAGTATGCGCTGATATTTGGAAATGAAGTAAAAGGCGTTCAGCAAAAGATTATTAACCAGTGTGATGGTTGCGTGGAAATTCCGCAATTTGGAACCAAACATTCTTTTAATGTTTCGGTGAGTGCGGGCATTGTTTTGTGGGAATTTTACCGGAAGATGTTGTTTTAAGTAGCGTTGCTTGGGCGGGTCTTGACCGAACCAATGGTGCCGGTTGCATATTCAGACGCTTTGGGCCATAAACCGAGAATTTTATCATACACCTTAAGAATATCGGGCAAAGCATCGTGATATTTGGTAGAATGAAATGGAATGCAATATACCATCGGTGTAAAAGGGATTGGGTTCAAGTACGAACATACTCCTTAATATTATTTCAAAACCTTAATATCCCATGATACCTCCGGGGTCATGGGATATTTTCATCATCAGTTATTTAATATTAAGGTTTGGTAGTCGATTGATTGTCGGCTTAATGTTATTTATACAATACTACCGATGTTTGCGGAGCTATCTGTATAGATTTTTTTGGGGTTACTTTTTTGTTGTTTACGAGGTCTTTAGCATTTCGAAAATCAGCAGGAATTGTCAATTCAAAGGTTCTGTCCTTAGTACAGTTCATGGCAACGTAATAGTTCCCAAACTTCATTTTATAAAACTGGGCGCGACCTGCATATACGCTCTCGTCTCCAGGTTTAAAAACAATGCTTGTGGGTATTTTTGCAATGGGGAGTACTTCTCCTGTATGGGCAGATTCGATTCCTTTGTACCATTCGCGACTGCCGTTAAACCCAAGGTTTATCCAGTTCTTACGGGTATATTCCATACCGCTTGGCTCGAACTCTGACTCAATATAAATGTTTGCAATACGGTCGAAGTTGGGGGTGATGTAATGTACTTTAGCCAAGCGGTTTATCGCATTGCGAGCTCGCCAGTAAAGGGATGCATAAAGAATATCGTCACCATTTTTTACGGCAATAACTCCATCTTCTTCGTCGGAAAAAACAAAATCGGGCATTCCTTTTGACATCGGCAAACGGTAAGCACTCGAAGGTTGTTGCTTAATAAAGTCGTATTCGTCAGGGATAAAAAGTAAGCTTTTCGTAGCACGGATGCCTTTTTCTTTGAGTTTATCTTCTACAGATTTGAAGAACTGGTTATCGTCGAGCATCTGGCGGGCATAACCAACGGCACGGGCATCGAGCGTTGAAGAGGCGGTCATGAGCGGGGTGGCATCCCATGCAGAACCTCGGTAGCAGTAAGTCACATTTCCTGGATAATGGTTTGCATCGCGCCATCCAACAACAGCTTCGGCTCGTATTGCTTTATTCCCATTCTCGTCGAGGGCAGGATAGCGGAAATAGGAACGGGCCTGCATCATTTTCAATAGCTGTTGTTTGATTTTTTCATCACCAGAATCAGGAAGGCCGGGTTTGCAGGTAGCTTTATAAAGGTCGTTTACCCAGTCGAGAACTTCTCCATAATATCCTACAAAGCCAAGTTCCTTGGTTAACCCTTTAGGTGTTAACTGCCAATAGTTGTCTCCTAATGGTTTTTCAGGACCATGATCTGTTTCCTTTCCCAACCAAGGAGTTAATCCTACTGACTCATATAAATAATGCAAGGTTTGGGATTCTGGTAATGCTTTAGATGGATTAATAAGCATTAGTGCCAGATTGCAATGGTACATGAAAAGATCAATGATCATGGATTGATTAGTATACTGACGTCGGTGAGTTGTACTATATGCAAGGCTGGATTGAAGCATTTCCGACCAAGCTTTACGTAATGAGACTCGCTCCCCTTTTCCATTATCGAATTCCTGGTCTATCATGGGTTTAAGCTCCGGCCACAGTTCTCGTATACTCCGGGCAATGGGGCCGATAGTAAGCCATTCGTAATTGTATACATTTTTGTCTTTATAAATTTGTTCTGGATTGTTTAAAAAAGATTTGTAAAAAGCATTGATAGAATAGATAACTTTGGATACAACTGCCGGATTGTGGTATGCCTTGGTCCATTTTACAGAATAGGCATCGGCAACGAACCAGATTTGCAACTGGTTTAAGGCTCCAGGCTGATTGATCAGGTCGTTCAACTCTTTGTTTACCCGGTTTTTTAGACGGTCTAACACTTCAACTCCCGGAGATTGATTAAGGGGGGGATTGGCAATAGCTTTCCCCTGTACCTCATTTTTGTCGGGTTCAAAGCAGGGCGAAGTGTGTATGTAAGCCTTGTAAAAACCAAGGGTAGGCTCAATCATATTTTTCTGATACTTATCAAAACTCTCACCATATCCCCAAATTTCGCCGTACGAGCGCAGTTCGAGGTTTACAGATTTTTTTCCTTGGGTATCTTTTAACGGAAGAGGTAGTGTGACGTAGAAGAATTTGTTGTTCAGCGGCGGCTCTCCATTTCCGAGCCATACAAAATCGATGTCGCCCAAGTGGCGATACCCAACCTGTTTCCCTTCGCTAAAAAGCATAATCATAGATTTATCCTTATCCGACCCCCAAAAACGAACCGTGAAATAATTTTGTTTTTGCGGGTCAACTTTCATCTTAAATGCCATTGTCCCGCCATCAAAAGCTCTTGGAGATTGAGGAAGCATTCGCCGTGCCGGTTCTTTAAGTCCACCTTTTGTAACCTCGGTAAGTTTCTCCTTAAAACTGTGCGTTTGTTCATCTTTTGAATTTCCGAACTGAAGTACATCCGAACAGGAGACTTGTGCCATAAGCTTTACCGATACCATCAGTAAAGCTGAAAAAAATAATCTTTTCATTTAAAAGTCTGTTAATTAGAAATTTATTGTTGTTGGGAAGATGTTTATTCTGTGTAAATATTTGATTGGTAAAGTTTAGCTTGTTTAAATTCGCCGTCTCCATGCCTTGGGATAAGTAATGGTGTAAAAATGCGGGTTGCATTTCGGAATACTTCAAAAAGTAAGCCTTGATGAGTTCCAGATTATAAAGTGGAACCTATTTGCGCCGGTTTTTATGATTAGTGGGAATATTCGCATGCACAGGTAAGTATATGGCATCTGCCGGAGGGAATACTCTTTTTTGTCCCAGATCATAAGTAAGAAAGGTTCCATTTTATAATTTGGCACTTCTTAAACAGGTTTTGGAATAAGTTTCAGTAATATTTGCTTCAAATTAGCACTCCAGTAATTTTATGTATCCGGGTTATTCCTGCTTAAATTTGGGGGAGGTTTGAATAATTTGTACATTTAGTTTCTGACTACACCTAGCCTAACTGAATAATTATGCCTGATGTCGATTTATTACTTTGGAATAAAGTAAAATCAGGAGATGATGCCAGCTACGAAATTTTGTTTCGAAGGTATTATCCGGGACTGTGCCTGTTTGCCCAGAAATATACCAATGACATGGTTACTGCGCGGGAAGTAGTGCAAGATCTGTTTATCGATTTATGGGAGTTTCGTAATGACTTGTCTGTAACCCGTTCCTTTAAATCGTACCTATTTACAGCTGTAAAGTTCAATAGCATCCGTCGAATGCAAAACGACAAAAAATTATGGACGTCTATGGACATCCTTCCCGAACCGGAGGACGCTCAGTTTACCGATCTGCTTGAAATGGCCGAGCTGGAAGCTAAAATTATGGACACCATAGAATCGTTGCCCGAACAGTGCCGGAAAATATTTAAGATGAGCCGGTTCGAGCAGCTTAAATATGCCGAAATAGCGAGCCAATTGCAACTTTCGATAAAAACCATCGAAGCTCAGATGAGCAAAGCATTAAAGATAATTCAAAATGCGTTTGAGAATGAGTTTGTTGTAGCTTGCATTCTGTTACTAAATATTTTTTTCTAAAATATTCACTTCTGAAATAAGGGTAACCCTGCCCGTTTTGTTCTTACTAATGAAATCCAATTTATGAGACAAATTTTTGAACATATAACGCTCGAAGATATCCTGCAGTTTATTGAAGGAGACGCAGATCCTGAAATCTCAGTCAGGGTGCAAAGCTGGCTTGATGCAGATAACGCCAATCAGGCTTATTTACGAAAAATAAAAGAAGCATGGGGGAGTATCAGCAACCTGAAAGACTTTGATCAGTCAACAGTTGATGCAGATTGGGCAAATGTGCTGGCCAAAATTAATGAGAAGAAGGCACAGACAATAAAAGGAAAAAAGGTAAATCTGCTACATGGATATAATGTGTGGCTTCGTGTTGCCGTAGTTTTTATCCTGGCCGTATTTCTTTCCGGTATCTTATATATACTTAACCGGCATTTTTCTATAGGCTCCGGCGAAATAGCCTATAACGAGATTGTTGTGCCCAAAGGACAGCGTTCTCAGTTAGTATTGTCCGATGGTACTAAAATCTGGATCAATGCAGGTAGTAAACTGAAGTTTCCTTTGCGGTTTAACGGGAAAATACGGGAGGTTTGGCTCCAGGGCGAAGCTTATTTCGAAGTTGCCAAGAACCCATCCAAACCATTTTTTGTAAGGACTCATGACCTGAATATTAAAGTTTGGGGTACAGAATTTAATGTAAAATCCTATGAAGATGAGGGAATAACCGAAACGACCTTGGTTAAGGGGCTCGTAAGTATCCAAAAGAAAGATGCTAAAGGAGTTGCCGCCAAAGAAGTTTTCTTGAAGCCTAACCATAAAGCGATTTATGTTAATGACGAATCCGTATTGCATCCATCGGAAAAGAAAAAATTGAGACAACAACTCTCGGAACCTATATATTCTCAGGAAATTCAGCTGTCAGAACCGATAAAAACCGACCCGGATGTTTCCTGGATAGACGGAAAACTGGTGTTTGAAAACGAAACATTCGAGAACATAATGCAGAAGATTGAACGCAAATATGATGTGCGGATTGTCCTTCTTAATGAACAGTTGAAAAATGCACGGTTTACCGGGGTGCTCAAAAATATACCGGTAGAACAGACTCTCAGGGCCTTGCAATTAACAACCCCTTTTTCATATTCCATAAAGGATAATGAAATAATAATAAAAGCTATACGTGCTAACTGATTATTAGGATTATGAATAGAACATAAATTAATTACCTAACTAATAACTAAAAAACTAACTGCCTATGATATAAAGTCGAAGATTAAAAAAATCGGAAAATGCGCTAACATTTTCCGATCAGAATAATTGTCAAACATTTCGTAATCTGGTCGTTGGAAGCGTACGGATTACGGCATTGTCTAATAAAATTAATCTTAACAAAACTATGAAAAAAAAATACATTTACCGATGTTCCTCACCCAAAAGGAACGTCGCAAATTTGCTATTAACCATGAAACTAACGTTCGTACTGATCATTGTTAATGTGTTGGCGGTTTCGGCAAGCGGATATTCCCAGTCCGCAAGGCTGACGCTGAACCTGAAAAACGCGACCCTGAAGGAAGCAATTTCAAGTATTGAAAGTAAAAGCGGGTTATCCTTTTTGTATAAAGCAGGAGTTGTCAATGGCGAACAAAAGGTGAACCTTTCAGCCTCAAACGCCACTGTTCAGGAGGTGTTGGACAAGTTGTTTTCGTCTAAAGAGGTTGAATATAAAATTTTGGAGAATTCATTGGTAGTACTCTTGCCATCGACTAAACAACAGGATAAGATAACAGGGACTGTAACAGATAGCAGTACCGGCGAAACGTTGCCCGGGGTTAGCATTTCGGTAGAAGGTTCTAATTCAGGCGCGGTAACCGACAACGAGGGTAAGTTTTCCGTAAAAGCTCCTGTCGATGCTGTTTTATTGTTTTCATTTGTAGGGTATACCTCGCAGCGGATTTCAATTGCCGGAAAATCTCAAATAAGTATAAAGCTTGTTCCAGATATTCAAAAGCTTGAAGAAGTTGTTGTGGTTGGTTATGGCACTCAGAAAAAAGCAACATTGACCGGAGCTATTTCTCAGGTCGGTTCGGAGGTGTTTAAGGATAAAACTGTAAGCAATGCGGCTTTAGCCCTCCAGGGTGAAGTCCCGGGGTTGGTCATAACAAGAACATCATCTCGTCCCGGTAATGAAGGTCTAAGTATTCGTCTGCGTGGAGAGTCTTCTATAAACGCAACAGATCCTTTGATTATTGTAGATGGGGTACCTTTGCTTGATACATGGGAACTAAGCCAGATAAGTACTGACGATATAGAATCGGTAAGTGCACTTAAGGATGCTTCGGCTTCCATTTATGGTGCCCGTGCTGCTGGTGGTGTAATTCTGGTAACCACTAAAAGAGGAAAAAGTGGAAAGATTAAAGTAAATTATGATGGCAATATTAGAATCAATACTATCGGTATTAAAACCCCTTGGGCCAATATGTCTCAATGGGCGACAGAGTACTTGAAAGCATCCTATCAGGATAAAATTTATGATTGGACAAATAAGGTAGAGTGGGCCACTCCGGTACAATACCTTACACAACCGGCTATGTGGACAAATGCGGTTCTTCAGCAGATGACCTTAGGCCAACCATTTGAGTCGACGGATATCAATGGTAAGACCTGGGGATTTGCAGATAACAACTATTTTAATACATTATATGGGAATTCAACCTCTCAACAACATAATTTAAGTTTGCAGGGAGGAACCGATAAAACAACGTACCGCGCCTCTGTTGGATATGCAAATAATCAATCGGTCTTGAAAGTCGCTTATGATGGCGAAAAAAAATACAACGTTCGTTTAAATTACGATTATAAAATTACGGATAAAATAAAATTAGAAACAGGGTTGTCGTATGATGATAGAATTATTTCTAGCCCTAAAAATGGTATTGGGGCAGGTTATTTTGATCCTCCTGTTTTCCCAACTTATAATAAAGTTGGTCAGTTTTACGATGACTATTCCGGTACAAGAAATCCGGTATCCCAAATAAAACTTGGTGGTAGGATTAATAACAAAGAATCAATTATACGACTGAATTCTAAGATTTCAGCGGAAATAATTAATGGACTTACGCTTAGTGCAACAGCGGCCTACGTAAATAGAAATGGATGGAAAGAGCAATACGATCAGAATTATCAAAATTATAACTGGCTAGGTACCTTGGTAGGCGGCAACTGTTATCCCAATGCGGGAATACAGGAAGATTTGGGAAATACCCGCTACCAAACTTACGGGGCATTCGTAGATTATAAAAAGACTTTTGGGGGTAAGCATAATATTTCGTTCACTGGGGGATATAGTGGAGAGTTGAACGAGGTAAAAACAGTAATGGCAAAAAGGATCAATTTGGTTGTTCCCGGATTGTATAATCTTAACGTAGGAGATAATAGCTCCGGGTCACAAACTAATGGCGGAAGTGCAAGTGCTTGGGGGATTTTGTCGTGGATAGGACGGCTTAATTACGATTACGATAGTAAATATTTACTTGAGATGCAAGGCCGCAGGGACGGTTCTTCAAAATTTGCACCAGGTTATAAGTGGTCTAATTTTGGTTCGGTTTTAGCGGGTTGGCGTATTTCGGAAGAAAAATTGGTAAAAGATCTGAATATTTTTGACAACCTGAAAATTCGTACTGGTTATGGCGAAATGGGTGGTAACCCGAGTGCAAATGGTATTGGTAATTATGATTATGTCTCACAAATAAGTGCCACTGGAGGTACTGTTGTTTTTGGCTCTACTGCTGCTACTCAACAGGCTGCGCTTCCCCAAACTATTGTTAGCTACACAAGAACTTGGGAAAGGATTAGAAATGCTAATGTGGGACTAGATTTTAGTGTATTGAAAAATCGATTGTCCGGTACATTTGAGCTCTTCCAAAAGCGGAATATTGGTATGTTTATTCCTATAAATTATGCGCAAATTTTAGGAGCACCTACCTATTACAGCGGTATAACAACCTTCTATAATACATTAACAAATAGCGGAACATTAAAAACAACGGGATGGGAAGCCATTTTAAATTGGAATGATAAGATTGGAGGCTTAAAGTATCAGGTGGGTATTCAGTTAAGCAACAATAAAAATCTGATAACCTCTTATGCTGGGACAGATGTTGCCGGTTCTGGCAAAATTTCTACTCGCGAAAATTATCCGATGAATTCGCTTTTTGTTTATAAAACAGCGGGGTATTTTAAAGATCAGGCAGATGTAGATGCTTATTATGTTGCATATGGAGGCAAAGGTAATCTTGCCGGTAATCTTTTGGCATCTGATGCCACGGCAAGACTTCGCCCTGGTGACCTAAAAGTAGTAGATCGTAACGGTGATGGGGTAATTGACGCGAAAGACACCTATTATTATGGCGATGTAAGTCCTCATTATACGTTCGGAATTAATTTGGGATTACAATGGAAAGGATTTGATTTTTCAACCTTTTTACAAGGGGTTGGACGTCAATATCTTCTTCGGACAGGGAATGCTAGAGCTCCATTTTATCGAAATTATTTAAATATAAATACCACATATATCGGTAAAACATGGACTACGGAAAACCCTAATGCCCAATATCCCCGCGAGTCGTTTGTCGCAAATAAAAATAACTGGAACTGGAATGCCAATGATGTAAATGTGCAGAACCTGTCATACGTACGAATGAAATCGTTAATACTAGGGTATTCATTACCAAAATCGATTATTTCCAAAGCTAAAATAGACAAATTGAGAGTGTATTTCTCCGGAGGGGATTTGTTTGAATTTACTACAATTAAAGATGGGTATGATCCTGAATTTCAAGAGAGCTCTGATAGTAATTACCCATTCTTACGGACTTATTCCTTTGGTTTAGATATTACTTTTTAGTTTAACGCCAAAAACGAAAAACATGAAAAATAAAATATATTTAATAGTTATTGCTTTTGTGGTTTTGATAGCCACATCTTGCGAGAAAAAATTTCTAGACCTTGATCCTCAGGACACAATAACAGAGGCAAGTTACTTTACAAATGCCGCTCAATTTAAAGCTTTTACCAATGAGTTTTATACACAACCCATAGGTTTTAAATCGTATAATGGAGCTAGCTGGTACGATTGGAGGTGGAATAGGATGACCGCTCAAACCGTTGGTACCAGTGATATTTATTGGCGGAATCCTTGGATGTATATTCGTGTCAATAATTACGCAATACAAAAAGGTAACGAATATGCAGGAAAGAGAAGTGATATCCAGCAATACATCGCAGCTTCCTATTTTTTTAGAGCATGGAACTATTACTTTTTGTTAAAACGGTTTGGGGGAGTGCCAGTTGTAACAAATGTGCTGGATGTTGATAACCTTAATTTTCCACGTAATAGCAGGTATGAAGTCGTTAAGCAAATATTGGCAGATCTGGATACAGCTATTGCAGGGTTACCCTTAGAAGCAAATATATCTTCAACGGATAAAGGCCATGTTAGTCAACAGGCTGCTAAAGCTTTCAAAGCAAGGGTGCTTCTTTACGAAGCAACTTGGGAAAAATATGTAAAGACAACGACTGACGGTGATGGTGTTGCTATAGGGGCTGGAACTGCAGGATATGATGCATCCGGTGCTAAAATAACTTCATATTTAACCGAGGCAGCCTCTCTTGCAAAATCGGTAATGACCGATCCTGCATACGAACTTTGGAATAAAGTCGATAGCCTTAGTTATTATTATTTATTCGTACTTGAGGATTCTAAATCCAATCCAAAAGGGTTCGATAAAAGTTCCAATAAAGAGTACATTTTTAGCTGTAGGTATGATTATACGCTGCTTAATCCCGCAATCAATATTAGTCATACAGGAGCAGGGCTTCCCGTAGATCGAGCCTGGATGGATTTATATAATTGTAAAGATGGACTCGACTATAAGCATTCAAAATATTACAAAGGTTATAATAAAATGACCGATGAATTTGATAACAGGGATTACCGCTTATACAGCTTAGTAAAACGACCCGGGAATAAATATTGGGGTTATGGAGCCGGTACCAATGGGGGCGGAGCTGATTATACCAAAGCCAATTATATTTATGGGTTAAACAATTGGCCTACCACCTATAATTACACCTATTATCCTGATTTAACAACTGGCGGGGGCGGATACTCACATCGTAAATGGATAACCGAAAACCCTGGAAGAGAAGACTATAAAGAAGCTTATGACTACGCGTTAATCAGGTTGCCTGAAATGTACCTGATATATGCAGAAGCTCAGTGTGAGTTGGGCAATGGAACAATTTCTGATGCTGATTTGGATATTTCTATTAATAAAATTAGGGCAAGATGTGGGGTGGCAAAACTAACCAATGCATTGATTCAGCCTTATTCTGACCTTACAATGCTCGGAGAAATCCGAAGAGAAAGGCTACTTGAATTAGGTGGAGAAGATTTAGGTGTAGATGATATTAAACGTTGGGGAATCGCTGAAGCAGAGTCAAATAAACCAAGTTTAGGTTGGGTTGTGAAAAATGCGGATGGAACTGCTACAGAGGTTACTACATTTGTTAATAACAGTGGTAAGAAAATTTATGACGCCACCAAGTATCCTTATGGAATAGATGCAACTACAGGGTCATTAATT
The DNA here is from genome assembly GCA_030706405.1 of Bacteroidota bacterium. GTDB lineage: Bacteria > Bacteroidota > Bacteroidia > Bacteroidales > JAAUTT01 > JAAUTT01. The sequence continues at coordinate 191,628 of JAUZOO010000004.1, read as the reverse complement.
CTTTCTCCGGCAGTAACAACATTTACAAGAACAAATTATCTAAATCCCATTCCAACGGACGAGTTAAGCAAACAACCAAAACTTCTTCAAAATCCGGGGTGGAAATAGTGAGCAGGATTTTAACTGGAGAATATTTTTTTGAAAAGCAAGGGTAATAAGCTGCTATAGATTATGATGATCTAGAGTGATAATTTATAACAGTTAGTAAGTAGTTAGTAGTGCTGACCGCCCAGGAGTGATCCCCGGCGGTTTTTTGTTGGAATCAGTCCGAACTACAGTTAAAAGCACCTCTTATCATAAGCATATACTAAACATATGATAAGCGTAATATAAACGTTATATAATCGAATGATAAACGTAAGATAAACGTATTTTAAATAAATCAGAAACAAATTAACCTTGAATAAAGGCCCCATTTATACCAAGCTTTAGGCCTATGCTTACCTAAGCAATAAGCCTAAATTACAAGGTTTTTATGTTCCATATTATAAGTTGGAACCTATTACAAGCCTTCGAAGCCACCCTTTCTCGAATTTATATGTCAAATTGCTGCAATTTTATAATTGCCGGTCAGTTTTTGAGACTTTAGCAATGCTTAGTAATTCAATGAAACGTTGTGAATTCTTTAAAAATATAATTGTTACCTCGACAGGGATCATGCAGAGTTCGTCGCTGGCCCGAAAAAGGTTTGGGTATGGTTCGCATCTTTACTACAGTAGGAAAGAAAATTAAGTTATACTGTTTTGAAATTTAATAATATATGAAACTTGAACGTGTTTTGAAATTGCGATTCTTACTTGGATCTTGGTTACTGTTTATTGGTTCTTCGCTTCTGGCTCAACCCTACGTTTCAAAAGTATGGGTAGCCGACAATGGCGACGGAACGTACAAAAATCCGGTGCTTATGGCCGATTATTCCGACCCGGACGCTATTCGCGTAGGCGACGATTATTACCTGGTGTCGTCAACATTTACTTGTACGCCCGGCTTGCCCATTCTTCATTCCAAAGATTTGGTTAACTGGACAATTGTCAATTATGCTTTAAAAAAACAAGTTCCCGAGGATGTTTACGCTACTACCCGTCATGGCAAAGGCGTATGGGCTCCGGCTATACGCTATCACAAAGGTGAGTTTTACATCTATTATCCCGATCCGGATTACGGTATTTACATGATTAAAACCAAAAATCCTGCCGGAGAATGGTCTGCTCCTGTGCAGGTAATCGGTGGCAAAGGGCTTATCGACCCTTGTCCTCTCTGGGACGACAATGGCAACGCTTATCTCGCTAACGGTTGGGCTGGTAGCAGGGCTGGGGTGAACAGTATTCTTACCATCTTTAGAATGAATGAAGATGGTACCAAAACTATCGACGATGGTCGTATTGTTTACGATGGACACGAATTAAACCATACCATTGAAGGGCCCAAGCTTTACAAACGTAATGGTTACTATTACATTTTTGCTCCGGCAGGTGGTGTTACCGGAGGCTGGCAGCTGGTACTCCGTTCCAAAGATATTTATGGACCATACGAAGAAAAGATTGTGATGGATCAGGGAACAACGGATATCAACGGCCCCCATCAGGGCGCATGGGTGGATACGCAAACCGGCGAAGACTGGTTTCTGCATTTTCAGGACAAGGGAGCCTACGGTCGCGTAACCCATCTTCAACCCATGAAATGGCTCAATAACTGGCCGGTTATTGGCATCGATAAGGATGGAGACGGTAAAGGCGAACCCGTGTTGTCTTACCAAAAACCGAATGTAAAGAAGGTGTTTCCGATTTGTACTCCTGCCGAAAGTGATGAGTTTAACTCCGATACGCTTGGTTTGCAATGGGAGTGGAATGCTAATCCGAAAGTAACCTGGATGTCGTTGATTCGCGGAAAAGGTTATTTGCGGATGTATTCGGTTAAGGTTCCTGAGAATTTTACGAATTTCTGGGATGTGCCCAATCTCTTGCTACAGAAATTTCCGGCACTTGATTTTGCTGTTACCACCAAACTGAGACTAACTGCCATGCCTCTGACAACGGGCGAAGGCTGCAAAACCGGGCTTATCATCATGGGGCGCGATTATTCCTATCTCTCCTTCGAACGTACGGGAAATGATTATAAACTCTCGCAGGTTACCTGTATGAATGCCGATACCAAAGGTGCTGAATCGGTAGTTTCAGTAGCTAATATCAATGTAAATGAGGTTTATCTGCGGGTTAAAGTTTCTTCGCCCGATGCCATGTGTACTTTTAGTTACAGTACTGACGGCGTAAACTTTATGCCTTTTGGTAAAGAGTTTAAAGCCAGAGTTGGCGGATGGATTGGCGCTAAAGTTGGTGTTTTTTGCACTTCTACATTTAATAATACCCAATGGGCTTGTGCCGATTTTGACTGGTTTAGGGTTGATAAATAATGATTTAGCTAAGGGCCGTCGTTTCTAATTCTGTCACTATGAAAAAAATATCTTTAATAACATTAAGTCTTTGTCTTTTTGCCTCCGCTTTTTCTGCCGAATGGCAATGGTCCGTGTTGGCTAAAGCGGGCAAATACAATAAGGGTGAATCTCGTGCATTTCTTTGGATACCTGAAGGGTGCACCAAGGTTAAGGGTGTTGTGTTGGCGCAGCATAACATGGAAGAAATTTCTATTCTTGAGAACCCAATATTTCGTAAAGGATTGGCAGAGCTTGGTTTTGCTGAAGTATGGTGTGCGCCGTCGTTTGATCATTTGTTTCATTTTAACGAAGGCGCTGGCGATATCTTTAATGCATTAATGGATGATCTGGCAAATAGTTCCGGTTATAACGAATTGAAATATGTTCCAATAGTTGGCATCGGGCATTCGGCTGCGGCAAGCTGGCCTTATTACTTTGCAGCCTGGAATCCGGAGCGAACACTGGCAGCCATTTCCGTAAGCGGACAGTGGCCGTACTTTCGTCATTCATCTTTTGCGCCCGACATTTGGGGCGATCGTAACATCGACTTTATTCCTTGTCTCGAAACTATGGGTGAATACGAAGCCGCCGCCACCTGGTCGGCTGAGGGGTTGAAAGAACGGCAACAACACCCGTTTATGCCGCAGAGCATGTTGGCTTGTCCCGGTGAAGGTCATTTTGCCGCATCCGACAAGAAAGTGGCTTATCTTATTCTTTTTCTTAAAAAGGCAGTACAATACCGTATGCCTAAAAATGTTTCCGGCGAAGGGCCGATAAAACTTCTTCCGGTTGATCCTTCCAAAACAGGCTGGCTGGCCGAAAAGTGGATTCCAAATCAGGCCCCGTCGGTACCATCGGCTCCGGTAAGTCAATATAAAGGTAATCCGGCTCAGGCTTTCTGGTTTTTTGATGAAGAAATGGTACGCGCTACTGAAAAATATCAGGAAGCCTTTCGTGATATGAAACCTCAATTGGTAGGTATTGTCCAAAACGGGAAGATAGTCCTGCAAGAAAATTCGCATTTACAGTTAACTCCAAAGTTTCTACCTCAGGCTGACGGTCTGACGTTTGAACTAAAACCTGCTTTTTATGATTCTGTTCCGGCTGGTAGTCCCCGTCTTCCAAACTGGACAGGTCTTACCATAGGTTCTCCGGTAGGGCATTCTGCCAACGGCAATATTACCATCGAACGAATTTGTGGGCCTTTTGTGAAACTGGGGCCTGAAATTTTTTCTGTTCGTTTCGATCGGACAGGTATTTCTAAAACTGGCAGAGAGGAGTTGGTCTTTGCTGTCGTTCACCCAGGTGATATAGAATACAAACAGGCTGTTCAACAAGCTCATATATTCATTCCCGTCAAAAATGCAGAGGGGGCCGAGCAGCAAATTGCTTTTCCGAAAATTCGGGATCTTAAAAAAGGAGTGAAGGCTATTCAATTAAAGGCCTCTTCTTCTGCCGGAGTATCTGTTTATTATTATGTCCTCGAAGGTCCTGCTGAAATTGAAGGAAATACGCTTCGGTTTACTCAAATTCCACCTCGCAGTAAATTCCCAATCAAAGTAACTGTAGTTGCCTGGCAATATGGACGCTCAACGGAACCTAAATTAAAATCGGCCGAACCGGTACTGCAAACTTTTTATATTGTAAAGTAGTCGAAATAAATATCTTGATAATACCTAATAAAATGTTGGAAATGAGAAAGTATGCTATTGGTACGGATATTGGCGGCAGCCATATTAGTTGCGCTGTAATCGATTTGGAACAAAAAGCGGTTGTTAAGGATAGTTTTGCCACACAAAAGGTTAACAACCAGGCTTCATCCGAAGAAGTGCTGGGTAATTGGGCTAGTGCTTTAAGTCAGTCAATTCAAAAGATCGATAGAAACCAGTTGGCAGGGATTGGGTTTGCTATGCCCGGACCTTTTGATTATGCCAATGGTATCGCCCTTTTCACCCACGAAGTTGCCAAGTTTGAAAAGCTTTATGGTATTAATGTGACTGAAGCCTTGAAAGAAAAACTCGGGTTAAACCGGGAATCGGACGTTCGTTTTATGAACGATGCTTCTGCTTTTGCTGTCGGTGAGGCATGGTTGGGAAAGGCTGCTGACGCCGGTCGCTCGGTGTCCATCACGCTGGGTACGGGCTTTGGCTCTGCTTTTGTTGATGGCGGCGTTCCTGTGGTTGAACGCGATGATGTGCCTAAGATGGGTTGTGTATGGCACCTTCCGTTTGAAGATGGCATTGCCGACGATTCGTTCTCTACTCGCTGGTTTATCCGCCGGTATGCCGAAATATCCGGGCATCCGGCTTCGGGCGTAAAAGAAATAGCCGAGAGGGTTGCTTCTGATTCCTCCGCCAAAGAAGTTTTTAAGGAATTCGGGCAAAACCTTGGCGAGTTTCTTGGGCCATGGCTGAAAAAGTTTAACGCTCAAGTGTTGGTTATCGGCGGTAACGTATCCGGAGCCTATAACCTCTTTGGCGGCTACTTCGAAGAAAAACTCCGGGAGCAGGGAGTTTCAACATCCATCAGCATTTCCGGATTAATGGAGGATGCGGCACTGGTTGGCAGCGCACGTATGTTTGAGCCCGCTTTCTGGAACGAGATAAAGCCGCTGTTGGCGAAAATGTAGTAATGAAGTGACTACATGATTAAGTAATATAAATCAATAAATTTTAAATTATATGAATAAGGAAAATTCGTATTCAAAGATTCTGCCAGTGTTGTTCGGCTTTTTTATCATGGGGTTTTGTGATGTGGTGGGGATCACCTCCATGCACGTAAAAGAAGATTTATTGGGAAGTTACAGTCCCGAGTTCAGGGATACGCTCTCGAATATGATTCCGGTAGCGTTGTTCTCCATGTTTTTGTTTTTTTCCATACCAACAGGTTTGTTGATGAACAAAATAGGGCGTAAAAAAACGGTGTTGCTCAGCAATATCATCACCATCGTTGCCATGTTTATTCCTTTAATAGCTTATACGTTTGTAACCTCGTTGGTAGCATTTGTATTGCTGGGTATAGCCAACACTATTCTGCAGGTGTCGCTTAATCCATTGCTTACCAATGTGGTAAAAGGCGATAAGCTAACCAGCAGTCTTACGGCCGGTCAGTTTGTAAAAGCCATTTCGTCATTCTTCGGGCCGTTTATTGCAGCTTTTGCAGCAACGCAACTGGGCAACTGGCAGTATATCTTCCCAATTTACGCTGTTATTACCTTGGTTTCGACAATATGGCTGATGGCGATTCCCATTCATGAAGAACAGGAAAAAGGAAAGGCTACCTCGTTTGGGAGTGTTTTCGCTATTCTTGCCGATAAGACTATTTTATTATTATTTCTCGGTATTTTGTTCGTAGTTGGGGTGGATGTTGGGTTGAATACTGCAGCTCCCAAAATTCTTATGGAACGTTGCGGACTCGATTCTATAACTGCCGGTTACGGCCCTAGTGTTTACTTCGCTTTCCGCACCGCCGGAGCATTTATCGGGGCTATCCTTCTTGCTAAATTCTCAGCCGATAAGTTCTTTAGGATTAACATAACCATTGCTGTGCTTGCTCTGATTTCTTTGATTTTTATGAAAGGACAAATTGTTATCTTTGGCCTGTATGGGGTGGTTGGATTTACCGTGGCTAATATCTTCCCGATTATCTATTCCAAAGCCATTCAGTTTCGTCCTGATAAGGCTAATGAAATATCCGGATTGATGATTACCGGAGTTTTTGGAGGAGCTGTTATTCCATTTTTTATGGGACTTACCTCCGATGCTATTGGCTCGCAGGTGGGATCGGTTCTTGTGATTCTTACCAGTGCTCTGTATCTTTTGTTTTGTGCTTATGCTATTAAAAAGCCTAGTTAATACGGGTAGAATGCATTAAAAATATAAGCGGGTGTCTCCAATATTCTGACTTTTTTCCTAACTACTAAGTTGAAAGTATAAATTATTAAGGTTATTAAGTGTATACTTAAGGTCTGAAGAATGAATGTTGCAGAGATGCCCTCTTTTTGTCAGGTCGATTGCCGGCCTGATATATTTGTTGAAGTAGATGGCATGCACGATTAAAAGTGCTATTTTTAGTCGCTCGTATGTGTTTTAACAATGACCAGAAAATCGAACCTGTTACTGCTGATATTTTTATTGTCCCTACTGAATGGAACCGCTCAGGAATTGTCGTTTAGAACGGTTTCTGTTGAAAATGGACTTTCCAATAATTTTGTAAAAACTATTTTCAGGGATAAGGCCAGTTTTATCTGGATTGGCACACTCGAAGGGCTCGATCGTTACGATGGAGCTGAAATAAAATCATATTCCAAAAAGAAATCGGGGATAAAGGAAGCCGTAAATGCAATTTGTGAAAGTGCGAATGGCGATTTCTGGCTTGGCACAGAAACCGGTCTTTATCAATTCGATAAGAAAAAAGAAACATACAACAAAGTAAAGCTTGACAAAGAAGACGTAAAAGTATTGGTGCTACTCGCTTTGGCCGATAAACTGTACATCGGTACCAATAACGGTATGTACATTTGCAATGTTAAAAGTTTAAGCATTAAACATCTTGTTACAGGAAAAAATACTGCCGAGAATCTTATTTCAGGAATTATTCAGGGTGCCGGTAAAGAAATATGGGTTTCAACCTCCGATGGGTTGTTGCGCCTGTCGGGCAATGATGCCGTGAGCGGAAAATTCAGGTTAAATGCACCGAATAGTGAAGGTTATAATGCTTTTACCGGATTGACCAAGGTTGGTGCGGTTATTTATTTGGGAACCAAATCTAAAGGAGTGGTTTGTTTTAATATGCAGACATCGGTGTTTTATCCTTATGGCGAAATTGGTAATAATCTTATACTCAACATTTCAAGCGATGATAAGAACATGGTCTTTGCCGGAACCGATGGCGGTGGTCTGAAAATTATCCGCTTAAAGGAAAAGAAGGTAGAAACCATTTCGCATGATGTAGATGATCCATCCTCAATTAGTTCTAATTCTGTTTATTCTTTTCTGTACGATAATAAAAAAATATTCTGGATAGGAACATTTTCAGCAGGATTGAGTTACAATGTCAATTCAGCCGGAAAGTTTAAGAACTTTCTATTATCTAAAAAATTCTATTCACAGAACAAGAGCATCCGTTCGTTCTGCTTTGCGCCTAACGGTGACAAGTTTTTAGGAACTCGCGATGGCTTTTTGGCTGTACATGGCAATAGCATTGAATCGTTTAAAGCCGAACAGACTTCTTTTAAGTTTTTGAGAGCTAATATAATCCTGGCGATTTATCCGTTAAATGACAAACTGTTACTTGGAACGTATGGAGGCGGGGCTTGCCTGTTCGACAAAGCGTCAAAACGTTTCTCAGACTTTATCGCAAACGAGGATTTTCAGAAAGGCTGTATCTATGGTTTTTCGGGCGACTCGCGTCAAAATATATGGATAGCGACGTTAAATGGTGTATTTTGTTATAATTCGGGTAGTAAAAAGTTAGACCATTATACAGGTGCAAATTCGGGGTTAATTAATAGTGAAGTATTTTCGGTGAAGGTAGATTCTAAACAGCGCATATGGGCAGGAACTGTCAGCGGGGTCTGTTTTCGTGATCCCAAAACCGGTACGTTTTCGATAAAATCCTTTCCTGCCAAATTTGTCAATAAATTTAAAACTACATTTATTTATGAGGATAAAGCGGGGAATATCTGGCTTTGCACCGAAAAAGGAGGATTGTTTAAACTCGACGCACAACTTAAAAACTTTGTAAACTATACCATCGCCAATGGTTTGCCCGATAACTCGGTTTGTGCGGTAGTGGAAGATAATTCGGGCGATTACTGGATAAGCACGCTCAAAGGCTTTTGTCGTCTGTCGGGTAAAACCGGCATTTTTCAGAATTTATATCTTTCGGATGGCTTGCCTGGATTGGCTTTTAATCCTGCAGCGTGTTATAAAAGTGCCACAGGTGAGCTCTGGTGGGGAAACGAAAAAGGACTCATCTATTTTCATCCCGACAGCATTGCCGATAAGAAAGAACAGCCGACGGTCAGGATTACCGGCTTTTTCCTTTCCGGAAAAGAAGTTGAAGTAGGCAATGGTTCTCCTTTGCTACAGGCAATTGAAACAACTTCGGAAATTGAACTGCCTCACCGTCAGAACAGCATAGGTTTTAAGTTTGTCGCACTCAATTATGCCAATCCTGCCAATAATCAGTATGCCTGTATGCTTGAGGGATACGACCACGAATGGAAACAACTCGAAAACCGAAACCAGGTTTATTATGACAAGTTGCCTGCCGGAACCTATGTGTTTAAGGTGAAACTGATGAACAGCAGCGACACTCAAAGTTCGATAGGACAGATGCGAGTTGTTATCAAACCCTATTTTTTTATGCGGCCATCTTTTATCGGGTTCATTATACTTGTTTTGGGTATAGGCGTTTGGCAGCTGCGATTGTTTAGGAAACGAAAAAAGAAAAAAAATCAGGACGCCGTCGAAAACTCCAAAGTATTACCGGAAGAACCTCACGAAAAATATAAGGGTTCCAAGATTACGGAGGATGAAGGTCTGCTTATTAAAAATGCACTGATTGGCTATATAGAAACACAAAAACCATATTTGAACGCCGAACTGAAAATGGCCGATTTATCTCAGCAGATAGGCTACTCGGCCCATGATATATCACAGGTGCTTAATCAATATCTTAACCAGAGTTTTTCTGACTTTATTAATGCTTACCGGGTCGAAGAGGTAAAACGGCGGATGTCCGACGATATTTATTCGCGATACACGTTAACGGCAATTGCCCTGCAATCGGGCTTTAATTCCAAAACATCATTTTTTAGGGTCTTTAAAAAAGTGACAGGGAAAACACCTGCCGATTATTTTAAAGATTTAAGGGCTCAATAATCATTAAACCTTTCAATTTTGTCGATAATATTTGCCGCAGAGGTGTTATATTATCCGATGGAAATCTTTTTGCTGTTAAACGTGTTGCTGATAATTAAACATGATTTGTACTTTTGAATGTAGTTAGCAAACAGAAGTATTTTAGTATTTATGTAAAATTTTGGTTGTTAATGTATTGGTATTTGTTTCATATTATAATTTGGAACCAATTAGACCGTTTTTTATCATGCAAATATGGCTTTTTGTAAGAAATTTGTCTTTGCTGATTGAGCAGAATTACAGATTAGAAACAATAGCTAAAACAGATAAAATATTTTTAAATTATGATTAATCGAAAGCTTTACAAATGGGTTGGTCTCCTTATTTTAATTTTCGGAACATTCTCGCTTAAAGCCCAGATCGAGGTAAAGAAAGATGCCGAAGCTCAAATTAAATCCCCCGATGGAAATATTGAACTTCATTTTCGACAGACGCGCGATACTCAAGGGAAATCACACTTTTTCTACCAAGTATCTTATAAAAAGCAGCTGGTAATTCTGGAATCGGAGCTGAACATAAATTTTGATAACCATTTGTCAGAAAATGCACTAGCATTAAAGGCGGACAAGCACGAACGCTGGTGCGAAAATTTAAATTTTAAGAAAATTGTAGAAACATCAAAGGATACGGTTTGGAAACCAGTTTATGGCGAACGTAACTTGGTTAGGGATAATTACAACCAGACAACTCTTCAGTTTGTGAAGGACGATAATGCTCATTACGAATTGTATATCGACATACGGGCATATAACGAAGGCGTTGCTTTTCGTTACTCGTTTCCCGAAGATAAAACCGGGGTGTTTTATCATGTAACTTCTGAAAATGATCAGTTTGCCTTCCCCGGAGGTACGCAGGCTTTTGTGGCTACCTGGGCGCAGGGTGCCTATAATAAATTGCCGCTTAGTAACTGGCCCGACGAAAGTGAACGTCCGCTCACATTGTCTCTCACAAACGGTTTGTATGTATGTTTGGCCGAGGCGCAGATGGTTGATTACGTTCGTACCAAATACAAGCTCAGTACGAGTAAACCCAATACTGTCGAAACTTCAATGTATGGCGCTGTTGACGCGATATCGCCGTTCTCAACGCCATGGCGGGCCATTATGATTGCCGAAAAAGCAACGCAATTGATTGAAAATAACGATATCGTCCTGAATCTTAATGCTCCCAATGCACTCAAAAACACGAGCTGGATTAAACCCGGAAAAGTGATCCGCGAACTGACGCTTACCAACGAGGGCGCCAAAGCTTGTATCGACTTTGCTGCAGCCCATAACCTTCAGTATATTTTGTTCGACTGGAAGTGGTATGGTCCGGTAACCGACTTTGCTTCCGATGCAACCAAAGTGGTTGTCGATTTGGATATGCGCAAAGTAGTTGAATATGGTGCGCAAAAGAACGTTGGCATTTGGCTTTATGTAAATCAGCAGGCGCTTGTTTCGCAGTTGGATAAAATTCTTCCGGTTTATAAAGAATGGGGCATTAAAGGGATAAAATTTGGCTTTGTTCAGGTTGGGGCGCAATATTGGTCAACGTGGTTGCACGATGCCGTTAAAAAATGTGCCGAGTACCAGTTAATGGTTGATATTCACGACGAGTATCGTCCAACAGGATTCTCAAGAACTTATCCTAACCTTCTTAATCAGGAAGGAATACGCGGAAACGAAGAGATGCCCGAAGCTACTCATAATACCGTGTTGCCATTTACGAGGTTTATTGCAGGCCCGGCCGATTACACCATCTGTTATTATAAGCAAAAGGGAATTGGCGGTTTTGGTAACCGTATGATTAAGACCACTTCGGCGCATCAGTTGGCACTGGCCGCAATATATTATGCGCCGTTGCAGTTTATGTTTTGGTATGATAAACCTTCGGAATATCAGGACGAACCTGAAGTAGAATTTTTTGAAAAAGTGCCGGTGTCGTGGGATGAAACAAAAGTTATTCAGGGCGAAATCGGACAGTATATTACTACCGCCCGTCGAAGCGGCGACGATTGGGTTATTGGTTCCATCACTAATAATGACGCCCGTAGTCTGAAGATTCCGTTGAACTTTCTCCCCAAAGGGAAAAAGTACCTAGCCAGCATTTATTCCGACGATCCAGCCGTTCAAACCCGCACTCACGTCAGGATTCAGCGTGTCAAAGTCGATTCGGCCTCGGTTATTGATGCCAAACTCCTGCCTTCGGGAGGACAGGCTATATGGTTGTCCGCTCAAAAGCAGTAATATTTATCAGACATCAGAGTTCCTGAAACTCATACAGAGAGTGTAGTTTTACTACGCTCTTTTTTTATTCAATCAGGATTTGTGCGCATTTGGAACACATACTTTTTGGTCTGGAAATACCTTTCAAATATAGTTAAGTGTAAGTAGTTGGTAATCAGTAGTAAAACGTTGTCTCATATTATAAGATGGCACTTCTTTACCTCTTGTAAATTGCACTATATCCGGGCTAATTGAGAATTTTGCGATACATATTTTAATAACGAAAAGTCTATATGAACCGAGCATGTTTTTCTAAAAACGCAAACAGACATGAACAAAGTCATGCGAGCAGCATCCGGCCTTTAAAAAATAATTTTGCACGGATAAAACGAACGAGTTTTAAGTTTAGCCCCGTACTATTCTGCACAATCATTTTTTTTGCAAGCATAAATGTTGGGTGTAAAACTAAGGGTTTTGATTCCAATCAATATTTAAACTATTGTGCCGATAAAACCAGCCAAACTTTGGGACAACTTACCAGCTATAATCAAATGCCCCGGAAAATTGATGCCACTGATAGTAAATGGAAACTGGTAAACATCGAAGATTGGACCAGTGGTTTTTGGCCAGGCATATTATGGTATGTCGAAGAGTTTAAACCCTCGGCTCAGCTTCAGGCAAAAGCCGATAGTTTTACCCGTGCTCTAACTCCGTTGGCTTTTCGTAAAGCGGATAACCACGATTTGGGGTTTATGATGTTTTGCAGTTTTGGCAATGGTTTTCGGCTAACTCAAAATCCGGAATATAAAAAGATAATTCTTCAGGTGTCCGATTCCCTTTCGGCTCTTTTCAATCCTAAAGTAGGAACCATTCTTTCGTGGCCATCAAAGGTAAGGGATGAAAAATGGCCCCATAACACAATTATCGACAATATGATGAATCTCGAAATGCTGTTCTGGGCTTCTAAAAATGGAGGCAGCCAAAAGCTTTACGACATTGCCGTTAAACATGCCGAAACTACCATGCAAAATCATTTCCGTCCGGATTATACCTGTTACCATGTGGTGCTTTACGATACCATTACCGGTAAAAAGATAAAAGGTATCACGCATCAGGGATATGCCGATAATTCGATGTGGGCGCGAGGCCAGTCGTGGGCTATTTACGGTTTTACCATGTGTTACCGCGAAACGAAAAAGCCCGAATTTCTCGATTTTGCACAAAAGGTGACCGATGTTTACCTGAAGCGTTTGCCCTCTGATGATGTTCCATTCTGGGATTTCGATGACCCTGCCATTCCTAATGCTCCGCGTGACGCTTCGGCAGCAGCCATCACAGCTTCGGCATTGTTGGAGCTGTCAACGTTTGTTGGCGACAAAGTAAAATCGACTCAATACTTCGATGCCGCCCAAAAGATGCTCGAAAGCTTGTCTTCTGATAAATACCTGAGCGGCGATAAAAAGCCGTCGTTTCTGCTTCACTCAACAGGGCATAAACCCAACAATTCTGAAATTGATGCTTCGATTATTTATGCCGATTATTATTACATCGAAGCCTTGCTGCGGTATAAAAAGCTAAAAGAAGGCAAAAGCATCTATGCTCCTTTAGTCGCTTTAAGTAAATCATAGCCAACGGGCTTTGGAGGATGAATCCTAATTTTTTATAGTATCAACATAGTAAGTAGTGATTTAGTTTAGCCGTCTATGCGTGACGTACCGATGGCTTCATTTCTGATGAATAAAACAATTGGTATGAAAATTTTAATAAACAAGAATATAGGAACAGTTTTGACGGTTACCTTATTCTTCATGGTGGTTTCGTTCGGCCCTAAAACAAGCGTAGTACGGTTTGCGGTTAAAAATAACCTGCCCCTTGCCCGCAAATCGGAGACTGTATCGGTTCCGGTTGAGAAACTGGTGAACCTCGTAAAATCTTTTGGTGCTGAAAATATTTTTATTAAAGATGCCGTTTCCGGGAAGGTTTTGGCATCACAAGTTGTGGATAACGATGTCGATGGAAAACCCGATGAAATTCTTTTTCAGGTTGACATTAAGGCTAAAGAAGTTCGGAAGTTCTTGGCCGAAGGACTGAAAGATGGGGCTTCGAAACAGCCCAAAAGTAAGGTAGCAACTTACTCCCGTTTCGTACCCGAACGCATCGACGATTATGCCTGGGAAAACGACAGAGTTGCATTTCGTACGTATGGCCCGACCGCACAAAAACTCACTGAAGCCGGCCGTACCGACGGCACCCTTACCAGCGGGATGGACTGTTGGTTAAAATGCGTCAACTATTCCATCATCGACAGCTGGTATAAGAAAAATGCAGCTCAGGCCGGCTATTACCATATCGACCACGGCGAAGGTTATGACCCGTATCATGTGGGTGATAGTCGTGGGTGCGGAGGAATTGGCGTGTGGGATAACGGAAAACTTTACGCGTCAAAAAATTATGTAACTTATAAAACTGTTGCAGTTGGGCCAATTCGTACCATCTTCGAACTGACTTATGCTCCCTGGGATGCTAACGGAAAAATCATCATAGAGAAGAAACGCATCAGCCTCGATCTGGGCAGCAACCTCTCCCGTTACGAAGTAGAACTTAAGAGCAGCCAACCACTGCCCAATATTGTTGCCGGTATTACCCTTCACGAAAAGAACGGTGAAGTAAAAACCAATGCAGCTGAAGGTTGGGTTCGTTATTACGAGCCAATGGATAGTTCGAAACTGGCTACGGCTATTGTTATTAGTCCTTCGCAACTTATTGACATGAAAGATTATCGTGTAGAACAGAAAGAGCAGAGTCATCTGTTTGTTTTTGCCAAACCACAGGAAAAGGTTGTTTTCTACGCCGGTTTCGAATGGGAAAAGAGCGGACAGTTTAAAACGGTAAAGGATTGGGATGCCTATTTATCGGCATTTTCTAAACGGATAGCATCGCCATTGGTTGTGACGTATTAATTACTAGTTAATTGTGAGAAAGTTTTTTATTATAATATTGCTGTTTGGAGTTGCAATGCTTTTGCGTGCGCAGGAACTCAAAATTTATTCTGTTCCCAACGAATTGCTTTACACTGCTCATAATGATGATTATACCGTGCGGGTTCGCAAGCCCGGTGGTGAATGGCAAGATCTGTTCGAATATAACGTAAATGTTGACCTTGATAAACCTCAGGATGCCTCGATGGTGACTTTCGATTTTTCCGGTTCTGTAGAGGTAATGGTGAGGAAAAACAACGGGAATGTACAAGCCGTAAAAATCCGTCCGGCGTTGGCTGGTGTTGTGCCACAGGTATCGGGCAATATCACTTATTTTACATTAAACAAACCTTCTAAATTGTCTATTGAGTTTGACGGAGACAAGTTGCATAACCTTCATCTCTTTGCCAATTCATTAGAATCCAATATCCCTGACCTCAAAGATCATAACGTGATTTATTTCGGTCCCGGCACTCATACCCCTCCCGACAAACCAGGGAATGTTTTCAAAATTCCGTCCGGGAAAACGGTTTATATCGCCGGAGGAGCAGTGATACGAGGTAAGTTGGTTTGCGATCATGCCGAGAATGTCCGTATCATCGGGCGGGGAATCATTGACCATCCCGAACGCGGTATCGAAATTACCAACTCCAGAAACGTTGAGGTCGATGGTCTTATTGTAATCAATCCGAAACATTATACCGTCTATGGCGGCCAGTCGGACAATATTGTCATCCGAAATTTGAAAATATTCAGTTCCGGCGGATGGACCGATGGCATCGACCTGATGAGTTGCTCCGATGTCGCTATTGATGACGTGTTTTTGCGCACTTCCGACGATTGCATTGCAATTTACGGACATCGTTGGGATTATTACGGCAATGCCCGCAACTGCAAAATTACCAATTCGGTACTTTGGGCCGATGTTGCCCACCCAACCACTATCGGGCTGCACGGAAATACCAATCATGTGGGCGATACCATTGAAAATATCTTGTTTAGAAATATTGATATTCTGGAACACGACGAAGACGACCCTGAATACCAGGGATGTCTGGCGATCAATGCCGGCGATTTAAATCTGGTACGCAATGTCCGTTATGAAAATATCCGCATCGACGATTTTGAAGAAGGACAGTTGGTTCATCTTAAGGTCTGTTATAACACAAAGTATAATGCAGGCCCTGGTCGGGGAATTGAAAACATCTATTTTAAGGATATAAATTATACGGGTATTAATTGTAAACCTTCACTTATCGATGGTTGGGATAAGATCCATACCGTTAGAAATGTAGGGTTTGAAAATCTTCGGATAAACGGAAAAGTGATGACCGATGCGGCTTCTGCAAACATTAAGGCAGGAGTGTTTACTACTGACATCAGTTTTAAAAAATAGAAATATTCCTAACGGATTTAATAAAAGTAAAATAATTATTATGAAACTAAATTGGTCTATATTAAAGCTTTGTATGGTGTTTGGTATTTTGGCTATTGGCTTAGCAGGAACCAATATTGCTTGGGGCCAAACAATTAGCGCAAAAGCCAATGGTGAAAAGTTTGATCATTTCTGGAGCCGTTGCGTAGGTGCCGGAAGGGCTAACGAAGGATTGCGGGCCGGATGGCTCGAACAACTGGGTTTGGCTCATAATGAATGCGGATTTCAGTATGTTAGATTTCATGGGCTATTTCACGACGATATGTTCGTGTATTTTCCAAGAAATGATGGCAAAGTGGTTTATAACTGGCAATATGTCGACGATTTGTTCGATCGGATGCTTGATTTGGGAACTAAGCCATTCGTAGAGCTGGCATTCTTTCCCAAAGCTATGGCCAAACCCGACAGCAAAACTCAATTTTGGTGGAAAGCCAATATCTCGGTTGATACCTCTAGTTTTGGCAAGTGGCACAATTTGGTGAAAAACTTTACCCAACACGTGGTAGATCGCTACGGATTAAACGAAGTTTTAACATGGTATTTTGAAGTCTGGAACGAACCTAACCTTAATCCCGGTTTTCTGGATGGCACCAAGAGTAATTATTTTCGTTTGTATAAAGAAGCTGCAACCGCCGTAAAATCGGTTGACGCCCGTTTAAAAGTCGGAGGGCCTTCTACCAGTAATTTTGTTGCTGATAATCGGTACGAAGATGAAGTTTACAACAAAAATAAATCGGTGTTTTACAATCAGGATGTAATTAATACCAAGGAGTGGAAATCGCCATGGATGGAAGATTTTCTTGCCTTCTGTGCAAAAGAAAACCTGCCGCTCGATTTTATTTCTACCCACCCATACCCAACAGATTATGCACTTGATCCCGAAACAGGCAAGGCCCGAGGGGCTATTCGTTACGCCAATTCAACCAAAGACGATATGAACTGGCTTCGCAAAACCTTAGCTAAGAGCAAATATCCTAAAGCTGAAATTCATCTTACCGAATGGAGCTCAAGTCCCAGTAGCCGCGATGCGATGCACGATAACTTACCCGTTGCCGCCTATATCGCGAAAACAAACTTAGACTGCATCGGACTGGTTAATTCACTTTCGTACTGGACATTTACCGATGTTTTTGAAGAAAAAGGTGGTGGCGAAACCATTTTTCACGGTGGTTTTGGTCTGATTAACTATCAAGGAATTGTAAAACCTTCGTTTCATGCTTACCAGATGTTAAACCAATTGGGCGACGAAAAACTCTATTACTCCGAACCTCTGTTTGTGAGCCGTTCGTCAAAAAACGGTAAAATTTCGGCTTTGGTCTTTAACTATCCCAAAGAATATGAACAAAAAGTTCCGGCAGCCGAAAATGTAAAAAACTACATGAAAGCATCTCCTAAATCGGTAGATTTTATATTAAAAGATCTCACCCCCGATGCAATGTTCGAGATGGAATTGCTTGATAATACGCACGGGAATATTAAACCTTTTTACGATGAAATTGGTGCTCCACAATCACCCAACCGCGAGCAAACTGCAGTCCTCAAAAAACAGGCATGGAATACCGAAAAAACTATTTTGAAAGCCAATTCAAACGGTGAATTGCAAATTAAAAAAGACTTAGCACCTTGGGATGTGATGTTGATTAAGGAGTTGTAAATTATTAAAGAGGCTGATTAATGGAGGTTGTATTAATTTTTGTCAGCCACTTTTACATTACAAATCGGACAATAAAAACCTTATAAAAAATATGAAAAAAATTGCTTTAACTAACAATATCCCGTTGTGGGTTGTAATGTTTTTTCTTTTTCATTCTGTTTTTACAACAAATGGGGTACTTGCACAAAATCAGAAGTTACATCCATACTTGTTTTTTCCGAAAGCAAAAATTGATGTTTTGAAAGAGCGTATCAAAACCGATACGTTCATTAATAATAACTGGAATTCGATTTTAAAAGAAGCGGATGGTCTTGTTAATAAAGGCGATGCACGTGCCAAAATTGATTATTTGGCTATTGCTTATCTGGTAACCAATGAGCGAAAATATGCCGACAGGATTAAGGATGTGCTGCTGAAACTTTGCAGTCAGCCAACATGGTCGAACCCGGAGATGTTGCAGCGAAACCCGCCTTGGACATCAGACCTTCAAACAGCCGACAGGTGTTGGTCGGTAGCCATAGGTTACGATGCTATTTACAGCACACTTTCGAAAGACGAACGTAAAATCATTGTTGACGGCGTGGTGCGAAATGGCATTAAACCGGCGTTGAACGAATGGGTACTTCCCGATACCCGCATTCACACCTTAAACTCGATGGGTCATAACTGGTGGAGTGCCTGTGTGGGCATGGCTGGTATTGCTTCCCTGGCAATCATGGACGATTATCCCGAAGCAAAAAATTGGGCAGAAACCGTATCCAAGGCTTTTGAAGAATGGTTTTTTTTTAATGGTGATGAGCTTCAGAATAAGCCCAAAACCATGGATTCCAAAGGTGGAATGTACGAAAGCATGAATTATGCCCAGTTTGGCGTGTCGGAGTATTTCTTTTTTAGGTTGGCTTTTACCAATGCGTTACCAGGCAAGCCTCAACCTAAACTCGACGGCCTTAAGCATTATGCCGAATGGTTTATGCACGTTTGCTACCCGCGCACCGGACAGTTATTCTCGCTCAATTTTGGTGATGGCGAGCTGAGCGTTTCGGGCGAGCGTCCGGTAAAACTGCTTCAGGCTTTAGGTTATGAAAGCCTCAATAATCTTTGGTACATCAATTTAGTTGCCAATAATCAGCATCGCGAGGGATTGTTTCCAAATACGCCCATTGGGATTGTTTATCAGCCTGATATAAGTAAAGTCCCCAAACTTCCCAATTTACCGACATCAGCTCTGTTCGAGGATATGGACTGGGCTTCCATGCGCAATTCGTGGGAAAAGGATGCCACAATGCTGGGCGTAAAATGTGGTTATACCTGGAATCATTCTCATGCAGATGCCAGCTCATTCATCCTGTTTCATAAAGGTGAGGATATTATTAAAGATGCCGGAAACAGCTGGTACGGATCAAAGGAATATTCGCAATATTTTTGCCAGAGCGAAGCTCATAACGTAGTGATGTTTAACGGGAAAGCACAACCTAAAGAGCAGGAATATAATGGCTCGCCCCTGCGCGGACAGCTGAGCGAGCTGATGGATGCCGGCGACATTAAATACCTTCAGGCCAATGCTACCGGTCCCACTTCGGCCAATTTTGCCCGTAACTTTCGCCATTTTATCTGGTTGGGCAAGGTAATCCTGATTATAGATGATGTGAAAGCCTACGAAGCGGGTAAATTTACATGGCAGCTTCATCCCGGTGGCGATACCCAAAAAGTGGGTGGCGATATCAGTATCGTAAAGGGAAAATCGGCAGTGCTGGTTCGGCCGCTTTTTCCCGAAACACTTGTCCAGACAGGTTTCGATCATGATTTTCCGGAAAAGATGAAACTGAAAGAGATTACAGCTCCTAAAGCCCGCGACCCGAAGAATCCTACCGAGGTTTACTATTCGATTGAATATCCCGAAGATGTAAAACAAACCAAATTCATTACAGCTATCATCCTGAAAGATTCGGCGAATGATACCAAACTTCCTGTTATCGAACGTCTTCATAACGAAACTATGCGTGGAGTTCGCATTACGCAGAACGGGAAAGTTACCGAGCTATATCTTAATTTATTGGCCGACGGTCATATTATGCATCTTAACAGTTGTAACTCGTTTAATGGTTGGGATACCGACGCGTATTTATTTGGCGTTTCTTATCCTGAAAACAATAAAAATGTTAAGAACGAAGATGTTAAGGATTATTTTATGGTTTATGGAAGTTACATCAGAAAAGATGCGGAAACTATTTTCAGTTCATTGTCAAAAGTTTATATGATTGCTCAGAAAAACGGCAATAATCTGAATATGGAACTTCAGGGTCAACCGCTGATTAATGCCTCGTTTGCAATGGATAAAAAGCCTTCGTTACTTATTCTCAACAAGACAAAAATTCAACCTGATTTTTCTGGCAACCAGTTGCTTTTGCGAGTTGAAAGCGCTGGGAAATAATTATAATTTTAATCCATGAAGACAATAATTGTTGTACTCATTTTTATAAGCTCGTTTGTAGTTTCTTCCCTTGCAGCCGAATGGCAATGGTCGGCTGAAGTAAAAAGTGTTATTTCGGGCGAAACGAATGATCATCCTCGCGCATTTCTTTGGATTCCGGCTAATTGTAAGCAGGTGAGGGGCGTTGTTTTTGGGCAACATAATATGATTGAGGAAGGTATTCTCGAACACGCTTCGTTTCGCAAAACCATGACTGATTTGGGGTTTGCCGAAATTTGGGTAACGCCGGGATTGAATTTTATTTTTGATTTTAATAACGGTGCCGGCGAGCAGTTTACCGATATGGTGAAGGCTTTGGCTGAAGTTTCGGGTTATTCCGAACTCGAATTCGCCCCGGTTGTTCCCATCGGGCATTCCGCTTGTGCCAGTTATCCATGGAATTTTGGGGCATGGAATCCAGCCCGCACATTGGCAATCCTTTCCATACATGGCGATGCCCCGCTAACCAACCTAACCGGTAGTGGCCGCCCCAATCCCGACTGGGGCAACCGCAACATCGACGGCGTTCCCAGCCTCATGGTCGAAGGGGAATACGAATGGTGGGAAGCCAGGGTTAAACCTGCTTTCGATTTTCAAGCCCGTTTCCCTAAAGCGTCCGTTTCATTTTTGTGTGATGCTGGTCGTGGGCATTTTGATTTTTCGGACGGATTGGTGGATTATCTCGCACTTTTTATTAAAAAGGCGGCTCAATATCGGTTGCCTAAGCATATGCCGTTAGATAAACCAGCAACATTAAACCCTGTTTATCCTCAATCCGGTTGGATAGCCGATCGTTGGCGAAAAGACGAAAACCCTTATGCAACGGCCGCTCCTTATGCTAAATTCTCTGGAGTCAGAAAGGCCTCTTTCTGGTATTTTGATAAAGAAATGACCGATGCTACCGAAAAATATTATGCAACGGTCCGGGGTAAAAAGGATCAGTACATCGGATTTAGCCAGAATAACAAGCTATTGTCTTTTAACCAGAAACTTCATGCCCGCATTGTGGCTAACTTCAAGCCCGAATCCGACGGACTTACCTTTCACGTAGCTCCAGTATTTACCGATACGTTGCGAATTAAAGCGGTGAACGAGCATGTAAAAGGAACTCCCACAGTTACGCGCATCTGTGGCCCGGTTGAAAAGATTAACGATACCACGTTTAGCGTCCGGTTTTACCGTATGGGCTTTAACAATCCAAAGCGTACCGGCGACATCTGGCTCTTGGGGCAAAGCAATGGCGATGCTGAATACAAGAGTTCGGTTCAGCAGCTTAATATTCGTATTCCGCTGGCTAATAAAGATGGACAGGATCAAAAAATAACTTTCGACTCTATTCCTAACCAGAAGTTTGGAATCCAAAAACTGAAATTGTCAGCCATATCCAATGCTCAAATGCCGGTTTATTTTTACGTTCAGGAAGGTCCTGCCGAAATTAGAAACGGCGAACTGGTGTTTGCCAAAATTCCGCCCAGAGCTAAATATCCTGTTAAAGTAACAGTAGTAGCCTGGCAGTATGGACGCTCGATAGAGCCGAAAGTGAAATCGGCACAACCGGTGGTTAGGAGCTTCTATATTGTGCGGTGATTTATAATAAATGATTAATGGATTGTTAATTGACAAATAGGATTCAGCGATGAAAAAAAATTACTTACTAACAATATTACTTTTAAGTTTTCCGGTGCATCTTTTAGTTAATGCCCAGTCGCATTATCCCGGGCAGCACCAGGGGAAAATGATGATGACAGACAAAACCCCGATGAAGGCCTATAGCTTTGATCTTCAAAATGTGCGATTGTTGCCCGGGATGTTTCGGGATAACATGGAACGCGAAAGTGTCTGGATTCTTTCCATCGATACCAAGCGACTGCTACACAGCTTTCGCAGTAATGCGGGTGTTTATTCCGAAAATGAAGGCGGGTACTTTGTTATGAAAAAGCTAGGCGGCTGGGAATCGCTCGATTGCGATTTGCGTGGTCATACCACCGGGCATATTCTTTCGGGGTTGGCTATGTTATATGGCTCTACAGGGAATGAGGCCTACAAACTGAAAGCTGATTCGTTGGTTAAAGGACTGGCTGAGGTGCAGAAAGCGCTTCATCAGAATGGTTATCTTAGCGCCTTCCCGCAGGGGCTGATAGACCGGAACATCGCCGGACAGCGCGTTTGGGCTCCGTGGTACACACTTCACAAAATATATGCGGGATTAATCGATCAGTATTTATATTGCGACAATAAGCTGGCTCTCGAAGTCGTTGAAAAGATGGCTGATTGGGCTTATCAGAAACTGAAACCGCTTTCGGCTGAAGAGCGTGCCAAAATGCTGCGTAACGAATTTGGTGGAATGAACGACGTGTTTTACAATATCTACGCTATCTCCGGGAAACCCGAATATCAATGGCTTGCTGGTTTTTTCTATCACGACGAGATGTTAAACCCGTTGTTGAAAAAAGAAGATATTCTCGAAAAGAAGCATGCCAATACGTTTATTCCTAAGTTGATTGGCTTAACCCGTAACTACGAAATTGACGGGAACGACACCAGCAAACAGGTTGCCAAATTTTTTTGGAACACGGTAATCGATCACCATACATTTTGCACCGGGAGTAACAGCGATAAGGAGAAGTTTTTTAAGCCCGACAACCTGTCGGCTCACCTTACCGGGTATACCGGCGAGTCGTGCAATGTGTATAATCTGCTAAAACTTACTCGTCATCTTTTCTGTGCTGAAGCCGATGTGAAATATGCCGATTATTACGAACGTGCGCTTTACAACCATATTCTCGGTCAGCAGGATCCCGAAACAGGCATGATTGCCTACTTTTTGCCCATGTTACCCGGAGCTCATAAGGTTTACAGCACACGCGACAGTTCGTTCTGGTGCTGCGTGGGAACCGGTTTTGAGAATCAGGCAAAATATGGCGAGGCAATTTACTTTCATACAGATAAAGCGCTATACGTGAATCTTTTTATAGCTTCGGAACTTAACTGGAAGGAAAAAGGTGTAAAAGTGCGCCAGGAGACGCAATTCCCAAACACCGACAAAACTACATTAACTATTGAGACATCTCAAAATATAGAAATGCCTGTTTTAGTGCGTTATCCTGCCTGGGCAATATCGGGGGCTGTTGTTAAAATAAACGGCAAGTTGGTGAAGGTTGCGCAGAAGCCCGGCAGCTATATCGTCCTGAACCGGAAATGGGACAACGATGATAAAATCGAAGTTACCTACCCAATGAAGCTTCGGGCGGTTCCTTCTGATAATGATTCGGTTGTTGCTTTTACCTATGGCCCTATTGTCCTTGCCGGGGTCATGGGAACCGAAGGAATGGTAGCTCCGGCTCCATTTTCAAACCCGAAATTGTACAACGACTATTATACCTACGATTTTCACGTTCCGGCAACCCTTATCCATACCTTAAAACTCGACAAATCGAATGTCGACCAGTTTATAAAGCCAGTAATCGGAGGTAAGCCATTAACGTTTAAAACTGAAAACGAAGGGGTGACGCTCGAACCGCTATACCAGATTCATCATCAGCGGTATGTGGTGTATTGGAATTTAAAGTAAAGAAGCTTTCTTTGAAATATATGAATTAGACGCTCATGAAATCAAAACTGACAATAGTCTCCTTTTTTGCGTTTTTTTTAACCAATATAAATGCCCAAACCTTCCTGAGGGCGCCTGTTGGCGATGCTAATTTTAAGGATTGGAAAAATATCTCCAAAGTTAATAATGGAGTTGCATTGGTTTTGTTAAATCAAGCGGTGAGCTACCGTTACCCTGACGGGAAACGCTATAATAAAGGCTTTCGGGTTTTTAACGAAGGCATTGCCGACTGGTCCAAATATTACGGAATTCGTTTTGATGTTTTTTTGAAGAAAGATCAACCCGTTGACTTCGATGCGTGCTTTAAAGTTTCGGAACAAGACTCAAATAAATTTCAACAAGAGACACACTCTTTGGTACGCGTGAGCGGGATGGGATGGCATGAAATCGTAATTCCGTGGAGCCGGTTCAATATAAAAGAAGCGCAGCTTTATGGAGCTCTTCGAGTTGTAAAAGAATTCCAAATCCTAGCAAAATCGGATGTCGATAAAACTGATTTTCAACTCAAGAATGTAGAATTAACCCACGGCGCAACATTGTCGTTAACGAGCAAGATTAAAGGTAAGTCGGCTCCCCAAAACTCCTCGGTTAAATATAACGTTGAAGTCGGAAATGCTTCCAACACAGCGCAATCGGTAAATTTGAAATTCGATTCCCGTGGGTGGGAGTCGATGAAAGCATCGGTAACCCCGGCATCGTTCGATTTAAAATCTGGCGAAGTACGTGAGTGCGAAGTTACAGTTTTGGTAACCGATCGTCTCCCCGAAGGAAGTCGCGAAAAACAGACGCTTTGGGCGATACCCAATGGGAGAGGAGGGGAGGCTGCCAAACTTGAGTTTACAACGGCTTCGGCATTGTCATATCCCAACATTCTTCATACCGTCGAACGCTGGAAAGAAGTTAAAGATAAAGTCGAAAAGTATGACTGGGCAAAAAAAGCGTTGGCTGAATACGAAAAGTTAGCGGCCGACTGGAAAGTACCCGAAGTCGCCACCAAAATCACCGACGACAATACTGACAAAGGAATGCAGCTTTTCCAAACACAGGAAGAATACAATTTTATGGCTGCCGGAATAGCTTATCAGTTAACGGGTAAAAAGGAATATGCCGAAAAAGTGGTGTTGTTTATGCGACGTTTATCAGACCCCAAAAAAGGTTACCCTTCAACATTCCGGGCCTGCCATCAGTCGTTTGTTCAGGAAGGGCATTTCTTCCAGCACATTGCCATGGCGTACGATATGGTTATGCCTTCGGGAGTGTTCACTGATGCTGATAAAGCACAGATCGAACAAACCTTCCGGCTTTTTTACGAAACCGTTGAAATAGGTATGAACGACGGAGGTATTAACAATTGGAAACTCTCGGAGATGACCGGAGCGCTGTATTGCGCCCTTGCCATCCAGGACTGGAACCTTGCTGAGCGCATGTACAGCGGAACCTGCGGAATATTAGACCACTTTTCGCAAGGCGTTATGAACGACGGTTGGTGGTACGAATGTTCCGTAGGATATAACGTGTGGTGTTCAAGTGAGTTTTCACAGATAGCCCTTGCTTTGGAGCCGTGGGGTGTTGACTTTAAAAACTTGCGTTTACCCATTGGCACAGCCCGTTATTATTCGCTTATGCCCGATTTTATGCGACCGGGACTTTATGGTATGAACTTCGAAAAATGGGGACCGGTTACTAAAAATAGTATTGGAATCAAGGATATGTGGGACGCCTTACCGTCGTTTGCTGATTATCGCGGAATCATGTTTGGCGTCAATGATGCCCAGGAAACGATGGTGTCCGGTCAACCTTACGAACTGGCCTATTATATGTACCGCGATCCGGAATATGCTGCCATTATCAGACGTGGAACTTCGCGTGATTTGTTGTATAGCGTTCCCGAATTGCCCGAATCATCTTCCGAAAAAGTTGAGAAATCTGCTTATGCCGATAATATAGGAATTGTAATGCTCCGGTCGAATACCAATAACCGTCCGCAACGAGAGCAGATTCAGGCAGCATTACATTACGGTACACATGGCGGCTTTCACGGACATTTCGATCGTACCAATCTCTTGAACCTTACGCGTTACGGCCGTAGCTTCTACAATCCCGAAATGATTTGGTACGGTTATCCCTCGTATATGTATAAATTTTTTGTACAGAATTCGATGACAAAAAATATGGTGGTAGTCGACCAGAAGATGCAGGAACCGGTTGAAAGCCAGCGAACACTTTTCTATACCGGAAAGATGATGCAGGCTACAGAGGTCGAAACCAATGCCCGTTGGTCTAACCCTCCTTATGGCGGGATGCAGTACGACTGGGCTGGTGGAATATCGTTTGCTCAAAAATGTTGGGATGAAGGCCGTTCTATTTTCATCCCAATAAATGCACCTAAGTACGGCGAAGTTACTGGATTTACCGAACCTGTGCTTCAGCGGCGCCTCATGGTGGTTACCGACGATTACGTTGTTCTTGCTGACTATTTGAAAGCCGAAAAACCGCATACGTTCGACTGGCTTTTTCAAATGAAGGGGTTTAAAGAGATAAATGCTCCCCAAAAAGAATTTGTCCGCCACGATTCGCAAATGAATGCCGATCCGCTTGGAGATGCGCAGTTTATAACCGATTGCAACTGGTATAAAACCAAAGGCGTTACCCGTAGTAATTTTGAAATGTGTTGGGGTAAAGGCTGTGATAATGCCGGAACCCGCGCCCCAAACAGCGAAAACGGAACTTTAAAGATAAACCTGTTTTCAGTATGGCCAGCCCGGAATGAGATCATGGTAGGCACAGCTCCCGAACCTTTCGATGTGAACAAACAACTTTGGTACACGATTGAAACTGATGGGAAAATACTGATAAACGACAGTACCGGAGTCTGGATTTTGGGAAACAAGCAAATCAACGTCGACCTTGCCGGAAAATTGCAATTGGTACTTAAAACAAAGGTGAACAGAATTGATAATCCGAATATTTTCTGGGGCGATGCTAAAGTTGTCATGAAAGATGGTTCGTCGAAATATCTTTCGGCATTAAATCCGAAATACGTCAATATTCTAACTCCACAATCGGTAGGAAAAGACTTTCAGGACGGACCGGTTAAGATTGGCGGAATGCCTTCGGAGAACGCACTCTCAGGCATGCCTTCAACAAAAAATGAATTTGGGACCGTAACCATTGACCTTAAAGGAATGGGTGCTGTCAGGTTTACGGCAAACCTTGGTGCAGACTTTCCGTTGGGAAATGAAGCTTCACGCCGCAAAACCTATGCTGTTCGCACTTTGGGCAACGAAACGGTTTATCTTTCAGTTATAGAGCCTTTCGAGAATGTCTCGGTCATCAAAAACATCGAAGCTATTAGCGAGAATCAGTTTAGGGTTGAACTTACCGATGGGCGCGTTCAGGAAATAAGCATTACTAATCTGAAACATTCTACAGGGCAAACCAATGCGCAAATTCGTGAATTTAAAGAAGGACAATTGGTGCGTGAGGAAAAAACAGATAATATAAAGTAATTGTAAGTTCCGACTTGGTCTGTAAATACGGACTTCTGCGTAATTAGGTTAATCAAAAAGAAAAAAGAGTGCCAAACGAGAAATATTCAGCGGCTCTACTCAGAGCCGCTGAATATTATAAGGTTATAAAATTTAAAAAGAGTTTTTGGGACTAATTGGATGTAAGACTGTCGAGAATAGGCTTTGGCATTCCTTTCAAAACAGTTTGTTCCGGTTTGTTCAACTCAAGCACGATAACCTCATTATTTCCTTTTTTGAGCCATTCGGCTGGTACATAGATGGTTTGTTGCGGGCCGACTGACCAGTAGCGCCCAAGGTGATGGCCATTTACCCAAACGCATCCTTTGCCCCAGTTTTGCATATTGAGGTAAGTATCGCCGACTTCATTCAGTTTGAGGATGCCTCTGCGAATAACCGGTTGATTACCGGATAATTGTTTGGTATTTTTCGGTGTAAAGCTGGCCATATTGTCGAAAGGTAAGCTAAACATCTGCCAATTGACTAGTTCTGAGTCATTAAATAGTACGTTTTCGGTAATCCCTTTTTTGTTCTCTAACAGATATGGCCCAAAATTGATGCGCCCAAGGTTTTCTACCAATATGTCTAATACAACGTTTCCTTTGGGTAGAGATAAAAGAATACTATCCTGATTATGACGACGGTCGAGGATTTCGGCCCGTACACCATTGACAAAAATGATTCCATAGTCGCGTAACTTGTTTATTTTCAATACACCTTTTTGGTTTCCTTTAACCGACGTACGGTATAACACAAATCCATAGTTTTGGTTAAGGGCTTCGAAGGTAAGTGGCTTTTTGTTTTTTACCGGCGAAGGCAATAGGTTGAAGATACTTTGAACCTGTGTGAATTGAACCTGCGTGGTAGCAACGGCTTTACGGGGTTGGGGTATTTCTGGCAAAAACTGTCCCTTTGGAAGGTGTTTTTGGATTACTTCCCGAAAGCGAACAAATTTTGGAGTAGCATTTCCTGCTTCATCAAGCGGGGCGTCGTAATCGTAGCTGCTAATTTGCGGCTCGTAAGGATCTTTTTGATTGCAGTTGGCTCCATTCATAAATCCGCGGGTAGTGCCACCATGAAACATATACATGTTGATAGATATTCCGGCACCCAGCACGTTATCCAATTGTTCGGCATATTTATCGGCAGGAACAGTGTGATGGGCGGTTCCCCACCAATCGAACCAGGCCGGGTACCATTCGGCAATATAGAATGGACCTTTGCCATCGTGGTTTTCGCGGACAAGTTTTTTTACTTCTGCGGGATTGTCCAGTCCGTTTACAGCAGGCATCAATCCTGGCAAATGCCCGTCTTTAATGGCTTTGGCCGGGTCGCAGGTAAATAAGGTTCCGTCGAAGCCTGCCTCTTGAAAGATTTTTCGGTTAATTTCCAGATATTCTTTATCATTTGAATATGAGCCGTATTCGTTTTCAATTTGAACCATCAGGATGTTTCCGCCGTGGTTTACCTGGTAAGGAGCCAGTTGTTTTCCTACTTCGCGGATATAATTTTTGTAAGCTTCGAGGTACTGTGGTTCTTTACTGCGAACCACCAGTCCGGGAATGTTTTGCAACCAATAAGGATAACCGCCAAATTCCCATTCGGCACAAACGTAAGGACTGGGTCGCAACACTACCCAAAGCCCTTCTTGCTGTGCAATGCGAACAAACTCTGCAACATCGTTATTTCCGGTAAAGTCGTAATGACCTTTCTGGGGTTCGTGAACGTTCCAAAAAACATAAGTGCCGATCGTATTTAATCCCATGGCTTTGGCCATTTTCATGCGGCTTCGCCAAGCCTCGCGAGGCACACGGGGATAATGGATTTCTCCGGAAATCATCTGCAAAGGTTTGCCGTCGAGTAAGAAGGCGGAATCGCCAAGCGTAAAGGTGTGTTTGGAGTTTTGTCCAAAGGCTAAGCTGCTAAAAAATAGCGAAAGGCATAAAATTAAGGTTCGTGAGTTCATTATGGTGGTTTATTTATTGTTTTCGATTAGATTATTCTTCAACAAAAGTTATGATGCTTCGGGCTCGTATGGAATACTTGCCGGTTGACTTGCCTTTAAACGACAGATTGTCGGTTTGGGAAGTTTCGTAAATTTTGAATGTCCTTTTGGCTTTTGATGAAAAGTTTATAGGACTAATGATTATATTTTGAGGTTCTTTTGAATAGTTAACAGCAACAAGTACAAGCTTATCGCTATTGGTGTCGAGATAGGCGGATGCCATAAGGCCTTGGGCTATATTTAATTCCGAAATAGAGTCGTTGCGGGAAATTTCAATCCGTTTCATTTCCGGACGAATAAACCGGCTATAATTGCCCAGTGCCCATAAAAGTTTAGATGATTGGTAATTGCCGTTTGTTTTGCAGGAGGTCATAATTTCATCGGTAGGAGAAGCGCTTCCCTGGCTTTTGTTGTCGTCGATATAAACCAGCCCGTCTTTGTAGTCGCCTTCCGAGATGGCCGTCCACCATTGCCATGACGAGGCATTGGCCAGGGTAAGGTCAAAGTGTATGATACGTGCAACATAAAGGGCGGTATTGATCGACAGGTCTCGTCCGGGTCCGCCTCCTATATCGTCGTTTTTTTCCATCACACAATATTCGGACTGCCAGTACTCAAAACCAGGAGCCGATTGCCGGATTTTTTCGCGCAATGCCTTACGTTGTGCGATAAGATCGTCCAGTTTCCAAACGCTCCAATAGGAATGTCCGGATATGCAATTGTTTACGTGCGGAAGATGACTGATGGAAAATGTCCCGTTATCTGAAAACAGATCCTCTATCTGATTGTCGCGATTGGGTTTATCTGTATTTTGATTGAACAGGTATCGAATGGCGCCAGCTTCACCAAAAGTAATTTTGCATTTCGAATTGGTTCGTTGTAATTCGCGGTTAATGTGGTGGATGAGAATGGAACATTCCTGGTTGGTAGCGGGCGTGCCTTCCTGCGAATCGCCGGTCCAGTCCCATTGCGGTTCATTGACAGGGCTTAAGTAATCGAATTTGAAATGGTTGCATACTTCGGTCAGGAACCGGGCATAATCGGTATATTGGTCGGGTTTAAGGTTGAGGTGTATCCCGCCCGAAGACCTTGCAAACCCGTTTTTAGACATGAAATAGGGGGCTGCATTTGTAAATCCGAGTATCTTTTCGACACCACGTTTGCGGGCAGCTTCCAAAAACCAGCGTTGACCTTCCTGTTTATTCCAATTATATTGACCCGATTTATCCAGGAAGCACTCCGTTCTGCGCCACTCATGAGCAATAGTGCTGCTATCGCCCTGTTCGGTACTGCCAGCGCCAATGTTAAAACGCCAGAGAGACAGCCCAACTCCTTTCGGATTTCCATTTTTATCGAAATCCTTGCTGAAAAGCAGGTCGGCTATGGCTTCGCGTTTTTCTAATGGCCAGTATTTGCCTACAAACTGGGTACGCCAGGCATCGGAAGCCCCAAAGTTATGAATCGTTTGCTGTACGGCATTCCGATCAACGGTCAGTTTAATTTGCGCATCGACGGTATGTGTAAAAAAGGAAAAGACACAAATCGTTCCAATGATGTATTTTGAAAGGTTCATAAATTGGGTTGTTAGATTAAGATTTTAGTTCTATTTATAAAAGCCGGTTAGCGTTGTGATACTATTGGCTTTTATTTGAATATTCTGGGCACTTATATTTTGGGTACGTCCCATATTGGTATCATCCGATGTAACGTATGCCGAGAAGTTTCCATTAAGTGAACCGCTTTTCATGTTAATGGCCACCGTCTTGCTTGTTGAACTATAATTGATGATGACGATGACCAGTTTTTGTGTCTTTTCGTCAATAAATGCCGATGTTAAAAGGCCATAACTTTGATTTGGAAGGATGTCTGGTGAACCGGAATATACCCGTTTCATGCCCGGACGGACGAATAGCGAATAGTTGCCCAATCCCCATAAAAGCTTTGATTGACGCACATAGCCATCGTTTTTACAATAATCTTCATCTGCGGGATAAGTGCTCCCGTTAATTCCGTTGCTTACGCCGTCATCCAGATAGATCAATCCGTCTTTATAGGTATATCTCGACAGGGCTGTCCACCATTGCCAGGACGATGCATAGCCTTTAACCAAGGCATAATGAATTATCCGGCCAACATATAGTGCCAGGTCCATATTTAGATCGCGGTTCCAGCCATCTTGCATGTCGGTGTTCGCCGATTCCAGTATGCAATATTCCGATTCCCAGTATTTAAGCGAGCTGTTGACGGCTGATATTTTACTGTGGACACTTTCGCGGGAAGAGATAAGATCGGATATCGGCCAAACGGTGAAATAGGAGTGGGAGCTGATTAACGGGGCCACATTGCTAAGATTGCCCACGTAGTTGCTGGACGAGGAATTGAAGAAATCATCGATCTGGTGTCCGCGATCGGCATCGGAGGTTTGGTATAAGTAAGCATTTGAACCGGCTTCGGCCAGAGCTACTTTCGTGGAAAGTCCTTTGTCAGATAGTTTAGTGGATAGTAGTCTTGTCAATTCGGCAACTTCGGTATTAGAAGCTGGAGATCCTTCCTGTGAAGCCCAGCCATCGGAGCCTGCGGTCCAGCCCCATTGCGGTTCGTTTACAGGTGAAAGATAGTCGATATTTATTCCTTCATCTTTAAAATGTTGGACGACTGAAGTTTGGTAATCGACAAATTTTGACATATATCCGGACTGGATATTCATGTGCCAACCGCCGGCGCTAAATGCTTTTTGATTTTGAGTGTAATAAACCGGAGGACTATTGGTAAACATCAGGATTTTTTCAACCCCTCGCGCTTTGGCGGCTTTTAAAAACCATTGTTGTCCGGCTTGTTTGGTCCAATCGTAAGTTTCGTCGGATGAAAGAAAACATTCTTCCCTTTTCCACGGGTTGGTTATGTTACTGCTGCTTCCTTGTTCGGTGCTGCCTGCTCCCAGATTAAAACGCCAGATAGACAGGCCGATACCTTTAGGATTGCCATATTGATCGCTATCCTGACTAAACAATAGGTCTGCAATAGCTTCCCGTTTTGCCAAAGGCCAGTTTTTTCCAACATACTGACAACTCCAGGCATCGGATGCTCCAAAGCCATCCATCTCCTGATAGACAATTGAGGTATTGACATTGATTGTCACATCACTGGAATTTTCTTCTTCGGATGCCGAAGTTTTCTTACAACCGGAAATTGCAAGTAATAGTATCGAAAATAACATGCAAACGAATAATAAATTGCTTGTAAATGACTGGTTATCCGTTTGTTGTTTTTGTAGGTTTATCATTTGTATTGATTTTAGAAAGGAGACTGCTTAAAAAGATTTTAAACAGTCTCCAATTATTACCTGCTAATTCCTTGACATTAATATCCAGGGTTTTGAGTTACCTTACCGTTGCTGCGGTCAATTTCACTCTGGGGGATTGGCCAAAGTTCATGTTTGCCTTCAATAAAGGCTGATCCTTTATCGGAAGGTTCTTTGGTATGTATTTTTTCCCAATAGTCAGTGCTTGTTGCATTGTATTGGACAAATGTTCCGTTAGTTCCCATCACTACATCGATCATTTTCTTATTTGCCACCGGGTCTATTTCACGGCGCAGATCATAAAGCCTTATTCCTTCATTTGCCAGTTCGAGCCTTCGTTCTTTCCAGATAGCGTAAAGTAAATTGTTGCCGGTTAATCCGGTTTTGGCCGGAAGGTTAACCCTTGCACGAAGTGTATTAATATCAGCAAGGGCCTGATCGGGTTGGCTTAGGAAATAAGCAGCTTCGGCACGGATCAGATACATTTCGCCTAACCGGAGTAAAATCATGTCGAGAGGAACATGGCCGTCTTTGGCGGTTAAACTTTGACGGATAGCAATGGGTACATACATCTTTCTCCAAGTGCGACAGGATTTGTTGAGTGTTGAATCGAAACGATAATGGGGATTATCGATCGAATCGCCATAAACCGGCAATCCCAGGCGGATAATAGTGCTTTTAAGACGAATTGAGTCGCCTTCGGATTTATATGCTTTTTCCAAGTTGCTTGTAGGTACGCACCATCCCCAGCCATCCATAGCTTTAGAGGTTTCGTTGGTTGCCCATTTTTCTCCACGGGCATTGAGCACAACCGGGAATTGGTTTCCTACAGCATAAGACTGGTTACTGCTGGTTTGAGATTCGAAAATGGATTCAACTCCATTGTGGTTGGTACAACTCCAGATGTTAACAAATTTGGGCTCGAGTGAATAATTTCCCGATTTTATTACAGTATCGGCATACGCAAAGGCATTTTTGTAATCTTTCATAAAAAGATATGTTCTGGCTAATAATGCTTTACATGCCCCTTTGGTAACCCTTCCAACGTCGTTACCTGTCCATGTGGCGGGGAGTTTGGATGCCGCATCCTTTAAATCAGCAACAATAGCAGCATATACCGAGTCTTTAGGACTGCGTTCTTTATTCAGCTGGGAAGTACTCATAACGTCCTTAGTCAATACCACATCCCCAAAATTCTGAACGAGTTCCCAGTATGAAAAGGCACGGAAAAACTTAGCCTGACCAATCAGCTTGTTTTTATTGTCGTCTGAAATTGAGGTGTTAGGAAGCTTATTAATGGCAACATTACAGGCTAAAATATTTACATACTTACTGGCATAGTAATTAGTTAGCGGCCATGGTGCATTACTTGCCGTAATGGTGTAAAATGCGAAAGCATAATTAGCGCTGCTCGATTGGTTAAGGTTTCCCATCCAGGCATCGTCGGTGGACATTTCATTGGTAAATCGTACGTAACTCTGAGTCCAGTCCTCCCAGGCAGCAAAACTTTTATATAAGCCGCCAACAAACGATTGACATTCATCGAGGTTTGTAAAGTAGTTATCAAGAGATATGACGGCCTTTTGAGGGGTCTCGGTGAAATCTTTGCTGCACGAATAAAAGGAAAGCATCGATATCATCACCGTGAAATATATGATTTTTCGTTTCATCTTATACATTTTTACTTGTTTTACATTTAAAAAGACAGGTTTATACCAAAGAAACAGGTTTTAAGCACAGGGTAACTATATTCCTGAAACCCGTAAGACATAGGGCTAAAGCTTGTTTCCGGATCAACACCTGAAAACTTGGTGAGGGTTAAGATATTTTGAGCTGAAATGAAGAACCGTAAATTGCTCAGTTTCAAACGAGAGATCACTTTCTTGGGTAAAGAGTATCCTAATTGAATGTCTTTCAGTCGTATAAAAGAGCCATCTTCAACATACAGGTCAGAGAACTTTGTGTAGTTTTCGTTCAGGTCGTTATGCGAAAGGATGGGAATTTTGGTGCTGGTACCTTCTCCGTGCCATGCTTTATCCAAAGCGTCGCTGGCCAGATTGGTTTGGCCTACAGCATTGTACTTGTCGTTGGTCAGCCAGTTTACGATTTTGTTCCCATAGCTGAAATAGATGTTCATGCCTAAATCGAAATCTCCCGCATTGGTTTTGTAAACCGCATTGAGGCTAAACCCTCCGGTAAATTTGGGATATGGACTTCCCAGTTTAACACGGTCTTTGCTGTCTATTACACCGTCTTTGTTTACATCTACAAAACGGACATCTCCCGGACGCGCATACGGCTGAAGAATATCTCCGTTATTGCTGGTATGGCTGTTGATTTCGGTTTTGTTCTGGAAAATACCATCGGTTTTGTATCCGTAGAAATATCCGGGTTCGTCGCCAACTACCATTCGGGTTGTAGAAACGCTGTTCCAGCCAGGGCCTCCTAGAAGTTCGGGTACTCCGGGCAGAGTTTTCATTTTCATTTTGGAGGTTGAAAGGGTGGCCCCAACATTAAGTTTCATTTTGTTGGTTTCGTGCATATAGCCTAATGCCAGGTCCATCCCGGTGGCCTGCATCTTACCAATGTTGGTCCAAATGTTTGCGCTGCTTGGATAGCCGCTGTAATACGGGTAATTCATTTGAAACAACATGTTGTGGGTTGTCTTTTGAAAGCCTTCCACCGTAGCTGTAAGTGCAGAGTTGAACAATTTTACATCAAGACCGAGGTTTTTTTCTTCGATGGTCTCCCATTTGATGTCCTCGTTTTTCATGCTGCTTAACGTGGTTACACTGGTAACCGCTCCATTAAAAATATAGTAATTAGTGCCAAGCTTAGATAAATATACATCACTTGGAATACCTTGATTACCAACAGTTCCCCATCCAGCAAAAAGCTTAGCATCGGAAACTACCTTATTGTCTTTTAAAAATTTCTCGTTGGATAAATGCCAGGCTACCGAACCTGAAGGGAAAAATGCCCATTTGTTTTTATCCATAAATTTTGAAGAACCATCCCTACGGGCTGTAGCTGTCATTAAGAAGCGGTTGTCATAATTATAGGTTACGCGGCCGAGGTAGGACTCGATAGAGTTACGGTAAGTATTACCGTTTGCAGTTTGCACAGTTCCGTTTGAGGCGTCAAGTTCCCGCATATTTTCCGTGGTATTGGGGAAGCCTTGACGATAGCCCTTAATGTAGTCCTGATTTTGTTCTTCGGATGTCATCCCTGCCATTACCGAACCACTGTGTTTCTGAAGGGTCCAGTTGTAAGTTAAGGTGTTTTGCCAAGTCCAGTTTACGTTTGTGTTTTTTTGTCTCGAAATACTGGTTGTACTGTTAAATTCATGCGAGGCGTCAATCGTGAACTGAGGATTGAATGAGTTGTAAGTTACTCCTTCGTAGGTGACTCCAGCTTGTGTTTTAAATGTAAGGTTTTTTAGGGGATGGATATCAATGTACGAATTGGAATACAGGGCATACGTGCTTCCGTTATTACCACTCTGACGGCTATCGCGTCCACGGGGGTTCCATACGTATGTGTAGATGGACCGCATGTATTTGCTGTACTCGTTTTCAGTGCCGGTGAGCTGGTCGGCAGGGCGCATAACCGGGGTAATGGGATCGATCAGTAAGTAATCGCCATACCAGGATGGCGTATTATTCCAGTATTCCCTGCGGGGATTAAGGTCTAATCCTACCGTAATCCAGTTTGCCAGTTTTATGTCGTTATTGATACGAGCGGTAAATTTATTCCAGTCCCCTTCGTGGTAAAACGATTCCTGTTTAAAATAGGACAGACCAATGTTGTATCTGTGTTTTTCGGTCCCCCCGGAGATATTTAAACTGGTATTGAATTCAGGAGAAATTTTCCGGATACCTGCGCCCCACCAGTCGGTGTTGTTTAAGCTTTGAGTGTCAGTGATTAAATCGGATAAATTGCTGTTTTCATACGAAAGGTTCATGGCCTTTGCATAATTATCCGAGTTCAATACGTTGTATGGCTTTTTGAAAGTTTGGACACCATAGGTGAAGTTAAAGTCATACTTCGTTTTTCCTACTTTACCTCTTTTGGTGGTAATCAGGATAACGCCGTTTGATGCACGTGTACCATAAATAGCGGCGGCAGAAGCGTCTTTAAGGACTTCGATAGTTTCAATTTCGTCCGAATTAACAAAATTGACATTGCTGTTACCATCGGTGCTTACCATGGGGATTCCGTCAACAACATACAACGGGCTGGTGCTAAGGTTTATCGTGGTAAATCCCCGGATTAATACGGTGGGAACAGCACCCGGAGCTCCACTATTGGTAATTACCTGTACCCCGGCAGCTTTTCCTTGCAGCGCTGCGGTGAAATTTCCCTGGGTTTCTTTGCTCAGGTCGCTTCCTTTTACTGATACCAGCGAAGAGGTTATGTCTTTCTTTTTCAATGTACCATAACCTACCACCACTATCTCTTCGAGATTCTGTACAGATGGCGTAAGGGTTATGTTGATTGTGGTACGGTCGCCAACAGGAACCGTCTCGTTGAGGTATCCAATGAATGAAAAGACCAAAACAGATTCGGAAGAAGGAACAGTTATCGAATAATGTCCGCTGATATCGGAGGTTGTTCCGGAGGTTGTGCTTTTTATCATTATAGCAACTCCTGGGATAGCCTGACCGTCTTTGTCGGTTACTAGTCCGGAAATAACCCGGCCCTGACCGGAAGCAAAGCCAGATATCCCCAAGAATAAAATCCAGAGAAGGAGCTGACTGAAAATATTTTTTGATTTCATGTGTAAGTGTTTATAGTTAGTAAATTATTGATTCAAAACCATTTTTGCCCGGTTGAGGTGTGAGTCGAAAATGAAGGTGTATTTGGTAGGTGTTGAAACCGTCATATCGACATTGTCACCTCCACCCTTGATGGTATATTCCGGATTTGATTTGCTGTCAAATCTCCAGAAAGGATCGGGCCACCAGTTCCAAGGGTGTTGAGGCCCAATAATGAATTGTACATTACCGGAAAGGGTCACATTTACCCTGTATATGTAAGGGTTTTGGCTGTCCTGTGTTAAAAGGATTGCAGTGTTAGGAGACCAGTTTTGTTCGGGATGGTCGGCAAAACCTTTTCCAACTAATCCAATTTGTACAGGAGTAGCAGTACCTCCAAGGTCATAGGTCATTGAGTTGGGAGTTACGTCGGTGGGTGTATATTTAACTTTAGTGTAAGCCCCTGTTTTGATGTTAAAGGTGATCTTGTAGTAGCCCACTTCCGGAAGTACAATAGCAGATGAATTAGGATCGTTGATAATAGTGGTATTGTCCGTCGGGTCTAATCCAAAGCAATTGGGCTGGAAGTCTGTTTTTTGAGGAATAAAGCGGACTTGCGTATTAGCAACAGCCGAATAATAGTGGGCTTCATAAGTGTATGCAGCTGTATGGTCGATCAACATAGGAACACCAAACAAATCCGAATTAAGTTCAGCTACTGTTTTCACATCGGCCAGATACATCTTTGTAAAATCGGGCATTTCAGAGACCGTAATTACGGTGCTGCTTGTTACTGAGAGTCCTGCTTTGTCAACAAGAGTATAATTAAAGGTATAGTTTGTTAAGGTGTTCGGTAAGGTGTAGTTTTTTACAACACTGGCCGAGGTGCCTGTTAATGGAATACTATCCTTAATGTTAAGCGGACTTCCGGAGGTAATTATCATGTGACTTAAAGCCTTATTGTCGGAAACGGTGAAGGAAGCTTTAAAGTTTTCTGTTTTAGGAGCAACAACAATGGTAAGAGCCGCATCTGGCCCGCTATTTATTACCGGAGCTGTAAAGTCCCCATCGAGCGAAACATTAATTGTTGATGTCGCGGTTTTTCCGGCCTGATCGGTTGCAGTAACCGTTATTACATATACTTTGCTGAGGTTTGCATCCGATGGTACTAAAAATTTGTAATTAAGCGAGTAGCTTTTAACGATGCTGTCATCAAGGGCAATTGTTTTGTCGAGATACCAATCGGAATTTTGGATGCGGATAGATTTTAAACCCACATCCTTTGCAGTAGCAGTACCTTGTATGTAGAGATCTTTATTCTGAACCCAATGGAGTTCGGTTGTATTTAACGTTAAGCTGGGTCCATTGCTTGTTAATCCCGAACTGTCTTTTTTACAGCCTGAAAATGCTGCTAAAAATATAGCCAGCATAAATACCCAAAATTGATTAGTCTTCATAAATTAATTAGTATTAGTTAAATTAGTAAATGCTTTTCTCCTGCTAATAAAGAGTATTCAAAGGTCGGGATATTGCTTGTTTTGCTATTTAGATATTGTGCCAAAACCTTTAGATATTGTACAATTTTAAGAATTTGCTGTAACGTTAATTGTTTGTTATGTAGTGTTTTATGAATTGGTGAACTAAAATCAGGTAGGAAGACTATATGAAATCTATCTACTTTTATGAAAAAAAACATCTGTACATTTAAATCGTATTAAGATTACTAACCTTTGTCGCGAATGAGACTATTCTTAACACTTCTGTTGGCTACGTCCTTTTCATTTGTCAACCTTTCAAAATCGCAACCGATCTCCAATAAAATACGGAAGATTTCAACCGTAAACGGGTTGACTAATAACGTTGTATATAGTATTGTGCAGGACAAGCTTGGTTTTTTATGGTTTGCCACCGAAGATGGGTTGAACCGGTACGATGGCTATAGCTTCACTTCATTTCGGCACGATCCTACTGATAAGCATAGTATTTCAGGTAATTTTATTCAGTGTCTTTATTGTGACTCCAAGGGAAATGTATGGATAGGAACTTCGGAGAATGGGCTTAACCGGTTTGATTACAACTCAAACCAGTTTGAACGGTTTGTACACGACCCATCCAAATCTTTTAGCATTTGTAATAATGATATAGTTGGAATTGCACCGGGAGCATCCGGAAATATCTGGGTTGCGTCATATCGCGATGGGGTTAATAGCTATAATCCGCAGACGGGGCGATTTTATCAATACAAAGACATCTTTAAAACTTCGAAAACGCCTAATTATTTAAAAGTTACCTGTATAAAGGAAGGGACAAACAAGGTTTTATGGGTTGGTACACAGGGAAATGGATTGTACGCTTATAATCTTGTAAGCAAAAAAACAACGGAATTTTTTTATCAGCCCGGGAAGAAGGGGATTCCATCCAATACCATCAATAGCATTTTTGAGGATTCGTTCCATAATATATGGATTGCAACCCGGCAGGGTGTCGCAATGGTTTCTTCTAACGGAACAATTATCGATCATCCGATTTTTTCTCTTTTCAGGGACCGAGAGGTATTCACTATTTTTTGCGACAATAACCTTACAATGTGGTTAGGAACCGATCAGGGTATTTTTAAATTCGATTTATCCACGTTTTTAAAATCTCCTGATAAAGTCATCCCAGTAGAACATCTTGAAGAAAGTTCAAGTGAATTTGGTCTTTCGTACCGATCTGTAAGGGCTATTTATCAGGATCGCGATAAAAATATGTGGATTGGTACTTATACCGGCGGCATTGATTTTATTAGTTGCTTTCCTGAAAAATTTAGGTTAATAACCAATAAGATGGATAAAAATGCACTTTCGTACAACAAGGTTTGGGGAATGTGCGAAGATAAGAACGGAGATTTTTGGATTGGAACCGATGGTGGGGGGATCAATGTGTATGATCGTAACTTTACAAAGTTAAAAGAAATAAACACTCGCACCGGACTTAGTGACAATGCCGTGCTTTCAGCTTTGTGTGACAGCGAAGGGTTGCTTTGGTTTGGAACGTTTCAGGGTGGTGTAAACTGTATTAATCCACATACATATAAGGTTACTCGTTACCTGCAGGATCAAAAAAGCGGGATAAGCATTAATAATGTCCGTTCTATATATGAAACCAGGGATAAAAAAATATGGTTTGGAACCGATGCCGGCGGACTTTGCAGTTATGATAAAAAGACCGGAAAATTCAATGTATATACAACGAAAAATTCGGGCATCAGTTACGACGCTATACGAACAATTGTTCAGGATAAGCATGGAATGTTGTGGGTAGGTAGCTATGGCGAGGGGCTCAACAGGTTTAATGAACAGCGTAACGAATTTAAAACCTATCGGCATGATGAAACTAAATCTGGAAGCATCATCGGGAATACCATTCAGGCCCTGCATATCGACAATAAAGGCCGGCTGTGGATTGGCACAACAGAGGGCATAAGCCTTTTTCATCCCGAATCGGAAACGTTTACTTCTTTTACAGAACAAGATGGGCTCATTAATAACAATGCGCTGGCTATTCTCGAAGACAAAGCCGGTAATTTATGGATTAGCACCAACCGGGGCGTCTCAAAATTTGATTATGCTAAAAAAACCTTTGAAAATTATGATTTGAACGATGGACTGCAACCCGGCCAATATCTTGCAGGATCAGCATTTTTAAGCAGTAACGGTGATATGTTTTTTGGCGGTACCCACGGTTTGAATGTGTTTACTCCCGAGCGAATAACAAAAACTAAATTTGAACCGGAAATACTGTTTACCAATTTTCTCCTATTTAACCAACCTGTCCCTATTTACAGCGAAAAGTATAAAGATAGTCCCCTTAAAAAAAGCATCAGTATAACCAAACGCATAGAGCTACGGCATAACCAGTCAATTTTTACATTCGATTTTGTGGCTTTAAACTTTGGTTTCTCCGAAAAAAGCCAATATAGTTACATCCTTGAAGGTGCAGAAAACAATTGGAATAATGTTGGGAACAAGCACTCTGCCACATACCGAAACCTTAAACCCGGCAAATATATGTTCAGGGTAAAAGCAACTAATCAGGATGGTACATGGTCGAGTAAGAGTGCAAGTATAGAGGTTGTGGTGCTTCCTGCCTTTTGGCAGACGTGGTGGGCAAAAACCATATATTTTCTTATCTTTTTGGCAGCACTCTATGGCACTTTGCAGATTTATACCTTTAGGATGCGGTCTATAAACCGACTTCGGATGGAGCGCCTTGAACGACAGAAGGCTGAAGAGTTAAATCAATCTAAGCTACAGTTTTTTACCAATATATCCCATGAATTCCGCACCCCGCTGACGCTCATTATCGGACCACTTGAAAAAATTATACATCAGGAAACCGACTTTGGGAAAAAGCAGCAATTTAATATGATGTTCCGTAATGCCAATCGGTTGCTCAGGCTTGTAAATCAGCTGTTGGATTTGCGCAAGACCGAGCGCGGACAGATGCATCTTAAGGTGCAGCATATTGATCTGGTTATCTTTATAAGCGAAATTGTATTCTCGTTTGAAGAACTTTCTCATCAGAAAAATATTGTACTCAGGTTTGAGCATAGTCAGCCGGAATTTATGGCTTGGTTCGATCCTGAATTTCTCGATAAGATATTGTTCAACCTTCTATCAAATGCCTACAAGTACACGCCCGAAAAAGGAACAATTACGATTGAGATAAAAGCCATTGAATCGGCAGAGATGCGGGAAGCTTTTGAAATAGT
Organism: Bacteroidota bacterium; assembly: GCA_030706405.1. Taxonomy (GTDB): domain Bacteria; phylum Bacteroidota; class Bacteroidia; order Bacteroidales; family JAAUTT01; genus JAAUTT01. The sequence continues at coordinate 149,574 of JAUZOO010000004.1, read as the reverse complement.
AGTTTCTGATACCGGTCGGGGCATCGCTGCCAACGAATTGAAAAAAATATTTGGCCGATTTTATCAGGCTTCCAATTCGGATAGCTCGCTGCAAAAAGGAAGTGGAATCGGCCTGCATCTTTCACAAGCGCTTATTGAGCTTCATCACGGAACTATTCAGGCGGAGAGCGTTCTTGGACAGGGTTCTAAGTTTATCATACAGCTGCCTCGGAATAAAAGTAGTTATTCCAGGAAAGAAATTTCAGAAAATACCGATTATAAGGAAGCGTTGGCTTATCCGTTGAGTTCTGTTGAGAGTGAAATACCTGTACCCGAACTACCTTCTCTTAAAACGACTGAGCATAAATATTCTATCTTAGTTGTTGAGGACGATTTTGATATCAGACATTATATTAGTCAGGAACTTGTTGATGTATATAATGTTGTAGAAGCGTCTGATGGGCTGGAAGGCATTCGGAAAGCGATTGACGTTCAACCTGATCTGATTATTAGCGACGTTATGATGCCAGAGTTGGATGGTGTCGAAATGTGTAAGCAGTTGAAGAGCGATCTGGCGACATCGCATATTCCTATAATTTTACTTACCGCCAAATCGTCAATCGAAAACCGGATTGTAGGACTCGAAAATGGGGCTGATTCCTATATTCCAAAGCCATTTAATCCTCACCATCTCAAAGTTAGAATCGCTAAACTGATTGAACTGCGCGAGCATTTGAAACAAAAATTCAGCAAAAGTATCAATTTTGAAGTAAAGGAAATTGTCGCAACCTCTCCTGATGAACAGTTTTTGCAAAAGGCGATGAATCTTATCACGGAGAATCTTTCTAATCCTGACTATAACGGAGATATGCTCAGTAAAGATATTGGGATGAGCCGGGGTAATTTACACCGTAAATTAAAAGCCTTATTAAACCAGTCATCGAGTGAATTTATCCGGAATATAAGATTAAAACACGCAGCGCAATTGCTTCCGCAAAAAAAACTCACGGTTTCAGAGATTTGTTACGAAGTTGGATTTAGTTCTCCATCTTATTTCACGGCTTGTTTCACAAATTATTTTAAAATGTCACCAACTGAATATACATTAAAGAATATGGATAAAGGAAATCTTCAAGAAGATGGGAAAGTGTAAATCTTTAAAAAGTTAACATTCAAGCATAACAATACTATGATCTTGATGGTATTGCTATGCTTGAATGTGTAAAAAAATAAAGCTTGTGGCTGGGTTTGTTCTTTTTCCTAGGTGTAAATTCGGGCTCCATCGTTCTGGTAATGCAAAAAAACGCACCTATTATAGTTTTTTTGCTGAGGGGTAAAAATAAGAAAGCCTGTAAATTATATGATTTACAGGCTTTCTTATTCACATTGATTGCGTTTTCGCGGAGAGTTAGGGATTCGAACCCTAGAAGCCCTTTTGGAGCTTACACACTTTCCAGGCGTGCGCCTTCGACCACTCGGCCAACTCTCCAGAATTTTATTTTAATTATTGTGTAAGCTTGTTAGTTGCTAACATATTAGCAATCAATATTAACCAATAAATAAATGCTTGTTTTAAAGCGGTCGCAAAATACAACTTTTTTTGATAACCACAACTACGACAACGTAATTTCTCCGCTAATTGACCGGTTTAACTCCGAAATTAAAGCTTCGTGACTTATTCCTTTACCTAGGAGAAACATTAATTTAGCAAGCGCTGCTTCGGTAGTTATGTCGTAACCGCTTATAACTCCAGCTTTAAGAAGTGCTTCACTGGTTTTGTAACGTCCCATCTCAACACTCCCGGCATTGCACTGACTAACATTGAGTACAATTACCCCTTTTTTTATTATAGCTTGAATTTCTTCGGTAAACCACGGTTGGTTAGGTGCATTTCCAGCTCCAAACGATTCAAGGATTACCGCTTTAATATTGGGTGTTTGCAGTATGGACGCAACCACTTCTCTGGTAATCCCCGGAAAAATCTTTAAAATGGTTATGCTGTCGTCGAGCTTGGTGTGTATACGAAACGGTTTGGTAAGCGGTACATAGTTAATGGTTGCAAAGTTAAATTTAATATGCACTCCCACCTGAGCTAGAGTGGGGTAGTTGAATGCCTGAAATGCATTAAAATATTCTGCGCTGTGTTTGGTTGCCCGGTTACCCCGATATAGCCGATTTTCGAAATAAACACAGACTTCAGGGACAACCGGCTCATGGTTCTGTTCTGCCGAAGCTATTTCAATAGCTGTTAGCAGATTTTCGCGCCCGTCCGAACGGCGGGTGCCGATAGGAAGTTGGGCTCCGGTAAAAATAACAGGTTTATGAAGATTCTCGAGCATAAAGCTCAATGCCGAAGCAGAATATGCCATGGTGTCGGTGCCGTGCAGGACTACAAATCCATTATACTTTTCATAATTCTCGCCAATAATTTCGGCCATACGCACCCAGTCGGCTGGGGAGATGTCGGAAGAGTCAAGCGGTGGATCAAACTGTACAGTGCTTACCTTACAGTCTAAGCGTTTTAATTCGGGCACTTTCGCTTCAATTTGACTAAAGTTAAAAGGTTCAAAGGAGCGTGTGCTGGAGTTTTGCACCATCCCGATAGTTCCTCCCGTATAAATAATAAGAACCGATGACCGCTTCTCCCGTTTCATATTAATCCAAGTTAAATAATGATTTGGCATTAGACGTAGTAACTCGAGCTACCTCCTCTAACGACACTTCTTTAACGTCTGCTATTTTTTGAGCAACATATTGAATATAAGAACTCTCATTTCGTTGTCCGCGTTTAGGAACAGGCGTAAGGAATGGCGAATCGGTTTCGAGCAACAGATGTTCCATGTCGAGTTCGCGAACCACGTCTCCAAGTTTTGAATTCTTAAAGGTTATTGTTCCATTAATACCTATTTTAAAGCCCATCTGGATAACTTCACATGCTTGTTCAATGGTCCCGGAAAAGCTGTGAAAAACTCCGGAATACAGTGTATTATTCTTATTAGCGCGCAAAACGTCGAGTATCTCATCAAACGATTCGCGGCAATGAATAACTAAAGGTAACGAAAACTTACGGGCCAGCTCTATTTGATAAGCAAAAGCTTCACATTGCTGCTGAAAAAAAGTCTTGTCCCAATATAGGTCAATACCAACCTCTCCCACAGCAACAAATTTGTGTTTTTGTAATTGCGATTCGATAATCTCTAACTGTTCTTTATAATCTTCCTTTACAGATGTTGGATGAAGTCCCATCATTGGAAAGCAATTTGCCGGAAAGCTATTGCACATAGCCAGCATTGGCGCTATGGTTTCTTTGTCGATATTAGGAAGGAGCATTGGGGATACTCCGGCTGCTATAGCTCTGGCAATAACAACCGAACAGTCTTCTTCAAAATCAGACAGGAATAAATGCGTATGCGTGTCAATAAACTCCATTGATTCGTAGTTTTCTTCGCAAACTTAAATAAAATCCGTGAGACGTTCGAAATTTATTCTGTTTTTTAGGATACCCCCATAAAAATAAGTAAATGTCATTATATTGTATGGTTTTAAATGAATATTTTTATTTATGAGATAGTTTTTTGAGAATATATCGTTAAATTAAGGGGATTGTCAAAAATGAGCTTATTTTTTTAAACGACTAACCATGGTTAGTATTTCTGGATTTATCTTTTCGATTCTGTACCTTTGTCTTAAATTTCAAAATATATACGATGGCAACGCTTTGCATCGACATAGGCAATACGCTTATTAAAGCTGCGGTTTTTCATGACAATAAACTTATCGACTTTCACCCTGTGGATGCTCAGAATACCGACGAACTTTCGCGGTTAATTACACGGTTTAATGTCGATGCCGCAATTCTTTCGAATGTAGCTGCGATCCCCGAAAATTTACTTGCGTTACTTCGCAGTTTAAATACTTTTATTGTTTTAGACCACACAACCCCGCTCCCGATCGAAAATCTGTATGAAACCAAAGAAAGCCTTGGTAAAGACCGTATTGCTGCAGTTGTTGGTGCCCATTTTCTTTTTCCTGATGATGATTTATTGGTTATCGACGCGGGAACTGCCATAACTTACGATATTATTACAGTAAAAGGCCAATATCTTGGCGGAAACATTGCCCCTGGTCTTCAGATGAGATTTAAAGCGCTAAATCACTTTACCAGCCGGCTCCCGCTGCTTGAACCCCGAAAAGATATTCCCCCGTTCGGGAAAAATACGAATGAAGCTATACAGACCGGCGTTCAGCAAGGCATTCTTTGCGAAGCGGATGGATTTATCGATCTTTATAAGGCTCAGTTTCCCGGTTTAAAAGTGGTTTTCACCGGAGGTGATGCAAACTTCTTTGATAAGAACCTAAAAAGTACAATCTTTGTGGTTTCAAATCTGGTAATGATTGGTTTAAATAGAATCCTCATTCACAATACATAAGACTCTGGGTTTGGAGATTAATTCGAACGCCGATGGTTATTAAAAATAAATTTATGAAGTTTCGAAACATAAGTTTTAGCGCTATAATATTCGCTCTTACGTTAGTACTCTTTTCGTGCGAAAATAGCCTCGAAGTAGTTAATTCGTTGGCCAACCCCGAAAAAATGGCTGATGTTGTGGCTACTAACTCCGAAATTATTTATAGCGACTCGGCCAAGGTACGAGGTAAAATTGTTGCCAGCCAAATAAACTACTTTACCACGCAGCAGCAGCCATATGTCGAATTTCCCAACGGATTGCACGTTTTTTTCTACGATAACCAAATGCGTGTAAGCGCCGAGGTTACTGCTAAATATGCAATTTATCACCAAATGACCCGTCTTTGCGAGGCTCGTAATAACGTGGTGGTTACCAATATTAAAGGCGAAAGGTTAAATACCGAACAGCTCTTTTGGGATCAAGGCAAACAAGTTATTTATACTCATAAATATTGCCGCATTTCAACTCCTGATGGAAATCAACATTCCGGCGGAGGTATGGAAGCTAAAGAAGATTTTACGCAATGGAGGCTCACCGGAGCCGTCGGCACAGTAAGGGTTAAAAATGCGCAATAACCGTCCGGCATATATTCTCGAAATAATATGGTTAGTAATCGCCATATTAACTGCAGCTCTTTCACTCCATAGTACACTGACCAAAGGGCTTAATAAAAGTATTGGGCTATACCTTATTTTTATTATGGCGTTATTGGTGTACATCGTGCGCCGAAACCTTAGGTTAAAAAACAAATAGTCCTAAAACCAGATTTTCCGGCAAATCCATAACGACACTTCCTCATTAAAGAAGCTGTTTTATCCAAAAAAAAATTACGTTAGGTAAACAAATAGTTTTAATTCTTATATTCGTAGCTTTAAATTTTTAAAGTAATATTATCGATGGCAACATTAGAGAAAATTAGAAATAAAGCAGGAGTTTTAATCGCCGGCGTAATTGGTTTGGCACTTCTTGCTTTTATTTTGGGAGACTTACTTGATTCGCGAAAATCTTTGTTTACCGGGGGTAAAAACGACGTTGCAAAAATTGCCGGCAAATCGATTCCGGTGCAACTCCTCGAACAAAAGATAAATGACTTGACTGAGATTTATAAAATGAATTCTGGTCAAAGCAACCTTGACGAAACCATGACTGATAACATTCGTGAACAAGCTTGGCAACAACTTGTTAATGAATATGTAATGACTAAGGAATTTGATAAACTTGGTCTTGCAGTTAGTCCCGAAGAACTTTTTGACCAAATGGAGGGTGCTAATCCTCACCAAATTGTCCGCCAAATCTTTACCAATCCTCAAACCGGGGAATTTAACAAAGCCTTATTGATGCAGTTCCTGAAGGGTACCAACGATAATCCTACTGGTGACCAAATGAAATTCAGGTTATATATTGAAAATGAAATCAAAAACGACCGCGTTAATACAAAATACAACACGTTGATACGTAAAGGTTTGTCTGCGCCTACGTTCCTTGCTAAAAATGACTACAACGAAACTTCGAAAAAAGTTGATTTCAGCTACGTATCCCAACGTTACAACTCGATTCCCGATAATGCAGTAAAAATAACTGATGCAGACCTTAAAAATTATTACAGCGAGCACAAGTACCTTTATGAAATTCCCAACGCATCGAGAGATGTTGAGTATGTTTCCTTCGATATTGTTCCTTCTAAGGAAGATCAGGCTGCCGCAGCAACCTGGATTAACAAGATCAAACCTGACTTTGCTGCTGCTACCGAAGTAGAACAATTTGTAAACAGCAATTCCGACGTTCCTTATGCTGACAAAAATTACAAACAATCGCAATTGCCTGATTCATTGGGTAGCACTTTGTTTAACGCTTCGGTTGGTACCGTTTACGGTCCTTATTTAGAAAATGGTTCTTTCAAACTGGCTCGTCTTTATAAAGTTGTAACCATCGCCGATTCAGTAAAAGCACGCCACATCCTTATCGCTCCTAAAGGTCAGGCCAAAGCCGATACCGATAAAGCTAAAAGCATTGCAGATAGCTTAAAGAACCTGATTGATAAAGGTGCTGATTTTGCAGCTTTAGCCAATCAATATTCTGATGACAAAGGTAGCGCAGTAAAAGGCGGAGACTTAGGATGGTTTCAGGATGGTGCTATGGTAAAACCTTTTAACGATGCAGCATTCGAAGGTAAAAAGGGTGAGACTAAAGTGGTTGAAACCCGGTATGGATACCATATTCTTCAGGTAGAAGACAAAGGTGCTGAAAGCAAAAAAGTTAAAGTGGCTATCATTGAACGCAAAGTTGAAGCCAGCTCTCAAACATATCAGCAGATCTATGCTACTTCAATGAAGTTTGCCAGCGAAAATCGTTCTTATGACAAATTCAATGCTGCCATTGCCAAACAAAAATTGGTTAAGAAGGTAGCTCCTTCTCTTGGCGAAAACGATAAAACAATTGCAGGTATAGAACAACAACCTCGCCAATTAATCAAATGGGCATATAAGTCTAAAAAATCCGATATTTCTGAGCCTATCGATCTTGGAAATCGTTATGTAGTTGCTGCTCTTACTGAGGTTAGAGAAAAAGGAATAGCTTCGCTTGAACAGGTTAAAAACGAAGTTGAAGTAGCTGTTCGTCGTCAGAAAAAGGCCGAAAAATTGGCAGAAATCATCAATAAAGCCAAGACCGGGGCTACATCGATTCAGGATTTGGCATTAAAGCTTAATACCCAGGTTGAGATGGCTAACGACATTTCGTTCTCAAGCTACTCTTTGCCAAGTGCTGGTATTGAACCCAAATTGATTGCTTATGCTACCAATTATGCAAAAAATAAGCTTTCTGAACCTATCGATGGTAATAACGGCGTGTTTGTTGTGTTTGTGACCCGCGAAACCCAGACTCCGGCAGTTAAAGGTTATGCTGATTCTAAAATGCGTCTGAATTATACCTTCCAGGCAAGGGCTTCGTATGATTGCTATGCAGCACTTCGCAAACTGGCAAACATTGAAGATAAACGTTCGATTTTTTATTAAAATAGTGAACATACGCTGTACCTAACAGCAGTATATAAAATTTAAAAAGCCGCTTAAATATTATTTAAGCGGCTTTTTTTGTGTTCGATAAGGGCGGAATGGGCGAAGACGGTGATTTTGTCGGTGGACCAATTGTCCAATATTTAATTGTTAAAAATGGGTTGTAAATCAGTAGGTTTACAACCCATTTTTTATCTCTATCTCAGTTTCTGTTCTTCAAACCCAGCATCGATAACGGCAATGGTCACCATGTTTACGATGTCGCGTACCGAACTTTCGATGTTCAGGATGTGGATTGGTTTGTTCAGACCCATCTGGATTGGTCCGATATTTTCGCTCATACCTATTTCCAACATCATCTTATAAGAAATGTTGGCCGAGTTGAGGTTCGGGAATATCAGTGTGTTTACATCTTTTCCGTCGATTTTGGAGAACGGAAATTTTTCGTGACGTAGGTTTTTATCCAAAGCAAAGTTTACCTGCATTTCGCCGTCGAGCATCACGTCCGGATGTTCGGCATGGATGCGGGCTACAGCTTCGTGAACGGCTGCCGGACTTCCTGTGCTGCGTTCGCCAAAGTTGGAGTACGAAAGCATGGCAATTACTGGTTCTACGTTGAATAGTTTTACCGAATGGTTGGTAAGTAAAGCTACGTCAACCAGTGTGTCGGCTTCCGGACGGTTGTTTACCAGTGTGTCGGCAAAGAAGAATGTGCCAAGTTTATTATTTACGATGTTCAGTCCAGCAATGTGTTTTAATCCTTCGCGAATACCAACAATTTCAATTGCCGGTTTGATGGCATCGTTAAATTTGGTGTAAACGCCGGTTATGCAAGCGTCTGCTTCACCGGCCTCCACCATGGTCATGCCAAAATAGTTGCGATCGAACATTTTTTCGTATGCCTCGGTAAAGGTCATTCCTTCGCGTTGACGTTTTTCGGTCAGCATCTGGGCATAACGTTGACGACGGCATTCTTCGCGGTCGTGGCGCATATTTACAATTTCAACCCCGTCAAGGTCGATGTTATTTTCACCGATGATCTTTTCGATGCGTTCTTCGTTTCCTAAAAGAATAGGAATGCAAATGCCTTCGGCACGAGCAACCGATGCGGCTTTTAACATGTTGATGTGGTTTGCCTCGGCAAATACCACGCGTTTGGGGTTTTCTTTTGCTTTTTCGCTTAAACCGCGGATTAGTTTGTTGTCGAGGCCCATGCGGTGTCGTAGTTGTTCTGCGTAAGCATCCCAATCTTCAATGGTTTTACGAGCAACTCCGCTTTCTATAGCCGCTTTGGCCACTGCGGGGGCAACCGTTTCCAGGAGTCGTGGATCAAGCGGTTTAGGAATGATGTATTCACGACCGAAGCTGAGGTGCGTAGTGTTGTAGGCTGCGGTAACAACTTCGGGAACGGGTTCTTTGGTGATTTGAGCAATAGCTAGGGTAGCTGCTACTTTCATCTCTTCGTTAATGCAGGTTGCGCGAACGTCAAGTGCTCCACGGAAGATGAATGGAAATCCCAGTACGTTGTTAACCTGGTTAGGGTGATCGCTGCGCCCGGTGGCAAAAATGATGTCGGGGCGGGAGGCGATAGCATCTTCGTACGAAATTTCAGGATTCGGGTTTGCCAGTGCAAAAACAATGGGATCTTTGGCCATGCTTCGAACCATGCTGGGCTTTAATACTCCGGCAACAGAAAGTCCAACAAATACATCGGCTCCGGTAACGGCTTCTTCGAGCGTATTAATTTCACGCGAAGTGGCAAAAGGGCGTTTGCGGTCGTTCAGGTCTGTCCGGCGGGTAGAGATAACGCCTTTACTGTCGACCATTACGATGTTTTCGAGTTTTGCTCCCAGATGCATATACAAGCGGGTACATGACGATGCGGCTGCTCCGGCTCCATTGATGACGATGGTAACCTCTTCAATTTTTTTACCTACAAGTTCAAGTGAATTTAGTAATGCTGCTCCGGAAATGATGGCCGTACCGTGCTGGTCATCGTGCATGAGGGGGATGTCGAGCTGTTCTTTTAGCTTTTCTTCAATCTCAAAACACTCCGGGGCTTTAATGTCTTCGAGGTTTATTCCTCCAAAAGTCGGGGAAATGGCCTTTACTACTTCAATAAATTTGGCCGGGTCTTTTTCGTTGATTTCAATATCGAAAACATCGATGTCTGCAAATATTTTAAACAGAAGGCCTTTCCCTTCCATTACGGGCTTCCCGGCAACCGCGCCGATATCGCCTAATCCCAGAACAGCGGTGCCGTTCGATATAACAGCAACAAGATTTCCTTTGGCGGTATATTCGTAAGCTTTCTGAGGGTCTTTTTCTATTTCGAGGCATGGCTCGGCAACTCCCGGTGAATAGGCCAGCGACAGGTCGCGCTGTGTGCTATGCGGTTTTGTGGGGATTACCTGAATCTTTCCCGGACGCCCTTCCGAATGGTAAGCCAAGGCGTCAGTCCTGCTGTTGGTGCTCATTATATATTATATTTTAGGTTGTTTCGTATGCTTTTTATGAATCTGTAAAAGTAGCTAATTCATTAATATCTGTCTTCGGGTAAAATGGTTTTATTTAGCATGATGACAGAAATGTCGCTGGATTTTTTGTGTTTTGAATAATTCGATCTGGAGGAAATTGGCTTGTTTAACAACTTTCGATTAAAGATTCTAACAAACAATTAAAACGTTATTTTTAAGTCGTTAAATTTTTATCGAAATCATGACTAAAAAACAAAGTAACGACACGCTGTGTGTTCAGGCTGGCTGGAGTCCTAAAAAAGGCGAGCCACGGGTGCTTCCCATCTATCAAAGTACAACCTTTAAGTACGATACCAGCGAACAAATGGCCCGGCTTTTCGATTTGGAAGATAGCGGCTATTTCTATACTCGGTTGCAGAACCCAACCAACGATGCGGTTGCTGCCAAGATAGCGGCACTTGAAGGTGGGGTTGGAGCTATGCTGACGTCGAGCGGGCAGGCGGCTTCTTTTTTCGCAATTTTTAATCTTTGTTCTGCCGGAGATCACCTTGTTAGTTCCTCTACAATTTATGGAGGCACGTTTAATCTTTTTGCGGTTACGCTTAAAAAGATGGGTATCGAAACAACTTTTATAAATCAGGACGCTTCTGCCGAAGAAATTGCAGCTGCCATTCAACCTAATACAAAATTGTTGTTTGGTGAAACTATCAGTAATCCCGGAATTGCCGTATTTGATATTGAAAAGTTTGCCCGCGTAGCTCACAGTAACGGAATTCCATTGATAGTCGACAATACTTTTGCTACACCAATAAACTGCCGCCCGTTTGAGTGGGGCGCTGATATTGTAATTCATTCAACAACCAAATATATGGACGGGCATGCCAGCAGTGTTGGCGGAGTTATTGTGGATAGTGGAAACTTCGACTGGGATGCTCATGCCGAAAAATTTCCGGGCTTAACCGAACCCGATCCGTCGTATCACGGCCTGACGTACAGCAAGGCATTTGGCAAGGGGGCTTTCATTACTAAAGCTACCGTTCAGTTGATGCGCGACCTTGGGGCTATTCAGTCTCCTCAGAACGCCTTTTTAATAAATCTGGGGTTAGAGTCCCTTCATTTACGTATGTCTCGCCATTGTGAAAATGCGCAAAAAGTGGCCGAATATCTTAAAAATAATGACAAGGTTGCCTGGGTTAATTATTGCGGACTTAAAGGCGATAAATATTATGATCTCGCTCAGAAATATCTTCCTAATGGTTCGTGTGGTGTTGTTTCTTTTGGCTTAAAGGGCGGACGCGACTTGTCGATCCGTTTTATGGATAACCTGAAACTGGCGGCTATTGTAACCCATGTGGCTGATGCCCGTACATCGGTACTCCATCCGGCTAGTCATACGCACCGTCAGTTGAGCGATGAACAGCTGATTGCTGCCGGAGTGGCACCCGATTTAATAAGGTTTTCCGTAGGTATTGAAAGTGCCGACGATATTATTGCTGATATTGAACAAGCTTTGGAAGCTTAACTGATTTGCGATTGGTGATTGGGATTCACGATTCGTTTGAGTTGTCAGGTTGAATCGTTAATCTAAAATTGCCAATCGTAAGTTAATAACATTTACAACTAACTAAATTCCTTATGGCAGCGGAACCTAAATCTTCACGGATAGCCTCTATTGATGCACTCAGAGGCTTTGATATGTTTTGGATTACTGGCGGCGACGCCTTTTTTATTACACTATTTACATTTATTGGAAGTACTTTCTTTGGAAAATTAGCATTGCAATTGGATCATGTCCCTTGGTCCGGTTTTCGTTTTTACGATCTTATATTTCCTTTGTTCCTTTTTATTATGGGCCTGAGCATGCCATTTTCTATAACAAAACGTTTGGAACGCGGCGACTCGAAGCAGAAGATGTACATGCATGTTATCCGTCGTACGGTGCTGCTTTATATTTTCGGGATGATTTATAATGGCTTGTTCGGTTTTAATTTTGAGACACTTCGATATACAGGAGTGTTGCATCGCATTGCTTTTACTTATTTGTTCGCCTCTGTTATTGTTATGAATTTTAAAGCAAAAGGGCAGCTCGTTTGGGCCGGATGTATTACATTAGGCTACTGGCTTCTGCTTTTGTTGGTGCCGGTTCCGGGACATGGAGCGTACCATCTGACTCCCGAAGGTAATCTTTGTGCGTATATCGACCAGCATTTTTTGCCGGGGTCGTTTTGTTGTTATAAGTTCGGCGATAATGAAGGGTTACTTAGCAATTTTCCGGCAATTGCCAATGTTTTGGTTGGTGTTTGGGCCGGCGCCAGACTTATTAGCGATATTTCTTCTCAGCAGAAAATAAAAATATTCCTTCTTTCTGCATTCTCGTTGATAGGCGTAGCTTTATTATGGAATTTTATTTATCCAATTAATAAATATCTATGGACAGGCTCTTTTGTACTTTTAACCTGTGGTTTGTCCATTCTTGCAATATGCCTTTTCTTCTGGATAATAGATGTGAAAGGTTACTCCCGATGGGCTTTCCCGTTTCGGGTTATTGGTATGAATTCAATAACGATTTATGTAGTTCAGGGAGTTTTTGATTTTGGCGTTGTTGCTCATATATTTATCCGGGGTATAACTCCTCATTTGGGCAATTTTCAGCATACGTTCAACATATTTTGCATATTGATAGTAAAATGGCTGTTCCTGTATTTCCTTTACCGGCAAAAAATATTCCTGAAAGTTTAAAACTGATATGCATGAAATAATGATCCCCCGACATGTTGTTGTCAGACTTGTTGGGGGATTGTTGTTTATGTAATATTAATTGTTTAAATGTGATTTAACATTTTCTATTTATGACATAAAAAAACCGCCGAGGAGTCACTCCGGGGCGGTTGTAAAACTATTACTACTAAACTACTACTACTACAAACTAGTATTTAAGCTGCAAAAGTAGCATTTTTTATCGAACGGGCAACTTATTTATACATTAAACTAAGGGTTGGATTTCTGTGCTTTTTTTAAAAGTCATGTTTAATAAATATTATTATTTAATAATCGCTGTTGGTGTTGTTGGTTTGGTTTTAATTGGTTTTATGTGTAAATTATTTATATATAGATATTTGTGTTGCGAGACGATAGGTGAGGTTGTAGTTAAATATTGGCAATGTTTTGTTTAAGATTATGTTTTTTCTATGTGATTTATTTTGAATTGTTTCGTTTTTTTACGATTTAATTAAATTTGCTATATTATATTGGTTAATATCATTTTGTAATGAATACCGAACTCCATTAATGAATTAAAATAAACCTTTTTTATAAAATTTAAGATTGATTTTTAATTTTGGACTTTCAATTTAATTGCGTTTATTTTGGATTGTAATCGTGGCATGGTTTTGGTTGCAAAATTCCCCAACAATTGAGGCCTGTTTTATAGGTTAAACTACTAAATTACAGAAAAATGTATGTAAAGGTGAGATGGCATCAGGCAAGGTGCTTGAAATATTATTCTGTGGCAATTTGGATGTGCCTGTTAAGTTTTTACGGATATGCGCAATCGGTACGGCAAGATTTTTCGTTGAACGAAAAATGGCTCACCACACTTAATGCTAAAATAATTCCTTCGGATTTGTTTACGGACATGGCTCCTCGAGATGGGTGGAAGCAGGTTGATATCCCGCACAACTGGGACGATTATGGTGGTTATCGTAATCTTGTTCACGGCAATTTGCATGGAACGGCCTGGTATAAAAAAGAATTTAAGGCTCCGGATGCCGGGACAGATAAGCACTATTTTCTGCGTTTTGAAGGTGTTGGAACGTATGCGACCGTGTTTGTCAACGGAAAGGATTTGGGCCGTCATCTTAGCGGACGGACAACGTTTACGCTGGATGTGACCGATGTGTTGAAGCCCGGACAAATCAATACGCTTGCCGTAAAGGCCGAACATCCTGATTTGATTTCCGATATGCCTTGGGTTTGTGGCGGATGTAGTTCCGAATGGGGCTTTTCCGAAGGTTCTCAGCCACTCGGAATTTTTCGTTCTGTAATCCTCGAAATAACCGATAATGTGCGCGTGGAGCCATTTGGAGTACATGTTTGGAATGATGAAAAAGCCAATAAAGTTTATCTCGAAACGGAAGTTCGGAATTATGGCAAGATGCCCGAAGTATTTCAGGTTGTAAACCGATTTAATGGCAAAACAGGGAAGAATATATTTCGTCTTGCGGAAACGATAACGCTTCTGCCAGGGGAAATTAAAGTGGTTAAACAATCGGCTCCGGTGGAGAATCCTGTTTTGTGGTCCCTCGAAAATCCGTATTTATATAGCTTGGAAACTTCTGTAAACAAGCGTGGGAAAACAGCAGATGTGGTAACTACGCCTTATGGAATCAGGACTGTGAGTTGGCCGATACTTCGCAAAAATGGAGATAATCGTTTTTTTCTGAACGGAAAACCTGTGTTTATTAACGGTGAATGCGAATATGAACATCAGTTTGGTCAATCGCATGCTTTTTCTCCTGAACAAATCCTCGCTCGTGTTAAAGAAATTAAAGCCGCCGGATTTAATGCTTTCCGCGATGCTCATCAGCCTCATAATCTTCTGTATCAAAAATGTTGGGACGAGTCTGGTATTCTTTTCTGGCCTCAGTTTTCCGCACACATTTGGTACGATACTCCTGAGTTTCGTAAAAATTTTAAAGATTTGTTGCGCCAGTGGCTGAAGGAGCGTCGAAACTCTCCATCGGTGATGATGTGGGGTTTGCAGAACGAGAGCTCGTTACCTAAACAGTTTGCCGAGGAGTGTTGCGCTATCATTCGCGAAATGGATCCCACAGCCGTAAATCAACGCGTTATCACTACCTGCAATGGTGGCGAGGGCACGGACTGGAATGTGGTTCAGAACTGGAGTGGAACATATGCTCCTAATCCACAGTTTTACGATAAAGATTTGTCGCGGGCGAATCAGCTGCTTAATGGCGAATATGGTGCATGGCGAAGCATCGACCTGCATACCGAAGATGGTTTTGATCAAAAGGGTGTTTGGAGCGAAGATCGTATGTGGCAGCTTCTCGAAATGAAAATCCGTTTGGCTGAAGCGGTTAAAGATAGTGTTTGTGGTCAGTTTCAATGGGTTTTTACGTCGCACGATAATCCCGGTCGTAAACAGCCCGACGAAGGCTATCGCATTACCGAGAAGGTTGGTCCGTTTAACTACAAGGGTTTACTAACGCCATGGGAGGAGCCGCTCGATGTTTACTATATGTACCGTGCCAATTACGTTTCGGCAAAGGCCGACCCGATGGTTTACATCGTTTCACATACCTGGCCCGACCGTTTTTCGGCTCCCCGTAAAGCCTGTCTTAACGTTTTTTCTAATTGCGACGAGGTAGAATTGTTTAACGATGCCTCAAAAAACGTTTCGCTTGGGCGACGCAAAAAAGGTGGCATCGGTACTCATTTTACATGGGATAGTGTCGCGGTTAAATATAATGTTTTGTATGCCATAGGGTATGTAAAGGGTAAGCCCGTTGCAAGCGATGTGGTAGTACTTAATAATTTGACTCAGGCTCCGCATTTTGCCGCGTTGTATAAAAATGTAAAGCCTCTGTTAAAAGCCGCTTCGGGGTACAATTATCTCTACCGGGTGAATTGTGGCGGTGATGCTTATACCGATACGCACGGACAAGCATGGAGTCAGGATGTTGCCCTTGGTAAGAATCAAAATTGTTGGGGTTCTCGTTCGTGGTCCGACGATTATGACAAGCTTAATCCGTATCTCGCCAGTCAGCGTCGCACCTTCGACCCTGTTAAAGGGACTAAAGACTGGCTGCTTTTTCAGACCTTCCGTTTCGGACGTCATAAACTTTCGTATCATTTTCCGGTTCCCGACGGGACGTACCGTGTAGAGCTTTACTTTATCGAGCCGTGGCATGGAATAGGCGGTAGCAATGATTGCAAAGGTTTGCGGATGTTCGATGTAGCTGTTAACGACTCGGTATATATCAATGATCTGGATCTTTGGTCCGAAGCTGGTAATGATGCAGCCGTTAAGAAAACGCTGACTGTTACCGTTAAAGGTGGAAGTCTGGATATATCCTTTCCGGAGGTTAAGGCCGGACAGGCTGTCATTTCTGCGATAGCTGTCGCTACTTTGGATAAGACAGTAAAACCAGCCTCAGCAGCGCCTTCCAACGGTTGGTCGTGGAATAATATTCCCTGTAAAGTGGCTATCCCGGCGAGCGAACTTCCGGAAGATAAAAATGGACGGAATAACGTTACCTATAAGGCCGAAGATGCCGTTGTAAAAGGTGAATTCACGAAAAAGCTTCTTGAGAAACAAACCGGAATTTTCTTTACTAAAGGAGAAAATAGCAGCATCGAATGGAATATCTCTACCGGATTGGCTCAGGTGTATGCGCTGCGGTTTAAATATATGAATATCAGTGATAATCCGGTTCTCGTAAATATTCAATTGATAGCCTCAGACGGTACAATTTTGAAAGACGACAAGATTTCGTTTCCTAAAACCGGCGAAAAATGGAAGCTGATGAGTACCACTACCGGAAGTTTTATCAATGCCGGACATTATAAGGTTCGTATATTTGCTCCCAATATGGAAGGCTTGGCTTTCGATGCTTTGGATGTTCAATGAGATAATATATCAATGTGCCAATTTGCTAATTTGTTGATGAATAGAAGTTGAAAATATATTGATTAAGCCGAATAACTAAAATAGCATTGTCTTTCTCCCTCCCTTTTGGGGAGGGTCGGGGAGTGGCTCTTAAATTTTTTAATATGAGACTAACATTTTTAGCTTTTTTACTAACTGTATTTTTAGGGATTTCAGGGTTTGCTCAGCAAAAATTACCTTCAGTTATTGAAATTACCGGAAGCGAAAATGCTGAATTGTCACCCACAAAGTTGCTCGATGTGTGTAAACGGCAACATATTCCGGCGTCATCAGTGTATCGTTGGAAGAACCATCTGATTATTTACAGCGTTTTTCTTGATACTCGTAGTTTGCTCCGTCAGGTACAGGCTACTTTCCCGGGAACGGAAGTGAAATTTTACGGTAAACCGTTTTATGAGTTTAATCGTCGTATGTGCAGCAATTCCTCGGTGGCTAAAGCATGGGATAATGTTATTATTTCTGCTAATCTGGTCAAAGATAGTGTGATGCAACAAGAGTATATGAAATATCATGCCAACCAATTTAAAGAATGGCCCGAAGTTGCTCAGGGCTTTTGTAACGCCAGTTTTCAGCAGCTTTTGGTGTTTCGGAGCGGGCGGCAACTGATGCTCGTTATCAGCATTCCTAAAGGAGCCAGTCTTGATGAGTTGAACCCAAAAACAACCGAGAATAATCCCCGCGTGGACGACTGGAATGCGTTGATGAAGAAATACCAGGAAGGCCTGCCCGGGACAAAAAGCGGGGAAACGTGGGTGTTTTTGAATCCTGTTATAAAATAGAGATATATTCTTTCCGGTAATTTGCCAAGTAACGGCGGTTTGAAAATAAAGTGATAATTGCTAATATTACAACCGAAAATTACTTACTTATTAATTAATGGAAATGAGAAAATATGCAATCGGAGCCGATGTTGGCGGAAGTCATATCAGCTGCGCGGTTATTGATTTGGAAACGAAAACAGTTGTTAAAGGCAGTGCTTCCTCTCAAAAAGTAGATAATAAAGCTTCGGCTGAAGAAGTCCTCGGGAAGTGGGCAAGTGCATTAAATCATTCGATACAAAAGATAGATAAGTCACAACTGGCCGGTATTGGTTTTGCTATGCCCGGACCATTCGATTATGCCAATGGTATTGCGCTATTCACGCACGAAGTGGCTAAATTCGAGAAACTTTACGGCGTTAACGTGGCTGCCGAATTGAAGAAAGAACTTAATCTGAACGGCGAATCCGATGTTCGTTTTATGAATGACGCTACTGCATTTGCAGTTGGAGAAGCCTGGTTTGGAAAAGCTGCCGGAGTTGAACGTTCCTTGTCGATAACCCTCGGCACTGGCTTTGGCTCAGCTTTTGTTGAAAATGGCGTTCCTGTGGTTGAACGCGAAGATGTTCCCAAAATGGGCTGCGTATGGCATCTGCCGTTCAAAGACGGAATTGCCGACGATTATTTTTCCACTCGCTGGAATATCCGCAGGTATGCCGAAATTTCCGGGCACCAGGCTTCGGGAGTTAAGGAAATAGCCGATAGGGTTGCTACCGACGCTTCTGCTAAAGAAGTGTTTGTTGAGTTAGGGCAAAACCTTGGAGAATTTCTGGGTCCATGGCTTAAAAAGTTTGATGCTAAAATGCTGGTAATCGGAGGAAACGTTTCTGGAGCGTATAACCTTTTTGGAGGCTATTTTGAAGAAAAACTCGCTGAACAAAATGTGAAAACGGTTATTAGTATTTCCGAACTTAAAGAGGATGCCGCTCTGGTTGGAAGTGCTCGCTTGTTCGAGAACGATTTTTGGAATCATGTTAAGCCGTTATTGTCTAAAATGTAGTTTGATAAGCTAATATATTTCCGGACTTTTCAGGTGTTCGATACTTGAAAAGTCCGGAATACCTGTGATATCCCTTCGTTTTACTATTCACTACAGTTTTTTTGCTAATTAGCCTTGCACATTTTAGCTTTCTTTTTTGGTTGCTCCTTACGCTTATTTTGCCCCTTACTTGCGTGTTTGTACTATTTTTAATTAAGTAACCCTACTTATCTGAAAACGTATAAACTCCTATATTTTTGTATTGGTACTTATTATGCCTATATTCTATTTTGTGCATAGTAGAAACCCATATTATATTTAGCCTTATATTATTTTTGTGGGTTTAAGGAGGGCTACTATATTTTTCAAGTCTTGAAGATTTGAAATTATTTAATAGCAAAGCCTCATCACAACCAATAAACGATTTTACAAAACCTGTTTATGAATAAACTTATTTCCATACTCGTCGCGTTGCTTAACCATTCAAGCAAATTTATTTATTCGTCCAACATGTTATCATGGGGAAAACGGATAGGATTGGTGATGACGATTATAGTCTTAGTAGTAATAAGTTCTTTTGGGCAGACTGTTGGGGATTATCGAACAAATGCTACGGGTACATGGAGCTGGAATACAGCTGCAAATTGGCAGCGATGCATTACTAATGGTACATGGGCAGGTGCGACTTCTACTTCGTATCCTGGGCAGAATGCCGGAACAGGAACTGTAACTATTCTTAATAATACAAATGTTAATATAACTGCAAGTGTGCCTAATGCAATAGGTGCATTAACAATAAATAGTGGAGCAAATAATTCTTCGGTTTCTTTCTCTGGTGCTTATTTTTTGACAGTAACGGGTGCTACATCGATTACAGGAAATACTAATGGAGTTACAAAATCGATTAATGTAGGAACAGGTACTTTAAATGTTGGAAGTATTTCTCTTACATCTGGAAATGGGAGTAAAGTTGCCTTAATCACAGTTTCAACAGGAACTATTAACTGTACTGGAAATATTACTTTTGGAGGAACTGCTACAAATGCACAGTTTACATTTTTAGGAGCAGGTGTTTTAAATATTGGAGGGATACTTGGATTCTCAGGAACATTTACTGCTGGATCTGGTACTGTAGATTTTAATGGTACTGTTGCGCAAACAATTCCAGTTTCGACATATAATTTCAATAATATACAGATAGATAATACGGCAGGCGTTACGTTAGATGCAATCGTAACAGCAACTGATATTACTGGAAATATTAATGTTAATAGTGGATTGTTAAGTACTGGAAACTTCGCTGTAACATTAGCTAATTCAAAGGGTGTAACTGTTGCTTCGGGAGCAACGTTAAATGCAGGAAGCACTTCAATTAAATTTAGCGGAAGCCCCGCAGTTAATATTAGTGGCATTTTTCAAACTGCAAATGCACTAGGATTTTCAGGTGCATCAGGTTCTGCAATTAGTACAACTGGTACCCCTACTATTACGCTTGGGGGGGCTTCGACAATTGAATATACTGTTTCAGGAGGAGGGCAAACAGTTACAGGACGTACTTATGATAATTTGACTTTGGATAATACAAGCGCAAGTAATAGTGCTGGCGGGGCTATTGTAGTTTCAAGAGCATATTCCTCAGCAAGTGGAGGCACGTTAAATACAACTAATGACATTAACTTTAATGGAACAACTTTTTGTGGCGGAATAATAAATGCTTCATCTGGAACTGTAACGTATGCTAGTACTGCAATAAATATTTTGAAAGGGACTTATTACAATTTGACAACAAATGGAATAGCCTCGCTTTGTGATAATGTTAATGTTAGCGGAGATTTGATAGTCGCGGGCGGTGCGCTATCAGTAGGTGCATATATGGCAACTGTAAATGGCAATATTGCCGGAACCGGGGCTATAACTTCCGGTTCGGGGACAATTGCTATTGGAGGTGACTGGACAAACAGTGGGGCGTTTACCTGTGGTACAGGAACTGTAAACTATAATGGCACAGCATCTCAGGCTATAGCCGGTCTTACATACAATAACCTAACCTTGTCAGGAACAGGAACGTCAACATTTAGCGCTACAGCCACTATTAATGGGACACTGTCAGTTAGTAGTTCGGCAGTTGCCAATCTGGGAGCTTTCACAACACATACAGCAAATGCCCTGGCCCTTGGAGGGTATGGGCAGCCATCTGGAATATTCGGGGGGGCCGGTTCGGGAGCTACCAATATAAATTCTACCTACTTTGCGACTGCCAGCGGTAGGATAACTGTGGGGGCATCATCTTGTACCGCCGGCACTTGGATTGGGGGAGTTAGTACCGATTGGAACACAGCAGCCAACTGGTGTGGTGGAGTGCCAACCTCTGCAACCAATGTAGTTATACCATCCGGCGGTAATCAGCCTGTAATTGGAGCTGCTGGAGGTGTTTGTAACAACATCACAATCAATACCGGGGCTACGCTCTCCATTTCCGGGTCGAATACATTAACCGTAAGCGGAAACTTTACTAATAATGGTACTTTTACAGCAAATTCGAGTACGGTTGTGTTTAATGCGGCCGGAGCTCAGTCTGTTGGGTCGGTTACATATAACAATCTTACACTTTCAGGTTCGGGGGCTAAGACAACTACCGGGGCAACCGTTAATGGCGTTCTTTCGATAGAAGGAACTGCAATCACTACGGGTACAGTTGCCACGTATGGGGCCGCAGCAACCTTACAATACAAAGGTACAGCCGTACAAACAACGGGTACTGAGTTTCCTGCAACGTTTACAGGAACAGGTGGAGTTATTATCAATAATACCAGCGGAGTAACTTTAGGTTCTGCAAAAACAATTAACTATTTGCTGAACATGGCCGCTGGTACATTGAATATGGCTAGTTATGCCTTAACTGTAGGCTCATTGACAGGTTCAGGAAATATAACAAATTCAGTAACGGCACGAACCTTAACTATTGGAAGCGACAATACAAGCCCGGCAGCCTATAGTGGTGTAATAAGTGGAGGAGCAACAATAGCTGTTACCAAAACCGGAACCGGCACTTTGATCCTTTCGGGTACAAATACTTATACCGGAGTAACAACAATCAACGGAGGGGTACTTAGTGTAGCGACCATTGGTAATGGAGGTGTCGCGGGTAATTTGGGACAAGCTACAAATGTTGCAGCAAACTTGGTTTTAGGTGGAGGAACACTCCAATATACAGGAGCGACTGCTTCTACAAACAGAGCTTTTACGCTCACAGCAGGAACTAACTCAACGTTCGATATCACTACAAATAACTTAACGATTTCCGGAGCAAGTGCCACAACAAACGGAGCACTTACTAAAATTGGAAATGGTACTTTAACATTATCAGGGGCAAACAACTATTCGGGTGCCACAACTATTAATGCCGGCACACTTATGCTCGGGAATGCAGCAGCTTTAGGTACATCTTCGTTAACCACTGTCACTAGTGGGGCGGTCTTAGATTTGAATGGGATTACACTTTCGACCGCCCGACCACTTACAATAAATGGAACGGGTATTTCCAGCGGAGGAGCCTTAATAAACAGTTCGGGAACCGCTGTAAATTACAACGGTGCTATTACGCTTGGCAGCGCAAGCAGCATTGGAGCAGGCAACATTACCTTAGGTGCCAACGGTATTACCGGAGGATTCGATTTAGCAAAATCGGGTACTGGTACATTAAATTTGGGAAGTGGTACTGTTACCATAAACGGGCTTGTCAACAACGGCCTTCTTACATCTACAACCGGAACACTGAATATAGCTGCCGACTTTACCAACAGTGGCACTTTTACGCATAATAACGGAACGGTTAATTTTAATGGTGCAGCTCCGCAAGCTGTTGCTGGAGGAACGTATTATAACCTTACCATGTCAGGCGGAGGTGCAAAAACACTTCAGGGCGCAACAAGCGTTGCCGGTATCCTTTCATTAACTTCGGGTATCCTCAATACCTCTGCCACCAATTTATTAACCATTACCAATACTGCCACAGGAAGCATTGGGGGGGCATCTGCCGCCTCATTTGTAAATGGGCCTATGGCTTGGACTTTATTGGCTAACCGAACTGCAAATGCAACATATAATTTTCCTGTTGGCGATGGAGCAAATTACCGTCCGCTTAGTTTGGTTAATGTAACCACAGGAACTACAACTCCTGTAGTTTTGGTGTCCGAAACCGCTACAGGCGCACTCAATAGTGACGAGACTACTGTAACTGCTGTAGCTCCTCGCAATTGGTACGTTAGTGTAGTAAGTGGTAATTTTACAAATGCATTAATCCAATTAACAGAGAGTGGCTTAGATCCAACCAAGACTATTGGTAAGTCTGCTGCACAGGCCGGTAATTATATGTCGGCGGGCGGAACAGGCATAGGGGCAACCATCACAACGGCCACAACAATAACAAATGCTGGCTTGCCAGCCTATTTTGCAATAGGTACTACTGTAGTAAAAACTTACTATTCGTACCAGTCGGGCGACTGGAATTCAGCTAACACTTGGACAATTGATCCCTCTGGTTCACTATGGATTGGAGCAGCCATTCCTACAGCTGCCGATAATGTGGTTATATTGAACGGGCGCACCGTTACCATTAATCAAGATGGTAAAAGCTGTCTCTCGTTAGAAATTAAACTTGGGGGAAACCTCGATTTAAAGGGAACAGGTACGGTTACTGCTCATAATTTCGGGACTGTAAGCGGGCAGGGGACATTAAAGTTGGCTTCGGGTGTATTCCCCGGAGGCGACTTTACCAGTTTTGTGGCAGCAGGCGGAGGAACAGTTCAATACTATAATTATAGTGGATCCATGGCTTCGCAAGCCGTTTATAACAATCTGGTCATTTCTAATAATACGGCAAGTGCAAATAATATAGTCCTGCCTAACCCTGCTAATCCGTCAAACTATACAATTAATGGAGATTTGTCCATTCAGAATACAGGTTCCGGATCGCAAACATTCACCATTGGAAACGTAGCTACAAACGTAATAAACCTAACTGAATGGGGAAATGTGAATGTAGGGAATGGCTGTAATGTAAGGGTTGGGAATGTGAATGCTATACATAAAATTGCGATTTATGGTGATTTTACGAACAATGGTTCCGTTCGCTTTACCAACCAGGCTTCTCCTGTACAGCTTTCGTATTATACCGCGGGGACAACTACAACAGGGGCGGCAGAGGTAACGTTTATGGGAGGAAGCGATAATTCGCTTATTTGTAATGGGGTTTCTGATTTTTACAGGTTTATTGTAGATAAAGGAACCGACCAGACATATACCCTTAATGTTGTATCTTCCAATACGGCTAATTTTGCTTTGTATGCTCCTAATAATCAGGGTGGAAATCAATTTGATTGTGGCCTTAACTGTTTTGGAACGGGTGTTTATTTGAAGGCCTTATTTATTAAGAATGGGACTTTAAAACTTAATGATAATATTAGTATACCCTCGTTAACCGAAGGTGGACAGGATTTTAATATTTTACCAACAGCAGCTTTATGGGTTAACGGGGCAACCGTTTCTACTACGGTTGTTGGCCAAAATGGTACAGGTTATCAGGCTGCGACACTTTATGGTAAACTAAGGATCAGCTCAGGTTCATTTTCGACAGGTGATGCTGCAGGTATCGTATTAGGTCAGTCTGGTACTCCTGATATTATAGTTGAAGGCACCGGAACTTTTGATGTTAGCCAGGTTTGGTCTTCTAACGGCAGTAACATCATGAGTTACACCCAAACGGGAGGTACTACAAATATCCGGGCCAATGGAGAGTCTCATGCCGGCCCAATGCTTAGCCTTACCAGTGCGAATTGTGTGTTTAATATGTCCGGAGGTTCACTTAATTTTATTAATGGACTCTTTAACGGTACCCAGGGTATCGATATTCAGGTTGGTCTGGGGAAATATTCAGTTACCGGGGGAACCATCAATATTAATTACCCAGGAGGTGTTACCTGCGATATTAACTCTACTGTTCCATTTTATAACTTTAATATTTCCAGACAAAGTGGAGGGGGAACTACTGTAGCAAGATTTTTAAATACGAGTAGTTCGAATATTTCAGTCTTGAATAATCTGACCCTGAATGCGAATACAACGCTCGATGCCGGTACCAATACGGTTGGGCTTACGGTAGGGAAAGATTTTATAATGGATGCAGCCTCAACCTATACTCCCGGCACCAATACTACCACTTTTAACGGCAATGGTGGTCAGGTATTTACCAATGCAGGAACAATTACAGGGCCTGGCTTAAATAATTTTGTATTATCCAATGCCAGTAATACGAATATTACTAATCCTCTCGTTATAAGAGGTTATCTGACAATTAATAATAATTGTTTTCTTAACGATCAGGGTAATACCATCGGCGTTGCCGGTAATATTACCAATTCAGGCTCCCATACAAGTCAGGGTACCGGGGGGATTATTTTAAATGGTGGCGGGGCTCAAATTATTGGTAGTTCTGGAACAGGTGTATTTGGTAATTTTACAGTAAATAAAACAGCAGGTAGTTCCACTTTTTCTGCCAACCAATTGATAAACGGAAACCTGAGGCTTGTTTCCGGGATTCTTGATATAAATAAGTATAATTTGGCTCTTTCCGCCAATAGTAATGTTTACGATGCATTGACCGGTACTGCTACACCAACAACTTTTGGCAACACAAAAATGATTACCACAACCGGGCAGCAAAGCGATGGAGGTTTAACGAAATCTTTTAATGCTATCGGTTCTTTTCTTTATCCGGTAGGTACAGGAGCTGTTTACCATCCGGGCACAATTGCTTTTACTCAGGCACCGGCAACATGGGGCGATGTAACCGTTCGGCCGGTAGCGAAGGCTCATCCTTTTGCTTTAGCTGGTAATGAAGTTCTAAAATATTACTGGAAGGTAACCAGCAGCCTCATTACCGGCATACAGCCGGGCTCAGTTTCGCATACTTATAAGTACGTTGCCGCTGACGTTACAACTTCGGACAATTCTTATATAACAGGTCTATATAATCCATACAGCTGGATAAAAGGAGCGGGTGCTCAGGTTGATAAAATTGGGAAAAATATCCTTTTCCCTTCCATTAACTTGCTTGATGGAGAATATACCGCAGGTCTTACCGGAGCTTTTGGTTCTGTTATGGTTTATTACAGTCGTCAATCCGGTGATTGGGGAGACCAGAATACGTGGTCTAACGTAAGTAATTCAGGAGCTGTAGCAACTACGTTCCCAGGACCCGACGATCCTGTGGTGATTGGTGATGGAGGTAGCAATAACCATGTTGTAACGATTTCCTCAGGAAGTAAAACTGTAGGTGGGTTACAGATAAGTTCAGGGTCAACGTTGGATATCACTACAACTACGGGTCATAATTTTGGAGCGCTGCCCGATTTGAAAGTTTCGGGAACGGGAACATTGCGAATAAGTTCTTCGGCTGCAACAGCTACATTCCCGAGTGGTGATTTTGGGAACTTCCTTGGTCCGAATGGAGGTACGGTAGAATACTATACACAAACTTCGCCATCGGCAATTGGTGTTGCCTTTACATTACCTACAACATATACTTCTGGTGCTGTTACCAATATTGTCAATTATTGCAACTTGACGCTTTCGTCGGCAACTGGTAAAAATATTACCATGCCAAATACTGATTTAGTTGTTTATAAGGATTTTAATACTAATGTATCCGGGACAAGTGCTACGGGTATTGCCAGACTTAATACAGGCAATGCAACACACGCCGTTACCATAAATGGTAACATAAATTTATTTAAGGGAAACTTACAGTATTTCAATACCAATGCTGGAACTACACAAAATCTATTGGTAAATGGCGATTTGAATGTTTCAAATGGAGCTACCTTTAATGTTGCGGCTACCAATGCGGCTACCAGTAATTTAACCATTCAGGGTAATCTTGCTAATAACGGCACTTTTGATATGCAAACCGGCGCAACAACACCATGTAATGTAACATTCACAGGGGGAACCAATAAAGGTATCAGTGGCTCGGGGGCAACTACCAACTTCAACATTTTAACGGTAAATAAAGGTGTTGACAGAAACTCAATTCTGGATGTAACGTCAACGGCATTTTCACTAAATACAGCAATTCCAACAGCGTTAACGCTCACCAATGGAACGTTCCGTTTATCAAGTCCGCTTACAATTACACTTACTACTTCAAGTGCGTTTACTATTCCAACATCAGGTTGTTTGTCGGCTAATAATGGTATCATCAATATTGGTGCAGCAAACAATAATGCTGCCGATTTAATGTTACAAGGTCGTTTGGAAGTATTAAATACAGGGATTGTAAATATCGGTAACGGAGGAGGCTCGAACAACGATATTGAATATGCTTCAGCCGGAAACCCCGAAATTAATGTATCGGGAGGCTCCTTAAATGTGGATGGGCAGATACGTCGTAATCTTTCAAATACACTTGGGTCGCTGTGGTTTAATCAATCAGGAGGGACAATAACTGTAAAAGGGAATAACTTTGACGCTACCAGAGGTATGTTTGAGGTAACCAATACCGGAAGCCAGTTTAATGTGTCTGGAGGTAACCTTGTTATTCAACGAGCAGGAAGTTCTAGCTATGCCGACGTGCTCATTACCCCCGAAAGCTCAAACGTAACGGGGATTTTTGGGGTTGGTCATACACTTACCATTGGTAACGGCAATACGCCTGCGACACAAGTTTTCGATCTCGATATTTCTGCCCCCGTGTGGAACCTTACTGTCGATGGTACGACGAATAGCAAAACAGCAGGCCTTTCGGTAAATACACTTTCGATTAAAAATAACCTTACTATTAACGGTAGTTCTGTTTTTAATGCAAATGAACTGGATGTTACCATTGGAGGTAGTTTAACTAATAATAATCCGTCTGCCACGCAAGGTGTCGATCAGGGAGGTTATCAGTCTGGAGCTGCCGGAAGTACTCAAAACACAACTTTTACAGGTACATCAACTGGTGCGGGTTCGATAAGTGGTACAGGCTCTAACCTTACCAATTTCGCCAATTTGGTAATCGGCTTACCTTCAACAATGCCCGCAATTACGCTAGGTGCAAACAGTGACCTGCGGGTTGACAATAACCTTACGTTAACATCTGGTATCTTGGACGATGCAGGTAATACTATTTCTGTATATGGCAATATAGCCAACTCGGCAACACATACCAGTCCTTTGATTCCTGGTGGAGGTATTGTATTGTCCAGTGGCTCTAAACAAGTATTATCGGGTAACGGCAGCGGTAGTTATGGGAATGTAACCATTAACAATGCCAGTGGGGTAGATATGACATGTAATAATTTAATAAAAGGCCAGTTAGCTCTTTTGGGAGGGCTTTTATATATTGATGATTACAAACTTACGATGGATGTTAATGCGTCGTTTAGTGGGTCATTTGATCCTAAACACATGGTCGAATTAAACGGGGTGTTGAGCGATGCTGGTGTGCAAAAACTATTTTCGGGAACAACTACAAATTTTGTTTTCCCGATAGGCTCGAATGGTAAATACCGTCCGGCAACTTACTCATTAACTTCATCTGATGCTGGTTCAATTAAGGTCGTCCCTGTTGCGTTGGCGCATCCTGTTGATAATATCCCTACAACCGATCAGTTAAATTATTATTGGAAAATTACCACTACCGGCTTTAGCGGGTTAACTGCTGCAACTCAGGTGTATCAGTACGGTACGTCCGAGGTTTCCGGTAATGAAAGTAACTACCATGGTGCACTTTATAATAATTTTTTGTGGAGTGATTATGGAGCTTCAGTTATCAATACTTCGGCGCACACAATTACCATCAATCGTTCCGATTTGTTAGCAGGCGAATATACTGCCGGCGAAGTAGCCAATTTTAGTAATAAGCCTCCATTGTACAGTGTAGGTAATGGTAATTGGAGCAATGGGAATAATTGGTCAATAAACCCCTCGGGGATACCTGCTTATGGTTCTGCGCCTAATGGTAATCCTGTGTTTATACAGGCAGGGCATGTAATTACTATGGATATTAATAATGCTTATGCATATTCGGTAAATATTGTCGGGACATTGGATATGGGCCAGACATCATTTCATAATCTTGGTTATATTATTGATACCCTCCATGTCGGGACTGGAAGGCTAAGGTTACAAGCTACTAGCGATGGTATGTTCCTTTTCCCCGGAGGAAATTATGATCGCTATATGGCATCGCCCGGAACTACGGTTGAGCTTTATGATGTTGGTTCCCAAAATGCTACAATGCCATTGAAGCCCGGTAATATATATAAACCTTATCAGAATTTAGATTTGACAGGTAACGGTATCAAATATATGAGTGCCGAGAATCTTAAAATATTGGGGAACCTTACAATAAATGATGGGGCGAAATTAAACAATACACTCTTTAATAAAACGCTTTACATTTTAGGCAATTGGACAGATAAAAACGCAGCTCCGGGAGGATTTGTTCCAGGAACAGGGTTGACAAGTTTTGAAGGGAGTTTAGCACAAACGCTTAGGGTGACCAATGCTGTTACCGAAAATTATTATGATTTTCGCGTTAACAATGCTGCGGGACTTACGCTTGCGGGCGGTGGAAACGTTCAGATTTCGGACCTTCTCTATTTAAACAGTGGTGCCATTACTACCAATTCTACCAATTCGCTCACTCTTTCAAGCGCTGGTACTTCTGCGGTTGTTGGTGGGTCGCTTGGTTCTTTTATCAATGGACCTTTACGTAAGCAAATTAATAGTGGATCTTTTTTTAATTTTCCTGTTGGGGTAAGCGGAACACCTTCCAGATATGGCAGTATATATTTATCGAACATCGTAAATGCGGGTATTTGGGAAGCACAGTATTATAACAATGACCCAACCGTAAATACACCTTCTTTAGATATTACTAAGAAGAAATTGCCAATCAGTCATGTTAGTGCTAACGAATACTGGCGGGTTAATGGCGTTGCAGGAGGCTCGGGAAATGTTCAGCTTCGCTGGGATGCTAATAGCGGTTATGCAGCTTCGACGACTTCGACAAGGAGCAAAATAAGAGTTGTGGAATGGAACCCGTCGGGGACACCATCTGCGCAATGGGAGTATAGAGGTAAAATACTTAACGATGGAGGTGATGTTTCCGGAACCGTTACTACCGATAACTCCATTAGTTTGGCTCCAGGCACTGACCTGCATTACCTTACCATTGGCGATGAAGGATTACCTACGGCTACGATAACCAGTTCGTTAACGGCTTCTGTTTGTAACGATGCTACGACATCAACAACTGTAAAGGTTGCATTAACCGGAACGCCCCCCTGGTCGCTTACGTATAAGCTGGGTAGTGTTTCAACAACGTTAAATAACATAGCGTCCTCGCCGGTATCAATAGTGCTTACGTCTGCCTCTCCGGGCATTACCCAGCCTATTGCTTCCAATACGGTATTTAATTTTAATATTACCAACGTAAACGATTTAACAGGAACTCCTGGTATTACCGATTATGTAACAACGGTGGCTCTTACGGTTAAACCGATCCCTTCTAATACCATTACTGGTAAAACCTCGGTGGGAACAGGCGAGTTGGTTACTTATTCAACCCCGGCAGATGCTAGCTCGTATACTTGGGCATTAAGTTCAAATGGAACAGCTCCGGCGTGGAATGCAGCTACCTGCGATATTACCTGGGGGGGACTAACTCCCGGTCCATATACTCTCTCCCTCACAAAAACGGGAGCCAATAGTTGTGTGGCTACAAATAGCATTTTCGTAACAACAAGTACAACGCCAACACCTTTAATTACAGGAAGTCAGTATGTTTGTGCTAATTCTACCGGAAATATTTATTCTACACCTAACGTTTCTGGGCATGATTATACATGGACTATTTCTCCTGCGGGTGCCGGTACTATAACAGCGGGATCCAATACCAATAGTATCACAGTTACCTGGAACGGAGCCGCAACGGGGAATAGTGTTAATGTTAAAGAGCATGTAACAGCATCAGGATCGCCAGGGACATACACCAATGCAACTTACCTTGTCGATATTGGAATGCAACCTTCTGCCAGTGTGCCGTCGATTACATCGCCTGCATCGGTTTGTAACGGTAGTTCCGTCCCAATTACCATTAGTAATAGCGAAAACAATGTTCGTTACCAGTTGAGATTAAATTCAGATAACTCTGCATCCGGCTCTCCTGTTGACGGGTCCGGAGGCTCGATATTATTGACCGGCGCTACCATAACCAGTAATACGGTTTATAATGTAAAGGCTTATACCTTATCGCCGTTTAATTGTAGTGCACAATTAACTAATCCGGGTTCGACCTTTACCGTTAATGCTTTGGCAGCGCTAGATTATGGAACTGTTGCTAGTGGCGATCAAACCATTTGTAATAGTAGTACTCCGAATAATATTTCATTCTTAGCAGCTCCTTCGGGAGGAGCCGGAACTTATAATTATCAATGGTATTCTTATAACGGGCTGGCGGGTACATGTCCTTCGGGTACAGCCGTCCCATCGGGTTGGTCTTTAATCTCCGGGGCTACTTCAAATAATTATTCCCCTCCATCTTTGACAACATCAATGTCTTATGCCGTGATGGTGACGCCAACAGGTACGCCAACATGCGGAACTGCTACGTGGGCTGGTGGTTGTAGACAGATCACGGTCAATGCATCAGCAACGGCAGGGGTAATTGGAACATCGCAGTCGATATGTAACGGTAGCACTCCGGCCGCCTTAACCTCCACGACGAATGGAACGGGCAGCGGAACGATAACATATGAATGGCAGGCCGATGCTGGCTCTGGCTATTCAACCATAGGCGGAGCGGTATCTTCTACCTATACACCAGGTGCCTTAACCGTCACAACGAGCTATCAGCGAAGGACCAAAACCGTAAGCGGAGGTGTAACCTGTTACTCAGGATACACTACCCCTGTAACGATTACGGTTAATCCATTACCTTCTATTACTCTGGCTGCAACAGCAGCTGATGTATGTCATAGTGTTAGTGCTCAAAATTCAACATTGACGTATAGTGCGGTGACGAATGCTCCGACTAATTATACCATTACGTGGAATGCAGCGGCCTTAACGGCAGGGCTCGTGAACCCTGGAAGTACGACGTTACCAGCCAGCCCAATTACAGTTCCTGTAGCGGGGAATGTAGCTACGGGAACTTATACCGGAACGCTTGTTGTAACCAATGGCAATGGTTGTGCAGCTACGGGCGTTACCTTTACGTTAAAAATTAATCCTCTTCCCGTAACCGGTCCTGCATACAGGCTGCCGAATAATTAGTACTTACGAATACTTTGGGGGATAAAAAGAAAGGCTGAAAGATTTAAAATCTTTCAGCCTTTCTTTTTATACTAATAAGGGATTGTCGTTGCTCCGGCGCTCGGGTACTCCTTGCTCCGGTGCTCGGACAGTCTCTCCTTAGGCGCTCGGGTATCCCGTGCTTAGTAAATTATGTTTAGCACGTAGTCGAAGGTGAAAGAACGCACCTCCTTTAACAGTTTGCCGGTTCCCGAAAACTGAGTAGAAATGGAGAGCTTATAATCGCCTTCAGGTAAGTCTGCTGGCATTACAAAGCTTATTTTGGACGGGTCGTTTACGAGGATTGCCGTCCGGGGGATGGTAATTGGAGCCCCGCCATCCTGTTTGTGGAGGTGCAGGCCGGTGCTGGCTTCGTCGCCGTCAATTTTGAGTTTGCATCCCGTAATGTTTACGCCTCCACCGGGAGTAAGTTTGGTGTTGGTTTCGCCGGATGCTACGTCGGTAACAGCGTTGATGGCCATACCCGATGCTGCCATACCGCGCACATTAACGCTGGTGTTTTTAATGGCCTCGCGCAGTTCGGCGGTTGGTGCCAGATTAACCGATAGGGAGTGCTGTGAAGTGTCCCATTGTGCATTGTCGCCAATAAACACGCCGTTTACTCCCAGGGAGAAATACCCAAGCCCGAAGTTTACCGAGGCACCGTTGGCGATTTGTTCAATAGCCGCGTCTTTGAGTAGCTGGAATGCTATTTTTACTGTGGCCGGATTGAGATCGGTACGCCGAAAGGCAACAATGTCGGCAAGATCGTCGGGAGTTAATGATTTTGAGGTAATAACGCGACCAAAGCGGTCGTCTTTACGAGGTGTGAACCAGGTCGAATAGCTCGACCATTACATTTCCATTTTGCGAATTCATAAATTAAATTTTTGAGATTAACAATAAGTTGTAAAATATCTTTATAAAAATATGAAAAATATGAATTAAACAAACTAATAGTCTAAATATCACTAATAAACCTGTTTAGTTTTTATAGAATAGAGAATGTATTGTGACAAACAGTCGTTTAGTTGTTGGGCAGCCGGTAAATAGGGCCGGTTGCTGGTAACGGGTTTGTTTTAATTGTAAGAGTATTGGAATAAACCGGCATTAAACATCCTGTTCCAACGGCTTTTCTAACAAAACGAGTGGACGACGACAATGTTCCATAGTCATATGCCGGAGTGTTTGATAGGGGTATATCTGTCCAGTTGGAATCGCCCGCAACCGCACTTGTATTAGTGGTATATTGCCATGTGTAGGTAAAATTATTTGCACCGCCTTTAGCCGCTGTGAGACTCGTAAATGAGGGGACATCCTGTCCGACGCAGATTGTATAATTATCCGAAACCTGTCCGCCATAGCAGTCGAATGTACCTATTGCAAATTGAGAGCCTAATGGGGAAATGCCGCCGGTTAAATTGTTTCGGTAGCAATACAGCGAGGAAGCATCTGTATGCGTGCCATCTAGTGTCCAGCCTCCGTTATTGGTGCGTTTAAGTATACGGGCGTCGTTGTTGAAATAAGAACTTGTAAATCCGTTAGCTTCTAATTTTAAACTATAATCGCCCACAACCAGTCCATTGGCTGCCGTCAGGTTCCAATAGCCTTCGGTAAATGTCTTGGAAATTATTACTGATTCGGTTAACGGTAATCCTCCGGTTCCGGGATTGCCCGATAAAAAGTAAGCAACTACCGAGCCGGGTGTAGAGAGGCTGTTTACGGAAAGTGTGGCGGTTTCCATGTTCCCCAATGTAGCTATAGGGAAGGTGTAATTGCCGTTAGCCGTAATCCAGCGTTCCAGTTTACCCACTATCCGACCTGAAGTATAGGCGAGTGTCCCCGGTGATGTTAATCCGCTACCAAGAGTGAGCTGGTTTGTTCCTGTAGTGATAACCCCTGATTGAAATGTGAGGTTATTGGTTGCAGTAACGTTGCAGTTTGTTGTAACCTGGGTATTATTGGTAATGGTTAAGGTGTAGAAATGCTCATCGGCAGGATTACTAATAGCCTGGTTCGAACCGTTAAACGTGACATTACCAGAACCTGCAATGAAAGTGCCATTATCGTTCCAGTTTCTTCCAATGGATAGACTATAGGAAGACGCGTCCAAGCTTCCGGAAGTGATTGTAAGGTCTCGACGGACAACGATATTTCCGGTTAATTGACAAGAGGCCGTCGCTCCTGTTTTTACTTCCATATCGTACAAGTCACCTGAATTAATATTTACAGATTGAGCGCCCGAAGCTGCCTTAAATACCACTTTGGAGTTCCCGGAGTTAAACGTTCCATTTTGGCTGGCAAGGTCTCCGCCAATAGAGACTGTAGGACTGCCCGAGGCATTTATAGTTCCGTCATTCTGTATGTTGAACTCAGCGGATAGATCCTGATTAATATCAAGCCGTGAACCCGTTTGAATGACTATCGATTTGGATGTTGCAGTGGCTGCCGATATGATAGGGTAGTTAACTACGTTCGGAATAATTACCAATGAGTTGACATCAGGTACATAGGTTGAAGACCAGTTTAATGGATTATGCCAATTGTGGTCAACATCGCCCGTCCAGTAATAGGGCTGAATTAAAGAGCGCGTAGCAAAACCGTCGGCATTACCTCCAAAGAATATGTTCCAGTTTTGGGGAGTTGGGCAGGTTGAGCCTTTGATTGTCTGACTGGCCGCTCCATTAGCATCTCCGCCGAGGTAAATGTTGAGATTTTCCGGAGGAGTACAGGTACTTTGTTTCTTGATTTGATATGCGGCGCCGTTAGCATACCCGCCAAGATAAATATCGAGGTTTTCCGGAGGAGTGCAAGTGCTTTGTTTCTTGATTTGATATGCGGCTCCATTAGCATCTCCGCCGAGGTAAATATTGAGATTTTCGGAAGGGGCACAGGTGCTTTGTTTTTTGATTTGGCTGGCCGCGCCATTGGCATATCCGCCCAGGTAAATATTAAGGTTTTCAGGATAGGTACATGTACTTTGCTTCAGGGTCTGCACCGATGCACCGTTAGCTTCGCCTCCGGTGTAAA
Source organism: Bacteroidota bacterium (assembly GCA_030706405.1). Lineage (GTDB taxonomy): Bacteria > Bacteroidota > Bacteroidia > Bacteroidales > JAAUTT01 > JAAUTT01. Next base: position 114,782 of record JAUZOO010000004.1, on the reverse strand, counting down.
TATTGACGGCATACAACCCCGAAGGACAATTTGTGATGGTCGCCGTAGCGCCTCCGTTAGCATTACCCCCAAAATAAATGCTAATTATTTCGGGAGGAGTACAGTTGGTTAGCCGTTGAAATGCATCTCCGTTGGCCGTTCCTCCCATAAAGATGTCGATATTTTCTGGTGTAGAACAGGTTGATTGAATGAGTTTTTGAACGAAGTAGCCATCCGCATTTCCTCCTTGGAATATATTGATATTCTCCGGAGCAGGACATGTTTGTTGGATAAACGATTTGACCGCTTGCCCGTCGGCCGTTCCTCCCAAAAATATATTGACATTCTCTGGAGCCGGACAGATTTGTTGGGTTAATGATTGCATAACGTAACCGTCGGCAAAACCTCCCACAAAGATGTTTAAATTCTCTGGAGCCGGACACGTTGTTTGTGTGAGATTTCCGATTGCATCGCCGTCGGCAACTCCTCCCTGGAAAATAAAGGTATTTTCCGGAGCTGCACAGATGCTTTGAGTAAGAGTTTGCTTGGCATATCCGTCCGCATCTCCACCAAAGAAAATGTTTGAATTTTCTGGTCCCGGACAAATAGATTGTGTCAAATTGCCGATGGCTTGTCCATCGGCATTACCTCCTAAAGAAATGACCATGTTTTCGGCAGGCGGGCATACGGATTGCGTTAAGCTATTGGCGGCATATCCATCGGCATTACCCCCAAAGAATAGATTTAAAGCTTCAGAAGGAGTACACGACGATTGAGCCAGTTTATTAATTGCGTAACCATCCGCGTTGCCGCCAGCAAAAACATTCACATTCTCGGGCGAAGAGCACGTTGTTTGGGTTAATTTGTTTGCCGCGTAACCATCTGTATTTCCTCCGATAAATATATTTACCGGAACGGCAACCGGACAATTGGTTATATATTGCGATGAAGCCCCATTCGCATTTCCTCCGTAGAAAATATTCGTATTTTCGGGAAAAGGACAGGATGATTGAACTAAACGTTGTGCAAATTTTCCACTACCCCCACCGGTGAAAATGTTTAGGTTTTCGGGCGCGGAGCAAGTAGTTGAAATAAGCTTTTGAATTGAAGCCCCATTCGCACTTCCTCCCAGGTATATATTCCCATTTTCCGGCGACGGGCATGTCGATTGGGATAACCCGACAACGGAAGCTCCATTGGCATTTCCTCCAAAATAAATGCTGGTATTTTCCGAAGGGGTACATGATGACTGGACTAGCGATTTGCTATCTCCGCCATTCGCATTGCCCCCCTTAAATTGAGCAAATAAATTGAAAGGAATGAAAATAAGGCCTACAAGTAGAAATATATACTTATGCCGAAAAAGCATCTAATCTTATTTTTCGAATCACAGCATCTTCCGGAGAGCTTCTAAAACTCACGGATATAAGATGCTGTATTTATAATAAAAGGCTTGCGAGGTTACTGACGAAATTCAGAATTAGAATGAGCGTACTCCTCTTCCTCCTGCTCTGTAATCCTTATTTCGATTGGTTCCGTTGTTAAGCCAATCACGGTTGCTGGTGATACAATATTGCCAGCCATTGTCGTACCAGTTGCCTCCACGATAGATGCCTCCCTGGTCTCCACCGCCATTAGCCGGCCAGTTTGGAGTGTCAGCTAAACCTGTTGAAGTAAGGTTTCCATCACCATTGACATTGGTGAAGGTGCTGTAGTTATAGCTCATGCCTCCTATGCATTGTTCGAACACATTACCAGCCATGTCCATAGCTCCATAATAGGAAGCTCCGGCTTGAGCCCGGTTTGTTGTAGAGGTTGCCGCAAAACCGCAACGTAATGGCCCCCTGTTGGCAATGGCTCCAACAGCATAAGCACAGAGCCCGGCACCGGGAGTAAGGGCTGTTTCATTTGCAGCTCCCGGATATGCAATTGAACCAGCATTAGTTGCCAGTATTGTAGTTGTACCCCATACATATTCATTGGCTACCGGAGAAGCTGTTCCTCTGCATATTTTTTCAAATTCGAATTCAGTCATGGGGCGTAAAGCAGCCCAATCGAGGTAAGCGATAAGGTCTGCCCAGCTAAGCCAGTTGCATGCCACATCTTTTCCGTCGTCAACTTCGTCAAAAGTTCCGTTAAGGTTAAGGTCACAACCCACTACTGCGGGTATGTTATTAACGGTTCCGGGAGTTTTTATTTTGATGCCATTGCGGCAGTGCGACGGGTTGGGCGAGCCAGCTAACACAAAGGTACCTGCGGTTGAATTTGGCGCAGCATTGAAACGCCCTAGTTGCTGGTCGTATGTAATTGTATTTAAAAATGCCACATATTCTTCCTGGCTGATTTCATATTTCATAGTGTAGAACCCGTTGTACCCAAAGGGGAATGTTGGCGGTAATGCAGCCGTTGATCCCCATGTGGTGTTTGATAGGTATTGGGCAGCCGTTAAACCGGATGCTTGAACAGAGGCATCTATCAGTTTAGGGGCTAAGGCGCCATCCCCAGTGAAACCGTATTGGTTACCAGCCCCCCTGTTCCCATCGCCAATATAGAATGCTCCCTGAGGAACATAAGCCATTTCTACGCCGTTAAGCTGATAGTTATAAGAGGCATCAGTAATATTCATTTTTAAGGTTACTGTAGCAGAGGAGATATTCCCGCTTCCATTGGCAATTCTGCGAATAAAAACGCCCTTGCCATCACTAGTAGCATCAATTTGTAAAACCCCGCCATTTACAGTATGATCGCTTGAAGTGGTACTTAATCCGACATGCTGCCATGGCAAATAGTTGGTTGCACAATCCTGGTATTTGATGAATATCCATACAGCATCCCAGTTTCCGGGACCGCTTGAGACTTTCCAACTATTGTCCCATTGGATTGTAAATTTGATGTGAGTAGGATCGGAGATTACCGGAGTGCCTAATTGCAGATTGTTAGCAAATGAATGTGTAAATAAAAAGATGATAATCGGAAATATGATAAGTCGTTTCATAATATTTTATTCAAAGTTGTGATGTTTATTAGCTTGGAACAGAAGAGTTATCTTTAATAATACATCTTTGTTTTAGACAATAGCGCATGTTTTATTAAAAGGTGCGAACTCCACGCCCTCCAACGCGACTGTCTTTGCTCTGGTTTCCGTTCCAGGTCATCCAGTCGCGGTTGCTGACTTGTCCAAGGTTGCTACTATTGTCATACCAGTTCCCCCCCCTGCATGTTCCGCCTCCCGCATTTCCGCCTCCGACGAGTGGCCAGTTAGGAGTGTCTGCAATTCCTGTGGATGTTAGGTTGCCATCGCCATTTTGAGTAGTAAATGAGCTATAATTGTAACTATACCCTCCCAAACATTGCTCTGATACATTCCCCGACATTTCCATGACTCCGTAAAATGTTGCTCCTGCAACTGTGCGGGTTGATGTTAAACTGGCTGCAAACCCACAGCGCAGCGGACCTCTGCTAGTGTATGAGTTAACATTGTGAGCGCAAAGTCCGGCCCCTGTAGTAATGGATATTTCGTTTGTTGCTCCGGGATAAGCTATTGCCCCTGAATTTGCGGCCAGAAGAGTTGTTGTTCCCCAAGCATATTCTCCGGCTACCGGAGACGCACTTCCTCTACAAGCTTTTTCAAATTCAAATTCAGTCATTGGGCGTAAGGCTGCCCAGTCGAGAAAAGCCATCAGGTCGGACCAGCTAAGCCAGTTGCATGCAACATTTTGTCCATCGTCAGCTTCGTCAAAAGTGCCGTTAAGGTTAAGGTCACATCCTACAATAGCCGGAATATTGCTAACCTGGCCAGATGTTTTAATTCGTAAGCCGTTTCTGCAGTTTTGAGGATTAGGAAGTCCTGCCATTACAAATGTTCCGGTAGCTGAGTTAGGAGCATTGGAAAAGCGGGTAAGCTGCTGATCGTAGGTAAGTGTGTTTAGAAAAGCCGCATAGGCTTCCTGACTAATTTCGTATTTCATGCAATAGTAGGCATTATAACCCATCGGGAATGTTGATGGTAAAGCCGCCGATGAACCCCAGCCTGTGTTGACCAGATATTGGCTGGCTGTTAGGCCATTTGATTGAACGGTATTGTCAATTAATAATGGGGAGAGGGCACTATTTCCGGTAAAGCCATATTGATTCCCGGCTCCTCTGTTTCCATCTCCAGCATAAAATGCTCCTTGAGGTATATAAACCATTTCGATGCCATTTAGCTGATAGTTGTAGCTGTTATCGGTCATCGTCATTTTGAGGGTTACAGTAGCCGAAGATATGTTTCCGCTACCTGCAGCTGAACGATGAATAAATACGCCTTTCCCGTCAGGGACTGCATCTATCTGTAAAACGCCTCCGGTAACCGTGTGGTCGCTGGAGGTAGTGCTAAGTCCAACATGCTGCCATGGTAAATAATTAGTGGCACAATCCTGATATTTAATAAAAATCCAAACAGCATCCCAGTTGGCTGGGCCTCCGGTAACTTTCCAACTATTGTCCCATTGAATGGAGAATTGCAGATGGGTGTTGTCAACTTTGGAGATAGCTCCAATTTGCAGATTGTTGGCGTAAGAATAACTTGCAAGCAAAAATGAAATCAATAAAAAAAATATAATCCTTTTCATATTGTTGATGTTTATCTGATTTTCGTTATAATGTTCAAAAGTTATAATCTATAACGGTTTGTTGTATAATTGATAACCGAATATTGTTTAATTTGTATATAAGATTAAACAATAGTTACAAATATGGGATAATCATAAAAATAAGAATTGCCTATATTGCTCTTTGAAAGATGGTATAAATGGGAAGTTTTTTTGAGTAAAAAGGGAAGTTAAAAACATGGTTAAACAAAATCGGGGAGTCTCAGTTTTTTGAGCCTCCCCGATTTTGTTTAATATGAAAAAGTGTGGATTCGGCTCTGCTTTCGATAACAAAAAAATACTTAAAAGATAACCGACGTCCCGATTAAAATGGTTAAACAAGAAAGGACGGATAACAAAATTTGAGTTATGCACCTTCAATAAAACAGATAAGAAAAGGATCTGCAAGAAGGACTATACATGCCTTTTTGTCAAAAGAATAAATGCAAAGAAAGTTTATTAATATATTATCGATAGCGTTAATCTTCAATCATATTTATTGTTTTCGGGTGCAGTGTAACAAGCTGAAAAATAATTGCAACGACCACCACAACGGTCAATAGTACGAATACATGTCCCATTCCGCCATTGTCGGCAGCTTTCCCTAAAAATTCTGTAATAATAGCACCCGCAGAGATGCCCGCTAAGTTCATAATGCCATATCCGGTTGCCCTGTATCGAGGAGCAACAAACTGGCAGAGGATGGGCATATTGTTGGTGTCAAAGATTCCAAATCCCAAGCCAAAGAGTATTCCTCCGGTTAGTATTGTTTCCATGCTTGTGCCTCTGCCAACCAAAAAGAGGGCAGGGAGTGTAAGGGCTAAGCCGATTACTCCTGTGTAGATACGCCCTTTAAGGTTTCGCATAACCCATTTGTCTGAGATAAAGCCGCCTATTAACACACCAAAGAATGAAGCAGAGGCAATGGTAATTGTAGCAATTGGACCGGCTTGCGCCATATTCAGATGAAGGGTTTCGGAAAATAATGTTGGTAACCAGTTTTTAACAGCCCATCCTGGTAGACTGGGAGCCGAGAAATAAAAAAGTAAAACCCAGAAAGCAATGTTCCCGAACAATATGCCCAGCCCTTTGAACATCTTTTTTATTTCTGTTCCAAAGGTTATTCTTTGAGTTACATCTATGGTATACGCTTTCTTTTCTTGTATGAAAATTATCAGGAGGACACTGTAAATAACACCAATGAATCCAACGGATTGAAAGGTTAGGTGCCACGAAAAATGACTGGAGAAAGTAGCTCCAAAACCGCCAAATGCCTGTCCCAGGTATATTCCGGTAGTATGTATTCCAATAGCAATAGAGCGAGTGTTGCTTTGGTGATAGTCTGCAATTAATGATAAAGCTGCCGGAATGTAAAAAGCTTCGCTTACCCCCATAATTGCACGTAAAATGTATATCTGATTAAACGTAGTGGCATATCCCATGGACAATGTAACGGCCGACCAAATGCAAAGACTGCTTATAATTAGCCATTTCCGGTTTAACCGGTCGGCAATGATTCCCGAAATAGGGCTCATTAACGCATAAATCCAAAGGAAGATGGCCATTAAACGACCAAAGTTTTCGGCTTTGGTCAATTCCGGGATGTCAAGCATCATTGAGGGTTTCATGGTCGAAAGCATCTGCCGGTCCAAATAATTCAGCAATGCCACAAACCAAAGTAAACACACAACTAACCAGGGGTAGAATTTCTTTTCATGAATGTTAGTAGGCATAATATGTTAGGTTAAAAAGCTTTTGAAAGTAGATTTCTCCAAAGTTAGATTGTTGTAATTTAAAGTGTAAATAAAACCAAGAACCAGAAATTTAGACAGATTCGGGTTTTAAGAATTGCAGCACCTTTCGTTGCCTTAGTCTTAATTGCTGGATCTCTCTAAATTGTCATGATTCTTGAATCTTGCTCTATCAAAGACTATTTCAGTGTCAATCCCATATTTAAAGCTTCAAGGCTTTGACGGATTTTTGCCCGTTCTTCATCCTGAAAGCGGTTGAAAGGTTCCGGCATGTAGTCGTTGCAGATGCCCATGAGCGAAAGTGCGCATTTCACGCCTTTCAGGTAGCTCGATCCGAATTTTCCTACGGTATAAATGGATGAGCTGATTTGCATAATCTTATCCTGCAATGCTTTAAGTTTGTCGAAATCCTTGGCTGCTGCAGCGTTGTACATGTCGACATACAGTTTTGGAAACATGTTGGCACCTCCGTTGACACCTCCGTTAGCTCCAAGTAATACGGCATCGGCGGTAATTTCTTCGGGACCCATAAACAGTTCAAATTCGGGTTTGTCGCGCATGATGTATTGCACCAAACGGAAATAAACCGCATTGGCAGAACTGTCTTTTAAACCGATAACATTGGGATGTTCGGCAATTTTGCGAACGGTTTTGGGCTCAATCATTACCTTGGTATGCACCGGCATGTTGTAAAGATAAAGCGGCAACGGCAGCTTTCCGGCGAGGGTTTGGTAATACTCGATAAGTTCCGGCTGACCGGCTGCATAATAATAAGGCGGAGCAGCAACCACGGCGGCAGCACCTTCTTCGGCGGCTTTCTTGGTGAGGTTGATACTTTCAACGAGCGAGGTGTCGGTGATACCTACCAATACCGGAACACGGCCTTTTACCTGACGGCATACACGTTCAACGAGTTCGTAACGCAGACGATAGCTGATATTTGAGAATTCGCCTGTAGTTCCGAGTATAAATAATCCGGAAACGCCTCCGGCAAGGATGTGTTCTACTAAACGTTCGAGTCCTTCAACGTCGAGCGTATCGAGGTCGTTGAGCGGGGTAATCATCGGTGGCACAATGCCTTTTAAAACTGTTTTCATATTGTGGAGTTTTGTTTAAATGTTCAAATGTATTTTTATCGTAAATTAATTGTCAATCGTCACTTCAACAGGTCCAAGCAATCCGGCTTCGAGCAATGGTTTGCCATCAAGACGGAAAGGAGCAGTTGTCCATGTGATGCGTTGCTTCTCCGATAATCTTTGGTCGCCAATCAGTCGGTTGGCCCAGGTGTTGGTAACTTCGATGGAGAGTTGGTTTTCTCCCGGTTTCAGCGCTTTGGAGATGTCGACCTTGAACGGGGAAGTCCAGGCAACTCCGCAGTCGATGCCATTTACTTTTACAGAAGCAATATTGGCGACACGCCCCAGATTTAGACATACTTTTCCGTGCATGTTTGATGTGTTCCAAGTGAAGGATTTAGAGTACACTGCGGTTCCTGAATAATAACGAATGGTTGAATCTGCGTTTTTACTCCAATCGTCAAGCTGTTCAAAAACGACGGGTTTCTCCGGACCTCCGAATTTGGGATCGAAGGTTACCTGCCATGAGCCGTTGAGTTTTTCTTCTGATACTAGTTCTTCCCAGTTCTTGCCTTTATTTTCATCGGTTGTTTGGGTTGATTGTCGAAGTACGATAAATGAGGAACCATTGGCTTCCAATTTTACAGGAAGCTCGGTGCGGCCTGATGCTATTTTCCATTGATTTGCAGTCATGGTTTCGCCGGTTACCGGGTTCCAGATTTCGGGTACACGGCCTGAAACGCGTAGCGAAAGATTAATGGTACGGGGTTGAGCTTGTTGGTTGGATACGAAATATATATCAAAACCTTCGTCGGTACGGTGTGCCCAGGCAATGTCTTTGCTCGGGATATTATTTTCGTCCAAAGCAATGAAATCGCGGGGTACGTTGAGGCCGTCGAATGAAGCCGCTTTAAATGGCCCATGGATTACTTTGCCTTTACCAACGGTGTATTCGTCTGCAATCCCGGGATTATTTACAGTTTCGCCACCCCACAACTCTTTAATGGATTTCAGCATATTCTTGTCATTTTTTAATCCTCCGGAAAGGCTCGGTGAAGTTTCCGGCCGGTCGTTGACAATGATGGTTGCGCCATCTTTAGCCAGTTGAAGCAGTTTTTGGGCAACTTCGGGCGACATGGATTTGCTCTCGGGCTGCATCGGGTGCTTGCCCGGGATTACGAGAACGCCGTAGCTGGCGCCTCCGGGAAGTTCGATACGGCCGTTTTTTTTAACGGTTGCCAGACGGAGAAGAGCGTCTTGATTAAAAGAGTCGAAAGCATATCCGCGCAACGGGTCTGCCCATTTTTGGGGTTCATACATGTTGTCGGATGCGGTAACTCCCAGCGAAACACTGCGGGTTGGCACTCCTTTGTTGGCAAGACGATTGGCTTCGCTTTTAACCCGATCTTCGCCGAAGATACCGGGGAGTGCGGACACAAAACGATCGGGGGTAAATGCACGGCGAGGCGTTTCTTCGCCGGTGAATACGGCAACGTCGGTAACCGGAACGCCTTGTTGCAGCAGGGCTTGGCAGCGTTGTGTGTAATCCATCCAGGCTTTGGCGGGTTTCCACCAGGTCTGGTCGCGTTGAAAATAAAGTCCTACACCGTTTAACGTCATGCCAGGCTTGCGGTCGAGCCACGGATTAAGCGTGGATACGTGAAATACAAAGCGGTTGATGCCTAAAGAATAATTTAGGTCCTGAAGAGTTTTCAGTACTGCCGGGTTTTCGCTCCAGTCCATGCGGACGGTAGTAAAGGCTTCGGCCTGAATAATGTTTCTTCCATAGATGTGCCCGCCGGAAGTCGCATCGAGAATGTCGGAAGGTTTGTCGTGCGTTGGACTTTTATACCAGAACTCGCCCATGGGAATATCCACGTATTTGTAATGAAGCATACCGTCGCTCAACATTACCGGGGCCACCGATTCTCCGGTAAATTGATACCCGTTGGTATGGGTAAGTCCGGTGATGGTGCCGTAAAAATTGTCGGCAACAAGGTCGGCAACAGTCTGGCGGATATCGGCGAGAAATCGCTCGGATGTGTTGGCGTTGGCCACTGGTATTCCTGCCATGGCCGGTAGATAGGGCAACAAATCGTAGCCTCGGCGTTTTTTAAATTCTTCACGGAACGTGGGCGACCAGTTCTGGCTTCCGCATTCCCAGCTGTCAACATGGAGATATTTTAGAACCCTTGAAGTTAAATCTTTCCCCATTCGTTGGGTAATCTCGCCAAACCATTTGCTGTATTGAAATTTAACAGCTTCCGGGTTTAGCTTGTCACATTCCAGTCCTTTGGCAGCTCCGGCAGTGCCGTTCATGCGTCCGGTAGAAGTGTGGCCAATGCGAAGAATGGTCCAGTTTCCGGCAGGAACATCCCAGTTTAATTTGCCATTGGCATCGAGCTTGTCGGTAATGTTGATGACTTTATTCAGAGGAATGCAAAGCGAGTCGGGAATCATCTCCGAAGTGGAATGTGTGGCTACGCGCCAAACCTGCCCGTTTTTGCCTTCGTACTGATGAATATGTGGAGCTGACGAAAGGACGATGCCTTTCACCTTGAGGGCTGGTTTCCACTTGGCATTTTCGAGGTCTTCGGCAGCAGGCTCGGTTCCTTCTTTGTTATAGCTGAAGCGGAAATATCGGGCTGTTACCGATTTTATGGCATACGTAGCATTGTCTTGAAAATCATACCATCCGTGGCGTGGAGGATTGAGCTGCCCGGCGGGTTGAAAGTTTTTGCCGTCGTTGCTGGTTTCAATTTTGAAACGGTGCGACTGATAGTTTGTTCCTCCGGTAATGATGGTCAGGGAGCGACAGGTGAAAGGCTTGTTGAATTCGTATTGAATCCAGCAGGGATCGTCGCTGCTGAAGGTGTCTTTTTTGTTGCCCATGGGTAGAAATGAGCCATTAGCACCTGTGCTTGTGGTTACTTTAGGGGTGATGTCGCGCGTTGATTGTCCGGGCTTATCTATTGTAGGAAAGGCCAGCACGGCAATGTCGTGGTAATATCCCTGGTATGATTCGGGCTTGGTTATTTCTCCGTTAAAATGTTGTTTGCCCGAAACGCGCGTTTCTGTCCATACCACTTTTTGCATCGATAACTCAGGGGTGATCCAGGGGCCGCCGGCAGTGGCAAAACCGTCGCTGGCGTGCATGGCTATTTTAATACCAAGTCGGTCGGCTTCGTCAAAAGCAAAGCGAATCATCGTCCACCATTGCGGAGATAGCTGTTCTGCCGCAGGTGTTATCAATGGGGGGGTATCAACTCCGTTGATCGGGACGAGATAAACGCCCCCGATTCCGTTTTGTTTCAAGGCTTCGAGGTCGGCGGTAATGCCTTTGCGGGTTACTGCTGCATGCATCCAATACCAGAATACCCACGGTTTAGCCGATTCGGGCGGCGACAGAAAGATGTCTTTGAGCTTGTCTGCCTGTGCGAAAGTATTTATGTTAAAAAGCCCCGATAGACTAATAAATAGAATGATAAGCTTTTGGCTTTTGGCTTTTAGCCGTTGGCTCTTACATCTAGGCTCTAGGCTCATGGTTCTTGGTTCTAAGTTCTTCATCTTTAAAACTTAATTTTTTTACTCATACTACTCATTTTTTCTTTTTCTCCTTTGGCAGGAGTGAGGTAGAACGTGTAGCGATAAGGTTTTGCTTTAAGCTGGTATTGTTCCAGCGGCATGCTCACGTCAGTCCAGGTGTCGTTACCTCCAACTCCCGTCTGGATAAGGTCGATGTTGAGGGTGAGGTAGCCGGCATCTTTCAATTTATAAGTGTGCATCGCTTTCTGGATGTTGGCTTCGGTATAAGGCCAGGCGCTCATGCTAAGCAGGCTGTCGGCAGTTACAAGAAGCCCTTCGTTTTGCGGGTTGGACAGAAACATCCAGCGGACATCGGTGCGGTTTCCGTTTTCCTGGGGAACTACATAATTATCCATGAAATTGCTGAGCGGAAGAGAGAATATTCCGGCATCGAAACCATAGCGACGGTCGGTGTAGTTTTCCTGCAAACCGCGTCCGTACCAGCTGATGTTGTCAAAACTGCGGCGTATTCCGCACTGCATGCCAACTTTAGGCAGATTGGAAAGGCCAGATGATGGGTTAAGCGCATAATCAACTTTTACAATGCCGTTCCCATTTACGGTATAAACAACGGTGACATAAGCTTTTCCGTTGATAAGGGTATAGGTACTGGTAATTTTCACCAAACCTTTTTGGCTGTTATCGGTATTGATGCTTTGGAGCTTCATTCCGGTGTTGAACCATTCTTTTAATTTCCGGTCCATTTTCCAGCCCCGACGGTCGGTATCTGTCATCGGACGGGTGAAATGCGGCAACAGCGGACTGTAAATCTGTTCGGTATTACCTTTAAGGTATGAACTTAATGCGCCGCTCTTCTTGCTGATGGTAACCTTGAAATCCTTTCCGGAAATGACATAACCGCTGTCTTGGGCTGCCATCGTAAGGGCAGGGAAGGAGAGTTTTTCTTTTTTAACCTGCGCAAGTCCGGTGAGTACGAATTGGTTTGAGGCAATTTCGTACCCTTTAGGCGCCCAAGGCTCGTCGTTGGGAAGCGTAAAATGAATGTCTGCCAGATATTCGCAATCGCTTTTGAATTTAGGTAGATATTGGGCGATGCTGATAACGGTATCTTTCCCGACTGCCAGGTTGATGCGGGGCAATGGCTTGTTTATGATGGCTTTGCCGTCTTCGCGTATGATGAGCGAAACGTTGTATTCGCCAAGTGATTTGGCGGCATGTCGATTGGTAACTTTAATCAATCCTTTCGAAGCATCAGTCATTATACATTCGGCAGGCTGGTACACGCGTTTGCATTCGTAGATGGCTGCGTGCGGGGTGCCGTCGGCATGAACAATGCCTTTAATGGTGAAGTTGTCGCGGAACTTATCGCCAAAATCGCCTCCATAAGCTACAAACGGTTTTACGTTTTCCAGGCCTTCGGGGTCTTTGGCCTTAGCGGTATCCCGTTTGTAAAGTCCCTGGTCTTTGAATTCCCAGATACAGCCTCCAATGAGCCGTTTGTTGGAACGGAAGATGTCCCAGAATTCCTTCATGTTTCCGGTAGAATTGCCCATAGAGTGCGAATATTCGCAGAAGAAGATAGGGCGGTTATCGCCGGGCTGGTCGAGCAACATTTTGGGAGTGAAGGTGCCGGGGTACATGCGGCTAACCACATCAACATAGGGTTGGTCGATAGGGTTTTGTTTGCGGTAAGCATGGTCGATGAGTTTGGGATAGTTGGGCTCATCAGGAGAAATGTAGCCTTCCATCTGAGGGGTACCTTGTGCCGGTTCGTAATGCAACGGACGGGTCAAATCGAAATCGTGAATCCAACCGGCCATAGCAGCATGGTTGGGACCACGACCGGCTTCGTTTCCAAGGCTCCACATGAAAACACTCGGATGGTTTTTGTCGCGCATGGCCATACGCGTGAGGCGTTCCATGTAAGCGGCAGTCCATTGCGGGTCGTTGCTGAGACGGGAACCGGTGCCGTGGGTTTCGAGGTTGGCTTCGTCGATGACCAGAATGCCATATTGATCGCATAAATCGTAAAAATATGGGTCGTTGGGGTAGTGGCTGGTACGGATACAGTTGAAGTTGAACCGTTTGATGGTTTCAACGTCCTTGCGGATATTTTCGCGCGAAACAGCCATTCCTTTGTCAGGCTCGTGGTCGTGACGGTTTACGCCGTATAGATAAGTTACTTTTCCGTTAATCAATAGTTTACGGTCGTCTTTAGAGAATTCGACACTGCGGAAGCCAACTTTGCAACTTTTAGCTTCGAGCAACTGTCCGTTTTTATCTTCAATGGACATTACCAGGGTGTAGAGGTTGGGCGTTTCGTCGCTCCACTTGTCGGGATTGGAAATTTTAGCTTCGAACATCCCGAATTTAACATTGTCGAGACGGGGATAAAATTCGTTTAGCATTGAAGTGACGCTCGATTCGAACGGCTTTTCGAGAACAGGGTGGTTGTTTTTGTCGAAAAGTTGGGCTTTAAAAACATAGCCGCTGGCTGTGTCGCCAGTGTAATTGTCGATGCGGGGGCGGAGGCTGAAAATGGCGTCTTTGTATTGCTTGTCGAGCTTGGTTTGGTAGAAGAAATCGGCAATACGAAGTTTAGGCTCGGCCAGCAACATCACTTCGCGCTGAATTCCGCTCATGCGCCAGTGGTCCTGGTCTTCGAGGTAAGAAGCATCGCTCCAGCGGATAACCTCAACGGACAACGTGTTTTCGCCATCTTTCATGTATGGGGTAATGTTGAATTCGGAAGGCAGGCAGCTGTCTTCGCCATAACCAACAAAAACTCCGTTTACCCATACTTTAAAGGCCGAGCTTACCCCGCCAAAATGAAGGGTGATGTTCATGCTTTTCCATGCAACCGGAACGCTGAAAGTGCGCTGGTATGAGCCAACCGCATTGTAATCGCGGGGAACAAACGGCGGGTTTACCGGGCGGAACGGATAGCCGGAACTTTTATATATGGGAATATCATATCCTTTGAGTTCCCAGTTGGAGGGGACTTCAATCTTTTTCCATCCTTCCACTATTTTCTGGTAGAAATCTACGGGTGCATCATCGGGCTTCGAAACATATTTAAAGTTCCATTCTCCGTTGAGCAACATCATGCGCGATTTTTCGCGGTTGCAGGTGAGTGCATCGGCTATGCTTGTGAAGGAATAGCCGGTAGCCCTTGCCGGGTCGCGGTTGATGCTGGTGATGGTTGGGGTTTCCCAGGGTTCGTTACAGCATGCTTTGGGAGGAATGGGAATTCCCAGGTTTACAGTGGCTGCCGGTTGGGCAAACATGTTCCCGCAGGAAAGTAAAATGCTAACTAAAGCGAGTGATGTCCGTTTATTCATGTTATATAGTTTGATATTCCAAGTTCTAGGTTCCAAGAAGGAAAAAGCCCGGACGTAGCGGGATGCTACGCCGAACTATAACTCCTTAATCTTTAATCGTAAATTGTCAATCCACAATCGTCAATTCTTCATTTAGTGTCCGTTAAAGAATATATACAGGGCAATCATCACCACAATTAAAGCCCCCCAGGCCATCCATACTTTTCTGTCGGGTTTGGCTATTACCGGGATTTCCTGTTCGGTAACGATGGCTTGTCCTTTTTTGTCGAAATAGCTTATTATAAAAGCTCCGATTGATAAAATCACAAACAGATAGAACGACAGCATCAGGAAGTGAGGCCATTGCGGATATTGTTTAGCCGGGAAAACCCAGAGGTACAGGATTCCAACAATAAGGCAGAATAAGGTACCTAAGGTAAGTGTCAGGTTGATGGCGCGTGAGGTTGTCTTTTTCCAAAGCACACCAAAAAGGAAAACTACCGACATGGACGGGGCCAGAAACCCAAGTACCGACTGGAAGACGTCGAACAGGTTCAATCCTTTGATGCTATCGATAGCAAGCGCCACCATCACCGAGATGATTGCACTAAAAATGGTGATGATACGTCCCAGTTTAATGATTTCGGTATTGGTCGCGTTGGGTTTATATCGTTTGATGTAGATGTCCATCGTGTAAACGGTACTCACCGAGTTAAGCGACGAGCCGATGTTCCCGATAAGGGCAGCCAGAAGAACCACGATTATCAACCCTTTCATTCCTTGCGGGAAGAGGTGCGTTACCATAACCAGGTAAGCTTCATCGGGATTGGACAGGTGTGGAAAAAGTATGAAACAAAGTACGCCCGGAAGGATGAACAGCGGAACATCGAGGATTTTAAGCCATCCGATGAAGTTGGCGCCCAACTGTCCTTGTTTAAGGTTTTTGGCACCAAGCACCGATTGTACCATGCTTTGTTCCGTACACCAAAACCAGACGCCCATCACCGGATAGCCGAGTATGATGGCCAGCCACGGATAATTTTTGTCGTGCAAGGGTAGAAACATGTTCCAGTAGCTCCCCGGGGTGTTATGGTAAAGGGCTGAAATTCCGCCTACTTTATATAGTCCTATAAACGTGAGGGTAAGCGATACGATAATGAGCAACGACATCTGAAAAACGCTGGTATAAGCGATGGCTTTAAGCCCTCCGGCAGCGGTAAGTACAGTTGCCAGCGTCACCATAAGGATTACCGATGCCCACATGGGAATGCCAAGCAATTGTTTTACAAGAATTCCGCCGGCAAACAGCCCGAGCGACAACCATGAAATGAGAATAGTAATAAGCGTGTACCATGCCAGAATATTGCGCGTACGGGAACCGAAACGTTTACCCATGTATTCGGGAAGTGTCGAGACTTTGGCTCCCAGGTAACGGGGCGCAAAGATTACGGCAAGCAGCAGGATGAAGACAAAGGCATACCAGGCAAAGTTGCCGGCTACAATACCGGTGGAATATCCAATACTGGCAGAGGCCAAAAGCATCGAAGGACCAACGTTGGTGCCCCACATGTTGAGGCCGATACTGAACCAGCCTAATGAATGCTGGGCAAGGAAGAGGTTTTCGTCCTTCTTCTTTTCTTTTACAAAACTCACCCAATATCCTATGGCAATTAGGATGAGCAGATAGGCAGCGACAATGATGAAGTCCACTGGTGTTAGAAAACTGTAGATGTTCTGCATAAATTTTTAGTCGTTAGAATTTGGCCTTTGTAAAGGCGTCGTTTTTAGTTTATGTAATGATAGTTTACTTAATAATTTCAGATATTCTTACCGGTTTCCCACTTTCGAGCGATTTGTCCATCGCTTTTAAGAGGGCAATAGTTCCGATACCTTCTGTAAGGTCGGGGTAGGCCGTAATGTCTTTTTCGAGACAATCGGCAAAGTATTCGTAATAATTCTGGTATTCACCGGCATGATGGCTTTTCCCTTCAAACCGGAAATAGTGTTTTAACTTGTGTTCCCAGGTAATGATTTGTTCTTCTCCGTTGCGGTTGGTGATGGCATAGCGCAGGTCCATGTAGTCGGCCTGACTGGCGCCTTCGGTACCGCGGAGGATGCAGCTCATCTCACTGTCGCGGGTTACGGGTTGTACGGGACAGGTATATACTCCGCTAACCCGGGCAACCCTGCCGTCTTTCGCCTTAAAAATGAAGTGCATGGTGTCGTGGTTTTTCAAGCCTCCTTTAATGCCATTCGGACTAAGCATTCCGTAGCCCATAACCTCTTCAATATCCGGGAGGTACCAGCGGATAAGGTCGACCGGATGACTTAAGCCTCCGTACAGCCACTTGAACGATTTTTCGAGCGACCAGCCTTTGCCCAGAAACCAGCGGTGATCGGCATGGTAATACGCTTCGATGGTTACCAGGTCGCCAATCTGTCCTGCTTCGAAATCTGCCCGTTGACGTTTCATGGGCTCGAAAAAACGGGAACTTTGGCCAACAAAAACCTTTTTGCCTGAACGTTCGCTAAGCGCAAGAAGCTCTTCGGTCTCCGACAGGTCGTCCATCAGCGGTTTGGTGCAAACTACGTGCTTCCCATGTTCCAGCGCCATTTTGATATGCCGGGCATGAAGATGGTCAGGCGTATAAATGCCGATGACGTCAATCTCCGGATCGTTGAGCATATCATCGTACGACGTAGTATAATGATGAAAGTCAAATTCCTTGGCACGTTTCCTGCATAAATCCTCATTCATGTCGCAAATGGTTTTAAGTTCCCATTTGCTGCTGTTCAACGCTGCGGACATGGTGCTGCGTCCTTCTCCTAATCCTAATATTCCTAGTCGTAACATAATGATAAGATGTTTAATTTCAGGATTTACCGATAAGATTCCACAATTTTCAAAGCTTCCTCAATATCCTTTTCGGTTTTGAAATGCATGAGGAGGTTTAGCCCTTGATTTCCAACATTGTCCAAAAGCGGTTTCAGCTCGTCAATTTCAACCCAGCAAGGCATGATGGATTTCCCGGCTGCCAGGATTTTTTTGTACAAATCATACCATTTCGGATCTCCACCCTGAGGTTGGCCAACTCCAGGCGTCCATTGAATGGCGTTCAGTTCCTTAATTTCAAGGATAGCATCGAGGTGGCGGATGGCATCCACTCCGTCGAGGTGGTACAGCGTGTAATCGATTTTCTGGCATTGTTCGCGGATAAACGGCTGAACAAACCGGCGATAATCATCTTCCGAAAACATGATGGAAATGTCCGACTGTAATTTGGCGACTTTACCCGGTCCCCAGATGGAGAAGTAGCAGAAAGCCATTTCGCCATCAACGTTAATGACATCGTAAATCGCGTCGAAAGCTTTAAACCAGGCATCGTTTATCTTTTGAAGCTGCATTTCCACTTTTTCGGGGTCAATCATCATGTCGAACATCACGGCTTCAGTGCCTTTAAGTCCGGCAAGTGTATCGAGGCCTTCGATGAGGTCGGGCATGCCCACGTAGTAGCGGCCTTCGGATTTTGCACGACAGGTTTTTACTAAGTCAAGATGAAGTTTCCACCATTTGTTGTTTTCGTCAAAAATGATGTCATCGCCAAAGTCGGCGCGATGGTTTATCCAGATGGTATCTTCTCCGCCGCTCAATTCAGCTCCAAGAATACCTGCCAGTGAGCCTGGCCCCAGATGGGTATTGGCAACGGGAAGGATATCGGCTTTAAATGAGCTTCGCGACAATTGGTAGTGCAGGTTGTCGGAACGCCAGGCCAGGTCGAACCATAATTGGTCGAGGTCTTTGGCTGGTGCGGGTTTGAAAACGTTTTCATGCGGAGCACCGTCTTTTTCCAGATGTTCCCACATACTAATAACCAAACCATTGTTATTCCACCAGTTGAGGTAATTCTTTTTTGATTCTTCTAAATTGGTTTTCCAGGTATTCATGTTAAAGAAGGTGTTAGGTCATTGGTGTTAGGTTTTGGAATGGATTTTAGGCTAATACCTAAAACCCAATACCCAATAAACCTTTGAAAGTGTTGTCGAATTTAATGCTTGTAACTTTCGTGAAATCAATGTCGTCTGTGCTTTGCACATTTTCTGGGTAGAAAGGAACGGTAGCTCCGTATTTTACCCATACCGGCATCTCTTCGAGAGGACATTCAAAGTCTTTGAGCCATTGGCCGCCTTCGTAGGTCTTGCCGCTGAAGAGGTTTACCCATTGACCTTCGGGCAGATAAACGTCGCGTTTGTTTTCTGAGTTCATCACTGGTGCAACGAGGAAGTCGTCGCCAAAGTAATACTGGTCGTGGATGTGCCAGCAAACTTTGTCATTGGCATGATGAAATATCAGAGCACGAAGCATTGGGTAGCCGCTTTCGGTTACTTTCTTGCTTTGTTCGATGCTGTAGGGGATGAGGGCGTAACGTATTTTCCACCAGCGGCGTACGGTGTCGGCGATGTTCGGGTATTCGTAAGGCTCGCGTTTGGAGGTTCCGTGGTAGCGGATGTGCGACGAGAATACGCCAAACTGGGTCCAACGAACGTAGAGGTCGTCGGGAATGACGGAGTTCATGAAGTTAGGCACGCCGTGAAATCCGGGCACATCGTGGCTCCAGAACCCGAAGCCTGACAATCCGATGTGGAGGCCGCCTTTGAGTGAACCGGCCAGACCGTCCCATGAGCAGGCTGAGTCGCCTCCCCAGTGCAACGGGTAGCGCTGACATCCGGCCCATCCGGCACGTGCCCAAACAATTCCGTCTCCGGTAACTTCTTTGGTTATTTCGTAAGCTGCTTTTTGATAAAGTAATGCATAAATATTGCGCAGAAATTTTGGTTCCATGGCATGGTATGTCGCATCCATGTGGATTTCTTCACCAAAATCGGTTTTGATGCATACTACGCCCATGTCCAGCAGGTTCTTTAATAAACCTTTGTACCATTCAACGGCTTTGGGGTAGGTAAAGTCGATGGTTCCGGCATAGTCGAGTGCGCTGAAGTTCGAGCCTCCCTGTAGCATGGCTTCGTTGAGCGGACCCATGTATTGGTTGGCTTTGGCTTCGTCGTGCTGTTCGGCGTTGGCCGCGATGTACGGCATCTGCCAGAGGCTGACCTTGAACCCGTTTTTACGCAGGTCGCCAATAAATTTTTTAGGATCAGGGAAACGTTCGGGGTTGAATTTCCATTCGCAAAGCCAGTCGGTTCGGAACCAACCGGTGTCGAGGTGGATTACGTCGCACGGGAAATCTTCTTTCCGAAGGCGGTCGCAGATTTCGTTTACTTCGTCGGCCGAGAAATAGGTCATGCGGCTCATCCAGGTTCCGAAGCTCCACAGCGGGGGAAGGCTCGGGAAACCGGTCAATTGACGATAGTAGCGGATGATTTCTTCCACGCTGTCGCCACCCATCAGGAAAACGTCGATAAGCGGTTGCTCGGTGAGCAGCTGTACCGAACGGGTTGAATGGTCGGCAAACGAGAATTTGGTGTATGCAGCAGTATGCAGGAATAATCCGTACATGCGGCTGGAAACGTAGAACGGGATGTTTTTGTAGGTACGGCGGTTGTTCACTCCCTGACCGTCCTGGTTGTGGAGCTGAAACGTATGGCCGGAGAGGTCTAATTTTGAGAATCGTTCGCCAGAGCCGACAAAGACTTCGTCGGGCTGGGCGTGGAACGAGATGGTTACGCGGTCGTTTACTCCGTCTTTTTCAACATAGGCCAGTGCCATAGCATCGTGGCGGGCAGGGGTAAACTGGTCGTAAGCGCTTATTTTGATTTCCCGTTTTCCATCGGGATAGAAGGTTGCATTAAGCGTGTCTTCGGGGGCGGGGATGAGGTCGCTCCAAAAATCGATGGCAGGCTCGCTGAGGTCGAAACGGGCTTTAAGCATTCCGTTGTGGTCTTTAACCAGCCATTCGGTTTCGTGCTTTTCGAATTTGAGCGGGGTAAATTTTAGGTTGTCGCCAAATTCAAGCATGGGCGAGTCGGGCATGTCGGCCACTCCAAACCCAGCCGAAACGCGGAGTATCTTATCGTTATAAGCCCGTAACCGTAGTTGGAATTCTTTCGGGGCTACCGGTTTGTCGGGGCTGATTTCGTTTGAGGTAACTAATTTTTGAAACGGTACGGTAATAACCACGTCGCCGTTTTGTGTCTCAATGTTGGTAGGTTTGCCAGCTTTCCAAACGGCTTCGTTGCCGCTCAGATCTTTTTCGAAATCTAAAAAGTCAAATAAGTGGTAATTGGTCTGTTTCATAAATATGGGTGGGGCTATCTATTTTCTTTTAAACTGCGGTACAGACAATTGTCCAGACCACATTGATTGCAGGTATAATCTTTAAATTCGGCTTCTTTACCAATGCCTACGATGGCACTGACGGATTTTACCGGATTCATTAAAGCTGATTCGGTAAGGGTAACGTCATCAAAATCATCGGGAAAGAAACTAAAGATTTTGAATTGCTCTTTGGTGTCCCAGTGGCAATAGCCGGGGCTGAACCGGTTGGTGATATGCAGACCTTTGTCTTCGGACAGCTTGCGTACATGCTGATGGACGATTTCGGCTACTGACTCGGCAGCTTCGGAGCCTATCAGGTTAAAGATATAACCTTCGAGCATGTCTTTCTTGCGAAAAGCATCTTCCGAAAGTGTTTCAACCTCTTTGCCAATGGTTACGGTGAAGATGGCAGCATATTCGGCTTTCTTCATCTGGGCAGCAATGAGTTTGCCAACTTCTAAGGTTGTGCCATCGAAGCGTACAATTCCTTCTTTGGTCTTTTTTTTAGAAATTTCCAGAAGGATATAGCCGGCTTTAGGCATGAGCAAACCGATACTTTGCTCAATGCACAACTGTACCGTGTGCCGGATGAACGGGTCGGCATCGGTTGTCGGATAACCCAGCAACCGGAGGATGTCGGACTCCCGTATGATAACGTTTTCAGGTTTTATGTCTAAGGTTGTGAACCTGTTTAGCTCCATGGTGCTAGATGAGTTTTCGTGATAAAAAGATAATTCTAAACGCAAAGGCGGAAAGAGGCAAAGAATAAGTTGTTATTGATTTAATGCTTCGCGACTTTGCGTTTACTGTATTAATGACTATGAACAATTTTGGCAATCTCGCGGATATGTTCCGGCGTTGTTCCGCAGCACCCGCCAATGATGTTGGCTCCAGCCTCTATTAGTTGAGACACAAAAGCTCCCATTTCAACAGGAGTTTCCGGAAATGTCGTTTCACCATTCTGGTAAATAGGTGCTCCGGCATTGGCCTGTATAAATACCGGAATGTCCGGATTGACGCCTCGGATTTCCTTGACTACATGGAGCATACCGGCGATTCCGTTGCCGCAGTTAGAACCAATGATGGTGGCCCCGGCATCCAAAAGCTCGTGTACCATTTGCGAAGGAGAAACGCCCATCATGGTGAAATATTCTCCGGAAGGAGTGGCTGCGAACGTCATGGTGCACATTACTTCGCACTGGGTATTTTCGCGTGCAGCACGAATGGCGATGCGTGCTTCGTCAAGGTCGGACATAGTTTCAATAACTATCGCATCGGCACCTCCGGCTTCGAGTCCCTGAACCTGTTCCTTGAAAGCTTCGTAAAGCTCTTCTTCGGTTACATCGCCCATCATCAGTATTTTACCGGTAGGACCAACGGAGCCGATTACAAAACGGTCGGGACCGGCGGCTTTGCGCGATATTTCGGCAGCAGCTTTATTAAGTTCAAAAGCCCGGTCGGACAGCCCGAAATGCTCTAGTTTAAAACGGTTGGCTCCGAAAGAGTTCGTCTCAATCATGTCTGCTCCGGCATCCACGTAGCTTTGGGCAATGTCAAGAACTTCCGGGGAATGTTCGATGTTCCATAATTCCGGACATTCCCCGGGTTGCAATCCCTTTTTCTGAAGAAATGTTCCCCAAGCCCCGTCTGAAACAAGGATTTTGCCGGATTTAATTTTTTGTAATAAGTTGCTCATGCTTTAAATTCTAATGTTCGAGTTTAAGGACTTAGTAGCTTAATTACCTAATCACTTAATTGCTTTGATTTTAATTTCTGTTTTCTCTAATCCTCCTGAACTGGCTTCAAACGTAATTTCTCCTGATTTTCCGTTCGACTGGATGATAGCTAAACACATACCGTTATAAGCTTTTCGGAAGTTGGCTTTAAACGGTTCCATGCTGGCTTGGTACCCGTTATCAACCCCGGCAATATAGCCTTGACCTTTGATATTGAAATTTACTAAATTATCGGCATCCGGAACCATGTTGCCGTCTTTATCGAGAATTTTAACTGTGATAAATGAGAGGTCTTTTCCATCGGCTTTAATTTTTGAGCGGTCGGCTGAAAGCTCGATTTTAGCGGGCTTCCCGGCAGTCTTGATTTCGCGGGAAAGAACAATCTGACCATTCTTGCGGGAGACGGCTTTAATGGTTCCGGGTTCGTATTTTAAGCGCCACATAACGTGAAGTGCGTCGCCTTCTTTCTTTTTGCTTCCCAGCGATTTCCCGTTAAGGAAAAGTTCTACTTCGTCGGCATTGTTATAATACGCCCAAACATCGACGGTTTTGCCCGGAGTCCAGTTCCAGTGCGGGAAAAGATGTAACATTGTTTTGTTGGTCCATTCGCTCTGGTACATGTAATAAGCGTCTTTTGGCAAACCGCAAAGGTCGATAACGCCATAGTAAGCACTACGGGCAGGCCAGGGATAAGGCACCGGCTCACCAATAAAATCGAAGCCCGACCATACGAACATTCCTGCCATGTGATCGAGTTTTTTAACAACGTTCCATGATGCTTCGTGCGTTGATCCCCAATACGCCATCACGTGGTCGTAAGCAGATACGGTGAAATCGGGATTGCCGGTTACATAAGGCGTTTTGCCATCTTTGGGCCACAGGCGAAGGCTGTCCGATGGCATATCGTAATGCCCGCGGGTTGCCAGTGCCGACATGGTTTCGGTGGCTATAAATTTTTGCCCCGGGAAACGGTTAGGCAGGTCGGCATACGCTTCCTGTTTATAGTTGAAGCCAAGCAAATCGAGAGCTCCGGCTTTGGTGATAAAGTTCTTGGCGGGCTCATTCTCCGTGAGGGCAGAGGTAACCGGACGGGTAGGGTCGAGGTTTTTAACAATCGAAGCCAGCTCCTTAACTATGATGGTTCCGGTACTGTCGAACTGTTCGCGGATTTCGTTACCAATGCTCCACATAAAAACGGACGGATGGTTACGGTCGCGCAAAATCATTGTTTCGAGGTCGGCTTTGTGCCATTTGTCGAATTCGTTGTGATAGTCTTCCTTGTTTTTCTTTTTCTTCCACATATCGAAAGCTTCGTCCATTACGATGAAGCCCATGCGGTCGCAAAGGTCGAGTATTTCGGGTGTTGGTGGGTTGTGCGAAAAACGGATGGCGTTCGTTCCCATTTCTTTAAGGATTTCGAGCTGACGTTCCATCGCGCGAACATTCACAGCGGCACCTAATGCACCCATGTCGTGATGCTGGCAAACGCCAAGTATTTTAACGTGTTTCCCGTTCAGAAAGAAGCCTTTTAGCGCGTCGAAGTTAAAACTGCGGATACCAAACGGGGTTTCGTACGAGTCGGTGGCCTTGCCGTTTACATAGACGGTGGTAACGGCTTTGTACATCGATGGGGTTTCGATTGACCAAAGGTCAGGATTGGTAATCGAGAATGATTGTTTTATGGTTGATAACGTATCTTTTAATTCAATATTGGACGTTTGGAGCCGGGCAACTTTTTTGTTTTGTGAATTAAATAGAACGCTTGTAATTGAAATCTGATTGGTTGAAGTCAGACTGCCACGAAGTTGAACGGTCAGGTTGACCAATGCCTTTTCGCTGCTGACTTCGGGAGTGGTAACGAAAGTGCCCCAGTGGCTGATGAATACTTTCCCGGTAGTCACCATCCAGACGTTGCGGTAAATTCCCGAACCAGTGTACCAGCGGGAGTTAGGCTGTTTGGAGTTATCGACTTTTACTGCGATAACGTTTTTTTCGTTGCCGGTTTTTAGGTACGGGGTCAGATCGTAGCGGAACGAACTGTAGCCATAAGGCCGTAAACCCAGATAATGGCCGTTTATCCAAACTTCGCTGTTGCGGTAAACCCCGTCGAAGTCGATAAAAATGTTTTTATCCTTGGTTAATGAAGTAGTCGTAAAAGACTTCCGGTACCAGCCAATGCCGGTAGGAAGTGCTCCTCCGTCGGTTTTACAGGGAGCCTCTTTGCTGAATTGTCCTTCTATGCTCCAGTCATGAGGCAGGTCGAGGGTTCTCCACTTCGAATCGTCATAATTGTAATTGCATGCCAGCGAGTCGTTTCCGAGAAAAAATTTCCAACCCTGATTGAAACTGTCTATCGTGCGGGCTGGCTTCCCGGCATAAATGGAAAAACTTGTGATGCAAAGAAGTATAAAAAGAATGTTGATCCGCTTCATTTATCGTTTGGTTTATTTGATAAACGCCAAGTCGCGAAGCCGCAAAAACATGAATTTTATTGCGTCTTAGCGTCTTGGCGTTGAGGTTTATTTGTTTTTCAGCAAATCACGGAATTTAGGTTCTAATCCGGCTTCGTTTTTAATTGAATCCGAAACTGTAGGCCCGTTGTTCTCCCATTTATTACCGGGTCCGTTGCAGTTCTGGCGGAAGACGTCTTTTTCAGTCCAATTGTCGTGAACCCAGATATCCGAAGTGCCTTCATCGGTATAAAGATATTGCCAGTGGTTTGGGTCGTGGGCATAAGGTGCCTTCTCCAAATCGTGGATATAATTTCTGCTGATTTCTGATTTGGGTTGTGCCGAGAGTGTATAGATGCCACTAACATCGTACATCTGTTTGGCAAAATGATGGATATGGTTGGCAATGATGCGGTTATTGCGCATGCAGTTAACTGTGCTTGTCCAGCCCCAGCCAACACAGATACCCATGTAGTTGAGGTCGCAAACTTCGTTATGCTCAATGGTGACGTTGCGGGCATAACCAACGCTTATGCCGATACAGCCCCAGTCGTCGTTGGTACAGTTGGTTACCAGGTTGTTGGCAAACCGCAGGTATTGGCAAAGTTCGCGCGAGTCTTCAGGGTCGTAGGGGAGGTGGGCTTCAAAATTGGCACCACCATAATATCCTGCATGAAAGCCTGTTCCTCCAATGTCGCTGAATACGCAGCCTTCGATGTTGTTGTTGCTGGTCGCCCAGATATAATCAAGTCCGGTAGCTCCGAGGTGTTCGAAGTTGCAACGTTCAAAATTGATGTTGTTGGCAGCTTTTACCGTTACGGCGGCAGGCTGGCGGCCTAACCATCCCTGGTTTTCGAGCCCGGCTTTATCGGGTGTTCCGGGTTTTTTCAGCGGATACGCTTCGTAGAAGTACAGCCCGGCCTGAAGCGGTACATGACCGGACAGCGAAGGGCGCAGCCAGGTGGTATGCTCGAAGGTGATGCCTTTAAAATTGATGTAGGAAACCGGGGCTTCGAGTGTTCCTTCAACCTGTATCAGGGTTTCGAGTGACGGAATGGTTACTTCGGCTTTGGTTAAGTCCTCGTTTTCGCGAGGCCAGTAATAAACTTTTCCGGTAGCGAGGTCTTCAAACCATTCGCCAGGGCGGTCGAGGAAGCGGGCTGCATTCATGAAATAAAAAGCGGAGTTTCCTCCCATGTTCTTCTTTTCGTCGATGAATGGTGCCGGCCATGGATGTTCGAATTCGATGCGGCTTTCGGGCTGACGGAAGGTTACGCGGGCGCTGTCGCCGATTACTTCAACCGATTTTACCCGTAAGGTAGCGATGGCCCACCATTGGTGGATGAAAAACTCCATTTGTCCGGCATCCTTGATGCTCCCGAAAGATGGTTTGGGAATGTACAAATATTGATTTTTTTTGTCGACAGAAAGGATGCGTTGCAGCTTTCCTTCGTTGTATTCGCTGGCACGGACAGCTTTGTTGTTGTTTACCCAAAGCTGGCGGAATTCGATTAACCTTCCGGCATTACGGGGAGCATCGGCAACCCAGATTTTTCCCTGGGCAGCTTTTGGGAATCCGGCAAGGTTTGATGCTTTCTTCCATCCCGAAATCTGAATTCCTCCGCTAAGGATTGGTTTCTCTCCGGGAGCAGCTTCAATCCAGGTCGGACTGGTTTCTGTTCCGGCATCTTCGGGCCGAAGCTGGATGGCATCAACCGGCTGATAAGTTCCTCCTTTAAGGATGATGTGGATACCTCCGGCAATGGAAGGGTCGGATAACCGGCGAAGTTCACGGGCATGGCGGACAGCTATTTCAACGGAAGCCAGCGGGTGTTCCTTGGTGCCGTCATTAAGGTCGGAGCCATTAGGCGCCACCCAGATGTCGGCTGCGGAGATGGTTTGTCCCAGCAGTAATCCGCAAAATAAGAGGTTGGTGATGAGTTTGGTGTTCATTATTTAGGTTTATAAGAGTTTAAAAGTTTCAAGGTTTGAACGTTGGAACTTTGAACATTTGAACCTTCTTGATTATTTAAACAGTTTTTCTAACTGATCGTATCCCTTAATAGCATTGGCCGGGAGCTTTTCGCCTTTATCCCCGAAAACGTACATGGCCGGATTTTTTTCGATGGTTACCTTCGATTCGTCAATCTTACCGTCTTTGTCTTTTATTTTATTGATGTCGAGGTTAAAATGTTGAGCTACGAATTCGTACATCGGAAACCGTTTGGTGTCGTTGTAATCGTGCTTTCCATTGGGAAGATGAACGTTTTTAACGAGGTCTGGTTTGCCGTAAAAAGCATACATGCGTTGCAGGTAAGGATATTCAATTTCAGGAAGATGATCGCTCCAATCACTGCCGTCGGAGATAACTAATTGCGGACGGGGCGCTGCCATGGCAGCTATTTCCACGTTGTTGGTTTCTCCGGCACAGAGGTGGATGGGCATTCCGCTTTCGCACGGGCAGCCTCCATACATGTAACAAGATAAGGATACTACCGGGACGCTAAGCTTGATACGGTCGTCGAGTGCGGTGATGAGCACGGTATGGCTTCCGCCGCCGGAACCGCCGGTAATCCCGATACGGTTGGTGTCAACGTCTTTCATAGCCGAAATATAGTCGAGCAGGCGAAGTGTGTTTAAAACCTGAACGGTCATGGAAAGGCTGCGTTGGTGGTCTTCATATTTGAATTGAAGTCCCGATTCTCCCCAGGCAAAAAGGTCGTAGCTTACGGCAATCACACCCAGACGGGCTAACATCGCGCATTGGTACTGGTGGTCGGGACGGTAACGGGCATCAAACCAGTGACCGGTAGGGCAGAGCATGGCCGGGATTTTCCCTTTGATTTTTGCCGGACGGTAGATTGACCCGCAAACATAAACTCCCGGAAGGACTTCCATGGCGATGTTTTGAACGGTATAGCCATCCATGCTTCGGATGGGGGTAAGGATGGGCTTGGAATACGGTTTGGCCGGTATGGGCGAAAGCTTGATAGCCTGCCACAGGCAAGGGCGGATTTCGGCTTTGCGCTTTTCCCAGCTTTCTTTGTCGTTATACAGCGATGCCAGGTAGTTGAGGTTGGCTTTTCCGTCCTCAACCGTCCAGCGGTAGTACTCATATTTTTTGACTTTGTATTGTTTGTCCTTTTCCTTCTGCCATTTCAGGTCGAACGGGGTAAGGATATTGGTGAGCGTGGACTCAGCATCGGTACGGAAGCGCCACGGAGCATAATTGACAATGCGGTCTTTCAGTAAGTCATCCGGGCAGCGCACGGTGATTCCGAATTTTTGTTCAACCTCTTTTAAAACGTCTTTTAATGGCTTGCGGTATTGATTGTCCGAGGTCTGAGCAAACATTGCGACGGCAATGCATGCCAGTAAAACGGAGAGGTATATTCTTTTCATTGTTGAGTTTTTTTGATAATCAGTTAATCGAACTCCCTTCGCTCGCGCTCGTTTGTAACGAGTGCGTTTTGAACTCGCATTTCAAATGCTCGCCAGTTTTTCTAATTTTTATCCTGAAAAATCTTTTTCAGATAAGCGGTGTTTGCCCCGAAGTTATACTTTACGTTTGTGGGCTGTTTGGCATCGCGCGAGCGTTCAATGACCAGCCATCCGCGGTATCCAATCTTGTCGAGCGTCTTTTTGATTTTGGGCATATTGATTTGAGGGTCGTTTTGAAGCCAAACACTGTCGCGGTTGGTGCAATGGATCTGGCAGATGCGGTTTTTGCCGAGGATTTCGAGTTCCTTGCAAAGGTCTCGTCCTTCCTGCAATGGATTGCTGAAGTTGAAATAGATTTTGATAGCCGGCGAACCGATGTCTTTTAAGAGTTTAACTTCTTCGGTGGCGCTAAGTGATGTCTCGATGCCAATGACAACTCCGGCTTTTTCGGCCAAAGCTCCAACTTTTTTCATCCGTTCAACAATGACGGGGCGCAGCTCAGGTTTCTTCCTGAGGTCGCATTGAACACCGAGGGGCAGAAACGCAACTTTTATACCCATCAGCTTCATGGTGTTGATGCAATCCTGCACCATACGGTCCACACCATCGCGGGAGGCGAACGATTGGGCGAAAAATCCGGTCATTCCCATCGAGCAAAATTCGATATGGTATTTTTTTGCAGTGTCCTGATATTGCTTGCGAAGTGACTCGTTAACCAGCTGGTTGTCGAATGTCTCGCGTTGTCCAAGTCCGCCCATATCCACTTCCAGTCCGTCGGCTCCGATATCACTAGTTAGTTTGATGGCGCCAAGCTTCTGACGTTTTAAAATCATCAGGTCAACTACGGCAATTTTATAGCGTTGTTCTTTGGTGTTTTGAGCCATCACCGGGTTGCCGGCGAAACATTGCGAAAAAATGATGACAATGGCGATAGTCATCAAGTGGATGTGTTTGTGTATTATATTCATTTAAAAATATTTTAGTTTTTAGTAAATGGATTCCGGCCTTCGCCGGAATGATAATGGCTATAAAGTCCCCCTTTGGGGAATTTAGAGGGTTCATTACTCTTCGTTGGAAGCCTTTTGGCTATTGTCTCCGGGTTTTTGGCCCGGCCAGAGTCCGTTTTCGATTTTTACCGGTTTTAGCAATTTGGGATCTACCGCGATGTGTTTTATCCGTTGGCGTCTCCAGGTATAAATGAAGTGAACTAAACCGTCTTTCGATTGAATGACAGAAGGATAAGAATATTGACTGATGGGCGAATCTTCCAGTACCAACACGGCGTACCAAGTTTTGCCATCGTCGGAAATGGCTACGTTGAGCGGCGTGCGAGCGCCTTTGGCCAAACCGTCGGGCGGTAAAACGTGGTTGTAAACCAACAGTTGACGGCCATCGGCGAGGGTAACAGCATCGGTTCCGGAATTGTTGTTGGGTAACGAAGTAGCCGCCATTGGGTTCCACGTTTTCCCGTTATCCGATGACCATGATTCCAGGATGGCGCGGTTACGGCTGCGACAAAGGATTTGCAGCTTGCCGTCCTTATGAAACAGAATGCTTGGCTGGATGGCGTTCATTGTCTTGCCATCGTTGATAGGGCCAATTTTGGTCCATGTCTTACCAAAGTCGGGGGTGACTTCAAAATGAACTTTCCATCCGCTGCCTTCGGTACTCGACGGACACATTAGTTCTCCCGTTTTCAGAAGTACCGGTTTGTTCTTGATGGGACCCAGAAATCCTTCGGGTAATTCCGTAGGCTTGGACCAAGTCAAACCGCCATCTTTCGACGAAATTAAATAACCTTTCCAGAAAGCTACTTTCTTACCTTTTTTATAGAAAAGCAACAGGTCGCCACCGGGAATCTGGTAAAGAACAGGGTTCCAACAGGCAAGACGTGAAGTGTCGGTGATGATGCCGTCTGCCACTTGTTGGGGAGCTTCCCATTTGCCGTTTATGTTGCGGCTGAACCAGATACAGCAGTCGGGATTGGCTTCTTTGGTGCCTCCAAACCAGGCGGCTACCAATCCGTAAGGAGTTTCGGCAATGGTTGATGCGTGACATTCGGGATAAGAAGCGTGGTCGAAGATGAATTCGTTGGTTACGATACCGTCTTTCCAGGGGTAAGTGGATACGAATGAGTAATCGCCTGAACCAATTTCGAATACAGCAGTTTTGCCTTCCATGCGGAGGAATTTAACACCACGCGAGGTCGATGCTTTGCCTCCGCTTTCGGTAACTGCATCTTCGGAGTAAGCCGGGATGTAAACAACCGCTTTGGTATTTCCGGGAACGGTGATTTTCCAGGAGAAACGTTGTGTCTCGCTTTTGTATTCGCTCCGGATGGTTCCATACATGGACTTGTACGAAGCTTTTACATCATACAGACCATCGATAACAGAGGGGTTCATGATGATTTTCTTGAAACCGGTTTCAACGTCGTCGGATTTGATACCGGCCAGGTTTTCGTAATACCATACGCAGAGGTCGCCAAGCAACATCACGTGGTTCTGCGAGTTCATCTTGGGGTCGGCGGTGTTGCCGTTCCAAAGTTCCCAAATGGTGGTAGCTCCTTTTTCGACCATATAGCCCCAGCCGGGATAGTCGCGTTTGGTGGCCATGTGCCAGGCAATGTCAGGACGGCCAAACTGGCAAAGACCGCGCATGAGCCATTGGGCTCCGATAAGTCCGGTTGAGATATGCCCGTTTTGTTCGCGGATGGTTTTCTCGGAGATACTGCCAAATACACCGGATTTAAGGGAGTCGGGAGTGATGCCAAAATATAATGGCAACAGGTTTGCTGTTACGGTGTTGTTTGAATATTGACGTTTCTTAATATTCAGGAATTTAGCGTTGAAAGCATCTTTGATTTTGATGTTCATGTCGGCATATTCCTTTGCATCCTGAGGCTTGTTCACAATTCCGGCAAAACGTTGCATCAGTTCTGCCATGTGATAATAATAAGCGGTTCCAATCAACACTAAATCGGTTTGACGGGCAGGGTCTTTCGAATGGATTAATTCTTTTGATTCGGGCGGAACACACCAGTCGCCAAGGTTATCCTTGGTAATAAGGTAGTCTTTCATATATTTTGTCCGCATATAATCAATCCATTTCTTCATCGAATTGTAATGCTTGATAATCGGTTCCTTATCGCCGTATTGGGTATAAAGCATGTCAGCAATAATCAGGTAAGTTGATGGCCAGGTGATGTTGTCGCGGTAATATTTAATGTAACATGGAACAACATCGGGAATGGAACCTTCTTCGGTTTGAGAATCTTCAATATCGTCGAGCCATTTGGTATAAAGACGGGCATTATCGAAGATGAAGCTTTCGCCCAGCGAACCTACAGCATGGTCGGCCAGCCATGGTTGACGTTCGTCACGTTGCGGACAGTCCACCGGCATTCCTTTGTAGTTGCTGCGGATTCCCCAATAAGCATTCTTGTGAATTTGGTTAAGGGTCTGGTTTGACGATTCGAACGAACCTATGGTGTTCATCTCGTCGTAAACAACTTTTCCTTTAAAATCGTTGATGGTCGGAGTCCCGGGGTAACCGGTAATTTCGACATAGCGGAAACCGTGATAAACAAAACGGGGTTCCCAGGTTTCGCGGCCATCACCTTTAAGGGTATAAACGTCAGTAACCTGAGCTTCACGTAGGTTGGCCATGTATAAACTTCCGTCGGGCTGAAGGCTTTCGGCAAAACGCATGGTCACCTTGTCGCCTTTTTTACCTTTTACATTGAGTTGAAGCCAGCCGGCCATGTTTTGGCCCATGTCGAGGATCCATGTTCCGGGTTTAAGCTGTTTAATGCTTTTTGGAGAAATAACCTCCATGATCTTCATGTTCTCGTTCATCTGGGCTTTTAATATTCCGCCCGGCTCTTTTACCAATTCGGGTTGGAGCCACTGACTGTCGTTGAAGCCAACTTTGTTCCATCCCTGAAATTCCTTGTTGGCATCGTATTCTTCGCCGTCGTATTCGTTGGCGGTGCGGATTGGCCCGTCGGAGGTTACTTTCCAGGATTGGTCACTGACAATCGATTGGCGGGTTTCGTCGGTGTATTCAATGTCGAGCTGAAGCAGCATTTTGGGAAATCCAAACGTGGTTATTTTCCAGGGCTTGAAGTTTTGGCGCATGTTGAAGAAACGTCCGTTACCAAGGATAGTCCCGATGGCATTCTTTCCTTTTTGAAGGTTGGAGGTAACGTCGAATGAGTTGTAGCGTACTGTTTTACGATAATCGGTAGGACATGGGGCCAATACCTGGTCGCCAATGCGTTGTCCGTTGATGTAAAGTTCATAAAGTCCAAGTCCTGCAATGCTGATTTTAGCTTTTTTAATGGATTTTGAAAGGTCGAAATCCTTGCGGAAATATCGTGAAGAGAGCCGTGAAAGACGACTGATGCTATCCCAGGGAAAACCGCGGTCGAGGCCAATCCAGCTACCTTTCCAGTCGGAGGCAGCGAGTAAACCCATGCTCCAGTGGGCCGGCTGGCTCCAGGACGATTCTCCGTCTTTGGTCCAGATTTTAACTTTCCAGTAGCAATCGGTGCGGCTTTTAAGGGCTTGGCCCTCATACGATACGAGCGCAGACTGGTTCGAATTTATTTTGCCTGAATTCCAAAGGTCGCCTTCGTTCGCTTTGAGCTTTTCGGGGGTTGAGGCAACTATAATCTGGTATGCAGTTTGTTCGATGCCACGTTCCTTACCCGATATTTCCCAGTTCAGGCGGGGTTTAACAACATCAATACCTTCGGGATTTTGCAACATCTCGCACCGCAGGTTCGATAGCTGGATGTCTCCGCCATCATTCTTCCGGAACGATAACAGCGCAATCCCTGTTATGAGGATAACCGACAGTAAGTATAGTTTGTTCTTCATTATTTAGATGTGATTATGATGTTAAGTGATTAAGTAATTAAGTGATGCTCTTTAAGAAAAGCGGTTCTTCTCCCTCCCTTTTGGGGAGGGCAGGGGAGGGGCCTCTTACTCTTTAAATTTTAAATTACTATTTCCTAAATCCTTAGACGTTGCTACGGCTATACCGCGTTGGTCTTTTTTGTTGACCGCACAATAGTAGTGATAAACTACGCCTTTGTATTTAATGACAAATGATTTGTGGGCGTAAAGCTCATCGTACGGTTCTGAAGGTTTAATGAGGTCGGCTCCGGTCCAATCGGTCCAGTTTACCAGGTCGTACGAGCAGGCAAAGCGGTTGAATGCGCCTTTGGTACCGGTCCAGAAAGCTCCAAAATAGAACATAACCCATAAATTGT
Organism: Bacteroidota bacterium; assembly: GCA_030706405.1. Classification (GTDB taxonomy): domain Bacteria; phylum Bacteroidota; class Bacteroidia; order Bacteroidales; family JAAUTT01; genus JAAUTT01. The sequence continues at coordinate 81,303 of JAUZOO010000004.1, read as the reverse complement.
CCATTTTCTGAATAACAGCATCGCCTGTAATTCCTACGGGATGGTGCATAACAGGTTCCTGCAGGTAGCGTTGCCAATGCACCATGTCGTCCGAAACGGCCATGCCGATGCGTTCGTACCAGCGGGTCTTTCTATTGTCTTTGGCTGAGTCGCCGTTGGCATTGTAATACATTACAAACGGATGCCCAAGGGTTTTGTCTTTGTCCCATATTACGGTGCTTTTGAATAATTTTCGGTTTTCCCACCAGCGCACGTCTTTGTCGGTGGCCGTCAGAGCGGGTTTGTCAAAATATTGCCATTCGTGAACCGTGGTTGGATCCTTCTCTGAGTAAGCGGTGCTAATGGATAGTACCCCGGCTTCGTATCCGGAGGCTCTTCCTCCAAAGTACGACATCCAGTATTTGTTGTTATACTTCTGGAAGTCATAGCTACCGCCCCATTTGTAATCCTGAAGGGCTACGTAGGCAGCCTTTTGATTCCAGTCCCAACGGGAGGAGTCGGCTGAGAATGACATAATCCGGCCCATATTGTCCCAATTGAGCAGGTCTTTGCTTTTGGCCATCCATGTTTCGTAGCCACGGCCATCAAAAATGATGTAGACCATGTACCACAGGTTGCCTTTGCGAAAAATACTGGGACAATCCATCTTTTTATCGTTGGATGACGGAACCATTACCAAACCATATTTATAAGGAGTTTTCACTTCGTTATAAACTTTTTGCATAGTCTGTTCACTGACTTTTTGGACTTTGGGTTGAGCCTGAAGTCCGATAAAAGAAAGGAGCAGGGTAAGGGTGATTGTCCAGTTTAATTTAAACATTGTTTGTGTAGTTTATAGTTCAGTATTACGTAATTCGGTTATTGGAAAAGTTTCTCCATAGCATTGTTGGTGCGGAACGGAGCCGCCGGAAGCCCTTCGTTATTAGTGAAGTTCGGTTGGGCGTCCTCTTTCCAGGCAAAACGGACTTCTACCGGTTTCTTAACTTCGGGAGAAGAAACAACTACTTTATCGCCTTTGATGACAGCCTGAGCATCTACAAATTTTCCGTCTTTGCCTGCAATCGAAAAGCAGTTGAGCGGTTTACCATCGCGACTTTTGAGCCCGCTTCCGGTATGGGTGAATTCCAGTTCGATGGTATTCCCTTTGATTTTCATTTGTTTGTACATCGGGCCGGAATAGACGGTATTTTTAAACCCATAAGTAAGATTCAGCGCCCAGAGGGAGAGTCGACGGCCCACTTCCCATTTATAGGATGGATGGATGTCTCCGATATTATCCGCCAGGTCGGTTGTAATAACCATGCCGGTGTTGGGTAGTTTTAGTGCAGTAGCTTGAGCTTCGCGGAATTCAGGAAGAGCTTCGTCAGAATGAACTTCTTTGGTGTGAGAATAATAATAAGGTGCTATCTGTACAAAATAAAAGGGTAAATTTTTATTTCCCCAGGCTTCGCGCCAACTTTCAATTAAGGTTTTAAATTTATAAGAATAGCGGATGGTCTCATTCAGAAAACATCCCGATTCTCCCTGATACCAGAGAAATCCCCGAAGGGCAAAAGGAATTAAGGGCTGGATCATGTCCGGATAAAACTTTCCGGGATCGCCACCGTCGCTGGTTAACGGTTTGAGCGTTTCGCCATTTTTAAGGGCAGGGGATACGGCCAGTTTGCCAGCTTCAATCCAGGGTTCAATGCGGCTTCCGCTGACTGCCGATGAAATCATGCCGATGGGAATATGCAATTGAGCGTAAACTTCTTTGGCAAAAAAATAGCCAACGGCCGAAAACAGGCGAAGCGCAGAATCTTTGGCTACATCCCATCCTTTGTGTTTGGGGTCGGGTTTCATGAATTTACGATTGACCAGAAAGATGCGGATATTCGGGTTGTTGGCTGTAGCCAAGTCGTCTTCTTTGGGCTTTTCGCCTTTAACCAGCGGGCCAAGCTTTGCATTTTTGCGCATGCTGTACTCCATGTTCGACTGACCGGAGCATAGCCAAACTTCGCCAACCAATATATTTTCGAGGGTGATGGTATTTTGCCCGGTAATCATCATTTGAGCAGGTTTGTCGGACGCTTCCATGGGGTCGAGATAGACTTGCCATTTACCGGTGGCGTCGGCGACCGTGTTTTTAACCTGACCGCTAAAGATAACGGTTATCTTTTCGCCGGAAGACGCTGTTCCCCAAATGGGTACGGGTTTCTGGCGTTGAAGTACCATGTTGTTTCCAAGAATTTTAGGAAGCACCACCTGTGCCTGAAGGCTTGCGATTGCCAGCAAAAGCCCTAATGAAATGATAAGCTGTTTTTTTGAGTTCATGTTTTTGGTTGTATCAAATTACAGGCCATTATATGAAGTTTAGGTTAAGAAAATACGCCTAAATTGTCATTTTTATGTAATCGATTACAATTTGTAAATTGTTTATATTTAGTAGTATATTTAATTGTTGTGTGTTATATATATGTAAACGTTTTTCTGTGTAATTATATGAAAAAAACGTGAGAATGGAATGTCTGTCAGATACTTTTTGCAAGGCAACCGCAGTTAAGTTTTCGGACAGTCTAAAACCTCGATAATAAAATAGAGATTGGAGGCCTCAAAAGTTAAATGCGGTAGCCCTCGTGCCGTCAGGCACTGGATATGGGTAGAATAAAGTAATGCTCCAATGTTGTTCCGTCCCGTATGGGACGGAATTTTGGTTTGAAATTGATTAGCTACCCATCTCAAATCCCTCCGGGATTTTTCTAAGTTGAGGTAATTACCCGCTTGGAACAATAAGCTGAATTTGTATTGTTAATGTTGTCATTCCGGCGAAGGTCGGAATGACAATGAAGCTGTAAGCCCAGAAGTTCGGCGTAGCATCCGCTACGTCGAAAAAACAACAGTAGCATTTGCTACATCTTACTAACGTTTAGTTCAATTTTACACTAAAATGGTAAACTCCTGATCCGGTTTGGATGATGGCTTTCCCATTTTCTTTTCGGATGAGTTTTACATCTTCCCTGTTTAGTACCGGTTTATCTCCTTCGAAGATTTTATTATCATCCTTTGCAAGAAGATAAATAGTTGATTGTGTGTTTGCCGGAATTTGTACCGTTAATTCAAAATGATTGTTAGTCTTTTTCCATTCGCTGGAAATTAAACCATAGGGAGACTGGTAGTTTGCTTTTGCAGAAGTTACGTCGCCTACCGGTTCGGGCCGGATTTCGATGTTGTGAAATGCTACCGAGTTTTCGGTCTGACGAATTCCTGCCAAAGCGCTGTAAAACCACTCCATCAGGTGCCCAAGCATAAAATGATTGTTAGATGCATTGGCATATGCCTGCCACGACTCGGTGAGCGCAGTCGCCCCTTTAGCCAGCTGGTAGCCGTATCCGGGAACATCTGAGCGGTTGTTCATGTCAAAGATGACGTCCGATCGGCCTTCGTCGTCGAGTACTCGCAGTAAATACCGATAGCCAATGTCTCCGGCGGTGAGACTATTGTTGTGATTACGAACATCTTTGATGAGGTTGTCGAGAATGGCTTCTTTATACTCCGGCTCAACCAGTTTCATATAGATGGCCATGGCATTGGCGGTTTGGCTACCGGTACCGTACTGCTTGGTTTCTTTGTTAAAAAAGTTTCGGTTAAATGCATTTTTAACTTCGGAAGCGAGTTTTTCATAGGCAGCGGCATCGTCGGATTTGCCAAGCAATTGAGCTATTTTCGACATAATGGTCAGGTCGTAATAGTAGATTGCGGTAGCAGTTACTCCTTTGGGGGTAAGCTGTGATACTCCCGGAGGATTCTTGCCGATGTCGTACCAGTCGCCCAGGCCTTGTGATAGTATATGATCGTTTGCTTTGGATCCCAAATAGCTGATATACCTTTGCATCATTGAATAGCTGTTGGCAAGATTCTGCCGGTCGCCATACCATTGGTAGGCATACCAGGGCATGATGATTCCGGTACTTCCCCATTCGGGAGAGTCCTGGAACAGATCGCCGCCCCAGGTAAACTTAACGTACTGGGGAACAATCTCAGGAACGAGGCCGTTTTCGTTCTGGGTCATGATGATGTCGTTAGTTAATTTACGGCTTAGCGTTGCGATGTCGTAATTATAAGCTACCGACGAGTACATCAGGTGGTCCTGCTCCATCCATCCGAGCTTTTCGCGGTGCGGACAATCGGTAAAGAGGCTTACCATGTTGCTTTTAATGGCCCAGTCGATCAGTTTATTGGTGCGGTTAAAGAGGTCGTTTGAATTTTGAAAATCACCGGATTGTTGCGTTGCATTTCGGGTATGCAGCCCTTTTAATTCTGTTATTTTAGGAAGATCAGCTGAGGCTGGCTCCGTGGATGGAACACCTCCTTCCAGTTGTAAGTAGCGAAATCCGTAATAGGAAAATCTGGGCTGCCACGTTTCAACGCCGTTGCCTTTTAAAATGTATTTGAAATAATACGGTTTGCCGGTAGCTTGCTGGTTGGGTGTGCCATCGTCGTTAAGCAGCTCACTGGGGGTTACTTTTATCGTATCGCCTTTCTTACCCTGTACCTTTAACCGGATAATCCCGGATGCATTTTGCCCGAGATCGTATATCCATCCGTTTTTGGTTTTGGTAATTTTTTGAGCCGAAAACTCCTCCATAACCTTTAGCGGTTCCTCCATCTGAGCATTCAATTGCGGCGGTCCGTCTACGGTTACAACCTTTTTCCAGTCTTTGTCGTTAAAAACAGGTTTATCCCATCCCTGTTGCTCAAGGTTTGCGTTGTAATCTTCTCCTCCATAGATGTTTGAATAGGTGATGGGGCCGGGGGTGCATTTCCATGAGTTATCGCTGATTATATTTTCCGTTGTGCCGTCTTTGTATTCAAGAACCAGACGGCAGATCATTTTGGGATAGCCAAAGGCAGTTTTGATGTAACGGTGCCGTTGTTTTACCGGCGGTATGTAATAAAAGCCGTTGCCCAGCATTACGCCAAGTGCGTTATCGCCACGTTTTATGTTTTGAGTCAGGTCGAAGGAGACGTAAAGCGCTTGTTTGTCGTACTTGGTCCATCCCGGGTCGAGAAAATGATCACCGATTTTTTGACCGTTGAGGTTCATCTCAAACTGACCCAGACCGCAGATGAACATCGAAGCTTTTTTTATAGCCTTTTTCACCTTGAATTCCTTACGAAGCAACGGCAGGATGTTGTTGCCCGTGAATTTGTCTTTTTGGTTGTGGATAGGCATGATCGTTTTGCAGGAGTCGGGAAGTTGCTCGTAACCGATCCATTGCGCGCCTTTCCAGTCGGAGGGTTTAAGCAGTCCCATCTGCCATTGGGCTGCCGGACTCCACGTGGAAACGCGGTTTTTATTATCCCAGATCATCACCTTCCAGTAGTACGTTTTAGCAGGTTCAAGTGCAGTGCCGGCATAACTGATGTTGATGGAGGCGTCGGAGCTTATTTGGTGCGAATCCCAGATGTTTCCGATGTTTTTCTGTATTGATTCGGGATTGTCGGAAACGAGGATACGGTAAGCTTTTTGAACAGTATTTCTTTGGGTTGAAAATATCTGCCATTGAAGCAGCGGCGAAGTGCTTTCCACGCCTAACGGATTGGTTTTAAATTCACATCGCAGGTTAGTAACCTGTAGTTCCTGTGAATGACCGGATAGAAATATCAGAAGAAGTGTGATAATCAAAAATAGATTTTTCATCAGTAACAGATCGTTTGTGTAGCGGTTAATGATTTTGTAAGAATGCCCATTCATCTTAGTCATACACTAAAACAAACGGGCATTTTATGGCTTATTAATGAGATTATAACGTCGCGGTAAGCCTTGCTAATTTATCGGTACCTGCAACTTTTTTGCCGTTTACGAGAATCTGCAAACCTTTGCCTTTTTTATACTTTTCGCCGGTTTTATCCCAAATGATGGTAAGGTTTTTTCCGTGATAAAGTAATTTATCGAGGCAGAACCAGTCCCATTTGTCCTCGGGGATAAGCGGGTTTATCTCGATGATGTTGTCGGGGCGCGGACGTAATCCAACCAACCCGGAGATAATTAAATCGTTAAACGTGGAATGGTTGTAATAACGGCTGCGTTCCTCGTCACCTTTGAGCCAGTAGCCGGTTTTCTCGTCGAGATATTCGCCAACATACGGACGGCCGCGGTAATGCATCGATTCAACATAAGTTTGGAGCAGGTTGAAATAATCGATTTTGTCTACTGCGTTTTGCTGATAATTGTTGAGCAGGTTTGCCATAGCGGTTAAGGTTTGCGCGGTGGCAAACGGCCAAACGGCGCCGTCCCATTCGCATTTGCAACATCCGTGCGTACGGAACAACGGATGGCGGCGTTCTGCGGTAGTTAATCCAAACGGAGCTAAAAATCCCAACGGATCGGTAACCTGATGCCAGGCAGCACTGTAATTGTTGTCGGGCAGATTAAAATACCAGGGGATAAATCCAATGGCTTCGCGGGCATTGGCGCAATCGCCGTTAGCGCGATGTGTTTCAAAAAAGGTGTCACGTGCACTCCAAAGCTTTTCTTCCACCAAACGTTTAATGGTGTCGGCTTTTAACCGGAATTTTTCGGCAATATCCGTCTTTCCGGCCAGCGAGGCAATGGCTGAAATAGCTTTGGCATTGCCATACATGTAGCTGTTGATGGTTGGACGGGCGTTTTTATCCTTGCGGCCTCCGCTTACGGTTTCTTCCATTCCGTCGCGAACATCGAACTGCCAGAAAAGACCGTTGGCGTGACGTTTTTCAGCTTCCCAGCCGGCAAAGTCGGCCGTCAGGTCGGGCAGCATATCGAGGAGGTATTTTTTGTCGAAGTCCACCAGGTAGCGGTTGTATATCGCATCGGCGTTCCATCCGCTGTAAGCACGGAGTTTTTTCAGGGGTTTTCCCTCGTTGCCACGGAACCATAAATGGATATACTGGTTTAGGTACGAAGTGTCGCGGATCCAGCGGGCCTCGTAGATATGATGTCCCAGCGCCGAGCTGATGAGGTTGTATTTATCGGCATAGGTGCGGTTTACCAGGAATTCGGTAAAAGCGTATCCCTGGGGCGTTTGTTTGATGTGCTTGCGGATGGTCCACCAGCGGAAATAGTACATTTCTTCGAAATTATCCTGCGGACATTCGAACAGCGGAATGTTCACCTTCATCCAATCCCAGGCTTTAGCATTGGGTATGGCCTGCTCGATGTTGGGCGTTTCCATACGGTTGAAATAGTCGATGTAATGTTTAAAGTTGTCGGCTTTTAGCACGTATTGCTGTGCAAACAGCGAAGCAGAAAATGCTAAAAATGCTAAAAGAATTAAATGTCGCTTTGTCATAATGGGTTATTCGGTTTTAAACGATTTAATAAAGAAAGCGGCTTCCTTTTCGGGTGTTCCCGGGTTAGGAAGGTCGAAATCCTGATCGGCCGGAGTGTCGGCTGTCGGGTTACGGCGAATTTCTCCGGTGCGGAATACCACGCGCGAAAGTCCGTTGGATGGCGCAAACATGATGCGCATCGGCATGTCTTTGCCGTTTACATTCAGTTTATACATGCGGGCATCGGTGTCGAACGATACGCGGATGTCGTATTTTACGCCGGCTTTATATTTCATAAAGTTGGAATAGCGAGCACCGTTCTTACCTTTGAATGACGAATCCGGGTCGAACGAAAGGCGTATCGATGCACTTCCTTTGGCATCCTGAAATTCGATATCAAGTTTTCCAAAGTTTTCCTGTGCCGGAATTACCGAAAAAGAAACAATGGCTTTTTTCGATTCGGGGAAAAGTCGTTCAGCGCGGGCATAGTCGTATCGGTCTTTGTCGCGAAGAGCAAGGCAGCGGGTGCCGTCAGCCATTTTTTCAATTTTTACCGGAGCCCAAATGCAACTGTTATAATTCCAGAGGTCGAGTTCGTGTCCTTCCGGCATCTGGTCAAAAACTTCGTTAACCGGGGCGTCGGCTTTATCTTTTATTGGAACGGGGATTTTGGAAATCCAGATGTCTTCTTTGTTCATGCTATAAGTTACCCAGAGGTTGCCGTCGTCGGGCTTTCCGTTACCTTCAATGATCCCGCGGACATATTGGGGACCGAACGATTTGTACGCTCCACCGTAACGCATGGGCGAAATTTCACCGTTCACCAAAAGAAGGTTGGTGTAGTCCAAACCGTTTTCGCTGGTTGAGATAGCCAATGGCCAGCGGTATTCCGAAGGATTATAAACGGTGGCGTAACGACCGTCGGAGGTACGCTGTCCCCAGATTTTGGCGTTACTGTTTACGAATTTTGGAGCGCGGGAAGGATCGGACAACCACGATTTTCCTTCATTGGTACTAATGGCAGTAAGGGCGTTTTTCCATAAACCCACCACACGTCCGTCTGGAAGATGATAATAACAGAAGGCTTTATAGTCTTTGCGAACCGGAATTAACGGGTCGTTGCGGTCGGTTTCTTCGTTCCACTGTTGCATCATTAGCGGGGTAGCCATGAGCTCGTCGCAGGCTTCAACGAATCCTTTGTCTTTACTCTTTTTATAGAAAGGGTAGGAAGTGTTCTTTTCGTTCCATTTTGGGTTGTAATGGATGAAATAGATAGGGCCGAACTTGCCATCGCCAAGCACTTCGCGAACTACGCGACCAATTCCTTTACCGTCATTAGGGTCGTCTTTGGGGTCGAGGCAGATACCGTAAAAACCCAATACCAGCAGCCGGTTTTTCTTGGAGACATAGAATCCCATGCGTTGGTGCATCACAGCATCAAGGTTTTTGGCTACGCCGGTCTTACCTTCTTTAGTGGTTCCGTCGGGAATGCGATAACGAGGAAAAATGATTTGCGGGCGGGTCCAGCTTTGTCCGTCCTTCGACCATAGCAGAAGTGTTTGTCCCGGAGGTACGCTTTCGCCGATAGAGTCGCTGAGGTATTCGAGATAAAAGGTTTTATTCCAATAGGAGAGCATAGGGGCATGGTTGTATGTCCAGCCTGTACCTTCGGCCATCTCGGGATGTTCGCGGTTAGCACGTAAAAGTTGGGTGCTGTGAACGCCAAGTACCGGAGCCAGCTGGCCGTGAGGGTAATCGACGTTTACAAGCGTGTTGCCGGTGTAGCGAATGGACTGCTGGGCATTGGCGGTTCCCAATAAGGCAATTAAACATAGGAACACATAGGTCTGGAGCCGAATAGCCCTGTGTCTTTGTGTCTCAGTGTTTGATTTTTGTATTTTCATGTTATTTCGATTTTCGGGTTGCAACTTCTTTTTTAAGGTTATCCAAGATTTTCTCCGAAGCCATGAAGATGGTTCCGTGTTTATGACCTTGCGGAACGCTTACCTCTTTGGAAATATCGGTAAATGTTTTGAAATCGGAGGTCTTAACGGCTCCGTAATATTTCCCGCGATAAGCATCGAAATATATCAGCCAGTCGTTGCCAACCTTAATGGTCGAAGGGCCTTCGCTGAAATCGGGGGTAAAAGCTGCTGACACATTGGTGTAGGGGCCTTCAACATTCGAAGAGAAGGCCACTTTGATGTTTCGGCCTTTGCGGGTGTTGTCTTTTACCACCATCACGTAATCCTTGGGCGCGCGTTTTACGAGCATGGCGTCGATAACGCTGTATCCCGGATCGAAAAACAACCTGGTGGGGGTGAATGTTTTAAAATCTTTGGTTACCGTGTAGTACAGGCGGTGATTGTTGCGCTCATCTTCTTCGCCTTTGGGAAATTTGTAAGGAATTGTAGATGCCCAGACGATCAGGAAACGCTTGCCTTCGTTGTCGTAGAAAAGCTCGGGAGCCCATACGTTCACGGTGCTTGTGTCGTAGGCCATCACGTTAATCATGCGCTGTTTCGACCAGTGGATAAGGTCTTTGGATGAGGCATAGCCAAAACCCAGATCGCCACGCCAGCTCGAAGTCCATACCAGATGGAAAGTGCCATCCGGCCCCTGGGCGATGGAGGCATCGCGCATTACTTTTTGCTTGCCGATTTCGGGTTTGATAAAGGTGCTGCCAGCGTCGGTCCAATGATAACCGTCATAACTATACAGAAAACGCAGCCCCTCGGTTGCCGGTTCGTTAAACGAGGTGAACATGTAAACCTGCTTCTTTTGGGCATTGGCTACCAGGAAGAGGCTGAGAATTAAGATTATTGCGAGATATTTTTTCATGAGTTTTGTTTTTGAGGCCTTTGGCAATTGGCCTTTAGTTTTACAAAAGCCCGAACTTGTTTAAAAAGAGTGTGATTTTCGCAGGGCACGCATTACAAATGCGTGCCAGCTTTTTTAACGTAGCAGCTAAAGGCCAAGGGCTAATTATTAAATACTGTCTAAAATTAATACCCAATCGTTTCCATCCTGCTTTTGTCCGGCAGGGGTGAATTCTGCTATGCCGGAGTTTTTGAATGTTCCGATGAGTGTAGCCTTCCCATCTCGGGGATTGTACCACGAGGCTTTGACTTTGGCTCCGGCAATCTTGCCCATGTTTACCTTGAAGGGGCGTCCGGTGTAATTGTAGATGAACACGTATTTTTTGCCATGAGCTGCCGTGAGGTACTCGTAACGTTCGCCCTGGCTCCCGTCGGCAATGATCGATTGGTCGGGGGTGAGCTGGATAAACGGTCGTGACAGGAACAGTTTTTTCAGATAGGTCATCTGCTTGCCTCCCGGGTCGTTGATGGCTTCGGTCCAATAGTTTTTGGCTCCGTAAGCGCTGCCGTGATCGGTTGGTTTGTAAAACTGCATTACGGAGTTATGCCCGTAGGTGAAACCAGCCCCACCAGCCAGTACCGACCAGTAACCGTAACGGCGAACGTCATTGTCGGTCCAGTAAGCCTGGGTGGTGTCGTGCAGTCCGTGGGGAATTTTTTCGTACGAAGGTTCTCCATCCAGCGATGGTTTGGCCGGAGAGAGAGCGAAGTCGTGAGCTAGGAATTTCCAGTTGTCGGGGCCATAATGTAATTCCCCTTTTTCGGTGTCCTGAGCATAATCGCGGTGCCCGGACTGGAACATGTTAAAGTCGAGCCAAGGTTCGTCATGGAACCAGATGGACGATGTGTGCCGGCCAAAAGGATGGAAGGTTACCAGATGGTTCGGGTCTTTTTCTTTTAGGGTATTTCCGATGATGCGCCAGGTTTCGATAGAATCGTTCGGTTTGATATCACCACCGTTAACCCAGATGATGTTTTTACGGTTTTTGTAACGTTCGGCCAGGAACGTGGCATAAGCCCTGGCTTGTTCGCGGCTTACCCAACCACTTTTTACGTTGGTTCCCCAGATGGGTACCATTGCCATATAAATTCCTTTTTTGGCGGCCAGATCAACGATGTAATCGACGTGGTCCCAAAAATTATATTCTTTGTCTTTCCCAAAAGTATTGCCGGGAGTGATGCGGGGTTTGGAAAGGTCGTGATTAATTAAAGCCGAATCGCCATAAATATCTTTGCCGGCTTTTACGCTGTGAACCACCATCACCTGAATAACATTAAAGCCTTTCTGGCGGCGGTCTTCGAGGTATTTTTCGGCTTCCTCGCGATTGGTTTTTACGAATAACAGCCAACCCGTGTCGCCAAGCCAAAAGAAAGGTTTTCCGTTGGCATCCACAAAGTGCCGGTGATCCGCAGCTATTTTCAGGTTGGTTAGTGCTGCCGGTTTTTGCTGGGCAAAACTAATTCCTGAAATCAAAAGGGTTAATAAAATCAATACTTGCAGTCGTTTCATTTTAATAGTTTATCGAGTATGGTCTGTTTCGTTAGTTTGGATTGATGCCTTTCGGCTTCAAAAAATTGTCGCAGCCCTGCAGGAAGCTTTCCTCGTTTGTTGAAAGTCTGCTGCAGGGTTACGAGAAGGTTTCAACCGGAGGTGAAAGTCTCCTGCACTGCTGCGAGAGCGTTTCAACACCGGTTGAAAGTCCCCTGCAGTGCTACGCGAAGGTTCCCTCAAGAGGTGAAACCTTCGCGTAGTACTGCGACAGGATTTTAGCATAGTTTGTTTTATTTACTAAGCCAAATCACAATTGCTCCTGATTTGGGATTCTTTATTTCTGCAATAGCTCCTCCTTTGACGGATTCTTCGTTTTTAAGCTGTTCACCCGTCTTTGGATTGATAAAACGAACTTTAAATGAGCCCGAAGCTTTGGTTAAATCAAGTTTTACAGGTTCGTCGGTGCTGTTGTAAACGATAAACCCTTTGCCATTATTTCCAAGCGCCCATTGATTCTTAGGATTGCCGGGCAGGTCGATCGCTTTCATGGTTGAGGCTTCGGTTAAGAACTGCGGATTGGCAATAGCCGGTATGTTAGCCAGCGAGCCTCCTGCCATAAAAGCAGCCCATCCAAACGAATCGTATTTGTCGCCAAAATACATTACAGCTTTCTCGGGATATTTGTCGCGATATTCACGAACGGCGCGGTAGGTTTGCTCGAACGAACGGTTTCCTACTTTTATATTGCTGGCGTGTTGGCGGGGAGCGAGGCTCAATCCCCCTTTGGGAGCATAAGCCGAGCCATCGTCACGGTAACTCCAGTAGCGGATGTCGATAACGTCAATCACCGACGAAACTTCCGGGTCTTTTAGGATAGAATCCTGAACGTCTTTAGTAGCACTTATACCGATAATTTCTTTTTTGCCGGTTTCTTTTTCCCAGTCTTTAACAGTTTGTAACCAAAATTTGGCGAAATGGAACGGCCCGGTATATTCTCCACTGGTAAGCTGTATTACACCTGTATTGTCTACAAAATTGTTAAGGCATTGGCGGATATAATTCTGATGAAGTTTACGGTAATCCGGATTGCTCATATCGTAGAATTGTTCGGCTACAAATACGCGTTTATCTCCGGCAAATGGCACCGGTTCGGGGAATGGAGTGTTGTTAATATTGTTTACCGGACGCCACGGACAATCTACCCAGTGGGCACCAGCTTCGATGATGTTATGCTGAAAATAGTTATTATGAAGCATTACCAGTCCTTTTTCGTCAAGTTTATCGGCAAACTGTTTCAGACGAAGCCAGTACCAGGTACTGTACTTGGTGAGGTCATATTTACTTAGTCCATCCCATGCCGATTCTTTTCCGCTGCGGGCAAAAGCTTGTTCATAAAAAGGAGGCCAAACTTCGCCATCCATACGGCGGATTCGCTCGTGGTCGTCACGTCGGCGTTCGTACCATAATCCATAATGACGATACCATGACGCTACGTGATTGTTAATCATCGAGTCTACTACCTGGCTGAGATCATCAGTGAGGCCGGTGCCGGTACGTCCCGGGACATAACGGGTTACGGCAGGATCGGCCGTTTCTGTAAATTCGGGTCTTACCGTACCTTTCCACCAGGGTTCGCCAAATTGATTGCCGACAACCACCGAGTTTCCACGGACAATCCATCCATTTACCACGTGCATTGGTACGGCTTTGGCCGGAGTTACGGGTTGTTTATAACCGATTTTGTCGATGGTTTTGGCTCCGTTGGCGTCGGTAGGAATAGGGTTATTGGTAGCGGAAAGATCGATAAACTGGGTTAACAGCATCCTTGGCTCTTTGGAGTCAGCAATAAATTCGGCTGCTTTGTCGTAGGATGGCCTGCTCGAAGCTTCGGAAGGCATATCAAAATATTGGATACCAGGCTTTGCTTTGAAACCGGTGCGATCGTAAAGCTGAGCATAAAACAAGCTTCGGGGGCGGATGCTGTTGTTGGAGTCGCTCCAGTAGCCATCGCCCGAAAATTGGGCCCAGATGCCAAACGCCCAGTTTTGAGCGGTAGGCGGGGCGTAACAATCAACACGAGCAGCTGAACATTGCCAGAAAACACTATTAGCAGCACCCCACCCAGCACCTTGACCGTCCTGACCGCGGTTCTTAAAGCTCAGGGCTTGTCCATCCACATTAACAATGTCGAAAAGAACTCCAGATGCCCAGCTGTCAATTCCTCCGCTGAAACTGTTTGGAAGGTGAGATTCGCATTGAACAAAGGCATTGGGGCCGGGAGCACAGAATCCTACGGCAAAATCGTGAAATCCGTATTCGGCATAATCGCGTTGAAACAATACCTGTTGTCCTGTAGTCCAGAACGAGTAGCGGCGTTGTCCGCCAATTTCCGAAACCGGGGACAGTGATTTGCAATCTTCAACGGTTACCCGTTTGGCAGTTTCCCATACCACTACGGCCGAACCTGCGAAATGTTCAAAAGTAACCTGACGTACCCAGGCATCCTGAGTGCTTTCAATGGTGATGGCCATCCAACGGTGGGCTTCGTCTTTGGGATTATTGGTGTCGTATGTTGAACGGCAGCGAAGGTTTTCGACGCCAACCTGCGAAATGCGTCCGTTCCATTGATATGTTGCGATAAGTCCGCCTCCGTAAGTGGAGTCCAGTGCGGTTGTTAAAGGGGCATCGAGTGTAATAGCGTCGCCGTTAACAGCCACAATTTTGCGGTCCCAGAAAATGTCGCGTTCGCCGGGTTTCCATCCCAGTGCAGTTATTCCTCCTCCAAAATGTTCTGTTTTAAGAGTCCGAATCCATTCCCAGGTGCTTGGACGATGTATCTGAACCATATCTCCAACTTTATACGAGTTAGGAGAGCTAACATGTATCTGGGTTGCGTTTACCGGAACATAGACATCTTTGATTTTAGTCTCTTTGGCTACTGTTTTATTATTCTTGCCCGAGATGGTGATGAGCGTTTGCCTATCAACGCCAGTGCCAAGCACGATGGTGCCGTTTTCGCTCATTCCGCTTCCGCGAAGAATAACTCCAGAGGCGGTTATTTTAAGTTGTCCGGATACTTCATAGGTGCCTTTTTCGAGCAGTACAGCTCCACGAAATCCGTCTTTATCTGCCGCTAGTGAAGCTACATAATCCAAAGCAGCCTGTATGCGAACTGTTGCATCGCCTTTGGATACAGGGACTACAACTTTTACCGGCACATTGGGAATTGGGGCTTCGGATGCTTTGTAACCGCAGTACGAGAAGTTGGGAATGCGGTTGCCCTGGGCATCGGGGGCGTAAACCAAATGTCCTTCGTCTCCCATGGCTAAAGGCGGTTGGGGCTTGGGTTTGGGAGGCGCTGCCAGAGCAGCAGAAGTGGTTCCAACGCTGACTAAACCAATGAATAGCCAGGCTGCGATTGCGTGAGTTTTAAAAATGCGTTTCATGGGGTTTAAGTTACAAATTACAAATTACAGATTACAAATTACAGGTTGCAACTTGTAATCCACTCAGGGTATTAAAGTCCCCCTTTGGGGGATTAGGGGGTTTATTTGTTTTTAGCAGCTTCTGCTTCTTTAATTCGTTTGTTCATATTTTCGCCTTCCTTTTTCAGGTCGTAACCCTGTGAGGAAAGGTAATTCGCAATGCGGCCTTTGTACTTGCCAAAGATTTCGGTTTTCTTTTCTGCCGATTCTCCATCCATTGCCTGTTCGCGGGCTTCAATGAGCCAGCCTTTTATTTTTGTTTTTTGTTCTTCGGTAAGGCTTGGGATCATATTGAGATAGCCTTGGAAGGTGAAAGCTACTTTTCCGTAAGTCATTCCGTCTTTAATCTTTTCAACCTGTTCGGAATTCAATAAAGATGAAAGTTTGGATATATACTTATCGTGAAGTATTTTGACTTTGGCAGCGGTTTCGGCAGCGGTTTTTTTAACCAAAGTATCGATGGTTGCTTTGTCTGCTCCAGGCTTAGCTTTAATTTCTTTAATTTTGGCATTGCGGGCATCGTAAGTATCGTTGAGCGTATGGTATTGGTTTACCATTACTTCACGCACCTTATAATATTTTGAAGAATCAGTGATTCCGAGTGTTTTTACAATTTTATCAGCACGCAGGGTGATGGTTTGTATGTAGGCTGCTGCTTTTTCTTTATCGGTTTGAGCCGTTTTTTGCTGGGCACAAACGATAGTTCCGGAGATTACCATTAAACTGATGGCCAGTGCTAATATTTTAGTATGTTTTTGCATTGTATTAGAAATTGCAATGGTTATAAATTTGGTGAGATGGAGTATTGACAGAAGGAGATAAGGTGCTGGAAAAATCAACGCAAAGCTGCAAAGTCGCCAGAGTTTATTTTGAAATTTCTTTGCGTCATTGCGACTTTGCGTTGAAAAGGTGTTTTATCTTTCAATCAGGCTGCCTTTTCCTTCGGCAAGCGTGTCGTGATTGTTCTTGAGATCAGTCCAGTCAGTTTTCTTTTTGGTGCTGATGCCATTGATGTATTTTTCGATGTTGGTATAGCCATCGCCGGTGCAGTCTTTAACAGCATCCGAAGGATCGTTCGGGTTCAAACCATGTTTGATTTCCCAAGCATCGGGCATACCGTCGCCATCGGTGTCTTTGTAAGGTGTTCCTTTGTATTCAGGATAGCCTCCAACTTCTCTGATGTCTGTGATGATACCTTGTTTGTACGAAGTTTTGGGTAAACGACGATATTTAAACTGAGGTTTCAACGTGTCAGCGTAAGATGCATCATAGGTTGGTTTTCCTGTTCTTACCGTTTCAATGATACGGGTGTCAACAGCATCGCGAATTGGTAATGTTGCTCCAACGTTGGCCAGTACAAATTTATAAGCATCCTGTGCCGGCATTATTTTCATATACGGCATTGGGTGCGGACGGTCCCATTTCATGTTTTCGGTATAACCATCAGTATTTTCCTGTTCCTGAACCTGAATGCCGCCTGCCCAGTTGTCCTTGGTTACGGCATCGTTGCCTTCCATAATGTTACCGTTAGCATAAACACGTCCGAATACGAAATAGCCCAGTTTGCTTCGGCCTGCTTCGGGTTTTAAGATACGGTGGCTGATAGGTCCTTTTTTAGGAGTTGCAGGTCCGGGTTTGTAATAATTGTTGATAAAGTTGAAAAGAGCAGTATAGTCACCTCCGTCAGCAGAGCGGTGTACCCAGTTAAAGATTACGTTATTGACAAAGTTGAACACGCCATTCCATCCAATGGAAGGGTTACGTCCGGCGTTGCACGACCAAAGGTTGCGCATGAGTGCGCAGTTTTCGCCTCCCATGGTGCTTCCAAAAGCATGGTTCCAGGTGTCGAGCGATTCTGCAGAGATACAGTTCTGTACAGTAACGTTAACAGTTCCGAGTTTCAGTTCTTTCGTACCATCGCCTGGGTCGAACATGTGGCGATAAAACGAGATATTTTCGTCCAATCCCCATGTTGCCGAAACGTGGTCGAGCATGATGTTACCTACAGGGTTACCTCCGAAGGAGTCGTCGCGACGGCCAACCCAGGTTTCTCCGCGGCGGAAACGCATGTGGCGTACAATCACGTCGTGGGTGTTAACCCAGAAGCTTTCTCCTGCTAAACAAACACCGTCGCCAGGAGCAGTTTGCCCTGCAATAGTGATGTAAGGGGCACGTACAATAAGCGGTGTTTTTAGGCGGATGATACCGGCTACGTTAAAAACAACGATACGGGCACCTCCCTGTTCGCAAGCTTCGCGAAGCGTTCCAGGACCATCATCGGCCAGACTGGTAACGGTAATTACACGGCCACCACGACCGCCGAAAGTGTACATACCTCCCCCTTCAGCACCTGGGAAAGATGGAATCTGAGCTTGAGGAAGGTCAGTAGGGCGGGCTGCCCATGGAATATAAGGTTTCCCTTGTTTAGCTTCTTTTTGGATGATTGGCAGGGCTTTTTGCCAAGCCTCATCTGAGTGTCTTTCTGCGGCTTTGATCAGCGAATCAGCTTTTGCTTTTACATCGTCAGGGATCGTCGGGTACTGTGCAGATGCCGTTTGGTTAAGCCCTAACGCCGATGCAAATAGTAAGCATGGAATTAAACGTCTTTTCATTTTTTTGTACAATTTGTTATTAATGGTTTGTGTGAACAATATGCTGAGGTATAATATGCAATTTTGGTGCCAAACTTAAAAATATTTTTTAGTAATAATATTTTGTTGGACAAAATGATATGTGTTATTATATAAAGTATATATACAAAGAATTAGTCCCTTTCTGAAAAAAGGCTTTGGATGTGTCTGAGCGATGGGGATAAGGCGGAATGCGATGTATTGAAAAGCGGTTGTTATAATACCCCGACAGGAGGTTTTGTCCTGTCGGGGTTGGAAATGTAATTTAGTAGTAATCTTATCTTTATTTTATTAAAAGATAAGGAAGATCTTTAAAAGTACCTGTTTACTTAGTCGGATCGAAAGTACCAGTTTGGCCATAAACATTTAGCCAACCTTTGGTTTGTTGACTGTTCAGATAAGTACTTACTTGAAGAACGTCTTGGTTTATACCGAAAAAATAATATTCAGGTCTGAATGAGAATATGAATCTTGGAGAAGTTGGATCAACATCATCCTTAACAACGCGTTTGAAATAAGTACTATAGAATGTTTTTAGCGTAGTAATGCCGGCATTCCAAACTGCATCCGTTGCATCTGGGTCAACCCGGCCTACCGTTGGATCAATTGTGGCTCCGTCAAATGCCGGACGTTTTTTGCCTTTAAATATAGGATCTGCAGAGTTACCGTTCGCTGTTCCATAACCTTTTGTGCTTAAAGCAGCAACAGCTGGCTTGGCAGGATCAACCTGAATTATAAAGCTTGTACGTCTCGTTCCGTTTAAAGGAGCTATTCCTAGAGTGTTACAAACGTCGTTGTTATCTGTGGCATCGCCGAATAATTTCCAATTTCTTAGATCAAAGAAACGTTTTCCTTCGTAGGCAAGTTCGATACTTCTTTCATAAAGAATAGCTTCGAACATTTTATTTCTGTCCGTCAAGATAGCCGAACCAAGACCGTACGTCGCATCGACCCCATTAACCCCTACTGTAAAAGATGCACGTTTACGAATTCGAACCAAAATGTCGTATGCTTCTTGTAATTTGCCAATACCTGCTGCGCACTCTGCCCAGTTTAATAAGAATTCTGCATAACGGAACTCAATAATATCACTTGCAGAGTATCCGTAATTTGCAGATGATAGGTTTGCGTCTTGAGACATCTTCCGGATAAAGGATCCTCCGGCCGTCATTGCGCTATTGGCTTCTGCATAGTAAGTTGTAGCTGCATCGGTAGCGCTTTTTTGCCAGTAGTACGACCAAACTGTCGCATTGTTTATGGAATCTTTGTAAGGCCAGAAGCTGCCGTTGAAGGCATAGGTGCGATAAAAACGCGGATCGCGGTTTGCGAAGAAGCTCAGGGTGTCATAATTCCCTCCCTTTACAGGCCTGGTTCCGTCTGCCATCGGAAATTTATCGATCATTTGCGTGGTGGTCTTGATAGATGCACTGCCTCCTTGCTTAGAGGTGCGAATTGCTTTTTCCCATCCGTTAGCTTTGTAAGTAGAAGAACCTGAAGAAACTGATGAGGAATACAAATATACAATAATGGCTTCGGGATTAATTTTCCTAGACTGATCATTTAATGATTGTTTGAACATGTCGCTCCATGCTTTTGCTCGTACCCCTGGGGCACTTTCTCCATAAAGACCTTTGCCTGCAGCATCAAGATATGTCTTTGCGGCTACGTGGGCATCGTAAGCAGCTTGCCACTTAGTGCTTGAAGTGCTTTTCCAGTCAGAATTAAACAACGGGGTGGCAATGGTCGCTAATACTCTAGCTTTGAATGCGGCGGCTGCAGCTTTGTCTACACGTCCATAATCAGAACCTGTCATCGACGCTGGAAGTTGAGTGATAGCTGTATCTAAATCTTGGCAAATAAGTTTGATACATTCTGTTGTAGAACTTCTTGGTGTGCGAATTGTTGTGTCTGTAGACGACGATGTTTGTGAATGAAAAACCATTGGAACGCCTCCATAGAGACGGACCAAATCAAAATATTGCCATGCTCTCCAGAAGTGAATCTGACCTTTTAACTTGGTGCGAACGCTCTCTGAAATGGTAGTGGATCCATAAACATCGATGTTCTCAAGGAATTGGTTCATTTGCCTTATACGGGTGTATGTATTGTTTGAAACACCAGAAGGCAGCACCGAAGCAAAGTAGGACGAAACCGTTTTATTGGTTAAGATGGTGGTGTTGTTGCTCAACGTCGTCGATCCGGCAAATTCATCAGTTGTTGAGGAAAGGGTAGTTCCATAACTAGCCCCATCTCCTCCCATTGTTTGAATAGGAGTTGAGTTGTTTGTCGGTTCAATTTGGTTATAAATATAGTCTACATAGCCGGTAGCCATTGCTTCGGTACTAAAAGTCTCCTGAGTAGTAAAACCAGCATAGTCTTTTTGGTCCTGAATAAATTGGTCGCTGCAACCTGCCATTGCAACTGTAGCTATGGAAATAATTCCGTATATATATTTCTTTATCATATTCTTTATAATTAAAGTTATTATAATGTAAGATTCACCCCTAGGGATACTGTTCTAAGGGTTGGGTATCCGGTCATGTCAGTAAAAGGGTCACGGTAAGGGTATGGGTTATACAGGCTTGCGACGTTTGTCATCGAAAGGTTCATCCGTAAACCTTCTATTTTTAATTTCGACATGAGCGTTTTGGGAAATGAATATGCCAAAGTAATTGAGTTAATCTGCATTCTGAATGATGAAATTTTCCAGAAATTGGAAATTACATTCTGACCTGCTGCTCCATCCTGGCCCGATTGGCTTATTTGATATTGGTTTGGATATTTTCCATTAGGATTCAAGTCTGGATCGAACATGTCTGCCCAATATGAGGCTTGGTTTCCGTAGAATGCTGAAGAATTTGTTGCCTGTGTTCTGCCATCAAGCTCAGACCAGCCACCCCAATTAGCAGAAAGCTGGGCGTTAAGTTGGATACCTTTATAATTTAAACCTAGATTGGTGGTAAAACCATAAGGGTTGTCTGCTTTTTTAGACAATCTAATTTGGTCGTTAGAATCTATAGTTTTATCAGCATCCTGAAATGATCCGTCTGAATTTATTGCACCACGAACATCCCGGTAGTAAAGCATGCCTGGCTTAAGACCTGATGGAGCAAGACCTAACATTGTGCCATATGTTCCGTCAGCTTTGGTAAGGTATTGGGCAACATAGTTGTCAATTTCGGTTTGATTATGGAACATTCCTAAACAATCATAACCCCATTTTCCTGGGTCTACGGATTTGCCAACTTGCTTGTCAGTCCAAGGGTAGATTATCGAAGGTAAATCCCATTTTTTTACTCTAGTATCTTTCCAACCTGTTTGAAGGCTGATGCTGTATGATAAATCATGGGTAATTTTATCTTTCCACGAAATAGACAGTTCTATACCATAAGCATCAATACCACCGTAATTTTCGTCGGCATTTGAACCTCCTATAGTCACAGGAATCTGGGCAGAACGTACAAGAAGCATATTGTAATTGTGATCTTTCCACCAATCTATTGTAGTCGATAGTTTTCCTCCTAACATAGTTGCATCAAGACCAATGTCATATTTGGTGTCGTTGTCCCATTTTGCGTTGGGGGTAGGATTGGCTTCCATTTTGTAGCCTGGCGTAATAGCCGTGGAAGTAGATGTGCCGAAGATGCCTCCTTTATCGCCCTGGTAGGTGTAACGTTGTCTCCATTGCCATGCTTTAGTGTTATCTTTACCCGTAAGACCTAAGGTTCCCCTGAGCTTTAAGAAATCAACAAATTTGACATTGTCTTTGAAGAAACTTTCTTCGGAGATTACCCAAGCTGCACCGAATGAATGGAATGTTCCCCAGTAATTTGAAGGGGCAAATTTTGAGGAGGCATCTGAACGAATGAGATAGGTAAAGTTATACTTATTGGCGTAGTTATAGGTAATACGACCGAGATAAGATAAGTTGCCACTTTGAGTTCTACCCGTTACAGAATTTGAAATATCGATACCTCCCGTTGCAGTATTTGTTTGTCCGTTATTATTGACAAGCGGAGCATTGTCGATCAAGCGCAATGAGTTGTAGTCGCTTTCGCTACGTTCAACGGAGGCCATTGCTGTAATGTTGTGTTTTCCGATCTGTTTTTCGTAATTCACAAAGAAATTTTCTTGGTAAGCGATAGTATAGTTTCTATCCCATAACATACGGTTGCCATTACGCGAATTTACATCCACAGAATAAGTAGCTCCTTGGCCTGGTTGAAGATAAAGGTGTTCTCCTGTTCCTCCAAGTTTTGTAGGGCGAAGAAGTGTATATTGGGTACCTATCTGGTTGTTTGTTGCAAAAGAATATGCTCTGTTAAACATGCCTCTGAGAGATAATCCTTTTACAAAAGGAACTTTGAATTCGGCATTTATGTTGACATTATAAGATAAACCACGAGCCTCAGAGTAGTTGTCTGAATTCTGCATTTGGAAATAGTTAAATGCACTCACATCATTTGCATTTGAACCAGGATAGGTGTAAGGGTTCAGCATCAGATAAGTAAACTGGTCTCCAAGTTGCCAGGGTATATATTTCGGCGTCTTGAGAAGCATTACGTAGTCATTATCTAAGTTTTCTCCGCCAACCTTGTTAAATGGAGTTTTTTTGTATGTGTTGTCGCCCGAAAGTTGAAGGCCAACTTTTAAGTTTGCGGCCACGTTAACTGTCGTTCCTGCACGGAATGTCCATTTATTATAATCTCCGGTATTTAGATTCGCATTTTGGGTATAATATGTGGCCGAAGCAAAATATGTGGCTCTTTCGGAACCTCCATCAATACTTATGGTGTGACGCGCAGTGTTTCCTATTTTCCAAGCATGGCCTAACCAATCATAATTCATGTGTTTTAATGAATCGAGTTCGTCTGCTTGAAAAAAGTTGCGTTTTGTGCTTGCTGATTTGTTGGCTCCATAAGGACCATTAAATTCGTTCCACCAAATTCCTTCTTCGTATGCAGATAGAGTCTGGGGATGAGATGTGGCATCGTTCCATCCATAGAGTCCTGAATAAGAAATTCTAGGAGCCTGGCCTATTTTACCTTTTTTGGTAGTAACGATGACGGCACCCTGCGATGCACGGGCTCCGTAGATTGCAGCTGCACCGTCTTTTAATATAGTGATGCTTTCAATTTCTGAAGGGTCGAGGTTGTTAAATCTTGAATAGTCCGGAGCTTGAGAAGATGAAGATCCGTCTATCTGGACAACATCGTCAATGACAACTATTGGGGCAGTTGATCCTCCATCTTTTGAAAATGAAAAGGGGGTACGAATTGATAATGTAGCAGGAGTTCCTGGACGAGTCATACCGCCCGAGACCGAAAGACCGTTAACAGTACCGCGAAGGGCTGCTCCCAAGTTACCCACGGGGAGGTCCGCTACATCTTTAGGAGAGATTACTTCAACTGCACTGGTAAGGTTTGCTCTTTTCTGAGATCCATAACCTACAACCACAGCTTCGTCTAGTGTAGTGGCATCATCTGCCATTGATACGTCAATTTGGGCCTGTTTCCCAACCGGGATTTCTTGTTTTTTCATGCCAATGGCAGAGAAAACCAAAACATCTTGTTCTGATGTCTTTATGGAGTATTTCCCATTAACATCTGTAACTGTTCCGGTTTTAGAGCTTTTAATCATAATTGTAACGCCGGGGATAGGGTCACCCGTTTCAGTTTTTACCACACCTTTCACCACTGTTTGAGCAAACAGGTGTCCGGTTAGAAAAACGATAATGGATAGGATTAGAAATCGTTTGTTCATAAAATTTTAGATTAAGTTAGTTAAATGACAATGATCGAGTAGTAGATACATAATCAGTTAAATACATAAAAATGGTAATAGCAGTTAAACTTCATTTGGTAAAATCTAATGGTTAATACTTAATTAAGGAGATTCGCCAGCTTTTTTCATAGTGTTTAGTTTATAGTTTCAATATTCTGATATTGGGTTCTTGATGTTTCAACCGAGATACTGTTGAAAGAGTTCTGAGCGGAAGTACTGTTTTTTTTATCCTTCCAGCTTCTGTAGGTAAGGTCGCTAATGTCTTTCTTGTTATTGAAGAACAGGCTGGCTACGTAACCTACACTAAAGAGTATCACGTGGCTGTAAACGCCTATCATCATTTTATGATGGGTGAAATTGTATTGGCCTAAATTAAGGATAAGGTGTTTGTCGGCTCCGGTGCCTATTTTGCTGGATGTCAGCACCGCGTATGCAGTAAAAATAATGCAGGTTAAAATTCCAACATAAACCCCTTGTTTATTGGCTCTTGATGTGAAAATTCCTAAAAGGAATAAACCTGCAATGCCTCCGGAGAAAATGGAATACAGGATGAATAAGGTGCCAAGAATTCCATCGCCTCCATGATAGACATAATACATAGCCATTATTATCGATGCTACCCCTGCCAGGGCAATTAACAGGCGGCTCATGAACATGCGTTGTTTTTCAGTGCTGTTCGGTTTGAACCGGATGAAATAATCGCCAACCAAAATGGCCGAAAGACAATTAAGGTCAGAGTTGAGACTGGCTATGGCGGCTGCAAGCAATGCTGCAAGGACCAGCCCGACTACACCGACCGGCAACTGTGTCATGATAAAGTATGGAAAAACTTCCTCGGCTTTAATGTTTGCGGGTAACATCCCACTTTGAATATGATAGTAGGAATATAGTGTGGTACCGATAAACATAAACAGAGCCCAGACCGGTACGCTCATCATTACACCTATTAAGGACGCCTTGATGGCTCCTTTGTCTGATTTTGCAGTCAGGTAACGTTGAACGATGGTTTGGTCTGTCCCATATTTTTGAATTGCATAAAAGATTCCGTTGAGGGTCATTACCCAAAAGGTGAGTTTGACAAAGCTGAAGTCGAAAGGACCGAAACCGACGTGTCCGTTTTCCAGGGCCACATTCCATATAGCTGAGATGCCGCCTGGTGTAGTGAACAAAATCATCAGCAATGCGGTAACGCCTCCGCAAATCAGCAATAAACCCTGTACAACATCCATCCAGATGACCGCCTCCATACCACCGATAAGGGTGATAAATACAACGATGAATCCGATGATCCAGATCATATCAATACTGTTAAATCCGGTCATCTTTGAAAAGGCCAGAGCAACCAGGTAAAAAACCGTACTCATTTTTGAAAAATGGGCCAAAAAGAATCCGAGTGAACTGTATAGCCGGGCTCCGAAACCGAAGCGTTTTTCAAAATATTCGTAGGCGCTTAACTTGATTACATTTCGGTATAAAGGCACAACAAAACCAATGAAGAAAGCCAGCGTCACCGGTATCATTAATCCTTGTACCAGTAATATCCAGTTGGAGGTATAACCTTCTCCCGGATAAGCCAAAAAAGTAACGCTACTTATCAGGGTGGCCAGGATGGATATGCCAATAGCCCATGCCGGAATTGTTCCGCTCGCTGTAAAGTATTTTTTGGTGTTGTTTTGTTTCTTCGAATACTTTAAGCCAATGGAAACTGGTACTATAAGCGAAAGTCCGAGAATCAGGTAATCTAGTAAGTGTAATGTTGCACTCTGCATCGATTAATAGTTTTTATTTGTTAGTGTTATACTACTTCCGGAAACCATACACATTCGGGCCAGAAATAGCTCCCGGGTTTGGTGGTTAGACAAAAATCAGTGGAGTTGTCGATTTTCATGCGTATAACTCCTGTTTCCAGTTCCTGTACCGGGAGTAATTTTTTTATATGTAAGTATTTTAGTGCTACCGATGTTGTTCCGCCTCCTTCAATCAGTAATTCGTTGAGGGCTACACGGTCGGTTATTTTTTTTATGAGTTGTCCCATGTTTTCTTTAATGCGAAAGGCGATGTCGGGCTCGTCGCTCGGCGTATAGTCGATTGATGCTACCACTTTGTGATGCTTTTTAATCCCGTCAACAATGTCGTTTGCCCAGTATTCGAGATAACAAGGGTCGAAGTTTTTGTTGTAGTAGATTTCTTTGGGCATGTTGGAAAAATAATAGCCGTTATCTTCCAGTCGTTGAATGAAATCGGCCTCTTTAGGAAACGTGCTGCCAAAGACGTAAAGCGCTTTTTCGCCAAACGGAATCATGGGGATTACGTTGTTGGTGTTCAGCGAAAACTGATGCGACAGTAATGCGTCGAAAAAGCCGGAAGCGCCTGCAATTACGGTGTCGTTGTCGATGCTCGAAACCCAGCGGCCAAGGTCTTTCAAGCCGGTAACGTCGCCAATGATGATTCCTTCTTCGGGAAGTGTTTCTCCTGGTTTTGCACTGAAAACGTTTACATTTTTTTCGTTTGAAATGATTTCCAGTACGTTTGAGGAGCTGATGGGGAATTCCGGATCGGTAGAAAAGCCTGTTTCATTAAGCGGGGTTTCGCCGATATAATACATCCCGTTACGGATAACCCGGTTAAATATCGGGTTAGCAGCAACAATTAGCGCCCTCTTTTTGTCCATGGCTTTCATTTGGGCATTTAATTCGTCAGTAATATTACCTCTTAGTACTGAATCGACCTTTTTAAAGATGAATTGTGGGTTTAATTTAATTAATTTCTTTGTAATTCGGGTTATAAGGTCCGATGCTTCTTTGGCGCTAAGCGAGCGGGTATCGGTGGCAATGATAAGTAGGTCGGCATCTTCTCCCTGAATGTCTTCAGTTTCGATAACAACGTTCAACCCATATCGTAGCCCGATACCCCCTATCTCCGCAGCTCCTGTGAAATCATCGGCTATTACAGCAATCATATATATTGTTAATTTTTAATTCTTAATTAAGGCTATTCGTCTATTTTCTATACAGTCGTACAGCATATTCAATAGCGTGAAATAAGGCATCCGGACTGGCAATTCCTTTTCCGGCAATTTCGAAAGCGGTACCGTGATCGACCGAGGTGCGGATGATGGGCAGTCCAAGGGTGATGTTTACCCCTTTTACGCTTTTCATCGTCTTCTTTTCCTGGTCCCAGTTGAAACCCAGTACTTTGAACGGAATGTGCCCCTGGTCGTGGTACATGGCCACGCAACCATCAAATTTTCCACCGTTGGCAAGGGCGAACAAGGTGTCCGGAGGAACAGGTCCACTGGCGAGGATGCCTTCTTTTTGGGCTTCCTGAATGGCCGGGCCAATCTCGTTAATTTCTTCATCGCCAAACAGTCCGCCGTCGCCCGAATGCGGATTAAGGCCGGCAACGCCGATGCGAGGCGATTCAATGCCAAGGTCGTTCAGCCCTTTGTTCATCAGGCGGATGACATCCAGCACGCGTTCTTTTTTAATCAGGTCGCAGGCCTTGCGCAACGAAACGTGGGTGGTAACGTGAATTACCCGAAAGTTTTCGTCGCAAAGAAGCATAGCGTACTTGGCGGTATTGGTAAAATGGGCGTAAATCTCAGTGTGACCAGAAAAATGATGCCCGGCTTTGTTGATGGATTCCTTGTTGATAGGACCGGTAACCGTGCCGTCAACTTTTTTTTGCAAGGCAAGTTCGATGGCTGTTTTTACAGCTTTAAAGGCCAGGTCGCCGGCAGCTTCTGAAACTTGACCAAATTGAATTTGTTGTACATCAACATCTTCAATTTCATAGATATCGATTGTTCCGGGGGTAAATACGGCTTCCGAAACATTGTTTATTTTGTTAATTTTCAGATTAACACCCGCAATTTTAATGGCTTTTTCCATGATTTGGGAATGGCCTATAAGCAGAGGTTTGCAGGTGCTGTAAATGCTGCTTTCGGCAAAAGCTTTAGCGGCAATTTCAGGGCCTATACCAGCCGGGTCACCCATGGTGATGGCAAGGATAGGAATATGTTTTGTGTTGTTGCTCATTTTTTTATTCGTGTTGTTTGCTTTTGGTATTAGCCCAAAAGTTGTTTCGTTTCTTTCTTGATCCGTTCTTCTTCCTGATCGCCAAGGCGGTACATTGGCGGCATTACGTAAGGATCGCAAATGCCGTAAACAGACATCATGACCTTTAATGCCGGAATAGACTGGCTCAGGATTTTGTTTTTTTGATAAACTTCGGATATTTTGTTGGTCAACTCTTGAAGTTCTTCAGCCTTTTGGCTGTCTCCACGGAGCGCTGCTTCGTAAAGATCGTTATAGAGTTTTGGGGTGATATTTCCGGTGCTTGGAACTATACCGTCGGAACCGTTGAGCAATGCGTAGGCTGACTGTACTGCTGCGCCCATGAGGTGAACAAAGTCTTTACGGTCTTTCCATAATGCTAATGATTGGTCCAGCCGTTCAATACCTCTTTCCGAATCTTTGATACCAACAATGTTAGGATGGTAGCTAAGTTTCTCAATAACATCTACCGGAATGGATTGTTTGGTGGTTACAGGTATATTGTAAAGGATGAGCGGGCAGGGACAATTCTCGGCCAGTTGCTCGAAATAACGAATCATCTGGTCGGAGTTTATGGGGTAATAAAATGGAAGATGAGCCACCAGTACATCGGCGCCCATGTCGGCATACAGTTTTGCATTGTCGATTGAGTCGTGCAGGCAATTCCCGGCAATTCCGACATAAACCAGCGTGCGGTGATTTACATGGTCAACGGCCGATTTTATTAATAAAGCTTTTTGAGAATCGGAGATGGATACCGATTCGCCGGTGGTTCCGGCAAGAAATGGAAATACGTTGGCTTTTATAAAGGAATCCAGAATCCGTTCGTTGGCCTTAAGGTCAACGGTAAGATCCTGGTTAAAGGGAGTAATCATCGGAACGATGACACCGCTATATTTTTTAACTGTTTTGCTCATTTTTGTTTAATATGCGATTTTGTAAACGTTTACAATATCAGCCAAAGAAAATTCTCTGATATTGTTCTTCAGAAGGCGTTGAACTCCTAAGGCTGATTGGGCAATGGCTTCAATATCTTCAAAAGGAATATTGATTTCTGAAAGATGGGCTGGTATTCCGCAGTCGCTAATTAGCTTGCGAACGAGTTCAATACCGTTCAGCGCTGTTTCGCGGTCTGTGTTACCTTCTTGGGCTCCCATGGCACGGGCTATTTCAGCATATTTGGCTTCGGCTTCCGGAAGATTGAATTCCATGATGTAGGGCAGGAGCAGGGCATTGGAAACACCGTGGGCAATTTTGTATTCACTGCCAAGCGGGTAAGCTAACGCATGTACCGCTGCCGTATTTACCGGTCCGAGACACATTCCACCGTAAACGCTGCCCAGGGCTACGGCTGAGCGTGCTTCCAGGTCTTGTCCGTTATCAACGGCTTTTTTCAGGTTACGGCCAATTAGTTTTATTCCTTCCAGTGCAAAAGTGTCCACCATCGGGTGGGCAAATCTGTTAGTGTAAGCTTCTATACAATGGGTTAATGCGTCAATTCCGGTGAATGCGGTTACGTATGGAGGAAGCCTGAGTGTAAGCGCAGGGTCAATATAAGCGCCGTCGGGAACCAAAAACGGGCTGATGATTCCTTTTTTAGCACCATCGGTTTCATCTAACAGAATGGCGTTTGGCGAAACTTCGCTTCCGGTTCCGGAAGTGGTTGGCAGACAAGCCAGGTATGTGCTGCGGCCTTTAAGTAATCCGTTCCCTACGATTGACTGTAATGGTTGATCGTTGTGTAGTTGGGCTGCCACTAGTTTGGCTACGTCCAAAACACTTCCTCCGCCAATTCCGGCCACGCTGTCTGCGTTAAACGTGCGGGCAAAGGCTAAGATGGTTTCCAAATCGGAAAAAGAAGGCTCTCTGCTGATGTTGGTGTTGATTTGTATGGTAACTCCGTTCGATTTTAACTGTTCAAAAACGGGAGTGAGTTGATCGGTAATGGAAGGAATGGTGAGTACAAAAAGGCGTTTTAACCCCAATGCAAGGTAATCGTCGGCCATTTTTTGAAGGCTGCCGGCTCCGAAAACCAATCGACTGGGATTATTAATAATTACTGTGTTCATATATGGTGTTAATGTGAAAACGTTTACAATTTTTTCAGGCGTATATCGAAAAGAAGGCTTTGTGTTTTTAGCACGAACTCCGAACGACTAATTCGGTTTTCATCACCATGCTCATGGTGGGGCGTGCCGGATCGTTGATACGTAAAATAAGTTGTTCTGCTGCTCTGCGGCCAATTTCGTAAGCTGGCTGTTTTACAGCGGTAAGAGGCGGATTAAGTGAAATGGACCAGTACATATCGTCGAAACCGATAATGGCGATTTGGCTCGGTATGGTTAATCCTTTTTTGTGGATTGTTTCCAACGCTCCAAGTGTAATCAGGTTATTACCTGCAAAAATGGCGTCTGGTGGAGATGGGAGGTTAAGAAGTTCTTCGCATAATTTTACCCCGCTTTCATGGCGAGAGTCACCGTATCTGATGAGGGTTCTGTCGATAGGGATTCCGTTGGCCTTTAAGGCATTGGAGTATCCTGCCTCACGTTCCTGGCTCGAAGGGAGCTGACGAAGCCCCGAAATGTAGGCGATACGTTTGTAACCTGCTTTGGCCAGGTGGTCAACGGCAGAGTAGGCTCCGTTTTGGTTTTCAACCAGTATTACATCCACGTCTACGTCGGCTAATCCACGGTCTACACAAACAATGGGCAGGCCGCTTTTTACCAGGTTGGTAACTTTTTGGTCGTGTTCGTTGGTAGGTGCGGCAATCAGTCCGTCAACCGATTCGGATTGAAGAATATCGAGGTATAATTGTTCCTTTTTTTCGTCCTGTGAGAAGTTACACATGATGAGGGCGTACTTGTTTTCGTAGGCCACATCTTCAATGCCACGCAAAACTTCAACGTAAAAAGGGTTCTGAATATCAGGGATTAATACGCCAATAAGATTGCCCGATGCACTTTTGTTGCGAAGGCGTTTGGCGACCCGGTTGGGGTGATATTTCAAATCTTTAATAACCTGCTGTACTTTGAGTCGAGTTTCGGGGTTGACCTTAGGGCTGTTATTGATAACTCTTGAGACCGTGGCAATAGATACCCCGGCCTTCTTGGCAACCTCGTTTAAACTGCTCATTTTGTAATCGTTTTCACTTGACATCTGTCAGGTTATTAATTAGTTACGTTTTTTTGTAAACGATTTACAATGTAAACGTTTTTATTGCAATATTAAATTATTCTTAATAGGTTTGCAAATATATTTTTAATGTGATTGTAAAAAAATGTAAAAATATTTTTTGGAGGTAAATGCAGCCGAAAAAATTGTGAATAATTTTATTGCAACGTAACGCAAAGCGTTGGATATGTTGATTGTAATCAGGGTTGACTTTGTGAATATTTTGTGAATTCCCGGGGTTAATTTTTTTAGAAGTTTTTTTGGAACCAAATTTGCTATGCAAGATTTCTTAGTTTTTTGAATTGCAAAACTATTACATACAAATTTAATATTAGCTATGATAGCTCAGCGTTTTTTTTCTTACCGACAAATTATTGTTTTCCTGTGTTTTGTTTTGGCTGGATTTACAGGTATTTCTTCAAGTATCTCGGCCCAGGCCTATAATGTGAAGGATTTTGGTGCAAAGAATGATGGTATTCAAAAGAATACCGAAGCCATTAAAAAAGCCATTGATGCTGCCGTAAAGGGGGGAGGAGGTACCGTTTATTTTCCTGCGGGCACTTTTCTTACCGGTCCCATTGAGCTTAAAAGTAATATTTCGATCCTTCTGGATGCTGGTGCCGTGATTAAATTCTCTGATGATTTTGATGATTATTTGCCCATGGTGCAATCGCGCTATGAAGGTATTGATGTGATGAGTTTTCATCCGTTGTTTTATGCCTGGAAGGCCGATAATATCTCCATTACAGGTCACGGGACCATCGATGGTCAGGGTAAAAAGTGGTGGGATTTTGCCGAGTCGCTCCCTGCCAAACCCAAAGGTTTTCGTTCCAAATGGCAACGTATTTCGGATAGTTTAAATTACCAGGTACAAGCCGATCCCGAAGTGCCTTCCATGATTGCCCGTGCATTTCTCCGGCCTCCGTTCATTCAGCCCATGTATTGTAAAAATGTCCGTATCGAAGGTGTTACCATTCAAAACTCTCCGTTCTGGACGGTGAACCCTGAGTTTTGCGATAATGTTGTAGTCGATAAGGTTACCATTAATAACCCGCATTCGCCCAATACCGATGGCATTAATCCCGAGTCGTGCAGCAATGTACATATTTCAAACTGCCACATCAGCGTGGGCGACGACTGCATCACCATCAAGTCGGGCAAAGACAAAGCCGGACGTAAGATGAACGCTCCTGCCGAAAATTATACCATCACCAATTGTACGATGCTCTCCGGTCATGGCGGGGTGGTGATTGGAAGTGAGATGTCGGGCGGTGTTAAGAAGATCGTCATCTCCAATTGTATTTTTGACGGAACCGACCGGGGTATCCGAATTAAAACTGCCCGTGGACGTGGAGGTGTGGTCGAAGATATTCGCGTAAGCAATGTGGTGATGAAAAATATTAAGTTAGAGGCAATCACCCTGAATATGTTTTATGATAAAGCCGATGCAGAACCTGTTACCGAGCGTACGCCGACGTTCCGGAACATGCACTTTAGCGGAATTACCGGCAATGCTTCGCAGGCCGGCTCATTGATTGGTATTGAGGAGATGCCTATTCGCGATATTACATTTAACGATATTCAGCTTAAAACCAAAACCGGATTTACGGTAAGCAATTCCGAGAATATCGCTTTTCATAATCTGCAAATTGATGCTGAAGATGGCCGGGCCATACTAGTCGAAAAATCGTCGCAGATTGAAGTGAACGGACTAAAGAGTCTGACACCTCAGCTTGCTGTTCCGCTGGTAGAGTTTCGCGATGTTAAGGAAGCGTTTGTTCATGGCTGTTATCAGCCGGTAAAAACCGATGTATTCCTTAAAGTTGACGGTGCTGCCTCGGAAAACATCGCTCTTTCGAGCAATAATTTGCGTCTGGCTAAGGACGAAATTGTTAAAACAACCAGCGCTCCGGTTACAGCTGTTCGAAAACAATAAACGACATTTTTATCCCGATCTTTTCAGTTAGAGAAGGGCTGGAAATGAAGCTTTAATTACTATTAATCACTATAACTATGCTAAAGTCTCTATCATTTAAAATTGTGATGCTTTGCCTCTCATTGCTGTTGTTTGTACAGATGAACGGGCAGGAAACGCAGCACCTGTATCTTTCCGGAACAGGAAGCGACCACACAGTAAACTGGCAGTTCTTCTGTACGGCCGGCCAAAATTCGGGCAAATGGACCACCATTCCGGTGCCGTCCAACTGGGAGTTGCAAGGTTTTGGAAAGTATGACTACGGGTGGGCAAAGGATACTGTCCGCGGAAAAGAATCCGGATTTTATAAATATAAATTTAAAGTTCCGTCCAACTGGTCAGAAAAAACTATCGATATCGTTTTTGAAGGTTCGATGACCGATACCGAGGTGAAAATAAACGGCAAATCTGCAGGACCGGTACATCAGGGAGGTTACTATTGTTTTAAGTACGATGTAACTTCGTTGCTAAAGGTTGGGCAGAATAACCTTCTGGAAGTTAACGTAGCCAAGCATTCGGCCAATAAATCGGTGAATGCCGCCGAGCGTATCGGTGACTTCTGGATTTATGGAGGAATTTTTCGTCCGGTATATCTCGAAGCGCTTCCACAGCAACGCATTAATCGTATAGCCCTGGATGCAAAAGCCGACGGCTCTTTTAATGTAAACGTTTTCTTAAGTAAACTATCCGGTGCCGATGAGGTAAGCGCACAAATCTATACGCTCGACGGTAAAGCTTTTGGAGCTCCGTTTAAAACAAAAATCAGTAACGGCGATTCGGTTGCTCATCTTAAAACAACCGTTTCATCGCCGAAGTTGTGGACTTCTGAATTTCCTACTTTATACAAAGTAACCTTTACCCTTCTTCAGAACGGAAAAGCGGTACATGCCGTTAATCAACGGTTTGGTTTCCGTACGGTGGAGCTTCGCCAACGCGACGGTATTTATGTGAATGGCGTCAAAATTAAGTTTAAAGGCGTTAATTATCATGCTTTCTGGCCCAATACCGGAAGGGCTACGAACAAAGATATCAGCATTGCCGATGTGAAGCTGATGAAGGATATGAATATGAATGCGGTGCGTATGTCGCATTACCCGCACGATGCTCATTTTTATGATGTTTGCGATTCGCTCGGTTTGTTTGTTCTCGACGAACTGGCCGGATGGCACGGCAAATATGATACACCAACCGGAACCCAGCTGGCTAACGAGATGGTGGCTTTCAACGAAAATCATCCTTCCATCATTATCTGGGATAATGGAAATGAAGGCGGTTTTAACTTCGATCTCGATCCTGTCATTGACAAGGCCGACATTCAAAAGCGTCCGGTGATTCATCCCTGGGCTATTTTTCGTGGAGCCGATACGCATCATTATAAGGATTATAATTATGGAAATGGTCTTCATTATCAAGGTCATGATGTGGTGTTTCCTACCGAATTTTTACATGGTATTTTTGATGGAGGCTCCGGTGCAGCGCTCGATGATTTCTGGGAATTGATGTGGCGTACACCGCTTTCGGCCGGAGGTTTTCTCTGGGTTTTTTGCGATGAAGGTGTAGTGCGTACCGATAAAAACGGGTTTATCGATAATTTTGGTTCGTATGCTCCAGACGGCATCGTTGGCCCTCACCGAGAGAAAGAAGGAAGTTATTTTACCATCAAAGAAGTATGGTCGCCGGTATATTTTGAACACCGCGAAATAACGTCCGCATTCGACGGAACGTTCCGTTTGCAGAATCGCTATCATTATACCAACATTAACCAATGTTCATTCTCGTGGAAACTGGCAAAGATGGCCGGGCCATACAGTAAAGATGCAGCTTCAATAAAAACAGGTACAGCAACAGCGCCCGATATTCAACCCGGGCAGTTCGGAACGTTAAGCCTTCAGTTGCCTTCGGATTGGAAAGATTATGATGTGCTTTATGTTACGGCTACCGATCCTCATAATCAGGAGATTTATACCTGGAGCTTCCCGGTGAAACTCCCGCAGCAAATTGCACAAAGGATGGTTGTATCCGATGGCGGCCCGATAGATATCAGTGAAGCGGATTCAACGTGTACGGTTGCTGCTAATGGCGTGAAAGTAACCTTTAGCCGCAAAACAGGTTTGTTAATACGTGTTGAAAACGGTAAAGGCGTTATTCCTTTTAATAATGGACCTGTTATCTGTGAAGGGGAAACTGATTTTAAATCGATGGCTTGTCATCGCGAAGGTAATGATGTAGTTGTCGAAAATACCTATGGAAAGAAAAGTAGTTTCACGGTTGTGAAATGGACTATCATGCCCTCCGGATGGATTAAGCTGGATGTAAAATATTGTCCTGTAGATGAATATTCTACCTTCCTAGGCGTGAGTTTTTCATATCCCGAAAAACTGGTGAAAGGTGTTCGTTACCTTGGTAATGGCCCATACCGTGTTTGGAAAAACCGCATGAAAGGCACAACTTTGAATGTTTGGGACAAGACGTATAACAATACTGTTACCGGTGAGTCGCAGAAATTGGAATATCCCGAATTTAAAGGATATTATTCGAACATGTACTGGATGAAACTCGAAACTACCGAGCAGCCTTTTGTTGTGGTTACGGAAAATGAAGATGTTTTCATGCGCCTGTTTACTCCACAATCGCCCAAAGAAACTTTTAATGTGGCTCCGGCCTTTCCCTCGGGCGATATTTCGTTCATGCATGGCATTACCCCGATTGGAACCAAAGGTCAGAAACCCGTTAATTTAGGTCCTTCGGGCAATAAAAATATGTATTACGACTATGGGAGAGCCCAGCCCAAGGAAATGACTTTGTATTTCGATTTCTCGGGAAAAGAATAGATATCTCAGTTCGGCTTGGGTTTTACCTGAGCCGAATTTATTATTACAGGCACAGCCTGTAGAAATATATTCGACGGAGGCAGAGCCTCCACCAAACAAGGGCGTTGTATTTGCAACGTTGGACTTATACTTTATAGCGTTTGCTATTTTATGTATATGGCTGAAAATCCTGCTTAAATAGTCCGACAAAGTGGATGCTTTGCCGAACGTAACGAAAAATAATGATTATAAGAAATGATGCTTAGTTCAGCTGGACTAAGCATCATTTTTGTTTTATGGAACGGAGTTTTTATAAATGGTTTATCTATTTTTGACACCTCATCCATATTACAAACACATGGAATACCTTCCGCTTATAGGCACCGTTGCAATGCTTAATCTGCTGGGGGCCGTCAGTCCGGGTCCCGATTTTGTGATGACCGTAAAAAATTCGCTGCGTTATTCGCGTCGTTCGGGTATATTTACCGGATTGGGTGTTGCGCTTGGCTTATGTGTCCACCTGACGTATTGTGCTGCGGGTATCGGTTATATCATCTCGAAATCGATCATCGTGTTTTCGATAATTAAATTCCTGGGCGCTGGGTATCTGTTTTATATAGGCATAAGTTCCATGTTGGACAAAGGTTCAGCGCTGGAAATTGCCGAAGAAAAGGACAATGTCGATCTTACCCGTATGAAGTCATTTCGCATGGGCTTTCTAACCAATGTGCTAAATCCGAAAGCTACCTTGTTTTTTCTGAGCTTATTTACCTTTGTGATAAGTCATACCACCCCGTTGTATGTCATTTTGATCATTTCATTTATTATTGTGGCAACTGCTGTAGTTTGGTTTTCAGTAGTTTCTATATTTTTTACGCAACAAAAAGTACAACGGGCATTTTTTCGGTTTGAGAAATACATAAACCGTTTCCTCGGAGGATTGCTGGTAGCCTTAGGGATAAAGGTTGCGTTGACGTTGAAGTAGTTTGAGTAACAATGCAAAGGCGGATTCCTCGAATTATCTCGGGAGTCCGCCTTTGCTTTTCTATTTTGTTGTGTTAATTTTGGTGACCTGACCGGATTTGACAATCAGAATATCGATTTTTTTGCCGTAAAACCCCCAGTAATTATCTGACGTTTTTATAATTAAGTCGTATTTGTAATCGATAATCAGTTTTTGGTCTAAAAGGGAGTAAAGACCGTACTTTCCTTTCGATTTGACGATGAAGTTATTGTCGTTTTCAGAGATAATGTCGTCAAACAAGGAAGAAGAAATGGTTTTTCCAACTTTGTCGATGATACTGTATTTTCCATTTTTGAGCAGACCTTTCATGTAGGTGAACTTTACATCGGAGTAATAGGAAATGTTTTTCTTTTCAATAATGGAGATGTCCTGGAATTTTTCGGTGCCTATTGGTTTTCCCTGCTTGTCGATCAATTGATAATAACCATCTTTTTGAGCTTTAAAGATGCTGCCGTCGTTGGAGTTGTTGTCTAAAGATTCGAGCGACTGAAATTCAATTTCAGTAAGTTGCTTGCCGTAAATGTCCAACAGTCCGAATTTGCCATCCTTTTCAACAATGAATGTTTTATTCCCGCCTTTAATATCGTCGTAGTTACAGGTTGTGATCTGATAAGGCATGCCGGAGTTTACCTGTATAAGGCCGCATTTGCCGTTCTGCACAGAAACGATATTGTCGTTGTAGTTTTTGATTAGATTGTCGTATTCAAAAGGGAGGGTTACCTTGCCATCAATTAAAACGAATCCGTATTTGCCGTCTTTGTTACGTGCCAGGTATGAACCGTCGGAATAAGGATATTGCGCAAATTCCAGATATTCAATGGGGATGATCTCTTTCTCGTTATCGTCTATTACCCCATATTTATTGTCGTTTTTTACGATGTAGTAGTTTCTTCCTTTAGAGGGGACGGTAATGTCGTCATACCACTTTTTAAAACGGGGAGTGTTGCTAATGTCGACAATGTTGTGTTTTGTTCCATTCTCTGCCAGAAAGTAATCCTGATTGCTAAGTTTTGTAAGCTCAGTGTATGCGCAGGGAACGGTTAGCTTCCGCTCCATCAGGCTATAGATGCCTTTTAATTTGTTGGGATAGGTGTTGGCTGTAACAATAATGTAGTTCTCGAGGTTGGATATATTGCTGATTTGATACCAGTTGAAGGGTACAATAACGGTATTGTTGTTGTCGATTATTCCCCATTTCCCGTTTTTCTTTGCTTTGTAAAGATTGTTGTTCAGAAAGCTTAGCCCATCGTATTCCATGAGGATGCTCCAACGAAGTTCGTTGAGATCAAATACACCGTAGTTGTTGTTCATATAAAGTAACACTTCGTTGCTGTTGCTTGAGTTGCCATAGCTTTTGCTGAACAGGTGGGGCAAGATTACATTTCCGCTTTTGTCGGCAATACCCAGACTGTTGTATTTGTTTTTAGCATATTTCTCACAATAGAAATCGTATTGGTCATTTATTGAACCATATACTTCGAATTTATTGTTGTAGCGGATGTTGTTAAGGGCTTCGAAGGAGCTGGGGGAAACCGATGAACTTTCGGAAGAAGACCCAACATCGGCAATCGAAATCTCTGCAACTTGAATAGCATCTTCGGTTTTGATGCTTTCCTTTTTTTTCTTGGAGCTCTGTGCCGTCAGGATTGTGGAAGTTAACACTGTCAGCAGAATAAAGAATAGTTTAGTTTTCATCTTTTGGGTTTAATGGGTTTTTATGTTAATGAAATAATAATTGCAGGTGAATTTGATGCGGTATTATGCCTGACTGCATGTCCAATAAATTGAAGGCGAAAAAGTTTCGTCGTTTGATGATGACCAGAATACAAAGCCCTCTGCGGTTTCGGGAATGTTGGACAGTGAAATTGAAGCCACTCCATCGCTGCGGCAGGCGCTAATGTCTAAGGTTAACAGGTCTTTGCGGTTTATTAGCATCATTATGTTAAGACGGTCGCTTGGAGCTGCCAGCCATCCGGTCATCGAAGAGTCCCATTTGAAATTTAGCATATCGCTATCGCGGTATGCAGAAAATCCGGGAGCCGGCAATAGCTGCCCGTGACTAATCTCCATCAGCTCAGGAAAAGCAATATGGTCGGTTCGGCCAAAAGCTGCCCGGTTGCATTTTATGAAATAGCTGTATGGTGTCATGCCTCCGGTTAACTTTTCTTTTGCCCATACGCGGTCAATCAGAATTCGTTTTATACTTTTTGCCAGCGCATGCTGAGCCTGAAATGAGTTGAGGTGCAGCTTTTGTAAGGGCGAAGCTTTGCGCCTTTTGTTGGGGCTGGGGAGCGACCGGGCGATTACAACACCATCGCGTTCATAAACCGTGATGTTTCCTACGGAGCCTCTCATCTTGTAAAGAGGACTTGAGGGAGGGATTATTGCCATAATTTAGGTATTTGTGGATTTTGTTAGGTTAATTGT
The DNA here is from genome assembly GCA_030706405.1 of Bacteroidota bacterium. Classification (GTDB taxonomy): domain Bacteria; phylum Bacteroidota; class Bacteroidia; order Bacteroidales; family JAAUTT01; genus JAAUTT01. The sequence goes on along the minus strand of JAUZOO010000004.1, from coordinate 42,281 downwards.
GTATCAAAAGTATAGATTGTTAAGGTTAAATACAAGTTTATTTCATAATTAATATATATGCTATATAGTATTATGGTATATATACTATATTTAAAAGGTATGTAAAGGGTATATGAAAGGTATATATAATTTTTGTTTTGTTACTTAAAGCAAAAGGATTGAGCACTAGTTTCCAGTCTTTTCAAGGAGGGGTTAGGGGAGGTTGTTGGTGTTTTTGATGAGGTTATGAAAAATTGCCTTAGTACTTTATACTCAGTACTTAATTGTGAGACATTTTATTTTACAATAAATAAATTTCAAGACTATTCTTTATTATTTAATGTAGTTAATTGTTTTGCTGTTTTATGTAAAAGTTTTAAGTATAATTAAAACTTATGTATATTTACAGTATATTTTAATTATAATTAAAACGATGGGTATTATTCAACTTCCTTCTAAAATAAAAAATAGGGATAGTTATGTCAAACGCATTAAACCCTTTATGCGTAAACCCATCATTAAGGTGCTAACGGGTCAACGTCGTGTAGGAAAGAGTTTTTTGCTTTTCCAGTTAATGGAATTGGTTCGAAAGGAAGATCCGGAGGCTAATATCATTTATATTAACCGTGAAGATATGAACTTCGACTTCATGGCTTCGGCTACCGAGCTGAATTCCTATGTGCTTTCTATGCTAAATCCGGAAACCATAAATTATATTTTCATTGACGAAATACAGGAAATAGCTGAATTTGAAAAAGCTTTGCGATCATTGTTGCTTAATGAACGGAACGATATTTATATCACAGGAAGTAATGCTAAAATGTTGTCCGGCGAATTAGCAACTTATCTGAGCGGCAGATATGTAGAGCTTAAAGTTTATAGTTTGTCTTATCCCGAATTTCTTTATTTTCATGATTTAACCGATAATTCGGGTAGCTATGAACTATACGCCCGTTACGGAGGACTTCCTTACCTTATTAATCTTAGCCTTACGGATGAAGTGGTGAATGAATATCTGAAAAGTATCTATTCTACCATTGTGTTCCGAGATGTAGTGAGCCGTTATAACCTACGTAGTTCTGCATTTCTGGAAAAGCTGATTCAATTTCTTTCAGGTAATATCGGTAGTCTCTTTTCAGCTAAAAACATAAGTGATTATCTGAAGTCGAAACGGTCGACAATTTCGGTGAATCAAATTCAGGCCTATATCGAATATCTTTCCAATGCCTTTCTGATTCATAAAGTGGAACGATATGATTTAGTGGGAAAGCGTGTATTCTCTATTGGAGAGAAATATTATTTTGAAAATTTGGGGATTCGTAATATCGTATCGGGCTATAAAATTGCAGACCGGGGTAAAATTCTTGAGAATATTGTATATAATCAGCTGCTGTATAAAGGCTACCAGGTTAGAGTCGGAACAATGGGGGCTGAAGAAATCGATTTTGTTTGTGAAAAGGAAGGCGAGAAACTTTATGTACAGGTGGCTTTACGATTGGATAGCGAAAATACCATCAATCGGGAGTTTGGTAACTTGTTGAAAATATCCGATAATTTTCCAAAAATGGTGATCGCCGAAGATGAGTTTAAGGGGAATAGCTATGAAGGGGTTTTTCACAAACCAATCAGGGCGTTTTTGATGGAATAAGGAAATATTGGTTCCTCTCATTTTCAAGGAGAGATTAGGGGTATTTAAAATTTGAAATTAGTTGAATATCCAATAGCATCCTTTTGGCATTACCAATAACCAAATGTACCCATGGTAAAATTACACCGATCTTTTCCTTGGGGATTACCTAGGTTTGGTGTTGGTCTACCATGTTTTCCAAGTCCACATAGGACGTGGAATCGTCCGTAATCAAACTAGCATCCTCTGAAATATAAGTAGCTACTTGCTCATTTATAGTCTCAGCATTAAGGTCTGGGATTACTTGCATTTTTAAGTATCCCGCCTTGCGCGACTTTCCCTTCTTAGTGATTTCTCCTTCAGCATCTTTACTTTCAACCATAACCAATACTTTAGACTTCTTTTGACTACCTCGTCCGCGTTTTGTTGGTTTATCTTTGTCTTCAGGTTTAACTTCTGTTGAAAAGAAGCCTTCATCTAATTCGATTTGGCCCGAAAGGACATATTGGTCGTCTCTTTTGCCCATTGCCAAACGAAGCTTGTGGAGCATTGTCCATATGGCTTCATAATGCTTGTGCCCCAACTGCCTTTGAAGTTCTTTTGCTGAAAAACTTTTCTTAGTGGAGGTTAGCAGGTGCATTGTTATAAACCAATATCGAAGAGGAAGTTGAGAGCCATGTATCACCGTGCCACTTTGAAGCGTTGTTCGTGTTTTACAAGTTTTACATTCGTATTGCCACTTGTTTTTTTTTTCAATAATGCTCCTTGCTCCCGCAATGTCGGCATACAACTCCTTGTTTATCCCTAATTGCTTTTAGCATTAGCTTACAGCTTTCTTCATCTGGATATTGACTTATAAAGTTCAATAGATTCATTGTCCTTAATACTTGGGGTTGCTCAAAGATAATTCGTTTAGGTAAACTATACGATAATCATAAAAATTTAATAAATATGTAATCTTTTTTTATATAATGTCTTGTAATATATTGGTTTAAAAAATAGGGTGATTTTTCATTTCGCAACGATAAAATGGATTCATCGTGTATACCTTTGTCATCCACAATGCAGTCTTTTATGAATCAAAAAAATTATATCTTCATATTTTTTCTTTTAGTTCCATTCTATGCAAAAGCCATTGATTTTTACGTGGCTCCCGATGGTAGTGACAAAAACGACGGTTCTATTAAATATCCTTTTGCCTCCCTCGAACGAGCCCGCGATGAAGTGCGGGATTGGCATGGACGTGGGTATAAACGGGCTATAACGGTTTTTTTGCGCGGAGGGACGTATTATATCAATCATACCTTTGTTTTGACGGCACAAGATTCCGGGTTTGTTACCGATCCTGTTGTCTATACTGGGTATAAAAAGGAAAAAGTATTCCTAAATGGTGGTATTTCTATCCCCCTTTCTAATATTACCCCGGTTACTGATGTTCAAATTCTAAATCGGTTTAAACCGGATGCCCGAAAGCATATTATTCAGGTAAATCTCAATGTATTGGGTGTTACCGATTACGGACAGTTACACAATATTGGGCATTATATACCATATTCTCCTTCATGGATGGAGTTATTTGTGAATAAATGCCCTTTTCAGTTAGCACGCTGGCCAAATGTTGGGTTTGTACCCATGGGTAAAGTACTTGAGAAAGGAGCGACATTTTCAGAAAAGGACAAACCTTTGGGAAAATTTGTCTATGAAAGTTTCAATCCCCCAAAATGGAGCGACACCTCTGATATCTGGATTTCGGGTGGACTTATGAGAATGTAAAAATAAAAGATATTGATACTACTCACAAAACGATAATACTTGCACAGTCAACATCGTTCGGCATTGCTTCTGGTAAGCCATTCCAGCATTGGTGTGCTCAGAATATTATGGAAGAATTGGATACTATCGGGGAATATTATCTTGATCGCTCAAAAGGGGTGCTATACCTTTATCCTCAGTTGCCAATTAAGAGCTTTGAACTTTCTATGCTTACTGAACCCATGGTAATATTACTCGGGGCTTCAAATGTGAAATTTCAAAATATAACTTTTGAATGTTCCCGAGGTATTGGCGTTTACATGGAGCATACAAACAATAATCGTATTGAAAATTGTGAATTTCGGAACTTGGGTGTTAATGCAGTTTGTATGGGTAAAGAAATTGGCGCCTTTGCGAAAACATTTTATTATCAACCCCTGAACAAAACCAACAATGAATATGATAATGATGGAGGGAAAAACAATGGCATAATTAATTGCACTATTTATAATATGGGAGCCGGAGGCGTATTACTGGGTGGAGGCAATAGATTGTCTTTGATACGAGCCGGTAATTTTATAGAAAACTGTACGATGCACGATGTTAACCGAATTGAAAAAACGTATAGGGCTGCAGTGTCAATATGCGGCGTGGGTAATCGCATTTCTCATTGCAAAATTTATAATACTCCATCGCAGGCTATACTATTGGTAGGTAATGACCATTTAATAGAATACAATGATATATACCATGTGCTGCTTGAAGTTGATGATGGTGGAGCTATTTATTGTGGTAACGATCCATCGGAGAGAGGGAATGTTGTCAGATTTAATTATTTTCACGAAGTCAATAATGAATTCCGAACTATGGGAGTTTATATCGACGATGGGGGGGGGGCGGTTTAAGTGTGTTGGAAAATACTTTCTATAAAGTTGGGAGGTGGGCTGTTTTTGTAGGAGGAGGCTCGGATTGTCCTGTTTATAACAATTTGTTTGCTGATTGTAATATTGCCATTCATGTTGATAACCGTTTAGCGAATTGGGAATCCAGTAGGTTAAAACCTAACGATTTGTTTGATCGAAAACTGAAAGCTGTAAAATATGATCAGCCCCCTTATAGTATACGATATCCTGAAATTGTTAATTATTGGGAGGAGATGCCACAAATTCCTAAACGTAATCAAGTGTCTAAAAATATATTCTATAATGTAAATAAACCTATTGAAGGAAATAAAGAGTGTTTTCCTTTTTGCGAAAACAACTGGATAACCAGTCAACTACCTGGTTTTAAAAGTCTGGATAAAAAAGATTTTACCAAAATTGATTATAAGAAAATATTAAGGTATATCGAAGGTTTTGAGAAGTTTCCTTTTGATAAAATGGGAAGAAAATGAAGCATATTATGCGCCATTTGTCCGGCACTTTTCGGGTGCTCGGGATAACTTCCAATAGACGAATTACTATTGGAAGTTTATCTTCTCTTTTAAAATATACCAGATAAATTTGGTATTGCCTATAAGGTACCTGCGCCACATACGTCGGGGTTCCTGTACAAGCCGATAAAACCACTCCATTCCAATTTTTTGCATCCATTGAGGTGCGCGTTTTGTTACTCCTGCAATAACATCAAAGGTGCCACCTACACCCATGGTGAAATATACATCCTCAAACTGATCTTTATACTGATCCAGAAATATTTCTTTTTTAGGCGAGGTAATGGCCACAAATAATAATTGCGCACCGCTCTCAGCTATCTGACGGGCAATTTGGGGTTCTTCTTCCTTTGTGTAATAGCCATTGCGATATCCCGCAATTACAGTGGGGGTATACTTCTCTGTATAAATGTCTACAACTTTTTTTACCACATCTTCTCTTGCTCCAAAAAAGAAGCATTTGTAACCTTTATCGTGCGCCAGTTTTATCAGATGTTGCATAAGGTCAGCTCCAGCTACCCTTTCCGGCAGGTATTTCCCTAAAAAACGAGCAGCCCAAACAATACTTTGGCCATCGGCATTAATTAAATCACAATTAACAACACTTTCAAATAGTTGTTTATCAGTTTGCATGCTGACAATTTTACCCGCATTTATTACGACATGATTTATACGATGCCTGAGGAGTATGCAATCATCAATATATTTAATTGTCTCCTGCATGCCCAGCACATCTACAGGTATGCCCAAAAAATTAATCCTTTCAGGTTTCTTTAAGGAAGATTCGGTATTATTAATAGCCACTATTTTGTTCTGTTTTATTTGAGAATACCACAAAAATCAAGTATAATCTTATTGCCGCATTTTTTTAATGTGCTGAATTGCTTGTGCGCAACGAGGAATGCAACAATGTCGGCCTTCTCATAAGCTTCATCAAATGGAGTAAGCTTAAAAATATGATGATCTGCAATATTGGGTTCTACTACCATTATATTGTTTTGCTCTGATTGCATTACTTTTTGGACGATATATTTTGCCGGGCTTTCCCGCAAATCATCAATATTTGGTTTAAAGGCGAGCCCCATTAAGGCTACTTTGGGTTTGTTCCCATTTTTAAGTTCAAACTGAAGCATGGCATTATGTATTTTTTCGGCACACCAGAATGATTTGTAATTGTTGATCTCACGGGCCTTTCCAATGAGCTGAGATTCCATCGGAAAATCGGAAGTCAAAAAGTATGGATCTACGGCAATGCAGTGTCCTCCCACTCCGCAACTAGGCTGAAGAATATTTACACGGGGATGTTTATTGGCCAAATTAATCAGTTCCCAGGTATTAATTCCTGCTTTATCACATATCAGGGATAATTCGTTAGCAAAAGCTATTTGTACGTCTCTGGATGAGTTTTCTGTCAACTTACACATCTCGGCCGTACGTGCATTCGTGGGATGAAGTTTACCTTCTACAAAGGTTGAGTAAAATTCTATTGCCTTTGCTGTTGAGCTCTCATTGATACCTCCAATTACGCGGTCGTTATGGGTAAGTTCGTACAATACATTGCCAGGCAAAACTCGCTCCGGACAATAAGCGATGTGGATATTATCTTTTAATTCTGCTCTTTGGCTAAAGATTAGATCGGCCATCTTTTCGGTAGTACCTACCGGAGATGTTGATTCAATTATGTATAAGTCTCCGTTTTTTAATAACGGTATAACTGCTTTTGTTGCTGCTTCTACAAACGAAATGTCTGGTTCGTGGTTACCTTTAAAAGGAGTAGGTACAACAATCAGGTAAACATCGCTTATCTGCGGCTTTGTTGCTGCCCTCAAATTTCCGTTTTCTACCACGTGTTTTACCTGTTCCGCAAGCCCCGGTTCAATAATATGGATATGTCCTTGGTTTATTGTTTCTACCACGGAAGCATTGATATCTACTCCTAATACTTTTAGTTCTTTTCCTGCTGAAACTGCGGCTGTAGGGAGGCCTATGTATCCTAGGCCCATGAAACATATTTGGTTATAAGCCATTTTTATTAGTTTTATTGAGTTTTTTATATTCTGAAAGCGCATAAAACATCCAAGCCTGAGCCCAACGTATATATGGAATTCTGCATAAGTAACGAGGTTTATATTGGTAATAAAAATACCCGTCGGAGTGCTGCATGTTTTTTACTGTCCAGCTTAATACGTTACTCACTAAATTGAGGTTTTCTTTAAATTTAGATAACTTACTTAACGTAATTACTAGTTGAGCAGGAGCATGTATATCTATCGGATATAATTTATTGTTATAATATTTCGATTCGCCATTGTCCGTAAAGAAAGTAGAAATATAATAGGTAAACCCTTTCTCTATATTAACATTAAACGATTCTATGTCTGTATAATTTGCAAAATCAGCTAAACACACCAAGTTGTAGCCTGTATGGAAATTATCAATCCATTGGTGAAAGGGTAAGGTGCCATAAGCCCAAGCTCCATTTTCCTGTTGGCGTTTACAACAATAGCGAACTGATTTCAAAGCAGCTTCTTTATATACTTCATTTTTATCCATCGAATACACACGTGCAAGCAATTGACTTCCTAATAATGAAGCATTGAATATCTGAGTATTATCTAATGGGGAATACGAGAAACAAAAATCACCATCATCATCGGTAGTGCGGTTTAAATCGCTATATACAAATTCGGCCGCACTGCATGCCGTTGTTTTATAAACCTCGTTTTGGGTAATTTCATACGCATTTAATAAAGCATTGGCGATAAAATTAGTGGCAACAACTGTAGGGTAATTCTTTGGCTGAAAAAATGCCCGAGCCTGCCAGTCAAAATTATAACCCCAACAGGCGCCCGCAAATTTTGAGTTCTTGTTTTCAATAAGTTTCAGGGCGAGAAAATTAATTTTATTCAGATATTCCTCCTTTTGTTCTATCTTATAAAGATTGCAATAGCCCAGCAAAAATAATCCTAATCCTTTATTGTTATAATCTTTAGGTACTAAAGCCAGCTTTCGGAAATTGACTGGAGACTTCTTGAAAAGCTGAATCCAGACTAACCGGGCCAAACGAGAATTGCGAAGAGGCAAGCCTTGGAAAATCCTGGAGTTTAAACCGTCAAAAGGGTCCCATCCTCTAAAACATTCTTCTTCACAATATTTTTTTAACCGTAAAAATGAGGATTCTATTGTGTCCATTTAATGCTTTTTATTCTATAAACTGGGGTAATCCTGTTTTTAAGCTATCTTCAATTTTAAGGGTAACAAGGGTTGTGTGACATAATGATAAGAAATTAATAGGTGAGGGCAAACCCTTTCTTATTGAGTTCAAAAACGCAGAAACCTCCTCGGCATGTCCTTTGCCAAACATGCTCAGTTTCGTTTGTTTCCCATTTTTATAGATGCTTCCCGATTTAAAGTCTTGAATTACCCCAATTGATTTTCCTCCAAATATTTCAATATACTCTTTTGGCATTGACTTGTCTCCATTCGCGAGATAGAGAAGATTTCCAACTGAGCCGTCTTCAAATTTAACAATAACCGAAAGGTTATCTTCTGCCTTAATCTGAATATTTGTAGTATTAATACATTCAGCATAAATCTTAACAGGTTTTGCTTCGACAAAGAACTGCATAAGGTCAATAAAGTGGCAAACTTCGCCCATGATCCGTCCGCCTCCAGCTTCTGTTTGAGTCCAGTGTTCTTTTGGTAAGAACCCTGCATTGATGCGAAAATTCATAACTAATGGTTCGCCAATGCCTTTAAAGTGTTTTTTTATTTCTTGTGATACTGGAGCAAATCGACGGTTAAAACCGACCATTAATCGGGGACTTTTGGCCTCTTCGTAGGCTGCTATTACGTTATGTAGTTCGTCAAAAGTTAAGGCAAGAGGTTTTTCGACAAATATATTTTTGCCAGCCTTTAATGCTTCAATAACATACTGTGCATGGGTATTATGCTGTGTGGCTATAAATATAGTATTGAGCACAGTATTGCCAAATATTTCCTTTGCATCAGTTGTGGCTTTATTGAACCCAAATTTCTGTGCCACGTTTTTACAACTGATACCCGTTGCCGTAACTACCGTATCGAGGCTTCCTTCGTTTTTCTTTACATGAGGGATCAAATAGCTTTGTGCAAAACTTCCTGCACCAATAAACCCGACATTGATATCCTTTGCAGGTGAATGGTTTACTTCAATTACATTTTTGTCTTGAATAGAATCTTGATCGTATTTAAGTAAAATGCCTATATGTGGGCTTTTAATCTTTCCTAAAATAATATCGTAAGCTTCCGTTGCCTGCGAAATGTCAAAAACCTGGGTAATTAATGGCTTTACATTTATTGCCTCTGAAGCTATAAGCCCAAGAAACGTTTCCATGTTGCGTTGTTCGGTAAAACGAACATAGGCAAACGGGTAATCATGCCCTTGATCTTCGTAACTATGATCGTAACGGCCAGGTCCATATGAACAGGATATTCGTAACTCTAATTCTTTTCTGTAAAAATAGGGATCGCGGGGGATGTCCATTTTTACGGCCCCAACTACTACTAACCGACCTTTTTTGCGTAACAACTCAGTCGCAAGTACAACAGGATCATTGTCAGGAGATCCGGCAGTAATAATGACTGAATCAAAACCATGTCCCTGTGTGTAGTTTTCACAGGCGGTCAGTAGGTTTGTATCGTTACGTAACATAGCCATATTTGCTCCGGATTGCAGAGCCTGATCTAACATGGCCGATGACACGTCTATTCCTACCACTTTACATCCATTGGCGCGTAAAAGTTGACATGTTATTTGACCTAAAAGACCTAATCCGATCACACAAATGCATTCGCCTAAGCGAGGCTCAGCCTGCCTTACCCCCTGCAATGCTATAGCTCCTAACGTAGTAAAGGCAGCTTCTTCAAAATTTACATTATCCGGAATTTTAACAACTAAATTTTGAGGCACAGAAATGAATTCGGCATGCGAAGCGTAATCCTGCCCACCGCAAGCGACCCTGTCGCCAGGTTTAAAAAAACCGTTTGTATCTGCCGATGCAACAACGATCCCGGCAGTACTATACCCTAGGGCCTTTAAAGAATCCAGTTTTGTTCTAACTTTTTCGAGGGTTGCTTTTAAACCCTCTTTCTTTAAGTTTTGTAATACCTGAGCGACTAAGTCGGGACGGGCTTTGGCTTTTCCCAACAGTGATGCTTGTGCCGTTTTTACCGTACCTCGTTCCGTGCCTGCACTTATTAATGAATACGCATTGTGCACTAACACCATACCTTCTTGTAATGAGGGTATGGGCAGTTCATCAACGTATAATTCACCTGTTTTAAAATTCTGGATAAGTTGTTTCATATTTTATTCTCACTTTCTTTAAGACATCGACTAATTAGCAATTCAAATTTGCCATTCGGCTGCATAATTAATTGGTCAACATACTCAATTTTTACAGAATTATCGCTGCCAAAAGACTTTTTATAATGATCGGCAAACAATTTTTCATGCTCTTGCTTGAAGAGGTTGCTTTTTATTAAAAGTATGGTCAATGCACCTGGGCAATCTTGAATATATTGTAATCCTTCAATGTAAGCATATAGTTCGCTATGGAGGTTTAACGCTGTTGTAGTAATATAAGTACCATCATTCTTAAATATTCTGTTTTTATCCCACCTGCCTCTTATGTTTTTGATAATAGTCATTTCGCGACCACAATATTTACATTTATTCCCTACATATTCAGCATAGTCGCCTGTTCGATAGCGTATTAATGGCATGCCGAAATTATACAGCGTAGTCCCAACTATTTCACCTACTTTCCCGACTTCGGTTATTGGGCTGTTGTTTTCATCAATAAGTTCAAAATAGCCATAATAAGGTTCAATATGAATATCATTGCTATACTCACAATAACCCCCTAATACTAATTTCTCGCTATGTCCGTACCAACTGTATATCTTAAGACCTAACTCATTGCAAATTAATTTTCTTTGAAATTCCAACACACCTTCAGAGCCACATAAAAATGAATTGATAAATGACAAATCAAGATTTTGCTCTTTGCATAGTTTGCAAAACTGGTAAGCGGCAGAAGGGTAGGCATGTATAAATTGAATATTATGCCGTTTTAATATCCGATAGATCTCAAATGCATATTTCGGATTTAACCTGAAATTATCAAAAATATATTCCTTGGTAATTGGGTTTATTTTATATACATCACCTTCGGGGATATGGTGATTTCGCAATACTCCCCGAAGGTGATACTGCCAACCTGTGCGATTCCACATGTTATGCATGGTGGAGAGCTCTATCTCGTATCTGTTCTTGGGTATTAAAAATTTTAAGGGTTTACCACTGGTGCCTCCTGTTGTGCCAAAGATATATTTACTTTGGTCTATACTTTGCGCTTTGAATAATTCAAAATTTTCTGACACAACCGATTTGTCGATAAAACCAATAGTTGAAGTGAATTCCTTTAAATTCTTTACCTCTTTATATCGTTGCTTGTAATAGGGAACTTCCTTTATAGCTGTATTTACTATTTTAAGTAAGCGGTCTTCTATATTAAAGTTGATTTTTCCATTTTTATTTGCTAAATATCTTTTACCATATACTTTTTCAGGCCATAAATTTAGCTTTAAAAGAAAACTATTTATCCTGTTAGGGTTATTGAATATCTCTTTTAAGATACGCTCTTTGATGTTCATTTATCCAATTCTATATGGTTTTTCCACCCAAAATGAGGCTCTACTGTTTTTATTAATTCCTTAGGAATGTCGAAATAATTGTATTTTTCATTCTCAAATTCAATATCTATATCATTAATAGAAAATGGAGTGATCGGATATTTTTTAATATCAAATGCCTTGCATATAGAAGGAATTTTTAAATAATTAAATCCCATTAATTTACAACAAACCGCATCAATTGCTACTGGGTTTGTTCCACATATTATGTATCCCATTTTAACAGGATCAGGAGCCATGGGTCCATTCCCTTCTCCTGCTATTATGGCATCTACAATGCCAATATAATTTTTTGCATTCACCCAATTGTTTCCGCGTAATGACCCTTCAGGGTTAGCATAAAAAAACACTTTGTTTAAATCCAGTATCATTCGCCAAACAGTATCATTACCATACCAATTGCCACTACGAATTGTATTGTCTGTCTTCCCAAAGACATTGGTACCAACTTTTACAAAGGGCTTAAGTAGCCTGGCAAAAAATGGTCTTTTTAAAATATGCTGTTTGAGAAAAGCAACAAGGGGGCCTTCAAATTTAGAATTTTTGTTCTCGCAGGAGTACTGATCGCCGCGATGCTTGGGCCCTCCTTCGGAGTGATGAGGCAGGTAATTTTTATACGTATTTATCCCAACTAAATTTTTTAGACAACAGGTTATGCCGGCTTTTTTATGTGTCTTTAGCTTGGGTAGATTGATAAAGACATCCGCCTCAATTACAGTACGTGATACACTATATAAGTTATTATGGCCATCGTGTGCTTTATTAGTTTCTTTTATATTATAATCTGCTCCATAATAGCCTCTTTTCGATTTTTCGTGCAAATAAAACTCACTTGCATCATCCAATAAGTTAACTTCTGTTTTACCTTTAGGATCACCGTCTAAATTTTTTCTTTCAACAATTACATTTTCTTCATTTATCCATTCATTGTCGCGTAAATCAAGAATTTCTAAATCAATGTTCTTTTCTTTTGTTAAGGCTTCCCATAAATCTATAGGATAATGTTTCAGAATTTTACTAAATGACGAATCAGTTTGAGGACCATCAGTAATTATAATTTTCCCTCCAGAACCGAGCTTCTCAATAACTCTTTTTATAACTGCTGTTATTACTTCCGGATGAGTTATTAAATAATCCCAGTCCTCAAGTTTATGAATATGCCCCTCTTTTACCCAATTAGGTTTTAGTAATACGGTATCAGTTGGTTTAATGCATGCAAAAATAGTGGTAGGTAAATTTTGCGATATTAACTGGTTGTTATATTCTTGCATAGCAAGCAAATATACTTTTTGGTTTTGTCTCAAAATATCAAAAATTATATAAATTTTTATAAAAACTCAAATAGTCATTTGTAATATTATATCTTATTTTTCTTGTTTCCTCAATTATATTTTCAAGTGTCGAATTTACTTTGGCAAATAGATCTTCCTGATTTCGACACTTAAAAAGAATAGTAGGTTTAGGGCGGTTTACTATATCAGAGGCAATTACTGGTACTCCCATATAAAGCGCCTCCCTTATTGTTAAAGCATCACCATCTGTTATGGTAGGCCGTAACACAACGTCACTATATTCAATAATCCTCACAAACGACACATTTTGCTCCGTAAGTAAAAAATCATTTTCAAGATCCAGTTTTTTTATTTGGGTTATATAATTCCTGAAAATAGTATCACTTTTAGGAACCGATGAAACGGTAAATATAAATGCTACTTTTTTAACTGCTTGAATTTTAATTTCATTAATTAGCTTAATACACATATCCAAACCATATAAGTCAGTATTATTATATAGGTCTAAACGCCAAGCATTAGCTCCAATTATGGCATAACCTTGAGCTTTTCTCTCTTTTATCCAACATTGGATATTCTGAGGTAATACTGGCTCGTTGGCTATGTTTTGAGGAATAAAAGCCTCTTTGATGTAAGTTGCAGTGCATAATGACAATAATTGTGCAGTTTCCTTATTTACAAATATAACCCTATTGCATAAATTAAGATATACTTTATGCAAAAATAAGTTATGATTTTTGAAAGTGTAATGAATGGTAATAATTACTTTTTTGAAAAGTAATTTTGATAAGCAGAGGTGAAATATTCGTAAAAAAAGCATTCCGCTATGGATATGGACAATGTCAGCCCAGTAAATAAGTTTTAAATAAGAAAATAATTTTTTGCTTCGAAGATTAAAATATTCAATCTTTCGTACAGATGATTCATCCACATAATTCACTTCATAATAAGGCGAAATTAATTCTCCCAATCGCTTAATATGAATGCTTACTCCTCCTTTGGGATCAGGTAGTGGACCTATTAGTAGTATTCGCACTTTCTTAAGCTGCTTTTTTTTAATCATCTTTAACCCAATTATTACTTTTAATAGATTATTTCTTTATTTTTTGAGAGAAAATTATAATTAGTTATTAAATAGATTTTTTAAAATTGATTCAAATAACATAACCAAAACTGTCTTTTAATTCCGTTTTCATTTCATTTTTCATCTTTGAGGTTATTTTACCTCTTAAGGTATATTCTAATCCAAAGCAAGGCTTTGTTTTCATATATTCTTTATGCTTATTTGTGAAATCAATCGTTCGTCCAATTATTTTGCACGGATTGCCTATTACAACGGAATTTTCAGGGATATTTTTGCTAACAACAGATCCATCCCCAATAATTACATTGTCACCAATATTTACGTTGGGCAAGATTATTGCTCCTGCCCCAATAAACACGTTGTTGCCAATCATAACTTTACCTATTCTTGTATAACCAATGTGCATTTTTGTCGATGCATCATGGGCGAGTATATGTACGTTTGGAGCAAGAGTCACATTGTCTCCTATTTCAATTAACCAACAATGTGAATAATCAATAATACAATTATTCTGTGGATTAAAGTTCCGACCTACTTTTAGCCCCATTGAAATTAATTCTGATAGGGTATCGCCTTTAATTCGTTGTCTTATTTTTTTAAATAAAATAATTAAGGTATTTCTATTTTTCATAGCATTCAATATGTTTTTTAGTACACAGCTCAATACTGAATTTTTTAGAATATATTTCAATTAGGTCTTTTCTGTTTACTTTGTTATTGTTTTTTAAATACGAAATAATAACTTCATAATAATCTTCTTCAGTAACTGATTTTGACAAGAATCCAGTTGTTCCATTCTCAATAGTGTCAATTATACCGCCAACAGGAGTGCATATTGGTATGCACCCACATGCTAGTGCTTCGATTAAAGTAATGGGCATTCCTTCATGTATGGAAGATAAACAGAATGCATCTGAATTCAAATAGTAATCAGCGACATTATGTTTTTCTCCTAAAAAATAAATGTTTTCATGTGAATTGTTTTTTAGCTCAATCCCTGCTGGGGAGTCAAATCCAGCTCCAATAATGAGTAATAGTACAGGTTGCCTTTCCTTATGTAATCTATTAAACACATTAATTAGCAATTGTTGGTTTTTTTGTGGCACAAAACGACCAATATGTAAAAATACAAAGTTGGAATCTAATCTAATTTTATTAATGTATGCTTTTACATTGTCAAACTCACTAGTTTTTGAGGGCTTTTTTATTCCGTTATATATTTCAATAAAATTGTTAGTTTTATAGTATAGATTAAATGATTTTGAAGTCTCTGATGATATAGTTATTGCTTTAACTTTCGTAGTACTATAAAAAAGACGGCGCAGCCAATGCTCTATCTTATTTGAAACTTCTTTTGCGGCATCGTTATGAATGGTATGAAAAAATTTTATTTTAGGAAAAAAGAATATGATTGGGAAAATGTAATTAATTAAGTTTAGATGGCAATGTACTACGTCTGGTCTTTGTTCTTTAATAACCTTATACAATGATAAGATATTGGAAAGACGCAAGCCTATTGGTAAATTTAGATTGACATAATTCACCCTTTTATCAATGTCATTTTTGTAAAATCCATAATTGTCATAATTGTCATCCCGCAATACATATAGCCAGATATCGTGTCCCTGTTTGTTTAATTCGTTGGACAAATCGACTACAAATCGTTCTGCACCTCCTGGCGATAATGAGTATATAATTTGAATTATTTTCATATATTAAATTTTTATATAGAAAAGCCTTGAAAAGTGTTTTATATGATTTTATTAATTGTTTTTAGATTTCTTCCAATTAATAATAAATTCATGTGTTTGATATATAATAATTAGGTTGTTTGGATTTAAATTGACAAATCACATATATGTTTGAAATAATTATAATTGTCATAAGTGTGCCAATTAATTCTTCATTTTGAGGTAAAGAATAAAATAGAATATATACTAATATTAAGTAATAAGGTGCATAAAAACGGTACTTAAAGGCTGAGATTACTAGAAAAATTAAAAAAGTGACATAAAATATTAATCCTAATGCACCATATTCCATTAAAATTAGTAAATATCCGTTATGCGTACTTAAACCATCTCCTAAGTTCCTTTTTAGGTATCCACCTCTCCCAATTCCTATAAATTTTTCTATTAAGTTCAGTTTTTCATAATTTTCTATGGCATTGCCGCTGCTTTCTTTACGCCATTCCCCAGAGTCTAAATCTTCTTCATTGTAATTACCTCCTGTATGTTTTTCATACATTGCAACAGGTTCATCTATAATTCGATTTTTTAATTTTGTTATTATATTATCGTCAAGTCTTGAAATAAAAATTGAGCTAACAAATGGTAAAATAATTAAAATTGAAATGCCGATTTTAAAAAAGGATTTTAAGAATGTTTTATTTGCGGATGAATTAAGTACGAAAAATACAAATATTACTAAAATACCTAACAATGCACTTCTGGACGTAGAAATAATTATTCCAGTTATATATATAATTGCTAATATGAGTAATGCGTAATAGTAAAATTTTTGCTTTCTGAATAATTCCCAAAATTGTAAGACAATAATTAATGACACTCCGCAGATATATCCAAAAAAATTATGATTGGTAGCAATGTTTTCTCCTAAAACGGCTGAAATTAAGCGTCTGACAGGGAAACCATCAAAAAATAAATATGTATATACTAAATCGGTAAAACAAATCAGGCCGGCAATAAGTATAGAAATTATTATATTTATGGACTTGTTCTTATCAAATAAACAGAAAGTTATTAATATTAAGAGATAATCTAATAATATCCATTTTAAATTCTCAAAACTATACAATCCATTTAGAGAGGTAGTTAAAAAAAAATAAAAACGTATCAGGAAAATTGAGATTATATATTTATTTGAGATAAGTCGAAGTAGTAAGTCTTTATTAATTAGGCTCATTCCTATAAGTCTAATAATGACAGCAATTGTAAAAAGAGATCGGAAATTAAAACCATCGATACCTGTTTCAATATTTATATTTGCGATAACTAATGAATATAAAAGTATACAAGCCTTATATGGGTTGTATATTAAAAGCAATAGGGCAAATATAATTATTATATAAGCAGCCATTTTATTCTTCTAAGTTGATTATTTTTTCGTATTTCTTAATAAAGTCCTCGTATATGTAATTGTTCTGATAGAATGCATGAGCATTTTCGCCAAGCTTAATTCTAAGGGCTTTGTCCGGAACCAAAAAATGTATGTTTTCAGCTAATTTTTTATCATCATAAACCGGATATAGTAATCCCGAGAATCCATGAACTATCATATTATTAATGCCTACAGAGTCTGAGCCTATTATTGAAAGTTTGTTGAACATTGCTTCCAGAAGTGACACTGATGTTCCTTCGTAATCCGAAGAAATAATGTAGATTTTAGTTATTTTAAGTATTTCAGGAATATTTTCTTTTTTAATAATTCCTAAGAAGTGTATATAGTTTGATAAATTATTTTCAAAACACCATTGTTCTAATTCTTTCTTTAGAACTCCTTCACCTGCAAAAATTAAGTGTAGGTTGTTAGTTTTAATATATTCAATGCCTAGTAATGCAAATGCTTTTAACACAATATTAGGGTTCTTCATTGGTTTCAACGATCCAATAAAAGAGAGAACGAATGCATCCTCGGGTAAATTGTAGGATAATAGAATGTCTTTTTCAAGTTGGTTAGTTTTGAAAAATGGAATTAGAGGAGGAATTATTTCAAATTTAATTCCATATTTTAAATAGTAATTCTTACTGATATCCTCTGAAACTGCTATATTTTTGTGTGAATTTTTGAAAAAGTATCTGAAAGGAAACGAAAATTTCCAATTTGGTGTGGCTCCCCAATGGTTTATAATAATATATTTTAAATTGAATAGCTTGGCAAAGAATGCGTTAAAAAACCAAATTAAACCAGATGCCTCTGAGTAACTATAAACGATTAATGTATCCTTAGGTAATTGGTAGAAATGTATAAATATGTGCAAAGGGAAAAAAAGATGCTGAGGCCTCCACTTGTGCAAGTGGAAAAAAGTTGCTTTTTCAATTTTTGCATCTCTATATGCACTATAACTAACTTGATGTTTAGATGATAGCTCTCTAATGAAGTAATAATTAAATACTTCCATTCCGCCGGTGGTGTGCGGGTATATATTGCCGCAAACAAAATGGATTTTCATCTTTTAGTTATACTAATAATGTTATTGACTATATTTTTAATATTATAATCATTTAAGTCAAAATTCAAACCATCGTTATAGTCGCCATGCATAAAACGGATAAATTTTTCTCTGGTAAATGTTTTGCTGTTAAAAGAAAGTATTGGACGTTTAGTTTGTGCATAATCAATAAGTTTGCTAGGAACCATTTTCGAATTCTCATTGTCAAAATTAATTAAGAAGTCCATTTGGCTTAATCCCTTGATCAACTCAATACGAGTTAAAAAATCATGAATTATTATTTCGCCTTTTATCTTTGTATTGTACTGAATGATCATATTTCTAAAGAAATAATTATTGTCAATAAATAAATGAAATTTAAATGGCGTTTTAACTGTTGTAAGAAAATTTAAGAAATATCCCGGATCCCTTAATTTTTCATAAAATATTCCAGCATAGGCAAACGTTGGGACTTCGTTCTTTTTATATTCAAGAAGTATAATTTCATCGAAATTAAATCCTTGTGGGATGATAAGTATTTTTTCTTTTCTTTTGAAATTTTTATATAGGTTATATGTATTTTTGGTAGGTGTGACGAAGAAATCAAAAAATATGGCAAATAAATAATAAAATAGATAGTTAATAATAAAGGCTTTTTTAAAAAAGTAGCCATTAAACATTGGATCACTAAATTCCGCAAATTTTGTTTGGACTTTTCTGAGTTTACTATTAAGAATAGCACCAATAATGCAATTTAGATGGATACCATAAGGGTAGGAAATAGAATAAAGGATATCAAAGTTTTCATTAGTACTCATTAATTTTTTTATCATGCAAAAATTGATAAACCCAAATATCGAAAATGGAAAAAAATAATTTGTAACTCTATTTTCGATTATTTTTCTAAATATCTTATTTTTAATTGATTTTGTCTTGTTGCAAATCTCAATTTTGAAGTTCCAATTAGAGCGAATTTTAGCAGGATCAACAAAATCTAATTTATACGGCAAAATTACAGTTACATCATGGCCCTGATTCGCAAACTCCTTAGCTAATTCTGTTGTTCTAAATGCCCTTGGTGTAATCTCCGGATAGAAGTGATTGGAAACTATTAAAATATTACTCATTTTTTTCTATATAATATTTATTATCAGTGCATTGGTGGCGTTTTTGACTAATATATAAATGTCCCCTTAACTTAGCTCATTTCTATTTTTAGAATAATGTAAAAAAGGTTTCTTTTGATTTTTAACTCCTTTTAATTCGTTAATTAATTTCTTAACTTCATCTATTACTGTATTGTAGCTATACAATTTTTCAATAATCGGCCTGTTTACAATTGCTAATTCTTTAAAATTGGGTAGCTGTTCTAATTGGTTTAATTCTTCAATTTTAAATACGACCAACGAATTGTTTTTAAAGTAGGAATACACAGGACTATTCTTATTAAGAAAAACCCTTTTTCCTGCCCAAAGTGAAATTATGATATTGCCCATTCCTTCTTGTCGTAAATTATTCATTATCACATTGCCACAGCTTTTTAAAATTTCATTGTATTTTTCCAAAGGAAGAAAATCAACTAAAGGTTTGAATTGATTGCTAAATAATTGATTGCCTAATTTGTTAACCAGTTTAGCATAATTAGTATTTCCATAAGAAAGAGGGGTAACTAAGTTTTGTCTCACTCCTATTTCCTTTAAATAATATAATGTGTCAATATGGTTATTTGTGAATGAGGCCGAATTGCCTAAAAGGATATCGTTCCCAAAATCATAATTTAAAATTCCCTTTGTTAGTAATTCAATGTAACCGTATTTGAAAGAGTAATACTTTATTGAATTCGAAATATAACGCTTAATCAGTTCATATTCATATGGTAATACTGTAGATACGCTTGATATACGTTTTAGTGCAATGCGATTTATTAATTTATTTAAGGATTTTCGAATAGAATATGGGGCGGGGGAGTTTAATGATTGAACTGTATTTTTGGTTTTGGGTAATAAGAATTTATTATATAAAGTCGGTAAGGAATATAAATCTGCTCCCCAACACATCCAATGAAAATTAACTCCAAATGGAGCAGTCAGGACTATTTGCCATTTATAACTAGTATAAAAATTGTGAAGAATTACAGCATCATAACTCTTTAAATCATTAATAAAATACTTGTACTCTTCCGATTTATAAGGGAAACACTTAACTATATCGATATTATGTATATATTTAAGTTCGTATTTAAGGTCTGGCACGTTTATTAAATATATGCTTTCATTAGGAACAGAATTTTCAAATTCTTTAATTACCACATCGATAAATTTCTCATCTTCTGCTAAATGTAATATCATTTTAAATCTTAATTTAAGATATTAGAGCTATACAATTTTATTATGGGCAATAAACGATTCAACTAATATTTGTTGTAATCAACATTTCATATTTTTGTCTTTTGTGTAGGTATGCCTGTGTAGATTTTATGTTGATGTAAATCTCTTTCGATCAATGGTGTGGCTCGTGAACTCTTACAATGAGAAATTAATGTGAATTTTTCGGGATATTCAAGTGTAATTTCACGAGTTCTATCGGTGGAACAATATTCCCCTAAGACAATTTGATACCTAAAATTTACTTTTTGCATTAAAACACCTTCAATGGCCTGTGAAATATAAAGTTCGTGATTATACGTAATCATACATACACTAACCGTGATTGTATTTTCAAAATTGTTCATCAAGTAATTTTATGCGATTTATAAATCTTTTTGTAAATAATGAGAATTATCAATTGATTTAATAATAACATACCCAAAATCATTATGCATTTTTAACGATAAGTAGTTATGTTTATGTATCTCAAGTCTAATTTTTTGAAATCCAATTTTCTTTACTTCTCTTTCAACATATTCTGTTAATAATTTGCCCATACCTTTGCCCTGCCACTGAGGTAAAATACAAGTTACACTTATATATGCAATTTCTTGTTCTGGTTGATTACAATAACAACAACAGATTCCTATTGTCTCCTTATTATTGCTAATTGTAAAATGAGTGGCAAGTTCACTAAGTTTGTCAGCATAATCAGAAATGCATACTTTTGTAGAAAGTGGAGGAGCGAAACTTCCATCACAAGCTTCTAAAAATTCGTACAATACCATCTGGCTTAAAATTTCCTTCTTAAAACATATCATACTAATTCATAATTATTTATTAAACTCCAGATTTCGTTCTTTGAATTAAACATCATGACATCAATAATAGAAAGCCAAGGAATAAAATTATTCTTAAATTGTTGATATGTGATTGGTTTTGATTTAATAAAGTTTAATACTAAGCCATGTTGAGCAAACTTTTGCTTTGAATAGAGTTCTTGTCCTCCAATTGCATTGATATAATTTGTAGCTGTTAAATGTTGACAAATATTTATTATCTTATCATCAGCTTTTAAGCTGTCATCCTTTTTTATTTCTGATGAAATAAGAATAGTAATATCTATACCTAAATAATTAACAATAACGTGGAGACTATTGGTTAGGTATTTAGCTAAATTGGATTCCTGATACAAAAGTATTTCGTTGAGCATAGGGAAGACAGTTCTAAAGTGTGGAGCTTTATAATAGGCTTGTTCGATGGTTTTAATCAGTTTTTGATTATTACCTTGAACTCCTATCTCATTAATTTTTTTAAATGAACTGGCTCCATTGAGGGTTATATTAAACATGAAATCTTTTCCATTTAATAATAAACGATTCCTGTTTATCCATCCCTGCTTAATGAAATTAACATCATCATAAATCACAAAAGTGTCAACAGCCCTCATTAATTGGAAATATCCAATATAGGGGAATAAATAAGGTTGCATTATACCAACTTTCATCTTATCGTTGTTTGATAAGGTAAACTATTCTATTTTGTTGCTCTATTTCTAAATCCGGGTAAATTGGCAGGCAAAGAACTTGCTTTGCAATTGATTCTGCTATAGGTAAATTACTAGACTGAGCTGATTCGTACGCTTTATAAGTAGGGAATTGGCTTATTAATGGATAAAAATAACGGCGGCTATAAATATTATTTTGTTTTAACAAATTATAAACATCATCCCGGCTTTTACCAAATGATTGCGGGGCGATTAATATTGGGAAGTAAGAGTGCACGGGACTAACGTTCTCAATATCTTCGAGAAAATGAATCCCGGGTATTCCCTTTAAAGATTCGCGGTAGCGTTTTGCAACCATAGCACGTTTTGCAATGGCTTCATCTACATATTTTAACTGTAAAAGGCCAAAGGCTGCCTGTACCTCATTCATTTTGGCATTAATACCGGGGGCTACCACGGTAAGTTCGTCTGCAAAGCCAAAGTTTTTCAAAAAATCAATACGTTTTTTTGTAGCTGCATCGTGGCAAATAATGGCTCCCCCTTCAAAGGTATTGTAAACCTTGGTGGCATGGAAACTTAATACCGATAGGTCTCCAAAATTCAATACGGAATTGCCATTTATATTAACACCAAAAGCATGGCAGGCATCGTAAATTACCTTCAATCCGTAGGTGTCGGCAATTTGTTGTATTTTATCGACATTGCATGGATTGCCATATACATGGACTGGTAATATAGCCGTTGTTTTGGGCGTAATGGCCGCCTCTATCTTGTTGGCATTCAGGTTGAAGGTTTCGGGTTCTATATCAACAAATACTGGTTTTATACCATTCCAATGCAGGGCATGGGTTGTGGCTACAAAGCTAAACGGGGTGGTGATCACTTCGCCGGTTATACGTAGAGTTTGTAATGCAGATATTAAAGCCAGCGTGCCATTCGAAAAAAGAGAAATGTACTTGACTCCTAAATGCTCGCATAATGCTTTTTCAAGTTCCTGATGAAATTGCCCGTTGTTAGTAAGGTATTTGCTTTCCCATATTTTTTCGAGGTATTCTACAAATTCCTCCAACGGGGGCATGGAGGGCTGGGTCACGTAAATCATTTTGTCCATATGCTGTGGGTATATTGTCTTATTTTTTGTGCAATTTGCAATTTTACGAATTCATTTCCTATAAATCGTACTCCCGGCAACCTTAGCCAATAGGCAATTATTACATATAAAACAGTGTATATGCCTACTATGAATAGAAAATGGAAAATATGTAAGATGTTAAGCTTATTGCCCCAAAAGGCAAGCCCGGAGGTAGATATAGCCCCTATAAGCAGATATTTCCAGATAACCTGGTAAAACCAGATGTTGGAGACCTTCATTTCTTTTGCGGCGTATAATATATTCAGGACAAGAGCTATGATGCCAAAAATTACCATCCCGTACAAAAAGCCTTTTATGCCGAAAAGAAAACCAATGCCAAAGTTAATCGCCAGCACTATTTTTTTGTACACTTCGAGCTTGAGAAATGCTTTTGAATTGCCTTTGGAGGATAAGATATTTACTAATAGCGAGCTGAAAGGGTAAACAAAGCCAGCTAATACTATGATCTGAAAATATTCTACCGATGGTAGCCATTTGTCAGAAAACAGCATAACGATAATGTCTTTTGCTCCTAGATACAATATTCCAAGTAACAAAAAGGTAATGAAGTTAAGTACGTGGAATGATTTATAAATAATCTCTTTATAGCGTTCTTCTTCGTTTTGTATAGTACTAAGAACAGGGAAAAGAATGGCCATTAAGCTCCCTGAGGTGTAGTTGCGCACAAATGCATCTAACGATTTTGACCGGAAGTAGTAACCCAACGTTTGCGCACTGAAAATTCGGCCTATGATAATACTGTCGAGTTGCGTAAATATACTATCAAGTACAGCCGATAGAAACAGGTTAAAGCCAAACAGCCAAAGCTCCTTCAGAGCCTTCATGCTCATAATAAGCCTGGGTTTCCATTTGGTCTGAAAGTAAACATACAGGTTGTTACAGATTGCACTGATGAGTGTCTGTGCAACCAAGCTCCATACTCCAAACCCGGTAAAGGCCAAAGTTACCCCACTGATTCCCCCGATAGCTGTACCAACTACCGATGCTTGGGTAAGGATTTTGTAATTTAACTGTTTACGAAGCCAAAGGCGTTGTACATTGCAAAATGAATTTATGACAAACAAAAGGGACATCACCCGTGCCAATGAGACAATCTCTGTTCTGCCGTAAAATGATGCAATTAAAGGAGCCGTAGCAAAAAGGATTAAGGCCAAAAATGAACCAACAGCCAGGTTGAAATAAAATACCGAACCATAATGTTCGTCGGTTACGTCCTGTCGTTGAATCAGGGCAGACCCTAAACCCATATCTACCAAAACTGTTGCCAAAGCAATTACAACATTTACCATAGCCAAAAGGCCAAAATCCTGAGGGCTTAGCAGGCGGGCAAGGATAATTGAAATGACAAAACCAATACCTTGTCCTGCAAATTTTCCAGCCATATCCCAGATAATGGCATTAAGGCTTCTTTTTTTTAGATTGTCCAATCAATTATTAATTTGATAAGTTGTAGTCTGCAAATCTATAAATTCTTTTTTTAAAAATGTGATTGTTTAGGTTTTGGCAAACGACGGAATAGAAGAGTTTATCTTGTTGGTGTGTTTTGAAGTTTATTTGTTTGGAATTTGAATTAACCATTGATGTGTCTTTTATAAGAATTGGGAAACAAATGTAACCATATTAAAGCCACTAAACCAAACAATGTATGAAAAGCAGCCTAATGATCGATGTGTGGTAAGTGGATCTATTGACGGGTTATACTGCCAAACCGGTAGAAAAGTTACAGTGTAATGTGTAATTTGATGATGAGGTAATTAAGTAATTGTCAAATGATAGAGAGTGATGGATTGTCCAATACCTGAATTTAGGGTACAGGTTATATAATTCAGGGATTCAAAGATTTAGGATTCAAGGGTTGGCGTGTGACTGAGCCCGGAATAGGAAACTTTGAATAGATTGTAAATACGACGTTGTAGTTAAAAGCCAAAAGCCAAAAGCCTGAAATGATTCAATGATTTGAGGTATGACTGAACGGTTGTATTTCATCATAAACCTTTTTACCGTTAAAAATTGTCAAGGCTATGACTTAAGTAGTGGTACCGGACGCTGTTCGAGCCACGGAGCAACACACCAGCAACGAAGCACCGTATAGAGTTCAGCGTCCTTGAATCTTTGTTTCTTTCTCTTCAAGGAGAAAGAAAAGGTAAATAGGCTTTCTAATGTAATTGATTGCAGTTGAATTATTTATAAGGCATTAAGTTTGTCATGGTACTCTTTACTCAGTACTTGATACTTTATTTTAGTACGCCATTTGTACGGCGCTCCTATTGCATTTAAGGTTCTGTGAAACTTGGATCGTATGGTTTCAGTATTATTTGATTTTTGAATCTGTAAATTATAGTCAGGTTATTTTTATTAATAATGCTGTATATGTTCTTTTGTCTTGATACAAAAGAACCAAAAAATCAAGAACAAATGACGCTAAACGTTGCTTAGAAGGCTGGCATGGAGCTTCTCTTGTACGCCATTTGTTCAGCGCTCTTATTTTATTTTCTTGTTAGGCAGGACCTCAGTCGAACCTTTTAGCCTTTATTGTAATCTTGGTTTAACTGGTATAATTAATTGTAGTCAAGTTGTTTAATAAGGTTTTAAATTTATCTTAGTACGCCATTTGTTCGGCGCTTTTATTTAATATTCAGATTTAAAGACTTATTAATAGTGATTACTTTGTTGAAGGTAAAACTTGGGCAGTAGCGTTGGAGGCTGTTCGAGCCACGAAGCAAGACATAAGCTTCGAAGCACCGTATAGTGTTCAACGTTCATGAATATTCACCTACGTTCGTGAGAGAAGTTGATTTTACGAATAACACTGTACATGTTCTTTTGTCTTGATACAAAAGAACCAAAAAATCAAGAACAAATGACGCTAAACGTTGCTTTGGAGGATAGCATGGGGCTTCTATTGTACGCCATTTGTTCAGCGCTTTTATTTAATGTTCAGATTTAAAGACTTATTAATAGTGATTACTTTGTTGAAGGTTAAATCTGGGCAGTAATGCCGGACGCTGTTCGAGCTACGACGCAAGACAGATACTACGAAGCACTGTATAGTGTTCAGTGTTCATGAATATTCATCTACGTTCGTGAGAGAAGTTTTGGTTCTTTTGTGTCAAGACGGAATATCAAAATATCTGATTTTATTCTTTTCTTGCTTGATCAAAAAACGGAACCAAAAGAAACGATAATGAGTAATCAATGGTATTTTGGGCTTAACCTATGGTATATACAGCCACAGAATTCGTTTGCGTAATTAAAACGGTTTCCTTAAAACGGAGGTCGGTGTTTGGTATTGGTTGAGTGGTTATTACCCGTTGAAATGTTCGTGAATATGTCTAATAATAACCCCTTTGTGTCTCCCCTTGAAATGAGGAGAATCCTTTCTTCTTTTTTGGTACCTTTGCGGTTTTGAGATTTTATGGAAAGAGTTGAAGGGAGTAAGGCCGTTCTGTGGTCTTCTGATTTTGTGTTTGCCTGTGTGGCTAATTTTTTGATGGGTTTTTCGTTTTACCTGCTGATGCCAACCTTGCCATTTTACCTGGTAGATCAGTTTCATGCGGGTAAGTCGCTTGTCGGGATTGTGGTTTCGTGTTATGTGATTGCAGCCCTGTTAATACGTCCATTTTCGGGATATCTTGTGGATAGCTTTTCGCGTAAGCAGGTTTACCTGTTGTCGTTTTTGTTTTTTGTGGCTTTTTATTTTGGTTACCTGGCAGCAGGATCGATATTGTTTCTGGCCATATTGCGATTTTTACACGGGCTAACCTGGGGAGTGATTACCACGGCGGGTAATACGTTAGCCATCGATGTAATGCCTGCGGAGAAACGTGGACGAGGGATCGGTTTTTACGGACTGGCGCTTAATATTTCGATGGCAATTGGTCCGGTAGCAGGCATCTTTTTGTTTGAGCATTACAGTTTTATCCTGATTTTTTATACGGCTATTATCTCGGGTTCTGTAGGGTTGATACTGGCTGCATTTATCAAAGACCGGCCAAGACCCAAAGTGCACCATGCTCCGCTATCGTTCGATCGTTTTTTGATGGTAAAAGGGATTCCGGTTGGCATTAACCTGCTGATGATAACGATTTCGTACGGTATGGTGCTGTCGTTTGCTGCGATGTACGGCAAAGAAACGCATGCAACCAACCCGGGATTGTTCTATGTGTTGCTGGCTGTCGGTATTGGCGGATCGCGGGTGATTAGCGGAAAACTGATAGACAGTGGCAAGGTTAACCGGGCATCGATGATCGGGATTATATTGCTTGCAGCAGGTTTTGCGGTGTTTTCGATCTGGAAGATTCCGGTGGTGTATTATCTGTCGGCATTGGTGGTGGGTACCGGGTATGGCATAGCATTTCCAGCTTTTCAGACCGTGTTTGTGAATATGGCGCCACATTATCAGCGAGGAACGGCTAATTCTACGTTTTATACTGCATTTGACCTGGGTGTTGGGATCGGAATGTTACTGGCCGGAAAGATTTCGGCAATGGCGAATCTTTCGGCTGCTTTTGGTTTTAGCGCTGTGGCTTGTCTGCTGTCGGTAGTGTATTACTGGGAGATTTCGGCGGCGAGTTATGATAAGAATCGATTGGAGTAAAAGGAAGGGATGATCATTTTGTTACTTTTTGTAGCCACAAAAAGTAACCCAAAAAGGCTTTAACGGGATGAACTTATTTCGCCTCCTGCGTCGGCTTCACTCAAACAGCATCCCGTCAGATCGGTATTGCTGGTTTCAGCCTTTGGTTCCTTTGATTAAGAGAATTGCCCCAATTGGCTAATGCTTGGATTTTATAAACCAAGATTAATTAAATACGAAGGCGCAAAGATGCCAGGATTGAAAAGATGGTTAAATTTTTTGCGGCTTGCGCTTTGCGTTCGGTTTAACAGTTATTTATCCATGTCTTCAATAATCTTCTGGATTTCTTTTTCGGTGCCGGAGAGCTTGTCTTTGCAGAACCGGAGTAAGGCCGATACCCGTTTTACCTTGATGGCGAGTTCGTCCACATCGAGTTCTTCGTTTTCGAGTTTTTCGAGAATTTCTTCAATCTCAGCAACGGCATCTTTATAAGTCTGTTCTTTTTTAGCCATAATTGGTTGATTTATTTCTTTATAGAAAGATTGTGTGATTGAAACCTCCCCCGGCCCCTCCTTCCAAAGGAGGGGATTACTCTACGAGGGGGATAGGTATTAAAGTGCTTTAATTTTTACCACTACTTTACGGACGGTATCGCTGTCGACTTTAATGTTGGGGCGATGGGCGTCTTTGGGGAAGAAAAGAAGAAATGTGCTGGGCTCTGCTACATAATATTTAGCGATGGCTTCGGTAGCTTCAGGAACACATACGTCTTTGGTTTCGTTATATTCTTTAACAATTTTTGTTTTGGCCAGCGGGGCCATACCCATCTTTTCTTTTCCGCGGGCAATGTATTGAAGATCGATGTATTTGCGGTGAGCTTCCCAGGTTGTGTTTTCCAAAGGACGGTCAACGTTGTTGGTAACGTTAACAAATGCATTGTCGTCGATAGGATATTTGCCCAGGGCAATGGTTTGCAGGTCGTGGGTTTTCAGGAAGTCAAAAACTTTATCCCAGGTAGCCTGATTTTTATGGTATTGGGTTGCAAACTCGACAACATCGGCACCCGGACTTACTTTAAGCTTGAATCCGTTACGCCATTTTCCGGCTTTAACCCATTGAGTGGCTTTCGTTTTGGTCCAGGCCGGAGTTTGTGCCGAAACCTGCGCGTTGAAGGTGAATACTGCCAGTAGCAGGAGCATCGCAGTGTTAATGAATGTTCTTTTCATGAGCATAATTTAATCGTTAAACTAGTTTAAAATTCGTGTTTTGGTAATGTAAAGGTAAAGGTACTTCCTTTATTTGGTTCGCTCGTTACCCATATTTTACCGTTGTTTTTTTCGACGAATTCCTTTACAAGAATCAGGCCGAGACCGGTACCTTGTTCATTGCCTGTTCCGCGGGTAGTAAAATGTGTGTCGAGACGGAAGAGCTTTTCGATGTTTTCGCTGGCGATCCCAACTCCTGTATCGGTAACGGATATTTCGACCGTATGCAGGTATTCTTTTGCACTTAGCGTGATGGTGCCGCCTTCGGGCGTAAATTTCAGGGCATTAGACACCAGGTTTCTGAGGACAAGGGTGAGCATGTGCTGGTCGGCAAATACTCCTATTTCCGTTGAAACTTCATTGGATATTTTGATGTCTTTACCGGCCGAAGTCAGTTTGTTTAACAGACAAATGCTGTTGGCTACCGGATAGAGTTTTAGCGTTTGGGGCGAGAATTGAAGCCGGTTGGTGTTGGCGCGGGCCCAGTTGAGAAGGTTTTCGAGCAGGTTGTTGAGGTTGGATGCAGAGTCGTGAATCATCCGGGTGAAACTTTGAATGTCTGATGGGTTAAGGGATTCGAATTTTTCGGTGATGATTTGCGAGAGGTTTAACAACGAGCTGAGCGGATTTCGAATGTCGTGGGCAATGATGCTGAAATACTTGTCCTTGGTGGCATTGAGAGAGGTTAGCTCGGCTTCGCTCTGCTTCAGGCGCGTGTTGGCTTCTTCGATGATGGCGTTTTGTTGCTGAAGCTCAAGGTTGTGTTTTTTGCGGGCCAGATTACGGTTGTAGATTAATCCGGCAATGATGATGGCAAAAAGGCAGAGGATTCCCAGTGAGATAAGCATGTAGCGTTGTTTGCCAACGAGTATGGCCTGCATGGTTTTTTCCTGACGCAGCAGCTTAATTTCGGATTCAATTTGCTTAAGGTCGTTGCTTTTCTTTTCCAGTTCGAGGTTTTGCTGAATACCCAGTAACTTCAGGTTGTTTTGGGTTGTTTGGATACTGTCGTCGATAATATTGTATTGAAGGTAGTTGTCGAGCGCTTTCTCAAATTCTTTTTTGCGGTTATAGTAATCGTACAGTGCCAGGTGTATGTTCTTGTGCAACTCGGCGTTGTTGAGCTTTTGCGATGCGTCGTGAGCGATGTCAAGTAATTCGAGGGCACGAGGCAGGTTGCTTTGCCGAAGCATGACTACGGCCAATTTGCGGGCACAAAGACCTGTATAATACAGGTTGGAGGTTTGTCGGGCCAGTTTCATGGCACTTTCGAAACTTGCCTGTGCTTTTACGTTGTTGCCGTTTTTTTCGTACAGGTTACCGAGGTCGTTAAGGGTGGTAATTTCGCCACTCAAGTCGTTAATTTTCTGGCGGATTGTCAGCGCTTCGTTAAAATATTTCAGCGCCTGAGTTGTCTGGTTTAACTCGGTATAGATATTTCCGAGGTTATTGTACGATGCTGCAATATCTTTTTTCTCCCCGATTTTCCGGCGGAATTCGAGGGCTTTGTTGTAATAGTCCAGCGCTTCGGTGTATTTTTTTGAAGAACTTTCGGTATTGCCCAGCAGGGTAAGGATTCCGGCAAGTTTGCGCATGTCGCCGGTTTCGGTATAAATGTTAAAGGCCAGAAGGAAGTACTCGCGGGCTTTGTTGAGGTTTCCCATCCGGGCGAAAAGGTTCCCGATGTTCTGGTACGAGTTGGCAACTTCGGCTTTGTCGCCGGTTTCGTAACGTATTTTAATAGACCGGAAATAGTGTTCGAGCGCCTTGTCCCATTCGCGTTTTTGCCAGTAAACATTGCCAATGTCGTTGAGTGTGTTGGCAATAGGTCCGGGAATTTTGAGGCAGGTACGCAAGTCTAGGGCTTTCTGGTTGAATTCGAGGGCTTTGTCGAATTGGTTCAGTTCTTTATAAACCAAGGCCACGTTACTGTACGAAGAGGCTATGTCAGCCGGTTTTTTCAGGATTTGGCGGATAGCCAGTGCTTCGGTGTAATTTTTAAGAGCAGCGTCGAGTTTGTTTTGTTTGAGCGCAAGGCTTCCGGCCATGTTCAGGGCATTGGCCTGTCCCGGCTGGTCGTTTATGGTCTTGCTGATATTAAATGCTTTAATGAAGAACTGTCCGGCTTCGGTATAACTGTTTTTTTCGCGGTAAACCAGGCCAATGTTGATGTATACCGAGGCTACCTGTTGCTGCTTGTTTATTTTGTTAAATTGTTCAATCGATTGATTGTACGCTTTCAATGCGTCGTCGAACTGATAAAGGTTGTAATAGGCAGCTCCGGTATTTTTGCAGGCTAAGGCTAGTTGTTGAGCGTTTTTTGATTTTTTGGACAGGTCTGCTGCTTTTTCGGCAAAATCGAGGCATTTCTGCGGGTTTGCCGGGAGAAAGCTCTGGGCAATCTGGTTCAGGATTGCAGGTTTTTGTTCGGGTTTTAATTTTTCCAGGCAATGAATCAGGCTATCGGTTTGCCGGGACAGGCCTTCACTGTATCCAAAGCGGATTATGGTCAGTAAAAGGCTAATTAAAAAAAACTTTTTAGTCATTGGAAGCTTTTGTGGGGTTGGTTTGATTGACAATACTTGTGGCAGAGCCGTCGTTCCATTTGGTTTCGATGACATCACCCGGAGTGAGGGTGGCTGCCGATTTTATTAAAGTTCCGTTCCGAAATGTTAGCGAGTAACCCCTTTTCAGGATGTGCGACGGGTCGAGCAGATGATTGGAGGTTTCAAAACGTTCGAGACGCTTGTGTTCATCTTTTAACGAGCTTTTAACCAACAACGTAATATTTTTTTGCGTAAGGGCAAGGTTTTGCCTTCCGTGGTTGAAGAAGT
The DNA here is from genome assembly GCA_030706405.1 of Bacteroidota bacterium. GTDB lineage: Bacteria > Bacteroidota > Bacteroidia > Bacteroidales > JAAUTT01 > JAAUTT01. Next base: position 10,505 of record JAUZOO010000004.1, on the reverse strand, counting down.
GGGAGAGGTTTGCCTTTACCCGGTTGCTAACGGCGTCCAGACGTTGTGAGTTTTTTAGGAGGTACCTGCGTAGTGCCTGACGGCTTGAGGTGCCGAAGGAATTAATCCGTTGTTGTTCGGTATTCATTCTTAGTTTAACCAGCGAGGTTACCGAACGTGAATAACGGTTGGTTTCATCTTTCCATGTGCGTAGCTGCTCAGTGGCAACGGTGATGGTTCGGCTGTTTAGCTCGTCGAGGTAAGTGTCGAATTCAAGCGTGTGATTGATGATGTACTCGGCCACGGCGGTTGGGGTCTTTAATGAAGTGTGGGCAACAAGGTCGGCGATGGTTTCGTCGCGCTCGTGTCCTATGCCGGTGATGATGGGCGTTGGAAACTGGGTAATATTGTAGCACAGCCAATACGAGTTAAAACAGTTCAGATCGGCCTGGGCGCCACCTCCGCGGATGATAACCACCACATCGAAGATTTCATTGCCTTCAAAGATCCGGTCGAGTGCAGAAATAATGGATTGTTCGGCTTCACCGCCCTGCATGTATGCCTGAAAAAGCTTGATTTTGAAAGCATATCCGTAACGGTTATTGTTAAGCTGGTTTACAAAATCGCCATAACCGGCAGCAGTTTCGGACGAGATGACTGCAATACGCTGTGGAACTGTCGGGAAATCAAGTTCCTGGTTGAGATGAAAAACGCCTTCGTCCTGTAACTGTTTTATAATTTCCTGCCGCTTGCGCGATAGGTCGCCAATGGTGTAATTTGGTTCTATATCTTTGATATTCAGACTATATCCGTAAAGCTCGTGAAATTCTATGTTAACCTGGAGCATGACCTTTAAACCTGTCGAAAAACGTTGTCCGGTAACGGATTCGAAATAAGGACGCAGCATCCTGAAGGTGAAGGCCCAGATGGTCCCTTTGGCCCGGGCTATGATCTGTTCCGATTCCGGTTTTTTTTCGATGAGTTCGAGGTAACAGTGACCGCTTTGGTTAATGTTCATCTCGCTGATTTCGCCCACGATCCAGTAGGCATCGGGAAAGAGGTCGCGGATGCCGCTCTTTACGCGGTTGTTCAGCTCAAAAAGCGATATGCTTTGCGGTTTGTTGTCCATAATGCAAAAGACTATTAGTAGTTTTCTTTCTCCTTAATGAGAAAGAAACAAAGAATCAAGAAAATCGGATGCTATACGGAACTCCGGAGCGAAATTGTTTTCACGATTGTATGCCCGATTTTCGAAACTCGCTTTTCTAATTATCAGCAAATTTAATTTGAGTGTCATAAAAGGACATTTCAATATTAAATCATCGACTTAGGTCGGATTTCTGTTTACCAGTTCCGGTTACAATGAAAAGCGCTACAATATACATTCCCGGAGTGAATGATACAAGTTTGCGAATAACAATAATAACAGGGCAAACGCATTTAGACTTTTTATCACAAACGCATTTTTCTTTTTCTTGATCAAGAAAAAGAAAAAAAGAAATCAAGACTTCGGCTGTTCTTCTCAAAAAACTACGGATCAAAGGCTGAAATCCCCTAAACTCGTGTCCTCGTACCTCGGCCACTCAAACAAAGGCGATTTTTAACAGCCTTTGATCCGTAGTTTTTTGGCTCATCAGCCAAGGTCGGCCCTATATTTCATCCCGACTTTATTGTGAAATTTTAAATGCGTTTATCCAGATAACAATAAACGGATTGGGTTATTGGGATTTATTGCATGCCCGGCACCATCGAGTTTTCGTCGGGCTCCGGGATGCGGCCGCGCATCTTGCTTATTTTGTCCATGGATTCCTTTTCTTTTGCATCAAGTTCGGCTGCGTTAAGTGCTTCGCCATTTTTGTACTCGATGTTGGTATCGTTCTGTCCTAAAGTGTCAAAATGCTTCCATTTGCCTTCAGGCTTGTCATTGAGGTAGGCGCCAATCCATTCCGGTTTGTTGTCGGGATAGTTGAGCAGGAATGCCCCGGTGCGTTTGCCATTGCTGAATGCAGACGACATTTTTAGTACGCCGTTTTCGAAATATTGTTTCCAGATACCGTCGGATACGCCGTTTTTCCATCCCCGTTCTTCGGCAATCTTGCCATTCTGGAAATAGCTTTTGGCTATGCCGTTAAGGTTTCCGTTTGTATAGGTTTCCTGCTTTGCAAGTTTTTTCGAATAAAAGCTATAATAGTTCCAGATGCTATCTTTCCGAGTGTTTATAAAATTGCCACAGGCAGCCAGTTCTCCGTTTTGGTAGTAGTACATTTTTACCTTTGCTTTGGTACCTGTTGCATCGAAAAGCATATCGGCCTTCAATTTGCCGTTTTCGGAGTATCGTTTCATCATGCCCACCGGCTTATCGTCTTTAAAGAATGCGGTGTATTTTATGATGCCGTTGGGATAGCGCGCTTTCCAGAAACCTTGTTTATGCCCGGTCTTGTCGGTTTGGTTGAAAATGGTGTCCTTGGTCTGGGCGTTTGATAAGATGCAGATCGATAATGCGATAAAGAAAAGGAGTGATTTCATGATGTCTGGATTAGGAAGTCCCTCGGTCCCCCGATGGGGACTTGGGAATAAATCGTTATTTTTTGACTGTAATTTCGGATGTGAATTGATGCGTTACACCAACTTATATCCGTTAATGTTTTTGAAGCCTCTTAGAAATTCGTCGATTTCGAGGCGTTTTTTACCTTCAACCTGAATGGTTTTAATGTGAAGATAACCTCCATTCAACGAGGCTTTCAGGTGTTTTTTTTCGTCTGTTACCAGGGTGCCGGGCTCAAACGAATGGGGTACATATTCCTTTTCGGTGGCAAAAATCTTGGCATTGAGTGATTCGCCGGTTTCTTTGTTAACCAAAGTTGTCCATGCGGCGGGGTAGGGGCTTAGCCCGCGGATGAAGTTGTAAACCGTGTCGATACCGTCGTTCCACTTTATTTTGCAGGTTTCTTTAAAGATTTTAGGTGCGGGTCGTAAAGCAGTTTCGAACGACTGATCAACCTGCGGATATTCGCCAGCCTCGATAGCTTTTACGGTTTTTACCAGAAGTTGAGCTCCGGAATTCATCAGCTTGTCGTGCAAGGTTCCGGCATTGTCGGTATCGGTAATCTCAACTTCGTTTTTAAAGATGATTTTTCCGGTATCAATTTCTTTTTCGATGAAGAATGTGGTGGTGCCGGTGATCTTATCGCCGTTGATGATGGCCCAGTTGATGGGGGCAGCACCACGATACTGCGGCAGCAACGAGCCGTGCAGGTTGATGGTGCCCAAGCGGGGCATGCTCCAGACAATTTCGGGCAGCATACGGAATGCTACCACAACCTGTAAGTCGGCTTTGAATGACTGCAGTTGCTCAATAAATTCAGGGTCTTTTAGCTTTTCGGGCTGAAGGATGGGGATTCCGAGATCTTTGGCAAAGCGTTTTACATCCGGTTCCTGGAGTTTTTGTCCGCGTCCGGCAGGTTTGTCGGGTGCCGTAACTACGGCTACAACGTTGAACCCGGCATCGAGCAGTGCTTTTAACGATCCCACGGCAAACTCCGGGGTTCCCATGAAAATAATGCGAAAATCGGTTGGATTTATGGGCATATTAAAGGTAATTTATTGGATTATTTACTTTTCTCCCTGAATGAGAAAAGTAACAAAAGAATCAAGGACGCTGAACTCTATACGGCACTTCGTTGCAAAATTATTGTTTCGTGGCTCGGCCTGCGTCCGATGCCTCTTCCGAGGGATTAACTCCGATTAAATTCTCCCTGAAAATAGTGAGATGAAAAGTTAAATCTCTGTTTTTTATTAGTGCAAACAAGTCTTGGACTTTTATAAAGAGAGGAGGTTGTCTTAAAAGTCATAAAATCGAGCGGAATTACATATTTCGCTCAGCGCTAAATTTTAATATTCAAAACTATGCGCTCGGATGGATTACAAATCCATCCGCATTAACTGGCTTTTGAGACAGCCTCTTCCTTTAAGCTTTTACGAGTTTGTTTTACTCTTTGTTTTTTCCTGCTTTTTTAACCTTTTCGAGCGAGTGGCCCATCTTGGTTTTTTTGGTCATCAGGTAAAATTCGTTGTATTCGTTGGGCTCTATTTCAAGCGGGATATTTTCGACAATTTGCAGTCCGTAACCTTCCAGAGCGGCACGTTTTACAGGGTTGTTGGTCATCAGGCGCATTTTACCGATGCCCAGATCGCGGAGAATGCTGGCACCAACACCATAGTCGCGTTCGTCGGGTTTAAAGCCGAGTTCAACGTTGGCTTCCACGGTGTCGCGACCTTCTTCCTGAAGTTTATAGGCCTGCATCTTATGGAAAAGGCCTATTCCGCGGCCTTCCTGTTGCAGGTAAACGACAACGCCTTTGCCTTCTTTTTCAATCATACGAAGTGCCTGGTGGAGCTGAGCCCCGCAGTCGCAGCGGTACGAGCCGAAGATGTCGCCGGTCATACACGAAGAGTGCATACGCACCAGGACAGGTTCGTTGGGAGTCCATTCGCCTTTAAAGATAGCAATGTGCTCTCTGTTATTTGAAAGCTGAACGAATGGAATAGCCCTGAAATCGCCATATTTGGTAGGCATCTTAACTTCGTCGCCCCGTTTGATGAGCGATTCGCGTTCGAGGCGGTATTTAATCAGCGCTTCAATGGATATTATTTTGATGTCGAATTCTTTGGATATTTCCATCAGCTGAGGCAGGCGGGCCATGGTTCCGTCTTCGTTCATAATCTCAACCAACACACCGCCGGGAGTAAGTCCGGCCATACGGGTAAGGTCGGTTACGGCTTCGGTATGGCCTGCACGTTGCAGCACGCCTTTTTCGCGGGCTTTCAGGGGGAAAATATGTCCCGGACGACCTAAATCGGCGGGCTTGGTTTCGGGGTCAACCAGTGCTTTGATGGTTTTGGCGCGGTCGGCAACTGAGATACCGGTAGTACAACCGTGTCCGATTAAATCGACAGAAACGGTAAAAGGAGTTTCGTGAAGCGAGGTGTTGTTGCTAACCATTAAGTTAAGGTCCAGCTCTTCGCAACGACGCTCGGGTATTGGGGCACAGATTAGTCCGCGTCCGTAGCGGGCCATAAAATTAATAATCTCAGGGGTGATGGTTTCGGCTGCGCAAATAAAGTCGCCTTCGTTTTCACGGTCTTCATCATCCACTACAATTAAAAGTTTGCCATTGCGGATGTCTTCGATGGCTTCTTCAATGGAGTTAAGTTTAATACTCTCTAATGGTTGGTTCCCAGACATTTGTTTTAATTCCTTTCGTATATTTTATAAACCCAATCAATAATGCCAGGTTCATGGAGTAAAAATGTGTAACGAAGCGCAAAGGTATAATATGAATACGAATTTTTTGCAGAAAAAAATCGAGTGCCGGAATGTACATCAGCAATGCCTGGAATGTAAATGTGAATGTGAAAAACGGGGTTTGTGATATGATTAAGAGATTGTAAATAAATAGAATGATTAGTAGAAATGGCCCCGACCAGCGGAGTAGTTTATGCGAAAACAAGCAAAAGCTTAACGGGTTTATTTTTTTCAGGAGATGACTGAACGCAACGATGTTTTGAAAATTCCCGACCGAGATGCGCACTTTCCGGCGAAATTCCTCGTTCATGAGGTTTGGAACCGGTTCGTAACAAAGGGCATTAACCTCCATAATCACTTTATACCCCTGCTCTTCGGTGCGCAGCGTAACATAAAAGTCGTCCACCGAAAAACCATCAGGGATGTTGGAATACAGATTTCTACGGATAGCGTAACATGCCCCGTAAGCCCCCATCACCGTTCCCCAAAGTTTGCCTTCGTTGTGTTTGATGCTGATTTCGCGTGACATGAAGCGGTTTTCCTGTATCGATATTCCGTCCTGACGAGTTTCGTGGCTCACAATGTTTCCGCCAACCATTCCGATAGATCCGTTGCGGAAGTGCTTGGTGAGCTGAAATATAGCTTGTGGGGAGAAAAGTACTTTAGCATCGGAAAATATCAGTATCTCGTTTTTAGTTTTTGCAGCCAGCCGGTTTAACATCTGACTTTTGCCTTGCCGTTGCCCGGAGAAAATGCAAAACAGCGAAGGGTATCTTTTTTGCAGCAGTTTCAAAAGTTGGTTAGTGCGGTCGGTGGAGCCGTCGGAGCCGACCCATACTTCAAGTTTTTCGACTGGATAGCACGAGGCATAAATGTTATGGATGCGTTTTACGATGGATTTTTCTTCGTTGTAAACCGAAATTACTACCGATACCGTTGGGAGTTCGTCGGTTTGGTTGTAAAAGATGGTATTGTCGCGTTTTCTGCGGGCCAGAATAGCCAGTACTGCGGGGAATGCAATGTACGAGTGCAGTAAAAGGATTGCCGGAAGCCAGAAAAACAAGAGGTCAGTCATTATGAATTTGGTTGTAAAATTCGATAAGCTTCGAAGTGAGGGCTAAAATATTAAAATTTTCAGTGACTAACGCTGAAGCATTGATGGATATTTGTTGCGCTTTTCCTGGATCGGATAATAGCTGGCCAATTTGTTCGGAAAACGCGTGGGGCGTTTCGGCCAATAGCAGGTGTTTCCCGTTAACGGCCGGAATGCCTGCTGTAGCTTTGGCAGAGGCAATCACCACTTTGCCATGTTGCATGGCCTCGATAATCTTCACCCGGATGCCGCTGCCCGAAAACAGTGGACAAACCATGATGTCGAACTGGTTTATAAACGCCCCGGCATCGGGAACCTCGCCGTGAAATACGATGCCCTCGGTATTTTGGAGAAAAACGGATAGTCGCTCAGGCGCATTTCTCCCAGCAATATGAAATTTAAGTTCCGGCAATTCTGCGTGAATAAGTGGCCAGGCATTGTGCACAAACCATTCGATGGCTTCCTGATTAGGCATCCAGTCGAGTGCTCCCAGAAAGAATATGGCTTTAGTATTTATTTTATTGGTGGGAGATGTTGTACCCGGCTCAACTCCAAAGGGAATTGTAATTGCCCTGACTCCAGGCTTGTGTCTTTTGATGGTCGACAGGTCGTTGTCGGTTACCGTGGTAATGCCATCGACTAACGAAAATTGAGCTAACTCATAATCTCTTAATCGTTGGGCTTGCAGGTTTAAATACCAATGTTTCAGAAGGTTTTTTGTATTGTCGGCAATGTTTTGCCAAAGAGTAAATTCAATGTTATGGGCGCGAAGAACAACCGGAGCCTGGGAATGCTTTCGGATGACAGGCAGGTACGGGCAAAGGTACGTTCCTTCCAGTTGGATAACGTCTGGCCGGGTATTGGTTAAAATGTCAATAAGTTGACGCGTAAATTCCCGGTCGATAAAACGTTCAACCTGGTACGGCAACCGGGAGCCAATGAGGTTTTTGAGTGCGCCAGCCCATTGCGGACGGGTATTTATATTTACCGCGGAAACATGGATATTGGGAGGAAGACTTGCCAGTGCTTCCTGTGAAATGAAATGTTTTTTAGGGTTAACCGCAAGGATGCTGACCGAATGGCCGAGCTGTGCAAAAGATTTTGAAAATATGTAAACTCCGGCAGCCCCGCCGTCTTTCGGAGGAAAGGGGACTTTGGTGCAAAGCTGGAGTATCTTCATTGTTACAGTTTAGGTAGCCCTTGTTTGTTTTTTGAGGTAAAAAGATTCCCTAATTTTTTGAAGTAATTCAGATAAGTATCGATATTGAACATCGAAGAGTCGCGGGTAGCTTTGCGGGTAAGCAAAATTCCGATAGGCAATAAAATCAGCGACGAAATCCACATTCCGGTATGAGGCGGCATTACCCCTTCGCGGGCAAATTTCTCACCACTAAGGGATACAATATAATACAGTACAAAAAACAGTACCGAAATTACTACCGGCATCCCAAGTCCACCTTTACGGATAATCGCTCCCAATGGGGCTCCGATAAAAAAGAAAATAAGGCAGGCGGCAGATAATGTGAATTTACGCCACCATTCGATGTTGTATTTCCGTATTTTCCGGTCGGTGTCGTCGGTATTTGTGAATGACGACGTGATGAAGGCCTTCGTGTCGCGGGCTTGTGTTAATGCCTGGGATACAATGGTGCCACGGTCGTTAAAGTTTAAACTGTCATAGGCCGTATAAAATGCAACATATTTAGGCTTTATCGAATCGTTTTTTGTAGTGTCAGCTTTATGAGGCACCTCAGCTCTGTAAGGTTTGCTACGGAAAAGCTGGGACGTGATTAACGAATTGTAAAGTATGTTTGTCCGTTGGTTGAGTTCCTTTTGCAGGGAATCACTTCCGAGATTTAGTTGCCGGAGGCTCTTCATCCGGTAATGGTCTTTAAACAGACTTTCGTCGGTGCGATTTAGCCCGAATCCTAAAAGACTGTGATGTACTACCTGTTTTTCGAATTTGTCGCGCTGAAAAGGCTGGTTTGATGTGCCTGGCCTGTTTTGCAGGTTGTTATTCCCGGTAGCTTCGCGGTAATTATACCCGTTGTAAAGGGTTAATACGAGATATCTTTTGTCGGTGGTAATCTTTATGCGGCCCGAGTCGGCTACAGTTACCGCTGTGTTGCCATTGTTTTGGGTATGGTCGTATATCTTGATGTCGTGAAGCAGGTTTGTCTTGTAATCTTTACTCCCGACCCGCATGCTAATTCCGGTAATGCCATTGTAAAAAACACCTTCTTTTATTTGTAATTCCGGTTTTTGGTTGGTTATGTCCCAAAGCAACGACATCATTTTCAAATTAGTGTAAGGAAGCGCATAGTTTGAAAATAAAAAAGCGAACGACGATAAAAATATATTAAAGATGATGAGCGGCGCAACAATCCGTTGAAGCGAGATACCTGAGGCCTTCATTGCCGTGAGCTCGTAGTTTTCGCCAAGGTTCCCCATGGTCATTAACGACGCTAGCAGGATGGCCAGAGGCAGGGCCATGGGCAACAGGCTGGCTGCTACATAAAACATGAGTTCTGCCAGTACATTTAAAGGAAGCCCCTTGCCGGCAAGATCCTCGATGTATTTCCACAGAAACTGCATCAACAGTATAAAAACGACAATAAAGAAGGTGAGTAAAAAGGGCCCCAGAAATGAGGTTATGATGAATTTGTGTAATCGTTTCACAATTTTGATTTTTGAGATATACTATTCGGGAAACGACCGCAAAGGTAAGATTATTTTAAACACCAACGCAATGTTTTAGCCCCGACACTTGCGAATTCCAAAGGTCTATAGCTTCTTCCTTTTCGTCTTCTTCAGCAAAATCGGTAATGATAAGGGAAATGTCGCCGGTTAGCTCATCGGTAACAATTCTGAATTCGAAATATGTGTTTTCGTCGCAGTCGTCAACCCAACGGTACCGGATGTAATAGTTTTCGCGTTTAAAAAGGATTTCGGCTTTTTGAGAAGTGTCGTCCCAATAAAAAACGAAATATTTACCTTCCAGATTAACATTTTCGGCAAACCATTCGGCAAGGCCTCCGGGAGTGCTCAAACGGGGAAAGAGCAGTATCGGCGAACAGTTCATCGGGTATTCAAGGCTGTATTTTACTTTCATGTATTGAAAAACGTTATTAAGAATAGTTGCAATATAACAAAAATCGACGTTCTTACAACCTTCAGTGCTTTGATTAATAATTTTTTATAAAATTTTCAATGTTTTTTTGTAAAATAATGTTTGCAGAAGAAGATAAAGTGTCTATATTTGCACCCACAAAATTTAAGGACGGCGCGGTAGCTCAGCTGGTTAGAGCGCATGATTCATAATCATGAGGTCCCCAGTTCAATCCTGGGCCGCGCTACAAAAAGTAAAGCACTTATAAAGAAATTTATAGGTGCTTTTTTTATGACTGTACATACAATTTGCATACAACTTAACCTTTCTAATTTCATATCACACTATCTTTTGAATATTTAGACTTGAAGATATTAATAACTTTGAAGGCATTTACTAAAATTTAGTTGGTTTCTATGCTATATATTTAGGTGTAATAGTCTATGTCCACCAGATAGAGCCTCAACTCTTCCCTGAAAACATATTCTGAGTTTCAATATTGATCTGGCTGAAGAAATCAATTCAGGAATTTACAACTTCCCAACCCCTAACAAATACTTTAAAGAATATGTACTCTTAATATTTCTGTATTAATCTGGCTGAAGAAATCGATTCAGAAAATTTCAAACCCTACGGCCGATATTTTGCTTATAATAATAAACTCTTGTACTTTCCATATTGAGCTGTTTGAAAAGAAATCGATTCAGGAATTTTCAACTCGCCAACCCCCAACAAATACTTTAAAGAATATGTACTCTTAATATTTCTGTACAGATCTGACTGAAGAAATCGATTCAAGAAATATTGAAACCCCGCGGCTGACATTTTACTTATAATATCATCCACTTGTACTTTCCATATTGAGCTGTTTGAAGAAATCGATTCAAAAAAATTCAACTCGCCAAAACCCCAACAAATATTTTAAATAATATATACTCTGATATTTCTGTACAGATCTGACTGAAGAAATCGATTCAAGAAATATTGAAACCCTGCGGCTGACATTTTACTTATAATAT
>JAUZOO010000003.1 GCA_030706405.1 Bacteroidota bacterium | reverse complement strand
TCAACATTTTGTTGGGGCTTTTTTGTTATATTTGCCGGATATGAAGATCATAATAACTCTCTTTATATCGATTTTAGCATTCATTCAATCGGGTTATTGCAGTAATAACGCAAAAGACACCATACCTCCTGCTAAAATTGTAGCCCACCAGTTTAATTCTGATTTCACTTCATTGGATTCAATTGTAATTGACACTACCTTAATCAGGTATCAGTTGTTAATACCGCCCTTTAGTGAACGTAGTTTGAATCCATACCTTGGAAATCTTAATGCCCCTTATATTTCGGCGTTATACTCTAATCGTAAAACACATTCTGATTTTTTATTTTCTGAAAATATCGAATATAACTTTCATCAACCCGAAGAAAATGTTTATTACCGAGCTCGATCGCCATATACCATTCTGAATTATTTTACAGGTGGCCCCAAAAGTCGTCAAGAACAGAAGTTGAATTTTATTCACACTCAAAATGTTAATAAGAATTTGAACCTTGGTCTTATTGGTAATCTGGGCTATTCCGACGGACAGCTAATTAATCAGAAAATAAGAGCTAATTCGTTTACGTTTTTTGCAGGTTATAAGGGTGCGCGTTATAGTATTTATGGAAGCGCTTCTGTTAATTCGTATAAAGGTCAGGAAAACGGGGGGATTACCAGCGATAGTATTTATCGATCGGGAGAGCAACTAAGCACCATTCCGGTAAACCTTGAGAATGCCAATACTGCAATTCAACGTCAGTCGATATTTTTTATGCAGCGTTATTATCTTACTGGCTCGTTTAAGGAGGATTCCTTAAAGAAAAATTCATCATGGAATGAAGTACTCTCAATTATTCATCGGGTTAAATTTGATAATTATAAGCGTGAGTTTACTGATGCTTTGAGTACTGCTCATACAACAGGGAGCTCTAAGGATAGTAGTTTCTATCAGAATTTTTATTATAGCACAACTAATACTGACGATATTGCTAATTATCGGAGTTTAGACAATACGTTACAATTGGCCTTTAATGCCAATCAATTACTAAAAGTGCCTGCAGAACTGAGAGTTGGTATAAAAAATCAGATTGATTATTTTTCTTTTGCAGGTAAAAAGAAGGATTATTTGAATAATGCTTTTGTGGGAACATTGTCCGACCGTTTTTCGAAAACTATAAGCTGGGGTGCATCTGCCGAATATTATTTTACTGGTTATAAGGCTGGAAATATTGAACTGACAGGAGATCTTCAAAAAACAATCAAAAGGAATTTTATATTGCGATTGTCCGGAAGACTGGCGACAACCAGACCCAGTTATTTCTTAAACGATTATAAATCAAATCATTTTGAGTGGAGTAAGGGCTTTGATAATATGCAGTCGAGTACGGTTAAAATTGGATTATATCATCGGAAGTTAAAACTATCGATAGAAGGTCAATCGGATAATCTGAACCGTTTTGTGTATTTTGATCAGAGTGCATTGCCAAATGCTGCGAAGGGCTTTTCTGTTTATTCTTTATCCGTGAATAAACAGATTGATTGGGGAGTTTTACATAGCGATTTTAGACTTACCTTTCAGCGGACAGGTGATGAAGATGCTGTTTCAATTCCATATTTTTCAGGATTCAACTCCACTTACCTGACTTTTGCTTATTTTAAAGTCTTAAAGTTTCAGTTGGGAGCGGAAGTGTTTTATAATACTTCTTATTATTCAAATGCTTACATGCCGGCTACAGGGATGTTTTATACCCAGAAAAAAGTAAAGACTGGGGATTATCCGTATGCTGATATGTTTTTAAACATAAATTTAAAACGAACTCGGTTTTTTCTTAAATATGAGCGAATTAACTCATGGTTCCCCAATAACTATGGTTATTTCGTTCCTCAATATCCGTTCAACCCTAGTATGCTTAAATATGGGATTTCGTGGACGTTTTATGATTAATCGTCAAAAAGAACGGATAATATAATTAAGTAATTTATAATTAGTTAAAACTTAACGAGTGCTTGCTTGTTTGTTTTTATGTTGTAAATTAGTTTAATAATTTGCTGGGAAGCAGAAAATTTAAGGTATGAATAAAAAATTGTTAGTTACAATTGTATCGGCCGTACTTTTACTTATTCTATTAACACACATGGTGTTAAATAAATGGTCGAAAAATCAGCCTGTAACAGATTTGAAAGAAATTAAAGCCAACGGAAGTCTGGTAATTGCTACGAGTAATAATCCATTAGATTATTTTCAATATAAAGGAGAACCAATTGGGTTCCAGTTGGAATTGCTTGAGGATTTTGCCAGTTCGCTGGGGCTTAAAGTTGATGTTATTGTATGTAATAATCCAACCGAAACTATTGAACTTTTGCGTAGCGGTAAATGTGATATAATTGCCAGTTCATGGAATGTATCGATGAAAAATGATGGGCAGTTACTCAATTCGTTGCCCTTGATGCAAACGGATTTAATGTTGGTTCAGCGCGATCCTTCTGTAGAAAATTCATCGAAGCCATTAGTTTCTGGCGTTAATGAGTTGATCGGGAAAACCGTGTATGTGCCATTATTGTCGTCTCAAGCCGGATTATTAAGAGGAGTAACCAATACCAGACATGAACAGATTAAGGTGGTGGAAATGGCTCAATATTCGCCCGAAAAGTTGACAGAACTTGTTGCAAAAGGGAAGCTTGATTATACAGTTTGTAGCAATGTTTTGACCGGAGCTTTAAAAAATCAGTATCCGTCGCTCGATTTCAATACGGTTGTAGAGAAATCGGAGCCGATAGTCTGGTCGGTGCGCAAGTCGTCGCCTCTTTTGTTGTCAGAGATAAACAAGTGGCTGGTGAGCTTTAAAAAGTCTACTCGTTATTTGACATTAGTTGATAAGTATTTTAGTTCGGAGAAAAAGTGGGCTTCGACAGAAACTCATTATTATTCCCGTAAAGGAAATACGATTTCAGCTTATGATGATCTTATTAAGAAATACAGTGCTCAGATTAAGTGGGATTGGCGTCTGTTAGCCTCTTTGATTTATCAAGAGTCTCGATTTGTTCCAGGGGTTAAATCCCGAAAAGGAGCTTATGGTTTGATGCAGTTAATGCCTACTACCCTTCAGCATTTTGGAGCAGGTAAAAAATCATCGCCCGAGCAGCAAATTAAAGCCGGAGTAAAGTACATTAAATCGTTAGACCAAGCATTTGCCCGTTTGATATTCGACCCGAAGGAGCGGATTAATTTTATTTTGGCTTCCTACAATATTGGGCCAGGGCATATTTTTGATGCGCAAAAATTGGCTCCCAAGATGGGCAAGAATCCTAAAAAGTGGTTCAATAATGTGGATACCTGTTTGTTAAGTAAGTCTGACCCCGAAAATTATAATGACCCGTTGGTGAAATTTGGCTACTGTAAAGGTGTTGAGACTTTTAGCTTTGTACAAGAAGTTATGGACAGGTACAGGCAATACAAGAAAATTACGAAAGAATAGACTTGTAATTTAATTCGTTCAGGATTTCTAAAAATTCATTCATAATCATTGCTGTAGCTCCCCAAACATGGTGTCCCTGAATATTGAAATAGGGGACAGTGCCGGTATATTGACCATGGGTATAGGGCTTTTCCTGACGAATTGCCGGGTTAAAAAGATCGCTCACTGCAAATTCTACGAGCGAATCGACCTCGTAAGGATCGGCAATAAATTGAGGACGAGATTTTGTGAATCCAACAATGGGGAATACCTCCGTTTTGCTTACCGGAATATAAAGCGGTGTTAGTTTACCTAATACATAGATTAGTTCAGGAATTACACCAATTTCTTCACGAGCTTCACGCAAGGCAGTGGCGATAAGGTCATTGTTGTCAATAGGTTCATATTTGCCTCCCGGAAAACTTATTTGTCCGCTGTGAACTCCTTGATATTCGGGACGTTTGGTTAAAATTGTATATAACTCGTTTTGATACGGGTAGAAAAGAAGTAATACTCCAGCATTAATTTCAACAGTGTTTTGTGGGATATAATGACGGAATGAGGCCGCCATTCGGAATTGCGCATCCTTCCCTGGTAGCGGGAGGGTTAAACGGTGTTTTAACGAATTTATGAAAGCCTCATTCATGTGTTTTTAATTATAGCGAAGCGTACTGTCGGGACTGATTCTCGATATAATCATCGATGGGATTATCAGCATCAGTAAAACAGCTATGAGCGTTCCTATGTTCAAAAGTAAAAAGTAAAACAGATTGAAATTTATAGGAACACTGCTCAAAAAGTAGAGCGACTGGTTTAATTTTATGATTTTGAAATGATATTGAAGAAAACAAAGCCCTAAACCAATCAGGTTTCCCCAAAGAAGGCCTTTTAATATCAGAAATCCGGACTGAAAGATAAATATCCGGCGAATACTTACCGATTGCGCCCCCAGCGAAGTTAAAAGACCAATCATGTTAGTGCGTTCCAGGATCAGGATCATGAGGCTTGAAACCATGTTAAACCCAGCTACAAGAAGCATTAAAAAGAGGATGATCCAGGCATTTAGGTTTACCAAATTCAGCCAATCGAACAATTGAGTGTTTTTATCTTTGATACTTGACGTTTTTAGGGCGGAGCCATCGGGCATAAGGTCGAGGCCTACGATGTTTTCAACCATACATTTCATCTTGTCGATCTGAGAAAAATCGTTTACAGAGAGCTCTAATCCGGAAATTTGAGTGCTGTCCCAGTCATTAAGTTTACGAACGTGCCGGATGTCACCAATCACATAAATTTTGTCAAATTCTTCGAGTCCGGTTTCGTAAATTCCGGCAATTTTAAAACGTCGCACGCGTGGTGGGTTCTGAACGAAGTACATACCAACGTCATCGCCGGTTTTGAGTTTAAGCGAAGAAGCCGTAGTTTTTGATATGAGAATCTGGTTGGAAGGTGCGGAGTCCGGAATTGTCAATACATTCCCGTCAATCAGGTTCTTCTTGAAAAAAGTCCAATCATAGTTTTTGTCAACTCCTTTTAGAACAACGCCCTGAATTTCTTCGTCTGTCTTAATAATCCCGGCTTTGATGCCGAATGTTTGGATGTGCTTTAAACCAGGCAGACTTCTTAATTCGGGCATGAATTTTTGGTTGGACGAAATTGGCCGGGTTTCAAACGAAGCATTACTATCGTAGTTCTCAATCTGGATGTGCGCCCCAAACCCAATAATTTTATTGCTTATTTCTTTTTTAAAACCGGTGACGACGGCCACTGAAATAATCATAACAGCCAGCCCAAGGGAAATTCCGATAGTAGTGAAACGGACAATGGCCCGTGAAACATATCCTTTGCTTTCTTTGCCGGTAACAAGACGCCGAGCTATAAAGAGTTCTAAATTCAAGGCTATAAGATTTAAATAACGACAAAAATACTAATTTCGGCCTACCATTTTTATTTAAAAGAAGTAGTAGTGAAAGATGTTTTAAAAATTGCAGGGTTTATTTTTTTATTGATAATTGTAACTCAGGTAAAGGCTCAGAACCTGTCGGATAAAGTGATTCCCGGGGCTGAAAGGGTAATTATGTACAAGCCTGTTATCAAAAATAAAGTGATAGCTGTGGTGGCTAATCATACATCTATGGTGGGAAACCGCCATTTGGTGGATACGTTGGTAAGTCTTGGCGCAAATATTAAAAAGATTTTTTGTCCGGAACATGGTTTCCGAGGAAATGAGGATGCCGGAAAACTGATCAAAAACGGGAGAGATGCTAAAACAGGTATTCCTATTGTTTCGTTATATGGAAAGAAAGTGAAACCAACAGCCGCAGACCTGGCTGGTATTGATGTGGTGATCTACGATCTTCAGGATGTAGGTGTAAGGTTTTATACATATATCAGTACCCTTACCTATATGATGGATGCCTGTGCCGAAAGTTTTAAACTCCTGATGGTGCTGGATCGTCCCAATCCTAACGGTTTTTATGTAGATGGACCGGTGCTCGACCTTAAATATAAGTCGTTTGTAGGCGTATTGCCGATTCCTGTTGTTTATGGCATGACTCCAGGGGAACTGGCGGGTATGATTAATAAAGAAGGGTGGCTCTCCAAAGGGGCTGAATGCAGCCTTGGCGTGATTAAATGTGAAAATTATACCCACAAAACACTGTACCGTTTGCCGGTTAATCCGTCGCCCAATCTTCAGAATATGAAGGCGGTATATTTATATCCGTCGCTTGCGTTGTTTGAGGGCACAGCTATAAACGTTGGGCGCGGAACTGATTTCCCATTTCAGGTTTTTGGGCATCCGCGGTTAACCGAAGCTTCATTCCAATATAAACCACGCAGCATTGCGGGGGTTAGCGTTAGTCCTCCACATTTGGGAGAAACCTGCAATGGCGTTGATTTGCGGGGGCTTTCGGAAGAAGAGCTTGTGGCTGCACCCGGATTAAATCTTGAGTATTTAATTTCAGCATACCAGAAATTTCCAGATAAGGCAACATTCTTTAATTCATTTTTTGAGAATTTGGCGGGAACCGGGCAATTGCGAAAACAAATTATCTCCGGTGCAAATGCTGCGGAAATTAAGGCATCGTGGCAGTCAGAACTTCAAAAGTTTAAAGAAGCCCGAAAGAAATATCTGTTATATGCTGATTTTTAAATCGTTTTAATATAAATGAAAACGCCGTTGTAGAATTCTGCAACGGCGTTTATTATGTTTAAACTTTTTTATTTCTTGGTTAGTTTTTCCATTTCAATACCGGCCATAATGAATGGGCCCACGGTTTTCAAGTCATTGTCTATAACCTTTTCGCTGATGTAATATTCAAAACTGCCGTCTCGTCTTGGCGTTCCGCCTAATCCGGCAACCGAACAGCAATTGGTAATCGAAATGGTGCCATCGTTATTTTTTTTAATCAGGTTATTTAAGATACCATTATACCCTTTATGCGCAACGGTAAGGTATTTCTTATCGAGAAAACCCATTCTTACGGCTTTAAAGTAAAAATAAACGAACATACTCGATGCGGAAGATTCGAGGTAATTGCCTTTACGAGTTCCTTGATCTACTACCTGATACCAAAGTCCGGTTTTGGCATCCTGATATTTTTCGCCTCCTGACGCCACTTTTTTAATAATCTCAATCATTTTCGTTCTTCCGGGGTGGTTTTGCGGAATGAAATCAAGAGCATCCACCAATGCCATGCCATACCAGCCAATGCTTCGGCCCCAGAAATTGGGCGATAACCCAGTAGTTTTGTCGGCCCATTTTTGTTGGCGACTCTCGTCCCAACCATGATAGTATAATCCGGTTTTGGGGTCATATAAATGTTTGTCGATAAGTACAAATTGGTTTACAACATCGTCAAAGAGGGCTGGTTCGTTAAATTCTTTGGCATATTGGGCCAGGAAAGGAGAACCCATGTAAAGTCCGTCGAGCCACATTTGATTGGGGTATGTCTTTTTATGCCAGAAACCGCCTTCTGATGTTCGTGGATGAGTGCGCATCTGGTCGCGAAGCAGTCGGATTGCCTTTGCATATTTTTCCTGTTTGGTATCGCGATAAAGCTGAAAAAGAATTTTGCCGCTATTTACCTGGTCGATATTATATTCGTTTGCTTTATAGGTTTTGATGGAACCGTCTTCGTTAACCAAGCTGTCGGCAAAGATTTTGGCATAATTATAGAATTTTTTATTACCGGTATAATTAGTCAATTCCATGAGCGATTTGCAAAACAGTCCTTGGGTATAACCCCATTTGGTAATCTGTCCGCCTTCGAGCATGCGAGGTTCGGGGCAGCGTTTCATTTGCGATTCGGCCATTTGTACAGGCCACGAAGCATTTTTTTTCTGTGGTTTTGCTGCGAAGCTGGTTCCATGCGTAAGTAGCAATGAACTAGCTAGGAGTAATGAGTAAAATTTCATAGAGTTTAGTTATTAATTTTAAAATAGTGCAAACGATTGTTTTGCAAATAATATGCCATTGGACAGATTAAATGAATGAAAATATTAGCTGAATATTTTTTATTTCAAGCAGTTTCAAAAATAGCTAGAATTTAGTTGTATAAGTTAAAAAATAGTTATTTTTATCACGTTTGAAAACGTTTTCATTTTGAAATTAAGGGATCGGAGGACTCTAAATATTGAATTGCAGACTATCATCTATCTTAAATAAAATCAGTTTTATAAGTAGATTATGTCTGTCATTTTAAGAAAGGTTCAATTGCTTCTTATTATAATAAGGTATTAAAATTTTAGACAGGAGGTAAGTTTGATACCCTTTTTTATTTTGAATATCTTTATTTTTAAAGCAGGATATATTAGGAGTTTAAGCCATAAAATACTTATTTGGGGGTGATTGTTAATAAATGTAAACGTTATCAATATTGAACATAGGTTGGGTTGTATTATTACAGTTTTAAATATTAAATTTATAATTCAAAATAATTAATAAAATGAAATTCAATAGGTTGAAGTTTTGTGTATTGATATTTCTGGCTACAGGACTGTTTTTTATGCCGGTAAAGGCAGCGATTAAATTGCCTTCTCTTTTTACAGATAACATGGTTTTGCAGCAGCTCTCGGAAGTGAACATCTGGGGATGGGCCAAAGCCGGTGAAAAAGTTAGTGTCATTACTTCCTGGAATAATAAGAAATACGTTACCATAGCCGAAACTTCGGGCAAATGGAAACTTAAAGTCGCAACTCCGCAAGCCGGCGGACCTTATAGTCTGACGATTAGTGATGGGACTGCAAAAACACTTAATAATGTGATGATAGGAGAGGTGTGGATTTGCACCGGCCAGTCGAACATGGAAATGCCTATGAAAGGATTTAAGGGTACGCCGGTTTCGGGCTCGAACGACGTTATTCTGAAATCGAAAAATAAAAACATGCGTTTATTCACCGTTGCCCGTGCTTCGAAGAGAGAACCGCAGGAAGACTGCTCTGGTCAATGGCAGGAAGCAAATCCGGAATCGGTTTCGAACTTCAGCGCTACCGGTTATTACTTTGGTCGTTTGCTTAACGAATTGCTCGATGTTCCTGTCGGTTTAATTAGTTGTAATTATGGAGGTTCTAATGCTGAAGCATGGATGAATTCCGAGATGCTTAAGAATTTTTCGGAAATTAAAATTCTTCAAAAGAGTGATTCTGTTAAGGAGCCGAACCGTACCCCGATTTTGTTATTTAATGGAATGCTCAATCCTATAATAGGCTACAGTATTAAAGGATGCATCTGGTATCAGGGCGAATCGAATTATGACAGGCCCGACCAGTACGAAAAGCTTTTCCCGACCATGGTAAAAGAATGGCGAACACTTTGGGGACAAGGCGATTTTCCGTTTTACTATGCTCAGATTGCCCCATATAATTATGCCCAACTCCCTCCATATCGGAAAGGT
The DNA here is from genome assembly GCA_030706405.1 of Bacteroidota bacterium. Classification (GTDB taxonomy): domain Bacteria; phylum Bacteroidota; class Bacteroidia; order Bacteroidales; family JAAUTT01; genus JAAUTT01. Next base: position 536,595 of record JAUZOO010000003.1, on the reverse strand, counting down.
GGAAAATATAACTCGGCTTTTCTACGCGATGCCCAACGCAAGTCTATGGATAAAATTTCTAACTCTGCAATGGCCGTACTTTTGGACATAGGTGAAGAAAATAACATTCATCCGGCTAATAAAGAAGTGGGCGGAAAACGTCTGGCTTATCTCGCTCTGGCTAAAACTTACGGAATTAAAGGATTTGGCTATGCCAGTCCTTCGTACGAAAGTCTTACCGTAAAGGACAGTGTTGCAACCGTGACTTTCCAGAATATTCCCAACGGATTAACTTCGTTTGATAAAAAGCTTTCCAATTTTGAAGTTGCCGGAGCCGACAAAAAATTCTATCCTGCTAATGCCGTTTTGGGGAGGAAGTCTGTATCCGTGTCGTCGCCAATGGTGAAGAAACCGGTGGCTGTACGCTATGCGTTTAAGGATTTTGTGGTGGGCGATTTGTTTGGAACCGAAGGACTTCCGGCTTCTTCGTTCCGTACCGATGACTGGGACGAATAATTCATTAGTTACTAAACTATTACAACATAAAACTCTACAACATGAAAGCTAAGTTTTGGAATGTCCGGTATTGGGTAGTATTTGCCCTGTTAAGCGTATCGTTGGGGTATTCGCAACATATCAATGCACAGATGATTAAAGTTGAAAATCTTCGTGTCGAATATAAAAATAACCCAATAGGCCTCGATGTGGCAAAGCCCCGGCTTAGTTGGGAAATTGTCTCTAAAGAAAAAGGCGTGATGCAAACTGCCTTTCAGGTTCGTGCAGCTTTGTTGGAAGCAGATTTAAAGTCGGACAAGAAACTGGTGTGGAACTCTGGAAAGATAGCTTCCGACCAGTCCATACAGCTCGAATATAATGGGCTGGTTTTAAAGTCCGGGCAACGTGTTTACTGGCAGGTAAAAGTGTGGGATAATAAGGGGCATGCTTCCGAATGGAGCTCCAAAGCGTTCTTCGAAATGGGGTTACTCTCACCAGCAGAATGGAAAGCCTGGTGGATTGAACCTAATCTTATCGAAAAAGCAAAAGATTCTAATCCCTGTCCTTATCTGCGCAAAGAATTTTCTCTTAAAGGTAAAGTTGCAAAGGCAGTGATTTATGCTACGGCTCACGGATTATATCAACTTAATCTTAACGGACAGAAAGTTAGCGACCAGTTGTTTACTCCCGGATGGACGAGCTATAACAAACATCTTCTCTATCAGACCTATGATGTTACCAACCAGGTGAAAACCGGGGCAAATGCTTTTGGCGTTATTCTTGGCGATGGTTGGTACCGCGGGCTCATGGGCTGGGAAGGAAAACGTGATCATTATGGATCGAATCTGGGTCTTTTGCTTCAAATGAAGGTGACCTATGCCGATGGTTCGGAAGAATGGGTTATGAGCGATAAAACCTGGAAGGCTTCAACCGGTGCTATTTTGCTTTCGGAAATCTATGCCGGCGAAACCTATGATGCCCGTCTTGAAAAAGATGGCTGGGATAAACCCGGTTTTAACGATGCAGGCTGGAATGGTGTTACAGAGAAAAATCTTTCCAAAGAACATATTTCGGCATTTGATGGTTCTCCGGTTCGTGTAACAGAGACGATTAAGCCCATTAAAAAATTTATCACACCGAAAGGCGAAACAGTGTTCGACCTTGGTCAGAATATGGTTGGTTGGGTTCAGTTTAAGCTGAAAGGTGCAGCCGGAACAAAGATTACGCTTCGTCATGCCGAAGTGCTGGATAAAGACGGGAATTTTTATACCGACAATCTTCGTACTGCCAAATGTGAAGATTCCTATACGTTTAAAGGCGATGGCGTTGAAACGTTTGAACCTCATTTTACCTTTCACGGGTTTCGTTATATTCAGGTGAAGGATTATCCGGGCGAAGTCACTGTCAATGACATTGCCGGGCGTGTTATTCACTCCGATATGGAGCCAATCGGAAATTTTGAATGCTCCGATTCATTGGTAAACCGTCTGCAAAAAAATATACAATGGGGGCAGAGGGGCAATTTCCTCGATATTCCTACCGACTGCCCGCAGCGCGATGAGCGTCTCGGCTGGACTGGCGATGCGCAGGTTTTCTCACCTACCGCCTGTTATAACATGAATGCCGCTCCGTTTTTTACCAAATGGATGAAAGACTTCACCGCCGACCAACGTCCGAACGGAAGCGTTCCGTGGGTTGTGCCTATGATTGTTGAAGGTGGTGGTGGTACTGGCTGGAGCGATGGATATGGCGCTACCGGATGGGCTGATGCCGCTGTAATTATCCCCTGGTCGGTTTACCAGGCTTATGGCGATAAGAAGATTCTCGAAAATCAATATGCCTCCATGAAAAGCTGGGTTGATTATATGCGGAAAGAAGCTGGTAATGGCTATCTTTTTAATACCGGCTTTCACTTTGGCGACTGGCTGTCGTTTGCCGAATACTATAGCTATTATTACAATGCTCCCGACTACGGTTATGCCGGAGCTTATACGGAAAAAGACCTGATAGCCACAGCTTATTTTTACTATAGCTCAGGGCTGCTTCAGAAAATGTCCGAAGCCCTCGGAAAAACTGCAGAAGCCAACGATCTTGCCCAATTGCGCGTTAAGATCAAAGGAGCTTTTAAGAAGGAATTTGTGACCTCTACCGGACGGTTAACTTCAGGTTCACAAACCGCCTATATTCTTGCATTGGCATTTGGCATCATGCCCGACGATATGCGCGAAACGGCAGCTAAACGTCTTGGCGATGATGTGAAACATTTCGGACATCTCACCACCGGATTTCTGGGCACGCCGCTTATCTGCCAGGCTTTAACCGATAACGGTTATCCGGATATTGCTTATATGCTTCTTTTTAACAAACGTTATCCTTCGTGGCTTTATCCTGTAACTAAAGGTGCAACCACCATTTGGGAACGTTGGGATTGCATCAAGCCTGATGGTACTTTTCAGGATGTTGGAATGAACTCTTTCAACCATTATGCCTACGGGGCAGTGGGGCAGTGGCTGTATTCGCGGGTTGCCGGGTTGAATATCGATCCCGAAAATCCGGGATACAAACATATTATTATTAAACCGGTACTTACCGATAAACTTACGTTTGCCCGCGCCGACCAACAATCGATGTATGGAAAAGTAGTTTCGGGATGGAAACGCACCGACAGCAAGGTCACCTATCATGTGGTTATCCCGGTTAATACAACGGCTACCATTATGCTTCCGGCGATTAATGCCGAATCGGTTTCGGAAAGTAATCTTGCTGTTAACCAGTCGAAGTCTGTAAAATATCTTAAAACCGAAGACGGACGGGTTATCGTAGAGGCAGGATCGGGTGAGTATTTTTTTGAAGTAAAGTAAATGTAAATCACAAATATAGGAACCATAGGTTTTAGAGCTTATGGTTCCTCTTTATCGAATAGTTGAATATGAATAAATTATTTATCAGTATTTTAGCGGGGATTTTAATTTGGGGAGGAAGCCTTAGGGCGCAGGATAAAAGTCTGGTGAATACTTCGCACAGCGCGCATGCAAAACTTTCAACAGTAAACATGTCGGATGTGGTTTGGGGCAAAGGATTCTGGGGTGAACGTTTTCAGGTTTGCCGCGATTCGATGATCCCGCAGATGTGGAAAGTCTTTAACGATCCCAATATTGCCCACTCATACCGTAATTTTGAAATTGCTGCCGGCTTAAAAGATGGAGAGCACGACGGCCCTCCGTTCCACGATGGCGATTTTTATAAATGGCTCGAGGGGGTTGCCAGCGTTTATGCCATGACTAAAGATCCCAAACTCGACCAGCTCATGGACGAGATTATTACGACCATTGGTAAGTGCCAGCGTGCCGACGGGTATATTCATACCCCGGTGATTATTAAGGAACGCAAGAGCGGGAAGAAGTTGGAGTTCGAAGATAAGCTCAATTTTGAAACCTATAACCTCGGGCATCTGATGACTGCCGGGTGTGTTCACTACCGGGCAACAGGCAAAACAACCTTGCTCGACATCGCTAAAAAAGCAACCGATTATCTTTATAATTTTTATAAACATTCGTCGGATGAGTTGGCAAAGAATGCCGTATGCCCGTCGCATTACATGGGTGTTATTGAGATGTACCGTACTACCGGCGATCCGCGTTATCTCGAACTTGCCAAAGGCTTTATCAATATTCGCAGCCTGGTAAAAGATGGAACAGACGATAATCAGGACCGGGTTCCTTTCCGTCAGCAGAAAAAGGTGCTGGGACATGCCGTTCGTGCTAATTACCTGTTTGCCGGAGTGGCCGATATTTATGCCGAAACAGGCGAAGATTCGTTGATGAACGAACTAAACCTGCTTTGGGACGATGTGACTGAGCATAAAATGTACATCACCGGTGCTTGCGGTGCTTTATATGACGGTACTTCGCCCGATGGCACTTCGTACGAGCCTAAGGTGGTTCAAAAAGTGCATCAATCCTATGGTCGCGATTATCAGCTGCCAAATGTAACTGCCCATAACGAGTCGTGTGCTAACATTGGCAATATGCTGTGGAACTGGCGGATGCTCCTGCTTACCGGACAAGGCAAATATGCCGATGTGATGGAAACTACGCTGTACAACAGCATCCTGGCCGGAATAAGCCTTAACGGAAAGAAGTTTTTCTATACCAATCCGTTGTGTGTAAATCACGATATTCCGTTTACGCTTCGTTGGTCGAAGGATCGCGAAGAATATATTAAGCTTTGTAACTGCTGTCCGCCGAACACAGTTCGAACCATTGCCGAGGTGAGCAATTATGTTTATAGTACTTCCGAAAAAGGTGTGTATGTAAACTTGTATGCAGGTAGTAACCTGTCAACCACGTTAAAAGATGGCTCCGCGCTGAAACTCTCGCAGGAAACCGATTATCCGTGGGATGGAAAAATCAATATCTCGTTGCAACAAGCTCCTGCCAAGGCTTTTTCAATCTTTCTGCGTATTCCGGGATGGTGCGATAATGCCAGCCTTAAGATTAATGGCAAAGCTTCGAAGAAAAAGCTTACTCCCGGCGAATATGTTGAGTTGAACGGTAACTGGGCTGCCGGTGATAAAATTGAACTGGAACTGCCGATGTCCGTAAAACTCATCGAATCGAACCCGATGGTTGAGGAAACCCGCAACCAGGTTGCCGTAAAACGCGGTCCGGTGGTCTATTGCATCGAATCGGTTGATATGCCCCAGGGAAAGCGCATTTTTGATGTTGCTCTTTCTGCCAAAAACAACCTGAAACCCAAACGTATTAACATCGCCGGAAGCGAGATAACCTGTCTCGAAGGCGATGCCCGTTTGTACAATAATCCGGATTGGAATAAAAAACTGTACAGCGAGTTGTCGACGGAATCGAAATCGACGCATATACGCCTGATTCCTTATTATGCCTGGGATAACCGTGGCGCTTCGGAAATGTCGGTTTGGATGCCGGTAGTCAGATAATTGTCAATTGTGTAATCCATTGAAGAATGAAAAACAAATTTATGAAAACAAAAGTTACAGTTTTTATTATAGCATTGATGATGGCCGGGTTCGGCATGCTCAACGCTCAGCAGTTAGCATTCCCGGGAGCTGAAGGTTTTGGAAGGTTTGCAACCGGAGGTCGTGGCGGTAAAGTTATCGAGGTGACCAACCTTAATGACGATGGGGCCGGAAGCCTCCGCGAAGCGCTCAAAGCCTCCGGGCCACGCATCATCGTATTTAAGGTTTCTGGAATTATCGAATTGAAATCAAAGTTGTCCATCACAAATGGAGATGTCACCATTGCCGGACAAACAGCCCCTGGCGACGGAATTTGTCTTAAAAATTACCAGATGAATGGTCGTCCGGGCGTTCGCAACGTTATCATCCGGTATATGCGTTTCCGCCCTGGCGATGGTTCCCATGCATCGGCTATCTACGGGCTTAATCTTGAAAACGTCAGCAATGTGATTGTCGACCATTGTTCCATGAGCTGGTCAATTGAAGAATCGGCAACGTTTTACGATGTACATAATATTACCGTGCAATGGTGTATTGTGAGCGAGAGCCTTAATGGTTCGTTCAATGGCAAAGGCGATCACGGCTACGGTGGCGTTTGGGGTGGAATCAATGGTTCGTACCATCATAATCTGTTGGCTCACCATTCGAGCCGTAATCCCCGGTTTAACGGTGCTCGCGCTCACGATACCATTGGGTTGGCGTTTGTCGACTTCAGAAATAACGTAATGTACAATTGGAGTGAAAACAGTTCGTATGGAGGAGAATTTGGACATCAGAATATGATTAACAACTATTACAAGCCAGGTCCAGCCTCGCCATCTGATGCGCGCCGGCACCGTATTGTTGAGCCTTACGACACGATTACCGCAGGCAAACCGCTTAGCAAATGGTATATCAACGGAAATGTAATGGAAGGCTCCGCTTCGGTTACCCAAAACAACTGGAAAGATGGTATTCAGCCTAAACACAAGGGAATGCCTCCGCTTCTTTTTAAAACGGATAAGCCTTTTGACGCAGCACCCATCAAAACGCAGAGTGCAACCGAAGCTTATACGGCCGTATTGGCGAATGCCGGGGCAACGCTGCCTCACCGCGACCCAATTGATACCCGTATTGTTAACGAAGTGAAAAATGGCACATTTACCTACGGGCATAAAGGAATTATCGATTCTCAAACGCAGGTTGGCGGCTGGCCTGAATATAAATCGACGGAAGCTCCTGTTGATTCTGACCATGATGGAATGCCCGATGTATGGGAGGTTAAACATGGTTTAAATCCGAACGATCTGTCCGATGCCAGTGGCGATTATAACCACGATGGCTATTCAAATATTGAGAAGTATATCAATAGTTTGTGATTTTAATCGATATAACAGAAAAGGTTGAGTAAATATTTATTCAACCTTTTCTGTTTATGAAGTAGCGGAAGTATTTAATTCAGAGGCGGAATCTTTATAATCTTTAGGGCTCATGCCAAAGTTCTTTTTGAATATGCGACTAAAGTACTTAGGATCGTTAAAGCCAACATTGTAAGCTATTTCAGAGATATTATCCGTTTGTATTTTTAATAATTCGGTCGATTTTTTTAGTCGTATTGAAGTGATAAAATCTCCAGCCGATAGTTCTGTAATTGCCGTGAGTTTTTTATGTAAGAGGCTGCGGCTCACTCCAATCTTTTCGATGAACTCTTCTACCCCAAACTCGCTGTTGGTATAATTTTCTTCTACTATTTTTAACGCTTTGTGTAGGAACTGCTGATCGGCTGTTGACGTAGTTATTTGTCGGGGATCAACATTTATTTCGCGTGAAAATATACGGCGTAGTTTCTTTCTGTTTTCTATAAGATTGGTAATCCGGGCTTTGAGCAATGCAAAATTAAAAGGTTTAGGAATATAATCGTCGGCTCCGGTTTCCAGGCCTTCTATCCAGTTTTCTACGGTAGACCTTGCCGTTAGCAGAATTACCGGAATATGGCTGGTTAAAAGGTTTTCTTTTAAGCTGGTACATAGTTCCAGTCCGTCCATTTCGGGCATCATTATGTCGCTGATAATTAAGTCGGGAGCATAAGATTTAGCCATATGAAGTCCTGTTACGCCATTGTCGGCTTCCAGAACACGGTAATCGTCGTATAAACCGGTTGACATGAATGAGCGCAAATCGTCATTATCTTCAACAATCAGCAATAAGGGCTTATGATTTAACTGAACTGGCTTATTTTCGGGATGGCGGGAATCCGTAAGAGCTTTTAATTCTTCACTAAGCACGTCAACTGGGAGTGTGTCGGCTTTTTTTATTTCTTCTTTTTCCAATAAAATTTCATCGGGTTTATAGAAATCTTTCGAACAAGGAAATTTAACGGTAAAGGTTGTGCCTTGCCCAACAATACTGTCCACCAAAACGTTTCCGTGGTGTGCCCTTAAGAGTGAGCGAGTTAAGGAAAGTCCAATGCCTGACCCTTTGATCTTCAGGTTTTCAGGGGAGTCCACGCGGTAGAATTGCTTAAATACGTTGTTCAGGTGTTCTTTGGGAATTCCGATTCCGGTATCAGTAATTTTTATTTCAAGAGAATATTCAGGATTTTGGGCATTCGGAGTTATGCTATTTTTGTTTAGTACCCCGTTAACCTGTACTTTTATCTGTCCGCCTTCAGAAGTGTATTTGAACGCATTGGAAATGAGGTTGTAAATAGCGTTTTCCAGTTTTTCATGATCAAACCATGTCTCACTGGGTAGATTCTCGAAGGTTAAGGTATAACCGACCTTCCGTTGCTGTGCAATTGGATCGAACGAAGTGAAAATATTTTCGATGAATGGTTTAAAATCACCCTGTGAAACCTTAAGGGTTAACTTTCCGGTTTCGATTTTTCGAAAATCCATTAACTGGTTGATAAGGTGTAACAACCGGTGGGCATTGCGTCGGGCCAGTGATACGGGTTGGCTGATTTCGTCGTTGGGGCTGATTTCGGTAAGCTTTTCCAATGCTCCCAGTATTAACGTTAGTGGGGTGCGGAATTCGTGCGATATGTTGGTGAAAAAGCGAATTTTCAGATTGTTAACGAGTTGTACGTGTTTGTTGAGTTCAATCAGCTTATCGCGTTGCTGCGATATTTCAGTATTTTTTTGTTCCAGTTCCACTTTTTGCCCTTCAATTTGTTCTTTTCTTTTGGCGAGCTGTACGTTTGTTTCAGCCAATCTGTCGGTTTGGGCGCGAAGTTCTTCTTTTTGTTCTTCAATCTTGGCAGTACGTTCTTTTACCAATTGTTCAAGTATACGCCTTCTCTCCTGGAGCTGACGGGTTTTTATCTGAAAGTATGCAATGATAGCTGATGCAAGGAGTATAATGGCACATAACCTGAACCAGATAGTTTCCCAAAATGGTGGTGTTATTTCCAGTTTTATCTGTGTAGGTACAGGGTTCCAGATACCATCGCTGTTGCAAGCTTTAACCAGAAAGTTGTAGTGGCCGCCTTTCAGGTTGGTGTAACTGGCAAAGCGCCTGTTGGCCGAAACGTAAACCCAATCCTTGTCCACACCTTCCATTTTGTAGGCATACTGGACTTTATCCGGAAGAAAGAAGTCGAGCGCCGAGAATTCAAAAGAAAAAACATTTTCCTTATATGACATTTTTATCTTGTCTGTTAAGCTTATGGTTTGGCTCAGGATTATGTTTTTGTTGTTCCAAAGTCCGATAGGTACGGAGCTGTTAAAGATTTTAAAATCGGTAATAACGGTATTGGGACGTTGATCGTAACTTTTAATGTTTTCGGGGTAAAAATAATTCAGTCCGTTAATGCCTCCGAAATACATTTTGCCATCGTTGCTTTTGTAGCCAGATGACCAGTAGAACTGATTGCTTTGCAGGCCATCTGTGATATAGAAGTTACGAAAGGTGTTGAGGCGGGTGTCAAATCGGGATAATCCGTAATCGGTACTTAACCACAGGTTTCCGTGGTTGTCGTCGAGTATGGAATAGACTACGTTATTGGCAAGTCCCTGTCGTGTGGTGTAGTTTTTGAAACTAATTTTATTGCCAGCCTTAACCTGAACTTTGCATATCCCGTTTCCGTATGTGCCTACCCATAACTCACCTGCACGATCCTGGCATAAGGATATTATATAATTGCCCGGAAGGGAGGTAGAGTCGCCCGGAATGGTTAGAAATCGGGTAATATCATTCTTGGTAAGTTTTTGGTTAATATTTTTGGCATTAACCCTGAAAAGTCCAATCCGTGTTCCAATCCAGTAAAAACCCTTGAGGTCTTTCAGGACACAACCAACTTCTGTAATTTTAAATGGGACAGATTTGTCCACATCGAGAGTTGTAACCTGTTTTGTGCCAGGATGAAAAAGGACAAGGCCGGAGAGCGTCCCTGCTAAGATAAATCCGCTTTCATCTTCCCATAACGATGAAATGAAGTTATTATTTAAATTGGAAGAATTTGACGAAAGTGCTATCCGTTCAAACCTTCCGTTACCATCTGCCGAAATGAGTTTGTTAAGTCCGCCTCCCCAAGTACCGATCCAGAGATTTTTTGCCTTGTCGCGCAGTATGCAGGAAACAAAATTGCTGCTTATACTTGTTGCATTATGCTGCGATGCGGTGAAGTATTTAAACTGGTTTGTTTGGCGGTTAATACAGTTAAGTCCGCCTCCGGCAGTGCCAACCCATAGAAAAGAAGATTCTTCGAGGATGGAGTTTACCGAGCTATTATTTAGTGTTTGCTTTTTTTGCGGATTATACCCGATAAATCCAAATTTTTTCTGAAAAACGTTATACGAGTTAATCCCGCCTTTGTCGGTGCCAACCCAAACATTACCTTGAGTATCGGTGCATATGTAATTGATAAATTCGTTGTTAAGGCCGTAATCGCTGTTTTTGGATATAGGAAATTGTTCAAAATTATCGGTTGCTTCCATGTAACGGTTTAAACCTCCCAATGTGCCAATCAATAAAGCCCCTGTGCAGTCTTCGTTGATTGAATTAACAACAAGGTGGGAAATGCTATGGGGATTGTCAGGATCGGGCTGGTAACGTTTAAATGATTGAGATGCAGGGTCGAGTTTATTTAGCCCAAGCTCAGTGCCAACCCAAATGTCCCCTTTATGGCTCTGATAAATACAAAGGACATTGTTGCCTGATAAACTTGTGTTATTTTGAGAAATATTAGTGTAGTTTTTGCAAGAGCCAGTTCGGGAATCAAGCTTTGCCAATCCCTGTGAGGTTCCCACCCAAAGGTTGCCCTGCCTGTCCTCAGTGATTGCATTTATTTTATTCCCTGGCAGTGAGTTTTTATTTAACAGGCTGTGTGTATAATGCTTGAGAGTTAGTTTGCCCGTATCATTAGGGTTTTTAATTATCAGGTCCAGTCCGTCGTTTGTTCCTGCCCATATCTGGCCATTATGATCACATAAAAGGGCATTTACCTGATTGTGCGATATGGAATTACTGTTTTTGGAATTGTGATAATAACGTTTAAACCGGTTTTGGGAGTAAATAAGTTGATTTAACCCGTTTTTGGTGCCTATCCAGATGTTTCCATCCTTATCCTGGCATAAGGCATATATAAAGTTATTCGACAGGCTATTCGGATTGTTGTCCGATTTATAAACGCTGAAATTATAACCATCATAACGGTTTAGGCCGTTCCATGTGCCAACCCACAAAAAACCTTTTTTATCTTTTAGGATGCAGCCAACAGTATTTTGAGATAATCCCTGGTCGTTGGTAATATGACTAATGCGTAGATTTATATCCTGCCCCTTAACTTCAAAGGAAAGGACTGTAATGTATATGATTGCGATTAAAGTTACTATTGCTTTGTTGTCGAATATTTTAAGGCTCATGGTTGGTTGCCGGTTAATAACGAATATAATAATAGTAGTATGGACGGTATTGCTAAAATAGTGTATTTTTTATAGAGATAGATTGTATAGAGAAGTAATAATTGGTTAAAATTAATAGTCCGAAGATAAATACTCGAAGCTGAAAAAACAGAAGGAAAACACCCCGTAGAATTTTTAGTTCAAATCTTAGTTAATATTAAGTTGTTTGTTTATAGGCAATTGTTATTTTAAAAAAGTTTTAAAGATGGATAATCGTCCACCTATTTTACAAAATCGTCCACCTCAAAAGGGCTGGTAAAACCTAATTTTGGTACACGATCGAACTAACACTTTTTAATCACATTATTCTATTAACTAATTTATTTAACTATGAAAAAATTGATTAATTGTAGGAGTATTACGGCAATTTGTCTTGTACTTCTATTGTTTCATCCGTTTTTTGCTTTTGGCCAAGCCGTAAGCGTTTCGGGTATAGTAAAAGATGCCAAAACCGGCGAAGCAATTCCCGGGGTTAGCATTATCGTTAAGGGAACAACCAAAGGTACATTAACCGGTATTGACGGGAAATACGCCATTACAGTGGAGAATCCTCAGGCTGTGCTGGTATTTTCGTTTGTTGGTTATAATACAGCTGAAAACCCGGTTAACGGCAGGTCTGTAATAGATGTAAGCATGACAGAAACCGCTACTCAACTTGGCGAAGTTGTCGTAATTGGTTATGGTACGCAAAAAAAATCGGACTTAACAGGAGCTATTGCGGTTGTTAATACAAAGGAGGTGGTTAAAGCTGCAACCAATGATGTTACCAAAGCTTTACAAGGAAAAGTTGCCGGTTTAAGTATTCAGAGTGGGGGGGAGCCAGGGGCTGTTCCGCTTGTAAAATTAAGAGGGGTGAGCTCGTTTAATAACTCTACACCTCTTTATATTATTGATGGTGTACCTACGCCGGTCAACGACTATCCGATGTCCGACATCGAAACTATTCAGGTTCTTAAAGATGCTTCTGCAGCTGCCATTTACGGTTCGCGTGCTGCTAATGGTGTAATTATCATTACCACCAAACGTGGACAGAAGGGAAAAATGAAAATCGATTACAGCGGATATATTGGCGTGCAAAACATTGCTAAACGTTACGATGTTACTAATGCCAAGGATTATCAGAAGCTGGTTAACCTGGCTACCTATAATGCTAAAATGACGATGGCTTCGTATACCGGTGATACGTTACCTATGAATAACCCCAAAGATCCCCGGTTTAGTAAATACGATACCGACTGGCAGAAAGAATGTGAAAAGACCGGTGTGATAACCGAACATAACATCTCTTTGTCGGGTGGTTCGGATAAATCTACATACAACACTTCGTTCAACTATTTCAACCAAACCGGAACAATGGTTGGAAATGGTCCTAATTACAAAAGGTATTCGTTCACCGTTAATTCTGATCATAATTATGGTAAACTGAAGTTTGGCGAATCCATGAACTATACTTATGTGGATAACGACCTGATGAGCTTTGTGAAAGATGGTACAGCCGTGTCGTTCATGGTAGAAGCAATTCCTACCCTGCCAATTTACGATCCTACTACTATTGATGGGTACAGCGCTTCGAATAAAGTCCTCGACGGATCATATACAGCTAACGTAATTGGGATGAACAAAATGATCGAAAGTAATTCCAAGCGCTATAAATTTATTGGAAATGCTTATGCCGAATATTCTTTCTTCCCTTACCTGAAATATAAGCTTAGCTTAACATTCGACCGTTCTGATTTTAAGGATTATCATTTCGATCCTGTACATAACCTTGGGTGGGCTTATGTAAACAGCACTGCTAAAATGAACGATAACCGCAGCGCTGCACAAACAGGAACGATCGAACAAACATTGACATTCGATAAAAAGATCGGCGACCATACCATTAATGCCATGATCGGAACTTCGGCCCTCGATTTTAAATATTCCTATACTAACGCTTATGCCGAAGGGTTTAGCCAACCTTATTTTAAAGAAATAAGCAATGGAGCGACCACAACATCGCTTGGCGGCGAAAATGAAAGCCGTTTGGTTTCTTATTTTGGACGTTTAATCTATAATTTCCAAGATAAATATTTATTAACCGCTTCCATAAGGCGTGATGGTTCAACCCGTTTTGCACCGAGCAAACGTTGGGGAGATTTTCCTTCGGTAGCTGTAGGTTGGAAAATTAACAACGAAAGCTTTCTGAAAGATGTTGCTTCTATTAACCTGTTAAAAATAAGAGCTAGCTGGGGTAAACTCGGAAACCAGGAAATCGGTGATTATATGTATCAGTCTGCAATTAATCCTTATGCATCGTACATTTTTGGAGGAACTCTTAACTCAGGATCAGCCCAGATTTCTTATAAGGACCCGTCAATACATTGGGAGTCAAAAGAAACTAAAAATATAGGTATCGATGGAGAATTTTTTAATAACAGGTTGAGCTTTTCAGCTGAGTATTATTACAGCAAATCGTCCGATATGCTCTTAACCGTTAAGATTCCCTATTCCAATGGAGTTTATTCCTGGCTGGCGCCTACCATCAATGGTGCAACAGCATCGAATAAAGGTTTTGAGTTTACTGCCGGATGGAGGGACCGTGTAGGAGAAGTATCGTACAGTATTTCCGGTAATTTATCAACGCTCAAGAACAAAATCCTTTCGTTGGGATATGGGAACAATCCAATTTACGGAACAATCAGTAAATCTGAAGTAGGAACTTCTATTGGGGCGCTCTACGGTTGGGTTATCGATGGGATTTTCCAAAACCAAAGCGATATTAACACTTTAAATGCAGCAGCTGCAGCTAAATACGGAGCAGGGTCATCATATCAAAACCTTTATACTTCGCCCGGCGATTATAAATTTAAAGACCTGAATAATGACGGCATCATTAACGATAAAGACCGTACCTATCTGGGAAAATCAATTCCCGACCTCTATTTTGGATTAAACATTACGGCTTCTTATAAGATATTTGACTTCTCAGTTGCTGGTAACGGAGTGTCCGGAAATAAGATATTCAACGCTATCCGCGCATCTCTGGAGTATGGTGGTGCTGCCGAACAATATTCGACCCGGATGCTGAACAGCTGGACTCCTTCGAATAAGAATACCGATGTTCCCCGTGTTGTTATGAACGATCCTAACGGGAACTCACGTAACTCATCGCGTTGGCTCGAAGATGGCCGCTATTTCAAAATTACCAATGTGGAACTTGGCGTAACCTTGCCTTCCGAACTGTTGAAAAAGGCTAAAATCAGCAATCTGAGGATGTATGTTAAAGGTCAGAACCTTTACACCTTTACCAAGTACACCGGATTTGACCCCGACTTTGGTAGCGACGGAATGTTTGACAGAGCTGTTGACCATGGTTCATATCCCAATAAAGCCTTTACTGCTTTTTCCGGAGGTTTGCCTAACCCACGCACGTTCATTGTTGGTGTTCAATTAGGCTTCTAAATTCCCGAATATTTATATTAAAACATTACGAAAATGAAAACAACAAAATATATCATACTCTTTTTTATTGCAATAGGGTTGTTTCTTCCAAGTTGTAAAAAAGATTATTTGGAAATAACTAATCCTAACCTGCAAACGGCTGCTACTTATTGGAAAACAGAAGATCAGGCATTATTGGGTGTCAACGGCGTTTATCAGGCATTGTTGTACGACGGGACATTTCTTCGTTTTGCCCCTGCGTGCCTGGATAGCCGCGATGATATTACCAAATCGCCCAGCCCGTGGGATGCCTTCTCGGCTGTGGCTCAGTTTAATCTGTTAACCACGAATTATATGCCGGAGGCGATGTATGTAGGTTTTTACGATATTATAAAAAGGGCCAATCTGGCAATTGCTAATATTCCCAATATCACATTTAAAGACGAAAATTATAAAAACCGTTTAATTGGAGAGGCCTTGTATTTAAGAGGTATGACCTATTTTTATATTGTAACTTTCTGGAACCATGTTCCTTTGATTACAAACCCTCCAAAGTCGTCGGCCGATTTTTTTAATTCTCAGGTTGATGCTTCTGTGGTTTGGAATCAGGTTATTTCCGATCTTACCAAGGCCGCCAGTTACCTGCCAGCATCCTACGATGCTTCAAACAAAGGGCGGGCAACCAAAGGCGCTGCATTGGGCTATTTGGGAAAAGCTTACCTGTTTAATAAAAACTATACAAAGGCTGCCGAAATATTTAAACAAATAATTGATCTTGGAGTATATTCTCTGATGCCTAATTATGGAGACAACTTTACGGAAGATTATGAAAATAATGCGGAATCCATTTTTGAAGTTCAGTTTCAACGCATGAATCAGCCTGATTTAGGCTGGGTTGGAGAACCTTCAAAAAGTTGGGATAAAACAACTGCCCGGGCCATTACGTATGCTCCGTCACCTTTTGGATGGGGGGATATGGCTTTAAATCGTTGGATATTTGATGAATTTAAGCTTGAAAAAACCAAAACCGGTACATACGATCCCCGGTTATATGCTACCATTACATTTGACTACCCCGGATGTACCCTCTATGGAAAAACTTTTCGTCAGGCATGGCCATACGTAGGGGCCGATACCGCCAAATGGTCCAATATGTTCTTCTGCCGGAAATATGAAAATGTAAATTCAGGAAGACCGAACGAGTTTGACTGGCGTTCGGGAATCAACGAACGGTTGATGCGTTATTCTGACATCTTATTAATGTATGCCGAAAGCGAAATGCAGTTAGGACAGATTGCCTCAGCTGCTCATTACATTCAAATGGTGCGTAACAGGGCCAATCTGCCCGACCGCGAAGCCGAATTTGCAGCTTATTCCAAAGATCAGCTGTTTAATCAGTTGGTACATGAACGCGCTCTTGAGTTCTGCCTGGAAGGTCACCGTTTTGACGACATCGTACGGTGGGGCTGGATAACCGATGCTTCTAAGCTGGCAATGCTCAAGTCGCATGATGCCGAGTGGAACGCTTATGTTCCCGGTAAAGAGTATATGCCAATTCCTCAAATAGAGATGGATACCAATCCGAATGCAGTTCAGAATCCTACCTACTAAACGATTCGTTACAATATTGTTAGTTGGTGTTAAGTTCCGCTATTAGTGTGTTCTGCCGGTACCAGTAATGGTGCCGGCTTCATTTACAATGTCATGAAAAAAATAAGTCGAGGAATATTTCCCTTAGTGTCGATTGGTTTAATGTTCATTTTATTTGGTTCCTGCTCCAAAAAGGGTGATACGCCCGGTTCGGATGGAACTGACACCACTACAACCATAATTCCTCCGGTAACGTTCGATATCAACTCTATTAACGATACTTATGCCGACGTAGCTGCCGGTACAATGTATAGTAAGTGGGGCTCATACAATGTACATGATCCGTCAATAAAAAAGTTTGGTAGCTATTATTATTGCTATAGCACCGATGCATCTTATGGAAATACATCCCCTTCCTGGGGACTTCAGGTTCGAAAATCGAAGGATTTGGTACAATGGACTTTTGTAGGTTGGGTGTTTAATAGTGTAGAGCCTCCTTTGGGCGCACAATACATTACATCGTCCGGAGGAACGCCATATACCTCAATATGGGCTCCTTATATTATCAAGGTTGGCGATACGTATCGTTTATATTATTCACTAACATGCGATCTTCCCCGGCTAAGTGTAATTGGCATGGCAACTTCGTTATATCCTGATGGCCCGTGGACAGACAAAGGTCAGGTAGTTGTTTCGAAAAATGACAATTCCGTTCAAACCAATGCTATTGATCCTACGGTGGTAACTACTCCTGCCGGAGATCAATACCTTTATTATGGCTCGGGATGGGACGGTATATATGTTTTGAAACTTGATGCTTCTACCGGTCTGGCGGCAACGCCTGGCGATAAAGGGAAACGGATTGCCAATCGGGGATTCACTAATGGAGCTTATAACGGGAATATTGAAGGACCTGAGATTATTTATAACCCAACACTCAATAAATATTACCTTTTTATTGCGTATGACTGGCTCGAAACCAAATATAACACAAGGGTTTGCCGGGCCGATAGTCCTACGGGACCATTTTATGATTACAATGGGGTTGATGCCAATACCAATGTCGATCATGCCCCGATGATTATTGCTCCTTACCAGTTTAACGGTCACGGCGGATGGCAGGGAGTTTCGCATTGCAGTGTTTTTGACGATGGTAACGGCCAGTATTATATTGCTCATCAGGGACGCCCAAGTGTTAGCCGATATTTTATGGATCTGCACGTACGTAAGTTGTTCTGGACTGCCGATGGATGGCCGGTTGCCTCGCCTGAGCGTTATGCCTGGGAAGGTAATAATGTAGTTAGTCGCGACTCGGTTATTGGGAATTGGGAGCGGATTGTGCTAAACTACCACGTGGTGCCGGGGTACTCGGCGGAACAAATTTCGCCTGATCTTCAGGTTTCAGCAGCCTTATCTATTGATGCGGGAGGCACACTCAATGGCGTAACTAACAGTACATGGACTTATAATGCGCCTTGGTTACAGCTCAACTGGGCCGATGGTACTACCGAAAAGGTTTTTGTGCAGAAAGGCAGGGATTGGGAAAATAAAAAGAGCTCGGTAATCTTTTCGGGTTTAAATAATACAGGCACAGCCATTTGGGGGAAGAAAATATAATTAAAATTTTAATTTATGAATAATAAACTTTTAAGAAGGAGCTTTTGGATTCTAGCATTGTTTAGTGCAGTGTCTGTCTCAAATGCCCAATCTGATAAAGGATTTGTGGTGAAGGTTAATACTATAAAAGCTTCAGTACAACCAACCATGTGGGGCGTATTCTTTGAGGATATCAATATGGGGGCCGACGGCGGAATTTATGCCGAACTGGTAAAAAATCGTTCGTTCGAGTTTTATAATCCCTTGATGGGGTGGACGGTGAACCAGAAGAAATTCGTTGAAGGAAGCCTGTTGGTGCAGAATCGGGATGAAAAGAATATTGCCAACCCAAGGTACATTCATGTAACCGTAAATCAGGGTGTCAAAGGAGATTTCGGGATGACAAACGAAGGTTTCCGCGGAATGGGTATTAAAAATGCGTTGCGCTATGATTTTTCTGTCATGTACCGCATGCAATCCTCAGGGGTGAAACTGCATGTCGAACTAATTAATTCCAAAGACGAAAGTATTGGTGATACAGCTTTAGTTCCGGCAGTGTCTGATAATCAATGGCACAAGCAGGGAATTAGCTTTATAGCCAAAGCCACTGAACCGAAGGCGAAAATGAATCTTTGGTTCGAAGGTAATGGGATTATCGACCTCGATATGATTTCGTTGTTTCCGTCAGATACATGGAAAAACCGCCCCGGAGGCATGCGTGCCGATATGATTCAGTTGCTTGCCGATATGAAGCCTGGGTTTATTCGTTTCCCCGGAGGCTGTATTGTTGAAGGGCACGATCTTGCGGTGCGCTACCAATGGAAGAAAACAATCGGTCCGGTTGAAGATCGTCAACTTATTGTTAATCGGTGGAACACAGAATTTTCGCATCGTCTAACACCAGATTATTTTCAGACATTCGGTTTGGGTTTCTTTGAATATTTTCAGCTTGCCGAGGACATTGGAGCCGAACCATTGCCTATCTTAAACTGTGGCATGGCCTGCCAGTTTAATACCGCTGAGGTTGTCCCTATCAATCAATTAGACCCATACGTTCAGGATGCGCTGGATTTGATTGAATTTGCTAATGGCGATGTAACTTCTAAATGGGGTAAAATCCGTGCCGATATGGGGCATCCTGCACCTTTTAACTTAAAAATGATGGGTGTTGGTAACGAAAACTGGGGACCTCAATACCTCGAACGTCTGAAAATATTTACCAAAGCCATTAAAGAAAAATATCCGCACATAAAGTTGGTGAACAGCTCGGGTACCGATCCAAATGGTGAACGGTTTGACTATCTCAACGGAGAACTGCGCCGTATGAATGCTGATATTATCGATGAGCATTATTATCGCAGGCCCGAATGGTTCCTCGAAAATGCTAAACGCTACGATAATTATCCGCGTAACGGTTCTAAAGTTTTTGCCGGGGAATATGCTGCCCAAACCGACAAGGTGGTAAGTATAGATAATAAGAACAGCTGGCAGGCAGCTATTTCCGAAGCCGCGTTTATGACCGGGCTGGAACGTAATGCCGATGTGGTTTGCATGGCCTCGTACGCTCCTTTGTTTGCGCATATCGATGGGTGGCAGTGGACTCCCGACCTGATCTGGGTGGATAATCTTCGTTCGTATGGTACGCCAAACTACCAGGTTCAAAAATTGTTTTCGCTAAATAAAGGAACTGATGTTGTTCCTATTTTATCAGGAAACGAAGCTATAACCGGTCAGGATGGAATTTATGCCACTGCCTGTATCGACAAAAAAACTGGTTATTTAATCTTAAAAATAATTAATACCTCGGCCTCGGTTCAACAAAAGGATATTAAAATTGAGGGAGCGTCTAAATTAGACAGTAAGGTTAAAGTAATTACTCTAAAAAGTGAATTGACTGCGGTTAACTCATTTGATGCGCCAACTACGGTTAGTCCGGTTGATTCGGAAATGGGTTTGAACGGGAAATCACTCAAGGTTTCGTTAGCTCCTTATTCCTTCAGTGTATTTAAGGTTAAAATGAAGTAATCATAATTAGTTAGCCCACTCCTAATAATAATTTGTATTGGGAGTGGGCTTTTTTGTTTTAATACCCTTATTTCTCTTATTTTTTTGGCTCCTGTAATTATTATTTATATACATTTGCATACCGATCGTTTAGTATCTAAAATTATGAGCGACACCAAAGAATTTATCATCGACCAAGCGTATAAACTGTTCCTAGATAGTAGTTATGAGGCTGTATCTATCAGCGACATCAGCAAAGCCATTGGCTTTACCAAGGGGGCATTGTACCATCATTTTCTTAACAAGGAGGAACTGTTTAAAGCTGTGATCGATAAATATCTTTATATTCCGAGGATTGATGCTGATGTTGAAAATATAACACTGCTCCAGTTCATTGAGGTCAGCATTGAACAGTCAGAAAAAATCATCAAGAGCGTTTTCGATTCAGAACTCAACTACAAGCCTATCAATTACCTTTCGTTGTTTATCGATGCTTTTCGCCATTATCCGGGATATGCCGAGGATAAAGAAAATTTCATTATCGGGGAAATAGAAAAGACAAAAGTGGTATTGACTAATGCTATAAAATTGGGAGAAATCAGGGATGACATCAACATACCCGTAATTGCCGGAAATTTTTACAATATCAACATGGGGCTTGCCGGAAACATGATTCACACCAATTCGGTTGAAACCGCTATTGCCCTGTTAAAAGATCAACTTGCTGAGTTTTACAAACTACTGAAAAAATAGACTCATTATTTATGACGGATTTTATTTTTGCGACTTAAACATACCGTCCGTTTAGTATGTGTTGTAAATTTAAAATACCAAACGTTTAGTATGTACAACCTATAAATTATATAAACCAATGATGAACAAAAAGATTTATGTGCTGCCAGTTTTGGCCATCTTAGCCAGTTGCGGGCATAGTACCACCAACGAAAAAGTGACTTCGGAAAGCAACGGTATAAAAGTAAAAATAGCTACGGTAGGAGCTACTAAAGTCAAAGCTGACCTGCATTATAGTGGAACGGTAGAACCATCGCAAACGATACCACTTACGTTCCAGACATCGGGAACAGTTACCAAAATATTGGTAGAAGAAGGCGATGTAGTGCGTAAAGGACAATTGTTGGCAATCGCAGATAAGGCAGATAACGAAAGCATGTATAATGCTGCCGTGGCCAAGTACCACCAGGCCAAAGATGCTTACGACCGCTTAAAAAGCGTTCACGACAAGGGAAGTCTTACCGATATCAAATGGGTGGAGATGGAAACCAACCTCAAACAAGCCGAATCGCAAATGGAGCTAACAAAGTCGAACCTCGACAAATGTTACCTGAAAGCTCCCGACAATGGTATGATAGGCCGGCGCAACATCGAGCCGGGGCAATCGGCCATGTCGGCCAGTGCCCCGATAGAACTGGTGAAAATAAACACCGTACAGGTGAAAATTGCGGTTCCGGAAAACGAAATCAGTAAAATCCGTAAAGGCATGAAAGCCAAATTCACCATCTCGGCACTGAATGACAAAGCTTTTGAAGGAAACGTCACCAACGTAGGCATTGTTGCCGACAGAATCTCCAGAACGTACGATGTGAAAATTGCCGTACCTAATCCCAATCTGGAAATGAAGCCCGGCATGGTTTGCGATGTTGCCATGCAGCCTTCGGAATCGATGGATCAGGCCATAATTCCATACTCCGCCGTGACTAAAGACGATGGTGGAAAGCCTTTCGTTTTTGTGGTAAATTCCTCAAAAAAATCGGTTAAAAAGACAGAAATACGAACCGGCACCTACGATGCGGACGGAATTATTGTGTATTCCGGAATCACTCCCGGAGATGTTATTGTAACAGAGGGAAAAGAAAAATTGTCGGATAACAGCTTAATCAGTTTGTAACATGAGCCACAAAAAAACAGGCATCATCGAGGCCGCCATGCGGAACCGGAATATCGTCATAATCCTGACTGTAGTATTTATGATTATTGGCATTATAGCGCTCCAGAAAATGCCTCGAAACGAATTCCCTCAATTTACGATACGACAAGGAGTTATTGTTGGGGTTTATCCCGGGGCCACTTCTGCCGAAGTTGAAGCTCAACTAACAAGGGTAGTAGAGAATTATATATTTGGATATCAGGAAGTAAAAAAGGCTAAAACATACTCGCAATCGAAAGAAGGCATTATGTACATTTTCGTAGAACTAAACGACAATGTTAAAAATGCCGATCAGTTCTGGTCGAAGCTGAAACATGGCCTTAGCGAACTAAAGATGAGCCTTCCGACGGGCGTATTGGCGCTGATTGCCAATTCCGATTTTGGCGATACATCAGCCTTGCTCATTACCTTGTCGTCCGACACCCGGAGCTATAAAGAGATGGAAGAAGAGCTCAAAAAACTCGAAGCCGAATGCCGTAAAATTCCGGCGTCGTCTAAAATAAAACATTACGGGTTGCAGAAGGAGAAAATCTATGTAAACGTAAAGCCCGAAATGCTTAACGAATACAACATCAAATCACTATCGTTGTTCTCGGCGTACCAGTCTAACGGCATGGTCAATTATGCAGGGGTTCTGAAAGACGGTAAATACAACCTATCGGTACATCTTCCTTCCAATTTTGATTCGGAAAAAGATCTGGCCGATCAGATTGTTTATTCTGATCCACAAGGCAATGTTGTTCGTTTAAAAAACATTGCCTCTGTTGAACGCCGCTACGAAGATCCGGATAGTTATATCAAGCAAAACGGTAAAAAAACTATTCTGCTTTCGCTTGAGATGCAGCCTGGAAACAATATTGTGGAGTACGGCAAAGACGTGGATAAGGCGATAGGAACATTCCAGAAACACTGCCCGAAAGATATTAAGGTGGCTAAGATATCGGAACTGCCTAAATATGTGGACGAGTCGGTATCCGATTTTATGCGCGAATTTTTAATCGCCATTGTTGCCGTAATCATGGTGACAATGATATTGTTACCCATGCGGGTTGCTGCCGTGGCAGGAATTACGGTGCCAATCTCCGTATTAATCACGTTAGCATTTCTATATTTCTTTGGGATCGAGCTTCATACCGTTTCATTGGCAGCCTTAATCCTGGTATTAGGAATGATTGTGGACAATTCTATTGTGGTAATTGACAATCATGTGGAAAAGATAGACCACGGAGGATCACCCTGGCATGCAGCCATCAAAAGTGCGAAGGAGCTGGTGACACCTATAATCGGGGCTACCCTTGCTATTATGGCGGCTTATATCCCGCTGGGCTTTATGGTTCCGGGCACGGCAGGCGAATTTATGAACACGCTCCCTATCGTTGTAACTATTGCCCTGGTGGTTTCAATTGTTATTGCATTGCTGCTGGTTCCTTTCCTTAACTATGTTTTCATCAAAAAAGGATTAAAAAGCAATGATGCAGAAAATAAAGGCAAATCATTTTTAGACAGACTCCAGGGATGGTTTGATGCATCGCTCGAAAAAGCTTTTAAATACCCTAAAACGGTTATAGGAATTGGTTTTGCTACGATTATACTGGCGATCATTTTATTTAAAACTACCGACCAACAGCTGTTTCCCGAAATGGAGCGTAACCAGTTTGCCGTTGAGGTTTACCTGCCTACAGGGTCTTCGCTCGAAAGTACGGCCAAAGTGGTTGACAGTCTCGAATCGGTACTGATGAAAGACAAACGCGTAACCAACGTAACCAGTTTTATAGGCACCAGTTCACCCCGTTTCCACACCGTTTATGCGCCTAACATGCCTGCAACCAATTATGGGCAATTGCTGATAAACACTGAATCGAACGAAGCTACCCGTAAAATCGTGAACGAATACGGTCCTAAATATTCCGACTGCTTTGCCAATGCTCATGTGAAATGGAAAATACTGGCTATGCAGCTGAACAAAGCGCAAATAGAAATCCGCATTTCGTCCGATTCGATAAAGGATATACGAAGCACCCAGGCTCAAATCGATAAAATACTAAAAAAGACGCAGCACCTTGCCTGGGTTCGTAATGACTGGGACCAGATGCAACAGAACATCAAGGTGGATATGAACCGCGACAAGGCGAACCGTATGGGTTATTCCAAAGGCTTGGTATCCACCTCGCTAATGGTTGGCCTCGACGGTATTCCCCTCACGACCATCTGGGAAAATGATTACCCGGTAGAGGTGCGCCTCTCGCAGGAAGTAAAAGAAGCCAAAAGCATAAAGACCCTGGCAGACCAATACATCACATCGCCTTCATCCGGTTTCACGGCCACCCCGCTGCGGTCATTTGCCAGCTTTTCGCCCGAATGGACGGAAGGGGCCATTGTACGCCGCAACGGAACCCGTACGCTTACCATCTCTATCGACAACGATGCTCAGGGTGTAGCCTCGAATATTTTTAACGAAATTAAACCACAGATAGACAACCTGCACCTTCCGGAAGGAACCTTCATTACGTATGGCGGTGATTATGAAGGGCAGAACGAAGTTTTTATCCCGATGGGCATTGCGCTCGGTTTAAGTATCGTGCTCATTTTCTTCATTCTATTATTTCAGTTTAAAAAAACGAAGCTTTCGGCACTCATCATGTCCACCATGTTGTTATCGCTGCCGGGGGCTGCTATTGGACTTAAACTAATGGGTTACCCGTTTAGCATCACGGCATTTATCGGTATTACAAGTCTTTGCGGGATGGTGGTCCGTAACGGAATTATCCTCATCGATTATGCCCGCGAGATAAAAGAAAAAGACCGGTTAACCGTTCACGAAGCGGCATTAGCTGCCGGGAAACGCCGTATGCGTCCCATCTTTCTGACCTCGGCCGCTGCTTCGGTTGGCGTTGTGCCAATGATATTGAGCCGTTCGCCGCTGTGGGGGCCATTGGGAACCGTTATCTGTTTCGGTTTATTGATCTCCATGGTACTTACCTTGTTTGTACTGCCACTCCTTTATTCGTTAGCTTACAGCGACAAACAAAAAAACTCCGGATTCTGGTCAATTCCTTTTGGTAAGCCGCTGATGCTATTGCTGCTATTATTAATTCCGGCGATGGCGTCCCAAGCTCAGACCAAGGAAGTAACGCTTTCCCTCGATTCGTGCAAACATCTTGCTATTCAAAATAATAAAAAGATAAAAGAAGCCGGGTATGAGGTGGGAGCTTCCGAAGAACAGCGTAAAAGTGCCTATACCAACTATTTTCCAAAAGTTAGTGCTTCGGCAATAGCCATGCGATCTCCGGATTATATGCTTAAGACTTCACCAATGAACCTGCCGGTATATGATGGCAATATGGCAAACCTGGCAAATGCTACACAGTTTACCTATATACCTGCCATCTCAGGGCTCGACTATGTAAACACTGCAAATGTATCGGTTACCCAACCGGTTTATGCCGGTGGGCGTATCCGCAACGGAAATAAGCTTGCATCACTTGGCGAAGAAGTGAGCCGGCAACAACAAGCGCTGGCAGTTACTGATGTTCTGGCGCGAACCGAGGAACTGTTCTGGACGGTGGTTTCGCTTAAAGAAAAGATGAATACCATTGACAGGTACCAAACCCTGCTCGACACGCTGGCTCGGGATGTCAGTAATTTTTGTCGCGCAGGAATGGCGCAGCGTAACGATTTGTTAAAAGTTCAGATTAAGCAGAACGAGTTGCAGATGAACCGCATTAAGCTTCAAAACGGAATAAATTTAAGCACCAGAGCTTTATGCCAACACATAGGAATTGCATACGACAGTTTGCTCGTGTTAAAAGCCCGCACCGATGCAAGCTTACAGCCTGTTATTTCGGGAGATTCCAGAAAAGCAGTGTCCAGTCGCACCGAATATCAACTGTTAAATAAATCGGTTGAGGCCGAAGAACTTCAACAGAAAATGACCAGAGGCGAATACATGCCGCAGCTGGCCATTGGGGCTATGGGGGTTTATTTCGACGCAATGAAAAGCTCCCAAACCAATATGTTTGCTTTTGCGAGCCTGAGCGTACCAATCAGCGATTGGTGGGGCGGCACACATAAGATACGGCAGCAGCGAATAAAAATTGAAAAAGCCAAAAACAAGCTCGACGAAACCGCTGAGCTGCTTGCCCTCCAGATTGAACAGTCTAAAAATGATTTAACGGAGAGCTTTAGCCAGATTATGTTGGCCGGAAAAACCCTTGAGCAGTCGAAGGAAAACCTGAAGGTTACCAACGACAATTATCGCGCGGGAACCATTGGCATATCCGATTTATTGGAAGCTCAGGCATTGTTTCAAAGTTCGGGCGACAACCTTACCGATGCACGGTGCAGCTACCAAATTAAACTGGCCAAATATCAGCAGGCTGTTGGGCAGTACAAATAAATTCAATACCAATCCTTTTGCCGGTTAAAGAGTCCACCTTAACCGGCAAAACGGGCTGTTGACCTATTTATTTGTAGTTGCCTGGTTTGACAAATATAATTTTGTAGTGTATTTACAATCGGGTCAACTATCCGGTAAAAGGTAAGCTATTCCGGGGATGGCATATTTTCCGAACCGGGTTCTCCCGGCACTCAGTTGTGGATGCCATCACTTCCAAAACTGTACATATTGAAGATGCTTTAAACCTGAGCTTTGGGTTGGCATTGGCCTTTAAATGATAATTGTTTATGATGAACCAAATCTTTAGAAATGAATACGCTTCCATTTTGCGTTCAAAAATGAAATACCTTTTAATAGGCTTTGTCTTTGTTTTTAAATCACTAATAACCAGTGGACAGGATGTTTATGTAGATAAGGCCGACACTGTACACAAAAACAACAGTTTAATTGTTCTTCCGTTTTCGTTTTACCTTAAAACGCTGGGAGTGTCGGCTGCTGTTGATGTTGCCGGCCGTGGGTTCTTGCAGGAACAGACTTCGTCTACACTTATCGGGCTGATCAGTACCAATGGCTCGCGGTATGTGTATGGCGACATGACTAACCTTCAGGTGCCGTTTGCCAAACGCGTGTTTGTGTCGCCTAACATCAACATTGCCCATTACGGGGCGTTGGATGTTTATTATGATGGCTATCGCGCGGCCGGGAAAAACAAATCGTCGTCGGATAATTTCTACCGGCTGCAAAGCAATAAATACGAAGCCGAGCTGCAGTTTCGATATTTGTTGCCTATAGGTTATGGACGAAACGAAGTGCTCAACCATGTTGTTCTTGATAAAGGGATTCCCGAACAGGGAAAGCTGTTTTCGGGAAGTTATTGGCCCATAGCTAACGGACGTACGTTTATTGAGCCCGGTTTATTCTATCAAAATCAGTACATGAAGGAACCGTTTAACCGGAAATTGGTTTCGGCAGGTTATACCATGGGCTTTACTTGTGAGAATGTTGATTTTGTTGCCAATCCATCGGTAGGGGATATGTTTAGTTTTAAATACCGTAAGGGTACAGCGGCTTTATCGTCTACCACACCCTGGGACATGATGGAGGGTACGGCAAGTTTTTACTTTCCAATTCCTGCAAAGCACTTGGTTCAACAGGTTTTGGCTTTCAATATCTGGACGCGTTATGTAACATCGTGGGATGAGGTCTCTAACGGCATTTACCACCGCCCGTCGCCGTTTGCGGGCGCTAATCTCGGCGGACGTTTCCGTTTACGCGGGTTTCCCGAAGCACGGTTTAGCGACAGGGCTGCTTTGCTTTATACCGGCGAGTACCGTATCATTCCCAAATGGAACCCTCTTGCCAACTGGGGACTGTTAAAAAGTCTTGGTGTTAAGCTCGATTGGATGCAACTGGTCGTATTTGGTGAGGCCGGAAGGGTGACTCCCGATTGGGACATCGATACCTTCCACCAGAAGATGAAGACCGATGCAGGACTCGGGCTGCGGTTTATGGCCAACCAGATGATTGTCCGTATAGACGGGGCTTATTCCACCGAAGGGGTTCAATGCCAGATGTATATTAACCATGCGTTTTAATAATGCGAATTAAAGGTTGATTGTAATTTTTCAAGTACCTTTTTTTTCTCGCGGTCATTGAAATGAAATTCGCGGTAACTGAAAAATTTCTCGCGGTCATTGAAAAATTTCTCGCGGTGATTGAAATAAAGCTCGCGGTAGTTGAAAAATTTCTCGCGGTATCTGAAAAATTTTACGCGCCATCTGAAATAAAACTTCCGGTAGGAAAAATTTTGGATGACAAAACACCCGATGTAAAAATTAAATTAGCCAAACGCTACCCTTAAAAGCCTCGCCTATTGAGGCTTTTGTTTTGCGTACAAACCAACCCGGGTTATTGGCAGTGTTAAACAACATACAAATATTCTAAATAAAGTTAAACAACATCCATCTTGTTTAACCGGAAATCTTTACATTTAGGACTTAAAGAAAATGGCTATCGGTTTAGACAAATAGCTGTTTTGCGGATGATTGCAAGAGGTGGAATTTTTAGATGTTGGGGCAATTACAGAACACAAACAAAGTAAAATGAATTTGAAAAACAATATAGCTATAACTAAAGCTGATATAATCGCAACCGGTTGCGATTATTGAAATGTTATATGCCATTTTAAAACAAGATATCGACCATTATGAAAGTAAATTTTGATATTATAGATAATCATGCTTTGAACTTTAACGGTCGATGCATAGACCTTCACAATAACTTTGACTTTGTAGGTTTTGACTATAATATTGCAAATAGACAACTTAAGCTCAGTTGGACAAAATCAAAAGGGAATTGGGTTGATAAAGACGAGCTAATTAATTTGGTTTTAGTTCACAATTCAGTTACATTTTTGACAATTACTGACCAAGACGAAAATAGTAGTTTTGAAGATGACAGTTGTTTGGGAGAAATTACCTTTTTTCCTTCAACTGCCAGAGAAGTCAACGACAGCATAGTTCCACAACAAAAACCGAATGATGGAGACGACATTCTTTACTTTTTTGAAAATGGACAAGCTATAAGAATTCATTGTGAACAAATAGAATTGAATTGTAAATGAAAGACGAATTAAGCATAAATCTGACAAAGGATGAAGCATTAGTGTTGTTTGACTTTTTAGCAAGGTTTAACGAGACTGACCACACAGATATTTTTGAAGACCAAGCTGAACAAAAATCACTTTGAATAATCGAAGGACAATTGGAGAAACAATTGACAGAACCTTTTTTGCCAAATTATAGAGAGATTATTAATGAAGCAAGAAACAAAATTCGTGATGAAGAATAAAAAACGGCATATAACACGCGGTATAAAATATTGGGGTTTTATTGGTATGCCAAGCGCATCGCTCGCTGGCAAGTTTTCTGCCGGTTGATACGAAAGCGTCCACGAAATCCCCAACATTTCATACCGCCAACGTTGTGCCCAATGTTAAAAAAAAGAAAATGGACTACGATTCGATTTTAGATAAATATTGTTTATGCATGAATGAAATAAAACTTCGTATTGATTCTATACGATCATTCATTGTGGATAAGAAAACAACTGGATACAAATATACAGATACAGAGTTTATTTGTTTACAATTTAGAAAAATACTGGAATTAATTGCATTAGCAAATTTGGTTTCGAATAGTGAAAAATATAATAAACAATATTCAAACTTCGTAAACCATTATCACGCTAAACATATATTGAGAGATATTGAAAAAATAAATCCATTATTTTATCCAGTTCCGATTAGACACGTATATGATAAAGAACTTGAAAAAAAGGGAATTAAAGGAAGAATCGAAGAAATTAAAGAAGGTTACCTAACTTTGGATGAATTTACTCAAATATACGATGAGTGTTCTGATTTTATGCATGCTGAAAATCCATTTGCTGTCAAAAAAAATTTAGACGACATTAGGAGTAAGTTCCCAATTTGGTTGGATAAAATTTTAATTTTATTAAATAATCATAAGGTTCAACTAATTGATATAAATCGTCAAATTTGGGTGATTTTGGAGACGACAGACAAAAATGTACAAGCTGCATTATTTGAAAATGTGGTGAAAAAATAACACTGGGCACAACATCATGTATAAAAAATTGCCGGTTCATCGGTTGTTTAAAGGTTGTTTCCCGCAGCAAGTTCATTGTACCTTGATAGGGAATCGCTCCGCAATCGGCAACTTTTCATACATGTGCCGTTAGCGGCATTGTAAAAGGACATTACTACCACAATGAAAAAGGTTCGCAGAAATAAAATAGACTTACTAATTGAAAATTTATCGGTGGAGTTTTCAAAGATTCCTAATTTTGAATTAACTCAGACTGATACCGATGCGAATAGATTATTTAATTTTATAATTATACGATTTTCCGAAATTCAAGACTTTAAGAGTCTATATCAAGGATACTTTATTCCATCTACAAATAAAGCTATTGCAGATGCTCGAAATGAAATAAGAGCTTCGTTTTATAGAAAATCTTTAAATGTTTCAGATTCCCAGCTTAAGGAAAACTATTACGACACAATACGATTAGGTTATGTTGGATTATTCCATAAAATAGAAAACTATGTTAAGGATTTATTGGTTGAAGCAAATCAACTATTTAACGAAGGGAAAAGTGGTGATGATTCGATTGAAAAATTCTACGAGAAAAACTATAAGTTTAAATTTACTGACTGGTATGCTGATTTGTGGATTAATAAAATTAACTGGATTTGTAACTGTGTAAAGCATTATGATGGTTATCCTAAGAAAGAGCCAAAGTACAAGTATTTAAATCATTTACCAGAGAATGAAAAAATACGAATTAATCACGATGAGTTTTATAAAGACATAGATTATGTAGTAAATACATTTTACCATCTTAAATTAGCTCAAGTTTTTACTTTATCTCTTTTCAAAATGGTTACAGATAGCAAAAATGACGACATATTGAATGATGAATTAAAAGAAAAGTATCTTGATTTAGAAAGGCAAATGAAACAATTAATGTAAAAAACAACGCCGCCTAACACATGGTATAAAAAATTGCCGTTGCTGTGCAGGTTTCAAGGTTTTCACTTCTATTAAAGTTCTGTGTACCTTGATAGGGAAGTGCTTCGAAATCGG
Organism: Bacteroidota bacterium; assembly: GCA_030706405.1. Lineage (GTDB taxonomy): Bacteria > Bacteroidota > Bacteroidia > Bacteroidales > JAAUTT01 > JAAUTT01. The sequence goes on along the minus strand of JAUZOO010000003.1, from coordinate 505,619 downwards.
CAACTTTTCATACCATCAACGTTGTGCAAACGACCTGCGGATGAATTAAATAACTAAAATTAAATATTAGTTACCATGTTTACAGTCGAACAAATTGAATTAGCCCACAGCAAAGTTAAATCAGGAGCAGAATTTCCGAAATACATTCAGGAAATTAAAGAAATTGGAGTAATCGCATTTGAAACGTGGGTAAAAGATAGTCACACCAAATATTTCGGAAAGGATGACTTTACGACTAAATCCAAACCGAAATATGAAGAGTTGTCAATAGCGATTAATAGTAATAAAGATAAGTTCATTCAATATTTAAAAAATCACCAAAAAGGAGAAACAGACTATTTCACTTTTTGTAAACATTGTGCGGAAACAGGAATTGAAAAATGGATAGTTGACCTTGATAAAATGACTTGTATATATTACGATAAATCCGAAAATGAAATTCTAGTGGAAACTGTACCAACGGTATAATTAACAACGAATCCCCCGATGGCCGTAGAATGTATCGATAACAAATAAAACGGAGCACCGTTCTAGCTATCGCTAAAGAGAACGCTATCGCTTAGTTGCTTTGTCGGACTATCTATAGCAGCATGTGCTGTTTATTGCCGTAAGGCAAATTAAATTTACGAAATGACGAATCGCTAAAAGCAATAAAGTAGAATTGGATAATATCATTGGTTTCGAAGTGATGGAAAATATTAAGATAGCAGATGCTATAATGGATAGTCCGACAAAGCGGATGCTTTGCCGAACCGCTTCGATTTACAGTTTTAGTAAACTACGGAAAACGGGGTATTTAAAAAGACGGCTACAAGCTTTAAATTTTTTTAAAATGAGAATTATACCACTTATAATCATTACTATAGTATTGTCAGCTTGTTCAAATAAAACAAGTTTGTTTTTACCGTATAATAGATACATATCGGATTGCTACAACCAAGTTGTTAATGATTCATTGAAGTTATATTTAAGAACACCTGGCGATATTGTATTTCTTAAAGATTCTCGTTCGATAAATAAGGAATTGAGAAAACGGAAATTAAAAATAAACAATGTGTTGGTTTGTGGTAAAACTAAGATAGAGCCGCATTATGAATTATTTTTTATACATAATTTACAAGCAAAATTAATTTCGAATAATCCAGAAATAATAACGTTGGATACAGTTGTTAATAACCAACAGTTTTCATTAATTGGAGTACCATTGGATGGTAATAAATATTCATATAAAATTGATTGCCAAAATATATTTAAAAGTATAGTTGCCGATAGTAGTTATAGCAAACGTATAGTAACCTTAAACGATATACTTGAAAAGTACAGTAAATCCAATCACTTTTATCAAGCTTTAACCGACATTAACGATTATCCTATTTATAACCCAAATGATGAGTGGTATAAACTTCAAATGCAATTAACTTATGCTTCATTTTTGGGAGCCAATAAAGTATATTTTGATTTAATTAAAAAATGGGAATCAAATTATCATACCGATAGTGTAACAAAACAAACAATTGAAGAAAAATCGGTAAAAGGATTTGAGGCAACACGCAAATTAATTTTAAAAGAAGTACAGTATAGTAAACTTGTGATGTTTAACGAAAATCATTTTTATCCTAACCATCGCAAGTTGGTTTTAAGTTTGTTAAATGATTTTAAAAATAATGGTTTCAAATATCTTGCATTAGAAACATTATCTAATGATAGTGCTTTAAATTCAGGAATATCAATCGATTTAAATACGGGTTTTTATATTCGTGAGCCAAATTATTCGGAATTAATACGAACCGCTCAGGCTTTGGGCTTTAAGTTTGTAGCTTATGAAAGTGATGAATCATCAGCAAGGAGAGAAGAGGGACAGGCTCAAAATTTATATAACAAAACATTTAAAATAGACTCAACGGCTAAAGTACTTGTAATAGCAGGTATTTCACATATTTTTGAATTGCCTGATAAAAGCAAAAAAGTATGGATGGCATCAATTTTTAAAAATAAATATGGAATTGACCCAACGACCTTTAACCAAACTAGTTTAAATCATTATAGCAAAGTAATAGATGATATTGCAATACTAAAAAGCACAGATTTAAAATCTAATTACTACAATACAACGGATTGGCAAATTATTAATAACTTACCACTTAACGATAATTTTGGCAATTTTGAATATAAAAATGAATATAAAGAGCCAGTTCAATTATCGTTATTTCTTGATAAAGATTTAGAAGGTAAAAAATGGACAGAAAACAAAGTTCCTTTTAGATGTTATTTATTGCAGAAAGGAGAAACCTATTATTCAAAAGTTCCTAATTCGTCATATAGATTAGTAATTCTTGATAAAAATGGCAAAACATTAAGAAATGAAATAATAAACACCTCGATGGCCGTAGAATGTATCGATAACAAATAAAACGGAGCACCGTTCGACAAAGCATGGATAGTCCGACAAAGCGGATGCTTTGCCGAACCGCTTCGATTTACAGTTTTAGTAAACTATGGAAAACTCATTAATTTATCACTATACGTCTATTGAAACTCTTCACGAGATAATGGGAAATGAAAGCGATGAAATTTGTATAAGAGCTACTCCGTTATGCGGCATTTTAAAACTTCTTGTATGATAACTTCAAAACTTAAAGGCATCTTACATAACATCATTCAATTCTCTGAAGATGAATACGAGTTTATTGAACCCTATTTTGAAAAGGTCGTTTTAAAAAAGAATCAGATTCTACTGGAGGAAGGTCAACTTTGCAACGCTGTTTTTTTTGTTGAATCTGGGGTTCTTCGTAATTATTATGACAATAACGGATTGGACGTAAATCTTAGTTTTACGTTTGAAAACCAATTTACCACAATCATTGAAGCATATATTAATCGGGAACCTTCCAAAATCAGTATACAGGCCCTCGAAAAATCGGAAGTGTGGACGATTAGAATTAGAGATATCTCAAAGGAAAAAGGTTCATTTGCCAATTTATCAACATTTATAAGAAGAATAGCGATACGCGTTTTATTTGCAACCGAAGAACACCACAATATGATTATGATGAACTCGCCTGTGGACCGCTATCGGTATCTGTTGGAGAAGAAACCCGAATTGATTCAAAGAATTCCGCTAACACACCTGGCATCATACATTGGCATTACGCGGGAAACGCTGAGCCGCATACGAAGCAATAAATATTGAAACTCGTTTTTTGATATTTATCACATAGCCGGCAATATTGGTTGGGGTATCTTTGTGCAAAAAAAGTTATGAAGCTTTCAGAAGTTTTCAGATCGCTGAGGCACCGCAATTTTGCTTTATTCTTTTTTGGACAGTTTGTTTCGAGGGTTGGGATGTGGATGCAGCGCACTGCCGTCATATGGTATGTGTATAGCATCACACACAGTGCATTTATGATTGGTGTTACTGCTTTTGCCGAACAATTTCCATCCTTTTTATTTTCTATCCGGGGCGGCATTATTGCGGACAAATACAATCGTTACAGGGTGCTTATGTTTACGCAGTTCTTATCTGCATTGCAGGCAGTGTTGCTTACAGTGTTTGCATTTACCAACAACGCTAACATTACCCTTATTCTTATTTTGAGTGTTTTTCTGGGAATTGTAAATGCTTATGACGTGCCGGTTCGGCAGTCTATGATTAATGATATTATCGAGAATAAAGAAGATTTACCCAACGGGGTAGCATTGAATTCATCGCTCAACACATTTGCCCGACTCATTGGTCCTGCACTTTCGGGCTTTGTGTTGGCTGCTATTGGAGCTTCCTATTGTTTTCTTGCCAATGCCATCAGTTTCGTTTCTGTAATTGGAGCCATTGCTGCCATGCGATTTCCTTATCATACTTTTACAGTCCAGCCATCGAAGGGGAAAGGTAAATTTAACGAGGCCATTCACTACCTGAAAACCCAACAAACCATTATAATGGTTCTTGTCATGATTGCACTTTCCAATTTTCTGGTGCTGCCTTTTATCACTTTGTTACCGGTGTATGCAAAAGAAATTTTTAAAGGAAATGCGTCTACCTTCGGTTGGTTGAATTCCGCCATGGGTTTAGGTGCATTTATAGGAGCTTTTCATCTGGCCACACTTAAAAATTCTGCCAATTTTAAAAAACTCCTGTTGCTGAATACATTGTTTCTTGGTTTATGCTTACTACCGTTTGCCTTTGTCAGCAATCTGTACGTAAGCCTTCTGTTGCTGATTGCAATTGGGTACACTTCTATTAGCCAAACCTCTATCGGCATGACGATTATTCAGACACAAACCGCCAAAGAATTCAGGGGGCGCGTGATGAGCATTATGGCAATGGCTATTTTCGGAATGTTGCCATTGGGAAGTTTACTGATAGGGAAACTATCGCAAATGATAGGCGTATCGAACACTATTCTTTGCGAAGCCATCATTGGTGTGGCTATTGCAGGATTTGTTTCAAGATTATCAGCAAAAAGCCGGGGTTAAAACATGAATATAAAACAGAAATCAATTCCTATAAATGAATCTTTTAAAACTTTTCAATTATGCTATGGTATCATTTTGTAGCCGGTTTCTTTGCCGGCATGTTCTTATCAAACTTTATTCCACATTATATTAAAGGTGTTACAGGTGAATCTTTTCCTACCCCTTTTGCCAATCCGCCAGGTAAAGGCTTGTCTTCACCAATGACCAATGCAATTTGGGCACTGGCCAACCTGGTAGTAGGATTCTTGCTTTTCAAATTCGGTAAAGTCTCCTTAAGCAATGAGCTTTCACTCATTCCCTTCTTCATTGGATTTGTGGTTATCACGATGGTGAGCGTCAAAAATTTTTCGAACGAGCAAAAAGAATAAGGAATAGGTTTATGGAAACGAATTGTACAGCATTGCTGGTGATGGATATGCAATTGGGTGTTTTAGGCAGATTGCCACAACAGGAAGCCCCCTCGATGGCCGTAAAATGTATCGATATCAAATAATACCGGCACCGTTCGGCAAAGCATGGATAGTCCGTCAAAGCGGATGATTTGCCGAACCGCTTCGATTTACAGTTTTAGTAAACTACGAAAAACGGGAAAAAACAAACACGTGAGTTAACACAGATTACCAAACAGCGGCTGTTATGAGGTTAGGCAAGTTAGGGGTTTTTATTACATTTGCCGGGGCTGCAAATGTTGACTCAATTTATATGCCTAGGTTTGGTAGTTTAATCGTTAGGCGCAAGTATATAGAGATATAGTATAAATCAGAATGAACAATAACAAACTTGGTACAAAGCCGCATTATCAAATATTAGATGCACTTCGGGGTGTAGCAGCTATTATCGTGGTATTCTTTCATCTTGCAGAGCCGCTTTCAACCAGCCACCTTAACAATGTTGTAAACCATGGTTACCTGGCCGTTGATTTTTTCTTTCTCCTATCGGGCTTTGTAATTGGTTATGCGTACGACGATAGATGGGACAAATTTACTATCGGCGGTTTTCTCCGGCGCCGGTTTGAGCGGCTGCAACCTCTCGTTGTATTGGGCATGACACTCGGCGCCATCGGCTTTTACTTTACCGACTCAACGATATGGCCGCTTATTCATACCATTCCTGTATGGAAGCTGATGGTTGTTATGCTGATAGGTTATACGATTTTACCCATACCACTTTCGATGGATATACGCGGTTGGCAGGAAATGCATCCGCTCAATAGTGTTGGCTGGTCATTATTTTTCGAGTATATAGCTAATATTCTTTACGCGCTGGGAATAAGAAAATTATCGAATAAGGCATTGGCTTGTTTTGTAGCACTGGCAGGCTTACTGCTTTTGCATTTTGCAGTTACTAACCCGAATGGAGACGTTACCGGAGGCTGGACTCTAAATGCTGAACACATGCGTATTGGGATAACGCGTACTTTATTCCCGTTTTTTGCCGGTTTGCTTTTATCGCGGGTATCGAGACCTACTTACATCAAAAATGCTTTTTTATGGTGTAGCCTGTTGGTTGCGGTTGTTTTGCTTATGCCAAGAATAGGCGGTGCAGAACATCTTTGGATAAATGGTTTGTACGAAGCTTTTTGCATCATCATTGTCTTTCCGCTAATTGTATATATCGGTGCCAGTGGTGTGATCCATAATCAAACGGAAGATAAAATTTGTAAGTTCCTCGGCGATCTTTCTTATCCCTTATACATGACACATTATGTGCTTGTCTATTTTTACGTGGCATGGGTAAGCAATCACAGCGGCATTACATTAAGGCAGGCTTGGCCATATGCACTGCTCACGTTTTCGGGTGCTATCGTGTTGGCTTATGCAAGTTTAAAGTTGTACGATGAACCGGCAAGAGCCTGGTTGCGAAAAAAGCTGAAGTAGTAAAAAGGCTTAAATCGTCATTTTTCTTTGTATTAGATACAACAGTCAGGGTTGGTTTATCTGTTAACGGAAAGGTTATTAATTTCTGTTGTACTATCGTAGTACGGGTTTTTCTAAAAAAATGGGTTTGTTTAGGTAATATATAATTTAGTTATATGATGTTATGTTAACATTATAAGTCATTTACTTAACCCCGGTTTGCTATACTATATAGTTGGATTGTTGGGGGAAGTTTTGACTTCGACCAACAATCACATAAGTATTTGCTTCCATTGCTAATCTAAAACATGGTTTACATTTTTATATGTAAAAGCTTGTCCAAATCCTCCAATACAGGAGGCAGAGGAGCTTTCTTGTATTGAGCAACTGCATCTTTATCCATTTTTTCGCCTGTATTAAATACCATAACCATTTCTTTATGTTTGGCAGTCCAGTTCGAACCCGGTTCCAGAGTATTCATAGTACTGGCAAGCACTTCGTAATAAAAGACATAACCTTCTTTCATCAGTTTAACCGTCAAACCGTACCAAAAATCGGTTTCCATACCCAATACACGTAGCTGAAATTCGGGTTTTGCAATGGTTCTACGAACAATATCTTCATTACGGGCCCAAACACCCGATGGCTTGCCATTGACCATTCGCAGCAGGAAAGAACCAGCCCGCATGGATGTCCAACCCGATGCTCCAGCTTGCTCAATAGGATAAGCCTTGGGATCGGCTTTTTTAAATGTACTGGTGAAACTTGATAATATTACTTTCAGGTCGTTTAAATCGCGCAAATACTGCCAAATCATTTCCCGTACTTTTACGGTATCCTCTCTCGGCACAAGTACATATCGGGCAACTCCGGTAACGGCATAAGGAGTATAACCATTCTTGGAGCTCATGTATAAATCAGCTATGTGAGGCCAAAGAATATAGCTTTTATCGGATGAATAATAAAACTTCTTGTCTTTACTTTTATTCTCGTTATACCACTTTTCCGTTTCTTTGGGAGCAATAGCTACAAAGCCCTGTTTGCCTAGTTCGGTTATACAATCATCCTGTGCAATACCTGTTAAATCGCGCATTGCCGTTTCCTGATTATTCACCATTTTCACGCGAGGTGTACCCGGGGCAAAGGCATAATAGGTTCCGGGACCCCAATATTTGTTGGTACGTGCATATCCCATTTTTTCAGCATGGGACTTTTGGGTACTCCCCTTTGACTTTTGGGCTATTGTTGAGGTGTATGAACACACAAATACCAGAATCAAAAAAAGTAATTTACCTTTCATTATTAACCTATTGAATTTAAACATTATTGTATTGCATATTTACCATAAAACCACCGTAGTCTTTTTTAAAGAACCAAATGTAGCTATTTGCTTAGATATTCCGGTCATGTTGTCCACTCTGTTCGGCGATATTGCCCCCAAAATGTTGTTTTGTGAAAGAACGTTTGAACGGCTATGGTTTTTTCCCTCAGTTAATGCGGATGGATTACAAATCCATCTGAGTACTGTTAAGCGTAGCGTATCGCTATGCTTAACGGGGGAGTCATCATCCTGATGGGGGCTTTTAACCGCCGATATTCGGCATTTATCCCATAAATACAAACACACTTACCCCCAAAACCTTATCTTCGCAGAAAACAACTGCTATGTTTCTGGCATTCATCATATCTTTTCTGCTGGCTACCGTACTTTCGCTGTATTTTATCCAAACCCGGAAGCTGCTTCGCAAAATCGACAAACTCAGAACTCGCAACAAAAATCTTCTGGAAGAAAAAAGATTTCTCTACCAGGTACTCGACAATGCCCCGGAAATCCTTTGGGCAACCGACATGGATGGCACCTACCTGCTGTCTGAGGGCCGCGGGCTCAAGTATCTTAACCGTAAAGCCGGAGAAAGTGTTGGGCTGAGTACCCGCGAAATCTATAAGGATTACCCACAGGTTCTTGCCTTTATTAACAATGCTTTGCGGGGCGAAACCGTCTCTGAGCAAATTGAAGTATTTGGCCGCATGTTCGATATTCGCGTCTCTCCGTGGTTCGACGAAAGGGGCAAACAGATAGGGCTGCTGGGCGTTTCGTTCGACATTACCGACCGCATTGCGATGCAACAGAAATTGCGCGAAAGCGAAGAGAAATTTCGCACATTCGTCGACATGCTCCCGCAGGCTGTTTTTGAACTCGATGCACAAGGCCGCAGCCGGTTTATGAACAAAACCGGAATGAAAGCCTTTGGTATCGACGATTCCACGTTTAGTACCCCGGCTGTTGACTTTTTTATTCCCGAAGACCGCGAACGGATGCGTGCCAACCTCGCCCGCAAATTTCCCGAACAAAACCGGCATCAGCTTTCTTCCGATTTTATGCCTGATCCCTCCGAATATACCGTAATGCGCCCCGATGGTACCACGTTTCCGGTTATCATATACACCTCGCCGATTATCGAAAACGGCACTTTTAATGGTTCGCGAGGCATTATTGTTGATATTTCGGAACGCAAAGCCCTCGAAAACGCAGTACGCGAAAGCGAAAACAAATACAAAGCACTGGTCGAAAGCTCCCAGGACGGGATCTGCATCATCCAAAAAGGGTATATCACCTTTGCCAACGACGCCTTTTGCAGGATGCAGGGATTCACTGCCGAAGAAATTTATTCGCGCGAAGCTATCGAGTTTGTAGCCCCCGAAAGCCGGCCACTGATGGAACGGCTACGCGACTTACGAATTAACGGCGATGCCACCCAATTTAACTACGACCTGAAATTTATCCGTAAAAACGGGGAAATTGCCGAAGCCGAAGTGTTTGCCTCAACCATTCAATACCAGGGCATGATGGCCGGTTTTTATACCGTTCACGATATCTCCGAAAACCGGAAAATGCAGGAAGCGCTAAAACAAAGCGAAGAAAAATACCGCGAACTGGTAAACTCGCTACCTCAAACCATCTTCGAAATTGATAATGACGGTCGGCTTACCTTCTGCAACCAATCGGGGTTCGATTCCTTTCGCTCCTCCGAAGCCGATTATGGCCGTCCGGCCGACGACTTTTTTATTCCCGAAGAAAATCATCTCATTTGGGAGTCGTTTAATAAAATCAGTTTACAAACAAACGGCAGCTACACATTCGAATATACTGCCTTACGTGCTGATGGCTCCTCGTTTCCTGCCCTGATTTACGCCCAGCCGATAATTCGCAACAACGAACGCATTGGCACCCGTGGAGTGATCCTCGACATTACCCAGCGTAAAAGCACCGAAAAGGCGTTAAAACGAAGCGAAGAAAAATACCGGACACTCATCGAAAAAACGCTCGACGGCATCATCATCACACAAAATGGCAGGTTAAAATTTATGAACAAAGCTATTTGCGAGATGATGCAATACTCAGAGGACGAGCTTATCGACAGGCCATTTCTTAAATTTGTTGTCCCCGAAATGCATTCAGAAATGATAGATGTTCACAAACGGCGCATGGCTGGCGATCAATTTCAAACACTTTATTGCAGCCAGGTTATTCGTAAAGATGGGACCATCATCGATATAGAACTCAACAGCCGCACCTCCGATTTTAACGGTCATCCGGCGGCTTTCATTGTGGTACGCAACATCTCCGACCGTATTAAAACCGAACAGGAACTGCGCATTGCCAAGAACGACCTCGAAGCACTTAACCACGACCTCGAAGCCCGCATCCACGAAAGTTCGCAGAAACTTACCGAAATAAACACCCAGCTTATCCGCCTTCAGAAAGAAAACCTGCAATCGCAGTTCGAAGTACTCCGCCAACAGGTAAATCCCCATTTTCTATTTAACAGTCTTAACGTGCTCACGTCGCTCATCAAACTTGAGCCCGACCTTGCCGAAAAATTTACCGAGCACCTCTCTAAAGTCTACCGGTATGTTCTCGAAAACAAAGACAACGAATTTGTGAGTCTCTATACTGAACTCGATTTCCTCGAAGCTTACCTCTTCCTGCTCGACATCCGGTTTATGGACAAGCTAAAGGTAAATATCAATATTCCCGATGCGATGAAAAATTACCAGATTATCCCGCTGGCTATGCAATTGCTCATCGAGAACGCTATAAAACATAACGCAATGTCGAAGAAAAGGCCGCTGGTTATCGACATCTTCATCGACTCCCGGAATTGGCTAAACGTGGTTAACAACCTGCAGGAACGCGAATCGCACATGGCTTCTACCGGGGTAGGCCTTAAAAACATCGAAAATCGTTACCGGCTGCTCAATAACACCATGCCCGAATTCGAGAAGGCCGACAGCAGTTTCATAGCGCGAATCCCTTTAGTGGAATCAATCAAATATTCTGATTCAAATTAAATAAGTACACCTATGCCCTTTCTTTCTGATTTCTCAGTACTGATTACTCATGTCTTTTAATATAAACACCAAATGAATATTGTAATTATCGAAGATGAAGTCTATGCGGCGCGCAGGCTCGAAAACATGATCCACAGTTACGATGCCTCCGTTACGATTGTAGCCCGGCTCGAATCCGTTGAAGATTCGGTGGAATGGTTCCAAAACAACGCTGCCCCGGATCTCATTTTTCTCGACATTCATCTGGAAGATAACCTGAGCTTTGCTATTTTTGAAAAGGTAACCATTTCAAGCCCGATAGTCTTTACCACGGCAACCGATGAGATGGCTGCCAAAGCTTTTTCACTCAAAAAAATAGATTACCTGTTAAAACCTATTGTGCAAAACGAGCTGAATGCTGTAATTGAAAAGTATAAACATTTCCCCATAGAAAAGAGGCAAGCTATAGCCCCTACGCTGTTTGCCGATTTAATGAACCGAAACCAATAACATCCAACCATGAAGGTAGTTATTATCGAAGACGAACAACTTGCCGCCCGCAGGCTCGAAAGCATGATACGGGCTATCGACAGCAACGTAGAAGTCCTAGCCAAGCTCGAATCGGTAGAAGATTCGGTGGAGTGGTTCCGTACCAATACGCACCCCGATCTCATTTTCCTCGACATCCACCTCGAAGATGATCTTTGCTTTTCCATCTTCAATAAAGTAAAGATTACAACGCCCGTAATTTTTACCACAGCCTTTGACGAATATGCCATCAAGGCTTTTAAGCTGAAAAGTATCGACTACCTGCTAAAGCCTATCGTGCACGACGACCTCAATGCCGCCATCTGTAAGTATAAGGATTGGAACAGTGCGCAGGAACAGGCCGTGGACGTAAAATCGTTAATGTCGTTACTTACATCCAAAACCACGCATTATCGCGAACGGTTTTCGGTAACAATAGGGCAGAAGATAAAAACCATAAATACCGCCGACATCGCCTATTTCTATTCCGCCGAAGGTGTTACGTTTATGGTTCTGAACGATAAACACGAATATCCGCTGGACTACAGTCTCGATAAACTCTTTGAAGAAGTCGATCCCAAACAATTTTTCCGCATAAACCGGCAATACATGGTGCGGCTTACTGCCATAGCCAATGTTCACGTTTTCCCAAAAAGCAGACTGAAACTCGAACTTTTGCCACGCCCTTCCATCGAGATCTTTGTAAGCCTTGATAAAGTCACCGCTTTTAAACGCTGGCTCGACGGGGAAAGTCATGAATAAATTTAAAAGACGGCTGATGCAGGCAAACCCTTGATATAACTCGTCCTTGCAAGGTTTTAGCCTTCCTGCAAGAGTTTTTGGCGTCCTGCGGGATTTTTACCCGTCTGTACCCGTTTTTTCTGCTTATGTAACGAAGTTTTACCCTTCCTGCGGGTTATTTTGGCGTCCTGCGGAAAAATCAGAGGTTCCTGCGGAGTTTTGAGGCGTCCTGCAAAGTTTTTTGGTTCCCTGCGGGATTTTTACCCTTCCTGCGGGCTTCGAACCCTTCCTGCAAAGATTTTTATATCCTGTCGAAAAAACGAGATTCAATTTTAACCAGATTTACGGTATCAATCCTTACATTATTATTTAATCGCTGTTAAACAATCATCGGGCAGCCGTTTTCATAATTTCTTCTCCCAAAATACTTCCGTAAGCCGTAATCACAAATGAGCTCACGAGTACGAGCAGGGCAATGACGAGCGTTACATACGTTTTCCGGCTGACACTTTTCCATTCCTTCATAATAACGCCAATGATATAACTGAAAAAGATGAGCATGCTCATGTGCAATACCCAGCTGGCAAACTGAAAATGGCCCATTTTAACATGGCCTAAACCGTAAAAGAAGAACTGACCGAACCAGAGCAATCCTGCAAATGCCGACCATAACGTGTTACGGCTCAGTTCGCCAATGGTGAGCCCCGATTTCAATGTAAATTCTTTGAGTGTATTTTGCCTGATTCCGGCTACTACAAACCAAACAAGGTTCACCATGAAACAACCTGCAGTAGATACAATCATTTTGGCATTTCCCTGGAATTGACCAGCTCCGTTTTGTGCGGCGAGGTCGGCAATGGGTTGGCCAAATTCGAGCGATACATTAAAAATTCCGGACAAGACCCCGCCGATGATGGCCAACGTCATGCCTTTTATCATATTAAAATTTGTCGACCCGCCTTGCATGGCGATGATATCCTTTTCCTTTTTAAATCCGGCCAACCCGCATAAGGTTACACCGGCTATAGAAACGATCATCCCGGTAAGCACAATGCCTCCTCCAGGCCTAAAAAAATAAGTATCGATACCCCCGAAAATCATTAATGGAATAAGCGTACCCAAAACCGCCGATATACCAATGGAGATGGTGTAGGTTAGCGAATAGCCGATGTGTTTGATGGCAAGTCCGAATGACAAACCGCCAAAACCATAGACTGCACCAAAAAAGAATGCCCAAACAACGGCATGCAATGGAGCCCGGCCCAGGATGGAGAAGAAGTCTGGAACTGTAAGCATGCCAAAAAGTATGGGCATTAAAATCCATGCGAACGATGCCTGTACCAACCAGAATGTTCCCCACGACCATTTTTGTGTTTTATTTGAAGGTAAATAACAGCTGGAAGCCGAGATTCCGCCTAATGCGTGAAGCCCGGTGCCAATGAGAGGGTTTGGTGTTATCATGTTGTAATGTAGTAAGATAATTAAGTAACTAAATGTAGTGTAAAAGACTGTGAGCTGTTGGTTATTGGCCAACGGCTAATGTGGCCTGGCTCGTTTAGTCCAAGTGATAAATCTCGTCCATATCGGCCCAGAACTCGTCGGGTTTAATGGTGTCGAGAGGTTGCATCAAAGGCTTTACCGTATCCCACCATTTTTGAGTAAGCGGGTCGGCTGCCATCATCGCCATATCGGCTTCGAAATTAATGCCGGTATATTCGAAATAGGCAAACAGAAAATCGTCTTTGCAATAGATAGAATAACGAGCGATGTTGCATTTTTTGATCATCTCGTTAACTCCCGGCCAGATATTTTCGGTCATGTGAAGTCGTTTATATTCGGCTGCCCCCTCGGGTTTCAGCTTTATCATTTGTCCGAATCGTTTCATGTGATGGCTTTAAGAGCCCTCCCCCGACCCCTCCCGAGAGGAGGGGAGAAAGATAGCTTGTTATAGGAAATTGATGTTGTATTTTAGCCCCTCTCTTTTGGAAAGGGGTTGGGTTGACGCTTATTCTTTAACAGTTTTAAACAGTGCTTCAATGTTTGCCGGAGGAATATCCGGCAAAATAGCTTCGTGACTGGGAGAGAACACAAGCCCTGTCGGGAAAATTCGTTTCAGTTCCCGAACCTTTTGAGCAACTTGCTCAGGTGTGCCGTTTACCAACAGGTTTTGAGCATCGATTCCCCCGCAGAAAGCACCCTGAGAGCCATATTCATCTTTGAGTTTTAGAGGTTCCATATCCTTGGCTAAAGCCTGAATAGGATGCACAATGTCGGCACCCCAATTAAATATATCACCTACAATCGGAAAAATCGACCCGCAGGAATGGTGCATTACCGTTAATCCGTAACTCTTGGCCTGCTCTATCAACACCTTGGTGCCTGGAGCCGCAAATGTCCGCAGCGAATCGGGATCGATCATCAGCCCGGATTGGCTGCCGTAGTCGTTGCCAATTAATACGGCGTCGAGGTAGCCTTTCGTGGCTTCAAAAAAATACTCGTTGGCACGAAGATAAAAGTCAACAATACGTTTGTTTACAGCCTCAAACATTTCAGGAGCCATCATCATTGTGATGAGCGAATTTTCCATGCCAAAAGCGGAGAAGGTATCCTGGAAATGAGCCGACCACATAATACCCATCCGGACGTAATCGGGCGAAATTGCTTTGGCGCGGCGTAACGATTCTTCAGCATCGATACATTTCACTGGATCTGGCCAATCGAATTTATCGATATACGAGAGATCGGTGATGTTCTCGAAGAACCCGGGAGCAGTGAGCGTCCGTTCCTCGTTGGAACCTCCTGTCGTTTTCTTGGCAAAGTTTAATGAACAGCCAATGTGGTTGTGTGGCGGATAATGATAAGGAACGTCGATATGCCAAACGTCATCGTCAATTTTAGTTTTTAATTCTTCAACGGAATTTACGCCGAAATACTCAAATAATCCGGGAAACGCATTGGTATCAGGTAATCCAAGCCAGGAAGCCGGCCTGTCGACCGGTTGCCGTGAAATAGTTGCAAAAAATCGTTCTTTATGTGTCATAGATAGTTGTTAATAATTGTAAATAAAAGATTCTCAATTCGCTCTTTTTTGTACTAATTTGATGTTATTTTGTACATTTCCGATAGCGAAAACCAGATAAACAAATGACAGCACAATTTAATACCCCACTGGGAACTCAGATTACATTACTGAATGCCGATAAATGTACGCTCGACACATCGTGGCATTACTGTGATTTAACCAGTCCGTTCTCGCGTATTTATCTTATCACAGAGGGCGAGGGCTATATATTCCCCGACAATCAGAAAACACTTCTCGAACCCGGGTATTTGTACCTTATTCCGAGTTTTGTAACCTGCAGTTATACCTGTTCTAATTTTTTGGAACAATATTATCTGCATTTCACCATCGACCTCAGCGAAGGATTGAACATTTACGACCTGTTTCCGGCAATAAACCGCGTAAAAGCTACCGAAAATGACATGCGGCTGTTTGAACGACTGCTGGAACTAAACCCCGAAACCGGCCTGCGCGTATCAGACCCGGCGTTGTATCAAAAAAAAGCATGGTTAAACCGGGGCGTAAAATATCAGTCCATCGCTCATTATTTTGAGACTAGCGGAATCATCTATCAACTTATTTCCCGCTTTTTCAGCCCCGGCCAGTCAAACAATAAACCGCTGATAGAGCCTCATAACCGGTTTAGGCATATCCTTACGTTTATCAGGCAAAACATCGATAGAGAAATATCGATCAAAGAACTAGCCTTAAAAGCCTGCCTCTCGGGCGACCATTTTACAAGGGCATTTAAAAAAGCCACAGGCCAATCGCCGCTCGACTATATTAACCTCAAAAGAATAGAAAAAGCCCAGTTATTACTGGTTACTACTGATTTATCGTTAAAAGAGATTCTTGAAAAATCCGGCTTTAACAGTGCTTCGTATTTTAACCGGATATTTAAAACCGTTACAGGTACAACTCCGTTGGCGTATCGCAAAAATCAGTCGGGAATATTCTGATTTTGATCGACAAAACCCCTCAATATCGATAATGTACAATACTTAATCAAAATTATACAAAAATAGAAATGCTGAAAATCATTTTCTTGGCCAGATTTTTGATAGAATCCCAGGCATTATTCCCCGTTTTTTTATTACGATGAGTTTAAATACGATGAACATCATAAGAACATTTATTTTCGGACTATCTGTACTCGCAAATACAGTTGTTTGCCAGGGCCAACCGTTGGCGTCCTACAATGTGTCCTGGACATCACAAAGCAAAAACGTTTCCGAATCGATGCCTGTAGGCGGTGGAGACATTGGGTGCAACGTTTGGGTCGAAAATGGAGAGTTGTTATTTTACATATCCCGCAGTGGAACTTTTGACGAGAATAACATGTTCCCAAAATTGGGCAGGATTCGTATCAAATTATTGCCAAACCCTTTCGATGCAGGCTCTTCGTTCAAGCAGGAACTTAAACTCAAGGAAGGATACATCGAAATTTCGGGCGTTAAAAGCAAACATAAAGTAATCATCAACGTTTGGGTGGACGTGTTTCGCCCGGTAGTTAATGTTAACATCGACAGCAACGAGCCGGTCAGCGTTAAAGCGGCTTACGAAAGCTGGCGGGTAGCCGACCGCGAAGTAACCAACAAAGTCGAAACCCATGCATTCAGGGCATATAGCGGAGCACCGGTTAATGCCATAGTGCATAAGGACGAAATTTCGTTCAATAATAATAATGTCTTATTTTTTCACCGCAACCAAAACGAAACCGTATTCGATTTAACCGTAAAACAACAGGGACTGGACAGCATTAAGGCTCAACTTTGGAACCCGCTGGCCGGAATGATTTTTGGAGGAATGATGTTCGGGCAAAACATGGTGCCCGAAGGAACCGTTACTGGAAAATATCTCGACACCGACTACACCGCCTGGCAATTGAAATCTGCTACACCTGTTCGAAAGCAATCCTTACAAATTGTTGTTCATCAGGCCCAGCCAACCACTTATGAAAACTGGCTTACCGGACTAAACAAATTAATTTCTGATTCCAGATTATCGCAAAAAACCGCATGGATCAAAACCAAAGAATGGTGGCAAGCTTTTTGGGACCGAAGCTACATATTCATCAACCCCGATAAAGCCGAGCCTAAATCGCCCGAATGGCAGGTTGGACGCAACTACCAATTATTCCGCTACCAATTAGGATGCAATGCCTTTGGCAATTTCCCTACAAAGTTTAACGGGGGACTTTTCACGTTCGACCCCTCTTTAACTCGTGCCAATTATCCATTCTCTCCCGATTTTCGTTGTTGGGGAGGAGGCAGCGCTACGGCTCAAAACCAACGATTAGTGTATTGGCCGATGTTAAAAAGCGGCGATTTTGAGATGATGCCTTCACAATTTAATTTCTACCTGCGTGCCTTAAAAAATGTAGAACTACGAACCAAGGCATACTGGGGACATAAAGGAGCTTCGTTTTGCGAACAGATAGAAAGCTTTGGACTGCCCGTTGCGTTCGAATATGGATGGAAACGTCCGGCAACGTTCGATAAGGGAGAACAATACAACGCCTGGATTGACTATTATTATGACACTGTTTTGGAATTTTGCCTGATGATTCTCGACCTTCAACAATTTACCGGCGAAGACATCAGCAAATACATGCCCCTGATCGAAAGCTCCGTAGTATTTTTTGATGAACATTACCAATACCTTGCTAAAATGCGGGATCCAAAAGCACTCGACGAAAACGGTCACTTGGTTTTATATCCGGGAACGGCCTGCGAAACATATAAAATGGCCACCAACGCAGTGCCCACTATTTCCGGACTAAAAACGGTTTTAATACGAATGCTCGAACTGCCCGATACATATGCCTCAGCCGAAAAACGCGAGCAATGGAAAGCTCTTTTACAACGGATTCCCCCACTTAGTTTTCGCGAGATAGATGGACACAAAATGATTGCTCCGGCAAAGACCTGGGAGCGAATCAATAACGATGAAAAGCCGCAGTTATACCCGGTTTTCCCTTACGGAATTTATGGGATCGGAAAGCCAGATCTGGACGTTGCTATAAACACCTGGAAATACGATCCTCAAATTATAAAGAGTCGCGATTATGTAAGCTGGAATCAGGACGGTATTTTCTGCGCCCGGCTCGGCCTTACCGACGAAGCAGCCGACATTGCCATTAAGAAATTACAGGATTCGCCTCGCCGTTTCCCTACATTCTGGGGCCCGGGGCGCGATTGGGTTCCTGATCATAACTGGGGAGGAAGCGGAATGATTGGTCTTCAGGAAATGCTCATGCAAACCGACGGCCGGAAAATTTTTCTTTTCCCCGCATGGCCCAAAAAATGGGATGTGACCTTTAAATTACACGCACCTTATAACACTACAGTCGAGGGCTCCCTGATTAATGGGAAAATCACTAACCTGAAAGTCACTCCCGAATCCCGCAGAACAGATATTGTCGAGATGCAATAACCGAGGGTTAATCAGGTTCAGGGCCCGACAAGATTAATATTATATATATCGAAATTGTACAATACTAAATCAAATTTATACAAAAATAGAACTACTGAAAATCATTTTTTTATCGAAATTTTTAAAGAACAAATAATATAAAAAGAACGGTTTTTAACTACAATAAAATTTTACACCTATGAACGAAGTATTGGTAAAACTGGAAGAATGTGTTGAACGTGGTAAAATCAATCTTGCCAGTCCTTTCCCCCCGGCTTTGAAAGGTCAGACAGGTGCCGATGAGCTCACCAGAGAAGCGCTGGATAGCGGTATTTCTGCTGAAGATGTTTTAAATGCGCTGGTTGCTGGAATGGCAAAAATTGGTGAAAAATTTAGCGCAGGTAAAGCATTTGTGCCAGAGATGCTGATGTCGGCTAAAGCCATGAGTGCAGCAATGACTCATCTCAAACCATTTTTCTCGTCAGGCCAGGTAAAACGTAAAGGCGTGTTTGTAATTGGCACTGTTGCCGGCGACTTGCACGACATTGGCAAAAACCTGGTATCCATGACCGTAGAAGGTGCTGGTTGGGAAGTTGTTGACCTTGGAGTAGATGTAAAAACCGAAAAGTTTATCGAAGCCATCGAAAAATATCCCGATTGTGTTTTAGGTCTTTCGGCTCTTCTTACCACCACCATGGCTAATATGGAAAAAACAGTTCTTGAAATTCATGCCAAATATCCTGAAAAAGCAATACTCGTGGGAGGAGCTCCGCTCTCGTCCGATTTTGCAAATAAGATTGGCGCAACCCATTACTCACAAACGCCTCAGGACGCCGTCGAATTTTTAAATAGCCGTGCAGCATAATTTAAGCATTAGGAGTTATCGGAAGAAAACTCCCAACTCCTAATGCCCATATCCAATTCTAAACTACTCAAAAACAACATTATGTCAATAAATATGCACAAATGGGCGGAGTCTGTCTTAACTTCGGATAAACGTCCCGCCCTCCCCATAATGACCCACCCCGGAATCGATTTAATCGGGAAAAATGTTCAAGAAGCTGTAACTAACGGGGAAACGCACTTCGAAGCCATAAAAGCCCTGCAACAACATTATCCGATGATAGCGGCAACCATGATTATGGATCTAACCGTTGAAGCTGAAGCTTTTGGAAGTCCTATCAATTTTGCACCACATGAAGTTCCAACCGTTTCGGATAGAATCGTTTCAGACTTTGAAAGTGTTCAAAATCTGAATGTTCCAACATTAGAAGCCGGACGGGTTTCCGAATATCTTAAAGCGGCAACATTAGCCGCCCAAAATATTACAAATGTTCCGGTTTTTGCAGGATGCATTGGGCCCTTTTCGTTGGCCGGGCGTCTTTTCGATATGACCGAAATTATGACCGCCGCTTACATCGAGCCCGAAACCATAGAACTGCTTTTGCAAAAATGTACTGAATTCATCAATCTTTATGTAAAAGCATTTAAAAAGGCTGGCGTTGGTGGCGTTTTAATTGCCGAGCCTGCAGCCGGAATGCTGTCCGAAGATATGTGTCAACAATTTTCGTCTGATTATGTCAAAAAGATAGTAGACGAAAATCAGGACGAAACCTTTATGGTTATCCTACACAACTGTGGCAATACCGGACATGTAACACAGGCCATGGTAAATACCAGTGCAGCTGGGCTTCATTTCGGAAATAAAATTGACATAACGCAGGTACTAAACGAAGTACCTGCTAATATCTTGGTATTAGGTAACCTCGACCCTGTTGGCGTATTTAAAATGGGCACATCTCAATCGGTATTGCAGGCGACTTCCGACTTGCTCGAAAAAACAAAAGACTTCCGAAACTTTGTCATTTCCTCAGGGTGCGACACCCCTCCGGGCGTTCCCGTCGAAAATATTGAAGCTTTTTTTGGTGCTATAAAATAACCGAAACGATCCGGTTATTATTTTTAAATAACTATTAACAAAAAGGCTATCTCTGAATTCTCAGAGATAGCCTTTTTGTTATATTTCACGCTAAATAATGTTGTGTGGAATAGTTATTTACATCAAATTAACGATGGGATTCGGCAAGATAGCGTTCCGTATCGAGAGCTGCCATACAACCCGTTCCGGCAGCGGTAATAGCCTGTCGGTAGTTTTTATCCTGAACGTCGCCACAGGCAAATACCCCCGGAAGATTCGTTTTGGTTGTGCCCGGAACTGTTTGAATGTACCCTGTATCGTCCGTATTAATATATGGCTTAAAAATATCGGAATTAGGTGTATGTCCAATAGCCACAAAGAAACCATCAATATTAATTTTTACTTCTTCGCCTTTGCTATTAACCAATGTTGCGCCAGTAACAACCTGGTCGCCGGTAACTTCTTTGGTCACATGCTCAAACAATATTTCAATATTGGAAGTATTTGCCACCCGGTGTTGCATAGCTTTAGACGCTCGTAAATAGTTTTTACGCACAATCAGATACACCTTGGAACATAACCCGGCCAAATACGAGGCTTCCTCACAAGCAGTATCTCCTCCACCAACTACTGCCACTACTTTTTTACGATAGAAAAAGCCATCGCAAGTAGCACAGGCCGAAACGCCAAAGCCTTTATATTTTTCTTCGGAAGGCAGACCAAGATAATTAGCAGTGGCGCCTGTAGCAATTATTATCGCGTCGGCACTAATCCACTTTTCGTCATCGATAAGTACCTTATATGGAGTGGCAGAAAAATCAACTTTCGTAGCATAGCCAAAACGAATATCAGCACCAAAACGGGTAGATTGACTTTTAAGATCTTCCATCATCACCGGCCCTGTAACGCCTTGTGGATATCCGGGAAAATTTTCGACTTCAGTAGTAGTTGTTAACTGACCACCAGGTTGTAAGCCCTCGTATAAAACAGGTGCCAAATTGGCCCGGGCTGCATAAATAGCAGCAGTATAGCCTGCGGGGCCGGAACCTAAGATTAAACATTTTACATGTTCTTGTGTATTACTAACACTTTTTTTGTCAGAGCTTTCGTTTAAATTATCCATCGGTTTAAAGAAGTCCATATTCTATCTTTTTTATTTTTTAAAAGTAGTAACTATCAACCTAAAATAAAAGTTCAATTCAATGGCTGATTAATTACAAATTAAAATTGGTAAAAATGTTGCAACTTAAAGGAAGATGATTAATTTTGCACTCGCTTTGAAAATGGCAAAGCCAAGCCAAAGCAGATAAGTATCGGGGTGTAGCGCAGTTGGCTAGCGCACTTGCATGGGGTGCAAGGGGTCGGAAGTTCGAGTCTTCTCACCCCGACTTAAAAAAGCAAAAGGGCTTTCATTTCTGAAAGCCCTTTTGCTTTTTACCTCCCATAATAAAACAGTCCAATCATTAAAAATGGCCCTCGAAATTTTATCTGGCTAAACCTTCTTAGAGATTATACAATTTAACAAGATTGTCAATCTGGATAATACAATTATTTTCCGCGCACGCCGGTTTCTTTTCTTCTTCGTGAAACTGATTTAATAGAACCTGCTGTTCGTCACCCGAAAGCACTTTATCGGCCATACGGAATAAAACATTGTTTTCTTTTGCAATGTGAGCCTTTAACAATTCACCATATCCGTTGAAATTTCGAAACACTTCCGTTAACGAAGCCTTATTACCGGCCTTATATAACGCAATATTATCGGACATTCCTTTTACAAAGTTTCTGCCCAGCACATGGTCGTGCATCATCACGGCTATAGGTCCCTGCTCAAACGAAAAACCTTTTTCAACCATTTTCGGGAAAAGTAAATTTTCTTCTTTGGCATGATGAAGTCCATCGGCAAAATTGCGAATAATGTTAACAATAGCCTCCAAATGTTCAACGTTTGCTTCAGATTCATGAGAGATGCAATCCATTACATCAATTAAACGAAGAATATGAATGTGGTCGTTTTCTAAATTTGCGGTTGCTGTGCTCATAATTTCATATTTCAATTAAAGATTCATAGCCTTGGGATACAAAATATTATTTTCGAGATGAACATGTACATGCAAGTCATCTTCAAATTGTTGCAATAGCTTCAGAGATACAGTATAGGTATTGCAGGCATCTTCTGGAATAGTATAACCATGTGTCAACTCATTAATTTTATCCATTGCACCTCCGGCAAACTCATGCTCTGTACTCATCCGTTCTATTTCGGATGCGATCGTTTTCGTTGTTTCCAGCGAAGGTGTTATTAACGCCAATTTAATTGCCGGAAAAAGTATTTCTTCTTCTTTTTGAAGATGTTGGCGCAATTCTTCGTTAATTTTCGAAAACAAATCTGCTACTTCCAAAAGTTCGGGATGATGCCCGCCATGAACCGAAGCTATTTTTTGCGTATAGAAAACCAACTCCGGTAAATTTTTCAACACATACTTATGATGTGTATTAACAATATAATCGGCCAAAAATCCTAAATCCCATGAATTGAAATTTTGGGAAGAATTTGCAGGCTGTACTTGAAGTTCGAGCAGCTCATTGGCAATTTCATCTATTTTCAATCCTTTTTCATCGCATGCTTCTTGCAACGATTTTTTACCTCCACAACAAAAGTCTATGCCTACATTTTTAAACACCAAAGCAGTTCTGAAATCGTTTGCAACTATTTCTCCTAGTGACAAGTCTTTATAATTTTTCATATTATTCGTATTAGGAATTTCTGATGCAAATGTACAATATTTTACTAAAAGATAAAAAGGTCTTTTAGTAAAATGTTATTTTTTATAACTTTGCAGAAACAAAATCAGACTAAAGATTCATTTCTTTACATCGTATCAATAAAATCATAAAACAGAATGTTTAATAAAGAAACCGAATACGCCCTAAGAGGGCTGGTTTACATTCAATTACAAAACACAAACGGACGAAGACCCGGCATTGTAGAAATAGCAAAGGAAATCGAAGCCCCACAATTCTATACAGCCAAAATTCTTCAACGAATGGTGAAACTAGGCTTGGTATCATCGCTTAAAGGGAAAGGCGGAGGCTTTTACTTCGAAGAGGGGAAAAAAGATATTCCGCTAGAGGAACTCATTATGCAGACTGAAGGCAATAAAACATTGACAGGTTGTGGCTTCGGGCTCAAACAGTGTGATTGCGAAAACCCATGTCCGCTGCACGAACAGTATGCCCCGATACGTGAAGCAATTAATAAACTGGTATCTACAGAAACCATTCAATCACTGGCCAAAAGATACACTTTGAAATCAAAAACGCTATTATAAGATTTAGAGAGCTTTTAAAGAAACAATTACGCGCTATGATAATTGAGAAAAATTATATAATCTGTAGTAAATGCAATAATAAATTTGAACGAGGCTCAAAATTCAAACATTGTTCCAACTGTTTTGCATGTACTGGCTGCGAAATTTATTATTGTCCGTATTGCGACGAAAGGATTGTCATCACCCCGGTTAAACCTATGAAGTAAGCCCGGTTAAATTTTCAAAATTTCGAATATTTCCGAGGGCTATAAAAAAATAAACCGCCGGGGAATCGCTCCTGGGCGGTTTTACTAACAAACTACTTACTATTAGAAGTTTCTTTCTAATTAATAACCTTAATTTATATACTAAACAACCTATTTACTTCTTTTAAAGGCAATCCTCAAATTCATTGAGTTGTTGCCAGAATGAACAAGTTTCTTCGATTTAAAAACAGCCAAAGCTTCTTGTTTTTTTCCTTTGCAAATCTATGGAAAAAATTTAACATTGCAATAAAAACGTTTACATTTTTTGTATTTTTTTTGATTGCTTATTTTGTTGTATATTAGCCTTATGAACTTATGTAAACGATTGCAAATTTACATCATTAATGGGAAATACTATTAATGGCATTTTTATTGAAGGGATAAAATCTGTAAAAAATAACTCCCAAATGGTTGTCATACTAAACTGCATTTACATGATTGAAAAACGTGGCATGTTTAAATTTTGTAATACACTATAAACTATATAACACATGAAAACTTTGTTCATTCTGGCAACAATCCTGTTCCAGACCTTTATGCCGGCAAAAAAAGCCCTGGTAACTATTGTAACCTCTCCCACATGTTCGGTACGGACTAAGTTTGGAACCGAAAAGCTATCCTCTGCCCTTAAAAACGCCGGTTATGAAGTAGTGCTGGCAAATAAAGCCGGCAAATCATCGGGAGTGTCGATTGTAATTGGCGAGAGCAATGACGTTTTGGTTAAAAATGTTGCCGAGAAAAATAAACTGGTATTTGACAAACAACCCGGCAAGGAAGGCTTTTCAATTAAATCGAATGCGAAAGTTATTGTGGTAAAAGGAGCCGACGCTTCGGGAACGTTATACGCCTGCCTCGAAATTGCTGATCAGGTTAAAAAACTAGGCAAGCTGCCCGAAAACCTGAACATGACCGACCAGCCCGAAATGGTTTTACGGGGCGCCTGTGTCGGAATTCAGAAACCCGTATATCTTCCGGGACGCGATGTGTATGAATATCCATACACTCCCGAGAATTTCCCATGGTTTTACGACAAAGCTCTCTGGATTAAATATCTTGACATGTTGGTTGAAAACCGCATGAATTCGTTGTATCTCTGGAATGGCCATCCCTTTGCCTCGCTGGTAAAACTTAAAGATTATCCGTATGCCGTTGAAGTAGATGATGCAACGTTTAAGAAGAACGAAGAAATATTCGGTTTCCTTACCGAAGAAGCCAACAAACGCGGAATATTTGTCATTCAAATGTTCTATAATATAATAGTATCAAAGCCGTTTGCCGAACATAATCATATGAAAACGCAGGATCGTAACCGGCCAATCATTCCGATTATTGCCGATTACACCCGCAAATCCATCGCTGCATTCATCGAAAAATACCCAAACGTTGGGCTTTTGGTTTGTCTGGGCGAAGCGATGAACACCTGGGACGACGATGTGCAATGGTTTACCGAAACCATTATTCCCGGCGTTAAAGACGGGTTAAAAGCCCTCGGCCGTACCGACGAACCTCCAATACTGCTACGTGCCCACGACACTAATGCTCAGATGGTGATGGCTAAAGCGCTCCCATTGTATAAAAATCTTTACACCATGCACAAATACAACGGCGAGTCACTAACTACCTATGAGCCACGCGGTCCATGGTCAAAAATCCATAAAGATCTTAGCAGTCTGGGTTCGGTGCATATCGAAAACGTTCATATTTTGGCAAACCTCGAGCCTTTTCGTTATGCGTCGCCCGAATTCATCCGTAAAAGTATAATTGCCATGCACGAAGTTCACGGAGCTAACGGGCTTCATCTGTATCCGCAGGCGTCGTACTGGGATTGGCCCTACACTGCCGATAAAGTCTCACCACGCCTTTTACAGATTGACCGCGATTGGATGTGGTACCAGGCTTGGAGCCGCTATGCATGGAACAGTCACCGCGACCAAAACTCCGAGGATAGCTATTGGACCAATGAACTGGGCAATTTTTATGGTTGCGGACAGCACGGGCTCGACATCAAACAGGCTTACGACCAATCCGGCGAAATTGCACCTAAACTCCTTCGCCGTTTCGGCATTACCGACGGAAATCGACAGACGCTTTTGTTGGGAATGTTCATGAGTCAGCTGGTAAATCCAAAAAAATGGAAAATATATCCTGATTTCTACGCATCGAACGGTCCCGAAGGTGAAATTCTGATTGATTATGCCGAAAAAGAATGGAACAAGAAGCCTCACGTAGGCGAAACGCCGCCGCAAATTATCCGCGAAGTGGTTCAGCATGGCAGGTTGGCTTCCGAAGCCATCGATAAAGCTTCTCCTTATATAACTCAAAATAAAGAGGAGTTCACCCGTCTTAAAAATGACATTTATTGCTATAACCTTATTGCAAAATTCTTCTCCGACAAGGTAAATGCGGCTATGCTCGTTTTGCGGTATAATTATTCGAAGGATATTACCGACCTCGAAAAAGCAGTTCCATTCCTCGAACGTAGCCTCGAACACTATAAAGAGGTGGTTAACCTTACCAAAGACTCGTACCTTTATGCTAATAGCATGCAAACCAAGCAACGCCGTATTCCTATTGGAGGTAACGACGGAAAGTACAAAACATGGGAAGAGATGCTTCCTCTTTATAAAGATGAGCTGGAAAACTTCAAGAAGAATATTAATCTGATAAAAACGGCCAAACCGGGCACCAACCTCCAAAAAACAAATGCTCCGTTTGTATCGGTACCGGTGCAGCTTCTTGATAAAAGTCAAACCCTGGTTCCCGTTGCGAAAGACCAGAAGGTTTACTCCGATAAAGATTTTGTGATTAAGAATTATGCCGAGGAGCTTAAAAATCTTCAGTTTATCCGCTTTAATTATGGCGACCAGAAGGACGCCCCAACGGTGGTGCGGTTTAAAAACGACAAACCGGTAAATGTGCTGGTGGGCTATTTTGTTACTGACAACAAGGAGTTTATGCAGTCGCCAAGCCTCGAAACCAATGCTCATGCCAACGATTACGGCCAGGCCGAGATTAAAATTGCCAACGCAATCGATATTCAGGATATGCCTCCGGTTAACCTGCACACTTATTCTTTTAGCGCCGGCGAAAACACGCTCGAATTGAACAAAGGAATCGGGTTGGTATTCGGATTTATCGATCCTTCACAGAAAATAATTCCGCGCGATGCCGGTTTCGGAATTACCCAAAAGGATGGCGTGGACTGGCTTTTTTATTAAGATTTTGAAAACTATATGATAATGAACTATCAATTTAATGATCAGCTTGGCCGGGAGATATTGCCCGTCGATATTGTACTTGGGCCAGAGTGGTGGCATAAAAATGAAGGCGTAACCTTCGATAAAGATTTCTTCTTCAATCCCAATAAACGGGTTGAAGAGGAACAACACATGGAAAAAGTTTTGTACGAACGCTGGGGACGTTACGGCATGGGACAAAACAAGGACGAAAAACGTCCCGAAGTAGGTGCAGTACACCTGGCAGCAGGATTTCTGCTCTCCGAGATGCTCGGATGCACAGTTAATTATACCGAAGGGCATCCGCCACAGGTAATTTCTGCCAAGCGGGACGACCTCTCGCTGAATGAAGACGAAGTTTTTAAATCCGAAGCGTTTAAACGCACCCTGAACCTTTGGGACGAACTAAAGAAAAAGCATGGACGACTAACTGGCGACATCAACTGGGGAGGCGTGCTGAACCTGGCCATGGACCTCAGGGGCGAAAGCATCTTTATGGATATGATGCTTACTCCCGACGAAGTGAACGTCTATTTTCAAAAGCTTGCCAACATCATCGAAAAATTCACCACCGCGATGGTGGCAGAAACCGGAACTTCGTCAATTTCCGTGAACCGTGGTGTTCGCCATTTCAAGAAACCAATATTTCTTCATTCCGAATGCTCGCATACGATGATTTCGGCCGAAGATTACGAAACCTATCTTCTCCCGTTCGACATTGAATGGAGCAAGAAACGTCCGTTTGGTATCCATTATTGCGGTCCCGATCCGCACCGAATGGCCGAAAGCTTTGCCAAAATCCCGCACCTCGATTATCTCGACCTCGGTTGGGGCGGCGATGTGAAAGTGCTCCGTCAGCATCTTCCCAACACTTTTTTCAGCATCAGGCTTAGTCCGGTAGAAATTGTCCACCAAACCAACGATCAAATCCGCGAAACTATTACCCGCCTGGTGACAGAATCCGGTAATCCTTATCTGACGGGCGTTTGTTGCATCAACATGGACGATTCTGTTCCGGACGATAAAATCGATACCATTTTTGAAACCGTTGAGAGTTTGAAGAAAAATTTTTGAGCAATTAGCTTGGCCTTTAGCCGTTGGAAAATAATCGCTAAAGGCCAGCGCAAAACATTTAATACAACTATGAAAAAACTAGTTTTTCAAATATTCATTCTTGCGGCACTTTGCATCACTGCAAAGGCACAGGATATTTCGCAGTACAACTTGGTTTGGAATAGCCAGAGCAAAAATTCGTCCGAATCCATGCCTTTGGGGGGCGGTGATATTGGCTGTAACGTTTGGACCGAAAATAACGACATTCTGTTTTACATCAGTCGCAGCGGCACTTTCGATGAAAATAATTCCTTCCTGAAACTGGGCAGGGTAAGGCTATCGCTGTATCCCAACCCGTTCAAAAACTCGTTTAAGCAGGAGCTGAAATTGAATGAGGGTTATATCGAGATTTCGGGCGATAACAATACCGTCGTAAAGCTATGGGTTGAGGTATTTAAGCCTGTTATCCACGTAGAAGTTAACAGCGGGCAGAAGCTAAGCGCCAAAGCTATTTTTGAAACCTGGCGTACGTACGACCGCATGCTGTCGGCCGAGGAACGCAGTCAGGCCTACAGTTTCAATCTTACTTCGCCCGATAAGTTTCCGATTTATAACCGTAAGGATAGTGTAAACAGGCTTTCTTCCGGTCTGGTTTGGTATCATCAGAACAGAAATAACGACCTTGTTCTTGATAAAGAAGCTATCCAGCAACATTTGTCGAGCGTGAAGGACCAGCTGTGGAATCCGCTTAAAAACCTGATTTTTGGCGGAGAGATGATTGCCCGCAATATGAAATTCACCCGGACGATTGACAGCTCTTACGTCTCTACAAAATATCGCGGATGGGTTTACGAAAGCACAAAACCTTCCAATAAGCATCAGGTTGATATTGTACTTCACACCGCGTCTGCTCCCGAAGCCGCCGGATGGTTGGCCGGATTAAAAGAGGCCACAAGAACTTCGGCAGCCACTCCGCAAAAATTGTCGAAAAATCTGGAGTGGTGGGCACAGTACTGGAAACGCAGTTATATCTATGTCAACAACGATAAAAAAGCGGACAACGATAAAGGCTGGGAAATCGGCCGCAACTATAACGTATTCCGTTATCAGTTGGGATGTAACGCTTATGGCGAATTTCCCACCAAATTTAACGGAGGTCTTTTTACCTACGACTCGGAATTGATGAGCGCTGCGCCATTAAAAAGTTCTCCCGATTACCGCCGTTGGGGAGGCGGAAGCTTTACCGCGCAAAACCAGCGGTTGCTCTATTGGCCCATGCTTAAATCGGGCGACTTTGACATGATGAAACCGCAGTTCGAGTTCTACCGTCGCGCACTTGGCAATGCCGTGTTGCGTACCAAAGTATATTGGGGTCACGAGGGCGCTTCGTTTACCGAACAGATTGAGAACTTTGGCTTGCCTGCCGGTCATACCTACGAACGGCTATGGGGTGGTTCAACGCTTAAACCACGGTCGGACTCGTCGAGTACCCGTATTTTAAAAGATGTGAACGGCAATGAAAAGAAGTTCCTCGATTATGGATTCCTGACCAATATGTGGGTGGTTGACCATTACGACGGTCAGCTCGAATTCTCTAAAATGATATTGGATTATGAACTATATACCGGCGCCGACATCAGCATGTACATGTCGCTTATCGATAACAGCGTACGTTTCCACGATGAGCATTTTCAATATTGGTCGAAGAAGTTGAACGGATACCCGCTCGATGCCAACGGCAAGCTGATTATGTATCCCGGTGCAGCTCTCGAAACTTATAAGAGCGCCACCAATTCCACCAGCACCATTGCCGCCATGAAAAGTGTGCTGACAGGGTTACTGGCCCTGCCCGCCAAATACGGAACGCCCGAACAACGCACATATTGGAAAGCAGTGTTGGACCGTTTGCCTGAAATATGCACCCGCGAACTTAACGGACATACCGTTGTGGCTCCGGCTAAAACCTGGAACGGGAAGGTGGTCAACACCGAGATTCCGCAGCTCTATCCGGTATATCCTTACCATTTGTTTGGCGTTGGTCATCCCGACTTGCAACTGTATATCGATACCTGGCATTATGGCGCCGAAAACAAAAACCAGTATGCGATCCAGGCATGGCATCCCGATCCCATTTATGCCGCCGATTTAGGTCTTGTTGATGAGGCCAAAGCTCTAATCATTAAAAAACTTTCAAGCTCAAAGGCACGCTTCCCTACTTTCTGGGAATCGGGCGACTGGGCTCCGGACCACAACTGGGGCGGCGTTGGCTTAATTGCCTTGCAGGAAATGTTGATGCAAATTGTAGGCGATAAGATTTACCTGTTGCCTGCCTGGCCTTCCGACTGGGATGCCAACGTTAAACTGCACGCACCCGGAAATACTGTCCTTGAATTTTCGGTGAAAAGCGGTAAGGTCGAGAACCTGAAAGTAACGCCCGAGTCGCGGCGAAAGGATATTGTGATGAAATAGGAAATAACGCAATGAAGAGCCCTTCCAAACATCTAAACCTGGAAGGGCTTTTTGTTTTTATATGTTGGAATTGCCCCCCTTTGTTCGTCGTAGCATCTGCTACGTTGGTCTACCATCGATAGTATAACGCAATGAAAGCAGATGCTTCCAGATAGTGGACGAAGTAAAAACTTCGCCCAACGAGGGGGAATCCTGCAGGAAGGGTGGAAATCCCGCAGGAGACCAAAAAACGTTGCAGGACGTCAAAATAACCCGCAGGAAGGGTAAAACTTCGTTACAGAGGCAGAAAAAACGGGTACAGACGG
Organism: Bacteroidota bacterium; assembly: GCA_030706405.1. Classification (GTDB taxonomy): domain Bacteria; phylum Bacteroidota; class Bacteroidia; order Bacteroidales; family JAAUTT01; genus JAAUTT01. The sequence continues at coordinate 474,659 of JAUZOO010000003.1, read as the reverse complement.
GTAAAAATCTGCAAGGATGCCAAAAACTCTGCAAGGAAGGCTAAAACCTTGCAAGGGCGAGTTATATCAAGGGTTTGCTTACATTGGCATTTTGATAAGGACAAAATGACCATCTGTCTAATGGTAAAAACGTCGATAAACGCAAAATTAACAGCTAAGCCCCCAAAATAGGCCTTGATAGATGTGAATTCAATTTCAAGTCAGACAAAACAGGCAAAAAGCCATTAAAACTTCCTACTTTTGAGCTTTCTAAAAAAGACAAGGGTGAAGAAATACGATGTAATTGTGGTTGGAGCCGGGGCTGCCGGGCTTATTGCTGCCGGAAGGGCTGCGGAGCTTGGCGCTAAAGTGTTGTTGATTGAAAAGATGGAACGTGCAGGCCGTAAACTGCTAATTACCGGTAAAGGTCGCTGCAACATTACCAACGAAGCGCCCATGTCGGAGTTCTTTAAGCATATCTATCCCAACGGACGTTTCCTTAAACACGCGTTCGCTACTTTTTTTGCCGGCGACATCGTTAAGCTTCTCGCCGATCATGACGTCGAAACCAATGTTGAGCGCGGTGGCCGTATTTTCCCGGTTAGCAACCTGTCGGCCGATGTGGTTCAGGCTTTGCTGCGTTGGGTTAATAAAAATCGGGTGGAGATTCGTTACGGTACAAAGATTGAAAAACTGATTGTATCCGACGGTCGGATTTGCGGCATTGAAGTTCTTTCCAGTGGCAAAACAGAAACCCTCGAAGCTTCGAACGTGATTGTCTGTACCGGCGGAAGTTCCTATCCGGCTACCGGTTCGAACGGCGAGGGTTATAAACTTTCCAAAGCCGTAGGACATTCCATTGAACCTGTACTTCCTGCGCTTGTACCGCTCGAAACCGAGGGCGATCTGGCCGAACGTTTACAGGGCGTGAGCCTTAAAAACGTAAATGCGGTGGTTTGGGTTAACGGCAAAAAACAAAAAGAGGAATTCGGCGAGATGCTTTTTACCCATTTCGGACTATCGGGTCCCATCATTTTAACCTTAAGCCGTTTTGTGGTTGACGAATTACGGAAAAACAATAAAGTAGAAATATCGGTCGATTTAAAACCCGCACTTGATGAACAAAAGCTTGACGCCCGCCTTATTCGCGATTTGAACGAACACGGTAAAAAGCGGATCGCCAACATATTTAGCGAATGGCTTCCTTCCAAGATGATTCCCGTATTTATTGATCTTGCCGGCGTTGACGCTACCAAGGAATGTCACCAGATGTCGGCCAAAGAGCGTCGAAAGATAATGTTGCTGATGAAGGATTTGAGGTTTAAAGTTACCGGTAACCGGTCGTTTAAAGAAGCAATAATCACCGCCGGCGGCGTCAGTACCAAAGAGGTGGATTCTAAAACTATGGAATCGAAATTTGTAAAAGGCCTTTACTTTGCCGGCGAAATTCTCGACCTCGATGCCGATACCGGAGGCTATAACCTTCAGATTGCGTGGTCAACCGGTTGGCTTGCGGCGCAATCGTCTGTAAATTCTTTGCAGCAATCATAATATCTTTTTGAACACTTTCTCTGGTACATTGTTTTTTAAGCCAAAATAGTTCAAACAAGTAATTTAGATATTCTATGGATTTAGCGAAACATCTTAGCTGGCGTTATGCCACTAAACGAATGAACGGTAAAAAAGTATCGCGCGAAAAGCTCGACAGTATTCTCGATGCTATCAGCCTATCGGCATCATCGGTAGGATTACAGCCTTTTACCGTTTTTGTAATCGAAAGCGAAGAACTCCGTAAACAGATTCTTCCAATAGCCAATAATCAGCCTCAAATTACCGAATGCTCGCATTTGTTACTCTTTGCGGCATGGGATAATCTCACCGAAAAGCGTGTTGACGAATTTATTGCCCGCATGGTTGAAGTTAGGGGAGGAGAGACTGAAAGTACTCAAAGGTGGTCGTCTTATTTAAAAGATAAAGCTAAAAATACCCCTGTTGAAGCTAATTTTAACTGGTTGGCTCGTCAGGCTTATATTGCTTTGGGTACCGCGTTGGTTGCCGCTGCCGTTGAACAGGTGGATGCCACGCCGATGGAAGGCTTTAACCCCGCAGCCCTCGACGAATTGCTTCACTTGAAAGATAAAGGTCTGCGCAGTGTATTGTTGCTACCTCTTGGCTATCGTGATGAAAATAACGACTTCCTGGTAAATAAACCCAAAGTTCGTCGCGAAAAAGATAAATTGTTTGTCGAATTGTAATACATAGAGGTTACAAACCGTCTCCGATCTGTCATTCCAACCTCCAACGGAATGACAGATTATAAAAATAACAACTTATTTCCTCCGTTTTTGAAACTCAACATTCCCCTTTTACGTTTACTACCAAAATTCGTAGTCTGCCGACTATAATTGAGATGGAGTCCTGCCTTGGTTGATAAAAATTTAATGCATTTAAAATAAAGTGATTAATAATTTAAGTTCTGAACTTCGTGCTTTGGAACACAATTTTTTGGCCCTTGGGCTTTTATTTCTTTTTGTAAACCGACCGGCTTACGCACAGACCAAAGGTGTTTCAGTTGAAAATATTAAAGAATCAATTGATTACAATGTTGATTCGTTAAAAAGAGAGTATTCGAATAATAAAAAGATACTTTCGCAGTACGAAGTACAAACCTTGCTGGCTTTATCGCATTATCCGGAATTGAAGGATATTCGCATTGAGTTTAAGGAAAGCAATATCAAAACAACCTTGGCATGTCAGCCTAAATGGAATTTCTTCTTAAAAAAACGTGCAAACCGCACATATCGCATCCTTATCAATAAATCGGCCAAAATAAAAGGTGTTTTGTACTCCGAAATACCTTTCGATGCCCAGGTAGGAGGGATGGGACATGAGTTAGCTCATATTGTGGATTACAGCCATAGGTCAACACTTGGGATCTTCTTGTTTGGGATTAAGTACGTATTTTCAATTCCCGGACGTTCTAAAGTTGAAAAACAAGTTGACCGAATAACAATCGGACATCAATTGGGACATCAGCTATATAATTTCTGCAATTTTATTTTAAACTCTTCGGTATCGGAAAAATACAAAGAGTATAAGCGGAAGGTCTACTATAAGCCAGAGGAATTATTGCCGTTAATTAATGTTCAGTAACGTTTGTTTTTATCTTGAATATCAGGTTTTTAATTTAAAATTGGATATTGCCATTATTTGGTTACCTTTGTCGCGCTTAACGATTCGGGCTCAAAATAAAGTTGCGACACGTTATAATTAATAAAAGACATTAGTACGCTGTACAAAGTACTAAGACAAATGCCCAATTCCGCTGATTCATACTTCCCTAAGTATTTTTAGCCTTTTTTTAAATAATTTTACAAATACATGTCATTCGAAAATTTAAATCTTATTGAGCCTATCCTCAGGGCTTTACAAACTGAGGGCTATACCACCCCAACACCAATTCAGGAACAAGCCATTCCCATTATACTCAACCGGAACGATCTTTTAGGCTGTGCCCAAACCGGAACCGGAAAAACAGCAGCCTTCTCCATTCCCGTATTGCAGATTTTGCACGGAAGCAAAAATATTGACAAAGGACCGCGAAAAGTAAAGGCTTTAATACTTACTCCAACCCGCGAACTGGCCATCCAAATTGGTGAGAGCCTTATGGCTTACGGTCGGCATACAGGTTTGCGCCATGCCGTTATTTTTGGAGGAGTTTCGCAAAAGTCTCAAACCGATGCATTGCGCAATGGTATTGACATTTTGGTAGCAACGCCGGGTCGTTTGCTCGATTTGATGAACCAGAAATTCGTAAATCTTCATCATATCGAATTCTTTGTATTGGACGAAGCCGACCGGATGCTCGATATGGGCTTTATTCATGATGTGAAAAAGGTGATAGCCAGTCTTCCTGCACGTCGGCAAACGCTTTTCTTTTCGGCCACTATGCCACCCGAAATATCCAAGCTCGCCAACACCATTCTTACCAATCCCGTTAAGGTTGAGGTAACACCGGTTTCATCAACCGTCGATACTATCGAACAATCGGTTTACTTTGTGGATAAAAAAGACAAAAAATCGCTGTTGATTGATATCTTACAAGATAAGAGCATCCTTTCGGCATTGGTATTTACCCGCACCAAACACGGCGCAGATAAAGTAGCCAAGGATCTTGTACGAGCAGGAATTCAGTCAGAGGCTATTCACGGCAATAAATCACAAAATGCACGCCAACGTGCGTTGAGCAATTTTAAATCGCGTGAGACTCGTGTATTGGTAGCAACCGACATTGCTGCTCGAGGTATTGATGTGGAAGAACTTTCGCACGTGTTCAATTTCGAATTGCCTAACGTGCCCGAAACCTATGTTCATCGTATTGGCCGTACCGGAAGAGCTGGATTGAGCGGTGTAGCTATTTCGTTCTGCGACATCGACGAGAAGGAGTTTCTGCGCGATATTCATAAACTTATTGCCAAGCAAATTCCGGTTGTTGAAGATCATCCATTCCCTTTAGCTCCGGGAGCTTTGAAAGAACTTAACGACGGAAAGAAAAAGAAACCTGCCGGTGGTGGAGGCTATGGTCATACAAATTCCAATTCGTTTAAACGAAAACCTACTAGTAATAGTAATAACAGATGGGGTAAACCTCGTCCGCAAAGGGATAAATAATTCGGATATTTACTAGTCTTTCTTCTTTAAGGAGGATTCTACAAAATAAAAACGCCCTCAGCTTCCCAAGCTGAGGGCGTTTCATTTTATGGTAAATCGGATTGGATTACATCGCGCTAACCACGTGGTCTCCCTGGTACTTTCCGGCTTTAAGCTTTTCCTGTACTTCAGCAAAGGCTTTGATAGTGTATTCAACATCCTCCAGTGTGTGTACTGCTGTGGGGATGATACGAAGCATGATAACGTCTTTGGGAACTACCGGATAAACTACAATAGAGCAGAAGATGCTGTAGTTTTCTCTTAGGTCGAGGATGATGTTGGTACCTTCGGGTACACTTCCGTTAAGGATTACGGGGGTTACGGGCGATTGGGTATTGCCAAGGTTGAAACCTTTAGCCCGTAAACCGTTTTGAAGGGCATGAACAATGGTCCAGAGGTTCTCGCGAAGCGACGGCTGAGTCTTGATAAGTTCCAGACGTTTTAATGCTCCTACAACCATAGGAAGAGGCAATGATTTGGCAAAAATCTGCGAACGCATGTTGTAGCGCAAAAAGTTGATAACCGTTTCAGGTCCGGCGATGAAACCTCCGATACCGGCCATCGATTTGGCAAACGTTCCGAAGTAAAGGTCAACGTCGTCCATAACGTTGAAGTGCTCGGAAACACCGCGTCCGTTGGCTCCCATGGTCCCAAAACCATGTGCATCGTCAATTAACAGGCGGAAATTATATTTTTTCTTGAAGGCAACGATTTCGTCGAGTTTACCAAGGTCGCCCGACATTCCGAAAACGCCTTCGGTAATTACCAGTACGCCACCGCCCTGTTCATCAGCCAGTTTGACGGCTTTTTCGAGTTCTTTCTCAAACCGGGCCATGTCGTTGTGCGGAAAAACAAAACGTTTCCCCATATGCAAACGCAAACCGTCGATGATACAGGCATGAGCTTCGGAGTCGTAAACAACCACATCGTGACGGTTCAACAGGGTGTCGATAATCGAAATCATTCCCTGGTAGCCAAAGTTTACAAGATAAGCATCTTCTTTCTTTTCAAATTCGGCAAGTTGGTGTTCGAGTTCTTCGTGAAGTTTAGTTTGACCCGACATCATACGGGCACCCATCGGTGCTCCCATACCATATTCTATGGCACCTTCGGCATCGGCCTTGCGTACTTCGGGGTGATTTGCCAAACCTAGGTAGTTGTTTAAACTCCAGTTTAACACTTCTTTGCCGCGAAATTTCATTCTTGGACCTATTTCACCTTCGAGCTTTGGAAACATAAAATAGCCCTGGGCATTTTTTTGATATTGCCCAAGCGGCCCCATACTTTTTTTGATTTTGTCAAATATATCCACGGGTTTGTATATTTTGGTTAAAATTTAAGAAGCACAAACCTACGGGATTTTTTTAAAAGCGCATAGTCAAACTTTAAAAAAATAGGTATCTTCCCAGCCTACTTGGTTTTCAAAGTACTTTGGGATAGTTGGGTAGGTGAGATGTTGTATTTTTACGTCTGAGGGTTAGGCAAAGAGGCTCCGGCGTTAATTAATGTTAAGTTCCTGCAATTTTTTTGGTATTATGCAGTTACTCTAATATATTTAAAAGTTTTTTGTTCCTTAACTATTAATAGTATACATTTGCAAATATTTTCTGAAAATGATAAAAAATTACTTATACATTGGCATTCTGATAGTTGTATTGAGTTCGTGCAGCGGTTTCGAAAAAATAAGGAAAAGTTCGGATTATAATATGAAATACCGTAAGGCTCTGGAGTATTATAATAAAGGTGATTACAACAGGGCTTATACACTTTTGGACGAAGTTGCTCCTTTGCTTCGTGGTTCAAATAGTGCTGATACCATTAATTATTATCTGGCTTATAGCGCTTATGGACAAAAGGATTATACGCTTGCTGGCTATCATTTTTCGAATTTCGCCCAGGTTTATGCCTATTCACCTTTTGCCGAAGAGTCTGAATACATGGCCGCTTATTGCTATTATCTGGATAGCCCGGGCCCATCGCTCGATCAGGAAAATACAATGAAGGCTATCGAAACGTTTAAAGAGTTTCTGAGAAAAAGTCCGCAAAGTAAATACGCCGAAAAGGGAAAACAATACCTCTCCGAACTTCAGGAGAAGTTGGTTGAAAAATCGTTTCGCAGTGCCAAGTTGTATTACGATATGGAAAACTATAAATCGTCGATTGTAGCCTTAAAAAGCAGTCTTGAGCAATATCCGTCCTCTAAGTATCGTGAGGAACTGATGTGGTACGTGGTCAAATCGAATTATATGATGGCCGAAAACAGTATTGAAGCCAAACGCAAAGAAAGGTTCCAGTCAACAGTTGACGAATATTATTCTTTCATTTCCGAATTTCCGAAGAGTGAATTTAAAAAGGATGCAGATAAAATATACGAAGTGTCTCAAAAATTTATTAAATAATCGTTAACTTTATCTATTACAAGTAAATAATTAATTTTTCACAGATATGATAGATTATAAAAAATCGAAAGCAGCGCTTACAACAATCACCCGCGACCGAGACAAACTCGAAGCTCCCACCGGTAATATTTATGAATCGGTAATGGTTGTTTCTAAGCGTGCTAACCAGATAAGCGTTGAAATTAAACAGGAGCTTAACCGTAAACTGGAAGAATTTGCTTATTATACTGATAATCTGGAAGAAGTTTTTGAAAACCGTGAGCAGATTGAAATCTCGAAGTTTTATGAGCGTCTGCCTAAAGCTTCTTTGATCGCTTTACAGGAATTTATGGATAACGAAATCTATTTCCGTAATCCTTCCAAAGAATAGTTAATAACGCTTTAACAGGTATGGAGTGAGCCTGAAAGGTAAACATATAATTTTAGGGGTAACCGGTGGAATAGCAGCTTATAAGGCTGCTATTCTTGTCCGTTTGCTAGTGAAAGAGGGGGCTGAGGTTCGCGTGCTGATGACGCCGCTGGCCAAACAGTTTATCACCCCGCTTACGCTGGCTACGCTTTCGAAGAATCCGATTTTGGTCGAATTTTTTAATCCCGAAAATGGGGAATGGAACAGTCATGTTGATCTTGGTTTGTGGGCCGACCTGTATGTGATAGCCCCGGCAACAGCCAACACCATTGCCAAAATGGCTCATGGAGTGGCTGATAATCTTTTGCTTACATCATATTTATCAGCACGTTGCCCGGTTCTCGTTGTCCCGGCAATGGACTTGGATATGTTTGTTCATCCGGCAACGCAAACCAATCTGGCAACCCTTCGTTTTTACGGCAATCATATTGTAGAACCAGCTACGGGCGAATTGGCCAGTGGCTTGGAAGGCAAAGGCCGAATGGAAGAGCCTGAAAATATTCTGGCAGCTATAAAACGTATCCTCGATAACGGGAAAGACCTTGCCGGGCGAAAAGTTTTGGTTACCGCCGGGCCAACGTATGAGCCTATTGATCCTGTGCGTTTTGTTGGGAATTATTCTTCCGGGAAAATGGGTTATGCTATTGCCGATGAACTTTATGAACGAGGTGCCGAGGTTACCTTGGTAAGCGGTCCGGTATCTATCAGACCGCGCAACGAACAAATAACCATCGTTAAGGCGAATACCGCCTCGGAAATGTATGAGGCTTGTGTAAAATATTTCCCATCGATGGATGCAGCTATATTATCTGCTGCTGTTGCCGATTTTACGCCTATTGATCCTTCAAATACGAAATTAAAACGGGAAAAGGATAAGCTGAGTCTTGAGCTGCAACCAACTCGCGATATTGCAGCTTCACTTGGGAAGTTGAAAAAAGCTGGCCAGGTATTGGTGGGTTTTGCACTCGAAACAAACAATGAGCTCGCAAATGCATCGGGCAAGCTAAAACGTAAAAATTTTGATTTTATCGTACTAAATTCCCTAAATGATGCCGGTGCCGGATTTCAGGTAGATACCAACAAAATAACGATTATCGATAAGAACAATAAAATAGAAAAATCGGAGTTAAAAAGTAAAACCGATGTTGCCAGCGATATCGTAAACAAATTGGTAACTTTTCTTGCTCATGTCTAAATTATTGCGAAACAGCATTCTTTTTTTAGCGCTCACCCTGCCATTTGTAGCAAAAGCCCAAGAGCTCAAATGTAATATTCAAATTATATCGGAACAGGTGCAGGGTACCAATAAAAAAGTGTTTGAGACACTGCAAAATGCCCTCTACGAGTTTGTCAATAACCGGAGCTGGACCAATAATGTTTTTACCAACGAAGAGCGTATAGAATGTAATATGCTCATTAATATAAAGGAATATTCTGGAACCGATTTTAAGGGAACATTGCAGATACAAGCACGCCGTCCAATTTTTGGATCATCATATAATTCAGTGTTATTTAATTATTTAGATCAGAATTTTCAATTTTCATACGTTGAGTTTGAGCCTCTGCAATTCACGGAAACATCTTACACATCGAGCCTTACTTCCTTGATGGCATTTTATGCATATCTGATGATCGGCCTCGATTACGATTCGTTTTCATTCAAAGGAGGAACCGAATATTTGCGGAAAGCTGAAGTTATTGTGAACAATGCCCAAAATGCCAAAGAAAAAGGTTGGAAGCCCTATGAAGCCTCTAGCAATAAAAGTCGTTACTGGCTTATCCAGAATTTAATGGACGACAAATATTCTCCGGTACGTGAATTTAGTTACCGATACCACCGTTTGGGGCTCGACCGTATGGCTGAAAAACCAAGCGAAGGACGCGATGAAATTGTCGAAAGCCTAAAACTCCTGCAACAAGTTTATCGTTCCCGTCCTGATTCTTATATGCACCTGCTTCAGGTGGTTATTGATGCCAAAAGCGATGAATGGGTCAATGTCTTTTCCGAATCGTTAACCGACGAGAAATCCCGGGTAGTTCAGATAATGAAAGAAATAGATCCTACAAATACTGCTAAGTATCAAAAGATTATGCAATAATTTTTCACTCCATTTTTTTACCCGTCAAAATTAGTACCTTTACGGCCAAAATTGAACAAAGCTAAGAGTACATGTTAGCCACGCTGACCATTCAGAATTACGCACTTATTCAGGAACTTAACATTGATCTGTCAAAAGGATTGTCTACCATTACCGGCGAAACCGGTGCCGGTAAGTCCATTTTGTTGGGAGCATTGTCATTGCTTGTAGGACAGCGGGCTGATACTGGCGTTTTGCTCGATCATTCCCGTAAATGTATTGTCGAAGGTACGTTCCGTGTAAAAGATTACGGGTTAGAGGAATTGTTTGCTCAATACGATCTTGATTTTGAAGAGGTATCGGTAGTGCGCAGGGAGATTAGTCCCGATGGGAAATCCCGGGCTTTTGTTAATGATTCTCCGGTAAACCTTTCAATATTAAGGGATTTAGGTGAAAAGCTTATAGACATTCATTCACAACATCAGAATTTATACCTCGAAAATCCTGTTTTTCAGCTCCGGGTACTCGATACTTTTGCTCAGCAAGCAGATTTACTTCAAAAATATAAAACGATATTTTCGTCGTATAAAACAATGATGACGGAATATCAACGGATACATGACGAAGTTGGTAAAAACAAAGCAGATCTCGAATATTTTCAATTTCAATACGATCAGTTAAATCAGGCCAAATTACAGGAAGACGAGCAGGAGCTTCTGGAACAGGAATTAAAAGTTTTGAGCCATTCCGAAGAAATTAAAACGGCTTTGGTGGCTGCTTCGGCAATAATGTCGGGAGAAGGCAATTCGATCATTACCTTGTTAAAAGATGCCCATCATCAGTTAAGCAAGCTTAGGGATTTTTATCAGCCCTCGTTAGAACTGTTTAATCGACTTGATTCAGCACTTATTGAGATGAAGGATATTGCTCATGAAACTGAGCTTCAGAGCGACCATATTGAGCACAATCCCGATCGAATTGAATTTGTAAAACAACGCTTAGACCTAATCTACTCGTTTCAGCAAAAGCACCGTGTAAGTGCGGTTCAGGAACTTATTATTATAAAAGACGGTCTGAAACAAAAGATCGACGAAATATCGAATTCCGATTTCCGGCTCGACGAACTTAAAGCGGAGATCGACAAAATTCGTTCCGCCATGGAAAATATGGCTACTACTATATCTGCAAACCGGCAAAAGGTTATTCCCCGAATCGAAGACAGGGTTCAGGAATTGCTCAAAGAGCTGGGCATGCACAATGCAATTTTTAAGGTTGAACTGACATCGACCCATGAATTTACAATTACCGGCACGGACCGAATCCGGTTTCTGTTCTCAGCCAACAAGCAATCTCCGCTACAGGAACTTGCCAAAGTGGCTTCGGGTGGTGAGATGGCCAGGTTAATGCTTAGTATCAAAGCCGCGATATCGGAAGCAATAATTCTGCCCACCATTATTTTCGACGAAATTGATGCAGGCGTATCAGGCGATATTGCCGACAAGATGGGGAACGTTATTGTTCGTATGTCAGACCATGCCCAGGTTATAAATATTACCCACCTGCCTCAGATTGCCAGTAAAGGGCAAAATCACTTTCTGGTATACAAACACGATCTGGATAATAAGACACAAACCCGGATCAAACAACTTAAATCCGACGAAAGGGTTATCGAAATTGCACGCATGCTAAGCGGGGCTGAGCTTTCCGAAGCTGCGGTAAATAACGCCAAAGCGTTGCTTGGCATCAATTAAAACTTTTTTTTATTTCTAATTGTTATTTGTACAATCTTGTTGTAACTTTCAGGATATTCGTTAAAAAAATCTGAATTTGCAGGGGTGTCGATGACTTTAGATTTTAAATCTTAAACTTGAATTAAAATGTCGTACAATTTATTAAAAGGTAAAAGAGGGTTGATTTTCGGAGCGCTCAATGAAATGTCGATTGCCTGGCAGGTAGCCGAGAGAGCTCACGAAGAAGGAGCAACCATTGTTTTAACCAATGCCCCTGCTGCTATGCGTTTGGGCGAAATTCACGAGTTAGCGAAAAAATGCAATACCATTGCTATTCCAGCCGATGCTACCAACTTGACAGACCTTGAAAACGTAATCGTAAAAGGCATGGAACAGGTGGGTGGAAAATTTGATTTTATTCTCCATTCAATCGGGATGTCGCCTAACGTTCGTAAAAGTATCCCTTATGACAACATTAATTATGATTATTACCTGAAAACATTAGATATTTCGGCATTGTCGTTTCATAAATTGTTGCAGGTAGCCCGTAAGCACGATGCTATTAACGAATGGGGATCTGTTGTTGCCCTTTCGTATGTAGCTGCTCAACGTACCCTGTTTGGATATAATGATATGGCCGATGCTAAGGCTGCCCTCGAATCTATTGCCCGTAGCTTTGGCTATATTTATGGTACTGAGAAGAAAGTTCGTATCAATACTATATCGCAGTCTCCAACTATAACTACTGCTGGTAGTGGTGTGAAAGGCATCGGTTCGCTGATCGATTTTACCGACCGTATGTCGCCTCTGGGCAATGCTTCTGCATTGGAGTGCGCTGATTATTGCATCTCGTTATTTTCCGACCTTACCCGTAAGGTTACCATGCAAAATCTTTTCCATGATGGAGGCTTTTCCAACATGGGTATGAGCGAACGTGCTATGATGCAGTACGATAAAAGCTTTGATGAAGGACAGTAATTGAGAAATTAAGAGATTTAGTGATTACATGATAATTATTACTTAGGTCTTGTTATTATACTTTATAGGTAAAGGTTGGTTCCGGAAGGGGCCAGCCTTTACTTTTTTTATTAATTTGTCGGGATTGATATTTATAACCTTAAAACAAGTCAGATCATGATTCCAGACCGGATTCTCGAATGTGTCCCAAACTTTAGCGAGGGCCGAGATCTTGATAAAATAAACGCTATTGCAGCTGAAATTGAAGGAGTGGAAGGGGTGAAGCTTCTTCATGTCGATCCAGGGTATGATGCCAACCGAACCGTCATGACTTTTGCAGGTGTTCCCGAAGCCGTTGTGGATGCTGCGTTCAGGGCGGTTAAAAAAGCTTCCGAAGTTATTGATATGCGATTGCATAAAGGTGTACATCCCCGTTTTGGGGCTACCGATGTATTACCTTTAGTTCCGGTAAGAGGCGTATTAATGGACGAAACCGTCAGCTTTGCCCGTAATCTTGGACAACGTATAGGGGAAGAGTTGGGTATTCATGTATTTTGTTATGAATTTGCTGCTTTTGAAGAAAAACGGCGAAATTTAGCCAATTGCAGGGCTGGGGAGTACGAAGGTTTGCCTGAAAAACTCAGCGATCCGCAATGGAAGCCCGATTATGGGCCAATGACTTTTAATACCCAATCTGGAGCTGTTGCAGTAGGTGCTCGTAATTTTTTGGTAGCTTATAATATTAATTTAGATACCAATGATGTTAAAATTGCTCAGAAAATTGCAGTAGAGATTCGCGAGAGTGGGAGATGGGTTACTTCTCAAAATATCTCTGGTGAAATTCAAAAAAAGCATCTCCCCGGCTTGCTTAAAGGGGTTAAAGCTATAGGCTGGTATATGCCTAATTATCGCCGGGTTCAGGTTTCTACAAATATTATAGATATTGATAAAGCTCCGGTTCATCTTGTTTATGAAGAAGTGAAAAAACGGGCATCTTTTTATGGCATACCTGTAACCGGCTCGGAATTGATAGGACTGGTTCCTTTAAGTGTTATGGTTAATGCCGCAGAATTTTATTTTCCCGGTGAAGCCGGAAAAAAAGAAATAACAAAGCTTCTTGAACGGGTTTCGGATGAACTTGGGTTAAGCGATCTTTTTCCCTTTCAACTTCAAGAAAGGGTGTTGGAATTTGCGATTGGATATTAAATATTTTACATGTTGCCTTATTTTTTATGGGGGTGTGTATGATTAATGTCATATTTTGAAAAGTAGTTAGCTGTTTTTGGGGGTGTTGTTGTGAGTTTTTTGGAAAAGTAAAAAGTGTCGTGAGGGGGGTAATGTCCTGAAACTGAATTGCGTTGTTGTATATTGAAAGGAAAATGAAGAACGAAAGTTTTAAATAACGCAATGTCATGAGGTTTATTATTGTTCGTTTAACATTTTTTAACTATTTTGCGATTATGGATTATTAATGAATAACTTTTTAAATCTAAATCACAAAATTTATGAAAAGACTTGCAATGTTTATTGCATTCTTTGTGTGTGTAGGATTGCATCTGACTACCGCACAAACAGTGCAAATTACAGGAACGGTTACCAGTAAGGAGGACGGTCAGCCGCTTCCCGGTGTTTCTGTTACGGTAAAGGGTACAAATATAGGTACAGCTACGGATTTTCAGGGAAAGTACTCGCTTTCAGTCCCGACTGATGCCAAAACACTTGTGGTAAAATTTATTGGGATGAAAACGCAGGAAGTGACTATCTCCGGAAAGTCGACGATAGACATTGCCTTGGAATCCGATGCGGTAGGCCTGAACGAAGTAGTAGTAACAGGATTAGGTATTAAACGAAGTGAGAAAAGTTTAGGTTATGCGGCTACTAATATTTCTAGTGATGAATTGACTGCTTCCCGAGATAAAAGTGCTCTAAATGCTTTGCAGGGTAAAGTTGCAGGCGTAAATATTTCTTCATCATCAGGAGCTCCAGGAGCTTCCTCTCGTATTTTTATGCGAGGCTATTCGACTTTAGCAGGTTCAAATCAACCTTTATTTATTATTGATGGAGTCCCTCTAAATAATGGAGCTATCGTAAATACGGATATAAATGGAGGAACAGACTTTGGGAATCGGTTGAATGATATTAGCCCTGATGATATTGAATCCATTAATATTGTCAAAGGAGCGTCTGGAGCTGCTTTATATGGTTCACGTGCAACCAATGGTGTAATTATTATTACTACGAAAAGCGGGAAAAATAGGCAAAATAAGGGAGCTTTGATTGAAGTTACAAGCTCGGTAGTTTTTGATTCTCCATTACGGACTCCTTTATTTCAGAACGAATTTGGGCAAGGATGGTATGATGGCACATTAGCAGCCAACCTTGAAGAAAATGGTAGTTTTGGGCCTAAATTTGATGGGAAATTGCGCGTTTGGGGGCATATTCTTAATAATCAGCAAAAATATAAGCCTTATGTTGCCTTAGAAAATAATTTTAAAGACTTTTTTGATATAGGAACTACCTTTAACAACTCAGTCTCAATTACAAATGGCAATGACAATTCTTCTTATTATTTATCTTACAATAATGTAAGTTCTGATGGTATTATGCCAACAAATGCAGATTCATATAAGCGTAATAATTTTTCGCTTAGAGGGTCTTCAAAGTTTATGAAAAATTTTACAGCTTCTGCATCTTTTAATTATGTAAAAAAAGACAGCAAGTTCGTACCTACTGGTCAAAGTCAATCAGTGATGGATGGGCTATTTCAATTACCGCGAGATATTAGCATTGTTGACCAAAAGGATTATAAAGATCCTTTTAACAACGCTGATAATTACTTTACAGTTTTTGCCCAAAATCCATATTTTGTTTTAAATGAACATGGTAATAAACAAACTGAAAATCGAGTCTATGGAAACGTTGGATTGGAATATGTTGCATTGCCTTGGTTAACAGCAACATTTCGTTTAGGGGGAGACGTTTCTAATTCACAATTAAAAGAATGGCGTGCAATTTATAATTCAGTTCGTGCAACTTATGAGAAGGAAGATGGACGTGTAAAAGAATCATCCTATAACAACCAAGAAGTCAACACCGATTTCTTCTTGACTATAAACAAATCGTTAAGTCAGAATTTAAAAATTAATGCTATTCTTGGGCATAGTTTTAATGAACGACAGGTACGAAATTTATCGGCTCAGGTGATTGGACTTGATATTCCTAATTTTTATCAATTGTCCAATAGTGCTTCTACGCCAACTGTCACTGAGTTTGAAAGTAAGCGAAGAATTGTTGGGGTTTATGCAAATGTGGACATATCATATAAGGACTTTCTGTTTTTAAATGTTTTGGGGCGTAACGACTGGTCGTCAACACTCCCTGCTAATAACCGTTCTTATTTTTATCCTAGTGCTAGTGTTAGTTTCTTATTTAGTGAGTTGCTACCTTCACTTAAAGGGATTCTGCCTTATGGGAAATTAAGGGTTGGGGTTGCTCAAACTGGTAATGATGCAGATCCGTATCAACTTAATACCGTATTTGTCCAGGCTGCACCTACAGATGGCTATCGTTCTTTAACTTTTCCATTACCGTTAGCGACAGGAGGAACCGTGAATGGCTTTACTGTATCAAACATACTTGGAAATCCTGATCTAAAGCCTGAACGTACTATTGAAAAAGAAATAGGAGCAGATTTGCGATTCTTTGATAGTCGACTTAAATTTGATGTAAGTTACTATGACAAAGTTTCCAGAGATTTAATTTGGAATGTAACTCTTCCTCGTTCTACCGGTTTTTCTTCAAAAACTATGAACGTCGGCGAGATTACAAATAAGGGTATAGAATTATTAATTACAGTTGTACCTGTTAAAACTAAAGATTTCACTTGGGAATTATCTTGGAATTATACTAACAACAAAAATAGAATATCTAAACTTAATGAAGGTTTGACGCAAGTGTCGTTAGGTGGAGTTTCTACTTTAGGATTTATAGGTTTACCTAATGAGCCAATTGGACTACTTCAAGGCAGTCAAGTTCAAACAGATCCGAAAGGACATGTTGTTGTCAATAACCAAGGATTGCCAGTTCAGTCTCCTGATTTAAAAGTCTATGGAAATACTCAATATAACTATATTAGTGGACTGAACACATTATTGACTTATAAGGGGATAAGCTTAAGTGCGACAATCGATATACGTCAGGGAGGTATTATGTATTCTCGTACAGCAGAAATGCTTTACTTTACAGGTAATGGCGCACAAACAACGTATAATGATCGTCAGCCTTTTATAATACCCAACTCTGTTCAATTAATTAATGGGGAATATGTTGAAAATACAACTCCTATAGCTGGGTCTAGCAGCAATATGAATCTATATTATAGTCAGACATATGGTGCGGGCAATTTTCAGAAATCATATACAATTCCCAAATCATTTGTAAAATTAAGACAGGTCGTTTTATCATATCAGTTACCTAAAAAGATAGTCAATGGAACTTTTCTTCAAAATGTTGAATTTAGTTTGATTGGACGTAATTTATTGATATGGACTCCCAAAAGTAACACGTTTGTGGACCCAGAGATGACAACTTTTGGCAATGATCTGGGAGGTGATTTTGGAGAAT
This sequence comes from Bacteroidota bacterium, assembly GCA_030706405.1. GTDB lineage: Bacteria > Bacteroidota > Bacteroidia > Bacteroidales > JAAUTT01 > JAAUTT01. Next base: position 457,774 of record JAUZOO010000003.1, on the reverse strand, counting down.
ATGGAGCTACACCAACGACGCGCAGTTATGGTGCCAGCATTAAATTTTCCTTTTAATTTTAAGAGTTACAAATTATAAAATTAATCGAGATGAAAAAAATAATATATGTTTTTGCAATATTATCTATTATAGGGGCGGGGTGTAGTAAAAGTTTTTTTGACGTAAACACCGATCCTAATAATGCTGCAACTTCAACTCCCAAATTGACTTTACCAGCTGGCATAGCGTCAAGCGCTTATGTATTAGGCGGATGGTATCAATTACTTGGAGGTTTTTGGGCTCAGCATTGGACTCAATCAACAGGGGCTTCTCAGTGGACAAAGCTTGATGATTATTCTTTACTTCCAACTGATTTTGATACCCGTCAATATGCTGAACTTTATGTAGGGTCTCTCAACGACCTTGAATATGTTCGTAATGTAGCCGGCAAAACGAATGACTGGACATATTATTTAGTTGCAACCTGTATTCAGGCTTATACTTTTCAGGTTTTAGCTGATTTGTATGATAAAGTTCCGTTTAGTGAAGCTTTAAAGGGAGACGGAAATCTTGCTCCGAAATGGGATAATGGCTCTTTAGTTTATGATAGCTTGATAGCTCGTTTAAATTATGCCATTAGTAAGGATTTGACCACCAAGTCGGTTTCTAATCCATTGGCAACTAGTTCAGTATTGGGAGACGAAGATTTAGTGTTTCAAGGTGATATGAAAAAATGGATTCAATTTGCTAATACTTTAAAGTTAAAAATTTATTTGCGACAGGTGATTGCCCGTCCTAACATTGCAAGCTCTGGTATTATTGCTTTATTGGCAACAAACAATTTTTTATCTGTTGATGCAAAGGTTACAGCATTTGGGAAAGAACAAAATAAGCGTAATCCTATTTATGAAACTGGAGTAGATCGCCTTTCGGGTAATATCGTAGCTAGTTATACTTTGCTAAATTTTTTGGTATCTAACGGAGACCCTCGATTGGATTATATTTATACTCCCCCAGCGGGGAAACCTCAAACAGGATTAAAGCAGGGACATTATAAATCTGATGCGCCTACTTACCCAACTATTACATCACTTTCTACTCCAAACTTGCAGGCATTAGACCCAGTTTATTACTTTATGGCTTCAGAAAGTTATTTTCTACAAGCTGAAGCTCAACTTCGTTATGGAACGGATGCTGCGGCTCAGGCATTGTACATTAAAGGAATACAGGCTTCAATGACTAAATTGGGAGCTACAAATAATCCTACTCTTTATAATACAGGAGGTGTTTATGCTTACCCAACAACACCACCAGCAACGGCTAATGAAAAGCTTAAAGCTATTATTACTCAGAAATGGATTGCTTTAGCAAATAGTGAAAGCCTTGAAGCATTTTTTGATCAGAATCGCACCGGTTATCCCGATTTTCTTACGATTTCGCCAACCAATGTGACTTCAAATATGTTTCCCAAACGTCTTTTGTTTCCAAATTCGGAACGTAGGAGCAACCCCAATACTCCTGCTCAGGTTCCGATAACGACCCCAGTTTGGTGGGCAATACAGTAACTTTAATTTAAATTTAGGAATTATGAAAAGATTATTATACATTATTGTAGTAATTGTTGCAATTTTTGCTTCGAGTTGCAAAAAGGATCTTACCTCAGAGGATGTATCAAAAATTACTACATATCCAGCATATACTTTAACAGGAGGCTCTTTTTATACAGCTTTAGTCAGTAACCAACAATTCGTTGATCCAGGAGTGAAAGCTGCCATTGGAACAAAACAATATCCAGTTAAAACTGAGGGGACTGTCAATTTATCTATTCCCGATTTGTACATATTAAATTATAGTACTTATTCTGATGAAGGGTTTGTTTGGAAGGCTCAGCGACTCGTTTTGATAACAAATTCTCCAATTACTCAAAATTATACAGGGAAGTATAGCCGATCAGGAACTGTTGCTTCTATCGATCTGAAAACAGCCTATTTGGGTTACTATTCAATGACTACAGTTTGGTCTGGTACCACGATTATTCCTATAGAGTTTGTTGATTTGGGTGGGGGTGATTTGAAAATTGTACCAGGAAGTACTGGCTATGGCCGGCATGAAGGGACAGGAAAGGTTCAACCAAATGGTGATATTTGGTTTACTGTAACTTTACTGGATCAAGGTCCTTTAACTTCGGTAAGAAAATGGACAAAGAGCTAATGTCAAACTTTAATTTATGTTTATTATGAAATCTAAAATTATATTTCTTTCGATATTTTTTGTTGGGTTCATTTCATGCCAAAAAATGGAATATGACCAACAATTTTCCGCGACATATCCGTTAAATGGCGAATGGTCTGTTAGTTATGAATATGTAAATAGTGGAGGAATCAAAATTGTTGACGGGCCTCATTTAATTTATGTTTTTAATACAGCAGCGAATAAAGATTCCGTTTGGATACAAGACCAGATAAAGCACAATGCTCTAAACTTTGCCCCATATCAATTTAAAGCGAATGCAAACATGTCTGATTTTACATTTACCAGTAAAAATTCTCCAGATATATCAAATGATGATATTTGTACAGTTAAAAATGGAAAAATTGTGAATAAAGACAGTATTTATTTTGAAATAAATTTTAAAGTGAAGGATCCTAATACAACTTATAAGGTATATGGGCATCGTAGGAATTCTTATGATGAATACATGAATCCTTAGTGAAATGGAACTGTTTAAAAAGGCCTCTCAATTCGGGAGGCCTTTTTATTTAATTTTTAAATGTGTTACCTGTTTACGGTTTGTTCTCATCCGACTTAAATTTGTATTTTTGAAGCCTGATACAAAAAACTTCATGAGGAAAACCATCGTTTTAGTACTTCTCTTTTGTTTGGGGATGCTTGGGGCAAGGGCTCAGTCTGCTGTAAGCAAAGTAAAATGGTATTCCATAGCCGAAGCTGTTACACTGCAAAAGAAAGCTCCCCGCAAAATTGTTATGGATATTTATACCGACTGGTGCGGATGGTGCAAACGGATGGACGCCGAAACTTTTAATCATCCTGTTATTGCCGAGTATATCAACGCACATTATTACGCCGTAAAATTTAATGCTGAAACTTCCGATACGATTGTTATCGGCAATCAAAAGTTTATAAATCCCGGGCAGGGTGTGCGTTCAACGCACCAACTGGCCATGGCGCTTTTTCAGGCGCAGCAAGTACAGCCGGCTTACCCGTCGCTGGCTTTTTTTACCGAGAACATGCAGCTAATTTTTGTTCGTCAGGGCTATTCCTATCCTCTACAGATGGAACTTTTGTTGAATTATGTAATTGCCGAAAAATATAAGCCCACACCACTCGAAGAATATCAAAAGACTTTTGTGAGCAGTGTTAAAGTTTCGGAGGAAAAGAAATAATGTATTGTCGAACGAGTAATCATATTTATTCTTATCAGCAATGATTGAATCGTTAAAATTTAACTGCCTTCATTTTAAAGGGCATATCCCTTGTACGCCGAACAAACTCCGCAACAAAGTTTGCATTGATTGCGACGAATATAAGCCTATTAAAAAGCGTATCCTCATCATCAAACTTGGAGCCATTGGCGATGTCATCCGCACCACACCGTTGGTGGTGAAGTATCGCGAGCTTTATCCCAATTGCCATATTACCTGGGTTACGCAGTCGCCCGACGTGCTTCCGACTGACCATGTGAATACCATCCTGAAATTTGATTTCATCTCGGTATATACGCTGAAACATATGAAGTTCGACGTGGCCGTAAACCTCGACAAGGAGCCTGAAGCCTGCATGTTGCTTAAGGATGTGGACTCCCGCGAGAAATACGGTTTTATATGGAAGGACCACCACATCGACGTAGCCACCTATTATGCCGAACACAAGCTTATTACCGGACTTTTCGATAATATCTCGAAACAAAATACTCAGCATTATCTTGATGAAATCTTTGAGATTTGCCATCTCTCGTTTAACGACGAGCCTTACCTTATGAATGTTGATATGGGCTATGCCGAAAAATGGCAAAGCCTTAAACAACAAGCTTCGGGAAAACCTGTGGTAGGGCTTAATACTGGATGCGGCAAACGGTGGACAACTCGTCTGTGGCCTAACGATTATTGGATTACGTTAATTAAGGATTTAATCCGTGATGGTTACTTTCCGGTATTGCTTGGTGGTGAGGCCGAAGACGAAAATAATCACGTTCTTTCGTCCGAGTCGGGAGCTTTCTATCCCGGACATTTTTCATTGAAAGAATTTATAGCCCTCACCTCCAATTGCGACCTGGTGGTTACGCAGGTTTCGATGATGATGCACATTGTTACCGCTCTGAAAGTCCCGCTCGTGCTGATGAATAATATCTTTAACCGTCACGAATTCTATCTGTATAACAACGGCGTGATTGTAGAACCTACTTCTGGCTGCGATTGCTACTATGGTAATACCTGCAAACGTGAACGTAGCTGCATGCACGATATTTCGGCAGATATGATCAAAACTGAGATTGATAAACTTTTGAAGAGAAGTTAAAGAAGTTATTAATTCCCATAGCTTCCCTTAATTCCTTCTAACTTCCCAACATATATGCGCATTGCTTTTTTATCTACATTTTATCCTTTCCGTGGTGGCATAGCCCAGTTTAATGCCTCGCTTTACCGCGAAATGGAAAAGGAGCACGAGGTTAAAGCTTTTACCTTTACCCGCCAATACCCCGACTTTTTATTTCCCGGTAAAACTCAATATGTGTCGAACGACGAAACTGCTGATGCAATTCCAAGCGAACAGGTACTTGACTCCATCAATCCGTTTTCGTATTTAACGGCAGCACGGCAGATAAAGGCTTTTAATCCCGATCTTTTGGTGATGAAGTATTGGATGTCGTTTTTTGGCCCGTCGTTGGGAACAGTGGCAAAGCTGATGCCTGCTCATACCAAGGTTGTTACCATTCTCGATAACGTTATCCCGCACGAAAAACGGTTTTTCGACAGTGCTTTTACGGGGTATTTTCTTCGGCAGAATGATGCGTTTGTGGCCATGAGCGATTCGGTAAAAAACGATTTGTTGAGTCTCTCGCCCAACGCCCGTGTGCTTAAAAAGGAACATCCGTTGTACGATCATTTCGGTAAGAAACTTAGCCGTGAGGATGCCCGCAGACAATTAAAACTATCGCCCGACAAGAAGACGTTGCTGTTCTTTGGATTTATCCGTGATTATAAGGGGCTGGATGTGCTCATTGAGGCTTTCGACCTGCTCGACGACTCGTATCAGTTGGTTATTGCCGGCGAAACCTATGGCAGTTTCGATAAATACACCGAAATGATTGGCAAGGCTAAGCACAAAGAAAATATTCACGTTTTTAACGATTATATCACCGACAGTCAGGTGCCGGTGTTCTTCTCTGCCGCTGATGTATGCGTGTTGCCTTATAAGTCGGCTACACAAAGCGGTATAACCTCTATCGCCTATCATTTTGAAACGCCACTTATTGCAACCGATGTGGGCGGCTTAAAAGAAAGTATCCATCACGAAAAAACAGGCCTTATTGTAGACGCTTGTGAGCCGGAAGCTATTGCCGCTTCTATTCGGAACTATTTCGGCAATATTCTCTCTGAGTCGTTCGTGCCGGCAATTCAACAGATGAAAGAAGAACTTTCGTGGAAAAATTTTGCAGCAGCCCTTCTTGATTTTGTTTAAATGAATTAGTTACACTCAATACCCAAATGGAGTCTAACTAAAATTCCGGAATTTCCGATTGAGACTTAATTTTATTGAAGTTCAATCGGTTTGGTAACGAGTATTTTTCCGTCAGACAACATTTTAGTGTCGTCAATGTCCTGATTATAAACCTGGTTTCCTGAACTACCACCGTTTAAATGATAACGGATGGTTAAATTGTCCCATGTTGTTGGGTCGAAAGCGGACAAATCGATAACTGTTGATATTAACAGATAACTATTCCGTAATTTCGAAGCCTTTCCAATATTTACATTTCTGATACTTCCGGTGTCATCCTCCGAGTCAGCTATTTTAGTTTCCGGTCCGCCACTATGGGCTGAATAAACTGAGGAATAAGCCGTTCCCTGTGTTCCAACCTTCACCCCTAACGTGATGGAGTTGGCATCTTCTCCGGTGATATATGTCCGTTTCATGTCTTTAGATTTATGTACAAACAACCTCTAAAAAAATGTTATAGCGAAGTTATGAATTCAAAAGGTTTCATTATTCTTTCTTTTATGAAGGGGATATTCCTGTACACCAAAGAGCGATTTTAATCATTGATAAAAAAACGCGAAGGCTGAAACATCTTGTCCCAGCCTTCGCGTTTATATGCTTATTAAGAAGATTATTGTAACCTGAACCGGTAAGTAATGGTTCCTTTTTGGAATGCCGGAGCATCGGGTTTGCGGTCGAAGCGAGCTTGAAGGGCCGCACGCCTGGCAGAATCCCATAAACCGCCATCAGTGGTGGTGGTGCCGCGTTTGCCGGGCTCGGCCTGAGTTACTCGGCCATCTTTGTCCACGGTAACTTCAACCACTACATTTCCTTCTACTTGCTGACGGTATTCGGGATGAGGCAGCGATTGAGGAGTTCGGCCTGCAAGACTGAATGAAACACCAGTGCCACTGCCTGTACCGGTACCTTTTCCGACACCTCCGCCTGTTCCTCCTCCAGAGCCTCCTTTACCAGCTTGTCCGCCAAAGGCCTTAGCGCCGAGGCTTCCGTTAGGATCGCCCTGATCGCCTTTGCCTGTACGGTCGCCATTAGAGCTGGCCTGACTGCTGTGAGCAGGATACAAAGCCTTGGTATTAACCACTTGTTGTGGCTTTTCGGCTTCTTTCTTTTGGGTTTGAACCGGAGCTACAGTTTCTTTTTTATGCTTCTTCGACTTATCATTACTATTAATTGAAGGAGCTTCTTCCGTTTCCTGGGTAAGAATCTTTTCATCTTCTGCCTTAGCGCCTGAGGCCGATTTTGTAGGCATGGATGCTTCATTTTGGATATTGCCCGAACCAGCATCGGCAAAACCAAGGTTAACTTCGATGCCATTGCCCGTTCCTCCACCACCACTTTCAGGGAAGGGTGGGATGGGAGTGTGCAGCAATATCATCAGCAGGATTAAAAGTAATCCACCTGCCACAAATAAGGTGCATAAAAATCCTAACAGGCTCGCGCGTCTGCGTATTGTTGTAGTTTCAACCATTGGGACTCTTTGTTGCTAAAATCATTTTGATTTTAAGTTCGTTGCCTATCTGCATAACATCTATCAAATCCTGTACGGGAATTGAATTGTCGCAGCGGATTACGATGGTAGGCTCCTTCACTTTGGTAATTTCCAGCGACAACGCATCTTTAAGGGTTTCGAGGGTAACTTCCTTGTTGTTGACGTAGTATTTGAGATCCTTGGTGATGGAAACGGAAATCTCCGTTTTACGCACCGTCTGGTTGTGCTGTGCTTTAGGCAGGGTAAGCTTTATCACGCTTGGGTTGATCATGGTTGATATGATCAGGAAGAACAACATCAGGAAGAACATGATGTCGCTAAACGATGACGTGCTTACTTCGGCCCTGAATTTATTTTTGTTGCGTAAATTCATCTTTACACATTATTTGGTTGGTTCCTGAAGTAAATCGATGAAATTCATCGTATTGTATTCGAGGGTATGAACAACCTTCTCGATCATTACATTGAGCCAGTGATAGGCAATAAATGAAAGGATACCGACTAGCAAACCAGCCGCACTGGTTACCATCTTTTCGTACAAACCGCTGGCGATAAGCCCGATGCTAATATTATCGGCCAACGATATATTATAGAAAATTTTGATAACCCCCGCAATGGTTCCGATAAACCCGAACATAGGCGCAATACCGGCAATAACACCAAGAATCACGAGGTTCTTTTCGAGTTTGTAAACTTCGAACTTACCTACTATCTCAATGGATTCTTCAATTTCTTTAAGCGGGCGGCCAATTCGTTTAATTCCTTTTTCGACCATACGGGCTACCGGCATGTTGGTTGCCTGGCATAAATTCTGAGCCGATTCGAGTTTAGAATGAAGCATGTAATCGCGAATCTTGTTCATGAAATCGGTGTCGGTTTTGGCCGCCATTTTAATATAAAAATAACGCTCAAAAAAGATGAAGAGCGTGGCAAGGAATAAAATCCCAATCGGAATCATTATCCAGCCCCCTTTCATGGCCAGGTCCCAAAGCGACATGGTCTTTTCCTGAACAACCGGGGCTGCTGCCGGAACTGCTTTGGCTAGCGTGTCGGCCACTGCATTCTGAACATTTACCTGTAAAACAAAGAGCAAATTTGTCATGATATTGATGTTAAAACTGTAATTACAACTGATATTCTAATGAAATGAAAAAACAAATTTATTAATAATGTTAAAGAATTGTCATTCTTCTTATGGATTGTCCTCGTCCGACTTTTCTTCGACCGGCTTGGGCTGTTTTTCCTTTTTCCCAAACAGAGAACGGTAATATCTATTAACGAGTTCTTTTAGGGAACTGAAGTCTTCTTTATATAAGATACCTACGCCCTGGGTGTAAGGCGAGAGTTCATATACCGAATTTTGGTTGGAGCGATTAAAAGCTTTCAACCGAATTTTATTATTGTTGGCGAAAGGTTTGAATTCTACATTTCCTTCTCCGATAAAGCCCGAAGTATTATTGGTGCTGTTTTTGGAGACCTGAGTTCCCCCAACATCAAAGTTGCCGTTAATGGTGATGCGGTCGTTTAAAAATTGTTTAGAGATGGCGAGTTCTACTTCATCGGTAGTAACCTGGTCTCCGGGCCGATAGTTAAAACCAATGTCAAAATCTTTAGAGGCTTGCGAGAGCATGCGCGAGAGTTGGTTCGACAAAAATTCGATACCCGTAGAACGGGCTGCCGTATAGCCTAAGGGGGAGCTGCCGGAAGAAGAGCTAGCTTCGTTCATATAAGTTCCGGCAATCAATAGCGATAAAAATTGTTTACTTTTTTCGTCGGCAGTGCTGATACTGTTTTTTAGGGCCGATTGTATGGCAATGTCGTTTGTTTGCGGAATAATATCATATTCAATATTGGGGTTCATCAGTTTGCCTGTAAGGAAAAGCTTACATTCGATGGGGATTTTTTTGGTTGCGGCGTCGGATGAGGCGGTAGAGCCTAATATTTCGCTGCCTAAAACTTTTACCTTATTATATGATGCCTCAATGTTTATAACAGCATCCATCGGGTTACCGTTCCAGGTTATTGTACCACCTTCGTTAATATCGAATTTTCTGTTGTAAATATTTTGAAGCGTAAAAAGATAATCCCCTTTCTCTACCCTGTAAGTGCCGTACATATTAAAATTGCCATTTTCCATAGTCATGTTTAGGTTGCCTATCGACGAACCCTTTCCCTTTATTACGTCGCCAATCTTGGGGTCGAACACAATCTGGGCCTCTGCGTCGGGGGTAACGTTGAGGTTTATATTCAGTTTAAAAGAGGTGTTAATGCTGGAGGTAACTTGATTATTGTTAGTTGTTTTATCTATTTCGTATTTGCTGAAAGTATGAGCCTCTTTGCGCTTGTTTACGATCCGTATAAAGTCTGATTCGCTGACATCAGCTTTGGTTGTTAACGGGATGGCAATGATGGTGCGGTTGTCGGATGAGGGATTTTCGGTGGTGGCAGTAATATCCATCGATATTTCTTTGGGATTGCCTTTAATTATTGCCCGACCTGTGCCGTATCCTGTGCCGAAAAATAAGTTGTTGTCTTTTTCCGTAGTATTGAGGCATTCGAATTTTTTAGTATCAGCGGTAATGTTTATGTAAAGGTCTTTTAATTTACGGTATTCAATTTGTCCGTTTACAACAGCTTTATTTCCTAGACGATCAAAAACTTCAACATTTTTAAAAAGAAATGTATTCTTATTGATGTCGATTGTTTTGTCAAAATTATGTTTGGTTTTAAGGTAGTTAACTACAAATGAGCCTTTTTGTATTTTAACAGGTCCGTTTAACTGAGGGTCTTTTATTGTACCGGTAAGTGTAAGATCGCCCGTAGCAATTCCATGTACATCCGAAAAAATATTGGCAATGTATGGCCCAAATGCTTCAGCCCGAAGTTTATTTAGGCCAATATCGAAGTTAAGTTCCTGCGACAAGGTTGAGTAAGTCCCTTTTATGTCGAGAGCCCTGAAATTTTCCCGTTCCAGCGATGCATTAATCTTTATTTGGTTTTCGGAAGAGCTGTAAACTGAACCCACAAGTAGGTTGCCCAGGGGCTGTTTGTTAAGCGACAAACTGTCGGCTTTTAGCGATGCGTGAAATACCGGGTTCTGATAAAGGTTAAAAAGGTCCGTTTGCCCATTGAGCGTGCCTCCAAGCGTAAAATTTTTGGCATAGATAAACGAGTTAAGATTGCCCAGATCTACGTTGTTAAAGGCTATCGACAGCGGAATTTCGGGATTTTTAGAGAGGTTTCCGTTTATTTTTATGAATTGGCCATCATGCGATATAAGCAATTGGGATACATAGATATTGGAGGAATCGATGGCTACAGGGCCGGATTGAATATTCCAAACGGTGTCCTTAATAAACAGCTCCGACGGTTTAATATTTAAGGTTATAAGGGGTTTAGGGTGATGTAACGATGGGGTCAGGGCGGCCAGAATGGTGAAATTCCCTCTGTTTTCTGACGTGTCCTTATTGTCCCATACTATGTTGGTTTTAACAGAATCCAACTTTACGAGGGAGTTTAAGACTAAGTTTTTAAAAGATAGTTTATTATTAATCAAAAAATTGTCGCATCCGGTGGAGAGCGTAAACAGTCCTTGGTTGGTTTGACCGTTAGCGAAGAAATTGTACCACTTTTTATTTTTGTGCTGTAAAAGCGGGATGTCCATTCGAAATACAAGGTTATTTCCTGCCGGGGCATATGTGCCAGTAAGTTTCGAATCCTGCGAAATATAAAGCCCGGGTACAAGAAAATCGGTTAGTTGACGGCTATCCTTAAAGTCGGCTTTAAAATCGAAATGGTTATTGTTGGGTGGCGTAACAACCTGCCCCCTAAACAACGACGGCAGGTAGTTGTGGGCGAAAGCCCTAGCCGATTGTACCAGTTCCGAAAATTTATACTTCCCGGTAATTTCGGCATCTACCGGGTCGGACAGAAGGGTAAGGTGACCGGTATTGTCGGCAATGCTGTTTAACACAAGCAACTGGTTAATGTGCAATTCTTTTTTGCCCCGGAGTAATGTAAGGTCTTCGATTTTAAGGTTTCCGGTGAGGTTGTCGATACTGTCGCCTTCAAAATCGGAAGCAATGTTACAGGCAACAAAAGAACCCGAATCCGCAGGATCGAGGTTAAGCCGGTTGAGCCAGGCGCGCTTTACGTTAGCCGTGAAGTTAAAAACCGGTTTTTGCTTCGAGAGATCAACTTTTCCTAAAAAATCGAGACCGATATTGGGGTCGTCAATTGACAATGAGCCGTCGTACGTATTGTGCGATAGTGTTCCGGCAACCTTGATATTTTGATAATTGTATTTTTTAAAATAAAAACTCGACACGAGGCCGTCGAGCCTTGCTTTCAGGTTTTCGTTTTTACGGTACGCCCCGTTAACCATGGCGTTAAGGCTGATATTACCCATAAGGTCGGTACGGTCGATAAATGTACCAATGTCAAACGGGTATGCTTTAACCTTTCCACTGAAATTAATGTAATTGGCAGTATCCGGTTTTAAGGCCAGGTCCGAATCAATTTTTCCGAGGTTTGACGTAAATGTTCCGTAAGCCACAAAATCGTTGGTAAAACCGGTAAACTTGCCCCGGTAGGTAATAAACGAGATATGTCTGAAGTTGTCGGGCAGCACAATGCGTCCGTATTTACTTCCGGGAAGACGGATACTTTCGATATCGGAAGGCGTGGTATAAAGGTTTTTAATGTTGATGTGTAAAAAAGACGATGCCAGGTCGGGCAACCCTACAATATTTATATCGCTATTGATTTTTGTTTGTTTGCTATAAGTCACGTTTATATTCCGTCCTTTTAAATCGCTGAGTACCCCGTTGAAATCGCCCGATATACGTGTTTTTAAATGATAATCCTTAAAGAATGGCAGAAAATAACGGATGTCGTCCGTTGAAACATCCGAAGGTTTTACATTGATGGTCATTCCTACATTTTTGCCAAAAATTCGGGGTTTCAGTTCTTTGGTGGACTTGAATTGAAAATGTACCTGCCTGGCTTCAATATTGCTAAAAGGAGTATTAATCGTCAGGTTGTTGTAAATCATATTATTTTGATTCAGCTTAAACTGGCCCGAAAGCTTGTTAATCTGAAATCCCGACTTATCCTTAAATGACAGTGACCGGATATTGAGGCTTACCCCGCGGTCTATCCTGAAATTGGAAACCTTTATATTCAGAGGGTTCAAATGAATGTTCGAAAAATCGATCCCAAATTCTTTGGGTGTGCGGTAATAGTTTTTGAGGGTGAAATTGGCATCTTTCAGGGTTACATCGCCAAAAGAAACGACCATAGGATGCTTCGCCGGAGTTGTGTCTTTAGAGGCAAGCTTATCGATGATAAACTGAAAATTAATGATTCCTGCGGAGTCGACATAAAAGTGAATGTCGGGTTTTTCCATCGTCACTTTTTTAAATTCGAGAAAGTGGGACGATAGCGTAAAGGTGTTGATGCGGAAGCTTAGTTCCGGGGTGTATAAGATGGTGTCAAGATGGGGCGATTTTACGCAAAAGTGGTGAAACGAAATAGTGCTGAAGATATTAACCGAAACCCCGTCGAGGGTTACCGGGGCGCCGATAAATGCACTTATTTTGGTGGTTATCTTATGTGCCACATAATCCTGCACCGATTTTTGCTGCATAACAAAATAGCCTACCGTTGGTAGTGAGAGCACTACCAGAAAGAAAATGAGCAATATTTTGTATAATTTTTTGATACTTTTGCAGGTTTAAAAAGCAACACAAAAAAACAAAAAACTTTTGGTTTCCCACTAAAAAAGCAATCAATGAGCATCACTATTCTCGGGATAGAGTCCTCGTGCGACGATACTTCTGCTGCGATAATCCGCGATGGTTATCTGTTGTCAAATGTTATTGCCAACCAAGACGTTCACAAGGCTTATGGAGGCGTTGTGCCTGAACTGGCCTCGCGAGCCCATCAACAGAACATCATTCCCGTGGTTGACAGGGCCATTAACCTTGCCGGAATATCCCGCACCGAAATCGATGCCATTGCCTTTACCCGTGGCCCCGGCCTGATGGGGTCGTTGCTCGTGGGAACATCGTTTGCCAAAGGACTGTCGCTCTCGCTAAATATTCCGCTCATTGAGGTGAACCACCTCCAGGGGCATATCCTAGCCAATTTTGTTTTAGAGAAAGATGCTGCAAACCGTGTGCCGCAATTTCCATTTCTCTGCTTATTGGTTTCCGGCGGACACTCTCAGTTGGTGCTGGTTCGCGATTATTTTGATATGGAGATTGTGGGACAAACCATTGATGATGCTGCCGGCGAAGCTTTTGATAAATGTGCCAAAATTATGGGGTTGCCGTATCCCGGAGGTCCGGTTATTAACCGGTTAGCCAACGAAGGCAACAGTTCGGCTTTTTCGTTCGCCAAGCCTCGTATCGATGGTTATAACTACAGTTTTAGCGGATTAAAAACCTCGTTCCTCTATTTTTTACGCGACCAGCTAAAGGAAAACCCCGATTTTATTACCGAGCATCAAAAGGATTTATGCGCATCGCTGCAAAAAACTATTGTTGATATCCTTCTTCTTAAATTGGTAAAAGCTGCCAAAGATTTTAATGTAAAGGAAATTGCTATTGCCGGCGGAGTTGCTGCCAACTCGGGACTGCGCGATGGTATTACTGCCGAAGGTGCTAAGCGTAAATGGAACATCTTTTTGCCTGCTTTTAAATTTACCACCGATAATGCTGCCATGATTGCCATTACCGGGTATTATAAATATCAGAGAAACGAATTTTCTTCGCAGGATATTGTTCCGTTGGCGCGCATCAGCTAAAATATAATTTTTTTCGGATAAATTTTTACAACCAATTTCCCAGTACACCAATAATCCAGGGCGATAGCAGGGCCGTGATGATGCCGCTCAGAATCATCCCCAAACCACCGAAAGCTCCGTGCAATTGACTTTCTTCAGCAGCACGGGCGGTGCCAAGTCCGTGGGCTGCGGTGCCCATCGAAATGCCTATGGCAGCATGGTCTTTTATTCGAATCAGCTTAAGAAACCGAATGCCCAGGATGGAGCCAAGCAATCCTACCGTAAGCACTACCCCGGCTGTTAACGATGGTATTCCGCCAATGGTCGAGGATATTTCCATGGCAATGGGCGTGGTTACCGATTTCGGAACCAGCGACACAATGGTGCTGCGCGATGCCCCAAAAAATTTCGCTAATACCACTACCGATAAAATACCAATGATACATCCGGCAAGCTGCGAAAAAAGTATCGCCCACTTTTGTTTTTTTATTTCCTGAAGTTGAAGATATAATGGTACGCCCAAGGCAACTACGGCCGGTTTGAGCATAAAACCGATATAATTTCCGCCTTTATTATAAGCATCGTAGCTGATGCCTGTAATTTTAAGCAGGGCGATAATAGCTACAATGGTTACCAGCACCGGCGTGAGGAAAAATACCGGGTATTGTTTGTAAAGTTTCTGCGAAAGAAAATAAACTACGAAAGTCAGGGCTATGGCAAAGACCTCCGAATGGGCAAGATAATCAATCATCGTTTTTCTTCATTTTTTGATAAACCCAGCCGGTAACAGTCAGCACCAGCAACGTACTGACAACCGACGACAGGGCAATGGCCAGAAACTGGCTGCGGATAACATCGAAGTAAAGCATAATAGCCACGCCCGGCGGGATGAAAAAGAAGGCCAGGTTTTGAATGAACAGATCGGACATCGCCTTTACGTGCCGCAACTTTACCACTTTAAAGTAAAGAAGCGCGGTAAGCAGCAGCATCCCGATGATGCTCGATGGGATTTTGATACCTGTAAGGTAAACCAGCAGTTCACCAGCAAACAGGCATCCAAAGATGATCGCACACTGTCGTATCATATCAAAATTTTAACGGCACAAAAGTACGACATTTGCCTTGTAAAAGCGTTAAGCAGGGTAATGGGATTCCGAAAATTGTATTTCTTCCGGGAGATTTAGGCTCAAAAAAATCAGGCAGGGCATTTCCCGAGGGAAATATGCTGTCCGGAATTTCAGGGATAACATCTCTCGCAGGAAATTCGATGTCCTGAGTTTCAAACATCATATTTCCCCGGGGAAATTCATTCGTTCAAAAGTTAGGCACGGTATTTCCTTCAGGAAATTGCCTTCTAAAAAGTCAGGCATAAGATTTCCCTCGGGAAATGTCATGAACCGTAAACCAGACAGTATATTCCCCGAGGGAAATCCTCTGTTAATCCTACCGGAACCTATTTTTAAGATAGCGCTTTGTTAAAATGAATACAGGTTTAACCTGACAATAATCAGTTTTTTGAGACATGGTAAGCATCAAAAAATTAATACTTTTGCCTTAAACGGATTGTATTTTGAAAAATCATAAACCATAAACAAACATTTAAAATCTATTTCATGTCGGAACCTCGAAAATTTATTCCATTTGTTTCGCCCGATACCAATATGACCGAGTTCACGGTCAGAGGGTTGCTCATCGGGCTTATCATGGCGGTTGTGCTGGGCGCGGCCAATGCCTACCTTGGCCTAAAGGCGGGGATGACCATTGCTGCCACCTATCCTGCGGCCGTTATCGGGATGGCCATCCTTAAAGCAATGAAAGGCTCCATTCTCGAAGAAAACTTTGCCCGTACCGTAGGGTCTATCGGGGAGTCGGTTGCTGCCGGGGCTATTTTTACGCTGCCGGCATTTTTTGTGGCCGGACTTTGGAACCCGTTTTTTACCCCGGGACATTACATCACCTCTACGTTAATCCTTATTGCTGGCGGTGTTTTGGGTATCATGTTTGTGGCCCTGTTGCGCCGCGTAATGGTTGAAGATGCTGAACTTCCGTTTCCGGAATCGGTTGCTGCATCCGAAATCCATAAAGCCGGACAAAAAACCGGGGGAAGTTCCAAATTTCTTTTCGGAGCCATGATATTCGGTGCGCTTGTAAAGCTTTTAGGTGAGATGAAGTTCTTCTCCGTTTACTGGGAAAAGTTTGTCACCTTCTCCAAGCAAACCATCACCGGAACCAAATATGTGGGCGAAGGCGGTATGTTGATGGGCTCGCCGGGTATCAGCCCTGCTTACATGGGCGTGGGATATATCATCGGCCCCAAACTGGCTTCGCTTAACTTTAGTGGAGGTATTATTGCCTGGGGACTGCTTACCCCGATGATTCTTTACTTTCTGGGCCCGTCGCTCGACATCCATGCCATGGCCGTTTCGCTGATGGGCAAAGATCCGTCGCTCACCCTCGATGCAGCTACCAACAAAGCCTGGGTAACCACTTCGTATTCTATCTGGCGATATATCGTTCGTCCTATCGCCATTGGCGGGATGCTTGTAAGTGCAGTGTTTACGCTTTACCGCATGCGCAAAAGCCTTACCGCGGGTATTGCCCGTTCGGTAAACGATGTTAAAAAAGCCGCTGCTGGTCACGAAGTAAACATCCCCCGTAACGAAAAAGACATCAGCTTTGGCTGGATTGTACTTGGTATCGCTTCCGTGGCGCTGCTCACCTTTTTTATTACCTTCTTTATCTTTCATACTTCGGCCATTGTAGCGTTGGTTGCTGCCACTGTGATGATTATCCTGGCTTTTTTCTTCGCTGCCGTTTCCGGATATTTGGTTGGTATCATGGGCTCGAGTAATAATCCTATTTCAGGATTAACCCTTACCGCTTTGGTGGTTACCGCACTTATTTTAGTCGGATTGGGCGTTACCGGTAACGAAGGTGTGGCCTCGGTACTTGGCGTAGCTGCTATTGTGTGTGTGTCGGCTGCGGTTGCGGGCGAAATGCTTCAGGACCTGAAAGCAGGGCATATCCTCGGCGGTACGCCTTGGCGCATGCAGATTGGCGACATCCTCGGAGTGGTGTTGGCCGGCTCGGTGATGTTTGGTGTGCTGGTTTTCCTTAACGATGGCGATATTGCCAAAGGTATCCGTGAAGGTTACGATGGCGGTTTCGGAAGTAAAAATCTTTCGGCACCGCAGGCAAGCCTTATGGCTATTCTTTCGAAAGGAATCGTGAGCGGGGCAATGGCTTGGCCGCTTATCATTGCCGGTATCTTAATGGGTATTGGTTTTATCATGATGCAGGTTAAAAGCCCAATGCTTGTTTGCGTGGGCATGTACCTTCCGCTCGAAACAACCTTTGCCATTTTCCTCGGCGGTATCATAAAAGGTATTGTTGAATATTTTATCGAGAAGAAGAAGTTTACCGAAGCTCAAAAAGTAAACTCCGAAAATGTAGGTGTTCTGCTTGCTTCGGGACTCATTGCCGGTGAAGCGTTGATGGGACTCATAATTGCCATCTTTGCCGTTGGCGATGTGTTCCTGTACGATGTGTTCTCATTCTTTAAAGATCCTCCGGTAACCATAAGTCTGGTGGTATTAGGCCTGATTGGCTGGGTATTGGTTCGTTTCCCGCTTAAAAATGCAGGCGACCCAAATGCTCCTGTTCCTCCGGCTTCGGGGATGTAATACTGATAAAAAGCAAAAAAGGTGTCTCAACTAAGTTGAGACACCTTTTTAATTTATAAACCGATTGGTTTATTCAAATTCGAGAAGGAGTTCTCCTTTAGGAAATTTGTCGCCAGCAGCAACAAAAATATCCTTTACTGTTCCGGATACCGGGGACTTAACCGTATTCACCATTTTCATGGCTACATAGGTTAACACGATCTCACCTTTTTTTACAGAGCTGCCTTTCGAAACGTTTATATCCTGAATGGTTCCGGGCAATACGCCAAGTACCTGTTTCTCGTTACGAGGTTGCCAGGGCTTACGGTTTTGGTATTTATCGGTAAGTAAGGTTTGGTAGATGGTATCGTTGATTTCCAACGACTGAAGATCTGCTTTTCCTCCTTCTTTTGATTTATTGGTAGACATTGTCATGCTTTTTTAATTCGACAAAATAATAAACTTGGAATAACCAACAATATCCGCCGAAGCGGATATATTTTTAGAACGGGGGAATCCCGTGTTTCTTTTTAGGCATTCCAGCATCCTTATAAGTCGAAACTTCGAGGGCATGAACAATTTTATTTCTGGTTTCGCCCGGTTCGATTACTGCATCGATATAACCTTTGGATGCGGCAACGTAAGGATTGGCAAATTTATCTCTGTACTCCTGAACTTTTTGTTTGCGAACTTCGGCAGGATTTTCAGCTTCTTTAATTTCCTTACGGAAAATAATGTTGGCTGCACCTTCTGAACCCATAACTGCGATTTCGGCAGTTGGCCATGCAAATACGAAGTCGGCACGGAGGTGGCGCGAACCCATCGCGATGTAACCGCCGCCATAAGCTTTACGCAAGATGAGGGTAACTTTAGGAACGGTAGCTTCACTGTATGAATACAGAATTTTAGCACCGTGACGGATTACACCGGCATGTTCCTGATCAACGCCTGGGAGATAACCAGGAAGGTCAACCAAGGTTACCAATGGAATGTTGAAGGCATCGCAGTAGCGGATGAAACGGGCAATTTTATCAGAAGAGTCGCAATCAAGTACACCGGCAAGTACCAGTGGTTGGTTAGCAACAAAACCTACAGTTTCGCCATTCATACGACCAAAACCGATAACGGCATTGGCTGCCCAGTGTTCCTGAATTTCGAAGAAATCAGAATCGTCAACCATACAACGGATTACCTCGCGAACGTCGTAAGGTTGTTTAGGATCTTCGGGAACGATATCTTCAATTTTTCTGTGGTTCTTGGGAGGTTTTGGGGCAATTTTTACTGCTTTGTGAACATTGCTCCAAGGAATAAAGCTGAGAAGTTTGTTGATCTGGTCGAAGCATTCCTTTTCGCTTTCAGCGTAGAAATGAGCGTTACCGGTGATGTGGCTGTGAACTTTGGCTCCGCCAAGGTCTTCGGCCGAAATTTCTTCACCAATCACGGTTTTGATAACTTCAGGACCAGTGATGAACATCTTCGAAATTTTATCAACTACGAAAACGAAGTCGGTAAGAGCGGGCGAATATACAGCACCACCTGCGCAAGGGCCAAGGATTACCGAAATTTGGGGGATAACCCCGGAGGCTAAAGTATTGCGGAAGAAAATTTCACCATAACCGGCAAGCGAGTTTACACCTTCCTGAATACGGGCTCCACCAGAGTCGTTGATACCGATAAGAGGCATCTTCATTTTCAGGGAGTGATCCATAATTTTGGTAATCTTGCGGGCGTGCATCGAGCCCAACGATCCACCAGCAACGGTAAAGTCCTGTGCATAAATACAGGCAGGTTGTCCGTTAATTGTTCCGGTACCGGTTACAACACCGTCGCCGGCTAAGGTAACCTTGTCCATGTCAAAATCTCTGGCATCATGTTCAACAAAGAGGTCATACTCGTTGAATGAACCTTTGTCGAGGATAGAGGTGATACGCTCACGGGCGGTGAGTTTTCCCATCGCAATCTGTTTCTCGATGGCTTTTTCTCCTCCTCCCTGTTCAACAAGCTCTCTACGTTTTTGAAGATCCAGAATCTTGTTTTTCAGTGGCATAATAATTGTTTTTAGTTACTAAAAAGTGAATTCTTTTTGTTTTCTTTTTCCAAAAAGGACTACAACATTACAAAATCAAAACTATTTATAAAAGTTCTGTGACAATTTCTTACAAATTTTGAAATAAAAAACCATTGATTATGAGTTAGTTATATTTACTAGCCAGATAATCAATGGTTAACTTCCCGTAAGGATATTATTTAGGGGCTATCTTGTATAAATAGAGGGAGATAATGGCAAAAATGATGTTGGGAATCCAAGCCGCTAGCATGGGGCTTAAGGTGCCACTGATGGCAAATTGTGACGAAAATTGCATAAAAAGGATGTACCCAAAACTTAGGGCTAAACCCGTTCCGATGTGTACCCCAATACCGCCTCTTACTTTTCGCGAGGACAGCGTTACGCCAATCAGCGTAAGAATGAATGTGGAAAATGGATAGGCGGTTCGTTTTTCTCGTTCAATAATATAGGTATTGACGTTGTCGGCTCCTTGTAGTTTCAGGGTTTTAATATAATCGTTAAGTTCGTGGATGCTCATGGCTTCCATAAAGTTCTCGCGACGTTTGAATTCCTCGGGCTGGATGTTCAGTGTAGTGTCTATTTTTTTTCCTTTCACTATTTTTTCATTCATTCCGTCGATGGTGCGAATGAAATAGTTTTGGGCTGTCCATTTATGCTTTACCGAGTCCCATTGAATATAGTCAGCCATTAATTTTGATACCAGTTTGGTGCCATCGTATTTTTCAATGCAAAACATATTCCCGATATTGGAAACATTGTTAAATGATTGAAAATAGAGGTAAACTCCCGGTTGAATTTGTTTGTGTACATCCTGTTTGTTGTAATTGAAAGCATGGCTTCGCACATAAACTTCTTCAAATGCAAACCGTTTTTTATTGGCTCCAGGGATTACATAGTTGCTAAGGATAAACGAGAAACCCGAAATCAGGGCTGCCGAAATCATATATGGGTACATCATCCGGCGAAAACTCATACCACTATTCAGAATAGCAACAATTTCAGTGTTGTATGCCATTTTTGAGGTAAAAAAGATGACCGAGATGAACGTGAAAAGTGAGCTGAAAAGAACTGCAAAATAAGGAATGAAGTTCAGGTAGTATTGAAATACAATTAGTTTAATAGATGCGCCCTTTTCCATAAAGTCGTCAATTTTTTCGGCTACATCAAAAATGACGGCAATACATATAATTAAGATGAGGGCAAAGAAAAATGTCCCGAGGAATTTACGGATGATATAATAATCTAATATCGTCAGTTTCCACTTTTTCATAATCGTTTAATCAGTTGTTTAACCATTACGTTTTTCCAGGAAAGGAATGTTCCTTCTTTAATTTTTTCTCTGGCTTGTCTTACCAGTTCGAGGTAAAAAGCGAGGTTGTGAATACTTGCTATCTGTGCACCCAACATTTCCTTATTGGTTACCAGGTGACGAAGATACGCTTTCGTATAATGTTTGTCAACAAAAGAAGTTCCGTCCGGATCTATGGGTGAGAAATCATCTTTCCATTTCTCGTTCCGCATATTTAATATTCCTTTGGATGTGAATAACATACCGTTACGTCCATTGCGTGTGGGCATTACACAATCGAACATATCTACACCAAGTGCAATACTTTCCAGAAGGTTTACCGGAGTTCCTACGCCCATCAGATAGCGGGGCTTATCGAGAGGCAGGATTCCGTTAACCACCGAAATCATTTCGTACATTTCTTCTGCCGGTTCGCCAACGGCAAGTCCACCAATGGCATTTCCATCGGCATTTTTTGAAGCAATATATTCGGCTGATTTTATACGTAAATCCTTGTAAACGCTACCTTGCACAATGGGAAAGAAGGTTTGTTCGTGTCCGTATTGAGGCTCAGTTTGTGCAAAATGTGCTAATCCACGGTCCAGCCAATGATGTGTAAGGTTTAACGACTTGCTGGCATACGCGTGTTCGCAAGGGTAGGGGGTACACTCGTCAAATGCCATAATGATATCGGCACCGATGGTGCGTTGTATATTTACAACATTTTCGGGGGTAAACAAATGGGTTGAACCGTCGATATGCGATTTGAAAATAGCACCTTCTCGGGTAAGCTTCCGGTTGTCGGATAAAGAAAATACCTGATAACCGCCGCTATCGGTAAGCAAGGGGCGATCCCAGTTTATAAAGCGGTGCAAACCTCCGGCTTTTTTCAGGATATCGAGTCCGGGGCGCAAGTATAGGTGATACGTGTTTCCAAGTATAATCTGGGCGTTGATATCGTCAGCCAATTCGCGCTGATGTACGCCTTTAACACTGCCAAGTGTGCCCACCGGCATAAAGATGGGAGTTTCGATAATACCGTGATCGGTTTGAATCTTGCCAACGCGAGCCTTCGATTCTTTATCGTTGTAAAGAATATTGAATTTCACTAATTTAAAAAATTTGGCCTCAAAGATATAATTAAATAACGACATTTGCAGGCAAACCTGATTGGCTAACTTTTTTCGAAAAGGATTTTTTTTAATAAACTTGCTGTGTCATTTAACGATTATAAACGTGGAATATTTTTTTACCGGTTTTGGACCATACGAGTTAATTACATTGAGCTTTTTAGCGTTTGTTTTTCTTATTCAGATAGGTTATTATTTGTTTATATTTATTCGGGTACCTTTGTTTAAGGAACGGAACTATCATTATTCAGATACTCATCAGCCGGTGTCGATAATTTTGTGCGCCCGGAATGATGCCGAATATTTGACAGCTAACTTACCGTTGTTTCTTGAACAGGATTATCCAAATTATGAGGTAATTGTAGTAAATGACTGTTCAGACGATGATACCGAAGATGTTCTCGAAAAGTTTCGCGACCAATATTCAAATTTACGGAGTACCCAGATAAAACAAGATGAAAAGTTTACCCATGGAAAGAAACTTGCCCTGACCATTGGAATTAAAGCAGCTAAGAATGAATGGTTGCTACTTACCGATCCTAATTGTAAACCAGCCGATAAACACTGGTTGGCAACAATGCAGCGCAACTTTGTTAATCCTAACGAAGTGATTTTGGGGTATGGCGGTTTCGAGAAAAAGAAGGGACTCGTAAATAAATTTATCCGGTTTGATGCGTTTTTTACAGCTATACAATATTTTAGCTTTGCTTTGATCGGATTGCCATTCATGGGGGTTGGTCGCAACCTGAGTTATCGGAAGTCACTTTTTTTACGCAATAAAGGGTTTGCCAGTCATGCCCAAATTCTTCCGGGCGATGATAATCTTTTTGTGAGCGAGGTTGCTATCAAACGGAACACAAGGGTAGAGTTTTCGCATAAATCGCACACCCGTGCGGTTCCATTGAACTATCATCAATGGAAAATATATAAGAAGCTCTATTTTTCGACGGTTAAGAACTATAAGTTTGGAGTTAAATTTTTATTGAGATTGGAATCCTTTAGCCGTGTATTCTTTTTATTAGGAACAGTATTGGTGGTTGTAAATCCTAAAACATGGATAATTGGAACGGCAGTGTTCGCCTTTCGGTTGATTATTCAGTTACTGGTTTTTAATTCGGCGATGGGAAAACTGAACGAAAAAAGTTTGCTTTTTCAGTCAGTTTTTTTTGATATAATTTCACCATTTGTGAATATTCCTTTATATTTAAGATCTCCAATTAATACAAATCAACATAAATGGAATTAGCATCCAACTTATCTGATAAAGCTCAGCATGATTATGACCTGGTATTGCAGGCCATAGATGGGGATCAAAAGGCCTATGCCGAGCTTTTGGGAAGATATAGGGATGCAATTTACTTTATGCTTGTTAAAATGGTTGCTAATCCAAGTGATGCCGAAGATCTTACCATTGAAGCATTTGGGAAGGCTTTTAAGAATATAAATCAATACACCCCCAATTTTGCGTTTAGTACCTGGCTGTTTAAAATAGCTACCAATAACTGTATTGATTTTATCCGTAAGAAAAAGTTGAACAATGTGTCGTTGGATCAAACGATGAATCAGGAAGATTCCCTGCCAATGACAATTCCGTCGGATGGTCCGGACCCGGAAGAGTCGCTTATTAGTCAGCAAAAGGTTGTACTGTTGCGGGCAGTGGTGTCGAAACTTAAACCCCGGTACCGTAAACTCATCGAATTAAGGTATTTTCACGAATATTCTTACGAAGAAATCAGTGAAGAAATGGAACTTCCCATAGGAACCGTTAAAGCCCAATTATTTAGAGCCAGAGATTTGTTATACAATATTCTAAAGAATTTTAATCACAAGATTTAACTCCCCGGAATGGACATTATATTGAAGTACTTTCCTGAATTAGCCGAAGTTCAGCGTAATCGTTTTGCTCAATTGCAGGACTTGTATTCGTACTGGAACGACCGTATTAATGTCATTTCCCGTAAGGATATCGGTAATTTATACACTCACCATGTTTTGCATTCGCTTGCAATAGCCAAGGTGATTAGTTTTAAAGAAGAATCAAAAATTCTTGATGTGGGCACCGGAGGCGGATTTCCCGGAATACCGCTGGCTATAATGTTCCCGGAAGTTCATTTTCATCTGGTTGATTCCATTGGGAAAAAAATAAAGGTGGTAGAAGCTGTTGCTACTCATTTGGGCCTCTCCAATGTTACTTACGAGCAAACCCGCGCCGAGCAGATAAAAGATAAGTACGATTTTGTGATAAGCCGAGCAGTTACTTTACTTCCTGAATTTGTGCCTTGGGTACAAGGAAAAATAAGCAAACAAAAACGACATGGTGTAAAAAACGGTATTTTTTACCTGAAGGGGGGCGATTTGACCGAAGAAATATTTTTATATAGGAATATAGCTACTGTTTTTGAAATCAGCGACTTCTTTAGTGAGGAATTCTTTGAGACAAAAAAAATAGTATATATGCCGCTTATTTAGCTCAATAAAAAGTGGTGTTCTGTTTTGTTTGAAAGAAAAAAACACTACTTTTGCACTCTCAATTTTATGAATAATTTTTTACCCTATTAAAATATACGCGAGATGAAACGGACATTTCAACCATCGGTTAGAAAAAAACGCAACAAACACGGATTCCGTGAAAGAATGGAAACTGCTAACGGCCGCAAAGTAATTGCTTCCCGCAGGGCAAAAGGAAGAAAAAGATTAACTGTTTCTTCCGAGATCAGAAGAAAATAATTTAGTTTCCTGAATTATACATACAGAAGTAAAGAGTTGTTAATCAATTCTTTACTTTTTTGTTTTTATACCGATGGATATTTATTCATTACATATCAGTTTCCTTGTGGGTGACTAATTGTTTAATTATAAATCTTATAGTCATGATTAACCCGGACGTACAACAAACAATCAACCTGTTTAATATTCCTGAGCCTATAGCTGCTATTGCCCAAAAGGTAGTTGCCGGAGAGCGTATTTCGACAGAAGAAGGGCTTGCCCTTTATGAAAAGGCCGATTTGAGCTTACTTGGGACGTTGGCCTCAGTTGTGCGTGAACGGTTAAACGGAAACGACGCTTATTTCAATAAAAATTTTCATATTGAACCAACTAATATCTGCATTTACAGGTGTAAGTTCTGTTCTTATTCACGAAAAGTAAACGAAGACGGTTCGTGGGAATCCTGTCTCGATGAAATTGCGGCTACGGCACAGAGTTATAAGGGAAAGGATGTTACCGAGGTGCATATTGTTGGCGGGGTTCATCCGCAACGCGATCTGTACTATTATGCCGACATGGTTCGCCGGGTACGCACCGAATTGCCAGATATTCACATTAAGGCGTTCAGTGCTGTGGAAATTGAATATATGTTTAAGAAAACAGGTGTAACGGCAAATAAGGGCTTTGAGATTCTTAAAGAGGCCGGGCTTAATTCCATTCCCGGAGGGGGCGCCGAAATTTTTGACGAAACTCTCAGGGCTGAAATCTGTCCCGATAAAGTTGGATCGGAAGGTTGGCTTGCTATTCACGAAGCCGCCCATCAAAGTGGTATTTTATCGAATGCTACCATGCTTTACGGACATATCGAAACGTATGCCCACCGCATTGACCACATGAACCGGTTGCGTAAGTTGCAGGATAAAACAAAAGGATTTAACTGCTTCATTCCATTAAAATATCGTAAAGCCAACAACCCAATGTCCGATATTGGCGAGGTGTCGGTTATTGAAGATCTTCGAAATTATGCTGTTTCGCGTATTTTCCTCGATAATTTCCCACACCTGAAAGCTTACTGGCCTATGAGTGGCAAGGAAATTGCCCAGCTTGCACTGAGCTTCGGTGTTGACGACCTTGACGGGACAATTGACGATACTACAAAAATATACACCATGGCAGGAGCCGAAGAACAAAAACCTTCGCTTACCACCGCCGAGCTTTCAAATCTTATCCGTCAGGCCAAACGTACTCCGGTTGAACGGGATAGTTGGTATCGGAAAGTAAGACTGTATTAGGGAATGTCTTGTTAATTAAGCTAAACCAGCTTAAAACGTTTGAGGAAATTATTAAAAGATTATGGGTAAAATAATACCTAAAATTTTGTAGTCGACATATAAACAAATACAAGATATTGTCTAAATTTAGGGATGCAGACAAAGAGCTGGTCTATAGCATCCATTACTGTATTGGCACTAACACTCGTAACTTCAGTGGTGTTGTGTGTTTATGCCGTTATATTTAGTAGCTACGAAAGAAAAATCAGTTTTGAAAAACTGTCTGCCAAGTCGGACCTATATGTAAATCAACTGTCGAAGGCCATAGCTTTGCCCTTGTGGAATTACGATTCCGACCAGTTGTCGGATGTGCTGGAGAGCCAAATGAGCGACCCGGAAATATATTCTGTTTATATTGTCGAAAAAGGCAGTTCCGTTATAAAAATTGGCAAAGCCAGGGATTCGAGGTGGAATGTTGTCAATACCGCAAAGATACCATTGAGTGGCAACTATATTTCAAAAAGTCGCCCTGTTTATTATGATAATACCCTCCTGGGATATGTCTATATTTCCATTACTGACAAATTTTTAAAGAACGAGCTTTTTCAAAAATCTATATCGTTGGTTATTTTGATTATAACTGTAGAAATACTTCTTGTGTTGGGCTTGTTCTTTACTTTATGGAAAACCGTGATTAGGCCTATAAAAACGATAGAGACATACGCAGTTAATGTGATTTCCAATCCGTTAAAATCGTATAATGAAAAGGGAACTCCTTATTTTGGTGAGTTATTTACGTTGTATTCATCAATCAAGCAAATGGTTGATATTTTGAATCAACGTTTTGAGGAATTGCAGGAAACCGAGCGAAAATTCAGGTTCTTATTTGAGAAAACTCCCATTGCCGTTTGGCTGGCCGATATATCTGGCGTAGTTGAACATTTAAAGAAACTTGAGGCAAAAGGCATAACAGACATCGATGAATATTTTGAAAACAATCACGATGAGGTTTATCGCTGTTGGGCAAGTTTTCAGATTGTTGAAGTAAATAGTGCTTTATGTGAACTTTTTAAAGTTAAAAACGAAGAGGAATTAATTGCCAACAAACATCTATTGTACAAAAATAGCCCAATTAGTGTTTTAAAAAGCGGGTTGATTTCTATTTGGAATAACGAAAAAGGGATAGAGACAGAGTCTGAGCTCAAAACATTATCGGACGAATTTCGTTATGTAATTTTAAAATGGAGTTTGCTTACCCCCTCCGTATCTTCAACGCTTTTGCTTATAACCCTTAATGACATTACCAACCAGAAGGAATATGAAATGATCCTTGCGGAAAATGAGGCAAACCTGCAAGCAAAAAATGAAGAATTTTATTCCTTAAATGAGGAGTTGTCCGAAAGTTACGAGCGGATTTCAAAAATTAATCAGGAACTCACTTTAGCGAAAGAAAAAGCAGAGGAATCGGATCAGTTGAAAACTGCATTTTTGTGTAATTTATCACACGAAATACGAACACCACTCAATGCAATTATTGGTTTTACTGATTTGCTGAGAGAGGAGGCTTATATTTCGGGTAAATCAAGTGAATTTATTTCTATTATTATTAGCAGTAGTAATCAATTGCTATCTATTGTAACAGATATACTTACAATTTCTAGTATTCAAACGGGTCTCGAAGCTGTAAATATCCGACCAATGGAGCTTAATAAGGTTTTAGATGAGCTTTATGCGTTGTATTCTCAGAAAACTGCAGAAAAGAAACTCACCCTTCTTCTTCGAAAGGAAATCGATGTGCCCGGTTTTAGAATATTAACTGACGAGACAAAGATTATTCAGATTCTAACCAACCTTCTGAATAATGCTATCAAATTTACTCCTGCAGGGTCTATCGAATTTGGATATAGATTACAAGCATCAATCATTGAGTTTTATGTTAAAGATACTGGCATAGGAATTTCAGAATCGGTACAAAGTGCAATTTTTGAACGCTTTAGGCAAGCCGATATGTCGGTAAGTGCAAATTATGGAGGAACAGGATTGGGTCTTTCTATTTCAAAGGCATTTGCCGAAATGCTTGGAGGGTCTATTGGGGTGCAATCGCAGGAGAATAAAGGTTCAACATTTACTTTATCCCTTCCGTTGATTCTAAATGGACCCCCAAATACAGTCTCTGCACAATATTCGTCAGATACCCAGCTTCCTCAGAGTCAAATATTGGTTTTGGTAGCCGAAGACGAAGAGTATAATTATCGGTTAATAAAAGAATATCTTTCTGCAGATAAGTTTAACCTTATCAGGGCAAAAAACGGTAAGCAAGCAGTTGAAATATGTGAGAAAAATACGGTAGATATTATTTTAATGGATATAAAAATGCCAGAAATGGATGGTGTTACCGCCTTTGAGCTGATCAGAAAATTACAGCCAAAGGTGCCGGTTATCGCACAGACTGCTTATGCTTTAATTCACGAAAAGCAACAATTACTCGAAAAAGGGTTTGACGATTATATAGCTAAACCCATTAAAAAAGAAGAGCTTCTGGATAAAATATACCAATTGCTTTATCCGGCTATAGCCGAAACCAGACATACAGATTAAATTTTCAGTAACCCATAAAATACAATAAGTATGCTGGTTTATATAAAATGTAAGTTTAGATACTGGCAAATTCTTGGATGTGTCTTGTTTCTGTTTTTGACAGAAGGTAAAGGGTGCTTGCACTCGCAAACTATTAACCTTGAAGGTGATGTATGGGAGCCTTACGTTATGAATTCAGGTACTGGTAAAAATGGATTTATGGTTGATATAGCTTATACCGTTTTTAAACGGGCAGGGTATAAAATAAATTTTAAGGTTGTGCCGTGGCAGAGAGCTCTGGAAGATGTGAGAAACGGTACAACCGATGGAGCTGTTGGTATTTATTTTACTCAGGCCCGTTCGTTGCAATTGGTAATCCCTTCGGAAGAGCTTGGCCTTAGCGTGAATAAGTTTTATGTGCGAAAAGAGAGCGTTTGGAAATATATAGGCTCGAAATCGCTTGAAACACAAATAATAGGGGTTATTGCAGGGTATGATTACGGAAGCCTAAACACTTATATTGAGCAGCTTCAGCAAAAGAACTCGCCAAAACTGGAAGTTGTTTCAGGAAACCAGGCATCTGAAAAAAATATTAAAAAGCTGATCTCCGGGAGGATAACTGTAACCGTTGAAGATGATCTGGTAATGAAAAGGTACGTTGCAAAGCTTCAGATTGGTGATAAAATAAAAGAGGCAGGCATGGTTTCTCCTTCAAATAGAGTCGGGATTGCATTTTCTTCTCATAATCCAAAATCAGTTCTGTATGCACGAGTTTTATCAGAAGGTATTCAAAAATTGCGGAAATCGGGCGAACTGAAAAAGATTCTCGATAAGTATTCGGTTAAAGACTGGAAGAAGTAATCCATAATAAGATTGAGATTGCACAACTGATAAATTATCAGGATTCCCGATATAATTTTATCTTTGCTGCTGCGTTTATTTCTCATACTTTAAATTTATATGAAGGATCTGATCGATTTCTTTAAAAACCGTACCGTGCAAAAGCACATATTGTTCGCTATTGTTGGGTTGTTTGTTTTCTTTCAATTGATATTTCTTTCCATACGCCTTTATACCCGTCACGGACAGGCTTTAACGGTTCCCGATTTTATTGGGATGAAGATAGATGAGGTCGAAAAGTTGGCAGATGAAAAGCATCTTAATTACGAAATTAACGACTCGGTTTTTATACAAGGCCAGGCTCCGGGGGCTGTAATTTCCCAAAGTCCGTTGCCCGATACCAAGGTTAAGGCTTACCGGACTATATTTCTAACGATAAATGCCTTAAATCCTGAGAAAATTGAAATGCCTAACGTTGTTGGAGTCTCGTTGCGTCAAGCTGAGGCTATCCTTACCTCGAAAGGCTTGCGGATAGGGTTTAAAAAATACATTCCCGATATTGCCAAAGACTATGTGTTGAAACAGCTCTGCAATAACCGTGAAATTGCGGGGGGAACTACGGTGGTTAAAGGTGCGGTAATCGACCTGGTTTTAGGAATGGGGGCTGGTGGTGGAACTCGACCCGTTCCCAGCCTGATTGGGCTTACCAGAGGTGCTGCCCAGGAGGAATTGTCGGCAAACTATCTGAATTTTGGTGTTGTAGCTTATGATAATTCCGTAGAAACGCGACAAGACTCACTGCGGGCTGTCATCTGGAAGCAAAGCCCTTCCCGCGGAGGAACAATCAATAGCGGCGAGCCCGTGGATGTATGGCTAACCGTGGATGAAACCAAAGTGAAGACCGACTCAATATCAAAATAAAATGAAATTTATAATCCCTGTTATGCGCATACAATTTAAGCTGATTGCTTGGTTATTGTTAACCCCGGGGATGTTTAGTGCGATTAAAAGTCAGGAAGTAGTACAAGGGCTGAGGGTAAATCCGCAGCTTTTAAAAAATGATAATACCTCAAAAGTCCGATTTAAGTTGAAGTCCACAACGGTACTCGATACGTTAAAGCTTCCTTTTATCGACGATTTTTCATCAACTACGGGGTATCCCGACAGTCGGTTTTGGACCGATAAGCAGGCCTTCATTAATTCGCAGTTTCCGGTTAATCCGGTGTCAATAGGGGTGGCTACGCTCGATGCTATCGACGAGAATGGACGTATCTATTCTAACGCATCATCGTCTCCGTTTTATGCCGATTCACTTACTTCCAAACCAATAAATCTTGCATATCCGGGTCGTAACGATGTATATCTGAGCTTTTTTTATCAGCCTCAGGGCATTGGTGATAGCCCGGAACCCGGCGATTCGCTGATGGTCGATTTTTATAATCCGTCACTGGCAAGTTGGCAAAAAGTATGGGCTGTACCCGGCGATACGGTGCATCCCTTTAAACAGGCAATGCTTAAGGTTGATAACAGCTATCTGCAAAAAGGTTTTCGTTTTCGTTTCCGTAACATTGCCTCTTTGTCGTCAAGCTCCGATTATGCCGGAAAACATGGCGATGTTGATCATTGGAATATCGATTACGTTCGACTTGATACCGCCCGCAATGCCAA
Source organism: Bacteroidota bacterium (assembly GCA_030706405.1). Lineage (GTDB taxonomy): Bacteria > Bacteroidota > Bacteroidia > Bacteroidales > JAAUTT01 > JAAUTT01. The sequence goes on along the minus strand of JAUZOO010000003.1, from coordinate 426,570 downwards.
CGATACAATTCTGCATGATGTTGCCGTTGTTGCACCTATGGCGTCGTTATTAAAGAATTATCAGGCAATGCCCCTCGATCATTTTATCCGGGGATTTCGTACCGAGCTGAAATCGCAAATCGGACTTACTTATCAGAATAATGATAATGCGGCCCACTTGGTTACCCGTAACTTTGTGATAAAAGAGATGAATGACAATAGGGTGCAATCGTTTACTGCAGGAGCCGAAAACGTAGCGATCGGTCAGAAATTTAATCTTCAAACCGACTTGGTTAACCCGTTTATTACCAACCGTACCGATTCTGCACTTTTTGAAGTAAAAGGTTATTTGGTTACCGATCCTAAGGATCGTAAATCGAACGATACTACCCGTTTTTACCAGGTTTTTAATAATTATCTGGCTTATGACGATGGCACCAGCGAAGCCGGCTATGGTTTTCAGGGGCAGGGTACGCAGAATGCACAGGCTGCTTATGGCTTTTATGCATACAAGGAAGATACGCTTACGGCCATTCAGATATATTTTAATCCTACAGAAGACAATGTAACCAAGCAATATTATTTTAAACTTGCTGTTTGGGGCGATAATAACGGAAAGCCGGGAACCTTGCTTTATGCAAAGGCCGACGATGATTTTCAGCCCAAGGCAACCAGTTTAAATCAGTTCTATACCTTTTATCTGAATACGAAAATTCCGGTTTCCGGTACTTTTTATGTGGGATGGATTCAGACGGATCTGAATTACCTTAATATTGGCTATGATTTTAATAACAATAACCAGTCGCATCATTTTATAAATATATTCGGGAATTGGGAAAAATCGGCTATTAAAGGCTCGTTGATGATACGTCCCGTATTCCGGACAACGAAATCGACAACTTCCTCTACCCCTCAAACTATTGCTCAGAATTCGTTAAAGGTTCGGCTTAATGACATCACCGGAGAGATAACCCTTGAAACTGCTGATAAAACAGAAACGTTAGGTACAGCATCGGTCTATGATCTTTCCGGCAGGTTGGTTAAGACGGCTTTTGTACAAAGCAATTCACTTGATGTAAGCAATTTGTCCCGGGGAGTTTATATTTTGAAAGTTTCGGGTAAAAATTATAATTACCAACCAGTTAAATTTTTGAAGCTACGTTAGTATGTTAAACGAAGAGGAAGAAATTCTTGAAGAAGAGAATAATGAAGAAGACGGACAGGAAGAACTCGCGGAGCTATATGAACATTTTCGCTTTACGGCCGACAGAGGTCAGTCGTTGTTACGTGTAGATAAGTTTCTTTCGGCACGCATCGAAAATTCGACGCGCACAAAAGTTCAGAATGCCGCCGATTCCGGAAATATCTTTGTAAACGGAAAACCTGTTAAATCGAACTACAAAGTAAAACCCCTTGATGTGGTGACGGTGGTTATGCCACATCCCCGTCGTGAGATAGAGCTTATCCCGCAGGATATTCCCATCAATATTATTTACGAGGACGACGACCTGCTGATGGTTAACAAAAATCCCGGCATGGTGGTGCATCCCGGCTATGGAAATTATACCGGAACATTGGTTAATGCCCTGGCTTTTCACTTAAAGGATAACCCTTTATTTGCAGCCGGAGATATGCGCCCCGGACTGGTTCACCGCATCGATAAGGATACATCGGGCATTTTGGTTGTTGCTAAAAATGAACTGGCGATGAATAAGCTGGCAAGCCAATTTTTTCACCGCACCACCGACCGTAAATACATAGCCCTTGTTTGGGGCGATTTGAAAGAAGATGAAGGGACCATTACCGGAAATATAGGCCGTAACCCCCGCGACCGTAAGCAAATGTATGTTTTTGAAGACGGTTCGGACGGGAAACATGCCGTAACTCATTATAAAGTGTTGGAACGCCTTGGATATGTGAATCTTGTTGAATGTAAGCTCGAAACGGGCCGTACTCATCAGATTCGCGTGCATTTTAAATATATTGGGCATCCGCTGTTTAATGATGAACTTTACGGGGGAAGTGAAATCCTGAAAGGAACCACTTTTTCGAAATACAAACAATTCGTTCAGAATTGCTTTAAAATATTGCCCCGCCAGGCATTACATGCCAAATCTCTTGCTTTTGAGCATCCTGCCTCCGGAAAATGGATGTCGTTTGATTCTGATTTACCGGACGATATGCAACAAGTTATCGAACGTTGGAGAAATTACATCGCCAACAGGTCAATCGAGGAATGATTTATTAAATTTGCTTTCTGTTTCTTTGGAATGTTGGATTGTCGGATAGCTTTGTTTTAAAAACTTGCGTATTCTGGCTATCCATCATCTTTATATTGATTTATAATACCTTCACGACGTCTGTTATGAAAAAAAACATTGCTATTGTTGCCGGTGGCGATTCCGGCGAATATGAAATTTCGATCAAAAGTGCAAAGCAATTGCTTAACCAGATTGACCGGACTAAATATAACCCAACGCTGATTCACATTAAAGGTACCGACTGGAAAGCCCAGGTTGAAGGTGCCGAAATTCAGGTTGACAAAAACGACTTTTCCGTAAGCCATAATAGCTCAAAAACAACGTTCGATTGTGTTCTTGTCGGGATTCACGGAACTCCCGGAGAAAATGGGCTTCTGCAATCGTACTTTGAGATGTTGCACCTGCCGTTTACAACCTGTGGCGTACTGTCGTCAGCGTTGACTTTCAATAAATATGCCTGTAAGCATTACCTGATGCCATATAGTGTAAACACGGCCAAGGCGATGCTTTTCCGTAAAAATGATACCATCGACGCTTCGGACGTGGTGAATTATCTTGGGCTTCCCTGTTTTGTAAAACCCAATAACGGCGGTTCGAGCTGTGGAACTTCAAAAATATCGAACGTTGAAGATATTGTTCCTGCCATTGAAAAAGCCCTCGAACACGATGCTGAAGTTATTGTCGAAGAGTTTATTAAAGGAACAGAGATTACCTGCGGGGTTATCAAAACCAAAAATCGATCAATGGTATTCCCTATCGCCGAAATTGTAAGCACCAACGATTTTTTTGATTATGAAGCCAAATACACCGATGGTAAAGCCCAGGAAATCATTCCGGCACGCATCCCCGAAAAAATTAAACTCGACTGCGAAAAACTCTCGTCGTTTATTTACGATAAGCTTTTCTGCCGTGGCGTAGTGCGTATGGACTATATCATCCGCGACGAAAAATTGTATTTCCTCGAAGTGAATACCGTTCCCGGGATGTCGGAAGCGAGCATCGTTCCGCGCATGATTAAGGCTGTTGGCCTCACCATGAGCGATATTCTTACCGATCTTATCGAAGACGCCTTAAATCAATAATCAACCCATTTGTTGCTATGGAGCACGAAGATTTTAAAAGCGCCCTTTCGGTAAACGAAGGGGTGGAGCAACCACCGTCGGTAAGCGAGGAGTCGGTTCTTCGGTTTATTCGTAAAGGTCGAAAGAAACTTACTGTTGATGAGTATGTAGATGGGATTCTTGCCGGTAACCGTACCATTTTAAGTCAGGCGATTACGCTGGTTGAAAGTTCGTTGCCTGCTCATTTTAAAACAGCACAGGAAATTATCGAGAAATGTCTCCCGTATTCGGGAAAATCTCTGCGCATTGGTATAACCGGAGTTCCCGGTGTTGGAAAAAGCACGTTTATCGAGGCAATGGGGATGTACCTGACCCGTCAGGGAAAGAAACTGGCCGTTCTCGCCATCGACCCGTCGAGTGAACGTTCCAAAGGAAGTATTTTGGGCGACAAAACACGCATGGAACAGCTTTCGGTAGAGCCAAATGCGTTTATCAGGCCTTCACCATCGGCTGGTTCGTTAGGCGGGGTAGCCCGTAAAACCCGCGAAACCATTATTCTTTGCGAAGCTGCTGGTTTTGACACTATTTTTATTGAAACGGTTGGGGTTGGACAATCGGAAACTGCAGTACATTCGATGGTCGATTTCTTCCTTCTGCTAATGTTGGCGGGAGCCGGAGATGAATTGCAAGGCATTAAACGCGGAATCATGGAAATGGCCGATGCTATAGCTATTACTAAGTCCGACAGTGGAAACCTGCATAAGGCTGAAATAGCTGCGGTACAGTATCGTAATGCTTTGCATCTTTTCCCAAAATCTCCATCCAACTGGACTCCTGAGGTTTTGTTGAGTTCTTCAGTAACCGGTTTTGGAATCGATGCCATTTGGGGAACTGTTCTTGACTATGAAAAGATGACCCGCGAAAACAGATATTTCGAACATCGCCGCCGCGAACAAGCCAAGTATTGGATGTACGAAACTATCAACGAAGCTTTGCGTGAGCACTTCTATCATCATCCGAATATCGAACCAAAACTCTCGGATTACGAGCAACGGGTGCTTGACGATCAGCTCTCGTCGTTTATGGCAGCCAAGAAGCTTCTTTCAAAATATTTTAACCACGAAAAAATTGAACCATGATAAAACGGTTACTACCATTGTTTTTATTCGTTTGGGTCATAGCGTGCAACAATCCGGCACCGCGGATTGGCTACAAAATTTTCGGAAACATAACCGATCTGCCCGATGGTAACGTTTTTCTGAAGCGTTATATCGATGGGGAGTGGAAAGCTGTTGATTCAACGGTTTCGCAGGGCGGAAATTTCACATTTACCGGTCATGTGGATATGCCGGAAATGTACCGCGTGGTAATTTCGGATACCTTGCCGTATATTTCGGTATTTGTGGATAATCATGAAATTAATATCGAGTCGTCAAAAACAGGACTGACTTCGGCCCGAATTTCAGGCTCGAAGGTTCAGGAAGAATATGAGGCTTTCTGGGGAACTCAGAAGTCTACCACGTCCAAGCTCGATTCGGTATATAATGTCTATAAAAATGCTCAGAAGAATAATAATACCGCGTTGATGCAGCGTAACGACTCGTTGTACGAAGCGCTTAGCATAGCGTTGAGCAAGGCTGTTAAAAAGTATGTTCTTTCCAATAAATCGTCGGTTGTTTCGGCGTATCTAACCTGGTCGAAACTAGTTCACGAAATTGAATTAAAAGAGCTCGATTCAATTACCAATACTTTTGATGCCACGGTAAAGAAAACGGTTTATGTGAAGATGTTGAAGGAGTATATTGATGTGCTCAAAAAGGTAGAAGTGGGCCAGCCGGCTGTCGATTTTACCATGAATACGCCAGAGGGAAAACCTCTGAAACTCTCGTCGTTGTATGGAAAGTATCTGCTTATTGATTTTTGGGCTTCGTGGTGTCAGCCCTGCCGACAGGAAAATCCGAATGTTGTGGCAGTTTATAAGAAGTACAGTCATAAAGGATTTGACATTCTTGGCGTATCGCTCGATAAGAAAAAAGACGCATGGCTCGAAGCTATTAAAGCCGATAAGTTGACGTGGCATCATGTATCGGATCTTAAATTTTGGAGCAACGAAGCTGCCAAAACCTATGGAGTACGCAGCATTCCATCCAATGTGTTAATTGACCCCAAAGGCATTATCATCGCTAAAAACCTTAAAGGCGAAGAGCTCGACCATAAATTACAGCTGCTCCTCGAAAAGCCTAAAGGCAAAAAGAAAAAAAGATAAAACACGAATTGAACGGATAACTCGTCTTATCCGTTCAATTCGCACTCCCTACAAAAAAGATATTTCCAGTTCTTCTACGCCATCTTTAGGTGCAATCTGGTACCTTCCGGCATCGGTAATAGTCCACTCCCTGAGTTTTGCGGCAACTGTCAGGCGTTTTCTTATTTGTTCAAATTCGGCAGGGTTGCAGTCTATATCGGTATGAAAAAATAAGTTCCCCGGATTCTCGTCGTCAAAACGGATTATAATCGGGTAATCTTCAATAAATAACAAGTCGTCAAACGCATACGAGATGTTTATGCCTATTGAATCGATGATTTCTTTGGCTTTTCCAAGAGGACGAAAAGGTATATTCATAGCTTTTATATTTGAATGTTTAACAATGAGCGTTGTTGATTTCACCTGCACGATTCGAGGCAGCTGGTACAATCGGCGGCACAAGCGGAATCGTTGCCAAGGTCGTAAACCGAAAAACGGTTTAGTTTTTGCTGCCTGAAGCGTTCTATGTTTTCGTGAAGAGAGTCTCCATCGGCTTTGTAAGGGGTGATGCAATGTTTCCGGAATTGTTTTATGGCCGTTAATCGAAAATCGGAACTGATTACTGCCGAGATATTATACAATTTTAAGATTTCAACGAATTCCTGGTTAATTGATGAATTGTAGTTATTTACGGGAAGGATTTTGAGTTTTTCCTCCTTTAGATCATAAATTCCTAAATAATCGCTGTTGTGTAAACTGCACGTGCGGATTTTCTTTAAATCGGAAGTGCTGCTGTTAACCGGGATTCCAATTTTCATATTTTGGGTTTTAAAAGGTTACGTTAATGTAATTTCCGTTTTGGGTTCCTACATTTTGGTGCTTGTTTTTAAAACGTTGTTTTAATGGTATTTAATTTGAAAATGCTGAATAATATCTTGATTAGGGATTAAATGATACATTTTTGTAAGTTGTTTATCTGTAATTAGATATTTTACAGGATATAAGGCAATTAGTGTGCCGGAATTTTACTAATAACGGAGAGTCGTAAAAATGGATCGTAAATTTAACTGCATAGTTTGTAGGGGATATTGTAAGAATATCCCAAAGTTTATTGTGCCGATGGTATTAGCCGATACTAATGCTTTTCAGTAGTTCCGGGGTTAGTTCGGTGGTGTTGTAATCTTTCTGAAGTACGTCAAAGGGAATGATGAATTTGCAGTCTTCGCGGAAGCGGCTGCACCCCCAGGCCGATTTGCCTTTCATCATAAGTCCTTTCTGGCATTTAGGGCATCGTAACTCTTGTGTTATCTTAGATTCGGCTTTGGGCTCTGGTTCTTCTGCTTCAAAAATGGGTTTAAATTCGTCGTTCAGGACGATGGCTCCGTTGATTTTTTTTCCATCAATGCTGAAACCTTTAATTTTGGGTGTCTTGCCTTTTTTGATGAGGGCGAACAGTTGTTTATCGGTAAGTTTCTTGCCTTGTTGTTCAAACTCTACTTTAAAGTCGCAACCTTCGCGGAAAGCGCTGCATCCGTAGGCCGTTTTACCTTTCAGGATGTTGCCTTTTTTGCATTTGGGGCAAACTGCGGTTTCGTCTTCTTTGGCAGCTTTAGCTTCTTTTTTAGCCGGTTTTTCTTCGGACTTTGGTTTTTCCGGCTTTTTAGGTTCTTCCTCGATAGTAATCGAAGCTTTCGTTTCCCGTTTAACTTCTTGTACCAGGTCGATAACCATCTGTTTCATCTCGGTGAGAAATACCTTGGGGTCGTATTCGTTTTTCTCGATCTGGCGAAGTTTTTTCTCCCACATCCCGGTCAGTTCAACTGATTTTAACAGTTCGTTGTTGATGGTTTTTATCAGTTCAATTCCGGTGATGGTAGGCACCAGGTTTTTGCGTTGCCGCACGATGTACGAGCGTTTGAATAATGTTTCGATGATGTTGGCACGGGTTGAGGGTCGTCCGATGCCGTTTTCTTTCATCAGTTCGCGTAGTTCGGGGTCGTCCACCTGTTTGCCGGCGGTTTCCATGGCGCGTAGTAACGTTGCTTCGGTATGGAGCTTGGGCGGCTGGGTTTGTTTTTCCTGGAGGTCGGGCAGGTGTTGGCCGCGCTCGCCTTTGGTAAATACGGGCATCGACTGGTCGTCGTCATCTTTGGTGTCGTCGTCCTTTTTAGGGTACAGGGTCCGCCAGCCTTCTTCGAGAATCACTTTTCCGGTGGCCGAAAATTCGTTGCCATCCACATCGCCAATGACGGTGGTGTTCGATACCACGCAATCGGGATAAAACACGGCAATGAAACGGCGGGCAATGAGGTCGTAAACCTGTTTTTCGTAAAGCATCAATCCCGACGAAGGCACTACGCCCGTGGGGATAATGGCATGGTGATCGGTGATCTTGCTGTCGTCGAATACTTTTTTGCTTTTGCGGATGGGCTTGCCGAGCAGTGGCTCGGTAAACTTGGCATAAGGCTTCATCCCCTCAAGGATTGGTTTTACCTTCGGATGCATGTTTTCCGGCAGGTACGTGGTGTCGACGCGGGGATAGGTTACGAATTTCTGTTCGTAGAGTTTTTGGATGTATCGCAACGTATCGTCGGCCGTGAAGTTGAATTTTTTGTTGCATTCCACCTGCAGCGAGGTAAGGTCGAAGAGGGCTGGTGGGTGCTCGTTCCCTTTCTTCTTGGTTGACGAAACAATCTCGAATTCTTTGTTTTTAATTTCTTCGAGAATCTTTAACGCATCTTCTTTAACGGTAAACCGCCGTTTGGTTGAGTTGAAGATGACTTCGCGATAAGCGGTTTTTAATTCCCAATAGGTTTCGGGAACGAAGTTTTGAATTTCGTTGTGGCGGTTAACAATGAGGGCGAGCGTGGGCGTTTGCACCCTTCCGATGGACAAAACGCCTTTGCCGTTGGCGTATTTGACGGTGTAGAGCCGGCTGGCATTCATTCCGAGGAGCCAGTCGCCGATAGCCCGGGCGTTGCCGGCTGCATAAAGCAGGTCGTAATCGTGGCTGTCTTTCAGATTTTCGAAACCGGCTTTGATGGCCTCATCGGTGAGCGATGAAATCCAGAGCCGTTTTACCGGTTTGGTGCATTGTGCTTTGGAAAGCACCCAGCGCTGAATGAGTTCTCCTTCAATTCCGGCATCACCGCAGTTTATAACCTCGTCGCATTTGTCGATGAGCGATTTTAATGTGTCGAATTGTTTCTGGACACCTGAATTATCAATGACTTTGATTTGAAATCGGGGCGGGATCATGGGCAAGTGGAACATATCCCATTTTTTCCAGTTGGGAGTGTAATCGTCCGGGGCTTTAAGTGTACACAAATGCCCGAAGGTCCAGCTGATGTAATATCCGTTTCCTTCAAAAAAACCGTCGCGGCGGTTGTTGGCGCCCAATATTCGGGCTATTTCCTTTCCTACACTTGGTTTTTCGGCGATACAGAGTTTCAACTTGCTAAAATTTTGTTGCAAAAGTACAGGATTTGAGCAAATATGCCAATGGTTAATTGGACAACATGCGATTTTGGCATTTTACCCTTTAAAACTGTGACCCGACAGAACCATTGATAAAACACTAACTTTGCCATTCGATTTAAAAGAATTTGAATGCAAGAAAACAAGATATACATTGCCCCCCTTCAGGGTTTTACCGATTACGCTTTTCGTGCTGCTTTTCGCGGTCTTTTTGGTACGCCTGATGCTGCCTTTTCGCCGTTTATCGAAACGCATAAACCCGATTCGCGTATGTACCGCGATGTGCTTCCGGAGAAAAATCAGGGCTATCGGCTTATTCCGCAACTGTTGGGTAATGAAGCCGACGAGATGTTACCGGTAGTGGCCGAACTTCAGCAGATGGGTTATGACGAAATAAACCTGAACCTGGGCTGCCCGTATCCCATGGTCACCCGCAAAACGATGGGAGCGGGATTGTTGCCCCATCCCGATCGGATTGACCGTATTCTCGACGGATTGTTGAATAATGCGACCTGCCGTATTTCGGTTAAGATGAGGTTAGGTTTTGCCGGTAACGATGAATGGAAGGCATTACTTCCTGTTTTAAACCGTTATCCACTCAGCGAAGTGATTGTTCACGGGCGAACGGCATCACAAATGTATAAAGGCGATGTGGATGTAGCTTCATTTGCAGCGATGGCCGGGCAACTGGCGCATCCGGTATGCTTCAACGGAAATATCTTTTCGCTCGCAGATTTTGAATCTTTAGCCGACCAATTGCCTTTTGTGTCGCGATGGATGATTGGCCGCGGACTTATTGCCAATCCGCTGCTGATGCAGGAAATTCGAACCGGGCAAAAAGCTTCTGATGAAGAAATTCGCAAGGCATTGGATCAATTGCACGACCAGTTGTTGTATCAGAATAGCCAACGACTGAATGGAAACTCGCATGTGTTGAACAAAATGAAACCGTACTGGGAGTATTTTGCCATGTGGCTTGCCGGTAAAGAAAAAGGACTTAAAAAGATTAAAAAGTCAACCACTCCCGAGGCTTATGTGATGGCTTGCAACGCGGTGCTGAAAGGCTAATCGCAGGCTGCTCAGGGAGCAATCCAGAGTACTGAATTGTTGGTGCCGTATTCGTTGGTTTCCCACAGCTTGTTGTTGGGATCAAGTATCCATTGGTCGTCGACAATAAATTTGTAGGTGTATTTGCCTGGTTTCAGGTATAATGGGAAGGTCCATGTCCCGTCTTTTTTGAGCATACGATAGCCGTCTGGATTCCAGTTACTAAAGCTGCCGGTAATGATTATTTTTCTGGCATTGGAATATTTGTTCAGGGTAAAGGTATAGCTCGGTTTAAAGATCAATACCGAATTGGTAAGATCGCCCGATCCGGAAGTGAAAGGATTGTCGGGGTCGGTTATCCATTTCCCGTCAACAATGAATTTATATTCGTAATTTCCGGCGGCAAGAATGTAAGGTAGTTGCCATCCGTCTGTTGTTTTCTCCATAAATAATTCACCCGTATTCCAGGCATTGAAATTTCCGGTAAGCACAACCTCTTTAGCAGAAGTAAATCCTTTTAACTGGAACAGATGGCTATCGCCGATTCCCAGGAACGAATTGCTATTTCCTTTACCATCGGGCCGTTTTACCGAGTTGGCCGGGTCGGTCATCCATTGGTCATCAATAATGAATTTGTAGGCATGGGTTCCTTCCCGGAGATAGATTGGTAACGTCCAACCATCGGCAGTACGGACCATTTTTAGTTCGTTGGAGTTCCAGTTGTTAAAGCTTCCGGCAACAATGGCCTTTCGGGCATTCTGGTATCCTTTAATATCGAAATGATAATTATAGCGGAAGAGCACCGAGTTGACATTGCTCTGGCTATCTTTTTGCTTTAGGATGTTATTGGGGTCGAGGCTCCATTTTCCGTCAATAATGTATTTGTAGAGGTATTTTCCGGGAAGTAGTTTTACACTAACCACCCATCCCGAATCGGTCTTTTGCATGGCCGTTTGCATTGTGTTCCAGTTGTTGAAGGTTCCGGCCAGATAGATTTTTTGCACGTTTTGTTGTCCGGGTAGGAAGAATGTAGCAATATCGTCCTTAAAACTAACGATATGGGATGAATTGAATTGATTAACCCCGTAACTCGCCGATTCGCGTTCTTGTTCGCCTTCAGCTTTGAGCCAGCTTTCGTCGAGCATAAAAATGTCGTTTGGGTTCAGGTACGGAATTGCATTGTTATCTACGGGTTTGGATAATTCAACAAGATCTGGGTTGATTTTCTCTACTTTCCATTCGATACTGTTGAAGGTGATGTTTTTTAATTCTTTGTAAACACGGGCAATCAAGGCACTGTCGAGATCGAAGCGATGGGCAATTTCCATTTTCTGCGAATCGTTCCAGTGGAGGTTCAATTGAAAAATAATCCGGCCATTTTCGACCCGGCAGGTATCATTGGGGTTGTACTGAGTCCTGCAACCTGCCATCAGGAATACAATGGATAGGAATAATATATATTTAATCAGGACTTTCATAATTCACTTGTTTTTGGAAAACTAACACCCAGTAATTTCTTTTTAAAATTGATGCATAAAATACCTTTGGTCACGAAGTTGTATCCCAACATCCCGTCGATGTGCATTCCATAGGCTTCGTTGAGGTGCTCGAGATTGGTTACAATGGTTTCCATGTTGTTAAGCCGTGTGTTGCCCAACGTAAAATCGTTCATAACCCCGAATAGAACTTCGCTTTTGGCAGATCCAGCCCCGTGCAGGTCAGTTTTTCGGTTGATGGCGATTGTGTTGAGGACATGTTTGTTCGCCAGATTGCTGACCGCATTGGTTTCTGCCCCGGTATCGAAACAAAACCTAAGCGTTTTTCCGCCAATATTACCTTTTATAAAAACAATATTGTTAAGAGTCTCAATTTTTTGCGAATAGCTGGCGTTAAAGTTTTTGGAAATCAGGCCTGTCCTGTTTCCTTTTTTATCGATGCAGTGAAGCGTAAGTTGATTGTTTTTTGAATTGATGATGATTTCATAATCTCTAATAAGGTCAAACCCAAATAAACCGAGGACCTTAATGCCCCTGCGGTTTTCGATATGCCCCAGATTGGCGAGGTTGGCCGAAATATTTTTGAAAAGTAAATCGGAAACTTTGATTTGTTCGATGTTTATATTTTCAACTTTTTCTACCGACCCGGTAATGCCGTTTGAGCTCTGCTGATCCACGACTGTATGGTTGCGGAAGTAAGATTTATTCAGAACCAGGCCTGTTGCCCCGGTGTCAAAAATAAGGTTACCGGCCTCGTCGTCAATTATTGCTTCGATCAGGAACAGTCGTCCGGCCCGTTTCAGGGGAATCGTTATAGAGTCAATGGCCGGGTTAGTAAGGTTTTTACGAGCCGACATGCGATCTGTCTTCTTTAGATCGTCGGAAATCCCCGAAGCCTTATTGCTTCGTGTAAATGATGAAAAACATAGTAAAACTGCGGCTATGATAGCAGTAAGACGAAAAAGGAGGTTTGGTTGTTTAAACATCGTAGCCGTAAATTTCCACCAAGTTAGGATTTAAACTCAAAAACTACAATAGTTTAACTGAAAGAATTGTGAACAAAGAGTTTAAAAAAATGTTAAAGTTTTAAGAGACATAACCGTCTGAAATTTTATTTCATACCTTTGTGTTCATATCTGGAAATTAAATGTTGAAAAAAGTCTACCATATTTTTATAGTCTGTTTACTGATACTTGCCACGTCGGGAGTAACAGTATATCGGCACTATTGCAGTGGTACGCTGGTTTCGACTTCGTTGGTAGATCACGAAAAATCCTGTTGTGGTGCGGCACATTGTAAGAGCTGCCACAACGAAGCTAAGCAGTTTAAAGTTATTGATAATTATAACGTTTCTTTTTTTAAGACTGATTTTGACGGAAAGTCAATTTCCATAGTGCTATATTCTGTTGAAACGCCGGAGTTTCTTTCCGAAATCAGTACATCTTCTTTTATTTATCCGTTTAGCTGCGCTTCTCCGCCTCTTATAACAGAGAATGCCGCTGCTCTTCTTCAAACTTTCCGTTGTTGATTAAACAATAGGTCATTAGCCCGTGTGTCAATTATTTGATTTATTGGCATATTGGTGTTATTTTTAATTGCCCCATTGGCATATTGTCACATTGTTTAATTGAAAAACCATGCTTAACAGAATTATAAAATATTTTCTGGAAAATAAGCTGATGGCCTTTATATTTCTGGCTGTTATCTTGTTTTGGGGAATATCCACGGCGCCGTTTCATTGGAATACAGGTTTTATTCCGCGAGATCCGGTGCCGGTCGATGCTATTCCCGATATTGGCGATAATCAACAGATTGTTGCTACCGAATGGATGGGCCGTTCGCCGCAGAACATCCAGGACCAGGTTACATACCCGCTTACTACGGCGCTGCTGGGTATTCCCGGAGTGAAATCGATACGCAGTTCGTCCATGTTCGGGATGTCGTTCATCTACATCATTTTTAACGATAATATCGAGTATTACTGGTCGCGGTCGCGAATTCTCGAAAAACTTTCGTCGCTTCCGACTGGTACTTTGCCTCCTGGCGTTCAGCCAACGCTAGGCCCCGATGCTACTGCTTTGGGACAGATTTACTGGTACACCCTCGAAGGTCGTGACCCAAAGACCGGCAAACCCGTTGGCGGCTGGGATCCGCACGAACTACGCACCATTCAGGATTTTTATGTTCGCTATGCACTTACAGCCTCCGAAGGTGTTTCGGAAGTGGCGTCGGTGGGCGGTTTCGTGAAGGAATACCAGGTGGATATTAATCCCGATGCCATGAAATCGTACGGCGTTTCAACCATGCAGATTATGAAAGCCGTCCAGAACAGCAATCTCGACATTGGCGCGCAAACCATCGAACTAAATAAGGTGGAATATATGATTCGGGGATTGGGTTATATCAAGAATGTCGCAGATCTCGAAAATGCCGTGATTACCGAAAATCAGAATACGCCGGTTCGGATAAAAGACGTTGCACGGGTTAGCTTTGGCCCCGGCGACCGACGAGGTGGTTTGGACAAAGCCGGGGCCGATGCGGTTGGCGGTGTGGTTGTGGCGCGCTACGGTTCAAACCCGATGGCGGTTATTGGTAATGTTAAAAAGAAGATTGAAGAGATCGCTTCTGGATTGCCTTCCAAAATCTTACCCGATGGAACTGTGTCGAAAGTTACCATTGTTCCGTTTTACGACCGTGCCGGACTGATCCAGGAAACCATCGGAACGCTCGAAGATGCCCTCACACACGAAATTCTCATCAGCATCATCGTCATCATCGTTTTGGTGATGAACCTTCGGGCTTCATTATTAGTTTCAGGACTATTGCCGCTCGCAGTTTTGATGACCTTTATTATTATGCGGTATTTCGGGGTCGATGCCAATATTGTGGCATTGTCGGGTATTGCCATTGCCATTGGGGTAATGGTGGATGTGGGCGTCATCTTCATCGAAAATATCCTCCGGCACCTTGAGATGCCCGAAAATAAAGATGCCCATGGCGAAAAACTCCGGCAGGTGATTTACGAAGGAGCGAGCGAGGTTTCGGGAGCTATTGTCACGGCGCTGGCCACTACCATTGTCAGCTTTCTGCCCGTGTTTGCCATGCAGGCTGCCGAAGGGAAACTTTTTAAACCATTAGCCTTTACCAAGACGTTTGCGCTGCTCTCGTCTATATTTATCGGCATTGTGCTGGTTCCGGTGCTGGCCAATATTCTGTTTTCTATTCGTTTCGATCGCCAACGGATTAAACAAGTTTGGAACGGGCTTCTGATCGTTGCTGGAATTGTTCTTGCCATCGTTTTTCATTCGTGGATGGCGCTGGTTATCGCATTGTTTGGCGTTAATAACCTTACCGCTCATTTGTGGCCTGATAACAAAAAACGTTATCCCGAATACATCAGCATTGGCATTGCTGTGTTACTGGCTGTTTATTATCTTACCATTGAATGGCTTCCGCTTGGAGCAAAGAATAGTACCTTGGTTAACTTCCTTTTCGTTGTCGCAATTGTCGGCGTAATACTTACGCTTCTGAACCTCATGGTACATCACTACGAACCGGTCTTGCGTTGGTGCCTGGCTCATAAACGGAAATTTTTATTGATCCCGATCTTTACACTTTTCTTCGGAATACTGATTTGGCTTGGTTTCGATAAGGTTTTCGGTTTTTCGGCTCCTAATAAAATGCGGGAATCAGGTGTTTGGCAATCGGCCGTTAAAACGTTTCCCGGAATGGGTAAAGAGTTTATGCCAACGCTCAATGAAGGTTCTTTCCTGTTGATGCCTACCACCATGCCTCATGCCGGCGTTGAAGAAAATATTTGGATTATTTCGACCATCGACATGCGTTTGGCAGCTATTCCTGAAGTTGAAATTGTAGTTGGCAAGTGGGGACGTGCTAATTCTGCGCTCGACCCGGCACCGACAACGATGTACGAAAACGTAATCAACTATAAACCTGAATATTTTTTGGATGAAAATGGCCGCAGGATGCGTTTTAAAGTGGACAAAGACGGGAATTATCTTCTTGCAAACGGGAAAAACTATAACGTTAAACGCGACGGCCTTAGGAAGATTGAAAAGGATATGCTGGTTGCCGATAAAAATGGCGAATATTTCCGGCAATGGAGGCCGGAGATTCATAAACCGGAAGACATCTGGCAGGAAATTGTTAAAGCCTCCAATTATCCGGGAATGACGTCGGCACCACGCTTACAGCCTATTCAAACCCGTCTTATCATGCTTTCGACAGGGATGCGGGCACCCATGGGCTTAAAAGTCTCCGGGCCAGATCTCGAAACCATAGAACGGGTGTCGGTTGAACTTGAAAAGATTCTTCGTGAAGTGCCGTCAGTTGAAGCTTCGTCGGTATTTGCCGAACGAGGTGTTGGAGCTCCGTACCTCGAAATTAATCTCGACCGTGAGGCGTTGGCGCGTTATGGCATCTCCATTGCCGAAGTACAGGAAGTGATGCAGTCGGCCATTGGCGGGATGGCTTTGACCACCACCGTTGAAGGCCTCGAGCGTTTCCCTGTCAGGGTTCGCTACGCCCGTGAATTGCGAAATTCTCCTGAAGATATTGGTAAAATACTCATCCCTTCGATGAGCGGTGCTCAGATTCCACTCGAACAGCTTGCCAGCATCGAATATCGCCGTGGCCCGCAGATGATTCGCAGCGAAAATACGTTTCTTAACAACTATGTAATTTTCGATAAGAAGCCTGAATTCGCCGAGGTTGATGTGGTTGAAAAAGCCCAGAAATATATCGATTCGAAGATTGCTTCCGGACAGTTTAAGCTGCCTCCGGGTGTGACTTACAAATTTGCTGGGAACTATGAGCAACAAATCCGTGCAACCAAGCGGCTTGCGGTGGTAATTCCGATTAGTCTTCTTGCTATTTTCCTGATTTTGTTTTTCCAATTCAAAACAGTTACCGCCTCGTTTATCCATTTTTCGGGAGTGTTTGTGGCGTTTGCCGGAGGTTTCATCATGCTTTGGCTTTATGGTCAGGGCTGGTTTATGAACTTTTCGGTTGGCGGGGTCAATCTTCGCGATATGTTCCAGATGCATCCCATTAACCTGAGTGTGGCGGTTTGGGTAGGATTTATAGCCTTGTTTGGAATAGCCACCAACGACGGTGTTATCATGGGAACGTACATTCATCAGGTGTTTGAGCGCGAAAAACCGAATACGGTCGAAGCCGTGCGCGAAGCCGTTGTCCATGCCGGGAAAAAACGTGTTCGTCCGGCTATGATGACTGCTGCCGTGGCAATCATCGCATTGTTGCCGGTGCTCACGTCGACTGGTAAAGGCTCGGATATTATGGTACCAATGGCCATCCCAACGTTTGGCGGTATGATTATCCAGATTATGACCATGTTTGTGGTTCCGGTGTTGCAGTGTATTTGGAGGGAACGGATTTCAACACAGAGCCACGGTGACACGGAAAAAGCACAATCTTCAAATTTAAGTAATGGCTTATGAAACAATTATATCTATATATTAAGTATTGGCGAGATAGAAACTCTGTGCCTTTGTGTCTCCGTGTTGAAAAAATAGTGCTCGTAGCTATCTTAGTTTGTGTGCTGAAACCTGGTTATTCCCAGGATAGCATCAACAACTATTTGATGATTGCGGCCAAAAACAACCCATCGCTGAAGGCTTCTTATAATGAATATCTTGCTTCGCTCGAAATGGTTCCCCAGGTAGGCGCGTTGCCCGATCCGGATGTTACGTTCGGGTATTTCATCAAGCCTAAGGAAGAACTCATGGGCAAGCAGGTGGCCGATATTCGGTTTATGCAGATGTTCCCGTGGTTTGGAACGTTGAAAGCCTCCAAAACCGAAGCAACCAGTATGGCTCAGGCCCGCTTTGAGGCGTTTGCCGAGGCTCGTAACCGTCTGTATTTTGAGGTGAAATCTGCCTGGTACCAGTTATACAAACTCAATAAGGAAAAAGCGCTGGCAGAGAAGAATCTTAAGTTTTTAAAGACGTTTGAGCAGCTGGCATTGGTGAGATTTAAGACCGGAGGTAATGCATCTTCCGGTTCGCAACGTTTTTCTTCCGGTATTTCGCAGCCCGATCAAAGTAGTCCCTCGAAAAGTGGGATGGGCGGAACCTCTATGGGATCGGGGAGTGCAGTGAATGCAGGAGGTGCATCAATGCCGGTTTCGGGCGGATCAATGACACAACAGGGTAAAGGGATGGTTGATGTTTTACGGGTTCAGATGGATATTCGTGAACTGGAAACCTCCATCGAAAGTCTTAACGATAAAAAAATTCCGCTAGAGGCAGCTTTTAACAGTTTATTAAACCGGCCTCAGAATTTTCCCGTATTGGTGCCTGATTCCCTCATTGCTTCAGATTTTATTGCCGATTTCAAATTGTTGTCTGATAGTATTTCGGCTCATAATCCAATGATTAAGATGTATAAATCAGAACAGGCGTCGTACGAAGCCAAGGCCGATAAGGCCCGGCGTATGGGTTATCCGATGGTTGGCGTGGGTTTCGATTATATGGTGTTGAAGCCAAAAGAAGGAGCCGACATCATGGATAATGGTAAAGATATGGTTATGCCCATGGTAACCATTACGCTGCCTATTTATCGAAAAAAGTACAATGCCATGCGCCGCGAAGCTGATTTACAGCAAAGTGCGTCGCGCGAAAAACAAACAGCGATGCTCAACGATTTGCAGGTCAATTTGCAGAATCTGTTGCTCGACGTGAAAAATGCCCGTCGCAAAACCGAGCAATATCAATGGCAGATAAAACTGACCAACCAGTCACTCGACATTCTCGCGGCTACCTATCAATCGGGAGGTGCCGATCTTGAGGAAGTATTGCAAATGCAACAAAAACGCCTTGAACTGGAGTTTAAACTTGTCGAATCGATGGTCGATCAGTTGACGGCAGTAGCAAATGTCGAGTATTTAATGGCAAAAAGTAATTATTGATTTACGATTGCTGATATAATGACTTATAAAAAACATGGATCCTAAATTATCGACGACGAATCATCAATCATAAATCGGCATTCGTAAATAAATTAAGTAAATTTTAAACAGTATCTTATGAAATCAATATTTTCCAACCCTTATATCAAAGGAACACTTTTAATACTGGCCGGACTGTTTCTTGGCTGGCTCCTGTTCCATAAAACACATTCTGAACCTTCGAAAAGCGTTACCGAAACGCACGAGAAACATACCGTTTGGACGTGCTCCATGCACCCTCAAATCAGGCGCGATGCTCCCGGAAAGTGCCCTATTTGTGCGATGGATTTGATTCCACTCGACCAGCAGGTGTCGAAAGCAAATCCCGATGCCATTCAAATGGACGAAGCTGCCGTAAAAATTGCCAACATACAGACAACCGTAGTGTCGCGACAAAAGACAGCAAAGGAAATCCGTCTTTACGGTAAGGTACAGTCCGATGAACGGCTCATACAGACTCTTCCGGCCCATATTCCCGGCCGAATTGAACGGCTGTTGGTAAATTTCACCGGCGAAACGGTGGCGAAGGGACAAGTTATAGCCCAGGTTTATTCGCCCGAATTACTTACCGCCCAGCAGGAATTAATCGAATCCTTAAAATTTAAAGATTCAAACCCTGCCATTGTTGAGGCTGCCCGTGGAAAGTTACGTCTTTGGAAACTTTCGGATTCACAGATTGTGTCTATCGAAAAAGGAGGAAAGGTAAACGGCGAATTTGAGGTCAGGGCTGTTGCGGGAGGAACCGTGCTCAACCGCAAGGTAAATGTGGGCGATTACGTAGGGCTGGGACAGCCGCTTTACGAAATTGTCGATTTATCGCGTGTTTGGGTGATGTTCGATGCCTATGAGAGCGACTTGGCTTGGATTCATAAAGGTGCGCAGGTTACTTTTAACGTTCAGTCGTTGCCCGGAAAACAATTTTCGGGAACAATTTCGTTTGTCGATCCGGCTATCAATGCACAGACTCGTACTGCGAGGGTAAGGCTTGATGTTCCCAACAGCGCTGGTCATCTAAAGCCTGAGATGTTTGCAACCGGTACGATCCGTTCGGTATTGGATACTAAAAATGAATTGGCAGTGCCTAAATCGGCAGTGTTATGGACCGGCAAACGCTCCGTGGTCTACGTTAAAGATCAGGCGGCTACAACTCCTGCATTCGTAAGGCGCGAAGTGACTCTTGGTTCCGAATCGGGCGATTGGTATGTTGTAAAACAAGGCCTTTCCGAGGGCGATGAGGTGGTTACCAACGGAACCTTCGCCGTGGATGCTGCGGCTCAGCTTGCCGGAAAACCGAGTATGATGGAACCGAAATAATCAGGAGATAAAAGTTCCGGGTTACAGTAAATTTATTTCTGTAACCCGGAACTTTTGTTTTTAATATAATTCATTCTAAAACAGTTTTTTCAAATAGCATGAATGACGTTTGGAAAATTTTAAGCTGTACAGCTTTTGTTTTTAAAAACCTTTAGATACATTCGTCTCCCAATAACCAATCTGTTCGATACGGCATATTTTGTAATTCCGCTATTGGGATGATACAATTTGTAAATTAGTTAAAATTAAGATATTAACTGATTTTTGGCGTACCTGTCGAGATTTTAGCCCATGAGATAATGTCAAATGAATTATTTCAAAAAATAATTTCTGGAGACGAGAAAGCATTTGAAATCGTTTTTTTAAAATATTTCAAGAGTATGTGTTTCAATGCCAGGCTTTTTGGCTTGTCGCATGATGAGTCCAAGGAGGTGGTTCAGCATACGTTTCTTAAATTTTGGGAAATAAAAAGTCGGCTTCAGGCTCAGGGGCCGGTAGAAAATTATTTGTATAAGTCTCTAAGAAATAACTGCATAGATTTTGCCCGTTCTCAGAAAAAACTTCAGGATAAAATTGACGCCTCATTAATTGCCAACGAATTGCCAACAAGTAATGACGGAGATTGGGTCGTTTACGAAGAACTTGAAAATAAATTTCGAAGAACTCTCGAAAATTTACCTCCTCAAATGAAAGAAATCTTTGTGTTGAGCCGGATTGAAGGGCTAAAATACAAAGAGATAGCCGAGCGGCTCGGATTGTCTGTTAAAACCGTTGAAACTCAGGTTTCAAGGGCTCTTTCCCGCTTTCGTACCGAATTAAAAGATTATTTACCTTTTCTGCTTTTCCTTTTTATCAAAATTAAATAAAGCCATCATGGCCTCGTAAAACAGGCTATTATACTTTTTTTAATAAAAAGTAAAAAAGTGTGTAGGGGTAAAACGAAGTATTGTCGTTACTATTACAAACGAAGTATATTTTATGTCCGAAAAGGAAACCGAATATCTGATAAGTTATTTATTAGGCGAATTAAGCCCGGAGGAAGCTTTGGCAGTTGAAAAGGTGTTGGCTTCAGATTCTGAACTTAATGCTGAGTTTGCCTCGATGCGGAAAGCATGGGAAAAATCGGGAATGATTTATGATGTACAAAATATTGATGTTACGAATGAATGGCAAAAATTTAAATTACTGACCAAAGGTTTGAGGCATCAAACAGTGAGCATGAAAAAGCGCAGCTATCTTTTAAACCCGCGGTTGCTAGTTGCGGCTTCGCTGTTTATCGTGCTAAGCATTGGTATAATAATCCATTTTTTGACTAATGCCACAAACAAAACACACAGTAGTGATGCAAAAATAAATTATGCTCATGTAATTGTACCCAGAGGGCAAAAACAGCAAGTTACTTTGCCCGATGGAACCAAAGTGTGGCTTAACGCTGAGTCGAAACTCTCCTGGCCTCAAAAATTTGAAGCCAACGAGCGAAATGTAAAGCTCGAAGGTGAAGGATACTTTGAGGTTGCCCACGATAAATCCAAACCGTTTCATGTGATTACCAAAGGGATAAAAGTGGAAGTGCTGGGTACCGTATTTAATATCAGCGCCTACCCCGATGATCAGAACATTGAAACTGCATTATTGTCGGGAAGTGTTTCGTTAACAGAAATGAAATCGGGAGGAAAGACCTTGCTGGCTCCATTTGAAGTAGCCTCCTTTAATAGAAAATCGAGAAATATCGTTAAAAGTAAATTCCGGGCTGATACTTATTCATTATGGAAAGAGGGCGAGTTTATATTTTTTAACGAGCAGCCCGAAATTGTGTTTAAGAAGCTTGAACGCTACTTCGATAAAGAATTTGTTTATAACAGTAATCTTATTAAAAACAAGAGACTTACTGCTCATTTTAGGAAGCATGAATCGTTAGGCAAAATACTTCAAGTCACAGGAGAAGCTTTAGATCTGAAATTTAAAGTGAACGATAAGAAGATACGGGTAACTGAATTTAAACGCCCTCCCCAATTGCCGGATATACCGTCTGAAGAGAAATAATAACCTTATATCTATAACTAACTAACTCTAATCGCCTATGATAAAATCATTTTAGAACATCTTGTGAAAAATACCCGGAAAACGCTACCAACATTTCCCGGGCAATAAATTAAACCAGATGGTCCACACCTTTCAAGCTAAGGCCATCCTATCAGTCTAACTTTAAACAACAAAACTATGATTTTTTTACGAAAATGTAAAAAGGAGAGGAATTACTATATCCGAAAACTACTAACGATTATGAAATTATCCTTTTTGTTATCTTTTGTAGCAATAATGAGTATTTCAGCAGGGACGTATTCCCAGTCTGTACGCTTTAACTTGTGTATGAAAGGTGTCACCATTGAGAGTGTATTGGAAACCATCAGCAAACAGAGTGAATTTAAATTGGTTTACGATAACTCAAGAGACGAATTAAAAAAATATGTAAATATTGTTGCTAAGAATAAACAACTGGAACAAATACTGGATGAAATACTTAGCAATACCGGGGTGAAGTATCAGGTAATTGATAAATATATTGTCATTACGTCTAAAAATCCTGTGAAAGAGCCTATTCCGGTGGAAGCCCAACAACAAATTAAAGTTTCCGGTACAATTACTGATATTAACGATAATCCGTTACCTGGAGTCAGTGTTATGGTCAAAAATACGACAAGGGGCGTAGTTTCGGACCTTAACGGTAAATATACCATCAATGTGGATAGTCGTAATGATATTCTGGTATTTTCATTTATCGGGTTTGTAACCGAGATGGCTCCGGTTAAAACCCAAAATGTAATAGACGTAAAATTGTCCGAAGACGTTCAAAAGCTGGAAGAAGTAGTTGTGGTAGGCTTCGGTAGCCAGAAGAAAGTCAGCGTTACCGGTGCAATCTCTAATATCGCGACAAAGGATCTGGTGCAATCGCCCGTAGCAAATATTACCAACTCGCTGGTAGGCCGGTTACCAGGTTTAACCGCGGTACAACGAAGCGGAGAGCCCGGTCAGGAAGGATCGACCATCAAAATCAGGGGTATTGGTACCCTCAGCGACGGAGACCCTTCGAGCCCAATTATTGTAGTTGACGGGGTTGAACGCGATAATATCAATTTATTAGACCCTAATGAAATTGAAACTATCAGTATTCTTAAGGATGCATCGGCTACGGCTGTTTATGGTATTCGTGGAGCTAACGGTGTAATTATTGTAACCACTAAAACCGGTACCGAAGGGAAACCCAAATTTTCGTTTTCGGCCAATTATGCTCTTCAAAATGTTACCAAAACGCCAGATCTGGTAGGCGCTTATGATTGGGCTAAGCTTAAAAATGAAGCACTGCTCAACGATGGAAAGCCTATTATGTTTTCCGACGATGATCTTCAAAAATTTAAAGATCATTCCAACCCAATATTTTATCCGGATATTAACTGGTTCGACAAAATTCTTAAACCATATACCGGTCAGCAACAATACAATTTAAATATCAGCGGAGGTACAAAAACCACCAAATATTTTGTGTCGCTGGGTTATTTCAAACAGGATGGGATGTACCGTTATGGCGACTATAACAGCGATTATAATACTAATCCGAGCTATAAACGGTATAACCTGCGTTCAAACTTCGATTTCAATATCACCAAGCGACTGGTAACTTACATTAAACTAAGTGCACAGATTGCAGATATGAATTATCCGGGTAAATCGGCGAGCGACATTTTTTATTCGGTATTATGTGCCAACCCAATTTCGAGCCCGGGGCTTATTGGCGATAAAATAATCAGTGGATATGTTATCGACCCTATTAAGGTTTCTATAGCCCGGGGCTCAAATCCGCTTACATCGATATTGACTAATGGCTACGCCCAGAACTATAACAGCCGTGTTAATTTGAATGTTGGGTTTAAGTACGATTTGGATTTTATTACAAGAGGCTTGCTTTTTAGGGGAATGACAACGTACGACAGCTATTATGCCCATAACGTATCGCGTGGAAAAAATGTTGATCAATACGGAATATATCAAGACCCAAACGATGCTACCAAACCAATATATATCAGGACTACAACAGATCAGCCTTTAGGTTTTTCTGAAAGCTCTGATAAGGATAGGGTAATTTATTCTGAAGCAGCTCTGGAGTATAACCGGACATTTTCTAAGCATACCGTAACAGGTTTGTTGCTTTATAATCAGCGGAAACATTACAACCCAGGTTTAGCATATAATGTTCCCGAAGCAATGTTGGGAGCAGTTGGTCGCGTAACCTATAATTACAGTAACCGTTACCTGGCAGAGTTTGATATGGGGTATAACGGTTCCGAACAATTTGCCGAGGGAAAACGCTTTGGATTTTTCCCTGCCTTTTCATTGGGCTGGGTAGCTACCGAAGAACCCTTCTTTCCAAAGAACGATTGGGTTTCATTCCTGAAAGTCAGGGGGTCTTATGGAGAGGTTGGTAATGATAAGCTTGGTGGAACCCGGTTTTTATATTTACCTAATTCATTTAGCTATACCGGTACAGCCGGAGGTGGTTATTATTTTGGAACTTACGGTGTTGACAGGCAGGCTTATAATGGTTCTGCCGAAGGTAAGATAGGTAACCCTGATGTAACGTGGGAACGTGCCAAAAAATGGAATATCGGGTATGAGATTAAATTCCTGCACGATAGGTTGTCGTTTACTTCAGATTTCTTTGGAGAAAAACGTAATAATATCCTCATTACCCTGCAGTCTCCAACCGCACTTGTAGGAGCCACACTGCCTGCAGCCAATAAAGGAAAAGTTGAAAATCATGGATTTGAGTTTGATGGATCCTGGCGTGATAAAATTGGTAAAATAAATTATTGGTTTAAAGCTAATTATTCTTTTGCACGCAACAAGGTTATCGAAAAAGATGAACCTCAGAAACAGTATCCCTGGATGATGGAAACTGGGTATTCTGTTAGCCAGTTTAAAGGATTGATTTTCGATGGATATTTTAATACGGTCGATGAATTGTCGAACCGTCCTACATCGGCATGGAGCGATGCCCAGATCAAATTGGGCGATATGCGTTATAAGGATATTAATGGCGATGGAATAATTGACAGTAAAGATGCGGTACCCATTGGTTATGCCAATTTCCCTGAAATTACCTACGGGGTTTCGTTTGGAGGTGATTACAAAGGCTTTGACTTTTCGATCCTTTTTCAGGGTGTAGCACATGTTTCCTGTAACCTTTCCGAAACCGCAGCATGGCCTTTCGATCAAAACACCCGTCAGGCTCAAACCTGGCACTTGGAACGCTGGACTCCCGAGAGATATGCAGCCGGAGAAAAGATATCCTTTCCCCGGGTGTCCGAAGGTGGAGTTATCGCCAACGACAAACAGCTTTCTACATTCTGGTTGCAGGATGCCAGTTATCTCCGTCTTAAAAATGCCGAAGTTGGATACCGTTTTAAAGGGTCTGTTCTTAAAAAGGTAGGGATTGAAAGCCTGCGAATTTATATGAACGGAAACAACCTGATTACATGGACTAAAATGAAGACTTACGACCCGGAAGCTCCGTCTGGAAGAGGCCAGTTCTACCCACAGATAAGGACTTTTAACGCCGGTCTTAATTTAACATTTTAATACTAAAATTTCGTGATATGAAACATATATTAAGATATTTACCCTTATTGATTATAGCCTTTGCGGCAGCTTCCTGCAATAAGGATTTTCTTGAAAAACCTATTGGTGCGGATGTTAATGAAGATACCATTTTTTCGCGCAGGGTTAATGCAGAGACATTCCTATGGGATACCTACCGTAGGATATTACCTTCCGGATTTCCCTATCACTCATGGGGTTGGGGCGGCAAAGAACCCTATATTTCGTCGGTTTCGCAAACTTGCGACGAAGCCACCAGTACCGTAGGATGGAGTTGGGCTTATGGGATTGCGGTAAACGGAAACACTCCGACAGATGGTACCGGCGATTTATTTACCAGCAAATGGGATGGTATTCGCAAAGCCTATATTTTTCTCAGCGATATCGATAAAGTAAGCGATATTCCCCAAGCTGAAAAGGATCAGATGAAAGGCGAGGTAAAGGCTATGTTGGCTCTTACATACAGTGAAATGTTAAAACGCTGGGGTGGGGTTCCGCTTGTTAAAGCACGTCTGTACGCTACGGATAATACGCAGATTCCCCGTTCCACATTAAAGGAAACGGTAGATTTTATTGTTAAATTATGTGACGAAGCGGCTGCCGTGCTTCCCGATAACTACGATTCGAAATGGAGGGGCCGTATGACTAAAGGCGCAGCCTTAGCTACCAAAGGTCGTACTTTACTTTTTGCCGCAAGTCCATTGTTTAATACCGATGCTCCTTATATCAATTCGGCCAACCGCGACCTGTATTCTTACCCTTCATACGACGCTACGCGCTGGCAAACAGCTGCTGATGCCAATAAAGCTGTTATCGACTGGGCTGCACAAAGTGGTTGGTGCAAGATCATCAATACAGGCAATCCTTTCGACGATTATGGCCGGGCCACTTCCGATTATGATAATGCTGAAATGATTTTGGCATATAAAGGAAAAATAACTACTTGGGATAAAGATGGTTTCCAGTGGTGGTATGAGCCTTTTGACTGGCAGGGCGGGTGCAAGATGACACTTCAGGCCCTTAAATTTTTCTATAAACAAGATGGTACCGAACAAAGCTGGCCTGCAGTTGATGAACATCGCTTATACAGCGATTATTCCACGCGTATGGATGCAATGGAGGCACGGTGCCGGCAAATTGTTTATCCTGTAGGAAAGAACCCATATAATAATCCTACCAAATACCCATGGTCTATTACCGGTTGGGATGGAAATGATGGAGGTGTATGCAGGGTTACCAAGTTTTTGTATAATTATCAGGGCGAGCATTATAAAGACTGGCCAATCTTCCGCTTAGGCGAATTTTATCTCAATTATGCAGAGGCCTTGAATGAAGCTCAGCCTAATGCACAAGGAGCCTACGATGCTTTAAATGTAATTAGGTCAAGAGCGGGGCTTCCGCAAATTTTAATTACCGATCCGAATTATAACACACAGGATAAACTCCGACAGGCTATCCGCAGGGAAAGGGCCATTGAACTGTATGGCGAAGAACACCGTGCATTTGATGTAAGACGTTGGCTGATTGCCGAAACTCCAGGGGTTATCGGGTCTCCTTTTTACACGTTCCAGTTCTCTAAAACCGCTGATAAGAAGACATTAGTGGATTATTACACCATGGAAAGTCCAAAACGGGCCTGGTACAAAAAACTGTATTTGTATCCCTTCCCTCAGAGTGAGGTAAATAAGGGGTATCTGATTCAAAATCCAGGGTATTAGGAGTGAGAAGGAATGTTAAAAGACATCGATAAAATTGGTGTTGAAGATTAATAATCAAAAAAACAGACTGATGATTAAATCTAAATATAAAAACAGCATAAATGGACTTTTACTGTTTTGTATATTGAGTTTTGCCGGCCTTACAGCCAATGCTCAACAAAATATGCAAGGAACGGTAAAGGATAAAGATGGTTACCCGATAAAAGGCGTTATTGTTAAAGATGAAGCCAATAATTTAATGGTGACCGATGAGAAAGGGGCTTTTAGTATTGAGGCAAAGGGTACTTACTTAACTGTTAGTCTCGATGGCTATTTCGTTAAAAAAGTACTTATTGACAGCCAACATTCTGTTATTATCAAGCTCGAAAAAGATCCCAACCAACAAATGGTTGATGTAGCTTATGGTAAGGAACGTAAATTGGGGCTTACCGCTTCGGTTTCAAGTATCTCCGGAGAAGTCTTGCAAAAGACTCCGGTGCCAACGCTGAGCAATGCACTTTATGGCCGGTTATCAGGGCTTAGCATTATGCAAGGGTCGGGGGAGCCGGGATACGATTCACCGTCTATGCTTATTCGCGGAAAAGCAACGTATAACGATCAGAGTTTTCCAGTGTTTGTCGATGGGTTTCAAGCTTCTTATTTTAACCAACTGTCGGCTGCCGAAATTGAAAGTGTAACGTTGTTAAAAGATGCTGCAGCGCTGGCCCAGTTTGGCATTAGAGGTGCCAATGGTGCTATTTGGGTGACTACCAAACATGGTACAGCCGGTAAAACGCGCATTGGATTTCAGGCCCGCACCGGGCTTCAGGCTCCAATTAAACTTCCCAAATTCTTAGGTTCTTACGATTATGCTACGCTGTATAACGAAGCCATGAAGAATGATTATGGAGTAAGCAATTACTATTCCCAAACCGCTTTGGACGCTTATAAAAATCATACCAACCCTACGCTTTATCCCGATGTAAACTGGTATGACGAAGTGGTAAAAAAAGTGACCCCGACACAGGATGTTGCCTTAACATTTTCAGGAGGTGGCAATAATGCCCGTTATTTTGTATTGTTGGGATATAACCATAACTCAGGATTGTACAAAAATACCGATAAGGACGAAAAGGTTAATTCGAATGCTGATTTCCAGCGCTATAACTTTCGATCTAACGTAGATGTTGATATAACGAAGGCTGTAAGTGCCTCGGTTATTCTGAACGGGATTCTCGAAGATCGGATCTTCCCCAATTTTAGCGGGCCAACCTTGTGGGATAATATGGCCAAATATCCACCCAATATTTATCCGGTAAAAAATCCAGACGGGACTTGGGGTGGAAATGCCGTATTTCCCGATAACCCTGTAGCTTCAGTTTTAGCCAAGGGATATGCCAGTACTCACGACCGTACATTGATGTCAACTTTTTCGCTTAACGAAAAACTCGATTTCATTACACAGGGATTGTCTTTTTCACAAACGGTTTCTTTTAGTAACTGGTTTAGGGGAAATTATAATAAAACTAGGGATTATGCCCGTTATCAGCCGTATGGTACAAATATTAACGGCCGGGATACAGTCCTTTATACCAAATATAAAGATAATACCAGCTTCAGCATTGATGAAGGTACCCGTAATCAATGGAACCGGACAAACCTGGAGGCAGCCCTTAAATACCAGCGAACTTTCGGGAAACACGAGGTTTCTGGCTTGGTGATGTATCATCAGGATACCTATAATGTTGACGGAAATAATGTGCCCTATGCCAAACAAGGAATTTTCGGACGGATTAACTATGGTTTCGACAGCCGCTATTTTGCCGAGTTTGGGTATGCCTATAACGGTTCGGAAAATTTTCCCAAAGGCAAGCGGTTTGGTTTTTTTCCTACCTTATCGGCTGCATGGGTTCTCAGTAACGAATCTTTTATGAAGCCGGTTAGTTTCATCGACTTTTTTAAATTGAGAGCTTCGGCTGGTTTACTTGGGAATGATAACATTGGCGGAGGACGTTTTATTTACGACCAGTATTTTAACAGCGCCGGAAGTGCTTATACTTTGGGAACCGGTGGTGGTAGTGGTGTTACCGCAATTAACGAAGGAACTTTGGCCAATTCCAATGTTACCTGGGAAAAAAGCACCAAATATAACGTCGGCTTCGAAACTAAGTTTTTGAAAAAATTGGAAGTGACTTTCGATTATTTCCTCGAAAAACGCAGTAATATTCTTACCAGTCGCTCTGGAGATATACCTTCAATTATCGGTGTAGGCGTGCCTATGGAAAATATCGGCAAGGTTACTAACCGGGGTGTTGAAGTAAGTGCAATGTTTACCGACCGGGTTGGTAAGTTCGAATATTTTGCTGGCGGTTCGTTTTTCTATGCTCATAATAAGATAGATTATCAGAATGAAGTGCCCCGTTCCGAATCATATTTGTATCGTACCGGTCATTCAATCGGTCAGCCATTTGGCCTTCAGGCTATTGGCTTTTTTAATTCGCAGGACGAGATCAATAATTCGCCCAAACAGATTTTTGCACCCGTGCAGCCCGGCGATATTAAATACAAAGATCAAAACAACGACGGTGTAATTAACGAAAATGACGAGGTAGCTATTGGTTATAACTCCGATCCGGAAATTACCTATACATTTAATGTTGGCGCCAAATACAAAGGCTTCGATTTTGAAATGTTTTTTCAAGGAGAAACTAATCGGAGCGTTTATTTGAACGGAACCTACGTATGGGCTCTGGTGAACAATTCAAAAGCCGTACCTGTAGCTCTGGGCCGCTGGACTGATGCAACCAAGACCACGGCCTCTTACCCGCGTTTAACCACCATGACCAACGATAATAACTACCGTCGCTCAACCTTCTGGACAAAAGATGGTAGTTTCCTCCGTTTGCGGAATGTCGAATTGGGTTACACCTTGCCCGAATCGCTGACTAACCGGTTGAGAATAGCTTCGGCACGTATCTATATCAACGGAATCAATTTGTTAACCTGGGATAAGCTAGGGGATTTCAATCTCGATCCTGAAACAATGTCGGGATATCCTGCACTAAAATCTTATAACATAGGTGTTTCGTTAAACTTTTAATTATTAATTGATTGCTATGATTAAGAAATATATAGTATTATTAGGGATAACAACCTGTTTGCTGAGCTCCTGCGAAAAGGACTTTTTGGACAGGACAATGGAGACTTCCTACAGCGAAGAGCAGGCATATAACTGCTATGCAAATATCTACTCATCCGGGATTGGCATTTATAGTTATCTGCCGGGAGGGTTCAATCGCCTCGATGGAGCTTTTTTTGCCGGAGCTTCGGACGAAGCAGAGCATACCAATACGGGGTCGGCGATTCAGCGGTTTAATACCGGCGGATGGAGTCCCAGCTATAACCCTGACGATTGCTGGTCATCATATTACACTGGTATCAGAAAAGCGACGTTCTTTTTGAGAAATTCGACTGATTACAAAAACATCATTACCAATTCGATGGATACCATCGGAAGTAATGCGGTTTATAAAAAGAATCTTTCGCAGATTAAGTATATGCGTGCCGAAGCGCGTTTCTTGCGGGCGTTCTTTTATTTTGAGCTTATTAAACGTTATGGTGGCGTTCCAATCGTTTCCAAAGTGTTGTCCTTAAACGATAACCTTAAACTGCCCAGAAATACGTATGATTCCTGTACTAATTTTATAGTATCCGAACTGGATGCGGTAAAAGATTCGGTAATTGTTGACTGGAGTTCGTTCGACGGAACCCAGACCGGCCGGGCAACCAAAGGTGCCGTACTGGCACTTAAAAGCAGGGTGCTTTTATATGCTGCCAGCCCGTTAAATAATACCTCGAACGATCTGACCAAATGGGCAAAAGCCGCTGCTGCTGCCCGCGAAGTGATTGCCATGAATAAGTATGGGGTATATTCAAATTACCAGAACCTGTTTTTGGCATCGCAGTCCTATTCGGCCAACGAAGTTATTATGTTCCGCTATTATGGAAATAACAACAGCGTAGAAACGGCTTGCTATCCAATTGGTACGTCAGGTGGACAAAGCGGCACTTGCCCTTCGCAAAACCTGGTTGATGCTTACGAGCATTTGGCCGGATGGAGTGCTGCTGCACCTTATGACAAGGTCGATCCGCGTATGCAGATGACCATTGCCGTGAATAATTCCACCTGGAATAGCCGAACCCTTCAGTGTTACGTGGGAGGAACGGATGGAAAAGGTGTCACCCAAGCTTCCCGCACAGGGTATTATCTGAAAAAATACATTAAGGATGGGTTAAACCTGATAACCGGAAACACTGTTGTTCATGCCTGGATAATGTTTCGCTACGGAGAAATCCTGCTAAACTACGCCGAAGCCATGAATGAAGCTTATGGACCAACAACTTTACCTTCGGGTTATACATTAACAGCTGTTCAGGCTGTGAATCAGATTCGTCAGCGTACAGGCGTGGCTTTGCCAGCCATTGCAACTACAATTTCTCAGACCGACTTGCGCGAGGCAATCCGTCGGGAACGTCGTGTTGAACTTGCATTCGAGGAACATCGTTTTTGGGATGTCCGTCGTTGGAAAATTGCCGAATCGACGTTGGGCGTTCCTTTAACGGGGGCAGAAATTACCAAGAATGCCGATGGTACGTTCAATTACAACTATGTAAAAGTTGAAGATCGTGTGTTCGACTCCAAAATGTATTATTATCCAATTCCGCAGGACGAAATAAATAAGAACGGAAATATCCTTGTACAGAATACAGGGTGGAAATAGGAAATGTCTGTATTAAAGAGCCTGGCAGGGTTTGGTTTGTGCTGCCGGGCTCTTACAGACACTATAATTTGAATCATTTATTACTTCAAAACAGGTTATTATGAGAAAAATTGTGTTTATGATAGTGGGAGCCTTGTTCCTCATTAGCTTTTCTTCGTGTGAGAAAGCGGCTAAGGACGGGGACTTCGGAGATGCATTGATATATATACCCAAAGCATATAATTCCTCTGACGGATCTAATAATTATACCGTCAAGGTGTCAAACTACGACGATGCCGATACCGCTATTGTAATTGGTGTTAACCGTAGCGGTTCCATTCCATACGAATCAGCAAGCGTAAATCTGGCATTGACCACCGATTCGGTTACCAAGGCTATCAATTATGCAGCTACCTCAACATTGTCGCAGTTTGCGATATATAAAAAGTGCGTCATTCTGGATCCTTCATACTATACGGTATTGCCTGATAAACTTACAATTCCCGAGGGGCAGAGTTTTGCAAGCGTACGATTGGTACTCAAGGATAAACTGATTGTGGCAGATACGCATACTTCGGATTATGTTTACGCTATTGGGGTAAAGATTTCTAATCCTACCAAGTATACACTTAATCCGCAGTTGAGCTTTGCAATGATAATTATCTCCCGTAATTTTACCCGAAAGTGAAATAAAACCTGTCAGGTCTCCCAAACCTGACAGGTTTCTTAATTGGATCGTTTTTTTACCTGAAATACTAATCACTTTTTTGCATTTGCCACTGATGAATTTTGATAAACAGCAATTTATGGTGAGGAGAATTTGGCAGCTTTTGTTTGTTGCTTTTAGCTTTCTCTATCTTTTCTTTTACTGTGGGGCAACCTTGTCAGTGATGGAGCAGATGCAAATCTTTTTATACGATAAATTCTTTTTCTATAAACATTTCGCAATGCCTGGCGGACTGTTGACCTATTTATCCGAATTTCTTATCCAGTTTTTTTATTACTCCGGAGCCGGAGCTTTCATTGTAACGATGTTGCTCCTTGCTATTCAAGAGCTTGTTTCGCGGATGTACCGCATTAGTGATAATTTTTATTTTATTTCGTTTATTCCATCATTTTTGTTACTTCTACTTCAAACCAGCGAGGAATATGCCTTTTCCAATACGGCCGGTATTTTTTTGGTTGCGGGGGCGTTATTTTTTAATTATCAAATTCAGCAAACTACATTGCGGTATGCGTCAACCTTGGCATCCATACTATTGCTCTATGTGATTGCGGGTGGGTACGCATTCTTTTTTGCCATTGCTGCGGTAACATGCGAGCTTTTTAAGCAGAAAGAGTATAAGCGATTAGGGTTTATCCTGGTTTTGATAGTCTCCAGCGTATTTGTCTGGTTTATTGCATATAAATTTGTTTTTGTGTCTGTAAATGCAGTTGGAGTAGCCTTAGAGCCTTTCCCTAAATTTTTGGGGATGTCGGGTTTTAGCGAATGGGGGCCATACCTCATTACATGGCTATTCTTTATACTTGCTCCTGCAATGCCATGTATGGTTAAACGTAATGGAAATAAGGTGTTTGGACTATATTTTTATGTAAATGTTCTGAGCTTAGCGTTAATGGCTTTTTTTACCGTTCGTTTTTCAGCTACCGATCGTAACCTCGAAAAATTATTTCTTATGGGCGATGCCGCTCAGAAAAACGATTGGGACGAGGTATTGCAAATTTCTGGCGAAGTAAGGCAACCCGGGCAACTTCTGTCCTTATACACAAATATCGCTCTGTGTAAAAAGGGAGTATTGGGCGACAAAATGTTTTTTTACGAGCAGCCTTTACACGAAAAAGGGATGTATGCTCCTTTTCAAAAAAATCCGATAGTATTGTTGTTCGGGAGCGATCTGTATTACCAGTTGGGATTGGTTAATTACGCTTATCGTTGGCTAATGGAAGGTACGGTAATAAACGGGTTATCATCTCGTTTCCTGATAAAGATGGCGCACATAGCCATTATAAATAAAGATTATGCACTTGCTCAGAAGTACCTTAACACGCTTAAAAAGACACTTTTTTATAAGCGATGGGCGCTTAATCAAGAACGGTATATCAATTCTTCCGATCTGTCAAACTCCGATATTAAAATTAAAAGGGCATTACTTCCTACTAATGATTATCTTATTGGTGAAGATTTTGAATTTGAGGCTTTTCTGACGTACTTTTTAAAAGATAACCCTAAGAACCGATTTGCATTCGATTACTTTATGGGATACAATCTTTTAAGCAAGAATCTTGCAGGTTTTGTACGGCACCTTCCTCTGATGCCCGGTTTTGGGCAGCGTCAATTGCCTCGTCATTATCAGGAAGCGTTGCTTATTTATGCCATGCAAAGCGGAGATAAGAGCCTCCTTTCCGGTATTTCGCCCGAGGTTCAATCGAAGTTTGATGCTTTTAACCAGATTTTTTATGGTTCTCCCAATCCTGAACAGGCGCGTAAGCAGTTAGTAGGTCAGTTTAAAAATACATACTGGTACTATTTTCTTTATGTCAATAACCCCAAAGCAAATTAAGATATGCGTATTGCTCATTTTCAATATTATAAGGCGGCATTATTTTGTTTTATAGCTTTGGTAACCAGCTGTAAACCCAAAACAATCGATCACTTTATTTCGGTTGACGGTCTTCCTTCCATACGTCCTGATTATACTTCGGTAACTGTTCCTTACAATATTGCTCCGCTTAACTTTTTGATTGAAGAAGATGCCGATGATTACCAGGTAAAGATTTCTTCAGCAAAAGGCAAGCCTATTGTAATTTCAGGAGATAAGACGATTCAAATTCCGGAAAAGGACTGGAAAACATTACTTTCGGAGAATAGGGGGAAACCATTATTTATTGACATTTTTGTAAAAAAAGGTGGTAACTGGAAAAAATATAAAACCATCGAAAATTCGATAGCAGACGAGCCTATTGACGGTTACCTGGTTTACCGGCTCATTGAGCCATTGTATGTAAACTGGCAAAAAATGGGCATTTATCAGCGTTGCTTGGAAAATTTTGAAGAAAAGTCGGTTTTAAACAACAACCTTACTCAGGGTGAGTGTATGAACTGCCACTCATTTCAGATGAACAGCCCTCAAAATATGTTGATACACCTTCGGGGAAAAAGAAATGGCGGAACCTTAGTGGTTAGCGGAAACAAGGTTACTAAAATTAATACCAAAACGTCCGGAGCAATGTCGCCCGGTGTTTACCCCGCATGGCATCCAACTCAAAACCTTATAGCTTTTTCGGTAAACGAGATAGGGCAGTTGTTCCATGCCCGAAGCACCGAAAAAATTGAAGTTCTCGACGTTCAGTCCGATCTTGTTCTCTATGATGTGGATAAAAATCAGATAACACCAATTATCCAGTCCAATAAATATTTCGAAACATTTCCGGCATGGTCGCCCGATGGACGGTACTTGTATTTCTGTAGCGCTCGTTGTCCTACCGATCGCCCTAAAACCGATAAACTTAGAGGTTTTGATATTAGCGAACAATACACCGATTTGAAATACAATATACTCCGTATTGCATTCGATCCGAAATCGCGTAAGTTTGGCGCGGTAGATACGGTTGTAAATGCTTTGAAACTAAATAAAAGCGCTTCGTTTCCGCGGATCTCGCCCGATGGTAAATTTTTGCTTTTTTGTCTGTCCGACTATGGCAACTTTTCCATTTGGCATAAAAGCAGCGATTTATACCTGATGAACCTTCAAATCCGTCAGTTGTCGCGACTTGATGCTGTAAACAGCAACGATGTTGAAAGCTATCATACCTGGTCCTCGAACGGACGTTGGTTTGTTTTTAGCAGTCGCAGAATCGATGGGTCATATACCCGTCCGTATTTCGCGTATTTCGATAAGAATGGAAAAGCTTATAAGCCGTTTTTATTGCCACAGGAAGATCCGTTGTATTATCAATCTCTTTATAAATCATACAATGTGCCGGAGCTGATAAAGACGCCTGTAAATATTAATATCCGCGATTTTGAAAAGCAGGCTCTGGAACCTCCGAAGCCAGCAGGCTATTCGCCTGTTAAAGAGTAAAAGGAGCTTCGTTTAGAATAAAATTTACCCGATTAGAATTTCTTTTTAGATAAAAGTAAGAAAGGATTATGGGGTAAAATGATGTTTAGTCGTAATTAATATAGGTGGCAGATTGATAGGATTGCTGCCCCTTACAAGAATAAACCTTTTTATGAGAAAATTGGTATTTATTAAAGGGTATATAAAAATAATGATGTGTGTTGTTGGGGCTAGTGCCCTGAACATTAATACTTCTTTTGCTTTGATGGATTCGTTGGTATATTATGTTGATAGCCAGCGAGGGAATGATTTAAACAACGGGCATTCGCCTGATAAAGCCTGGAAAACCATAGCCAAAGTAAATGGCTCAACTTTTAAGCCTGGAAACAAAATCTTGTTTAAAACCGGGACATCATATACGGGGCAATTTAGCCTCAGCGGTACAGGCAGTAAAAATTATCCGATAATAGTAAGCTCGTATGGAAGAGGAGCTAAACCTCAGATTATAGGGAATGGAACCGAACTCTCAGCATTGCTTTTAGCAAACACCGAATATTGCCAAATCGAGAATCTGGATATTTCGAATAAAGGCCCGGAACGACAAGCCAAAAGGGTTGGGGTCTTGGTTCGGATTTCCAATTTTGGCACGGCTCATTCCATTGTACTCCGTAATCTGGATATTCACGATGTTAATGGATCTCTTATAAAGAAACTGGGTGGAGGTGCGGCTATCCTTATTCATAACGAAGGAAATTCGGTTGTTTCGGTTTTCGATGGTCTGCTTATCGAAGGTTGTACAATATGCAGGTGTGAACGTAACGGGATAACTTTTGGCGGATATTGGTCACGAGCCGATTGGCATCCGAATCGTAACGTCGTTATCCGTAAGAATATCATCGAAGAAATTCCCGGGGACGGCATTGTTCCCATTGGGTGCGACGGTGCCATTATAGAGCATAACGTTTTGCGTAATTTTTCGCGATTATTACCTTTAGGCGAGGCGGCTGCCGGCATTTGGCCCTGGAGCTGTGATAATACCCTCATTCAGTACAATGAGGTGAGCGGACACAAAGCTCCCTGGGATGGACAAGGGTTTGATGCGGACTGGAATTGCCGTAATACGATCATTCAATATAATTACAGTCACGACAACGAAGGCGGGTTTCTGCTGGTTTGTAATGACGGCGGAGCAAAGCCATCGTCGAGTGTTGGAAATATTGGTTCTGTAATTCGTTATAATATAAGTGTTAACGATGGCGTTCGTAAGGCTCGCACTCATGCCGGAATTTTTTCACCTGTTGTCCACATTGCTGGTCCTGTGAAGAATACAAAGTTTTATAATAATACGATTTATGTGATGGAGGAGAAGACGGATTCCACCGATAATTCCTTTCTAAATTTTACCAACTGGGGCGGATGGTCCGACAGTACCTCATTTGCAAATAATATTTTTCTTTCAGAAAATCAAGTGAAGCATGTGTGGGGACAGAGCCTGAATAATGTTTTCGATCATAACCTGTATTATGGATATCAGCAGAATCTGCCCGAAGATCTTAAACCTCTATATTCCGATCCCGGGTTTGTGTCACAGCCTCCTGTTGATAGAGCGGGCATGAGCAAAACTAAAGTTTTTAAGTTAAAAAGACGTTCTCCCTGTATCGGAGCAGGTGTTCTGGTTGATAAAGATTGTCGTTACGATTTTTGGGGGAAGGAGTCGTTCTCTGGTAAGATGTCAATTGGCGTCAGTTTTTGATAATGTTTAGTAGTAGTTTGGTTGGTAGTGTCGGCCCCTGTTATGGGCTATTTATAAATCGGGGGCTGCTTTTGAAGAATAAATTAAACAAATATATAAATGAGAAAAATATCAATATTGACATGTCTATTACTTTTCGGGGCTGCATTATTATTGCCAGTAAATGGACAGACGCCCCCCAACGACTGGGAGAATCCGGCAGTATTTCAAATAAATCGCGAGCCGGCTCGTGCTACATTTTTGCCTTATGCCGATGAACATTCGGCTATCGCTGATATTTATGAACAATCTCCATGGTATTTGTCTCTTAACGGATTATGGAAATTTTCGTGGGCGCCCAATCCTGCTCAACGTCCGGTGGATTTTTACAAACCAGGCTTTAACGTTACCAACTGGAAGGAGATTAAAGTGCCTGCTAATTGGGAATTGGAAGGTTATGGTATTCCTATCTATACCAATATCACGTATCCATTTCCTAAGAATCCGCCGTTTATTGACCATGCCGATAATCCCGTAGGTTCGTACCGTCGCTATTTCGAGCTTCCTTCGGGTTGGGACGGACGTCGTGTTTTTCTTCATTTTGAGGCTGGTACGTCGGCGATGTATATCTGGGTGAACGGACAAAAAGTGGGTTATACCGAAAATACCAAAAGCCCCGCCGAATTCGACGTGACACCTTATGTTAAAGCAGGCAAAAACCTTGTTGCCGTTGAGGTTTACCGTTGGAGCGACGGCTCGTATCTTGAGGATCAGGATTTCTGGCGTCTGTCGGGGATCGACCGCAACGTATATCTTTATAGTACCGATAATGTTCGTATTGCTGATTTTTTTGCCCGTCCAGATCTTGATAACGCTTATAAAAACGGAAGCCTTTCGGTTGATGTTTCGGTAAAGAATTATAACACCAAAAGTTCCGACAATCAAAGTCTGGTAATTAGTTTGTTGGATGCTGTCGGGAAAAGTGTCTTTACACAATTGCAGAAAGTTTCAGTGGCTGGCGGACAAACCGTTTCTGTAAAATTCTATAAAGCAGTATCGTCTCCTCTGTTGTGGAGTAACGAATATCCAAATCTTTACACCTTATTACTTTCGTTGAAAGATGATAAAGGTCGCCTTATCGAAACAACCTCTACGCAGGTTGGCTTCCGTAAAGTGGAACTTCGCGACGGTCAGTTATGGGTAAATGGTAAGCATATCATGGTGCACGGTGTCAATATTCACGAACATAACGAGTTAGCCGGCCACTATCAGGATAAAGAGACCATGATGAAGGATATTCGCGTTATGAAACAGTTTAATATCAATGCCGTGCGTCTGAGCCATTATCCCAATAATACTACATGGCTTAAACTGTGCGATAAATACGGACTCTTTCTGGTAGCTGAAGCCAATATCGAATCGCACGGTATGGGAGCTGAATGGCAAAACTGGTTCGATAAATCCAAACACCCGGCGTATCTTCCCGAATGGCACGATGCCCATATGGACCGTATCATCAGCCTGGTTGAGCGCGATAAAAATCATCCGGCAGTTATCTTGTGGTCGTTAGGAAACGAATGTGGTAATGGCCCCGTTTTTCACGATGCCTATAAATGGATTAAAAATCGCGATAATACCCGTCTGGTACAGTTTGAACAGGCTGGCGAAAATGAAAATACGGATGTGGTTTGTCCTATGTATCCTGGTATTGAAACAATGAAGGAGTATGCGAAACGTGAAAATCCGGCCCGTCCCTTCATAATGTGTGAATATGCGCATGCTATGGGCAATAGTAGCGGTAATTTTCAGGAGTATTGGGATATAATCCGTAGTAGTAAGCACATGCAAGGTGGCTTTATCTGGGACTGGGTTGATCAGGGAATTTTAACTAAAGATGCAGCGGGCCGTAAATTTTGGGCCTATGGTGGCGACCTTGGAAGCCAGAATTATACCAACGACGAAAACTTTGACCATAACGGTCTGGTTTGGCCCGATCGTACCCCGCATCCCGGTCTGTACGAAGTAAAAAAGGTCTATCAGGATATACTTTTCAAGGCTTCCGACGTGTCTAAAGGTTTGATTACGGTGGTAAACGATTTCAATTATACAAATCTTTCAAACTATAACTTTAAATATGAGGTGTTAAAGAATGGTGAAGTTGTGAAAGACGGAACATTTGATGTTGAGCTGGCTCCTGAAAAAGAAAAACAGGTTCAGCTTTCGTTGCCAGACATAAAGCCAGCCGACGGAACAGAGTATCTGTTAAATGTATATGCACTAAAGTGCAATGGGGACGAGATCGTTCCGCAGGGACATGAAGTTGCCCGCGAGCAGTTTAAACTGGGCGAATCAAAATACTTTGTAAAAACTTCCGATACCGGGTCGGCGCCTGTTGTTAAAGAAACTAATGATAAAGTCTCACTTCAGGCCGCGGGCGTTGAGGTTGAAATAGGCAAACGTTCAGGGCTTATTAATTGGTACCGGGCCAGTGGTCGTACTTTTTTCGGAAGTACACCAATACCTAATTTTTGGAGGGCTCCAACCGATAATGATTTTGGTAACGGCATGGAGGTGAACTCTAATGTATGGAGGGTAGCCGGACGAAACCGCGGCGTAAAATCGGTAGAAGTTAAAATTGCCGATGGTAAAACTTCTGTTATTTCTAATCTCTATCTTCACGATGTAGCTTCTGATTATCAGATTGTTTATACCATGACCTCCGA
Source organism: Bacteroidota bacterium (assembly GCA_030706405.1). Taxonomy (GTDB): domain Bacteria; phylum Bacteroidota; class Bacteroidia; order Bacteroidales; family JAAUTT01; genus JAAUTT01. The sequence continues at coordinate 386,077 of JAUZOO010000003.1, read as the reverse complement.
CGGCGCACTGACGGTAAACGTAAAATATCAGGCAGGAGCAATCGAATTACCTGAGTTGCCACGTTTTGGTATGATTATGACCTTGCATAACAATTTGGATAATTTTACCTATTATGGCCGTGGTCCATGGGAAAACTATACCGACCGCAACACCGCATCATTTATCGGCATTTATAATAGCAAAGTTTCTGATCAGTATGTAGCATACACCCGTCCTCAGGAAAATGGTTATAAAACCGACGTACGTTGGCTTACGCTTACCGATAATGATGGTGAAGGTGTTGAAATCAGTGGTTTGCAACCTTTATGTGTAAGTGCACTAAACAATTATCCCGAGGATTTTGACCCGGGGCTAACCAAGAAATACCGTCATCCGAGCGATATTACTCCCCGCCGCGAAGTGGTTTTATGTGTTGATCTGCTTCAACGGGGAGTTGGCGGTGACGATAGCTGGGGCCGTCCTCCACATCAGCAATACCGTCTTACCGATAAAGAATATTCGTACGGATATATCATTAAACCTGTAAAAAAATAACGGATTACACTTCCCCGTAGAATTTTCTTAAATAAAGGAAGGGTAGGGGAGGTTGTTTTTTAAAACCTTAGTTTTTAATCTTTTAGTTATGAAATCATTATTTGTTTTACTGCTCTCGTTCATCGCCGTAACTATAAATGCTCAGGATGGGACAGGTGCTTCGTCTGTGAACCGTAAGGTGTGGCTTGCTTACATGGATAAAGTTGCACGTCCGGTCATTTATAACCTGTCAACAGATCAGTTGAAGGCGAAAATGCCAGTAGCCTTATCAAAGACTATTGATAACAAAGAGCATCGTTCTAAAGTAGCTTATCTCGAAGCTTTTGGCCGTACTCTTTGCGGAATTGGCCCGTGGTTGAATATCGAAGGTGGCTCGAAAGAGGAAGTAGCTCTGCGAAACCAATACCGCGAATGGACATTAAAGGCTGTTGCTAACGCGGTTAATCCGGCGGCTAAGGATTATCTTCAATGGACTGGCGGGCAACCTCTGGTCGATGCTTCATTTTTTGCGCTGGGCTTAGTGCGTTGTCCCTGGTTGTGGGAGCATCTCGACAAGACTGTGCGTGAGCAGGTGATAACAGCTTTGAAATTATCGCGTTCAACGATGCCTGTTTATACCAACTGGCTCCTCTTTTCGGGAATGGTTGAAGCTTTCTTCTGCAAATATGATATGGACTACGATGCCATGCGTATTGAATTTGGGGTAAGGGAGTTCATGCAGCACTGGTACACTGGCGATGGAATGTTTTCGGATGGTATGAATTTTCATCTCGATTATTATAATAGTTATGTAATTCAGCCTTACCTGAGCTCGATTATGAATATCGTTTTTCAGAAAAATGAAAACTATAAGCAATTTATCCCCAAGCTTGATAAAATCAATAAGCGTTATGCGGAAATTCAGGAAAAACTTATTAATGCCGACGGTTCATTCCCGGCAACCGGTAGGTCGATCGTTTACCGTGGAGGGGCATTTCAGCATTTGGCAGATATGGCGTTGAGAAAAAGTCTTCCCGAATCGTTAAAGCCTGCACAAGTGAGGGAGGCGCTTGCTGCTGTCATTAAAAAGACGCTTTCTCTATCCGGCACCTTTTCCAACGACGGCTGGTTAAATATCGGCCTGTGTGGTGAGCAATCCGACCTTGCCGATTTCTATATCACTACCGGAAGTCTGTATATGTGCACGACCATCTTCCTGCCTCTTGGATTGCCCGATACGGACGAATTTTGGACAGCCCCGGCAGAGCCTTGGTCGGCCGTTAAAATATGGTCGGGACAAAATGCCAAAGCCGATCATGCTCTGGATCTTCATTAATTTAAATAACTAAACAACCTTGCCGGGAAGCGTTTTGTCTTCCCGGTCTTCTTCTATTGCTAACAACCTATAATGATGATGAAAATTTTTTTTTTATCATTGGCAGTAATTCTATTGCCTTTGATGTCTTTTGCCCAGCCCGGGGGAGTGTCCGGCGAATGGAAATTATTCTTTGAAGATAATTTTAATGGCGACACCCTCGATTTTTCCAAATGGAGTTATAATTATCCATGGGGAACGCTTCACAATCATCGGGCTAACATGCAAGCTAGTCAGGTTAAAGTTAAAGACGGAATATTGTCGCTCGTTGCCAAGCACGAGCGTACTATTTGGGATCCATGGGGCAAAACCGATGGAACTTTTGGCTATCTCTCCTACGATTACACTTCTGGAGCAATTCATAGTAAAGGAAAGATGGAAGTTACTTACGGTTACATTGAAGGGCGGTTTAAAATGCCATCGACATTAGGTACGTGGCCAGCTTTCTGGACATTAAACAAAACCGGCGAATGGCCTCCGGAGATTGATATTCTGGAAGTTAATAAAGAACGAACCATGCACCATTATTATTATCACTACGGAGCTGATTGGACGCAGGAAAAATCGTTTGGAGGAGATAGCTGGGGACCAGATAAATCGGCCGATTTTCATACTTACGGAGTGGAATGGACTCCTGATTATATGGTGTACTATTTTGACGGGCAGGTGCTGAATTCCTATTACAAACCTACCGAAATTGTCCAAGCTAAAAATATGTACATTATTATAAACCTTGCTGTTGGTGGATGGGCTGGAGATCCTCCGGCTGATGCCGTTTTCCCATGTTCGTACCAGTGCGATTGGGTTAAGGTTTGGAAGGCAAACGGAATCCTTAATCCTGGTTTTGAACGCGGGAGCAGTCTTCCCTGGAAAACGACAAACGCTCTGATAACTGATGCTATTGTTAATAGTGGAAAATATTCATTGCGTTTTGATGATAATACAGCCACAGCCGAACAAACTGTTGAAGTTGAATCCAATACAACCTATACCATAAGCGCTTTTGGACGTCTGGCCTATGCACCCGGTAAGTTGGTGATGGGCGTTAAGGATTTCGGCGGAACGGAAATCTCTACAAGTTATACTACCGGGACTTTTGAACAGAAATCATTGACATTTTCAACCGGAGCAAATCAAACAACAGCCAAAGTTTATGTGAAGAAAACCGAAGGAAATACTACTGCATTTATTGACGATTTTACATTTACAAAACTTGGCCCCAATGCGGTAGATGAACTTTCTAAAAAGGATAGGTTTAAGCTTTATCCTTCACCCAAAGGCAATCAGTGGAATATCGACATCCGGGATAATCTGAAAGCCCCTTCGGCTAAACTTGTTTCTATGGAAGGAAAAGTGATTCGCTCATACGATCTGAAGAATGCCATTAAAGATGAACCTTATGCATTGATGGTTCCCGAAGGACTAGCTCCCGGCATTTATTTATTTACTGTGTATGATAGTCGTAAGTTGTTACAGTCTAAAAAAATTTTCGTTAAATGATATTGCCCGGACAGGGGATAATTCCTTATTTATCAACTTTTAAATATCAATTTATGAAAAACTTAAATGTTATTTTGTTTATCCTTATTACGTTAATGGCAATGTCCTGTAGCCAGAACGAAAAAGTTGCTCCGACTGATAATGTTTCGAGGTTAAAATCCTGGGAAACGGTAATTGATGGGAATTCATTTAGCAGTTATACTGCATTTGATTCCTCATGGAATTACCTGTATCCTTGGGGCTCAACACATAATGGCTCGGCCAGGATGGTGGGCAGTTCTACCGATCATTCATACATTTACCTTGAGAGTGGTAATGTATTGGTTTGTAAATCTGAGCCAGTGAGTGGGCAGGGAACTATTCATTACTATTCGGGCACAGTATATGCCAAAACCAAGGTATTGGTGAATGACCAATATCCTAATTGGGAAGTAAAAGGCGATTTTCAGTGTTCTTCGGTAAAAGGTACATGGCCTGCATTTTGGCTTACCGGAGCCTGGACTTGGCCTCCGGAAAGTGATATCATGGAATTTAAAGGAAATTCCAATTGTTGGCAGAATACCTTCCGCACCTCTTCAGATGTTTCATCTCAGGTAACTGCCGTTTCATCGCCAGGAAGCTGGCATAACTACCGGGTTTGGATTTCCAAAACGGATTCAGTCAACATCAACATACATTATTATATCGATGGCGTTTGGAAAGCGGTACATAAAGCCAATTTTGTAGGTAAACCTATGTGGATTATTATTGATTACCAGATGGAAGGTTCTTCCGGAACGCCCGGGCCTACATATACTACTTATTTAAAGGCAAAAAATATATATGTAGGAAGAACTAAAGCATATTAATACCCTAATCCCCCTGTCCGGGTTTCCCTACTTTAAATTTTGGATATATATAATTTGTTATAAATGAAAATAATAAAGGGAGTTTTGTTTTTGTTGTTTAGTTGTTATGGGTTTTATGGATATAGCCAATCGGCTATTAATATGCCTGTTAAGAATATGCTCTTAAACGGTACAATTTTTACCGACACACAAGGGAATAAGGTCCATGCTCATGGTGGAGGCTTTTTAAAATCAGGAGGTTGTTATTATTGGATTGGCGAGAACCGCCAGAATAATAATCTGGTAGCTTGTTATCGTTCGTTAGATCTGATCAATTGGGAGTTTAGAGGAAACCTTCTCTCTCGTAACTCGGCTCCCGAACTGGAGAGTGCCAATATTGAACGTCCCAAGGTTATTTATAATGAAGAAACTAAAATGTTTGTGATGTGGATGCATTACGAGCTTCGTCGTGATTATAGTGTAGCACGTTGTGCCGTAGCCTCGTCGGTAAATATTGAGGGGCCTTATACTTATCTGGGAAGTTTTCGGCCCGAAGATAATATGTCGAGGGATTGTAACCTGTTTAAGGACAGCGACGGAAAAGCTTATTTTATTTCTACAACGCGGAATAACCTTGATATGAATGTTTATGAGTTGACTCCAGACTATCTTCATGTTAAATCGAAAATAGCCACCTTGTGGCCTGGAGCCATGCGTGAAGCTCCGGCTGTAGTAAAGAAAGGCGATTATTACCTGATGATGACTTCGTATTGTACCGGATGGAAACCCAATCAGGGAAAATATGCTTATTCCCGTTCGATGGCAGGGCCTTGGTCTTTGTTCCATAATTTTGGTTCGCCAACAACGTTTGATACCCAGCCAACTTGTATTTTGCCGATAGAGGGGGCGCAGTCAACATCATATCTTTATGTTGCCGATCGTTGGGATCCGGCAGAATACCCCAATTCTTCCTATGTATTCCTACCCATAATATTTAAAAACGACACCACACTCGAAGTAAACTGGGTGAGCTCTCTGAGTGTAAATTGCATAAAAGGAACTTTTACAACAAAGATAAATTCCCCTCAGTATTGTCGCATTAAATATCGTCTATCCGATAATTATTTATCACCACAGCCAGATGGAACCATTGGTTATAAGGGGCTTAGTTATAAGTTGCAAACTCTTAAGTGGATATTATCTGAAGACAAAGAAGGCTATGTGCGGATAAAGAATCAGGAGTCAGGCAAGTTTCTCGACGCTAAGAATGAAGAAGCTAAAGTAGTTTTGGCAGATTCGCTCAATCTGGATAGTCAGCTGTGGAAACTGAAAACAAACCAAGAGGGCTGGAGCTGCTTTATTAACAAGTTGACAAGAAAAGCTCTTCAAATGGAAAGATCCCAGCAACAACCCGAATATCTTATTCAGTCAGCAGAGATTGAAGATGTAAACCGAAAAGGGAAGCAACAGTTTTTAATAGCCTGGGAATATCAATAAATTTTATGTGAATATATTCGTTTAAATAATTCATAGCATGCGGAAACTTATACTTTTAGTATTTAGTATTTTAGGGATATTGCCCGTTTGTGGACAACAACCGATTTCGAAAGTTATTGACGAAAGCCTGACTTTTTCAGCACAACAGTACAAGCAGATGGCAGAGTCGCTCATCGACCAGCCTGGACGTTTACCAAAGACCCTCGATAAAAATGGGAAACTGGTAACTTGTAAATCGAGTTGGTGGGTAAGTGGCTTCTTCCCCGGAACGCTTTGGTATCTCTTTGAAAATTCAAAAGATACAGAATTGAAGCGTATGGCCGAAACTTTTACCGCACGTGTCGAAGACCAGCAGTTCACCACCGATAACCACGATGTTGGGTTTATGATTTATTGCAGTTTTGGTAATGGTTTTCGTATCACGGGTAATCCTAAGTATAAAGATGTGATCTGTAATGCAGCCAAGTCGCTGAGTACCCGTTTTCGGGCAACAACCGGCTGTATCCGTTCTTGGGACTGGGGCAAGTGGCAATACCCGGTCATTATCGATAATATGATGAACCTTGAGATGATGTTTGAGGCTTCGAAGTTGTGCGACAATAAACGTTTTTTAGATATTGCCGTTTCGCACGCCAACACAACTATGGCCAACCATTTTCGTCCCGATGGAAGTTGTTTTCATGTGGTTTCGTACGATACAATTACCGGAAAAGCGGTTACCCATCAAACCCGTCAGGGATATGCCGATGCCTCGTCGTGGGCCCGAGGGCAGGGATGGGCATTGTATGGTTATACGATGTGTTACCGCGAAACCAAAGATTCTAAATACTTGGCCCATGCCCAAAAAGTTGCTTGCTTTATCCTTAACCACCCGCGTTTGCCCAAGGACAAAATACCTTATTGGGATTTTGATGATCCGGCCATTCCTAACACGTTGCGAGATGCTTCTGCGGGAGCCTTAATCTGTTCGGCTTTAATTGAACTAAGCCAATATGTTGATAAGAAAGCAGGAAAAAAGTATCTAAAAGTTGCCGAACAGCAGATTCGAAGCCTGTCATCTCCCGTATATCGGGCAAAGCAGGGCGAAAACGGTAATTTCATACTCATGCACAGTGTTGGCTCCAAGCCTGAGAATTCGGAGGTAGATGTGCCGCTTACCTATGCTGATTATTATTTTGTGGAGGCTTTGATGAGATACAAAAAATTGTTTGGCAGGTAGTTGAATCTATTTTAATTAATTGATTGATTTATGTTTTGTAAGGTGTTTAATTATAAGTTATTATAAACTTGATTTGACGAGTAAGATCTCGTGATCGAAAAAAATATGACAAAGTTTATCTGGCATTATTTTTGTTTTATAAAAAGTGTAAATTTAACGCTTAAAAGACGTTCTAACTATTAACAAACACCTATTATTAATGAAAGCACTAACAACAGTACTATTAGGGCTTGGCGTGCCATTATGCCAGATTGTCCCTCAAACATCCTATCACCATATTCAGAAGAAGCCTTTTAGTAAGGCAAACACTAACAAGCAGTTTTGGATCCACAAGATTGAAATCAATCGACCGATGACAACACTGTCATTGTTCGAAATAGTGTAAACAATCCTAATTTAAAATAAAACAAAAGGTAAGGCTCCAGGATAGTACTATGGCGGAGCTTCATCATTATAAAATTGAGACAGATGAAAACTAAAAAAGTAACCATATTGATAGCCATTTTGTTGACTGCGTTAGGGGCGGGGATAAATGCTCAGGAAACAATGAAATATAAGACATGGGCCCCAATACCTCCAATGGGTTGGAACAGTTGGGATTGCTATGGCTCAACGGTTGAAGAAAGTGAAGTAAAGGCCAATGCCGATTACATGGCTAAGAATCTTAAAAAATACGGTTGGGAATATATTGTTGTCGATATCAGGTGGTTCGTTGAAAACGACAAAGCCGGTGGATATAACGAGAAAGACCCTCGCTACGTCCTCGATGAATATGGCCGTTATCAGCCCACTGTGAACCGTTTTCCTTCTTCTGCCGGAGGCAAAGGTTTTAAAGCGCTGGCAGATTATATTCATGCTAAAGGGTTGAAGTTTGGTATACACATTATGCGCGGGGTTCCCAAAGAGGCTGTCAATAAAAAAATGCCGGTAAAAGGAACATCCGGCATCACTGCCGATCAGATTTATACTACCGATATGCAATGCCAATGGCTTAAGGATAATTATACCATTGTTGCTGATAAGCCCGGAGCCCAGGAATATTATAATTCAATTATGGAGTTGTACGCCTCATGGGGCGTGGATTTTATTAAAATTGACGACCTTTCCCGGCCATATCATCAGGACGAGATTGAGCTTATCCGAAAAGCGATCGACAAGACTGGCCGTCCCATCGTATTAAGCACCTCTCCGGGAGAAACTCCTTTTGAAAAAGCCGCGCATGTTAGTACCCATGCCAATATGTGGCGCATGGTCGACGACGTTTGGGATGTTTGGGGGCATATTACTCATCTGATAAAAGTTGCGCAGAATTGGTATCCATACATTGCTTCCGGAACCTGGCCCGATTGTGATATGATTCCATTGGGACGCATTGCTATTCGTGGAGAACGAGGTAAAGACAGGATGACTCGCCTTACCAAAAACGAACAATACCTATTGATGTCCTTTTTTACCATCTTTCGTTCGCCATTGATGTTTGGAGGAGATTTGCCAAGTAACGATCCGTTCACCTTGTCGTTGCTAACTAATCAGGACGTTTTAAAAATGCACGGAGAAGCTACTGGTGTGCGTCAGCTTTTTCAGCAGGACGGGAAAGTGGCCGTGACTTCGCACAACCCTAAAACCGGCGAGGTATATCTTGCTTTGTTTAATCTGAACGATAAGGATGCGACTGAGGTAAAAGTAAACTTGTCTGATTTGGGAATCAAAGGTTCTTGTAAGGTAAAGGATATGTGGGGATTGACAAAAACAACGAAAGTAAACAGCGAAATTTCCAGGATTCTGGCCCCTCATTCTTGTGCTTTATTGAAGATAAAAAATTGAATATAAATGGTATATGTTGAATAAAGCCTGTTGTCTAAATTTTGAATGAATATCATGCATGACATTAATCCTCATAATTTAGGTTTTAGCTAAACTTTTGATTTTATGAATTTTAATGATCTTGGTCATTTTAATGAAGATGTGATGAAAGTCACAAATTTTTCTCCTCCCAAACGTGGTGCTGTAATTCAGTTAACGAAGAAAGAGGCTGTTCAGCTGGCTAAACATTGGGGAATATTTCCAAAATTTTAATACTAAAAACAGTTAATGATGTTGAATTCTAATACTATTAGATACACCTGTTGGGCTGTCATCCTTTGGGCTTTCGTTACGCCCTTAATGTTAGCTCAAAATGTTATGTCTGTGCCTGAAAAGGATAAAACGGCTTATCTGTTCGTTTATTTTACGGGAAACAGAATAGCTGATGAGTCTATCCATTTTGCTATTAGCAGTAATGGATATAACTATTATGCATTAAACAAGAATCAGCCAGTTATCGATTCAAAAAATATCAGTTCTACCGGAGGAGTGCGCGATCCTCATATTCTTCGGGGTCAGGATGGGAAAACATTCTACATGGTGGCTACCGATATGGTTTCAGCGCTCGGTTGGAATTCGAACCGAGCCATGGTACTAATGAAATCGTCTGATTTGATTCATTGGAAATCGACGGTTATCAATATACAGAAGCGATTTCCCGGTAACGAAGAGCTAAAACGGGTATGGGCCCCACAGACCATTTATGATGCCAACGCTAAAAAGTACATGGTATACTGGTCGATGAAGCATGGCGATGGCCCTGATATTATTTACTATGCTTATGCAAATTCAGACTTTACCGATTTGGAAGATACACCCCGTGCATTATTTATACCATCAGATAAAAAATCCTGCATTGATGGCGATATTGTTTATAAGGATTCGACATATTATCTGTTTTACAAAACAGAAGGACATGGCAACGGAATAAAGAAGGCCTCAACTTCATCACTAACTTCAGGTCAATGGACCGAAAATGACAACTACTTACAACAAACTACGGAAGCTGTAGAAGGCGCAGGAACGTTTAAATTGAATAATTCAAACGAATATATTCTTATATACGATGTGTATAATAATGGTAAATACCAATTTACTCAAAGTAAGGATTTAAGCAATTTTAGAATAATCGACCACGATGTTACCATGGATTTTCATCCACGCCACGGAACCATTATGCCAATAACCCGTAACGAGCTGAATGCATTGGTTAACAAGTGGGGAATGCCTGCTAATTTTCCGGAGATAAATAACAATCCGGTACTTGAGGGTTATTATGCTGACCCCGAAATACTTTATTCTAACAAGACTCAGAAGTATTATATCTATCCTACCAGTGATGGCTTTACCGGATGGAGTGGTACGTATTTTAAAACTTTTTCTTCTGATAATCTGAAGGATTGGAAAAATGAAGGTGTGATACTCGATCTGTCCAAAGATGTGTTGTGGGGTAAACGAAATGCCTGGGCTCCTTGTATTATCGAAAAGGGGAAGAAGGGAAATTATAAATATTTCTACTATTTCACGGCTGCTCAAAAGATTGGCGCAGCTGTATCCGATAATCCTACCGGGCCATTTGTTGATTCGGGAAAACCTCTGATAGACGAGAAGCCCGAAGGTGTAAAAGGTGGCCAGGAAATAGACCCTGATGTATTTGCCGATCCCAAAACAGGGAAAAGCTATTTGTATTGGGGCAATGGATATATGGCCGTGGCTGAGCTTAATAAAGACATGGTTTCTATCCGTGAAAACACAACTAAAATTATTACGCCCGATAAAACGTTTCGCGAGGGTACCTATGTCTTCTTCCGAAAAGGTATTTATTATTTTCTGTGGTCTGAAGACGACACTCGTAGTGTAAATTATCGCGTCTGCTATGGGACCTCGAAATCTCCGGTTGGGCCGATTACGGTTCCTGCCAGTAATCTGATCTTACAAAAAGACACGGCTCAAGGTATTTACGGAACCGGGCATAATTCTATTCTTCAGGTTCCGGGAAAGGACGAATGGTACATCGTTTATCACCGTTTTTCGTATCCCGATGGTATTAAAATGGGTAAAGCCGCTGGTTATCATCGCGAAGTATGCATTGATAAGCTGGAATTCAATGACGATGGAACCATTAGACCGGTAGTCCCAACTCATAAAGGAGTTAAACTTGTCGGCACTAAATAAAAACTATTTACACGTGGAGACTTGGTAATTTCAGGTCTTCAACTGAAGGTATATTATAAATCCTTGCGAATAAGAAAGAATTCATAGATTTCTTAAAGAAAATTTTAAATAAGATATTTTTCTTGTTTTAAAAAGTGTTAATTTAACGCTTATAATAACCGAATTAATAATAGACACCTCAATTAATGAAAACACTAACAACTCTATTTCTGGGGCTTAGCATGCCATTATGCCTGATTGCCCAAAACTCAACCGATTACAACATTCAGGGAGTGCCATTTAATACGGTAAGCATTAACGACCAGTTCTGGCTCCCTAAAATTGAAACCAACCGCACGGTTACAATTCCTGCTTCGTTTAAAAAATGTGAGGAAACCGGCAGAGTTCAAAATTTTGTATTGGCCGCGACGAAGACTGGAAAATTTCTCACTACTTTTCCGTTCGACGATACCGATATTTACAAAACGATCGAAGGCGCCTCATTTTCAATGTCAGTACATCCCGATAAGGCTCTCGATAAATACGTAGATAGCCTGATAACCATTGTTGCCGTTGCCCAGGAACCGGATGGTTATCTATATACCGCTCGTACTATCGATCCTAAAAATCCGCACAGTTGGTCGGGTAAGGATCGTTGGGTAAAGGAATCGGATATGAGCCACGAGCTTTATAATTCCGGTCATCTGTTCGAAGCAGCTGCGGCACATTATATGGCTACCGGGAAACGCAACTTTTTGAACATTGCCCTCAAAAATGCAGACTTACTCGATCAGGTTTTTGGCCCCGAAAAACGTAACGATGCCCCCGGTCATGAAATTGTCGAAATGGGACTAGTTCGTCTGTATCGTATCACCGGAGAAAAAAAGTATCTGAATCTTGCTAAATTTTTTATCGACTGCAGGGGGAAAGTTGCCAATCCCAAGCGTACTTATTTTCAGGATCATTTGCCGTTGGTACAGCAGAATGAAGCTGTAGGCCATGCTGTGCGTGCGGCTTATTTTTACTCCGGAGTTGCCGATGTTGCTGCCCTTACCGGAAATCAGGAATACATTCAGGCTATCGATAAAATTTGGGATAACATGGCTTCAAAAAAGCTTTACCTCACTGGCGGGATTGGTGCCGCTCATGACGGCGAGCGCTTTGGAGCTAATTATGAGCTCCCGAATCTTACGGCCTATAACGAAACTTGTGCTGCTATCGCCAATGTTTATTGGAATTATCGTATGTTTCTGCTACATGGCGATGCCAAGTATATTGACGTACTCGAACGTAGTTTATATAACAATGTTATCTCAGGTGTAGGCCTTGATGGAAAGACTTTTTTCTATCCAAATCCGCTCGAATGCGATGCTAAATATAAATTTAACTCTGGAGGTTCGCTTACTCGTGAGCCTTGGTTTGATTGTTCATGCTGTCCCACCAACCTGTGTCGCTTTATAGCTTCTGTTCCGGGGTATATTTATGCCCAAAAACAGAATAATCTGATGGTAAACCTGTTTATCAGCAGTAAGTCTACAATAAAGCTTAATTCTAAAACATCGGTGGAAATCAGTCAGAAATCCGCTTATCCCTGGGATGGAAATGTGACCATCAATGTAAATCCTGCGAAGAAATCGACTTTTGCGCTTTGTCTTCGTATCCCCGGCTGGGTGCATAATCAACCATTACCAAGCAATTTGTATAGCTATATAGCTCCTGTTAATGAAACCGTTGCTGTTAAAATAAACGGACAACCAGTAAATTATAAAACCGAAAGCGGCTATGCTGTCATTTTCCGCGAATGGAAGAAAGGTGATGTTGTGGAATATGTGCTTCCGATGAATATTCACCGCGTGGAAGCCAATGTCAACGTTCAGGACGACAAAGGTAAGGTTGCTATCGAACGAGGCCCGATTGTTTATTGTCTCGAAGGACTTGATAATAACGGCAAAGTGTCTAATCTTATACTTCCGGATAATGCAGAACTATCAGCCAGTTTTCAATCGAATAAACTCAACGGTGTCGAAGTAATTTCCGGTGAAGCTGTTGCTTTCGAAACTGCCGCCGATGGGCTTTCCATACAAACCGTGAAACGGAAAATTACGGCTATTCCTTATTACGTATGGGATAACCGTGGAATTAACGAAATGAGAGTATGGCTTCCCCGAAAGGTAAAAGACATTGCCATTAGTAACGAGTAATCTTGAACCAAAGGGTTATGCTCGTTTAGCTAGGATTTAATCTATGATTTGGATGGAAGAGAAGGTTTCGCTTTTAACTGGTTTATAACTACGATAAAATCTTTATGAAAAAAATAATTATACTATTAAGCTTGGTTGCCCTTATATTGGGGCAGACGGCCTTTGCTGCAACGAAGATGAAAAATGAACCTGATTCGGTTTATCTTTTTTCGTATGCAACAAAAAAGAATATGGGGCACAATGGATTGCATTTTGCCTGGAGTATCGATCGTAAAAATTGGAATGCGATTGGTCCCGAATTGCGCTATCTTTTTTGTGATTATGGCAGGTGGGGGGCTGAAAAAAGAATGCTGACACCTTTCCTGTTTCGCGATTTAGGAGGGCTGTGGCATTGCATCTGGAGTCTCAACGAAAAAGATGGCGTATTTGCTCATGCCGCATCGTCCGATCTGGTAAATTGGCATCCCCAGTCATATCCAATAGCCGTTGCTGGTAAAAACTGTATGATGCCGGAAGCGTTTTTTGATAAAAAAAGCGGTTTGTATGTCATTTCCTGGATAAGTTCGACGGGAAATGGCTCAGAATCATACAGCGTTACTACTAAGGATTTTAAGACTTATACCCCGGCAAAGCCGATAGCTGCCGATAGTCGTCCGGATTTACGGGAAAATGTAAAAGTTGAAGGAAATATCGAAACCGGAACCATACAGAAGGTATCTTGGCATTTGCTTGACGGATTGCTGAAAAAGCAACAATTGGATGCATATAAAAAACAAGTAAACAACGAAGGTGCAAAAGACGATGCCGAACGGTTTGCCTCTTTAAAGCCACTGGAAGCGACTGTAATTGCAAATGTTGATAATAATAAGAAAATTAGCGATATGCTTACGGGGATTTTCTTTGAAGACATTAATTATGCAGCAGATGGAGGACTGTACGCTGAGCTCATACAAAATCGTGACTTTGAATATGCTTTAAACGACAAAGAAGGAAATGACAAAAGCTGGAACAGTTACAAAGCCTGGAGTTTAAATGGGAGCGAAGCACAGTTTGTTATAGATACAGTTTCGCCGGTACATAAAAACAATAAGCATTATGCAGTTCTTAAAATTAATAAAGTGGGGGCAGGGCTTGTCAATGATGGGTTTGACGGAATCCCCATGGTTAAAGGCGATAAATATGATCTGTCTGTTTTCGTTAGAAATTTAGACAAGCAGTCCAAGAAAGTGGTCTTTCGTCTCATAGGTAAAAACGGTGATATTTATGGAGAAACGACAATTTCTGTTAATGCTGTAGTGTGGAAGAAAAATAATGCAGTAATCATTGCCAATACAACAGCCTCTGACGCCCGTTTGGAAGTCGTTCCACAGAGTACAGGAAGCATAGCATTGGATATGGTTTCGCTCTTTCCTCAAAAAACGTTTAAAGGGCATAAAAATGGGTTGCGCGCCGATCTTGCTCAAGCCATTGCAGATATTCATCCTCGTTTTATGCGTTTTCCCGGAGGCTGCGTTTCTCATGGCGATGGACTGGGTAATATTTATCGTTGGAAAAATACCATTGGTCCGTTGGAAGCACGTGTACCACAACGTAATCTTTGGGGATACCATCAGAGTGCTGGGTTAGGCTATTTCGAATATTTTCAGTTTTGCGAAGATATAGGAGCTCAACCTGTACCGGTTATTGCTGCCGGAGTACCCTGCCAGAATTCGGCTACCGGAGGGGCTGGTCAACAAGGTGGCGTTCCTATGTGCGATATGGATCAATATGTACAGGATATTCTCGATTTGATTGAATATGCAAACGGTGATGTTAATACAAAGTGGGGAAAGATGCGTGCCGAAGCCGGGCATTCGAAACCTTTCAACCTGAAATATGTCGGAATTGGTAACGAAGATTTGATTACCGATATCTTTGAAGAACGGTTTGCTATGATTTTCAAAGCTATAAAAGAAAGACATCCTGAAATTACTGTTATCGGTACTGTCGGCCCAGCTTCAGAAGGAACGGATTATGTGGAGGGATGGAATATTGCCACAAAACTAGGGGTGCCAGTTGTTGATGAACATTATTATCAGCCAGTAGGCTGGTTCATCAATAATCAGGATTTTTATGACAAGTACGACCGTTCCAAACCAAAGGTTTATTTGGGAGAATATGCCTCGTGGGGAAACTCTTTATATAATGCTCTTGCCGAAGCCCTTTACCTGACGGCTCTGGAACGTAATGGCGATGTAGTAAGTATGGCCTCTTATGCGCCAATGCTTGCCAAAGAAGGACATACCCAGTGGAATCCTGATTTGATATACTTCAACAATACCGAGGTAAAGCCAACTGTTAATTACTATGTACAAAAACTTTATGGTCAAAATTCGGGAGATGTTTACCTCGCAGGATCATTAAAATTAACCAATAATGCGGATAACGTACAGAAACGCGTTGCGTATTCTGTTGTTCGAGATAGCAAGACTGACGATTTGATTTTGAAGTTGGTGAATTTGTTGCCGGTAATGGTTAATGCACAGGTAAATCTGGAGGGAGCCGGAACAATTAATTCTTCGGCCATCAAAACCGTGCTTACAGGAATTCCCGGAGACAAAACTGCGCGACCGGTAACCGACAAGATCACCGTGAACAATAATTTTTCTTATTCAATGCCGGCATATTCGTTTACAGTTATTCGATTGAAAACAAAATGAAACATTAGCCCAAACTCTACCATAGAGTTTGGGCTAATATATTCAACTCATTAGTATGTACTTGTGAAAATAATAGAATCTCTATGTATAGCTGTTTGTTAATTACTTTGAAGAAGTAGGTTTGCAATAAATGCTTGATTTAGATTAGGCTTACGCATTAACATTTGATTTTATAAAAATCTTCACTAGTTCTAAAATATTTTCGTGTCTTATCGGTTTTGTCACAAAGTAAGATGCCCCCATTTCTAAACAAATCTCTCTGGTGGACTCCTGACAATCGGCCGTGAGAATAATTACCGGAAATGTATACCCGCGTTGTTTTATAATCGAAAGAGTCTGAAATCCATCCATAACAGGCATCATTATATCTAATAATATAATGTCGGGAGTAACCTCGTCTAATTTATCCAAGGCATCTTTTCCATTTTCTGCTTCAATTGATCTTATTCCATTGACAGCCAACATGGCAGCTAGTAACCGACGGTTAAAAACGGCATCATCTACAATGAGGGCTAATGGCTGGCTATTTATCATAACACGTATCATGTATTCTGTTGCAATTTAATAAAAACGAGATGCTCTGATACATTAAATAATTGATATAAATCAATGTATTCGGTAATCCAAATCAATGAAGAGTCTTGTTGTAATAATTATTTTGTTTATAAAAACTTACAGTTTTCATTTATTAATTTAGCCCTGTAAAAAATATCCAATGATATCAATGATCAATCCGGCCCTTGCTAATATGTCTCCGTTTATTGTTATGGAGGTTCTTGAAAGGGCTAACGCCATGGAGAAACAAGGCATTCGCATTATTCACATGGAAGTTGGAGAACCCGATTTTGAGGTTCCGGTTTGCGTGGCAGAGGCGACAAATATGGCCATTAATAGAGGTCAAACCCATTACACGCATTCGTTGGGAACCCGCGAACTACGTGAGGCTATAGCTCATTTTTACAGGAAGGAATATGAGGTTGAGGTTAATCCTGATTGCGTTGTGGTTACATCCGGTTCGTCGCCGGCTATTTTACTTGTATTAATGACACTTTGTGCCGTGGGCGATGAGGTTATTCTTTCCAATCCGGGGTATTCCTGTTATCGTAATTTTGCGATCGCCTGCAATGCTGTTCCTGTCGACGTTCCGCTTAGTGCTAATAATGGTTTTCAGTATGTTGTGGACGATGTTAAAAGGGCTATCTCGCCTCGGACGCGTGCCATTTTTGTGAACTCACCCATGAATCCTACAGGAACATTAGTTGAAGATTTTGTTTTTGAGCAATTGGTTACGTTGGATGTACCGATTATTTCCGACGAAATTTATCATGGACTTGTTTATGAAGGGAAAGCCCGGAGCATTCTCGAATTTACTGATAATGCATTTGTGATAAATGGTTTTTCGAAACGATTTGCCATGACAGGGTTACGCCTCGGTTATATCATTGCCCCCCAAACATATATTCGTACATTGCAGATTCTTCAGCAGAATTTGTTTATATGTGCACCGTCAATAGCACAGGAAGCAGGCATTATAGCTCTGAAAAATGCACAAAACGATGTTGACAGAATGCGTGATATTTATAATGAGCGGAGACTGTATATGCTCGACAGACTTATAAAAATGGGATTTGAAGTTAGGGCTGTTCCGCAGGGTGCTTTTTATATTTTTTGTGATGCTCATCGGTTTACGAAGAATTCCTATCAGTTTGCATTTGATGTGTTAGATCATGCCCATGTGGGAATTACTCCAGGAATCGATTTTGGAAGTAGAGGAGAAGGTTTTGTCCGTTTTTCATATGCTAATTCTCTGGCTAATATAAGGGAAGGATTAGACCGTTTGGAAACGTATTTGTTGTCAAAGAAATAATAGGCTTAAAACAAAAAATCCCGACTGAGCGGGATTTTTGTTTTAAAGTCGAAACCTTATTTGGCATAGCTAATAGCTCTTGTTTCACGGATTACTGTAATCTTAACCTGACCGGGATAGGTCATTTCACTTTGGATTTTTCGGGCAATCTCTGTCGAAAGATTTTCGGCATCTTTATCAGTTACCTTTTCACTTCCAACAATGACTCGAAGTTCGCGTCCAGCCTGAATTGCGTAAGTTTTGGTTACGCCAGGGTGAGAGAGAGCTAATGCTTCGAGATCTTTTAAACGTTTAATATAAGCTTCAACCACTTCGCGACGTGCACCTGGGCGAGCTCCTGAGATTGCATCACAAACTTGTACAATTGGTGCTAAAAGGGTTGTCATTTCAGTTTCGTCGTGGTGCGAACCAATGGCATTGCAAACTTCAGGCTTTTCTTTGAATTTTTCTGCCAGTTTCATACCAAGGATTGCATGCGGCAATTCCGGTTCGTCATCTGGTACTTTTCCAATATCGTGGAGTAAGCCTGCACGTTTGGCAAGTTTGGGATTTAATCCAAGCTCCGAAGCCATAATGGCGCAAAGATTGGCAACTTCGCGGGAGTGCTGTAAGAGGTTCTGACCATACGATGAACGGTATTTCATTTTACCAATCATACGAATAAGTTCAGGATGCAGACCATGTACGCCAAGGTCGATGGTCGTGCGTTTACCTATTTCGATAACTTCTTCTTCTACTTGTTTTTGAACTTTGGCTACGACTTCCTCAATACGTGCGGGGTGAATACGACCGTCAGTTACTAACTGGTGGAGTGATAAGCGGGCAATTTCCCGACGTACAGGATCAAATGCGGAAAGGATAATGGCTTCCGGGGTGTCGTCAACAATAATTTCAACACCGGTAGCAGCTTCTAAGGCTCGTATATTACGGCCTTCACGACCAATGATGCGACCTTTAATTT
The DNA here is from genome assembly GCA_030706405.1 of Bacteroidota bacterium. Classification (GTDB taxonomy): domain Bacteria; phylum Bacteroidota; class Bacteroidia; order Bacteroidales; family JAAUTT01; genus JAAUTT01. The sequence goes on along the minus strand of JAUZOO010000003.1, from coordinate 367,400 downwards.
CGTCGCTTTCGATATGAAATACAGTTACTGAGTTTTCAACGGCAACTTCGGTAGCAACACGCTGAATAGATTGTACCACAATTCGTTTAGCTTCTTTGTTGGCCGTCATTTTAGCCTCTTCAACAGCTTCATTGATAAACGACATGGCTTCGGTTTTGGCCTCAGCTTTGAGTGATTCAATTAACTGGGTTTTGGCCTCTTCTGCAGTAATGCCCGACATAGCCTCGAGTTGGTCAACTTGTTGTTTGTGTAATCGGTCGAGCTCATCGTGTTGTTTTTCAACTACTTCAATTTGAAGATTGAGGTTCTCACGGATGACATCAACTTCTTTTTTGTTCCTTTGAATTTCTTCAAACTTTTGATTCAGGGATAACTCTTTTTGTCTGATTTTGTTTTCTGCCTGCGAAAGTTTTGAGTTTCTTTCGTTTGCAACCCTCTCATGCTCAGTTTTAAGTTGGAGATATTTTTCCTTGGCTTGAAGAATCCTTTCTTTTTTTATTACTTCAGCTTCATTTTCAGCATCTTTAATAATAGATTCTTTTCTTTTGCGTAAGACAACAAGAAATATGAAATAGGCCAGCGTTGAGCCAGCCACAAACGAAATAAGTCCAATAATTATTGCAATAGTCATATATATAATTGGTATTAAAGTGATTAAATAAAAAACCCGCATAGATTTCTTTCAAGTACTTTTAAAAACCCCGATGTGACATGGGTGGAGTTGCCATATTAATGTCAGTCTTCCAACGTCCGCACGAAGCGAATCCCGGCGTACCGGGGCAAGGCCTGACTTTCATAACTTGAGCTTACTCCAATTTGTAAACTGTTGAGTTTCAAAAGGATTGAAGAAACTATGCGGGCAGTATCTTAGTTTATGTTAAAGAACGTTAGTTATTAATATTGCTCTCTTCTGCTTTTAAAAATTCGTCGAGTACTTTATTTAGCTTTTGTAACCTTTCAACTAGATTTGATTCGTCGGTTTTTTCTTCCATCTCAATTAGTCGGATTACAAACTGCAAAGCTGCCATGGCCATGAAATCCTGAATATCTTTGTCGGCATACTTGGTTTTATACTGGAATACCTTGTCATTTATTAACTTGGCCGCCTTGCGGATTCTTTCCTCATCCTCTCTCTCTATTTTAAGTGGATAGTACCGGTCTGCAATGTTTACGCGAATGGATAATTTTTCTTCCATCTTCCACTTATTTATTTAAAAGAGCAATGCACTTATCAACTTCCCGCACAATTCTATTTACTTTCAGCTTGGCTTCGTGAATATCCTCGCTTCCGGTAACCAGAACTTTCGCAAGTTTTAACTGTTCGTGTTTTTCTTGCAGTTCCTTTAGCTCATGATCTTTAAGCCTGATAGCTTCTTCCAAATCATTTTTTTCAGTTTTCAGACGAATTGTTTCGTTTTTGGACTGCTCATAAAGAAAAATCAGATTCTTGATTTTTGCTTCTAATGAATTGACTATGCCTTCGTTCTCGGTCATTCTATCATCTTAATTTAATACAAATATAATACGGCTTTGTCAATTTTAAAAATTATCTTGATAAAATAAGGGATGTCGACGTATAACTGATTAATTTTATGAACCTTTAATTACGAAATATTTTTATTGCTGATGAAATTTTGTTGTATTTGTATTTTGTTGATTTTGTTTAAGTTATGTTTTACTGTTGGACAGACACAAGCTCCTTCAAGGGTAGACTTTGCCTCCCCTCTGGATATTCCGTTAAGCATTTCGGGTAATTTTGCTGAACTTAGGCCAAACCATATCCATTCTGGTGTCGATTTTCGTACAATGAGCATGACAGGAATGAATGTTTTTGCTGCTGAGGAAGGCTACGTCTCGCGGATAAAGATTGAACCTGCCGGTTTTGGACGGGCTATTTATATTACACACCCCAATGGCTATGTGTCGGTTTATGGTCATCTGGAAGCATTGAGTGATGCGATTGACTGTTATTGTAAAAATGAGCAATATAAACGACAACAGTTTGCGGTCGATCTGATGCTGAAACCTCACGAGATTGATGTAAAAAAAGGTGATTTTATTGCTTATTCGGGAAATGCCGGGGCTTCGGGTGGGCCACACCTACATTTCGAAATTCGTGAAGATAGTTCGCAGTATCCTTGCAATGTGTTGCGGTTATTCAATATTTCAATTAAGGATACTATTCCACCAATCCTTGAAAAACTTTGGATTTATCCTTTAAATGGCAAAAGTTACGTTAACGGGTCTAGGAATGCACTTGCTTTTCCGGTAACCTCGATACAGGGAAGGGCGTCGTTGCATTCTAAGTCTGAAATTGATGTCAGTGGGGATATTGGATTGGGAATTCAGGCTTTCGACCTAAATAACGATAATTTTATGCGTAATGGTATTTATTCGATCGAAGTTTTTGTAGATGAGGCCAAAGTTTTCGAACAGGTTATGGATAAGTTTTCTTTTTTTGAAACCCGCTATGTAAATAGCCTTATTGATTATAAATATTTTATGCAAAAGGGCGTTCGCATAAATCGCTTGTTTCTTCAGCCAAATAATAAGATGAGTGTTTATCGAAATGTCGTAAACCGGGGTATTATTAATGTGATAGAAAAGTCAACCCACGAAATCCGGGTTCAGTTGAAAGATGATAATTTAAATGTCACAAATTTGAACTTCACTATTAAAGGTAGTCAACATCCGATAAAACAGATAAACCTGCCTGAAAAAAAGAATGTAGTCAGTCAGAAAATGTATTATCATCATGACAATACATTCCAACGGCCTGATATAAAAGTTGAAATCCCTGAAAATGCGCTTTTTGATGATTTGGACTTCGAATTTTCGAAGTCGTCCCGACAAAAAGGTTTTTATTCTGCCGGATACATGTTGCATACACCCTTAGTGCCTTTGTATAAATCGATCACTGTATTTATAAAACCGATGAACTTGCCCGAGCGTTTGTACAAAAAGGCCTTGTTGGTTGCTGTTAATGAGCGTGGAGGTGTTACATGGAGTGGCGGAGAATATAATAACGGGGTGGTAAAAGCTGTAGTGCGAACTTTTGGAAAGTTTGTCGTAAAGGTGGATACAACTCCCCCGGTTATAAAGCCTCATTTGTCGAATATTAACGATACCGTGCATTTCGAATATGGACGGATTGCATTTAAGATTACTGACAATCTCTCGGGAATTCAAACCTATGATGGTTATATTGATGGACAATGGATTTTATTTGAATACGATGCCAAGTCGGATATGATTAGTTATCAGTTCGACCCACGCAGGATGAAGTTTGGTATCCAACATAAGTTTGAATTGTATGTAACTGATGCAAAAGGTAATAAAAGAGAGTATCATACTACATTTTTTAAATAGGACATGATAAATTTTTACCGGGTATTAGGTTTGATGTCAGGAACCTCTCTTGATGGTATGGATATTGCCCAGTGTACATTTGAATTAGAGGATGGAAAATGGAAATATGCTATTGAACGGGCCGTTACCTATCCTTATTCTCCGGAATGGAAGGACAGACTTTCGCAAGCAGAAAATCTCTCTGGCCTTGATTTAATGCTCTTACATAATGATTTTGGCAGTTTATCCGCCTCTTTTGTAAACAGGTTTATGGAAGATTGTCTTGTTCCGGTTGATTTTATAGCATCTCATGGGCAAACAATCTTTCATCAGCCACATCTGGGATTTACCCTGCAAATTGGCAATGGAGCCAATATTGCAGCCCAAACCGGTATCACTACAGTGTGCGATTTTCGTTCGCTTGATGTAGCCTTTGGAGGACAGGGGGCTCCATTAGTTCCTATTGGTGACAAACTTTTGTTTTCAGAGTATGACTATTGTCTAAATCTTGGCGGATTTGCAAATGTTTCGTACGACACGGACAGCGGGCAACGCGAGGCCTTCGATATTTGCCCGGTTAACATTGTCATTAATCATCTGGTAAAAGAGCGCAACCTGAGTTACGACCCCGAGGGAAGTTTAGCTCGTAATGGTGTCGTTTGTCAGCCATTGTTGGAAGAGCTGAATCAATTAGATTTTTATCGTCAGGCTGGGCCTAAATCATTAGGGAAAGAGTGGGTTCTGGCACAGTTATTACCTATTATATATAAATACAATCTTTCGTTGGAAGATGCCTTGCATACTTTTTACAAACATATTGTTGTGCAATGTCAAAATGTAATACGGGGAAACAGAAAAAATGTTTTGATAACCGGAGGTGGAGCTCATAATCAGTATATTATGGAGTTGTTTTGCCAACACTTTGAAGTTGAAATTTGTGTACCAACTTGTGAAATTATTGATTTTAAGGAAGCGCTGATTTTTGCCTTTTTGGGATTAAAGAGGTATAGAAATGAGAATAATTGTTTGAATTCTGTTACCGGAGCAAAAAAAGATAATTGCGGAGGCGTTATTTATTTGGTAGAATAATTTTTTTCACCATATTTGTGAAACCACAAAAAGAAAGAGGACGGTTCTCCCGAACGGTCCTCTTTTACCACATTACTAACATTTACAACTACTAACTAACTACCTAATTTATGAGAAAAACACTACTAACCTTAATATTGTTTTGTTATATATAAATATATAAAAATAAACTGATTGAATCAAACACCTGACATCAGTGTTTTTATTGGAATGCTATTCGTGCATTTCGTAACGCCTCTCGAAATAGTGTCTGTTAATTTCTTCGGCTATATTGCTTTTGAATTCTGATACAAAGATACAGGCTGTTTTTAAATTATTTCTAATTTTAAGTTTAAGTAATTGTTAAGTTTATGTTAAGTCATTAATAAAACGTTGCTTTTTTAAAATTAAACATCTTATTATTAGTGCGTTATATTTGTAAAGGAAAGTTTAAGGAAAAATTGGACTGTGCTTTTTAACAATAGGTAGAATTCGAATTTGAGGTTATTGGAAATAAGTCATCTTTTTAAAAGATACGAAATAATATATTTGAAGGCACAAAAACTTTTGTAAACATGAGAAAAATAGTGCTGTTTTTAGGGTTAAATCTTTGTTTTTTTGTATTTTACACTTCAGTCGAGGCTTGTACTAATTATATTGTAACCCGTGGGGCTTCGGCCGATGGCTCTGTCATGGTTACCTATGCTGCCGATTCACATGTATTATATGGAGAACTTTATCATTATCCGGCCAGAAATTATCCCAACGGTTCAATGTTAAATGTAGTAGAATGGGATACTGGCAAGCCGCTGGGAAAAATAAAACAGGCTCGTCATACCTATAATGTAATAGGTAATATGAACGAATTTCAGGTGACTATTGGAGAAACCACTTTTGGCGGCCGTGAAGAACTTGTTGATACATCGGCAATAATTGATTACGGAAGTCTTATATATATAGCTCTTCAGCGTTCGAAATCGGCACGGCAGGCTATTCATGTTATGACGAGTCTTGTTGCTGAATATGGTTATGCCAGCGAGGGCGAATCGTTTTCGGTAGCCGATAAAAACGAAGCCTGGATACTTGAGATGGTAGGGAAGGGAAGTGGACGAAAGGGTGCTTTGTGGGTTGCTCGTCGTATTCCCGACGGATATGTGTCGGGCCATGCTAATCAGGCGCGTATTACCAGTTTTCCACTCAATGATACCACCGAATGCCTTTATGCCCCGGATGTGATTTCGTTAGCTAAAGAAAAAGGATATTTTAAGGGCGAGGATAAAGATTTTAGCTTCGCTGATGCTTATGCCCCATTAAACTTCGAGAGTGTGCGCTTTTGTGAAGTTCGGGTGTGGAGTATGTTTCGGAAAGTGAATAGCGATATGGAGCGCTATTTTGATTATGTAAAAGGTTCGAATATACAAAATCGCTTGCCTTTGTGGGTTAAACCGGATAAAAAGGTGACTCTTCAGGATATGATGGGGTTTATGCGCGACCATTTAGAGGGTACGGAACTTGATATGACCAAAGATCCAGGAGCCGGTCCGTTTGGTTTGCCTTATCGTTGGCGTCCGTTAACGTGGAAGGTAGATAGCGTTGAATATTGTAACGAACGCGCTACAGCTACCCAACAAACCGGTTTTTCATTTGTAGCCCAGTGCCGGTCGTGGCTACCCGATAAAATAGGAGGAATTATTTGGTTTGGGGTTGACGATGCTGCTAGTACCGTCTATTCTCCGATGTATACTTGTATGACTAAAGTCCCACAAACATTTGCCGTGGGCAATGGAGATATGCTCACTTATTCGGATAATTCAGCGTTTTGGGTATTTAATTATGTGGCCAATTTTTGTTATCTGAGGTACAATGTGATGATTGAGGATGTTAAAAAGGTTCAATCAGTATTGGAATCAACTTATATAAATAACACATCAAAGGTCGATAAAAAAGCTCTTTCGTTATATAGAACCAATCCTGCTGAAGCAGTAAAATACCTCACAGGTTATTCTGTAAATGCCGGAAATCAGACGGTTTATCGATGGAAAGAATTGAGTCATTATCTTTTGGTTAAATATATTGATGGCAATATTAAAAAGGAGAAAGATGGGAAATTTCTAAGGAATAAGTATAATATGCCAGTAGCGCCCCTCCAACCTGGATATCCGGATACTTGGCTACGGAAGATTGTGGAAGGGACCGGGAATAAACTAAGAGTGACTGGTAAATCGCATTAACAGGTAAAAACAATAAATATTTCCCGCTTAAATTACTACAAATTCAAAAATTGTTATACTTTTGCGGTCTGTTATAAAAAACAAACATTCAAATATTACAGTGATGGACTTAATGAAAATTGTTAATAATTTGTTTGCTGATAATAAAGAAGTTCCCGCCTTCAAAGCCGGTGATACAATCACTGTACACTATAAAATTGTAGAAGGTAACAAAGAACGTATTCAGCAGTACAGAGGTGTGGTCATTCAGAAAAAGGGTGTTGGACACACTGCTACATTTACAGTAAGGAAAATGTCGGGCGACGTTGGCGTTGAGAGGATTTTCCCCGCAAATTCGCCTTTTATCGATAAAATTGAAGTAAACAAAATTGGTAAAGTGCGCAGAGCTAAGATTTTCTATCTCCGTAATCTTACCGGTAAGAAAGCCAGAATTCAGGAAAAGAAAGTTGTTTCCAATAACTAATTTTGGTTATAGCAAGATATTAAAAGGAGCCCGAAAGGCTCCTTTTTTATTAGAATAATGTTTGGAATAGAAAATAGCATAGTTATTTCCTATAGTTCGTATAAGTGATTATTGAAAGAGTGATTAAATTTTAACGTAGTCAGAGGTTACATAATGACTGAATTAATGTAAGTCATAAAAAGGTCTCTTTTATAAGCTTATAAAAGAGACCTTTTTATGAATAACTAACAGCTATCTGTCTATTTAATTTTAGCGGCTTCTTCTTTAGCTTTGTTAATCAGAGCGTCAGCTTTAGTGTTTCCTTCTTCTTCTATCTTCTGAGCTTTGGCTTCTCCTTCTTTTTTAAGTTTATCAGCAGCTTTTTGAACCGCAATTTTAGCTAATGGGTTCTTAGTCTCATTAACCATTTTGTCTGCAGCTGCATTTGATTCCTTACGAGTTGCATCGGCGGCTGTCTTGGCCGCGTCACGAATTTTTTGAGCTTCGGCTTCGGCGTTTTTAATTAGTTTGTCTGCCTGCTCTTTAGCTTTTTGCGACATTTGCTGTTTGGCTTCCTGTATTTTGCTGTCGGCAGCGGCTTTTAGCGCATCTTTGGCTCCTTGGGTAGCGTTCTGCGAGTTATCTTTTAAAAGAAGCTTTATCTGAGGTTTGGTAAAAGTTCCACCTAATCCGATATTGGCATTTATAAAATCGCTAGGTTTAATGTTAAGCCCTTTTGCAATAGAACTGCCCGATAACTTATCGACTAAAGCATTGGCGGCACTTCCTAGTTCTGCGCGCGGAATGGCGGCTTTTATAACGTAGTTTAGTGTTTGGTCCATGATTCCTTGGTCTCCGCTAAAATTGAGCTTGTAGTTACCTAATTTGGTGTCGACAGGCTTTATAGAAACACGCCCGTTTTTAATTTCAAAACTCACATCAATATCGGATAGGGTTGGGTTACGGAATTTGTTATTCTTTATTACGTCGGCAATTTTATTTAGTGCTTCGGAGTTCGAAATTGCAATGCTTTTTGAAATTAATCGCCCTTTGCCGCTCATGGTGTTATAAACGGGCATCATGTGGTTATCCATTTGACTTGTGATTGTCAGATCGGAAGAGATTTGGCCTTTGCAATTTTTGGCAATTGGAGCTAGTTTTTCAACCGTGTTAAAGGCTGTATAGGCAGATGGAATATCAATGTCTTTTAAGTTCATTGCGAAGTCGAAGAACGGTTTTTTGATGTCCTGAGTATTATACTGCCCGCTCATTACAGCGCTTCCTTGGAGAAGTTTCATAGCGGTATTCTTTAACATTACCTTACCTCCTCTGATGATAATGGCTCCTGCAATGTCATTGATTTTTAGTTTGTCATAATTAACCTGCCCGATTTTTGAGTTGAAGGCAAAGTTGACATTTTTAGGAACTTCAAATAATGAGAGCGGAGTAGTATCTTTTTTAGTGGTTTGTGGCTTTTTGGCGGGACCCATCAGTTCGTTCACGTCAATTAAGGACGAAGTCAGATTTAACGAGCCAATAATGGTGTCTTTCCCGAAAAAATAAGGAATAAATTTTTCGAGTTTTCCGTTTAGTTTAAAGTCACTTTTACCAACTTTCGAATCGAATGAAGTGAGGTCTACAAATTTGGGAGAGAATACCATATTGGCGGCTGTTATTTTTATGCCTTGAGGAAAATCCTTACTTGAGAATTCGAAGTTTGAAAGTTTAGCTGTTCCGTCGGCCTTAAATTCTTCGTATTTATTACGTTTTATCGATGACATACGGCCTTGGAAGTTAAGGTTTGCGTCCAGAAGGCCTTTAAGTTTCATGCTGTCGAGCGGAACTACGTCGGCAATGCTGGTAAAGTTGATTCTACCTTCAATGTTTCCGGCAATGTTCATATCGCTGATGGGCGTTTTGATGTGCATCTCAGCGTCGAACGGATTTCCGGCCATTTCGATGTGAAATTTGTTAATATCAACAGTGGTGTTGTCCGTCTGAACGCCGTCGTAAAACAATTTCATATCAACGTTAATGTTGTTTGCCGATTTTGGTAATTTAGGATACTTAAACATGGCGTTTTCGACAATCAGGTTAAGTCCAACGTTTGGCATTGTTTTACCATTGTAGGTTCCTTTCACATACCCGTCGAGTTTTAAGTTTCCGGCGGTTTTTACCGATTCGAAATCTTTCATGTAAACGGCAGGAACCATTGATAATAGCGTTTTAAAGTCAGCTTTCTGTGTTTTAAATTTCATGTCGACAACGTAGGCATCTTTGGGCATTTTTAGCGAACCTTCGATGCCCAGAACTAATTCGTTAATCTTGATTTCATTGTTTTTTATGGTGTACAGAGCCTGATCGAAATCAGCGCCAACTTCGGTGTTAACTTCAATTTTGGTTTTTTTGAGGTATTTGATGCCGCTCATAATAAAATCGAGCGCTTCGACAGAGGTTTTTATTTTCAGATCGGTTTTTTTCGAAGAAAAATCGCCGGACAGAAGAAAATTGAAATCGTTGATTTCAGCGCTCATGTTCGTGCTATCGTTTTGGTATTTGATAAAAGCATGTGCAATTTCAATCTTTTTAAGGTTGGCATTGAAATCGACCGGTTTTCCTTCGCTTGTTTTCGTTTCTTTCTCACCGGTCTCTTTCATAATATTCCAGTTGACCTTGCCATCTTTTAATTCTTTGGCCGAAATGCGCGGGTGGTCGAGATAAACAGATATTACTTTAATGTTTTTCATCCCAAGGGCACTGATTAAGTCAACTTTTGCGCTGAACGACTTAAATGACATGAGCGTGTCTTTGGCAAATTCGTCTTTACCGACGATAGTAAAGTCTTTCATGGCAAGGTAAACGTTGGGGAAACCCCAGATGAACGATAGTTTGAAGTCGCTAAATTTTACAGAAGCGTTTATCGATTTATTGATTTCTTTTTCAACGATATTCTGAATTGGTTTTTTGAAGAATACAGGAGCCGTGAGTAATATTACAAATATTGCAGCTACTACAATTAAAGTTACTTTAAGGGCTTTTTTCATAATATAAACTGTTTAATGATTTAAAGATTAAAGTTACTTAATTATGCCGAATGATAGTGAAGAATCTATGAAATATGTGTTAATGTCTTTTTTGCTTAAGTAGTGTTAAAAAAGTTGAATTTTTATTCTGCTTATATTCAGCATTTTGCTACTTATTTAAACAGAAAATGAATATTTTTTTGTTTATGGAGTATGTAGTTTCAAACTTTTACATATCTTTGCACCCGCAATCAGGACCCGTAGCTTAATTGGATAGAGCATCTGACTACGGATCAGAAGGTTGGGGATTCGAATTCCTCCGGGTCCACAGAGAGCCACTCAGACGAGTGGCTCTTTTTATTTATATTGATTGACAAGGTTTTGGAGTCAAGTTTAACTTTTTCGACAGACTCTCCTTGATCCGAGAAAATTACAGATAAGGGCGCTGCTTTTACCCGGTTAGCCCAATGGTATGACAAAGTAGGAAAATTCGGGTTTGGATCCTTTCAAATGATTTCCCGTTCCATTCAGGCGCATTACCAAACAGTTTAACTTATTCAACAATTGAAGCACGAATTCTGCGGCAGAGTCTTTCAATGCGAAGATAAAAGCTTTTTTCAGAGGTGTCAAAGTTGTTAAATTCTTCCTGTTCCGTTTAACTAAAATCTATGCGTAAACTATCAAATCTCCAACTTCTCGGTTTGATCCCATTCCGTTGAAATTGTATGATTGAAATTGATAGGAAAAAAATAAAAAAGCTCTTAAATCCTAAGATTTAAGAGCTTTTGGTTTCGAGCGAAACCCATTTTGTCGGGGTGAGACGATTACACTCACCACCTGCAAATATTTTATTATCAGTAATTTGTAAAGAACAAGTTCAGCGGGTTCACTATCTAGTTCTCATTTGTTTTGAGTAAGGACGTGCCTTTTTGATGAACTCCGATTTCATTGCAAATATATGAAAATACTGGGACTTTCGGATACAAAGAGCGCTAAAAACATCCAAATTATATTGAAAATGAGCATTGTTTTTGATATGATTTGTATTGCTTCGTTTGGCTCAACTTAATCATTCCAGGAACGGAGTAACCTGTTCGATGGCCAGACCGGTGAACAGACAAAACTCATCTATACTTACAAACTGATGAGGTTCTTTTGCAAAATGCAGCCTGATTTTATCCAACAGCTGCCGTCCGTATCTATCACTCTTGCCGGTTATCCGTTGCACATCCTTCGGATAAATTATAATGCGTTTTGTTTCCATTTGGTTTCTAACATGACTTTTATATGGCTTTAATACCAGGGAAACTAGGCTTTACCATATACAAAGATAACAGTTTTCATATTCCTGCAATTTCGGAAATATTGGCAAAATGTTTATAATCAGAACCAAACCGGAAGCAGTCTTTTTGAATCCACCCCAGGCCTAGGTAGCTTTGTGTCATGTTTAACCAATTTTTTACGTATGGCACAGCAAAAAGGAATTTTAAAAATAGAAGGTACCATGGGAAACATGACCTTCTACAAAAAGGATGGGCAATACCTTGTAAAAGAAAAAAGCGCCATTTCGGCGGATAAAATTGCCAATAATCCCAACTTTGAGCGTACCCGGAAAAATAACTCTGAATTTGGTCTGGCCGGTTCGGCTGGCAAATTCTTAAGGGATGCGCTCCGCAGCTTGATGCTTAATGCATCCGATACCTATGTTGCATCGAGGGTAACTCAACTTATGATGGCTGAGCTTAAACTGGATGCAGCCAGTGTAAGAGGTTCTCGTCAACCGGCTGCAGGTTTAGCAACTGTAGAGGGAAAAGCTCTTTTGAATGGTTTTAACTTCAATGCCGATTCGGTATTAAGCGGTGTATTGTTCAAAGCATTTGCGGTGGATGCTGCAACCGGAGTTATTACCATTAATAATCTGGTACCTCAAAAGGATATTGCTTACCCAGCTGGGGCAACTCATTTGAGCATCACCGGAGCTATGGTCAACATTGATTTTGCAAATGGTACATCGGATTTGGAAATAACCAATGTACAAAACCAGGTCATTGACCTGAATGCAGTCAACGTTGTTCTGACGCCGGTTGCATTACCTGCTGGAAATGGTATCAGAATCAATCTTTTGAAGATTGAGTTCTTTCAGCTCACAAACGGGTTGCAATATCCACTGAAGAACGGAAACTTCAACACCCTGACTATTGTAAATGTGGCTTAAGGTATGAATGAGTTCCAGGTATTCGGGATAATCATTTCAGTACTGCTTTCGGTAGTGGCCTTTTTCACAAAGCAATTGCACAGTGATTTTAAACGTGTGGAGAAAGACCTTGCAGAAGTGAAAACCACTACTTCTCTTATTAAAACCGAATTCAAAGGGATAAACGATTTGATGAACCAGAAAATCGAATTCCTTGAAAAAAGGCTTACTCATGTCGAAACATTCATCTTTAAAAATATGAAGGATGGCAACTAAAAACTTATCGTTGGTCCAGCGGTTGACTGCTCCAACGTCCAAATTCTTCCGGATTATCCGAAACGTCGGGTTATGCCTGGCAGCTGTCGGAGGTGCAATTATTGCAGCACCGGTAGCTTTACCGTTGACAATTGTCACGGTAGCAGGTTACCTGACCGTAGCCGGAAGTGTAATGACTGCAGTTGCGCAAGCAACAGTGGAAGGGGAATGACAACCCCAAGTTTTTGAGTTTTAAGCCCGGTTCAGCCCCGGGCTTTTTTTGTCAGCCTACCTCAACGGTATTTGTTGAAATATTTGTACACATAAGCCTGTTTAAGCTCCCGAATAAGCTGTAAATTTTGCATAAACTGTTTTTCCTTTAGCTCAATTATTCGTAATTGTTTAACCGTTTCAGTAAATTCTGCCGGACTTGCTTTTACTACTTCTAATTTTTCGCAAATAAGCTGTTTATAATCACCAATACGGATAAACGGTATAACCGAACCGATTAAGTAAGGATGAAAAGCCTTAGCTCTCCAAAGTGCAAAAGATACCCAATATAATACTTCTTTAAATTCTTCATTTTCGGCCTCAATTCTGAAACTATTTGGGCAGTAACCTGAAAGAGGCTTGCCTGAGTTTAAGCCTTTGTTTAAGACAAAGAAATGAGGTTTTCGGCTCTCTGATTTTAATGATGCTGATTTTACTATGAATGTTTGCATAGCTACTGCAATTAATGTTTTGCTCGCTACGCTTCGCCCATATATACCCCAAAGAAGAAAGAAAAAAACGGAAAAAAAAGAAAAAAGAAAGCCTTTTTGCCACCCCGGAGCGGGCAGGATGCAAGACTTGCTGTCATAATTTTTTTGAATCAATAATGAGGTGCACAGCACACCGATGAAAAAATTTGACGCAACCCGAAGGGCATGGCCTTGTCAGCCTGAACGTGGAGGGGTGAGCTTTGCTGCGTTTTTTGGTTTTTATTTATACCTATTATTTTTTGCCTTAGGTTCTTTTAAACTCAACAATAAATAGACATTGTTATATGAAATTGACAAGGTGTTTTATTGGGGTGAACATGTCGCAGGGGGAAAAGAAGCTATACTGATTTTAAAGGCAAGGGTTGAGGCGGAATGAAATGGAAACAAAACGCTTGCTGAGAGTGCCGAGGTTTATGCCGATTGATGAGTGGAATGTAGCGGAGGGTCTGAAATGGAAGAACGAACACCTTAAAATATATACAATCCGTGAAGTGATGGAATGGAAGCCCGAAGCGGTATGGAGCGAAGAATGAGGCATGTACCGCAGACACAAAACATGTTATATTTTGCCCCTGCACCTTTGAAGGGTGGTGGGGAAATTGTGGTCTTCTTCTGTGCTGTGCACATGAATATGCTCGCGCCACACCTTTGAAAAGTGCTATTTAACATAGTGTCGAATTATGTGACAGCCTGTACCTTAAAAAATCAATATTCATACAGGCTGTGCGAAGCGTACACATAATACCGCATTATGTTAAATATGCTATCGCAATTCGTGGCGCACCGCTTTATTGTTGGTGCAGTATCAGCGGAACCATACATTAGATATGATGAAAAGACCGCTTTGGAGCGAAGCGGATTTGGAAGGGCTTTAAAGACTGGGGGAGTTTGGCAAATACCTATAAAATTCAATTCATGCTTTTGCCAAACGGCAGGATTTAAAGCCCTGGATTGGGACGCGAGGAACGAGCTCAGACATGGGGAAGCATACGGACTGTGAGTGGCTGAAAGGAATGGAACGAAAGGTGTTGAGCGCAGCGAAGCCCTGTAGTGTAATGCAGGTGAAATGAGTAAAGCGACTTGCAGGACAGAGTAGGCTGCCATGAGGAAGAAGGCGGAACGCAAAAGGCATGACAGACTGCGTAACGCAGTGTAGCACCCGAAGGGCGTTGCAGCTTTTGCTTTACCTTAAAAATAAAACATGTTTAAAGCAAATGCTGTAACGGGCTGGCGAGACTTTTGCTGACAACTGATGACGAATACCATACTTCCTTTGGATTTCCTTTGGACTATTTTCAATTATATACCCATAAATGTAAGTAGTAACTTCTGACGCTTTTAACTGCTGGCTATATTCTTTGCATTGACAAAATTCCTCCGGAAACTATTCCTGTATCACTGGCCACTTCAGAATAATCGCTATCCATTTCTTTATGAATTGCAGCAATTTTCTCATACGCAGTGTTTACAATTTCAAAAATCTCAATTGAAAACCGTAATTTGGGATATTTTGTATTTAAGTCATTACATATATTCTGCCAGCGTTGGGTTTCCTCTTCATTCCATTTATTAATTAATAAACTGTTTACTAATTCTTCTGATTTGTCAAACCTTCTTAAAAAACCACAAAAACCCAAAAGAATACTATTTTCGTCTGTACTATCTTCTATTAACATTGCTTTTGCAAGTCTCTCCGCATCTTTAATAATATCATTTTCGTTTTTATTTATTCCTTTTAGCTCAATTCCAACTAGAGAACGTTCATGAGAACCAACATCCCCACTTCGTTCCTCGGTTATTGCAAGGTCCACTTTCTGGTAATTCTTATCTGTTGGAGAATGCCCACTTTTTCTAGAGATAATATTCATGTTGAAAATATCAACCGCATCTAATTTATAAGCAGGGAAAGCATTATTGTAAAAGTTTAATACTGGATATTCAATTTGTATTTTATATAAATGATTTTCATTCCAATCCAATAAATGTTGAGCAACATTTACCGTTAACAAATATTCTCGAACCTGGTCAATAAAATCATTGTAGGAACTTAGTAAAAGCAGGTTTTGTTTATATCCTTTTTGGAGGCCTTTTTTAATTATTTCTGCAATCTCAGTTACGTTCATTTCTAATTATTTGTATTGAATTCGTAGTTATTTAATGGTTTCTGCAACTTTTGTTTTGAAGAACTGGAATTTTTGTGGAAAGGCATTCAACAATTCAGATTGTAAACCAGCCAGCCTGAGCTGCTAGATTTGTCAATCTAAACAGGGTTTCCGGGTCTGGAATTCTAGCTTGACCGCGTGCTGCTTGTAAAGAACCATCAGGCCTTCTCCAAATAAATCTAAATCCATCTTCAGATGTGCCATCATCATAATGATAAATACACTCCTGAAAACACAGACACCAATTGTCTATTTCGCCGTCTGTTACTTCATTAAGAATTTCTACTTTAGCCATAATACTAATTGATTTTTAATAAAACTGTAACTTATTATTTATTTTTCAGTTAAGTGGAACGAATTAATCTTGTTGCTTTATTAAAAAACCAAGCCTAAAGGCAATTTTTACCCTTTCAAAATAGTCGTAGCCAAGGAAAAGGGGTTTATAACATAAGCCTTCTGAATTTGCAGGCAATGGACTATACCAAACTAACTTTTTATAATCTTCGTCTGAAGATGTTTCGCAATTGTGCATTTTTAAGTCTAGCCAAAGCGAGGCTGGATAAGTAATATCTACAACATCGTAATTTTCTAATGTAAGCCACGTGTGAAATTTAACAGGGGGGCCCACTTTGTCTGACTTCAAGCGTTCTGCAATATTTCCCTTTTCATCACCAAACAAACGAAATCCATTTTCGAACAGACACCCACTGGTAATTATACTGTTTATGTTACATCGTTCCTTTAAGAAATCCTGAAGCTGTTTACTGTAAATAAAGCATTTCTGGGCGACATCTTCCAATTGAAGGTCGCTTAATAAATATAGATTGTGCAATACATAATTACTAATTGCTACTTTGTCAAAAACCAAACCAGGTTTTGGTGTAAAGTTTGGAATAGGCAAGCCTAATGACTGATTAAACTTTATAGCTTCGCCAAAGTTATTCAAATAGTTGGTATCGGCTGGAGTAATCGGTATTTTCATTTTAAAACTTTTAGGGTTAATCTAATATGCCTTGTGTGTGTTCCTCAAAGGACGAATAATTCCGTTTCCCTTTTGCTTTGTTGTTTCTTCCAAATACAGTTTTATCAATTTTATCCTGGAGATAGACAACCATATCGTTAAAATGATTTATATGGATATAATTTATTCCAGGTGCCCTGTACTGGTTCATTATATGCTTATTGAAACTGGCCCAATTGAAGTTTTCCCCTTTGTGCGTTAATTCAATTTGTTTCCAATCGCCGTAACGCTTAATCAGGTAAGTAATATAATTCTTTTTCAGCAAGTCTTTACCTAAAGCGCCATCCGGCAGTTCCGGCTTTGGCTGTTTGGGCTTTTTAGGTATAAACTTAGGAAAGTACTTTTTTATAATCTCTTCATTTTCCTCAGCATGTTTGGAAAGAGTATCCCAACCCCAATAGTACAAATTGAAAGGATATTGATTACGTTCTTTTAGTTCTGTTACATATTCCTGTAATTGAGAATCGTCACGGAAAGTTGACGCTAAAACAAACCGGTCAAAACTGAAATTCAGAGCAGCTACTTTTGATAAATCCTGCTCAATGTCTTCGATGAGACTTTTACGTATCGTATCATCTTTTTTTCTTATATCCTTGAGCTTGCATTGAATTACTGTCCTAGTTTTGGATGAAAAAATGTCGATTCCTTTTTGATTTTGACCTTTTATACCGAAGGATTGGAAATCGGTATTCTGATATGAATTTGTGTTCTCTAACTGATTAAATAAGTCACAAATAAACTCTTCAAACGTTTTTTCATCTTTTAGGGGTGGAAGTTGATGTTTTGCCATTATCAGGATATTTTTAAACTTAAAGATATATTTTTTACGCTAAATTATCTTTTTAGACATCTGCTTTAAATTCAATCCTGTTTAAATGGCAGTAAATTCAAACAATTTGAAGTATTTATTTTCCAGGCTTTTTTAATTTTTTTATTCCTTCTTCCAATTGCTTTATTTCCTCTTTATCTTCAGCTTGAATAATGGTTTTGCGGTATTTTTCGTATTCGCTTTCGGCAAATTCCTTGGCCATTTCTGCAGAGATTCGTCCGGCGTGTTCGAGGATTTCGCGTTCGTTGAGCGTGAGAAAATCGTTAAGCCTTTTTATCCAATCGGCCATGTACATGGGTTTACGGTTTCGAGCCTGCAGCTCGGCAAACGAGAGATATTGGTCGACAATGAGGTTTAAGTCCTTTAGCTCGTCTTCGTTTAAGTAGTTCTTGGCATTATCTACATCTGTTTTACGAATTTTACCATGGGGTGAGTTCTTCCATGTGGTTAAACCCATATTGGGTTTTGTTGCATCAGCACGGGAATGAATTATTTCGGCAGCTGTATGACCGTGAATTGCCCAGTGCATTTTGTTCTGTACTGTTTTAAAAAACTGTATGCTTATGGGATGGTGAGCATCGTAATCAACTGCGGTCGTATAAATGTCTTTGATTTTGGCATAAAATATTTTCTCCGAACTTCGGATGTCGCGTATGCGCTCGAGCAATTCGTCGAAATACCGGTTGGTATGACCTGTTTCTTTTAAACGTTCGTCGTTAAGTACAAAGCCTTTAATGAGGTACTCTTTTAGTTGCTGGGTTGCCCATATACGAAACTGGGTACCTCGATGAGATTTAACTCTGTATCCTACTGAAATTATTACATCGAGGTTGTAGTGCAACACATCGCGCTGAACCTTGCGTTTGCCTTCGGTTTGAACTGTCAAGTATTCCTTGACAGTTGAAGCCTCCTGAAGCTCACCCTCTTCATAAATATTCCGAATATGAAGGCTTATGTTTTGTTTTGTAGTTTGAAACAGTTCGACCATTTGTGCCTGAGAAAGCCAAACGGTTTCGTTTTCGAGACGGACTTCTATTTTTGAGATTCCGTCGTCGGTTTGATACAAAATGATATCGGAAGCATTTGGGGCTTTTTTCATATTCAGTTTGTTTTAGCTGATATTCAAAAGTAAAAATTCGATAGAATTAGGAGAATAAAAACGTAGTTTCTTTTTCTAATAAACATGCTCATCAATGTCGTTAAGGTTGATTAATGTGTAAGTAAACGTTTTCCCCCAGTATTTCTCTGCTTTTTTGCAAAGTGAAATGAAATCGTTGAACCGGATGGAATCGGCAATGACCTGTCATCCGGCAGACCATTGATTTATATTGATAGTTCTGCCTGTTAAGTTTGCACGGTGAATGTTGATACCAAATAAGCCAGTTTCTTCGCGGCCTGCCGAAAAATCGAGATAATTGTCTTTGTTGAAATCACGGATTACGGTTACCGGCATAAATTGAACCAGCGCCCTGTATTTACCCTGATGTAGCCCAAGACAATAACAATGCAGGTATTGACCCTCTTTTAAAATTGCTGTACCTTCCGGGCTTAAGGGATGACTGAGATAATACAAACCTGGGTCGGTAGTGGCTTCGTATTTATTGAAACTCCATTTACCTTTGTATTTCCACATTACGACGATGAAATCGTCAAAGGAATTTGGAACACAATTGTTATTCCTAATGCCAATGATATTGAGATTGTATGGTAAATTGTCGGTTTCAAATATTTCGTAACCTTTATTTTGCAAGGCATTGAAAACAGAATTGATTGTTATTTCCTTCATTGTTTTAGGTATTAAACACGTTTATCTTTTGCTGATTCGCTAAAGGCTATCAGATTGAACATCTCTCTCATTCGGCTTCGTACCCGTTCGCCGTAAAGTTCTTCGATTTCGGAGCTACTAAGGTTGGTGGTGATGTGGGTGAGCATTTTCCGGTTTACAAATAAATCATACCTGGAAAGAAGAATTTCGGCCATGACGTTGCAATCATTACCGTAATACTTTAAGTTATTTTCGGTTCCTAAATCGTCGAAACAATAGGTTTTGGGAATATCCTTGTTAAAGGAATGGGTGCTGTACTTACGGATGACTGTATAACCATCCTGGATGAATTCGAAGCTTACTTCCCGACAAGATTTTACGATGTATCGTTGTTCCTGGGGAAGGGTTAGTTTGACAAGGTTCATGAGCGAAGTCTTGCCGCATCCGACCGGACCAGAAAGGAGAATTCCTTTCCGGAGGGAAAGGTTGTATTTTTCCGTACTGGCTTCATCCTTCAGGAAGTAAATCAAAAGTTTGAAGATTATCTCGTAATCTTCAGGATAGACCTTAAAGCTGGGATTGTAGAGTTCCATCCCTTTGGCTTCGAGTAAGGAGAGGTATTTTGTAAAGTCGAAATTGGCTTGCATACTTTTGATTTTAAGTTATGGCAAAGTCCATTCTTAATCGAGAAACTATTCATTTCTTTTGTCTTGGACACAAAAGAAACGAACCAAAGAAAAAGTCATGGCTGGCTGAACTCGCGCCGTCTCCTGCGTCGACTTTGCCCGGACAGCACCCAGCCGAAATGGAATAGTTGTTTGACGGCTACGCCGGGGGGCCACGGATTAAGGTTGAACTACTATTTTTAAAGGGGTTCGCCATAGTTTTTGGGAGTATTGGGTTGCGAGGAATTGGATTGTGGTGGTTTGGGTTTGGGTGCAAACTTTGGGATGTTGAGTATCCAGTTACGGGCTGCAGCTTTCCAATCTTTCATTTTTGCACGGCCACCTACCAACCAGCCGTTACTTTCGAAGTAATTGAAAAACTTTTCGGCCTCGACTGCCGGGAAGTTCTTTTCATCGAAATAGATTTTGACATGTTCCAACGGAGGGGGAATGGAACCGGACGGATTGGTTTCCTCGCTCTTTTTCTTTTGGCGGAACTTTTCTTTTTCTTCTTCATTTGATTTCATATCTAAGTTTTTTGATTCAAAATTTTGCGCTTGCTCAATCAAGTTTTCTTTGTTTACTATGTTTATATTGTTTATAAAAGGTCGCACAGGCATTACAGAGGCATTATCAGTACTATTATCAAAAGTGTACAGGTAAACCAAACTGCCTTTATGCCGGTTATAAGATGGCTCGTACCGTATGTAATTCCATAAATGCAATTCTTTTAAGCACCTGACGTATGTATTGGCAGAACCAATTTTTGCCATTTTCATTATTTCATCTCTGGATATGGAAACCGGGTTATGAAAAAAGTTGTGGTTCCAACAACGGAATAGCGACATATAAAGGCTAACGTGAAACGGTGTAAGGCGCGAATCGCTATCCATGATTTCGAAAATGGCGGTGAGATGCTTTATATAATTCATTCATTTTATAAATCATTCAGGTTCATTATTATGTTTCTTTTTTCCAGCCGAAAAGGAATTCCTTTTTTTGGCTATGCCGGAAACTCCGAAGAAAACTACCGGCTCGTGAAAAGATTTGGCTGTGCCTGTTTGCGGGATTGAAGCATTTCCTGAATGTCGGTGTAATCGTAGTACATTACTCCACCGATTTTGGTGTATGGCAGGGTGCCATTTAAACGAAGGTTCTGAAGTGTACCTGGTGAGATGTTCAGGATTTTACGAACTTCATAAGATTTTAACCATTTTTTGGAAGGTTCACCATTGTGCTCTTTGAAAAGTTGCCTGATTTCCTCTAATAATTCAATTTTGAACTCGCGTAAATCGTCAGTTGTGATAATTTCCGTAGACATATTTAATTGTTTTTGGTTTTATTTAACCAAAATTGAATAAACATGCCGGAACTATTTACCAAGTTGATACCAAGTTGGTGAAAAATAAGTTTTTGATGATTTTGAACCGAATTGACCCCGATAATTTGTAATTGGAACTAAAAAATGTAAAACTACCAAGTTGGTAACGTATTGGTAACCTACTCTTCTTGTTCACTAATTCTTTGAATCAGGGCAGCTTTTAACGAATCGATAAACTTTGTCTGGTTTTGACGGTTTTTAATTTGCAGGTAATCACGGTAATAATCACCTAAATCAATTCTGAATAATGACTGCAGGAAATCGGCAATTTCTTTTATCTCGATATTACCATTGTTGATGCACTTTGCAGCATGGACTGCATAAATAAACTCTGTGAGTGCCGATTTGGAATCAGTCTAGGTGTATTTCCCCTTGGAAATGATGAAGTTTTTGTTTGAGGTATAATCTTTACGTTCCATGACGGCTAATTCCGTATTCAGATAGATATTCAGCAGGTCGTTTGCAATGATTTTGGAGACTTTATAATCGTGACTTGTGGAAAACTCCGGGTCGGCATCGTAAATGAACGTATCCATAAACAACCTGATATCGAGCTTACCTCTGACAAAGTATTTATCATCGAGGTACGTCATGTTATTACGTACATATTGATAGAATTCCAGGTTTTCCGAAAAGAAATTTTCCAGTTTATCAAGCTCATTTAGCAAATATTTCCTTTGTGACTTTTCAGTACCATTTGGCCTTTTGGATTCGATATTGAATATCTTGACGTAGTAAATGAGCTTACTGTAAATGGCTGGTTTGATTTCCTTAAAGAATAAGATTTCATCTTTCTGATTCGGAAACTTGTTGCCACGAATGTATTCCTTTAATCTTTTGAGACTGTTACTTATACAATAAATAGAACGTTCAGCTTTCTTAAGTATCACTTCTTCTTCGCTGTCAATCTGTTTCAATTTCGCCTCGAGCGATTGTTTTTCGTCGTAAACTTTTGCCAACATAATATATTTATGAAATTATCTAGGATTAGCATGGTTATGATTGTCTGGAAGTAAATTAAAAGGACATGGGAATTCTTACAGCATAACAAACCTTGATGTTTTGGAGCCGTTTTAAAGGAGAATCCTGTTACTGAATTTAGAAGAATCTTTGACATACGAGCGACTGATATTTGGTTAAACATTTTGTTACCAACTATTCCGTAGGAGTTATCAGTCGCTAAAGACGGTTTAAGGCGAACTCCATCACCTGAATCTTAAAGATACTAATTTTCTTTTTTAAGAAAATTTATATGGTTTAGTGCTAAAGTGAATCGATTTTAAAATCGGACAAATCTTTTATTTAAGCACTGGTTTAATTTTCACTTCAACCTTTTTAATTAATTCGCTTGGGGCTATATCCAGAGCTTTAGAAATCTTAAAAAGCGTTATAAGCGTTGGTTGCCGTAAACCTCTTTCGAGAAGAGAAATGTAAGTTCTATCCAGCTCGCAATACTCAGCAAGTTTTTCCTGCGAGATTTTCCTAGCTGTCCTTAACTCTTTCAGTACATCTCCAAAAATTGCTTCCAGCATGTTCAGACTTTAGTACTCACAAAATTGAGCAATGGAATTTTTACACGCCACGGACTATAGTCTGCATTTTATGTGTGTTTATTTAGAATTAGATTGTGTACATAATGAACTAAATCCAATCTATGTGTTAATGTTAAAATGACGGATAAAGTAATTCTTTATTAGCTTTGTTAAGTAGTAACTAACGTGGCCAATTTGAGGCCGATAAATTTATATTATGGGAACAGTTATCTTAATCATTTTTGTTGCGGGATATATAGCCATTGCTACCGAACATTCCATTAAGATTAACAAGGCGGCAACGGCTTTGCTGATTGGGGTTTTGTGCTGGGCTGTTTATGTACTTTCGAGTGCTGATACTGCCAGCGCCATGCACCAATTGATGGAACACCTGAGCGAAATATCGGGTATCGTATTCTTTTTAATGGGCGCCATGGTAATAGTGGAATTAATAGATATTCATGACGGCTTTGAAATTTTAACCCAGAAAATCAGTACCACCCGTAAACTTAAACTGTTGTGGATAATATCATTCACTACCTTTTTCTTATCGGCAGTTTTGGATAATCTTACCACTACCATTGTGATTATTTCGCTGTTGCGAAAGTTACTTTCGGACCGGAAAGACCGGTTGTTTTTTGCCGGTATAGTTATTATAGCTGCAAATGCGGGTGGGGCATGGTCTCCATTAGGTGATGTTACAACTACTATGCTTTGGATTGGCGGGCAAATCACAGCCGGGAATATTATCGCAGAGCTCATATTGCCCAGTATTGTTTGCCTGGTTGTACCCTTAGTGTATCTTTCGTTTAAGATGAAGGGCAATGTAAAGCCTCCGGAAGAGAAAATTAAATCGTCTCAACCGGTTGCATCTGCTATTGAAAGAAATACAGTTTTTGCCGTGGGAATTGGGGCATTACTTTTTGTACCTGTTTTTAAAACCATTACTCATTTGCCGCCGTTTATGGGTGTTTTATTTGGTTTAAGCGTTTTATGGATAGTTACGGAACTTATGCATGGCGGCAAAGACCACGAAAGTAAAAACTTTTATTCTGTGACCCATGCACTACGCAAGATTGATACCTCAAGTATCCTGTTTTTCCTCGGTATACTCATCTGTGTTTCGGCTTTACAATCGACAGGGTTACTGACCAACTTTGCAAACTGGCTGACGAAAACAATTGCAAACGATACGATTATTGTAATGTCAATCGGATTGCTTTCGTCTATTGTCGATAATGTACCGTTGGTTGCTGCAACGCAGGGAATGTATAGTTTAGCACAGTACCCAACTGACCATTTCTTCTGGGAATTTCTTGCTTATTGCACAGGTACAGGCGGAAGCGCATTGATTATTGGTTCAGCAGCCGGAGTTGCAGCTATGGGTATGGAAAAAATAGAATTCTTTTGGTACCTGAAACGGATTTCTTTACTTGCCTTAGCAGGATATATAGCCGGAGCTGTTTGTTATATCATACAAAACCAACTGTTGCATTAAAGGATAAAGTCATACCCTGGTACAAACACTTTGTTGAACTGCTATTTATCTTCTATAACGAAATTTGTCAACTCATTCACGTTCACAGACAGGCCTTCGGCAATCTGATGGAGATAATAAAAAGTTGGATTTATCTTACCTGCTTCCAATCGTTGAATGGACTGTTGGTCTTTACCAATAGAAGCGGCTAAGTCGCTTTGAGAAAGGTTTCTTTCTTCTCTAAGCTTTCTGATATGAGCTCCTAACTGTTTTAAAAGTTCTTCTTTCTGCATTTTGTATTATACACAAGCAGTACGAAGGAAATGTAATAAAGAGAGATTTCCTACAACGGATACGTTGTAATTTATAGATTTTTTTTACATTTGTTTTTGATAATAAAAGCATTAAATATCGTGAGTAATAAAGAAGTTAACCAGGCAAAACAAAAACTTTTAATCATCGATGATGATGAGGCAAGCCGGTTGCTTATAGTTGAAATTTTAAGTGACGGATGTACCAGTATTATTGAAGCCAAATGCGGTAAAGAAGCTCTGTTTTTATTTAAAAAATATTCAGAAGAATTAGCCATGGTGTTTCTTGATATAAAGTTGCCAGATTGCAGTGGTTGGGAGCTGATTTCACAATTCAGAAGTGAAAATTACTCCGTACCCATCATAGCTATTTCAGCAACAAATCCCAATGAATTAAAAGAGAGATGTGAGGTAGCAGGTTTTGACTCTTATTTGTCCAAACCTTTTGATATTAAAGACATGGAACAAATTGTAGAATTTTACCTAAAACAAAAGTCAATATCTATTTGATTGCTTTATAAACCCTATGTTTATCCAAGAAATTAATGTTCGATACACTTAACACTAAAACAAGGAATAATCCTACTATTCCATTCGCTAAAGGAGATTTAACCTTTGGCACATGGATTTGGTATTCGGTTGAGGACCGTTTGCTATTTTCGGAGAATTTTTGCCAAATGGCAGGTATTGACAAGGATTCGGATTATAATTTCAGGACCTTTCTTGAGCTCGTTCACGGCAATGATTTATTACCATTTTTAAGCGAAATTGAAAATATGCTCCATGGAGCAAAACCTCATTGGATAAGTTTTCGGATTGTCCGACCGGACAATACCCTCCAAAAAGTCAATTGTTTTATCGAATCAATGAGTACGGAATTTGGGGATGTGTTTGATATTACGGGAGTATGCTTACCTGTTTTTGATTGAACTTATAGAATCCGTTTCGTTGATAAGTCCCTACCAAATTGTAAGTTTCATTGTACTATCTGACAAAAATGTAAGATTTCCTAACTTATATTTTTCTCTAAATGCTCATTTAAAGATTGATATGTTTTTGGTATAATTGTTGGTTTTCGGGGATTATAAATAATAACCTTAAAATATGACAGGTATGAGGGTAAATGGTGCGAAATTCGGGTTGATTCTGACAATGTTATTATTAACCAATCTTTTAAACGCACAGACTTTGACAATTACAGCCGCAGCCGATTTGCGTTATGCAATGGACGAAGTGGTAAAAGCCTATAAACAAACCCATCCCAAAACTGAAATTAAAGTCAATTATGGTTCATCTGGTACAGCATTTCAGCAGATTTCAAACGGCGCACCTTTCGATATATTCTTCTCAGCTGACATCATGTACCCTCAAAAACTCAAAGAGCAGGGATTAACGGCTACCGACCCAAAACTTTATGCTATCGGGTATATCGTTGTTTGGAGCAACCAAATAGATGTTTCTAAAGGCATCAATTCATTGTTGGATACCAAAGTTTCAAAAATAGCAATCGCCAATCCCGACCATGCCCCTTATGGCAAACGGGCAGAGGAAAGTATGAAATATTATAACATCTATAATAAAGTAAAAAACAAGCTCGTTTTTGGCGAAAACATTTCGCAGGCTGCACAGTTTGTACAAACCGGAAATGCCGAAATTGGAATTCTTGCATTATCTTTAGCCTGTTCACCAGTTATGAAAGACAAAGGAAAATATACCGTGATTGATGATAAATCCCATTCTCCACTCGAACAAGCTTATGTTATTTTAAAAGGAGCAAAGAACAATAAGGAAGCCTATTCATTTGTCGAATTTGTTGCTTCGTTTGCGGCTCGTACAATTTTCAAAACTTATGGATTCAAACTACCCTACGAGAAATAGACTGATGATTAGAGCAAACAAAAGAAATATTTTCAGCGGGCTTTCGGGCATTGGCATTGGTACACTTGGCGGATTAATCGGATTGGGAGGCGCAGAATTCAGGTTACCGCTTTTGGTCGGATTCTTTAGTTTTGCCAGCCTTGATGCTGTGATTATAAATAAAATCATAAGCCTGATTGTTGTATCATTTTCACTTCCATTCCGCAGTCAGTCAATACCGTGGTTCGACGTTTTTTCGAGTTGGACAATCATTCTTAATATTCTTACAGGCAGTCTTATTGGTGCCTGGATTGGTGCGCACTACGCAACCAAAATGAGAACAGTGGTACTTGACCGTTTGATTATGTTTCTTTTAATTGCTTTGGCTTTCGGGATGATTTTCGGACATGGGTTAATGGATGGACATCACAACCCGTTGTTTCACAACGAAACAATTAAGTTTATTGCAGGTACGTTTGCCGGATTAATAATCGGTTTAGTAGCAGCTGTTTTAGGCGTGGCAGGAGGCGAGCTGATTATTCCAACCTTGGTATTACTTTTTGGTGCCGATATTAAACTTGCTGGCAGCCTTTCCCTTTGTATCAGTTTGCCCACCATGCTTGTAGCCTTTTTCAGATATACACAGAGCGGAGCCATCGAACTCTTTAAACGTGAAAAGCAGTTTCTTTTGTGGATGGCAATAGGTTCCATTATTGGTTCGGCCATAGGAGGCCGATTAATTGGGATTATACCATCAAATATATTAGTGTTTTTACTTGGTGCAATCTTATTGATTTCTGCTATTAAAACATTCAACCATAGTAAAAAAGAAAACACCAATAAAAAGTAAAACCACTTGCATTGAGCTTGTGTTTTTAAACCACAACCACCGAATTCTCGCCCTGAAACTCATTTTGCGCGAACTTATCAGCTTCCAGGTCATTCTGCCATTCTTTGCCATCGATGAGGTATTTGAACTGGTATTCTTTTAATCTTTCCAGTTCCAGGGAAACCGAAAAATCACCATTTTTAAGCTTTTTCATCGGGAGGCTCTGCGTATCCCAGTTATTGAATTCACCCACCAGGTTAACCTGTTTAGCAACTCCGGCAACTGCTGAAGGAACTGTGAATGTGACTTTACAAACTGTTTTTGTTTTTAAATACTGTTTCTTTAAGCTCATAATTTTTGATTTTAAGTTGTTAAATATCTGAATATTCAAGTAATTTCATGTATTTGCATCAGGCCTGACAAATATTTTATTATACAAATCCTTACCAAAGCTGGTTTGTAAGGGTTCTCCCTCCATCAGCTTAAAAGTCCGTGTTCCGTCGGTCTGCCTTTCGGCAAGCAAAAACGTGGCGTTTTCCATCTTTTTGTTGTAATAACTATGTGCAAAATCATATAAATGGGTAACGAAGAAAACTTTGATACGTTTTTCCAATAAAGCATTCACTATCTGTCTTCCAATTTCAGAACCTTCTCTTTCGTTTGTTGCAGCAAACGATTCGTTAAAAAGTATCATGGAATTTGATGTGATAGTGTCTGCAATGTCGCTCATCCTGCTAAGTTCCTCATCGAGTTTTCCGCTGTTCATTGCAGAATCTTCTTCCCGTTTGAAGTGTGTGAACAACGCCTCGCATATATTTGCCCTGAAAGAATCAGCCGGAACGAACATACCGCATTGCATCATTAGTTGTGATAAACCAATGCTTCGCAAAAATGTGGATTTACCACCCTTGTTAGCTCCCGTAATAATGACGAGATTTTTGCTATCGGCAGCCAGGTTGTTGCCTACAATTTTTTGCTGCATGGTTAATGCCAGGCAGACATCGTATAATCCTTCAAAAGCGTGTAAACGCTTATCAGGATTTGAAGGGAACGGGAAGGAAACCGGTTCTCCCATTTGGGTAAGCCGGTTATATAAATTCAAGCAGCCCACATAAAACGCTATCTCAGTTCGCAGCATATTAAAGAAGCTGAGAATATGTTCCATGGATTGAGCAAGTGCATTGGCAACATGGTTAATCCCTTCGCTTTTTAGTTCGGACAAAGCCCTTATGCTACTTTCATCACGGGAACTGATAACAAAGGAGTAACCTTGTGGCTTTTTGTTTAAGAGCCGTTGCATCCAACCCAGTTTTTCAGTTACTTGTTTACGAAGCGTGTAATGGCTGCCTTTATTGCCATTTCCCAGTTCTGCGCTGATTAGAACTCCATTATGGAATTCCAGTTCCCACAGCTGATGTACTACTTTTGCAAAGTATTCATCATCGAGTTCTTTTTTAAGCATCGCGAAAAACCTGGTAAAGCCTTCCGACCTGAACCTGGTTGTATTTTCATCGGCTATCATCTTCAGTTGCTTTAGAAAACCCATCAACTCTTTCATTGAAGACAATGAACTATAAAGTACTGAAGTCGGTGATGTTGAAAGAAACCACCAATGCCTGTTCCTGCTTTCAAGGGCTTCCACTGCAATTTTGTATATATCCCTGACAACAGCGAAGTTTTCCAAACTGTCTTTAAGAATATCCTGGCGATATAAAATAGTTTTCTCATCATTACTCAAACTGGCCAAAATCGCATCCATTGCCATTTTAAACACAAATTCATCACCAGATGCCATTGTATTACAAAGCGTGTTTAATTCCAGGTCCTGCTTTAATGCAGCACCATTCGGCGGAAATTTTTTCCGGACGGCGAAATCATCACTCTCAAACATGAGAAACACTTTCATTTAATACGTTCCTTTAAAAGATTATATGTAAGCCGTTATTTCTCAGCTACGGACAAAGCGTAAGCAAGCCCGTCGGCAGGTTTTCGTTCTATCTTGAATGTGCGTAAGGCAGGGTTCTCCGGAATAACCGTTCCGACCATGCTCACGGTTTTTTCGCAATAGGAAGCCAGTTCGTCAATGAATGTGACCCATACACACAATGAATCCAGTTGAACTATTCTTTCCATGATGTTTTTGCTCAGAAAAATACCGTCCTGTAATGTGGTGGAGGTAAGAATTTCGTTCAGAATAATGATACTGTCAGGCCTGGCTTGCGAGAGAATTTCGTAAATGCGTACCAGGTCGTCTTCGAGTTTGCTGCGGAGATTCTGTATATCTTCTTCTTTTTCGAAATGTGTAAAGAGCCGGTTGTAAAGAAAAAGATGCGCTTCCCTTCCCGGAACGGGACAACCGATACCAGCCAAAAAATGCAATTGCCCGAAGGTGCGGGCAAAGGTGGTTTTGCCGCCCTGGTTCGGACCCGATACCACCATTATGCGTTCCTTGCCATTGAGAAAAAAATCGTTGGTAACAACGGATGATTTCTCATGGTGAAGCTTCCATGCCAGAGCCAGGTCGAACCCTTCGTAATCGTAAATTTCTTTACTGCCGGAAACTCCGGGATAACAGAATTTCAGTCCTGCATTTCTGAGCGGTGCGATATAATCCAGGTATGCTATGTAAAACTGTATTTCGCGGTCAAAAACGGTTATTGTTTCGTCCTGAAAATTGTGGTTTTCCGTACAAAAAGTGTCAAGGTGCAAAAAGATACCAGGATGCAAACTGGCAACGCCATCCAGTATTTTTGCTTCCACAAAGTTCATATCCAGCGGGTGCGAGAATCCGGAACTGTAGTCTTTTACTGCTCCCATTTTAAACTTTGAGAATGTTTCTTCAACTTCCGCACTATAATCCGATTCCGACTCATAGTCGCGAACCTGAACATGGAGCCCTTTGATGTGGATGTTATATTTTATTGGTGACAGACCGGCGATGATATTTCGTACTTCGGCAAGTAATGAAGTAAATGGGACAGATTGTACATAACCCGTAAGATATTCACGAAAGGATAAAAAGCCCTGCGATGTTAAATTGACCAAGGATAAATGGTTTGCCAGTGAATTAAGGGCTTCGCAGTATAGTATTATTATATTCAAAAACAACCGTTCCCTGTGGTATTTATAATAAAGCTTGTCTGTTTGAACAAGCTGTTGACGCACGGTTCGCATGTTTTCAGCGAATGAGTTTATATGCTTAAACAGGGCAGGATTTTCAAGGTCTTTAAATATTTCCTGGCGATAGCTGATTGAACCGGTATTGTTCAGGGAAGTATAGAAAAACGGTTTTAGATTATATTCGTCTTTGCCGGAGACAATGGAGTTTGTTATCTGGTCGAGGTTTAAATCGGGGAAAAAGGCAGGGACGGCCGTCTCTAAAACTTCCTTCTCATTTATATCTTTAAACGATATGCTTTGGAAAGTCATTGCAAAGTGCCTCCTGAAGTTGTTTAGAATATAATTATGATGGAGCCCCCTATAATAAGGCAAGTTCCTAAGATGATTTTCCAGGTAATTGCTTCGTGTAATAGCACAACAGACAGTATCAGGGCTATTGCAACACTTAGCTTGTCGATGGGCGCGACCTGCGATACCTTACCTAATTGCAAGGCTTTAAAATAAAATATCCACGACAAGCCCGTAGCAACTCCCGATAAACCAAGAAACAGCCAGTTATTTTTTGAGAAACCGTTTATTCCGCTTAGTTCTTTCCTGAAAAGGACAATGCCCCAGGCTATGAGTAAGATAAAAATTGTCCGTATGGCAGTAGCCAAATCGGAGTTAATCCCTTTGATGCCAACCTTAGCCAGGATAGCTGTAAGCGCCGCAAAAACGGCTGATAGTAAAGCATAAATCCACCACATCGTTAACTTTCGTTTATCAGGTTATTGAACTCTTTTCGTTTGTTGCCGGATGAGATAATAAATTACAAAGGCTGCAACTAATTGCGTTGCGACGGAAAATATTATCAATCCCTTAATTGAGAAATCATATAAGTATCCCATGAGTGCGCTTCCTGCAAACCAGAACAAGCCATAAGCGGCGTTGAAAGAACCGAATGCGGTTCCACGCCTTTCGGATGGTATCATTTCGGCTATTTCAGCTTTAAGAATGGATTCCTGGGCGCCCATGCCGATACCCCAAAGTACCATGCCTGCCAGCGCCCAATTGAAGCCACCCATGAAAACCATGGGAGCGAAGAAAGAAGAAAGCAGTATGGCCAGCAGGAGCGTTTTAATTCCCATTTTGTCGAACATCTTTCCGAAAATCAGGGCTGCTATTGCATCCGTTGCCATTGCAACGGCATAAAATATGGGAATGGCTGAATCGTTCATCAGCGCTTTAGCCTTGAAATGAAAGGCAATCAATGGAAAATCGACATAACCGGCAGCGATGAAAACAACAGCCAGAATATAAATCCAGTATTTTTTAGGAAAGCCCTGCGACACAATGGATGTTGTTTTAAATTCGAGATTCTCCGGTTTCGGATACAGGTATTTGCAAATTAACAATATGCTGAAAGCAATGATGGCAGGGATAACAAGTATGCCGAATGCCATACGGTAATCCTGGTGTTTATAAAAAAGGACGGCACTTACTAACAAAGGGCCTACGGTTGCCCCAATCTGGTCCATTGCTTCGTGCAAGCCATACCCCCAGCCACGTCCCATTTTTTGTGTACCAAAAGAGAGAAGCGCATCCCGTGCAGGTGTGCGTATTGCTTTTCCAATGCGTTCGGTAATCATTAACACTACAGCAAGCTGCCAGTAACCGGCCAGAGCTAACAATGGAACGGAGAACAGATTCAGCAAATATCCTGCAATTAATATCAACCAATACTTTTTAGTTTTGTCTGCCAGGTAACCGGAAACGAACCTCAACCCGTACCCGAACAATTCACCGATACCAGCTACCAATCCTACGGTTGCCCCGTTTGTTCCCAAAAGCTGCAGGAACGAACCATTGATGCTGCGGGCTGCCTCGTAAGTCATGTCGGAAAAGAGACTGATGAGACCCAGTAATACCACAAATTTTGTGGCCGTGTCGATTCTAATCGATTTTATCATATTTTATTGCGCGTTTATATTCGATATATTGATAAAGTCTTGCCATTCCCCACCCAATGAGTGAGCTTAACAATGCAGCCACAATTACATCACCTGGATAGTGTACCCCGTTGTAAATACGGCTGTATGACACTAACGCAGCCCATACAAACAGCCAGTATTTCAGTAACCGGAACCTGCTATCAAGTACAAAAAATAGGAATGTTGCTACCCCAAAAGCATTAGCGGCATGCGACGAAACAAAGCCATATAATCCACCTGGCCCTGCCTTGCTTAAATGTATCAAACCAGCCAAAGCAGGTTCGTGCGAAGGTCGCAACCGGTGTGTGAGGTTCTTGATGAGATGCGACGCTGTTTGGTCGCATAAGGCTATCACAAGGCCTGTAATTAAAAGTATTATTACGCCACGCATTTTGTACTTCCAAATGATAAAGAAAGCTATGATTACGTACATGGGAACCCAAATCAGTTTATCGCTAAACCAATACATAATGGGGTCGAAGAAAGCATTGTGCAACCCGTTGAGGAAGAGAAACAATTTAGTGTCAAGTGAATTCAGGTATTCTATCATTTTTTTCTTTTTTTAGCAAGCCATTGCTGGCCTTTGTAACACAGATATGCAGAACCGGCTCCAATAATTGCACCGGCCAAAACATCGCTTGGATAATGGACTCCCAAATCCATTCGGGAATAGGCAACAACCCCAGCCCAGCCATAAGCAGGAATAATTATATACCATTTGGGATAAGCAATACTCAACGAAGTTGCAATTGAAAATGCATCGGCGGTATGACCTGATGGGAAAGAGGGACTTCCTCCACTGGTTACCTTCTCCAAAAAAGGATATGTGACAAACGGCCTTGGCCGGTTAACTGCATATTTCAGAATATTTGACACTATTGCAGATGATACAACCGAAGCCCCTATGTACAATGATTTTTGAAATGTAAGCGAGTCCTTTCGCGCCAAACTTATACCAATTAGCAGGATAGGCACTCCGTAGGCTATCGGACCGGCTGAATTGGTAAATGCCCTGAATGTATTGTCGAGATGTTTATCCCTGTTTAAATTAATATTCTTTAAAATGTCGATATCCGGATTTTGAGACCAAAGGTTAAGTGTTGGAAACAAGAGGATAACCAGAAATAGCTTTTTTATCATATAACAGTGTTTAATTTCGTAAAGTTGCTACCATCCGTAGCGGGTTTTTTAATAATTCCAGGGCATCCAAAATATTGGTGCACACAATGTCAGCATTTTCGAGGCTTTTAACTGACGCGCCTTCCTTTTGAATAACCACAATTCCCAAAGCAGCATTCTTTAGCATCAGCGCATCATTCAGACCATTTCCTATGGCAATTACGGCGTTTTCGCCCAGGTCGCTGATGTATTTTACCTTTTGTAACTGTTGGTAATCGTTATTGATAATAACCAGATTACAGTCGATATCGACAAGGTTTTCGGTTGTTTTACCAAATGTGTTAGCCGTAACGATATGAATTTTCAGGTCTTCGGCCAGCGAGTTCAGGATTTCCCTTACTCCCTGAATTAATGTTCCATCAATGGCCAGCGTTCCATTATAATCGAGTACCAGGTGTTCGGCCTCGATTTTCTTATTTCCCGGAATATCTATCGTAATCATTTTTAACAGTAATTTTTAAAATTGTTCCAATTTCTTCACCATGCGGCGAACGGGTGTTTGACTAAACAGGCATTATAATACCGTGCGTCATCAGAAACCTCTTTGCCAATCCATTCAGGTAACTCAATGTTTTCATGTTCTTCTGTTAATTCAACCTCAGCAATAAGCAGCCCCGTATTGTCCCCCGAAAATTCGTCAACCTCCCAGGTTTTCCCTTTGTAAGGAACCTTATAGCGCACCTTTTCAATAATGCCTTCAGAAAATTTTTGTATCAGCTCGGTTGCCATCTCGAAAGGAACAGGGAACTCGTATTCTTCCCTAGAGATATTGACTGTTTTCCCTTTAATTGTCATGTAGCCACCGGACCCGGTTACACGGATTCTTATGGTCTTATCGATGTCGGTTGTCAAATATCCCTGAATGATATATTCCCCTGCAGGTTTATTTGCTTTTAGCCATAATTCTTTATCTACCAAGTATTTTCTTTCAATCTCCATCAGCTTTATTTTCTTGCAATCAATACATTGCATTTGGCATTCTCACTTACTTTATCAGTTACATGACCAAGGTCGTTTCCCCACAGGCCGGAATGCCCGCCACAGCCCATTACTATTAAATCCATTTTATTTTTTTCTGCAAATTCAACAATCAGTTTAGCAGGATTGCCCTGCAAATGGGCATACTCTATTTCATAGCCTTCCTCCTGCGATTTGCATTTAATTTCCCGTTTCAGTTTAGCCGAAAAAGTATCAATGGCCTTGTTCTCTTCATCAATTTCAGCTACGGTTTCATGGTAATATGGTCTGAAACCTCCAACCCACAAAGCAATTAATTTTGCTTTTAAGGCCTTTGCCAATACCAGCGAGTTGTTTAATGCTTTTTTGGCTCCCTCGGAACCATCATAAGCAACAAGAATGTTTTGGTACATCATTTTGTCCTCCTTTTAGTTTTATTTTTTTTATTGCCGTTTTCTGTCATTCTCCGGAGCCTTCCCCAAGCAATCATTGTATGTATTTCAGGCTGAAAGAATTTTTGAGCAATGAGCGTAGGGATAATGGCGCTGAGGATAACCACGGTAACCAGGATAGTATATTGTTTTTGGTCGATGATATGATTATTCAGCCCGAACAAAGCCGATATGGTACCGAATGTTAAACCGGTTGCCATTAGCAGCGTAGTATAAGAAGATTCCTTTTTTCGCATTTGAAATACCCTCGCGAAAGGATATACACCGATAATCTTAGTTACTATTTTTATAACCAGGAATAAAATGATAATACCCAGCGAAACCCAGATTACAGGCAATGAAACATACAACCCGGCTTTCATGAAATAAAACGGGGTAAAAATGGTAAAGGCAATGGTGCGCATACGGTCGACTAACGTTTTGTCGCGAACGAATACGCCTGCCACCACAAGACCGATGAGGTAAGCAGGCAGTACCGCTTCGCTTTTAGCAGTAGTAGCTAGTCCACCCAGGAAAAACAATACCAACAGGATAAATTTTACCTCGGGCTGGCTTACTTTATTGGCTCCCAAATGACCTATCAGGTATTTTGTCCATTTTGGCATAAACCAAAGCAACACGCACATTATTACCACAAAGACCACCATCCACAGGTTAAAGTTGGCAAATAAGACACCCAGGGCAAGTACAGTTCCAAAGTCAGTAATGAAACAAGCTGCCAGAATCATCTTGCCCATGGAAGTATCGCTGAGCTTTTTCTCAATCATTACCGCATAGACCACTGCCACTGACGTGGTAGAAAGTGCTATTCCTGCAATCTGTGCCTGGTGTAAACCCCATCCGAGAACAAATTGTGCAATCATCCAAACACTCACAAAAGGAATGGCAAATGAAATCACACCTATAACCATGCTTGCTTTAAAATTCGCCTTCAGCGATGCCGGGTCTATTTCAGCCCCTGCCAGAAAAGTTAAAACACCGCTTCCGAGCATCGCCAGAAAGTCAATCCATTGGGTAGTTTGATGGATTCCAAGAAAATTTCCGGCTACCACACCTACCAAAATTTCAATTAAAGCAACCGAAATGCCTATGCGAATGGAAATCAGGCTTGCAACGAGCGCCATTCCCATCCAGAGGGCAGCTATCAACCAGATATTATCTATCATATGCATAAACTTGAGTTTTAATTTTCTTCAACCGTTCCATGTAATCCTTTAATATTGCGTAGTCGCTGGTGGCCTGCTGCAATATGTTTTCGACTGTCATGATTTCGTTACTGATGTATTGCAGAGCCTGCCTGTGAATGGTATCGATGGTTTTATTAATTTTTCCATTTAATTCCGATATGTAGCGATGCAGGTTTTTATCGGTCTCGTAAGGGATTTGTTTTGAAAAATGCAGGAAAAACAGAGAGTGAAACCATTTCATAGGCAAAAAGAATAATAGTGTATCAAGATGTGAATCAAAAGCCCTGTAAATGGTAATATCCGGTTTATCTATGCCGGTAAAATCTATTTGCCAGTAAGCTTCGGGAATATGAACCCCAAACGCCTGAAATAATTTTTCGTCCAAGCGCTGCCTGAATTGAAGTGCTGAATACTGGTAATAACCGGCGGTTTCCCTCACAATCTGGTTCACCTGGTCGAAACATGTGTTGTCGATTTGTTTGACTTCATTCCCAATTTGTTGGTTCAGCCATTTTTCATACTTCCGGGAGACCTGGTATAATGAACCTTTCCAGTTTTTAAAATCGCCAGTGAATTGTTTATTGAGCTTTTCATTAATTGAAGACCGAAAAGGCAGAATGATTTTTTCGAGTTTGTCGCGCACCTCACCTTTAAACGAAGAACCGGAAAGCAGCATTTCACGTTCGTGATGATGGCGATTGTTCCTGATTTCCTGCAGCAGCTTGTTTACAGAATCTTTTTCAGCTTCACGCTTCATGGCGGACTGTAAGGCCAGTTCGGTATAAGCAAGGCTTTGCCCGATGATGGTATTTGTTTTGTGGTGAGCTATTTCACTGAGCTTGCTGGCTGCATTTTTATGTAATGGCAATATCAATTTTTCAATCAGCGTTTTCCGGCATTCTCCTGAATTTTGATAAACTGAATAATCAAAAACAGGAATATCCCTGTTTATGGCATTCTTCAACGAGCTGGTGATATAGGAACGTATCTCGGTGAGTTCTTCGTTTTTAAACAAATCCGTTTTGGTAATTACCAATGTTATTTCCGGACAATATTGTGCAATGCCTTTTACCAGGTTAATATCCTCTTCCGACAACGGACGTTCGGCACTTACACTTATGATGGCAACACCGGTAAATGGCAACCATTGCTGTGTAGTTTCGCTGTTATGCCGGTAAAGGCTGCCTAATCCGGGCGTATCCACCAGGCTTATATTTTTGAATGGTTCCAAAGCAGGATGCTCCACAATAGCCTGGGCAACCTGCTTTACATTTTCGGGATTCAGCTTTTCGGTTACATATTGAGGGAGTTCATCTATGGTTGTGCTTGTTTCTTTTCCATCTAAATATTGAATAATCAGTTTAGGTTGAACACCAAAACGAAGGCGGGTTACAATGGCCGTAACCGGCACAACTCCAACAGGTAAAAGATTTTCACCAATAATGCTATTCACCAGCGAGCTTTTACCCGATTTGAATTGTCCCAACACAGCAACATAAATGGTTTTATCATTGCTGTTCAAAAGGCCCGATACGGGCTTTGTCAGGTCGGGTGCGCCAATGGCCCGGTTTATGCCGGATATTTCATTGATAATATCTTTAATCTCATTCAT
Organism: Bacteroidota bacterium; assembly: GCA_030706405.1. Taxonomy (GTDB): domain Bacteria; phylum Bacteroidota; class Bacteroidia; order Bacteroidales; family JAAUTT01; genus JAAUTT01. The sequence goes on along the minus strand of JAUZOO010000003.1, from coordinate 329,772 downwards.
ATTCCATATATCATTAGAAATAAGCCGATTAATACTGATAGTGCGAAGAAAAAGCACAATGCGACCAATGCGGCTTTCAAAGCCATTTTCAGAGGTTCTTTCTTTGTTGGATAGTGGCGGATATACTCGTTATAAGTGATTAGAAAGGTCATAAGACCTGAGATTATGCCCAAAAGAATACCTAATGCCAGGGAAAATATGGAAAATTGCCCTCGCATGAAGCCTGGATACAGTAATAGAACAGAATTGTTATCTGGAATATTCATAAATGACTGTATATTAATACATTAATTAACAGGAGTCATCAGTCATTTATGACGGTTAAAGGCGAACTCCATCACCATAGATAACAACAAATTATGAAATTTTTTGTTGATATTTCTCCATTTTTCGAAGGCACAAACCTGACAGAATAAATATTCCATCAGGTTAAAAGCTTATTTATTTTTAAAAGCTTTAATACCGGCAAATTTTGAGCTTTTACCCAGCTGGTGTTCAATACGCATCAATTGGTTAAACTTCTCAATGCGTTCACCACGGCAACCGCTTCCGGTCTTTAAATGACCTGCATTGACTGCAACTGTAAGGTCTGCAATAAAACTATCGGGAGTTTCACCACTACGGTGCGATACAAAGCAGTTGTAACTGTTTTTGTATGCAAGTTCAATGGTTTCGAGTGTTTCGGTTACCGTTCCAATCTGGTTCAGTTTTATGAGTATGGAATTAGCTACACCCTTTTCGATACCTTCTGCTAATATTGCCTTGTTGGTACAAAACAAATCATCTCCTACGATTTCTATTTTTTGCCCAAGTGTCTGTGTGAGATTTCTCCAACCGTTCCAATCGTTTTCGGCCAAACCGTCTTCGAGTAAAACGATAGGATATTGGTTCACCCAGCTTTCCCACAGCTTAACCAGTTCTTCACTCGACATGAATTTTCCGGTACTTTTAAACATCTTGTATTTTCCATCTTCCCATAGTTCACTGGCTGCCGGGTCGAGGCAAATACTAACATCACCGCCCGGTTTATATCCGGCCTTGGTAATGGCTTCCAGGATAACTTCCACAGCTTCGTCATTCGATTTCAAATCGGGGGCAAAGCCTCCTTCATCGCCAACACCTGTACTGTAACCTTTGGCCTTTAACACTCCCTTCAATGTATGAAAAACTTCAATACCCATGCGGATAGCTTCAGTGAATGAACCGGCACTATGGGGTGCAATCATGAATTCCTGAAAGTCCACATTGTTATCGGCATGTTTGCCTCCATTTATAATGTTCATACAAGGTACGGGCAACAAATGGGCATTACTGCCACCCAAATACTGATACAATGGAATTCCTGCACTTTCAGCTTCAGCCCTGGCATAAGCCATAGACACCGCCAGAATAGCATTAGCACCTAATTTTGATTTGTTGGCTGACCCGTCCAGTGCAATCATTAAATAATCAAGCTCCCGCTGACTGACAAAACTTTTGCCCACGATTTCAGGGGCAATCTTTTTATTTACGTTTTCCACGGCTTTTAGGACACCTTTGCCTCCATAACGCTTTTTATCACCGTCACGTAATTCGCATGCTTCACGTTCACCTGTGGATGCACCACTCGGTACCATGGCACGGGCTGTTGTACCGTCTTCCAACGTCAGGTTTGCTTCAACGGTTGGGTTGCCTCTTGAATCCAAAATCTCTAAGGCATAAACTTCTTCGATTTTCATAATCAGTTATTTATTTAGTTAAACACTCTTTTTCGTACCTTGTTTGTGCAATACAATAATGGCCTTTTCAAGGGTAATCATCCCTCCATATCGGATTTTGTCAAAATATGGCAGAATAGTTTCAGTAAATTTTTCAATCTTTTCAGCATCATCCACGATTTCTACTACCATTGGCATCTTTTCAGTAAATTCCCAAAATTTCATAGAACTGATAACATGACTTGCCCCATATCCCATCACACCTCTAAGTACTGTAGCCCCTGAAAGTCCATACCGTTTTGCAGCAAAAACAATTACTTCGTAAAGAGGTGTATGTTTAAATTTGTCAGTGGAACTGATAAAAATTCGTAATAATTTAGCTTCGCTATTCGTTTCCATGAGTTTACAGTATTTTAGTAAGGAGATTTCCAAGATAAGTAGCCAGGAGTCCAATAAATAAACTCAGGCCGGCATATAGGGCAAAGTAAAAAAATTCACTTTCCTTGAGCAGGGCAACATTTTCGTTTGCAAATGTAGAGAAGGTGGTAAACCCGCCACAGAACCCGACGGTAAGAAACATACGCCACTCGGCATTCAATAAATTACCCCTTTCGGAAAGCCCATAAAAAAGGCCTATCAGAAAACAACCCAAAACATTTACGATAAAAGTACCAAAAGGGAAAGCTGAAGCAGGATGATTTTGGATAAAACGGGAGGTAAGAAACCGTGAAACACCGCCTATAAAACTACCCGTTCCTATGATGAGGATTAATCGAAACATAACAGCTGACATTTACTTTAAATTATACAAATAAAGTTTAAAGTAGGAATTATCAGCTTTTTACGGCGGTTAAAGGCTAATTCCATAGCCATATTTCAAAAGTAACAAAAAATACTGTTTGAAACTAAAACACATCAAAAAAAATGGAAACAATTCCGGTATAAATGATTTTTTAAGCAGTTACCCGTCAAGAAACTCGGACATTCGAATCAATTTTGCTTTGTTTGTTTTGTAAAGTATCTCTCAGATTTCTCATATCATCGCTTACTTTCTTCTCGATAACCTTGGCATAAATCTGAGTTGTTTTTATGCTGGTATGACCCAATAGTTTGGAAACCGTCTCGATGGGAACACCATTGGTAAGGGTTACTGTAGTGGCAAAGGTGTGGCGTGCAATGTGGAAAGTTAAAGGCTTTACAATTCCGCACAAGTCAGCTATTTCTTTCAGGTATGCGTTCAGCTTCTGATTGGAATAAACTGGAAGCAATTTCCCTTTAGCAATTACATACGGATGGGTTTTGTATTTTTCAATGATTTCCATTGCTTTTGGAAGCAAGGGAATTCTTACCGGCTGGTCCGTTTTTTTCCTGCAGGTGGTTATCCAATATCCGCCATCAATCCCAAGACTCAGGTTTTGAGGTGTTAGATTGTAAGCATCGATATAAGCAAGGCCTGTGTAACAACTGAATACAAACATATCTTTCGCATGTTGAAGCCTGACAATGGAATAATTCCTTGCTTCAATGGCTGCTAATTCGTCAGCTGTTAAAAATTGCCTGTCGTTCCGGATGAAAGAAGGCTGAAATTTCATGAAAGGGTCTCTGTCCAACCACTCGTTTTTGATAGCCAGGTTAACTACCTTCCTGAGCCGCTCGATGTGTTTCATTACCGTATTTTGCCCGCATGGCTTTTTGGGTAAAAGCGGTTTGCGCTCTTTCATGAATTTCTGGTAACCTACTATGAATTTATAACTAAGCTGTGAAAGATAAATATCTGACGTGTGAAGAACTTCCTTCAGGTATAGCTGGAAATAGGTTTTTGTGGTATAGTAGTTTTTCATGGTTCCCCATTCCAGGACGTTTTTCATTTCCTGGTTGTGATAATCGAACAAGCTCATCAGGGAGTGTTCCTTTTCTTCGACACCACAAAAGAGGTTTTTTACTGCCTCTGCAGTAACAAGTTTTTTCTTTAATAGCAGCTCCTGGTAACATTCGGTTAACCGACTTCGAACCTGTTCCAAGAATGTATTTAATGCCCGAACTTCTGCACTCTTACCTTTGGCTGACCCCTTTGCATTATTCCAGTTATCGGGGTCAACCAATTGTTTGAGTGATATCTCTATCCGGTGACAGTCAACGGAAATACGGGCATAAACAGGAAGTAAACCATTTTTGGCTTTGTTAGTGCGAGTAATAAACTGCACTCCGAAAGTGTTGTTTGTTCTCATGACAATTCAGCTTTTGAGTTTTTGTTTTTAATTGATTTGGTTCACCGGAAAAATTCCGAAAAAGGCCTCCAAACCTATTCAAACAAGACTAAAATAAACGATGCATTGTATTGATTTAATGCTTTTTGCATCGTTTTAGGTGAACTAAATTAAACTTTAATTTGGTTCACCTTTTAGTTCTCATTTACACTGAAATTGTTCAATTGATATTGATATGCAAAAAATGGAAATGCCTGCAAATCATACAATTTGCAGGCATTTAGTTTCGGATAAATTCCGAATTGTCGGGGTGGCCGGACTCGAACCGACGACCTCTTGGTCCCAAACCAAGCATACTACCAACTGTACTACACCCCGAATTTTAATTTCTTTGGCGGAGAGAGGGGGATTCGAACCCCCGGTACCCTAATCGAGTACGACAGTTTAGCAAACTGTTGGTTTCAGCCACTCACCCATCTCTCCTGGTCTTTTCAGCTTCCATGTGTAATTCTTTCAAATCTCACGAAGGGTAGGCTTTTTACCAGTTTTGTCGTTTTTGAAACGGCTCGACAAAAGTATAAAAACGATTGAGATTCGCAAAATATAAACTAAAAAAATGCTTACTTTTTTAAAGTTTTATTTTTTATCCCCTTTATCGCCTTTGGAAGTGCCTGGTTTTGCGATAGAATCACGCATTGCCGTATCGGCCTCAATATTCTTCATTCGATAATAATCCATTATACCGAGGTTTCCGTTACGGAAAGCTTCGGCCATGGCAAGAGGTACTTCAGCTTCGGCTTCAATAACTTTAGCTCGGGCTTCCTGTGCTTTTGCCTTCATTTCCTGTTCGGAGGCTACTGCCATAGCCCTGCGTTCCTCGGCTTTTGCCTGTGCTATATTTTTGTCAGCATTGGCTTGGTCCATTTGAAGCTCTGCACCAATATTTTTTCCAACATCAATGTCGGCGATGTCAATGGAAAGAATTTCGAAGGCTGTGCCGGAATCGAGACCTTTTTCTAGTACTTTTTTTGAAATAAAATCGGGATGTTCTAGAACTTCTTTGTGTGAATCGACAGAGCCAATGGCGGATACTATACCTTCACCTACACGGGCAAGTATGGTATCTTCTCCGGCTCCTCCCACTAATTGTTTGATATTGGTGCGAACAGTAACCCTGGCTTTAGCTATGAGTTGAATACCGTTTTTGGCAACAGCTGCTACCGGCGGGGTGTTGATTACTTTAGGATTTACGGACATCTGGACGGCGTCAAATACGTCACGTCCGGCAAGGTCGATGGCGGTAGCCGCCTTAAAGTCGAGAGGTATGTTTGCTTTGTCGGCAGAAATTAAGGCATTGACAACTTTTTGTACATGCCCTCCGGCAAGGTAGTGGGCTTCGAGTTGGTCGGGACTGAGATTTAATCCGGCTTTTTTGGAGTTGATCATGGCATTCATGATAACCGAAGGTGGTACTTTCCGCCAACGCATAAACATTAGTTGCAATAGGGAAATGCGTACGTTGGTAAGTATTCCCTGGAACCACAGCCCAATTGGTACCAAGTACAGGAAAAATGTAAGAGCAACAATGATAAGAATGGCTCCAATGAAATAGAATCCTAATTCGCCCATTTTAAGTTAGTTATTTAAGGGTTTTACAATAATATTTGACTCATTTACTTTTAACACTTCTACCTTGGTATTTTCGGCAATGTAAATACCAAGTGATTTAGCTTCTACAATGGTGTTGTTGACCTTCACCTTACCCATGGGGGCTAATTTTGAAATAGTGACACCTTTGTCTCCAATGGCAATTTTATCTTCTTCCAGCATATTTACTTTTCCTTTTATTTCGCTGTGAAGCGCAAGTCGGTTCCATGTTTTGGAACGTAACGAATAGATGAATGCAACAATAAAAAATGCGATAGAAGAGAGCAGGATATAGTGTCCTGCAGCAGAACCATAGTTTTTATAGGTAAGAAAAATGGCCAGAGCCATAAGCAAGAAACCTCCAACTCCGGCAATCATAATTCCCGGAAGGATGAGTATTTCGATGATTAAGAGAAGAATGCTGAGTAATATCAATAACGCAATTGCAACAGTGAGCATAGAAAACCGTATTGGTTATTCGATGGTGGCCATCAAACCTTTATTTATTAATTTCAGTTTCAGAGGCTGAAGCGTTTCCATTGCTCCTTTCTTTACATCACATTTTCCTTTGTAATGGACAATATAAGCGCATTGCTCGGCCTGAACGGTGTCGTGCTCACATACGTCAATCAAAGTCTCAATGACATAATCGAAGGTGTGGATGTCGTCGTTATGAAGTGTGAGAAAGCTGTCGTTGCCCGCACCACTAATTTCTTGTTCGAAATCATATTTTTCGGGAAGTTCCTTTTTTGATCTCACTGTTTCACTATTTTATGTTAGAAAATAAACACGTAGGGAAGACGCTGTCTGTTGGTTTTATACATTCGAATAATTCCAAATCCAACATCAATCAAACAAAAATAAGGAATCGTTTGGAAATAATGAACTTTTATGTTATTTTATTTTAAATCCTTCTGCATTTCTTTTGCCCGGCTTAACGGAATACTTTTTCCATTGTAATACGACACGATGTACGCGTCTTTAAAACCATATTCCCTGATTTTGTTCAGGGCTTTCTCGGCATCGGAAAAGCGGTTAAAAAGGCCAGCATAATATTTTACAACAAGGCTATTAGGAATAGTTTCCCCATAAATTGGGATGATGCCATTAAACCTGTCGGGTTCAATGGTTTTTGAAAAGGCGCCCATTTGTACCCTGAAAATGATATCTTGTGGTAGCGTTTGGTTTAACGGGATGTCATTTAATGTTTTATATGGAGAGCTGTTCATTACCTTAAATTCATAAATGATTTTTGAAGAGGACGGCGTTGGTGTTGACTTTTTGCTGGTATTATTTTTTTCTTTATCCTGTTGTCGGGTGTTTTTAGTTGTTGCTCCAAAAGCTTTTTTTGCTAAATCGTCTGTAACTGCAGGAATGCTGTCTTTTACGTTATTGTCCGATGATATTCCGGATTCGAACGCCTGTGCTTTTGCGAAATTATCGTCAGCATTTTTTTGAGCATCTTTTGAGCGTATTTCTAACGAATAAGCCTCTTTTTTTAACCGACTTTTCTCAGTTTCATTATTTTGAACCAATGCTTTTTGTCTTAAATCATCGGCTTTGCGAAAGAATGAATCACTTTGTACCTGAAAGCGTAAGGCCGATGTTAAAATCTGGTTGTATTCCGTATTATTCGAAAGATTATCGGGATAAGTTGTTGCATTTATATTGTTAATTAGCCATTTATTATCCGATTTGATTTCCAAAACCTTCTTATTGTTTATAATCGGCTGGTTTATTGATCTTTGTTGTTGCGTATTAAAGTTGGAAATAGAAACTAAGTCGGTGTTTGGTACGATGTCAGCATAGGTATAATTGGAAAAATATGAGATAGTGTAAATCGTAAGTTTAGAATCATTTGTGTTCCGGTTTGAGGCAAAACATACTTGGTTAGAATCTTCGGACGGAACAAAAAGTATGTCGTCATAAGGAGAATTGATAGGAAAACCGAGGTTAACAGGCTCTGACCAGCGTTTTGTGTGTGGGTTATATTTCGATTTAAAAATATCGTATCCGCCCATAGAATTGTGCCCTTTCGACGAGAAATAGAGTGTAGAGTCTACATTGTTAAACCAAGCATAGTCTTCGTCGTAAGCTGTATTTATTGTAGAACCCAAATTTTCGGGCTTCGGCTTATTTTTGCCCGTAGCCTTGCCAACGACAACCAGGTCGCGGTTGTTTTTTGAAACAAAGGCGCTTTCGAAGATTTTATCTCCTGATGAAATATAGCGCCATATTGTCTGTCCTTTTAAGAAGGGCAATTCTTTAACCTGTTTTTTCTGAAATGTCCCGTTTTTGAGTTTTTTGTTATAAAAATTAATCAAGTCTTCCTTTTTTATGCTATCTGTTTGATATACATTGAAAAGACCTTGCTTTGCGATAAGTTTTTTTCCGTTTTCGGCCATTTCAATTTGTCGGTTGCATTCGAGTTTTTCGATTTCCTGACGAGAAGCTTTCTGTTTAAACTGTTGATAAGCGAGGATGGCGTCGTCGAACCGGTAAAGATAATGATATGCTTTGCCAAGAAAAAAATAGCAATTGACAGGAACGTTTTTGTTTGAGGCAAATGTCAGGTATTCAATAGATTTTAGTAAATTGTAGTTGGTTTGCACCATGCAGACGCCTGTGTAATAATGGTAGCCGGCATCCTTTGGAAATAAGGTGAGCAGTCGTTTAAATTTGGGCAATGCCTGGGCGTAATCGCCGTTTTCAAATAACTGACGAGCTTCCTCCTGGGGACTGCTTTGTGCAAAAAGACCCAATGATAAAGGACAAAGGAATAATATGAGAAGTATGTTGCGAATAGTCATCAATAAAGATTAAAAAATCAGTTTCAAAGATAAACTTTCCAAAACATATTTTGTTTATTCCGTGAGTTGGAATAAGTTTAACATTTGAGCATCTTTGTTATACATACTCCTAAAATAATTTAATTTTAAAAAAAGAAATACGATGACAACATTGAACCCCGGCGATAAAGCCCCCGATTTTAATGCAATCGACCAAGACGGACAACCGATCAGTCTGACCGATTATAAAGGAAAAAAACTTATCCTTTATTTTTATCCCAAAGATAATACCCCTGGCTGTACTGCCGAAGCTTGCAGCCTTCGCGATGGTTATGGCGATTTGCTGAAGTATGGTTATGATGTGGTAGGTGTTAGTGCCGATTCGGCCAAATCGCATAAAGGCTTCATCGAAAAACAGAGTCTTCCTTTCCGGTTAATTGCTGATACCGACAAACAGTTGCTGAAAGCTTATGGAGCCTGGGGCGAGAAAAAAATGTACGGTAAAACCTACGAAGGCATTATTCGCACTACCTTTATTATATCCGAAGACGGTATTGTTGAAAAGGTTATCGAAAAGGTTAATACAAAGGAACATGCAAAGCAAATTTTGGAAGCGTAAAAGTTTTCAACAATCGACTTATTTATGACGTAAACGAACTGCCAAATTTTTAACTTTGGCAAAAAATAAGGAATAATTTTATGGATAAAGAAGCCAAAGAAGTAAAAGACCCCAAGGAAGTTAGAAAGGAAATTAACAAAGAAAAACTGAAAGCCCTTCAACTTACACTCGATAAAATTGACAAAGATTATGGTAAGGGAACCATTCTGAAGATGGGCGACCGCGCTGTTGTTGAAGTTCCTTGTATTTCGTCGGGGTCGTTAGCGCTTGATGCTGCCTTGGGTATTGGCGGTTATCCGCGAGGCAGGGTTATCGAAATTTTTGGTCCGGAGTCGTCGGGTAAAACCACGCTGGCCATTCATGCTATTGCCGAAGCCCAGAAATTGGGAGGTATTGCCGCTATTGTGGATGCAGAACATGCTTTCGACCGTATTTATGCCGAAAAACTGGGTATCGATGTCGAAAATCTTTATATCTCGCAGCCCGATAATGGTGAGCAAGCTCTCGAAATTACCGATGCCCTGATTCGTTCCGGAGCTATCGATATTATTGTTATCGACTCGGTTGCAGCCTTAACGCCCAAAGCCGAAATTGAAGGCGAAATGGGCGATTCGAGGATGGGTTTACAGGCCCGCCTGATGTCTCAGGCTTTGCGTAAGCTTACAGCCAACATCAGCAAAACCAATACCTGTTGTATTTTTATCAACCAGTTACGCGATAAAATTGGCGTGATGTTCGGTAACCCCGAAACAACCACTGGTGGTAATGCTCTGAAATTCTATGCTTCGGTGCGTGTTGACATTCGTCGTCTCAGCCAAATTAAGGAAGGTGATGAAGTTCAAGGTAACCGTACCAAGGTTAAAATTGTTAAAAATAAACTTGCTCCACCTTTCCGTATTGCCGAGTTTGACATTATTTATGGTCAGGGGATTTCGAAAATTGGAGAAACTATTGATCTTGGGGTGGAATACGAAATTATCAAGAAGAGCGGTTCGTGGTTCAGCTATGGCGATACCAAACTCGGTCAGGGACGCGATGCTGTTAAACAATTGCTTTCTGATAATCCCGAGCTTATGGCCGAACTGAATACAAAAATTACTGCTGCCATGACAGGGTCGGCATCAAATTAGAACATTACTGAATTGATATTGATAGGTTTTCGAAACTTGTCAATTCTTGCTTCTGTGGTCCCTTCCTGTTTTCAGGAAGGGATTTTTTATGACTAAAATCATTAAAACGAATTGTTTATAGGTAAGGTAAGTAACCGTGCGTTGGTTAAATTTGTCTTCAAAAAATTAACTGATTATGAAGAAGCTTTTCTATAGTATTTTATTGGGCGGCCTTGTTTTATTGGGTGGTTGTAAGTCCAAAGGTCATCAAAATGCTTGTGCAGATGGTGATTTTAGCAATGCTCTCACCGAAAAAGAAATTGCTGGCAAAAAGTTGACCCCCGAAATTCTTTGGAAATTTGGACGTGTGGCAGATGCACACCTTTCGCCCGATGGAAAAACCGTGATTTATAATATTTCGCGATATGACGTGAAGACTAATAAAAAGCATACTTGGATCTATTCAGTGTCGACAAGTGGGGGAGATGCCCGGAATTTAACTTCCGAAATGCCATCGTGCGAAAATCCGCGTTGGATTTCTGGCGAAAAGATAGCCTTCCTGACAGCCAAAGATAGTACCACGCAAATATGGATAATGAATGCCGACGGTTCCGGGAAAGCGCAAATATCATCTGTGAAAGGAGATGTTAACGGGTTTGAATTCTCAGCCAATGGGTCAAAATTGTTTTATTTGCAGGATGTTAAAACCGACTCCACAACACAGGATAAATATCCGGACCTGCCGTTGGCAAAAGGACGTATAGCCACCGACCTGATGTACCGTCATTGGGATCATTGGAGCAATTATACCCATAGTCATATTTTTGTGGCCGATTATAAAGACGGTAAAGTAGCTACAGGTATCGATATTTTGAAAGACCAACCATTTGACTCTCCATTGCCTCCTTATTATGATATTGCTGAAATATCGTGGAGCGCCGACGGTAAGCTTCTGGCTTATTCTTGTAAAAAACTCAAAGGAAAGGATTTTGCCCTGAGTACCAATTCCGATATCTATATCTATCATGTTGATAACGGGACTACCGAGAATATCTCCGAAGGAATGATGGGCTACGACCGTAACCCGGTATTTTCGCCCGATGGAAAAAAGGTTGCTTTCCAAAGCATGGAGACTCCCGGATACGAATCGGATAAAAGCCGCTTGTTTGTTTATGATTTTGCAACCAAAACTCGTAAATACCTTACCGAAAATTTTGATCAGGATGCAACCAATATTAACTGGAGCGCAGATGGTAAGACGATTTATTTTATTAGCGGGATAAAAGCTACATATCAGGTTTATGCTGTAACAGTCGAGAATAGTCAGATTCGTCAGCTAACTACCGGTGTGCACGATTATACGTCGCTGGCATTTGAAAACAATGTACTTGTCGGAACGCAAATGTCGATGTCGATGTCGCCGGAAATATTTCGCATTGACCCGGTTAATGGAACGCAAACGCAACTAACGTTTACCAATAAAAATATTTATGATAATATAAAGATGGGCAAAGTGGAAGAACGGTGGGTTAAGACGACTGACGGCAAGCAGATGCTGGTGTGGCTGATTTTTCCTCCCGACTTTGATCCTTCCAAAAAATACCCGGCATTGCTGTACTGCCAGGGCGGGCCGCAGGATGCTGTTTCGCAGTTTTTTTCCTTCCGTTGGAATTTTCAGATGATGGCAGCCAAAGGGTATGTGGTGATAGCGCCCAACCGTCGAGGGTTGCCAACATTTGGAAGCGAATGGAACAAGCAGATTTCGGGCGATTATGGAGGACAAAATATTCAAGATTACTTGAGTGCCACCGATGCTTTAAAGACCGAACCGTTTATTGATGCTAACCGTTTAGGTGCTGTAGGTGCCAGCTATGGAGGTTTTTCGGTGTATTACCTGGCGGGTTGCCATCAGAAACGCTTTAAGGCATTTATCGCGCATTGCGGAATGTTTAATCTCGAGAGTGAAGCGGCATCAACCGAGGAATTTTTCTTTACTCGTCATGATTTGGGTGGTTTTTCGTGGGAGAATCCCAAACCAAAAAGCTATTCTAAATTTTCGCCGCATTTGTATGCTGATAAATGGGATACTCCCATCATGATTATTACCGGAGCCAACGATTTTCGTATCCCTTATACTGAAAGCCTTCAGGCATTTAATGTTGCCCAGTTGAGAGGAATACCAAGCAAGCTTTTGTTTTTTCCCGACGAAAGCCATTGGGTTACCAAACCTCAAAATAGTATTCTCTGGCAGCGCGAGTTTTTTGAGTGGCTGGATAAATGGTTGAAATAGTTGTTGAAAGCGTAAAAAAACCGGAAAGTTTCAAACTTTCCGGTTTTTCTTTTAGTACCTCTCGTAATCCGATTCAGGTATCAGTTCCCCAGGTTCTAATAATTTAACGGTAACTCCGGTGGCTGAGTCTTTAGTTATTTCGGGGATTTCTTCAATAATCGGGATGTTGTGTAGAGTTTCGCTGGCCGATTTTAAGGTTTGTTTGTTTGCGCGTTTAAAGTTTTCAGTAAGCTTGAAGAATGCAACGGCATCCTTTAATTGTTCGGCCTGAGAAGATAGTTCTTCGGCACTTGTAGCCAGTTCTTCAGAAATGGCCGCATTTTGTTGTGTGGCCTGGTTAAGTTGCTGTATTGCTGAGTTAATCTGGCTGACGCCAGAACTTTGTTCCATTGAACTGGTAGCAATTTCCTGTACCAATTGGGCTGTCTTTTGAATATCGGGAATAGCATTTTCTAGTTTTATACCGGCATTTCGGGAAATCTCAACGCCTTTACGCGACAGTTCGTTGATTTCAACAGCAGCCACCCGGCTTCGTTCGGCGAGTTTTCGGACTTCGGCAGCTACTACTGCAAAACCTTTACCATAATCGCCAGCTCGGGCAGCTTCAACTGCGGCATTTAGTGCCAGAATGTTGGTTTGATAGGCAATGTCGTTGATAATGTCAATTTTTTCGGCAATGCTGTTCATGGCAACAATTACAGATTGGGCAGCCTGGCTACTTTCGGTAATACTGTCGTTCATTGCAAGGGCTATGTTTTGGGTATTCACTGCATTATCCGTATTCTGTTCAATATTCGACAACATTTCCTCCATTGACGTTGACACTTCTTCGGTAGATGAAGCCTGTTCATTAGCACCCTGCGATAATTGCTGCGATCCGGAGCTTAATTGAATACTTGCCGAGGCAATATTACCCGCCCCCGATTGGATACTGTTTACAATCTCTTTTAATTTCGATGACATCGTTCTGAGGGCATTAGCGAGTTTGCCAAGTTCGTCCTTTTGGTTAATGTCAATGCTGGCCATAAGGTTTCCCTGAGCCAGCTCGTGGGCAAATAAAACGCTTTTGTCAATGGTGCGGGTAATGGGTTTGATTAATAAGGAAATGCCTAAATAAAAGAGGATTATGGAAATAAGAACGCTGATAATTATGGAGTTTCTAATTTCTGTAATTGCAGCAAACAAGTCTTTTTCGTAAACGGTTACGCATACGTAAGCCTGATAAGGTGCAAAATATTTGAAATATTGCCATTTCCAAGATCCGGTTTGGTCTTCGGGCCATAAATATCTTGCTTTCCCGACTTTACCTTTAAATGTAGTTAATTGCTTAAATGAAGCCAGTTCTTTAATATTGGAACCCTCCATGTTCGGGTGTATTACCAATAACCCATTGTTTTCAACCAAGTAGGGATATCCTGACGAGAAGTATTTTTTGTTTCCGAATATTTGTTTTAGAAATTTTTTGTCTTTTTCTTTTACTCCGGCAAAAAGCATCCCTCTAACGCGATTATTAATAATTATAGGCTCGTACGAGGTAACGTACCAATCATTAACCACAAAAGCCCTTCCTATGTAGTTTTTGCCCTGCTCAATGGCTTTTGCAACCGGCGAGGAGTGCGGTATAAACGTATTAATGGCACGGTTCCCCAGTGAATCGGTTATGTTTGTGGATATTCTGACAAATCCCTGTGGAACCCGTTGAAATACGGTTGCTGCTTCGCCACCAAGTTTTTTTAACTGATCAACAATCTGGTTGTTATTGTATAACGGACGTCCATTATGCATAAGTTGAGGCGTTTTGACCTCAAATATTTCATCGGTTTGTTGATTTATTATTTCGAGCGATTGTGATACAAAGTTATTTTCAGAAAAGGACCCGTTTGTATAAAATAAATTATGGAGCATGGCCAGTGCTGTGTTCGAGTTTTTTTGTTTTTCGGCAAGCTGGGTCTGTAAAATGGAGCATACATCATCCAGATGGCTGAACATCCGTTCGTCAGCTTCCTGAATGGTTATTTTTTTTTGAGCATTGTACAGATAAACTCCCAACGAAGAAATAACAACGACAAGTAGTAAGATAATGGTAAAATTCATCCTTGTTTTAAGGCTAATGTCATAGAACTTTTTCATAATATGGTATTTAGATAGTTTAAAAAACTTCAGGTAGAGAATTGACAAAACGTTATTTTTCTGAAGTTAGATTTGCTTATATAAATTTATAGCAACCCCGTCGATTATAATGTAGGCTTAAGAATGATGTGCATCAACAGGAATGGCATTATATATCACCCATTTAGGGGGATGCTTGTTATGGCCGCTAGAGGAAGGCTTGGAAGTAGGAGGGTAATTATTATGGATGGTTAGGCAATCATGTTAGGCTATCCGTTTTCCTACGTTTAAATTCTTTCGCCCCCCTTTCAAAAAAAATCTATATTTTTGCTCTTTCTGTAAAAAAGTGCATTATGAATATTTCGTACAATTGGTTAAAACAATATATCGATATTGACCTGCCCGCCGAGGAAGTCGGCAAAATTCTTACCAGTATTGGACTCGAAGTTGAAGGCATCGAAACCTTCGAAACCATTAAAGGTGGTTTAAAAGGCTTTGTGATTGGTGAAGTTAAAACCTGTCGTCGTCACGAGAATGCCGATAAACTTAGTGTTACCACCGTTGATGTGGGTGGAGACGAATTGTTACCAATTGTATGCGGAGCCCCGAATGTTGCCGCCGGGCAAAAAGTGGTTGTGGCTACCGTAGGAACAACTCTTTATAGTGGAGACGAAAGTTTTCAGATTAAAAAAGCTAAAATCCGCGGCGAAGTATCGGAAGGTATGATTTGCGCTGAAGACGAAATGGGCATTGGAACTTCTCACGAGGGTATTTTGGTGCTCGACCCATTGGCTAAGGTAGGAACGCCTGCCAACGAATATTTCAATATTTCGTCCGATGAAATTCTTGTGATCGGTTTAACTCCTAACCGTATTGATGCAGCTTCGCATTACGGTGTGGCCCGTGAACTGGCGGCTTACCTGGCACAGCAAGGTTCGGTAACACTTAAGAAACCGCTTATCGACGATTTTAAGATTGATAATAACAACCGTATCACCGATATTGTTGTTGAAAATCAGAAAGCTTGTCCGCGTTACGCCGGTCTTACCATTACCAATGTTACTATAAAACCTTCTCCGGAATGGCTTCAAACTCGTTTAAAATCGATCGGATTAAACCCGATTAATAACGTGGTGGATATCACCAACTTTATTCTTCATGAGTTGGGTCAGCCTCTCCATGCATTTGATGCCGATCAAATCAAAGGGGGGCGGGTAGTGGTTAAAACACTTCCCGAAGGCACCAAATTCCGTACTCTTGACAATGTTGAGCGTTCTCTTTCGGCCAGCGATTTGATGATCTGTAATACCGAAGAAGGAATGTGTATTGGCGGAGTGTTTGGAGGAATTGAGTCGGGGGTATCCGACGAAACCCATAACATCTTCATCGAAAGTGCGTATTTCAATCCGGTGTATATCCGTAAGACATCGAAACGGCACATGCTCAATACCGATGCTTCGTTCCGTTTTGAGCGAGGTACTGATCCTAATATGCCTATTTTTGCACTTAAACGTGCTGCAATGTTGATCAAAGAAGTTGCTGGTGGAACGATTTCATCGCCTATTATCGATATTTATCCTAACCCGGTGAAGGAATTTCCTGTTGAAATTACTTATGATTACATTGATAAGCTGATTGGTAAAGTAATTGACCGCAAAATCATCAAAAATATTCTGGTAAATCTTGATATTACCATCGACGAAGAAACCAACGAAGGACTTAAGCTATCTGTATCGCCCTACCGCGTGGATGTCCAGCGTCCGGCCGACGTTGTAGAGGAAATTCTTCGCATCTATGGTTATAACAATGTTGAATTCTCTGAGAAGGTAAACGGGACCTTGAGTTATGTTGAAAAACCTGACAAGGAAAAGGTTGTAAACACTGTTTCTGACTGGCTTAGCAGTAACGGCTTCAACGAGATGATGGCCAACTCGTTAACCAAAAGTGGTTATTACGATGGCTTGGAAACCTATAAGCCTGAAAATTTGGTTTACATGCTCAATCCGCTTAGCCAGGATTTGAACGTGATGCGCCAGACCCTTTTATTCGGCGGACTTGAAGCAGTGCTGCACAACGTCAATCATCGTAATCCTGATGTTAAGCTTTATGAGTTTGGAAATACTTATAAAAAGGAAGCTCAAAATAAAGATCAGGTATTGCCCGGATATACCGAAGAACTCCATCTGGCATTGTTCATCTCCGGTGCAAAATTTGCTCAAAGCTGGACGTCAAAAGAGCAACCATCAACGTTTTATTTTCTGAAAGCGTATTCCGAAAATATTTTGAGGCGCGTAGGTGTCAATCCCGATAAATGTGAGATTACTGAGTTCTCAAATGATATTTATGCCGAAGCCCTGGAATACAAAGTTGGCGGGAAAACCATTGGAACTGTTGGTGTTGTAAATAAGAAACTGCTTAATAAGTTCGACGTAAAAACTTCAGTTTATTATGCCGATTTTAATTGGAACAGGGTACTTACACTGATGCGTTCGAACAAGGTTACATTTGAAGAACTGCCTCGTTTTCCTGAAGTTCGCCGCGACCTTTCGATGGTACTGAATAAGGAGGTTAAGTTTGAAGAAATTCGTAACGTGGCATTCAAGGCCGAGCGTAAACTTCTGAAACGACTTAACCTGTTTGACGTTTACGAAGGCGACAAAATTGAACAGGGCAAAAAATCGTATGCGGTAAGTTTTGTGTTGCAGGATACTGAAAAAACGCTTACAGACCAACAAATAGATAAGATTATGAATAATATAGCCCAAAGTATTGAAAAACAACTTGGGGTACAAATAAGAGCGTAAGCTTAGGAATTAGAGAACCAAGCTTAGCCACGGATTACACAATTGGTACAGAGGTTTGTATTTCATTGTGTTTTCCGTGGCTATTTTGTTTTAATGAGTGCTATAAACTAGGTACTCCCAAGGGTTTAGGCTGATTTTTTCGCTATTGGCGAATTTTTTCTTCTGGTTTGAAAAAACTTCACGGTAGTCACCCGATAGTTGAACCGATTTAAGAGTTATTTTATCAATTTTTTTAGGTGAAAGATTACAGATTACCAGAACCTTGTCGTTGTCTTTATGTCGGATAAAGGAGAAAACAGAGCTGTCGCGATTAGACGAAACCCGTTGAAAAGGAGCTCCTTCATCGCCATTCCACAAAGCTTTGTTTTGTTTTTTTAATGTGGTCAGGGTTTTATAAAAGGAGGTCAATTTATATGTTCCCCAGGCAATGCTGTCTTTTTCGAAGAATTTAAGACGACGGTTAAATCCGGCTTCTTGTCCGTTGTAAATCAACATCATTCCTCGAATTGTAGCTGCCAGCACTGCAAAAGTCTGTGCTCCTTGTCCCATCCTTTCATATTCTGTTCCGTTCCAGGAGTTTTCGTCGTGGTTGGATGTAAATTCCATCAGGTATGAGTTCCCGGGATATATCGAATCAACCCAGTTAAAATGACGGGCAATGGCGTTGGCACTTTTCTTGCCTTTTGCAATTTCGTTCATGATGTGATGAAATTTCCAATCGTACGACATATCAACACCTTTGAGATGTTGTGCGGGAATATCAGCTTCGGCCAGCATGAAAACCGGTTTTACTTTCTCCAGTTCGGGACGAAGTTCATCCCAAAAGTCAGTAGGAATCATGTGTGCCACGTCGAAGCGAAAGCCGTCGAGATCCGTTTGTTTAAGCCACCACTGTAATGTCTCGATCATGTATTTACGCGTGGCAGCGTTTTTATAATCGAGGCGAATAACATCTGTCCAGTCGAACGGAGAAACAAATTTGCCGGTTGAATCCTTCAGGAAGTATTCCGGATGAGTTTTTACCAATGCATTGTCGAGCGAAGTGTGGTTGGGTACCCAGTCGAGAATAACCTTCATACCTTGGTTGTGAATGGATTTTACCAAGTGCGTGAAATCGTCAATCGTACCAAATTCTGGGTTTACAGCTTTGTAATCCTTTACGGCATAGTAGCTGCCAAGTGGCCCTTTACGACCCTGAACACCAATCGGATTTACAGGCATAATCCAAAGAATGTCAACTCCCAGGTTTTTTAGACGCGGAAGGTCTTTTTCGAAAGCTTTAAATGTTCCTTGTTTGGAATACTGACGGATGTTAACCTCGTAGATGACCGCATTTTTGCTCCAATCGACATGCTTTACCTCCGAATGAGGAGGTACATAGATAGGTCTTTTGACGGCGTAGATATAGCCGATTATAATTACAATAATTATCAGTAGCGTGATAATTATATATGTCATCATGTTGGAAGGTTTCATAATCTTTTAAATTAATGATTTTTATGATTTACTACCATCGTATGTTTAGTTTATCGTTTGAATTTTGGAACGATGCTTTTACGATTTTTTTAGTGTCATTGGGACCGTAATCGGCAAATTTAAAATTACTTACAAAAAAGCGAATATTATCTTCATAGGTCTTAATCGGTTTGCCGTCAACAGCAAGATTTTGAAGTTGAGCAGCTTCAAAACCATGAAACACCAAGCTTATTGTTTTGAATTTGGAAGCCAGTCCGCCTTCTTTAGCCGAAAATTCAATAGTCTTGTTTTCGGGCGTAAATGTCATGTTTCGTTTATAGAAATTACCGTCGGTAAATTTGTAGGTTTCTCCATCGTCCTCATAATAAGTGAAGCGAGAACCATGTTGTCCTGCATAAATATGCACAAAAAGAGTATCACCGGCATTTTGAGTAGTTGTTTCGACGAGTTTTTGCATGGGAACAATACTTCCTGCCCGTACAAATAACGGCAGCTTTTCAATGGGCGATTCGGTAAAAACGGATTGATGACCTTCGTAAACACGATCGGTAAACAGGTCAAACCACTGGCCTTCGGGAAGGTAAATTTTTGAAATTTCCTCGGTGCTTTTGCAGGGAGCAACCATTATCGACTGTCCAAACAAATATTGCTGTTGATATTTTGAATCGTAAATATTAGGATCAGTCGCGTAGTCGATAGCCAGAGATCGGGCAACCGGCATCCCGTTTTGGGTGGATTCATAGAAACCGGAGTAGATATACGGCATAAGCTGATAGCGGAAACCAATGTAACGGCGAACGATGTCTTCGTCGATTTCTCCAAACGCCCAAGGCTCGGTACGGTTAGTATAAACGGCTGTATGACCGCGGAACATTGGGCAAAAGGCACCAATTTCCATCCAGCGGGTATAAAGTCCAGGGGTAGGGTTGCCGCTGAAACCGCCAATATCCATTCCTGCAAAGCTGATTCCGCTAAGTCCCATGCTGTTGATAAGTCGTACGCCAAGCAACATGTGATCTTCGTTCGATTGGTTGTCGCCGGTCCAGATGGAAGTATAGCGCTGTAAACCAGAATATCCTGAACGGGTGAGCACAAACGGGCGTTTCCCGTCAAGGAGTTTTTTAGTACCTTCGAAAGTGCTGCGAGCCATCTGCATCCCGAATACGTTTTTGGCTTCGAGGTACGACGTTTTTTGGCCTTCCCAGTTAAATTCAAGAAGTTTAGGGACATCCTGTCCCCAGGCAGCAATCTCGTTCATGTCGTTCCAGAAACCGGTAATTCCCTGATCAACATATTTTTTAAACCAACCACCCCACCACGTGCGGGCTTTGGGCATGGTAAAATCGGGGAAATGGCACCATCCTGGCCAAACCTGCCCTTGGTACGGTGTTCCGTCAGGATATTTTACAAAGATGTCTGATTTCAGACCGTCTTTATATACGTCGTAGTTGTCTTCAACTTTAACGCCTGGGTCGATAATAACGGCCAGATGATATGACATTTGTTTCAATTTATTGATGGTTCCGGCAGGGTCCGGAAAACGTTCGTTATCCCAGGTGAAAAGTTTGTATTTGTCCATGTAATGAATGTCGAGATAGAACATATCGACCGGGATGTTACGTTCCCTGAATTTTTGAGCAGTGGATAGTAAATCGGCATCGGGAAAATAACTATAGCGGCATTGTTGATATCCCAGCGACCACATTGGAGGCATGGGCATACGGCCAGTGAGCCAGGTGTACGATTCGATAATTTTGCGGATATTCTTATGATAGATGAAATAGTAGTTCATCTCGCCGCATTCGGCGGTAAACGAGGTAAAACGGTTATTCCCGGCTCCAAAACTGAATGTTGTCCGCGACGAATTGTCGAGGAACAATCCATAGTTTAAATTATGGTGAAGTCCGATGTAGAAAGGTATGGAAGCGTACAGACTTTTGCTGCCGTTGTTATAACCGGGATTATCGGTATTGTAGTTGATATAGGATTCGCCGCGACGGTCGAGATTTCCGGTATGTTCGCCAAGACCAATGAAACGTTCGTCGGGTTGCAGCGATTTGTAGGTAGCCACCTGGTCGCCCAGCCACGAGGTTCCGAATGACGGGTCGTCGGTGTTGATCAGTTGCCCGTCTTTGGTATAAAACGAAAAACGCAGCGGGTTTTTGTGAACTTTTAAGGTTAGTGAATCGGTTTCAATCATTTGATAATCTTTACTGTCGGATGTTTTTACGTTGCAAATTTCGGGATTGGCAACCACCGCATAGCTAAACATCTTGGTAAAAGCCTTCTTCTCTACCCGGATACGGAAAATAGTTGGAGAGTAGATGGTTACTTTAGTGATGCCGTTATCGGTGTAAAACGAGAATTCCTGCCCTTTGCTATCGGCTTTTTTGAGGTTACCTAGGGAGCTGTTGAGCGGAACCTGAGCCATGAGGCTACCAATAAATGCAAATTGAAGCAAGGATAGCTTAATTAGTTTATTCATATTGTTAGTGTTATTAGCTTTATTTTAGTTCAATAATCATCGACGATTTGGGAGCAAGCTCTATTTCTGAAAGGTTGGTGATATTATTTCCGGAAATTATCTCATGCCCCGAGGTAAACCCATCCATTCTTTCAGCATAGCGTGAGGTGTTGATTTTTTTAGACACAGTGTTATTATTGATGATGACCATCACTGTTTTTTCGTTGTTGTAGCGGAAATAAACATAGCATCCATCCTGCGGTAAAAACTGCATGGTTTTCCCGAAATGGATAACCGGATTATTTTTTCGCCAGTTGAGCAACTTACTAATAAAATTGTATGCTTCGTTTTCCTGCGGAGTCCGGCCTTCGGAGGTAAAAGCATTGCGTTGGTCATTGGGCCAACCGCCGGGAAAATCACGTCTGATGTCGCCATCGCCTTTGTCTTTATCGCCGGTCATCATGATTTCCGATCCGTAGTAAAATTCAGGAACTCCTCTTACTGTAAAAATTAAGGTATAAGCAATTTTAAATTTGTTTAAGTCGTTGTCGATTATTTTGTTAAAGCGTTGTGTATCGTGGTTTTCAGTAAATATTAAAATGTTGAAAGGATGCGTGTAAACATAATCGAGCGTGAAATGATTATAAAATCTCCTTACGCCGGTATTCCAGTTTTCTTTTTCGTTAAAAGCAGGAGAGAGTGCGTCATGAAGGGCAAAATCCATTACAGTGGGTAAGGTCGATTTAAAACCATCGGGATTTTTGGTGCCTTCCTGCCAATAGGCAATTTCCTGAGGGCTATGCACCCAGCATTCGCCCATAATATTTATGTTAGGGTATTCTTTTCGGATAGCTTGGGTCCATTCGGCCATTTTTACCGGATCGTTATACGGATAGGTGTCAACCCGCAATCCGTCAAGGTTAGCGAATTCGATCCACCAGATGGTATTCTGAACTAAATATGTTAACATCAACGGGTTGGTTTGATTGAGGTCGGGCATAGAATTATCGAACCATCCGTTTAAATCAAGATTTTTATCGTATTCAGAGGCATATGGATCGTAAGAGGTGGATATCTGGTAATTAGACCGTGTAAATTCTTTAAATTGATGTACCCAGTCGGTACAAGGTAAATCCTTCATCCACCAGTGTTCCGAACCACAATGATTGGTAACGACATCCATGATGAGTTTCATGTTACGCTTATGAAGTTCATCGGCAAGACGGCGATAATCCTGGTTAGTTCCATACCGAGGATCGATGCGGTAATAATCGGTAATGGCATAGGTGTGGTACGAAGTTTTCCCCATATTATCTTCCATAAGGGGAGTGCTCCAGAGCGCTGTTATCCCAAGGTTTTGAAGATAATCCAAATGGTTAATAATGCCCTGGATGTCGCCTCCATGCCGGCCGTCGGGTGATTTGCGGTCAGGCTCTTCGGAAACGCCAATAGCCGAGTCATTGGCAGGGTTTCCATTCGAAAAGCGGTCGGGCATCAGCAGGTAGATAGCATCCGAAGCATCGAAACTCTTCCGGCCGAGGATATTCTGACCTCTTTCCCATAGTTCGAATTTTGTGCTTGTAACAACTTTATTGTCTTTAATAAAATCGAGGGTGTAATTACCCACTTTGGCCTGATCGGAGATGAAAAGGTTTAGAAAGAGATAATTTTTGTTCTCAACTTTGATGGTACTTTTAAGCGAAACACCCGGAATATTTATTCTGGCATCGGTTGCAGAAATGTTATTTCCATAAACCAGTAGCTGGAGTTCAGGATTTTTCATGCCCACCCACCAGTTGGCAGGTTCCAGCTTTTTGATGGTAATTTTTTCGGAAGCATTTATTCCTGTAAAAGTTATCAAAAACAGGATCAGTGCAGTTAGCGTTGGTCGGTAATTCATTTCTAATTAATAAAATGTATTGATAATATAAGTGTTAAAAATAAGAGAAAGCCGATGCAAAATGCGTTGCATCAACTTTCAATTTTTGTTCTGAGAGCAATATTTTCCGTTTTATCCGGCTTAAGGTCAATGTCATTTCCATAAATGTTAATAGTTGCCGGATGGTTTTTCGCAGTTAAGTTTACCTGCTGTTTATTAACGGTAACCAGAATGTCAACGCCTTTAAAAAGGATCTTAAACGAATATTCGTCCCATTTTTCGGGGATCAGCGGATTTAGGTGCAGCTTGCCGTGGAGTACACGTTTCCCGCCAAAACCTTCTACAATCGACATCCAGGTTCCGGCCATGCTGGTGATATGAAGACCTTCATGAACTTCGTGGTTATAATCGTCAATGTCGAGCCGCGAGGTACGCAGGTAAAGTTTGTACGCCTTGGGCATGTCGCCAATACGTGCAGCCAGAATGGAATGTACACATGGCGAAAGCGAGGATTCGTGTACTGTTCGCGATTCGTAAAAGTCGAAATGCCGTTTTATGGTTTCGAGGTCGTAGTTTTCTTCAAAAAGATAAATTCCTTGCAACACATCGGCCTGTTTTATGAAGCAGGAACGCAGGATATGATCCCATGACCAGTGCTGGTTAATGGGGCGTTGTGCCGGGTCGAGCTGGCTGGTGAGAACCTGCTCTTTGTCAAGATATCCTTCCTGTTGAAGAAAGATCTTTTGGTCAGAATCGTATGGAAAATAGAATTTATCGCAGATATCCTTCCATTTTTTAGGTTCGGTAGCTTCGTTAAATTTCGTTTTGGTTACAATTTCTGAATATTTGGTAAAATTTTGTTTTTTAATAGATTCGATGCATTGCAGGGTATATTCCATGCACCATTTGGCAATAGTGCTGGTGTACCAGTTGTTGTTTACGTTGTTTTCGTATTCGTTGGGGCCTGTAACCCCCAACATTACATATTGTTTTTTGGCCTCGGAATAATTTACGCGTTGGCTCCAAAACCGGGATATACCTATCAATACTTCGAGGCCATATTCAGCCAAATAATTGTCATCGCCGGTGTGCCGGATGTAGTTAAAAATGGCGAAAGCAATGGCACCGTTGCGGTGAATTTCTTCGAAAGTGATTTCCCACTCGTTGTGACATTCTTCGCCGTTCATAGTAACCATCGGGTAGAGTGCAGCACCGTTGGTAAAGCCAAGCTTTTGCGCGTTTTCAATGGCCTTTTGTAAATGTTTGTAGCGGTAAATGAGCAGGTTACGCGTTACCTTTGATGGCGCTGTTGAAATGAAAAATGGAATGCAGTAAGCTTCTGTGTCCCAATAGGTACTACCTCCATATTTTTCGCCGGTAAAACCTTTTGGGCCTATGTTTAAACGTTCGTCCTCACCGGTATAGGTCTGGTTAAGGTGGAAAATATTAAACCGTATTCCCTGTTGGGCTTCGATGTCGCCTTGTATTTGAATATCGCTGTGCGACCATATTTCGGACCATTTATTTTTGTGAGCCTCGAATAAGGTTTCGAATCCGGTTTTGGCTGTTTCAACGAGTTTTTGTTTGGTGAGTTTTAGCAACTCGCTGGCCGGATGGTTTAGAGAAGAGAGTACTGCCCCGTATTTGTAAAGAACAACCGAATCGCCTTCTTTGGCGTTCAGCTTAATAATGTTACCGACGTATTTAGGGCCTTTGATGTGGGTTGGAGCTTCGGTAAAAGGTTCACCGTTTATTTCAACCTGGCATTTCATCCCAAACCCTACGCTAAAATCGAGCTTTTTGGTTTGACTCAACAGATAACCTTCAAAATCTATAGTCTCTGTTTCGAG
Organism: Bacteroidota bacterium; assembly: GCA_030706405.1. Lineage (GTDB taxonomy): Bacteria > Bacteroidota > Bacteroidia > Bacteroidales > JAAUTT01 > JAAUTT01. Next base: position 304,832 of record JAUZOO010000003.1, on the reverse strand, counting down.
AATGTTCCAGAATTTTTCGTTGTAATTGGCGTCTTCGTTTTTTACGTCGCCATCGATGAATGGGGTGAAACTTATTTCTCCATTGAAATTAAGCGGAGTAATTGAATATTTTATAGCTCCGGTTTCGGGTTGGGCCATATTCAGGAAACGGATTACCTCAACTTTAACTTTGTTTCCATTGGCCATAACAGCCACAAAGCTCCGTTGCAGATAACCTTCTTTCATGTTTAGTACCCGTCTGAAATTCTCTGTTTTGCATTTGGCAAGATCGAGATAGTCGTGGTTAATCTGCACGTCAATACCTATCCAATTGGGAGAGTTGAGTACTTTGGCAAAGTATTCGGGATAACCGTTTTTCCACCAGCCAACCCTTGTTTTGTCGGGGTAATAAATTCCGGCGACATAGTTTCCCTGTAGTGACTTGCCTGTGTAGCGTTCCTCAAAATTGGCGCGTTGCCCCATGTGCCCGTTACCCAAGCTAAAAATGCTTTCCGAAGCTTTATGGTTTTTGGGGTCGAAGCCTTCTTCAACTATATTCCATTCGTTATTTTTCAAATATTTATTCATGGTTCGTCATTTCAATGATTCAACAAGTTTGTCAACCGAAAAGCCTTCGAAGCCTGGGATTACCAGATTGGCTTTTCCAAGAATCAGGGGAGAGCCTATCCCGATACATTTCATTCCGGCGGCCAGGGCGGCTTCAATACCGGCTTCGGCATCTTCGAAGACCACGCAGTTATCCGGGGAAATGTTTAGCTCTTCGGCGCCTTTTAGAAAGATTTCGGGATCGGGTTTGGCTTTAGTTACCTTGTTTCCGTCAATAATAGCATCGAATAGGTTGGTAATCTGAAGCCGGTCGAGGATGACAGGGGCATTTTTACTGGCTGAGCCCAGTGCTGTTTTAATTCCTTTTTTATGTAATTCCAGAAGGAATTCTTTAGCAGAGGGGAGTAACTCATCGGGCGTCATTTTTAAGATGTACTGCAAATAGTCGTTGTTTTTTTTCTCCGCCAGTCGTTCTTTTCCCGTTTCGTCGAGTGTGATTCCGCCAACTTCCAGCAAGATTTCGAGCGACCGCATTCGCGAAACGCCTTTGAGCCGTTCGTTGTCGTGTTCGGTAAATTCGAACCCGAGTTCGTGGGCAATTTCACGCCATGCAATAAAATGGTATTTAGCGGTATCCACAATAACACCGTCGAGGTCGAATAAACATGCTTTAATTTCCATAGTCGATGAATTATTGGTTTTCGCTAATATGTTCACGTACAAATACTACACATAGTCCGGCTATAAGCATTGAAAGTCCGGCTACACCCAGCATTATAATGGCTTTTCCTCCCAAAAGGGTGAGGATTGTGCCGCCAAGTAAACCAGCCGTAATCTGCGGAATGGTAATAGTGGCATTGAAAAGGCCCATGTAAACACCCATTTTGCTTGCCGGTAAGGCAGCCGAAAGAATAGCATAAGGCATGGCAAGAATGGCAGCCCAGGCAATTCCAACTCCCAGCATCGAAATGATTAAGCCATACTGGTTGTGGATAAATATTGTGGAAATGAGGCCAATACCTCCGGCCAAAAGAGCCAACGCGTAAATAGTTTTTCGTCCGAACTTGTTGGCCAGACGAGCCATAACCATGGAAAAGAGAGCCGCAAATAAGCTATAAACGGCAAAGATGACCCCAACCCAGTTGCCGGCTTCGTTAAAAGCAGCCGAGGTTGAATCCTGAGGGATAGTGTGCCATACATTTTGGGCAACTCCCGAGGTGGTAAAAACCCACATCAGGAACAATGCAAACCATGAAAAGAACTGAACAATAGCCAACCGCCACATGGTTATAGGAATATCTTTAACCAGTGATACCAGGGACGTGTGCTTTTTTTCTTCGGTGGAGATGTTATGGTACTGTTCGTATTCCTTGGGAGGGTACTCTTTGGTCGAGAAGGCTGTCCACAATACCGAAAGGAGTAACGTACCCCCACCAAAATAAAAGGCCCAAATTACCGTAGATGCTACTTTTTCGCCGGACGATGGCGTGTTGGGAACCCCAAGCCAGGTAAGTACAAACGGAAGCAAGGATCCGACAACTGCCCCGGTATTGATCAGAAAGCTTTGTACCGAATACCCCAGGTTTCGTTGTTCTTCCGAAACCATGTCGCCAACCAGTGCCCGAAAGGGTTGCATGGTTACGTTAAAGGAAGTATCCATAAACAAAAGCATAAAAGCTCCGAAGAACAGAGGAGGTAACAGGTACGCAAAGAATTCGGAGTTAGGCATAAAAAACATGGCCATGGCCGAAACCAGTGCCCCACCTAAAATAAAAGGAATTCTGCGGCCTAACCGGGTCCACGTTTTATCGCTCGACAAACCTACAATGGGCTGTACTATCAGTCCGGCAATAGGCGCAGCCAGCCAGAAATAGCTTAAATGCTCCACATTAGCTCCCAGGGCAGACAAGATGCGGCTTGTGTTCCCGTTTTGCAACGAGTATCCGATTTGTACACCAAGAAAACCAAAGCTCATGTTAAAAATTTGCCAGAATGACAGTTTTGGTAGTGTTTTCATGATTTTACATTAAGTACATAGAATGAATACCCTTTTCAAATGCATCAGCACCGGAAAAGAAATTATAAAAATGCAGAAAGGATGGAAGCTAGTTCAGACGAACTGACTGGATAGTGAAATTTCCATAAGGCTTAATGCCAACAAAACAGGCATCCTATTGGATAGGTCAAGCCGGAAATTTTTCTAAAATTGTTTTAACGAAGATATTTATTGATGCACGAGATTTACAGTGCAAATATAATTACAGAAATTTCAAAACGAAATTATTTCTGTAAAAAAATGATCTAAATAACTGATTTAAAGATTTCAAACGTTTGCGGAGAGTACATTCTCTTTGTCGGTTGATTCCCGCATTATAAGATTGGGCGGAATGACTTTAGTTTGAAAACTATCCGAAGAGGATTCGTTTTCTATCCGGTGTATTAAAAGTTTCACGGCTTCAGTACCTATATCATAACCTTTTTGTTCAATAGTGGTTAGTGGAGGAGATGTTATCAGTGCATCCGGCCCATCGCCAAAACCCACAATGGCAATATCTTCCGGAATTTTTTTCCCCAGTTTGTTAATGATTTGCATTACAGCAATGGCGGTATTGTCGTTTACAGCAAAAATGCCGTCAACGTCTGGATTATCGTTCAGAAACTGCGCAGCTTTTTCAAATGCTCCATCGCGAGTGTTACAGTTTAAAACCAAGCGGGGATCAAATTGTATCTGATATTGTTTTAATGCCCTTTGATATCCGGCAAACCTACCTTGTCCGATAAGTAGATGTTGGGGCGCCGCAAAATGGGCTATATGTTTACATCCAATTTTAATAAGGTGCTCGGTGGCCAAAAATGCACCTCCTTCATCGTTTGTAATAACTCTGTCAGTCATGATGTCCGGACAAATACGGTCGAAGAAAACCATGGGGATGCCTTGGTTTGTAAAATGACGAAAATGGTCGAAATCTAACGTTGTTTTGGCAATCGAGATAAGCACACCATCCACGCGATTGCAAAGCAGGGCTTGGGCATTAATTACTTCTCGTTCATAGCTTTCGTTCGACTGGCATATCATCACGTTATATCCCATATCGTACGCAACATCTTCAATACCACTAATTACCGATGAGAAAAAGTGGTGAATGATTTCGGGGATGATAACTCCAATCGTGTTTGTTTTGCTACGACGAAGGTTAAGTGCAAGAGCGTTAGGTTCATAGTTTAATTTGTGGGCCAGATCTTTCACTTGAACCTTGGTCTCCTCGCTTATATCGGGGTGATTTTTTAACGCCCGGGAAACGGTCGAAATCGATATACCCAGAATTTTAGCAATATCTTTAATGGTAACCTGGTGAGCTTTCATGAATCAGTTTCGTTTTTTAAATATACAAAAAAATATTAAAAACATTGTAAAACCCCATAGATAGGCTTGATTGAAAAGGGCGTGCAATATTTGAAAAGATTGTTTGAAAATCAAAAGAGAACATGAAAAATATGTTTTGCAACATATAAATTTAACTGCAAACGAAATCGCAAACGTAACCGCAAACGATTGCGGAAATTTTATTGTAAGGTATTGTTTTGTAGTGTATTATATTGTAGTTTTTATACTGTAAATTTGAAATACGAAAACGATGGAACGGTATTGTTTTAACGACGAGATTTACTACTTGCACTACGGTTTACAAACAAACTATTAATCTAACATTAACGAATAACTAATGAGTACACTATGAGAAAGCAACTAAAAATGGCAAAAATTATCCTTCTGCTATGCTTGTGGACGATTTCGACCTGGCAATTATTGGCACAGGATGTTCAGGTTCAGGGTAAGGTAACAGACGCCTCTAATGGAGAAGCCCTGCCTGGTGTGAGTGTAATAATACAAGGTACTACTCGCGGAACGGTAACAACTGTTGATGGGAACTATACAATATCGGCCTCCAAAGGGGCTGTTATTACTTTTTCGATGATTGGTTATAAAACCGGGGAAATTACAGTTTCCGGGGCAACCACCCAAAATGTCAGTCTTGAACCAGAAGCAGCTAAATTGAGCGAAGTTGTGGTAATCGGCTACGGTACCGTAAAAAAATCGGATGCTACCGGGTCGGTTAATGTGATTAATTCCAAAGACTTTAACAAAGGTGCTATTACCACGGCGCAGGATCTTTTGGTTGGAAAAGCTGCGGGCGTTTTAATAACCACCAGCAATGGAGCCCCAGGCAGTGGTGCTACCATTCGAGTCAGAGGAGGTTCATCTTTGAATGCTTCTAACGATCCTTTAATTATTGTCGATGGGGTTCCTCTTGATAACAATAATATTAATGGTAGTTCTAACTTTCTTTCATTCATTAATCCTAACGATATCGAGAGTTTTTCTGTTTTGAAAGATGCTTCTGCAACAGCTATTTATGGTTCACGGGCTTCTAATGGTGTAATCCTTATTAGTACTAAAAAGGGTAGAGCCGATAGTCCAATGAAAATTACTTATGACGGGAATACTTCAATTGCCAGTGCTATCAAATTTTTGGATTTATATTCAGGTGATGAACTTAGGCAAATTGCTTACAGTCATAAAGATTTATATGGTGTTGATAGCTATACCAAACTAGGTTCACAGAATACTAATTGGCAAAAGGAGATTTTTCGCATTGCTGTTTCTCAAAATCATAATCTAAGCGTATCGGGAGCTTATAAAACCTTGCCTTATCGTGTTTCTGTGGGGTATACCGATCAAAATGGTATTATGAAGAATACTGGTTTAAAGAGATTAACAGGTGCTATAAGTCTTGATCCCTCATTTTTACATAATGACTTAAAAGTAAGCGTTAATGTTAAAGGCATGAGTACCGGCCATAATTTTGGAGAATCAGGAGCTTTAGGTAATGCTATCAATATGGACCCTACTCAACCAATAAAGGATGGTAACCCTCTTTCCGATGGCTATTTCCAATGGGTTAATTACGGAGCTTCGTTAGGTACCTCTAATCCGGTTGAACAGCTCATGGCTGTCAACAATAAGTCCACTGTTAACAGGGTGATTGGTAACATTCAATTTAATTATAAAATTCCTTTTGTTCCAGACCTGCGTGCAAATTTGAATCTGGCAACGGATTACACAAAAAGTAAAGGTCATAAAAACTTTCCAACAACTGCTCCTGCAAATCTTACCAGTCCGTTAGGCTGGGGTAGATTAAATGATTTTAACGGTAAAAATTATAACAATCTGCTCGATTTTTATTTGAACTATACCAAAGAAATAAACCAGATATATAGCAAGATTGACGCAACTGCTGGTTATTCGTGGCAACATTTCAAAAGGCAAGGCGATAATTATACACGAGGAGTTCAAGATGCAGCACATCCCTATCAAATGGCCGATAGCACATCTTTTATTACCGAAAACTACCTGGTCTCCTTCTTTGGTCGTTTAAATTATACCTTTATGAATAGGTATCTGCTCACATTTACAGTTCGTGATGATGGTTCTTCACGTTTTTCTAAAAATAATCAATGGGGACTTTTCCCATCAGCAGCTTTTGCTTGGAAAATCAAAGATGAATCGTTCTTAAAAGAAGTTAAACCAGTTTCCGAATTGAAATTAAGATTGGGTTGGGGTGTTACTGGACAGCAAGATATTCAGGGAAATGACTATCCTGCTCAGGCAAAATACATTAGCTCTCTGATTGGGTCTTATTATCCAATGGATGGTAAATATCTTCCAACCTTGCGCCCAAATGCGTATGATCCGGATATCAAATGGGAAGAAACTACAACGCAAAATATAGGATTGGACTTTGGTTTCTTAGATAACCGTATTTCGGGTTCGGTTGATGTTTATAAACGTACAACCAAAGACTTGTTGGAAACCGTTACGATACCCAGTGGAAGCAATTTTTCTAATACATTAACAACCAATGTTGGTAGTCTGGAAAATAAGGGCGTTGAAGTCTCTTTAAATCTGATACCTATCTCAAAAAAGGACATGTTTTTAACCTTAGGATTCAATCTAACCTACAACAAGAACAAAATAACGAAACTGCTTCTTAATGATGATCCAACGTATATTGGAGTTCTTGAAGGTGGCGATAGTTATACTGGCAGATTGCAGGTGACACGGGTTGGTTCTCCGGCTCACTCATTCTTTATGAACAAGCAAGTGTACGATGCAAATGGCAACCCTATTGAAGGGGTATATGTTGACCTTTCTGGAAAGGGCGGCAATGTGAATGGTAATAATGCCGATAAATATATCGACCATAATCCGGCTCCTGATTATTTGATGGGTTTCTCCGTCCGGTTTAATTATAAGAATTTGGATATTTCAGCTTCCAGCCGTACTAGTCTTGGCAATTATGTATACAACCAAGTGGCATCAGGAGCTTCTTATGATCAAATGTACCAAATTGGATATTGGAAAAATTTCCCTAAATATTTGAGCGATACAAAATTTGTAAAACGTCAATTTACGTCCGATTACTTTGTACAAAATGCCTCCTTCTTTAAATTAGACAATGTAAGCGCAGGCTATAAAATCGACAACATTTATAAAAATGTGAGCGCACGTATTAGCCTTTCTGTTCAAAACGTATTGACGGTAACTAAATATAAAGGTATTGACCCTGAAGTCGACTTTGGAGGAACTAACCCAGGTATTGATAACAATTTCTATCCAAGACCTCGTACCTATATAGTTGGTGTAAGTTTAACTTTTTAATATTCTAATAAGATAACGATATGAATAAAATAATTTTAATATTAGGAGCTGTCTTTTCTACATTGATGATAACATCGTGTGTGAAAGATTTGGATGTTACTCCCAAGGATCCCAGTATCATTTTGTCTGGCAACTTAAATGACGATCCTATCTACATGAAGGAGGTTTTAGGGAAAATTTATGCCAGTTTTTTGCTCCCAGGGCAGGGTGGTAGCGAGTCTTATAACAAAGAAGATATTGCCGCTTCGGATCCTAACTTTACTACAACTATGCGTGCATTATGGAATTGCCAGGAATTGACTACCGATGAAGCAATTTGTGCATGGGGCGACCCCGGTATTGCCGATTTTAATACACAAGCCTGGAGCGCGACTAACCCTTTCCTTACAGCGCTTTATTCGCGTTTGGTATTGAGTGTAACGTATGCAAATGATTTTATTAAAAATACAGACGGAAGCTCAAATGCAGATGTGATAAAGTATAATGCAGAAGCTCGTTTCCTGAGAGCATTAGCATATTACTATGCGATGGACCTTTTTGCAAACCCGCCCTTCACAACAGAGGCTGACGGTGTTGGAAAATTTTATCCTAAGCAATTGGATCCGGATTCAAAGACCGGACGGACTAAATTATTTTATTATATAACCTCTCAATTACGATCTATCGAAAACAAATTAGGTGCTCCTAAATTCTCCTATCCACGTGCCGATCAGGCTGCTTGCTGGATGTTGCTTGCAAGGGCATATTTGAACGCCCAGGTATTTACCGGAACCGCAAAATGGGATAGTTGTAAAATGTATTGTGATAAGGTTATTAGTAGCGGGAAGTATTCATTGGCTACCAATTACAGACAGAACTTTAGCGCTGACAATGATGCAACAAAAAATCCGGAAATGATTTTTTCGTGGGCAACCGATGGCGTTTATACCCAAGGTTACGTTGGTACTACTTTTATCATTGAGTCATGTAGTGATGGTACCCATATCGATGCTCATAATCTCGGCCTTACATCTAATACAAATTGGGGCGGAAACAGAACCAAAAAGCAATTCTTGAATGTATTGGTAGATACACTTGCTACCTATGGCAATGTGCCGGTTCCATGGGCTACGGATACAATTTTTGCCCAATGTAAAGACAAACGTGTATTTTGCAAGCGCCTGGATCATTGGGATATACCTAGTCCTTCATCAAGTTTCTCATTTGGTATTGGTGTATATAAATTTACCGCCAATAATGCCGATGGCTCTAAGGCTGCTGACTATAATCCTGCCTATGCAAGTACTGATTATCCGATTTTCCGTTATGCCGATGCTTTGTTGATGCGAGCCGAAGCTGTTTTAAGATCAGGTGGCGATGTTAGTATAGCTGTGGCTGATGTGAAAACTATTAGGGATAGGGCCTTTGGAACTGCTCCTCATGCCAATATTACTGCTGCTCAACTTCAGGCAAATAACTATCAATTTATTTTGGATGAACGAGGTCGTGAATTTTACTTTGAAGGACAACGACGTACCGATTTAGTCCGGTTTGGCCAATTCTCCGATGGTACTTATAAATGGGCATGGAAAGGTGGCGTAATTGGTGGCGCAGCAACCGATAAACATTTGAATATATTCCCAATCCCAGGCGATGAAGTATCTGCCAATCCTAATATTAAGCAAAATCCTGGTTATTAACATTTTTAAACTATTGAGCAATGAATAAAAATTTAATTATATATCTAACTTTCATTGGGCTTATTGGTCTTTTGTTCTCTTGTCAGAAGGATGAAACAAAAGTTGAGATGTTATCCAGCCCAATTGTACCAACACTTAAGACTTTGCCAGGTAGTTTAACCCTTCAGCGGGCACATGGTACTGATACCTTGGTGTTTACTGGTACAGCTGTCGATCCCGGCTTTCACGCTTCTGCTACCTATTTTTTGGAAGCATGTGCAACTGGAAATAATTTTAAAGATTCCGTTGTAATTCTTTCTGATGTTCAGGATGCTATAATGAAAATTACGGTAAGTGATCTTAACGGTGCTTTACTGAAAAAATTTCCTGCCGACCAAGTTTCTTCTGTTGATTTTCGAATACGGTCTGTTTTAGTTGTAGATGCCGGTACTGGTGCTCCGGGTACCAGTGCTAAGCCATTTGTCTATAAATCTCCTTCAAAAACTGCAAGTGTTACTGTATATGGCTTGCCTCGGTTGGATCTAATCAACTCGGGAATTACGCAAAAAATTGAATCTGCATTAGGCGATGGTAAATACACAGGTTTTGTAAAACTAGATGCTACAAAGCCATTTACGTTGAAGGATCCCGATGCCAATATTGTATATGGAGCCAATGGCGGAGCTCTCGTAGTTAACGGCTCAGGCATACCTGTTGGAGCTAGCGGATGGTATAAACTGTCTGCAGATACTAAAGCTCTTTCTTTTACTATGGATAAGTACATGATTGGTTTGGTAGGCTCTGCAACGGTCAATGGGTGGAACAGTCCCGATCAAAAAATGGATTATGATGCAAAAACCGGAACTTGGGTTATTACAACAGCATTAGTTGCCGGTGACATTAAATTCAGACTTAACGATGATTGGGGCTGGAATTTAGGTGGCACACCCGATAATTTGACTCATAATGGAGCCAATATCACTGTTGCCGCAGGTAATTATACCATTTCGCTTAAGATCATCATTGCTGCTCCGTCGGGTTCTGAAACTGGTACTTGTACCATTGTTAAAAACTAATTTGTTAAAAACTAAAAGTTCGCTGTGCATAATTAAACAATGCTTAATCCAGGCACAGCGAACTATTTATAGTTTATTTTATAAAAGTCAATAGATAAGTTGATTAATAAAATCAAAAAAATGAATTTATGAAAAAAATAACCATTCATAGAATAATGGCTATCCTTATTACTTCAGCAATCTTTTTTGTTGCATGTACAAAGGAAGAATCGGATGTAAGATTAGATCCGAAGCTATCTACCTCCCAGGTATTAAATGTTAAATCGGACTCTGCTACCGTTGTTGGTTTTGTTGTTTCAGCAGGCGATGGTTTTGCTGAAAAAGGTGTTTGTTATAATACAGCCACAGCGCCTACAACGGCTAACTCAAAAGTAGTATTCAGCGCTCAGAACACCCAGGCTACTTTTTCCGTTAAATTAGGTGGACTCGCTTATGCTACTAAATATTATGCCCGTGCTTATGCAAAAAATGCTAGTGGTACTTTATATGGCGAAGAGATTATGTTCACAACTTTACCCGTTGTTCCCACAGTAACTACAGCTACATTTACAGCTACCTCCGGAACCTCAGCTACTGGTGGTGGTAATGTTACGAATAACGGTGGAGATGCAGTTACTGCCCGCGGTGTTTGCTACAGCAAAAAGCATAATCCAATATTTGTAGCTGACAGTGCAACCTCTGATGGAGCTGGCAATGGTACATTTACAAGTTCTCTTTCCAAATTGAAAGGTCTTACCACGTATTATGTACGTGCTTATGCTAAAAACAGTGCCGGTATAGCTTACGGTTCCGAAGTTTCTTTTACTACGCCGCCGTCCATCGTTACTTTATGGGCTGCTGGTGATTTTCAGAATTGGAATCCTGGTGGCGCAACAGATTCTTTAATGAATAGTGCAGCAGATCCTATTGTACAGGGGTATGTTTATATATCCAATACCAATGGATTTAAATTTGTAGCTCAGAAGAGCTGGACAGGAACTGCCTATGGTGCCGGAGCTACTGCCGGTACATTAAGTACTGACGCTAACGCCGGTAATCTTAGCGTTTCAACTCCTGGATACTATTTTTTCAAAATAGATTTAGCTAATTTAACGTATACCGCTACCAAAGTTACATGGGGCGTAATTGGCGCAGCTACTGCAGGTGGTTGGGCTTCAGACCAACCTATGACGTATAGCACTATATTGAAGAAATGGTTTGCAACGATTCCTTTAACTGCTGATCAATTTAAATTCAGGGCTAACGGCGCTTGGGATATAAATTATGGTGATGGAGGAAATGGTACCTTAAGCAGTAATAATGCGCCTAATATAAATTGTACTACAGCAGGTACTTATAGTGTTATGCTGGATTTAACATCTCCGCTGAATTATAAATACTCACTTACCCAATGGGCCGTGATTGGAGATGCTACAGCAGGAGGATGGACTACTGACCAAAAAATGACTCCTAACGCTAATAATAGATGGACAATTACAGCAGCTTTTGTTCCCGGTTCATTTAAATTTAGGGCTAATGGAACCTGGGATATTAACTATGGAGGTTCGGGCGGAGTTATATCTGCCGGAGGAGCCAATATTACGATAACTACCGCTGGTACTTATACGATTACACTAGATCTTGTCAACGGTACTTATACAATTCAATAATATAATTTCTTCGTTATAAATTAAAAGAGGCTATCTTAAAACTCAGAGTTTATGGCATAATTTCAAATTATGCGTGGATTTTAAGCTTTTTTGATAGCCTCTTATTAAAAAGGATTTTGAAGGTCGAAATTATTTGATATAATATTGATTTTATTAAAGATAGATGAATATGTGCCGAACTTATTTCTCGATAGTTTTTTTGTTGTTTTCTGTTTGTATTTCGGCGCAGGTCGTTACAACATCTCCATCAATCCCTGTTGATAACCAGCAGGTAGTTATTACGTTCGATGCAACTCAGGGAGATCAGGGACTTGCCAATTATACTGGTGATGTTTATGCCCATACCGGAGTAATAACCAATCTTAGTTCATCTACAAGTGATTGGAAATATGTAAAAGCCGCTTGGGGTACCAATATTGATGCATGCAAAATGACCCGCATCGCTACAAATAAGTATCAGCTTACTATTGGTGCTACGATTCGTAGTTTTTATGGTGTTCCTGTGGGAGAAACGATCCAGAAGATGGCTTTTGTATTTCGTAGCTCCGATGGTACAAAAACAGGCAGGGCTACCGGCGGTAGCGATATCTTCGCCGACGTTTTTACAGCCGGGCTTAACGTGAATTTTTCAACACCTTCCGATTATTTTACGTTGGTTAAAAACAATCAAAATATTAATGTTTCAGTAAATGCCTCAAATAACGATTCTATTGTTTTATGGCTCGACAATGTCCGTTTGACTTCAACTGTCGGTCAAAGCCTTTCTTATTCGTTAGTAGCTACCGGAACCTCAAAACACATGTTAATTGCCAGGGCCTACAAAAGTCCAAATTATGTTGCAGATACGGCCTATTATATGGTGGCGGCCACTTCTTCGCCCACAGCCTCCGTTCCTTCCGGAATGAGAGATGGAATAAATTATAACGATAACCAGTCGGCAACCTTCGTGTTGTTTGCTCCCTATAAAAATCATGTTTATCTTATTGGAGATTTCAATAACTGGACTCCAGATAATAACTTTTTAATGAATAAAGACGGTTCCCGCTATTGGTTCACCATTAACGGGCTTACTTCTGGAAAAGAGTATCTTTTTCAGTATCTTATTGATGACACTATCCGGGTTGCCGATCCTTATTGCGAAAAAATTTCTGACCCTTGGAACGATTCCGGCATATCATCGTCCATATATCCTAACCTGATAACTTACCCAACCGGAAAAACAACCCAGATTGCCGGTGTTATTCAATCAGGTCAAACGCCATATAACTGGCAAGTGACTAATTTTACGCCTCCAGCCAAGGATAAACTGGTGGTTTATGAACTGCTAATCCGCGACTTCACAGCAAATCGTGATATAAAAACGGTAAAAGATACGCTACAATACCTCAAACGACTCGGCGTTAACGCTATAGAGCTGATGCCGTTCAACGAGTTTGAAGGAAACGATAGTTGGGGCTATAACCCGTCTTTTTACTTTGCACCCGATAAAGCTTACGGAATTAAAAACGATTATAAACAATTTGTCGACGAATGTCATAAAAACGGAATAGCTGTAATTCAGGATTTGGTACTTAACCACTCATATGGGCAATCGCCTTTTCTGCGGATGTATTTTGATGGTTCCAAACCGTCTGTTGAGAATCCATGGTATAACCAAACCTCTAATATTCTAAATCCCTCGTTACAATTTGGTTACGATTTTAATCACGAAAGTATTTATACCCGAAAATTAGTGGACAGTATAGCTTCATTTTGGATGAGCCAATATAAAATAGATGGTTTCCGCTATGACTTCACCAAAGGTTTTTCCAATACGCCTTATAGTGCTACGTCTTGGGCGAGTGAATATGATGCTGCCCGTATCGCTAATCTCGAACGGATGGCTACCCAGGTATGGGCTCGGAAAGCGAATGCCTATATTATATTTGAGCACCTCTCTTATAATCAGGAAGAAACCGAACTGGCTAATTTCGGCATTATGCTTTGGGGAAATATGAACTACGCCTATAACCAGGCAACGATGGGTTATAACGATGGGTCTGATTTTTCGTGGATATCCTATAAAAACCGGGGATGGAACAATCCCAATGTAATGGCTTATATGGAAAGTCATGATGAAGAGCGTCTTATGTATAAAAACTTAAACTTTGGCAATGTGTCCGGAGATTATAGTATAAAAATTCTTGCAACTGCCTTAAAGAGAATGGAACAGGCTTCAACTTTTTTCTACACAGTACCCGGTCCTAAAATGCTGTGGCAGTTTGGCGAACTAGGGTATGATATTAGCATCAATTATAATAACGATAGGGTAGGAAAGAAACCAATTCATTGGGAGTATTATAGCGATGCGTCGCGCAGGCATTTGTATGAAGTAACCAAAGCCCTTATAAAACTTAAGAAAGAAGAACCTATATTCTCGACTTCGGATTTTACCATGAATACCACTTCTACTTATAAGCAGATTACGTTGAATTCAGTTGATGCAAAGGCCGTTGTTGCAGGCAATTTCGATGTAACAAGTGCTTCTGTTACCATAACCTTCCCTTCGGCAGGTAAATGGTATGAGTTTTTTAAAGGAGACAGCATAACCATTACCAATACGTCCTATCAGGCAACATTAAACCCTGGCGAATACCGGTTATATGCAACTAAAAAGCTGTCCGGGTTTGGATCGATCCCTACGCCTGTAGTTTCTCTTTCGAAAGATGTTTCGGTTCGGGTTTATCCCAATCCGTTCAATTCTCAGTTGTTTATCAGTAATAGCGATGCTATAAGGTCTGTTGATTTGTGTGATATGCAGGGGAAGGTAGTGCTCCGAAAATCAGGACCAGATTTGAATATTTTGCCTGCCGAAAACCTTTCTTCGGGTGTATATTTTCTGGTTTTATATGGAAAACACGGAGAAAAATCGACTATTAAAGTGGTTAAGTTTTAAAGTCTTAGCTGTATATCTTTTTAGGTAAGCCACGAATTGCACAGATTAACACGGAGTTATTCGTGAAAATAGGGCAATTCGTGGCTTTCGCGTTTTATATACCTGTTTTTTTGTGGGTTGAAATATGTCCCACCATTTTTGCTATTTCATCCGATTCAACAAATCGTTGTTCGCGAGGCATATCAATGGCCTTTATCATTCCGCGGGCTACGGCAAGTGCATGTATTCCGCGGTATTTGCGCAATGGGCCAAACATTAGCAAACTAATCATGGCAGTAAAAACCTTTCCAATTTCTTCGCCAAGGCGGAATTCTTTTCGGCTTCCCAGTAATAACGATGGTCTCAGGAATTTAAGATTGCCCGAAAAGATGTTCGTTACCTGTTGTTCCATCTGGCCTTTGGTTTTCAGATAGAAGTTGGATAGCCCGGCATTGGCCCCGATTGACGAAATTATAATCAGGTTCTCAATATTGTTGTTTTGGGCAATCTTGGCAACAGTAACCGGGATGTTCAAATCAACCTTGCGGAAAGCATCCTGCGAGCCAGCTTTTTTAATGGTTGTGCCTATGCAACAGAAAATTACATCGGCTTTTATCACATCAGCAAAGTCTGGCAATTTTTCAAAGTCTTCCACAATTATTTGTTGAAGTTTGGGGTGCGATAATGGTAAGGGCTTGCGGGTAATAGTTTTGATCGAGGTAAAATCTTCGTTTTCCAGCAATTCAAATAGAAGATGGTTGCCAATTAACCCTGTAGCTCCAAATATGATAGCGTTTTTAGACATGTTTACGTTTGGTTATTAGGTTCGATAAAGCGTAATGACGATTGATTTGTGTAAGTTAGCTTTTTTGAATCACCCTTCCACCCATCGTGAAGTATTTCTGATAATAAGGTTCGTTGAGGTTGTTAACCATCACTCCTTTTGAGGTGGTGGCATGGACAAAATAGCCGTCGTGCAGATAAAGTCCAACGTGCGAGACTTTACTTCCTTTGGACGAGAAAAAAACCAGGTCGCCTTCTTTCAAGTCGCTGGGAATTATTTTTTTACAGTTTTTCTTTGCCATGGCGTCCGACGAGCGCTCGAGGCTAATCCCGTAAACAGTGCGGTAAAGGTTACAGACAAGGCACGAGCAATCCGTTCCATCGGTGGTACAACCGCCATTCATGTAAGGGGTTCCCATCCATCGTGATATTTCGGCGATGAGTTTGGGGTTCTCGTTCCCTTTAAGCGGTATGCCTAATTTGTGGCTATATTCCTTGTAATCGTAACTATTTTTTTTCGAGCTAACTTTTCGTGATGAAAAACATGACGAAAGTAATAAAGCATTAATCAAAAAAACAGTAACGATGGATAAACGCAGGCTTTTCATTCTTTGTTCAGTGTTTTCTGACAAAGATAGCATTATCTAAATTTCGAGATTCGGACGTTAAGCCGTTTATCATTTATATTTAGAGGCCGAGCAACGTTTTTTCAGGATCACCGGCGTCGAACAATAAGCGTACTGGATTTTCAATAAATTGTTTAACGTGAACGAGGAAGCCAACCGAGTCCTTACCGTCGATGATACGATGGTCGTACGACAGCGCAACATACATCATTGGCCGTATTTCAACCTTTCCATTGATGGCTACAGGTCGATCCACAATATTGTGCATACCCAATATGGCCGATTGTGGCGGATTAATTATAGGTGTTGAAAGCAGTGAACCGAAAACTCCGCCATTGGTTATGGTAAACGTTCCTCCCGTCATTTCTTCGATGCCTATGCGACCCGAACGAGCTTTACCTGCAAGATCGGCTATGCTATGTTCGATTTTGGCCAGCGAAAGGCTCTCAACGTTGCGAAGCACCGGAACCATCAAACCTTTGTCGGTTTGCACGGCAATGGCAATGTCGCAATAGTTTGGAGTGATAATTTCATCGCCGTCGAGCATTGAATTTATGTTCGGATGAAGCCGTAATGCCTGCGCAACTGCTTTTGCAAAGAACGACATAAACCCGATTTTGATGCCATGCTGGGCTTCGAACTGCGATTGATATTTTTTTCGGATAGCCATCACCTCTGTCATATCAACCTCGTTGAAGGTGGTTAACATGGCTGTTTGATTTTTTACGGCAACCAGACGTTCGCTGAGTTTTTTTCGAAGCGGCGATATGGCTTTTCGTTCTTCGAAACGACTTGTTGCTTGGGGTTTTGTCTCCGAAATACGGCTTTTATACTTTAGTACAGCCTCTACTTCCTGTTTTCCAATGCGTTTGAGGCCTTCCATTACTTCGTCAACAGATAGGTTGTTCTCTTCCATCATTTTTTGGGCAATCGGCGAAATCTTTATATTATTTGAAGGTTCGTCGGTTTTGATTTCAGGCTTTACAATTAAGTTCTCTGATTTTTGAGGAATGCTTGCAGACGTATCAATTGTGCAGGCTACAGCTCCAATTTTAACGGTGTCGCCGGCTTTGACCAATTGCCGAATTCTGCCGCTTTCCGAGGCAATGAGTGGCAAAGTGGCTTTGTCCGACTCTATTTCAGCCAATTCCTGATTTTTCTCAACAAAATCGCCATCGGCTACAAGCCATGTGGCTAAAAGGGCTTCGGTGATCGATTCGCCCGGGCTGGGTATGGTTATTTCGATGTGCATGGATTTCTGGCTTCTGGTTATTTTTTTTCTAAATCTAAAGCAAGGTCGCTGGTGCGAAAATGATCACACTGCATATTGCAATATAAGTTTACACGTTCACAGTTACATTGCAGGAATGCTTTATCCAGAATTTTTTTCTGGCGCATTTTATGGATTTCCACCAACCCGGCTGCCGGGCTTCCGCTTGCAGGGCGGCAGATTGGTAGAAATTCAAAATCCTTATAGATACGTTGAACAAACGACCATGCTCCCATATTTTCCGGTTCTTCCTGCGCCCAAACCCAACGCGTTGCGTGCGTGTATTGTCGGATAATTTGAGTAAGTTGCTCTGCCGGGAACGGATAAAGCTGTTCCACCCGAATGATGGCAGTGCTGAAATTTTTAAGTTCGCTGCGACGGTCGAGCAGTTCGTAATATAGTTTTCCATAACAGCAGATTATCTGTGTAACTTTCAATGGATAAACCTGGTTATCATCAATGATTTCCTGAAATCCATTCTCCGAAAATTCCTTGATTGCAGATGTACATTTGGGATTTCGAAGCAGACTTTTGGGTGTAAATATGATGAGCGGCAACCGGAAGTCGCGGATAATCTGACGACGTAGCAGATGAAACAGGTTTGCTGGTGTTGAGGGAACTGCTACCTGAATGTTGTTTTTAGCACATAGCGTCAGGAAACGTTCAATGCGGGCGCTGGAATGTTCCGGGCCCTGTCCTTCATAACCATGCGGAAGGTACATTACCAGACCGTTCATGAGTCCCCATTTTTCTTCGGCAGAACTAATGTACTGGTCAATAATAACCTGTGCAACATTATGAAAATCGCCAAATTGAGCTTCCCATATGTTTAAACCGTTAGGCATGGCACAGGCATAACCATATTCAAATCCGAGTGTTGCATATTCGCTTAATAGTGAATTGAATACGTGAAATGGAGCTTTTTTTTCGATTAAGGATTTTAGTGGAAAATATTTTTGGTCTGAATCTTCGAGGACAAATGCAGCATGGCGGTGCGAAAAGGTTCCTCGTTCCGAATCTTGTCCGCTAAGCCGAACCGGATGGCCTTCAATCATCAATGTGGCATATGCCAATAGTTCGCCCAATGCCCAGTCAAGCTTATCGTTAAGCACCATTTCCCGACGGTCTTCAACAATTTTATGAACTTTGGCGAAGAATTTTTTTTCAGGAGGAAGGTGGTTTATCTGGTTGGCCAGATGTAACAACAATTCTTTGGGAATTGCAGTGTTTACAGGGCAGAATACATCGCCGTTTTTAGCATAACGGAAGCCTTCCCATTCTTTTTTGAGAAATTGACGTATTTTAATTGTTTGGCTGGTTTGGGCAAGTTCAAGTTTTTGTTCGAGCAGTTCATCAAAATTTTTCTCGTGTTGTCGGGCTTCATCAACAGATAGTACGTCTTGTTTAATGAGTTTGGCTTTATAAACATCACGTGGGTTTGGGTGTTGATTGATGGCTTTGTAGAGAAGCGGCTGGGTGAAGCGGGGCTCGTCGCCTTCGTTATGCCCATAGCGACGGTAACATAGAATGTCGATAAACACATCGCGGTGAAACGTTTGTCGAAATTCCATGGCGAGTTTAACAGTGTAGATAAGACCCTCAACGTCGTCGCCATTAACATGGAATACGGGCGATAGCGTGACTTTGGCCACATCGGTGCAATAAGTGCTGGAGCGGGCTTCGAGATAATTGGTAGTAAAACCAACCTGATTGTTGATGACAATATGGATGGTTCCGTCCGTTTTATACCCGTCGAGCTGCGACATTTGAATTGTTTCGTAAACCACGCCCTGTGCGGCAATAGCAGCGTCTCCGTGAATAATAATGGCTGCCAGACGGTTAAAGCTTCGGTTATAGTCTTTTCGTATCTTGGCACGTGCTATGCCCTGCACTACCGGTCCAACCGTTTCGAGATGCGACGGGTTAGGCACAAGATTGAGTTTCACTTCACGACCGCTATCTGTGCAGATGGTGTTGTTGTAGCCAAGGTGATATTTTACATCGCCAAGCGAGGTATCTTCATCATAATTAATGGCAGCAAATTCGCGAAAAATATCTTCATAAGGTTTTTTAAGAATGTTGGTCAATACATTGAGCCGTCCGCGGTGGGCCATGCCAATTATAAACTCTTCGATGCCAAGTTCCGAACCTTTTTCGATAACCGCGTTGAGAGCCGGTATTGTGCTTTCTGCACCTTCGAGTGAGAAGCGTTTTTGTCCTACAAATTTTTTGTGAATAAACTGTTCGAAACCAACAGCTTGTACTAAATGGTTGTAAAAGTGTTTTTTTTCTTCTGTAGAAAAATTGGGCGTGTTACGGGTGGATTCCATCTTATCCTGTAACCATTTCACCACGCGAGGATCACGAATATAAAGGTATTCGGCTCCAATGCTGAGACAATAGGTCTGCTGCAAGAATTCAATGATGTTTTTTAATGGTGCCGGGCCAATTCCAATATCCTTGCCTGCCTGGAATACTGTGTCCATGTCGGCTTCGGAAAGTCCGAAATTTTCCAGACCCAGTGTTGGCAGGTATTTACGACGATTGCGTACCGGGTTGGTAAGTGTAAAAAGATGTCCCCGGCGCCGGTAACCTTCAATAAGGTTTAAAACTTTTACTTCTTTATCATATTCGAGAGTTTTACCAGCCAAGGTTTCGGGATTAAAGTTTGCACGTGCAAACTCAAAACCTTTAAAGAAATCGTGCCAGCTTTTGTCTAAACTGTCGGGATTTTTGAGGAACTTCTGATATATCTCCTCAATAGCCCCAATTTCGCTGTTACCAAGGTATGAATACAAATCCATAAAGTTAATGTTGAATCAAATGTACATATAAATATAACTATAAAAATTGGTTGAAAAGCCACTTGTACACAGACAAACTGAGCTCTAAATTGTTTGAAACGGATGGAAGATAAAATTTCGTTTTGTTGTACTTTTTGCCTGTTTTACTTAAAATTTTTGCAGTAAATGGCTAATGATATTTAAGTAAAACAGTACCGCTTTGTTGTAAAAAATAAGATAACTTTGTTAAAAATTAAAGCCGGAAGGGATAGGTTTTTTATGGCGGTCGAAAAAATATATTAAGGATATAGAAATGAATTGTAAATTATATTATTAATTATTAGGTGTTTGCTTTTTTTATTTCGTATGATTTGAGATTTCAATAACCTTTTGGTCGAAAAGGCCGTATTGAAACATGAGAGGTTTATTGTGTGCTGATTTGATTTCTAGTTTTTAACTAAAGACTTGTTTCTATGAATTTTAAAAATTTGAAGATTGGGAGAAAACTCATAGTTGGGTTTTCTTCGGTGTTGGTATTATTAATATTTACCACTTTTATCGGATGGAATGGCTTTCATTCGGTAGGTAGCAAATTTGAGAATGTAAAGAAGTTTCAGGCTATTCATGTGGATTTTACGCTTTCCCGCCTATATACCCGTATGTATATGGATAAACGTACGGATGCTTCGGCACAAAAGGCGTTAAGCCTGATTGGTGATGCGGTGCAACTGGCTGAAAATGTTAAAGGAAATATTACCATTGCAGAAAACGTGAAGTCTATTGATGAATATATTACTCATCTGAAAGAATATGAGGCTGGTATAAAGAATATTGTTGCGAATGTCAGCGAATATTCACAGGTTATGACTCGTTTAAAAGGTAGTGGTGAAAAAGTTGGCGAAGTATTCCAGAATGCTAAAATTTCTGGCAATGGAGTCGAGTCGATGCTGTTTCTTAAGTCGCAGTGTGAAGGTTTAACTTACCTGCAAAGTGAGCAGGAACAAAACTATCAGAATGCCGCTAAGTTTTTAACACAGCTTGTAGCGATGCCGTCTATTCAGAAAAGCGAAACTGCACGAACATTTTTCAATTCCTATAAAGCGGATATGGACCGGTTATATGCAATTAACAAAGAAATGCAAACTCTCGATCCTAAACAGGTTGAAATAGGAACTTCCGTAACATCACTTTCCGAAAAATTAATGGGAACCACAAATAATTATTTGGAAAATAAGATGGATTCTTCGGTGTTAATTATGATTATTTTCACCTTAGTAGCGGTGGTTATTGGATGGGGTATATCAATGTTTATAACCCGTTATATTACTTCCACGTTGGGTAAGTGTGTTACTTTGGCGCAGGATTATGCAAGTGGAAATATGGAATCGGCTATTGCTGAGGAAGATTTAAAGTTACAGGATGAAATTGGAGACCTGACCAAAGCTATGGCCATTATGGGTGATAAAATTAAAGAGGTTGTGGGAGCTGCCGGGACTGCTTCGATAAATATTAACCATGCCAGCCAACAAGTAAACCAAGCTTCGGGAGATCTTTCTTCCGGTGCTAATGAACAGGCTGCCAGTACCGAAGAGGTTTCGTCGTCTATTGAAGAAATGGCTGCAAATATTCAGCAAAATACCGAGAATGCACGACAAACGGAGGCTATTGCACTAAAGGTGTCGAGTAGCGCCGGCGAAATAGCAAAAGCTTCCCAAGAAAGTTTTGAATCCATCAAAACAATAGCACAAAAGATTTCTATTATCAACGATATTGCATTTCAAACCAATATTTTGGCACTTAATGCCGCTGTTGAAGCTGCCCGTGCAGGTGAACAGGGACGTGGCTTTGCTGTGGTTGCCGCAGAGGTCCGGAAACTGGCCGAACGAAGCAAAATTGCAGCCGATGAAATTATGATTTTATCGCACAGCAGTATCGCCATTACCGAAAAATCAAGTACCCTGGTAGCTTCCATCATCCCCGAAATTGAGCGTACTGCCAAACTGGTACAGGAAATTGCCACCGCAAGCATAGAACAAAATACCACTGCGGATCAGATTAGCAATGCCGTTCAGCAACTTAACGAAGTAACCCAGCGAACGGCAGCTTCGTCCGAAGAACTGGCCTCAAATTCCGAGACCATGCTCGAGCAGGCGGAAGAACTGGCTAGTATCATCGCTTACTTTAAAGTGAACAAGTCTTCTAACACCTCGGTCAGAAAGCAGGAGCTGACGATTAAACGTCCAGTAATATCTTCAAAAAAGGAGGCGTTAAATCAATCTGGGAAAACAACATCAAAAGGAATTCGATTGACCCTTTCATCTGAAGTTGACGATTCAAGATTTGAACGTTTTTAGAAGATGTTGGGAATTGAGTTAATAATCCATAAGCCCCGAAAGCCCTAAACTTTCGGGGCTTTTTATGTGGTGCTGTTGAGGGGGTCGTTAACGTTGGTTGAGTTTAAATGTCAGTTAATCAAATTGTTCGCAAATGCACGAAAAGCACGGTGTTTAAATTATTTT
Source organism: Bacteroidota bacterium (assembly GCA_030706405.1). Classification (GTDB taxonomy): domain Bacteria; phylum Bacteroidota; class Bacteroidia; order Bacteroidales; family JAAUTT01; genus JAAUTT01. Next base: position 282,290 of record JAUZOO010000003.1, on the reverse strand, counting down.
ACACGGTCAAACACAGTCAGAATGAAAACTTTGAACTCTTAAATATTTTACTAATTTAGCATTTCATAGAAGATACAAACCCTTTAAAAAATCAACCCTATGATTATTGGATTATTGAAGGACCCTCCCTTCGAAAAAAGGGTAGCGTTATTGCCCGAGACAGTGGTGCTGCTAAAAAAATTAAACGTAGATATTTTGGTTGAAACCGGGGCTGGAGTCAAAGCTTTTGTCAGCGATGCCGATTATCAGGAGGCTGGGGCTACTGTTGTCTCGCGCGATGCGGTATTTGACAAAGCCGAAGTGCTCGTGAAAATTAACCCATTTACGTCCGATGAAGTTATTGCTCTAAAATCGGGTCAGGTTATCCTGGCGGTGTTAAACCCATTTCAGCATAAAGAATTAGTGACACAATTGGCTGCTGCCGGAATTACCGCTTTCAGCCTTGATGTTATTCCTCGTATTTCGCGAGCTCAGTCTATGGACGTGCTTTCCTCAATGGCAACCGTGGCGGGCTATCGTGCTGTACTCGATGCAGCTCTGCATCTACCTAAATTTTTTCCCATGTTTATGTCGGCTGCAGGAACCATTAGACCAGCCAAAGTACTTATTCTTGGAGCCGGGGTGGCAGGCTTACAGGCTGTTGCTGTTTCAAGAAAATTAGGTGCTGTTGTTGAAGTTTTTGACGTTCGTTCGGCAGTAAAAGACGAAGTTCAGAGTCTTGGTGGTAAATTTATTGAGGTAGCGGGCGCTGTAGACGATAAAGCGGCCGGAGGTTACGCTGTTGAACAAACCGAAGAATTTAAACAAAAACAACGTCAACTTATCCACGATCATGCAGTTAAGGCTAATGTGGTGATAACAACTGCTCAAATCCCCGGTAAACAGGCTCCGGTACTTCTTACCAAAGAAACCGTGGAACAGATGACTCCCGGCTCTGTTGTGGTGGATATGGCAGCATCAACAGGTGGCAATTGCGAGGTTACTCAAAATGATCAAGTAATCGAACATCATGGTGTTACTATCATTGGCAAGTCCGATTACCCGTCCGATATGCCTTTTGATGCCAGTAAGATGTTTGGAAACAATGTGTTGAATTTTCTGAAACTGATTATTTCCAAAGAAGGAAACCTTTATCTTAATTTTGAAGATGATATTGTAAAAGGAACCTGCGTTACTCATGATAAACAGGTTGTTAATGATAGGGTTAAACAACTTTTAAATCTATAACACTATGGAAAATATACTGGCATTTATTTTTGAAAATAAAGAACCCATCTTCGCTATTATTTTGTCGATATTTCTTGGTATCGAAGTCATTTCGCATGTGCCGGCGGTTCTGCATACCCCGCTGATGTCGGGTGCTAATGCTATTCATGGTGTGGTAATTATCGGAGCTATCATTGTTATGGGGCACGCCGAAACTACCCTTTCCATGATTTTGGGTTTTATAGCCGTAGTTCTCGGTACTCTCAACGTGGTGGGAGGTTTTGTGGTTACCGACCGAATGCTCGAAATGTTTAAAAAGAAGAAAAAATAAATTTACCGAAGACTTTAGGTTTTATCAACCATTTTAATTGTAAAGAAAATGATCGGAACATATATCTTGGAAATCAGTTATATCATCGCATCGGTCTTTTTTATTTTCGGACTAAAGATGCTTAGCCACCCGGAAACTGCCCGGCGAGGAAATTTTATTGCTGCTGTAGGTATGGGAATGGCAATTTTGTTTACCATTCTGTTTCATACCAAAGATGAACAGCATATTGGGAATATAGGCTATATTATTGCAGCACTGATTATTGGTACAATAATTGGCTGGGTAATAGCCAAACGCGTAAGGATGACAGCCATGCCTCAGCTGGTGTCCTTTTTCAATGGTATGGGAGGTGCCTGTGCGGCACTTATCTCGCTTATGGAATTTCCTCATTTGGCACATGGAGGGCTTTATACGCAAATGTTTTCTGGCGAAGTCCTTGATATTCTTCTTGGGCTTGTTATCGGGAGTATATCGTTTGCCGGCAGTATGATTGCGTTTGGAAAGCTCAATGGCAATATCGGCGATTTGCGTATTAAATGGCTCCGGTATGTGAATATTGGTTTTCTGGTAATAATTGTAGGTTTTATTGCCTTTGTGATGTCGATGGGCGAAGTTGATCCTTCGCAAATTATGGGGTGGATTTATCTTTTACTTGGCATTGCTTTGTTTTACGGGGTATTGTTTGTGATGCCTATTGGCGGTGCGGATATGCCGGTTGTAATTTCGTTACTAAACTCATTTACAGGGGTGGCAGCTGCTACCGGAGGCTTTTTGTACCACAATCAGGCTATGTTAACTGGCGGTATTTTGGTAGGCTCGGCGGGTACCATCCTTACCGTATTGATGTGTAAGGCTATGAACCGTTCGCTGCTTAATGTTATTGTAGGAGTATTTGGCGGAGGCGGTCCGGCTGCCGACCAAGTGGCTGGTTCTATTAAGGAAATTACCTTGAGCGATGCCAGTATTCTGCTTAGCTATTCCAAAAAGGTAGTGATCGTCCCAGGGTATGGGCTTGCAGTTGCCCAGGCCCAGCATCTTTGTCACGAACTTGAAAACCATTTGGAAGATAAGGGCGTTGAGGTTCGCTACGCCATTCATCCGGTTGCTGGCCGTATGCCGGGACACATGAATGTGTTGCTTGCTGAGGCAGATGTGTCGTACGATAAGCTGATTGAGATGGATAATATTAATCCTGATTTACCCAATACTGATGTGGTGGTAATCATTGGCGCTAACGACGTGGTAAATCCCGCGGCCGAAACCGATCCGTCTAGTCCGATTTATGGAATGCCTATTATCAAGGCTTCCGAAGCCAAAAACGTGATTGTAATGAAACGTGGTATGGGTAAAGGGTATGCGGCTATCGAGAACATGTTGTTCTTCCACGATAAAACCCGGATGCTTTTTGGCGATGCTAAGGCAACGCTTCAAAAGTTGGTAAACGAAGTAAAAAGTTTATAGGGAAGTTTAATATTAAAGAACTGTCATTCCAACAACTACCATTTTATAGTTTATAAAAACGGAATGACAGTTCTTTAACTAAGATTAGCTACGTCAATCTTAGTTAAAGTAAATTTGAAATCACTGCCATGATTGAGTTCACTTTCAACCCATATCTTGCCACCGTTTTTTTCAACAAACTCCTTGCAAAGTATTAGTCCTAGGCCTGTTCCTTGTTCATCATCGGTACCTAAAGTGCTGTATTTACAGTCGAGTCTAAAAAGTTTTTTAAGTTCATCTTTTGAGATCCCTACTCCTGTATCTTTTACCGTAATTTCAATGTGATCAATCTTTTCAACTGCTGATACTGTTATTTGACCTTTTTGAGAAGTGAATTTTATCGCGTTAACGAGCAGATTTCTGAGAATGCTGTTTATCATTTGCCGGTCGCCAAAAATGGAGTAGTTGTCATTAATTACTGCGTTTATTTTTATGTATTTCTGCGAAGCCTGTTCTTCTACCATCGCAATATTTTCGTGTATAATGTCTTTCAAATTAATGATTATTGGCTGGTATTCGATTTTTCCGGTTTGGGCTCTTGACCATTCCAATAAATTTTCGAGTAATTTATAAGAGTTTAAGGCTGATTTATTGATGATTTGGAAATATTTTTTAATACTTTTTCGTTCAAATGTTTCAAAATTTTCAATAACCTGTTCGGTTAATCCAAGTAAACTGGTTAACGGGCCTTTTAAATCGTGGGCAATTATTGAAAAAAACTTATCTTTTGTATGGTTTAGTTCTGTTAGTTGTATTTCACTTTCTTGTAATAATATTTCAGCATTTTTACGTTCGGAAATGTCTCGGATAATAGCAAATAGTTCATTGGCTGAGGATGACACAATTCTGGCTTCATAATAGTGAGGCCCATTATTCATAAAAAGCTTATATTCAAAAGTGTGTATCTGATTATTTTTTAATTTGTTATCGATTATTTCGAAAAATGGAGCATATACTTCCGGCGGAAGAACCTCTTTTAAATTTCTACCTAAGAAAGTTTCTGGAGATGTAAAAAGAAGAGATTCATCGGGGGCTTTGAAATTAAGGATCACCCCATCTTTACGGATCCGGAAAAATAAATCGGGTATAGCGTCGAGCAGTGCACGGTTTTCTTCTTCACGTTGTTTAAGCGCTTCTTCGGCCAATTTACGTTCGGTTATGTCGGTTGCAATCGTAATAATTCTTATATCGTTGGGGCCTTTTTCGTAAAAAGTAACCGATAGATCTACCCATCGCCAGTCTCCTCTTCTATGCCTGAAATGGCATGTTTCTCTGAAGCCAGAGCCCGGGGCAGGTGGGTGATAGATATAATGTTCGGATAGTCGTTTTGCTTCGGTATCAGGAATAAGTTTCAATGCCGACTTTCCTATAAGTTCGTGAGGTTCATACCCTAAAATGGTTATGGAGGCCGGACTTGAAAATGTAAATACTCCTTGTATATCAGTTTCACAAACTAATGAGTTGGTGTGCTCTATTAAATTCTGGTAATCGTTTTCCAGCGTTTTTTTTTGGTCGAAAAAGCTGTTTATCAACCGCGCCATCTGACCAAATTCATCGGTTTTGACAAGTAAATGATCGATTTTGGTTTTATCTTCTGTATTAAGGCTTTTTGATATTGCGGTTAATGGATTGGTAATGTGAGTCTTTACGTAGAAAAATGAGCTGGTTATTATAAGTCCTATTGCAATGACGAAAATGATAATCGAAAATAGGTTATAGTTGTCCTCTTCCTGAATAAATTTATCGTCGCTGGAAAACTGTATGGTTGCAATTGCTTTATTGTTCCAATCGTACAACTGTTTGAAAATTGTAATTTGGTGTGATCGGGATTTGTTTTTATGAAGGGTGTCACTAATAAGCGCAATTTGAGAGTCGGTAATTATACTTAGTTCATGAAGATAATCTTTATTAAGTACCCTTCCCAGAAATATATATCCACCAGGTCTTTTTAGGCGTTGCATGTCTGATGAAGAATGGACTGATGCTCCTGATATTTCGATAATCTGATTATTGTTTTGGGCGAAATAGGAACAATTTTGCTTTATCCCGTTGGGGATACTATCTAAAATTCGGTGAATAGTGTTTGTTGGAAAAGGATTGGAAAATGAAAGAGAACCCAAACCTTTTCGTTCATAAACTTTAACTCCGGAGGTATTGAATATCCATATATAATTAAAGCCCGTGGTTTGTAATAAGGGGTCGATATTGTCTTTTGCCCATGATACATCGGGGTGTTTTATAAAACCTATCATCTCGTCCCATAATGTGTAATCTAATGTAATTTTGAGCATGGGCTTGCTCTGTAGCTTTAGTGCAACATCGGCATTATATTCTTTTTTTTGATATTCATTTGCAAGATGTGCTAACTGTCTGTTTTTATAAAGTAAATAGCTCGAAAAAATGGTGACAAACAACAATATAAGCACTACCGAGAAAAAAAGAGCAAATCTTTTTTGTGTATTCATAATAGGGTAATAGTCTTGGGTGTAAATTGCTTTAATCAGTTGTATGATAATCGGAGTTTAATGTACGCCTTATTGTTTTTCTGCAATTTATTAGGTCAAGGCTCGTGCTTAGAGGCAATTTTTACTGAGATACTTAAAGTTATGATATTTTTTTGGTATAAAAAAGATGAAAACTTATTTTTTGATTGTAAATGAGAGTTTTATCGTGAAAATAGAATGAAAACTATTCTGAAAGGCAGATATTAGAAGTAATTTTGGAGTACTAGCCTTTTCAATGAAGCACGTTACTTAACTGCATTAAACAATCAGGGCCGTTTCGTACAATTAACGAAACAGCCCTGATTGTTATGATATATAATGTTTTATGTACTATTCTAAATAAGTATAACCATATAGCCCAGACCGGTAGTTCGAAAGGAATTCTTTCCCTTCTTCGAGTGTAATAATTCCGGCTTTAACCGACGATGTAACCCAAGTTTCGACGGTACGAACCATCTTTTTGGGATTGTATTGAACATAGTCAAGTACCTCGGCAACTGTTTCCCCGTCAATTACTTGGTCGATCGTGTATCCGTTTTCGTCAACCGAAACGTGAACGGCATTGGTGTCCCCAAAAAGGTTGTGAAGGTCGCCAAGTATTTCCTGATAGGCTCCCACAAGAAAAACGCCCATATAATAAGATTCTTTACCTTTTAATGTGTGAACGGGTAAGTGGTATGATAAGTTTTTGGTGGAGATGAAATTGTCGATTTTTCCGTCAGAATCACAGGTAATATCCTGTAATGTTGCCGAACGGGTAGGTTTTTCTTCCAATCGGTGGATTGGTATAATCGGAAAAATTTGATCGATAGCCCACGAGTCGGGTAAAGACTGGAATAATGAAAAATTACAAAAATATTTATCCGACAACATCTTAGAGAGTTGCTTTAATTCGTCCGGAACGTGTTTTATTTCGTTGGCCAGGTTGTAAATATCGCGGGCAATGGACCAGAAAAGACGCTCAATCTGGGCTCTGGTTTTGAGGTCGATCAATCCGAAACTGAACCGGTCGAGTGCTTCTTCGCGGATCTGTTGGGCATCATGCCAGGTTTCGAGCATTCTGGGCTGATTGAGCGTGTCCCATAACTCATAAAGTTCTTTAACCAGTTCATGATCGAGTTCGTTAATCTCTTCGTCTTCGTCCCACGATGGCAGGGTAGTGGTTTCGAGTACTTCAAAAATCAATACGCTATGGTGTGCCGTAAGTGAACGTCCCGATTCGGTAATAATGTTGGGGTGGGGAATATTGTTTTTGTCGGCAGCATCCACAAAAGTGCTGATGGAGTCGTTTACATATTCCTGAATCGAATAGTTGATGCTACTTTCGCTGTTGGCCGATTTAGTTCCATCGTAGTCAACACCGAGTCCGCCGCCAATATCGACAAATTCAACGTTAAAGCCCATTAGCCTTAGTTGTACGTAGAATTGAGAAGCTTCGCGCAACGCAATTTTAATACGGCGTATTTTTGTCACCTGGCTTCCGATGTGAAAGTGAATCAGGCGAAGGCTTTCGTGCATTTTATTTTTGTCGATGAAGTCGAGGGCTTCGAGCAGTTCGCTGGAAGTTAACCCGAACTTGCTGATGTCGCCGCCCGAATCTTCCCATTTGCCGCTTCCCGAGCTGGCCAGTTTAATACGGATCCCGATATTAGGTACAATTTTGAGCCGCTTCGATATAGAGGCAATCAGTTTAAGTTCGTTAAGTTTTTCAACCACCAGGAAGATTCGTTTTCCCATTTTTTGAGCCAGCAGCGCCAGTTCAATATAATCTTCATCTTTATAACCGTTGCAGATAATGAGCGATTCCGGATCGGTATTGATGGCGATAACAGCGTGTAATTCAGGTTTTGAACCGGCCTCGAGACCAATATTAAATTTTTTGCCATGACTTACAATCTCTTCCACCACCGGGCGCATCTGGTTTACCTTAATTGGGTAAATGATGAAGTTTTGGGCTTTGTATTTGTATTCTTCGGATGCCGATTTAAAACAGTTGGAGATATTAATAATACGATCATCGAGAATATCCGGGAAACGTATTAACATAGGTGCCGATACGTCTGTTAACGCAAGTTCGTCCACAAGTTCCTTCAAGTCCACAGAAGCTCCACCTTTTTGGGGCGTTACAATAACATTCCCCTTTTCGTTAATCGAAAAGTAGTCAACACCCCATCCGGTGATGTTATAGAGTTCTGCAGAGTCTTCAATTCGCCATTTTCTCATGATCTTTTATTTCCTCGTATTTCTAAGTGTTGTTTTATTTTTTTGCAATGATATTAAATTATAAACCAATTTATAATCAATATCGTGAAATAATGCCATCTTATTTAAAGAAGGGTACAAAACTAACAAAATATTACGACCCAATGGAGGCGCTGGGCAATATCACAATTTGAACGATAAAATATTTGCTTTAATTAAAATGTTGATTGTTAGGTGTGTAATGGTATTGTTGAGATAAAAGCGCCAACAATCTCTTTTTTTGTGTAAAAAGAGATTGTTTATTGAAGAATAATGCGTAGCTTTCACCAATTAAATTTTTAAATTATTATGAGCAAAGGAACAGTTAAATTCTTTAATGAAACCAAAGGTTTCGGATTTATTAAAGACGCAGATTCAAGTAATGAATATTTTGTACACGTATCTGGTTTGAATGACGAAATCAGAGAAGGTGATGAAGTTACCTACGATCTCAAAGAAGGAAAAAAAGGATTAAATGCAGTAAATGTTAAACTAGTTTAGTTTATCTATTATACAACATTTTAATTTTAAGCCTTACTTTTATGTAAGGCTTTTTTTGTGGTTTATAGTGACGTAAATGGTATTTGACTTTAAAAAAAGTAATACTGTTTATAAAGATTGAAGGTTAATACCCGTAATATGAAGTTTGATAAATACAATTTTGCTCCGGAGATAAAAAGAAACCTCGAAGAATTAGGATTTAAACGTCCTACCGATATTCAATACAAATCCATCCCTCCTATATTAAAAGGTGAAGATGTGTTGGCTATAGCACAGACCGGGACCGGAAAAACTGCAGCTTTTGCACTCCCGGTAATACAGCTTTTGCTTTCGCGCAAAAAAGTTAAGGCCGAAGATGGTGTTAGATGCTTGGTAATGGTTCCCACCCACGAGCTTGCAATTCAAATTTCTGAAGTTTTTGAACAATTGGGGCAGGACACCCGCCTAAAGATTGTCTGTATTTATGGAGGTGTGGAACAAGCCCCTCAGATTGAAAAACTTGGCAAAGGTGCCGATATTTTAATAGCAACGCCGGGGCGGATGTTCGATTTGGCCAGCCAGGGATTTCTGAAACTGGGTCAGGTCGAAATTTTAATCCTCGACGAGGCTGATCACATGCTCGACTTAGGCTTTATTCATGATATTCGTCAGCTTACCCACATGATTCCGCGTAAGCATCAAACTTTGTTCTTCTCGGCAACCATTAACGAACACATCAAGGATTTGGCTTATTCTTTAGTACAAAAGCCAATAAGGATTCAGCTTTCGCCAAAAGATCCTGTCTCTAAGAATGTTAATCATTCGGTAGCTTTTATAGAGATGGACGATAAACGGTTTTTTCTTGAACGTTTGGTGAAGGAAAATGATAAAAGTAAAATTCTTGTTTTTGTACGGACAAAAATTCGTGCCGAAAGGGTTTGTAAAGCACTTGAACGAGTTGGTATTAAAAGTCTTACTATACACGGTAATAAAGACCAGGGAGACCGGATGGAAGCTATGGGGCAGTTTAAACAAGGTAAAGTCAAGGTGATGATTGCTACCGATGTAAGTGCCAGGGGAATTGATATTCCCGACGTAGAGTATGTGGTAAATTATGATCTCCCGGATGATGCCGAAAATTATGTTCACCGCGTTGGTCGTACCGGACGTGGAACTAATAAGGGCACAGCTTTATCTTTTTGTAGTTCGGACGAAAAAGAAATGTTGGAAGTAATTGAAAAGTTTTTGGATAAGAAAATCACCATCATGGAAATAGACAAAGCAAATTACGCCGGAATAGTCGAACTTTCCGACGAAGCCGAACACGACTGGCGCTCGCTGATTAAAGAGGCCACAGAGCTCGAACAAAAGGCAAAGAAGAAGAAAAAGAAATAGCCTTAATATTATAGTATCCGGTTTTTCTCGTCATGTGCCGGATACTATATCTATAACTTACCAAGTATAATATGTTCTAGTTTCAGAAGGTCTTCGGTAAATTTTCGGATGCCTTCCGATAGTTTTTCGGTTGCCATGGCATCTTCATTGAGCATCCAGCGAAACTGGTTTTCATTTTGACTGATTTTTTCAATAGGCAATAAAAAGGCTTGCTCGGGGAAAAGTTTTTGTTCGAGTATGCCTTCGGTTTGCTCCAGTTCTTTAAGAAGGGAAGGAGCGATGGTTAAAAGGTCACAACCGGCTAATTCAATAATTTCGCCCGAATTTCGAAAACTTGCCCCCATTATTTCGGTAGGATAGCCAAACTTTTTATAATAATTATAGATGTTTTTAACGAGGATAACGCCGGGTTCATCCGCAGGACTGACATCTTGTAAACCTTGATTTTTCTTGTACCAATCGAGTACCCTTCCAACAAAAGGAGAAATTAGCTTTGCGTTTACTTCGGCACAGGCTATGGCTTGTGGCAAGGAAAAAAGCAGGGTCATATTGCAGTGAATACCATCTTTTTCGAGTTGTTCGGCAGCTTTTATTCCTTCCCAGGTGGAGGCAACTTTAATCAGTATTTTATTTCGGTTAATACCTGCATCGTTATAATAATTAATAATTTCATGAGCTTTTCGAATAATCGCATCGGTGTCAAACGAAAGTCGAGCATCTACCTCGGTTGAAACCCTTCCGGGAACAAATTCAAGTATTTTTAGCCCAAAATCCACTGCCAGCTTGTCGAGGGCAATGCTTAGTTGTTCGTTTTTTAGGGATGACTTTTTTTTTGCAAATGCAATAGCTTGGTCTATAAGGGGAGCGTAGCGGCTATCCTGACTTGCCAAAAAGATGAGCGACGGATTTGTAGTTGCATCCAATGGTTTGAAATTTTTTATAGATTCAAAATCACCCGAATCGGCAACTACTTTCGACTGTGTTTTGAGTTGTTCTAAAATATTCATAAGTAAATATTTAAGAGTTAGTAAAAGGTAAAATCGGTTAATGGAGACTCATTGGCTTCTTAAATGAATATTACTGAATTTAAAACAATTGGGATGGTAAATAGTTTTATTTGGTTTCATCTGAAGTTCTATTTATGACCGGTTTTTTCTGAAACCTCAGAGATTGTTTGTATTTTTGTCGTTTTTTTAACGGTAACAGTTCTTGTAACCAATTTTAATATTTTCTATGAATAAACAGCGTGAAATCATCCTTCTTAATATATATGGAACAGATAAGCCGGGGTTAACTTCAACTTTGACACAGATCCTGGCATCTTATAAAGTTAATATACTCGATATTGGTCAGGCGGTTATTCATAACAACCTCGATTTGGGAATTCTCTTTGAGGTACCTTTCGAGTCCGAAGCTTCACCAATACTTAAGGATTTACTGTTTAAAGGCTATGAATTGGGGGTGAAAGTGAAATTTACCCCAATTGCTGAGAAAGATTATAACTTTTGGGTTGGAAAACAAGGTAAGGAACGTTATAATATAACGCTTTTGGGACGCCGAATAACGGCTGCCCAGATTGCCGAAGTTTCAAAAGTGATCTTCGACCAACAGTTAAACATTGAAAAGATTTCGCGACTATCGGGGCGCCCCAGGCTTACCGAAAAGAAGCAGGACGTTAAAGCCTGTGTTGAGTTTTCTGTGCGTGGCACTCCGATCGACGTGGCTACCATGAAAGGTAGTTTTTTGGATATTGCTCGTAATTTGGGGCTGGATATTGCTTTTCAGGAAGATAATATCTACAGACGTACCCGCAGGCTCGTATGTTTCGATATGGATTCAACCTTAATTCAGACCGAAGTAATTGACGAACTGGCCCATCGTGCAGGGGTAGGCGAGGAGGTGTGTAAAATTACTGAAGCAGCCATGCGCGGCGAAATTAATTTTGCAGATAGCTTCCAACAACGGGTTGCTCTGCTTAAAGGCCTCGACGAAAAGGTGATGATAGATATTGCCGAGAAACTGCCGCTCACCGAAGGTGCCGAACGTCTTTTTCGGACATTGAAAAAGTACGGATTTAAGACGGCTATCTTGTCCGGGGGATTTACTTATTTTGGTAAATATCTGCAAAATAAGCTGGGAGTCGATTACGTGTTTGCCAACCAGCTCGAAATTGAAAGCGGAAAACTTACCGGAAACTATGTAGGCGATATTGTTGATGGTCCTAAAAAAGCCGAATTGCTACGTAACATCGCCTTTAAGGAAGATATTCATCTGGCGCAAACTGTTGCAGTTGGCGATGGATCCAACGATTTACCTATGATTAACATTGCAGGGTTGGGTATTGCTTTTCATGCCAAACCGTTGGTTAAGAAAAATGCCCAGCATTCCATATCCACCATTGGGCTCGATGCCATTTTATTCCTGATGGGCTTTCGCGAAAGGGATATTGAATAATCTTTTGGAGACTTAAAATAGGAAGGCCGCTTGCAACTTAATGTAAGCGGCCTTTTAGTTTCTTTGGGTTGACGGGGAAAATTAAGCGAGTTCTTCTTCCATTACGGGTTCAAAACTTACAACCTGAGTTTCTTCATAAACCAGAATACCTTCCAAACCAAGGGCAACAACCATTTCTTTAGGATCTTGAAGGGTAATAGTCTTACCTGTGTTTTCATCCATGATAACAACAATGTTGCTATCGCCTTTGCTAATACATACTACAGATGCGTTTTCGATTACTTTCATTTTACTCGTTAATAATTAATCATTTAATTGAGGCCGCAAAAGTAGACGTTTTTTTCAAACCGCATGAAAGTTATCGTTAAATTTTTGTTAAAATTTTGACATATACGTTTGAAAGCCAGTAAATACGGGGAGAATGATTATATTGGTTTATTAATAAAAACAAAACTTTTTAAAGTTTTGTTTTTAAGTTGTGAGCACCTCTCATTTCATTAGGTTCTCAGTTGCTGCTGATAACCTTGGTGCCCGAAGTATCTATCGGAAGCAAATTAATTCAGAATTGAGATTTGACGAAAGGAATCCCAATTCTGTTTTTTTTTATTTAACTTAAGAGTCTGAACATAATTGATAGATTATAGAATGGAACGTAAGCTTAGGATATTGATGATAGCAGAAACTCCGCGTAATCTGGCGGAGATTAAAGGCGGAGTCGAGGCTGCTACCGTAAATCTATTAACGGGCTTTCAGAACCTGATGGTCGAGTTTCATGTTGTTTCAATAGGTGCAAATTTTGACGAACGCGAAATAGTAAAGGTAAATGGCGGGTATATTTATTATTATCCGTTTACTATAAAAAACTCTAAATTCTGGGAATTTTTAATTTTTGGTAATCGAAAAATAAAAAAACTTGTGCAGAAGATTCGCCCCGATATTATCCATATGCAGGGAACGGGGCCCAGATTGCTGATGCTCCGTGGATTAGATAAAAATAAAGTTGTGATTACTCAACACGGAATTGTATCGGAAGAATCGAAATATAAGATAACTCTGGCCCAAAAAGCTAAGTTTGGTATAAAAGCAGCTTATGATAATATATTACTACCTCGTTACCATAATCTTATATCTATTTCAGAATATAATAAGCGGGTACAGGAAACTATTTTTAAAAAGAATCCGAAGTTTAATTCAACAATAATTTATAATCCAGTTAATCCGGAGTTTTTTAAGGCTAAACGTCCTGAAAAACTTACAAGAATAATATTTATTGGTTTGGTAAATAAATTAAAAGGCGTGCATATTATGCTTGATGCTTTGCATGAGCTTAAAAAAACCAATATTAATTATACACTCGATATTGTTGGCGGTACTAAAGAGCCCGATTATTGGAAACAAATGAAAAATAAGATTCTGGCTTATGAATTAAACGAACAGGTGGTAATGCACGGATGGGTGGATCAAACCCGGGTAAAGGATATAATTGGCGAAAGCTCTATTTTCTTATTGCCTTCTTTTCAGGAGTGTTTACCTATAAGTATTGCCGAAGCAATGGCTGCAGGCAGGGTTGTAGTTGCTACCAACACTGGAGGTATTCCCGAGATGATTATTCATAAAAAATCTGGATTTCTTTTTGAAAAAGGTAATGTTCGGGAATTGGTTGAAATACTGAAAGATATATATATGAATAAGGCTGAAATTGAAAGGGTTTCGGAGAATGCGCAAACGGAGGCTATTAAAAAATTTGAACCTAAAACAGTAGCTCATCAAACAATAACCTATTATCAATGTTTAGTTAGTAAAAACCAGCAAAAAGGTTAAACATGAGCTTAAAAGAACTAAACCTATTTCGAGTATTTACTCCGTATGTCCGGGCAGCTAAGCCCGGGTTCTTTCTGTTTGGTCACGGGGTCACGAACACGAAACGTGTAGACCCACTAATTCAGGATTTACACATGGATTTTTCTCCGTTTGCTAGAATGATCGAACTTTGGGATAAAATGGGCTTCCGGTTTATATCGATGGAAGAAGCGATGGAGATTGTTCTAAACTCCAAAGTCGTACATTATCCATGGATTCATCTTACGTTTGACGATGGATATAAAAATAATTTTACAACAATTTATCCATTCCTAAGATCAAAAAAAATCCCTTTTACTATTTTTTTGTCGGCAAGAAACATTATAGAACAAAAACGGTTTGATAATTATAAAATTAATTGTGCCTTAATTCATACTTCCTCTGAAAAACGGGAGGAAATATTAAAACCGTTCCGGGAGAGATTGGCCTCCTCAAAGAATTTTAGGGACGACGTTGTTGGTATGGTAAAATTGTATAAATATTTCTCTGTTCCGGATAAACTCGAATTTATTAGTAAAATTGAGGAGCTTTTGTCTCCCGTAGAATGGGATAAGTATAACAAGATATACAATACCGAGGAGGTTTTGTCGTTAGAAAATATTCAAGAATTAAGCAAGGATCCGCTGGTATACTTGGGAGCTCACGGATATAACCATTATATCTTGTCCACACTCAGTTCTGAACAGATTACTTTTGAACAAAGTGAATGTCGGAAAATAATTTTTCAACTTACCGGGAAATACCCCGAGGCGTATTGTTATCCTAACGGAAAATCTCAGGATTGTCCGGCACAAATAGGTAACTTTTGTAAAGAAAATTCATACAAAGTAGGATTTACAACACTTAAAGATAAATACACCCGAAAAGAGGATCCTTTTCTAATTCCAAGACTTCCGCTTTCGTATCGATTTTTACCGAAACTATTTGTACAACTTTTATGATATAAGAAGAATTATAAGCCTTAATTTTTGTTGTTGATATTAAAGACAGCATAACGAGTTAAAATAAGTAACATGAAGGTGTTGATGATTATAGATAGCCTTACCCTTGGAGGAAGGGAACGACGACTGGTTGAAGTGGTTAAAGGCCTTACAGCGCAAGGGCTTAAAATTGAAGTCGTTGTTTTAAGGGATTCGGTTTATTATCCTGAAATTTATCAATATGCCTCTAAGGTACATGTAATCAAAAGAAAAATTAAAAAAGATCTATCTGTTTTTTTAAAGATTTATAAAATATATAAGGAGTTTTCTCCGGATATTATACATAGTTGGGGGTCTATAGGTTCAATTTATGCTTTTCCAATAGTTTTGCTTTGCCGTGTTGGCTTTATGAACGCAATGATAGCCGATTCGACATGTAAAATAATGGGCAAAAACTGGGTTAGAGCAAAGATTACTTTTCCGATTTCTGATGTTATTGTTGCAAATTCTTTTGCAGGGCTGGAAGCTTATGGCGCTAATAACAAAAAAAATGCATATGTCATTCATAATGGGTATGACTTTAACCGTTCATCCTCCCTTAATATTGATGAACTTAAAGAGGAATATCAAATCAACACGCGGTATGTAGTGGGAATGGTAGCTGCATTTCATGAAAGGCGTGATTATCATACATATTTGAAGGCAGCCATCCGCATTTGTCAGACGCGTGAAAACATAACTTTTTTATGTGTAGGTGATGGGCCTACCGAGGATGAGTGTAAATCGCTCGTTCCATCAGATATGATAGGCAATCAGGTTCGTTTTATGGGTTTCCAAAAGAGTGCCGAGAAAATTATAAGCATGTTTGATGTTGGCGTACTGCTAGTAAATTCAAATCTTATACAGGAAGGACTTTCAAATGCCATTATTGAATACATGGCTCATGCCAAGCCGGTTATAGCTACCGATTCTGGGGGATCCCGAGAGATTATAGAAGAAGGGGAAAATGGTTTTTTTGTTTATCCATATTCTGATGAAGATTTAACTCAGAAAATAGAACTATTGCTCGCAGATGAGCCATTGCGTATTAAAATGGGGCAATCTGCTCAAAAACAAATAAAGGAACACTTTAGTTTCGATAGTATGATAAATTCTACTATGGCTTTATATTCAAATATTTGTAAATCGAGTTAAATCTGTCAGAAAATATTGTTTTCTGACAATAATTTTTCGAATTATGCAATTTACAAGAGATGATTATACCCGAAGAATTATTGATGTTGATAATAAAATTCCTGAAGGTGAACCAGCATTTCTTTTGCGAGCTCAGGATGTGCATGCTCCTGCGACTCTCAGGTATTATGCAAATTTATTAGATGAAGCTGGAAATCATGAAATGGCGAATGAGCTAAGGGCTCATGCCCGGCAAATGGTCGTCTGGCAAAAGTCTGTAAAGGTCAAGGATCCTGACAAATGAGGATTTATCTTTATAATGCTAAAAATAAATGTTGATAGTTTTTAAATAAACGTCAATAATTAAATCGATTTAAAAGGATTATCTTAAATAAATTTTGAGTATCTTAAATTGGTTTTTAAAAAATGCCCTTTGTCTAACTTATTTCGCTAAAATGCGAATAATTCTTTTTGGTATGAAAATTAATGAGATTTTGATCCTAGCTTTATTGTTATTATCATCTTGTTTAACTCAAAAGCGAATCGATTACCTTCAGGTAAAAAAAACATTAGTAGAATATAATAGACCACCTCTGCAGGTTTATAAAATAAGACCTTTTGATGAACTTTATATCCAGGTATCTAGTCTTGATGAAGCAACTACAACGTTCATTAAAAACCGGAATGAGATGGTCGGGCAAATGAGTCAGTTTAGTGCTTCGTTAATATCGTTTCCGGTTGATAAAGATGGATATATAAATTTTTCGTTTATCGGTAAAGTTTTTGTAAAAGATTTAACTACTGTAGAGATTGAAGAGACTCTGAAGAGCTCGCTTACTGGTATTTTAAACCAGCCGGTTGTTTCCGTTAAATTACTAAGTAAAAGATTTGCCATTTTAGGATATGTTAAGAATCCCGGGAATTATTATTATACACAGGATAAACTTTCCATATTCGATGCAATAAGCATGGCTGGAGATGCGTTGGAATACGCTAATAAACAAGGTATTGTATTAGTTCGGGAAATAGATGGGAAAATAGTAAGGAAGGAAATAAATCTTGAAAAGGCTGATATTTTGGAATCGGAAGATTTTTATATAAAACCCAATGATTTAATTGTTATAAAGTCCTTAAAACAACGTTTTTGGGGGCTAAGAGAGTTCCCATACGCTATTATCTTGTCCTCGATAACAACAGGTTTGTTAATATATAATTTAGTTAAATAGATTGGATATGGCTCAACATCAACTTAAACGATTCGATATTCTTGAAGATAATGAAATTTCGAATATTATAGATTTATTTAAAAGAAATTATTATCTGTTTTTATTAGGTGTTATTGTTGCAATGAGTCTGGCATACTTTATAAATGAGTATTCCACGCCTATTTATAAAATTTCATCTACCATATTGATTCGTGACAATAAAAATCAGAACCAATCGCCGGCATCAGCAAATGGATTTATAGATCTTGCCTCGTTAATGGGTGGAAATAAGAATTTTAATAATGAATTACTTATACTTAAATCATCACCGTTAATTGAAAAAACAATTCATGAATTAAATTTAACAGTAAATTATTACATAAAGAATAAATGGAGGTTTGTTGATGCTTATCATGAAGTTCCATTTAAGGTTTTGTATTCTCCCAAGCACCCACAAGTTGTAGGGCTAAAGTTTTCTTTGACTTATTTGAATGACAGCGTTATAACTATTGGAGGAGAGGCTAAGGCTTGTTCTGTCTACGATTATCAAAATAATCAGGTTGTAGAGGATCTTAAAGATTACAAAGTTTCAATAAAAGGTAAAATGGGGCAATTAATAGAAACCCCCAATTTTAGTTTTATAATTATTTCAGATACCACTCAAAAAGTTAAGAGAGACAGAAGCCTATATTATTTTGATTTTAGGGGGTACGAGGATGTTCTGGAAAATTATAAAGAAGCAATAGTGTTTAAAGTGGTGGATGTTGAGGCAACAGCTATTGAATTCTCAATGAAATTGAGTTCTTATAAAAAGGGTGTTGATATATTAAAAACAATTTCACAAGTTTATTTAGATGAAATTTTACGAAAGAAAAACCATACAGCTTCTGTAACTATTGATTATATTGATAAACAGTTGGGTAATATTTCCGATTCTTTATCGAATACCGAACAACGTCTTCAAAATTACCGGTCGGAAAATAAAATTATTAATGTTACGGAACAATCAACGGGCATATCTACTGAATTTAGAGATTTGCAAAATAAGTTATCTGAAATAATTTCGAAAAAAAAATATTACGAATATGTGCTAGACTATTTAGAAAAAAATAAGAATCTCAGCAGTATTATTGCTCCGGCATCGATGGGAGTGCAAGATCCTCTTATGTCTAATCTTATGTCTGAATTGATTAGAAACCAGTCTGAAAAGAATGTTTTATTGGAAAATAAGCAAGAAAAGAGCCCTTATCTGAAACAATTAGATATAAAAAATGAAAATCTTAAAAAAACGATTGTTGCCAATATTGGGAGTATTCTTAAAACTACAGATATAACTATTGAAGAGCTTTCCAGGCGTATCGGAAGTATTAAGAATGAAATAACCAAATTGCCAAAAACAGAACGTGAGCTTCTTGGCATTGAAAGAAAATTCAATTTAAACAACGAGATATATACATATTTACTTGAAAAAAGAGCGGAAGCTAATATTATGAAGGCTTCTAATATGCCCGATCATGAGTTGATAGAGCCTGCAAGACCGGTTGGAAATATTCCAGTATCCCCTAATAAACCAATGAATTATATTTTTGCGCTTATTTTAGGTTTGGTTGTTCCTTTTTCTTATTTACGAATAAGAAAAGTTTTATCTAATAAAATTGAGCGAGAGGAAAATATATCACGCATTACAGATTTTTCAATTATAGGAAAAATATTGCATAATAATAAACGCATTTCCAATGTAGTACTTCAATTCCCCAATTCTATAATATCTGAATCATTCCGTACTCTAAGAACCAATCTGGAATTTTATTTAAGAGGAAACCAAAATCGGATTGTACTTATAACGTCGAGCATAGAGGGAGAGGGAAAATCTTTTGTGGCATTAAATATGGCGATGAGTTATGCGATGTTAAATAGTAAAACTGTTTTATTGTCATTCGACTTGCGAAAGGGCGATAATTATTCCAATTTTAAGGAGGGTGATATTGGGGGGTTAACATCTTATTTGATTAATAAGGCTGATCTGGATGATATTATTGTTCATACAGAGCATGAGATGCTTGACTATATTCCTTCAGGCCCAATTCCGCCTAACCCTATTGAATTGATAGGCTTGGGCAAAACAGAAATGTTGTTTCATGAATTAAAAAATAGATATGATTATATTATTGTTGATACATCTCCCATTGGCATGGTTTCAGACGCTTATACCCTTATGAAGTACGCTGATGTAAAACTGTTGGTTGTAAGGTATAACCGTACCCGGAAAAATATATTTTCTTCAGTAATTAAGGATCTTAATCAAAAACAAATAGATAATGTATGTGTATTGTTAAATGATAATAAAGTTTATAAAGAACAATATGGATATGGATATTATACTTCGGAAGCGAAAAAAAGGAAAAAATGGGCATTCGGCATAAAATAAAAAAATAAGGATTTACTTATTTTTTACTAATTGGCTTTAAATATATGATTCCAACAATTAAAAGAATAGGACCCTTTTTAATATTAGTATTTACAGTATTGCCTTTTTTATCGATAGTCTCACGCATTGCTGCGAATATGAGTTTTTCATATATCTTAAATATTTTAGCGTTTGTATTGCTAGGTATAGTATTAATAGTTAATACAACGAAAATATATTTTCCAAAGTATCTTCTGTATTATTCGTTTTTTGCATTATACACTATACTTTCAGATTTTTTTATTGTTAACAAATCTTTTGATTTTAAATATTTGTATTCAAATGGGTTATTAGCTTCAGTATTTCTTATTTTTTTTATTGAAAATGGTAAGTACACAGAAAAATTTGTAAACAAATATTTAAAATTTAATGTTCTTATTTTATACATAGCGTTGGCTGTCATTATTATTCAGCAAGTTGTTAATAGTAAGTTTCTTGTAGATCCCAATTTTGTAAAGAATTATTTTTTTGCAAATAATGACACTCAAATGAGGTTGCCGTCAATTTATTCTTACATAGGAGGTAGTATAACCGTTGGATTGTCGTTTTTGCCAATATTGGGTTATGTAATAGCCGATAGTCTTAAAAATGCAAAGAAGGATTATGTGATATTATTTATAATGGGGGCATTATTTAGTTTCCTTACAAAATATCGGTGGATAATGATTAATTATATAGTCCTTCTTATTTTAATTCCTTTATACAAAAAGCTAAATATCATTAGGGTATTATTGATTGTGGTATCAATTGCCTTGTCGCTTTTTGCAGGATATTTCCTTCTTGAAAAACTAAACGTACCGGTCGATAAATATCTACAGGATAGAATTTTTGAAACAAATAGCGGAGGAATATCTCACAGTTCGGCAGGTACCCGGTTACTAGCTTTTGAAATTTTTTCTGAGTTGTTTCCTCAAAATCCGCTTTGGGGTAAAGGTGAAAGGTTGTGGACCTATGGTGGAGGAGTTGATACTGAGCTTATGTGGGCGCTAAAGGGCCGATCCTCGCAAATTCACGTGGGCTATCTTTCGCTTTTATATACTTACGGAATCGTTGGGGCTATTTTATATATATTATTTTTAATTTTTATTTTAAAAAAGTTATATCAAGATGCTTTAATACATAAAAACTGGGGAATATTATTGGCTTTTGTCGGATTTGTTTTGGCGAATACCACTTTAGTGCAGTTTACAATAAATGATATGGGTTTATTAATTGTGTTAGCTTTTAATAATTATTTATTGGAAAAGGAAACTTTAGGGAATAAGGTACTTGATGTTGTTTAATATGGATTATTTATGATAAAAAGAATAAAATTATTTGTTGCTTCTTTTTTAAAGGGACATGAACGGACAGTACGTCTAAAACTTAATATTATAGGTTCATTTCTTATAAAGTTTTTTGGATTAGTTGTGTCGTATTTGTTGGTTCCAATATGTCTAAATTATCTTGATAAATCTCGTTATGGCATATGGCTTACAATTACTTCATTTTTAACTTGGTTTAGTTTTTTTGAAATAGGAATGGGGGCAGGATTGCAGAATAAATTGTCGGAAGCCTTTAGTTTAAAAAAATATAAACTTGCAAGAATTTATGTGAGTACTACCTATTTGTTGCTAACTCTTATAATTTTTGTAGTGGCTTTGATTTTTTTTGCAACCCAGCCGTTAATGAATTGGTCTAAAATTCTTAATGCTCCACCAGAAATGGCTGAAGAACTCAAAAATGTTGCAATGTTGGTGTTTGGTTTCTTCTTTTTACAATTTATTTTACGCTTGATAAATACGATATTAAATGCCGATCAAAAATCCGCTTTGGCAAATTTTAACGGGCCATTTTCTAGCTTTGTAGCATTAATATTTATATATATATTAACAAAAGTTGCACCTCCTTCGTTGCTTTTACTTGCAGGGGCTTTTTGTATAAGCCAGATTATTGTTTTATTGATAGCTAATGGATATTATTTTAAAAAATTATATTGGAATATAAGGCCATCCTTCTTTTTTTATCGAAAGAAGTATGTTAAAAAGTTAATAGGATTGGGAGTGAATTTTTTTTTAATTCAGATGTCTGCATTGGTTATTTTTCAAACTACAAATATTCTTATTGCCCAGTATTTCGGTCCAACCGAAGTAACTCAATATAATATTGCTTATAAGTTATTCTCAACAATATTTATTATATTCCAAATTGTTACATTGCCATTGTGGCCGGCATTTACAGAAGCCTGGGTGAAAAATGACGTGGATTGGATAAGGG
Organism: Bacteroidota bacterium; assembly: GCA_030706405.1. Classification (GTDB taxonomy): domain Bacteria; phylum Bacteroidota; class Bacteroidia; order Bacteroidales; family JAAUTT01; genus JAAUTT01. The sequence goes on along the minus strand of JAUZOO010000003.1, from coordinate 260,298 downwards.
CAACTGTTCGTAGAATATATAAATTATGGATAAAACTTACGTTTTTGACTGTCTTTTTATTAGTATTTTCAGGGATAATTTATAAATTATGGGTTGGAAATAAGGTGATTATACCGTTTGAATTATCTTTGTCAATTGCGCTTTATTTCCTATTGTTTTCGTTCGGAAGTATATATAATATGTTTATTAACGGGATTAGTAAACTTAGGGTGCAGGCTTTGTCCCTGCTGATTGGAGCAATTTTATTCATCCCATTAACGATTCTTTTTGTAAGAGTGTTTAAAACAGGGGTTGTTGGGCTTATTTTATCAATGATAATTAGTAATTTTTATTCATATACAATAGCTCCAATTCAATATTTTAAATTAATTAAAGGAACAGCCAAAGGTATATGGACTAAATAATTATGACTCATGAAAACGCTACATTACATACTTTCTCCGATTAATATCTTTATCTGGATAAAAAAACGCAAGTATGAATTTCAATTTCGAAAGAAGAAATTTAGTATTGGGCTTCATTCATCATTGCATAATAGCGAAATTGGTGAGTATAATACGTTAGGTGATAATGTAGTACTTAATAATGTTCAAATGGAAAGTTATTCCTATATTAATAATAATACAGATATAAGCAATGCGTCTATTGGTAAATTTTGTTCTATAGCCAGTGAGGTTATAATTGGATTGGGAAAACACCCTACGAATTTTGTTTCTACACACCCTGCATTTTATAGTACAGATAAACTTTTTATAACTTTTTCAGATAGAGATTATTATAAAGAATATGAGAAGGTTAGTATTGCGAACGATGTTTGGATTGGTACCCGGGTTATTATTTCCGGTGGCATTTCTATAGGAAATGGAGCTATTATAGGGGCTGGGGCTTTAGTTACCAAGGATGTCCCGCCTTATGCAATTGTAGGAGGAGTTCCTGCTAAAATAATCAGGTACAGATTTGATGAGGACACAATTAGCAAGTTAGAAACATCTAAGTGGTGGGAAAATGATATAAACTGGTTTAGAGATAACTATATTCTTTTTCATAATGTCGCGGATTTTTTAAAAAACTTACAATTACTTAATAAAAGTAAGTCCTAATTTCCTTAATGAAAGTTTGATTAGAATAATGAAAAATTAGAAACACTTCATTTTGAAGAGGTATGAGAATAGTAAAGATTAAATCCTTCAGAATTTATTGATACCATTATGTCTGTTGGTATTGAATATTGGAAAAAGGGTTTGGAAATTTGAAGTGTTTATTTTTAATAAAGAGATATGGAAATTATTTATTTAGGTTGTAACGGATACCCGTTTGGAATGGCTCAGGTTGAACGTCAGGGATTAATTGCCAAGTCGTTGGTTGGAGCGGGATGTAAAGTTACAATAATTAATGCAGTTGGTCCCCACGATAGAAATAAGGTACAGCTTAAAACAAAAGGGGAGTGGAATGGGGTTGATTATATTTATACTAGCGGATCGCCATATCGACCGACTTATCCGTTGTTCCGAAAGTTTTTGAAAATAGTGGGGTTAATCGGAGAATTTACATATATTTTTAAGCGTGGAATTTTTTCAAAAATTGATGTAGCAATACTTTCAACACATTCGTTCTGGACATTAAAGTATTATTATTTTCTTTCGCGGATATTGCGGTTTAAAATAGTTCCGGATTATGTTGAATATAGTTCAGTTCTTTCATCTTCGGGACAGGTGAGCTCAAAAAAGTTATTATTTTTCGATAAATATGTTCCTGTTTATGCCGATTATGCAATTTGCATCAGTAAATTCTTATTTGATAAGATGAGGATAATAAATCCCCAACTGTCAATTTTAAGAATACCTCCTGTTTGTGATATTGAAAAGATTGATCATATTGAGGATAGTAAAGGACAATTACCATATTTTTTGTATTGTGGATCAGCTTTTTATATGGAGGTTGTCGATTTTGTTTTGGAAGCGTATAATTTATCTGATTCTCGTGGTTTTTATTTGTATCTGATTGTTAATGGTAAACCTCATGAACTAGCACGTTTAAATGAACTCGTTAAAAATCACCCGAAAACAAATACTATCAAAACGTACGCTGATTTATCCTTCGCTGAATTGATTAAGTTTTATAAACAAGCTGCTGCATTGTTAATACCATTAAGGCCTACCATACAGGACGAAGCCCGTTTTCCTCATAAAATTGGAGAATATACGGCCACCGGGCGTCCGGTTATTACTACCAATTTTGGAGAAATTCCGGCTTATTTTCGTAATCGCCATAATGCCTTGATTGCTGAAAAATACATCCCTGCTATTTTTGCCCGGGAAATGGAGTTCATTATTGATAACCCAGAACAATCTGAGTCGATAGGAAAGGAAGGCAGATTAACCTGTGAACGTTTTTTCGATTATAAAATCTATGGTGAGAAGATTGTTGAGCTGATAAATAATTAGTTATTTGATGAATTTTGTTTTAGCCATTCGTCAAATACCAGTATTGCCCAGATTCTTTCGCTTAAGTTTCTAAACCCTTTATTGTGGTTATTTATTGTTTGTTTAACGTGTTTGATATTAATATATTCCGAAAGTAAGCAGTTCCGGTCGTTAATTCTTGAATTGATATAATCTTTTAGCTCAGAGCGGAACCAATGCTCTAGAGGGATATTGAACCCTTGTTTTTTATGATTGATTACGCAATCTGGTAATTTATTTTTCATAGCTTCTTTGAATATGTACTTCTGAGTTCCATTCTTTAATTTTAAAGAAGAAGGAATTTTGAAAGTTAGTTCGGCAAATTGGTGATCCAGAATGGGGACTCTTACTTCCAATGAATTATGCATACTAACCCTATCCACTTTGGTTAAAATTTCATCGACCATATAAGTTTTAATATCAAGGTTTTGCAATCTTGTAATATAATCATTACTGGTTGAAGAGAGTATAAGATGTTCTTTAAAAGATTCAGCCCTATTTTTATTAATAGTATTTAAGATCTCCCGATTTATTAAGAAGTTTCGTTCGCTTTGGTTAAATAATCCATAATAAGCGCCTACAGTCTCTTTATCTTTCGATAAATAGTAGGTTAAATTTTTTCCACGGAATGAAGCTGGTAATATTTTATTAATCGTACCCCAAAACAGATTGTTGATGGCCCTATTGTTAAAGTTGAGTTTTCGTAAAAAAGCTAGTTGAGGATAATGATTATAGCCTGCAAAAAGTTCGTCACCCCCATCTCCGGATAAAACAACGGATACAAATTGACTGGCAAATTTGGAGACAATATAAGTGGGTATTGCAGAAGTGTCGGCAAAAGGTTCATCAAAGGAAGATACCAACGTTGATAATAAATGGATTGACTCCGGTTCTACAATTTGAAAATAGTGTTCGGTGTTGTATTTTTTTGCGATTGCCTCCGCATATTTTAATTCATTGTATGGTTTTTCTTTAAATCCAATTGAAAAAGTTTTGATTGGAGATGTTGAGTGTTGGCTCATCAGAGCTACTATCGAGCTGGAATCGATGCCACCACTAAGAAATGCTCCTAGCGGAACGTCACTAACCATGTGTAATTTAACAGCATCGGAAAGGGAGCTTTCAATTTCATCCATCCACTGTGCTTCAGTTTTAGAATGATCCGGTTCGAAATGAATTTCCCAATAAGTTTTCAGTTCTAATTTTGGAAGGGGAGATAATGATAGTGTTAAAGAAGTGCCAGGATTTAACTTTTTGATGTGTTGATATATTGATAAGTTACTTGTCATGTGCCCATAAGCAAAATAAGAATCGATAGCTTCGAGAGATAAAGATTTATCAATGTTTCCGGATTTTAAAATTGCTTTGATTTCAGATGCAAAAACTAATTTGGAATTATCTATGTAATAATAAAACGGTTTAATCCCAAATCTATCTCTGGCGCAGAATAATTTTTTGGTGGAATTATTCCAAATTGCAAAGGCAAACATGCCACGTAGATGTTTTACGCAATCATCTCCCAATTCTTCATATAAATGGATTATGACTTCGGTATCAGTATGTGTTTTAAATTTGTGCCCCTTATTCTGTAGAAAATATCTTAATTCCTGATAATTATATATTTCGCCATTAAATATAATCCAGATAGAGTCATCTTCATTTGAGAGGGGTTGGTGTCCGGTAGCTAAATCTATAATACTTAACCTTCTGAAGCCTAGACCAATATTTTGATTGCAGTAAAAGCCTTCATCGTCAGGACCTCGTCTTATAATTGAGTTCGTCATTGATCGTAATGTTTCAATTGAAACATTATTGTCTTGTTCAAGATTTAAAATACCTACAATGCCACACATGTTGTATTGTTAAGTTGTTAAAATGATTCTGATTAAAGTACATTTTATCTTTCTATAAAGGCTACTGGTAATAACTTATAGCAATTCGTACTTTAAACAATAAACTTTGTAATAAGTTAAACAATAATTTGATATAAATATATTTTTATGAAAATAATTTTTTAGCACGCACTTTTAAAAGATATTTAAATTGTTAAATGTGTTTATTTATAGTTATTTATGAGATTGTTTGATGTGTACTATTTTGTGATAATAGTGGTGATTCTTGGCGGTTAAAATTTTTATGATGTAAACACCCCCTTGATACTTCGTCATATTAAGATGAACTACTTTATTAGTTAAGGGATGAGAAGTGTCCACAGTTTTACCTTTGGAATTAATAATTGATACTTCAATAATCTTTGTAGTAGAGTCGTTTAGTTCAATGGATAGATTATCTCTAACGGGATTGGGGAAGAATTTAATGTTGGGGTTACTATCTGTCTGATTCACAGATGTATTTTTTTCGTCAACTTTTATATCCCAAAATTTGGCTTTCAGGTTGGAAATATATAGCTGGCCTGCACTTGTTGGCGGATTGTTAAATCTCAAATCGGCAGAACCTTTAGTCGTTTCAAAACTATCGAGTTGCTGCAATATATGGTCTATTTCTAAAGAACTGAGTTTGTTATGGGTGATATATAACTCGTTGATTTGAATACAGCCATTAATGTTTACGCTGGTGAGTTTATTATTGCTTAAGTCAACAATTCCCCAGTTATCGATGGAATGAAAAGCTCCCGTAAAATCAATTGACGTATATTCATTATCGTTAGCGTGGATATTTACGGAAGAAGACCTTGTGGAATGAAGTATAAGTGCCCCTTGTTGATTAGTGTTCCAGATTAATAGTTCTGCAATATTGGGGAATGCAGTTATATCATTAAATAAGTGATGGTCTGTTATTTCTTCATTTGCACGGAAACAAAGGTGCCACAACTCTTCGGTACTATTTGAAAACTGTATGGTAGTCAATTTATTCAAAGCTCCGCGTACATCTTCCAAGGCTGGGCATTCTGTTAAATTAAGGTTGGTCAGGTTGTTGTATTCTAAACAGACTCGTCGTAGTCTTGGTGTGTTATTCAGGGCTACTTTCCGTAAGGAAGTAGATGAAAAGCATTCGATGGTTATAAGGTTGATAAAGTTGCTGAAATTTAACGAATCGATTAGGTTGTATGACGAACACCATGCTTGTAAATAAGGAGCAACAAGATCTAGATTTTTTACCGTAGAGACCTGTTGGTTTTTTACTAATGCTATAGAATCGGGACCACCATCTTGGGCATCATAACCAATGTTGATAAGTTTTACAGCACTCCAGGGGGTTACTTTTAGACGGTTCTGTCTCAATTTTGCCGTACCATATACCTTAACAGGAGAGGCTGAATTGTCGTTTGTATTGTCATCCCAAGTCCATAGAATTGAAGCTCCACTATTCGTTTTAATTACAGGAGAAAAGCTGCTCCCGTTAGAGTAGAAAATTATTTCAGCATTATTTGCGTCTGCTTCTGTGAAAATAGAAATGGAACTGTTAATGCCAGGATGTGGCATAGTTTCGTTTTGGTTTGAAGTTGAAATAGCTTTAATATTACCTGGCACTATAACCAAAGCAGTCAACATTATAGACAGGTAATAGTTGTTCATAATTCACCAGTTTTTTAATTGATAAATTAGAATCACTCACGGAAATTTTACTTCCCCTGTGCCCAATTATAAGCAATTTACGTAATACTTTTTATTTAACCGCTTATCTGAGGAGTACTTCGATAAATATTTCTCCGATAAAAGTTTCATAGGCAATCCACCTGTCGTCGTGTGGATTTTGAAAAGATTATTGAGGCATACAACCGTTCCTTCCAAGAGAGTATTCTCATTTATTAAAAAGTAACCTCTTATTAGATCTAGGTTATTGTGGTTTTGGCAAGTCCTAAAATGACGAAATGCATATTGGGCTTATGCATATTTTTAATAATGAAAAGTCTGTCATTGCTGTTAGTTGTTGTCATGTAGCTTGTTAGACGGCTTTTTTTTATCCTACAACGAAACTTTTGAATTACGATGCAGTAAAAGTTGCTAGTGTTGCCAATAGAAAAAAATAAGACGACACTTAAATTAAAGTAGCCTTCTTTCAATTAATTAAAAAATTTTAACTTGTATGAAAATGAAAAAGGTAAGAAGAATGGAATTGTTGGTAGGATTCATATTTTTAATAACTAGTTTTTTAGGTTGTAAAAAGGATTTACCGTCTGACTCTGGAGATTTGGCATTGAAATCGACTAGTACTACTGCCCCAACCGAGATAACCGTAAAAACGCCTACTCGGACTGGTATCTACACTCCTGGAGGAACGGCTAATATTCAAGTTACTGTTTATCCAAGTACTGCAATTCAAAATTACACAATTAGTATAATTAGTGGATCGCAATATGGAACGTTAGCAAATAATGTATTAACAGCAAAAGCAAACGGTGTTGTGGTAATTAAAGCAGTTACTGCTGATGGCAATCATTGGGACACGTGTGCCGTAAATATTGCTAATCAGTTACAGACTGTTACTACAACAACGGCAGAAAATGCCAATTATTATGTAGCTCCTAATGGAAGCGATAGTAATCCGGGAACAATATCGGCCCCATTTGCATCGCTTAATAAAGCGTGGAGCGTAGTATCTGCCGGCCAATTAATCTATGTCCGTGGTGGTACTTATAAGTACACTTCTTATAGCTCTAAGGTTTCTTTAACAGGAAAATCTGGTATATCCGGAAAACCGATTAGATTATGGAATTACCCCGGCGAAACACCCGTTTTTGATTTTAGCGGCTGCCCAGGCTCAAGCTATCAAATTCTCTTTACAATAAACGGAGATTATTTATACCTGAAAGGATTGAAGATGATTGGAGCACCTCAGGGTTCCTCCGGTATGGGATATGGCTTTTATTTAAATAATTCGGGATATTGTACGCTGGAACAAATTGAGTCTACCAAAATTGCGGGAGAAGGATTTCGGTTAACCGGTACTACCCATGATTGTTTGATTCTTAATTGCGACGCTCACCATAATACTACTCCTTTAGATGCAACGCCTTATGGCGAAGGTGACGGTTTCCATCTGGGCACAAGTGTTGGAAATAATAATGTATTCAGAGGTTGCCGCTCGTGGATGAACTCTGACGATGGTTGGGACGGATATGGAACATCAGGAACAACATTGTTTGATAATTGCTGGTCTTTCTGGAATGGTTATCGACCTGAATCTACTACATCGCCCGTAAATTGGGTAACAGGTGGTGATGGCGACGGGTTTAAAGGTAATATGTCAAAAACTGGAGGTATTACATTAACATATCAAAATTGTATAGCAGTTCATAACCGGCTTTTTGGATTTGATAAGAACGAAACTACAGACCCAGAGAAATTTATGAACTGTACCGCTGTAAATAATCAGCTTAAAGGCTTCCATATTTATACCACCAGCGCCAGTGTTCTTAAAAATAATATTAGTTACAAAAATCTTTTAGGTTATGGAGATATTCCTACCGGTACAAATATTAACCATAATACATGGAATTTGAGTGTAACTGTAAGTAATAGTGATTTTGTGAGTGTAGACGAGTCTCAATTTGCATTACCACGAAAGGCTGATGGTAGTCTTCCAGATATCACAGCATTCAAATTGACCTCAAGCAGCCCTCTTCGTACTCAGGGAATTTCAACCGATAACGTAACCGCTACAAGCCTTGGAGCATTATATTAAGCTTTTGACTTAGGTTAGGGGTCTAAAGACTAGTACATGTTGGGTAAATAGCCCAATATGGATTCAATAAATTGCCAACGAAGTATATTTCGTTGGCAATTTTAGTTTAGGGGGTAGGTGTAAGACTCAACATACAAGAAAGAAACAAAAAAGAGTTTTGTTTGTAAGTAAGATATAGGGTAATCATCGAGAAAAATCATTTGTCAATAAATTTAGATTTTACAAAAAATAAATAAATAAAATACTTAAATTAGAGAAAGAAATAAACATTTACCCTTATGGGATGTATTAATTAATAACTAAAAAATTATTGTTATGGAACGTACATATAAGTTTATTTATTTTTTAACAGGTTTAAGTATATTGTTTCTTTCAGTAAGCTGTAAGAAGGAAAATAAGAGTCTGCCAGAGTTGAGTACGTCTGTTGTTTCAGGCATAACTACTAATAAAGCTCAGTGTGGCGGAACAATTGTCTCGGACGGGGGGAGCGCAATAACAAAACGGGGGGTCTGTTGGAGTACCAATCAGTTGCCAACAATTGCGGATAATAAAACAGTTGATGGTGTCGGAATAGGAAGTTTTTCGAGTTCTATTACCGGATTAAGCCAGAATACCTCTTATTATGTACGTTCTTATGCATCCAATGATGCCGGTACTACTTATGGGAATCAAGTAACCTTTAAGACTGCCGATGCATCCGCAGTCGTTACCGATTATGATGGCAATGTTTATAATATTGTAACCATTGGTACTCAGGTTTGGATGGCTGAAAACCTTAGAACAACCCATTATAGGGATGGTTCCCCTATAGCTAAAGTAATAGATAATATATCTTGGGGTACACTTAAAACCGGGGCTTATTGCAATTATAAAAATGATACAACGGTAAGTGCCATTTATGGACGACTTTACAACTTTTATGCAGTTGTAGATACTCGTAACTTATGTCCAACAGGTTGGCATATTCCAACAACAGACGAGTGGAAAACTCTTTTTACCTTTCTCGGGGGGGATACTATTGCAGGGAAGAAGTTGAAAGAACCAGAAACAATACATTGGAAAGCACCTAATCTGGGAGCAACCAATGAAAGCGGTTTTAGTGCTTTACCCGGCGGATTCCGTGACCATGCAGGTTCATTTAACGACCTTCAATATTATGGCTATTGGTGGACATCTTCTCAGTTCGACTCTACTTATGGATGGTACCAATATTTAGGGTATAGCTATTACTATTTAGGAACTAATATAAATGGTAAAGAAATGGCTTATTCTGTGCGTTGTGTTAAAGATTGAGGACTTTCACTTTGCCTCTTTTTATTGTATGAACGGTTTAATGTTTTTGTTATCAAACTTTAATTATAAATGATATTAGCATTTAATTGGGTTAATACATGTGTGTTGGTTTGATTTTAGAATAATTCATCAGGATATTGCTTACTTATAAAAACATTAGGCTTTTTTATAAGAATTATTAATAGCTTAAAGTAAAAATTATAAGATTTTTACTTTAAGCTATCCGTTAAATAGATTGTTAATGTTTTGATCTATGAATGCGCTGTTTTATAGATTTATACTTATTGTGTTTGTTGTTATAAGTTGTTCGGAGAATAATTCTAAACAAAATAATATTATGTCAAAACCAATAAATATAGCCTTTTTACATCATAGCACCGGTGGCGTAGTCGATAGAGGAAATACCTCAAAAATTTATTACAAGCTATTTGGGAAAGGTGATGTGTCGAAGTATTTTTCGAAATATAACAAGGAAAATGGCATTAAATATAATTACCAAAGCATAATTTTTCCTCAAAAAGATAAATATGGCTGGAATAATTACCCTTTTGATTATTATAATATTTGGGTAAAACATGCTGGAGAGGCTCCTTATAATGGTGAGCCCACCCTCGAAATACTTACTCAAAAGTATGATGTAGTTATTTTTAAACATTGCTATCCAGTGGGTGATATAGGTTTCGATAAAGATCAACCAAACGTGGATTCAGATGAAAGGCGAATTGAAAATTATAAAGAACAATATCTCGAATTAAAAAAAAAGTTACACACTTTTCCACAAACAAAGTTTTTAGTCTGGACAGGAGCAGCCCTTGTCCAATCCAAAACTACGCCGGAAAAGGCTCAAAAAGTAAAGGAGTTTTTTGAATGGGTGAAACGTGATTGGGATGAACCTGGTGATAATATTTTTATATGGGATTTCTTTGAGTTGGAAACAGAAGGAGGACTATATCTTAAAAATGAGTATGCCTCAGCTCCCGGCAATTCTCATCCCTCCGTCGCTTTTGGAGGGAAGGTGGCTCCATTTTTTTGCAAACGCATTGTTGATGTAGTTCAGGATAAAGCAGATAACACATCTTTGACAGGTTGGTAGAAATAGTAATATGAAAAGATTAGGGCTTGCCCTTATTAATAAAATGTAAAACGATGAGAAAAATACAAGAGATATTCACCTTTTATAAAAAGCAATTAGATAAGCTGTTATTTGCAGTTGTCCCGAAATATTATCGTGTTCATTTGCTTCGAAAACACGGAGTGAAAATAGGTGAGAACTGTCGCATTTCTAATATTAAATATTCTACCGAACCTTACCTGATCGAAATTGGCGATCATGTTGCCATTGCTAGTCGAACCGAATTAATTACCCACGATGGAGGTGTTTGGATTTTTAGGCATGAACAGCCTGAGATTGATTTATTTGGGAAAATAAAAATTGGGAATAATACATTTATTGGGGTAGGGTGTATAATATTGCCAAACTCCACCATTGGCAATAATTGTGTAATTGGGGCCGGTTCTGTTGTTCGTGGGGTTATTCCAGATAATTCAATCGCTATTGGAAATCCTGCCAAAGTTATTATGAAAACCAGTATTTATAAAAGGTTAGTAGAATTTAGTCCCTATAAAATGGATGGCTTAAACCTCACTTTTCAGGAAAAGAAGGATGCAATAACAAAACTTATTAACAATAAGTCAAGAGGAAAATAACAGAATCTTCGATGAGGAATTTTAGAGAATTGTTGTTTATCTATAATTACTGATAATTGGTCAAAATGTTACCCCCAAAAAAGACAAATGATTACAAATTTTGTTAATTTCATAAAACATCTAAAAGTTAAGATATGAGTGATACTAACTATGATTCTGCAGGTATAAAAAGCTCCGTACTCAATTTTGTAATTGATAGTTCTTTTGGAGATAAAGAAAAAATTGATGAAACAACTTTTCTTTTTCGAGAAGGATATTTTGATTCAATGGGCTTTGTTTCTTTAATCGCTTTTCTGGAAGAAAAGTTTAGTATTCAAACGGCGGATACCGATCTTGTTGAAGAAAATTTTGAAACTGTAAATGCAATTACAGATTTTGTTCAAAAGAAGTTAACCATTAAATCTAACTAACTTGTGTGGTGTAGCTGGAATTTTGCAATGGCAAACCGAGGGTGCAGGTTATGTACCGTTGGTCAATCGTATGCTGTCTGCGATACAGCACAGGGGCCCCGATGAGAGCGGTATCTTTTATGACAAAGGCTTGTGCTTTGGAAATGTGCGGCTCAGTATTATTGACCTTGCTACCGGACAACAACCTCTGAGTAATCAGGATGGTAGCTTGTGGATTATTTTTAACGGAGAGATTTTTAATTACATTGAACTTAAATCCGAATTACTTGCATTAGGCCATAAGTTTAAAACTACAAGCGATACTGAAGTTTTACTTCATCTTTATGAGGAGTATGGCACAAGTTGCTTGTCCAAATTAAATGGACAGTTTGTTTTTGCTGTTTGGAATACTATTACGGAAGAACTGTTTATTGCCCGGGACAGGGTAGGCATTCGACCTCTGTTTTATACCTTTATTGATGAGGTATTTATCTTTGCTTCTGAAATTAAATCCATACTAGAATATAATGCCTATACTCCCGAATTATACACCATGGGAGTTTCTCAACTTTTTACGTTTTGGACCCTGCTCCCGGGAAGTAGTCCTTTGAAAAATATAGGAGAGCTTGAACCCGGTCATTATATGATAGTTAAGGATAAAAGGACAACTGTAAAAAAATATTGGGAGTTATCGTTCTCCAAAACAGGCGAGTACGTCACTTCGTCGGAGGATGAAGCTGCTGATAAATTTTATTCTCTATTAAAGGACTCTGTGAGCTTACGCATGCGCTCTGACGTGCCGGTTGCGGCTTATTTGAGTGGAGGTCTCGATTCTAGCGCCATAACCTATTGTATAAAGCAAATTTCTCCACAAAATCTGCAGACCTTTTCCATTGGTTTTTCTGATAAAGATTACGACGAGACTCATTTTCAACAACAAGTTTCTCAGCATTTACATACCAGTCACCAAAGTTTTAAATGCACGTCCTCTGATATAGCAGATGCATTTCCGGAAGTTATTTGGTATTCAGAGTCTCCACTTTTTAGAACAGCGGCGGCCCCTATGTTTTTGTTGTCACGAAAAGTCAGGGAAAACAATATAAAGGTTGTAATGACAGGCGAGGGAGCAGATGAAATATTGGCAGGGTATGATATATTTAAAGAGGCTCAGATACGTTATTTCTGGTCAAAGTATCCCGACTCAAAATATCGGCCTTTGTTGCTTAAAAAACTGTACCCTTATGTATCTCAAATGAACAATTTGAGCCCACAGGTTTTGAAATTTATCTTCGGATTGAAATTGGCAGAAACGGAAAATCCATTTTATGCGTTTCTCTTGAGATGGAATAATGGTTCATTAATTCGAAATTATTTTTCACAAACGGTGAAACAACAACTTTTGGCCTACAACCCAATTGATGAAGTTGAAAAAATATTGCCTTCAGGATACGAAACCTGGGACGAGTTGTCCAGAGCTCAATGGGTTGAAACCAAGTTGTTGATGTCTAATTATTTACTTTCTTCTCAGGGCGACCGCATGGGAATGGCAAATTCAATCGAAGGACGGTATCCCTTTCTGGATTACCGTTTAATAGAATATGCTTCACAGCTTCCTCCTTCATTCAAGATGCGGGGCTTAAACGAGAAGTATTTGTTAAAAAAAATGATGAATCAGAAGCTGCCAGATAGTGTTGTCAAAAGAAACAAACAGGCATATCGGGCTCCAATCTCATCGGTATTTATTTCTAATAATCAGCCGGAATATGTGAAGTATTATTTGAGCGAAGCTAAAATTAAAGAATATGATGTGTTTGATTTTCATATGGTATCCCGGCTAGTTCAGAAAATTAAAGAGGGGAAAAATATTTCGGAGAATGATACTATAGCCCTGACGGCAATTATTTCAACTCAACTTTTCTATGCTATGTATGTCGACAGGTCTTTTAAACCAGTATCAGGCCTGAATCTTTTAAAATCAAGGGTAGTCAATAAATTATCAGTATAATTAAATTCTTAAAAGTATGCAATTACATAAGGATATTTTAGTGTTTGATAATGTTGCTTCGGTTTGCGAAAACATTCAAAATGAAATAAGGTCGCAGATATTCTCTGTTTTGCATCGTCGTGGTGCAGTTGTCGGGATTAGTGGAGGGGTCGATTCTTCGGTTACACTGGCTCTGGCCGCAACTGCCCTGGGACCAGATAAAGTTCTCGGATTAATGTTGCCTGAACGTGATTCCAGCTCAGAAAGTGCCCTGTTGGCTCAAAAATTAGCCGATACATTTGGCGTAAAAACTATTACCGAAGATATAACCGGAGCCCTTGAGGGATTTGGTTGCTATCGCCGGCGCGACGAGGCTGTATCTGTTGTGTTTCCAGAATATGACCCCAAAACGTATAAAATGAAAATTGGAATCCGGCAAAGCGGTCTTAAAACGGGTTTGCCACCAGTCTTTTACCTGACAATAGTAAAACCAGACGGATCCGAAGAAAGTAAAATATTGCCTGTAAATCAATATGCACAAATTGTAGCTGCGTCTAATTTTAAGCAGAGATCCCGGATGTCCATGCTTTATTACCATGCCGAACGGTTGCATTATGCCGTTGTTGGTACACCTAATAAGCACGAAGTTGAACAGGGCTTTTTTGTTAAATATGGCGATGGTGGAGCGGATTTGATGCCCATAGGAAATTTTTATAAAACCCAGGTTTATCAGTTGGCCAAACATTTGGGGGTTCCCGAAGAAATAATAAAACGGACTCCAACAACCGATACCTATTCGGCAGAGCAGACCCAGGAAGAATTTTTCTATCAGTTACCCTTTGAGCAGATGGATTTAATGTGGTATGCCTTTGAAAATAACATCTCTGCCACCGAAGTTGCTCCGGTTATGGATATGTCGGCAGATGAGGTTGAAAAGATTTTTTTGAGTTTCCATCGCAAACAACAAACAACGGACTATTTAAGGCGGGGACCGATTCATTTTTGACCATAAAATAGTTTATTATGAATTTCTTCGATTTCCTTTTTTCAGACGCCAAAGAGCTGACTAAAAATTTTTTACTTGGCCCTAAAGAGCAGGTATCCTTTAGCAGTATCTATTCCAGAGCATTGAATTTAGCCTCGTACCTGCAAAAGGAGATCGGGGAAGGACAGAACGTTATTCTTGTCAGCCACAATAGCCTTTTTTTTATCACTGCATATTTGGGAATAATAAAATCTGGGAATGTGGTAGTCCCTTTGAATCCGGCTATAGAACAAGGAAATTTTGATTATATCGTTTCGTTGTGCGAAGCCGATGTTGCGTTTATTGGCAATCATATTGCAGTAAAATCGGAGCGGCTTACTCAACTTATTGATGAGGACTCTCTGGATAAGATATCTGAAAACCGAGAGGAATTCAACGAACAAGTTATTGACTCAGAAAACACTGCCGAAATAATTTTTACATCAGGATCTACCGGTTGGCCTAAGGGAGTAGTGATAAGTCATAAAAATTTAATTGCCAATACAACTTCAATCATTCAATATCTGGAATTAACCTCAAACGATACCATGCTGGTGGTATTGCCATTTTATTATTGTTATGGTTTATCGTTATTGCACACACATTTAAAAGTGGGCGGCTCAATAGTTTTTAATAATTCGTTTATTTTCCTTGGCGGGATAATTCGTGATCTGAACCAGTATAATTGTACTGGTTTTGCCGGAGTTCCAAGTCATTACCAATTATTACTTCGAAAGACGCGGTCGTTTGTATCTTCACAGTTTCCCAATTTGCGTTATGTAACCCAGGCTGGGGGAAAACTATCGCCAGTATTTATTCGTGAATTCACTGAGGCTTTCCCGCAAATCAAATTTTATGTAATGTATGGACAGACTGAAGCTACGGCAAGGTTGTCATACCTTCCTCCCGACCGGTTGACGGATAAGCTGGGATCAATAGGTAAAGGGATTCCGGGTGTTGAGCTGAAAGTAGAAACAGATGCCGGGGCTGTTAAGCCAGGTGAAGAAGGCGAAATTATTGCCAATGGAGAAAATATCATGAAGGGCTATTTTAAAGATCCTCAGCTTACAGCAGAAACGATACGAAACGGATGGCTTTACACTGGCGATATAGCCACGATTGACGAAGACGGATTTATTTATTTACTGTCTCGCAAAAAAGAAATTATAAAAGTAGGAGGGCGCAGGGTTAGTCCTCGTGAAATTGAAGAAGTGATTTTAATGTTGCCTAGTGTGGTAGATTGTACTGTAACAGCAGTAGAAGACGAATTGCTTGGTGAGGCGTTAAAAGCTTCGATAGTTCTTAATAATGCGGATGACACAGTTGTTACAGCACAGGATATACTTGAACATTGTAATTCTCATCTGGCAAAATTTAAAGTACCTTCTTTTATTGAATTTGATAGTGCCTTAAGAATTAGTGCCACCGGGAAAAAGGTTAAATCTTCTATGTAATCTTACAATGGAGCGAAAAAAAATTGCAGTTATAGGCCTTAAAGGATTACCGGCTTTCGGAGGTGCAGCTACGGTTGGCGAAAATATCATTAAACAACTTAAAGAGAAGTATGATTTTACGGTTTATGCTGTCGAAAGTCATGCTAACGTTGGAATTTTAAGTGAAGACTATCTTCAAATTGTTTTTAAGCGGTTTCCTTTAAAGAAGTTGAATATTTTTTTCTACTATCTAAAGTCGATGCTCCATTGCCTATTTGTGGCCAGGTACGATCTAATTCATCTGCACCATCTGGACGGGGCTTTTATCATTCCATTTTTGCGGCTTAAATACAAAGTAATAGTAACATCACATGGACGCCCTCATTTAATGGGAAAGTGGCCATGGTATGTGAATCTGTTTTTTAATATCAACGAACGGGTGATGCTGAAATTGTCCAACAAAGTCACCGTTGTAGCTTTTCCTCTTTACGAAATTTATCGGGGTTTAGGAAATGCGAATGTAGAATATATCCCTAACGGCATTAATCTGAATCAGCCGGTATCCAATTCAGATATTCCGTATAAGGATTACATTTTATTTGCCGCCGGGCGGATTATTCCGTTAAAAGGATGCCATGTGCTTTTGGAGGCTCTTAAATTGATGAATTATACCGGAAAAGTTGTTGTAATAGGCGATTTGGAACAAATGCCGTCTTATAAAGAAAAATTATTGAATCTGGCCGAAGGCCTTGATGTTACTTTTATTTCATTGATACGCGACAAAGCGCAGCTTCTAAATTATGTAAAGAATGCGCGATTGTTTGTGTTTCCTTCCGATTATGAAAATATGAGCATTATGCTTTTGGAAGTTGTTTACGTTAAAACGCCTTTGATTTGCAGTGATATTGCCCCTAATAAAGTCATATTCTCTGACGACGAAGTTTTGTTTTTTAAAACCAATGATGCCAGCGATTTGAAAGAGAAAATAACCTTCGCTATTCAAAATCCGAAAAAAATGCAGGCTTTTATGGATAAAGCCTTTGAATTGCTTAAGCTCAAATACAATTGGGAATCCATTGCCAAAACTTACGACGGCGTTTTTGAAAAATATTTAAACTGATATGAAGTTTGTGGTGTAGCCAGTTATGTAAAATACTTCTCTAGCCTTTTTCTATTTTTCAGAACCAATTTTTAATTGAAATACATTGCAGTTATTAGGTATCGTTAATGCCGGATCGTTGCTAATAGCTTCCCATAGCGCATTTTGTTTACCTTTGCGTTTTTATTAACGTAAAGTATTATTTATGAAACAACAAAATTTTGTTCGAAAACGAACGGGGGCATTCCGGCAATGGACACGGAAACCGTTCGCAGTGTTTAACAGCCTTACGATGGTGATGAAGATTGGCGTACTCAGTGCAGTCTATTCATTGTCAAACCCGACTCAGACGGCTAACGGTCAAGGTGAAACATCAGTTATTGTAAAGAAGGATACGCTCGAAGAGGTAGAGGTTACAGGACAGCAGGCGCCGAAGGTGAATTCGCAGATTGCCCGCGTGGTGTCGGTAATTTCGCGTAGCGAAGTAGATCGAGCTCCCGTCCAAAGTCCAAACGATTTATTACGTTATCTTCCGCAAGTCGATATTCGCCAGCGTGGCGCAAACGGTGTTCAAGCCGATGTCTCAATTCAGGGCGGATCGTCCGATCAAACCCTAATCCTCCTTAACGGAATCAATTTCAACGACCCTCAAACCGGTCACTATCATCTTAATCTTCCTGTAGGTCTCGAAAGCATCGATCGTATTGAAGTGCTTAAAGGTCCGGCTTCGCGTGTTTATGGCTCGGGAGCTTTTAGCGGGGCAATAAATTTTGTTACCGGATTAAATCCGAACAATTATGTTAAAGTGTCGCAAACAGGTGGCGATTTTGGTTTGCAGCGAAGCGTGGTGGCTATAAACCAGCATAGCGAGAGCGTTCATAACTTTGTGGAAGTGTCGCGGAGCCAGTCCGATGGGTACATCCATAATACCGACTACGATATTAAAAATATCTACTATCACGGGAAAGCCTATGTGAAGGATGGTAACATCGCCCTTCAACTGGGATATACCGACAAGAATTACGGGGCCAATAGTTTCTATGGGCCACAATATCTTAATCAGCACGAAAGCACGCAAACTTATTTTGGCAGCCTTGGGGCCGAAGTTGGAAGTATCGTAAAACTTAACCCGTTTACATACTGGCGCCGAAATTATGATCACTATATATTAGATTATACGAATCCATCCCTTTACCAGAACTATCACCGCACTGATGCTTATGGTGGCGGGCTTCGGACAGCCTATTACAGCGCTCTGGGCAAAACTTCGCTGGGTATTGAGTACCGAAAGGAAGTCATCTATAGCACCAACCTCGGAACCCCGATAACTGACACCAAGAAGATTCCGGGCGAGGATGTTATCCGGTACAATAAAAAGGACCAGCGCGAAGACTGGAGTGCGCATCTTGAACAAAACATCGTTTTAGGCCGGTTTGCGGCGGCTGCCGGTGTAATGGCCGACCACAACAGTAAACTCAACGGACTGGAATTTTATCCCGGTTTGGATCTCAGCTACCAGGTTGCGGCTCCAATCAGGGTTTACGCTTCGGCAAACCGCTCCTTCCGCCTGCCAACGTTTACCGATCTTTATTACGTGTTAAAAGGAGCCACTCAGGGAAACCCCAATCTTAAACCGGAGAAAGCCTGGTTGGTTGAAGGTGGCATTAAGTTAGAAAGGAAGGGTATTGATGGAAACCTTTCCTACTTTCATCGATGGGGAACTAATATGATAGACTGGGTACGGTATTCCGGAACAACGGTATGGACGAGTCAGAATATCTCTAAACTGAATACCGATGGGGTAGAGGTTTCGGCCAGGATTAAGCCTCGTGAAATTATTGATCCGTCGTTTATCATCAACCAGATTTCGGTATCGTATTCGTTTACTTATGTTGATAAAGCCAATGCCGATTTTGATTCGAACTATGTTCTCGATTTTCTTAAGCATAAATTTGTGGCCAGCATCGACCACGGTATATGGGGAAATATTGGCGCTACCTGGTATTTCACCTGGCAAGACCGCAACGGAACGTATGGAAAATATAATGTCGTAGACAAAACAAGCGTCAGTACCGCTTATGCCCCGTTTTGTCTGTTCGACGGAAGCGTATATTATAAAACCAAACGGTTAAAGGTGTTTGCTCAGGCGTCGAACATCTTTAATGCCGATTATATCGACATTGGCAATATTGCCCAGCCCGGACGCTGGTTTAAAGCCGGTGTTGAACTAAATATTGGTTGGAAATAAAACGTAAAATGAGTACATAATATAAGTCAGGTTACATCTTCGTTAAGATTGTAGCCTGACTTCTTTATTTTAATGTGTCAAAAAAATCAGGCAGGACCTCCACGATGGTGGAGCATCTAAAAAAAAGTCAGGCAAGGTTTCCACCGTGGTGGATTGTCAATAAAAAAGTCAGGCACGACTTCCCACATGTGGGATTCGTTCCCAGAAAGTCAGGCGGCATATTACAACACTGTGTAAGCCTTGCCTGATTTTTTTGAGCATTTTACAAGCCTGTTAATTTCCTCCTGCGATTCTGGTTAACTGTTCCCAGGCTCTTACAATGTTAAGTTTAGTCTGAACATTATATCAGTAAATTTTGCAAATAAGGTTATTATCTTCAAGTTTGGAAATAAGGTATCAAACGCTATATTTGTTGTCGATAATTTTAATTACTCATTATGAAAAGAACTAGCCTAATTGTTGAAATTGTTTTAGCCATTGCCATTGTTGTTTTATACATTTTACATTTTACCGGAAACAAATGCGCATCGGATAAGGAGCCTGTCAAAGCTGCCTCTACCGAAAAAGCTGTCCCCGGAAAAATAGCGTATGTAAATATCGATACAGTTATTCACCAATATAGTATGTTTGTTGATCTGCGCGAAAAACTTACCGTTAAGCAAAAACAACTTGGGTACGAGATGAACGCTAAATCGAAGACGTATCAGAATAGTGTACAAGATTATCAGAATAAGGTACAGAAGGGACTTATAACCCGCGCCAATGCTGCCGAAATGGAACAACAATTGGGTGCCGAACAGCAGAAATTAATACAAACCCGCGATCAGTACCAGATGCAGCTTGCCGAAGAAGAACAGGTGATGAACCGTCAGGTACTTAACAGCATCATGGAATATCTGAAAGAATACAATAAAGGCAAAAAATACGAGTTCATTCTCGGAAACTCTTTCGGAAGTAATCTTTTATATGCCGATAATTCGCTGGATATTACGGCTGAAGTAGTAAAGGGATTGAACGAAAAGTACAAATCCGTTTCGAAAGAAAAAAAATAATATCGCATAACTGCCGATTGCAAAGCCCATAGATTATTCTGTGGGCTTTTCTTTTAAACATACCTCATGAATTTCACCGAAGCTTATCTGGCAAAGCACAATTTCGAGCCATACATTGCTGCCCGGCCTCATCCGGAACTGGGCTTATGTGCGGCTATCCCCAGTTATAAGGAACCCGACCTGATACGGTCGTTACAATCACTATGGGAATGTGAACGGCCTTCGTGTGCCGTTGAGGTAATCGTGGTTGTTAATGCTCCGGAAGGTTGCGATGCATTGGCTACCGAACAAAACCTGCGAACCCTTAAAGAAGCATCGGAATGGGTAGCGGAACATCACGATTCACGGTTTCAGTTTCACCTGGTGTATAGTCCCGGTTTGCCGGCTAAGTTTGCTGGTGTAGGCTTTGCCCGTAAAATTGGGATGGACGAGGCTGCTTACCGTCTTAACCTTGTCGGGAAAACGAACGGGATAATTGCCGGTTTCGATGCCGACTCCCTTTGCGATGCCAATTACCTTGTAGAAATTGACCGACATTTTAAGCGTTTGCCCAAGTCGCCCGGGGCTTCGGTATATTTTGAGCATCCGCTTTCCGGAGATGGTTTTAGTGCCGAAGTTTACGCTGGAATTGCCCGCTATGAGCTTCATTTGCGTTATCTGAATCTTGCTTTACGCTACACGGGGCATCCGCATGCATGGCATACCGTAGGTTCCAGCTTTGCTGTACGCATGGATGCTTATGTAAAGCAGGGAGGAATGAACCGTCGGCAGGCCGGAGAGGATTTTTATTTTTTGCAGAAGATTATTTCGTTGGGAAATTTTAGCGAGATTAACACAACACGTGTAATACCTTCGCCGCGACAGTCCGACCGCGTACCTTTTGGCACCGGGGCCTCGATGAACAAATGGCATAAAGGCGATACCCTCGAAACGTATTGTTTTGAGGCTTATAAGGATTTGAAGGGATTTTTGGAAGAGATTGACGGTTGTTTTAAAGCTGAAAAGGAAACCGTAATCGCCGTGGTGGAAAAGCTTCCTCGAGCATTAAGAATTTTTTTGTTGGAAAATGATTTTTATGACGAATTGGCATCAGTATCGGCCAACTGTGCCACGCTCAAAACTTACCGCGAACGTTTTTACAGGTGGTTTAATGCTTTTAAGGCAATCAAGTATTTGAATTTTGGCCACGACGGATACTTCGAAAAGGCCGATGTTACTGGCGAAGCTCTGAAATTACTGAACGAGCTTGGCATAGAAACAACTTGCAACAATGAGTTTGGGCTGTTGGAGGTATATCGCAAAATCGACAGAAAACTTGTGTCTGGCCTTAATCCGCAATAATAAAGATATCCTCGTTTTTCTTTTTCATCAGGTATTGTTCGCGGGCAAACTTTTCGAGGTTGTTTCTGTCGGTTTCCAGCTCGTGAAGTTTGGTTGAGTCGTCTTTAATTTTTTGGATGTAATACATCTTATCTTTTTCGAGCTGGTGGTACTGGTTGAGGTTTTGTACACGGTCAACCAGGTTGTTCTGGTCGAAAAAGGCTATCCAACCCAGAAATACAATTAATGTAAGGGTGTATTTGTTCTTCAGGAGTGGTAATATCCAAAACCAAAATTGTTTAAGCCGGGTGAATTTCACAACGATGTAATTTAGTTACTTTGGCAAAAGTAAGATAAATGAGCTTTAATGCTAAAAACGTATCGGGCAAACTTATGAACAATTCGCAAAATATTTTTTGTCATAGTATTAAGTACTCGGTACATTTGCCTTCAATATATCTGTAAGTTATGAACGTTTTGCGCTTTTTATTTTTTGCTGTTCTTATCGCGATAAATGCCTGCCAACCCGATGGTAAAACCAGTACTTCAAAAAATGTGTTCCGGTACAACGAAACCAAAGGCATCTCCACCCTCGATCCTGCATTTGCTAAATCGCAAACCCTGATATGGCCCGATAACCAGCTATATAATGGTCTGCTCGAAATGGACGATTCGCTCCGGCTCCGGCCTTCGGTGGCCAAACGATGGGAAGTTTCTGCCGACGGACTTACCTATACTTTTTATCTCCGCAATGATGTTTATTTCCACGATAACTCAGTATTTCTGCAAGGTAAAGGCCGGAAGGTCGTAGCTCCCGACTTTGTTTACAGCTTTAGGCGTATTGTCGATTCTAAAACGGCTTCGCCTGGCGCCTGGGTTTTTAATAACGTCGACCGGCCGGATTCTTCAGGGATTATAGCTCTTAACGATTCCGTATTACAGATAAAGCTTCGGAAACGGTTTGCCGCGTTTGCCGGATTGCTCACCACTCCTTATTGTTTTGTTGTACCTCGCGAGGTTGTTGAATATTATGGCGATGATTTTCGAAGCCACCCAGTCGGAACAGGTCCCTTTATGCTTAAAACCTGGCGAGAAGGCGAGAAACTGGTACTGGTAAAGAATCCGCATTATTTTGAAAAGGACTCCGCAGGTCGCAGACTCCCTTACCTCGATGCTATTGCCATTACCTTTATTAGTGATAAGCAGTCAGAATTCTTGGAATTTGTAAAAGGAAATATCGATTTTCTATCGGGCGTTCATACCGCTTACCGTAACGAACTGCTTACCCGTGGTGGAAAGCTCAATCCTAAGTATGCCAGGCGTTTTGCTATGGCAGTTCAGCCTTATCTGAATACCGAATACCTTGGGTGTATGATTGACCCGCAAAAGATGTCCGGCAACCCGTTGTTGAATAGAAAGGTGCGGTTAGCGATAAATTCCGGGTTTGACCGCGCCAAAATGCTAAAATATCTGCGTAATAATCTGGGCACTCCGGCCTACTGGGGCATCATCCCCAAAGGTCTGCCGGGTTATATTGAGCAAGGCGAGGGGTATCGCTATAATCCGGATTTGTCGAGGCGGTTGTTGGCTGAGGCCGGTTTCCCTGATGGCAAGAATCTTCCGGAAATTACGCTTACCACCACTTCCGATTATCTCGATTTGTGCGAGTTTATCCAGCACGATTTATCGCAGATTGGCATACGCCTGAAAATAGAGGTGAGCACTGGCGCTACTTTTCGCGAGATGGTAGCCAATTCGAAGGTACAGCTTTTCCGGGCATCGTGGATTGCCGATTATCCTGATGCGGAGAACTACCTGTCGTTGTTTTACAGTCCTAACCATAGTCCGCAGGGGCCCAATTATACCCATTTTACAGATGCATCGTTTGACCATATGTATGAGTCTGCTCTTTCCGAAGATGATGCTAATAAGCGAATTCTGCTATATCGGGATATGAATCACAAAATTTTTGAGGACGGAGTCATAATTCCGCTGTATTACGACATGGTTGTGCGTTTTTACCCTAAAAATATCCGTGGTTTTGCCGGAAATCCTCTGAATTTGTTAAAACTTAAAACTGTACGTAAAATAAATTAGCTGTTTTGTCGTCTCAAACCTGTTGTTGGTGTACAAATCCCTGATTTGGTCAAAAAAGAAGTTATTTGAGGGGTACTTTTTTATGAATCAAAGTATTAATGTATGATATTGCACATGGAAAGCATAGTTTTTAAACAAACTGTGTTTTGTGGTGCAGTTGTTTGAATATTAATAAATTAATACAGAACTGATGTATCAGAAGCTTTGGAAAGATTTGTACGCTGGTGTTTGTTCTATCAACTTTTACAGCGATAATGGAATTAGATTGGTTTCCCTTACAGGTTTTAAGGTTAAACATTATCTGGTTACCGACGAGGCTATTTATAAGGTAATGAAATGCAACGAGGTTGTTTTTTGTTTTTTGAAGTCCGACGGTTATTCTTTAAACTATGAGTTTCGAATGTCGTTTGTTGAATTTGAGGCACGGATAAACCGGCTAACTCAGTTTGAAAATGAAGGGTATGCTTTAATTGACATTGAGGACTTGGATATGTCTATGATACCTTCATTGGAAGTCGAATCGGGAGCAGGGCTCTTTATTGGACAACAGGTGGCTGTGATAGGTTATCATCTTGATCAGGATAACCTTAGTATTAAAAGCGGTATCATCTCGTCGTTTGTAAAGTCACCGAAAGGAGACCGGTATATTCAGTTTGATACACTGATAAAGCAAGGCAACTCGGGCAGTCCGCTTATTGATGTAAAGTCTGGCAAGGTTGTGGGCGTTGTTGGTTGCCGACTATCAACGGCTTCGCAATCGTATGAAAATTTTAAACGGATTATAGATGATAATCTTCGTTTATTAAAAGAATCGGAAGGAAAGATTAATATCATGAATATTGACCCGATTCAGGTGCTTATAGCTAATCAAAATCAGCTGAAACAAATCAGCAGGGATATTTATCGTTCCATAACCATGACATTTGGGTATGCCTACGAACTTCAAACGATAAATAATTATTTGCAAGAATCCGAAGAATCGAAAATACTACAACTTGAAACTGTAAGAGTAAGGGTTTAATTTGTTAATGCTTGTAGTTGCAAAATTTAAGGCCGTCAGACTTTCAATGAAAATAGAGTCTGGCGGCTTTTTTTATAAACAGGAGTTTAGTTATTGGTAAGTTATTAAAGGGCAATCTTTAATGGTTATGTTTTTAACCGACGGGGGAGAGGTTATTATGTAAAATTTGAGAATTATAGTTTCGTTTTATGTGGGTTTTGGGCCAAAGATCGTCTTTTAAATGAATGGTCTTTCATATAATACTTTTTTAAGGTTAAAGTGTACTAACTAAACCTGCATACTAAGGCTAACAAATGGGTTTACATTTTCTATAATAACTAACAAATTGATTTATAAACAAATGAAAAAACAACTTCTTGCATTTTGCTTTGCTGTTTGGACCTTGGGCCTTGTGGCTCAAAGCATTCCTCGTCCTGAATATCCCCGGCCGCAGTTCCAACGCGAGGCTTGGGTTAACCTTAACGGTCCGTGGACATTCACCTTCGACTTTGGAAAGTCGGGAAGAGAGCGTAACCTGGCCCAGAGCAGAGGTTTTGATCGTACGATAAACGTTCCTTTTTGTCCGGAAAGTAAGCTATCGGGAGTTCAATACACCGATTTCATCAACAGTATGTGGTATCATCGCAAGCTTCAAATTCCGGCCGATTGGGCACATAAAAGAATTGTTCTTCATTTTGGAGCAGTGGATTATTTCGCTACCATTTATGTTGACGGAAAACTGGCGGCTCGCCATTGGGGAGGTACATCGTCCTTTGAAGTTGATCTGACTTCGTTTGTAACTCCCGGAAAGGAGCACGACCTTGTTGTTCAGGTTGAAGACGACCAACGTTCCGGTCAGCAACCCAAAGGGAAACAGTGTAATAGCTATAATTCCCAGGGATGCGATTATACACGTACCACTGGCATCTGGCAGACGGTATGGATGGAGGCAATTGCCCCGCAGGGCTTGCAACGGGCTTACATCGTTCCCGATCTCGACCAGAAACGTTTTGTGGTTTACCCCGAATTTTATTCACTCTCGGTTGGCGAAAAACTTAGCATCACGGTTAAAGACGGCGATAAAACGGTAAGCGCTGTAATTGTTCCTGCCGGAACTCCTTCAATGGCCGTTCTTCCTTTAAAAACCGTAAAAACATGGTCGCCCGAGTTGCCATTTTTGTACGATGTGTATTTTGAAGTTCTCAATGCAGCCGGACAGGTCGTAGACAAGGTTAAGTCGTATGCCGGGATGCGTAAAATCCATATCGAAGGAAATCAATACTTCATCAACAATAAGCCGTATTACCTGCGCTTTGTGCTTGATCAGGGATTTTATCCAACTGGTATCTGGACAGCACCTTCGGATGCTGATTTACGCCACGACATTGAATTGTCCATGCAGGCCGGCTTTAACGGGGCACGCTTGCACCAGAAAGTTTTTGAAGAACGGTTTCACTACTGGGCCGATAAATTAGGCTATCTCACCTGGGGCGAATCATCCAGCTGGGGATGCAATACCAACGATGTAGTTGCTGCGCGTAACTTCATCAGCGAATGGACTGAAATTGTGATGCGCGATCGCAATCACCCGTCAATTATTGCTTGGACACCGTTTAACGAAACCTGGGAACGCCCCAATGGCGAAGCTCCACAACACGATCGTTTCATTTCCGATGTATATAAACTCTCGCATAACCTCGACTATCGTCCGGTGAACGATGCCAGTGGAAATTATCATGTGTTAACCGACCTGTGGACTGTTCATACCTATGAACAAGATCCAACAAGGCTTGCCGATCAGTTAACTGTTAAAGATGGAGTTTACTTTCAGAATAACCGTAACAAAGAAGTAACCTATAGCGGACAGCCTTATTTTGTTGACGAATACGGTGGAATTAAATGGGTTGTAGGAAAACAGTTTGCCGGAAACACCTGGGGATACGGCGAAGGTCCTAAGACGGAAGAAGAATTCTATCAACGGCTCGAAGGGGTGACTAATGCCATTTTAAACACTGGTTATATCTCGGGATATTGCTATACGCAGCTTACCGATGTGGAGCAGGAGCAAAACGGTATTTATAATTACGACCGTACGCCTAAGTTCGACATGGCAAAGATTAAGGCTATTATGAGTAAAAATCCTCAAAAAGAAATATCTGGCAATAAGTAGTTAATAGTGTATATGTGTTTAGTTAGAAATGAACATTTTTTCCTCCTTTTATGGGAGGAAAAATGTTCTCTGCATTAACCAACAAGCCGAATAGATTTTAAATCAGAATAATTAACTTCAGAACGAGAATTTTTATTCATAACTTATGAGAAAGATAACTAACTTCCTTTATCTGCTAATTGCAATATTATGGTTGAACAGTATGACTGTTGAGGCCCAGAAATTCGAACTCCAATCGCCCAATAAAGAAATTAAAGTAACCATCGACATTAAAGACTCTATCTTTTATTCGGTACTGTATAACAACGAACTTTTGTTGAAGAATTGCTACCTGCAACTTGGCCTATTGAACCAAACACTGGGGCTAAAACCTAAACTGGCCGGCAAAACTGCCAGTCAGATCAACGAAACAATTCGGCCCGAGATTGCCATTAAAAATGCGGTTATTGAAAATAAGTGCAATGTGTTGTTGCTGAAATTTAAAAATGATTACTCTGTTGAGTTTCGGGCCTACAACGATGGTATTGCCTATCGGTTCATAACCAATAAAAAAGGCGATATTTCGGTGGTGAAGGAAGATTTTGCGATAAACTTTCCCGATAATTACCTTTCGCACCTGCAACAGACTTCATCTTTCAGATCGTCGTACGAGCAGTCGTATACCCATGTAAATACAGCCGATTTCTACAAGGAAAATCTGAAAATGGCCTCATTGCCGGTATTACTCGACACTAAAAAGCAATATAAGATTTTAATTTCCGAAGCCGATTTATACGATTATCCGTGCATGTTCATGAAGGGAACGTCAAACAATGGGATGATTTCTATTTTTCCTCAATGTCCGTTGGAGTTTGGCGAGGATGGCGACAGAAGTCTTAAAATAACCAAGGAAGCCAATTATATTGCTAAAACCAAAGGCCAGAGAACCTTCCCGTGGAGAGTTTTTGTGATTACTAAAGATGATAAGCAAATTATTGAAAACCAATTGGTATATAAATTGTCAACGCCATGTAAACTTACCCAAATCAATTGGATTAAACCCGGACAGGTAACCTGGGAATGGTGGCACGATGCTGCCCTTTACGGCGTCGATTTCAAATCGGGCTATAACCTCGATTCCTATAAATATTATATCGATTTTGCTTCAAAATTCGGCATTCCCTATATCATCATGGATGAAGGCTGGGCTAAAAGTACCACTGATCCTTATACGCCTAATCCCACCATCGATTTGTTCCAACTCATCCAATATGGGAAAGATAAGAATGTGAAAATCGTTCTTTGGCTAACATGGCTTACCGTTGAAAAGAATTTCGATTTATTTAAGAAGTTCAGCGAGTGGGGCATTGCCGGTGTTAAAATCGACTTTATGGATCGCAGCGATCAATGGATGGTAAACTTCTACGAACGTGTAGCCAAAGAGGCCGCTAAATACAATATGTTCGTGGATTTTCACGGAGCTTTTAAACCTGCCGGATTGGAACGGGCATATCCTAATGTGTTGTCGTACGAAGGTGTACTAGGTATGGAACAGGGTGGTAATTGTAAGCCTGATAACAGTGTATTTCTGCCTTTTATCCGTAACGCCGTAGGTCCAATGGATTACACTCCGGGTTCCATGAATTCGGCTCAGCCCGAAGATTGTCGAGGTACCCGTACCAACCCGATGGGTGTAGGTACCCGGGCTTATCAAATGGCGTTGTACATAGCTTTTGAAACCGGATTGCAAATGTTGGCCGATAATCCGTTCTATTATTATCGCGAACGCGAATGCACCGATTTTATAACCAGCGTGCCGGTTATATGGGATGAGACAAAAGCCCTTTATGCCGTTGCCGGAGAATGTCTGGTGGTTGCTAAACGCAAAGGCGACAAATGGTTTATTGGCGCCATGGCCAACGGTAAGGAAAAAGAACGGACAGTAGAGGTTGACCTGAGTTTCCTTCAGGATGGTAAACAATACCAGGTAACGGCTTTTGAAGATGGTGTAAATGCCGGTCGTCAGGCAATGGATTACCGGAAAAAGGAATTCACAGCCGTTAAAGGCGACAAAATCAAGATTCGTATGGTGCG
Source organism: Bacteroidota bacterium (assembly GCA_030706405.1). GTDB lineage: Bacteria > Bacteroidota > Bacteroidia > Bacteroidales > JAAUTT01 > JAAUTT01. Next base: position 231,301 of record JAUZOO010000003.1, on the reverse strand, counting down.
AAACGGCGGTTGGGCTGCCTTCTTGAAATAAAAACTATTGTCATTCCGTCACAGATTGAAATCGATTTGCCATATGGCAGGTATTTTGTCTGTGCCGGAATGACTTTTTAACGATAGAATAATGAAACTTAAATCTACTAAAATACTGCTTTTACTTCTTCTGAGCGGAATGAATGTTTTTGCCGCTGAGGTTGTGAATTTGAGATGCGAGCACATGGAAAGTCCGCTGGGCATCGATGCTGTTTCGCCCCGACTTTCATGGCAGATAAACGATTCCCGCCAGGGAGCTGTTCAGAAGGCGTACCGGATTTTGGTAAGTACCGATTCCATTGCCCTGCTTCGTGGCAACGCCAACGTTTGGAATTCGGGAAAGATTAAATCAGACCAGATGCTCGTAAATTTTTCGGGCACGTTGCTAAAACCTTTTACTAGGTATTACTGGTGTGTTGAAGTATGGAATCAGGAAGGGAAATCCGTTACGTCTTCGGTTACCGCCTTTGAAACAGGTTTTATGCAAACCGGCTTATGGAAAGGCAGCTGGATTTCGGACGGAAATGATATTAACTATAAACCGGCACCTTATTTCAGGAAGGTTGTTGATGTCTCCAAAAAAGTAAAATCGGCACGGGCATATATTGCTGTTGGCGGACTGTATGAACTTTATCTTAACGGAAGCAAGGTTGGCAATCACCGGCTCGACCCGATGTATACCCGTTTTGACCGGCGGACACTTTATGTTACCCACGATGTAACAGCCCTGTTGCAAAACGGTAAAAATGCAATTGGTGTAATCCTGGGAAATGGTTGGTATAACCATCAATCCACCGCCGTATGGAATTTCCATCAGGCACCGTGGAGGGCTCGCCCTGCATTTTGTATGGATTTAAGAATTACTTACGAAGATGGTTCGGTAGAAACGGTAACTTCTGGCAATGATTGGAAAACCTCAACAGGCTCCGTTATTTTTAACAGCATTTACACTGCCGAACACATTGATGCCCGTTTGGAGCAACTCGGATGGAATACCACCAATTTTGATGATTCAAAATGGACGCCAGCCACCTTGCGTTCGGCACCTTCCCGACAAATTGTTGCGCAGGTTTTATGTCCGATACGAAATGTAGAAGAAGTAAAACCTCAGAAGGTTGTTAAGATTAACGACAGTACTTATGTTTTCGATTTAGGCCGGAATATCGCCGGTGTAAGCCAGTTTACGGTCGAAGGTGCTCCGGGGACGACCTTCCGGTTGAAACATGGCGAACGGTTATATCCCAACGGACGGGTCGATTTATCCAACATCGATGTGCATTACCGGCCTAACGACGATAAGGACCCGTTTCAAACCGATATTTATATTTTAAGTGGCAAGGGCACCGAGACTTTTATGCCTCACTTTAATTATAAAGGATTTCAGTATGTTGAGGTTGCCTGTAATCGTCCGGTTAAGCTAACACAGAGAAATCTGACAGGTTATTTTATGCACAGCGATGTGCCATCGGTTGGAAATATTAACTCATCTAACCCGATGCTGAATAAACTCTGGTGGGCAACCAACAACTCATATCTGTCTAATTTGATGGGGTATCCTACCGATTGTCCGCAGCGGGAGAAAAACGGTTGGACCGGCGATGCTCATATTGCCGTAGAAACCGGGCTTTATAATTTCGACGGGATTACCATTTATGAAAAGTGGCTGGCCGACCATCGCGACGAGCAACAGCCCAATGGTGTACTTCCTGCCATTGTTCCTACCTGTGGATGGGGCTATCAGTGGGCAAACGGTCCGGATTGGACCAGTACCATTGCCATCATTCCCTGGAATATTTATATGTTTTATGGCGACTCGAAATTACTGGCCGATTGCTACGAAAACATAAAACGTTACGTGGACCATATCGCCGATTTAAGTCCATCGGGGCTTACCTCGTGGGGACTTGGCGACTGGGTGCCCGTTAAATCCAAATCGCCGGTAGAGTTTACCTCGTCGGTATATTATTTTACCGATGTCAGTATTCTGGCTCGTGCGGCCAAATTATTTGGCAAACAGGCTGCTTATGAGAAATATTCAGCGTTGACCCGGAAAATAAAAGCTGCCATTAATGCAAAATACCTGAATACGGAAACCTGTTTGTATGGAAACGGCACGCAAACCGAGATGAGCGTTGCGCTTCATTGGTGTATCGTACCCGATGAGCTGAAAAATAAAGTTGCAGCCAACCTAGCCAAAAGGGTAGAGGCGGATCATTTTTCGCTTGATGTTGGTCTTTTAGGAACCAAAACGATTTTAAATGCTCTGATCGAAAACGGCTATGCGGATGTCGCCTACAAACTCGCCTCGAACGAGACTTGCCCTTCGTGGGGATGGTGGATTGTGAACGGGGCTACCACCCTTTACGAGAACTGGCCGCTCGATGCAAAAAGCGATATTTCGAAGAATCATATCATGTTTGGAGAGATTGGGGCCTGGATGTACAAGGCGCTGGGCGGCATTTATCCCGACGAACAGCATCCCGGATTTAAAAATGTGGTGTTGAAACCATCCTTCCCCGATGGATTGGAATCGTTCGAATCATCTCACCAATCGCCTTACGGTGAAATCGTTTCGAAATGGAAAAAGCAGAACGGAACCATTCAATATACGGTTACCATTCCGGCAAATTCTACGGCAACGTTATTTCTTCCTCAATCGTTCGGCTATGCATTGCCGGAAGGTGCTAAAAAACAGCAAATTAATCAGAGAGAAGAGTTTATATCTTTAAAATCGGGCACTTATACTTTCGAGATAAAACCAAATCCGGTGAAATTATAATATTAAAAAAGTGTAACAGTAGGAGGAATAAGTTTGATAATAACCCTCTATTTAAAAATCAATAAGTCATTTACAATGAAACGATTATTAATAGTTTTTAGTCTTTTTTTAATTCCTGTTCTGTCGCAGGCAAATGTGAAGTTGCCGCAGGTGTTTTCGAGCCACATGGTACTTCAGCGTAATGCCCCGATAAATATCTGGGGTTGGGCTGCGCCTAACGAAAGGGTTTCAATACAGTTTCATAACCAGACCAAACAGGCTAAGGCCGATAAGAACGGGACCTGGGGCGTGAAACTGGATTCCGAACAAGCCGGAGGTCCTTATAAACTGGTTGTTACCGGTAAAAATTCCATTACGCTCGACGATGTTCTGGTTGGCGAAGTTTGGGTATGCTCCGGACAATCCAACATGGAGTTTAAACTTAACGGTGCGATGAATAGCGCTCAGGAGATAAAAGCCGCCGATTACCCGCAAATACGTCAGATTACGGTTCGTCATAATATCTGTTTTACGCCACAATCAGATATTTTGCCTGCCGAATGGGAAGTTTGCAGCCCGCAAACAGCCGCCAATTTTACTGCCGTCGGTTACTTTTTTGCCCGTAAACTGCAAAAAGAACTCAACGTTCCCATTGGTCTGATTCATACCAGCTGGGGAGGAACTAACGTTGAAACATGGATCAGCAAAGAAGCTTTGATGACCAATGCCGACTTCAAGGGCATCTTCTCCTCAGAGGCTGGTGGTGATATAAATTCCGATAAAAAATACAAGAAGGTGATCTTGAATATGGTGAATAAGTTTCAGCATAACAATCTGAATGCCGCTGATGTTTCCGATTGGAAAAAGGCTGAGTATAACGATGCCGACTGGACTAAAATTGTTGCTCCTAAACGCTGGGAAGAACAGGGGCTACCCACATTGGATGGCATTGTCTGGTACAGAAAAGAGTTTGTTTTAACGGCCGACCAGGCTAAAAAAGGCGGAGTGCTGGAACTTGCCAAAATCGACGATTCCGACGAAAGCTTTGTAAACGGCATTAAAGTTGGCGAAAAAGTTGGCGAATCCATAGCGAAAGCTGGAGATGTACGCCATTATAATGTTTCCGCTTCGGTACTGAAAGCTGGGAAAAATGTAATTGCCATAAAAGTGACCGATACCGGTGGCGATGGTGGTATTCTCGGCGATGCTGAAGACCTTCGTTTCGTGGTTAACGACGATAAAGCGATATCGCTCGCTTCCGAATGGAAAGTAAAGGTTGACACAGCAAATATTTACTATCAGATTTGGCCAAACTCATACCCTTCGTTATTGTACAACGGAATGTTGCGTCCTGTAATTCCTTACAGCATCCGCGGCGCTATCTGGTATCAGGGCGAATCCAATGCCGACCGTGCTTATCAGTATCAAACTACTTTCCCTTTAATGATTTCGGACTGGCGTAATGTTTGGGAACTGGGCGATTTCCCGTTCTATTTTGTTCAGATTTCAACCTATAATGCCAATAATTTGAATGGATTAACCGGCAGTAAATGGGCTGAGTTGCGCGAGGCTCAAACCAAAGCTCTGGCATTGCCCAACACCGGGATGGCGGTAACTATTGACGTGGGAAACCCTGTCGATATTCACCCAACCAATAAACAGGATGTTGGTCTTCGCTTGGCATTGAATGCGTTAAATAAAACCTATGGAAAAGATGTTGTATGCTCCGGGCCAATGCATAAAAGCATGGAAGTAGAAGGTAATAAGGTAATTGTCAGCTTTACCGAAACCGGTTCCAGACTGATGGTGAAGGATAAATATGGCTATGTAAGAGGCTTTCAGATTGCCGGAGCCAACAAACAGTTTAAATGGGCCAAAGCTTACCTGCAAAACGATAGAGTGGTGGTGTATAGCGATGAGGTTCAACAGCCCGTAGCCGTTCGCTATGCATGGACCGACAATGCTGAAGAAGCCAACCTTTTTAACAAAGAAGCTTTGCCGGCCTCGCCTTTCAGAACTGATAACTGGGATGGCTTAACCGTGGGCGAAAAGTATAGTGTGCAGTAAAATGAATTATAATGATATGTGTTTTATATATAATGATTTAGATTAGTAGTAGTTAGTAGTAAAAACCGTTCTGACGTGAGTCCCGGCGGTTTTATTTTTAGGTAAATTTTGTATTTATTCAATGTTTCATGGACAGTTTTAAATCCATTTAATTTCTTTTATTAAGTTTACAGCCGGTTATAACTATCCTGATAGTTCCTGTATAGGAACATGCACAGAACCAGATTTTTTAAGGGGCAAATATCCACTACTAATGGAGCTAACTAAATTGATAAATCTCGATGACAATGTGTTGGCCGGTCTAATAAAGCGGGGTAACCAATTGGCTTTTGCGACCATTTACGACAGATATCACAAGCAGCTTTATGCGTTGGCCTATCGATACCTGAAAAGTCACGAGATGGCAGAGGATGCCGTTCAGCAAATCTTTGTCAATTTCTGGATTAAGCGCGAGTCCATCAACGAAACTCTGAATATTAAAAGTTTCCTGTTCACTTCATTAAAAAACCACACTTTAAATACCATCCGCGACCATTTAAAAGCGATTGAAAAAAACTACGAAATCCTTTTAGAAACTCCTGTAGAAGAATCAACGGATGATGAGTTGAACGATTCATTAGAGATGACATCGCTGATAGAGCAGGCCGTCAACACCCTTTCGCCACAGCGAAAATTAATTTTTAACCTGAAAATACAGGAAGGCTTATCCAATCAGGAAGTCGCCCAACGGCTTAATATCTCTATTAATACAGTTAAATTTCAATATTCCCATATCTTAAAAGAAATCAGGGATTTTGTAAGCAGCAGTAATATCGCGTCGGCTATTTTAATTTCTTTTCTTTTTCGCTAAGATTTATATTCAATATATTGATGTTGAGTATTTTAGTTTGCATGTTAAGGGTAAAGAAGAAATTTTAGATTTTTCTAAAAAAAGATACATTTCTTATAATACTTTTTAGACGTTAAGGTGTATTAGAAGAAAAAAGAATATGTATCCGAAGCCAGATGAGAAGTTGATTGAGGCGTATCTGCAAAACACCTGTACTCCCGAAGAGGCAACGACCGTACTGAAATGGTTGTCGACTCCCGAAGGACATGAGTTTTTGGAAAGCCGGATAGAGAAGGATATTGTTGGGATAGATAACGGCGATGAATATTTAATCGATCACGAGGTTCGTTCTGCATATATTTATCAAAAGATTAATGATTCGATTTCTTCATTAAACAAGCCTGAAAATATTTTACGAATACGAAGTCAGTGGTTAAAAATTGCTGCGGCAATATTTATTCCCCTGTTGGTAGCCAATGCCGTTCTGTGGCATATTTTTACGCGCTCTGAGAGTAAACCCGAATGGCAGGAAGTTTATGTGCCCAAAGGCGAGAAATTACAGGTTATGTTTCAGGATGGAAGTAAAGTGTGGCTTAATTCCGATTCTCATTTAAAATATCCGGTGGCATTTACCGGTAGTTTGCGGCAGGTAAACCTGGATGGCGAAGCTTATTTTGTTGTTAAAAAGAATCCCCGAAAACCGTTTATTGTTCATTTGGCTAACCTTGATGTTAAGGTTACCGGAACATCGTTTAATGTAAAGGCCTATAACGATGAAAATAATATTACAACAACGCTCGACGAGGGGAAAGTAAGCCTGTTGTTAAAGCACGGAACAAAGCCGGAATATATTCTTAAACCTTCCCAGCAAGCGATCTATTCAAAAGGAAATGGACAAGTGTCGATTATGTCGTCGGTAAACGGGCAAAACTCAACGTGGAAAGAAAATAAAATCGTCTTTAACGATACCCCTCTTCCTGAAGTAATTAAGATTCTGGAACGCTGGTATAACGTAAAATTTGCCACTCCTAATCCCAAACTCCCATTATTCAAATACACAATTAGTTTTAAAAACGAAACCCTTCAAAATGTACTCTTTGGGTTAGAACAGATTACACCGGTACATTTTGAAATGAAAAATGGAATTGTTGAAATTCGAAAAAAGGACTAACCATAACTAAAACTACCTAACGTATGAATTCATCCTGATGAAAAACAAAAAAACCGGTTGATGCGGCTAACATCTTCCGGTTTAGGCGAGAATTAATGTAAAATGATGTATAATTCTAACATTACAAATGTATGAAAAAAAAAGATTTCAGGCAGGGGATGCCTATATCTAAAAAACTTGTACTAACTATGAAACTAACATTTCTACTAATAGTTTTAAATGTAGTAAGTTGCCTGGCTTCTGTGTATGCGCAGAAAGTTTCATTAGACCTTCACAATGTTAAATTTTCGGTGGCTATAAGTGAGATAAGTAAACAGACTCATCTTGATTTTGCGTATAGCAAGGACTTTGTGGACTTAAACAGAGCTGTAAGTATTTCAGTAAATAATACCGATTTAAAATCGGTGTTAAATAAATTACTGGAAGGCACCGACTTGCTTCATGTTGAACTAAACGGAAAAATCTTTCTTGGCCCCAAATCACTGGACTCGGCCATTAAAGCTACGTTTATGAAGCAGCAGAAAATAACGGGTATCATTACCGATTCCTCTACCGGAGAGCCTATCCCCGGGGCTAATATTGTTATTGAGGGAAGTAATGCAGGGGCAACTTCGGATGTAAACGGGAAATTCTCTATCGAAGTTTCCAATCCCAATTCAGCACTCGTTGTTTCGTTTATAGGGTATGGTAAGCAACGCGTAGAAATCGCCAACAGATCCAGCATCGATGTAAAGCTCGTTCCCGACGTTCAAAAACTAGAGGAAGTCGTAGTAATCGGTTACGGTACCGTTCAAAAGAAAAACCTGGTAAGTGCAGTAGATCAGGTGAAAGCATCAACAATTGAACATAAACCCACTGCAACCTTAATGCAGGCATTGCAAGGTGCTGCGCCGAGTTTGATTATTCAGCAGCCCAATTCGGAACCGGGTGCCGGATTAAATATCAATATCCGTGGGGTAAGTACCATGAACGACAACTCTCCGCTGGTTGTCATTGATGGATTGGTTGGCGGAGATATTTCGCTGCTTAACCCATCGGATGTGGAAAGCGTTTCCATCCTTAAAGATGCCGGTAGCGCTGCGATTTATGGTTCGCGGTCGGCCGGTGGGGTAATCCTGGTTACCACCAAAAAAGGAGCTAAAAATTCTCAAACCCGGGTTACCGTTAATACCCAAACAGGCATACAGGCTCCTCATGTATTGTATAAACCGGTTAAAGGTTATGAAAATGCGATTCTTCGTAACCAGGCATTGGTTAATTCAGGGTCAGCACCGTTGTATTCTGCCGAAACTATCCGTCAGTTGAAAGAAAACGGTGATAGCGAATGGTTCTTGAACACTATTCTTCAGAACTCTTTACAGCAAAATTATAACGTCAGTATTTCCGGTGGAAGGGAAAAATCGACCTATATGATTTCCGGCGGGTACATGAGCCAAGAAAGTAATTTGGTTGGTCCTGATTATGGGATAAAACGGTACAACTTCCGTATGAACATGACCAACGAATACGGACGGTTGAAATTGACGACCATCATGGCTTATGCCCGCTCCAACATTAAAACCCATACATCTTCTACCGGAACACTGATTGTAGATGCAGCCCGCATCCCTACTTATTATTACTATAAGCTTAAAGATGAAAATGGCAGATATTTGGTAAACGATGTTTTAACCGAATTCAATCCTCTTGGAATTCTGGAACAAGGTGGAGCTAAAAACTCAGATAATGATGACATTACAGCTAATATCAGCGCAGAGCTCGATGTTTTTAAAGGCTTAAAGCTTAAAGGTGTTTTTGGGGGAGATTTAAAAGCCAACCATAGCAGCTTGCTGGAGAAAAAAGTAAATTATTATTCCAGTTCTACAGCAACCATTCCAAGTGGATCTTCAGGTCCTACTCGCCGTACAGAGGATGATAACGAAAAAGCGTTATTCCTCAACTCACAGGTTATGCTCGACTACTCCCAGAAATTCAATGTTCATCAGGTTAATGCGCTGGTGGGCTTTTCGAACGAATCGTACACAAGTCAGCGTAACGGAATTCGTGAAACTTATACCGATCCCGACCTGAATATTCCGGTATCCGAAACCGTTATTGGTACCGGAACTTATACAACTCCGCAAGCAACAACCGAACGAAGCTTGAATTCCGTTTTCGGAAGGGCTGGTTATACTTATAAAGATAAGTATATGATGGAGTTTGACTTCCGTTTTGACGGTTCATCTAAGTTTGCCAAGGATAATCGCTGGGGTTTTTTTCCTTCTGTTTTGGCCGGATGGCGTGCTACAGACGAAAGCTTCTTGAATTGGTATAAGAATAATATCGGGACACTGAAATTAAAAACCTCTTACGGGATTCTTGGAAGCCAGAGCGTTGACGATTATCAATACCAGACTACCTATTTTGTATTCAACAATGCTTACGGGTTTAACAACAGTTCCGTAGCAGGTACAGGCTTTACCTTTGCAAACAACGATCTTAAGTGGGAACGCACAGCTACCTTTAATGCAGGGCTCGATGCCGCATTTTTTGCCAATAAACTGTCGTTGTCGTTCGACTGGTTTAACAAGCTTACCTCAGATATCCTGATTACGCCGTCCGTTCCCGGAACCTACGGTGGGGCTGTTCCTAAATACAATGCCGGAAAAATGCGTAACCGCGGATGGGAAGTTACCCTGAACTATAATTCTACAGGCCGTATATTCAAACATTCGGTAACTGTAAACCTCTCCGATACCCGGAATGAAGTTGTTTCCTTTGGCGGAAATGTTCAAATCAATTCCGCAGATGAGATGCAACAGGTAATCAAAGCCGGTATTCCTTTTAACTCATACATCGGTTATAAACGCGATGGCTATTTTCAAAACCTCGACGACATCAACAATGGAGCTAAACCCATTGGCAGTACCGTATCTCCAGGCGATGTCCGCTATAAAGACAAAAATGGCGACGGTTTAATCGACGATAACGATCGCTATGTAATTGGAAACGCATTTCCGCGTTACCTTTTCAGCGTAAACTACGATTTAACCTGGGAAAATTTTAACCTTAGCTTTTTCATTCAGGGCGTAGGCAAAAGAGATCAGTTCCTTCGCGGAGAACTTGTTGAACCTTTTCATGCAAGTTATTCCTACGTAATGTACCAGCATCAGCTCGATTTTTGGACACCGGTAAACCCCAATGCAAAATATCCGCGCTTGTCGGCTCCGGGGTCCGCTTCAAATGCCAACAACTATGGCAAGGCTTCTGATTTGCATATTTTCGATGCCTCCTATGTACGACTCAAAAACGTGCAACTTGGCTATACTATGCCTCGAAAGCTTACACAAAAAATTGGTATACCGAAGTTATATATTTATGTAACTGCCCAGAATTTGTTTACGCTCTCCAACCTTTCGTTTGTTGATCCTGAATCGACCGAATATAACAGCAACATGAGCAATAGTGGAGCTAATAGCGCACGTAATTATCCTACGTTGCAATATTATGGATTTGGAGTGGATGTCAATTTTTGATGATGGTTCAATTTAAATTTATTAAACAGATGAAAAAAATATTATCTTATACCATTATATGCGGGGCGCTGTTTTTGCAGGCTACATCCTGTAAAAAGCTGGATATTGCGCCTACCAATAAGTTTACCGAATTAAACTATTGGACATCTTCTGACAAAGCGGCTTTGGTATTGAATACGGCCTATTCACAAATGACCAGCAGCGATTACTTCTTTTATAACGAAGCTTTGTCGGATAATGCGTACGTTGGACGTGGCGATGCCTCGAACGTTAAAACGATATCAGCCGGGCAACAGGACCCTTCTACCTCGAGGTTTAAGGATGAATGGGCTACACGCTATGCCGGAATTAAAACCTGCAACGTTTTTCTCGAATATGTTGATGCTGTGCCCGGAATGGACGAAACCCTTCGCAACCGGATGAAAGCCGAATGTCGTTTCTTAAGGGCATATCAATATTTTCAGCTAACTACATGGTTTGGAGCTATTCCTTTGTTCGATCACGATATTACGTTAGATGGGTCAAAAAGTATCAGCAGAACTCCTCAGGCCGATGTGTATGCTTTTATACATAAAGAATTGGAGGAAATTGCGCCACTTTTACCTACCAATCTTCAGTATGCTGCAAGTGATAAAGGAAGAGTAACCAGAGGCGCTGCTATTGCTCTTAATGCCAGGGTTTATCTCTATCAGGGCAAATGGGCCGATGTGGTAACCAACTGCGAAAAGCTGATTGGAAGCGCCGATAATGGAACTTATGGATTGTTCTCTACCTACGAAGGTCTCTTCCTCCCGGATAATGAATATAATAGCGAGGTGATACTGGATTATGAGTACGTTCCTACTTATCGGACGTATAGTAATTTATTCGATTTGGCACCGCTGTCGGTAGGAGCCCGTGTTAATGCCATGGCACCTACACAGGAGCTGGTTAACGACTACCTGATGACAAACGGAAAAGCAATCAGCGAAACTGGTTCGGGATATAACGAAGCCGATCCTTATACCAATCGCGATCCTCGTTTAACGGCAACCGTTGTTTATCATCTGTTCCAATGGAAAAAGCCCGATAATACCTCGCAAACGATTTATATAAAACCGGGATCAGCACCAACCGAAGATGCTAAAAAGGATGAGTACGTAGCCGGGAGCAATTCAACGTCAACAGGTTATTATTTAAGGAAATATTACGACCCAAAATCGGCAACTAATTTTGCATCAGGGTTGAATTTGATCTTAATCCGTTATGCCGATGTGTTGCTTATGTATGCCGAAGCCAAAAATGAATTAAGTGGAATGACTGAAACCATTTGGAATACTACCATTAAGGCTTTACGCGTACGTGCCGGTTTTACCGATGCCAATGCGCTTAATTTTAACAGTTCCCTAAATCAGGACCAACTTCGTACCGTTATTCGTCGCGAACGTCGTAGTGAACTGGCTATGGAAGGTCTTCGTATTTTTGATATTCTCCGCTGGAAAACTGCCGAAACAGTACTTAATGGCTATCCTCACGGCGCAAAATATGGCGATGCCTCTATCGATAATGGCTATATCCGTCTGGAAGCCCGTGTATTCGATCCCAATAAACATTACCTGTGGCCCGTGCCTCAGTTTGAGCGCGATCAGAATTCAAATTTGGGACAGAATCCTGGCTGGGGACAATAATCCTTTTAGTTGATATAAAACATAATTGTTTAAGTATTACTTAAATATAAAAAATATAAAACTGAATCATTATGAAATCAATCGTAAATAAAATAGCATTAGTGTTTGTTTTCGCACTTGCACTTATTGGTTGTAAAAAAGAAGATGAACTCGACCATACCAAGGTTACCGCCGTTCAAAGTTTTTATTCCCCGGCAGACAATAAATACGTTCAATTGTTAAGTTCTCCATCGGCCAGTCTTTATTTCGAATGGGAACAAGCCAAAGCCGAAGATGGTGGACTTGTTATGTACGAAGTTGCTTTCGATAAAGTTGGGGGCGATTTTTCGAATCCTATCTATAAATTATCGTCCGATAATAATGGCGTTTACAACCACGCAACCATTACCCATAAGGTACTGAACCAAATTGCAGCCGCTGCCGGTATTGGCTCTTCGGAAACTGGTAAAGTTATTTGGACGGTAATTTCGTCGAAAGGGATAAACGAAATGAAATCTTCAGAAGTACGTACCCTCGAACTTACCCGTCTGGCGGGCTTTGCCGATATTCCGGTAGATGTATATATCACCGGCGAAGGTTCCGAAGGTGGAGCAACTTTGGCTAATGCCTTGAAATTCAAATCTACAGCTTCGGGCGAATTCGAAATCTACACCAAACTGACAGCAGGTAAAACCTATAATTTTGTTGACCGTACCAGCGGCACAGTAAGAACGTTCTATACTACCGGACAATCGTTGAAAGAAGGCGGGAACACCACAGCTACCAAAACCGCGGTTTATCGTATTAAACTCGACTTTAATACCGGAGCTGCAATCTATACCGAAGTTAAGAAAATCGAATTGTTTTTCTCGCCAAACAACGTGTTCCTGTTCGAAACTCCTTATGTTGGTGCAGGTGTGTTTAAAGCAGTTAATCAGCCTATTACTTTTAAACAGGAAAGCTGGGGACGCGACGAACGTTACAAATTCCGCATGACCGTTAATGATGGAACTACCGATTCGTATGAATGGTGGGGAAGCAAGAATTCCGATAACTCACGTCCTACCAGTGCTTCAGCAGCATCGTATTGGTACTTGTATCCGGTAAGTTCAGACCAGTGGAATTACTCTTTCAAATTTGCTACCGAAATCGATTTAAGCTATAGCGATGTAATTCTTTATTTCACTTCCGACAAAGCTTATACACATGAAGTGATTAAGAAATCGGCTCAATAATAAATTGTTAGCGTTGTCCTGTGTAAAATATTAAGGGCAACGCTAATTCTTCTGTTGAATAATGAAATTAAATAGCGAATAGCTGTGATAACCCAATACCTACGCGGTATATCATGGATATTCCATCAGACTTTAAAAAATAAATCTGTACAGATGAAAAATATAAGATGTCAAATAGGATTAGTAGCAGTCCTTTTATTGACGCTATGGTCGTGCGAAAAAAATGTAGACATTACATTTGACGCCGACAACCGTACCGTTAACTGGACCAATGCAGCCGATAGCAGTAGTAAGGCTTTGGTTAATTATTTCTGGAATACCCAGCAGAAATATTTCAATAATACCAATACCGGTAATACGCAGTTTAATTACTGGCCACAGGCGCATGCCCTTGATATAATGGTCGATGCCTATGCGCGTACCAGCGATCAGTCGTACCTTTCGTACATCAATCAATGGTACGATGGTGTTAATGCAAAAAATGGAAACACTTTTCTAAATACGTTTTACGACGACATGGAATGGAACGCACTTGCCATGTTACGCGCTTACAATGCCACCAAAGACGAGAAGTTTAAAACAGCCGTCAGCACCGTTTGGACTGACATTCAAACCGGTTGGAACGATATCGCCGGTGGCGGAATCTGCTGGAACAAAAATCAAACCTATAACAAAAACGTTCCGGCCAATGCTCCGGCATGTATCCTCGCAGCCCGCTTGTACCAACAGTTCAACAACCAGAGCGATCTGGACTGGGCAAAGAAAATCTATGACTGGATGAAATCGACTGTTTTTGATGCCGGTACCGGTTTTGTTTGCGATGGAATCAACGGCAATAACGACGGGAAGAAAAGCACCTGGAGCTTTACCTACAACCAGGGAACGTTTATCGGATCGGCTTTGGAGCTTTACAAAATTACCAAAGAGTCGATATACCTTAATGATGCTATAAAAGCTGCCGATTATGCACTAAATTCCAATACCAACTCGGCCGACCGTTTGTTGAAAGACGAAGGCAACGGCGATGGCGGTTTGTTTAAAGGAATTTTTGTACGGTATTTTACGCAGCTCATTCTGCTTCCTGACTTGCCCGAAGCAACACGTACCCGCTATATTTCGTTTCTGAAATATAATGCACGGACTTTGTGGCTCAATGGAACTTCCAAAGCCAATGTTCTTTACGGTACTTACTGGAAAACCAAGCCCGGTACCGAAACCGATCTTCCAACAGAACTTAGTGGTGGAATGCTAATGGAGGCAGCCGCCTTATTAAATAATAAAGGGCTGCTTTAGTGAGATGTAGGTTTATATATTAATAAAAATCCCTGATATAATGCATTTTGCAATAGTTGTCAGGGATTTTTATTTAGCCAGTATCGTGCCTCGACTTTAAAATGAAGAAAAAATTATTTGATTTTCTTGTTAAAGATGCATCTGAAACGTCTTTACATAAATGGCAAATAATAACCATAGCTTTAAAATCAGATGAATGATATAGAAATTTATCAGTCAAAATACGAAAGATGTTTATAACTCTTTGATAATTACAATATAAATACTATGAACCGAAGGAGATTTTTACAAAGTACAGGACTAGTTGGTGCCGGAGTATTGTTAAGCAGCTCGTTGGCGAAAGCAGCTATTAGCAGTTTTCCCACGGTACGCCGTCCCATAAGTTCACGAAATTTCAGCAGCAGTGCCATCGAAAAGGCTATTGCCGAATTCAAGGCCAATGTTAAAAACCCTGAACTTGGCTGGTTATTCGAAAATTGCTTCCCCAATACCCTCGATACTACCGTTTTTTTTGAAATAAAAAATGGTATTCCCGATACCTACGTAATTACCGGCGACATCGATGCCATGTGGCTTCGCGACTCAAGTGCCCAGGTTTGGCCTTATGTTAATTTTGCGGCTCAGGACGAACACCTTCGTCAGCTTATAGCCGGTGTTATCAATCATCAGGTTTCCTGCGTTCTTAAAGACCCGTATGCCAATGCTTTCTACAACGATCCCACCAAAGTTGGCGAGTGGGCTCACGACCTCACCAAAATGCAACCCGGTATTCACGAGCGCAAATGGGAAATCGATTCATTATGCTATCCTATCCGTTTGTCGTACCACTATTGGAAAATTACCGGCGATACCAGTCCCTTTGGCTCGCAGTGGAAAGAATCGGTAAAACTAACGTTAAAAACTTTTAAGGAACAGCAGCGCAAGGATGGCGATGGCCCTTATTCGTTTCAGCGAAATACAGCCTGGGCTACCGATGGTGTACCAATGAACGGCTATGGTTACCCTGTAAAACCGGTAGGGCTTATCTGTTCTGCCTTCCGTCCCAGCGACGATGCCACTGTTTATTCCTATTTGATACCTTCAAACTTCTTTGCTGTTGTAAGCTTGAAACAATCTGCCGAAATGATTCGGCAAATAGCCAAAGACGATACGTTGGCTTCCGAACTTACAACGCTTGCCTCCGAAGTTGAACAAGCGCTCCGCAAACATGCGGTTATTAATCATCCCGATTACGGAAAAATATACGCTTATGAGGTGAATGGTTTTGGTAGTTTTAACCTCATGGACGATGCTAACGTTCCAAGTTTGCTCAGTCTTCCTTATCTCAATGCCGTTCCCGAGAACGATCCGGTATATCAGAATACCCGTAAGATGCTATTATCAACCAATAACCCGTTTTTCTTTAAAGGTAGTGCCGGCGAAGGAATCGGTGGTCCGCACGCGGGTAAGAATATGATCTGGCCACTCGGTATCATCATGCGCGGATTAACCAGCATGGATAATACTGAAATTCGTTTCTGTGTTAAGTCGCTGCAAAATTCTCACGCAGGAACCGGCTTTATGCACGAGTCGTTCCACAAAGACGACGTTAAAAAGTTTTCCCGACCTTGGTTTGCATGGGCCAATACCATCTTTGGCGAATTTTTGTGGAAGGTTTATAAGGAAAAACCATCACTGCTTGCATGATTTTTGTAATTGACTAATAACGTTTTAAATAAATTCAACAAATGATAAAATGGATTATACCTGTTTTGCTGTTAACTATAACACTGTCACTTTCTGCCCAAAATCCGGATTATAACAATCGTATTCATCTGATATATAAGAGTACAATACAGGATTTTTCAATTCCACAATCTGGCTTGTACAAAGAAACTAATGGAGAGAAAAACGAGAAGAAATACTCTTATTTGTGGCCATTATGTGCGTTTATGCAGGCTGCAAACGAAATGGAGGTTATGGAACCGAAAAAGGATTATTTAAACCCTGTAATGAAGGCTATTGCGCAGTATTATAATACTAACGCTCCAACGCCGGCATATCAGGCTTATGTTACCAAAGAGGAAGCCGATACGCGTTATTACGACGATAATCAGTGGATTGGCATTGCCGCTATGGATGCCTATAACCGGACGAAAAAGAAGTCGTACCTCGACTTATCCAAGCAAATCTACCGGTTTATGATGACCGGTTTCGATACCATTTCCGGAGGAGGTCTTTACTGGCGCGAGGGAGACAAAACATCTAAAAATACCTGTTCCAACGGTCCCGCAGTTTTACTGGCTCTGCAATTGTACAAAGTTACCCACGAAAAAGGCTATCTCGATACCGCCCTCTTGCTTTATAACTGGACCAATAAATGGCTTCTTTCGCCGCAGGGTGTTTATTACGATGCTATAAAAGTTCCCAGCTTGGTCATTGATAAACCAACTTATACATATAATACGGGAACGATGCTTCAATCGGCAGTGCTTTTATATTCTATTTCAAAGAATGATAAATACCTGAACGAAGCTAAAAAGATGGCCGATGCTGCCGAACGTCATTTCTATGTAAATAAGCAATTGCCCGGCAATTATTGGTTCAATGCCGTAATGTTACGCGGCTTTGTCGAATTATACCGGGTAGAAAAAGATAAAAAACGGTTACAATTTTTTATTGATGATTCCGAACGCATCTGGCAGCAGGAGAAAGACACCATGAACCTGTTGGGTAAAAAAGATGTCAAAAGTTTAATAGACCAATCGGCTATGCTCGAGATTTATGCAAGATTACAACTACTTAATAAATAACATCTCAAATGAAAAAAAAGTTAATAATCTCCTTACTATCCGCTTTGCCGTTCGGGCTTTTTGCTCAGGGCAACAGCAGTCCTAATTACGACATCTCGAAGGACAAGGTCCTTTACGTAGTGGCCTACTCTCACCTCGATTCCGAGTGGAACTGGGATTACCCAACTACCATTAATGAGTGCATCCGCAACATTATGACCGAGAACTTCCATCTTTTCGAAAAGTATCCAAATTACGTGTATAATTTCACCGGGTCGCGCCGTTACCAGATGATGAAGGAATACTATCCGGATTTGTACGAAAAAGTAAAGAAATACATCGATCAGGGCCGATGGAAAGTATCAGGTTCGTCGGTTGATGAAGGCGAAGTAAACATGTCGTCGTCCGAATCGATCATCCGACAGGTTTTATACGGTAACCGTTTTTTTAATCAGGAATTCGGCAAAGTAAGCCAGGATTATATTCTGCCTGACTGCTTCGGCTTTTTGGCCAACCTTCCGTCCATCTGGAACCATTGCGGGCTGTTGGGTTTCTCAACCCAAAAACTCACCTGGCGATCTGCCAATGGCGTACCCTTTAATGTAGGCGTTTGGAACGGACCCGACGGCAAAGGCGTTGTAGCCGCATTAAATGCTACCAGTTACTCGGGTGGCGTAGTTCCGCGTCTTGACTTGGATGAAGGTTGGAACAAACGCATCGAAGAAAACAAGGCCAAATACGGTACTCCGTTCGATTTTAGGTATTTTGGTGTTGGCGATATGGGCGGTGCCCCGCGCGAAAGGGACGTGAAAAATACGTTAGGCAGCATGGGTAACCCCGACAGCAAATTCAAGGTATTATTAACTTCTTCTGATCAGATTTACAAAGATATAACTCCCGAAATTCGCAAGAAATTGCCGGTTTATTCGGGCGATTTGTTGCTGATCGAGCACAGCGCAGGCTCTTTGACTTCTCAGTCTTATCTGAAAAGACAAAACCGTAAGAATGAACTTCTGGCACAGGCTGCCGAACAAACCGCTTCGATAGCCGACTGGATGGGAGTTGCAAAATATCCGTTTACCAAACTCAACAATTCGTGGAATCTTGTTTTAGGCAGCCAGTTTCACGATATCCTTCCGGGAACCAGTATCCCCAAGGCTTATGAATATGCCTGGAACGATGAGTTTATTGCCGCCAATGGCTTTTCGAATGTGTTAAAACATGCTGTAGGTTCGGTTTCCGGGCTTTTGGATACCCGCTCGGAAGGTCGTGCGATAACAGTCTACAATCCGGTCGCCAAAGACCGCGACGACATTGTAACTGCCGAAATGGAGTACGAACAACAACCAACGGATTTGGCGGTGTTCAACAAAGATGGGAAGAAAGTAGCTTCTCAGATTATTGGTCGAAAAGACAACAAAGTACAGTTTATATTCCAGGGACATGTTCCTTCGGTAGGGATGGCGGTTTATTATGTAAAACAGGTTGATCAAAAACAGGCAACCGCTTCTGCATTAAAAGTTACCGACCGCACGCTCGAAAATGAGTTTTACATTGTAAAACTGGCTTCCAACGGCGATATCACCAGCGTTTTTGATAAGAAAGCTTCAAAAGAGCTGTTGTCCTCTCCGGCACGTCTTGAATTTCAGCAGGAACAGCCCCGCGAATGGCCGGCCTGGAACATGGATTGGAAAGACCGTCAAAAACCCGCCATTGACGTTATGGACAAAGATGCCCAAATCAGCATCGTTGAGAACGGCCCGGTACGCGTATCCCTCAAAGTAACCCGCAAGGGACGTAACTCGGAGATCACGCAGGTAATCAGCCTTTCTGCCGGCGAAGCAGGCAAGAGGGTAGAGGTAAAGAATAAACTCGACTGGCAGTCGCGCGAGGTATGCTTAAAAGCATCTTTCCCGTTGGCAGTATCGAATAAGGAAGCTACCTACAACCTTGGCGTTGGAACCATTAAACGCACCAATAACAATGAAGTGAAATTTGAAGTTCCTTCCAAAGAATGGTTCGATTTGACCGACCAATCGGGTAAATACGGTGTTTCTATTCTGGAAGACTGCAAATACGGCTCCGACAAACCATCTAATAATACTTTGAGGTTAACCTTGGTTTATACGCCCAATGCAGATGCCTTCAATAAGTCTTACATCTATCAAAATACTCAGGATTTTGGTATTCACGATTTTAAATATGCCATCTACGGACATAAAGACGGATGGGAAAAGGCTCAGAGCTCATGGCAAGGTAAGTTTTTCAACCAGCCATTGTTGGCATTCGAAACTCCGGCTCATAACGGAAGCATGGGCAAAGAAGTGTCGCTTCTGAAAATATCATCTCCACAGGTTGGTCTGATGGCATTTAAAAAGATGGAACAGGGCGATTATTACCTGGTTCGTGTTAACGAGCTTATAGGCCGCGATGCCAAGGGAGTGAAAGTTTCTTTCCCTGGTAAGGTTGTCGATGCTTATGAAGTAAACGGTCAGGAACAAAAGATTGGCAATGCCGATTTTAAAGACGGTTCGCTGAACATGGATATCACCCATTATACCATCAGGAGCTATGCTGTAAAACTTCAGGCACAGTCACAATCCGCTTCAGAAAATGAGCAGGCTTCGGTAGTGTTGCCATTCAATCAGGATGTGATGAGCTTTGACGACAACAGGCACGACGGCGATTTTTACCATAATCATTCGTTACCATCGGAACTGGTTCCAAACGAGATTGTAAGCGAAGACGTTCATTTTAAGATGGGCAGCAGCGCCGATGGTGATAATAACGCCGTATCCTGCCGAGGACAGGTAATCGATCTGCCTCAGGGCGATTATGATAAACTCTATGTGTTGGCGGCAGCCGACGACGATGTTAAAGGAACCTTTAAAGTTGACGGCTCCGATTTTAACCTGACTATCCAAAAATGGACGGGTTACGTTGGACAATTCTTCAATCGTAGCTTTACGCCCGATATGGCCAATGTAACCGCCATTGCCGAGCCTTTTGCCAAACAGGGAAATATTGCATGGTTTGCATCTCACAGTCACGATGCATATCCTTCTAAAAACGAAGCTTATCAATATACCTATCTGTATAAGTATGCGATAGCTATTCCCAACGGTGCTAAAAAGCTGACGCTTCCGCAAAACAGCGCGATTAAGGTTTTAGCCGTTACACTGGGCAAGCAAAGTGCAGAGAATGTAAAATCGCTGCAATCGTTGAGCGATAATTTCGATGGTGATTATTCCATTCGTCTGCGAAATGCAGAGCAGGGCAAATGATTAAAATATAAATATTTAAAAAATAGATGAATGAGTGAGAGATATGCCATTGGAACCGATGTTGGAGGCAGTCATATCAGTGCTGTTTTAATGGATTTGGAAAAAGGGGACATCATACAGGATACTTTTTCAACCCAAAAGATAAACAATAAGGATACTGCCGAAAATATTCTGTCCAGATGGGCTTTAGCGATAAAGGAAACGATCGGAGATGTTAATCCGGACGAATTGTCGGGCATTGGTTTTGCCATGCCCGGCCCTTTTGATTACGAACAAGGCATTGCCTTGTTCGAACGCGTTGACAAGTATGAGAGCCTCTATGGTGTGAATATCGGAGAACGGCTGGGCTCACTGCTTGGCATGAAAAGGTCGGTTCCTTTCCGCTTTATGAACGATGCAACTTCGTTTGCTGTAGGCGAATCGTGGGTTGGGAAAGCTGCTGAGTATAAAAGGTCGGTAGCAATAACCTTAGGAACCGGTTTCGGATCGGCCTTTATCGAATCGGGCATTCCGGTGTTGGATCGGGATGATGTACCTGAAATGGGCTGCGTTTGGCATCTTCCATTTAAAGAGGGTATTGCCGATGACTATTTTTCAACGCGTTGGTTCATAAATAGCTATAAGGAAAAAACGGGAAAGGTAATGCCCGGAGTTAAAGAAATTGCCTATGAGGCACTATCTGATGGTTTAGCTGCAGGACTTTTTAGGGAGTTTGGCACAAACCTGGGCGAATTCCTTGGTCCATGGCTAAAACGGTTTAATGCCGAATGCCTTGTTATCGGGGGAAATATGACTGGAGCTATCGATCTGTTTGGTCCTTTCATGGAGCTGGCTTTTAAACAATTGCCCGTTGATATTGATATACACCTTTCGGAGCTTAAGGAAACAGCCGCCATGGTAGGTAGCGCCCGATTAATGAAAGCGGATTTCTGGAACGATGTAAAACCATTGTTAACAAAAATGTAAAATTGGTTATTAGCCAATTAGAAATTACTAAACATTAAAATAATGAACAAAGAAAATTCGTATTCGAAAATATTACCGGTATTGTTCGGCTTTTTTATCATGGGTTTTTGCGATGTGGTGGGCATCACCTCCATACACGTAAAGGAAGATTTATTGGGCAGTTATAGCCCCGAGTTCAGGGATACACTCTCAAATATGATTCCGGTAGCGTTATTCTCCATGTTTCTGTTGTTTTCAGTGCCAACCGGTTTACTTATGAATAAAATCGGACGTAAAAAAACGGTACTGTTGAGTAATATCATCACCATTGTAGCCATGTTTATTCCATTGGTTGCTTATACGTTTATAACATCGTTGGTTGCATTTATGCTATTAGGTATTGCCAATACCATCATACAGGTATCGCTTAACCCTTTGCTTACCAATGTAGTAAGAGGTGACAAACTGACCAGTAGCCTTACGGCAGGCCAGTTTGTTAAGGCTATTTCGTCGTTTTGCGGGCCGTTTATTGCTGCTTTTGCTGCAACGCAGCTGGGCAATTGGCAATATATCTTCCCTATTTATGCAGTTATAGCTTTGATCTCAACAATATGGCTGATGTTGACTCCCATTCACGAAGAACAGGAGACCGGTAAGGCAACTTCGTTTGGGAGTGTCTTTGCCATTCTTGCAGATAAGACGATTTTATTGCTTTTTCTTGGGATTCTGTTTGTAGTTGGTGTAGATGTCGGACTGAATACTGCCGCGCCCAAGATCCTTATGGAACGTTGTGGGCTCGATTCGATTACAGCGGGTTACGGCCCCAGTGTTTACTTTGCATTCCGTACAGCCGGAGCTTTTATCGGGGCTATCTTGCTTGCTAAATTTTCGGCTGATAAGTTTTTCAGAATTAATATTGTAATAGCTGTATTTGCGTTGATTACCTTAATTTTTATGAAGGGACAGATTGCAATTTTCGGTTTGTACGGTGTGGTAGGATTTACCGTGGCTAATATCTTCCCGATTATCTATTCCAAAGCCATCCAGTTTCGTCCTGATAAGGCCAATGAAATTTCAGGATTGATGATTACCGGGGTATTTGGCGGTGCGGTTATCCCGTTTTTTATGGGACTGACCTCCGATGCGGTTGGCTCGCAGATTGGTTCGGTACTTGTTATTCTTGTAAGTGCCCTGTATCTTTTATTCTGTGCCTATGCAATTAAAAAACCTAATTAATCAATTTCCCGAATAATTACTATATTAGCATAAGTAATTAAACATTAGGGTAATAAATAGTTAGTTTAGTTAGTAGTTTGAATCACCTTTGCGTGAGTACCGGTGATTCTTTATTAGCCCTGTCCACTAAAATGGTCAGGGCTAATTTGCTTTAATTCCGCCTGATATTTGTTTCGTTTATGCATTACAATTTCTTTTACCTTTAACACCTTGTTGAACGTAAGAAAAGTTCAACAGCAGCGTATGCAGGGCTGTCCGGTAATTTTTACTAACAAAATACACTTACTAAACCATGAACGCTTCACGCAGAAGTTTTCTTAAAATCGGGGCATTAGCCGGCTCCGGATTAATGCTCTCTAAAATTGGTACATACGGAAATGTAAATCGCGAAAGCCTTAGTGTTAAAGGTTCCCGGCAAGTTGAGAACCTTTATGACGGGAACGAACTGTTGAACGAAAGTTATCATCTTTTAAAAAGCTGGGGCGAGGGGTTGTTAGCTTTACAGGTTAAAAATAAAGATTTGAAGGGCTTGTACGGAGGAATCTTTTGTCCTTCCTGTGCCGCCATACATGGACGGTCGGCCGATACGATATTTCCTTTGTTATTTTTAGCCGAGAAAACCGGCGACAAACGATATGTAAACGCAGCCCTTGATGTTTATGATTGGATGGAGAATATGGTCAGCCTGCCGGATGGTTCGTGGGTGAATGAGATAAGTGTCAGTTCGTGGACGGGTACAACGGTATTTTCGGCAATAGCCTTAGCCGAGTCTCTCATTCATTTTGGACATTTGCTGGATAACGATACTAAACAAAAATGGGAGAAGAGGCTTATCAGGGCCGGTGAGTTTCTGTACAAGGAATTTACCATCAATACCGGTAATATCAACTATCCGGTTTCGTGCAGCTATGCTTTGGTTTTAATCGGGAAACATTTTGACCGCAAAGAATTTACGGATAGGGGCAGGGAGCTAGCTCATCAGGCTCTTCATTATTTTACCCCGAACGATAAGTTGCTGTATGGCGAAGGACATCCTGTTAATGTAAAAAGTGCCAAAGGCTGCTATTCTGTCGATTTAGGATATAATGTTGAAGAGTCGTTGCCGTCGCTGGTAATGTATGGCCAGTTGACCAACGATACCGAAGTGCTCGATTTGGTTACCGAATCGTTAAAGGCTCATCTGGAATTTATGCTGCCCGACGGTGCCTGGGATAACAGCTGGGGAACCCGGAATTTTAAATGGACTTATTGGGGAAGTCGCACCAGCGATGGTTGCCAACCGGCATACGCCTTAATGATGGAAAAAGATCCCGCTTTTTATAAAGCTGCTTTACTGAATACTCGGCTTATGGCAAGCTGCACTCACGATAATTTATTGTATGGGGGGCCTCATTATGTAGATCATGGAATATTGCCTTGTGTACATCATACATTGGGGCATAGCAAAGCGCTGACCACATTGTTGGTAAAGGCGGATGCGATACGGAAAAATACGCCTGATAAAGCTTTGGAATTACCGCGCGAACGGGAGTACGGTGTAAAATTATTTACGGATATTCAAACCTGGTTGATAGCCAAAAATAATTGGCGGGCAACCATCACCGGTTTCGACCAGGAATATTCCATGAAGGGTGGACATGCTACCGGAGGGGCATTAACCATGCTATGGCATCCCAAAGCCGGTCCGGTTATTGTATCGAGTATGAATAATTATCAGCTTGTGGAAACGTCGAATATGCAACGAAATAGAGATGCCTTTTCCATGTCTCTTACGCCCCGGTTTGAAGTTGAAGTTAACCATAAACTATATTCGAATAGTAACGATTTAAAAGCTGTAATAGATTACCGCCAAACTGAAGGCGGGATAGCGTTTGTAACCCGTTCGTCGATAGTGGATGAAAACCAGATTCTGGTTCCGGGAAGTCCGGCAGCTTGCGATATTAGCTATATGTTTAACAACGAATCAGTTATTATTAACGCGAAATGTCAGGCTAATGAACACTCCGGGACCGTGCGCTACTGGCTGCCCATTGTTGCATCCGGCAACGAAAAGGTAACGGTTGTATCTCAACATAAAATTGAAATTCGGAAACCTAAAGGGATTGTTGTTATTGAAGCCAATTCTCCATTAAACATAAAAGATGTTGCAAATGGGCGAATCTTCAATTTTGTGCCCGGCATGGAAGCTATTCCTATTGAATTGGCCAGTAATGACGTTGAAATAAAAATTAGCGTGCGGTAGTAATTTGTCTGTACGAAACGAAAGGTCTTGTAAATTAAATAGTTTACAGGACCTTTCGTTTTGAAATAAAAATCAATATAAATTAGGTTTAGTTAAAAATTCCCGGAGTTTGATTTAGCGTTGTGGCAAGTTTAATAAAATCGTCTTCGGTTCTGAATCTCCGTTGATGGCGTTTTTTGAGCACGGACTTTATTAGTTCCGGATCTTTCGGAAAGATGGATTGTAGCGTTTTTCGGTTTAATCGTTTAAAACCTGTTGTAGTCTTGCCGTTTGGTAGTTTAAAGTAGTAACTGGTTGACAGTTCGTAAATTTTTTTGGAAATCATTTTTCCTTCCATTTGTGCGGGCTTTTTCGATGGCTTTTGCAACCTTGCCGGTGAATTCTGCAACATTTGGAAGTGCCCGAAGGAGTGCGGTCTGCATATCCATTACCAGAAGTGCAGAGTTAAGCTTGTATTGGTTCATTTTTAGTTATTTAATTTGGTTACTTCATTAAAAATTCGCTGATACTTTTCTGGCAAGACTATCTTTCCTTAGAAAACCAGAAAATACGACGGCAATGATTAAGGCTATTATACCCTGACAGAGCAATGTATTGGGGGCGCCTGCGTGTTGCGAAATGCTCCCGGTTAACAAGCTGCCTAGCGGTAACATTCCGAAAATAGCCATAGTAAAAAAGCTAATTACACGGCCTCTCATGTGTGGTGCTGCATTAACCTGAATTATTGTATTACAAATGGTACTCTGCGACATTGTTCCAAATCCGCAGATTGCTGCACACAGCATTGCTACAGGAAAATAGCTTACATGAGAAAAAAGTATCATGCCAATGCCTAAAATTATGGTGTTGACCAATAACACAATTTTAAGGTCGGTTCCTTTTTTTAGTGAGGCCAGAAAGAATGTTCCGCTTATAGCTCCTAATCCGATAAAGCTTCGGATATAGCCAAAGGTTGCTGCATCGCCCTTAAAAATTACCTTGGCAAACACGGGTAGAAGTGTATCGTAAGGTAGAACAAGAAAGCTCATAAAAGTAATCATGAGGATAAGGGCTCCTATTGCCGGGGTCTGTTTTACGTACAGGAAGCCTTCTGTAAGTTCCGATGTAATTTTCTTTTTTCTAGATGGAGGAGTGTATTCAGGCAGTTTCATCAATACAAGAGATGTTAGTACTGCCACAAAACTCAAGGCGTTTAAAAGAAAACATACACCTGCGCCAAACTTTTGCAGAATAATGCCGGATAATGCCGGACCAATCAATCTGGCAAGATTTACTATGGAAGAGTTCATGGCAAGCGCGTTAGGTAAATCGGCCTCGTCTTGTATCATTTCATGCACCAGGGGTTGTCGGGCAGGAACGTCAAAGGCATTAATCACCCCAAGAATAAGGCTAAGCATGAGTATTCCCCAAACCGAGCCGTGATTTGTCAGGGTTAGTATTGCCAGCAAAATGGATTGGATCATCGAAACGGTTTGAGTAAACAGTATAATTTTATAACGGTTGTACCTGTCCGAAAGAACGCCTCCATATAAAGAAAACAAAAACGAAGGGAACTGGGATGCAAATATGGTAAGGCCCAGCATAAACGCTGAGTGTGTCATGGTGTAAATAAGCCAGCTTACGCTTGTACGCTGCATCCAGGTGCCAATTAACGAAACCGACTGGCCGCTAAAATATAATACGTAGTTCCGGTTTCGGAATGCTCTGAAGGTTCCTGCTCTTATATCTAATTTCATGAGCTGAGTTTTAAACCTTATGCTTTATCCTTATTCGCAAATCGTTTGCTTAGTAGTATGCTAACCAAGGCAATTCCTGCAAAAAATGAGATAAGCGAACGGTTATCCTGCGGCGATATTCCGGATATCCGACAGAGCAAATACCCTGCTACGAGATTAAATAATGCCCAAAGTACATTTAACGTAGGGGAGGACAGACCCTTTCCGTGTGGCTTTGCGAATGGGGTAGGAAAACTGTTTCCCGAAATACCATTAACAAAATGAGGAATAGCATTTGTAAGAAATGCCCCTGTCCAAAATGCACTGAAATAATAATACCATTCCATTGTTTTGTTATTTATTGATGGCTAGTTTGTTTAATACGGGTAATGCTTTTTCTAACAATTCTTTTTCGCTGTCAGTAAGTGATTTTTCAATAACATTTTTCAGCCATTCCTCCCTGTCATATTTGGTTTGTTCAACTTTTTCCCGGCCAAAGGGTGTAAGCGAAATATATACTTTACGTTTGTCTTTTTCCGAAGGCGTTCTTGTTATTATTCCATACCCATCTAATTTATTCAGTATTTGCGACATGGATTGGGTCTTTATTTTTGTTAAAGCCGCAAGTTCTGAAGGTAATAAGGAGGTGGAACGCCACAAATGTCTGATTGTATCAATTTCAGTCATTGAAAAAGTGTCGACTGAATACATCTGTTTGCGTAATCCTTTATGAAGGGCAGAGATTACTGAACGTAACGACGAGGAAAGTTCGGTTGTATTCATATATATTGTTATTTAAACTTGTAAGTTTACCTTACAAATATAATGAATATTTTTAAGCTGTAAGCATGGAGATCGTAAATTTTGTGTTGTCAGTTTTAGAAAATTCGATGTTGTCGCTATTGTGAAACTTAATGGAATCCCGGCTAAACAGCTATTATCAGGAAAGTATAAATGGGAATTTAAGATGCTAACATCTTTTATATAAGACGGTTGCTGGTATCTAAAATTGACAGGTTATTTTAATAAGTCTTTGTTCTATAAAAACATAAGTATTTATACCTACCTATAATTAGGTATATAAAATACCAGTAAAGAGGTATTGAAGTTGGGTCGTAATAATATCACTTTTGAAACATGAAACTTAACCCGAAAAAATCTAATCGTCTATGAAAAAGTATGCCTTTATTTTGATTTTGTTTTTAGCCCGTTCTGGTTACGCGCAAACTACTAACGACATTCTAAATGTTTTGGTACAACGAAAATTGGTAACACAGGAAGAAGCCGATTCACTCCGTGCCGATGACGCAATAAAACAACAGGAAGCCGATGCAAAGAAAAATTCTTTTCAGATTACAGCTGCCAAAAAAATACAACTTGCCGGTTACTCACAAGTTCGTTACCAAAACCTTGAAGAAACTGGCAAGAAGAGTGGTTTCGATATCCGCCGTGCGAGGCTCGATTTTAAAGGAAACATCTCGCCTTATTTTGGTTACCGTCTGCAATCCGACTTTGGCGGAACGTCCGTAAAACTGCTCGATGCCTTTGCCGAAGTAAAACTGGCTGATTATTTTAATCTTACCATCGGTCAGCAAAAAGTAGCCTTGTCGTACGAAAACCAAATTTCGGATAATAAATCTGAAAATATAGACCGGTCGCAGGTTGTTGAAGCTCTTGTGGCTCGCAGTAAAGATGTGATTGGAAACCACAATGGACGCGATATCGGGGTTCAGGCTAACGGAAGCCTTTTTAAAATAAATGACTTGCCATTGTTGGATTACTATGTAGGCCTGTTCAATGGTGCCGGAATCAATACAAGTGCAGATAATAATTCGGCCAAAGACGTGGCTGCCCGTTTGGTATTCCATCCTGTAAAAGGGCTGGATTTGGGTGGTAGCTATTACGACGGTGTAGGTTATTACCTGGTAAACTCCACCGACAAGGCTTCCAAAAGTGAAAAACGTAAACGTTGGGGTTTAGAACTCAGCTACGAGTGGAATAACCTCACCTTACACAGCGAATATTTAAAAGGAAAAGACAATGTGATAACCCGCGATGGTTATTATGTACAGCTTGGTTATTTCATCCTTCCTCAGAAATTTCAGGCCGTGGGTAAATACGATAGTTATGATCCCAATAAAGACAAAGCTAACGACGCATCAAAAGTATATACGCTGGGTGTAAATTACTTCTTCAACCCCAATGCAAAGGTGCAGCTTGCTTACAATTTTAAAGAAGAGCAAGGAACAGCGGTTAACAACAACTTTGCAGTAATACAGTTCCAAATAGGATTTTAACGGCTTAACATACAGTATAATGAAAAAGACAGTTATTTATTTAAGCGCATTTCTGATTCTTCTCAATGCCTCGTTTTTTAAGATTTATGCTCAGTCGAAAGATGAACTGAGTGGCAACATCACACTTTCCGGAGCTTTTGCTCTCTATCCCATGGCCGTTAAATGGGCCGAAGAGTTTAAAAAGATTCATCCCAACGTAAAAATTAACCTTTCGGCTGGTGGTGCAGGTAAGGGAATGACCGATGCCATTGCCAAAGTGGTAGATGTTGGCATGGTTTCGCGCGAAATTTATCCCGCAGAAGTGAAGAAAGGGGCTTATGGCATTGCCGTTACTAAAGATGCTGTGGTTGCTACCATCAGTGCAAAAAACCCTCATTTGGCCGATATTCTTTCGCATGGTCTGAAGAAGGATGCCGCTAACAATGTATTCATTACCGGTAAATATAAAACCTGGGGACAGGCGGTGGGAGCTAAAGGAGCAACTCCGATTCGTGTTTATACCCGCTCCGATGCCTGTGGCGCTGCGGAAAGCTGGGCTAAATACTTTGGTAAAAAGCAGGAAGATCTCTTAGGTGTTGGTGTATTTGGTGACCCAGGTCTTGCCCTTGCTGTTAGTCGCGACCCTCAGGGTATTGGATATAACAATATTGGCTATGCCTACGATGCCAAAACCAAACTTCCCAACCCCGGAATTAAAGTTGTGCCTATCGACTTGAACAACAATGGCAAGATCGATGCCGATGAAAATTTTTATAATACGCTCGACCAGCTTGTAAATGCCATTGCTACCGGCAAATATCCTTCGCCTCCTGCCCGCGACCTGTATTTTGTTACCAGCGGCAAGCCAACCAAAAAGGTGCTTGTGGAATTTATTAAATGGGTACTTACCGATGGACAGAAATATGTCCACAATGCAGGATATATCAACCTTTCGAAAGATAAGCTCGAAAAGGAACTGGGGAAGGTGAAATAAAAGCCTTTCCACTCTTCCCGAGGGTAGGGAGCAACATAACAACATGAAACATTATGATATTCGGAACACATACAAAATACCGCGTTTTTAAAGATAGTTTGGCCCGCAGGATAATGCTCGGCCTTACTGTCTTTTCACTATTACTGGCAGTAATTGTTGGACTGAGCTTATATTTTAAGTCGTCGTCTATCTTACACGAACATTCGCTCTGGTCGTTGCTTAGTGGCAGCAGCTGGCGACCTTTTAAGGGAGAGTTTGGGTTTTATCCGTTTATCATGGGCACCCTATGGGTTACTGCAATATCTATTTTTATTGCGTTGCCACTGTGCATCCTTACCAGTATCTTTTTGTCGGAATATGCACATCCGTACATCAAAAAAATAGTATTCCCGTTAATCGATATTCTGGCCGGAATACCTCCCGTAGTTTATGGTGTTTGGGGAATCCTGGTGGTAGTTCCGTTTATTTCGGAGAAGCTTGCCCCACATTTTGTAGAATTTTCATCGGGGTATAGTGTGCTTGCCGGAGGTATAGTGTTGGCCATTATGATTATGCCGTTAATAATTAGCATACTCATCGAGATTTTTGCGGCTATCCCCAAGGAGCTCCGTGATGCATCGCTCTCGCTTGGAGCAACCAACTGGCAAACTGTAAAATTTGTTGTTCTTCGGAAATCGTTGCCGGGAATTGTAGCTGCCATTGTGTTGGCTGTCTCGCGTGCCTTTGGCGAAACCATTGCCGTTTTAATGGTTTGCGGAAACATGTCGGCTGTTCCCAAATCCGTTTTCGATTCGGGATATCCATTGCCAGCACTCATCGCCAATAACTATGGAGAGATGATGTCGTTGCCGCTGTACGACTCGGCATTGATGCTTGCAGCGCTTATCCTGTTTGTCATCATCCTTATTTTTAATGCCGCATCGCGAATAATATTAACCCGCATCGAAAGGAGGTTTGCCTTATGAGAAAATTTGAAGAACGCTTTTTTAAAGTGTTGATGATCCTTGCTACCATCATCATTCTTGGTTCGTTATTCATGATTTTGGTAGCCGTTGTAAAGCGCGGACTTCCTGCTATGAGCTGGGATATGGTCACCAAAATCCCGAGCGGAGGTTTTTATCTGGGCAAAGAAGGCGGGCTGCTCAATGCCATTGTCGGGTCATTGTACCTTGTTTTAGGTTCAACGGTTTTAGGGCTGATTATAGCCATCCCGGTGGTTATCTACATCAATGTATATCTTCCTAAAAAATCATTTTTGGCTGATATAACCAGACTTTCTGCCGATGTGCTGTTTGGCATTCCTTCTATCGTATACGGAGCTTTCGGGTTTTCGTTGATGGTTTACTTCGGACTTAAAACATCGTTGTTTGGCGGTATCATTGCCGTGGCACTGTTAATTACACCAATCCTTATTCGTTCTATGGACGAAGTTGCCCGGCTCGTCCCCAAAGATCTTAAAGATGCCGCACTGTCGCTCGGTGCAACCCGCTACGAAATTATCCGGGTGGTGCTGAAACAAATATCGCCCGGTATTACCACAGCAATTCTGCTTTCCATAGGAAGGGCCATTGGCGATGCTGCTTCTGTACTTTTTACAGCCGGATATACCGACAGCATCCCCACTTCGCTTTCGCAACCTGTTGCAACACTTCCGCTGGCAATCTTTTTTCAGCTCAGTAGCCCTATTCAGGAAGTGCAGGACAGGGCTTACGCCGCAGCGCTAATCCTTACCTTGATTGTGTTAGCGCTTAGCCTTGCAGCTCGTTTTTACAGTAGTAAATTCTCAAAAAATAAAATATGAACACCAGGCTTTTAAAATCGGAGAATATCATTGCTTCGTCAATGAACAATGGTAAAGATGTATTTCTGCTTGAAGAGGGTGCTGAAGCTCAGGTTCGAACGCTGTTGCTTCAGAAAACAAAGCTCGACCTTACGGCTCCTCACATTAGTGTGAAAAATCTGAATGTACATCTGCAGAAAAAGCATGTTCTTAAAGATGTGAACCTCGATATACCCAATAAAGCGATAACCTGTATTATCGGACCTTCGGGATGTGGTAAAACCACGCTTTTAAAGACGTTTAACCGTTTGCTGGAGCAGTCGGTCGATGTTAAGATTGACGGTCATGTATTTGTCGATGGTGAGGATATTCACGACAAAAATGTAGAAATCATCAATATCCGTAAAAAGATGGGATTGCTTTCGCAAAGGCCGTGTCCGTTGCCAATGTCAATTTTTGACAACATTGCTTATGGGCCCAGAATTCATGGCAACCGAAACATGAAAGAGCTTTCCCGGTTGGTCGAAAATTATCTGAAAGCTGCAGGTTTGTGGGATGAGGTGAAAGACCGCTTGCATTCTCCCGCCAATCGCCTTTCCATCGGTCAGCAACAACGTCTTTGCCTAGCTCGCGGGTTAGCCGTGGAACCCGAAATAATCCTTGGCGACGAAGCTACTTCCGCGCTCGACCCCATTTCTAGTAAAAAGATTGAGGAGCTATTCGTTGAACTTAAACGCGATTACTCGATAATTCTGGTTACACACACGTTGCGGCAGGCCAGGCGCATTGCCGATTACGTAGTGTTTATGTACCTTGGCGAAGTTATAGAAGCCGGTTCGGCCGATGAAATCTTTAACAATCCGCAAAAGGAGTTAACCCGCGAATATATTTCCGGAGCCTTTAGCTAAAAATAACAACAGCCGGATGTCCGGTAATTGGTCGTTTTTCATCAATGATCTTTCATCAGTAACTTGAAAATTAAATATATGTCTCCATTAACATCAAGAAACATCAATCATTTACGCGAGCTCGAATCGGAATCGATTTACATCATCCGTGAGGTTGCGGCACAATTCGAAAAACCTACGCTTTTGTTCTCCGGCGGTAAGGATTCGATTGTGATGTTCCATATTGCCCGAAAGGCATTTTGGCCGGCGAAGGTTCCATTTCCGTTGTTACACGTCGATACCGGGCATAACTTCCCGGAAACGCTCGATTTTCGTAACGAATTGATGAAGAATACCGGTACAACCTGCATTGTAAGGCTTGTACAGGATTCCATAGATAAGGGGCGAGCAGTTGAGGAAACTGGCTTTAATGCCAGTCGTAATAAGCTCCAAACCGTAACCTTACTCGATGCCCTTGAAGAGTTTAAGTTCGATGCAGCTATGGGAGGTGGCCGCAGGGACGAAGAGAAAGCGCGTGCCAAAGAACGTTTTTTCTCCCATCGTGACGAATTTGGGCAGTGGGACCCCAAAAACCAGCGTCCCGAACTCTGGAACATCTTTAACGGACGCAAGCACATGGGCGAGCATTTCAGGGTTTTTCCGTTGAGCAACTGGACTGAAATGGATATTTGGCAGTATATCTATCTCGAAAATATCGATATTCCCGACCTTTACTTTACGCACGAGCGCGAAATGATTAACCGCGACGGTGTTTTACTGGCAAACTGTCCGTACATTCCGTTAAAGGATAGCGATAGAATCGAGAAAATACAAATACGCTTCCGTACCATTGGCGATATGACCTGTACCGGGGGCGTAGAATCACCCGCTTCGTCGCTCGAAGAAATTATTCAGGAAGTAGCTGCAACACGGACAACCGAACGCGGAACCCGTTTCGATGACAAACGCTCAGAATCGGCTATGGAAGACAGGAAAAAGGAAGGATATTTTTAAACGGAGGAGCAATGTCAGCAACAGTAAACGAACTTAAAACAACGATAGACGCGTTAAATGAGCGTTTTGAGAAAAGTACACCGGAGGAGGTTTTAACTTATTTTTTACAGGAATATCGTGGACGAATAGCCCTTTCGTCCAGCTTAGGCGCCGAGGACCAGGTTTTAACCCACCTGGCATGGTTGGTCGACCCGAAGGTACGCATCTTTACCCTCGATACAGGTCGTCTTTTCTCCGAAACCTACGATTTGATTGACGCTACAAACAAATTATTTGATATAAAGATTGATGTATTTTTTCCTGAAACAAAGTCGGTAGAAAAGATGGTAGCCAGCAAAGGAATCAACCTTTTTTACGACAGCATCGAAAGCCGCAAGGAGTGTTGCCATGTGCGCAAACTCGAACCATTAAAAAGAGCTTTTGCAGACCTGGATGTGTGGATATGCGGACTTCGGAAAGATCAGTCCATAACCCGTTTCTATTCCAAGCTGGTTGAATGGGACGAAGCCAATGGCCTCATCAAGATAAATCCGTTAATCAACTGGACTGAAAAGCAGGTTTGGGCTTATATCCGGGAACATAACATTCCGTACAACGCCCTTCATGATAAAGGATTTCCAAGTATCGGATGCCAGCCTTGTACCCGCGCCGTAACTCCGGGTGATGACATCCGTTCCGGCCGTTGGTGGTGGGAGGAGCCCGAACATAAGGAGTGCGGCCTGCATAGCAGAAGACAGGCCCTCTAAATTCCTCGAAAGAGGACTTGGTGAGCTTCGGTTTTAAGGATTGTCATCAATCTTTAAGCTTCTGATTTTTGAATATAAAATTTTTGAATACAACATTATGAAAGATATACAAACCGGATATTTAAATATGGAACTGCTTCGCTTTACAACCGCGGGCAGTGTCGATGACGGGAAAAGTACATTAATAGGACGCTTGCTTTACGACAGTAAAGCCATCTTCTCCGATCAACTCGAAGCTATTGAAATGGCTAGTAAAAGGCGAGGGGAGGAGACGGTAAACTTAGCATTGCTTACCGATGGGCTTAGGGCCGAACGCGAACAGGGAATCACCATTGACGTGGCTTACCGATATTTTGCAACACCTAAACGTAAATTTATCATTGCCGATACCCCCGGGCATATCCAATACACCCGTAACATGGTAACTGGAGCTTCAACGGCTAACGTGGCGCTCATTCTTGTCGATGCACGTCACGGGGTGATTGAGCAAACTATTCGCCATGCCTTTATCGCTTCGTTGCTTAATATTCCGCATATTATTGTTTGCGTCAACAAAATGGATATGGTGGATTACAGCGAAGAGGTTTTTGAAAAAATCAGGATTAAATTCGAAGCAATTACCGCCAAACTGGACATTCAGGATATCCGTTTTGTGCCCATCAGCGCGCTTCATGGCGACAATGTGGTGAAACGTTCCGCCAACATGGACTGGTACCAGGGAACAACGCTCATGTACCTGCTCGAAAATATCCATATTGCCAGCGACCTTAATCTTGTGGACGGACGCTTCCCGGTTCAATACATCATTCGTCCCTATTCCGACGAATTTCACGATTACCGTGGATATGCGGGAAGAATAGGCGGGGGAATTTTCCGCAAAGGCGACGAGGTTACCGTTTTGCCTTCGGGACTTTCTTCCAAGATAAAATCCATCGATACCTTTAGCGGCGAGCTGGAAGAAGCTTTTGCCCCGCAATCGGTTACCCTTACCCTCGAAGATGACATTGACATCTCCCGTGGCGATATGATTGTACGTAAGGATAACGAACCCAAGGTAAGTCAGGATATTGAACTGATGATTTGCTGGCTTAACGAAAAGCCGCTGGCTCTTAACGGCAAATATCATCTTAAACATACCTCCAGCGATGCACGGTGCATTGTAAAAGAAATAGCCTATAAAGTGGACATTAATACCCTCGACGAAAATACAGACGATAAAGCGGTTAAGATGAACGACATTGCCCGCATTAAAATTCGTACCACCAAACCGCTGTTCTTTGACAGTTACAAGAAAAACCGTATCACCGGAAGCCTGATCTTAATTGACGAAGCAACCAACGAAACGGTAGGAGCGGGGATGATTATTTAAAACCGACCGCAAAGACTCATGAATACGAAGTTTCAAAGTATTTTCTTTGAGGCTTCGTGTCTTTTATTTTGCCGATAAGGGATTCTGTTTAGCTTTTTCGTTCTTTTTCAGCAGTCGTTTAAGAATTCTGCTTTGCTGAAGTGCATCAAGGTCTTCGGATAGCTTGCGGGAGCTATATTCCAGGTTTTTAAAGGTTTCTTTTAGCTGTACCCCGGTTTGATCGTTATGTAGAAGAACTCCCAAAGGTGAGTTGAGATTATTTTCGTCTTGTTTTATTTTCGATATAAATGTTTCCGCATTATTAGTCATTTGTTGTACCTGTAAAACAGAGGCTTTGATGGATTTAAAGGTTATAGTGTCGGAGATCAGGTCATTGGCCAAAGTTCCTTCTTTGTTGAGATTTGAACTAAACGAAGCCAACGACTGGATTATTTTTTGCGCATTTTGGGTTAACCGATGCATAGAATTAGTGGCATCCTTAATATCGGTGTAAACGGAATTATCATCGATTAATTTGCCAATAGTACCTTCTCCGGAAACTATTTTTTTGCTGAGTTCCTTAAAGTCTGAGGTTATAGCCAGAATATTCTTGTTGTTTTCCTGTAACGTATTCAGAATATCGTCGGATGAAAAGGTTGTTTCGACCATTAAAGAGCCTCCATCCTTAATCATTCCGGCATTGGGCGACCCGTTGCAGATAACCAGTATCTTATGTCCGATAAGCCCGTCACTGCTGAGTTTAACTTTCGAATCTTTAGGTATAAACATTTGAGCCTTTTCGTCAATCATAGCACTAACTTTAACTTTCGAATTGCCATAAAACGAAATATTATCGATTGTTCCAACTTTAACGCCAGATAACCAGACATTGTCACCCTTCTGCAAACCGGCAACATCGTCGAAATATAGATTTATTTGAAACTTTTTTTCAAAGGTTTTATGTAAATCGCCTATTAAAAGAATGGCGGATATAAAAAGGGCAATTCCTAAAAAAATAAATAAGCCAACGATTACGATTCGTTTATTGGAAAATTCGTTCATTTATTCCTGAGTAAAATTATAGTTATAAAAATCCTTTAAAACTTGATTATCATCATCAAACACATCCTGGAACGTACCTACTTTTACAAATCGTCCTTCGTACAACATGGCAATCCGGTCGGAGGTGTTTTTGGCACAGGTAAGATCGTGCGTAATGATGATTGAACTGGTATTGAATTGATGCTGAACGTCATTTATCAGCTTAATGATTTCGCTACTTGTGATGGGATCGAGCCCAGCCGTGGGTTCGTCATACAACATAATTTTTGGATTGAGTATCAGCGTGCGGGCAATGCCAATACGTTTGCGTTGTCCTCCCGAGAGATCGCTGGGCATCTGTTTTAATTTGCTTTTAAGTCCAACGGCATCGGCAATATTCTCCACAGCTACCCCGATCTCTTTCTTTGATAAGCCCATCCGGTTCATAACTAAAGGAAATGCCAGGTTTTGATAAATATTCATGCCATCGTACAACGCACTGCTCTGAAACGAAAAGCCTATTTGTAAACGCAATTGATCCAACTCTTTACGGCTCAGCTTGTCCACTTGTTTTCCAAGGGCAAAAACCTCACCGTTGTCAGGTTTTAGCAAGCCAACAATTATTTTTATAAGTACCGACTTGCCGGTGCCCGATTTGCCGAGAACGGCCACATTTTCGCCTTCATGAAGAACAAAATCTACTCCTTTTAAAACGTGTAAATTATCAAAAGACTTATAAAGATTTTTGATTGAGATAACAGGTTCGTCCCTGTTAATAACATGGTGTTTTAATTTTTCCATTTCTTTAGAAGGCTCTGAACCAATTAAATATTTGCACGGTCATAATTTCTTCAATAAAAACAAGGAACATGGCAAGTACAACGGCCTGGTTGGCAGCTTTTCCAACGCCTCGTGTTCCCTGGTCGGCATTGTAACCTTTAAAACAGCCAACAAAACCTATGGTAAATCCATAAATAATTGATTTGAAAACCGATTCGGAAAAATCGATAAATGATATTCGTAAAAATGCATTCTGATAAAACGACAGGAAGCTGGTAGAATCGTTAGTGTTTACATTGATTGATGATCCCAATAAAGCAACAAAACTGCAATAAAAAACCAAAACGGGAATTATGAGGGTTGTAGCCCAAACGCGTGTAATAACCAGGTATTTAAAAGGGTTAACCGCCGATACTTCCATGGCGTCGATCTGTTCGGTCACTTTCATAGACCCCAATTCGGCACCAATCCCTGAACTTACCTTACCTGCGCATATTAAGGCTGTAACCAATGGCCCGAGCGCTTTTATGATGGCAATTCCCATCAACGAGGGCAGCCAGGATTGCGCCCCAAATTCTTCTAACGAAGGCCGGGATTGCTTAGTAAAAACAATACCTACAATAAATCCGGTAAGCGTTATCAGCGGTAGCGATTTCAAGCCAACCTCATAACATTGATTGATTAATTCCCGCAGATGAAAGGGGCTGCGGAACGACTCTTTAAAGAAAAGTGTAAAAAATTTATAGACTTTGTAAACTTCAACTAAGAATGCATCAACCTTTTTCGAAAAAGTGTATTTTTTAGGCTTGGTTAAAAACTTTGTTTGCTGTTTGGTTATAAACTCATCATCTTCTTTTGGCGGAATTTCGTGATACCTCAAAAAAGCTGGTTTTACCCGACTGCCGGGTTCTGTCTCAGATATATTATAATCGACCGTATCATTCATTATCATTGAATTTCAAATTTGATGCCATTCGACCTCAAAGTCTGCAAAAGTAACCAGATTTTAAGGTCGAATGGCATATAAGGATAGGTATTTCGATTATTTTGTACCTCCTCCCAAAGACTTATACAGACTTACGCCATATGTAAGCTGTTCCAGCTTGTCGTCTACTTGGCTCAATTGGGCCGAAAGCAGGTTCTGTTGAGCCGTAAGAACTTCGGTGTAATTAGCTTCGCCGGCTTTAAGTAAATCCTGGGTAAAGTCGACCGCTTTGGTTAAAGACGAAATCTGTTTGGCCCGAAACTCATTTTTACCCAGCGACGATTTATAGCCATAAAGGATATTGGAAACTTCCTGACCGGCCGTTAAAACGGTGTTCTGAAAAATCAGCAGGGCTTCTTCCTGTTGTGCCTGGGCAACTTTCAGGTTTCCTTTTAACTGTTTTTTATTTAAAATGGGCTGGGTTATGCCTCCCACAATTTCGGCCGCAATACTGGCAGGTTTAAATAAATTGGAGAATGAACCGGCAGCCAGTCCGAGCGATGCAGAACTAATTGTCAGGGAAGGATACAGACTGGCGTTGGCAACTTCCACCGAAGTACAGGTTGAGCGGAACGAAAGTTCGGCCTGTCTTACATCGGGGCGTTTGGAAAGCATCTGCAAGGGAACTCCGTAAGCCAGATGTTCATTAACTGCCTGGTCGGTGATAGAGGCACGGGCAATAGTTCCGGATTTACGGCCCAATAACAAGCAAATAGCATTCTCCTGCTGACGGATTAGGCTTTCCAGTGCAGGAATCTTCAACTGGGTGCTATACAGTAAAGCTTTGCTTTGCTCCACGGCAGCCCCGCTTTGTTGCCCGGCGTTCATGAGGCTTTCCATAGTTTCTTCGCTCTTCTGTAACAGAATAATTGTTTCCCTGGAAATGCGTAATTGTTCGTCGTAAGCCAACAAATTATAATAAGCCTTCACAATGTTGGCGATAATTTGTGTCTGCACCAGGTTTTTATATTCGTAACTATTCAGAAAACTGATGTATTTGGCCTTTGTCTGACTGTTAAGCTTTCCCCAGAGATCAACTTCCCACGTGGCCGAGAAGCCCAGCGAAGTTACATTGGAAGTATATCCCAGGACTTTTGTTCCCTGGTTGCCGGAGCTCAAACGGGTATAGTCATCCCTTAAACCTGCCGAAACTGTGGGCTGGTTATTGGCAGCCGACATTGTTAAATTAGCCTCGGCCTGTTTAATGCGCACAGAGGCAATCTGCATATCGATGTTTTTTTCGAGCCCTTCGGTAATCAATGCCTGAAGATTAGTATCTTTAAAGTATTCCTTCCAGGGGATATTGGCAATGGTGGTGGTATCGCCCTTATTTTCATCCCCGTCGCGAATAATTCCCTGCGCATCGGCCTTCGGGGCTTCGGGCAGGTCCTTATAGGAACGGCATGATGATAATCCGATAATAAGTATGGTAAGGAGCAGAAGAAGACTTCTGCCCGTTTTATAATTATTCATGGTATTTATTGTTTTAAATTTTATCATCAGTGGTTGGTATTTTATACTTGCTCACACGTTCCTGCAGGCTTTGGAAAATGATAAAGAGAACAGGTATAATAATAATCCCGATAATTGTTCCGATTAACATACCACCCACAGCACTGATACCGATGGATTTATTTCCTACCGCTCCTGCCCCGTGAGCTAAAGCCAAAGGCAAGAGGCCAAAAATCATAGCGAACGATGTCATCAGGATAGGACGAAGACGCGCAGCGGCACCGGTAACGGCTGCCTTGAAGATGCTCATCCCCTGCCGGCGTCGTTGCAAAGCATATTCTACAATCAGAATGGCATTTTTGGCCAACAGACCAATCAACATGATGAGTGCAATCTGCACATAGATGTTATTTACAATCCCGGTGCCGTTCATCATTGCCACAAAGATGAATATAAACACCCCGGCCAGACCAATCGGCAACGAAAAGATAACTGCCAATGGCAAAATGTAACTTTCATACAGCGCGGCGAGCAACAGGTACACAAAAATGATACACAAGGCAAAGATGATGGCAGTCTGGTTACTGCTGTTTACTTCCTCGCGGGTCATACCGGCAAAGTCGTATCCGTAACCGTCGGGCATACCAACTTCTTTGATGGCTTTAATGGCATCGCCTGAGGTAAACCCTTTCATATAGTTAGGAATTACCGTTACATCCATCGATGAATACAGGTTAAAACGGGTCAAAGACTGAGGGCCGGTAACATCTCTAATGGAAATAAACTCAGTGACCGGCACCATGGTACCGTTGGATGTTTTAATGGTCAACCCACTCAAGTCTTCGAGTTTTGTGCGATATTCCGGCGCAGCCTGAACAATTACCCGGTATTGCTTTCCGTAGGAATTAAAGTTGGACACGTACAAACTACCGATATAGGACTGTAAAACAGACATTACATCGTTTAGCGTTAACCCGGCGTCTTTAATTTTGGCCACATTGGCTTCAATTTGTTTCTGCGGGAAACGAGGATTGAAGGTGGTCATGGCAAGCATAATCTCCGGACGTTTTTTAAGCTTGTCGAGGAAGTCGTTGGCTACGGAATAGAACTTGTTAATATCGCCACCGGTCTTATCCTGTAACTTCAG
The DNA here is from genome assembly GCA_030706405.1 of Bacteroidota bacterium. Lineage (GTDB taxonomy): Bacteria > Bacteroidota > Bacteroidia > Bacteroidales > JAAUTT01 > JAAUTT01. The sequence continues at coordinate 190,114 of JAUZOO010000003.1, read as the reverse complement.
TTCAACACCGCTGCTCAAGCCGAAGCCTTGCAGAGTTGGAGCCCCGAAGAACATGAAGGTTGCATCTTTAATGGAGTCGGTTTTTTGTTTTAACATGGCAGCCACATCGCTGGTGGTTATTTCGCGCGTATCCCACGGATCCATTTTAATGATAACCGACCCATACGAGCTACCGGTACCACTCATAAAACTCATCCCGGTAAGGCTGGTTACACTGTTTACATGAGGAATGGCATCAGCCAGACGTACCACCTTCTTTATGACACTGTCGGATCTTTCGAGGGATGCACCCGGAGATAACGTAACCATACCCATTACATTTCCACTATCTTCCTGAGGAACAAAACCGGTAGGCATCATCCTCATAATCCCATAAAGAATACCCGTAAATACTAAGACAATAGCCACTGTTATCCAACGACGGTTCCTTTTTCCCAAAAAGTAAATCGTTCCCTTATACTTATCTGTTAATGAGCTAAACCCAAGGTTGAAATAGTAATAAAATTTTCGTACTACATTCTTATCTTTAACATCTGGGTTATGGTACGATTTCAAAAACAAGGCGCAGAGGGCAGGACTTAAAGTCAATGCATTTATTGCAGAGATTAAGATTGCAATAGCCAACGTTAACCCGAATTGTTTAAAGAACACACCACTTGTTCCGCCAATAAAACTTACCGGAACAAACACGGCTGCCATTACCAGGGTAATAGAAACAATTGCCGGTGCAATTTCGCTCATCGCCTGTATAGCGGCTTGCTTGGCATCCTTCTCGCCGGCATCCATTTTGGCATGGACAGCTTCAACTACCACAATGGCATCGTCAACCACAATACCAATGGCAAGCACCAGCGCAAAGAGGGTTAGCAAATTGATGGAGAACCCAAAGACGAGCAGGAAGAAAAACGTTCCGATAATAGCTACAGGAACCGCAATGGCAGGGATGATAGTGGCCCGGAAACCTTGCAGGAAGAGCAGTACCACGAGGAACACCAAAATGAAAGCTTCAAATATGGTATGGAGTACTTTATTAATAGAAGCATTCAGGAAGCCGCTGGCATCCATTTGGTAATCGTATTCGATGCCCGGAGGAAAGCTCTTGGAGGCTTTCTCCATTTCCTTTTTAATTTCTTTGATAATATCCTGGGCATTGGAACCTGCAGTCTGGTTAACTCCAATCAAAACAGCCGGACAGTTGTTGTTCTGGGAGAATACAGTATAACTCAGGGCGCCCAGTTCAACCCTGGCGACATCCTTAAGCCGTAAAACCTTGGAATTTTGTGAGCGTATGATAATATTTTCGAATTGATCGACAGTTTTTAAACGCCCGGTATATTTTAATGAATATTGAAACGACTGGTTTCCATTAACGCCCAATTCGCCGGGAGCAGATTCGATATTTTGATCCTGCAAGGCCGTATTAATTTCTGCCGGTGTGATATTATAAGCCTTCATCACATCGGGCTTAAGCCAGATACGCATCGAATAATCCTTCGATCCATAGACTGAAGCATCTCCTACCCCATTAACACGTTTAATCTGTGGAAGAATATTAATGTTGGCATAGTTTTGAATAAATTTATCATCATAATCCTTATTTTTAGACCGAATCATAATCATCAGAACCGTACTGCTCTGCATTTTCTGAACAGTAACCCCATTCTTGGTAACTTCGGCAGGAAGCAAGGCCGACGCCTGAGATACACGGTTCTGAACGTTAACGGCAGCAATATCGGGGTCGGTTCCCTGTTTGAAATAAACGTTGATGGACGCAGCCCCTCCATTGGATGCAGTAGAGGTCATATAAGTCATCCCCTGCACACCGTTTATTTGTTCTTCGAGGGGAACAATCACGCTGTTCAGTACTGCGTCGGCATTGGCCCCGCTGTAAGATGTGTTTACCCTTACCGTAGGAGGGGCAATATTAGGGTATTGTTCCACCGGAAGGGTGTAAATACCGATAAGCCCCAGCACTACAAACAGGATTGAAATAACCGTTGAGAGTACCGGTCTTTCTATGAATGTTTTAAGCATTTCGTTTCTTGTTAAAGTTTCGTTATTTCACTTTTATTTTCTTGCCGTTCTTAAGGGTTGCAATACCGTCGCTAACAATTTTATCGCCGGAAGTCAATCCACCTGTAACAGCATAACTTTTGCCATCAGGGGTGGTTTTCACGGTTATGGCTTTTTGTACAACCGAGTCGCCCTGAACTTTATAAACCAAAATCTTATCCTGCTGTGCAAAAGTTGCCTTCTGAGGAATAACCAGCGTATTAGTCATCGTTTTCGGGATAACCACTTTGCCACTGGTACCACTACGCAACAGTTCATTCTTGTTAGGAAATGAAGCCCGGAAGTTTACCGCTCCGGAAGTAGCATCGACCAAACCGGAAATGGTCTGGATGCGGCCTTTTTCTTCATATTCACTGCCATCGGACAGAAGAAGTTTAACGGCAGGCATGTTTTTAATTTTCTCGGCCTGAGTTTTACCGTCCCAGTTGCGCATAAACTCGTAAAGATCCTTTTCGTTCAGCGAGAAATAGGCAATGATGTTGGTTGTGTTGGCCACTGTGGTCAAAACGGTAGAGTTATTGACCAGACTTCCCAAACGATACGTTATGGTTCCCACCACGCCGTCAACCGGGCTGGTTACGGTTGTCCAGCTTAAAGCAGCTTTGGCCTGGTCGAGGGCAGCTTTGGCCGATGCCATTGTATTTTCGTACGTCGAGAGTTTTACGCTGCTGTAAATACCTTTTTCGGCCAGCGGGCGGATACGTTCAACGTCCAATTTTGCAGTATTATAAGCTGCCTGGGTATTTTGAACGTTCTGGATAGACGAAGGCGAATTGATTTTAAACAATGGCTGACCTTTTTTTACGGTAGCACCTTCATCCACATAAATTGCTTCGATAAAACCGTCAATACGGGGTTTAATATCAATATCTTCCTGACCTTTTAACACGGCAGGGTAAACTGTTTGCAATTCCACATCCTGAGGGGCTAAGGTTGTTACCGGGTAAGCCTGAACTTGTTCGCCCTGATTTTGAGCCGGTTGCTTGTTCTTACATGCTGTAAAAACCATTAGGAGAGTTAAACCTCCAACAAGAATTTTATTCATTTTCATAGATGATACATTTTGTAAATTATACAATATCAGTTTTTAAATTGATCAAATAATTGTCTTCGAATCCCCCAATATTATACATCTGGGATTACCTTTTATTCGTCAGAAGATAAACTTGCGTCAGCCCTTTCTCAAACCTCCAATAGTCGGGGCAAGGTACTTCAGAGAGTATGGCTGAAGAAATAGAACAGACCGGTTGCTTTTTTTTATCGACAGATGGTACTTTTTTAGAGATGAAACAAATGAGAAAGTCAGAACAACCAATTATTGTTGTAATCAATAATTGATATTATCAACTTTTAGAATAAAAAAATTATAACTGTTCCGCTTTGACTTCGAGGTGATTAATCACTTTGTAAAATGAATCCAAGTCCGATTGATCAATGCCTTCCATAAGCTCATTGTCCAGTTCTACTTCAATTTCGAGCCATTGTTCCAGTGTTTTTTCGCCCTTTTTGGTAACCATAAGACGATTTTTTCGCCTGTCATCTTTGTCAACAACCCTTCTTACTAATTCTTTATTTTCCAGAGAATCAACCATTCTTAAAATAGAGGACTTATCTTTCCCCATTATTTCTGCCATGTCCTTCTGGATAGCCTCTTGTTCTACTTTATGAGTCAGGTACAACAATCCAAACTGTTCAATGGTAAGCGCTACGTCCGATTGCTCGTTTACGCGTTTTTTAAGCACGCGAAACATCTCATGCATCATGGAGCCAATTACCAAGCCTAATGGTTTATCCTGATTTCCCATTGTTAAAAATTTGTGTGCGAAATAAAATAAATAAGTTGATATATGCAATTAATTTATTGAAGAATTAAAAGGTCGTATAACTTCCGGTGAAACCTTATTTATTTCGAGTCTGTTTAAATTTCCCGTAGGAAAATCATTTATTGAAAATTATACCTTTGCACACTCTTTGGCTAAAATTAAGTGTATGCAAAAAAAAATAATGTTATTAGGTTCGGGCGAACTAGGTAAAGAATTTGTAATTGCCGCAAAGCGATTAGGACAAACAGTTATTGCAGTTGATAAGTATGCCGGAGCTCCGGCTATGCAGGTTGCCGACATGTTTGAAGTTGTTAATATGCTTGAAGGTGATGAACTCGACCGCATTGTAGCCAAACACCAACCAGACATTATTGTACCCGAAATTGAAGCCATTCGTACCGAGCGCTTTTATGATTACGAAAAAGCCGGTATTCAGGTTGTTCCCTCGGCCAAAGCTGCAAATTTTACGATGAACCGTAAAGCTATCCGCGATTTGGCTGCTAAAGAACTGGGATTGAAAACCGCCAATTATCGTTATGCTAAAAGTTTTGAAGAATTAAAAGCCGCCGCTGCCGAAGTGGGAATCCCCTGTGTAGTAAAACCGCTGATGTCGTCGTCGGGAAAAGGGCAATCGACGGTGAAGTGCGAACCGGATCTCGAAAAAGCATGGAAAGATGCCGTAGATAAAGGCCGCGGCGATGTGTCGGAAGTTATTGTCGAAGCTTTTGTTCCGTTTTTAAGCGAAATAACACTGCTTACCGTTACACAGAAAAATGGAGAAACATTGTTTTGTGCACCAATCGGGCACAGGCAGGAAAGAGGCGACTATCAGGAAAGCTGGCAACCTGTTGAGCTTACTAATGGTTTCGTAGAAGAAGCCCGCCATATGGCTGCAAAAGTAACCAAAGCGCTTGGCGGTGCAGGAATCTGGGGCGTTGAGTTTTTCATCACTGCCGAAGGGGTGGTATTCTCCGAATTATCTCCACGCCCACACGATACCGGCATGGTAACTTTGGCCGGTACGCAAAACCTGAGCGAATTTGAATTGCATTGTCGGGCTGTTCTGGGCTTACCCATTCCCGAAATCAGACAGGAAAAGGCCGGAGCCAGTGCCGTTATTCTTTCGGAAATTGAAACTTTACACCCGACATATACCGGGCTCGGTTTGGTATGCCAAAACCCCAGGGCCGATTTTCGTTTGTTTGGAAAGGAAGCAGCCCGAGTTCATCGGCGAATGGGTGTCGTTATCCTGAATGATGAGTTGGGTGCCAATGTCCTTGAACTGAAGAAAACGGCGCGTGAACTTGCTAACATGGTTGGGGTAAAACCTTCTTCGGAGAAATAAATTTCATACACGGCAGTCAATTATCCATCGACAAACATAAATTCGTTACATGGATAGTGGTTTCACATGTACATCATGTGCAAAAGCGGCTATATCTTTTTGATGATTGGGTTAAACGCTTTGGTAAAGACCAATACGCGGTCGCCTTCCGTAAGGGGCTGAGTGTCGTCGTCAACTGCAATTACCTTGACGATCATGTTGGAGCCCGTAATTACGGTAACGATGTTAACGACGTCCTGTTTATCAATTCGCGCTACTTGTCCAACTACCTGAAACTTCCCGCTGATACTGGTGTCGGAAAACACTTTTTCCGGACTCCCGGATTTGGAGATGCCCCCATCTTCGATACATACCACGTGTGTTGAAAGACGGAACACCTCATTCATATCGTGACTTACCAATAGCGTGGTAGCCCCGAACAATTGATGCGCACGGGCTATCTCGTCCTGCAACGACGTGCGCATGGAAGCATCGAGGGCCGAAAGCGGCTCGTCGAGAAGCAATAAATTGGGTTTGCGTGCCAATGCCCGGGCAAGGGCCACTCGTTGTTTCTGTCCGCCTGACAGGCCAGCGGGTTTTCGTTTGCGGAATTCGTTCAAGCCAAACGTGTCGATGAGCTCCGTTATGCGGCTGTTGTCTTTCTCATCCTGAGCAAAGGCCAGGTTCTCTTCCACCGTCATGTTCGGGAAAAGTGCATAATCCTGAAACATGAAACCGATGCCCCGCTGTTGGGGTGGAAGGTTGATCTTTTTATTCGAATCGAACCATGTTTCGCCATCAACTTCTAAGTGACCGCTGTCGGGCTGTACAAGTCCTGCCATGATGCGTAAAAGCGTCGTCTTTCCAGCTCCCGAAGGGCCAAAAAGCGTAATCAGCTCGCCCATTTGCAGGGTTGTATTGATGTCGAGGTTCATCTCCCCGTTCGCCGAAAGCATCTTCTTCTTAATATCAATTCGAATAGCCATAAGATGTTTTGTATTTGTCTCAGTACTATATACTCAATACTATTTTGTCTGTTTTTTCACATCATTCTCCACGTCTCATGCTTTTTATTGATGCTGTAAATAACTGTTAACAGGATAAACGATATGGCGAAAAGAACGAATGCATAACGATTGGCCATGTTGAAGTTGAGTGATTGCACTTCGTCGTAAATAGCGATGGATGCCACGCGGGTTTGACCGGGCATGTTGCCGCCTACAATCAGTACAATGCCGAATTCGCCGATGCAATGGGCAAACGTGAGCGCAATAGCCGTAATTACCGATGGTTTAATGTTGGGCAGCAATACCCTGAAGAAGGTTTGGGACTTCGATTTTCCAAGCGTGTAAGCTGCTTCGCGAAAGCTTTCGGGCAACGCACGTAACCCATTCTGCAAAGGCTGTATCATAAACGGCAGACTAAAGATAACCGAGGCGATGAGTATTCCCTGAAACGAAAAGGCCAGCCGTATGCCCAACGATTCGTTAAGCCAGCGCCCAAACCAGTTTTGCGGGCTATAAGCCACCAAAATATAATATCCGATTACCGAAGGCGGTAATACTAATGGCATACTTACCAATGCTTCGATAACCGGACGGAACCGGAACCGGGAATAGGCCAGGAAATAAGCAACCGGCAACCCGATTATCATAAGGATTACTGTGGTGCTGGCCGCCAGTTTAAATGTTACCCAAAGAGTTTGAAGAAATTCGGAATCCATGGTGAGGAGAGTTAAGTTCTATGGAAAAATAAAGTATAAACGCAAAGTCGCGAAGACGCAAAGTATTTAACTTGAGATGCATTATAATATTTAAAATCTTAGCGTCATTGCGTCTTAGCGTTTAAGTTTGTTGTCCTCATTAATGTCACTTCGTTGGCTTTAACCATGGCTTCTACCTCATCGCTAGGTTGGATAGTCAAAGCTTCTACAGAGCGAGTTGTAATTACTGAAACAATCGTGTATTCCATAAAGTCCATGGTTACTTTGCTAAGGAGTTCGCCTTTTGTAACGTCTTTTACCGTGCAAAGCATTCTGTTTCGTAGACATATTTGCCCCGACAATCCTTTAGCCAGCGACACTTCGGTTTCTTTAAATACCACATCTACCCGATTGCCCGTTTTAAGCCAGGAGTTTTCTTCGTCGGAAGCGATGAGCATAGCCGAAAACAGGTGGCTATTAACCTTGATGTCGACAAGCATGATGGATCCCGCCTGCTGAATGTTTGCAATGATGCCGTTGAGTTTGTTCATATTTTTAAGATCTTAACTGTTAGCTATTGGCCATTTTTACTAACGACCAATAGCTAACAACTTATTAAGGGACTATAAACCCATATTTCAGAAAGATAGGCTTGCACTCGGCGCTAAGTATGAACTTCATAAATTTGGAAGCTTCGGGATTGCGTTCCCAGCCTTTGATCAGTACGCAGGCCTGTTCAACCGGTTTGTACGATTTCATATCAATCATAAAGGTTTTGCCCATATCCTTCATGTCCGGGGCAAGCACCAAGGCGTACGCCAGAAATCCGACTTCGGTATTTCCGGTGGTTGCATACTGAGCAGCCTGTGCAATGTTATCGGCATATACCAGTTTATGTTTAACCTTTTCGTACAGGCCGGAACTTTTAAGGCACTGAATGGCTCGTGCTCCGTAAGGTGCCACGTCGGGTTTGGCAATGGCAATGCGGGCAACAGACTTATCGAGAAGAATGTCGAGGCCTTTAGAAACGTCGAGTGTCTTGCTCCAGAGCACAAGTTTGCCAAAAGCATAGGTTTTAACTTCACCACTGGCAAGTCCCATCTGTTTTAACTTGTCGGGAAACGATTTGTCGGCAGCCATAAAGAAGTCGAAGCTTGCCCCATTGCTGATTTGCTGTACCAGTGCACCAGATGCGCCTAAAACTACGTCGATTTTGGTTTTAGGGCTTTTGATGGCGTATTTGGCTTTGATTTCGTCCATGATATATCGGAGGTTTCCGGCAGCAGCCACGCGTACTGTCTGTGCCTGAGTGGTAATGCTGATGAAAAGTGCGAGTAATAATAGAATTCGTTTCATATTCTTATGTTATAAAGGTTCAATGTTCAAAGGTTTCCGTTATTTATCGGTTGGTAGCGGCGCTGGTGTTTTGTAAAACAACGACTTGATGGTCAACATCACGTAAGCCCATTGCTGGCTTTGTATGCTGGCATCGGAAGCCATCTTGAAATAGTTTTTAGTTGAGCCCGAATTGAAATAGTGACTATACCCGGCTTGTAGCGCAACTTCCTTACAAACACTATAATTGCAGGTCAGGTCGAGCTCGGAGCCCATGTCCCTGCTCATGTCAACAAGTGCGGTGGTGCTGCTTTTTTGATATTTAGCACTCTCGGCCAGGCGAAATACATGGAAAGCGGCATCAACCGATAAACGGGGCGACACTTTGCAGGTTGCACCGCCATAATAATCGGCCAAACCAGCGGCCGGCACTGTCGAAAAGTATTCCATGAAACCGTTAAACGTATGGTTCGAGCCGTACAGCTTATTAAAAGTTTTCGATGTGGAGGTTTTGTTGCTTCCGTTGATAAGTCCCGAAGTTCCGGAATAATAATCGAGACCAACGTTTACCGATAGCGGGGCAATCACCTTATATTGCACTTTTGCCGCAAAGAAATGAGCATTAAGCTTTGCCGAATGATTGGTATTATAGGTTACGTTAGGATCGTTCCCAGTCTGAAAATAACCGGTAAGCGTGAATGCAAGGTTCGACGAATCGCTCTGGAATAGGAGGTTGCCACCCATGGTTGCCCGCGGGTACAACGTATTATAGTATGGTTTTGCCCGCTGAAAGCCTTCAACGATCCCGATGAGCGAAAGGTTTAATCCGGCGTATAAATCTTTGGAAACATAACCATATCCCATGGTTTTGTAAACTTTGGTACAGTACGCATAGTTGGCGTTGTACAGCGCGTCTGTGGAGTTGTTGTAAGCCAATCCCAGATGAGCCTGCATAAACGGATCTTTGAGTTTAAACACCACGGCATCGTGCGAGATTCCGGTGTTACTCCAGTTTGAAGCCGCCAGCAGGCGTTGGTCGTCGTATTTTAAAACCTGACGGCCGACTTGTACCGAAAGCCCGGTTGTCATCAGGTATTCGGCCCAGCCTTCAAACAATTCGATTTTTGAATCGTTGGTTTTGGTATTACTGCCTCCCCAGATACGCGAATCCTGTAGGCTAATCCGGGCATTCACTACTTTCCCTTTAAAATCGGCATTAAAACGGGTGCGTTGATAAGTGATTAATGCCGATTGCGTTGAGTCTAAATCTGTCAGTGGTTTTTGAAATCCCTGGCGAAATTCGGTACGCGGACGAAATTCTGCATCAAAAGAGGAGGTTTGGGCTTTTGCCATGTTTTGGGTGAAAAATACCAAATATCCCATGAGAAGGATTTTAAATGAATTTTTAAGCATAAATTTGTGTTTTAAAAGGTTTTTAACTTTTTGTCCGGAACCACGATTCGTTTGCCGCGAGAATGGTTCCGGAATTTTTTTGTACTATATTACTTGCCAATCATTACTTCGGTTGATTTGATGATGGCGTAAACTTCATCGCCCGGTTTCAGTCCGAGTTCCTGAATACTGTCGATGGTGATGATCGAATTGATCTGGTTGCCATTGCCAATATCGACTTTAACTTTGGCCATTACCGATCCTAAGGTCACTTCGAGGACCTTTCCTTTGATGCTGTTTCTTGCACTTAGTTTCATGCTGTTTGGTTTAATGATTAAAATGATGGTTATCTAAATCTGTTGTCCGACTTTATTTCACTGATGTTAAGGGTTCTGTTATTGTCGAGCCATCCGTTTCGGCTACAGTTTCGGTTGTCGAATTTTTCGAAGAACGGTTTGATATCAAGTAGCGGTGTTCCGTCCACAATGTCCACATCTTCAATATATAATACATTATGTTCGGTTTTAAGGAGTTTAACAGTGGAGATACCTATGGGATTGGGCCGCAGCGGAACGCGAGTGGCAAATAGTCCGTGAGGTTTGCGGTCCATAAAAGGCGTCACTTCGAGTTTATAACCGGTTGCCAGATGGAAATGATAAATCAGGATGATGTGCGAGAAGCCTTCGATATCCTTCAAACCAGAGGTTAGTTCCGGTTTCAGGATAATGGTTCCTGAAACACCATCCGCTCCGGAGGGCTGAATTGGCATCCCGGTAATATCCTTATAATGCGTGTGGATGATTCCGATGGGTTTATAACTAATATCCTGAAACATGGCGTAAAGTTTTAGTTATCAAAAAATAATTTCGTTATATTCTCCCGGATATAACGCCGGTTAAAAAAATACAGCAAATGCTGTTTTAGATTATTTCGATATCGTTATTGTTCCAGAAGATAACGCTGGTTAAAAACATATATCGAAACTTTTGTTAATGTTTAAAAGGAAGTCGGCAAAAGCCTTTTCCATGTTGTTTACTTCGGTTATAATTTTTAGTCCGTAACCCGTAAGTTCGGCTCCGCCACCGTCGCGACCGCCCCGTTTGGGAATAAGCACCGGAATGGGCGATAAGCGGTTCATCTGTTCAATCGTTTTCCAGGCATGCTGGTACGATATGCCCAGTTTCTTGGCCGCAGCATTTATTGAGCCTTCCCGAACAATAGCATTGAGCAGTTCGATGCGCCCAGGCCCCAGGAAACAATCCGTGCCTTTATCTATCCAGAGTTGACCGTTGATGGTAAAGGGTTTATGATGAGGATGATGTTCCATGGTTGAAGTCTTGTTTATGATTAGTTTTCATAATCTATGCCAATCCATATATGTTACTGTTGTTCAGTTGAATGTAGTGCTTTGAGCGTATGATGTTTATCAGAAAAACCTACCCTGAGGTAGATTTTTTGCTGATAAACGACAGAAACGTATTTATTGAACTATTGATTGGATGCGCAGGCAGAACCTGTGCTATATATGCTGATGTTTCAGGATGTGATTTTTAGCAATGGCTAACACTTCCTGCGGGTAAAGTTCACGTTTTGCTTTACAGGCTTCGTCCTTTATCTTGTTTAGCACCGGTTGACAATAATCTGCCGGGAGCGGTACATTTTTTTTTGTTAAGAAATCGATTAAAGTGGCTTTACCCGTATGTTTCCCGAATATGAATTCCTGCTCGGAACGGCCAATCTGCGAGGCTTTGATAATTTGGTACGTTTCGCGGTTTTTAAGCAGGATGTTAGTGTGAATACCGGATTCGTGGCACAGCACCTTACCTCCAACCACCGGTTTATTATCAGGAATTGTAAATCCCGAAGCTTTGCTCACCACCTGCGAGAGTTCACCCAATACGGGGGTGCGTACCCCGTGCCGCAGCTGACTACTCAGTTCAAGCGCCATCACAATCTCTTCGAGGGCTGCATTTCCGGCACGTTCGCCAAGTCCGTTAACGGTTACGCTGGCTGCGTCGGCCCCGGCGTGAAAAGCAGCGAAGGTATTGGCCGTAGCCATCCCCAAATCATCGTGTCCGTGAAATTCGAGCGATATTTTGGGAAAATATTTTCGCAGCTTCCGAAACAACTTTCCTGTTGACAGTGGGTTGAGAATACCAACGGTATCGGCAATCCGTACTCTGGACGCTCCAACCCAGATGGCTTCGCTGATAAAGTCGGTGAGGAACGGGAATTCAGCCCGCGAAGCATCTTGCGCCCCGATAGTCACGTATTCGAAGTTCGAAGAGGCATAGCTCACCAATTCGTGCATGGTTTTTATCACCCATTGGCGGTCCTTCATCATCGCTAACTGATGAATATCGGAGACCGGAAACGAAATATTGACACCGTGAGCGCCGGTTTTAATAGCTGCGTCGATATCGGCTTTGGTGGCGCGGCACCATGCCAGGCATTTAAAGCCAAACCCGGCATCGACGATAGTTTTAATGTCTTCTATTTCCTGTTTCCCGATGGCCGGGGTACCTACTTCTATTTCTTTGATTCCGGCTTTGCTCAGCAGCTCTGCAATCCGCAGTTTTTCTTCGATACGAAACACAACGCCCGGAGCTTGTTCTCCATCACGTAAGGTTGTGTCTATCAGGTGTATTTTTTGTTGTTTCATGGATTGGCCCCTCCTAAAAAACAGATTTGAATAAATTAAATAGTCTTAAAAACCACTCTAAGCTTTACTGTCATTCCGGGCCTGACCCGGAATGACAACTAAAAAAGCTATCGATTAGTCTGATATTTTGTATTTTTCAACGATTTCGTCGTTTTCGAGAGCATCGAGAATTTCATCCATCTGGTCCTCGGATTCAATGCCTCCGTACCAAACATTCTGCGGATGAACAACTACGACAGGACCCTGAGCACATACATTTAAACAGGCCGTACTCGATACTGCAACGTCTAATCCACGGTCGGCAGCGCCTTCGGTGAAATACTGAATCATTGCAGGAGCATTTTTGCGGTTGCAGGCACCTTGTGCACCACCGGCAATACGGTATGAATTACATACCAGGATGTGGAAAGTTGGTTTTTTCATGTTGTTTATTTAAGAAGAGGCCCCCTCCCGACCTCCCCCGAAGGGGAGGAGAAAGACCGGCTGATTATTATTTGTTTTAATCCGGCGTAGTTGCAAACTACGCCGAGCATAGTTTTTTTGATTAAAAAACTGTTGTTTAATAAATTACGACGTTTGTATTTTATTCCCTCCCTTGTGGGGAGGGCCAGGGAGGGGCTTACTAAGCGCACCCCTGTGCATTTCCGCGACATTGGTCGCCACATTTAAAAGCGTCGGCTTTTTTCACGGTTTTTATCGGTTTGTTATTGAAAACTGCTTCGAGACCTTCGTCAATCAGACCGGTCATCTGAATAACCCTGATGCCTGAGTGCTGAAGTATGTTGAGCGGGTTTCCGCCAACTCCGGCAACCAATACTGCACGGCAATCTTTAAGCGTGTTGGAAAGGTTAATCCAGCGGAAATCGCCAGACCCTGATGGCGGTGTAGCCCGTTCGCCCACAAAATGAAAGCCGTTGGGCGTTTGTTTGTAGATATACAGCGCATCGGCTTCGCCAAGGTGCATGTTTACAAGCATTCCTTCGTGTGTTGCCACGGCTACGTAAGGGCGGTCGTCATTCGGGAAGATGGGGCGTGAGGCAAACTCCTGCAACATACCAAACGCATCCTTAAAATCCTGACCGAGCAGCCCGGCAGCATCGGCACGACAGCGCGAACAATGCGTCATCATGTCGATGTGCTCTTTGGCTAACGTCCGCACTTTGAAAATCATAGCTTTATCAGGTTCCTTCATATCTTGAAAAACGGTGTCTTTGTTGGGAACCATCGGGATGCAGTTCATAATATCAGCCCCTAATGCTTTTACAACTTTGGCAACTTCACCAATGTGGTTATCGTTGATGCCGGGCATGATCACCGTGTTGATTTTTACGGTAATGCCCTTTTCTTTTAGAAGAGGGATGCATTCGAGCTGGCGTTCCATCAGGAATTGGGCACCATCGACGCCACGGCGTACTTTTTTATCGTACCGTACCCACGAGTATACTTTGCTGGTAATTTCGGGGTCGACGGCATTGATGGTTATGGTTACGTGACTTACGCCCAACTCGGCAATTTCGTCGATGTAAGGTTTCAGGTTTAGCCCGTTGGTTGACAGACAGAAAATTTTTTCCGGAAACTCCTTCTTAACCAATCGCATGGTTTGCAGGGTTTCTTCGGGGTTTGCAAACGGGTCGCCGGGACCAGCAATTCCAATCACCGAAATGTTTTCGATATGTTTGGTCAGTTCTTTTAAATACTCAACAGCCTGGTAAGGACTGAGAACCGACGATGTAACCCCCGGACGGCTTTCGTTGACACAATCGTACTTCCGGTTGCAATAGTTACACTGGATATTGCATTTGGGGGCAACGGGCAGGTGTACACGGGCATGTGTGTGTCTGGCTTCAATGTCGAAACATGGATGGGCTGCGGAAGTTGTTGTGTTCATAATTTCAGTTTTATAATGAGACAATAAGTCAATATGCCAATTTGAGGAAGCAAAGTCCCCCTTTGGGGGATTAGGGGGACTTATATGTATTTATATCCTACCGGCGAATGTTCCTGTTTGTACTCGATGAGGACGTTGGTAATCCGGTCGAAGAGTTCCTGGGTGCCCTCATAGCAAAGGTGCCGGAGGCGTTGCGCTCCAAAGCGGTCATGGATAGGAAACGAAACGCGCACCAGCGGTATGCCCAATCGGCGGGTTATGTAATATCCTTTGCTATTCCCAATCATAAGATCGGGTTTCAGATCGTCCACTATATCGTTGATGGATTCGAAGTCCATGTCACTGACTACGAGCATGTCCTTTCGTTTCCCCTGGGTGATGCGGTCTATCTCGTCTTTCAACATTCCGCTTTCGCCACCCGAAGCCACCAATACGGTTTCGATTCCAATTTCTTCGAGGAAGGAGACAAGGCCAATCACCAGGTCTTCTTCGCCATACACGATGGCACGTTTTCCAAACAGGTATTTGTGTCCGTCAACGTAAGCGTCGATAAGGCGTCCGCGTTGACGTTTATATTTTTCGGGCGTAGATATCCCGGCAAGCTTTTCCAGTACATCAAAGAATTTGTCTGTTTCTTTGATTCCAATAGGCATTCCAACGCTGTTGCGGGGAACGTTGCAGTTTTTTTCGAGCCATTCGGCAGCGGTAAACACCGTCTTGTTCGATTTTACCCTTCCGTGAAGGCCGCCTTGGTTTAATACATAACCAAATTCAATGGAGGCTTTAGCCGAACCGGTACGCCGTATGTCTGCTACAGGCGTACCGCCTTCGGGGATTAACTGGTAATCTTTCCAGTGTGGATTGTCAAGAGAATCGGAATAATCTGGAAAGAGAACATAATCGAGCCCAAAGTCGGCCAAAATTTCTTTCAGATTTCTGATGTCTTCCGGCGATACAAATCCCGGGAATATGTTGATATGTTTTTCGGTTTCTGAGACTTGGGCTATGGATGATACTGCCGCAGCTACTGCTTCGTGAAACCCGTCGATATGCGTTCCCTGATAGCTTGGCGTGGAGGCGTGCACGAATACCGGCAACGGTTTGTCGCTGTTAACCGACCGGTATTCGCGTATCAACCTTGGTATATCTTCGCCTATGGTTTCGCTTAGGCAAGCGGACGCAATGCCAATCACTTCGGGATTGTACTGCTTTATGATGTTATCAATACCTGCGATAAAGTTTTTGTTTCCGCCAAAGATGGTTGATTCTTCACTGAAGTTCGATGACGCAATGTCTACCGGTTCTTTGTAATGGCTAATCATGTAACGGCGGATGTATGTGGCACAGCCCTGTGAGCCGTGAATCATCGGGATACATCCTTTTATGCCCTTGAAAACTACGCTGGCGCCAAGTGGGGCACAAAGTTTACAAGCGTTACGTGTTGAAACGAAAGAGGCCTCCCCAACCCCTCCAAAGGAGGGGCTTTTTGCTCCGTTTATTTTTTTTGTGCTATCCATGAGTTCTCTGTTTTTAGTTATCAGCGTTTTTTAGCCTCCCCTTTCGGGGGAGGTTGGAGGGGGTTTCATTTGGTAAACTGCCAAACCGGACTCATGGCAGTGGCATATATTTCTTTGGCGAAGTTGAGCATGCCTTCGTATCCGGCCAGTGCTTCTTTTCGTTCGTGGTTATGGTCGCAGAAACCGATACCGATTTTATAAGCTATCGGGCGTTCCTTTACCCCGCCGATGAAGATGTCGGCTTGTTTTTCTTTTACAAATGTTGAGAGTTCTATGGGGTTTGAGTCGTCAACAATGATAGTGTCATCGTCGCAGAGCTCGCGGATTATTTCGTACTCGTCGGCGGTCCCGGTTTGCGATCCTACCAGAACGGTTTTTACACCAATAAGACGAAGGGCTTTTATCAGGGAGATAGCTTTGAACGAACCTCCTACATAAATGGCGGCTTTTTTGCCTTCGAGTTTTTCTTTGTATTCTTTGAGGATCGGCATCATCCGGGTAAATTCTTCGCGGACAATTTCGCGGGCTTTGGCCATCAGCTCGTCACTTTTGAAGAATTTGGCTACTTCGTAAAGTGCATCGGACATATCTTCGAGCCCGAAGTAGGAAACCTTCATAAATGGTACGCCATACTTTTCTTTCATGATTTTAGCCAGGTACATCATCGAACCTGAACATTGCACCACGTTGAGCGATGCTTTATGGGCGCTGCGGATGGCGTCAACCCGTCCGTCGCCGGTGATGGTGGCATTAACATGAATGCCCATCCGTTTGTAATATTCGAGCAACATCCATAATTCGCCGGCAAGGTTAAAATCGCCAAGGATGTTGATGCTATATTTAGGAACTTCGAGGTCGCCGGTACCGATGAGGGTTGCGAGCGATTCGCAAGCTATTTTATACCCGTCTTTTTTGGAGCCGTTAAACCCTGGTGCTTGAACAGGGATAACCGGCATTCCTTTTTCTTTGCTAACTTTTTTACAAACCGCTTCGAGGTCGTCGCCAATCACACCCACAATGCAGGTGGAGTAAACAAAGGCGGCTTTGGGTTTATACCTGTCGATGAGTTCGGATAGTGAGTGATAGAGTTTTTTTTCGCCGCCAAACACAACGTCTTTTTCGCGAAGATCGGTGGAGAAACTCAACCGGTGAATTTCAGGACCCGAGGATAGCGCTCCGCGAATGTCCCATGTGTACGCTGCACATCCTATCGGGCCATGAATCAAATGGAGCGCGTCAGCAATGGGGTAGAGCACTACCCTGGATCCACAGAAAACACAAGCACGCTGACTTACCGAACCGGCCAGACTGGGCCGCGAACAGTTGATCGTATGTACATCTTTACCCGTGCGGAATATTTGATTTTCACGTTCAGTAAGAAAGGTACTCATGGTTCTGGAAATTATGGGCCCCCTCCCGGCCTCCCCCAAAAGAGGAGGAGAAAGATCGGCCTTGGTTATTAATTATTGTCAATTTTATAAGGTGCATGCGTTACAAACGCGCGCCAGCTTTACAAATCGTCCCTTTTTATTCCCTCCCTTTCGGGGAGGGGTAGGGTGGGGCTTATTACATCACCAACTCAATCTTTTCTTCCGGACATTCACGGTCCATTTTGTCCATTATTGCACCTAATATTTTAGTTAACAGGTTCATCGCTCCGGTGTATCCAACCGTTGGGAAATAACTATGTCCAACACGGTCGAGGATTGGGAAGCCCAAGCGTACGAATGGAAGGTTTTCATCGCGGGCGATGTATTTTCCATAGGTGTTACCAATCAGCAAGTCAACTGGTTCCTGTTTAATCCATTGGTGAAGAAGGAACATATCGGCACGTTCGCCGTTTTTGTATTTAGCTTCGGGAACTTTTTTGCTCAGAAGGCTTTCCATCGAAGCTTCGAAACGTTTACCTGGAGTTCCGCTTACGATATAAATCGGTTTCATATCCAAGGTGAGCAGGAATTCGGTGAGCGGAACAAGGATGTCCGGATCTCCGTAAAGAGCTACCCGTTTACCATAGAGGTATTTGTGCATGTCGGTAATCATATCGAGCAACCGGCCGCGTTCATCGTTGATAGATTCGGGAACCTGTACCCCGGCAGCACGGCTGAGCGTTGAAACGAATGTGTCGGTAGCTTTTAATCCGATGGGAATCTGAAGCGTATCGAATTTTACCTTGCATTTGTTTTCGAGCAGGATGGCAGCATCTTCGGTGCAGAAAGGCCCTAGGGCAATGGTATGCTTGCTGTCGCCGGTGCTGACGAGTTCCGGAACGGTAACTCCTCCTTTGGGATAGAATTCGTGTTTGCCGGTCATCGGGGTGTCAAGGACATCTGAAGTGTCGGGGAAAAGAACGATTTTAGCCTGCATTTCCCTAGCGATACGTTTGATTTCGCGCATGTCGCTAGGTTCAACCCAACCGCTGATGATGTTCGTCTGGTTCTTTTTGGTTGCACTTTTTGCAGCAAAGGACTTGACCATAGCAGTTACCATGTTGGCATATCCGGTTACATGTGAACCTACGTAGGATGGAGTGTTGCAATGAATAAGATACTTACCTGCAGGAACTTTACCGTCGTCGCGGGCTTTTTGAGCGATCTGATTTACGTCGTCTCCGATGGTTTCGGAAAGACAGGTAGTGTGTACCGCAATTACATCGGGGTTGTAAACCGAGAAAATGGTTTCAACAGCCTGTAATAAGTTAGCTTGTCCACCGAACACCGAAGAACCTTCGGTAAACGAACTGGTGGCAGCCATAACGGGTTCTTTGTAGTGACGGGTAAGTGCGCTACGATGGTATGAGCAGCATCCTTGAGAACCGTGGCTGTGCGGGAGGCATCCGTGGATACCCAGCGCTGCATACATGGCACCTATCGGCTGGCATGTTTTAGCCGGGTTGATGGTCAGCGCTTCCCGATCTACGATTATATCTGAAGTGTGTCGAAGTAACATAATTTTAAATTTTAAAAGTTTGAAATTCAGCGTTTCGAGTTCTATGTTCAGAGCTTGGGATAGATTAACCCAAAACTCTGAATAGAAAACTCTGAATTATTTATGCTGCGTATTCGGCTTCAATTACCGGTTCGGCTTCCCATGGAGCTTTGATGAGTTTCCAAACGCTGGTGTTCACGATCATGTCAATATCCTTGTAGAAGTTTACTGCACCTTCGAAACCTGCGTAAGGTCCGCCGTAATCGTAGCTGTGAAGCTGTTTGAGAGGAATTCCCATCTTCTGTACACAGTATTTTTCTTTGATACCTGCGCAGAATACATCAGGATGATAGGCTTCGATGAGTTTTTCCATTTCGTAGTGGCTAAGGTCGTCGATAACCAGGGTGCCTTTTGCCATATCTTTCATCATACCTTCGTAATCGTTGAAACCGAGGCCTTTTTCGTCCAAAGCTTTGAGTTCTTCTTCGGTTTTACGGGCACGATATTTAGCTTCGTCCTTTTCGATGGTGAGTTCCTCGATGTTACGGCTATCTGCGTCTACGGTGATGGTTGGGATAACCCGGCGGCCTTCGTAGTCGTCACGGTGTCCGAATTCGTAACCGGCAGATAATGTGCTCATGCCAAGTTCTGTAAATAACTCCTGGTAATGGTGGGCACGGGAACCTCCTACGAACATCATGGCCATTTTGCCTTCGGTACGCGGACGGATTTCGTCGATAGCCTTTTTAACAGTCGCCATTTCTTCGGCAATAACTTTTTCTACCTGGTCTTTTAATTCCTGTGCACCAAAGTATTCGGCGATTTTGCGGAGCGATTTAGCGGTAGCATCCGCTCCAATGAAGTTTACTTTGAACCAAGGGATACCATATTTGGTTTCCATCATCTCGGCCACATAGTTGATTGAACGATGGCACATTACCACGTTGAGGTCGGCCATGTGGGCACGCTCAAACTGTTCCATGGTAGAGTTACCGGAGAACGAAGCGTTCATTGTGATTCCGCATTTAGCAAGGATACGTTCGAGTTCGAAAGCATCACCACCGATGTTGTACTCACCCAGCATGTTAATTTTATACTTGCCTTCGGGAGCATTGTCGTTCAAGCCGATTACGTGTTTCATCAGGGCGTTGTTGGCGATGTGGTGGCCGGCCGATTGGCTAACCCCTTTATATCCTTCGCAACTGAAACCGAAGATGTTGATGCCGAGTTCGGCTTTCATTTCGCGGGCAACAGCGTGAACGTCGTCACCGATAAGACCAACCGGACAGGTTGAGAAGATACCGATTGCCTTGGGCTTGAAGATTTCGAAAGCTTCGCGGCAAGCCTGTTTAAGTTTGATTTCGCCCCCGAATACGATGTTCGAATCCTGCATGTCGGTAGAGAAGGCGTACATCATATAGTTAGGAGATTCGGGAGTTGGTGGTAACGTTTGGTTACGACGGGTAAGCCAAGCGTAAAAGCTGCACCCGATAGGGCCGTGTACGAGGTTCACGATGTCGCGGGTAGGGCCGAGTACTACCCCTTTACAACCGGCATAAGTACAACCGCGTTGGGTGATGATACCGGGGATGGTACGAACGTTTGACTGTATTTTTGTGATATTTTCCGGGCCTTCATGCACAACTATTGATTTGTCGCGTTTTTTGGCAATTTTGGAAGGGTATTTCTTTAATACCTCTTGTTTCCACCGTAGTGGGTCCATTTCTATTTTAGCCATTTTTACCTCCTCTTTTTAGTCTAATGTTAAATCACCTGCTTCGCCGGTACGTACGCGAATTGAGTCGAGTGCTTCGATGACGAAGATTTTACCGTCGCCGCTGTTGCCGGATTGATTTACTTTGATGATCGTTTCCACGGCCAGGTCTTTCTTTTCGTCGGTAACCACCAGGGTGATCAACCGTTTGGATTTGAGCCTTGGCATGGTAATTTCTTTGAGGATATCCTGGTTGGCCGGATCTTTCAGAATTTCCTGAAAGTTTTGACCTTCTCCGCGACCGCGGCCACGTCCCAAAACACCCATTGCCGTGAACGAAGGCAATCCTGCATCGGATAATACCTGTTTGGTTTCGTTCATCTTGGCTATGCGGATTATAGCGAGAATAAGTTTCATACTAAGTTGATTTTGAATGTTTAACAACTGGCCAATGTGTCGATATGTCAATTTGCCAATGATTTTGCTGTATTTATCGAAGAATTGACATATTGAATAATTGCCCCATTGAATTAAGCTTCCTTAATCCCGTTTGAGATTGTGTAAGTTTCAACGATAGGGGTGATGAAGATTTTACCGTCGCCAAATGCACCTTTTTCGTCGGTACGGGCTGCTTCAATAATAGTGCTGATAACAAATTCTTTATCGGTATCTTTAATGGCGATTAGCAAAAGCTCTTTAGGAAGCTCATCGTAGGTAACATTTCCAACTTTCAAACCACGCTGTTTACCTCGGCCAAAAACGGCCATTTTGGTAACTGCAGGAAATCCTGCTTCAAATAAGGCCTTTAATACTACGGCAGATTTTTCGGGACGTACTATTGCTCTGATAAGTAACATAATGTTCGTTTTTTAATGGTTTAATAATTTTTGACTGTTTGCAGTTGTTGGTTTAATCAACCACGCCGTATTCAATCAACAAAGCTTCCAGTTCCTCAATTTCCAAAGGTGTTGGAATGACGTACATTTTGTTTTCGTCGATTTTGCGGGCTAATGAACGGTACTCGTCGGCCTGTGGGTGGGTGGGATCGTATTCGATTACAGTTTTCCGGTTGATTTCGGCACGTTGAACCATGTTATCACGTGGTACGAAATGAATCATCTGAGTTCCAAGTTTTTTAGCGAAAGCTTCGATCATGTTCTGTTCGTTGTCAACCTTACGGCTGTTGCAGATAAGACCTCCGAGACGAACCCCACCGGCTTCAGCAAATTTCACGATACCTTTGCTGATGTTGTTGGCAGCATACATGGCCATCATCTCGCCCGAGCAAACGATGTAAATTTCCTGAGCTTTCCCTTCGCGCATTGGCATTGCAAAACCTCCGCATACAACGTCACCAAGTACATCGTAGAAAACATAGTCGGTTTCAAACTGGTTTACATCGTAAGCACCTAATTGTTCCAAAAGGTTAACCGAGGTAATGATACCACGACCGGCACATCCAACACCAGGTTCGGGACCGCCTGATTCAACACAACGGGTTCCTCTGAAACCGGCTTTAACAACATCGTCAAGTTCTACATCTTCACCTTCCAAACGAAGCGTGTCGAGAACGGTTTTCTGAGCTAAGCCTCCCAAGAGGAGACGGGTTGAGTCAGCTTTTGGATCGCAGCCTACAACCATTACTTTTTTGCCCATTTCAGCCAAACCGGCTACTGTGTTCTGGGTAGTGGTGCTTTTACCAATACCGCCTTTTCCATAAATTGCTACTTTTCTCATTTTTAATCCTCCTTGTTGTTTGTTTGTCGATAGAGGATATGCACGTTCTGTGCCGTTATTTTTCCGTAACTGTTTTTGTGCTTTTGGTGTTAATGTAATTTACTGATATACAGCGTTAAAAAATTTTTAAATTTTTTATTTTTTGGGATGATATGCAGGGTGGTGCGTTGGATTTTTATTAAAATAAGAACGTTTTTGTTGTTAAAAGTAGGGGTACTTTACAAAAATGTAGGATTTTAAAAATAAACTATATTAAATAATGGGGGTAAACTCAAATTATCATAAAATATTAAACCAAAAAATGAATGTGCCAAAGTTGCGATTAAAAGTTATGTTGATTTTTATCTGTGCAGGATACGCTTTTATGGTAATTGATTTGGATAGGCTGTTCCAAAATAAGTTTTCCGGATTCTAAAAAGAGGTACATCCGGAAAAACAAACCACCCGGCAAAGCACTTTATCAAAAGATACCATGACGGGTGATAAGTGAAGGGGTATTTGACCCTACTTTAATTCAATACTTTTGTCCAAAAGTGCATAACCGGTTCTGTATCCTGAAATCCAAGACTGTTGTATAATTTTTGGGCATTGGCATTATCGTCGCGTACTTCGAGTGTCACTTTGCAGTATTTACGTTCCCTGGCAATATCAATACATTTTTCCATCAGTTTGCGGCCAATACCTCGCCCACGAAATTCTTTCCGTACAATAATATCGTGAATATTCAGGTACGCTTTGGCTTTAAACGTGGAGAAGTTGATAAAGCATGTAACTAACCCCACAATTTCATCGGCGGCTACGGCAAACATTACAAATCCCGAAGGGTGGTTTGCCATGCCATCGACCAAACGAAGCTGCTCTAAAAGCGTTAAAGGCTTACCTCCGCCCATTGGGTCGGCAATGTATTGGTTTATTAATTCTGCAAATTTTTTACAATGATATTCGTTTGAATAATCACAGAAAATAAACGAAACGTCAGTCTTAAGCAGCTGTTTTTCCATTTTTTCTATCCACTTTATATCGTTTGGGGTCTATTTCATATTTTTTGATGCGGATGCCCATCATTCGTTCGGTAATACCGAGAATTTCGGCAGCTTTTACGAGATTACCCCGTGTGCCGATGAGGGTGTCCAGTATCATTTGTTTTTCTACTTTATCAACCACAGCCTCCAGCGTTCCGGACGATTTTGTTTTGGATGAGATTGCTGTTTGCAGTGTTGGCGGAAGGTTACTGGACCGGATTACATTATCGTAACTGAGGATGCAAGCTCGTTCCATACAGTTTTCCAGCTCCCGGATGTTTCCCGGCCAATGGTACACCATAAGCATGTCGATGGCCGATGCCGAAATTCGTTTTATAGTTTTGTTATGGTTTTTGTTGAATTTGGTAATGAAATGGTCGGCAAGTGCCGGAATGTCATTCAGCCGCTCGCGTAATGCCGGAATATAAATCGGAAAAACGTTGATTCGGTAATAAAGGTCTTCGCGGAAAGTTCCTTTTTCGATGCACTCTTCCAGGTTACGGTTGGTGGCACAAACAATACGTACGTCAACTTTTATGGGTTTAGTACTTCCGAGCCGTTCAAACTCACGTTCCTGGAGTATACGCAGCAGTTTTACCTGCGTAGAGGCCGGCAGATCTCCAATTTCGTCCAGAAAGATAGTGCCGCCATCGGCCGCTTCAAAACGACCTTTACGCATTACGTTTGCCCCGGTAAAAGCTCCGCGCTCGTGGCCAAAAAGCTCACTTTCGATCAAACTATCAGGCAAAGCGGCACAGTTTACTTTTATGAAGGGTTTATTCTTTCGCAAGCTATTATAGTGGATAGCATCGGCAATAGATTCCTTTCCTACGCCACTTTCGCCCCGAATGAGCACGGTTGCATTGGTTGGCGCCACACGTTCAATCAGGTCAAAAACGGCGTGCATTTTCCCGGAGTTTCCGATAATGTTTGCCGGACGGATACGTTCCTTTAATTCGGAATGCAATTTGGTATTTTCGTCTACCAGTTTTCCAATTTCCTCGGCATATTCCTGGCGGGTACGTACTGCCTGCGCTACCATCGACCCGACAATCGAAAGTATTCGCGCATCTTCTGCTATTGTGATGTGCTGATTGTACGTCCTGTGAATACTGAGCGTGCCAACAATTTCGTCTTCTTCCCTGATGGGAACACATATAAATGATAAATCCCGCCCGTTTAAATCCAGTTTTGTTTTATTGAGATATCCGTCGTGTTGCTGTATCTTGGGAATAACTACCGGCTTACCCGTTTCCACAACTTTGCCGATAATCCCTTCGCCAACCTTATAAGTACCCCGGCTCTGTTCCTCCTCGGATAAGCCCCACGCCACTTCAATGGATATTTGGTTATTGGCCCTGTTTAAAATGGTGAGAATAACTTTTTCAGCGGTTAAATAGTTGGCCAAAAGTTCGATAACCGGATCTAAATTGCTTTTTAAATCATGTTTTACCTTATTGAGTAAGGTACTGATTTCAAAAAGAAGTTTTAATTCCCGTACACCATAACAATCCTCTCCTGTTTTTCTACAATATTCTGCCATACCCCTGTAATTTATCTATGCTTATAAATAAAAACTAATATTAATACATAACATACCCCTGCAAAATTACAAATTAAAATTAGAAATCATATATTTTTCATATTGTACCCATTGTACAAATACATCATTCCGGCAAAATTTAATAAACCCAAACAAGCATAGCCGTTTAAAAAAACATTAGCTTCTCCGTAAGTAACCTCATCCATTTTATTAAGCAGTTTTTTACCCTACCTTCAAAAATGATTAATCTGAATTCTCTTTATTGACTATTTTTAACGGTGATTGTTTAGTTGTTATATATAACCAACATCTTAGTATGAATTTGAGCAACATTTCAAATCTTCGATTAATTAATCAGCAAATTGCAGAGTCTAAATTTAAAACGGCAAAAGACGTTGTAGGCTGGATGGGAGCCATGCAGGCCCAAGATTATGCTATGTCAAAATGGGCTATTGGCATTCGCTTACCCAATTCAACCGATACAATAATTGAATCGGCAATCGATAATGGTGAAATCATCAGAACTCATCTACTAAGACCTACCTGGCATTTCGTTTCATCGGACGATATTTATTGGATGTTAGACCTGACAGCTCCACAAATTAAAACCATCACAAAATCGAGAAATAAAGATTTAGGTCTTACCGAAACTGTTTTTAAGCAAAGCAATTCAATTATAGAAAAGGTATTGAGAGATGGCAATCATTTAACCCGCGAAGAATTAGTCGCCGAATTTGTAAAAGCAGGCATTCCCGTTGATAATAATAGGGCGTCACATCTCTTACTTCGAGCCGAAATAGAAGGATTATTATGTAGCGGAAAAACAAAAGCCAATAAACAGACGTACGCCTTACTTCCCGAAAGAGTTGTTAAAACAAGAAACTTAACACGGGATGAAGCCTTAGCGGAACTTGCACGAAAGTATTTTATAAGTCATTGTCCGGCAACATTACAGGATTTTGTTTGGTGGTCGGGTTTATCTGTTAGCAAGGCGAAACAAGCAATGGAAACGATTAAATCCGGGTTTATTTCCGAAACCATAAACGATAAAACATATTGGTTTACCAATTCATTTTCTATTTCCGGATCCGACAAGGATAAGATTCATTTATTGCCTGCTTATGACGAGTTTATTATCAGTTATAGAGACAGAACACCGTCCCTGCCTTTTGAATTTCACAAAAAGGCGGTTTCCAATAATGGCCTGTTCTGGCCAACTATTGTAATAAACGGACAGGTTACCGGCATCTGGAAACGAACAATAAAAAAGGATAAAGTGCTTTTGGAAACTAACTTTTTTGATCCTCAAAATAACGCCGCAAAAAATGGAATTCTGAAGGCATTTTCCCCCTTTGGAATGTTTATAAATAAAGAAATTGAGATAATTCAAAGTCTATAACAATTGTAAAGAATATGGATGCCCATACGATGACAGCAAAACGAAAGTTAATTCTTTATATAGCGATGAGCTTGGATGGTTACATTGCCAAACCCAATGACGACCTTAGTTTTTTGTCCATTGTAGAACAGGAAGGACAGGATTATGGCTATAATGACTTTGTGAAATCCATAGACACGATAATTATTGGACGGAAGACATTTGACAAAGTTATTTCCATGGGATTTGAGTACCCGCACACTGATAAAGAGGTCTATATCATTTCAAGAACCCCGCGACCTGATTATGGAACGTTTAAATATTATACCAAAAACTTAAAAGACTTGGTTTTAAAATTAAAAAGCGAACAAGGCAAGAACATATTCTGTGATGGCGGAGCCGAAATTGTACATGAATTGCTTATGGACAACCTTATTGATGAGTTTGTTATTTCTGTAATTCCAATTATTCTTGGAGATGGGGTGCCATTATTTAAAAAAGGCAGACCCGAACTAAATTTACGATTGATTGATTCCAGGCAGTTTGATAAAGGACTCGTTCAATTACATTATATTCGAACATAAATTTTAAAAAACAGAGCCAACCTCGACTGGTTATAGCTAAAATCATTAGCATTAATACCTTTAACCCGAATAACGATGAATTTAAATGATCTCCATCAAATGACCGATTCTTTTAACAAAACAGAAAAAATGCCTGTTCTGTTTTTAGGACATGGCAGTCCGATGAATGCCATTGAAGAAAATCAATTTGTTGCAGGATTCAGAAATATTGGCAAAGACATTCCTAAACCCAAAGCTATTTTATGTATATCGGCACATTGGGAAACCAGAGGTACGTTGGTAACAGCCATGAAGAACCCTATGACAATCCATGACTTTGGTGGTTTTCCCAAAGAATTGTTCGATGTACAATATCCTGCTCCCGGGAGCCCGGAATTAGCAAAGGAAATAAAAGATAACATTCACAATACCCAAGTTGGGCTGGATGAAAAATGGGGACTGGATCACGGTTGCTGGAGTGTGGTTAAACATCTTTATCCGAAAGCCGACATTCCGGTCATTCAAATGAGTCTGGACTATTATCAGTCACCCCAATATCATTATGATTTGGCAAAGGAACTGGCTCCGCTTCGTAATCAGGGTATTTTAATTTTGGGAAGCGGAAATATTGTCCATAACCTGGGTAAAGTGGCATGGGATAAGCTGAATGCTTCTGAATATGGCTACGATTGGGCCCTTGAAGCGGACGAAACAATGAAGAAGTATATTGTTAATGGCGACCATGCTTCCCTGATTAATTACAAATCTCAGGGAACGGCATTTAACCTTGCAGTTCCAACTCCCGATCATTTCCTGCCATTGCTTTATGCTTTGGCATTGAAAGATGAGTCTGAAAAAATTACTCTTTTTAACGATAAGTTGGTTGGAGGGTCGCTGTCAATGACCTCTCTCAAAATTGACTGAGTTCGAAGTATCGACCACGGTTTATTAAACCAATTTTAACCGTTTATAAAGATATAGTTTGTTATACCATAAATCAGAAAGGGCCGTTCGTATGATCGGCCCTTTCTGATTGTAAATATCCGGCATTTTCTGCCATGCATCTATTTATTATTTTGTTTTAAGTGCTTGTGAAGCAAGTATCGAAACATTCTTTTTAATAGCTGTTGAACTTAAGGTTGCTCCGGAAACCGCATCAACTTCGCTGGAAGCAGCTTCTTTGAGCGATTTACCATTCCAGGAATCTAAAAATCCGTGAGAAGAAAGTTTACTGATAAATCCCGGACTTTCATTGTTTTCTAGCAGACATAGCTTTTTGATATGTTTCTTGTTGTCGAGGATAAGGACAAGGGGCGTTGGACCTCTGTACCCAATAATATCTTTGGTAAACGGACGGCTCGATAAGGCATATCCCAGTGTTGTTCCTTTTGCATTTTTAATAACGTGCCAGAGTGTATTTCCGGCAGTGACAGACGTGGCATCGTTAAATACGGTTTTTACCAACTCCAAAGCCGAATTAGTCTCGGATTGTTGAGTTTTTACTTCGTGGTTTTGTGCTGAAACATTGCTTACTCCCCATGTTAATAAAGCCATTAACCCCAAGACATGGCCTAAAATCCTTCCTCTTAGTTTCATCTGTTCTCTTTTTTAATATTTTCGGCAAGAATCTTAACTTCTTTCCGGGATGCAATATTAGTCCATTTTCCCCAAACTGAGGTATTCGTTTGGGATAATAAGGGTAAACGCATTTAAACACACTAGTTGTATTTATTTAATGTCTTGTGACTTTTTTGTCGAAAAAAGTCACCAAAAACTTTGGCTGCAAAAACTCGTTTCGCCTATCGGGTTAGCTTCGCTGATTGCTTCGCAATTCACTCAAACAGCTTGCAGCCATCATCGGTATTTTTAGTTTAAGCCTTAAGCAGCCTTGAACGTTAAATTTTTGATAAATTTTAATTCAGAGCATCCGAAGGATAAAACAATAATTCCATATAATGACTGCGGGCTGTTTGAATGAAGTCGAGGTACGAGACGAAATGAGTTTCCGCAGTCAGACTTTTTCTTTGTTTCGTTTCTTTTTGGGCGCAAAAAGAAATGAAAAACTTATAAACTGTCAGGCTTTAGTATTTCTAAATGCGTCTGCCCTGGGGATAATAGAATAACGATGAAATTAAAAAAGTATTCTTTGCCAAGTTTCGCAAAAGATTATTATTCAGTTAATCCCGGCTTAACATTAAATACTCAATTTTACATTATTGTATAATCGGAAGTCAAATAAAATAAGTAGGTGTTTTTTATTTAGTAATTAATCAAAACTAATATGCCGCCTGAATTAATTCAATATATCACACAATACGGATACCTTGCAATCTTTGCGCTTGTTTTTCTTCAGGAGACAGGAGCTCCCAATCCCATTCCCAACGAACTGGTACTTTTATTTTCGGGGTATCTTTCATTTACAGGTATATTAAAATTCCCGCTGGTTGTTTTAGCCGTTGTATTAGCCGATTTTACAGGCTCTTTCATTTTACATACTGTATTCTATTTTTTTGGCAATTATATCCTTCAACATAAACCGCGATGGTTGCCCATTCCGGTAAATGCCATCTTTAAATTGAAAAACAGAATGTCCAAAAACGGACTGACCGGAATTTATATCGGACGACTTTCTCCGTTTATCCGTGGCTACACTTCTGTTATTGCCGGATTGCTTCAAATTAAACCTGCTATATTTTTACCAATAGCGATAGTTACTGCAACAATATGGGCAACCGTTTATGTAATGGCTGGCAGATTGCTGGGGCCGTTTTGGAATCATATCGCCCCGAATATCGGCAACTTTAAATATTTTATGTTGTTGATTTTTATCGCCATTATAGCCACAAGTACCATTCGTTTTTTTATGAAACGCAAACCTGTAAAAGAGTAAAATATAAAAGATTATCAGATGAAAGTTCATGTAGTTTCCGAGACTCCATATACTACAAAAGGTAATGGAGTGCATACTGCCTTTATTGAGGCTGTTGAATTGTTGAAAGAGAAAAACGATGTTGAGGTTGTTGTAAATGGCGAGGGAACCGGTGATGTTTTTCATAGCCACACCTATGGCCCTTATTATTTTTGGAAAGGAAGAAAATATAAAGGCAGAAGAATTCTTACCGTACATGTGATTCCCGACTCTATTAAGGGATCGTTGCCTTTTTGGAAGATATTTATGCCTTTTGTTAAATGGTATTTTAAAAAAGTCTATACGTATGCCGATGTTTGCATCGCCATTTCGCCAATGGTTGAACAGGCTATTAAAGACCTGAATGCCGATACCCGGATTGTGAAAATGTACAATCCCGTTCTAACTGAAAAGTGGAAATATACGGAGGAAAAAAGCAAGGAAGGTCGTAAAATGCTTGGCTTGTCGGATACTGATTTTATTGTATTAGGAGTAGGCCAGTTAGAAGGACGAAAAGGCGTTGAGGATTTCCTCGATATCGCCGAAGCTATTCCGGAAGCAAAATTTGTTTGGGCCGGAGGCAGACCTTTTGGTGCCGCTACCGAAGGCATTGCCCGAATTAATGCAAGGGTTGCCAAGGCTGCTGCAAATGTAAAGTTTATAGGTATGGTCGATTTAGATAAAATGCCGTCTATTTATGCCGCCTCCGATTTATTATTATTCCCATCCTACCAGGAAAACTGTCCGCTTGCACCGCTGGAAGCAGCTGCTTGTGGTATGCCTGTGGTTTTCAGAAATATTAAAGAATACACGTTATTGTATGAAGATGCTTATCTGAGAGCTGATACCACTCCCGAGTTTATCGATATGACAAAAAGGTTAATTCGCGATTTATCCTTTTATGAGCATGGCCAGAAAATTTCACAAAACCTGATTATGCAATTCGATAAAAACAATATCAGGAAAAGACTGATTTATCTTTACCAGGAGCTTGTCGATCATAAAAGTCAGATTTCTTTTATACAAGCCTTAGAAAATGTTGACCAGCTTATTTCGTACAAAACGCATTAAAATGAAAAGGACAATTGATTGCTTCGGGAGCTTCAACTCCCGATTATTTATTTAAATCATTAATAAATTGATACGTCATTGCCTTAAGTGTTGTTTCTGACGGATTAAAACGATTGTTCTTTAAATATTTATAGAATTGATAATCGAAATAGTAATTGCCGGTATAATACGTCTTTTCTCCGGTGTACTTATCAAACAGATAAAAAGCAAAGCCATTCACCAAATTTTCTTCACACCAGGTTGACCATAGTTTGTAAGTATTTTGAAGATTATTGTTCCATAAATTGAATAATTCCTTGTTCTGCTTTAATGGCTCAACAAGCTTTTCGAATTCTGAACTTTTGGTAAACGTTTGAAATATTACATGCGAGTTTTCGTGAAAAATTGTCTTTAGTAACGACGGAAAGTTATCCTTTACTCGTGTAACTACCGAAATTTCTTCATTATTATGCGTAAAACCATAGGTTGCAAAAAAATCCGGCGAATAATAAACGATTTGTTTTTGCCCGTTAAGAACATGCAAACCTGAGTTTATATTCATGAATTCAAAAATGTTTAAATTATATTTTCTCAGGTCGTTCTTTACCGAAATGTAATTTTTGGTAATTGCCTTGTCGATGTATGGTAAATACGATTGCAGACAGTTATTATAGAAGTACGGAAAGAAATCCCTAATTGCTTTGCGGGACTTACGATTAATCATAAACATACTTCCGGACAGTTTGCCAACAATCTGATCAACCGAAGCCGAATCGTTGAGCGGCATTGTAAACGTCATAAGGTAACGTGCACTGTTATTCTCGAATATGGTTTTCAAGTCGAGCTTTTTATCTTCGGGCAACGAAACATAAACAGCAATTAACCAGTTGTAGTAATTGATACCATCAACGCCGAACTGTTTGAACGAATTAACCGAATAAAAAGGTGGTTTTGCCACATTAGCCAGGTAAACCGACGACGCAACATCAATTAACGTATATTTGAGCGATTGTTTTCTCAACTCAATAATGCATTCTGCCCCACAAATCTGTACAAACCCGATGATAACTAAAATGGAAAGAATACCCTTTTTCATTTTCTGGTAAATTAAACTACGAAGTCCCAAAACTATACAACATTGCCTGCATAACCTTTATTTTTTGGTAAAATATTGTAGCTAACAAAGCGGCTGTTACTTTCAATTTGCAGCTTTTATCCTTAGTTTAAGATAAGCTCTGTCATCAAATGAGGAATAACCCTGTTTAAGCCCTTTGGTCGATTTATATATTTTATAACAAAGCGGATCTTCTTTAATTATCTTGTTAAGATACGCTTCACTCTCAGCCAATGTCTCAAAAAGCATAGGATAACCATCGGATGCCAGAACAATAGCTTTAGGGTTCGAAAGTTTAATCACTTTAATTTCATCCTTAGGAACGTTAAAACCATCAATGGCTCCATAGGTAAATTCACTCTTTTGAAAAGAATTCTGAAACAATACCTGTCTTTGCAATATGGGTAAAATATAATCTCTGCCGGTATCATTTAGTTGCATCGAATGTAAGGTCTTACCAAGTTTTAATTCGGAAGCAATGTAAAACGACCGGATGTTTGATGCCAGCACATCAATCTTTTTAGTATTGGTATAATGTGTTTTATCAACTAAACATTGACAATCTCCTACCTGCCAAATTTCGTTGTGGAATTTACTGTAAATGATTATAGAGGCTGCAGCTCTTTCAACAGGATTTATCGTTAGATATTCAACAAGCCCCATACTTTCGTATAAAGCATGTATTTTTTGGGTAAGGAATTCAACGGCCTGTTCTGCGGTAGATGTTGGCAAAAGTTCTTCAAGAGCTTGTTTTAAAAGTAAGGAACATGCTTTACCCGGTAATTCGTTATTATATTTTTTGGTTGACTTACTTGTTACACCGTCGATAACAGCAGCAAAATGATCGGAAATAAAAATGCTATCCTCACAATCTTCCTGGTTATTGGTTTTGCTTCTTAAAAATTGCTCAATTATTTCCATCTTAAAACGTAAACGAATCCGCTAATTTAATAGTAACGTCAGGTTTAGGCCAGTGTATTATCTCCGTGTTGCTTTATTCAGTCTCGGCATATTCGTAAAAATCGAAATCAAGCTTTGTCAGCATTTCCATTTCTTTGCCAAATTCGTAATAATCATCGTCGCCCTCTTCGTAATACCAATTTACCAACACTTTTGCAACCGAAGTATTTTCTTTGATAAGCGTTAGTAACGTGTATAGCTGTTTTGAGCTACTCGTGTTTAAATATCCAAAACGAATATCGATGGTGACGGACGAGCCTCTAAAGTTTTTAATCCAATCAAATATAGGATTATAAAACTTATTTGTGTCTTCCGGTAATGAGCGGCCTCCGATATAAAGGTTACCGTTAGTTATAAAACGAACTTCAGGAGTTGTAAAAGTCCCATCTATGAGCAGGGAATCCATAATTGTTGTTGTAATGTTAAACGGCTGAAAATAATAAATTTTACTTTAATCTCCTCACTTTTTATACACCTAAACATTCCGGAATAAAAGTTCCGGCTTTTTAAAAGAGTGATTAAACGCGTTAAAGGCTTTCTATAACTAGTTAATCTCTTAGAGATCCTACGAAGCTAAATACCTTTTTACAAGGGAATTTTATTTATTGTTTTCCTTCTGTTTCTCGAATAGTGTATATGAACCATCTTTCAGGTCGTATTTCTTAATTTTTGTTGTTTTTACAGAAAAAGACTTGCCATCCTTGTTAATAACATCACTTCCTTGATAATTATAAGAATATGTATAAATTACAGAATTTCCTTGTAATGCAGAGATTGTTAGCGTCGATTGACAATCAGAATACCCTTCATTAGCTAATAACTTAAGTACTATTTTTTCGTTATTGAATCTAACTAAATACAAACTCAGATTACTGCCAAAATCAAAATATGGATTATTACGTTTTCGCATTATAATATATGATGAATCGCAATAAGAACTTGTTAATGAATCATAAAAATAATATTTACTGAAAGATGTATCTATTGATTCTGGAAACTCGCCTTCTCTTACAATAGCTCCATTAAGAATCCGCTTTGTAGTTATGCTATCAAGTTGTTTTTTACGTTTATACTTAAAACTGGTAGTATCAATAAAGAAAAAAGTTTTTTGAGTTCCTTTTAATCCATCTAATGAGTCGATTTTATTAGCTAATGATTCTACAGATGATTTAACTAACAAATCATGGGCTTCCTTAAATTTTGTCTTAGGACTATTACACGATGAGATAAAAAGTATAAATATTAAATAAATGAGGTCTGTTTTTTTCATTTTAAGTCTAATGTAAATTGCTATACTTTATTTGAATCACACAACTTGCTTTTACAGATTCATATTTTTTTGATTTCACAAAATGACAGCAAATAAAAACAACTCAAAATTTTTCTATCGCTTTATTTTATATTTTATTCTCTGATTGCCGGCAACGTTAGGGGTTACGAATATTTTTTACTATGGCCCATAACATCTCAATAATAACACGTCGTTAATAATCAATTATTTATTTTTAATTCAATAAATTCTTTTTTAATTTTCTAATTGTAAATATGATCATTAATATATAAACAAATATTAGCAGTCCGGTTAAAAGCTTACGCTGATAGATAAAATCATAAATATTTCTATTCCGTTGCATTGTTTCACTGATTGAGTTATTAACCTTAATCACATCGTCCACAAAATACCCTGGTTTTCGTTTTATTTGTATTTCGTAATCATAATTCTCAGTCACTAACAA
Source organism: Bacteroidota bacterium (assembly GCA_030706405.1). Classification (GTDB taxonomy): domain Bacteria; phylum Bacteroidota; class Bacteroidia; order Bacteroidales; family JAAUTT01; genus JAAUTT01. The sequence continues at coordinate 155,745 of JAUZOO010000003.1, read as the reverse complement.
TCGTTTATCCTGACCAATTATTTTTGTTTTATAATTTTTATCCCCAATCCATAAATCAGTATAACTAAAGCACATCCAAAATTGATAATCTTTAAGCATATAGATTGGGATATGCCTTATCTTGCATATATCTAAAATTTTTATCAATGATTCATATTTTGAATGATCGCTAAAATTAATTTCCAGTCCATTTACAGTATCTCCATCTATAAATAAAGTATTAGCAATGGAATCAATCGAAACTAACTTTTTTTGGTCAATAAGTAAATCTCCGGTAATATTAATCTTCTTATAAATTCTTTTTGGAGGAATACATTTAAAACATACATTGCACGATGTATCCTTTCTACACATTACAATTTCTATGCATCGTTGTTCTGTATTATGGCTAATCTGCTTATTAATAAAATAATATCCAAACAATGGGATTAGCAATAAACTAATCATTCCACTCGCATAATATATCCGGGGCCGTTTTTTCATATTTTAGTTCCAATCAACTAACGCTTTTTTTTATAATGTCTGATGACATTGTGTTATTTGCTGTGTTTTATTAATTCATATTTAAGTAATCCCATTCAAATAGAATTATATCATTAGGGTTTAGTTGATATGCATCTTGTATTTGTTCGTTTATTTGTTTAATATCTGTGGACGTGGCAGAAAAAATACCATTATCAATAGGCCAGCCTGTAAGTTGTCTAAACGATTCGACAGTTACACCAAACTTTTTTCTATGCTTCTCACAAGCGGCTTTAATATGACTTCCATAGTTAGGAATATCAGTATGTACAACCTTAAGAGAAGTGCCAACACCATCTTGAGGATAAATCCAATCAATATCTTTTGCGATGTCTAATAATTCATTATACCATGCTTCAATTATATCGGCAGGTTGCCATAAATTAAAATAAGGAGCAATAATTAGTGGTTTTGAAGTATCTTTTTTATGGGCATATCCCGCTACTTGTTGCAACCATGTAAAAAGCAATACTTTTTTATTTTCAGTTTGCCAATCATAATCATTTATTTCTTGAGGAATATACCAGCCACCAAATTCAGCATTTGAGCCAAATAGCTTATATAACTCATCAATGGTATCTTTGTCTTTTAAAAGTAAATCGTTGTAAGTACTTGCTAATGCTTTATCACTTTTATACCAGGTTTCGTTAAACCATAATCCTAAATAAATTTTAATACCAACAGCTTTAGCTGCTACAAATATTTTATTTAATGTTGTCTCATGGTATTTGACAAAGGAAAGCTTGGAGGGTGAATACCATGCTCGGTTTTGATGCACACTATATTGAATAATTATTTTGGAAAGATTCATGTCTTTCATCTTTCTAAGTTGGTTATTCCATTGCAATTGTGTCCAATAACCATTTTTACTGGAGTCTGCAACGTTCAAGGTTATAAAAGTACCTGTTAATGATGCTTTTTTTGAAGTTTTAGGTTTATAATTACTGCAAAACCGTAAATCATTTAAATATAATTCGCCTGAGTGCAACTCCTCATTTTGACTTTCCACTTCTATATCCCATGCTCTTATTCGATTTAAATCAAGTTGATTGTTGCCATTGCCAATGACTTTTTTAAAAGAATCTAAAGGAAATTGCAAGGTATGCCAAACAGTGTCGCCCATAAAATAAGGCTTTGAAGCAAATACTTCGTCTGCACTATCAAATTTTCCATTCATATTAATGTCTTCCCATAATCTTAGCCTTATTTGGTCTGCCTTATTTCCTCCTTTTAAAGTTAGCGTTAGTTTATTAGGCATAAAACTATAATCCTGAGGAGCTATATCGTAATTGTGGATTAATGTAAAACGTGAGTTGATACCTTTATCAAAATGATAAGTAATGCGAAGTCCCTGATTGTGAATAATTGTGTCCTTTACTATTCCTTTCCCATATATAAATGCCGGATAATAAGTATCTGATTCAAATCTATCAATGTGCTTGTATGTTTGAGCTTTCACTGTTAGAGAACCTAACGAAAAGCAGGAAATTATTGAACAAAAAATTAATTTTTTCAAAAACAAACACATGCCATTAGTTATTAATTTCTCATAGGTGAATGGTTTTAACATAGCAGGTAACGGTGGCGGTAGAAAATGTTGGGGACTTTGGAGTGATTAATTATCCTTTATTACCGTTCTTACCTGCAAGCTATGAATTTTTAAATTACTCTGAATTGAAAAACCAACGGAGCTAAACCTGCATGATATATACACATTGTTGGCGATAGCTTTTATTTTTTCTCCCATTTTTTTGATTTAGTATCATATTGCAAATACGGTGGATCAAAACCCTCAATATAAGTCAAACTGAAATTATCCTTATCAATTATATGGTATTCTGGATAGAATGTCTCATAAGGCTTTAATGGATTTAGTATTTTTAATGTATCCCATGAATTATCTTTAGGAAATTGCCCATGCTGCTTTTTATAATTATAAATATTCTCAACAAACTCATTCCCATATTTAATCTCTGAGTAGTATAGAATGCTTGTTGGTAAGTTAACCCAAACAATTAGCAATCCAATCACTGTCAGTATTAATATCCCTATAATTTTTAATATCTTCATTCAATCTATTTTTGAGCATGAATTTATCGATATACATACCAATAATAGCATCAGTACAAATCTCATGTTCATTTTTTTATATAACGCCAACGTTTGATGGTAGGTTTTCGTACGGCATTAGAAACTGCGAATTTATTAAGTTACTCATCATTGCCGACTGAAATATACCGCGTGTTAGCGGCTGGTGTTTATTGGTATAAACCCATATCTATCCTCTCCTTCTATTCCGCTAAAAGTGATATGTTTAATGTTGTCTAAAATATCCATTGGTGGTTCTTCGTTTTCAATGATAATAAACTGGCTTATTTCATTCTTTCTAGACAAATATCTGTAAAAGTCCATTGCCAAATCAACTGGGATTGCTTCATCACCTGCCTTCGGTTTTCTATATGTAACTAGTGGAGAGTCAAGTATTGGAACACCTATACTGTAATCTTTTGAGGCAATTAACTCCTGCAAACCAACTATATACGCAGAATAAGTAATTGCACGAAATCCTTTGCCAGAAAGGCTTCTATCTTCGCCAGATATAACAAAGTCATTTCTTTCCTCACTGTAACTTACTTCTGATATTTTAGGATAATTACATTCTTCTAAAACAGACTTTATTTTCTCTGACAAATCTGATAAAGAGGCTGTTGATAAAGTGCCAAACTTTGGATTTTCATTAGATTTCGGTATTGATGATTCTAATGCTTCTTTTTGCTTTTTGTAATTATTATATTGATTGTATAACGCCATAATCCCTATTAATTGGCTTTTCTTGTCATTAAAAACTATAATACTTTTTAAAATTTGTTCTAATTGTTTGCCAACGCCGGTCTTAATGTCTAAAGATAGCCTTTGAACTTTTATTTCAATTAAACTTACTTCTGTGGTTAATTGAGTAACTTCTGTATTCATTAACTCTACAGTCTCAATAAGTTCCTTTTTCAGTCCATCAATTTTTAATATTTCATTATTACATGAGTTAATTATTTTTGCTATTTCTTCCTCGTTGCACTTCTCATTTATTATATTATTACATAGTGGACAGTTTTTATCCATAGTATGATTACCTGATAATAATACACTTGCTTCAATTGTTGCTCTAAGCCTTCTAATGTCGTTATCATACTGCTCTTTTAAAAGATTAGACCGAGTCAATAATTCTTTTAAAACTTTTTGTCTTGACTTTTTGTCTTGTAAATCAGCGTTAAACCCTTCTCTTTCACTTTCCAATAGTGAAAACTGCTTATTGAGATTTTGGTATTCAACATTTAAATAATCTATTCCCTTTGTGATTTTTAAAATAGAAGTTTCAATTTGTTCCAAATCATCTCTTCCAACTAACTGTTCTTTAGTTTCCTCAATAAGTTCATTTAGCAAATCGACTTTACCTTTTCTATTATGTATTTCATTTTTGCTTATAGCCTCAATAACAGAGCCATCATCTATGCCTGTTACTATAAACTTTAAGGTATTCAATTCTTCCGTCGCTTTGGTGTAATGAGTAACAATAGGAGATTCCTCTGTTATAATACGCTCTTCATTAACCATTAAAAAATGAACTATATCTCTATATGAAATACTCCTTGTCTTTCCTTTTGCATTTAATCTGATTTTTTTACCCCAAATATTACTCTGCGATAGAAGAAAAGATGAAACTGTATTTTCTTTAAATGGGTCATGTTTCCTATTCAAAACCTCATAATCAGCACCATCAATGTTATCGATTTTTGTTTTAAAAAGTTTAAAGTTGCCACCTTTAAAATCACTTTCTAATGTATAATATTCATTTTTGTAATTACAAATTTCAAGAAATATGTTACTATAACTCCTTGCCTCCTTTATGTCTTTGGGGTTTGAAGACGAGCCAAGCATATAGTTAATACACTGAAAAATATAACTTTTCCCAGTATTTGTTGGACCTGTAATTACATTAAGTCCTTTTTGAAAAGAAACCTTAGCTGGTGGTAGGTTATTTGCAGTTAATCGAAGTTCCGTTATAATAAAACCATTTTTCATTATTCTAAGATTTCTATATTAAATTCACGATTAATGCTTTCAGTCCTTTTGTCTAAAAATGCCTTTAGTTCATTATGCTTGAGTGAAGCAAAATTGCTTATAACCCACTTGGCCTTTTCTCTTAAATGCATGGAATATTCCTCTTCTAAAGATTCTATAAATGGTGTAGATTCTTCGGTTGCACAAAACTCAATTCCGTTGTTGCTATATCTTTTATCTATAAGAGTTTTGTTTATAAGTAGTTCTAATCCTTCTTGTATTAAGACGCTTCGAACTAATAATTCACCAGTTCGAAAAGGAACAGCAGGATGTAAACTTTTCTCATTAGAATCAACGTCCCCAGAATGAACAGTCAAATAATCAAGATATACTAATGTTTGTATATCAAATGCATCTGGATATGCTTCGTTAAGAATACAAAGGATTCTTAGTCCTGTCTCGACTTGATTATTGAATGGATTTACACTATTTGTCATCTTTATCTATCCATTTAATTTCGCCATCATTTACTAATTGGTGGCAAATTCCACTTCTATCATTTATCACGCTAACATCCTTTAAGGGATTAGAGGAAATAACAATTTTCCGAGCCTCTTTTTCAGCATCTTTAACTTTTTCAAAACCACTTTCATATTCTTCTTCAACAATATCAATAATGCCTTGCAATATTTCATTCTGAAAATCAGCGAAAGTTCCAACTGGCAAACTATCTCTTGAAAAGTTTCTTAATTGTTCGGCATGATGAAAACTCATACGAGCTCTGGCAAAATGGTTAGAATAAATAGGTTTTGTTTCAATATCAGATAATGATTGGAATGATTCTCCACAATCGGAGCCATATGCTAAAACTAATTGATTTACATATCTAGATTCTGAATTGTCAATTTTATTTGGTATATCTTTCTCTGTAATTTTTTTTCTTTCAGGAAGTCCACCACCAAACCTTATAAGATGGTTTGGATGATTTCTGTGTTCTTTTATTATGTCTTTCGTATGGATTTTTGAGAAAATTTCATAATTGAAATCTTCAACATATTTTAAAAATTCACCCGTGAGTATAATTGGTATAGTTGTTATTTTATCCTTGCAGTAAATATCCCAGTTTTCAATAAGCTTATTTTTCAATAAAGATTTATTTTGCAGAAGCATTGAGAGTGATGTTCCACAACCTTTTGGAGCAATAAAATAATAATTGTTTGGAACAGGGTATTCTTCTAGATATGAATAATAAATTATTTTTCCAAATTCAACATAAACCTGAGTTGGTTTTAATGCATTGTCATAGTGTTTGCATTGGAAACAATCCCATGAATAATTATCTGTTTTTTTGTCAGAACTATAGGCAATAACATCCCGTCCTTTATCTCCTGCTCCACCTAATCGTTCAACATCTACATATGTTGACTTCTTTAAATCAAGCCATTCTTCAATAAACTCTTCCCATTCATCAGGGTTGAAAGATTCAACTCTTTTAATAGGAAGAATTCTTTGTCCATAAATAATTTGATGTGAAGTTTTATAATTGTTCATTCTTTCATATTATGAAGGATTGTCTTTCACTTGCCGCCAACAGTTAGCGTTAGGCTTTATTGTCTTTCTGTTTTCCCAAAGCCATCATCATATTTTATTATTCCTAGCATTGGAAACCTAATAGTGTCGTTCTCATTCTTAAATTTATAATAGTTTGAAGAGTCTGTATTGACTATGATGTAAATATTCTCCTTGGGTAAAAAATGTGGACATTTAATAATTATGTCTTTTAATGGTTCTCCATTTTTATGTGCTTCAATTTCATAAAGTACATTTGGAACAATAGTAAGCTTCGATTCTTTGGGAATTGTCAAATTAACCATTAGATTATCGGCATTCTTGTTTCCTTCGTTTTTAATTAAAAATGTTGTTTCATATTCTCTATTTGAGTATTTGTCATCTATTCTTGCTCCAATTATTTTAGCAGAATAAAATAGATTTGAAACAAATGGAATTGAAAAAAGTAGTTGTATTGATGTCAATATTAGAGCGATAGAAGATATTACTAACGTCAACTTTTCGATTTTTGTCATTTTCTCACTTTTTCCCATAATGTAATATCTTTGTTTATGTTTATAAGCTTTCGCCCAACATTTCAATAATCACAACTAGTTATAATTATATCGACCTTAGCTATAATTCCTTTGTTACACGATTCTGGTCAAACATCCGTTTAATCATCGTTAAAAATAATCATTAATCATTTCATTATCCTTTACAAGCAAACTTTTTCAAACAAATAGTAAACAAGTTTACCGGCTGCTTTTACGGTAAGGTAAACCAGGGATAAGTCAAAGCCTTGTAAAATTATATTATGATTTAGGCATTTCCTGCCAATAAAAATAGGGAATATGCCTTTGGGTATAAGTACGAAACAGTATTTTAGGTTAAACGATACGTGTTTTTCAGGAATTCAACATTGGGTAGTAATATTTCAGTAATAATTTACGCTAATGTAAGTTATGTTTTTTAGGCGGAAGACAAACGTAACGATTTTGCAACATTGCTCAGGTTTAACGATTGGTTTAACGACTCGTTTGTAAGGATACATTTTTCATTTGTATCCATACAAATGGGTTTTTCTTATAAGAAAAATGTTATCTCTTATAAGAGAAGCTTTATTTCTTATAAGAAACGCTCCTTTTCTTATAAGAAAAATCATTTTCCAAGGAAGAAATGCTTTATTTCTTATAAGAAAAACTTTAACTCTTATAAGAGATGTTTCATTTCTTATAAGAAATGACTCTTTTCTTATAAGAAAAAGTATTTCCAAAGGAAGCAAAACGGGTAGCGTTCATTACATTGTATAAATGATAAAAAAGTAATAACTTTCAATTTGTCTTCAATAGTAAAAACTAAGATTTCTAATCAATTTTAATCTAAAGCTTTAAAGTCGACTAGTTTATAAACAAATAAGGAATTTTGAATGTTCTTACAGTAGCGTACAAAACTTGTTGAAAAGAGCGTATTGTTTAACATTAAAACGAATTTTAGCATGAAAAAGGAAAAAATTATCTTTTGGACGGCAACAATTATCATTTTTTTATTTGAAGGGGTAATGCCTGCATTAACCTCACAAACGGAACTTGCCAAAGAAGGTCTTAGGCATTTAGGCTATCCCGAATATTTTGGTAATGCCTTGGTTGTTTTTAAAATTTTTGGAGTTTTGGCTTTAGTAATTCCCCAAATTCCAGGTCGAATTAAAGAATGGGCATATGCAGGTTTTGCCTTCGACTTTATATTTGCGGGCATTAGCCATTGGGCAATTGATGGCTTTGGGTTTCAACCTTTTTTCCCCTTAATCTTTTTGGGAATCCTGGTAGTTTCGTACATTTATTATCATAAACTAAATGCGATTAAAGGTTAACAGGTTTTTTGCTTAAATTAGATGGGAGCAATCACTTTATAAATCATACAAAACGTATTTTTTATAAAGTGATCCGGGTAATTGTTATAAGTTATGCCGGTTTTGCAATTGTGTTATTGGTTATTGCTACAAGGATTGTTTTTTTACAGATGTTTCAATAGCTATTGGGGCTGTTAATGGCTTTTTGGGCTTTCCCGGGTCTGTAGTAAATTATTGAATAACTATAAACTTTGAAACGTTCAATTATGAACTGGAAACTAATCTTTCAACTTTCTTTGTTCGGACTGGCAATGGCCATTGCTACCGTCTTTTGGATTTCATCGACTATTGAACCTGTTTTTTGGCTTATAATTTTTGGTATTTGTGCGTACATCATTGCCAAAAAGTGTTCAAAAAACTATTTTTTCACAGGCTTTTTCGTGAGCCTGGTAAACTGCATCTGGATAACATCGGCGCACATCATCTTTTTTGCCACATATATTCATCATCATCCACAGGAAGCCGTTATGATGTCGAAAATGCCTATGGTCGGTTCTCCCAGATTAATGATGTTGCTAACCGGAACGGTTGTTGGAATTATATCGGGGGTTATTCTGGGGCTTTTTGCATTAGTTGCGTCCCGCATCGTTAGAAAGGTTCAAAAATAAACATCATCGGAGAAGCTAAACTGAAATTTAAAGTTGCATCGTAGTCTGCTGTGTATTTTCATTGCAGTTTCGCTTGTCTCATATTTTTGCCTTTTAATTGGGGAATATTGGCTATTATTCAATGAATGTAGTTGTATGTAAGTACTATATAACTCATAATAGTATAAATTGTTTTTACTTGTGTGCTCGAAAAATCGATCTCTATGGGCGTTCGTGGGGCATAGATGAGCTAAAACCGGGAAAGAAAACAAACTATTAGGGGTTAAAAAAACAAGAACAAAGAAACTATAAGATACAATAGCACGTTATATGAATTATTGCGAAGTATGAGCAGACCTCCGCGGTTTGCCTGAAGATTAAAGTCGTTTTTTAATTTATATACATGATTAGTCGTATATTTTATATAAAACGGAGTAAATAATTTTTATTCTAATGACCTTTTCACATAAAAATTCAGTGCCGAAACATTGTTTTAATAAACATATTGTTAGATTGATAAATTGTTTTTTTTTCAAAACAGTTGTTAGTTCGGTCTTACTAATGTTTTTTTTGTGCAGTGTTGCATTGGGACAATCAGAAAAACCGGTCATTCGGGAAAGTTTACCAGCTAAACAAAAAGATTTTGTAGATATCTTAGACGGAACGTTTAAATTTCATCTACGCAAGGATAGTGCATTACTAAAAAGCAACAAGCCATTATTCTCAATCATACCCATCATAGGCTATTCGTTACAATCAGGATTTACAGGGGCTTTAGTGACCAATACTTCCTTTTATACCGATAGCAGCAGAAATAAATTTTCCAACATCATATTAAATGGATATTATTCAGAATACCATCAGTATTGGTTTATCTGTAATACCAATATTTTTTTGGATAAACTTAAGCTTCACCTTTCCGGCGATGCCCGATATTATAAATTTCCAACAAATACATTTGGATTGGGAACCAGAAGTTCTTTAGCCGATGCCCTGGCAATTGAATATTCATATTTGCGTATTTATCAGATTGTATTTCGCGAATTGGTTCCAAATTTATTTGCAGGCATTGGCTATAACCTCGATTATCATTGGAATATTAGTACAAGTTCTGTTCCGGGAAGAGCATTGGCAGAGTTTGATAAACTTGAAAAGGGTACACGCTCTGTCTCTTCCGGGATTTCCCTAAACGCGCAGTTTGACAATAGAAAAAACTCAGTGAATCCGCAAAATGGTACTTATGTAAATGTACAATACCGGCCTAACCTGACTTTGTTGGGAAGCGACCAAAATTGGCAATCATTATTAATTGATGTACGACATTACATTAAGTTACCTGCTTCGTCGCGTAATGTACTTGCCCTTTGGTATTATAGTAACATAACCGTAGCGGGCACTCCGCCTTACCTCGATTTGCCAAGTATTGGTTGGGACGATTATTCAAATACCGGACGCGGATATGTTCCGGGCCGATTTACCGGAAGAAATTTACTTTACGCTGAATCGGAATACCGATTTCCGTTAACCCAAAATGGCCTTTTAGGTGGGGTTGTGTTTGGCAATGCCGAATCTGTTTTAAGAAATATATCAAGCAAAATACATACTGTAATTCCGGGAGGAGGTTTCGGGCTAAGGATTAAAATGAATAAATATTCGAACACTAATGTAGCCATTGACTATGGCTTTGGGGTAGGTGGTTCGCACGGTCTTTTTTTTAATCTGGGCGAAGTTTTTTAATCTGCCAGAACGAAGTCGATTATTCTTCAAATAGATCAAAATAAAAAAGCATCTTAAAAGTCTATCTTTGGAAATGTAATTCCCAGATATTCCACATAGTCTACTAGATATTCTACATTTTTGGGGAGAGTTTGTTATTTATTTGAAGGTTGACAAAACGCAAAATCAGCTACTACAAAACCTAACCAATATGGATGCAAACCATTTGAATATTAGCCAATTTATTTTCATCAATAAATGCAATGAAACGAATTTTTAGTTTGTTTTTTTTAATATCAGTTTGTTGGCCTGTCATATCCCAAACTTTCATCCAATTTACTCATTACTCGGTAGATGATGGCTTATCTGAAAATAATGTTCTTTGCATGCTGCAAGACAGGAAGGGTAACATGTGGTTCGGAACTTATGACGGATTGAATAAGTTTGATGGTTATTCCTTTAAAACGTATAAAGGCAGTCTTGATGATAAAACAGCCCTGCTTAATTATAGAATCGACAATATTAAGGAAGACTGCGACGGCTATCTTTGGATTCAGACCTATAACGGTATAACTTACCGTTTCGACCCTCGCACCGAACGATTTTTACCCATTCCTCAATGCTTACCCGAATATAAACAATACAAGTTATCGCTTAAGGGAATTTTTACGTTGAGTGATAGTTCTATATGGATTACCGGTGGTAGTTTTGGCGAAGATGATTGTTTTCGTGTTATTAATACAAAAAATTCAGATAAAGTTCAGGTTACGCATTATAACGTAAATAACAGTCTGCTTACCTCAAATAAGGTCAATAATATCTATTTGGATAAGAAGAAAAATACCTGGATACTTACATCAAAGGGAATAAACCTGTTAAAACGGAATACAACCCAACCTGTCCGGCTTTTTAAAGAAAATAATCCCGGAGCATTTTATACCATTTGTGAGAATTACCCTTTAATCTATCTCGGGGGCGATCATGGGCGGTTTTGTGCATACGACTATCGTACCGGAACCGTTGAATATATAAAGATCCCTTCAGGATCAAATATTATCGGCATTCGTCAGGTGAACGCCAATACACTGTTTATATTAACGGATAAAGGAGGATTCTGTCTGTTTGACCAGAAAACTAAAAAAATAACCTTGTTCAACAAATCAACCGGATGCGGATTGAAGAGTGACAATTTCTTTGCCTGTTACATGGATAAACGCCATAACATCTGGCTGGATACCGATAATCCAAGTGTGGTATATTTTGAAACAGATAAAAGGAAGCTAAACAATTATAAGGTACAGGCCGATCTCTCAACTTCGTATACCAAAGGATTGAATTTCTTTGTTTTTGAGGACAAGTTTGATAATACCTGGGTGCATCCACGAAATGGCGGTTTTAGCCGTTATAACCGGGCAACGAATAACCTGGAACCTTTTTATAATGATCCCAAAGCGCCCGACCGAAAGTTCTCCAATATTGTACGTACAGCTATTTCTGATCGTCAGGGTAATCTTTGGATGTGTCCTTATTCCTATGGCATCGAAAAAATTGTATTTCGCGAATCGCCCTTTACCTTTTATAAACCTGTTCCCGGCCAGAAGTTTTTGGAACAAAATCAGATAAGATCCTTGTTTCAGGATAAAGATAACTGGCTTTGGGTTGGATCAAAGAATGGACTCCTGTATTTGTTTGATGCAAATCGCAATCTGATAGGCCATTTAGGTGTTGATGGTAAAATTAATAGCTCAATTCCGTTTAATGTTCCTATCTATCATATTATGTCCGACCATACCGGGGCTATTTGGCTGGCATCAAAAGGGTCGGGACTTTTTAAAGTTCAGAAAAACGGGAAGGGGAAAAACGTTTCGTTTACCTTAACCAATTATCAGAATAAGCCCGAAGATAGTTACAGCCTGAGTTCAAATGCGGTGTATTATCTACTTGAAGATCATTTGAAACGGCTATGGGTTGCCACGTATGGAGGAGGGGTAAACCTTATGGATACCCAAAATGGACAAGTGCGTTTTATCAGTTATCGGAATAAATTTAAAAATTACCCAAAGCAATTTTTACGGGTTCGGTATCTATCGGAAGATAAAAAAGGACAGATTTATGCAGGAACAACGGATGGACTGTTGGCATTTCAAAGCAATACATCCTTTGAGAATATGCAGTTCTTCCATTATTCCCATAATCCTGAAGATAAGCACTCCATTTCCGGGAATGATGTGCATTGTATTTTGCCTGGTAAAAACGGAAACTTGTATTTAGGAATCTATGGAGGCGGCCTTGATGTGTTATATAATGGTTTGGATTTTACTAAAAAACCGGATTTTAAGGCATTTAAAAAAGATAATGGAGCTCCCATGGATGTTGTTTTTACGCTTCAGGAAGATTCCAAAGCAAATGTGTGGGTTTCGACCCAAACCCAATTAGCCAGGTTTAATCCGAAAACCGAAAAGTTTGATGTTTATAGCCCGGCAACTTCGGGTGCGTATAGCTTTTTGGAAGCAGCAACATGCAAAACCCGTCAGGGAGATTTATGCTATGGAACTACGGAAGGTTTTGTTTTATTCAATCCTTTGAAGGCTATAAAAAGCCAATATATTCCCCGGATTGTTTTAACCCAGTTGCAGTTACTCAATAAAACGGTTGAAGTAGGCACAACAGGATCTCCTTTATCCAAAACTATTGATGATACCCAGGCGCTGCAATTGTCTCATAAGCAAAATATGGTTTCCATCAGCTTTTCAGCTTTGGATTATACGGAGCCTCAAAATATACACTATGCGTATAAATTAGAGGGTTTTGATGACGATTGGAATTATATAGGAACCCAACGAACAGCTACGTATACCAATTTACCTAAAGGGAAGTATATTTTTAAGGTAAGGTCAACGAATGCCGATGGGGAATGGGTGAATAATGAGCGTAGTGTTGCTATCGAGAAATTGCCTTCTTTTTGGGAATCTTCCTGGGGTATAGTTTTCTATTTCTTTGTATTTATATTGATAACAGTGTTGGCTTCATACATTCTTTTTACCATTTATCGGTTAAAGAATGACGTTGCAGTGGAACACCGGATTACAAACATGAAGCTTCAATTCTTTACCGATATATCGCACGAATTACGCACACCCCTTACGCTGATCGCTTCTCCTGTAGAAAATATTCTTCGTCACGAAATAATTTCAGGAAAGGTGAAAGAACAGTTGGAGATTGTGCAACGCAATACCGAAAGAATGTTGCGCCTGATTAATCAAATTTTGGATTTTCGAAAAATCCAGAGCAAAAAGATGAAACTTGTAATTGAAGATGCCGATGTTGCTAAGTTCGTAAACGATACCTGTTTAAATTTCTATCAGCTTGCCGAAGAAAGAAACATCGACTTTCGCATTGTTGATAATAGTAATAACGCTCATTTATGGGTTGATAAGGATAAGTTTGAGAAAATTCTGTTCAACTTGCTATCGAATGCATTTAAATATACCCAACCGGGAAATGCTATCGAGGTTACTATTGCTGACCAAGATGAGAGTGTTAGCATTGTCGTAAAAGATTCGGGTATTGGAATTGGTAAAGAAAAATTGACGAAACTCTTCGACCGTTTCGAGTCTTTTGTTTTATCCTATAGCGCAATACAACCAAGTACGGGAATTGGCCTTTCGCTTACCAAGGAACTGGTAGAATTGCACAAAGCAAACATTACGGTGGAAAGTGAACTTGGAAAAGGGTCGTCGTTTAAGGTAACGTTTAAAAAAGGATACAGCCATTTTAGTAATGAAGAGGAATATGTGCTGCACGATCTCAATGCGGTTGAGGACGAAAAAAAATTGCCGTATCAGGAACCGGAGGAGCAATCCGCTGAAACGAATGCCTCAAATCGTATTCATCTGTCAGAAATGCCGACAATTCTGGTTGTTGAAGACAATACCGAGCTTCGGCATTTTATTGCAACGGTATTGCAAAAACACTACAATGTACTTGAAGCAGGAAATGGAAAGGAAGCCTTGGTTCTTCTTCCCAATTGCTCGCCGGATATAATCATTTCGGATGTTATGATGCCGGAAATGTCGGGGTTGGAACTGACCAAAGCCATTAAGAATGATATTAATTTCAGCCATATTCCGGTGGTATTGTTAACCGCCAAAAACGATATCGACTCTAAACTGGAAGCGATGGAGTATGGCGTGGATGATTATATTACCAAGCCATTTAGCTCTGTTTACCTGGAGGCCCGAATTGATAACTTATTAAAACTGCGCACTCAGTTACAGGATTATTATCGATCGTCGTTAACCAGCGGGGTTATATCAATCTCCAAGCCCAATGTAACTTCGCAGGACGATGTTTTTATTCAACGTATCATGAAATATATTGAAGAAAATATTGAAGATTCAGAATTGTCCATTGATGCCATTGCGGTATTCATTGGATTAAGCCGGTCGTCGATGTTCAAAAAAATTAAAAGTTTAACAGGTTTGGCGCCTGTTGATTTTATTAAAGAAATTCGGATAAAAAGGGCCGCTCAATTAATCGAAACCGGCGATTTTAATATTAGTCAGGTTGCCTATTTAATTGGAATGACAGACCCTCGTTACTTCAGTAAATGTTTTAAGCAAAAATATGGAATTACCCCGCGCGAGTATAAGGAGCAATGTCATCCCGAAAGCTCAAATTAATATACGATAACCCCATTCTTAATTTCTATATCAATTCATCAAAGAGAGTTTACCGACAAGTTCCGGTAAACTTTTTTTATGCTATTTACCCCCATAGGTTCAAACTGCAATTGTTCATGTAAGGCGTTGTATTCCATTTTCTATTTACCAGAATTTACACATAATCTCCCAGATTTTACACATCCGTGTTGGGCAGTTGGTATTTCTTTGAGCTTCTGAAAAGAATTATTTACTAACTAAAACCTATTATTAAATGTATGCTAAAGCAGTTCGTAGGAACCGTTCGTCCTGAGCGCTTTCTGTTATTACCCAATCACTAATTGAACCATTTTCAAAAACATCTATTGAAATATTAATTCACTTTTATGAGAAATTTAGTCATTTTGTTCGTTTTTGCATTTTGGAGTGGAATAGTCTTATTCACTTCATGTAGTAAGGAAAAGGACAACTTTCGGGCCGTTACGGGAAATGTAGATCCTGCAACTATTGATTCTGCCAATTATGTAGTATATTTTCCTTTTGATGCTGTTTCTTATGGTAGCGGTACGTGCAGTAACCTTTTTGTCAAAGGGATGGGGCTTGATTCACTTGCAAGCCATATTCAGCTGGTTGGAACCAAACTTGGCGCCGGGGCAAGAGGTTATGCTTATCGGGGAGATACCCTGCAAAATAATTCGAAATCTTACATTAATATACCAGTTAAAACAACCGGGTCTGTTTTCTTGAAAAATTTGAGTGAATTTACGCTTTCATGCTGGGTTAAGGTTTCGGCAGCTGGCAATAAATCGATCTCAAACATATTCCAGGTTAATGGTGGAGATGCTACGTTTGGGACCCTGTCCTTGACCCTCGATTCGTTGAACCTTGCAGGTTCGGTGTATAATTCGCTAACCAATAGAATTTATCGGGATTCTGTTTCAAGAAGCAGCATTGCCGGTAAATGGAGCCATATTACGCTTTCTTACAATAAAACAACCTCTCAATTGTCTATGTATGTTAATGGTAAACTGTTAAATCAGGTTGTCTGCTATACCGATGCGTCTGCTACTACACCTATGGGAATCCTTACTTTAAGTCCGGCAATGACCAATGTATATATTGGGGCCTGGGCCCAATTGATAAGCAATACTCAAACCTCGTCGATGGTGTACTATTCCGGATATCTTGACGAGTTACGAATGTGGAATAAAAGCCTTTCTGATGACGAAGTAAGCGCATTATATCAGGCAGAGTCCGTTTTAACCACCATTAAGTAGATGGAATGGTGTGATTCAATGTTTAAATAAATCAATTAAATATCATTAACTTATGAAAAAATATATCTGCACATTACTGCTAACAATCCTTGGGGTTTGTTATGCGTATGCACAGACCTCAATAACAGGTATTGTAAAAGATGATTCGGGAGAGTCATTGCCGGGAGCTTCGGTAATGATTAAAGGAACAACGCAAGGGGTTGTTACAGATATTAATGGAAAATTTATCCTAAAGGTTCCAAATCCCGACAAAGCCATCCTAAAGGTTTCATATATCGGGATGAAAGATTTGGAAGTTCCGATAAATGGACGAACCAGCCTTGATGTTGTTCTAACATCGAACTCCAAGCAAATGGACGAAGTGGTTGTAGTCGGGTATGGTACCATGAAACGAAAGGACCTGACCGGTTCTGTATCTTCAATAAATAGTGAAGTTATCAAAGACCTGCCGGTAGCTAATATTCAACAAGCCCTTGCAGGTCGTTTGGCAGGTGTTAATGTTCAAACAACCGACGGATCTCCTGATGCAGCCATTACAATTCGTGTACGTGGAGGTAGCTCAATTACGCAGAATAATGAACCATTGTATATTGTTGACGGGTTTAAAGTATCCACTATTTCAAATATTGCCCCGCGCGATATTCAATCTATTGATGTTTTAAAAGATGCTGCATCAACTGCTATTTATGGAGCCGAAGGTGCTAACGGGGTAGTTATTATTACAACCAAAAGCGCTCAAAAAGGAAACGTTGTAGTGAATTTCAATGCATTTTATGGACTTAAAAAGCCGTATAATTTACCACAAGCCCTATCTCCTTACGAATATGTTTATTACCAACGGGAAGTTGATCCTGATCCCAAGGGGAGCTTTGCAAATACCTATGGATTATGGGATGATGTGAATATCTACAAATCTATTGCTGGTGATAACTGGATTAATAAATTGTTTGATAAACCCACAGCCCAGCAAAATTATAACCTAAGTATAAGCGGGGGTAGCGACAACGTTAAGGTTAATCTTAGTTTAACCCACGATGACCAGGGTTTTATTATGAAGACGTCTCATTACTACAGGGATAACATTGTAGGTAAGATAAACTGGAATATCAGCAAAGATTTATCCGTAGATTTTACTAACCGCTTTGCATATACCCGGATTTTAGGTCCCAGCGTAACAAGTGGAAGTTTGCTTACGAACTGCCTTCGTTACCCCTCTGCCAGAAGCTTGAATAATTTGGAATCTGTTTTACTTTCAGATGAAAATAACGACATTACCCTGGAAGCATTAGGTTCTCTGTCCAATCCGGTTGCCAGTATTTTAAATGATTATAAAAATCAAATTCAATTACAAAATACATATAATGCCGGATTATCATGGAAAATTTTACCCCAATTGACGTATCGTGGACAAGGCAGCTACACGTTTAACCGGAACAAAACGGATGAAATATGGACTCAAAATACCGGTAAAGCCACATCAAATGGAGGACTTCCTGTTGCCGACAGAACTACTGTGGATGGAGAAGCCTGGAGTTTTCAAAACACGTTAGCCCTGGCTCTTAACTTTAATACAAAAAACCGCATGGATTTGATTGTGGGACAGGAAATGACCCATACTCAGGATAATCAGACTGTCTTAGAGTCGAAGTTTTATCCAAATTCTATGACGGCAGATCAGATTTTGGCTATGTGGAATTACGGTACGCCTAACCCTATTTATACCAAAATATCCGAACCAACGAGGACATCTTCGTATTTTGGGCGTTTAAATTTTTCGTTATTAGACCGCTATTTAATAACCTTAACAGCTCGTGAAGATGGAAAAAATGTTTTTGCACCGGGTAATCGGTGGGGCTTTTTCCCTGGTGGAGCTGTTGCCTGGAGAGTTTCGGAGGAGCCCTTTTATAAGAATAGCTCAGTTCTCTCGAATGTAGTGTCGAACCTAAAAATGCGATTAAGTTACGGACAGGTTGGTAATGCCCGTGTAGGTTCGTACTGGCGTCAGGACTGGTCGTTTGAATCGCAGGCTGCATCTATGTATTATCCGGGAGGCTCTGCATCCAGTGCTCTTAAAACCAGCACAACCTTTTTTAATGATAAGTTAAGGTGGGAATCTAAAACCTCACGGAACTTAGGGTTTGATTTTGGCTTATTTAAAGATCGGATCAATGGAACCGTTGATATTTATAACGAAACTAATGAGAACCTGATATTGTTGATGGCTCTTCCTTATAGTAGCGGTAGTTCTAATCAATATCAAAACATAGGTAAAACTTCCAATAAGGGGGTTGAAATTTCATTAAATGCCAATCTTATTAATACTTCCAAATTTTTGTTAACAGGAAATTTTAATATTTCATTTAACAGAAATATGATTGATAAGTATATTGATAATAAGACGTATCAATTGACTTCTTCGGGAGCGCCATATAGTGTATCTCCCTCTGATTATGTTGTGGGAGAAGGAAGGCCCGTTGGTCAAATGTATGGTTATGTATTTGATGGTGTTTATAGTTTTGATGATTTCTACTATAGTAAAAATGATGCTAAGTGGATTCTTTATAAAGGGAAAACAAGTGATCAGGAATTGTTCTACGGCTCAGGCGGAAACGGTTATTTTGGACCTGGCTTCCTGAAACTGAAAGACCTGGATGGTGATGGCGTAGTTACAGATTTGGATAAAACCGTTATCGGGAATGCTCAACCAAAACATACCGGGGGCTTTGGTCTTAATGCAAGGTGGAAAGGTTTCGACCTGTCTGCGTTGTTCAACTGGAGTTATGGTAACGATGTTTACAACGTAAGCAAGTTTTCATACAATACCTATGTAGGTTCAAAAAAGAATCAAAATATAACTTCCAGATTCGATCTTGCACATCGTTTTACAACCATTGATCCACAAACCGGTTACAATATTATGTATGGTACTTATGCAGATCCGGTGAAGCTAAAGGCTCTTAACCAGAATGCAACCCTTTGGAATCCGCTTATTAATTATTTAGCACCAATTTCATGGGAAGTAGAAGATGGCTCTTTTTTACGTTTACAGAGTCTGACACTTGGGTATACCTTACCTGAGAATCTCTCCAAAAGATTTATGATTAGAACCTTAAGAATGTACGCTTCGTTTTATAACTTATTATGTTTCACTAAGTACAGCGGCCAGGATCCGGAAGTTAGTACCGGAAGTGGAAATACGTTAACCCCGGGATTGGACAATTCCGCCTATCCAAAATCGCGTAGTATGGTGTTAGGAGTTAATGTAACGTTTTAACTATTGGGTTAAAGTATGATGATAGTTGGAAACTAAATGTTAGACAACTGTTAGTGTACTTTTAAATAGAATTTTTGGATAAATTAAATTATTAACAGATGAAAAAAATAGGATATTATATAATTGCTTCGGTGCTGTTCTTTACTTCTTGTAAAGATTTCTTAGACACAGCATCTCCATCTCAGCAATCAACAGAAAATACGTTCAAATCGACGTTTTTTACTGAGGCTGCTATGCAAGGGATGTATTCCATTCTTACCAATTCGAATCTTTATGGAGGTAACTTCCCTCTTTATGGTACAAGTGCTTCTGATATTGAGCATTATAACTATTCGTATTTTGCCTCTACAGGAACAGGTGCGCCTGCCTATACTAATTATTATTCCACTGCCAGTACCGATTTTTCCGGTGCTTGGAGTAACCTCTACCGGATGATAGAAATGGCTTCTGCTGCGGTTGATGGAATACGGCAATCGCCTCTGTTGAAAACTGCGGACAGCTCATTAATGAAAGCTTATCTGGGTGAAGCATTGACTTTACGGGCACTGGGATATTTTGATCTGGTTAAATATTGGGGCGACGTACCTTATAGAAAATCAGTCACTAATGAATCCAATATATATAGTTCTAAATGTGATAGGGATACGATTTACAAAAATATCATTAATGACCTGTTCGAAGCTCAAATTTATCTCCCATGGATGAATCAAACCGTTGGAAACGTGAAGTTCACTGCAGAACGGATGAATAAGGGCTTTGCCAAAGGATTGTTGGCCCGTATAGCCTTGTTTGCCGGTGGCTGGTCGCTTAGGGATGGTAATATTTTTCCGTACCAAAAGGAATCGTTGATTCATAATACAGACATAGCTGAAATGAATGGGTATTTCGTTGGTCGTGTAAAGAATTATAAAGACTATTATGCTATTGCTGCTCAACAATGTGCCGAGATTATTGGTGATCAAAAAAATCCTCATCAATTAGATGGGTATGAAAACCTTTGGAAAACAGTTAATTCTTTGGCGTTAAATACGGCTAATGAAAATTTGTACGAGGTGGCTACCGGTATGGGACAGAATGGTGATATTGGCAATTTGATAGGAGAGAGCCTCGATGCAGGAACAAGTTATACAAATAGTGCACGAGGGTTAGGCGGATCTTCCTATTTGCAAACGGATTATTATTATTTCTATTCCTTCGACCCTTCGGATGCCCGTAAGGATGTAACGCTTATAAATATTAGCTATACTGCCGGGACTGGTTATAAAGGCGGCGGCGGTTTCACCGAAGGAGAAGCGTTCAATTCAGCTTTAGGTAGTTGGGGCTTTGGAAAATGGAGATTTCCATGGATGACTTCAGGGTATTTGGCTCTAGTTAAAGCGTCGACTAATAGTCGTGTTGGAACTGGTATAAATTGGATTATGATGCGTTATTCGGATATCTTGTTAATGTTTGCCGAAGCCGAAAATGAGCTAAATGGTCCGGATGCTGTGGATGCTACAGCAAAAATGAGTGCACGGACTGCCTTTGAAATGGTAAGAAAAAGGGCTTTCCCTACCGATGCTTCTAAAGTTACTAAGTACGATGCCAATTTCTTTAATGCCATTGTTAATGAGCGGGCTTGGGAATTTGGCGGTGAATGTATCCGTAAGTTCGACCTTATTCGTTGGGGGTTATTAAGCAAAAAGCTGGAAGATGCCAAATTGGGCATGTGTCTGTTAATGGATGGACAACGGGATGTGCCTATTTTCGATAAAATATATCCGGCAGGTACACTTCCAACGACCATTTATTATCAATATAAATCCGGAACAAATACGATTGATCGCTCAACAATCAATTGGTACAATTCTACCCAATTGGCAACAACTAATCCCCAGTCTACTACCTGGTTGAGCGGCGCGTTTGGCGGTTCTAAGCTAGCGGGGAATGTTGTAAGTATTGTTCAGGCATGTTCCGGGTTAAATGCAATATATGGAGGCGACCAATGGGGACCTATTGTTCAGCGGTTAAGTGACCCCGCAACCATTACCTCTGTTAGCGCTACTCTTGGTGCAAAATCATTAGGAAATGGGGTTTGCAACTATCGATATCCCTATGTTTTATCTAATACAATAACTATTTCAACGCGCGGAACATTGGTTAACTCGTATGGTTATTAATTTGTTTAGAAAACTTAAAATATTAAACAATTGGATATTATGAGAAATTACAATATAAACAAATACTTATCGGGAGCATTATTCTTAATACTTCTGATAATAGGAATGGGGTCCTGCAAGAATGGCGAACCTGGATGGGATGCAGATATGAGTTATAGTAGTCTTTTCCGGTCATTAAGTTTTACAACCTATAAAGTGGGAACAGACACTGTAGAGATTGCTTATAATAAAGTGATAGCTGCTAAAAAATATATACTTGAACTTAGCGACGATTCGTTACAATTTGGGAATATAATACAGCGTAAGGTTGTACTGGCCGATACTGTAAAAGCTTTTTCATCTTCAACCAATGCACCTCAGGTGATATATCATTTGCTATTCACTAATCTGAATGCAGATGCGCGATATTCGGTTCGGATGATAGCTGTTAATGCCGATAGTACTTTAACCTCAAAGTACTCCCTGCTTACCTTTAAAACGGCTAAAGAAAATATTTTTAAAACGGTAAACGCCGTTACCAATATTACTGCCGGTGGAGCTACGGTGAATTGGAATTATACTGATAGGGTAGACTCTTTGTTTGTTACAAAAGATGCTGATAATTCTCTTCAAAATTTGGCAGATGTTAAGATTGTAGCTTCGGAAAAATCTGGTGCGTCTAAAATTATTACAGGTTTGGCTCCTGGAACTTATTATACTGCCAAACTTAGTTATTATGATGGAAAGAAACGCTGGATACGAGGTTCGGTAACCTTTAAAACGTTAGGCACAGCAAATAGTTATATGTATCCTCTTGGTACAACTGACAATATAAGTACGGTTTTAAGTACTTTGGTAAGTCAGGGCCACACTAGAGTTACGTTTACTCTGACAGCCGGGGCTACCTATAATCTTGGAACGATTAACATCCCGGCAGGTTTAGTTAGTTTGACATTAACGGCTCCTGCAGGTAGTAATACTATTGTTAATACATCAGGGGTAAATCTTGCCAGTATTGCTTCATTGGATGGTTTCTTGTTTGAGAACGTAAATTTGGTAGGGACTACTGCAGGTTACATGTTCCGCCAGGCAACCTCAATTTCTATCAATGATGGTATTGATTTTGAAGGATGTACAGTTTCAACTTTTAGAGGTGTATTTGCTGATAAAGGAGCTGCCGGAATAGCAATTAATGTAAACAAAATATTGTTTAATAATTGTATTATTAAGAACATACAGGATTATAGTGTTGTAAGTACTACTGCATATTGTAATATTACTTCGGCATTAAAGATTACAAATTCTACTTTAATCGAAAATGGTTCCTTTATTGGGCTTACCAATAGCATCCCGAATTTAACAATTGCGAATTGCACATTCTATAATAACACCAAATCGCTGGCACAACTGATCAAGTTTACCACTGTGCCTGCGGTGTCAGCTGTTACAATTGATAAATGTATATTTTCCGGGCCTAATAGTACCATACAATTAAAGTCATTTTATGCCAATTATTCAGGCTTTACTACCTATGACTTTAGTTCTAGTTACAGAACTTCCGATTTGCAAATTAATACCGGTACAGGTACAACTTTCACCAATTTAAAGGTGGTTAGTTATACAAGTGCCAATTTCTTTACAGATCCTACCAACGGAGTTTTTACGCTAAAGACAGGTATTGATTTCCCTGGTAAGGGTATCGTTGGCGATCCAAGATGGTGGTAATCATTTTTAATATTTGAATAGACGGAAGAGTCCGGGCAAGTCTGTCCGGACTCTTTTTATGTGCCAATTTTTACCTTTTAACGAAGTCATTTTAAAAATAGAACCTCTGAGGGTTCTATCTCTAGCCGCTCGATTCCCAGAATTTAATATCCTTGATAATGGTGCCATACCTGTCGATTCTGTAAATTTGTGTATCGCAGCAATAAATAATACTTTGGGGGTGAAAAGGTAATTATTTATAAAAGGATTGATAACCAGCTTATATGTTCTGGGATTTTACAACACGTGAAGGCCTTTGGGTTGGAGCTAAAATTGGAGTATTCTCGCAGACTCCTAAAGGTACAGAGATGGCTGGCTATGCCGACGTTGATTGATTTAGAGTAGCCCGTAGATTCTTAATATTAGAAACTTTTCGGGTGTATGGGTCATAAACAATGTTTCATGCATCCGAAAAGTTGTAAAAACGCTTCGGATTCTCAGTTTTTCCACCTATTCTGTCATTTATTCCACATCATGGTTATAGCCTCAGGATACTTTTGTGCAGAAAGACATATGATATTCGAACGCAATTTCAAAAAGAAAGAGAATCGAGATTAAGTATCTAATAATTACACTCAATTACAAAATGAGAAAAAGAATTTTTACAATAAGCATTTATGCTTGTCTATCAATAAATTTAATAGCTCAGTTGCCTTATCAGAATAAAGCACTTTCTGCGGAAGATAGGGCCAATGATTTGGTCAATCGTCTCACTTTGGAAGAAAAGGTGTCTTTGATGATGAATGATTCAAAAGCAATACCCCGTTTAGAAATTAAAAAGTATGAGTGGTGGAACGAGGCGCTTCATGGCGTGGCACGCAATGGCACAGCTACGGTATTTCCGCAGGCTGTAGGTATGGCGGCATCTTTTGACGATTCGTTGTTAAATAAAGTATTTACTGCAGTGTCCGATGAGGCTCGTATAAAACACCGTCAGGCATCAGAAAAGGGCGAGTATAACCGCTATCAGGGACTTAGTATGTGGACGCCCAATATCAATATTTTTCGCGATCCACGTTGGGGAAGGGGGCAGGAGACGTATGGTGAAGACCCTTATCTTACCGGTAAAATGGGAGTGGCTGTAATAACCGGTTTGCAAGGTAATGGTGAAGAGAAAATTGACAAACTGCATGCCTGTGCTAAACATTTTGCGGTTCATTCCGGGCCCGAATGGAGCCGCCACAAGTTTAATGCCGAAAATATTTCACCCAGAGATTTAAGGGAAACCTACCTGCCAGCTTTTAAAGCGGCTGTTCAAAAAGGGAATGTTAAAGAAGTGATGTGTGCTTATAACAGCTTTGAGGGGGAGCCCTGCTGTGGAAGTAACCGTTTGCTCGTTCAAATTTTACGTAATGAATGGGGATATAAAGGAATTGTTTTGTCGGACTGTGGGGCAATTAATGATTTCTACAATCCGGGAGCACACCAAACGCACGCCAATGCAGCACAAGCCTCTTCCGCAGCCGTATTAAATGGTACCGATCTGGAATGCGGAGGTTCTTACAAATCAATTCCGGAGGCCGTACACCAAGGCCTAATTAGTGAAGACAGAATCAATACTTCTGTAAAAAGGTTGATGAAAGCCCGTTTTGAGTTGGGCGAAATGGATGGAGCATCTCCCTGGGATAAACTTCCGGACACATTAGTTAACGGTTATAAGCATCATCAGTTAGCATTACAGATGGCCCAAAAGTCCATGGTTCTGCTTCAGAATAATGGCATTCTTCCGCTTAACCACAAAAGTAGTATTGCAATATTGGGGCCTAACGCCAACGATTCGGTAATGCAATGGGGAAATTATAATGGAACGCCCAAACGTACAATTACTCTGCTTGAAGCGATGCGCTTGCAATTACCAGATGCCAAAATTATTTACGATGAGGCCTGTGGTTTGACTGACAAGGCTCAAAGTCTATTCGATCAATGCCACGATAAAGGCGAAAAAGGTTTTTCGGTGAGCTATTGGAATAATATTGAAATGAAAGGCCAGCCGGTTGTTGAAACTCAGGTGGAGTCTGCCGTTAAGGTCAATAAAGCAACCGCTTTTGCTGATGGTGTAAATCTGACGAATTTTTCTGTAAAATATCATACAACATTCACCCCTGCCTTAATTGGCCCGGTTCAGTTCGTTTTTACCACTCAAAGTAAAGTGAGAATCGTTATTGATGGAAAAGAATCGAAACCGGACAGCATCACCAAATCGTTGCGGGTGTTAAGTTTGGAAGTAAAAGCGGGAAAACCTTATGATGTAGAGGTTGAATTAGTGCGAGGAAAAGAATCTGATGGTTTTCGGTTTGATATACAACGTACGGTAAAAAATGATTTCTCAAAAACTATTGAGAAAGTGAAGAATGCCGATGTGATCATTTTTGCCGGAGGAATATCTGCGAGCCTTGAACGTGAAGAAGCTAATGTTTTTGCTCCCGGTTTTAAAGGAGGCGACCGTACCTCCATTGAACTTCCTCAGATACAGCGGGATTTTGTTGCAGCATTGAAAGCTGCCGGAAAGAAAGTTATATTGGTTAATTATTCCGGGTCGGCCATAGGTTTGGTGCCCGAGAGCAAGCTGTGCGATGCCATTTTACAGGCATGGTATCCGGGCGAAGCTGGAGGAACAGCCGTTGCCGATGTCTTGTTGGGAAATTACAATCCGTCAGGACGATTGCCGGTAACTTTCTATAAAAATGCAGATCAATTGCCCGACTTTGAGGATTATAATATGAAAGGACATACTTATCGTTACATGAAGGAAAAGCCTCTTTTCCCTTTTGGTTATGGATTAAGCTATACAACGTTTAAATATGGTAAACCATCATTGAGCAAGCAACAAATTAAAACTGGAGATGCCGTAACCTTAACAGTTCCGGTTACAAATGCCGGCAAATGCAATGGCGAAGAGGTTGTTCAGGTTTACCTCAAAAAAATTAATGACGACAATGGCCCCGACAAGACTTTACGGGCTTTCAAACGAATTAACATTCCTGCCGGAGAAACTGCAAATGTTTCTTTTGAGTTAACAGATGATAATCTTGAATGGTGGAACCCTGAAACCTATTCCGTTAGTGTTCATAAAGGTGATTATCAATTAATGGTAGGCAGCAGCTCCAGAAATGAAGATTTAACAACGCTCAACCTGCAAATTCAATAATCGTCCGAAACTATTTGACCATAGAAGTCCTATATAAGATTGTTTATTTAGTTTAGTTGACCAGCCGGAGTGCAGACAGGAAATAACAACTGTCGGCCTCCGGTTCGTTTTATTTGAGAGTATCCCCCAAAGAAAAATCTGGACAAAGCCCCAACTTTTACGTTAAGTTCTCTGGAATTTAAGCTTTATCCCGTTTGTGATGGAATTTTCAACTTCATGATGATAGATATAAGTTGCTTTATTAACCTTCATCATCGGAATGCCTGCAATCTGTGCCCTATCAAATAAATCAGCATCAGTGCCAAGCGAAATATCATTAAATCCATTGAGCGATATCGCAGTACGTCTGTCGATAAAAAAAGCTGCCCCTATAGCACATTTGCTGAGTTTAATTTTTTTATTGTAATTAAACCTGTCTGGTACATATTGATTTCCTATAATTTTTACTCCTCCATAAAGAAATTTAACCGAAGGATTCTGTATAAAAATTTCTTTTCTTAAAAGCAGATGTGAAGGATAATATTCATCATCAGAGTCTAAAAAGGTAATAAACCGGCCTTGGGCTGAAAATATTCCGGTATTTTTTGAAAGGGCTACACCTAAATGTTTTTGCCTTACATATTTAATTTTAGGATATAGCGAGAGGTAGGGTAATAGGTGTAGGCAGGTATTATCCGTACTTTCGTCATCCACAATAATTGCTTCCCAATCCGTTTCAATTTGAGCAATTAACGAATTGATAGCTCTTGTTATAAGATTGGCCCTGTTGAATGTCGTAATTATCACCGAAAAAAAAGGACGGCAAGTTGACATAGCAATAGTTGTTGAGTTTGTTTTATTATTATTTTTATATATTCATCAATAAATGAGATACTGATATCTAAACAATTAAATGACTATTTGTGTTTTGAAAAATTATGTTATTTAAATGTCATAGTTTTAATAGCCTTAGTAAGGTAATATATTTATTGTTGCCGACGTATTGCCACTTTTAGTTACGGATGTACTCACTTCGATATGCAAAAATCGAATAAAACAATTGGCTGGTTTGAATGTTAATGAAAATGTAATTACTAAAGGAACATTTTAGTTGAGTATATGACTGAGATTTTAGATTCAGCAAAGAAACTTAACCTAAAATAATGAAAATAAAAAGAGTATATGATAAGCCGGATAAAGATGACGGCGTGCGTATTCTCGTCGACCGACTCTGGCCCCGGGGCTTGACAAAAGAAAAAGCAAGCGTTGATTTATGGCTAAAGGATATTGCCCCTAGTACGGAACTCCGAAAATGGTTTGGTCATGACCCCGCTAAGTGGGATGAATTCAAAAAACGATATTGCCAGGAACTCAAAAACAACAAAGAGCCGGGCTTACTTTTGAAAGAACAGCTGAAAAAGGGAATGGTAACATTAGTTTATGGTGCAAGAGACGAAGATCACAATGAAGCTCTAGTAATCAAAGAATTGTTTAGCAGCTAACCTCTATTTGTTCGAATCATATTTTTTCAACAACTAAAATAATATATTATGAAAGGTGATCAACTTTATCCCGAAACAACAAAAGAAATTTATGACGAAAGAGAGTCCCTGGCACCTGAAATGTCAGAGGCTTTCCACAATTTTGGAAAAGCAGTTTTTAAAGATGGGGCGCTTTCTGAAAAAGCAAAACAGCTTATTGCAGTAGCCGTAGCACATGTAACCCAATGTCCTTATTGCATACGCAGTCATACTAAATTGGCTATGAGAAAAGGAGCCAGTAAAGAAGAAATTATGGAAGCCATTTGGGTAGCTTCGGAAATGAGGGCGGGAGCGGCTTATGCTCATGCAGCAATAGCGATAGATGAAATGGAATCGATAAAAAAACATTAAGAGGTTATACTGGGGTAGAAATTTAAACGATAATTGAGCGAACTCTTGGTCAAATTATTCACAAAAAGCAGATTAGAGAATGAGGAAATGATGAAAATAAGTAGTAATTTACACTAAGAAAATAAAATGAATTACTAAAAACAAAAGTCATGTCTATAAAAAAAGTTTGGATAGAAGAAGGTTGCACCGCATGTGGTTTATGCGAAGATACTTGTCCTTCGGTTTTTAAGCTCGAAGACCTTGCAACCGTAATTGAAGGTGTGAACTATTCTGATTATGAAGAACAAATAAAAGAAGCAGCCGAAGGTTGCCCGGTAGAAATTATCAAGTATACCAAATAAAGGAATGACCGTCAAATCAGAAAATATGCACTAATAAAATTAAAGTCGGATATGGAAAAAATGATTTTGACTGGACAGTCAACTACTGATGGAGCAGGTGTTAAGTTGTTCAGAGTCTTTGCAAATGATAATGCTAAGCTCACAGATCCGTTCCTGCTTTTGGATAATTTTGGATCAGACAGGCCGGAAGATTATATACGCGGATTTCCCTGGCATCCACATAGAGGTATAGAAACAGTAACCTATATGCTGGAAGGAAAGGTTGAACACGAGGACAGCATTGGAAACAAAGGAACAATTGGCACAGGCGACGTACAATGGATGACAGCCGGAAGTGGTATTCTTCACCAGGAGATGCCTCCGTTGCAGGAAGGTATGATGCAAGGGATCCAATTATGGGTCAACTTGTCATCAAAAAATAAAATGACACCTCCTAAGTATCGGGGAATTACGAGTCAGGAGATTCAAATAATAAAGAAGGATGGCGTGGAGATCAAGATCATTTCCGGTACTTATGATAATAAAAAAGGTCCGGTTAAAGACTTGAATGTTGATGTGGAGTATTTTGATGTATCAATGGATAAAGGAAAGACGATAACGTTTGATTTAAAAAAAGAGTATACAACATTTTGTTATCTGGTTGAAGGGGAAGGTTATTTTGAAGGAAGTATTGTAAAAAGAAGACAATTAATTCTATTTAAGGACGCAGTTAACCTTACCGTGGTAGCAAATGAAAATTTGAGGTTCATGTTTGTCTCTGGAATGCCCATTAACGAGCCAATAGCCTGGGGTGGCCCAATTGTGATGAATACCCGGGAGGAACTACAAACTGCATTCGATGAACTAGAACAAGGAACATTTATAAAGACCAACAGACTATGACAGTGCAATAATGGGATGAGTCAGGATAGCAAATGAATTTGGAATTTACAAAAAACGGAGCGGTCAATTATTGACCACTCCGGGATGAATTGTTGATATAGTTAAATGCAATGGAACAAGTAATGATGCGACCAAAAATAGAGATATTTGAACGAAGGAAAATCTGTTACACTATAGCTATCCTTTACAAAATACGGTTGTAACAGCTTTACCCCCTCTTGCTTATTTCTTGCAAAGCATTATGGTTAACAACCAAAATGTCTTTTTCATTTAACTCGATTAATCCGTCTTTTTCAAAGCTTTTCAGCAATTTAACAGCACTCTCGGTTGAAACTCCTGCGAAGTCGGCAATATCTTTGCGCGAAAGGAGTTGGAAAATATCAACATTTTCACTTTTTAAACCGTCTATGTACAACAAGGTATCGGCCATTCGGCCATTCATCTGCTTATACAAAACCATTCGAAGCGTATCGAATAGGTTTGCATTTTGTTCACAATAGCGTTTTATGATGTTAAAACCAAACATGCCGTTCTGCTTCACTACATTGGCAATGGCATCCTTTTCTACCAGAAATACCTGGCAGTCTGTTAACGCAACCGACGAATAGTTAAACGTATTTTTTGTAAAAACAGCCGAAAGACCCACAAATTCACCAGGTTTAACAATACGCAGATTAAAGTTTTTTGAACTATCTCCCTCAACATACTGTTTAGCTAACCCCGTGATAATAAACAACACATACGATGCAAATGCGCCTTGTTTGGTAAGGTTATCACCTTTACGAAAAAGCACCTGTGTTTTGCTGGCCCTTACCAGCTCAGCTTCTTCAGGCGAAAGCATCTGAAAACATGGTGCCTGAATATCACATATAAACTCATTGTCTGTTTCGAGTATGGATTTCATCTTTCTTTTATTTCCTCAAAAATACGTAATAATGCGAATTAAATTTTTTGTATTCACTGCCCGAGACTCAAAGTCAACGGATACAATAACCAACTTCATGCACCAACACACCTTACAGCATTCTATTAATAAATGCAATACACCATAACATTCATTTCTTAATCGCTTAATACCCCCTTTAACATCAGATTCACATCAATAAAAAACTTGTCCTAATTCTATTCAGGGGTTGTTGTGCTAAACCTCAAAAGCATTTATTCATTGTGCTTTGCAAAGTACCTTTGTATCATAACCATTTAAAACAAAACAGCCATGTTATACACTAATTTAAAGCACATCGAAACAGCCGCTGACCATGCTAAAATAATCAGTGAAAACGAGAACGTTATGGTTATATGTGGCCGCATGGGACCAATGTGCATTCCGGTTTACAGTATCGCCGAAATATTGGAAGACAAATACCAACACGTAAAGTTTTACGATATGGAATTCGACAACCCCGAATCGTATGTGATTCGCAACCTCCCCGAGGTACAAGGCTTTATGGGTATCCCGTTCACCATTTATTACAAAAGTGGTAAAGTGGTAAAAGCCACAATAAGTATTCAAACCATGGAACAGGTTAAAACCATTTTAGACAAGGAATTTTCTTCAACAGTAACCGCTTAAACTCTTCATAAAAATGCAAACAACAATGATAATCATCGGCCTTTTAATCGTGGCTTTCGGCATGTTTCTTTACACCGCTAAATCTAAAATGAAAAACATTCCATTGGTAGACGACCACGATAAAATCTTAACACTTACCGATCAAAATTTTCAACATCAGACAAAAAATAAAGTCGTATTGGTTGATTTTTGGGCAAGTTGGTGCGCTCCTTGCCGCATGATGGCTCCGGTATTAAATGAAGTTGCTAATGAATTATCGGGCAACTTACACGTTGGCAAGGTTAATGTTGAACAATATCAATCCATTGCACAAAAATTCAAAGTACGCGGCATACCAACATTAATACTGTTCAAAAACGGCGTTGAAGTAAACCGTTTTGTGGGCGTAAAATCAAAAGATTTTTTGTTACAACAAATTCAAAAAGCATAATATATGAAAGCAAATTTTGATTCGATAATTAACGATACCCGGCCTGTAATCGTGGATTTCCATGCTTTATGGTGCGGACCGTGCAAAGTGCAATCGCCCATTTTAAAAGAAGTTGCCAACGAACTTGGCGAACGGGTAAGGGTGATAAAGATTGATGTGGACCAAAACAACGAACTGGCAAGTCGATTCCACATTCAAAGTGTTCCTACGCTCATGGTGTTTAAAAATGGTGAAGTAAAATACAAACAAGCCGGAGTACATTCCAAACCCCAATTAATGAACGTATTAATCAATATTTAATAATTAGTATGGCACTTACAATTAGCCCTTTGTCATGCCCACAAAATCACCGCTGTCCAATCGTAAATATTTGTCCGGTTGGAGCAATCTCGCAGGACGGTTATGGACTGCCCGTCATAGACGAAGAAAAATGCATTGAATGTGGCAAATGCAAAAAGTTTTGCCCCATGAAAGCCGTAGTATCCAAAAACTAAAAATGTCAAAATTTAGTAATCCAATCTTCGTCTTTTAAAAACTTAATCCCTTAAAATATCTTATCATGGATAACAATTGTGAAATAAAAGAAAAACCTAAAAATGTAAAAGAATTCTTTACATCCTGGTATTTCTGGAAACCATTTATAGCCATTATCATAGGTGGAGTTTCCGGCTATTTATACTTCTATTTTGTAGGCTGTAAATCGGGTACTTGTCCGATAACCGGTAGTGCCTGGGGCTCTATTATAACCGGAGGTTTGTTTGGTTTTTTTATTGTAAGCGGCCCTTGTGGTGGAAATTGTAAATAACAAAAGTTCATCAAGTGTGTCTTTTGAAACTTAATTTTAAAAAACTATTTTATATGAAGAAGACAATATTTTATACCCTGTTTTTGTTGACCATTATTACTGAAAGCTTTGGACAGAAACAGAAACAAATTGCAGGTACAGTCGTTCATTTGACCAACGATCAGTTCAAAAAAGTAGTGTTTAATTACGAGGTTAATAAACAATGGAAATATTTGGGAAACAAACCTGCTATTATTGATTTCTATGCCGATTGGTGTGGCCCATGCCGTATGATGTCTCCGCGTTTGGAAGAAATCGCTAAAGAATACGCTGGTAAATTAATTGTTTATAAAGTAAATACCGATATAGAACAACAATTATCAGCTAACCTTGGTATTCAAAGCCTGCCAACCATACTCTTTATTCCTCAAAATGGCAAGCCTCAAGCGACTATGGGAGTAATTCCAAAAGAATCGTTAAAGAAAGCAATACATGACTTTTTATTAATCAGGTAATGCGCTAATGTAAAGATATATAACAAATAAAACGGATATAATTATGGAGAAAATCATCATCATAGGCGGTGTTGCAGCAGGTGCAACTGCAGCAGCAAAAGTACGTCGTATTTCAGCCTCAGCACAAATTATAATGATCGAAGCTGGCCCGGATATCTCCTTTGCTAACTGCGGGTTGCCATATTACATAGGAGGAGATATTAAAAGCCGCTCCAAGTTAATTTTACAAAGTCCCGAGAGCTTTAAAGATCAGTACGATGTTGATGTATACACACATACACTCGTTTCTTCCATAGACAGGGTTGCCCATACCATAAAAACGGTTGATACCCGTAGTGGAGAGATGAGAACATTCGAATATACAAAATTGGTTCTTGCCCAAGGCGGTCGCCCCGTTACCCCAACCCTTGCAGGGACAAATCACGAGCACGTTTTTACGTTGTGGACGTTGGAAGACATGGATAAAATTACCCGTCATCTCAACGAAAAGGCCCCCAAGAATGCTGTGGTGGTTGGTGGAGGTTTTATCGGTCTGGAAATGGTCGAAGCATTGGTTAAGCGTGGACTAAACGTGCATGTGGTAGAAATGATGCCCCATGTAATGAGTATTATGGAAGCCGAAACTGCCGGTTTTATTGAGCGCGAATTACTTTCGTATGGTGTTAAAATTCATACAAATGTTGGGGTGAGCGAGATTACCCCTAATAAAGTTAAACTCGATAATGGTTTAATGCTCGATGCCGATATGGTACTGTTATCAATAGGTGTACGTCCTACTTTGCAATTAGCCAAAGAAACAGGCCTTGAATTAGGCGAGGCTGGCGGTTTATTGGTAAATACGCAGTTACAAACCAGTGATCCAGATATTTATGCAGCCGGCGATATGATTGAAGTGGAGCATCGTGTAAATGGTAAAAAAGTACGTATACCGCTTGCCGGTCCGGCAAATCGTCAGGGGCGTATTGCTGCCGAAAACGCATTGGGAGGCTTCCATGCTTACAAAGGAGCCCTTGGCACATCCGTAGTTCGCGTATTCGATGCCGTGGCAGGCACTACAGGATTGTCACTAAAACAAGCTCGGGCGGCAGGAATCGATGCCGATTCAGTTGTAGTGCATAAAGAACATCATACATCCTACTATCCTAATGCCGAAATGGTAACTGTAATGCTGGTGTACGACCGCAACACCGGTGTAATTTTAGGCGGACAAACAGCAGGATACAAAGGAGCCGACAAACGTTTAGACGTAATTGCCACCGCCACTGCCTCTAAATTAACCATTCAGGACCTTGCAGACATTGATTTTGCATACTCTCCACCAATAGGCACAGCTAACGACGCTTTAAACATGGCTGCATATACTGCCGAAAACAAAATGTCAGGGTTCAGTTCTTCAATAACAGTTTCAGAGCTCGACGCTTTCATCGACGGTAAAAATCCTTTGTTTATTGATGTAAGAGATTTCTTCGCATTCGATAAAAACCATATACATGGAGCCACACACCTGCCTTTGGAACTGCTTTCCCAACAAACCGAAGCAATCCCTTCTGACAGACTACTAATTGTATATGACGAAACGGGTAAAAAGGGCCATCAGGCATTACGTATTTTGATGGGTGCCGGGTTTAAACAGGTTGCAAATATCTCGGGCGGCTATATTTCCTTGCAGCGTCAGGCGCTAACACGTGGGTTTAAAAATGTAAAAATTGAAGCACTCCCCATTCAACTTAAAAACATTACAAAAGAGGAAGTTGAAGAGAAAGAGATATCCGCCATAAAAGAAACAAACCAAAATGCGCCAATTATTGTAGATGTACGTTCCCGAGGCGAATTTAAATCAGGAGCCTATCCCGATGCTATAAATATACCAGTAGATGAATTGGCAATACGATATGGTGAGTTGGGAAATAATCTTTTGAGAGACATAATAGTATATTGTGCTTCAGGAGCGCGTTCGGCTTATGCCAAGAATATGCTGAAGCAAATAGGCTTTACCAACGTAAAAAATGGCGGAGGTTTAACTTCAATGATGGCAAAACTTCGAACAATCAACCCTCCATCTTTATCAAATGAGCCATT
Organism: Bacteroidota bacterium; assembly: GCA_030706405.1. Lineage (GTDB taxonomy): Bacteria > Bacteroidota > Bacteroidia > Bacteroidales > JAAUTT01 > JAAUTT01. The sequence goes on along the minus strand of JAUZOO010000003.1, from coordinate 120,670 downwards.
GATTATTGATGTTAGAACACCTCAAGAATTTAAAGGAGGAGCTTATCCCGGAGCTTTAAACATACCATTGGATACATTACACGAGCATATAAACCAACTGGGAAAGCTTTCCAGAGACATAACGGTTTATTGTGCGTCAGGAGCCCGGTCATCTTACGCACAACAAATGCTAATACAATCAGGCTTTACCAATGTAAAAAACGGGGGGGGCATTATGCAGATGATGATGCATAAAAACTGAATATTAGAATATTGTCAACAATTATTGAGGTAAGTAGTTAATAATTAAAATAATATAAAATGAAAAAGAACATAGGTACAATAGACAAGGTAATCAGGATACTGATTGCAGTCGTAATTACAGTATTGTTTTTCGTACAGGTTATATCCGGCACTTTAGGAATTATCCTGATGGTACTGGCTGCAATATTCATATTAACAAGCATTATCAGTGTTTGTCCGCTTTATTTACCATTCAGGTTAAGTACTAACAAGAAAAAATCATAATCACGATGTTCGATATTATCAAAAGTTTATTTGGCATAGAAAAAACAGATTTTGCACAATTGGTTGCAGAGGGTGCTATAATTTTAGATGTTCGCACTAAGGGCGAATATAGCACCGGACACATTAAAGGATCAATTAATATTCCGGTTGAGAAATTGAGATCGAATCTTAACAAGTTGAGAAACAAAGATAATCCAATCATTACGTGTTGCGCTTCGGGTGTACGAAGCGCTTCTGCAAAAAGCATCTTAAAGACAAATGGTTATGTAAATGTTCACAATGGTGGAGCATGGCATAGTTTAAACCGAAAAATAAACTAGCCTTGAAAGAATATTTCTGATAACTTCATAAATTCAACTTTATAAGTGCGTATGCAAAAGTTAAGACTTTATCTGACACCTCAATAGAAATCCATATCGGCGGAAGGCTTTGCCTTCTGCCGAATATTCTAATACATACTCATCTGTAATAGTCAATAGTAACTTTATCGTAAACAGTTGTAATCACTTCATCTGTAACGGGTGTTTGTCCCTTTACATAACCAAGGTCGGTTATACGCAAGTATTTGTAGTTTTCAATACCTGCTTTGTCGAGAATTTTCTTGCCACAGTCAACAGCACAACCGTCAATAAGCAGCAGGTTGGCTTCTTTAAACATTTCAATGGTTGGTTTTACATCGGCCGCAACCGCAGCAAGGCAATTCATTTTGCGGATTTTGTTGTCTCTGAGTTTACGGGCAACTAAATCGGATATTTGACCTAAATCGCAAGCCCCCGAACAGGTTATGACAACATATTCGCCATTGCCACAAAGACAGCTTTTTGAATTTTCATTTGTTTTCATTTGTTTAGTTTTAAAGGTTAATCAACAACATATTTTGTAAAAGTCTTCTTTATTACAGTCATAATTACCATTACCACGGGGACAGCAACAATATAGGCAAGCCACCACATTTTCATCCATTTAGCTAAAAAACCAGGGTGAAATCCAAAGTTTATCATTACACTTACAAATGTTACTACGAAAGTCATAATCAATACCATTATGGATAAAGTAACTTTCATTTCGTGCTTCTTTGCTATTCTCATTTTGTTAAAAGATAAAGTTGAATAGATATCCTACTATCATTATCCCAAAAGCTACTATACCTATGAAAGTTAATATCAATGGGAGTTTTAATACTTTTTTAAGGATAATCATTTCCGGTAACGACAACCCAATTACGGCCATCATAAAAGCTAAAGAAGTACCAAGTGACGCCCCTTTTTCAATTAAAACCGAAACAATGGGGACTATTCCGGCAGCATTGGAGTACAATGGAACACCAATAAGAACCGATAAAGGCACACTATACCATGCTGATTTGCCCATGAGCGAAACCATGAAATCCTGAGGCACGTAACCGTGCGCCCCGGCACCAACGGCAATACCTACGGCTACATAAATCCATACTTTGCCTACAATTTCTTTCACAGCATTGTATCCAAAGCGGATACGGTCGGATAGTTTTAATTTTTCTTCACTTTCGTCGTTGTTGCCAATTTTGGTTTGATACACCCAATCCTGTACCCAATGTTCGAGTTTTAATTTGCCAATTACCCAACCTGCCGTAATGGCAATGGTTAATCCTGTCAGGATATAGATAAGAGCTACTTTCCAGCCAAACATTCCGAATAGCAAAATAACGGCAACCTCGTTAATCATGGGGGCTGCAATTAGAAAAGAGAAAGTAACGCCCAACGGCACGCCAGATTCGACAAAGCCTAAAAACAATGGAATTGCCGAACACGAGCAAAAAGGGGTGACAATGCCAAGCATTGCAGCTAAAATGTTGCCAGTGAAGGTTGATTTGCCTTCGAGAATTTTACGGGTACGTTCGGGCGAAAAATACGAACGGATGATACCCACGAAAAAGATAATCAGGGCAAGCAACATTAATACTTTGGGCATTTCGAAAATGAAAAACCGCAATGATTCGGTAAAGCGTGTACCTTTTTCTAAACCTAGTACTATGTCAATAGACCAGTCAGTTATGGGTTGTAAGTAGTGGTATGTTAAATACCATACGGGCAATAAAAGTAAAGGGATTACTATATTTTTATTCCAGTTCATAATTATAATGCTTTATATTTCGGGTAAAGCCGAAACGTATTTTCAAATTTTTTTATTTACAGCAGCAACATGAATGATTGTCTTTCAAATCACTTTTGTTCAAAATTGTTTTAATATCGGCTGAGCAACATTTCCCCGAAGGGTTTAAATCCTTACACTGGTTGCCGGTACATGCACCAGTTATTTTCTGAATATCACTTAATGATTTAGCTCCATTCTGAACAGCTTCTTCAATTTCTGCTTTCGTTACATTTTTGCAGTAACAAACTACTTGACTCATAATTTATATAAAAAACAAACTAATGTAATAAATACCTACTAAAATAAACAATACAGCAACTACTCGCCTGAACCAAAGTTCAAAGGTTTTGATGTGATTGTATAATTTACCAACGTTGCCCACAGCATACGCCAGTAACCAAGCAAACAGAATAACAGGCAAACCCGTTGCAATGGCAAACCCTACAGGAAGATATAAACCACTTGCACTGCTAATAGTTATTGGAATAAGCATTGCAAAGTAAAGTACACCACTATAAGGGCAAAACGCCAGGGCAAACACCATACCTAATAAAAGGGAACTCCAATAACTTCCTTTACCATTTTCGCCAATCTTTTCGGTAAGCTTAGATAGTGCAGGGAATTTGATTTTTAGTACATCGAGCATAAACAGTCCTATTGCAATCAAGAAAGGGCCTATAAGTTTTTCGCCCCAACCTTGAAACAGCATTGAAATATGCATTTTGCTTGCGCCCAAGAAAAGAATCACAGCCAAAGCTGTATAACTAATGGCACGACCCAAAGTGTAAACCAGTCCGCTGATAAATACCCGCTTGCGGTTCTCAATGTCGCGACTTATAAACCCAATGGCAGAGATATTGGTGGCCAGAGGGCAAGGGCTGATAGCTGTCATCAGCCCCAGCACCATTGCCGTTACAAATGAATATTGCGAGTTTTCGAGTATGTTTCTTAAAAATTCCATTTGGTCAACCTTTTGTAACCTGGTCAACGGCCTTTTTAATTTCTTCTTTCATCTTATCGGGGTTATGAGCGTTCATAAAGCCTTTATCGGTAATATCAACTTTTTTACCACCGCAAACAACCAATAAAGTTTGACCACCAACGCCTAATTTTTTAGCAATTTCCTTGCTACTGGCATCATCGAGGTTTAAACCTTTAAAGGTGTATTCATCTTTTTTAACCTTATCGGCATATAATGATTCGACGGCCAATTTTGCGTTATCTTCAACGGCATGGCAGGTTGTGCAACGTTGGGTAAAATGAAAATAATAAACTTCAACTTTAGCAGAAACTGTGTTTTTAGTAACTATCTTTTTGTTTGTCTGTGCATTGCATGACAAACTGCCCAACATCATTACAAGGGCAAAACTAAACATTAAGATATTTTTCATACTGAATTTGAATTTAGTACATTAATATTTACTCAATACTTGTTTGATTTCGTCTGCTGAAGGAATACGACCTTTAATTTCTACTTTTTCGTTTACCACCAATGCCGGGGTTGACATAATGTTGTACTTCATTATATCCACAATATCTTCAACTTTGGTAATAGTGGCATTAAAGCCGTTTTGTTCTACAACTTCCCGGGTTAGTTTTTCGAGTGTCTTACACTTAGCACAACCAGAGCCTAAAATTTTAATATCCATACGTTTTATAGTTTTATTATTTCGGCATTTCCCGAAATATATGGTTAAATTTTTTTATCGTTTAAAAAAGGTTGCAAACAATAGTTTAGCTTCCTCCCAATTCTCGCGGTTAATACAATATTTGATGTATGGCGGATTGATTTCTCCCTGTATTAATCCGGCATTTTTAAGTTCTTTTAAATGCTCGGAAAGGGTTGAACGGGCAATCGGTAGTTCCTCGGCCATATCGCCGCTATAACAACATTTATCGAGGTTGTTTGCAAGGTAATCAAGTATGAAAATCCTTACAGGATGAGAAAGTGCTTTTGCAAAACGTGCAACTTTCTCCTGATTATAGGTGTAATATTTTGCTTTTGTTTCTTGCATGTTTAGTATTTCGTCTAAATACGAAACAAAGGTATAAAATTTTTAAAAGAATTTCATTTCATGTCCCGTGTAATTATAAAAAACAGGAGCTTCGCATTCGTTGTGCATTTCTGCATATTTATCAATACCTGTGCAATGACAAACGCCAATTGATTGAGGTTGCAACTGCCTAAAATAGTTTGTTATATGCACATATTGTTCGGTGGTGCAGTTTTTCATGTGAAAGCCTCCCAAGATTTGACCTACCGGAAGTTTAAAGTAATCGGCAGCGGTAGTGCAAACATTGGTGATGCCCCTGTGCGAACATGCTGTTACAATGTTAATTTGGTCATTTTGCTTTATAGTCAAAAATAGTTCGTCGTCGAATTCGTCGGAAACAAATTCGTTGTCTATTTTTTGGTACAGCCCTTTAAAATTGGTGTCGACTGCATGGTAAGTATTTGTTTCGGGCACTATAAAAATATCTTTGGCTATTTCTGTAACAGCATCAACATAAATTAGTCTGTTGTTAAGAAGGTTTTCATCATATAAAGTCCCGATGAATCTGGATTTTCCGCTGTATTTAGGTACAAAGATATTTCGCTTGGCATACACTTTTGCCCTACTGTTTTTCTCGAGAAATGGATAAAGCCCTCCGGTATGGTCGTAGTGCCCGTGTGAAAGAATAAGGCAGTTTATTTCTTCAATGGAGATGCCAAGTGCTTCGGCATTTTGAAGAAATAAACCACTTTGTCCGGTATCGAAAAGTATTTTTTGGGATCGGTTTCGATGTACAGCGACAAGCCATGCTCAGCCACCAATTTAGGGCTGTTAGCTAGGTTTTCGATAAGGGTTATGATTCTCATTAGCTATGATTGTATCTTTAGTTTTGCCATGTACATGGCAAATGAGCGGTACAAAAAGTGAGTCCATTTTCCGAATGGCACGATGATAACGGCCCATTGTGCCAATATAATTAAGTGAAACAGGTACATCCAGCTGTTTTGTTCGAGAATGTTGAGGTCAATAAACAGGCGGACGATGAAAGCTGTTAAGCCCATTAAAAGTAGCCAAATCACAAAAAACCAGTCGGAAGGTTGTGAATGTTTGCTTACTTCTTTGCTCTTTTTTATGCGGCTCGACACAAAATCAATGGTAACACCAAACACGATGATGCTTTCGATGTATCCAAGAATGATGATAAACAAGTTTGAGGAAGAAAACCAATCGAGAAAAACGGTGGTGAAAAGCAAGGTGAGATATCCAATTACTAGGATAAAATGTTCGAACCATCGGAACTGGTTGTTGTCACAGCCCAAAGCGCGTTTTTGGGTGAACATGTGAACGAAAAGTTCGCCCAAGGCTTTGAAATAGGATTTGGCCGGGACTTTTATTTTAGGCTTTCCAATCACAAACCACCACATACGGATAATATTTGGAAGCAGAATAACAGTAAACACGGAACCTATGGCGATCATTTCGAAATAATGGCCAACGTGCATGATTCGTTCTAAATCGAAATTTTCACGAATACTGAATCCAATTACAGCCGCAGCGGTGAGTAAAAAAGCCAGTATACTTAATGGTAACGATTTGTATAATAAGCCCGACAAACCTGTCCAATCGTAAACCGAGGTAAGCCAACGCCTAAGCGACATCATTAATTCGCCCGGGCTTGCCTGGCGGGGACAATTGGACGAACATTCGCCGCAATAATAGCAAAGCCATGGTTTGAGCGATGCCTTAATATCGTCTTCGTTGCCAATTGTGCTGAGGCGTACCATTTCTCTGGGAAAAGAGTCGGTTTCGGTAGATAAGGAACAAATGGCTGTGCATGTACCACAGTTATAGCAGGCATTATAATCGAATGCACCGTACTTTTTTAATTCTTTGCCGAATTCCGGATTTATTGTTGCCATTACTTTTTTAATTTGTAGATGTAATACTCGTCCATATCGTCGATGCCTTCTACGGTTACTTCCCCGAATTTTTGAAGCGTCATCAGATAATATGTGGTTTCAGCCACGGGCAGGTTGGTGTCTGCCGCAATTTGCGGAATGGTTTTGCCTTCCGTTTTCAGCGTTTCGAGAATCGTCTTACGAATTTTAACATATTTTTTTCGTTCTTCGGTAACGTGGGCAGAAACTTTCCGGGTTTCCTTGATGATATTGATTGTTCTAGTCTTGGTATTCATAGTGTTTAATTTAAAACGCAAAGTTGCGAAGACGCAATTTTTTGATGATTTCTATATTTTCTTAGCGTCTTTCCGTCTTAGCGTTTATTATTTTATTCAGTAAGAGCGTCAATCATGCTTTCTATTTGTGCATTGGTGAAATCGGCAAGGTCTATGGCATCGGTTGGACAAACAGGAGTACACATACCACAGCCTTTGCAGTTCGATACGTTAATTTTAGCCACCTTCCGGCCTTCATACTCGGTTTGCACAATGGCATCAAACTGGCAAGCTTCAAAACAGTTATCGCATAAGTTACAAGCCGCGGGATTCACCATCGCCAAAGTAGGTTCTAATGACATTTCACCTTTGGTAAGTATTGAGTTTGCTTTGGCTGCTGCCGCCATGGACGAGTTTAACGTTTCGAGAATGTTTTTGGGCGACTGACAGGTTCCGGCAATAAATACTCCGTCGATCACAGTTTCGACAGGGCGCAGTTTCATGTGTATTTCGTTAAAGAAATTATCCCGTCCAACAGGTATTTTTAACTGGTTTGTAAGATTTTCGTTTTTACGAGGTACCATGCCTGTTACCAAAACAATCAGGTCAGCTTCGGTTTCCAGTTCTTTGCCAGCGGTAAGAATATCTTTAACCTTCACAATGGTTTTGTTTCCCTTTTTCTCAATCTGAGGGATACTATCGAGCGAGAATTGAAGATAAATGTCTCCGTTTTTCGATGATTCCTCGTAATGCAATTCCTGTTTGCCATAAGTCCGGATTCCACGGTTGAAATGCAGGTTGGTAATGTTTTTGAACTTACTTTTTACCTGAATAGAAGAATGGATTGCGGCTGTACAGCAGTAGCGCGAACAGTATTTGTTGTCGCCTTCTTCATCCTGACGGCTTCCGACACAATAAATGTAGGCTATCTTTTTAATAGTTTTTCCTTTGTAAACCAATTCAGATGCCGGGGTGTCGATAAGCTTTTTAAACTCCGGAAGCGTAATTACATTGTCGTATTCGCCAAAATGATATTCGCCAGAAACGGGTTCGTAAGGGGCGAAGCCTGTATTTACAACGAATGCTCCAATGTGCAGCGGAAGTGTTTCGTTTCCCGATTTTACTTTAATATCGAAATTTCCGATACTGCCTTTTTTTTCGGTTAGTTCAGCATTGGTGAAGAGCTTGATATTGGGGCGTTTTTTTATTTCGTTGTGCAGGCTTGCAGCAAGTTCATTGCCGTTTATGTTTGCAGTAAAAAGGTTTCCCCAATTTGCAACATGACCGCCAACTGACATTTCTTTTTCAATTAGATATACTTCAGTTCCCATGTCGGCCAAAGCAATAGCCGAACGCATGCCGCCAATACCTGCGCCGATTACTGCAGTGGCGTTAGTGGTAGGTATTTTTATGGGAGTTAAGGCCTGTGATTCGGCAGCCCGGGCAATGCCAGCTTTTACCAAAAGGATTGCCTTTTCGGTAGCTCCTGTTGGTTGGTCAGAATGAGCCCAGGAACTTTGCTCGCGGATGTTTACCTGAACATAATTGTACGGGTTCAAGCCTGCACGGGCAGCCACTCCCCTGAAAGTTGGGACGTGCAGTTTGGGAGAGCATGAAGCTACCACAATGGCATCGAGTTCGCTGGTTTTAATATCGTCCACCATTCCTTTCTGAGACGAATCGGAACAAGCAAACAGCGTATTTTTTAGTAGGTAAACATTAGCCTCGTCTTTAACAGCATCTTTTACCTTTTCAATATCAACGTAATCGGAAATGTTACCACCGCAATGGCAGACATATACCCCTATTTTTTTCTTCATGATAGTTGCTTTAAATATCCGGATGTTTCAGCGGCGGCAGCACCGGCAGACATAATGGTATCGGGAATATCCATAGGTGCGGTGGCTGTTCCGGCAACAAATACGCCTTTAATGGACGTAAGGGCCGGACTTTGCAATAACTCGGGTTGTTTGATGTATTTTGAAGCGTCAATTTCTAAGGTTTCGTCTTTGAAAACGCTTGTTATGGCTGGATTGGCTAACAAACCAACCGATAAAACAACCAGGTCGTGCTCGCTTTCAGTGACTTTGCCTGTGGCAATATCTTCGTAACGAAGGATGAGGTTGCCATTTTCTTTTTCGGATACCGAAGCTACTTTGCCCTTTACGTATTTGGCACCCATGTCTTTTGCCTGCATGTAAAACTCGTTAAAACCTTTGCCAAATGCCCGGATGTTAATGTAATACATAGTAATATCGGCCATAGGCAAAGCTCCCATAAGTAACTGGGCCTGCTTGGTGGAATACATGCAGCATACCTGCGAACAAATAGCGTTGCCGCAAGTCTGGTCGCGAGATCCGGTACAAAAGATATAGGCTATTTTATCGGGAGTCTTTCCATCCGACGGACGGAGAATATTGTTAAATGGGCGGGTAGGAGCGAGTTCCCGTTCCATTTGCATGGATGTAATTACGTTTTTGTATTTTCCAAAACCATAACGAGGTATAAGAGTAGGGTCGAACAAATTGAAGCCCGTAGCCACAATAACCGCATTTACTTTAACCTGAATAATTTCTTCTTTTTGAGAAAAGTCAATGGCGTTGGACGGACATTTTTGTTCGCACGAGCCGCACAACATGCAGTTTTCGATGTCGATAAGCGCAACACGCGGGTTGGCAATGTTAAAGGGAATATAAACAGCCTTACGGGCTACCAGATTGAATTGAAACTGGTCATCAACAATAGAAGGGCAAACTGTTTCGCACTCCTGGCATCCGGTACAATCTTTTTCAATTACATAACGGGGATGTTTTTTCAGTGTTACCGAAAATGAACCATTATTTTCCTTTATAATACTATCGGCTTCAGTTAAAGTAAGCAATGTAATGTTTGGATGGCGAGCTGTTTCGGAAACTTTTGGAGTGGTAATACAAGCCGCGCAATCAAGAGTTGGAAACACCTTGCTGAGCAATATCATTTTGCCGCCAATGGAGGGCTCTTTTTCAATTAAAAGTACCCTAAAACCCATATCGGCAAGTTTGAGCGCCGACTCTTCGCCAGCTATGCCGGCACCGACTACCAGTACGTCGTATTGTGTATTCATTATTTATTTTTTAAGTACCAAGTATCAAATACGAAGTACTGAGAAAAGACAAAAACGTATTCTATAATCCTTTTTACTTAGTACTCAGTGCTTCGTACTTTAATTTCTCCAATTCTTTCATAAAACTGGTGATGTGCTTCACGAATGGTTCGGCACAAACCGAGCAAAGGGCAGCCATCTTTAGTTGTGAAGGTTTAAGGCCTTTGTCGCGCATTAACTGGTGGGTTGACGTAACAATATGTGAAGTTTTCTCGCCACACGATTCGCCATAGGAACAATCCGTACCGTCGGCAGCAATAAATACGCCATCGAACCCTTTTTCGTAAGCACGCATTATCCAGCGAGGTTTAATGCAGCTCGAACAAGGCACACTGATCGTATATACAGTAAAAGGATAGTGCTTTTTAAGCAACCCCGCCAAATCTATGGCAGGGTCTGATATTTTTTCGGTTGAAAAAACCAATATCCTAGGCTGCGCATTTGTAGCCATAGTGCTTATTTTTTTAGGAATAAACGGTAAATACCGTCTTCGTCGATAGAACCAAAATATTCGTAGTTCATTTTCTTACACCACTTTGGAATATCGCTTTTGGTACCTTCGTCGGACGATAATATTTCCATAATCTGGCCAGCCTGTACGTCTGCAACTGCTTTTTTAGCTGCCAATAGCGGACCCGGACAAGCGGTACCACGTGCATCAACTACTTTATCGCTCTTTACTGCTTTTAATTCTTCTGTTGTCATGATATATTAATTTATAAAGTTCAAGTGTTATATAAAAAGTTGGATACGGCTTTCATCGGCATCGGCAAGGTAACTGCCAACTCCAACATAGTTAAGGTGTGGATAATCGATCATTTCCTCGCGTTTAAAGCCCATAAGATCCATACTCATTTCGCAGACGTTAATTTCAACACCAAGTTCTCCGGCGGTTGCAATTAGCTCTTCGAGAGATGCTACGCGTTTTTTCTTCATCAGTCCTTTAAGCATTGAAGTTCCCATGCCGCACATATTCATTTTAGAGAGTTTGAGTTTCTTGCTGCCTCGGGGCATCATAAAACCAAACATTTTCGACATGAAATCCTTGCCTTTACCCGATTTTTGAGGATCGCGCAACATGGCAGTTGCCCAGAATGTAAAGAACATTTTTACTTCGGTATCCATAGCCCTGGCTCCGGTGGCTATAATCATGGCTGCAAGCATTTTGTCCAAATCGCCTGAAAAGGCAATGATTGAGATTTGGTCTTTTGCCTGTCGGTTCTGCAGTTGGTTTAGTTTCTGCTGAAGTTCCTGAACATGTTTCTCTATTTCGAGTGACATTGTTTGAGTTTATTATTGAATATTAATACGTTATTGTTGTTTTTGCTGATAGGGCCTCGGAGACAATCGTCCCGGCTGCAATGATTTCACATCCTTCGATTAAATCATCCTTCGTTATGTTTCTCTCCTTTAGGCATGGAGAGCATAAGTTTAGTTTACCGCCTAACTTGATGTATGTGTCGATTAACTCTTTGATTGGCATAAAACCTTTGGCATTCACCTTTTCGGCTTCGCCGGTTTTAGCCAGCACCACAGCCGATGCCTGGAGAAACATGACAACTTCAACATCCATCGCTTGTGCAGCTGTGGCTAATACAAAAGGTAATGTTGCTTTTTCAGGGTTCTCGTTCCCGATTGTGCTTATTATCACAATTTTTTCGTTTTCAGCCATGACAATTATTGTAAAATGAATACCTTAAAACTTCAATTTAAACAGCGGCAAAACTAATGAGCTATCGTACACGCTTACTCAATTTGACTGTGCGGATTAGCAAAGAATAATGTGATATAACGCACATTTTTAATTTTGCTAACTTTGCGGCCTGAATAATCCAAAATGGAAAAAACAATCTGCAAATTCTGTAATCTGAAATCAGCCGCGGCGAAAAAACTAAATGAGGATGAAATTTGTGCATTGGGCAATAATTGCGCGGAAGTGCAGTTTAAAACCGGCGATATTATTATTAAGCAGGATGCACTTTCAACGAACGTTGTATATGTAAAATCGGGATTGGTAAAGATTCATATTAAAGGACCGATCAAGGAAAGGATAAGGAAAATAATCAAAGCCCCGGCTTATCTATGCCTGCCAAGCACTTTTGGGGATAAGGTTAACCATTTTTCGGCCACAGCCCTTGAAGATACCTCCATCTGTTTTATTGATGTTAACGTTTTTAAGCAATTTATTTATGATAATGGAGATTTTGCCTATCAAATTATACTTGATCTGAGCAAAGGAGAACTTCAAAATTTTCATAGCTGTTTAAATAATGCCCAGAAACAAAACATAGGCAGGGTTGCCGATGCTATTTTGTTTTTTGCCAATGAAATATATAATTCAAATTCATTCACCCTTCCTATTTCGCGACAAGATTTAGCCGATTTAACAGGTATTACTCGGGAAAGTGCAAGCCGCATACTTACGGATTTTCACAACGAAAAGATCCTTGAAATTGATAGCCGTAAAATAACAGTCGTAAATGAAGCCTTGCTAAGGCAAATTAGTGAGAAGGGGTAGTTGTTTAGAAGGTTCCTATTTTTCAAGTAAGGGCTCAACGGTTACCAGATGCACCTGTAACCCTAAATCCCAGGGATTATAGCCCAGTACCAACCCTGCGAGTTCTTCGTAAGTCAATACGGGAATCCCATATCCGTTTTCTCCATAAGTTAGCCCTTCCATCTCGGAGATGACATACTGCCAACGGTCGAGGAATAAGGTGCAACCGGGACAGTTTGCAATAATCAAGTCGGGCTTGTATGGCTATAATTGTAATGTTGAGTAAATTTTAGGTAGAAAAGAGCGTCAGTTACAATATAGAAAGCTTTAAGTATTGGAAATTTTACCTTATGGAAAAGGAATCCGCTTGTCGGCGACATCTGATAATTGCATTTGGTGCATCTCTTCTTTTTGTTTTTTTTAATGAGTACGCAGATTACAAATAGATAGTTAGCAGACATTATGAATTTTTAAAGACCCCCTTGATTTCAATTAAAGTTTACCGTAACTTTAACAAAGGTACTAAAGCGTAAGTTAAAAGTAGAACTGTTGATTTTCAATTGAAATATTACAGCCTCCCGTCAATATTAAAAGAAAGTATCCCCAAAACTAATAAGGATTAAAGAGCTGAAATTTGTAAAGCTGATAACCAGTGAAAACTTAATAGTAGCCATTATCATTATTGTAGTTTTTTCTCTTTTGTCCGGAAATAACTAATTGATAAGCTATTGGATAAGGATTATTGGAGCCAGATGGGTATTTGTTATGATTATTCTTTTTGCAATCATCCTTTATGGTTGATATTTTTTAAAAAGAAAAAATGATCGATAAAACTAGATTGAATAAGAAACCTGAAATATGCAAACAGACTTTAGAAAACCGGCGTATAGTTTTTTACCAACTGATATTGAAGGATTCGATTCTCTTGCAGAACTTGCGCTTGACATACGATGGTCTTGGGATCATGGAGCCGATGAAATATGGAGAAAGTTAGCCCCAGAACTTTGGGATTTGACACAAAATCCGTGGGTAGTCTTACAAACAGTTTCCCGCGATCGTTTTCTGTCAGTGATGAATAATCCGGCCTTTCGGGATAAAATTTACGCTCTTGAGAAGTCGAGGAAAGACACAAACAAAGCTCCTGCATGGTTTCAACATAATCATCCTAAAACTTCGCTGAGCTGTGTAGCTTATTTTAGCCTGGAATTCATGTTGAGCGAAGCTCTCCCAATTTATTCGGGAGGTCTGGGTAATGTAGCCGGCGATCAACTTAAAACCGCAAGTGATCTGGGGGTACCCGTTGTTGGCATTGGGCTTCTTTATCAACAAGGCTATTTTCGTCAGGAAATTGACAGAAAAGGGGAGCAGCATGCACTTTACCCATATAACGACCCAGCCCAATTACCGATTACACCTTTGCGCCAACCTAATGGAGAATGGTTACGTTTGGAGATTACCCTGCCAGGTTACTCCGTATGGCTTCGAGCCTGGCAAGTTCAGGTAGGAAGGGTTAAGCTTTATCTTTTAGACAGTAATGATGCTGCAAATTTCCCTGTTCACCGGGGAATAACCAGCGAACTATATGGTGGCGGGCCCGAGCTTCGACTTAAACAGGAATTGGTGCTCGGTATCGGAGGATGGCGTTTGCTCAATGCTCTTGGCATTCATCCAGAGGTATGCCACCTCAATGAGGGACATGCTGCACTTGCTATACTGGAACGTGCTTATACGTTTATGAAAGATACTGGACAGCCCTTTGATATTGCCATGACAGCCACTAGAGTCGGCAATCTTTTTACAACGCATACCGCGGTAGCTGCCGGATTCGATCGTTTTTCACCGTCGCTAATCGAGCAATACCTTGGCGGATATGCTGAACAACTTGGCATTACACGACATCAATTGTTAGCGTTAGGCCGTAAGGATCCTGAGGACGAATCAGAAATGTTCAATATGGCTTATCTGGCGGTTCGGGGAAGCGGAGCTGTAAACGGAGTCAGCCGTCTTCATGGAAAAGTCAGCCGTCATATTTTTGAGCCACTATTCCCCAAATGGCCAACAAGTGAAGTACCTGTTGGTTATATAACCAATGGAGTACACATGCCAACATGGGACTCCAAAGAAGCTGACGATATTTGGACGGAAGCTTGTGGTAAGGATCGCTGGCTTGGAATGAACAAGACCCTGGAACAGGATATTCGCCGTGTTTCTGACGAAAGGCTCTGGAAAATGCGTACGAATGCAAACAAGGTTCTCATTGAATTTGCCAGTGAACATTTTTCAATGCAATTACTTGGTTCAGGACATTCACTCGAATCCATAGAACGAGCAAAACATTTATTTGATCCTAACATTTTGACACTTGGCTTTGCCCGGCGTTTTGCCACCTACAAACGGCCCAATTTGCTACTGCACGATCCGCAACGCTTGTTACGGCTGTTAACCAATCCGAAATTTCCGGTGCAGCTCATTATTTCCGGAAAAGCTCATCCCGCCGATCAGGAAGGCCAGAATTTAATTAAGGAATGGATGCAATTTATACGTCAGGAGTGCGTCCATCCTCCCGTAATATTTCTTAGTGATTATGATATGCATGTATCAGAACATCTTGTTCAGGGAGTTGATGTTTGGATCAATACGCCACGTCGCCCTTGGGAAGCCAGTGGAACCAGCGGCATGAAAGTACTTGTAAATGGAGGCATTAATCTTTCGGAATTGGATGGATGGTGGGCCGAAGCTTACAGGCCAGAAGTTGGCTGGGCACTGGGAGATGGTAATGAACACGGAGACGATCCGGTATGGGATGCCGTGGAAGCCGACCAGCTTTATAATATACTCGAACAGGAGATAGTCCCCGAATTCTATGATCGTAATGAGAAGGGGATTCCTACTGCCTGGATTTCGCGGATGCGCGAAAGCATGGCGGAACTAACACCACGATTTTCTGCCGACAGGGCTGTTCGGGAATATACCGAGCAACACTATCTGCCGGCAGCAAAGGCATATCTTGAACGCGCTGCCAATAAGGGAGAGAAGGGAAAGCAGATGGCAGAGAGGTTACATACCCTTGAGCAAAAATGGGACTCGATGCATTTCGGAGAAGTGACGTTCGAAACTATTGGCCAGCAGCATAAGTTCAAAATTCAGGTTTATTTCAATGATTTTGACCCTGATACGGCACAAATCGAACTATTTGCCAATGGAATTGATGGAGAGGCTCCAATGGTTCAAAAGATGACGCGAGGCTTAAAATTAGAAGGCGCGGTCAACGGTTATCTTTATAATGCATCCGTGACTTCAATACGTCCGGCTTTTGATTATACGGCAAGGGCAATACCTTACTTTCCGGATGTTTCAGTGCCACTTGAAATTTCCCGGATTTTGTGGCAACACTGATTTGACAAATAATTTTAAGCAATGACCTGATTATCCCCAAAACAGTTGTCCTTATAGTTGCTCACCCCGATGATGAATCATTATGGGCGTGAGGAACAATACTGAGCCATCCGTCATGGAGGTGGTATATTGTTTGTCTTTGTCGTGGAAGTGATAAAGACCGGGCCTCCCGGTTGTGTAAAGCATTATTTCGCTATCTTAGTCAACATTCGACGAGAATGATCATATATTTTATTTTCGCGGAGTGAACTTATAGAGAACAACCCCGTGTGCCGGCACCTTAATTCCTAATTGCGCCTTTTGCGTATCGATGGTTGAAATGTCTTTTTGACGCCACAGATCACGCACTGTAAATTTGCCGTTGAAACCCAGTTTATCAAAATCTTTGAATGAAAGGTCTGCTATCTCGAGGCCAAAGTTGCAGAAACCCACGGCATAACTTTTGTTTTCCAGTTCTTTTACATAAATACGCATTTCTCTAATGGTTTGAAGGCAGGTAGCACTTTTGCCAAGCGGGTCCTGGTTAACTTCAATTACTTCGTCGTTGGTGAGCAGGTTTAGTGTAAAATCGTCGATTTTTTCCATGTCACAGCCAATGAGAAGCGGAGAAGCGAAAAGGCTCCAGAGGCTGATGTGGAGATATTGCTCGTCGGGTTTAAGCTTGCTTGGATGGGTGTTACCCCAGCCTACGTGGCCAACAACAAGCATGTCGGGGTCGTTCCAATTGCCGGGTTTGGAATAAGCAGCCGATTTATCCTGATCAAGGACAATGCCTTTAACACTAGCCCAGGTATCGGTGATGTCGTTGGTGGTACGCCAACTATTGCCGTTAACGGAGTCGCCCCATTTCCAAACGTCGGACATACCGTACTGGCACAAGCTGTAAACAATGTCTCGAGGTTGCTGACGAAGGTAATCGCCCATGATTTTAAAAGGCTTCATGGCTGTAGCAAGCTGATTACCTCCGTTATAGGAAAGCGACGATACCTTATACGGGTCGTTGTCCGGTAAGCCGTTGATTACATTGCCATAGCTACACCAGTCGTATTTCAGATAATCGAAGCCCCATTTGGCATAGCTCTCAGCATCCTGTTTTTCGCACCCAAAACTTCCAACGCAACCGCCACAAGTCCAAGGTCCAGGGCTTGAATACAAACCAATTTTTAAACCAAGGTTATGAACATAATCGGCCAACGATTTCATGTCGCCAAAACGCGTGTTAGGAATAATATAACCGGCATCATCGCGGAATTTACCACGCAACGACGGGTCTTTCGAGTCACGGTTGTTTTCCCAGAAATCGTCGATATTGATGTATGTCCAGCCGTGGTTGATGAGGCCGCTTTTTACCATGGCATCGGCAGCGCGTTTTACTTTATCTGCCGAAACTTCCTGAGCGAAACAGTTCCAGCTGTTCCAACCCATAGGAGGGGTAAGGGCAATGCGGTCGCCACAAACAATACGAAGTTTCTTTTCAGCTACTCCTTTGGCGTTTTTAGCCCCAAGGGTAACTTCATATGTTCCGGCTTTGGTAAGGGAGCCAGTAATAATCCCTGTTTGAGGATCGAGTTTTAATCCTTTGGGCAATCCTTTGGCGGAGAAGGTCATCGGACGGTCGCCGGTGGCTGCTACCAAAAACTGAAAGGATGAACCCGGACGTACTCCGAAAATTTTTGCGCTGTTTATACGAGGTTCGGCTTTTTCCTTAGGGGTAAGAATATAAGGCTCACTGGCTATGGGGTTGTATGTTTTTAACGTACCTGTACCCTTGGTTTCAAATTTAGCGTTAGCCCAGTCGGCATGGTCGTAATAGTTGCCGTTGCCTCCGTCGGTAACAACGAGTTCGAGTTTTTTAACCCCGGCAAGGTTAACAAAACAGGTTCTGGCCGAATCGCCAATGCGCATCACTCCGCTCGACCAAAGTGTTTTGCCGTCGCCAATGACAACAAACTCAGAGGCAGATTGATGTCCGGCAACTTCGTCGTCCATCCCTACTTTGGTAGAGAAGGATAGGGCATTTCCGCCGAGGATAATTAACAGCGAACTTACCGAATGGGTACCAAATCCGCGTTCGTAGGTTTTACCGGCAATGGTAAAGGTTTTGTTGTCAACGGTTTTGTTTTTTCGGGGAGTACCGTAACCCTGAGTGGCAGCGCTCAGATCGAGTTCGTCGAGCCATACGGTTTGAGCCGTGGCATTATCTATGCCTATAAGCCCTGACACAATAATGTAAACAGCAAAAGCAGCTATTTTTAATATGTTTGTTTCTTTCATAAGAAGGTATTTATAGTTTAATGTTAATCTTATTTCCGGTAAAAATTATTGTTTTATTGACAGGTGCAGAACCCGTTGCCACATTGCTTACAAGTACAACAGTAAATTTACGTTCGGTAAGCATTCCATTGAAGGAGCCTTTTCTTTCATCAATAGTTAAAGTCCTTTTAGCATCGTCCCATTTGAAAGTAATTGAAGAATAAGCTCCTTTCTCATAGTTATAGTTATCGCCTTCGTCCTCATATAGAGTAAATGAACTATTCGCCCCTGGGTAAATGCGGATTTCGAGGTTGTCCCATTTCTTCTCGGTGGCATATTGTACATCGGGACCGATTGGAAGTATCGTCCCGGCTTTAACAAACAGAGGAATTTTATCCAACGGGGCATCGGCTTTTACCGTTTGTCCGCCTTTGTAGTTGGCAGCAGAATAAAAATCGTACCACCCCGCAGCTTTGGGCAGATAAACATCCCACGAATTTACATTTGGTTCTGTAATTGGTGTTACCAGTATCGATTTTCCAAACATATACTGATATTGATGATTTATGGCAGCCGTATCACCATTGAAATCCATTATCATGGGGCGCATCATGGTAGAGCCGTTTTTGGTTACCTGCCATGCTTCGGCGTAGATATACGGGAGTAATCGATAGCGTAGCGTCAGCATTTTTCGCATGTTGTCCTCGACTTTTTGACCGTATTTCCACGGCTCGGTTTCGGTTTGGTAGCCATGCATACGGAAAACAGGATTAAAAGTACCCCATTGATACCAGCGGGTGAGCAGCTCATGGTATTTCTCGTCGGTATATTGCGAACGTCCGGGGCGGAAGAAGCCTCCGATATCGGTAGTCCAATAAGGAAACCCGGTAATGGTGTAATTTAATCCGGCTACAATTTGTCGGCGGTAGGTATCCCAGGTTCCGCCAATATCGCCCGACCAGTTGATAACCCCAAATCTTTGCTGACCTGAGAATGCCGAACGGGTAAGGATACAAACCCGTTTATCAGACGATGTTTTGCGTTGTCCTTCGTAAACGGCTTTGCTTACCATCAGGGGATATGTCAAACGGTAAAAATCGCCTGCTCCGATGTGTGTTTTTTGTCCGTGTAAGGCATCGTTTTCGGGTTCAACTGCATCCATCCACCACGAATCGACCCCATTGGAAAATATGTTTTGATTAAGGATATTCCAGTAATCGGCGCGGGTTTCGGGATTAAAATAATCGAGCCATTTGGTTTTAGGGATAAACCTGTTTTTAGCGACAAACTCTTTTCCGATGCTCGAGTTTTTGTCGGGATTCGACCAAATAGAAATGTTGAAATGTGCATTCAAATCGTGAAGTTCTTTAATAAAACCAGCCGGGTCATTATAATTCACGGTATCGAACACAGGAACACCCCAGCCACGGTTGCCCCAGTATTGCCAGTCCTGCACAATAACATCCATGGGAAGGTTCCGTTTGCGAAATTCCTTCACGGTTTCGACCAACTGTTTGCCCGAGAAGTAGCGTTCGCGGCATTGCCAAAATCCATACGTCCATTGCGGAAACATAGGGGCATTTCCCGAAAGTTTGCGGTACGAGGCAATCACCTCATCGGCCGAAGGACCGTAAAACACTATATAGTCAAGGCTTTTAGCGTTGGGCGAGCGGAAGGTGGTGGTATTGTCGTTACGTTTCCACGACAGCTTGGGGGTGTTGTCCGATTTACAAAGCACTTGTACCTGATGTTCTTCGGCTTTTAAATCTAAAAGTGCCCCAACTGTGGGGGGCAACCACATGTTACTTTGGTCAACGCAGGGTTTACCGTCGATTACAATCAGGTGACGGTTGCCCATGTCGCCCAAGTCGAGGAAAATTGAATATTTACCATCCGATGGGGCGGTAAATTTACCGATGTACAGCGACTGATTTTGCGATACTTTTTGTGTACCGGCAGTTGTGGTAACTTCCGCCATTTGGGCGTTTGTAGAGGTTGATTGTACTTGTTTTTCGAGGTTGATTGCATCTTCGGCAGGGTTAAAGTCGGTAAGCCCGTACTGGTGCCACAACAAACCGTAACCTTTGCTCGAATAAATAAATGGGATGGCAATTTGCGAGTTTACCTGAGTTAAACAGCGCGATACCCCTCTGAGGTTGTAATGCCCGTCCTGAAACTGTCCCAACCCAAAAATGTATTCACCCGCAGGCGATTCGAAACTTTGTTCAGCCTCAAAACAAGGTTCGCCCTGAATGGAGGAAGGATTCATTTTTCGTGTTCCGGCTTTTTCGCTAAGAAACACTTTCCCTTCGTTATTGGAGTACGAAAGGTTTCCGGTTTGTTTGTCGAGGACGATGGTAATTTTCTTTGTCTTAACTTCCAGTTTTAAGGCTCCGTCGGCAACCTTAAAAGCCGGTTTGGGGGTATTTTCGGTAAAAATTAATTCCTGCAACGAGCTTTCCGGTCCGTTGAAAAACTTCACCCTCACCGCATTGTTGGATAACGGATAAATGCCCAGCGTTCCATCGGTTAAGGTAACGTTTATACCTTCTTTGGTTTGTTTATAGCTTTTTACAGCCTGTCCCATGCAAAGAGCAGGAAACAGGCTGATTAGCAGCAAATGTTTGATTTGCATTTAAATATTTTATAACAAGTGATTTGTGTTTTTATTTCTTCAACTTCCACCAGTCGAAGTTGAACAGGTTGCCATCGCCGCCTTTGAAAACGAAATACACATCGTGTACACCACTTACTTTTTGGGTTTTGCACGATACGGTTGCCCATTTATGCAATCCTCCGGTGTTTTTTACCGAACAAGTTCCAAGCAATGTGCCGGTACGACTGTCGAGGCGAATTTCGATGTTGCTGCCGTCTGTGCCAGAGGCAACGCAGGCTTCGAACGATTTTGCACCTTTGCCAAAGTCCACGCTCCGAACCTTAATGTAATCGCCATTGTTGATATGGGTGACGTAAACATTTCGGGTCAAGCTGTCGGTTGCAGTTTTTACACCATCGCTTCCGCCAATGGTTTCGGCCTGTACGCGTACATAAGGATCGAGAAAAGAAACGCTTTTGGTAACACCTTCTTTTGTAGGTTTAATAAGTGGTATAGTACCATCGGCATTGTAGTTAAATTGCTCAATACATACCGAACGTTTAAAACCTTCGGTAACCGATAATGACTGGTCGTGATAAAACAAATAGGAGTTTCCTTTGAAATCGGCAGCCCCTACATGGTTTGTAAATGCCAGATGAGGGGCACGTTCCATAATAATTCCTCTGTAAGTCCACGGGCCTTCGGGCGATTTGGCGGTTGAATAGGCAATGTACTCGGGTACCCCGGCAGCGGCATACAGCATGTAATACATATTATTACGTTTGTAAAACCAGGGGCCTTCGGTGTAGGTTGTGCCAATCTTGCCGTCGCGACCGGCTTTCGAGCCAAATGCTTCGGTGGTCATGTCAATCGAAACAACCCCATTTTTACCAATGCTCCGGTCATACGAAATCATGTCTTTATTCAATTTTACGTACCATAAACTCGGGTTGCCCCAATACAGGTAAGCTTGGCCGTTGTCATCAACAAATACCGTTGGATCAATGTCCTGCCAAGTATGGTCGCTCTCAACAAGGCGTTTACCAAGAGGGTCGGTAAATGGCCCTGTTGGCGAATCGGATACCAAAACCGAAATTCCCTCGCCATGAATGGGCACATACAGGTAGAATTTACCATTCCGTTCAACACATTGCACAGCCCATGCCCCGTTGGTTTTATTGAGCCATTTGAAGTTTTTCAATGAAGCCACAGCTCCGTGGTCGGTCCAGTTTACCATGTCGGTTGACGAATAGCAACGCCAGTCATACATAGTGAAAAAGTTTTTTACGGTTATATCTTCGTCGTGCGAGGTGTACAGATAAACCGTACCGTTATATACCATAGGCGCAGGGTCGGCGGTGAAATAGGTTTGTACTATGGGATTTTGGGCACTTAGCGATGTTAAAACCATTAATAAGCTACATGCAGCAACATAAATTCTTCTCATAATTATAAAGTTTTATACAATATTTTACTTTTGGGCATCGAACTGCCACCAGTCAAAATTAAACAAGTCTTTTTCGCCTTTGAAAACAAAAAACAAATCGTGAATACCCTTCGCGTTTTTTACAGGTGTAGTTATTGTTTTCCACATATCGCCTTCGGCAGAGGTTGTTACGTTTACGGTTGCAATAACCGGTCCGTCTATCTTGTCGGTGCGAATTTCTATTTTACCTCCGTATAACGAAGCAATACTCACATCTACCGATGTTGCCCCAATGCCAAAGTCAACGCCTTGTACTTTAATGTAATCGCCATTATGAATGGATGTTACAAAGAAACGATCGGCAATTTCCTTACCCTTGTTCCACGAAACGTTTCGCTCCCATTCTGTAGCAAACTCTGTTTTAACCCCTTCGCTGTAAGCCATGGTTTCCGCTTCGTTGCGTTTATAAGGGTTTAATGTGCCCAGTTGGGTAACTCCGGTGGTGGACCAAAAAGGGAGTTTCTGAATGGTGCCATCGGCATTGAAAGTTAATTTTTCGATGCAAATTGAACGTCTTTCGTAGTGTTTGCTCATGGTTTTTTTCATGATGCTATAATTAAAACCAAAAACATACGTATTTCCTTTGTAATCGATAATACCCGGATGATTGCCACTCGAACGTTGGTCGCCGTCCATGATACTGCCTTTGTATTTCCACGGGCCGATTGGCGAATTGCTCATAGCATATCCAATTCCTTCGGGACAACAGGTAGATGCATAAGCCATGTAATAAAGACCGTTGCGCTTGTAAACCCAAGGACCTTCCTGATAATGAAAGGGGTCGGGCTGTCCTTTAATTTTCGCCATCGATGAGTCTTTTACAATGGTACCAGAATACGAAATCATGTCCTCATTAAGTTTTACATAATGAAGGTTAGGGTTCCCCCAGTAAAGATAGGCCTGTCCATCGTCATCAATCAACACGGTGGGATCAATATCCTGAGAGCTATTCTTAATCAGCGCCTTCCCTAAAGGGTCTTTAAAAGGTCCGTAAGGACTGTCGGCTACTAATACGCCGATTCCAACCCCGTTTGGCATTGGGCAGTACATGTAAAATTTATTGTTACGACGAATACACTGAGGAGCCCACGCTCCGTTATCTACTGTAACCCATTTGAAGCTTTTCAACGAAGCCACAGCCCCATGATCGGTCCAGTTTACCATGTCGGTAGAAGTATAAAGCATCCAGTCTTGCATTTTAAATCCAAACGCATCGTCCTCGTCGTGACTGGTATAAAGAAATACGGTATCGTTATAAACCATTGGTGCCGGATCGGCTGTGTATTTGGTTTGAATAATGGGGTTTTGCGCTTTTATCGACAAGGTTGTCATGATAATAGCGAAAACAAAAGCCAACATTTCTTTTTTCATAAAATCGTATTTCTATCTAATATTTTGTTACAACACTTTATAAACACTAATTATTACATATGGCTCCTCGCCTTGTTTTAATTTAGGCATCTTCAATGTTCCCAGAAATATTGCATGGTTCAGATAGCTATATGGACTGTTGGCGGGTACTTCGAAATCCAGCACCGATTTACAATAAAAGGCTTTGGTTGAAGCATCCACATGGATCAAAGCCCGGTTAACAACCTGAAAGGTATAGCCGTCACTGGTTTTCATGAGGTAGCGGGCATTGAGTTCCGTATCGCCATCGGGACGGACCAGTTGCCAATCTTCGCCCCCTGGCAAAACTTCGCCTTTAATTTTCGGGCCACTAAAAGTGCCTCCTGTAATGGGAATAACCCTCCTACCCCCTCTTTTGCTATCTCCAACATTGATCATATTGCTAATTTTCACCTTAGCGTCCCACATAAACTCTGTTTTGAAGTCCTTGTATAAGGAATCAACCTTTTCTGCATTTGAGTTTTGTGCATTCATGTTTTGATAAGTACAAAACATAAATACCAATAGATAAAATAGTCTTTTCATTTTTTTAGCATTATTTTGCCCACGTTTCACCTTCAGGGCTTCTTCTCCATTTAAAATAATTATCTAATACTTTGAGCGATCCTAAGCTGGGTACGGAACCAACGTGCGGCGTTTGCTGAAAATACATCACAGAAGGTTTTTCCTCATTAAATGCCGGCCATTCAACACTTCCTTTTCCGTTAGGAGTACCATATTTTGCAAAATTTGTCCAATAGGTCCCCATTGCTTCCGAAATATCCAGGTCCGATTTTGTTGTCTGGGGATTTGATGCATCAAGGTGCATAAATACGTATGCCACATCCTGTCCGTGAGGCGATCCAAAACCATATCGTGGCGATTCTTTGGGATAATCAGGATGTTGGTCGAAGTAGTACAAAAAGGTTTTTGATTTGCCTGTTTTTGCCTGAAGCCGTGCCCAACTCCATGTATGCCAACCAAAAGCTGCATCTCTGGCCAGGTCACGGGCAGTTTTTGGCACCGTGTTTTCGGTAGCCGGGTAGGCTTTTATAAGGTCATCGGCAAAACGTCCATAACGGGCGTTCACTCCGGCAATATAATCTGCCGGTGTTTTTTCGTGCGAAAAGCTGGCACCTTCGTCAGAGTTATATCCGATAAGCACGGGGATATCGTTGTATTTACCGGTTTCATACAATTTATACTGGTCATCGGGAATTACAAAGCCGTCCACTATGGGCCAGCCACCGGGCATCCCAAATCCCAAAGGCAGTTTGCCGGCTTCTATTTTTCTCAGTTCGGCAACCGATGACACGCCAGCTTTCTTCATGTAGTTTACTCCATCGGATTCAGCTTGTGTGAGTGTTTTCATGTTTTCGCCCGGGAAAGTTACAGATCGGGTAGGCCCAAAAGAACCACCACTTTGAGAAATAGCTCCCTGAAACAATCCCTTGGCCAAGGGCGATGCGCAAAGCATACTAACCGAAATAGCACCGGCAGACTCTCCGAAGATTGTGACTTTGTCCGGATTTCCGCCAAAGGCTGCAATGTTTTTCTTAATCCATTGTAAAGCAGCTATCTGGTCGAGCAATCCATAATTCCCGGAAACATGGTCGGGGCTTTCGGTACTCAATTCGGGATGAGCCAGAAAGCCAAGCTGGCCAACGCGGTAAGCTAAGCTAACGAGCACAACACCTTTTTGTGCCAGCTTTTCGCCGGAATAAACAGGTTCAGACGTAGATCCGAAACTAAACCCACCTCCGTAAATCCACACAAGTACAGGAATGTGTTCTTTTGCCGATTTGGCAGGAGTCCAGATATTCAGGTACAAACAATCTTCACTTTTCCCCGAAGGCGGGTTGCCTCCCTGAAAAGGAGCTGGGGCAAATTTGTCAGTTTGTTTTATACCTTCCCAGCTTTTTGCAGGCTGAGGTGCCCGCCAGCGAAGGTCTCCGACAGGAGGCTCAGCAAAGGGGATTCCTTTATAAACCGTTAATCCGTTTTCATAAGTACCCTGCACACGCCCTTTGTCGGTCTGAACAGGATCGGGGCGTTGAGCCTTACTGTTACTTGCTGCAATTGTTAGAAATGCAGCAAGTAATAATGTTGTTTTTTTCATAATTAGGCCATTACGAGTTATATAGTTGTTATTTCTATAAAAATCAAAGCTTTATAACTATTTTTTTGCCGGCATACGAAATTTCTTTCCCGTTTTTTTCAGTATTTAAACCAGCCGGTTTTCCTTTCTCAGCAAGAACAATGTGGAATTTCCGTTGGGCAAGCATTCCGGGGAACGAGCCTTTGCGGTCGCCTATGGTCAAGGCTTTCCGGGCATTGTCCCAACTAAAAGCAATCGTCGAATAAACCCCTTTTTCGTAGTTATAATTATCGTTTTCGTCTTCGTATAAAGTAAATTCTCCGTTTGCGCCTTCATAAACACGAATTTCAAGGTCATCCCATTTCTTTTCGGTGGCATATTGTACTTGGGGGCCAATAGGCAGGACGCTTCCGGCTTTAATGAAGAGTGGGATGTTGTCGAAAGTGGTTTGCTGGCTGATTTCCTGTCCTCCGTTGAATTTTTCGTTGGTCCAGAAATCAAACCATGTGGCACCTGCTGGTAAGTAAACTTTTGTCGATTTGGTTTGGGTAAAATCGACAGACACGCTTTTGTTTTCGTTGTCCGATTTTTTGTCCCATCCGGTTTCGGCATTGGTTTTCACGACTGTTTCGGGGGTGTATTGAGCGTTCACGATGGGAGCTACCAGAATTGACCGGCCAAACATATATTCGTTGTTCATGTCTTTAACCTTGTCATCAGCAAAATCCATGGCAAGGGCACGCATAAAGCTCGATTGGTTGTTGGTAACCGTCCAGGCTGTGGAGTATATATAAGGCATCATTAAATAACGCAGGTTAATGGCTTTCTCTATTGCATCGAAAACGGGTTCTCCTTTTTTACCGAAATTGTATATCTCGCGTGGCACATCGGTTCCGTGCGAACGCATCATCGGGGTAAATGCCCCAAATTGCATCCAACGTACATACAACTCCTGAAACATTGGATTTTTAGCTCCCGAGCCATCGTTCCAGCTTTTGTTATACGAGCCGGCAAAAAAGCCTCCTATATCGGTGTTCCAATAAGGAATGGCACTAAGCGTAAAGTTTAATCCTGCAGGTATTTGGTTGCGCAATGTTTGCCACGACGAGTTTACATCGCCCGACCATGTGTTGGCCCCGTAGCGCTGCTGACCTGCAAAGGCCGAGCGGGTAAGGATAAAGATTCGCTTGTCGGACGACACAGCGCGTTGATGTTCAGAAACGCCGCCTACTGTCATTAAAGGGAATGCGTTACGAACTTTGCGAAATGAACCCAAGTAGGTTTTTAAGTCGAAATCGGAAGGTTTAAACGAAAGATGGTCCGGTTCCGACGAGTCCATCCACCAGCCGTCGATGCCCAGCGAGAATAACCCGTTGTTGAGGTATTTCCAGTAAATATCACGGGCTTCGGGGTTGTATGGGTCGTAAGGTTTAACTCCCGACGGGTAGTTCATGTCGGGTGGCCATTTGTCTAGGCCCGACTGTGGCCATGTCTGGAAGTTCAAGAGCATTCCTTTGGGTTCCATCTCACGGTATTGACGTGTCATCGGGCCAAACGACGACCAAATAGAGATAATCAGGTGCGCGTTTTGATTGTGGATGTCGTCCACCATTTTCTTGGGGGATGGAAACTCAGAATTAAAGAAATCCATGGCATTCCACAGGTAGTTATTGCCCCAGTATTGCCAGTCCTGAATGATACCATCGAGCGGAACGCCCAGTTCGCGGTATTTTTTAACTACGCCCACCAATTCGCTTTGGCTTTTATAGCGTTCCTTGCTTTGCCAAAAACCATACGTCCATAACGGAAACATGGGCACCTGCCCGGTGAGGTCGCGCATGCAAGCTATACTTCCGTCGGCGTTGCCACCGTACATAAAGTAATAGTCGATGCAATCGCCTACGTCCGATTTAAACGATGTTGCTTCGGGCTTGTCCTCGAAAATGGTTGGCGAGTAATTGTCCCAAAACAGACCATAACCTTTGGTCGACACAAAGAACGGTACATAATCGTCGGTATTTCCCTGGACCATGTTTATCCGCACGTTGCGTTGCGACATCTTGCCGCGTTGTTGTTGTCCCAGGCCGTAAATGGCCTCATCCTTGTCGAGGGTAAACGTTTGGCTTACCGTGTAAGTTTTGCTTCCGGCATCGTCAAAATCAACAAACGTTCCTTCGGCTTTTTCGCTCAGCAATGTATTTTTTGCAATGGAGGTAAACGAAATGGTTCCGGTTTTGATATTTAAGTCAGCTTTTACTTTTTCGGTTTTTACCGAAACAACATCACCGTCTTGCTTGGCCGAAAATGTTACTTTCTGGGGTTTCTTTATTACCGAAAGGCTTTCTTTGGTAATTGTTTTTCCGTGGGGCGATTTTAACACCCGGATTATGGAAGGGCTGTAAACCTGAATTTCGATGGCTGTGGAATTGACCGACGATTTAATACCAAGGTCGGTTTTTTGCCACGCCTGCGACCATCCTGTTGTTATGCCTATGGCAAGAAATGCTAAAATTAGATAGAGTTTATTCATAATTGTCTGAAGATTAATAGTTGAACAAATATAGGATTAACCTTAAAATGGTATTGAAACGAATGTTGCAGAAGATGAAACCCTCGTTGAAATTTTCAAAAAAGGCGTGGTATGACTAAGTTTTATCCTACTAATAATTAACCAAATAAATAAACAATAACTCATTCCGGGTATTTTATTATACCATTTTACTCTTTCCGTTTTAGTATTTTTGTTGAAATGCTACAAAACATGAAGCTCATTTTCTGCATTATCTTTTTTCTGTTGAGCCTCGGCCTAACCGCTCAGGAACATTACGTATTTTCGCCCATTAGCAGTACCAACGGATTGTCGGATAATCGTGTACGTACAATCTGTCAGTTGCCCGACAGCCGGATGGTTTTTGTTACCGAAGGCCTGGTGAATATCTACGACGGGGCGACCTTCCGTTACATGCATTACAACGAGCAGCAGGCATATCCGCTATCTTGCTATTCCGGTTATCATCATACGTATGTGGATAATGAGAATCACCTGTGGTTGAAAAACCAATACAAACTCATGCTATTCGATCTTCGTACCGAATTGTTCTCTCCCAATATCGACAGTGTATTCCTGTCGCAGGGAATAAAAAATAAAGTTACGAACCTGTTTGTTGATAACCAGGGAAACTTGTGGTACGTTACCGAGAACGACAAACTTTATTTTCGAAACGGGAAGAGCAAAAAAACGAGCCTTTGTTTGTCGAACATTTCTCGCCCAAACCACGTTCCCGACCTGATTTATGACATTGCCATCCACGAGCAGCTTTTCTACCTGTTTTACAAATCGGGACTGATGGTTTGTTACGATTTGAATTCCCGTAAAGAACTTTACCGCGAAAACCCTTTCGAAAATAAAGAAAACCCTTATACCGGAACATTGATGGTGACATCGTACCGTCAATATTTTTATCAGATCCGTAATGGCATCAATATCGGCGTTTTGCACCGTTTCAATATAATAAGCCGACAATGGGAAGAGGTGTTTAAAACCGATTATTGGTTAAACACCCTTACGGTTGATAACAATGGAAATTGCTGGGTCAGCTCGCGTACAGGGCTTTGGGTAATCAGTCCCTCCCTTAAAGGAAAACGCCTGGTATCGCCATTGCAACTGGTAGATGGTAAAACGTTTGAATCGGAAATCAGTACCCAATACAACGACAACACTGGCGGGCTCTGGGTTGGGACCGTAAACCGCGGGATTTTATA
Organism: Bacteroidota bacterium; assembly: GCA_030706405.1. Lineage (GTDB taxonomy): Bacteria > Bacteroidota > Bacteroidia > Bacteroidales > JAAUTT01 > JAAUTT01. Next base: position 91,244 of record JAUZOO010000003.1, on the reverse strand, counting down.
TTACCATCCCGACAGGTTTAAGTTTCGTAATTTGGGACTGTCGTTTTTTAAACAAACCGGCAGTTTCAGCCTTAATGTTCATTCTTTTGCCGAATACGAAGGAGGTGTGCTGGTGGGTACCCAAAACGGAATTTTTAAATACCAAAAAGACAAGCCCGGCTTAGACCTGTTCAAAACTATGCCATCCAACACTTTGTGCCAATTGATGCTAAAAGACAGGAGCCAGCGCTTATGGATTTGTACATCGAACTACGGGCTTTACTGCATCGACAGGGGCAATGTTAAACGTTACAGCAAACCGGAATACTGCCTTTCTCTGTATGAGGCATCAGATGGCTCCTTTTATTTATGTTCGAGTGATGGGATGGGCATTTTTTACCCCCAAACGGGTGAGTTAAAAAAAGCAACGCTGCCCAATGGTAAAAATCTGACTTATATCTATCAGCTTACAAGTTATCGCCAGAATATGTTGTTGGGTTATGGAGATGAAGGGCTGTTTGTTTATAACCGAAAAACAAACCAAATTATATTTCCTGAAAAGAAAGACCCCATCCTTAATCATCGTAACCATCATTACCACTGTTTATTTACCGACAGTCGTGGCCTCATTTGGATTGGGACCATGGATGGTTTAAATGTGTTTAATCCGACCAACAATACCTCACAAAGTTTTTTCGAGGAAGATGGCCTTACCAACAATAGCATCCGTTCCGTAACGGAAGATAATACAGGGAAGATATGGGTTTCAACCTCCAATGGCATTTCTTGCATCAACATAACATTCAATGGGAAAGGGTATCAATATTCCTTTACCAATTATAACCGTTTCGACGGCGTAATCGAAAACGAGTTTATGCCCCGTTCGGTGTTTAAAACCTCCGATAACCGTTTATTGTGGGGAGGGCTCGATGGTTTCAACGAACTTGATTTAAACCGCATCGACTCGACCCGTCAGCTACTTACCACACCTTTGTTTACCCGTTTTTTTGTTTCAGGCATCGACATTAAACAAGGCAAACGTTACGATGGGAACATAATCCTAAAACAGGCCATCTGCGCAACCAAAGAAATAAACCTCCGCTATTTCCAAAACTCCTTCGCAATAGAATTTTCGGCCTTAAATTACATTAACCCAACCCAAACATACTATAAATACAGGCTCGAAGGGGCCGACCAGAAATGGCAGGAAATAAAAACTACCGATGGCGTAGGGCGTATCAATTATACCAACCTTTCGCCGGGGACATACCGTTTAATAGTATATGCGGCCGACAACAGCCGCAGGTGGGGCAACCGGTATGCCGAAATAACCCTTGTCATCCACCCACCTTTTTGGAAAACACCGTGGGCATATGGCCTTTACTTTATCCTTTTAATGGGTTCGGTATATCTGGGACTTACGTATTACCTCCGGCGTAAAAAGCAGCAGATGCAGAAAAAGCAAAAAGATGAACTCGACCAGATGAAATTCTCGTTTTTTACCAACATCAGCCACGAGTTACGCACCCCGTTAACCCTTATCCTTACGCCCCTCGATTCGATATTGAAGAAAACCGACGACGGACAGTTAAAAAACCAACTCACGGGTATTTACCGCAACGCTTCGGAATTGCTAAAAATGGTAAACCAGTTGCTCGATTTCCGCAAGCTCGAAATAAGGGGCGAAACGCTACTCCTGAGCTATTGCAATATCAATGAGTTTCTCGAAACCGTCGCCTATTCGTTCAACGACCTGAAAGCGGAAAAAGATATTGAATTTGCGTTCGTGAGTTCTGCCCCAAACCTCTATGCCTATGTGGACAAGGACAAACTCCAGAAAATAGTCAATAATTTGCTGTCCAATGCCTTTAAGTTTACGCCACAGGGAGGAAAGATCAAGTTGAATTTAGAAAAACACCCTTCCGAACCTCTTTTTACAATTACCGTAAGCGACACCGGGTGTGGCATCCCCGAGGTTGACCTTCCGCACATCTTCGACCGTTTTTACCAGGTAAAAAACCAGAAAGGAGAAAATACCGGCAGCGGTATTGGGTTACATCTCCTAAAAGAATACGTGGTGCTGCACAACGGGGCCGTAGAGGCTGAAAGCCGTTTAAACCACGGTAGTACCTTCTCCGTAACCATCCCGGCAAACCTGCAACCCGACGATGTTCCGACGATACCCGACAACGAAAAATCCGGCACTCAAAATCTTAAATTACTCATTGTGGAAGACAATGCGGAGTTTCGCACCTTCCTGCAAGACGAACTTGCCTGCAAATACCAGATTGTTATAGCTGAGAACGGTAAAAAAGGGCTGGAAAAAGTGCGCACCGAGCATCCCGATTTGGTGATCAGCGATGTGATGATGCCTGAAATGAGCGGCACCGAATTCTGCAAAACTTTGAAAAACGACATAAGAATTTCACACATCCCGGTAATACTGCTTACTGCCAAAGCCTCCGACCAGGCACAAATCGAAGGCTTTGAAGTCGGGGCTGATGCTTATATTACCAAGCCGTTCAATATGGATATCCTGCAACTCCGCATCGACCACCTGATAGAACAACAGCAAAAGCGGAAAGAGACGTTTAAAAAATCCATTGATATAAACCCCGTTTCGTTCACCTCAACCTCTGTTGACGAGGAGCTGATCAAAAAAGCCTTGAAACTGATCGAAAAAAACATGGATAACGCTATGTATTCGGTTGAGCAGCTCAGTAAAGATATGTTTATGGACCGCTCCAACCTCTACCGCAAGCTATCGGCCATTACCGGCCAGTCGCCCACTGAGTTTATCCGTTCGGTACGCCTTAAAAGGGCCGCCCAGCTGCTCGAAAGCGGGCTAACCGTGGCCGAAGTGGCCGACCGTGTGGGTTTCGCTGGCACTACCAGTTATTTTGCCAAATGTTTTCAGGAAGAGTTTGGCGTTAAACCATCGCAGTATAAAAATTTTTGTAAGTAATCAAGGGTATAGACATATTAACGATGTGTAATACTAACTAATAAATAGTCTGGAACCAATAGTTTCTTTATGAAGTTCTTTCTAAGGTTGATTTTAAAGGGGAATACATAAGTACACACGTCCGTGGTTGAGATAATTGGGACTATCAACCCTGATCTACTTTACTAAAGGCTTATATACAAACAACCTTAAACAAAATATAAATGGAAGAAAATTTGATTTCAATGCAGCAAGGATAGATGAAGAAGGCGGTCCATTAGGTGTATGTACGGCAACAGGCCGGAGAAATAAATAATTGTTTTTAATGAAGATCTCTTGATCTTGGCGAGCTGGCTAAAAAAATAAGTAAAAAACATCGTTATTGAAAGTAAATCAAGAAGATCAAAGGTAAAAGATGGATATAAAATGAATGATTGTCAAGGGATACAGACTTTACATGTAAAAGTTTAGATTTGATTTGACAATAGGAAGTTTTTGATCCTATCGGTTCAATGCGTTTTTTAAGGATTTTTCTTGGAATGACAGCTCTTGAAGTTCGGGGATTTGTGGCCCTCGTTGACCATTCCAGTCGGACAGGTCATTTGTTTAATTTACACTTCCTAATTGACCATTCATGATTTTTTATTTTTTGTTCAAACCACAGAGAGATAACTGTTAATCGTTTTCATAAATTTCTCTTTTTCAATAGGTTTTGAAAAATAATCATCACAACCTGCTTCAATGGCGTCCTCCCTGTCACGACTAAGTGCGTAAGCTGTTTGGGCAATAACCGGTAATTGGGGCCTGATTTGTTTTATAAGCCGTGTGGCTTCCAAACCATTAATTAATGGAAGTTTAATATCCATTAATACCAATGAAATCTCGGAGTGCAGTTTAACATTGTCTACCGCTTCTCTTCCATCCCATGCGTGAACCATCTTTACTTTTGTACCATTAAGCAATGCTTCGATATAAGCATGGTTGTTTATGTCATCTTCAACCAAAAGAATCGTTTTTTCATTCCAATTATACTCGCCAGGTTTTGGGGTTTGTACTGATTTTATATTAGGTTCAATTTGCTTTATGTAAGGAATCGTAAAGGTAAAAGTCGACCCGCTTCCAAGTTCTGATTTAACGGTAATAGTCCCTTCTAACTTTTCTGCCAATGCCCTGGAAATAGACAATCCCAGTCCGTTACCTCCATAAATAAGGCTATCTTTTTGTTCTATCTGTCTGAATCGTTCAAAAATAAGCTCTTGGTTTTCAGGAGTAATGCCTATGCCGGTATCTGTAACGTAAAATGCGATGACGTTTTCTTTTATTTTATATCCAAATTCGATTTTACCTTCTTTCGTAAATTTTATAGCATTATTTAATAAATTACATATTATCTGTTTTATCCTATTTCCATCTGATTTAATCTGAATAATTTCATCGGGACGATCCTTACAATGAGATAAACTTAATCCTTTGAGTTTAACTATTTTTTTATAGATCACAAATAATTCATCCAATAAATTGTTGATATTAACCCATTCTGAACCGATAGTTATTTGATCTGCTTCAATTTTAGAAATATCGATAATATCACTTATTATGGACAGGAGTTGCTGGCTGCTTGAGTTAATAATTTGAGCAAAATCCATCAGTTTTTGAGGGTTTAATCCCGGTTCTAAAAGAAATTCAGAAAACCCCACAATAGCATTCATTGGCGTGCGTATCTCATGACTCATATTAGCCATAAATGCAGACTTTAGCTTATCAGACTCTTTCGCCTTAATATTTGCCGTAATTAGTTCATTATTTATAAGTTGAATGCGATTTAAACTTTCTGTTAATCGTATATTAAGATTAAGGTAATCAGTGTTTTGCTTTTTTAGGGCTTCCTCACTTTCTCTAATTTTATTTTCGTTTTGAATCCTGTTAAACGCTATCCCGATGGTATTGCCAATTTCCTCGAAAAACTCGATATTTTCCAAAGAAAACATGTCAAGGCGCTTATCATTCATTTGAAGCAAGCCAATTATTTTTTCTCCCGAATATAGTGGTACTAAAGCAATTGATTCCCAATTTTCTGTGCTGCTCCTGTTACACGTTCCCAATTGTTTTTCGGAGTCGTTAGTGGGCGCCAAAAAAATCGAAAAATTATTGGAATAAAAACTGCCTCCTTGGGTAAAATAAGGTAAAGACAGATCTGTCTGTCCTGATATGATATTGTCACATATACATTTCACATAGGGATCTTCCTTACCCTCACAGATAATTTCGCCTTTTTCATTTCGGCTGCATAGCGTGTTTTCTGTTTTACTATAATATTCCGGAAAACCTATGGACTCATAAAATGGAAAATCTTCATTCTTTTTCAGTCGAATGCCAATAGCTTCAATTCGTGTATAATCCTTTATTTCAACAAGAATATTATTTATTGACCGTTTCCAATTATTTTGACTGTTCAGGATTGTTAAAATTTTTGCCGTTAATTCCTGTTTTCGTTCTGTCTGTTTTCGTTCTGTAATATCCCTGATATTACATTGAATTACCTTTATATTGTTTGCTAAATAAACGTTACTTATAAATTCCACTTCAGTTACTTTTCCGGTTTGTTTCTGTATGGGCATATCTTCAAATCGAATATAACTGTTCTTTTTCAGTTCAATAAAGGCGAGTTCCGATTCCTCCTTATTGCTGAAAAGTCCGATCTCCCATAACTTTTTTCCAAGAATTTCTTCTAATGGAGAGCCTATAATCTTAACAATGAATGGATTTGCATCCACAATATTCCCGGTATTGAAATCAAGGATCAGGATCCCGTCTTTTGCCGTTTCAAACAACCTACGGTAACGCATTTCCGATTCCTCTAACTTTTCATAAATCAACATATCCTTATTTTTATCTGATGATTTCAAATTCTGAGAATCTTCTCTAAATTTTTCAACTTGGCTCATGACAATTTTAATTAAACTATTTGATATTATGCAGTTAACCGGGGCATATCCCTTATAACATAAAGGTACGGCAATACAATATCTTAAGCATTACATAAATATTGTACAGACTTATATCATTCATACATAATGCTCATAATGATTTATTTCTTAATCTTATCTGGTTAAATGAGTTCAAATTGAAAGTAATGCGGATCCTGTTTTTTAAAGATCCGCTGATTGATTCAATGTTTCTGGAAACCAGCAAGGGGACATGTATTTCAAAAAAATTCCATATACCGGCCTTTAAACCTGCTTCATAAAAGAATGGCGAATGATAGCCTGCGCCAAGGCCGTGATCGTTCAATAAAAATGAGACAAAGGGTTTGATTGGTATCCGACCTGATTTCCCTGGCAAACTGCTTGTCATGGTTATAGAAAGCAGCCTGTTGCTATAACCAAGGCTATCGTTAATAGCCGACACCAGCCCTCCTTCGGAAATAGTCATCTGTCGCGACCAGAAAGTTTTTGGAAATTTACTAAACCGGTCAGGATAAAATCCCTGATAAAGATATAGCTCACGTCCACTCCTTCCGCTTGCAGAAAACGCATAGAAAGGGGCGTTTGAAGTATTTTTCAGCATTGTTCCGGCAAACAACCGTATATCCAAGCCATTATTTCTGCCGTAATAATTCAATTTATAATTGAACTCCACCGAAGTTTTTTGGAAAGATTGATGGGATTCAAACAGAGTCAACAGACTGAAAGGATTAATTAAACCGGTCTTTTCCAATTGATATCCTAATTGTAGGTAATTGTTCATCTTTGCTTTTTTCAAAAATTCAATCTGAAACAGATTCGATGCTGCGATGTAATATCCAAATGCCTTATGTCTTAAAGGATTATTCACTTTGTAAGTCCTTAAATGCAGGTCTAATCCTACTTTTGCTTTGTAATAGTTTTGATTTCCCGGCGCACCGAATTTTGTTCCTTCCAGGGAAACTGTCGCCATTCTGATGAAATTATGATAAGGCGTGATGTTGAATAAAACCCGGCCAAACCCGGCCAGACTGGGATTCTTTATTGAATAGAAAGGCATGACAAAATATTCAATTGGCTTGGTGACAATAAACCCGTTATGCATGGTCACCCCAACCATAAAACCGTCTTCTTTGTTCCAGTTGACGGCTGGAATATACATTACAGTTCGAATATCAGTGTTTTCAATGGTAAATAAGAGTTGGGGACGGATGGGGTCAGCCTTTCGAAAGATACCTGACTTTCGGATGTTGTTATTAAGCCTGAATAGTTCGGGCATTACATGTTTGGGATCTATTTTTATTTCAGAATAATTGCCCTGTGGAATATCGATCCATCGCTCTCCCACAAAGCCATCTACCCACTTTTCAAAATAGATGGAATCCCCCTTTATGCCGGAGATAACCAATGGAGAAGCTAACTCACCGTTATTTTTTACGAGTAATTGCTGTTTTTTAAAATTAATAACCTTATAGTCAATTTGTTTTGTTGAACCTAAAAAATCGCTAAAAAACCACGTTAAGTCTTTGCCGGTATGGGATTCAAACATACTGCGCAGATCATCGGGTTGAGGATGCTTGAATTTCCATTTGCGGTAATAATCATGCATGGTCGAATCAAAAATTGAATCGCCCAGATATGCCCTCAAATAGGTAAAACCCATAGCGGCTTTATTATAAACAATTAGGCTGTAGTTTAAGTAGTTATAATCGGTTGAAGAAAGGTTAATGGGTTGTTCCAGGTTTTTGCGGGCCAGAACAAGCCAATCGAGCTCCCGCATTCGCTGAACAGGCATTTTACCTATATGAAAGAATTCTGCCAGTTTTTTGTTTTTTAAATAGACCTCCCATAGTTTCTTTCCGGGATATCTTTCGTTCATATATCGCATCTCGTATGCGCTTGTTACACCCTCATCCATAAATGGATATCGCCGCTCATCAGAGCCCAGTACACTGTAAAACCAGTTATGAGCTGTTTCATGTGCAATTACTTCATCCAGGAAGTAGGCGTCTTTTGCCGGGCCAATCAGTGCAATGCCGGGGTATTCCATTCCATCCACTTCACTCATGGCACTTTGAACCACCGTAAAACTATGATACGGATAATCCCCATTCCATTTTGAAAAATACCATAGTGCATTATTTTCATATTGTAGTGCATCTTTCCAAAGTCCCGCTTGCTCATTGGTAAACATCGCCCACGTAGTTACTTCCCTGCCGGAGTCCGGAAGCTTCACTTTCCCTTTCAATACATGGAACCGCTTATCAGCAAACCATGCGAAATCATGTACCTGTTTTTCGGTATATCGCAAAGTTTTAAACTGTTCGGATGATGGAGGAAAATCTGCATTTCCATAACCTAAGGTCGATTTCCAGGTACTATCGGCAGCAAGTTTATCAAGCATTTCGGCTTCCTTCTCATTTTGCAGGTTTCCGGTTGCTCCCACAATATAATTAGCCGGTAGCGTAATGCTTACATCAAAACTTCCAAATTCAGAATAGAACTCACCCTGTTCCAGATAGGATATCTGATGCCAGCCGGTTTTGTCGTAAACAGCCGGTTTGGGATACCATTGAGAGATTTGATACGATTCTCCGATATGACCTAATCGCGAGATTACTCCTTGGGGAATTTTTACATGGAAAGGAGTTGTAATTTTCAGGGTGTCGCCAGGTTTTAGGTATTTATTAAGCATTATCTTACAAATATCGGGCTGACCTGGCAACAAATCCCATTGAACCAACTCGTCGTCGACCTTAAAGTTCAACGAATCGATATATCCTTTCAATGCCGGATTATTAAACAACCTTCCTTTACCGTGGAACGTAAATAACTGCCTTGCTAAGGCGGTATTATTGCCTGAATAGCCATTGGGCCACAGGTGGAAAAATAAAAACCGAAGGGTATCGGGCGAATTGTTGATATACTCAATTGTTTCAAAGGCATTTAATTCATGTTGCTTATCATTAAGCGTAACTTCGATTTTATAATTTACCTCCTGTTGGAAATAATCTTGAGAAGAAACCTCCGAGAAAGTCCAAATAATCATCAGACATATAAGCAACAACTGCTTTTTAGGATAAATGTGGAATAATATTTCCAAGTGATTCCTAATTAAGATTGTGATTACATCCCGGAAGTAAAATTTGCTATTTTAATTTAACGGCCAATGTTTTTATAGAACCCGTCTCCTTTGAATAAGCCTAAATATGACTGCTACAATTGCAACGATAAGAAGAATGTGAATGAGCCCTCCTAAACTGAAGGCGAAAAATCCGATTGCCCATGCGAGAATCAGGATTACTGCGATGTAATAAAGTAAATTTTCCATAATCTTTATTTTTTATGATTAATGAGCGATTTCTGCGTTTTTGATTACTTACCTTTTCATTCAAGTAGTCATCAAACCCATAGTTTGCAGCAATATAAAGAAACAGGTCTAAAACTGTTTCTTAAGAGAAATGTGAAATTTTAGATACCTATTTTAGTATAAATAGTATGAATTTATGATGTAAAGTTAAGTCTATCAATGCTGATAAGCGTTACATCATTTCCCAAAAGCGTTACATCATTCACATGTTTATCCGTAACGTTTCTTCCCATTCTTATTGGAAGAAGAGGGCAGGGGATGTGGTGTTTGGAAGAAGCAGTGAAGAACTCCTATTAAATTCATGGTTTAATCTGCACGGAATATTCGTTTGGGATTATTTTTTGCCCGTGGTTGTTTGCATATACCTTGGTAAATTCGGCGCCGAAATAGAGTATGATGGCAGAATAATAGACCCAGGCCAGTATTAAAATGATGGATCCAGCACCACCATAGATGGACGCAATGTCGTAACTTCCAAGATAAAAGCCGATGGCGAATTTGCCAACCATAAAAAGAACTGCGGTAAAGGATGCCCCGATAATACAATCGCGCAGAGCAATTTTTCCATCTGGCAGTGTTTTAAATATAAGGCTGAACAGAACTGTTATGATAATAAAAACGATAAGCGTATTGATGACGTAAAATAGAAAAATGGCATCGTGCGGAAAGTTGACAGCCAAACGTTTGTTAAGAACATCAACCAATGAATTGATGATTAAACCAACCAATAATAAAAAACCTACGGAACCAATCATGGAAAATGACATCAGACGGTTGTATATAAATTTTATTAAACCGCGTTTTGGCTTTGCCTGAATGCCCCATATAAAATTTATAGATTCCTGAATTTCGGCAAAAACGCCCGATGCCCCTATCAGTAAAATAATGACACCCAGGATGGCTGCAAATGAACTGGTGTTCGAAAGTTTTACATTTTTAATTGTTTCCTGTATTTGCAGCGCGGCACTGTTTCCTACCAGCCCGTTAATCTGCCCAAAAATCTCACCTCTTACAGCATCGGCGCCGAAAAATATCCCGCTTAGGGATATGATGATGATAAGCAATGGCGGCAAAGAAAAAATGGTGTAATAAGACAACGCCGCGCTTAATTTAAGTCCATTGTCATCTATAAATCCTTTGAAGCTTTCTTTGAGGAGATAACCTGCTTTTTTTAACATGTTTTTGATTCGCATCGCAACTAATTAAAAATAGGTTTATTGTAATACCACCATTGTTGGTTTTCCAATTTCAAAATCCCTGAAGCCGAAGTCGGTTGTCCTAAAGGAGTTAAATTTAAAAATATCTGACCCCTTGCCTGGAATGATCGGGTAAAACGCAATGGATATTTGAAATGTATTAATCACCAGATTCTCATTTTTAATTAAAACGCCCAGCCCTATTTGTGAATACACTTTGCGGTTTTTAAATCCTGTTTGGGCATCTCCAAGCATGCCCATTGAAAACGTTAGATAGGGGCCAAAACGAAATCCGATAAATTTCCAAGGGGCGTATGATTGTGTTTGCAACGTTAATAATAGTCGGCGGGTACCTGTCAGTAATGTACTGTTAAATCCATCTAGGCCATGTTCATTATTGAGCGTTAAACTATCGTAAGAGAGGCTGTTTATGCCAATCGCCACCTGCGGTTTTACAAATTGCCTGAATTTCCATTTCCCAATTTCAAATAATCCTGAAAAATAATTTGCACCTGCTGTTAAAACGCCCTGCTCAGTATGCGATGCATGAAAGAATGTCCCATATTCGAAGTTGCCACTGAGGTATCCCCATTCGTTATAATTACCAAAGGAAAACTGCATTCCTAAATATCGACGCCACGAATTATTTTTATACTGATAACCACCTGTAAACCCATAAACTTTTCCCACCGGAACATCTTCGATAACCCCGTGATTAAAAATAAACCTATCCTGAACATATTTTCGGGTAGAAATCCCAATTCTGGCCAGAAAAAAATTCTCGCTCGAATAAATATGTAACGGATCATAGTCTGGTGATGGTTTTTCAAAATACCGCACATGCAGATACCGCATCGCCATAATTAAGTTGGTCACGCGTTCCTCTTCCGTATTGCCTTTGAAAATTTGTAGCGCTTTGCCAGCCCAATAATCCTGTGTATTAAATTTAAATTTGACAGGGGCATAAACCGAATTGATATCCCTGAGGGAATCTTTTTTTAATTGAGATGCAAAAGATACTCCGGCTGCCCACTTGGCAAATGGAGTATAAAACGGACGGTCAATAGCCAGGCTTTTGTTAAAATTCCCGTATCCGTCAACGTCATAGTTCAACATGGTACCGATGTAGGTATTCTTAAAGTTAGGTATGTAATAATTTGCTTTAAAAGAATTAATTCCACTTCTGAAGTTTCTGGTAAAGGCATTTTGAAACTCATGACCGAAACCTAAAAAGTTTTTATCGGTTAAAATAATCGTGTTTCGTGAAGTAGAAGCTATAACTTCAGGAACTAGGCTCCAATTATCTAATTCTCGAATAAAAATATCAACAGAGTCGGACTTTTGGGAAGGAGCTTTTATATAAAATGATACATCATGCACATAACCCCTACTGCGCACCAACCGCTCAGATTCTTTAACAAGCAACGAATCGAATACTTGATTTTCTCTAATAAGTAAAAGGTTTCGAATGGTGATATGTTGTGATTTGACATGCAACTTATTTCCGGCATTAAATAAAAAATTTTGCGAAGTTACAAGGGTGTCAGCAATGGAATAACCAAATGGATCGAGCGTTTCAATGTTAATATGCCTGATCGTTTTCCCTTCAAAGGCGCTGTATGGTTTTTGTATCAGTTTCTTATATACTTTCCTTTTAACCTTCTTTTTAGAGATGATGGCAACCGGTTTAAAGATTAATTTGTACATAAACGAACCAAACTTGCTGCGTTTGGAATAGGTTTCAATAGTTTTATAAAGATGGGTTGAATCGGTTTTAACAGGCGTTTGTTGTGCAAATGCAAATTGGCTTATGCAAAATGAAACAAAAAAAAGTGTAATTTTTTTTTTGAAACACATCAGTAGTTGCCGTTTTTGAAATCGATCATTTTCTCTTCCTGAAAAAAAAACGGGCATAAAATATGGCCGCCAAAAGAAAAACCACCATGGGAACCCATATCCATTGAAAACCAATTATTCTTACCCAATTATCCATCATTGATTTTTTGCTATAAAGCACGAAAAAAAGCATAACAATAATAAAGGCAATAAGCAGGTTTGCTCTGGTTATCAGCTTTATAAATTTCATTCCATTTTTTTCATTAGAATGATTTTCACGGTTATGTAGCATAAGCCCTTCCAACAGACAATTTATTCATTCTTATACCTTTCCATGGTTAATCGAGCCATCAGGTAGCTTATCGTTGACTCTGCTCCTTGATTGAGGTTTACATGCATTTCCTCCAGTCCGTCGTAACAACCGCCGGTACAAGGGTTATAAACGATTTGATGCAAGCGGTTGTTCCCTAAAAACCAGTTGAAGGCAGTTTCCATCTTTTTACGATAATCTTCGTGCCGGAATACCTCGTAAAACTTGCTTAACGCCAAAATAGTGTAAGCAACATCGATGGGTTGTTCGCCAAAATGTCCGGCTTTTACACCCTTCTGCTGCCAGTTTTTGTTGGAAATTACTTCGATCCCGTTTTCATTAAAAATTTGCGACAACAGAAAATCAAACGATATCAGGGCAATATCTCTATAAATGGGGGCGCCGGTTAGCTGCCAGGCATATAACATGGCTTCGGGCAATACGCTGTTTGCATAAGTCAGATAGCTTTCAAACCATTCCCAATTTTCGGTCGATTCATGCTGATACATCGCAACCAAACGATTGGCGAAAGTTTTTAAAAGGACGTTATTTTGGTGCGATTTTGTCGTTCTATGATAATAATAAAGCCCTTTTATAGCAAAAGCCATGGCACGGGTGGAATAAACCGCATCCATCTGAAGCAGTGCCTTTTGGAGGATTATTTCTGCCTCAGATGTGATTTCCCGGGGCAACTTACCCGTTGATGTCAAATATCCCAAAGCCCAAACAGCCCTTCCATTGGAATCGTCTAAATTGGTCGTTTTATTCTGATCGGTAAATTTGAGGTCCTTATCCACATAATTTAAAAAGTCGCCGTCAGGTTGTTGGCAATATTTTATAAAGTTGAAATATTTCTGGATGCTATACATCGCTTCATTATCACCCGTCAATTCAAAATACATACACATAGCTACCAGTGCCCTGGCGTTATCATCGAGGGTATAACCACTGCTGATATCGGGTTGATTGATTTTTGAAAACTGAATGATCCCGGTTTTGGTGGTCATTTGTTTCAGGTGGTCCAGCTTGATAGACGGGAAATTATACTGTATTGTAATTTTACCGCCACCCGTTTGTTCAAACAACATAGCATGTGCTATGGCCGAATTTTCCCAAGCTGTGGAAACTATTTTCTGCAAGGCATTTAAACTTATATGCATTCGTAACGGGTCATCGTTGAGTAACCGGATAACACTATCGGCTAATTGTTGTGAGTTGCGAAAATCGAAAATAATTCCTGTGTCCTCCGTTAACACTTCTCGTGCATGAGGAATAGGTGTAGAAATAATGGGGCAGGCACAGCTCATGGCATACGCAAAGGTACCGCTTACGGCTTGGTTAGGATCGTTGGAGGTAAACAGATAAATATCGGTAAGCTGCAAATATTCGAGCAAATCGGGCAACGCCAAATAACTGTTAATAAATTGCACATGATCCTCAAGAGCATAATCCTTCACTTTTTGCTCAAGGCTTTCCCTGTATTTTTCGCCCTCTGCTTTTTTAACTTCCGGATGCGTTTTCCCGATGATTAAAAATACTACCTCAGGGCATTGCTTAACAATGGCCGGTAAAGCTTCAATGGTGGTTTCGATACTTTTTCCCGAACTTAAGAGTCCAAATGTACTCAGCACTTTTCGGTTCTTTAGGCCATATTTTTCCTTCAATAATTTTTCGCTTAAATGGAGTACTAAATGGGTACCGTGGGGTATCACCGTTATTTTTTCCTGGGGCAAGCCATAATCATCTGTTAAAATCATAGACGAAGTATGGGTCATTACCACGATCGATTCGCAGGCAACCCCAATACTTTTTATTTTTAGCCTTAACTGTTCATCGGGGTGAGGTTGTACCGTATGAAATACAATAATAACAGGCTTTGAAAGTTCGTATATAAATTGCATAAATGCTTGTTCCTGCAATCTGAAAAAACCAAACTCATGCTGGATCAATACAATTTCAATGCGGTTGTCATTATTAATTGTTGATGCCAATTTTTCATATTCATGAGCCAACGATGTTTTAAGCGTATATTTTACTTCATCGGGATAGGGATAACTTTCATCACCCGATTCCAAAGCGCAAACTTTCACCAATAAGGATTTGTTAAAATTATTATTCAGTGCTTTTATCAAATCCTGCGAATAGGTTGCAATGCCACATTCCCTGGGAGGATAGGAGGTAATAAACAAAATTTCAGCCAACTCATTTGTATTATCCACACTGGCTTTTTGTCTATTTTTTTCAGGAGTAATCCCGGGGCTAATAGGATTCTTGAAGTCAGACAGCTTTTGCGAAGACTTGACTTCGTCATTAACCGGATAAAAAGCTATTTTATTTTTCACAAGAATGTAGTTTAATTAATTTATAGGTTTTGTGCAACTTCTATGCACAAAGTCTTTTTTAAGGTGTAAAGGTTGTATATGTTAACAATTCGGCTACTAAATCCGATAAATTCACTGAAGCGCAGGCTATTCGACTATCGGCAGCTCCATAATAGATAAACAGGGTATTTCCAAATATGGCTGTACCAGTAGGAAAAACCACATTATTAACTTCTCCTGTTAGTTCCCATTCGTATTCGGGCGAGAACAAAGTATAAGGCAACCGCGCTATCTCTTTTACAGGATTATTTAAATCGAGTAAGGCTGCACAGGCAGAATAAATAAAAAAACCTTCCTCAGTCCTTTTCACTCCGTGGTAGATCAATAACCATCCGTGTTCTGTTTCAATGGGTGGACAACCACTGCCAATATAAGCTAACTCATACTCATAAATAGGGTCAAGGACGATATGCTCGTGCATGTTAAGAAAGTAATCCTTCCAAAATTCTTTGGTAAGTTCTTTTAAGCTATTTACATAAACAAGTTGAATACCAGGTCTTAGCCTGTGGAAAAATACTAACTTTCCATTTATTTTTCGGGGAAAGAAAATGACATTTTTGTCCCATAGTAGTTTTTTTCTCTCAGTATCAGTCGGCAGGTAATAAAACTTTGGATCCAGGTAATAGTTTTCATTTATTTTTCCGGACGATTCTACAAGGGAAACAAATTCCGCAAATGTGAGGGGTGGAACGATTAACCCCTGCTTTTCAAAATGAATTAAATCTTTCGACGTAGCTAACGCTCCCCGGGCATTTGTTCCATCGTACCCGGTATAGGTCATGTAATACACATCATCAATCTTTGTTATGCGCGCATCTTCTACACCGTGCGATTCATAGTCAAATTCTGGGACTATTATAGGTTTGTCCCATCGTTCGGCAACGGTTAATGGGCCATCAAGCCGGCAATACCCAATACTCGAATTATTTCCTTGTCGCACAGCTCTGTAAAAAAGATGCACACTATCTCCTTCTCGTATTACTGCAGGGTTTAATACACCTTCATTCTCAAATTCTAATCCGGTCTTTGTCAGTAATACACCTTCTTTTTTAACCTGTATCATAATAATTTCTTTTTTATCCACTTTAGGCGGATAGGTTTAATTTTTAATGTTGATGGCATGGTATCTCCCAATAGATATCCCCAAGGCTTTAAAGGCTCGATATGGTCGAAAATAAGTTTTACAATGGCAAGGAGCGGTATGGAAAGAAACATACCGGCTATACCCCATAAAGCATTTCCTGCTATTACAGCTATTATCGAGAAAAAGGCATTAATCTTTACTTTTGATGCAACTATTTTAGGGACAATGTAATTGTTGTCTATTAGTTGAATGAAATAATAACTTACAAGGACATAAACGGCATACCATGCTGTTGATTTGGTGGCCAGCGCAACCATCATAGGCAAGGCTACTGCCACAATTCCTCCGATGTATGGGATCACGTTGAGCAATGCTCCAATAATACCGAGCAGGATAGCATAATCAATTCCCAGCGCCAAAAGAGCCCCAATATTTAATATTGCTACTAAAAGAGCCTCTATTGCTAGTCCTGTAAGATAGCGTTGAATAAGAGTCTTTGTTTGAGTAACTATTTCGCTCACATGACTTTGGTAATTTGTACCGAAAAGCTTGTGTATAAACTCAAGTAAGAGTGGCTGGTAAAACAATATCATAAAGACGTAAACGGGAATTAAAAATAATATTACGATCCATCCACCTACAGTGATGAGTGTCTGTCCAATTGCAGCACTACTGGTATTGATGAGTTCTCCTTTAGTTTTTATAATCCAGTCATGAACATCTGTTGGGGTATGTAAAAATAATCTGAGACCCTAGAGATGGCTTGGTTAATTACCCCGCTAAATTTATCGACCAGAATAGGCCACGATTCACTAAACCGGCTCGCCTGCGAAAATAAAAGAACACAAAACCCTGCAATAACTAAAAAAGTTAATAATAACGTAATTACAATAGCCACGACCCTGTTTATTCTCATCCTGACCAAAAAGTAAACGACCGGGTGGAGTACAATGGCAATAATGAATGCGAATACCAGTGGAACAATAATGTCCTGAGCGATGTACAAAATTGTTATAAAGACAAATATTCCAATCAGTAAAAGGCTTGCCTTTGCGTAAAAGGGTATTTTTAATTCTTCATCTATCATGACTTTTTAGAATTCGATTGATTCGCTCTGCTCATGTAGATATCCTTTGTAATAAGGAACCCACTCAGAATAGCCAAGTCTGGGTTAAGCTTAGAAATTAGACTTTTCTGAGTGGGCCTAGAGGGTGATTTTTTAAAAAATAGGTTACCCTACGGCCGTTTTTTAATTTTTTGCAGCTTCTTGTACCTTGGTTTTACCCTGTTCTGTAAAGTCGGAGACTTTTTCCTTTACTTTTTCACACTTTTCAGTGATGTTGTCAAGAAACTCATTAAATTTTTCTTTTACGGCATCCTTATAGTCTTCGCCCTTTTTAGATAATTTTTTTCGGGTATCCAAGCCTTTTCCAGGGGCAAATAAAACCCCTAGCAATGCTCCTGCTGCCACGCCAACCATGACGCCTAATATTGCTTTTCCTGTGTTCATTTTTTTTGGTTTTACTTATTTACAACAAAATAACCAACAATAATATAATCAAAACTATTGCGCCCACCGAAAGATATACGCCTCCACTGATATCTCTAAGCTCGCGTTTGATTGTACGTACTTCTTTTCGTAAATTTTTCTTGTCATACGACGTTAAAGTTGACTTATCCATCGCCTTTATTTCGTTTAACCTCAGCAGTAATGTTTTAGCTTTAGCATCAGCCTTTTCTGTAGGCAATGTGCCGGCTAAAGTGGTAGGTGCCGGATTAGGAGCTGCATTCGATAAATACGGATTAAAAGTTAATAGCAAGAATGCTGCTATTAAACCAAGTGCAATTTTTTTCATGTTGTTTTAATTTAAAATGATTTATTTCCTTGAATGATCCTAAGAATTACTGCAACTAGTGCAATAACAAGAAGAATGTGTATGAAGCCTCCGGTACTATAGGCAAAAAATCCTATTGCCCATGCGATTACCAGAATTACCGCTATTAAATAAAGTAGATTTCCCATGATTTTATTATTTTTCACCTATGGTTATTGTTTTATAATTTAATAGGTATTATGGACATTTATAACTATCAAATAAATAGAAACGTCCATTAAGTTTATGATTAAAACCTGAACCCTAAAGTAGCCTGGTACCATACATTTTTGTAACGAGGGGTTGTTGATGTCCCATCTCCGTTATTATTCTTAATATCCCACCCAAGTCTTGCTCCAAGTACAAGATGGCTTAGGTTAATATCGACACCTCCCAGGATGCATAAAATGTTTTTACGAATATTTTCATTTTGGAATTCTTGCTCCATTGTTGCATTTGCAAATTCATCCTTTTGTTTCATCAGGTATGAAAATTGAGGGCCAGCCAATAAAGTCAAGAATTCAATTGGTTTCACCTGAAGTAAAATGGGTATATCAAGATAATTTGTGGTGCGGGTAAAGTCGTAGCTATTGCCAAGGATTTTGCCTGTTGCTTTAAAGCCTTTCTGAGAAAATAATACTTCAGGTTGAATACCTATATATCTCCCTATAGGAATTGCAAAGAAAATGCCCGCTGCCAATCCAAATTTGGGATCGGCATGAAATTCCTCGCCTTGCGCATCATACACATTTGAATAATTTACCCCTGCTTTCAGGCCAAGCTGAAACCTGTCCCGAAAATCTGATCTGTTTTCCTGCGCTCTGCTAATGCTAACCACGAAGAGAACAGCTATTATCATTAAAATTAGTTTTTTCATGTTTTCTTAATTTATAATTGATATTGTAAAGCTCTTATTTTGTATACTTTATAGTTTCTGTTATTTGGTATTTTTAACTGTTAAATCTTTAAATTCTTTACTCAACTCATCCATATCATGGTTGAATTCATTCTTAAAAGATGTCCATTTATCCTTCTCGTCTTTTTTATAATCGGCCAGTTTCTTTTTCAAATCGTTGCTTTTTTGTTCTAAACGGGCTAATTTTTTTTCGTATAGAGCTTTATTCTCCTTTTTTTGGATAGCTATTTTTGCTTTTAAATCAGCAATGTTCTTTTCATAATTGCTGATTTTTTCTTCTGATTCTTTTTTGAATTGTTGAATAGAATCTTTTAGCGCTTGGTTCAGTTCTTGTTTAGCTACTACCACATTGTCTTTTGCGTTCTGCAAATTATCCTGGGCATTTTCCACTTTTTTAGTCGACGACTGGCAACTGCTAAACATAGTTTCTGTCATAAATACGGCTATAGCAAGGGGCAAAATTATTTTTTTTATGTCGTTTGTTTTTATGTTTGTTACTTTATAATCAGTTGTTTAATTGACTTTGTTGTTACTTGTGTTGTAATTATTCTATGAATTAAAAAAATGATTTATAGCCTCCACTTTCTAAGTATTGCCTAATGATTAATTCAAAATTTGTCTGTTGTTAATACAATTTGCGAATCCGGATATTGAACAATTCCGTCAACTTCGGCTGTAATAAATATTTTGGTAGGTTTAACCGAAGATACCGTCTCAAAAGATGCTTTCATGCTTTTTGAAAAAAGGCCTGATGAAGTTTTTAACCGCCCGATATTTTTTGTCGTTCCCTCATCTGTAACTATCCAAATTACATAGGTTTGTTTCGATGTTTGTAGTCTTGAGACTTCAGCTAAATTGGTTATGTATATTTGAATAACGTAATTCTTGTTATTGTCTTTTTTTACCTTCGCATAACCTTCTGCTCCCGGAACAACCGACGAAGTCATAAACTTTGCTTTTATAGCACAGGAATCAAATAAAAACAAAATCATTGTTGTCAAAATGCCTAAAAAAATATATTTTTTTAGGGAACTCAATCTAATCGCTTTCATTTTGTGTTTATTTTAAAGGGTTAAATTTCAAATTGATAAGCATTTTGCTTATCAATTTTTTGGTTTACGTTGATGAGAAAAGAGCTAAGATAATCTTGTGCAATTCTTCTTTTGTTTTGCCAAGGTCGATTTGAAGTTTTTTAAACACATCCACTTTATAGTTTTCTTTAGGCATTAATTCATAGTTTGTTATTATTGAAAACTTCCTTTTAGGTTTTCCTCTTAGCTTATTCCTACTTCCTGAGACTTCTTTTTTGTTCATTTTTTGAATTTTAATCATTCGAACTAAATAGCTTTGAAATACGCAAACTATTGCTGCTTATTTGTATCCTCTTTTAATGATGGTTAAAATCATTTTGAACCGTTAATTGGCTTTTACTACGTTAGAGGTCTGGGCCTTATTTGCCTTGCCATCTATAGATCTGAACAAAACTGTCGAAGGGGATTATTTTTTTAGCTAAAACTTTGCCGGCATCAAATCAAACCGCACTTATATTGCCTGTTGCTTTTTTTATAATTGGTTTAAAAACAACAGAATTAGGAACACATTCGATAATCTTATGATAAGGGCTTTTGCTTTTTCTACTTCGTTATAATCCATCTCGCGCAATTTTAATGGTCTAAAATGAAGATCAAAGGCTGATTTTTCAACCCGCCTTTGATAAAGTTGGCTTCAGTAGTACCTACTTCTTATTTTCGATAGTAAATTCCATCATGGTTGAATCCATTCTTAATAAAATTGTAGAACAAAGTTGCAACCGTTTGTTTTAAGAAACATTACATAACTTTGAGATTAAGTTACATCATTCACACCTTCTCCTCATCACTGCATTTATGTGTATACTATTTTCGAAGTGCAGCAAGGAAAATTTTGCCATTCTTAGAGATGAGTTAATGGATGATTTATTTATGTAAATTATTAATTATCAAACTTATGTTATTGTTGGCAATCTCTTTAATTAGTTATAATGTCCATCGCGGTCATAGTGTCCATCACGGTCATGACGTTCATCTTGGTTCTGATGCCTATCTCTGTCATGGCGCTCGGTTTTATTTCTCCGTCTTTCTTGTCGTGTTGTTTGATCCAATGGAATACAAGAAGACATCAGTGTTATCCCTATCAAGGTGAAGACTACAACCCTCAATTTTAATATTTTACTAGCTTTTCCCTTTTGGGGAGTTTCCTTATTATTACTTCCTTCAGACTGAAGATGAATATTTAAAGTTTTCATCTTATTGTTTTTTATTTTTCATCTATTATTTAAAACTTTAAGAACTACACCGTTAAATTGAAGTGAAATCGAGGGTTATTTAGAGCCTGTTTTGAAATTTCAAATGGACACGTATTAAAACTATTTAGTTTTGTAATAATTACCCGATTTTACTAAAGTTTAAAAGATAATAATCATTAGAACAGTATGTTGAAAATAAAACATGTTCTAACGAAAGGTTTTCACAGTGAACCAAAAGTATTTCCTATTTTTAAATGGCTAGAATGAAGATCAAAGGCTGATTTTTCAACCCGCCTTTGATAAAGTTGGCTTCAGTGCCTACTTCTTATTTTCGATAGTAAATTTCTTTCGTGCTTCCCACGTTCATTCATATCATGGATGAACTCATTATAAATATCCATTTTTCTTGTTCTTCTTTTTTTGGTTTATGGGAATATTAATTTCATAACAAAGTTGCAACTCTTTGCTTTAAGAACCATTACATAACATTGAGATTAGGTTACATCATTCACACGTTTCCCAAATCTTTGATTTTTTTGTACTTGAGATTTTTGAAGTGAGATGGGGTAAGCCCTGTCATTTTTTTAAATTGATTTGACAGATGGGCCACACTGCTGTAATGAAGTTTCCAGGCAATTTCGGAAAGATTGAGATCATCGTACACGAGTAGTTCTTTCACCTTTTCTATTTTATGCGCCAGGTAAAATTTTTCAATCGTAGTTCCTTTTACTTCGGAAAAAAGATTAGCAAGGTAGGTGTAGTTGTGGTTGAGTTTTTCACTTAGATAATCGGAAAGGTTTACTTTGATAGGTTCGTCTGTATAATGGATCTGTTCAATGATAATGGTTTTGATTTTTTCAACCAGTACGCTTTTTTTATCAGTCATCAATTCCAGTCCGGCTTTATTAAGGGCAATATTTAGACGCTCCTGTTGCTCTGAAGAAATATCCTCCTTAATATCCGCTTCACCCAATTCAACGCTAGTGTAATGTAAACCGAGTTTTTCCAACTCGTATTTCACTATCATTTTACACCTGGTGCAAACCATATTTTTGATGTAGATCTTCATTTATTATTCAAACATATTAGCTGTTATAAGTTAAAATTACAAAATTCTCATAATTAGCAGTCTGGATATAATTTTTTTGGTCAATCAAACCAATGCCTTTATAAAATTGGGGAATCCATTCGTTGAATAATTCCTTTGATAACACAATTTTTGCCTCTTATTCTCAATTATGTAAGCCTTATTACCCAAATTAGGTAGAGATACTTGTGATGTAAAATATAATTTTTTAAAGCAGTACAACATAGCTAACTAATTGTTAACATATCGTTGGAGTATATTGGTATTTCGCCAATTAAGGCGCTGATTTATTCAGCCATTCTTTATGGATTAACTGCTCCTGTTTTAATTGCAATCATCCTTCACATTTCCAATAACAAAAAAGGAATGGGCGAAAATACAAATGGTAAAATTTATGACATTTTTGGATTTGCCACATTCGTTCTTATGACCACTGCTGCTGTAATTTTAGGTTACATGCAACTAACGGGAAGTTAAAACTGCTTTGGTTCGATTTTGTCAATGGTTCGTAATCAGGGCAAATGACACGTCTGTAACGTGTATATGAAACGAAAGTGTAGCATTATAATTCACCATATTCATTTGGTTCATAAAGACGAAGCCTGTTTTTGAGTGCGGTAATTTCATCTTGTAAACCGTTTATTCGCTGTAACAAATGAGTGATGGTTTCAATGCCTTCGATGTTTATGCCTAATTCGTAATAAAAACGGACAAATTTTTCTAAATATTGTAGTTGGCTGACATCAATAAACCACGTTTCTTCAATGGTGATAATTTCTATCAACCCGGTTTGTTCTAATGTGCTGATAAATGAAATTTCAATGTTGTGGTTAGCACAAAACTCCTCTATAGCTATTAAATTTTCTGTTTGCATTGTTCTCATGTTAAAACTACAACTTGGATAATTCGATAAAGAGAGTCCTTTGCTTATCCGTCAAATTTGTTGGAATCTTGATGACATAGGTTATATATAAATCCCCAAATTGACCTTCATTTTTATAAACAGGAAATCCTTTATTCTTTAGTTTTATTTTACTTCCATTTTGTGTTTCAGGCTTTACGTTTAGTTTTACCTTTCCATTCAGGGTGTCAATGGTGATTTCACCGCCCAACACTGCCGTATATAAATCTAAATCAACTTTGGTATATAGATTGTTGTCTAATCGTTTGAACTTAGGGTCGTTGGCTATCAGGAATGTAATATATAAATCACCATTGGGCCCGCCATTTATTCCTTGGCCTCCATGACCTGCTATTTTAATTGTTTGACCATTTTCAATTCCGGCAGGTATAGTAATACGTATGTTTTCTCCGTTTACCGTTAATGTTTGTTTGTGGGAATTATAGGCATCGATGAGGTTGAGGTGTAATTCTGCGTTGTAATCTTCGCCTCTGTATTTTACCTGTCCGCTTCTGCCAGTACTTGTAGCCCCGCCAAACATAGATTCGAAAAAATCGGAAAAGTTTCCTTCAAATTGAGTTTCTGAATACCCCGTACTACGTTGACCTGACGTTTGTCCCTGTGTCTGCTTTGCCTTTTCAAATTCGTCGGCGTGTTGCCAATCCTTTCCGTATTGATCGTATTTCTTGCGTTTCTCAGGATCACTCAATACTGCATTTGCCTCATTGATCTGCTGAAAATTTGCTTTGGCATCTTTATCATTCGGGTTTAAATCAGGATGATACTTTCTTGCTAATTTCCGGTAGGCATTTTTGATGTCCGCTGGCGTTGCCGTTTTCTCGATCCCTAATACTTTATAGTAGTCTATAAAAGTCATTTGTCTATTAATTGTGTTGTTCAGGCATTATAAAATGGATAATCGGTATATCCTTTTTCATCAGCAGTATAAAACAAATCCATTTTGAGATCTTGTGATAAAGTCCAATTATTTTTAAATCTTTCAACAAGATCGGGGTTGTTAATAAACGGACGCCCGAATGCCACAAGGTTGCCCAGTCCACTTTGAATATCGGCTTCTGCCTTTTCTTTATCGTAACCTCCGGAGAGTATGATGGTGTTTTTGAAATTATTCCGTATAAGCTTTTTAATTTCTTTAGGTACAACCGGAGCCCCCATTGCCGAATGATCAACTAGATGGATATAGGCAATTCCAAGGTTGTTAAGTTGTTCTGACAAGTGAGAATAAGTAGAATGAATTTCGGGGTAATGAGGCATATCACTGGCCACGCCATAAGGAGATAAGCGAATAGCTGTTTTTCCCTTTCCAATGGTTTCCGCTATGGCTGTTAATACTTCAAGAACAAACCGACACCGATTTTCGATGCTTCCACCGTAATCATCGCTACGATTATTGCTTATGGGCGAGAGAAACTGCTCGAGCAAATAGCCGTTAGCCCCATGTAACTCAACCCCGTCAAATCCTGCCTCCAATGCATTTTTTGCGGCTGTGACATATTCTGCTTTTGTATGCAAAAGGTCTCCGGGAGTCATCTCTTTTGGTACCCAAAAATCCTGCAACTGTTTCTCATCAGTCCACATTTGTCCGGCCGCTTTTACTGCCGAAGGTGCAAGTATATGCGCTCCTTCTGGCATATTAAGGGGATGGCTTATCCTTCCGGTATGCATAAGTTGAACAAATATTTTTCCTCCACCTTCGTGTACCGCTGCTGTAACCTTTTTCCAGCCTTCGACCTGTTGCTTATTAAAGATTCCGGGTATGCGGGCGTAACCGAGTCCGTTTGGCGAAGGCGATGTTCCTTCGGTTATAATTAACCCGGCACCTGAACGTTGTTTATAATATTCTGCCATCAGTTCGTTAGGCACATTTCCGATAGCCCGACACCTTGTCATAGGCGACATAACAACACGATTTTTTACCTCTAAAGATCCAACCTTCTTGGGAGATAATAATTTGTATTCTTTCATATCCTTTTAGCTTTGGGGGTTCAATTGCCGAAATTAATGTCTCCATGTCAGATTAAGCAACTGCATCTTGTGTTTAATAAATAACCGGACAATGATGCTATACCAGTTGGCATAAAAAAGAATACAGGACAAGGAGGTATGCTCCCTTTGTCCTGATATCCTACTTTAAGAAGAATTTTAATTCCTTCATACCTCAATATTTAGGAATAGCTATTCCATCTCCTTCATTAGTGATTTTTTCATAAAGGCTGAGTCATGCATCATCTTATGCCCCTTTTTCATAAGGGAGGTGTCGCGCATCATCTTATGGCCTTTTTTCATCATGGTTGTGTCGTGCATCATCTTATGCCCCTTTTTCATCATGGTTGAATCATGCATCATTTTCATATGGCCAGCTTTCATCCGTGTGGAATCACCCATCTGACGCATATTGCCTTTGCCCTTTTTTACAACCATCTTCATCCCACATTTGGGACAATTACCCGGATAATTTTGAACTACTTCCGGATGATCAGGGCAGGTGTACTTTACAGTTTGCTGCTTTACAGTTTTAGTTGTAGTTTTAGTTGTAGGTGTTTGGGCTACAACCTGATAAGCTAAAAAATTAACTGACATTAATCCTGCAACGAGGATTGCTGGAAACAAAAATTTATTTTTCATGATTTTACGTTTTTAAATTAATCTCTATTTTCTAATTCGTCATTTCGGACTCCATCGTTTTAATTCGATCCATTATTGAATCATGATATCCTTTGATTATAGCAACCGACAATAAAAATGTTGTTAATTATATTTCTGATTATAAGTTATTTAAATTATTTCCATGCAAATTTAATCAGCTCTGAATTAAACTTAGGTGTTTCCTCCAGGAACAAGCTATGGCCGCTATTCTCAAAAGTAACGATGTGCGAATTTGAGATTCCGGCTTTCATCTGTTCTGCCAGATCAAAAGAACATATCTTGTCCTTTTTGCCATGCATAATCACTGTTGGGATGGTTATCTTGGCCAGATCACTTCTCAGGTCAGTATCGCGCAATGCGATTAAACATTGAGCCATTGCATAAGAAGATGCACTTAACCCAATTCCATACAACCAATTGGCGATTCCTTCATCTAAAGAGGTTTCGGTAGCGGAGAATATCTTTGCGAAATTAGATAAAAGCTTCGGCCGATCCTGATAGTTCAATTCAATTAAGTCATCAACCGCACTTTGGGGAAGGTTGTATGGGAAATCTTTACGTTGTGTCCAAATCGGGGCCGCTGCCCCGCACAAAACCAGCTTAGAGACATGTGCTCCTTCATCCAACGAAACATAGCGGATCGCAATGGCTCCGCCCATGGAAAACCCTACTAAAACGGCATCTTTTATTTCTAGTTTATTTAAAACTTTTTTTATGTCCAACGCATGTACATCATAATTATACGATCCGTAAGGTTTGTCTGATTTTCCAAACCCCCTTAACGTAATACCAATTACACGGAAATTTTTATTTATCAGATCATTATATTGGTATTCATACATATCGTCACTTAATGGCCAACCAGGTATTAACACAATAGGCCTGCCTTCGCCAGCATCTGTAATATGAAGGCGCACATTAGGCTCAACTTCAATATATTCTGCTCTGGCATTTCCTGTCATGGTTTCTTCAGGTAGTTTTTCCATCATCTTAATTTAAAGTATTGTTGGTGCGAAATTTCATTTTTAACAAATACATCGTCGCTTAAAGTGTTTATTTGGATAAATCCGTCTCAATATCGATAGTATTTCAAAAAATTATGTAAAAATTCACTTTAAGCTCACTGATTTTAAGGCATTTTCATATCTTTTAGACACTTCTTCCCAGTTAACAACATTCCAGAATGCGTCTATATAATCTGCTCTTTTGTTCTGATATTTTAAATAATAAGCATGTTCCCATACATCGATGGTTAATAGTGGAATTCCTCTTTTTTCAGCTATGTCCATTAATGGATTATCATGATTGGGAGTAGAACAGATAAACAGGTTGCCTTTATCATCAACGCATAGCCATGCCCAGCCACTGCCAAACAGGTTTTTACCCGCATTTGAAAATTGTTTTTTGAATTCATCAAAGGAGCTAAAGGTTTTTGTAATCGCTTCTGATAATTTGCCAGTTGGAAGCCCTCCTCCATTGGCCTTCATGTTTTCCCAATAAAATGCATGATTGAAATAACCTCCACCATTGTTTCTGACAGCCATAGGATATTTGCTTATATTCCGGAAAATATCAATGATATCCAATGATTCCATCTCGGTACCTTTAATAGCATTCATGAAATTGTCATAAGCTGCTTTATGGTGTTTGCTGTAATGGATTTCTACGGTAAGCTTATCGACGTAAGGTTCAAGGGCATCGTAAGAATAGGGCAATGGCTTAAATTCAAATTTGTTTGTTGGAATCCTTTTCATTTGATCTTTTAAAGGTTCTTGAGCCTGTCCGGTAAAAGTGCATTGTAAACCATAAAAGCAAATGATAATTAACGTCTTAACTAATTTAAAGTTTCTCATTGTTTGTCCTCCTTGTTTTTTTGTAAGTTTTCGGATATATCAAACTATGCAGGCTTTATCAATAAGCCGAAAAAAGTAAGTTAAGTTAAGCACCTGTAACCGCATTCGTGTTACAGAATTTTTGAAAAGAATTACATCATTCATACATTTTTGTGCAGCATTAGGATTGCTGTCATTCGTTCAGAATACCTTTCGACTTTGAAAAATTTATGGACACTTTACTACACCAAAATATGAACCTAATAAGATTCACTTATTTTTTCATTTGGATTGCGCCGTTTATGTATGAGCAACTTATACTGAGTTGGCGTTAAGCCGGTCATTTTTTTAAATTGGGTAGACAGGTGTGCCACACTGCTGTAATGTAGTTTGTAAGCTATTTCGGTGAGATTGAGCTCGTCAAAAATGAGTAGTTCCTTAACCCTTTCAATTTTGATGTTGAGATAAAACTGTTCAATAGTAGTGTGCTGATTCTCTGAAAAAAGATTGGCTAAATAGGTATAATCGTAATCTAGCTTAGCACTTAAATAATCGGAAAAGTTTGTTTTAAGTTTTATTTGTGAAAAGACTAGCTCAATAATGATTATTTTAATTTTTTCAATTAGTATGCTCTTCTTATCGTTTAGAAGAGAGAACCCCAGTTTTTTTAGTCTGAAATTTAACCGGTCCTGTAGCTCAGCGGAAACGTTTTCCAAAAGTTCAACTTCGCCCGACTCCATTGTTGTATAATGTAATCCAAGTTTTTCAAGCTCCGATTTAACAACTATTTTGCAGCGATTACTTATCATATTTTTGATATAGAGCTTCATGCTGTTTTTTTAGTAAACCCTATAACATTCGTTTTTAAGCTATCTATGCAATTTACAATTTTTATAATTAACCCCGATTATATTATGACTTAATATAGTTTAGAAATGATAATGAACTGATATTTAAGGATTGTGTTGCTTTTGAAAGTTTGAAATATCAACTACTGACATAAGACATTTCCGGTCATCGCCGGTAACGATGCCTTCCATATAAACCAAGCGGAAAAAATTAATATCATAAGCAAGCTTCACTTCGCATGATTCCTTTGAATTACCCTTATAAACTTCATTTAAAAACTGATTAAATACGGGCAGTGAATCTTCGGAGACGAATAGTTTAAAGTTGCTGTTAATCAAACTAAGTCGTCTGTCACCCAGCATCTCGGCACCGGTGAAATTAAGGTCGCAGATATTGCCTTCTGAATCGAGGGTAAAATAGCCCATTGGCGAAAAATCGTACAACATCGTGTACTTTTTAAGAGCAGCTTCGGCTGTTTCATTTGCTTGTCGCAACTCTTCATTTTGCATTTCTAGCTCTATTTGATGCACTTGTAATTCGTGCAGGAGTTTTTTTACATCAGTTTCCGTTACCGGAGCAGCCGTTTTCCTTTTCTTCTCGGCGAGTTTTTTTTCGGCATTCATGCGCAGTATCTGAGCATCTGTAAAATTTTGATTTTCGTTACTCATGGCTGAGGCTGTTTTTAGTGATAATGATCATTCCTGTTGGTATTTTTAAATTGTTTTGCAGCAGATGTACAGACCATTCAATAACCGGTGCATTACCTTCGGCTGTTAACACCTGCATTTTGAGCTTACCATCCGTAGCTTCGTTCAGTAGCTTATCCATTTCTTTTTCCGTCTTTTTTTGTACCGGCTCAGGAATGAATAACTTAATATAATTCTGATTGACAACGTCTTTATGCTCTTTGCCGAAAAACTTTTCAGCTTCGGGATTAAACTCTTGTATCTTCCAATCGGACGATAATTTGACAATTATATTGGGAGTTGAATTTAAAAGCAAACGATGCATTTGTTCTGTTTCGTTTAATTTTACTTCCAACTGTTTAATATCGGAGGTGTTGATAAATGTGATAACCAAACCGTCTATTCTGTCGTCAAAAGTGCGGTAGGGCATAATGCGAATGGAAAACCACCGTCCGTCTTTGGCCGGGATCTGTTTTTGAATAAATATGAGCGTGCGTAATACTTCGAGAGCATCGGCAGCTAATTCGGGGTAAATAAGGTCGGTAACAAGGTCGGTAAAGGGCCGGCCTATATCGCTTTTTATGAGTTTGAAAATCTTGGTTGCCTGATTGGTATAGCGACGGATATTCAATTCCTTGTCGAGAAACAACGTAGCAATATCGGTGCTGTTGAGCAGGTTTTTCATATCATTGTTCACCCGCGAAAACTCATCCACCTTTGATTGCAATTCAGCGTTTACGGTTTGAAGCTCTTCGTTAAGGCTTTGCATTTCTTCTTTTGAAGTTGTAAGTTCTTCATTGGTTGACTGAAGCTCTTCATTGGCAGATTGTAATTCCTCGTTCGTCGATTTTAGTTCTTCTTGCGAAGTTTGCATTTTTTCGAGCGTGTTTTGTACCTCTTCACGTGTGCGTTGCAACTCTAATTCCAACTCCGATTGCTTGATGTTGTTGAGCGTTTTCTTTCCATATTTTGCCCGAAGCTTTATTTCCGGATTTTCCTGCACATCCGAAAAAATAACCATGACCATGCCTCTTAATGGTTCCGGTTTTTCAATCCATTGAATATTAACGTTTACGGTTTGAAAAGCATCGTTTGTTCCCACTTTAATATTGTGCAAAACTACGGCTTCTTTTTTCATGATGGCCTTGCGGAAAGCTACCGGGAATTCATTGCGCAAACCTTCGCGTAACATGGCAAAAATATTCATATTTGCTTTACCCACTGCCGGTTCCAAATATTTCCCCGTGCGTCCGCTGATATAAATGATATCGCCATTTTCATTGACTAAAACACCGGGAGGTGAAAAATGCTGTAACAAAAGTTGATCGGCAAGTGTTTGAATATTCATAATTGATTGAACTGGTATTTTTTTTTCAATATTGGTAGGTTTGCTTCGGGAAAATGAAGATGGGAAATCAAATAATTCAGGTGTCAAGGTAGTGCCAGAGCGTTTGTATATTTTCAATTTGGTATCTATCGGCGTGAAAAGGTTACTCTGTTTTCCAAGTGTTTCGGCACTTCCAAGCACGATAATTCCTTCAGGATTCAGACTATAACAAAATAGTCCCAGTATTTTCTTTTGCAATTCGGTATCCATATAGATTAGCAAATTGCGGCACGTAAGAATGTCGATTTTGGTAAAAGGCGGATGCGCGATAAGGTTATGTGGGGCAAACACAATCATCTCCCTGATTTCAGAATTGATGCGATAGCCACCTTCGATAACATTAAAAAACCGGCTCAGTCGATTGGGAGACACATCGGCAACAATATTGGCTGGAAATATGCCTTTTCTGGCTGTCTCAATGGCTTCATTGTCGAGGTCTGTAGCAAATATTTGTAAGGATATACTTCTGTGCGGGTTAAATTTTTCAAGCACTTCCTTATATACCATAGCTAAGGAATAAGCCTCTTCGCCGGTAGAGCAACCCGATACCCAAGCCCTTAATATTGAACCCTCTGGATGGCTGGCAATAATTGATGGGATAACCGAGTCTTTCAACTTTTCCCATACGTTGGCATCACGAAAAAAATTAGTTACGCCAATCAATAGTTCTTTAAAGAGAATATCCACTTCCTTGGGATTATCCTGCAAAAAACTGACGTACGAAGATATCTTATCTATTTTGTGGATGCCCATGCGCCTTTCGATTCGGCGATACAGGGTGTTTTTTTTATATAACGAAAAATCATTACCGGTATGGGTTCGCAAGAGGTTAACAATTTTTCCCAGAGTGCTATTGTCCTTATACTCTATATTCACATCTGATTTGACAGAGGAAATATATTTAAGAAAGTCGATGAGTTTTGCTGGCAACTCATTGGCTGGAGCTACGATGTCCACGGGCACCGAATCGATGGCATTGCGGGGCATGCTGTCAAATCTTGCTGTGCCGGGTTCCTGAACCATCACTATGCCGTTTTTATCTTTCAATTCTCGTACGCCGGCACTACCATCGGAGCCCATGCCCGAAAGTATGACACCAACACCAAGTTCGCGACGGTCGTCGGCTAGTGAGCGTAAAAATAAATCTATCGGAAGGCGTAGTCCTCTTATTTCTATGGGTTCATGCAAATAAAGCGCCCCTTTCATTATAGTCATGCTCTTGTTGGGCGGAATTACATACACACAGTTGGGTTTTACCGCCATGCGGTTTGTTACCTGATAAACGGTCATTTTGGAAATCCGCTGAAGCAATTCGGGTAACATTCCTTTTTGGGTAGGATCCAGGTGTTGGATGACAATATATGCCATGCCACTGTTTTCAGGCACATTGCCTAAAAATTGTTCCAATGCTTCCAGTCCGCCGGCCGATGCGCCAATGCAAACTATGGGAAACTGATCGGTAGTGAGATCCGATGGTTTTTCTTTTGACGATACAGCCGATTTCAGCTTTTGGGTGTTCAATTTAACAGGTTTATATAGATTACCAGCCTTATAATTATATCCAAAACATACTTTTTAGTTCGTAGTATTATGGATTTTTTAATAGCTACGGGTTTATTGTCTGTAAATATATCAATAAGATAGTATGCAACTATATGTTAAACACAATTAAAATGAAATAAATAATAACAAAGCTCCCTTCATATTACTCCTCATTTAAAAGGTTTTGCCTGCATTCGTTTAATATTTTTTCCTGTTCCTTGCTAACGAATGGATATTCCAGTCTTAACAATTCCAGCGTTTTAACAATTACTTCCGAAACCATTAAACGGGCAAACCACTTTTTATCAGAAGGAATAACATACCAAGGGGCTTGCTTGGTGCTTGTTTCGGCAATTGTTTCCTGATAACAGCGTTGGTAGTCATTCCAATATTCTCGTTCGTGGATGTCGGCAGTAGAAAACTTCCAGTTTTTGATTCTGTCGTCAATGCGTTCAAGCAGCCGTTTCTTCTGTTCGTCCTTTGAGATGTGCAGGAAAAATTTCAGGGTGATGATTCCATTTTCATAAAGATACCGTTCAAAATCACGGATCTGGCGGAAACGGTCTTTCCAGATATCATCGGTAATAAATTCTTTCGGAATTTGTTGGGTTTTTACCAGATCGTGAACACGGACAACCAGAACATCTTCGTAGTACGAACGGTTGAAAATACCGATGGTTCCACGTTCCGGAAGATTTTTGACAGCACGCCACAAATAATCGTGATCCAATTCCTCCGCGGATGGCTGCTTAAAACTGTGTACGTGCGTGCCTTGCGGGTTTAATCCCGACATCACATGTTTGATAGCCCCGTCTTTCCCGGCTGTATCCATGGCCTGAAATATGATTAACAGCGCATATTTATCCTGGGCATAAAGCTTACTTTGAAGCTCTTCCATTCGTTGCACGTTTTGGGCAAGTTGCCTTTCGGCTTCATCCTTTGAATCAAACTTTCCGGTTTGATCGGTCTCAATGTCAGAAAGCTTAAAATTCGAATTGTGCTCGATTTTATATTTGCTAATGTCCATCGTTTCGGTTTTATTTCTTAATTATTAGTTAGTTGTGCTTCTTGGTTGGAATAATAAAAAGCGGTATCGTAGTGTGACTTAATACATTTTCGGTTACACTTCCCATGACTATATTTTCCAACCATTTATGGCTGTGAGAACCGATAACAATAATATCGGCATGCAAGTCTTTGGCAGCTTTTAATATCGATTCAGCAAAATCGCCTTCTTCTACCACGGTTTGAATGGTTTTATCGCCAAGGTGGCGTTTTGATTTATCAAGAAAATGATGAGCTGCTTCTTTCAGTCCATCAACACTATTTAATTGCAATGGACTCACGCCCATGTAATCGGAGAACCCCATTATCGGAGAATATTCGGTTGAAGAATAATACACGAGGTCGGATATTACATGCAGCAATACAACTTCAGCATCCATAGTTTTAGCTAATGAAAACCCTACTTCAGCAACTTTTTGTGCGGTTGGATCATAATCCAGCGCTATCAGTACTTTTTTCATCTTCGTTGTTTTCATGGTCATTGTGTGTTAAAATTAATGCCCAATACCCAAAGGTGAAGAGCTAAAAGCTAATCACCAAAAGCCAGCAACCGGCAGCCAACATTCCCAGTCCCAAAACCAGCAGCAGCCAATATCCGGTGGTGTTATTTTTCATGGTTTTCTTCCAGATCGTTATGGTTGTCTCCTCCTAAACTGTAATAGTTATTCTCTTCATCTTCACTTCCAACAGTTTCCTGATTGTCATCCAGTTCTGAGCCTGGAATATCTAAATCGCCTCCGGATACATCATCATTAAAATCTTTTTCGTTATTTGTTCCATCGCTTTCATTTGAAATTTTAACTTTAGAGGTATCCTCCGGGTCTACACTTTTATCTTCCTGTAATTTACGATAAATATCTTCACTTTCGGGATATAGCGGGTATCCTGAAAAATTATTTTTCTCCTCATTACCTTTCTGAAGGTGACGCTGGTTCGTTTTATCATCCGTTGTTTTCATGTGTGTTAATGTGTTTTGAGGGTACTAAGTTGAATGGATTGTATGTAAAGTATTATTTTTCAGCTTATTATAAATAATGTGGTAATGTAAATTTAAATTCGCTTCCCTTTCCCGGTTCACTTTCTATCCAGATATCTCCGCCGTGCATTTCAACAAATTCTTTGCAAAGTAATAGTCCTAAGCCGGTACCTTTTTCATTGTTGGTACCTGGAGTTGAATTAATCTCATCTCGTTTGAAAATTTTTCTTTGTGCCTCGAATGGAATTCCAATACCATTATCTTTTACAGCTATTTCAATAAATTGATTGTTTTCGGATGCAGTTACAGTTATTTCGCCGCCAGTGTTTGTGTATTTTATAGCGTTGCTGATTAAATTGCGAAGTATTGTTCTAACCATCTGAATATCTGCACTAATATTTAAGTTTGGGGCAATAAAATAATTTAGGGCTATTTGCTTTTGTGTGGCTGAGGTATTTATACTTCCCACCTCGTCTCTTAATAATTCGTATAAATTAATTTTGACCGGATTGAAGCTCTTCTCTTTATTTTGCGACATAGTCCACGCTAAAAGATCGTCAAGAAGGTTTAAGGTATTATTTACTGAATTAGTAGCCGTGTCGATATACTTTTTTATTTCATTGATGTCATAATCGTCCAATGTTTCATTTAATATTTCCAAGACACCTAAAATAGAGCAGAATGGGCTTCTTAAGTCATGCGCCAGGATAGACATAAATTTAGAATTTGTTGCCACAACGTCGATTAGTTTTTGGGTACGCTGTTCGACAAGATTTTCCAAATGGACATTGAGTTCTTCCATTTCCTGTAATCGTAGCATAAAATGATTTTTCAACGCATTGTTGTTATTGGCAATAACGGCAGATAAGTCCAATTTTGAACTTCTGGTTTTACTGTCAGCATTATCTTTAAGAAATTTTGACCTATTCAAAATATGATGTTGTTTAGAATTCATCGCTGGAGATTATCTGTAGACATAACCGAACCGCTGTTCCTGACGTGCCGGAGTTGCTTGAAATGCAAAGGCGTCAGGCCGGTTATACTTTTAAACTGGCTGAATAATTGTGCTACGTTGCGGTAATGCATTTTAAGCGCAATTTCGGCAAGGTTGAGATCATCGTACACGAGTAATTCCTTTACCCGTTCAATTTTATGTTTAATAATGTATTTTTCAATAGTCATGCCTTCTATTTCAGCAAACAGTGTGTTTAAGGAAATGAAGTTGTCGTTTACACTCAGACTAATGTAATCCGAAAAGTTTGTTTTCAAATCTTCATCCGAATGATGCACCAAATCAACAATAGTACTTTTTAATTTTTCAATAAGATCATTTTTTTGTTCGTCGATCAATTCAAATCCGTGTTTTTGCAATGCATCATATAATCGCGAACGTTGTAACGATGTTATTTTTTTCGTTGTATTTACTTCTCCTAATTCTACAGTAACATATTGAATACCTATCTTTTCCAATTCGGATTTTACGGTCGTTTTGCAACGACTACATACCATGTTTTTAATATAGAGCTTCATTTTTTTATTTTTAACCATTACGAAAGAAACACTCCAACTCAACTAGTAAACAAGTATGTGACTATTGAAGTAAAGAGGAAATTATCGCATAAATGGTTTATTGTAGAGAAGGCTTATCAAGAAAAGAATAACTGTGATTATACCCAGTATGTGTATAGTTTCATTTGTATGAAACCCCAAGAAACCTATAGCCCAAGCAATAATCATAAGTAAACCGACAATAAACAATATTTTTGATGTCATTTTATAATTATAGATTTTAGGATAAAGGTATACTATTGTTCCTGCAGAACCGTTATACAATTCCGTAACAGATTTATATGATTCATACATTTTGGTATTGGGGTTGCGGCTATGGCGAAGATAACCTACGAGGGATTGTTTATTGTTGTTTATTGAATCGGGATAGGTTGTAAACCTTTTTTCTGATAAACCCTTTGAATAAACTTTTTCTCTACCAGATAAAAAAATAGAAAAATAGAAAATTGATTTAAAAAGGCCGCTATCAGACCATATTTTGATCCAAACCAAAGTGCTGTAGCATAAGCTTGAAGCTGTCCAAGCCCATACATAGGATTACTAAAATATTTGTAAGGGCCGGCAACAACAAAGTCAGAAATCTTTTTTCCCAAAAACATGTCTTTCCAATAATAAATTTCGATAGTTACTACTTTGGCTGCCCATATTTTTATTACAAAACCACATATAAACGGTATTGCAAGTATAATCAGTAAATATTCCTCATAAATAACGAGAAATAAGCTTTCGGGGCTGGACGACGTAATATATCCAATGCTGAGTTGGTTATGGTAAAAAAGAAACCCAAGTATTGCTTCATAAGCTAAATATCCTTCAGTTTCATTACCCCATTTTCTAATAAACCAATGACGGAGACCATTTTCTGAAAGGACAATCGTTATAAAACTTAAATAAAAAACTTCGTTAAGAATGAAATACCAAACAGCTAAATGAAAATTATCAGGCTGGTAATTGACTAAATATATTGTAAAAGCAATGGAAAAAAATAATGCTATTGTCCGGAGTATTGTCGCATTTTTGGGCACATATCCAGCCATTGACACCAAGAGTATAAGAAAATGATAAATTCTTTTAAGGAGATTATTGTACGAAATATTAGTCATTATTCAAGTCGAAATTACGAATATTCATTATCCACGATCATTATCCCGCCTTTTGCTGTTTCAAGCAATCGCCGATAACGCATCTCCGATTCTTTTAGTTTTTTATCAAGTAACTGAAAATGGAGTGTTTGTAGTGGCGTAAAGGAATAGTATATAGGGGTTCTAATTAATTGTTTCTAAAAAGAAATTAATTGAAGTAAATACTTTGGTATGTATTACCTCAATTATAATGTTGTAATAATATTGCGTAATTCTTCTTTTGTTTTCCCCAGTTTATAGCCCAGCATTTCCATCATTTCTTTTTCTTTGCCTTCACGAAAGTGTAAATCTTCATCAATAATGATTGGAAATTTTTGTTTGAGTTTTTCTTTTTTCTCGTTCCAATATCCTGTTACATTAGTATTCATGATGTCTTTTTTAAGATGAGACAAAATTTTGCTAGTGAAAATATACTTGATATTTTCCCCAAAAAAGGTTCCTCTTTTTTAAAATTTGCATAATGAGTTCATTTTTTTGATAAGAAAACAATTGAAGTCGAATACGTTTGCATCCATAATTACAGTTCCTAGGATAAGTAATTGTTATTAATGTTAGAATTAATAGCCGGTTGCAACTGCATGTGGTTATGTCGTTGATATTACATTATCCAAACATTGCTATATTGGATCGTCCTGCACAAGCTATATTTTAAACGCTCAGTTGATCCATCAACCGTTTTCGTGATAGAAAAATTCTACTTTTTACAGTTCCAATGTTTAGGTGAAGTTCTTCGGCAATTTCTTTGTATTTATATCCATTAATATGCATTTTAAAAGGTATTCGTAAAATATCTTTTAATTGTTCAATATTTTGAGTTATTTCCAAAGCTGAATAAGCTGAATCCGGATCGTCCAGACTTGTAGATTTTAGTTGATTAATTTTAGTCTGATCACGGTATATATTCAGACGGATACCATGCCTGTAATTATTAATAAAAGTATTTTTCATAATTGTGAATACCCAGGCTTTAAGATTAGACTGATAGATGAATTGTTTGTAACATCTCAAAGCTTTCAGAAAGGTTTCCTGCACCAGATCTTGAGCGTCTTCCTTATTAGCAGTTAAGCGATAAGCAAACCTCATCATAGTTCCCTGTAGATCGATAAGTTTATATTCAAATTCTATTGCAGTCATATAAATAAACTAAAGGGTACATTTCAATTAATTAACAGAGTACTAATTTGTTTAATTTTACGATTACAACTTTTACATAATTTTGAAAATAGATTACATTATTCACACATTTTGATGAACCAATACATGTTTCCATTAAGCCATTACGATTGTTTGGGATGAATATTTTGTATCTCATCAAAGAAAGGTGTCCTTTTTTCTTCAACACATTTAACAGCATACAGGTAAAGCGCGGCGCTCCAGGTTTGCCAGTCTTGCCCCATGGGCTTACCATCCTGGGCCTTTATCCACTCGTTAAATCCAAAACCGAGGCTTCCAATATTCGATTTTTTTATACAATGGGTAAGCGCTACAAGCTTTTTCAAGGCAAGCTCGTGTTTTTTAGCAGCAACTAACGCCGCTATATAAATTCCGCATATAAAAGGCCATATACCTCCATTATGATAGTCTCCAGGTTTGTTAAATAATTCATATCGCGGTAGCCAGTCCGGATCTTCAGACTTAATAAATGGAAAGAAATTAGGCGGAAGATCGATGGCCAATTCACCTCTTTCCCTCATGGCTGCACATTCCTCTTCGATCCAGGAAATCATTTCCCCAGCCCTCGACGGTGATGCTATTCCAGAAAGAATGGCAAGACTGTTACCAAGCAGGTCAAACCGTTCGCTGCTATGAATTTTATACGACCATAAAGCATAGTAAGGCTTATGTTTTACCACAAGGCCTTCGTGGACATGAAGGTGCATCGTTCCTCCGGTAATGGTAAACCGGCTCATATCACGATGTACATTGTCAGCCCTTTCGTGTTGGCCCAGTAGCCGCAGATAACTATATACCAGGGTATTCACAAATAAACCATATCCGGTAACCCATTGCTCGTCGCGCCAGTCACTTGTGGGTTGCTGGGCAACCAGGTAACGGTCCGAAGGGCTTTGATACTCCATCCATATCAATGCTTTTTCAACTGCTTTTGTAAGAAAATCCGATTCACCTGACACTTTTCTGAAAATGGCAACACCCAGTAAAAACAATGGAGTGGTGTCACTCGATCCACGATCGTCTTTTTCGTGTACCAGCGAAGGAATATGCCCCCGTTCTGTTTGATTTTTGGCCAGTGTTTCCAGTACTTTCCTGATGCTATCTAGTAGTTTATGGTTCCCAATAACAGCAATCCCCAGGATGGAAAACATCAAATCTCTTGTATATGGTTCCGGATACCCCCAACCAGCTGTCCGTGGAAGCCCATGATACGGTCCGTGTAAATTATGAAGTAGCACTTCAATGGCTGCCTTCTTAGCCTCTTCTATCTCCTGCCAGTTTGCTGTTTGCATGGTGTTAATTTATTAATAGGATAGTTGTATTCCTGTTTTTACATTATCTCATTGGGACATTATCTAATTCCCAACTTATCGTTCATTATCTGGACAAACCGTTTGGCCACAACACGATAGTCAAAATTTGCAACTACGTGTTTTCTGGCAGCTTTGCCCATTTTTTCCCGCAATGCACCATCGGTCATAAGATCCATCAAATAGTTGGCAATATCGTGGACATTTGCACGGTAATCCACTGTCCGAGGCTCTTTAAATACCACCCTGTGTTTATCTTCATACCCCGATTCTTCTCCAATCATTACTTGGTCTACAACAATTTTTTGCGCTACATCTGCCATAAATGCAGTTTCGCCATGAATTAACGTATCAAGCATTCCCATAGCCTTAATGCCTATAACCGGTTTTCCGCATGCTCCTGCTTCCACTTGCGGCATTCCAAACCCTTCAAGCCGGGAAGGGGCTGCATATATGTCGCATGCTCCAATTAGGTAAGGCATAAAATTTCGTGAAATGGTGTTGGTTGCATACGTTACATTTTTTTCAATACCCAGTTGTGTAGCCATCTCCAGATCGGCCAGGTTTTGAAGCTTGGTTCGCGGTTGAGGCCACACTTTGCAGACATATTTCCAATCGGGTGCCTTAGTATCAATAATTGCAAGCGCCTGCATGACCTCTTGTGCCCCTTTTGATGCAGCATCGCCACCAACAGTGAGTATCATTAACTGATCGGGTGAAATGCCCAGTGCTTCGCGAACGGCTAAAATTTTTTGGTCATCCTTATTATAAGGGATAAAAGCATCTGTATCGCATCCCACAGGTAATACTTCAATTTTATCGCCATCGATCCCGTCGCGGATATACATTTTTTTTACCCAATTTGAAGTTACCAGCATAAATGGAAGGGCATTCAATGTCTCCTGATAATTTGCAATATAACCATCGGCAACCAGCCAGGGTATTGGCTGCACGCCGTATCGTTGCGGATGGAGCACTAATTGTGGTGTATGCCCCCAATAACCTATGCCAACCACTACATCCGGCTCAAACCAGCGATAGTACCATTCCTTCTCTTGTGCCGATTCAAAATGAACAGCGTGGGCATCAACGCCCATTTCAAGAAGTCCCTTGTATAACAAATCTCCTTGGGTTGCAAGCCCGCCCGGAGAGGGTGGGTAATCATACAATACTAGTACTTTCATAAATAAGTAATTTAAAATAAGTTAATTACAGCCTCATGTCTTGTTTGATAATTGACTTTTTTATAGAACATATTTTTCATAGTTAAGCTCTTTCATCGGCATATTATTTTTTTAGAATCGGATTTGTAAATTGACAAAATGCTTCCAATGGTGGGGTAGATTCGGCTTTTCAACTACTTTAAAAATTCTTACGTTCCTGCATAATGGTATATTTTCTAAATCATATCCGTTTGGTAAGTGTCCGGTAAATAGGGGATTTTCGACAGGCCTTAGATGATATTCGTTGTTGCCGTACAACTAATGATAAAGACTGGTGTTAATACGCTTGTTGTCAGCTTTGTAATTTTAATTGTTATTGGCTGTTTTTCGGATGCTTTCTTATAATATTGACGGAAGGCTGCAATATTTTAATTGGAAATCACTAATTCTACTTTCAACTTACGCTTTAAAATCTTTTTATTAAAGTTACGGTAAACTTCAATTGAAATCAAGGGATCTTTAAATATTCATAATGTCTGCTAACTATGTTTAGTTGTAATCCGTAAATGCTTTTTCAGCAGCTCCTAGTTAAGTCTCATTTGCTTCAGAAAGTAGTTAGTAGCAGTAGTTGTTTAAAGTAAGCTTTATCCGTGATGGGCCGGCTTACTTTCTTAAGAGGGAGTTTTTGGTACCTGAGACTCCCTCTTATTTTTTATTAGTCGAAAACCGACTTGAATTCTATCAGTTTTATAGAACAGGAGCATTAATAATGAATAGCTTGATTCAATAAAATTTAAGTAAGAATCTTTAAAATGATTTTGTTTCCTCCATTAAAAAATAAGTCTAACAAATAACAATTTAACCAAAATAGTTAGCACTTTTC
The DNA here is from genome assembly GCA_030706405.1 of Bacteroidota bacterium. Taxonomy (GTDB): domain Bacteria; phylum Bacteroidota; class Bacteroidia; order Bacteroidales; family JAAUTT01; genus JAAUTT01. Next base: position 49,875 of record JAUZOO010000003.1, on the reverse strand, counting down.
GCCGGGTTAGTCTTTTTGTATTTTTAGAGCCCATTTCTGTTAATTCAGTCACTTTTTTTAAAAATCAGTTGAATGCAATCCCACCTTTGTGTTAAAAGAATATTACGCAATGTATTCTAAATAAAAAGCAATTTTTAATTAAAGTGAGTCTGTCTTTAATATTGAATTTTACGAAAGCACCGTAGGTATGAAATATTGAGAACATCATTTTTCATCTAAAAGTACATACAATGAGAAAAGCATGTCTTGAAAACAAGAATATTGTTGTTAATATTCTTTCTAAATCATTTATGAATGATCCTCATATAAATTGGTTGTTAGAAAAAAGTAAAAATAAAAACAAGCTTAAAATTATAATGGGATACGTTTTTGAAGAATCGCTAGCAAGAGGAACAGTTTATCTTAATGACGATAATACTGCGGTAGCTTTATGGAATACTGAAATGAAAGAAAAAGTTTCGTTTCAGTATATTTATAGAAACTTATCATTCCTTTTTAGAATTGGGATAAAGACTACTATAAGGTGTCTTAAAACAGATAAACTAATATATGATCAATATCCAAAGGACGCTAAATATTGTCAGCTATATTTAATTGGCGTGTTGCCCGAATTTCAGGGAAAGGGTCTGGCCAGTGCATTAATGAATCCTATGATTGAAGATATGAGAAAAAACTTCACCCCAATGCACTTGGAAACTGCAAATTCTAAAAATATAAATCTATATAATAAAAAGGGATTTAAAATTATTAAAATATTACAGCTGGGAAAAAATACACTTCATTGTATGCGCCGTTAAAACACACTTTTACTTAAAAAAGTGTAACTATTCATTGCGATGTAATAAAGGCTATAAAATAAACATTGTCAATTTATTATATAGGTCTAAAAGCCCCAAATCTCCATGTTAAATGGGAAATCTGGGGCTTTGCTTTTGGCAACGGCTTACTACCTTCATAAAGCTAGCCTTTTTGTATTTTCAGTCTCCATTTTTGTTAGTTCAGTCAGTTAAAAAAAAATCCATCCTAGTACCATCACATTTTTGCATCAAAAAAATGCAAGATGGATCAGAATTTAAAAAGAAAACACCCAAGACGAAATCTCCTGATAGGAGTATCCGTTCTCTTAGTTACATCAGGCTGGATTTGGTACCAGTTAAGTAAAAATCACGATGCCGTTCAAAATGAGATCAAACAGGAACTTAAAACCATTGGTTACGCAGCTCAGGCAGCGATAGTCAAAGAAATAAGTTTTTCAGATGCTTACCATTATAGAGGTACGGTAGAAGCTGAAAAAATTGTAACACTAACTTCAGAAACAGAAGGAAAAGTTGTTTACTCTGCTATCGAAAAAGGTAAGACTGTTAGTAAAGGGTCTGTGCTTGTCAAAGTCGATAAGTCAACCCGGGAGTCGGGCTATCAGATCAGCAAGGATAATTATGAAAAAGCAAAAAGCGATTATACAAAACTTAATGAACTTTTAGCATCTGGCAATGCCTCCGAAATAGAAGTTGCAAATGCCAGACTACAGATGCAAAATGCAGCCTCACAATTAAATATCAGCAAAAAACAAGTTTTTCAAACATTGATTCTGGCTCCGGAAAGCGGCGTAATAATAGATAAAAAAATAAACCAGGGTGAATATGTTGGCCCGGGTGTCCCGCTGGGTTCAATTGCATGCCTGAATGAGGTGCTCGTTAACGTATTTATACAGGAAAATGAAGTTACTCAGGTTAGAAAAGGCATGACTGTAACAGTAAAGGCTGATGCCTATCCTGGCATAAAATTTACAGGCAGGGTATGTGCTATTATTCCGGTTGCCTCAGCTGCTAAAACGTTTCCGGTCGAAATTAGAATTGTCAATAATAAACTGCAAAAGCTGTTAGCAGGCATGAATGTGTCTGTCGTATTTGGGGAAGACAAATGGTCAAAGGCTTTAGTTATACCCCGCAACGCTTTAACCGGTGATAAAAAACAAGCGGCTGTTTATATTGTTCACGGGTCACGCCATCCGGTGCTGACACCCATCGTTCCTGGAAAGAAATACGATACCTACCTGGCCGTATCTCATGGACTAAAAGCGGGCGATACCGTAATGACATCGGGCCTGTTAAATGTAGAGCCCGGTAAAAAATTACAATGGCTTACTATTCAAAAGTAAGCAGCCTCTTCAGTTTATAAATCATTTTAATTTATTCTTATGAGCATCACCGGATTGGCTATTAAAAGGCCTATATTATTCATCGTATTTTTTTTGATTCTTGGCGGGTTTAGCATTATCAGTTATCAGCAATTGAAATACGAGTTACTTCCGAATCTGGCAACACCAACTATTACCGTTATTACGGCTTACCCGGGTGCTTCACCGGAGGATGTTGAAAACAGCGTAACCAAAAAAATTGAAGATGCTGTTGCCGGCGTAAGCAAAAGCAAAAAGGTAAATTCTTTATCCGCTGATAATCTTTCGGTAGTTTCCATTGAATTCATTGCAGATGCCAATCCCGACCAGGCTGAACAGGAAGTTCAGCGAGCGGTGAACGGAACCTTGTCCGAGTTCCCCAATGGCGTTAAAGCTCCGGTGTTGGAGAAATTTAACGTAAACGACCTCCCTGTTTTGAAGCTGGCTATCACAGCCGTCATCACTCCAACTGAATTATATGACTTGGTTAACAACCAGCTTAAACCCCGTCTAGCCCAGGTAAAAGGAGTTGGCAGGGTAAAGATCCTTGGGGGAACGCCCAAAGAAATCAAAGTATTGCCTAAACAGGATAAGCTGATCAGCTACGGAATTTCCATAACCGAGCTTTATGAAACAATCCGGAAAGCAAACGCCGATTATCCCGTGGGAACGATCAAAGACAACGATGCACAGTTCGGGGTTAAGTTGGGTGGTAAACTAGCCGATTCGACCCAGATAAAAAATTTAAAGATCAGGAACTACCCTGACGGTAGCAGCCTGAGCCTGAAAGATGTTGCAAGTATACAAATTAGCCATAAAGATGAAGAAATAAGCAGCCGCCTTAATGGACAATCATCCATAGCGCTTTTTATTAATAAACAATCCGGAGCCAATGCCGCAGAGGTAACTAAAGTAGTGCGCGAGGAACTGCAACGGATAGAAAAGGATTATGCTGGTAAAAAAATCAAATTCAATGTAGCCCAGGATAGCTCTGAGTTTACCCTTGAGGCGGCACACCAGGTATATGATGACTTGGGTATAGCCATACTGCTGGTGGCACTGGTCATGTTGGTGTTTTTGCACAGTATTCGCAATTCATTGATTATTATGATCTCTATACCAGTCTCACTTTTCAGCGCTTTTATCATGATGTATGCGTTAGACTATTCGCTTAACCTGATGACCTTGCTGGCAATGAGCCTGGTGATTGGCGTATTGGTGGATGATTCCATTGTGGTACTGGAAAACATCTATCATCACCTGGAAAAAGGGAAGGACAAACGCGATGCTGCACTGGATGGCCGGAATGAAATCGGTTTTGCCGCTTTGTCCATCACTCTAGTGATTGTTGTCGTGTTTCTGCCAATGGCTCTGGTGCCGGGTCTTGTCGGCAGTTTGATCAAAGAATTTTCACTGGTCATCGTGGTTTCAACGCTTTCCAGCCTGATGGTTTCTTTTACGCTCACACCAATGATCGCTTCGCGTTTCGCAAGGCTGGAACACTTAAACAGCAAAACATTCTTTGGAAGAACAGGCCTCTGGTTCGGCGCAAGAATGCACGTGCTCACTCTCGGCTATGGCAAGCTGCTAAACTGGAGCCTTAATCATAAGATGGTTGTAGGGATTATTGCAGCCTCTATTTTTGGCAGTTCCCTGTTGTTGCTTACCTCAAACGTGGTTGGTACCGAATTTCTTCCTGCGGCTGATAAAGGAGAACTTTCTTTATTTCTTGATATGCAGCCCGGAACGAAACTGGCTGAAACAGATTCTACCGTCAGAATCATTGAAAATAAATTAAAAGCTGTTCCGGAAATTACCAAAGTTTTTTCCAATACGGGGTATCAGAACGATGGCTTTAACGAAAAATTCGGCTCCAACATTGCAACGATTAATATCTCGCTTATACCGGTAACTGAACGAAAAAAAAGCTTGGCCCAATTGTCAAGGGACTTTAAGGAGCTGTCAATGGAGGTTACTGGCGTAAAAAGCCGGGTTTCGCCTATCGGGTTGTTTGGTGCTAATGAGGCCCCGGTACAATTACTGGTCACAGGAACCAGCCGGGACAGCGTGAATGCTGCTGCATCAATTATCCTGGATCGTATTCGTCGTGTCAATGGAGTGGTTAGCCCGCGACTGTCATCCGAACTTGGCAAACCTGAAATGAAACTGGCAGTTGACCGTGAACAAATGGCTAAGCTGGGATTAAACATTGAAACCGTAGGAGATGCAATGCGTATGGCTGTTTATGGCAATGACGATCTAAAATTCCGTGACAAGGATAAAGAAACAGACACAAGGATACAACTGGACGCCGGTGATCGTGAAAAAACGGATCAGTTGATGAAGATGACCTTCATTAATGCGGATAACCAGCTGGTGTATTTAAGCCAGTTTGCAAAAGTAATCCAGCAATCCGGCCCTTCAGCCCTGGAGCGAAGAAACAAGCAGCCCAGCATCACATTGCTGGCACAGGTTTCCGGCAGACCGGTTGGAGACGTCGGTGAGGATATTAAAAAAGAGATGGAAAAGCTAAGCGTTACTAAAAATGTCAGGGTTTTATATGAAGGAGACCTTGAGCTACAGGATGATTCTTTTACCAACCTGGGTATGGCCCTGCTCGTGTCTTTTGCCTTGATATATCTCATTATGGTTACGCTTTATAACAATTGGTTATACCCATTTGTTATCCTTTTTTCAATTCCACTGGCCATTTCCGGCGCTTTGCTGGCACTTGCACTGACAGCCAGGTCCATGAATGTATTTTCCATTTTTGGTCTGATTATGATGATGGGACTGGTAGTGAAAAACGGCATTTTATTGGTAGATAAAACTAACGATCTGCTAAAAGATGATAAGGGAACCAATAGCGTTAACGATGCCCTGGTAGAGGCAGGTAAGGCGAGGTTCAGACCGATATTAATGACAACGCTGGCCATGGTGATCGGTATGTTACCTTTGGCACTCGCTCATGGTGCATCCTCGGCTTTTAGCAGCGGTCTGGCCTGGGTGCTGATTGGCGGATTAAGCAGCAGTATGTTCCTGACACTGGTAGTCGTACCTGTCGTTTATAATACCATGACAAGGTTAAGAACAAGCCTTGGCAAGGTATGGAAGCCATCTGGCAAAAAAATAAAGGTAATAACGGCTACAGTAACAATATTGCTGGGTATTAATTTTATCAGTCCTGCCTATGCGCAGGAAAAAATATCACTTTCCTTAAAACAGTCGGTATCCATCGGTTTGAGCGCCAATCAGCAGATTAAATTAGCGGAGCTTGAGGCCCAGAAAGCAAAATACAGTTTAAAAGAGTCCCAATCTTATCAGTATCCGCAGGTTGGGATCAATGCGGAATACATCCGGAACATTAAACCTGCCGTTTTTTTCCTGCCTACCTTCGGTATCAATTCTGCTTCACAGATCGTATATGATGACAAACAACTACAGGCTATACCCGCTTCCGCCAAAAACACTTATAATGGAAACATAAATGTCAGTATGCCGCTCTTTAACAGGGAGATTGCCGGAAACGTAAAGGCTGCCCATCTCAACGAGGGCCTGACAAATGCTAATCTCGAACTGAGTCACTGGGAACTGGCCGACGAAATTCGAAAAGCATATTTTAACATTTTAATTGCCCGTCAAAATCAAGTATTAACCCTTGCTGCCCTTAACCGCTCTTTGCGTAATTTAAAAGATAGTCGCATATTATTGGGTAAAGGTTATGCCAACAGGAGCGATACCCTAAATGCATGGAGTAACGTAGAGCTGATGAAAATAAATTGCACTAAAGCAGGAACTGCAGTTAAGCAATCCGGCAATTATCTTAAATCGCTTTTAAATATATCACCTTCTAAGGAATTCGAGCTGACGGACACCATAGGTGTTCAATTGTTAGGCGACCAGTCGAATGTATTAAGCGACACCACCCAGATTAAAAATAACAAACGTCCTGATTTAAAGGTAAATGACTGGAAAATTCAATTAGCTAAACAGCAGATTAAAATTGAGCAGTCAAAATATCTTCCTTCGCTGGCTTTCGTCAGCCAGTATTCACTACAGGCACAGGCAGATAACTTTAACTTCGACCGTTACAATGTTCCTAACAGCTTTTATGTTGGCGTACAACTCTCGATCCCCATTTTTACCGGGTTTCGTACAGATGCAAAAGTTAAACAAAGCAAACTGGCTTTAGAGCAAGCAACAACTGAACGTAGCTTAATAGAAAATCAGGCCGGGCTACAAGTCAGAAATAACCGTTTATCCATCATCGAAAACGCCGAAAAAATTAAAGGTCAGCAAAATATCAGATCAGCCAGGCAACAGGCTCTGGACTTTATACTGGCCAGATGGCAGAAAGGCTTTGCAAAATATACCGATGTTGCTGATGCTGAGCTTCAATTAGTACAGTCAGATAATGATTATACTCAAAGTATTTTTGAATATCTCACAGCAGTTGCCGGTTATTACAAGGCAACAGGAAATATACTTTAAAAGGATATGACTGCCTCAAATGTTTTTTCCTCATTGTTAAGACTGTAGCTTCCAATATGTATTTTTATGAAAACTAATTTTTTCATTGTTTTAATTTACATTGGTACTTCAGCAGTCGCGGCGCGCGCGCAAAATGCCGTTGAGCCGTCAGAAAGAAAATTTTATCTTGATTTTGGAGGAGCCGTCGGCGTCTTCATCCCGTTCGATCAGACCAATGACCCGAAAACCTTGTATGGCTCCAATGCAATGACCTATCTGCAGCTCAACTACCAGCGACATTTATTTACCAAACTGCAGTTTGGCCAAACAACAGTTAACTTCAAATCTCAAAGCGTATTTGGAACAGTGACCTCCCAGTTTAATTCCAAGGCAAACAGTACTAACCTGGGACTAAGCACAGGTTATCAGCAAAACTTTGGCAAATGGCAGCCCTTTATTTTATTAGGTGCAGGCGCTTCCTTTATTGATATTCCGACCACTGCCTTTGATACGAAGGCTAACACGGTTAGTTATACGACAGCTTCGACAACAAACCTGTACATTAATGCAGGCGCAGGCGTCAATTTCAAATTATCAAAGGGGTATATCATCTTTCTGGAAGCGCAAGCATCCACTATTCCGGATCTTCCTAAAAGTTCATACACCCACTTGAGTGGCATCAGTGTAGTGATAGGCCTCAAAGCTCCTTTATAAATAACTTTAAAATTTAATAACATGTATAAACAATCTTTTTTTATAGCACACTTTCTAATAATGGTTAGTTTTACCTCTTGGTCTCAGCAGGCGGCTATATCAGGTAAATGGTTAACCCCTGATAAAGATATAATTGAATTTTACAGTGAAGGGCAGACTATAACAGCCAGGCAGATCAGTACAGAAACCGTAAAAGATAAAAAATATGACAACAAAATTGTTGCTAAAGACCTGAAGCCATTGAACGAAAAAGTCTTTGAGGGCACCGTGATTGACCCGAAGAATGACAAATTCTACCATGGACGTTTCACGATCAACAAATCAGGAACACTGCTTGAGCTAAAAGTAAAGTGGGGATTCCTAAATTTTAATGAAACCTAGAAACGGATAAACTGATATATTCCGAAATTAACACTGTTTTCTTTATTTTAGTATGAGTAAGCATAGCTATAAGTTTTTCCGATTGTATGGCTACCCGGTCTTGGGAGTCGTCTTATTCCTGATCATCATTTTAATTAACCCGTATGAACGGATCTATAATAGCTGGCGTTATTATTCTCTGTCCGATTGTATTTTAGAATTCGGGTTTATCATGTTTTACGCGACAGGATTATTTGAAACCGGCATACAGCTTACTACCTTACTAAATAATTGGTATCCATGGGAAAACAGGATCAAAAGCAGGTTTTTTATCCAGCTCTCTTTACATATAACTATCGTCTCCGTCATAATTACGTTGTTCTTTAGTTTTAGTTTTCCGGCGTATTTTAAGTATGATGATTTGCTGTATAGACAAACTATCATCATTGGTGTCATTTTTTCTTTATTGATTACGGCTGCTTTTACCGCTGAATATTTTTTTTACAGGTGGAACGATGCGAAAATGCAGGCTCTAAAGATGGAACAATATACCACTCAGGCGCAGCTTGATGCTCTTAAATTACAACTTGACCCACATTTTCTGTTTAATAATCTTAGCATTTTAACGGCATTAATAGAGGACCAACCTTCGACAGCCGTTTCCTATGTAGCTAAACTTTCTTCCATTTACAGGTATATGCTCACGAACAGGATGCAGAATGTTATACCCTTAACAGATGAACTGGAATTTATTAAAGCCTATTTATTTTTGTACCAAATCAGGTACGGAGAAGGAATTAAAATCGATATTGAGGACTATAAGGCAGCAGCTCAGTCTGGCCTGCCTCCATTAACGTTGCAGCTGCTTATCGAAAATGCTATTAAACATAATTTGTTTAGTACAGATTCACCGTTAAATATCCATATCTATTTTCCCAAGAGTAAATTTATGGTGGTAGAGAATAACAAAATGCCCAAAACAATTCACGAACCCAGTACAAATATGGGGCTTAAAAATATCCGGGAAAGATATCGCTTAATGAATAAGAAAGCCCTAGTCATTACTGATGACCATGACTTTTTTAAAGTAATGGTTCCATTGATAACTTTGGATTAGTGCTTAAAAAGAATTTATATGCTAAGTGTTTTAATAATCGAAGATGAGCTGCCTAATGCTCAAAGGCTCGAAAAAATGCTGAATATTATTGACAGTGAAATCACTGTAACAGGGAGGCTACAAACGGTTCAGGCTAGTATTAAATGGCTCAAAGAACACGATCAGCCGGATATTATTTTCATGGATATCAGGTTAACCGACGGGTTGAGCTTTGAAATCTTCAATTATGTAACGATCACAGCCCCGGTTATATTCACCACCGCTTACGACGAATATGCACTTAAAGCTTTCGAAGTAAATGGTGTAGATTACCTTCTGAAACCTTTGGAAGCGGATAAGCTCGAAAAAAGTATTCGTAAAGTAAAGTCCATTATCGGATCGCATATTGATGAAGGTATATTGCAGCTTGTTAAAAACATGCAGGCAAAGCGCCCCATATATCGTACCCGGTTCTTGATTTCTTACAGGGACACTTATTTAATCGTTATGGTAAACGATATCGCATACTTTACTTCAGAAAACAAAACTACGTTTATTATTACACATAACTCTCAGCGTTTCATGGTAGATCAAACGTTGGAAATGCTCGAAAAAGAATTAGACCCTGAAATCTTTTTCAGGATAAGCCGACAATTTATTGTTTCGCTAAAATCTATACATAAAATTCATCAATCTTTTAACAGTCAACTCAAAATTGAATTAATACCGCCTACTATTGAAAACATATTGGTGAGCAGGGATAAATCTGTTCAGTTGAAAAAATGGCTTAACAATTTAGCCTAGAACTAAATTTAACTCTTTATTTATTTCTCAATAATAAAGCTGCTATGCTAGGTAATATACTTAAAATGGATAAATTATGTATCCTCCTAATACCGTTATAAAGTGTGTCTATTAAACTAGTTGTTAGTTATTAGTAAAATATACAATCACAAAATCTTACGGATTAACCGGTGAACATCTGATGCCCGATAAAGGCATTTGCCCGATTTATTAATATAGGGCAATTTTCCACTTGATCGAAAACGCTGCAATGTCCGTAGTGACAATTTTGTAATCATCAACAAATCCTGATTATCCAACAGTTGCTCGCCTTCCAGACAGTTACGGACATTATTCATACGGTCTATCTTTTTATCAAGCATATCAAATCTGTCTTGAATCCGTTCCATCCATGAAATAAACTCTTCTCTGTCAATATTCATAAGGCTTAAGAATTAAGCTGTCCAAGGATAAAATAGTTTTGATTTGTAGGGTCTTTAATAATTACGCCCTTCTCCCGCATAAAGCGAACATAACTTTTTGCCGTCCGTTCTTTTACATCCAATAAATTTTGAACCTGATCGCAAAGTTCAATGTAAGTGACATGATTTTGTTGAGAAAAAATATCCTCCGCCAAATGGATCAGTACCTTTTCTTTTCGTTTCTTTTTTTCTTCACGAGTTTTCTCTCCGCAATAGGAATGCATGCCCAACTCCTTGTTCCATGAAAATTGCATTAAGGGCACACAAGTGGGCTGCCATCTCTCACCTTTAATGCTTTTACAACGGATACCGTCGGGCCTTCATCTTTTTCGATCGAGAGAATCGTTGCCGCTTTGCGTTGCAACTCGGAACAGATGTGGGCACGAAGCTTAATCCCATTCGGAATAAAATGTAGAACACATACAATGCAAGTCTTGTAAATTCCGGCCAGCTGATAAAGGTTATCAATAATAGCAATGCTTTCCATTTCATCGTTAGCGCTACGGATAAGATCAGCGATCCCGTCGATGACTACCAAATGAATCCCGCCAAACTTGTGATAGAAAATATCCATACTTTGTTCAATGTTTCGGTTCCTCGTTGAGTTCGAGATAGCAACTCAAAAGAGATTTCGGAACTTTCCTTATCTTCCTGCAGTGGATGCTTCTCACGCTCATCGAGAGGTGCATGGAACAGCTCATTAAAGTTGTTGGCCGAAAACTCTTTTCTCAATCGGGAGCCGTTGAGTACACATTTTGTATGGTGATCGATAAAGGTTATCCCATAAATTCGCCCCGTATCATTTTGCCGAATAACAGTATCTATCCCATTTTTCAAAAGTTCTTTCTCAAAGGCGGAACGGTTGGAGGCTTGTCGCATGGCGGTTGCTACCGATTGTTTTGTTCTTTCTTTAAGTCGCTTATCTTTGAGGACTTCTTTAGACTTTTCGCAGCGCTCCTGGATAGCATTATAACCTGCCGATTTTTCAAAAAGTGAAGATTTGAAAGGATTCCCTACTTTATTTCCAGCATCATCGCATAAAACCCTGCCTTCCCCTTCGTCTATTTTTCGCTGGTTATATGTCAAGGCTCCGAAAAGAGAACTTCCCACATTGATTTTTGCAACCATCGCTGTTCAAATTCACGGGTCAAGTCGATTATTTGTTTGTTCAGGGCCACCAGTTCTACCGTATGTTTTTCTAGTTTATAGAGAAATGCAAGGGCTTTTTTCTCGGTAAAATTGCTGTTGATAGCTTTTACAACCTGGTTATAATTCACCCCGACAGCCCTGAACTGTGCATAAAAAGTGGTCAATCGCGTGTAATAATCCACCGCCGTTTTATCAATTTGGAGCACTTTAAACGATTCATTAAAAATCCGGGCTACGATAAAATGAGCTTTGGTTTGCATGCCCGATTGCTCAAATAGCGACAAAAAGCGGGCGTGGTCGACGGCGTTGAAACGCACTGTGTAGCGAAACAGGGCAGGATCATTTTTAGGAATTCTTCCTCCTTTCTTTCGTTGGGGAGGTTGTTTGTCATTCTTTTCCATGCTTGTTGTTGTTTTAGGTTTACGACTCCGGAGTAAAACTATCCCTGTCAAGGGCAAGTCGTTCTGAGCAGCCGAAAGCATTTCGGGCGGCTCAGAACACAGCTTGCTATTTGCCGGCGCAAATAAAATCCGTCCCGATGGACGGATTCGTGTTAGTTTCATTGATATTAAAGGATAGTTGATTGACTTTGGGTCGATCGAGAGCAAAGCTAAGCGCTATTACACAGCTGTACTACAGTGATATGTATGACAAACGGTGCATAGAAATGCCAAATAACGCCATCTTTGGATATATATTCTTGTTGGACTATTTGCCTTAAAATCAACTTTGAAGCTTAATTGCATTCCTTCAACCAAAATTTCTTTCAGGATTGATGGGGTGCATGAATTTTGATTTGAATTCTTGAAGAACTGAAAGATTGCTTTCTTGAAAACAAGAATGCAATCTTTCAAGAAAATCGGAAGGGAAGATATGATGCAACAAGGAATGTGTAAAAAAATATGTTTTCCATTCATCCTTTACATTAAACATGCATTCATAATTAATAAATTAAGCATTCTGCACTCATAAAAAATGGTTTATCCTAAAACATTAAATTTAATATTTATACCCGATAAGGTATAAATATTAGCAAAATGCTATAATTGCACCCGATAGGGTGTAATTAAAAAATAATTATTATATTTATACCCAATAAGGTATAAAATATGAATTTAAGTGAATTTGTAAAACAGCGAAGAAAGAGTGCCGGACTTACACAACCAGAACTAGCTGAAAAGGCCGGCGTTGGACTTCGCTTTGTGCGGGAATTGGAACAAGGCAAAGAAACGTTACGATTGGATAAGGTAAACCAGGTGCTTCAACTTTTCGGTCATCAGGTAGGTGCAGTACCTATAAATCGTAAAACAGATCAATTAGCAGAAACCAGATAATGGGAACTAACGATGAGAAAGGCAGAAATTAGAATACATGACATAAGAGCCGGATGGTTGATGCAAGATGAGGAAGGGTATCATTTTACATACGAGGACAACTATCTGGAAGACCCTAATGCTGAACCTGTCAGCCTTACTTTACCTTTAAGGATAGCCACTTACAACAACAAGGTTCTTTTTCCCTTTTTTGATGGATTAATACCGGAGGGATGGTTGTTGGATATTGCTGAGAAAAACTGGAAACTTAATCCCCGGGATCGAATGGGATTGTTGCTGACGTGTTGCAAAGATTGCATTGGAGCAGTAAGTGTTATTGCCGTAAATGAGGAGGTTGTAAAATGAAAATATGTTTATACTGTTATCAACCTTTAAATGGTACCGAGGCAGATTTTCATCCGCTTTGCAGTAAAAAAATTTTTGGACAGCCTTCTCAACCGGAGCTTCCTTACACAGAAGATCAAATGGAGGAGCTGGCCTTACAAGTAATACGAAATCAAATGGCTGTAACGGGCGTACAGCCCAAGCTATCCTTGGATATCTTAAAGGGAAATCGTCAGAATGCCCCCAAACGTTTTACCATTGTAGGTTTATGGGGAGGCTACATCTTAAAACCTCCAACACAGCATTATCCTCAATTACCAGAGGTGGAAGACCTGACAATGCATTTGGCTGAAATAGCCAGAATAAATGTTGTGCCACACAGCCTTATCCGTCTTCAATCAGGTGGCTTAGCCTATATCACTAAACGTATTGATCGAACTAAAAAGGGAAAACTTCACATGGAAGACATGTGTCAGTTAACGGAACGGTTGACCGAAGACAAGTATCATGGTTCCTACGAACAAGTGGGCAAAGCCATATTGAAATACTCTACAAATCCAGGATTGGATTTGATAAATTTTTTCGAACAGGTAGTATTTTCATTTCTTACAGGAAACGCTGATATGCATCTCAAAAATTTTTCGTTGATTCAACAACCTGGAATTGGCCCCATCTTATCTCCCGGGTATGATTTGGTTGCAACTTCATTGGTAAATCCTGCCGATGATGAGGATTTGGCTTTGACCCTCAATGGAAAAAAGAAAAAAATTAAACGCAAAGACTTTACAGTAGCTTTTCAAACCTTGGGATTAGATTCCAAACAACAGGATAATATTTTCAAGAAAATGGAAAAAGCCAAGGCGCTTTGGTTACAATTCATTGACATCAGTTTTCTGACGGATGAACTTAAAATCAACTATAAAGAGCATATTGAAGAAAAATTTTTACACATAAATGTATAGGTTGCTACACCCATTGGTTTTTCGATCGTTTTGAATGCAAATTCTACTACCGTACAGCAAGTCAATAAAAAAATTCGTCACCGTTGACAAGTAGCCACTACTGATTGCCCATTAACGTAAATTCTTTTCCTATGGAAAGGATAAATTGCTTGATGTTCCGTACGATTTCAGATTCGAACACCCGCTCGTCCGCTTCATCTTCTGCCTGAATATTTAGAAAATCGAAAAGATATTCATCTTTAAAAGCTTGCAATGCATGAGGATGCTTTTTTCGGACAGGGTCTCGTTGAAATTATTAATCAGTTTACCCTGTTTGTGGAATAATCCGGATTCGATATGGTATTTTTGTATCCTCCATCGGCTAATATCTTTTCAAGCCGTATTAACAGGTGTTTTATTTTGTCAAATAAGCTACACCCCATCACTGTATCCGAAAGGTGGGCAGCATGAACAGAACAAGACCAGACAAGCCCCAACGTATCTACTAATACCTGACGTTTTCGTCCGTTTATCTTCTTATTCCCATCTATTCCCTTATCTTCATAAATTACAAGTTTTGAATTAATTGACTGCTTGTTAGTGTAGTGTAAGCTTGAGATTTCTTCCCAATTAGATTGCTTACGAAGGTGTCAGTTTAAGGAAAATGCAAGGGATTCGAAGGTCCCATTTTTAGTCCATCAATAGAAATAGTAATAAACGCTCTGCTACCGTGGGGGATATTTATTGGGACGGTTTTGCCATTGAAAACTTGTCCTGAGTATATAAAATATTCCGTTTCCTACATTTATCAACGAATTCTTTCGTTTCCTTTGGTTATTAAACAAGGGTGATATAATTTTCCACAGGAAATCTTTAAGCTCATTAAATCGAGTAAACATAATTTTAGTTAGCCGTTATTTTAAAATTATGAACAGATTCCTTATTTCAAAATTTCAAAACATGCTTTAAAAAACGCAAACATATAATTTAATGAAACGCAATCTTTTATTAGTATATATATTTGTTTCAATCCTTAATGCGTATCCTGCCGATTTAAAATTCTACAACATAAATAATCTATATAATTTATCTATGCGGGAAACATATTCCGTATGCCAAGATAAAAATGGATTCATTTGGTCTTCATCTAAAACCGGAGTTTTAAGAATTGCAGGCGGAAACTACAAAATTTATCAGCTTCCTAAAATTACAGCAAACTATATTTCATTAAATCTTACCTATATAAATTCTTCTTTAATCGCTTACACAAACAACGGACAAATATTTCTTTATGATGAATTATTTGATCGTTTCAAATTATTAATTGATTTACGGAAACTATTAAACAACAACTATATAGGCATAACCAGAATTATAGTCGATAGTGAAAAAACCGTTTGGATTTCAACTAATAGCGGTTTGTACATTTACAAAAATGAAAAAATAACACAATTAAATCTGGAGTCGAATATTGTAAACTATATTGAAGAAAAATTCGCCAATCAGTTATTTATTGCAACTACAAAAGGCATTTCCATTATAGACAAAAATACTCTTAAACGGAAGTCTGTTTTTCAAATTAGAAATAACATTCATATAACAACCCTTCTTTACGATAAGAACAGCGATCGTTTGTGGATTGGAACTTTTTCAAATGGGCTATTTTATTATGATATAAAGACGAAACAGTTTTCAAAAGCTACGATTAAAAATTTTCCAAATCAACCCGTACTAACAATTAAAAAAAATTATGACTCAACATTATTAATTGGAGTTGACGGACAAGGGATGTGGAAATTATCAAATGATGGGAATACTATATTAAATGTATATAAAGGAGATGATAATAACCCATTTTCTATTAGTGGTGATGGTGTTTATGACATTTTGTGTGATAATCAAAAAAGAATATGGGTTGCGACATATAGTGGTGGACTATGCTTTTGCGAACAAGATTTATCATCAATCGTTCATATAACTCACAATATAAATAATGTGAATTCACTGATCAATAACAATGTAAACAAAATTCTGGAAGACAGTAAAGGCGACATTTGGTTTGCTACAAATAATGGAATAAGCCGTTGGAGAGTGACATCAAATAAATGGGATACATATTATCAAAACAAAAAAGAACAAGCACAAGTCTTTTTATCACTTTGTGAAGATAGTAAAGGACGTATATGGGCGGGTTCTTATTCCTCTGGATATTATGTTTTAGATCGAAATACCGGTAAGGAATTAATTCATTATTTTCAAAAGAATAATATGAATCCTACTGGAAAATTTATTTATGATATATTTAAAGATAAGGATAACGACATTTGGATTGGAGGGTTACAGGATGTAATATGTTACTTGTCTAAAGAAGGCCGTTTTAGAACATACGCACCTCAGCCAGTTCGTTTTTTCATGGAATTATCATCAAGTAAGATGCTAATATTTTGCACATATGGTTTAATTTGTTTAGATAAAACCAATGGTAAATCTAACTATTTGGGAGAGTATTTTGCACAAGATGCCTTAGCCATTGGAGATAATATTTGGATTGGGACAAATGGAAACGGATTAATTTGTTATAATTATAAAAAGCGCACTATTCTCAAAATTACTACAGAATCAGGACTTCCTTCTAATTATGTAAATAGTGTCATGTTTGACAATGGCTTTTTATGGTTAGGCACTGAAAATGGTTTATGTAGAATCAACCCAACGGACAATAAAGTTTATGGTTGTATATCTCTTTCACCACTGTCAAATATATCGTTCAATGCAAATGCATGTATAAAATTAAAAAATGGAAATTTGCTATGGGGCACAAACAAAGGAGCATTAATGTTCAGTTCAAATACACTACATCAAGATCAATTAAATGGGCGGATATATATTCAAGACATGTATATTTCTGGTCGATCTATCAGAGAATATCCAAAACTATTAGATGGTGTTCCGGTGGACAAGAAATCTAATATTTCAATGAAGTATAATCAAAACACTTTTACTATAGAAGTACTTCCTATTGATATTAATTCTCAAGAAGCAAAGATTTCCTGGAAAATGGAGGGTGTAGATAAAAACTGGAATTTTCCATCTACGAATCATATTATAAACTATTCTAATATTCCAAGTGGTACGTTTCTCCTTAAAATCAGAATGTATGATAATTCGCTTACTCACATCGTTGATGAACGTTTACTTAGAATACATGTTTCACCTCCATTCTGGGCAACTTGGTGGTTCTATCTGGTTATTTTCTGTACAATTACCTATATAATATATATATCTTTAAGATATTATGTTAATTATTTAAAACAACAACATGCTGAAGATAAAATGAATTTTTTTACGAATACTGCACATGATATTCGTACATCACTAACATTAATTACTGCACCAATTGAAGAATTAAATAAAGCTCCTGAATTGTCAGAGAAATCGCGTCACTATTTAGATATAACAACCAGACAATCTAAAAATTTATTACAGATAGCAAATCAATTACTTGAATTTCAGAAAGTTGATAAAGGTAAAGAGCAGCTCATCCTGACGGAAGTTGACATAGTGAAACTTGTTTTTCAAAGGATACAAATGCATAAAACATCCGCAAACAAAAAAAATATTGAACTAATTTTCACTTCAAATGCGGAGGTTTATGTTAGTGCAGTTGATGAAATAAAAATAGAAAGAGTTATCGATAATCTTATTTTAAATGCCATTAAATATTCGTATAATGATAGTAAAGTAGAAATTAGTTTAACGTGCAACGATATTAAGTGGAGATTCAGTATAAGAGATTATGGATTAGGCATTTCTAGCAATGATCAAAAGAAATTATTTCAAGAATTTTACAGAGGAGATAATGCTACAAATTCAAAAATGATAGGTTCAGGCATTGGGTTACTGTTAGTTGAAAAATATGTATCTATGCATAGAGGTAATGTTTTTTTTAACAGTAAAGAATATGAAGGTTCATTATTTGAAGTGGTAATCCCGCATAACACAGTGCCGGTAGTTCTTCCAATGGTTGATGATATTCCCAATAATTATATTGAAAAGGTTGATTATACAGAAGAGGATAACTTCAATAAAAAAAGTACTCATCTATTGATTGTTGAAGATAATGATGAACTACAAGATTTTTTAAAATATTCCTTTCAAGAACAGTATAAAATTTCAACTGCAACTAATGGGACTCAAGCTTGGACTTTGATTCAGAGAGAATCGCCTGATTTAATAATATCTGATATAATGATGCCGGACATGAATGGATTAGAGCTTTGTAAGCTAATTAAATCATCATTTGAGACTTCACATATTCCGGTAATTTTGTTAACTGCGCTTTCTGAAAAAGCAGATCAATTAATAGGGTTAGGCTTAGGGGCAGATGATTATATCACTAAGCCTTTTGATATGACTATTTTATCACAAAGGATAAAATCAATAATTAAAAATAGGGAAATTGTTAGAGATAAAGCGTTGAGATTTATTGATCAGTCTGATAATGAGCAAGTGATTTTTACAAATGAACTTAATGATCAATTTGTAAAAAAAGCAATGGAAGTAATGCATGCTAATTTAGACAATACTGATTTTGGGAAAAATGAGTTTGCATCAGCTATGAATGTAAGTCCTTCACTTTTGTACAAAAAACTGAAATCTTTAACAGGACAATCTCCAGTCGATTTGATCAAAACAACTCGTTTAAATCGCGCATTAGAATTACTCCAGTCCCATAAATACACAATTACACAAGTAAGTGAACTTTGTGGTTTTTCTAGCAGTAGCTATTTTGGATCTGTTTTTAAAAAGCACTTTGGTAAACTACCTACCGAAATATAATATCCTTTCCTCATACGAGTATCATACTATTCAGTATGTTTTGTAAATGGTTTTATAAGGCCTTAATATGCCATTATCTACTTTTGTACTATAGTAAAATAGTTATTTTTAAATCCGAGGTCTTTTGAACTGTGATATTTCAGTTCATTGCATTAATACAATCATTTGTACATTACTAGGGAGCTGATTGATCTTTATTTGAATCTTTCTGAGGTTACAAATGACTTCCCAACTTACACATTTATATCCAAAACTTAGAATGAAATACCTAAATCTTAGAAACGGTTAACTATCTCTAAGGTTATTTTTGCACGCGTGAACATTCTTAAATATAATCAATTATATCATGAAGCGCTTCAAATTATCTTTTCTATTCCTTACAGTCCTAACAAGCGGCATATTAGCACAGAATCAGGCAAAGACATTTCAGCCTACATTTGAATCGCTTGAAAAAGTAAACCCGGTTCCGGAATGGTTTAAAGATGCCAAATTCGGAATATACTTCCATTGGGGAGTTTTCGCCGTACCAGCTTTTGCCAACGAATGGTATCCCCGCAACATGTACGGGAAAAACACCAATGAACGCAAGCATCATACCGAAGTTTACGGTACACCTGAAGAATGGCCGTATAGCAATTTCATCACCGGTGCCAAAGACAAACAAGGTAATTTCGTTCAGTTTGCACCTAAACTAAAAACGGAAGGCGGAAAATTTGACCCCGAAGAATGGGCGCAGCTCTTTGCCGATGCAGGAGCAAAATTTGCAGGTCCGGTTGCCGAACATCACGATGGTTATTCGATGTGGAACAGCAAGGTGAATCCATGGAATTCGAAAGATATGGGTTCAAAGCTTGATTTAGCCGGACTTTTTGAAAAGGCTATCCGCAAACATGATATGAAATTTCTGATGGCTATGCACCATGCTTTCAATATAACAGGCTTCTATTCCGACGCACCAAAAACAGATGACCCAAAATTACAAATGCTATACGGGCAACAAGGCACGGAAAAAAATGAAGCATTCTGGCTTGCCAAACACAAAGAAATTATCGACAAGTATCACCCAGATATTATTTGGCAGGATTTTAACCTTCACAAGCTTGCACAACCAACCTTGTTGGGTTTTCTATCCTATTATTATAACAGCGCCCAAAGCTGGGGCAAAGAGGTTGTAGCTACCTACAAAGACGGCTTGAACGACAAATGCGGCGTACTTGATTATGAGCGTGGCGGAGCAAGTGATATTACCGAGAATTATTGGCTTACTGATGATGCTATCAGCTCGTCGAGCTGGTGTTACACCGAAGGCCTGAAGTACTACACCTCGAAAGCTATTTTGCATGGATTTATAGAC
Source organism: Bacteroidota bacterium (assembly GCA_030706405.1). Classification (GTDB taxonomy): domain Bacteria; phylum Bacteroidota; class Bacteroidia; order Bacteroidales; family JAAUTT01; genus JAAUTT01. The sequence goes on along the minus strand of JAUZOO010000003.1, from coordinate 29,853 downwards.
CGTGTTAGTAAAAACGGGAATCTTTTGCTCAACATTTCGCCCAAAGCCGATGGCTCTATACCCGAAGGACAAAAAGAAATATTGCTATCGATGGGTAACTGGCTCAAAAAATACGGCGAAGCCATTTATGCTACCCGCGCCTGGAATAAATATGGCGAGGGAGCAACCAAGATTGGTGGCGGTGCTTTTTCTTCGCCTCAAGCAGGTACAATTAAAGACATCCGGTTTACTCGTTCAAAAGACAATAAAACGCTTTATGCCATTTTCATGGCAAGAGAAAAAGACCAAAATGAATTAGTCCTGACTTCGTTGTCAGCCGATAGAATCAACCTTAAAAATCTTACAAAAGTTGAATTTATCAATGGGAAAGCAAATAGCTACATTACACTGAAATATAAACAAAATGAAAAAGGTTTGACCATTCAACTTCCTGAAAAAACATTTGATGACATGGCCTATGTTGTTAAACTAAGCTTTAGCGGCTACTTACCCCAACTTGATAACTATGTAATGATAAACACGGCTCCACACTATTACCTTGTACCGGGAAGCAGCAAAACGATAACCGCACTTGGGATGGATCTGAAACTGGCGGCAAAAGATAAGAATCAGGCTACTCAGTGGAAGTTTAAATCAGTGGGCAAAGGGTATTATGTAATTCAGAATCGAAAAAATCCATCGCAGGCTATCGGTATTTTGTCCGACGGGAAACTGACTGTAGCCACTGCAAACGGAAAAGACAATCAGGTTTGGAAAATAGAAACTTCATTCGGAGGATTATATAAAATAAGTAATAAACAATATCCAACCATGTCACTTTCTGTAAATGGTGATTTGGCAGTAGGCAAAACAGTAGGTATAGCCAACAGCAAAACAAGCAGTAAAAACATCGGTTGGAGTCTTAGTAAAGTATGCGATATGGTACAAGAAGCTTTCAAACCGAATGCCGTTCCGGGAATTATTGAAGCGGAAGACTTTGACAAAGGCTGTCCCGGCGAAGCATATGTAGATAGAGACGAAGCAAATACAGGCTCTCAATATCGGTTAGATCAGGGTGTTGATATTGAAGTATGCAACGCGGGTGGTTTCGACGTTTGCCGTACCAATCCCGGTGAATGGCTGGCTTATACGGTGAACGTGGCCCAATCGGCAATATACGAAGTCAGCTTTAATATTGCCTGCACATCCGACAATGGCCGACTTCACCTCGAATGCGATGGAGTTGATAAAACGGGGAATGTGATTACCCCAAGCACCAATGGACGTCAAAACTGGAACATTGTCAAAAGCTCAATAAAACTCGATGCCGGGAAACATATTTTGAAACTGGTATTCGACGGTCCGGGTTTAAGTATTGATAAATTTGAATTTAAACAAAACAACTAATTGTATAGGATGAAAAAAATATTTCTTTTATTGCTTATTGTGCCTCAGATTGCTTTTTCGCAGGTGGTGGTTAGCAAACAATTGCAAAATGAAAAAGTCGGTTTTCCACTGGCCACAGGAGAAAAAGTAGCTTCCATTTATTTTGATTCATCGGATGATGCTTCTGTAAAAAAGACGGCTCAGCTTTTTGCAAAGGATATCGAAAGAGTAACGGACAAATTGCCCAAGATAATTTCAACTAAATCTGAGTTCAAAGAGTACGTTATTATTGTCGGAACTGTAGAAAAAAGCCGAATGATTAAAGAACTGGTCAGATCGAAGAAACTGAATGTAGACCAGCTTCGCAACCAGTGGGAACGTTACACGATTAAAACCATTGACAACCCTTTTAAAGGAGTGAAACAAGCATTGGTTATTGCCGGAAGCGATCGCCGGGGAGCAGCCTACGGAACATTCTCGATATCCGAAGCCATCGGAGTTTCGCCATGGTACTGGTGGGCTGATGTTCCGGTACAAAAAAGTGCCGTATTAACCATAAAACCAATCGATTTTATATCTCAAAGCCCTTCGGTTAAGTATCGGGGCATTTTTATCAACGATGAAGATTGGGGTTTAAAACCTTGGTCGTCGAACAATTACGAAAAAAATCTGGGCGACATCGGTCCAAAAACGTATGCGCAGGTATGCGAATTATTACTTCGCCTCAAAGCCAATATGTTTGCTCCGGCGATGCATAGCTGTACCGGAGCATTTTATTCTCACCCAGAAAGCAAGGTGGTTGCCGATGAGTATGGTATTATCGTCACTACTTCACACTGCGAGCCGTTGTTATTTAATAATGCAGCCAAATCGGAATGGGATACAAAAGTAGATGGCGACTGGAACTATGGAACCAACAAGGATATGATATTAAAAAAGTTGGATAACCGTGTACACGAAGCCTTTGCTTACGAAAATATCTATACCGTGGGGTTGCGGGGATTGCATGACGAGGGTATGAGGGGAAATTTTTCCAGAGAAGAGAAAGTAAATATTGTGGACAGAGCGATGGCCGATCAACGTACCATCCTCAACAAATATTTACAAAAGCCGTTAAACAGCATTCCTCAAATCTATGTCCCTTACAAAGAAGCTTTGGATGTATATAACGATGGATTGAAAGTTCCCGATGATGTTACGCTGGTTTGGGTGGACGATAATTACGGTTATATGAAACGCCTAAGTGATCAGACTGAACAAAAGCGGAGCGGAGGTGCAGGAGTGTATTATCATTTCTCCTATTTAGGCGGACCGCACGATTATTTATGGCTGAATACCACTCCTCCGGTTTTGATGTATGAAGAGCTTACCAAAGCTTATAAAACAGGCGCTAACCGTTACTGGTTAGTGAACGTTGGCGATATCAAACCTTCCGAGCTGGGCATGCAAACATTCTTCGACCTTGCATGGGATGTGAACAAATTTGATTACAGCAGCATCAATCAACATCAAAGTAAATTTCTGGCTCGCACATTCGGGGCAAAATACGAAAAAACATTTCAGGATATTTTAGACAACTATTATCGTCTCGCATGGAGCCGGAAACCAGAGTTTATGGGCTGGGAACGCGAATGGGACGCTCCAAAATACAAGGATATTCTGCCCACAGACTTTTCGTTTAAAAATTATAACGATGCTCAACAACGTTTAGCAGATTACAAACGGATTTCCGAAATGTCGGATAAAATCTCTAAAGAGTTGCCGGAAAGTGCCCGTGCTGCGTTTTACGAGTTGCTGTCTTATCCGGTTATGGGTTCGTATCAAATGAATCGTAAGTTTTTGCTGGCTCAACTTAACAACGAATTATTTGCCGAAAACAAATTGACCGCTGCCAACTGGGCTGCAATCCAGGCTAAAGCCGCTTTTGACAGCATCAACAACATGACCCTGACCTACAACACCATGCTCAACGGAAAGTGGAACGGCATGATGGCCCTTTCTCCCGGGTGGGTAGCCAAATACCAGAATATGCCCAAAGTGAAACTTTCTGCCGGAATTGAGAGTACTCCGGTTGATCTTGAGCCTCAAAAAAGCAACTTAGAAGGCTGTACCGTTATAGATTTAAAACAGATTAAGAATAAGGTCTCAACCAATGGGCATACTCTACGAACGATTAATGGTATTGGTTATGACTGGAATGCAATACAACTGGGCGAAGCTTCTGAACCAACAGCCGACCCCAAAGACCTGAATGGATCACGTTACGAGTATGAGTTTTCGGAAGTAACTACCGACTCGATTACCGTACAAGTTTACAGTTTGCCAATCTTCGCCATTTACAAAGGAAAAAGTACACGCTACGGCATATCAGTCGATCATCAACCGGTTTTTGTAGTCCAAAACGACCACAAAGAATTTACCGAGCCTTGGAAAGACAGGGTATTGCAAAACGGAGTACTTTCCACGGCTAAATTTGCAGTAAACAAATCCGTGCAAAATCATACCCTAACCCTTACTTGTGGCGATCCCGGAATGATTATCGAACGCATTATTACTGACTGGGGTGGATTGAAGAAAACGTACGTTGGCCCAAGTGTATCATTGTTGAAATAGCTAATCATTTTTAAAACAAAAGCTACACAATTCACTCTATTTTAATCAGTAGGTTTCAAAAAAATGAAAAAAACAACTCTGCAATTATTTATACTGGTATTGGTTCTTTCTTCCCAAAACAAGGTCTTTTCTCAGACAAAGACTCGCGAGAAAATCAATATCAACCGGGAATGGAAATTCAAACTGGGCGATTATACTGGTGCTGAATCTACAGCTTATAGTGATAAAGACTGGAATAACATTAATTTACCACACAATTTTAGCATTCCATATTTCCAATCCGCCCAATGGTATACTGGCTACGGTTGGTACCGGAAATACTTCGAAGTTCCTTTGGCTTGGAAATCCAAACGTGTGAACATTGAATTTGAAGGAGCATTCAGGGATGCACAGATATTTGTAAACGGCAAGCTGGTTGGAACCCATCAAGGTGGCTACACCGGCTTTACCTTCGACATTACCGATTTAATTAAAACTGGAAGTAATGTTTTAGCAGTTCGTTTAAACAATAATTATAATCCAAGATTAGCACCACGTAACGGCGATCACAACTTCACAGGCGGTATTTATCGCGATGTATATTTGGTTGTGACTAACCCTGTTTTTGTTACATGGTATGGTACTTGTGTTACTACTCCAAATTTATCAAAAGAATCGGGAACGGTAAATATAAAAACCGAAGTAAGAAATGAAAATACGGTCTCAAAAAGTTACAATCTGAAGACTGACATCGTTGATCCGTCAGGGAAAATTGTCACTTCGGTTGTAACCAGTCAAACCATAGCACCGAAATCAACTTTTGATTTTAATCAAACTACTCCGGTTATTCAGAATCCAAAACTGTGGCATCCCGAGCATCCGTTTATGTACAAAGCCATCAGTACGATATTCGATGGTAAAACTGTTTTGGATAAATTTGAAACACCTTTTGGATTCAGGTGGGTGGAATGGACTGCCGATAAAGGCTTCTTACTGAACGGTGAGCATTATTATTTCAAAGGAGCCAATGCCCATCAGGATCATGCCGGCTGGGCCAGCGCGGTTACCAATGCGGCGCTTAAACGCGATATTCAAATGATTAAGGATTGTGGCATGGACTTTATTCGTGGTTCACATTATCCACATGATCCGTCATATTCGGATGCTTGTGATAGTTTAGGCGTTTTGCTGTGGGAAGAAAATGATTTCTGGGGTTCGGGTGGAAACCAACGTGAAACCGACAACTGGTACTCGGGTGCCGGAGCTTACCCGATGAACAAAGAGGATCAACCTTTCTTTGATGCCAGCGTAAAATCGGACTTGAAAGAAATGATTCGCATTCACCGCAATCACCCATCCATTATCGTGTGGAGTATGTGCAACGAACCTTTCTTTACCGGAGGCGGCACCATTGAGCGGGTTCGTTCATTCCTGAAAGAACTGACCCAACTGACGCACGAACTCGACCCGTCGCGTGTAGTCGGTATAGGCGGTTGTCAGCGTGGCGATATTGACAAAATAGGTGATGTGGCCGGATACAATGGCGATGGTGCACGTTTATTTATGAATCCATCCATTCCAAACGTAGTGACCGAATACGGTTCTACAATTGCCAAACGTCCCGGAAAATACATCCCGGGTTGGGGCGATTTACAAAAAGAAAAATATCCGTGGCGCAGTGGTGAAGCCATTTGGTGTGCGTTCGATTATGGAACACGTGCCGGAGATTTCGGGCTTATGGGAATGGTTGATTATTTCAGAATGCCCAAGAATCAGTGGTATTGGTATCGGAATGAATATAAACACATTGCACCTCCCGAAGCTGCAGTTGAAGGAACTCCTACCCGATTGAAACTGGAGTCGGATAAAAAAAACATCGCGGGAACCAATGGTACTGATGATGCATTCCTTATTGTTTCGGTTTTGGATAAAGAGGGGAAACAATTGAGCAATTCACCGGATGTAACCTTGCAAATTGTTTCCGGTCCGGGCGAGTTCCCTACCGGGCGTTCAATTACTTTTTCCAATGCATCCGACATTTACATTCGTGATGGGAAAGCTTCCATTGAGTTTCGTTCGTATTTTGGAGGAAGGACTGTTATTAAGGCTACTTCGGTAGGTTTGCAAAGCGATTTAATTACCATTGAAACGAAAGGATTGCCTCGTTATGTAGAAGGCGTATCGCCCAAAGTTGCCGACCGTCCGTATGTTCGCTATACGGCTCCAAAACTGATCACTGATAACACAGCTGTTAATATAGCTTTTCAGAAGCCAACCCGTGCAGGAAGCGAAGCTGATGGCAAAACCGCCAATCGAGCCAACGATAAGGACGCTCAAACTTTCTGGCTTTCATCCCTGAATGAAACCGAAAAATGGTGGCAGATAGATTTGGAAAATATTTATACAGTGTCCGAAGTGCGGATTTTGTTCCCGACAACCGAGTCAGGCTCTTACAAAATAGAATTGTCAAAAGACGATCAGAAGTGGGAAAGTCTGGCTGTTCAGAGCGATAGCAAAGGAGAAGACCGCAACCGTAAACACAACATTACGAGTAAAACTGCCGGACGTTTCCTTCGTATCACTTTTACAGGAACCGAAAAACCGGCATCGATAAACGAAGTAGAAGTTTACGGAAAACCGGTGAATTAAAAAATTAAATTATTGAACGACAAAAAATCAATTTCGGTTCAAAAATTCAAAGTTGAAAGTTAAAAAAATCTATAAATTTTAAAGCAATGAAAATCATACGTATATTATTAGGATTGTCTATTGTGCTAAACAGTACGTTTGCCCAAACACCTGCTTTGGAAGACCAGAAGATATCGTTTGGAACTTCGCTTAATGCTAAAATTCAGATATTAGAATCGCAAAAACTGGCAAAATCGTTGTCAAATCCCGGCTCACCCCAATGGAAGGCCAAAGGTGACCAAAAAAGATTTTATCATTTTGCAGAGGCAAATGCCGATGTTCCTTACAGGGTGTGTGTGCCCGATAATTGGGATGGAAAATCAAAATTACCGTTGGTTATGTTTTTGCATGGCGGATGGAATGACGAAAGCTCATACCTCGACCAAAACGACAAACAATTGGTAAAACTGGCTAACAAACACGGTTATATTTTAGTTTCGCCATTGGGCATGAAAGCTGCTTACGGAAACTCATTACTGCTTCCGGCAGTTTTTGGGCAGCCCGACGCTGCGGCAAAAATTTTATCGCAACGCACCTCAAAAAAAGATAGTGCACAAATTCTAAGTGAAAAAGATGTAATAAATGTTCTGGAATTAGTGCTAAATGAATATCCTGTTGACCGTTCAAATATGTTTCTCATTGGCCATTCGATGGGAAGCGGTGGTACATGGTATTTGGGAGCTAAATACTCCGGATATTGGAAAGCATTGGCTCCCATGTCCGGTCCATTCTTGCAGGAGACAGGCTATCCGTGGGAAAACATTCGCCGAATGCCCCTTTTTGTTTCAGAAGGAATTAAGGCTACCGCTTCATTGGAAGGAAGCCGGACATTACGCGATTGGTTGAAAAGAAATGGATTCAAAATTGAATATAAGGAAGTAGATGCTGATCATCCCGGCATGGTGCCGGTTATATTACCCGATGTGTTTGATTTTATGGACAAAGTTTCAAAATAAGATAATTTTAAATATTTAATTACACATATAAAAATGAAAAGAAAAATTGGAGTCATTATTCTTCTAGGAGTCTTAGCACTCGGAGCTAATGCTCAAAGAGCAAAACTAAAAACAAAATCAACATTACCTGATAAACTGCCGCCGATACCCACTGTTCGGAAATCGATCGGAATTGACACAGTATCATTGGGTGACTCTCGATCCTTTTCAGAAATAAAGCTGGTGGATTTACCTCTTACAACCGGGCCTTTCGAGCCGACCTGGGAATCCATTGAAAAAAACTATCCGGGCGAACCTGCTTGGTTACGCGACGCAAAATTCGGAATTTGGGTGCATTTCGGTCCTCAGTCGGCCGGCGAAAGTGGAGACTGGTATGCCCGTAACCTTTATAAGCCTGGTCATATCGCTTACAATAACCATACAAAAAGATATGGTCATCCTTCGGAAGTGGGTTACAAAGATGTTCTTAAAACATGGAATCCAACCAAATTAGACCCGGCGGCACTAACAAAGATTTATGAAGAAGCCGGCGCACGCTTTTTAATGATTCAGGGGGTACATCACGATAACTTCGATTTATGGGATTCGCGTTACCAACCCTGGAACTCTGTGAATATCGGTCCGAAACGCGACCTTATCGGCGAATGGGCTAAAGCCTGTCGTGCCAACGGAATGAGGTTTGGTGTAACTTTCCATCACGAATATACCTGGTGGTGGTGGCAAACCGCTTTTGGCAGCGACAAAGATGGTGTCAAAAAAGGAGTGCCTTATGATGGAAACCTGACTCTTGCCGACGGGAAAGGCAAATGGTGGGAAGGTTATGATCCCCGCATGCTTTATGGAATTGACCTGCGCGAATACAAAGGAGTTACCAAAGCTGCTGCATCGGGCTGGTCACCACCACCTGCAGGTATTTTTTCCAACCACGTGGATTATGCAAAATGGTTCACCACCCAATGGGCTTTACGGATGATGGATGTTGTTGAGCATTACGATCCCGACTTTATATATACAGATGGCACATCCAATCAACCGTTTAGTGGTAGCGGAACCGGAACCGGAATAAAAGCCGATGCCATGCAACGGGTAATTGCCGATTTTTATAACCGTGCACTTCAACGTCGTGGAAAAGTAAATACTTTCAGTATCGTGAAATTCCGACACAACACCAATGGAACTGTCAATACTGAAGAATTTGGTATTCCTGCCGACATCAATGCCAAAGAGCCCTGGATAGCTGAAGCTCCGGTAGGCGATTGGTTCTACGCTCCCGGATTTACTTACAATTCAGGGATGATGATTCGTTACATCATCGAAGCTATTGCCCGCGACGGAAATGCAGCTCTGTGTATTTCTATTCTCCCCGATGGCTCACTCGATGAAGGCAGTCTGAAAATGCTAAAAGAAGTTGGCGTATGGATGAAACGCAACGGGGAAGCCGTTTACGGAAGCCATGCCTGGAAGATACCCGGCGAAGGAGAAATTGTCAATGGCAAGTTGAAAATGCTCCCCGGTGGAGCCTTGACGCGCAAGCATGCCGAATTCAAATTCGATGCCCAAGACATTCGGTTCACGGTAGGGAAAAACGGTTCATTGTATGCATTTTGCATGAATGTTCCTACCTCTGGAGCCTCTATCAAAATCAAGTCACTTGTTACAGAAACAACTAATTTGGGCAAACCGGTAAAATCGGTACAATTGCTTGGATACAAAGGCAAATTGAGCTGGAAACAGGAAGCAGACGGACTAATAATCAACTGCCCCAATGAAATGCCTTATGCTACATCGGTAGTATTTAAGATTGATTAATCGAGGTTTTTTTGAGTACTTTATATCAATTAACAACCCCTTTGGACTAAAATTCCAAGGGGTTGTTAATTGAAAAATCATATGCAAATTAATAATTCAACAGCTTTTATAACGGGTGCATCGAGGGGGATTGGGTTAGCTGTGAGCCGTGAGTTAATCAATGCCGGGGCAAAAGTTTTCTTGACCTCCAGATCGGAACACGAACTTTCGGTAGTATGTAAAAAACTCGACCCAAATGGTGACAAGGCTTTTTATGCAGTTATGGATGTTACCGGCAGTGCTTCTGTAAAAATTGCAATCTCAAGAGCGTTGGAAGTCTTTGGGAAAATTGATATTTTAATCAATAATGCCGGCATAACGTCTCAGCAAATGGTTCACATGCACGATTTTTCATCTGCAGAGAAAGAGATTCAGATTAATTACCTCGGGACTTTTCTGGTAAGTCAAACGCTTTTGCCAGTACGCTTGAACGCAAAAGAGGAATGATTATCAATGTTGCTTCAACCATTGGGAAAGTACCGGCTCCTGCACAGGCAAACTATTGTGCCTCGAAAGCGGCGGTAATTGCTTTTTCTTCATCGCTTCGAAGCGAGGTGGAAGATAAGGGAATTATTGTCAAAACCTTTATTCCCGGAGTAACATCTACAGATATGATGAATTCTTTTCAGATAGAAACTACTCAGGTAATGTCCCCTGAAAAAGTTGCTATCCACATGATAAAAGCCATTAATAGTCAAAAACCAGAATATATATGTGGTTCGGGTAATCGGCGCTTAATCTTACTAAGCCGTTTCTTTCCGGAGCAAGCATGAAAAATAATGAAAGGAATTGTATTGAAATCATTTAACAAGTTACAACTTAAACAACAGATATAATCATACAAATTAACATGAAGAGAATCGTTATACTAATTCACTTTGCCATCATTTGCTTAATGAACTTCCATGCTTACAGTCAATCGTGGACTGCCGACAATGGTAATGGAACCTATACAAATCCCTTGTTTTACGATGAATTTTCCGACCCGGACATTATCCGGGTTGGCGAGGATTTTTACCTTGCAGGCACTACCATGCATGCTATGCCTGGTTTGGTCGTATTGCATTCAAAAGACCTGGTGAACTGGAATTTTATGAGTTATGCTCTCGATTCTTTGTCGTTGGGTCCCGAGTTTAACCTTAAAAGTGGAAAAGAAGCATACGGTCAAGGCGTATGGGCACCATGTATCCGTTACCACAAAGGCATGTTTTACATCTTCACCAATATCAACAATCATGGAATGCAGGTTTATACGGCTAAAGACCCGAGAGGCCCCTGGACACACAAACCTATGAATTCAAAGATTTATGATTTATCCGTGCTTTTCGACGATGATGGAAAAATATACGCTGTTTATAATTACAATGAAGTTAGAATGGTTGAGCTTAAACCCGATATGAGTGGTATTGTTGAAGGAACCGAAAAGGTAATCATTCCAGCGGGAAATAACATGGGAGAAGGTCACCATATTTACAAAATTAAAGGAAAGTATTATATCATAAGTGCCAATTATGCCCCATGCGGTCGCATGCAATGTGCACGTGCCGACAATCCATACGGTCCATACGAAACAACGGTAATAAGCGCCGAAGAAACCATGGGTTTTCAGGTAGGTTGGTGGGCATCCAATGTATATATGGGAGGCTCGCAGGTACCCGCACCAGGTTATAAATTTAAGCTTACCCCTCCGGGAGGAAACCGGTTTGGTGCAGCGCCCCTTCATCAGGGAGGTATAGTTGACCTGCCCAACGGTGACTGGTGGGGATGGTCAATGATGGATTTCATGTCGGTAGGCCGAACCACATGTTTATCTCCGGTAACATGGAGTGAGGGCTGGCCCTATTTTGGGCTTCAGGGCAATTTGGGACGTTCGCCCCGCACGTGGGTTAAACCGAATGTTGCAACTTCTGCTTCACCAACAGCACCTTATCAACGCAGTGATGATTTTTCAGGAAAAACACTTCAGCCAGTTTGGCAATGGAATCACAATCCTGTATCCACAAAGTGGGAACTTAACAAGAAAAAAGGCTCGCTGCGTTTACACACAATGCCTGCTAAAGATTTTCTGTGGGCTAGCAACACCCTTACCCAGCGCGTAGTAGGTCCTGAATCGTATGCTACTGCCGTATTGGATGCATCGGCACTTAAAACTGGTGATTATGCAGGATTAGCCTATTTAAACATTCCCTACGCTAGTTTAGGAATTTTAAAAGCAAAGGACGGCTTTTTCCTCCGTTTCTACGATCAATGTACCGATAAAACCATTGAGCAAAAAATAACATCAGGGAAAATAAGCCTCCGGGCTTCGGGAAATTATGAGCAGGACATTGCCCAATTCAGTTACAGTTTTGATGGAAAAGAGTTTACAAACATTGGCGATTCCGTCCGCTTGCCTTATCAGGCTAAAACATTTCAGGGTTCCCGTTATGCTTTGTTTGCTTACAATACCACTGGTATTGATGGCGGATATGCTGATTTCGAAAATTTCAAACTTGTTGAACCTTTAGCAGACCGCTCAAAGAATATTCCTCTAGGGAAAGTTATAACGTTGACAAACTTAGGAACTGATCAATTGGTGTGGGCAAACCCACATGGAATGATGCACTCCCAAGGAAAAGGGTCGCGTGAAGCAAGCGGTCCAGGCGTGAAATTTAAGGTACACGACCGCGAGAAAGGACGGGTAGCTCTTGAAGCCATGAATGGTACCGGTTTTCTTACCGTGGTGGGCATTGGCATTTCGGGCGACGTGCGACTGATGAAAAAAGAATCCGAAAGCAGTTTGTTTCAATGGCAGGATATGTTACACAACCAATGCATGTTGCTATCGATCAAAACGAATCGGTATATAGGATTGACACCGGGTACTACCGAACCTTATGCCGCTGATAGACCAGGTACTTTGCCTACACGGAAAGACGGAACCGTGCTTGTATGGAAGGTGATTGAATAAAATAATAAAAACAGCTGTAAATATATGATTTTAAATCGAACGGTTTCAATAAGTGATACAGCTGACGCATTTTGGAATTATAGACAAACAACCAAAGGAGTAAAAATGGAAAATTTAAAAATTTTTATTCATCAGATAAAGTAAGCTAAGCTCCAAATATTTATTATGAAAAAATTAATGCCATAAAAAAATAAGAAAAATATGAAACGCAGTTTTAAATTGGTTTTAGCTATATTGTTTTTTGTAACCTCAGGTGTTTTTGCCCAAAAACAAAATCCCGACCCTAAGTTTTTCATTTATCTGTGCTTTGGTCAGTCAAATATGGAGGCTGGTGCTCGTCCCGAAAAGCAGGATTCGGGTAAGGTTGACGAGCGTTTTCAAATGATGGCAACAGTAGATAATCCGAAAATGGAACGAAAAATGGGAAATTGGTATGTGGCTGAACCTCCCATTAATCGTCCCCAAAACAACATGGGACCGGTGGATTGGTTTGGGCGTACGATGGTGGCCAATATGCCCGAGGATTATCGTGTCGGTGTAATTAACGTGTCGGTGGCCGGTGCTAAAATTGAACTGTGGGAAAAGGACTCTTATAAAAAGTACCTTGACAGTGCTGCTACCTGGATGCAGAATATATGCAAACAATATGACGGAAACCCATATCAACGGCTCGTCGATATGGCAAAAATTGCCCAACGGGACGGGGTCATAAAAGGTATCCTTATCCATCAGGGAGAGTCAAATTCAACCGATCCAGAATGGCCCAACAAGGTAAAAACCATTTACCAAAACCTGATGAAGGATTTGAACCTGAAACCAAGGAAAGTGCCGTTGCTTGCAGGTGAGTTAAAAACCAAAGAGGAAAATGGCGTTTGTTACCCGTTCAATACCCAAATATTACCGAACCTAAAAAAGACAATTCCCAATTCTTATATCATTTCATCGCAAGGAGTTAAGGGAACACCCGACCAGTTTCACTTCAATACCGAAGGAATGCGCGAATTGGGCAGACGATTTGCTGTGCAAATGCTCAAAATACAGGGATTCAAATACAATGGACCGGCAGTTCCGGGCATTACAGAGGCGAAGTAATTCCTCCAAAAAGATTTTTTGCCTGTGCAACTATAAATAAAACTATTAACAATGAAAGAAAAACAAAAAAGAGCATCGGTTTTACTGGCTATGGTATTGCTGTGTGCTTATCCCCACTTTTCGGCGAAGGCCCAGCAACCGGCCACAGCTCCGTATCGCTTAGAATTAAATGCAGATAAATTGGGTATCGACATCAGTCCGACCTTGAATGGCATTTTCTTCGAAGACCTCAATTATGGTAACGACGGAGGAATTAGTGCTCAGCTTATTCAAAATAATTCGTTTCAAATGTACAATGTTCCGGGTTCAGCAGAAGTTGGACCCGATAACAAGAAGTTTCCTGAATTTTCGAAATCGCCCACCGATATTTACAGTTGGACAGTCGTTTCAGCCGGTGGAGCAGGCGGGTCGGTTACTTTGGTCGATAACAAACCGCTGGTTACTTACAAAAAACTATACAATTTCGATGAGAAAGATCAGTACGACGATGCTTTGAAATACAAGCAATATTGTGCTCAGATAACGATAGACAAAGCAGGCGAAGGTTTTGGGTTGGCAGCCAATGGGTTTGGAATCAATTCAAACGGACAGGAACGGCAGGGTTTTTACTACGCCAATAATACACAAACCCCTTCTATTGCGGTAAATGCAGGTGCGAAATACGATCTTGGGCTTTACCTTCAGGGTAAAGGCTACAACGGTACAATAACCGTTTATCTCCAAGATACTTCAGGAAAACGCAACTCTAATACGCTCACGTTTAAAAAACTGAACGACAACTGGAAAAAATTCACCGGAAAACTGGCAGCACAACGTAGTGTAGATAGCCGTTTGGTTGTTGTAGGAACTGCAACCGGAACTTTTTACCTCGATTTTGTGACACTGGTTCCCGAAGCATCCCAATTGTGGCAGGCTGGTAAAGCAGGCGATTTCAGGAGAGACATGCTGGAAGCACTCGAAAAACTGCATCCGAAATTTATGCGCTTTCCTGGCGGTTGTGCTTCGGAAGGTTCGAATTACTGGGGACAATATTTCTGGAAAAACACGATTGGTCCGGTTGAAGAGCGAATCGGAATCCGCAATCACTGGGGCTACTGGACTTCACAACACATTGGTTTTTATGAATATTTGAAAATGGCCGAGGCGCTTGGAGCCAAACCTCTTCCGGTACTGAATAATGGCGTAACCTGCCAGTTTGCGAGGCGTTCGTACATTGCGCCGCTGGGCACCGACGAGGAAAAAAAACGCTTTTACGATATCTATGTGAAAGACGCGCTCGACCTGATTGAATTCTGCAACGGCGATGCCTCCACCGAATGGGGTGCAAAACGTGTGGCCATGGGGCATCCAAAACCTTTCAACCTCGAACACCTTGGCATTGGGAACGAAAACAGTGGCGATGCTTTTTGGGAACGTTTCGATATCATTTACAAGGCTGTGAAGGGAAAATATCCGAATATCAATGTGATTTCTACATCCGGGGCTGGTGGTTCAGGCAAGGAATTCGATGCTAACTATTCGATTATTGACCAAAAGTACCCGGTTAGCATTGTTGACGAGCATTACTACTCGACCGATGAATGGTTTTACAACAACACGCATCGCTATGACAGAGAAAAAGTTCGGGGCAATCAGGGGAATACCTACAATCGCGAAAAACCTACGCGGGTTTTCGTGGGCGAATTTGCCAACAACCGTACCAACAATGCTTACGTTTCAACATTGGCAGAGGCAGCCTATTCAACCGGACTGGAACGCAATTCGGACATGGTGGTGATGGCCGCATACGCACCCTTGTTCTGCAAAAAGGGCTTTTCGAAATGGGGTTCCAACCTCATTTGGTTCGATAACCGAGGTCTGTGGCGGACAACCAACTACTATTACATGTCAATCTTCGCCAGCAATATAGGGAACAAAGCCATCGGGATAAGTCCGTTCTACAAAACAGTCGATCAGTCGGAAGACACCAAAGTATATACGTCGCCAACTATCGACACCCAAACCGGCACTATATACTTAAAAGTGGTGAATGCTGAGGCTTTGGCCAAAGAAACAACGATTGCATTGAATGGTACCGGAAACGGAAAATATAAAGCCATAATGGAATATCTCACTTCGGAAGATACTTCAGTTAAAAATCAGGGCAGTCAGAATTTCTACGCTTCTGCCCCCGATGTGAAAGCCTTTAGCTACAACGAAGCCATTACACCGCAGACAAAAGATTTAGGTATCGTATCCGGATCATTGAAGGTTACTCTTCCGGTTAATTCGGTATGCGTGATCAAACTGGTAAAAGCAAAATAATGCTCACTCCTATCAAAATACACGAATTTGGAAGGCGCTAGATGGTTTCACCGGAACGCTTCTCTACAGAAAAAATGGGACTGTATTTGAAAGGATAGTGTTCGAATAAAACATTTTAACAACAAACAGCTATAATTTTATATGAATTTAAGTAGAATATTTTCAACAAGGATTGTCTTTTTGGTTTTATTGTTAGTTGGGTTGTTATGTAATTCTCAAGCTCAAAACCCTATCGTACAAACCAATTACACCGCAGATGTTGCATCTCTGGTCTATAACAACAGATTTTATATTTATGTCGGCAGGGATCAGGCTTCGCCTACCGGAAGATGGTTTAATATGCGCGAGTGGCGAATTTATTCGTCAACCGACATGGTGAACTGGACTGATCACGGCCCCAAGCTGAAGGTAACCGACTTTAAATGGGCCAGTGGCGATGCTTGGGCCAGCCAGTGTATTTATCACAAAGGAAAATTTTATTGGTATGTTTCCGTCAGCCACAAGGAGAAAGGTGGCAAAGCAATAGGCGTAGCGGTAAGTGATAGTCCTACCGGACCGTTTGTTGACGCGAAGGGTTCGGCAATCATCACCACCGATATGACACCCAAGCAAGGCGATTTCGACGACATTGACCCAACCGTTTTTGTGGACGACGACGGTCAGGCTTACATGTACTGGGGTAACGGAAAGTGCAAGTATGTAAAATTGAACGAAGATATGATCAGTTTTTCGGGTGAAATACAATATGCCAATGTTCCTAAGTTTGGAGAAGCGCCATGGCTTCAGAAGATTAACGGGAAGTACTATTTATCATACTCATCGAGCTCGCCCTCTACAATTGAATACTGTACCAGTAGTTCACCGGTTGGCCCATGGGATTATCGGGGGCGGATATTGAACATTGTAGAGAACTGCCCAACCAGCCATCAGGCAATAACTGATTTTAAAGGAAAGTGGTATTTCGTTTACCACAACGGAACGTTGCCAGGCGGAAACGGCTTCCACAGATCAGTTTGTATCGAAGAATTTTCTTTGAACCCCGATGGGACAATTCCGCTATTATCTACAACAAAAGAAGGGGTTAAAACCAGCGTTGGCAATCTCAACCCCTACGAACGTGTTGAAGCCGAAACGATGGCTTGGTCCGAAGGACTAACTGCAGCCGATGATCAAAATGGAGGCGTGTATGTTTCAGGTATCAATAATGGCGATTACATTAAAATTCGAAATGTGGACTTTGGCAAAGGTGCAAAACAGTTCATAGCCTATGTTGCTTCTTCCTCCAAAAGCGATATAGAAATAAGAATTGGAGGTGTTGATGGCAAGATAATCGGAATTTGCAAGGTGAACAGTACTGGTGGATTGGACAAATGGTCAACCATTAATTCCAAAGTAAAAAAGATAAAAGGTGTTCAGGACCTGTACTTCGTTTTTAAAGGAGGCGAAGGCGAATTACTAAACATTGATTGGTGGAGATTTCAATAAATGAGCAAAATAGTTTTTAGAATGAGTTTCAAATTGACTTTTATATTAAATGTAGTGAAAGGAATTATATGAATTTAAGGAGAACAGTTTCAATAGGGATTGCCCTTGTGCTTTTAATTTTGATTTTGCCATCGGTTAATATCAAAGCACAAAACCCAATCATCACCAACGTTTTTACAGCTGACCCGGCTGCATTGGTTTATAAAAACACGGTTTATCTTTATGTTGGACAGGATACTGCCCATGTGGGTGTAAATACTTACCAGATGCCTGGCTGGTTAATCTATTCGTCAAAAGATATGGTAAACTGGAAAAGTCATGGAACCTGTTTAACGCCGGGTTCTTTTTTATGGGCATCGCGCGCCGCCAATGCAGCACAGTGTATTGAACGCAACGGTAAATTCTACTGGTATATCTCAGTTATGCACAAAAATAATGCAGACAGCAAGGGCGGAGTTGCGATAGGTGTGGCTGTTGCCGACAAGCCAACAGGTCCGTTCAAAGATGCTATTGGGAAGGCTCTTATCACCAATGAAATGACCACTGATATGAAACACTCTTGGGATGATTTGGATCCAACGGTTTTCATTGACGATAACGGTCAGGCTTACCTTTTCTGGGGTAATGGCAGTTGTAAATGGGCAAAATTAAAGAAAAACATGATTGAACTTGATGGCCCGATTCATACGTTCAAACCTAAAAATTTTACAGAGGCACCATGGATTTACAAACGCAAAGGGTTATACTATTTGGTTTATGCTGCTAATATGCCCGAAACCATTGAGTATTGTACGGCCGAAAAAGCCGAAGGACCATGGACTTATCGTGGTTTAATTCAATCAACTTCTGAAAATAGTTTCACTACGCACCCGGCAATTATAGATTTCAAAGGTAAATCGTACTATTTCTACCATAATGGTGCTCTTCCTACCGGTGGGGGCTATCGTCGTTCTGTTTGCGTTGAAAATCTTTATTATAACGAAGATGGCACAATAAAAAAAGTTGAACAAACAAAAAAAGGAGTTATTAGGCCAGCTAAATGATATATTGACTTTTAAATAAAAACCTATGAACAAAATCCGTTATTCTCTACTTAGTGCATGCATAATGTTGTTTGCAACACTTGTGGCACAAACTTCCAAAACCGATAAGGTAAACATCACCATTGATGTTAAACAACCCGGCCATGCCATTTCTCCAACTCTCTTCGGAATCTTTTTTGAAGACATCAATCTCTCTGCCGATGGAGGGCTTTATCCGGAACTTGTGCGCAATCGCTCCTTCGAGGATGCCGATTCACTTCAATACTGGAAGTTCAAAAGCCCCGATGCCAAAAGTAAAGCTTCTGTTATTAAAGCTAATGTAATGTCGCGTCAGCCCGTTTCGCCACTCAATGCCTTTAATCGCAAGTTGCTTTTGGTAGAAGCCAATGGCTCATTCAACATTGAGAATGGAGGGTACTTTGGAATGAATGCTGTTCAGGGCAATAAATACACATTCAAATTGGCTGCCAGAGCAACTGATAATTTTAAATCTCCGTTGAAAATTAAGGTTGTAGGATCTAACGGAAATGAACTTGCAACGGTCGAAATTCAAGGATTTGCGAATGAGTGGAAGTATTTTTCGGCAAGCCTTACTCCTACAGCTTCCGATGCGAAAGCTCATCTCGATATTTCGGGTGAGGGAAGCGGCAAGCTATACCTTGATATGGTATCGTTGATGCCTGATAAGACTTGGAAAAATCATGGTTTGCGGGTCGATTTAGCCGAAGCCATTGACGTACTTCATCCAAAATTTTTGCGTTTCCCCGGAGGTTGCTGGGTAGAGGGCGAAGACTTTGAACACATGTATCATTGGAAAAATACCATTGGAAACATTGATACCCGAGAACCGCTTTGGAACATCTGGGGCTACAATGCCACTCACGGAATTGGCTATCATGAATACCTTCAAATGGCCGAAGATTTGGGGGCAGAACCATTGTTTTGTATCAATGCCGGTGTCTCGCACAAGGAAACCGTAACCGGCGACAAACTTGGACCGTGGATACAAGATGCGCTTGATGCTATTGAATATGCCAATGGCCCGGTGACTTCGGTGTGGGGAAGTATTCGTGCAAAGAACGGTCACCCGGAACCGTTTAATCTTAAGTATCTCGAAATTGGAAATGAAAATTTTGGAAAAGAATACTTTGCTAACTATGAGGTGATTGCCAAGGCTGTTTTGGCTAAATATCCCGCGATGAAGCTTATTGCGAATGATTGGTCGGGAGGACATCCTTCAGAACCTGGTCCCGAATATATTGATGAACATTACTATAATAATCCCGATTGGTTTGTATTAAATACAACCAAGTATGACAATTACGATCGGAAGGGACCTAAGATTTTTATTGGTGAATATGCCGTTACAAATGGAAGTGGAAAAGGAAACTTACGGGGTGCTATTGGCGAAGCTGCCTGGATGACCGGTATGGAACGTAATTCTGATATTGTGGCTATGGGAGCTTATGCACCACTTTATTGCAATGCTAATCATAAACGTTGGCCAATTAACCTGATAAATTTTGATAGCAACCGCTGGTACGGTCTACCAAGTTATTATGTGCAGGAAATGTTCTCCAATAATCAGGGAACAGTCTCTCTGCCAGTCACTGTTGATGGTGGTCCTAGGGTTGAAACTCCTAATGCATCAGGGCGTATTGGACTAGGAACATGGAATAATACAGCCGAATTTAAAGACCTTAAAGTTGTGTCTCCTGATGGAAAATTACTGTATCAGTCTGATTTCTCCAAGAATATAGACGACTGGACAAAAACAGGTCAGGGGGAATGGTCGGTACACGATGGTGTTTTAAAGCAATCGGCTATTGCTGCCGGAGTTACCGCTTTTGTGGGAGATAAATCGTGGAAAGATTACACCATAACGTTGAAAGCGCGCAAACTTTCGGGAGAAAATGGCTTCCAGATATTTTTTCATAATACAAATAATGGCGAGCGAATTCGTTGGGATGTTGGTGGATATAACAATTCGACCAATGAGATGCAGATTGGGCTCAATGCCGGAAGTATGAAGGGATCGCTGGAATCAGGACGTTGGTATGATGTAAAACTGGATATCTCGGAAAATGTTGTGAAGGGTTATCTGGATGGGAAATTGGTACAGGAAGTTTCGAATAACAACCTAAATACTAAGGGTGTTTGTGCAAGCGCATCGCGCGACGATAAAACGGGCGATATTATTGTGAAAGTTGTCAATACAGCCTCTAAACCAGTTAAA
Organism: Bacteroidota bacterium; assembly: GCA_030706405.1. GTDB lineage: Bacteria > Bacteroidota > Bacteroidia > Bacteroidales > JAAUTT01 > JAAUTT01. The sequence continues at coordinate 9,294 of JAUZOO010000003.1, read as the reverse complement.
TCAACCATTAATTTGAGCGGTGCCGGAACTTTAACCGGAATTGGGAAAGCAATTGTATTGACTTCTGCCAGTGCATTGGACGAAAATACATTAGAGCTACCTACTAAAGTTGCTCCAAAAACAGAAGCTCTGAAATTTTCAGGAACTGCGCTTACTCATTCTTTGCCTGGAAATTCATTGACTATTATCCGTTTATCTACAAAAAAATAAAATAAAGATGATTAAGAAGATTTTTTTAGGGTTTCTAGTGTTGACAGGTTCTACACTAGTGGGGACTTTGCCAGCACAAACTCAAAAGGCTCAAAATCCCATAATTTTTGCCGACGTACCCGATATGTCTATGCTCCGTGTTGGCAACACGTATTACATGACCAGCACCACCATGCACATGAGTCCGGGTGTGCCGATTATGAAGTCAAAAGACCTGGTGAATTGGAAAATTGTGAGCTATGCTTATGATACCTTGGCCAATATCGATGCGCTGAATTTGGTGAATGGTAAAAGTACTTACGGTAGAGGTTCATGGGCAAGTACTATTCGTTTTCATAAAGGGTTGTTTTATGTAACCACTTTTGCCCAAACAACCGGTAAAACATACATTTACACTACCAAGGATATTGAAAAAGGTGCATGGAAGTCTGTTTCATTCAAACCTGCATATCACGACTGTAATTTGTTTTTCGACGATGATGGACATAATTATTTGATTTACGGAAATCATAAACTACATATTGTGGAGCTAAATGAAAATTTGACTGATACGAAAAAAGAAACCGATCGAATCCTCATTGAAGATGCCACTGCACCGTCGGGAAAACCCGGACTTGGAGCTGAAGGCTCTCAGCTGACTAAATATAAAGGCAAATACTATTTGTTCAATATCACTTATCCAAGTGGCGGCCCAATGCGTACTGTGGTTATTCACCGTGCCGACAATATTATGGGGCCTTATGAGGGCAAAGTAGGTTTTCAGGATTTAGGTGTAGCTCAGGGCGGACTTATTGATATGCCTGATGGAACCTGGTATTCGTATCTTTTCCGCGATTACGGTTCGGTAGGTCGTATTCCTTATCTTATTCCGGTTAAATGGGAAGATGGTTGGCCTGTTCTTGGTGTTAATGGAAAAGTGCCTGCGATGCTTAATCTCCCTGCAAGTAAAGGTTTAATACCGGGCATTGTTAACAACGACGAATTTACCCGCAAAAAGGGAGAACCTGCTTTACCATTGGTTTGGCAGTGGAATCATAATCCTGATAACAGCTTGTGGTCGGTTACCGAGCGCAAAGGTTTTTTACGTCTTAAAACCGGACGTATCGATACCCTTTTTTTAAAATCAAGAAATACACTCACTCAAAGAACTATTGGGCCGGTTTGTACCGGCTCAACACTGGTGGATGTTTCTAATTTGAAAGAGGGTGATTTTGCTGGGTTATGTGCTTTGCAACGGAAATTTGGTTTAGTGGGTATAAAAGTTCAAAACGGAACTAAGTATGTTTATATGGTGAGCAATAAAACCGACAAACCAACTGAACTACAAAGTATTCCGATTTCTCAAAATTCAGTTTATCTGAAAATCGAATGTAATTTTACAGATAAAATTGATGTAGCTAACTTTTTCTATAGCCTTGATGGGAAAACATGGAATATTATAGGTGGACCGCTTAAGATGGAATACACACTGATGGAGCACTTTATGGGTTATCGTTTTGGGTTGTATAATTATTCTTCCAAAAATTATGGTGGATATGCCGATTTTGATTACTTCCACATTACCGATCAAATTACAAAGAAATCAATTTAGTGTTTCGATATTCATCTTAAAATGAAAACAGCCCTGATTGGAATTGCCAATCAGGGCTGAACTTTTATATATAAAGCATTGTGAAACGAGCGTGGACGAAGGTATTCATCTGCTCGGCTTTGCCGCTTAGCTTGACAAGAAAGTAGATAAAAATATAATATGTAAGTTCCATGTGGCAACTAATTAAAAAATAAAAACCAACACCAACACATAAAAAATTATAAATGTCACCCTTTTGATAACGATAGTGTTTTTAGGCTTAAATGCCCTAAATAAAAAAAACGAAGTCAAAATCGGGTACGGAGCCCTGGCGTATTATCGCAAGATAGTGTTACAATGGGCGACTGGAAATCATTTCCGGAAATGACGCTAAATATCCCTGTGGCTGCAGGTCCATTTAAACCGACATGGGAATCTATTGAGAAGAATTATCCCGGCGAACGCAACATCTGTTGTGTTTAATATCGATTAACAATTTCTAAAGTTGATTTTTAAAAAATATGTGTACATAAACTTTATTATTAAGTAAGCAACCCTGTTAACAAACTAATAATTGAGTAACCTGATAAATTAAAGGAGGCTGTGTAAAAAGACTATTAAGTCTTAATTATACAGCCTCTTTAAATTTATTTACCTGTATTTAAAATGATTAGTTACTATATTTAAATCCATAAAACAGGTTCAAATGAAAAAGGCAGTATTAAAACACAATAACCAAAATCCAATTCAAAAAAATCCAATTTCAAAAAGAACTACAAATAACAGATTACTATTCTCAAAACGAGAATATGAAAGAGGCTGCGTAATTTTTTTCACTCAGCCTCTTTTACATTTTACTGAACTTATTGAGATTCGTTTTGATGGTTCGTCTGTTGCATCAGCTTTTTTACGGCTATTTGGAGCGGACAGTTAATAGGTATTTCACTGTTATTGCGGTATTTATGAAGTATAGCCTTAGACTCTTCGGCCAATGCCCGCCGGACAGCCCGTCGTTCTCCTTTTATTCTAGCAATGTTTAAATTGTCGTAGGCTGTGGTTTTATGGCGCATCCAGGCAATAACGGCACGCGCGGCCCTCTCGTTGACAGGAATCATCGACGTTCGTGCAACGGTTCCGCTACCAACGGGGATAGCATGTTCTGTGACCGCACGGGCTATTGTTTCCTCAAGGGTTTTGTGTGTTTTGTCGAAATTCAGAAAATCCCTCACGGCATTGGTAAACTCAATTTCGTATTGGTCTTGCTTTTGCTGGCGGCGTTGTTTGTCGTATGTACTACGTTTTTGGTAAGCATCGGAGGTGCGCAGGGAGGTGACGGTACGTTGAGCTTCGGCAATGATGGCGGCCGAAGCCCAAATACCTTTGGATATGGTGCGACGTCCTTTTTTTACTTGTACGCGCCAATAATCACCATTGGCCGTAACCTTACGGGTGATACCTGCATCACCAGCCGGTAAAAATGCCCAATGACTTGGGGGCGTTAAAGGGTCACCGTAATCGCCTATCAGCTTTCCATTCGAATCCAAACCAACGATACGACCTTCCTTTGCCATTTTTACATTTTTAGACCTCAAAAATAGACCTTAGTTATATAAAATCCAACATTTGACAATGCGACTGTTGGGACATTTTAAAAAACAGAAAACCGGGGAATCTCGCGACAGCCCGGCTTTTAAACTTTTACTAACCAATCAAACCTAAATATGAAAAAACTACTAACTAACTATGCTTGTTTTTTTATTGTCATTTTTGAATCCTCAACTGTGAGGCGTTTTGTTGATACAAACATAGTTTAAAAGACTGTTAACGAAATACAATGAAGGTTAATGAATGTTAAAAGTTGTCGTTGGGCAGTTATAAGTCTCCGTAATAATGGCCGTGAATTGAGCGAGGGTTTTGTGTTTTTTCAACTGTAATATTTATAGCAACTTACGCAAAGCATCCGGATTTGGTAAATACTTTTTGTATTGTTCAGGCAATTCGGTCGTAAATGTATAGGTTGCCACGCCCATTGGTTTTTCGATCGTTTTGAATGCAAATTCTACTACCGTATCGTTTTTCCCTTACAAAGGATAATACCGATAGACGGATCTTTTACATATTCGCCAAGGGCATTAAGGTATCGGTTAAAGAGAAGCTGAAAACCATCACGCGAAAGACAACGCCAATGACCTTTGACGAGCGTATCCAAAAACTCAAAGAAATAACCGAAGGTTGGCTGGGATACTTCCGTATGGCAAGTATTCATGAAAAACTTAAGGACCTCGACGGATGGATACGCAACCGCCTAAGATACTGCATCTGGTACCATTGGAAGAAACCAGAACGTAAGCGAAAGAACCTGATTCGATTAGGGGTTGAGCCGCAGATGGCCTACCAATGGAGCCGAACCCGTATGGGAGGTTGGGCAGTAGCCCAAAGCCCTATATTGGTAACTACAATAACCTTGGAACGGCTACGAAAAAGAGGCTATCAATCCATGCTAACGTATTACGAAAAAGTTGCCCCACATTGTAATGAACCGCTGTATACGAGACCCGTACGTACAGTGGTGTGAGAGGTGCTCCGGTAGCTAATGAGCTACCGGCCATCTACTCGATAAGCGCCTGGCCTTTTTTATTTTTTGTCTTATTATCAGTCAAATATAATTAATTTTTTCAATCGAAGTACTGCCGTTTCGTGGTGCGTTAGGGCTGGAAGGCTCTTTGATACCCTTTGGATTGAAGCGTTGGCTCGTGGGGGCTGCAAATGTGCCTTACATCGCAGGAACGGGGAGTGTTGGCGTGCCACTGAATTGTCCTCTTTTATTTTTTAATCCTTATCGCAAAGTCATTCTGGAACATATTGTGTATTTTTAATGAAGATTTATTGCAAAAATGAGTGTTACTATAACAGCACAATTACCTGAGGCATCTATCGCTAATTTTGTGGATAGTTTTTGGGCATTATATAACACCGACGATGTTGGGAAAAACCTAATTGTGCTGCCCGATGGGCGTATTGATTTACTTTTTTCAAAATCGGCAACAGAGCCTTATCATATTACTTTGCTAGGAATAGCGACACAGCCGGAACAAGTGGTTGTAGCGCCTCATTCAGTATCTTTTGCCATTAGTTTTAAGCTTCCGGCTATTGAGTATATTTTAAAGAGCTCCATATCTGAAATTTTGGATAATGCCAAAAACGTCACTCAAACTTTTTCTCATATTGATGAAACTGCTTTGGATGATTTTGACACTTTTTGCAAAAACGCTACCAAAAGAATTAAGGAACTTATCCCCGTAAATCTGGACAATCGAAAAATCAAATTGTTTGATTTAATTTATACTGCCAAAGGAAATATCGCCATCAAAGAACTATCAGAAAAAGTGTTTTGGAGCAGCCGTCAAATCAACCGCTATTTCAACCAGCAATTAGGCATTCCGCTTAAAACTTATTGCAGTATTGTTCGTTTCAGAGCATCGTTTGAACATATTAAAAACGGCAAATTATTTCCAGAAGGTAATTATACCGACCAATCACATTTTATAAAAGAAATAAAAAAGCTATCCGGCGCATTGCCAAAAGATTTGTATAAAAATATTAACGACAGATTTATTCAACTTGTGGGCTCCAGCAATAAAGGCAATTAATAATTCTAACCATTAAATAGAGCGCTTCCTCCTCTTCAGTTTTAGTTAATTACACTCCTGTATATATGGTTCCGTTTGCCCTGTAAAAAAACAACGCTACTTGCTATCACTAATTAGCATCTACTATTTCAAAACGTCCGTTTTTTACAATTTTCATCCTTACCTCCAAAGTACTTTTGACCTATCATTTGAATGCAAAAAAGGATATTAAAAAAGCATTCGAAACGATTTAGTTTAACAATAAAAATTGAGAGTATGAGTAAAATTGTAGCAATCATCAATGCAAAAGTTTTTGACGGAGAAAACGTAATTGATGCAAAAAATGTGACTGTCAAAGACGGTAAAATTCTAAACGTGGGTGGCCCTATTCCGGAAGGAGCCGAAATTATTAATGCAAAAGGCTGCACACTGATGCCTGCTTTAATAGATGCGCATTCGCATCCTAATATGGAAACTCTAAAGCAGAATATGCATTTTGGTATAACCACTACCTTTCAAATGCAAGGTTATTTCAGCGAGGCACAAATGTTAGAACTAAAAGAAAATACAGGTATTGCTGAAAGTTTAAAATGCTTTTTCGCAATAACAGCGCCCAACGGACATCCCAGCGAATTGTTGCCTCCGGCGGTTTTAGCAAAACAAAAGGAGATGATGGCTAAAACAGGAATAAAAGTGAATAAGGATGTATCTACTCCCGAAGAAGCCGTTAAAGTGGTAAACGAAAGAGTGCAACAAGGTGCCGATTATATTAAAATAATGGTAGAAGACGGTACTATTTTTGGTTATCCCGGCACACCGGATGTCTCAGACGAAGTAATTGAAGCGACTTGCGCAGAATCTCATCGTTTGGGTAAAATGACAGTAGCCCATGCCATGACCATTGAGGCTTATGAAAGAGCTATTACTGGCGGAATAGATGGATTAATGCACCTTTTTATTGATAAACCACATACACCTGAAATAATTGCTACCATTGCTAAATCGGGTGCATTTGTTTGTCCAACTATTATAGCAGGAGCTTCTATTATTGGCGATAGCGACGCTTCAGATTTTGTAAAAGACCCCAGAGTGAGTTCCAAATTAAACCAAGATTGGATTGATTCGCTGAGCAAGCACATTGCTACTTATCCGCAAGGCAAAACTGAATATCTTTTAAAGACAGTAAAAGCATTGCATGATGCAGGTGTAGATATTTTAGCAGGTGCCGATGCCTCACAACCAGCTATTGGCGGCATGGCACATGGTGCCAGTTTACACCATGAATTGCAATTACTGGTAAAAGCAGGATTAACGCCTATTGAAGCATTAAGAACCGCTACATCTATTCCCGCTCGCAGATTTGGATTGCACGAACGTGGCCGCATTTTAAATGGAGCTCGTGCCGATTTATTATTGGTTGAAGGAGACCCTACTACAAATATTGCTGATACGTTATCCATCAAAAGAGTGTGGAGGCAAGGTGTAGAATTCAAGTTTGACTAATTGTTTACAAATTTCTAAATATCAAAGAAATGAATACTGAAATAATTATAGATGTACATCATCACGTAATAGGGAAGAATAATCCAAATTATGCCAACTTCCCTAAATGGGATATGCAAATAGATGCTGAAGAAAATGCGCGCCTGGGTATAGGGGGCGCATTGCTTTCCCTTCCTGTATCTTCTACTCCTGAGCAAACCCGAGCTATTAACGATTTTTTAACAGGCTTTGCCGCATACGATACCAAACGTTACGGAGTATTAGCCTGCCTGCCCAGTGCTCATGTTGATGCTGCTTTAAAAGAAATAGAGTATGCATACGACACTCTTCATGCTGATGGCTTTTGCATGCCAAGCAACACAGGAGGGATGTACATTGGGGACGACAGAATGGATGAAATACTTGCAGAACTCAACAGACGTTCGGCTGTAGTGTTGTTACATCCGGTAAAACCCAGTGGAGAAACGCCTCAATTAACGGTTAGCGATTTTTCAGTGTATGAATTTCCATTTGACACTACAAGAACAATAATGGATTTGATATATAGTGGCAAAATGAAAAAATACGCTAATATCAAATGGATTGTTTCTCATGCCGGTGGTGCGATTCCTTATCTTGTGTATCGCTTTAGTACTGTTGCTGAAGAATCTAAAGCAATTAGCCTGTCTAAAGAAGATATAATAAATTCGTTTAAAAATCTTTACTACGATTTGGCATTATCTACGTCCACAGGAGTGTTTCAAACCCTGAAAGCGGTAGTTGGCACATCACAAATTGTATTTGGTACTGATGCCCCCCTTCGTCCACAAACAGGAACACAAGATAGTGTGGAGTTTTTTAATAACACGACTGTTTTTACGGATGAAGAAAAACAAAATATTGCCCGCAAAACCAGTTCTGCATTGTTTTCACGCTTTACGCACTAATCTGGCATTGGTTTATAAGAGTTAGGCATTCGTTAATGTTATTATTGAGGTTCTATATTTAACACGAAAGCTATCAACTAAGCAGGTGAGGAGGCAAGAAAGCAAAAGGGTTGCAGCAAAGGGACGGTTAATGGAATGGGCTGCAACACTCTTGCTTTGTGCATTGGACGTTTTTTTTATCTTCTCAATTTACCGATAAATTATCACCGGAGTCGTTTTTGGGCTTGGCGCTAACATTACAATAACCACAACTGGTTGAGGTTATTGTAATGTTAGTTTTAATAGGAAACCAAAAAAAATTGAATTAATCCTTAGGAATAGCAAATTAGAATTTCGCTCAAGATACCTGAGTTAAGTTGGTATTGAATTATTACAAGAAAGCAACCAACATTTGTAAAGAAAAGTTAATTGATTCGTCATCATTATGCCAGTAAACGAAAATAGGTTATATTACAGAAAAACTTTTGATGTGAATATAATCAAATTTATTGAGCAGTTTCCAGATGAAACCAGCTGTAAAGATCACCTTAGAAATATAAGGGAACAACAAGGCATAAAGTGCAAATACTGCGGATGTGAAAAACATTATTGACTGAAAGCCAAATATCAATGGCAATGTTCGGCGTGTAATTTTCGGACCGCCTTACGAAGTGGAACGATGTTTGAGAATTCCAACCTGCCCTTGCGGAAATGGTACTTAGCCATGGCCTTTATGAGTTTTAGCAAGAAAGGTCTATCAGCCACAGAATTGCAAAAGCAATTAGGGCATGCGCGCTATAGAACAGTATGGCCAATGATGCACCGTATCAGGGTTGCAATGGGCAAACGGGACAATTTGTACCAACTTGAGGGCATGGTTGAGTTTGACGAAGGTTATTTTTCTACTGAGACCAACGAAAAGGACAAACAAAATCTTAAACGGGGCCGGGGCAGTCAAAAGCAAACCAATGTTGCAGTCATGGCAGAATCCACGCCATTAGAGGATGTAGAAACAGGTAAAACCAGTAAGCATTGCCGTTACTTTAAAATGAAGGTCTTAAAAAATCATTTATCGAAAGAGATAAATCCCATGGTTGAAGAAAACTTTGATGAAAAATGCATTGTCTTTAGCGATAAAAGTACAAGCTATATTGACATTGCCCAGTATGTTGAAGTCCATATAATGGAAAAATCAACTAAGGAAAGTACTGTAAAGAATTTACCTTGGGTACATATAGCCATCAGCAATGCAAAGCGCAATTTGCTTGGTATTTACCACAAAATCAATGGAAAGTATCTCCAATCTTATCTAGACGAGTTTTGCTATAAATTAAATTGTATTAGCTACGATTTAATCTGACAGTTAGGGATTAAAACTAAATTTGAATTACCAAAGACAAATAAGTTTAATCCACAAAAACTGTCAGAAATGAAAACAGAAGTAAAATTAATCAAAACCAAGTTAGGATTATTAGGT
>JAUZOO010000021.1 GCA_030706405.1 Bacteroidota bacterium | reverse complement strand
CTATAAAATTCGATTCCGTACCGGTGTTACCCAAGTCGAGCCATTGTTGATAAGCAGTTTTACCATTGATGCCAGCATCGCCCTTATCACCTTTTAAACCTTGAAGTCCCTGAATTCCTTGTACCCCCGGATCACCTTTAACGCCTTTTAATGATGCTATAAAGTCCGATTCCGTACCGGTATTGCCCAAGTCGAGCCATTGTTGATAAGCGGTTTTACCATTGATGCCAGCATCGCCCTTATCACCTTTGTCTCCTTGGGGACCCGGAATACCCTGATCGCCCTTAGGACCGGGGATTGAAGACCCAGAGGTACTGGCATACAGGGCATATGGCACACTTAATAATTGAGATGTTCCCATCAAAATGCCATCAACGCTTATCTGAATAAAATATGGACCATTAGCCCATGAAATTCCTGCAAAATTCGTTGGATTTTTCGAGCCTATCTCAAGACTTACCAATCCGAAAGCATTGGTTGCCAAGCTATATAATTCGGAATAAACCACTTTACCAGTGGCACTGCCCTGCAATATGGAAATCTCCATACTTACATTTGCATTAACTCTGATATTGCCCGAAGCATCGCGCAGAACCGCCTGATAATTAAAGGTTCCCGGAACCTGTCCGGATAATGAGGCCGAAAAAAGCACTGCTACCCAACATATATATATCTTTTTCAACATATTACAGTTTTATAATTTTTAATGTCTTTACCTGTTTGGTACCAACATACACCTTTATCAGATAAGCTCCACTGCGTAAACTATTTACAGGAATTTCCGTTTCTGTACTTTCTATTTTTTTCTGCATAAAAACCGTTCCGTTCATATCTATTAGAACATATTTTAAATATAGAAGTTTTATGTCCGGAACTTTTAATGTCAACTTACTAATAGCTGGATTTGGAAAGGCCGATATTGATGAGCCCCAACCCGAAAGTTCATCAACCTGAATGGAGACTGAAAGTATCGGCTGTTGAAATCCTTGGGTAAGAACTGTTCCTTTTTGATTGTAGATAGCAATAATAGGTTCTCCAATAGTGTAAGCAATTGAACCTGAATTATTCTGGAAATAATTGCCCGAAGTGGCGGCTACCTGCTGACCATTTACAACTGCGGCACTGAAGAAACAAATACACATGACAATTAAATTTAATGCTTTCATGCCCTTATGTATAAATTTAATAATAAATCCTTAATCAGATATCAATCAAACAACTAATTTGAAAGAGATTCTTTATGTACACTTAAATTTTAAAAAAAAGAAAAGCCTGGAGATTATAATTAGTCATTAACTTCCTTTATAAAAATAGTTATACACAATTATTTAGACAATCTATTTTAGACTAACATAAATACTAGTTCCACTGGTTTTGCTGCCAATAACGACCGTTTATAAACTATTTTACACATTACATAAACGGAGTTTGCAACTCTATCAAAAGAAGCATTGCTGATAGTGATTTTGACCAATGTATACTAAATGAATTTAACCCATCATTAGACAAATATCAAAATGATTTTTTTAGTGTTGTGTGGCATAATATATCCCCCTGAGGATTTCTTTCTGCTAACAAAATTAACTGATATGTGGGAGAAGTTGAGACTTCACCCGCATATCATTAAGCTATTTATTTATAACTATTTACAGTTTTCCAGCCAGATACTTTGCCGTATATGATTCTTTACATTTTAACATATCTTCCGGCGTTCCTTCAAATACAATATTTCCACCCGCTTTTCCGCCTTCGGGGCCAAGGTCGATAACCCAGTCGGCACATTTGATTACCTCCATGTTATGCTCAATAACGATGATACTGTGTCCATTCTCAACTAAGGCATTGAATGCATCGAGCAACTTGCGGATGTCGTGAAAATGCAGCCCTGTTGTAGGCTCATCGAAGATGAAAAGTGTAGGCTCCAGGCTTTTCTCCTGTGTAAGGAACGATGCCAGTTTTACACGCTGGCTCTCCCCGCCGCTAAGCGTACTCGATGACTGTCCGAGTTTTACGTAACCAAGCCCTACATCCGCTAACGGTTGGAGCTTTTGAATAATTTTCTTCTCCGTAGAACTTCCTTTCTCGGCAAAAAATTCGATGGCTTCTTCAACCGTCATTTCCAGGATGTCGAAAATACTTTTTCCGCGATATTTAACGTCCAGCACTTCTTCCTTAAAACGTTGGCCATGGCAACTTTCGCACACCAGCTTAACGTCGGCCATAAATTGCATCTCAACCTTAATCTCACCTTCGCCTTGGCATTCCTCACAGCGTCCGCCGTCTACATTAAAGGAGAAATGGGCAGGTTTGAGGTTACCCTGCTTTGACAACGGAAGTTCGGAGAACAGCTTGCGGATTTCGTCGTAAGCTTTGCTATATGTCACCGGGTTCGAGCGCGACGACTTGCCAATAGGGTTTTGATCGACAAACTCCACCCCTTTTAACGCCCGGAGGTCGCCTTTGAGTATATCGAACATCCCCGTTTTTTCGTTGTAATTATTAAAATGTCGACTTACCGAAGCATACAGGATATTACGCACTAGTGTCGATTTTCCGGAACCGCTCACCCCGGTAATTGCGCAGAGTACGTTTAGCGGAAACTTTACGTTGATGCGTTTCAGGTTATTTTCGCGGGCTCCGGTTATTTCGAGAAAATTATTCCATTTTCGGCGCATTTTCGGAACGTCAATTTTTTCTTTTCCAGTAAGATAATGAGCCGTAAGACTACGATCTGACTTTTCTAGTTCCTGATGAGTTCCCTGAAAAACTACTTCTCCACCTAATCGCCCAGCTAGAGGCCCGATGTCAATGATTTCGTCGGCAGCGCGCATAATGTCTTCATCGTGTTCCACAACCAACACTGTATTACCCAATTGCTGCAGTTTACGAAGTACACCAATGAGCAGCATGGTATCGCGCGAATGCAGTCCAATACTTGGTTCATCTAAAATATATAACGAACCTACCAAACTGCTGCCCAATGAAGTGGCCAGGTTAATGCGTTGTGATTCTCCGCCAGAGAGTGTTGACGATAAACGATTCAGCGTAAGATACCCAAGTCCTACATTATTAAGAAATTCGAGACGATTTAGAATTTCTATCAATATCCGGCTTGCAACACTTTCCTGGTGTTCGGTAAGTTTAATGCCTTTAAAGAAAGTATAAAGTTCGTCAACCGGCATCAACACCAATTCCTGAATGCTTTTGCAGTAAATCTTAACATACCCGGCATCCTTACGCAAGCGTGAGCCTTTGCAGTCGGGACATGTAGTTTTTCCACTATAACGGGCAATCATCACCCGGTTTTGTATTTTGTACCTTTTTTCTTCAAGATAAGCAAAGAAGTCATTAATACCTTCAACACCTTTTTTACCGTTCCACAGCAGGTCGCGTTGCTCATCGGTCAGATCGCAATACGGACGATGAATCGGAAAATCAAACCGTGCCGACTGCGAAATAAAATAATCTTTATAACTGCTCATGCTTTCGCCCTTCCAGCATGCAACAGCTTCCTGATAAACCGAAAGACTTTTGTCCGGCACCACCAAATCTTCGTCGATACCAATAATTTTTCCATACCCTTCGCACCGCTGACAAGCCCCGTAAGGATTGTTAAAGCTAAACATGTGTTCGTTGGGTTCTTCGAACTCCATGCCGTCGCGTTCAAAACGGTTAGAGAAATGGCGGGGTTTGAAGCTCGCATCATCCATCAGGCGGATAATGCACTCGCCCAATCCTTCGTTAAAAGCGGTCTGTATCGAATCTGCATAACGGCTAAGCGATTCATCATCATGACTAACCCTGATACGGTCGATAACAAGGTTTATCTGTTGCGAATCGGTAAACGATGTATATTTTTTCAACACATCGTCCAGACGTTCAACGTGGCCGTCGATTTCGATACGATTCGTACCCTGATTCAGCAAAAGTTCGAGATACTGATGAAAATGCTTGTCACGTAAACGTTTTAAAGGGCAGAGTATCAATATGGAGGTATCTTCTTCAAACGTAGTGATGTAGTTTACCACGTCGGTAACAGAATCTTTTTTGACCACCTCACCGGAAATTGGCGAATAGGTTACGCCAATACGCGCATATAATAATTTAAGATAATCGTAAATTTCGGTTGATGTACCCACCGTAGAACGCGGGTTGCGGGTGTTTACCTTCTGCTCAATGGCAATGGCAGGCGGTATGCCATCAATAAAATCAACATCGGGCTTGTTGATACGGCCAAGAAACTGACGGGCATACGACGAGAGGCTCTCCACGTACCGCCGCTGTCCTTCGGCATAAACGGTATCAAACGCCAACGACGACTTTCCACTTCCACTTAACCCGGTAATAACCAATAATTTATTTCTAGGAATAGAAATATTTATATTTTTGAGGTTATTTACCCTTGCGCCCCTTATAACTATGAAATTCTTAGTATTATTTGTGTCTGATGTCATCTGTTTACAACAGTTTGTAGAAATTAACGAAAAAGCAAAGGTAACGTTTTGATAAAAACATTTTTTTTATTTAATTGCACTATCAAAAATAATTTTAACCAAACACCCGGAGGATAGCCTATCGATACAATTCTACCCGATTAACCATATACAAAGGAGGTAGTTTTGAAAACAATTGAACTGACCGATTTAGAACTCGTAAACGAGTTTATCGGTGGAAACGAAGGCGCTATAGAGGTGTTGGTTCGCCGTTACAAAAATAAGGTCTATACTTACATTTATCTCACCGTAAGAAACCAGCATTTAGCAGAAGATTTATTTCAGGACACTTTTGTTAAAGTAATCAAATCGCTTCAGGAAGGAAAATATCAGGATAACGGGCGTTTGCTCCCGTGGATCATGCGTATTGCCCACAACCTGATTATTGATCATTATCGTCGTGAAAAACAATTAAATACCTTCAGCAACGACGATTATGAGCAGGATTTGTTTAACTCTGTTAAGTTTGCTGAGGACAACGTGGAGCAACAAATGGTTTACAGCCAAGTATTAAGCGATGTTCGCCGCCTTATTGATCAGCTGCCGCCCGATCAGAAAGAAATCATCCTTCTGCGTCATTACGGCGATCTGAGTTTTAAAGAAATTGCCGACCAAACCAACGTGTCTATTAATACAGCACTGGGCCGGATGCGCTATGCCCTGATAAACATGCGCCGACTAATTAAAGAACACGATATATGCCTTTCAGTAAAGTAAAACCTCTAGATATCTATTTTCAAAACTTACCAAAATCAAAAATGGCGCACAGAATATCTATGCGCCATTTTTGTTGATCTTTAAGATTCCATCTACACCTTGGGTTGCGTTTTATAAAACAAACAAACCTCTGTTAACCCACATTTATCGCATTTAGGCTTGCGGGCAATGCAAACATATCGTCCATGGAGAATTAGCCAGTGATGCGCAATTGGTAATAATTCAGAGGGGAAATATTCCAACAACTGTTTTTCCGTTTCGAGCGGGGTTTTGGCATTAACGGCCAATCCAATGCGGGCAGCTACGCGGTGTACATGGGTATCAACTGCCAAAGCGGGTTTATTGTAAACCACCGATGCAATAACGTTCGCTGTTTTTCGGCCAACACCCGGTAGTTCCTGAAGTTTATCAACATCATCGGGAACGATGCCTCCAAATTTTTCGGTTAAAGTAATAGCCATTCCAACCAAGTTCTTGGCTTTGTTATTCGGATACGAGCAGCTACGGATGAGTTCATATACTTCTTCGGGTGTTGCTTCGGCCAATAATTCCGGAGTTGGATATTGCCTGAAAAATGGTGGTGTAATCATATTCACCCGTTTATCAGTACACTGTGCGGACAGGATTACTGCCACCAACAGTTCATAAGGCGTGGAATAATGAAGCTCGGTTTCGGCCACAGGCATGGCCTTTTGAAAATAATCGATAATATAATCGAAAAGTTCTTTTTTGTTCATCTTTAAAATTGGAAAGCTTCGAAATTATATAAAAATCAAGACTCCGGGTTTAGTTACTCCCTTAAAATTTGAAGCCTTTTCATAAATCCTGCTTATTTTCATCTGATTCCTTCGGATTTAAATATACATCGAGCTTAGATAATAATTTTTTCACCCCAATGGGTTTGGCAATATAATCGTCACAACCCGCCTCATAACATTCCTGTATATCTGCAGACGAGGTATAGGCTGTTTGAGCCAGAATACAAATCTGGGGTCGTTGTTGCTTAATCATTGATGTTAAAATTAAGCCATTAATATCAGGAAGACGTATATCCATTAGTATTAAGTCAATATGCTTTTCATTGTTAACAATATCGAGCGCTTCTGAACCAGTAAAAGCTATTAGCATATTTACGCCCGAACTACGGAGTACTTCTTGGAGAAATTCGTTATTAGCTTCATCATCTTCAACGATCAATATGGTTTTTCCGCTCCATCTGGATTGTGCGGAAGCTAAATGCTGATTGCTGTTTTGTACAATTTCGGAAGTAGTAAACGGCAAAGCAAAATAAAATGTTGTCCCCATACCGGGCTCGGATTCGAGCCAAATTCGGCCATTAAGCAGCTTAATAATCCCTTTTACAATAGATAGGCCCAAGCCTGTTCCTCCATACTTGCGAGTAGAAAATAATTCATCAGCCTGCCGGAAACGATCAAAAATAATTTCGTGCTTTTCTTTAGGTATACCGATTCCCGAGTCTTTCACAAAAAAGACAAATTCATGATCTTTAACTGATTTACAACCAAATACAACCTCGCCACTTTCGGTAAACTTAATTGCATTGTCAATTAAATTATTAAATATCTGCTTAATACGTGAACTATCGGTATTTATAATAACCTCGCTTAGTTCTTTGGGCAGCATTAATTTAATTGACAAATCATTTCCTTTGCAAATTTCTTGAATTTTTAGCTGATAGTATTCGAGAATATCGTATAGCATTCCAGACAATTGCACCGGAGAAAAGGCTAACTTCATCTGTCCAACCTCTAGTTTTGAAATATCGAGTATGTCATCGATAATATGTAGCAGATCATAAGATCGTTGTTGAATCAGATTTGTAAACTTTTCAATTTTATCTTCAGGTAGGGCATGCTGGCCAACAATATTTGAAAAGCCGATAATGGCATTCATCGGAGTACGGATTTCATGGCTCATGTTGGCCAGAAATGCTGACTTAAGCCGATCACTTTCTTCGGCCTTTTCTTTGGCCAATTTAAGGTCTTCATTAATTTTTTGTATAATCTGATTTGATTCATTAAGTTCCTCGTTAACCGTAGAATACTCTTCATTTTGTTGTTTTAGCATCATTTCATTATGACGCAGACTTTCTTCATCTTTCTTTCGTTCAGTAATATCAAGGGCAAAAGATACTACACACTTTTGGTGAAGGATTTCGATAAGTTCCATCGAAATCTGAAATATTCTGGACTCTCCGGTTCCTTTACGAATAGGCATTTCAAGGTTGCGTACAGGAATATTGTTCTTTAGCATATCAATAAGCCGTGCGCGATCGTCGGTATTTTCCCAAATATGAAGCTCCAGTGTAGTATTCTGAATAAGTTCCGTACGCAAATAACCGATCATCTGGCAATATGCATCGTTGGCATCGACAATCTGCCCTGAATCGAACCGGGTAATCAACAATCCTACAGGGCTGGCATAAAATGCCTTGGAGAAACGTTCTTCGAGTTCAATAATTGCTTCTTCGGCTTTTTTCCGGTTGGTGATGTCGACCGAAAGAATGAATAAACCTTCGGGCACAGGCTGTATACTGAGCTCAAACCACCCATCGGTATTGTCGGGATATATAAAATCTACTTCAACGTGAGTGCTCACCCTGTCTTCCATCGACTTTTTCAGGTGTTCGTAAATAGGTTGTGTTTCAATATTAGGATAAACCTCAGTCATCTTATGTCCGATAAGTTCTTCTCTGGTCTTATGTCCAAAATTTGCGGCACTTTGATTCATATAAAGATATTCCCAGTCAAAGCTGATAATCTGGCAACCTTCGAGCATATTATCGAGTGCCGAACGATATTGTTCCTCGCTCTTTCTTAATTCTTCCTGTGCCTGCATCCTTTCGGAAATATCGCGTACCAGATCAAACGCTAAACGCTGACCGTTAAATTCAATCATACTTACACTAACTTCTACCGGGAATATTGATCCGTCTTTACGCCTTTGATGCCCGTAAACAAAAGTATGTTGGCCTAATTCTATAGAGTTCCAAATTTCCTGAAGTTTTTCCAGATCAAAGTCCATTTCTATGTCCAGAACAGTCATTTTTAACAGTTCATCTTTGGAATACCCCAGGCTATCACAAGCCTGATTGTTTGCATCAATAATGTTTCCATCATTGTCATGGATAAAAAAGCCATCGGCTGCCTGATTTATTAAAATTCGGAAACGTTCTTCGCTTTCGTCAAGTTTTCTTTTTTGCTTTTTATATTGATATACCAGATTGGTAACGCGCGAAACCAGGTCGGGGGTGGAAAATGGTTTTATCAGATAGTCCTGAACTTTATCCTGAAGTAATTTTAACCGTACCTTATCATCGGCTTTGGCGGTAAGCATTACTACCGGAATTTCGGCAATTTTTGGATGATTACGGATTTGCTCAACCAACTCTTCACCAGTCATACCCGGCATCATATAATCGGTTACAATAAGGTCGGGGATTATCGAAAGCGCTTTTTCAAATCCTTCGGAGCCATTAAAAGCAGATACAACCCTAAAGGTATCGGAAAGGGAATGAGTTATTAAATTATTCATATCCGGATTATCCTCAACTACCAAAATGAGCGGAAGATTGTCTTTTGATTGTTCAGCTAAAGAATAAGAATCCAACGTTTCGGGAACAAAAAAATCATCGTTTATTTGTTTGGCGAGAATCTTATTGCCGATATTCTTATATTTAATATCAGGAGCATCGGACGAAATATTGGTAGATAAGGTTATCCGGAACAATGCTCCGCCCAAGGAAGAGTCGTATATTTTTATCGTTCCGCCATGCAGCTCAACAAACTCTTTTACAATAGCCAACCCTAATCCTGTTCCTCCAAACCTGTTGGAAAGCGATCCTTCAACCTGCTGAAACCGCTCAAATACTTTATCTCGCATATTTTCAGGGATGCCCGATCCACTATCTTGAATTTCGATAATTACCGATTCCTTTTCCGCCTTAATATCCAGCTGAATTTCCCCGTTATCGGGCGTAAACTTAAAGGCATTGGATAATAAATTAAGAAGAATCCGCTGACATTTTTCGATATCAACAACCACCGATAGCATTTCGGGACTATTTACTGTAAATGTTATATTCTTATTATGGGCAACCGATTCAAACTGAGAAACAACAATGTGGCATAATTGTACAAAATCAGTATGGGCAAAATTCATTTGCATGCGTCCGGCTTCGAGTTTTGAAATATCCAAAATATCACAAACCTGACGATAAAGCATGCGGGCATTTCGCTCAACAACTTGCAGACTATACAGGCTTTCCTGATCTAAAACAGGATTACGAACCATATTGGCCGTCGATTCGAGAATTAAGGTTAAAGGAGTACGCAGCTCATGGCTGACATTAGCAAAAAAATGAGATTTCAGGTCGTCGAGTTGCCGGGTTTGCTCATATAAAAGGTCTATCTTTTCTTTAGCCTCACGGGTTTCATTTAATGCTTTTTCAGTACTACGGTTCGCCCTTGAAAGTCTTTCCTGAACATCCGAAAATAAAAAACCCATAAAAACAAAAACAACCAGCGAAAATAAATTATTATGATTGTTAATCTGCCACGATAATTGTGGATCAAAAAAGAAATAATAAACAATAACCGCCGATAATACTGTACTTATTATTCCTCCTTTTAACCCTCCCAAACGGGCACTGAAAAAAACAGTGGGAAAAAACAGAAACCATACAAAAGGCTTGAAATATACCCAAAAAAGCCATTGTATCCCTAATGCCAGAAATGGCAAACAAATGGCAATCAAGAATTTTGTTTGTTTTACCCTATCAAAAAATTTCATATTATAACGTTTGAGTTGATCGATAGTTAATGCAAGGGATCCCTATCAAAACTAATAAAAAAACTAAATAATTAACTGATTATAAGGATTTATATATGTAAAAATTGCAATAAACTTCATTTAAACAAATTGTCTGTATTTAATGTTTATTTCTCATAATTTTGAACCGTGAAAAAGCTTTTCCGTCAAATAGTATCGTTGTTTCTGTTGGCTACATTGTCGTTCGCGATAGTGCCCGTAGAATTTATACACGACCTTTACGGTCATGATGATACGGTTGACGTTTTACTTCCCGAAGGAGTTACCTCTATCGAAACAGCCCACCATCACTGTGCCATCCTCAAAATTGAATTTCCGCAATATCTGCAACACGAGGCCCAGCCCGTATTTATGGCAGACTTTATTTCTGGAAATTATTTCATCGTTTATCATAATCCTTATTTACCGGCCGTACAGCATACCATTGGTCAGCGCGGCCCTCCTTCCTTTAAAGCCTGATTTCCTTTCAACCTATACAACGGGAATAATTTTATACGTCGGTAATATCCACGGATAAAAAATTATTACCATTTGTTGTTATACCTATCCATTTTATTCATCAACATTAAAAATCATGTCAACACAAAATAGAACCTATAAAATCCTTATCGTTTTTACGCTTTGGTGTTTTTCGGCCATTGCTTTTGCCTTGCCTGTAAACGAACTTCCCAAAACTATTCTCGAAGGAACCATAAGCGATAAAACCACACATGAGGGACTTCCCGGAGCGGGAATTTACATCCCCGACTTAAAAATAGGGGCAGTTACCAACGAAAACGGCAAATACAAGATTACAAACCTTCCGCAATCGAAGCTTTTGGTTCAGGTATCGTTTATTGGTTACCAGACCCTCGCAATAACCGTCGATCTGAGCCAGATCAACCAAATGAATTTTGAGTTAACGCCGTCGCCCATCGAAGTCTCGGAAGTTGTAGTTACCGGAAGTGCCGGGTCGAGCGATATTAAGCGGAGCAGCGTGGCCATTTCAACTATTAAGGGTAAAGATTTACTGCTTATTCCGTCTACCAACCTTGTCAATGCGCTTACGTCCGTGCCAGGAGTGTCGGCCATTACCACCGGCGGAGCTGTTTCTAAGCCTGTCATACGCGGGCTAGGCTATAACCACGTAGTAATTCTCGACGATGGTGTACGCCAGGAAGGCAACCAGTGGGGCGACGAGCATGGCCTTGAAGTTGACCAGTATTCCATCGATCATGTGGAGATTCTTAAAGGCCCGGCTAGTCTGTTCTATGGGTCGGATGCCCTGGGCGGGGTTATCAACTTCCGCGAACCCGATCCCGACCATACCGGCCACGTCGATTCGGAAATAGCATCATTTTATTCTACCAACAACAAGCTTACATCAACCACGGCCATGAACGAAGGCAACCTCAACGGTTTTATCTGGAAATTAAGAGGTACGTATAAAAATGCAGCTTCGTTTCAAACTCCGACAGAGTATGTTTATAACTCCGGATTTAACGAACAAAACTTCAATGCAATGTTTGGAGTGAATCATTCCTGGGGATATTCGCATCTTCATTTTAGTTCGTACGATGCCCATATCGGAGCAATTGACGGAAACCGTGACCCGCTCACCGGAAAGTTTCTCAACAATCTGGGCGAGATTGTCAGCAGCAGCGATGCCCAAAGCCGCCACCTCGATGTTCCGTTTCAGGTGGTGACCCACCAAAAGGTTTCGCTGGTTAATAACTTCATTGTAAACCATACCGACCAATTAAAGGTGAATATCGGTTTTCAAACGAACAATCGTAAAGAGTATAGCGAATCAGCCGATACTCCCGGGCTTTATTTTCATCTAAACACGCTCTCGTACGATATTAAATACCTGAGGGAGGCGAATAACGGATGGGAACCGGCGGCAGGCTTTTCGGGCATGACCCAGACCAATGCCAACCGCGGTGTCGATTTTTTGATTCCCGATTATCGCTTACAGGATTTGGGAGGTTTTTTCTATCTAAAAAAATCGTTCGATAAGCTGACGCTTAATGCCGGATTGCGGTACAATCATCGTTATATAAAATCTGATGCGCTTATACAGGATAACAGCGGTACTCCCACAGAACTTTTTAAATCATTTACCACCAACCTCTCTGCTTTTTCTGGAGCTGTGGGAACAACTTATAAGATTAACAGTCATTTTGATTTTAAAGCCAATCTTGGCCGCGGTTACCGGGCTCCAAATATCGCTGAGCTTTCGGCAAACGGTGTACATGAAGGAACCTTCCGCTATGAGTTGGGCGATAACTCGCTCAAACCCGAAACCAGTCTTCAGCTCGACGGCGAACTATCGTTTCATACTAACCGCACGTCGGTTATCCTGAGCGGATTTATCAATAGTATCGACAATTACATTTATCAACGAAATCTTAACGGTGAAACTAAAACAATAAATAATACTTCGTTTCCGGTATATCGTTATGTACAGGGAAACTCGCGACTTACCGGCGCAGAATTATCGGCTGATATGCATCCCTTCACCAATATTCATTTCGAAAACAGTCTGGCTTATGTATATGGCGAAAATCGAAAAACCGGAAAACCGCTGCCGTTTATACCGCCCCTGCATACACGCCATACACTTCGTTGGGAACTTCCCGAAAGAAAAGGATTCTTTCACAATCCATACGTAAGTGGTAATGTTCAGTGGGTATTTGCCCAAAATAGGTTCGACGAATTTGAAACCCGCACCGGAGGCTATGTACTTTTAGGGATTTCGGCTGGTTCGAGCTTTATGGTAGCGCATAACAAACCTACATTTTATGTTAGTTGCAGTAACCTTTCCGATACCAGGTACTACGACCATCTTAGCCGGTTAAAATATAACGGTATCTATAATCCGGGACGGGATATTACGTTTGGGTTGATTTGGCCGCTGGAAAAAGCGGTGGAATAAACAACATCTCAGTACTGAGTACTAAGTACTCAGTACTGAGATTTAAAAGCTATACGATAATCCCAAACTGAATATGCTGAGATTTTTTAGGTTAGTATCGTCAACCGAACTTACTTTTTGGGGAATTGAATAGTTATAAGCTGCGGTGAGGCTGAAGTTTTTCATCGAAAACGTTACCGGAAAAGCCAGTTCATAACTCAAAATGCCGAATGGATTATCTGTAATCGTCTTTGAAGCGGAAGATGACGTACTTTTTAACATTTTAAGTTTTTTTCCAACCTGCCGTATCGTATTGGCCCCTATTCCTTTCTTATATTGTTTAATGGTCAGTTTGCTGAAAATAATATTCGAATTGCCCATAACTGTTCCAATACTTGGCGCAAATGAAATTGAGTTAACAAACGATTTAAGCTCTTTCGAAAAATTACCAGACAGGCTAAGCGTTATTCCCTGGGCATTTTCATCGCCAAACGCATAGGAATAACCGGTGTTTAACGAAAGAAACTTATAGGAAAACGACGCAGAAAGTCCCACCGAGTTTGATACCGGTTGAGCCGGTATGCTGTCGGGCTTATTAACAAACATACGGCCATAAGCTGCCGAAAAATACATAAAACTGAACAAGTCTTTCTCAAAGCCTAATTCGAGGTTTGTTGAAGAATAGGATGGATTTGCAGCACTTAGCCACGAGCCGGATAACATACCGTAAAACCCGGTTTTAGTTTTATATTTAAAATAAGGAGAAATGGAATATTGCGACACCCCAAAATCGCGCCCGGCGTATGCTGAATTACTGCTGTAGTTAATCCCGGTGGTAAAATGAAGTGTTGGATTTTCCGTTTGTGTGGAATCTGCATCCTGTGCATAGACATTAACATTATAGGTTAAAAAAACTGCAACGAATAGAAACCAAAATGTTCTCATGCGAATGATTTAGATTTAGAAATATTTATTTAATAGATTCTTTACAAATACATTCAAAACAACCATAGCTGCCTTTAAATGCTTTATAAAATATTATGCTGTAAAAATATCTAAATACTCTTTTGAGTTAACCAAGTTTCAATATTAAATATCAGAAAATGCAAAACTACTTTTAACAACCCGACAAATATCAGAAAATGCAAAACCTTCGATGAATGCGGGTAAGACTTCGATGCTTGCGGAAAATCCTTCAATGTTTGCGGATAGAGCTTCAATAAGCGCGGAAAGTCCTTCGATGTATGCGGGAAGAACTTCTATCTCTGCGGATTGAGCTTCGATAAGTGCGAGAAGTGCTTCAATGTTTGAGGCAAGAGCAACTATCTTTGCAGAAAAGGCTTTGATGTGTATGCCAAGAGCTTCGATGTATGCGAATTGACTTGACCTAAATTAGCTTGACAGATTATTACTGTTTTTATAGAAGAGATAACAAACATAATTTATAATCCTGTTATCTCCAACTGTGTTTTATTTAATACGGATTTAATTAACCGTCTTACTGGCAAACTGCTGATT
>JAUZOO010000020.1 GCA_030706405.1 Bacteroidota bacterium | reverse complement strand
TCATTCGCCCTGATTCTATCTCCTGAACCAGCCATCGTCGAAAACTTGTTTCGTACTTCGAATAATCAACTTTTTCTTGTTTAAATCCTTCCATATTTTCGGAAAGGTTCGGTGTTTGCTTTTCCATTTTCTTGACTTTTTTATGTCAAGCTAGATTAGGAGAAGACAGACACTAACGGAGCCTACAAGCATTGACAGTAAAACTTTAGCTGAAAATATAAATATTGCGTTTGATAGTGTTTTTGAACGAGCAAACTCTATGCTTGAAAATTCTGATAGCGTTTTAATTCTTGGTAAAGATACTGGCGAGGGTCTTGAACTTTTAAAACGGATACAATCATATATTGATAACTTGGGGTTTTATACTTACATAATCAAAGAGCAACCTGACATTATTGGAGAAAGTGTAATGCAAAAAGTTTTAAGATTTGGACTTTCCTCAAGATTTGTTATAATAGAAAACAGTGAGCCAACAGGACATCTTTACGAATTTCCACACATAACAAAATTTGCTGAACTGACATCAATTGTATTACAACGGCAAGGACAAGGTTCTACTTGGATGTTTGAAGACCTTTATCATAAATTAAATAACATCAAAAAATTTGAATATACTAACGACAATTTTGAAGAGCAAATAGATTCAGGAATATCTTGGGCAAAAGAATATTCTAAATCATTTGGCGATTTTCAAAAACAAAAACTACCTTGGTTTAACAAATAACTAAAAAATGGGACTACACGAAGAATTACTTAGACAACTTCTCAATGCGGTTGAAGAAGGCAAAAAACTTGACAAAATCAAAGAACTAACAGACGAATTAACAAATGTTTGTGAAAACTTAGATAAGGAGAAAGATATCTTATTTGATAAAATAAAGAAGGATGTGGACTTGAGTGCGGCAGATGAAGCAAGAACTAAAGCTCTTAATGATAGATACAATTCTGCTATGAGTCAGTTACGTGATTTAATACTAAAAAAATAACGGCTGCTAACACGCGGTCATAAAACATTGGGGGTTCTGTGGTATGCCAAGCGCATCGCTCGCTGGCAAGGTTCGTATCGGTTGATACATTCGCAGCTCCGAAACCCCCAACGTTTCATACCGCCAACCGTTGTGCATAAGGCAAGTAGCCGCCGCAACGATTCACTAAATCGAACGCAATTAAATGATTTACAGTTGATTGGATACACTTTAACGTTTTAAACTAGCCTACGCGCTGAATAATAATTGATTACAAAATACTGCGCGAAGATTAAAGTCGCTAACGAAAAGAATCGCCGTCGCGCTGATTTTAAAATCTCAAATGAAAAGGCTGCGCGGTGAATCAAATAAGTAAACGAAAAAGTCGCATCCTTTAGCGAAAGGAATTTATAGAATGTTTAAATTGCCAGCAAATAGCGAACACAATGAATGACAGCGACTTTAATGAAACGAAGAATGCCCTATGCACAACAAGGGCTCATACGCCAAGCGGGGGTAACTGCTCGCTGAAAGCTTTGCTTTCGCTTGCAAACTCTGTCACGGGTGACAGGTTCGCGTCCACGACGTCCCGCTCGTCGCATAGCCCCGACCGTTGGCAGTAATTGTAAAAAGACTCTAACATGGCATATTTACTGACAGGAATCTTTGTAGTAATTTATATTTATGGATTGATCCAATGGAATAAAAAGGTTGCATGGAGACTGAATCCACTTGTATCAAAGATTATTAAATATGTTCATTTTGTCACTCTTTTGGTAAGTTTAAGTATTGGAGTTTTAAACTTAAAACTTGATTTGGGATTTCGTGGACTATGGACAACAAGAATTATAATAATTACAGTTCTGATTTCTGGAATATTCTTTAATTTTCTGTCAAATAAATCAATTCTGAATAGATTTGAGAAAATCTATTTCAGGTTGTTTTCTTTTTTTCCCGTGGTTGTTGGCGGGATTTTATTGATTCCATTTATTGGCTTTGTTTTGGTAGCATCGCTGTTTGGACAATTAATTTCCCCGGCTGAAAATATTTACTATCAGGATAGAAATATAAGGGTTCAATCTACATTTTTAGGAGTTTTAGGTCCACCAAGATTAGATATTTACGAAAAGGATTTCATCTTTGAAAAACATTTGAAACGGCTAGATTACGAAGTTTATGGAATTGATTCAATAAATGTATCGTACACCAAAGACTCTACCAGAGTAATTGTTTATGGACTTTATGATTATGATGAAAAACAAAAAGATAAGACAGAAATTATTGGTTTTAAAAGAAAAAAATAACAACTACTGCCAACATGGCATATAAGTAATGGCTGGGTTTGTGGGTTGCCAAGTGCAGTACTTCTATTTAAGTTTCTGCCTCGGTTGAAAATGAATCGCTCCGAACACCGCCACAACTCATATGCCCAACGTTGGCGGTAATGTTGCAAATCTGCAAGTAGGATAGTTTTCTGATGGATTTTAAGATTAAAATAGTAACAACCGGATTTAATTATACCCAATATTATGAGTGAGGATAAGAAAATTGATATAACGTCAACCGCTGTTGAAAAAGGATTTGACTTAATCAAGGATTTTCTTGGGAAAATAATTGGTCCACCAATTGAAGAGGTTGGATTATTGCTTGCTGATAATATTCGAATATTTAGATTTAGGAATCAAATCAACTTACTTAAAAAAGCTGAAAAAATTGCTAAAGAGAAAAAGATAGATATTAAAAAAGTATCCCTTAAAATATTGGTTCCCTTACTTGAAAACGCATCATTAGAAGAAAACGATGATTTACAAGACAGATGGGCTAATTTATTAGTAAATTATATCGATTCAAGACAAAATCTTCGTTCAACTGTTTTTCCTTATATTTTAGGTCAACTTTCTTCAGAAGAAGCTAATGCACTTGATTTTATTAGGGAAAAAGGCATTGTAGATTATATGAAATTAAATATTTATGATGCAGAAACTTCAAATCTTGTTAGATTAGGTGTTATTAGACAATTAACTCCAAGGGCAAAAATTAAAGATGTTAAATATCAAGGATATGGAGAAGATGACTATAATGAAACAGTTGTTGTATATGATGATAACGATATTCGTTTTGAAATTACAGAATTAGGTAGTTTATTTGTTGATAGCTGTAAGATTAATAAATAAAACACTACCGCCAACAAGGGCTCATACGCCACTGGGGTTTAAGTGGTTACGTCAAATGTACATCTTTTTTTAAACTTTTGTGCATGTTGATAATTTTGTAGCTTCGTTTCCCCCAGCGTCGCATAGCCCCGACCGTTGGGCGCTATTATAAAAAACGACATGCATCATGATATTTAAAGACAAAATTGAATATTGGGGAAAGATTTTACATCCTGAATTTGTTCGATTACTTGATTTTGCATTAAAAAATCAGAGCCATATTGGTGATTTACTGTTATTCCATGTTAATGGGTTTTACCAAGAATTATTGGATGACTTCACTTCAGTAGAAGGGAGAAAGCTTAATCCGCATGTTATTGGGCCTGGCATGGATGGCCATTCTGAGCAAACACATTACGATTTCATTGATCAGTATCGTCAAACAAATATTGCAGCTTCCTTATTTTCTGAATATTCTGAACAAATAAAATTTAATCCAGAGCGTCAGAAAGAAATTGATGAGCTTGTTTATTTTGAAAGTACCACGATTCAGATTGAAATGCTGATTTATTTGAAAATTTGGGAAGCAGATTTGACAATAAAAAAGATGTACGAGTTTGTAAGGATTTTAAATGGTGAACCTTATGATTGGTACTTTAAAGTTGCTGAAAGTTCCCGTGATAAAAATTGTACTGGTACTCGACAAGATATCATTAGATTGCTTA
Organism: Bacteroidota bacterium; assembly: GCA_030706405.1. GTDB lineage: Bacteria > Bacteroidota > Bacteroidia > Bacteroidales > JAAUTT01 > JAAUTT01. The sequence continues at coordinate 35,705 of JAUZOO010000020.1, read as the reverse complement.
TTAGGGATAAAGTAAAAACGATTTCTCCGGTTTTATATGATTGGATTAAGGATTCTTATAAAACACAGATTAGAAACTCAATCGCACATTCAAATTATGCAATATTCGGACGAAATATATCTTTAAATAACTTTATAGCAAATGATCCAGCTTCACAAATGACAAGTCTGGAATTCAATGATTGGACAGATATTTTTCACAAAACCTTGGTTTTACATAACGAACTTATTTGGTTATCAAATACTATAAATGATGTGTATGGTAGCAAAGCTTTAGAAAATTATCCAATACATATTTCGGTGACAGAATTATTAGGTAAAAAATATTCTTTTGAGCTAGAATACAGACAAGAATATAAAGATTGGAAATATAAGAAAAAATAACAGCGCCCAATCGAGTAGATGGCCGGTAGCCCCAAAAGACTACCGGAGCACCTCTCACACCACTGTACGTACGGGTCTCGTATACAGCGGTTCATTACAATGTGGGGCAACTTTCTGGTAATATGATAGCATGGATTGATAGCCTCTTTTCCTTAACCGTTCTAAGGTTATTGTTGTTGCCAATATAGGACTTTGGGCTACCGCCCAGCCTCCCATACGGGTTCGACTCCATTGGTAAGCCATCCTCGGTTCAACGCCTAATCGAATCAGGTTTTTTCGTTTACGTTCTGGTTTCTTCCAGTGATGCCAAATGCAGTATCTTAAGCGATTGCGTATCCATCCGTCGATCTCCTTGAGTTTACCCTGAATACTAGCCATACGGAAGTATCCCAGCCAGCCTTCGGAGATTTCTTTGAGTTTTGGATACGCTCGTCAAATGTCATTGGCGTTGTCTTTCGCGTGATGGTTTTCAGCTTCTCTTTAACCGATTTCCAACTTTTTTCGCTTGCCACCAACTGATATTTTCCTCTCTCTCCTTTTACATATGTAGGGACGAAGCCGTATCCCAATATGGTAAAGTTAACAGGTTTGCGGATGCCGCTTTTCTCCCGGTTAATGGGCAGTTTTAACTTGTTCCGAAGGAAAAGGTAAATACTGTTCCCTGTTTTCCGGGCGATACTCTCGCTTTTAACATAAATGCTAAAATCGTCGGCATAGCGGACGTGACGAAGTCCCTGTCGTTCCAGTTCTTTATCCAGCTCATTAAGCATAATGTTGGATAGTAACGGGCTTAGCGGACTTCCCTGAGGAACGCCTTTTCGCCGTTTGGTGAGTTTTCCGTTTATAAGAATCGGAGCTTTCAGCCATTTACGTATAAGGTGTAGGGTGCGCGGACATTTAACCTTGCGGTATAACAGTTGTAGCAGCAGGCAGTGATCTACTTCGTCGAAGAAGCTCTTCAGATCGATATCCACAATATTGTGGTAACCTGAATTGATATATTCCTGAGCTTTCTGTATGGCTTGTTGTGCGTTGCGATTGGGACGGAATCCATAACTATAGTCGCCAAACTCCATCTCGAACTTTGCTGCCAATACTTGCCCAACGGCTTGTTGTAGCATACGGTCGGTTACGGTTGGAACGCCTAACAGACGTTTCTTACCATTGCTTTTAGGTATCTCTACCCCTCGAATTGGTTGAGGAAGATATTTCCCTTTTCGGATGTCGGATTCTATTTGCTCCCTGTTTTGAATCAGATGGGTGTAAAGTTCCTTTACGGTCATACCATCCACGCCTGCCGAACCTTTGTTCAACACAACCTGTCGATATGCCCGCATTACATTCCGTCGGTTAAGTACCTGTTCAATCATCCTTTCATATTCAATTATTTTGCCCTGTCCCGCTTATAGCAGGGCTGGACAAGCCTCCCTGCTGCATTTGGGACATTGTAATGTTCGGCCCTTCGCTGGCTTGTGAGTCCTCCGGTTTATTAATCGGCTCGTTACTACCAACTACTATGGCTTCTGCTGACTTCTTCCGGTGTTCGCGACACCCGAAGACCTCCCCTGGTAAGAGCTTTTCCTTCCTCCAATGCCTGCGGCATCTACTACAAGGTGATCGGTAAAATGGACGTTACAATGATGTGCTTGCTTATCCTCACCTGATAGCCTCATATGCCGTTACTGTTCGTCAGTACCGGATTTTGTAGTTCCGCTTCCTTCAGTGTATGCCTCACGACAAACCACCTTGCGGCTTACTAATACTTACGGGCACGACCCCGTGTATAAGGGACTTTCACCCTCTGGAAAATGCACCCGCTATTTTGCTTTGTTTTAAAGTTTATTTGTATTTTTAAACTTTTTCAAAAGCTTTCAGCGGGTGCGCTCTGCTCATGCAGGGCGCACACAACGGGTCATAAAACATGCCGGTTTCAGTGGGTTTGCAAGCGTTTCACCCTGCATCGTGGCTTGTCTCGTGGGATCCATTCTCAGCTCCGTAATCCGGCACGTTTCATACCCGCGACCGTTAGCGGCTATGTTAAAAGACCCCAGCGACAATTAAAATATAATATTGAATCTTAAATTCAAAAAAGACCGATGAGAATAAAAAACTGCTTGATTACTATTATTTTGATTATTGGATTGCCAATTTATGGACAAAACTTTATATTAACCCCCAATGATTACAAAGGTTATATTGATAAGTTCAATGAGAAGGATAAGGAATTATATAAACAGTATATACCGAACGATTCAGCATGGCATTTTTTAGAAAATAATATTCCATTTTTAGATTGTCCTGATAAGAATATTGAATTAACTTATTATTTCAGGTGGTGGACATATCGTAAACATATTAAAAACACACCAGACGGATATATAATTACAGAATTTCTTCCTCAGGTAGCATGGTCTGGGAAATACAACTCTATTAATTGTGCTGCATCGTTTCATATTTATGAGGGGCGATGGTTAAAGGATAATAAATTTCTTGAAAATTATGGAAATTTCTGGTTAAAAAAGGGAGGCGATTTAAGAAGTTATAGCTTTTGGATAGCAGATGCATTTTGGGCGTACTATACCGTTAAAAAAGACACTTCATTTATTACCGGATTATTACCGGATTTGGTGGATAATTACCAAAAATGGGAAATAGGTCGTATGTTTCGCAAAATGTTAATTGGTAAAAATTCGGATGGACTTTTTAGTACGGTTGACGACCGCGATGCAATGGAAATGTCTATTGGAGGAAACGGGAAACGACCTACAATTAATTCTTATATGTTCGGAGATGCTCAGGCTATTTCCAAAATTGCACATATTGCTGGAGATAAAAAGTTAGAGTTTCTATATGCTGCAAAAGCCGATACTTTAAAGGCACTTGTTCTTAAAAATTTATGGGATAAGAATTCTAACTTTTTTAAGACATTGCCTTATAACAAAAACGAATTGGTTACAGTTAGAGAGATTTTAGGATATACACCGTGGTATTTTAATTTGCCACCTCCAAATTCTGGATATGAGAAAGCTTGGGAATTTATTAAATCTGACCAATATTTTTATGCCCCCTATGGATTAACAACAACTGAACGTAACCATCCTAAATTTGAAATATCATATCAAGGACACGAGTGCAAATGGAATGGTCCAAGTTGGCCATATTCCACTTCTGTTACCTTAACAGCAATGGCCAATGTTCTAAATAATTACAATCAAGAAAACGTCAATTCAAATGACTACTTTAACCAAATCCAAATATTTGCAAATGCGCATCGCCGAGTTGATGAAAAGGGGAATATTTTACCATGGATTGATGAAGATTTAAACCCATTTACAGGCGATTGGATTTCCCGTACCATGTTAAAGCAATTGGGTTGGCAACAGAATAAAGGTGGGGAAGAACGGGGTAAAGATTATAATCACTCAACGTTCTGTGACCTTGTTATATCTGGATTAATTGGCGTACGTCCGCAGGCAGACGAAACTGTAATTATTAATCCTCTTGTACCTGTTGGCGTATGGGATTGGTTTTGTTTGGACAATGTTTACTATCATGGTAAAGTATTAACCATAGTTTATGACAAGTATGGAAACAAATATAATAAAGGGACAGGACTCAAGTGTTTTGTTAATGGCGAATTAAAAGGACAAGTTAATAGTTTACAGAAGATTGTCGTATCAATACAGTAAATAAAAACATTTGCGAACAAGTGTTCGTACGCCACTGGGGTTTAAGTGGTTATGCGTGCTTCGCTCTCGCTCGCAAGCTTTCTGCTCGGGTGATAAGTTCGCGTCCACGACATCCTCAGCGTCGCATAGCCCAGACCGTTGTGCGTCATACTAAAAAAACTCTACCACAATGATTTTTACTGACAAAATATTGACTTTTGCTATTCGTTCAACCAGTGGAGAACTGGCTTGGAAAAAGGAATTTGTAATTCGGTATTTAAACTAGTAATTATCTTGATTATTAAGATGTTATAAAAGGGGTTTGGCGAATGGTCCTCCTTCTGTCGAACTTATCATAACAGGCTTTGCCAGCTTTTATATATCCGGTTTAGGCAGGGACGAAGTCAAACGGGAGGTTTAAATCTCATGACTATTGAGATTGGGCCGGATCAAGTTTCGCGTTTGCCGGGCTTTTTGCATTTTAGGTCATTGGGTTAATCTTGTTACTAAAATACCTTTTTTGTTACTTATTCATAATTGCATATCAGTCTAGTCTTTTAAATTTGTTGACTTTTAATTAACTGATATATAATCGTATATTAATCAGTGGGAAACTTGATTAGAACTAACAATTTTAACTATTAACAGCTGAGGACTAATTTATGGAACTTTTCAACTATCAAAACGATTACGGAAAAATAGGATTACGTTTCGGAAATCTATTTAAAAAACTATCGCTAAAAGTGTTTGTATTTTCATTATTGCTACTGGTGCAACAGTCAAACGCACAGGTAATAACAAGTAACATACAAAGTGTTCATGATGGCTTTTTTTATTCCTTTTGGAATGATGCAACTAGTGGGACCGCATCCATGACTTTAGGAGCTGGCGGCCATTACAGTACAGCATGGTCTGGTGTTGGTAATTTTACAGCCGGTAAAGGCTGGGCCACCGGAAAAGAAGACAGGGTTGTCCATTTTTCAGGCTCTTTCGATGGCGGCGGCAATGGGTTCTTAGCGTTATATGGATGGACAAAGGATTCTCTTGTTGAGTATTATGTTGTCGAAAACCACGGGGACTGGACACCTCCCGGGGGCGTCTCAAAAGGTACATTTACCAGTGATGACGGAACTTATAATATCTATGAGACCACAAGGACCAATCAACCTTCCATTATAGGCACAGCCACATTTCAGCAGTATTGGAGTGTCCGTACTACGAAAAGATCAAGCGGTACAGTAACTTTTGCCAACCATGTTGCTGCCTGGAAATCGAAAGGAATGAAACTGGGGAAAATTTGGGATTATCAGATTATAGAAACAGAAGGTTATCATAGTAATGGCAGTTCGGATATAACAGTGAGTGAAGGCCCTATAATGTCAGGGCGCCAAATGGACGATCCTACCAAACGCGATACTATACGAAGCATCGGTGCATACTTCACTCCGGCCACAAAAGCAAAAAAGGCCCAGGATGCTGAAGGATTCATTCAACGTTGGACACTCTTAGAACCCATTAACAAACCAAACCGTGGCAATAGTGGTTTTACCGACAGCTACCTGAGGAAGGCTTTTGATACCCTGTATTTCCAGAACCAGTTTACGATCCTTCCTAAAGATGGAGAAAAGGTAAAAGTGGCAGACAAGGAATTAACCTGGCATGCCTTGGATAGTAAAAATTACAATGTAAAACTGTTTCGTTTCGCCTATGGGTTAAACAAACAGGTGTACGGGGTGCTGTTTTGGGCTGTAACTGTAGTTAACTGTCCGCGCGAAATGAAAAATGTACGAATGGCTGTAGGGTCAAATTCAGCATCCATGTGGTGGTTAAATGGAAAAGAAGCATTGTTGCTTTCCGGAGACAGGCGCATGGTAGCAGATGATTGTGTTTCCTCCCGCCTGACACTCAACAAAGGAAGGAATATAATCCGCGGGGCAGTAATCAATGGTCCCGGAATGAGTGATTTCTGTGTTCGCTTCCTGGATGAAAAGGGAGAACCAATAAAAGATCTCACTATTAGTTGTGAATAAAATTTAGTTAGTCATCCCATTTAAGATCTCAATTGTATAGAAATTGGAATTATTATGAAACCAAGAAATAAAATAATGGGCGCAACAGCCCTTTTATCAATGTTATTGTCCGGAACAGTAATAGCACAAGTTGGCAAGCCCTTTATACATGATCCTTCCACAATTGCGGAATGTGAAGGAAAGTATTATACATTTGGCACAGGTAGTGGTGGATTGATATCCGAAGATGGCTGGACATGGAACAGTGGAGCTGTACGGCCAGGTGGTGGTGCCGCACCGGATGTGGTAAAAATTGGCGATCGCTACCTTGTAATCTATGGCGCAACGGGTGGTGGCTTGGGTGGTGGACATAATGGGAAAATTCTTACCATGTGGAATAAAACGCTCGACCCCCAATCTCCCGATTTTAAATATTCAGAACCTGTCGTAGTCGCTCAATCCGATGGTATAGAAGATAATGATGCCATCGACCCCGGACTTCTTTTAGATCCCAACGATGGCCGTTTATGGTGTTCTTACGGGACTTACTTTGGGTTCATCCGCCTTATAGAACTCGATCCCAAAACCGGGAAACGTGTGGAAGGTAATAAACCAATAGATATAGCCATTGACTGCGAAGCCACTGATTTGATGTATCATGACGGATGGTATTATTTGCTTGGTACACATGGAACTTGCTGCGATGGTGCAAACTCAACCTATAATATCGTTGTTGGCCGTTCCAGAAAAGTAACCGGTCCTTACCTCGATAATATGGGACGGGACATGTTAAAAGGTGGCGGAAAGATGGTTATTGCGGCTGGCGGAAGAGTTACCGGGCCCGGACATTTTGGTCGTATCGTACTTGGCGATGGTGTTGAAAAAATGTCGTGCCATTTTGAAGCAGACTTAGATCAAAGCGGACTTAGTGTATTAGGTATCCGTCCACTATTGTGGAAAAACGGATGGCCGGTTGCCGGTGAAAAATTCAAAGAAGGTACCTATGAAATTGAGTCTGAGCGAAGGGGGTATGCCTTAGAATTAGCGGTAGATTTTGTACGGATGCCAGGCGGGGCGCGATGGTTTAATCGTGACAAGAATGAACCTATTAAACCTGTTCCGTCACAAGAATTAGCCGATGTAATAAAAACCTGGTCAACCGGAAACACGGGTGTAAGAATAGGAGACTATATGTTCCGCCCGCATCAGAAATGGACAATTACAGCTGTTCCGGAGGCAGGAGGATATTTAGGTGGTCCGTATTATAAGATAGTAATCGCAGGAACCGACCGTGCCTTAGCAGCTACGGCAAATGCTGAAATCATAACGGTTCCGGCATTTACCGGTGTACCCGAACAACTATGGCGAATTGATCAATTGACAGATGGGACCTATCGGATCATGCCAAAGGTAGTTCCAAATTCAAAAGAGAAGTTAGTGTTGATGTCTTCTGGTGACAGTACTCCCACACTTGCCCCGTTTGATATGGATAGTGACAATTCCAAATGGAATTTTAAGGCTCACTAAAAATATTCTTTATGAAAGACGCAGGTTTAATTAACTGCGTCTTTCTCTTTCCTTGTGAAATCCATTTCAATTTAACATAAGTAGATATTCTGACCGGGCTGCGACAAATCCGAAAATGAAATTCTAGTGGAAATTGTACCAACAATATAAATGACAACGAACTGAGAACACGCTGTATAAGCAATCAGGGTTGTTTCAGAGGTATGTGAAGGGTTATAGCCCGCTTCAACCTTTCACATAACTTGGGAGGAAATCACCCGCAATTGGTAACTTTTTATACCACCGACCGTTAGCAGTAATGGAACAAATACAGGTAGTTGTTGGTTTGGGATACAATATCAGTCGATTTGGTTACTTCTAAGCTTTAATAATTCCTGAAATTTGCAGTATAATTTTAAAGTTAGAAAGTATGAAAATATTTGTAACAGGAGCATCGGGCTTTATAGGCTCAGCCGTAGTTGAAGAGTTAATAACTGCAGGACATCAGGTTGTTGGTTTAGCTCGTAGCGAAGTTTCCGCTGAAGCAATCAGCAATACAGGAGCAGAACCATTAATGGGCAGTCTTGAAGATTTGGAAATTTTGAAGCAAGGAGCATTGCAGGCTGATGGGGTAATTCACACCGCATTTATTCACGACTTTACGCAGTTCGCAAAAGCAAGCGATGTTGATAAAGCGGCTATTTATGCATTAGGAGAAGCATTAAAAGGAACGAATAAACCCTTGATTGTAACCGCAGGTATTCTGGGACTTTTCAAAACAGGTGAGTTTATTACCGAAGCAAGTATCAGTCAACACGGTCCACGTGGTTCAGAAGTTGCTGCTTTAACTTTAGCTGCCGAAGGTATCAATGCATCGGTAGTGCGGTTACCACCATCGGTACATGGCAAAGGCGATAAAGGTTTCGTACCGTTCATTATTGGGCAGGCGAAGAAAAATGGGGTGTCAGCTTATCCTAACGATGGAAGCAATCGATGGCCAGCTGTACATCGCTTTGATGCAGCCAAAGTGTTTCGCCTGGCAATCGAGAAATCACAGAAAGGAGCTTTATATAATGCCATTGGAGATCAAGGGGTTTCTGTAAAAAACATTGCAGAATTTATTGGCAAAAAGCTAAATCTTCCGGTTGTTTCGGTAAGCAACGAGAAGATTGCCCAACATTTTGAATGGATGAGCGGATTTATTGGCTTTGATAGCCCTGCTACCGCTTTACAAACCCAACAGCAATTAAGTTGGCAACCCAGGGAGCTAAATTTACTGCAAGATATGGACGAAAATTATTTCTAAGCTTATGTCATAAATTCCCCGCAGTTCTATAAACGGTATAATCTGTGGGGAAATTTATTCAATACAATTTCAATTTGTAAATTTGAATGTATGAATATCAAAAAGCCTTTAAATATTAAGAGTATTCGTGAGTTTCATCAACTCAGGGGGTTGCCTTCTCCAGAGCATCCGCTTATTAGTGTGATTGATTACGCTGTAGTGCAAGCTTCGGATAAGGACGAAAGCGGAGGTTTATTGTTCGATTTTTATTTAATTTCTGTAAAAAAAGGATTGATCGGCAAACTGAAATATGGACAACAAACATACGACCATGACGAAGGTGTGATGTCGTTTATGGCACCACATCAGCTGTTGAAAATTGAGAAAGATAATTCCCCTACAAACAAACGCTCCGGTTGGATGCTGCTTATTCATCCCGATTTTATCTGGAATACATCGTTGGCCAAAACCATAAAGCAATATGAGTTTTTCGGCTATGCAATTACAGAGGCGTTGTTTCTTTCAGAGAAGGAAGAAAAGGTACTTGATGGTATCGTAAACAATATCCGGCAGGAGTACCAAAACAATATTGATAAGTTTAGTCAAAACATTATCATATCACAGATTGAAACTTTGCTCAATTATGCAGAGCGTTTTTATCAACGTCAGTTTATTACCCGCAAAAAGTCGAGCCATCAAATATTGGAACAACTCGAAACCTTGCTTGGAGAATATATGAGTAGTACCGATTTGATAAATAATGGATTGCCAACAGTTCAGTATGTATCAGAGCGACTTAATATTTCAACCGGATATTTAGGCTCATTACTAAAATCGTTAACAGGAATGAACACACAACAGCATATCCACGAAAAGCTGATTGAAAAAGCAAAAGAAAAGCTATCCTCCACTCATCTTTCAATTAGTGAAATTGCTTTTGAGTTGGGATTTGAACACTCACAAAGTTTTAGTAGGTTTTTTAAGAAGAAAACCCAAATATCACCTTTGGAATTCAGACATTCATTTAACTAACAGATAGAAACGTTACCGCTAATGGCTGGTTGTAAAGATTTGACGTTTAGTTTGTTTGGTAAGTGTAGCCTTCGCTAACAAGGTTCTTATCGGTTGGTAAGTTTGCAGCTCCGAAATCCCCAACATTTCATACTGACGCAGTTCGTGTTCATTGCAGGACAGTCATTTGATACGGACAATCTCGAATAATTCAAAACCACACTTCGTATTTAGGCTTTAAAATGAAAAGCCAAATCGTTAATTTGGAAAGATTTCAATTTTGATAGAGCTGAAGTAATGGGTGTTTTTTGAATAGCGGTAATTATTTATTGTTTATCGATAAATAATTGTTAGTTTTGTCGTATAACTTAAAATTCGTTAAAACATTATGAAAAGAATTTCAATAATATTTCTTCAGGCAGTCCTCGTGCTTATCGGTATTGTGGCACTTTTCATTATGATTCGGTTTCCATTGACCGAAAGAAGAGCTCAGAACTTAGACCTGTTCAGCATTTACTGTGATCCATTCATCTTGTATGGATATGCCTCATCAATCGCTTTTTTTGTTGCATTATATAAAGCATTCAAATTACTCGGATATATCAAACAAAATAAATTGTTCTCACCAAACGCGGTAAGAACTTTAAGAAGCATAAAATATTGCACAATCATATTAAGCATGTTAATTGCGATGGCAGGATTATACATAAAGATATTTCATAATAAAGAAGACGACCCTGCCGGTTTTCTTGCAATGTGTACCGTAGTTACTTTTATATTTATTGCAGTTTCAGCGGCTGTGGGAGTGTTTGAAAAAATCTTGCAAAATGCTGTAGATATAAAAACTGAAAATGACTTAACAATTTAAGCTATGCCCATTATTGTGAACTTAGACGTGATGATGGCAAAGCGAAAAATTTCGCTGAATGAACTTTCTGAAAGAGTTGATTTGACATTATCTAACCTTTCTATCTTAAAGACCGGGAAAGCGAAAGCAATTCGTTTTAGTACCTTAGAGGCAATTTGTAAGGCATTAGACTGTCAACCAGGGGATATTTTGGAATATGTAACCGACAAAGAAAAAACAACGAACCGCTAATAAAGGTTTGTACATCAATGATTTTTAGGTGGTTGTGTGGGTTTGGTTCTCGCTGACAAGTTTTGTAACGGTTGATACTGATGCAGTCACGAAATCCTCATCGTTTTTTATTGTGTCAAGAAGCAAGGTAACTTGCATGCTGTAATTGAGATGATGGAGGTTGTAAAACTGAACCATCGGTGTCGTTACAGGAGAAGGCATCAAACCACCTAAAGATGCTGTGATAATTTGGAATATGGTAGTTAAACAAGTCCCTTACATCAATCTCGAGGGTCATTTTTCATCGCCCGGAAAAGAAAACTTGAAATGATCAAACGCAGTCAAAACAAATTGATAAATTGGAAATAACTAATAAAGATGTCCAATTTGCAACTAATTGACTATGTGTAATTCAAAATAACGTTAGGCAGAATAAGAATTGGTAATGAATTATAAAAATTATACTATAACTTTAATTTGTAAATTGGTAATGATTTATTTGCCGAAGTGATGGGAAGTATTTGTAATGAAAATGGGACCAGAGAATTAACTGCCATGATATAATGAAAACGAAAATTTTAGAATATATCGATTTTGATAAAGTTAATACACTGCTTGAAGGGTTTAACCAATCAACAGGATTTGTAACTGCCATTCTGGATCTTGATGGTAACGTTTTGTCAAAATCTGGGTGGCGACAAATATGTACTGATTTTCATCGTGTAAATTCTGAAACTTCAAAAAAGTGTACCATTAGCGATACGGTATTAGCCAGAGAAATGAGTAAGGGCGAGAATTACCATTTTTACAAATGTTTAAATGGGTTGGTGGACGTTGCGGTACCCATTAAAATCAAGGGTGAACATATTGCTAACTTATTTTCCGGACAATTCTTTATTGATAAGCCAGACTATACTTTTTTTCAGAAACAAGCAGCAAAATTTGGTTTTAATGAGTCTGTTTACCTTAAAGCACTGGGAGATGTACCCGTTATTTCTGAAGAAAAAGTGAAAATTGTAATGGAGTTTTTGCTTAATATGACCCAGCTAATCAGTGATATGACATTGCAGAGGCTGGAATTAATAAATTTGAATGACACCTTACGAGAAAGCGAAGAAACCTACCGGATGTTATACGAAAGCCTAAACGATGCTTTATTTACATCCGAATTAAATGAAGACGGTACATTAGGTAAATTTATCCTTGTAAATGATGTTGCCTGCAAACGATTGGGATACACACGGGAGGAACTGTTGACTAAAACACCTGCCGACATTAATTCCGAAAAGGCAAAACAATCGCTCACGTCAAGAATACAGGAAATAATCAGCCAAAAACATGTCGTAGTTGAAACGGAACACGTTACGAAAGATGGACGGATAATCCCAATTGAATTAAGTACTAATATAACCATGTTTAAAGGGAAAATTCTTTTTCATTCTGTGGCCCGCGATATTACCGAGCGAAAGCAAGCTGATCTTTTGATTAAAGAAAAAACCGATGAGATTGAAGCTCAAAACGAAGAATACCAGCAAATAAATGAAGAACTCAACCAAGCAAATGAAGAACTGTACAATGCCAAAAAACGAGCTGAAGAAAACGAACGCATGCTCAACTCAATTTACAATACGGTTGGCGATATCATCTTTCATTTAGCAGTTGAAGGCGACGGGTGTTACCGCTTTATTTCAGTTAACAAAGCGTTTTGCAATATTACAGGGATCAGTGAGGACAGTGTTATTGGAAAATTAGTAAACGAAGTTATTCCTGATCCATCACTTTCTTTGGTACTTGAGAAATATAGAAAGGCCATTTTAGAGCGTACAATGTTAATATGGGAAGAAACTACAGATTATCCTACCGGACGGTTGGTTGGAGAAGTACGTATTGCTCCTGTTTTTGACAACAAAGGACATTGCTCGTACCTTGTGGGTTCTGTTCATGACATCACCGACCGCAAGGGGGCTGAAATTGAACTATTAAAAGCCAAAGAAAAAGCCGAAGAAAGTGATCGCCTCAAAACTGCTTTCCTTCAGAACATGAGCCACGAAATACGTACGCCCATGAATGCCATCGTAGGCTTTTCCAGTTTACTGTTCGATAAAGCCAACGACAAAGCCAAACTCAAAGACTTTACTGACATTATCAGCCAACGCTGCAACGATTTGCTCGATATAATAAACGACATACTCGATATTTCAAAAATAGAATCCGGGCAGTTGCCTGTTAATTTCGAAGAAACAAATTTGAGCGAATTATTTGCCGACTTAAACTCTTTTTTTAGTGAATATCAGAAACGTATAGGCAAGCAACAAATAAAATTCAGTTTACATGCATCTTGTGCTCAGGGACAAAATATAGTGATGACCGACAAGGTTAAACTCAAACAAATATTTATCAACCTCATCAGCAATGCGTTCAAATTCACCGATGAAGGCCAAATAGAATACGGATGTAAACTCGATGAAAACCACAACCTCCTGTTTTACGTGTCCGATACTGGCATAGGCATACCTTCCGATAAACAGCAATTCATTTTTGAACGTTTTGCCCAGTTACAGCAAGGTGCTAAAATGAACATTGGAGGCACAGGGTTGGGCTTACCTATCGTAAAAGCGTTGGTGGGTTTGTTGGGAGGCCAGGTGTTTCTCGAATCAGAACCTCTTAAAGGCAGCACTTTTTCTTTCACAATCCCATACAATCCGGTACAACCTTTACCTCGTCAACCATTAATTGTTGAAAACATAAACGAGGGGAATTTTACTGGTAAAACTGTACTCATTGTCGAAGACGACCCGTATAACGCTGAATATATAAAGGAAGTCCTGTCTGGTATTGGTGGATTAAATATCGTGCAAGCTGCTAATGGCGAAGAAGCCGTTGAAATATCTCTGTCCCAACAAATAGATTTAATATTGATGGATATTCGCCTGCCCAATATAGATGGCTACGAAGCCATACGGCAAATAGGGCAACGCAAGCCGCAATTGAAAATTGTCGCCCAAACCGCCTATGCCACACAAGGAGAGAAAGAAAAAGCCTTAAACGTAGGTTGTGTCGATTATGTAAGCAAGCCAACAAAACGAGATGTATTGCTATCTGTACTAAACAAACACTTAACCGTGAAATAAAATAAGCCTTTAAGATTGACGTTGAAGAGTTCGTCTTGTTTTATATGATGTCGGGCCTAAGCTTTATCATATAGACTTATAATCATGTGGGTTTAGCGTCGCATATTTTTAATTCCGCACAATTTGCAAGTTTGGCAACGTTTTATAGTTTTGCGTCAATGTTGTCCATCCAAACATTGTATGTCAGTATAACCACTACCTTTGTTATTTTTAAGCCAATTATTATTTTGACAGCAGCAATATGAAACAAGAGCAGTATATTCCTTTTGATAAGGAATTCTTACTCGAACAACAAATAGCAGAATATACTGCAGATAAGAAGAAAGTAGAAGATTTCAAAAAGCTATTCGATATACTTGAGCATTACTTTCACTACGAAGCCTTTAACCTTATTCGTAAATTAAAGCAGAACTATGCCCTTTTCGACCCTGATTTGAGCCCACAGGAACGGGCCGCATTTACTGGTAAAAGCGATTTTTCGATGTTTAAAGAAACGCTGCTTAAAGTTCTTGAACGCGGCAATTATGTTCAGGTTAACCAGGAAATAATTGAAGCCGCTTTTAACGATTCGGATTTGATCGGCCTAAAACTTGCGGTTGACTTTAATGATTTTAACGATTACGGGATACACGTCAGAGGGCATCATACAACAAAGGAAACGGTTACTAAATTCTTTTTCTGGAAGAAAGAAATAGAATTTGAATACTATGACCGTGTAATGATATATCTCAATTATAACGATGCCGATTATTTTAACGAAAAGAAGGTCCGCTTAAGTAAACTGCCGTTTGATCCGGGGTGTATCGTGCTAAAGATATTTAAACGCGTTCCTAAAAACGATCTCGAAACGATATTCCCGAATGCAGTTCCTAAAATGTCGACCACCGATAAATTATTGTTTTGGGTTCCAGGTGTTGGTGGTGGACTTTCGTTATTAAGCACCAAGGTAGTACCAGCCCTGGTTGGAATGTATGCGGCCTACAAATCGGGCGAATCGATGAATTTGTTGAATAGCAAAACCTCGCTGAACCACGGACTCATCGCACTTGGCGTATTGGGTGGTTACTTGTTCCGTCAGTACAGTAGCTTTGTGAATAAGAAAATAAAATATTCCAAAATGCTTTCCGATAGTCTTTACTTTAAGAATTTGGGGAATAATAGCGGGGCATTCTATTCGTTGTTAAACTCTTCGGAGGAGGAAGAGCTTAAAGAAACAATTTTGGCGTATGCATTTTTAAACAGAAGCAAACACCCCTTGACCGCCGAAGAACTCGATCATCAGATTGAATCATGGTTTAAAACAAAGCTAAATACAGTTCTCGATTTTGATGTAGAGGATGCTTTATATAAACTAAGAAATATTGGACTTGGAACCGAAACCAATGGTAAATGGGACGTGATTCCTTTAGACCAAGCGCTTGTCAGGGTAGATGAGATATGGGATGGAATATTTGAGTATAACCAAAAAACAGTAACCGTAGATTAATCGTGCCCAATACTGCAACTTTTGCAAATTTGATATAACCTCAAAGCGGTTGCATGATTTGGACTCGTTCATTTTGAAATTTTAACGGGCGTATACATCAAGAACAGACCAATGATTATGATAACAACCAAACTCAATATTCACGATAAATTACCGCTTACCTGTTCACGAACCGGAACATGCTGTCACGGGAAACAGGTGTTGCTTAATCCGTGGGAGTTGGCCTGCCTTGCCAGGGAGAAAAAGCTTACACCAAGAGAATTTCGCGACCTTTATTGTGAGTTTGGAGGAATTCGTTTACGGTTTGACGGAGAAATAGGATGGAAGGGGCAACAAGCATGCAGTCAGTATGTCGATAAGTTTGGATGTAGCGTACATTTGGGGCGCCCGCTATCTTGTCGGTTATATCCACTTGGTAGGCAAATACAAAGCGGAGAAGTTCACTATATGTATCAGGGAAATGATTTCCCGTGTTTGGAAGGATGTCCGGAAGTTTCCGCATTGCCTCATTTGAGTGTTGACGAATGTCTTAAAGACCAGATGGTTGGAGAATTTGAAAAGGCTCAGGATGAATATTTAGAACTGATGCAAAATTTAGCGGATATCGCATTTATGCTACTCCTCGATACTGGCTTAGCTGAATCAGGAGATAAGAAAACGTTACGACTCTGGAGGGTAATGGGAAACGAACCTCCGGAAGTATTAGCCGAAAGGATAGGGCAGGAGTGGATAGATTGCTTGATGCTTCCGGAAATTTCTGATGATTTGGAGAATTCGGTTTCATTTGCTCAAAAGCATCATGATTTACTCCAGTTAAAAGCACAAGAAAAATTTGGGGCTTTGCAAACAAACCAGGAATTGCATGAAGCTTCTGTTTTAATAATGGGAGTAGCCTTGCATCTTTCCCGCGGTATCGGGGCCGATCCAAAAAGTCTTGCGGAACATTGGATCGATACTGCAAAAGAAAATGGGGCTCAGGAATAATATTCGTGATAATTAGGTTATATAAGGGCTTTTTTATAAAGCCTATTGTCTTCAATAATTTTGCTAAATCGTTTTATTATTTTATATATTTGGCACGTTAGCCTTTATTGCTGTAAACCTAAAATTTTTATTATGTTTTTAAGAGGCGTTTTTTTTACAACTGCTTTGTTCCTATCCATTTGCGGTATAGCACAAACAAAGATTATTTCACTTCATACGAATCAAACTAAAAACGCTACATTAACTTTTTATCCGCCAGACCCACTTGCAAGCCCTACAGGTACATCAATAGTTATCTGCAGCTCTGCTGGTACTGATAGCTCAATCATTGCGGCTTTAACAAAAAAGGGATGTGTGGCTTTTCAACTTAAGAATTTGCAGTCAGCGATCACCCGGGACGATGTTGCCAAAGCTTTCGAATACATACAAAACAACGTCAGCGCTTATCAAATCATAGCTAATAAAATCGGACTTCTAACGTTAAACGTGGCAGGTGGTTTAATCACAGATCTTAATTCGGCTGCGTTTATTGGGATAATCGATCCTGGAACATTGCCCCCAATTAAGGTTTCAACAACCACTCCTTTATTAATCGATGCTCGTAATGAGAAAAATAAGGAAGTTTTCAGCTTTTATAATAGTTGGAGTAAACGCGGAGGTAAAGCAGATATTCACTTGCATCAACAAGTTGTAAATGATGATGTTAAAGCGTCGGAGGTGATTAATTGGATGGCAAGCCTCGGGTTTATGAAACCCATTAGCAACGAAAAAACAGAGGCGCAAAAGAAGAGCGAAGATTGGGCTAATTTAAGGAAATATTATGATGACCTGTTTCATAGAGACTGGGCTTGGCTGACACGTTTCGAAGCAGACAACGAGAAGATACCGGCGCCGGCATTGGGCGAAAAACGCGTGGTTTTCTTGGGCAATTCAATTACTGAGGGTTGGATAAAGAATGATCCGGATTTCTTTAAAACTAACAATTATATCAATCGGGGAATAGGTGGGCAAACCACGCCGCAAATGCTAGTGCGCTTTCGGGAGGATGTGGTTAACCTTCACCCTCAAGTTGTAGTGATACTTGCGGGTATTAACGACATTGCTGAAAATACCGGTCCGTCAAAATTAGAAAATGTAGCAGGCAACATCATTTCAATGAACGAAATTGCCAGGGCCAACGGCATTAAAGTAATTTTATGTTCAGTGTTGCCTGCATTATCTTTCCCATGGCATCCCGGCATTAACCCTACAAGGTCTATTCTCAAACTTAATGGAATGCTGAAGGAATATGCAGGAAACAATAAATTGGGCTATATTGATTATTATTCTGCAGTAGTAGACGGAAAGAAAGGCTTTAAAAAGGAACTCGTTACAGATGGGGTACATCCCAACCTTGAAGGATATAAAATAATGGAACCCTTAGTCAAGGCTGCCATCGATAAAGCATTTTCAAGTAAATAATTTTTTTAGATTGTCCATAATGCCAATCTGTTAAACTGCAATTGTGGGTAAAATAATGGTTTAGAAGGCTGTTAGGAGAAGCTAACCCTTAACTTTTTCTGAAAATTTTGCCATTCGTTTGGCAATGATACTGGCGGCAACCAGTTGAAGGGCGTGGTACATCATTAAGGGGAGCAGTATGATACCGGCCACATTACTCCCTGGAAACAAAACTCTCGACATTACCGTGCCGTGCACAAGCGATTTCTTTGAGCCGCAAAATAATGCAGTAATGCTGTCTTCGCGGTTAAAGCGTAATAACTTACAAACCAGTGTTATGATGCTGAAAGCTAAAAAGAATAAACCCACCATGCATATCCCTAATAAAAAAATATTTAATATGCTGAAATCTTTAAACATCTGGCGGGCAAACGATGCACAAAATGAAGTGTAAACAATCAGCAAAATGATCGATTGGTCAAAGTGACGTAATTTTTTGCGGTGGGTTTCGGCAAAACTGCCCCATCGGCGGTGCAGGAAGATGCCCAGAACAACCGGGACTAATACCTGTAAGGATAATTGGCCGATAACTCCCCAAAGATTAAGCCCGCCGGAACTGACAGCTATAAAGAGCCCCATCCATAGAGGTGTTATAAAAACCCCGATGAGGCTCGACAGGCTTGCATTGAAAATTGCGGCAGGCATGTTTCCCCGCGCTATCGATACCATAACCACCGAAGATGATACCGTGGATGGAAGAGCTGAAAGGTAAAAGGCCCCGAGCCATAAAAGACCGGCGTCTCCTTCGGCAAAAAGGAACCGGAACATGAGCATTAAGAGCGGGAATAATACAAATGTGCTAATGTGTACAACCATGTGCAGCCGCCAGTTACTAAGCCCAATCTGAAGCTTTTCAGGGCTAAGGCGTAATCCGTAAAAAAAGAAAACGACCGAAACCCCGTAATTGGCAAGGGATTTAAGGGATACTAAGCCTTCATATGCTCCCGGCGATGGCAATAACCATGCAAGCAGAATCATGCCGCCTAATGCAAAGACAAAGCTGTCGATGCCGGTTTTTGATAATATTTCGGAGATGCCCGGCAGTTTTTTGAGTTTTGATGTTTCCGACAGCGTCACTATTTTATTGTTTTAATGTATGTGTTTATAGGAAAGCAAGAAAAAGCCCCGGCTTTACCGAGGCTTCAGAGGTTACCAATCGAATGTTATACGTTTAAAGTCTTTGGCGAGTATGCCGGCTGGTCGTTTTTGCGATATGTTCTCGAAATTGTAATAATACATCTTGGAATCGTCAACTCCATAGATGATTTTGTACGAACGGCCAACCCGGTCTTTGGGGCTTGGACTAATCTGGTGCAGGATAATCGTATTGGCAGTTTGCCCGGCAATCGCTTTTTCAATTTCTTCAGAGCTAACAATCTTTACATCGTACGGGTATTGAGCCTTAATTTTTTCGAGGGTATTAACCTCTTCCGAAAGATCTTCGGCTTGTACTAAAAGAGTTTTGCCTTTAATGTCCCGGATATTCTTATTGTAATATTTCAGATTATTGATTTCCGAGGGACGGCTTCCGGCCTGAAGGTTTTTGATATGCTCCTGGGCAAACTTTATAAAAATGCCCAGTTTATTAGAATAGGTGTCGATTTCTACCCCGGCGTAAGACAACGGAATGGTTAATAACTCAGGCATGTCATTTATAGCCGTTACTTTGTCGCCCATCAAGAAGTTGAGATAGTTATATTCGGAGCAGTTTTTATCTTTCGATAGAAAGGTCTTTGTCCGTAAAATGAATGATGCTGTCGGATCTTTTAATTTTGTATCAAATTCGCGACTCGATATAAATTTGAAAGGGGTTATTTTCCAATATTTTTCAACGGCATCTTTAATCCCCATGTTGTACTCGGACATTGGATTTTCGTCTAAAACCACGTAGGTGGTCGATTTCCCAAATATCACAAGTTGCTCTTTAGTTACTAGCTTATTATGCTGGGCTTTACCCAAACCAAATATCGTACAAAGGAGGAAAGACACTGTAATAATTCGTTTTACCATAGCTTGGAGTATTATTGTTTAATAAAAATTGATAATGTTTAATTTTTTAAATATGTTTACCCTCAAAACTGGAAACAGGAACGGTAAACATGGCAAATTTAAAGATTTTGGCGGATAAAAATTCAAGGAACAAGACACTTTTATATGTCCTCTTATTTTTATAAAAGTTAAGAATAAGTAGAAGTATTTTTTTAATTTTATCAATAAATTATTGGTAATTTATAGTAACCCTGTAATAGACAAAAACTCGTGGATTTTTTTAAAGATATATTAAATATTGATTTGCCTGAATTGGGCGAGTCGGAAGATAAGGATAAGCTAAACTTCCTGTATATAATCAGTTGGTTTGGGCTTTTATTGTTCCCGGTACTGTTGATAACCGGCATAATAAGCCGGAACTATTGGGTTTTGGCAGCTCAGGCAGTTACCTTTTTAACTTTTTTGGCAAATATATTTCTGGCGAAGACCAAACGTTGGGATGTTCGTTTCTTTACGGTTAATTTTGTTGTTATTACAGCGCTTCTGTTAATTTTATTTATTGCCGGAGGTGCAGAGGGGACTGCTCATTTCTGGACATTGTTTTTTCCGCTAGTTGCCTTCTTTTTTAACGGACTTCGTAATGGCTCGTGGGCTTCCCTTTTCTTTCTTTTAGTTATTGTTCTTTTTTTGTTTTTGCCTTTTGATTGGAACGGGGCTTATTTTATTCCTCTATTTTATAAAATAGAACTGTTATTTTATTATGCAGGCGTTTACCTTGTTGGGTATTCTTATAATGTTCTTCTTATGAAAAGAATTACAGATATGAAACAACAAGGACTGCAGTTTAGTAAGGAGCTGAAAAGTAAGGAGGATTTTATTTCGCAGATTTCCCATCAGATTCGTACTCCTTTGAATAATATTGTGGTTACCAGTAATTTGCTCGCAAATTCGAAGCTAAATGTTGATCAGAAAGATTTTGTGGAAACAATACAAGCCTCGACGAACAATCTGGTGAATGTAGTGAACAATATTTCAGAGGCTTCCTCCATCGATTTAAGTAATTTAAGCGTCAATATCAGTTTTAATTTACATGGACTTATTAATAGTACGGTAAAGCTATTTGATACAATTAATTACGGAAGGGTAAATATTAATTTTAAACCCAATGCTGGACTTAGCTACAACTTATTGGGTAACCCTGTAATGATTAAGCAGATACTTTTAAATATCATCGAAAATATTATTCGAAATTCTCCTGATAAATCAATACATATTAATATTACCTATTCGGTTTTGAGGGAAACGGACAAAAAATGTGAGCTTTCATTTAAAATAGAAGTAGATGTTCCGCTTGCATTAGATGTAGCACGGATTGACTCAATGAGCCGAATTGAAATGGGACAGGAGGATGCCAAGCCATATAACTTTGAATTTTCTATTGCAAAAAAACTCATTGAAAATTCGGGAAGTCAGTTATTAGTTGATACGCTGGGCTCTTCAACAATTTTTTCGTTCTATTTGTTTTTTGATATTTCGGAAACGTTCTATACTGTTGAACCTGAAATAAAAAGGACGAAAATACCCAAAATTAAGGTTCCTGCAATTGATTTGAGGGATGCCAATGTTTTGTTGGTAGAGGATAATGTAATTAACCAAAAAATTGTTTTGTTAAGCATCCAGAAAATGGTAAAATCTATTGAGGTTGCGGCTAACGGCAAGGAAGCGCTGGAAATGTTTGGGACTTCAAAATACGATATTATCCTTATGGATATACAAATGCCTGTAATGGACGGAATTTTGGCAACAAAGAAGATTCGGGAGGTTGAAGAAACGACGAATCAACGTACACCAATTATTGCCATTACGGCGAATGCTCTTGCCGGAGATAAAGAAAACTGCCTGGCAGCCGGAATGGATGATTATATCAGTAAACCATTCCAACCCGAAGACCTTGTGCTGAAAATGGGAAATCTGTTAAAGGGCAGCAGTTTAATCTAAGAATTGAGCTTTTAATTTTTATTGAAGGTTGGCTTTAATCCAATTACCAGAATATCATCTACTTGTTCGAGGTTTCCTTTCCAACGGTTAATCCGGTCTTCGAGTAAATGGCGTTGTTCTTCCATCGGATATTGATAGATGGTAAGCAGTAAGTGCCGGAATCGTCTGTATTTGAATTTTTTACCTTCAGGGCCTCCAAATTGGTCGACGTAACCATCTGAAAAAAGATAAATCACATCATCATCCTGAAGCTCAATTTGTTTGTTTTCAAAAGTTTGATTTTCGGGGTTCTCGTCCAACCCGATAGAGAAACGAGATCCTCTGATTTCGGTAATTTTATTGTCGCGGATAAGATAAATTGGATTTATAGCTCCGGAAAATTCGAGCGTACGGCTTTGTTTATCGATGACACAAAATGCAATATCCATCCCATCTTTGATAGCTTCGCTATCTACATCTTTAAATATTTTTTCAAATTCACGGTTCAGGATGTCCAAAATCTGGGCGGGCTTATCAATTCCTTGCGAAACAGTGATTTTACGAAATAATTCAATCCCGATTATTGACATAAAAGCCCCGGGAACCCCGTGCCCGGTACAATCGGCTGCGGCAACAAAAATTTTGGAGTCTCGTTCGCTAATCCAGAAAAAGTCTCCACTGACGATATCCTTTGGTTGGTGTAGCACAAACGATTCGGGCAGGATGCGTTTGAAAAAACGTTCGGAAGTCATCAATGCCTCCTGTATCCGTTTGGCATAGTTAATACTATCGGTAATATTTCGGTTTTTTAGAGCCAGCTGTTCCCTTTGTCGCTCTATTTCGCGGGCCGCAATATCTCTGTCTTTGAGTAGTTTGTTGGCTTTTCGTAAGTGATAGGTTCGGTAACGGTAAAATACCAGTATGGAGAACAGAAAGATCAACGCATACAGATAATATGCTTCCGGCCTCAGCCAAAAAGGAGCTTCTATGCTGATTATAAGCGAAAGCTCCTGGTTATTCCATACCAGGTCGTTGTTGGAGCCTTTAAGTTTGAAGTGGTATTCTCCAGGCTTCAGGTTTGAAAAGGTTACTGAATGCTTGTTGCCGATGTATATCCAGTCTTCTTCTTTGTCTGAATAGAACTTATACGAAAAATTGTTTTTTCCTGGAAGTGTGAAATCCAAGGCCGCAAAATTAATCGTAAAAATATTGGATTGATAAGGTATCGTTATCTTATCGTCCGACAAGTTTACTGTTTTTATCTTTCCTTTGGGTGAAATTGTTTCAATTGATGATATTACAACCGAAGGCGCGTAATTGTTGCTGATTAATGAGTCGGGCGAAATCGCGTTAATGCCAGCCACACCTCCAAAATATAGTTCGCCGGATGTACTGCTGCAAACGGAATTGAGGTTAAATTCGTGATCCTGTAATCCGTCGTTAGTGTCAAATTGATGTATCCCAAGCGTATGAGGGTTTATCATGTTGATGCCCCGGTTGGTACTGACCCATATGCGATGGTTTTTATCAATAGTAATAGCGTCGATGAGATTATCCGAGAGCCCATCTTGTTGGGTTATTATTTTTATAGAGTTGTTTTTTAGGTTGAGGCGGTTTAATCCTGTAGATGTTCCAACCCAGAGAATACCCAGAGGATCGTACTTTAAACTGTAGATCGATGAGCTGCTTAAGAATGGCCGCTGTGCCGGGTCGTCATCAATATGCCGGAAACGTTCTTTTTCGGTGTCCAGACAGTCGAGCCCATTATCGGTAGCAATCCACAGGTTTCCTTTCGAATCGCATTCTAACGAATGTATATTATTGTTGCATAGTGTGTTGCGATTGGCGGGGTTGTTGAGGTAAGTCTTTACCTTTTTCTCTTCAAAAGAAATTTGAAAAAGACCATGATAAGTTCCCAACCAAATTTTGCCTTTTTTATCTCTGACGATTGCATTTACCTTGTTTTGAAGCGAAGCCTCGTAGCCGGTTGAGTTTAATTCGTTGCTAAGAAGCGAGCAACTGTTGGTTATGGCATTGAAAATAACCACACCGGCATTTGTTCCCAGCCAATACAGCGGGCTATGGTATTCAAAAATGCAGTTTATGTAATTATTTTCATCTGAACCTAGCTGGTTAAATTGGAAATTAGCAGAACTAAGGTTCTTGAGGTTAAGTATAGCCAGTCCTTTCCCGAGGGTGCCGGCCAATAGCGTATTGGGTGTAAGCGTGGCAATTGAACCAACGTCGTTGGACATAAAAGAATGCGTAGTATTTTCGTCCAAACGATATTGTTTAAATTTAGGGTTGTGCGGGTTGATTTTTATAAGCCCGTTTAATGAGCCAACCCAGATAATTCCAGATCTGTCGCTTATTATGGAATAAATAGGGATGTTTAATGCAACTTGATTTTTTGCCAATACAGGCTCAAATTTTTCTGCTGATTTGTTGAAAATAAACAAGCCTCCCTGTGTTCCTACCCAGAACCGACCGTTTTTGTCTTTGTAAAGTGCATTAACTCGGTTATCTCCCAGTGATGAATTCGACAGCGGGGATGGGTAATAACGCTTGAAATTGTTAAAAGCAGGATTGAATTTATTTAGCCCGTTGCTGGTACCTGCCCAAAGAGCTCCGTCGTTGTCCTCGCAAACCGTTCGTATTTCATTATGACTCAGACTTGACGGGTTGTTAGTGTTTGTAGTATAACGGTGAAATTGTTGTTTTTTCCTGTCAAACATGTTTAATCCGTCTTTGGTGCCAATCCAGAAATCATGGGTTTTATCTTCAAAGAGCGGAAACCGGATGTTGCCCGAAATAGACTTAAAAAAATCG
Source organism: Bacteroidota bacterium (assembly GCA_030706405.1). GTDB lineage: Bacteria > Bacteroidota > Bacteroidia > Bacteroidales > JAAUTT01 > JAAUTT01. Next base: position 10,869 of record JAUZOO010000020.1, on the reverse strand, counting down.
ATAGAATGTATAAACCTGTGAAAAGTTTTGGTTTGAGGGTTGAAACGGTCGAGTGATCGCAATGTCTTGATCCAAAGTGTTTTATGATAATCAACAAAAACGTTTAGAACGACATTGTCGCTGATTGTATTCAGGTCTCTTGGGTTGTTGAGGTAACAGGTAAAGTCTCCGGTAGAAACATCTAAACTGTTAAGACCTTTATTAGTGGCTATCCATAAGGTTCCGTCTGCCGTTTCGCAAATGGCATTTATGGTATTATTTGATAATGATTTCGGGGATAATGAGTGGTGCGTGTAAGTTGTAAACTCGTATCCGTCGTACCGGTTTAATCCATTTTCCGTTCCTATCCAAAGGAAGCCTCTGGAGTCCTGAAACAGGGCATTTACCTGAGATTTGGATAATCCGTCATTAACCGTAAATATTGTAGCCTGGGGAAAAAAAACCTGACCCGTCAGAAAACGGGGAATCAGTAACAGTGTTATAATAAAGAGGGGGAAAAGTCGATTCATGGCAACAAACCTAAGGCTAATTTAGAATTAAAAATTGAGAATAGCAATTACTTCAGTAATTCCGGATTAGTTTATATCTGCCACTGCACCTGTTCCCCGGCTTAAGGGATGGTAATTTAATGAGGGTGAATGAATAAATGGTTCGTTGAAATAATCAGGCCAACGGGAATCCACTTTCTCGATGGTTTCGGGTGAAGATGTTACCACATTGGGCCACGGTCGTGGAAAGTTTTGATGGCTTGAGGCCTTGGCCGTTGCATTGATACATAAACATGCCTCATAAGGGGCTTTTCGGGGTGTTACAATGCAATCCCGTATCGGATCGATATTACTGAAGGCCTGCCAGGCGCAAACTTCCTCGTTGTTGAGATTTACGGGAGAATCAAAACAAATAAAAAGCTTGATGCCTGCCAATTCTTCCGTTTGCGAAAGCTTTTTAAATACTGCCGGCAGTTCTTTCGCCATTTCTTTTTTCAAAGAGAATAAAGCAAATGGAAGTTCATTAAAAATGATTTCGTTTATTTCAGGAATTTGCGATTTAATGGCCGATACATCCGCAGGTTTAATTGGTACGGAAATCTTGTCGACTTGGTCGATTTCTTCCGGGAGTTTACGGGTTGCGTCAATGCCGAGTTTCCCTCCAAAAGCAAACCTGTCCGATGAATGGTCCAGAACATCGAGCGGCCCTTTGGTAAACATCAGGTCTTGCGGAATTCGTACGGATGTAATCACCTGTCGGAACAACGCTTTATAATCGTGGATGTCTATGTTTTCATCAGTAATCACCATTACTTTGTTAAACATCATCTGTCCGGCTCCCCATAAAGCATTGATAACTTTTTGTCCCTGACCGGGGTAATGCTTTTCTATTTTTAGAATAGCCAGATTGTGCGCCACACCTGCCGGGGGAAGGTCAATGTCGGTGAGTTCGGGGCAAAAGGCAAACTTCAAGGGCTGGAAGAAAATTCGTTCGGTAGCTCTGGCAATCCATGCATCTTCCTGAGGCGGAATCCCTACGATGGTTGCCGGATAAATTGCATTGCGGCGGTGAGTGATGCAGGTTATATGAAATTTTGGATACCAGTCTTCGAGCGAATAAAATCCGGTATGGTCGCCAAAAGGGCCTTCCCAGATTAATTCTTCCTGCGGATCGACATAGCCTTCGATGATGATGTCTGCATCTCGCGGTACTTCAATATCCTGTGTAATACATTTTACGAGTTCAACCCGTTTTTTGCGAAGAAATCCGGCCAGGATGTATTCGTCAATCTGATCGGGTAGGGGAGCGGTTGCCGAATAGGTATATGCAGGGTCTCCACCAAGAGCCACAGCTACGGGCATTTTTTGTCCAAGCTTGTGGTATTCCATATAATGGCGCGCTCCGGTTTTATGACGGTGCCAATGCATTCCTGTCAGATTTTTGTCGAAAACCTGCATGCGGTACATTCCCAGGTTTCGGGTTCCGGTAACCGGGTCAATGGTGTGTACCAACGGCAGGGTAACAAACCTCCCGCCATCAGCAGGCCAGCATTTAAGGATTGGCAGAATGGATAAGTCGGGGTCTTTGATGATAACCTCCTGGCATTCGCCTTTGCCCGAAATGGATCGGGGCATCCATGAGCTCACTTTGTTAAATACCGGCAATAACTTTAATTTGTCGAGAATGGATTTTTTAGGACTGGATGCCAAACTTAGGAGCGAATGGATTTCAGTGCTTAACTCTTCTATGTCAGATACTCCAAAGGCGATGCCGATGCGTTTTAATGAACCTAAAGCGTTGGTAAGGACCGGGAAACCTGTTCCGGTATTCTCAAAGAGCAAAGCCTTGCCACCATCGGGAAGTTTCGAAAACCGATCGGTTATTTCGGTAATCTCCAGTTCCGGATCTACAAAATTTTTTATACGGATTAGCTCGTTTGCTTCTTCAAGCTTTGATATATAATGCTGTAAGCTTTTAAATGACATAGCTGTTGAGGTGTTTCAAAAATACTGAAATCAGGTTTGGGATAGCGACGGACGTTACCTAAACTATTATCCGCAAAAATACGCACATTTAGTATCTTTCTGCTATAATCTTATTGTTTTTCAAGTAATACAACTGTTTCGACGTGGTGCGTGTGTGGAAACATATCGATTGGTTGAATTTTTGTTACACGATAGCCGTTGGTCAGCATAGTGAGGTCGAAGGCCAGCGAAACAGGATTACAACTCACATAGATTATTTTTGACGGGGAAGCTCTGATAATCGTCTTTTTTATTTCAATAAGCGTTCCTGAACGGGGCGGATCGAGGATGATAATATCCGGTTTTTCGCGGGCAGAAACAAAGTCGTTATTGAAAGTCCGCAGTACATCTCCGCAAATGAAATCGGTATTAGGTAAATTGTTAATCTGAGCATTGATGAATGCGTCTGTAATAGCATCCGGAGATCCTTCTATTCCCAATATTTTTCGGACCTTAGAGGCTATATAACAAGCAATAGTGCCAGCTCCTGTATAAAGGTCGTAAACAAATTCATTTCCGCTGAAGTTGCCAAATTCAACTATTTTTTGATAGATAACATTGGCCTGTGCCGGATTGGGCTGGTAAAATGCTTTGGGGCTGATGCGATAGTTTATTCCGTCCATTTTTTCGGTCAGAAAACCCGGTCCCCCAGAATGAAGAATTATTTCCCCGTCGGCAAATCCTTTTTCCGGCGAAGAAAGAATGGTAAACATCAGCGAATTTATTTCGGAAACGGATCCTTTTATCCGCTGCAGTAGCACATCGCGGCGTTCTTTGTCGTCGTAGCAAAAACCGATGATTACAAGGGTCTCGTTTGTCGTGGATGTTCGTATGATTAGGTTGCGCAAAAAGCCTGAGCGTTCTTCATAATTATAAAATGGTAGGCCAAGGTCGATGGCTATGGATTTAATCTTTTCGTAAATAGTGCGGCTGGGTTCTCTTTGCAGCCAGCATTCCTCAATATCGATTACGCGGTCGCGTCGGTCAAAAGGGTGAAACCCGAGATAATTGTGAGAGTCTGGGGTGTTATATTCGCCGTCAAAGGCATATTCTACTTTATTGCGAAAGTGAACAGTGCTAGGACTTGGGATAACATCCGGAATCTCTGGTGTTTCAATTTGATATTTGGTTAGGGCATTTTGGAGTATCAGTTTTTTTAGGTGTAATTGCTTCGGATAGTTCATATGCTGCCAGTTGCAGCCTCCACAAGTGCCGAAATGTTGGCAAAATGGCGCAACCCTTTGTGGCGACTGGACTTTAATCCGATCAATTGACGCACAATAAAAACCGCGTTTTCGACGGTCGAGCATAACTTCAACCGTTTCTCCGGGAATGCCAAAGTCTACAAATATATTTTTGCCATTATGTTGCCCAACGGCTTTGCCTGCCGAATGGATGCCGGAAAGTGTTAAATCTTCAATTATTTTTCCCATTAAAAGTCATGTTAATTAAACGGATAAATAATTTAAGCGGTAAGCCCGGCTTTTAAAGTCGAACTTACCGCTTAGGTGTAATGGTTTTTTGTTAAGAAGGTTATTTAGGCTTATAGTACTTTAATGCCACTGTCATGTAATCGTTCAAACCTTTGATACGAGTTTCGTCGGCAGGGTGGGTTGAAAGAAATTCAGGGGTAGATTGCGTCTTGCCCGAACTCATACGAACCCAGAAGTTTGGAGCTTCGCGTGGGTCGAAGCCCGCCATAGCCATAAATATTAACCCGAGTTTGTCGGCTTCCGATTCTTGCAACCGACTGTAAGGCAGTATTCCGAATAAATTGGAACCTGCGCCATATGCCGAAAGTGCAAGATCCTGAGTTGCTTGTGGTTTGTTTTTTAAGGCAGCGGAAAGAGCGGAGCCACCCATTTGCTGGATAAGTCCCTGGCTCATGCGTTCGCCACCGTGGTTGGCTATGGCATGGGCAACTTCATGCCCCATAACTACGGCAATGCCGGTTTCATCTTTACAAATGGGCATAATGGCGGTGTAAAAAGCAACTTTTCCGCCAGGCATACAGAAGGCGTTTACGGCGGTCGATTCGATGAGGTTAAATTCCCATTGAAACCCGTCGAGCCGGCTGGAAAGGTTATTCTGCGCCATGTATTCTTCCACGGCTTTTTGAATGCGTACACCAACATTTTTCACCATAGCGGTTTGTTTGGCATCAGTCGAAAGCTTGTTATCTTTTAGTACCTGCTGATAACTATCAAAACTTAAGGATATTACCTGTGAAGCCGGAACAAGGTCCAGTTGTCGGCGCCCGGTTATGGGCACAGTGGAGCAGGCGCTAATAAGAAGCAGGACTGCAATAACATAAATAATTTGTTTCATGGTTTTTAGGTTTAAAATTGATTTTAGTTTTGGAGTTTAGTTGTTTTATAATGAATTACTTGTTACAATGAACGATGACGTAATTATCGCGAAGTTGGTATTTCATAGTAAATTCGTCATGAATATCGCCGTTATGATGAATGCCTGTTATCGACCCTTCGTTGGCTATTTCAAACGGTTTTATGGTCAGGTTTTCTTTAAAGTTGATGTTTTTTTTGTCGCATATCTTGTAAAGCGCTTCTTTGGCACACCAATGAACATATAGATGCATCTTTATCATAGCCTTATCGGTTGTAATAACTTCATTAGCATTGATGAATTTATGTGCAATTTTGCTGATGCGATGCGACATGTATTCGAGATCGATACCAACCTGGTGGTTCTTGCTTAAAAGAATGGACGTTAATTGATTGGAGTGAGATATGCTGATGTTAAATGAGTTGTCGTGAAGGAAAGGTTTGTGTTCTTCGTTATAGATAATTCTCGAATTGGTTTGTGTTAATTCGTTAAGCAAAGCCCGTACACTTAGCCATTCAACTTGTCGGGCCCCATTTTTGAACGAAAACAACATCTCCTTTTCATCGTCTTCGAGTGAAACTTTGGCATATAGCGTGTCAAAATCTTCTTTTATTTCCCAAAGCCCCATTAAGCAGTCGGGGGTTACATATTCATTTACAACAACACTCATGTTTATCGGATATTAATTGTTTGTTATGCAGAAGCTGATAACAGGGAATTACTGTAGGTTGAAAAACAAAACAGACGGGTTAAAGTTTATTTTTCCATTGAAGCGTTTCTATCAGGTGCATGATGTCTTTCCGGAAGAATTCGATTGCCGGTGCTAGAGAATCTTTGTTAGGAACGACATCGAAATACAACGAACCGCGAAGAAAATGCCGGGCGCTGTCGGTTACGTAAAATTGTACGGACGAAGCTGCATTCCCACGGATTTCATATAGCAATCCATAAACTTTTCGCTTTTCATCGATGATTAGTTTTTCGTCGATAGCATCAGCTTTAATGGTGTGTTTGTAGGCCATGGTGTGGGCATCTTCAATAAATTTATTCAGATTGTTGTTTACAGGCTTGTAACTGAGGTGTATTTTGCTTTTAAAGTCTTTAAATACAATATTCATCCAATAAGGTTCGGCGTTTTTGTCAACATCCTTTTCTACTTTACCATACTGTGGAAACTCGAATGCAAACGGGCAAATACTATCGAATCGCTGGTAGGTTTTCGCCGGAAAATCGATCCGGAAATATCCTCGTGGTTTGGGAGTGTAGTTTTCCCCACATCCGAATAAAAATGGCATTATCAATAGTATTATGCAAAATAGCTTGTTCATATATAATTATAGGTAAAACATTTTGGATTGAAGACAAAACAAACCCGCACTGCGTTGAGTGACGGGTTTGTTGGTACGTATTCGGTTTATTGGTTAGAAAGGCAGATCATCGGTAGGCTCTGTCGTTGGAGCAAAGTCGTTGCTTCCGGAAGAATAATCGGGGGTGTTGGATGGTGCAGCATTGCTGAATCCCTGGCCTGATGAACCGTTTTCGTCACTGCGGGCACTCAGCATCTGAAAGTTTTCTGCATCAATTTCGGTGGTGTAGCGTTTGTTTCCGTCTTTATCGTCCCACGAACGGTTACGGATTTTACCTTCCACATAAAGCAGTGTACCTTTTTTTATATATCGTCCGGCAATTTCGGCAAGAGAGCGCCATACCACAATGTTGTGCCATTCGGTATTGGTTACTTTTTCGCCATTCTTATTTTTGTACGATTCGCTGGTAGCCAACGTAAAACGGGCAACGGTTGCGTTATTGTCGAGATGCCTTACTTCCGGATCACGGCCAACACGTCCGACTAAGATTACTCTATTAATCATATCATTAATTATTAAGGTAAATTACAGTAAAAATAGTCAAATTTTGATTCGTCAATCACGACTGTTTTTTAATAATTCGAAAGGTTTATGGCAGACAAGTAATTATCAATAAGTTTTGATACCGGAAAATCATGAATTTTATCGGTTCTAACCGCTATGGATTCTTTACGGAAATTTATCCCGTCGTCGTTTGTTTTTATCAGGATAAAACGGGCGTTAATTTGCTGGTGGCTCAGTTGATGTTTAAATAACCCCGATGTTTCTATGATTTCATGAGGTACATTTTGAAATATTTGGTTCCACTGCGGGCTACACTTTAGTTTTTGCAGGCTTACAACCTTTTCGGTTTCGATAAGTGGAAATTCGTACAACCCTTGCCAGATGTCTTTTTCTGTCCGTTTCTGCAGGTATGTATTAATATGATATAGAATTACCAGATAAGTAAAATACCTTTTTTTGACAGCAGCCTGTTTTATTTTAATAGGTAGTAATGTTATTTCGTTGTTTTTAAATGCATAGCATTCACTTTGCAACGGGCATAAGCAGCAATCAGGGTTACGGATTGTACACTGCAAGGCTCCAAACTCCATCATTGCTTGGTTGTGTATGCCAGGGAGCTTTGGGTTGATAAGGTTTTGAGCAATTACTGCAATTTCTTTCATTCCGGCGGTCGAGTTCACTGGTGAGTGGACGCCGAATAATCGTGATATTACCCGGTTAACGTTACCGTCTACAACAGCCACAGGCAGGTTAAATGCAATAGAACCTATTGCTGCTGCTGTGTAGCTTCCAATTCCTTTAATACTAAGTAATTGATTGTAGTCGCCGGGTAATTGTCCATTAAATTTATCCATTACCATTTGAGCCCCGGTCTGAAGGTTTCTGGCCCGGGAATAGTACCCAAGTCCCTGCCATGTTTTCAAAATTTCGTCGGTGTTAGCGTTGGCAAGTGTTTCAATATCGGGGAAACGGGCTACAAAACGTTCGTAATATGCCAATCCCTGAGCTACCCTTGTTTGTTGCAAAATGACTTCAGATAGCCAGATATGATAAGGGTTTTGGCTGTTTCGCCAGGGTAAATTACGTTTTTTTTGTAAGTACCAGTTGATGAGGGTGCTACTTATCGACATTTTTTTATATGTTTGCAAAACAAAATTTTATAACAACGGCAAATTTATTTGTATTGTGTTTCAATTATCAACATAATTCATATATATTTGCAGTTCAGAAATTAAAACATATTTAAACTATTGATAATTAAAGCTTTTTTAAAATGACAAAGGCAGATATTGTAAACGAAATTTCTAAATCAACAGGAATTGAAAAAATCACTGTTCAGAAAACAGTAGAAGCTTTCATGGAAGGCGTAAAAGATGCTCTCGTAAAAGACAAAAATGTGTACCTGAGAGGATTCGGTAGTTTTATCGTTAAAAAACGTGCTAAAAAAACTGCTCGTAATATTTCGAAGAATACCACTATCATTATTCCGGAACACAATATTCCTTCGTTCAAACCTGCCAAATCATTTGTAGGTAAAGTAAAATCGAACGTAAAGTAAGAGTTTAATTCATAAAAATTATTGATTATGCCAAGTGGAAAGAAGAGGAAGAGACATAAAATGGCGACCCACAAGCGTAAAAAACGTTTGAGAAAGAACAGACACAAGAAGAAAAAGTAATATTTCTTTCTGTTTGATAATATTGTAAAGAAAACCTAAAGTTCCTTACGAACTTTAGGTTTCTTACATTTAGGTCCCCTTAGTTTAATGGTCTTCTAGAAAAATGAAGGAGTTGTGAGTAACGAATTAGTTATTGATGTAACTGCTTCTGAAATTGTTATAGCCTTACTCGAAAACAAACAATTAGTAGAGTTAAACAAGGAGAAAAGCAATCTTCAGTTCTCGGTTGGTGATATTTATTTGGGGAAGGTAAAAAAAATCATGCCCGGCTTAAATGCGGCTTTTGTCGATGTCGGGTACGAGAAAGATGCTTTTTTGCATTATCTTGATTTAGGGCCTCAGTTTCAGTCATTAAATAAATACCTGAAAACGGCTTTGAACAAGAAAGGGAAGATAATTCCTTTATCGAAATTTAAAAACGAGCCGGATATAGATAAAAACGGGAAAATTTCTGATGTTTTAACTTCCGGCCAAGTGGTTATGGTTCAAATAGCCAAAGAACCTATCTCTACCAAAGGCCCCAGGCTCGGGTCCGAAATTTCGATAGCAGGAAGGCACCTTGTTTTAATACCTTTTTCCGACAAAGTTTCGGTCTCACAAAAAATTGTTTCGCAGGAAGAAAGGTCAAGGCTTAAAAAGCTTATTCAAAGCATTAAACCTAAAAATTACGGAGTTATTGTCCGTACTGTTGCCGAAGGTAAAAAAGTTGCTGTGCTCGACGAAGAGTTGAGTTCGTTGGTTAAAAAATGGGAAACAGCCTTTGAAAGTCTTAAAGGAATCAATCCTCCCAAATTAATTATTGGCGAGTTGAGCCGAACATCAGCTATTCTTCGCGATATGCTTAACGGAACATTCAGCAGCGTAACTGTTAACGACGAAAATATTTGTAACGAAATTAAAGATTACGTCGGTACCATTGCTCCGGAAAAGGAGAAAATAGTAAAACTTCACACTGGGAGCGTTTCTATTTTTGAGAAGTTTGGTATCGATAAACAAATCAAGACATTATTCGGCAAAACAGTATCGTTTAAAAACGGAGCCTATTTAATCATCGAGCATACTGAAGCGTTGCACGTAATCGATGTAAATAGTGGCAATCGGTCGAAGACAGGAGCTGACCAGGAAACAAACGCCGTAGAGGTGAACGTTTCGGCAGCAAGTGAAATTGCCCGTCAGCTAAGGCTTCGTGACATGGGAGGAATCATCGTGGTTGATTTTATCGACCTTCATGAGCAGGAGCATAAGCAGCTTGTGTTCGAAAAGATGAAAGAAGTGATGGCATTAGATCGTGCCAAACACAACATCCTTCCGTTAAGTAAATTTGGGTTAATGCAGATTACTCGTCAACGGGTGCGTCCGGAATTATCGGTCGAAACCCTTGAGAGATGTCCTACCTGCCGTGGCACCGGAGAAATATCTCCAAACATTGTGTTTGAAGAGGAAATTTTCAACAACATCTCGTATCTGGCCACAAACCAGACGTTGAGGTCTATAACAATTAAGGTTCATCCTTACGTTGCGTCTTACCTCCTGAGAGGTTTCCCGTCAAAAAGACTGCAATGGTCATTGAAGCTGAAATGTTGGGTACGCATTATTGCAGTGCCTTCCTACACGTATCTCGAGCGTCATTTCTTTTATAAAGATGGCGAAGAGATTCTTTGAAAAAGATACAAAACGAGGGCGTTTCTGATGAAACGCCCTCGTTTTGTATTAAGGCTATGCGATAAGCGTTACGGCAAATGCCAATAGATAAAAAGAGGAAATTGTGAGCGCCAGGATAGAAAGTATTTTGCCAGCATATCCAATAAACGAAGCCGCAGCTTTGGGCCTTTTCTGAACGTATCTAACTCCATAGATGCTCAATATAAAGCCCGGAAGTCCGTAAAGCCATATTCCACCAACAGACAATATTCCTATTAAAAAAATGAAAAATGATTGAGAGCTTGCTCCGGAATTTTTTGTTGTTCCTGATGATTTGGGCTTTGTGTTTTTTGCCATAGTTTTTTATGGTTGTGTTAACTTACAATAATGGTTTAAACCTACAAGATTTTTAAAAAATGTCAAAACTTCTGATCTTCTTTTGAGTAATCTTAGAATTTCTGACAAATAAGTATACGAGTAGCTCTAATGTTATGTGTTTGTCGATTAGTGCTGTATAGAGTGTTGTTTCGCTAAGGTTTGAAATGTTAATTTTATTGAATATTTAATCTCGTTTGAATAAAGTTACTTCTATGTGGGGAAATAAAGAATTGGGATATAACTGTTTATTTGAAAAGTAAACGACATTCGTTATATTTTTAAATGCATTTGTTCTGTGCCGTTTGCAAAACCGAAAATAAAAATTACCTTTGCATCGCAATTCTGATACGGGTTACACCCAATTAGAAACTAAAAGGTTCGGTAGTTCAGCTGGTTAGAATACATGCCTGTCACGCATGGGGTCGCGGGTTCGAGTCCCGTC
>JAUZOO010000002.1 GCA_030706405.1 Bacteroidota bacterium | reverse complement strand
GGGGGTACAAGGAATTCAGGGACTTCAAGGTTTAAAAGGTGATAAGGGCGATGCTGGCATCAATGGTAAAACTGCTTATCAACAATGGCTCGACTTGGGTAACACCGGTACGGAATCGAATTTTATAGCCTCGTTAAAAGGCATTAAAGGAGATCCGGGACTACAAGGACTACAAGGAATTCAGGGAGTTCAAGGATTAAAAGGGGATAAAGGAGATGCTGGTATTAACGGCAAAACTGCTTATCAACAATGGCTCGACTTGGGTAACACCGGTACGGAATCGGACTTTATAGCATCATTAAAAGGCATTAAAGGTGATCAAGGGGTACAAGGAATTCAGGGAGTTCAAGGTTTAAAGGGAGATCAGGGGGTACAAGGTATTCAGGGACTGAAAGGTGATCAGGGTGACCCAGGTGTTGCATTCGATAATACTCAGGTTTTAACGGATAAAACATGGACTTCGTCTATGATTAACTCATCGTTATCTCTTAAAGCCAATATTGTTAATGTTTATTCTAAAACCAATATGCAGACCGCCGGACAGGCTCAACTTCATTGGAATAATATTACCAATAAACCAACTTTATTCGACGGGACATGGAGCTCTTTGACCGGGAAACCATCAACATTAGCGGGATATGGTATTACTGATGCCGCCGCTTTAGGGCATATTCATAATAATGCTACCAGTTCTATTTCAGGGTTTATGAGCTTTGGAGATAAGATGAAACTCGATACTTTAAGAAATTATACGCATCCGGCTACTCATGACTGGTCTATTTTAATCAATACTCCTTTTAATATATCCTCACCAATAGGTGGTCAATTGTTAAAATATAACACCACAACCGGAAAATGGGAAAACTGGACTCCGAATTATCTGTCGGTCGAAAATCAACAGCTTAGTTTAACAAACAATCAGCTTACTATCTCAGGGGCTGGAGGTAACACTATTTCGTTTACCAATTGGGATACCGATAAAACAGATGATGTGGTTATTACCGGAAACCAGACTATTGCCGGGAATAAAACATTCAGCGGATCAATTATTGCAAATAATACCATCTTAGCCAATAATGGAGTCAATGCAAACAACAAAATTATTTCCAATATAGCAGCTCCTGTTGCTAATACGGATGCTGTTCCTAAAATGTATGTAGATTCGTTAGTTACTTCCCTCAACTTAAAAATTCAGGTTTTGCAGGGTGTCCCCGTAAACCAACTGATGACAGCTGGAGCTACACCGGCACAATTAATTACAGCCGGAGCTAAAGTTTCGGATATTGTAGCTGCGGGTGGGACGGTAAATGGGCTTACTGGAACAGCTATCGATTTGGATGGCAATACTTTTAAATGGATTGGTATTGGTAATCAGGTTTGGATGGCAGAAAATCTGAAATCCATTCACTATCGAAATGGAGATCCTATACCCAATGTAACCGACATTACAGCTTGGGCTTCATTAACTACAGGAGCTTATTGCAATTATAACAATGATATAAGCAATGTTGGCCTTTACGGAAGATTGTATAACAATTATACCGTAATGGATAGTCGCAATGTAAGCCCCATAGGCTGGCACGTTCCGTCTAAAACCGAATTTCTGGCCTTGGAGGCAGCGCTTGGCGGCGATACATTGATTGGGGGCAGAATGAAAGAAGTTGGCACCCTGCATTGGCATACTCCAAATGTAGGAGCCACTAATTCATCCAAGTTTTTAGGATTACCAAGTGGAAACCGGCATGATGACGGAACTTTCAATTATATGACTATCTGCGGCTGCTTTCAGTCGAGTACGGAATACGAATTTGATTCTACAAAATCATACCATTTTCATTTATTATTTTGGAGAGCTATTTTAGAATCAGTCTATTATTCAAAAACCTATGGTTTATCCATCCGTTGTATTAAAGATTAAAGCTTATCTTTAAGTATCTTTTCGGTAGCAAACGAACCAAGCCAACAATATAATTCAATACTCATGAATACTGTGGTGAAAATAAACCTATTAATACTTGCAATATTCTTAAGCTCCTGTAACTCCCACTATTTTGACAAATCAATACCTACAGATTCCAAAGATTTGACGGAGTTTCCCGTAAAATTTCGAGGTAAATGGCTTATAAGTGGCGAAACTTCAACGGCGTGGGACACTTTAATTATCGAAAAATATTTTTTCAAAATTAAATCATCAGAAAATAAGCAGTTTAAAATTTCGAAACACGAAATAGACTCGGCTGGTACCTATTGTCTTTCTCCTACCAAAATTTATGAGATAAGGGAAAAACACCTGATTGGCGAAGGTGCAGTTTATTTCATCCGGAACGATACCATTTATTTCACACATATTGAAGACTTTAAAATCTATGAAATTAACAGGGAATGTATCTTGAAAAAAGCTGACAAATATTTAATTATCAATATAAAAGGAGACGATAATAAGTTCTGGACGCCTATTCTTCTCCAAAAGGACAATCAGGGATTATTGGTTGCCAGAGTGATGAGCCAGAAAGAAATGAATCCGCTTGTAAAAGCAGGCAATTTAAAACAGATTTATGCCAATGGACAGAATTATTTCTACGAAATTCAATTAACAGAAAAAGAAACCATTAATATTATTGAAAACAATGGTTTTGTCGATACGTTGAGCATTTGGAAACCGTTAAAAAAACATTAATAAGTTAGCATTACCTTATGGATAGATTACGCTTGACCAATAGTTCCTAACTTAAACCGTGCAGATATGAAAACACTACTTTTTTCTCTCGGGCTGCTAATATTTCTTTTTATTTGTTGCAAAAAAGATAAAACAGACAACATCCCAAATAATCCCACACAAACTACAGGTACAGTTTTTGTTGCCGACCATACTGTTGCCCAAGAATCTGTACTTCGTTTGATTCCTAAGAAATATATTTTTCGGGCCCGGAAAACATTACATATCGCCTACCAGCACACTTCTCACGGCACACATATTACTTATGGATTATTTGGCCTTCCTAATTACAAAGCCGGCGATGATACTTTGTTTGCAATTACGAATAATGGTAATTCAGTAAATGGTAAGCTCGATTTCCATGATTTTGCACTTGCTTCGAGCGCTCCCTTAAACGTTGATGCATCCGATTTGAGCGTCGACGAAACAGCTTTTATCCAAACAACGAGAAATTTCCTCGATAAATCGGAGAATGCCGATATTAATGTGGTTATGTGGAGTTGGTGTAGCATTACCGGGCATAAAGTTTCAACCAATTATATCCCGGGCATGCAAACGTTGATTTCCGAATATGGTACTGGCGGTTCCAAAATAGGCACAGGCTCGGGAAAAAGATTAAATGCTGTCACTTTTATTTTTATGACGGGCCATGCCGAAAAAAACAGTAATATAGGTGGTGGTAAGCCTAAAAATCAATCCGATACAATCCTGAATTTTTGTAAAAAAAATAAATATTACTGCCTCGACTACTATAATATTGACACTCATGATATGAGCAATAATTATTGGGAAGATGCCGGAGACGACGGTAATTCAGATATTGGAGGAAATTTTTATCTGACATGGCAGAATTCTCACAGCAAAGGAATAGATTGGTATGAAAACCGTTCTTCTCCCGGAGGTTCGGTAGCTTTTGGCCAGCATAATACTCAGCATATTACAGCCAATCGCAAAGCTTATGCAATGTGGTATATTCTTGCCCGTATTGCAGGTTGGGATGGTGAAAGCACCAATTAAAATATAAAATAATTGCTTCTTACTTTCTTTTAATACCCTAAAAAATAACATAACTTATTAATTATTAATATTGTTATGTGTTAATTTCGTAACTTAGACTTGTTTTTCAGTTTAACTGTCAATGAAAAGCAACGTAAGAAATATACTCTTTTTTAGTTTTCTATTTGCGGTACAGGCGTGTAATGGACAAATAAAAAACAAATCCATGGAACATTCGGAACAGATAGACCGAGAACCTGCCGTTGCCGGGGCATTTTATCCGGCCGAACCGCAGGTGTTGAAAGCATTGCTCAAAGAAGCTTTTGATCATGCTAAAAAGAAAAGTGTCAAGGACCCGGTAATTGCCATTGTTTCGCCACACGCCGGGTATGTTTACTCAGCTAAAGTGGCCGCATCGGCATTTAACCAGATAGATACCGCTAAACACTACGAACATATCTTTGTCATTGGGTCGAGCCACCATGCGTATTTTGACGGGGCTTCCATTTATACTGCCGGCGATTTCATCATGCCTCTCGGACATATCAAAACCGATCCGCTTGGCAGGGAATTAGTGAAACAAAATCCGGTATTCAATGATAAAACAACTCCACACGGCCGGGAACATTCCATTGAAGTGCAACTTCCTTTTTTGCAATATCTTCTGAAGGATAAGTTTACGATTATTCCGATTCTATTAGGAACTCAGTCGCCCGAGGTTTGCCGGAAAATAGCCCAGGCCCTGAAACCATATTTTAATGAGCACAACCTGTTTGTGATAAGTACCGATTTTTCGCATTATCCGGATTATGAAACAGCTAAAACCGTTGATTCTGCTATGGCTGAAGCCGTAGTTTCTAATTCACCGGAAAAGCTGTTGGCTGCCGTTCGTAACGTTGAAAAACAGCATACCGAGGACTTGCTGACCGGAATGTGCGGCTGGCCTTCGGTATTGACGCTGATGTACATGTCGGCAGAAACAGCCGGTATTACTGTTGAAAAAATTGATTATCAGAATTCGGGCGACGTTGCTTATGGGGATAAGTCGCGGGTTGTGGGATATACCGCTCTGGCATTTGAAAAGGCTAAACAATCGGCAACAAAAGAAATCTTTTCGTTAACGGATCAAGAAAAGCAAACCCTGCTTGTACTTGCCCGCAAAACCATTGACGAATATATACGGAACGGACATGTTTTGTCGGTCGATTCCAAAGGAATGACATCCAATCTTAAGGAAAACTGCGGGGCATTTGTAAGCCTGCATCTTCATGAGGTCTTAAAGGGTTGCATCGGCACATTCCGAACCAATCAGCCATTGTATGAGAATATTCGTGATATGGCTATTGAGGCTTCAACTAACGACTCCCGCTTTGATCCGGTAACTCTGCAGGAAATAAAATCGCTCGAAATAGAAATTTCGGTGTTGACACCAATGCATAAAATAGCATCCATCAACGAAATAAGTATTGGTAAACATGGAATTTACATCCGAAAAAACGGTAAAGGTGGAACTTTTTTACCTCAGGTAGCTCCTGCTCAAAAATGGACGCTTGAAGAATACCTCGGACATTGCTCCCGCGATAAAGCCAGATTGGGCTGGGATGGCTGGAAAAATGCTGAGATTTTTACCTACGAAGCTATTGTTTTTTCCGAAAAGGATTTTCCTCAATTGAAGCATTAACCTCATGGATACCCGGTACTCTAAACCGGAAAAGCCCGAAAATAGGTTTATTCTGTGGGCGGTGGCATTACTTGGCTTTAGCTCCACGGCAACGCAAATAATTGTTCTTCGGGAAATGCTTAATATCTTTTCGGGTAACGAGCTAATTACAGGTATTGTTATTAGTTCGTGGATGTTGCTTACCGGAGCCGGAGCCTGGTTGGGGAAAAAGCAAATTTTTCGGATTAAACGGGTTGTTCAATGCATACTTTGGTTAAGCGTTTTGCCTATATTGTTAATAGTTATTTTATACACAGTAAAACGTCTATTTTTCCCGCTCGGTGTTCTTATTGATTTTCGACTTATTTTTCCGGTAACATTATTGTTATTAGCTCCTTATTGCCTGGTTTCAGGACATCTGTTCGCGCATTTTACTGCGCTGGCTCAACAAAAACGGGTTTATTTTCGGGCAGACCGTTTGTACGGCATTGAAACAGTGGGTAGCGTGGTTGGCGGGATAACGGTAGGGCTGATTTTGATTGGCGGATTTTCAACGGTTGTTTCATTATCAATAATATTGACTATTAATGTTATTGTGGCTTACTTTGTTGAAAATAAGTTTCGGATAAGCTACTTATTTTTTGCAGCCGGAGTTATACTGCTGTTTCTAATGCCATTGGATGCATGGCTGAAAAAGTTAGTTTTTCCAAATCAACAGATCCTCCAATCCCGCGAAACTCCTTATGGAAATGTTACCATTACCCGTTCGGCTAATCAGTTTAGCATTTTTGCCAATCATAGCCTGCTCTATTCATCACAAAATATAATTGAAAATGAAGAAACCGTTCATTTCTCCATGCTTCAACGTCCATCGCCTGGAAATATTTTATTGATTTCAGGAGGGACAAGAGGTCTAGTTACTGAGATTTTGAAATATCTAACCGTGCAACGTGTTGATTACGTTGAAGAAAATCGTTGGATGCTGAAGTTGATGCAAAGTGTAGATACTTTACCTGCCAACCCGCGTTTTTCGATAATACTGTCCGATATCCGGAAATACCTTGCACAAATACCAAATCAAGTTTATGATGTAGTAATCCTTGCGGTTCCCCCACCTTCTACCCTTCAGACTAATCGCTATTATACACTTGAATTTTTTCGGTTACTTAAACCTCATCTTCGTAAAAATGCAATTGTTGAACTGGCTTTGCCTTCGTCATCAAGTTATTATAGTTCCCGGAATTTAGAATTGCAATCCTTGATTGTAACTACATTAAAAAAAGAGTTTTCTAATGTATTGGTTATTCCCGGTGAAAAGGACTACGTTCTGGCTTCAACTCAGGCGATTTCTGCAGAGGTTGCGTCACTTTCCGAACAGCGTGGGATAGCAACCTCTTATGTAAACCGTTATTATATCGATGATTTTACACTTGAACAACAGGTTAAATTATTGAACCAAGCTCTTATTGGCAGCGATATAAACCACGATTTTAAACCTCTTGCGGTGTACTTTAGTAATAACCGGTATATGAGCATGTTTTCAGTCAAAACAATTATGCTGTTACTGCCATTGCTTGTCCTTCTATGGCCTGTAGTAAAGTTAAAACCGGCTACGCTGGCCCTTTATGTTTCGGGGTTTAGTATTTCGGCACTCGAAGTTTTTTTGCTGCTGTCGTTCCAAATTGTGTTCGGCTTTGTTTATGTGGCATCGGGTATAATCATTTAGGCATGTATGGGCGGACTGGCTATCGGTTCCATTTTGGGTTGGAAACAAAATCGAAAAACGAGTAGAACGTATTTAGTAATAAATCAGTTATTTGTCGGATTAACAACAGCTCTGTTTGTTGTTGTAATTTCCAAAGCCAATATCGTTTGGGGAAACATGATCCTGTACACCTTGTTTTTGGGAGCGACTCTTATACCCTCCATACTGGCCGGTTTTCAATTTTCGCAGATGATAAAATATGCTCCTAACCATGAGCGCCCCGGACGTTTATATGCAGCCTACCTGTTTGGAGCGGCATTGGGGGCAGCTTTGGTTCCGGTGATGTTTCTTCCGGTATGGGGAATCAATGTCTCGGTGCTGATAATATTCGGATTTAGTGCGATTTCGGCCGTTTTTTTATTGACTTCAAAAGAATAAAAACCTAACTTTCGATAACTGGAAACAGGTAAGCCATGAATCCAATCAGCAAGCGTGAATTCCTGAAAAAAGGTGTCATGTGCCTTGGCGGAGCTTTTTTTATAAACGATATTTTTCCGGAGGCCTCTGTAAAGCCTGATAAATGGACACGCGAAGCCATGTTTTATGCGGTAACGCCGCGCGGGGTGAGATGCCTACTGTGTCCCAACGAATGTATCATGAGATCCGGCGGATATGGCCTCTGCCACAACCGAACCAATAAGGATAATAAGCTATATACCATTGCCTTTGGTAATCCGTGTTCCGTTCATGTAGATCCGGTTGAGAAGAAGCCGCTGTTACATTTTCTTCCCAATACCTATGCATTTTCTATAGCCACGGCAGGTTGCAATTTCTCTTGCTTAAATTGTCAGAACTGGCAAATTTCCCAAACCAGTCCATTGAGAACTCAGAATACAGATTTAATGCCACCTCAGGTTATTTCAGAAGCCTTATCCAACAAGTGTAAATCAATAGCTTATACTTATTCAGAACCAGTTGTATTTTACGAATACGTTTATGAAACATCAAGATTAGCGCGTCAACACGGAATTAAAAACCTGTTAATTTCGAACGGTTACATCAACGATGAGCCGTTGCGAAAGCTTAGTAAAGTAATTGATGCAGCTAATATCAACCTGAAGTCGTTTAGTGACGATATTTACCAGAGACTTAATGGCCGAAAACTTCAACCAGTGCTTAATACCTTAAAAACGTTGAGAGACGAAGGTGTATGGCTTGAAATAACAAACCTGGTGGTACCGTCGTGGACCGACGATTTTGATATGATAAAACGGATGTGCGACTGGCTGGTGAAAAGCGGATTAGCTAATTACCCGCTTCATTTTTTAAGGTTCTTTCCAATGTACAAACTTACCCAGTTGCCTCCAACGCCGATAGAAACTTTGTTAAAAGCCCGGAATATAGCCCTTGCTGCGGGATGTAAATATGTTTATATCGGTAATGTTCCGCTCGCGGGGGCTGAGGATACCGCCTGTCCAAAATGTAAACGGATTGTGGTGGAACGAAAGGGGATGCGTACCATAGCCTGCAATATCGTTGGCGGAAAATGCAAATGGTGTCATACCCCGATTTCTGGAGTTTGGGTTTAAGTAATTGATAATTAATTGTTGACTATTAATTAACGTCAAGTAGCTATGAAGATTACTAAATTTATTCTGAACCTTCTGATCGTTTTTGCGGTTACCTTAGTTTCTGCCTGCCTGGTAACCCTTTTGTGGAATTTGTACATAGACAATACCGGCGCTGTGGTAGATTGGAAAGTTGCCTTTACGTTGGCTTTAACAATGAGCCTCATTATTTCGCTCGAAAGGATGAGGAAGAAATGAAGTGTAAATCTTAATCCTGACAGGTTTAGTGAACTTGTCAGGATTGTTTATGTCTTAATATTTCAGATAGTTATAAAAAATTCTTATCCAGAAATTCCTGGAACTTTTCTTTATACTGGTCGCTAACCGGTATGTAAACACTGCCGAATACGATACGAAAACGCTCGATTGTCGTGACCCTGTCGAGGTTGACAATGAACGAACGGTGAACACGCATAAATTTTGAGGCAGGTAGCTTTCCTTCGATAGCTTTAAGCGAACTTAACGACAGTATCGGTTTGGACTCATCTTTCAGATATACTTTGATATAATCTTTTAGCCCTTCGATATACAGGATATCGTTAAAGTTAATGCGCCGAATTTTATAGTCCGATTTCAGGAATAAAAATTCACTGTTAGCCTCTATGGTTGGTGCCGCTTTTTGCTCGAGTTCAATCAGTTTACGGACTTTTTGTGCGGCTGTTAAAAATTCTTCATAGCCAAATGGCTTTAACAGGTAATCAACAGCATCGAGGCGAAAACCTTCGAGTGCATACTTTTCGTAGGCCGTGGTGAATACAATTTTGGGTCCACCGTGAAGCAGCCGGGCAAACTCGGTGCCGGTAAGGTCGGGCATTTGTATGTCGAGAAAGATGAGGTCGACCGGTTCCTGTTCAATAAATTCCATGGCACTAACGGGGTTGTCAAAATTCCCGGCCAGTTCCAAAAATGGGGTTTTCGAGATATACCCCGTAACCAACTGTAATGCCAGTGGTTCATCGTCGATGGCAATGGTGCGTATCATGCTGTTTTATTTTGAGTTGTGTCAATTTTTAGAATTACTTCATAAACTGATTCGGTACGGGTTATCGTTAATTCGTGCTTTTCCGGAAAAAGTAATGATAGTCGTTTTTTGACGTTTTCGAGCCCGATACCGGATGCCGGGTCTTTGCCCTCTTCTTTTTTGTTTCCCAAGCTGTTGCAACAGGTAAACATAATGGCATGGTCGGTAACATCGAGCAATACCGTGATAAACGAAGGTTCGCGATAGCTGATGCCGTGTTTAAACGCATTTTCGATGAACGGGATGAACAATAACGGAGGCACCGAAACATCGGTATATTTTTCGGGAAACGTAACCGCCAGTTTTACCTTGTCGGTAAGACGAAGTTTCATTAGGTCGACATAGTTGTGCATGAATTCGATTTCGCGGCTCAACATGGTATTGCCCTGTTCCGACTCGTAAAGCATATACCGCATCAGCTTAGAGAGTTTGAGGATGGACTTTCCGGCATCGTCCGTATTAATCTGTACTAGCGAGTATATATTATTTAAAGTGTTAAAAAAGAAGTGCGGACTAATCTGGTTTTTCAGAAATGCAAGTTCGGAGTTTAACCGTTCCTGCTCAAGTTCTTTTCGGCGTTTTTCGGTTTCGATATACCGATTTGAAAATCTTAGTCCAAGACTGAATGAAACTACTAAAAATGAGGTGATAAAATAGTTATATAGATGCATCGTTTCCGAAGGAAAAGGACGCTTGTTCTGCTGGAAAATCTTTGCCAGTTCGGTTTCGAATTGTTGGTCGTACAAACGTTTGGGAAAGAAAACATCGCTGGCCTTTTCGCCCAAAACAAACAGTCCGATAACAATTAAAATTAATATTATCCCGTATCTAAGCTTTTGTCCTTTAAATAATAACGCAGGTATTAACCAAAAGTAGTTGACGTAAAACAGAACCAGATACAAAAAAGTGCGCACAACTACCCTGTACAGAAAGTTGGTTGCATGGTTGGACTCAGTATAAAAAATGAAAACGGGCAGAATAAATAATATAATCCAAGCTGTAATATGTAGCAATACAGGCAATCTTTTTTTTGAAGAGTATGTAAAATCCATACGTATAGGTTTAATGGTTCTTCAAAGCTATAATAAAATAAGGGATTAGGTGATTGAGATATTAGGTTATTTAAGGTATTGTATTTACTATAATCACTTAATTTCTCAATCACTTGGTCACTTCTCAATTATTCATACCTCAGGGCATCAATAGGGTCGAGGCTGGCAGCTTTGCGGGCCGGATACCATCCAAAGAAGATACCGATAGCCGTACATACTACAAACGACAGCACTACCGAAGCAGGCATTACCACTACCGGCCATTTCATTACCGAACTGATAACACTCGAAGCTCCGATACCCAGCAAAATACCAATGATACCACCAATGACACTAAGCATTATCGATTCCATCAGAAACTGCATCAAAATGTCTAACCCACGGGCACCAATAGCCATACGCAGCCCGATTTCCCGGGTACGCTCAGTAACTGAGACATACATGATATTCATGATACCAATGCCGCCTACCAATAGAGAAATTCCTGCAATGGCTCCTAAAAGAATCGTGAGAATATTACTGATTGAACTTAATGTACTGATAAGTTCGGCTTGGGTACGCACATCAAAATCATTATCAGCACCCTCTTTCAGTTTGTGATGGGTTCGGAGGACATTGGTAAGTTCCTCCACAGCCTGAGAACTTTTCGCTTCACTTACTGCTGAGGCTGAAATGGTTTGAAGATAAGTTACGGCCAGGATTCGTTTTTGCACCGTTGTGTATGGCGCAAGGATAATATCATCCTGGTCCTGTCCAAAGCTGTTTTGACCCTTTTCTTCGAGTACACCAATCACCGTTAACGGAATGCGCCCAAAACGTACGGTAAGTCCGATTGGATCGGCATTTTCGCCAAACAGGTTGGTAATTACGGTTTTTCCGAGCAAACATACTTTGGCAGAAGTTTTTACTTCGCGATCGGTAAACATGCGGCCGCTTTTAACTTTTACCTTCCGGATGTCCGGGTAATCGACACCTACACCGTAAATAGAAGTAGGCGAATTCTGGTTACTATAAATAGCCTGGCCGCTGCTGCGGACTTCGGGAGAGACTTTGGTTATCGACGGGCATTCTTTAATGATAGCTTCCACATCATTAACCGTAAGACTCTGAGAATTGGTATTTCCCAGCTGAACGCCGCCCATCCGTTGCTGCGAAGGCATTACAAAAATCATGTTTGAGCCCATGCTCGAAACCTGGTCTTGAATGCTTTTCTTAGAGCCTTGTCCGATGGCCAGCATGGCAATTACCGAGGCTACCCCGATAATGATTCCGAGCATGGTCAGGATCGCCCTCAGCTTATTTCGGCGAAGGGCGTTTACGGCAACTTTTGAAAGATTTGTATAGTTCATATTTTAGTTATTATGTGAGTGAGTTATTAGGTTATTAAGGTTTTAAGAGATAAGGTTATTAAGCAAACAGGTGCGAGCTTAACCGTAATCACTTAATTCCTAATATCCTAATTACATCAAATCCGTCTATTCATAATCCGTATTTATCGGCATATTGTCAAGCATTTCCCGGGCATTAAACCGGTCTTCAACATCCCCTTCGCGGATAATATGTCCATCACGGAAAATGACGTTACGTGTGGTAAAACGGGCAATATCCGGTTCGTGCGTTACAAAAACAATGGTTTTACCCTTTGCATTAAGCTCCTGAAATAAGGACATAACTTCATAGGAAGTTCGAGTGTCGAGGTTTCCGGTGGCTTCGTCGGCAAAAATTACTACCGGGTCGTTTACCAGCGAGCGGGCAATGGCAACGCGTTGTTGCTGTCCGCCCGAAAGTTGGTTGGGCGTGTGGTGCATACGGTCGGCAAGCCCTACGGCTTCGAGCGCGTTGAGTGCTATTTCCTTGCGTTCCTTCGCCTTTATCTTCGAATTATAAAACAAGGGTAGTTCTACGTTTTCGAGTGCCGTAGTGCGGGGCAACAGGTTATACGACTGAAATACAAAGCCCAGTTTATTGTTACGGAGAGCAGCAAGCTCGTTTTTGTTGAGCGAAGCCACTGAGAGCCCGTCGAGGAGATAATCGCCCGAGGTAGGTTTATCCAGGCAACCCAGGATGTTTAACATAGTCGATTTTCCGGAGCCACTGGTCCCCATGATGGCTACAAAGTCGCCTTCCCGGATTTCCATGTTTATTCCACGCAGGGCTCTAACAGTAACCTCGCCCACGTGAAATTCTTTCCGAAGATTTTTTACTTCGATGATTGTCTTTTTCATCACTTTCCGGTTTTGGCTTTTGAGGAACTTCCCGGCCGTTTGGGCATAAATGGACTGCTGGCCGTTGCATTTTGTTGTTTGGCTGCCTGAGCCGAGGTGGTCATCGAAATGATAACTTCCTCGCCGTCTTTAAGCCCCGATTTAATTTCAGAACTGATACCGTCGTTAATTCCTACTTCAACAGGTACAGCGTAAACCGATTTTCCCTTTTTTACCCAAACCGAGGATGGCTTTTTCTCTTTTTTTGAAACAGCAGCATTGGCCGAAACATCAACATCCGGGGTTGTTTTGATAGTTTTTGTGCTATCGCTTGGGCGGTCTTTTTCAGGCAAACTGTTGAAATAGGTTTGCAGGGCTTCGTTATCGGGATGGAAACGGAGTGCTTTCATCGGAACGGTTAGCACGTTTTCGGCTTTGTCCACTTCGATGGAAATATTGGCAGTCATTCCCGGCATTAGTATCTTATCGGGATTTGGTGCATTGATAATCACCTTATAAGTAACCACATTATTGGTAGTTGTGGAACTCAACCGAATTTGGGTTACCGTTCCATCAAATTTCATATCGGGAAAGGCATCAACAGTAAAGTTAACTTTCTGGTTGTTTCTTACTTGTCCGATGTCGGCTTCGTCAATATTGGCTTCAACCTGCATTTGGGTAAGGTCGTTGGCAATGGTGAACATGGTAGGCGTGCTGAAACTGGCGGCTACGGTTTGTCCTTCATCTACGGCACGGCTAAGCACAACCCCGTCGATAGGCGAAACAATAGTGGCATAATCGAGGTTTACCTTGGCCTTATCCAGATTTGCTTTGGCCGATTTTACGGTAGCTTGGGCATTTTGGTAATTATATAAAGCCTGGTCGTAATCGGTTTGGGCAATCAGGCTTTTGTCGAACAGTGCTTTAATACGGTTATAATTCGAAGTCTGATAAGTAAGTTCTGCCGTAGCTTGATTATAGGTAGCCTGTGCATTTTCGAGGCTCAACTGTAGCGGGGCACGGTCAATCTCGGCAAGCAACTGCCCTTTTTTAACATACGAATTGTAATCGACATAAATTTTGTTGATGATACCCGACACCTGCGTACCCACGGCAACCGTTTTAATGGCTGCAATGGTTCCGGTGGCTGTAACTACATTGCTGATGGTTCCGGTGGTTGCTTTTGCAGTTTCGAAGCTGATAGCGGGCTGTTTTTTCTTCAGTGAGCTACACATGGTTATCGAGCCAATTAAGGCGATGGCTACCACTGTGCCCCAGATTATGAATTTCTTTTTCTTTTCCATGATATTCTTTTTTAAATTTTTCCGAATTATAAGGTTAGGGAAGCGCCGGTATAAAAATCGAGCGTTTTATAGCTGAATATTAAGTTGTATTTTGCCTGAAGAAGCTTGCTTTCGGCAGTTATCAGGCTGGTTTTCTGGATAAGGAAATCTACCGAATTGATTACACCTTGTTTTAGCTTTTCGTCGGCGACATTGTATGATTCGGTAGCGGCATCAAAACCGTCAAGACTGGCTTCGAACTGTTGTTCAGCAGAGGTAACATCAACACAGGCTTGTTCGATGGATTTTCGCAGTTGGTTCCGGGTGTCGAGGGTACTCAGCTCTGCGGTTTTTGTGCCAATCTGTGCAATGGAAATCTTCGACCGCAGTTCTTTATTCTGATAAATGGGGATAGATACCGATAATCCGAGTGTAGGTGTAATACGGTTGCCAACCTGCGAACCGTAGCCAATGCCGGTGTAAGCATTCGAATAGCCCGTACTAAGTCCGCCGGAAAGAGATACAAGCGGCATCTGCGAGCCTTTGGCCATTTCCACGTTTAGAGCGGCAATCTGTTGATTAAGTTCGGCACTTTTAACCTGAGGCTTGATGCCAAGAGCTTTCTTATAAACTTCGTCGGCAACAGGCTGCTGGTTTTTGTTTATCGATGTTCCAAAATCGGGATGAACGATGGAAAAAGAGGATGTTACCGGCAAATCCATCAGCTGCATTAGTGCAACCTTGTCGATAGCCAGTGTGCTTTGGGCATTTGCCAGCGTTTGTTTTTCCGAAGCCAGCTCTGACTTAACCGTCAGGTAATCGGATTTGGAAATTGCTCCGAGCTGCAAGCGTTCATCGGCAAGCCGCAATTGTTCGGTGGTTGATACAATCTGTTTTTCGGCATTTTTTACCGCTTCCTCGGCATAAAGCACTTGCAGGTATGCGTTTAAAATATTCAGGCTGATGTTTTCTTTGGTTGTTTCCGTATCGTATTGCCCGGCCTGATACATTAAATCAGTCTGCTTCATATTATTCTGAATGCGGTTGCCGTTATACAGGGTAACGCTGGAATTTACGGCATAGTTGGTGTTGTTGGAGTTTGAATAACTTCCAAAACCTCCTGCTGAAAATGAACGGCTCCAACCAAAATTCTGCCCAATCGAGGCGTTTACCGACGGGTAGCGCAAAGCCTTGGCCTGATCGGCATTAACCTGGTTGGTTTCGGTAACAAGTCCCGATTTCCGTACCGAGATGTTTTCTTTCAGCGCATACTGAATGCACTTTTGCAGGCTCCAGGCGCTGTCTGCCGGAGTTTGCTGCGCATTTACCGGCCCAAACTTCAGTGCCAGTAAAAGAATTAGCGCCATAGTAATGTTTGTCTTCTTCATTGCTTTTAAATTTGACACAAAGTTGAGAAGACTCTCTGCGTAAATCAAAAACAATAGACGGATGTATCTATTTTACCGACGGAAGGATATTTTTTGAGAATAGTTGTGCGGATTGAATGACTTATGGTGAAAGTAAGCTTGGTTTTATCCCAAAGCAAGCTTGGTATTTACGAAAAGTAAGCTTGCTTTGGGCGTAAACCAAGCCTGCTTTTTAATTTTGCTTAACTAACGATGCAACCCGGACGAGGTAATTCCGTTAAGGATGGCGTAAACCGTGAGACCGGAGACGGTTTTGATGCCCAGACGCGAGGTGATGTTGCGGCGATGGGCTATCACCGTATGGATGCTGATATTGAGTATGTCGGCAATTTCCTTGTTCAGGTGACCTTTGGTAACGAGTTTCAGCACCTCTATTTCGCGCTCGGAAAGTCCCGGACCAGATGAATTTGAATTTTGGGGAGATAACGTCGCTAAGTTTTCGCGGATGGCTGCCAAAATTTCTTCGGAAGACAGGTCTATTTGCAAGGTATTTTCCGTTCTTTCGGTAACAGATTTAGTTTCAATTAGCAAAACAGATTTTGGTGTCAATTTTTTTTTAAGACGTTTACCCTGGGCTTCAAACCATTCTTTACTAATAAAGCATAGATCGAACTCGCCGTCAGACAAGGTTTCCTCGCCCGATTTATCAAGTTCGGCAGAGGCAAAAATTACATTTACAGAAAACAAATCTTTCAGCAGGGTTTTAAGCCCTAACATAATCAGGTAATTGGGATATAATATGACGGCTTTAACGGAAGGCATCGCTACATTTTTAAAGCGTTTTCCATTTCGGCAACCACCGGCTTTAGTATTTTATCTTCAATGCGCGAGTGGTCTTTAATGTCCTTTTCGAGTCTGAAAAGCTCAAAAACAACGGCATTGCAGAGATTACTGTCGTAAGGCAACGAAATGTATTTTATCAGTATGTTTTTGAGGTCGAATAGCTTTTCGTCGATATTGTCGTGCTCGCGGGTAAAACGTTTCATCGAGTATTGTTGCGAAAGGGCCAGATACCCAACGCTGTCCTTTTCCTTATAAAGCTGTCCTACACGACTTATATATGGGAAGACGGTTTTTTCCTCGCGACCGATGTGTTTGGTGAGCTCGGTTTTGTAATCGCCAAAGAAACTGCTTATGAGGTGAAGGTTCTCGCAGCTCGAAGTGCACGATTTCAGCAGATTGTCTATCAGATGCTCAATTGTTGGTATCTGGAACGTGAGGTAATAACGGTGCGTTTTCTGAAGATATTGCAGAAGCAGGGATACATCGAACGTGCGCAGCTTTTTCTCCGGGAAATATTCTTCGTCGTTAAACGTGTTTATTATTTCGAGGAAGAAATCGGTGTCAATTTTTTTTTCGAGGCACAAATCAAAGATGGATTTATCGCCAAAGCCGAGGTTTATGTCAAAACGGTTAATAACAGGCAGCAGCATGAAATTCATGTGAATAACATCGGCCATCTTCATTTCGGGTTTTATCAGTGTCATGAATCAATTTGTTTTTGTGTTATATTCCCCAACCGTAGTCACTCCGACCTTTGCCGGAATGATTTACTGGTTTTAGAGACCTAACCTATGTTAACCTATTTTTTACAAATTTGTTTGACTATCCCAGAAGATTTCCTATCTGAAAAATAGCAAAGGCCACAATCCAAGCCACGCCCGTAGTGTAAAACGTGTTAAACAGAACCCTGCTTACGCTTCCGGTTTCCTTGTGGATGGCCGTCAATGTGCCAATACACGGGAAATAAAGCAGAACAAACACCAAAAATCCGAAGTAAACATATAGCGGAGTGCCGGTTTTCTGTTTCTGCTCACGAAGTTTTGCAATGAGCGAATGGCTGGTTTCATCGGCTTTATTATCAGCTTTATAGATAACACCCATCGAGCTTACCACGATTTCCTTGGCCATTACGCCCGTGAGGATGCTTACTGTCATCCGCCAGTCGAAGCCAAGCGGTGCAAAGGCGGGTTCAATGGTCTTACCAACGCGGCTGATATACGACTGCTCGAGGTTGGCGCCTTCTTTTTGTACTTCCAGTCCGGCAAGGATCGATTTCTTTTCGCTGACAAGCGATTCTTTTACTCTGGCATCGGTAGCCTTGTTGATTTTAGCATCATATTCCTTTGCCGAGAGTTCGATACGGTGGTTGTAATCGTCCGAAATCTTCTGGTTACGCGGGAAATATCCCAGCATCCAAACTACGATGGACGCCAGCAGTATAATGGTTCCCATCTTCTTTAAAAAGAATGCGGATTTAAACCAGGTATGTTTAAAAATAGCGCGGAACGTTGGCATACGATAGGGGGGAAGCTCCATCACAAAAGGCGACTCAGCTTTCTTGAAAACCGTTTTGCTGAAGATTACGGCTGTTAAAAATGCTGCCAATATGCCAATGAGGTAGATGCCAAACAATATTCCGCTTTTGTAAACCGGGAAGAACGCGCTGATAAATAGTACATAAACCGGCAATCGGGCGCTGCACGACATAAACGGGATTACCAGCATGGTAAGCAGGCGGTCGCGTTTACTTTCGATGGTACGCGTTGCCATCACCGCCGGAACGTTACACCCAAAGCCCATGAGCAGTGGGATAAACGATTTGCCGTGAAGCCCGAACTTGTGCATGGCTTTGTCCATCAGAAATGCCGTGCGGGCCATGTAGCCAGTGTCTTCCATCATCGAGATGAAAAAGAACAAAATCATGATGCTTGGCAAAAAGACGATGACCCCGCCAACTCCGCCAATGATGCCGTCGACAACCAAATCGTGGACAATGCCTGTGGGCAGAAGCTTTTCTACGCCGGAGGTTATATAACCAAGTAACGCTTCAATCCACGAAACCGGATATTCGCCTACTTTAAATGTGCTATAAAAAGTTAGCCAAATGAGGGCAAAGAATACCGGAAGCCCCAGTATTTTGTGGGTAAGCAGCGAGTCGGCTTTTTGCGTAAGCTCAAGGCGTTTGCGTGTTCCGGCCTTATAGGTTTCGCGCAAAGCCCCGGCCACAAAACCATAGCGGAAGTCGGCCATCAAGGTTGCTGCATCTTTTTTGTAAAGCTTTTCCAGATGAAGTTTCTTGTCATGGGCTAAGTTCAGCACTTCTTTATTATTGCTGTCTTTTTCAATGGCCTGCTTAATGAATTTATCGTTTTCGATGAGTTTCAGGGCAACAAACCGCTGCGAAATTCCCGGAAAGAGTGATTCGCATTTTGCAGTATCAAGATGCGCCTGAACATCGTCGATAGCTTTATCGATGTCGGTTCCATAACTGAGCTGGATGCGCCGTCCACTATTGGTATCTCCGTTATGAACGGATACGATGGTATTCATCAGGTCGGCGATGCCTTTGCCTTTAGTACCAATGGTAGGAATGACGGGTATTCCGAGCATTTTGCCCAGCGCTTTGTGGTCCAGTTTATCGCCATTGGTGGTGAGCTCGTCGAACATGTTGAGGGCGACCACAACTTTCAATCCCATGTCGATGAGCTGTGTGGAGAGGTAAAGGTTTCGCTCCATGTTGGAGGAGTCGATTACGTTTACCACCACGTCGGGCTTTTGCGAAGAGAGATAGTCTATTACATAAATTTCTTCGGGTGTATAAGACGAAAGGGAATACGTACCCGGCAAATCCACAATATTGATTTCCTGGTTATCGATAGTAAACGAAGCTTCCTTAGCCGAAACGGTAACTCCGGTATAGTTGGCCACCCGTTCACGCGAATTGGAGGCGAAGTTGAAGATCGTTGTTTTCCCGCAGTTGGGATTTCCTACCAAGGCTATGTTTATGCCTTTTCGTTCGGTGTTGGTAATGCTCTCGTCCGCTTGTGCATGGTTTATCGTGGTGTGCATTTCGCCCGAGAAAAAGTGCCGCGGCTGCTCTTCCATTACCTCAATCAGGGCTGCATCGTTTTTGCGAATGGAAACATTATAACCCATGATGTTAAACTCTGCCGGATCGTTAAGCGGTGCGCGTTTGATGGCTTCAATCGCTTTTCCTTCGATAAAGCCCATTTCGATAATCCGCTGCCGAAACGCACCTGTTCCGTTAATCTTTGATATATAGGCCTTCTGGCCATTTTTTAGTTCTGAAAGTTTCATGTATTTATTTTAAATCAATTGTGATGCAGGTTGCAAGTTACAGATGCAATATTCTGGGTTCAATGGTTCAAAAGTTCAATCTTGGTTCTATTAATGACATCCGCAAGAACAACTCATTTCTCCTCCGGCTTTTTCGAAACATTCGCGGCCTTCGCGAAAAGAGAAGTAGGCTAGTCCCAAGGTTCCGGCTACATCGAGGTATGGAATATGGGTCAACTCATAAAGTCCGCTCGATATTAACAATATCACCGACATGTATACGCAAACCCTGGAGCATTCGGCGTCGGCAAGGATGGCTGCGGAATTAAGCTTTTTCCCGACTTTGGTTTTTCCGTAAATCAAGGCCCACATAAAAGCAATGGAAATCAACGATATTACTACACCCCAAATGGTTGTTTTCGGGTTATGCCCGGTTTTTATATTATAAAGACTGGAAATAACAAGTCCAACCACAAGTATATAGAACGAAACACCGGTTATTTTCAGGGCAGTGCGCTCAAAGTTGTCGCGTTTGCTGTCGGGATTGAGTTTAATACGAAAGATCATGTGGGCAATGCCAAGGCCCGATATTACTTCAATAAAGCTGTCCACGCCAAACCCGAACAACGCCAGGCTGTCATCTTCAAAGCCAAGGTAGGTGGCAAACAATCCTTCGGCCACATTGTAGAAGATGGTGAAAAGTGCCAACCCAAATGCCGCTCTGTATAATTTTTTGGTATCCATATTTATGTGTTCTTTTAATTTATTTCGAACCAGTTTGTTCATTTAACGTCAGGATTTATTAAAAGTTTATTTCTGTGCGGATGATGCTTACGAATGCGTTTGATAATGCTGGTCCTCCCGACGGATTAATAATGTATTGAAAATCGGGTTGTATATTGATTTTAGGATGAACCGGCAGCTTGAGAGTAAGCTCTACAATCGATTCGTTTCCCAGATATTCGAAATTAAGGTTCGATTCCGAAAACTGGTTAAGTCGTGCAGAGGCGAAAGCCAGCCCCAGAACATCTTCTTTTCCATGGGTTAAAAAACCTTTCAGTCTGAGTCCTCCGGCCACGTATAGCGGGTTAGCATTATCTTTTCGGGGACTAAAACCAGTTTGGACAAACACCCCAACGTCTCTGCCCGATTTGTTTTTTAAAAGTGGCTGGTCGGCCAGGAAATAAACGCTGTAATTATTTCGCGAGGCACAATCTGCGGTAGGTTCAGGATGAGTATCGTTACATCTTCTATAACTGGCCCCTAATTTATACTCACCGGTAACGTTACCGGTCGGAACCCTAAACTGTGCCTCGGCAAGCGAGTAAAAACCTTTGTTAAACAGATGGTTTTTCAACCGGAAACTTTCCTCCGAAGCAAACAGGTGGTTGTAATTATAAAAACCGGTGAGCAGCGAGAAGTTTTCGTCATCGTATCGTACAATTCCTCCCAATGTTGAGGTCGGAAAAATTGAGATGGCATTGTTGAGCGAAAGACTGGGCGATATTCCGAACGAACTGTTTACGAAAAGTCCGGCAAACGAGCTGGCATAAAAAGCTTCGTTGAGGTTATGAAATCCGCCAAGCACCGATAACTTTCCAAGGGTATGTTTATAATAAAATTCGTACAGAAAACGGTTGGTATATCCGTCGATATTCGAAGCCACCTGCACGTCGCCAATAAGGTTTTCCGAAGGGTGATTGCCCACAACATTGTGACTATGAACTACAAATTTTCCGTTTTTCCATAGGCCTGCTTTATCGGTATTCAGTTCTGCCGAAAGATTTATCAATCCAAGGCTGGTATTGCCCTGGCGTATTCCTCCCGAAAAATTATTGATGTAATCGCCCACAAAACCAGCGTTAAAAGTAATCGGGGCTTCCTGTTGCATTTCCTGCGCCTGTAACCGGATGATGGGGCTTATCGCAAAGCCTGCCACAATCATCCATTTACTTATTCTGTTCATATTCTTAGTTCGATGGTTTTACTTTTAATCTTACCTGAGCAAAAGTATCTTCCGCAAGCCAGCGCATCAATTACAATAAGTTGCTATTTGTTGTAATTGCTAATATGGTTATATTTAATATTTTAATTCAAAATACTATTTAAATTAAGTCTAAATTGAAACGGATTTGTAATCATGTCTTGACAAAAGACCTGAATATTTATAGATTTGATGTATTCTTATTTAGGAATGATTCTCATTTAAAGTAATAAGATGGCAAACGATATCGAAATACGGGACAAGTTGATGCATAACGGGTTAAAGGTAACTCCGCAACGTGTGGCTGTGCTTGAAGCTTTGTTTGACTTGCGTACGCATCCTACGGCTGATAATATCATCGAGTATATTCGGCAGAACCATCCCAATATAGCGGTTGGTACGGTATATAAAACCCTCGAAACGTTTGTCGAAAAGTCGATGATTCAGAAGATTGTGACTGAGAATAATGTTATGCGGTACGATGGCTATACGGATAAACATCATCATATCTACTTTGCTGATTCAGATAATATTGAAGATTATTACGATGATGATCTGAATAATTTGATAGAACAGTATTTTAACGAGAAAAAAATCCCGAACTTTAAAATTGAAGATATTAAACTGCAAATAGTGGGCAGGCACATTCCAAACAGTCATTAAACGTTTAACTTATGATTAGCATCGAAACTTTCTTTAAGATTTCGTACGGACTTTATGTGGTTAGTTCCAAATTGGGCGATAAACTAAACGGGTATATTTCCAATACCGTTTTTCAGGTAACGTCCAAACCTCCTCAGTTTGCCATTGCTTGTAGCAAGGACAATTATACCTCGGAGATAATTAAACAAAGCAATGTATTTGCAGTTTCGATACTTTCCAGGGAAGCCCGTCCGGATATCATTGGAACGTTTGGGTATAAATCGGGAAAAGATGTCGATAAGTTCGATTCGTTTAATTATAAGACTGCACAAACCGGAGCTCCCGTGTTGCTCGACGATACTCTTGCGTGGTTCGATTGCGAAGTGGTTGAAACGTACGATGTAGGAACGCACTTATTATTTATTGGCAGTGTTATCGATAGTGAACTGACGGGTAATACCGACGAACCACTTACATACGCCTACTATCGCGATGTTAAAAAAGGCAAAGCCCCTAAAAATGCACCAACCTACGTTGCTTCCGAAATGCCTGATAACCCGGAAGAAACCCCGTCTTTGCCCCAATATTACTGTACCGCCTGCGGACACATCTACGATCCCAAAGAAGGAGACCCGGATTCGGGAATTCCTCCCGGTACTCCCTTTGAGGCTTTGCCCGACGACTGGAAATGTCCCGTTTGCGGTGCCGATAAATCCGATTTTGCACTGAAAGAATAATAAATCCAAACAATAAATCACTTAAAATTAATCAAATGGAAAAAAGTTTAAAAGGAACCAAAACCGAACAAAACCTGCTGAAAGCTTTTGCAGGAGAATCGCAAGCCCGTAACCGTTACGAATTCTTTGCCAAAGTTGCCAAAAACGAAGGCTATGAACAAATTGCCGCTATCTTTCAGGAAACAGCCAACCAGGAAAAGGAACATGCCAAACGTTTCTTCAAATTCCTCGAAGGCGGCCCCGTTGAAATCACCGCAACGTATCCTGCCGGTATCATTGGCACCACCAAAGAAAACCTGAAAGCTGCCGCCGAAGGTGAAAATGAAGAATGGACCAGCCTTTATCCGGAATTTGCACAGATTGCCCAGGAAGAAGGTTTCCCGCAGATTGCCACTGCTTTTAAAATGATTTCGAAAGTAGAAGCTGAACACGAACGCCGCTATCTTAAACTCTTACAAAATATCTCGGAAGACAAGGTATTTATGAAAGACGGCAAAGTTTGGTGGAAATGCCTCAACTGTGGCTATGTTTACGAATCGGAAAAAGCCTTAGAAAACTGCCCGGCATGTCTTCACCCAAAAGCCTTTATGCAGGTTCGCGAAGAAAATTATTAAATCTTTCGTAACTATAATTGATTAAACGTTTTTTTAAAGCGCCTGGCGAACGATGTTTGTCGGGCGTTTTCTTTTTTTGAAAATAATCGGCTTCTCCGGAGTCGAATTAATTTTCAAATTAAACGACATGGAATAATTATTACCGATAGATTTCTGCACCATAAATCTTAAATTGGCATCCTCGAAATGGCATGGTTTGTGTCTATCTAAAAAATAAAATAGTACTGATGAAAAAAATTACCTTTTTAGCTGCCGTAATGGTAGGTATTGCTTGTAGTGTAAGCGTAAATGCGCAGTTATTAAAGAATGCCCAGAAACTGGTGAAAACAGTTCAAAGCAAAGGGTTAAGTGAAACCGATGCTGCAAACGGTATCAAAGAAGCTCTGATAAAAGGCACCAACGAAAGCGTAAAAGTTGCGTCTGTAACCGACGGTTTTATGGGAAATCCCAAAATAAGGATTCCTTTCCCCGAAGACGCCAAAAACGTTGAAACCAAGCTTCGGGCAATGGGTTTTGGTAATAAAGTCGATCAAACGATTTTATCGATAAACCGTGCAGCTGAAGATGCAGCCAAAGATGCCGCTCCTATCTTTGTGACTGCCGTAAAAAACATGTCGGTAAAAGATGCCGTAAACATTGTTAAAGGTCAGAACGATGCTGCAACGCAATATCTTAAAACAAATACCTCGGCCGAGCTTAATACGAAGTTTCAGCCCAACATTAAAGCTTCGCTCGACAAGGTAAGTGCAACCCGTTATTGGAGCGATTTAATTAATCTATACAATAAAATTCCTTTGGTAAAGAAGGTTAATCCTAACCTTACCGAATATGTTACCGGCAAAGCCATTGATGGTTTGTTTGTGATGATAGCTCAGGAAGAAGGAAAAATCCGTCAGGACCCTGCTGCCCGTACTTCCGATTTGCTGAAAAAGGTTTTCGGAAAATAATGGGATAAAAGATAGAACGTAAAGATGTCAGGCCGCAATGAATAAATTATGTTCTTTGCGGCCTGTTTTTTATATAGTTGTTAAATGATGAAAAAAATTTCAGGGACAATCCTTCTACTGATTATTGCCATAACAACAAGCGTGGCACAAAACCTTTCGGAGAAACCTTTTGAACTTCGTAACGGCGATTTGTTGTTTCAGGATTTGGATTGCGGCCCGATGTGCGATGCTATCGAAGAAGTAACGCAGGGCTATCGCGGTGCAAAGTTTTCGCACGTGGGAATGGTATTGGTTCAGAACGATACCGTAAAGGTTATCGAAGCTATTTCCAGAGGTGTTTCCATAACTCCGTTGCCTTCCTTTCTGCAACGAAGCCTTGACAAAGACGGAAAACCTAAAGTTGCCGTTGGACGGTTAAAATCACGTTATCAAAAGCTCATTAATCGGGCAATCACCGAAGCCCTCAAACTTCGAGGCAAACCGTATGACGATTATTTCCTTATCAATAATGATGCTTATTATTGTTCGGAGCTGGTTTACTTCGCCTTTATGCGGGCTAACGGCAATAAATCCATCTTTCCCTTAGCTCCAATGACGTATAAATCGCCAAAATCAAAAACGCTTTTTCCTGTTTGGGACGAATATTTTAAAAAGCTTGGCGTTCCGGTGCCGGAAGGTAAACCCGGAATCAATCCCGGAGGCATTTCCCGTTCTCCATATCTTAACGTGTTTTTTCCTTTCGGTAAACAGGACAGGAAATGATTTACGATTTATTGTCGTTGAATTAAGTTTTTTCGCCCCCCGAGGTCTAATCAATTCTCATCCCTGAAATGAAGAGGCAAGGGGAGGGTATATTCCGTTTAATTTATTGGTATTGTTTCAAAAATTAGTCTTAAAATCGGGTTTCGGTTATTAGGTTTATAAAACTTTAATTATCTTTAGTTTAAAGGCTATCAGATAATCATTGTTTAACTTAAAACCTGGAATTATGGTAGATTCAACTACTGTGTTGTATGGGCAAACACTGGCCTATACATTGTATTGTTTGGCAATTTTATCGCTAATGGGGTGGTTCGCTTACAAAATCACCCGAAAAGGAAAAGACAGTGTTGTTAAAAATACGCTGTTTTATTCGTTTGTAACGTTTTTGATTGTGCTGGGGGTGTCGCTTCACATTATTACTTACAACACCATTCCCTGGGCTCCCATCGACATGAACCGGGCAACGATTCATCCCGACAAGGTATTTAACATCACGGTTGAAAAACACCGCTTCATCTTGCCTGAAGGAAAAATGTTTATCGGATGTCATGAAAAAGCACTTTTCAAAGTAACGTCCAACGATCTAACTTATGGGTTTGGCCTGTTCCGACAAGATAATTCAATGGTATTTCAGATGCAGGTTATACCAGGTCACATGAACGATATTCTTTGGCAATTTGACAAAAGCGGTGTTTACTATATCCGCTCCACAGAATATTCCGGTCCCAAAGGTGTGGACATGATCGTAAAAGATGCTGTTATTGTAAGCTGCGACTCAACTTCTGCGAAATAATCAACCTCAAGTATTAATCCAAACAATCAACCAATATGAACTTTTTCCAAACGCTTATACACGGAGAAGAAGGGTTGTTTAAACCACATACACTTACTCCGATGCAAAAACTTACCCTGCGTTTTGTTGTGGTAGGCCTTGTCTATTATGCCTTTGCTGTAATTGAAGGAATGCTTATGCGTATTTATGAGATTAAGCCTATTCCGGAAATACCAACCAAACAGTTTTTTGCTATCATGACTGCCCATCCGCTGGTAGGAATCTTTGGCTCTACCTATTCCATTGTCTTTGGCGCTTTCCTGTTCCTGGTTCCCTATTTAATGAAAAAGCCTCTCTGGAGTATCAAACTCGGAAACTGGACGATGGGACTTATCGCCATTGGTACATTGGTTTTCTGGACTTCTGGTTTCATAACTCATTATGCTCCCTTATATACTTTGTATTGGCCCCTTCCGGCCGATTTTAGTCAGTTTAGCGTGATTGGAGGTACGTTCTTTATTCTGGGGATAGCTCTGGTGATGCTGGGGACTGTGTTTTTTGTGATTAATATCTTTAAAACACTCACCTATACACCCGAAGGCTGGGAAAAACAACCCAGTGGCGAATTGTTAAAGTCGGCGTTAGGGATTATTGCTTTCGGAAATTTATTTCGACGGAAGAAGAAAGAACAAATTGTATCGTTGCCGGTGGCTGCAATTACGCAAGGCACCGTTGATGTTGCCTTTAATTCGGCCATTATCTTGTTTACCGGTGTGCTGATATTGATTTATATGGTGGCAGCTCTTTTGGGTTACAACCTTAAATCGACTGCTATTGATGCCCTTTTGTATAAAAACTGGTTTTGGTGGGGCCTCGATCTTGTTGCTGATGGATTGGTTTTGATTTTTGTTGCCGGAACGTGGTATTTATTGGCCACACTCATTACCGGAAAGAAACTTTACATGGAAAACATTGCACGTATCGCCCTGCTTGTAGAACTGGTGGTGTCGTGGACGGTTTGGTCGCATCATCTATTGTCCGACCAGGCGCAACCCGGAATCCTGAAAGTTGTTTCCGGCGAAATGGTTACTGCTTTTGAATTAATAACCCAGGGACTCGCCTTTTTCATTACGCTTTATACCTTATGGAGTGCCCGTCCGTTAAAAATGACCAATCCGTTAAAGTTTTTGCTTGGCGGACTTACCGGTTTTGCTTTGGCTGTTCCGGCAGGAATCATGCAGGCCGACATCGGTTTAAACCGGATATTGCACAACACCCAATGGGTTATCGGCCCGCATGTTCATGTGGCCATTTTGGTGGGACTAGCTATGACGCTTTATGCGGCAATCTATTTTCTTTTCCCGATACTTACCAACGGAGCTAAGCTTTATAGCCAAAAACTTGCTACGTTTCACTTTTGGGCACAGCTTATTGGAGGAATCGGAATGGGAGCATTCATGGGTATTGCCGGGTTAAACGGAATGCTGCGCCGGTCATTATACCTAAACGGGGAATTTAACACCTACATGATACTTGCCGGATTATGCGGCGCGTTATTATTGTCGGGTTTCCTGGCCTTCTTTTTTAACATTGTAATGAGCATTGGTATTAACGGTGTAATCGGAATATTTTTACCATCTAAATTGAAAACCAAAGACCTTTTACCAAAACCGTAAAACGATATTTCGTTTAAATTTTAAAACGGAATGCACATAAAAAACCAGTTGGCCAATGTCTGACTGGTTTTTTTGTTTAGCTTTATGTGTTGTAGCTGAAGTATTAAAATATAAAATGATTAATCAACTAAAGTAACGCAAGTTTGACCTAAGCCAAAGTATTAATAGTTATGATTGATTTATGAATTATAAATTAGATAAGCTGCGATTTTTCAGAGCGGGCGCGAAAATGGGACGTACAATCGTGGATATATGTAAGCTTCGAAGCTCCGTATAGCGTCCTGTTTTCTTGATTCTTTGTTTCTTTCTCATTAAGGAGAAAGAAGAATATTGAAATTTTTTACATCGAACAAACATTAAATTATATTCCAATGAAAACAATAACCTTACTTTTTCTTTTTGTTTGGACATCATTAACCATACATGGGCAGGATATTACCGGGCAATGGAACGGAATTCTGAAGTTTCAGGGAATGCAATTAAGGGTGGTGTTCCACATCACTAAAACAGATAACGGGTATAATTCTACCATGGACAGTCCCGACCAGGGAGCTAACGGAATTCCGGTAACTACAACCAGTTTTGCAGATTCCGTTTTAAAAATAGAAATCTCCAACCTGAAAGTCGAATACAAGGGAAAATTAAACAATACGGAGAATATCGTTGGCGATTTTAATCAAGCGGGATTATCATTTCCGATGAACCTTTCCCGAAAGATTTCAGAAAAAGAAAAAATGATAAGGCCGCAGGAACCGGTAAAACCTTATCCGTATTATTCGGAAGACGTTTCTTTCGAAAACAAAAAAGATAAACTGGTTTTGGCAGGCACGCTTACCTTGCCCCAAAAGGACGGAAACTTTCCCGCAGTTGTTTTAATAACCGGGAGCGGGCCTCAAAACAGGGACGAAGAACTGTTTGGTCATAAACCATTTTTGGTTTTGGCCGATTATTTAACCCGAAAAGGAATTGCTGTTTTACGTTTTGACGATCGGGGTATTGCTGCATCCAAAGGAGATTTTAAAACAGCAACAACGGCTGATTTTGCAATAGATGTTGAATCGGCCATAAACTATCTGCAATCCCGCAAAGAAATCAACAAAAAGAAGATTGGATTGATTGGTCATAGCGAAGGTGGTGTGATTGCCCCCATGGTTGCCGCTAAAAACAAAAGCGTAAGTTTTATTGTGTTACTGGCCGGAACCGGAATCCCCGGCGAAGAGCTGTTGTTATTGCAGCAGGATTTGATTGGTAAAGCAAGTGGAATGAAAGATCAGGACCTTCAGAACATACGAAAGATCAACAAAGGAGCTTTTGAGATTGTTGCCAGGTCGGTTAATACGGAAACCTTAAAAGATGATCTCAGAGCATACCTTAAACAAGCCCTGAAATCAATTCCTGATTCCGAAAAAACGGCAGCACTAAGCAATAATGAAACCATTATAAACGCCCAGATCGATCAGCTGACCAGTCCATGGTTGCAATATTTCTTAAAATACGATCCCAGCACTGCCCTTGAAAAGGTAAAATGTCCGGTATTGGCGGTTAATGGCGAAAAAGATTTGCAAGTACCACCCAAAATAAACCTCGAAGCCATTAAATCGGCCCTTAATAAAGGCGGAAACCAAAAAGTTACCTTAAAAGAATTTCCGGGGTTAAATCATTTATTCCAGGAATGCAAGACGGGGTTGCCTGCCGAATATGCGACGATTGAACAAACTTTTTCGCCCATGGCTTTAGCGGAAGTGACAAACTGGATTTTGAAACAAGCGAAATAACAGGGTAAACGCATCTAAACTCACACGCTGTAATTATTTAATGTCTGGTGACTTTTTTGTCGAAAAAAGTCACCAAAAACTCTGATTGCAAGAACTCATTCCGCCTATCGGCTTCATTCAACAGCTTGCAGCCATTATTGGTTTTTT
The DNA here is from genome assembly GCA_030706405.1 of Bacteroidota bacterium. Lineage (GTDB taxonomy): Bacteria > Bacteroidota > Bacteroidia > Bacteroidales > JAAUTT01 > JAAUTT01. Next base: position 535,546 of record JAUZOO010000002.1, on the reverse strand, counting down.
AGTTTAAGCCTTCGGCTGCCTTGAACATTAAATTTATGACGAATTTTAATTCAGAGCATACGAAGGATAAAACAATAATTCCATATAATGACTGTGGATTGTTTATTCGAGCAAGCACTCATGAGCTCGTCTTGCAGACTTCGGTTGAATAAACGTATAAACTGTCAGCCTTTAGTATTTTTAAATGTGTCTGCCCTGAAGGAAATAGGAATTAATTCTTTTCCCCGTTGCTTTTAAAATCGATCAAAACCTTTCCCGAATCGCGTATCAGATCGACAGACCATTTAGTGATAATTACCGAGCTTATTATTCCGCTAAAAGCATCGAAAGCATAAAGGCGAAAGTACATACCCGCCAGAAGGGCGATTATGGCCGTAACACTGGTCAGCCCGTCGGCCAGTACGTGAAGGTAAGCTGCACGAATATTCTGATCTCCATGATGATGGTCGTGATGTAGCAAAACAGCACTCAATACATTCACCAAAAGTCCGATTACAGCCACAAAGATGGCTTCTCCAAATTTTATTGTTACAGGATTTATCAATCGGCTTATCGATTCAACAGCCATCATAGCTGCCACCAAAAGAAGGACAATGGCACTCGTAAGTCCCGATAAGGCAAGCAGCTTATCCTGGTTAAAAGATTGTTTATCGGTATCGGAATATTTACGCGCAACCACATAGGCAATCCACGTAAGGCCCAGGGCAAATGCATGCGATGACATGTGCCACCCATCGGCTAACAAAGCCATGGAATTGGTATAATACCCAAACCCAATCTCTACAACCATGGTTACGGCAGTTAAAACAACAACCAGCCGCGTTTTTCGCTCGTGAACTTCCCTGTGATTTATCGTTTTATTAGCATTCATAATGTAAAGATAACGGCAAATTGAAATAATTGTTCATGCGAAGATAAGGGCCTGTTCAATCGATGGAGCCAAACCCTGAAATAATTTTGTCATCAGTATGATATTTGCGCTATTTGATGCATTTCGTATAAAAAGTAAATTATATTTACGTTAAAAACTAACTACCGTGAAAAGCATCCTTACCGAAGAACAGATTTCGTTGCTATGCATGTATATGCGCATTATCGATTTAATGAAGGGCAACCCTGATATTAGTGAAGCAAATCCTGAGATGAAAGCGTATCTGAAAAATATTTATAAAGCTGTTGAAGATATCTTCGCAATGCTTACCGACGAACAAAAAGATGAGTTATTGGAAACCCATAAATTACAATTGAATGTGCTCAAACAAAATTCTTCCGAATAAAATGGGTTAAACAAACAAAGCCGTACCTTTTACGATACGGCCGTGTTGTATTTGAATGGACAGGTGACCTCATAATAAGGTAACCGATAATAAAAGAATTATCCTCATTGGGTTTAATTCCCAAACATCCGTTTTATCCTGTCAATCGCGGGGGGTATTGAAATTGTTTATGAAATAAACTTATTTACCGGTTCGGAAAAGATAAGTTCCTCGGACGCCCCTTTGGCAGCCACTTTAAACGTGTATTCTTTACCCTGAATAAGATCCTTAATCACTACCGACGACTTACCCAGAACAATCTCCCACGGGGTATTCTCATTAACCGGGGCTATAGCGTACTTATAAACATACACGTCGGCACCATAAATAGAGTTCACCGAAAGTTTTGCCGAGGCTGCATAAGGACCTTCCATAACTTTAAAATTTTCAGGCTTGGGTAATAATCCAATCGAAGTCTTGGGCTTTTTAAGTTCAAAACCCGATGAAGTAAGAATAGCCTCATCATTATTGCCTACTGATTGAACATACATGCCCAGAGTACGAACCAAGAGTTCCAGATCTTTCCGTAATTGGTTTTTAAGGGCTGTATCGCGTTTTGTGCCGTTAACACTTGCCAATATGGCATTCCGGAAAGTTTCTAATGACGCGATAAGTTGATCGAGCGTTGGATTAGGATTTGCAAAATTCTTGTTTCCGGTTAAACATTTAATGAGATAATCGATTCTCATTACCAATACCTCGTCGCTAAACTTCGAGAAATCATACAAAATAGTAAATTTCATAATTAATTATATTTAAATTGTTTAGGATAACAAAACTAAATTATAAAATATCTTAAATATCATAACACATTATCATGTTGTTTTTTATTAAAGTAATATTTTTTTATGATTAATGTTTACATTTACATGACAAACAAACTATTTTTTATGACGAGTATTATGCTTATACAAAATAAGCTATAAAACATTGGCAGTAACCAAGCTAAAACTACGGTATTTGCTAAGGCTTAGCCTGCGTTCCTTCCTGAAATTGCACCCTACTTACATTGTATCAATCGCTACACTGACCAGCATGTTCGACGTGTTCAAATTAAGCAAGTGTCTGAAAAGTAATGATTTGCTAAATAATACTTTTCTTTTTGAAAGGAAGAACGGGCATTTTTCTTATAAGCGAAACCTCATTTCTTATAAGAAAAAGGTTATCTCTTATAAGAGAAACTCCATTTCTTATAAGAAAAACCTTTTTGGAAGGAAGAAAAATCTCATTTCTTATAAGCGGAGCTTCATTTCTTATAAGAAAAAGGTTAACTCTTATAAGCGATGTTCCATTTCTTATAAGAAAAGCCTTTTGGAAAGGAAGAAAAATGTTATTTCTTATAAGCGAAGCTCCATTTCTTATAAGAAAAATAATTTTGAAAGGAAGAAAAATCGTTCCGAAACATTCGCTTGGGACTGTTCAATAAATAAAACCCACCAGCGATAAAAGAATAATTTATAAGAATATAATCTCAGCAGTATTTGATACCTTCCCTATAAAAAAGATGGTATCGTTGGGTTAAAAATATGTAATCATAAAGCAAATCCTTACCAACAAACAAATGGAAAAGTTATAGGAAACGACTAAAATACACCCGGATGTGCTTAGGCAAAATTCTTTTGAACAAGGTTGTGTAATCTTACCTGTTGTATATGGTATTATTGGCATTTTGTTTAGGTGATGTCTGGCGGTTATATGTTGTCTAACATTTTTACGTTCAGCGAACATTTTTTGGGGCCAATGGCTTGTTATTAAGGAAAGTTTTTTCAACCTTTGTTTAAGGTTAGGGCAATGGGAAGACTGAGTTTAAACATTATTTTTTTATTAGTTAGCTAGAAGCCCGGTAAACAAAATGGCTAGAAATTTTAAATGATAAACCAGAAAATGTGATTTTTATTAATATGAAACGAATGTACTTCGAAATGCAAAATAGTACTTATAGTTATCGTTAGCAACCAACTACCAATCACCAACTAAATAGTGATTATGAAAATGATTATTGCTTATTTTAAAAAGTTAAAGAGAGCAAGAAATATTAAAAAAGCTAAAAATAAAATTCCTCCATATTTAAAAAAAGATTTTGGAGTCGAGTTGAATTATAAACTTTGGGTGACGAAAGGAGCAAGATTTGAAGCAAGTGCTCGTTGTAATAAACTCGATAGTTTATCGGCTAAAACAGTTGGTTATCTGTCAGCTTATTTAATAATCATTAATATGTTAAACGTTTATCAGATTCCTTTATATGTTAAGATTCCCGAAAATTATTTAGCATTTATTACAACAGCTCTTTCAATTTTGATTTTAATATTTAGTCAATTTGAATATGCTAAGAATTATAAAATTCAATCAGAGCGCTTTCATCAATGTGCAATTGAAATTTCTGAATTATATAACAGACTACGAATGGTAAAAACTTTTGCCAGCATTACGAACAAAGAAGAAGAAATCGAAAAAATATCACAACAATATGATTTACTCTTAAAACGATATGAAAATCACTCGCCAATTGATACATTAATTTTTACGACCACTAAACCAGGGTATTTTGAATTATCATCAATTCGATGTTTAGTTATCAAAGCCAAAGGGTATCTTATAACTTCTGTCAAGTATCATTTTTTTATTTATATGCCCATAATAGCTATGATTTATTTTCAACTCTCAAAACACTAAAAATGGAGTAATGTTAATTCCTCATTAACATATGGTATTAGGTATTCCTATAGTTAACAAAATGTCCTATGGAAGTAGTAATTCCTTTTTAGGTTCCACCGTTGCATCGAGGAGTTTTGGCTATGATAATAGATATTTCGAAGTATTTATAAGATTTTATGTATTTGACAATGATAATTAACAGATCATACCTCGGATATATCATAAAAGCCGCTTAGCAAAAAAAAACTATAAATATTATTAACAATATACTTTTTAGGGAAAATGGAAAACAAGAAAGAATTGAAAAAAAAGATTTTAGATTTAATTAATCAGGGAAATAGTAAGCAAGTTATTTTTAACGAGCTAAAAATGACTTATAGAAATCAAATTGATTTAGCAAAATTGATAAGTCAATTTCCAACATTAGAAAACAAGAAAAAGTATTCATCAACAAATACGACTCTAATTGTATTATTGAGTATTGCATTGTTATTTGATATAGTTGGATTAAGTTTTGTCGCAATCTTTTTGGATATTGTTTTATTATATGTAGTGGCAACATTTCAAGTGAATTATTATCAATGGATAACTTTTAGGGCTGGATTCAGTGCCGTTTTCCTTATAATTATTATGATTTTTGCAAAATTTACAACGTTAGACATGATAGCATGTTTTATTAGTTTATTAATTTTAATTCCAACAGTAATAATTGCAAATAAATTAGAGAAGAAGCTGTGCCCTGATTTTGAACAAAAGAAAATACAAACGACCAATGAAAATGGTAAACCTATTTTTAGATTACAGTTTATATTTAAAGATTAATGACTAATTAGATTAGAAAGGTGAAGAGTATAATTGAAAGCCCCCCGGTTCGACGAAACATCTTACTACATCAGATCATTCAAAGTATCAATCGGTTTATATTTTATCAAATAGAGCTTTAATCTAAAGCTGCTATAACAACAATTACGTTTTAGTAGCAAGGCTTGAAAAATGTATGTCAATAAAGGAAAATCTAAATAAAGTAATAACAGATAAATTTTTAACACAATGGAAATTCAAGAAAAAATTGAAACGGTACAATCTGAAGAAAAAGTATTATCAATGGCTGTTGAATTTGAAAAGGAATATTTGACAGAAGATATTCAAAAAGCAGCAAACTGGTTCTTTTGGATAGCAGCATTATCATTAATTAACTCATTGATTTATTGGCTTAGTACAGGAATGTATTTTGTAGTTGGTCTTGGAGTAACTCAAATTGTAGATGGAATCGTTTCAGGATTAATGAATGGTCCGAGTTGGATAGCATTAATTCCTAATCTAATGATCACAGGATTTTTTGTTTTCATTGGTTATAGATCAAGAAAATATGACAAATGGGCATTTGTAGTCGGAGTAGTTGTATATACATTAGATGCATTATTGTATTTGTATTTTAAAGAATGGATGGCTGTTGGCTTTCATGTATTTGCCCTTGTAATGATAAGCAAAGGTTTTTTCAAAGTGTTTGAATATGATAAAGCCTGTAAGCAAATAAGTGAATAAGCCTTGGTTCTGCGTTGCATCTCACTACGTCATATCTTCTAAGTATCTAATCGGTTTATATTTTATCGAATAGAAGCGGATATAACAACAATAATGTTGTTTGGGAATGTTGAACAACCATTTAAAAGACTAAAATGATATGAATATAGATGAAATAAAACTCGATATTAAAGAGCAGATTTCAAAAACGAATCAAGTTTTTAACTATAATAAGGGATTATATTTAAATGAGGTATTAACCGATAATCCGGATTCTCTTAGAAATTCTTTGAAAAATGTAACGGGATATTTTACGTTTTATAATGCAATGTCTATAGCATTTTCAGCTATTTTGGTTGTGTTTTAAATATTAAAATACTTTAATGTTATTGAATTCGGAGATATGAATAAAGCAGGATTGTTTATTCTATTTACAATTGTGTTCTTGACAGGTGCTTATAGATTTTATAAGGTGAAAATAATATTTAATAAATGAATATTCTCAAAAGGATTGGATTTTTTCTATTTAGTAAAGAGCTCAAAATTGATAGGTTTTTTTTAGCATGCTTATTGTTTGGATTGATTGTTTTACCTTATACATTATTCTTTTCTGGACTTTTAAAGTCAGACCTAATAGAGATTCAAGCTACAGTCTCAAAGTATAGAATTAACTCGGAACATCATCTTCGGGGAGGAAATTTGTCTGATAACTTTTTAGAATTATCGTTGGTTGAATATCCTTGCTGGCTTAGGATTACGACAGTTGATCAAGGGAGTGAGCATAATGTTATTGATTTGATTGATTTTAAAAAAACTAAAATTAAATTTCAAATCAGTAAAAGTGATTTAAATAAAATAAAGTCAAATGAAGATATAAGGCCTTACTCACTTACAACCGATACAGATCATACAATAATTGATTTGGATTCTTCATTAATTGATCATGACTATTTTATAGTCTCTTTAAAGTATCTTTCTATTTTAGCCTTAATTGCTGGGAGTGTTTATTTTCTGACTTTTAAACAGAGTAAATAGTTAAAGTTAATTATTGATTAAAATTTTTTTGACAAAAAAAAGGAATACATTCACAGACATATATTGATTGCATAAACTTTAAATATACCGTATTATGAGAGGGACGATTAATTATCTGGTTATTTTATTATCTCTATTTTCGAGTAGTGTTTTTTCACAAAATAAGATTGAGACTTTACCTTTTAAGGAATCCATTAATTATTGTAAGTCGGTAGCAGTTTTTGGAGGTTCTGTTTCAGTAATTCCGGCAAGTAACAGCGCTAAAAATATGTGGAAAGAATACCTGGGAATGACCATTACTGATTATGGAGTTCCGGGTGCTGGATTTTCTTCGTTGCAGGGAAAATCGCTTCAGCAACAAGTTAATGAAGCCGGAATATTTGACATCTATATCCTTTGGGCATCCACGAATGATTATACCAATCACAGGGAGGTTGGATCTTATACCGATTATACCGAATTTGATGGTTATGATAAGAATAAATTAACAACACAGGCTGGAGGTATTAACTACTGTATAAAAAAGATTTACGAGATAAATCCACATGCGGTTATATACTTTTTTACATCAAGTAAAGCATTTACGGATAGAGGCGGATATGATCCGTTTTATGAAAATGGAATGAATCAATATGTTCAAATGCAGAAGAAAATATGTGAGCTTCATGGAATACCAGTTCTTGATCAGTTCTCTTTAGGCGGGTATAATATATACAATAAGCAATTGTATTATCATGATGCTATTCACATGAATACCATGGGTTACAAAAAATTAGGAGAACTACAGGTTTCATTTCTCGCTTTTCTATAGTTGGGTTGTAAAGAAATAGCTGTCAAATAAACCTTATCTCGTACGAATCCTGTTGTTCTTCAGCTCGGAAATAGTCAAAATATAACTAAGAGTAATTTTGTTACTTTAAAAAGTATGGAAAATCAAGGAGCATCTGTTGTTATCACACATCAAATTATTGATGGGAAACAAAATGAATACGAAAACTGGTTGAATGAAATAGGTCCTTTGTGCAGAAATGCCGTTGGTCACTTAGATTGGCAAATAATCCGTCCTATTCCTACTCTGACATCTACTTACACTGTAATAATCCGTTTTGATTCAATAGAACATCTTAAAGACTGGATGGATTCTCAGGAGAGACGTCGTTTAATTGAAAAAGTAGGATCGCTTTTAGATAAAGGCGATAACTATTTTATAAAAAGTGGTTTGGATTTTTTGTTTGCACCATTGGATGCAAAGGTTAAAATTCCCGCACGTTGGAAACAATATCTTGTAACATGGTCGGCTATTTATCCTTTATCGGTTAGTATTCCATTAATTATATTACCAATCTTAAGAATATTAGGCATTCCTCAATATCGCCTTATTGATTCATTATTTATTTCAGGAACCATCGTACTACTTATGGTTTACTTAATAATGCCTTATTATACAAAACTGATAAAAAAATGGCTTTATAAATAATCATAACGACAAACATCAATTTACAACGATTTAACCTATTGAAGTTATGGTTGACAGGATATTAAAACAATAAGCATGAAAATAATATATTTACTATTATCTGCAATGATTTATGTTTCGTGTAACACGCAAACTGAGGCGAAAAATAAGAACAGGATAGATGGTAACGAATCAAGATTATTACCAGGTGTCAATATAGCTTTAACATTTATAAATGATTATACGAAATTTTGTAATAGTCAAAACCCTGCGTTAAATACGATGGATTGGCTAAATCAAAATCAACTTATTACAGATAATTTTAAAAAGACTTATAAAAAATTACAAGATAAAGCAATAAAGGACGATCCTGAATTAGGCTTAGATTTTGATCCAATATTTGATGCTCAAGATTTTCCGGATAAAGGTTTTGAATTAATGTCTTGCGATCTTAAGTCGGGATATGTTACAGTAAAAGGGAAAGACTGGCCTGCATTTATCCTTGTATTAAAGGTAGTGTATAAAAATAATAAATGGCAGGTTGATGGGGCAGGAGTAATCAATATTCCGGAAGCTCGACGAGCTAAACGATGAAGAGAGATTGTGATGCTGTTTAGTGAAGTGAACTTGTCAATATAATCATGCAAAGGAGGAGCTTGTTAATCAAAATAATATTTTAATATGAGATTGGTACTTTTTTTATTGTTAATCATTTGCTTGCCGGTAAAATCACAAACCTTTATGGATTCCATCCGAATGGGTGAAATATCATCCCAAACCTATTATCAGAGGTTTAATCAATCAGAACCTATTGATAAATCATTTAAAACTTTTGAGAAACAAAACAAATGGGGTGTAAAGGATCAGCAAGGACGGGTAATCATAAAACCTAAATATGATTTGTTAGCTTTTGTTCGATCAGGGATTATTTATGCTAAACTTCAAGGAAAGAAAGGGTTGATAGATCTTAACGAAAAAATTGTCATTCCATTTGGGAAGTACAATGAGATTTATTCATTCCAGAACGGCCGTGCCATAGTAAAAAAGAATAAGTTATCGGGGGTAATTGACCAAAATGCAAAGGAAATTGTTCCTTGTATTTATAAGTCGGCCGATTATTTCAGGTTTAATCTTTGTAATGTTACGAATATCCATAATAAGCAGGGAATTATTGACATAAGTGGTGCTGTTGTAGTTCCCATTATTTATGATAAACTTATAGATATGTGGGATGTTGGAATGTTAAAAGCTAAAAAAAACGGTAAATGGGGCTGCATTGATTATCATAACGAAGAACTTATAGAGTTTAATTATGATTTTATTACACGTCCAAGTAATGAAATGATAGCTGTTAAGCAGAAAAATAAATTCGGATTGTATAATATTTATGGCATTCAGGTTTTTCCTTGCGTTTATGATACTATTTATTCATTTTCAAATGGAAAGGCAGCAGTTATTAAAGAAGGTAAATGGGGATATATATTATTGAATGGAACGGAAAAAATATTTGATATTAAAGCTAAAAAACATATTAAGTGACAAGGAAAATAAAGAATATGTAGTATAGTGAAGTATGGGGTGAATATTTATCCGGCCATTTTAGAAAGTATCTGCTTTCATTGCTGTAGGACAAGCTAAAAGTAGCCAATGCTACCCGAGATAATACAACGTTGCAAATGCAACGCCGAACCAAGATTGGGTAAATTTATCATTGATAATATGAGATCATATGTTCTTTGGTTGGGCAAAAGGTTTAAAACAAAATTGCTATGAAGGATCGAATTTACTTATTGATATTTTGTGTTTCAATCTTGACTTCTTGTAATATTAAAAATGGAACTAAAGAGGTATCTGTTGAGGCAGACTTAATAAAAGAAAATAAGAGTGAGATTAAAAAGACTTTTAACTTTGATTATGGATTTAATGTAGAAGTTGGAAAGGAAGAGAATTTTAAGACATTTAAAACATATAGTTTTTTTGAGTTAAAAAAATCAGGTATAGCTGTTTATACTGATACCTCTCAGGAATATGAATTTAGTGATAAACTTTACCCTATTGTTTTGCAAACTGGCCAGAAGACTTTTGAACTTTTATTTGAAGTGAATGACAGGCCAAACAAAAATTATTTAAAGCGACTTTTTATTAAGGATGGAAAGGTTACTAAAACTGATAAGTTACCAACTTTTATTACAAAGGCATATGATTTAAACAATGATGGTAATGAAGAATATGCAGGTTTTTGGGACTATAGTGAAGTATGGGGTGAATCAGAAAGCATAACAGATTACAACCCTATTTTATATTACAGAATCACAACAACTGGATTGCAGCTTGATAGTTTATTAACTATAGAAAGGAACAAAGCTATATATGGTCAATTTTATGGTTTTGATTTTAGTGAAAAAATAAAAATGCCAATTAGTATCTCACGAAAATTTGAAAAAGAAATAACAAGAATAACAAATGAACAATAAAATTTGTGTCTAACTTACCCAGGGTAAACGCATTTAAACACACAAGGTGTAATTATTTAATGTATTTTTAGTTTAAGCCTTCGGTAGCCCTGAACGTTAAAATTTTTGATAACTATTAATTCAGAGCATCCGAAGGATAAAACAATAATTCCATATAATGACTGCGGGCTGTTTATTCGCGCAAACGCTCATGAGCTCGTCTTGCAAACTTCGGTTGAATGAAGTCGAGGAACGAGACGAAATGAGTTTCCGCAGTCAGACTTTTTCTTTGTTTCCGTTTCTTTTTGGGCGCAAAAAGAAATGAAAAACTTATAAACTGTCAGGCTTTACTATTTCTAAATGCGTTTGCTCTACTAACTTAGATGTTGATTTTTTTCATTTATAAAATTTACGGATGCTAACAAGAACCCATACAACATGCGGGTTTCAGAGTAATAAAAAGATTCGTTCATAAAAGAAACTAAAATGAAACTAGCTGATTTCGGATATAATGATAAGCTCGAAAAGTTAAGGATTGAGAACAACCTTAGTGATTTTGAGATAGGAAGGGTTATTTCGGAACACAAAGAAAGATATATTGTAAAAACAGAAAGAGGAGAATTTGAAGCAGAGATAACCGGGAATTTGCGATTTTCGACAAAAAGTCGTGAAGATTTTCCTGCAGTAGGCGATTGGGTTGCATTGACAACTTATGATGCTGATTTTTCCATCATTCATAAAATATTACCACGACTCTCAATTATTTCAAGACAGGCTGTTGGTCAATTCGGAGAAATACAAATAATCGCAACCAATATTGATTATGCGTTATTAATTCAGGCGGTTGACAGGGATTTTAATATCAATAGGCTTGAACGGTACCTGATAATTTGTTATTCATCTAAAGTAAGCCCGATAATTGTATTAACAAAAACGGATTTAATAAATGAACAACGAATTGCCGAAATATCGGACAACATAAAACAACGAATTAAGGATGTTCCGGTTATAGCAATAAGCAATGAAACTCAAAGTGGATACGAAGCCTTGAAAAAGATTATTGAAAGGGGAAAGACCTATTGTATGCTTGGTTCTTCGGGAGTTGGAAAATCAACATTATTGAATAATCTTTCAGGTAAAACCATTATGCGGACTGATTCAATAAGCCAGAGTACAAATAAAGGAAGACATATTACAAGTCACAGAGAACTAATTGTTTTAGAAAATGGCGGAATATTAATTGACAATCCGGGAATGAGAGAAGTTGGTATTGTAGATACAACAAATGGATTAGAAACCACATTTGATAGAATTCTTGGCTTTTCTCAAAAATGTAAGTTCAAAGATTGTACCCACACAAATGAGATTGGCTGTGGTGTTCTTGATGCTGTTGAAAAAGGCGAATTGGATAAAGCTTCGTACGAAAATTACATTAAAATGGAAAGAGAGAAATCTCATTTTGAATCATCGGTTGTTGAAAGACGAAAAAAGGATAAAGATTTTGGGAAAATGTTGAAAAACTACAAAAAGGACATGAATAAAAATAAGCACTAAGCAGAACAAGGCTCCCGTTGTCCTAAATGAAACGATAATTTATTGCTACACAACTATCACTATCGGAGGATAAACATTAAAAACGAAATAAACATGAAAAAAGCTTTTCTTACCACTATTGTTGCCTGCATCTCATTTCAGTTATTTGCACAAGTAAAAATTGAAGTTCCTTATGAATGGGGACAGGTTCTTTTAACCGCCCAAATTACATATCCCAAAACTATTGTTACCGCCGATTCGGTCAGATTAGAAGCAACCTATCAGGGCGATTTGGTTCCGGTTAAGGAATTTATCCCTTTGATAACTGTAAAAAACCGTCCGCTTACCATTAGTCCAAAATTTAATTTTGAGCACAATGGTGGAACTCAATCGTATCGATGTATAGTTTATCAAAAAGGCAAAAAGGCTGTTATCAGTGATACTGCCACGTTTGATTATGGTCCTTACAAATACGATACAACTGCACTTGCCAAAGTGAAAAATGTGCAGTATCAAATCATAAATAAAAAGGATAAGCGGTATATTCATTTATTTTGGGATGCCGTTCCGAATGCTCTGGGATATATGGTTGCTATGAAAAACGATATGAATTATTATGGTTTTCAGCTTGCGTTCGGTGGTCCTATGAGTAAAACCTCAAATACTTTTTTGGATATTCCGGTTGAAGGTGACGGACCTCAATATTACGGTGTTTGTGGTATTCAAAACCCTAACGATTTTCAGCCTTCGGTTGATATGCTTACATTAATTACTGTTGAGATTCCCGCAAAATAATATTTGGGCTACGAATTGCCGTCGTTTTAACCTTTTCTTTGTTTGCAGCTATTAACGTTTCTGACAAAACACAACTAAATTTGCAAAATTGAATGAATGCTTAATTTTAGTGAGTTTGTTTGTTTTACAAAGTGTAATAAAAAGGTAATGAATGTATTGATAATTCTTGGACATCCGGATAATAACAGTTTTAACCATGCTTTAGCTGAAACCTGCATAACACAGATTCAAAATAACGGACATTCGGTTTATTTTCATGATTTATATAAAGAGCAATTTAATCCGTTACTTGGGGAGTGTAATAACTCAACTAACGAATTGGAAATAGCGGAAGACATAAAAAATCATTATTTCGATTTGATTAATAGTGACGGAATTATCATAATTCATCCCAATTGGTGGGGGCAACCACCTGCCATTGTTAAAGGTTGGATTGATAGGGTATTGATACCTGATGTTGCCTACCAATTTGTGAAAGATGAACGTGGTGAGGATTTTCCCAAAGGATTATTAAAGGCGAAAATAGGGTTGGTTTTAAATACGTCAAACACCAGCAAGGACATCGAAGATAAACTTTATAAAGACCCACTCGAAACAATTTGGGAAAAACGGATTTTTAATTTCTGTGGTGTCAGCCAGTTCGAAAGGCGGAACTTTAGAGTTGTAAAGGATAGTAATATGAGCCAGCGTTTAAATTGGCTGGCAGAGGTTCGATTATTAATGGATAGCTATTTCCCAAAAGCATAAACATAACCTGCATGTACCCCAATTTAATACAGCATATCCGGAAATACGTGGAACTTGATGAGAACGACGTTTTAGTTCTAATCAAATACATTAAGCTGGTTAGTTTAAAGAAGAAGGAATTCTTATTAAAGGAAGGTCAGGTTTGCAGGTCGTTATATTTTGTTGAGAAGGGTTGTTTGCGGATGTTTTTTATAAACGACAAAACCGTCGAACAAATTACCCAGTTTGCGCTGGATAATTGGTGGATGTCCGATTATTTTAGTTTTATGGACAATAAACCTTCCGATTATTATATCCAAACTGTTGAGAAATCAGAGGTTTTAACCATTGATGTGTTTTCTTTTGAAGAATTACTCAAGGAATTACCTCAAATGGAGCGTTATTTTAGAATAATTATGCAGAGAGCTTTGGCAGCTTCTCAACTGAAGGTTAAATATATGTATGAGCTGACCAAAGAAGAGTTTTACATGCATTTTTGCACTTCCTTTCCTGAATTTATCCAGCGTATTCCTCAATACATGATTGCTTCGTACCTCGGGCTTACCCCCGAATATGTAAGTGAATTACGAAAAAAGAACTTCTGATACAGATTTCTTAAACCAGCTTAATATTTAAACAGGTTGTAATTGATAGTTTTGTTGCAATAAAATATTATTTATCAATACAATGTAAATGTTTAAATAGTAAGGAACATGGACGTAAAAGAACAAGTATTAGAAGCAATGAAAAAGGCCGATGAGCCCTTGAATGCAGGTAAAATTACTGAATTAACAGGCTTGGAACGTAAAGACGTGGATAAGGCCATGACAAAATTAAAAGACGAAGGAGTTATAATTTCTCCACGAAGATGTTATTGGCAACCAAAATAAAGTTTATCCTTATTTATTCAGATTCTATAAACAAATAATTTAAAGATTAAACAAATGAATGAAAATATAAAATTACCAGCTAAATTTTTTGATGTAATACAGCACGAAGGAGTTGTGTCAATCGTATCGTGGGGCGTGGAACCTCATGTTGTAAATACCTGGAATTCATATCTTGTTATTACCGACGATGGAAGGATTTTAATTCCGGCTTATGGTATGCGAAAAACAGAAAAGAATGTTAACGTAAACAATAAGGTTAAGATAACATTAGGCAGCAAGGAAGTCTTGGGTTATAAGGATTATCAAGGCACTGGTTTTTTGATTGAAGGCACGGCTAATTATCTTGCATCGGGGGCCGAATTTGACTTAATGAAAGAAAAATTCTCTTTTTTAACCAGGGTATTAGAGATAACTGTTGTTTCGGCCAAGCAAATGTTATAAAGATAGGTTTATAGAATAGTTTAAAATGTTGAAAACGATATAGTTTGATATCTTAGCCTTACTGCGTTTTTATAAAAAAATAGTTTGTGTAGCCTTGTTGTTGCACAAACTATTTTTTTATATTCATCCCGTATTGGTGCAGTTTTTACAGTAAATATTATAGCGTACTAGGGAGTTTAATAATGAAACTCCACTTGGTGCAAAAACAAAAACAGGGCAGCCATTCTCTGCAAATTTTGCGACGTAGAACGGTTTCTGTAATTTATTACGCGATTAGTAGTTGTTATATAATTTTAATGTTTATTTACATTTTTAAACAAAAGGCGATTAAACAGTTTTAAATCGTAATATATGCATAAACTCTTTTCAAACCGCCGGTTACTTTACCTGGCAATTATATTGATTGCTTCTAATCTTATCATTGCCGGCATTTCGATGATTGTTGTATACAACAAATCAGTTTCAACGCTCGAAAATACTTTAATTGATATTGTTGAACGACAGAAATCGTTGATTACCGCCCTCCATGAACAAGGAAAGAGCGAACAGGAAATAATACATCTAATGAAAATAATGCGGGAGAAGCATTATGGTGTAGGAAGGACAGGAGAATTTGCAATTGCCCGCCAAGTTGGTGATCGAACTAACTATTTGTTGGCGAATAACATGAAATTGAGTTATAACTTAAATAATCCCCAAGGACATGGATTGCCGATGCGTTTGGCTATTCAAGGCAAAAGTGGTTTTGTGTTTGCTCAAGATTATAACGGAGTGCCGGTTTTAGCCGCATATACTTTTGTTCCAGCCCTTCAATGGGGCGTAGTTGCTAAAATTCCAACTGATGAAGTTAATCAACCTTATTATCATGCAATTGGTTTAGCCTTATTTATTTCCGTTCTGTTAATATCGTTGTGCCTTATTCTTTTTGTTAAAATATCAAACCCGATAATAAAAACGATTGTCGATAGCGAAGAAACTTATCGAATGCTATTCGAAAGTATTAACGATGCCGTATTTATCTCTGAACTTAATGAACGAGGAAAAGTTGGTAACTTTATTAAAGTCAATGATATTGCCTGCCAAAGGTTAGGATATACGCAAAATGAGCTTTTAACAAAAACACCTATTGATATTAGTTCGGAAAATGCCCGATTAAACGTCGATTCGTTAATAACCGATATACTTGAAAGAAAGCATGCTATTATTGAGAGCGAGCATGTTACAAAAGATGGAAGGGTAATTCCAGTTGAAATAAGTACGAATGTTACACAATTCAGAAATAAAACAATATTCCATTCCATTGCACGCGATATTAGCGAACGCAAACATACCGAACTCGAACTCAAAGAAAAAAATGAAGAAATAGAAGCCCAGGGCGAAGAATATTTGCAAATAAACGAGGAGCTTAGTCAAATTAACTCCGAGTTATATTTAGCCAAAGAACATGCCGAAGAAAGCGATCGTCTTAAAACTTCCTTTTTGCAAAACATGAGCCACGAGATTCGTACGCCAATGAATGCGATAATGGGTTTCTCCGAATTATTAGTTCAAAATTATAACAACAAACCTAAACTCGAAAAATTTTCCCAGATAATAAACCAACGCTGCGAAGATTTACTGGATATTATCAGTGGTATACTCGATATTGCCAAAATAGAATCCGGCCAGTTACCTATTAACATTGAAGAATGTAACCTGCACGATTTGTTTGCAGAACTTACCATATTTTTCACCGAACATCAAAAACGAATAGGCAAACAACATATAAATTTTAGCCTGAAAAGTCTTTGCAACCCATTAGAAACAGAAATTGTTACTGACAAAGTTAAACTGAAACAGATTTTAATTAACCTTATTGGAAATGCTTTTAAATTTACCGATAAAGGGAAGATAGAAGGAGGTTGCAAAATTGATGCTAACCACAACCTTATTTTTTATGTATCAGATTCGGGTATTGGCATACCTTCCGATAAGCAGCACGTAATTTTTGAGCGCTTTACTCAATTAAAACACGACAAAAATCAGGCATATGGAGGAACTGGTTTAGGCTTGTCAATTGTTAAAGGACTGGTAGATTTATTAGATGGCAAGATATGGATTGAATCACAACCTGGCGAAGGGACTACCTTTTATTTTTCAATTCCCTATAAAGCAACACAAATATTGCAACATGAGCCTATAATAATTAACGAATCAGAAACGTTACAGTTTCAAAATAAAACTATTCTTGTTGTAGAAGACGACTTTTTTAATACCGAGTATATTAAAGAGATACTTTCCGATACCGGCTTAAATATATTGCATGCAGAATATGGTAAAGATGCGATTCAAATTGCAACAACTCAATCGCCAGACTTGGTTTTAATGGATGTACGATTGCCCGATATAAATGGATATGAGGCCACCCGGAAAATAATGGAGCATAATCCAAGTTTAAAGATTATAGCCCAAACCGCTTATGCAGCTTACGAAGATAAACAAAAAGCTACCGACGCCGGATGCATCGATTATATAAGCAAGCCCTTAAAGCAAGATTTATTATTATCAATGATAAACAAACACTTATCGCAACAATAGTTACTAAAAAAAGGTTGTTTAAAGAAAACTATTGTAAGACATTCGAACCTTACTATTTTTTGAGTTTTTTAAACGGAGTTTCATACATGAGAGAGTACCAGGTACTATCACTCAGGCTAATAAAATCGGTAATATAAGTAGTGCTGCCTTTGGTACTTTTTCTAAAAAACAGGCAACTATTTTTAATACTATCTATCTGTATCCTATACTTAAACCCATAATCACAGAAGTTTGATTTGCCGAGTATGATAGTATCATCTTTTATATCGATAACCTTAATGGTATCTAATGCTGTTCCGTTATCTTTGACCCATGTTCCTTTAAAAAATTGAATATTGCTTTTAATATCGGGGGAATTATCATCTTTCGAACACGAATAAAACCCAATAATCAGGATTGCAATAATCAAATATGCTTTTCTCATTTCAAAAATATATTTCTGTTAATGCTGCTAATATATTAAATAAAGCTTTTCCTGCTAGGTTTTAATGTGGATGAGTAATATAAAAATCCCAGATCGGATGAACAATGTAAAAGCTTGATAAATTAAGGAGGTTAGTAACGTAACGTTTAACAGAATGGATTTAGCTAAACATTATGACAGTCTTTATTCGGACGCTGTTCGGAAAATAAAATCGGGCGAATATGAAATCGATAATCTTATCGATTCATTGTCGGATAACCGGTTTGGCATTACGCTTTTAATCCGTCCGGATAACCCGGTAAGATCTAAAATCGGGGAGTTTTTAAACGAATTGAACGTTATTGAGCCAGACCAGTATTATTATCCGGAGTCGGACATTCATATTACCGTGATGTCTATTATATCGTGCTATATTGGATTTGATTTAAGCCGTATTTCGGTGGAGGATTATGTAGCGCTGATTGAGAAAAGCATTAACGGATACAAACCTTTCGAAATTGAATTCAGAGGAATTACAGCATCGCCTTCGTGTGTGATGATTCAGGGATTTTTAATGGATGACACGTTAAATGAAATACGCGATACACTGAGGGTAAATTTCAGAAACACCAATTTAGAACAATCAATTGATAAGCGGTATTCAATACAAACTGCACATTCAACGGTTGTACGATTCCGAAAGGAGTTAAAAAGAAGGGATGATTTTATCAACGCATTGGATTGTTACCGAAATTTTAAATTTGGGACCTTTTCTGTTGATTCGCTCGAACTGGTCTATAACGATTGGTACCAGCGAAAAGAAAAAGTAAAAGAGCTTTGCCGGTTTGAAATGAAATAACTTACTAAGCCAAAAAACGATACAATATTGAAAAAGCACATTGAAAAAATCCCCATTGGTCTAATTTATTCCCGATTAATATTGGGCTTTGTAATACTATTGTTATCGTATTATCAGCCAGGCTCGTTCAGATGTATAATAGTATCTATAATCATTTGGGCCATCGTATCCGATATTTTCGATGGAATAATTGCCAGAAAACTAAATATTTCCACGCAAAAATTAAGACGATTAGATTCATCTGTCGATCAGGTTTTTTGGATTTGTACGCTAATAGGGGCCTTTCTGCTTTGTGGCGATTTCTTTATCGAAAATTATGTAGAAATTTTTGCCTTGTTATTTTTTGAGGGATTGACCTATCTCGTTAGTTTTATAAAATTTAAAAAGGAAGTCGCGACGCATGCTATTTCTTCAAAGTTGTGGACTTTGACAATTATGGGAACATTAATTCAAATTGTTTTAAGTTGTAATTCGGGGTTATTATTTAACGTATGTATCTATTTTGGAATTTTAACAAGGATTGAAGTTATTGCGATTTTATTGATAATAAAGGACTGGACGAATGATGTTCCCAGTCTTTATCATGCTATCCGGTTACGGCAAGGGAAAAAAATAAAAAGGCACAAACTATTTAACGGCTAAACGGTTAATTTGTCAAGGCCGTATTTTATGGTGACAATGAAATACTAAAAGGCTTTTTTAACAGTTTATCAGATAATTTGAATAACCATGAGATTCGTATTATTGCTTTTACTCTTTGGAATTAATGCATGTATTAACGCACAACGAAATACCGATTATACCCGGGTAGACAATGTTGCCCTGCAAATACCCGATTCTTCAACGCGTTCGACCAGTGGAATTGCACGATATATTCTCGCACATTTCAGTAGCGAAACCGATAAATCGCGGGCAATCTTCATCTGGGTAGCTAAAAACATTAGGTATGACATTGCCAATATGTTTATCGCTAAATCCTATAAAGATAACAAAGAGATTATTGACGAGGTAATTAGAACCCGAAAAGGGGTGTGTACGCATTATGCCGAACTTTTTAACGCTATTGCTCATAAAGTTGGTATTAAGTCGTACGTTATTGCCGGATATACCAAACAAAACGGAGTAGTCGATAAACTGCCCCATTCCTGGTGTGCATCGATGATCGATTCCAAGTGGTATTTTTTTGATCCAACCTGGGGTGCGGGATATATGATGAATAAAAAATATGTGAAGCAAATAAATAACGCTTATTTCAAAACAAAGCCGGAAGAATTAATAAAGTCGCACATGCCTTTCGATCCTTTGTGGCAGTTTTTAAACTATCCGTTAACCAACCAGGAATTTTATGATGGAAAAGTTTTGGACAACAAGAAAAAACGGTTCTTTAATTATCCGGACACGTTGAGAAATTATGAACAGAAATCGGAAATAGATAAATTAATTTCGTCAAATATCCGGATTGAACATAACGGCGTTAAAAATTCGTTGATTTCTGACCATTTAAAATATAATAAACAAGAAATTGAGGTCCTCAGAAACAACTCGTTTATTGCGAAGTATAATGACGCCGTGAGTTCGTACAATGAGGGTATTAATCGGTTAAACCGGTTTATTGTTTACAGGAATAATCGATTTACACCTCAAAAATCGGATAATGACATTAAACAAATGATTGACGCGTCTGATTATTATTTATCCCATGCGCAAAAGATGCTCAAAGAAATTAAGAGCCCGGATTTCCAAACAGCTAAAGCCATTAACCAGTTAAACAAGTCGATTAATGAAGCAATGATAAATCTGAATGAGCAAAAAGCTTTTCTGGATAAATATTTAAAGACGGGAAAATCATCCCGTAAAGCGCTGTTTCGTTAATTTATTGGGGTATCTTTAAACTAATTAACCGCAACATTTTATATTTATGACCATTACCGAACTTCATAAAAAACTTATTGCAGCCTATTCAGTCGATAATCTGAATAAAATATCGCTCACGTTGATTAATCTTTACAAAAATCAGCAATATTCAATTCTTCGAAAAATTGCAAAAATCATAAACGATGTTGTTAATATTGAAATACAGGATGATGGTAAAGGCTTTTCAAAATTAATGATGCTGTATCATCCGGACAGGACTAATCATCATATTTTGGAAATTAATAAACTTGCCGCGCAAAACAACTTTGATGGGCTACTGGAATACGCACATATCCTGCAACTGGAAAGGCTTGATGAAATAACATCTTCGTTAGACAGTCTGGAAGACATTGATTATTCGCCGGTGTACGAATGGGATTTTAAAACGGAAGGATTCCGGACATTTTATGATTCCGAGGTTCCCGATGACATACCAATAAACCAAAAAGGATATTCGTTTTACGATGCTATAAAACTAAGGGAATATGGTCGTGTCAATATTGAATATCCGTCTTATTATCTCGAAGATATTGAGGAGTTTGAACTATCATCGTCACACATTATCGATCTGGATGGGTTACAGTTTTGCATACATGCTAAAACTATAGATTTGTCCGATAACCTGATCTTTGACCTTTCCTATTTGGAGGGCCTTTCTCAACTGGAAGATTTAAACCTTTCGGATAATAAAATTGGATATATTGATTCGTTGAGTTATTTGATAAATCTTAAACGGGTCGATTTGTCAAACAATAATGTAAACGATATAACCCCGCTTTACGAACTAGAATATCTCGAATATGTTAACTTAACCGGCACTCTTGTTCCTATGTCGCAAATAGATAAATTAACAGATTTAGGGGTAACGGTGGATTATTAATTTTTGTATCCTAAACCCTTTATAATATGCGTCTTTTCGGATTTTTGTTGGTATCCATGTGAGATTTTATGTGCACGTATTCGGTTGTAAAAGAGGTTGCTTATTAGATAAGACATTAAGATTCATTTTGTCATGATTAAAAGAATAGGGAAATATGCAGCGATAATTGTAATTTCAATAATTGTATTGGTTGGTTTATACTTAGCCCTTGCCTTTATTTTATCGAGAATTGAAGTTTCTGCCGAAAAGTCCCAAGGAAACGATGTCACTATCTATATTTTGAGCAATGGGGTACATACCGACATTGTAGTTCCGGTTAGAAGCCCATTAATTGATTGGGGAAAAGAACTGAAAATTGAAAATACCAAAGCCAGAGATACTTCATTAATGCAATATATTGGTATTGGTTGGGGCGATAAAGGCTTTTATCTTGCAACTCCTACCTGGGCCGATTTAAAGTTTAAAACTGCATTCAATGCGGCTTTTGGCTTTAGTACATCGGCTGTTCATGCAACCTATCTCAAAAATGTTACAGAATCACGCTATTGTGTAAAACTTAATTTATCGACGGAGCAATATGGCCGGCTTGTAAAATACATTGATACAAGTTTCCAGAAAGATAAAAACGGGCACTACAGGCACATTGTTACCAATGCTTATTATGGTACTAATGATGCATTTTATGAAGCCAATAATAGTTATACCCTGTTTAATACTTGCAATACATGGACAAACAAAGGCCTAAAGATTTGTGGACAAAAAGCCTGTTTATGGACACCTTTCGACAAAGGAATACTTTATCAGTATCGTAAAAACAAAACTGACAATAATTTTCTTCTTAAAAAAAGGGTTAAAAATCTGAATTTCGTCTCAATGCCTTTCGTATCGATTTGATACGCTTGTCGTCGAGACGTTTTTCTTTTGAGGCAAAGGTGGGTTTGGTAGGTTTGCGTTTTTTCCTCGGCGTTAAGGCCTTTTTAAGTAAATCGTAGAATTTTTCAATGGCTTCTTCCTTGTTTTTAAGCTGCGAACGTTCGGTTTGGCAAACAACAATCAGTTCGCCGTTATCGGTAATTCTGGCTGCAAGTTTTGAGAGAAGCGTGGCTTTTTCGTCGTCAGAAAGAAGTTGAGAATCGGGAATGCTGAAACGAAGTTCAACTTTAGTGTTTACCTTATTAACATTTTGGCCTCCAGCACCGCTGCTTCGTGAAGCACTGAAAATAAATTCGGAGCCGAAGTCACGGCCGTTTATAAATTTGAATGGCATGATTAGCTGTTGGATATTTTTTCTTTAAAATTATTGATGTCCGAAGGAAGGCCAAGTACAAAAAGTTTATCGTCAGGGGAAAGGATTTCTTCAGAACCCGGATTAACGATATAGCTGCCGTCAATATGTCTTAGTCCGATAATGTTGAGCTTTTTTCTGTCAAAGTCGGGAAATTCGCCCAGTTGCGCCGACTGTCCTTTGAGCATTTGTCCGCAATCTATTTCGTCCATAATGGCCCCGTTTTTTGTGTCCACTAAAAGGAAATCCATAAATTCGATAATGCTGGGTTGAGCAATCATCCGAGCCATTTGCTGGCCGCTAATTTTATCGGGCATAATTACATGCGAGGCTCCGGCAATTTTTAGCTTTTTAATGGTATGGTAATTAATAGCCCGGCTAATGATGGTAAGATCGGGTTTAATTTCGTGCGAGGTAAGTACTACAAAAAGGTTTTCTTCGTCGGTGGGGAGTACGCTGATGAGTGCTGAAGCCCTTTTTATCCCGGCACGGATCAACACTTCATCCCGCGAAGGGTCGTCTTCAATGTATAAGAGATGGTTTTTCTGTTGAATTTCTTTAATTTTTGACTCGCGGCTTTCGATAATTACCAGCGGAATATTCCGGTTGGTAAGTTCCTTAATGGCTTGCGAACCGTTTCGTCCATATCCAACCACAATAACATGGTTAACGAGATTATCTATTTCTTTTTTCACTTTGGAATATTTAAAATAGTTTCGGAATACACCGTTTACAGTATATCGGGCCAGCGTTGATGCCGCATAAGCAAAGGTACCAAAACTGGAGATAATCAAAAATGAAGTAAATATTTTCCCTACGGACGATAACGGGTGCACCTCTCCGAAACCAACCGTGGTAACCGTGATGATGGTCATGAAAAAGGCATCGAGAAATGGGTATCCCTCAATAAACATAAAACCCAATACCCCTATAATCACAATAATGATTAAAAGGTAAAGAGAATAGTATGCCGGTGCTAATTCTTCCCGTTTCATTTGAAAATAAATTGTTTTATACTAAAAGGAGGCGTAAACGGCCGCTAACTAGTTTATTTCCGTATGTTTCTTAAAGGTATAATGTTTTTGCGAAAAATAGCTATAAATTACAACCAGTCCGGAGGTTAATATTTTAGACGGAGTAGGGAAAAAACCGAAATATTCAACAAATAACTTAAGAAATACATAGTTAAGGAGGATACAAACAAAAACCGTAACACCATAGCGGAATAGTTGTATCCGGCCGCGAAGTGCCGATTGCGTAAAAGTAATATACTTGGCCAGCAGAAAACCAGAGGTAAAGGTTATCGGGAAAACAATCATGAAAGAAGCAATGTGCGGTTTTATTGCAAAAAAGCCAAGGTTTAAGAGTTGTTTTCTCAAAACGAAATTATAACAAACAAAATAGAGGGAAATATCGAACGCAGTGTTTGAGCCACCACATACTGCATACCGAAACGTCTCTTCGGGGACAATTTTTTTGAATGGCTTATATGTCCATGCAATAAGGCTTAAAATGATGTCTCTCAGGCTTCTTAAATGTTCCAATTTTGTATTAATTAAAGGGAATTCGCCTGTAAAAATAGAAAAATGATGGTAATTTGGTGACAAGTAAACAATTAATTGGTAGTATATTTGTTAAAACGAATGCTTTAAAACAATTGGCATGAAAGCAACATATCTTTTAATTCTGCTCGCAGGTATCCTTATTTCATGTAATAATAATCCCAAAATACCTAATGGTAATGTTCCGCCACCATTCTTATCCAATACTTTAACTACAACGGAAACAAATAGTGTTAAAAAGGTAAAAGGTCAATTGTTGTTTTTGCCAGTCTATTCCAATATTCCTTATTTTAATAGCAACAAAGTTTTTGATTTGAGTGCATTTATCTCCTTTCATAATACCGATTTAAGTAATCCGGTAAAAATTACCCGGGTTTTGTTTTTCGATAAAAACGGTAAACTTGTCAAAAACTATTTAAATAGCGAATTGACTGTAGCCCCTTTGGCTGCAATGGATTTTTTTGTACCCGAATCGGATAAAAGCGGAACAGGTGCCAGTTTCATGGTTGAATGGGTTTCGGATACTCCCGTTAACGAACCTTTGGTGGAATCGGTAATGATAGGTTTGAAAAATAGTCAGGGTGTCTCGTTTCTGAGTATCGGCAAAGTACTGAGAGAGGTTAAATGATATTTTAAAACACCAACGTAACTGTAGTTTTTCGTTCCGGAACAGACTGTATGGTTATTGACCCCCGGTGAAGCAGCATGATTTGTCGGGATAGACTTAACCCAATACCGGAACCTTTTTCTTTGGTCGTGAAAAAAGGGACAAAAATTTTGTCGAGGTTATCGGCTGTTATACCTTGTCCGTTATCGGTAAGATGGATACAGAAATTTCCCTGTGGATTAACAGAGGTATGAAGAATGATGTGTCGTTCAACAGCTTGTTTCAGAGCATCGACAGAATTGTTAAAAAGGTTTAGGAGTACTTGTGAAAGAAGTTTCTCGTCGCCGGTGAAGCTGGTAAGCTGTTCCGTACGCTGAATGCTGAAATGAATGTTTTCGGCATCGAGGCGTGGTTGCATGAGCAGTTTTATGCGACAAAACCAATCGTCGATATTAATCTCGGCGAAAGTAGGGCGGGGAATACGGGTAAGCTGGCGGTAGTTATCCACAAAATGCAGGAGTCCTTTGCCTCGTTCTTCGATGACCGAAAGCCCCTGAAGAGTCTGTTCAATATCTTTGGTTGTGAGGTTTTGCGGGGTAATTGCTTCTCCGTTGCGGATAAAAAAACGGCTCAGCGTATTGCTAAGTGACGTAATTGGAGCCAGCGAATTCATCATTTCGTGAGTAAGAACACTGATAAGTTTTTGCCACGAGTCAAGCTCGTTTTCTTCCATTTCAGTACGGATGTCGTTCATCGAAAAAATCCGGTACTGGCGATCGGCAAAATGTAACTGGGCAGCTTTTACCGAAATCTGGCGTATGCCGCTGTTTTCAGATAGTTTAAGTATTTGTGTTTTTCCGGGGGCAAGCTGTTCTATAACGTTAAAAAGCGGTTCGTTTTTTTGCTGCAGCAGATGAATATGTACCAGATTGGGTAAGCCAATAATTTTAAGTGCTGTCTGGTTAACCTGTTCCACATATCCTTTTTCGTCGATTGCCATTAACCCGGAGGCCGAACTCTGCATCAGCTCGTTAAGAAAATGTTCGTTTTGTTCGTTTTTAAGTCTTATGTTGGCAATATATTGGTTTATGCGGTTAAGGCTCCGGTGTAGATCGTTAATAGTTTTGTTATGGGCATTTCCCGGAAAAGTCAGGGTAGTATCTTCATTGCGAATAGCGTCGAAAAAGTAAGTTAGTTTTCGGTTTACACTGTTTACATGATATACAAGATTAAAGGTGGTAATGATGATTGCTATCGCACAAATTGTGGCTGCATATAAAAGGTTGTGAATAACGGAAAGTGTGCAGGCTACCGTAAAAAGTACTGCCAACAAGACAAGTGCAACAATTTTGAGGTTGTACGATTTAACGTTCATAGCGGCTTATTTTATTGTACAGGGTTTGACGGGTAATGCCCAGTTCGGCGGCTACGGCAGACAGATTTCCATTATGGCGGTCCATGGAAGTTTCAATCAACTGTCGCTCCATTGCCTCCAGGCTAACTGGTGTTAATGATGTTTCCGAAACCTTGCGAAGGTTAAAATCGTCGGGCGTCAGTATGTCGCGTTCGCATAGAATTACAGCTTTCTCAATAGTATGTTGCAACTCCCGGACATTGCCGGGCCATGAGTACTTCATAAGTTTGCGGATTGCTTGTGAACTTAGTCGTAAACCTGTCTTTTTGTATTTGACTGCGAATTGTTTAAGAAAGAAGCCTGCCAGCAATTCAATGTCTTCACCACGCTCACGAAGAGGCGGAACTTCAATCCGTATTGTGTTAATTCGGTAAAGCAAATCCTGGCGAAACAATTGTTTTTCGACTAAGGTATCGAGGTTGGCATTAGTAGCACTGATAAGACGAATATCGATTGGGACTGGCTGATTGGCGCCAACCGGAACAACAAATCGGTTTTGAAGGGCAACCAGCAGTTTTGCCTGAGATGTCAGCGGAAGGTTGGCTATTTCGTCGAGGAATAACGTTCCATGATTGGCTAGTGGGAATTTTCCGGTACGGTCTTCCCGAGCATCAGTAAAAGCGCCTTTTTTATGACCGAAGAGTTCGCTTTCAAAAAGTGTTTCGTGAACTGTGCCCATATCAACCGTTACCATGAGTTCGGAGTTTCGGTTTGAACGCAAATGAATTTCGCTGGCAACAAGTTCTTTTCCGGTTCCATTTTCGCCGGTAATTAGTACATTGGCATCCGTACGTGCTACCTTGTCAATAGTGCGGAATACCTGTTGCATTGCGGGCGAAGAGCCAATAAGCTTACCAGCTTCGGGAGCTAATTCGCACTTTAAGCTTTGTTCCCTTAATTTGAGGTTTTCGATTTCTTTGCCTGAGCGTCGGAGCCGTAATGCTGCATTTAACGTAGCCAGCAGTTTTTCGTTTTCCCAAGGTTTAAGAATGAAATCTGTTGCTCCCTGTTTTATGGCCTTTACAGCTAGTTCAACTTCGCCGTAAGCGGTAATCATAATCACCTCGGCACAAGGCGACAGCCTTTTTAACTCACCAAGCCAGTATAAGCCTTCGTTACCATTGTTTATGCCTGCCTTGAAGTTCATATCGAGCAGCACAATATCAAAATCAGTTTTCTGTATCTCGGCAGGTATCTGGTTGGGATTTGACAGGGTTACCACCGTGTCAAATTCGAAATTTAACAGCATGCTGAGTGCGCTCAGGGCACTTTTATTATCGTCGACAACCAGAATTTTTCCGCTTTTCATTTGAAAATATTTTTTGACAACAGACCATACTTCAAAAGTATAGAAGTTTTTAACTGCTTTTTATCGATGTATAATTATTTGACAATGAACTGTCAATTTTTTTGACATATAGTAATATTAATTTTGAAATAAAGATTTGATTTCGTGTTTGTTAATAGTTGTGGCATACGGCTTGTTTAGCATTAGGCAAAGAAATGATTTATGAAGTTTTTGTTCAGTCTTTTCGTTTTATTTGAGATTTCGGCTGCAGTGCACGCGCAGAAAGCCTTTACTTATCGCCAGTGTGTGAAATATGCTTTGGAACATAACCTTGGACTGCAAAACAACAGATTCGATGCCGATAAACAAAACATCAATTTACAGGCAGCCCGACTGAGTTTTCTGCCACGTATAAATGCTTCAACATCGTATGAGATTAACCGTGGAAAAACGGTTAATGCGGCTACCAATACTTATGTTGAAAGTAACCTCTTTTCGAACGATTGGGCTTTGGTTGGAAGCATGCTGATTTTTGATGGTTTCAGACAAACAAACCGGGTTGCTTTTGAGCAGTTTAACCTCAACGTAACAAACCTACAATATGAACAGGCTAAAAATGAACTTATTTATGGTGTTTTAGAAGCATATACCACACATTTACTTAACGTTGGATTAATAACAATTCAGCAGCAACAATACGATCTTTCGAAAAAAGAATGTGATAAGGTCGATAAGATGGTAGAAATGGGACGTTTGCCGGGAAGCGACCGCTATGAAGTTCAGGCTCGTTTGGCTAATGATGAGTACCTGCTTTTACGCTATCGAAATGCTACGCAGCAATCGGAATATACCTTGCGTAAACTGATGAATTTTCCCGTGGATTCTGCAATTCAATTTGCCGACCTTTCGAAAGAGCCGATTATCAGTGCATTGGTTTCAGACGACAGTCTTTTCAGAATAGCAGCAGATAAACTTCCGCAGATAAAGATTCTTAATAACCAGTACCATGCAGCACGCAAAAGCTTGCAAATGGAACGGGGCTCGCTGACTCCAAAACTTAGACTTTATGGAGGATGGTATAGTGGTTATTATCAATCGGTTGTTGATGCCAATGGCAAAGTGGTTGGCTTTTCGGATCAGATTGACAGAAACCACAAGCTTAATTACGGATTGGCTCTTGATATTCCCATTTTGGGAGCTTTGAGCCGGCAAAATAACGTTCGCATGTCAAAAATAAGTTATAAACAAGCGCAAAACAGGCTCGAAGCCGGAATGCAGGCGTTACAGTACGAAGTGCGCCAAGCCCGTCAGGATAGGGACGCTGCTGTAAAAGAATATCAATCAGCATTAAAAAAAGAAGAGAGCGAAAAAGTAGCTTTCGAATCGTCTCAAAAAAAGCACGAAAAGGGATTAATGAATATCATGGACTATTACGAGTCGAAAAATAATCTGGCCCGTGCCGGAAGCGAAGTTCTTCGTACCCGCATGCAAATGTATGTAAAGGAGATATGTCTTAATTTTTATAAGACGGGAAGTATGATTGACTGGCAAGTGACTAACTGATTAAGAAATTAAGAATATGGACAGAATAATAGAGGATAAACGCCGCATCAAACCCAAACATCTGAAAATTGCTGTTCCGGTTTTACTGGGAATAGGAGCAGTGTTGTTTATGACATTTAGGGATAAATCGGATACTTACCGGGCGGATAGAAATAAGGTTGCTGTTGAGTTGGTTACAAACGGTATGTTTCAGGATTATATCCAGGTGGTAGGCATTGTGGAGCCTATTTCGTACATCTATCTCGATGCCGTGGAAGGTGGAATGGTTAAGGAAATTTGCATTGAGGAAGGAAGCATGGTAAAACAGGGCGATGTTATTCTTCGGCTTACCAATATAAATCTTAATCTGAGCATTCTCGAAAGCGAAGCCCAACTGGCCGAAAAGTCAAATTTTTTGCGCGAAACCCGTATCAACATGGAACAACAGAAGCTAACCCTGCAACGCGAGTTGCTTAACCTTGATGTGGATTTGGAACAGAAAAAACGTCGTGCCGAACAGAATAAAGCGCTGTATGCCGATGAGCTCATTTCTCGCGAAGATTATCTGCGTTCTCGTGAAGATTATGAGCTTGCTCTTCGCACCCAAAGGCTTACCCTGAAACGTTACATTCAGGATTCGGTGTTTCGTACTAATCAGGTAGAGAAGATAAGCCAGAACCTTGCCAGTATGCAGCGAAACCTCGAACTCATTTATCAGCGTCAGGAAAACCTTAATGTAAAAGCCCCGGTTGACGGGCAGCTTGGACTTCTGGATGCTAAGCCTGGTCAATCAATTAATATGGGCCAGCGCCTTGGGCAGATTAACGTTCTCACTTCTTTTAAAATTAAAGCCAAGATTGACGAGCACTATATCGACCGCGTCCGCAAAGGGCTTACCGCTTATGTAAACCGTGAAACCGATACGATTCGGGCAGAGCTTGGCAAGGTATATCCCGAAGTGCGCGATGGCCGGTTTGAAGTTGATTTGTTCTTTACCGGACGATTGCCTACAAATATTCGTGCCGGACAGAGCTATAATATTGGACTTCAATTGGGCGAAACTCAACAAGCCCTGATGATTCCGCGCGGAAGTTTTTACCAGTCAACCGGAGGACAGTGGATTTATGTTTTGGAAGCCGACGGTAAAACTGCTGTTAAGCGAAACATCCGTATTGGACGTCAAAACCCACGTAATTACGAGGTGCTTGAAGGGCTAAAGCCGGGTGAGAAGGTTATAACATCCGGGTACGAACTTTTTGGAAAGAATGATAAATTAATACTAAAATAGGATTTTAACTATTGCTAAACTTAAACTACTCAACATGATTCAGGAACAAGTATCGAAGATAAAGAGAATAGAACTGCGGATTAAGCGTATAAAAGTTCTAATATTTCTGTTTATTTTAATGATTGCTGCAGCCTTTATGGTTTATCTAAACCTGTGCATAACTTGGTGATTAACTTAAAAATTCTTTAATAATGAATTGGTTATTAATATCAGTCTTGCGAAAGATATTCAAGAATAAGGTTAATACAATTATTAATTTGTTGGGACTAACGCTTAGCATTGTTACGTTTTTAATCATCATGCTGTGGATACGGTCAGAAAGGAATTATGATCATTTCTGGCCGTCGTATGACCGAATGTATCGGGTGGCTCTGTCGCAGTCTGCAAACGGAGCCCCAACGCGAAATATAGCGATGAATTATAGCGGTGTAGGCCCTGTTTTACGCGACCAGCTTCCTGAAATAGAGTCGGCAACCCTTGTTGATAAAGACATTATAACCGTTTTTGCCGGCGAGAACAGTTTTCAGAATATCAATTTGTTTTATACTGACACTTCGTTTTTTAAAGTCTTTCCGCGTCCCCTTCAGGCTGAGAATTTTAAATATATATTTTCCGACATACATGGGGCTGTTTTGAGCCGTTCGATGGCCCAAAAACTCTTTGGAAAAGTAAATCCTCTTAACCGCAAGTTTAAACTTAATGAAGGCTGGGAGTTTTTTGTGAGCGCCGTATTTGAGGATTTTCCCGCTAAAAGCCACATTCAGGTTGATATGTTGGTTCAGCGTAAAGCGCTTTTCTATTACATGAAGAATTTTAATTATGTGACAGGTATTCTGGACAATGGAAATATCGGGGATATTAAAGATAGAGACCCTTACAGTCAAAAAGACTGGAAAAGTATCCGAACCTATACCTACATTCGTCTGAAACCGGGAGCCGATATTAAGAGCGTTGAAGCTAAATATGCCCAAGCTATCAAACCTTGCATAAAGCACATTAATGATGCCGGAGAAGATGTCAAGTTTATTTTTCAGCCAGTGGGCGATATTCATCTTAAATCTCATCTCGAAGGCGAAATACGGGTAAACGGTAGTAGTTTCAGGGTAACCGCAAGTTTTATTATAGGACTGTTGATTGTAATTATTTCGTGGTTCAATTTTATGAACCTTTCTATATCCGATTATTTAAAACAAGCAGGCAAAGACAATATCCGGCGGGTGATAGGGGCTGGAAAGGCAGACATCATGCGTCTTCATACACTGGAAATATTTTTGATTCACACTGTTGCAGACATCGTCAGTTTAACAATTGTTATTTCGTTTTTAAAGAATGGACAAAATATTGCAGGGTTCGATATTCCTCCCGTGGATTATGGTTATGTATTGTGGCTGTCGGTATTGCTTATATTGGCAGGAACGGTTTTGTCTTCCATCTACCCATTTTACAAGATATTTAAATCGCAATCATCAATAGTTATTAAGGATAAAACCGTTTTGGGGCGTAGGAGTTTGTTATCACGAGAGGTATTGGTAGTATTTCAATTGGCAGCGTCAATATTTCTGATTATAGCTACCTGTTTTGTCTTTAAACAAGTAGAGTTTATGCAGAATCAGGCTCTTGGCATCAATATGAACCAAACTATGGTTTCGTTTTCGCCGATGACCATGATTAAAAAGCCGGCAATAAACGAGAAACTGGCTTCTTTTAAAGATGAGCTGAAACGCATTTCGGGTGTGAAATCCTTTACTACGGCCGAATTTGTTCCGGGAAAGGCTTTTGAACGGAAAAGCAACGAAGTTAGTATGGCCGGAAAAGAAAGCTCTAAAACGACCTTTTCGTTAACTTGCATCGACCAGAATTTTTTCGACTTTTTCTCCGTAAAAATGCTCTCAGGTGCTAATTTTTCGCCGCTATCCGATTACGATTCAAACGAAGTTATAGTAAACAAACAGGCTTGTTTGAAGCTAGGGTTGCTCAATCCACAGTCGGCCATTAATGCCTTAGTAACCATAAAAAACGCAACATACCGCATCATCGGAGTGGTGGACGATTATCATCATCTTTCCTTAAAGGATGATATTGAGCCTGTGTTGTTTTTTAAGAGTTTGAAATGGTATCGGGATGTAGGGTTTTATTGTATAAAAGTATCTCCGGTTAACTTAAAAACAACAATTAACGAAATTCACAAAAGCTGGAAAACCATTTATCCCGATGAGCCTTACCTGTTCTCGTTTCTCGACGATGACTTTAATGCTCAATACAAGGAAGAGATAAACTTTGAGCATTTGTATGTATTCTTTTCAATTTTGGCAATTTTTATAGCCTGTATGGGGTTGTTTGCGCTGGCACGACTAACTGCAGAAAATAAAACCAAAGAGATTGGCATTCGCAAAGTAAACGGGGCAAAAGTTAACGAAGTGATGACTTTACTGAATAAAGATTTTGCTAAATGGGTACTTATTGCTTTTATCATTGCTACACCTTTAGCCTGGTGGGTAACTCACAAATGGTTACAGAACTTTGCCTACAGAACGGAACTTAGCTGGTGGGTATTTGTTTTAGCCGGGTTATGGGCTGTTATAATTACCTTGTGCACTGTTGGATGGCAAACTTACCGTATTGCAATCCGTAATCCTGTTGAATCGCTTCGCTACGAATAAAAACAATTAAAATTAAAATAGATTATGATACTAAATAGGGTTCTTATTGGTTTTATTACATTGACATTGTATAGCAACATCAATGCACAGGAAGTAAGGATAAAGTCAATTCCTTATCCTTTGAAGTTTGAAAATGTACCATTGAGTTATAACGTTATCGATTCCAGTAGTTTGTCAATTGTAGCTCCCGGCAAAACTGATTTGTTTATTTCTCCGGATGGAAGGCATAAAATAAATAAATCGCCAAGATTGATTTTTAAACCCGACTCTGATTTTATTTTTTCTGCCAGGATAGAACCCGATTTTAAAACCAAATGGGACGCAGGAGTATTGCTGGTTTATAATGATGAAACACACTTTGCCAAATTCTGTTTTGAAGTTGATTATAAAGGAACCCCTCGGGTTGTGACCGTTGTTTGCAACGAAACTGCCGATGACTGTAACTCCATCGCAATTTCTTCCAAAGCAGTTTATTATCGAATGAGTGGTTCAGCTAAAGGGAAAACATTTAATTTTTATTATTCATCAGATGGTAAAGACTGGTATTTAATTAGAGCGTTTAAACTGGATAAAATAGATAATCTTCGAATCGGGTTTAGCGCACAATCGTCGGTAGGAAAAGAATGTAATGTAGGTTTCTCCGAGATTGATTTGCAGCAACGAAAGCTAAATGACTTTTGGGAAGGTAATTAGACTAAATTATTGATTTAATAACATACCGATTAAAACATACTAAATCCATACAATTATGATACAAATTAACGAATTATCGCGGGTGTTCCGTACCGAGGAAGTGGAAACTACTGCATTGGATAACGTAAACCTGCATGTTAAAAGGGGAGAGTTCACGGCAATTATGGGGCCATCAGGGTGCGGTAAATCAACTCTGCTTAGTATTCTTGGGATGCTCGACAATCCAACTTCAGGAAGCTATCTTTTTGATAGTTCCGAAGTGGCCAGTATGCACGAACGTCAGCGCACAAGCATCCGAAAGGGAAATATAGGTTTTGTTTTTCAAAGCTTTAACCTTATCGACGAGCTCAATGTCTATGAAAATGTAGAGCTTCCGCTTATTTACCTCAAGATGAAGGCTTTCGAACGAAAAGAATTGGTAGAAAAAGCCCTCGAACGGATGAAAATAGGCCATCGTAAACACCATTTTCCGCAGCAGCTTTCGGGCGGACAGCAGCAGCGCGTAGCCATTGCCCGTGCTGTGGTTGCCAATCCCAAGCTAATCCTTGCCGATGAGCCTACCGGTAATCTCGACTCAAAAAACGGTCTCGAAGTAATGAAACTTCTCTCCGAACTTAACAAGGAAGGTACTACCATTGTGATGGTAACGCATTCCGACCGTGATGCTTCATTTGCTCACCGGGTGATAAATCTGTTTGACGGTAAGGTTATGAATGTTGAGCACCGGGTAGAAGTTCTTGAATAATATAAAACAAACTAACAATGCTGCGAATCTATTTTGTTTCGGCTTTCCGCAGTCTCCTGAAAAACAGGAGCGTGAGTCTTATTAATATCGGAGGGCTTACTATTGGAATTACCGCTTTTCTTTTTATCCTTCACTACCTTATTTACGAAACATCGTACGACCGTTTTTTTAATGGGAATGATCGGGTTTACCGTGTTAATATGTCTGTTTTCAAAGATGGTGCGGAAACTTACAAAGGAGCCCAAACTCCACGCCAGATGTACTTCGCTCTAAAACAGGAAGTGCCCGGAATAGAAGCAAATACGCTTACCTATCTTGAGCGTTGCCTGATTCGAAATGGCGTAGTCGGTTACAGCGACCAGAACGTGCTTTGGGTGGACGAGGGATTTGAAAAGGTTTTTCCACTTACCTTTTTGCAGGGGAAAGCCGATTTTAAAAAACCTCTTACCGGAATACTATCTGCCAGCAAAGCCAAAGCACTTTTCGGATCAGAAAGCCCTGTGGGTAAAGTTATCAAAGTGAATGAAGGAATGCCGGTTGAAGTAACCGGGGTATTTGCCGATTTGCCCTCAAATACCCACTTGGATGCCGAATATTTTATTTCGATACGAACCTTCGTTCATTTTGGTTGGATACCCGAGCAGGATACATGGAAAGGGGCTGGCTGGTGGAATTATGTTCGGCTGAAACCAGGCGCATCTAAAGAACAGGTGGAGGCCGGAATTAACGGTTTTGTTGATCGCCATATGGGATTTTTAAAAGAAGAAGGAAAAACGGCCCATTTTAACCTTCAACAATTACCCGAACTGCATTTTTTAAGTGGTCTTCAGGGCGAGTTTGGTGCAGGAACGAATCCCAAATCATTAGTAAACCTTCTTATTGTCGGGCTGCTTACATTATTTATTGCCTGGATAAACTTTGTGAATCTTTCAACGGCCCAGTCGGTAAAACGGGCGCACGAAATTTTAATTCGTAAACTAATAGGAGCATCGCGTTTTCATGTTTGGTTGCAATCGCTTACCGAAAGCATCATTATTAATGTTATGGCCGTAATATTAGCGTATGGACTATACCTTGTTTTGTTGACACCATTTGCCCGTTTTTTTAGTCTGCCGCTAAGTCATGCTTTCGTTCCCGGCGAAAAAATAGCTTTCTTTTTGGCTCTGGCCTGTTTTTCGGGAATATTATTTTCGAGTTTATATACTTCGGTGAGTATTATGCGCATGAGCTCTTTTACAGGTCGGAAAGGCATAACCGGAAGGAGTGGCTTTAAAAAGGGATTGGTTATTGCCCAGCTGGTAATTTCCATTGTATTTATCAGCGGAACAATTATCGTATTTAAACAAATACGCTTTATGCAGAACTATCAGTTAGGCATGAAAATAGACCGTGTAATGATTTTGAGTGCTCCTGCCTCCACCAATAGTACCGGAGAGTTGAGAAGAACAAAATTTCTTGCTTTTCGTAATGAACTGCTTGCCAACCCTCAGTTTTCGGCTGCAACCGCAACCATGAACGTACCCGGACAGGAACCTCGCTGGCGAACCGATGAATTTATCCGTCCCGATGCCGGTGTACAGCCCGGGCAAACATTCTGCACAAACAATGCCGACGACGGTTTAATCAACACATATTCGTTAAAACTGCTGGCTGGACGAAATTTTTCTGTTACTCCTGCCAATAATGTAGATAAAATACTTATTAATGAAACAGCTGCTTTCAAACTTGGATTTACTAATATTCAGGACGCTATCGGTAAACAAATTGTAAGAACGGGTAAAAATTCTAAACCACGTGAAATTATTGGAGTAGTTGCCGATTTTCACAACGAAGGATTGCATAAACCTATCTATCCAATGATTTGGAATAACGATCATCCTTACGAGTTTGGTTTTTATTCCGTTCGCGTAAATACTCCCGATATGCAGGCAGCTGTAGCTCGTTTGCAGGAAATATATAAGCGTCATTTTCCGGAGGATCCGTTTAATTATTTTTTTGCCGACGACTTGTTTAACCGCCAGTATTTTTCCGAGGTTCGTTTTGGTAAGTTTTATATCCTGCTCACCATTCTGTCGCTTTCCATTGCCGGTCTGGGACTTTACGGACTATTGCTGCACTATATCAATCAGAAGAAAAAGGAAATAGGCATCCGCAAAGTAAATGGTGCGCAGGTATCCGAAATAATGCTGTTTATAAATCGTAATTTTTTCCGGTGGACGGCTATTGCCTTTGTTATTGCTTGTCCATTGGTGTATTGGGCAATGAGCAAGTGGTTACAAAACTTTGCCTACCGTACCGATATCAGCTGGTGGATATTTGTGATAGCCGGTTTAGCAACGCTTTTCATTACCATACTTACGGTAAGTTGGCAAAGCTACAAGGCATCGGTGCGTAATCCGGCGGAAGTGCTCAGGTACGAATAATGTTTAGTTAGTAGTTAGATTTTGATTAGCTCTCCGTTCCGATTGTGAAATCGGGGCGGAGTTTTATTTTTTAGTCAACATATTCCTGTGCGTATTGTTTTAAGTGTATTGATAAATAAAGCGATACGATGACCAATAGCAATACCTATACCAATCATCTCGTCAACGAAGGCAGCCCATACCTTTTGATGCATGTTCATAATCCTGTAGACTGGTATGCTTGGAATGACGAAGCATGGGCAAAAGCCCGGCAGGAGGATAAACTTGTAGTTATCAGTATTGGTTATGCAGCGTGCCATTGGTGTCATGTGATGGAGCATGAATCGTTTTCAGATGCAGATGTGGCGGCAATTATGAATGAGCATTTTGTGTCGGTAAAAGTGGACAGAGAGGAGCGCCCGGATGTTGATCAGGTATATATGGAGGTTGCTCAACGTCTTACCGGAAGAGGAGGCTGGCCATTGAACGTGATTGCATTGAGTGATGGAAAACCTGTTTTTGCAGGTTCATATTATACCAAAAGTCAGTGGGTTTTTCTTCTTCAGCAGCTAAACCACTTATATCGTAGTTCGCGAGACGAAATAAACGAGATGGCTGACGGTATTACTCAGGATATTAATGTCAACAGTTTGGTCGGATTACACTCCAGTCAATTATCATATTTTCAACTTAATGACCTTCATCAGATAGTAGACGAATGGATGTCATTATTTGACCACACCTACGGAGGTCTGAATGCTGTTCCTAAATTTCCGATGCCATGTGTTTACGATTTTCTTTTAAGTTATTACGATGTTAGAAAGGACGTGAAGATACTTGATATCGTCACACTTACGCTTGATCAGATGGCCATGGGAGGTATTTATGACCAGATAGGTGGCGGTTTTGCCCGTTATTCCACTGATATTTATTGGCGTGTTCCTCATTTCGAAAAGATGTTGTATGATAATGCCCAGCTGGTTAGTCTTTATGCCAAAGCTTTTCAGATGAGTGGTAATCCTTTGTATAAACAGGTTGTTGAAGATACTCTTCGGTTTGTGACTGCCGAATTGACATCGCCAGAGTATGGTTTCTATTCGTCGTTAGATGCCGACTCGGAAGGCGAAGAAGGAAAATATTATGCATGGACGACAGATGACCTCGCCATTTTATCTCCTGCTGAAGTGCAATTGATTAAAGACTATTTCAATGTTTCGGAACAAGGAAATTGGGAACAAGGAAAAAACGTTCTGTACCGCAAAACCGACGATAAAGCATTTTGCAACGAACGGGGCCTTGATATTCTGCAATTTTCGGAACAGCTTACCGAAGTTAAAAGAAAGCTTCTGCATATTCGTAATCAAAGATCTAAACCGGCTTTGGACAACAAAATTCTTACTTCGTGGAATGCTTTGATGATAGAGGGATATATCGACGCTTACAAAGCAATTGGAAATCCTGAATATCTTGAAACAGCTGTTCGAAATGCCCGATTTATCGCTGATAACTCTATGACGGCAGACAGGCAGCTATTTAGAAGTTTTATGAATGGAAAATCATCCATCGATGCTTTTTTGGACGACTATGCTTTTACCATTAAGGCATTTTTGTTGTTATACCAGGTAACCTTTGAAAAATATTGGCTTTTTAAAGCCAGTGAACTTGCCCAATATACTATCCTTCACTTCTATAGTAACGAATCCAGCTTGTTTTATTACACTTCCGATGTCAGTGAACAGCTTATAAAGCGGAACTTCGAACTATTCGACGGCGTCATACCTTCGTCAAATTCGATAATGGCCGAAAATCTGTACATACTTGGAGAAATATTTTTGAACGATGACTATCAGAAAATGGCGCAACATATGTTGGTTCAATTGGCCGATAAATTACCTGAAACCGGGCCTTACGGAGCCTCGTGGCTGAAACTGATGATCTGGTTTATAACTCCGCCGTCCATAATAGCCGTGGTGGGTCCGGATTGTGCAGCAGAAAGTTTTGAGTTACACCGAATGTTTCTTCCAAATGTTCTTATAATAGGAGGAGTAAATGAGGAAGATATTCCTTATTTGACCCATAAAAATGTAAAGGAAAAAACGACATTTTATTTGTGCCAAAATAGAACCTGTGGATTACCCGTCCATTCAGTCCGAGAACTTGTCGCTCAGATTAGCAATAAATGATTAGCCATGAAGTGTCTTGTTACAAGTATCGCAATATTCTTTTTATGCATAGCAAGTGGCTATGCGGGTCCGCCATTTTATGCAGATGACCCGGAGCCCGTTGATTATAAACATTGGGAGTATTATATATCGTCTGTAAATAATCATCAACAAAAAGTATGGTCAGGTACTCTGCCGCATTTCGAGGTAAATTACGGAATTCTTCCAAATGTACAGTTACATCTGCTATTGCCGGTAAATTATAGTTTCAGCAGGTTCGGCGGTTTTAAATCTGGCTATGCCAATACGGAGGTCGGCCTTAAATATCGCTTCATTAAAGAAAGTGAGGCATGTCCGCAGGTTGGCGTTTTCCCGATAATAGAAGTACCCACCATTGCCAATTCTGTTTTTGGAAACGGAAATGTGCAGCTATATCTTCCGGTTTGGCTACAGAAATCGTACGGAAAGCTTACTACTTATGGAGGTGGAGGATATTGGATAAATCCCGGCATTGGTAATCAAAATTGGCTGTTTACGGGCTGGGAGGTTCAATACGATTTTTCTTCCGTACTTACGTTAGGAGGGGAAATTTATTATCATACCGCTTCTGATGTTAATGGCCAATCGTCTGCCGGATTTAACGCCGGAGGGTTTCTTAACTTTTCGCCTAGGTTTCATCTTCTGTTTTCCGTGGGAAACAGTTTCATCCACGATAATCTGTTTTCTTCCTATATCGGGTTGCTTTGGACTATTTAGAATAGATAATTTCGTTTGTATTTGACAACCAAATTGTTGATAAAATAAAATGTCATGAAAAAGATTGGGATTTTAGGTACAGGTATGGTTGGCAGCACCATTGCTACAAAAATGTTCGAGTTGGGGTACGATGTAAAAATGGGTTCCCGCTCGGCCACCAACGAAAAAGCCCTTGAATGGGTGGTGAATAAAGGCGCAAAGGCTTCGGTTGGGACTTTTGACGAAGTCGCTGCATTTGGCGAAATCGTTTTTATCTGTCTGAAAGGCGAAGCTGTTCTTCCGGTGATAAAAATGTTAAAAACCAAATTATCAGGTAAGATTGTGGTTGATATTTCAAATCCGCTCGATTTCTCAAAAGGAATGCCTCCTTTTCTGATTCCGGAACTTACCAATACCAATTCATTGGGAGAAGAAGTACAAAAAGCTTTGCCCGATAGCTATGTAGTAAAAACCTTGAACACGGTAAGTGCTCTGATAATGGTGGCTGCTGCAAAACCGGGAGGTGCCCCCTCCATGTTTCTCTCGGGTAACAACAGGGATGCAAAGCAGGAAATAACGGCTCTCCTTAAACTATTTGGATGGGAAGATATTATTGACCTGGGGGACATTACTACTGCCCGCGGAACCGAGATGCTCCTTCCTATTTGGTTGCGTACCATGTTTGTTTTTGGCCATGCTAACTTTGCATTTAAAGTATTACGGTAAAATTAACCGACTTCAAAAAAAATGTTTTGTTTAACCGGTTAGGTATATAATTTGCTTCATCTTATTGACGATAAATTATATAGCTATGAAAACACTAGCCATAATCATTGTAGCCTTGTTTCTTGCAAGCGGATTATCGGCTCAGGAAAATGCAACAAACAAGGAAGTCGTAAAGACTGAAAAACAAAAACGGAAAGCAGCCAGGGATTCAGCATTTGCAAATGAATACCTGAAATTGAAAGGCATAATCGATAGCATGTCGTTTGTGCTAGAAGCTGATTATTTGTATAATCAGTGGGGATACCGGATTTGGGTACCTTCCGAATTAAACTTTATTATGGTCGATTCCTCCGAAGTTGTGATCCAAACCGGCAATAACAGCGGAGTTGGATATAATGGCGTTGGCGGGGTAACCGTTGAAGGAACAATTAGCGGCTGGAAGGTCAAAAAGGACCCAAAAAATTCTTCATTTTTTATCACAATGGAGGTCAATTCCATTAACGGATTTTATACCGTATTTATCGATATCTCGGCTAATGGCAGGGCTTCAGCTACGTTGAGCGGCTTGCGACCGGGGCGTCTGACGTGGGATGGCTGGGTGCAACCATTATATAATACTAGTACTTACCAGGGGATGTCAACTGTGGCCGATTTACGTCATTTTCCTCCCGCTGCACGGATGCAAATTTTTCATAGATTTTCCAGGTTTTGATTTTTTAAAATTGAATAAGAGAATTCCTTTGAGGTTATCGTGCAAGGTAACATCAAAGGAATTTTTTTGTCATTTATATCGTTGTAAATATGAATGTTATTTTTAAAAGTAAAAGGTTAAGGTAAATCTTCGTTGCAAGTTGTAGGTAATAACTAAAAAATGTACATTTAAACCGTAATGAACCAATTTTGACAAAAGGTTTATTAGTGTAAATTATTAAAAATAAATATTTTACTAATATTTTATGCAATATAAAGGGCTTTTAACGATACTGTTTGCCTGTTGGGGATTTTCGTCGTTGTTTGCGAGCAACGAAAATGACAGTATTTCGTTATCGACCCGCGAACGTTCTCATGTTTTTCTTCAGTTTGGAGCCGGCGGTCATTTTTTTTCTGTCCGGGATCTGGGCACTTCACCGCTTACTTATAGCGGGGTGTTACCCGGAGGAGAAGTAGGTGTTTATATTCACCGCAAAAATTTTATCTCCGATATCAATTATGGTTTAGCATATGGGTACTTGAAAAATCGTAATAATTTGGCCGATTTAAGTACAAAATCGAACACGTATAACAATGTTTTGAATGCATTATTTGCATGGAACTTAAAACCGTCGGGAAAATCGAAGACCCGTTTGTTTGCAGGAGCTAACCTGAATGTTATTGGTAATTTCAGAAATAACGAAAAATTTAATAATGCCAGTTATAATTATGAAGTGTTTGCCTCGGTAGGCCCCCAATTTATTATTGAACGAGAGTTTTCTTTAAAACGGCACCAACTGAACCTCAGTATTTTTCGCTATCCTTTTTGTAACCGAACATGGCGGTTTTCCGTATCAGCTTATGTTCCGGTATTTACGGCTGCCATTCGTCCTTCTTATCCGTTAATTGAGGATTATTTGGGAAACAGCAGCCGTATCAATCTAAATCTTAAAGGAACCCAATGGACTTCGCTTAATACATACACTAATTTCGAAACCAAGTTGCAATTATTTTATTACCTGCATAATGGAAATAAATTTCGATTTTCGTACCAGTTGTATTATTACGATTATCACCCCGGTGAAAATCGGGTAAGAGGGGTTGACGGAGCTTTTATGTTTTCATTTCTCTTTAGTTTAACTAATCATAACTAGGCGCTTTATGAAGTTTCGTTTGTGGGTGCTGGCAGCAGTAATCTTAGGGGGAGTCTCGTGTCAGAAGGCGTTTCTTGGTGATGATATGAAAAGTACTCCAAGGGATAATTTTCAGGAATTATGGAAAACATTGGATCAGAAATATTCTTTTTTCAATTACAAACAGATCGATTGGAATAAGGTATATACCAAATACTCTTGCCAGATAAACGATTCCATGAGCGATACTGCCATGTTCAGGGTATTTTCCGGTATGCTTGCCGAGTTACGCGACGGGCATGTTAACCTTACTACTCCATTTGACGTTTCGCACTACGATAAAGTCTTTACTTGTAGTGCGCATAATTATAATGCTAAAGTGATTACCAACTGTTATCTCAAAAAGGATTATTGCACCACCGGGCCATTTTATCATCAGTTTATTGCAGGAAATCAAATAGGCTATATTCGCTATTCGAGTTTTATGAATACATTTTCAACTTCGGACATCGATTATGTTACAACCCGTTTTAAAGATTTAAAAGGAATCATTATAGATTTACGCGATAATGGCGGTGGATATATATCCAGTGCTTTTACGCTTTGCAGCCGTTTTGCTGACCAGCGCCGGCACGTTTATACCTCGTACCTTAAAAACGGCCCGGGGCACGAAGATTTTAAAAGTCCGGAGGCAATTTATATGTCGCCCGACGGAGTAACTTTTACAAAAAAAGTCTGTATTTTAACTAACCGGGGAAGTTTTAGTGCTACGTCTTTTTTCGTGCTGGCCATGCGTAATTTTCCACATGTAACTGTGGTTGGCGATACAACCGGCGGAGGACTTGGCATACCGTCAGGTGCAGAACTTCCTAACGGATGGTGTTTTCGGTTCTCAGCCAGTAAGACGCTTTCGGTTAAAGGTGAAAATTTTGAAGATGGCATCCCTCCCGATGTCACCGTTAATCTAAAGAATTCGGATTTGATCAAAGGCGTGGACACCATTATCGAGAAGGCGGTAACAATTATTCTATCAGGTCAGTAGGCGTTAAGGCTACATTGAATATTGCTCCATACGGAATGCTGATTTCGAAGCTTTTGTTCAAAGCAATTTTTCGTATCCGCGCAAGAATTATCCGGATAACCCCACCATGTGTCACAATAACTACTGGTTTTTGATATTTTTCAAATAAAAGATCGTTTAAAAAAGCTATCACCCGTTGAGACATAGCTTCGTACGATTCGCCTCCGGGTACGGGTACATTTACAAAATCGTTCATCCAGCGATCAACTGCCGGCCCTCGAAGGTCGTTCCACGATTGCATTTCCCACTGTCCAAAATTTAATTCTTTCAACCTATTGTCAAAATAGATATCGGACGAAATGCGTTCGGCCAGCAGCCTGCACCGTTGCAACGGGCTCGAATAAACCACAGGGGAGGAGAGGTGCTTCAACTTTTGGGCTACCACGTCCATCTCCGAATCACTTGCCGGCGGAACATCCGAAAATCCATAGCAAATGCCCGGAGGAGCGGTTGTCTGCGTATGTCGAACGAGGTAAATGTCCATTATTAATGAGTCAATTATTTAATTGTCAAACTATTTATAACTGAAAATGTTCACGTCAAGTTGTGATTAATTATTAAAACAGAAATGTAAAATATCACTTCCGTAACCTGTTGAATTGCTCCCAAACAATCGCCCGTATAACCGTCAATCCACTTGGTGAAATAACGCGCCATCCACCATTTTGCAATCATAACTGGGAGGATCGCAAGCAGGAACCAGTAGCTTCCAAGAAAAAATAAGGGAATAATACCCCAAATAGCTCCAAGCAGCGTATCTATAGATGAAGAGTTGGAACATAGAGGTTTGGCTTTGCTGGTTCCCTGGTTTCCTACATATTCGTGCGTGTATATACAATGGCTTGATGCAAAACGGCTGATACTATGTCCGGCGATAATCACAAAAGGTAGAGTACGAAAAGGCAGTTCGCTTAATGATAAATATTTACCTAATAACATAAAAATTATTCCA
Source organism: Bacteroidota bacterium (assembly GCA_030706405.1). GTDB lineage: Bacteria > Bacteroidota > Bacteroidia > Bacteroidales > JAAUTT01 > JAAUTT01. The sequence goes on along the minus strand of JAUZOO010000002.1, from coordinate 491,124 downwards.
ATTACACCATACGCACCCACACGACTATCTTTCATAATGTCGAGGATACGATCTTTGGTCCAGCCTCCGCCGAAACCGTCGCAGACATCAGCAAAACCATCTTCGTGAAAAGCCCCGGTAGTAATAATCCCGGCAATAATAGAGAGCAGAATGCTGATTGAAGCTGGAAGTACCAATCCCGAAAGCCAGAGCGTTAGGGCGCATATACCGCCAACGATCCAGCCAACGAGCGGAAAATATCTTGCAGCCCTGTTTAATAGATCTTCGCCATATTGGTCGGATGATAACGGGGAAGGGAGTCTGGTAAAAAATGTCAGGGCTGCAAAGAATATTTGAATTTCGTGTTTAAGTTTCACTGATTTGAGATTTAAGGTTTGGAGTCAATAAATCATAGACGATAATCTATCTATTAATTAAGCTTTTGACACTCCGGCACTTTCAAAGCTGGCCATTTCGTTTAAAAATGATACTGCAGCTTTAATAATTGGATAAGCCACGGCTGCTCCGGTTCCTTCACCAAGGCGCAGGTTGAGGTTTATCAAAGGTTTTACGTTAAGGTAGTCGAGCATCAGTTTATGACCTTGCTCGTCGGATTGGTGACAAAATATGCAATTATTAAGGATATGTTTATTAAAATGATAAGCGGAAAGTACGGCTGAGGTAGCAATAAAACCATCGATCATAAGCACCATTCCAAGTTCGGCAGCTTTGAGCATGGCTCCGGTCATCATGACAATTTCGAATCCTCCGAAAGTTGAAAGAATCTCGGTAGGAATGAGGGCATCGGGATGTTTTTCGATAGCTTGTTTCAGAATTGAAACTTTGCGGGTTAAGCCTTCGTCATCAAGGCCGGTTCCTCGGCCAACACATTTTTCGATGGGTAAATTGCAGAATTTGCTCATCAGTAGCGAGGCCGAAGAGGTGTTACCGATACCCATTTCGCCAAACCCAATAATATTGCAGCCTTTTTCGTGTTGCTGAAAAACGATTTCGCTGCCGGTGGCAATGGCTTTAATACATTCATCGGACGACATGGCCGGTTGGTTGAGTATGTTTTTAGTTCCTTTCCCGATTTTGGCATGAATGAGCGGTAATGATTCGTCAAACTCGGCATCGATACCGGCATCAGCAACTAAAAGTTTAATGTTATTAAGCTTACAAAATACATTAATGGCCGCACCTTCATTTAGAAAGTTAAATACCATTTGCTGGGTAACGGCTTTGGGATAGGGACTAACGCCTTCGTCTACCAGGCCGTGGTCTCCGGCAAACACAATGATGGTAGGGTTTTTTAGCACTGGCGAAAGCGTATTTTGGATAGTGCCAACTTTCAGGGCAATATCTTCAAGTGTACCCAAAGCGCCTAAAGGTTTGGTTTTGTTATCGATTTTGTGTTTTAATTGTGCTGTTAGTGAATTCATGGCATTAATTATTAGGGTGTTAAGTTATTTTATTTTTATGCTTATTCCTGAAACCATAAAGTGGGCTTCGTTTGCGAGGTTGGCAATGTATTGGTTCATTCGTCCTTGCAGTTCAACGAATTTACGTCCTCCTTCGGAGGTGGCGTGAAGCCCCATGCCTATTTCGTTGGATACCACAATAAGGGTAAAGTTTTGATTAATAAATTTATTCCATTCTTCTTTGGCATCCGAAAGGCTTTTTTCAAAATCAAACTGATTGTCGGAAAAGATGTTGGTAAGCCAAAGGGTAACGCAGTCGAGCACCACGGTTTTTCCGGTTAGGTTATGGCGGCTGAGGTGTTTTTCTTCTTCGAGGTTCTCCCAGCGTTCGTCGCGTTCGTTTTTGTGGCGCTCAATGCGTAGAGCGAAGTCGTCATCCCACACTCTGGCGGTGGCCAGGTAAACAGGTCTGTCGGAGATATTTAAGGCGGAGTTCTGAGCAAAATTGCTTTTGCCCGAACGTTCACCGCCAGAGATGTAGATGATGTGTGCCATTGAAAAGTATTCTTTTAAAAGAAGCAAAAAGATTAATAACTAAATACAACAGAGTTAGGATAGGTAGCTGTTTGAAAACTAAATTGTTCCGTACCATTGACATTATAACCAATAGCTTTGGAATTGACTGCATCCAGACAAATGATGTTACCGCTTTGTGGGTCCACATCTAAGCCATAAAATAACTGGTTAACCAATTTAGTGGTTGGTAATGCAGTGGCATTTACAGGCATGGCAAAAAGCCCGTCGTTGACGTAATAGATTGTATTTCCGTCGTTGCTTACAGCAATGTTGTTTGTTCCGGAAGCACTCATTGTGGTCAAAGGGAACGTATTAACCACTTTTGTAGATACATTGATTTTGCTAATACCCATATTCGAATAAGTCGCATTATAGTTGGCATCATAGCTAGCCACACCTTTGCAATATGCCCAGATATTATTGTCTTTATCGGCAACAATATCAATAGGAACTGGAGCTACGGTAAATGTATTGGTAATTTTAAAGGTTGAGGGATCGATTTCTACAACAGCCTTGCCATCGTTTTTCCAACCTCCGGCAATTGCTGCATAAACTTTAGTGTTCACAACAATTAGTTTTTCAGGACCGGTAGCAACTGCCAGCGAATCAACCTTTTTTAGTGAAGTCAGATCAATCTTGTAAATATAATTTTTCGAATAGCCATTCCCGTTGGATACATATACCGAATTTTTATCCGCACGAACTACACTGCGGGGATAAGAGAAACCGCTGATGTTTTTTATTACTTTAAAAGTCTTCATGTTCACTACGGTGACTTTTTGAGAATTATTAACAGCAATGAAACCCAGTGTGTCTACAATTTCGAAGGCTTGTACAATGTCGCCTAAAGCTGCACCATTCGCTTTGTAATAAAGATTTTTTATCGATTGAGCTGAATCGGGATTATAAAAAGTAACGTCGCCATTGGCTTGGTTAAAGGAGCCTTCGCACACAACAAACATCCCTTTTAAGTTATTCGCCGTAATGTTTGGGCCTTCGTTTGTTTTCTCGCAAGATGTAAATAATAATGCTGTTCCTCCTAAAGCTAACAGCCATTTTTTCAAAATGTTAATTTTCATATTTAAAGGTTTAATGTATTTAATGATAAACTATCTAAAATGTGTAACTCATCTTTATCGACCAGTAGCGGCCCGGCATGGGATACAGCCGGATAAGCTCATAACGGGTATTGGTCAGGTTATAAACGGTGGCGTGTATTCCCAGTTTAGTCTCTTTGGTAACAGGGATTTTAGCTCCTACCTGAACGTCAATTGTCTGATAGGGTTTCAACAGTGCATTGTCTTCATAAAAACGGTCGGCTGTAAAATGATGCCATACTGTAAAATCCATGATTCCTGCTGAAATTTTAGTCTCCCAAGCGGTAATTATCTTGGGAGAATAAATCATTACCTTTTCCTGAGTATCGGCATTGGACTGAGCGATTGAACGATTAAGCGTCACCATCAGGGATGAGTGATATTTTCGGTGCAACCGTTGAATATCGAATAAAAGTTTTGCTTCCATTCCAGTAGAATGCACTCGTTGATAATTCATTGCTTCCCAATAAGCTCCGGCAGGGCGCCAAACAATCATATCCCTGACTTGTGACCAGTATAAACTAAGGTCTGTGGATAATTTGGCATGAGTATTCTTCCATATCGTTGACTGTGAACCGATTTCGGCAGAATAACCTGTTTCGGGTTTTAAATTTGGATTGCCGCCTGGAACCCAATATAAATCGTTAAAGGTTGGCTTACGGAATTTTTGTGATGCGTTTGCGCGTAAAATCCAGTTATCAGGTATTAGCTGCCAAGATGCGCCAAAAGAAGCCAATATATTAGAATAAAAATCGGAGTTCCATTCCTTTCTTAAAGCAGTTTGCCATGACCAGCGGCGTTTATCGTATTTTAAACCGATAAACGTAGCTAAGCCTTTTTCCTTTTTAATATCGCCATAGGCCGACACATCTGCAGAAATATAGGAACCTGTGACTCCGGCATCGATGGACAAATAAGGTTGTATATAATATCTGAAATTAGCATCACTATACCATTGGGTTGCCGAAATATGAGAATCAATACTATTAACAGATGACTGTGCTGAGGCTTTTTGCCAGTAATGCTGATAATCGTCAAAAATTGCTGATTTTATTTGCAATCCCCAGCGATTACCATGCGTTTTATAAGCAACAAACAGTTTCAAGGTAGAATCTTTTTGAGTTTCGTAAGATGTAGAACCAACGTGCGATGGAATGTTGTACTTTTTTACCTGATACCACAATCCCACTTCGAGAGTTGATGCCGGGGTGAGTTTCATCACAATATTTTGAATTACACCAGCATCATTCCAAGCTCCATCAGTTTGGGTATGGTAATTGAGATTTATATAATCATAGTAAGTAAATTCATTGTCCGATTTTGCTCCCCATGCACTTATCTGCCAGGCAACTTTATTATTTCCGATATGAAGGGTGGCACTTCCGTCAGTGGCCTTGAGCGATTGATAGCCTAATTGTACTGAGCCGCTAAAGGTTTTTTCTGGCTTCACGTAGCTGTCGAGATTGATAGCTCCGCCAAAGGTGCCACTTCCGTAAACCGCTCCGGAGGCACCATATACCACCGATATCTGGTTAAATCCGCCAGCCGGTATCATAGAAATATCACACGATCCTAAAGTGGCAGAATTGATAGGAAAACCGTTCCAGTTTACCTGCACATGGCTGGTAGCCGTTCCCCGTAAGGTAATATTGGCTAAGGCTCCTCCAACACCATAAGCTTTAACATTAAGCGCAGTATTACTTGTTAAGAATCGAGAAAGGGACTCTCCTGCGTAAGCACCTAATTCATCCCGGGTAAAGACTTCTGTCTTAAAATTGTTTCCAAAATGTTGATTTCGGGAAGCTGTCACCACCACTTCCGACATTTGAAAGACTGTATCTGTAATGGATTGAGCTACAACTTTTTCGCACGTCGATATTACAAGCAATAAAGGCGAAAATATTAACACAACCAGTAATACAAAACGATTCATTACAAACAATTTATGTTTTATGCAAAAATTATTTGTAACAGGCGGAATAAGTGAAAATACAAAAATGAAGAATTAAGATATTAATCTGAATTCTACGCTTTTAATCCCGAAAGCTACAAATTGAATCAATGCAATGGCAGGTCTTCTGACTTACTCCCTTTTAGCTGCCTTCCCAATCGTTTTATGACGATCAGTGGCTTGTGGTGCTAAAAGTTAACGGAGCTTACAGCAGCGGGTACTGTACAGGATTCTCACCTGATTCCCTATTGGCTAGCTTCGGAACGAAACTCGCTCACCATTGAGGCTACAAAGATAACAGAAAAACAGGTACAATGTTTGCTGGTATCAGTTTCTGTTGTCTTTTTTGATTTTTATTAAAAAGATCAGGTATTGTTATCAAACACTGCAACTATATCTTGTTTAATAAACAAAATCCAGTTTTTAAAATTTACTTTTTGTAAGGCATAACACATTGTTTAATAATACTATAATATGGATATTTTGTTGATTGTTAATAAAAAATAAATTCGTTTTTCGTCCTATTAGGCATTAAATGTTATATTTGTGATACAAACGAGCTCCGCCAAGAGGAGCATATGTTATCACAATTATTTAATTAAATTTTATTCGCATGAAAAAGAAAAATGTAATTATTGCTCAATTTCTCGCTATTGCTATTATTTTTAGTAGCTGTTCTTCAATGTCTAACACTGGTAAAGGTGCGCTTATTGGCGGTGGCGGTGGTGCAGCCCTTGGTGCTGGTATTGGTGCATTGGCCGGAAAAGGTAAAGGAGCTCTAATCGGTGCAGCTATCGGAGGAGCCGTTGGTGCTGGTGCTGGTGCTCTTATCGGTAAAAAAATGGACAAACAAAAAGCTGAACTCGAAAAAGTTCAGGGAGCTAAAGTTGAAACTGTTACAGACGCCAACAACCTTCAGGCTATCCGCGTAACTTTTGACAGCGGTATCCTTTTTGCTACTGGAAAATCGGCTCTTAGCCAGGCTTCTAAAACTGCATTAACCAATTTTGCAACTTCGTTAAAAAATACTCCGGAAACAGACGTGACCATTTATGGACATACTGATAATACCGGTAGTGATGCTGTAAATCAAAAACTTTCGGAAGATCGCGCTCAGGCTGTTGCCAATTTCATTACGAACAATGGTGTTGCATCTAGCCGTTTAACAACCAAAGGTATGTCATCTAGCCAACCGGTTGCTGATAACAGTACTGCTGCTGGACGTACGCAAAATCGTCGTGTAGAAGTTTATATTACTGCCAACAAAACCATGATTCAGCAAGCTGAAAATGGCACATTGAAATAATTAAGGTTTATAACACCTGATAAAAGGGGAAAGATGCTGTAAGGCACTTTCCCCTTTTTTGCTTTTAGGGAATTTATCGGAAGGGGTTGTAAAGTCAATAGCTAATGCTAATTTTGCCACCAAACTCTGACCTTTATGCAGTCAAAATATCTTCTGGGTTTCTTCTTTTGGATGACATTATTATTCATTTCTTCTGCTGTAAAGGCTGAAGATAACGCATCGGATACGACTGCCGTCGAAGCCCGGTCAATGCTTTCGTTAGGGACAAGCTATTATACGAACACCATTTCTTTTGGGACAATTAACAGCTTGGTGGTTGAGCCTTCTTATTCTGTCAACCTTTCTTATTATGGCAAGAAGGGGTTGTTCTTGTCTGCTGCTACATTGCTTATTGGTAATTCTGATTCAACCAGTAGCCACAGTACTTCCGAATATGATTTAGGTATTGGTTATCAGCTTAATTTTTTAAAATATTTTACGGTAACTCCTTCATTTGTACATTATTTTTATAGTAAAAGCTCAAATTCTTTTAAATCGGGAGTTGACAATAGCCTTTTGCTCGATGTAAATGCAACGATTAAATGGTGGTCTATTGGAGTAAATGGTGGATATAGCTGGGGAAAGATAAAGGATTTTTACACGAGTGTCACAACTAATGCGGCTATTTCATTTAACAATGTATTTTCCAAAGGTAATACACTTACCATTCAGCCTACAGGAGCTTTAAATTTTGGGAATTGGAACTATTATAATTTTTATGGGGCAAGGGCTTACCGGTTTTTGTCTAATTTTGCGGAGAATCATCCTAATGTAACGGCTGGCCAGCTTATTGAATTTTATAATTCTAATTCGAAATTGCCTGTTGTGCAACGTATGAAAGATAATGCGGTGTTATACAAACGAGTTAGAAAATTAAGTTCAGACCAAAATTTGGCAGATTTGTTTAAGAAAAATCCTCAATTTACATTATCTTCTTTTACGCTATCGCTTCCGGTTTCTTATTCTATTAAAGATCTTACTCTTAACCTCGGAGTTTCGGCCGGGAAACCAATTAACGAGCCTCGTTACATTTCATCCGCTTGGGTGACATATTTTTCGTTTGGTTTAATCTATTCGTTTAATTTTTAGGGCAAAACTCTTTCAGGTATTCTTTGGCTTCGGTGTCGCCGAGTTCTTTGGCTTTCCGTAAATCTTTACAACCTTCCGTGTTCATTTCGAGGTTAAATTCGGCAATGGCTCGGTTAAAATAATAATCGTTTTGTTTGGGGTTTAGTTCTATAGCTTTGGTATAATCGGAAATTGCCTCGGTATAAGCATTCAGTTTAAACCGGGCGTTGGCGCGGTCGTAATATCCATCAGCATGGCTGGGCCTTAGTAATAATCCACGATTGATGTCGTTTATGGCTTTTTGATATTCGCCGGTTTTGTAATACGCATTTCCACGGTCAAAATAGCTGTCGAAATAAGTGGAGTCGAGCTTTAAGGTTTCGTTAAAATCATTGATAGCTTTGGTGTATTCTCCTTTTTCGTACCAGACATTTCCCCGATTATAGAATGCATGGATATTTTTAGAATTTAGGTTCAGGCATTGACTATAGTCGCTTATGGCATTATCGTATTTTTTTTGATCATAATAAGCATTAGCCCTGAAATAGTAGGCTTCAGCATTTAACGAATCGAGTTTTAAGGCTTCAGTATAACTATTTATCGCTTCTTTGGAATCATTTGAGTTTAGCTTCTCCTGTCCGGCTTTTATCCATTCATTAGCCGTTGTTTGAGAAAAGGCCGGAACATACAATAATAAAAAGAAGTTTATAGCAGAGATGATACGGTGCATGGCAAATTAATATTTGTTAAAACAACCAGATTATCGTTGTAATGGTCTTTGTTGTAATGGTCTGCGTCGTTCATGGCGCATCATTTTTTGTTCATTTTTTAACATTCCTTTGTTATCTAACAGGATTTGTTGTCGTTTTACAGGACGTACTTTCAGAAACATTTGTTGGTTTCTTGGGCGTTCAATCCTGCGGTTTTGGTTATCCCTTTTTATTGGGCCATAATCACGGCTGTTAGGTCGCAGCTCTATCTTTTTTTTATCGGACGGAGGTGGTACAGTCTGCGTTTCCTGTGCATTAACTGTAACTCTGCCCAGTATTATAAAAAGCGTAAATAAAAATAAAATACGTCTCATGGGTTGGTTGTTTTCTGCTTAGACTGAGTTAAGCAGACTAGGTTTAATTTATCCCCCCAAAAATAGTTTTTTCGACGATATGGAAATACTATTTTTTAAAAACGGATTAAACCCGAAAATGTTGGGTTGGAGGTTTAATTTATTAAAGATTTTTATAACCTGTTTTGTAAAGTACAACGTTGACAGGTTCTATGGTAACGATACATCCATTTTTAACTTTGTTAAAATAAGGCTTTATGGTTCCAAAAAAAGTGTCAATTTTTTCAGGATTATCAACAATTTCGACAATTAGAGGCAATTTTTCGGTTATCTCCCAAAATTTAGTTGTACTTACCCTGCTGCTGCCTCCATAGCCCAAAACTCCTTTTAATACGGTTGCTCCTGACAACCCATAGCGTTTGGCAGCATATACGATAACCTCGTAAAGAGGAGTGAACTTGAATTTATCAGTAGAGCTGATGTAAATCTTCAGAACCTTGGCTTCTCCCACTTCCATAATAATAAGATTTAATAATTTGTATAGTTTGTAAGGTACGAAATTATAACATTTCTTACTGAACATGTTAAAAATAACTATTGATGACCAAATATACAATAGTACGAAAATGGCGGTGTGAAACCTTTTTAAAATGTTACGGAAAAATCGCTCTGTTTTTCTTACTTTTGTGGCGAAATTTAAAAAACTTCAAAGCCGATGATATTATTTTTTGAGGGTACTGAAAAACAAATCTTTGCTGTTAAGGCAAAACAAGCACTGTTAAACGAGGATATAAGCAAACTGGAATGGCTTTTTAGCGGCGGTTCATTAGTAAATGGTGAAACCGTTGAAGGGTTTTTCATCGGTCCGCGAGTAGAGATGATTACCCCCTGGAGTACCAACGCGGTTGAAATAACCCAAAACATGGGCATCCCGGGCATCGAACGTATTGAAGAGTTTGTTCGTGTTGATTCTAAAAGCGCTCCGTTCGACCGTATGCTTAAAGCTTTCTACGAAAACCTTTCGCAGGAAGTGTTTACCATCTCCAAACAGCCCGAACCGATTAAATATATCGACGATATTGAAGCTTATAACCAAAAAGAAGGCCTTGCCCTTAACCCCGACGAAGTTGCCTATCTCAAATCGTTAAACCATAAACTTGGCCGTCAGCTTACCGACTCCGAAATTTTCGGATTCTCGCAGGTAAACTCCGAGCATTGCCGTCATAAAATCTTTAACGGAACATTTATCATCGATGGCGAGGAAAAACCATTGTCGTTGTTCCAGCTCATTAAACATACCACCAAAACCCATCCCAACCGTGTGGTGTCGGCTTATTCCGATAACTGTGCATTCTTACAGGGACCGGTAGTGGGCATGTTCGCTCCCAAAACTCAGGATAAACCAGACTTTTTCGAGGTAAAAGACGTGGAAACCGTCATCTCGATCAAAGCCGAAACCCATAACTTCCCCACAACCGTTGAACCTTTCAATGGTGCAGCTACCGGAACCGGAGGCGAAATCCGCGACCGTATCGGTGGTGGAAAAGGCTCTTTCCCGCTTACCGGAACGGCTGTTTACATGACCTCGTACCCTCGTCTTGACGGTGGCCGTCCGTGGGAAAAGAAATTCCCAGCCCGCAAATGGCTGTACCAAACTCCCGAACAAATCCTCATCAAAGCATCCAACGGGGCTTCCGACTTTGGAAATAAGTTTGGACAACCGCTTATCTGCGGAAGTTTATTTACGTTCGAACACGAAGAAAAAGGTAAAAAATTTGGTTTCGACAAAGTTATCATGATGGCCGGCGGTGTAGGCTGGGGCGTAAAACGCGACTCGCTGAAATCGGTTCCGGTGAAAGGTGACAAAGTTGTGTTGCTCGGTGGTGATAACTATCGTATTGGTATGGGCGGTGGCGCTGTATCGTCGGTAAATACCGGCGAATTTGCCAACTCTATCGAACTCAATGCCGTTCAGCGTTCGAACCCCGAAATGCAAAAACGCGTAAACAACGCCATTCGCGCACTTTGCGAATCGGATATTAACCCGGTAATTTCAATCCACGACCACGGTGCAGGTGGTCACTTAAACTGTCTCTCCGAATTGGTTGACGGTCCTGGCGGTGTTATTTATATGGACGAGTTGCCCATTGGCGATCCCACGCTTTCGGCCAAAGAAATTGTGGGCAACGAATCGCAGGAGCGTATGGGTTTGGTGTTGAAAGATAAAGATATCGACATGCTCAAACGTATCTCCGACCGCGAACGTGCTCCTATGTATGTGGTTGGCGAAGTAACCGGCGATGAGAAATTTACGGTTTATGATCGTAAAACAGAAACCAAACCCATCGACCTTAAATTGGAAGATATGTTTGGTAACCCTCCCAAGACCATCATGCGAGATGAGACTACGGAAACTAAATTTGCCGAATTATCTTATCAGAAAGAAAATTTAAAAGAATATCTCGATCAGGTTCTTCAAATCGAAGGGGTAGCTTGTAAAGACTGGCTCACCAATAAGGTTGACCGTTCCGTAACCGGACGTATTGCCTTGCAGCAAACCGCGGGCGAAGTTCAGTTGCCACTTAACGATATGGCTATCGTAGCCCTCGATTATCAGGGGCCTCAGGGTATTGCCTCGTCCGTTGGCCATGCTCCTGCCGCAGCTATGATCGACCCTGCTGCGGGTTCTATCCTTGCCATTGCAGAGTCGCTCACCAATATTGTTTGGGCTCCATTACAAGATGGGCTCAAAGGCGTTTCGCTCAGTGCCAACTGGATGTGGCCTTGCAAAAATCCCGGTGAAGATTCCCGCCTGTACCGTGCCGTAAAAGCAGCCAGCGATTTTTCTGTAGCACTTGGTATTAATATTCCTACAGGAAAAGATTCGCTTTCTATGACCCAGAAATATCCCGATGGAGACGTTGTTTATTCTCCCGGAACTGTGATTATTTCTGCCGGTGCAGAAGTAACTGACATCCGTAAGGCAATCTCGCCTGTCGTTCAGGATGTAGAAGGTTCTTCGCTGTTGTATATCGATCTTTCCAAATCGCCTTATTACTTAGGTGGTAGTTCATTTGCACAGGTAATTAACTTTTTAGGAAATAATACACCGACTGTTGCTGATACCGAATATTTTGTTGCCGGTTTTGGTGCAATTCAACAATTGATCGAAGAAGGAAAAGTTATCTCAGGCCATGATATTTCTGCCGGTGGTATGATTACCACCTTGTTGGAAATGACTTTTGCCAGCGCTTCGTTAGGATTGAATGTTGATTTAACAGATATTCCGGAAGATGATGTTATCAAACTGTTGTTCAGCGAAAATCCGGGTGTTATTGTCCAGGTAAAAGATACCCTTGGCGTACAGGCATTCCTCGAAGAAAAGAAAATTGACAGCTATTGGATTGGCGATGTTGTTAAGGAACGCAGTGTTGTGGTTCGTAAAAACGACGAAATCTGGCAGTTCGACATTGATGCGTTGCGTGATACCTGGTTCAAGACTTCGTATTTGCTCGACCGCAAACAGAGCGGCGAAAAACTGGCTCTCGAGCGTTTCAACAATTATAAAGTACAACCGCTTCAATATACCATTAAGCCCGGTTTTAAAGGAACCTTCGAATCCTTTGGAATCGATGCAAAACGTCGCGAAAGCACAGGCATTAAAGCCGCTATTATTCGCGAGAAAGGTATCAATGGCGACCGCGAAATGGCTTATGCCATGTACCTTGCCGGTATGGATGTGAAGGACGTTCACGTTACCGACCTTGTTTCCGGTCGCGAAACCCTCGAAGATGTTCAGATGATTGTCTTCACCGGAGGATTTTCCAATTCCGATGTTTTAGGATCGGCAAAAGGTTGGGCAGGGGCTTTACTTTATAATCCTACTGCCAAAGCTGCCCTCGATAATTTTTATAAACGTTCTGATACGCTTAGTCTTGGTGTCTGCAATGGTTGTCAGCTGATGGTTGAACTCGGTCTGGTTACACCCGACCATGAGCAAAAACCAAAAATGCGTCATAACAATTCGCATAAATTCGAATCCATCTTCCTTAACGTAAGTATTCCTGAAAATAAATCAGTGATGCTGAAGAGCCTCTCCGGAAGCCGACTGGGTATTTGGGTTGCACACGGCGAAGGTAAGTTCGATCTTCCGTACGAAGAAAACCGCTACAACGTGGCCATGAAATATAGTTACGAAGGTTATCCTGGTAATCCGAACGGATCGGCTTATAATGTTGCCGGTTTATGTTCCGAAGACGGTCGTCACCTGGTAATGATGCCTCACTTGGAACGTGCAATCTTCCCGTGGAACTGGGCTTACTATCCTTCTGATCGTAAAAATGATAAAGTAACCCCGTGGATTGAAGCATTTGTAAATGCCCGCGAATGGTTAAAGGCTCATAAAAAATAATTTCGAAAGGAATGGCACAAAAAAAGGCAGGAATTATTTCCTGCCTTTTTTATATTCCATAACGGTGATTTTATACTTAAATAATTATTCGTTGGGAAGTTTAGTCTCATCAACTAATGCTCCAGCTTCGTCAAACCACTCGGTTAATCCGTAAAGACTGCCTTTTATTTTGGGATTTTTAATGGTTTTGAGGCGCTTGGTTTCATGTTTAAGGTCGGAAAGGCTCCCTGCAACAATAGCGCGGGTTTTATTATAATCCGAAGCTATAATGTTTTGTTTTTTCATGATCTCTTCGATAATGTCGCGCGAAGACAGAAGTTTTTCCTGTTCTTCAAGAATAGCTAAAATAGCGTTGGTCCAGCGTGAACGTTTTGAATCGTCCGATTTCTTTCTTCCACGGGTGCCTTTTGTTGTTTTTTCAGCTTTTTTTCGGCCTGGTTTTTTCTTTTCAGCTTTAACAACAACCTCTTCCAAGATTTCAGTTTCTTCTGTTTTTATTTTTGCCGGACGACCACGTCTTTTTTTGGGCATTTCGACAATATTATTTTCAATAACTTGTTCATTTGATTCAACAGGAGCCGCAACGATGGTTGATTTACGGGTATACTTCCGTTTAGTTGGAATTGCAGGTACTTCGGCATTTTTAACTGGAGCACTTTCTGTTGGTAAAGGGTCTGCAACCTCAATTGAAGAAATACCGCCGAGCTTTTTAAGAATCGAAGCTATTTCTCCGGCTCGTTTTTGTAAGCGCTCGAGTTCCTGTGAATACGTCTCTTTAATGTGATTAATCTCGTTCTCCGTTAATGGTATTGTTTTCATTATCAAGATTTATTGAAAAATATGTTCAAAAATACAGTATTTTGATAATTATCAAAATTTATTTTAAAAATAGTACAACAATAAATTAACTTTGCCGTAACATTTAATATATATTCAAATTATACAATTAGTTGGTTTTCAATGAAAAATAGAGTTAAATTTTTTTCTTTGTGGGGTTTTTTCTGGTTATTATTTTTTGTTGTAGCTAAAATTATTTTTTTAATATCGAATCATATATTTTTATCTCATGTGAGGTTAAGTGAAATATTGGAAATTTTTTGGCATGGACTGCCAATGGATTTATCTGCAATTGGTTATATGATGGTTATTCCCGGATTATTATTGTTGATATCGACAATCTATAATTCGAAATTTATTTTGCCTATAATCCGTGTTTATTCGGTTATAATGCTTATAATCATATCTTTTCTAATTATTGTAGATGCGCAATTGTATCAATATTGGGGCTTTCGCCTCGATTCAACTCCACTATTATATATAAAAACTCCAAAGGAGGCATTAGCCAGTATTAGTGTATGGATTATTGTACGCCAGTTAGTTATAGGTTTTTTAATTGGTTGGATGGGTTGGTATATTTATCGAAAATATGTTAATACTACACCAAACTTCGAAAAGGCTAAATGGTTTTTTAGCCCAGTAATGGCCTTTATTGTAGCGCTTTTAATTATTCCAATCCGCGGGGGCTTTGGTATTGCACCAATGAATGTTGGCACTGCTTATTTCAGTAAAAATAATTTTTTGAACCATTCGGCTATCAATGTTTTCTGGAATGTAGGTTTTTCGCTTGTAGAATCGACCTCGGCCGATAAACAATATTATTTTTTTGATGAAAACAAAACTAATACATTGGTAAAGGGGTATTTAAATAATAATTTGAAACCTGATAAGCAGGTTATAGGCTTGTCCAAAACAAATGTTATAATTTTAATTCTCGAAAGTTTTACCGCTAACGTTATTGAACCTTTGGGTGGAAGGCCGGGAATTACCCCTAATATCAATCAACTCAGCAAAGAAGGAATATTATTTACTAATTTTTATGCAAGCGGAAACCGTTCCGATAAAGGGTTGGTTTCTATTTTGAGCGGGTATCCAGCACAACCTAATATGTCTATTATTAAATATGCCGGAAAAACACGTTCGTTGCCACGTTTGCCGTTAACACTTAAAAAGGCTGGTTATACCTCTGCTTTTTACTATGGCGGCGATATTAATTTTGCCAACATGCGTTCATACCTCATGGATAGCCATTTTGACGATATTGTCAGTATGGATGATTTTCCGAAATCGACCTATAATTCAAAATGGGGAGCCCAGGACCATGTAGTTTTTCAACGCTTATTTGCCGATATTAACTGCTCTAAAGCACCTTTCTTTAAAACCTATTTTACACTCAGCAGTCACGAACCGTTTGAAGTTCCCTGCAAATTTATGACGGGAACGGACGAACCTTCAAAATTTATGAATTCCATTCATTATACCGATAGCTGCGTGGGCGATTTTATAGCCAAAGCCAAACGGCAGCCTTGGTGGAAAAATACGTTGATTATCCTTGTTGCCGACCACGGACATCAGCTTCCGGACAACCTCCCTAACCATATATTTAAACGCTTTCATATCCCGATGCTTTGGTTGGGCGGTGCACTTACCCAAACTGGAGTAAACGATAAATTTGCTACTCAGATTGACATTGCTTCTACCGTATTGCATCAAATCGGATTATCGTCCAAACAATATGAATTTAGTAAAGATATTTACAGTTCTCATACTCCGTCGTTTGCTTTTTATTCATATCAGAATGGTTTCGGGCTGCTGCGTGATTCTATTGGTGTGGTTTATGACTGTGATTTTAAAAAAATATTGGAAACAAAAGGCAGCCCAACAGCTCAAACTGTCGATGCCGGTAAGGCTTATTTACAGCATCTTTACAGGGATATTGATAAACGATAATAAGTCTTTTCATATATAAGTTATTGTAAATTAGGTGTCTATTTTTTAACCATTTGGTTAAATTTTTTGAAAGATTTGTTTCTCCGAATCTAAATATTTCTTATTTTTGACCAGTTGGTTAAACCAAATAGATTAATATTTTGATTAAATCAAGTAGTCAATAATAAATTATTGAAAATGAGCGAAGAAGATAAAGGAACAGAAGAATTAATATTTGAAGCAGCCCAAACTGTTTTTGTACAAAAAGGTTTTGATGGCACCCGGATGGAAGAAATTGCCCGTGTAGCAGGAATCAATAAATCGTTGTTACATTATTATTACCGTACCAAGGAAAAGCTGTTTAACGCAATCTTTAAAAAGGCTTTTAGCTATTTTATGCCTAAAGTGTTGTCAACCATTAGCTCAGATCTTTCTTTTGATGAAAAGATAAAAATATTTACTGCCACTTATGTCGAAGTATTGTTGAAGAATCCGCATATCCCAATTTTTATTCTTAACGAATTGAACCGAAACCCCGACAATGCTGCACAAATGATTGGTGAATTAACCGGAATTGCCCAAAATGATACATTTGGTAAGTTTTCGGCACTTATTCAGGAAGAAATAGATAAGGGAAATATCCGGTCTATTGAACCGGAACAACTAATTGTGAATCTGATAGGTTTGTGTATTTTTCCGTTTGCAGCGCGGCCTATTGTTCAGGGAATTGTTTTTAAGAATGACAAAAAACGATACAACGAATTTCTTGAAAAGAGAAAAACAGAGATTGCCAATTTTGTACTTCAATCTATAAAAATTGAAAAATGAAGTTTATGATACGATTTAACACTTTAAAACTAAGCTTGCTATTGCTGTTAGCTTGTCCACTTTTTGTAAAAGGGCAGGACCGAGGTGTATTTACGCTCGACTATTGCCAGAAACAAGCCATGACCAATTTTCCATCTGCAAAAGATAAGGCTTTGTTACAGGAATCGACCGTACTAAGGGTTAAAAATGTAAATACGGCTAATCTTCCTCAATCCAGTCTGAACGGGCAGGCCACCTATCAGTCCGATGCTATTAAAATTAATATCCCTGTAACCGGTCATCCTTTAAGTATGGAACAGGCCAAAGATCAGTATAAATTGACGTTGGATGTAAACCAACTGCTTTACGACGGCGGAACGGTCCGTTATCAGCGTATCCTCGAGGAAGCATCACTGGCAGCCGATTTGCAGCAGGTGGACGTGGATTTGTACAAAATTAAAGAGCAGGTGAATAACGTTTATTTTTTGTTACTCATCCTCCAGGAAAACAATACGTTATTAAATACATCGCTCAACGAAATTAAAGAACGGGAAAAGGTGGTAGCATCGGCCGTAAAAAATGGAACGTTAACCCCTTCAGATCTTGATGTACTCACAGCTGGCCGTTTGCAGACGGAACAACAAATTGCTGAAATTGAGATTACCCGGAAGTCAGCCATCAATATTCTTTCGTTGTTGATGAGTCAATCAGTTCCGGAAACAGCCGCTTTTGAACTTCCGGCGGTTGATATTGCCGATAATGTTCAGAATAATCGTCCTGAATACAAGCTCTTTGACCTTCAACAGCAGCGTATCGATGCCTCGCGCGAACTTACGGGAACCGTACTGAAACCAAAAGTATTTGCGTTTGCCCAGGCCGGTTATGGTCGTCCCGGCATCAATATGTTGAGCAACGAATTTAATCCTTATGGAATTATTGGTGCTTCGCTGAAATGGACGTTCTGGGATTGGCATAAAAACGGTCGTGAAAAGCAGGTTATCGACATTCAAAAGAAGATGATTGATAATAAACGCGAAACCTTTGACCGTAACCTGAATGTCGATCTTCAAAACCGCAAAGCTGCTGTGCAGAAACTGGACGAAGCTTTAAAACGTGATATTGAAATTGTGAACCTTCGCAGTAAAATAACTAAAGCGTCGGCTTCGCGTTTAGAGAACGGAACCATAACTTCTACCGATTATTTAATCGAGCTAAATGCCGAGACCATTGCCAAAATAAATTTCGAATCACATAAGATCCAGCTTATTCAGGCCAAGGTTAATTATCTAACAGCAAAAGGCTTATAAATATCACAATGTAAATATGATGAATATGAAAACTATATCAACAATTTTAGTAACAGCATTATTGTTCTCGGCATGTTCGGATAAAAACGGAAAATCCGATGCCTATGGAAATTTTGAAACCGTTGAAGTGCTTGTTTCATCCGAAGTTCAGGGAAAATTAGTTCAATTTAACGTTGATGAAGGCAAAACGTTTAAAGCTGGCGAAATGGTCGGACTTATTGATACCATTCAGTTGACCTTAAAACGCGACCAGTTGGTGGTTCAACGCAAGGCTTCGGCTACGAAGATTGAAAATATCCGTTCGCAAATCGATGTTCAGGAAGAACAAAAACAAACCTTGTTAGTCGATAAAAACCGGATCGTAAATATGCTCAAGGATAACGCTGTACCAACTAAACAACTCGATGATGTGAACGGAAAAATTAAAGTTATCGACAGCCAGATTGCTTCTATTAAAACCCAAAATGCTGCGGTTACCAACGAAATCGCTTCTATCGATAAACAAATCGACCAAATTCGCGACCAGCTTAACCGTTGCCGGATTATCAACCCGATTAACGGTACCGTTCTCGAAAAGTATGTTGAACCTTCGGAAATTGCTGCTCCCGGTAAGGCTTTGTACAAAGTTGCCGACATGGATAAGATGATTCTCCGGGTTTATGTGAGCGGTTCACAGCTTTCATCGGTTAAATTAAACCAAAAGGTAAAGGTGTTTATCGATAAAAATAAAGACGAAAAGGAAACGCTCGAAGGCGAAGTAACCTGGGTTTCCCCACAGGCTGAGTTTACGCCAAAGATAATTCAAACCAAGGAAGAACGTGTGAATTTGGTTTATGCCGTAAAGGTTTCGGTTAAGAACGACGGCCGTTTAAAGATTGGAATGCCGGGAGAGGTAAAATTCAATTGACAATTAGTAGACAATATGTCAATGGATAAAGTCCATACCTAACATCCATAAAAATGTTTATTTCAGCTAAGAATATATTTAAAAATTACGGCTCCACCCAAGCCCTGAGCGACATCTCTTTTGAGGTG
This sequence comes from Bacteroidota bacterium, assembly GCA_030706405.1. Taxonomy (GTDB): domain Bacteria; phylum Bacteroidota; class Bacteroidia; order Bacteroidales; family JAAUTT01; genus JAAUTT01. The sequence continues at coordinate 472,298 of JAUZOO010000002.1, read as the reverse complement.
AACAAGAACGAACTCTTTGGCTTCATTGGTCCCGACGGGGCAGGGAAGACCACCTTGTTTCGCATCCTTACCACGTTATTGTTGGCCGATAAAGGTTCTGCCACGATTAACGGATGGGATGTGGTTAACGATTTTAAGACCATCCGCAACAATGTCGGATATATGCCCGGCCGTTTCTCGCTGTACCAGGATTTATCCGTTGAAGAGAACCTTACTTTCTTTGCCACCATCTTCGGGACGACTATTGAAGAGAATTACGACCTCATACGCGATATTTATGTCCAGATAGAACCTTTTAAAAAGCGTTTGGCCGGCAAACTCTCCGGAGGTATGAAACAAAAGCTGGCACTCTCGTGTGCACTGATCCATGCACCCGAACTTTTGGTGCTCGATGAGCCAACTACCGGTGTCGATGCCGTGTCGCGCAAAGAGTTTTGGGAAATGCTAAGAAACCTTAGAGACAAAGGTATTACCATCATCGTGTCCACACCTTATATGGACGAAGCCAGTTTGTGCGACCGCGTGGCACTCATGCAAAACGGAAAAATTATGCAAATTGATACCCCGCAACATATTGTCGGTGAGTTTCCGCGAAAATTGTATGCCGTTCGAAGTAGTAATATGTACAGTCTAAAAGATGATTTGCTTCATTTTCCGGAGCAGCATAGCGTGCATCTTTTCGGACAATACTTGCATTTCACGGCTCGTGAACGTGAAGCCGATATTCTCGGACTGAGACATTATCTTGAAGGAAAAAATCATCAAAATATCATTATCGAAGCGATTGAGCCCGGCATCGAGGATTGTTTTATTGAATTAATGACCGAAAATTCTGCATCGAATGAAAACTGATGAAAAAATTATAACAGCCCGTAATCTGGTTAAGAAGTTCGGGCATTTTGTGGCCAACGACCATCTTAATTTTGATGTTTATCGTGGCGAGGTATTCGGGTTTCTTGGTGCAAACGGTGCAGGTAAAACCACGGCTATCCGTATTCTTTGCGGATTGTCGGAACCAACTTCCGGCGAAATTATGGTGGCTGGCTTTGATGCCCATACCCAGCGCGACCTTATTAAAAAGAATATTGGTTATATGAGCCAGAAGTTCTCGCTTTATGATGATCTTACCGTTAGCGAAAATATCCGTTTCTATGCCGGTATTTACGAGATTTCGGCCAAAGAAATCCGTTCCCGAACCGACGATTTGTTAAAACGTCTGGGTTTTGAGCATGCCAAAAACAAACTTATCCGCGACATTCCTTTAGGTTGGAAACAGAAACTCGCTTTTTCCATTGCTATTTTCCACCGTCCGCAGATTGTTTTTCTCGACGAGCCAACCGGAGGTGTCGATCCAATAACCCGTCGTCAATTTTGGGATTTGATTTACGAAGCAGCCCAAGGCGGCATCACGGTGTTCGTAACTACGCATTATATGGACGAAGCCGAATACTGCGACCGCGTATCCATCATGGTCGAAGGTCGAATTGCTGCTTTGGATACACCGGATAACCTTAAAAAATCGTTTAACGTTGCCAACATGGACGAAGTTTTTCGCAAACTGGCACGAAATATTGAATAATGATAGAACACGGATTGAACGGATATTTCCGTGTTCCATCTAAAAAAAATACTATGAATAAAGCTGTAATTTTTGATATGGATGGAGTTCTGGTCGATAACAATAAGTATCACGACCGTGCCTGGATTGAATTTTGTAAACGAAAAGGCCTTTCTATCGACAGTAAGGAAATTACTGCCCGCTTTGGAAATACCAACGACGAATATTTCCGCTTTTTGTTTGGCGAAGGGCTTTCGCGCGAGGAAAATGACCAACTGGCTGAAGAAAAAGAAGCCATTTACCGCGAAATATATGCTGCCGAAATTGAACCAGCCAAAGGTTTGATCGATCTTCTTGGAGAGCTGAAAGAAAACAATTTCAAGATTGGTGTTGCTACTTCTGCGCCAACAAGCAACCTCAATTTTGTCCTCGAAAAGCTTAATATTCGTTTTTATTTCGCAGCATTGGTCGATGCTTCGATGATTACCAAGGGAAAACCCGACCCCGAAGTTTTTTTAAAGACAGCCGATTTATTGGAAGTCCCGGCTTCTCAGTGTCTTGTTTTTGAAGACTCTGTTCATGGCGTTAATGCAGCCGTCAATGCAAAAATGAAAGTTGTTGCGTTAACTACTACTTTTCCAGAAGAAAAATTAGCCATCGCCAACCGGATAATTAAGGACTTCCGGGAAATTACAGCTAGGGATATTCAAAACTTATTGAACAGTAATTGAATTTAAACGTAAAGTTGCGGGAGGACAAAAGCCTTCATCTGCTTTTTTTCGCGCCATAGCTCCTTGCGTTTGGGTTTATTTCTAAAAAAGAGAATTTATGAAACGATTCTGGGGATTCGTCATCAAAGAATTTTACCACATTTTTCGAGACAAGCGGACCATGCTTATTTTGTTTGGGATGCCTGTAGTGCAGATGCTCCTTTTTGGCTTTGTGGTAACCAACGAAATCAAGGATATAAAGATTGCCATCCTGGATTATTCGAAAGATAACGTTACTCGCGAACTCAGTCATAAGATACTTTCATCGGGATATTTTGTGCTCGACCAATATCTCGATAATTCGGGACAGATAGAGGCTGCGTTCCGCAAAGGGAACGTAAAAGAGGTAGTGGTATTTGAACCGGGCTTTGCCGAAAAGGTTCATAAACTGGGCAAGGCCAATGTTCAGATACTGGCCGATGCAAGTGATGCCAACACAGCTAATTTGATTTCCAACTATACCTCGGCTATTGTGATGGATTACGTGCGCAAACTGAATGTAAACGTAATAACGCCTATGCAGATTATTCCCGAAGTCCGGATGATGTATAACGAACAGCTCAAAGGCGTTTATATGTTTGTGCCGGGCATTATGGCCATGATTTTATTGCTTATTTCGGCCTTGCTTACATCAATATCCATTGTAAGGGAAAAGGAATTAGGAACTATGGAAATTTTATTGGTTTCGCCTTTGAAACCTATCCAGATTATCATTGGCAAAGTAACGCCTTACGTTTTATTATCGTTCATTAATGCCGGTGTGATTATTTTATTGGGCAACCTTGTATTTGGAATGCCGGTACAGGGAAGCACTATATTGCTTTTGGCCGAATGTATTTTGTTTATTATCCTCGCGCTATCTCTTGGGATATTTATTTCAACGTCAACCAACAGCCAGCAAACGGCAATGTTTATGTCGATGTTTGCATTGATGTTGCCTACAATTCTGCTTTCGGGTTTCATCTTTCCTATTGCTAACATGCCGTTGATATTACAGGCTCTTTGCCAGTTGATGCCTCCACGGTGGTTTATCGTCATCGTTAAAAACATCATGCTTAAAGGTACGGGGTTTTATTATATCTGGTTCGAAACCTTAATTCTTGTTTTGATGACGTGCTTTTTCATCTTTTTAAGCTATAAGAAGTTTAAAATTAGGCTGGAATGAATACTGTTGACCTCTAGGTATTAACAAATAACTTGTCATTCGAAATTCATTAATTATGCGTACCATTCTCTACATCATACAAAAGGAGTTTATACAGATAAGCCGTAACCGTTCTATGCTGCCAATAATCTTTGTATTGCCTATTGTGCAGCTCATTATTCTTGTAAATGCGGCAACCCTCGAAATGAAACGGGTAAATATGTGTATTGTGGACAGCGATTTATCGTCCACCTCGCGGCAAATGACTGATAAGTTTAAGGGATCGCCATTTTTTAAGGTAAAAGAAAGTACTTTTTCGATGGAAGAAGCCGAACAGTCGTTACAAAAGGATAAAATAGACGTTATCCTGCGCATACCCCAACATTTTGAGCGCGACTTGGTGCGAAACAACGGCGGAAAGGTCCAGGTTATTATCAATGCTATAAATGGAACGGCCGGAGGAATAGAGAATGCTTATATTACCAATATCCTGATGGAATATAACAAACAAGTAACTGCCGAATGGGTTGGAGTTTCAACTAAAGGCCCCTTACCGGTACCATCGGTAGCTGTAACCACGTCGTATTGGTTTAATCCTCAATTAAACTACAAAACATTTATGGTCCCGGCAGTATTATTGCTGCTGGTAACCATCATCGGGATGTTTCTTTCGTCGCTTAACCTTGTCCGCGAAAAAGAGCTGGGAACGATTGAACAGATTAACGTTACGCCTATCCATAAATACGAGTTTATTGCTGGAAAACTTATTCCTTTTTGGATTATTGCCCTTTTTGAACTTGGTTTTGGGCTAACAATTGGCAAGCTGTTGTATAATATCCCTATGCTCGGAAGTTTATGGCTGCTCTTTGGTGTTGCTGCCATCTATTTATTGGTTGTATTGGGCATCGGGTTGCTTATTTCTACTTCGGCAAATACACAACAACAAGCTATGTTCGTTTCGTTTTTCTTTATGATCGTTTTTGTGATGATGAGCGGAATTTTTACACCCGTGGAAAGTATGCCCGTATGGGCACAACGGCTAAACTTAATCAATCCCATTGCTTATTTTATGCGGGTTATCCGTATGATATTACTCAAAGGTTCCGGTTTTACCGATATTCTGAAAGAAGTGATTTCGTTGGCCGTTTATGCGTGGATTATATTAACGTTAGCCGTTTGGCGGTACCGGAAAGTGGCCTGAGAAATGGAAATGCCTCTGTTTCTGGATATTGGAAACAGCGGCATAATAAATTCTAGGTTGATTTACCAAGTTGCTTCTTTTCATAGTTAAATGGTCTGCTTAAAATTTACAATATTTATTATAACATATGAGTCCGAAAATAGCTTTTGTCGGGAACCTGTTTTGCCAATCCGCATAACGTCACATAAATATGTTAAGTACGTTACCTTTTGTTGTTGGGTACAATGTGGTTAATCGAGTATTTTATCGGCTTTTATTTGCTGAAAAATCTTTTGAGCCGAAGTTTTTGCAAATAGTGATGGACCCAACGAACCTCCCCTTGAAGTAAAATTAGCCTTCCATACTTCTTTTTTTGTTTCTATATCAATACCAATTAATTGATACGAGGCAGCTTGTAGTTGGTAGCCATTATAATATTCCAGACTTACTGGTTTGAAAAAAATCACTAAGTCTTTTTTATCCCTTGAAACAGCATTGTTAATCAACGTTTCATTCCCATCATTCGCATTTAATTTCAGGGCATCTCTATCATCGGCCTCAATTAGTAGTACTTCAATTTTTTGATTGTTCGAAGTAAAAGTTTCTTCAAGATTTCTTTTAAGATTATCCGTGAAAGTCTCCGTCCGGTGTTTTTCAAACGGAAGGATGACAAGTGTATTCTTGTAAGTTTTAGTTAAATCTTTCTGAACAACAGAATTGAGAGTTACGCCACAACCCGATAAAAGTAGAACTGTTAATGATAAGACAAAAAATTTTTTCATTTGTTTTTGATTTGTTAGTGTTATCAACGCCTGCGCTATGTAATTATAGCGGGAAACAAAATAAACTCTGTTTAAACCGGGGAAAACCTTAATAACTGGTTTTTAAAAATGTTGGTAATTTTACTATTAATAATAAACATTCTTTGAGAAGCTAAGATAATATTCTTTTTAAATAGGTTAAGGTTTAGTTGAAAAAATAAAGGGCAGAGAGTTTCCAATAATGCGTAAATGATTAACAATAGTCCTCTTCAGAATAAGCGGAACGGTCAACTATCAATGCGGGAAAGGTTTCGAGGTATATTCACAAAATTGTGTAGGCCAGAGTATTTATTTAAGCAGTCAAACCTCAAATTATGGGAATAGGTTAATAGGCAAGGATCATTAAAAATACCTACATTTAACCTTCCCATTTATCATAGTAATAACCTCTAAATATTGTTTTACGTGAAACCTATATCTTTCTCACAACTTATTGTAACCCTTGGACTATCGATTACCATATGCTCCTGTGCCAATCAGAACAACGGACAGGAACACGATGCCCTTGCCTCTCATATCGATTCGGCTCAAAAAGCAGGCAACGATTTTTTTGAGTTTGCCAATGGAAGATGGTTTAAACAACATCCCATACCTGCCAGCGAACAACAAAACGGAATATTCCAGTTGATACAGGATACCATTAATGCACAGATTCTTAATTTGTGCAAATCGTCGGCAAGCATAACCAGTGCCAAAGGAAGCAACAAGCAGAAAATAGGCGACTTCTTCTTCTCGGGAATGGATAGTGTGTTGCTTAATAAGAAAGGAATCTCCGACTTAAAATCCGATTTTGACCAGATAGACCAGATAACCGATTTGAATGGAGTGGTTAAAACTGCTGCCTATATCCATACCGTTGCCGGATCACCTTTATTTGGCTTTGGCGTAGGGCAGGATGACAGAATAAGCAGCAAAAATGCGGTGTTTATAGCTCAGGGCGGATTAAGCCTGCCCGACCGCAGCTATTATTTCGATACAGATGCGCGTTCAAAAAACATACGGGAAAAGTTTGTAACCTACGTGGAAAATATGTTCGAAATTATGGGCTATAAATCTTCCGATGCTCAAATGGCTGCCCAAAACCTGATGAAACTCGAAACCGGCTTGGCTAAAGTGTCGCGTAAACGGGAGGACCTTCGCGATCCTTTAAAGAATTATCATAAAATGTCGTTTGCCCGCTTAAAGGTTTCCGTTTCAAATCTCAACTGGGATCTTTTTACCGAAAGTGCTGGGTTACACAAACCCGATACAGTGATTGTGGGCCAACCCGAATATTTGGAAGCCTTAAACATGTTTTTGAAATCGTATCCGCTCAATGAATGGAAAAATTATTTGAAATTTCATTTGCTCAACGGTCTTGCCAATTACATGGATGACAAAACCTATAAAGAGTCATTCAATTTTTATGCAGCCACTCTTCGCGGTGTCAAGGAACCCAAGCCCCGCTGGAAGCGTGTAGTTACCCAAACGGATAATTCTCTGGGCGAATTAATCGGCCAGGTATATGTTCAGGAATATCTTCCCAAAGGAACGAAAGAAAAGCTCCTTGAAATAGGCAATGCCGTGAAAGGTATTTATGCCGATCACATTAGAAAACTCGATTGGATGAGTGATGTTACCAAAAAGAAAGCTTTGGAGAAACTCAATGCTATGATTATGAAGGTTGGTTATCCAAACAAGTGGAAAGATATGACGACATTGGAAGTTAGCCGGGCATCGTACGTTAAAAATGTGATGAATGCCAACAAATGGGAGTTTAATTATATGATATCGAAATATGCCAAGCCCGTAGACCGTACCGAATGGAATATGGAACCGCAAACGTACAATGCTTATTATAATCCTTCGAACAACGAGATTGTAGTTCCCGGCTGTAACATCCTTGTTCCGGGTTATGAACGCCGGATGGCCGACGATGCACTGCTTTATTCAATTATCGGGGGCTCGACCTTTGGTCACGAAATGACACATGGTTTCGACGATCAGGGTTGCAAATACGATAAGTTCGGAAACCTTAACAACTGGTGGACAAACAGCGACAGCGCGAAGTTTTATGCCAAAACCAAAAGGATTGTTGCCCAATTTAATAATTATATAGCCGTGGATAGCCTGCACATTAATGGCGAACTCACTCAGGGTGAAAATATTGCCGACCTGGGAGGTATTATAATGGGGTACGAGGCATTTTTAAAAACCCGTCAGTACACCGAAGGTAAGCCTATTGCGGGATTATCGCCCGTAAAACGTTTTTTTCTTGGTTATGCTATGGCCTGGATGTTAAACCAGCGTCCCGAAGCTGTAGCCAATCAGGTACACAGCGACGAACATTCACCGGCCAAGTATAGGGTTATCGGGCCATTATCCAACATGCCCGAGTTTTATGCCGCTTTTGGTGTCAAAAAGGGCGATGCCATGTGGAGACCTGACAGCCTGAAGGTTAAAATATGGTAAAAGATGGTGTATTTTACGCCTATTCTCTATTAAGGTAATATAAATAAAGAATCCAAATTTGGTTGTTTTCCCCAAATCATTACCATTGCCTTAGTTGACGGCAATGGCAATGATTTGGGAAAAAGTAGCTTTGTTAAAAATTTGTAAACTACCGTTGCACGTTTTGTATAAAATAAATATTTTGCACCTGCAAACCCTCTAAATTGTCCTGTTAATTCAATGATACGAAAATTAGTTATCCTCAGTCTTGCTATATTGACGTCCTTTTCCTTGTTTTCTCAAAACCTTGAACGTTGGAGGGCTGGAAGTGCCCTTTCTTTGGGAGGAAAAGTCTATATCCTGTCGGTGTTTGTCACTACCCCCAAAGAAAAATGGACGTATGACGATAAAATTAAATTGATTTCGCGTCAAATTTTGGCACAAGACTGGCTTGTAAAACAGGCCAAGGAGTATGGCGTACAACTTTCGTTTCTGAACGGTTTTTATGGAGTTAAAACCGACATGGTTGTTGATGAAATTATTAGCAACAAAGAGCACGAAGGCCGCGTAGACTGGGTAAATTATATATTAACTAAGGCCGGGTATAAATCTCCTGCCGATTTTCAGGAAAGACTTAAAAATACCTACTCCGATTGTGATAATTCGCTGGTAATTATTTATGCCAATACAAAGGGGCGTTCGTATGCTGTACCTTTCCATACGGGCATGAACAAAAACAAGTATTTTGTAGAAGGATGCTGTGTTTACCGTTATTATAAAGGCGTAGAGCTTTTGCCAGCCACCATTGCGCATGAAATCCTTCACTTGTTTGGTGCCTGGGATTTATATAAGGATGGTGCTAAAACCCTCGAACGGGCCAATCGCGCTTGGGAACTATTCCCGCATGACGTTATGCGCGAAGGAAGTTATGATATCAACAATCTGAAAATAGACCGCCTTACTGCATGGCTGGTAGGTTTAACCCCTTATAAAGAAAGCACTTTCGACTGGTTTAACCCGGCCGGAATCCCTGGAGATTAAGTCTTCCAGTACAATTTTTCCAACATTATTCCTATTCCGGTTTATAGACAAAAAACAGGGATTTGAACTTAAATTTTAATTATGTATATATTTTGTTAGATGAAATTAAACCACATGAATAGATTTGTATCTAAATCATAAAGTCTAAAATCAAACCATTGTCAAATATGGGTTCCCTGATTGTTAAACAATGTATGGTCGAATTTATTTGATGGATTCAGAGGATTAAAGACTTAAATGGTTAAGAGGTTATCAATGCCTCAGGGGATGGATTTAATTTTTATTACAAATCTATATTTTATGAAATTTTCAGATTTAAAATTAAAAGCAAAGCTAAGGTTTGGCTTTGGAGTTATTATTCTTTTAGTATTGTCTTCACAGGTTTTAATAAATTCCTATTTGTCTAGGTCAAAAGAGGATGCGTCCTTAATAAATAAACAGGATATTCCTATCTCTAAAATTTGCAATGGGCTTCAGAATAATTGGTTGTTAGCACGTTATAATATTATAAAATATACCTATAGTCACGATAAAGCATCTCTGCAGAAGGGAAACGAGCAGATTTCTAAGGCCAAAGAGTCCATAAAACAAATAGTCGAAACATCTTCATCTTTTGAAAACAGGGATAAAGTAGTTGAAGCATTTAATAGCATTCAAAATTTAATTTCAGATTATGAAAACGTTCTCAATAAATATATCACCCTTGTCGATAACTCTGCCACAGCTGTCGCGGATGATAAGATAAAAATGGAATTAAGCGAAACGCTGGCCGCTATGGTTCAAATTTCAACAAAAATTGATGATAAGGTAAGCGGTATCTCAACTACAGCCTTTGAGAAGATCGATTCGGGAACTTCGGATTTATTAGCTCAGATATCACATAGCAAAAATGTTAGTCTGTTAATTTGTTGTTGTGTTATTGTCATAAGCTTGATATTGACGCTTGTAATATCAAGCAGTATATCGGCAGGTATCAACCAGAGCGTGACATTTGTAGATGAAATAGCACAGGGTAACTTAACGGTTGATATTAATGATTCCTATTTATCCCGTAAGGATGAAATTGGCCAGCTAAGTCGGGCTATGGAGCACATGGTTAAAAAGCTAAACGAAGTTGTAAGTACCAGTATTGAAGGAGCTGATAATATTACGGTGGCAAGCGAGAATGTAAGTTCGTCTTCGCAGGAAACCTCTCAAAGTGCTAATGAACAAGCTTCGGCCGCCGAAGAAGTTTCGTCGGCAATGGAAGAGATTACTGCCAGCATTCAACAAAACGCAACTAATGCCAGGCAAACCGAAGAAATAGCCATTAAGGCGGCACAGAATATCCGGAACGGTAGCGAAGTAACCCAGAAAACAGTTCAGGCAATGAATGATATTGCCCAAAAAATAAAAATTGTTAACGATATTGCTTTTCAAACCAACATTCTGGCACTTAATGCAGCCGTTGAAGCTGCCAGGGCTGGAGATCAGGGACGAGGCTTTGCCGTAGTTGCTTCCGAAGTGCGAAAACTTGCCGAACGAAGTGCTGTGGCCGCTCACGATATTAATCTTGTTTCGGTAGGAGGGGTTAAAATAGCCCAGGAGGCCGGTGACGTATTATTGACGATTGTTCCGGAAATAGAACGCACTGCCGTGTTGGTAAAGGATATTTCAGCTTCTTGTGTTGAGCAAAATCTAAGTGTAAATCAAATATCTTCGGCTATTATGATGCTGAATCAAACCGTGCAGGGAAATGCCGCTATGTCCGAAGAAATGGCGGCAAGTGCCGAGGAATTGACCAACCAGGCCGAGCAGTTAAAGGAGATGGTCAGCTACTTTAAGGTGGGGGCTTAAGTAATTTTGGGGTCATAGATTTTTTTGTTTGAAGGATAAAATACAAACACCGGTTGGACTTAGATTCATCCGGTGTTTGTGTTTATAAAACATGCTTTTTGTTGAATTAAGCCGATTTCGATAGGCAGTTTTATCGAAAATAAACTATTTTTGCTAACCATAATTTTTAGAAAGTACAAAAAACATACATAATGAGCATTATCAATAAAATCCTTGCCAGGTTTGTAGGCACCAAAGCACAGACCGACTTACGGGAAACCCAGCCTATAGTCGATAAGATTAAGTTAGCTTATGATGAAATAATTAACATCTCCAACGACGAATTACGCGGACGTACTCAGCAGCTTAAAATAAAAATCAGCGACTATATTTGTGCTGAAGAAGATGAAATAGCCCAATTAAAGGCCAAAGCTGAAGACAGCGAAACTTCGGTTGATGAAGTGGGTAAAATCTACACTCAGGTTGATAAACTCGAGAAAGAAGTTGAGCGCAAAATTGAAGAAATTCTTACCGAAATATTGCCCGATGCTTTTGCTATTGTAAAGGAAACTGCCCGTCGTTTCCAGCAAAACGAAAGGGTAGTAGTTACGGCTACCGATTTCGATCGCCAACTGTCAATTCATAAAGCCAACGTATTAATTGAAGGTGATAAAGCAATCCACTTAAATAGCTGGATAGCCGGAGGAAACCGGGTTACCTGGGACATGGTACATTACGATGTTCAGCTCTTTGGTGGTGTAATTCTGCATCAGGGTAAGATTGCTGAAATGGCTACCGGTGAAGGTAAAACCCTTGTGGCTACGCTTCCCGTATTTCTTAACGCCCTTGCCGGCAAAGGTGTACACGTAGTAACGGTGAATGACTATCTCGCCAAACGTGACTCCGAGTGGATGGGGCCGATTTACGAGTTCCACGGTCTTGCTGTTGATTGTATCGATAAACACGAACCAAACTCCGAAGCTCGTCGCCAAGCTTATCTCGCCGACATTACTTTTGGTACCAATAACGAATTTGGTTTCGATTACCTCCGCGATAACATGGCCGGCGATATCATCGACCTTGTTCAGCGCAAACATCATTATGCCATTGTCGATGAAGTTGACTCCGTGTTAATCGACGATGCCCGTACCCCGTTGATTATTTCCGGTCCGGTACCCAAAGGCGAAAACCAGCTTTTCGACGAGCTCAAACCTCGTGTTGAAATTCTGGTTGAAGTACAACGTAAATTGGTGAACCAGGTTTTGGCCGATGCCAAAAGCCTTATAGCCAAAGGCGACACCGAAAAAGGCGGACTGTTACTTCTTCGTGCGTTCAAAGGTCTGCCTAAGAATAAAGCCCTTATCAAGTTCCTCAGCGAACAGGGAATGAAGCAACTTCTGCATAAAACCGAAAATTTTTACATGCAGGAGAACAACAAGAACATGCATATCGCTACTGATGATCTGTTCTTTGTAATTGACGAAAAACAAAATTCTATCGACCTTACTGAAAAAGGTATTGACCTTATCACCGCTAAGTCGGAAGATCAGCATTTCTTTATTCTTCCTGATATTGGAAGCGAAATTGCTGAGATGGAAAAACAAAACCTCGAGAAACAGGAAAAAGTTGCCCGTAAGGAAACGCTTATCCGCGACTACGCCATCAAATCGGAACGTATTCACACCATCAACCAATTATTAAAAGCTTATACGCTTTTCGAGATAGATGACGAATACGTGGTAATCGACAATAAGGTTAAGATTGTTGACGAACAAACCGGACGTATCATGGAAGGTCGTCGTTATTCTGATGGTCTTCATCAGGCAATCGAAGCCAAAGAAAAGGTAAAAGTAGAAGCTGCTACACAAACTTTTGCAACCGTTACCCTTCAGAATTACTTCCGTATGTATCATAAACTTGCCGGTATGACTGGTACTGCCGAAACCGAAGCAGGTGAGTTGTGGGACATCTATAAACTCGACGTGGTGGTTATTCCTACCAATCGTGCTATTTCCCGTAAGGATAACGAGGACTTGGTTTATAAAACAAAACGTGAAAAATATAATGCAGTAATTGAAGAAATTGTAACACTGGTAAACCAGGATCGTGCGGTTCTGGTTGGTACAACCTCTGTTGAAATTTCCGAACTGCTTAGCCGTATGCTTAAACTTCGCGGCATAAAACATAATGTATTAAATGCGAAGTTGCACCAGCGCGAAGCTGAAATTGTAGCCGAAGCAGGGCACGAAGGAACGGTAACTATTGCCACCAACATGGCTGGTCGTGGTACCGACATTAAGCTTAGCCCAAAAGTGCGTGAAGCTGGTGGTTTGGCCATCGTTGGTACAGAACGCCACGAATCACGCCGTGTTGACCGTCAGTTGCGTGGTCGTGCTGGTCGTCAGGGAGACCCCGGATCATCTCAGTTCTTTGTTTCTCTTGAAGATGACCTTATGCGTCTTTTTGGTTCCGACCGTATTGCTGGGCTTATGGACCGCATGGGCTTGAAGGAAGGCGAAGTAATTCAGCACTCGATGATTACCAAGTCTATTGAACGTGCCCAACGTAAGGTAGAAGAAAATAACTTTGGTATTCGTAAGCGTTTGCTCGAATACGACGATGTGATGAACTCGCAGCGCGAAGTTATTTATACCAAACGTCGTCATGCCCTTTATGGCGAACGTATCAGCCTCGATATTGCCAACATGATTTACGATGTTATCGAAAAGATTGTTGAAGAATATCATGATGCTAATGATTATCAAGGTTTCAGCCTTGCCATGATCAAACATCTTTCGATGGAAGTTGCCATGGATGAGAATACTTTCCTGAAAATGGATAAGGACGAAGTGGTTAACGATGTTTACCAGTCGGCTATTGCTGCCTATAAACATAAGTCGAACCAAATGGCTGAACAAGCTTGGCCAGTGATGAAAGAAATTTATGAAACTCAGGCAGGCGTTTACGAAAATATTATCGTTCCGATTTCGGATGGAATAAAGGGCTATAACATTATCGTAAATCTTAAAAAAGCATACGAAACCCATTGTCACGAACTTGTAAGGTCGTTTGAGAAAGCAGCCATTCTTATGACGATGGACGAAGCCTGGAAAGAACACCTTCGCGAACTCGATGAATTGAAACAGTCTGTACAGAACGCATCGTACGAACAGAAAGACCCGCTTTTGATTTATAAATTCGAGTCGTTCGAACTGTTTAAACAGATGGTTGAAAAATTCAATAACGATATTGTATCATTGTTGGTTAAAGGTCAGATTCCGGTTCAGGAAACTAATCAGGTGCAGCGGGCTCAGGCTCCCAAGCGTATTGACCTGAGCAAATATGAAACCAGTAAACAGGAAATTCATAGTGGTGGTGGCAGCGGAGAAGGTGATATTTCGAGACAAGATACACGTGAGCAACAAAAAACGCAACCTGTGAGAGTTGAAAAACGAGTAGGTCGTAATGATCCTTGTCCTTGTGGAAGTGGAAAGAAGTTTAAAAACTGCCACGGAGTGGGCGTTGAATAATAAAACAAAAAAACCGGGTTAATAGCCCGGTTTTTTTATGAGAATATTTTAAAAAAATTATTTCGATTTTTTTACCAGCTCTGCCAGTTTTTGATAATGAGCATCCGACACCGGAGTTAACGGCAAACGAAGTACATTCTGGATAAGTCCCTGACTATGCATTGCGGCTTTAACACCGGCAGGACTTCCTTCTGCAAAAAGAGCCTTGATAAATTCGAGCATCGAATAATGGATTTTTTTAGCCAGTTGGTAATTCCCTCCAAGAGCTTCTTCAACCATAATGGAGAAATCGAGCGGACAACTGTTGGCAACAACCGAAATAACCCCTTGAGCACCCAAGGCAATCATTGGGAAGGTGAGTGCATCCTCACCAGATATTAATGAAAGACTGTCGGGTTTGTCGCGCATAATTTCCATAATCTGCTGCATATTTCCCGATGCTTCTTTAAGGGCAACAATGTTGCTGAAATCGTGAGCCAGTGAAACGGCAGTTTCCGCATTCATGTTGGTAACAGTGCGTCCTGGAACATTGTATATGATAACCGGCAATGTGCTAACCTGCGCAATGGCTTTATAATGTTCGTAAATACCTTTCTGGCTGGGTTTATTATAATAAGGTACCACCGATAACACACCGTCGAGCTTGCTCAAATCAGTGGTTTTAATTCCCTCCACAACTTCGGATGTGCTGTTTCCGCCAATACCAACTACGATAGGAACACGTTTGGCAGTTGCTTTTATTACGGTATTAATTACGTCGGATTTTTCACTTTGTGAAAGGGTGGCCGTTTCGCCGGTAGTACCCAATACAACAATGTAATTAACTTTTCCCTTAATACAATGTTCTACAACCCGCTCCAGAGCCGGATGGTCAACACTAAAGTCATTGTTAAAGGGCGTGATAATGGCGACTCCTGTGCCTGTAAATCTTGTGTCGGACATGCAATGATGTTTAAAAAATTTGGCATGTAAAAATAGTTCAAATTTCTAAAAAGTAATAATCTAATGTGTGAAAAGCTCATGATAATCGCATTTTCAGGTTAACTCCCCAAAATTGAAAACTCAATAGTGCTTGACCAAACTTCATTGATACCTTTTTTCCCAGATGGTTAAGCACCGAAGCCATAATTATTAAGATTGAAACGATAAAAAGGGACATACAATTAAAATAAGAAAAATATCTTTGCGCAAAATTTTTGTCAATGGATTTTAAGAATTTAACCCTGTATAAACCCCGGATGGAATATCGTCGGTTCGGGAAAACAAACAAGATGTTAAGTGTAATCACCCTCGGAGGCATGCGTTATAAACACGGATGGAACGCGCCGCGCCAAGAGGTTCCGGACGAAACCCTGGAGGAATGTCGAAAAACGGTTGAAACAGCTTTATCGATGGGCATTAATCATATAGAAACCGCTTATGGCTATATGAAAAGCGAGCACACTTATGGCATTGTGCTGAACGACATCCTGAAGCTTAAGCGCGACTCTTATTATTTAATGACCAAAGGTGCGCCCACTACCGCCGAAGAAACCCGCCGCATGGTAGAGAGCCAGCTCAAAGCGCTCAAAACCGATTATTTCGACTTTTATGCCTGGCATGGTCTCAATAATGCCGACCGGTTTCAAAAAGCTTGTCATAAAAACGGGCCGGTTGAAGAACTTTTGAAGATGAAAGAGGAGGGGATTATCGGGCATGTTGGTTTCAGTACCCACGGTCCGCTCGAAGTTATCATCAAGGCCATCGAAACCGATATGTTCGAGTTTATGAACCTGCATTATTATTACTTCTTCCAGCGAAACAAAGGGGCGATTGACCTGGCTCAAGCCAAAGATATGGGCGTTTTTATCATTTCGCCCAACGATAAAGGGGGGCAACTCTCTACGCCTCCACAGAAACTAAAAGATTTAACAGCTCCCTTAACACCTTTGCAATGGAACGCGCGGTTTTGTCTGTCAAATCCAGCCATCCATACCTTAAGCTTTGGGTTTCCGGCAACTTCGCCGTTTAACCAGGTTGATGGAATTTTTCCCGTTTCGAGCCCGCTTTCGGAGAAAGATGCTGAAATAAAGTTTCTGTTGGATAAACAACGGTTACTTGATAAATATGCCGGTTTTGATGGTTATTGTATGAATAACGATCCTTCGGGAATCAATATCCCTGAGGTTTTACGTTTTCGTACCTTGCTGAAATGCTACGATATGGAAGATTTTTGCAAATACCGTTATAATATGTTTATCGAAAACGACCCGTGGTTTGCCGGTGCATTTCCGACTGCCGAAAAACTTGCCCAGGTTGATCTTAGCCGTTGTCCTAAAGAAATACCTATCCTCGACCTTCTGGCCGAAACCCATGAGGCTCTTTATGTGGAACCTAAAAAGAATTAGAATTATTCCCTTGTTCGTCGGATGGCTCACACTTCCGTCGAACGAGGGAAACTACCTTTCAGCCGCTATTAAAGCTACATAATGGTAAGTGCTGGCCTTATTTCTGCTTGTCATGTTTAACCCATAAAAGGTCAGTTGTATTATATCCAATCTCTTGGGCAATCTTAAGATATTTATCTTTTATCTCCACAGGTATACTAGTGTCACGCGATAGAATCCATAAATATTTAAGATTCTTTCCGGCAATCAGAGCATATATGTATTCATCATCTATTGCGATTACATTGTATCCGGAATAAAATGGGCCAAAGAATGATACTTTAAGCATGGCGATGTTCTTTTCGCCAACAAACTTTGCTTTACCAATTGCTTGATTCCATTCCTGTTTTTTGGTATTATATCCTTGATTGTAAACCCGAATAGTTCCGTTGTCATTTAAAGAATATTCAGCAGTGGTGTTATTCAAATCCTTTTCATATTTGAAATCTATTCTGGCAATCTCATACCATTTACCAAGATATTTATCTTTATCAAAAGGTTTAACAGCTACGGCTCCATTTGGTATTGTAGTGCATGCGTATAATCCTTTCATAATAACACCAGTTAATAATAAATAGATAAATTTTCTGATTTTCATCTTTCCTAAAATTAGTTAATACTATATTTTAAATCAAGACAAATTAAATTGCTCATGCTTTCTTTTATTTTTCAGTTATAATCAAACAAAAAACTAAATAATCTATTGCTGTTACTTAACTATAAAATTGATTTACAAAATCTTTATGTTCCGCACAACATTGCAATTTTTCTCATGAGCGATATTGAATAAATGCCGCTTAACATGGACTATCGCCCATCTTCAATTAGCGGCTGATTTTATTTCCACCATTGTTCCATTTCTTTTTGCCTTGCAAATTTTACAATTGTAGTGTCAGGAGAGTGACCCCACGCTTGTTCATATGTTGTCCATCCATTATTTACATATTTAGGCTCTACACTGAATTCACAGGTTCCTCCATCCAGATCTTTACTATAAGGAATTCTAAAATCGCCCCAATTGCATTTCTTTTTTTCTCCGGTTTTATAACTCGTCCAATTACCCTCAAATTGATTATTACAAAATCCATCAGCCACCAACATCAATGCCTGATAACAAATTGTTCCGTTATCATTAATATAAATATCCGTTGTTAGTTTACCTTTAATTATTCCAGATCCGGAGTGCATTTTATCTTCATAAATTAGAACCTGACTAGTTATTGAACCTCCTCTATATGTTGGAAATCCGATAAGTTTCATTAAATCCGAGGTGTCATATTCTGCTGCAATGATTGTTATTGTTCCAATAAAACTACAAACGTTGTCGCTTACTTTTGTTTTACCATTAATTACATACTCATATGGATTGGTTTTACTTTTTTCAAATGATGTAAAGTGAATTTGAAATCTCCGAAAATTTGTGTCAATATAACCAAGAGGGTCCGGTCGTTTATATTTTTCAAAACCATCATCTATTATGCTGTCGGGATTAAGAACATTGGAGAGATCATAAACCTTTAGTATATCATAAAAACAATTTGTATTCTGACCCATCGTTGAATTAGATAAGAATGTTGTCAGGAACAATATTACCGCAATGTAATTATACGTCTCCAATAAATTTGTAAATTGTTTTGAACCCCGCATGATGTATACTCTTTATTGGCAGCTGTTGTTTATTTATTATGCAAGTCCATTCACTATTAAATACTTGTAGTTCTTTTTTGAATAATTAATCCAAATTTGCCAAAAACAATCACCCCCATTCATTACATGGATTATGTCATGTTGCCAGTCATTCCTTTTAAAAAATAATTTACCATTTTTATCTTCGACAGGATGATCTCCAACCCTGCATATCGCATTTATATATACGATTGAATCTCCATTGGCTAAAACGCAACAGACATATTGTCTGTAAAAATCTTTGAAGGTATTAACATTTAGTAGTTTATGATATGGTTTAGTTTGTTCTCTTATTGCTTTTACTAATATTGAATCAATTTCACTTATCTGATCTTTCGAAGGAGTCCAAAAGGATCTCTGATCTTTAATAAACCATTTTATCTGTGAAGTATCATTTATGAATGTAATTCTTTGTTTTTCTTTTGCAATAGAATCAAGATAAAGAGCACTTTCAGATTGTCTTCCTTTATTATTGCAAGAAAATCCGATCAAACCGCTAAGAACAATTATTACAATATTTTTCATGTCATTAATTTAATCAACGAAGCCGTTTTTACAATAGTAGCCAATTGCGGGAGTATATTTTCGGGTGGCATTCGGAACTCATTTAATAGAAAAACCAAAACCCAATAGGAATTAAAGCTTTTACTCCATGCACTTCGTAACCTGCTGTTCCATTAGGCTCTCCATACTTATACACGAAAAACAAAAAGAAGCATCCAATTGTAATATAGTCAATCAATGACGCAATAATTCGATTTCCTAACTTTCCTCTTTCTGATATTTCCATTGTTTTTAATCTTTTGTTTAGGTGTATTTTTAATTCTTATCGATTACTTTTCCTTATTCGATGGATAGCTCTGCCATTCGACGAACAAGTGGCTCTGATTACATGAAACCCACATGATGCATTCTGTGCTGTGCAGTTTATTTTATTATTTTTTTGATCTTATTAAATATTTCTAAATCATTTTTAGTTAGTATTTCAAAGGTTTCATTGTGTTCATTATTAAATATTTCATAACGAAGTGTCTTTTGGTTTCTAAAAATTGTAAAATCTTCAAATTCGGAACAATTTGGATATGGAGGAACAAAAAGAGCTTTTTTACTTAATTCCAAAGATTTATTTAAACTATCAATTCTATCCCAGTAAAGATTAATTAATGCATTTAAAGAATCAGCACGAGTTAATTCAAATAATTCATTATTTTTTAAGAACCTGCTATCGGTTTTCTGAATCATTATCAACTCAAATACAGTGTCTTTTTTTAATCCACAAGAATCAGAATCCTTAACTTTACAAGTTCCATGACATCCATGACGATATACCAATATACTTTCAAATTTGTTTTGTGAATATGATAATTGAACCACAAAAAACATTAAAATTATCAAGCCTATTCTCATTGTCTTGTTCTTTTAACTTGCATGTTGTGTATAAGCTTTTAAATTTCAAAGTTATGACATTACTTCTCCCATTTTTGATTTTCACGTAATTTGAATAAAATATTATAAGTCCTATTTAATCCAAATGTTCCAATCAAACCATAGTCACGTATTTCTTTTATTTTTCCATTATCATAAGTTATTTTTAAGGTGCAAGTTTGGTCGTCTGTCCAATTAACAGCATAATTTTTTTTAAGCTTTACAAAATCAATATAGTTTAAAAGATGGATTAAAAGGTTATAGTTTAATGTATCAATGATTGATGAAAAATTACCTTTTACTTTATTGTATTCTTGAGCTTTGAAAGTTGCCTTTCTATTAGAATTAATTGTCATCTCGAAAATTGGACAGGTTCCAAAACAAGGACCTGTGGAATACTCTATTTTTTCAATCGTGTGCTTTGCTGGCATACTGTTAAACTCAACAAAGTCTCCAAATTGAAAAACTAAAGTATCTCTTATTAATAGCCTATCTGTTTTATGATTCTTCCAATCGGGTTCGCTCCTTGAATAATTTATAATTACTGGAGTTTGCCCAACAACTTGCACAATTGGGAATGTGCAATCCTGAAAACTCCTTCTTGTTATTCGTTTAATGTAAAATTTATTTTCTCCGCTATCCATTAAGCATATTACTGCGTGGTCTCCCCAATTGCCAACAACTAATAAATCATTATAACCGTTGCCATCAAAATCAGCCTTTATCCAAGGTTTTATTTTAAGCGAGTCACAAAAGAGTTGGCTCTCTTTGTCAGAAAATTTTAACGACTCGTTCACTTTAAAATCATTGAATCTCTTGTCAACAGTAGAAATTAATAATTCAATATCTTTTGCTGAAATGATATTGTCAATCTTATTTCTATACTTTGTTGAAATCCTATTCAAATCTGTTTCACTAGATTTATTTGTTTGTCCATTACAACTGCATGTAATTATCAATAATATCAAATAAATTAGTTTAATCTTTTTCATTCGGAGTATTTAAGATTGTACACTGGTTGTGTGCAGTTTTTATTTTTCTATTATCATCCAATTATTTTTAATCTTTTCAATGTAACAATATTTCATGTATCCATTAAGATTTCCATCAGTTGAAATTGCATAGTAAAAAATCCCTTTATTTCCATTCTTATTTAATATTATTTCAGATAATTGAAGGTAAAAAATATCACTGTTAATGTCCTCTCTTTTATGATAGAAAGATGTATCTGGTTTTGGAACATGGTCAATGAAATAAGTACTAAAAAATGAAATATTGAGATTAAGGTTATTAATTTTTATAGGACGATACTTGGTTTTTATCTCATAATCAACATTACCAATCCATGTAGTATCATACGTTATTTCAGAAGTTCCGATATAATGTTTTGTAAAAGATTCCGGATTTACTGCTAATAAATGATCTAAAATTAAAACTTTATGTTTTCTTGTCAAGAAATTTTCAATACGTACTTGTCTATCGTTTAAGTAAAAGATTTGTTCTTTTAATCTGGCAATTTCTTCATCATCTTTATTATCTCTAAAATAAGGTGCAAAAGGAACATTGAGAGACAGTATTTTATTTTGCAAAATTAATTGACTCAATATGTCCTTGTAGATAATATTGTCTCCAATATCCTTTTTACAAGAAAATGTCAATAAAATCAATATCGTTAGTACATAGTATTTCATGCTAAGTTGCATTTAAATTATTTATACCTAATGTCGAGTATATGCAGCGCGAAGGAGTTTGTGACACTTCCATATCCAATGTTACTGCCCTTGGTAGCGAGCTTTGAAATACGCATGATGTATACACTTTATGGGTTTTTTTATTTTATTATTAATCTGCCACCAGTTAATTCTATTTCAGCTTTGTTCTCTTCAATCAGTTTCATAGCATTTTGCCCCAAATACGCTGTATATCCATAAGAACTTGAAGGATATCTAAATTTATACTTTTTAAAGAATCTTCGAGCTTTTGCAATTACACTATCAGACCATTTTATGAAGTCAACACTTTTTTCAATCCATTGAAGATTTTCAACATACTTTGGTTCAAAATATAGCCTACCACTTCTTAAATCACTATTATATGAGACACAGCGATCAAAATGAAGAACTGGGCTGGGCGAATCATCTATTAACCAATAATTAAACTTTTCAATAAATCTAAATTTAATGTTTTTCAAGTCCTGTTTTCGAACAAGATATACTCTACTACCTTCCTTTAGTTTGTCACGTATTATTGTGTCATCAATTATCGTAGGGATATTTGATTTATTGAAATATGAAAGAAAACAAATATCATCAAAAGTTCTCAGGAGATTATCAAAGTCCTTTTGATCATCTTCATTCAAGAAAAAATTTATCTGATGTCCCATTCGTGTCATGTTTTTTTAAAATAACCATCAACCTCCCTCTAACTACAATATTGTTATTATTTCCACTATGGCTATAATATTTCTTCACAATAACAGGAGTTAGAGCTGTAATATTGCAGCCCTAATTTAATGTACTTTTACATATTTGTTTATCATTTAGGTAAAAATGTTTAAGGATATCGGGGAATTTTTTCCTGAGGAATATCTATGATAAAATGTGTACGTCCTCAATTAAGCCCCATTCGTCTAATTTCATTAACCAACAAATCGTTAAAATATGGGTTTATAATAGACCAGGTATAAAATCTGTCAAGTTAATTTAGGACGAGTCAAACAGCGCATAACAAAAGCTATGTCCTCAGAAAAAGTATTAAAAAAAGAAGTGTATAAGAATTCAGGAATTAGGTGAAAAACTGTGATTATGGTCAGCAAAAAGGTTAAATTTTGCAGGTATAATCAGCAGTTTGCTAGTAAGACGGTTAATTAAATCCGTATTAAATAAAACACAGTTGGAGATAACAGGATTATAAATTATGTTTGTTATCTCTTCTATAAAACAGTAATAATCTGTCAAGTTATTTTAGGACAAGTCAATTTCAACTACCGCGAATTTCATTTCAATCACCGCGCAAAACTTTTCAACTACCGCGAGCTTTATTTTAATGACCGCGTAAAACTTTTCAGATACCGCGAACGACATTTCAATGACCGCAAATAATTTTTCAGATACCGCGAGCGGCATTTCGTACCAGGAAAATAGTTAGCGGGGTATAAAATTCTGAAAGCAGGCAGTGTATGTTTACCAGTTTAATTAACTATACAATAAGGTAATATCAATATCTTTTAGAGTTTGAAACCCAAAAGGTTCAACTAAACATTTTGCAATCAGCCATAAACAACAATAACTAATCATCAATTATTTAGAGCGATAATCCAAGCGCAATGCTATTAAAATTATTTCCGGTACGTATTTTATGCTTGCCAAATATCCGTTCAAAGAGCCAGTTAATGGGCACTACAGACGAACTTCCGCCGGTGAGGAAGACGGTATCGATATCGTTGGGCGTTAAGTTTGCCTTATCCAATAAGCTTATCAGGTATTGTTCAATGGTTTCCATTTCCTTTTTCAGGAAAGAGGAAAATTCGGTTAACGACATACTTTCTTTTATGTCTATGGTCTGGTTTTTAAATGCAACAAACGTCTCTTCGCATGAAGAAAGGTCTATTTTTGACTTTTCAATTTGTTGAAAAAGAGAATAAACCAAGTTATGATCAATCAAGGTCATTAAATCGTGAATGCGCTTGTTATTTCCCGACGAGCGGTAGAAATTATTGAGGTCGCGGCGTAATTTGGACTCTTTTAAGAGGAATGAACGTTCCCATTTTTTGAGTTCCCAGTGAATGGCCAATGGTATTTCCAGTTCTTTACCGTACGATTGATATTTAGATCCACGGCCAAGCAGTGGTGTAACTTTGTGCCACATGGTTTCGGAATCAAAAAGGTCGCCGCCGATATAAACTCCACCATTGGCAATGATATCCTGTTTACGGTCTTTGGCATGAATACGGTCCGGGCCGAGGTCCATCACCGTAAAATCGGATGTTCCGCCGCCGAAATCGGCTACCAGAACACGTTCGTGCTTATCCAGCGTTACTTCGTACGAAAAAGCGGCAGCAATGGGCTCATAAAGCAGCTCAATATCCTTAAACCCGGCATTGGTGGCGGCTTTGATAAGCCGGTCGACGGCTATTTTCTCCTTCTCAGGGTCTTCGGAAAAGATTACGGGGCGGCCCAACACAACTTCGTCGATTTCGTGGTTTAGAAACGCCTCTGCTTTTTGTTTCAGATGAGTAATGATGTAAGATGCCAAATCGGAAGGGGTATGTTTACGGCCAAAAATATTGGTATGCTGAAAGTCTTTTTGTTTGAGCAGCGTCTTTACCGATTTTAATAAGCGTCCTTCCATCCCGGAGCAAACGTATTCGTGGATCGCTTCTTTACCAACCGCATACGACAGTTCCCTGGAATTGGCAAAATACAGAATCGAGCTGTCGCTTTCGATCATTACATTCTGTTTGGTACGGGTATCGGTAATGGATATTGCGGAGTTGGAGGTGCCAAAGTCTAAGCCACATTTATATGTCATCGGTTTTTAAATTTTTGAGGCGCGAAAGTAATGATTTGTTTGTTCCGATGGGGAGGCAAAATGGAATAAACCGGCATAAATATTAAGGTTTTACTGTTAAAAAATGTTATTGCGCTGTAATAAACCCTGCAATGTCTATTGCCGTTTCTCCTTCACTTCTATCTTTGCAATACACTAATTCAATATCCTATGAAAATACAGTTTCTTGGAGCCGCCCGCGAAGTTACTGGCAGTAAACATTTGATTACGACCAATAATGGCAAAAAAATATTGCTCGATTGCGGCATGTACCAGGGAAAAGGCATGGAAACCGATTCCATGAACCGCGAATTGGGTTTTAAGCCTTCCGAAATCGATGTATTAATCCTTACTCATGCACATATCGACCATTGCGGGTTAATCCCTTATATCTTTAAAGAAGGTTTTTCCGGAAAAATCTTTTGTACACCTGCTACGCGCGATTTATGTTCGATTATGCTGATGGATTGCGGCCATATTCAGGAGCATGATACTATTTGGTTTAATAAGAAACGGGCCAAAAAAGGTTTGCCTCCTGTTGATCCTATTTATACCAAGATTGATGCCCAACGCTGCATGAAGCTTTTTGTGAGCATCCCGTACGATATGGCTTTTGAAATTCTCCCCAACATTAAAGTAAACTTTACCAATACCGGACATTTGTTGGGCGGAGGGGTTATAAACCTCGAAATTACTGAAGACGGAAAGACAACCAAGATTGCTTATACCGGCGATATTGGCCGTCCTACAAATCGTATCCTTAAATCGCCCGATAAGTTTCCGCAGGCCGATGTGTTGATTACCGAATCCACCTATGGCGATCGTTTACATGAAGGAAATGAATTTGCCGAGGAACAGTTGCTGAAAATTGTGGAAGATACCTGTGTGCGTAAAAAGGGAAAACTGATTATTCCTTCGTTCAGTGTAGGCCGTACCCAGGAAGTGGTGTATTCGCTCAACAATTTTTATAACGATGGTCGTTTGCCCAAGATAGACATCTTTGTAGATAGTCCGCTTTCGGTAAATGCTACGAATATCTTCCGTCTACATTGGGAATGTTTTAATGATTCTTTCATGGAAGTCATGGAAAAAGACTCCGATCCGTTTGGGTTTAACAGTCTTTATTATATCCAGGAGCCTTCGGAATCCAAGGAATTGAACAACCATAAGGAACCATGCGTGATTATATCTTCATCGGGCATGATGGAGGCCGGGCGTGTAAAACATCACCTGGCTAACAGCATTTCCGATTCGCGCAATACCATCCTTTCGGTTGGTTATTGTTCTCCGTCCACACTTGGTGCCAAAATAGTACGCGGCGATAAAAAGGTATCTATTTTTGGTACCGAATATGAAGTTCTGGCCGATGTTAAGCGTCTGGAGTCGTATAGTGGTCATGGCGATTACAAAGAAATGCTCAGCTTTCTGGATTGTCAGGATAAATCGAAAGTTCAAAAGGTATTTGTGGTGCATGGTGAGTATAAATCGCAGCTGCACTATAAAGAAAAACTGGAAGACCGAGGTTTTAAAAACATTGAAATACCGTCGATAGGGCAGGAGTTCGAACTCTAAAACAAGAAAGGCTGACATTTTATAAGATAATGTCAGCCTTTCTTATTTATGTAAAAAGATTATTGCAAAATAAAGCGTTCAACTACTTCGGCAACTCCGTCATTATTGTTTGAGGCCACAACAATATCGGCAAGGTGGCGTAAATCGGGAGAAACGTTATCTACCCAAACGCCCAGCCCGGCATATTGAACCATGCTAAGGTCGTTTCCTGCATTACCAACGGCAATAACTTCTTCTTGTTTAATATTCAATTGTTTTGCCAGCAAGTCGATACTGGCAGCTTTATCGATGCCCTTGGGCATAACCTCCAGAAAAAATGGCTTCGAGATAGAAATGCTCAGATCAGAACGTTCATTTTTTAGTTTCTTTTCAACCTTTTTGAGATAAGATGGCTCTTCAAGTAAAATACATTTTACTGCCGGGGCATTTACTTCATCCTTAAAACTATCTACTTTATGGTGTGGCAGACCTGTAAGCGATAATTCAACATCGATATACTCAGAGTTTGTTTCGCTGATAACTCCTTTTGCCGAATAGGTTAAGATGTGTACCTTATTTTCGAGACTAAAATCGTGCAGGCTGTGTATTTCTTCTGTGGTAAGGCTTCGTTCGAAAATCACTTCCTGTTTGCGCATATCGGTGATGGTTCCTCCGTTGAATG
Source organism: Bacteroidota bacterium (assembly GCA_030706405.1). Taxonomy (GTDB): domain Bacteria; phylum Bacteroidota; class Bacteroidia; order Bacteroidales; family JAAUTT01; genus JAAUTT01. Next base: position 445,691 of record JAUZOO010000002.1, on the reverse strand, counting down.
AGATGACGAAAGAACCATACCGGGAAAGTTCCAGTTCCTCAGCATAAGGCATTATCGCCGGTGTTGGCCTGCCCGACGCTAATACAACCTTAACACCCTTTTGCTGGGCCTCTATAAGCATTTTTCTGTTTTTATCCGAAATCTGATAATCGTCGGTAAGTAATGTATCGTCTAAATCTAGGACTAACATTTTGTATTTCCTTGTTGTGGGATTCTTTGTAACATCTTCAACCATAACCTCAGGTATTGTAAATTGAGGCGCAAATATAACTGATTATTAGAGTTGATAAACTGCACACCGGTAAATAAAACTCCCGCATCTAAGGCTTATAGAAACCCAGGATGCGGGAGCGATTGGCAGAGATGTTTTATCTCGTACTTTGAAGAATATATTATTTGGCTATTTCTTCGTCCAGAATTTTTAAAACACTTGAGATGGCTGCTTTACTCTCAGCCGCGTTCTTAATATTCCGTACAAATTTAACTTTCGAATCCTTACCAATGATAACCACTACACCAGCACCATTGCAGTCGCCTAATCCCCAGGCTTGCGCGAGGGTATGGTTTTCATCTAAAAGAATAAGGCTTTCGGGAAATTGCTTTTCTTTCTGACGGGCTTTCATACGAATTCCGGAGTTAGGAATCCAGGTATCTTTGCAGTTAGCTACCCCAATGGCTTGGTATTTATCCTTGGGATATCCTTTTGCTTTAACCACCTCAGAAAGGGGATCATTAACATCTTTAACATCGGGATCGGTATAAAAGATCATTATTACCTTTTTACCGATTGAGGGAATAGCCTTAGGCTTGTCGTTGGCATCGATAAGCTGTAACGGCGAGACGGATTTACCTACCTGGCCAAAAGCTTGTCCTGCAAACAAAGCCGATACAAATAACAGGGAAAACAAAACTCTTTTCATGGTTTAAAATTTGGGTTAGTTGTTTAAAGGGTTAAAAATAGAGCGAAGATATTAATCCTTTACTCAATTTATTATCTTTTAATTAATGGTTAACTTAGGTCAAACGCATTTAGAATTATTAAAGCCTGACAGCTTATAAGTTTTTCATTTCTTTTTGCGCCCCAAAAGAAACGAAACAAAGAAAAAGTCTGACTGCGGGAACTCATTTTGTCTCGTTCCTCGACTTCATTCAAACAACCCGTAGTCATTATATGGAATTATTGTTTTATCCTTTGGGTGCTCTGAATTAAAATTCATCAAAAATTTAACGTTCAGGGCAGCCAAAGGCTTAAACTAAAAAACAAATAATGGCTGCAAGCTGTTTGAGTGAAGCCGATAGGCGAAACGAGTTCTTGCAGTCAGAGTTTTTGGTTACTTTTTTCGATAAAAAAGTAACAAGATCTAATAAAACTGTCTTCTCTCTTTTAAAATGCGTTAGCCTTGATGATTACCGCTGTTTGTAATGCTCCGTAGAGATACTCCGTAACTGAGCAGCAGCTTCGTCAGGCATTATTGGATTGATGATGTTCCCTCCACCTGATTCGAATCCGGCGAGGTATTTCAATTTGTCCGGTGAACGCAATGGAGGATAAAACTCGATATGGAAATGGAAATCGTTGTTTTCGGGCGTATCTTCCGTAGGAGCATTGTGCATCATGGTGATGTTCGGGAACGACATCTCAAAAAGGTTGTCGAACTTCACAATCATGTCCTTATGAATAGCTGCCAAAGATTTTATCTCGTCGGCAGTAAGCTCGGTAATGCGGGCCACATGACGGCGTGGAACAATATACGTTTCGTACACATACCGTGCGAAGAATGGAATGAAAGCTACAAAATGGTCATTTTCGGCTACAATGCGCGATTTTTTACTCAGTTCAAATTCAACTAAATCGCAGAACAGGCAGCTCCCTTTTTCCTGACGATAAAGAACGGCCGATTCAACTTCGCGTTCTACTATCTTGGGAACATAGCCTGTTGCGTAAATCTGCCCGTGCGGGTGCGGGTTCGAAACTCCGATAGCTTTTCCTTTATTCTCAAAAATTAAAACATTTTTGATGACAGGGTTGCTTGCCAGAGTGCGGTATTCATCCTGCCAAAGTGCATAAACGTCTTCAATTTCGGGTTGCGACATTTCGGCAAGCGTTACGTTGTGTTTCGGCGAGAAACAGATTACACGACATGTTCCCTGGGCCGGTTCAACTACTTCAAAAGGACTATTTTGATGTACGTCGGGGGCATTCAGTCCGAACGAGGCAAAATCGTTGGTAAATGCGAAGGGTTTTGTATAGTTGGGGTTTTGCACGCCCGAAGCGCGTGTTATTCCCGGGCAAAGGTAGCATCCGGGGTCAAATTCGGGACTCTTTTCTTCGGTAGCAGAAACTTTTGCTCCTGACCATGGGCGTTCATTCGTATTAGCGGCAATTACTACCCATTCCCTCAGGATGGGGTGCCAACGACGTTCCCAGTTGTTTTTAATTGTACTCATTGTGATTGTTATAGTATAAAATTAGTGTGAAATGACAAAATTTAAGCTTCCTGTATATATGACGATTGAAAGGTAGCGATACCCCAATTGTTGGTTTATTTTCTTTGACAGAAAATTCTTCATCTCCATATCTTAAGCCTTATCATACAATAATATCAACGGTATAATATATATTTTAGGCGGACTAAAAGTATTAAATTTCTATTTAGCTTAAAATTCAGCGTGTAAAATTAATTTATCTTTAGCCTCAAAAATAATTTATGAAGTTGTTGATTTCAGAGCATAAGTGGTTTTATATCCCATACTTATGTTTAATTTTTGCCTTTGGATTTGTTATTGTGCAATATTCTAAATGGGATATCCACTTTTGGTTCAATCAACACTATTCAACCTTTGGCGATTATTTTTTTAAATACCTCACATATCTCGGCGATGGGGCTTTCCTTCCTCTTTTTGTTGGAATTATGGCACTAATCAGATTTCGGTTTGCCCTCCTTTTGGTGCTTGTTTTTTTGTTATCGGGACTTGCAGTACAACTTTTAAAACACTTTGCGTTCAGCGATATTTCGCGGCCTGCCGAAATGATAAAGGCAGGGATACAATTACACCTAGTTCCTGGGGTTAAGATGTATAGTTATAACAGTTTTCCTTCGGGGCACTCGGCAACGGCCTTTGGTGTTCTGATTTCTTTTGCTTTCGTCTTTAAACAGGGATGGGCTAAAATGTTAATGCTTATTTTTGCATGTTTGATTGCGTATTCAAGAGTATATTTGTCGCAACATTATCTTATCGATATTATGGCGGGATCATTTATTGGCGTAATTACTGCACATATTTGCTATTTATATATGTCTAAGCTAAACATGCCTTGGTTGGATAAAAATCTGTTTACAATCACTAAGTCACCAAAATGAAAGATTCGACAAAGCTTTTACAATTTTCCATTGCTATTATTGCGGCCATTCTGTTTATTCCGTTTTTGGGCCAGGCTCACCTGTTTGACTGGGACGAGATAAATTTTGCAGAAGCAGCCCGCGAAATGATTGCTTCAAAACACTACCTGACCGTACAGATTAATTTTCAGCCTTTTTGGGAAAAACCTCCTTTATTTATATGGATGCAGGTTTTGTCAATGAAAGTATTTGGCATCAATGAATTTGCGGCCAGATTTCCGAATGCAATATGTGGTATAGCCTCTCTTTTAGTACTGTTCAATTTGGGCAGAAAACTCCTTAATAATAATTTTGGGCTGCTCTGGACCATGGTATACGGTTGTTCTCTTCTTCCATTTTTCTACTTCAAATCGGGAATTATCGATCCTTGGTTCAACCTGTTTATCTTTTTAGGAATAAATTATGCCTTTAATTTTACATTGAGTACGGTCGAAAAGGAACGCATTCGTTTCGTCGCCCTTGCAGCCTTGTTTATCGGATTGGCAATTCTTACAAAAGGTCCCGTAGGACTACTTATTTTCGGGCTTACTTATGGTGTTTATTTGATTATAAAGATGTTTAAGGTAAAGATAAAGCTTTTGCATGTGCTTGTCTTTACTGGTATTCTGGCTGCTGTTGGCGGATTTTGGTTTATACTCCTGATAGTTACTGGACATACTGATATTTTAAAGGAATTTTTCATCTATCAGGTGCGCCTGTTTCAAACAAAGGATGCCGGCCATGGCGGTTTTTTGCTATACCATTTTGTAGTTCTGTTTTTGGGAGTTTTCCCTGCTTCTATTTTTGCGTTGCGTAGTTTTGTTCACGACCGCAAAGATGACCGCGAAAAGCTCCACGAGTACAAAAACTGGATGATGATTCTTTTTTGGACTGTTCTCATCCTCTTTACCATCGTAAAAACCAAAATTGTACACTATTCTTCGATGTGTTATTTTCCACTGACATTTTTGGGAGCCTATGTAATTTTCAAACTTCAGGAACAAAACCGTTCAATGCCGCGGTGGATGAAAGCCGTTATTTTGTCGGTAGCTATTTTCTGGGGACTTATTGTTATTGGGCTACAGTTGATTGTAGAGAATAAAGAGAAGATTATAGGCTTAGATATTATTAAAGATGAATTTGCCGTTGGAAATCTTCAGGCCAACGTGCCATGGACAGGTTACGAATTTCTCATCGGATTACTGTTTGTGGTGGCTATAACCCTGATATTTGCATCGCACAGGCTAAACCTAAAGAATCAGGTTATGGCCGTTTTGATCAGTACGCTGTTGTTTACATATGCCACGGTATACGTTATCACGCCACGTATCGAAGGCTATTCACAACGTGCCGCCATAGAGTTTTATCAAAACCGACAAAACGAAGATTGTTACGTGGAAACGCTCGGCTTTAAAAGCTATGCTCATCTGTTTTATGTTCAAAAACCGGCCTCGTCAAATCCTAAATCGGCTGATTCGCAATGGCTGCTCGAAGGGGAAATTGATAAACCCGCCTATTTTGTCATGAAAAATACCAGCAAAAAGGAGCAACTCGAAAGGCATCCGCAGCTAAAAGTTTTATATGAAAAAAATGGCTTCGTCTTTGTAAAAAGAGATATTTCTGATAAGTAATAATATAATCCAAACTATAATTTTTTTTAGATGATTAACAATAAGACGATTGCCGTGGTTTTGCCGGCTTATAATGCGGCTAAAACACTAGAAAAGACTTATAATGAAATTCCATTTGATATTGTAGACCATGTTATTTTAGTGGACGATTTAAGTAACGACGAAACCGTTGAAGTAGGCCGAAGTCTGGGTATCAAACACATTGTTCAGCATAAAAAAAATCGGGGATACGGTGGAAACCAGAAAAGCTGTTATTCCAAAGCCCTCGAACTTGATGCTGATATTGTTATTATGCTTCATCCCGATTATCAATACACGCCGCAGCTGATTCAGTCCATGAGCTATCTTATTGCCAACGATGTTTATCAGGTGGTTCTGGGCTCACGTATTTTAGGAAAAGGCGCCTTAAAAGGAGGTATGCCTATTTATAAATACATTGCGAACAGGATTCTTACTCTTACCCAAAATCTGATAATGAATCAGAAGCTTAGTGAATATCATACCGGCTACAGGGCATTTTCAAAAGAAGTGTTGAAACGGATTGATTTCGAAGCTAACTCCGACGATTTTGTTTTTGACAATCAGATGATTGCTCAGATATTTTATGCGGGGTACGAAATTGCAGAAATAACCTGTCCTACCAAATATTTCGACGAAGCTTCGTCTATTAATTTTAAGCGTAGTGCGATTTACGGTCTGGGAGTATTAAAGACTTCGGTGAGCTACTTTTTGCAAAAGGTAGGAATTGCAAAATATAAGATATTCGAGCTGAAGTAAGCTTAAATAATAAACGTAAAGACGCGATAATGCAAATGAATGAATACTTTGCGTTATCGCGTCTTTGCATTTAAATTAGATAATCCTTTATTTCGATACAAACTTTATTGCAGCCGAGTTAATGCAATACCTTAATCCCGTGGGTTTTGGCCCATCGGGAAATACATGTCCCAGATGTGCACCGCATCGCGTACAAGTAACCTCGGTTCGTGTCATTCCAAAGCTTTTATCAGTGGTAAGTCTGATGTTTTTATTGGAAACTATATCGCTGAACGCAGGCCATCCGCATCCCGAATTATATTTGTGTTTCGAATCGAAAAGTGTGGCTCCGCAACAAACACAAACGTAATGCCCTTCTTTAAAAAAATTGTCATATTCTCCGGTAAATGGATGTTCCGTGCCTTTTTCGCGGGTTACGTGAAACTGTAATGGGGTAAGCTGCTTCCGCCATTCGTCGTTACTTTTAATGACCTTTTCGCTGTTATTGGTTTCCATATTTTTAGCTTTTTTCTGACAAAATGTTAGTTCTGGAATTAGTAAACATAATATCAATACAATAGCTTTCATCGTTTTGAAGTATTGGAATCTCTTATTAACACTCGGCTTTTCAATAAAGTTTACAGGAATTCTCATTTTTGAATTATATAACGTAAAAATTCGAAAATGATAATTATTTATCTCGCAACTTGAACAAAATTTTCCGTAAATTGCTTATTAGGTAAAGTTTACTAAACAATGCGTCGATAACTTAAAGCATAATTTTATGTCGCAGTTTGATATTGTGATGCCCAAGATGGGCGAAAGTATTACCCAGGCAACCATTACTAAATGGTTCAAGAAAGTAGGAGACCCGGTTGAAGAAGACGATGTTCTGCTCGAAATTGCTACCGACAAGGTAGATTCCGAAATTCCGTCGCCCGTAGAGGGGGTAATCTCTAAAATTCTTTTTAACGAAGGAGATGTAGTACCCGTTGGTACTGTAATTGCCGTAATTGCTCTTGAAGGTGAAGAACCTGCAGCATCAGGCAATAAAGAGGTTGCGAACGTTTCGATTAAAGAAGAATTTTCAACTTCTTCGGAACCGGAAAAGCTTCAGTCACCTTCCGGACGTTTTTATTCTCCGCTAGTTAAAAATATTGCCAAACAGGAGAGTATTTCGTTAGACGAACTGGAAACAATTCCCGGTTCAGGTGAGAATAACAGGGTGACGAAAGACGATATTCTTCAGTATATTAAAGAAAAATCGGCTCCTGTTATCAAAGAACCGGCTACAACCAAAATCGCCGAGCCAGTTGCAGCTCCGGTGAATGTTGAAAAGCCCAAGCCGCCAGTATCTATCAGCGCGGGCGATGAAATTGTGGAAATGGATCGCATGCGTCGTATTATTGCCGATCACATGGTGATGTCCAAACATACCGCGCCGCACGTCACTAATTTTGTGGAAGCCGATGTTACCAACCTCGTATTGTGGCGTACCAAGCATAAAGACGAATTTCTCCGTCGCGAGAAAATTAACCTTACTTACATGCCGGTATTCCTCGAAGTCATTGCTCGTGCGCTAAAAGATTTTCCGCAGGTTAATGCTTCGGTTGACGGGTATAACATCATTCTCCGTAAGAATATAAACCTGGGAGTTGCCGTTGCTTTGCCTACCGGTAATTTAATTGTTCCAGTGATAAAAAATGCCGATAACCTCAATTTGGTAGGACTTGCCAAAGAACTGAACCGCGTGGCCGAAGCTGCCCGGAATAACAAATTGAGTCCCGACGATATTCAGGGCGGAACATTTACTATCTCAAATTTTGGTTCGTTTAAAAATTCGTTTGGTACACCAATCATCAATCAGCCTCAGGTCGCAGTTCTCGGTACAGGTAACATCGAGAAGAAACCGGCAGTACTCGAAACCCCAACCGGCGATGTTATCGCCATCCGTCATAAAATGTTTCTTTCGTTGACATATGACCACCGGATAATTGACGGGGCTTTGGGAGGTGCATTTACACGCAGGCTGGCAGATTATCTTGAAGCATTCGACATTAACCGGGAGATTTAAATGAGTTACATCTTGTTTAAATTCAATCAAGTATAAACAATGTAATAAAACGGACAAATGTACAACGACAAATTATACAGCATTAAGAAAACCGATAAGGAAACCTTACGGAAATGGTATCATTTGCTGACGTTAGGCCGGGCTCTGGATGACCGTGCCCCGAATTATTTGCGACAGGCCATTGGATGGTCATATCATGCGCCTTATGCGGGGCACGATGGTATTCAGCTTGCTATAGGACAAGTTTTCGATCGCAATACCGATCACCTGTTTCCATATTACCGCGATATGCTCACTACGCTTTCTGCAGGGCTTACAGCCGAAGAGATTATCCTGAACGGTATTTCCAAAGCTACCGATGTTGCTGGCGGAGGCCGTCACATGTCAAATCACCTGGCTAAACCCGAGTGGAATATTCATAACGTTTCATCCTCGACCGGGAGTCATACCTTACATGCTGCCGGGGTAGGGCGGGCAATGAAAAAATATCATCATCAAGGGGTTTCCATCAGTTCACAAGGCGAATCGTCGGTTTCCGAAGGCTATGTTTACGAGGCTATCAACGGTGCATCTAAAGAGGAACTTCCGGTGATATTTGTTTTTCAGGATAATGGCTATGGAATTTCGGTCCCTAAAAAAGATCAGACAGCCAATCGTAAAGTAGCCGACAACTTTATAGGGTTTAAAAATCTAAAAATATTTCATTGCAACGGTAAAGATGTCTTTGATTCGATGACTACCATGGTCGAAGCCAAACAGTGGGTTATCGAAAATCAGATGCCGGCTATCGTACAGGCCAATTGTGTGCGGATGCACTCTCATTCCAATTCTGACCGGCATGAACTTTACCGCGACGATTACGAGCGAGGATATGCAGCCGAATATGATCCGCTTGCTAAATATAGACGGTTACTGCTTCGTTACAACCGTTTTACAGAAGAAGAACTAAAGCAAATTGACGATCAGGTAAAACAGGAAGTTAAGGATGCGCACAAAAAGGCATTGGCCGCCCCAAATCCCGACCCGACTTCAATCTTCGATTTTGTCATTCCCGATCCGTATGTTTCCGTGAAATATCCCGAAGGCATTCATAATGAGCAGGGAGAACCAAAGAAACTTATTGAAGCGCTTAACGAGACTCTGAAAGCCGAATTCCGTCATAATCCTGACACCTTCATCTGGGGACAGGATATGGCAAATAAGGATAAAGGCGGCATTTTTAATGTCAGTAAAGGAATGCAGAAGGAGTTTGGCATTGAACGTGTTTTTAATGCGCCTATTGCCGAAGATTTTATCCTTGGTACAGCCAACGGCATGACACGTTTTAACGATAAAATTCGAGTAGTAGTTGAAGGTGCCGAGTTCGCAGATTATTTTTGGCCAGCCATGGAGCAGTTTGTACTCAGTACGCACGATTATTGGCGTACCAATGGCAAGTTTGCACCTAATGTCACTATTCGACTGGCTTCGGGCGGGTATATCGGTGGTGGGCTTTATCATTCTCAAACCATTGAGGCGTCACTTACTTCGTTGCCGGGGGTAAGGATTGTTTACCCTTCGTTTGCCGACGATGCTGCCGGATTATTGCGAACCAGCATCCGTTCCAAAGGCTTGACGTTATTTCTTGAGCCCAAAGCTCTTTACAATGCCTCCGAAGCCATGACTGCCATTCCCGACGATTTTGAGGTACCTTTTGGCAAGGCTCGCATCCGTCGTGAAGGTTCCGACTTGTCCATCATTACATATGGCAACACAACTCACATGTGCCTTGAAGTCGCTAAAAAACTAAACGAAGAAGAAGATGTGGATATTGAAGTTGTAGATATTCGCTCTCTTGTTCCGTTGGATAAAGAAACTATTCTTGAATCCATTAAGAAGACAAATAGGGCTTTGATAGTTCACGAAGACAAGGTATTCTCCGGCTTCGGAGCCGAAATTGCCGCCACTATTGCCAACGAAGCTTTTGAGTATCTCGATGCCCCAATAAAAAGGGTGGGATCAACATTTACTCCGGTAGGTTTCAACCGAATATTGGAAGCTGCCATTCTGCCCAATACCGAAAAGATCTTAGCAGCGGCAAGGGAAATATTAACTTATTAATCATCTTATTTTGTAAAATATGAAGAAGATAGGATTATTCTACAGTTTCAATAGCCATAAAACTGCAAAACTTGCCGAACGAATTAAGGAAGAATTCAAAGACACATCCTTTGAGGCGTTGAATGCTGAGAATGTAAACGAAAAACAATTTCTTACATTTGATAACCTTATTCTGGGTGTTCCTACTTGGTTCGATGGAGAATTACCCAATTATTGGGATGAATTTGGCCCTGCCATTGAGGATATGGACCTAAAGGGTAAATATATAGCCTTGTTCGGATTGGGCGACCAGGTTGGATATCCCGAAAATTTTTTGGATGCTGTAGGAATTATGGCTGAATTGCTGGAAAGTAGGGGAGCGGTTATTGTGGGGCTAACATCCACCCAAGGTTACAGCTTTGAAAGCTCAAAAGCTGTTCGCGATAATAAATTCTTGGGCTTAGCCATTGATTTTGAAAATCAAGCTCATCTTAATAAAGAAAGAGTACAGCAATGGGCAAGTCAGCTTCGTAAAGAATTTATCTGATAGATTGTAATTTAGTTAATAAAAACAGAAAAGGGACTTCGCAAAGTCCCTTTTCTGTTAAAATATTGATTATTAATATTATTCATCAAAACTATCAGACGATTCAATATTTTCAATATTATCGTCTTCTCTGCCGAATGACGAATCATCCGACGACGAACTACTACTGTCATCACCAAACTCTTTTTCAAACTCTTCCTCTGTCAGATTATCAATCTTAACGTCAACCTTAATCAGGTAGCTAATATCCGCGGTATCCACGGTAATTGCATAGAAGAAATCATTATTAGGTTTCTGGACTTTAATAACATAATCGTTATAGCCATTGGGGTACTTCTTTTTAATGGCCTCCAAAACATCCTCGGTGCAATTCTTGTAACTAACAACTAATTTTTTCTTTTCCATCGTGAAAAATCGTGATTTTTAAACGGTGTAATAATACGTATTTAAAATTAAATAATAATCCTCAGAAAATCTTTTTTATCAATAAAATTTTTCTAAAACTAATATTTAAATCTTCTTTAAAAAATTATATATGAATGATTTTAATGTAATTAATTAAAGTCATTAATTACATTCCTGATTTTTGTCAGTCTTTTCAAAAGCTGTTCAACCTGAGCTAAGGGGAGCATATTGGCTCCGTCGGATTTTGCCTGTGCCGGATTAGGATGTGTTTCCATAAAGATACCGTCGGCACCTACGGCTATTCCTGCCCTGGCAATGGTTTCGATGAGTTCGGGGAGGCCTCCGCTGACACCTCCACTTTGATTGGGTTGCTGCAGAGAGTGGGTGATATCGAGGATAACGGGATAACCGGTCTTTTTCATTTCTGTAATTCCCCGAAAATCAACGATCATATCCTGATACCCGAACATGGTTCCGCGGTCGGTGAGCATAACTTGTGAATTGCCCGACTGTACGACTTTATCAGCGGCAAATTTCATCGATTCGGCGGCAAGGAATTGTCCTTTCTTGATATTCACCATTTTCCCTGTTTTGCCGGCAGCCACCAATAGATCGGTCTGACGACAAAGGAATGCAGGAATTTGAAGAATGTCAACGTATTGGGCTGCCATGGCCGCATCCTGTTCGGTGTGAATGTCGGTTACAACCGGCACTTTCAGTGTTTCTCTTACTTTAGCAATAATTTTCAGCGCAGCTTCGTCACCGATACCGGTAAAGGAATCGAGCCTCGAACGATTGGCTTTTTTAAAAGAAACTTTAAAAATGTACGGAATTTTAAGGGCATTAGTAATTGATAATAAGTGTTCTGCAATTTCAAAGCAGTTTTCTTCGCTCTCAACCACACATGGCCCACCGATTAAAAAAAAATTACCCGAATCGAGATGCTTGATGTACGGTAATGTTTCTAACATTAAGATTTTCAGTTTAGGTTAGTACCAGTGATAAATGTGCTTTTCAAGGGTACAAGTATAAAAAATAACTTGAATTGCTACACCTGAAACCGATAAGATTTCGCGGCCAAAAGTACAAATTTCTTAATATCCGTACTTGCCTTTCCATAAATTGTGAAGCCGCGCCACAAATTCTTTTTCTCGGGCATTTTCCTGCGGTTGATAGAATGTGGTATTGGCAATTTTTTCGGGAAGAAATTCGTCGTAGGCAAAATTATTTTCGTAATCGTGTGCGTACTTATAATTGTTCCCGTAGCCGAGTTCTTTCATCAGCTTGGTGGGAGCATTGCGAAGATGCAGCGGAATTGGCAAATCTCCGGTTTTCTGAACCAAATCCAGGGCTTCGTTTATAGCCATATAAGCCGAGTTGCTTTTGGGCGAGTTAGCCAGATAAATGGTTGCTTCCGAGAGGATAATTCGGGCCTCGGGCATCCCTATCTGGTGTACCGCCTGAAAACAACTTGTAGCCATTAACAAGGCATTGGCATTGGCAAGCCCGATGTCTTCCGAAGCTGAGATAACTAATCGGCGGGCAATAAACAGCGGATCTTCGCCTCCGGCCAGCATACGCCCCAGGTAGTAAACCGCTGCATTGGGGTCGCTTCCGCGGATGGATTTGATAAATGCCGAAATGATGTCGTAGTGCATCTCGCCATCCTTATCGTACATAGCGATGTTTTCCTGGATGCGCTCCACCACTTTTTCGTTGGTGATTTCAATAGGAGCAGGGAGAGGGTCAATACCGTTCCATTCGGTATTAACTACCAGTTCGAGGACATTGAGCAGCCGGCGTGCATCGCCTCCGGATAAACGTAACAGGGCTTCGTATTCTTTGATTTCAATAGTAATCCGCTTATATTCAATATCGGTTTTTATTGCGCGCTGTACAATATCAATTAAATCATCCTTATCCAGCGATTTCAGGGTATATACCTGGCAACGGGAGAGTAACGGAGATATTACCTCGAACGAAGGGTTTTCTGTGGTAGCGCCAATCAATGTAACTATACCCTGTTCTACCGCGCCTAAAAGCGAATCCTGCTGTGACTTGCTAAAACGGTGTATTTCATCAATAAACAAAATAGGAGAGGGGGTGTTGAAAAAGCGGGTACTCTTAGCATTGGCAATCGTTTCCCGGACGTCCTTAACTCCCGAATTTATAGCGCTCAGGTTATAAAACGGACGGTCTAGCTGTTGGGCAATAATCTGCGCCAAGGTAGTTTTACCTACGCCTGGAGGCCCCCAAAGAATAAAAGAAGAAATATTGCCGGAGTCGATCATCTTGCGCAAAATGGCTTTCTCGCCAACAAGATGCCGTTGACCAATATATTCGTCGAGCGATTTAGGCCGCATCCGGTCGGCCAATGGTTGATTGCTTCGCATTTAATATGTTGTTTATCGACATCAAAGGTAAAAAGAATTGACGATTGACAGAATCAGTCTGACGATTGCTCTTTTTTGCTGCAATGATAATTTTAGGTATGTTTGTGCTTAAATAACCATAAACCAAGAATTTTATGAAAAAGAAAGTTTTTGTATTCCTTTTTGGTATACTGTCTATTCAGACATATCAATCGGTTACATTTGCTCAGTTAGGAGATGTTGGTAGTATTATTTCCGTTATGGGTAACGGTGCAAAAGGAGATGCTTCATCCATATTAAGTGCATATTTAAAACCATTTGGCGAAGGCTTTGGCCATGATTTAAATGGAGGTTGGTACACTACGGCCAAAGTTCACAAACCGTTGGGATTTGACTTGTCAATTACAGCGACAGGGGCGATGGTTCCTTCGTCGGATAAAAGTATCGATTTGAATACCTTGGGTCTTTCAAGCAGTGCAACGGTATCTCAAGGAACATCACCAACGATTGCCGGGGATAAGGTTGATGGGCAAACTGTTAGTTACAAATTAAGTAATGGAACAAAATTTACCGAATTTAAGATGCCTCAGGGTACTGGTTTAAGCATAGTTCCGGCTCCTATGGTTCAGGTAGGGCTAGGATTGATAAAAAGTACGGAAGTCGTGGTGAGATTTTTACCCAAAACTAATTTGGGAAACAATGTAGGATCGATAGGTATTTTTGGATTAGGAGTTAAACACGATATAGGTCAATGGATTCCTGCGATAAAGAGATTGCCATTTTTAAATATTTCGGCTTTTGTTGGTTACACAAGCTTAAAAGCCAATGCTGGGATTGATTTGCAGCCAAGTTTTTACACTTCGGCAGCCAAAGGCACATTAGTAATTGACTATTCGAATCAGGATGCTCTATTGCAAGTTAATGGGTTAACAACTAATATTATTGCCTCCATTGATATTCCTGTAATCTCTGTATATGCCGGTTTAGGATTAGAAAAGTCAAAAACAACCCTGAAACTTAATGGTAATTATCCTTTTCCCGGTCTAATAGGATCACAATTGACGGTTGACGACAAATTTGCCCAAAAAGATCCTGTTGATGCCACAATCAGTAATACAGGCCTTAAACCAAGGTTAAACGCAGGTTTAAAATTCAAATTAGGATTTATTCATCTTCATGCAGATTATACTTTGGCTAAATATAATTATGTATCCGCAGGGTTAGCTATAAGCGTACGCTAGCACTATTCAATAAAACTTTAATAAAAAATCCCCGGTCGGAAAGCCGGGGATTTTTTTATTGCATTGCCCCGTCATTATTACCTCTAAGTACGGAAAATCATTAAATTTGCGAGAATAGACATTCATCTACCATGAGCGATAAACTTTATCTCGATAATATCATTACCAACAAATACCGCGGACTTTTGCGCGTTGCCCGCAATGTACTTGCCGACGACGGCATTAAAGAAGTCCGTAAAGCATTTAAACTGGCTTACAGCGTAGCTAAAGACCTTCCGTTGGTAAATGGAGAGCCTTATATCAACCACAGTATTGCCATTGCCCGTATCTGTACCGAGGAGATTGGCATGGGCCGGACAACTATCATTTCTGCACTTTTGTACGAGTTTGTGCAAAACGAATATATCCAGTTGGATACCATAAAAAAGGAGTTCCCGCCCCAGGTTGCCGTTATTATTGAGGATCTTACCAAGATTTCGGGTATCGACACCAAAAATACGGCCGAGCAAGCCGAAAATTTTCGTAAGCTGTTGCTGTCGTTGGTTACCGATGTAAGGGTAATCATTATTAAGTTGGCCGAGCGGTTGCAAGTAATGCGTACCCTCGAAACTTATCCGGAAAATCTGCATTTTCCGCTGGCTACCGAAACGTTTTATCTCTATGCTCCGCTTGGTCACCGTCTGGGGCTTTATAACCTGAAATTGGAACTGGAAGATATTTCGTTAAAATATACTAACCCGGAATCCTACAAGCTTATTTCCCGAAAACTTGAAGAAACGGCTACTTCCCGTAACCGGTTTATTCGTGAGTTTATTCAACCTATTAAAGATGAACTTACTAACCAAGGTTTCGATTTTGAGATAAAAGGACGTCTTAAATCCGTGTATTCCATTTATAATAAGATGCGGAAACAAAGCGTTGAATTTGAGGATGTTTATGACATTTTTGCCATTCGCGTCATTCTCAATTCCGAATTGAAAAACGAAAAATCGGATTGCTGGCGGGTTTATTCGGTGGTGACTGATTTTTATCAACCCAATCCGTTGCGGATGAGGGACTGGATTTCCATTCCCAAAACCAATGGTTACGAATCGCTTCACACAACTGTAGTTACACCTTCCGGGAAATGGGTTGAAGTGCAGATTCGAACTTCACGTATGAACGAAATTGCCGAAAAGGGGTTGGCTGCCCACTGGAAATACAAAGGAGGCGAAGCCGATAAAGGCCTCGACGTGTGGCTGGGAAAAATCCGCGAGATACTTGAAGCGCCAGAGGCCGAAGCCCTCGACTTTCTGGATACATTAAAACCAAGTCTTTACACCAAAGAGATATTCGTGTTTACCCCTACAGGCGACCTGAAAAAGCTACCTTCCGGAGCAACAGTCCTCGACTTTGCGTTTGATATTCATTCCAATGTAGGTTGTGCCTGTGTTGGAGCCAAGGTAAACGGAAAAAGCGTTCCCATTCGGCACGTTCTCCAGAATGGGGACAGGGTTGAAATCCTGACCTCTAAAACCCAGAAACCCAAAGGCGACTGGCTTTCATTTGTACTTACCTCCAAGGCCAAAAATAAAATCAAGGCATTTATTAAGGATGAGGAACAAAAAAGCGCTGAGCAAGGAAAAGAAATTCTGGTACGACGGTTACGAAACTGGAAACTCGAATTTAATGATTTGAATTTAAAGAAGTTACTTAAAACTTATAAATTCAAAACTGTAACTGATTTATATTCAGCCATTGCCGACGAAAAAATTGACATTTCCGAAATTAAGGAGGTTTTGCAGGACAAACCCGAAGCTGCCAAAATTCCTGAAAAAATTGAAGGCGATTTGGTTGAAAAGATTGTAAAAACGCATACGCCTAAGACCGAAGATTTTTTAGTGATTGACGATAAGGTTGATAAACTCGACTATAAATTAGCAAAGTGTTGTAACCCAATATTTGGTGACCCAATTTTTGGATTTATCACCATAAACGAAGGTGTGAAAATACACCGTCTCAACTGCCCCAATGCCGAGCAAATGATTAGTCGTTATGGCTATCGCATTGTAAAAGCACAATGGACTAGTTCCGATGGTTCGTCGCTTTATCAGGCAAATCTCAAAATTGTAGGTATTGACGATATAGGTTTGGTAAGTCGTATTACCGACGTAATTTCCAAAGATTTAAAGGTAAATATGCGCTCCATGACTATCAATACTACCGACGGAATGTTCGAAGGGCATGTAACGCTCTTTGTCAAGGATACAGCTCATCTGGATGCCCTCACTAATAAACTTAAAAAGGTGAAAGGGGTTATGTCTGTTGGCCGGGCATCATCTATTTAAGTAAAAATGGCCCGGTTCTTGTAAAAACTTTTTAAATTTGAAATTGTTTCAGTTTTAAAACATGCAGGTTATGAAGAAGATAAATTTTTTATTCCTGATGATTGTCTTTACATTTCAGGTACAAGGACAAGGATTGCTTCGTGAAGTTTCTGAAGTTTCTACCGACCCTTCGGCCCCGAAAAAAATGGATTACAGCCTCTCTGTTGGTACCAGTATGTTTACCGGGGTGGCCAGAGGTTCGTCTTTTTACGTAGCTCCCGAATTTAAATGGGATATGTCGCCCAAACTCAAATTGGAAGCAGGTATTTTACTTATGCAAAACAGGCTAACTTACCAGCACTCATCGAATTTGACAGGAGGGAGTGTTTTACAACAATCAGGCCTTTCGTACGACGGTACTTTGTATGTTTCCGGAAACTATTTTTTTAACCCGAAACTTACGTTATATGGTTCCGTTGTGAAGGATTTTTCAAATCTTAACAATGCCTCGCAAAATCCAGCATTTCGTAATTCATTTCAAATGATGACGATGGGGGTAAACTACAAGCTTACTGATGCCATTACTATTGGGGCTGGATTTAAGATGGTTCAGAGTAACGGATACTTATATCCGGGATATTACAATAATTACGGAACGTTCTCGGGAATGGGAGTTGACCCGTTTAGCCCGTTTAATAGATTTTAATTTAATGATAATAAGCTAAATACTATGATAGTTACTTGTGTTCATGTCCATGTAAAATCGGATAAAATTGACGATTTTAAAAAAGCCACGATAGCCAATCATGCTGAATCGGTAAAAGAACCGGGCAATTTACGCTTTGATTTGTTACAGGATGCCGGTGTTCCTTCGAGGTTTGTTATATATGAGGCTTATGAATCGGAAGAAGCTGCCGCAGCTCACAAAAATACGGCACACTATGCTCTTTGGCGCGATACAGTTGCTGACTGGATGGCCTCTACACGACAAGGCATAAGGTACAACATTGTAGCACCTCTTGATAAATCGCAATGGTAAAGCCTTTTTTGTTTGCCCGTACCCCAAAAATAATTTTTGGAAATGGGAAGATTGCTGAACTGGCCGGTATAGCCAAATCTTACGGAAACGATATTCTGCTGGTAACAGGTGCAGATTCATTTATCCACTCAAAACATGGTGAATATTTGCTGAATACCTTTGATATGACAGGTATTCACTATCATATTGTAAACATAAACCGCGAGCCTTCTCCGGAAATGGTCGATTTGGCTGTTATCCGGCATCAGAACGATAATATTCGGTTAGTTATAGCTATTGGTGGGGGAAGCGTCATAGATGCCGGCAAAGCCATTTCGGCAATGCTTAACCGTTCCGAATCAGTCATAGAGTTTCTGGAAGGCGTAGGCACTAAGGAACACCCCGGTACCAAATTGCCATTTATAGCCGTTCCAACCACTTCGGGAACAGGGAGCGAAACCACTAAAAATGCAGTAATCTCTCAGGTTGGAGTAGGCGGATTTAAAAAATCGCTTCGTCACGATAATTTTGTGCCCGACATTGCCATTATCGATCCGGAGTTAACCTTGCACTGTCCTCCGCCAATAACCGCAGCCAGCGGAATGGACTGTTTTACCCAGTTAGTTGAAGCTTATCTGTCTAATAAACCGGTACCATTTACCGATGCTTTGGCTTATGACGGAATTGCCCAATTAAGAATTGCTCTCCCACGAGTTTGGAAATGGGGCGAAGATCTCGAAGCCCGTTCAGGAATGTCTTACGCGGCGCTTGTTTCCGGAATAAGTCTGGCTAATGCTGGATTGGGAATAGTTCATGGTTTTGCCTCTTCCATAGGTGGAATGTTTAATATTCCTCATGGCATTGTATGCGGAACTCTTATGGCTCCAGCCAATGCCATTACCATAAAACGGCTTATGGAGTTAAATGAAAGCAGTCCGGCCCTCATAAAATACGCAGAACTGGGGCAATTATTTTCCGGAGAAGAACAACGGAGTCAGGATTTCTACCTTAGTTATTTTATCGATATACTGATTTCGTGGACCGATATGATGAATATCGATCGGTTATCAAAGTATGGAGTTAAGTCGTCTGATTTTGAAAATATAATACAATTAACTGAACAAAAAAATCATCCGTTGAAGCTTTCCAAAGAAGATTTAACGAAAATTTTGGAGTCGAGATTGTAATCTGATTTAGAATCTAGTTATTGACTTAGCTTAATTAGTCTTCCTGACGAAAGCTGGTTTTCAATGACTATTTCCGAAGGGTTTCCGGAATAATAGATATTTCCGAAATATTCAAGAGAAACGCTTAAACGACCCGAGACATTCACATAAACATCATTAAAACCGCGATGTTTTATGTGACAGTCTTTGGCTAACAGACTGTCGGCCCGCACGATTGCCGATCCCCAGCCCCATAAATCGGCATTATTACATCGTCCTTTTATTTTAAAATACCCAAAATTGTCTGACGACATATAGATTCCACAGGAATTAACATCCACGCTAACGTCCACTTCGCTGACTTTCATAAAATCAACCAATGTAAAATTATCACCTTTTATTGTTCCTATTGTTTTCAAACTGATTGGGGCATGAATGTAAACCGTAGGGCTGAAATTCAAATGTAATTCAACCTTAATGTGCTTATAATCCCTTGACCAATCATATTTTTCGGAATGATTCAAAGTTAACGTCCCGCCTTGAATATTGGCAGTTACTTTAGGCTGAAGATTTTCACCACAGGTTATAATGATTTTATTTACAGTATCCTGGACTATTGTAGCGTCAAAAATATTCTGGAAATCAATAATAGAAAAAGTCTCTTCCATTCGGATTTGCCGAGAGATCTCTGGCCCACTATCAAATAACGATTTATCGCACGACAACAGGCTTATACTAAATAATATAAATGTACCTAAATGGATTGTTATGTTTCGTTTAAGCATCGGCTTGTTGATTAAAAGATTATTTGGCTATGCGATATCCAACGCCCCACTCAATAAAATCGGCAATGGCTATCCAATGTGCCTTGATAGTTACTCCTGCCAGCCAGTGACGGTCTATCTGGTAGCGTATTCCTATCCGGTTCGAAATATTACCAATTTTGGAATAAGCATTTTTTAAGTAAATGCCTGGTTGAAAAAGGTACGATATATGTCCCATTTTCATTTCGTACGAAAGGTTAAGGCTAAGCCGTAAGCAATCGCTACTTTTGGCAGTATCTCCTTCAAGTTCAATCTCTTTGATTAGCGAAGGATCGTAATAGGTATTTAAAGATAATCCTGCGTAGCCGTTACGGAATATTTTTCGGGAATATTCGGTTGATAGGGCAAGGGCCGCATAGCGATCGGGAAGTCTTCGGGATATTTGTTTTTCGCCACCGCCTAACGTAACTATAAATTGATGTTCGGGTAAATCATCAGCTATATCTGAATACCCTTCGTAGTGTAGCGGCTCTTTAAATGAATACTCAAACCCTGCAAACGTAGTCAGGAAGTTGAGGCCTTTGTTGGGTTCGGAAAACCTTCCGTTGGATACATGCGACATACCAACACCTATTTTCATTGTAAGTTGCGGTTGGATACGGATAAGACCTTCCAGACTGTAATTCAAATATGTATTCAGATGAGAACCTATAGCAATATCAAAGTAATTATTTTGAAGGTCAAATTTCCGGTTGATGTAGCCAAGTCCGAATTCCAAACGGTTACCCAGATTAAAACGGCTGTTATAACGAAAAAAATATCGGTCGACATAACAAAACAAAGCATTTACCTGTCCGAATATACGGGTGTTTCCCAGTCCCGAATGGTAAAAGCCTAATCCAAACAGTGGATAGTTATAATCCTGCTGCCATTTCTTCTTTCCGGTACTTAAAATACCTACGTTTACCTGATAACCGTTAACATGTTCGTTTATGAAATATGCTATAGGATCAAGATGTGGCATAACAAAGCCATAATGGTAATTAGCTTCGATATATAACCTGTCTTTTAGCGATGTTTGGGAATAAAGATTTGAACTAAAAAAGATTAAGAAAAAGACTAAACCTATGATAAAATATTGCCTCATTAAATTAGAATTGCTGTTTTGAGGTGACAAAAATAATAATTGACCGAAAAAAGTTACTTTTGTGACTTCAAAATGATTTGTAATGTTAAAAGAATCAAAATCTTTTTTAACCCTTACCCGTTGGGATAATTTTAAGGGATTACGGCATTTCATAACCACGCGTAACGGTGGATGTAGTCCCGAGCCGTATTCATCACTAAACCTCGGTTTGGGAACGGAAGATAACCCTGCGAATGTAATAAATAACCGAAAAACGTTAGCATCGTCGTTAGATATTCCACTTGAATCTTTTATTATGCTTAATCAGGTTCACGGAAAAGAAGTTGCGGTTGTAGATGCTTCCATGAAGGGAAAAGGTGCTTTTGATCGGGAGTCGGCTATTCGTGAAACCGATGCCATGATTACCAATCAACCTGATATTTGCTTATTTATAATGGCGGCCGATTGCGTACCATTATTATTTTTCGATCCGGTAAAACGAGTAATTGGCGTAGCTCATGCCGGATGGAGAGGAACAGTTCAAAAAATAGGCGTTAAAACCGTTCAAAAAATGAACTCCGAATATGATTCAAAGTTTGCTGATATTCATGTTATCATAGGTCCGTCTATTGGTTCGTGTTGTTATCAGGTTGGTCATGAAGTCGTTAAAGCTGTTGAAGATTCTTTTGGATCTACTCAATCTTATATATATCAGCGTCAACCGGATACTACAAATTTTGATTTATGGTATGCTAATAAGGCTCAATTAGTTGAAATTGGGGTAGATGCACAAAATATTGAAATTATCGGGATGTGTACCCAATGCCATCACGACAAATTTTTTTCATCCCGCCACGGGAAAGGCATTACTGGACGGTTTGGAGCGGGAATTTTATTAAATTCTTAGAAGATGATCGCCAAAAAATATTTTTTCGAGTCTTTTTTTTAAATTAAACTGCTATTTTTTGGCATTCAAAATAATATATGAAAACCCAGCAAAAGCTTCTCATTGTATTATTGTTCTCTTTATTTATCTTTCTACTTTCGATTGTTATTGCCTTCTATTTCAATAAAAAAAGGGAACAAATCTTAATCCAGTCCAATATTGTTCAATTAACGAACAATATTGAAGCCCTTATTCAAAGTAAGACGGATGTTTTAAAAGCTGCAGCCACAGATTACACGTTTTGGGACGAAATGGTTAATTTCGTTAGCACTAAAGACGAAAAATGGGCGAATGAAAACATCATTACGATGGGGCACAATTATAAAGTGGACCATGTTTTGGTTTATAATGCTCAAGTTAAATTAGTTTACCAAGCTTCATTCGATTCGTCATCGTTCAGCATTCCAAAGTCTGAATTAAAGATGCTAATCGATTCCCTGCAAACAAATCGATTGATCAATACGTTTACCACTACCCCGGAAGGACTTATCCAGATTATTGCTACTACGATACACCCTACAAACGATCCGTTAAAAAAGACTACACCCAAGGGTTATTTTTTCATAGGAAAACACTGGCCTTCAGCTTATTTAAGCTCAATAGGCAAAATTATAGGCATGCAATTGTCATTGACTAAAGAAAGGAGAACCAATTATTTGGAACATAACAGTTTTCATGTTTATAAACCATTATATAATATTAACAAAGAATACATTACAAGTTTACAGGCAACAAAAGGAGCTTTGTTTGTGAGAGACTATCAATCAACTAATAATTTTTTGGCAATAGTTATTTT
The DNA here is from genome assembly GCA_030706405.1 of Bacteroidota bacterium. Lineage (GTDB taxonomy): Bacteria > Bacteroidota > Bacteroidia > Bacteroidales > JAAUTT01 > JAAUTT01. The sequence goes on along the minus strand of JAUZOO010000002.1, from coordinate 423,084 downwards.
GACAGCTTTTGTTATTATGTTAGGACTGTTTTGGTTAACAACAACATACTGGATAAAACGACCGTTAATGCGTATCGAATCTATTATGGCTACGGAGTCTCACGACGAAATTGAGAAATTAAAAGGAATGGGAGAAGAATACCGTCAAATAGGCGAAATGATCGAATATTCGATTTTACAAAAAGAAGAATTATCGATTGCCAGAGATAGAGCCGAAGAGTCGGATCAACTTAAAACAGCTTTTCTTACGAATATCTCCCATGAATTCCGTACGCCAATGAACGGAATCATTGGTTTTTCCAGCTTATTGTCCGACCTTGAGGATACTTCCGATATTCAAAAAAAATATATCCGGAATATTGAAAATTGTAGCCAGAATCTTTTGAAAGTTGTCACGGATATTCTCGATATCTCCAAAATTCAATTAGGACAGGTTACGATTAATTATGAGGAATTTTCGGTCGATGATTTGTTTACTGATTTATATTGGACACTAAGATCCAATGTCGAACTACTGAATAAACCGGATCTGAAGCTTAATTTTACTCGTTTTACTGACGATAAAAGACGGTTTATTTATAGCGATCGGGGATGCATCAGCCAAATCCTGAATAATCTGATTGAGAATGCTATTAAATTTACCGAAAAAGGATATATTGCTGTAAAATATCAGATTACAGAAACAGATATTATCTTTTCAGTTGAAGATACTGGAATTGGTATTAGTCCTGACGATCAGGCTGTTATTTTCGAGTATTTCAGAAAACTATACCCTTCTGATGCCGAAAAACTTTATGGAGGGAATGGGCTCGGTTTGTCTATTTGTCAGGGCTTGGTTAATTTGCTTAACGGAAAAATTGGAGTTTCTTCCCAACTAGGAGCAGGAGCTACTTTCTGGGTATCTATTCCGTTGATTAAAAATTAAATAACTATTAAGTATGCCTCAAGACAATAAACGGGGATTTGCCAGCGATAATAATGCAGGAGTTCACCCCGATGTATTAAGAGCTTTGATAGATGCCAATTCTGGGCACACCATAGCCTATGGCGAAGACCTTTATACCCGACAGGCTGTTGAAAAGTTTAAAGAAATTTTAGGCGAACAGATTTCGGTATATTTTGTGTTTTTAGGAACTGCCGCCAATGTTTTAGGATTACGTGCACTTACCGATTCTTTTAATGCGGTTATTTGTGCCGAAACCGCTCATATTAATGTAGATGAATGTGGTGCTCCCGAACGATTTACAGGCTGTAAATTGATCACGGTTTCCTCTTCGGACGGAAAAATATCGACAGAGGAAGTAAAAAGGCATTTGCAAGGCTTTGGTTTTGAGCATCATGCTCAGCCCAAGGTCATTTCAATAACCCAGCCAACTGAATTGGGAACATTATATTCAGTTCAAGAAATAAAGGAATTAGCCGACCTTGCCCACCAGCATAATATGTACCTGCATGTTGACGGAGCCCGGATAGCCAATGCTGTTGCATCGTCCGGAAGTTCTCTTAAAGAAATGATTACCGATACCGGAGTTGACGTACTTTCGTTTGGTGGCACCAAAAATGGTCTCATGTATGGCGAAGCTATTGTGTTCCTCAAAAAGAACCTCGACAAAAACTTTAAATATTACAGAAAGCAGGGAATGCAACTCGCCTCCAAAATGCGCTATATTTCAGCCCAGTTTTCAGCATATTTTAATGATAATCTTTGGCTTAAGAATGCATCACATGCCAATAAAATGGCTCAATTACTGGCTCAGAAAATTTCGGACATAAAGGGCATCACCATAACCCAGCCGGTTCAGGCAAATGGCGTTTTTGCAATCATTCCGAAGGAAATTGTACCCCGTCTACAGGAAGAGTTCTTTTTTTATACTTGGAATGAACATACAAATGAAGTACGCTGGATGACATCGTGGGATACTCAGGAAACCGACATAATAGCATTTACAAATCTTTTGCAACAACTTGTTAATTAGAATTATTCTATATTTTATGTTTTAAGATATAGAGGTACTTTTTTTAAAAATATATCGTTATCTTGATATATTAAAGTATTTATTTATGAAACATATTACAGCTCTGTTGTTACTCTCTGTTGTCATTGTTGGTTTATTTATTATCGGGCAGTTACAATCCTGTAAACACGAACCTGTTGGTCTCGATAAATTAAGCCCGGTATGTTTTGATACAGAAATACTGCCTATCTTCCAAAACTCCTGCGCTATTTCCGGTTGTCACGATAATGCAACCCGAAAAGCCGGGTTTGATGCGTCTTCGTATGAATCTATAATTAAAGACGTAAGTCCTGGCGATCCCGCAGGAAGCACTGTTTATAAAGTGTTGGGTAGTGCCTATGGAAATATGATGCCCCCTAAAAGCCCTTTAAGCGTGCAAAGCCGTGTGCTGATTGAAGTATGGATAGCTCAGGGAGCAAAGAAAACAACCTGTGGTACTAATACAAATCCACCTTCTAGCACCGATACTATTTGCTTTGTCCAGAATATCCTTCCTATGCTTACTTCGAGTTGTGGCATCACAAATTGTCACGATGCGGCATCTCATCAGGCCGGATATACCCTGACCAGTTACGCGACACTTAAACAACGCACAGGAGCAATCATAGCAGGCAATCCCGGAGCAAGCACTATATATAGATCAATGACAGCATCTGGAGAAGACATTATGCCTCCCAGCGGAGCATTAGCTGCAACTCAACTCTCTACCTTTAACAAATGGATTATGAATGGGGCACAGAATTCTGATTGTCCTACTGCAACCTGTGATACCGCTACTACCATTAAATTTTCAACTCAAGTTTGGTCCATTATTCAAAATAATTGTCTTGGCTGTCACAACGTTTCGAATGCCAGTGGCGGTGTTAATTTGAGTAGTTACACTCAGATTAAATCGTATGCCGATAACCTGCGTAGCGGAACGCCTGTTTTAGATGGTGTGATTAGGCAAATATCAGGCTTTTCAGCAATGCCGCTTTCTTATAAACTGGATATATGTTCTATCCGTAAAATAGAGCTCTGGATTCAACAGGGAGAACAAAATAATTAAATACTAACGACATGAAAATATTTATACCACTCTTTATTTTTTTTGTGCTGATATTGGCCGGTTGCTACTACGATAGTGTTGAGTATCTGAACCCCTCTCAGTACCTCATACCCTGCGACACTACTAATTTCACCTATTCAGGCAGTGTAAAACAAATACTGAACGATAATTGCTATTCATGTCACAGCAATGCCAATTATACCAGTGGTGGAGGATTTAAACTTGAAAATTATAGCGATTTAAAGGTTCAAATAGACAATGGCCAATTGTATAAATCCATCACCTATCAAAGCCACAACATGCCGCCCAATGGGAAACTTCAAAGTTGTAAGATTACCATTATTAAAAAATGGATTGATGCCGGAGCTCCCAATAATTAACCATTTAAAAACCAACAGTATGCATTTACGTGTTTTTTTAGCAATGAGCTTATGGTGCAGCTTTGGAGTGCTCAATGCTCAAGATCTTGACCAATTACTTAATGATGCTACCCAAAACGCTACCCAAACTGATTATACCACCGCTACGTTTAAATCTACGCGAATTATCAATGGGCATTCTATTGAACGGATGCCTGCCAGACAACTCGATTTTCGTATTTCGCACAGGTTTGGAAGGGTTAATACGGGTTCGTATAATTTTTATGGTCTAGACGAATCGTTAGTCCATTTAGGATTCGATTATGGAATTACAAATTGGCTAATGGTTGGCGTTGGTCGTGGCTCATACCAAAAAACCTTTGATGGATTGCTCAAATTTTCTATTTTAAGACAGTCAAAAGGAAAGAAAAACATGCCGGTATCGTTATCCTATTTTACCAGCATGGCCGTAAATACCCTTAGAGATCCCAATATTCAGTACTTCTGGTTGAGGATGAGTTACGTACACCAAATATTGGTAGCCCGTAAGTTTAATGAGCGCTTTTCGCTCGAAATTAACCCGACTTTTGTTCATCGCAATCTTGTAGGCACCGAGATCGACCCGAATGATATTTTTTCAGTTGGTATTGGTGGGCGGTTTAAAATAACCAAGCGTTTGGCGGTTAATGCCGAATATTATTATGTAATTCCTCCTGCTAACAATTTTCCAAGTCAACCTGTTTATAATCCATTATCAGTTGGGATTGATATCGATACCGGCGGACATGTTTTTCAAATTTTCCTAACTAATTCGGAAGCTATGATAGAGAAAGGATTTATCGGGGAAACCACTGGTCGTTGGTCTAAAGGCGATATTCGTATTGGGTTTAATATCTCGCGGGTATTCTCATTCAGCAAACAAAAATGAGCCACTAAGTGTTCTAATAACAAAATATAACATTATGAAAAGCAAACTATTAATCTTATTGATGCTGGGTTCATTCCAGTTGATGTCGGCCCAGAAATACATATCCAAAAGTGGACATATCTGGTTTATTTCGAATACACCCATGGAAGTTATTGAAGGACATAATCGACAGGCTGTCAGTACGCTTGATGTATCAACCGGTGATGTTGCGTTTATGATGCTGATAAAAGCCTTTGAATTTAAGATAGCCCTGATGCAGGAACATTTTAATGAGAATTATATGGAATCGGATAAAATTCCGAAATCATCTTTTAAAGGAAAAATTACCAATATCGGAAAAATAGATTTTAAAAAAGATGGAAGTTATGCTGCCGAGGTAAGCGGAGATCTTACAATTCATGGAGTTACCAAAGCTGTATCAACCAAGGGGACTATTGAGGTAAAGGGAAAAGTTATAACCACGAAGGCTAAGTTTACGGTATCACCGAAAGATTATGGTATTAAAATCCCGTCGCTGGTGGAAAGTAAGGTAGCCAAAGAGGTTGAAATCAATGTAGATACTCCGTATAATTCTAACTAAATTGTGGAATTCATGACTTCTACCGTAAAAAGATTTATCATGGCAGTGGTGGTATTGGCTGCCCTCATTGTGTTTTTTGTTTGGTCGTATGTATTTAAAAAAGCGGATACCAGTGTATCTTCTCAAAATGCCACAGTGGAATTAACTGCCAACGATTTGGTTAAAGCCTTTGAATCCAATGAAAGCACTGCCAATGCAAAATATAACGGCAAGGTTATTCTGGTTTCCGGAACGATAGCTGACGTAAAGGTAACCACTGACGAGATTTCGGTTTATTTGAAAGAAGCAACTGACGCTTCGGGGGTAATGTGCAGTTTCAATAAAGTGGCAGCCTCTAAAAATACGTTTAAATCAGGTCGGAAAATTAAGATTAAAGGATTGTGTACTGGTTATTTAATGGACGTAGTGCTTACCAAATGTGCAGTTCAGGAATGAGTTAATTATATTCTTTTTCCTTAAAACGCTGACTCCCAATCAGCGTTTTTTATTGGGTAAAAATAAGATGGAACTATCTCCATAACTTAAAAAGCGAAAACCATTTGCGAGGGCATAATCATATATTTTTTTCCAGTCGTTGCCGGTAATAGCCGAAACCAGTAGTAATAATGTGCTTTTAGGTTGGTGGAAATTGGTAATCAGCGCATTGATGCTCCTTATTTGATAACCGGGTGCAATCATAATCTGGGTAGTTGCAAAAAGTTCCGTTTCATTTCGTTTTTCAAGATAATCAATAAGATATCTAATGGACTCGGAGTAGGAGGGAGTGCCCTCCAGATGATAGGCATCCCATTGATTTAAATGCAGTACGCCGTCATGTTCATATCGTCCGGTCCTGACTTTAATTCCCAGCCAGTATAAACTTTCTAGCGTTCGTAGGGTGGTTGTGCCAACGGCAACGATATTTCCGTGCTTCTTAACCAAAAGCTTTAGGGTTTGGAGTGGTACCGAAAAAAATTCGGTATGCATTTCATGGTCGGTGATATTATCGGTTTGTACCGGTTTAAATGTACCTGCGCCAACATGCAGGGTAACTTCCGAAGTTTGTACCTGTTTATTATTCAGTTTATTTAAAATATCGTCGGTGAAATGCAACCCGGCAGTGGGGGCAGCAACTGAACCTTTCACTTTCGAATAAACGGTCTGGTAACGGTCTCGATCAATCGCTTCACTATCGCGGTGGAGATAAGGTGGAATGGGGGTAACCCCAGCCTTTTCAATGATTTCGCTAAAGCTGAACGAAGCGTCATCCCAACTGAATTCGATGTGTTGTGAGGCTTGATAATCGGCTATTTTAGTAGCTTTTAGTAAAACCTTTTTACCGTTAATGTTTATTTCTTTGATTAAATCGTTATCTTTCCATTTTTTAAGATTTCCAACAATACATTTCCATGTACATTGGTGCGATTGAAACGAAACTTGGTATTCAGCCGGAGCAACTGGTTCGAGACAAAAAATTTCGATGTTGGCACCCGTCGATTTTTGAAACTTTAATCGTGCGGGAATCACCCGGGTATTATTGAAAATAAGCTCATCGCCGGGCGAAAGTATATTTTCAATATCGGTAAAAACAGTATGAGAGATAGCACCATCGCGGTAAACCAATAACTTTGACATATCGCGTTCGGCAAGGGGATATTTGGCAATCCGTTCATCGGGAAGAGGGTAGTCAAATTCGGAAATGGCAATGTTTTTTAACGATTCTGGCCTGTTAATCATTGAATTAGTACGTATTTAAAATCTGAATTTTTAATACTGTAAAATTAGTTATTTTTGGACAGCCATTTAAAATAGTGTAAAATGATATTTAAGGTAGGTGACAAAGTAAAGTTTTTGAACGACGTTGGCGGCGGTGTTGTAGCTAAGGTTAAACAACAAATTGCTTATGTCGAAACCAACGACGGGTTTGAAATTCCTGTCTTATTTTCAGAGCTTGTTAAAGTTGAAGAGGTCGGATTTGGCGGAATGAAACCAGAACCGGTTATTCCTCAAAAACAGCAAAAAACAGTAGCTCCGGTTTCTGTTTTTCAGGAAGATACCGAAGACTTTGATGAAGTCCTGACCGAAGAACCAACTGACGACGAAATCATCACCACCGAAAATAGCACGCTGAATATCCTTCTGGGCTTAGTTCCGGTAAAGTTGAAAGGTCGTATGGAACCTGATTTTCACGTTCACCTTATCAGCGATTGTGCCTACCGGATGCTTTACACGTTTTCGATAGTAAAAGACAATTTTGTTTATGGCAAAAAGGCCGGTATGGTCGAAGAAGACACGAAAGTTCAGGTTTTGTCATTCTCCATGTCTGAACTAAAACAGATACAATCATTTAAGATTAACTGCATCTTCTATAAAAAAGGAATCTACCTTCCTCACGAATCGCTGATTTACGAATATCGAATTGACCCGTTGGCTATGGCTGACCCGTCAAACTGGGAAGAAAACGATTACTTCGACGAAAAGGCTATCGTTGTGAATGTTACAGAGATGAGTCTTCTATACGAAATTGAACGGATTGTAACCGAGAGCGAAGATAAATTCGTCATTCAAAAGAAACGGAAAGATTTTAAACCGAAAAAACAAGCTCAGAATTCGACTTCTGAAAAGGAAGAAATAGACCTTCATATAGAACAATTGGTTGAAGATTTTTCCGGAATGAGTGCAGGCGAAATCCTCGATATCCAGATGGGGCGTTTTACCATTGCACTCGAGGGGGCTATTCGTAATCATGTTCATAAGATAGTCTTTATTCATGGCGTTGGTAACGGAAAACTTAAATACGAAATCCGGAAAACACTCGATTCAAAATATTCCAAACTTCGTTATCAGGACGCATCGTTTAAGGAATACGGTTATGGCGCAACCTTGGTGATGATTAAATAATATTAAAGAAAATATAAGCAGGCCGTTTTATCGCTTCTCCCTGTAAAACGGGAGGGGAGGAAAGTCCGGGCAACGCAGGGCACCATGCTTCCTAACGGGAAGATATCCGTGAGGGTATAGTAACGGAACAGAAAATAACAGCCCCGGAACGCGTGTCGTTTTGAGGTAAGGGTGAAAAGGTGGGGTAAGAGCCCACCGGTATTGGCGGCAACGTCGGTAGCCGTGCGTCTGATGGGTTGTAAGACCATGTATATCCCGATTATCTGCCTCGGCAGGTTACAGTGCTGCCCGCGCTGGTCCTTTGGAATCGGGAGGGGTAGGTCGCTCGAGGCCGTTGGCGACAGCGGTCCCAGATAAATGATAGAAGTCCGCTTCGGTGGAAACAGAACCCGGCTTACAGGCCTGCTTTTATTTTTTCTTTTGTCTAATATTTGTTTCGATTTTTAAAATAAGCCACTATATTTGAAAACGACTAATTTATAAACGAAAGCTTATCTATAAACGATAAGTTTTTAGTATTTACAACTATCTAATTAATTTTCAAATATTTATGGAAAACCACGAGCAGTCCTGTAAAGTGAAGTTTTATAGTGGCGAAGACATTCCACTCGAATTACACAAAGTACGCGTAGTCCAAAAACTTTATTTAAATCCCATCGAGCAACGCCTTAAAGCTATTCGCAAAGCTGGGTTTAATACCTTTCTTCTAAGCACAACCGATGTATTTCTCGATATGCTTACAGATTCGGGAACTAATGCCATGAGCGATAATCAGGTTTCGTCAATGTTACGAGCCGACGATGCTTATGCCGGTTCTCAAAGTTTTGTACGGATGGAAAATGCTATCCGTGAAGTGTTTGGTAAGAAATACATTTTACCGGTTCATCAGGGACGTGCAGCTGAGAATATTATCTCTCAAGCCTTTATAAAGAAGGGCGACGTTATCCCTATGAACTACCATTTTACCACTACCAAAGCTCACATGGAGCTTAACGGTGGTACTATTTTCGAAATTTATAAAGACGATGCGCTGAACATCAAAAGCAGCAATCCTTTTAAAGGAAATATCGACATCGATAAGCTCAAAGCTTTAATTCAGAAATACGGTGCCGCCAAAATTCCGTTTATCCGCCTCGAAGCATCCACAAACCTTATTGGCGGACAGCCTTTTTCTATCCAGAATATGCGCGAAGTCCGTAAAGTCGCCGATGAACACGGCATCCTCGTATTGATGGACGCAAGTCTGATTGGTGAGAATGCTTATTTTATCAATCAGCGCGAAGATGAATTTAAGAAGAAGACTATCAAAGAAATTCTTCACACCATGTTCGACTTGGTTGATTTTGCATACTTCTCAAGCCGTAAAGTAAGTTCTACCCGTGGAGGGGCGATCTGCACCAATCGCGAAGACCTCTTTCTTAAGATGCGTGATTTGGTAACCTTGTATGAAGGATTCTTAACTTATGGAGGTATGTCAGTTCGCGAGATCGAAGCTATGGCCGTAGGTCTTTACGAAACAACAGACGAAACCGTAATCAGTCAGTCTCCATCATTTATAGCCTATCTGGTAAACGAACTTGATAAGCGAGGCATTCCTGTAGTAACCCCTGCCGGAGCGCTCGGATGCCATGTCGATTGCATGGGATTTCTTCCGCATGTACCCCAAACAGAATACCCTGCCGGCGCATTAGCTGCAGCTCTTTATTTGATATCAGGGGCTCGTGGTATGGAACGCGGGACCATTTCGAGCGTTAGGGATGAGCATGGTAATGATATTTTGGCCGATGTTGAACTTCTGCGCCTTGCTTTTCCGCGTCGTGTATTCACGCTCTCGCAAACTCAGTTTGTTCTCGACCGTTTAACTTGGCTTTATAAAAACCGTCATCTTGTTGGTGGATTGAAGTTTGTAGACGAACCTGCTGTACTGCGTTTCTTCGTTGGTCGCCTCGATTCTGTTAACGACTGGCCAGAAAAACTTATGGCCCAGTTTAAGGCTGATTTTGGCGATAGTTTATAAACTTATAATTGTTTCTAATACCAATGCCCTTTTCGGATTGAACCGGAAGGGGCATTTTTTGTTAAATTTGTAAAAAATAAACATTATGGAATTAACATTAAGCACACCGGCCCTTTTCTTCTCGGCTATTTCGCTGTTAATGTTGGCATTTACCAACCGTTTTCTTGCCTTGGCGCAACTAGTACGAACCTTGCACAGTGAATATAAAACAAAGCCTTCGGTAGTTATCATGGGACAGATAAAAAACCTTCGCCGTCGTCTTCATCTTATCCGGAGCATGCAGGTTTTTGGAATTACAAGCTTATTATTGTGTGTGTTGTGTATGTTCTTGATTTATATTCAGAAAATGTTAATCGCAGAATTTATTTTCGGGATTAGTATGATATTATTAATTATATCCTTGACTCTATCGATATGGGAAATTCAAATTTCAGTTAAGGCACTCGATTTGCACCTTTCGGACGTAGAAAATTCAGGAAAGGAATTGTAGATGGAAAACAATGATTTTAGTTTTTCTGCAGAAAAGCTTGTAAAACTGGCGCACATGCGGATGCCTTTTGGAAAATATAAAGACCAGTATCTGTCTGAGTTACCAGAGCCTTACCTTGTCTGGTTTAAGCAGCAGGGATTTCCTAAAAATGAGTTGGGACGGATGTTGGAAGAAGTACTTGAAATAAAAGTAAATGGTCTGGAATACTTATTGCGGAAGATTCGAAAAGAATATCCTGCAATATAATTCCAGACCATTGGTAAACTATAAAGTCGGGTTTAGTTCTGATTGGTATCTAAATATTCCTTAAATTGAAAAGAAAGTTCTGTTTGTTCTTGAAAATCGCATCCAAGATCATAACTTTCCTCGTCGCCTTCGTCATACAACCAATTTATGTTTATGTTATTCGCGTATGGATTATTTTTTATCTCACGGAGGATGGTATATATCAATTTGGAGCTACTCGTATTCATATATTCCAGATAAATCTCAGCCACTATTTTTTCTGATTTACAATTATTTATCCATTGAATGATAGGGGTGTAAAATGTTAAGGGGTCTTCCGGAAGAGATCTTCCTTTAAAATAGAATTCACCACTAGGATATAATTTTACGCTTGGGGTGGAATGGGTTCCTTCGATTATTAACGCGTCCATGGTTATCATTTTAGTTTTTTACGAAATTAAATTATTGTTGCCCTATAAATTTTCATCTTTTACCTGTTTTGACAACCTTTGTACATGAATTGACGAATGAGCTAATTTATAATATTAACATTGATATTCTTACTATAAAGAAAAATATTATAAGAACCTTTTGTGATTTTTTTATGAAAATTTCGACAACAAAAAAGCCTGAACTTTATGAGTTCAGGCTTTTTTGTTTAAGCTTGGTTATATTATTCAATGGATTCTTCCTGACCGGATTTAGTTTTTTCGACTTTAATGGTCAGATGATCTTTTTTCTTGTTGTAGCTAACTGCAATTACATCACCTTCAATTACAGAAGCCTTTATAATTACTTCAGCCATAGGGTCTTCAATATACTTTTGAATAGCACGTTTCAATGGTCGTGCTCCAAAGTTTACATCATACCCTTTTTCGATAATGAAATCCTTAGCTGCCGGCGAAATTTTTATTGTGTAACCAAGAGTATTCACTCTGTCAAACAATCCCTTAAGTTCAATATCAATAATTTTAATGATATCATTTTTGGTAAGGGTATTAAACATAATAACATCATCAATACGATTTAAAAATTCCGGAGCAAAAGCCTTTTTCAATGCATTCTGAATTACGCTCTTAGCATACTCGTTGCTTTGTGCTTGTTTGGCCGAGGTATTAAATCCTACCCCCTGCCCAAAATCCTTTAATTGACGCGTTCCGATGTTGGAGGTCATGATGATAATCGTATTTTTGAAATCGACTCTGCGACCAAGACTATCAGTTAACTGTCCTTCATCCAAAACCTGCAAAAGGATATGAAATACATCCGGATGGGCTTTTTCTATTTCATCCAGTAGTACAACTGAATAAGGTTTACGACGAACTTTTTCTGTAAGCTGTCCACCTTCTTCATAACCGATGTATCCCGGAGGCGCTCCAACTAAGCGGGAAATGCTGAATTTTTCCATGTACTCACTCATGTCAATGCGGATAAGATTATCGTACGCATCGAAGAGATACCGGGCCAATATTTTAGCTAATTGTGTTTTACCTACACCGGTAGGGCCAAGGAAAATAAATGTTCCGATGGGCTTATTCGGGTCTTTTAAACCTGCACGGTTACGTTGAATGGCTTTTACTATTTTTTCAATAGCTTCATCCTGACCAATTACGCTGCCTTTAATAATTTGTCCCATATTAAGTAGACGCTGGCCTTCAGCCTGCGCAATACGCTGTACCGGAACTCCTGTCATCATGGCAACAACTTCGGCTACTTTTTCGGAATCGACAGTAATACGGTTTTTGGCCAATTCTTTTTCCCAACGTTGTTTTTCGTCTTCCAAATTTTCGAGAAGTTCTTTTTCGCGGTCGCGGAAGCTGGCTGCTTTTTCAAAATTCTGATTTTTGACAGCTTTAATTTTTTCTTTTTTTACATCTTCAATTTGGTGTTCCAACTCCAGAATTCTTTCGGGAACAACAATATTGGAGATATGAACTCTCGAACCAGCTTCGTCTAAAGCATCAATAGCTTTGTCCGGAAGGTGCCTGTCCGAAATATAACGTTGTGTAAGTTTTACACAAGCTTCGATTGCATCTTTGGTATAAGTTACGTTATGATGGTCTTCGTAACGCTCCTTAATGTTATTTAATATTTCGATGGTTTCTTCGGCTGAAGTGGGTTCAACCATTACCTTCTGGAATCGACGTTCTAGTGCTCCGTCTTTTTCAATGTGCTGACGGTACTCGTCGAGCGTAGTAGCTCCGATGCATTGAATTTCGCCACGCGCCAAAGCTGGTTTCAGCATATTGGCGGCATCAAGCGAACCGGTTGCGCCTCCAGCTCCCACAATGGTGTGAATTTCGTCGATAAACAGAATAACGTTGGTTGTTTTAGCTAATTCATTGAGAATAGCTTTCATACGCTCTTCAAATTGTCCACGGTATTTGGTTCCGGCAACAATGGAAGCTAAATCGAGTGTAACTACACGTTTACCAAATAGTACCCTTGATACTTTCCGTTGAACGATGCGCAGGGCCAAACCTTCGGCAATAGCCGATTTTCCAACTCCCGGTTCGCCAATAAGAATAGGGTTATTCTTTTTACGACGACTAAGGATCTGTGCTAACCGTTCAATTTCCTTTTCGCGGCCAATAATTGGGTCAAGACGGCCTTCCTCAGCTGCTTTGGTGAGATCAACCCCAAAATTGTCGAGTACCGGGGTGTCCGAAGCTCCTTTTGCAGGTGCATTACCCGATTGTTGTTTACCTTGGCCAAACTGGCTGTTCCGTTCGTCGTCATCATCATCGCCTCCACCTCCGGGAAAGTCAGAACTAGCCTTGATATCGTAGCTTTCCAATTCTTCTTTAATAGTAAAATAATCGATATTTTTTTCGTTTAGCAATTGCGAAACCAAAGAGTTTTCGTCTTTTAATATCGCTAAAAGCAAATGTCCGGTATCGACCATTTCACTTTTAAAAGATCGGGCTTCGAGATAAACCAGTTTGAGGGTTCGTTCGGAGGCTTTAACTAATGGTATATTTTCGGTATCCTTAATAGGAATATACTTTTCAGGACGTATTCGTTGTTCAATTGATTTTCTTAATTCGTAAAGGTCGGCCCCTAAACCAACAAGAGCTTCAATTGCATCCCCTTCGCCATCCCTTAGTATTCCTAAAAATAAATGTTCCGTACCAATAAAAGGAGTACCCAAACGGGCAGCTTCTTCCTTACTGTACGATAGAACATCCTTGATTCTTTGAGAAAACTTGGCGTCCATATTTATTCGATATTGTTTCATGTCTAAAGTACAAATGAATTACAAATATAACAAAAAAAGACCGCCAGATGTTTTAAACAATCAGTTGTTAATAAAATCAATCCGATATGTTTCAGATTCCTTAAAAAAATACCTATTTTAGTATCTATTTTTACAGAAGCATATATCGTTGATTATTAGGAACTATTAATAACAAAATGCAAGAAGAGAAAATTATTAAAATCAACATTGAGGAAGAAATGAAGTCAGCCTACATCGATTATTCGATGTCGGTGATTGTTTCGCGTGCGCTTCCTGATGTAAGAGACGGTTTAAAACCGGTTCATCGTCGTGTATTGTTTGGTATGTCCGAACTTGGAATCGCCTCCAATAAGCCTTATAAAAAGTCGGCCAGAATTGTAGGTGAGGTTCTTGGAAAGTTTCACCCTCATGGAGACTCATCGGTTTATGATGCCATGGTACGTATGGCTCAGCCTTGGTCGATGAGATATACACTGGTTGACGGGCAAGGTAACTTCGGTTCAGTAGACGGCGATAGTCCGGCAGCGATGCGTTATACCGAAGCCAGGATGACCAAGATTGCCGAAGAAATGATGGCAGATTTGGATAAGAATACCGTTGATTTTCAGTTAAACTTCGATGATTCGCTCGAAGAACCAACCGTCATGCCTTGTGCATTTCCGAACTTGTTGGTAAACGGAGCCTCCGGTATTGCAGTAGGGATGGCCACTAACATGGCTCCCCATAACCTGAAGGAAGTTATCGATGCAGTTGTTGCTTATATAGATAACAATGATATTTCTATCGAAGAGTTGATGCACCATGTTAAAGGTCCCGATTTTCCTACCGGGGCAATTATTTATGGTTACCAAGGCGTCAAAGAAGCTTATGAAACCGGTCGTGGTCGTATTGTAGTAAGGGCCAAAACCGATGTGGAAGTCACAGCTTCCGGTCGCGACAAAATAATTGTTACCGAAATACCTTATCAGGTTAACAAAGCTGAACTTATTAAGAAGACTGCCGACCTGATTAACGAAAAAAAAATAGAAGGCATATCCTATATTAATGACGAAAGTGACCGGAATGGTATGCGTATCGTCATTATCCTTAAAAAGGAAGCCAAGGCTAACGTTGTACTGAATAACCTATTTAAGTACACCCAGTTACAATCAACTTTCAATGTAAATAACATTGCTCTTGTTAAAGGACGGCCCAAAACGCTAAACCTGAAACAACTTATTCATTATTACGTAGAGCATCGTCATGAGGTTGTTGTTCGTCGTACTCAATACGATTTGGATCAGGCTGAAAAGCGGAAACATATCCTCGAAGGCTTAATCATTGCCGTTGATAATATCGATGAAGTGGTAAGCATCATCAGAGGGGCTGCTAATACTGAAGAAGCTCAGAATAAATTAATCGAACGATTTAATCTTTCCGAAATTCAGGCTCGGGCCATCCTCGACATGCGTTTGAGGGCTCTCACCGGACTGAGTCGTGATGAGCTTCATAAAGAATATGAAGAACTTCTGAAATTAATCGACCATTTAACCCAGATTTTAGCTGATGAAGTGTTAAGAATGACGATTATCAAGGATGAGCTTCTTGCGCTAAAAGAAAAATATGGTGATGAACGTCGCACAGAAATTATTCCGACTGCAGAGGAATTCAATCCAGAAGATTTCTATGCCAACGACGACATGATCATTACCATTTCAAACCTTGGTTATATTAAACGTACTCCGTTAACCGAATTTAAAACTCAAAGCAGGGGAGGAGTCGGAACAAAGGGTAGCAGTACTCGCGATGAGGACTTTTTGGCACACATGCTAAGTGCAACCATGCATAATACCATGTTGTTTTTCACCGAAAAAGGTAAATGTTTCTGGCAAAAAGTCTATGAGATTCCAGAAGGTACGAAAGCTTCGAAAGGCCGTGCTATTCAAAATCTTATCAATATCGACCAGGACGATACTGTAAAAGCTTACATCAATGTACAAAGTCTTATCAATTCAGAATACATTGATAATCACTTTATCGTATTATGCACCCGTAATGGTGTGATGAAAAAGATGGCTCTTGAAGACTTTACTCGTCCTCGCCAAAATGGTATTGTTGCAATAACTATTCGTGAAGGAGATAGTCTTATGGACGCTAAACTTACCGATGGAAACAGTGAAATCTTAGTAGCAATTCGTTCAGGTAGGGCAATTCGTTTCCCCGAAACTAAAGTGCGCGCTATGGGTCGTACAGCTGCAGGGGTAAGGGCAATTACTCTTTCCGAGGAAGAAGCTGACCAGGTAGTTGGTATTGTTTGTGTTGAAAATAACGAACAGGACATCTTGGTGGTTTCCGAGACTGGTTTTGGAAAACGTTCTAAAATTGATGATTATCGTATCACAAATCGAGGCGGTAAAGGCGTAAAAACCATTAACATAACTGACAAAACCGGAAAACTTATTGCTGTTAAAGGAGTTACTGATAACGACGATTTGATGATAATTAACAAATCCGGGATTACCATTCGTTTGGCCGTTTCTAATCTCCGTACTACCGGACGTACAGCCCAGGGCGTAAAATTGATTAATTTGCGTAAAAACGATTTGATAGCTTCGGTAGCCCAAGTTCCCAAATCAGAAGACGAAAATTATGAAATCCCGACAGGTGAGGGGGGCGAAGACTCCATAAGTAATGTATCTAATGAATAAATTAGTTTATAACTTCAAAACATCAATTATTTAATATGAAACGGATAACTTTTTTTATTTTATTATTTTTTATTGCAGGGCATATAAATGCCTTTTGCCAGGATGCTGATATTAAAGAATTTACCAGTAAACTCGACAAAAGTAACAAGGCACTGGAAAATCCTAAGAAGAATACCGATCCTAAAACCTGGATAGAAAGGGGAAATCTTTTACAGTCTATTGCTTCCGCCAATACGCAACTAATTAGGGGTGATATGACTCAAAAGGAAGTTAAATTATTTATGAACGAGCCCAAGAAAGTCATTAGCGGCCCCGAGGCAGGAAAAGAGCAATATGTTTACGACCGGATCACGCTTACCTTTATCAATGGGAAGTTAAAATCATGGAAAGAAACCCAGCAAATTATAGCTAATCCGATTGGAGAAGCTTTTAATAGCTATAATAAAGCTAGTGAACTAGATGTAAACGGAAAAAATAAATCGGCGATTGCTGATGGCTTAAAAAATCTGAAGACATTATTTTTGAAGGAAGCTTTTAATTATTATTCACTTAATGATTATACAGGGGCTTTTAACTCGTTCAAGCAAATTCTTGATATTAACGAGATGAAACAAATCAATCTTCCTAATGATACAGCCTTCATTTATAATACCGGCTATACAGCAGCCGCAGCCGGGTTAAACGATGAAGCTATAAAATATCTATCCAAAGCAGCCGAGCTCAAATACAAAGACCCAGGAGTTTATAAAAATCTCAAACTTGCATACTTTGCCAAAAAGGATACAGCTAACGGATTAAATGCATTGGAAAAAGGAGTTGCATTATATCCGGGTAACCTTGAAATCATGGTTGAACTTATCAATTATTATCTGTTAAAGGGTAATAAGGATAAGGCGGTAAGTTACTTATCCCAAGCCAAAGCAGCTGATCCTAAAAATAAATCCTTTTATTTTGCAGAAGGAGGTCTTTATAGTAATATGTGCGATAAGATTGATACTCAGTTAGCTGATATTGATAAAGCCAAGCGAAAAGAATTGGACAATATTGATGAGGCCAAAAAAGCTGAATTCAAAAGCACTGGTAATAATATGAAAAAATATCAGCCAATTAAAGATAAGTATCAAAAACTATCGGATGCTGTAGGATCTAAATATAAAACAAAAGCAGATTCGTTACGAGCAGTTTATAGTGATATGCAACTCAAGGCCGTAGAACAATACAAAAAGGCTGCTGAAATTGACCCTTCTTATTTTGAAGCTTATTATTATCTAGGCAATTTGTATGTAAATAGCGGAAACAAAATTCACAATCAGGCTGCTGAAGTGGAAAATGATAAATATGAGGCTTTTAAAGCTAAAGGAGACGAAGAGTTTAAAAAAGCGCTTACTTACTTTGAAAAAGCTCACGAAATTAATCCTAAAGACCGTGATGCTATGACGTATTTAAAAAAGTTGTATTATAGACTTAATATGACCGACAAATACAATGAAATAAATAAGCAGTTAGAAGAATCCAAATAAATTAAAGCCGCCCTGTGCGGCTTTTTTTATACCCTCAAAAACATGAAAAAAGCTGTATTCTTAATAATTCTACCATTCTTTGTATTAAGCATGAATGCTCAGAATACCCTTAAATCTCAATTTCCAACCTCAAACAGCAAATGGTTACTGGCTGATAGTTTTCGGATTTTTACTCCCGATAATCTTTATGATTATATTGATGGTGCTGCCGATAATTATTTAAGTTCGGGTTTCGAGAACCTAATTGTTGGCACTTATAATGCTCGCGACGATAAAGAAAAGTACATTACTGTAGAAATTTACGACCATAAAATGCCGCTTCTCGCTTTTGGCATTTATGCGCAAGAACGTCCGTTAAAAACTAACTTTATAACGGTAGGAGCACAAGGTTATCAGGAAGAAGGCATACTTAATTTTCTGTGTGACAGGTATTATGTAAAAATATCTAGTCATGATAATTCTGCGGCAACGGGAAAGGATATATTTCAAATAGCCAATGATTTAGCTAAAAAGCTTAATAATAATAGTCTGTTGCCTAAAGGATTAAACTATTTTCCTTTGGAAGGAAAAATTAATAACTCAGAGAATTTGATCAGTACCAACTTTTTAGGATATGAGTTTATGAACTCAGCCTTAATGGCAACATATGGAAAAGATAATCAAACATTCAGGATTTTCATAATGGAACAGGCCGATACTAAAGCTGCTCAAAATTTGGTATCAAAATATATGTTGGCAGTGAAGCAAAATTTTGACGAAAAAGAAGGTCAATATATTATCAATGATCCAAACAATGGAATAATAAAGATGGAATGGAAAGGAAAATTTGTGTGGGGGATCGTCAATAATCAAAAAATTAATATTACTCAAGATTACCTAAAACTTACTCGTAAACAATTGGAAAAATATAATGCATTCTAGGCAAGAAAGAGGGAGCTTTTGGGCTTCCTTAATTTTAAAATATCTATTTAACATAATATAAATTATAGGACAAATATGCGTTAAAAAAATAGAAGCAAGATCAACTTGCCGCTAAATATCTTAAAAGACTAATTTTCATCGGAAAGCTCACCAAGCAAGTCATATTCGTTAGCATTGATAATTTTAACATCGTAAAACCTGCCAATTTTTAAATCTGTTGAAATCGGAATCAAAACTTCGTTATCGACTTCGGGAGAATCAAACTCAGTTCTGCCAATCCAATATTCAGATTCTTTTTGGTCTATAATTACACGCAATGTTTTACCAATTTTACTGTGATTGATTTCGGCCGAAATTTCCTGCTGCAATTGCATTATAGCTTCTACACGGGCTTCTTTAATTTCGTCAGGGATTTCGTCTTGATAATGGTCAAAAGCATACGAATGATCCTCATGAGAATACGGAAAAACTCCAAGACGATCAAACTTAGTTTCTTTAACAAATTCAAGCAATTCATTGAAATCTTGCTCAGTCTCGCCAGGATGTCCCACCAGCATAGTTGTTCGTAACGCAATGCCCGGCAACTCTTGACGAAGTTGTTGGATTAATTCCACAGCCTGTGAACGATTATTCCCCCGTTTCATTTGCTTAAGTACCTTATCACTAATGTGTTGAAATGGAATGTCAAGATACCTGCAAATTTTAGGATTTTCCTTCATTACCCGAATTACATCCTGCGGGAATTTATGAGGATAGGCATAATGTAATCGAATCCATTCGAGATCTTTAATGGTAACTAGCTCTTTTAGTAAAGCGGCTAATCGTTGTTCTTTATAAATGTCCAGACCATAATATGTTATATCCTGAGCAATAACAATTAACTCTTTTACACCCTGATCTGCAAGTTTTTGAGCTTCAGCTTTTAGTATTTCGATTGAAATTGATGTGTGCCGACCACGAATTGTGGGAATAGAACAAAAAGCGCAGGTACGGTCGCATCCTTCCGATATTTTAAGATAAGCAAAGTGTTTAGGAGTAGTTTGAATACGTTCATTCAATAGTTCACGATTGTACCCAATACCAATATCTTTAAGAATTTCTTCAAAATTATTAACTCCAAAGAACTGATCAACTTCAGGTATTTCATTTTTGAGCTCATCTTTATATAACTGAGAAAGACACCCCATTACATATAATCCTTGAATTCTGCCATCGATTTTAGCTTGGGCTAATTCCAGTATTGTGTCAATACTTTCTTGTTTTGCATCACGGATAAACCCACAAGTATTTACAATTACCGTTCCTGAGCTTATTTTATCTGAATTGTGAGTCACCTTATAACCCGATAGTTCAATCTGTTTCATCAGATGTTCGGAATCTACCAAGTTTTTACTGCACCCAAGCGTTACGAAATGAATTACTTTGCGGTCTTTCATAATGAAGTAAAATAAAAATGGCGCGCGTTATAAGCGTGCGCCAAATATTTCAAATAATATTCTTAAAATCAATTAATTAAATAAAGAGTCTACAAATTCATGTTTATCAAAAACTTGTAAATCTTCAATTCCTTCTCCGATACCTATGTACCGGACGGGAATTTTGAATTGGTCGGAAATTCCGATAACCACTCCCCCCTTGGCTGTTCCATCCAATTTAGTGAGTGCCAATGCAGTAACATCTGTAGCAAGGGTAAAATGACGAGCCTGTTCAAATGCATTTTGTCCTGTAGATCCATCAAGAACTAACAAAACTTCATGAGGTGCATCTGGTACCACTTTTTGCATAACCCGTTTAACCTTGGTTAGCTCATTCATCAGGTTTACTTTATTGTGTAAACGCCCGGCAGTATCGATGATAACAATATCATAATCATTGGCAACAGCCGAATTAACAGTATCAAACGCTACGGCAGCGGGATCAGCCCCCATGGTCTGTTTTATAATATCGACCCCTGCCCTATCGCTCCATATAACTAACTGATCTACAGCAGCAGCACGAAATGTATCGGCGGCACCAAGCAGTACTTTTTTACCTGCTTTTTTAAATTGGTAGGCGAGTTTTCCAATGGTGGTGGTTTTTCCTACCCCATTAACTCCCACTACCATAATTACGTATGGCTTCTTGTCTGGTATAGAGGCAAAATCTTTAGCTTCTCCGGTATTGTTTTCCTCTAGCAGATTGGCAATTTCTTCGCGCAAAATAGACTGGAGTTCCTCGGTATTTACATATTTGTCGCGGGATATACGATTTTCGATACGTTCGACAATTTTAACCGTTGTGTCAACGCCAACATCCGAAGTAATCAACACCTCCTCAAGATTATCGAGAACTTCGTCGTCTACTTTCGATTTGCCAACGATAGCTCTTGAAATTTTTTGCAATACGCTGGTTTTTGTCTTTTCCAGCCCTTTATTGAGCGTTTCTTTTTTATCCTTGGAGAAAAAGCCAAATAGTGCCATAGTATTTAATTAATAAATAGAAAAAGCCTTCTTCAAAAAGAAGAAAGCTTTTTCTATAAATATGTTATTTTAACATTATTTCTTAGCAAGAAAATCCTTGATTTCTTCAGAAGGAATAATTTCTTCCTGGAAGGTATATGCTCCGGTTTTTTCGGACTTTACCATTTTAATAACTTTGGCTACACCTTTGCCAGCACCTTTTTGTTTAAGTGTTGCAACTACTTTCTTTGCCATGGTTTATAAAAATTATTTGATTTCTTTATGTACAGTTATTTTCTTGAGTATAGGATTGTATTTTTTCAATTCTATGCGCTCAGGGGTATTTTTTTTATTTTTAGTAGTAATATACCTCGAAGTTCCTGGCATACCACTATCCTTATGCTCGGTGCATTCCAGAATAACTTGAATTCTGTTACCTTTTTTAGCCATTTCTCGTGGAGTTTAAATTATTAATACTTTGTAATAAAACCATTGGTCTGAGCATCTTTTAATGCTTGAGACAGACCTTTTTTAGTAATGTCTCTAATGCCTGCTGCGGAAACTTTAAGGGTTACCCAACGGTCTTCGTTTTCGAGAAAAAATCTTTTTACAAAAAGATTCGGCATAAAAGTGCGTTTTGTTCTTCTTTTGGAGTGTGATACGTTATTCCCAACCATCACTCTCTTTCCGGTAATCTGACAAATCTGTGACATGTTTCTATATTTTTACCTAGTACTCGTTTAACAGGTCGCAAAAGTCGTAATTAATATCGAATTAATCAAATTTATTAACAACTTTTTTGACAATTATTTTATTCTCCTTCGGTTTCCAGTAATATCAACTTTCTCAGCTCATTCAGCGCACTTGACGAAGTCCGTTGGATGTTGCGCTCACGATTGTTGTCGCCGAAGGAATACATCTTTGTAATAGTTTGATTATGTGATGAAACTGCAATCCATACGGTACCGACTGGTTTCTCGGGAGTCCCTCCTTCGGGTCCGGCGATTCCGGAAGTAGCTATGGCATAATCTGTATTAAATAATTCTCTGGCTTGTTGGGCCATAATCTCAACAACAGTTTGACTTACAGCTCCATTTGTGGCAATTATTTCAGCA
The DNA here is from genome assembly GCA_030706405.1 of Bacteroidota bacterium. GTDB lineage: Bacteria > Bacteroidota > Bacteroidia > Bacteroidales > JAAUTT01 > JAAUTT01. Next base: position 400,623 of record JAUZOO010000002.1, on the reverse strand, counting down.
GGTACTCCAAGTATTTTTATTTTTATGTCGTTAGCATAAGCAACAACTGAACCCCTAAAATATTCGGATGCCCCAGAAATTGAAGTTATTAAACTGGCTAATTTTCCTCCGGTGCAGCTCTCAGCGGTAGATATCGTTTTATTATTGTTTTTTAATAGTTTAGATATAACCATCTCGAGCTGTTCATCTTGTTCACTAAAGAACCAGTCTTCTATTAAAGGTTTAAGTTTGTTTATTTCTACATCAATTAAACCAGCCAAGGCTTTTTGGGAATCTCCTCGGGCTGTAAGTCTAAGCCTAATTATTCCTGGCGAAGGTAAATAAGCCAGTTTTATATTTGAAGGAAGCTGTAATTCCCAAGGCTCTATGTGCTTTGCCAACATTGATTCGGCAATGCCTTGCAACATAAGTGTTTTATGGACAATAGCCGGACTCTTGAAGTATTGCTTTAATCGTGGCAGCAGTTCTTCCTTTACAATTCCTCTCATCTCAAAAGGAACACCTGGCATAAAGACATAAATCTTCTCGTTTTTTTCAAACCACATGCCGGGAGCTGTTCCATATGCGTTATGCAAAACTTGGCAATTATCAGGCACATCAGCCTGGCCAATATTTAACTCATTAACTGTTACCTTTTTGGGTTCTAGCAATTGACGAATGTGATTCAGCACCGTCTCATCTTTTTTAAGCTTTGCATTAAAATAATTGGTAATGGTACTTTTAGTAAGATCGTCGCGGGTGGGACCTAAACCGCCGGTTACCAAAATTAAATCTGCTCTCGACGAGGCCAAATCTAATGCATTAATAATATGCTTATTATTATCAGATATAGAAGTTATCTGATAAACATTAATTCCTAACAAATTGAGCTGTTGTGCTATCCATGCCGAATTAGAATCAATGATTTGTCCGATCAGGATTTCGTCGCCTATAGTAATAATTTCAGCATTTATATTTTGAGGTAACATTTTGATTTATTTGAAATTAATACTGATTATAAAAAAAGCACGCTTGTAAAACGTGCTTTGTAATCTTAATGAGCGGGAGACGGGATTCGGACCCGCGACCCTCAGCTTGGGAAGCTGATGCTCTACCAACTGAGCTACTCCCGCATTTTGATCGATTGACAAATATAATAATTATTTGATGTAAATATTCAAATAATTTGAGCCTCTCAGGGGATTTGAACCCCCGACCTGCTGTTTACGAAACAGCTGCTCTACCGCTGAGCTAAAGAGGCTTTTATGCTTCATTAAAAATGTAGATTTAAATCCAGCTGATTTTTAAAAAGTGGTACAAAATTATAATTTTTTGCTTTGTTAAATACTTTTGATGGTAAAAAAATCAGTTTTTGCGTAAAGCATTGATTCTGTCAAGTAATGTTGGGTGTGAATAATGAAAAAATACATACACAGGATGCGGAGTTAAATTACTTAAATTACTATTTGATAGCTTTTTAAGTGAACTTATAAGATTTTCTGCATCAAAGTTTTGTCGAGCATAAAGATCTGCTTCATATTCATTTTTTCGTGATAGAATATTCATTATCAACCCTATAATAAGTGAAAAGGGACTGTATAATATGCCAAAAGCAATGATTCCAATATGGAAACAGGGCTGCTCTACTCCCAATGCCTGTGATAATGCCGGAATCCTCAAAAATATTGAAATTAGATAGAAGGTTAACCCAGTTTGTACTACCGACAAAATAATACTTTGTAACGTATGTTTACGTTTGTAATGCCCAATTTCATGAGCCAAGACTGCCACAATTTCGTTGGTTGTAAGTTCATTAATCAAGGTGTCGTATAATACAATCCGTTTCTTGGCACCCAAACCAGTAAAATATGCATTGGCTTTGGAGGATCGTTTGGATCCATTAATCTTATAAATATTATCAAGCTTAAAATCAACTTTATCGGCGAATTTACAGATAGCGTCCTTTAGTTCCCCATCTTCCAACGGCTCTTGTTTATTAAATAAAGGCACAATAAGGTTTGAATAGAACATAGCAAAGAATATCATAAATCCGGAGGAAATAGCCCAAGCATATATCCAGAACATTGTTGTTGTCTGGTAATAAAACCAAAGTATTATATAAGCTAAAACTCCTCCTAACAGAATAGAAAGCAGCCAACCTTTCAGTTTATCCAGCACAAATGTTCTAACAGTAGTTTTATTGAAACCAAATCTATCCTCGATTACAAATGTATTATAAATGTTGAACGGCATATTTAGAATATCAGAAGCAAAGCCGAGTATAGCAAAAAACAGAAGAGCCTTAAATATTGGGTTATACGAATAACTTCCAGCAATATTATCAACCCAGGCAAAACCTTCCAGAAACAACATTAACAAGATGATAACAAAGTTAAAAGTACTCGTTACAAAACTAAATTTGCTGTTAGCTATATCGTACTCAATCGATTTCTGATATTTATTTTCGTCATAAATATCTTTAAGTTCATCAGGTAGAGGTGTGTTACGCTTTTGGGCATTCAAGTAGTTTAGCCATCTTTCTAGTACAAAATCGAAAACTATTATTGCAATAACGATATAAAAAATAGTATTATACATAAAATAATGGAATTATAAAGATGAATAATTTAAAGTCACTTAATTTGACGGTTTAAAACAGGACGAATTGCTTTTCGTTTTTCAATAATCTTCAGATAACTAGTAGCTTCAATATATTGCATTGATTTTATTGATCGCTTGAGCCATTCTTCGCAGTGATCCAAATCATCTAGCAACTCGCACGCCAATGCTATATTAAAAGCTGATTTAGCAGCTAACCTTCTGGTTCCGGTTTCATATAATTTTTCCCATACAGCTTTCGCTCCCTCATAGTCATTTGTTACAAATTTATTGTAACCTCCACGCATCAAACTATTGTTGGAATAAAACAGCTGACGCTCTTCTGTGGTCCAGTATGGAGCAATGTGGTTAGCATATTTTTTTGCCGCAATTTTTCCAATTTCAAAAATAGCTTCTTTGGGCAACTGTCGCAAATCAGAATAATTTTGGATTTCCCAAATTAGGGTATCCTGAAATTGATGCGTGTCTAAAATTGTATTTGCCTGAAGATTAGAAATATCAACTTTGAACAGCGAAAAAACTATATAAGCGTAGCCATATTCATTACTATAGACATGCAAATGAGAGGTGTCGATTACTAATCCAAACCCCGGAAAAATTACCATTTGCTTTTCTTTTAACTGATTTGGAAGATTCGACGTTTCCATTAATACTTCCTTTGCTTTTTTTATCGATATAGCTGTATGCTGAAATAATGGAGATTCTTCTAAATTCTTTTTCAGGTTCAGATTAAAACTATTGGTGAGTTGATTGTAATAATTCAATCTTGGATAACGAGTTTTAATAATTGACAGATTAGACAGCTCTGTCGGTTTTAAACCCTCTATGATATATAAATTGGTAAGATTTGTCGACAATGTTAAAGCTGCTGGATTAAGTACTTGTATATCAATATATCGATTACTTGTACAAGACGATAATATCACACATACACAAATAATTAACACAGCAATCGACTTCATTGGCCTTTAGTTGACAATGTGTAAAAATAAAAAAACCACCTTATTTTAGGTGGTTTTTTTTATGTAATAATCATTTTTTATTAGGTATTCATTCCGCCACAAACATTGATAACTTGTCCGGAAACATACGAAGATAAATCGGAAGCAAGGAATAATGTAGCATTGGCAACATCCTCAGGAGTTCCGCCCCTTTTCAATGGAATTTTATCGGTCCAACCTTTACGAACATCTTCCGGAAGAGCTCCGGTCATTTCGGTTACAATAAATCCGGGAGCAATAGCATTGCAACGGATATTTCTTGAGCCTAATTCCTTAGCTACCGATTTCGAAAAACCAATAATACCAGCCTTGGATGCAGAATAGTTAGCTTGTCCGGCGTTACCAGAAACCCCAACAACCGAACTCATATTAACAATGCTGCCCGATTTTTGCTTAAGCATGATGGGCTGAACTGCTTTGGTAAAATTAAAAACCGATTTCAAATTGACGTTAATAACCAAATCCCATTGTTCTTCAGTCATACGCATCAAAAGAGTATCGCGGGTAATACCGGCATTGTTTACTAAAACATCAATACGGCCAAAGTCTTCAATAATTTTATTAACTACTTCGGTTGTATCAGCATAATTAGCAGCATTCGAAGCGTACCCTTTTGCTTTCACACCAAACGCAGAAAGTTCCTGCTCTAAAGCCTGAACACTTTCGTTGTAAGCCAAATCGGTGAAGGCAATATTGGCACCTTCGGCGGCAAAGCGCAACGCAATGGATTTTCCAATGCCTCGGGCAGCACCTGTAATGACGGCAGTTTTTCCTTCGAGTAATTTCATCGTAATTTTTTTTTATTTGACGCACAAAAATAAAAAGTTATTTGATATTTATAAGAATGAGGGTAAAGATTAATAACTTCCTAGGCCTTTTCTTGTAAATCAATCAACTATGAAACTGGATTTTTGGGACCAAAAATTTTAATCTAAAATACAATATATGTAAATATTTACATATATTTGTACTGTCATTTATTTAACAACTATGCAGGCAGAAACATTAGAAAAAGCAGCGTTTATACTTAAAACAATAGCCCATCCTACACGATTGGCAATTATTGATGTGCTTCACAAGCACGGACAATTGCCCGTAAATGATGTTTGCCGGTTGCTAAATGCAGAGCAATCCATTATTTCTCATCATCTTATAAATATGAAAATAAAGGGGTTACTGACTGCAACTAAATCAGGAAACCAAGTTTATTATTCTCTAAAAGAGCTTAAGCTGCTTCAAATAATCGATTGTGTAACAAATTGTAACTGTAATATGTAAATGAATTACTGATGAAAAAATTTTTAGCGAACTGGGATATTATAAGGATTATTAAATTAGTAGCAGGAATAATGATGATGTATGCTGCTATAAGTGAGCATTTTGGGGCTCTATCCTTTTTAGGGTTGTTTTTTGTTATACAGGCTATTACCAATACAGGATGCAGTGCATGTGGAGGCTCATCTTGTGAAATTAATTACGATAAAACACAAAAAACCAAATAATTATGAGTTTGTTGGAAATAAATAAAAGATACAGTGATTTAGCCGAAGGTACCTGCTGCTTGTCGTGTGGAGGAGCTATAAATCATTCCAAACCGCAACCTGGTGAGGTATGTGTTGATTTAGGTAGTGGTCGCGGAACTGATGTCTTGCGTTTGGCTGAAGACGTTGGCGAAAATGGCTTCGTTTATGGCATTGATGTGTCTGATGGAATGATTGAAAAGGCTAATCGTAACAAAGAAAAATTAAATGTTCGAAATGTGGAATTTGTAAAATCTGACCTCGAAAATATAAACTTACCCTCAAAAACTGCCGACCTTATCATTTCTAACTGCACCATTAATCATGCATCAGACAAAGACGCCGTTTGGCGGGAAATTTACAGGATATTAAAGCCTGGCGGACGCTTTGTTATTAGTGATATTTATTCATTAAAACCTGTTCCTGAAGAGTACCGAAATGACCCTGTAGCAGTCGCGGAATGTTGGGCTGGTGCTGTAACCAAGCGTGAATACCTACAAACTATTGAAGATACTGGCCTCGCACTGATCTCCATTGTGGAGGAAAGTCAGCCCTATGCAAAGGGGAAAATTGAAGTAGCCAGTTTCACAATTCTTGGCATCAGGCCCAGAACCAAATGTAGTTGTTCCTAATTTACTGTGTAAATAATTAAAATATAAATAATTATGAAATCAATTGGAATTATAGCGCTGACTTTAACATTACTTGCTCCAATGGCAAGTTGCCAGAACAAATCAGCGGATAAAAAGCAGGTTGAAACAAAGACGGTTGCAACTAAAGGAATTGAACACCTTACTGCAGCTACTTTTAAGCAAAAAGTTTTTAATTACGATAAGAATAAACAATGGAAATTTGAAGGCAATAAGCCTTGTATTATAGACTTTTATGCAGATTGGTGTGGTCCCTGCCGGATGCTTGCTCCTACAATTGAACAAGTGGCCAAAGAATACAACGGGAAAATTGATGTTTATAAAGTAAATGTTGATGAGCAGCAGGAATTGGCCTCAAACTTTGGTATTTCCAGCATTCCAGCCGTTTTGTTTTGCCCCAGCACAGATAAGCCTCAAATGACAACCGGGGTTTTAAGCAAAGAAGAAATGGACAAAGCAATTAAAGAACTGTTGAAAGTAAAATAGAATCAGAAATTTAATCACTATCTTCAATATTTTATAAATTAGTTAATTATGAAATCTTTAATCAAGAAAAAAGATCAAAAAACGGAGAACAGGCAAGCGCAATGTTGTGCAAAAATTTCGAAAAACGTTGTCGGCTGCCACGATTAAATTCATTTTAACTGCGGAGTTCCCGGGTTATATCGGGCTCTGCGGTTAATCAAAAATCTCACCTATGCTTCCATCCAAACATAACATTATCTCCGGGCTAAATGATTCGGAAGATTACTTCATTGTCAACTTATTAAGTGGTAATGCCGATATTATTGGCCAAAGAAAGTATGAAGAATTTCAATCGGGGAACTTTACCGATACAGATGAATTAATTGAAAAAGGATATTTGTCTGATTATGAACATGAAAAACATATATATACTAAAAAATACCTCGATTTTATAGATAATCGTGAAAGTGACGAAGTTCAAGTGTTCTTTGTACCTTGGTATTCCTGTAATTTTGCCTGCAGTTATTGTTATCAGGACGAGTATCAATCCCCTCCTTCGCAAATAACAACCGATATAATCGATGCTTTTTTTATCTATTTAGGTGAAAAACTAGCTGATAAACGCAAGTACATTACGATTTTTGGAGGTGAACCTTTACTTACAGGAGGTCTTCACAAGGAAATCATCCGTTATCTGATTTCGGAGGCCACTTTGCGAAAAATTGATATCGCACTGGTAACAAACGGTTATAATACATTGAATTACATAGATATATTAAAGTTAGGACAAATTCGTGAAGTACAGGTTACCCTCGATGGAACGGCTGAAGTTCATAATAAACGTCGGTTTCTTCGAGATAAGTCTGCCACGTTTCAACAGATTTCCGACGGAGTTGATGCTTTATTAGCTAATCATATTCCGGTAAATCTTCGAATGGTAATTGATCGTGAAAATATTGAAAATCTGCCCGGTTTAGCTCGATACGCACGAGATAAGGGCTGGACATCATCGGCTTATTTTAAAACGCAACTTGGCCGCAATTACGAGCTTCATCATTGTCAGAAAGCAAACATGAAGCTTTACTCCCGCCTTGAATTATATAAGGATTTATATGGTTTAATTAAAAAATATCCTGAAATACTTGATTTTCATAAGCCAGCATTTTCCATTTCAAAGTTTTTATTTGAACACGGGGAATTGCCCGATCCTTTGTTTGATGCATGTCCGGCATGTAAAACCGAATGGGCCTTTGACTATACGGGTGCAATCTATCCATGTACGGCTACAGTTGGTAAAAGTGAAGAACGTTTAGGTACGTATTATCCTTCAATTTCAATGGATAACAAAAAGGTTTGCGACTGGGAAGAACGTGATGTTCTATCGATCAAAGAGTGCGCCAATTGTTCTTTGCAGTTGGCTTGCGGCGGAGGATGCGGTTCGGTAGCAAAAAATCAACATGGATATGTTCAAGCTCCCGATTGTCGTCCGGCTAAAGATTTGATGAGACTGGGAATTAGCCTTTATCAAAATTTATAGATAAAATAGTTTAAATATCTGGTTATATATTAAATATAATCATAATAAAAAATAATTTACGAATTTGTTTATCAGTAAAGCTGAAATTAAAAATTAATACATGATGAAAGAAATTAAAGCTTCGGAGTTCGAACAGCAAGTATTAAACAGCGATTTGGTAGCCCTCGATTTTTACTCAACAGAATGTCCGCCATGCGAGGCTTTAGCTCCTAAATTTGAATCGCTCGGACAACTTTATGGCAATGATATTAAATTTATTAAAATATTCCGTCAGGAAAACCGGGAATTAGCCACAAGTCTTGGTGTATCCAGCTCTCCGACCGTTCTGTTTTTCCAAAAGGGACAACGTGTGGGAGAAATATTAACAGGAGGCATCAAACGAAAAGATTTGATAAAAAATCTTGATTCTTTATTGCCCCAAGAACGCGTAAAAAAGATAAAGGAGAGTATAAAACCGACAGTTAACGAGTATGATGTGGCCGTTTTAGGCGGAGGCCCCGGAGGATTAACCGCCTCAATATATCTTGCTCAGGCCAAATTGTCAACGGTTTTGATTGACCCTCAACTTCCTGGCGGACAGGTTTCGGTTACGCACCAAATATCAAATTATCCGGGTTTTGTCGAACCTGTTAACGGATATATGCTGTCGCATTACATGTCAGAACAAGCAAAAAAAGCCGGAGTTTCGTTTAAAGTAGCAGTGGATGTAACATCTGTAAATTTATTTGATAAAGAGATTGTTATAGATGAATTTGAAACTATAAAAACTAAACGCATTGTAATTTCAACAGGAGCTTCTCCCCGCCCCCTTGGCATTCCCGGAGAAAAGGAATTCAAAGGCAAAGGAATTTCCTATTGTTCAATATGTGACGCTAAATATTTTCAGGATAAGGAAGTTATTGTTATTGGTGGTGGAAACACAGCTGTTGAAGAATCTGAATTTATTTCCAAATTTGCATCAAAAATTACGCTTATTCATCAGTTTGACAGACTTACAGCCAATAAAGAAGCTCAGGAGAAACTGCTTAATAACCCAAAGATTGAGCTCATTTTGGAAAGCGAACCCCGAAAGTTTGAAAAAGTTGGAAATAAAATGCTTATAACTTACGAAGATTTAAAAACCAGACAGTTACATCAGTTAGACTCAGATGGGATTTTTGTATTCGTAGGTATGATGCCTAATATTGATTTGTTTGCAGATGTCTTGCAACTCGATAAATGGGGTTACATAAGCACCGACGAAGATATGAAAACCAATATAGATGGGGTTTGCGCTGTTGGTGATGTAATCAGCAAAAAATACCAGCAAATTACCACCGCAGTTGCCGATGGTACTATTGCTGCTATTGCTTTATCAAGGAGTTTTAACTGACTATGAACCAGTTAAAACTCTGAAGTGAAAAAGAATTCTAATTTCGGGAATTTCTCCTGAGCCATTTGCAAACTGTACGATGAATCGGCCAGGAATACATCGCGCCCCTGTTTGTCTTCAGCAATATACTGATATTTACGTTTTTTAAAGTCGTCAAGCTCCTTCTTGTCGTCACTTTTAATCCAGCAAGCCTTGTACAACTGAATTGGTTCGTAACGGCACGAAGCGCTGTACTCATGTTCCAGACGGTATTGAATAACTTCGAACTGGAGCGCACCGACAGTACCAATAATCTTTCGATTGTTAAATTTATTTATAAACAACTGAGCTACACCTTCGTCCATCAGCTGATCGAGACCTTTAGCTAATTGCTTGTATTTCATCGGGTCGGCATTTTCAACATAACGGAAAAGTTCAGGAGAAAAGCTTGGAATTCCTTTAAAATTAATAAGCTCCCCATCAGTTAAAGTATCACCAATTTTAAAGTTACCGGTGTCATGAAGACCAACGATGTCGCCTGGAAAGGCTTCGTCAATAATCGACTTTTTGTCGGCCATAAACGAGGTCGGGTTTGAAAATTTGAGTTGCTTTTTGTGTCTAACGTGTAAATAGTTTTTGTTTCGTTCAAATGTCCCGGAAACAATCCGTAAAAAAGCAATTCTGTCGCGATGGTTCGGGTCCATGTTAGCATGAATTTTAAAGATGAAGCCACTGAATTTGGGCTCATTGGGCTCAATAACCCGCTCATCTGTAGAAAAATGTTTTGGAGTTGGTGCAATCTCTATAAAACAGTTAAGCAGTTCTCGAATACCAAAGTTATTGAGAGCACTGCCAAAAAATACCGGGGCTACTTTTGCTTTCAAATAATCATCGATATTGAAGTCGGGATAAACCCCTTCAACCAGTTCAAGGTCTTCGCGGAGTTTATCAGCATATTCACCTACATAATTTTCGAGTTCACCGCTGTTTATATCTTTAATTTCAACAGAATCGCCGATAGTTTGTTTTTCAACTTCGGTAAAAAGCTGAAGATTACGTTCATAAAGATTGTAAACTCCCTTAAAGGTTGTACCCATACTAATAGGCCAAGCTAACGGACGGACTTTTATTTTAAGTTCATCTTCAATCTCATCGAGAAGGTCAAATGGGTCTTTACCATTGCGGTCGAGCTTATTAATGAAAACCATTACCGGCGTATTACGCATACGGCAAACTTCCATTAACTTACGAGTTTGAGCTTCAACCCCTTTAGCGCAGTCAACTACAATAATAACACTGTCAACAGCTGTAAGCGTACGATAGGTATCCTCGGCAAAATCCTGGTGACCCGGCGTATCAAGAATATTAATTTTTACGTCTTTATATTCAAACCCCATTACCGAAGTAGCCACGGAAATTCCTCGTTGCTTTTCGATTTCCATGAAGTCGGAAGTAGCCGTTTTTTTAATTTTGTTCGATTTAACAGCTCCGGCCACATGAATAGCTCCACCAAATAACAAAAGTTTTTCTGTTAAGGTAGTTTTCCCGGCATCGGGGTGGCTGATAATCGCAAATGTTCTACGTCTTTTTATTTCCTGATTGAAATCCATTATTCCTCTAAATTACGGTTGGCAAAAGTAATACAATATTGTTTTACTGGTAGTTTTAATCTTAAAATTTTAGTTAAACCTTTATTGGGCTTTGGTTTAAAATATGTTAATTCGAAAAATGTTTAAAACGATGGACGAAAATAAAAAACAAGGCCGCTATAGCCGTATTTATAGACAATTAGAAGAACTTGTTCCTAAAAGCGACAACCCGATTTCGCGTATGGCAACCGTAATTGCCGTTTTACATCATAAGATGGAGTGTTTCTTTTGGATCGGATTTTATCTGCTTAACGATGGTAGATTGCTAGTTGGGCCCTATCAGGGACCCGTAGCTTGTCAGGAATTAGCTAAAGATAAAGGTGTTTGCTGGGCAGCCATTAATCAGAAGGAAGCAATTGTAGTTCCTGATGTTCATCAGTTTCCGGGGCATATTGCCTGTGATTCCCGTTCAAAATCGGAAGTAGTGGTTCCCCTATATGATACGACGGGGAACCTAATTGGCGTTCTGGATATAGATAGTAAAGACTACAATTCGTTTGATGAAGTGGATGCAAAAGAGCTGGCAAGGATACTAAAGCTTATTATGAAATAGAAATGGGCATCGTTTCTATTACGATGCCCATTTCTATTTAGAAAAAGTAACCAACACTAAAGATTATCTGATGGTTACGCGAATCAAAATTATATGATTGTCCGCCAATATTTACCGAACTGCCCAGTTTGCTGAGATTCCCTTCGTATTTCAGATCAAAAGCAAATTTAAGAATATCGAGCCCTAACCCAGCCTGATAGCCAAAGGTGGCGCTGTTATATTCATTTTGAATATTGGTTCCGGAAACATTCAGTACATCCGAAGGTTTACTCAAAACAATACTGGCAACCGGTCCAACTTCAATACGTGCCGGACCAAATCTCTTAAAAAGAAGAACAGGAATATCGAGTTTGGTAAACTTTTGTGTAGAAATTGTTGACGTAGTAGCACTTTTTATTTCAACTTCGCCTCCGGTAGAAGACAACAGTAATTCAGGCTGAAGGCCTACTCCTAACATCGATATTTGTGCAAACAACCCTCCATGAAAGCCAACTTTGGTATTAGACAACGTACTAATCGTATAATTGCCCTGAGTAACATCACTGGCCTTAATTGACGAAGAGCTAATCCCCGCCCTGATTCCGAATTTAACTTGCGAAAAAGTACTAATGCTACATAAAATGAAGCATGCAACCAATAAACTTTTCGATCTCATAATTTAATTTTTTAGTTAAGAAATAAAGAGCCTTGCCTGAATTTAGCAAGCACTCAAATTTTACAACTTTTTTGGGTTTTATAAGACGTAAAAATAGTAAATTGAATGACTTTTAAAGCTTGTCAGCCCGATATTACGGACTTTAAAGTAAATAGTGTTGTTTTACTGATTAATAAAATTTATAATATGATATTTCTAATCATCTTTGCCATAATCCTTTTCATTGATATTTATACATTTAAAGGAATAAAGTTATTGTTATCCAATAGTTCGTCCCGAACAAAAAAAATTATCTATTCGATTTTCTGGATTGTTACCGGAATAATGCTCCTGTGCGTATTTGGCGGTTATTCATTCCGCTCAACCACCCGTAATGTAGCCGTTTTTAACTGGTATTATTATTTATTTGGCGCTTTCGTAGTGATTTATATGCCTAAAATTCTGTTTGTTATATTCCATCTTATCGAAGATATTATCTTTGGTTGTGTGTGGACAATTAAAAAACTCCGAAAACCTAAAAATGTTTTATTAAACCGTGGAAAAAACATCAGCCGATCAACATTTCTTTCAAAAACCGGTTTAATACTGGCTTCTGTACCTTTTGCCTCGTTTGCGTGGGGAATTGCAAAGGGGCGGTTTAACTTCAAGATTGACAGGGTCAAATTAGCCTTTCCTAATTTGCCAGAGGCTTTTAACGGCTTACGGATTGTTCAAATATCGGATATTCATATCGGGAGTTTTAATGGTTTTAAATCGCGTGTTGCCGAGGCTATTGATATGATTAATTCACAAAATCCTGATATTATTTTTTTTACAGGCGATTTAGTTAATAATTTTTACGATGAACTGGAAGGTTGGCTACCTATTCTCGCGAAGATGAAGGCTAAAACAGGAAAATATTCAATCCTTGGGAATCATGATTACGGAAATTACTATCATTGGACATCGGAACGAGATAAGGCCGAAAACCTCCAAAAGATAAAAGATGCTCAAGCTAAACTAGGATTTCAATTACTTAACAATCAGTCTTCTATTTTAGAAAAAGATGGACAACGTTTAGCTATTATCGGAGTTGAAAATTGGGGACATCCGCCTTTTCCTCAATATGCAGACTATGAAAAAGCATCAAAAAATGTATTGGATATTCCTTTTAAAATCCTTCTATCTCACGATCCTAACCACTGGGAAGCAAAAATTATGGGCAAAACCGATGTGGATCTAACGCTTTCAGGGCATACTCATGGAATGCAGTTCGGAATTCATTTTGACGGATTCCGATGGAGTCCTGCTCAATATAAATTTCCACGATGGGCTGGGCTTTATCGTGAAAATAAGCAGTTTTTATATGTAAACCGGGGGCTTGGATATATTGGTTATCCAGGAAGGGTTGGTATGGATCCCGAAATTACCGTAATTGAATTAACTACAATGTAATATTTATTGCGCGAATAGTTCTATATAGTTTACAGGTATATCTATTCGGCGATTACAAATTGAACATCGTAATTCTTTAACCATTCAATATCCTCGGATTTGATTTTAGAATCGGTAATCAGGTAGTTTATCAACGATAGTGCTCCCAGACTAGCAAATGAGTTCTTGCCAATTTTAGTAGAATCGGCAACCAAATAGATTTCATTGGCTGATTCAATCATAGCTCTTTTTACGCATATATCACTAATTCCAGGATAGGTAAGTCCTGATTTTAAGGCTATTCCTGCTGTAGCCAAAAACAATTTATCGACGTGCAGATTCTGGAAAAAATCGGCAGCTTTTTGGCCAGTGAGTGAAAGTGTTGGCGCTTTAAACTCGCCTCCGGTTACAATTACATTGATTCCAGCCTGAGCTCCCAGTATTAAGGCGATATTCAGTGCATTGGTAATGACTGTAAGATTTCTGTATCCACTAATCAGCTTTGCAATCTCAGTAGTTGTAGATCCTGAATCAAGAATAATTGTATCTCCATCCAGAATGAACTCGACTGCCTTATGGGCAATAGCCACTTTTTCGGCCAAATTTTCCTGGTTCTGCAAGCTGAAGTTGCGAACGTTCAGATCAATATTTTTGAGATACGCCCCACCGTGTTCACGATTGACAAAACCGTCTTTTTCGAGGCGTTCTAAATCCTGACGAATGGTCACCTCGGTAACTTTAAAAATCCGGCTTAAATCCATGACTTTGGCATGGCCGTCTTCCCGGATTAACTCAAGAATCTTATCGCGTCGTTGATTAGGGAGCATATTTTCTATAGTTTATGTTCTTGTCTGTACTTGGTGAGTTGACTAATTGATATTAGTTTAATAGAATGTAATTCTGCCACTTTTACTAAATCGTCCAAACGGGCCATTGTTCCATCATCATTCATTACTTCTACCAAAACTCCGGCGGGAGTCAATCCGGCTAATAAAGGTAAATCCACAGAGGCTTCAGTATGACCATCGCGCCCCATTACGCCGTCAGGGTGTGCAATAAGCGGAAAGATATGTCCCGGGCGGCCCAAATCTTCGGGTTTTGTATTTTTGTCGGCAAGAGCTTTAACCGTTTTAGCCCTATCGGATGCTGATATGCCTGTGGTACAGCCATGACCGATTAAATCGACAGACACCGTAAAATTGGTAGTCATCAGGGCGGTATTGCTTTTCACCATCCTTTCGAGTGATAGTTCTTTACACCGTTTTTCGGTTACAGCAACACAAATAAGTCCCCGGCCGTATTTCGCCATAAAGTTGATGATTTCCGGTGTAACCAATTCTGCAGCAGCAATAAAATCGCCTTCATTTTCGCGGGCTACATCATCAAAAACTAAAACTATTTTACCTTGTCGGATATCTTCAATGGCTTCTTCTACCCGGTTTAATTGAAAAGACATATTTGTTTATTAATTTGACTACTTATTTAAATTCAAGCCACAAAGATAGTGGTTTATTTACAAAATAGAAGTCTGTCATTCAGCTTTGAAGCATAGGCTTTATTTTTAAAAATATCAGCCAATTTATTGAATCAGTTTAAAATCTGTGCTGTATGAGCCTTTGTTTTCCATGCCGTTTAATACTTTTATTGCATACTCGATACCCTGAACGGCCATCTGGGAACCAAAGGCATCAATAGTAGCCAGCATTGCTCCTGATTTTAATAAAGGCTGAACAGATGCGTCGTTATCGAAACCAACAACCTGAATTTTTCCGGCTTTTCCTTTTTGTTCCAAAACATTGATAACTCCAATAGCCATGGCATCGTTGCTGCACATTACGCCATCGATGTCGGGATACAGTGCAAATAACCTTGAGAATACCTGTTCGGCTTTATTGGTTTCCCAATCGGCGGCATCAGAAGCGACCAAACAAAGATGATTTTCGGCAATGGATTGTAAAAAGCCTTGTTTGCGCTGTTGTGCATTTTCTGCAACCTGAAGACCTTCAATTAAAATTACTTTCGCATTTTTATTTAGTTTGCGGGCAAGTACATCTCCAACCATTTTGGAGGCAGTTTCATTGTCGGGTCCTACATAGGTAAGCTCTACCTGATCTTGTTTTAAAAGATCTTCATCAAGCCTGATGTCGATATTGATTACTTTGATACCTGCTTTTACGGCTTTTACAACCACCGGAACCAAGGCTTTGGAATCGATTGGCACAACCACCAGTGCATCTACTTTTTGGCTTATTAGCGATTCGATAAGTTCTATCTGCAAATCTATTTCTGTTTGACTGGAAGTCCCGACAGTAATTAATTCAAAACTATTTTGTTTTTGGGCGAATTTGAGAGCTCCTTTTTTCATTTCCTGGAAAAATTCGGCCTGAAGGGATTTCATCACTAATCCTATTACTGGTTTGCGATCCATAATTGTTTTATTTTGAAGTTAAAATGAGGTTCATTTTTAAAGAAAACCCCGGCATTGCTTAAATGCCGGGGAAATACAAAATGTAGTAGTTTAGAAATAAAAATTATGAATTCGATAATGTAATTAAGACCAATCCGATAACAAAAAGCGAGAACATGGCAGCCAAAAGCTTGTTTGTACTCTGTGGGGCCCCTTTAAATTCTTTCCAAACAAATACACCCCAAACCATGGCCACAACCGGAGCCCCGTTGCTTAGAGCATACGAAATTGCAGGATTGGTAGCTCCGGCAGACATAAAGCTGATAACCATACCGGCCATCCATATTATACCGCCGATAACTCCGGTAAGGTGGGTGAAGAAATCTCCTTTAAAATAATCTTTCATTCTAAGACGTTCGCCCTGAACCGGGTAACGCATTACAAAAAGATTAAATACCGGGGTGCTAATAACAGCGCCAATGGTAAAGAAGAAAACTCCGGAGAAGGGTGTCAATGTACCGGAACCACCAGCAACAAAAGTGTTGTCGAGCGATTTAACAACTAATCCGTAAAAGAAAGCAATAGTTAAACCGGCAAAGAGAGAGAGCAACAATCCTTTAGACGAAGGCTTTTTTTGTTCCTGAGTCAATCGTTTATATGCCAGCATACTAAAATAGATGGCTGCAATAATAATGGCTACTCCGATGAATAGCATAGTTGTATTACCTTCGGGTTTACCTTTATCGAGCACCACCAGAATAAAATTGAAAACAATTCCCAAAATCCAGGCAATACCCCCACCAATAGGAAAGCCAACTGCCATACCTGCCACGGCCATGGCTGCTACCAAAAGAAGCGTTCCCAGATTCCAGACAATACCGCCAAGCATGGCATACATGATACTTGAAGAATCGGCCTGGGCAATATCCTGTAAGAAAGTACGACCTTCGGAGCCCATGCTACCTGCAGTAAAAGCAGCTACTACCGCTGTTATTAAGAGTCCAACAACAAAATCCCAATAGAACAGCTCGAAACGCCAGTTCTTAGCTGCCATTTTTTGGGTATTTGCCCACGATCCCCAACAGATCATTGAAAAAATAAGGCAGATAACTGCCAATACGTAATTATGAACCAGTATCATAGCTAATGTGGTTAAATGTTAAAAAGGTATAGTTATAATTAGCAATCAATGAGATGTCTAAAAAATGGCACTTCCAGGTCAGGCGACACTGGAAGGTCTTTTTTAGGTTCTTTTATGTTTAGCTATGTTTATAGAGGTTCCAGCCGAGGTAGTTATCAACAGCCTCTTCGAGAATATCCGCCACTCCGCCACGAGTCATGGCTACGTGGTGTTCGTATCCGTTCTTGCAAATGTATTTAAGCAGTTGTTGAAGGTTATTTACCTGAGTAACAGCAATACCGCCATCCATTCCATAAGGATCGGCTGTAAACTGCCCTTCACCAAGATATGATTTAATGATTCCTTTTGGATCGTCGGTTGAAATACGGAAATAAGTAAAATCGCCTGGAGCAACCGGGCCTTTTACAGCTCCAAAGGTATCTTCCTGACCTAAAACGGTTCCTAAAACGTCGAGCGAACCAATGGTAGGTTCAGTTTTCATGAAGCTTTTCGGATAGTTGCTGCAGTGTGTACAAACACATTTATTGCGGTCCTGTGCAAAGTTGTTGTTCCAGTCGAGTAAAGCAGGTGCATTACCCGATGCCAGCAATAATGCATACATCGAAACAGAACCAGCAATATCAACTTCACAGGCACTTGGCATTAATTTTTCGCCCAACATACTCATGGTAAGGCACGAAGCGCAACCATAGTTATGCTGCAACGAATCCCAGCATTCGATGGTGCTTGCATCGATTTCGTTGGCTTGAAGCCAATTTTCTACAGCTACACCAAATTTAGCCTGACGAATGATTTTTTCTTCTTTTACATGAGAAGCAATTTTACCATAGTTCTTGATCTCGGCAAGTTTGGTTTTGATTTCAGCTGCATTGGCATCAATTTTATTAGCAGCTCCAATAATTTCAGAAAGGTCAACGGGAATCACGGTAATACCCGACGCCTGCAAAATCTTTTCGCTGGCACGAACAGTTTGGAAACCAGCCGGACGAGCTCCGATAGCTCCGATACGGGCATTTCTTAAACCGTTAACTACACGGCAAACCGATGCAAATTTTGTAACATCCTTATCAAACAGTTCACTGTCTAACGGATACGTATGATATGTTGTATCGGTAAAGCTTATACCATATTGGTAAAAATTGTTGCAAACCGAAATTTTTCCGCAAAAAGCGTCGCGACGGCTGTAAACATCAACTTTATCGTTGTCATCGTCGCAAGCTTGTACTAAAATAGGTACGTTAAGTTTGGCCATGTTGATGGCATTAACAATTCCTAATTCGTTACTGAAGTTGGGCAGCACTACAATGATACCATCAATAACATCGCGATTATCGCTGAATAATTTAGCACATTTTTTAGCATCGCTAAGTCCGTCAATGCTTCCGCTAACGGTTTCCGAAGCAGGAAGAATTACGTAATTATGACCCAATTTTTCCATTTTGCGGATTAAAATTTCTCGGGCCTCAATTCCAAGTTTTGAGCTAAAAATGTCCCTCGTCCCTACTATAAGACCAAAGGTGAGTTTTTGTTTATAAGCCATTTTGATTGTGTTTTTAAGTGTTAATCTGGTTGAGAATGTTATTTATCCTGAAAATTAGAAAATGGTATCAGGAATTGGGGAAGCTTGGGGCCAGTCCCCAAAACCCAATACCGGCATCTAACATCTATTTACTTCATAAGCGTGCGTTGCACGGCTTTTTTCCATTCCCCGTAAAGGGCTTTTACCTGATTTTCGGGCATTTCAGGTACGATATAATCATTATTGGTACGGAGCTTGGCAGCATCGTTAAGTTCAACCAAACGTTTCATGGCAAAACCATTCATTAACACAGCTCCAAGAGCCGAAGCTTCTTCGATCGGACTACGGTTTATTTTGGCTTGCAGAATATCCGACTGAAACTGCATCAGGAATTTATTTTTAACCGGGCCGCCATCGACACGCAATTCGCGCAGTTCAACACCGGATTCTTCAATCAGCGCCATCAAATCTTTTACCTGATAAGCTATTGATTCGAGTGCAGCCCTAACGATATGAGCTTTGGTAGTTCCGCGGTTCATACCACAAATGAGGGCTTTGGCATCGTTATCCCACCATGGAGCACCAAGTCCGGCAAAGGCAGGCACAAAGTAAACGCCATCGGTACCTTTTACCGACGTTGCCAAGGCTTCCGTTTCGGCGGCAGACTGAATAAGCTGCAATTCGTCCTGCATCCATTTAATGGTGGCACCGGTACAATGAATATTTCCTTCGAATGCATAATAAACTTTTCCTTTAGCGGCAAAACCTACCGAAGTAACCAGTCCGCGTGGTGCTGGCAATGCTTTTTCGCCAATATTTACCATAATAGACGAGCCTGTACCATAAGTTGCCTTTCCCATTCCGGATTCAAAACACATTTGACCGGCAAGAGCTCCGTGCGAATCACCTAATACACCAGCAATAGGAATTTCGGGCAATAAGCCATTCATGGAGGTCGTTCCGTATTGTCCATCGCAGGGTAAAGCCTGGGGAGTCATTGAGGTCGGTATGGTAAAGAGGTCTAGTAGTTCACTATCCCAATTTAGCGTATGTATATTAAAAAGAAGGGTACGTGAGGCATTGGTATAGTCTGTGGCGTGAACCTTTCCAGAAGTGAGATTCCAAATCAGCCAGCTATCCATAGTTCCTAATAACAGATGGCCTTCACGGGCTGCTTCGGCTGCACCTTTTACATTATCCAGAATCCATTTGACGCCACTGGCTGAAAAATAAGGATTAATGATTAATCCGGTTTTTTCGGTAACCAACGATTCGTAGCCCTGAGCTTTCAGGTCTTCACAAATTTTAGTTCCACGGTTACACTGCCATACCACGGCATTATAAACCGGTTTCCCGGTGCGCTTGTCCCATACAACAACGGTTTCACGCTGATTTGTAATTGCTACCGAAGTTATATCAGCCGGAGCAATTGGGCTTTTAGCCAATAAAAGTTCTACGGATTTATAGGTGTTGCGGAGAATTTCTTCGGGATCGTGTTCAACCCATCCCGGTTGCGGATAATATTGTTTGTGATCAACGGATATACGGGCAATCAATGTAGCATTTTCATCGAATAACATAGCCTTCGTAGCCGAAGTGCTTTGGTCAAGGGCAAGTGTGTAATTCATTTGTACGTTAGTGTTTGTATGCTTGTAGTAACAAATACGAAAATAAACAAAAGTTACAACGAAACAAATAGAAAGATAAATTCATCTAAAAAATGGTATAGCGAGCGGATTCCCCTAAAGGTTCGCCCGCCATCCATAGTCATGAAAAATAAAAATCATTCATCAAATAAATTTCAATGCTGTTTCAAATATTCCGTCACTATCAATACCATAATGATGGAATATCTGCAAAGGTGTGCCATGTACCGCATATTCGTCCGGAATACCCAGAATACGAACAGGAACAGGATTAACCTGCGATACGATTTCGGTTACCGCACTGCCTAATCCCCCGAATATACTATGTTCCTCAACAGTAATAATACGACCAGTTTCACGGGCTGCCTTCTCCACAATCTCCTTATCAAAAGGTTTTAACGTGTGCATATCGATTACCCGGGCTTTAATGCCTTGTGCATGTAATTTTTTCCCGGCTTGCAAACAGTGGTAGACCATTTCGCCGGTACCGATAATTGTAAGATCGTTACCTTCTAATAAAAGATTTGCTTTACCTATTTTATATTCGATATTTTCGTTTTCGTAAACATTGGGAACAGCATTGCGCCCTACGCGGATATAAACCGGAAAGGGATAATTGACCAGTTCCTGAACAAGTTTTTTAGTTTCGTAAATATCGCACGGTAAAACGATATGCATTCCTGGGAATGTTCTCAATACAGCAATATCATGCAAGCTATGGTGAGAAAACCCTAAGGCTCCGTAACTAACACCACCACTAACACCCAGTATTTTAACTGGATTTCCGGAGTAAGCAACATCTACTTTAACCTGCTCCAAACTGCGTGCAACGTAAAAACAGGCAGGACCACACACAAATGGTTTTTTACCTGCCGAGGCCAGACCAGCCCCTACTCCTACTGCGTTTTGTTCTGCAATTCCCAATTCAACAAATTGTTCGGGAAGTTCTTTTGCGAATGAGTCTAAAGTTACCGAACCCCGGGCATCGGTGGTCACTGCCACAATATCTCTATCGAGTCTTGCCAGTTCCACCAAGGTATCGGTGAACATCTTCCGGCAAGGGATTGTATTTGTATTTTCTGCGCTCATATTATTCCTCGTTCAAGCTTTTAATTCTGTCATTAATTTCGGCAACAGCCTCGTTAAATTGTTCTTCGTTGGGTACGCCATGATGCCATTTGGCTATTTTCTCCATAAACGATATGCCGCAGCCCTTGGTAGTATGGGCAATGATAAGTTTTGGTTTAGCATTGCCATGATTCATATTGTCGAAGGTTGTTACAACGGATTCCATATCGTTGCCTTCGATGTCGAAAACTTCCCAGCCGAAAGCTTCCCAACGGCCACGCATCGGCTCAAGCGACATTACATTCTCAGTTCTCCCGCTAATTTGAAGTTCATTTCTGTCGATGATAGCGACCAGGTTATCGAGCTTATAGTGACTGGCAGACATGGCGGCCTCATAAATAGAACCTTCGCCCTGTTCGCCGTCGCCCATTAAAACATAGGTACGAACGGACTTTTTATCCATTTTAGCAGCAATGGCTAAGCCAACTCCAACCGACAATCCATGCCCCAAAGCTCCGCTATTAAGTTCTACTCCCGGAACTTTTTTGGTAGGATGTCCGGCAAGTTTGGTGTTAAAATGCCCATAAGTATTCAGTAATTCATCGTCGATAAAGCCTGATGCGGCAAGTACCGAATATAAAGCTTCAACGCTGTGCCCTTTGCTCAGAATAAAGCGGTCCCTGTCGTCCTTTGCCGGATTCTTGGGATCGATATTCATAACATGAAAATATAAAGCTGTTTCAATTTCTACCGAAGAGAGAGACCCTCCAATGTGACCCGATTTCGAAGAATAAACAATCTCAACTACTCGTTTCCTGATTTTCTCCGCCTGTAATTGCAATTCTTTTATTTCGTTTTGCATCATCATTGTGTTTTTATTTTTATCGAAAACAAAATTAGAAACAAATAAACGAAAGAACAAATAATAAATAGAAAATAAACGAAAGCTTATGAATAGTATTTATCAATCCAATAATTAAAGATTATCGAATTGCATTTAGTAAGTTTCATACATTTTTGTGAATAAAAGCAGGCCATGTAAGCCCTTCATCTTACGATAACGACAGGATTTTTTTAATTTCGAGGCTTAAGATATTTCGAGACCTGAAAAAACGCGCTCGTTACAAACAAGCGCGAGCTGCTTCGATTTAAAAAATTCCTTAATATGATTGAAATTACAATCATATTCTGATTTTCCGAACTACTCCTTTGCGAAAAAATTGACCGTTTTGGGTAGAAATCTATTCCCCCAGCACATATTTTCCTTTTTCAACTTCGGCCAGAAACCGCGATGGCTTATGGAAGAAGGCGTCGTAGCTGTACACATTGCGGGGCATGGTAATATACAGTTCTTCTTTGGCCCGGCTGCAGGCTACGTAGAATAACCGGCGTTCTTCTTCCATCTCTTCAATGTTTTTGGCGCGGTTGGACGGGAAAAGTCCTTCGAGTGAATGGGGCACAAACACCGCATACCATTCCAATCCCTTGGCCGAATGTACCGTGCTTATTGTTATCTTCCCTTTCTCTTCGCCTTCGTTAATTAAAGGTGTTGTCTGGTCGGCAATGCGTTTGGAAGGCGGGTCGAGGGCGAAATCGGACAGGAATTTATCCAGCGTTTCGTATTTCTTCGAAAGTTCTATCAAAACATCAACATCCTGCATCCGGTCGAGGTAATCGTCTTCGCGCGATTTTAGTATCGGGGCGTAGTAATTGCGGATGATCTCTATCTTTTGTGTGAGGTTATATTCGGGTTTGCTCGCTTTCGAAAGCATTGTACCCATTGCGAATAATTCGTTATAAAATTTCCGTTGACGGAAAGCTTCGAACGAGAAATAATCGTCCGATTGTTGTATGGTGCCGATAAGCGTGGTTGCCGTCACCTGTCCTATCCCACCGATATATTTCAGTACACGGTGCCACGAGACGGCATCCGACGGGTTAAACGTCAGCCGAAGAAACGCCACGATGTCTTTCACGTGCATCCGCTCGTTAAACTTGAAACCGCCCACCACAACATACGGAATGTTGCGCTTGCTGAGTTCGAGCTGAATGAATTTATTGTGCCAGTCGGCGCGGTTAAGCACGGCAATCTGGCTTAACGAAATGCCTTGCTCAATAAGCTCACAGATGCGGTCCACGATAAACACCGCTTCGTCGTCCTGACCGTAAACCCGGTGCAATACCGGTATGTGCTGGTTCTTAATCTGTGTGAACAACTTCTTTTTATAGCCTATTTTGGCATTTGTGATGATGTTGTTGGTGAAATCCAGAATATTTTGGTTGCTTCGGTAGTTCTCCTCGATCTTTATCACAACGCAATCGGGATAAACCTGTGGGAACCGAAGAATATTTTCGTAGTCGGCGCCGCGGAAAGCATAAATACTTTGCGAATCGTCGCCCACCACCATGATGCGGCGATGTTTGCCGGCGAGTTGCTGCACTATTTCGTTCTGTACGGCATTGGTATCCTGAAATTCGTCCACCATGATGTACTGAAAGGCGTTTTGCATGATGTCTCTGAACCGCGGGTATTTCTTGAGCGAGTTGTTTAGCACCTCCATCAGGTCGTCGAAGTCGAGGATGCGGCTCATTTGTTTGTAACGCGTATAACCGGCCAAGATCAGCTCAATGTCGGGGATGAAATCGATTAGCCCGGTGTAATCTTTTTCAACAATATCGCGGATGGAACATTGGATGTTGCGCGAATAAGAAATGATCTCCTGCAGACGGCCTTTTCTCGGGAAACGTTTATCCTTGATGTTGAATTTTAGCTCTGTGCGAATCAAATCAATGACATCTTCGCTGTCGGCCGTATCTATAATGGTGAAATTTGTGGGTAAGTTAATGAGGTTAGCGTATTTACGCAGGACATGATTGGCAAACGAATGGAACGTTCCGCCCGAAACATTGCCTACCTTCTTATCGTGCAGCAGTGTTGCAACCCTGTCGAGCATTTCTTTAGAAGCCTTTCGGGTGAAAGTCAGCAAAAGGATGGCTTCGGGCTCCACTCCTTTCTCAATTAAATACGAAACACGGTGAACAATAACTCTCGTCTTTCCGCTTCCGGCACCGGCAATCACCAGCACAGGTTTATCGGTAACAACAACGGCTGCCAATTGTGCCGGGTTAAGCACGGCCCCGTAGTTTACCTTATATTTTGAATAATTACTCTTGTCAATAGAGTTTATAACGGTTTCCTTCATTTCGATAGACGAAGTAATCCGTTGCAATTCGGCCAGTTTTTTTTCCAAATGGGTCGGAACAGGCAATGCCGGATAATCCTCAATACTTAACGTTTCGAGCGAATCGTTGGTAACAGGTGATAGTTCCGTATTAAATGACTCCTCGTTAGCCGCAAGTCGTCCTAAAAAGCTGTTGAGCAAAGCTTCGCGGTCTTCTTGTATTGCCGGATTGTCAACATCGTTTAAGCCCGGTAAATTATCGGGAGCGGACATAAAAGGGTCATTGTTTTCCATCGTTCAAACAGTTGTTGGGGTAATAATTTATACCCCCAAAGAGGCGGAGGATTTATCCTTATTTCTTACCATTTTACGGGATAACCTGTCGGCCTGATTATTATATAATGAAGCTTCTGTATCTATTTGCTGGTGTGCTTTTACCTTGACAAACCGAATGTTGTGCGTTTCAATTTGCCGGATTAAAGTCTGTACCAGATCTA
Organism: Bacteroidota bacterium; assembly: GCA_030706405.1. GTDB lineage: Bacteria > Bacteroidota > Bacteroidia > Bacteroidales > JAAUTT01 > JAAUTT01. Next base: position 375,771 of record JAUZOO010000002.1, on the reverse strand, counting down.
CATTTTGAATCAAGCTTCCTTTACTGGTCAGGAAGCGCTTTTGTTTTAACTTTTCCTTTCGTTCCGTAATGCCGCATACATACTGACTATCGGTATATACGATCAGTTCCGCCCCGGGTCGTTTTTCGTCTATAAAGTTAACGGATGCGATTACCGCCTGCAGTTCCATTCGGTTATGGGTGGTGTTTTCTTCTTCGCCTGTAAGTACGATTCTTCCGCCGGCAAACAATAGAATCGACACCCAAGCTCCGTTTCTGTGCAAGGTATCGCAACTCCCGTCGGTATATATCTCAATCAATGTTGATAAATTAAGTTTTTGATTCGAAGCCGATGCTCGAGCTCATTGAATCGTCAATCAATAGTTTATCTACCGGTGAACTTCTTTCAGCGAAAAACCCAGATCGCGGGCCATGCCTTTTAAACCAGCCAATTCCGTTTGATGAATAAAGCTTAACGAAAGTCCGCTGTTCCCTGCTCTGGCTGTACGTCCGCTGCGGTGAGTATAATATTCCGTTTTTTCCGGAAGTTGATAATGTACCACGTACGAAAGATTTTCAACATCAATACCTCGGGCAGCTATATCAGTAGCGATAAGTATTTTCAGTTTCTTGTTCTTAAAAGCGCGCATTACTTTGTCGCGTTCTTTTTGCATTAAATCGCCATGAATAGCATCAGCAGCAATATTTTTTTCGACTAATTGTTGCGCCAGTGTTTGTGCTCCGGCTTTGGTACGACAAAAAACGATTCCGCGGTTTGCTCCCTGCGTTTTCAGAAAGTGTAACAGGATGTCTGTTTTCTCTTCCGGATCGCACACCACAAACTGGTGTTCAATTTTCTTATTAATCACGTTTAGCCTTTCCGAATCAATTCGGTGAGCTGTTGGCGACATGTATGTTTTAATAATGGCTTTAATTTCGGGAGGCATGGTAGCCGAAAACAACCAAGTGTTGCGTTTACCGTGAGTTTGACTGAGAATAGCGTCGAGCTCTTTTTTAAAGCCCATGCTCAGCATTTCGTCGGCTTCGTCAAGCACAATGGTTTTAACACTGCCTATGTTAAGCGCTTTTCGCTCCAGTAAGTCGAGCAAACGACCGGGAGTTGCCACCACAATATGCGTAGGACGTTTCAAAGCCCGTATTTGATCTTCGATATAAGCTCCGCCATAAACCGACTCTACAAATATCTTTTTGGGAACATATTTGGTAAACCGAAACAGTTGTTTGGCTATTTGCTGACCCAGTTCGCGTGTAGGCGAAAGAATTAATGCCTGAACGGAGGTACTGTCAGGGTTAATGGCTTGTAAGAGCGGAAGGCCAAAAGCCGCAGTTTTACCTGTGCCGGTTTGTGCCTGTCCAATAAAATCGGTTCCTTTTTCGAGTAAAAACGGAATCGATTTTACTTGTATTTCGGTGGGTGTGGTAATGTTGTTTTCCTTCAGTGCTTTTACAAAAGTGTCGGAAACTCCTAATTCAGAGAACGTTTTCAAATTTATTCTTTATTATTTTTCGCTGGCAAAGGTAGTTAAGTAATTGATAATTGAGTATTGATTATTATCCTTTATTACTGATTCTCGGCTTGCGCACATTTATAAGGCATGCACACCTGTTGCTTTATATGCAAAATTATATTGGATAATAATTTTTGCTTAAGCCGCGCCAGGTTTAACAGTTTTCACACGACCAATTTCGCCGGTAGCAAGGCGTACTTTAATGCCATGTGGATGATAAAGACTTTTGGTAATGATTTCGGCAACCACACCTTCGGTAATAATGCCTGTTATTTGATTCTCGTCGGTAATGATACCTACCACCTTACCGGGTTTTACATCGCTCCTGTTTTGACCTTTCATAATTTGCTCTTTATTTTTTCGCAAAGTAAGGCATTTTTACGGAGAATCGCCGGGAGGAGTAAAAGACCATTGAAAACGTCGTGGGTTATTCATCTTTTTAAAAGAAATTGGTCCTGTTCCAGCAGTGATTCCTTCTGTTTTCCTTCCATTTATTTCAATTCTAACAGGAATAATCCCTGTGCTAATTGGAATTGTTTCTGTTTCAATTAGAATTATCCCTGTTCCTATTGGAACTGCTCCTACTCCATTAGGAATTGTTTCTGTTCTAATTGGAATTGTTTCTGTTCTAATTGGAATTACTCTTGTTCCAATTGGGATTGTCCTTGTTCAAATTGGAATTCTACTTCTTTTAATAGCTATTGTCTCTATTTCAATTAGAATTATCGTTTTTCTAATTGAGATTATCCTTAATCCTATTAGAATTCTTACTTTTTCAATAGGAATTATTCCTGTTTTAATTGAAATTATCTTTATTCTTACTGATATTTCTATTTTTTAAATAAGAATTGCTTCTATTCCAATTTGAATTTCTATTTTCCTAATTGGCATTACCCTTATTCTTATTAGAATTATCGTTTTTCTTATAGAAATTATTCCTGCTTTAATAAGAATTGTAGGAAAAACAACCATTTCCCGGGTTTATCCTTTAATCCGAATATGATATCCTATCATTTGTTAGAAAATTTTTATAGTTACAGTTTTTCCATAGAATAAGAAAAGACTGAAATACATTACTTACTTGTTTCTCTATTTTTTGATGCGATTATACTGCCTTAAAAAATAATAAATTACGAAATGGCAAAGATTTAATGTACTTTTGTGCAAAACCCGTTCAAACGGACATTTACTTAATGTGCCAAATTTGTACGGAACAGTTGTTTTATTGAAATAATAACCTAAAAGGATAATATGGGCAGAGCACGGGAAACATTTGGTAAAAAAGAAGTACGAATTAAAAAAGAGAAAAAGCGTAAAGAAAAAGAGCAAAAAAGGCTCGAACGTAAGGAAGGCCGCGATGGCAATAGCTTAGATGATATGATTGCCTACGTAGATGAATTTGGACAGATTACTTCCACTCCTCCCGATTTATCCCAAAGACAGGTTATTAAAGCCGAAGATATTTTAATCGCTGTACCCAAAAATACAGAACCAGACATTAACGAAACCGTACGTAAAGGTATCGTTACCTTTTTTAACGAATCGAAAGGTTTTGGCTTTATTAAGGATAGCACAACCCATGAAGATATTTTTGTTCATATAAACGGATTGGAAGAAGCTATAAAAGAAAACAATAAAGTAACCTTCGAAGTTGTAAAAGGACTTAAAGGTCCCAATGCAATTAATGTTAAAATAGACAGGGCATAGTTATTTTCAACAACGCACCTCCTTAGCCCGGTTTTAATTTAGATACTTATTTAACGGTAGCCATAATGAAGGGTTCTTCCTCAGGGACGAACCCAAAGCCGCCCTTTTTCTTCAAAAACGATACTCCAGAAGCCAGTCTTCTTGAGAAATATCGCACGTCCAACCCTGTATTCAGTGATACTAAGCACTGCCGTATTGTTTAAACCTTTAGAGCTAACAATTACCAGGTTAAACCAAAATAGCCCCAGTTACCTGGGAGATACTCCACAAAATATACGTCGAAATTGATATATTTGTCGTTTAATGATTGATTAGATCATTTTATAAAATATTCAACTTTTTACTATAAACAATACTATAATGACAATTAACGAATTAAACGAAAAATTCGCCATCTCCGGCGTTAGTTTTTTCAGCGGTAAGGGCGAGTTACCCATGGTAAAAATCGACAATCAATATGCTCATGTAGTTATTTCACTTTATGGAGCACACGTAATCAGTTATCAGCCCAAAGGTCAACAAGATGTTTTCTGGATGAGCGAAGTTAGCGATTTCGAAGCAGGAAAGCCAATTCGTGGTGGTATTCCCGTATGTTTTCCCTGGTTTGGCCCTCACGCCACCGACAGTACTAAACCCCAACATGGTTTTGGACGTTTACTCACATGGAATGTAAAAGAAGTAATAAGCCTTGCAAGCGGCGAAACTCAAATTCGTTTAGGTCTTCAAAGCTCCGACGCAAGCAAAAAATACTGGTCATTCGATTTTTCTGCTGAATTCACTGTTATCGTAGGCTCTAAAATTGATGTTACGCTGAGCTATACCAATACCGGCTCAGAAACATTTGTGGTTTCCGATGCCCTTCACACCTACTTTAACGTTAGCGACATTGCAAAAATCGGGATCACAGGTCTTACTGGCACTAAATTTTACGATTATACCGAAAAAGAAGTTCCTCTTAAAACCGACAGCCTTTCTTCGCTACCTATTGCCAAAGAAGAAAACCGCCGCTATATCGACACTGCTGCCGACTGCATTATAACCGACGAAGGCTTTGGAAGAAAAATACGAATGGCTAAAAGAGGAAGTAACACCACCGTGGTTTGGAATCCCTGGACTAACGCAAAAAATATCGCCGATATTCCTGATGAAGGTTATAAAAATTATGTATGCGTTGAAGCAACCAATGCTTGTAATGATCTTATCACGCTCGGACCTAAACAAAGCTTCTGCATTTCAACCATTATAAGTGTCGAATAATACTTTATAAAGATGATACGAATATCCGTCGCTCTTTTATTCGTTTTGAATTTCAATATAATAGCCTTTAGTCAGCAGGATGTTGAATTTCAGCTTGCCAGCGGACAGAATAAGGTTCAGATGAACTATCAAAACAGAACAAGAACAGCGATTGTTTGTATCCCAAAATCAAAGGCCATGCCCGACGGGGGATGGCCTTTGATTCTGATGCTTCATGGAGCAGGAGGCTCTTCTAAAAACGTACTGGAACAAACCGGTTGGGCCGAAACCGGCGAAAAAGAAGGATTTGTAACTATTTTCCCGAATGGAACTCCTTCCGACGAAGCAAAACCCGAAAGTTTTCTGCGTAATCCTCAAACATGGAATTCAGGAGGTTATAAAAGCCTGGCAGCAGGCGGAGAATCGGCAATTGCCAAAAACATCGACGATGTTGGCTTTTTAACTAAACTTGTCGAAACCGTTTCGGCCAGTACCTCCATCAATCCAAACCGTGTTTATGTATGTGGGCATTCCAACGGAGCTGCAATGGCTTACCGATTGGCTTCCGAAAAAAGTAAAATGTTTGCTGCTGTAGGCGTTATGGCTAGTTGCTTCTTCCTCGAAAATAAAGATATCAAAGGCTTTGACCAATCCGTATCCTTACTTCAAATTGTTGGAGATAAAGATCCGTTTACGCCTATAAACGGAGGGAAAGCAGGCATTGGTCGCAAAAAAATGGATCTGCCTCCTGCTCTGGAAAGTCCAAAGTTATGGGCTATCATCTCTGGAATAGACTCTTCGGCTGTAAAAACCGACGAAAACAACCTTTTTATCAAACGTTGGTGGGCTTCAAATCGTCACGATATTTCTATCGAATCAATCATTGTTAAAGGACACGGACATGGTTATTTGTGGCCCGGTGGCCGTAACTTACCCGCCTTACTAATTGGCCCTACAAAGAATTCACTGAATGCTACCGCAACCTTTTGGGAATTTTTTAAAGCTCATCCCAAGGCAGCTATTTCAAAATAACAAGCTATTCAAAAATTGAACAATATTATTTTTGCCCAGCATACAGGACTCGTACTCGAAGGCGGTGGTTTGCGCGGAGTTTATACTGCCGGAGTTCTGGATACTTTTCTTAAACACAAAATTGAGTTTCCTTACTGCATTGGCGTTTCAGCCGGGGCTGCTTATGGAAGTTCTTTCATCTCAAAACAATACGGTCGAAACATCGAAATTAACCGCCGTTACACAGCAGATCCTCGTTATCTGAGCTTTCGCAATCTTATCCGGACTGGCAATATTTTTGACTGGGAATTTGTATTCCGGGAAATTCCGCTTTCGCTCATTCCTTTTGATTTTGACACATTTTATAAGTCATCTACACGCTTCAGGATTGGAATAACCAATTGCCAAACAGGTGTTACTGAATATCGCGATGCACTTGGTTTATCGCGTGAAGAACTGTTGAATAGCATGGCAGCTTCGTCGAGCATTCCGTTTGTTTCAAAGGTTTCGGAGCTTAATGGAAATTTTTATATGGATGGAGCCATTGCCGATCCGATTCCAGTCCGTCAAACCTTCGCCGACGGAAATTCTCGTGCTGTTGTAATCCTTACACGGAACAAGGATTATCGTAAAAAACCGGTAAAGAGCGAATATTTTATCAACAGATATTACCGCGAATATCCTCAACTGGCTAATGCAATTATACAACGTCCGGCACTTTACAACCAAACGCTAGAAGAATTAGATGAACTTGAAGAGCAGGGAAAAATATTCATCATCAGGCCGCAAAGCCCGGTGAAAGTGTCGAGGGTGGAAAAAAATCCTCAAAAATTGGAAGAATTATACCAAACCGCTTGTTCTGAGACCGAAGCGATTATCGATAAACTTAAAACGTGGTTATCCCATAACGTGTAAAGGATAAATCAGGGCATCAACCCTTTGCAAATGCGTCGAATGCCCTGATTACCAAAATCTGGGTCATTTTGATAAGTATTTCCGGGAGTTTATGTTTATCTTCAGGATTTATGCCCAGCAACTTATCAAATATAAATTCGTTAATCCAATCCAGCAGACCGCTTACTTTACGGTTTTTTTCGAGTGTATACGGTAAAAATTCTTCACCGATTACCTGTTTATAATTCTGTCTGATGATGGCAAACTTATCCTCCAAAAGTTTTTCCTGAAATTTGCAAAACAGAGCCAATCGTTGCTTTTCGCGTTGAAGGGTCTCGAGATTATTGATTTTAATAGGTTCTTTAGTCATTATTGTCGTTATTTTCAAATAATTGTTCAACCACCTTATCAATAATGTATTTTTCCAGGAAAACTTTTCGGAAGAAAACAATAACCACCACCAATATCAGGTAGATAAACCCTATTATTAAAAATCCTAAGGCATTACTACCTAAAAGGCTACCCAAAAAGAAACCGCCGCTGAGGCTGAAAAAAAACAAAAGGAAAAAGCCCAAAAGCGCTAGGACAATAGAGGAAAACAAAATTGCTGTGACCTTGGCGACCTTTTCAAAAGCGATAACCCTTACTAATTGAATTCTGGCCTCCAAATAGTCAACAACAATTTGTTTTAACTCCTCTAACAAAGATGTTTCGTTACTCATGTTATGCATTTGTTTCGGGGGCTGGTTCCTCGGTTTTTCCTTTTCTTAAATTTTCAATAACTGTTTTGCCTTTTTTAATTTCTTCAGCCAGGTCATCTTTAATTTTAGATGCTTTGTCCTTTACCTTGGCGAAAATCTCATCCTTTTTATCGGAATTCATGAAGTACCCTACGGCAGCGCCTACAGCTGCACCGGCCAAAAAGGCCAATACTAATTTTGCTCCTTTATGTTCACTCATGGGTGTAAGATTTTGTTATATTAAATGTACAAAATCCAAAACTAAAAAGCTACAAAATGGATAATATTATACGACACTTTTTTTAAACTTGGTCAACACTTAAGTGTCAAAATCTGCCTTTTGAGGTATTTTTACCTTTTCCATAAAGAATATTCAGCAAATCGGACCGTTTCATCCGCATTAATTGTTGACGTATTTCGTTTCGATTTTCAGGTTTATAATAGAAAAAAAATCGCTGTTGATCCTTTTTGTCACTAGGTGATAAGGCTGTGAATACCGGTTTTAGCGTATACGGGTCAACTCCGGTACAAAAGATGGCCGATGAAAGTGTCATAGGCGTTGGGGTGAAATCTTGTACCTGTTCCGGGAAATATCCAATCCTTCGTAATTCGGCGGCGAGCTCGGCCATATCGCAAGCGGTAGATCCCGGATGACTCGAAATAAGATACGGGATGACTTGTTGTTTTATCCCGGCCTTACGACAAATAGCATCAAAATCTGTTCTTAGACGCAGAAAAAGATCGAACGAAGGCTTGCGCATAATCTTCAAAACATGCGGGGCGTTATGCTCAGGGGCAACTTTTAATCGTCCGGAAACATGCTTTAATACCAGTTCGCGAAAATATTCGCGTGCCTGTTTTTCGTGTTCTGGATTATGTAAACCATAAAATAAATCGTAACGAACACCGCTACCAATAAATACCCGTTTAATACCCGGCAATGCAGAAACTTTCTGATATATTTCGGTTACAGGTTTATGGCTTGCATTCAGATTTTTACACACCGATGGATAAATACAGGATGCTCGCCGGCATTTGGCACAAATCTGTTTATTGGAGCCTTCCATGCGGTACATATTGGCGGATGGACCTCCCAAATCAGATAGATTACCGTGAAATCCGGGTGTCTCAACCACTTTTTTGACTTCTTCCAAAACCGATTCTTCCGAACGGCTGAGAATATGTTTTCCCTGATGTGCAGATATGGTACAAAAGCTACATCCCCCGAAGCATCCGCGATGTATATTTACTGAATCGCGAATCATATCATAAGCAGGAATGGACTCTTTTCCCTGATACCGCGGATGTGGCATGCGTGTATAAGGCAGACTATATGGCTCGTCAATTTCATCCTGCGAATATGAAACATACGGAGGATTGATCACGACTATCTTTTTCCCGCAAGGTTCTAAAAGCCGGGCAGCATCGTCGCGGTTCGATTCTTCTTCGATAATTTTAAAGTTACGGGCATAATTTATTCTCGACTCCCGGCATTTTTCGAACGAGAGCATTGTGATAGTGCGCATAAATTCTTTTTCATCCGGCTTTTGTTTTTGATTGACCACAAAAGCTGTTTGCGGTATGTCGCGTAAAGAAGTCAGAGGCTCATCCTTTTGTAAGCGTTGTACAAGAGTTTTCAACGGTTTTTCGCCCATACCGTAAACCAAAAGGTCTGCCCCACTTTCAATCAAAACGGAAGGTTTCAGGGTGTCGCTCCAATAATCGTAATGCGTAACACGTCTAAGCGAAGCTTCAATTCCGCCAATAATTACAGGGATATTCGGATAGTTTTTTTTTAGAATCTGGGTATAGGCTGTAACCGCATAATCAGGTCGTGCTCCTGCCCTTCCGCCGGGTGTAAAAGCATCGTCGGAACGTTTGCGACGATTGGCAGTGTAATGGTTTATCATCGAATCCATGTTACCTGCCGACACAGCAAAAAATAAACGGGGAACGCCAAATTTTTTGAAATCGCGAAGATCGTCGGTACAATTGGGTTGGGGAACTACGGCAACTTTAAGTCCTAAATGCTGAAGCCAACGTGCAATAACTGCAGGGCCAAACGAAGGATGGTCAATATAAGCATCGCCCGAAAATAATATCACGTCAACCTCGGTCCAGCCGAGGGCTTTCATTTCTTTTACCGAGGTAGGTAACCAATCGGAGGAAGAGAACTTTTGCATCTGATTTTTCACAGATGCAAAAGTAATATTTTATAAAGGATGGTTCGCAAACCAAATTAAATTTGAAAGAATTACCATTTAACGTCGTACAGATGACTTCCGTCTCTTTCGAAATCCAGAACACCTTTGTCGGTCATCGGGTGGCTCATTAAAGCAGTTAAAACTTCGTAAGAAGCAGTAACTGAGTGGCAACCAACCATACTCACGCGATAAATCTGGTCGACATTTTTAAAGCTGGCAGCCAATACTTTGGTAGAAATTCCATGAAGTCTAAAGCATTTAACGATATCGGAAACAACGTCGATACCATGTGAAACGATGTTATCGAGACGATTTACGTAAGGTGCAACAAAATCGGCACCTGCATTAGCTGCAATAATGGCTTGTTGTTGGGTAAAGATGGCTGTAGCGGTAACATTCATTCCTGCATCTTTAGCCATTTGAATAGCACGGAAACCTTCTTTGGTTACCGGAATCTTCACATAATAATTATTTTTCAAGTCAAAAAATTCGCGGTACTTTTTTGCTTCCTGAAGAATATCTTCAGCAGTTTCGCTGATAACCTGAATGTGAATCATTTTATCTCCAATACAGTCCAGTATCTGAGGAATAATTACTGAAAGCGGTTTATCTTCGTGCGATAGAATGGTCGGATTGGTAGTAACTCCCTGCATGGGATAGTAATGGAACAGCTCTTTAATCTCCTCGAGATTAGCTGTATCTGCTAAATAAATCATGATATAAGTTATTAATGGATATTGTTCGTAACAGACCGCAAAGGTAAGTTATCAATAATAAAAACGAACATATTCAAAGTTATTTTAGTGTTAACAAATAAGCCCGGCATCATTTTGCATAGCACTCAACGGGTTAACTTTATTACAAATAAATGAGGATAATCTTTCGTTTTCTCGGCCGATATTAACACTGTAGATGAATCAATTACGGCAATTCCTTCGGTTTGTTCTCCTTGTAATGGCTTTAAATCGTAACGCACACCATTTTTAGTGTTAAGCGCAAAGTTGGAGGTATGAGGAAAAATCCAGAGGAATGGCGTATAATTGTAATATCCTAATAAATAAAGGCATCCATGATGATATGAGGCCGCTGTAATCAACCCTTTCGAATCAAATTCACCGATTTTTTCGGCCAGATAATGTCCGGGATTATCAGGCAATCGATAAATTGTTGACGTTTGGTTGACCCAGTTTTTGGTAAAAATGTAAATTGAACCATCATGCCAAATCATTGCCTCGCAATCAAATGCACTTCTGATTTTCATTGAAAACAACACGCGATGATAGTCGGGATACGTAAACCTGATGGCTTTGGCAGTTGCCAATGAATTTTTACGGTTATACGTAATGTCCTTTTTATCAATCTTGTAGATATACATATATTTTCGTGTGCCAAAATTGTTACCAAAATCACCGATGTAAATATGGGTGCTGTCCTGCGAAATTTCTTCCCAATCGTAATTATTGGTATTCCAAAGGTTTACCTTATGCTCTATCTTATTTGAAATCATTGAATAAGAATAAATTTCGGATTCTCCGCCGCTATCGTTAAAGGTCCATACCAATCCGTTAAAATATATAAGTCCGGAGGTCTCTACTAACTTTTGGGGCAGGTCTATCTTTTTCACAACAGTAACCTTATCGACATTTTGCAAGGGTAATTTTTCGCTATATTTATGAGTTAACGATAATAATATCAAACAAATAAAAAACAGGAAAGAAACAATAAACAAAGGATACCAAAAATTTCGATTCATATATGGATGGCAAATGGTAGGTTTACAAACGTACAAAACAGGGCATTGTTCAACAACCTAAAGGTAAAAAGTCTTTGAATTTTAAATATTTCAGCATACGCTAAGTAACAAAAAATCATTACCTTAGTTAAAAGCGCTTCATTTCAATACTTATAATATAAAAATAAGAAAATCAATATATTAATGAAAAGAAAAATAGTAACAGGTTTAGCATCATTTGGCATGTCGGGGAAAGTCTTTCATGCCCCGCTCCTATCGAGTCATCATGGATTTCGATTGAAAACCATTGTTGAGCGAAGTAAAAATGAAGCCCGTAGTATTTATCCCGATGTGGAAGTTGTTTGTTCGTTTGATGACTTGCTCAATGATGGCGAGATAGATTTAATCATCATAAATACGCCCGACCATACCCATGCCGAATTCGTTCACAAGGCACTGATGGCCGACAAGCATGTGATTGTAGAAAAACCATTTACCCAACATGTTAGCGAAGCCGAGGACCTGCTTAACCTGGCTTCAAAAAAGAAAAAGCTTCTTTCAGTTTTTCACAATCGACGTTGGGATGGCGATTTTCTTACAGTTCAAAAAATCATACAATCTGAGGCTTTGGGCCGTTTGGTGGAATTTGAAGCTCATTTTGACCGCTTTCGGAATTATATTCAGGACAGCTGGAAAGAAAAAGCCTGCTTCGGCACAGGAACGCTGTATAACCTTGGATCTCATTTGATTGACCAAGCTTTAGTCTTGTTTGGCATGCCTGAGGCTATAACAGCCGATCTGCGCATCCTCCGCGAAGGTGGCCAGGTGGATGATTTCTTCGAAGTAATCATGCATTACAACGATGTTCGCGTAGCCCTGAAAGCTACGTATTTAGCAAAAGAACCCAGTCCTCGTTATGTACTGCATGGCACCAAAGGATCGTTTGTAAAATATGGTATTGACCCGCAGGAAGAAGCCCTTAAGAATGGTCGTTCACCACTCGAACCAGATTGGGGAATAGAAGCCGAAGAATGGTGGGGCAAATTAAATACCGATAATTTTCAAGGAAAATTTCAGACGCTTCCAGGCAATTACATGGCCTTTTACGACAATATTTATGATGTGCTTGTAAATAACGGGAAATTGGCAGTAAAACCGCAAGAGGCTATCGGTGTAATAAAAGTTATTGAAGCCGCGTTGGAAAGTAGCGAAGATCGAATTACCGTAGAATTTTAAACTACCATTCGATATAAAAAAGCGAAGCAGTGATTAAATTATAGATCACCGCTTCGCTTTTTTTAGTACTTAGTTTATTATTCGACCATTCCTTTCACCAACAGCGATGTTTCTGAATTTTTCGGGTCGTTCGAGTAAATTGTAATACCTTTATTTTGAGCACCTTCTTTGCCATTTGAATCGAAAACAACTTTCAGGGAACTGGAAGCTCCCGGTTTAATAGTCATCTCTTTGGGGTTGATGGTGGTACAGCCACAAGTACTCGTAATCTTACGAAGAATTAAATCAGTTTTACCCTGATTGGTAAAATTAAACTCATATTCCACTTTTTTACCTTTTTTGATAGTGCCAAAATCATAAGTTGCTTTTTCAAAAATAATCTTAGGAGCACTGGCAAGTTGGGCAGGAGACAATTTCGAAAAATCTTCTTTAATCGTAGCCGAAAGGCTAATTGTATAAGTGGCATCCTGCTTGCCGTTGATGCTCAATTTCAAGTAATCGGAAACAAATCCCCAGTCGCCTTTCTTCGATGCATCGTAAGTTACTTCTAATACACCTTTTTGGTTAGCTTTAAGAATGTTTGGTTTTACCGCTATTTTCAGGTAAGCCGGAAGATTCTGAAAAGCAATTGAAGCCGTCGTTTTCCCTGTATTAATAATGTCGATGGTTTCAGTTTTTGGAGTTCCGGGATATATATTATCAAAACTGATGTAACGGCGTTTCATCTTTATATCGCCCATTACTTCGGAATATGTAGGCTCAACAACCACCGGTTTAGCAACCACCGTCCCGGTAATTCTCAGAACCACTGTTGGGCGGTCGGCATTAGACGATACGGTAATGGTTTTATCAAAAGCTCCCGGACGTCCCGTAGGGTTGTAAATGGCCTTAACAAAGCCTTTAGCGCCCGGAACTATTGGTTGCTTGCTCCACTCGGGCGTGGTGCAGCCGCACGATGCCACCACGTTGGTAATAAGTATAGGCGAACTTCCGGTATTGGTAAATTCAAACACATGGTTAACAGTGCCGTTCGATTCCTTTATTTGCCCAAAATCAAATTTTTCCTGCTTAAATGAAATTGCAGGTTTCCGTTGTTGCGAAAAGCCATTAAATGCTGATATGAATGCAATTATCAACAAAAAAAATAACCCTTTCTTCATAGTTTATCGTTTATTTTAGGTTAATCAACAATTATTCCAAAAGTCCTTTCAAAAATAACAAATTTTAAAGCCTCTATTGATACTTAGGCAGGTAAATCTTCTAACGGTTAAAAGTAAACTTTCGTGCTGTAATGGTTTTTATCTTACTTTTGAAGTTGATTAGAGACCTTTTCATTTTGATTATATATTAAATAATCAATCAATCAATCAATCAATTATGAATTTGAAAGAAGAAATACGGAACTTTGCTTCAGAATTTTATCCAGAGATACTGCTAAACCGTTGCCATCTGCACCAAAACCCCGAATTGTCGTTTCAGGAATACCAAACTGCCGAGTTTATCAGTCAAAAACTTACCGAATATAAAATTGAATATCAGTCGAATATTGCCGATACCGGTGTTGTTGGTTGGATTAAGGGTAAAAATCCTGACAAGAAGATGATTGCCCTTCGCGCGGATACCGATGCTCTGCCAATAGACGAAGAAAATGATGTTCCATATCGATCTGTAAATAAAGGTGTAATGCACGCTTGCGGACATGATGTACATACGGCTTCATTATTAGGTACAGCCCGTATCCTCAATCAACTGCGCAACGAATTTGAAGGTACCGTGATGCTTATTTTCCAGCCATCGGAAGAAAAATTGCCAGGAGGTGCTAAACGAATGATTGATGCGGGTATTTTTAACAACCGTAAACCTGCTATTATTCTGGGGCAACATGTATTTCCCGGTCTTGAAGCCGGCTATGTTGGTTTTCGCCCCGGTATGTACATGGCCTCCAGCGATGAGCTTTACGTCACCGTGAGAGGCAAAGGTGGTCACGGAGCCATGCCCCATCAGGTTGCCGATACCATTCTTATTGCTTCGCACATTATAGTGGCATTGCAGCAAATTGTGAGCCGAAATGCCCATGCAGCCATCCCTACCGTTTTGTCGTTTGGCAAGATAACAGCAAACGGAGCTACCAATATAATTCCTCGCGAAGTAAAGATTGAAGGCACCTTTAGAACAATGAACGAAAACTGGCGAGCCCAGGCTCACGAAAAAATGATTAAACTAGCGCAATCCATAGCCGAAGGAATGGGTGCAGAATGTGATTTCATTGTAAAAAAAGGCTACCCATTTCTGGTGAATGACGAAGCGGTAACTAACAGTGCCGTTGAATTTGCCGGGGACTTTCTGGGAACTGATAAAATTTCGGGGTTGGAATTACGAATGACGGCCGAAGATTTTTCATATTACACCCTCGAATATCCTTGCACCTATTACCGTTTGGGGGTAAAAAAACCGGGCAAAGTATCCTTTCCGCTACATTCCTCACGTTTTGATATCGACGAAAGTGCCCTGAAAACCGGGCCAGCACTAATGGCATATCTGGCTGTCAGCTTCTTGAAAAAAAGCTAATGTTAATTATTATTTAAATTAATTTCAAAATAGAAGTTTTCTGTTTTTCATTAAAAAATTTGAGGTATTTTTGCCGTCATATTTAACCTATAAACTATTTCAAAATGGCACACAAAATTAGCGAAGACTGCACTGCATGCGGCACTTGCATCAACGAATGCCCTGTAGAAGCTATCTCTGAAGGCGATATTTATAAAATTGATCCTGAACTTTGCACCGATTGCGGCGCTTGTGCAGATGTTTGCCCGACAGAAGCTATCCACCCGGCTTAATTTAAGTCCGAGAGGAGAACAACATAAAGTCCGCTTTTCAGCGGACTTTTTTTATGGTTTAAACTTTGATTTTCGCAGTATCAGTTGATAATCGGTGGCTTCCATCAACTGAGGCAGGGTTACCGTTTGGTTTTCGTCCATATAGGCCTCAATAATCTTATAACCAAGCCAAACCACTGCTCTCCCGGGCGATTCTTTTGGAAAATAAGAGGTAAACGGTGCCGGAAATACCAGTTTTCGGATAATCATGTAATCGGTTGAAAATAACAGTTTGTATTCCAACAGGTAAGTCCACATCGATTTAGCATTTTTATTGCACCATTTAAGTTGGGAAGGCGAAAATCCAAAGATGATGGAATCAGGAGTTTCCGGCAGCATTTTTTTCATAAAATAAAGCATCTTACCCTCGTATAGCATATTATTTAATACATTGTATACAGCAACAGAATCGTTAAATGCAAAGGTTGCATATCCCCAGGCACGCATACAATCAGGCACGATGTACTCGCGTTGCATGGTATAGCGCATGTAATTATCGAGCTGAAGTCTCAGATAAAAATCGCATTCGCGTCCTAAATACTTATCCAAGGCAATCGCCAATACCGAATCGGAGGTCACCACCGATTGATTCCATCCCGAAATACAAGTAACTACACGTGGAATTCGTTTTTTGGGAAAATATTCTTTAAAATTTGCAAAAGCTGTCGATAAGTCTTCGGTTAAAGCATTTACATTGGGATATACTTTCTTTACCCTTTCGTAATCCAGTTTCATATAATAGTCGGTAATAAATCGATGCAACTCTTTAGGATATCCTTTATCGCTGCTCGTGCCAATTTTTACCATCTTATAATTATACAGTTCGAAAAACTCGCCGTATTTTGCCTTCAACTTCGATATTCCGGCATCCATTGAGTCGGATTTAACAGAGAAAAGGTCATCTTCAAACCGGTCTACCTTAATTTTGAAATTTGTTTTATCAACGACAATAGTGATTCCCTTTTTATTATCACTACGTTTACAGGTACAACCTTGCAACAATCCTGCGCACAATGCCCCTGTTAAAATGGAATATACTATCCTATTCATATTATTATTTGATTATTTTGCCCTGATTTGTTTATCGATACACCAGAAAAAACAATATTTTTGCAAGCTTACAAAGCTAAACATTAGTGTTCAATTTGCTTTTAAACTTTTGCAGTATGTATAAAAAATATATCCCTCTTTTATTTGGTATACTGGTTATTTCAGGTTATCAGGCTAATGCCCAGCGAATCAGGCTTGGGGTCTTTGCCAATCCTTCCATTTCATGGTTTAAATCTGATGTTTCAAAAGTTGAGGCAGACGGTGCCCGTATGGGATTTGATGTAGGTTTAATGGTCGATAAATTTTTTGCAGAACACTATGCCTTTACTTCCGGCTTGTCCATCCACTCGATGGGCGGAACTATTAATTATCATGATCCAATTAATCTGCGAACCAACGAAGGTACTAAAACACTTAGGCCTAATTCTCTGGTTAAATATCATTTGCAATATCTGCATATTCCATTGGGAATTAAAATGCGCACTACCGAAATTGGCTATTTTACTTACTTCGCCCAGCTTGGCTTAGACCCGATGATTAACGTTAAAGCCAATGCCAGCTTTACCGATAACACCAATACCGCTTATTCGAATGCCGGGGTTGGCGATGAAATCAACACTTTTTACCTGGCTTATCATGCTTCTGCCGGTTTGGAATATAAATTAGCCGAAAGTACTTCCCTTTTTGCCGGACTCACCTACATGAACGGCGTTTCTGATATTACCGATAACAGCGGAAGTACTACTGAAAAAACGGTGATGCACGGCTTCTCTCTTCGTTTAGGTATTCTTTTTTAAATTGTAAAACTATGAAAATTGCCCTTTCGCAACTAAACTTCCATATTGCAAATTTCGAAAAGAACCGGGATGCAATCATTAATTCGATTGATAAGGCTCGCAACGACGGGGCTGACCTCGTAATTTTCTCCGAATTGGCGGTTTGTGGTTATCCACCACAGGATTTACTTGAACTACAAGATTTTTACGATAAATGTAATGAATCGGTTGAGCTAATTGCCCGTTCATGTATAGGAATTGCAGCAATCATTGGAAGTCCGAGCATCAATCCAAATCCACTGGGTAAAAAACTGTATAACAGTGCATTTTTTCTAAGCGAAGGTAAAGTTCAAAATATCGTTCACAAAGCCCTTCTCCCTACCTACGATATATTTGATGAATATCGGTACTTTGAACCTTCGCGCGATTTCAATATTATCGAATTTAAGGGACATCGCATTGCCCTCACCATTTGCGAGGATTTATGGGACGACCAGCCTTCCGATAATCCTTTTGGCAAAGCTAAACTTTATACCGTTTCGCCCATGGACGAACTCGCCCGGCAAAATCCCGATTTCATCATAAACATTGCGGCTTCTCCATTCTCGTATAACAAAGAAAAAATTAAGAAGAACATCTTTACCGATAAAGCAGCCCGTTACAATCTGCCCTTATTCTATCTCAATCAGGTTGGAGCCAACACCGAACTAATTTTTGACGGAGGTTCGATGGTCATTGGTGCCGATGGAAAAGTGCTGAGCGAACTCAGTGTTTTTCAGGAAGACTATAGAGTTTATGAACTTGAAGAAATCATTTCCGGCAATTATACTCCTGAGTTAATACCTGCTCGCGAAGACATCGAAAAAATACACGACGCCTTAATTTTAGGCATTCGCGATTATTTTCAAAAAATGGGTTTCAGCAAGGCTACACTTGGACTTTCGGGAGGAATAGACTCTGCTGTTACTTTAGTGCTCGCCAACGAAGCCTTGGGCTCCGAAAATATCCGCGTTTTACTGATGCCCTCGCAGTACTCGTCCGACCATTCCATTACTGATGCTGTTGAATTAGCCGAAAACCTTGGTGTGAAGTATGACATTATGCCTATTCATGAAATATTTCATCAGTTTGAACGAAACTTTCACCCACTGTTTGCCGGATTAGCCGCCGATATAACCGAAGAAAATATACAAGCACGTATCCGTGGGGTAATGCTGATGGCTTTATCCAATAAATATGGTCATATTCTGTTAAATACTTCCAATAAAAGCGAAGCAGCCGTTGGATATGGCACTCTTTATGGCGATATGAATGGCGGACTTTCTGTATTAGGCGATGTCTACAAAACCCGCGTATTTGAACTGGCCAGGTATATCAACCGCGATAAGGAAACTATTCCGGTAAATACCATCACCAAACCGCCATCAGCCGAATTACGGCCCGATCAAAAAGACAGTGATTCTCTACCCGAATACGATGTACTCGACCGAATTCTTCATGCCTACATTGAAGACCAACTTTCTTCCAACGAAATTATGGAGCTTGGATTCAGCAAAGCTTTGGTCGATAAGGTTATTCAAATGGTAAACCGCAACGAATACAAACGGTTCCAGACGCCGCCTATTCTACGGATATCTTCCAAAGCTTTTGGCATTGGTCGCCGTATTCCCATTGTGGCTAAATACTGACAAGTCCTTTCTAGTAAAGATTTATCAGCTCATTTCAGTTGGGTTGTAACTATTTTTATTATTTTTGGATGTTATAAAACATAAAGTAGAGGAATGTTTAATACAGTTGAAGTTTGCCGTCAATTCTTAGAAGATAAAAATTCCATATTTAGTGTTCTTACCCCTGAGCAAAAAGATATATTAAAATCAGGCTTAACAGCCTCTTTTTATAAGAAGGGAGATTATATTTTCAAAGAAGGGGATCATCCGGTAGGATTACTTTGCCTGTCGGAAGGAAAGGTTAAAGTTTTTCAAGAAGGAGTTGGCGGTCGCGAACAAATTATCCGTCTGGCTAAACCTATCGGATTTATTGGCTACCGCGCTTTATTCGCCGAAGAAGACCATCATGCCTCTGCCGTTACCATCGAAGACTCTGTTGTTTGCTGCGTTGACCGCGAAATCCTTTATCAACTTCTGAGAGCTAATAGCGATTTAAGCCTGAGTATCATTAAAGCATTTGCCACAGAGCTGGGACACTCCTTCTTCCGCACTATAACCCTTACTCAAAAACATATTCGAGGTCGTTTAGCCGAATCTCTTTTATTTTTAAAAGATACATATGGATTTGAAAAAGACGAAAAAACGTTGAAGGTTTACCTTTCGCGCGAGGATATTGCAAATTTATCAAATATGACAACATCAAATGCAATACGTACATTATCAATATTTTCTACCGAAGGGTTAATTGCAATTGATGGTCGAAAAATTAAGATATTAGATATACCCAAACTTGAAAAAATTAGCGAACTAGGATGAAAATTTTTATCAAACACCGTTTTTTAAATTGTGTCTAATTTTTTAAAATTACTCAAATATATAAATTTTTAAAAAAGATTACATTGTCAATAAAACAAACAACTTATAATCAATACAATACAAACACAGCTGACAATAATTTAAAACTAACGAAGATACAATATTATTTTTTAATAATCAATAGCATTATATTGAGATAAATCACCTCATATTAAAAGCTAAATCATTATATTCTATTAAGGACGCTCTGTTTTTTAAATTAAATTAGTACACATAGGAAAACGGAAAATAATAGGTAAATCCTCTCTAAACCGTTTTTTCTATCCCTAACCGACTAAATTGATGCGCCCATGAGAACGAACCCGATTAGAGCCGAAGTATTTAACCTAGAAGGTGAAAAAGTTTACATCTGTAAAGATTTTAACCACATGGATCTTTCCAAATTGATTGATGATGTCTACATGATTTGTTATCTGGATAGCAGAAAAAATATTTTATGGACCGAACGGTTTGTAAAAGCTTCCGAAATGGAATATGCCTACATAACACGATAACTAAACTTAAAATGCATAAAATAAAAAACGAGGTAAATTATTGCCTCGTTTTTTATTTTATATCAACCCGTTACAAACTTTGTTTTATCTTTAAAATGGTCTTATCGATGAGCTTGTCATTAGGTTTAAGTAAAGTCTCTTTCAAATACTTCTGTAGAGTGTCGTCAAAATCATCCATAAATCGATTAATATCAATCAATTCGTTGGTTTTGAATGTTTTATTATCTACCAAATAAAGGTATGTGGTAAAATCTTGCATAGGCGTTGGATTTTAGATTTATTATAATAACGCCTGTCTTGGTATAATATTGTTCTTTTTTATAAGAATGTTCTAATGTTCTCTCCCAAATCAAAAAAGCTGTTTCCGACGAATTCAGAAACAACTTTTCATAATGACAGTCGTATTATGACACTTTACATATCAAATTAAAAAGCGGTTATAATACCGTTAAAATCGGAAGCAACCAAAGCTGCTCCACCAATCAAACCTCCGTCAACATCTGGGTTTTCAAACAGTTCCTTAGCATTCGAAGGCTTGCAGCTTCCTCCGTAAAGGATAGGAATAAGGTCGGCAACAGCCTGGCCGTATTTAGCAGCAACAGTATCGCGTATGAATTTATGGATTTCCTGAGCCTGAGCTGAAGATGCAGTCTTGCCAGTACCAATAGCCCAAACGGGTTCGTAAGCCAAAACAATTTTCTTGAAATCTTCTTCAGAAAGGTCGAACAGACCTTTTTCGAGCTGCGATTTAACCACGTCGAAATGTTTACCAGATTCACGTTCGCTAAGCAATTCGCCAATGCAGAAGATAGGAATTAATCCATTTGCCAAAGCTAATTTTGTTTTTTTAGCAAGCATGGCATCGTCTTCGTGATAGTATGAACGACGTTCGGAATGGCCAAGAATTACATATTCGGCACCGGTAGATTTTACCATGGCAGCCGAAACTTCGCCGGTATAAGCGCCCGAAACTTCAGAAGCGCAGTTCTGAGCGCCTAAAGCTGCTTTTTTTAATACTTTTTTAACTTCGGTAAGGTGGATAAACGGAGTGCAAACAATTACTTTAGCACCATTATTAACACCAGCGATAAGAGCTTCTACTTCTTGGGCAAGTGCAATGCCTTCCTGAAGGGTGGTGTTCATTTTCCAGTTACCGGCAACAATTTTTTGTCTCATGTTATGTTATTTAAAATTTGAAGGTTACAAAAATGAAGTTCTAAAGGTAAAAAAAAACGTTAAACTGCTTAAGCTTGTGGTTGAAAAAAATCGCCTGTAGGCCGTTGGAACACCCGAAGCCCAAACTCAGGAAGCACGGCAAGGATATGGTCAAATATTTCACTCTGAATACGTTCGTAAGCAGCCCCGCCCTTTTCTTTCGAAAAAGCTACAATTTCGAGTGGCAAACCATTTTCGGTTGGTTGCAGATAATGTACCATAAGGGTCATATCCGGATGGATTACCGGAAGGTTTTTCAAAAAAGCTTCCATGTAAGCCCTAAATAAGCCTAAATTGGTAATGGTGCGGTGTTCCGGGGCGCTTAGTGCTATAAAACTGTTATTGTCGGATATAAAAGCTTTTATGTTGAGAACCTTTGAAATAACAGAATTTTTAGCCAGATTTTCAAGCGTTTCATTGCTATAGAAACTGACACTGCGCATATCAATGTGCAACGACTTTTTAATTCGTCGACCTTCGGCTTCTTCCATGCCTCGCCAGTTAGTAAAAGAATCGGATACCAACGAATACGTAGGTATTGTGGTTATAGTCTTGTCCCAATTCTGAACTTTGATGGTGGTAAGCGAAATATCCTGTACCACACCATCAGCTTTACGGCTGGGCATTTCAATCCAGTCGCCGGGGCGGAGCATGTCGTTGGCCGATAGCTGAATACTGGCAACTAACCCGAGAATAGTATCTTTAAACACTAACATTAAAACTGCCGCCATCGCACCAAGTCCGGTAAAGAACTTTAACAGATCAAATCCATAAATTATATGCAGAATAAAAACTATTGAAAATGAATACAATATAATCTTTCCAACCTGAAGATACCCTTTGATTGGACGTGTCTTCGAAATGGGATGGGTCAGGTACATGTCGTGCGACGCATCCAAAAAAGCCAGCATTACCAATAAACTGACACCAATCATGTAAATCTGGGTAACTTCTCTGAGTGCAGCCAATACCCTCGGAAATTCTTCTAATGGCACAGGCGAGGAATAGTAAACCACAATTGCCGGGGCAAAATGCGCCAAACGGTGAAATACTTTTCGTTCCACCAGAATATCATCGAAAACAGTCTCGGTTTTCTTTGCTATCCGATATAAAATTGTAAGGATTATCCGTTTAACAACCCAATCGGCCAAAATTGCCAAAATTGCAATAATTGTAAATACAATGGTAAGCTTAACAGCATCAGCATATAAGGCATTTACGCCATGATGAATGAGCCATACCTCAAATTTGTCAAGCATTTTTAAGTTTGGTTCCATAAAATATCAAACTTTTATTTATTCTTTTCCTCTAATTACAACAACAATTTCTCCCTTTATAGTGCGATCTTTAAGCTGTTCAACGAGTTCTGACGCTGTTCCGCGAAGGGTTTCTTCAAAAAATTTCGTCAATTCGCGTGAAACTGTAACCTGTCGTTCAGTTCCAAAATATTCGGCAATTTCCTGCAGCAGCTTCACCAGTCGAAACGGCGATTCGTACATAACCAAGGTTCGTTCTTCGAGAGCTAATTCCTGAAGCCTTTTTTGACGACCTTTTTTCTGAGGAAGAAAACCTTCGAAACAAAATTTATCGCTTGGAAATCCGGAATTCACAATAGCCGGAATTAGTGCCGTTGGCCCCGGAAGACACTCGACTTCTACCCCACTCTCTACACAAGCTCGAACCAACAAAAACCCAGGGTCGGAAATAGATGGAGTTCCAGCATCTGAAACAAGTGCCATATCCTGACCTGTTTGCAACTGATTAACAAGACTTTCAACAGCCTTATGCTCATTAAATTTATGATAAGCCCAGAGTTTCTTACTGATTTCATAGTGCCTCAATAAAACACTTGTTGTGCGGGTATCTTCGGCTAAAATCACATCTACTTCCTTCAACACCCGGATAGCCCGCAGAGTCATGTCTTCGAGGTTGCCGATAGGGGTTGGTACTACGTATAATTTTCCCATATAATATTTGTATCCTGTTATTTCGATAAGTAACGGCGATGAACCAACTCAAGAAGCTTACTTACCAAGGGCTCATTAAAATCCCACGAGAAATGTTCATCGAGATGACGGACAGCTTCGTTAAATGTGTTAAAATTATTAAGTTTTGTAATGGTATCCTGAAACAACGTAGCATCGTTATTAAATAACTGCTTTATAAACAAAAACTTATCGTTAATGGCAATAGCCAAAAATATATCGCTTAGTGGCTGGTTTTGAAGTTTTTTTGACAAATCATTTGGGTCGCGAAACTGAGCAAATGCTTCGTTTAAAAAGCCACTGGCATGAAACTTATCGGCTAAAATCTCAGTTTTAGGCGGAACTTCAGTTTTCTTTGGGGCAATATGCTTTTCGTCCGAATGCGAAGGATCAATATCTTTAAGATGAACTTGGGAGTTCGACAAAACTTCTTCCTCCTTTTTTATCGGATCAGGTCCTTGGGCTGGCTTTTCCTCAATAAGGATAAATTCTTCTTCTATTGGTTTAGGCTTTACATCCGTTTTTACAAGTTTGGGTTCAATCGTTAACGATTTCTGCTCAATTACCTGATTCTCGGTAAGGTCGGGGATTTCAATGTCTTCAAATTTAAGAAACTGCACGGCTTCGTAAACCGAACGTAACTTTGATAAAATTAGATCACGTTCAATATCAATGATTTGTTCCGATTTTTCAATTTTTTCGATAAGCTGGTTTATCTTAGACAAATCGTCCCGGATTTTATCTGTCAGTTCATTTCCCATAATAACAAAGCTATTAGTATTGAATTTATTGTGACAATACTCGGTATTTTTCGATACCGAAAACACCCTATTTAATTAAGTTTGTAAAAATAACTTAATTCTGAAAATTAGACAGGATGTTTTTTGAAATTTCCGAACACCCTTATTCAATCTCCATTACCTTTGCGCCAACTTTTTTATTTTACCGTGTATGCCTCAATATAGCTTAAATCAAATATCCGATGTGGTAAAAGGACATCTTTCCGGATATAATAATCAGATTGTAAAACATTTATTAATAGATAGCCGGGGAGTTGCCTACCCTTCCGAATCGATATTTTTTGCCATAAAAGGCGTGCGTCACAACGGGCACCAATATCTGTCGGAACTTTACACGCTTGGCGTACGAAGCTTTGTAGTGGAATATCTTCCGATCGAAAATTTTCCGGAAGCTGGTTTTATTTTAGTAGACGACTCGTTAAAGGCATTACAACAACTGGCAGGATGGCATAGGCAACAATTTCATAATCTGGTAGTTGCTATTACCGGAAGCAATGGAAAAACGATTGTTAAAGAATGGATTTTTCAGGCGATACACACCGAAAAGCACGTGGCACGTAGCCCGAAAAGCTTTAACTCACAGGTAGGTGTTCCGCTGTCAGTGTGGCAAATTGAAAATCAACATGATATAGCTATTATCGAAGCCGGAATTTCCATGCCAGGCGAGATGGAAAAACTTGAAACTATCATCCGGCCCGATATTGGCATTTTTACCAATCTTGGCGAACCTCACCAGGAAAATTTCACCGATTATCGTCAAAAATGTGAAGAAAAGCTCAACCTTTTCAGGCATTGTAAACAATTGATTTATTGCTCAGACTATCCTTACATTGAAGAACTTTTAGAGTCGGATAAATTTAAAGGTCTCAAGCGTTTTACCTGGTCGCAGAAATCTCCGGCTGATATTCAGGTTACAAAAATCGAAAAAGGCGAAAACCAGACCCGTATCCACGGACTTTATCAAGAACAGGTATTCCAGTTTAGCATTCCCTTTATTGATGATGCTTCGGTCGAAAACTCGCTGCACGTAGCCTCTTTCATGCTTGTTCAGGGATACTCGCTACCGGTGGTCAGCGAGCGCCTTGCACGACTTGTTCCTGTAGCCATGCGCCTCGAACTGAAACAGGGCATCAACAATAGTACCATCATTAATGATACCTATAATTCCGATTTGGGTTCTCTGTCTATTGCTCTCGACGCTTTGAGTCATCAGCACCAGCATCCAGCTCAAACTGTCATCCTTTCGGACATTCTCCAAAGCGGACGCAGCAGCGACCTCCTTTATGCCGAAATTAGTAAACTTTTGAAACAAAAGAATATAACCCGATTTATTGGTATTGGACCAGAATTATATAAGCAGCAGCAACGTTTTGGTGCCAACGCCAAATTTTACCTTTCCACCAACGATTTTCTGGACAACTTCCATAAAGGCCAATTCGGCAACGAGTCGATATTGTTGAAAGGCTCACGTTCGTTCGAGTTTGAACGTATTTTAAAAGTACTGGAAGAAAAAGCTCACGAAACTGTTCTGGAAATAAATCTTAACGCTATGGTTCACAACCTGAACTATTTTCGGTCGAAGTTAAAGCCTGGAACTAAGATTGTGACCATGGTGAAAGCCTTTTCGTACGGTAGCGGAAGCTTCGAAATTGCCAATATACTTCAGTTTCAACGGGTCGATTACCTCGCTGTGGCCTTTGCTGACGAAGGCGTCGACCTGCGCGAATCGGGTATCACCATGCCAATAATGGTGATGAATCCCGAACAAAGCAGTTTCGACCTGATTATCCGTTACCAGCTCGAACCGGAAATATTCAGTTTCAAAGTGTTGCAGCAATTTTCGGAAGCCGTTGAAAGTGCGGGAGAATCGCATTACCCTATTCATCTTAAAATAGATACAGGTATGCACCGCCTCGGATTTATGGAAGATGAACTTGACAGGTTGCTTGTCATCATGAAAAAACAGGAAGCGTTACAGATAAAATCGATATTCTCGCACCTTGCCGGCAGCGACGAAGCCCAGTTTGACGATTTTACTCACACCCAACTTGACGTTTATGAACGAATGAGTACTAAAATTTGTGCCGCATTTCCGCACAAAATAATCCGTCACATCCTAAACTCAGCCGGCATCGAACGATTTAGCGAATTTCAGCATGACATGGTTCGGCTCGGCATTGGGCTTTACGGACTAAGTGCTGTTGACCAGAGTCTTGTTCGCCAGGTAAGTACTCTCAAAACCGTCATTCTTCAGATTAAACAGATAGAGCCTAACGAAACCGTAGGCTACAGTCGTAAGTTTAAAGCAATACAGCCAACCACCATTGGTATCATTCCCATTGGTTATGCCGACGGGTTGCACCGCATTTTAGGTAACGGAGTAGGCAAACTCATGGTTAACGGAAAACTTGCGTCCATCATTGGCAATATTTGCATGGATATGTGTATGATTGACCTTACCGGCATTGAAGCCCGTGAAGGCGACGAAGTTATCGTATTTGGTGAAGCTTATCCCATCACCGAAATAGCCCGCCAAATGGGAACTATTCCGTACGAAGTGCTCACCAGCATATCGCGGCGTGTAAAACGGGTTTATTTTCAGGAATAACGTTCAAAATTGGATGGTTTAAAAAATTTAGATATTTTTAATCCGAAGGAAAAACCCGATAACCAAACCTTAATGACTTTATTATCAGTAGTAATAATTACCTATAACGAAGAAAAAAATATCGAACGTTGCATCCGGTCAGTAACTGACATTGCCGACGAAATTGTGGTACTTGACTCAATATCAACCGATAAGACACGCGAAATATGCCAATCGTTTGAAAAGGTTAAATTTTACGAACAGCCATTTCTGGGATATATCGAACAGAAAAATAGAGCTCTTGAATTTGCGACCTATCCCCACGTTTTGTCGCTCGATGCAGACGAAGCGCTTTCGAACGATTTAAAAAATTCTATTTCTAAGATTAAAGAAAACTGGACATTAGACGGTTATTACTGCAACCGTCTGACCAACTATTGTGGAAAATGGATAAAACATACCGACTGGTACCCTGATAAGAAACTTCGTTTGTTCGATAAGCGCAAAGGCCAATGGGAAGGCGAAAACCCTCACGACAAATACAACCTTTCGGGCGAATGTAAAACTGCCGAGCTTAAAGGCGATATTCTTCATTATTCTTTTCCGTCAATAGACCATCACCTCGATGTAGTTAAAAAATTTTCCACCATCATGGCACAGGAAGGTTTTCGAAAAGGAAAAAAAGTCGGCTTCGACAAAATTGTCATCAGCCCGTTTTGGAAGTTTATTAAAAGCTATATCGTACGGTTAGGCTTTCTAGATGGCTATTACGGGTTTGTAATCGGAATAATTTCAGCTTATGCAACCTTCATAAAATATGTGAAGATTAAGGAATTATATAAAAACCAAGAATCTATTGGATAATGTTATGGTTAAAACCTTGATTATAAGCCGTACCGATAGTATTGGAGATGTTGTTTTAACCTTGCCGGTAGCAGGGGTAATGAAATCGTTATACCCGGATATTCGCATATTTTTCATCGGACGAACATATACCGGCCCCATCATCGAAACCTGCGAACACATTGACCGCTTTATCAATTGGGACGAAATTTCCGCCAAATCTGAAAAAGAACAGATCGATTTTTTTAAATCATTACAGGCAGATACCATAGTTCACGTTTTTCCGAATGCACAAATTGCGCGCATTGCCTGGAAAAGCAGTATTCCTCTGCGGATAGGTACCTCGCACCGGCTAAGGCACTGGTATTTTTGTAACAAACTGATAAATTTCAGTCGAAAAAAATCATCGTTACACGAAGCGCAGTTAAACCTTAAACTTTTCAGCCCGCTGGGAGTAAAAAAAACCTATTTACCAGAAGAATTGTCCACCTATTATGGCCTTTCCAGGGTAATTCCGCTCGACGATAACAATGTTAGTTTATTAGATCGCAGCCGTTTTAACCTTATCCTCCACCCAAAGTCGAAAGGCAGTGCGCGTGAATGGGGATTGGAAAATTTTGGAAAGCTCATAGAACTGCTTCCTCCTAGACAATACAAAATATTTATCTCCGGCACCCTTGACGACCGAAAAAACATGCTTTCGTTCCTCGACAAATACAAGGACAAGGTTACCGATATAACCGGAAAGTTATCGCTTCCACAATTTATCAGTTTTATTAATCAGGCCGATGGTCTCGTAGCCGCCAGCACTGGGCCGCTGCATATTGCCGCAGCTTTAGGAAAAACAGCTATCGGGCTCTATGCCCCCATGCGACCCATTCATCCCGGTCGTTGGATGCCCATTGGAATTAAAAGCTCCTTCCTCGTTCAGGATAAAGAATGCAATGATTGCCGGAACTCCAACCGCTGCGAATGTATTGAGAGTTTGAGGCCGGAAAAGATAATTGCCATTTTAGAAAATACTGAAGCTAAACCCTGTTAAAAGGGTCGTTTCTTCCAATTTGCCTAACCCAAAACCACCACATATTTATTTTATGGAAAATTCATTTGATATTTTAAACAGTTATTTTGATAAAATTTTAGTTATTACGCTCGATAGGGCTACCGACCGGCATCAGGAAATTAAAGAACAGTTAAAAGGCTTAAATTTTGAGTTTTTCTATGGAGTTGATAAATATAACTTCACTTTAGAAGAAACAATTAAAAATAATGTTTATGACGATGTAGAATCGCGCAAACAAGATTTATGTAAAAATGGAATGAGCTTGGGCTCCATTGCCTGTTCGTGGTCGCATTTAAACGTTTATAAAGAAGTTCTGGAAAAAGGATACGAAAAAGTTCTGATATTTGAAGATGATGCCAAAGTCATTAAAGAAAATATCAAGTATCTTAACGATATTATCTCCCAATTGCCCAATGACTGGGAGCTTTTATATCTGGGCTATATCAAAAATACTAATTTCGGATTTCCGGAAAAAATTAAGAATTTGTTTTACCAAATCTATAGTGCCTTAGGTTTCGGCTTTTATTCGCGGCAGGAATATAAGAATTACTTTTCCAAACCCTTTTCAACCAATCTCCGCATAGCCGGTTATCATGATTGTGCCCATTCCTATGCTATTACCAAAAGTTGTGCAGAGACACTTGTAAGAGAACATACTCCTATTATTTACAGGGCTGATAACCTCCTATCGCGATTAATTATCAAAAACAAAATAAAAGCGTATATCTCAGTTCCTCCAATCTTTATGCAGGATTTTTTGACTTCTTTATAACTATATAATTAGGACGCGGTGTTAATGAATTTACTAACACTGCGTTCTAATTTATATGTGTATTTAAAGCTAATTACCCAAGAACCGATTTTAACGACTTTCTTACATCGCCAAGTTCCATATCTTTTTCAAATTCAACGAAAAGATACCCTTCAGTAAGTACTGCCGGATTGCGTAACAAGCGTGTAGCTTCCTTATAGGTTTCTTTATAATTCACCAATCCGTTACGTTTGGCCTTTTTACAAGCCTTGAAATACGAAAAAATACTGGATAGGTATATAAACGGATAAAACACAATAAAGAGTAACACAGATACTCCATTAGCTCTTATTGAATGTACTTTGTGTATACGAAAGCCTGCTAATTTTGCAATTGCTCTCATTTTCTGTATTCCTAATAAAAATATATGTCCATAATAAACATTTTCTTCATCGTTAGGCGCAAACCAAACCGAATCAATTTCATTAGGGGGCATGATCTTATGCAGGTATTCGCTTTCGGTAAAAAAATAACTTAACCTCGACCTCAGGCTGGAATAATTGGGGGTTGTAAGTATTAATCGTCCTTGCTTTTTTAGCACCCGGTTCATCTCCTGAAATGCAGAAAGCTGGTTGGGCAGATGTTCGATACCTTCTTGGCATAAAATAAAATCGGCATATGCATCGTCTACAGGAATAGCTTTGTTTAAATCGGCATACCGACAGCTTAATCCGTCAACTTTAAAAAATTCAGGAAATAAATCGAAAGGAATAACTTGAGCTCCTATATCTTGCAAAAGTTTGGAAGAAACCCCTTCGCCGGCGGGAATGTCCAGTACTATCTTATTGTTAAATTGTTCCCGGTTTTTATTAAAAAAATGTGGCAAAAAATGTTTGATGCTTTTAGGGCCTATCAAATTCATGGTATTTTTAAATTAGAGTTAGAGATTTTAGATTTAGATTTTACTAGCCTATCGGCCTTTGCTAAAGATTGTTTAATCCTTTTTGGATTCTATTCAATACCTTGTTTATGAAATGGTTTAGTCATCATTTCATAAATTACAACTCCCCAAACTAAAATACAAGGTACTGCCTTTATTGTGTAATCGAAAAACCAATCCCGCACAAATCCAGGATATATGTCAGATGTATTTAAACACGTAAACGCTATGGTAGCTATCAAAAGAACTTTACTTAGTACAGTTTTTTTCTCCTGCGAAAAGAACCATATGGCAATTCCGCTAACCGCAACCACAAAAGTAGGAGACTCTGCCTTGTGGTTAAAAATAATCATCCAAATAAGAATGGAGGATAGCAAAAGCATCCTGAAGTAGAGATTTTTGTACTTATTTATCCTTATCAAAGGCAATATAAACAACAAAATACCAATTACTACCACTATATTTTTGGAGGGATTCAGTGAAAACCACGAATTAAGCCAGCCCATTACCGATAATCCCAATGAGGCAGAATGATCTGCGGCCAGCAATCTTCCCCAACTGGAATATAAAAATGCCAACTGATGGGCAGAAACTGTTATTAATGGCAATACACCTAATAAAACAAACCAAAAGATGGTATATAACGCACTCTTCCATTTATCAGGATAGAGAAGAAATAACGCAAAAGCTACGATTCCAAATAGTTTAATATAGGCACTAAAAACTACCAAAAGAGCGGCTACAAAGTAATTTCGTTTTTCCAGAAAAAGAAATGCAAGAATAGTTAACCCGGCAATAAGTCCGTTACTTTGTTCGTTCTGTATAGCAATCAACAATTCCAGCAGAACAAACCATAAAAACATAGCCTTGTTTTTACGATCTATCAGAGGAAAATATTTAACTGCAAAGAATAAGGGTAACGCATTTATTAAATTCCAGACTATCAGCCCCATAAAATCAGGCATATAAGCCATTGGAGCCATAAACAAGGCAAACGTCGGACTGTATTTATATAAATCCCACTGTTCGTGGGGATAAAGTATATACAAGTCTTTATTACTAATGAGATGAAAAAATGATTGTTTAAAGATTACGTAATTATTATAATGATTATACAATATACCATTAAGAGTCATTGCTGTTGGATGGGCAAAATATGACTGGAGACTTGTAACAATAACAACCAGAAAATATACAACCAGAATTATCCTAAAATCAAAACCTAATTTAGAGACTTTTTCTTTCATCATTCACCTTATAATTAACATTTTATCTTCAATACCAGTACTGGTATCACTAACAATATTGTTACTCCATTTGCGAGTATTATCGGCCACGAATCTGTAAAAATGCCATATAACAGCCACAGAATTATTCCTACCAACAAAATAATGTACATCCACAACGAAATATCTTTGGTTTGACGGGTTTTTATAGCTTTTACAGTTTGCGGGACAAACCCTGCCGTGGTAATGATAGCTGCCAAGTAACCTATTCCTTCAACAAAATCCATAACTTTTGGTATTGAGTTGCCAAAAATAGCCATCTTTCGGTTATATCCAAAGAAAATACCTAGATGAACACTTTTTAAGACGTAATACCTGTAAATAAAAAGGCTTTCCCTGCCATTAATTATCGACAGAAAAAGCCTCTTTTAAACCTTGTTTACCGGACTCTTTTCTATTTTAAACTTCTTACACGAACCTCCACCTTCTTATCTGAAGCTAATAATTTTGTTAAAGCTGTAACATCCGTTTCGCCAAAATGGTAAGGGTATAAAATTTTGGGATTAAACTTATGTACAGCATCGGCAACCTGCGCGGGAGTCATGGTATAGGGCAGATTCATAGGCAGAAAAGCGATGTCGATATTTTTCAGTGAAGCCATTTCTGGTATATTTTCGGTGTCGCCTGCAATGTACACCCGTTTGTTGCCAAAAGTGAGAATATAACCATTGTCGCGGCCCTTAGGATGGTACATTTCGTGCCCCGGAGTTGTATTATAGGCAGGGACAGCTTCGATAGAAATTCCGGCAATAGTTTTCTTCTCACCATTTTTCATTACCAATCCTTTCTTAAGACTGGCAAATGAAGCGTCGTTCAACACAATCTGAGTTTCTTTTTTAGAAACTGCTTCAATCGCCTTTACATCCAGATGATCGGGATGATTATGCGTAATGAGAATAATATCGGCCTTGGGCTGGCTTACATAATCGGTAAACTTTGTCCAGGGGTCAACATGAATGATGGTGCCTTTAAAATCGAATACCAGGGAGGCATGACCGATAAAGGTAATCGTTAATTTTCCGGATGAAGTTTTTACTACATCGCTTTCGAACTTGCTTTGGGCCAAAGATGGAGCCATAGCAAAAATGATTAATAAAGTGATCCAAATACTTCTTTTCATACTGATGGATTTAGTGATTATTATAAAAAACGACTTTAGTTTTAAATCATATTAAGAAAACTCTTTTCAATCAGAATAAATATAACAAACTAAAAAGCAAAAAAGCCGGGATGAAACTTAAAAAAGTATATCATCCCGGCTTTTATAAAATAAAGCAGATATTCTATTTCTTTTTAGCGCATTTGAGAAGGTAATCGGTAAGGTTTTCGGCAGCCTTGCGGTTTTCGAAATCGGCCGGTAAGCGGTCGTGGTCCATATATTCGTTGTAAATCCATGGATCCCCAACAGCAAGTACGGTTCCTTTGCCTACTTTGCTTTCGGCCATGTAAGCCAATCCGTTTTCGGTAAGAATTGCTTTAGCCGGTGCTTTTAGGCTTAAGGCCGCAATTTCCTTGAGATAAATTTTGCTTAGCCCTTTAAAAATAGGGTGATCGGAAAAACTGGTAAAAGCGCCCATGTCCCATTTCTTGTCGAGTACTGGATGCATAGTTTTAGGGATAAAAGTAATTCCGAAGCGAGCTGCAAACTGATTAAGATGGGTAAATTCGCAATTCGGCCCGTCGTTAGCAAGTATCATCAGTACACCACCTTTCTTCACCCATTGTTCAATGGCTTTAGAATCCTCGGGTGTAATGTAATTGGGTTTCGGATTTTCCGAAGTGGTGTCCGGATCGACAATGATATAAACATTTATTTTACTTAATACAGCTGCATTAGGACGGTTCAATGTACTTAACTTGGCACCTTTATCGGTGAATATTTTTCCCCAACGAGAGTAACCGCTCCAAGCCGAATCGTTCCACAAATAATGGTATGGTTTACCTGTTTTAGCATTGGTTTCGCGGTTAAACCAGTTATCGAGCCCAACTTTTACTTGAGCATTGGTGTTGAGCGTTAAAATGCCAAACACGAACATACTTAAAAAAATAGTAGTCTTTTTAAACATTGTTTTTATAATTTAAAAAAGTAAAATGAGTAGATTATCAATATTTTAATAATAAAACAGGTAACCTGTTATTGGTTTAATGCTTTAGCCACAGCTTCGCGCAAAGATTCGCCCCTCAGGTTTTTGCCTATTATCACACCGTTTTTATCGAGCAAATAAGTTTGTGGTATTGAATTGACGCGATAAAGTTTAGCCACAGCATTGTTCCAGTATTGTAAATCTGAAATATGAGTCCAGACTAGTTTATCTGAGTCAATAGCCTTTTGCCATGCAGTTTTATCCTTATCGAGGGAAACGCCAAGAATTTCGAGGCCTTTGGCTTTAAAATCCTCGTATAACTTAACCATGTTGGGACTTTCGCCACGGCACGGGCCGCACCACGAAGCCCAGAAGTCGATAATAAGGCATTTACCACGGAACGATTCGAGCGAAACATCCCTTCCGTTAATATCCTTCATCACAAAAGCCGGGGCAACTTTGCCAACTTCGAGACGCCCCATTTCATCGAGTTTTTTCGTCAACTCCCGGTAATAAGTTGTTTTGCTAAGAGAAGGGCTTATTTGTGCAGCTAGTTTCTTGCTGTCGGCAAATTCCATCTGACTAAGCAAAAGACGTTGCAACATATACACCGACACAATGCTATTGGGATTCTTCTGCACGAAATTAGCCGCACCTTCCAGGTTATTCCCGTTTTGGGATTCTTTCAGAAACTGAACAAATTCATCGTTAGGCACTGAACCTTTTACAGTGTTGGTTTGAGGGTTAACAACATCAACATTGGCTTCGATATTTCCTTTTTCCATAAAAAGTGCCAAAAACGGATTTTGCTTTGCAGGAGCCAAAAAAAACAGCGCTGGTTCGGAAAGGGTTCCGGCAAAGGTCAAACTACCGTCTTTAACCGTAGTTGAATCAATCTTTTTAACGTCGTTGCCATTATCCTGATACAGATAAACTTTATCGCCATTAAAATTAGCTACTTTTACTTTTAAGGAGTATGGCTGCTGGGCTATGCTTAAACTGCAAAGAGCTCCAAATGCCGCTAAGAGGTAAATTTTCATTTATTATAAGTATTTACATGATTTTATATGGCAACTCCGCCACTGTTGCGGATACGTTTCATCAGTTCTTCAAACTTCTTTTCTTTTCGGATATAGTCTAAATCGGTATCCTTGGTGGCATGATTATAATCCTTATATCCGGCATCAATAGCTTTCTGGAAATAATCGAGCGCTTTGCCTTTCTTCTTTAGCAGCGAATGTGCACAGGCATAATTATAATAACACATCGAAAGAACATCGGCAAATTCAGTCTGGTCAGGCTTATCGAGCTTTTGATACGCTTTTACAAAGTCGTCAAGCAATTTTATTGCTGTTTTATATTCTTTTTGATTAAAAGCATTCATCACTTCCGCGTTCTGCTTCATAGCATAGAAGGCAAATACCTGCTTCGACGAAGGCGACTGTGCTTGCAGCGAAAACGACAGAAATAATCCTAAAACTATTGTTAATACTTTGCTTTTCATTTTATTATGATTATTGTACGAATATATATAATTCTGAGAAATAAGAAAATTAAGGAAACAACCCTTTATATTTCTTTTTGATAAGCTACAATATCGAGCAATTTTCCAAACTTCTCTCCCATGTTTTTGAAGTGGGCACATTGTACATAGCCACATTTTCGGAATAAAGCGATACTTCCTTCATTATCGCCCGAAATAATGCCCAAAAGGTTTTTAAAATTGTTTTCAATGGCAACTTTTTCGAGAAATTGAAGTGTTTGGGTACCAATTCTCTTTTGACTAAACTCCGGTTTCAGATAAAGGGTTATTTCTGAAGTACGATTGTACGCCTGCCGCTTCTTATAATGACCAAAATAACAATATCCGGCATACTGATGTTTATAAAAAATCAAAAAAGACTGGTAACGCTCATCTTTTAGCGGAATAAACTCCCTAAGTTCATCGAGGGTAACCGGTTCGGTATGAAATGTTGCTGTAGAATTTAAAACGTAATAATCATATACGTCTTTTACCAATACCAGATCTTCGTCTTTTATTCTGAAAAACTCCAATTGTTCCATGATTTTATTGATAGTTAACTTTCTGAAATCAAAATATCATACTTCGACAAAAGCCGTACCACATCGGGCATCGAAAACCGTGCTTTTTTCATGCGGTTAACTTCCGGATCGAAGGAATAGTTACGTGCGGTAGTAAAATCGGACTTTTCAAGGTTTGACCGGTCGAAAACAGTATTTTCGAGGTCACAGTTTATAAATTTTACAGACGTAAGGTTTACTTCAACAAACGTAGCTTCTTTTAAAATACTGTTTTTAAAGGTCGAATTTCGAAGATCGTTTTTATGAAAGACGCTGAAGTTTAATAGACATTCGTCGAACGACACCGCAAACAAAAATTTGGAACATTTGCTGAAATCAACTCCCATTACTTTACATTTCGAAAAGCTTACGTGGTTTAAAACCGTAGCATCCATCTGTACCATAGAGAGGTCGCAATTTTCAAAACGACATTCGATAAATTCCGATTGCCTAAAGGAAGCTTTGGAAAAGTCGCAATTTTTAAACGTACAACCATTAAATTCGTAGCTGCAGCCGTCAATCAGCTGGAACTTTTCAAATTCCTGGTCGTCAATAATTTGTTTCTCCATAAAAATAAAATCAATTAACCTGCGGTTTATTTCTCCACAATTTCCCGGCCGAAAGGAGTTAAAGCGAGCCCTGCCAGTTTAAAATGCTGCTTTGCAAATGGAATGCCAATAATGGTAATCGCGAACAATATTCCCCAGGCTAGATGCGAAAGGCAAATCCATATACCTCCGCAGAAAAACCAAAGTACATTCATAATGGTAGATAAACACCCCGACGCACTTGCTTTATAGCGGATTTCCTTACCAAAAGGCCAGAGGGCGAGTCCTGCCAGTTTGAGGGTTTGTAATCCAAACGGGATACCTATAATGGTAACACACAACAATATGCTGCTGATGAAATACTCAAGAGCAATCATTATGCCGCCGAATACCAGCCAGATTATATTTCCCAATGTCCTCATCTTTCCATGTTTTAGCCAATGCAAACCCAAAAGTATTTTGATTTTGGCTAATTCCAAATAAAAGGACGAAGTATCTTTCTGCGAGCCGTCCTCCTTTTAAAGCTTTTTATCCCGGGTACATACTATAATTCGTTGCACTGCGTTAAATATAAGTACCATTAAATGACAATTATGAAGCAATTACTGTATGCCTGTTTATTTTTACTGGTTCCTGCTTTGGCTTCATCTCAATATGTTACCCGAAAAATAATGCCATACGTATATGGAACCACAGCCGGTAAAGAAGGTCAGGTTGAAGCCGGCCCTGAGTTTAGTTGGATGAACACGATTAAAGGTACGGCCTTCTCGATTCGTCCGGCAGTAAGAATGCCTATGACCGAAACAAGGGAAAACAATCTTAAAGTCGACCGGTTCTCTCCCGTCTGGAAAGCTGTACTTGCTGCACAATACGGTCACCGCAATACCTGGGAATGCACAACCATACGCGGATTGTCGGTTGGCGTTCAGGCCGAATACGGAATGACCGATTATAAATACTATCCCACAGGAAGCGTCAACAGCCTTACCAAGGAGTCGCTGTCATCATACTCTGTAGAAGTAAAAATCATTGGGTTCTTTACTAAAAAAGAAGTAGGTTCCAGACAATATTCGCCACAGTTTCGCCTGCGTTATTCACGCAACGCCAATGCCTCCGATCCAATCGGAATTGTAAATCCTGTAGATGCCATGGGTTTAACCACTACCTCCATGTTGGTTATGAATAAGCCGTTTACTACATCCATCATCTCTCCAGCTCTTGCGCTTCACATCTATCCCGGAAGGGGAAATTTCACCTATTCGCCATCCATTTATTACGATTTGGTTGGCAGTGGCAGCACCAACCTGAATCCCAGCTATGGAAGGGTACGTTTGGAATATGGCGTAAACTTCTATCCTCTTATTAAAGAACAATACATCAACTTTGGCATTTCGCCGTTTGTTAGTTTACGGACCAATGGCACTGACAATTTTAAAAACGTAGAGTACGGCGGACAAATTACCATCCGTTTCGGAACCGCATTTCTGCAAGGATTTTAAAGCTTATCAGGCTTCGACCACTGATGTGGATACATATTGGTGTATCTGCAAAAGTCCGGCAATCATTTTTTGGATTTCTTCATTTGAAGGCGTCTTATAACCAAAAGCATCGAACGAACATATCGATTCAAACTTGTTGATTAACTTAACCGTAGTCCTGAAATCTTCGGGCAAAGACTTGATTTTATGGGCTTCGTTAAATAATGCCATGGGCGTGTGGTGCGTGGCATTAATGCCGTAACTGGCCAGCAACGAAACAAAAAGCTTTTCGGTACATAAGGATATTATGTTATACAACAAATCGTTATTAAAACGGCTCTGCTTAACCAAACTTCTTTCCAACGTTTTGAGATATCCGGTAGCTTCTCCCAAAATACCTGCCGATTGATAAGTCAATGTGCTCATAAGCTTCTGTTTAATTTGTTAATATCCCCGATTGTCTGTACGTTACTTGTAAGCACAATACATGCCATAACGTTTAACATGTTGTAAAAGACTACATTTTTCGTACCATACCCCGTTGGTTTATCTGCAAAAAGATACATTAATGAATAAAAAGTACAGGAAAGCTACCTAAACGTTGCTCATCCGATTAATAAAGACTTATCCTATCTTTGTACTTTAAACCTTAGCGTATGAAAGAAATATCCACGATTTGTGCCATTGCCACAGCAGCAGGCCATGGAGCTATCGCTGTTATCCGTTTATCGGGCGATGAAGCCATTACCATAACCGACAAAGTATTCCGCTCACCATCGGGGAAAAAGCTTGCCGGACAAAAGCCAAACACCATTCATTTCGGAAGTATTGCCGATAACCACGAAATTATCGACGAGGTACTTGTAAGCCTTTTTAAAGCCCCTTATTCTTACACTGGCGAAGACGTGGTGGAGATTTCGTGCCATGGTTCGGGATATATTCAGCAGCAGATATTACAACTTTTGATAAAAACCGGTGCCGAAATGGCCAAACCGGGCGAATTTACCATGCGTGCCTTCTTTAATGGTAAGATGGATTTATCTCAGGCCGAAGCTGTTGCTGACATCATATCGGGCGAATCGAAAGCCTCGCACGACATGGCAATTAACCAGATACGGGGAGGGTTTTCAACCGAAATACATATCCTTCGCTCTAAATTGCTCGATTTTTGTTCCCTTCTGGAACTCGAACTCGACTTTAGCGAAGAAGATGTGGAGTTCGCCGATCGCACTCAATTAAAAGCCAATCTCGACGAAATTCAAATCCATCTCGATAAACTTGTAAAGTCCTTTTCGCTCGGGAATGTGCTTAAAAACGGCGTTCCGGTAGCCATTGTCGGACGACCCAACGTGGGTAAATCAACGTTGCTGAACTCCCTTTTACAGGAAGAAAAAGCCATTGTTTCGGAAATTGCCGGTACCACCCGCGATGTAATTGAAGATGTAATAAACATTGATGGTATTGAGTTCCGCTTTATCGATACCGCCGGAATACGGCACACTACGGATAAAATCGAGTCAATGGGCATTGAACGTACCTTTGCCAAGATTGAACAGGCGCGTATCATCCTGCTTCTGGTGGAAGCCTCGCAAACCGTTGAGGATATTAAAAAACAAATTGAAGAAATCAGCCCATCGCCCGACCAGCTGTTGATTGTGGTTGTCAATAAGATTGACCTGATAACGGATAACAACCTTGAAACTTTATTGGGAGGCTCAAACGGGTTTGCCCCCTGTCCTACCCTGTTTCTTTCGGCCAAACGACATATCAATACGCATGCTCTTAACGAGTTATTGCTATCAACAGTAAAAGACAGCAACGTACAACCGGGCGATATTGTTGTTTCCAATGCACGACATTACGAAGCGTTATCCAAAGCCCTGGAAGCCACCATCCGTGCCGACGAAGGTCTTACCAATGGTTTAGCCTCCGACCTTGTTGCGCAGGATATTCGGGAAGTATTGTATTACCTTTCAGAGATTACAGGTGAAATTGCTACAAACGAGATACTTGGGAATATATTTTCAAAGTTCTGTATCGGCAAATAAATTACGATTATCCGTAATTACTAATGGCCGATCACAGATAGATATTTGTTAGATAAATCAACGAGATATTTCTCAGATTCAGTTTTTTAAAATGATTTACAAAAAGCAGTAGCGGGTTAAAAGTATTGTATACTTAACCCGCTACTGCTTTTATATATTAGTCTTTAATCAATACCTTACAGACTCATTCCTCCGGAAACTTCAATACGTTGCCCATTTATCCAGCGAGCATCTTCTGTGCATAAAAATGCAACCACACCACCAATGTCATCCGGCAAACCAACGCGGCCTAAAGCTGTGACACTCGATATATGTTCGTTCACATCTTTATTGTCCCTTACGTGGCCACCGCCAAAATCTGTTTCTATTGCTCCCGGCGCAACTACATTAGCCGCAATTCTGCGTGGCCCCAGTTCTTTTGCCAGATATTTTGTAAGCACTTCAATAGCGCCTTTCATAGAGCCATAGGCCGAAGAACCCGGAAAAGAAAAACGTGCAAGCCCCGATGAAATATTGATGATACGTCCTCCATCATTTATAAATGGTAATGCTTTCTGCGTTAAAAAAAACACTCCTTTATAATGAATATTCAGTACGTTATCAAATTGCTCTTCCGTAGTTTCAGCAAATGGAGCATAAAGGGCAGTTCCGGCATTGTTGATAAGGAAATCAAAATTTGTGCTGCCTGTTTGCTCTTTCAATTGTTGGGATACTTGCTTGAAGAATTCGTCAAAAACCTTCACATTGCTGGTGTCTAACTGAAAAGCCACTGCTTTTTGTCCGAGTGATTGAATCTCGGCTACCACTTCATCAGCTCTCTGTTTATTGCTGTTGTATGTAAGTATCACATCAATTCCCTTTTTAGCAAGGCTGATTGCCATATTTCTTCCTAAGCCACGGCTACCACCTGTTACTAAAGCTATTTTACTCTTTGTTGTTGTCATCGTTAAAGTTTTAAATTATTAAATACTATAATTTGATAAGACAAAGGTCTGCCAATATGCCGGTTTATAATTTGCAAACATCAATCCATTA
The DNA here is from genome assembly GCA_030706405.1 of Bacteroidota bacterium. Taxonomy (GTDB): domain Bacteria; phylum Bacteroidota; class Bacteroidia; order Bacteroidales; family JAAUTT01; genus JAAUTT01. Next base: position 335,017 of record JAUZOO010000002.1, on the reverse strand, counting down.
TTTGCAAAATTCAAATATGTGGGTTTATAAACGGAATGTCAGAGGTGCTACCGTAGTTTGCTTCTTAAAAAAATTGGAAAAGTGTGCTACTTCTTCAAAGCCTAAACTATCCGCTATTTCCGAGATATTCCAATCCGTTTGTTTCAGCAGAATTTTTGCTTCCTGTATAATCCTGCTGCTTATAATGTCTGTTGTAGTTTTACCCGTGTTTTCTTTTAATACTTTATTGAGATGATTTACGTGAATAGCAAGTCTTTCAGCATATTCCTTTGCCGTTCGTAACTTTAATTTCTGATTGGGCGATTCAATAGGAAACTGCCGTTCCAACAATTCAATAAACAAAGAAATAATACGACCGGATGCATTTTGGCTGGAAAGCAATGCTGTGGCGGGCTGCAATTTTTGACCATAGTGAATGAGTTCTAACACGTAATTGCGAAGCAGATCGTATTTGTAATCGTAATCCGATGCTATTTCTCTTTGCATCTTCTTGAAAATAAATCCTATCTCGTCAGCTTCCTCATCCGTGATCTCAAAAACAGGATAACCGCCCGATTTAAAAATAGGAAGCTCGTCTAACACTATGCCACTTTTATTTTTTATGAGAAACTCATCGGTAAATACACAAAACGAACCCGACTGATCGTCTGCTTGCGGGATCCAATGATAAGGCACTTTAGGTGTGGCAAAAAGCAAGGCATTTTTTGCTACGTCAATTATCTTATCGGCATATTCTGCACGGTTTTTACCCCTGATAAGACTTATCTTATAATAAGCCCTGCGGTTATAGGGCATCACCTGTTTCCGTTTAACCTGTTTGATGGTTTCGGAGATGTCAAACACGTTAAAATGGCCTATTTCTTTATTAATGCCCGGAGGTAAAAGGGTATCAATATCTCTGCCTGTAAATTCTGCAATTTCCTTATAAAATTCGTCGAGCGATGTGTTTTTGATATTCATCTATAATGCGAATTAAGGATTGAAAAGATTATGTAATACGTCCTGAAGGGACGAAATATTAATAGCCCTGGCTTTTAAGCCAGGGTTAAAGAAAGAACGGTCTCCTATACCGGCGCACGAATAATTTTGGAAGTGGAGACAACCCTGATTGCGCCGAAATGGGAGCTTCTGGCAGAAGTTTTAGGTTTCGGCGCAAAATAATAGAGCGTTTCGACCCAAAATGATTCGTGCGCCGCAAACGAATCTTTGCATTTCAATCCCCGGCTTAAAAGCCGCGGCTATCTATATTCAACTCCTACCGGAGTTATTCACAAACAAAGATTTAAAAAGATTTTACAATCAATCCATAGTTTGCATCTATAAGATATGTTTTGCAAAATTCAAAGGTACTAAATGTAAAGCTATGTTGTATTCAGGGGTTTATCTTGAGCTGAATTTATAGTTTGATTAGCTGATTGCTTTTTTATTTTAAAAGCCCCTTTTCTCGCAATGATTTGTGAATAGTCGCAATCTATGTTCTTTGGGAATACTGTTTTTATTTTACCAGTTCTTTATCAATCATTTTGATTATCTCTGACGCATGTTTTATTGGATTTTCTTCATATAATTTAATACAGGCATCTCCAACCATGATTAAAAATTTGGTATTCGATTTAAATCTTGTATCTAAGTAAACATGCTGGGTATTTGAATCTTCCTGTGCAATCAAAACATCGGCTGTTTTAAGTAAATATTGCTTATACAAGCCACTCGACTCGATGATGGCCGGAACATCCTGTTGATAAAAGCTTAGTATGGCCATTCTCAAATCTTCATTTTCTATATTCTCAATTTTGCCACTCGATTTAAATCCCTCGTAATTGGCATTGCTTATTTTTTGCGAATGAAGATGTATTTGAAACTTAATTTTAGAATTTACACGATCCAAACTATCGATATTAGACCGGGTGAGTTGTAAAATACTTTTATAAGCCTTAGTATCCTCCTTATAATCTTTTACGTCAACCTTTAACGAATCCATATCGTTTTTCAGGTCCTTTCTGATATTTGTAAGAAACGTTCGTACCTCCTTTTGTTCCTTTTTATGCTCGGCAATACTGTGTAGCCAAATTGAAAATGTTACTGCAAAAACGATTATAAAAATCTCAATAGCTATCTCTTTCGTTTTCTTTATAAACGATTGATTCGATTCTTTCGAAATATCAAATATTTTCCTTGAATGCTTCATTATTTCATGTTCCATTGGTGATATAATATATTTGGTGTAGATACTGATTGGCTATATTGTGTGTTTTATAGTTTCCACGGCCATTGCTGGCGCACGTTTGTAACGTGTGCCTTTTCTCTTGCTGCGCAAATGTCGTTACAAACGACGGTTAAGTCAGGCACGGATTGCAAATCCGCGCCAGCGGGGATCTATAATTTGTCTGTCAATTCTCTAATTATTTGTTCTTTAAGTCTTTTTTTAATCTCAGGTGCTTCTTGTTGTAAATATTCAAGTCCATAAAATAAATTTCCTTGTTTTCTATTTTGTCGTGGCTCGATACTTTCAATCAAAATTGCTTCCAAAATATCGCCCAAATTCTGAACCGTCAAGTCTTTGAATTTAATGTCTAAATTTAGTTTCCCTTTTTCGTTTACAGGATAAAAACCAAACCAAGAAAATCTATCCCAACGACCACCAAGTCTGTCTGTTGTATGGTTTTTTAAACGTTGTCCTAATGTTTGGTCTATTGCTTGTCCGACGTAAATTGTTTCTCTACTATCATGAAGTAAATAAATTCCAATTTGGTCTTTAAAATTTACTTCTTTTGCTCCAATTTGTTGAATTCCTAATAAGTCAGGTGTTGTTTTCCAATGAACAAGGTTCCTATTCCAATAAATACCAAAAGCATTAATTATTTTATTACTTTCTTTTATTGATTTTATCTCGTTAAAAGTTTCAACTTCTTTTGTTTCTTCATCATCTGTCAATAGTTGAGAACTGTCATCAAGAAATTTTCTCAAGATGTAATAACCTCTGTCAACTTTGGCGAAAATAGATTTTTCTTTATTTGTATTTATGTCAGTCGTCAAGTTAGCACTAACCGTGTCTTGAGGTGTTGCTCCAAGTGATTTTCTATAACCACGTTCAGCGATTAATTCTGCAATTACGGTATAATGAAGAGATTTTTTTTCTTCTTCAAGTACTTTTTCAATTGCTTCTTTCCATTTCAAATCTGCCATATATTTTCGTTTTTGTCTGACTACGTTAGTTTTTTTACACTTGCCCCACAACATCTATCTATATAAATGTAAAACTGCATTTATTTCAGCATTAGCTATACTCTTCTTGCTTTTGTCAGCCGTAATTTTCACAATTAGTTATTATATGCCAATTAAACCGGTTGAAGATAAACATTATTCGGTGTTGTTGTTTAGGGATTAGTTAAAAATATCCCTGGCTCAATCATCTTCAATGTGTACGGTTTTCCAAAAAACAACATCGAATTATCGGCCATCTGTTTCAAAATGCGCTCATAAAAAAAGGAAGCTTCCTTTTGGGGAAACTTCCTTGGGTAAAAAACATCTTATCTGATAATCTACGTCTTTTTATAAACTTGTTTATTGTTTTCCGTTAGCATTAAGTTTAAACAACGGTATGAACAATTGGTCCTTCCCAGTCGACCACTTTATCGGAAAAGATGGCTTTATGGAAGAACGCATAGTCGCCCTTACCCAGTCCGCTGATTTCGGTAGAGCTTTTGGTTGTGGTGATGGCCGCAACGCGGTTTGTAAATTTATCGACATCGGCAGTGTATTGCCATTCGTGAGCCTGAGCGCCACCTTCGGCTAACAGTTTAACCATTCCCGATAAATCGCCGTTGGAAACAGAAAATACACGTTTCGAACGAACTCCCTGAGTTTTAATATCCATGCCGGCACTGTGAACAATGCTGATGCGTTCCCCGTCAGGGGTTGAGGAACTGTTTGCAACGGCCTCTACCATGTTGCAAAGGATCGTAATCTCGCGGTCGAGATTATCCCTGGCTATGGCCACATCGGTGCTCTTGCCTTCGTAAAGCGTACGGTTCATTAATCCGCTAAGTTCATTGGATTTTGCCTGTACCGTACCTACCTGATTAATCAATTCATTGGATCCAAATTTTGGGTTATTGGTCATGTTGGAAATGTACCCACCCGCTAAAACAATTACCTCTGCATTATTTTTTTGCCTAAGGTTAGTGACAATACTTACTCGCATATTTTACAAATTTTTAGTTAATAACTATATAGAAAAGCAGATAAGAGTTCGAATTTTTATGTTTTATTCATGTTAGTTCGATTTAAGGGAACTTCAGATGTAATTGCTCCGGTTGCAAACGATACTCTGGCAATACAGCGCTGTATCTGCGCGGTTATACCCGATATACAGCCAATACCACTTTGTATCTGACCGGTTGCGAACGAAATTCCGGCAGTATGGTTATGCATTAAGCAGGTTGCAAACGAAATACCGGTAAAACAGTTTTGTACCCGCCTGATTACACACGATATACCGGCAATATTGTTCTGCATATGTTTGGTTACACTCGATATTTTGCCAAAACAGCTTTGTACCTGACCGATTACAGACGAAATTATGGCAGTATGGTTATGCATTGGGCAGGTTGCAAAAGATATACCGGCAAAACAGTTTTGTACCGGCCCGGTTTCGTGTGTAACCAGACAGGTTACAGTAAAAAACTCGTTATATTTTTTCAGAAAACCTGTTTTAGACCTGGCGATAAGGTTGCGGAAGGACAATAAAAGGCATTCGGGCACTTTAACCCGGAGCGGTTGGCAATTGTGGTATTTTGTTGGTTTGAAAATAAGGTTTACGTAGGTTACCATGCGTAAATCGTTTCAAAAAATAGATAATTGCTTAGTTACAAATAGCTTCTAAAATAAATTTAGAATAAAAATTTGAAAAAACAAATACCTGTGGTGAACTTCCTGGAACGCATACGCAACATCAAATTAAGCTTTTCCAAGGCCTGAAAGGTTTTAAGAGGAAATGAAGGAAGGTTTAACAATCAATATCTTACAAATTATTCGGTACGCTTATATCGACCGTCGTTATATTTATCTATTCAATCTCAAGTGTTTGGTTGACATTTACCTCGTTCAAAAAATAATTATCGTGCGAAACAACTAACAGGGTTCCGGTATACTCATTTATTGCAGAGGTTAAAATTTCAATACTTTGGATATCCAGGTTGTTTGTAGGCTCGTCCAGTACAAACAAATCTGGAGCATGATTGCCTATCATTAAGCAACAAAGCACCAAACGCATTTTTTCGCCACCACTAAGCTTATTGCACGGTTTATCCCAAAAATCTTTACTAAACAAATACCGGTTTAACCGGATTTTAACTTCATACTCCGGCAATGCATCATAATTATATTGTTGGGCTTGTTCATAAACTGTAAGCTTATCGCTAATCAACGAATAATCCTGATCGATGTAAACCGATTTAATTTCCGCACGGCTTAATACGCCGCATGCAGGCACAATTTCGCCTAATAATATGCGTATTAATGTAGTCTTTCCCGATCCATTCTTTCCTTTTATGCATATTCTTTCGCCGCTTCTAATCTGGAAATTTAAACCTTTATTCCATAGTGTTTTATTGCTGTATCCAAAGTTAATATCCTGCGCTGTTATCAATATTTTACCGGTATGAAGGGATGAATTCTGAAAATTCATTTTCATCTTTCGTGAGTCGGGCAATTTTTGATGAACCTGTTTTAGCTCCGACGAAATAGACTCAATCTTTTCGGAATGAACATCTTTAAGTTTTGCCGAACTCAATTCAGCATTATTTTTAAGTGTCTTCATAAAAATACGCGCCACTCCTTCTTTCTCATGTTTCCCTTTTCCACGAACATCCTGGCGTTGTTTTCGTTCTAACGATTCCCGCTCGGCCTTTTTTGCTTTTCGCAAGGCTTTTTCTTTCTCTTCGAGTTGCTGAAATAAAGCATTTTCGGCAATTCCTTTTTGTTCTTTATAGAAACTATAATTACCTCCATAAACTGTTATCCCGTGTTTATCCAGTTCGTATATGGAATTAAGCAGTTCTAACAAAACCCGGTCGTGACTTACAACAATCAGGGAGTTGGAGAAGGTGGTAATAAAGTTATATAAGACTTGTCGGCTGTGAGTATCTAAATGATTGGTGGGTTCGTCGAGCAGAACAATCTCAGGTTGATGAATCAAGATGCCGGCCAGAAAAACTTTTGTTTTTTCTCCGCCACTGAGCTGATCCATTTTTTGCGTTAAGGGTAAATCCGAAAGGTTCCAATAAGTCAACGCGGCGATACTTCGTTCTTCAATAGTCCAATCGTCGTTTAGCTGTGCCAGGTTTTTGTCCGACACATCGCCCTGCAGAATTGCATGCAATGCATTTAACTTATTATCTATTTGCAGCGCCTGGGCAACAGAAATGTTGTTGTACTGACCAAAATGTTGTGGAATATAATAAGGCTTTGACTCGCTTCTAATAACGCCTTTCGCAGGTGGTAAAATACCGGCAATAACTTTTAGGAGCGTTGATTTTCCCGCGCCATTATTACCAATTAAAGCAACTTTATCTTGTTTTTTAAGCGAAAAACTAATGTTTTCAAACAATAGCTCTTTGTCGGGATGGAAGTATGTAATTTCTTGAACGGTAAGCATAATTTCTTTCTTTAAGAATTGGACAACTGGTGGACTTATTCAATCTGTTGAAAGAAATCATTATCATTTTATTCGCGTTTTAATTGAGCTGCAAAGGTATATATGTTTTTTAACAACCAAGCAGACGTACAGCTTCAATAATGTAAAATTAACGTAGCAGGCAGGATTTCGCAAACTTACTTATATACGCCGGAGCGGCAATTAATTGTGAGGAGCATTGATTGTTGCATTAAATTTTTCAATCATTGAGTCAACAATTCCTTGGTATGTTTAATCAATTCAATTCCGCCAAATTGTCCATGGCCTGGAATTACAATTTTAGCCATGGGAAAGCGGTCAATCAATTTGTTTATTGTTTTCGGATAAGCGGTCAAATAGCCATCTGAAGTATTCCCTAAATCTTTTGAATTACTACTTTTAACCATGCAACCTGCAAACAAAATCTGTTCAGACGGAATCCAAACAACGATGTTATCCAATGAATGAGCAGCTCCCAAATAATAACATCTAATCAATTTATCGCCAAGCTGCAATTGTAACGAATCCTTAAATCCATGTGCGGGAATTGGTAAGTTTTTAGTCTTAGCAATGTCAATGGTCATTTGATTTGCATATGATTCTATTTTTTGACTTTGCAAATACCCTAATCCACCCATACAGTCGTTGTGCCAATGATTGGGCACAAATCCAACAATCCTTAATTTCATTGAGTCCTTTATCCACGAAACTAAGTCCATTGTTAATGAATCTGTAACCGGCGTATCAAACAAAAAGGCATCGCTACCATTTATAAAAATCAATCCGTTTGAAGGGAATCGACCAAATTTAGGCAAATCCGCATAAGAAACATGTACGTATGCGTTTTCCGACAATTTAATCAACGTTATATCTTTCGAAATATTAATCCTTTTATAATCATTCTGTGAAAATCCATTATAGTAAATGGATCCAATTAATATAAAAACAATTATAAACCTCATAATCTTATTTTTTTGTGATGTATGCGAATTAAATGTTAATTGTAATATCTCTTTAAGCCTTTGTTCGCGAATAACTCCGCAGGAGTTGAATATTAATAGCCCCGGCTTTTAAGCCGGGGTCAAAATGCAAAGATTCTTTTGCGGCGCACGAATCATTTTGGGTCAAAACGCTCTATTATTTTGCGCCGAAACATAAAGCTTCTGCCAGGAGCTCCCATTTCGGCGCAATCAGGGTTGTCTCCTCTTCCCAAATTATTCGTGCGCCGATATAGGATACTGCTCTTTCTTTACCCCTGGCTTAAAAGCCAAGGCTATTCAATATCCCGCCAAGGACGTATTGCATAATATTTTCAACCCTTAATTCGCATGATTTATGAATAAATTTTTCCTTCCATTTCGATTTGGATTTAATTTATTCCTCACTCTGTCCAGTTTTTGGCAACATGTTATCTGAACCATTTGCTATTTAAAGTCGAAGAAGATATGTTGAATGATCTAACATCCTCAAAGCTTACCACAAACAAAATTATTGTTCTTTTTAAGATTATTTCACCTTTGATTAAAATATTCGGAGAGTTACTTCAGGAAGGAATACTCCGAATATAGTTCGGTTTAAACATTCTGTTTCGGATAACTTTTTCTATATTTACCGCCAACGGGTGCGCACACAGTGTGCAATTTATACGGAAAACTAAAAGACGTACCACTGTTTTGAAGTCTGGCAGCTTTACCTCCCCGTTAGCAAAAATGTTTTTTATTATCCGCTATCAGTTAGGTTTTACAGCCATACACTTTCCTTCACTAAATACTAATTATTAAGTAGTAATACTATGTGCATAAGCACAAACAGATTATAACAAACACTTAAAATTAGATTTAACATGAAGAAAGCACTACTTACTTTTGCCGTTCTGCTAACAACGGCAACGGTCGTTTTTCCGCAAAGTCCCCAAACATTTTCCCATCCCGGAATATTAAGCAGCCAGTCAGAGCTCAGCTATATCAAATCTGCAATTGGAGCCAACAGTGGTAGTACTGCCATTGCCGGTTATCAGACACTAAGCTCGAATAGTAAAGCCAGCCTCAGTTATACAGCAACGCCTTATGCCGATGTTCAGGTAATTGCTTCCGGTAGTGGCCCTATGGAAGCTGCTTACAGAAACGATGCACATGCTGCTTATGCACATGCTTTAAGTTGGGTAGTTACCGGTAATACAGCGTATAAAGACAAAGCAATTCAAATATTGAATGCCTGGGCATCAACGTTTCAAACGCTTTATTGCACCGAATCGGCACAACAAACAACACTCGAATCGTCGTGGGCACTGCCTATTTGGCTGGCCAGTGCTGAAATCATTAAGTCGTACAATAACGGTGCTGCCGGATGGTCGACCACCGATGTCAATAAATTTAAAACGTTTGTGAGAAGAACATTAACTTACGTAAACGGAACTATTGCCAATGCCCCCAACTGGCGTATATCCAAATACCTGTCGTTAATGTCGGCCGGCATATTTCTGGATAGTACTGCTCTTTATAATACCGGTTATAACGGCGCTATTACTGAAATTGACGCTATTTCGGACATTGGTGAGATGACAGAGTTGACCCGCGACTTTGTTCACTCGCAATACAATGTGATTGGCATGGCGATGTGTTGTGAAATTGCCCACCAACAAGGCGATGATGCTCTCTTTAAACGAACAAGATCCGGAGCCACCCTGCCACGGCTACAAATAGGGGCAGAAGCTTATGTTAAAGGTCTTTTAGGAACAGCACCCTCAAATTTTCCGAATTACCAGACCGATTCGGAATGGGCCAGAAACAGTGCTCCGTATGAATTGTTGTTAATTCGATACCGCGAATTGGGAATACCTGTGCCACAAACGGAATATTATGTTTTAAATCAGAACAGGCCCGAAACGATTGTTGAAGATCATTTTGTTGGCTGGTTAACGTTAACCCATTCCGACCTTCCCCTCTCCGTTAACGGAGTTCCTTCCAATTTAACGGCAACGCCAACATCCGAAAAACAGATCATTCTTACCTGGAAAGACAATTCGCTTAACGAAAAAAAATTCCGCATTGAACGTTCTACCGACGGAACCAACTGGACGAAGCTGGATTCGGTAAATTTAAACATAACCAGTTATTCGGATACGACCAAACTGTCGGCAGGCGTCAACTATTCTTACAGGGTTTATGGCGCTAACTCTTTCGGGAATTCAGCCTATTCGAACATTGCCACGGTTACCATTCCTGCCACCCTTCCGGCAGCGCCCTCAAAATTTACGGCTATGCCAAAACTGAAAGGTAAAATGTCCCTTAGCTGGACCGATAATTCAAACAACGAAGCTCAATTCATTATTGAACGTTCTTTAAATGGTACCGACTGGGTATCGGCAGCTAAATTAAAAGCAGACGTAACAAGTTGTACCGATTCGTCATTAAATGCGCTTACTACCTATCAATACCGCATTAAAGCGGTTAACTCGACCGGAAGTTCCGACTACGCAGTTACAAGCGCCCAAACGCTCGATTTTGCCCCTGTTGCACCGGATGGATTAAAAGCAACAACAGCATCTCTGAACCAGATTAACCTTTCGTGGAATGATAATTCAAATAATGAAGTTTCTTTCAGAGTTGAACGGTCGCTAACCGGCGCTGCTCCGTGGGATTCCATAACCACACTCCCCGGCAACACTGCGAGCTACCCGAATACCGGCCTCGATGCCAACACAACCTATTATTATCGCGTATTAGCCACAAATACCAGCGGAAATTCCGATTATTCAAACGTAACCAGCGCTACCACGCCGGACGATCCAAACCCGCCGGCTGCTCCTGCTAATTTAAGCGCAACGCTTGTAAACAATAATCTTATAAAACTAACCTGGACCGATAATTCGTCCAGCGAATTAAACTATAAAGTAGAACGTTCATTAACCGGAACTTCGGCCTGGGACGTGATTGCTACTGCAAACAAAAACTCGACCAGCTATTCCAATACCGGTCTTAGCCTGAAAACACAGTACTACTATCGTGTGCAGGCAACCAATTCGCACGGAAGTTCTGCTTATTCAAACACCGCAACCGTACGGACGAAAATAAGCAGTGTAACCGACTCCATTTATTATCAGGCCGAAGATGCTACGCTCAGTAATGCCTCGGCCATGACTAACCACACCGGGTATAAAGGCTCCAGCTTTGTTGACTATGTTAACCAGATTGATAGTTATATTGACTGGAATGTAAATGCCCCGTATGCGGTTTCGGCCAATATTAATATCCGGTATTCCAATTATTCAGCCGTCAGTGGCGATCTCCGACCTGTGGACATACTCGTTAATGGAACTAAACTGGGTAATTTAACTTTCGCATTAACGGCCTCATGGGATAAATGGACAATTAAAACATTGGAAAACGCTCCCCTGAATTCGGGCTCCAACATAATACGGGCAATAGCTACCGAAGTAAACGGCGGCCCCAATATCGACGAAATTTCAATCTCATTTCTCACAGCACTTTCATCACTGGGAGTTCCTGTAAAAGTTTCGGCAAACGCATTGTCAAATTCGTCAATCCGTATATCGTGGATCGATAAATCAAATGACGGGACGAGTTTCATTATCGAACGAAAAGCCCCGGGAAGTGCAGATTTCAGCAAATTATGCGAAATCCCTGTTGACTCCTGCGGTTATACCGACACCAATCTGCTTGCAGCAAGTACATACGAATACCGTGTTTCAGTTTCAAACGGTACCAATAAATCAAATACTTCAGCGTCAGCCAGTGCAACAACGCCGGTTAAAACTGCGGTAGAGTCTGTTCTCAAAAATGAAATTAGCCTTCGTTATACGTTAAATTCACAGGAACAAAATGCAGTAATTTCGTACAGTCTGCCTCAAAGGTCGCAAGTATCACTGGTTATTTACGATATGAACGGAAAAGTGGTTCAAACACTGGTAAACGGGTTTCAACTCGAGGGTGTTTATAACCTGCCATTTAATACGGTTAATCTTACCAAAAGCATTTATATTGCCCGTTTAAAGGCTAATAATAAAATCAACAGCATTAAGCTTGTGGTTATAAAATAAAGATTAGAAGTTGTTGAAAAATGAAAGCGCAACGTTCTGCAGAATAATCACCACAGAGCATTGCGCTTTCGCTATTAAAGGACTTAGTACCCGCCTATTTAGTTTTAGGGCTTTCTTCAGTTAATTTAACCTCGCCCAAATGCATCTTATTTTTGATTTCGTCCAGCACCTTATTATCCATGTTTCCGATGATGCTGATCAAAGCCAGGTCCTTGCCTTCGTAAGCAAAGATGATAAATTCGGTAATTTTATTTCCCGTTTCCTTTAGCAAAATCTTAACCTCCTGATTGTTTTCCTTTGCCAAAAACGTACGGAAGTTGGGTAATGCAAATTCTTTGGCCTGCTTGGCAAAACTGGCCTTATCCTCTGCCGATGCCTTTTCAAAAATCATTATTTTGAGGGCTGTTATCTGTTCGGTAATTCCCTTTAAATTGGCATTGGCCGAATCCTGAGGAATAAATGCACCCAGCATATCCTTATCCAAATTGATAACGTTAATCCCTTCCTTTCCTTCAAATCTGGTAAAAATATCCTTCACCGTCTTCTCCTGGGCAAACCCTGAGCAAGCTAAAAAGACAAAAACTATGAACAACAAATTCTTTTTCATACATTAACTATTTATGAGATTCTATTAAACAATAAATCATTAATTTAAAAACTGACATCCATCTGGCGAATGTCATTGCGTAAATACATTTAACTCTTATTCGTATCTCGTTCAAAAAAGTTTCTATTTTGAAAAATAAGGTTTTAGGTGTTCCAGGAAATATTCCGGCGGACGGCGCGGTTTCCGGGTTTTAGCATCGGTAAATACCAGTGTTGTTTCTCCATAATTCAGCCTCTCCCCTTTCTCGTTAAAAATTTCATAGTCAAAACGGATTCTCACCGAAGGCATTTCCTTCAGGTACGTTTTTACCGTCAATAAATCATCGTACAAAGCCGGAGCCTCATAATGAACTTTTAACGAAATTACCGGAAGAATTATACCATTATCTTCCATATCTTTATACGTTAACCCAAGCGAACGTAGCATTTCGGTACGACCTACCTCGTAGTACAACGGATAGTTACCATAATAAACATATCCCATGCGGTCGCTTTCGCCATATCGAACTCTAATTTGTGTTTCAGTGTTATACATAAATAAACTATCTTTAAATGGACAAACTAAGATATATTCTTTTATTGATAATTTTCATTTTCTAACTTTGTTTGAAACGACTTTCCTATGGACAAGAGTAAAGGCTTAATTTTAGTGATCTTTGGAGCATCGGGCGATTTAACTGTCCGTAAGCTTATTCCTGCTTTGTGCGATTTAAAAAACCAACAACTATTACCCAAAAACTTTGCCGTTTTAGGCGTTGGGCGTACCGAAATGGACGACAAGGCTTTTCAGGAAAAGATGCTCAACGGAATCCGTGAGTTTCTTTCGCAAACGCCCTGTGCCATTGCTAACGATAGTCAGGAAGAATTCTTAAGTAAGCTGCACTATATTTCGATAAACACCTCGGATAGTAACGATTATGCCCGTTTGAAACAACGGCTCTCCGCTCTCGATAGTCAATACAATACATCCGAGAATTACCTCTTTTACCTGGCCACTCCACCAAACATGTACGAGGTGATAATCAATAATCTGGGATCGCATGAATTAAATAAGAATACGGTCCCCGACTCTTGGAAACGCATCATCATCGAAAAACCATTTGGCTACGACCTCAATTCGGCGCGCGACCTGAACAGCAAAGTGCTCAAGGTGTTTTCAGAAGATCAGGTTTATCGTATCGACCATTATCTGGGTAAGGAAACTGTTCAGAACATATTAGTAACCAGGTTTTCCAACGGTATTTTTGAGCCGCTGTGGAACCGTAACTTCATCCATCATATCGAAGTAACTTCGGCCGAAAGTATCGGGGTTGAAAACCGCGGAGGGTATTACGATACGGCTGGGGCTTTGCGCGATATGATACAAAACCATCTTTTACAAATTGTAGCCCTGGTAGCCATGGAACCGCCTGCTACGTCCGACGCCCGTTCTATCCGTAACGAAACGCTTAAAGTATTTCAATCACTCCGACCTCTTACCGAAACTGATATTGAGCAAAATGTAATCCGTGGTCAATATACCGCATCTACTATCAAAGGGAAGCAGATGGCAGGGTATCGCGACGAAGCCAACGTTGGTTATTGTTCTAAAACCGAAACTTACGTTGCCATGAAATTCTTTATCGATAACTGGCGCTGGAGCGACGTTCCCTTTTACATCCGTACCGGAAAACATTTGCCAATAAGGGTCACTGAAATTGTTATTCACTTTAAACCAAGTCCGCACGTACTTTTTACCAAGGAAACCGGTGTCCCGATGACATCAAACCAACTGGTTATCCGTATTCAGCCCGACGAAGGTATCTTGTTAAAGTTCGGAATGAAGGTTCCCGGCTCAGGATTTAAGGTTCAGGAAGTTGGCATGGATTTTCATTATTCGCAACTTTCGGATAAACGCCTTCCGGATGCTTACGAACGACTTTTACTCGATTGCATATTGGGCGATGCCACCTTGTTTTCACGCGGAGATTCCGTCGAAGCAACATGGTCGTTCATTGACCCTATTCTTAAATTATGGAAAGAAAAACCACAGACCAAGCTCTTTGGTTACCCGGCAGGTACATGGGGGCCGGAAAATGCCGACTCGTTGATTGATAGTCCGGATCATACGTGGCGATATCCCTGTAAAAACCTTACTGCCGACTCCAACTATTGCGAATTATAACACTACAAATCGACCTATTCAATATGAAAGCATTTTTTAAGACCCAAATTCTTTCGGATGCTTACCAAACAGCCGAAAAACTGGCAAAGGATTTTATCCGCTATACCGAGGAAATGCTTCGTTACCGCGATAATCTTTATATTGCCTTATCGGGAGGTTCTACGCCTCAACTGATGTTCGAAATCATTGCCAACGAATATAAAAATGCGCTTGCATGGAATAGACTCCATTTTTTCTGGGTTGACGAACGTTGTGTTTTGTCGGACGATGCGGAGAGTAACTATGGAAATGCTTACCGGCTGCTGTTTAGCAAAGTTAAAATACCAGCCGGAAACATCCATTTCATACACGGAGGCAACGACCCGCTAAACGAAGCTGTACGATATTCAGGCGAAATTCTTTCATTCGTACCCTGTGTTAACAATACACCGGCATTCGATTTGATTTTTCTGGGCATGGGCAATGACGGACATACAGCCTCTATCTTCCCGGGACAAACGGAATTGTTCGATTGTCAGGCAATATGTGCCATTTCGCAACATCCGCAAACCTGCCAGAAACGAATCACTTTAACAGGAAAGGTGATAAACAATGCAAGCCTGGTTGTTTTCCTTGTAACCGGCTCTAATAAGGCCGATAAAGTAAAAGCTATTATTAATTCCGAATCCATCTCGTTGTTATACCCTGCAAAAAGAATAAAGCCCTCAAATGGGGCTTTATCATGGTATCTGGATAAGGAGGCTGCTAATTTTCTGGACCTGGATAAATTGACTATTTGATGTCTTCCAGTTTAAAAGGAGTTTGCTGATAAACGTAATAATTCAACCAGTTTGAAAATAACAGACTGGCGTGGCTTCTCCATGTTATTTTGGGCATTTGCGATGGGTCATCGTTAGGAAAATAATTTTTAGGCACCTCAATAGGCAATCCTTTCGCCAAATCGCGTTCATATTCTCCTTTAAGCGTAAGCGCTTCATATTCTGAATGGCCTGTCACAAAAATCTGACGCCCATCCTTTGAAGAAACAATGTAAACCCCAGCTTCATCCGATTCGGATATGATTTCAAGGTCATCAACACCAAGTACATCTTCCCGGTTTATGGTAGTATGCCGCGAGTGAGGCACCTGAAACTCATCATCGAACCCTCTGACCAAAGGAACTGTTGCATTGTTGACAGTGTGATTAAAAATGCCGAATACTTTTTTATCGGTTGGGTATTTGGGAACTTGATAATGATAATACAAACCAGCCTGTGCCGCCCAACAAATATATAAGGTGGATGTTACATGATGTAACGACCAATCCATAATCTCTTTTAATTCGTCCCAATAATCAACATCTTCGAAATTAAGGTGTTCCACTGGAGCCCCGGTAATAATCATCCCGTCAAATTTCTGATCCTTAATATCCTTAAAACTCAGATAAAAAGTCTCCAGATGTTCGCGAGGTGTATTCTTGGAAACATGACTTTCGATATTTAGAAAGGAAATTTCAATCTGTAAAGGACTATTCGCAAGCGTTCGAAGCAAATGTGTCTCTGTAATAATCTTAATAGGCATAAGATTCAGGATGATTAGCTTTAAAGGCCTTATATCCTGTTGAGTAGCCCGTGTTTCGTCCATTACAAAAATATTCTCCTCTTTGAGAATGTCTATCGCCGGTAAATTATCAGGTACATTTAATGGCATATCCGTTGATTTTAAAAGCTTACAAAGTTAATTAAAAAACAACGTTAATAAAAGACAAATTTGTCTTTTATTAACGTTGTTATAAATTGTATAGGTTGTTATTTTTTGATTTTTATAGAACCGTTAGCATCCTTTAAAGGAACCCTTTTCCCATTTTTATAGGCTACTACAAAAGCTTTGGGTATTTTCACCTCACGTAACAGCTTATTGGCTTCTTCTTCTGTCTGGAACTTTCCTATGGTATATTTATACCATCCATCTTCATGAAGCTCGTCAATCTTCATGTTTCCTTTATAGATATTATCTCTCAAATACTTATCTGTCATACGGATAGTATGGGCTGCAATCTGTACTTTATAGAAGATAATAAGGGAATCGGGAATCACTTTGGGTTCCTCCTTTGGTTTAACTTCTAGCGGCTTTACTTCTTTGGGAGCTTCAACCTTGGCAACAACAGGTTCAACTTTCTTAGGTTCTTCCTTTTTTGCATTTGGGTCGAAAAGATCCACTTCAATATCGTCGTCGAATTCGTAGGCAAAATGGAGTGGCCAATCCTGATAAAATTGCAGGGCCCTACCCTCCTTTTTTGCGGCTATAATTTCAAGAGAAATAGCTTCGTAAAAGCGATCGTAAAAATTGGAATATTCATTCACGTAGTTTTCGGCAGCCCGACGATTGCTTTGAGCTTTCTCCAGATAATTACTGGCATCTTTTTGAAACTTTCGTGCAGTAGCCAGTCCTGTAGCATTTGGACTTTTGCTCCAAAAATCGACACAATTTTTATGATAAACTTCGTATTTCATGTAGTTGCCTTCCAAAAACAGTTCAGCAGCCTTTCGGATAAGTGCAAAAGCGGGCCTATATTCGGGTCTGGAACCCTTTTCTTCAGAATTATATTTTTTGGAAACATCATTCCACAAAGCTGTTCCGGAATTAATTAGCTCATTGGCTTTGTCAATTTTTTTCTGCTCGCTTTTCGATAATTTAACAGGAGCATCTAATATTTTTGGAAAATCCTTAGCCGAAATAACATTAGTTAAGATTAATGATAATCCAAAACACAATAATAATCTCATAACTATTTAATTTTTAGAATATAAAATAACAAAATCAGGACAAAGGAGAGTTGGGTTCCTTTTTCATTTCAAGATAATCGAAGTATTCCAATAACCGGGGAACAAATTTTTTAAATAAGACAGCCAGTTTACCTTTGGTGGTAAGAACAATTAACCGTTTACGCTTTTGTACCCCCTTATAGATATGGTGGGCAACATTTTCGGCGCTCATCATCTTATTCTCATCCCTGGGCGATTCCCTCTGGACATTTCCATCCGCACCCAAAGCCGTTTTTCTGATATTAGAAGAAGTAAAACCCGGAGCAACAATCATTACGTGTAGATGTTGTTTAAGGTGCTCTATACGCAAGGTTTCTAAAAAACCATGCATGGCAAATTTCGAAGCAGAGTAACCCGTACGGGCTGGTAATCCCATAAAGCCTGCGATGGAAGAAATTCCTACAATACTTCCTTTTTGTGCTAAAATATAAGGCAAAGCATATTTGGTACAATATACGGTTCCCCAAAAATTAGTATCCATCAACTTATGAAGCACTTTTAAATCAAGGTCTTTAAACAAAGCCCTCATCGAAATGCCGGCATTATTAATCAGAACATCTATTCGTCCGAATTTATTTATTGTTTCTTCAACAAGTCTTTTGCAATCTTCCTCAATAGAAACATCCACTTTAAGTGCAAGAATATCAGGATTGCTCTTTAGAATTTCTTGTTGTATTACAGATAGCTTATCGATATTCCGGGCCGCCATAACCACTTTATAGCCATAGCCTGAAAACTCTATGGCACAAGCTAATCCGATACCTGATGACGCTCCGGTGATGATTACTACTTTTTTATCCATTGAACTAATAACCCGTTTTTATTATTATCCCGTAAATTTAATGATAAACTTGAGGAGTCATAACAAAAGATAAAAAAATGAAAAAAGTAAAATTTAATTAATTGAAATACACTATATAAAGTTAATGAAGCAAAAAATATTTCCATTTTTCAACCTAATTATTTGCAAAACAAAAATCAATAGTTACCTTTGCACCGCTTTAAACAAAAGCCGATTCAGTAGCTCAGCCGGTAGAGCACATCACTTTTAATGATGGGGTCCTGGGTTCGAATCCCAGCTGAATCACCGAAACCTCGAAGAAATCCTTCGAGGTTTTTTATTTTATACTGGTTTAAAGTCACAGAGTATAATTTAAGACATAAAAAATCCCCCAGCTTTTAGATTAAGATCAAAGCTGAAGGATTTCATTTTATATTAGTTGTATTTACCTGTTTAGCAATAATTTATTAATACGTTTTACCAGCATTGGACCTTCGTAAATAAATCCGGAATAAACCTGAACCAACGAAGCTCCTGCTTCCAGTTTTTCAATGGCATCATCCGGGGTCATGATTCCTCCAACGCCAATTATAGGGAGCTTCCCTCCTGTTTTTTGCGATATATAACGAATTATTTCGGTTGACCTGTTTTTAATAGGTTTTCCACTCATTCCTCCGTTGCCTATTTTAGCAATTTCGTCTTCCGTAATGGATAAATTGTAGCGGCCAGTGGTGGTATTGGTGGCTACCAATCCATCAATCCGTGTTTCGTTAACAATGTCAATGACCTCGTCGATTTGAGCAAAATTTAAATCGGGCGAAATTTTCAATAATATAGGTTTAACCGACGACTTATTGGTCCGTTCAGCCATCAGGCAATTCAAAATCGACATTAACGAATCTTTGTCTTGAAGCTTATGCAAATCCGAAATATTCGGGCAACTTACGTTCACCACAAAATAATCGACATAATCGTATAACTTATTGAATAATAATTTATAATCATCGATTGCCTCTTCATTGGGAGTCAGGGTATTCTTGCCCAGATTACCTCCTATTATAATATTGGTATGTCGTTTTTTCAGGTTTTTAATGGCTTCATCAACCCCATTATTGTTAAAGCCCATGCGATTAATCAGAGCTTTATCGTTGGGTACACGAAATGAACGTGGCTTAGGATTTCCGGGTTGCGGTTTAGGCGTAACCGTTCCTATTTCAATAAAGGAAAATCCGAAATTGGAGAATTCATTAAAAAAGGTTGCATTTTTATCGAAACCTGCGGCTAAACCTACCGGATTTTCAAATTCGAGGCCAAATACAGTTCTTTTAAGCTTGGGATTTTTTACTTCACAAAACTTCTTCACTAACGGAGCTACTCCGGGAATTTTAAATCCTGCTTTTACCCCAAGTACAACAAGATGATGAACGGTTTCGGGACTAAGGCGAAATAGAACCGGACGGATAAGGTGTTTGTACATTTTAATTTTTGCTGCAAAGTTACAAACTTTCTAACTATTTCAGGAAGGTAAAAACTCGGCAAAGGTTTTATCAGAATAAAAAATAACGATTTTCTCAACTTTCCGAGAAGACGATATTTCCGTCGGAATTACAGGTGGTACGCTTTTATTTAATTCTGGGGAAGTTAAGGGTTCGATTGGTTTTTGAAACAAATCGTTCTGAATAACTTTAGCAGAAGAAACCGGCGATGTTGAAAAAAGAGTAGCCGATTCCTGATTTTTATACATAGGTTCGTTTCCAAGTATTAGCCAATCGGCATTGAGTCTTTTATAACGGGTCAAAATTTTTTGTATGAATTCAAAACTCGGGTTATTACGTCCGGATAGGATGTGCGACACACTGGAACGCTGAACTCCGATTTCATCCGCGAACTTTGTGGATGTAATATTTTCAGTTGTTATGAATTTGATGATCCTGTCTTTCATTGTAAACAGATTTGTTACAAATGTAATAACAATCCAAGTTACATAAGTAATAAAATTGTAGTTACATTTGTAATCTAAACATATGTTTTAATGACTTGGTCCCCTTTATGAAACCTACTTTAGGTTGACTACATTTATGAATTTGCTTAAAGCTATGGCAGCTTATCTTTTTCTTGTTATCGTTAAGTTTTTCTTAAGCATTATGCCTATAAACATAAATCATCAGCACAAAATACCATTTTTTCGGATATTGATTATATTGCTACCTACAATTGTAATCAATAAAAGCCTGTTTTTAGGCTATAAAAGGTGTTATAAGAACAATAAGGAAGAAAGTAACTCGATAAATTATATCAAACTGATAATTAGTGATTAACATTCCTTTCATCAGGTTAATATTAAATATTTTTATTAGTTATACCGTATAAATATTTGGTATAAAGTATGTTATCTTCATATATAGGGTCTTTTCTATTTGAATTCTCCCTTAGATTTACTAATGTCATATATTTATTAAATAAATAATTCATATAATTGGCGTAATTTACTGGTTTTAATATGTTTAATATGTAAGTATTATATTAATTTATTGGGTGTGACATTAGTAACAAGTTGGAAGATTTCATTATTGCATTTGTTTACATATTGTAATAATATATAATATTTTGTAACAAAAGTAACCTACTAAACATAACAATGTCGTTACATTTGTAATATACTTTTAGCCAATTACAGCATCCATAATATAAATTGGGTTTAAGAAGCCAAGCTAGCTCCTCATTTTTTTATCTTCAGCAGAAGGCCATATTTTATTTTCCCTTAGATTATGGACGTAAAAATTTGATTCTCGAAAAGGACCAACTTCCCTTAACATTTTCTAAAATTATTCCCGATTGGGAAAACTATCGTTTTCGAAATAAGAAAATACCTATTCCTTATTTCGAAAACCTAATTCAACTCTCCTAGTTGTTGAGCGAATCAAACAATATTTCAACTGGATGTAATGCTGTACGGCCTGTCCCGTCTTTTATATGATGCCGACAACTGGTGCCGGGCGCCGCAATAAGAGTTTGTTCCGACGAATTGCGGACTTCAGGAAACAATACCAACTCGCCAACTTTCATGGATAAATCGTAATGTTCTTTTTCATAACCAAAGGACCCGGCCATCCCGCAACATCCCGATTTTATCTCGGTAACCTTAAAATTGACGGGCAACGACAATATCTTGCGGGTACATTCGGTAGAAATCAACGCTTTTTGCTGACAATGACCATGTAATTTTATCTCCCGACTGTCAGAGGTAAACATTTCTTCATTAATGATTCCTCTATCTATTTCACGTGCAAGAAACTCATCGATAAACAAAGCATTTTGAGCCAGAAGCCTGGCCTTTTCCACCAATTCTTTATTCACCAATTCCGGATATTCGTCCCTGAACGTGAGAATGCACGAAGGTTCAATACCTACCAGAGGTACTTCGTCAGTAATTAACGGACTCAACAACGATACATTTTTATTGGCAATGGATTTAGCTCTGCGAAGCAAACCTTTAGAAAGGAAAGTCCTTCCGCTTTCTTTATGCTTAGGAATATCAATATGATAACCCAGCCTTTGCAAAAATTCAATGACTTTCTTACCAATTTCAACATCGTTATAATTGGTAAATTCATCGATAAATAACCATATTCTGCGGTCGTGGTTTTGTAAAGATGCATTGAGTTGTGGAATATTTATTTTCGCCCAGCTCGATAATGTTTTCGGGGCAAGCAAAGGAATGCTGCGTTCTTGGGCAAACCCAACAACCATCTTGATTAGTCCGGAAGATATTTTATTTGAAATAACCGAGTTATAAAATCCGGGAACCAAAGTGGCTATTTTATTGATCTTATTAATATAGGCAATAGCCAACGTACGAAACGGAATTCCGTTTGCTTCATAATAATGTTGAAGAAATTCGGCTTTCAGTTTTGTCATATCAACATTGGATGGACACTCGCTCTTGCACCCTTTGCAAGACAAACAAAGATCCATCACCTCGTATATTTCCTTGTGATCGAAAGGATTCTTTTTCGGCGAACGAGTCAAAAATTCGCGTAAAATATTAGCCCTCGCTCGCGTAGATGCGTTTTCATCGCGTGTAGCCATAAAACTAGGACACATCGTGCCTCCAATAATTTCCGACTTCCGGCAATCGCCTGCACCATTACAATTTTCAGTTGCCCGGAGCAATCCCTCAGTCTTGGAAAAATCAAAATAGGTTTTAAACTCTCGAGTCTGTTGTCCTGCTTCATAACGAAGTTGGGCATTCATGGGTTGTGTCCCGACAATTTTATGGGCATTAAAAATATGGTTCGGATCCCACGTTTTTTTTATCTTCCGCAGAAGGCGATAATTGTGATCGCCAATCATAAGGGGAATGAATTCTCCCCGGAGCCGTCCATCGCCATGTTCGCCACTGAGTGAGCCGCGGTACTTTTTAACGAGCTTGGCGGTTTCGGTTGCAATGGTATGGAACAATTTTACATCCTTAGGATCTTTCAGATTCAAAACCGGACGAAGATGTAGCTCTCCGGAGCCGATATGGGCATGATAAACGCAACTTAACTTATGTTGTTTTAATAAATAGTCAAATTCCTTAATATAATCCGGAAGATATTTCGGAAGTACTGCGGTATCTTCAACCAACGATACCGGTTTGGCATCGCCTTGCATGTTGGATAACACGCCGAGTCCACTTTTTCGAAGTGCCCAAACTTTACTTATGTCGCTGTCAAAAAGAATCGGATAATGATAGCCATACCCTGCTTCTTTAAGATCAGTCACTAATTTTTCATATATTTCTAAGATTTCATCTTTAGTTTCGCGGGCATATTCTACAATCAATATAGCTCCGGGATCGCCCTGCACAAAAAATCGATTTCGTTGTTGAGTAATATTTCCCTTGGTAAGATTGAGAATTACATTATCCATTAACTCTACGGCTCCGGGATTATATTTCAGCGCAATAAGATTTGCATGAAGAGATTCTTGAACAGACTGAAGATGAACACATATCACGCCTTTAACCTTTGGAGGAAGCGGAACAAGATTAAGTTTAATCTCAGTCATAAAAGCAAGCGTTCCCTCCGACCCTGCTATTAACTTACAGAAATTGAACGGAATACCATTCTGAGCAAATGGTTGTGTTTCGAGCAGCAAGTCTATGGCATAACCATTATTGCGCCGTTTAAGTTCCGGATCCGGAAACTGACGCCTAATCTCAAGTTGGTTCATGCCGTTGGATAGCGTTTCTCGGATATTCCTATAAATCTCACCTTCGAGGTTTTGAGCCTGACATTTTTCGTTCAACTCATCTTCTGTCAAATCGTTAAAAACGACTTCACTTCCATCACTCAACAGAGCTTTAATCTCAAGCAAATGATCCCGGGTGCTTCCATAAATAATCGAATGCGATCCACAAGAGTTGTTACCAACCATCCCTCCAATCATGCATCGGTTTGAAGTAGATGTCTCTGGACCAAAAAATAATCCCAAAGGCTCTAATACCAGATTTAATTCATCGAGCACCACGCCCGGCTGAACCCGTACCCAATGTTCTTCCTGATTTATTTCCAGAATTTTGGTAAAGTATTTTGAGACGTCAACAATGATACCGTTTCCAACCACTTGGCCGGCGAGCGATGTACCGGCGGTACGCGGAATCAACGTTACTTTATTAATGTTGGCAAACTCTATGAGTTCTTTGATATCAGCCACTGATTTCGGACGGGCTACCGCCAACGGTATCTCTCGATATGCAGATGCATCTGTAGCATAAAGTATTTTCGAAATATTATCGTAAAAAACATCGCCTTCCGTTTTTACCTTCAAATCATTTAATGCTGATAATAGCTTCTGCATAGTCCTAATTTTTTTAGATGCTCCTGCAAATATAACCCAAATGCCAACAGTTCCAACCAAGGAATACTTTTACATTATTTAGGATAATTCTAAATTCGATAAAAAACATTTACATTTTTTGTCAGTATATGTTTATATTTATTTCACAACAAACAGGCTATAATTTAGACACTTAAAAATTGATCTTTTTAGTAATTGATTCAAAGTTTCTGCCTATTTATAAAAAATGATTTACAATAACTTTCATAAAATCCCGAATAATCGGCTATTTTTAGTTAATTTTGGAGTATTCATTATGTAAAATATAAATAATTGAATAACAATGGATTTACTCGCAAAGATTAAAAAGAATGCACAACTTCAAAGCAAACGTATTGTATTGCCCGAAGGAACTGAGGAACGGACGCTTAAAGCAGCCGATATTGTTCTCGAAGAAAAAATTGCCAAGATTACCTTAATTGGAAATCCCGACAAAATTCACGAATTGGCTAAAAGCTTTGGCCTCAAAAATATCGACCAAGCAACAATTGTTGATCCATTGGATCATCCAAAGAAAAATGAATATATCGATCTTATGGTTGAACTCCGTAAATCGAAAGGCCTTACTCGCTCAAATGCCCAGAAACTTGTAGAAGATCCGCTTTATCTGGCAACCATCATGATTAAAAATGGGGATGCCGACGGTGAAGTTGCCGGAGCTATGAATGCAACTGGCGATGTATTACGTCCTGCCTTACAGTTTGTTCGCACGATGCCCGGAATTTCAGTTGTTTCCGGAGCTTTTATTATGATTTTCAAAGACAAAGAATATGGCGACGACGGTATTCTCGTTTTTGCCGACTGTGCCGTAATGCCCAACCCTAACGAACGTGAGTTGGCCGAGATAGCTGTTGCTACAGCCAAAACCACCAAAGCCATTGCCGGAATCGAGCCACGGATTGCCATGTTAAGCTTCTCTACCAAAGGAAGTGCAAAACACGAAATGGTTGATAAAGTGGTAAATGCAACTCGTATTGCTAAAGAAATTGATCCCAGCCTAAAAATCGATGGTGAACTCCAAGCAGATGCTGCCATTGTTGAAGCTGTTGGTAAAAGTAAAGCTCCGGGAAGTGAAATCGCCGGGAAAGCTAATGTTTTAGTATTTCCTACCCTCGAAACCGGAAATATTGCATATAAGCTAGTGCAAAGGTTTGCGCACGCTGAAGCTATTGGGCCAATCCTTCAAGGTATGGCCGCACCAATCAACGACTTATCCAGAGGATGTTCCGTTAGCGACATTGTAAATCTGGTTGCTATCACAGTTAATCAGGCCGCAGGTTTATAAACTTAATAAGTTTCAGTTTGTCATATCGTTGATATACAACGATATGACTTTTTACTTTACTACAAATTAGTTCTCTTTATATTTTATAATCATTAAATAGTATAAAATGTCAGAAGTTTTAGAAGATTATGCTTTACAGGCAAAGCTACAATCGAAAGGGACTCTTCAAAAAGTCGGGATAATCGGCTGTGGGTCAGTGGGTCAGGAAATTGCCCGGATTGTAAGCCAGGCAGGTATCGACGTCATTTTTATCGACGTAAATGAAGAACGGGTAAATCAAATCATAAAAATCATAAACCATCAGTTAGACGAAATTATTGATCGTTGGGGGCTTACCGAAAGTGAAAAAAGAGCAATTGTTTCCCGTATCAAAGGCTCTACAAGTTATGCCGATCTCAAAGATTGTAACTTGGTTATGGAAACCATTAGCTCAAATCGTCCGGGTTCTTCGTTAGAGTTGCGTAAAGAAATTTTTTTAAAAATTGAAGATAACGTTTCCCCTCAAACCGTTATCACCTCTAATATATCAACCATGATGATCTCCGATCTGGCCGCCGTTCTCAAGCATCCGGAACGTACCATCGGAATGCACTTTATGACACCTCCTTCTACCGTAAAAATTGTAGAAGTGGTTAAAGGATTATATACCAATGAACAAACGCACAATCTGGTTTGTCGTTTTGCTGCAATGATTGGTAAACGACCAATTTCCATTAACGAATCTCCTGGAAATATTAGCACCCGTCTTATTGTAACCCTTATCAACGAGGCTTGCGAAGAACTCATGGAAGGTATAGCTTCGGTCGAAAATATTGACGACACCATGAAATATGGCTACGGACTTCAATTTGGACCATTTGAACTTGCTGATCGAATTGGGCTTGATAAGATTCTTAAATACATGGATAACCTTTATGAGGAGTTTGGATTGCACAAATTCAAAGCATCTCCAATTATTAAACGTTTGGTAAGAGCCCATAACTATGGTCGCAAAACCGGCAAAGGTTTCTATGTTTATGAAGAAGGTAAGAAAAAAGCCCAAAACATTAGCTCAACTGAAATTAGATAATTGTCATAGTCAACACGATCCGTTTCGGATTCGAAATTAATAGAATATAAAAGCATTATATAATGAAAATCATTGTATTAAACTGCGGAAGTTCATCTATCAAATATCAACTCTTCGAAATGAATACCAAAGAGGTACTTGCCAAAGGAGTAGTTGAAAAAATCGGACTTCACGGGTCATTTATCAAGCACGAACGTAACGACGGCGACAAACTCCGTCTCGAAGGTGATATACTTGACCATCAAACTGGTATTGAATATATTTTAGGAATACTTATCAGCTCAAAACACGGGAGTTTAAAAAGTTTTGATGAGATAGATGCTGTTGGTCACCGCGTTGTTCATGGTGGTGAAAAATTCAACACAAGTGTATTGATTACTAATGAAGTAATCAAAGAAATGGAAGAATGTATTGAGCTTGCACCTCTCCATAACCCACCCAACCTCAAAGGTATCGAAGCCATGCAAGCTTTATTGCCTAACGTAGCTCAGGTGGGAACATTTGATACCGCTTTCCATCAAACTATGCCCGATTATGCTTACATGTATGCGCTTCCATATTCACTTTACAAAAAATATGGCATTCGTCGCTATGGATTTCATGGATCGAGTCACCGTTATGTATCCAAACGTGCCGGTGAAATTTTAGGAGTCGATTTTAAAGACCTTAAAATAATCACTTGCCATCTTGGAAATGGAGGCTCGATTTCAGCTATCATGAATGGAAAATCAATTGATACTTCGATGGGAATGACCCCGCTGGAAGGTCTGATCATGGGAACCCGATGCGGAGATATGGACTTAGGCGCATTAACTTACCTTATGACTCGCGAAGAGTTAGATATTAGTACTACTAATACGCTAATTAATAAGCATAGCGGGTTGCTCGGAATTACCGGAGTTTCGTCTGATATGCGCGAAATTGTAGCTGCTAAAAATGAAGGAAACGAACGGGCTAAATTAGGATTAGAAATGTTCTATTACCGTATCCGCAAGTATATTGGAGCTTACGCTGCTGTAATGGGAGGCGTTGATGCTGTGATATTTACTGGTGGAATTGGAGAAAACGATGATGAAGCCCGTGCTGAAATCTCAAAAGGTTTTGAATACTTGGGTTTAATCTTTGATCCTGAAAAAAATAAAGGAGTCAGAGGGGATGAAAAGATTATCAGTGCCGATCAATCAAAAGTAAAATTGTTGATCGTTCCTACCAATGAAGAACTCGTTATTGCAGAGGATACAAAAGAAATCATTGAAAAAATCCGAACTAAATAATAATCCAAAATTGACAGATTATTAGTAATTTACAGAAGGTTGAATGAAAATTGATAATTCCATTCAACCTTCTGCATTTTAACTAATTAGGTCAAATGAAACATCTTACCGAATTAATAGAACTGGCTAAAACCAGACCTGTACGACGGCTGGCAGTTGCAGCTGCTGACGATATCTCTGTTCTAAAGTCGGTTCAGTTTGCTTTTAGCGAAAAGATTATCATTCCCATTCTTATTGGTAATAAAGAAAAAATAACAGAGATATGCTCTCAACTAAATTTTAACATTAATGGGTTTGAAATAATCAACGAACCAGACAGTGAAATATCCGCCCAAATTGCAGTGAGCAAAGTAAAACAAGGCAAAGCCGACATTCTCATGAAAGGGCTGGTAGGCACAGCTCCTCTGTTAAAAGCGATTCTTGACAAAGAAAATGGGCTTCGTCGGAATAAAACTATAAGCCATTTTTCATTATTCGAAAGTAAATACTATCATAAGCTCTTTGGTTTGTCGGACGGAGCGATGATTATAGCTCCTACATTCAACGAAAAAATCAGCATTATTACCAATGCAGTAGACGTAATGCACAAACTGGGCATTTCAACCCCCAAAGTTGCTATTCTAGCTCCTGCCGAAACCGTCAGTGAAAAAATCGAAGCGTCAATACATGCCGCTATGTTAACTGTAATGAACAAACGTAAACAAATTACAGGGTGTATCATCGACGGTCCGTTGGCTCTGGATAATGCATTATCGGCGAAAGCCTGCAAGCACAAAGGAATTGATAGCGAAATTGCCGGAGACGCCGATATTCTCATTGTTCCGGAACTTAACAGCGGAAATATTCTCTACAAGTCATTGGTATTTATGAATGATGCCTTGGCGGCTTCCATAATAACAGGTGCGAAGGTGCCGGTGGTATTAACTTCACGCGCCACTTCTGAGCAAAGTAAATTCATGTCAATAGCCCTTGCAGCTGCATTAGAATAGACTTCATGGAAACATTTGGAATCCTTGTAATAAACCCAGGTTCAACATCAACCAAAATTGCCGTATTTGAGAATGCACAGCAAATATTTTTAAAATGCATCAGTCATAGCATTGAAAATTTAAAATCCTTTAATGGTATTTTAGAGCAACTCGAATATAGAAAAAGTATAATAATCAAAGAATTAAATCTTTCTGGTATTGAGCTTTTAAAAATAAACATTATTATAGGTCGGGGCGGACTTCTTAAGCCCATAGAATCTGGTGTTTATCGGGTAAATGAACGGATGAAGGAAGATCTTAAAAATGAATTTAACGGATCACATGCCAGTAATTTAGGAGGCTTAATAGCCGATGAACTGACTCATTTAATTCCCCATACCCAAGCCTTTATTGCTGACCCTATTGTAGTCGATGAAATGCAGGATGTTGCCAGAATTACCGGGCACCCTCTCTTTACCCGGAAATCAATTTTTCATGCACTGAACCAAAAAGCTGTTGCTCGATTTTATGCCCAATCCATTCATCGGAGATACGAAGATTTAAACCTTATTGTTGCTCATTTAGGCGGAGGAATTACTATAGGCACTCACCATAAAGGAAGAGTTATAGATGTAAATCAAGGACTTGACGGGGAAGGTCCTATGTCTCCGGAAAGAAGTGGAACCTTACCTATTGGAGATGTTATCAACACTTGTTTTAGCGGAAAATACGATTATCCGGCGCTTAAAAAAATGGTTTCCGGAGAAGGTGGGTATATTGCATGGCTAGGCACAAATGATGCCCGTAAAGTGTCCATAATGGCCGAAAACAAAAATAAAAAGGCGTTACTTATACAAGAAGCTCTGTGCTATCAGGTTTCCAAATATATAGGTGCATCGGCAGCCGTGTTAGAAGGAAAAATTGATGCCATTTTACTTACCGGAGGTCTAGCCTATAATAAAAAGATTACAGATTATATCACTAAACACGTATCTTTTATATCTAAAGTGTTAGTCTTTCCTGGTGAATATGAGATGGAAGCCCTGGCAATGAATGCATTAATGGTATTAAAAAATGAGCTAAAACCCAAAGAATACAACTAATTTATTAAGGAGTCGATATCGAAACCGGAATAATTTTACCATTAAAGAAACGTTTTCCATTTATCGCAAAATTGGCAATAAACTCTCCCATTTGTTCAGATGTGACCGGAGCTTTATAACCCGGAAAAGCCTCCGCCAACATTTCCGTTTGGACGGCTCCTAAAGCTAAGGTATTAAATATAATACCTTCATTTTTAAATTCTTCAGCCAAGCACTCCGTTAACGTAGCTAAAGCTGCTTTACTCGCACTATAATGCGACAATCCTTTAAATTTAGCACTTCCCTGAACTCCACCCATGCTCGTAATATTGATAACATGGGCTTTACCAACCTTTAATAAAGGCAGTAAACTTTTAATTAATACTGATGGCGCTGTATAATTTGTGGTTAAAATTCGGTTAATCTCTTCGGATGAGATCTGCTCAAAAGGCTTATTTACTATAGTTCCAGCATTATTAATAAGGATATCAATACGGTCGACGTTTTTTTTAATCAGGCTGGTCAATTGAGGCTCATTCGTATAAATATGCTGAAAATCAAATGCAAGCGGAATAAATTCTACCGCAGAAAATTGACTACATTCCTCTTTTAACTGACATAATTGTTTATAATTACGCGATATCCCTATAATCTTGCTGGCTCCAGCCTTAGCCAGTGCCAGAACGGTATGGTATCCAATGCCTCTGCTGGCTCCAGTAACAATAACATTCATAAACTGAAGTTTTATAAAAATAAAATGCCCCGTTCCCGGAGCACTTTAACTATTACAAGCAAAATAAGGATAATTTCTTATATAGTGATGAATACTTATTCAACTAAGTTTACCTTTACTGCTTGAGGCCCACGTTTTCCGTCAGTGATTTCAAATTCAACTTCCTGACCTTGTTCAAGGGCTTTGAAACCTTCACGTTCGATTCCGGTGTAATGTACAAATACATCTTTACCTTCATCTGTGTGTATGAAACCGTACCCTTTGGCGGAATCAAACCATTTTACTTTGCCTTTCATAAAAAAAAAGAATTAAAGAATTAAAGTTTATAAACTATATAACAAATTTCGTTTTTTAAATTCATATAAACTAATTTTTAAACCGGAAAAAGCTTAATTATTGGGAGAATTCTTGCAACAAAAGCTTAATATCTTCTATCTCATATTGTTAAAATATACAAAACACACATATATTCAGCCTTTTAGGACTAATCTTTACCGAAAAAAGATTTGGCATAGTCAACTAATTAGCTTTACTTTGCCCCATTAAATAATTATTTGGAGAATAATATGGTAATCGAAAAAAACAAAGTAGTTTCATTGGTTTATGAACTACAGGTGGATGGCGAAGTTATCGAATCTTTAAACGAAGACAGACCTTTAACATTCATATATGGAACAGGGGCATTACTGCCTAAATTTGAAGCAAATATCAGTGGCTTAAAAGTTGGCGATGCTTTCAGTTTTGAATTAAAAAGTGAAGACGCTTATGGACTTGCTACTGAAGATGCTGTAGTTGAAATTCCCAAATCAGTTTTCGAAATTGATGGAGAATTTGACAATGAAATGGTAAAAGAAGGTAACGCTATCCCAATGATGGATGGAGAAGGAAACCGTCTCAACGGTGTAGTTGTTGCAGTTAATGCTGAAACCATTACAATGGATTTTAATCATCCTTTAGCCGGAGATGACCTCTCTTTCAAGGGCTCTGTTGTTGAAGTTCGTGAAGCTTCGGCAGAAGAACTGGAACATGGTCACATTCATGCTGCAGGAGGTTGTGGTGAAGGTTGCAATAGCGATTGTAGCAGCGATGAAGGTTGCTGCGGTGGAGGATGTAACTAATAATCTCTTTCGATAATATTAAGAAAAGCACCCATGAGGTGCTTTTCTTATATGTACAATATCGTGGTTCATTTATCTTCAAGATACTGATTAACAATCTTTAGAAAAGGTTCAATTTCTACAGGCTTAGATATTACGTCCTCGCATCCGGCACTCAGGCATTTATTTCTGATTTCGTTAACGGCAAAAGCGGTCAGGGCTATTATGGGTATCTCTTTTCGAATATTCTTAATTTCACGTGTAACCTCATAACCGCTTTTTTCAGGAAGTTTAATGTCCATAAGAATCAAATCTACTTTATTGATACTTAAGATTAACTCCAAAGCCTGATTACCATTTTCTGCATGAAGTATCCGCACCTGCGTCTTCTCTAGTAAAGCCTCTATAAACTGAAAATTAATAGGATCATCTTCAACTACAAGAATCACCTTATTTTTCCATACCGGTTCAGTTTTTTCATTTATATTTTTCTCGGTTCCCCTCAATCCTGACATTCTTCCAGCCCTACTTGGTCTTATAATGGGTAAAGTAAAATAAAATTCGGTGCCGGTATCAGGTTCCGAATTTACCCATATTTTTCCACCCATCATCTCTACAAGTTTACCAGCAATAGTAAGCTCCAATCCATTTCCAGTAAGCCTTTGATAAAAAACATCTTCAAACTGCCAGAAATAATTAAACACTAATTTTTGATCGTCTTTATTAAGACCTGTTCCTGTATCTTTTACAAAGAATTCTATAACTTTAGGGTCTTTAATTGTATAGCCAAATTTAATACTCCCCTTACTTGTGCTCTGAATTGAAAACGATAAAAGATTATTAATTACCTGTTGAAGCCGTCCCGGGTCTGCTTGGATCTGCCCGTATTCTTCCTGTGAATTCTTCTCAAGAATCAATTCCACAAAATCTTTTCCGGCTTTTAGTTTTTTTAAAAGTGTTGAGGAAAAAATATCATTTAAAAATTCATCAATAATTATCGGACCAACTACAAACTCAACTCGTCCTCCTTCTAATTTAGCAGCTTCGATAATATCATCGATCAGTGCTAAAAGTTGATGTCCTTTTTCATTAATAATCCTGATAAATTCAATTTTCTTGGCCATAGAAATATTTTCCATTCCAATTAATTCGGAAAAGCCAATAATAGCATTCATTGGGGTTCGCACCGCATGCGACATGTTTGCCAAAAATGCTGACCTTAATTTATCAAAATTTTGATTTTTCTCCTGAGCTTTAGAAAGTTCTTTTTCGAGTTTTTTAACCTCTGCTTCTAATTCAAAAATGCGCTGTTGGGGATCGGAATTAGGGGTAAATTCGCCCATTTTCATATAAACATTGAAAGTTAATAATCAATTAATACCGAATATTAACAAATGTAATTATTTATGTGATATAATACAATATTTTGGAATTCAATTAAAACAATTCCACTTCAATGTTTTGTATAAACGCGGTATATGTATTTTCATCCTCGACTTTAGCATGAGAAAGAAGCATTAAAACGGGTGAATCAAATCCACCACTAGTTGTAATTTTAACTTCACGCCGTTGTCCTATAAACTTTTCGGCTTGAGGGGTTACCAACGCTGAAATAAAATCGTCTGTTTTAATATTTTCTTCGGAGAATAAGGTACGAATATTCATTCCTAAAATCTCCCTACGTGAAATTCCCCATAAATCTTCGGCAGCTTTATTAAAAAACTCTATCCTGCCCTCTTCATTGATAGTAACAATAGCATCAAGAGCGCCTTCGAGTGTGCGTTCATTTCTCACTTTAACCTTTTCAACTTCTTTATATTGAAGTTCCATTTCAGCTTTAGCCTTTTCAAGCTTTCGACTTAACTCTGCACCTGCCTGCCGTAGTTGTTCTTCTTGTATCTTTAGCTGGTTATTTTGGCGTTGAGCCTCCATTTCCATGATTTTCTCCTTTGTATTTTCATTGGAAATATAAATGATTTTGTTTACGTCCCCATACATGTCGTTTACCGCACTTAGAGTACACCGGAACCATTTTTCGTCTCCATTTTTGGTAACGTGCTTAAGCTGTCCCTGAAAAGAATGACCGGCAATCACATTTTCCCATATATCCCGAAAACTATTGATCTCATCGCGAGGCATCAGGTCAAAAATAGTTTTATTCGAAATAGTATCCATACTATGTTCCATGGTAGAAAGAAACCGTTCATTACAGTCGATTGTATCGCCTTCAGAAGTAAACTCAGCTTTCAGGCTAGAACGGTTAAGTGCTTCAATTTGTGCTTCAAAATCAAGACTTTGTTTTTTCTGATCAGTAGTGTCTATGGCAAGAAAGAGGACTCGTTCGACCATGCCATTCTTTTTAACGCAGGTAAATGTGGCCATAGTCCACAAATCCTTATTTTGCTTGGTTAGCAGCTTTACATCTCCCTCAAAATGCTCCGAGCCATGAATAAGGCTTTGCCAGATATTATCGAACCATTCGCGGTCTTTTGTATTTATAAATATAAAAATCTGCTTTCCATCTACATCTTTATTATCACTATATCCAAGTTTATTAATAAATTTATTATTGGCATAGATAAGAGTTCCATCAGGGAGAAATTCTGCCCGAATCAACGTATGGTTTACCGAATTAGCAAAAGTGATAAACTTCTCATTCTGACGTGCAGCTTCTTCTTGTGTAGCCTGAAGTTCTTCCATATTCTGCCGCATCTGTTCTTCCTGTGTTGCAAGTATTTCAGCCTGTTCCTGCGATTCTCTCAAAAGTAACGAGGTTCGCATATTTATTTTAACAGTAGATATTGTTGAGGCTATACTTTCAGCAATTTTTTCAACAAATTCAATTTCGACTTTTCCAAATTTCTTAAATGATGCAATTTCCAATACGCCATGAATATCGTCGTTTATCAATAAAGGAACAATAATAAGGCTACTTGGGGTAGATTTTCCCAATCCGGAAGTAATATGAACGTAATTCTCGGGGATATTCGTCAGATGGATCGTTTTTTTCTCAAGAGCGCAAGTTCCAATTAATCCATCCCCCCATTCAACCCGACGATCGGCAAATTTTTTACGATCATAAGCATAACAGGCTGTCATCTCAAAATGTTTTTCAGTGCCATCGTCATTAAGAATGAAGAATCCGCCCTGATTGGCCTGCATATACTTAACAAGATTACTTATAATATTAAACGACAATTCCTTAACATCATCGTTATTTTGTCTTAATATCTCACTAAACTTAGCTAACCCTTCTGCCACCCAATTCCTTTGTTCGTCTTCCTGTCGTCTTTTATTTTCAGTTAACTTATTGTTTTTCAAATTATCCCGAAGGTTAATAAGCGACTTTCCCAATTTATCATTTTCGGATTGGAGTTCGTAATCGGCATCAAGATGATCGTTAATCAAGTTATTGGTAAACGTCCAAATTTTTTGTGATTGTTCGGTTTCCTTATTAAGCAGGCTATATGTATTTTCTAAATATCCTCCAAGTTTGCGGCCCAAACTAACTCCCCAAAACATTAATACAACAGGAATCAGATCAAACACCAAAAGCGCCGGGAACTGTTTATGTAACATTCCAATTCCTTCAAAGCTAAAGGGATAACTATAATGTATTAATCCCCAGAAATATCCTGCAGAAAGAATTGATAATCCAATGATTGAACCGTAAAAAGAAAGGTGTTTGGAAAGATTTGCGGAGTCAAGTTTATTCATGGAATATTATAAAGCAAATTGATTTGTGCCAAATTAATATATATTTCTGAAATATATTACGATTAGAAGCAAAGCTTTTCCTCAATCATTAAATTGACAAATTAAAAATCCTTATTTAACCCAAGTAATTGTTTGGGTTGCAATTTGCTCAAGAGATAATATTTTATCAGCAGCACCCAACTTTATTGCTTCATTGGGCATTCCGAAAACAATACATGACTTTTCATCCTGAGCTATAGTCTGAGCTCCAGCTTCTTTCATTTCTAAAAGTCCACGAGCTCCATCATCCCCCATCCCTGTCATAATAATCCCAATAGCATTACGGCCTGCATACCTAGCTGTTGATCTAAACAATACATCCACCGATGGTCTGTGACGGTTTACAAGTGGACCATCTTTTATTTCTACATAATATTTTGAACCCGATCTTTTCAACAACATATGATGATTTCCAGGTGCAATCAAGGCCTGCCCATTAACAACTGCATCTCCATTCTCCGCTTCTTTAACAAAAATATCACAAAGCTCATTAAGTCTATCAGCAAATGATTTGGTAAATTTTTCCGGCATGTGCTGTACAATTATGATTCCTGGAGAATCTTTCGGCATAGATTGGAGAAATACACGTAAAGCTTCAGTACCTCCTGTAGATGCTCCTAAAGCTATAACCGGAGCGAAAGAACCTGACATCTTTAAATCAGAAGATGCATATTTAGGAAGAATAGCATCAGCTGAATACTTAGGTTCAACAGGAAAGTCCTGCGTCACAATTTTTCTTCGAACTTTGGCCATTGCTGCGGCTTTTACTACATCACATAAATAAATATGAGACTCTTCAATAAATTTTTGAGTATTAACCTGAGGTTTAGCAACAACTTCAACAGCTCCGTATTCAAGAGCTCTTAGGGCTGTTTGGCTACCTTTAGTTGTTAAACTGGAAATAATTATAACCGGAATAGGATGCTGCGACATAATCTTTTTAAGAAAGGTAAGACCATCCATTCTTGGCATTTCCACATCTAACGTAATTACGTCGGGTACCTCCTGTGCAATTTTTTTAGCAGCAAAAAATGGATCAGATGCCGTGCCCATTACTTCGATTTCAGGATCTGAGCTTAATATAGACTGAAGAGTTTGCCGAACTACCGCCGAATCATCCACTATCAATACTTTGATCTTAGTCGCCATAACTCTGTTCTTTTTTTGTTACATCAAATTGTTTAAATTATCTCAGATTTCCAGTACTTTTTAATACTGATCATGTGAACTCATTAGACAAATATAAAATCTAATAATAATTTAGATTGTTTTTATTTGTTTAAAATTTACTTCTATTTTATTAAAAAACAACCATTCTCAATAAAACAATATATAGATTTTTGGGGATTAATTCAACACCTAAATTGACACATTCTTACTTTCACTGTAAATTGTCCCTGTAACAATTCAAAAATCAAATAGTTTTCTGAACATATTTCTGACGCACTTCTCCCGTTGCTGTTAAAAATTCAATTTTTCTACCCAGCTTTCCACCTACACTTGAACTAATGATTGGAATTTTTTTTTCTTCCAATATTTGTCGGGCAATTTCAATATTTCTGGCTCCAATATTAAATTTAACAATTTGGGTTTCAATAACCTCTCCTCCACCAAAAATTTTAGCTTTCAAATTATTTTTCTGACATCCCAAGGAAAGCATCTTATCAATAAGCTTTTCAATAGCTATATTTCCATATTTAGGTGAAGCTAATCCTTGTCCGTTCCAAAGAGGTAGCATAAAATGATTTATTCCTCCTATCCTTGTTACCGGATCAAACAAACAAACGGCGATGCATGAACCCAGAATTGTATTAATCTGAAAAGGCACCCTGCTTACATATAGTTCGGCAGGGTATAAAAAATGAACAGGCAGATTCTCCATACCTTTTCCTTAAAAAATTTCTTCCTCGTCAAATAAAAATTCGTTTCCGTCTGTTGAAAACCCTGCTATATCTGCTTGAACTTCCGGAATAGTTATTGTAAAACAACTTCCTTTTCCTAATTCGCTTTGAATATCAATAGTACCATTGAGCTGGTCAAGTATCGCTTTGTTGATTGAGAGACCCAATCCGTGCCCTCGATTGAGGGAATTTATTCCTGAATCGAGCCGTTTAAACCGGTCGAATATCTTCTTTTGGTTATCTTCCGAAATTCCTATTCCATAATCCTCTATAGAAACTATCAGGTTTTTGCCTTCAATTGTAGCTTTTATATCGATATTATGGCGTTCAATACTAAATTTAACCGCATTGCTTAACAGGTTAGATATTACTAACTTCAATTTTTCAGGATCTGTTTTAAAATAGAAAACACCCCCATTAATCGGCTGAATATCAAAATCAAAAACTAACTCAAGCTGCTTTTTCTTCGCTTCAATCCTAAAAGACTCAATAATATTGTTTATTAAGGTTTTAATATCAACATTCAGGATTTCTGGTGAAATTTCTCCAGCCTCTATCTTAGCTGCCACAAAAATATTTCGTAATTGAAAATCGAGGTTAAAAGCTTCAGAGTGTATCAGAGCAACCATTGAAATAACCGTTTTCCAATCTTCCTTTTTTACCGTAAGAATGTGTTTAGCCAATCCCATAATGGAAGTAAACGGGTTGATAATCTCGTTGGTAATATTTGAAATAAAATGACTCTTTAAAGCTTCTGATTCTTCCAACTTTTTATTCACAACCCGAAGTTCCCGGTTTAAAACCTGAAGTTCTTCTACTGTTTCACGATTTTTAATGAAACGATTACGCAATTCTTCAATCAATTCCTCATCAGTTAATCTACTCATAATAAGTATTTTTCCAGAACGTTAAACAAAAAACGACCTGACGTTTAGTTAATTTTTCGAAAAATAGTTGGTTTTAGTTGTCGCAAAGGAACATCAAAATTGGTAATCGACTCGGAATGTCCAAGAAAGAAAAAACCATTCGGTTTTAGCTTGGTACATAGCTTATTAATTACTTTTTCCTGAGTTTCGCGATCAAAATAAATAAGCACGTTTCGACAAAAGATAATATCGTAATTTTCAGGAACATTATAATGATTGTCCATAAAATTAAGCCGCTGAAAATTAATCTTTCGTCGCAATTCGGGTATTACCCTGACTGTTGGGTTTGAACGATCTTTGCTACGAAGAAAATATTGCTTTTTAAGATTCAGAGGCAACATTTCAACTCTCTGTTCCTTATATATAGCTTCAACTCCCATTTTTAACATTCGTGTTGAAATATCGGTTGCAAAAATGCTAAAATCAAACGACAGTCCAAGCTTCTGTTGAGCAAACTCACTCATTGACATGGCGATAGTGTATGGCTCTTCTCCACTAGAACAGCCAGCACTCCATATTTTAATAAAACGGTTAGGCCTTTCTCCTATCAAAAGTTCAGGCAAAATATCGGAATGCAAAAAATCAAAATGAGCCGGTTCTCTAAAAAAATCAGTTTTATTAGTACTTACCATATCAATCATATGGATTACCTCAGTTTGTTGTCCTTCTTTACTAAAAAGATAATCAACGTAATCCGAATAACTGACCATACTGAGCTCTCGCAACCGTTTATGAAGCCGACTCTGAAGCATGGTTTTTTTAATCTCGGGCATTTTTATCCCATACTCCCTGTAAATGAAAGTACTAAGCCGTCTAAAATCATCCTGCGACATTACTGCCTTATAGATTTCTCCCAAACTAACGGAATCCTTAGTCATAAAAGTGAGTATTTACTATTAAAAACCTTGGGTTAAGCCAATATAAAATTTTGATTGACATTAATTTATATTTATTGTCAACCGAAAAAAGCAATTAACCCCAAAATATAATTGTTATGATTCCTCTTCAATAACTGTTTCTTCCGAAGAATCTCTGAGAAGGGATAATTCACTTGTAGAGAAGATCAGATCCATATTAAGAAGCATCACGAAATCGTCATTAATTTTGACCATTCCTTCAATAAATTCACTTTTATACTTGCTCCCGATACTTGGAGGTGGCATTATTTGTGAATCATCGATCTCAACCACTTCCTGAACCGAGTCAACCAATGCCCCTACATGAACAGAATCACCATTTACTTCTATATCTAAAACTAAAATACAAGTATTGGTGGTATAGACAGTTTCACCCATATCAAATTTAACACGGGTATCAATAAGGGGAAGCACTGCCCCCCGAAGGTTTATCACCCCTTTCATATAAGGAGGAGCTTTGGGCACTTTAGTTATCTTGGTCATTTCAAGAATATTAAGCACCTTAGCCACATTTGCTCCAAATATTTCATCCCCCAATTTGAAGGTCAAGTAGGAATTAATTTTTGTAGCGTGATCTTTCATTTTTAATCCTCCGTATTTAGTGTATTTTTATATGCAAAAAATTTAATCGCTTTATTTGTATCCATTACCAAAGCAATAGTACCATCGCCCAGAATCGTAGCGCCAGATATAATTTCCTGACGTTTATAATGCTTGCCAAGAGGCTTAAGTACAGCCTGATATTCACCAACAACATTATCAACAGCAAATCCAACCCGTTTATCTTCATACCGGACAATGATAACCTGATCATGAGATGCGTTATTGTCAGGCAATCCAAATTCGTCTCGCAGCATAAAGAATGGCAACTGCTCACCATCAAGAACTACGGTATTATTAAATGCTCTTGCAAGTTTTTGATGTTCTACAGCATAAATTTTGTCGATTACAGAAAGGGGTATAACATAAAATGTATCGTCAATTTTAACCAGCAATCCATCAATAATCGAAAGGGTTAGAGGTAATTTTATGGTAAGCGTTGTGCCTATATTTACTTCTGATTCGACTTCCACTTCGCCACGAATATCAGCTATTTTACGTTTAACAACATCCATACCAACCCCCCTGCCTGAAACGTCTGTAACATTAGCTGCAGTGGAAAAACCAGGAACAAAAATCATGTCAAGAATTTCCTTACGGGTAAGTGGGGTATCAGTTGTTATCAGATTCTTTTGTATAGCCTTAGTCCGTATTATATTAGGATCAATACCGGCTCCGTCGTCAAATACCTGAATAATAACGTTTGCCCCGGAATAAAACGCTTTTAATATAATCTTTCCTTGGGCAGGTTTCCCTTTGGCTATACGAGCTGCAGGAAGTTCTATTCCATGGTCCAGACTATTGCGCAAAATATGCATCAACGGGTCGGTAAGATTTTCTATTATTGTTTTATCAAGTTCAGTATCTGTCCCTTCAGCCATAAATACTATATCCTTTTTTAATTCCCTCGAAAGATCTCTAACCAAACGTTGAAACCGGGTAAGCATATTTTCGATAGGAATAAGCACAATGCTAAAGGCATTATCCCGAAGTTGTCTCGAAAGTTTTTGAACGTTTTCGGCAATTGCCATTAATTCCGGAGAACCTTCATTTTCAGCAAAAAGGCTCAGCCTTGCCTGCGTAGTAACCAACTCGCTTACAAGGTTCATTAATTGATCTAGTTTATCGGAAGCTACCCTGATGCTTGAAATAGTTTGTTCTTTTGATGGTACTTTCTCTTCCCTACCAGCACCATCCAATTTTGTTTCAGGCGCTGCAAGGGTACTAATAAAATCTTGCAAACGAGACAACCCTATTTCTTCACCATGTAGCTTAAATTCTTTTATTTTTTCAGTAAACAAGTTGTTTTTTAACAGATTATAATTAGCCAACGTATTAACCTGAAGGGTGCATTCATCTTCAACAAAAATAAAAACATCCGAAATAGCATTAATATCCGAACTTGTGGAAAGAATTATTTCCCAAGAAGTAAAACATTTATTTGGATCAAATTCTACCAATTCAGGAATCTTATTTACCACAGGAAGTACTAGACAATCTCCCAGAGAATGTAATTCATCAAGAAGAAACAACGGATTTGTTCCGTTATTCATTATATCTTCATTCGGTTGAAATAGAACATGAAATGTCTTATTATTTCCCTTACTTTCAGAAACAATATTTTCGTCTTTCTGAGCAATATCCGGAGAATTGTCGCCTTTTGCGAACTCATCAATTTGCCGGATTAAATTTTGATGTTGTTGCATAACCAAAGGATTCGAACTATCATCATCCTTTAGCAAGGCATTTAAATGATCTACTGATGCTAAGGTAAGATTCAATAAATCACTTGTAATAGCCAGTTCATCATTTCTGACTAAATCGTAAACTGTTTCGAGGTTATGGGTAAATTCGCTAATTTTTTCAAAACCAAACATAGCTCCACTCCCTTTAAGCGTATGCATAGCCCTGAAAACCCTCTCAATCAATGGTTTATTGTTAGGATTTTGTTCAAGAAACAAAAGAGCCTGTTCTATATCCAAGATATGCTCTGTTGCTTCCTCAACGAATTTCTTTTTGAAATTTTCAATCATCGGATTACTTTGTTAATGGCTTCGATAAGCTTCGCGGGAACAAAGGGCTTAATGATCCATCCGGTAGCCCCGGCTTCTTTGGCTTCCATTTTTTTAGCAGCTTGCGATTCGGTTGTAAGAAACAAAATAGGAATACGTTGATAATCAAGCATTGACCTAACCACTTTAATCAAGCCAATACCATCTAATACGGGCATGTGCAAGTCGGTTATTATTAAATCAATTTTTCTTCCATCAAGAAATTTTTGGGCATCCTGACCATCAATCCCAACTAATACAGTATATCCCTCGTGTTCAAGGGTAAAACTTACCACTTCCCTTATACTCTCCGAGTCGTCGACAATTAATATTGTTTTTGCCATAGTTATCTTAAAAATGATTCTGTTTGGAATTTATAGGATTTATCTAATAATAAGCTCATTAAAACCACAACGAGAAATAAGGCTGCTGAGGCCCTCTTCCAATTTGATATTTAAACTTAATTTCTTATTCTGGGTTTCAATTGTCCTACGGATCGAATATAATAGTTGAATACCCGTCAAATCTAAATGATCGAGGTTTGCTTGTATGGTAAGATGCTCGAATCGATCTTGTTTGCTTAATATTTCATCCTTTATCTCTAGGGCATTGATGAAACTAAGTTCGTTATCCAGATAATAAATCGCCTTTACAGGCTCTCCTGGATTTGTCTTTACTATTTCAAGTCTTTTTTTCATCATTATTATTTATTAGAAATCAGAGGTTAAAATAATTCGAGGTTATCATCGTCTTCATCTGCACCAGTACTGTTTAATTCAAACAAATCGACATCTTCTTTCGTCAAATGATCGTGAATGATATGCTCACTTTCCATTGTATATCTTGACTTTAAATACTCCAACTGACTCAACTTTGTTTCACTATTATCAATATTTATGAGCTTTAAATTAATATCATTGAGTTTTACAATTATCTCTTCAATAACCTTGTCAAAATAATCATAATATTTTATTTGCTCGATAGATGTTTTAATATCCAATGATATTTTTTTACTCAGTAATTGATTGTCGGCAATGATTTTGTATACACTTTCATTGTTTGTGTAAAGATTATTAATAAGTTGACGACATTGTCCTCCAAATTTTTCCAGAGTTTCCTCAACTGTCTTAAGAGATATATTTTCGCCCGAGGGAGTATTTAACTTTATTGCCGTAATCTTTCCAAACTGGGCATTGTAAAGATTGTTAATCTCCTTTAGCTCTTTTAATATTGCTCGAATTTGATAGGTAGTACTTTCGAATTGCTCTAATTCTTCAGTATTTTGATTATCAAGCGAACGAGAAATACTTTTATCAATCGTCGCGAAGAAATCGGCTAGCTCGTTATAATTAGAAACGATATCCGCCAGATTGGTATCGTACAATCTGGTCTTTTCATTAATAAGTGAAAGTGATCGTTGAAAATTGTCAATTAAATATTCGGTTTTTTCAAGTTTTTCCCTTACCTGTTCAAACATAGAACCGGCAGAGGTGTTCGGGCCTATCAATTGTTGGCACAGATTCGATATTTCGGTCATATCATTACCAACTTCCAAAAATTTTCCAGAAATAATCTCAATGGCTTTCTGATACTCCTTATTAGCATGAATTAACTGGGCTGCCTGCAACCCTGCGATTTCTCGTATTTGTATAAAATGTTTTACGTGATCTTTCGTGTTTAACTCTTCGGTATTCTTAATTTGGCCTAATTCATTTAAAACATCTTTATGTGTCTGTTGGATATGGTCTATCTTCTGACGTATAATATCTTGATACTGAAGATTTGTTATAATTTTTGCAATACTATTCGAAGTATTCTGAGTATTTTCGGCGAGTTTTGGGATTAACCTGTTTGCCTCCTCATACTTCTGATTTAAGAAGTTTAATGAAAAATTTGTTTCACCGATAATATCGTGAATATGCTGAATATTACGACTTCGTTGTTGAACCAACTGTTGATTGAGACTTTTTACCGACTCTTTAAGCAGGTTAGATCGGTTATAGAATTCTACAAAAAACGATTTTGTTTGAATAATTAATTCATTGAAATCGTTTGTTTTACGAGCAATCCGACCAGCTGGAGCAGATGAAATACTAATATCTAATTTTAGATTAGTTACCAATAATTTAAGGGTCATCAAATCCTGTTTCAGGTTATTGGCCGTAACAAACATCTGATCCATTTCCTGAATTATCTGACCAGTCGCCAAAATTTGACCATTAATAAAGAACTCGTAGGTTGAAAGTAATTCCTGAATGTTATCCTGAAATTGTTGTAACCGTTCTAAAAGCCCAGATTGGTTATTATTATCAGTAAATAAAGCAAATAAGCCTGTAGCATTACTTGATATTATTTTAGAATCGCTATAATGCTTTTTGAAAAAGGCATTTAACGTTAGAAAATCATCCGAAGAACATTCGTGAAGCGAAAGTATTTTTTTATCAATTTCACTAAAAAATGATATGATTTCCTGAAAAGTATAGGTATTGATAGGGATAGAGGCGTCGGATGTCTCGCTATTTTGTTCTGTCATAAAACTAATTTAGATACAACATAAAAATGGTTAACGTTAAAAA
The DNA here is from genome assembly GCA_030706405.1 of Bacteroidota bacterium. GTDB lineage: Bacteria > Bacteroidota > Bacteroidia > Bacteroidales > JAAUTT01 > JAAUTT01. The sequence continues at coordinate 290,809 of JAUZOO010000002.1, read as the reverse complement.
CTACGAAACAGTTTCCTTTTTGTTTAAAATTGTGTTTATTTTATCTATAAAGCTCTGAATATCAATAGGCTTGTTAATAAAATCTAAAGCTCCTAGTTCTACTGATTTCTTTTTATTTTCTGGATCAGAAACAGCCGAGATGATAATCACGGGTATCTCCTTCGTCGCCTGATTGCCTTTTAATTCCTTTAAAAAATCAAATCCACTTATACGAGGCATCAATAAATCGAGTAATATAAGGTCAGGAGTTTCCCTTTTAATGACCTGGTAAGCCTCCCGTACCGACTGGGCTGTATCAATTATATACCCTTGTCCGTTAAGTATGGCCTCGAGCAAAACTATATTAGTGGATGAATCATCAACAACTAAAATCCGGTATTGGTGATTTTTCTTCATGATATTATATATTCTTTATCGCTCAAAATTAGTTCTTTTTATCTTATATAAAGATACCAAATAATATGCGAGGATCAATAAAATTAAAAATTTTATTTAAGCTTTTACCTCACAGTTAATATTATAACTCAATAAATGCAATCATTCTAAAACGAGTTGAAAATAAACATTTTTTTGTATATTTATCAATCCTTGTAAAATTAAAGCAATCTGCGTAAACATTATACGAATGAGTTACTTTTCTCCAGACCAAAGCATTGATATAAAGCATTTTAACTTACCTTTCATGAATTTATTAACTGAAAGGCAGTTGGAAGATATAGCAAAGAGCAGTAACGTTGTGCAGTATAAAAATCATGATGTAATTTTTTTACAGAATACGCGCACTTCCCACATTATGTTTATAAAATCCGGGTTGGTAAAAATATATAAGGAAGGACGAAATGGGAAGGTGCTTATACTCCGCATTGACACTCCAAATAATTTTCTTGGGCTGATGTCAGTATTTGGGCACGATATACACCAATTTTCGGCTGCCGCAATTGATAATGCCGAGATTTATTTTATTGACATCAACGTATTTCGGAACCTCATAAATGAAAACGGTCTTTTTGCACAAAAATTAATGAATGTGTTAAGTGCCGAAGGCTTATTTCTGTTTGACAGGTTTATGAGTCAATCGCACAAACAGTTGCCAGGCCGAATTGCCGATGTACTGTTATACTTTAGCGAAAAAATTTATCATTCAAACTCCTTTTACTTCCCGCTTACCCGCCGGGAACTGGCTGAACTGGCAGGAACCACAAAAGAAAGTTTCATCCGAACCCTAACCGAATTTAAAAATGACAAAATCATTGATTTAGAGGGAGCAAGAGTTGAGATTATGAGCATGAAAATTATCAAAACGTTAAGCGAATTAGGTTAAATATTATTTGATTTATTACCTGTTTTTTTGTAATTTGTAGAGTATAGATAAGTGGATTATAAACACTAAAACTATCCTGCCATGTCTCAAAAACTGACCATTCTTACAACTACAACATTCACCAAGGCTCAAATTATTATTACCCGCCTTGAATCAGCCGGGATTGAATGTTACCTCCGGGATGTGAACCTTATCCAACCTTCCATTGGTTCGGGTGTGAAAGTTCTTGTGAACGAAGATGAATTAGATAAAGCAGTACATCTTTTAAAAGAACTTCACTTAGAATTTGAGGCTCCCTCTGAAAGTAAAGACGAAGAAGTGGCATTTCCTGATTTATTTTTAGTTCCTGTTGATTTCAGCCCAGCATCTTTAAATGCCTGTTATTATGCCATAGAACTTGCTGCCAGACTTAAAGCCCGGATAAAGTTAGTACACACCTATGGTATTCCTGATATACGCCCACTTTCGTTCGACGATACTGATTTCTACTCGAGTGTTGTGGTCGCTAACTTGACTGAAATACGCGAAGAAGCTGAAAAAAATATTGGTGAACTTTTTTTAAAGCTTCAGAACTATGCACAAAACAAGGCTCTTACCGACGTTCCTATTAGCTCGGCTTTGATAAACGGCATTCCCGAAGATATTATTCTATACATGGCCGACACAGAAAATGCCGGGATGATTATCTTGGGCATTTCTCCCAAAGATTTCAGGCCATTTGAGCCAATGGGGAAAGTGGCTTCGCGCATCATAAGCAAAGCTAAGCCTCCGGTACTGGTAATACCCGAAGATATCGAATTTAAAGGGATGGGGTCGCTTAACAACATCCTTTATTCAACGGCCTTTGACGAATCTGACTTCTCCGCCATCCACAAATTAATTTCGTTGATTAAGCCTTTTGATATGAATATTTACTGCCTGCATATTGGAACCGGAGATGAAGGTCCATGGGATAATATTAAAATGGAAGGTCTTCACGAGTATTTCAATAAAGTATATACTAAAGCCAATGTAGAATGTGATATGATTATATCGCCCGATATTATTAAAGCACTGGATCAATTCATCATTGATAAAAAAATAAATATTCTTTCGGTAACTACCCATAAACGAAATCTTATTTCTAAACTTATAAACCCCAGTCTTACTCAAAAAATTCTTTACCACACACGCATTCCACTACTTATTTTCCACGCATAATCCATATTTTCAAACTATAAAGTTGTTAAAAATGACGTTAACGAAATTCAACCGTTAACGTCATTTTCTATTTTACTTGTTCAAAAGTATTAATTTAGCCGACAAACAATCGGAACAAACCAAATTACCAAAATTAATCTAACAAAAATTATTTATTTTGAATCGTAAGACATATATAATACTGATCGCCGCCTTTGCCTTAACGTCTACTTCATATCTTAAAACATTTGGGCAGACAAACCCGCATAAGTATAACGCATTGAACTGGTATTCTGATTACGACGTCAAATTCTATAAAATTGATTTAAACGTTAACGATACTTCCACCGTAATTTCGGGAAATACCACCATACAATCAACAATAACTGTAGAAAAACTTTCCGTATTTAAGTTTGAACTAGCCGCGGCCCTGACGATCGATTCTATAGTTATAGCAAAGGAAAAAGCTGTTTATTCCCGTTCGGAAGATATAACAAGTGCCATGTTGCCCCATCCTTGGCATTCCGGACAATTATTACAGGTTATCATATATTATAGGGGAAGGGTTTTGGCCTCTGATTTTTTTTCGTCGGTAAGTTCCAAGCGCGATAATGGCTGGAATATTTCAGCTACTTGGTCGCTTTCCGAGCCATTTGGAGCCAAACAATGGTTTCCGTGCAAACAGCAACTTACCGACAAAGCCGACTCGGCATATATCTTTATTACCGTTCCTAAGAAATGTAAAGCCGGATCGAACGGATTACTAACCAACATTGTACCCATTGATAAAAGTCATACCCGTTATGAGTGGAAAACTCACTATCCAACAGCCTATTATCTGCTATCTTTTTCGGTAGCCGATTATGCCGATTATAGTTTTTATACCAAGCTGAACGAAAAAGACTCAGTTCTGGTACAAAACTATATATATAACAGACCTAACTACTTAGAGGAAAATAAATTCCTTATAAACAAAACCGGTGATTTACTTCGATTTTATTCATCCTTCTTGGGAAATTATCCTTTTGCGAACGAAAAATATGGTCATTGTCTGGCTCCGATTGACGGAGGCATGGAACATCAAACAATGACCACACTGATGAATTTCGACTTATCCCTTATTGCTCACGAGCTTTCCCACCAATGGTTTGGCGACTTAGTCACCTGCTCCAACTGGCAGGATATCTGGATTAATGAAGGCTTTGCCTCTTATTTGGAATATCTGGCCATAAAAAAATTCGACATTCCCAAGAATGGTTCAAATTGGCTTCGTTGGGCTAGTCAGAGTGCGTTATATGAACAGAATGGTTCGGTCTTTGTCCCTCTGGAGAGTGTAAATTCCGAATCCCGAATTTTTAACAATAACCTTACCTATAAAAAAGGTGCCTATCTTTTGCACATGCTCCGGTACGAAATAGCTAACGACGAGTTATACTTCAAGATACTACGTGAATTTCTAAAAATACACAACAAAGGTAATGCCTCGTCTCCAGACTTTTTTAGTTTAGTAAATCGCTTAACCAATAGCGACTATTCCTGGTTTTTCAATCAATGGTATTATGGCAATGGTTTTCCGGCGTTCGACGTTTCGTGGGAACAAAAAGGCGATACGCTGTATGTTGTTTCAACACAAACGGCTTCCTCGCTTGCTACATCTTTCTTTAAAACACATTTCGATTTAAAAATATATTATAATCAACAAGATACCACTTTAAGATTCTTACAGGATAAAGCTAATCAAAATTTCAAATTTCAAATTATCGGCAACGTTGACTCGGTATTATTTGATCCCGAACAGTGGATATTAAAAAAGGTAAACTGCAATAAAGTATCTGATTTACCAACAAACGACGACTATTTAAAGATTAACAACCCTGTCAACAATGAGTTATTAATTACTTTTAATTCACCTCCTCAAGGCAAACTTGCGATTAAACTAACTGATGCTACAGGTATGTTAATTCAAGAAATTAACACCCGAAAAAAAACTTCACTAAGAATAGACACCAGTAACTGGCAGTCGGGTATTTATATTTTGCACATAACAGACGGAAATTACAAATACATCCGCAAGATTATCAAAGACTAAGCATTTCAAAAAAGAGTCCAGGATGTCGGTCGCGGTAATTCCTTTACAATTGGAGGAGGCTTAATAAGACTCATGTATTTTTTTATATTTTCCAGATAAGCCTCCAAGGCCATATCCTTATCTACACTAAACATCAAATCAAAACTTTGTTCATCTGACGAACGGCTAACTTTAAATTTGGCCTTTGATAAACATGCAACATATTCATTGGGAAAGAAGTCCTTCGTACTTAAATCAAAAAACAAATCGAAAGGACGTTCAATAAAATTAAAGACATGGCTCGAGATTGGAGTTAGGTCCCATTTCAAATCATTCTGAGAGAACAACTCTATATCCTTACGAAAAAGAAAATCTTCAGGGATAACCTTCGAATCGACGTACCCCAAAACGGAAACCTTTATATTATAGCCCGAAAGGTATCCCATAAATTCCCTGATAAGTTCAAACCCTTGTATATCGGCAGGTGTAAACAGAATTGCAGCCGAAGCAGCTGTTTCAAAGTTTTTGGCCTCCCTAATCCTTTTGAATTTTCGCAATTCTTTTTTCAGCTTATACCGGCCAAATTTCAATCTAAAGTTATACAGAATACTCACAGTTGCTTCGTTTGATATAGCGTGTAAAGTTGTGAAAAACTTCAAAATTATTCAATCATTTTGAAGAATTCATTTTCGGATATAATCGGGATATTCAGTTTTTTGGCCTTTTCGAGTTTAGTTGGCCCAATCTTTTCACCTGCAAGAAGATAGTTTGTTTTAGGAGAAATAGACGAAACATTCTTACCTCCATGTAATTCAATGAGTCGTTTTATCTCTTCGCGTGACAACCGTTCAAAATTTCCGGAAATAATGATGTTTAATCCCGTCAATTTCTCCGAGAGCTTGTCTTCGGCATTTTCCTGCATACTTAGCTGAACGCCAGACTGACGGAGTTCTTCAATAATAGCGAGGTTTCGCTCATCTGCAAAATAAGCCATGACACTTTGGGCGATGCGTTCACCAATTTCTTCAACCTCAATAAGTTCATCAAATGGAGCCGTCATTAAGGCTTCCATGGTTTTAAAATGAGCAGCAAGCTTTTTAGCTACAGTTTCGCCGACATATCGAATTCCAAGAGCAAAAAGCACCCGGCTGAATGGTACTTTTTTAGAATCGTCAATACTTTTAATCAGATTTTCGGCCGACTTATCAGCAAACCGTTCAAGATTAAGTATTTGATCTTTTGTTAAACGATATAAATCGCTGGCATTGTGTACCAATCCGGCACGAAATAGCAAGTCTGCAGTGGCTTCTCCTGCATTGATGTTCATGGCAGCCCTGCTGATAAAATGTTCTATTTTGCCGGTAATCTGAGGAGGACAACCATTGTCGTTTGGACAATAATACGCAGCTTCGCCTTCGTTGCGGATCAGAGAAGCTCCACATTCGGGACAAGACTCGATAAACTTCACCGGAAAGCTATCGGAAGGACGTCTTTCGAGATTTACTCCAATAATCTGCGGAATTATTTCACCGGCTTTTTCCACATATACCCAGTCGTTTAAACGCACATCGAGCATCCCAATCTGGTCGGCATTATGGAGCGATGCCCGCTTCACCGTAGTCCCGGCCAGTTGCACCGGATCGAGGTTAGCCACCGGAGTTACGGCACCTGTACGCCCCACCTGATAATCAATAGACAATAGACGGGTTTCGGCACGTTCAGCCTGAAATTTATAAGAAATAGCCCATCGGGGAGTTTTGGCTGTAAATCCAAGCTTACGTTGTTGTGCAAGAGAGTCGACCTTAATAACAATACCGTCAATATCGAATGATAGGTTGTTTCTTTCTTTATCCCAATAGTTTATAAACTGAAAGACTTCATCAATACTGTCGTGATATTCGATGTATTGTGGTATTTTAAATCCCCACCCGCGAGCAAGCTCAAGATTTTGATAATGTGAATCGGTTGGAAGCTTATCTCCAATAAGATAGTATAAAAAACAATCGAGTTTTCGTTTAGCTACAAGCGATGAGTTTTGAAGCTTAACGGTTCCGGATGTCGCGTTTCGGGGATTAGCAAAAGGCTGTTCACCATTTCGTCGTTTTTCATCATTTAACAATTCAAAAACTTTATGTGGCATAAATATTTCGCCACGAATCTCGAAATAGTCAGGGAAATCAGTTCCTTTCAGTTTCAAAGGTATACTTCTAATAGTCTTTACATTAGCAGTAACATCGTCGCCTTTTATTCCATCACCACGGGTTACGGCATGCTTAAGTTGTCCATTTTCGTAAGTTAGGCTGATTGAAACCCCGTCGTATTTAAGTTCGCATACATATTTGAAAGGTTCTTCCAATATTTTCCGGACACGGGCATCGAAATCACGCAATTCGCCCTCGTTGTAAGTATTACCAAGCGAAAGCATAGGATACTGGTGCTCCTTCTGCTGAAACTCAACATTAATATCGTTTCCAATGCGTTGAGTTGGACTCGACGGATCGTAAAATTCAGGGTATTCTTTCTCAAGCGTTTCGAGTTCCTTCATCAGCATGTCGTAATCATAATCGCTGATAACAGGTTTTGATTCAACGTAATAAAGAAAGTTATGACGTTCTAATTCAGCTCTTAAATAATTAATACGTCTTAAAACTTCATCCCTGGTCATAAAATAATATTAAAGATTATCCGTGTGGGTAAAGATAATATTATGAAGTCAAATATTTGTCCATTTAAAAGGCTCTTGCCTACAACCAACTTTGAGGGAAATAATTAGGATTTAAAGGAAAATCTTCAGCAAAATAACCGATACAATAACAGCAACAATAAAACCTGCTACAAAATACAAGCGTTTTTCCCGTTTATGAGATTGTTTTTTTCGTTCTTCGCTCATTATCCGCGAACGCTGTAATATTTCTAACAAAACAATCTCCTTCTTCCAGTATTCTTTATCCCCAACTTCCGAATCCTTTAGGAGTTCGAAGACATCATCTTTCGAAGGAATATACTTTTTCATTTAAACAGTTTTTGAAGAAATACAACGAAACCCAGCTCTTATAATTCCTAACCATCCTACGGAAATCTAATATAAAAATACAAAAAATCCTCCGTTTGATTATTTTAATTTTTCCATTTTACATCAGTGGTAAATATAACTTGATATTGAACAATTCTTTTGCGTTTAATACTTAATTTTGGTAGACAAAAGCAGACATCTTTAAATAATTTTGCTTTAAATACGTTTATTTTTCACTTAAAGTCTATTAACAGTTTAATATTACTGTTCCTCAAATCTGATTTATTGGACAGAAGAAACTATCTTTGTTATTTTATGATCCGAATGTATAAGCCTATTATTAAGATACTTGCATTGGCATTATTCTTGTCGGAAAGTGCTATGGGCCAGATTAGTAAAAATGCGGTCCCGTACAGTGTTACGTTTAAATTAAGTCCTGTTTCCGAATTTGTGACCATGCCATCGTTCGATGAATCACAAATGATCAGGGAAGATCAGGCCGAACAGCTTAGTGGCAGTAAAAAGCATCGGTTTGCAAAATTATTTCAAGTAAAGCTTTCTACGGAAAACTCTGGTAAATGGGAACAGACTGAAGATGGACGAGTCTGGAGGTTGGGGGTACAATCTACCAATGCCTATTCTCTCTATCTAGTTTTTAACGAATTTAAGCTAAATCCCGGGGTAAAGCTTTTTGTTTATAATAAGGCTATTACTGAATTTGCAGGGGCATTTACCGATATAAACAATAACCCATACCATATTTTTTCCATAGCACCGATAGCCGGCGAATCCCTTATTATTGAACTTAATGTACCAAACGGGGTTTCCGATTTTGGACAGCTTGGGTTATCACAAATAGGCCACGATTACCGAAACGAGTTTGGCAACAAACAGCTAAAACCCATGGCTACCGACCTGTCCGATGCCTGTGAAGTAGACATTAACTGTAAGGAAGGTGCCGCTTGGCAAACTGAGAAACGTGCTGTTTGCAAGTTAATTGCCAATGGCGAATTTTGTACCGGAACGTTTATTAACAACATCGCAGGATTAAAAATCCCCTATTTTTTAACGGCTTTTCATTGTGTTCAAACTCCTGATATTGCAGCATCGGCCATTTTTTATTTCAATTATGAGAGGCCTTATTGCGGAGCTACAACTGAAACTAAACCACAAACGATGAACGGTGCCAGTTTAATAGCAACCACAAATAATAAGCTTGACTTTTCCCTATTAAAGCTGAATCAATACCCACCTATCAGTTACAAACCCTATTTTGCAGGTTGGGACGCCAGTCCTGTAGCCCCGTTCAGTGGAGTTTGCATTCACCATCCTTTAGGTGAGGTGAAAAAAATATCTATTGAAAACCACCCGCTTGTCTTAGCTGATTTTGGAGAAGGATTCGACACGAATTCGCATTGGAAAGTATTGCACTGGGAAGTAGGATCCACACAGGGCGGATCATCAGGTTCTCCGTTATTTAACAGCGCTCATAGAATTGTAGGTTCTCTCACCGGAGGAAATGCTACCTGCGCCGCACCTTACAATGATTACTTTACACAATTTGCTAAAGAATGGAACGACTATAGTGACCCAGCCAACCAGTTAAAATATTGGCTAGACCCCCAAAACACCGGGTTAATGTATATGGAAGGAACTGATCCTTACGGCTTTAATCAGGCACAATGTGACACCTTTAGCAATATTACCGGCGACAACCTTGAGGTTTATAATAAAGGCCTTACATGGGGATACCTTTCCGGTCAAAATTCGTTAAGATATAGCAAATTTGCCGATCGGTTCTACGCATTGTCGCCACTTCAAATTCCGACCATTTCACTCAATGTTGCCAAATCCTATAACTCCGGAACATTTTCTAATATTTCTGTTAAAATATGGAGTGGAGATTTTTATCCGGAACAAGAGTTATATTCCAAAATAATTTTCATCAAGGACTTGAAAAAAGGAGTTACTAATTATATCGATCTCGACTCAGTTTTAACTATAACCGGTTCTTTTTTTGTGGGATACTCTGTAAACTATGTTACACCTACTGATACGTTTGCCGTTTATCAGGCATCCGACCGTGGAGCATCTGGTATCGCTAACATGTATATTTACGACGGAAACTGGAATAAAATTTCGGCAAGTTCAACGCCTGCCATAAACACCTCGCTGGCAATCGGAGTGGTTGGTTGTAATGGTATTGATCCTATAATCAGGCAAAAACAGACCTCGTTACGTGTATATCCAAACCCGTGTCGTAACAATGCAACTATAGAGTTTTCGGATGAAATCTTACCTACTTCTGTTGATTTTTATGATATCGTTGGCAGAAAACTAAACATTAAATATAACAGGAGTACTTCTGGCATTGACTTAGACTTATCCAAAGTCCCTGCCGGAGTTTATTCGGTTGTAATAAACTCAAATTCCGGAAAACTTATTGGACGCGTAATTATATTAGGAAATTAAAACCAACAAATGAAACGTATTATCCCACCATTCTTTATTTTTATTGCATTAATCTCATGTCAACCTCGAAATAACAAACAAGACAACAGTAAAATCCTACCATCATTCACAGATACCGTTAAATACGCCCACGGATTTAATATAACCCAGGCAGGTAATATCAAAATTCTCCGAATTTTCAACCCTTGGGAAGGGGCTCATGGTATTGAGTTTAAATATATTTTATGTCCAAGAGGACAGCAAATACCAGATTCACTTCGCAATACCAAGATTATTTATACTCCTGTGAGTCGTATAATATGCCTCTCAACCACCCATGTAGCGATGCTTTCGTTCCTCGGAAAGGTAAATACACTGGTAGGTGTTGCTAGTCCCAATTTTGTCAATGATTCGCTCACTCGAAAAATGATAAGTGCTGGTCAAGTAACCGATATTGGTTACGACCAAGCCCTTAATTACGAAGCCATTGTTGCCCTAAAACCCGATATTGTGATGGCTTATGGCGTTCATGGAGAAACAGCTACTCAGTATAAAAAACTTGAAGACTTGGGTATCAACGTGGTTCTAAATGGCGAATACCTCGAAACTTCTCCATTAGGCAAGCTCGAATGGGTCAAATTTCTTGCCTCGTTTTACAATATGGCAGATGTAGCTGATAAAAAATTCAGTAGCATAGAAAAGAAATACTTACAACTTTCGGAGCTTTGTAACAAAATAAAGGATAAACCTAAGGTAATGATTGGATTACCATGGAAGGGTGCCTGGTATGTCCCCGGCGGAGATTCCTATATTGCACAATTAATTGACAAAGCCGGAGGAAATTATCTATGGAAAGACATCAACGGGCATGAAAGCGTTCCCCTAAATTTTGAAAAAGTAATTGAACGAGCCGGACAGGCTGATATATGGCTCAATACCGGTAGTGCCAATTCGTTAAAAGATATACAGTCCGAAGATTCCAGACTCAATAATATCAAACCTTTTATAAATAAGGCTACTTTTAATAATAATGCCCGTACAAACCCTGCCGGAGGAAACGATTTTTGGGAATCGGGAGTAACACATCCCGAAATTATTCTCAAAGACCTTATAAAAATCCTGCATCCCGAACTTTTACCGGACTATTCATTGGTTTATTACAAAAAGTTAAACTAAATTTAAACTCTAAACCATTAAAAATTTATTCTATGGCAAGTATCAGAAGTATAAAGAAAAGCATTAATGACCTTACTTTCGAATTAGTGTCGGAATGCTACAGCTATAAACTTTTTCACCCCGAAAAATTACATCAAGACACCGACGTGGCCATCGATAATATCATCCAGACTCGTAATAAACTGATCCAAAAAGTTAATAACCCTACCGAAAAAACTGACGCAAAAAAGAACAAAGTTTACTTTAAAACAGTTACCAAAGAATTGGCAGACATGGTTTTACTTATGGACAAACTGGGATAACTCATAATACTTAAGTATATAAAAAGAAAGGCCGGATTTGACTCCGGCCTTTCTTTTTATATATAATATTTATTTCTCTTATCAATTTATCATATAATCGTCATCTGATCCTGATGGGTTATTTTCTCACAATAAATACATTTTAGAGCAATGTCGTCGCTTTGTATTACCGAAAATTTAGCGATAACCTCCTCATTATTAGTTATACATTTAGGATTTACGCATTTAACTATTCCGGTTATTGAATCCGGCACTTCCACATCCCGTTTTTCAATAACCTCATAATCTCTTATAATATTGAGTTTTGCCTGTGGAGCAACTAGGGCAATCTTATTAACTTCCTCATCCAGAAAGTATTTATCGGCAATTTTAATAATTGCTTTACTACCAAACCGCTTGCTATCGAGGTTTGTTCCGAAAGTAATCTGGGTATCAATACGCTCAAGACTTAAAATGGAAATGACTTTGAACAGGTTTCTGGCCGGTATATGATCGATTACCGTCCCGTTCTTTATAGCACTAACAATTAATTGTTTATCTTTCATAATGATACATTTATTTCAAACCTAAAATAGATGATATTATTGCCTGACGGACATACAGCCCATTAAGCGCCTGAGTAAAATAATAAGCTTTGGGGTTTTCATCAACATCTGCCGCTATTTCATTGACACGTGGCAACGGATGCAATATTTTCATATTGGGACGGGTATTGTCAAGCATCGAATTACGCAGGATATAAGCGTTCTTAGTTTTCTCATATTCAATAGGATCAGAAAAACGTTCCTTTTGAACCCGTGTCATATAAACAATATCAGCTTGCGAAATTATCGGCATAAAATCCTTATATTCATAATATTTAATGCCCCGTTGCTCAAGAAACATCAGATATTCCTTGGGCATTTTTAATTCATCGGGCGAAATAAAATAGAACGTCGGATTGAAATGGGACATAGCCATAAGCAAAGAATGAACAGTACGTCCGTATTTAAGATCTCCAATCATAAAGATATTGAGGTCCTCCAGCTTTCCCTGGGTTTTACGGATAGAATAAAGGTCGAGTAAGGTTTGAGAAGGATGCTGGTTTGCACCGTCGCCGGCATTAACTACCGGAACCGAGGCCACCTCGCTGGCATAGCGAGCAGCGCCTTCGAGAGGATGACGCATCACGATGAGATCGACATAATTGGTAACCATCTTGATGGTATCCTTGAGCGTTTCCCCTTTAGTCACACTCGACGAACTGGCATCGGAGAAACCAACTACTCTCCCGCCCAACCTGTTTACGGCACTCTCAAAACTCAGTCGGGTACGGGTTGAAGGTTCAAAGAAAAGGGTAGCGATAAGCTTTCCTTTTAGAATCTCCTGATTAGGATTTTTTTCAAATTCGGCAGCAAGGTCCAAAATTTTAAGATACTCGTCTCTACTGTAATCGGTAATGGATACAAGACTTTTATTTTTCATGCTTAACCGGTTTAGGTATTGTATTTAAAAGTAAAGATATACGATGACTCCGAAAACTATCATTTACGAAGCCGAAAATATTCTCAATTATTCATCACACAGATATTCAAATCGTAAGCCTTCAATCGATTCTAATTTTGGTAACACATTAGAAACTATGCCATACTTTATTCTCAATTTCATGCTGCACGACATTTCAAAAATTTGGTTGGATGCATCCAGATCATAATCTTTAACCAATTTCATTACAGCATTCATCTGTAAATAATCAAAATAAATTTGGTATATATTGAAAACATATTTTTCGACTATGACAGCATTGGCTATGGCATCGGCACTTGCAGACTTATAGGCATTGATCAGCCCTCCGGTTCCCAAAAGTACGCCTCCAAAATAGCGAACGACCACAATGAGAATGTTAGTCAGATCGTTGGAAAGTATCTGGCCTAAAATAGGTTTTCCGGCAGTACCCGAAGGCTCTCCGTCATCGTTTGCCCTGAAAGCCAATTTATCAGCTCCTATACGATACGCAAAACAATGATGACGAGCATCGAAGTATTCTTTCCGAAGCGTATCAACCATTATTTTAACTTCGTTCTCGTCCTTTACAGGATAAGCAAAAGCCAAAAACTTACTGCCTTTGTCCTTAAAAATCCCGGTGGAAGGTAAATTAATTGTATTGTATTTATCCGGCTGGTCGGCCAAGTCTATAAAATTTATGTCAAAAAAAAGGTTTCTCTAAGAGAAACCTTTGTAAATTATATTTTTAAACGCTTTTCAATTTCGTCAATCTGAACTTTAAACCGTTTATCGGTTTCTAGCAGATTATTTACCGTTTTACAGGCATGTAATACTGTTGCATGGTCTTTATCGCCAATTTGCGAACCAATTGTAGCCAATGAAGCTTTGGTAAGGCTCTTAGAAAAATACATAGCTATCTGGCGAGCCTGAACAATTTCGCGTTTGCGAGTATTAGAGTTTAACATCTCCACTGGAACGCTAAAATAGTTACATACAACTTTCTGAATATAATCGATTGATAATTCGCGTTTTGTATTTTTAATAAGCTTATCGATCATTTCCCGAGCCAAGTCGATTGTAATTTCCCTTTTATTAAGGGTTGCCTGAGCCAACAACGAAATCATGGCCCCTTCCAATTCGCGGACATTGGTAGTTATGTGAGTAGCAACATATTCGATAACGTCATCGCTCATGTTAATACCGTCGAGATAAGCCTTATGTTTTAAAATGGCTATGCGCGTTTCAAAATCGGGAGATTGAAGATCAGCCGATAATCCCCATTTAAACCTCGACAACAGGCGTTGTTCCAAGCCTTGCAATTCAACCGGTGGCTTGTCGGAGGTGAGAACCAACTGTTTGCCAGATTGATGTAAATGATTGAATATATGAAAGAAAATATCCTGAGTCTTTTCTTTGCCGGCAAATTCGTGAACATCGTCAATAATCAACAGGTCGATCATCTGATAGAAGTTCAGGAAGTCGTTTTTGGTGTTGTTACGAATAGCATCCGTAAACTGAGTTTGGAACTTATTGGCATTCACATACAACACAACCTTTTCGGGATGTTTTTCCTTTACCTGAATACCGATAGCCTGGGCAAGGTGTGTTTTTCCCAATCCTGAATCGCCATAAAGAAATAAAGGGTTAAATGCTGTACCTCCCGGGTTTGCACCAACTGCAAAACCTGCGGAACGCGCCAGACGATTACAATCCCCTTCTATATAATTAGAAAAAGAATTGTCGGGATTCAATTGAGGATCGATGTTCAACTTCTTGATCCCCGGAATCACAAAAGGATTCTTAATAGAAAGTTCCCCTTCGCCAAGGGGCATTTGCACGGGTTTATTTTTCAACTCGGCATTACTCTTACCCGGGAGTTTCACGGTATAAGGTTTGGCATTTGTAACGGTATTGTTTTCCATTACAACACTGTATTCAAGTTTTGCGTCCTGTCCGAGTTCTTTTCGCAGAGTTTTCCGAAGAATATCAATATATTGTTCTTCGAGATACTCATAAAAAAACGGGCTCGGAACCTGAATAGTCAGTATGTTCTTTTCAATCTTGAGCGGAACGATGGGTTCAAACCAAGTTCTGAAACTCACAGAAGGAACATTATCCTTAATTACTTTTAAGCAATTATTCCAAACTGTCTGGTACATTTTAGGTTTAGTGTTTTATTCTGAATGGTTTAAAAATTCTAGTTAACTCACATTTTCTTCGAGCAATTTTCGAAAAAAAAACAGAAAAAAAAAGTGTCATTGCTATTGTATTTCCTGTTTAATGCGTATTGCTTTTATATTCAATGCATTATTTTTTAAGATTGTTAACACTTTATTAAGTGTCTAATAATCAGTAATTTATTTTTAATAGTTATTCACAGCAAAGTACTAATAAATGTTAATAAATTGTTTAAAAATTATTAAATTTTTATGAAAAAATGGCACAAGAATAATATTCAGCCATTTAACCGCTCAAAATACATTAAATAACTGTATTATAGCCTTATGGGGCCTAATTAAGATGCATTTGATTGAAAACAAACAATATAACCTACCTTATTTTTTATTCTTAGGATCCTTAGCCCCAAAAACAGAAAAGTGTACATAACGTTTTGGATGGGCATTAAGGTCAACAAGTAAGGAATCAAGATCCTTTACAGACTGATGTAGAGAATTATACAAAGACTGATTAGTAACGAACTGTCCAATGCTACCTTTACCATTATTAATATTCTCGAGTAACAGATTGGCCTGAGTCATTGCAAGGTTAGCCTGATTTATAGCCTTTTTCAAATCAGACGAAGCTAACGAATCACTAAAATTCGAGACGTTTTTAATGATATGGTTAATTGATTTGTTATTCTTATCCAAGTTTTCGGAAACAGACTCCAAATTACTGATTATCTGGCTAATCTTCTGTTTTTCTCCTACAATAAGGCTTTCCATAGCAAAAATACTGTGCTGCATACTGCGCTGGGTTTCGGGGGTAAGCGTATGGCGAACTATACCCATCACCGAATCTATAGATACAATAAGATTTTCAGCTTTAGCTTTTAGTGGTAATATTTCGTTGGAAACCATCGTACTCAGGTCGGTCTGAGCACGCGAAAGAAGGGTGTCGTTTTTTTCGGCAAAAAACTTCGAATTGCCAATCACTAAGTTAACCGCCTTTGTACCCATTAAGTCGGCACTTACAATCTCAATAACTGAATTTTTTGGAATTTTATACTGACGTTGAATAGAAATTTCGACCAAAATTTTATTCAGGTTACTCGACATAAAACGGATTTCAGACACCTGTCCTATCTTAAACCCGTTGATACTTACGCTACTGGATTGCTGAAGTCCTCCGATATTATCAAACACGGCATAATACTGCTGCTGGGTGGTAAAAAGGTTACGCCCTTTTAAAAAGTTTAATCCCCAGATGAATAAAGCTATAATTGCAGTAATAATGAGGCCGATCTTTATTTCTTTTTGAAATTTCATTGATAGTATCGTTTTTTTAAAACAGGGCAAAATTAATCCTTTATTTCTTTCTGAGCATCCTTCACCGGAATTATTTTACCATCGCGTACCGCAATAACAAAAGCTCCCGGGAATGTTTTCCGGATTTCTCTGGTGATTTTCAGCACTTCGTGTAGCGAGGTATTTCTTCCAATCGCATACTTAAAATCGTTATCAGTTTTTATCTCTTCAATATTCTTAACCCCTTTAAATTGTTTAGATTTTAAGGGTATAGCCACCTTTGATGCGCATATTTGTGCTAAAAATTCTGTTTTTGGTTTCGATTCCGATTGTTTTTCAGGTTTCTCCTGCTTTTCCTGATTTTTCTTTTTATTTGAAATTTGCTTCTTATTTATGGTATCATTTTTACCATCCTTGGCAGAATCCGATTTATCGGATTGTTTCGGTTCATGCGATTCTTTAACCGAATGATTAATAACCCCAACACTATGTTTTTCAATATCTTCTTTGTAATTTAAAAAAGCTTTAAAAATAGAAGCGGCGATTTTATCTTGTCCATGTTCAGAAGCTAGATATCTGGCTTCCTGAGGGTTCGATATAAAGCCTGTTTCAATCAATACACTGGGCATGGTCGTTTTCCATAATACCAGAAAACCAGCCTGCTTCACTCCTCGCCCCTGACGTTCTCCAAAATCTTTAAACTGAGATTGAACGCATGAGGCAAAATGCAGACTTTGATCGAGATGAGTATTTTGAAGCAGCGAAAAAATAATAAACGAATCGGGACTTTTGGGATTGTACCCTTCGTACTTAGCCGTGTAATCATCTTCGAGCAATATTACGGCATTTTCTTTTTGGGCCACTTCAAGATTTTCGTTGGTTTTAGCTAACCCCATGGCGTATGTCTCGGTGCCTTCAATTCTTGCACTTTTCTCGTAATTGGCATGAATAGAAATAAACAGGTCGGCCTTGTTTCGGTTCGCCACCGGGGCACGGTCTCCTAATTCTACAAAAACATCGGTTTCACGGGTAAACAACACCCTTACGTCCGAAGCATTATGTTTTATATAATTACCCAGTTTTAAGGCTACAGACAACACTATATTCTTTTCTTTTACACCATTAGCTACGGCTCCCGGATCCTTGCCTCCGTGGCCGGCGTCGATAACTACTGTAAACGGTTTTCTTTTCGAAGAGGACTGCCCATTGGCCGTCATCTGTATATTGCAAAATAAACCACTAAAAATAAGAATTTTAACTACAACTTTAAAGAAAAAAGACTGATATGGAACCCGGCTCATTATCTATAATCGGATTTTTGTTTAGTTTTGGGGTTTTATTTACTACCATTAATTTCCACACAAAAATAGTATATTAAAGTTGTTATTAAAATCCAGAACATATCTTTTTGCTATTGGGGCAGTGCTTATCTGGCAAGGAAGTTTTAATGTCGGAGGGATTAATTCCTTGTATCCGGTGAAAACAGGTAAGGACACCCTTACGGTGAAAAAAGATTCGGTAACCATCGACTCCTCGAAGATTAAAAATGCCCGTCATGACGATTTTAAGTCGAAAGTCGATTTTGCGGCTAAAGACTCCATGACCTATTCGGCTGATAATAAAAAGGCTTACCTGTATGGCGATGCCAAAGTTAATTATCAGGATATTGAACTCACCGCAGCTTATATAGAGTATGATTTCTCCAACAACGTGGCTTTCGCCTCGGGGAGAAAGGACAGCACCGGCACCCTTGCCGGAAAACCTGTTTTTAAACAAGGAAACGACACCTATAAAGCTAATACCCTTTCGTATAATTTTAAAACAAAAAAAGGTAGTATTCTCGGGATTATTACCGAACAGGATGGTCAGTTTTTGCATGCCGAAAAAACAAAAAGACTCGAAGACGGTACCATTAACCTGAAAAACGGTAAATATACGACCTGTAATGCCGAGCATCCACACTTTTATTTGGCACTTACCAAAGGAAAGGTACTTCCGAACGATAAAATTATATCCGGGCCGGCTTACCTTGTATTAGAAGATGTACCTCTTCCAATTGGTCTTCCCTTTGGTTTTTTCCCTAATAAAAAGGAAAGTACCTCTGGAATTATCATTCCTTCGTACGGAGAGGAAGCTACCCGAGGGTTCTTTCTGCGAAACGGGGGATATTATTTTGCCCTGAGCGATTATTATGATGCTACCTTAACCGGAGATATTTATACCCGCGGTACTTGGGGGTTAAACCTGAGCAGCCGGTATAAAAAACGGTACAAATTTGGCGGAAACCTTGAGGTTCGTTATTATGTCAATAAAAGTGGGATTGCTGGGGTAGAAACAGGAACTGACGTTCAGAGCAAACAAAAGGATTTTTCGCTGTCGTGGTCCCATTCGCAAGAAGCTACCGCCAACCCTACCAGCCGGTTTAGTGCTAATGTCAATTATAGTACCCAGTCGTTTGACAGGAACCAGAATTATAACGATTACAATAAGATGATTACCAGTACGAAATCATCAAGTATCTCGTACAACAAATCATGGACAGACGTAAACCTTTCGGCCAACCTTCGTCATACTCAAAACAGTAATACCAAGGATGTTTCCTTTACAATGCCATCAATAGCCCTTTCGGCTAACCGTTTTTATCCCTTCCGAAGCAAAACTTCAACCGGAGAAACAAAATGGTACGAAAACATCTCGCTTGGTTACTCGGCTAACTTAGATAACAACCTAAGCGGGAAAGAAGACAATATATTCACTAATAAGACTTTAAAAACTGCGCAATACGGATTTAAACATAACATTCCGATCAGTGCAAATTTTAAATTCCTGAAATATTTCAACATCAGTCCGAGTTTGAATTACACCGGTATGCTTTATGGCACACAGGTTCGTAAATCACTTGGTGACAGCATAAATCAAGCTACCAATACGACGGTTTATTACGAAAAGGTCGATACCATACAAAAATTCAGTTACGCCCACGGCTTTGCTCCATCTATCAGCATATCGTTCAACCCGACGATATATGGTATGTTTGTCTTTCCAAAAAAATCAAAAATTCAGGCTATCCGCCACGTACTTACGCCATCCGTTGGATTTAGTTATGTTCCCGAGATAAGCAGCCTCGTTCCTAATTATTACAAAACGTACCTCGATGCAAATAAAAAAGCTGTAGAGTATTCTATTTACGACAGAAACATTTATGGCACCCCAACGGTTCCTAAACGCAGCGGATATTATTCGTTTAGTTTAGGCAATAACGTGGAAATGAAGGTTAAATCGGAAAAAGACACCGTAACCGGCACCAAAAAAATTGTACTCATTCAATCCTTAAACTTTTCGGCAAGTTACAACCCGTTTGCCGACCGGATGAAACTTTCGAATATTAGCATCAGCGGTTCATCCCCTATTGCTAACGGTTTATCGTTAAACTACAATGGAACCTTTGACCCTTATGCTATTGACTCCGTTGGTACCGATTATAACCGCTATGCCTGGCAGGAACATCAAGGATTTGGCCGCTTAACCAATGGTGGGGTAAGCTTCGGATATACGTTTAATTTTGGAAGTAAGGGTAAATCAGGTACTTCTAATGCACCAGCTAATCAACCATTAACAGAAGGGGCACCCGCATCGCCATCACCCGAAAAGAAACAACCGGCTAAGCCTGCTGAAGAGTTTAATTACTTCAGCATCCCTATGACTCTATCATTTTATTACAACCTGAATTACAGCAATTACGCGAAACAGAAAACCATAACCCAATCACTATCATTTAACGGAACCATTCCGTTGACCCCCAAATGGGGTTTTACGTTTAGTTCGGGGTACGATTTTAAAGCACACGATTTAGCGCTTACATCATGCGGTATAACCCGCGACCTGCATTGTTGGGTTATGACCATAAACTTCTCTCCATTCGGAACTTACAAATTTTACGAATTCAGAATAACTGCGCTATCTGCATTCCTTCGCGACCTGAAATACGAACAGCGTAAGGATTACCGCGATTACCAGAGCTATTATTAAAATCTGAACATCATGAAACGAATAATTAGTACAGATCAGGCTCCCGCCGCTATTGGGCCATACAGCCAAGCCGTTGAAGCAAACGGCACACTCTATATTTCGGGACAGATTCCAATTGACCCCACTACCGGAAAACTAGTTGAAGGAGGAGTTAAGGAACAGACCCTTCAGGTATTAAAAAACATCAGAGCCATACTGAAAGCTGCAGGCTATGACAATAACGATGTGGTAAAAAGTACCTGTCTGCTAGCCAACATGGACGACTTTAAAGATGTAAACGAAATTTATGCCAGTTTTTATACCGAAAATCCTCCGGCTCGCGCTGCTTATGGAGTTGTACGTTTACCACTTGGAGCTCTAATTGAAATAGAAACTATTGCAGTAAAATAAGCTGTTTATTAAAAGCCCAAAGAGTCCGGAAATAAATCCATTTCCGGGCTTTTTGGGCTTTTTAGTTTCTTGCTAAATAGCCTGTGCTCGGCCTCCTGTTTACCAGAAATTTAATACATTTGAATAATAAACTTTTACCAATGCATCGTCTATGAAATGCGTTTTAAAAGCATCTCGGGTTATTTTTTCAGTTTTTCTATGGCTTGGCGTGTTTCATATACAAACTACTGAAGCTCAATACTTTGGACGGAACAAACCTTCGTACAAGGCGTTTAACTTTAAAGTTTATCAGACCCCGCATTTCGAGATTTATCATTATCTTAAAAACGACTCGGTACTTAACCGTTTGGCCCAACTCAGCGAACAATGGTATACCCTTCATGCTTCGCTCTTTAAAGATTCTATAAAAAAACTTAACCCCATTATCTTCTATAACGATCAGGCCGACTTCCAGCAGACAACTGCAATTATGGGCGATATCGGCATCGGCACCGGAGGGGTAACCGAAGCCCTTAAAAACAGGGTAGTTTTGCCCATTGCCTCGTCGTACGCTCAAACAGACCATGTACTCGGGCACGAACTGGTACACGCTTTTCAGTACAATCTTCTTCTATCTGGCGATTCAGGAAGCCTGAACAATCTTCGTTATCTTCCGCTTTGGATGATTGAAGGCATGGCCGAATATTTTTCGATAGGAAGCGTTGATGCCAATACCTCCATGTGGATGCGCGACGCAGTTGCCAACAACGATTTTCCTTCAATCAACGAAATGACCCGCAGTTACAAATATTTCCCGTACCGCTATGGCCAGTGTTTCTGGGCAATGGTAGGAAAAACCTGGGGTGACAGCCTCATCATTCCCATTTTCAGGGAGACTATTCACTCCGGGTATAGCCAGGCTTTAAAAAAAGTACTTGGGTACGACGAATATACGCTTTCCGGAATGTGGAAAAATGCTATGGTTAACCACTATCAAAGGTATCTTGACCAGGCGCTTACTATCCCCATTGGCCGAAAAATTATCTTCGCTAAAACCGCTGGAGACATGAACATATCCCCGGCTATAAGCCCCGATGGCAAACATGTCATCTTCTTTTCTGAGAAAGACGCCTTTACTTTTGAACTCTATTTAGCCGACGCCCGTACAGGAAGAATTATACGCAAGATTTCCAGCACAATACATAATAGCGAAGTAGACGATTTTAATTATATCGAATCAGCCGGCGCATGGTCGCCCGACGGAAAGAAGTTTGCTTTCACCATTTTTGCCAATGGCCGTAATAAGCTGATGATCGTTAACGTGGACAAAGGACGAACCATTGGCGAATACGAAATTCCGGGAGTACCCTCATTTTCAAATCCCACGTGGAACCCGGTAAATGATCAGATTGCAGTTACGGGCATGGTTGAAGGTAAAAATAGTCTTTACATTTATAATTTAAAAACCGGACAGGTAAAACAACTCACCTTCGATAATTACGCTTACATGCAGCCATCCTGGTCATCCGACGGAAAGTTGCTTGCATTTTCTACCGATAAACCGCTAAAATCAGGAGCATCTATTGACATTAAAGGAGGTACCAATCTCGGAACCATCAATGTTGAAACGCTGGAAACCCATCTTTTCTATGTTTTTCCCGGAGCCAAAAATCTAAACCCTCTATTTTCGCCAGATAACAAGTCACTTTTCTTTCTTTCCAATCGCGATGGTTTCCGAAATCTTTATCAATATTCGCCCGACTCGGCCAAAGTGCAGCAACTAACCAGCTATTTCACCGGTATTACTGGTATTACTGAGTTTTCGCCCGCTTTAAGTGTTGCCCGGAAACAGGATTTATTGACTTACTCTTATTATTACGGAGGAAAATATTCGATATATTCCGCAGCCATTTCCGATTTTAAACCTGTTAGTGTACGTGCCGATAGTGTCAATTTTGATGCAGCAACATTACCACCAATTAAGCGGGCAGGATCCAATATCGTTGATAACCATCTTCTGACACGACTTGACATGCCGCTTGCCCCAAAAGATAGTTTTAAAACTGTTCGGTTTCGTCCTAAATTTAAGCTCGACTATATCTCAAATGCCAGTGTAGGCGTTGCCACCAGTCGCTTCGGAACAGGTATGGCTGGTAGCGTATATGCAATTTTCTCCGACATTGTAGGTCAAAATCAAATCTTTACCTCGGCGGCTGTAAACGGCGAAATATCCACCTGTGGCGGACAAGTAGCTTATCTGAACTCCAAACACAAATTTAACTGGGGCCTATCATTATCCCACATTCCGTACATTTATGGGTACTACGATAATACAGATAACCGCACCGACACCATTGGCATGTTTTATGAAAAAATATTCGAAGAAAAACTTTCTTTATTCGTTTTCAGGCCATTATCTCAAACCCGAAGATTAGAATTTGGATTATCGTCGGCTTGGTACTGGTATAGAATTGATCGCTGGAATTATGTTTATAACACCACTTATGGTTGGTATCTGGACAACAAGGAAATCCGTCCACACCCTTCGGGATTTTTAGCACATAATATAAACGGAGCCTATGTTATTGATAATTCTGTATTTGGGATGACTGCCCCCATTCGGGGAAAACGTGCCAGATTTGGATTAGAAAAAAATATCGGAGACTTAAATTTCTATACATTGACAGTCGATTACCGGCATTATTGGTATTTTAAACCTTATACCATAGCTTTCAGAGGATTTCATTATGGCAGGTATGGAAAAAATGCAGAAGATAGCAGGCTCACCAATATGTTTCTCGGCTATTCGTGGTATGTACGAGGATTCGATATGGCCAATTACGAAAATAATCCCAATTTTTCTCTTGACGACCTTAGCGGAAGCCGTATGGCGCTTACCAACCTTGAACTTCGCTTCCCTTTAACCGGGCCTAAAAATTATGCGTTCATAAAATCGGGATTCTTGTACAGCGATTTCAGCTTGTTTTGCGATGCCGGTATTGCATGGACAAAAAATACCTACCCAACCTTAAAATGGAAAAAGGATAGCAGTAATGAACGTATCCCCATCGTAAGTGTGGGACCTTCCTTACGGATCAATGTTTTAGGTTACATGGTCCTTGAACCTTTCTACGCCTTTCCGCTACAAAACGGAAAATTCTCAAAACCCGTATTCGGAATTAACTTTTTACCCGGATGGTAATTTAAAAATAAAGCTGAGTTAACCTGCATAGCAGACAAGCTTAGCAGTTTACCAAGTTTTACTGTTTTCATTTAAAATTCAATACGATATCTTCTAAGCTCCGCTTTGGAACATGGTGTACTTGTTCTGCATCGCGCCAATATTTAATATCTCCTTCAGAACCCAACGGATCAAGTCTAACCTCTTCTTTAGGCTTTCCAATGGCTATAACCTGCACAATTTCATATTGTTCAGAAATAAATAAAATATGCCGGAGCATTTCACGCTTTACGGAACCGATGATACATCCCCCCAGTCCTTTTTCGACTGCGGTTAGCAGGATACTTTGGGCAGCAATGCCATGATCGCACCAATAATTAGTAGAGATATCAGTATCATTAAGCATTATGATATAAGCCGATGGTTGCTCGCCTTTCTCCGGTCCGTTCCAATCCTTGAGGTACCCGGCCCATGCCAGACACGAAAATATCTTATCGTTCATATCCGCTTCATTTGCAACAATATACTTTAACGACTGCGCGTTACGTGCTGAAGCCGAAAGACGGGCATTATCAACCATTTCCAGCAAATCATCCTGAGCAACAGGTACATCTTGAAAAAATCTACGATAACTGCGGCATTTCCTTACTATTTCTGAAATCATATTTTCAATTTTTACAATAAAACAAAATTAACATCATTTTTAGTTAACATCGCCGCAGGCTTAATTGTTATCTTTGCAGGGTTTTAAATTATCTGATAATTAATGCAATTATTTTGTATGAAATATCGAATTCTCTTTGCTATTCTGAGCTTATTACCCTTTAATGTTTTCGGACAGAATGCCGTATTTCTGACCCGCCAGATGTTTTCAACTGTAAAATCGCTGAAAACGCTTCAATTTTCGTTCGAATCAAAAGAACGCCTAAAAAAAGAACTACACATTGAACGTTCATCATTTAAACTTTCAATACATCCTTTTAAGGTATATATTTATCAGCATTTTCCTAAAAATGGCATCGAATGTCTCTATGTTTCAGGAAAAAACAACGAGAAAGTAAAAGTCAGGCCCAATGCATTCCCTTGGGTCAACCTAAATCTCGACCCGGAAGGCGAGCTCGTGCTTCAGGGGCGGCATCATTCTTTTTTTGATTCGGGGTTTGGATATACAGTATCACTTCTCGAATATCTGCTCAACAAGTACGAATCGCAAAGTTCCAAAGTAATTGAATGCATAGGCGTTGAAAAATATCAGGGTATAGAGTGTTATCATCTTGTTTTTAACCATCCTGCCTATCGAATGGTTACCTATGTTACCCAGTCCGACGAAACGCCGCTTTCCATAGCCCAAAAGCTGCACCTGAATTTTTATTCCATCCTCGAAAATAACGCTCAGCTCAAAGGAATTGGAACAATAAAAGCCGGAACCAGACTCATTGTTCCCAACGATTATGCTTCAAAGATGGATATGTATGTGCATAAAGATAAGTTTTACCCGGTACATCTTAAAATATACGACGCTAAAGGACTTTTTGAAGAATATACGTTTACTCAGGTAGTTCTAAACCCTACATTTAAGGATATTGATTTTTCAGACAAAAATCCAGCCTACAAATTTTAAACGAAAAATGCCGAAACTAAGGAGTTCCGGCGTTTTTATTTATTATGAAATACGGCTTACTTAGCGGCGTAAAAACAACGTTTGGGAGATATAACTTTCTCTTCAGCTACAAGTTTTTTAATCGCTTTATCTACTTCTTTTTTGTCAATTCCGGCTTTTTCGGCAATATCGCCCGGACGCAACGGAGCTCCGGCGTCTTTCAAGGTTTTCAATACAATTTCGTTGGTTTCCATCATTTTATTTTTAAAAAATTATAATTGACGTTTTAAACAAATGTAACGAAATTCTTGTTTACTGAATGTCTCAAAAAAAGAAGATTATGAAAAATTTATTGGTTGTACTTATGGCTTTAAGCATTAGTTATATATCTAATGGACAAACTATTGCAAAAACTAAAAAGATGAATACATTGTATGATTTTAAAGCAAAATCGATTAATGGTGAAGATTTTGATCTGGCTTCGCTAAAAGGGAAAAAAGTTTTGATTGTCAACACGGCGTCCAAATGTGGGTTCACCCCCCAATACAAGGAGTTGGAAGAGCTTTACAAAACCTATGGTGGTGACAAATTTGTAATTATCGGCTTTCCCGCCAACAACTTTGCAAATCAGGAACCAGGTACCAATACTGAAATTAAAGAATTTTGCGAACGGAATTATGGGGTTTCATTTCCCATGATGTCAAAAATATCGGTAAAAGGTGCCGACATTGACCCGCTTTACCAATGGCTAACCAACAAAAATCTGAACGGAAAACTCGATTCGGAAGTAAAATGGAACTTTCAGAAATACCTTATCGACGAACAAGGCCATTTGGTCGATGTTGCTTACTCTAAGGAATCTCCAAAATCAGATAGAATAATTAAATGGATTACAGGGAAGTAAAATTGACTGTAAATTCATCGGCATCCAGATAAGCCGGAAATTTTTTGCGGAAACTTTTTAATTCGCCCAGCGATATGGAACCTGTAATTATTTGTTCTATACCGTTGGGCTCGTTCGTCAGTTTCCCTTTTGGATCGATGATTACCGATTCTCCGGCATAGTTTATTCCAGACGCATCCTGCCCTACCCTGTTAACAGCCAATACATAGCATTGATTTTCAATAGCTCGAGCTTTTAGCAAAGTCATAAATGCTTCTCGCCGAGGTTCGGGCCAGTTGGCTACATAAATAAGAAGATCGTATTTTAAATTCACATTACGGCTCCATACCGGAAAACGTAAATCGTAGCAAACCAAAGGCATAACCCTCCATCCGTTATTATTAAAAACGTATTGAGCTTCTCCGGGGGAATAATATTGATGTTCCTTACCCATCCGGAATAAGTGCCGTTTATCATAGCTTTGAATTTCACCATCGGGTGAGGCTATTAAAAAACGATTGAAAACATGTCCATTATCATTAATAGCCAACGAACCCATTATCGTAATTTGCTTCGATCTGGCTGTTGTTTTCATCCAATTTACCCCAAGACCATCCATCGTTTGAGCCACTTTACCAACATGCATCGAGAAACCGGTGAGGAACATTTCGGGAAGAATAACCATGTCGGTTTTCGAAGGTACATTGGCCATCCATTCGTTTAGCTTTTGGATGTTTGCTTCGGCATCTTCCCATAAAGGATTAAACTGAAACAGTGCAACATTTAACAGATCTTTCATAATCAGGCATATGAATATTTTTGAGGATGCTTTGGTACAGTGTCTTTCACGAGCTTTTTTACCCGATTAATATCATTTACAACGCTTTCGCTTACAAAAAAAGCTTCTCCGATGCCAATAATCTTTTTATCGTAATCAAAATAACCGGGAACAACGGGCACATTAGCAGCCTTGGCGATATGATAAAAACCTTCTTTCCAGTTTTTCACCTTTCTTCGTGTACCTTCGGGGGTAATAATCAAGACGAAGCTTTCGTTATTATCAAATTTATCAACCAATTGTTCGACTATGTTTGTTTTTCGTAAACGGTCTACCGGAATTCCTCCCATTTGTTTTAACAAATACCCTAACGGAAAAAAGAACAATTCCTTTTTCATAAGCAGTCTAGGCTGAATTCCTATAGTATAAAAATAAAGCCGCCCAATAACGAAATCCCACATACTAGTATGTGGGGCCGAAACAACGACCATCTTTTTATAATCGGGATAATGACCAACAACTTTCCATCCCCAGAGGCTGAGGAGCCATTTGCTCAGGTGCATTTATCAGAGCTTTCTTTTCAATAAAGCCCGTTTAATACGTAACGAAAGTTCTTCGGGGCTAAACGGTTTGGTAATATAATCGTCGGCGCCAAGTTCGAAAGCGTGGAAAACGGTATCTTCCAGCCCAACACGGGTCAACATCACAATGGGCATGTTACTTTTCATGATATTACGGATATGCATAATAAGTTCAAGTCCGCTTACCAATGGCATGTGTAAATCGGTAAGTAAGAGTGCTATGTCCGGATTAGAATTCAATGTATCTATGGCAACTTTTCCGTCTTTTGCCGTAATAGTTTCGTAGCCTTCGAGTTTTAATTTATGGTCGAGTGCTTTTAAGGTCATTATGTCGTCGTCGCAAATCAATATTTTCATTTGAAAATTTTTTTACATATCATTTATACGTTAAAATCTGCTTTCAGTTCGGTTATTGCCTGATTACATCCATTCTCAAGCTGAGCCAGTAATTCCGGTATTTTTACAAGGTTAACGCCCTGCAAACTTGAGTCTTCAATTTCTGTCGATAGCTGTTTTAAAGCATCTAAACCAAGAAACAATAGGCTTGACGAAAAACGATGAGCCGCCGCCCCTGCTTTAGGCCAATTACCGGAATCGACAAAAGTCCTGATTTGGCTAAGTTCTTCGGGAGTATTTTCTATAAAGGTACTCACCATATCGGAAATAAAACCAGCATCACCACCCGAGATACTATTCAAATAATCAAGACTATATATTCTACTACTCATATCTAAAAATTTAAAGAAGTTTCCTAGTAAATTACCAGGAAACAACCTCTGTTAACGAGCAGTAAAAATACTTTAAAAAGGGATTAAATGCACACGGACAATGCGGATTTACTGACATTCGCCCCCAAAATGTACAGAAATTTATTCAGTATATTTATATCCTACACCTTTGATTGTTTTAATATAATTCTCACCAATTTTTTCTCGCAGTTTACGAATGTGCACATCGATGGTACGGTCGCCAACAATAATATTATCGCCCCAAACAGACTGAAAAATGTCCTCGCGGGTAAAAACCTTGTCGGGTTTAGACAACAGTAATGCAAGCAATTCAAACTCCTTTTTGGGAAGAACAAACTCTTCTTTCCCCCGAATGACAAGATAACGGTCTTTATCTATAACCAGTTCTTTGCCGGGTGATTTGGTCGCCTCCGAACTATCTCCGCTTTCCGAAACTATTGGGATATGAGCATCGTAGCGTTTAAGTAAAGCCTTTATCCGGCTTTGCAGAACCTTAGGTTTTATGGGTTTGGCGATATAATCGTCGGCTCCGGCCTCAAAACCTGCAATTTGCGAATAATCCTCAGAACGGGCAGTAAGGAAAGCAATTATACAGTGCTGAAGTTCGGGATAAGTTCGAAGCTCCTCGCAGGTTTCCACGCCGTCCATTTCGGGCATCATAACATCAAGCAATATCAGATG
Organism: Bacteroidota bacterium; assembly: GCA_030706405.1. GTDB lineage: Bacteria > Bacteroidota > Bacteroidia > Bacteroidales > JAAUTT01 > JAAUTT01. Next base: position 261,496 of record JAUZOO010000002.1, on the reverse strand, counting down.
TGGGATAATTTCCTTGGCAATTTTAACGGCTTCCTTGCCGGTTTGGGCCTGATATACTATATAACCTTCTTTTTTAAGGTTATAGGTAAGAAATTCAAGAATATCTGGTTCATCATCAACAAGGAGAATCGTGTAGTTTTTATCCATATCTGAAATTTATATTACGAATGGCTAAATTTATAAAAGATTGAATATATGTTAAGTTAATATAATGTTAACTTAACATTACCATTACCGGTGTTCGGGTCTTAACAGGTCGTTAACCGATTTTACCGGGTTAAAGGTAATTCCGGGAACTTCCACAAAAGCCGTGTTCCAAAATGCCATGGCCCCGTTCCACAAACCGGGGAGCTCGAGAGCTTTAAGCTTACGACCGTCCTTGGTTTTCTCGGAGATAAACCCTGTTTGAGGATCGCGATACTGCATTAAATCGAATTTCTCCCCTTTATAATTATGGGTTGAAATAACCAAATCTACCGGGTTAAAGTGCGAGGCACTTTTAAACACTTTCTTCTGGTTTTCGTCCGAAAGGTTAAACTGCGAACTTTCCAAAATCTGCAACGACTTCGAGCCATCGGCATTTTCAATCCAGAAAGGTCCGCCACCGGGCTCGCCGGTATTCTTAACCATGCCGCAAATGCGGATAGGCCGATTTAGAACCTGAATTAAAGCCTCTTTACGCTTTTCTGCTGAAAGTTGTGCAAACATCGGTGCAAACTTATACCCCAGCTGAGACTCCGTAAATGTAACCATTTCGGCCAATACAGCATCATTTAAATTTAATTCATTATCAAGATATTCTAAATATTTAAACACCTGATACTGTATTTTAAACAGCAAGCCGGCGAGTGCCTTTTTATATCTTACGGTTTCGTCTTTAAGCCTGTCGGGAACAACATTATCGATGTTTTTGATAAAAATTATTCCGGCATCGAGATCGTTAAGGTTATCGATAAGGGCGCCGTGGCCTCCCGGACGAAATAACAGGGAACCGTCGCTGTCGCGAAATGGCTGGTTGTCGGCATCAACGGCCAGGGTATCGGTGGATGATTTCTGTACGGAAAAACTGATGTTATAACGAACGTTAAAACGTGCTTCGTAAGTATCCTTTACCTCTTCAATGAGCTGCTTAAAACCTTCGAGATGCTCGGGCGATACGGTAAAATGGATGTTTACCGAACCATCGGCATTTTGGGAATAAAGAGCACCTTCAACCAGATGTTCTTCAACCGGCGTGCGACGTTCGACGGGATAACTGTGGAATTTCAACAATCCTTTGGGCAGGTTGCCATAATTTAAGCCCACATCTTCAAGAATAAACGCTATTATCTTATTGTATTTACCTTCTTCCAGAAGTTTTGCCAGGCAAAGGCCTTTTTTATCGAGTACTGTAACTAAATCGTCGTAAAAAGCAAACGATTCGAGATTTGAGATTACCTGCTGTACATCGGTTAACACTTCACTTCCGGCCGGTTTGAGCAGTTGTTCGAAAAGCGATTTAAACATGCGGGTTGCAGCTCCCGATGCCGGCACAAACTTTACAATTTTAGTTTGATTTTTTGAAGGGTCAAAACCGGAAGCCAGCGCCTCAATTTCGACAGGGTCATAAACATTTATCCCATTGCCGGGAGTAGCCGGAGCGATAACGTTTAACCACGGAAAGCCTGTTTTAAAACTTTTTATCTGCTGGTTTAGCTGATCGATAGTGATACCTTTTGTTTCGAGTTGGTCAATGTCTGTTTTTGATAACATAAACGTTAGGTTTGGTTTATGTTTTAAAATTAACAAAAAGTTCGTCTATGCAAAATAAAAATGAACAATCTTAGACTTTTTGTTTAACAAAAACAGCTCATTTGTCCCCTGCCTGTTCAAATCACCCAAAGACTTGACAAATTTGTCACAGCGAACGGTCTATTGGACATATTTTGTGTTCAAGCCGACGTGGCGACCGACCTCTTTGTCACTTCACTTGACCTTTTAGACCCTCGTTGTGACAAAAAGGTCGTCGCGAGAGTTCAATTAAACATCTTTCGTGACCTTTTTGTCTCAACCGACATCCTCTTTGTCACTCGATGTGACAAAGAGGATGCAAAAAGTATCCAAAAGGGCGTTCGTCACGACCTTTTTATCATATCGTGTGCTGACTTTATCCTTTGACTTGGCTAAATGGGCTTCACGAAAGTGTAAAAGGGCGTTCGCTATGATAAATCCTGCCCCTAAACAGACTAAATGGATAAGAAGTGTTGAAAATTTATTACTTTGGTACAAAGTTTAAACATTTTGAAATGGCAGGAGTTACCATTATTGGAGAGATGTTGGGCAACAATGCAAAATAAAATGATACCTATGGATTGTAAAACACTTGAAATTTTTAAATTAATAATACCTGGATTGATTGCCATTATTGGCAATATGATATTTTATTGGATTATTAAAGGCCAGATTGATAAATCAATTGAAAGACATAAGGTTTCTTATTCCGGTGTCTTTAAAGAGAAGATTGAAATTTACAAAGGTTTACTTCAAAAGGTATTTGAACTAAAAATAAAGATTCAAAAATATCAATATTTAGGACAACAAGAGATGGGTTATGAGATTAAGACCGATTTTAATGTGTTTATTTCATATTATCTAGTAAATCAACCTTATTTATCTAAAAATATGATTTGTAATTTAAAGACAATTGTAAATGAATTACAAGGATGTTTTGACGATTTCTTCATGCATAACTCCTTACAAAATACTCAAGGCATACCAAACGATAAGCGAATTGAATTATTGAACAAATTTTTTGAATCTGGCAATAAGTTTAAGACAAATCATCCATTCAAGGATTTGGAAGATACTATAATTGCAGAGATGAGAAAGGATTTACAGATTGATAAATATTAAAAATGCACATACCGCTAATAAATTTGTAACCCATGCCTACCCCGGATTAATCAGGAACCATAAATTTATTTTGCCCGGCGTTGCACCTGCCATGCAGCTTATAAAAAAAAGGTCTGACAGGTTTTAAAAATCTGTCAGACCTTTGTCTATTTTACCCTTAAATATTAAAGTACCGCTTTGGCAGCTTCCATACCGGCTTTTACGGCTTGGAGGTTCTGGTCGACCACTTGTTCGCCTTTGGAGCCGAAGATCAGGCGAATGCCTTCCTCCACTGATTCGGACGAAAGTTTCAGGAAAGGCACCGAAGCTCCAAGCATCACCATGTTCGAAGCTCTTACCGAACCAATCTCATGAGCCGTTTCATCGGCATCGATAAACACCCGGCGGGGTAATTCTTTAATGGCATCGATAATCTTGTCGAAATCGGGATAATTGCTGATATTTTCGAATGGTTTGGTATTAGTCACCAACCAACCTTCCGGCGAAAGATAATTCAGGTAGCGAAGCGATTCCATAGGTTCAACTGCGATAATCAAATCGGCGGCGCCAAAAGGAATAAGGTCGGAAGCCACGGGATTGGACGAAATACGAAGGTGCGACATCACTTCGCCCCCGCGTTGGCTCATGCCGTGCACTTCGGACTGTTTGATATACAAATTATTTAACAACGCAGCCTGACCAATTACCGCGGCAATGGATAAAATACCCTGTCCGCCTACGCCTGCAAGTATAATGTCTGTTTTCATGATGTGAATAAGCTAAAGTCCTTCCGGACAAGTTAATTAAATTGACGATCTTTTTCTGCGGGCAGCCGTCTGGATGCACTCACGTTGCGAAATAATTACCGAAAGTCCCTGATATGCGAGTTCCTCAGCCATGATGCGGACATTCTCTTCGTGGTTCTTCTTTAATGGAAGAATCACTTTAAGATGTTCGCGCTCTACTCCAAGACCGAGGCAAATCTTTTCGAGACGTCCCGTAGCTGCCGAAGTCTGTCCACCGGTCATACCGGTAGTTTCGTTGTCGGAAATGATGACTGTAATAGGTGTATTTTCCAATACAGCATCAAGCAAACCGGTCATCCCCGAATGGGTAAACGTTGAATCGCCAATCACGGCAATGGACGGCGTTAAACCGGCATCCGAAGCGCCTTTGGCCATGGTGATGGAAGCGCCCATATCCACGCAGGTGTTGATGGAATTGAACGGAGGCAAAGCGCCAAGGGTATAGCAACCGATATCGGAAAAAATACGGTTTCCGTCATATTTCTGCATGGCTTCGTTAAGCGCCAAGTAAGTGTCGATATGGCTGCATCCTTTGCACAATGCAGGCGGACGGTTTACCACGATGGCAGGTGTTGCAACGGTTTCGGGAACGGCTAATCCCAGGGCTTTGGCCACGATATTAGGATTGAGTTCTCCGTCGCGCGGTACATCGCCGCTCAAACGTCCTTTGATGGTATAACCGTTTTCGATAAGCCCGGTGAGCTGTTCCTCGATAAACGGATAGCCTTCCTCAAGCACCAAAAGGGTTTTGCACTGCAACGAAATCTTGTCGATCAATTTCTTGGGAACGGGATATTGCGCTATTTTAAGGATGGGGTTCTTCACCTTTCCATCCTGCGCATTTTCCATCACATAATTATAGGCGATGCCGCTGGCGATAATTCCAAACGACTTGTCTTCGCCATCGATAAACTTGTTAAAATCAGAATCGAAAGATTTATCTTCCAAACCTGCCTGATTTTTCAACAAATTCTTGTACCTGATCCTTGCAATGGCCGGCAAAAGGATGAATTGGCGAGGATCGGAAGGCAGTGCCAAAGGATTTTGTTCCTTCTTTTTGGAAGAAGCAATACCTGTACGCGAGTGAGCCAGACGAGTTGTGATACGGATCATTACCGGGATTTTAAACGCCTCGGAAAGTTCGAAACCGTAATGAACCATGTCGTAAGCTTCCTGCTGACTGGAAGGCTCCAGAACCGGCACCATGGCAAACTTGCCGAAGAAGCGGGAATCCTGTTCGTTTTGCGAGGAGTGCATTGACGGATCGTCGGCAGAGACGATGATAACACCGCCATTGACACCGGTAAGGGCCGAATTCATAAACGGGTCGGCAGCGACATTTAAGCCCACGTGTTTCATACACACCATGGTACGTTTGCCGGCATACGACATCCCAAGGGCGGCTTCCATCGCTGTTTTTTCGTTGGTGGACCAACGGCAGTGGATGCCTTTCTCGCGGGCTTCGTCGTTCTTTTGTACGTATTCCATTATTTCAGTGGAAGGTGTACCGGGATAGGCATAAATACCGGATAATCCTGCATCGATGGCTCCCTGTGCAATGGCTTCATCGCCAAGTAATAATTGTTGCATAAGTCTTTATTATATTGTTATATATGCTGACGTTTTTTATTTACGAATTACAATTTAAGATTGACGATTATTGAGTTACGAATTACGATTCGTCAATCTAAAATCATCAATTTTTTAACTGTAAATCGTTACCACCAGTTCCCTTGATCCGCCGTAATTACGAAATTCGCAGAGATAAATTCCCTGCCAGGTGCCTAAATTGAGGCAGTGGTTGGTGATGGGAATGGTTAACGACTGTCCCAGAAGGGAGCTTTTGATATGTGCCGGAAGGTCGTCGGCGCCTTCGAGGGTATGCGTGTAATAACTTTGATTTTCGGGAACAAGCTTTGAGAAGACGTTTTCAAAATCGGTTCGCACCGATGGGTCGGCATTTTCGTTGATTGTAAGCGCTGCCGACGTATGTTTTATAAGGATGTTGATTAATCCCTTTTCGGGCAATGAGGGAAGATACTGTTCAATGACCCTGGTTATAAGATGAAATCCTCTGCGATAGGCCGGTAATGTAATTTCGAGCTGTTCAATCATTCTAAAAAATAATTAAAGCTTAATTGCAAGCAAAAATATAGTATTTTCGTTTCAGGGCAAATGTACGTAATCTTGCTATCGGTTTATTTACTTTTTGCATTCCCGCGAGCAAATAAATTTCGATATAAGACGTTTTTAACCATAACATGCAAGCATTATTTCTCAGCAAAAATACTTCCCGGTTCATCCTCGTTATTTCAACAATCAGCCTGTTGATTATAAATATGTTATCCTCAAATTTCCTTTTTGCCCAAACTGACGGCTATATACAAGGAACCATTAGAAATGCAAACCACAAGCCGGTTCCGGCAGTATCTGTATCGCTTGATGGGGTTGGCTTATTAGCAACAACCAACGACAGCGGTTATTTTAAGCTCAGGCTATCTGCCCGACAGTCTGTTACCATTACGTTATCGTGTGTTGGTTATCAATCGGTAAAAAAACAGCTTCGGCTAAACCCCGGTGAAACGGTTTTGATGAACGAAACCCTGATATTCGATGTAAAATCCATCCGCGAGGTTACGGTAATCGGAGAATCCGACCGGTTAGCAAATCCCAATAACGTTGAAGTGAAAAATTTCAACCAATTGCCGAATACCAACGGCAGCTTTGAGTCGTTAATAAAGACCTTGCCGGGAGTTTCGTCGTCGAACGAACTTAGTTCGCAATACTCGGTGCGGGGCGGTAATTTTGACGAGAACCTTGTTTACGTGAACGATGTGGAGATCATCCGCCCGTTTCTAATCCGCTCGGGGCAACAGGAAGGACTAAGCTTCATCAATCCTGATATGGTTTCATCGGTGCGATTCTCGGCGGGTGGGTTTGAATCAAGATATGGCGATAAAATGTCGTCGGTACTGGATGTCTCGTACCGGAAACCGTCAGCTGCACAATATATCGTAACTGCCGGGCTATTAGGCGGAGGGATTACGGCCGAAGGAGCTTCAAAGAATGGCAAGTTCACCCACATTACCGGCGTTCGGTACAAAACCTCACGATACCTGCTTAACACATTGGAAACAAACGGCGAATACCAACCGTCGTTTACCGACATTCAAACCCTTCTCACATGGCAAGCCTCTAAAAAAATGGAATTTAGCTTTTTGGGAAACTATGCTCAAAATGACTATCGGTTTGTACCCGAATCGCGTTCCACAACCTTTGGAACCATCAGCCAGATGTATAATCTGAAAATATATTACGATGGACAGGAACGCGACAAATACCGCTCGGCGCTCGGCGCTTTTACCGTTAACTACAGGCCGGTTGAATCCCTTGCACTCAAACTCGTCACCTCTGGCTATTCGGCTTATGAACAAGAAACTTTCGACATTGAAGGGCAATACCTCATTAACGAACTGGATAATACAGCCGGCTCAACAACTTATGGCGACAGCCTTTTAAACCTCGGGGTTGGCGGAATGCTCAATCATGCCCGTAACTATCTGTGGGTTAACACATGGTCAGCTGCCCACATAGGCATATTTAACAAAAACAGGAACACCCTTCGCTGGTCGCTCGAATACAAACAGGAGCATATTAAAGACAGGCTGAGCGAATGGACGTTGATTGATTCGGCCGGTTATTCGCAGCCTTATTCGCCATCGGTCATTAACCTGCAGGATGTTGCCAGTACTGCCAATCGGGTAAACTCTTTTCGGGTTTCGGGCTACGTTCAGGATACCTGGCAGTTCTCCGGTGGCGAAACCCGTTATGCACTAAACAGCGGAGTACGGTTTAACTATTGGAATTACAATACTCAGCTGTTGGTAAGTCCCCGTGTACGGTTTTCGATGAAACCTCCATGGAAGCGCGACATCATATTTCGCCTGGCTGCCGGCGTATACTATCAACCTCCGTTTTATAAAGAGATGCGCGATTTTCACGGCGTGTTAAATCCTGATATTAAAGCTCAAAAAAGCCTACATTTTGTAATGGGTAGCGACTACACCTTGAAAATCTGGGACCGTCCGTTTATCCTCACTTCTGAAGTCTATTATAAATATATGGACAACCTCATTCCTTACAAAGTTGACAATCTCCGCATCCGTTATACGGCCAAAAATAATGCAAGTGGCTATGCCAAAGGAATAGACATGAAGCTTAACGGCGAGTTTGTGCCAGGCGTTGAATCGTGGGCCAGTCTTTCGCTGATGCAGACCGAAGAAAATCAAAAAGATGATTATTATATCGACAGCAACGGCAACCGCGTAGAACCTGGATATTATCCCCGACCTACCGACCAGCTTGTAAATTTCAATCTGTTTTTCCAGGATTACCTGCCCAACAACCCAACCCTGCAAATGCACCTTAATCTGTCGTATGGCAATCCGTTACATGTAAGCTCCCCCCTCTCCAACCGGTTCGATAAAACTTTTCCACTTGGCCCGTACCGCCGGGTTGATATGGGCTTGTCTAAAATCATCAAAGACAAAAATACTACCTCTGCCCTGCCTTTATTTAACAAATTTAAAGAGCTTATTGTAAGTCTCGAAGTGTTTAACCTTTTAGACATCAACAACAAAGCTTCCTACCTATGGATACAAAGCGTTTCGAACCAGGAAAATATTCCCAACGTATTTGCTGTACCCAATTATCTTACATCAAGAAGGTTAAACATTAAGATTGTGGCCAGGTTTTAATCCGGATTTTTCTGCCGCCTAAAATGTTAAAATAAGCCAAATACCGCCCGAGTTATACCATAAACGTTATATTTGTGACCCTAAACCTGATTTTTTATGCGGTACCGTATCATTACGATTGTTGTCCTGATATTCGCAGGGCTTATCACAGCTTATTTCAGTACAAGAAACTATTTGTTGACGAAAATTCTGACAAAAGTTAAAACAGAAGCGAAGAGTTCCTATAACTTCGATTTATCGTATAAGAGCGCCGGATTTGCAGGGTTTAAAACCGTTTATATTAGTGGACTGATGTTGGTTTCGGAACATAAAGACACCATCATTAAAGGAGACTCCATTCTTATTAATCCGCGACTTTTTCCTCTGCTCATGGGCAAAAAACAGCTGGCAGAACTGGACTTTTTCAGAACCGACATTAAAATCAACAAAGAACTTATAAAACTGCTGCAAAAACGAAATGCAGCCGACAGTATCCATGCCAAGCCTGCAAACTATGCTGAGTTGATAAACTCTCTTCAAAATAAAATATTTACCTACATCCCCAAACGGTTACTATTTCAGAATACCGGTTTCAAATATCAGGGCGACAGTGTTTTTGCGACTGCTTATTGCAATAAATTCGAATATGACGGCGACAGTTTTCAAGGCGACGTGATGCTTACTGACAATAAAATTCGTCAACGATGCTTTGCTCATGGAACGTTAGACCTCGGAAAGCACAAACTCAATGCAACCATCAGCCATACCGACACATCGCTGGTAAAACTTCCGTACCTCAACGCCAAATGGAACGCACTGGTAGGTTTCGACACGCTGAATTTTTCCGTTTCGTTTAAAAAAGAAAGCGATAACCTTTTAAAAATTACCGGAGAAGGCTCTGCCCGACGGTTAACCATACAACACAAGCGCATTGGTCCCGACATGGTGGTTACCCAAAATGGAGGCATGCAGTTTAACATCAATGTAGGCGAACGTTATGCAGAGCTCGACAGCTCTTCGGTTGTGCGTTTCAACAAATTTTCGTTCTCGCCCTACCTCCGCTTCGAAAAAAATAAAAACAAAAAAGTTACCATTGCCTTTACCCGCAAGGAATTTGATGCCCAATCCCTTTTTGAATCTTTCCCTTCCGGATTATTCTCCAATTTCGATGGAATCCGTACTAAAGGACGCCTGGCTTATCACATGTACCTCTCGGTGGACCTGGACAATCCCGACGATATACAATTTGATTCGCGCTTAGAAAATAAAGGATTTCAGATATTGACTTACGGGGTAACCGATTTCAGAAAAATGAACGGAGCTTTTGTACATGATGTTTACGAAAACGACCGGTTTGTGAAGTCGATACTCGTAAGCCCTACCAATCCCGACTATGTGCCGATTGATGAAGTATCACCTTATGTAAAATATTCATTTTTGACTTCCGAAGACGGTGATTTCTTCTACCATCACGGGTTTAACGAAAAGGCATTTCGCGAATCCATCACCAAAAACCTGAAAGCCGGTCGTTTTGTACGTGGTGGAAGTACCATATCGATGCAGTTAGTGAAGAATGTATTCCTCAGTCGCAAGAAAACCATTTCGCGCAAAATTGAGGAAGCTATGATTGTATGGATGATTGAAAATCTTCACCTGGTAAGCAAGGAACGAATGTTCGAAGTATATCTGAACATCATGGAACTGGGCCCAGGTGTATATGGATTAAAACCTGCTGCACGTTTCTATTTCAACAAGTTACCGGCTAACCTCACGCTGGCCGAATGTATCTACCTATCGAGCATCATTCCACATCCCAAAGCTTTCCGGTATACCTTTTTAAGCAATGGAATGATGCGTGATTACATGGCCGGGTATTACAAGTTACTTTCCGGCATTATGCTTCGGCGGAACCAGATTTTACCTACCGATACCATCAACCTGAAACCGCAGATAAAACTTACCGGTGAAGCACGGAAATTTCTCATGAAAGCCGATTCTACCGCACGACAGGATTCGTTGATGATTTTGGAATCGAAGGATTTATTACCAATTGATTTAAAATAAATAGCATGAAAAAATATAAATGCCTTGTTTGCGGATACATTTACGACCCGATTGAAGGCGACCCGGATGGAGGAATTGACCCCGGAACTGCATTTGAAGATATTCCTGACGACTGGGTTTGCCCGGTTTGTGGAATTGGTAAAAACGAATTTGAACCAGCAGAATAAAAGAAAAGCGATGTTGATTAGACCAGGCTACTCAACATCGCTTTCTCTTTTGAAGGATGCTATTTATCTTTCCTCATTAATCTTTATAAATTCATTTATTATTGGTTGGGCCTTATCCATGTCCAAATCCAGAATAAACAAATCGATTGAAGAAGGACTTCCCCCTGAAAATCCGGCCATAACTCCCGAATTAAAATCATTTCTAATTATACCGGATATTCCAGCTTTTTCTAATTCATCTTTAAGCAGATTTACAGTTACGTTTGTTCCAGTATAGACTCTTATCAAATTTTCTTTTGCTTTCATTTTAGAAATTTGTTTGTCTTTTGAAGTTTCAAGATAGCACTTATACCATTTATTTCCAAAGACTTTAAAAAAAGATTACTTCACCACATAATTTACAACACCTGAGGTAGGCTTCCCATTTTCAGAAACGCCTTCCACTGTAACCCTGATAGAAGTTGGCTTGTCGGCATTGAAAAATCGCACCATAGCCTCCCCCTTTTCATTCGTTTTAATATTGGGTATCCAATGAATGGTGGTTCGTAAATCTTCCTTTTCAGTACCCATTGAAGGATTATTGTAGCGGGTAGAATAAAACGTACGCGCCTGGTAGAACCCTGTAACCGTTTCGCTTAATATGTTATAGTCCTTTTTGGAAAGCCCTCCCGGCTTAGTAAAGATGCTAACAGCATAATTCCCGTGAATATTGTTCCGGCTTATAAAGATACGGTCTATTTCTTCCATGGACAGCGACTCTATTATATCTTCCTGATCATGATGAATAATCATTCCATTAAGAGCATACGACGGAGATCGTTCTTGCCCCATACTCCTCACAACAATCCTGTTAGGACTCAAATAACCCATGTTTTGCGGAGTATACGAGGGTCTTGTTGCTCCCGGTAAATGGCTCATCAGAAAGGAATAGACATCATAATAATGTTTCGCGTCGTCCGGCTCAATTTTGAAAGAATAATCAGCAATACCCCCGTGTATCATGTGGTCTCGTTCCTGTTCCCTGGCTTTTTCAGACTGGCCTTTAACCAACACTTCGCTAAGCATAATAGTATCAGACAAGCTATATTTTTTCAAAATCTTCTGACGCGCATCGGCTTCAAGTGCAAAGCGCGAAACTTCAGGTTTGATTATCTGAAAAGTCGGTTTAAATGGAACCTCAAAAGGAGCTACTACCATTGAATCGCGAAGAATCCACCCCCGATTTTTGCCTCCTTTAGATTTGGAAGTCAGAACTATCGGGCAAGAACCATTAATATCAAGACCATTAAAAAGATACTTTCCGTCGGCATTGGTTGTTGAGAGGTAAACATTACTTTTTTTATTGATGGAAGTAAGAAGAATTACGCCGAGATCTTTTATCGGTTTATCTATAAACTTTTGCCTCACCCGCCCCGAGATTGTAATACCCTGTTCTGGCATTCTATTAATTACCAAAGAAGTATCCATAAACTGATGCCATACAAAATTGCGCCAACCTTGAGTTAACAGTAACAGATCGAGCTGACGAAAACGGCTTTGATTGGTGGTATCGAAGTACATTTCTGGCCGCTCAATATTTCCTTTAATCTCCGATTCGAGTTGAAAATACGAGACAATATTTCCCGGTCCCTGAGAAACCTGGTCTGCATCAACAGCTGCCAGAGATAAATTGGCATTAATCGGATTCTTATACCTGTCGGTAGCCACAATTCTGACCATAACAGGTTCGCGTGGGGCAAATGTTTTTTTATTGGTAACCACCGAAACATTAACTTTTTCTTTGGAATCGATATAAACGAGGCGTTCACTGTAAGCATGGTTCTTCTTGTCATAAAGCGTAAAGCAGGCAATTCCACCGGGAAATGCTGATTTCGGAACTTTAACCCGAACCTGCGCTTTGGTAAGCACAAAATTCTCGATCACATAATTAACTCCACTGCAACGTCCCTTCAGTACAAAAACGCTGTCTTTATATTCACTTAATGTTTGCGGACTTGCCGTAATAACAAAGATTATATTGGCCGTGTCGGAATTTGCATAACGCATCGAAATCCCTTTAGTTTCAGACTTTGGAAGCGCCATGCGAAACGGGACATTACCTACCTTACCTATGGCATAGTAAGATTCGCCGGGCTTAGGTAATAACGTAAATTTTCCCATCCCGAGGTGAACACTTTCAATCCAGGCAACGGTATCTCCACCCGAAGAAACCACTTTACCGAAAGCTTTATCGCTTTTCCCTAAGGCATTAAGCACTTTAAATCCAACAGCCCCTTCAACGCCTTCGAGCATGGAGCCGCCCTCGGGGTAAAAACCAACCTCAACTTTTGAGGAATCAACAATAGTATATTTCACCTTATCTTTTATCCCTTTAAGGCTATGAATTTCAATATCCTTCGTAAAAACAAACGCACTGCCAAAATTCAACATCCAACTGGTATATGCCCGAACCTGATACGTTCCTTCGGGAATAGAATCCTTTAGTTTAAAATCGCCACGGCCTAAACCATTTTCGAGTTTAATAATTTCGCGTGATATTATTTTGGAACCAGGAGCAATAAGCTCAACGTAAAGGTTCCGCGAAATTCTCGAAAGCTTTTGTTTTTGCGGATCCATCAAATAAGCCTTAAACCATATATCCTCGCCCGATGAATAATAATTCCGGTCGAGATGCAAATAAACTTTTTCGAAAAACAACGGTATTTTTCCATCGTCACGAACAGTCAGGAGTGTATCCGAATTTTGAGAAAAGCCACTGAGGCAAAAAAGCTGAGCACAAAAAAGCAAGCCAAATCTTAATAAATTAACGCATTTCATAAATTGTAGTACTTTTTGTTTAGAGATTATTGAGGAGGGTTTAAAAAATTTTATTGTCATAACTTTTTCAGTACAGCGATAAGTAATTGCCAAAACTTATCAACCGACGGGATGTAAAGCCGTTCATCGGGAGAATGCACCCCTTTAATGGTAGGTCCAAACGAAATCATATCAAGACCAGGGTATTTTTCAAGAAAGAGGCCACACTCCAATCCGGCATGGATAGCCTTTACCTTGGGCGCTATTTCGAACAATCCGGAATATGTTTCTACAGTAATTTTAAGCAAAGGCGATTCAGGATTTGGTGTCCAGCCCGGATAACCATCGGAATGGGAAACTTCAGCTCCGGCCATGGCAAAAACATCCTCAACCTCAGAGGCAAGCTTTCGTTTTGCCTGGTCAATGGCGCTACGCTGACTGGTTTCGATAATAATATTTCCGTTGGTAAATTTTATCGAAGCTAAGTTTGTTGAAGTTTCTACCAGATCGTCAATATCTGCACTCCAGGCAATAACCCCGTTAGGACATTGGTTAAGGGCTTCCAAAAACTTTTCCTGAAATTCTGCAGAAAGCTTTGTATCTGGCATAGAAATAGCATCGGCCATAAACGAAAACGAAGGCTCGCGGGTAGAATAATCTGTCGAAATTTTTTCTCGGTAAAAATCGACAAAGAAACGGAACTCCTCATCCGATGTTTCCGGAACAAGAATAGAAGCAAAAGCTTCGCGGGGAATTGCATTACGAAGGTTTCCCCCTTCAAACCGGTGTACCTCGATATTAAACCGATGAAGGCTTTCCCACAAAAAGTCGGACATTATTTTAATGGCATTACCAAACCCTTTGTGAATATCATCACCCGAATGGCCTCCGGTTAATCCGGTAAGACTAACCAGATAACCGTTGTAATTGCCCCAGGCCAAAACCGGCTCATATGCAAAAGATGCAATGGTATCAATTCCTCCGGCACAACCAATAAACAATTCGCCCTCATCTTCCGAATCGAGGTTGATTAACATCTTTCCTGAAAAAAAGTCGGGAGCCAGGTCAAAAGCGCCGGTAAGTCCGGTTTCTTCGTCAACGGTGAAGAGACATTCGATTGGGCCGTGTTCGAGGGTATTGTCTGCCAATATAGCCATCATGGCTGCAACTCCGATACCATCGTCGGCACCAAGGGTTGTGCCGCGGGCTTTTACCCAGTCTCCGTCAATGTATGGAAGTATTGGATCGGTAAAAAAATTATGCACAACGTCTGCATTCTTTTCACAAACCATATCTACATGCGATTGTAAAACAACCGGTTTATGATTTGTCATGTTTACCGAGGCTGGTTTGGTAATTAGCAAATTACCGGCAGTATCTGTCTTGTAATCAAGTTTAAGCTCTGAGGCAAAATCAACCAGATAATGAATTATAGCCTTTTCGTGTTTTGAGGGACGCGGAATAGCGCTTATGGCCTCAAAATATTGCCAAAGCTTTGACGATTGTAAATTAACGTTAGCAGTCATATTGATTTCGAGTTCCTCAAATATCGAAATAAAATTTCCATTATATTCATACAACCAAAAAAATTAAACATGAATTTAGATTTGCTTTTCGAAACGGCTGTAAATGCAATAGTTGAAGCCAGTGAAGCCATTATGGATATCTACCGGCACAGCGACCACGGCATACAATATAAGCCGGACGACTCGCCGGTTACAAAGGCCGATCTGGAAGCTTCTGCAATTATCTTCCGGCATCTCGAAAAGACAGGAATACCAATAATCTGTGAGGAACGCGAGCATTACAACTATGATACCCGCAAAAACTGGAAATATTTTTGGTTGGTTGACCCGCTCGACGGAACCAAAGAATTCATCAAAAAGAACGACGAATTTACCGTTAACATTGCTTTAATTGAAGAAGATACGCCCATCATGGGGCTGATTTCGATTCCGGCTTTAAACAGTTTATATTGGGGAATTAAACATTCGGGCAGTTTCAAATGCAAGTTGTCCAAATTTCATACTTTGTCAATTCACGAAATTACCAAAGTCGCCGTAAAACTGCCGGTTGAGAAACCCGGCGAAAGACTCCGGATTATGATTAGCCGATCCCATCCTGATCCTGAAACTCAAAAATTTATTGACAACCTGAAAGCCGAACATCCGGGATTGGAAACTTCTTCGGCTGGCAGTTCGCTCAAATTCTGTTATATCGCCGAAGGAAAAGCCGACTTATACCTGCGTTTTTCCCCTACCATGGAATGGGACACCGCAGCCGGACAAGCTATTGTTGAAGCCGCCGGTGTAAAAATGGTAACGCTTCCTGCGCAAACCAAATTTGTATATAATAAGCCGGAACTGAAAAACCCCGGATTTATGGTAACCCGATAAATCTGTAATATCGTTGGCCTGGCCCTGGCCAACGTGTCTTTATCAGTTACTTACAACCTTTAGCTTGCAAATGCGGAACGTATTTCTTATCGGTCCCTTTAATGTGGTTCAATAACCAGTCTTTTAAAAAATTAATCACCTTAAGCATCACCTTGTTATCACCCGAAGCAAATTCCTGCTTAAACTTGTTAATCTCATTGATAAACGAGCGGTGCTCAGCTTTATGATTAACGATATCGGGGTAAGCACACCTTGTCATCAGCTCTTCTTCTTTGCCAAAATGAAAAACCGTATAATTTACCAATTCCTCAAATGCCTGACTAAGGACAGGTGTCCGATCCTTTAAGGTAATGGAATCAAAAAGCGTATTAATCAGTTCGACCAACTTTTTATGTTGCCCGTCAACTTCGGCTATTCCGGTGGAATATGCATCAATCCAAATAATTAAAGACATAAAAGTATTATTTTAAGTTTGAACAAAATTAACAGTATTTGGTTACGAAAGCAGTGTCGGTACAAAAATTAATCTGTTATGCTTTAAAATTAAAGGGGGTATTTTTTGAGATGTTTACTATTTTATTGAAACCGAATGATTATAATTGTTTCTTTAATCAATTCTAACAATTATGCAATATGAAAAACGCTAATCTTCTTTTCATCCTTTTAATTTCCTTTTATTTAGGAAGCCTTACCACCAGCTGTAAAAAAGATTCCAGCGGGCCAAACAAAGCTTCGGAGATAGATCAGTTTATTTGGTACAACATGGCCTCTTATTATTTATGGGCCGACAGTGTACCTAAACTTTCGACAGCCTATTTTCAAAATGACACCAACAAGCTCAATAGTTTTCTGGCCGGTTACTCGGATCACAAACAACTTTTCAGCGATTTATTGTACAAATACGGAACTGTTGACCGCTTTTCGTGGATTGAATCGGATTACACCACACTTCAGAATGAACTTCAGGGGATAACATCCACCATGGGTATGGATTTCCGGCTTGCGCTATTATCGGACGGTTCAAGTATCGTTGGTATTGTTCGCTATGTATTTAAAAACTCGCCAGCAGAGAAGGCGGGGATTAAACGAGGCAGCTTATTCTTGAAAATTAACGGGCAGCAACTTACAACCAGTAATTATCAATCCCTTTTATCCGCTACGTCCTTCAATATGACACTGGCTACCGTCTCCAACAATATGCTTTATACAGGCGCTACAACATCAACAATGACTGCCGTACAAATGCAGGAGAATCCAGTATTACTTGATTCAGTTTATTCCGTCAGCAATAAAAAAATCGGGTACCTTGTTTATAATGGTTTCTATTCCGATTTTGATGTTCAGCTTAACAACGTGTTTGCAAAGTTCAAAACCAAAGGAATTACTGACTTGGTTCTCGACCTTCGGTATAATGGCGGAGGCTCCATTCAATCGGCCATTTATCTTGCCAGTATGATTTACGGGCCTTATACCTCCAAAACATTTGTCAATCTCCAATTCAATAAAACATTGCAGGACTACTATAATCAACAGTATGGAAGCAATTTTTTCGTTTCTAATTTCATCGATACTATCGGAAGAACCAGTACTACCCCAACTACACAAATAAATGCGTTAAATCTTAGTCAATTAACCGTTATCACTTCGTCGGGAACAGCATCGGCAAGTGAACTTATTATTAACGGACTAAAACCATACATGCCCGTTTATATTGTTGGTGATACTACCGTTGGGAAAAACGTGGGATCCATGACACTAATAGACTACAACCACCCAACAAACAAATGGGCAATGCAGCCCATTGTAATGCGACTGACTAATTCGCTCGGGAAATCCGATTATTCTAAAGGTTTCGTCCCCAACAGTACGCTTGTTGAAGATTATACCAACCTTCAGCCTTTCGGTAGCCTGAACGATCCTTTGCTTTCCAATGCTATTAATCATATTAATGGTGTTGCAGCTAAATCATACCAGATATCAAGAGCTCAAACCATGGGAATGAAAGAGTTTATGAGCCGGAAAGATATGATTCCTCATGCCAACGAAATGTATTTCAACCCGAAACAATTAAAATTCAAGCCTAATCTTTTAAAATAATTGACCGGCTCCAATGAAATACAACTAATACATCCCCGCGAAGTATATACAATACTGAGTGCCTCGCGGATGACTGATATGCCTGCTTTTTATCCCAACGAACTCATCGAAGGGGTAAAAAGCAGAATTCACAAAGGCGTTAAAATCAGTACCCTCGTCCTCTGGACCAAACATCCCCAAAAACTCTTCGACGAACCACTCCATGCATTCCTCGTCGAATTAAAAAAATCAGGCATACAGCTATTCGTACAACTTACCATTTCCGGAATGGGAGGCATTATTTGTGGGAAAACCAATGACGGAAAACCTTTACAACTGGAACCAAACGTTTCTTCCCCGACTGAAAGCCTTGCACTTCTGCCAAAAGTTATTGAACTCATCGAAAATCCCGCACGAATCCGTCTTCGCATCGATCCGATAGTACGAATAGAGTTTCCTGACAAAAAAATTTACACCAATCTCCCTGCTTTCGAACCCATTCTTAAACAAGCTGCCAAACTGGGCATCAATAACTTTACCTTTAGTTTCCTCGAAAAAAGAATGCACCGCAAAGTCGACAACCGTTTTGAACGTTTAGGCATAAACATTCTGTCGCCAAACCACGAGGAACGTGCAAAAATGTTAATCTGGACCAGGAAACTCGCCCAGCAATACGAAGTTTCCATCAATGCCTGTTGTGTGCCGGAGCTTCCCTCCTCTTCGTGCATCGACGGGCTGTTGCTCGAACAATTACATGACCAGCACCTGCCAGTTTCGCACAAAATGCCCAAAAGCCGTACCTTATGCGGGTGTACAGCATCAATTGACATTGGTGGGTGGCCTCCGCGAAAATGCCGCTCGGGATGCCTCTATTGTTATGCAAATCCATCAACTCTTTAAATATATTTTTCTTCAAAATGAAACCTGATTTGGGGTATTGCGTAAAATTTGAAACAAAAATCTAAATCAAACTCTGATGAATTCACTAAAACACTTTGCAATTGCAGGGATTACTGCGGTTTACCTGTTTTCTGCCACAGGATGTAAAAAAGACAGCTCAGACTCCTCGCTGGCTCTTCCTCCCGAAGGCTCCATGGTTATGGATGCATCATTTACAAGCACTCAAAAATCGTTAAACGCTACTTCGTATGCCGGTTTAACCAATTACCAGTATGCTTCGCTGGCAGTAGTAACCTGGACAACAGCTGCGGCCTATTACACCGCCGTTCCTACCGCTGCATTCCAGAAAGCGTTGCAGCAAAAGCCGGTTTATAACGATACCATCAAAGCTTGGGTTTGGAAATACCAGGTAACTTACGAAAATGCTTCCTACGAAGCTAAACTTACCGGAAAAGCATCGACAGACTCGGTACAATGGAACATGTACTTAACCAAAACCGGCGACAATTACATTAAAAATTACCTCTGGTTTACCGGAAAATCAAGCATAGGCCGCACCGGTGGCTGGTGGACATTGAATTACCCCATGGTTGTAAATAACCAGCTGACAAGCGAAGGCGGTGTTTATATTAAATGGAATTATACCAGCGACAAAGTAAAATCGCTCCAATTTATCAGCATTGCCAATAAAAAATGGGATGCAACTACCAGCTCTTTTGTTACTAACGATTACAAAGGCGGCTATATTAAATTTGGTTTAAAGGATGATGCTACGTACAACGCGTATTACAATATCTATAACGCCAAGGAATTGAATTTATACGAAATTGTATGGAATACAACTTCCAAAGCCGGACAATTAAAACTTAACGGAAATGTTTTTGGATGTTGGGACACTAACCGCGCCAACAAAGCAACCTGCAATTAATAATCTTCTTCAAATCGGATAAACAAAAAGCCCTGTCGAGATTAAAATCGGCAGGGCTTTTTGTTTAAATTAATGAACAATGCGAAATTAATCCGCTATTTCATGATGCTTTTGGCTAAGACCTCCTGAATTCGCGTGCGAACGTTCATTTCTGCAAGTTTGTTGGAGCTGGCATCCGGATATACGCGGTTGGAAAGGAAGATGTACAAAAGTCCCGAGTCAGGATCGGCCCAGGTTAAGCATCCGGTAAAGCCGCTATGGCCAAAACTATTAGCAGAAACGCACTGACAGGTTGGACCGTTCGCCGAATTCATCTCGGGTTTATCAAAACCGATGCCGCGACGGTTATGCGCGCTAAGAAACGGGCTGGAATTGAAGTAATCAATGGTTGACGCTTTAAAATACTGTTCGCCACCATACGTTCCCTTGTTAAGATACATCTGCATCAGCTTTGCAAGATCGTTGGCGCTGGAAAACACGCCGGCATGACCACAAACGCCACCCATCATGGCAGCACCGGGGTCGTGAACATAGCCACGAACAACCTGCTTACGAAATACCTGGTCATTTTCGGTTGGGGCAATCCTCGATGTATCGAAACGGCTCAAAGGCAGGTAACCCAATGTTGAAGCGCCAAGTTTACTGTAAAAATTCTCTTCGTCATATTCGTTAAGCGACGCCTGCGTAATGCGTTCCACCAACCAATACATATAATAAAAGCCCATATCGCTGTATTCGTACTTTTTTGCATCCAAAAGTTGCGATTCGAGGCTGATATTAAAGATACTATCGGCATAACTGCTGATTAAATACATACGGTTGGCAACCTGCAAGCCATGTTTCGGATCGAGATGATCGATGATTAAGCCTTTACGGTAGCGAAGGTTGTTATTGGCATACACATTATTTGAGAGCTTAATCGAATACTTTGCAGACAGCTTGTTCGAGGTAACTTTTTCGCCTGCAACTGCCGGTTCAATCGTCCTTAAATAAAAAGGGATGAACGATTGCAGCCTGGCCTGGTGGGTAAGGATGTCAATCAGCGTAATATTCTTCTTATTACTCTTCTTTAGTTCCGGAAGATAGGTGGAAAGCTTTTCGTTAAGGTTTAGTTTGCCTTCTTCATAAAGCTTCATTACCGCCGGAAGCGTGCCAGCAATCTTTGTTATGGAAGCAATGTCGTATATATCGGTAGTTTTAACGGGTCGTACAGGTTCGTAAGTCTGATAACCGAATGCTTTGTTATAAAACACGGCGCCATCCTTTGCCACAAGCACCTGGCAGCCGGGCATGGCCTTCTTACGGATAGCATCCACAACAATAGAATCAATCTCAGCCAGTTGTTTGGAATTAACGTTAACCGCTTCGGGCAACGTATAGCTCAAACGCAAACCCGATGTTGTTGTAATGCCACTAAAGGCAGGATATTTATCAACACCCAACGATAAATGGCCTTTTGCTGCAACCGCACCGAACATCATTTGTGCAGATAAATCCTGTATGATCGGTTGATCCTGGTACGACACCAAAACTGCTTTAAACTTATCGAGTTTCGCAATTTTATTGAGCGAATAAGGCATTCCGAACAAATCGAGGACAACCGCCGTGGAATCAACCAGCCTGTTGAGGAAATAAAACGCATTGGGTACAATGCCAAAATTATTTTTAAAACGATAATCGGTATTATGAATTCCGGCAACAACCATATTATACCTGCGAAGCGTATGAACCAGGCTGTCGACATAAGCAGAATCGGCCGTTTTGGGCAGATAATAGCTATCGAACTGCTTATATAGCGACAATGTTTCCTTAAACGTATTGGGTTTGTCTATTCCCACAAAAACAGCGGCCATATGCAGCGTGTCGATGCGTTTAAACGGAAGGATATCATCTTTATTCTGTAGCAGGGTAAGTCCCGACTCGATGATTTGGCGTTGCAGTACCTGTGCCGATGGTGCAAAAAGCTTTTCGCGAAGGGTTGACAGGTCGATGGGCGTAACTTTTTTCAGCCCTGCCCATTCTTTAGCAGCAAGAATCTTACGGCACGAGCTGTCGATCTGGCTTTGACGAATGATTCCGCTCTGAATTGCCTGTTTGATGGTTTCAATAGCCTTGGGAACATCCGACGGCATCAGCAAAACATCGTTTCCGGCCTGCACCGCGCGCGATTCGAGGTCGCCGGGCTTAAAAAAGTCGCTCACCCCTTTCATATTCAGCCCGTCGGTAAAAACCAAACCGGTATAATTCATGTCTTTCTTCAATAAACCCGAAATTACCTTACCGGATAATGACGAAGCAATATTGGTTGAATCGATAGCCGGAACCTGAAGATGGCCAACCATCACTCCGCGCACCTTATTCTCGAAAAGCTGGCGGAAAGGATAAAGTTCAAGGCTGTCCAGACGGGCATAATCCTGTTTTATCACCGGAAGGGCAAGATGCGAGTCAGTATCGGTATCGCCATGTCCGGGAAAATGTTTTGCCGTAGCAATAATATGGTTATCCTGCATGCCCTGCATGTAAGCGATACCCTTGCGGGCAACCAGATATTTGTCGGCGCCAAACGACCGGTTGTTAATGACAGGATTTTGCGGATTATTATTCACATCCACTACCGGAGCAAAATTAATATGAATGCCAAGGGCTTTAAGCTGACGGGAAATCTCCACGCCCATCTGGTAAATGAGTTTATCGTCGCTCATTGCCCCGAGTAACATCTGGCGCGGAAAGGTCATGGTGCTGTCGAGGCGCATGCTAAGTCCCCACTCGCCATCGATACCAATAAGCAGCGGCGTTTTAGCGATGGATTGATACCAGTTGGTTTGTTTAGCTTCGCGTATGGGCCCTCCCTGAAAGAAGATGAGGCCTCCGATGTTGTATTTACGGATTAACGACGAAATCTCTTCCACATGTTTCTCGTCGCGGTTCGAATATGCGGCAACCATCATCATTTGTGCGATACGCTCATCGGGCGAAAGGGCATTAAACACCGAATCGACCCAATGCGATTTCAAATCGTACATTTCAACCTGCCGGGATTTTTTGTCGGACGATAATTTGTCTTTACCTGATGCATTAACCGAATTCAGGGCCAAACCACTAACCAAAAGCAACGAAAGCCCCAGGAAACTTTTTCTGATCATAACTTAAATTTCAATAAAACAATGTCGTTTACAAAGATAGAATTAACATACCAGTATAAAACCAAAATTAAATGCAATGTCGCGATGACGCAAAGTTTTTATGCGAGCAACTAACCTACAAACCGGCTCAACACATCAAATTTTATGCAATTACGCCTGTTTCTAGTAATAAACCCAAATTTAAACGCGATGATGCAAAGTTATCAGGCTCTTAAAACTTTCTCCCTCAATGTCACCCTTTGGAAAGGAGAGAATCCCCTACTTTTTAAGGAGGGGTTGGGGGAGGTTTCAACAATCAATATTCTAAAATTGCATATTCTTCTTATATCGAACAGACTTAATTTAATAAGTCGAATATAAATAGCCCCGGTTTTTAAGCCGGGGATTAAAATGCAAAGATTCGTTTGCGGCGCACGAATCATTTTGAATCGAAACGCTTTATTATTTTGCGCCGAAACCTAAAGGTTCTGCCAGAAGCTCCCATTTCGGCGCAATCCGGATTGTCTCCACTTCCAAAATTATTCGTGCGCCGGTACAGGAGACTTCTCTTTCTTTAACCCTGGCTTAAAAGCCAGGGCTATTAATATCCCGCCCCTTCAGGACGTATTGTATAATACTTTCAACGCTTAATAAAAACGGGTGCGCCCGGAGTTTTGCCGGCTGGGGAAACTTATTCCTTACCAACCATGGGCACAACATGGGCTCACCCGTTACGGTTACCTTTTAGGAAGGGAAATTTAGGATTTATTGAACATAAATGAAAACCGAATCACTATAGATCAGTTCATCCGAAGTGCCTTTATAAGCACATTTTACCTCTAACTGCTTGCCCGAGGTAAGGCCGCTGATTTTCTTTTTGTGCGAGGTGGACATTTCTACCTGCCAGTCCTTAATAGAAGCCGGTGTAGGCACCACAGCCACAAAAAACAAATACACTGTGGCCTGGGTAAAGGCATCGGTAGTGGCAATTATTTCTCCGGGGTTATCTCCGGCGGTTACTTTGAGCCCGCTGGGTTTTGGCAAAACGCCCAATTTAGAGCGATCCTTACTTAACTCAAAACCACTCGACTGCAATTTAAGCAAATCGCCATTGGCCTGCAGGTTTACATCTTTGCCCAATATCCGGATAAAATCGGTGAGGGCTTTACGGGCAATGTTTTTGGCCGTAACATCCTGCGAGGTGCCGGTAAGGGCTTTTTCAAACGCTGTACGGTAGTTAGTTGACAGCGTTAGTAACTGGGCAATCTCGTTATTGCCCCAATTAAAATTAGGATTGTCCTTTAACGAATTATAAATGAGAAACGCAAGAGTTTCTACTTCCTTATCCGATAAGCGACTGTAATCTGTAATAACACTTTTATTATACATACATCTAATTTTTAAGGTTTATCCCCAAAAGGTAACGTGTTGTCAATATATGACTTATAATTTATATCTCCAAATTTGTGTGTAACAATTCTGAAAAACCGCGTTGTTACAGCTTTTGAGCAGTGTGTTGTGGCATAATAGTTTGTACTCAGTAATTTTGAAAATGTTTTATAAGCAACATAACAGATGGCACAAAAAGCCATATTGATGGCCCAGATAGCTTGAGCACGAATAACCGGACAGCAAATAAAGAGACCTTTTGTAAGGACTAAAGGCTTTATTAACGGCTATTAAATTGGTTATCAGCGCACAAATAACATTTTAGCAACTCATGGCCTGCAAAATTTTGTATCCCGCGAATATTTTTTCAAGTACCTTTTTTTTCTCGCGGTCATTGAAATAAAATTCGCGGTAACTGAAAAGTTTCTCGCGGTCATTGAAAAATTTTGCGCGGTCATTGAAATAAAGCTCGCGGTCATTGAAAAATTTTTCGCGGTATCTGAAAAATTTCTCGCGGTATCTGAAATAAAACTTCCGGTAGGAAAAATTTTGGATGACAAAACAACCGATGTAAAAATTAAATTAGCCAAACGCTACCATTAAATGCCTCGCCTATTGGGGCTTTTGTTTTACGTACAAACCAAACCGGGTTATTGGTAATGTTAAACAACATACAAATATTCTAAATAAAGTTAAACAACATCCATCTTGTTTAACCGGAAATTTTTACATTTAACGCTTAAAGTAAATGGCTATCGGTTTATGCAAATAGCTGTTTCGCGGATGATTGCAAGAGGTGGAATTTTTAGATGTTGGGGCAATTACAAAACGAGAACAAAGTAAAATGAATCTAGAAAACAATATAGCTATAACTAAAGCTGATATACTCGCAACCGGTTGCGAGTATTGAAATGTTAGTTGCAATTTTCAAATCCGCGCACAATTAGAAATAATTTTAAATGATTGATGAATACAGTTTTAAAAGGTGATACATTTGAAGTCAAAGTATATGAGGTAATTAAGGATAGATTAGCGAAAGGAGAATTAGGCTTTATTCCTGAAAGTTGCGAAATCTTTCACAAGAAAGCCTATTATTCAAAGGATAGAATGAAAGATATAACCTTTGATATTTCAATTGAGACCAAATTTCCAGGAGCATCTAAATACAGTTACTTAACATTGATTGAATGTAAAAGTTATAATCACAGTGTTCCAGTTAATGATGTAGAAGAGTTTTATACTAAAGTCAATCAGGTTGCAGACTTGAATGGTAAAGGAATTTTTGTTACTGATAGTGTTTTTCAAGAAGGGGCTTTCAATTTTGCAAACTCAAAAGGAATTACACTTATACAATTAAAAAACGAAGATTGTAACTTTATTTTACACCGAACTAATATTGACAATCAAGTATCCAAGGATATAAACGTTCTTATAACAGACTTGATTGTTAAAATATTTGAGGGAAAAATTGAAGGATTAGCATTCTTGTCCAAAAAACAAATTGAGGAAATTACAACCAATTTCTTAAATGAAGTCGATAATCAAATAATTAGTTGTTATAGACCAACTCCGGTTAAATTAATTGAAGAATTCATCTTTGATAATTATAAAATTAAAACAGTTACCAATAATCAAATTAGTCCACAAAAAGATAAGATTTTCGGATATTTCAATCCTAAAAACAAAGAAATTGCAATTAACAACACTATCATAGAAACACCATGTTTCCCATTTGTTTTTGCTCATGAAGTTGGACATTTTAAACTGCACAATGCATTAAAAATTAATCAACAGACTAATCATATTTACAATGACCCTGAAATAAATTTTCTTAATTGACAACGGATAAACATTGGGTTGAGTGGCAAGCAAATCAATTTTCGGCATCATTATTAATGCCAGAAAATACTATTTGGTATTCTTTATTAGCTATTCAGCAAAAAAATGGAATTAGAAACAAAGGGACAATTTTTATAGACAATCAATATGATAACCAACGTGCTTTTTTGTTGACTATTTCTGAATTAGCTGATTATTTTAATGTAGCAAAAATTAACATCGAATATAGATTATCTGAACTTGGCATCATTAAATATGGAAACAATATTCCTAAACATTGGACTAAGTTTTTATAAGGATAAAAAACATGCAACTAATCGAGTAGACTGCCCCATCAGTATTACAATGTGGGGCAACTTTCTGGTAATATGATAGCATGGATTGATAACCTCTATGTCCAAGATGTTCTTCATTAAAGATTGCAATTGACGAAGTTGGATTCCTAACGCCACCCGAAAATATACCGTCGCCATTAACGGTCATTGTCAAAAGAAAATTACATTTAAACCAATTATAATAACAAAAAAATCAATACCATGGCAAAAACAAACATCTACTTAAATTTTCAGGGGAATGCAGAAGAAGCATTTAACCTTTACAAATCAGTTTTCAAAACAGAGTGGTCAGCTCCTATTATGCGAATGGGCGATATTCCACAACAAGAAGGAATGGCTCAGCTATCAGACGCTGAGAAAAAAATGGTGATGCATGTTGCACTACCGATTTTAGGCGGTACAATCATAATGGGAACAGACATGCTTGAAAGTATGGGACACAAATTAAAAATCGGAAATAACACAACTATTAGTTTAGAGCCAGACTCAAAAGAAGAAGCAGACAGAATATACAACGCGCTATCTCAAGGTGGAACAGAATGTGTAGCACCTCATGATGAGTTTTGGGGTTATTGGGGAGTTTGCCTTGACAGATTTGGAATTCGTTGGATGTTTAATGTTCCCCGCTAAGCTGAATTTGCAATTCTGCTTGGAACATTAAAGGATTTATAATCCGGAGGTATTATGATTACAAATTTAATTGTACAAGCGGCATTGCAACTTAACGAAGTGATTTCAGTGAAGCTAAATGCCGCTTAGCAAAGGCGCCTCTCACATTTTAATTATATCAATTTTTGTGATAATAGCTTTAATTTTAAACTGCTTGCCGTGATTCAAGTAAACAGACAAAAACAACCGATATGACATATCCTGTAAAGAATATCAGCGTTTCAATAAATAAACCTGCGGACAAAGTATATCAATTCGCTTCAAATCCCGAAAACTTCCCTGTGTGGGTGGAATTTATTAATTCTATGAACAAAGAAACTGAGGAGATTTGGTTTGCTGAAACAAATATGGGAAATCTCAAAATAGAATTTGTTCCTAAAAATGAGTTCGGAGTTATAGACCATTTGGTTACACTTCCAGACGGTTCAACGGTAAACAATCCTATAAGAGTAATTGCAAACGGAAAAGGTAGTGAATTAGTTTTTACATTGTTTTGGATGCCGAATAGAACAGAAGAAGAGTTTAATCAAGATGCAAAATTGGTAGAAAATGACTTGAAAAAAATTAAGCAGATACTTGAAACTGAATAAACAACAAACCACCAACACAGTTATTGTAAAGAAATATAAAAACATATAGATAAATTGGAAAAGTTAAAATATATAGTTTTTCTTTTTGTACTTGTTTCATGCAAGAGTGCAAATAAAAGTTCCGTCGGTAATTTGGATTCTTTGGCTGGCAAAGGATTGAATTATGAATACATACAGAACAAAATCAAAGAAAGTAAAAGCAAACCAGATCAACAAGGCTGTGATTTTAAAAACATTCGAAAACAGATATCTAGCTATAAGGATTTAGGCATTGTTTCTATTCCAATTGCGGAAAATATTATTAAACGGTGCATAAGTTCTTTAGATGAATCAAATAAGGATTCTGTGTATATCTTATTTGTTAACTTGTTTTATAATTCAGCAAATCCGTTCACAGAATCGCTTGAAACAAAATATTCTGGTGTTTTAAAAAAGATTGAAAAGGACATCAATGATTCGGAGACAAAAGATTTTAAAAAATGCTTAGATGTTTGCGGATTAACCTTATTGATGTCTGAAGGAACTTATTATGTTGATGTAAAGTATGATTATTTTTATAATTTATTTAAAGGTAAAGTTTCACCTGCATTGGACGTTTTCTTAAAGATTAGGAGCAAGGAAATGAAACAGGGGTATTCAGAAGATGCAGGATTATTGATAAGTTTTGAAGAGTTATACGACCGTGTTACCACATGGGAGGATTTTAATATCAAATATCCAGATTTCTTTTTGAATGGAGAATCGGAAAGCTATTATATTTCTTACTTATCAACCTTCCTAACTGGAATGGATAATTCGAGGACTTTTGATTTAGACAATGAAAAATTATTGCCGGAATTGAAAAAGTTGTATGAAAAAATAATAGAACGAAAGGATGCAAGGAAGTCTTCAAAAATAATTTCAGATTATTATGACCTTTTAAAAAATAATGACTTTAAACAACCGGATAACCTTAGTAAGTTTCTTAAAGATAATGGATTGTTTTCAATGCTAGGAGTGCAACCAGAAACGAGATAAAATTACTACCGTCAATCGAATTATTAGATGGCCGGTAGCCTAAAGACTACCGGAGTACCTCTCACTACTGTACGTGTGCTTCTTGTATACAGCGGTTAATTACTCCCTTGGGTTGTGATTACAAAACAAAAACAAATTAATTACAAGATATTCGCAATATTAAAATTTGACTATTAATAACATTGGTAATATTAAAACAGTTGCATGTGAAAATAATTATATTAGGATTAATTGTACTTTTTTGTACGAGTTGTAAGATGTCAAAAAGTAATAATAATCAAAGCGCAGCTGCATTTGATTCTATTGCTTCTCAAAAGAATATAGAAATACAAAAGCTATGGGGAAAAAAGGATTTTAAGCAAGCTATTGCTCTTATGAATGACTTTTATGCATCTTTTTTAGATTTAGAAGGCTCACAAAAAGCTAAATACGCTGAGAATATCCCGTTCTTTTTTTACAAATTATCTTGTGGATATTCATTGCTTAAGCAAAATGATTCAGCGATAAAGTATTTGCAGAAAGCAGTAGATTGTGGTTACTCCGATTACTATTCGGCACTCAAGGATAGTGATTTGAATAATATTCGTGGTAATGAAAAATATCTTACTATTATTAAGCAACTTAAGAAAGTTGTTGATTATGAAGAAACTTTGAAACGTTACCCAACTTACCATAATGAATCTATAGTTTTGCCTAAATATACATACCAATCGAATGCCGATATAGAACTTAAAAATCTTCGCAGAAAATATAAATTGGATTCAGTCGCAGGAAAAGGTGATGAAATTTCGAGGATGATAAATTTGATGGAGTGGGTTCATAAAACTGTCAGACATGATGGTCATTCGCAGAACCCAACCGATACACATGCAGATGCTATTATACAACTGTGTGCAAAAGAAAAGAGAGGTGTTAATTGCCGTATGCTGGCAACTATACTGAATGAGGTATATTTAGCTATGGGATTTAAGTCTCATTTTGTAACTTGTTTGCCAAAGAAAAAAGATGACCCGGATTGCCATGTCATAAATTGTGTTTTTTCAAAAAAGCTGAACAAGTGGATTTGGATGGATCCTACTTTTGATACATGGGTAAAAGATGAAAAAGGTAACTTGCTAAGCATTGAGGAAGTAAGGGAACGTTTAATCAGTGGATTACCTGTTAAAGCATCACCATCTATTAATTGGAATGGAAATCCTAATGATGGTAATAATTATTTACACAACTATATGGCAAAAAATTTATTTCAATTTGAGATCCCTTTAAATAGTTGTGCAGCATATGAATCGTTAAATAGTAAGAATCATGATTCCAAGTCTAATGAGCCATTAATGTTAACTAAATCAGATCAAAACGAAAGGGCTTATATTCATTTAACTTCCGTTGAGTATAAATCCGAAAATATCAAACCTCAAAATCATATTTATTATACAAATGACTCTAAACAATTTTGGATAAAGCCTGAATAAAGCGGGTTCCTCGCTAAGCTGAATTTGCAATCCGGAGGTATTATGAATAACTAAAAATACAAACTTTTAAATGTACAAGCGGCATTGTAACTTAACGAAGGGGTTTCAGCGAAACTAAATGCCGCTAGTAAAGGTTAAGCATATTAAAGAAAACTCTTATAACATTCATCTATTCAATTAACAAAACAAAAGTTGACAGGCAAT
Source organism: Bacteroidota bacterium (assembly GCA_030706405.1). Lineage (GTDB taxonomy): Bacteria > Bacteroidota > Bacteroidia > Bacteroidales > JAAUTT01 > JAAUTT01. Next base: position 231,122 of record JAUZOO010000002.1, on the reverse strand, counting down.
GGAACGAAAGAAAAAACCCAACACGCAAGCCCAAAGACATTTAGCAGCACAGTACCGTGCCAATTTCTTCCGTAAAATGAAACTTATTATCGACAGTGTATGCGGTACTAATATTTACCCTTTAATACCTCAAAGCGTTTTAGACGATGCTTACCTGTGCCGAAGCGCACCTTTTAAAATAATAGCAGCCTATAATAACAACATTCCTTCTAAATTATTAAAGGATACCAAAGTTATACTGCCCAACTTAATTAAACAGGAAATCATTTCGTTACCGCCTGTTAACCTCGAAATATCGTTAAACGACTTTTACACCGTACTATTCACCATAATAATTTTACAAGCTCGAATTTCCGAAACATCATTTAACAATGCTCATAAGGTTAAAGCAGCATTGGCTCAATTTGTAAGCTACACCTCTAAAAACAGAGAGGCTAAAACGCTATTGTACAATATTTTGAACTCATACAACTTTGGCTATAACGATTTACGTAAAACACTTTATTGGTTCAAACACGATATTGTTCTACCCAAAGCCCTTCCTGCCGAAACCGAAAACATTATACATGCTTATTCGTTAATTCCGGAAACTATAAACGTGCGGGTAGATGATATCTCTCGTCCCGCTATTCGTGTTGGCTGGGCTTTACCGTATACCGGTGCCGAGTGGGTAAGTATTAAACCCTCTGTTTTAGGATTTAAAGGTCCTTTTTCCGAAATTCCTTTAAAAGTTTACATACAATTGCACGCAATCAATCGTTTATTAGAGCGTATCGATTGTTTTTGGCAGGGTATAATTCAATTTAACATGTTTTGTTCACTAGCAAAACCCAAATACACCTACGATAATAACAATAACCTGTTAATCGAATACATATTTTTTGGTACTAAAGCAGGATATTTTCGTGCCGATATTATAGACGGTATAATTCTTCTGCGCACATTTCTGTTTATTACTAATAACGGTACACCCGAAGGGCAGCTACTCGAAAAAAACACAGGTTTGAAAAAATTAGATAAAAAATACTTAGCCATCGACAAGTTAAGCACTTTTATGACTGCCGATTTAGATAAAAACGACGAGGTGCAACGCATATTTAAAACATCAGGGTGTCAATGCTTATTAGATTTATATGAGAAAATGAAACCTCTTGTTACAAAACATGCCAACGGGTTCGATTCGGAATTAATGCTAAAGTACATTACAAACCCCAATACAGAAATAGCTGATAACTAAAGCAGATTTAATCGTAAGTAGTTGCGATTGATAAAATGTTATGGCCAAATTAAAAGAATGTACATTCCATTATAATAGAACTATGATAAAATCATTAAGAATATTTTTACTTTTAATAATCTCATTTAGTGTTTCTTTTCAAGCTTCTTCTCAAAAAATAGCATTCAAGGAATTTATCGCAAAGCCTGTTAATATAAAAGGCTGGATTGAAAACTATACTTCTGATTTTAAGACGGGCAGACTAACGTACTTTGATGCAGTTACCCGCTCTCCTAAGGACGAAGTGTTTGCAATTGATAGTGCAGGGTCTTTTCAAATTAAATTTGATGCGATTCACGAAGTATATGGTTGTGTAAGCTTAAACATCCAAAAGAAAAGGTATGATATTTATACGGAACCTCTAAAATCATACGATGTTCTTATAAAAAACGATAAGTTAGAATTCAACAATTCGGAAAATTCAATTAACGATGAACTTGCTTCGTTTAAAACAGCACTTTATAATCAATTAGAATCAGAAATAGAAAAAGCACGTTCGGCTCACAATCAAAATTATACAATTGCAGAATATGTGGAAATACTAAAAGATCTTGAGCGGAAAAAATTGTCATTTCTTAAGTCTTATCAGGTAAACCATCCACTTAAGAGTTCTACTGTTGAAATCTTACAAAATAATATCCGGTATGAAACTGCGAAGGCTTGGATAAACATCCGTTATGATTATAGAGGTAAACAACCTGTTCCTAGAGATTCATTACCAAAAGATTTTTACTCAAAAATATTTGCGGAATATCCAATAAACTCAAACAATGGTTACATGGTTCGGGAATACATTGATTATATTGCAAATATTGGAGAGGTAATGGATAAAACAAAAACATCTTCTACAGCCGATAGAATCAACTTCTACAAATCCTTTAATCTTTTTTCAGAAGAAGAACTGAGACTTATTGCAGGTGTATATAATGGTGATACAACTGTATTTCAATCTGCCGAATTCAAAAAGTTTAATTCCAATAAGGATAAAATAATACAGGAATATGAGTTAAGGAACAGATTTGTAATGAAATCAATACTTAACCATTGTTCAGAGTTACCCAAAGGTATAGGAAGAGACTTTGTCTTAGCTCAACAAATAGCGCATTATTATTTTGAAAAGGATTTTTCTCCGACAGATAAGGAATGGAACTTATATAATGACTTCTTTTCAAATAAGTCTATCCTCAATTATTTGAAGAGCATATCGCCCAATAGAAAACAGGTTATGGTATCAGAAAAGGAAACAAGAATCCAAAACCAAACAGCTGAATATTCAAAATCGATTACCGAAAAATACTTTAAGAAACATTTCGGGAAAATAATTTATGTTGACTTCTGGGCAACATGGTGTGAACCATGCAAACAGGAAATTCCATTTGCAAAAACATTACATGCAGAGCTCAAAAATAAAAATATTGTTTTCATAAATTTTTGTGTAAAATCCGAAAGGGCAACATGGCAAAAAGTAATAACCGATGAAAAAATTGAAGGAGAAAATTATTTATTGAATGAAGATGAATTTAACATATTGAGCCAAAACTTTCGTGTTAAAGGTTATCCAACCTATATTCTGATAGGTAAAGATGGAGAAGTTGTTAACTATGCTGCTCCAAGACCAAGTTCTGAGCACGTAATAATAAATGAAATTAACAGATTGCTAAAATAATCCCTCTTTGCTAAACTAAATTTAGCTGCGCAAAGGTTATTAAATAAAAAGAAACCAAAACCATAAAATTTTAAAATATGATCTACAAAGACCGTACTTTCGAAATTGATAACAATCAAATCAAGTTTAAAAACAATACTTTTTCCCTTTTCTTGATTATTTACGCTTCAACATTTACAACTTCTTTGCTATTCGAAAAAGGCGGTATCTTATTTACAGTATCTACGCTAATTGGGATTGCACTAGGATTCCTTTTCATCCAATTTTTAGTAGGACTGTATTTTAAGAATAATATTAACCTTTCAGACATTGAATTTGTAAGAGTACATAAATGGGATAACAGCATTGATAAAAACAGAAATTTCTGGGGAACAGGTCGCAATAAATATCATTTCCCAGCCGGAATCAATAAAAAGAAAAATCCAAATGTGCTTCTTGTGCATATAAAAGATAGAAAATCAGCTGTTGGATTTGTATACGAAGATATTGAAAAAGTAATTGCTATATTAAAAGATAAAGGAATTGAGATTAAGACAGGAACATTGTTGGCAGAATAATCTGCTTATGAGAAAAGGGCAATTACAAAACAAAATGAACCAGGAAAACAATATAGCTATAACTAAAGCTGATTCAATCGTCGTAGTTCCGATTGTAGAAATCGTTGTAGTCCATTTTAGAAACATCTCAAACAAAAAGATTGAATCATGAAAAATTGCTTCCTTTTAACCGTATTTTTAGTTTGTATTATTGAATCATATGGACAGAATTATTTAGTTTGTGATACATTAAAACAACATGAAAAAAATATTGATTATATACGGATTAATAAGATTCATGGACCTTTCATTAAATTTATTGAAAAGAATTACATCTTGAAAGTAAATAAAAATGAGTTAATTAATATTTTAAAGTCCGATTTGGATTCCCTTGTTGATGACTATGTTAAATTGTATAAGATTGCGATTTCATATTTAACTAAAAGGAATGATCTTACATTTAATAAAATATGGACAAATTTTGATACGATTGACCATACAAGCATCTTTGATTCTACTCGTTTAGGAGAAAGAAATCTAACAATAAAAATCCTGAAAGATGTAACTTGTGAAATAATTAAAAAAAGAAATTTCGAATTAGTAGTTAACAATAAAGCTAATGATTATTTCTATTTTCAAAGAGTAGACTGTAGCTACGGTGGAAATGTTGATGGAGCATTTTCGAGAGAAAATATTCTTTTTTGGATATGTCCTCCATTTATTATTGATTGAAATAAAAACGGCGTACAATTAAGTAGACTAGCCTGTCAGTGAATCCTGACGGAAATTTATGTATTCAGCCTCTAATATTGTCGCATTTAGACTGCGCTAGTAGTAAGATTTGTATCGTAACAAAAGCGATTTTGAAGAAGCTTTTAAAGAATACATTATAAGGGGAGGTAAAATAATATGCGGAAAATAATTGTTTTATCAATGATCACATTGGATGGAGTCATGCAGGCACCCAGTGGACCTAAAGAAGATCCATCAGGTGGTTTCAAATATGGCGGTTGGGTGGCACCGTATTCTGACGAAGTTTATGATAAGGTGGTGCAAAACGAGCTGAAACCTGCAGATTATCTCTTGGGCAGAAAAACATTTGAGATTTGGGCCGACTACTGGCCCGAACATGGAGAGCTTTGGCCGGGTATTAATGAAGGCGCAAAATACGTGTTTTCTAAAAGCATGAAAAAGTCGGACCCGATAGTTGCCGGGTGGGAAAATTCAGTAGTAATAAAAAATCTGGCAGATATCAAAAAACTCAAAAACTCAAAAGGCGCAGACATCCAAGTTTGGGGAAGCGGTGAGCTCGTTCAGCTGCTGCTTAAAAATGACCTTGTAGACGAACTCAGACTCAAAATTCACCCTTTGACTTTAGGTAAGGGGAAAAAACTTTTTGACAATGGAGCGATTCCGGCAGCATTTACATTAATAGAGAGTATTGTTACACCAAGTGGAGTTATTATTGCCAATTACAAGCGAGCTGGAAAAGTTAAGACAGGTACTATTGGATCTTAAGAAGAAATTAAACAGCCCGAAAGTCGGTGATATTTTTAATTTCAAGACCGACTATATTGTTTCGGCTTTATTCCGATATATTCTGCAAAGACTCTTGAGAAATGGCTTAGGTTAGTAAAGCCCAGTTGATAACCCACCTCTGAAACAGATAGCTTTTCTTCTTTCAACAAACGTGCGGCTTCTTTCATCCTGAATTCCTGATAATAACTAAAAATGCTGTTGCCGAAAATTTGTTTAAATAACCGTTTTAGTTTGGAGGGACTCATATTAGCACAAACTGCCAATTCGCTAATAACTGGCGGAATTTCCAGATGTTCGAGCATTTGCTCTTTTACTTTGTAAAGGTTTTGTATATCATGAATATTTAAAGCAACAAGATGTTTTTCATCCCGCTTTTCCAATTCCATTAATAGCCTGCAAACCAGTTCTTCGGCCTTAATTCTCAGAAAAAACAGTTCAAAAGTTTCAGCCACAGGTTCCGTCACAATTTCATCCACAATTTTCTGTAAAGAAGGGTAAATCAGTTGTTCGAACAGTAAAGGCTGGGTATTCTGCAACAGGCTTTGCAGCACCGGCGATTTTCCGGACAAGTCAAACAGGCCGTTCAAATAGCCTGCATCCACTTCTACATTAATAGTCGCAGTATTCGTATGGATTGAAATAACGTCGTCGGTATTCATACGGCTGGTTGCAATTAAAACGGAAGGCATTTTCATTAAATGCTTTCCCGTTGATATTATTTCTGTTGTAGGGAAAATGTTTTGAAACTTAAAAAATATCATCCTCTTAGAAGCATTGATTTCCGGGTTTTCAACCTCCAAATCCTCATTTAGCTCATAATTACTGATTAGCATTCGGATATGTTCATTAAAAACAAATCCGGCGCAATAACCCTTACCAAATTTTTCGGGGATTTCTAATCTTTTGTTTTTTACTTCCGTCCCTAATAAAAGAGCAAGTCTTTTTAGGACATTCGGTACTGTTTGCAGTTTATCGTTTTCCATGCAAAGTCTTTTACGACTATTTTTAGGATAAATGTAGCTATTTTACCTTTAAAACGCTCGATAGATTTGCACTGTCAAATTAGGAGCAAGTATCAAGATAATATATTTTAAAGTCTTGACTCTTGATCCTTGGCTCTTTAATAATTGAATAAAAATGAAAACGAAAAAAATCACCTTGGGGATTATTGTAGGGATTGTGTTGTTGAATTCTATTGGGATGTCGGTTGTACTGCCTCTTCTCCCGTTTTTAGTAGGTAAATATCTTCCCTCCCAACAGGTTGTGGTGGGTATGAGCGCGCTAATGTCGGTATTTGCTGCCTGTACGTTTTTTGCTGCTCCTGTTTTTGGGGCATTAAGCGACAGGTATGGACGAAAAAACATTCTTATCATCAGCCTCCTGGGCTCTGTTGTCGGCTATGTTTTGTTTGGAATAGGGGGAGCACTTTGGATACTTTTCCTTGGGCGTATTATCGACGGGCTTACAGCCGGAAATATTAGTACACTGTTTGCATATGTATCTGACAGCACCGAACCTGGGGAACGGACCAAATGGTTTGGTTATATTGGTTCTGTTATGGGAATAGGAAAAATAGGAGGTCCTGCATTGGGCGGATTGTTGGGAAGCATTGCTCTTGCGTTGCCTTTCTTTGTTACTGCCGGATTAATCTTCCTTTCCGGTTTGGCAGTATATTTTCTGTTGCCCGAATCGTTGGCTCCCGAAAAGAGAACGAAACATTTAACGCTGGACAGTTTCAATACCTTTTCACATTTTAAAGATATATTCAGCCTAAACGAAGTTAAACTACTCCTCATGCTGGGTGCACTTTTTTATGCAGGCCTCGGTATTTTTCAGTTTAATTTTATCATTTTCCTGAAAGATATTTATAAATGGGGGCCGGTATTTATAGGCAGTATACTAACGTTAGTTGGTGTTTGCGAGATTATTTCACGTGCATTGTTATTGCCCTGGTTATTGAAACATATTAACGAAAGAAGTATTGGAATAGCTGGTTTAATTGGTTTTGGCATTGGCCTGGGATTAATTCTGGCAGGCATATATATACATTCGGTTATTATTATTTCGCTGGCTGTAATATTTATAATCTCTGGCGAAGGTTTATTCGACCCAACGTACAACGGAAAATTATCGCAATCAATTAACGAAAGCAAACAGGGAAAACTACAGGGCGTGAACCAAAGTTTGCAGTCGGCAAATAATATGCTTATTCCATTGGGTGCAGCTACCATCTATTTTTATAGCCCGGGTATGTTGTATGCAACAGCAACATTTATTGTAATGGTGGCAGTTATTATGTATGCGAAGTATATTCCTCAGTTTAAACTGGCTCAAAACTCAAAAGAAACTGTTTAATGATTAATGCCAAAGCAACACTTCGATTGAAAAAATCGATTAATTTTGAAGATAAAGAAGAAGGACAGCACTCAATGGTAGATGGCCGGTAGCCCAAAGACTACCGGAGTACCTCTCACCCACGATTAAAAATATAAAAAATGAAACAAACAATCACATTTTTGATTTTGTCTTTTTTAGCTTTGACTTCGTGCAACGAAAAAGGAAAAAATACAACAACCAGTAAAATGGAGAAATCAACAGACAGCTTTAATTTCAAATGTGGCTATTCCGAGGTAAATGGTCTGAAAATGTACTATGAAATTTATGGACAAGGTAAACTTCTTGTCCTAATTCACGGTGGAGGCTCAACTATTCAGTCAAGCTTTGAAAAAGTTATTCCATTATTCGCAAAAAACAGAAAAGTGTTAGCCGTTGAATTGCAGGCTCACGGACGTACAAGTGATAGAAATACAGACCTGTCATTTGAACAAGATGCAGACGATATAGCTACACTTCTCAAAAACCTAAAAATTGGCAAAGCTGACTTTTTTGGTTTCAGTAACGGCGGCACAACTACTTTACAGATTGCCATTCGCCACCCCGAAATAGTTGACAAAATCATTTTAGGCTCTGCACTTTCCAAACACAATGGAATTCCTAAACAATTTTGGGAATTTATGAAACAAGCAAGATGGGAAAATATGCCAGAGCAGTTGAAAGAAGCTTATAAGAAGGTTTCACCAAACCCTGATGGTTTGCAAGTGATGTTCGCCAAAGATGTCAAAAGAATGGTAAATTTTAAAGACATCCCCGACGAAAAAATTAAGTCTATTAAAGCACCCGCCTTAATTATAATAGGGGACAAGGATATAATTACCCCGGAACACGCCATTGAAATGCACCGGCTAATCTCTAATTCGGAATTAGCAATAATTCCAGGTGGACATGGTGAATACATTGGAGAAATAACAACACTGAAATCTGATTTTAAGGAAACCGACTTTGTTGTTCCTATGATTGAACGATTCTTGAATAAAAAAGAAAAATAATAACAACGCCCCCCCAATCGTAAATGGCCGGTAACCCAAAGAATACGGTGTTAAGCGTTATTACTTATATTTGTCCCCCGGTTGATAGTTCAATGCTTTCGACTCCTGTCCAGGGTATAGCCGGCAACGTTACCAAACATTTTAAAACAAACTACAAACTATGTATAAGCTAACTTTATTTTTTATTCTATTTTTTCAAGTAAGTTTTTTGAACGCTCAGGATATTTGGCAAGCAAAATGGATTACTGAGCCTGACTGCCAGAATGAAAATAACTCCTGGTATTGTTTTCGAAAAGATTTTTTATTGGAAAAAGTTCCAGCAAAAGCATTGGCAAAAATAGCCATAGACAGTAAATACTGGTTGTGGATTAATGGTAAAATGGTAGTGTTTGAAGGCGGTTTAAAACGAGGACCCAGCCCTAAAGATTCTTATTACGACGTGGTTGATATAGCGCGTTATCTGACTAAAGGCTCCAATAATATATCTGTATTGGGCTGGTATTTCGGAAAAGATGGTTTTTCTCATGTCAACAGTGGAAAATTCGGGTTCTTGTTTGAATGTATATCTCCGGAAATCAAGATACTAACGGATGCTTCATGGAAAGTAATGAAGAATGAAGCTTATCAAACCTGCCCTCCACCTTTACCCAATTCGCGGCTGCCAGAATCGAGCATAAGATACGACGCCACAAAAGATTTAGGAATATGGTATGCCAATGACTACCCGGTTCAACGATGGAAAGATGCTAAAGTACTCGGATTGCCACCTATGTCACCCTGGAATAACCTAATACTCCGTCCTATTCCTCAGTGGAAAGACTCCAAACTTGTGTCGTATGTTCATACTCCGGTTTTTCCGCTTCAATGTAACAACGATACAACAATTACCTGCACATTACCCTCTAATTTGCAAATAACGCCATATCTTAAAATTGAAACACCCGAAGATGGTAAGGTAATTGAAATAAAAACCGAAAACTTTATGGGTGGAGGCGAACCTAATGTTTACGCTCAATATGTGTCCCATAAAGGTGTTCAGGACTACGAAAGCTACGGTTGGATGAATGGACACAGCGTAATTTATAAAATTCCCGCAGGTGTTAAAGTATTAGACCTTAAATACCGTGAAACCGGGTATAATACTGATTTTGCCGGAAGTTTTACCAGCTCAGACGAGTTTCTTAATAAAATATGGCAAAAAGCGCTGCGCACTCTTTATGTTACCATGCGCGATAATTATATGGATTGCCCCGACCGTGAACGTGCGCAATGGTGGGGTGATGAAGTTAATGAGTCTGGAGAATCATTTTATGCGCTTGACACTAAAAGCCATTTGTTGCTCAAAAAAGGAATGTACGAGTTAATAAATTGGCAACGATCGGATAGTACCTTGTTCAGTCCGATACCTGCCGTAAACTGGGGTTATGAATTACCTGTTCAGATGCTTACAGGCGTAGGATACTACGGCTTTTGGAACTATTATTTAAACACCGGTGATGTTCAAACTATATCAGACTTATATAATGGTGTAAAAAAATATTTGAAGCTTTGGAAGTTTAACGATAATGGCGCTGTTAAAGTCCGACGGGGCGGATGGCCATGGGGCGACTGGGGCGATAATATAGATATGGAACTTATTACAAACGAATTTTATTATCTGGCCTTAAAAGGAGCAGCAAATATGGCAGAAAACTTGAATCTAAAGGAAGAAGCTTCGGAATACCGGCAATTGATGGAAAAAATTAAAAATGCGCTTAACACTGATTTCTGGAATGGCGCAGCTTATCGTCACCCAGCCTATAAAGAAAAAACAGACGACAGATGCCAGGCACTTGCTGTGGTAGCAGGTATTGCTGATAAAGATAAGTATCCAAAACTTTTGGAAACATTCAGGACTGAAGAACATGCAAGTCCTTACATGGAAAAATATGTATTAGAAGCTTTGTTTAAAATGGGCTATGTTGATTTTGCAATTGAACGAATGAAAAAGCGATTTGGAGGCATGGTTAACGATCCTGATTATGCAACTCTTTTTGAAGGTTGGGGTATAGGCAAATTGGGTTATGGAGGTGGCACTACCAACCATGCATGGAGTGGAGGTGCACTGACAATATTGTCTCAATATATGTGCGGAATTGAACCTGTTGAACCGGGTTATAAATCATTTAAAATTGTTCCCAATCCGGGTTCAGTAAAACAAGCCTCTGCAACGATTCAATCTGTAAAAGGAGTCATCAAAAGCAGTTTTGAAAATTCAGCCAATAATTTTAAGCTTACGGTATCCATACCCAAAACAACCGAAGCAATAATTGGTATTCCGACAGAAAAAGCTTCAACAATTAAACTCAACAATAAACCCATTTGGAAAAATGGGCGAAAAATCAATAATAAAGTAATCTTAAAATATTACGGAATAGAGGACGGGCACGTTCTATTTAGGATTGCGGAAGGAGACTATTCTTTTGAGTCTACAAGCAATGAGTGATAGATAATAAAAACGTTTGATAATCGCAGACAGCCTTACTTAGCGGCATTTACTCACTATCGCTCATGAAAAAAAATTGCGAAGCCATTGAAGCATTGCCAATTTTATAATTACTTCTTATTGTCGGGATTCTTATTGGAAATTCGCAAGTTGAAGATTTATTAAAACAAGCAATAAGTGAAGATTAGCCCACAGAGTAGCTTAGAAATGTTTAATATATTAAAATTAAAAAAGTTATGAAAGCTTTAATTAAATGGTCAATACTAATTCTAGTTATTATTAATATTTCTTCATGTATTATACAGAAACCTATTTCTATAATGCCTCCCAATAATAATAAAACCTACGAGGTTGAGTATTTATTTGAGCATGATGGATGTAAAGTATATCGTTTTAGAGATTATGGGCATTATGTTTATTTTACTAATTGCAAAAGTAATGTCACTAGTATAGAAAATGATTCAATTCAGATACGGGTTACTAATAGTGTAAAGAATACGGTAAAAAACTTATGACAAAGAATATTAAATAATTTGTACCGAAAATTGAACATAATACAAAATAGAAAGAATGAAAATATTTATTGTAGGCTCCGGAAAGTTGGCAAATGCAATATTAACATCTAATTTATCACTTCAATCTTGTGAAATTTTAAAATGGGAGTCGCAATACCAACCCCTCAATGAAAAGGCAATAATAGTACACGCTGGTTCAGGACGACAATTAAAGGAGTGTTTTGAATTCTGTACAAGAACAAAGTCTGTATTTATAGAACTTTCTACCGGATTGGAAACAGAAAAAATGGAACCCGATTTTCCACTTATTATTTGCCCCAATACTTCAATATTATTATTAAAAACACTAAATATTATAAAAGTAAACGGCAAATATTTTGAAAATTATGCGATTTCAATCACCGAATCTCATCAATCAACAAAAAAGACAGAACCTGGAACAGCATATGCTTTTGCCAATTCATTAAAATTTCCACTCGACCAAATAGTATCAATAAGAGACTCTGAGATTCAACTAAATAAAATTGGAATTCCAAAAGAGTATTTAGATAAGCATGCCTATCACAAAATTGTAATTAAAGACGGTAACGACGAAGTAACCATAGAGACTAAAGTCCTAGGGCATGACTCTTATGCAAATGGCGTTAAAACAATTATTGAAACTGTCTTAAAATACAGTTTAGAAAATAAAAAATATACGATTTTAGACTTAATTGACAATAACATGCTATAAACTAGCAAAAACACTGATAACAAAAGAGAATGATAACAATTAATAAATTAGCATTTGAGGATCTAAAAGGACTTAAAGAATTATATGAAGATGCTTTTGGAGGTAATACTGAGTACGAAAAAATGGTTGAGACATTTGATAAAATAAAAAATGATTCAAATCATACCATATTGTGTGCAAAGGATAGTGAAAAAGTTGTGGGATCGGTTTTAGGCGTGATTTGCAACGAACTAATAGGAAAATGCACACCTTTTATGGTATTAGAAGATGTTGCAGTTTTAAACTCTCATAGAAGAAAGGGAGTTGCAAAACGACTAATAATGGAAATTGAAGACTATGCAAAATCTCAAAAGTGTAACATGATTTTGTTTGTATCAAGTGAGCATAGAGAAGGAGCACATAAATTATACGAATCTCTTGGATATGGGACTGATAAAGTTATTGGTTACAGAAAAAGGTTACTTAACTAGCGCTAGTCCATTGTAAATTTGTTTTAAAATAAAAGCTCACACCCACGATTTAAAAAAATGACAAGTTCGATTATTCCGTTATATAAACAGACTGATAAAGTTATTATAAAAGCAAAAGATTGCTATATATACGATTCAAACAATAAACAATACATTGATTTTGAATCGGGCGATTGGGCAGCAAATCTTGGTCATTCAAATGAAAGGATAAGCCAGATTCTCAAAAATCAATCTGAATTATTGATTCACGATGGCCTGAGATTTAGAAATATTCAATCTGAGGAATTATCAAATAAATTATTGGAAAAGCTCTCATTTAAAGATGGAAAATCAACTTTCCTGAATTCCGGTTCAGAGGCCGTTAACCTGGCAATAACAATAGCTAAAAACTTAACAAGGCGCAATAAGATCCTAAAAATGGATTGTTCCTTTTTGTCAGCTTACGGGCATGGACAAATTTCTCCCGACAATTCAAATTTAGAAAGCATTTCTACAGACAATATCGATTCAATTTCTCAAATCAATTTTCAAGAAATTGCAGCATTTATTTTTGAACCGGGTAATGCCTGGGGATTAATAAAATATCCAACAAATAAATTCATCAGCTCAATAGCTTCGGCAATCAAACAAAATGGAGGTTTATTAATCGCCAACGAAGTTACAACCGGATTTGGACGAACTGGAAAATGGTTTGGATTTCAGCATTATGATTATAAACCTGATATAGTATCTGTGGGAAAGGGACTTGGTAATGGTTATCCGATAAGTGGCGTTTCTATAACCAAAGAAATTGCAGATCTTTTTGATGGCTCACCGTTTAGATATGCCCAGTCTCATCAAAATGATCCTCTGGGATGTGCCGTTGGATTAGAAGTAATCAGCATTTTCGACAATGATAGACTAATCGAAAAGAGTTACAAAACAGGACAGTATTTTAACGAGCACCTTCTTAAATTACAAGCTAATCATAAGGAAAAAATTTATGAAATTCGCGCAAGAGGATTAATGATTTCCTTAGTATTTCATTCTTGCATTAATACTGAAAACATTTATTTACAATTAATTGACCACGGGATGTTGGTGGGACAAAAAGACAATGTTCTTCGATTTATGCCTCCGCTCATTATTGAAGAATTTCATATTGATAAATTAATTAGCACAATTGATAAGATAATAACCGGCTCATAACATGTAGGCATACCAACACTCCTCAACAAAACATATGCGTTACGTTGAAAAGAAACAACGTGTCTATTGATTATTAAACGATTAAAAATTACAGAAGTGTATTAACCCAATTACTTCACAAAAATATGGATGCCGATTTACTTAGGAAGTTAATAAGTTCAATTGTTTTGCTCGACGATGCAGAATGGTTTCAGCTACTCGAGTATTTGGAACCTAAAACACTGAATAAAAACAACTATTTTCTAAAGGAAGGACAAATCTGCGATTCAGTAGCATTCATTACCAAAGGAACATTGATTTATTACAAATCGTTAGAAAACGGAAAAGAGACAACAACTGATTTTGCATTTGCCGGCGATTGGGTCACCGATAACCGAAGCCGGTTAAATAATTCGCCGTCGTTTTTAAATATTAAAGCAATCGAGGACTCCGAACTATTCGTCATTTCGAATGATAACCTAAATAAATGTTACAGTTTAATCCCAAAGCTCGAAAAACTGGGACGGATACTTATAGAACAGGCCTTTGTAAAGATTGCGCAGCAAAGCATCGATTTACAAACGTTATCGGCCAGCGAACGATACGAAAAGCTATTATGCGAATATCCGCAAATATTCCAGAAAGTACCGCTTTACCATATTGCAAATTACCTCGGAATAGCTCCAAAATCGTTAAGCCGCATACGTAAAGGTTGAATGGCGTTTGTATTTGGTAACAAATGCGGAGTAAACCCAATTTTCAAATTCTGAATTTTGTCAATAATCAACAATAAAATTCAGTAGAAATGAAAAAAGGTACGATTATCATTTTAATTCTCTGTTTAGCAAAATTCTGGGCATTTGCCCAAACTGACACAGCTAAAAACTCCATAAAAAAACCACCCCCTCACAATTATGAAGTAAAACATGCCTTGGAACTTGAAAGCCTTGTTCCGATGTTTTTAACCGGAGGTTTTCATTTTGCAGCATGTTACCGTTACGAAAAATTCAGGATTCGAATAAGTGTTATTAACGGGGGTAATTATGATGCCGAACCTGCCGGAATAAATAATTCATCGGCCGGATTTAAAAGGTATTACCAAACTTCGCCTGGAGTCTTTTTTGGTTATAATATTTGGAAAAACCTCGAAGCATATACTTATCTGGAACTGCACACATTCGGTATTGAACAAAAAAGTACAGGGATTAAAAAGGACATCCACAGCACGGATTTTGGCGGAGGCATCAGTTATCAGTTCTTCATTGGTCACAGATTTTACATACAGCCGGGATTTCATATTTATTTACGGAAAGATAACACTCTTAACTTCGACAAGGAGCAATACCATATCCCCAATGTTGACCTTGCCCCGGTTTTACGAATAGGATTCAGGTATTGGAAAAAGTATTAAGCATGCCGTCATTCCACTGAACATTTTACTCCATAAAGACGTTTTATTCTTTCAACAATAAACCGGAAAACAATGGAGACGGATAATAAAATTGTTATAACCGTAGAAGTTACCGTTAATGCTCCGATGGCAAAAGTATGGGATTATTGGACAAAACCGACCCATATCACTCAATGGTGCAATGCCTCAGACGACTGGCATGCTCCTTACGCCGAAAATGACCTGAACATAAACGGCAAATTCAAAACCACCATGGCAGCCAAAGATGGCAGCATGAGTTTCGACTTTGAAGGTGTTTATACGAACATCCGGGAACACAAATTGATTGAATACACCATTCTTGATGGCAGAAAAGTACGAATTACTTTTTCTCAGCCTGACGATGAGCAAACGCAAATTGTTGAAACTTTTGACGCCGAAGACATCAATCCATTCGAAATGCAACAAGCCGGCTGGCAATCTATTCTTGACAATTTTAAAAAGTACACCGAAGCAAATTAATTTCCCGATAACCGGTATAAAACGAAAAGAGGCTATTCTTTGCAGAATAACCTCTTTTGCTTTATCAAATGATCTTACAACGGAAGGTTCGAATGCTTTTTAGGCGGATTGGAAACCTTTTTCGTTTGTAAGCTCTGGAATGCTCTGATAACCCTGTAGCGGGTAGTATTTGGTTCGATAACATCGTCGATGTAGCCAAATTTGGCGGCAACATAAGGATTAGCAAACTTCTCGCGATATTCTTCTTCACGAGTAGCTGTAAGATCAGCTTTAGCCTGTTCATCGGTAAGTTTTGCAATTTCACTGCCATAAAGTACCTCAATAGCACCTTTGGCACCCATAACTGCAATCTCGGCGTTTGGCCAAGCGTAGTTGAAGTCGCCACGTAAATGCTTCGAGCTCATTACATCGTAAGCACCACCGTAAGCTTTGCGCAGGATAACGGTTACTTTAGGTACGGTTGCTTCGCCATAAGCAAACAGCAATTTAGCGCCATGAATAATGATTCCACCATATTCCTGATCGGTACCGGGTAAGAACCCAGGTACGTCAACCAACGTAAGGATGGGAATATTGAATGCATCACAGAAACGAACAAAGCGGGCAGCTTTACGCGAAGCATTAATATCAAGCACTCCTGCCATAAACTTAGGCTGATTTGCTACAATACCAACCGACATTCCGTTAAAACGTGCAAAGCAGGTTACTATATTCTTAGCATAATCACCATGTACTTCCAATATGTCGCTATTGTCAACGATGGAATGAATAACATCCTTAACATCGTAAGGTTTGTTTGCATTCTCCGGAATAATCTCGTTTAAAGCATCGTCAATCCTGTCGATAGGATCGTCCATAGGACCGAGCGGAGCATCTTCGAGGTTATTTTGTGGTAAAAATCCTAAGAGTTTACGAGTAAGCAGTATTCCTTCTTCTTCGTTATCGGCAACAAAATGGGCAACACCCGATTTTGAAGCGTGTACCGAAGCACCACCAAGGTCTTCAACCGATACTTCTTCTCCGGTTACCGATTTTACAACCTTTGGACCGGTTACAAACATGTAACTCTGATCGCGGGTCATGATGTTAAAGTCGGTTAAGGCCGGAGAATAAACAGCACCACCGGCACAAGGTCCGAAAATAGCCGAAATTTGCGGAATCACGCCCGATGCCATGATGTTACGCTGAAAGATATCGGCATAACCGGCAAGGCTCTTAACCCCTTCTTGGATACGAGCTCCACCACTGTCGTTGATACCAATTACAGGTGCTCCCTGGTTCATGGCCATGTCCATAATCTTGCAAATTTTACCTGCAAAGGTTTCGGAAAGCGAACCTCCGAATACGGTAAAATCTTGCGAGAAAACATAAACCAAACGACCGTCGATAGTACCGCACCCGGTAACTACACCGTCGGAGAGATATTGTTCGTTTTTCAGACCAAAATCGGTACAGCGATGAGTTACGAACATATCAAACTCTTCAAAACTACCTTCGTCAAGCAGAAGGTCAATGCGTTCGCGGGCAGTAAGTTTGCCTTTTTTGTGCTGCGAGTCTATTCTTTTCTGACCACCACCCAATAAAGCCTGTTTACGCAGGTCGTGGAGATGTTCTATTTTTTGCTGATTTGTACTCATTTTATATG
This sequence comes from Bacteroidota bacterium, assembly GCA_030706405.1. Lineage (GTDB taxonomy): Bacteria > Bacteroidota > Bacteroidia > Bacteroidales > JAAUTT01 > JAAUTT01. Next base: position 213,792 of record JAUZOO010000002.1, on the reverse strand, counting down.
AGATTGAGATAGGTTGACCTTTAGTTGATTATTTGCTGCAGAACTCTGTCAAAACGCCATAGGTCGATTTTGGGTGCAAAAACCCAATATTCAGACCTTCGGCACCTTTGCGCGAAGTTTTGTCGATAAGAGCTACGCCATTGCCTTCGGCATCTTTAAGGGCAGTGTTAACATCGTCAAAAGCATAAGCAATGTGGTGAATACCAGCTCCTTTTTTCTCAATAAACTTACCGATAGGACCTTCGGGATCGGTAGATTCCAACAATTCAATTTTAGTTTGGCCAACCATAAAGAATGCTGTTTTCACTTTCTGATCTGCAACTTCTTCAACGGCATAACATTCTAATCCTAAAACTTTTTCGTAATAAGCTTTGGCTTCTTCGAGGTTTGTTACTGCAATACCAATGTGTTCAATATAATTTGGTTTCATTCTGTATATGTATTATAAAAAATTAATAAATGTCCGAAAGTCCAAAAAGCATTCCTGATTGTTAAGTTTAGTCAAAAACTCCGTTTCAGTAACTGCTAAAAATATGAATACTATTATTAATCAATGCGTTATACAAGCACGCAAAAACAACGTTCAAAACTACTAAATATTATTGTTATTTTGCAAACAATAAACAAATAACCTTCTATTAACACAATTTTACGATTCGAAAACCATACATATCACAAAAACTTCATTTAAAACACATTACCCATAAATTAAAAACGCCACATTTCCCAGATTCGGAAAACGTAGCGTTTTTATGTGAATATTTTTTTCAGATTATACCAGCGGCTCCTGTTGACTCAGGCAATGGAAACTTCCGAATCCCCAGACAATGTCCACCGAATCAATTCCAATTATATCCCTGTCGGGAAATACTTTGGCAAGGATGTCGAGTGCAACTTCGTCCTGAATGCAACGGAACGTAGGAACGATAACGGTTTCGTTGGCAATATAAAAGTTGGCATACGAAGCCGGAAGACGGCGTCCTTCCCAATATTGCGGGTTCGGCATGGGCAATTCGATGATGTTTAATTGTTTATCATCAAGCAGCCGCATTTTTTTGAGTTCATTGAGGTTATCCAGTAAGGGGAGGTAGTTTTCGTCGTACTCATTAGTTTCGACGGCTGTGACTACGGTGTCATTATTTACAAAACGAGTAATGTCGTCGATATGGCCGTCGGTATCATCTCCGGCAATGCCATCTCCCAACCAGAGGATTTGTTCGGCGCCATAATATTGACAAAGATACTCTTCGATATGCCCTTTCGAAAGATGAGCATTGCGATTATTGTTTAATAAACAGGCTGTTGATGTAAGAATTGTGCCATTGCCATTAAACTCCACCGATCCGCCTTCCATCACAATGCCGGGATGAAAAACGGGCAATTTAAAATGAGCAGCAATCTTATCGGGAATCTGGTTGTCAAATTCAGATGGATATTTACCTCCCCAAGCATTGAAATCCCAGTTTACAATAGCTTTTTTGTCCTTTGCATCAGGATTGATGACGAAGGCAGGTCCATGGTCGCGGCACCATACATCGTTGCTGGGGTGCATGAACAGCTCAATCTGCGACAAATTTACCCCTGCATTGTATAACTGACCGATAAGTTTTTGTTTCTGAACTTCATCCGGAACGTTAATTCGTACTTTTTCGCTTAACGACAGAATTTTAATAAAATTTATATAAGAAGGATAGATAGCATCAAGCTTTCCGGGGAACGAATCGTCAAGATACGGGTATGTAAGCCAAGTGGCCTCATGTTTTTCCCATTCGGCAGGGAAACGGTAACCTAATTTTTGGGGAGTATTCATGTTTTTTTATATGTTAATTTTTAGATGCGACAGATTGTTTATGGTTCAAAGATTCGCAACCGTTGAACTTTTAAACTTTTGAACTCTTATCTAATTGTTCAATCGTCGTATTAATCAATAAATCGTTTTAAGATAGGCTCATAGTTATCGATACGGCGGTCGCGAAGAAAAGGCCAAACCGTACGATAATGCTCACTTCGTGCGAGGTCAATTTCTTCCACTTTCAATTCTTCCTTATCGTGCGAAGCTTGGTAAAGAACCGTTCCGAAAGGATTGGCAACAAATGAGCCACCCCAGAAATCGGTTTCAGCTTCCCTCCCAACCCGGTTAACCGAAACCACATGAACTCCGTTGGCGATGGCATGACTGCGCTGGATGGTTTGCCATGCCTGGTATTGTTCGGCTTTTACCTCAGGTTTATCGTCGGGTTCCCAACCAATGGCGGTAGGATAAACCAGAAGTTCGGCGCCCATGAGGCTGGTGATGCGGGCTGCTTCGGGATACCACTGGTCCCAACATATTAATACGCCGATTTTGGCAAATTTCGTTTCAAAAACTTTATAGCCGGTGTCGCCGGGGGTAAAATAAAATTTTTCGAAGAAGCCGGGATCGTCGGGTATATGACTTTTACGGTACATCCCCAAGTATTTTCCGTCGGCATCGATAACGGCAGTGGTGTTGTGATAAAGTCCCGGAGCTCTCTTTTCGAATAACGAAGCAATAATTACCACGCCCAATTCGGCTGCCAACTGTTGAAAAACCTCAGTTGTGGGACCAGGAATGGCTTCTGCCAATAAAAAATTAGCATGATCCTCTTTATCACAAAAATAAAGTGATGCGAAGAGTTCCTGTAAGCAAATAATCTGTGCACCATTGCCGGCAACAACCTTAATTTTCTCAATCGTTTTTTGAATATTCGCAGCTTTATCGGCTACGCACGACATCTGGACAAGTCCTACTTTAACTTTTTTTGCGTTCACGCTGTTGGTATGTTTTATAATTCAATCAAAGCTTTGCAAAATTAGAATATTGCCCCGAAATCGTGTATATTTCGCCAATAATTTCGGTTTTAACACGTAGATGAAGATATTACTCATTACCCCTCCCCTCACGCAGCTAAATACTCCTTATCCGGCAACGGCAGTACTAAAGGGGTTTCTGACCTCGAAAGGTTATGAAACCGAACAGGCTGACCTCGGCATTGAACTTGTCGATAAGCTGTTTACTAAAAGCGTTTTGGAGGAGATATTTACCGCCTCCGAAGATACTTTTCTCCAAAAGACTTCGAAGAATGCACGGCAAATATTTGTACAGAAACAACGTTACCTGGCAACCATCGAGCCGGTGATGCGTTTTCTGCGGGGCGAAGATCCTACGCTGGCCACACGCATCTGCAACGGTGACTTTCTGCCCGAAGCTTCGCGATTTAACACGCTGGCCGATTTAGATTGGGCATTCGGAGCACTCGGGTTCACTGACCGCGCCCGGCATCTCGCCACGCTTTACATCGAAGACCTCACCGATTTTATCCGCGAAACCATCGATCCCCATTTTGAGCTCAGCCGCTATGCCGAACACCTGTGTTTGTATGCTCCGGAGTTTGCTCCGCTCGAAAAAACATTGCAATCGCCGTCAACGCTCATCGATAAGTTGATGCTCGATATTCTTGACAATAAAATAACCAGCTTTAATCCTGATTTAGTTGGATTTAGCATCCCATTTCCGGGGAATTTGCTAGGTGCGCTCAAATGTGGTCAATATTTAAAACAACGCTATTCGGATATTAAAATAGCCTGGGGCGGCGGGTATGTTAACACTGAACTCAGGGAACTCCGCGAACCCAACGTTTTTGATTATACTGACTACATTCTCTTTGATGATGGAGAACCTGCCCTCCTCCGACTTGCTGAACATCTCGAAAATAAACTACCGGAAAGCACTCTTCACAAAACATTTATCCGGAATACGGCCGGTGAGGTTATTTTAATGGGTGGCGACAGTAATTTCCATATAGCCTTTGAAGAAACCGCGGCTCCGGATTACTCGGGACTGCCCTTGAACAAATACATTTCGCTGATAGAACTAGCCAACCCGATGCACAAATTATGGAGCGACGGACGTTGGAACAAACTTACGCTCGCACACGGCTGCTACTGGGCGAAGTGTGCTTTTTGCGACACTTCATTGCCTTATATTCGCACCTACGAACCGATAGCGGCCAAACATCTTGTCGATCGCATCGAAGCTGTAATAAAGCAAACCGGAACAACCGGGTTTCACTTTATCGATGAAGCTGCACCTCCCAAAGTCCTGCGCGAACTGTCCGAAGAAATTATTCAAAGAAACCTTGTCATCAGCTGGTGGACAAACGTCCGTTTTGAGAAAGCCTTTACACCCGAACTTTGCGAACTCATGGCCAAAGCCGGATGTATCGCCGTTTCGGGAGGAATTGAAGTGGCTTCGAACCGCCTACTGAAACTTATGAACAAAGGCGTAACCATCGAACAGGCTGCAGCATCGGCACAAAACCTTACCCAAAGCGGAATCATGGTACACGCCTACCTCATGTACGGCTTCCCGACCGAAACCGAGCAGGAAACCATCGACGCCTTGGAAATTGTACGGCAACTGTTCGCCGAAGGGCTTATCCAGTCGGCATTCTGGCACCGCTACGCCATGACGGTTCACAGCCCCTCGGGACTAAACCCTGAAAACTATAAAGCTCAAATTACCGATTCATCCAAAGGCCGGTTTGCCAACAACGAAATTGCCTTTACCGACAGGCAAAACATCGACCTCGACAGCCTTGGCGAAGGGCTTCGCAAAGCTACCTTTAACTATATGCACGGTTTGTGCATGGATTGGCCAGTTGTTAAATGGTTTGAAAAAAAAGTTTCCAAGTCAACGATTCCTCCAAACTATCTCCGAAAAAATTTAAATCTAAATCATAATTAAGCATTTAACATCTACTAAAATGAAACCAGTTTTCACATTACTTGCCTTACTTATAGGATTAAATCTTTTTGCATCAACCAATGAACCTGAAAAAACAAAAGTTTTAAAGCAAAATGTAATCACTTATATTTTAAGAGATAAGGCTAATCCTCAAAGAATAAAAGAATACTTTGCCACGGTTAACGACAACGGGCAATGGCCCGATGTTGATTACGCCTCCAAACAGCGCGGACAATGGCCTACGTATAAACATCTTACGCGGCTTCTCGAAATGGCTATCGCTTATAAATCTGCCGACAACTCGTATTACAACAATCCTGCACTGTTCATAAGCATCCGTAAAGCACTCGATTACTGGATTAATGCCGATCTTCAAAATCCCAACTGGTGGTACCCTCAAATTGGTGTACCTAAAACACTTGGTCCGATTATACTACTCATTCAAGCTCAACTTACTGAGGATGAAATGGCTAAAGGAATTAAAATTCTGGAACGGGCAAAAATTGGCATGACCGGACAAAACAAAGTATGGCTTTCCGGAAATGTCATTTACCGAAGCCTTTTAACCGGTGATGTTGATATGATTAACGAAGCTGCTAAGGCCATACAATCCGAAATAAATATATCGCTCGATGAAGGTGTACAGCCCGACTTTTCTTTTCATCAGCACGGACCTCAGCAACAATTTGGCAATTATGGTCTTGCCTTTGCTGCCGATATGACTAAATGGGCTATCATGTTCGAAGGAACTCCGTTTAGGTTCGACGATGCCAAAATTGAAATCCTTCGAAATTATCTCTTAAACGGCATCCGCTGGGTATTATGGAAAGGTAAACTCGATGTAAGTGCCTGCGGCCGCCAGCTTTTCCCCAATGCTCAAACCGAAAAAGCCCGCACCTTAAATGAAATATACAGCGAAATGCCGCTTGCCGACAATACCTTTTCCCGTCAATATGCTGAGGCAAACAAAGATTTTAGCGGTAATGCTCATTTCTGGACTTCGGACATGAGCGTTCATCGTCGTAATAATTTTTACGCTTCCGTCAGAATGTGCTCCAAGAGAGTGCTTGGCGGCGAATCGGTTAATAGCGAAAACCTTTTGGGATACCATCTTGGCGACGGTGCCCTGCTTGTCTATCAATCCGGAAACGAATACGACGATATTTTTCCATTCTGGGATTGGAAGAAAATTCCCGGCACGACTTCTTTTCAAGACAGTAAACCTTTGCCCGTTTTGGCATATAACGGATACTACATCAACAGTGAGTTTGTCGGTGGTATTTCCGACGGAATGAATGGCGTGGCTGCCATGGATTTTCGAAGAGACGGATTGCAAGCTCTAAAATCATGGTTCTTTTTCGATGATGTTATCGTATGCCTTGGTGCAGGAATTAAAACTCAAGCTGTCGAACCGGTTACAACGTCGGTAAATCAATGCTTTTTAAACGGAAACGTGTTGGTAAATAATGGCCAAAAGACATCATTGCTAAGCGAAGATACACATAACCTTAACAACATTAAATGGGTATTGCACAACAATATAGGTTATTACTTTCCCGGAAAAAGTCAGGCAACTATCGACAATACGACCAAAACAGGAATATGGCATAACGTTGCAACCCAGTTTTCGGAAAAGGAATTAAAAGCCGACATTTTCAGCCTATGGCTTAACCACGGAGTAAAACCGGAAAACGAAGGATATGCTTATTATATCATTCCGGGAGCTGATGAAAGCTTGATGCAGTCCGTTCCACAAAAAATAAAGATTATCAGTAACACCGATTCGGTTCAGGCGGTTACCTATCTGGCCAAAGGATTAGCCGGGGTTATCTTTTATAAAGCAGGCCAATGTCAGCTTAGCTCAAGCCTCTCCATTGGCGTTGATGCTCCGTGTATTCTCATGCTGAGCATTACAAAAGCTGAACGATCCATCACCCTCAGCGATCCAACGCACAAACTGGCATCAATAGCGGTAAATGTTTCGGGCAAATTCACCGGCAGCAATATTCCCGGGAAATTTGATTCTTTGCGAAATAAAACTTCATTTCAGGTTGTATTGCCCAAAGGCTTTGAAGCTGGAAAAAGTATTTCTTTTAAACTTTAAAAAAGTTAAAATAGCCGATAAACCTACCAATTTGGTAAAGCCCAGACAGAATTTAACCTCCATCTGGGCTTTTTATTTTGTTGAACTTCTTGTTTATTAAAATTTAATTGGTTATTTTTTCACTGTTATTAACTATTAATCAACGTTTAACTAAAATTTTGCAGAATGATTAAACTTTTATTAACAGGCGCTCTTGGCAGCGATTGTGAAGTTCGGGAAACAGGTAACAGAAAAGTTATTAATTTCAGGATTGCCGTAAATCAGGATTATAAAGATGCTGAAGGCAACAAAGTAGAAAAGACGGAATGGGTAAAAGCAGTGTTATGGAAAGCCTCTGGACAAAGCACCAAAATAGCTGAATACCTAAAAAAAGGTCAAAAGGTTTATATCGAAGGAATTCCGACAAGCGAAGCATACGAATCGAAAGAAGGAGGAGCCAAATCTTCGCTGGTTGTAAACGTGAAAGAAATTGAACTACTCGGAGGTAAATCCTAGAAAATTTGACTATCCAAACCTGTCAGGATTTAAAAATTCTGACAGGTATATTCATAACCTTTTTCCCTCTCAGCATCTCCCTTTTTCCCGGAGGTCCGGCAAGGCGTTCAACCGAAAAGCCTACTTCTTGCAAAGTACGCCGAACCACACCCTTAGCGCAATAAGTTGTTAATATTCCGTTGCAATTCATCTTATCATAAAGCTTTTGGAATACTGTTTTACTCCATAAATCGGGTTGAATGTTTGGCGAAAATGCATCGAAATAAATCACATCAAAATTATCGTCGGGGGTAAAATCAAGTAAATCAGCTTTAATTTTTTTCAGTTCAAACCACGGGGTTATTGAGGTTACCCGATTCCACGGAGCATCGTGCAATGCTCTGAACAGCTCTCTGTCGGATGATAAAAGCCCTGCATATTCGAGCCCGTCGATGATGGATTGTTGCAACGGGTAAAGCTCGATGGAATGATAAACGACGTTTATGCCCCGTTTTCGAGCCTCAAGCAACGTTAACAAAGCATTGAGGCCTGTACCAAAACCTGCCTCAAAAACAGTGATACTCGGCAACGTTGAAGTATTAAACCCTGCTTCGATAAATACATGCTTCGATTCTACAATTGCGCCGTTAACAGAATGGTATGTTTCCTGAAACTGATCGGAAAAAACGGTTTGCGAGCCGTCGGCAGTGGTTTGTATACTTATTGTCATAGTTTTTCGAAACTCCAAAATTACAATAATCAACTTGTCTTAATCTGCAAAATGAAGTAAAATTTATTTCGACAACACAGCAAGTATTTGTTGATTTTATTGTCATATTCATGTTTTATGAGATAGCCATAGTTTGATTTTATTACAATAATCGATCTCCAATACGATATGGAACAGAAAAATTTGTCTTCCGCCAGCCCGATTTCCAAAATTGAACTTAAACCTCAGGGTTTTATGAGTATAGAAGACGTTTCGATTCTTAAAACATTTTGTAATCGCTATAGCCTTGATCTCTCCCTCTTTCTAGCGGCATTGACGGCAATTCTGAAATCTCGTTATAGTTACGAACCGGACGAATGCAAAATGAACATTCAGGTGACGGATGATAATGAGGATAGGGATATTTCATTGTCATTGAATATTTTATTAGGACAAAATATACTTGGAATTTATGGCGAAATGGCAAAACTCCCACAAGTCACTAACTGGCTGAAAACAAATAATATAAACTACGACAAATTTGATTTAAAAATATCGACAGGCGATGAAGCCCATAATTTGGGAGCATCTTTTAAGATTGGGAATGAGATTGAATACAGTTTTTATACCGACGAAGAATCTCCATACTTCACTGCTATACAAAAGAGTACCTCACATTTTCGTCGACTGTTGAATGCCATTACCGAGCAACCGTTAGCAAAAGTTGCAGAAATTGAACTTTTGGACAGTCTGGAACTTCGCCAGTTAAATACTTGGGCTAATGGTAGGTATGACCCAATATTATCCACACCGCGCTGTTTGCACCAGTTCTTTGAACAAACCGTTTTTCAATACCCACAACGTTCGGCCGTATTATTTGAAGATCAAAATATTACCTATTCAACACTAAACATTAAAGCCAATAAACTGGCTCGCTACCTGATATCGCAAGGAGTTGGTAGTGGTGACTTTGTAGGCATCTGGCTTCCCCGTACCCCCGATATGTACATTGGCATGCTGGGTATCTTAAAGGCAGGCGCGGCTTATATTCCTATTGATCCCGCTTTTCCGCAGGACAGAGTAGCGTTTATCCTCGACGACTGTCAAGCTACGGTATTGTTGACTCACTCAAATTTTACCGATAAAACCAATCGGCTATCTTGCCCCAATATTCAAATAGATAAAATTGGGGATACGATAGATAGTTTATCGCCTTTAAATATCAGCGCGGATGAATGTTCCGTAAGTCCTGAAAACACTGCCTATGCCATTTACACATCAGGAACAACGGGAACACCTAAAGGAGTAAGGATTTCGCATCAGGCAGTGAGCAACCTTGTTCGCGCTGAGAGTGATATTTTTCAAGTTACCCCGGCCGACAAGGTTTTTCAGGGTTTTTCCATAGCTTTTGATGCTTCCGTAGAGGAAATATGGATGGCTTTTTACTCAGGGGCTTCCCTTTTTGTCGGGACAAGTGAGATTATGCAATCGGGTTCGCAACTTTCAAAAGTGTTGGACGATAATAAAATAACCGTATTTTCGACGGTACCTACCTTGTTATCAATGCTTAATGTTGGTATTCCATCGCTTCGGCTGTTAATCCTTGGCGGTGAAGTTTGCCCGACCGAGTTGGTAAAACGCTGGGTAACACCAACATGTCGACTAGTAAACACTTATGGACCAACGGAAACAACAGTAATCGCAACTTATGCCGATTGTTTGCCCGAGCAAAAAGTAACCATTGGTAGCCCGGTAATCAATTATTCAGCCTATATTCTCGATGCCAACATGCAACTGCTTCCTGCCGGAATTGCAGGAGAACTCTGTATTGGCGGACTTAACCTTTCCGACGGCTATATTAATTTACCGGAACTTACCAACCAAAAATTTATCGTTCCTAAATTTGACATAAACCCGGTATTTCCCAAAAAGCTTTACCGTTCGGGCGATTTATGCCGGTATAACGAACAAGGTGAGATTGAATTTCTCGGACGTATCGATTCGCAGGTAAAACTGCGCGGTTTTCGCATCGAATTATCAGAAATTGAATGTCTGCTATTATTATATCCTGGCGTTCAAAGTGTTGCCGTTACTATAAAAGAAGGCTTTAACGGTATTGGGTTACTGGTTGCCTACCTTGTTCCATCCAAGGGGGTATCGTTTGATTTTGAAGAAATTAAAAAGTATCTAAAAAAGACACTTACGCCTTACATGATTCCCAACATCTTCGAAATTATTCCGGAGATGCCCCTTATGCCAAGCGGAAAGGTAAATCGTGCTAAATTACCTGAACCAAAATCTATTAAGGATGATTTGGGTTTTCGGAATTATGCCGACTGTTCGGCAACCGAACAAAAAATCCTCGATTTGTGGCAAAAACTCTTCTATCCCAATCCTGTTGAGGTTAACGATAATTTTTTTGATTTGGGCGGCCATTCGCTTTTTGCTTCGCAAATGATTTCGGAATTGCGTAAAGATCCGCAGATGCAAAAGCTTTCGGTTCGTGATGTTTACACGCATCCTACAGCCAAACAACTGGCCGCCTTTGTGGATACTTTCAATTTGCAGACAGAGGATTCAAAAACTGAGCCCGCATCAAGTCCGCCTGCTCGGGTAAGTAAGGTTACCTATTACACCGTAGCTGTTTTACAAACATTGTCGTTGCTTTTCTTCTATGGCATTGCAGCTACCATTGCCATTGTTCCGTTTATACTCAAACATTATTTTGCAGACATTAGTTATAAAGAATTGATCTTCGTGTGTCTGGATGGTGTTTTACTGCTTTATCCATTGCTTTTACTATTTTCTGTTGCTTTCAAATGGCTGGTCATCGGAAAATTCAAAGAAGGCTCGCATCCGCTATGGGGCTTCTATTATTTTCGCTTCTGGCTTGTAAAGAAGATGGTTGATATAACCCCGATTACGATCCTTGCCGGAACGTCGTTTCTGGCTGTTTATTACCGTTTGATGGGGGCAAAAATTGGCAAAGATGTTTATCTGGGTTCCGACCGGTTACGGGCTTTCGACATGGTAACGGTGGGCAATAGGTCCAGTATTTCGAAGGAAGCACACCTGATGGGCTATTCGGTGGGCAACGGACTTTTAAAGATTGGGCGGATAACAGTTGGCGACAACTGCTTTGTGGGAGCGAGAGCCTTATTGAACGGAAACTCGCAGATGGAAAATGGCTCGGCCCTCATGGAATTATCGATGTTGCCTGAAAACACAACCATTCCGGCAGAGGAGACCTGGCGGGGCTCTCCGGCAAAAAAATGTATTCACACAGAGGAAACCTGGCTCTCGCTTAAAAAAATCCAGCCCAAAACAGTACACGCTATTGCTCGTTTTGGCTATGCATTTTCTCATATTTTGGCTTTGTTATTAATTTTTCTTTATCCCACTGTTTTATTTGTACCGTATTCGTTATCAATCTATTTTATTAATATTCATTGGGGAATAGGTGTTACCTTATTGTATATACTTCCCGTATCGGCGGTTTATATTTTGACATTCAGTTTAGGCATTGCTGCAATAAAATGGATACTGGTAGGCCGGATGAAGCCGGGAAACATTCCCATTCACAGTTTATTGTATATCCGCAAATGGACAGTCGATTCGTTGATGGCCATGAGTTTACTGATGTTTAAATCGTTATACGCAACTCTGTATCTTCCTCCATGGCTTCGGCTGGTAGGGGCAAAAATCGGCAAACGTGCCGAAATATCGACGGTTAACCATATTTCTACCGACTTATTAAAAATTGGTAAAGAAAGTTTTTTGGCCGATTCGGTAAATATTGGTCCTCCAATGGTAGTTAACGGAACCATGGTATTTCGTATTACATCAATCGGCGTCAGGGCTTTTGTTGGGAATAGTGCAGTGCTTCCCACAGGTGGAAATGTGGAAGACGGATGCCTGATTGGGGTATTATCCATAACACCGTCGTCGCCCGAGGAAGCCGGAATGAAAGATGCTTCGTGGCTCGGTTCTCCACCCATGTACCTGCCTAAACGTCAGGAAAGCCCTCAATTTCCTGAGAAATACACCTTTAAGCCAACTCTTGGTTTGTTTATACTGCGCGGGCTTATCGAATTCTTTAAGATTATCACTCCATTTGCCATATCGTCGTCGTTGTTATTACTGTTTTACAATTATATATACCATATTTTTGAAATGGCAAATTATCAGCGTGTGATGTGGGAAGCTCCTGTTCTCCTGCTTTTAATAAGTGCATCGACTATGATTTTTGGCGTTTTTTTCAAGAAACTTCTCATCGGAAAATATCGCCCGGATGCACGTCCGCTATGGACCTCTTTTGTTTGGAGAAATGAATTTATAAATTCAATTTCAGAGAACTTGGTTTATCCTTTTTTCGAATATATGGTTTTAGGAACTCCACTGGCTCCTGTTTATTTTCGCCTGATGGGCTGTAAAATAGGCAAGAGAGTTTATATGGAAACCACGGAAATTACGGAATTTGACCTGGTCAGCATTGGTAACGACTCTTCACTTAACTACCTCTGTACCATTCAAACTCACTTGTTTGAAGACAGGGTGATGAAAATGTCGCACGTTAATATCGGAAACAATTGCACAATTGGCTCATTGTCAGTCATTCTGTATGACACAAGAATGCAAGACGATTCTTATTTACAAGGGCTTTCATTGATAATGAAAGGCGAATCGCTTCCCGAAGGCACCCAATGGCAAGGTGCTCCGTGTCAACTTCAAAAATAAACAACGATGGACATAGTTGACAATCAAGTGCATATTTGGAAGATAGACATGACATCCGAAGCAGAGGATTTTTCGGGAGCCAGAGAACTACTTTCTGAAGATGAACATAAACGTGCCGATAAATACAAATTTCAACATCATCAGAACCATTTTGTACGACGCCGGTACCTGTTACGAAACATCCTGAGTAAATATTGTCATTGTAAGCCGGATGAAATAAAGTTCAAATACAATACATTCGGGAAACCGTTTATAGATATGCCCGGATTAGATTCGATATTCTTTAGTACTTCTTTTTCGGCTGATTTACTATTGGTTTGCGTTGCTTCAAAAACTCCTCCTGGCATCGATATTGAAAAAAAGCAAAAGCTAACGGATATTGGTCTGGTTGCATTCGATAATTTCTCGCGGCTCGAGTTGTATGAATTTCGTGAATCAACCGATAAGGAAACCGCTTTTTTTAAGATATGGACACGCAAAGAGGCCTTTGTTAAAGCCATTGGCGAAGGCTTACATTTCCCGTTAAATTCGTTTTCGTTAAGGGAAGGTAGCGTTGTCGAAATTGATAATTTGGCCTCCAATCTCGAAAAAACTGATGAATGGAAAGTAGTTGATCTTGATATTAATGAAGATTATGTGGCCGCACTGGCCATAAAAACAAAGATGTTTGGCATCCGGTATTTCTACTTATAAAAGTTGTTAAGTAAGCTGAATCAGCGCTGACATTTAGCATTTGTGGTTGGTGTAAAAATAGCTACATTTGAGGCTTTCACAGATTCATGGTTATGGATTAGAACAAACTGGCTTTTAGGTTGTTTTAATCTGATTATAAATCAAAATTGACTCACGTTAATAATTTGTTTTATAATCATTTCCGTGAGTTGAAAAAAAACAAAATGAAGCATTACAAAATTCAAATGCTCGATGGCAAAAATCTATATTACAGTTTTTTGTCTGGAGCGAAAAAAATTATCGAACATCAAAAGGAGCTTAACAAACTCAACGTTTTTCCTGTTCCCGACGCCGATACAGGCACCAACATGGCCTCAACCATCCGTTCTGTTGTCGAACGAATTCGTCCCAACCGCTGTTACAAAACCACTGCCGACGCCATTGCCGACGCCGCACTTGACGGGGCCCGCGGAAATTCGGGTGTTATTTTTGCCCAGTTTCTTTACGGTATGAGCGCGGAGACTTCCAATTGTCAGCAAATTACCATCGATAGCTTTGCCGAATCGGCCAAACGGTCGGTCCAGTACATTTACGATGCCATCGCCAATCCCATTGAAGGCACTATCCTAACGGTAATCCGCGAATGGGCCGACTATATCTACGCCAACAAAAATAAGCTCGACGATTTTGTAAAACTTCTCACCTCGTCGCTCGAAATTGCCAATAAATCGCTTCTCGAAACCGCCAACCGCATTAAAAATATTAGTGTGGTGGATGCCGGAGCCAAAGGTTTTGTACTTTTTTTGGAAGGGATAATCGAATGGATTAAATCTTCAGACATCCGTGAGGTTCTTCAATTCGGACTTGAACATGCCATTGAAGAAACTGTACTCGACACCGACATTCACGAAAATATAACTTTCCGCTATTGCACTGAGGCAATGATGAGGGATTGTAGCCTTTCGGCCAAGGAGGTTCGCGAATTAATCAATGATATGGGCGATTCCATTGTAATTGCCGGTTCGCCGAAACTACTCCGCCTCCATATCCACACCGATAATCCTCAGGATGTGTTTGTTAAATTAAGCCCTTACGGTACATTAACCTACCAAAAGGGCGATGACATGCGCAAACAATATGAAGCGGCTCATGCCCGTAAATGGAACATTGCCCTGGTTACCGATTCGGGCTGCGACCTTCCTTCCGAAATTTTTGACCAATATCAGATTCACTTTGCGCCAATCAACATCTATTTTGGCGAGAACCATTATCTCGACAAAGTAACCCTAACGCCCGAGCATTTCTTTAACCTGCTCGAAAAAGGCGAACACTGGCCTACTTCGGCACAAGTTAAGGAGAAAACATTCGAGAATCTTTATTCACATCTTGCCTCGCATTACGACAGCATTATTGCCGTTCACGTTTCGAGCAAGTTCAGCGGAACCTGGAACACTAGCCGTCTGGCAGCCGAAACTATCGGTCGCGAAATGAACAAGAAAATTACGGTTATTGATTCGGGGCATCTTTCCGGAACAGAAGGTCTTGTGACATTGCGTATTGCCCAGGCTATAGAAGCCGGATTGGACCACGATACAATCGTCAGTCAAGCCGAAGAGTGGAAAAAGAAAACCCGTATACTGGTAAGCGTTAAATCGCTGCATAATATCATCAAAGGTGGACGAATCAGTCCCATGAAAGGTTTTATAGCCAATTTACTTGGGCTGAAGCCTGTAATAACAACCGGCAATGATGGCGGATTGACTATGCTTTCCAAAACCTTCACCCAAAAGGCAAATATGAAAAAGGTAATGAAGGAAATAGCCAATATGCAGCGCAACAATAAATTTTGGAATTACATTGTACTTCATGTGCGTCATGAGGAAGCAGCTTCTTTTTTTGCTGCCGAAATGGAAAAACTTACCGGAAGAAAACCGTTTGCCACTATTGACGTAACTCCCATCATGGGGCTGAATGCCGGCAAGGAAGCCGTTGGCGTGGCCCTGATGACAGAATAATCCCGACAGTCCATGGTTTTACAGTCGATTAACCATGGACTATCGACTATAAGACCTTAAAATATTTATGAACCCACCCGTAGCAAAAAAGATAAAAAAAGAGCTGATAGCCCACAACGATGTACGTATCGACGAATATTACTGGCTCAACCAACGTGAAGACCCCGAAGTTATCAGTTATTTAAATGCCGAAAATGCTTATACCGAAGCTGAATTAGCCGATATAAAAGACCTCCGCGAGAACCTTTTCAACGAAATGATTGCCCGCATCAAACAAACCGACGAATCGGTACCTTATAAAATTCGCGGTTACTATTATTATTCGCGGTTTGAAGAAGGAAAAGAATACCCAATCTTTTGTCGAAAAAATGGCGATTTATCAGCCCCCGAAGAAATCCTGATTGACGTAAACGAACTGGCCAAGGGACATTCCTATTGCCACGTAGGTGGCCTCAACATCAGTCCCGACAATAACCTTCTGACCTACGGTATCGATACGGTCAGCCGGCGGTTATATACTATCCGAATTAAGGATTTAACCACCGGACTAACGTACGAAGATACCATTCCGGGAACAAACGGAGACACAGCTTGGGCCAATGACAATAAAACACTTTTCTATACTCTAAAAAACGACGAAACCTTACGCGAAGAAAAAGTTCAGAAACACGAGCTTGGATCAAAAGTTGATGAGGACGAACTCGTATTTTTCGAAGAAGATGATACTTTTGATGTCGGAGTTTTTAAATCCAAATCGCAACAATATATCCTGATATCTTCCTCAAGTACAGTTTCGGACGAGTATCAATTTGTTGATGCTAATACGCCCAACACTCCGTTTAAAATAATTCAGTCCCGCGAACGCGACCACGAATATTCGGTCGATCATTTTGGCGATAAATTCTATATCCGCACCAACCTCAACGCCCCAAATTTCAGGTTGATGGAAACGTCGGTAAACCTTACAAACAAAGAAAACTGGAAAGAAGTGCTTCCGCACCGCCCTGATGTATTGCTCGATGGCTTCGAGATTTTCCGCAACTATCTTGTTGTTGCCGAACGCAAAGATGCCACCAACCAATTACGGGTTATCCGTTGGAATGACATGACCGAGCATTACATTCATTTTGATGAGGAAGTTTATGAAGCGGCAATTGACTCAAATCCTGATTTTGACAGTGAAGAATTGCGAATTCAATACAGTTCGTTAACCCTTCCCAATTCAGTGTACGATTATAACATGGCAAATCGCGAACGCAAACTCTTAAAACGCCAGGAAGTACTCGGCAGCTTTAACCCGGAGGATTATGAAGCCAAACGGTTGTTCGCCACCGCCAGCGACGGAACCCAAATCCCCATATCATTAGTTTATCGCAAAGGATTAGAGCTTAATGGCAATAATCCGGCATTGTTGTATGGCTATGGCTCGTATGGCATTTCCATGGACCCTTATTTCAGTTCGGTACGGCTCAGCTTGCTCGACCGAGGCTTTGTCTATGCCATTGCTCATATTCGCGGAGGGCAGGAACTTGGCCGCCAGTGGTACGAGGATGGTAAACTGCTGAAAAAGAAAAATACGTTTACCGATTTTATAGCTTGTGCCGAAATACTGATTCAAAAAAAATATACCAACGCACAGAAGCTTTTTGCCATGGGCGGTAGTGCCGGGGGATTGTTAATGGGCGCAGTCATTAACCTGCGTCCGGAATTATTTAAAGGCATAGTAGCCGCCGTGCCATTTGTTGATGTAGTTACCACTATGTTCGACGAAACCATCCCGCTAACGACCGGCGAGTATGATGAGTGGGGAAATCCTAATAATAAAGAATACTATGATTATATTAAATCGTATTCGCCATACGATAATATAACTACACAAAATTACCCCAATATACTTGTAACTACCGGATTACACGACTCCCAGGTTCAATATTGGGAACCTGCCAAATGGGTTGCCCGGTTGCGAGCCTTAAAAACCGACCTCAACCTCCTGCTTCTCCATACCAATATGGAAGCCGGGCATGGTGGAGCCTCCGGCCGGTTTGAACGGTATAAAGAAACAGCTCTCGAATATTCCTTCTTTTTAAAGCTATTAGGAATTAAACAATAAGCTAAACCAGAATGTATTAAAAAAGCACTGTCAGAAAAAATTCTAACAGTGCTTTTTTGTGGAATGCTTTGCTTAGTTTATAGTAACCGATTTTATTATGGATTCAAAATAACCAGAATAAGAAGCCATAATTGAAGTCAGTCCGGTTTCAGTTTCCGACAACGTTCCGTTATTAGAAATAACTGATTTAAAATAAATTAACTTATTTTTATATTGGAAAAAGTATGTTCTTGCAAGATTGGATTCCACATTATCATTATCGTCCTTTATTTCATACTGATAATCAACAACCACATACGATTGATTGCCAATCTTTAAACTTTTAGTTTCCACTATTTTATATTTTGTAGTTGTAGATTTTAGTCTGCTCTTAATAAACTTGTCTGTCAGACCTTCCGTAAGTTCTTTATCTATATAATCATTTGAGGATGGTGCTGATTTTAAGAATAAGGAGACATTATTTACATATTTAGGATTAAGTTTTAATATAAAATTGGGATTAGCGCATGTGTCGGCAACCCAATTCTCGGGATACTTAAAGCTAAGTACTGAATTATTAAAAAATTTACCAGACTCAAAAGTTTTCCAATTGGGGGTGATTTGTTGTGCCGATAAATTTATTGAGCATAACATAATTACGACTAACACTATAGTACATTTTACAGGTTTCATAAGAATAGCAAAATAAAGAAACTGTGATATATAAATATTGATAATTTCTTAGTTGGAGATATAACTATTTGGCGCTTAAAACAAGCTTACACTTCTAATTATCAACCAGAAAGATTGATAATATTATCAAAAACAGACTTCATCCGTATAATTTTAATCTATGGTTAGATGGAATATCCAGTAATTCGTTTAATCCTCAAAGATGATTTTATGAAGCATATACCTACCATTCTAACTTTTTGTTTCAAATAAGATACTTTTTCCGCGAAATGGTTGCGTAGATTATTTAGAAAATACTTTTGGTTAATTTAAAAACGTAATATGAACCTCAAAAAATATGCCGTAAAGCTAGTAAAATTAGGCAAACAGATTCCGCTTAATTGTATTTTGTTTATTCTTTTAATGATTCAGCTTTTTTTGTTCAATCATAACGTAAATATCCAATAAACCAATATTCCTGAATATCTCAAAAGCCTGAAATCATTCTATAACTTGAGGCTAGTAATGACGAAATATTCCATTCTTAAAAAGGCAAATTTACCAACAACACACAACGCCCAAATCATTAAAAAACAATAAATTGCCATTTGGTTAATAAAAAATTATTGAAAAAAGTTATTCTAATTCTACAATGGTAATGCCCGTACCTCCCATTTCGATGTGTTCATCACGGAACGATTTGATGAAATTTAGCGTAGCAAGGTATTCGCGGATCATTTGCCGCAGAATGCCGTTTCCTTTACCGTGAAGTATTTTCACTTCGGAGATATTGAGCATCACAGCTTCATCCACCAGATCCTGTACTTTCTCAATGGCTTCTTCGGTACGCATACCCCTTACGTCGATGTGGGGTTTAAAGTTAAGTCTTCGCTCGTGCGTACTAAAATGGGCCTTCACCGCAGGGTTATTCTGTATTTGTCCGAGGCGTTTAAATTCGTTGTTCGATATTTTTTCGATGCGGGTTTCGGGCAGCGAGGTCGTGATGTTTCCAAACGCCACCAAAAAGTTTTTCCCGTTTATCGAAAGCACTTCGCCAACGGTTTCCTGTCCATAAAGTTTAACCTTATCGCCGACTTCGATTTTGGATTTCTCGGGTTCAATGGTTTCTTCCGGTTCCATAGTTTCCGGTTGATTCCGCTTCTTTATTTTGTTTTCGCGTTCTTTGAGCTTCTCAATTTTACGCAAAATACGTTCTTCATCGGTATTGGAAATGGTTTCGACCTTTTCTTTAAACTCATCAAGTTGCTTACGAACTTCGCGGGTTTTCTCCTTTTCGGCCTGACTTTCCTTAATCTGACGAATAGTATTTTCGATTTGCTTGTTCGCTCCCAATAGAATTTCCCTGGCTTCGACCTTGGCTTTTTCGAGAATAGCTTTGCGTTCTGTCCCGGTTTTCGATAAATCTTCCTGATGTTTGGCTACCAGTTCTGCAAGGCGTTTTTCCTGTAACCGGATATTGTCGCGTTTGCTTTCCCAATAGCGCTTATCACGGGCAATGTCGCGCAAATTTTTTTCAAAATCGACGTGGCCCTGTCCTACTTTGTCGGTGGCTTCTTTGAGCACTTCTTCCGGAAGTCCTATCTTACGCGCAATTTCGAAGGCAAAAGAACTTCCCGGCTTGCCAATCTGCAATTTAAACAGCGGCTGCATCCGGTGGGCATCATACAACATAGCGCCGTTGGCAATGCCATCGGCCGACGAGGCAAAATGCTTAAGGTTAGTGTAATGAGTGGTAATTACGCCATATACCTGTTTTTGGTTCAGCTGGTTAAGAATAGCTTCGGCAATAGCTCCTCCCAACATAGGCTCGGTTCCCGTTCCAAACTCGTCGATCAACAAGAGTGTTTTTGGAGTGGCATACTTCAGAAAATTCTTCATGTTTACCAGGTGAGAGCTGTAGGTGCTAAGGTCGTTCTCAATGGATTGCTCGTCGCCGATATCGATAAAGAGGTTGTCGAAAATACCCATTTCGGAGTTTTCGGAAACCGGTACCAGCAAGCCGCACTGATACATATATTGGATGAGACCTGTGGTTTTAAGGCAAACGCTCTTTCCCCCGGCATTGGGCCCGGAGATGAGTAATATCCGTCCGCGTTCGTCGAGGTTGATGTCGAGCGGTACCACACTCCGATTTTCCTTCGACAAGGTAAGAAACAACAACGGATGAACGGCTTTCTCCCAACGAAAACCTGGCTGATCAAACATAGCAGGCTTTACGGCGTTAATACGAAGTGCAAAAACAGCTTTAGCATGGATAAAATCAATATCGGCCATAAAATCGTAGGCCATAAAGAGTTCGTCTAGATAAGGCCTGGTAAAATCGGTGAATTGGGTGAGTATTTTTATAATTTCACGGCGTTCGGCAAACTCCAGTTCTCGGATGGCATTATTAATCTCTACAGTTTCAGCGGGTTCGATGAACGAAGTTTTCCCGGTAGCCGATTCGTCATGCACAATTCCCTGTACTTTACGTTTATACGTAGAATTCATGGGTATTACGGCTCTGCCTTCGCGCATCGAAAGAGAGGTTCCTTCATCTATATAACCCTCGCTTTGCGCCTGTTTAAGAATACGTTGCATGATACGACCTATCGACGAGGCTTTTTCACTGATAGACAGTCGAATGGCCGCCAGCTCGGGCGAGGCATTATCTTTAATAACTCCATTTTTGGTAAGAATGGCGTCGATACGGTTTAATATGAGCGGAAACGACTGAATATCGCGTGTAAGCCCGCGCAGATTTGGATAAAGGCTTTCATCCTTATTTTTGAAAAAATTGAGGATGGCATGAATGGATTCGAGCGACTTGCGAATATCGCCAATCTCATTGATTTCTAAGAAAGTACCAACCACACGGATACGTTTAAGTGCCGGCGTAACATCAATGAAATATTGTAACGGAAAATTAGGTTCCATCAGGCAAATCTGGCGAAACTCTTCGGCAAGATTAAGCTGTTTGGATATATTCCCGAATGATGGGCTGAACGCTATTTCTTCCACTTTCTGCCGTCCAAGGTCGCAAAGGCAGGTATCTTTAAGCATTTCACGGATTTTGTCAAACCCGATTTTATCTTCAAAATTTTGGGGATAAATCACAATGGCAATATTTTAACTTCGTGCCGCAAAAATACAATTTTGAATCGTGAAATAGCAGGAAGAAAAGATAAAGTACACAGGCCATTCAAAGAGTTGGAGGACATAGCTGTCAGAATTTAATATTCTGACAGCTATAAATAAATTAATCAGTAAAGATACCTGTGTCGAGGTCTTCTTTTAGTTGAATGTATACTTTATCGAGAACCTTGGCACAATAATCTATCAGAGGCTCGATTTCATTTACCGGAGCTTCTTTTTTAGCCAGTTTTTCGATATCACGGATAGTCTGCTGGATAGTAGTAATGTCCAAAATGTCGATTGAGGGTTTGAGTTTATGAGCTATATCTCCAACCTTTTTTAAGTTTCCTTGTTTAAATTCTTCACAAAGGTTATTCCATATCGGAGGTGTAGTAGAAATAAACAATTTAACCATTTCGGTAATCGTTTGAGAATCGGAGCCAAACATATCGTTTAACCCTCTTTGTCCGTAAAGCTTTTTCGTAATAATTTCCATTTTTTTCGTAACTTTTTTTGTCACAGCCTTTTCAGGAGACTGTTTTTTGATTTTTGAAGAGTTGGTATATTTAAGGATTACGCGTAGCAGGTCTTCGGGCACAAAAGGCTTGGTAACGTAATCGTTCATTCCGGATTGGAGTGCTTCATCTTTGGAGTCGTTAAGAACCGCAGCCGTAAGGGCAATGATGGGTATTGAGAGTTTGAGATGCTGGCGAATAATCTTGGTAGCCTCAATGCCTCCCATTTCAGGCATTTGTTTGTCCATCAATATAATGTCATACTGCTTTTTCTTTACCATTTCAACGGCAATAAATCCGTTTTCAGCAATATCGGGAACCGAATTCCAACCTTTCAATATTGATTTTATAAGGTATTGGTTTACCTTGTGATCCTCAGCTACTAAAATATTAAGGTTGGAAAGGTCTACCGATTGCATATCTTCACTGAGCGGCTCGGCATCCAATGAAGTTGTTCCTTTGGTCAACGCGAGTGTAAAGAAAAATTTAGATCCCATTCCTTTAATGCTTTCAACTTCAATATGACCGCCCATCATGTCGGTGAGTTGTTTGCAAATAGCGAGGCCAAGACCTGTTCCTCCAAATTTTCGACTTACACTTTCATCTTCCTGGCTAAAGTTTTCGAAAATTAACTTTTGTTTGTCTTTATCAATGCCAATGCCGGTATCAATTACCTCAAATTTAACAAAATCGATATCATCATCTTTTTTATCGAGACTCACTACCAATTTTACAAACCCTTCGTGAGTAAATTTAAGTGCATTTCCTAACAGATTTAGTAACACCTGATTAATGCGAACAGGGTCTCCTATATAAGTATAAGCAAGATCTTCGCCAAGTACATAACTCAACGTTAAACCTCTGTCTTTTGCCGAATAACCGAGAGATTTTATAAGATTAGACAATAATTTATTTAGCTGAAATGGTATTTTTTCGAGTTGGAGTTTTCCTTCGTTTATTTTTGACAAATCGAGAATGTCGTTGATAATTACCAACAGGTTATCGGCCGACGTAATAATGGCATCCAGATAATTTCCCTGCGTATCATCGAGCTTAGTTTTTCGAAGCAATTTGCTCAGACCTATAATACCGTTCATCGGGGTACGAATTTCATGACTCATATTAGCCAAGAAACGGCTTTTGGCAATATTGGCGCGTTCAGCTTCGGCCTTGGCCGCAATAAGCTCCGATTCCATTTGTTTAATCTGGTCAATATCGGTATTAACGCCCATAATCCGCACAGGGTGTCCTTTACTGTCCCATTCCATTACTTTACCCCGGGTAAGCACCCATTTATACATTCCGGAAGCAGTACGCATACGATGTTCAACTTCGTAGTATTCCGATTCTCCGCGAATATGTTTCTGGAGGTTTTGTTCTGCAAGGTGGGTTTCGTCCGGATGCTGCAATTTAAACCATTCGTCAATATTGGTTATCTCGCTACCCGACTTAAATCCAAGCATTTCAAGCGACGAATCTGTAAGATAAATTTCGCCAGTTTGATAATTCCAGTCCCATAAACCGTTGTTACCACTTTTCAAGGCAATTTGTAACCGTTCTTCTTTCTGACGGATAATATCATCGGCCTGTTTACGATCAGTAATATCACGGGCAACAGCCGTTATCTCAATAATCTGGTCTTCAAATTTAATTAACTGCACATTTTGTCCAATCCATCGTAATTTACCCGACTTGGTATAAATCGGAAATTCGAGGTAAGAACTCGGCGTTTGATTTTTAATTTGTTCAAAATAAAAAGAATAGACTTTATCCTGATATTCAGGGATTATCAATTGCCTGAAATTCATTTGCAATAATTCCTCTTCCGGATATTCCACAACTCTTGCAGCAATTGGATTTATATAACTAAAATTGCCGTTATTGTCGGTTTTGAAGATGATGTCGTTTACATTTTCAACTAATTGCCGGTACCGGTTTTCACTTGATTCAATCGATATTCTCCATTTTTGATGCTCTAGAGCATGGGCTATAATGTCGGCAATTTTAACAATCAAATTACGAATGTTCTTTCCCCAATATTTATATTCGGAGGACGAATCAAAGCCAATAGCTCCAATAATTGAGTTATCGTCAGATATAAGGGGAGCCATAATCAAGGACTTTATCTGTAACTGTCCGATGATGGATTGTAACTCAGTAATACTTTCGGGCACCTCAAGTGAATTATTTATGAGTAGATAATCCCGTTCCTTAAAGTATATGTGCAACCCCAAATTTCCGCTTTGTCTTATGATATATGAAAATCCTTCCTCTCGCGCGTCAATATCGTTCCGGTGCCATTCGTTACAACTATTTAATGCTTCTTGATCTTCATTAAAATAAATGATATACCCATGTTCGGCTCCAACATAAAGACCAGCCATTTCAAGCGTATCGTTTATACCTTTATTTGTTTCATTAAACGACAAACTAAGAAAATTCGAAGAAATATCTTTGAGCAACACATCGATAGCGTGCATAGAAATAATTTCTTCTTCGGCTTTTTTGCGATCGGTTATATCATTTATCACCGTAAGCAGACAAAGATCGTTACCTATGTTAAATGCTTCGGCTGATACATTGCAATAGATTATTTTTTGGTCCTTGCGGCGCAGAGGCAACTCAACATTACGGATAAAACCTCTGGTTAATATCTCATTTATCAGACTATTCCGCTCGGAATAATTACTGTACACATCAATATCCTTGGAAGTTTTCCCTATAATTTCGTCAAGTTCATAACCCAAAAGCTTGCAAAAACTGTCGTTTACGTCAATGAATTTCCCATTGTTCAGCAGGGTTATAGTCATTCCCGAAGGGTTAGTGCCAAATGCTTTGGCAAATTTTTCCTCGGAGTTGCGCAGGCTGGTTATGTCTTTACTTATGCCAAAGATTACATTCTGTCTGTTCCAGATGCTTCGGTTTACCCGGGTTTCTACCAACACCCGTTC
This sequence comes from Bacteroidota bacterium, assembly GCA_030706405.1. Taxonomy (GTDB): domain Bacteria; phylum Bacteroidota; class Bacteroidia; order Bacteroidales; family JAAUTT01; genus JAAUTT01. The sequence goes on along the minus strand of JAUZOO010000002.1, from coordinate 188,954 downwards.
TTTAGTTCGCGTTTGTAATGGAATAAACGAAGAATGGACATTACCGGCAAACATCTCTTCAAGCATCAATTCGAGCTCATTTTGATTGTCGTCGGGGTATAAAATAGCAAAGTGCTTGCCCAAAACTTCGGCTGCATCAAAGCCAAGTCGGCCTAAAAGAGTGTTATTTACTTGCAGAAGATGTCCTTTTTCGTCGAGCACATAAAGAAAGTCCTCAATATTATCAAGAAGATTTCGATAGTTTTCTTCGCTAACTCGTATCTGGTTTTCGAGTATAATTTGTTTTTTCTTCTGAGACTGAATGTTATAAATTTTTTCAACTACAATGGTTAACTCTTCCTTAAAATTGGGCGAGGTTTTAAGGATAAAGTCCATAGCCCCTTCGCGCATAGCCCTTATTACCGTACGGATGTCTGAATCAGCCGAAGCAAATATTATGGAATATTCGCGTTCCCGTTTATGAAGTTCGCGAATGATATCAATACCGTTCATAAGCGGAAGAATATTGTCCAAAATAACAATATCGATCTCATCTTCGTTATGGTTTAACAGGTAATCGAGAGCTTCTTTTCCATTTTCTATAACCGTAATTTCATATTCCGACAGAAGGTAGGACACAAGCTCCGCCTGGGCAGAGTCGTCTTCAACCAAAAGAATTTTAATTTTTTTGTCAGAATTCATAAAATAAGCATAAATGATATTACTTCGGTTATAAAAGTGTACTAAAATAGTTAAAAAAAGGATTAGACCTTCAGCTCAAATTCTATATAATTAATGAAGCTTATTGTTTAAATATACCGTGTATTTTATTAAATTTAATAGACGTACCAACCTTATCCGGACTCCCCGAACACTTCATTAATAGACTGATTTAAAGATACATGAAGACTGCAACACCGGAGGTAAATACATTTAAATATTAAGACTATGCGTATCGGAATTGAGGCTCAACGGATTTTCAGACACAGAAAACACGGCATGGATTTGGTGGCATTGGAGCTTATTCGGAATTTACAGGAGCTCGACAAGGAAAATGAATACATCATCTTTGTAAAGCCCGATATTGACCGGTGTTTGAGCGAAACCGACAATTTTCGAATTATCGATCTTCCTCCAGCTCCACATCCCATCTGGGAACAATTTTACCTTCCCGAGGCTGCTGCTCTGGAGAAATGCGACATTCTTCACTGCACCAGTAACACCGCCCCCATGTATTGTAAAATGCCACTCATCATTACCCTTCACGATATAATTTACATGGAGAGTAACGGTTTGTTTCAACAGGCATTTACCCGCGAACAAAAAACGATAAACCTCTATCGACGTTATGTTGTTCCGAGGGCTGTGCGGAGAAGTGAGCGAATAGTTACGGTTTCGGAATATGAAAAGGAAAATATTGGCAATTTTTTCCAGCTTGATTCCCACAAGCTTATGGCTGTTTACAATGGGGTAGGAACACACTTTAAAAAAATTACCCGCCCTGCTGAATTAGAATACATTAAAGCAAAATACCAGTTACCTGATAAATTTATATTTTTTCTAGGAAATACCGATCCAAAAAAAAATGTGCGCAACACCCTTGCCGGTTATTCGATGTACTATAGCCAGTCCGCCGAAAAATTGCCTTTAGTGATGCTCGATTATGGAAAAGATGATTTGCTAAAAATTGCCCGAGAACTTAACGATGAACATTTGCCCGATCATATTATTTTAACGGGTTATATTCCTAATGCCGAACTACCTTCTGTTTACAGCCTGGCAGAGATTATGCTCTACCCTTCCTTGCGCGAAAGTTTCGGACTTCCGGTACTCGAAGCCATGGCTTGCGGTGTGCCTGTGATAACTTCAAATACTACGTCCATGCCCGAGGTAGCCGGAGATGCAGCCTTATTGGTCAATCCTGCCCAACCCGATGAAATTGGTCGGGCTATTGAAAAACTATTAACTGACAAAAACCTGGCCACTAAATTAATACAACTTGGTCATAGCCGGTCAGCAGAGTTTTCGTGGCGTGCCATGGCGAGCCATATTCTCCGGATTTACAACGAAATAGGAAGAGAAAAGGATCTGTTTAATAGAACGGTTTAAAGCCGTATCAATTCGACGGATAGTCAATTATCAGTTGAATTAATAGAAAAGGGCAAGGTAAACCTGAACTCGCTGCCTTTTTCCGGCTCACTGACAACCCAAATCTTACCGTTATGTTTTTCAACGAATTCGCTACACAGGATTAATCCAAGTCCGGTACCTTTCTCTTTCATGGTCCCCTCTGTCGAGATGTTTGTATCCAAATGAAACAGGCACTTTTGGTTTTCGGGAGAAATGCCGGTACCGTTATCGGAAACTACAATTTCGGTTTCGTTGTTGATAATTTGCGCAGCGATAGAAATTTGCCCATTTTCAAACGAAAACTTTATGGCATTTGATATAAGATTTCGCAGGATAGTGCGGAGCATGTTCTCATCAGCCATTGTATTTAGCGATGGATCAATATTAATATTAAAACCGATATTTTTGCGCGAAGCTTCCGCTTCCATTACATCTATTGTTTCCTGTACCAGTTTATGAAGGTTCAAATTTTTCGGATTGAAGGAGATACGGCCAGTTTGTGTCCTTGTCCATTGCAAAAGATTCTCCAACAAATTATTAGCATTCATAGTCGAAGACTGCATAAGCGCAAGAAATCGCCGTACTTTATCCTCCGGAAGTTTATTCAGGTCTCTCTGTAAAACTTCAGCAAAACCTCCAACTACATGGAATGGGTTTCTCAGGTCGTGAGCAATAATCGACAATAACCTATCTTTTGTGGACATTTGTAACGAAAGTTCCTGATTTGTTTTTTGCAGTTCGTCGGCTTGTGATTGAATTACCTTTTGTTTATCCAATAACAAATCATTAATCTTTTTCAGGCTTTCAGTTTGAGCTTTCAACTCTTCTGATTGTTCCTCAATTTTGGTTTGCCGATCAAGCAAAAGTTCATTGGTTTGCAGAAGTTCATGAGTTCTCTGTTTTACCAATTTGGTAAGGTTGGCCTGTTGGTTTCGATAAATGGTAAGCCGCAAAAAATAGATGGAGTAAACCAACGTTACAACAATGACTAAAACGATAAAATAAAGCCACCACGACCGCCACCACGGAGGAAGTATCTTGATGCTTAGCCGGGTTTCCGGATTATTCCATTGCCCGTCATTACTGGCTGCTTTTACTTTAAAGATATATTCGCCGGGGTCGAGATTGGTATAGGTTATCCGGTTATTTTTACCGTCGGTTGTAATCCAGTCGTGATCGAAACCTTCAAGCATATAACGGTATTGATCTTTCTCGGGAAAGAAATAGTTAAGAGCCGAGAACTCGATGGAGAAGATGTTTTCCTGATATTTTAATGTAATCTCTGAGGTTTGTGAAATAGGCTCATCCAGAATAAGCCGACCTTCCGTATCTCTTCCTATTGGAACAGACTGGTTAAACAAAAGAAAATCGGTAAGAATAACTTTGGGATGATTCAGAATAGTTTTAACATCCTCGGGGCGAAAAATATTAAACCCGTTAGCGCCTCCAAAAATAAGTTCTCCCGTCCGGGTCTTGAAGGCTGAATTTCCGTTAAATTCCTTTCCTTGCAAGCCATCTGCCTGGTCAAAATTGTTAAATGAAACCAAATAACCTTTTTTATTAGTCTGAGCGGTTATAACGAGGTTCGATATCCCATTAAGTGTCGCGAGCCACAGGTTTCCATTATTATCCTCCAGCATGGAAATGATAGTATTATCGGGCAGGCCATCTTTTTCGGTGAATGACCGAAATTTTCGGGTTGTTTTATCGTACAGATTCAACCCATTCCGGGTGGCTACCCACATCAGTCCCCGGCTATCATTTAAAATATCAGTAACATTAAAATTGCTTAATCCTTTGCTGTTGTTGGAACGGGCTACAAATGATTTTATCTGTTTCAAGTTCTTATCCAAAATGTCGATGCCATCTAAAGAGCCAAGCCAAAGATTTCCTTCTTTATCTTCTGTTATAACGGGTACAAAATTCGACTGTATGGAATTTAAGCCTCCTTTGGTATAGTGATAAAAAGTCCCCGTTTGCCGGTCAAAACGGTCAAGACCGGCGGATAGTGTGCCTATCCAAAGATTACCTTTCGAATCTTCAAAAATCTTCATTATCCGGTCGTCGGCAAGGCTATTCGGTTTGGAAGGATCGTGCTGATAGCGGATAAACCGTTTGCCGTCAAAACAATTAAGTCCACCCGTATAAGTACCAATCCATAAATGGTGCTGCTTGTCCATCAATAATGAAACAATAACATTATTGCTCAAGCTGTTGGCGTTTCCCGATTCGTTTTTAAACTGTTTAAATGTTTCGTGCTGCCGGTCATAGTAAATTAAACCTCCGCCATTAGATCCAATCCACAGGTTTCCTTTATCGTCTTCGGCATAGCAGTTAATATCGTCAAAACTCAAGCTATTGGCATCAGAGGCAATATGACTGAAATGCTTGAATTTGGTAATATCATCGTGGTAATAGCTGATTCCATTTTTAAAAGTACCAACCCACATCGTTCCACCATTATCTTTATAAATACTGGTGATGCTATTTTGGCTCAAACTATTGGGTGATTCGTTATTGGTAAAATATTGAATGGAAAAATTTTTCTTGTTAATAATGTTAATTCCCCCATGGTCCGTGCCAACCCAAATCTTGCCATGAGTATCCTCTTCAACTGCCGAAACAATATTGTTATTTAACTTAAAGGTTCCTGAATTCTGATTGAAATGCAAAAACAATTTACTGATAGGGTTGTAATAATAAAGACCTCCGGGATAGTTCTTTAGCCATATCCAAACATCATTACGGGAATCGACCTTTACCTCAAACTTATTTCTTTGCGCTTTATAGATATTCCGTAAAGCTGTATTGCGATAAATTATTTTATTATTTTTTTCATCAAGTTTTTCAAAGACACCATCATCATAAATTATCCAGTAATTTCCCTTGTCATCCTGCCCCATTCCGGATATATCATTGCTGTACAATGAAGAAGTATCACCTTTTAAATGACTTATGTGTATCGATTTGTTAGTGGAAGGTATATACTTGTAAAGCCCAAGGGAAGGCACGGCATACCACATGTTATTTTGCCGGTCTTTAAAGATATTTGAAATATTTGAAATATTTGAATGATAGAGCGAAAGCTTGTGTGAAAGCGATAATATATCCCTGTTAAAAGTTTCAATTTGAGGATCGTAAAGGTTAAAGCCCGAGCTCGTTTGCACCCAAAGCTTTCCATCGTAATTTTCGATAATATTACCTATACTATTATCGATTATAGAATTGGCATTCTGAGGATTATTTCTAAAAATTTTAAATTTATATCCATCAAACCTGTTAAGCCCGGAAATAGTCCCGAACCACATAAATCCCTGTTTATCTTTAAAAATACTGGTAATTTGATTGTTTGACAGCCCTTGTTCATTACCAATACGTAAAAAATCATAAGAAACAGGTTGGGCCAATAGAAAACTGGAGAATATTAAACCCCAAAGAATAGCTGCGAGTGGTTTGTAAATCATCCTCTTCTGGTAATGGTAAAACAATCGTTTATTTTGCAAACGCTCCTGAGATTCACTTTTTAATCTTATATTCCTCAAGTAAACTATCTAAGGGTTTTTATTAAATATAGCTATTTTTTTAAATTCGGAACGTTTTTTGTTAAAGAAAGTAGTTACAACACTTCTTCGTTCTTCAATAAGAAAGTTATTTTTGCAGATGGTAATTACACTGAAAATCTATTTTAATCATTTAAACGTATTTTAACTTACTAAGTTTCGGAGAACCACTATGAAAAGAGTCCTTGTTATTCAAACCGCTTTTATTGGCGATGTCATACTGGCTACCCCGGTAATTGAAAAGCTACACCAAGCATACCCTCAACTTATTATCGATTTTATGCTCCGCAAAGGTAACGAAGGCCTTCTCGAAGGACATCCCTTCCTGAACCGGGTACTTATCTGGGACAAGAAGCAGGGCAAATATGCACAGTTACGAAAACTAATAGGCGAAATAAGAGCCCAACAATACGATTATGTGATTAATCTTCAGCGTTTTTTTACAACCGGACTAATTACGGTACTTTCCGGAGGCACAAAAACTATTGGTTTTGACAAAAATCCACTATCATCATTTTTCTCATATCGTTACCCGCATATAATTGATACCGAAAAAGGCAACATCCACGAGGTTGACCGTAACTTATCGCTTCTGTCCAGACTTACCGATGTAAACGAACGGGTCAATCCCCGGTTGTACCCTCGTCCCAACGATTTCGAACTGGTAAAACATGAAGGGAAATACGTTACCATGTCGCCCACATCGGTATGGTTTACCAAACAGTATCCGTTGGAAAAATGGGTTGAGGTTGTAAACCTTGTTCCGTCCGATTTTACCGTTTTTCTGTTGGGTGGAAAAAGCGATGGAGAAGCCTGCGAACAGATAAAAGCACAAACCTCACATCCAAACGTTGTAGTTAAAGCCGGTCAGCTTGATTTCCTGGCTTCGGCAGCTTTAATGAAAAATGCCGAGATGAACTACGTGAATGACTCGGCTCCCATGCACTTGGCCTCGGCTGTAGATGCTCCGGTAACAGCAATCTTCTGTTCCACGGTTCCCGCGTTTGGCTTCGGTCCGCTGTCGTCCCGTTCCCGGGTGGTGGAAGTTAACCGCATTCTCGATTGCCGTCCCTGCGGACTTCATGGCTACCAAGCTTGTCCTAAAGGTCATTTTAATTGTTCCGATATTTCTGCAAAAGAAATCGTAGGAAATCTATAGACCATCGTGGATGATCCATAGACTATCTACTGTTATATTTCAATCATTGCTTTTATCACACCATCCTGATACGCGGCAACAAGATCAAAGGCTTGTTTGGTTTCGCTTAATTTAAAATGATGTGTAGCCCAAGGTTTAATATTTACCTTTTGGCTGTTTAACAACGAGAGACAGTCGTGCAGCGATTCATTCTGACGACGAACATTCTGGATGCATATTTCTTTACGACGAAGATCATCGATAGCGAATGAATAACGGTCAACTTCGGGGATGCCGATTATCATGAGCTTTCCACCGGGTTTAAGCAATTCGATGGCTTGATCGATGGCTTCCTGTTTTCCGCAGCATTCAAAAACCATATCAAGCATTCCCGGTTCTGCTTTTTTAATTTCGGCAACAACATCTTCATTTAAAGGATTACCAATCCATGTTGCCCCAGACTTACTTGCAAGGTTAAGACGGTAATCGAGTTTGTCGGTAACATAAATATTTCCGAGCGAATGCACCGAAGCGGCCGTCAACACGCTTAATCCGATAGGTCCGCTGCCTAGAATCCCAATATTCATACCAGGTTTCATCTGCGATAACTTTACCGCATAAACACCAATAGTAAGTGGTTCGGAAAGGGCTGCTTCTTCGAGCGTTAATTCTTTAGAAATAGGAAAGCAACTGGTTTCGGGCATCACCAGATATTCGGAGAGGCAACCCTCGGCCTGACCGGGACAACCCAGAAATTTAAGATTCCGGCAGGTGTGAGAGCGTCCGGCTTTGCATTGGTCGCATTCCCAACATGGCATGGCCGGATCTATCGCTATGCGATCGCCAGGCTTTACAAGAGTTACTGCTTTGCCAATTTTCTCGACTATACCAGCGCCTTCGTGCCCTACTGTAAACGGATATTGAACAACCTGGCTTCCGATTTTTCCAGAAACATAATAATGTACGTCGGAACCGCAAACACCAATATGAGTCATCTTAATCAGCACATCGGTATCGTTGATAATCTCCGGGGCAGGAACCTCAAACATTTCCATTTGCCGTATTCCGGTCAATTGCATTGCTTTCATTTCGATATATTATTTACAATTCTTTTTAATGGCATTTTTAACCTCTACACATCCTAATTCGAGTGCCTTTTTAAAATCGGCACAAGCGTCATTCTTACGATTAAGGTTCAGGAAAACGTTGCCGCGTTTCTGGTAAAGTTCACAATCGTTAGGCGCCAACTTTATTGCAATTTCATAATTTTCAGCAGCATTTTCGTATTGACAAAGTTTCTCGAACGTATCGGCGAGATTACCCCAATATGAGACCACCGACGTATCGGCATCGATAGCCATTGAGAAATAATTTCTGGCATCGCTGTATTGCTGCAATTTATAATGTGCCATACCCAGATAATTATAGGTAGCAGCGCTCATGTCATTCAACCCAAGGGCACGGTTCAGATAATTGATCGCCTCGGGGTATCGTTGCAAATCGTACAATACGGCTCCACAATCGTAGGCAAACGAACCGTTTATGGAGTCGAGTTCAAGCGCTCTGGTAAAATCCTTTAAGGCAAGCTCCGGCTGGTCGGTATTATAATAGATGACGCCTCGGTTATTGTAAGCAATGGCTAAGGTTGAGTCGCAGCCGATAGCGGCGTTAGCGTCGGCCAGGGCATTAACCCAGTCGTAAAGTTTAATTTTGGCCAAAGCCATATTCGAATAGGCCGGGGCAAATGCGGGATTGATATCGATGGCACGCACATAGTCGGCAATAGCACGGTAATAATCATCGAGAAGGAAATAGCAATATCCACGCGAGTTATAAGCGTCAAAGTCCGAAGGCATTTTTTCTACCACAGTCGTAAAACTCTTTATAGCCTCCACAAAATCGCCTGTTTCCATTTCGCCTTTGGCTTGGGAGCTAAGGGTGCGGATTGAAGTACTGTTTCTTCGAATTTCTTCTGAAAAGTAAGCCAGAAAAATCGGACACCTGTCGGCCAAAATACGACCTATTTCGTTATTTACCGTAATTGAGGTGGTACTTCCGGGCGTAAAAAATTCTTTGCCATATTTCTTCTCAAGATCCTTCTGGTACATATTGACAGCGCCCATAATACATCCGTGAAAAAGTGCCGGTTTGGGTCCGGTAAAACTACTATCCTTTTGGTTGATGCAATTACAGGCCTGTTTGGCAATCTTATTCAATAAACGTTGAGAATAGAGGGGCGAAGCCAGTAAAGCCAAGCCTAAAGCACATGCTATAATTCGGTTAATGAGCATTTGGTTGATCGCCTTTAAAAGAAGGGATAAAGATACTCTTTTTTAAAAATAGAGATGAGTTAAGATTCTTTTGAAAAGCTATAGCTGTTTTCTACGGTTGGTGAAATGTCGCCCAATGGTTTGGGGAAACCTTCACATGAGTGTGAAACCCTGTCCAATGGTTCGGGGGACCTTTCACCGGTATGTGAAACCTTGCCGGAAATTCAGGGATACTTTCACAAGCGTGTGAAACCATGCCAAAAATTCAGGGGCATTCTCACAAGAATGTGAAACCTTGCCCGATGGTTTGGGATCATTTTCACAAGCGTGTGAAAGCTTGCCAAAGGTTTGAGCGAACTTTCACAACACAATACTCTCCCGATCGGGCATCCCTACCTCCGATTTATTCAAGTTCCCCCTTTTCGGTAAGGCTCTTTTCAAAAATCTGTATTACATTTGGACTCCTTTTTTATAATAACATGAAAGAAGAAATTAAAGCAGTAATTCAGGCTGAAGCTCAAGCCATTTTAAACATTCCGGTTGATGATTCCATCGAAAAAGCGCTCGATATAATTTACGAGCGGGTACATCAAAAACACGGTAAACTTATTGTAAGCGGCATGGGTAAAGCCGGGCAAATTGCTATAAACATTGCCACCACCTTTAGTTCTACCGGTACCCCTGCGGTGTTTTTGCACCCCGCCGATGCCCAGCATGGCGATTTGGGTGTAATGCAGCCTAACGACGTTTTGCTGCTCATCTCAAATTCGGGTAAAACCCGCGAAATTGTTGAGCTGGTTCAACTCACAGCCAAGCTGTACGACAATATTCCCCTCATCGTACTTACCGGAAACCCAGCCAGTGAATTGGCCGAAGATGCCGATGTAGTTCTTAACACCGGTGGGCCTGACGAAGTTTGTATCCTCGGCCTCTCTCCTACCACATCTACCACGGTAATGACCGTTATTGGTGATGTATTGGTGGTGATGATGATGAAACGTATCAAATTCTCGGTTGAAGAATATGCCAAACGGCACCACGGCGGTTATCTCGGCGAAAAATCGCGCAAAGCAGCTGCATCAAAATAAACCTTAACCTTGAAACCAGAAACTAATCAAACTTACTTATGGATTCAAAAAAATTTCTATCACTTCAGAACGGCTCTGATATTCGGGGTATTGCCACCGAGGGCATCGCTGGCGAAGCCGTAAATTTAACCCCTCAAATTACCGAAACCATTGCCTTGGCATTTGTTTCATGGTTGTCCGAAAAAACAGGCAAACCGGCTAATCAGCTTTCGGTTGCAGTAGGACGCGATTCACGCATCTCCGGACCGGCTTTAATGTCGGCTTTTATCGAAGGCTTGGTTGCATCGGGCGTAAAAGCTATCGATTGTGGCATTGCCTCAACTCCTGCCATGTACATGGGTACCGTTTTTAACGATACGCTATTCGACGGAGCAGTGATGCTGACAGCAAGCCATCTTCCATTTAACCGTAACGGGTTAAAATTTTTCACCCAAAACGGAGGTCTGGACAAACCCGATATTACCCGTATCCTCGAAACTGCTTCGGTTGTAGCATCGCCAACAGGAACACGCGGAAACATCGAATCGTTCGATTTAATTTCGCGGTATTCAGAATTTTTGATTGAAAAGATTCGTAAAGATGTGAACCATCCTGCGCAATATAACACTCCGCTTGCCGGATTTCGCATCGTGGTTGATACCGGAAACGGGGCCGGAGGTTTCTTTGCCAAAAAGGTATTAAAGCCATTGGGTGCCGATACTACCGGAAGCCAGTTCCTCGATCCGGACGGTATGTTCCCCAATCATATTCCCAATCCGGAAGACGAAACTGCCATGGAATTTATCCAGAAGGCGGTACTTGCCAACAAGGCCGATATTGGCATTATCTTCGATACCGACGTTGACCGGGCTGCCGCGGTTGACCACCTTGGCAACAACATCAACCGCAATAACCTGATTGCTTTAATTGGAGCCATTACCCTCGAAGAACATCCGGGAACGGCTATTGTTACCGATTCCATCACTTCCGACGGGTTGGCCGAATTCATCGAAAACGACCTCAAAGGAAAACACCACCGTTTTAAACGTGGTTATAAAAACGTAATTAACGAAGCGCTCCGCCTCAATGCCGAAGGTCAGGATTGTTGGCTCGCCATCGAAACCAGCGGACATGCAGCGTTGAAGGAAAATTATTTCCTCGATGACGGCGCTTACCTAATTACCAAAATATTAATTAAAGCAGCCCGTTTGCGGCTCGAAGGCGGCAAAACCCTGCTCGACCTCACTTCGAAACTGCGTGTTCCGGCTGAAAGCAAGGAATTTCGTTTAAAAATTCTTGTGCCCGACTTTAAGTCTTACGGAAACCAGGTGATTACCGACCTCGGCGAATACGTGAAAACCATTCCAGGTTGGCAGATTGTTCCTAATAACTACGAAGGCATTCGTGTTTCGTGCGATCCCTGCGTTGGCTATGGTTGGTTCCTGCTTCGCCTCTCGCTCCACGACCCGGTCATCCCGCTCAACATAGAGTCCGAAAAAACCGGAGGCATCGTTGAAATTGCCAGCAGAATCAACGCTTTCCTCGAACGGTATAACGATTCTGAACTGGATAAAACTTCATTAAAAAAAGGAATTTAATATCCGGAATCCCTTTCCAGATCAAAAGAAGATATGAGTAGTTAAAGATTAATTCTCTATCTTCTTTTGACTTTTATAACTTTCTAATTTCAGAAATCATGCGCAAAATATACACCATTGGCGAAACCGTTCTCGACATAGTGTTTAAGAACGGACAACCGGTAGCCTCGAAAGCTGGTGGCTCGATGTTAAATACAGCTGTGAGCCTCGGAAGACTTGGACTTCCCGTTCATTTCATTTCCGAATACGGAACCGACCAGGTTGGGGAGATGATTGATGGTTTTCTTACTTCCAACGGCATCGATACGCGTTATGTATATCATTATACCGATGGAAAATCAGCACTGGCACTGGCTTTTCTCAATGAAAAGAACAATGCCAATTACAGTTTCTACAAAGCATACCCCCAGAAACGGCTCGATGTAACTTTTCCTGAAATTAACGATGGCGACATCATCATGTTTGGGTCTTTTTACGGAGTAACTTACGAAATCCGCGATATTCTGCGCCAGTTTCTGCTTCATGCCCGCAGCCGTAACGCCGTAATTATTTATGACCCCAACTTCCGGAAGTCGCACCTTTTTGAACTCGATGTTTTGAAGCCGGCTATTCTCGAAAACATGTCGATGGCAACCATCGTTCGCACTTCCGATGAAGACTTGGAGATGATTTTCGGAGCTAAAGATTTTGATGCAGCTTACGAAGCCGTAAAACCGCTTTGTCCGAACCTGCTTTACACTTCGAGCTCCAACGCCGTATACCTGCGGACAGCCCATGTAAGCGGCCAGTTTCCGGTAAAGAAAATACAACCGGTAAGTACCATTGGTGCCGGCGACACATTTAATTCGGGCGTTGTTTATGGCATCTTCAGGCATGAGCTTTTCAACAAGGATATCGCCTCGCTTCCACTCGAAACATGGCAAACGCTCATAGGCTATGGCGTAGAATTTGCGTCGGAAGTTTGCATGTCTTACGACAACTATATTTCTGCTGAATTTGCCAAAACTGTAACCGAAAGATAACCACAAGACCCGGCAGACTTTAAAACCCGTCGGGTCTTTTAAAATATTCCATCATGCGTATTTTAAAAGACAATTGTGTAGGACTTATTATCGATATACAGGAACGGTTATTGCCCCACATGTTCGAAAAAGAAACGATCTTGGCCAATAACGAAATACTGATTAAGGGACTTCAGATTTTAGATGTTCCTGTTCTGATATCCGAACAATATCCCAAAGGCTTAGGTGTTACCGTTGAGCCTGTAAAAACTTTGTTCGGCACTTTTCAGCCTTTTGAAAAGGTAACCTTTAGTTGCTGCGATGACAAAGCTATCGAAGCAGCCCTCCGACAAACTTCAAAAAAATATGTGATTATCACCGGAATTGAAGCTCACGTTTGCGTTTTGCAAACAGCTCTGGACTTATTGCAAAGCGGATTTATTCCGGTAGTGGTGGAGGACTGTGTTTCGTCGCGTAAAGCTAATGACAAAAAAATTGCGCTTGCCCGGATTGAGAAGGCTGGAGGAATCATCACAACCTGCGAGTCGATACTTTTTGAGCTTACACGTGCGGCTGGCACGGATGCTTTTAAAGCAATTTCAAAATTGGTGAAGTAATTATAAAGTAAGATTTTCCTGGCTCATACCAATAAATCGAACAATAGCAGAAGGGTAATTATCTTTTCTGCTACCTTTTCCGTTCTAAGGGAAACCCGGAATTTTCCCACTCGAGAATTCCGCCTTCGAGATTAATTATTTTTACAAAGCCTTCGTTTTTTAGTATCTCGGCGGCTTTCATACTACGTTTTCCACTGCGGCAATAAACCAATACAGGCCGTTTCTTATCCAACCGCAGAATCATCTTTTTAAAGTCGTCCGATTTCAAGTCCATATTTTGAGCATTTCGCAGGTGCCCTGTTCCAAATTCTTCCGAGGTACGAACATCAACTAATTGAACATTATTAGACTTTTTTAGCCACGAGCTAAACTCCACAGGTTTAAGACTTACAATCTCGGAAGTTTGGCCGTTTACCATAAAACAAGCCATTACTAACCAACAAAAAACTATAATCCTTTTCATAAATTAAATTATCGTTAAGGGAAATGCTATACATCAATTTTACGAAGCCGTAACAAACAATCTTTTTCTTCGGCTTTCAGTATAAAGTTAAACCGGCCAAGATCGGTACACAAGTCAAAATCCGACGAAGGCGAAAACGATTGGTTTTCGGGCGCAAAAAGCCGCAGTCCACTAGTATTACGGATTACTTCCTTCATCTTTTCAAAATCCACAGGCCTATTTTCGAGACTGGCTTTAATATACTCGGCACAAAAAGTATCTTCTTCGGTGGGCTGTTTCATCGAATAGCCCATGCAAACCAACGATACTTTGGACGGCTTCTGATTTTTAATATACCGAACGATAGCCGGGGCATTAACAAAGCTTCCGGTAATGCGTTCGTTGGCATGGATGGCATTCACTAAGCCCTGTGTTCCGGCACTGGTGGTGTGAACAACTGTTTTTCCGGAGAAATCAACATTTAACAAATGGGTAGGACAATTGCCATAATCAAAGTCCTCGGGTATTCGCTCGTTTCGTTCGCCCACAAGAATATACTCGGGATTAGCACGCTTCAGATCGTACGCATGGCCAATATCACCCACAGGTAAAATCTCGTCAGCCCCGTTTTCGACAAGATAGCAGGCCACCGAAAAAGCCCTGAAAACATCGATAACCACCGTCAGCCCTTCGGCTTTTTTAGCGCCGTCGAGTAGTTGTAAAATGTGAACTTCCATAGCTATACTTTAAAAACAGATTTACAAATTTAAACAATGGTTTCTGATTAATTTACTATCTAAGCCAATTAAAAAAACTGAAAACTCGGCAATAAATTCGCTGTCCACAGCAAGGTTCCCCAAAAACTTATTACATTATACTATATTTGTGTTAAAATTTGCTATTATGTTAAACAAAATATTTTTTCTTCAAGAATTCCTCACTAAAGGTATATGGAGTTTGCGGCTGAGTGAGCTTCCGGAACGCAAGGCAAGAGTTATCAAAGCTATCCGGATATTCCTGATTGGTATTCGCGGAGTAAACGAAGACCAGATTCAACACCGGGCCTCTGCTCTTACGCTTTATTCAATAACCTCGGTAGTACCGGTACTTGCTATGGGTTTTGGTATTGCCAAAGGTTTCGGTTTCGACAAAAAACTCGAAAAACTGGTGTACGAAAAACTGGAAGGATATGAAGATCTGGCCGACAAACTTATCACCTTCTCGCACTCAATGCTTCAGAAAACCCAGGGTGGTCTTATTGCCGGAGTTGGGCTTGCCGTTTTGTTCTATACGGTAATGAAGGTATTCAGCAACATCGAAACATCGTTTAACGATATCTGGCAGGTTAAAAAACACCGATCTTATGTCCGCAAATTCAGCGATTATCTTTCGCTCATGCTCATTTCGCCCCTTTTCTTCATCAGCGCAAATGCTATCAACATCTACATTTATCAAATGGTGCTTAATGCCCAGAAACATGCTAATATCGTAAGTTTATTTAGCCCATTTTTATTTGTCCTGCTGAAATTACTCCCCTTTCTGCTCATCATCCTGCTTTTTACATCTATTTACATCATAATGCCTAACACAAGGGTAAAATTTAGGGCTGCATTAGTGGGAGGTATTCTTGCCGGAACTGCTTTTCAGCTTACCCAATGGGCGTATATTCATTTTCAGGTAGGAGTCTCAAACTATAATGCCATCTACGGTAGTTTTGCAGCTTTGCCCTTATTCATTATCTGGATTCAAATAAGCTGGCTCATTGTACTTTTTGGTGCAAAGCTATGCTACGCCACCCAACACCTCGAAATGTACGAGTTTGAAACCGAAACCGTCCAGATGAGCGACTATTCGCGGCGTATTGTTGGCTTACTGGTTGCCCACCGTATTATCCATAATTTTAAAGAAGGCGAACCGCCCTTAACGGCACATCAATTATCCCAAGATCTGAAAATACCCATCCGCATGATTAAAATGATTCTTTCCGATTTAGTAAAAACATCGATCGTTTCCGAAGTTCTTACCAATAATCCGCAGGAAAATGCATTTCAACCGGCTCAGTACATCGAGCGGTATTCTATTAAATATATTATCGAAAAGCTCGACAGACTTGGTGAAGATTACCTGATTAACCTAAACTCGGAGACAACGCATAATTTCATTCAGATTCACGATAAATTCTTTAAAAACCTGGAAACTATGCCAGAGAACGTGTTAATAAAAGATATTTAATATGTTATATAACAGATAATTAACAGATCAGAACAGATTTAAAAATAAATAAATCCCGTTTAAATCCGTTCTATCCATAAAAAACATGATATTTAGCATATTTTGTTTGTGTAATAACAAAAAAATAGCTATCATTGCACCGAAAATAAAAAAAGACATGAACAAACACTTCGCATACGGCCATCACGGTATTCATCATTCGATGAACTGTCGGTAATATGCAGAAGCGTAAACAATATTAAAAGGTTTGCAAATTCTGCAAGCCTTTTTTAATTTCAAAACCAAGCAACAACAATGACTTTTAATCACAACATAGAACATCATCACGGGCATTTAAACCATTGTGACTAAAAGTCGCCAGGCAGGAGTATGTATAAAAACCAAAATATTAAAAAGGTTTGCAGAATCCTGCAAACCTTTTTTGTTTAAAATACATTTATAATAGCATATGAGCATATTAAGAATTGCAATCCAGAAATCAGGTCGCTTAAGCGAAAAATCGCTCGGTTTAATTTCCGAAGCCGGAATCTCATTCAACAACAGCGACCGCAAGCTGATTACCCAGGCTACCAACTTCCCTATCGAACTATTGTTCCTGCGCGATGACGATATCCCGCAATATGTAGCCGATGGTGTTGCCGACATAGGTATTGTTGGCGAGAACGTTATCTTCGAAAAGAAATCGCCGATACGTGTGGTTGAGAAGCTGGGATGGGCCAAATGCCGTCTTTCAATAGCTATTCCTAAATCAGAGAACTACACAGGGCCATCGTACCTTAACGGCAAAAAGATTGCAACCTCCTACCCTAACATCCTGCAAAAATTCCTCGACGAAAATAAAATCAACTGCGAAATCCACGAAATCAGCGGTTCTGTTGAGATTGCCCCGGGCATCGGATTGGCCGACGGGATCTTCGACATTGTAAGCTCCGGCAGCACCTTAATCAGCAACGGTCTTCGCGAAGTAGAAGTGGTTGTTAAATCGGAAGCCGTTATCATCGGCGACCCGAACCTTTCAGCCGAAAAACAAGAAATCCTCGACAAGCTGTTGTTCCGTACCCGCTCGGTACAACAAGGAAAACGCCATAAATACGTCGTATTAAACGCGCCCAAAGAAAACGTGGATAAAATTGTGAATGTTATCCCCGGAATGAAAAGTCCAACCGTAGTCACACTGGCTCAGGAAGGCTGGGTATCGGTTCATTCGGTATTGGAAGAATCCCGTTTCTGGGACATCATCGACCAGCTGAAAGAATGCGGTGCCGAAGGTATCCTGGTAATGCCTATCGAAAAAATGATTGAATAAGTAGCGTAATTTGAAGGAGTTTAAAAGTCCGGTAATAGAGCTGAATTACAAATTCAGCTCAGCGCTCTATTTTATAATTTAGTTATTGTGCTAGGCGGAATTTGCAATTCCGCCTTACGATTCGACTTCTAAAACAGCCTCAAATACAAAACGCCCTCGAAACAAACGTGTGCGAGCTTTGTTTTGAAATAACACAACATCGCAATCCTTTAAAGTCAATTTGATATGAACATAATAAGATACCCCGAAAAAAAGGACTGGAATAAAATCCTGGAACGTCCGTCACATGGCAGCGACACCATAAACAAGGCGGTGGCCGAGGTATTGAACGATGTGAAGGTAAACGGCGACGAAGCCGTCCGCCGATACACAGAGAAATTCGACAAAGTACGTGTTGAAAACCTCCTGGTTTCGGAAGAGGAATTCAATGAAGCCGAATGTCAGGTAGATGATGCCCTCAAACAGAGCATCCAGGTTGCCAAAATAAACATTGAAAAATTCCACTCCGCCCAAAAAATGACCCGCAAGGTTATTGAAACAACCCCGGGTGTTTTCTGCTGGCAAAAAAGCGTAGCCATCGAGAAGGTGGGCTTATATATCCCCGGAGGTTCAGCGCCTTTATTCTCTACGGTGCTGATGCTTGGCATCCCTGCCATCATGGCCGGCTGCAAGGAGATTATCCTTTGCACGCCCCCTAATAAAGAAGGAAAAATCCATCCGGCAATCCTTTATACCGCCAAACTTATTGGCTTGACACAGGTTTATAAAATTGGCGGAATACAATCAGTTGCTGCGATGACCTTTGGAACAGAAAGTATTTCCAAAGTATCCAAAATTTTCGGTCCCGGAAACCAATGGGTTACAGCCGCCAAACAAGCGGTTACCACGCACGGGGTGGCCATTGACATGCCTGCCGGTCCTTCGGAAGTAGCCATCATGGCCGACCATACCGCTGTTCCGGCGTTCATCGCTGCCGACCTCCTGTCGCAGGCAGAACACGGGCCAGACAGCCAGGTAATCCTCTTTACCTGTCAGGAAGAAATTTTGGAAGCCATTAACAAAGAATTGGACATTCAGCTGAACCAGCTTCCCCGTAAGGAAATAGCCGTAAAAGCACTAACGAACAGCAAAACCATCATTTTAAAATCGATGGATGAAATGCTCGAAATTGTGAATGAATATGCCTCCGAACACTTGATAATTGCACTGGAAAATGCGGTAGAAGTGGCCGAACAAATCGTCAATGCAGGTTCGGTGTTCATCGGGAACTATTCTCCCGAAAGCGCCGGCGATTATGCTTCAGGAACCAACCACGCCCTGCCTACAGCCGGATATGCCAAAAGCTACAGTGGTGTAAACCTTGACAGCTTTATCAAGAAAATTACCTTCCAGCAAATTAACCCGCAGGGGTTCTTTACCCTCGGACCGGTTATCGAAGTAATGGCCGAAGCCGAAGAACTCTTTGCCCACAAAAATGCCGCTACCGTGCGGTTAAATGCTATAAAAAAAGAAAGTTAAATCGCTATGTTTAACATCAACAATATCGTCCGCGAAAATATAAAGGTGCTGACCCCCTATTCATCAGCCCGCGACGAATTCAAAGGCAACGAAGGGGTATTTCTCGATGCTAACGAGAACCCTTTCAACAATCCGTACAACCGGTATCCGGACCCGCTTCAACGCGAAGTGAAAGAAAAGCTCGCTTCGATAAAAGGGGTACGGCCCGAACAAATCTTTTTCGGCAATGGTTCCGACGAAGCCATCGACCTTTTAATGCGGGCCTTCTGCGAACCGCACCGCGACAATATCATATCCATCCACCCATCGTACGGAATGTACCAGGTGGCTGCCGACATCAACGCGGTTGAATTCGTAAAAGTACCCCTGAACGAAGACTTCACGCTCAATGCCGGGGCTATCCGCAGTGCGGTAAATGCAAACACAAAGCTTATCATGCTTTGCTCGCCGAACAATCCAACCGCAAACAGTTTCAGCTTAAACGAAATGCTGACTCTTGCCGATGGTTTCGACGGTCTTTTAGTGGTTGACGAAGCCTATATCGACTTCTCTGCCCTGCCAAGCCTTGTGAGCGAACTGGATAATCATCCCAACCTCGTTATTTTGCAGACATTCTCCAAAGCCTGGGGATTAGCAGGATTACGCATGGGTATTGCTTATGCTTCCGAAGAAATTATTTCCATCCTCAATAAAATCAAGTATCCGTACAATGTCAACATAATGACCCAAAAACTGGTACTCGATGCATTGGAAGATGTTGATGAGAAAGAAGAATGGGTAAAAGAAATCCTCGGACAACGGCAATTCCTGATTGAAGCATTCCAGAATATGCCACTTATCCAGAAAATCTACCCAACGGATGCAAACTTTATCCTGGTGAAAGTTCCGGATGCAAAAGCAGCGTACGACCATCTGATTGAACAAAAAATCATCATCCGCGACCGCTCCAAAGTGGCTATGTGCGAAGGATGTCTGCGTATCACCGTTGGCACCGAAACAGAAAACAAAGCTTTAATCAAAGCCTTAAAAAAATTCGACAAATAAGATTATGTCTTCCAAGAAAAGAGTATTGTTCATCGACCGTGACGGCTCGCTTATTAAGGAACCACCCGTCGATTTCCAGGTAGATTCGTTGGAAAAGCTGGAATTTTATCCCGGTGTGTTCCGCAACCTCTATTATATCCGCCAAAAACTCGATTTCGTGTTCGCCATGGTTACCAACCAGGACGGACTTGGCACGGCTTCGTTTCCGGAAGAAACATTCTGGCCGGCACAAAATAAAATGCTCCAGGCTTTAGAAAACGAAGGGATTACTTTCGATGCCATCCACATCGACCCATCGATGCCGCACGAAAATTCACCTTCGCGCAAACCCGGAACAGGCATGTTAACCGAATATTTTTCGGACGAGTACGACCTGGCCAATTCCTTTGTCATCGGCGACAGGCTCACCGACATCTTTTTAGCCAAGAACTTAGGCGCTAAAGGAATTTTACTGGGCACCGAAGACCGTATCAAAGAAATTGAAGAAAACGGCCTCACCGAAGTATGCGCGTTAATTACCCCGGATTGGGAAAAAGTATATGCTTTTCTCTCGACCAAGGAACGCAAAGCTGTGGTAAGCCGCCAAACCAACGAAACCGAAATCCATATTGAAGTGGATCTCGACGGTTCGGGCAAGGCTCAGATATCGACAGGCCTTGGCTTCTTCGACCACATGCTCGACCAGATTGCCCGCCATTCCGGAATAGACCTCGTAGTTAAAGTAAAAGGCGATTTACACGTGGATGAACACCATACTGTTGAAGATACGGGAATTGCACTGGGCGAAGCACTCCTGAAAGCCTTGGGAGACAAACGCGGCATTGAACGTTACGGCTTTGTGTTACCCATGGACGACTGTCTGGCACAGGTTGCCCTCGATTTTGGAGGTCGCGCTTGGCTAATGTGGGAAACCGAGTTCAAACGCGAAAAAATCGGCGATGTCCCCACTGAAATGTTCTATCATTTCTTCAAGTCGTTGAGCGATGCTGCCCGCATGAACCTTAATATAAAAGCCGAAGGAACGAACGAACATCACAAAATAGAAGGTATCTTTAAAGCCTTTGCAAAGGCAATCAAAAACGCAATCCGCCGCGACGTTTTCAGCGACGCTTTGCCATCAACCAAAGGAGTTTTATAATAGTTATCTATGAACAACGCTTTAAACGGGAAAAATACCGCCACCATTCTCATGCACTGTCCCGACCAACAGGGGATTGTTGCCAAAGTAACCGAATTTCTGACCGAAAATAACGGGAATATCTTATATCTCGAGCAGCATGTAAACCATGAAATCGGAGAATTCTTCATGCGTATTGAATGGGACCTCGACAAATTTGCCATCCCCGAAGATAAAATTGCCGATTATTTCGACACGCTGATAGCCCAACGTTACGGGATGACCTGGAATATTTATTTCTCCGATCAGACACCGCGCATGGCCATTTTTGTTTCGAAAATGTCACATTGCCTGTTCGATATCCTCTCCCGCTATCAGGCCGGTGAATGGAACGTTGAAATACCGATGATTATAAGCAACCATCCCGACATGGAGCCGGTTGCCAAGCAATTTGGCATTCCCTATTATATCTTCCCGATTGACGGAACCAACAAAAAAGAACAAGAAGCCGAAGAAATAAAACTTTTAAAGGAAAATAACATCGACCTTATCGTACTTGCTCGGTATATGCAGGTACTTTCGGAAGATTTTATCAGGAAATTCCCCAATAAAGTCATCAACATACACCATTCGTTTCTCCCGGCATTTCCGGGAGCCAAGCCATACCATTCGGCACACGAACGCGGGGTTAAAATTATCGGAGCCACCAGTCATTACGTAACCGCCGACCTCGACGCAGGCCCGATTATCGAACAGGATGTTGTCCGCATCAGTCACACCGACTCTATTAAAAATCTTATCCGCAAAGGACAAGACCTTGAAAAGATTGTGCTCTCCCGGGCCGTATATGCACACCTTCAACGTAAGGTTTTGGCATTCAGAAACCGGACTGTCATCTTTAGTTAACCATTTTTGAAACGGATGTTCAGAGAATTAATATCTCTTTACAGATAATGCATACAAAATGAACATTGTCATCATCAAATATAATGCAGGAAATATCCGCTCTGTCCAGTTTGCCTTACAACGGCTGGGCGTTGAACCGGTAATCACTGCCGATCCTGAAGCCATCAAAACAGCCGATAAAGTTATCTTCCCGGGAGTTGGCGAAGCCTCCACAACCATGGATTATCTTCGGGAAACCAAACTCGACCAGTTGATTGTTTCGTTGAAACAGCCCGTTTTAGGCATCTGCCTGGGGCTTCAATTAATGTGCAAACATTCGGAAGAAGGAAATACCGACTGTCTGGGCATCTTCGACGAAGAAGTAAAACGTTTTATCCCCGCTCCGGGCGAAGAAAACATCCATAAGGTTCCGCACATGGGCTGGAACACCATCACGAACCTGAAATCAGGCATCTTCGATCCCTCTCTGGATAATCAATACGTCTATTTTGTCCACAGTTTTTATGCAGCCATAGGTCCTCACACCGCTGCGGCAACTCAATATACCCAGCCGTTTAGTGCCGCTCTGCATAAAGATAATTTCTATGCCACCCAGTTTCACCCGGAGAAAAGCGGGCCTGTTGGTGCCAAAATACTTAAAAACTTTATTGAATTATGATCCGTATCGTCCCCGCCATCGATTTAATTGACGGCAAATGTGTAAGGTTAACCCAGGGCGATTATGCTCAGAAGAAAGTTTATAACGAAGACCCGCTCGAAGTAGCCAAAATGTTCGAAGACCACGGGATTAAACATCTCCATCTGGTCGATCTGGACGGCGCCCGGCAGAAACATGTTATAAACCATAAAGTTTTGGAACGGATTGCATCGAACACCAGCCTCTCCATCGACTTTGGAGGTGGAATCAAGACCGACGAAGACCTGAAATTAGTCTTTGAAAGTGGTGCCAAGCAGGCAACTATCGGCAGTGTGGCCATCACGAACCCCGATTTGTTCGAGTCGTGGATAAAAACGTATGGCGCAGAGAAGATGATACTCGGAGCCGACGCAAAAAACGGCAAGATAGCCGTATCCGGATGGATGGACGTTACCGATGTGGACATCTTCGACTTCTTTGCAGAATATCAGAAGAAACAGGTAAAATATGTACTCTGCACCGACATCTCCCGCGACGGAATGTTACAGGGAACAGCCATTGACCTTTACGTACAGCTGGCCAACCGTTTTCCCGACCTGAATATCATAGCCAGTGGTGGTGTAGCAAAAGCCGACGAGATAGATGTTTTAAATGAAAAGAACATTTTTGCAGTCATCATTGGCAAGGCCATTTACGAAGGTACCATAACCTTAAAAGAACTTGAGAAATTTTGTTAATAGCTAGCAAAAGCAGATTTCAGTTGGCACTGAGCCAATTGTTTTCTGCAATTTGCGTATAGCACATCAAATAAAACATGCTTGCAAAACGAATCATCCCCTGCCTCGACATTAAAGACGGGCAAACAGTTAAAGGGGTAAACTTCCTCGATATAAAAAGCGTAGGCGACCCTGTAGAATTAGGGACACTCTATGCAGAACAAGGAGCTGACGAACTCGTTTTTCTCGACATCACCGCTTCGCACGAAAAGCGCAAGACGCTGGTAGAACTTGTTCAACGCATAGCACGTCACATCAACATCCCGTTTACCGTGGGCGGAGGAGTTAGTGAACTCTCTGATGCCGATGCACTGTTGGCGGCCGGTTGCGATAAACTCTCCATCAACTCGGCAGCAGTACGCAACCCTCAATTAATCGACCAGATGGCAAAAGGTTTCGGAAGCCAGTTCGTAGTAACCGCCATCGATGCCAAATATGAAAACGGCAAGTGGACCGTATTTGTAAACGGAGGCCGGATTGCTACCGACAAGGAACTTTTCTCGTGGGCCAAAGAAGCCCAGGAACGCGGAGCCGGAGAAATCCTGTTCACCTCTATGAACCACGACGGCGTAAAGACCGGTTTTGCCTGCGAGGCCCTCGCCCAGCTGTCCGAAAGCCTATCAATACCCGTTATCGCCTCAGGAGGGGCCGGAAACATGGAACATTTCAAGGATGTTTTCACCAAAGGTAAAGCCGATGCAGGTCTGGCAGCGAGCATTTTTCACTTTAAAGAAATCGCCATCCCCGACCTGAAAAAATACCTTACCGACAATAACATCCCGGTAAGGTTATAAAATTAATTACCTTTGCCTCAAATTAATAAGAACACAAAGAAAGAATTCGAGATATGAACATTGATTTTGACAAACTCAACGGATTGATTCCTGCTATCATTCAGGACAATTCAACTAACAAAGTTCTGATGTTAGGCTTCATGAATAAAGAAGCTTATGAAAAAACCGTAAACGAGAAATTAGTAACCTTTTACAGCCGCACCAAAAACCGTTTGTGGACCAAAGGCGAAGAAAGCGGAAACTGCCTCGATGTTGTGGAAATCACTCCCGATTGCGACAACGACACCGTTTTAATTAAAGTCAATCCCCGCGGACCCGTTTGCCATACCGGAACAGACACCTGCTTCAATGAAATCAATGCCAACCCGGTTGCTTTTCTGGGCTATTTGCAGGATTTCATCCAGCACCGCAAGGAAACCATGCCTGAAGGTTCGTACACCACAAAACTTTTCCAGAGAGGCATCAACAAAATTGCCCAGAAAGTAGGCGAAGAAGCCGTAGAACTGGTGATTGAATCGAAAGACGACAACGAAGAGTTGTTCCTTAACGAGGCTGCCGACCTGATGTACCACCTATTGGTTCTTTTAACAGCCAAAGGATACCACATAAACGATGTGGTGAAGGTTTTACAATCGAGACACAAATAATCAAAACAAAACGCATAGAAAAGGGAGAATCTCAGTTGAGATTCTCCCTTTTTTCGTCATAGACCAAAACAAAAAGGGAAGCTTTTGGCCTCCCTTTTATTATAGATAAGATCTTTTATTTCAATTTTTCAAGTTCACTTATGGCCTGAGTAGCTGTAGGATCATTAGGAACTAATTCCAGAACTTTTTTCCAGTAAGAGATTGAAGACTCTTTAACAGTGGAAAACTCAGCGGGGTTTTCTTTTTTGTAACTATAAGCTTTATTCAAATAATAAATACCCAAAGTCTGATAGCATTCTATCAATTCCCGTTTATTCTTTGAGCCATTATTTACAATAATCTGAGCGGCCTGCTCATAAAATGGCTTTGATTTTTCAAGCGTTTTATCTATAATAGAGTTAGTCCGAGCTTGCCATAAAACACCTAAATGTGAATCGGCCTTTAATTGAGCTACCTTACTAAATGCTGAATCAGCCTTGATTAATGTAATTTTACGAATTGCGGTATCAGCGATAGCTGTATCAGCCTTTCCTATAATATAATATTGTCTTCCTAAATTAAAGAAGTTAAAAGGATCATTTGGTTTAACCTTGGTTAACATATCATAGTTTTGAGCCGCCTTGGCATACTTGCCCGCTTTGATATTAGCTCTTGCAGCGGAATCTAGATAGGTATACTGAGTAGAGTCCATCTTAAATACCTTAACAAAATTTTCAGCAGCTAATGTATCCAATCCGTTTCTTGCCTGCGATTTTGCTAAGTATTCGTAATCGCTTGAAAGCAGTTTGATATTCTTATCATTAACTGCAAAAAACTTGTTCATATAATCCAAACTATTCTTATAATCAGACAATTCATAAGAAATATAAGAATTCAATCGAAGTAAAATCGGGTTTTTGGCATCGCTAACAAGTAACTTCTTGATAACATTAGTAGCTTCGTTATATTCCTTATTAAAGAACAGAATATAAGCAAAACGATAATTATCATCAATAGACGTTTCAGACAATCTGAAGTATTGTTTATACATAGCACTTGCGTCTGCAAACTCATTACGTCGGTAATAAACATCGCCAAGTTCGCGATAAGCAGGAGAATACAACGAATCCAGAGACAAAACCTTTTTATAATTCTCTATTGCTGCTTCGTTGTTCTTAGCCTCATAATAAATCATACCAACCTTCAGATAAGCAAGCATACAATTTTTGTCAAAAAAATACGCTCTCTCATAACTGTTTGCTGCTTCGCCGGTGTTTCCCTTAAGTCTCCAAAGATTGCCATCAGCCAACTGTAAATTTGCATTCTTCAAATTTACATCCTTACCTCTTAAAATATAAGCACTGGCTATTGAGGGATACTTTGCAGTAACACAGCCATCAGCAATATAGGCATAAAGGTCTACGTTTTTCTTATTCAGCTTTATCGCTTTATCAAAGGTTTCCTTTGCTTTCAAAGTATCTCCTTTTTGTAAATATACCCGACCTAAACCAGCAACACTAAATGGTAATGCTGGATCTGCAGAAGCTCCAGCCTGATAATAAGTAGCCGCAGAATCCAACGCTCCGGTTCCTAACAAAGTTTCAGCAAAGTAAAACTTAACCTGAGGGTCGTTAGGCTGACTGTTCAATAAATTCTTAAAATATGCTTTTGCCCGGCCCCATTGAGCTGTCTCAATCAATTTTTTACCGGCAGTTAAATCTTGTCCCGCTACAGGATAAGCTAAATATGCGAACAAGAATAACAAAATTGCGAAAGTAACACGATTTGTTCTCATAATGGTATAGTTATTTTTATAAGTCTTCTTTTACTTGAATTATCCTTAAAGGCTGCGTAGCTGGCAGCAGCCCTGATTTAAGAATGATGCGCTGGCCCCGGTCGCTTGCCAAAAAAGCAGCAAAACCGCCTGCCAAACCCGAACGTGGATCTGCATTAATGGCGTAGATTTCTCTACGTAAAGGGTATAATCCCTGAGCAATATAAGCCTGATATGGTTTATAGCTATTAAAAGACATGGCAGGATGTTCCAAACTAATGGCAACCACCCTGGCTTTTTTTATAAATGTCAGGCAGGTAGTATCGTCCCGGTCGCTAACCCAGTTAACACCTATAACACCTAAAGAGTTAGGATGTTTAGCCACATAGTCAATAACATCCTTATTGTAATCCAAAGCCGACAAATCTTTAGCTAATTTCTCACCTTTGGTAATAGAGTCTACAACAAAACGAAGGGTACTGGAATTAGGGTTATCAAATACGACCTGAATAGCACCTAATTTAGAAGAAGGGCTAATCTGGTTCCAGTTTTGTATTTTCCCAGTAAAAATATCTTTAATTGTTTTAAGACTAAGTAGAGAGTCTTTGTTCTGAGGATGAACCAATAACGTAACAGCATCAATAGCAACTAATGTCTGATGAGGATAAATTTTTTGAGAATGAAAATATTCTTCTTCCGCTTTAGTCAACTTACGCGAAGCTATCAGCAGTCTGACACTATCTCGTAATAAAAATTTAAAAGCTTCGTTTTCAGGTAAAAAAATAGGATTTATATGTGCATATTTATAAATACCTTGAAATACAGCAACTTGAGCTTCTGAAATGGGACTAAATGTCTCATCTACAACAATTTTAATAGTTCCCGTAGTAGGAGTATCGGTATTCCCTTTAGGCCCTTGCTGGCAGCTATATGCAAGGATAAACAGAAAAAAATAAACAGAAAGTTTAATAATTGTCTTCATTTTCCTTCGTAAAAAAAGATTGATACGCTTGAAAAGCCCTAAGAAGCCCATAAATTAAAATAATAACGCCAAGGATATTCCTTAACTGCCCCATTGATCCGGGATATACATCGCTAAACAAGAATAAACAACCCACAAAGAGATAAATAACTGCCATTACACCTTTAAATATCTTAGGAAAAATGCTAATTATCGAATTCTTCATGGGTTGTTTTAAAAATTATTCACTTAATTTAAAGAGAACTGGCAAGGTAAAATAAACCATTACAGGTTGTCCATTCTGCTTACCCGGTTTCCAGGCAGGCATCTTTTTAACAACACGAATAGCTTCTTCGTCGCAACCGCCACCAATACCGCGAAGTACGGTAACATTGCTTATTTCCCCTCTCTTATTTACCACAAATTTAACGTAAACCCTACCTTGAATTCCCATTTCAGAAGCTGTAGGGGGATACTTTAAATTATCGCTGAGAAATTTACTAAGAGCTTCGGTACCTCCAGGAAAATCAGGCATTTGTTCTACCTGTTGAAATATTTCTTCCTTTTCCTGAACAACCTCTTTAACCTTTAGATCTGCCACATCAACAGCATTGGCATCATCCGAACCCTGAACATCAGCAATAGAAATCGCAGTTTTGTTTTCTTTGATTTCATCCATTGTTTTCAGTTCTTCGGTAACTTCTTCATCAGGTTTTACTTCCGGAGGAGTAAATTTGATGGTAGTTTTTACCGGAGGAGGAGGAGGAGCTTCTTCTATTTGCTTCTCCTTAGGCTTATCGATTTTCACATCGACCAATCTAGTTATCTCGGTGTTTTGGATCTTTTTCTTGGGTGCAAGCGCTTTCAAGATTACAGGCGCACTAACTCCCAGGGTAAACAAAACCACCGAAATCAAAAGTGCAACAGCATGTCGTTTCGATGATTTTTTACGGTCTACATAAGCCCCGTATTCTTTGTTTTTCCCTTCAAATACAAGATCACACCATTCTTCTGTGTAGATATTAATTTTTCCTGTCATTTGAATTTTTTATTTACATCGTGAGTTTCAATTAATCCGTTGGCAAACATAAACATTAGATGTCTTTGTCCTTTATATATTCACGATCTTCTTTTTTAACATCAACGATTGCATATCGTCCAATGTTACAAATAGCCATTTCATCGAGAATATCAACCAAGTTTTTATAGCTTGCCTCGTCTGTAGCTTTAATTAAAACAACAGGTGAATCCTTATCTCCCCGAGCTTCAGTGGCAAGTTTCTTGAACTGTTCTTCACTAATCTTCCCATTTGCTCGTTGAGCCTTCAATTTCTTAACTAAACTTACTACGTATTTATTCCGATCTAACAAAATCTGTCGGATCCCATTAGCCGAATAATTGGAAGTAATAACTTCCGGATTTACCCCATTCTCTTTTGTTCCAAAATAATAAAACAATTTATTATTTTTCCCCATAACTATAGTAATAGATTTTGAGGCCTTTACTGGAGTATTAGTTTGGTCTTTATCTTTTGTTGGCAACGCAATTTCCATAGTTTGCGGTTTTATCATTGAGGTAGCCAACATAAAAAAAGTAAGTAAAAGGAATGCCAAGTCAACCATGGGGGTTAAATCCACACGGGTTGATAGTTTTTTAGGTTTCTTTTTCCCACCTTTTTGAGGTTTCGCTTCGGTATTTAATTCTGCCATGATTATAAATTTTATTTTTCACCAGGAACTTCTTCCAAAGCTGTAATCAGGTTAAACCGGTTTTCACGTAAATCCTGTAAAGTTCCCATCACATTCTTTATTACTTTAATAGAACACCCTTGGTCTCCTTTAACAGCAATAGTGATTTTTGGGTTTACCGTTCTTGCAACTTTAACCCAGTTCTTAAACTGATTATTAGTAGAGTCTATCGGAATCCCAACGGCACTTTCTTTAGAATCACGTTGTTCAGGCGTCAATGCTAAAAAAGTTTTCATTTTTTCGATGGGAACTCCAAACGAGCCGATTACACTGAAAGTTTTTAATTCACTCTTAGTAAAAGTGATATTATAAATCTTTCCAACTTCCTGAAGTAACTCTACTCTTTTATCCTGGCCATCAATTCCGAAAAAAATTCGACCTGTTTTATCAACAAGAATCGTCATAATGTTTGTTTCCGGAATTTTGATTTCAGATATTGACGAAGGTGTCACAACCTGAACTGGTGCTTTTTGGATAAAATTTGAAGTTAGCATAAAGAAGTTTAGCAATAGGAATGCCACGTCGCACATGGCAGTCATATCAATTGCTGTACTTTTACGCGGTATTTTTACTTTTGGCATAATGCACTACTTATTATTTGTGGTTAGCAGCATAAGTTTGAGCAATGCTAAATCCGGCTTCGTCAATACTAAAGGTAAGTTTATCGATTTTGGTAGTAAAGATGTTGTACATGATAATTGCCAAAGCTGAAGTACCGATACCAAAAGCCGTATTGATAAGAGCTTCAGAAATACCAACAGATAATGCTACCGAGTCAGGAGCACCTGCTTGTGCCATAGCGGAGAATGCACGAATCATACCCATTACAGTTCCGAGCAAACCCATAAGTGTAGAAACCGAAGCTAAAGTAGAAAGAATCACAAGGTTAGCTTCAAGGCTTGGCAATTCTAAAGAAGTAGCTTCTTCAACTTCCTTCTGGATAGCCAGAATTTTTTGGTCTTTTAACAAATCTTCACCTTCTACTCCTTTATAACGTTCCAAACCAGATTTAATTACATTAGCAACCGAACCTTTTTGTTTGTCACATAAAGCAACAGCTTCGTCGATTTTGTGTTGATCTAATAATTTTTTAACAGACTGTACAAATTTGGTAACAGAACCTTTACCAGCAGCACGAGTCAGGGTAAAAAATCTTTCGAATGAAAAAGTGATAACGGTAAGCAAAAATGTCATAAGAATCGGAACGATGAATCCCCCTTTGTAAATTGTACCTAAGTAGTTTCCTGGTAATGGAAGATTTTCAGGATTTCCACCCTGAAAATTTGCAGGAGCACCCATAATATACTTAAATACACAAACTGCAACTATTAAAGCTACAGGAATTACTGTTGCTGCGAAAACCGACTTAAGGCTTTTTGCTAATTCATTTTGATTATTTTTCATGACTTAAAATTTAAATGTTTAATTTTTGTTAATAGCTATTGTTATTCTCTTTTTTATTTAAGATGCAAATGTAATATTGTTAAGCAAACAACATAGTGTTAGCTTCTATGTTTTACTATTTTTAATTTCCTTTTTCAAAATTTTCCAGACTTTAACTTTTCTCGCCGGAAACCTTTACTTCTATTCTATCATAATTTAGTCATTATTAATACAATAACCAATTCTATTAAAGTTGCAAGTTATTACTTTTTTTGAGACTGCCAACATACAAAATATTTGAATTTCATCAGTTACTTGAATAAAATAAATCCTCTATCTTAAAATCTCATGTCATTTACTTGTATACCAGGATATTTTTTAGAATCAAATACAAATTCGTTTTCCGGAATATCGTGATTAGCTCCAAAATTCGATATTTCAATTTCGTATTGAGCTCCGTCTTTATAAAAGACCTTCAAGCCTACAATTTGTAAGGAATTTTTTTCAATATGGGCGCGAATCCTAGTATATTGAACTTTTATATCAATTGGATAAAGGTCTATTTCATAACAAACCTGTTTTCCTACCGTGTTATCTCCAATGAGTTTGGATTTAAAATTTTTACTATAAAGCCTAAAAATGTCGCGGGGATTAGAAAAAAAGACACTTCCCTTATCTTTTTTGAAAGATTCAGGTTTTGAAATATTTAATTCATTAGCTGACTTAAGATAGTTATACACATTTTTTCCATCAAAATAAATATCTGAGTTCCCGTACGTAAGATGGTATTTTTCGCCCTTAATCAATATTTTGCCCAACTCAGTCTTCGATTGGTTATTTTTCAATGATGAGGAAATAAACTTAAAATTGGCCTTGATTGTTTTGTAAGAATTGTTCTTTGCTGAGGTTTTGTCAAGAATAGCTTGTGCCGCTGGATCATTTTGGGCAGAAGCCTTTAGCCCGATAAGGCTAATTAACACGATGGCAAGGATACTCTTTTTCATGCTTTCTTATTTTAAATCGCCAATCGCTTTAAAATAAAACGTTTGGCAGCTATAATTATTGTTTTATTAAAAATTAATTTTTCGACATATTACTCAAGAATTGCTCCAGAGACACTTCATCTACATACATTACCTGACGGGCTTTACTACCTTCGAAGGGGCCAACAATCCCGGCCTTTTCGAGTTGATCCATAATCCGACCGGCACGGTTATATCCAATGGAAAACTTACGTTGAATTAATGAGGTAGATCCCTGTTGGTGCATTACTACCAGACGGGCAGCATCATCAAACAAATCATCCCTCTTATTCAGATCAACATCGCCAACATCTGATTTAGGATCCTCTCCTTTATATTCAGGTAAAGGCATTGCTTCCGGATAACCTTGCTGCGAGCCTATATAATCAGTAATATGTTCAATTTCAGGAATATCAATAAATGCACATTGAATACGAACCATATCACTCCCCGGAGCGAAAAGCAGGTCTCCACGACCAATTAACTGATTGGCTCCCGGAGAATCAAGTATTGTACGGGAATCGATCATCGAGGTAACCCTAAAAGCTATACGTGCCGGAAAGTTCGCCTTGATTACACCGGTAATAATATTGGTGGTAGGACGCTGAGTTGCAATAATGAGGTGAATACCAATAGCTCGCGCCAACTGAGCAAGACGAGCTATGGGGGTTTCTACCTCTCGGCCTGCCGTCATAATCAAGTCTGCAAACTCATCGATGACTACCACTATATATGGTAAAAACCGATGGCCATGGAGCGGGCTTAACTTTCTGGCTATAAAACGTTCGTTATATTCCTTAATATTCCGTACCTGTGCATGTTTAAGCAATTCGTAACGGTTGTCCATTTCGATGGTAAGCGAATTTAACGTGTTGATAACTTTCTGAGTATCCGTAATAATAGCCTCTTCAGTATCAGGAAGTTTGGCAAGAAAATGTCGTTCAAGTTTAGAATATAAGGTAAGCTCAACCTTTTTGGGATCGACAAGTACAAACTTAACCTGCGAAGGATGTTTGCGATAAAGTATTGAGGTTATAATAGCATTCAACCCAACCGATTTACCCTGACCGGTGGCACCGGCAACTAAAAGGTGAGGCATCTTGGTGAGGTCGAACACATAAGTTTCGTTCGAGATAGTTTTACCAAGGGCAATGGCTAGTTCAAAATTCGATTCCTGAAACTTACGAGAAGAAATTATTGAACGCATCGATACAATTTCCGGTTTCAGGTTAGGAACTTCAATCCCGATGGTACCCTTACCAGGCATAGGCGCAATAATACGGATACCCAGCGCTGAAAGGCTAAGGGCAATATCGTCTTCGAGACTTTTAATCTTCGAAATGCGCACTCCGGGTGCCGGCACTATTTCATAAAGGGTAACGGTAGGCCCGATAGTAGCCTTTATCTTATCAATCTGAATCTTATAATTAGCTAGTGTTTCAACAATCTTGTTCTTATTGCTGATAAGTTCTTCGTTGCTAACTTCCGAATTGTTCGATTTATGGTCTTCGAGTAGTTCAAGGGGTGGAAGTTTATAATGCGACAAATCAAGTGTGGGGTCATAGTTGCCCATTACTACCACTTCCTGCTCAACAGGACGACCAATTTCGGGAACTGCTTCTTCCCTAATTACTGGTTGCTCAATGGTTAGTTCAACATCGTCATCAACAATCTTTTCTTCTGGAATTGTTGGGACAACCCTAAAGTTTGTATCCAAATCCTCATCTTCCTTATCATCAATATCCTCGATAAAAGGTGATTTCTCTGATTCATTCCACTTTTCTGTGGCTTGATCTTCGACCTTAAATGGAGTAGCTGGAGCCACAAAAGTTTTATTAGATACAGCAGAAGCTACTTTGGCCTTAAACCATGGTGCTGACTTAGGAAAGGTAAAAAAGACGAATGTAAGTGTTGATAACAAAAGAAGAAAAGCCGTTCCCGTTTTCCCCAACACAGAGTTAAGCCATTGGACCACAAAAAAACCGTGGCTGCCGCCTAAACCACTACCAAGATACCCTCCTGTATTTCCAAGGATAAACCCAAGTATTAACGAAAAAAGTATTGCAGCAATAAGGGTTATGCGAAAATATTTACGCAAAGGAAGTAACCGAATGCTCATTAGCCTGAAACCCAAAATAAAAAGAACAAACGGAATGCCCAATGCCGAAATTCCGATACCTTTAGTTATAAAAATGAATGCCAACTTTGCTCCTATCTTCCCCGACCAGTTTTCGACCTGTACCGATGAACCCGACACAACTTGTCCCCACTCAAAACTCTGGTCACTTTTCCAGGTAAAAAAATAGGAAACAAATGCAAGCGTGAGCAATGCTGCAAAAAAAATGGTAAGTAAGCCTACCGTAATCCTGAATTTCTCATCTTTTACAATCTTCCAGGAACTTTGTTTATTGTCTTTATTTTTTGTCTTTTTTCCCGACATCAGCCGCTTTTTTAAAAGAATAACGTATTGAGTGCAAAATTAGCTTTAAGGCCGATATTTCAAAACCACTTTTCAAGGTAACAGTGAAGAAATAATTTTTATTGTCTGTTCCTTAGATATAAATTTATAGCCATCCGGAATTACAAAAGCCT
The DNA here is from genome assembly GCA_030706405.1 of Bacteroidota bacterium. Classification (GTDB taxonomy): domain Bacteria; phylum Bacteroidota; class Bacteroidia; order Bacteroidales; family JAAUTT01; genus JAAUTT01. The sequence continues at coordinate 154,716 of JAUZOO010000002.1, read as the reverse complement.
GATCCGGAACTTCTTTCTCTATATACCTTTTTGCAGTAAACAGAATTTCCAAATTTTCCATTTGAACCACAAACTTCATTAATAAGCCGTCAATATCTTTATAAGGCGTATATTCATTTATATTGTCTATGTCAACCCCTTCGACATATGCAACTTCAAACGTCCGGTGCGACATGGTATCGGTTACACGTGCCTTTTGACAAAGAATTCCGGACAACCGTATGGTATCCTTGCCCGAAATGACGGTATAAGGATTAGCCCTGCGAAAAAAAATAGAACCATCCTCAATTGGGCCTGTATAAACATATTTTTTATCAAATACCTTGATAAGAACAGTTGTGGTTCGCTCCTTCAAATTAGAAATAGTACTTAAATTAAACAGTCCAACCCCATCTTTTAAGGTATAAGAGATAAAATTCTGGTTAAATTTCATTTCCATTGATCTCGGAAGCAACCGTACTGGATAGTTACGCGAAGGATGGTTGGTAGTATAATCAACGTCGAACAGAATTATCCCGTCCTTCAATACTTTATGATTATGACTCCTACACCCTAAAGAGGTAATAATCAACAGAATTAGAATGGCGACTTTACTTTTAAATACCGATAGTTTCTTAAAATTTATAAGACCATCAGATTGAAACATGCATCTAAACATCAGATTTTTAGTGTTTTATCGCCACCTGAAAAATATCATAGCTAAACTATTATAGTTCAATACATTGCAATAATGCAGGGCCTTTAAAATTAGAAAATATATCCCAAACTCTTTCAAAAGTATTCATTATTAATGCTAAAATAATTAAATAATTGATTAATTGAACATTGTACTCATTTTTTAAGCCAGGGCAGTAATTTAATGGTCAATATTAATTAGTTCATACCCAATAATCACACTTTTGTCACAAAAGCTTACAACGATTGCTTTTTTAAGAATTAATTAGTATCTTGTTTTACGATCTAATTCTTAATCTCTCACTTATGACTATCTACATTGGTAACATTCCGTACACCATGAAAGAACAGAATCTGATAGACGTATTTCAGGAGTTCGGGCCGGTTGAATCGGCAAAGGTGATCATCGACAAAAAAACGAAGCGCTCAAAAGGCTATGGTTTCGTAGAAATGCACAACGAAGCTGATGAGCTTACAGCCATTGAGGCCTTAAACAGTCAGGATCTGGGCGGCAGAAAAGTTAAAGTAAGCAGGGCTAATCCAAAAAAAGAGGCGGTTTAAATCAATAGCCTTATGAAACAACGGGCGTTTTTCGTTATAGGAAAACGCCCGTTGTTTTTATATCTCAATTCCCATTTTCTTCATTAAAATAGATGCATTCAAGCTTTTACAGATTCCAAGGTTTAGCCGGTAATCGAAAAACAGTTCATCATTCTCTACCTTCACGTCAAAATTGTAATTATCTATTTCAGACGGAAATTCATCTTTGAGCTGCGATAATGCCAGATCGTGTGTGGCAATGATGCCTGCTGCCCGGTGCTTTATAAGTTGATTGATGAGGGCTACCGACCCTATATGCCGGTCGTTGGAATTGGTACCTCGCAGAATCTCGTCAAGCAAAAGAAAGACTTTATCCTTTCGCTCAATAGTTTGGATAATACCCGCCAAACGCTTCAATTCGGCATAAAATGAAGAGGTATTTTCGTCGAGCGAATCAATAATCCGCATACTGGTATACACCATCACATGCGACACCTCAAACTTTTGTGCACAAACCGGGGCTCCAGCCATAGCCATAACGATATTTACACCACAAGTTCGCAAAAAAGTACTTTTGCCCGACATATTAGATCCTGTAACCAATACCACCTTGCCGGTATCCTTAATTTCGATTGAATTACTGACCCGCCGGTTTGCCGGAATAAGTGGATGACCAATATTGACGGCACTTAGCCTGAAATGGTCGGACAAAACATTCGGAAAAATCCACTCCGGATTATTATAACCAACATTAGCCAGACTGCACAACGCCTCAAATTCAGCCATAGCGTCAAACCAGGCCTTAATATTTGTCTGGTTGCGCTGCTGCCATTTCTCTAGTTGCAGGATTTGACGAATATCCCACAACAAAAAAATATTTAAGAAAGCTACTACGATAATATTAAGCCGAAAATCAAGCCGGTTTACGATGCCGGAAAGTCTTCGAATTTGTTCGGATGCCTTCTCTCCATTAGCTGAAAATTTAGCTTGCAGGTAAACTAATTTTTCAGATTTAAACGTTTTATTTTCAATAATAACAACTATTTCGCTATACGCTTTTAACAAATCTATAGTCTTAGAAACATCCTGATGAATCTTATTTATTTTATTTATAAATAGATAATAAAAACTAAGATTAACAACGACTCCTAAAAGAAAATATCCCGACGGGAGTCTTAATACGACAGGCAAAAACAGTAGGACTGACAGCGCATTGATCAGCCATGGCAAATATTTTTTATGCAAAAATTGCGGTTTCTTCACCACCCAGTCAAGTATAGTTTCTGGATTATTGTAGGCATCAGCATACTTATACCCAATGGTCATAAGCTGTTGACGCCATTCGGAAGCTTCTTTCAACTCCGCAACAGCTGGCTGTCTCCGGTTAATTTCGGCTATTTCGGCAGGTTGGTTGAGCCAGCTTGCCAATTTTACTTTACCAGGATTGCTTGTGGTACGGTTGACAGCCTGAAAAAGCGAAGCCTTCCCAAAAATATCCAAATCAGAACTGTACGGATGATTTTTATCGCAGAACTCCGTTCCGTCTGCAAAACCAAAAAAATCACCGTCAAGACTTTTTATTTCTTTTAAATTGATATTCAAAAGAATTTGATAATGTTGTTTTTGCCGGGTCAGTTTAAAATGCGTCTTCAAAATAAAAGCAAAAACAACAAGTCCCAAGCCAAGTAGCACAAACGCCAACGTAACATTCAGATTAAAAATGAAATAAAACAGCATCCAAGTTCCCAAGAATGAAACGAGGCGCAATACGGAATACTTTTTTTCACTTTTCAGAATAACATCCAACGATTTTTGAAAAACATCAACACGTTCCTGATAATAACAATGCGGGGTCATATTATAATTCAGTTAGTTTGGGTTCGGCTGCATCTTCAAGTAAATCTCTAATCACTATAGAAGCAATGAAACAGCCAAATACCGGGGGCATATAGCTTATAGTGCCAATTATCGATTTCTTATTTGGCTCATCATCGCACGGAATAACATTTTCTTTGTCAACCAATTCTTTCGAATAAACCACTTTAAAGCCAGAGCTTATACCAAGCTTCCGAAGGCGTTTACGTAGCACATAAGCCAATTTACAATTGTGTGACTTAGAAATATCGTCGATATGCACCAACTCAGGAGCAAACTTGCCACCTGCGCCCATGGAACTTACAATACGGAGATTATTTTGAATACTATGATAAATTAAATAAATCTTGGGCGACAAGGTATCGATAGCATCGACCACGTAATCGTACTTTTCCTGAAGAATATCATTCATGGCCTCATCACGAATAAATTCTTCAATAACAGTGAGTTTAATGTCGGGATTAATATCCTTTAAACGGTCGGCTAGCACCAACGCTTTGGGTTTTCCGGTAGTACTGGTCAAAGCTATAAGTTGACGATTGCGGTTCGAGGCATTCACTGAGTCGCCATCAACAATGGTCATCCGGCCAACTCCGGCACGGCATATCATTTCTGCAGCATATCCTCCAACTCCGCCAAGCCCTACAATCAATACATGCGATTTTTTTAATTTTTTAATTTTCTCAGGACCTACCAAAAGTTCAGTACGTGAAAGCCAATCTATTTGCTGCATCCGTTATCTATTTATAACAAGCTAATAATATGATTATTATAAAACTAAATCTTAAAATATTTACAAAAATTATCGGCAATAATAATTTTTAATTTATCAACAGAAACCTGTTTTATTGAAGCATAAGCCTTATAAATCAGCAGAATATCCAAATCCGTATCATCGGTTTCCAAAAACACCTCCGATTCAGGAATCCAGCGAGCCACAACTGCGGCTTTTGAATTTTCATTCAACAAACTTTTTCCAAACGATAGCAACATATTATGCTGAAGACATTGGTGCGCAATTGTCTCATTTGCATTAAACCCGTGAACAATCCAAGGTTGAACAGACCGCGACTCTTTCCGAATTCGTATTAACTCATTAAATGCTCTGACACAATGTATGATAAGAGGTTTATGCAACGCTTCGGATAACTCAATATGCTGCCTGAAAACAGTTTCCTGCAAAGATAAAGGGGATAGCGTATTAATATCAAACCCACATTCGCCAATGGCAATGACTTTAGGATGTGCGGCAAGCTGATTAAGCGTTTGACTTTGATTTTCCAATTTTCCAATATTCCAGGGATGAATGCCTACGGAATAAAACACAATATCGTCAGCAAAAAAATCCCGACTCAGTTCTAAATCCCATTCTGCACCTGTATAAACATTCAATACCGTTATACTTTGAATGTTTAAAACTTGATGTGCGTGGATATTAACCCAAAAATCAGCTTGCTCCATGTTTGATTATGGTTTTCTTTAAATCGCAGTGGCCACACGTACCACATGCGGAATTGGTTCCAGCTTTACTAGAAACCAACTTGACACCATGAATTATAACATTCAAAACTGCTGCAATTATCAACGCTAAAACAATGACATCCTGTACCATATCATCCAAAAATTAGAGTTCCTCCCTGATATATCAGAAACGACAAAAACCATGCTAGAACGGTGGTGTATCCAACCTCAAAAGCAGCAATTTTCCAACTGCCAGATTCATTACCAATGGCCGTGACTACTGCCACACATGGAAAATAGATCAAAATAAACGTCAAAAAAGAAAGGGCGGTTAACGGATTAAATATTTTCCGACCAACATGAGTACCCGATTCATATTTCTGTTCTTGTAACCTATGTATTAACTGATGATTACTATTATCATTCTTATCTGCCTGATAAAGAATACCCATCGTGCTAATAATCACCTCTTTGGCAGCAATACCCGAGAGAAGGCTCACACTCATACGCCAGTCGAAACCAAGCGGAGCCATTACCGGCTCAATAAAACGACCGATACGACCGGCATACGAATTCATCTGACGATTGGCTTCCTTTTGAGCAACAACCTCATTTACAAGTTGTTGTTTTTCTTTTTTCAACTGAGAAACCGTTTGTATATTATTTTCTTGTGAAGCTTTTTGCAGATATGTATTTTCGATGGAAATAACCTTATTATCAAAGACTTTAGCATTTTCCGCATTCCGTGGAAAATACCCCAACGCCCAAATAATCACGGATGCCGTTAGGATAACACCGCCCATCTTCCTCAGATATTGTTGCCCTTTATGCCAGGTGTGCATAACAGTTGAGCGAGGGTTGGGAACGCGGTAAGGCGGAAGTTCCATCACAAAAGGCACTTCGTTACGACGAAATATAAATTTTCTAAATATCAATGCCATAATAGCAGCCAACACAATTCCGAAAATATAAATGGAAAAGAGTATCAACCCCGGATATTTCGGGGCAAAGGCAGATATTATCAATACATAAACCGGAAGCCGTGCGCTACATGAAAACAATGGATTAATGAGCATGGTTACCAGTCGACTGGTACGATTTTCAATAGTGCGGGTAGCCATCACGGCAGGCACATTACAGCCAAAGCCCATGATGAGCGGAATAAACGATTTTCCGTGAAGCCCGACTTTATGCATTATCTTATCCATAATAAAAGCTGCCCGGGCCATATACCCTGAATCTTCCATAATGGATATAAAAAAGAACAAAATCAAAATGTTAGGAAGAAAGACGAGCACGCCCCCTACCCCGCCGATAATTCCATCGGATAGCAAATCTTTCAGCGAGCCATCCGGAAAATAGTGATGCAATTGCTGAGAAAGCAGACCAACGCCTTGTTCTATCCAATCCTTCGGATATTGTCCAAGCGAGAATGTTACTTCAAACATAGTCCAAAGCAGAAACAAAAATATCGGAAACCCCCAGTATTTATTGGTAAGAAAGCGGTCGATAATGACAGATTTTATCTTTCCAGTACGAAACTTTCCCTGATAAGTTTCTTTCAGCGCGCCTGCTATAAACCCATATTTGGCGTCGGTAATAATGGTTTCGCTATCCTCTCCAAAAACTGATTGGAGACGTTTGCTTTCCTGAGCGGCCAGCATTTTTATTTCAGGATAATTATTACAAACCGAAAGGGTTTGATGTACGTCCGGATCATTTTCAAGCAGTTTAACAGCCAAAAAACGCGACGAAAAATTGAGGGTAACGTCATGATTCACATCCGCTTTAATCCTAGAACGAAGCTTAAGTATAGATTTTTCAACGTCCTCTCCATAGTTAATATGAACATGCCGGCGGGTCTTGTCTTTATCGTTATAAAGGTTGATAACCTTGTTAAGAAGCTCGGGAATACCTTTGCCTTTGGAACCAATCGTAGGAACGATAGGAATACCGATCATCTGCCCCATGTTTTGATAATCAAACACGTGACCTTTCTGTAGCAGCTCGTCGTACATATTAAGAGCCATCACCACCTTCACGTCCATATCAATAAGCTGGGTGGTGAGGTACAAGTTCCGCTCAAGGTTGGATGCATCCACCACGTTGACAACCACATCGGGATGATTTTCGGCAATGTATTTACGAACATAAATTTCTTCAGGCGAATATGCTGTAAGCGAATATGTTCCGGGAAGATCGGTAAGATTAAAGGTATATCCTTTATAGTTTACGCTGGCAGTCTTGGAATCGACGGTAACGCCCGAATAATTACCAACATGCTCACGCGAATTGGAGGCAATATTAAAAATGGTAGTCTTTCCTGCGTTAGGATTACCAACCATCACCACTTCAATGGTTTTACCTTTCTCAAGAGCCGTTTTACGCAGTTTTTCTTCCGTAAACACACCGTTGTAAGTACTGCTCAAACTCTCCGGTTCAAGTCGGCGGGCTTCCTGTAACGAAATAACTTCGATAAGGTTAGCCTCAGAACGGCGCAACGAAACTTCGTAACCCATTATGTTATATTCGACAGGATCGTTTAGCGGGGCATTTTTTACAACGTAAACCTTCTTGCCCTTGATAAACCCCATTTCCATGATTCGTTTGCGGAATGCCCCAATTCCCATAACCTTGGTAATAATCCCATACTCCCCTGTTTGCAAATCCGCCAGCTTCATCAACCTCTTTATTTAAACTTAATTTAAATAATTTAACAACCTGCAATATTAAATGTTTCCATTTGAAATGTCAATAAAAGTTTATTGTTATTTTGCAGTTGTTTCTTATTTGTCAGTAAATTGATTTATAGTCCGATGCAATACATATAAAGGTTTTGCTTCTGTGCGGGTAAATCTGTAGCTTTAAATATTTACAACCTATAAGACTGTAAATCAAACAATAAATATGGAGCAAGAGAACTTATTTAGAAAAATACAGGATATACTCGGGGACTTTAAAGGGAATCTTAATATTCTTGAGGAACAGATAGATTTAAATATTCAAGTAGAATATTACGAAGCCTCTAAAGCTATTAAAGATAAAGTTGATGCAGACCAAATACTTGCTCGCAAAGATTCTTTGTTTTCCAGTGATACCTCTTTGGACGAAAAAAAAATATTATTGAATAGTCTGGCTTCCATCGACAAAACAGAAGCCTTTCGGATACTCGAGCAATATCACCAAGCCCCCGAACCAGAATTAAAAGAATGGGCTACATTGGCTTTTCAGGAAAGCAAACTGTTAATGGAAAGCTCCATACTCGAAGAAAACCAGATTGTCATCTCCACCGGAATGGGAGGGAAAGGGCATAAACTGCGATATTTTATTGTACTTCTTGCCAACGAAAGCTCAACTATCGACGATTTACAGCTAAAAATAATCGAAACCGAACTGGCTTTCTTATCTAAAAAATGCGAAGCGGAACTCGAAGAAATTAATCATTCCGATCGGTTTGTTACGATAAAGATTTTAATTTCGATGGAAGTAAATCTGTATGATTTGTTTGAAGAGTTGGTGGACAACTGCAATCAGTTCGGCGATTTTTTACAACAGAATTTCATTATCACAAACGTTAAAGCTTTAACGTTTGAAGAAATTGAACATTTTTTAGAGACTTCACATCTCCCGGGTGAATCCGATTCCGAATTATAAACTAAAAGCGGGTGTAAACAATAAGTATCACACCCGCTTTCTATATTAAAATTTGACTTCAAGCTCATCAAAACTATTGGCAGGTTCTAATGTTTGTTCCTGCAAATCCTCCGGAGAATCAAAAAATAAAGCCTCTTCGGAATGGTGTTCATTACCAACTGGTTGTTTACGGCCTTGTTGGCTACGGATAAAATCCATCATCTCCGTCATACCTTCGGCAAACGATTCAAAATCTTCATCATACAAAAAGATTTTGTGTTTTTCGTACACATACTTTCCATCGCGGCCATACCGTTTTTTACTCTCGGTAATGGTAAGATAAAAATCGTTGTACTGAGTTGTCTTAACATCAAAGAAATAGGTACGTTTTCCGGCCCTGATTACCTTAAAAGGAAAATTATTATTCTCATAATTTTGAGATAATTCCTTGTTCCCAAATTCATCTTCCATTTCTATTGGTTTAAGTTAGCTATTAGTAATTGGTTCAGCCAAAAATAGAAAAATATTTTGTATAACGTTCATCATTTACGGGTTTTTATGTTATAAACCTCTTACCTTCATCGGATTTGGAAAAATATCGAGCAGCAGTATCAATCCTTGGTATTTTTTCCTTTACTTTGCACCTGTATTAGAAAGTATTAACAATACGATTGTATAATTGTAACAGGTTCTTTATATGATGATTAGCAGAAGATTAATTAGGATTAAGATTGTCCAGGTGTTGTATGCGTATTTTACCGACGACAATTCGTCGATTGAGAAGTCGGACAAAGAGTTAACCCAAAGTATTAAAAAAGCTTACGACTTATACCACTACCTCATTCTTCTGATAGTCAATGTTGCTGATTATGCCAATGAACGTATTGAAATTGCCCGTAACAAAAACCTTCCTACTCACGAAGATTTAAACCCCAATACACGTTTTGTAAATAATAAAGTTATTGCCCAATTAAGAAACAATACACAATTCGAAGCCTATATAGCCGCTACGAAGCTTTCGTGGGTCGAAAATCCGGAACTTATTAAAAAACTGTACCTGAAAGTAACCGAATCTGATTACTACAAGATTTACATGGCTTCGGATACGAATAATTACGAAGCTGATAAAAAATTAATTATTGATATTCTTTCCAACGAATTGGAAGAATGGGACTTTTTTTATCAATTACTTGAAGAGCAATCTATTTACTGGAACGACGATATTGAGTTTGTTATCAGTATGATTATTAAAACCATCGAGCGGTTCAAAGAGTTGGCTCAAGCCCCGGCTTTGATGGCTCTTTACAAAAACGACGAAGATCGCACCTTTGGTAAAACTCTGTTGCACAAGGTTATCCTTAAGCATCAGCACTACCGCGAAATGATTGACAAGTACACCAAAAACTGGGAACTCGACCGTATTGCCGTCCTCGACGTGTTGATTATGGAAGTTGCCCTGGCCGAAATGCTTGAATTTCCAGGTATCCCTATAAAAGTTACCTTGAACGAATATATAGATATTGCCCGTTTCTATTCGACACAAAAGAGCAACGAATTTGTAAACGGAATACTTGATAAAATATTAATTGATTTACGCAAAGAAAACAAAATTGTAAAAACAGGACGTGGATTGCTCGGAGAGCCTACCATTCAAGCCTAAATGTTTTCTTTTGCAGAACACAAAAAATTACTTACTTTGCGTTCATCTTAAAAATCTTTATGAAAAAGATAGGTATTTTAGCGGGATTATTGGTTGTTTTATTCTCATGCCAAGGCAGACCGAGTTCGGGTTCTTCATCCCAAACAGCTGAAAACGACTCAATAAAGCCCTATATGTATTTTAATGAAGAAGCTCATAACTTAGGAAAAGTTATCCAGGGCGAAAAGGTTTCTTACGCATTCATTGTTGAAAACCGCGGAAAATCAGCTCTTCAGCTAAAATCGGTAACAGCCAGTTGTGGATGTACCGTGGCTAAATACGATGAAAAACCCATTGCTCCCGGCAAATCATCACCTATTGAAGTTGTTTTCAACTCGGCCGGTAAACTTGGTCAACAAACCAAAACCGTAACCGTAGTTTCGAATGCCGAACCAAGCACAAAAATTTTAACTATAAATTGTGAAGTTGTTTTACCAAATAAAAACTCAATAACAGAATGACAACAATTGTATCAAACATCCTGCTGATGGCTCCTGCCGCCTCTGGTCAAAGTCCATGGGTATCCTTACTTCCACTGGTACTTATTATCGTAGTTTTCTACTTTTTCATGATTCGTCCACAGGTAAAACGTCAGAAAGAATTAACCAATTACCGCAGTTCTTTAAAAAAAGGCGATAAAGTTATAACCACTGGCGGAATTTACGGAAAAGTAAGTGACGTGAGCGATTCAACCATCACCCTCGAAGTTGACAACAATGTTCACCTTAGGGTTGACAAAAGCGCCGTAATTAAAGATCCTTCTGACTTGGGCAACCAACAGAAATAATTAAACGGAGCTGGTAGTACGAATTTAATTCGTTTAACGTTGAAACCAGAACAAAAAAGTACTAAAAATCTCACAGATAGACCGAAAGTCAACCCTAACAGGAACCTTTTGGTCTATCTGTTTTTTTTATTTATCTCAATTATCCTTTGGTATCTCAATGCATTAAGCAAGGAATATACCACCGTAATAAATATCCCAGTTAAATACGAGCAGCTTCCCAAAGGAAAAGTTTTGGTTTCGGACGAACCAACGACGCTTCAACTTAATGTAAAAGGCTTCGGATTTAACATTCTCAGGTATAAGTTATCCAGTTATCTGAAGCCAGTATCGCTGCCTTTAAGCAAATTCCGTTTAGACATTCTCCGTTCGGAAAAAAGATATGAATATTATCTTTTAACACGTTACGCTAAAGATATTGTAGCCGAACAACTTGGAAACGAAATTCAACTCAACAACATTAGTCCCGACACATTACGCTTTTTGTTTGCCGATGTTATTGAGAAAAAAATACCAGTGAAGCCTTCTCTAAATTTTCAATATGCGAAACAATATATCCAACGAGGCAAAGCCATTGTAAGCCCCGATTGTGTTTTAGTCAGTGGTCCCCAGATTTATATCGATACCCTCAAATTTATATCGACACGCGAAATCAAAGAGACAAACGTTAAAGACTCGATACTTCGGGAAGTTGACCTTATCCCCATCAATAGATTAAATTTCAGCAAATCCAGAGTATGGGTTTTAGTTCCCGTTGAAAAATATACCGAATTAACACTTAATATCCCAGTTGAAACCATAAATGCTCCGGAGGGTTTAAATGTCAAAACTTTTCCCGCAACCATAACCCTATCGTGCTGGGTAGGACTCGCAGACTACGACAAAATGACACCTTCTATGTTTCGGGCAATCATCGATTATAATTCACTAATATCCAACACTTCGGGGAAAATCAGAGTAACTCTGACCAAAAAACCTTCCAATGCAAAAAATATCCGTTTCTATCCTCGTAACGTCGAATGTCTCATTGAAAAATGATTAAAGTAGGAATTACAGGGGGTATTGGTAGTGGTAAATCAGTAATTTGCCAGTTATTCAATCGTCTGGGCATCCCTGTCTATGACGCCGATGCTCGTGCAAAAGCATTAATGACTGAAAATCAGGAAATCATCGACAAACTTTCCGCAAGGTTTGGCTCCAATATTTATAAAGATGGTCAACTTGACAGAAAAATGTTAGCCGGAATAATTTTTGAGAATAAACAGGCCATCGGATTTGTAAATTCGGTGATACATCCGGCAGTAGAGGCCGACTTCATTGCTTGGACCCGGCAATATCAGTCCGAGCCTTATGTTATTGAAGAGGCGGCCCTACATTTCGAGAGCGGTGCCTATAAAAATATGAACATAATGATTACGGTTTTTGCTCCTGCGGAAATACGTTTGAAACGCGTTATTCAACGCGATTCTGCAACACGAGAGCAAGTTGAGGCTCGGATGAATAACCAGCTTCCTGATGAAGAAAAAATAAAACGTTCCGACTTTGTTATTTACAATGACAACAAACAAAGTATAATGGAACAGGTATTTAAAATTCACAACAATCTAATTTCAAGAAATAATTAAAATGGGAAAGTTTGCCAAATGGATCGGAGGAGGTCTGGGCTTTGCGTTTGGAGGACCTATTGGTGGCTTATTGGGCTTTTTATTCGGAGCTATGGTTGATAGCGCCGAAGTGGTAAACCTGTCAACACACGGAAAAACCACGCAGGGCGATTATGCTATGAGTCTCTTGGTTTTAATAGCCGCAGTGATTAAAGCTGACGGAAAAATAATGCGCTCCGAACTCGATTTCGTAAAACGGTTCCTGGTTCAGAATTTCGGTGTTGATGGTGCACAAGAAGCCCTTGCCATATTAAAAGACCTGCTGAAACAGGAAATCCCCGTACAGGATGTTTGCGGACAAATTGCCGACCACGTCGATTATTCCTCAAGATTACAACTGTTGCATTTTCTCTTTGGATTAGCCTATGCCGACGGCCGCATGGAACCGGTTGAAGAACGGCTTATCGAGGTTATAGCCAACTCATTGGGAATTACCGAAAAAGACACCGAATCTATCCGCTCGATGTTTAAAAACACCGTCGAGGACCTGTATAAAATACTGGAAATAGACTCTACGGCAAGTAACGAAGATGTTAAGAAAGCCTATCGGAAAATGGCTGTAAAATACCATCCCGACAAAGTGGCTTATTTAGGCGAGGATGTAAAAAATGCTGCCAACGAAAAATTTCAGAAGCTTAACTCTGCGTATGAAAAAATCAAAAAAGAACGTGGTATGGTTTAAAGAAGTTTTTAACTTTGCTCCTCAAATTTTTAAAAGCTGATTTAAAACATGAACTTTAAAGATATTTTAGCGATTTCGGGTTATGGAGGATTGTTCCGTTTCGTTTCGCAAGGACGCAATGGAGTTATCGTAGAAGGTTTAACCGACAAAAAACGTATGAATGCTGCAGCTTCGGCGCGCATCAGTGCCCTCGAGGACATAGCCATCTATACAGAAGACAAGGAAATTCCCCTAAAAGAAATTTTTCGTAGAATCTTCCAGAAAGAAAATGGAGGCCAAACCATCGATCCCAAATCGGCAAACGACAAATTAAAAAAATATTTTGAAGAAATTGTTCCCGATTTCGATCGCGAAAAAGTTTACGTATCGGATATGAAAAAAGTATTTACCTGGTATAACACTCTTCTGGCCGAGAATATGATAGACCTCGAAGAAGATCCACAAGAAGAGGCCGAACCAGTAAAGAACGAAGAAAACTAAAAGAACACAAAACGCTCACTATATTTAGCCATGAGACTTCGGTTTCATGGCTTTTTATTTTCTTTCCATCATAAATTATCGGCAATTCTTTTACTAAGTTTGCCTATTAACCCGAGATGGTTAATTTTACAAACTTTTAAATTCAACCTTATGTTTAGTTTTATTCTTGAATGGTACAAAGCACACATCAGCTATGCAACAATAATGCTGTGTATGACTATAGAAAGTACATTTTTACCCTTGCCCTCCGAAGCGGTAGTACCTCCGGCTGTATGGTTTGCCCTCGACAAAGGCTCTATGAACATTATACTGATCGTGATATTTGGAACCCTCGGGGCTCTCATTGGTTCTCTGATAAATTATACACTGGCATATTTTCTCGGTCCTAAAATTGTCTATGCTTTTGCAAATACCCGTTTTGCACGTATGTGCCTTGTAACACCTGAAAAAATTGAAAAAGCAGAACAATATTTTGTAAAACATGGTCGTAGCTCAACGTTCATTGGACGTTTGGTGCCGGGCATCCGCCATCTCATCTCCATTCCTGCCGGATTGGCTAAGATGCCTCTTCGCGATTTTATAACCTTCACTGTACTTGGTGCCGGTATTTGGAATATCATTCTGGCGATATTAGGATACGTTCTTTATACCCAACAAGATATGCTTGGAAAATATGCCAAGGAATTATCGTTGGCGTTATTAGTAGTGGGTGGTATTTTTGTGGTCTACCTGATAGTTCAGGGTATGAAAAAAAATAATAAAAACGGTAAATAAGGAATTCGTTTAAAAACCCAAAAGGCGTAGAATTCAGATTCTACGCCTTTTTTATGAAATTACGTTCCCTGGGGATATTCAACCCGAACGTGGTAAATATTTAAAAGCTTACGTTTAAAGATTGTCTTAACCATCCCAATATCCTTGTAGGTAATATTCGAATTATTATACTGCTCGTTAACCATCTGATAATAAATAATATTATCAACTAAATCATTAATCGTATTCTGGTTTATTTCGCGTAAACTTCGGGAAGCAGCCTCGACAGAATCGGCCATCATAACCAAAGCCATTTCTTTAGAGTGAGGAATTGGGCCTGGATACGTAAACTTACTCTTATCTACGTCTTCTTCAGGATGTTCCTTTAGATAAGAACGATAAAAAAACTGAACCGTAGAAGCCCCATGATGGGTCCTGATGAAATCGACAATCTGGTCGGGTAGCCGGTGTTTCTGGGCAATTTCAACACCTCTCATAACGTGTTCAATGATAACGCGGGCACTGGTTTCGTTGGAAAGTGCGCTGTGCGGATTTTTTTCGGTACTAAGATTCTCAATAAAAAACATAGGATTGTAAATCTTCCCGAGGTCGTGATACAAAGCCCCAACCCTTACCAACAATGGGTTAGCCCCAATCTTAATGGCGGCTTCTTCGGCAAGATTCGCCACTTGCAATGAATGCTGAAATGTTCCCGGAGCTTTTTCGCTAAGTTTCCGAAGAAGGGGCTGATTGGTATCCGAAAGCTCCATCAGTGTCATATCGGATAAAAAACCAAACATCTTTTCAAACACAAAAATAAGCGGATAAGCCATTAACAACAGAAAACTACTAACTGCGAAATAGATAAAATACTGTTCTGTTAGCTTAGAAAAA
Organism: Bacteroidota bacterium; assembly: GCA_030706405.1. Lineage (GTDB taxonomy): Bacteria > Bacteroidota > Bacteroidia > Bacteroidales > JAAUTT01 > JAAUTT01. The sequence goes on along the minus strand of JAUZOO010000002.1, from coordinate 139,576 downwards.
TCATTTCCCTGAGTTAAAAACATAGCCAAGTAAAGACTCGAATACGTTAAAAATACATAAAGGGCAGTATTAAAGAGCTTTCCTCGTCTGTATAAATTGGTTAAACTAATAATGGCAATAGCCCCGGCCGAAAAATTAAAAAAAACAAACTCAAAACCGTTAGGCGCCAAAAAACCAACCAGAAGAATGGCAATGGTATGTATCGACAAGGCAAGCCTAGCATCATAAAACGTGCGGATGATGATGGGTAAAAGCGAAAAAGGAATGATGTACAAGTTAAACAAATCTCTACCAGCCACAAGGCTCGAACCTCCCACCTCTATTATAATCAGCAATAAAATAAAGGTAAAACGCATGTTATTCTGATAGATTTCGCGACGGAAACTAACTACAAAAACCATCAGTAAAATCAGCAAACTACCCACAATTAATACTTGACCGGCAAGAATATAGATAAGCTTTTCGGAATGACCTAATTTATTCTCATACTCATACTTAAGCGACATCAAAACGTTATACTTGTCCTCGTTAACAATTTCGCCTTTTCCAACAATTTTACGGTCGGATAGAAACATCCCCTTGGTTAGCGAAATCTTTTTAATCATCTCATCCTTAATATTTTTAGAGGCATCCTCGTTATATATCAGATTAGGAATAAGAAACGTATTAAGGTTCAAATCTTTAAAAAAGCCCGATTTATAAATAATATGATCAAACTTGGCATTGCCTTTGGATTTATTTAATTTATTTATAATAAACTCATATGCAATCTTCTGGGTAAAAACATCTGAAAAATCAAATTCTTCGCCCACATTATCACGGATAATAACAAGTGTAAAATCTTTTGAAGGCAATTGACCAATCTGCTCAGCAAATTGAATAATCCCAACATTATACACATTTTGAAGAAGCGTATCTAAAATAACGAGGTAGTTTGATTTGGTAAGAGAGTCCGCATTCTTAAACGCCAAGGTCATATCGTCTGGAATGATTGATTTTCCACGACCTCCGGCATATTTTGCCCAAAGCACGTCAAACGCTTTATTAAGTTTTGCCTCCTGTTCCCTAGGAATTTCTTTCTGATAGTTATAATAAGGTTTAAACTCCTTCAAAATGCTATCTTTCTCGAAGTTTATTTCCCGGTTCGATTTCCGCAGGGGAAAGTCAAACGTTGAATATAAATCGGCATGGAGCCATGGCTTTCCTTTCTGAAACTCATACGGAAAACTACCTTCGCGAGGAAAGAGATAAACCAATAAAGCCGTACTTGCGATGAACAGAAATAACCGGTAAACAATTTGGAAGTGTTTTCCTAAAAATATAATAATTTTTCTCATGAAAGCTCTTTTGAAAACGGTTCAGCTAAGGTAATAAAAAACTATGGGATGTGCGACAATAAAGCCTTGCGCTAAATAGCAAACAATTATCTCAACAAAATTATCATCCATAATAGACTTAATTGTACATGACTCATTTGTCTGTATTAAAATCCCAGATCATTATTTTAACATTTTTATAAACAAGAATTTAAATATAATTGTTTTAAAGCATAAACAAGAATGAGTTCTTTGGTGAAAAAACTTATTGTTTGATAACTACTTATCATTTTTTTTTGTAACTTATTGTCAAACTTATCAGTTATAAAGTTATGGAACTAGACTTCAATATTTTCAAAATAGAATATAACAAGGTGGCTCCAAAGAAAGGAAGAATCCTTGTTTCCGAGCCGTTTTTGCAGGATAATTACTTTAAACGGTCCATTGTTCTTCTCACGGAACATTCGTCAGAAGGCGCGGTTGGTTTTGTCCTTAATAAGCCACTCGATTTAAAGGTTAGCGAGGTAATGAATGACTTTCCCGACATGGAAATGCCGGTATCAATAGGCGGACCGGTAAGCACGCATACGATCCATTACATTCATACTTTGGGAACAAAAATCCCTGACTCGGTACATGTTTACAATAACATTTATTGGGGAGGAGATTTTGATTTTATAAAAGATTTGATTCATGGAGGAAACCTTTCCAGTCATGAGATACGTTTTTTTCTCGGCTACTCCGGTTGGCAAGCAGGCCAACTCGAAACCGAACTGGAACAAAACTCATGGGTGATAACCGAACTGGAACCCAATAAAATTATGTACCCCGAGATGAACGACTGGAAAGAAACGCTAAGCCAACTGGGCAATAAATACAAGATATGGGCTAATTTCCCTGAAAATCCGGGGCAAAATTAATCGTTAATGAGCGAAAGGTAGTCGCACAGGTTATCGTTAGACTTTATCAAAATAGAGGTCACTCCCACTTTATTACCTGCAGCAATATCGCGTTCGCTGTCACCTATAAAATACGATTGAGTAACATCTACCTGGTAGCGGGCTATTGCTTTTTCAAGCAATAAAGGCTCTGGTTTACGGCAAAAGCATTTCCCCGAGGCAGGATGATGTGGGCAGTAATAAATATCAGTCAACCAAAGGTTTTCTTTAGCAAGTTCATCTTTAAGATACTGGTGGGCTTTTTCAACATCGTCCATGGTAAATAATCCCCGGCCAATACCTCCCTGATTGGAAATAATAATAACCTTATAACCTCTCTCCTGAACGGCACGAATAAACCCTACTAAGCCCACAGTGAGCTTAAAATCCTCCACTTTCCAGGTATATTCTCCCCGCTCTACATTTACCACACCGTCACGATCCAGAAAAACTACTTTAGTCATTAATATTATCGATTAAATAATTGCTCAATAAATATATAAATAAACTTTACATTTATCAGTAAAGGAAATAAAAATCCGAAAACAGCGCCCACAAAATGCGCATCGTGATTGACGTTATCGGTATTTTTCCGGCTCATATATTGCGAATAAACCAGATACAACACTCCAAAAACTATTGCTGGCATGGGTATTACCAGGTAAAGCCCGATAGTGCTAAACGGCGAAAAAAAGATAGAACAAAACAAAACCGCCGAAACTGCACCCGATGCACCAACGGCATTATAATAGACATTATCTTTTTGTTTTTTAAGCGTAGTTAATGACGATACCACAATAGATACCAGATACATCACAACAAACCAAACTTCAGCATATCGCATCAACCCTTCGGTTTCCAAACGGAGAAACCATTTTTCGACGGCTATACCAAACGAATAAAGCACAAACATGTTCACAATCAAGTGAGTCCAGTCGGCATGAATAAACCCGTGCGACAAAAGCCGGTAATACTCTTTCCGGTGATAAACCTGGTAAGGACTAAACTGAAGTTTTGAGAAAACCAACTGATTATTAAAAGCAATCATGGAAATGGCCGATGTAACAGCAACGATGATGATAGTTATCATGAATAAAGTTTAGATGTTCAATGAATAATTCTAAATATCAATTCTTTAAGCAACTCTCCATCAGAAGCTGATGAGTTGCCCACACCTTTTGATTTGAGGTCGAACTCACGGAGTAGTGCAATAATTTCAACAAGCTTTGCCGGATTATAACGTTTGGCTGCCAGTTCGTATTCGCTTACAAAATAAGGATTTACTTTTAATGCCGAAGCTACGCTTCCCTTGGATTTATCTTTCAGAAAATGATAGGTAAAAATCTTACTAAAAAAGGTGAATAATAACGAGATGGTAACAATGATGGGATTATCCTTGGGATTTTTGTCGAAATAATCGATAATGCGGTTTGCCTTCAAAACGTCGCGAGCCACCAAAGCTTTTTGAAGCTCAAAAGTATTGAATTCCTTACTGATACCGATATTTTTCTCAATCATATCGACAGTTATACGCTTAACATTCGAGGGTATGGTTAGCAGCAGCTTAGTCAGCTCATTCACTACCTTTCCCAAGTCGTTGCCAAGATATTCAGTAAGTAAAGCTCCGGCTTCCGGTGCAATAGAATAACCTTTCTGCGTAAGATATTTCGTAATCCAGCTTGGAATTTTATCGTCATAAAGTTTGTCGGAATGCAAAACCGCACCTCCGTTTTTCTCGATGGTTCCGTAAAGCTTTTTGCGTTTATCGAGTGATTTATATTTGTAGCTAATCACCAAAATGGTCGAGTTCAATGGCTTCTGGGTATAATGGATAAGTTCCTCGATATTCCGTATGTTTTGGGCTTCCTTCACAATCACCACCTGATGGCTGGCCATCATCGGGAAACGGCGCGAAGCATCAATTACGGCAATAGCATCAACATCCTTTCCATAAAGCATCACCTGGTTAAATACTTTTTCGGTTTCGGTAAGGACGTTATTAGCTATATAATTGGTTATTTCGTCGATAAAAAACGGCTCCTCCCCCATCAAAAAATAAACAGGCCTGTATTTTTTACTCTTTAACTCGGTCAATATCTGGTCGAACTCCATAAAATCCCTATTTTTACTGCAATTTTACTGATGTATGCAGGCGCTAAATTTACCAACATATTTGTTTAATATAAAATCGGAAGGTGGAAGAAAATACATTCTTGATGTAATACGCCGAAAATTTGTGACCTTAACACCCGAAGAATGGGTTCGTCAAAACTTTATCCGTTACCTGAACGAAGAAAAACGATACCCTCTTTCGCTAATAGCGGTTGAAGCTGGATTCTCGCTCTATAAATTAAATAAACGCACCGATATATTAATTTTTGATCGTGCCGGCAATCCGGTTGCCATGGTGGAATGCAAAGCTCCCGAAGTTCCTATAACCCGCGAAGTATTTGAACAAATAATCCGTTATAACCTAAAATTTAAGCTCAACTTTTTGATTGTAACCAATGGACTTCAACACTATTGCTGCCGACTGAACCACGAATCGAATACCACCGGATTCTTAAAAGAAATTCCTGCTTTCGAAATACTAATTAACAGTTAATTAACTGCAATAAATATTCATTTTGCCATCCGCGTATTCCTCTGTTCCACTCTTTCTTTTCCCCAACGACAGAAAAACCATTATTTTGAAACAGTCGCAAGCTTTTCTGGTTTTCTGAGCCTATATTACAGTATAACTGATGTAATTTTAAAACAGCAAAAGCATAGTTTATCAACACTTTTAAGGCATCATCGGCATAGCCTTTTCCCCGGTCCGACTCTTCGCCTATGAGAATTCCTACGCCTGCCCGGTTATGATACGGATCAAAGTCAAACAGATCGATAGAACCTATCGTACCGCTTCCGTCCAACATTTCAATCATCAAACGGAGCTGTTTGTTTTCATAAATATCAAGATGAGCTGTAGCAATATATTCCTTGAGGATATAGCGTGAAAATGGTGTAATAGTATTACTAATCAACCATATATCCGAATCATTTTCCCATTTATAGAAATATTCCAAATCCTCCGGTTCCGGAGCACGCAACCGAATTAACGTTCCTTCCAGAAGTTTCATTCCCGTTTTTTTAATTTTCGTTTAGGCACAAAATCTGAACGGATTTCCAGCTTGTAAATATCCTCCTTTCCCAACCCTTCTGGCATTATGCGGGCTAGATAACCTGTTTTGCCATCGCCTACAACCTGAAAGCCAAGGTTATCGTTGGTAGTATTTATCGGATAGCCAATATTACGCGGTTCGCTCCATGTTTTATCATTGCTTTGGGTAGAAACAAAAATATCAAAACCTCCCATATTAAAATGACCTTTTGAACTAAAATAAAGGGTTTTACCATCAGCAGCAATACTTGGCGCAACTTCATCCTCACGGGTATTTATTATCTTTCCGAGGTTTTGAGCCGGTCCCCATTCTCCATCAGGCCCTTTTTCTGAATAAAAGATATCGAAACCGCCTTTGCTCTCTCTGCGATTACTCGAATAATAAAGTACTTTACCATCTTTAGAGATTGAAGCGTAAGTCTCGTCCTTCGTTGAGTTTACATTTTTATTCAGCAAACAAACCGGCGACCATTTACCTTCCGCAAAATGGCTCATGAATATGTCATAGTTTGAACCGTTTTTCTTTACGAGGAACAATTCCTTTCCGTCATACGACAAAGCTGTAGGATAATAATCCCCATCGACCATAACCTGAGGAATTATATTCTCCGGCTGCTGCCATTTGCCATCAATTTTGCGGGTACAATACAGTGCATTATAAAATTTCAACGGAAAAAGATATACCAAAACTGAATCGTTTCCGGAAACTACCGGGTGAGTTTCGGGCTGTTCCGAATTTACCGGAATACCCAGATTTTGCCAAGCAACCTGAACTGGGCTGTCCTGAATGATTTTAGCTTCCTCACACGACTCAATTTCTCGTTCTACAATTTTAGAATTATAAAATTCCTCAAATTCCGGATTATTGTAAAACTTCTTATATGCTCTTAGTGCATTTGTTAATTGATTATCAATACGATAAGCTTTACCTAAATAAAAAAGGGTGTGTAATGGAGCTGACTTTTCGTCGATATTTTTAGCCTTGTATTTCAATGAAATACGCTTTGCTGCACTCTCCAGATATGGCACAGCCTTAACTTCCTGTCCGGACAAATTTAAATAACAAACCCCAATTTTATATTGAAGGTTAGCGTTGATAAATCCTTTATCAGGTAACTGCAAAAAATAATACAATGCTTCTTTATAATCCTCATCCTGAAAGAATTCGTCGCCATCTCGATAAATCTCTTTCAACTTTTCTGTATTGGATTGTGCACAAACCTGAACCGATAAAATCATATTCAATAATAACACAAGGCTCCAAAATCCATTGATGCTGAAAATTTTTCCGGATAATTTTATCATGGCTAACATTTATTTGCCTATTATTTAAGAATTTTTGAAACCGAAAATTCGATACGGAATATATCTTCAACGCCTTCTTCGTTCTTTGATACTTTAGACATGTATCCCGCAGACCCGTTTTTAACCGGACAAAAGAACATCTCGTCATCCGTAGTATTCAGCGGAAAGCCCAAATTCACTGCTTTTGACCAGGTTCCGTCCGGTTTCAGGTCGGAATAAAAAACATCGAACCCGCCCATGGAATTATGACCTTGCGACACAAAATACAGACGTTTTCCATCGTTGGTGATGAACGGGGCATCTTCGTTTAATCCGGTATTGATCGATTTTCCAAGATTAACGGCCACACCCCAATGTCCGTTGGACAACCGCTCGGACTTATAAATATCCATTTCGCCAAATCCGCCTTTACGATTGCTCGAAAAATAAAGTGTTTTTCCATCGCTGGAAATACTGGCATTGCCTTCCTTCCATGCAGAATTTACAGTGGTATCCAATAGTTGGCTTTGTGTCCAATGCCCATTCTCAAATTTAGCGATTACCAAATCGGCTTCCATGTCGTCTTCTTTTCGAAGAAAAAGTTCATTACCCGAAGCCGAGACTGAGCTTACATACTGATTTCCGTTCGATTGCAATTCGGAAGTTATATTAACGCCCTTTGCCCATGTGGAGTCTTGTTTTCGGGCGCACCATACGGCATCATAAAACTTCTCGGCCGAATTAAAAAATATTAATTGTTCGTCTGGCGAAACTACCGGGTTGAACACCTTGCCGGAATAGCCCAAATTTGAAGCCAGATTGGTCATGGTAACAGCTACCGGCGATTTAATAAGTTTAGGAGCAATGCGGCAGGAAGCAATGTCCTGGTCAATAAACTTTAACCGCTTGTCGGTGCCTTTTACCATCGATTTGTATTTTTGATACGCAGCAATAGCCTTAGCAAACTGGTTGTTTATCCGATAAGCATCGCCCAGCAACACCCACGAACCCAGCGGAGCATTCGTTTCGGTCAAAGAACCTTCAACATACGCTTTTTGAGCCTTTTTCACGGCTTTTTCGAGGTAAGGAATGGCTCTTGATTTACTCCCGGGAATATGCAACAAACATTGGCCAATTCTGAAATTAATGCTGGCATTGTCAGAATATCCCTGCTTGTAGATACTGTTATAAGCATATAATGCATCCAGGTATTTTTCGTTAGCCAAAAAATATTCGGCATCTAAAAACTGTGATTTAAGATTGTGATTTTCGGTTTGAGACGACACAGGTTGCACCAAGCAATAAAAACCAATAAAAACCAATAAAATAGTCCGTTTCATCATAAATTAATTAGAGCCAGAAACAAAATTAACAAATAATATTAAACCGGAAATCGAATATGCCTAAGGATATTCAACGTCCGGTTTAACATTATTGCAAAAATGACATTTTTTTATTGATATGCCATAAACCTAGCTATTTTCATTGTTTTTGCGGCGTCTGCGTTTAAAAATAATAAACAAAACCAAGAACAAAATGAGCAACCCTACTGAAATAACCAAAGGACCGGTGGTAGTAACAAAACGGATTAGTTTCGCAAAAACCGGACGTAATTCTTTACTTTTACTTACTTTCAAACTGCTATCAGACTTGGCTTTAGACGAACCTTTAGCCAAAGCGGAATCGTTGGCCAATTGGTTTTTTGGAGTAGTTTCCGTTGTTGTCGAATCGGACTTACTCCGGGCATCTGCCTCGGCCTCATTTCCGGCAATAGTTCCCGACGGTAATCCCGAATATCCTTTTTGATTCGCGTCGGGTCCGCTTCCTCCTGCATTTTCAGCCAATATCCCCGATTTCCCGTTATTCCGGTACAATGCACTATCCTTCCGGTTATTATTGATTAGCTGAACCTTATCCGACGACAAATTGGCCGAAGCAATATCTTTAGTTTTAGTATCTGTTGGTTTTACAGGTTTAGCAAATGAAATATTCAACCGAACGATGTCGGTTCTTCCATAACCATTGGGAAGAACTTTAGCCATGTAACCCACATTTCCCGAACCCACCGGGCAATAAAAGTAGTCGTCTCCGGTAGTGTTAACAGGATAACCGATATTCACAGGTTCGGACCAGAAACCATCCGTTTGAAGGTTGGAATAAAAAATATCGTACCCTCCCATATTGTCGTGCCCGTAGGAACTAAAAAAAAGACGCTTTCCGTCGCTGGTGATAAACGGGCAATCTTCGTTATATTTTGAATTAACCACCGGACCAAGGTTTCGGGGTTGCCCCCAGTTATCGCCGGAAGTCCTTTCAGATACGTAAATATCCAATCCTCCATACCCTCCGGGACGGTTGCTGGTAAAATACAACTTTTTGCCGTCGGGCGACAAGGATGCATGCGACTCCCAATATTTAGTATTGATATTGCCATTGAGTTTACGAACTTTCGACCATTGTCCATTTTTATAATTGGATACATATAGATCTCCTTTAAACCGATCCGATCGATAAAGGTAGAGTTCGGTACCATCCCCGGAAATACAGGTAGGCAGACAGTCGTCGTCAACGCCTAGTTCGGGCATAATATTAACGGGTGTTCCCCACTTTCCGGCAACTTTCCGCACCGAAAAAACGGCCTGATAAAATTGTAGTTTAGCAGCATAAACCATCACCGACTCATCGCGCGAAACAACCGGGTTTAATTCGGCAAACCGGGTATTAACCAACTGGCCAACATTGGTTTCAGTCAATCCTATCGGGCTTTTCATAAATTCCAGAGCCCTTTTACAACTTCTTATATGAAGGTCGATATAGGGAATGTCATAATTTTGACCCGAAGCCCTTATTTTAAAATCCAAGTATGTATCAACAGCCTTTTCAAGCTGATTGTTAACCCGGTATGCTTCGGCAAGATAAAACAAGGCATCAAGGGGAGGTTTTTTATCATTCCATTGGCCTTCTTTTTTATATATCCCCGACATGTTCTTAACAGCTGCCTCCAGATATTTAACCGATTTCTTGCTTTCGTACGGAATATTGAGATAACACCGGCCTATGCGATAATCAAGCGAATAATTGTCCGGAAACTCATCCTTTAATTTAGCGTAAATTGGTAATGCTTCATTATATTCTTCATAAAGAAAATAAGATTCGGCTTCAACAAACCGTTCTTTAGGAGTTTGCGTTTTCCCCTGTGCCATTAAATTTATCACCAAAAAGAAGAACAAAAAAGACCAGAGTATTCGATATTTAAGCTTATAACACATTGCCAATTAGTATAATACGTTTTTTATTTTTTAAAGTAAAGATATTTATTTCGTCCACAAAACCAATGAGTTAAACCTATCATCCTCAACTTTTATAGTTCCCGGATTTGGTATCGATATTGATAACATATAAATCTCCGGAAGAATTTGATGAATTACTCCCTATGACCGATTGGCTGTTTGGAGAGGCAATTTTAAAATTGACACGCAAATCAGCCAGTTGTTTCATGTTTGCTATTATATCCTGAGAATTGACGTCGCGAGCACAAAACACCACTTCGTCGATATGATGAATTTCAATTATTTCTTTTAATTGAAAAAGAGAACCTACATAATCTTCGGATTCAACCCGGGCTGCAGGAGCTACCCGCACCATCAGTCCGGTAACTATTCCCGACATCTTCAGAAGCATTTTCACCCTTTCGGCTTCATCGTTATATCCTACAATGGCTATACGCCGTTTCTTTTTTAAATCGAACCGATATTGGGTACATCCCGTAAGGCTTAGCACATAACGTACCACAACGGTACAACATAATGCCCAAACCGTACCAAAAAGGATTAATGCCCTCGAGAAGCGAAATTGAAGGGGCAAGAGAGCATAAATCATAAGGATAACTACGGAGCCCAATACCACTCCCTTCAACGACCGGGTCAGGTTAAACGGGGCACGATACCCGCCAGTACCCCAAATAGCGGCAAGCCAGACAATAATCGATACCGGAAGCCCAATATTAAAATATCCACCGGTATAGTATCCGGATTGATGAAACTGAAAAACCGCCCACCAATTGGCAATATAATAACATCCTGAATAAATGGCAATACCGTCGAGCAATGCAGGAAAAGCCTTTAATGCAGTACGTTTCAACACCGAGAGTCCAGCCCTGAAATAAATAGCCAGGTTAATCAACATTAAATATGTTAATACAAACTTTCCCGAGAAATGCTTACGGGCAAAGAGCTGCATAGCTTTATAAAACATCAGCACATAGTTAAGACTTCCTTTTTTGGTGCTCTCCCCTTTATAATGAATGATACTGGTTTCCGAAAAATAGTAATTTTTGTAACCCGCTTTGAGGATACAATAGGATAGGTCCACATCTTCGCCATACATAAAATACTGTTCATCAAACAGTCCACATTTATCCAACACCGAACGGTGGATAAACATAAAAGCTCCCGTAAGTACATCAACCTGGTGTGTGGCATCGGCGCTTAAATGCCCGAGATAATATCGTCCAAATCGTTGAGAGCGGGGAAACAACTTTGTAAGTCCAAATATTTTAAAGAAGGCGACTGCAGGTGTGGGCAATCCACGTTTCGACTCTGGCAGGAAACGACCTTTACCGTCAATCATCCGCGGGCCGAGCGCTCCGGCTTCCGGATGGTTGTCCATAAAAGCAATGCATTTGGCCAGTGTCGTTTCTTCAATTACCGTATCGGGATTGAGAATAAGCACATATTCACCTTGTGATGCTTTGATTCCTATATTATTGGCCTTTGCAAAGCCGAGGTTCCGGGTATTTTCTATCAGTTTAACCTGCGGAAAGCGATGAGCAACCATAGGTACAGAACCATCAACCGAATTATTATCAACCACAATAACTTCTCCTTCAATTCCATTTAAAGAATTAAAGACAGCATATAAGCACTGCTCAAGAAAATACTTTACATTATAATTGACAATGATCACCGATAGCTTCATGAATGCAAACCTAACCGTTTTTATCGAATTCGAGGCCCCATAGAATCATCTTTTGGCAAGAGGCTGTTTAACGATGATAAAAATTAATTAAATGACGACAAATTTGATGACCTCAATAAAAACATGTCCAAAATCCCGTACAGGAATCAACCAAAAGCTGTATATCTTTTCTTAAAAAGATGTACAGCTTTTGGGCAAAACATGTACATCTTTTTTATGTTTGCCGTACATCTTTTCAAATACCCTTCTAAACCCGCAAGGAATACCAACGACAGAATGAAGGGGATTCACATAAAAAAAGCCCTCCGAAGAGAGCTTTTCAAGTTTATAAACTAAATATTAAGCGTCTATTTTTGCATATTTTGCATGCTTCTCAATGAATTCGCGACGAGGGGGAACATCATCACCCATAAGCATAGAGAAGATACGGTCGGCCTCAGCAGCGCTGTTGATGGTAACCTGACGGAGCGTACGTTGCGAGGGGTCCATAGTGGTCGACCATAACTGTTCGGCGTTCATCTCACCCAAACCTTTATACCGCTGAATATGTACAGAACCTTCCTTGCCTTTACCTAATTCATCAACGGCACGTTGACGGTCATCTTCGGTCCAGCAATAGCGTTCCTGTCCACCTTTTTTGATTAAATAAAGCGGAGGAGTTGCAACATACAGGTAGCCATTAGCTACCAGGTCATGCATATGGCGGAAGAAAAAGGTCATCATAAGCGTGGTAATATGGCTTCCGTCCACGTCGGCATCGGTCATGATGATGATTTTGTGATAACGCAATCCGTTTAAGTTAAGGGCTTTCGAATCCTCCTCAGTACCTACGGTTACACCCAAAGCTGTATAAATATTCTTGATTTCTTCGCTTTCGAAGATTTTGTGCTCCATGGCTTTTTCCACATTCAGAATTTTACCACGCAACGGCATGATGGCTTGAAAACGGCGGTCGCGGCCTTGTTTTGCTGTTCCACCTGCCGAATCACCCTCGACGAAATAAATCTCGCAGGAGGCAGGATCACGTTCGGAGCAGTCGGCCAGTTTACCGGGCAATCCCGAGCCAGAGAGCACCGTTTTACGTTGTACCATTTCGCGGGCCTTACGGGCAGCCTGACGGGCAGTAGCTGCCAGAATAACCTTCTGAACAATTATCTTGGCATCGCGCGGGTTTTCTTCGAGGTAATTACCCAAAGCTTCACTCACAGCCTGATCTACCGCACCAATAACTTCATTATTTCCTAACTTGGTTTTGGTTTGTCCTTCAAATTGTGGTTCCTGAACTTTTACCGAAATCACGGCTGTTAAACCTTCTCGAAAGTCGTCACCATTGATGTCAAATTTAAGTTTGGCAAGCATTCCCGATTTTTCGGCATAAGCCTTAAGGGTACGGGTTAAACCGCGACGGAAACCGGCGAGATGCGTACCACCCTCAATCGTATTAATGTTATTAACGTATGAGTGAACGTTTTCGGAGAATGAGTTGTTGTATTGCAGGGCTATTTCAACCGGCACTCCACCTTTTTCAGACTCTACGTTGATGATGTTTTCAATAATTTTTTCACGATTGGCATCCAAAAATTTTACAAATTCCTTTAACCCTTGCTCTGAGAAGAACTCCGATGTTCGGAAATCATCGTTTTCGTCTTTTTCGCGTTTATCAATAAGCGTCAGTCTGATACCTTTGTTAAGATAAGCCAGTTCGCGAAGTCTTGATTCAAGTATTTCAAAGTTATATTCGACCGTAGTAAAGATAGAATCATCAGGTTTAAAGGTAATGGTTGTTCCGGTATGGTCAGTTTGTCCAACTTCCTTTACACTTCCAAGAGGTTTACCTATAGAAAACTCCTGTTGATAAACCGTTCCATCGCGATGTACTTCGGCCATCAAATAAGAAGACAGGGCGTTTACGCACGAAACCCCTACCCCGTGCAAACCTCCGGAAACTTTATATGAATCCTTATCAAATTTACCACCGGCATGGAGTACGGTAAGTACTACCTCAAGCGCAGATTTCTTTTCTTTTTCGTGATAATCAACAGGGATACCGCGGCCATCATCGGTTACAGTGATGGAGCCATCCTCATTTATAAAAACATTGATGTTTCGGCAGTAGCCAGCCAATGCTTCGTCGATAGAGTTATCAACAACTTCATAAACCAAATGGTGTAACCCTTTGATACCGATATCGCCGATATACATCGCAGGCCGCTTGCGTACCGCTTCCAAACCTTCCAAAACCTGAATACTATCGGCAGAATAGCCATTGCTATTCCCGTTTGTTTTGGGAGCTTCATTAACCTCTAAATTCGAATTATCCATTTTTTTTGTTTGTTTTTCTATTTTTCCGGCAACAGGTTAAGATTTTAAAAATCGTTACCAAAAACCTGTAAATCAACATTGTATTTTAATAATCCGGATGCAAAAAATCATGTAAATATAGTAAAATTAGCCTGTAATTAAGCATAATAATAAGAAGGGAACCCCAAGAGTTATTAACAATTGATTGGAAAATACAAAAATGCCTGACAGGATATAAAATTCTGTCAGGCATTCATCGTTGATAATAGTTCGTTATAACGAATAAGTAAAGCCCAGCATCACGTTAAACCGTTGATTAGGATACTGGTTCCACGAATAGCTTTTGGTTGCGGTAATATTGTTTAGTTTTAACCAAGCCGAAAGTATTTTGGTATGACGATATTCGACACCAACGTTAAAGTCGAGCCAGCCCGAAAGATCTTTTGAGGTTTGTCCCGGCGTAAAAGTCTTTACATGCCGTTTACCGGTTGCCAGAACATCAAAATCGAAGAAAAGCTGATTATGCAAGTTGTATTTCGACGACAGGGCAAGGTCGAACGAAGGCTTATGCCAGGCGTATTGCTCTTGTGTGAATGCCGAATATTGATAAAGGTTTCCCTTCATTCCAAACGATAACCGATCGTTATAATCGTAATTTACTTCGAGGTGCGCATTAAAAATGTCGACGTTGCTATACACCGCTTTAAACTGGTTTTCGAGCATTAGCGAAGTATCGTTCACAAAGAAATATTGATTATCGACATTGGAATAGTCGGCCTTTATAACATACGAAGCACGGGCGCCCAAGCTTCCCTTAAAACCACCGTACAGGGAAAGTTTGGTATTACTGTTTTTCACGAGCAAATCGGGTCGAATAAATGCATTTTCGGTAGCAATATCGCGATAGCTATGTTGCTGTGTTTGTCCGCTAAGACCGACAAAGGGAATCAGCACCTCCTTAACGGCTTCGAACATAAATTCGGCACTAGGATAAAACCTTACGCTAAAGCTATTATCCTCCTTTACGAGGTTTACATTTACGCCCAGCCTGAGTTTGTATTGCGAGCTGGAAAGTTCTACCCAGGGATTAACGGCTATCAATGAATTGGCAGAACCGGTAGTATCTAATTTATTGTTACGTTTCAAGAAGTCGAGGCTCGAATTTACGCCAAACATTTTATTCCCAAACTGCTGGTTTAAATCGGCCTTTAGCTTGAAATCATTCTCAACATGACTAAACCTGTCCTGAAACATATTGTATCCAAACCCAACATGATAGCTTAACCTGGTTGTATCGGAATGTGACGACCGGAGCCCGGCATTAAACGCTACCAACAAATAGTTTTGTCGAATATTCCCTTTTTCAAGAACGGTATCTTTCAATAATTTTTTGGAGGTATTATATCCATAATCGAAAACCGAGTTTCCACTTACGCCGAGGTCGCCGTAAAGGTATGATGACTCAAAAAACTTCTTTCCGAAAAGTTCGGCCGAAGTTGCGGAATAACCTGCATCTACGCTTTTATCGTTATCGAGAGTAACCTTACCACCCGATGATTGATGCCGTAAAAATAACCCAGCAGCATATTCTTTTGAGCGTAAGGAGTTAATATACACTTCGGCCAAAGGCGTAGAGTAGTTACCCAGACCAAGCTTCATGTAACTATGGAGCAACGGCTCGGCCGGCGAAGGGTTCATCTTTGCAGCAGCAATAGGCAACACCTGATAATCCGTGTTCATCATCACCGGCACTACATTATACTGGAATACCGGTTTTATTTTAATCGAATCGTTAATTTTAGGAAGCTCGTTAATCTTTTGAGCTCCAGAAACCACGGGCTCATATGGCTTCACTACGTCAACCTCTTTTTTTATAGGAGCTTGCGCATTAACATTAAACTGATTAAAACTTAGAAACATCAATCCCGCTAAGGCTAACTGGCAATTTTTAAACCAAAACCCTTTTTTAGCAAATTCTGACGAATAATATATATTGTTCATAATCATCGTTTTCTATAAATACATTAAATCTTCGAAGTTCCTTTCAATCGGTTTATTTTTTCTTTTTATTATCCAGGTTAACTTCAATTTCGGACTGTTTTTCTTTCGATGCCGAACCTGCCTTAGCGGTTAGTTTATCCTTTCGCGCTTTAGCTTCTGCCTTAATGCCGTCGTCGGGATTCTCGTAATAATCGAGTATACTTTGGAGAGTGTGCACGGCCTGAAACTCGTCCTTGCGGTCTACATAAATATCGCTCAAAAGGATAAAGCTTTTTCCTAACCAGTATTGGTACGGAGTATTTTTATTTATGAAATCGAAAATTTCCTTTTCGGCCAGATCTTTCTTGCCCTGATCGTAATAAAGCTGGGAAATAAGGTATTTAGCTTCGGCACCTTCCACGCTCTTCACGTCTTTAGACACAACTTTCAACTCATCGACGGCTGCCGTGGTATTTTGTGTTTCGAGGTACGACTTAGCCAAAATGTAACGGGCTTCGCGTTCAACCTCGTCCTGAATCTTTTCGGTAAGCAAGGCTTTAGCGCTGACAATGGCATTTTTAGCATCTTTCAGTCTGTAATTACAACGCATCTGGCCAATTTTTGCATCAAGTACATTATTCTTGATTTCCGCCTCAGTCTCAAGACGTTTGTATAAATCGCGGGCAGGAGCATATTCTTCTTTATTATAATGAATTGTAGCCGCAGCCGAAAGAGCTTGTTCGCTAAACATGCTATGTGATTTCGAAACAACGTATTCAAACCCTTTCAGAGCCTGTTCCGTCTTATTATTTTTCAGCTGACAATCGGCCAGATAAAAATTGGCATTCACAAGAAAACTCCCATCCTTATACTTATCGATGTATTTCTGAAATTGTTGTTGCGCCTTGTCGCAATCGCCCGACATATATACATTTTCAGCAGTTGTGTACGTAAGTGAATCCTGTTCGGAAGAACGAACATTTGATTTTTCCCCTTTTTTCTCAAGATAGGCAAAATAGGAATCAACATCATTGTTCTCCATATAAACGGTTTTCAAACCGTTAAGCGCATTACGCGAATCAGGAGAACCTGGATACTGCTCCACTACCCGTTTGTAATTGGCAATGGCCTCGTCATTTTTATCGGTATTATAATAGATAAGTCCGAGGTTCAGTAACGCTTTGGGAGCATAGCTGCTAGACGGGTAATTTTTTAGCAATTTATTGTACGATTCGATAGCCTGACCGTTGGAATTAAGCACAACATAACCACGGCCAAGTTCGTACAAGGCATCGTCGATATATGACGATTTAGGATACGTATTGATTAATTCATTCAGCAGGGCAACCTTCTTCTCGGTACGACTTACGAGTCCAAGTGCAAAAGCTTTTTGAAACATCGCATAATCAACATCGGCAAAACTATAGCTAATTGCCTTATCGTAGTTTTCGATAGCCACCCAATAAGATGATTTCATGAAATAACAATCGCCCATACGGTTATATGAATCGGCCACGTAACGCGATTTTTCATTCTTCATCAGGCCGGTATATTTACGAAACCAAGTAAGCGCTTCGTCGTATTTTTTCTGGTTAAAATAAGCATAAGCCACGTTGTAATGAGCCAGTTCAAACTCATCGAGGCTTGCAGCACCTGGGGCTGATATAAATTTCTGGTAAAGTTCGATAGCTTTCTGGTACTTGCCCATACGGTACAACGATTCGCCTTTCCAATAATAAGCCCTGGATGCCAAAACTTTATCAAACTCAGCATAACCAAGCGATTTATCAAACATATCGATGGCGTTCTCAAATTTGAGGCTGTTGTAAAGTTCCAACCCGCGAAAGAATGAAATCCGCTGGTAAGCACGCCGAATGGAATTATCCTTTTTCTTGATTTTATCCAAAGCATCCAGTGCAGCCTGATAATTTTTGGTACTCATATAAGCCAATACCAAATAATTGCGAGCTTCGTCGGCATGGTTCGAATAAGGATATAATTTCAGGTATTCGTTAAAAGCCTTTACCGGCTCATTAAAGGTCGACAAGGAAAGCTCGTACGTTACCACGGCATAATTAAAGAGTGCGTTTTCCTTGATATCATCATTAAAATTCATGTTTGCAGCCGACGAAAAGGCCAGACGTGCCTTCTGTTTATCCTGCATTTTCAAATAACAATCGGCCAAGTGGTACAGCGCATTCTGAGCCATAGCATTGTTACGGGTTGTAACCGGCTCGAAATATTTAACAGCATTTTTTAAATCGCCCGCTTTGTAATAAGCATAGGCCACCTGATAACGGTCCTCAATAGTCATGTTTGGAGATTTCTTTGCAAACTTCTCGAAGTATGGGAGAGCTTCGGAATATTTCCCCTGCTTGCTGTACGATTCCCCAATCATGCGGGACATGTCGCCCACTCGTTTATCCGTTACAGAATCGAGCAAAGACGGTGCAAAAGCGATGACCTTGTCATATTTCTTCTGAAGAAAATAAATCTGTGTAATATAATAAGGTACGATGGGAGCAAAAGTCTCGTCGTCGCGCAGGCGCAGAAAACCCTCAAGTGCAGTTTCGTAATTCTTTTGCTCATAAGCGATATGCGAATAATAATATAACGCCGGAGCGGTATATTTAGTGTCAACATCCTTGATAGCAGCGAAATGCAACCTGGCCTTATCGTACTTTTGAACCATAAAATAGCTGTAACCGGCTTCGAAATGATATTCAGCCTGCCCGCTTTCGGACAATTTGGAGGCATCAACCTTATCAAACCACTCCACCGCTTTGCTGTATTTCTTTTCGTTATACTGATGGCGGGCCATGTAGAAATTAGCCTCATTAACCTTGTAATTTTCAGGATTGGCTGCCAAAAACTTCACCAACAGGTATTCTGCATCGGGATTGGTAAGTTCCAACGCACAGAGAGCCGAATAATACTCGGCATTTGCCCTGATTCCGGTGTGTGCCGTAGATGGCTTGTCGATAACCTTTTGAAAATATTGCTGGGCAGCTACATATTTCTGTTTTTCAAATAGTTCAACAGCAGTTTTATAATCCAGGTCGGGCAACGTGTTAATCAAGCTTTTTTGAGCATAAAGGCCTGACACAAAACAATGCAACCAAAAACTCGCAACAAGAATCCGGTATATCTTCATATTCAAATATTTTCTTATACAATTTATTAGCGAAACGGCTATCGGCCGCCTAAAAATCAGGTAAAAATACAGATTTAAACCACAAACCGAAAAAAGAACGCTACAGAAAATGGGTTATTGCACAAAAAGTGCCAAACCTCAAAATCCCCTTAAAATTGGCTCAATTTTTCTCATTTGGCAAAAACAGAAATTACTGATACCTTTACGAAAAAATTTTTAAAAACTCTCAAACCTGCAGAATGCTCCTTCAATTACTTAATTCTTTCTCTGCCTAATATATAACATATTATTAAACACTATATGCTTAAAAAAACTGAACACTCGTTTCACATACCAGTTTTGGGAATTGGTTATTCGGTGGACACTCCGGCAAAAGTTGCCCGGTATGGTATTTCATCCGTTATCTCATTAACTGAGCCCACACTTTGCGAAAAAATGCGCAAACATTACTGTCAGAAAGAAAACGAGCCATACTCCGAAATTAAAGGGTTTGATGCTGCCGACAAACAAATTACGGCCTATCTGAACCTTCTTAACAAAATTGTCAAAAAACAATTTGAAAGCCTGAAACAATCTGCTTTTGAGGCAGGTAGCGAACTGGTTAAATATTTCGAAATGCTTCCGGACACTTCGCTTTTAAAACAAGCTTATCAAAAGCTAAATCAGCTTTCCGACAGCAAAGAGGTTGAAAAGATGCAGCAATGGTTACGTAGCCAGATTACACCCGGTTCCATTGATGTTAATATCATGACCAAACTGGATAAAACCAATTATGCTCCTGACGGAAGCGCACTTCCTCAGGAATATAATGATGCACATTCGGCCTTGCGTGGTTTTGCTCAGAGTGAACTGTCCTCGTCGATTATATTCTCGGCAGGTATGAACCCCAGGTTATTTACCTACCTCGAACAGTTCCCCGATTTCTATCCTGATGAAAACGGGCAATACAAAAAGAGCATTATCTTGAAAGTTAGCGATTACCGCTCGGCCTTAATCCAGGGGAAAGTGTTGGCCAAAAAAGGGTTGTGGATTTCTGAATTTCGTATCGAATCGGGTTTAAACTGCGGAGGTCACGCTTTTGCTACCGACGGTTACCTGCTTGGTCCCATCCTCGAAGAATTTAAAAACAACCGTGAGTCGCTTTACCAAATGCTTCTTGAAACTTACACACAAGGTTTAAAAAGCAAAAATATAGAACTTAACAAAACGCCCGTTTTCCGAATAACCGTGCAAGGCGGCGTTGGTACACCAGAGGAGCATAACTTCCTGCTCCGTCATTACAACATGGATTCCATCGGCTGGGGCTCGCCATTTCTGTTGGTTCCCGAAGCCATGAACGTTGATGAGAAAACGATCGAGCAATTTGGCAAAGCTACCGAAGACGATTATTTTATTAGTGAAGCTTCGCCATTGGGTGTGTTATTCAACAATTTCCGTCCAAGCTCGATGAACATCGAAAAGAAAAAAAGATTACAGGAAGGTAAACCGGGTTGGGCTTGTATTAAAGGTCATTTATCGTTCAATACCACGTATACCGAAAAACCTATCTGTACCGCGTCCAAACAATACATGCGCGAACGGACAAAAGAAATTAATACACAAAACCTTACACCCGAAGAAAAGGCTGCTGCACTTGATCTTATGGCCGAAAAATCGTGTCTTTGCGTTGGACTGAGCACGACCAGCCTAATAGTAAACGATATTCCGCTCGAAACTGAATTTGTATCCATCTGTCCCGGGCCAAACCTCGCTTATTTCCACAAAAAGGCCACGTTGCGTGAGATGATTGACCATATTTACGGACGAATAAACCTTGCCGATTTAAACACCCGTCCCAATATGTTTGTTAAGGAACTTTCGTTATACGTCGATTATCTGAAAAAAAAGCTGGACGATAACAACGCGCTCATCAACGATAAAAACCGTCAATATCTGGCGAACTTCCAAGCTAAACTTATTGAAGGAATTGAATATTACCACACCCTGATTCCGGAACTCAAAGAAGAATCGGACAAGGTAAAAGAAAAGATGCAACAAGCGCTTAAAAATTTTGAAGCCATATTGCAAGGATTACAGATTGCTGTTGTAAAATAAACGAAAGCCGGAGTTAAGCTCCGGCTTTTTTATTGGAGTACATTTCTTTCTCAAATTTATAAATACTTCTATTCAAGCTCAACAATAGTTTTGAGCTTAGATTTCAATTTTATATTTTAGTCCGAAATTTTATAATTACTAAATTAACGTTGTACTTAACTAAACATTTTTATGATGAAAAAGGCTTATCTGTTATTACTTGCAATTATTCCGTTGGTATTCGACTCTTGCAGCATGTGCCATCGGAATAAAGAAACCAAAACAGCCATCTGTATTGCCGATAATGTAGCTTTACGGACTGATCCAAATAAAACAGCTAAAGTTATAAGCTCCATCAGTTTAGGTGAAACCGTAACCTTTTTGGACGAAACCAAAGCAGACTCTACATCGGGTCAATCGGGAACTTACATTAGAATTAAGCTGAAAGACGGACAAGAAGGATGGGCACTGAATGCCTATGTAATTGTTGGGCTACGTGCTGCAGCCATAATTGAGGATGCTGCTGTTGTTTACTCCCGTCCTAACCTACTAAATAAGACCTCCAAAACGTTCAGCAAAATGGATATTGTAGCCGTTAAATCGGAGCAGGACGGATTTCTTGAAGTAATAGGAAAGCGCAACGGAAGCAAATCAATCCAAAGCGGGTGGCTTAAAGCAAGCTCAGTAGTATATGCAGATGTTGATATTGCTGTTGCCAAGTTTGCTAGTAAAGCCCTTAAAATTACCAATAAACAAAAGCGCGAAGAAGCTATTCAGGAGATTCTCAATAATCCCGATCTGAAAAGCTCCGTCTTTATTTCGTCGCTCACCCAACCCGAAGCTCCGGCAGCCACTGAAGCTGTTGTCTCCGATTCAATTCAGGACTAAAATCAAGCTAAAAAATTAAATCCGAATATCGATTGTGCTGACGCCGATATTCGGATTTAATTTTTTATAATGCGTTAAAGCAAAAATTCATCAGAATAAATCAGGAAGTCTGACGGATTTCGGCAGAAATCTTAAAGATCATGTGAAAATCGATATTGATCCATTCACTCACCTTAATCAATCCCATCATATGGACCGGAGGAACGAGCCCAAAATCCCGAATGCTCATTTTCTTTTTTCCATCGAGAATATAGATTGATCCCTCTTTATTGGAAGAAATGGGAATGGTATATTTTCTGGTTACACCAATAATAGTAATGTTTACAGAGGCATTTCCAATCAAAAGCTTATCCTTATCTGGATATTTACTTACTGTCAAATAATTAACTTCAATTTGTAAATTAGGATAAATATCAGACTTTACTAATTTGAGAAAATCATGTAAAGCCATCTTATTATCTGAGGTAAAGTTTTTTACAGCTAATGTTATTTGGTTATGTTGGAGAATAATTTTGTTCTGGTCTTGCGTAGTTGTAACAATTATTTCCCTACTTGGAAACCGTTCCACTCCCTGGATTAATTTAAAAGGAGTAATATTGGTTGATCCGTTTATTGTCAAATAACTATTTTTCTGAAGATCAACAGACACAATTGTTTGTGCTACTGATTCTGCAGCAAAAGCAAATAATAGTAATATTTGAGCAATCAAAATTTTCATAATCATATTGAAGCAATTATGAAGTAATTTTTTTTAAAGAGGTTACCTCTGAAATCAGCAACCATCGTCATTCTGAGACAACCTCTTTTAATTTTAATACTTAGAAAGAAACTACAGCTTCAACAACTACACCGCTAAACTTACCGCCATTGCGGATGTCGGATGCTATGAAGTTTTTGTATTTCTGATCTACGTATTCAAGCTTTGTCATGATGTTTTTGGTTAAAAACCAACCACCACTAACTGCAATACGGCTGAGGTTTACATCATAAATTGAGGTTCCGTTCAATAATTCCGATTTCACGGTATTGTAACGAGTTCCTACCCAGAAATTCTCGCTGGAACCAAAACGATACAGCAAGTCGGTAGCAAACTGACTGGCTGTGCGTTCAGCAGCTTCTTTGGTACTGCGACCTTTTGATGTTTCCAACGTTGTAAACCATTCCAGTCCACCAACCTTCAGGAACACGTTGCCCATTAAAGAAGCCACTTTATCGGTAAATCCGGGATTGAAACGTCCGGAAAATGCAGATGTTGTTGCGAAATCTTTTTCCAACACACCAAAATAGTGCGAGCCTCCACGGTCACCACCATAAAGAGTGTTGCTTACGCTTCCGGCAGTATAATATCCCGAACCCGTAACACGCAATCTTACATTTGAGCTAAGTTGTTTGTCGAAACCGATTTTACCGATAAATGCAGGGCGGCGGGCTATGTTTCGGCTGGAGTCGATTTTCGTTGTAGAAACATAATCGCTGATGTCACCTTTAATTTCGCCATTGGTAACAGCTATTACTCCCAACAAACCGTTGTGCTGAAGATCTGCTTCAGCTCCGATTTCGGTAGAAAACTCATCCATAATGTAGTTTTCAATAAACGGGTTATAAATTGAATTTCCGTTATCCGATCTGCGGAAGTGAGCATCACCATAGTTAACTTCCATGTGACCTACTTTAAGGGTAGTAAACTTCATTACCTGATCGAGCAAAGCGCAATGAAGGAACGGGAATTTATCAAATTGAATGTATCCGCCTTTAACCCATGTTTCGTTATGGTGACGCGAAGATAAGTACATGGTAAGATTAAGGCTTACACCATCTTCCAGTTGAGTATCGAAATAAAGGTTGGCATTAGCGGTGTTGAAACCAGGTTTAATACCAATCAATTTAGCCGACGGCGAAGTATTAGAGTGTTTAAGGGCTTGCCACGATTCGGTAAAGCTTCCACCGATTTTTAATTTAACACCTTCATACTTTGGCCCTTCTACTTTGGGAGTCTCAAAAACGTTAATCCCGTTTTTGTCGTAAGGGCGATTTTGCCCAAATGCATAGCCACAAATAAGCATAGCAGCTAAACTTGCAATGATTGTTTTTTTCATAAAATTGATTTAATATGTGATATAGATTTAAATTAAAAAGGCATTCTAAGACCTGATAAATCAGGACAGTTATTCGTATCGCTTTAGTCGGTAGTAATATTATCGAGCGTTACAACGAATTTAACTGTTATATCATCGCCAGTTTTTAACGCTCCTAGCATTGCCGTGGGAGGTTTCATGCCAAACTGGGTCATTTTAAGAGGAACGCTTCCGGTAAGTTGACAGCTTTTTTCAGCAATCATTTTACCTGTTGATTTGAACGTAATTTTTTTAGTTACTCCGGCTACCGTCAGGTTACCGGATAAGGTTACCTCTACATCCTTGTTGGCAAAATGAATTGGCGCAGCTTCTGACAACTGGAAGATAATGTTTGGATTTTGTTTGGACTTCAGAGCATCATAAGCTTTACCATCCATAATGCTGCTCTCGCTTTTAATCGACTGCACCGGAATTTTTACAACCAACGAGGTAATTTGCTTGGTCGCCGAGGAGCTTATATCTCCTCCAAACTGAGCAACTTTCATCTCCCACTTATGTAGGTTGGAAGTTCCGTAAATTGTCACACTTGAGCTATGAGACACTATTTTAGGGCTCTGAGCTCTGATTACTCCGGCTGTCGCAATTAAACAGCCTGCGATCAGCCAAAAAATTTTTTTGCTAATTTTTACATTCATTTTATTCTAATTTAATATTGATAATATCCCCATACAAATCCTATAGGATTAATAGTGTTAAAAAATATTAAACACTCGAAATAGGTATATAACTACATATGACCGACGAGTTTTTAAATACGATTCATAGCATTATTAACTTGTACTCAGATCCTCGTTTTTTGATTCCTTTAAAATTTGGCTCAGATTTTTCTTTCGAAGTATCGATTGAACTTCACCTTTAAATTCGTCCCAATAGTCTTTGGCTCTACAATGGACTATCCTGTCACAATAGTTTCTATTTTCTGTACAATCAACAATATGCAAAGGTTCAAATGCCGTGTAAATATCTAGCATCGTAATTTCTTCGGACGGACGGGCCAGAACATAGCCATTTCCTTTCCCTTTTTGTTTGATGATTAATCCTTTTAACTTTAAGGCAGCAATAATAGCATCCAGGTATTTGAGCGAGAGATTCTGATTATGCGCAATATCTTTTTGCAAAATACCACCTTCAGAAGATTCTGCAATCTCTATAATAGTGCGTAATCCGTAACGTATCTTGGTATTAATCCACATAAAATACTGTGCTATATTTGTGGCAAATATATATAAAATACTAATGCTACAATATTAGTAGCATTAAAATTTGACTTATATTCAATATAAAACTCTCAGCAGACTACATCCTAATTTTCAACAAGATAAAAATTCATAGACGTTGGCCGCTAATTTATTCAGATTATACTGATCGACACTATCTTTATAGCTTTAATAAAAATTCAACAATGCGTCGAAAACCTCTCCTTCTCCCCTATTTTTCAGAAAGCTTGCGTGTTTTCGGAAAAATCCTGTAAGTTTGTGATTGTGAAATACGACAAAGATTACATTGCAATATGAATCCCGAAAACATTATCGAATTTACCAATGCTTCTATTTATCAGCAGGAAAATCTGATACTAAAAGAGGTGAATTTTTCGTTACAAAAGGGCCAAATGGCCTATCTCATCGGCAAAGTAGGAAGTGGCAAAACCAGCATCATCAAAACTATCAATGCCGAGTTGCCTTTATTATCGGGCGAAGGTAATGTTGCAGGGTTCGACCTTCGCAAAATCAGGCAGAAACAAATTCCTTTCCTCCGCCGCAAACTGGGCATTGTGTTTCAGGATTTTCAGTTGCTGACCGATCGCAATGTTCACGACAACCTCTCGTTTGTATTAAAGGCCACCGGATGGAAAAATCACGTAGAAGCCGAAAGCCGCATTAACGAAGTGCTCGAAAAAGTAAAGCTTGAGGATAAGGGTTATAAAATGCCTAACCAGTTATCGGGAGGAGAACAACAACGCGTGGTTATTGCCCGCGCCCTGCTCAACGACCCGGAAATAATCATTGCCGATGAACCTACGGGCAACCTCGATCCGGAAGCTTCGGCTGAAATTATGAACCTGCTCACGGAAATCAAAAACAGCAACCGCGCCGTGATTATGGCTACGCATAACCACTCTTTTCTAAAAAAATTCCCGGGACGTATTTTCCGTTGCGAAAAAGATGAACTTATCGAAGTTAATCAGGGTGAAGAAATTGACTTCACCACACTAATGGAAGAATAACCCGACAACGACAGTCTATTTAATGTATATCCGACATCTATTTAAAGATATACGAACCATTTTATACCACAGCTCCCTTCTCCTGTCGGGGAGCGTTATCG
Source organism: Bacteroidota bacterium (assembly GCA_030706405.1). Classification (GTDB taxonomy): domain Bacteria; phylum Bacteroidota; class Bacteroidia; order Bacteroidales; family JAAUTT01; genus JAAUTT01. The sequence goes on along the minus strand of JAUZOO010000002.1, from coordinate 113,042 downwards.
CGCAAATCATTTCGGTTATTGCCTATCCTTTCCTTACCCGTCTTTATTCGCCTGCACAATTTGGAGAGTTCTCCGTTTTTCTGAGCATTACCGGTATCCTAGCTATTATCTCGACCGGTAGGTTTGAATACGCCTTAATGCTTCCGAAGGAAACAAAAGAAGCGGAGGATTTAAAGAGTCTGGGGCTCAGATGGTGTCTCACTTTTTGTTTCTTTATCCTTATTATTTGTACGTTAGCCGGAATCTTTATCAAACCACCAGCCAAAATTCCCGGATTATATCTTATCCCTTTTTATGTCTTTACCACAAGTATTATCCAGATTTTTTCATTTTATCGCAACCGGCTAAAAGAATATCCAAAGCTTGCCCAACTTTCGGTATTTCAAAACATAACAGCAACTTCATCAAAGTTATTGTTGGGGTTTTCGGGACTACTTAATAAGGGATTGGTAACGGGCAGCATGATTGGCCAGATGGCTGCGGCTCTATTCATATCCGACCGATCGATTTGGAATTGCTTTCAAAAAAAGGATAATCTCAAAGCTGCTTTATCTAAGTATGCTGTTTTCCCAAAATACAGGATGGTGCAGGCGTTGATTAATGCACTCTCGGCCAATATGCCCATACTTTTTATAACGTACTATTTTACTGCGAAAGACGCTGGATATTTTGCTATCATTTTAGGATTAGGATATAAAGTAATTACGCTGGTTTCCTCTTCGCTATACCAGGTTATGTACCAACGATTTACAGAATTAAAAACAAAACGGCAAGCCATTCTGCCAGTTTACAAAAAGATGTCGTTATTACTTCTGACGGCCGGTATTATGGGCGGAATACCCGTTTTCTTGCTGGCTAAACCCATCATTACATTATACCTTGGCAATTCATGGACTGAGTCCATTGAATATCTAAAAATAATGTTGCCATGGCTGGTATTAGTTCTGGTTGTTACTCCGTTTGCCTTCATTGCCGACGTTTTTTCCTTACAAAGACAAGTACTTATTTTCGATATTGTGTTTATGCTTTTGCGGATTGCAGGGCTTTATGCTGGTTTTTTGCAAGGAAACGTACTTTTATCAGTTGTCTTATATTGTTTAATAAGTATTGCATTCCTTTTATTTATAGCTATGTGGTACTTTTGGATTATCAGAAAACAAGATGCAGGCAGGTAAATCATTGAAAAAAAAGGTCCTTTTTCTTTCGGCATGGTATCCCAACCGCTACGATCCCATGCCGGGATTGTTTGTAAAGCGACATGCAGAAACCATGTCGGCAGATTTTAATGTGGCAGTACTTTATACCCATCCTGTAGAAAATTTTTCTCAACATTACCAGATAGAATCGTCGTTTAAAAACGGCGTATTTACTACCATTGTTTATTACCAAAAAATAAAAACAAAGCTTCCTTTATTTAGCCTTCTTCTAAAATTCGTACGATTTTTCAAGGCCCATATCCTCGGGTTTTCATCTATAAAAAAGCATTACGGTTTGCCTCACTTCATACACGTAAATATCCTGACACGAGTTGGAGTTTTTGCGCTGTACCTTAAAATCCGACATGGAATTCCATATGTTATCACTGAACATTGGTCGAGATACAACCCGACGAGAAATGCTTATAAAGGAATTATCCGGAAGATAATGACCAATGTGGTTGTAAAACATAGCAGTGGCATATCGGTAGTGTCGCGTAATCTCAAAGAAATGATGCAACGGTGCCACATCCACCACCCACATTTCGTCATTACAAACAACGTAGTTAGTGACGATTTTTTTAACAGTCCGATTATTCATTCTCAGCCAAAACCAACAGTATTCATCCACATATCGTGTTTTGACAACCAAGCAAAAAACACAGTGGGAATTGTTCGCGCTGTTCATAAACTTTCAAAACAGCGTAACGACTTCATTTGCATGATGGTTGGAGATGGACCTGACAGGCTGGCGGCCGAAGAATTAGCGTCTTATCTGGGCATAAATAACAATTACATCCGGTTCACCGGTTTAAAAGAAGGAAAAGAACTCATCAACATTTATAATCAATCAGCCTTTACCATACTTTTTAGCAATTACGAAAATATGCCGGTGGTAATTGCCGAGTCCTTTGCCTGCGGAAAACCGGTTGTATCAACCGATGTTGGAGGCATTGCCGAAATAGTTACCACGTCGACAGGTATACTCGTACCTCCCGGAAACGAAGCTGAATTTGTCCAAGCCATCAACTATATGCTCAACCATTATACAGAATATGACGCACAGGCAATCCGAAATTTTGCTTTGAAACAATTTAGTGCTAAGGCTGTTGCCCGGCAAATTTCGGCATTATACGGCTACAACGCAACAGCTACGCCATAAGTGGCATCATTCTTGCTTGAAGGTTCATCAAAAGCCTTTATATTTGTATATCATTTTAAATAGAATTATTAAAATTGAACGTATGATGAAAAAATTAATGAAACCACTGATGGTATTCTGTATGATTTCGATAATGGGATTAGCCGTATCGCCGGTTAAAGCACAAGCTTTTAACAATGGAGATTTGGTTTTAAATGCTGGTTTAGGTTTAGGGTATGCCTGGTCAAACGGGTCATCGGGTTCTCCTGCACTTAGTGTTAGCTTGGAAAAAGGTATACAGAATATAGACAACCTTGGAATTCTCTCCATAGGCGGTATTGCTGCTTATAAAAGTAACTCCGTATCCGGTTTTGGCTATAATTATAGCTGGAGCGATTTTTATCTCGGAGCCCGTGCTGCTCTTCACTTTCGAATAGTTGAAGTCGACAAACTCGATACGTATGCCGGCATTTCATTGGGATTGAGGTTTTACTCTACACCAGTTTGGAATATCAATAATACCCAATGGGATAAAGGCACTGGAACCAGCGTTTTTGCCGGTATTTATGGCGGTGCCCGTTATTATTTCTCGAATAACTGGGCAGCTTTCTCCGAAATCGGTTACGACATCTCGTGGCTTAAATTAGGCGTTTCCTATAAATTTTGATTATATAAATACAATGACGCGAAGTTGCAAAGAACTTATAACTTTGCAACTTCGCGTTTTTCGCTTAATAATATTGAGCATGCTCAGAAAAATTGCCATATCAGTTATTTGTATCATCACCGTAATAGTAACAGGACACATTACCCATATTGCCTCATTTTACCGTATTCAGTCGAACGACATGCTACCTTTTTATCAACAAGACGATTGGGTACTGGTTAGCAACTTAAAACACTTTACCTATAACAATATAATTTGCTATAAAGCTTCATTCCTGCCAGGCTCACCCATAACATTTCACCGTATTGCCGGACTGGCTGGCGATACCATCGAAATTAACGACGGGCGTTTGCTCCGTAACCATTTCGTTGCCGACAATCCTAAAAACCTCATGTTTACATACTACCTCAAAAAAGAACAGATAAAAGCCCTTCCCGATATGTCATCATTAATGGTTAAACCTCTAACGAAAGATAACCGCATCATCTTTACCCTCTCCTACAACGAAGCTCAATCATTAAGTTACGATTATAAACTCCGCCGGAATAATGCGTGGAACGACCGTTGTTATGGGCCGGTAGTGGTACCTCAAGGCTATTGCTTTGTGTTGGGCGACAACCGCGATGAAGCCGCCGATTCACGCCAAATGGGCTTTATCCCTGTAAAAGATATTGTTGGGGTAGTAACAGGAAACAAAAACAAATAAACCAGCATTTTACAATTCCCAAACCTTATCCGCAGCAAAATAGCTTTCGAGTTCAGCCAGTATATTCCCGTCACTCTGTAAATCTTTAATAATCGCCCCCTTCTCCATCAGGGCTATGCGCTGGCAAATCTCAGTTATATGGTTCAGGTCATGACTGGAAATCACAATGGTTGTTCCATATTTCTTATTAAAATCAACCAAAATACGTTTCAGAAGAATCTGAGAAGTTGGATCGAGGCCATTAAACGGTTCGTCCAAAAGAATAACTTCCGGTTCAATTATCAAGGCAGACACAATACCAATTTTTTGTTTATTTCCTTTCGAAAAATCACGAATAAACTTCCGGTGCATACCAAGTACTTCACCGTTAAAGAAACCCTGAAATGATGCAAGCTTATCGTCCACGTCACGTTTGGTAAGGTTATACGTGCTCCCGACAAAATAAAAGAACTCTTCGGGGGTGAGATAATCGATAAGAAAACCTTCGTCGAGGTACGAGGCTGTGTAAGCTTTCCAGTGTTCCGACTTCGAAACCGGTAATTCTCCTGAAATAACTTCGCCTCTGTCGGCGCGGATCAAATCAAGGATAAGCCGGAATAAGGTCGTTTTTCCGGCACCATTATTCCCTACAAGTCCGAATATTTCGCCTTTATTAATAGTCAATTCGCCAATATTTAATACAATCCGCTGATTATAAGCTTTGCCTAAATTCTTTATTGAAATCATATTACCTTTTTTTAAAATTGAAGTTTACGAAAACCTTCGAGGTTTTTGTATTTACGCGCCATGAAACGAGGCGCGATAATATTGGAAATCCACCAGTTATGGGTTAACAACATAATAAGACCAGGAACGCCAAGCATGATTTTAGCTCCTAACTCATTAAAAAGCCATATTGCTAACCCATAAACGCCCAGTGGAACAAGAATAAACGTTAACGACAGCAAAAACGTATTTGCCCGTGTGCCCTGATGATTAAAGAACTGACTTTGATTTAAAGAAATCCGTGAATCATTGTAAGTTCCGAAGAAAAGAATGAAAAAATTACCTATGCCCAATGAAAACAAGGTTATTGCCAATAACATAAAGAAATCAACTTTTCCGGTGATTAGCGACACGCCTGAAAACAGCACAAACGAAAGAACTATCAATGTCGAAAGGATATAATATTTAGCCTTTACATAATCAACAAAGTTATTTTTCCGGGAGATGATACCGTCAAAATAACTACTTTCCCAGCTAAATAAGAACTGTCCGTAATTAACAGAAGATAAGGAAACAACAAATAACAGAAAGAATATTTTATGCGGATTATACAACATTTGAATGCCAAAAATTATCCAGAATAACACCACCGAAACAAGTACTTGCCGGGTGCGCTTATTTCGGAGTAACATATTTAATTCCAATGCAATATATTTTCCAGTTTGGCCAAAACGATTAAATGCACCCATTCCGATTACCCCTACAGCTGCCCTGTTCTCTTTCCGTGCTCTAAAATCGTCGATATAAAAATTGTCACTGAGCATACGTTGCAAAGCCCATATCACAAACACAATAGCGGCAAATAACAAGATAAACAACCAAACATTACCACTAAGAATGAGACGTCCAAGGTTTGCCGAATACGATTCAACGGAAATACCCGATTTCTTTAATGCAAAAAGACCCGTTGCCAACAATACCGGAATCAGGAAATAAGCAATGTTACGTTGAGAAAGGTAATTCAAAAAAACTGCCAGGTAATTGTTCAAAATGATAAGCAGCAACATACCGACAACAAAAAACAATACAGCACCGGGCCCTGCAGAATATGATAAAACATTGATTATATACGGAATAAGTACAATCCAGGGAAAAAAGTTAAACACACTGACAAAAGCCTTTATCAACAGATATTTAACGACACTACCTCGTTTTATATTTAACCGCAAATAAGGAACAACATCTATCGTCGGCAATGATTGGCTGGTGCATCGCAGCAATAAATCAATGACAAAGTACCATATCAGGTACGAATTAAAAACGGTAACCGGATTTCCGCCGACACCTGCCAGTATCTTTTTGATAGACATTCCTAGTGCGATAAAAATTCCCAGAAAGTAAAGAAAGAGGATACCAATCATAATCTTAGAGCCCAGGTTCCTTCGCCAGATAGCATTACGAAACACCGATTTCCAGTAATGCGAAAGAAATTTTAATGCTAACATTTAATCTTGAATTAATTATAACTTTTAGTATAAAACTAAACAAAATAGTTAAACAAACAACAATGGATTAACCAATTTATAAGAAAATTGCGGATAATCTCTTTGTATTGCACCAAACCCTTTAAAAAACCGGGCAATACCGGGAACCATCGAACCTTCAAAATCAAAAATATTGAATTGAGAAAGACTCCCTTCTATCATTCTGTCCATAATCAGGAACATGGCAGAAGCATCCTGTCCCCAGGAAGTGGTAAACGATGCCAAGTAAATCAGCCGCTCCCTGTCCTCCAAGTAAAAAGCTCCGGCCACAATTTCGTTGCGGACATTTTTAGCCAACGCAATTCTTCCAATCCCCTTATCAAAACTTTTTTGAATTAATTGATAAAACTGCTCAATTGCAATCCCCTCGTGTTTTACGTTTGACTGTTGTTGATAAAGTTCAACAAAAAACGCTGTATCATCGGAAAGTTCAACGTTAATTCCCGAAGATGCGGCCTTTTTAAGATTCCGTCGGGTATTTTCGTTGTAACGTTTAACTATGTTCTCATATCCGGCCTGCAAATCCAGTTCGTAATTGGTCCGTAACGTAAACTTGAAAATTGTTTCCTCACAATTTGCCTGGTTTAGATTGATGTTGCACCAAACAAACTTTTTAGGAATACGCCTTAAAAAAGATCGCACTGTTTCCCGGGTTACCGGCTGGGGGCTAAAAATGCCCAATTGCTGGGTAAACCGTGGTTGAATAAGATAATGTAGCCCATATTTCTGTTTCGACGGCAAGGGCATAACACTTCGGTAATCATCCTCTACCAAAGCTTCCCAACCTGGCGAAACAATATCAAGGAACCACGCAAAGCCATACACCAAACGGTTGGGGGAATTACCTATACATTCGTCCCATTTTTCTTTATCAATCTGATAATGGCTGAGATAATGAATCATTAACGGAGTGTGAAAGTCAAAAATAAGACTACTTTTTTCAATAACAAAACGATAAATTGGTTTAGTTTAATATAAATCGAAGAACGCATAAGACATAAACAAGAAGAGCGGCAATCAAAACATTGTCGCTCTTCTTGTTTATGTCTTAAAAAGTTTATTTACTGAACAATGGCAATACCAATAGCATAAGTGACAATACTATCAGCACAATTACAGCACCCCAACCAATAATATTATTTAAAGGTTTGTTAGTGTATTCGCCCATAATTTTCTTGTTGTTTACTAGCAAAATCATACACAACAGCACCACCGGTAACAACAACCCATTGAGCACCTGCGACCATACCGAAATGGTTATTAACGGTGCGCTGGGAATAAGGATGATGGCCGCGGCAATAACCAATATGGCTGTATATAAAACATAAAATTCCGGAGCTTCTTCCCACTTTTTATCAATGCCAGCCTCAAAGCCAAATGCTTCACAAACATAAAAAGCCGTAGCTAGTGGCAAAATAGTCGCCGAAAATATGGATGCAATAAACAACCCAAAGGCAAAAACCTGTCCGGCAAGAGCTCCAGCCAGAGGTTGCAGGGCCATCGCAGCATCCTTGGCTTCTTCAATTTTAATACCCTTTTCGTGAAGGGTTGAGGCACACGCCACGATGATAAAAAATGCCACCACCACGGTTGCAACACATCCCACCACAATATCGATCATCGAATACTTAAAATTTTTCATTTTCAAGCCCTTTTCAATAACCGACGACTGCATGTAAAACTGCATCCACGGGGCAATTGTAGTACCGATAATCCCAATAATCATAGCCAGGCTGGTAGAGTTTACAGGAAGCTGGGGATGAACAACTGCAGCACCGATTTCGCCCCAATGAGGTTTTCCCATAATCGCCGATACCACATACGTAAGCAACGACACACTGAATATGAGAAATATACGTTCAGCAATTACATACGTCCCTTTCACCACCAATATCCACACCATAGCAGCAGCAATAGGAACAGAAATATATTTACTGACACCAAAAACCTCCATACTACCCGCAACCCCGGCAAATTCGGTGGTAGTATTGCCAATATCGGCAATTAACAATCCAATGAAGATAAAAAAGGTGACTTTTACCCCCGCATTTTCGCGAATTAAATCGGCCAGTCCCTTACCGGTAACAATCCCCATGCGAGCATTCATCTCCTGAATAACCACAAGCACAATAAACGCAGGAATCAGCGTCCAAAGTAGATTATAACCGTATGTAGCCCCTGCCACAGAATATACCGTTATTCCGCCGGCATCATTATCAACACTCCCGGTGATGATGCCTGGTCCTAAAATAGCCAAAAACAAAGCTATTCTTCTGAAAATATTTTTTTGAATTCCCAATTTAAACATCTTACAACCTCCCCTATTACCTGTTCGTTCTGCGTTCGTTAATTAAATCTTCAACTACGTCGTTGATAACCACCATTCCCTGCAACTGGTTCTGATGGTCAACCACCGGGATCGCCAGCAGGTTGTACTTCGAAATAATTTCGGCAATTTCGTCCACCTTTTGATCGTCGAATAACGTTACCGGAGTTTCCTCCATAATCTCGCTAAGTTTGACTTCGGGGTACGATATGATTAAATCGCGTAAGGAAACGGTAGCCACGAGTTCTTCTTTCTCATTGGTAACAAAGAGATTATATAATGCTTCGGAGTCTGGTTTTTTCTGACGAAAATCCTCAAGAACATCGCCTACGGTCAGCGATTCATAGTATGATACAAACTCGGTACTCATGATGCTCCCCACAGTATTATCGGGATATTCGAGTAGTTCACGAACTTCCTGCGACGATTCGGCTTCCATTTCCTTCAACAGCATTTCGGCTTTTTCGTCTTCCAACTCATCGAGGATGTCGGCAACCTCATCGGCAGGCATCTTCTCAAGCACATCGGCCATTTTTTCTACCGGAAGGCTTTCGATGATATTAATCTGGGCATGAGTTTCGAGTTCTTCCAATACATCGGCGGCAGTTTCTTCATCGAGCGAAGAGAACACGGTTGCGCGCGATTGTTTACCTAAATCCTCGATAATATCAGCAAGGTCCGAAGGGTGAAGGGTATTTAATTTCGATGATGTTTTCGACAGTTTAATGTTAAAATTGCTGTAATCGATGGTTTCAACATCATCCCAAAGAATAAACTTGGCAGGAAGGCTAAGTCTCATTGCTTTAAGTACAGCCTTGAGTTCTTTGGCAATCCCAATGCGCCGCAACAGGCCTTCGATGCCAACATCAACGGCTATAGCAAAGGTTCCTTCGGCAATGGTTACCAAACGGACATCATTAACACGTACGAGTTTGCGACCGTTAAGATCTACAATCTGCTTATCGAGAATGACATCGGCCAGAAAAAGTCCGTTATTTATCTCAGTTTCGGAAAGAGTTTCAAGTTTTTCGTAACTTATGCGAATACGACGGTTAACCTTAGATACTTCAAAATACTGAAAGTCGAATACCTGAAAATCTCCATTAATCTTCAATTTCACCCCAACAACTTTAGGGCGTACAATGGGATCGTCCGGATTTATAGGAGTGGTATCTAATAAAAGGTCTTTTACTTTGCCAATAACTTTGCCGGCTGCATTGATAACTTTAATACCTAAAATACGGCTAAAATAAAACGTCTTAATCGAAGACATAATAAACCTCCTTCTTTGTTTAAATTTAGAAGGAGCATCCCAAAAACGGTTTATCCCTTCTAAATCGATAAATAATAATCTATATTCTCAGGGCCTTCGTCCATGGGGCTATATTTTTTTAAACGCTGCAAAAGTACTTTTACTTTTTAAGCTATACAAACAAATTGCTAAAAAAAACCATAAAAACCGAACAAGCTTATAAAAAACTAAACGGTTGATTTATAGTATTATTACTCTTTATAAAAACAGATTAATCTAAATAAAATGACAAAGCACTGAAGAATCTCACAAAATAACTCAACAGTGCTTTTGAATATGCAATTTGCCTAACCTATTTATTCTTTACACACCGCACGGAAAATCCGTACGCCTTTTTAAAATACGTTTTGGTTACATTACTATTGGCTGCCGTAATATAGAAATACCAAGCATGGTCGGCATCGTAGCTCGAGGCAGACCAAAACGTGCCATAGGAATTTAGTAGGCGGAAGTTCCCTACATCCGACAGGCCACCGTAAAGGGCGTTAAACCCAGAGTTTCCGCCAGCTTTCAACTGTTTTCCGGCAACATCTTCGCCTCCAAGGCGATCGAGTAATTCGGTCCACTCTTTATCGGTAGGCAGATGCCAACCTGCGGGACACGCCCTCTTTGCTGCTTCCCAAGTGTAAAGACGGCCATATTTCCGGCCATTTTCAGTGCTACCGTTATAGGTCCAGCTTCCGGGAACCACAACATTAAGATTCTCGGCCATCCAAATCTGGTTTCCAATCCTTATGGTCTTAAAATTTTGTGCGTGTAATAACCCGGAGGTTCCGAACAATACACATATAAAAAACAACTTTATTTTCATAATAAACTATTTTACAATTATTTACGACTAATTTAACATTATCAAGGAGGGTATAAAAATCCCCCTTTTACATATATAAACCATATACAAAAGGGGGATTTTTTCTATTTTATAAAGGATATTTAAATCAATCGACAGTACTATTTTAAAGGTACATAACCTTCTGCTTTAACAGTCTTCTGACCTTCGGCAGAGAGAAGATAAGCGATATAGGCCGAAACCTTCTTTTCGTCTTTTATCTGATAGTACAATTGCAGCGGACGGGTTACAGGATAAGTTTTATTCATTGCAGTTTCGAGCGAAGGGTGTACAAAAGATTTTCCTTTGTTGTTTGACACACCAATAGCTTTTACGGATTTTTCAACATAAGCAAGACCAACATAACCAATAGCACCTTTGGTTTGGCTTACACTCTGTACGATAGCTCCGGTAGCAGGCATTAACAATGCGTTAGATGCAAAATTTTTATTCAAAAGAATTCTTTCTTTCACAAACTCATAAGTTCCAGAGCTGGACTCACGGCAGTAAACAACGATAGGCATGTTATCGCCACCAACCTGGTTCCAATTTTTGATTTTACCGGTGAAGATACCTTCGAGTTGTTCGCGGGTTAACTGGCTAACTTTATTGGCAGGATTTACGATAAAAGCAATAGCGTCGTTAGCGAAAACAACTTCTTTAACGGCTCTTCCGGCATCCTGCATTTTAAGTTTTTCGTCCATCTTCATTTTACGCGACGCCATAGCTACATCCGTTGACCCCGACAACAGAGCTGCAATACCAACACCCGAACCACCACCAACTACGGTAATTGAAGTTCCTTTGTGTCCTTTCATATAAACTTCCGATTCTTTCTGGATCAAAGGCAAGCAAGTATCACTTCCTTTGATTTTGAACGACTGTGCCATGGTGGCATTGAACATAGCAACAGAAGCTAATGCTACAAATAATAACTTTTTCATAATCTTTTATTTATTAAGTTTTTATAATCTTTAAGAAGGTTTCCGGAGCTTGTGTATCCGGGAACTTTTAGTTGTATTAGAATTTGTATTGCAGACGGATGGTCCAAACGTTGTCCTTAACATCCTGAGTGTATCCTGAGATTTTAGTGCTTTCATTTTTAATGAAATCGCGGTAGATAACCAGTTTTGTATTAGCGTCGATGCGACAGGTATAACCTAAACCCCAAGTATTGAATTTAATGTCAGAGGCGGTAAAACCGTTAGCACTGGAAATCTGATTTCCGCTAACCTTAGTATTGGGATCAAACATATCGTATTTAACAACGATAGAGTGGCGAGACTGAAGAATATTCTGAACATACATCAGGTAAAAACCTTCAACCTGACGAACATAAAGAGGTTGAGCAACAGCAGGAGTTGCTGAGTTAACTAACAATGCTGTAGGGTTTTTAATATCGCCCGCAGCTGATGCCTGTTGACCTTTAGTATATTCAGCCCTGAAGGTAGACAAACCTAACTCGCCTGCATAAGAAACCTGAACATCAGCACCCCAGTATTCGCGAAGAATATTATCATATTTGTTTACTGTTTTAGCTGTAAAAACAGGGTTTCCGCTAGCTGTCTGAACTTTATAAATGGAAGTGGTATTGTTAGGAACACCACCATTGTAATAAGAAAGATCGCCGCTAACTTTAAGTTTTTCATCAAGGTATGATTTAGCAAAGTTTAAACGACCAATGAAGTCCTTAACTTTCTTGTAGTCCATACCACTGGTATTTTCGATAGAACCGGTGAAAAGACCTAAATCAAGTTTAAGAAAATTATAAGGCGAAGTTTTAGGAGCCTGAATGGTAAGCATTGCACCTAAATCGTATTCATCTTTGAATAAAGATTGGTTCATACGGGCACGTTCAGGACTTTCGAGGTTACCGGAGGAATATTCAACTTCGAAACCAAAAGGACGATTTTGAAGACCAGCAGTTAAGCTAAACCAGTTTACAAAAGGATCGGTAAATTTGGCCCAAATTTCTTTGGTCTTAACGCCCGATTCGCTAATATCGATCTGCATAGCTGCCGAACTCAACGGACTGGCACTATATAAAAATTTTAAACGTCCGCGGCGAATTAAATAACGTTTATCTGATCCGGTAGGGAAATTGCCAGCAGCCATATCTGTCTTAGCACCTAAAGTATCAGCAAATTGAGCCTGGGCTTGAACGTATCCCGAAACTTTCAAGTTTTTTAAGAAAGCAACATCTGACTGGAGTTGCTCTAAAACACGCATAACGGTGTCTGTTTTTTCTGTTTCCTGCGCATTTACACTAACAGAAACAAAACTGCAAATGATAAAAAGCAATAAATAAATGTTCGACTTTTTCATAGTTTAAATTTTAATTTTTTGGTTAGAATGAAATTCTGACACAAAAGAACTACCTGAATGTTTCCTGAACATTTACGGAAAGTTATTTTTATGTTACAGGTATTAATCAACTGTTGCCATTTTGTTAAGCCAAGTTAAATTTAATGTTAATATCGGCTACACTCACTTTCTTTCAAATTACAATTATCTAATTTAGTTAAACTTAACATATTTAGCAAATTTTTGAATAACCACTAAAAACAATCCCAAGAAATAAAAAAATCAAAAGGCTTTCGCTACACAGAATCCTCAAAAATCGGCATCAAAAACACTATTATATCCCAAACAATAACTTAACCTTATCCACAGGTTCACTTAACAAGTCGGGACTTACTTTGAAACATTTTAATATTGTATAAATATGGAACTCATTCAAACAAACGATGTAATCAAAGTAGCTAAACTGGATAAGTTTGGTGGAAAAAACACGGCTAAAATCTTAATGTCTGTATTTCAATTCGATAAAATTAACCAAATATATAGCAACCATAGTTACAAACCCGGCCCCGAATTTATTGAGGCTGTGCTTGCTGAAGCAGAAATAAAGTTTAACATCGACGAAACCAGTCTGGCTCGTATCCCCGAAAAGGGTTCGTTCATTCTCATCGCCAATCACCCTTTCGGCGGCATCGAAGGCTTAATTCTTTTAAATAAAATACTGGCTATCAGGCCTGATTTTAAAATTATGGGGAACTTTTTGTTTCATCATATTAAACCAATAAAAGACTATGTATTTGCAGTAAACCCGTTTGAATCGCATAAAGAAACACAATCCAGTTTTCAAGGGCTAAAATCTGCTTTTCAACATATAAGCTCGGGACGTCCGTTGGCTATTTTCCCGGCAGGCGAAGTTTCAACCTTTCATAACCAGGCCAATTTTATTTCCGACAAGACCTGGAACAGTTCCATCCTTAAATTCATAAAAAATGCAGAAGTACCGGTCATCCCTGTATATTTTGAAGGTGGCAACAGTTGGTTGTTTCATGCTATGGGCAAAATAAACCCAATGTTGCGCACCGCCCGCATTCCTTCGGAAATGCTTAATAAACAAAACAAGGTTATTAAGGTGAGCATAGGCAATTCTGTTTCGGTTAAAGAACAACGAAAATTTCCCGAAATTGAAGAATATGGCCGATATTTGCGGGCCCGAACTTACGCCCTTGAAACCAAACAGGATATAGGAGTATTTTTTAATATGAAAAAACGTCCGGCAAAAGCCGAAGATATCATTGCACCCATCAGCGGATATTTATTAATGGTAGATATTGCAAAAATAGCCGGTCACTATGAGTTATTCCGCCATCAGCACTATACGATATTTTGTGCGCCGTCACCCCTTATCCCCAACATTACTTACGAAATTGGGAGGCTGCGTGAAATAACGTTCCGCGAAGTTGGGGAAGGTACAAATCGCAGTACCGATATCGACGAATACGATCTATACTATCACCAACTTTTTATTTGGGACGAAGAAAATCAGGCTATTGTGGGCGGTTATCGCATCGGGAAAGGCGCTGACATCATTTCGCAATTTGGTATGAACGGTTTTTATATCCAGACACTATTTAAAATCGACAAAAAACTACAGTCAATATTCAGCCAGTCGATAGAACTTGGCCGATCGTTTGTTGTTAAGGAATACCAGCGAAAACCCATGTCGTTGTTTCTACTTTGGAAAGGTATCCTGTATTTTCTGCTTAAAAATCCTGATTATCAATATCTGGTTGGACCGGTAAGCATAAGCAATAAGTACTCCGTATTTTCACAACAAATAATGATAAACTTTGTGAAGAAAAATTACTTTAACGACAACCTTGCCTGCTATGTAAAACCCCGTAACCCTTTTGTACCGGTGCGTTACAGCGAAGAAACCGAAACCCTGCTCGAAAAAGCATATAACCTCAATAAACTTGATGAAGTAATCAGCGACTTAGAAAGTGACAACAGCCGTATGCCCGTGATGTTGAAGAAATATCTTTCGCTGGGTGGTAAAATAATATCGTTCAATGTTGATCCGGATTTTAACAACTCGCTTGACGGACTGCTAATCCTCGATGTTAAAGATATTGACCCCAACATTATCCATTCGCTATCAAAAAAGTTGCGGCATAGTATGGCTTAAAAAAACGGATTATACTGATGTCATATAATATAGCATCAGTATAATCCGCATTTTCTATTTAGTGCAACCTCAATCGAACTTATACCCTACCCCTTTTATAGTACGGATACGATTAGAGCCTAGCTTCTCGCGAAGTTTCCTCACATAAACGTCGATGGTGCGGTCGCCCACATAAATATCGTCGCCCCAAATGTAATCGAAAATCTCTTCGCGGGTAAAAACCTTAGATGGCCGGGAAGTTAACAGTTGCAATAACATAAACTCCTTTTTGGGCAGATAGATATTATTTCCATCAAGGGTTACCTGGTACTTTTCAACGTCGATAGTTACATTTCCAAACTGCTTGGTATTAAAATCTTCCGGAACCTCTTCGGATAATACAAGGTTATAACGTCTAAGCAATGCCCTCAGGCGACTTACCAATACCTTGGGCCGTACGGGCTTAGAAATATAGTCGTCGCCACCAGCCTCAAAACCTGCAATTTGCGAATAATCTTCCGAACGGGCAGTTAAAAAAGCTATGGCTACGTTCTGCAATCCAGGTATCTGCCGCAGTTGCTGGCAGGTTTCGATGCCATCCATCTCGGGCATCATTACATCGAGTAAAATAAGGTGAGGCTGCACTTCTTTAGCCAGCTCAATGGCCTGGCGTCCGGTATTGGCCATAAAAACGTGAAAACCCTCTTTCCGGAGGTTGTAACTCACAAACTCAAGTATATCCTGTTCATCGTCAACAATTAGTACCTTAAACCGGTATTCCATAAACGCTATTTTTAGAAAAGGCGTTTATAAGAACTTAAAACTTATAAATGCCTTTATTTCAAGTAAAAATACCGTTATGAAGTTAAGATACCATTAAGCGAAAATTATTGTATCGTGAAATAATATTAAATTATAACTTATATGTTAACAATATATTAATCCATTCTGTTTAATACATTTCAAAATTTCATCTTAATCGATTTAGGAAGGAGGTTAATAAACGCGAAGTGGCGCAAACTATCGAATATTTCAAATCCTAAACTTTGCACCACTTCGCGTTATGTATTACTATTTATTTTGCGGTTATCTGATTTTTTATTTAACCCAAACTCCAAAAACTATTCGTCATTTTTTACGGCTTCGTCCTGATCTTCTTCCTTATCCAGAACTTTTAGAATTTTCTTTTTCTTCTTGTGACGCATCATTTTAGCCTCGGTGTGGAAAATGATTTCCGTAGCGATATTCTTGGACTGATCTCCAACTCTTTCTAGTTTGCGGGTAATAGAATGCAGGAAAAGGGCATCACGTACATTGCCAGGATTAGACTGTATCCACTCGCAGATAACATCGTCGGCTTTAATGTTTATCCGGTCCATATCATCGTCGAGCTGATAAATGGAACGTACCATTTGCGGGGCATCGTTTTCAAAAGCTCGCAAAGCATCGTTAAGCATGGTAAACGAAATGGTAAACATCTCGTTTACTCCGGTGGCTTTATAAAGCTTTTTATCGAAAGAGGCACTCATTTGCTCAGTGTAATCGGCGATCGACTTTGCATAATCGCCAATACGTTCGAGGTTATAGTTAATCTTCATAGCGGCCAGCACAAAACGTAAATCAACAGCTACCGGACTAAAAAGCGCGAGTATATTTTCGCAGTCCATATTGATTTTCAGCTCATAAGCATCAACCCGTTTTTCATTTTCTTTAATTTCTTTAGCTAAATCTTTATCAATCTGTGTTATGGCCTTTTCAGCCTTTTCCAACTGGCTTATCACCATAAGCCACATCGAAATAACGGATGATTTCAGCGTTTTAAGTTCTGTATCTAGATGTGTCATTGTTTGTTGTTTAAAAAGTTTTCGGTTAAATAGTTTACATTGAAGTTACGGATTTTGTTCGAAATCCGGTATTCTGCTGTTCACAACTACACGATCAACCAAAACGTCCGGTTATATAATTTTGGGTTTTAATGTCTTTAGGACTGGTAAATATTTGCTTTGTCGAACCGAACTCAATAAGCTCGCCCATATAAAAGAAAGCGGTAGTATCGCTCACGCGACCGGCCTGCTGCATGTTATGGGTAACTATAATAATGGTATAATCCTTTTTGAGTTCAAAAATCAACTCTTCGATTTTCGCGGTTGAAATAGGGTCGAGGGCCGATGCAGGTTCGTCCATTAAAAGAAGTTTAGGCTCAACGGCCAGGGCACGGGCAATACACAAACGCTGTTGCTGACCTCCGGATAGGGCAAAAGCCGACTTTTTAAGGTTGTCTTTTACCTCGTTCCATAAGGCTGCCTGCACTAACGATGTTTTTACCTTTTCGTCGATATAATCTTTATCGGTAACCCCGTTAACACGCAATCCATACGCCACATTTTCGTAAATTGATTTAGGAAAAGGGTTAGGCTTCTGAAAAACCATTCCTACCCGCTTACGGAGTTCGTCAACGTCGAGCTTGCGGTCGTAAATATCTTCACCCCGAAGCAATACCTTTCCGCTTATGGATACATGGTCGATAAGGTCGTTCATACGGTTAAACAACCGCAGAAAAGTGGATTTTCCACATCCTGAAGGTCCAATCAACGCAGCCACGCTGTTTTGCTTAACCTCAAAATTTATATTTTTTAAGGCATGAAACTGTCCGTAAAACAAGTTTAAATCTTGCGATTCTGCAACGACAGGTTGTTGTGCCTGGGCAATAAGTTCAGAATCTTTCTTTTGGGTATCTTTTTCTTTCATCTTAATAGGATCGAAACTATATCGAAATAATTTATCAATTCATTTTCACCTTGTTACCAAAATACTTACGTAAAGCATTGGCCAACAAGTTAAACAATAATACAATAGCAATCAACACAAAGGCTGTACCGTAAGCCATGGGGCGAGCGGCTTCCATATTGGTTCCGCTGGTAGAAAGCACATAAAGATGATAAGGCAAGGCCATAGCCTGATCAAAAATACTGGTAGGAAGCTTAGGCAGAAAATACGCAGCCACCGTAAAAAGGATTGGGGCGGTTTCTCCTGATACACGTCCCATGGAAAGAATTAACCCCGTAACAATATTAGGAAAAGCAATGGGAATCACAACTTTCTGGATAGTTTGAAGCTTGGTGGCCCCCAACGCGTAACTACCAATTCGGAGCGTATCGTCGACCGATTTAAGGGCTTCCTCGGTAGTACGGATTATCACAGGAAGGGCAAGTAAACCAAGCGTTAACGAGCCTGCAAGGATTGAATCGCCAAAATGTAATTTATTCACAAACAGTGCCATACCAAACAAACCAAACACAATGGATGGAATACCGGCAAGGTTGTTGGTCATAGAGCGAAGAAAATTCTTGAACCACGATTCTTTCAGGTATTCATTAATATATATCCCGGATAAAACACCAATAGGAAAAGCAAACAACATACTGCCGATAATGAGGCTAAATGTACCCACAATGGCTGGCAGGATACCTCCGGCGGTCATTCCTTCGGCGGGCATAGTTGTCAAAAATTTCCAGTTTATAACCGATATTCCTCTTACTACAATAAAAGCGAGGATTACAAACAGGATACCTACAACCGAAAAGCTAATGACCCGAAAAATAGAAAATGCTATAAATTCGGAAAGACGTTTATTAAGTTTCATATTTGTTAAGCTTTACGTGAACGCGATTTGAGTAAATCAACCGACAGGTTAATCACAAAAGTTATGATAAACAGTACGATACCCAAGGCAAACAAGGCTTTGTAATGAAGCCCTCCGGCAGGAGCTTCGCCCAATTCGGCAGCAATAGTCGCCGGGATAGTACGCACGGGTTGAAGGAACGAATGCGGAATCACCGAGGCGTTACCGGTAACCATAAGCACAGCCATGGTTTCGCCAACGGCACGGCCAATGCCTAGAATGATAGCTGCCGCAATACCCGATTTGGCATAAGGAATTACCACCCTCACCATTGTTTGCCAGCGCGATGCACCCAATGCCAAACTGGCTTCTTTGAGCGATTGGGGCGTGGTTAAAATAGCATCTTCGGCAATGGTTATAATTGTGGGCAGGGCCATAATGCCAAGAATTATACTCCCCACCAGGGCGGTTTCGCCAACGGCAAGGTTAAATAGTTTTTGCACCAATGGAACAATTACCACTAATCCAAAAAAACCGTAAACCACTGATGGGATACCTGCCAAAAGCTCAATTATCGGCTTCAGGATATTGCGTAACCGCTTATCGGCAACTTCGGCCATGTAAATAGCAGTTGCCAATCCCAGCGGCAAGGCAAAAAGAATGGCACCTAAACTAACCCACAACGTACCGAGGATCAGCGGCAGAATACCTAGCTGAGCAGCAGGCTGGTTGGTCGGGTACCAGTTTTTATTTGTCAAAAATTCGCCTACTTTAACGTTACCGATAGGAATAATGGAACCTCTAAAGTTTATGGGCTGGTAAGTTTCGGGAAAAAAGGCAATTACCCCTGAGGAGGAATTGACAAATTGGTTAATCTTTTCTGGCAGATGCTCAAGATTTGTACCCAGTGAGTCTTCATTAAAATAAGTGGTGGCATTGTTCAACGTCAGAAGGATAATGGTATCATTTTTTCCTCCCAGCTTTTTCCAATTGGTTACATCCTGATTAAAAATCAAATCAATTTGCTCTGCCGAAAGCTTCTTAACCGGATTTTCTTTATTAACTGCCAGAAAATAACCCGGCTCAACTGGCTTACTGCGGAAAAGTCCTATTCCTTCGTTAAACAGAAAGATAATGATAAAGATAACCGTAATGCTGGTTACTGTACTGCTCGAGAACAATACGCCTTCAACAATCTTTTCAATTGTTTTGCGATATGGCTTATTCACAATGTTGTTTTTAAATTATTAGCTCAATTATTATTTACAATGGAACGTATCCCTGAACCTGTACTATTTTCTGGCCTTCAGCCGAAAAAACGTACGAAACAAAAGGCTTAACCTTTGCTTCGGAACTTCCAAAGTAATACAGGTAAAGTGGGCGGGCGATGGGATAGGTTTTACTGCGGGCGGTTTCAACTGATGGGGCAACAAAAGTTTTCCCACCATCGAAAGATACTTTGACACTTTTTACATTTTTTTCAACATAGGCCATACCAACATAGCCAATAGCTCCTTTAGTCTGACTTACGCTCTGGATAATAGATCCTGTAGCTGGCATAGACAAAACGCTTGCTGCAAAATTCTTATTTTTCAATACTTTATCTTTAAAGAACTCATACGTTCCAGAGCTTGATTCTCGCGAATAAACCACAATTTGCATATTGGCTCCACCAACTTCGTTCCAGTTTTTCACTTTCCCGGTAAAAATTTTTTCGAGTTGCTCGCGGGTAAGTTGCGATATTTTATTGG
This sequence comes from Bacteroidota bacterium, assembly GCA_030706405.1. Classification (GTDB taxonomy): domain Bacteria; phylum Bacteroidota; class Bacteroidia; order Bacteroidales; family JAAUTT01; genus JAAUTT01. Next base: position 92,778 of record JAUZOO010000002.1, on the reverse strand, counting down.
ATGGATGAACAACAACCGACAAAGCATCGTAAGCAAATACCTTTTCCTTCAGCTCTTTGCCAGCCTTTTGAACTTTAAACTTTTCGTCGAGTTTCATACGGCGCGACGACATGGCAATGTCGGTATTGTTCCCGATAAGGGCCGAAATTCCAACGCCTGAGCCTCCACCGGTAACCATAACGACAGCACCAGCATTCTTTTTCAAAAATTGTTCGGATTCTTTCTGGATAACCGGCAAACAGGTATCACTACCTTTTATCTTCACGGAAGCCTTTTGCCCCCAAGCCGGATAAAGGATAATTAACGTTAGTAAAGCGAGTAAACCTACTTTTTTCATAAGTTTCTATTTATTATGTTAGTTTCAATACGTTCAACCGTAAGTTCGGCGACAAAGAAACAAAAACTCTGTTTCCTGAATATTTTCTAAACATTAATTTAATGTTAGCTAAATGTTAATCGTTGTAAATTATACAAATATCAATCTTAAATAAATAATATACAATTAATTAAATTTAATTAACCTTTTCATAACTTAAAAATAAATCGACTAAACTTTAACTTCAAACAGAGTACCGTCAAAAACTCTATATTTTCATCAGGGTCTGCCAATAATAGAGATTTTGCAATATATTCGGTCAGGCTGCATAGATTTTGATTTTATTAGATTTCTTTCGTACATTCACACCTTGGGATGCCCCGTTGCCTCTCAGGTCTATAAATTTTTTAACAAAAACCGTAACAAACCTGTTCGCTACAAATAATAAAATGGGAAGTTATAATTGGGAACATAAAACAATCCTTATTGCAGAAGACGAAGAAATGAATTTTTTGTTCATGGAGGCCATTATTGAAAGTTCTCAAGCCTCCATTCTCTGGGCCTCAAATGGTATAGAGGCCGTGGAGTTAATGAAGCAACATCCGGACACCAGCCTCATCCTGATGGATATCAGAATGCCGGAAATGGACGGAATTGAGGCTACCTTAAAGATTAGAGAATTCAACACCACTGTTCCCATTATTGCACAAACGGCTTATTCAACCGAAGAGGACCGCAACAAATGTTTGGAAGCCGGATGTAATGAGTATCTGACCAAGCCTATTAGCCACAAAGTATTACTATCAACAATTGAAAGATTTCTTTCTCCAAATGCATGAGCAATAAGCTTTCGGCTCCTTAGCTGAATTTAAACTGTAAAGTGAATTTTTTTCTGCTGTAAGGATAAACCCTCAATCCTCTGAACCAACTCTTTTTCCGAAAAAATTTAGTTCATTATTTAATATTATTGCCGAAACACCTACCTTTGGGCCTTAATCCGAATTCTTATCACGAAAATATGAACAGAGACGAAAAAGTATTCAGTATTATTGAGCAAGAGAAGCACCGCCAGATGAGTGGTATTGAACTCATTGCATCGGAAAATTTTGTTAGCGACCAGGTACTTGCAGCCATGGGGTCGTGCCTTACCAATAAATATGCCGAAGGTTATAGTGGAAAACGTTATTATGGAGGTTGTCAGTATATAGATCAGATTGAAGACCTGGCTATTGAACGTGCGAAAAAACTTTTTAACGCTGAATGGGCAAATGTTCAACCCCACTCCGGAGCACAGGCCAATGCTGCCGTTATGCTCGCTATTCTGAAACCCGGAGATACTTTCCTTGGTTTCGATCTTTCGCACGGAGGCCATTTAACCCATGGGTCACCAGTTAACTATTCGGGTATCCTTTATCGTCCGGTAGCTTATCGCGTACACCCCGAAACCGGAACTGTCGATTACGACGAAATGGAACGCGTTGCCCTTCAGGAAAAACCAAAATTAATTATTGCCGGAGCTTCGGCTTACTCACGCGATTGGGATTATGCCCGTATGCGTGCCATTGCCGATCAGGTTGGTGCAATCCTTATGGCCGACGTTTCGCACCCTGCCGGGTTAATTGCCGGAGGTTTGCTTAATCAGCCATTTCCTCATTGTCATATCGTAACCACTACCACCCATAAAACCTTACGTGGCCCTCGCGGAGGAATGATCCTCGTTGGTAAGGATTTTGAAAACCCCTGGGGTATCACTACCCCCAAAGGCGAACTCAAAACCATGACCCAATTGCTCGACTCTGCCGTATTTCCCGGAATTCAGGGCGGTCCGCTCGAACACGTTATCGCTGCCAAGGCCGTAGCTTTTGGCGAAGACCTCACCGATGGTTACAAAACTTACGTTGAACAGGTTCGCAAAAATGCTGCTGTCATGGCTAATGCCATGGTATCTAAAGGATATAAAGTAATCTCAGGGGGTACCGACAATCATCTTATGTTGGTAGACCTTCGCACCAAATTCCCCGATTTGAACGGTAAGGTTGCGGAGAACACGTTAGTTAAAGCCGACATTACAATTAACAAAAACATGGTTCCATTCGATACTCGTTCTCCTTTCCAAACTTCAGGTATCCGCTTGGGAACTGCAGCAATTACCACTCGTGGCGTAAAAGAAACTGAAGTTGAGCTTATCGTTGATTTGATTGACGAAGTACTTAGCAATGTAGATAATGAAATCGTGATTGGAGGTGTTCGTCAAAAGGTTAACGACCTGATGAAAACCTATCCGCTTTATGCATGGTAAGTAAAATATGACTAGTCCTAAATAAGCGTTACAGGTTTAATAAAAAAACCTATAAAAAAACGATGATTTCAAGACTAGTCTTGAAATCATCGTTTTTTTACAGGTTTTTTTATTTTATTATTGCTCGTATCCTATTATTGATTAATACTATTCCACATACAAAACTAAGCCTTTTAAATACTCTCCTTCGGGATGATATATATTCACCGGATGATCGCTGGGTTGGGTTAACTGATGAAGAATACGAACTTCGCGTTTAGCAATAGCAGCAGCCGAAAAAACTGCCTGGCGAAACTGCTCTTTACCCACCACTTGCGAACACGAAAAGGTAAACAAGATTCCTCCTGGTTTAATTTTAGAGATTGCCCTTGCATTAATACGTTTATAAGCTTGTAAAGCATTTTTCAACGCACTTTGGTGTTTGGCAAATGCGGGAGGGTCGAGAATGATTAAATCGTATTGATTTTCAATCTTATTAAGATATTCGAACGCATCTACGGCAAAAGCTTCGTGGGGGGTATCGGTAAAATTTGAGGCTACATTTTGATTAGTCAGTTCGATGGCTTTCTCGGAGCTGTCCACCGAGTGTACCAGTTTTGCACCTCCACGCAGGGCATACACCGAAAAGCCCCCGGTATAGCCAAACACATTGAGTACGGAACGATCTTTTGCATAAAACTCGACCAGTTTGCGGTTCTCGCGTTGGTCAATAAAAAAACCTGTTTTCTGGCCTTCAATCCAGTCGACCCGAAACTTATTGCCATATTCAAGAACTTCTGCAGGCTGGCTTTCACCCCAAATATATTCATTTTTTGCCCCGACATTCGCCTTAAAAGGAATGGTAGCAGCACTTTTATCGTACACGGCAACCAGTTGGTCCCCATAAATGTCTTTCAAAGCCTTCGCGAGTTGCTCTCTAATACGATACATCCCAATCGAGTGCATCTGCATTACGGCAGTATCATTATATATATCAATAATCAATCCGGGAAGGCCGTCGCCTTCGCCATGCACTAGCCGGTAAACGTTGGTTTGCGGGTTTTCTGCTAACCCAATGCTTTTGCGCATCTGGAAAGCCTTTTGCAGCTTCGTTTTCCAAAATAAATCGTTAATGTCAACCTGCGAAAACGATACGATACGAACTGCTATTGACCCAACCTGATAATGGCCGATAGCCAAAAAATCGTTACTAACCGAAAATACCTCAACCAAATCGCCTTCGGCAGGGCTTCCTTCAATTTTTTTTATTGCCCCCGAAAATACCCAGGGGTGAAAACGTAATAACGACTGCTCTTTACCGGATTTTAGAATGATTTTTACCATTTTATATTGATGTGTTGTAAAAAAACGCTGCAAAGGTAAAAATCTTTTAGAGACTGATCATAGCGATTCATTTCGAGAAAATTATACCGAATAAACCACAAAGATAACTCTACTCTGTATTCATATATCATTTTAAATCAGACACTAACAAAAAACTATAACGTCATAAGCGAATACTTTCTATCTTTGGGGGTTGGAACGCTTTAGAAACAATTCAGAGCATTTTATATTTCAGCTATTTACGCCTTGTTATGACCCGAATTTCCGGTTTGTGGTACATATTTCTATCTGGTCTCCTCGTGTTATCGTGCCAACATGCCGAACAGGAAATCAATACCGATTTTGAACTTAAATCGGCATGGGAATTTCACATTGCAGGCGACAATCAATGGCTCCCGGCTTCGGTTCCGGGCGATGTGGCTTCAGATTTATACCGGAATCACAAGATTCAGATTCCTTCAATCAACAATATCAGCAAAATCCGGTGGGTTGACAAAATAGATTGGGAATACCGCACCATGTTCGACGTGCCACAAGCTACCCTCAATCATAGCTTCATTAATTTAACTTTTGGCTGCCTCAACCCAATAGCTGACGTTTTTCTTAACGATTCGCTTATTTTAAAATCCAACAATATGTTCCGGGTATGGAACGTGGAGTGCAAACGACTGCTAAAACCTACGGGAAATCGTTTACGAATTTATTTTCATGCTTTACGAAATGCCGAAAATACAGATTTCGTGCGTCGAACGATCTATCAGACAAGCCTTGCGGAAGCTTTGCGTTTCCAAAATGCAGGAATTGGCCGGTCGGTACATATTCAGGCTTGGTCGGGAGCTAAAATTAATGAAGTCCATTATCGTCCGGTTGCAGTATCATCCCAGAATGCCCGATATTCCACTGAAATATCCGTATTATCGGCTAATACCAGCGAAGTTTCAATTGAGCTTCTCATCAATAATAAAGTTATCTGTCAAATAGCCAAATGGAACTTACAAAAAGGCACCAACAGCCGAATGGTCGAATTCGACATTAAGAAACCTAAACTATGGTATACCAATGGATTAGGAAAACCTTATTTGTACGATTTTGTAGTCCGTTTAAAAAAAGGAAACCATCTTCTTCATGAAACCCTCCAGCATCTGGGAGTACGGACAATCGACGTTGTGTACACTAAAAAAACAGGCAATGGCTTCTATTTTAAGGTAAACGGTTCCCCGCTTTTTATTAAAGGCACCGAATATATCGCCGGAAATTCCTTCAACTTAGTTGTAAATCCGGTTACTCGTAAACGCTTGGTTGAAGCCGCCCGTACTGCTCATCTGAACCTGATTCGGATAACCAACGACGGTATTTACGAGGACGAAGACTTCTATAATTATTGTGATGAAAACGGCATCCTCGTTTGGCAGGATTTTATGCTGGACGAGAGCAAGCCAGCAACAGATAGCATCTGGTGGAACAATATCATTGGCGAAACTACCGATATCATCAAACAATACCGCAACCATGCCTGTCTCGCGCTTTGGTGCGGAGATTTATCCCACGTAAATCCGGATAACAAACAATTATTTCAGGACACTTTACCATCACTCGTTAAAAAACTTAGCGAACAAACCGATTATCAAATTACCTCTTATCAAAAAAACGGACAACCGTCCAGTAATCCACTAATTACGCCATTGGTTGACGATAATATGTTTGCCTCCTACCCGTCCCTTCGAACCATTAACCGATTCGGAACTCCAGTTAACCGGGATTTTGGAGGAGCCGCAAAAAAAAATACTTCACTTTATAATTACATGCTCAACAACTATAATACCCCAAAAAGTACAGAATCACTAATATACCTAAGCCAGCTGGCACAGGCCGAAGTAATGAAAAACATTATTGAAAAACACCGGCGTGATATGCCTGTTTGCATGGGGTCAATATTCCGATTATTAAACGATTATGCCCCAGCAATATCGTATTCGGTGATTGACTCAAACCACTGGAAACCTGCGATGTTCGCCATAAAAAACGCTTATTCCCATATCCTGGTGATGCCGGTTCGCGAAAAAAATAAGATAACCATCTATTCCTCGAGCGAGGCTCTGAAAGACCAGGACGCCATTCTACTAGCCAAACTCATCGACTTTAGCGGTAAAGATTTGTATGCAAAACAGGTTCCGGTATTACTCAAAGCCAATTCGTGCAAACCGCTATTATCAATAAAGGAGCAGGATATTCTAAAAGATGCCGATCCAAAGCAATGTTGTTTGGTTATACAGCTCAACCAGCCAAACATCACACTATCGCAAAATATATTATACTTTACCCAGCCTAAAAATTTGGCATTAACCAAACCTCAGATCAGTATAAATATTAACACATCAATTAAAGGTTATAACCTCATTTTACGAACGGACCGGCTGGCCAAAAATGTATGGCTCGAAACAACTTCTGGACAGGCTTGGTTCTCTGATAATAACTTCGATCTATTACCGGGTAAACGGACTAAAATACCAATTCGGTACAATGGTACGAAAGACGCCTTATACAAAGATTTAAAAATAAAAACTTTAGCAGACACAAAATAGCTTAATGAGCAAACAATATATTTTCTTATTTTTTTGCATATTCCTCGCTTTTTCGTGCAATAAAAACAAAAAAGTCGCTATTATTCCTAACGTCCAAATCAAGCTAAACGATAACTGGACTTTTCGGAAAGCAGGAACAAACGAATGGATGCCGGCACAGGTTCCGGGCAACGTCATTTCCGACCTTCTGAACAATGAAAAAATCGACGATCCTTTTTTCCAAAACAACGAAAAAGCCCTCGAATGGATTGAAAAGGAAACCTGGGAATACCGCACCTCTTTTGATGCTCCGCTCGACGTGCAGAAAAACGATATGGTGTCGCTTCATTTTGCAGGGCTCGACACGTATGCCGATGTTTTTCTTAACGAACAGTTAGTACTAAAAGCCGACAACATGTTCCGTTCGTGGGATGTGCCCTGCAACGGCCGCCTCAAAGAACGAGGCAATACATTGCGGGTTATTTTTCACCCGGTTGTTGACGAAGGAATGAAAAAGCTCCGTAAGCTACCTTACAGCCTGCCGGCGGCCAACGAAAATGCACCGGTTGGCGAACGCACCAGTATTTATACCCGCAAAGCAGCTTTTCAGTATGGCTGGGATATGGCACCCCGTCTGCTGACCTGCGGTATATGGCGCGCGGTAACACTTAATGCCTGGAGCAATGCCAAAATTTCTGACATTTATCTTTACCCTCAAAATATTTCAAAGGAACTGGCCGATTATTTAACGTTTGTAGAAATTCAGACAACCAAAGAAGGAGATTACGAATTAACCCTGAACATCGACAACGAAACTGTTAAAGCTCCTGTTAAGGTTCACCTGAAACTAGGCAAGAACATCGAAAAATTCAACTTTCAGATTACCAATCCAAACTTATGGTGGTGCAACGGTATGGGCACTCATTATCTTTACACGCTTCAGGCCGAATTATCCAAAGACAATAACCTGATAGCCGACAAAACAGAAAAATTTGGAGTAAGGAAACTTGAACTTGTACAGGAGCCCGACCCCACAGGCCGAAGTTTCTTTTTCCGGCTCAACGGCGTACCCATTTTTATGAAAGGTGCTAACTATATTCCGCCCGACGTTCTTACCACACGGGTATCTGGCGAACGGTACAGTGAATTAATAAGCAGCGTAGCCGAATCGAATATGAACATGCTCCGTATTTGGGGCGGTGGTATCTACGAGAATGATTCGCTCTATAACGAATGCGACCGAAATGGAATTCTAGTTTGGCAGGACTTTATGTTTACCAGCGGTTTACAGCCCGGAGACAGCACTCATCTCGATAATATACGCAAGGAAATTGCAGAAAATATTAAACGCCTGCGCAATCATCCCTGCATGGCCTTATGGTGCGGAAACAGTAAAAACCTAGCATTCTGGGGAAAAATGGGATGGAGAAATCTCTTTTCAAAGACGATTGCCGATCAAATTTGGAACAACTATCAACGTATTTTTTACGATATAATCCCATCGGCAATAAACACTTATTCGCCGCACATCCCTTATTGGGCATCATCGCCTTCGGCATACGGAGACATGCCATCCGATACCACTTCAGGCGATTGGAACGATTGGAGCGTGTGGTACGGAACCGAACCATTTTCGGCTTATACCAACCGACAATCGGGCCGCTTTGTAAGCGAATACGGAATGCAGTCGTTTCCTTATCTGCGTACGCTAAAATCGTTTGCCGGCGATGAAACGCTAAATCCTCGTTCGCCCATTGTCGAAGCACGTCAACGGAGCCGGATGCCTTGGATTAGCTCCCGCACTAACGGAAATCAGATGATTATCAACTATATTCAGATGTATTATAACATGCCGGCCGATTTTGAATCGTTCGTATATCTGAGTCAGGTAATGCAGGCTGATGCTTTAAAAACCGCCATCGAGGCACATCGTCTTCAACGCCCTCACTGCATGGGATCGCTATATTGGCACCTGAACGATTGCTGGCCCACCATCTCGTGGTCGACCATCGATTATTTCGGCAATTGGAAACCGGCCCAATACTCGGTGAAACGCGCTTTTGCAAATATTTCGGTAATTCCGCGACTGGAAGGCGACAAGGTAAAAGTCTATATAGCCAGCGACAGCCTTGCCACTGTAGATGCTACACTCAAACTTCAGGTTATCGATTTTAACGGCAGAGAATTGTGGAGTTCATCAAAACCAACAGTTATAAAGCCCAACACTTCGGAGCTATTATGGAGCGGAAATCTCGGACGGATTTGTCCCGAAGATCAAAAGATAAGGGCTTTTTTAGTCGCCAGTATCTTAACAACCCAGAAAACGATAAGCGACAATCTGTTATATTTTATTGAACCACAGTACCTCGACCTCCCGCTTGTAAATATAAAATATACCATTACCGGCCAGGTAAACCGGTTTGAAATGGACATTTCATCATCCAACCTTGCCAAAAACGTAGTGCTGGTAACCCGTTTAAACGACGCTCATTTCTCGGACAATAACTTCGATCTGCTTCCTGGTCAGCCCCGGCATGTCACCATCGCCTACCCCGGCACTAAAGCAGAGTTGCAAAACGAAATACAGTTATTTACGCTGGTGAACAGTTATTAAATTTGCATAACATGTTAATGAGATAATAACCCACCGCCCGACATTTATATTTTAGGGGTAGTAATCAGACTTTCTTTTAAAAAGTCTATCAATGTATTGTAATATGACGGGTAACAATCCTTCTCCAACAACGCGATTCCTAAATTGCGTTGCAGCCCCTTGGGAGTAACCCTTAGCGGGACAACTTTTCCAGAATCGATATAAGGCCTTGCAATCCAGTATGGAACAACAGCTACTCCCATTTTCGCAACCACCATTTCGATCATCGCTTCGCTCATTGGCACCTCGTAAATATGATTTAGCTCAACCCCGGCAGGTTTAAGCACTTTATAATAGACCACCACAGTATCCAAAGGCTTTGAAAAAACAATAAGGTTTTGTCCTTCAAAATCAGAAGCCCTGACAAACTTTTTCGCTGTCCATTCATGCCCGGGCGGAACAATTGCCACCATCTCATCGTTCATTATTTCATGAAAACGGATATTCTTACACACTTCGGGCCTATTCATGATAACAGCATCGAGATCATGATTTTGCAACCGTGTCATCGATTCGTTTATATATTCGGGATAAATTTTAATCTCTATCTGCGGATGTAAATCCCTGAACTTAGCCAGAAGGCCCGGAAGCCAGTAATAATTGGTAAAACAGGCAGTACATATGCGAATCACCCCTTTTTCTCCCCTCGAAATTTCAAGCATTTCGCGATCCAGCTGATCCATTTTCGAAAGTACATCCAACGCCATTTTATATACCTTTTCGCCGGCCTGAGTCAGAATTAGTTTTTTGCCCGAACGCAAAAACAAAGCTGTTCCGGCCTGAGTTTCGGCATCTTTAAGCTGATGACTTAATGCCGACTGAGTTAAGCAAAGCTTATCTTTTGATTTGGCCATACTCCCCATCTCAACGATATTCTTTACCAAGCGTAAATACTTAAGCTCCATGACATAAATTTTTGTCCAATATAGTTTAATAATCTAATCAATTGTAAAATATTTAATGAATATATCTAATTGATATTATGAAAATATTTCACTTTTACACCTGATTATTAAGCTGTAATATTGACAAAAAATAAAACTATGAATTCAAACAACCTAAAAAATTATGCAACCGAACTCGGAGCCCGATTATGTGGAATAGGTTCCGTTGACCGATTCAGTAATGCCCCCAAAGGTTTCAGTCCACTCGACTTATTTCCCCAAACACAATCGGTAATTGCGTTTGCTAAACAAATAACTAAAGGCTCGTTATACTTATCGACAACCATACCCTATTCGGTATCGGAGCTTATTATGACACACGAAACCCATCGAATTGCATTGGAATTATGCTTATATATCGAAAACCACGGATACCTGGCTGTTATTGTTCCTTCAGAGCCTTATGAATATTGGGATGAGGAAAATCAAACCGGCAAAGGTCTGGTATCGTTAAAACATATTGCCTATAATAGCGGGCTTGGCACCTGGGGAAAAAACCATTTATTATACAACCCCGAAATTGGCAGCCTGATAAAAATAGGGGCTGTACTTACCAATGCCAAACTTGAACCCGACCCGCTGATGGAAGAATCGCTTTGCAAACCCGGTTGCCAAAAATGTATCGACAGTTGTTCCAGTGGTGCACTATCCGAAATGGGGGTAAATCAATTGAAATGCAGAGAATTTTCGCAGGGTAAAACACTTAAAGGCGAAACCATATACACCTGCAATATGTGCCGAAAAGTTTGCCCAAATGTATCCGGAAGCCGATCGGGGAAATACGTATCTACGCTGTAAAACGTAGACACACCATGCTTATAAATGCAACAAAAATGAATTTTGCTTAAATTATTTCATAAAATACTAATCAAAAACAACAACTACTTTCTATAACTTACTGTTATTAAACAATTTACTACACAATGAGTATACTACTTGATGCTAATTTACATCTTTCCACCATTCCGTAAAAACCTGATCGTTTTTATTGAGTTTTACCATTTGTCCGATCATTGGGGTGACCAACGGAATACGGGTAGATTTGTTCAATCGGGCAATTTCTTTCAGAGGCTCATCCCAGGAATGTCGGGCAAGCGCAAACTTGGACGAGTGCACCGGGAAAAGACGCTTTGCCTTTAAATCCTTAGCCGCTTTTAACACTTCGTTGGGTAACATATGGATATAATGCCAGGCAGCATTGTACTGTCCGTTCTCTAATATAGCCAGGTCGACAGGACCAAACTTATTGCCAATTTCAGCAAAATGAGTATCATATCCACCATCGCCACCCAAAAATATTTTAAAATTTGGGGTTTGCAAAATATAGGATAACCACAGCGTTTTGTTTCGGGTAAAACCTCTTCCGGAAAAATGCCTTCCCGGAACTGTATGTATTTTAAGACCATCTTCCAGAATAACGTCTTCGTTCCAATCCTTTTCAATGATTTTAGCCGGATTAAAACCCCAATATTCGAAGTGAGCTCCCACACCTAATCCGCAAATCACAGTTTTCACTCTATCCTTTAAGGCGATGATGGTTTCATAATCCAGATGGTCGTAATGATCGTGCGTAATCAGCAAATAATCAATCTGTGGCATATCGGCAGCCTTGTAAATATCGGTTCCTTTAAAAGAACGCACAGTTCCCGGAATAGGCGAAGCATTACCGCTAAAGACAGGATCGACCAAAAACTTTTTACCACTCACCTGCATAAAATAAGATAAATGTCCAAACCAAACGAGAACATCGGAATCGGGTGGCAAGTTTAACAAGTTGGTTTTTACCGATGGAATTGCATCGACCGGATAACGACGAGGAGTCTTTTCAAAAATTTGTTTATACAATTCGCCCATCATGCTATACCCCTCGGCAAGAGTTGGTGTCAGACTCCTGTTTTGAAAATTTCCATTTTTGAAATTGGGCGATTTTTGAATTCGTAACAGTCTTTCACCAGAAGGGACAGTTCCAAATTTAGCCTGCCGCACATATACAAAAGCTGAACCTGCGAATATTATAATTAAGGACAGTGTTATTACCATGGTATGTTTTATAGTTTTTTTAATTCTTCTCAATTTTACTATATATTGAAATATCCAGATGTCCATACTTTTTCAAACTTTTCACAGTGGCCATAATGGCTTCTTCGTTAGTGCGAGGACGCCAGCCCAGCAGCTTACGGGCTTTATCGTTACTTGCATTGCGATAGATACCCACCAACGGCAAAATACCTTTAGCCTGCGAACTAAATAGTGCTGCAATACGAATCAACCAGTCGGGCATCGGTTTGGTTGATGCTAACCGGGCTACTTCGGGCATTTTCTCTTTGAGTAATAAGGATATTTCCAGCAACGACATTGTTCCTCCCGACAAGGCCAGAAACCGCTGGCTTTTGGCGGCAGGGTTTGTCATTGCCCGAATGTGCAGGTCGGCAACATCGCGTACGTCCACAATTCCCAGATTAATGTTGGGAATAGCTACCATTGATCCATCCAGAATTTTTAGCAGTAAGCCAAAACCGCTCGATAAAACCGGACTAAGCGAAGGTCCGAAAATTCCCATCGGATTAATTACCGCCAACTCCAGATCGCCACCTTCGCGAGCCATAAAATCCCAAGCAGCCCGTTCGGCCATCACTTTCGATCTGTTATAGGCCGACAGCCCTTTTTCATTTGGGTCGGTCCAGCTCTCTTCGGTGATTAACGTGTTTTTATCTTTATGGCTGTAACCTACTGCTCCAAAATTTGAAGTCATTACCACTCGTTTTACGCCTGCATCCCGCGCAGCTTTCAACACACGTAGCGCTCCCTCTACTGCCGGTCGAATCATTTCGTCTTCGTGTTTAGGCAGACGAAGGAAAATAGGTGAAGCCACGTGCTGCACATATTCGCAATCCTTTACAGCTTCATCCCAATTATCATCTTTTAAAAGATCGGCTTCCACAAAAGTCAGGTTGTCACCCGGATCGACACCTCCGTTTTTTAGCATTTCAATTACTTCATCTTTACGCTTTAACGACCGAACCGTAGTTCTCACCCTGTAGCCTTGCTGCAGCAGTTGAAGTATACAATGCGATGCTACAAAGCCTGTTCCTCCAGTTACTAATATAAATTTATCGGTTGCAATATCCATTGTTGTTTTCATTATTTATAACGCAAAGTTCATCATAAATCACAACAACTATTTTGTTGAGATGGTCATTTTAACTTTGTTGAAAAGGTCATTTCAAGCTTTCACCTTTTTTAAAGATGCCAACATAGTTAGCAGAAATGAATATCTTCGCCACGATTTAATAAACGCACGTGGACTACACTCAGGTTACAATCGCAGGCTGGATATTTGCCATCATTGCCGCTATACTCATTGGCATGGGAAAAACCGGACTATCGGGAGCCGGAACATTGGCTATTCCGTTGATGGCAATCTTATATGGAGGTAAACCCTCAACAGGAATTATCCTTCCGATGCTTTGTATGGCCGATATTTTCGGGGTTCTGTACTATCATCGACATGCCGACTGGAAACACATCTTCCGGCTTTTGCCTTGGGCGATGGCGGGCGTTATTATTGCACTGCTAATTGGCAATAAGGTCTCGGACCATACTTTTAAAAACATCATCGGGGTGACAGTCTTGTTTAGCGTAGGATTGATGTTCTGGCAGGATTTTCATCGTGATAAACTAGAAGTCCCTTCCAAACGATGGTACTCTGCCATTTTTGGACTCGCCGGAGGTTTTTCCACTATGATTGGCAACGCTGCCGGGCCTATAATGGCTATCTTTCTCCAGTCGATGCGCTTGCCTAAAAATAGTTACATTGGTACCGGAGCTTGGTTTTTTCTGATTGTCAACTACACCAAAGTGCCACTTCAGATGTTTGTCTGGAAAAACATCACATTTTCATCGTTAACCTTTAACATAATCCTGCTACCAGCCATTGCGTTGGGCGCCTACCTTGGTGTAAAGCTTGTCGATCTTCTTCCCGAAAAAGCGTATCGAATTTTTATCCTTATCTCAACGGCCGTTTCGGCATTTTTTCTGTTGTTCTAAAACGTCCCGTATAAAGCGTGTTCGGAAGTATTGCAAACGATGGCCGAAAAAATGTTAAATCCCGGACGATTGGTAAACAGCTTACGCTCGAGGCTGAGCACAGGATTTCCAACAGGCACATTTAAGAAGCCTGCAATACTCTCGTTAGCCGAAATGGCCTTCAGTTTCTGTTCTCCGCCTTTAATCTCAATTTGGTAATACCGGCGAAGCATGTCGAACAACGACTTGTTTTCAAAATTTCGGGAAGTAAACCGGGGTAAATTAATGTTAGGCAAATAATTAACATCGTAGAATAACGGAATATTATCAACCAGTCGCAACCGCTCAAGATATATACAACCCGACTGCTGCTCGACTTCGGAAAGCTCAAACATAAAAGGTTGCGGCCATTTTACCACCTTAGGCTTAGCTAATATTCTAGTTGACAAACTATTGCGCCCAACCGCCGAAGTCATCCCGGAAATAGACAAAATGCCAATTCCTTTTGGCAAACTCGAAACGATACTTCCCTTGCCCTTTTGTTTTTTAATAAGTCCCTCATTTAACAAGGAATCCAGAGCATGACGCACTGTTGGTCGCGTGAGGTTATGCTGTGAGCAGAGGTCGTTTTCGGAAGGTAACAAGTCTCCTTCTTTAAACACGCCACCGGTTATCTGCTTGCGCAAAACTTCATATAACTGCCTGTACTGTGGTATTTTAATATTTTCGGACATTTTGCTCCTTTTATAAAAATCAAATCCTGTTAAAAATAGTAGAAAAACTTGTATTAACAAGTTAAATTTATATATTTGCAAAGTATTTAATATTAATACTTTTCAGAAGCAAATATAATATTTTTTAATTACATGTACTTACAAGTATAAAAGAAAATGATTAAAAAACAGAAGATTGCATTTTTGAAAAGTACTCAACCTGTAAACATTCATCCGGGCTTTAGGGCTGACAACCAGCTACCACAGCACTAACTCCTGAAAAATAATAAATTACAAACACTAAATAATTTATGGCAACACCAGTAATCATGCCCCGGCAGGGTCAATCCGTTGAAACCTGCATCATCACCGAATGGGTGAAGAAAAAGGGCGATAGCGTAAAAAAAGGAGACATCCTTTTTACTTACGAAACCGACAAAGCCTCATTTGAGACCGAGGCTGAAGAAGACGGTATCCTCATCGATGTTTTTTATAACGATGGAGACGAGGTTCCTGTTCTTATCAATGTTGCAGTTATCGGTCAGCCAGGCGAAGCTACCGACGCATTTCGCGCGGGAGGAGCCCCAGCTTCCGCCGATTCAAGCATTCAGAATTCAGAAATTCAGAGTTCAGCTCTGGCAGTTACTGCGACTTCAACCCTGAATGCTGAATCCCTGAATTCCAAAATCAAAATATCTCCTCGCGCCCGTGTGATGGCCGAAAAAATGAGGGTTAACCTTTCCGGAATAAAAGGCAGCGGTCCTAACGGACGTATTATTGCCCGTGATATCGAAACATCTATCCCTACTACTACAAATGCTGCAGCGTCGGCAGCCACATCGGTTGCCGCGCCTGTAGCTGAAAATCCGGTGGTTACAGCACCTGCAGCGGCTTCTTATGTTGCTCCTGCGGCCAGTACATTATTTAACGATAATGATTTCTCTCTCAACAAACTTTCGAACATGCGCAAGCTCATTGCCAAAGCCATGCACGAAAGCATCAGCAACTCGGCTCAGCTTACACACCACATGAGCGCCGATGTTCGCAAACTCCAGGCATTTCGCAAAAAAGCAAAAGCCCTGGCCGACCAGGGAGGCCCGAACATCACCCTCAACGACATGATTTGCTTTGCTGTAATTCGTGCCCTTGAGAAATTCCCGGAAGTAAACAGCCATTTCCTTGGCGACAACACCAAAATCTTTAAGAAAGTACACCTCGGCCTTGCCGTTGATACTCCCCGCGGATTGATGGTTCCTTCAGTTCAAAATGCCGACGACCTTTCGCTCAAAGGCCTTTCGAACCGCCTGAAAGCCATTGCCGACGATTGCAAAAAAGGCTCGGTAAACCCCGAAATTCTTTCGAGTTCCGCAGCTTCGTTCACCGTATCTAACCTCGGTAATTATGGTGTTGAGATGTTTACCCCGATTGTCAATCTTCCGCAGGTTGCCATCTTGGGCGTGAACACCATCGTATTGCGCCCTGCCGACCTTGGCAACGGAGCTTTTGGCTTCATCCCGGTAATCGGACTTTCCTTGACGTACGACCACCGCGCCATCGACGGTGGACAAGCTACCTTGTTCCTGAAGGAAATTAAAAATCAGATTGAAAATTTTAACGAAACGATTTAACATCAAACGCAAAGGCACGAAGGCGCTATGTAAAGAAGAAAATAATCTTTGCGCCTTAGCACCTTTGCGTTTATAAAAAATAAAACAATGCCAAAAATTCAATTTATAGACCCCAAAGATGCCCGTAAGGCTGATAAACTTACATTCGGAACTATTCCGGTAAACCAGTACAACAAAACCATCGAAGACGAGAAGAAAAACTTCAAAAACGAAGACTTCGTCCGCATTTGGAGAGATATGGTTTATATCCGCGAGTTCGAAAACATGATTAACGAAATCAAGATTAAGAACGAATATCGCGGTATTGCTTACAACCACCCCGGTCCGGCCCACCTTTCCATCGGGCAGGAAGCTGCCGCTGTTGGTATGGCTTACAACCTTACTGTTGAAGATTATATCTTCGGTTCGCACCGTAGCCACGGCGAAGTGCTGGCCAAAGGTCTGGCCGCTATCCACCAGCTTTCGGATGCCGAACTGATGAAAATCATGAAGGAATTCCTTGGTGGCAAAACCCTTGCTGTGGTTGAAAAAGGACACAACGGCACCGTTAAAGAATTAGCTATTAAATTCTTGCTTTACGGATCATTGGCTGAGATGTTTGCCCGCGAAAACGGTTTCAACAAGGGGCTTGGCGGATCAATGCACACCTTCTTCACCCCGTTCGGAATTTATCCAAACAACGCTATCGTAGGTGGTTCGGGCGACATCTCGGTAGGTGCGGCCCTTTACAAAAAGGTTAACCATAAATCGGGTGTTGTCGTTTGTAACATCGGCGATGCATCGATGGCTTGCGGTCCGGTTTGGGAAGGCATCACCTTCGCCACCATGGATCAGTTTACCAAGCTTTGGGACGATGCCGTTAAAGGCGGTCTCCCTGTATTGTTCAACATAATGAACAACCAATACGGTATGGGCGGACAAACCTGCGGCGAAACCATGGGTTACGGCATTGCTGCCCGTCTCGGTGCCGGTGTTAACGCCGATATGTTGCACGCTGAGCGTATCGATGGATACAATCCGCTGGCTGTTATCGACGCTTTCAAACGCAAAAAGAAAATTCTTGTAGATAAAAAAGGTCCGGTACTTCTCGATACCTTAACGTATCGCTTCAGCGGACACTCGCCTTCGGACGCATCATCGTACCGCTCGAAAGAAGAAGTTGAAGCCTGGCAGGCACAGGATTCCATCCTGGGATTTGGTAGCGAAATTGTAAAAGCAAACGTAACTACCCAGGCCGAACTCGATGCCATCCGCAACGGCATTATCGAAGAACTGTCGGCGATGCTAAAACTCTCCATCGACGACACCATTTCGCCGCGCATCGACATGGATTCCAATCCTGATGCTATTGCAGAGATGATGTTCTCGAACGGTTCGGTTGAAAAATTTGATAACCGTACCCCTGAAGTTAATCACCCGATGGAAGAAAATCCTCGCGTGAAAGCCCTCAAAACCAAAGAACGCTATTTCTTGGATAAAGACGGTAAACCCGTTTCAAAAGCCAAAATTTTCCAATATCGCGATGCTATCTTCGAAGCTGTCATCGACCGGTTCTATAAAGATCCGACCCTGGTAGCTTATGGTGAAGAAAACCGCGACTGGGGAGGAGCTTTCGCCGTATATCGCGGCTTGACCGAAGCTCTCCCATATCACCGCCTGTTTAACTCGCCCATTGCCGAGGCTGCCATCGTTGGTACGGCCATTGGTTACGGTATGGCTGGCGGACGCGTGATTGCTGAAATCATGTATTGCGACTTCATCGGGCGTTCGGGCGACGAAATTTTCAACCAGTTACCTAAATGGCAGGCGATGAGCGGAAACCTCATCAAAATGCCGGTAGTAATCCGTGTTTCAGTAGGTTCAAAATATGGTGCACAGCACTCTCAGGACTGGTCGTCGCTGATCGCCCACGTTCCGGGTATCAAATGCGTATTCCCTGCAACTCCATACGATGCTAAAGGTCTAATGAATGCTGCGTTGCAAGGCACCGACCCGGTAATTTTCTTCGAAAGCCAGCGTCTGTACGACTTTGGCGAACAATTCCACGAAAGCGGAGTTCCTCAGGAATATTACGAAATTGGAATCGGCGAGCCCGACATCAAGCGCATAGGTACCGATGTTACCATTCTGACCATCGGCTCAACCCTTTACGTAGCTATGAAAGCTGCCGAACAGCTTGAAAAATACGGTGTTAGCGCCGAAGTTATCGATGCCCGCAGTATCGTACCGTTCAACTACGACATTGTTCTCGAATCGGTTAAAAAAACCGGTCGTATTATACTTGCCAGCGACGCTTGTGGCAGAGGTTCGTACCTCCGCGACATTGCTTCGAATATCGCCGAAATGGCTTTCGACGAACTCGATGCTCCACCGGTAGTCGTTGGTTCGCGTAACTGGATCACGCCGGCTTACGAAATGGAAAAATACTTCTTCCCACAACCCGAATGGATTCTGGATGCTATTCATAGCCGCATACTTCCGCTTCAGGGTTACAGTCCCGTTACTAACTGGTCGATTGAAGAACAGAAAAAACGAAGCAAATTAGGAGTTTAACTAGTTTTAAGGTTACAAGGTATAGGTTTCAGGTTGAATTCGTTCAATCTGAAACTCTTGTACCCTGGTAAACAAAATCCACTTTTGCAACATTAGATAATCCCTAAACGCAGTATATTTACTCTCTGTAAATTATGACTATGAAGAGAATGAAAGAGATTATCGAAAAAATTAAAAGTAAAAAGGGATTTATCTGCGACATGGACGGGGTTATCTATCACGGTAACAAGTTACTCCCTGGTGTAAAAGAATTTGTAGAGTGGTTAATAAAAGAAGATAAGCATTTTTTGTTTCTCACCAATTCGAGCGAACGAAGCCCAAAAGAACTTCGCGACAAGCTTAACCGCTTGGGCGTAGATGTTGGCGAAGAACATTTCTATACCAGTGCTTTAGCTACAGCAGCTTTTCTGCAATCGCAAAAGGAAAACGGAAGTGCTTACATCATCGGTGAGGCAGGGCTTATCAACGCGCTATACAATGCCGGTTATACCATGAATAACGTTGACCCCGACTACGTAGTGGTTGGAGAAACTCCATCATACAGTTTCGAAAAAATTACTCACGCCGTAAACCTCGTGCTTAACGGAGCTAAACTTATTGGCACCAATCCCGATATTACCGGTCCGGTTGAAGGAGGTATTGTGGCTGCCACCAAAGCTTTAGTAGCACCCATTGAAATGTCCACCGGCCGTAAAGCC
This sequence comes from Bacteroidota bacterium, assembly GCA_030706405.1. Taxonomy (GTDB): domain Bacteria; phylum Bacteroidota; class Bacteroidia; order Bacteroidales; family JAAUTT01; genus JAAUTT01. The sequence continues at coordinate 73,064 of JAUZOO010000002.1, read as the reverse complement.
TACTTCATAGGTAAGCCTAACCCGCTGATGATGCGCATTGCCCTGCGTAAAATAGGTTTCTCTACCGAAGATACCGTCATCATTGGCGACCGCATGGATACCGACATCATTGCCGGCATCGAATCAGAAATTGACACATGCTTGGTCCTCAGCGGAATAACCTCAAGGGATATGATCAGAAATTTTCCTTATCGTCCTCATTATGTATTGAATGGAGTTGTAGATCTGATAAAATAATAAGCCCCCTAAATCCCCGAAAGGGAACTTTAGAGCGTAACTAAATTTATGAATACAGAATCAAAAAATACGATAGCTTCGAACTTCCCTCTATCGGGGGGAACGAAGGGGGCTATTAAAGGAATATTATTCGACATGGACGGTGTTTTGGTGGATTCGGAAGAATTCATCTGTGAGGCTGCCATCGAAATGTTTGCAGAACGCGGATTACAGGTTAAACCCGAGGATTTTCTTCCTTTTGTAGGCGCTGGCGAAACCCGCTATTTGGGTGGAGTAGCCGAAAAATACGGCTTTGCTTACAATCCCGAACGCGACAAAATGCGTACCTACAACATCTACGAAATCAAAGTAAAAGGAAAGTTAAAACCGCTTCCCGGCACACTTTCGTTTGTGTCAGAATGTAAAAAAGCCGGGGTAAAAATGGCCGTTGCCAGTAGTGCCGACCGCGTAAAAGTTGACATCAATCTCCGAGAAATGGGGGTTCCAAACGACACTTTCGATGCCATCATTTCTGGTTCGGATGTAGAGCATAAAAAGCCCAACCCCGAGATCTTCCTTAAAGCCGCATCCAAATTAGGTTTAAAACCCGACGAATGCCTGGTTGTGGAAGATGCCGTAAATGGCGTTGAAGCCGCCAAAGCCGCCGGATGCAGATGTCTGGCGCTTACAACAAGTTTTTCGGCTGAACTCTTGCAAAAAGCCGACTGGATTACCTCTAATTTAAGCGAAGTACCCGAAGAAATAACCCGGCAACTTCTGTAAAAAAACAAATCTTTAACATTGAATCTTATCTAAAAATATATGGAATACAGAAACTTTGGAAACAGCGACTTGACCGTATCGGCCATTACCTTTGGAGCTTGGGCCATTGGTGGTTGGATGTGGGGCGGAGCCGACAGTGACGAAGCTATCGACGCCATGGAAGCAGCCATCGATAATGGTATTACCACCATCGATACAGCTCCGGTCTATGGTTTCGGACAGAGCGAAGAACTCGTTGGCCAAGCCATCAAAGGCAAACGCGACCAGGTACAAATCCTCACCAAGTATGGCTTAAGCTGGATCGACAAAAAAGGCCAATTTTATTTCGATAGCGTTTCCAACGATGGGAAACCATTGTCCATCTATCGTTATTCAGGGAAAGAAAGCATCATCCGCGAATGCGAAGCCAGTCTCAAACGTCTTGGAACTGATTATATCGACTTATACCAAATCCACTGGGCTGACCCAACTACGCCCATTGAGGAAACTATGGAAGCGATGAATATACTTCAGCAACAGGGAAAAATCCTCAATGCCGGGGTTTGCAATTACGATGTATCTCAGGTAGCCGAAGCTCTCGATTATTTTCCAATCATCTCCAACCAGGTGCCGTACAGCATGGTAAACCGTTCAATAGAAGATGAACTGGTTCCGTATTGCTTCGAAAATAATATTGGAATTCTGGCTTACAGTCCTCTGCAACGCGGTATCCTTACCGGGAAGATGAAAGCCGGGCATCAATTTGGCGAAGGCGATTCGCGGCCCAATACGCCGTATTACAAAGAACCTAATTTCGGACGTATCCTGTCGTTTGTTGACACCCTTCGTCCGATTGCTGATAACCACGGCGCTACTGTAGGACAGGTTGTTATCAACTGGACGCTTCAACAATTCGGAATCACCTCGGCATTGGTTGGCGCACGTAACCGTCAACAGGTCCTTGATAATGTTAAAGCGTTGGATTTCATGCTTTCCATCGACGAAATTTGCGATATCACTGCCAGCCTGGACAACATCAAAATCGAAAAATAAACATCACCGGAAACTGTCTGTAAACTCTACACTTTTCAGACAGTTTCTTTTTACTACTACACATAATCCCTTTCAAATTACATAAGCTCACTAACTTTTAAAGCACAATAATCTTATCATGAATATTTTACAAAACTACCCTAATCCGGATGAACTCATTGCGTGGTTCGACGGTTTAAATAAAGACTCGGTTTATGAGGTAAACGGGCACGTTCATACCCCTTTTTCGTTCAGCGCTTTTTCCGAGATTTCCGAAATCTTTGAAATGGCCAAAAAAGAAAACATTAAGGTAGTAGGTATCAATGATTTCTTTGTATCCGACGGGTATCCGTATTTCTATGAACAATCGATTAAACATAGTGTTTTTGCGTTGTTCAACATTGAATTTATCGGACTTCTAAAAGAAGAACAAGCCGCCGGTATCCGTATCAACGACCCCAACAATCCCGGACGTTGTTATTTTAGCGGAAAAGGCCTATCTTTTCCGTTCACCCTTCCTAAAGACCTGGATGCAAAACTTTATAGTGTTGTTCAGGAAAGTCAGGTGCAGGTTCAAAAAATGGTTGACAAAGCTAATGCCTGGTTTACCGAACTTAACGCCGGAATATTCCTCGATTTCAAATCGTTAAAAAAGAAATTTGCAAAGGAGCTGGTTCGCGAACGTCACATTGCCAAAGCCATTCGTGTGGCTGTTTTCGAAAAAGAAGCTACCGAAGCCGGCCGCAAAGAACTTTTCAAACTCATCTACGGAGGTAAGGATTCCAAGGTTGACATCAACGACATCCCTGCCCTCGAAAATGAAATCCGCGGAAACCTGCTCAAATCGGGCGGTAAAGCTTTTGTGGAAGAAGACGACAAAGCCTTCATGAACATCGACGAGGTTATCAAAATCATCGTTGGCGCCGGAGGTATTCCGTGCTACCCGGTTCTGCTCGACGACAAAAACGGCACTTATACCGAATACGAAGCCGATAACGAAAAGCTTTACGCCGAACTCACCAAACGCAACATCGGCTGCATCGAACTTATCCCTGGACGTAACGGCGCCAGCCACCTCGAAAAATTCGTTAAATTCTTCGACAGCAAAGGCTTTGTCGTAAACTTTGGGACAGAGCACAACGCTCCGGATATGATTCCATTGACCTGCGACACCCGCGGGAAAGTAGCGCTAAGTCCCGAAATGCAACGCATATCGTTCGAAGGAGCTTGTGTCATTGCAGCCCACCAATACCTCCGCGCCAAAGGGCTTCCGGCATTTATCGATGTTTCCGGCAAACCCGAAACCGCCCGCAAGGACTACTTCGTGAAACTCGGCAAAGCGGTGATTGAAAAATTTATTAATCAATAAAGAACTAAGATTAATCGCTTTCTAAATCTTGATTCTTGGCTCTTGAATCTAAATATCTACAATAGTGTTTAACTTCTTTATCACCATGGAAAACATAAAAAAACTGATTGAAATATCCCAGTTCTACGGCAAGGACAAAGATTACGTGATTGCCGGAGGTGGAAATACTTCGTATAAGGACGATAAGTTCATCTGGGTAAAAGCCAGCGGAACCACTCTGGCCACGATCAACGAAAATGGATTTGCCGTGCTCGAACGCGAAAAGCTCAAGCTGCTTGCTACCAAAAAATACAGCGATAATTCCGACGAGCGCGAAAACCAGGTAAAAACCGACCTTTTTCGCGCCAGCGTTTATCCCGAGCTTAACCTTCGTCCGTCGGTGGAGACATCGATGCACGAAATCATCAACTACAGTTTTGTAGTACACACCCACCCTACCCTCGTGAATGCCATTATGTGTTGCGTGGATGCTGAAGGTCAGACCCGTCGCCTCTTTGGCAATGACGTGCTCTATGTACCTTACACCGACCCAGGTTACGTGCTTTTCAAAAAAGTAGAAAGCGCCATCATCGATTACCGCCAGAAATTTAACCGCGAACCGCAGATCATCTTCCTGCAGAACCACGGTATTTTTGTGGCAGCCAACTCGATCGACGAAATTAAAACGCTCTACACCAAAGTTACCGACACCGTTAAGGCAAACATTAAAGTAGCGCCAGACATGGCCCCGATAGCCGTTAACGAAAAAATTAAAGAAATCGTTCCTGCCATTCGTATGTTACTGACTGACGATGCTCCTAAAACAGCCATTACCACCAACAACGAGCTGGTAAAATTCTTCAGCGAAAATGCCGAAAGCTTTGATAAAATTTCGTTGCCATTTTCTCCCGACATCATCGTTTACTGCAAAGCCCGTGCTTTGTTCATCGAGAATACAGCTCATCCGGAAACGGCAATAATAGAAGCGTCTGAAAAAATTGAAGCGTATAAAGACACTTATGGCTATGCTCCTAAAGTAATTATTCTTAAATATTTAGGCTTGGTTACAATAGAAGATAACTACCAGTCGGCCAAAATTGCACAGGACGTATTTTTGGATTTGATGAAAATAAGCCTCTTAACCGAAAACTTTGGCGGCCCTAAATTTATGAACGAACGCGAAATTTCCTTCATCGACAACTGGGAAGTGGAAAACTATCGCCGGGCAGTATCGAAAGGTCAATCAGCTGGAAACCGTGTGGCCAATAAAACGATCATCGTAACCGGCGGTGCACAGGGCTTTGGGGCAGGCATTGCCGATGACCTGATGCTCAACGGGGCAAATGTGGTTGTAGCCGACCTCAACGAGGTTAAAGGCGAAGAGTTTGTAGCTGAGCTCAATGCAAAAGGCAAGAAAAACCACGCAGCCTTTGTTAAAGCCGACGTTTCGAACCCGGACTCGGTTAAAAACCTCATCTTTAAAACTGTAAAAAGATTTGGCGGACTCGATGCTTTTATCAGCAATGCCGGGATTCTCCGCGCCGGTGGCCTCGACGAAATGACTCCGGAAACTTTCGAACTGATGACCAAAGTGAACTATAACGCGTATTTCCTTTGCGCTAAATATGCCTCGGAAGTATTACGCCTTCAATCGAAATTTAAGGCTAATTATTTCACCGATATCATTCAGATTAACTCGAAATCAGGCCTTAAAGGAAGCAACAAAAATTTTGCCTATGCCGGAGGTAAATTTGGCGGAATCGGTCTTACCCAGTCGTTCGCCCTCGAACTGATGCCTTACAAAATTAAGGTGAACTCTATCTGCCCGGGCAACTTCTTCGACGGCCCGCTGTGGAGCGACCCCAACAATGGCTTGTTTGTCCAATACCTCCATGCCGGAAAAGTGCCGGGGGCAAAAACAATCGCCGATGTGAAAGCGTTCTACGAAAAACAGGTACCGGCAGGTCGTGGGTGCGAACCCAAAGACGTAATGCGCGCCATCTACTATATTATTGAACAAGAATACGAAACCGGCCAGGCAGTGCCCGTAACCGGCGGACAGAATATGTTGAATTAATTGTAAATTCAGGGTTCAGGGTTTAAAGATTCAGAATTCGTAAATCAATGATTTATGGCAACGATTCAGAAATTTGAAGATTTGGAAGTTTGGAAAGAAGCAAGAAAGCTATCCAACGAAATATTTTCAATTACCAAAACCGAACCGTTTGCCAAAAATTATTCCTTCAAGGATCAAATACTTCGTTCTTCTGGTTCTGTCATGGATAATATTGCCGAAGGGTTTGAACGAGGTGGTAATAAAGAATTTATTCAGTTTCTTTTTATTGCAAAAGGTTCGAATGGAGAAGTAAGATCGCAGTTATATAGAGCTCTTGATTTTGAGTATATTTCAAAAGATAAATTTGATGAATTGTATAATTTATCGAATGCCATATCTGCCCAAATCAAAAATCTAATTACTTACCTCTCAAATTCTGAATTTAAAGGGCAAAAGTATAATTCCAAGCCTCTCCCCGCTGAATCCTGAATCTCTAAACGCTGAATTAATAATAAAAAAAAATGAAAACCAAAGCCATACGCCTTTACGGCAAAGAAGACCTCCGGATGGAGGAGTTTGATTTACCAACAATTAAGGACGACGAAATCCTTGCGCATGTTATCTGCGACAGCATTTGCATGTCGAGCTATAAAGCTACCAAACAGGGTACCGTCCACAAACGTGTACCTAACGATGTTAGCGAAAACCCGGTGATTATCGGCCACGAGTTTAGTGGTGAAATTATTGAAGTTGGCGCTAAATGGAAAGGCCAGTTCCAACCCGGAATGAAATTTTCCATCCAGCCAGCCATTAATTATGAGGATGGTCCTGTTGGTATCCTCAGTGCTCCGGGCTATTCTTATAAACATATTGGTGGTGATGCTACTTACATCATCATCCCTAACGAGGTGATGGCCAAGAATTGCCTATTGCCATACACCGGTCCGGGATTTTATCCGGCTGCGCTCGCCGAACCGCTCTCGTGCGTAATCGGGGCAATGCATGCCAATTACCACACCACTCCCGGCTCATACATCCACCAGATGGAGATTGTGGAAGGCGGAAACATGGCCGTTCTGGCAGGTGTGGGGCCTATGGGACTGGCTGCCATCAACTATGCCATTCACCGTACCGACCGCAAACCAGGACTGATGGTCGTTACCGACATCGACCAAACTCGCCTCGACCGTGCAGCTTCGTTATTCTCGCCCGAGGAAGCGGCTAAAAACGGCATCACGCTGAAATATATCAACACCAAAAACTTCGAAAATCCGGTACAAGGATTGCTCGACCTCACCAACGGCAAAGGCTATAACGACATATTCGTATTCGCCCCGGTACCTTCGGTTATTGAGCAGGGCGATGCCATCCTGGCTTTCGACGGTTGCCTCAACTTCTTTGCAGGCCCAAGCAATGCCGATTTTAAATCGAGCTTTAACTTCTACAATGTACATTATAACTACACCCACATTGTAGGAACCAGCGGTGGTAACAACGACGACATGGAAGAAGCACTCGCCATGATGTCGGTAGGACTAGACCCGGCAGGACTCGTAACCCATATCGGAGGATTGGACGCCGTGATTGAAACTACAAAACACCTACCCGAAATTCCGGGTGGCAAGAAACTCATTTATACCAATGTAGCTATGCCGCTTACTTCGTTGGCCGATTTCGCCGAACTGGGAAAAACCAATCCGCTCTTTGCCCAACTCGACAAACTGGTTTCTCAAAACAACGGTCTCTGGAACGTGGATGCAGAAAAGTACTTACTTGAACACGCCAATAAAATCTAATTTTTTTGTTTACTAATGAAGTTAAGGCTCGACTGGAAACTGTCGGGCCTTTTTTGTTAATAACTTCATTATAGAATATTTGGGAGAAGTGTAATATTTAGCAATAATTTTAGATAAACCTTCATTCATTTCATGACAATAGATAACTAGTTCCCAGCATTTTTGCCTCAAGCGATGAATCCTGGGGCTTTTGTATAGGCAGGGTAAGACAAAAAGCTGTTCCATCTTTTCTGGGTTTTACTACGATACGGCCTTCCATTAATTCAACCAATCCTTTACAAATTGAAAGTCCCAGCCCGTTTCCACTGTAGCTGCGATTATAGGTCATTTCGACCTGTCTGAAATGATCAAAAATTTCGCGGGTATCCTTGCGGTTAATGCCAATACCAGTATCGTCTATCTTAACCCTTATTTCATTGGAAACAACAGCACATTCAAAACAAACTTGTCCACTTTCAGTAAATTTAAACGCATTGTCAATTAAGTTGTTTAGTATCTGTGTTAAACGAAACCCGTCAATCCTGACTATTAAATTAACGTCAAAATTGGCAATCAAATGAAATGAAAAGCCTTTTTTCTCCTTAACTTTCTGTTTTTCAAAGTCTTTATAAACCTTCTGAATAATGCTATTTAAATTTATATCCTCTTCATTCAACTTTAGCTGGCGGGCATCGAGCAACGAAATGTCAATAATATTAGAGATTATCTCTAATAATTTATTCCCGCTGTTTAATATAATATCGAGGTATTGGTCACGATCCTTCGCGGTAATCTCATGTTCCCTGACAATCTGGGCAAAACCGATGATACCATGCAAAGGGGTACGAATTTCGTGCGAAATATTTGCCAGAAAAGCTGATTTGAGGCGATCGCTACATTCAGCTTTTTCTTTTGCATCATGAAGCTTTCCTTCAAGGATTTTACGCTCGGTAATATCCCAGTTTACCCCGATAAGCCGAACAGGAAGTCCAGCCTTGTCTTTAATTACATCGGCAAAAATACGGATATGCCTCAACCCAAAAAGCGGATGGATTATCCGAAACTCGCTCCGAAATGGCCGGAAATAATTAATCGACCGCTTTATCTCATTCTCAAGTTCACATAAGTCATCCTTATGGATCAACGCCATCCAACTATCATAGTCTGCTCCAAAATTATCAGGAGTTGCCCCGAAAAGCTCAAACATATTTTTATCCCAAATGAGGGTATTGTTACGGATATGCCAATCCCATATGCCTATATTGGCCGAGTTTATGGCTAACTCGAAACGTTCCTTCAACTTGCGCAATTCTTTCTCTGTTTTATAGCTATCTTTTTCGCGTTGCCGGAGCTTTTCGGTCAAAAAATCAATAGCCCTAGCCACCTTTCCGATTTCTGAAGAAGACGAATCTATTCCTGTAACGGATTCAATATCACCGCTCAAAACCATATCTATAGCCCCGTTCAACTTATCAATTGGTTTTATTATATACTTTCGGGTATAAACAAATGAAGCAACCATCGCAAAAACAATGGCCGCAATCCATACCAATAAATTAATTACTATATCGTTACCATAACCTTCATAAGCCGATTTTTCAGGTACGCCCACGTAAATATACATGTAAGGTTGGGTGGCTCTGAGCTTCATACATTGATAAGCGTATAGTCTGGAAACATTATCATTTTCTTTCGCCACAAAGGTTACTTTGTTGTTATTATGATTCAGGATACCCATTATATCAGAGCTTTCTCTGGTTCCGCTCATTACCGATAGATTGGGAGAATGATACATAATAACTCCATTGTGGTCAACAAACGTAAACACTGCATCGTGTCCGAGATTGGAGGTATTAAAAAGCTTGTCGTAAAATTTAAGGTCGAAGCCTGCAACTAAGATCAACCGAACATTTTTTTGTTTGTCCAATATAGGATAGGCATAATGCAAAACAGGCTTGTTGGAGAGACGTCCACGGGTATATTCGCCAACAGCAAAGTTCTTTGAAAGCATTGCATCCTTAAAATATTTACGGTCGCTAACGTTTAATTTTCGAAACGAAGAGCCCGATGCCACTAAATCCCCATTTTTATCAACTAACAACAACGTAGCATAAGAAGGATTTTGATCGAGCAACGAAGCTAAAAATTTATTAACATGAATAGTATCATGTATATTTTCAAAATCAGACAACTGACTTAAAACAGCCAAAAACTGCAAAGTACTATTCTCAATAAGCCGTTGTTGTTCTCCCAGATTCCGTACCACCCTAAGGACATTATCTTTTGCAAACCGCTTGGCTGCGCTTTTTTGTTGGTTAGCTGAAAATATTATAATAAAGATGAAGGGGATAAATATCAACAAAACCAGAAAAAGCAGATTTGTCCGGATAGATTTGGAGTTAGTTGTATTCATTATATCCGATGCAGCTGTTTAGATGAGAGAGGTTAATAAATTCAGCAAAAGTATTGTGGTAAAAATAAACAATCTTTGGAATAATCGTTAATTTGTCTCCGGTTTTATTAAAAATACGGTAAAAAATATGCAATTAAAACACTTGAATATAACAGTAATTGGCCATGTACAAGGGGTTGGTTTTCGCAACGCCACCAAGCACCAGGCGAGGTATTTGGGCATTAAAGGATTTGTAAAAAACACTTCGAACGGAAATGTATATATTGAAGCTGAAGGTGAAGCCTTAGCCCTTGCTGAATTTGTAAAATGGTGTCGCAAAGGGCCATCGTTTGCAAACGTAGAAAGCCTGAACGTGGAAGAAGGGTCCCTCTCCCATTTTACATCGTTCGATACCCGTTATTAATTAAGTTATCCGAACAACAACCTGTAAATTTTCTCGTGATATAACTCCCGCACCTCTCCGGGCTGCATCCCCCCCAACTGAATTCCTTCAATAGCAACCCGCACCAAGCGCAAGGTAGGAAACCCAACCGATGCGGTCATCTTGCGCACCTGACGGTTCTTGCCCTCGTGCAGGGTCAGTTCAACCCACGAAGTAGGGATGCTTTTGCGATACCTGATCGGCGGAATGCGTTCCGGCAAACCGGGTTCCGCAGTCAATGCTTTTGCCTGGGCGGGCAAGGTAGCGTATGGCCTACCGTCAACGGTGATGGTTACTCCTTTGCAAAGCTTTTCAATAGCTTCGGGTGTTACAGCCCCGTCAACCTGGGCCAGATAAGTTCGTTTATGCCTGAATTTAGGATTCAGCAACCGATGATTTAATTCCTTATCGTTGGTAAGAATAAGCAGCCCTTCGCTATCAGCATCGAGCCGCCCCACAGGATAAACATCCGGCGGAAATTGTCCGAGCTGTGCCAACGTGGCTTTATCGCCCTCGGCCGTAAACTGGCTGAGCATTCCAAAGGGCTTGTATATAATGAAATATTGGTTCAAGGATTCAAAATTCAAAGATTCAGGTTGCAAAGATAACAAATTGACACAGGGCTGCGATCTTGCAAATCTTCCAGCACCTCACCTTTCAACATTATTTTTACCTTTGGGCTGCTAAAGCCCAAAATAATGACCGAAAAACATATCGAAATCATCGCCAAAAACCTGGCCGTTGCCCAATGGCAGGTAAAAAACACCATTAAACTTTTAGAAGAAGGCGCTACCGTTCCGTTTATCAGCCGTTACCGGAAGGAAGCTACCGGAACGCTCGACGAGGTTCAGGTACTGGCCGTTAAGGAGCAGTACGGAAAACTGCTCGAGGTAGATAAACGTCGTGATGCTATCCTCAAATCCATTGACGAACAAGAAAAACTCACCGACGAGCTCCGCAATAAACTCGAAAATACGTACATTCTTTCCGAACTCGAAGATATTTATCTCCCCTATAAACCCAAACGTAAAACCCGCGCCTCCATCGCCAAGGAAAAAGGCCTCGAACCGCTCGCCGAAACCCTTTTCCGCCAGCAGGAAAGAGACGTCGATTCGCTTGCTGCCCGGTTTCTGAACGATAAGGTAGCCGACTCTGACGAGGCTTTACAAGGCGCTCGCGACATCATTGCCGAATGGGTAAGCGAAGACCTCCGAGCCCGTAACAACATCCGTAACCTCTTTGGCCACGAGGCTTTCATCTATTCGAAAGTAGCCAAAGGCAAAGAGGAAGAAGGTATCAAATACAAAGATTATTTCGATTTTTCAGAACCTTTGCGCCGATGCCCCTCGCACCGTCTTTTGGCCATGCGCCGCGGCGAAGATGAAGGCTTTTTAAAAATATCCATCGAGCCATCGGAAGACGAGGCCATCGAAATCCTCGAAAAGCAATTTGTACGCGGAAGGCTCGAATCGTCCCAACAGGTACGCGAAGCGGTCATCGACAGCTATAAACGTTTGCTCGGCTCATCCATCGAAACCGAATTCAAAAACCTTTCCAAGGAACAGGCCGACGAAGAAGCCATCAAGGTATTTACCGAAAACCTGCGTCAGCTCCTGCTGGCATCGCCACTCGGACAAAAAACCGTACTGGCCCTCGACCCCGGTTTCCGTACCGGATGCAAGGTGGTATGCCTCGATGCTCAAGGAAACCTGTTGCATAACGAAACCATCTACCCTCACCCACCGCAAAGCGAAACCAGCCTTGCGATGAAAAAAATATCGACGATGGTGAGCACATATAAAATAGAAGCCATCGCCATCGGGAACGGCACTGCCAGCCGCGAAACCGAACAATTCATTCAGCGCATACAGTTCGACCGCAAAGTACAGGTATATGTGGTAAGCGAAAACGGGGCTTCGATATATTCAGCATCGCCGGTGGCACGCGAGGAATTTCCAGAATACGACGTTACCGTTCGCGGAGCAGTATCCATTGGCCGTCGCCTGATGGACCCGCTGGCTGAACTGGTAAAAATCGACCCTAAATCCATTGGCGTAGGCCAATATCAGCACGATGTTGACCAATCCAAACTCAAAAAAAGCCTTGACGCTGTTGTTGAAAGCTGTGTTAATCAGGTTGGAGTAAACCTCAACACAGCCAGCAAGCACCTCTTAACCTATGTATCTGGATTAGGTCCTCAATTGGCTCAAAACATTGTGAATTACCGAAAAGAAAACGGGGCTTTCAGTTCGCGAAAAGAGCTCAAAAAAGTTCCCCGCCTCGGCGATAAAGCTTTTGAGCAATGTGCAGGATTTCTTCGTATTCCCAATGCCAAAAACCCGCTCGATAACAGCGCCGTTCACCCCGAAAGTTACCACGTGGTGGAACAAATGGCCAAAGACTCCGGGGCTACTGTAGCCGACCTACTCAAAACCGATGAACTCCGCAAAAAGATTGAACTGAAACGGTATGTTTCCGATAACGTCGGGTTACCCACGCTCCAGGATATTGTGCAGGAGCTCTCAAAACCAGGCCTCGACCCTCGTTCTGCCATTCAGGTTTTCGAATTTTCCAAGGACGTTTATAAGATTAGCGATGTAATAGCCGGCATGGAACTACCCGGCATTGTTACCAACATCACTAAATTCGGTTGCTTCGTGGATATTGGCGTAAAACAGGACGGACTGGTACACATCTCTCAACTTGCCGACCGTTTTGTTAGCGACCCCAACGAAGTAGTAAAACTCCATCAGCACGTAAGAGTCAAAGTACTTGAGGTGGACGTGCCCCGCAAACGCATCCAGCTGTCGATGAAAGATGTTAAATAGGTTCCTTCCCTTACTTCATAAAAAATCCGGATAGTGTGTTACTACCCGGATTTTTTGTCTTTATTAAAAAGATAAATCGATCTCGTTATATTTAAAATGGCAAATCATCGGACGGATTACTGTCTTTAGCTGCCGACAAATATTCATCATTAGCCGAAATAGGATAGGCATCGAAATCGGGACCTTCACCCTGAGCAGAGTTTTGGCTGTTGGTTTCCAGTTTCCAGATACGAAGGTCGGTGTACCACTTGCCGTTAAACTCGCGCGATTCCACGTTAAATGAAACCTTAACCTTTTGTCCGGGTTGCAAGCCTTTAACCTGGGCAACTTTATCGCCCCAGCTGCTAAAACAAACTTTTTTAGGATACTGGTCTTCCGTTTCGATTACAAAATCAATCTTTGACCATGTTCCATTTTTACCCGATCCTGTTTGTTCGGGAAGAAGTGAAATAACTTTACCTGATAATTCGAGTGCCATTTTCTAGTTTTTCTTTATGCGTCAAAATTATCCTTTTCCTGAATCAAATAAAATTTTCAAAGAGGTTTTTATCCTCAATTTCTGGTTAGGACTTTTTTAAACCACTGATAATAAAATTCCCTGAATGACATCTTTTTTGTACTTTTTTTGTTTAAACAACTAAAACGAAATTTAAAAAATACCGAATTATAAGTTTTGATATTGTAAAAGGAAAAGATTATGAAAAATGAACATGTAGAACCTTCGTCGGAAGATCTAAACCTGAGGACTGCAGCTCACGGTAGTCCTGCAGATTCAAGCAACGACCTTGAATTACCGGAAGTCGATTTACTCAGTCCTATAACTATGCGAGGTATCACACTTCGGAACCGTATTGCAATGTCCCCAATGTGTCAGTATTGTGCTACCGACGGCTTTGCCACCGATTGGCATTTGGTTCATCTTGGGAGTAGAGCTGCAGGAGGTACAGGGTTGATCATTGTTGAAGCAACGGCAGTCACTCCCGAAGGCAGGATATCGCCCTCGGATGTTGGTTTATGGAGTGATGAACATATTGCACCGCTCGCCAGAATTGCCGACTTTGTAGCGTCGCAAGGAGCTGTTCCGGGCATTCAGCTGGCTCATGCAGGGCGAAAAGCATGTGTTAATGTACCATGGAAAGGTGGAGCATCTATAAAACCCGAAGAGGGTGGATGGCCTATCGTCGGAGCCGGAGATATCCCCTTTAGCGATGGAGACCAAATTCCGCATCCTTTGGATAATGCAGAAATCGACAATATTGTCGCAGCATTCGAGGCTGCTGCCCGTCGTGCCCTCGTGGCAGGTTTCAAGGTTATAGAACTTCACGCAGCCCATGGTTATCTTCTACATCAGTTCCTTTCCCCGCTCAGCAACAATCGTCAGGATAAATATGGAGGTTCGCTTCAAAACAGGATGCGTTTAACTCTGCAAATTGCTAAACAACTCCGAGACCTGATCCCGGACGAATTGTTATTGTTTGTGCGAATATCGGCGACCGACTGGGTTGATGGCGGATGGAATATCGACGAATCGGTAGAACTTGCTAAACGACTCAAGGATCTGGGTGTTGATCTTATTGATGTTTCTTCCGGAGGTTTGGTTCCTACAGCCCATATACCTGTCGGGAAAGGATATCAAGTGCAATTTGCCCGTCGGATCCGCGAGGAATCGGGAATTATGACCAGTGCTGTGGGGATAATTACCGAACCTTCTCATGCCAATGAAATTATTACCGGAGGTGATGCCGATCTGGTATTACTTGGCAGAGAATTACTTCGCGATCCTTATTGGGCTCAAAAAGCCCTACATGAACTTGGCGGGGAACAAATCTGGCCTGTTCAATACAACCATGCTTTTAAACGACGAACAAAATAATTGAATGCTGCCAAACTTCTGTTTTGAATAGATTTAATAGAACGAGAAAGGGCTTCCTAAAATGAAGCCCTTTCTCGTTCTATTAACCATTTATTACGCCCGACCCGCAAAGCTCTTCGCCATCGTACCAGGCTGCAAACTGTCCGGCAGTAATGCCTCGCTGCGGTTTTTCAAAATAAATATACAAGCCATCATCAAAACGATATAACGTGGCTTTCTGCAAAGGCTGGCGATAACGGATACGCACCAAAAAATCGCGCTGTTCGCCAGCTTTCATGGTCAAATCACGACGTATCCAATGAATATCTTCGTTTTTAATAAATAAAGCCTTTCTGTATAATCCCGGATGATCGTCGCCCTGACCGGTATAAACCACGTTGTTTTCTACGTCGGTTGCAATTACAAAGAGAGGCTTGGCCATGCCACCAACATTCAGGCCTTTACGCTGACCAATGGTTAGGAAGTGTGCACCCTGGTGATGTCCCACCATCCGGCCTTTAACCTCGCGATAACTGTATGGTGTAGAATATATTTTAAGCGTTTCGTGCCAGTCGTTATCCGCAATATTGATTGTATAGGCAGCACTGTCGGCAGGAATCTCAATAATCTTCCCTTCACGACTTTTTATCTTTTGTTGAAGAAATACCGGCAGATCAATCTTTCCAACAAAACAAACGCCTTGGGAATCTTTTCGTTGAGCAGTTGCCAAGCCAAGTTCATCGGCAATCTTACGTACTTCAGGTTTCAGTAAATGGCCAACCGGGAATAGCGCATTAGAAAGCTGTTTCTGCGAAAGCTGGCAAAGAAAATAACTTTGATCCTTGTTTGGGTCAGAACCGGCAAGTAATCGGTAAACCGTTGTCCCATCAGCATCCGTAAATTCATCTTTACGGCAATAATGACCGGTAGCCACAAATTCAGCATCGAAGCGGCGGGCGGCATCCACAAATAAGTCGAACTTT
This sequence comes from Bacteroidota bacterium, assembly GCA_030706405.1. Classification (GTDB taxonomy): domain Bacteria; phylum Bacteroidota; class Bacteroidia; order Bacteroidales; family JAAUTT01; genus JAAUTT01. The sequence continues at coordinate 57,378 of JAUZOO010000002.1, read as the reverse complement.
ACTTCGCGGTTGCAAAGCACGTCGGGATTTGGTGTACGTCCATTTTCGTATTCCGAAAACATATAATCCACCACCCGTTTTCCGTATTCTTCACTAAAATCAACGGTATGAAAAGGGATGTCGAGCTTGCGCGCAACGAGTTCAGCGAAAATCAGGTCGTCATTCCAGGGGCAGTCGCCCGACAAGGTTCCGGTTGTTTCGTGCCAGTTAATCATGAACATACCAATCACATCGTAGCCCTGCTTTTTAAGCAAATAAGCCGCAACACTCGAATCGACACCTCCAGACAAACCAACTACAACGCGCTTCTTCATTTCAATAATACCTTCCTGAATTTGAGGTGCAAAGATAATGATTATGGCAATCGGATTTTAAAGGAAATTTTGGCAAGTGAATAATTAAGTATCAAAATTGAATACTTTTGCCGGAAAGTATCGGATATGGAAAAAATTACCAGCTTGCAAAACGCCCGTGTCAAAAATGTGGTTCACCTCTCGAAAGCCCGTGAACGCAAGGATCAGAACATCTTTGTGGCCGAAGGTTTCAGGGAAATATTGAAAGCGGTGGATGCCGGGTTTAACGTAAAAGAACTTTATTTTTCGAAAGAAGTAAACCTGCATCCCGAATCGGAAAAGCTGTTTCGAAAAATTCCGAAAGCGCTGTTTTTTGAAGTGACCAAGGCCGTTTTTGAAAAGATGGCTTATCGCGAGAATTCCGACGGGCTAATTGCTCTGATTGTTCCCCGATACCTGAAACCAACAGATTTAAAACTACCAGAGAACCCGTTGATACTAGTACTCGAATCGGTTGAGAAACCCGGAAACCTCGGGGCAATCCTCCGCACTGCCGATGCTGCTGCCCTCGATGCCATTATTGTTTGCGATCCGCAGACCGACATCTATAACCCCAACGTGATACGTTCAAGCTTGGGATGTATTTTCCCCCAACAGGTTGCAACCTGTACCACCGCCGAAGCTTTGTCATTTCTAAGAGATAAAGGGATTAAAAGCTTTGCGGCAGCACTTACTGCCCAACAGTTTTATCACGAAACCGATTTTACCGTACCCTCGGCCATTGTGATGGGTACCGAAGCCGACGGTCTCACTGAGGCTTGGCTAAATGGAGCCGACATGCAGGTTAAAATACCGATGTGCGGCGTGGCCGACTCGCTCAATGTTTCAACATCGGCGGCAATACTGATTTTTGAGGCAAAACGTCAGCGTGGGTTTTAAAACTCATTGCGCATACACATGCACTGAGTTCTGTGCAGAAGGGAGATAGTTTATTCCGAACCAACAAATCAGCAGGATTACGAATGCCAGTCCCAGCATCCAAAGGTGAAATTTAATACGTTGCGGTTGGTTCTGCCGAAGATGGATATAAATAAGATAGATAAGCCACGTTAGCAAGGCCCAGGTTTCTTTCGGGTCCCAGGTCCAGTAATGCCCCCAGACTTCTTTGGCCCATAAAGCACCAAAAATAAGTCCTAAGGTAAGTAGCGAAAAACCTTTATAAACAAGATTATCGGCCAGAATTAGATTATCAGTTTTGGCACGGTCGGTGTAAACCTGGTAAAGCCCTTTAACAGCCACCAACGAAGATGCCGCCAGCAAGGCATAGGAAAGGATATAAACAATGACATGCGGCACAAACCATGGACTTTGCAAGGCAGGTATCAGCTCCTTTTCATAGGTCTCGGGGTGCAATAGATTGATCCCTAAAAAAAGAATAGCAAGCCCCACACAATAAGCCAGAAACCACTTATTGTTCCACCGGTGAAACGTGAAAAAGCCGATAACCACCAAAAAAAACGAATACCACAGACGAGTTTCGCCCAACGTACGAAACGGCGGGCGACCAAGGGTTATCCACAAGGTCAAAAGAAAGATGCCCATTAATCCGGAACCAGCCACAATAACCAGGTTTCCGTATTTAAAGAACCGGGGATTTTTGTTTTCGAGATAGATGAGTATTGCGCCGGTTATCCACAAGATAGCCGAAAGCGTTGCAAAAAGAGGGAAAATAGCCCAGTTCATTTCGTTATAAACTAATTTTTACGTCCAATCCAAAACATATAAACAGCACCAGTCATTAGCAAGTAAATGCCTAGGTAAACCACAGGCAACCAGGGGTCACGCACGGCTTCGAGTACACTAAGCGACGACCATTTGCCTTTACTTTGGTCGTACCCAGCTTGATAGATTTTCCACCCACTTATTTTTAGCGGTTTATTCACTTCGAGCATCACGGTATCACCTCGGGAGTTATCTTTTTTTACCAAAAGTTTGGAACTGAATTTCCGCACTTCCGGAGGAGTAAGCATAAGTATATATTCTTCGTTTAATCGCAGAAATACTATTTTTTGGTTAAAACTGCCGGAAGAAATCCAGCCGGAAATTGTATCCTTTGTGCCGGTTTTAACAGCTTTAATTTTAACAGCCGGGCAACTACCCGGAAGTGTTGAATTTTGAAGCACACTGTCAATCAGCATTACTTGCGGAGAATAATCCTCAACCGTAATATTCCAGTTCCAAATCGTGGTTTTTAATCCTTTTTGGACCATTGGAAACGTTTTTCCCTTTTCCAGTAAATAAGCTCCGGTTTTAGCATCTACAAACGCCAAGCGTGGCTGATATTCATCAATCTTAAAATCAATTAATTTCAACGAAAATGGAAGCTTAACCATTTCGCCCTTTTCTGAAACAGCAATGTTATTTTCGGCACCATCTTCAATAAGATTGATTGCCAGGCGACTTATATCACCGGCTCCCAATCCGGCTGCAACCAATATCAGCCATAAACCTAAATGGTTAAGGATAAAACCTAAATTTTTTCTTTTATACGGAATTGATCTACGCAGGATAACCAACCCCAAGCCGATGATTACCCATATTTCGATAAATAAAAACGGCCAGCTTAATTTAACATGCGACAATCCCGTTAACCGAAAAATTGCAGGACTATTAGATTGCTCCTGCGGGATAAAGCCCATCAGCAATACCAGCATAGCCAAAAATATTATGGAAGTCAATGCTGCAGGAGTTCCGGAAAGCCATTTTACCAGCCAATGGGTGCGAAAGCTGAAATACAGATAAAAAAGCAAAAAAACGAAAACAACGGCAAGGTAAATATTAACAGGCATTGTTATTGGTTTTAAGCCTTTTCCTCCGGTTATAATCTCCAGCAAAACTCCTGATAAAAAGAGCAAAAAACCAGCAATAAAACCATGCTTAAACTTCCAGGGACGCTCCCGGAATAGACTCAGTGTGCCGCGTAATTCGGAGAAGTTAGGTATCTGCACAAAATAGAATTTTGAATTGATCAGGTGCTAAAAGTAGCAAAATATTTCAGTCCAACGATTCTTTGGCTCAAAACCTTTAATTTGATATGCTTTAACTATAAAACGAATAAAAAAGACCTTTCGATTAGTTTACTTTCAAAATTCAGTTCTTCCAAACTCAAAAAAAGCACCTTTTAATTTCATTTTGGTCAGTTTATAAACTCCTCAAATACAATCTGAGGGGGGCTTGCATTTTTTTTAAAATTTTATCCGATTTCAAATTTGATTTTTGCCTAAAAATGCTGTCTTTTGGTCTTTCTATTTTGCCGAAATATTTTCGTCCAAACAGGAATATAACTATCTATTTTTCAATTATATAAAATTACCATTATGAATATTACATTATTTATTGTTTTACTGTTCGTATTTGCATTTGCAATTTCGATGTTTGTGGCCGGTTTAATCTGGCTTTTGTATAACGGAATGTCCTCGCATGCTTTCCACAAACTATTTCAACGAAAATCCTGATTTATATATAGAAACTTGCAAAAAGAGTAATTTATGGACACACATGTTTTTTTAAAGTTATTCCAGGGAATATCTACATTTTTATTATCTGAACCAATCATCGCATTTGCACGTATTGGCCTGATAGCGCTTGGAATATTGTTGGTTTATTTGGGGAGAAAAGGAGTGCTGGAACCGTTGTTGATGATTCCTATGGGACTTGGTATGGCTACCATTAATGCCAGTATCATGTTTATGCCGGACGGCACACAGGGAAACTTGTTTGTTGACCCGTTGGTAACAGACATCAACCAATTACTCAATATTCTGCAGATAGATTTTCTGCAGCCCATTTATACCTTTATGTTTAGCAACGGTTTGATTGCCTGTTTTATTTTTATGGGTATCGGAGCAATGCTCGACATCGGATATATCCTGCAACGTCCCTTCAGCAGCATGTTTTTGGCTATGTTTGCCGAACTGGGAACATTCCTGACTATCCCTATTGCAATGGCTATGGGGCTAAATCTTAACGATGCTGCGTCTATAGCTATGGTTGGTGGCGCCGACGGCCCAATGGTACTTTTTACCTCATTGAGCCTCTCGAAAACCCTTTTTGTACCAATCACTGTGGTGGCATATTTGTACCTGGGACTGACTTACGGCGGGTATCCGTATCTTATCCGTTTATTAATTCCGGCCAAATATCGCAGCATTAAGATGGTTCGCAGCGAAAAAGAAAACAGGCCTATTTCGGCAGGCATGAAACTTGGATTTTCTGTAATTCTTTGTGTAATCCTTTGCCTTCTTTTCCCAGTTGCATCACCGTTGTTTTTCTCGTTGTTTGTAGGGATTGCAGTACGCGAATCTGGATTGACCCATGTACGCGAATTTATCGAAGGCCCACTTCTCTACGGCTCAACATTCTTTCTAGGCTCGTTGCTCGGAATTTTGTGCGAAGCTCACCTCTTACTTAATCCCAAGATTCTAATTTTGTTAGTATTAGGTATTATTGCCCTTCTAATTTCGGGTATCGGAGGTATCATCGGTGGCTACCTGATGTTCTTCATTAAAAAAGGTAACTTTAACCCAACCATTGGAATTGCTGGCGTTAGCTGCGTTCCAACTACAGCCAAGGTTGCCCAAAAAGAAGTAAGCAAGGTAAACCCCAACTCGTTTATTATTCCCGAAGCTCTTGGAGCCAATATTTGCGGAGTAATCACAACAGCAATTATCACAGGTATCTACATTTCACTGATACCGCTAATGAAATTTTAACATTTTTCAATTCATCATAAAGGCCTCGTAGAAACTACGGGGCCTTTTACTTTTACACAAACTCACTCTGTTAATCTTAAAAAACCAATTCTTATCCTAAGAAAAATTTCTATATTGCGCATTCGTTTTTAAATACTGAAAAAAATCAGCATTTTGCGGTTAAGTTCTTTGAACCTGTTTAACTCAATTATTTGTATAATAAGCCTTTAAACATCTAGCCCAAAGTCGGGGAGTACTTTTCCGCACCGAAACAATTTCAGGTAAAGCTGACATTCCTTCCGATACTTAGAAATAGTTCACATCTGCCACAAACCTGAAAACAGCATCCGGACGGCACGACTTTTGTTGGATTTTATAAACTATATTTAGCACAAACCAAATACTTCTATAACCTTAACATTAATTTTATAACACAAATGGGAAAAATTGAAACCTTAATTACCAAGATTAACAACGGTAATAATGAAGCATTTAAAGAACTTTACGGTACCGATACCGCAGTTCTTCAAAAACAGGCAAAACGTTATGTCGATTTAATTAAAAAATTTCAGGAAACCTTTAAAACCGACGATGTTGAGCTGTTCAGCTCTCCCGGTCGTACCGAAATTGGAGGAAACCATACCGACCACAATTACGGACGTGTATTGGCAGGGGCTGTAAACCTCGACAATGTAGCTATTGCGGCTAAAAACAATTCGAACATCGTACGCATCGAATCCGTTGGGTATCCCAAATTCGAAGTAGACCTCTCTAACCTGACAGCAAGCAGCGACGAATTCTATACTTCAAGCTCACTGGTTCGTGGTATCAGCGCACGTTTAAAAGAACTCGGCTTTACCATTGGTGGTTTCGACGCTGTTATTGACGGTGGTGTACCTAAAGGTTCCGGATTAAGCTCATCTGCTTCTTTCGAAGTACTGATCGGAGCTATTATCAGTGAACTCTTTAATAACGGGAAACTCGATCCGGTTCAGAATGCTATCATTGGCCAATATGCTGAAAATAATTTCTTTGGGAAACCTTGTGGTTTGATGGATCAGACTGCCTGCTCCGTTGGAGGTTTGGTAACCATTGATTTTGAAGATCCTTCGAAACCCATCGTGAAAAAAGTTCACTTCGACTTCGTTTCTACCGGATTTGCATTGGTAATTACCGATACCGGAGGAAACCATGCCGACCTAAACGACGAATATGCTTCGTTACCGACAGATATGAAAGCTGTTGCTGCCGAACTCGGTGCAAAAGTTCTCCGCGAAGTTTCACTCGAACAGGTTCTGGACATTGCCCCTAAAATCCGCGAAAAAGTTGGCGACCGCGCCATTCTTCGTGCCATCCACTTCCAAGGTGACAATCAACGGGTTGTTAACCAGGTTGAAGCTTTAGAAAAGAACGATTTTAAATCATTCCTCGGGATGGTCACAGAATCGGGTTACAGCTCATATATGTATAACCAAAACATATTTCCTGTAAACAATGTACGCGAACAAGGCATTTCGCTTGCACTTGCAATGAGCGACATTGTACTAAAAGGCCAAGGTGCATGGCGTGTACATGGTGGAGGATTTGCCGGAACAATTCAGGCTTTTGTACCACAAAACCTGCTCGACAAGTACATCAGTACCCTCGAACATGTTTTCGGCAAAGGTTCTTGCCACAAATTGTTCATCCGTCAGAAAGGTTCAGTAAAAATTGATTTATAAATTCTTATAACTGAGAAACCTTTAACAGGACGCAAAACCTGCATCCGGTTAAGGGTTTTTCTTTTTAATAAAAAACGATATGAACATAATTAAAGAAGACGCATTTAAAGGGGTTCATAACGGAAAACCCACTGCTCTCTATACCTTAAAAAACAAAAACGGCGTAGTAGCTCAGGTTACCAACTATGGAGCTATCATCGTAAGTATTAACGTACCAGACCGTAACGAAAACTTTGCCGATGTGGTTCAGGGCTACGATACCATCGGGGAATACATCAATGGCAACGGTCCTTACATGGGAGCCGTTTGCGGACGTTGTGCCAACCGTATTGGTCAGGGCAAATTCACGCTCGAAGGCAAGGAATATACTTTGGCCGTAAACAATGGACCTAACCATCTGCATGGTGGTATTATTGGTTTTAGCAAAGTAGTGTGGGATGTGGCCGGAGCTTCGGATTCCAAAGTTGAATTTATTTATTTTGCTAAAGATGGTGAAGAAGGCTATCCCGGAAACGTTAAAGTATCCGTTACTTACACGTTGACAGATGACAACGAATTTCGCCTCGATTATCATGCAACAACCGATAAAACTACGGTATTCAACCTGGCAAGTCACTCGTATTTCAACCTGGCAGGAGAAGGCTCAGGAAAAGTCTACGATCAGGAATTGATGATCAATGCTGATTTTTTCACCCCCGTGGACGAAACCTCTCTGCCAACCGGCGAAATCCGCAATGTAAAAGGAACTCCGATGGATTTTACCAAACCTACACCTTTTGGTAAAAATATAGACAAGGACGACGAGCAACTTCGTTTCGGAGTTGGTTACGACCACAACTGGGTATTAAAACATCGCGCAGGTACACTGGGACTTGCAGCCGTAGCTCACGACCCGCAATCCGGAAGGGTAATGGAAGTTTTTACCACTCAGCCCGGGGTTCAGCTATACACAGCCAACTGGGTTGACGGAGAAAAAGGAAAAGGCGGAAAATTATACAACAAGCGGTGGGCTTTCTGCCTCGAAACCCAACACTTCGCCGATGGTATTAATAAACCCCATTTCCCTTCAACCATTCTAAAACCTGGCGAAACCTATCAGCATTCATGCATTCATAAATTTTCAGTCAAATAACCTTTATACAAGGTTAATAATATTAAGAAGACCTGTCACTTTTTTAAGCCTGACAGGTCTTCTTTTTTTAACATCTCTCCGGCTTTATAAAATACCAGTCATCATCACATTGTTAAACATCCGGCACTCTCGGTTGTTATAGAGTAAAAGCATTTACGTTCTTTTCACGAATACCTTTTCAACTGAAGGTATTCGGCTTCTGCATAAAACGCCCAAGCCACAAGGCTTGAAGCGGGAATATATCCGGTTTTTTGATAATCTTTAAACTAAACTGATTATGGCTAAAGAAATTGAAATTGTCTCTGCAACCGACACTCAGGCATTAAAAATTCAATTACAGGAAATGGTAAACGACGGTTGGGAAATAAAAGGAGTGATTGGCTATAACCCTCACAATATTTATAGCGAACCTTTTATAATACTTGAACGCCTCGTCGTTGAAAAATCCATAGAAATAGAAGAAGAAAATTTTTCAGGAGATGAGCTAATCAATGAAGAACTGTATTTTACCCGACCCGAACCCCATCATCAGGAAATATCAATAAGCATGGGTGGCGACTAAGACTTTAACCTAAAAAAAGCGCAGGCCCTGAAAACAGGGACCTGCGCCAAACCATAAAAATAAACCAAAACTCAATTCACTTTAACAACCTGATACCAAACTACACCGTCTTTTAGTACCGGTTTATATTGCACCCCATCAACAATGTAAAAAGTCTGTCCTTCAATTTCGAGTTTTTCATAGCCATCCGGAATACTTTCGACCAAAGCCCCGAGGGGCGGTTTTACAACTTCGTAATACGAGTCACGATAAACATAATATGTTCCGAAATAATAAAAATAAGGATTTGGGCCAACCCAGAACCTTAAAAAACCACATGGTAATACGTTAACCCTCAACCCAATAGGCGGACAAACTACAATATTACGTCCATTTATCCGATGATAATAAACTCCCCGATGAAAAAAGAAATCGTTTCCACGATATGTTATCCTTGCCGAAGCACGTGGAATAGTCGTAATTACAGCTCCGTGCTTAGGATAAGCGGAATAATGCCAGTGAGGCTGCGACCTGTCTGCTGTAATCCTGACTCCGCCACTCCTATGCCCGCGTTGAGCATTTGCATCCAAAGCTACACCAGTTTCAAGGACACATATCGCAGCAAAAAGATACAATCCTCTCTTTACTGCTTTCGACAATGAATCTATAAATAAACGTTTCATAATCCTGCTTTCTTGTTTTATTATTTTGACACCAGTAACACGAAAGGGTTTAACCCTATTGAAAAAAGTTAATGTTAAAAAGTGTTAAACAAGAAATACTCGAAGAAAATAGATGTTGAAATATAAAAAAATCCGAAAGGAGCTTAATTATAAGCAACCTAAAAAGTAACAAGTATCGGTACTACACCTTTTCAACTTCTAAACCAAAAAAAGTTTAGAGGTAAAACCATAAAAACTCAAACAAAATTTAATACCTGCTTGATAATACTTTGACTTTCTAATAACACATTATATCTTATCTCTGCATTTGTCGTTTAGCTTTTTCTTCCGGAACTTGTTCCTTATCAATATGTTCAAATTCTTTAATCGTGCTGTGTAAGCAATTACGACATTGGGGAGGAGGACAGTTTAGTACCCGAAGAACAATTGTTATAGGCACCCACAGGGGAGTTGTTAAGACGCACCATTTAACCAGAAAAAATATCAAATACCCAATTGCAGGCAAAATCGTATAATACAACCAAGGCTTTGAAAATATCTGCACATCGTATTGAAAACACTGCCAAAAAAATGTGCCAATATCATGTAAAAGTCCCATAATGTGAGTTTTTATTGTGTAGATAGATTTGTCTGGTTTTACAACAATAAAGTTAAAAATAATTACAACATTTTAACAAATGATAACGACTAGTTAATCATAACTTGCAAGGTTTTCATTTCTCCGGTACCAAAAGGATGTATATTAATTCGTACCTTGCTCCCAATTTAACAACTCAAAAAAACATGAACGGAACTATCCGGGCAAACATCAAACCAGGAACACCGGTACTTATTGTATTAAAAAAAGATCAGCCAACCGGCAAATTCACCGAAGGAATTGTGAAAGATATTCTTACCAATTCCCCGTCCCATCCGCATGGCATTAAAGTACGACTGCAAAGTGGTGAGGTTGGTCGTGTAAAAGAGATATTACCAGAATAGCCCATCATTAAAAATATACCATGAACGAAAAAAATATCAACTCCGAAGAAAAGGAACCCGCATATCAAGAACTGGAATACTGCGTTGTCTCGAATAAAATCATGCTCGAAGGACAGAAAATTGGGTTTATGTACCGTGAAATTCCTGACGAACCGGGCGATAGCGGCTGGCGTATCCTTTCAGGAACCGAAAATCAGCAATACCTCGATAATCCCCGGAACAGCGGCAAATACGCCCTTAAAACCATTGCCGAGGCCGACTCGGCTATCATTCCTTACCTTCCACTTCCGGTAGGCACCGACCTTGAACGAATTGAAGGTAAAGACGATTTTCTTGTATATGAAGAATAACGGGCTTTACGTGAGATATTTTTGTTGAATTCTTCCGAAAAAGAATTATTTTTAACTGAGTAAACAAGTGCCTTAACAAAAGCTATATTTTTCGGATGTTGAACAACCAAACGACTCAGAACCAAGAATCGGTTTATGATGTTGACCAGATTATAAAACTGGCCGCCGAAGCAGGAAGGATTGTGCTGGAAAACGGCGGCGAAACCTACCGGGTTGAAGAAACGATTAACTTGGTTTGTCAATCATTTGGCATTGTCAATGCCGACAGCTATGTAACCCCCACCGGCTTTTTTCTTTCAGCTTCCGGGGCTAACGGACATACCGTATCGTTGATAAAACGGATACGTAAACGTACAACCAATCTCGAAAAAATTGCCCTTGCCAATCAACTCACCCGAAATATAAAATCACAAGGCCTGTCGCCCGATTTATTTGAACAACAAATAAGGGAGATAGACCATTCTCCAATTTACAAAAACTTCACCAATATCATTTCGGCCTGTTTTTGTGCCGGCTGCTTCAGCATTGTATTTGGTGGCAACCAATATGATTTTGCGGTTGCTTTCGTCATTGGAGGTATCATTAAGGCTATTCTTATATGGCTTGCCCGGTTTGAGGTAAACGGGTTTATCAACAATGTGCTTGGTGGAGCCATTGCTGCCAGTTTGGCATTACTTTCAGATTATATAGGGTTGCATGTGCATACTGATAAAATAATCATCGGCGCGGTAATGTTGCTCGTTCCGGGGTTGGCTATCACCACTGCCATCCTCGACACTATTGCGGGAGATATTGTTTCAGGTACAGCCAGAGCCGTGGAAGCCTTTATTATCGCCGTAGCCATCGCAGTTGGTACAGGTATCGGTTTAAAATTATGGTATCTATTTTAACGTTTGATGATCATGATTATCCAAACTGTTTTTACCTTTATGGCCACGTTAGGATTCGGGGTATTGTTTAATATCCGCGGTAAGAAGTTGGTTATAGGTGCGTTGGCCGGAGGTATTGCATGGTTTGCATACCTTATGTTTTATAAATTGACGCATTCTGACATAACTTCCTTCTTTCTGGCAACCATTTTGGCGGCTTCTTATGCCGAAATTATGGCTAGAATTTTTAAAACGCCGGTAACAAGTTTTGTTATTTGTGCAATAATTCCACTGGTTCCGGGAGGCGGTATGTATTACACCGTGCTGAAGGTAATCCGCGGAAATATTACCGACGCTCTTTCGAGTGGTATTAAAACCATAGGCATAGCGGGGGCTATAGCCGTTGGCATATTCTTTGTATCAATGATATTCAAGATAATTGGCGAAAGGCATACTGCAAAAGATGACCAGATAGCCGGTGCTTAAATTTAATTTTATGTTATTATGAGAACGTTTCTTTTTTTAGTTGGCTTCTTAATCTTCGGTGCGGCGCAGGGACAGGTAACAACCACCCAAATGGCAAAAAACCTGAGCAACGACGAAGAAAACGGCATATACGAACTACCCGAATTAAAGTTCAAAGTGCTTTCCGACGGAACTATTACCGACTCACTTAAACGGAAAGTTGCCAAACTCGAAGTTGAAGAGTCATTCTTTATCGAAAAATTATTCTATCTCGTTAAAAACAACGACCTTATTATTCTCGCCAATTTCAGCAACAGCGACGAAGGTTACAGCTCGGTAGAAAAGGTAGATTTAAAATCCAAAAAAGTAATCTGGACGACCAATTTGCCCGGGTTCAACCTGTTTGAAGGAGTGGCCGAACATAACTATCTGTACGCCGGAGTTATCGGACTTGCCGCTAAAATAGACCTGCGCGACGGAACTATCGTATGGAAGCACGACAACCTGTACAACCGGTATAAATGCAACCACTTCAAAAATATTGTAGTAAAAGACAAAACTGTTGATTTTGTTGGCATAAGCCCGGTTCTGGGCAAGGACAGAATTCTGTATAATGAACTGCTCTATTTCACTTTTAACAAAATTACCGGTGAAATGATTACGTTTAAGAAAAGCTCGGGAGGAAATAAGCAACCTACCATTATTTATCAGAAGAAAAAACCAACCAATATTATTCAGCAAAAGAATATAGAAGTAACGCCAAAACCCGTTAAATAGCTCAATAAAAAAGCCCTTCGCAAAAACGAAGGGCTTTTTTATTGCATTGGCCTGTATAATCACTTTAGATTTTGGTTACGAAGATTGTTCTAACCAAAGACAAATCGAATGCTAAACATGACTAAAGTCTTTTTTAGCATTTACTTTTTGATTTATCATTGAGAATAAATCATTTAACCATATTTGCATGAAAAATTTATTGTATATACTTTTGATTATGAGCGTAATTACCACGGCCTTCAAACCCGACAAAGACACTCCAAAAACGACATCTAATCCGCTGTTAACATCGTACAATACTCCGTTTGGCGTTCCCCCGTTCGACAAGATTAAAACCAAATATTTTTTACCTGCGTTTAAAACAGCCATAAAAAAGCACAACAAGGAAATTGAGGTAATTATAAAAAATCCGTCTAAACCAACTTTTGCCAATACCGTCGAAGCCATGGAAAACAGCGGTATCTTGTTAGGAAACATCTCGTCAGTATTTTTTAATATCAATTCTGCCAACACTAACGATACCATTCAAAAGATTGCACAGGAAGTAACCCCGCTCTTATCCAAACACGAAGACGATATTTTGTTTAATGCTTCACTCTATAGGAAAGTCAAAGCCGTTTACGACCAGAAAAAATCGCTTAAACTGACTCCCGAGCAAAGTAAGCTTCTTGATGAAACCTACAAATCGTTTATCCGTAATGGAGCAGCGCTCGACACTGCAAAACAAAACCGTCTGCGCAAAATCAACGAAGATCTTTCGATGCTGATGCTCAAATTCGGGGAAAACCTGCTTGCCGAAACCAATAGCTTTAAACTAGTAATTGACAAAAAAGAAGACCTTGCCGGACTGCCTCAGGGAATCATAGACGCTGCGGCGGAAGTTGCTAAAAAAGAAAAACTCGACGGAAAGTGGGTTTTCACACTTCACAACCCAAGTGTGATGCCTTTTCTGCAATACGCCGATAACCGTAGTCTTCGCGAAAAAATATTTAACGGTTACATTAACCGCGGAAATAACAATAACACCAACGACAATAAGGTGCTCATTAAAAAAATCATTGTCTTGCGCATCGAAAAGGCTAATATGCTTGGGTTCGACACGTATGCAAACTACGTTCTCGACCGCACCATGGCAAAAAATCAGGATAACGTCTATAAACTGTTAAATCAGATATGGGCACCAGCCTTAAAAATGGCTAAGAACGAAGCCTCAGATATGCAGTCGCTCATTAACCGCGAAGGAGGAAATTTTAAACTTGCAGCCTGGGATTGGCGCTATTATGCCGAAAAAGTCCGTAAAGAAAAATATGCATTTGATGACGAGGCCCTCCGTTCCTATTTCAAACTCGAAAATGTCCGTCAGGGTGTATTTTACACTGCCAACAAACTTTACGGACTCACGTTCACCGAACTGAAAAACGTTCCCAAATACCACCCCGATGTTATGGTTTACGACGTTAAAAATGCCAACGGAGTCCATCTTGCTGTACTTTATATGGACTTCTTCGCCCGCAACAGCAAACGTGGCGGCGCCTGGATGACCAGTTTCCGCGAACAGTACCGCCAGGCCGGCAAAAACATTCCTCCAGTAATCTCTATCGTTTGTAATTTTCCGAAGCCTACAGCCGATAAACCTTCGTTGTTGAACCTCGATGAGGTAACCACCCTATTTCACGAGTTTGGACATTCCCTGCACGGCATGTTGAGCAAATGTACTTACCGCTCCCTATCCGGCACTTCAGTTCCACGCGATTTCGTCGAATTACCTTCACAGGTAAACGAAAACTGGGCTACCGAACCCGAAGTATTAAAGATCTACGCCAAGCATTACCAAACCGGTGAAATTATACCTCAGGCGTTGCTCGATAAGATGAAAAACAGTCAGTATTTTAACCAGGGATTTGCTACCGTTGAACTGACAGCCGCATCATTACTCGATATGGACTATCATACCCTAAAAGATGCTGCTAACCTCGATCTCCTTACGTTCGAAAAGCAATCGCTCGATAAGATTGGACTCATCCCCGAAATTGTTTCACGGTACCGCACTACGTATTTTAACCATATTTTTAACGGAGGATACTCAGCAGGATACTATAGCTATTTATGGGCCGAAGTTCTTGATGCCGATGCTTTCGAAGCTTTTAAAGAACATGGAATTTTCGACCCGGAAACAGCCCGTTCATTTCGTCAAAACGTACTTGAAAAGGGGGGTACCGAAGACCCAATGGTACTTTACAAACGATTCCGCGGAGCCGATCCATCCATTATGCCTTTGCTCAAACGTCGAGGACTTATGCAATAAATCATTGTTATTCAATCATCAACAATGATAAAATAGTTAAAATCAAATAAAAACTCGGAAGCTGTATGAACTATGATAATTTTTCGTAGATTTGCAGCCGATTTTGGGGTTCCGTAGCTCAGTTGGATAGAGCAACAGCCTTCTAAGCTGTGGGCCGCGCGTTCGAATCGCGCCGGAATCACTTAACAATAAGTCACTTATACTCTTCTTGAGAATAGGTGACTTTTTTATTTGCATACAGTTTGCATACAGGTTAAGTAAGCAGCCTCCCTACTTTAGTTCTATTCCTCCCTGAAATACAGTTATTACCCAAGTCTGTTGTAATTAAACTAATTTCACGTAACCTTAAAACAAATTTACAATGAAAAGTTCTAACTCATCCCAACCTCAAAAAGGTTCTAATAAAATAAGTATAACCGAGGAAACAAGATTAGATGAAGTCCTTAATATTATAGAGAACCTTAAAGTACAAAGAGAATCTTTGATAATTCGGAATAACACACTTCAAAATAGATTCTTTTATGAAGAAAACATTGATAAGGTCTACAGAATTATAAAGACCTGCTTAGAAAAGAGATTGAAGATATATCAAGAGCCATGGAAGTTTGAAAATGTAGAATATACTAAATATGAATTGGACACTTTCAGAATGCCTATGATGGAGTTACTTAGGTCTTATATATCAACTTCGCAAATGCAGTTTAATTAATACATTGAAATTTAAATATAAAGGTTTTACAACTATGAAAAAAAATAACAACCCTCTTTCTCAAAAAAATTCTAATGAGAATAAAACGATAACTTTTTTTTTAAGTGAAATTGAAAAAATCCAAGAATCCATAGAAAGCTGGAACCCAATTATAATGGCACAGGAGTTACTCATCGAGTGTAATAGGAATAGACAAAAATGGCACGAAATAGACATTAATGAACTCGAGATGACATTGAAGTTATATGAGCCTGACATATCTAAGGGGAGAGGCTTTTCCTTAAAGGAATTGTCTACTTGTGACGTTCCTCAAATGGATTTGCTAGAAATCTATAAAAGTTCAGTACAAATACGGCTAAATTGACATGAAATGGTAACACAACTTTTATTACTTTTTATTTATTTGAATCATAAGCATTTATTACCTTACAATAGAATTCAATACTCCACTTATGAAATTTAACTTTTTCGACGTATTCAAATACGTGTTATTCCGGAAGGCTTCGAACGCCATTATTAATAAAACCATTGCGGCGGCCTCACAGAACATCCGTTCAGGTGCAGACCTAAGCGAGATGGGGTATAAAATTCCCAACTGGAAAAGCATTGCGTTTGCCCTGTTCTTAGGCTGGTTTTATAGTGTGGCATACGTTGCGATAAGCTTTATTTTTATCGCGATGCAATGGTATATCGTAGAGTGGATTTTTACCGGACTCTACTTCGGATTGTTGATTTTGCTCTATTTTGAAAACAGGGTTATCTATAAGAAAAAGAAAATACCTGTTTATACGAAGGACTTACGATATAAATCAGGCCAACGGCATACCGGTAATAAAATTGCAAACGATCCGGAAACGGCAATGCCTATGCCTAAAAACGGTCGTATAATACAAGCTATTTCGACCTCTATTATAATCGTGTACTTTCTTTGCTTAGGATTACCGGCCAGTTATGGGATATATTCTTATTACAAAAAAGATAGAGAGCTAAAAAAAATTGAAAAAACAGGCACACCACCGATAACGGATTCAATTCCAAAGAATGGATAAATATGCAACAAAGTTACAGTTATCAATATAATATAGTAACACTATAGAGCTGCCAAAACTGGTAGCTCTTTTCATTTTCCATAAACTTGAGAGTATATTTAGCCCTATCAATATGAAATAAAAAAAGCAGGGAACCTCACGGCGGCCTGCTTTGAAATGAAAAAACCCTAATAAAGACTTACCATATTTTTAGAAGTTTGAAGCAAGGTCCCTTACGAAACCCTGCTTCTTGAGCAAATCAAACATCAATCACCAAAACAAAAATTCTTATTTTACCGATCCAATGGCAAAGGCTTCGTCTCGACGTTTAGCCGCATCAAAATAGCCGGTTATTCCAAGTTTTACCATTCCTAAATGGGAAAGGGTAAAGGGGTCTACAAGAATATCAATTGCACCCCACTGGGCAATTATTAAATCAGACCAATTTGCAAATACCAGACCTTGTTCATCAGCTGTTGCCGTGAGCCCGGATGCCATATTATTGGTATAAAACACCGGATAATCGTTCATTTTCCCATCTTGGCTAATGTAGTTGGGAAAACCTTGAATTTTGGGAGTGTTTTTAAGTACTCCTATCCCTGATCCGGTTGTAATATATGCCCGAGTATCGCGTCTTGCTTTAGCGTCGTTCAACGTTTTTTCTAATTGCAGGACCTTATCCCATGAGGCCGTGCCTTTAATCACCAATTTATCATCAGTGATACCGGTAAAAAAACCTTTCGGCTGATAAGTGTTAATGGCTGCATTTCCCAAAACAGTAGCTTCAAGCTTTTCAGATATTGCGTTTGAAATATCTTTGATAAGTAGTTCTTCAATGGAAGGATTAGCCTGTAATAAAAACAATTTACCTATATTGATAGTAGCATACAATCTTTTGGGTTTCATCTCAAAAGTATCAAAAGTTCCAGCACTATCATTTCCGGAATCCGTTTCATTCAACCAACAGGCATCTGTACCAGAGTATCTAGGTACTTTTACATTACCGTGCAAACCTGTGAGAAATGTTGCCCCCGCTTTTAAGAATACTAGTTCATTGCGCAAAGCGCCGTCAAAATCAAGGACCTCATTTCCTATTAAAGGGCTATCCGCTGCTACTAAATCACGATACTCAAATGGTATAGAAATCCCCTCGGAGGGGATTCCTGTTTTTTCCATTGCTGCCCGGCCCTCTTCTATCATTTTAATACTTGCAGGCGATTTGATACGGCCAGATATATGCTCATTTATTGTATTTACAAGACTAAAATTATTTTTCATAGTTCTTAATTAATAAGTTATTGTTTTAAGTTAATTTCATTTATGAGCCATTTAGTATATTGTAATTCCGGGAATTTCTTTTGCATTGATCTGTAATCCTTAAAAGACCGTTGACCTACAACGGTATCATTATAAGCGGGGAATACTACGGGGGAAACGTCAATCAATTGGGCACATTTCAGTAATGTTCGGACGTTAATTCCGTTAATAACATCCCAGCTATCCTTTTCGACTATAAAAGCGAAAGAACTGCCAGAAACATCGCGATTTGCAATATTTACAAGCAAATCGTTACCGGCACTTGTGGCGGGCGCTTCAAATGCGTACTTAAGGCCTGTATTATCAATCGAAAGCTTCAAAGTTCTCGAAGATGTTCGAGCCAGGATAAAATTTTTATCGTGGTTGAATAGACAAACGACGTCAGAAAAATCAACCCCTTTGAAAAATCCCGGATCAATCCGTTCCTGAAATCCTCCCAAATCCTTCGATAAGTTATTAAAAGTAGCGGCATACCCTGACACATTCCGAGTATTGGAACCATTTGCACGTTTTTCTATGGAGACTGTGCCGGAAATATAGCGGCGTTCAATATCATTCATCGTTTCAATTTTTATTATCTGATTAGCCGAAATTTTTTATTCGTTTGCTATGATTGTTTAGCACACCAACTAATTGAGAGCCTTCTATGCGGAATGTCACCTCTCCACCTCCGCGATTCATTGAGTTGAAATTATTATTAAGCATAGAAAAGAGGTTGCCTTGCTGCCCGGCATTTAGTACCATTTCGCCACTATTTACCCGGGCAAATACCTGATCGCCGGTGTATGAGGTACCAGGGACGATGCCGCCGGTGGCAAAAGTAGGAACAGCACTATTGAAAAGAGCAACGGCAGCAGCGCCGGCAGCAGCCCCAGCGGCTAAATTAAAAGGGAAAGGGATGAACTCTAAGGCACTACGAATGGCATTACTAACACCGATACTTAACTGTTCTGCAATTATTTGACGAGCTGAATTACCTGCTGATGCTGCCAATTCTTTTAAAGATTTTGCACCCTTAAGGGCAGATTCTTGCATTGAATTTGATACTGATAATATACCGGCAACGAGCACCCCTGAGTTTTGCGCAACTGTTTTAAAGGATTCTGACATTCTGTTATTTGAAGATAACAAGTCATTTACAGCTACATTATATCTATTTAATGCGCTAATTTTTTGGGTTTGATATTTGTCGTTGATTTGTACAAGTGTGTCTGCATAACTTTTTTCTGAAATTTCGCCTTTTTGATGGAGAAGTTCTAACTCTTCGAGTTCACGTTGATGGCCCCTAGCATCAAGAGCAGACATCTTTGCCAGATACTCCTGCTTGCTTATTAAATTATTTTCAAATTTCTCTTTTAGTAAGGCACCTTCGCGGGCATCAAACTGCTTTTGTTGCTGCAACCCCTTTTCTAGTTCGCTGGTATCTATTTCAGCATAAGCTTTCTTTGTTTTAATATCAGCCACTTTATTAACCTTTTCAATAGATACTTTTTGCAAGGCTATTTGCTCGTCTGTGGAAGCTTTTACCGCGTTAATCTTTGCCAATTCCTTTTCTTTCCATTCGGCTATTTCAGCATCAATAATTGCTTTCTTAGATTGTGCCGATTCTTTATTAAGGGCTAAGTCAAGTTCCGTATTCTCATTGGTCAGCTTGGCTAAGGCTTCCTGATCTTTCTTAGCCTCTTCATTATCGGCTTTCTCAATGGAATGTATTTGCTTGTTGAGTTTTAATTCAGCCTTAGAGTTGGCAGCTGTAGAAATATAGTATTCCGACTGTGCTGATTGTAATTCTTTCCATTTTGATAGCTCATTGTCTTTTTCTTCCTGAGAGGCTGACAACCCCTTAACTTTAACAATTTTGGAGGCATAATCATACTCTGCCTGTAATAATGCTACCTTTTCCTTATTGAGAGCATAAGCCTTTTTATCGGCATCTACCAGGTATTTCTTTTTTGCGGTTAAACTTTCGATGCTTACATCGTCCTTATTCTGTGCCTGCGCATTAAGAATGTTTATCTGCTTTTGTTCTTCCGCTTCTTTATGCTCGAATTCTCGGCGTTTTTTTGCCAAAGCCTGCCGTTCAACTTCTAAGGCGTTGGCAGTTTTGGCACTATTTATAATTTCTTGCCCAAAACCACCTTTAAAAGCTGCTTCCAGGTCTTCAGCCGCTTTTTTAAAGTTTCCCTGAAAAACATCGACTAAAGCACGGCCTAACAGCTTAACACGGTTCAGAACAGCTGTAATCGCGCCGGACACATACGCAAAAGCGGCTTTTAACTGCTTTGCACCTTCTGAACTACCTCCTAAATAAGATGTTAACGCCGCAAATGCAACTCCAAGAGCCACAACAATAGCCCCTATTCCTGTGGATATAAGAGCTGTACCAACTCCTCTAATAGCGGGTATCATTAATTTAAACGATGATATACCGCCCGTAACAGCCCCTTGAATACCAGAAAGTGACGTTGTTAGACCACCTGTCATCCCTGCCAAGGGCGCAAAGCTTGAACTAATAGACTTAGAAGCGGCCTCAGTACCTTTCGCCAGGTCGGACGTTTTTTTCTTAGCCTGCTCAATGCCGGTGTCGTACCCTGCCATGTTAAGGGTAAGCTTTGTGAGTAACGAAAATTCTTTACTACCTGCCATTTTGCTTTTACTTAATATTTATCAATGACCAACTTGCATTACTTTTAAAAGCATACCCCAATTTTTAAACTGGGGGTATGCTAACGCTATTCTTTCACTTTTTCGGTATATCCCAAATCAATCAGGTGAATACCCATTTCTTCCGGCACATCGGCAATCTGACCAGCACAATAAGCATAGCCGATTTCTACGGCTGACTTTAAAAATTTAATTTTTATCATGTTATTATTTTTTAGTGGTGAGTTTTTTGTTTGCAGGAGCGAGGCTTTTCAGATATTCAACGAATTCTTCAAACACCTCAGTTTCATCAAGTACATTTATGAATTCATCATAGCTGTAGTTAAACGTTTCACGGTTTCCGGCTTTGAGAAAACAGTAAAACAATTTAGACGCATCGCTCACACTATCTGTAATGATAGTTGAAGTTTTTCCCGTCATCTCTTCGAAAAGGATTAACCCTCCAAATGATTGCCTAACTACAAACTCATTACCTAAAATCTTAATTTTTAATTGGTTATTTTTTATATCACTCATAAAGTTTAATTTAATTGTTTGATTTCTATGTAAAGGAATAGGTTTGCTCCGGCATTAGCCGGAAACAAAGTTTCATTTGTTTGATAGTGAGATAAAATATTTTAAGGCGGGACCTTAAGGCGCTTTTTACACCTCCGTAGAGAAGTGCGCCAGGAATCATAACAGGAATAGCGGCGGCGGCCTGTTATTGCTTCATAGTCAGATTCCACCTGTTCATAAGCCGCTTTTTTATCCCGACAGTTACCACATTTATACCGGAAAAGGACTTCATCTTCAAATCCTTCATTTGTTTGCCAGAGCAATAACGATTTTAACTGATCTGTTTTATCAATATTTTTCATCTTGCTTTATTGTTAAGTCAACCCCTAAAAGGTTGAATTTTGCACGTGTGTGCGATGTCCTCCCCAATCGGTTTGTATCAAAAAGTCCTACGGATTTTACCCCATACCCCCTATTAAGCTTATTATTAATAATTTAAAAGACATAAAGAGCCAGCTCCTTACTTTATTTCAATTGCTCTAAGTCTGAGTCTATTCTATCCCTTTAGGATACCCATTAAACTTAACGTTTAGGGCGGAGAGGTTTGAAAAAATACTTTTTCGAGGTCGTTTATTGCACTATCATCGTATTGAATTCTATCAGAAATTAGCTTAGTATATAACTGTGTTGTGGCAGTTGAGGAGTGCCCAAGGTACATTTGGACATAATGAATGTCATAACCTGATTCGAGAAGAGTAACGGCGGCCGTATGTCTTAATGAATGGGCTGAATACATACGATCAACGAGCCCGATCTTATTCAGGTATGCTTTTATGATTTCGGATATGCGGCAAACACTTAGCCGGGTATTGTTGGTACCGATGGATGAAATAAACATCGGATCGTTATTATTGATTACTTGACGGCTACATATCAAATCCTGTAACTCATCAAACAACTGAACGGATATGGGTTTATATTGATCTTTATAATCGTGGCCTTTGCGTTGTATTCTCAACAGATGTTTTCCGTTGAGTTCTACCAGATCGCCCACATCCATACGGTTTATCTCAATACGGCGAAGGCCTGTTTTAACCATGAGGTTAATAATGGCATGGTCGCGGCGGCCTGTTATGGCGGTAGTATCAATGATAGATAATAATTTCCCTACCTGTTCAACTGTAAGCGGCATCCGGCGGTATGTATTTGGAACCTTACTTAATTTGATACCCTTGAATACATTGGTATAATAACCTGATATTTCCAGCCAGGAATAAAAACGCCTTAAAACTGACAGGTACAGATTGACTGCTTTGGGTTTATGGTTCTCAATTAAAGAGTGTTTCCACTTAATAATATCGGCTAAATTCACTCCGTCAAACGCTAATTTGTTAACATATAAATACTTTATGTATAGTGTAATAACAGCCCGATAGGTATTAACAGAAGCCGGCTTTACGTCCAAGTTGCATAAAAACTCCTCTAATACCTCGCTTATTTTCAATTCCTTCCACGACATTTTTTTGATTTTTTGAGGGTTAAGAATCTTTCCCGTTCAGAGTTTAAGTAGTCCGTATCTTCTCTGAAATCATCCGAAACATGCCACGGACAATTTATTTTAGGGTTTATTCTAATCTTATAGCGATTAAGCAAACACCTATGATATTTATCGAACACTTTTGGGGCTATATGCTTTTTATTAAGACAGTGAAAGGCACAGGTAAAACAGCCATTCGTTTTTGAGTTTCCGGGGCAAAATTCCTCATGTGCCTGGCATCTTTCAGAATCAATAAAAAGTTCTTTACAGTATAGGCAACGATACGCAGAAACTTTTTCCATATTATTGAATGTTAAATGATTGTTGTTTCAGAATTGATTTTATTGAAAAGCCTAGTCAGGTGAAATACTTCAGATTGATATATTCGGCTGTTCGCTTTGTTATTTTGATCCGGTGTAGGGCTATTTCAATAAATTGGGGCAGGTCTGTTATTAATTCGTAGTGGCTTAACCTTAGTTGCTTATTAACAGGTTGGTAATTATTGAAATAATCTATAATTTCAGGGGCTGCCATGCTTAATGTCATTAAAAAAGCTCACCATTTAATGATAGACCAAGTTTTGCAAAAACTTTTTGTTGTTTATCATATTTTGATTCGATTTGCAGTTTCCGTTTATCTTCCCAATCCAACGAGCGGGTTGCGGCTGTTTTCCAGTTTGTCATTTTGTTTTTGCCGACCATCCAGTTTTTAGATTCATAGAAATTGATAAACCGATCGGCGAAATATTCGGCTTCGGTAGCCTCCATATTCTTTTCTGAAATGAGATAATTTATAATATCAGTTTTGGAAGGAGCGGAAAAACGCTTAGTTTTCCCCATATCTATATCTTTTTCTTTACTATCCTTTACTTTAATTTCTTTTACTTTACTTTTATTGCGATCAAATGCGATCGCGTTGTTATCGCATTGCGATGTTTGTTCAATTGCTTTTGTTCCCCATCTTTTTTCATTACCCAAACGACCTGCCAATGAACGCCTTTCCCGTTTTTCTTCTAATAGTTTCATTCTGTTACATAAACTATTAGAGTAGAACAAAAGGTCGTCTTTTATCATAAAAAGATCATAGGAATAAACAACTGCTTTTACCTTTTCGAAAGTGGTATTAAAACGGCGTGCAATAGCTGGAAGCAACTGAATAGGATAGCAATAGCATGGTTGATCGCGTAAGGTTTCGATAAGTACCCAATAGATTCCATAACCTTCGAGACCTAACTGTTCGATCAGTAAAATACACTTGGGATCATCCTTCGCGTTCGAATCGTGAGGGAAATAATAGGCGTCTTTCATGGCTAAAACTGTGTGCTCGTTTCGACGCCTTTTCCATGTTTCAGCCCTTTCTTTTGCTTTGAGGAAGCAACTTTGGCTAATTTATTGGTCATTATTTCATCGAAGGACCGGGGAGTCTCGGTTTGAGCTTCCAACCATGCTATTAATTCCTTTCTTGAAAAGACAAGCCGACGACCAAATTTTTTAACAGGTAGATTGTCCTTACCCTGCAAACTGTCCATTACCTTTTTGTAAAGCCACGACTTGCTTGTAGGGATGCCATTGCTGTTAAATAATTCAAGGGCTTCAGGGAAGTTAATGCGATCAGGTTGTTCTGGTAGGATGGGGAGTTCTTTAATCTCGGTGAGAAATTCGCTGATACAGTTTTTTAGTTCTGCCCGCAAATCGTTTTGATCAAGTTGTACTATTGTTGTCATAATCTTTGATATTATTTTTACCAAAGATTGAGTATTGCCAAATTTTAATGGGTGCTATTGGTGCTATTTGAATAAACAACTTAAAATTACAAATAACTAATAAACAACATTTTACAAAAATAATAATCTTATTAGTGCTATCGCTCTAATAAGATTATTCAAATTGAATCATTTCTTTAATTATTTTGTATTGGAAATGTTTACATGAATGAAACTTTCGGGACTTTTTATTTCTGAAATCTTTAATACCCCATCTTTTTAGAACATACTTCTCAAAATCTTCTACTGTTTTATTTTCGTTTTCTAAGCACAAAATATGCTCATCTATAAATGCAAGTATTGTAATGAGTGCATGAAAGGAGCTATCAGCTTCACAGTTTTTTCCCAACTTGGAGGGCTTGGCCAATATTTCATCTAAGTCACAGAATCGAGGTGCCCAAAATCGCACATCATCATCAATATACTGACCAAATTCACCCCATAATTTATTAATAGATTCTTCAGTAATAATTGGTATCAGCTTCAATAATCCTTTTGAATCATTCTCTTGGGTGGCCGGCTCATGTTGAACATTTTGGTTTAGTTCCAGTTTATATGGGCGACCTCGCCAATCATGTTCAAAGGGCTTCAAGAGAAAATTTATATAATCAAAAATTTCATAATCTGTTTCCTTAATAAGCCCAACTCCAAAACACAGCTTTTTATAGCGCAATTCTCTAATTTGAGGTTTATCAAGATAGAAATTTACTTTGAAAGGTACTTTTGTGCATAATTTATTAGCTGAATTCAATTTTGTATTGCAGGGTCTCCAAGTTTGGGCTTTGTTCAGATATTTTTCCACATCGAACCGCGGTTTTTGGCTTAATCTGGATTTTATTATTGCTAGATAATATTCTCGTTTATTTTCATTTAAGCTTGTCACGTTATTTAACATTTCTGTCTTAAACATATCTACTCGGTCCGCAAAATGATAACCCAGCCCACCTGCTAAAGGAAATTCTTTTTTTTCTTCGCAAAACCAATACAAAACGGAATCTCTGAAGTCAAAAAAATCTTTTTCACATTCTCTTTTCAGGCTTTCCATAACACTATTTTTTTATTAAATACGCTCAACTCAAGGTATTTGGTATAAAAATTTTGGGCAGTTCCATCGTTACACAAAATTTATTTCGGCCAATTCCCTTCCAACTTGCTGCACTCCTTTTAAAATACGTTGTGTTTGAGTTGGCGAAGGCTTTTTGCTTCCGCTTATGTATTGAGCTAATAAGCTTTGCGGCATATGCAGCCGTTTGGATAAAGCAGAGGCGTTAATGACTTTGTAAAAATTAAAGAAGCTAGCCAGGTCGTAGGTAAACCTTATTTCCTCAATTGTATAAGAAATCTCCTTGTCCTCAAATGCCAAGTTTAAGGCTTCCAAAATATTTCGCTTAAGTTCTTCGAAATCTGCGGCCTGTGTGCTTATAAAATTATCTTGAACATTGGTATAGGCACTATATCCGGTTTCTTCTTTAATAACTGTAAGTATAATTTTAGGCTTTTTCATCGCTTTGTTATATTAATACCTGTTTGTTTCAAAATTGCTTGTAATAACCCTTTTTTTACTTCGTCGCTACCGTGATTGGGCACGGTGATTGACCCAGACTTTTCCTTGTGTTTCATTATTACATGGCTTCCCGATTGTCGAGCTTCGTACCAGCCATTTTGTTTAAGAATCCTAAGGAGTTCACTGTATTTCATCTTTCAAAGGTAATTATTTTATTACTTTTATTTATTAGAATCGTCATTTTTTGCAGCTTGTTTTTTTAGGAGGGTTTCAATTTTTTCAAATTGTTCTCTTCGCTGATCTGTCTCGAACGATTTTAAATAGTTCTGAGTTGTTTTAATACTTGTGTGCCCCAAGGTTTCTTTAATGAAGCTTTCGGAAATACCACTGTTTTTCATTATTGTGGCTAAGGAGTGGCGGGCTACATAGCTGCTAATACCAACAATATTTAGTTTTTCCCCGATAAGCACCAAATGTTTGTTAATACATCTTACTTTGTTAAGCGTAATACGTCTTATATCTTTGGGAGTAGCATCTAGTGGCATAAAAGGAAGAATGCGATTCTCTGGACTTCGATCTTGGTTACCCCATTGGTTAATAATTATAACAGCTTCATGTGTAAGAGGTATCCTTATTTTTGTTTCAGTTCCGGTAGTATTTTTGGTTTTAGCCCTTACATAAATAAGTTCATTTTGTTCGATTTGCTTCCATTTGAGCAAAAGCAAATCCTTAATATTGATGCCTCCTAAATGAAACGATAACATAAATAAATCTTTACTTCGTTGCATTGCTTTAGTTGGAGGCTGGTAACTTATAAATCGGGTAAGCTGTTCTACGGTCAACGCTATTTTTGTGCCAGAGCCTGGCTTTATTTTATATCCGCCATCGTTGGCTGTTTTAGAAAAAGGATATGCAGAGGCCAAAACGTCTCCATCTCTTATAGCAATGTTAAATAAGGTACGAAGTGTTCGGAGGTATATGCTTAGGGTACTATATGTAATAGATTCTATTGCATGTCGTTCAAAGTTTTCTAAAAACTTGATAGTAACATCCTCAAATTTTAAATTGGGGTTAAATTCAAACAATGCGACTTTAGCCGAATTATAAATGGAAGCCGTGCCCACTTGTCCCAAAATATTGAGTTCTTCAATTCTTAAATCATAGGCATTTGAAACAAATTCCTTTTTGCCCTTCCCTAGCCGTTTATCCAAAGCTTCGAAAGAAAAGAAATCCTTTATATCCTTCACATGGCTTTCGATAATATCAAAGCCACTAATTATTAATTGCTTTGTTTCCTTTAAGTCTTTTCCTTTTGCTTTTGGCAATAATGTCCAATCTTCTTTTGAAAGATCATATCCCGTTTTATAGTAAACTTGTTTACGCTGAAAGGTTATTCTATATTTAACCGGATATAACCCTCTCCCTTTTTCTCTCCGCGTATCTAATATTACCCCTCCGGTAACATTTCCATGAGAAAATGTTTTCAAGGGTTCAATTTTATATTCTATTTCGTTTTTCATTGCGTATGCAAATAGTTTATTGTACATACAATTTGCATACAAATATATAAAATTAATGAAAAAAGATGATAAATAATAAAATTAGTTTATTATATTTGTACTTGAAATACAGCACTTAATATGAATTTTAAGAAAACATATAATTCGATAAAATTTAATGGCTTGAGCCTTCTAAGCTGTGGGTACCGCGTTCGAATCGCGGCGGAATCACCACTATAAAAGCCCGTAGATACTGCAATCTACGGGCTTTTTTTTCTGCACAAAATTAACTTGAATTTATTTTGACATCAATGTCATTAAACCGGAAAAGGCTGCATCTCAAATTTTAATTAAGATGCAGCCTTTTCTGACTATTATTATCTATTTCAAACTCCGTGATTTACTATTTTATTTATTTAAGCCCCAGCACCTGTACACTTCCGAATTGATAAACCGGAATACGCGATGTAGCAAGTTCGGTAGTATTTTGTTTGAGGCTTACTCCTACCATTACAGGTACGCGAATGTAAAGAATGTTTTTACTTTTGTCTGGCGAGGTTCCTTTAGCAGGTTCTTGTTCTTTCGTCAGCTGAAGTGAAATTACAGCGTTTCCGGATGTATTTTGAGTTTGAATACCATTTTCGGTACTGAAATAGCAAAGTTCTTTCGAAGTAGCATTGTCTTGCGGAATGAAGGTAAACGTATAATATAACTTTTCAGTCAGACGGGCACCAATAAATAGCGAAAGATATTTTTCTTCCTGCTTGTTCAACTCATCTACCATTACTTTTAAGGCCATACCATCGGGGTGATAATCATACTCACCTCGCAAAGTTTTAATTTTACGTTTGCGGGTTTTAAGCAATTCCTTAGCAGCTTCGACAGCTATTTCCTCAGGAGTTTTGGCATGTATCTGTTTTTTTAATACGGGAACTTTGGTAAAGGATGTATCTTTTACCAGGGTCTTATAAAGCGTGTCCACTTTCTCAGTAACCGTAGGTTCCATCAGGCATGGATCAAAGAGTACGGATGCGGGCTTTTCCGATAACAGTTTACCGGCTTGTGGAGCCCAGCTATTGGCAAAATCGAGGATTACACCGCTGTTGGTAACCGCAAATAACCGATTGAGGTTATCGGGATAAGTTTTATAGGTGATGGTGTAATATTGTGACGGGTCGGCTTCGTTCCGTGCACTGATCTTGGCATCGGTAATAGCCCATGTTTGCGAATCCCATAGCGAAACGTTAGAAATAGCCAGCAATTTCTGGGCGTATTCGGCATAAGGACCTTTTTTTATGGTAGTTTTGGTTACTTCGAGGGTTACTGTGATGGCTGTTTGAGGCAGCGCATAAACAATACTTCGGTCTTCGGGCTGTTGTTTTCCGTTCGATTTGTAAGTTTCAATATCGTTGCTAACGGTACACGAAAGCAATAATATGGTAAGCAATACAATTCCAATGTTTTTCATAATAAAGTTAATTTGACGTTAATTCTAATTCTATTTTATAGGATTCGGAAGTTATTAACAAATAACATGCCTTTCCGTTAAACAAAGAGCTTAGGCTTTTAACCGTACAGCCTTAAATGCTTCACCCAAATGGTTTATTATATCCGAAGCAATTAGTGCTTCTTCTCCGTACTGATTGGCGGCCAGATCTCCGGCCAGACCATGAAGGTAAACTCCGATAAGGGCTGCCTGAACAGGCAAATACCCCTGAGCGAGCAAAGATAAAATAATTCCCGTTAAAACGTCGCCGCTACCGGCTGTTGCCATTCCCGGATTTCCCGAAGAATTAAACCAGCAAAGGCCATCGGGCGTGACTATTGACGTGTATGCGCCCTTGAGCACAACAATTACCTGATATTTTTTAGCAAATTCTATCTGCCGAAGATGACGTTCATATCCGTTAACGGATTTCCCGGCTAACCTGTCAAATTCTCCGGGATGAGGTGTTAAAATAGAATAAGGTGGTAAATTATCCATCCACCCACGTTGACAGGCAAGCAGGTTCAGAGCATCGGCATCAAGCACCAACGGTACTTTTGATTGTTGCAATAATGCATGAAGTACCTTTCCCGTCTCAGGGTCGGTACCAATACCCGGGCCTATACCGATGGCAGAATACTTATTGTTGTCGGGAAGTACCAAAATGATATTCGCATTTGGGTCGATGGACACCATGGCTTCGGGGACGGCAGTTTGCATAATTGCATACCCTTTTGAAACAACATGCGTAGTCAACAACCCAACCCCCGTCCGTAAACAGGCCTTTGCCGAAAGTATTTCAGCACCTATCTTGCCATAGCTTCCAGCCATCAATAAAGCGTGGCCAAAAGTCCCTTTGTGGGAAAATTTTCTACGCCGATGAAGTATCATGGCAATATCTTTCTTTTCTACAACGAAATAAGGCGATGACTGCCCGTTTATCCCTTCAGCCAACAATCCGATATCAAGAGTGGTCCATTGGCCAGTATAAGCTTCATTTTCGGCAAATAAAAAAGAAAGCTTCGGCATCTGAAAAGTGAGCGTATAGTCAGCACAAATAATAAGCCCTATTCTGTCTGGGGTATTGGCTTCGCTGAACAATCCCGAAGGAATGTCGATCGATAAAACCGTAGCTCCAGACTGATTAATATGATTTACCACAGTCGCAGCCAAACCGCTTAAAGGACGGGACAACCCCGATCCAAACAACGCGTCGATAATAAGGTCATTTTTAGAAATTTCCGGAAGTCGATTACTTTCAATTTCCGAAACACCAACCGCCGAATAAGAATCTGTTAACCGTTTATAATTTACAAGACTGTCCGGCGATAATTTATCGGACGGTGCCAACATAAACACGTATACATCTAGTCCTTCCTCACAAAGCTTACGGGCAACAGCCAAACCATCGCCTCCATTATTCCCTGGGCCCGTAAATATCTTTATGGTGCAAAATGAGCTTAAATTTTCTCTAATCCATTTTGCACAACACCGCGCTGCCCGTTCCATCAAATCGACTGAGGAGATTGGCTCGTGTTCAATCGTATATGCGTCGGCATTTCGAATTTGTTCTGCTGTTAGAATTTTCATATTCTATACCCAATTAGTTATTACCCGACAACAAAATCGGATTTTCTTTATAGTTATATAGTAATCATATATCGGACAATAAAGCTACGGAATTATTGACTGAATATAAAAAGAGCCACTCCCAAAATTAGGAAATGGCTCGTTGCATTATCGTAACAAAATGTTATACTATTTTATTCCATAGTGATCGCCAAGAATTTTAAAAAACAAAGCCTGAGGCAAAAGGTACTTAAGCCAAACTGCCAGCTTCTGTTCAAAGGTAGCAACCACATATTGAGGACGTGGATTCTTCTTTTCGATGATCGAATGTATTTTCTTTGCAAGGACAATAGGCAGTAATCCTCCGTTTTCGTCCTTTTCAATAACTGCCAACGATTTTGAAAATTGCTTTTGGTAAGGACTGTTTTCCCCGGCTTTGGCAATGATCTTGCGGTTTGCCGTGAAGTTGGTTTGAAAGTCGCCCGGATTTACCAGTACTACATCAATATTAAATTCCTTAAGTTCCATACGTAAGGCTTCGCTCAACCCTTCTATGGCAAACTTACTGGCCGAATAAAAACCCTGGAATGGCAATCCCATAAGCCCGCCAATAGAACTGGTGTTGATAATTGTTCCGCTGCCGTGCTTACGCATGACGGGAAGCACAGCCTGAATAGTATGCAACGCTCCGTAGAAATTAGTATCCATCTGAAGTTTGGCTTCATCTTCCGAAACCTCTTCGATTGCTCCGGAAATTCCCATACCGGCATTATTAATTAACACATCGAGATGGCCTTCTTTCTGAAGAATTTCATCAACAGCTTTCTGTACCGAAACAACATCGGTCACTTCCATAGTTAAAAGGGAAATCAGCGGATCGTGGTCAATTTTCCGGCGACTGGTGCCATAAACTTTATAGCCTTTATGGGCAAGATATTCGGCGGTTTGCTTACCAAACCCGGAAGATATTCCGGTAATAAGGACAACTTTGCTCATGATAAGAGTGGTTTAAATATAAAAAATCCGGGTTCAAAGCCAGAACTCATTCTGAACTTTTAAACCCGGAATTTAAGCAAAAAATAATATTATGCTACAGTTGAAGAAGAAAGAATACCTAATTTCTTCGATACTGCCTCAATTTTTTCGAGTGCTCTTTGTACTTGATCGAAAGTATGTGTAGCCATCAGCGAGAAGCGGATTAAGCTATCTTCTTTAGGCACTGCCGGAGAAACTACCGGATTTACAAATACGCCCTCATCGAGAAGCATATGTGTCATTTTCAAAGCCTTGTAATCATCACGAATGAATAAAGGAATGATAGGACTTTCCGTTTTTCCGGTATCGAAACCCATTTGTTTGAATCCATTGAGCGCCATTTCGGTTACATCCCACAAATGTTTAATGCGTTCCGGTTCGCTTTCCAGGATGTCGAGGGCAGCAAGTACACTGGCAACCGAAGCTGGGGTCATACTGGCGCTGAAAATAAGTGAGCGCGAGTTGTGTTTCAGAAAATTAATAGTGTCTTTATCCGAAGCGATAAAACCTCCTAAAGATGCTAATGATTTCGAGAACGTACCCATGATAAGGTCAACCTTGTTGGTGAGACCAAAATGCGAAGAGATACCACGTCCATTTTCGCCAATAACACCCAGCGAGTGAGCGTCGTCAACCATGATAGAGGCGTTGTATTTTTCTGCAAGCTGAACGATTTCCGGCAATTTGGCAATATCTCCTTCCATAGAGAAGATACCATCAACCACAATAAGTTTAAGACGATCCGGCTCACAAACCTTAAGTTTGCTTTCGAGCGAAGCCATGTCGTTGTGGCCGAATTTCAACACTTTGGAGAAAGAAAGACGACTTCCTTCGATGATCGAAGCATGGTCGAGTTCGTCGAGCAAAATGTAATCATTTCTGTCAGTAAGTGCGGATACAACGCCAAGGTTTACCTGAAAACCAGTACTATAACAAATTGCAGCATCTTTACCAACAAACTTTGCCAGTCTTTCTTCAAGTTCGATGTGAATATCGAGGGTTCCGTTAAGAAAACGAGATCCGGCACATCCTGTTCCGTACTTGTCGATCGCTTTTTTCGACGCTTCTTTAATCTTTGGGTGACATGTCAACCCAAGATAACTGTTCGATCCAAACATCAAAACTTTCTTTCCATCCATCAACACTTCCGTGTCCTGGTCCGACTCAATTGCCCTGAAATAAGGATAGATACCTGCCGCCATGATTTTTTGCGGGGTATCGTACTGAGCTAATTTTGCCTGAAGTAATCTCATATATAATCAGGTATTGTTTATTTCCTTGTAATTAAAAATCTGCCAAAAATAAGAAAAAAATAATGTACCGCTAATTAATTTTAGAACTCTTACCAATACTTTTTTGGATATAGTCCATTTTTTCTATATTCGTATTAACGAATAATTCTTGTGTTTGCAATCAATTACACTATCGATCAGCAGTTTTACATCATTTTAATACAAATGTTAACCAGTTTTAAAATAGAGGATGTTTGATAACACAAGTTTTATATTGGATTTATAATTTTTTAATATAACGAATTCAAAGTCTATGAAAATAGTAGTAGATAATAAAATCCCATTTTTAAAGGGAGTTTTAGAGCCTTTTGCAGATGTAGTCTATCTGCCCGGAAATGAGATTGCCCGTGAACATCTTATGGATGCCGAAGCCCTGATTATCCGCACCCGTACCCGATGTAACGAAGCTTTGCTTACAGGTACCAACGTAAAATTTATAGCCACGGCAACCATAGGCTTTGATCATATTGACACGGATTGGTGCGAAAAAAACGGCATTCGCTGGACCAATGCCCCTGGATGCAATTCCGGTTCGGTATATCAATATGTAGCTTCGGTACTTGTTAACCTGGCCGAAAAACATGGTTTTGACTTTGCTGATCGTTCATTGGGAATTATCGGCGTGGGCAATGTAGGCCGCAAAATTGTGAAGCTTGGTGAATGGCTGGGCATGCGCGTTCTTCTTAACGACCCGCCACGATCCAGAAAAGACGGACCATGTGGCTATGTTTCGCTCGAAGGCATTATTCGCGAATGCGATATCATTACCTGCCATGTTCCTTTAAATATGGAAGGGCAGGACAAAACCTACCATCTGTTTGACGAAAAGCTTTTGCGCAAACTTCATCCCAATACCATATTAATAAACAGCTCGCGCGGAGAAGTGGTGGACAACCAGGCCCTAAAGGCTGTGATGAATGAAAAAAAGATTACAGCCGCCGTACTCGACGTATGGGAAAATGAGCCCTCCATTGATACCGAATTGTTAGGGATGCTCGATATTGTTACCCCTCACATTGCCGGTTATTCCGCCGATGGAAAGGCCAACGGAACATCTATGAGCGTTCAGTTTCTGAGTAAATTTTTCAACCTGCCGCTAACCCGTTGGTTTGCCGAAGATATTCCATTGCCCGACCAAACATCCATAACCATCGATTGCCACGGGAAATCGGTTCAACAGGTACTTTCCGAAGCAATTCTGTTTACCTACGATGTAATGCGGGACGACCGTTTATTACGTTCATCCGTTGAAACATTTGAAAAACAACGCGGCAACTATCCTTTACGACGTGAATTTTGCGCCTACGAGCTTACACTCTTAAACGCCCACTCCAATATTCCACGCCTACTAACAGGACTTGGATTTAAAGTGAAGTAAACAATCCGACATTTTGGTTATCTTCACCTTCATATCCTTTTACTAAACTATAACCTTGCACGAATTACAAACCTTTATTTAATATTAAAATCTCATCAAGCACACACTTATTTAAACCTCTATTTTATGAAAGAAGTCTCAGACATTGGATTAGTTGGCCTTGCCGTAATGGGTGAAAACCTGGTATTAAACATGGAAAGCAAAGGCTTTCACGTTAGCGTTTTTAACCGTACCGTAGATAAAGTCGAGAACTTTATGAATGGCCGTGGAAAAGGTAAAAAGTTTTTTGGCGCACATGCGCTTCCCGAATTCGTTGCTTCGCTTAAGCGTCCCCGCAAAATAATGTTAATGGTAAAGGCCGGAAGCCCCGTTGACGAATTCATCGAACAGCTCATTCCGCTTCTGGAGCCCGGCGATATCATTATCGACGGAGGTAACTCTCATTTTCCCGATACCAACCGCCGCACAAAATATGTCGAAAGCAAAGGCCTGTTATATATAGGTACAGGCGTGTCAGGTGGCGAAGAAGGTGCATTGCTTGGCCCATCAATTATGCCCGGAGGCTCTCCGGCAGCCTGGCCCGCTGTTAAACCTGTTTTTCAGGCAATATCGGCCAAAGTTGACGATGGTTCTCCTTGTTGCGACTGGGTTGGTGAAAACGGTGCCGGCCACTTTGTAAAAATGGTTCACAACGGAATTGAATATGGCGATATGCAGCTCATCTGCGAAGCCTACCAAATTTTGCGCGACGTGCTCGGCCTCTCTGCCGACGAAATGCACAAAGTTTTTAAAGAATGGAACGAAGGCGAACTGGACAGTTATCTTATCGAAATAACCCGCGACATCCTTGAATTTAAGGATACCGATGGCAAACCGCTGGTTGATAAGATTCTGGATACCGCCGGACAAAAAGGTACCGGAAAATGGACAGCTATCTCCGCCCTCGACCTAGGTATTCCACTCACGTTAATTGGCGAGGCCGTTTTCTCCCGCTGTTTATCGGCCATTAAAGATGAACGGGTTGTTGCCGCAAGCATTATTGCAGGGCCCAAATCGCAATTTACCGGCGACAAAAAAGCATTTATCGACGATATTAAGAATGCACTTTATGCTTCCAAAATCATTTCGTACGCTCAGGGTTACCAGTTGATGCGCGCCGCTGCTCAGGAATACGGCTGGAAGTTAAATTATG
Organism: Bacteroidota bacterium; assembly: GCA_030706405.1. Lineage (GTDB taxonomy): Bacteria > Bacteroidota > Bacteroidia > Bacteroidales > JAAUTT01 > JAAUTT01. The sequence continues at coordinate 22,043 of JAUZOO010000002.1, read as the reverse complement.
GCGGTATTGCCCTGATGTGGCGTGGCGGTTGCATCATCCGCTCGGTATTCCTCGGAAAGATTAAGGATGCTTTTGATAAAAACCCCGATCTATCGAACCTCATCCTCGACCCATTCTTCAAAACCAAGATGGAATCGGCACAGGACGGATGGCGCAGGGTTGTTGCCGCAGCCGTAACCAACGGAATTCCGGTTCCGGCCATGTGTACCGCTCTCAACTATTTCGACGGTTACCGCACCGAGTTTCTCCCTGCCAATTTATTGCAGGCACAGCGCGATTATTTTGGCGCACATACCTACGAACGACTCGACAGTCCTCGCGGAAAATTCTTCCATACCAACTGGACTGGCCGTGGAGGCGATACCGCTTCTACAACGTATAACGTTTAGTAAAAATTTACTAAAACCGAATATTTAATTACAATCCTGAGTGGCTTAACTATAATCCCACTCAGGATTTTTATTTAAATGACATATTAATACGCTATGGCAAAACAACATTTCTTTTTAAAGCTGAATCCTCCCAGAGATTCGTTTATTTCCGACATGTCGCCGCAGGAACGGGAAATTATGCTGCAGCATGTTGCCTACTGGCAGCCTTTTGTAGCCGACGGAACGGTTATTGTACTCGGACCGGTATTCGATCCGAAATGCGCATACGGTATTGCGGTTGTTGAAGTGGAGGACGAAAAGCACCTGCAAACCCTTATTTCCAACGATCCGGCCAATGGTTTAAACAAGTACGAAATATACCCCATGAGGGCGGTTTCGAAGATGATCGAAAGTAATGGATAATTAACCTGCAAGTTTTCTTTTCCAATAACTTATTTTAAATAAACAGCCTGGTAAAACCCAATACCTAAGCCAATATTTACCCTATTATTCCCATTTAACATTTATAGTTAAAAAACGATAAAGTCTTCCGCCTGTAATTGGCAGAAGACTTTTATAAAATTACAGACCGGTTTAGGCCGGAGTGCCATTACCGCTGCCGCCAACCGTTTTTTTAGGGCCTACTTTAACCGATTCGGTAACCGAAAAGCCCCATTCGGTCATGCGTTTCATGTTTTCGTGATGAACACCGCTCAATACATCGCGCGAAGCTCGTACAGCCTTACCAATACCTTCTAGGGCGAGGTCGCGTTCCTTATAGGCTGCTTCTGCCTTGGCTTTATAGGCTTCGGCTTCGTTGTGTTTTTCGAGACAATAGTCAATTTTAGGTCCTTCTTCTACCCAGTTGTTTGACGTGATTGCAATTAACGGCGAAGCGTTTCCGTCTTCAATGTGTTTTTGGTTGATGTTTTTTGCCAAGCTTAGCATCTCGGCAGGATTGGATGGGATTTCGACCCTCATTTTTGAATAACTCATGATAGTTGGATTTTAAGTGAAACGATATGATTTATTATCAACGTTAAAATAAAAAGTTTGGACTTAAAAATCAAACCGTTAATAAAATTTTGTTCAATAATTGGCTAAAAAACGAGACCAAAAACTGTTGTAAAATGACTTTTAGTCAGGTCATTTTTATTTTTTACCGGATTATAGCTTCGTTTAGTCAAAAAGTTTTCCGCAGGAGGCAAATAATTATCCCGATTTGCCATCCTATTATCCAAATATGGCACATAATTATCCTAATCTGCCATCCTATTATTCTAATCCGGTGGATAATTATTTCAACTTGCCACATAATTATTCAAATCTGCCGGATAATTATCCCGATCTGGCACATAATTATCCGAATTTGCCAAAATGAAATAATTATGTGGCAGATAATTTAAATTATGTGCCGAAAATGGATAATTATCCGCCAAAAAGTTTTAATCGTTTAAAAAACTCCAGCTTTGAGTTGGTAGTTTTAATTTAATTGTAACTGTAATTGAAAGGCTAAAGCATATTGTACCAAACTATACCCCTGCAATTTTTCAAATAACCAATAATAGCAGAATTAGCAATTTCGCCCAGCAACTTCAAGTCCGGCATCTTTATTATCTTTGCGCCTTAATTTTTTTGGCGTATGTGGGTTATATTAGGAGCAATATCGGCAGCACTATTAGGGATTTACGATATCTTTCAGAAATTATCGTTAAAAAAGAATGCGGTACTTCCCGTATTGTTTTTCAGCACACTAAGCAGTGCGATAATCTTTATCCCCATCTTATTTATTTCGCATTTCAATCCCGATCTTGCAGGGCATTTCTGGTATATTAAACCCCAATCGCTGTCGGCGCACCTGCATTTTATGCTTAAATCGGTTATCGTGGGCACATCGTGGGTATTGTCGTACTTTGCGATAAAACATTTACCCATCACCATAGCCTCGCCCATTCGGTCGTCGGGCCCCATGTGGACTTTGGTAGGTGCCATCCTCATTTTTGGGGAACGGATGAACCTTTGGCAATGGATCGGGTTAATTACAACCATTGGATTTTATTATCTCTTTTCCTTATCGGGAAAGGAAGAAGGTATTTCCTTCCGGACCAATAAATGGGTCTTGTTTATGACACTGGCAACCATTGTAGGGTCAATCAGCGGATTGTACGATAAATATCTCGTGGCACATTTTGACCGTGTTGCCATGCAATGCTGGTTTTGCATTTACATGGTACCACTTACGGCCGCACTTCTGCTATTTATCTGGCTTCCGAACCGTAAACAATACGCTCCGTTCCATTGGCGATATACTATTATATTGATTGGCGCCACACTTACCGTTGCCGATTTTGTTTATTTCTGGGCTCTTTCTTATCCCGATTCGCTCATCGCCATTGTTTCCACCATACGCCGGGGTAGTATCATCGTTTCATTTACGTTGGGAGCCATCCTGTTTAAAGAAAAGAACATTAAAAGAAAAACACTTATTTTATTGGGAATTATCGCCGGTATTGTGATGATTATTTTGGGCGGATGGCATTAAACGATTGGCAAATGTTGATATATGATTTACAATTGTTAAGAATAATTATCTATTTTTAATATCAACTATCAAGCATTTGCGTATGACATGGAATTCTTTTTACGAGCTGATTATTTCTCCGAAGATTAACATTGAAGGTACTATCTTCAAGCTGTTTCTAAGCCTGTTGGCCGGAGGTTTGGTGGGTTTAAACCGCGAAAAACACAAACAACCGGCGGGTTTCCGCACGCATATTCTGATATGTTTGGGCTCTACGTTGCTGATGATATTATCGATTTACATTCCGCAGGTTTATTTCGACTTTAAAAATGGCGACCCGGGACGCATCGCAGCCCAAGTGGTATCGGGCATAGGCTTTCTGGGAGCAGGAGCAATTATCCGACTGGGAACCAGCATCCGCGGATTGACAACAGCGGCCTCCATTTGGCTAATTTCGGCTGTGGGACTGGCAATTGGAGCCGGTTTGTACGTTATTGCACTCATCACGGTTGTGTTTGCCCTCTTCACCTTAATAATTCTCGAAAGTGCCGAGCGGCGCCTTGTTCCACAACTCAACGTTAAAACCATAACGATGGAATTCGACACCGATAATTTTCCGGAAATTCAGATAAAAAAAGTACTGAAAAAGCTGGATATCCATATTAGCGATTACAATGTATCCAATCGTTTAGGCAAGGAAAAATTCACCGAATACAAAATAATTGTAAAGATTCCGGAAAGGACAGAAATTTCGAAACTTATGGAATTGCTCAACAAACTGGACTCGTTGAAATCGACAAAAATTGAGTAGATCACTTTTTACGCTATGAAACCTTTATCTGTTAAAACTGCCATCGTTACCGGTGGGGCGCAGGGCATTGGCCGCCAGATTGCCGAAGACCTGCTCAAACACAATTACAACGTGGTTATTGCCGATATTGATGCAGAGGCAGGCGATGAAGCGCTGACGTACCTGTACCAATTCGGAGCAGTGCAATTTATAAGAACGGATATTGCGGTAGAGGAAGATGTTGTCCGTCTTTTCGAATCAACGATAGAATCATTCAAACAAATTGACGTTCTGATAAACAACGCTGCCATCAGCATCAATAAACCGATAACAGAACTTTCGTTCGGCGAATGGAATAAGGTGATGGGCATTAACCTTTCGGGTGCTTTTCTGTGCTCCAAATATGCGGTGCCGTATCTCCGAAAAACCAAAGGAGCAATCATTAACCTTTGTTCAACGCGGGCATTTATGTCCGAAGCAAACACCGAAGCTTATTCGGCCTCCAAAGGCGGAATCTTTGCCCTGACGCACGCCTTGGCAGTAAGTCTCGGCCCCGACATTCGGGTAAACAGCATCAGTCCCGGATGGATTGAAGTTTCGGAGCTAAAGAAAAGCAGCCAACGCTCCACTCCTATCCTTTCCGAAGCCGATCATCTTCAGCACCCGGCAGGTCGCGTGGGTAAAGCAACCGATATTTCATCCATAATTCTATTTCTGATAAACCCTGATAATACTTTTATTACCGGTCAGAACTTTACCATCGACGGAGGCATGACCCGCAAGATGATTTATGTTTAACAAACTAAAAAGTATTACGCAGAGAGTATTTAATCCTAAGAAAGACCATTTTAGACTTTAACTCTAACGGTTATCTTTCGATGATAAGCGGCTTATAAACCTCCAATAAAACCTGTTCTTCCTTTTCCCAGCAAAGCTCGCGGGCCGCACGGGCAAGGTTTTGTTTCCAGACGAAAATTTGTTTCTCGTCGCAAAGCATAGCAGTGATAAGTCCTGCCAAATATTCCGGATGGTGATTTTCGGCGACTTTGCCAATCTGCCAGGTATCTATAACTTTTGCCACTTCTACTAAGTTGGAACATAACACCGGAATCTCCGCCTGAATGTAATCGAACAGCTTATTGGGCAGGCTAAACCGATAATTAATATTTGTATCCTTATCGAGCGAAAGCCCCACATCGGCAAGGCGGGTATAGCACATCAGCTCACTATAGAGCATTTTAGGCTTAATAACAACTTTACCTGTCAATTCCGGCCTCGAAGCAAGCGTTTTAAGTTTCTCAAAAACATCTCCACCTCCAATTATCAACAAGATGGCATTATCGATGTATTGCATAGCTTGTATGGCTTCTTCCGCACCCCGGTCCATGTTTATGCCAGCGCCTTGGAGCAAGATTATTTTCTTCTCAACAGGAAGTCCAAGCGATAGGCGGTCGGGCCAGGTTTCTCGTTCAATCCTTACAGGAACATTCCGCACAACGCGGAGTTCTTGTCCATATTCCTCACGATAAAGTCGCGCGATGGAATCGTTTACCGTATAAATATGTTTCAAGCGGGGAAAAATAAAACGTTCGAAAGTTTTCCAGATGACCAGCACCAGTTTTCTGTTCTGAATTTCGGGCATTCCTGTAAAATACTCATGGGTATCGTAAACCAACGGTTTTCGTCTTAAAAACGAAACAAGAAAATTGGCCGGAAGAGTATCAAGATCATTAGCAACCAATATATCAACTCTTGAAAACAGCAAATGAAAGAACAACCGGATGTTATATTCGGCATAAAACGATGGACCTTTCCGAAACAGCAAAACCATCCGGTGAGTAAGGTATTCGCGTTCTAACGGAAAACTCTCAGGAAGCCTCCGTCCAACCAGCGTAACCTCTGCCCCTGCCCGCTTTAGCGAACTTGCCACCCGGTGAACCCGCTGATCGGTAACCAAATCGTTAATAACCGAAAGTATAATCCGTTTCATGAAATCTTTTAAATTAAACTCTGCATAAAAAAAGAGTTAACTGAATTTATCATCAATTAACTCTTTTCAATAATATTCAAAAATACAGAACTTAATTGCAATTGATTCAATCAAAACAACTGCAACCCGTCAATTACTGTTTTGGGTACCCAACCGAATGGGCCAATATAATCTTCTGTTCCGGACGCAGACTCAGGTTTTTAGTAAGATATTCGCGGCTAAAAGTACCTCTGGCGCAAGTAGCCAAACCTTCCGAAGCACAGAACAAATAAATGTTTTGCGAAATATAACCGCAATCGACGTCAAGAGCTCCGCCTTTTTTATCATCACCCACCAAAATAAGTTGCACCGGAGCAATGGCAAATGCTGCAGGTGCAGACTGAGCCCGAAGATCTTCTGCAATAACCAGTTTTAAGGTGTTAGCCTGCGCATCATAAATGTAAGCTCCCTGTTTCAGCAGAACGTAAATGTCTATTTCCTGCTTATTCATAGCCGATGGCGCGGTACGCTTTCCATTCGGGCGATTAACACCAAAAGAAGCCCATAAAAGATTCGAAATCTGCTGCATCGAAAGCTCTTTATCGCTATAACTACGAATAGAAGTTCGTTTGGATAAAGCTTCCATCAGAGGCATTCCACCGGTTTTTTGTGGAGCAGGTAAGTTAACAAGTGCTTGGGCATTTAACATCCCGGCCGCGTAAACACTGAACATCAGTGCAATAAAAAACAATTTCATAATTTATATTGATTAAGGTTATTAGGGCAGTAATCCCACAAAAATCAAGCCACAGCTCAAGGCTGACAAAACGCTAAACTGCGTCATCAAAAACGCTGTTGGAATTCCTTGTTTTTATTAACAGGTTTTCTGTAATGATGGGGTAAATCGTTACTTTTGTCTTTTTAACGGATGCTATGATTATAATTGAAGAGTGCTATTCTCTAAAATCTTACAATACATTTGGTTTACCTGCGCGAGCACGTTTTTTTGCAGAAGCAGGAACCGTCGAGGATTTAAGAACTATTGTTAACGTTTTTTGTAACGATCCCAAACCTAAGCTTATACTTGGCGGTGGAAGCAACCTCCTTTTTACTGACGATTTTGACGGCGTGGTAATTTTTCCGGATTTAAAAGGAAATGAAATTATCAGCCAGACACCGGACGATGTTTATGTAAAAGCTTATGCCGGTGAAAACTGGGACAACTTTGTAGCCTATTGTGTGTCGCAAAACTGGGGCGGACTCGAAAATCTCTCGCTGATACCCGGAAACGTTGGGGCTTGTCCAATTCAAAACATTGGAGCTTATGGCGTTGAGGCAAAGGATTGTATCGACAAAGTAGACGTCATCAACCTTAAAAATGGTGAAATACGCCAGTTTACCAATGCTGAATGTAAGTTCGGTTATCGCGACAGCATCTTTAAACGTGAGGCTAAAGATCAATATATCGTTACAGCCGTAACCTTTAAGCTTTCGAAACATCCGGTATGCCAAACAAAATATGCCGATGTTAATGAAGAATTAAAAAAATTTCCGGAAGTAAACCTCGCTTCTATCCGGCAGGCCATCATCAATATCCGCGAACGAAAACTTCCGGCCCCCGAAAAGTTTGGTAATGCCGGAAGTTTTTTCAAAAACCCGGTAGTAAGCATGAATATTTTTAACAACATTAAAGCCGAATATCCTAATGTTCCATCATACCCGGTAAACGAGCATAATATAAAGATTCCGGCAGCATGGCTCATTCAAACCTGCGGATGGAAAGGCAAACGCGAGGGTAACGTAGGTACGCACGAAACGCAGCCGTTGGTAATTATAAATTACGGAGGAGCTACCGGCAGCGAAATCTTCGGATTTGCCCAAAAAATACAACAATCGGTACTTTCGCAAATGGGCATCGAGCTCGAAATGGAAGTGAACATCATCTCGTAAATTGAAAATCGACAGATATTTAATAACTTTATCGAAAAGACGAAACTATCATGACAAAATTTGTAGGGGTACTTACTTCGGGTGGCGATAATCCCGGTCTTAATGCAGCAATCCGTGGCTTGGGCAAAGCTGCGCTTGGTTGTTACGGCATGCAGGTTATCGGCTTTCGCGATGGCTTTCGCGGCCTCATGGAAAACCGTTCCATCACCCTCGATGGCAAAATGCTCTCGGGAATCCTTACTCAAGGAGGTACAATACTTGGCACCAGTCGCGACAAACCGCACAAGATGATAGTTGGTGGCAAAGAAATGGATATGACCCAGGCAATTATTGACACTTACCAGCGGAATCATCTCGACGTATTAGTTTGCATTGGTGGCGGCGGTACACAAAAAAACGCTTATCGCCTCATGCAGCACGGTCTTAACGTTATAACGCTTCCTAAAACTATCGACAATGATGTTTGGGGTACCGACGTAACCTTTGGCTTCGACACTGCACTCGACATTGCCACCGAAGCTATTGACCGTTTGCACTCCACAGCCCAGAGCCATCACCGGGTAATTGTGGTAGAGATTATGGGCCATCGCGCCGGATGGCTGGCCCTTGGTGCCGGTGTTGCCGGTGGTGCCGATGTCATCCTGATTCCCGAAATACCTTATGATCCGAAGATAGTGGCGGAGTCCATCCGTAACCGCAGCCGTAGCGGAAAGTCGTTTAGCATTGTGGCCGTAGCCGAAGGTGCCCTTTCCAAAAACCAGCGCAGCCAGATGGACGAACTCGAAGAAAAACTCCGCGCTGCCAAAGATAAAGACGAAAAAAGGCAGGTGAAAAAAGTTATCGAAGAGATTAACGGAATGCGTTCGTCACATACGATGATGCTTGCCCAGAAACTCGAAGAACTTACCGGCATCGAATCGCGTGTAACCATTCTCGGACATTTACAACGTGGCGGTACACCATCATCGTTCGACCGTATCCTTGCCACCAAACTAGGAACTGCATGCGCCGACTACATTAATCGTGGCAAATACGGAGTAATGCTTGCTGCCCGTGGCGATGGAGTTGAAGCTCTGCCACTCGAAGAGGTTGCGGGAAAACTCAAATCTGTACCTCCCGACCATCTTCTGCTCACCAGCGCTCGCCGCGTTGGAACTTGTTTGGGTGATTAATCCGATATTCTGACAAAACGCCAACTGCCTTGCTAACAACCTGTCAGCTGGCGTTTTCGTTTCTAATATTTAGGCTCTGTTTCTCCTAAAATATTTAGCTGGTTCTTAACCAAATCGTAAAACCGCATTATACGTTGGAGATTTCCCACCCCTTTTACAGGCGAAAGGTCTAAAAATTCTTTCCTTAATTGGTTAACAGAAACAAGCGAAGGAGATTTTATCTGACAATCGGGCTGCATACACAACAATCCCACAACAGTTTTTAGCGCATTACCATGAATCCGAAATGTTAACGGCGGCTTACGCGAAGGGTGAATATGAATAACATTTAAAAATTGTTCACTTTCCCGTACTACCCACACCGACTCATCGTTGAGCGTTATTAGTTGATACTTTTTTGTTCCGAGCCAGTACCTGAATCCTTCATAATCCTTAAATTCCAAATGATTTAACTGATCTGCTATACTTTGTTTTATTTCACCCTCCGAAAAATGGCCGGTATATACATCCACAAAATTAGCATTAACCGCTTTTATCCTATCGAGCATTATCAATCTTGCTTCGGGAGCTATTCGCTTCAAATTCAACAATTCATTACAAATGAAAGTTAAATGATGCTTCCATGGGTTAAAGTGTATTTCGGAGGAAGAAATTTTCATTACGGCAATCATGTAAAATCTGTTTAAAAATACAATTTTGTCCGACTTTTTATTCGGGGTTTTAACCGATTTAGCTGTCATTAAATTTAAATGAATTAACTTTCGGGAATGGCGCAGATGGTATAGTTTTTGTAAACTTTAGGCTCTTTTGAAGTCTGGCATATACCGGGCTAAATCTGACAACGACTTATTTAACAGAAACTTCATCCAAAAATCGACTCATTCTTTATCTTAAAGGATATTTTTAACTTTTATTTAAATAATAAACTTAATAGGATAGCAAATGGTTAATATCAATGTAAATCAGACATTTTGATTTAATTTTAAATCTTAATCTTTCTGAACGTTGCCTCAATGCTGTCTAAATTTATTTTATACGTATGAAGAAATCACTTACCATGCTCCTTGGTGTGGCTGCATTTGCTGGAATCATTGTTTCGTGCCATTCGGGAGAAAAGGACAAACAAGCCTCATCAACCCGAAAACAAGCGGGTAATTTACGAGTTAGCGGATTGATTGTAAAACCGTCGGTTTTAGATCAGACAATAACTGTTTCCGGAACATTAAAACCTTCCGAAGAAACAGTCCTGATGCCCGAAGTTTCGGGTCGGGTAGTAGCTATCAACCTTCATGAAGGAGGAATAATTAAACAAGGAACTGTGCTCATAAAACTCTTTGATGGAGATTTACAGGCTCAACTCCATAAATCGGAAGCTCAGCTAAAAATAGCCGAGCAAACCCAAAAACGCCAGGGAGAACTCATTAAGGTAAATGGCATTAGCCAATTGGATTACGACCAATCTGTTTTACAGGTAAGTTCTATTAAAGCCGACATTGAAGTCTTAAAAGTTCAAATCCGCAAGACCGAACTTCGAGCCCCGTTTAACGGAACCATCGGTTTAAGAAATGTAAGTATTGGTGCACAGGTAACCCCATCGACTGCATTGGCAACAATCCGCGAAGTAGCTCAGCTCAAACTCGATTTCAGTGTTCCTGAAAAATATAGCAGCGCCATCAAACCCGGACAAAAAATAAAATTCAGCGTACAGGGCGACGACAAAAAATATGAAGCATCTGTAATGGCTACCGAGCAAGGCATCGATGCCGGTTCGCGAAACCTGAAAGCGAGAGCTATTGTAAAAAGCAAAGCATCATCGCTCATTCCCGGCGCTTTTGCCAATGTAGAACTTCGTCTTAACGAAAATAAAAATGCGCTAATGGTACCCACACAATGTATCATCCCGCAGGAACGCTCTAAAAAAATTATCATTGCCCAAAACGGAAAAGCCAAATTCGTTACCGTAAAGACAGGAATTCGCAATGCTTCGGCCATTGAGATTGTGAGCGGCATAAAGCCGGGCGACACTGTAGTTACAAGCGGGGTGCTATTTCTCAAGCCCAACGCTGTTCTTAAATTTTCAAAAGTAAAACGAGATACCTTATGACAATTTCCGATTTTTCAATAAAACGCCCCGTTACATCCATTGTAATGAGCCTTATCATTGTACTCTTCGGAATTGTTGGGTATAACTTTCTGGGCGTACGTTTATATCCGGCCATCGACCCCCCGTCAATTAACGTACGGACCTCGTACGCCGGGGCTAATGCCGACATTATTGAGTCGCAAATTACCGAGCCGCTTGAAAAAACATTGAATGGCATTGAAGGCGTAAAATCCATATCATCTTCATCATCCGTAGGAAGCAGCAATATTACAGTAGAGTTTAACGTAGGAGCCGACCTCGAAAAAGCGGCCAACGACGTTCGCGACAAGGCATCGCAGGCAACACGCAGCCTTCCGCAGGATATTGACGCTCCGCCCGTTGTTACCAAAGCCGATGCAAACAGTGACCCTATCATCACACTGGCGGTACAGAGTACAACGATGAACGCTTACGAGCTAAGTGATTATGCTGAAAATGTTTTGCAGGAAAAACTTCAAACCATACCCGGAGTAAGCGCCGTTAACCTTTTCGGACAAAAACGACCGGCTATGCGGTTGTGGCTAAACCCCGACAAGATGGCAGCCTACAATATTACTGCACAGGATATTTACACTGCACTCTCTAAGGAAAATGTTGAACTTCCCGGAGGTAAAATCCGCGGAAGCTCAACCGAACTTATTGTTAAAACCTACGGCCGTTTGGTTACTGAAGAAGATTTTAACAATTTGATTATCCGACAGTCAAACGATCAGATTGTCCGACTGAGCGACATCGGCGATGCACAATTGGGCCCGGAAAACGATGAAGCCGGGGTTAAACTGAATGGCGTTGACGGTATATCGCTGGCTATTGTTCCTTTGCCAGGAGCCAACGACATTGAAATTGCCGATGAATTCTACAAACGTTTTGACGATATTCAAAAAACTCTTCCCGAAGGATTGTCGGTAAGCATCGGTTTCGATAAGTCGAAGTTTGTTCGCCAATCAGTTCAGGACGTATCTGAAACATTGATTATAGCCCTTTCCCTTGTGGTGCTTATCATCTTCCTGTTCTTCCGTGATTGGATCATTGCCTTGCGGCCGCTCATCGATATTCCGGTATCGTTAATCGGCTCATTGTTTATCATGTATATTTTTGGATTCTCAATTAACGTACTCACCCTTCTGGCTATAGTGCTTGCGACCGGTCTGGTAGTCGACGACGGCATTGTGGTTACCGAAAACATCTTTAAAAAGATTGAAGAAGGTATGGATAAATGGACAGCTGCACTGCACGGTACCCGCGAAATCTTTTTTGCGGTAATATCTACCTCGCTCACGTTGGCGGTGGTGTTTGTTCCTGTGATTTTCCTGCAGGGCTTTACAGGCCGGCTTTTCCGCGAGTTCGGTATCGTGTTGGCCGGAGCAGTACTCATCTCCGCATTTGTTTCGCTTACGTTAACACCGGTATTGAACATTAAATTAGGCGGAAATCATGCCCGACACTCCCGTTTTTATTACGCTACGGAACCATTCTTTGCCGGTCTTGACAAAGGTTATCGGCGAATACTTAGCTATTTTATAGATCGTAAATGGTTGTCAATCGGCATATTACTCGTTTGTATTGCATTAATCTTTATAATCGGCAAAAACCTTAAATCTGAATTAGCTCCGCTCGAAGACCACAGTAACCTGCGCGTTTCGATAACGACACCCGAAGGTGCTGATTTTGATTATACCGACGGCGTCATCAACCGTATTGCCGACAGGGTTATGGATAGTGTTCCGGATGCCCGTTTGGTATATTCCCGGTCAGGACAGGGATTTGGATCAACATCAACCAATGGCGGCGGAATAAACCTGTTTCTCTCCGAGCCGAAAGACCGAAAACTCACCCAACAACAAATTTACGACAAGCTTACACGGATGTTTAAGCGAATTCCTGATGCCCGTGTCATTGCCAATCAGGAGCAAACCATTTCAACTTCATTAGCTTCGGGCTCTGCGTTGCCGGTACAATTTGTCATCCAAACGCTCGACTTCGATAAACTACAAACCGCGTTGCCTAAATTTTTGGATGAAGCCCGTAAAGACTCTGTATTCAGCAATGTGGATGTAAACCTGAAATTTAACAAACCGGAAATAAATCTTACTGTTGACAGGCTAAAAGCCACTAACCTAGGGGTTAACGAAAGCGATGTTTCCAATACGCTACAACTGGCTCTAAGTGGTAAACGATACGATTATTTTATCCGTAACGGAAAACAATACCAGGTAATCGGACAGGTTGACCGCCCCGAACGTAGCAAACCTACCGATATTGTTTCGCTTTATGTACGGAGCAATAATGGCAACCTTATTCAGCTAGACAATCTGGTAAAAATGGAAGAAAGCAGCAGCCCACCTACGTTGTTCCATTTTAACCGGTATAAATCGGCAACGGTTTCGGCGTCGCTGGCCGAAGGTCGTACGCTTGGCGAAGGCATCGAAGAAATGCAAAAAATTGCCAGAAAAGTACTCGATCCTTCGTTCCATACCGATTTACTCGGCGCTTCGAGGGACTTTGCAGAAAGTAGTTCAAACATCTCATTCGCACTAATATTTGCCTTAGTGCTGATTTACCTTATCCTTGCCGCACAGTTCGAGAGTTTCCGAGATCCGTTCATCATCATGCTTACCGTTCCGCTGGCTATTGCCGGGGCATTGCTCTCGCTCTGGATCTTTGGTAAAACGCTCAACATCTTCTCCGAAATCGGTATGATTATGTTAATCGGGCTTGTTACCAAAAACGGTATCCTTATCGTGGAATTCTCCAACCAAAAACGCAAAGCAGGTTTGGAAAAGGCCGAAGCAGCCTTCGAAGCTGCGGCAGCCCGTTTACGTCCTATCCTGATGACATCGTTGGCGACCATCTTCGGTGCCCTGCCCATTGCGCTGGCTCTCGGAGCCGGAGCTCAAAGCCGGGTTCCTATGGGTATTGTAGTTGTTGGCGGATTAACGTTTGCGCTTATCCTTACTTTATTCGTCATTCCGGTAATGTACATCTTATTTGCCGACAATAAGTTAGATAAAAAAAACACGGAGATTGAAAATTTAAAATGATCGTATCCATGTCTTATAAAAATATAGTTTTGCCATTATTCCTGCTGATGATCTCTGCGGAAATAATGGCTCAGCCCAGACTCTCCATCGATGATGCTGTTGCGCTGGCCTTAAAAAATAATTACGATATTCTTCTGTCCCAAAACGATGCTGCCATCGATAAGGTAAACAACACTGCCGGAAACGCTGGCATGCTGCCATCTTTGTCCGTAAATGGAGGAGACAATTTTGCACTAAATGACATCCGCCAAAAGCCCTCCTCCGGAAATATAGTAAACTATAATGGTCAGCGGGCAAATGTGCTTAATGCCTCGGTAGCTCTTAACTGGACCGTGTATGATGGTGGCAGAATGTTCGTTACCAAAAACAAACTAAACGAAATAGAAAACCTTGGTCAGCTGCTGTTTAAAGACCGCGTACAGCAAACTGTTTATAATGTTATTGCTGCTTATTACGACGTGGTAAGGCAAAAACAACAGTTAATGTCTATAAACGAAGTAATTACTTACAACAAAGAACGCGTAAAAATTCTTCAGACCAGTTTTGATGCCGGGCTCACCGCAAAGACAAACCTGTTACAGGCTAAAATTGATTTAAATGTTTATCAAGAAAATGCTATTAATCAACAAACAGTAATTCTTTCATCCAAAAGGAGCCTGTCACTCCTGCTTAACCGCAATGCCGACTCTGTCTTTTTCGATGTTTCGGACACCATTCCGTTAAACTACACTCCCGATAAAACGACACTGATACAGAAGCTATATGCCAGCAACACATCCGTTCTGACGGCACAAAAAGAAATGGATATTGCTCGTTTGAGCCTGAAAGAATTTAATTCATTATATCTGCCTAAAGTAAGTCTTAATACCGGATATAATTTTTCCAAAACAAACAATTCCGTAGGTTCAATACTTGAAAATCGGAGCATGGGACCGCTAATTGGTGGAAGCGTATCGATACCGATATTTCAGGGTGGAAACGTAAAACGGCAGGTGAGCGTGGCCCGTATTCAGCTACAATCGGCCGAATATAGCCTCGAAAGTACCAAAAATGCGATTAACGTCCAGTTGCAAAACGCCCTGACAGCCTACGAAAATCAACAACAGTTGTTAACCATCGAAAAGGACAATGTAACCCTTGCCCGTGAAAACCTCGATATCTCGATGCAACGCCTCCGCTATGGACAAACCACGTCGCTCGAAGTACACCTGGCCCAGGAAAGCTATGAAGATTCGCGTACCCGGCTGCTTAACTTCCAGTACAACTTAAAAATAGCCGAAACCAGACTCAAACAGCTCATGGCCGGATTATAAAAACAATCTTATCTCAGTAGTATTTACAAGCCTTTCAGCAATGGAAGGCTTGTTTGTTTTATTCAAATCAACAAGGGATACAAAAACGGCTCAACCAGACCTTACAGCTATTATTATCAGCGAATTACCTACATAACTCAAATCAAATAACTAAATACCAATAAATTAATAGTTATATGTAAAATTAAATATCGTTCATCCCTTAATTTGCTTTATTCATATAAAATTAAGGTTGATTAAAAATAGGAATTGTATCTTAGATTATACTTTTTAAAACCAACGTTATGGTTCGTTTACTTTTTATTGGAAATCAGATTGCCGTTACAGTTGCACTTCTCGTTATATTAGCGGTAATCATTGAAATCTTAAGATTCTTATTAACTCCTAAAATTGCAATATCACCCAAAATTGCGCGCGAAACGGTTACTGCCCCAAACTCTAAAGAGAAGAAGAAAGTATTCTGCATTAAAGTGGTTAATAAAAGCTGGTTCTTTAAAATGACCGACTTGAATGCTGCTCTATATATTGAACAACCTGCAAGAGCATCCGACGGTTGCATCCGAAAAACAAGACTTAAGCTATTAAGAGATAAGATATTATATTTAAATAAATATCAAAAGACAGACAAAAAGGCATCTTACACGCTACATTTTATCTGTCTTGACGATATTGATAATTTATGGACTGACGGTACTGAAGCCTCCTTAACATTCAAAGTTATCCTAAGACACGGGTTTAGCGGTAAAACGCGTATAATCTCCAAAAAATACTACTATCCCACCGCCGCCCTTTTTGATGGAACGTTCAAACAGGGTAAATCTCTGGACATTTCGTACAACTGACTATAAAGCATATATACTTCTGAACATCTTTAACTTTCAGGAGTTTCTACTTTACAATCACATTCTCGTCATAAGCCAGAATATTTTCCCGCCACTTCTGCGGGATTGAAAGGCTCTGTTGTTCTTTAATTGCATAACAGACTAATACAGCAGTACAGGTTGATAATAATTCGTTGGAGCATGCATCCACCAATTGGTGCTCCATGGTAAAACTTTTGTGTCCCAAAACTGCCACCCGGGTTTCTACCAAAATCTTGGTTTTCATAAAAATAGGCTTTAAGTAGTCTATCTTTACCGAAGCTCCAACTACACCAATCTGATCAAAATCGAGCTCGGGCAGAACTTTATCGAAGTAATGAACTTTGCCCGAATCGTAATAATTCTGATACACCGTATTGGAAACGTGTCCCATAATGTCCACATCGCTAAAACGCACCTGAATGGGCATGATATTTTTAAAAATTGCTTTATTTTCCATGTTTTTTGTAAAATTTCTTTTTTAGTAGAACAATAACACCCCGGCAGGGTTCATTCTACCAAGGTGTTTTATATAAAAGATCGAAATTTAAAAAATCAGTTAATCTTTCAATGACATATGTGTGGATATAAATCAAATGCAAACGCCCTCGATTTCAATCAGCAACTCGGGCCTGCATACATCGGCAATTACATAAACAGCCTTTGCGTCTGGCATTAAGCTTTTAAAACATTCTTTTACCGAATAGGCATCTTTCTTATTTTTAATATACACCCTAAAACAACTCGGCTTTGGAAAGCCACTTGTTGTGCATATCTCCGATATATTGTTTTTTTCTACCAGACTAAAAATATTCTCAATGGTAAGTTTAGTCTGTAAAAAAGCGCTATCGGACGCCTGACTTTCCTGCCCAATAATTGCGGCTGTTCCAGATATATATATCTTTAATTTACTAGTTGATACAGCTTTAGCGCGTTCAAATTTCGGAGTCGTTTCTTTTAATTTATCATCTTTTCGGCCAAAAGCCAAAACCTCTTTCGAATACTGGTGTGCATCTTTTTGCACCGGACTTTTTATCGAACATATTTTACAGCCCTCCAAAGGCTTTAATGCTATAAAATCAATAATCAGGCCTCCAGCAGCAGAACCAATGCCGGTAGCCGCAGGGTAGCCATTAGGAAAATTATCCTGGTCATAAAACAAAGACCGGACATCGTTAAACATCTGATAATGCTGACTGCCATCTGTAGTTTCGGTAATATTTTCGATATAATTCCACTGCCGGATTATATCTGAAAATTTCATATCCTCAATATCCAGAATGGCCTTTACTATTTTAAACGATTCCTGGCTTTGCTGGTAAATGTCCGAAACAATTTGTTTGTGCTGAATATTGGCAACGATCAGCTTGGTATAAAATTTTGTACTATAGATTATGTAAGGAATAGAGCTATACTCTTTATACTCAATTTGAGCATTCTGTTCAGAACTAATCCACGACTCAATACACAATAATTGACCATTTGCAGGAGGTTGGGCGACTATTGTTATGGGAATCTTTTTATATTCCGATTGCCTATAGTAATCTAAAATCAGGGACTGATAATGGTAAAAAGTTTCATTGTCCGCTGCGTCAATAAAAATAACCTGCTTTAACAGTACTGAACCGTCGTTTATTTGATTGCTTACCAGTAAAAGACACTCTGCGAGTTGCTCCGTCAAGTTGCCTTCTGTTTTGGGCATTGTTACCAGATAATATTCTGACGAATATTCAGTTACATTTAATTCAGCACTCATATTCTAATAGTATAAAAAATGCGTAAGGCTATCCCTTAGACCAGCCAAAAATAGCAAGTTTAACATGATGTAAAAACAATTTTGGTCATGAGTTACGGAATCTTACAAAGAATAATTATCGGCCGTTTTCCTGGTCAAGAACGTACAATTTCTATTTGCGTTTTTTCAGATTTCAACTCAGTAAATACTGAAAATCTTTCTATGTTTACACCCAGAACGAACTAACAATAACCTTAATAAATATGAGAAAAACTAAGGGCATTTATATAATGTCAATAACTGTGATTGTATGCATTATAGCTGTGATAGCCGTACTTATGATTAAGAACCTCTATTTGACCAACAGGTCGGTCAGAATTAGTTACCCGTTTAACAATGCTCTTTTCCCAAATGATTTTTCTGCGCCTACAATTATATGGAAAGACAAATCCGCCCAAACCCAATCGTGGAAGGTAACCTTTAGTTTAAAAGGCAATAATCAATTTCTGGTCAAAGTAGTAGATAAAAATTATTTTAGACCATCAAAACAGGAATGGGAGAATATGAAGAAGGCTTCTAAATACGAAAATATTGAAGTCGTGGTACAAAGAAACTCCCCCAAAGAAACATCTTACTTTTCATCCAAAGGAAAAATTAAACTTAAAATATCCAATGACTCCGTTGGGGCTCCTGTTCTTTACCGGCAAATACCACTTCCGTTTGGATATGCGGAAGCTCACATTGATGAAGCCTGTTATTCAACATATAATGTCAGCAATTATCAAAATCCCCGCCATGAAGTTTTAGATAAATTCCCGGTTTGCGGCAACTGCCATTCTTCCACAGCCGACGGAAAAACTATTGCACTTGACTTTGATGCCGTGACCCGAGATAAAGGCGGCTATTTCGTGGCTAAAATTGATACCCAAACGATATTTGAAAAGAACAATTACATGTCGTGGTCCAAATTAATTGGGAAAAGTACGTTTGGCCTATTTTCAAAGATTTCCCCTTCAGGAAGATATATTATTACAACCGTTAAAGACCGGGTAATATCACAAAAATTTGAGGATATGGAAAAAATAGCTTATTCTCAATTATTTGTACCGGTTAATGGCGTTCTGGCTATTTATGACACTCAAACCAAAAAATTAACAGAATTACCTGGTGCCAATGATATGGCCTATGTACAAACGAATGCAATATGGACTCCGGATGAAAAGAACATCATTTTTGCCAGAGCTAAAGCCTTGCCTTATCCGAAAGGAAAAAAGCGTTATACAAGCATTCTGGATGATGAGCATATTATCAGTCAATTTATTCAAGAAAAATTTGACATGAAATTTGATCTGTACACTATTCCCTTTAACAATGGCAAAGGAGGTCAGGCTAAACCCATTGAAAGCGCATCTAACAATGGAAAAAGCAATTTCTTCCCTGCCATATCCCATGATGGCAAATGGCTAGTTTACTGCCAGGCCAACAACTATATGATGTTACGCCCTGAAAGCTGTTTATATATTCATTCCATGGATGGCGGAAAATCAAAAAAATTGAGATGTAATTTACCTCAAATGAATTCGTGGCATTCCTGGTCTCCTAATGGAAAATGGATTGTATTTGTCTCAAAAGGTCTTAGCTTTTATTCCGATTTGTTTCTCACACACATTGACGAAAATGGAAATAGTTCTGTGCCAATATTGCTCGAAGGCGGTAAAAGAGTTGGATGTGCAACCAATTATCCAGAATTCCTCAACGTAAATGAGAACATGAAAATTAACATGAAGTACAGGTATGTAAATCTCCCGGATATTGAAAGTGCGATGAACAGAGGTAAACTGGATACTGTAAGAGTTTTATTAAAACAATACATTACTCAGGGATTTGTTGGGTCGCCAACTGAATACAGAGAAATTGCTTCGTTCAAACTTAGACTAGGAGAAATAGAAGAGTTTAAAAAATATAATGATATGGCTGATAAATTGGAACTTACATTTAACAGAGGTTTTTAATCTAAAATCCAGCCGAACGCATAGTTTTGAATATTAAGAGCAGAATTTGCAATTCCGCCCAATCTTAATAACTTTTGACAGCCTCTTTTTATTGTCTTACCAATTGGCTATTTACTTTGTTAACAAAGCAAAACGCCCCGACAAAATCTGCCGGGGCGTTTTATATAAAAACCTGATTTAGTTTATTTTACTTCTTCAAAGTCAACATCGGTTACTTCCTGATCCTTAGCGCCTGATGAAGCTCCTGCCCCACCCTGAGGTTGGCTTTCAGCTCCCGGAGCACCTTGTCCCTGGCTATTCTTGTACATTTCTTCCGAAGCAGCCTGGAATACGGAGTTAAGTTCGGCAGTATATTTGTCGATACCGTCAATATCCTGATTTTTATGAGCTTCTTTCAGTTTACCAAGAGCGGCTTCGATAGGGCCTTTCTTGTCGGCAGGAAGTTTGTCTCCAAATTCTTTCAGCTGTTTTTCAGTCTGGAAGATAAGGCTATCGGCATGATTCAGCTTGTCGATACGTTCTTTGGCCTTGAGGTCAGCGTCGGCATTAGCAGCTGCTTCTTTCTTCATACGTTCGATTTCTGAATCGCTAAGTCCCGACGAAGCTTCGATACGGATACTCTGCGACTTGCCTGTACCTTTATCTTTAGCCGATACGTGAAGGATACCATTAGCATCGATGTCGAAAGTAACTTCGATTTGAGGAACGCCACGAGGTGCAGGTGGAATACCATCGAGGTGGAAACGTCCGATAGTTTTGTTATCCTTAGCCATAGGACGTTCGCCTTGGAGTATATGAATTTCAACCGAAGGCTGACTGTCGGCAGCAGTGGTAAAAGTTTCTGATTTCTTGGTTGGGATGGTGGTGTTCGACTCGATCAAACGGGTCATTACACTACCCATAGTTTCGATACCAAGCGAAAGCGGGGTAACATCGAGCAGAAGAACGTCTTTTACTTCACCGGTTAATACACCACCCTGAATTGAAGCACCAACGGCTACCACTTCGTCGGGGTTAACACCTTTGGAAGGCGTTTTTCCGAAGAATTTTTCAACCACTTGCTGAATGGCAGGAATACGGGTAGAACCACCAACGAGAATTACTTCGTCAATTTCGGAAGTAGAAAGACCTGCATCGCGAATAGCCAGACGGCAAGGTTCAATTGTAGCCTGAATAAGGGTATCAGCCAGCTTTTCGAATTGTGCACGGGTTAACGTCTTAACCAAGTGTTTTGGAATACCGTTAACCGGCATGATGTAAGGCAGATTGATTTCGGTAGAAGTGGTACTCGAAAGCTCAATTTTAGCTTTTTCGGCAGCTTCTTTCAAACGTTGCAGAGCCATCGGGTCCTGACGAAGGTCAATTCCTTCTTCACTTTTGAATTCGTCGGCCAACCAGTCGATAATGATGTGGTCGAAGTCATCGCCACCGAGGTGGGTATCGCCATTGGTCGATTTTACTTCGAATACGCCATCACCAAGTTCGAGGATGGAAATATCGAAAGTACCGCCACCAAGGTCGAATACGGCAATCTTCATATCTTTATGCTTCTTGTCGAGGCCATAAGCCAAGGCTGCAGCGGTAGGTTCGTTAATGATACGTTTTACGGTAAGACCTGCAATTTCGCCGGCTTCCTTAGTTGCCTGACGTTGCGAATCGCTAAAGTAAGCAGGAACGGTGATAACAGCTTCGGTAACTTCCTGTCCTAGATAATCTTCGGCAGTTTTTTTCATTTTCTGAAGTACCATGGCCGAAATTTCCTGAGGAGAATATTTACGGTCTTCAACCTGTACACGAGGAGTGTTATTTTCGCCATGTACTACGTTAAACGGAACGCGGGCAATTTCTTTTTGAACCTTGTCATAGGTTTCGCCCATGAAACGTTTAATCGAAAAAATAGTATGTTTGGGGTTGGTAATAGCCTGACGTTTTGCAGGGTCGCCAACCTTACGTTCCCCGTTGTCCAAAAATGCCACTACCGAAGGCGTGGTACGTTTTCCTTCGTTATTAGCAATCACAACCGGCTCGTTACCTTCCATAACGGCAACGCAAGAGTTGGTTGTTCCTAAGTCGATTCCAATAATTTTACCCATGTTTATTATATTTATATAATTTTATTTGATTTTTAGTAAATCTCATCCTCTGTTTATCAATGACTGTGCCAGT
>JAUZOO010000019.1 GCA_030706405.1 Bacteroidota bacterium | reverse complement strand
ATCAGCAGTTTGCCAGTAAGACGGTTAATTAAATCCGTATTAAATAAAACACAGTTGGAGATAACAGGATTATAAATTATGTTTGTTATCTCTTCTATAAAAACAGTAATAATCTGTCAAGCTAATTTAGGTCAAGTCAACCTGCGGAGCAAAATTGTAGGTTTGCGAAACGGCATTGTAGGTTTGCGGAGCCAAATTGTAGATATGCGGAGCCAAATTGTAGGTACGCGAAGCCAAATTGTAGGTACGCGAAGCCAAATTGTAGGTTTATGAAGCGGCATTGTAAACCTACAATACGCTTATGCTAACCAACAATGCCGTATTGCAGGGTAGCAATACGGCATTACAAACCAGCAATAGAACTTTTTTAATACTGCTTTTTCAGTCTTCGGTTTACTTACGATTATTTCCCAACTGCGTTCTGTAATTGCAACCGATAAAAATTTGTTTAACCATTTATTATTTTTTACCCAAATGATAAACAATATTTAAAAAGAACGCTAAATTAGCGTTGCAAACAACTGTGCGTTTTGCGCAATTTTAAACGAACATTACAACGGCTATACATCCCTATGAAAGCTTACCTCATTTTTTATGATCATTTTACCGAAAGGTTCTTTCTTTAGATAATGCGGATATAATCATAATACGATTACAGGGATGTTGTAGCCCATTTTAAAAAAAGACAATAGCATGGTCATTCAGATAATTTTAGCGATTTTAGTTTTATCATTTCCGATTATCTTTTATAGGATTTATTTCTCTTCGCTTGAAAATAGAGCAAAGCAGATGATTAAATCATACACGACTGATTCTTCAGAATTTCATGCTGATATAAAAGTTTGGTTTAAGAACTTTGACATCTTAAAAAAGAAAAATAAATTTGATTTAAATCTATATCAAACGAATTATTCATTTAATGATTGTGATTTGATTCTGGATTCTGATTATCTTGTAGTGATTGGCAAGACAAAAGTTTTTGGAAAATCAAGGTATTTGACACCAACGGTCTTTACACTCAAAACCAAAGGTTTTAAACAATTCCATGACTCACGGATTGCCCAATGCGAAAGTATTAGGGATAATGGTGCTGACTTAGAACTTGATTTCATTGATTCTGCTTATAGTAATTTGATTACATTAGTGATAAAAAGAATTGACAGCGATTTGAAAGATAAAATAAAAAACGGGCTACAACACGCGGTATAAAATATTGGGGTTTAATTGGTATGCCAAGTGCATCACTCGCTGGCAAAGTTTGTAACGGTGGATAGGAAAGTGTCCACGATTTCCCTAACGGCGCATACACCCACCGTTAGCTGCAAGCCGTAAAAAGACAACAAGAAGTTAGATTATGATAAAAAATTCTGATGAAAAGAAGCCTCCAATTATAATAGCAATTTCTGTTTTGCTATCTGTTTTCGTAGGCATATTTACCTCGATAATTGGGATTCATAAGATTGTAAATTATTATAATCCCTATTTATTTGTTTTTATATCTGGTGGGGTAGGATTATGTCTTGGGATTTATTCTTCAATTAAACTTAAACCATATATTGCAGTAAATAAAAGGATGAGAAAAGATTATTGGCTTCCGCCTGTTTTTATATCAACTGGATTTATTGGGGTTTTTATATTAGGAGGATCATATCTTAATCAGAGATTATCAACCATAGATAAATGTGATAGATTTGCTGTGATTGATAAATATAGAAAAGAAGCACATTTTCGTAGTCCTGAGATTAACACATTAGTTGTGGATATTAATGGCGATTCACAAAGATTGATTTGTAATTTTAACTATTGGGACTCTATAGCTATAGGACAACAAATTGATTTGTGTTTATATAAGAGTAGTTTGGGATTTAATTATATTAGTGTAACAAATGATGATTATTAAATAAAGAGCAATCGAGTAGACTGCCCCGTCAGTAAATCCTAACGGGGAAAGCCTCTCACACCACTGTACGTACGGATCTCGTATACAGCGGTTACGAACTGTGTCCGTCAGACCGCTTCGCTCGGGTGACAAGTTAGCGTCCACGACATCCCCAGCGTTGCAGCCCTGTCCGTTGCCAACTAGAACAGGCTGTATCAGATTTAAAGAAATGACAAATAATTAATTATAAATTATGAAAACAATTGGAAGTATTTTATTCATTATGATGTCAATTATCCTGATGTGCTCATGCGAAAAAGAGAAAGAAAAGGAGATAGCTCAAGGGGAAGGGAAAGAAAAAGAGATAGCTCAAGGGAATGTAAAAACAACAAGCTATTTTGATTATGACGATTTTATAACTGAGGGATTAGTTGCATACTATCCATTTAATGGAAATGCTAATGACTCAAGTGGAAACGGATTAGATGGGATAGCTAATAATTTATCTTATAGTTCAGATCGATTTGACCAGCCAGAAAGAGCTTGTCATTTTAATGGAATTAATAGTTACATTAAGATTGATAATTCTGAGTTGTTAAATGGTAATAAATATACGATATGTTTTTGGTATAGTGAAGATTTAACTGATCCTTTGCAGCAATCTATAATTTCTAAATCAGATACAGCCAGGTTAGGATTTACACTTGGAATGTCAAAACGGGATTATTCCTCTCAATTATATTTTGCAATAAAGTATAAACCAGGCATTGAGCTTCTGACAATATTGGGACTAACTAAATGGAATGGAGGAGGAGAAAGAAAATTTGAATTTGCTGCAGTTGCATTCAGTGAAACTGAATATATTGATTACTTTGGAGGAGGAAAAGCAAGTTATAATTCATTAGTTTTCAATTCTAATAAATATGATTTATATATTGGAAAAAGTGAAAATGGTCGGTATAAAAATTTCAAAGGTGAAATAGATGACCTACTAATATATAATCGAATATTAACACATGAAGAAATTGAAAAATTATACAAATGGAATAAAAAATAAATTACGCCTGCCAATCGAATTCTAAGGCATAATCAAACATTTATCGTAGTGGCTTCGCGCCATTGGGTTTTGTTATGACTTTTTACACCCCTTCATTATATAAACAGAGAATCTTTATGAGAAAAATCATAACATTCTTAGCTATCACTATTTCATTTAATGCTTTTTCACAGATTAGTTTCTATGTTGATGAAGAATTGCCACACCCTGATATTAGCGTGAAAATTGGAACAAGCGTTTCTTTTCCGGATATTAAAGTTCAAATTGGAGAAAACATTTCTTTTGATGATTTTACAGTTGGAGTTACAGATATTAAATCTAAAGCAGACTTTGTAATAGTAAAATCTAAATTTCAAGCAGATAAAACGGTAAGAGCAAGTGACGACGTTTCCTTTCCTGATATTAGAATTCAAGCTGGAAATAATGTTTCTTTTCCAGATGTTAGAATAGAAATAAAAAAAACAGGAACTGTAAATTACCTCGTTTATACAGAGAAATCATTAATATCTATGAATGATTTGGTGATTGCGCTATTGCCAGCATTAACAAGCATTTAGATTATAAATTCAAAGATATTCCTGTGTATGTAGATGGATATTCTAATAATAATTCGAATAGTCAATCAACAAATAATCAATATACCCAAATTATTGATTCACTTAGAGGTGCTTCAATAATAGCTCAAGACGCTGATAGAACATTTTTAGGAACACTAACTAATGAAATAAACTCGAATTCAATTTTTAATGATATTGGAACTTATGGCAGCGATATATCATCAAATAGCATATGGAATGATATTGGGACTTATGGAAGTGATATAAGCCCTTACAGTCCTTTTAATGATATTACTTCTACACCACCAATGATTGTTAAAAACGAAAAGATAATTGGATATTTGACAGTTAACAAGATAATTTCTGGTGGCATTTCACCCAATATCTTGAAAGCATTAAAGGATAAATTTTAATATTTACACCAGAAGCAAATAATAAAAAATCTAAACGCACAAAAGGTGGTGACACTTGACAGTGAACATTTACCTATGATAAGTAAACCGAAAGAATTGAGTGAAATTCTGAATAACTTTATAAATGAAATAAATTGACAACTGACAAGATACTTAACATAAAAACAAGAACTGAATGGAGAAATTGGCTTATGCAGCATTTTAACATTGAGAATGAGGTTTGGTTGGTTTATGCTAAAAAGTCAACTGGTGAACAACGCATTCAATACAATGATGCGATTGAAGAAGCTTTATGTTTTGGTTGGATTGACAGCACCAATAAAACCCTCGACAAAGACCATACAATTCAGCGGTTTACTCCAAGACAATCTAAGAGCAGTTATTCGCAGCCCAATAAAGAACGACTGAAATGGTTAGTCGAAAATAATCTAGTTCATCATTCCTTTCTTAAAACTGTTCAGGAAATTATTTCAAAAGAGTATGTTTTTCCTTTGGACATTTTAGATGAAATTAAAAAAGACAAAACAGCTTGGAATAACTATATAAAATTTTCAGAGCCGTACAAACGAATACGAATTGCATTCATTGATAGTGCAAGAAAGCGACCCGAAAAATTTACCAAACGACTAACAAACTTTATTCAAAAAACACATAACAACAAACTTATTTCAGGATTTGGCGGGATTGACAAATACTATTAAATCGTACAATGCCAGGCTTTACTAAACGACAGAAAAGCAGAACCGAAAAACATACCCATGAAAAAATTAACCTTTCTTTTCATTTTTTTCACATTCATCATCAATCACTCATATGCTGCCGGGCTTTACATTGAGTCGAGCTGGCGCTGGAGAAACGATAATGGAAACGAAAAGAATGCTACATGGATGGCACCAGATACAACAGGAATTACTATCGATGATACCACCAAAGTATTAAGGCTAAGATATAAACTACAAAATGTAACGTATGATTGCGAAACCTGGTTAGGCTTTTTAAAATGCTATTCAATAATTAAGGATAGTACTTATGAGTGGGGAGTTGGAGGAACATCCAATCCTTTCACCTACGCAAATAGTAATTTTGTAGCGCATTTGGATACCACCACAAAACAATTAAAAAGTAAACTGACTTATAATTCACAAATTGATACTGTAAACTATAAGTCGGGGCTAATCTTTTGTCCGACTGCATTGGATTTAGAAACCTCTATCTATTTTCGAGGAACAACAGAAATAGAATATTGCATTAAACCAACCAATAAAATTATTCCGGGCTGTACGTACTATTTCTATCGGAGTGACATGTCTCATTGTAATGATATGACATATCTTAGTAGTCTCAGTAATGATAAGATATTGACAAATCCATCCGTAACTTATCAAATAAGAAATTCCATCCCTATCAAGGAGTCTTATATTTTTAAGCTTTTTCCCAATCCTGCATCCGACAATTTTAATATCCAGTTAAACCATCCCGGAAAGTATGATATAAAACTCATCAGCTTGACTGGCAAAATTGTTTATACGGTAAAAACAAATCCAACGGAAACAAATATCAAGATACCGGTTAATAATCTGGGTAATGGGGTGTATATTTTAAAAATAAGCAACCCGGAAGCAAGCTTCAGCAATTTGTTTATTAAACAATAATATAGCGTTAACCTTTGCTGAAAATTTTGCAAATCGATTATTGCTTGAAAACAAACTGTTGCCGCTAATAATCAACTATTCGCCGAATAATTTTAAATTTACCAAGGCATTAGTAATAAGGTGTAAATGAAAAAAGATTTATTACAGGCTTCCATAGAACCCTTACTTGAATATTTTAATGGGCTTATTCCATTAAATGAAATAGAAAACCAGCTTGTTATAGAGAGTTTTCAGCCACGCCTTTATCGCAACAGACAATATGTATTGCAGGAGGGCGACATTTGCACCAAATTCAATTTTGTAGTTCGGGGTTGCCTGCGCATGTATAAAATAGACGACAAAGGCAATGCGCATATTATACAATTTACTACAGAAAATGGGTGGCTTACAGACCTTGGCAGTTTTCACGGACAAAAGGTATCTAAGCTAAACATTGACGCACTAGAAGATACAATGGTGCTGCAAATCAGTTACGACAATCTTATTGCCTTGTACAAACAAGCTCCAAAGTTTGACCGTATTTTCAGAGTTCTAATAGAAAACAGTTTTATATTGCTTCAGGAACGTTTATTGCAAAACATAAGTTCAACGGCAGAAGAACGTTACCTTTCTTTTATGCACATGTATTCACATTTATCAAACCGGCTTCCGCAAACCCAGATAGCCGCATTTTTAGGCATTACACCCGAATTTCTTAGCCGCATACGAAACAACCGCAGCAAGCCAAAAGCTTAAACTACATCAATACTATTTCTTAATGTAGTTCATTGGGGAAAGGCCTCTTTCCGAACGACATTTGCATTGTTAAATTTATTTATTAACCACAAAAAAGAAATAGTATGTCAACAAAGTCAAAAGTAGCCGTAATCGGCTTAGGCAGCATTGGAAAAGTTGTTGCCGCTAACCTCGTAAAAGGTAATCGTCCCGTTATCCTTGCAAGCAGAAAACCAGAAGCTGCAAAATCATTGGCTCAACAATTAGGAAATCTTGCAACTGCGGTTGAAATAGATGCTGCAATTAAAGAAGCTGACATTATTATATTGTCTGTTTGGTTCGATGCCATAAAAGAACTATTGTCAAAATATGAGTCGGAATTGAAGGGGAAAATCATTATCGACCCATCCAACCCAATTGCGCTTGATGACAAGGGCGGTTTCAAGAAAATCATTGGAGAAAAAGAATCGGCGGGTCAAATCCTTTCACTGGCATTACCTAAAGGTGCAAAATTGGCAAAAGCTTTGGGAACTTTAAGTGCAGCTTCTCTTGCAAATGCAGCTTTTCAAAAACCGGAAGCCGCAGTATTATTCTATGCTACAGATGATACCAGTATTAATGCAGACATTGAACTATTAATTCGTGACAACGGCTTTGAACCTGTACGAGTAGGCGGCTTAGACCAATCCATTAGGATCGAAGTATTTGGTGATTTGCACGAATTTGGAGCTTTGGGCAAAACAGTTACAGCAGTCGAAGCTAAGGGAAAACTTTAAGATTCAAAAAATACGTCTTGAAAAGTATAGAAACTTAATGTGCCGGTAGCTTCCACTATCGGCACAATTATTAATTTTTGTATTCATAAAAACCTCTTTTTAACGAATATTATTGACCTTTGTACGGTAAAACAAACATTGCCAAAATGGAAAATAAAAAGGAGTTATCACCAGAAAAACGTGAAGAACTAATTGGAACATTAAAAGTCCGTTTTGAGAAAAATATGAACCGCCATAAAAGTCTTGAATGGGCTAAACTACAAGCAAAGCTGGAAGCTAATACTGAAAAGCTGTGGTCGCTCAATGAAATGGAAAAAACTGGCGGAGAACCAGATGTTGTTGGTTATGACGAAAAAACGGACGAATACATCTTTTGCGATTGTTCTGCAGAAAGTCCTAAAGGCCGCAGAAGTGTTTGTTACGACCGCGAAGGGCTGGAGTCAAGAAAAGAATATAAACCGGAAAATAGCGCCATTGATATGGCCGTAGCCATGGGCATTGAACTTTTAACAGAAGAACAATATCGAGCGTTGCAGGAACTTGGAAATTTTGATACCAAAACATCGAGCTGGATAAAAACACCTTCTGAGATCAGAAAACTCGGCGGCGCACTCTTTTGTGATCGGCGCTACAATCATGTATTCGTGTATCACAACGGCGCAGAATCGTACTATGCGGTTAGAGGATTTCGAGGTTCCTTAAGGGTTTCATAAATCTCAAAAATCCTTACACTTGTAAATGGAAAGAAAAAAAATTATCATTATTGGTGGTGGGCCGGCTGGTTTAATGGCTGCCGATGCGCTCAGTATTACTTACGATGTATCTATATACGATAAAGAAAAAAACGTTGGACAGAAGTTTCTGTTAGCCGGTAAAGGCGGTTTTAACCTGACTAATAGCGTACAAGGAGAGGATTTAACAAGTAAATATTCGCCTGCCGGGTTTATGAACAAAGCATTATCGCTTTTCGACCCCTTAGCTCTTCGTCAATGGCTTTCCGCGATGGATATTCCTACGTTCGTTGGCTCTAGTGGCAGGGTTTTCCCGGAGAAAGGCATCAAGCCTATCGATGTTCTGAACAAGATTAGAACAAAGCTAATGAAGCAGGGCGTACAATTTCATACACAGCACGAATTTACAGGGTTTGATAATCATAAGCACGTTACACTTAAAAATCAAGGAAAAGATATAGAGCTCGAAGCAGATTACATCCTATTTGCATTGGGAGGGGCCTCGTGGCCTGTAACGGGTTCAAACGGTTCCTGGCGAGCTATTTTTGAATCCATGGGTATTGCAACCCATCCCTTTCAATCATCCAATTGTGGCATTAACATATCCTGGCCGGAGGCTTTAAGGCAAAGCCATGCCGGAAAACCTATTAAAAATATCAAACTATTTACCAACGATTCTGAAGTGAAAGGCGAAGCCCTCATTACAAATTACGGCATGGAAGGCAATGCTGTTTATCCGTTGGTGCCAGCAATACGTAATATGCTTAACACAAATAAGCCGGCATATATTTATATCGATTTTAAACCGTCGAATACCGAGGAGCAACTTTTGCAAAAAATAAAAGGAAAAGATATTAAGACAAAGGATTATGGTCAATTATTCAATTTAAATAACGTTCAGCTAGCCCTTATAAAAGCCTACACCAATAAAGATATTTTTCTGTCAGTTACCGGGTTTATCAGTAGCATAAAAAAACTGGCCATTCCGGTTGACTCGTTAAGGCCAGTGGAAGAAGCCATTTCTTCGATTGGCGGAATCCAACCGGAAGAAGTAAATGAGGACTTTTCGTTGAAGAAATACCCCTGGATATACACCATTGGTGAAATGCTTGATTGGGATGCCCCTACGGGAGGTTTTCTACTTCAGGGTTGTTTCTCAATGGGGAATTATGCGGCGAAATCAATATTGGGGAAAGACTAAATAAATATGCTTAGGGAGGGCAGTAATATCTTAACGAGGCTTTCGCATTGAGTTAATCTGCGAGAGCACCAATCCGCCAATAACAATTGCTATGCCTATCCAGTTATGGAGCAGCAGCTTTTCGTTAAGAAGGAAAAACGATAATACGGCCGTAATCACGGGTATGAGGTTGGTAAAGATGTTCGACTTAACGGCGCCCAACACTTGAATTCCGTAGGTATAGCAAAGAAACGCCACCGAAGATGCAAAAACGGCAAGTTTTAAAACAGGGATAAAGGCATTTACCGACAACATGGAAGCGTTCCAGCCCTGCACGTCGTAAATCAACACCAACGGAAGAAACATGGCCGCTCCAATAGCATTTTGCCACGAAATCAATGTAAACGGATTGTATTTCGAGGTCAGCTTTTTCAGGACAATGGTATAGAAAACCGCGCCACATACGGCCAGACACATCAGCAATACACCTTTCAACGAAGCATTAAATTCGAGGTTGCTGTTCGTAATCACCAGCAAAACACCTGAGAACGAAATACCAATACCAACAACGTTTTTAATAAGCAACCGTTCGTTAAGTAAAAAATAAGCCAACACAGGAACCAACAGCGGTATCAGTGCAATGATAACAGCCGCAGTGGTTGGAGTTACAAACTGCATCCCAAGGCTCTCGCCAATAAAATAAAGAAACGGTTCAAAAAAGGCCAGTAGCAGAAAGAATTTAGCATCCGAAGCTTTCACTTTTTGTAGTTTGCCACTCAGTTTTGAAAACGCAAACAACAATATTGCGGAAAGAACCAATCTCGAAAATATAGTTGTAAAAGGCTGTAAATAAAGGTAAACATCCTTATACCAAATAAACGAGAAACTCCAGAAAATCATCGATAATACCACCAGGGCATAAACCAATACCTTTTTACCTTTAAACATCAAGCCGGTTATTATAAAAATAAGATCTACAACCCTTAGTGGTGGTCAACTTTGAATTTTTCAAAACCTTCGCCACCAACTAGCCAGTATATCTGGAGCATTCCGTATAGTTTAACTTTTTCTTCCCTCAGGAAATCTTGGAATTGCTGACCGGAGGTTCCTATTTTATCCAGAATCTTATCAATTTTGGCAATTTGCTGATTAATGGCCTCTTCGGCTTGAATTAACTTTTCGTCCATAGATTAAAGCTTAAAGTATTTAAAGGTATTAAAGAAATACCGGATTATAAAATCTATCTCCTCCCAGGCCTCTTAATTGGACTGATTTTAAATTTCGCAAAATATCACTGCTTATCCAAAGCTCTTTGGGAAGCAAAATAGTCATCAAAAAACATCTCAACACCGTCGTTTGCCAGCTTACCCGAAGCATTTGTCAGAATAACAACCCCTACCCTTTCGGACGGGCAAAAAGCAACCTCCGACCGGTAACCGTTTATATGACCGCCATGATATATGAGGGTTTCACCATTGTAATTCAGCACGCGCCATCCCAAGCCGTATGAAGCCGTTTTTAAGTTTGGCCAACGGTAAAACTCATATTTCCGTCTCCGGGGTGTATTAATTTCCGGCTTATAGATTTCGCTTAATGTTTTGGCAGAGATAACGTCCGTTCGTCCGCCCAATAAGGCAACAAGCCACTTTGCCATGTCCGAGATACTGGCATTTACACCGGCAGCCGGTAAAACCGAATAATACTCGGGAGTATTACTAATGAGGCGATACTTTGTCGAATCGCGGCGGACGTGTGGTAATGCCAGATTTTTAGAAGTTTTAAGGCCGGTGTAACTCGCCGAAGCATCAATCATCCCCAACGGTTTAAATATTTTTTCACGAAGTAATGTTTCATACGTCTTTTTGGTAGAAGCCTGGGCTATATCGCTGATGAGACTGTATGCAACATTTTGGTAAGCAAACGATGTGCCTACCGGAGATGCAAGCTTTACGGTACTAAGGCTGTACTTCAGCACCGAATAAGGAACGCCCTCTTCAATTTTATTGGTAAAAGTATGCACCGGAAGTCCTGAAGTATGGCTGAGTATATGACGTATCGTAAGTCGATTTGTTGAAGCTTCATCCTTTAATTTAAAATATGGCAGGTATTTTACCACCTTATCGTCCCAGTTTAATGACTTTTCCTGAACAAGAATACCGGCCAACATTGATGCAAACCCCTTTGACACGGATGCAATCCTAAAAACCGTATGCGCATCAACGGAATCGGTGGTTCCGAATGTTTTCACGCCATAGCCTTTCAGCAACACAATGTTTGTATCCTTAACAATGGCAATGGCTGCGCCCGGAATATGCGTTTCGGCCATTGTATTTTGAACAAATTTTTCAAAATCTGTCACATAGGAGTTGTCCGATTTCGTTTTTAAATGCAAAACTCCGGATGATGTCTGGGACTGGGGCTTAGCCCCTCCATTACAACCTAAAAGAAAAAAAGGGGTAATGAATTGAATAAATATTCTGCTAAACTTCATAAATATCAGGTAACTGGGGAATTTTTACTTATCGGCAAAGATAGGGACAATATACCAATGAGGCAATGTACCGATAGAACAATTATAAATTTCAGCGGGATGTTTAAACTTCGGGCTATTCTTTTACCAACAGTAATTCGCGGGCCACTTTCTCATTACCAATCTGAATATTACACAGGTAAATACCCGGCGAAACCATTTTATTATCGGTTCGTGTACCGTTCCATTCCACGCGGTATTGTCCGGCAAGCAGTTCGTTGTTCATTAATACTTTAAGCTGTTTGCCCTGCATATTAAGAATTGCTACAAAAACCTTGCTTTTTTCCTTAACCTCAAACAGCACCGTGGTACTTTGGACAAATGGATTTGGAAAACTATTTATTTTAAAATCGTAAGACTGAACTGTTTTTAATCCGGTAAGGTAACTCTGCTCGTTGATACTGTTTAAATAATCTTCGAGATTGGTATAACCGTCAGCATTTTTATCGCCATTTCTATCCGAAGGGTCGTTGGGGTTAAGGCCGTGAGCTGTTTCCCAGACATCGGGCATCCCGTCGTGGTCGGAATCAGCAAGAGGGGTGACATTTTTTAACATCGGATAGCCGCCAACCTGCTCCACATTATCAATAATACCTTTACCAGGGCCATAAGCACCACCAAAGTTCACAATACCTTTGCGGGTTTCGTCAACAATACGTCCGTCAACGGTATCGCGTTTGGGCAGAAAAGAGCCTGCCTTAGCTAGCACCGACACGAAAGCTTCCTGAGCCGTTTCGGTAGTCACGGGAGCCACGTTAAATGGCGAAGTGACCTTAAATGATGTAACCGGAATGCTTGTAAGATCGGGTTGGACACCGCCATTCCAGTTATCGGCAGTAACAGCAGCATTGCCATCCACATAGTTTCCGCTTATATACCATTTACTCAGCGTATCAGCCTTGGTATCGGAAGGGTTTACAATGCGGTACCGGTATTTTCCAGTTTTGGTAGCCGGACCTGGTTCAAAATAATTGTTTACCATGTTTTGCTGACCGTATTCGCCTCCATAAGCACTATTTGAGCCCCAGTTATAAATCACGTTATTCCGAAAATCAACCAGCTCGGTAGTATAGGTGGAAGTATGGTAGCGGGCTCCGCAAAAACGCGGGTTACGACTGGTATGATGAGCGATCAGGTTATGATGAAACGTTGCACCCATCCCACCCCAGATACCTCCGTAGCCGTGATCGCCTTTGGGATGGGTAGAATGATAAAAGCTTTCGCTGATGATGCACCACTGCATGGTAAAATTGGTATTGTCGTAAAAACTGGCCACCTCGTCGTTGGCCCAGCTAAACGAACAATGATCGATGATGATATTTTTATGGTCGCGGCCCCACCCGGCATCGTATTCACCCGTCTGTACCTGATTTCCGGTACGGACACGGATATAGCGAACGATGACGTTGTCGGCACTGATAATCAGCTCGTAATTCTTTAGGCAGATACCGTCGCCCGGTGCAGTTTGACCGGCTATGGTAATATCGCCGTTGCTTATGGTTATTCTGGATTGCAGTTCAATATTTCCCGAAACACGAAAAACTACGGTACGTGCTCCTGAGGCCTGTATTGCAGCCCGCAGACTTCCGGCTCCCGAATCGTTAAGGTTGGTTACTTCGTAAACTACTCCTCCACGGCCACCTGTGGTAAACCGTCCGAAACCTTCTGCTCCGGGAAAAGCAAGTTGCTGAGCATTTAATCCTGAAAAAGTTAAAATAAGAAGGCCAAAAAAGGTGCAAAACTTCATATTCCGGTAAATGTTAATGGCATTGCCTACCGGCTCAAAAATGCAAAAAAAACCATCACGTTGGTCAAAAAAATACTAATGTTTGTCAAAAAAAAAGAAAGCCCATAATATCAATTTACGGGTCTATATTTCCCAAATTATAAACGGAAGAAGACGCAGTGATACAAAGAAATAAATGTTGCAACACTGCGTCTTCACATTTAAAGACTTTTCCGTAAAACCGGTTAGGCTAAAATACGTTCAATTGTTTTCAGTTCCTCACCGGAAAAGTCGAGGTTATTCAGGGCTTTGAGGTTATCGTCGAGTTGGGCGGCACTGCTGGCACCAATTAAAACGGAAGTTACCCGTTTATCCTTTAACAACCACGCAATGGCCATTTCAGCCAGAGTTTGTCCGCGACTAATAGCCAAATCGTTAAGCTGACGAATTTTATTCAGCCGTTCATCGGTAATCATCTCAGGCTTCAGAAAAGCAGCCTTGCTGGCACGCGATCCTTGGGGAATACCATGCAGATACCGGTTGGTGAGCATACCCTGTGCCAGTGGCGAAAAAGCAATCAGCCCGACGCCGGTATTCCCAAGTAAATCGAGCAATCCGCCTTCTACCCAACGTTCAAACATCGAATATTTAGCCTGATGGATGAGACAGGGCGTTCCCAGTTCTTTAAGAATTTTTATGGCTTGTTCGGCCTGTTCGGGCTTATAATTCGAAATCCCGACATAAAGAGCTTTTCCCTGACGAACCACCTGGTCGAGAGCCATCATGGTTTCTTCAATCGGAGTTTCGGGATCGGGACGGTGTGAATAAAACAAATCAACATATTCGAGATTCATCCGTTTAAGGCTCTGGTCAAGGCTCGAAATTAAATATTTACGAGACCCCCAGTCGCCATAAGGTCCGGGCCACATGGTATATCCGGCTTTGGTGGAGATAAACATTTCGTCGCGATAGCCCTGAAAATCTTTTTTAAGAATCTGCCCAAAGGTTTCTTCGGCCGACCCCGGAGGAGGTCCATAGTTATTAGCCAGATCAAAATGGGTAATGCCTGAATCGAAAGCTTTCCAAAGCATTTCACGGCAATTTTCGAGCAGGTCGACCCCTCCAAAGTTATGCCATAACCCCAACGATATGGCCGGAAGCTTTACTCCGCTATTTCCGCAACGTTTATAAGTCATTTGCTGGTAGCGGTTTTCTAAAGGTAAATAAGTCATGTTTGTTAGATTTTTGAACTGTAAATGTAACAAATTAGTATTCCTGTTAAATCACAAATCCGGAGCGCACAATTATTATGCCGGTAATAAGTTGGTAATAACTTTTTTGTCAGCCTTCTGAAAATACATCAAATAGAACTATTTTTGCACGTCAAAATTATCCAGAGATGAACAAAAAAGTTAAAATTGCACGGCTTTCCGTTTTTTCCAATTCTTTTCTTATCGTCATTAAAGTAATCGTAGGAATATTATCCGGTTCGGTGAGTATTATCTCCGAAGCTATTCACTCCTGCATGGACCTGATTGCTTCGGTGGTTGCTTTTTTCTCGGTCAAAATCTCCGACA
The DNA here is from genome assembly GCA_030706405.1 of Bacteroidota bacterium. Classification (GTDB taxonomy): domain Bacteria; phylum Bacteroidota; class Bacteroidia; order Bacteroidales; family JAAUTT01; genus JAAUTT01. The sequence goes on along the minus strand of JAUZOO010000019.1, from coordinate 29,076 downwards.
CCCCTGCCGATGAACAACATCCTTACGGACATGGAAAATTCGAAAATGTTTCGGGGGTTATCGAAGCTATTTTAATTTTCATAGCCGCAGTATGGATTATCGTTGAAGCAGCTAAAAAAATTCTCGCCCCACAACCCGTAGAATCTCTCAGTTTGGGTTTTATTGTAATGTTTGTTTCGGCTGCGGTAAACTTTATTGTTTCCCAACAATTGTATAAAGTTGCCAAAGAGACTGATTCCATTGCGCTCGAAGCCGATGCTCTGCATTTAAAAACAGATGTTTACACGTCGGCAGGCGTAGGTTTGGGGCTTTTACTGATTTGGTTGACAGGACTGTATTATCTCGACCCGGTGGTAGCTATCCTCGTGGCTTTGTTCATTCTTCGCGAAGCATATTTCCTTTTAAAGAATGCGTATTTCCCGTTATTAGATACTGCCATGCCGGATAACGAACTTCAAATTATCTACAATTCACTTAAAAACAAATCGCTGAAATTTCACGATTTAAAAACACGTAAAGCCGGACACTACCGTTTTGCAGACCTTCATCTTGAACTACCGGAAAACCTGTCGTTAAAAGAAGTTCACGATTTATGCGATGAAGTTGAAGACGACTTAAAGCAAAAAATTAAAAACCTGGAAATAACGATTCACGCAGAACCCGTTGAATCCAAATAATATGATCAAATTATTTAATAAAAAAAAACCGCAACCTGATGGCTGCGGTTTTTTTTTATTGTTGTATCATTATTACTACCGGATAAAATTGCCCCAATTGGTTGTACGCATATCGCCGGTTTCAGCAAAATTAATATGCATCCCAAAGCTGGCAGAAAGCGTTTGCGGAGTATATACCTTATTGGAAAGCTTAACATAATCCCACAACAATTGTTTGTATTCGGGATGTACACAGTTCTCGATAATAATCTGAGCCCTTTGTACCGGAGATTTTCCGCGAAGGTCAGCAATACCCTGTTCGGTAATAAGCACATTAACCGAGTGCTCGTTGTGGTCGATATGGCTAACCATGGGAACAATGGCACTGATTTTTCCGCCTTTGGCAACCGACGGACAGGTAAAGATAGAGAAGAAGCTGTTACGTGTAAAATCGCCCGATCCCCCAATACCATTCATCATCTGTTTACCGAGTACGTGTGTACTATTAACATTTCCAAAAATGTCGGCTTCGAGTGCAGTGTTGATGGTAATAAGTCCTAAACGACGCACAACTTCCGGGTTGTTGGATATTTCCTGTGGACGGAGGATGAACTTATCGCGGAAGAAATTGAGGTCAGCATATACTTCTTCCAAAACGGACGGACTGATTGTCAACGAGCAACCGGAAGCAAAGGTAACATTGCCATCTTTCATCAGGCCGATAACGGCATCCTGAATAACCTCGGTGTACATCTTAAAGGCAGGAATATCGGGGTTAGCTCCCAGCGAACCCAGCACAGCATTGGCAATATTTCCTACTCCGGATTGGATAGGTAAGAATTCTTTAGGAACAATACCAGCTTTAATTTGCCCAGCAAGAAAGTTTGCTACATTTTCGCCAATCTTGGCAGTTACGGCATCAACCGGGGCAAAACCACCCACTTCATCAGGACGGTCTGTTTCAACCACACCTATGATTTTGGAAGGATCTACTTTAAGAACTTCCGACCCGCAACGGTCACTCACCGAAAAAACAGGAATTTCACGACGGTAAGGAGGATCGAGCGGCTCATAAATATCATGCATTCCCCGAAGAGCTTTAGGGTGTTTATGATTAAGCTCAATAAGAATTTTATCGGCCAAACGGGCAATGGTAGGTAAAATACCAACTCCGGTAGTCGGTACAATTTCGCCTTGTTCGGTAATATCTGATGCTTCGATAACAGCAACATTTATCTTACCCAGGAAACCGTAACGAAGCTCTTGCGCCAATTGCGAAAGGTGCATATCGAAATAAACGGTATCGCCGGCATTAACCAACGATTTCAGGTCCTTGTTTGACTGGTAAGGAGTACGGAAGGCAATAGCTTCAGCACGAGCCAAGGCTCCGTCGAGAGAATCGCCGGTAGAAGCTCCGGTAAACATCCCAATTTTAAAAGGATTTCCTTTTGCATGTTCAGCTTTGGCCCTTTCGGCAATCGCCGTAGGGATAGCTTTGGGAGCTCCGGCAGGCGTAAAACCGCTGAACCCTACATTATCTCCGTGGTTAACATAAGAAGCCGCTTCTTCGGCTGTAATAAAACGTAATGACATAATTATAATATATTTTAAATGTTTGCCTTCAGGTTTAAACTGAAAATAAATCGATTAACAACCTGTTTTTTATAAGAAGGCAAAATTATATAAAACCACCTTTTGTTAGGCTCATTTTTTTAATTATTTTACCGATAACTTTCTATTTTTAATCGTTTCAATTACAAACAGTAACTACCTATAAATAAACCTAATACTAGTTACAAAATTTGTCCGACAAAAAACAAAAATTCTTTAAAGCCAAAACCGATTAAAGTAAGGACGACGGCTAGGGCAACTATCTTATATACCGACACTTTTCGGACCCCGACAAGCACCATTACTACTGATTTGATAAAAAAAACGGACAATTCGCGATACAAAATATTGTCGAAACCAAGTAAATAAATCGGATAAGCCGCAATATTGGCTACCAGTACCATTGGCACAATAACGTGGGGCCAACCCATAATTCGCGATATCAGCAGTGCCAGAAGCATCTCAAGCACTGTCTGTAAAATTAAAACAACGCCTTTTAACGAATTTCTGCTTCTAAAGTTATCACCTGCCGGCTTGGGCTTCACCTTTAGTTCGGCATCTTCAACAAACACGTTCCACGCAGATCGACCAGATGAATACTGGAAGATGTTACTAACCCGTTTTCGATCGCTAAATTTTATTTTCATTTTAAGATAACCGGGATATTTCCACGATGTCCTGAAACCAATGGTATCAGGTAATGCTGCCCCTTTTCGAAATAGTAGTACAAGGGAATCTTCCGGAGCGTAAAATTCTTTTGTTTTGGAGTTATACAGTACCACTCTTTCCACTTCCAACGGTTTATTTGTTTCATAAACCATTAAAAAACGAACCTTTGTTTTTTCATTCTCCCGGATAGCCGAATGCAAATTTCCACAAAAGAACAACAAGAGCATCCCCAAACCAATAAATTTAGTTAGGACAACCGATTGGTTACTACTTATGCAATTACGAAAACAACCCATTCGAACAAATTCCGTTATCTTTTAGCTGAAAATACAGCTATCTTAAATAAATTGTTGAGGTTTTAGCTACAATATTTAAAAAAATATTATATTTGATACACCTCATAAACTATAAACCAACTACTTAATTTTACAACATGGATAACAGGCTGCACAACATCATAGTCCCTTGGGACTTTAGCCCTTCTTCCGATTACGCATTGGAACAAGCTATCCGGATTGCGAAGGTAAGGAATTTTAATATTTTGCTTTTGCATTTTATTAAACATCATACAAAAGATAATACTCTTCTTAACAAGCTAAACCAGATTGCCTCCGATGCCCAAGAAAAAAACGGGATTATCGTTAATGCTTTAATCACCCAGGGATCTGTTTACAAATCCCTGCTTACCGAAGCCTCCAAGCCCGATACCGAACTCATTGTTATGAAAACCGACGGAATTAAAGGCCTCCAAAAATATACCGGAAGCCGGGCTATTAAAATGATAAAAGGCATTCAAATTCCCACCATCGTTGTTCAACAAATGCCTACCAGCAATTATTTCGACAGGATTGTTTTTCCTATCGACTACAGACCTGAAAATAAGGAATTTGCAAGTGTGTTTTTTCAGCACATCAACCAGTTTGCTCCCGATGTTCATATATTCTTGATAAAGCCACGTTCCATTGACTCAACTTTTAAAAAGAACATCGCTAATAACCTCAATTTCATCAAAAAAATACTTGAGAACAAGAATATCAATTTCACGATAATCGAATCTGACAGGGGAAACAAGGCTAAAGAAATCATCCGGATTGCTCACTCTGTTGAGGCCGACTTGATTCTTGCCCAACTTCAAAGGCGCCTTAATCTCACCGATTTTCTTTTTGGAGTTAAAGAACAGCGGGTTATAGCCAATCCTTACAAAATACCAGTATTGTGTATTAATCCCCGAAGGATTGCCACCTATCAAGCTTTCAACTAAAGATAAAGGCTGTAAGAAAAAATATTTCTACAGCCTTTATGCTTATATAATTTCGAGATTGCTAATCCGTATCCATCCGCGGTTGCCGTCGGCAATACGGATTTCACGCCACTCTCCTACCTGGTCGAGTATTTCAACTTTAGAGCCTTCGTGCAGCACAAACAAATTGGTTCCGCTGTCGGCAGGCGAACTTTTCACCGTTACCGTTGGCACAAAGATAATAGCAGTATTATCGGCAGTCTGAATATCTTTAAGCTGCGCAGCCATGGTAAACGATGTTGCCGAAACCACAAACGCAATCACAGCAAACCAGAAACCAAATTTCTTCTGGCCCACTTTATCCGATTGCAAATAAAACAGAAATGCCATTAACGAAAGGATAAATAAAACAGCACTAATCCCTCCCCAAATATTGGTCGAAAAGCAGCTACGCAGCCATTTGTACCACGAAATAAAGAACAATTCGGAGACGGCTTCTATTTTATCAACGGTAAGAGCTCTGGCCATTTCCAGGTTAAACTCCACATCCTTATCGCCCGGGTCGAGCAGTTTAGCCCGTTCGTAATAAAGAATGGCCGATTTAATGTTCTTGCTTTTATAATAGCTGTTTCCTAAATTAAAATACAATTCGGGCGAAACATACCCCGAACTGATTACGGCCTGATACTTTTTAATAGCCTCTTCAAAATTATTTTTCGTATAGAAATCGTTGCCCTCTTTAACTAATGCTTGAGGATCGATGGCGCTGGCCTTGGCCAGTAAGGCTATAAAACCGATAAAAAGGATTAGTCGTTTCATTTCAGTTTCTGTTGAAGTTTCGAGATTAAATCAATGGCTTTTTTATAATCATCGTGCATTGTCATTCTGGCCGAAGCCGGAGCATACCGGGCAAATTCACAAATATCGGCAAGTTCTATAAACATCTGAATTGTAGCAGTATCAACTTTTCGTTTAGTAAGAAGTTCCTGTGCCTTGTTGCGCGACAACTCCGACTGCGGAATAGTTAATTTATAGCTGAGATACCCCCAAAGACCTTTCAACAATTCCTGATAGAATTTCTCAGGCTCATTGGCCACTCGGTGAACATTTGCCTGTTTCAGACGACGTTTAGCAAACTTATCGGCTGTACGATAAAGTTTAAGCTCGATGTTCGAATTCTGACGAATAATACGACGACGCATCCACACCAAAGCCGCGAAAATAGCCATCCCGATAAGGTAAATCATATAAAACCGGTGACTTCCGAAGAAATACTCATCAACCTTTGAAAGTTTAAAATCGTTGGTTTTAATGAACAAAATATCTTTTCCGATGAATTTAACATCTTCTTTGGTTGCACCCGCAACAAGATTCGAAGCCGGAGCATCCGCACCTTTTTCAACATGAATCGAGAATTCCTTCGATGTCAATGTTTTAAATTGATTTGAGGAAACATCGAAATAGCTGAAAGCTACGGGCGGTACTTTAAAATCTCCCGGATTACGTGGGATAATAAGGTATTCAAACGTTTTAGAACCTGAGATACCACCGTTGGCATCACTGGCATTAACCGTAACTTTGGGGTCGTACGTGTCAAAATCGGTAGGAAAGTTAACTTTTGGCGCGTCAAGAAGTTTGATATTTCCATTTCCGGAAACCGTAAGTTTCAAGGTAATGGCATCATTAGTCTTAACTTTGTTCTTATCTATTTTTGCATCGAAGGAAAACCGGCCAACCGCTCCGTTAAATGAAGCGGGAGTATTCGATGGCAATGGCTTTACATTGATAGTTACCGGCAAACTCTTCAATTTCCGCTGTACCTCCTGTACCGATGAACCAAAGAAATCATCAAAAAATCCTCTGGAACGGGATTGCACCTGCTGCTGAATAATACAATCTACCGTAATAGCCGGAATCGTAAGGTTTCCGCTTTTTTGAGGTATAAGTATATATTTTTTGAGCACAGCAGTTCCGTAAACCTGTCCGTTTACATTTTCGCGCACAAGACTGCGGGGCTGTTGTGAGCTGATTTCCTGTTTAAAGAAACCATCAACCGACAAATCGAAATTACTGTAATTAGCTACCTGAACTTTTGAATAAAGCTTTACCGTGGCTGTTAGGTATTCGCCCTGCACTGCGCTTTTTTTGTCGAGCAGCACACGCATAAATACATCGCCGCTGGTTGTAACCTCACTGCTGCTTTGATTTTTACCACTACGCGCACTTCCTGATGATTGCGATGATGCCCCCTGCGAAGCTTTGCCAGAACCGCTTCCCACCACTTCGATAGTAAAGGGAGTAGAACGGTAGCGCTTGCCATTGACGTTAACCTCGGCAGCCCCAATTTGAAATTTACCGGTTTTAGATGCCTGAAGCACATAACCATAGCCAACCTCCATTGACTGTGATGTTTTCCCGTTTATAACCTGTATGCTTGAACTCTGGGACTTGCTTGGTCCCATCAGTATCCTGAAATCACGCATATCTGGAGCATTAAAGCTCGAAGCTTCGGCGTTAACTGAAAATTCAAGTTCAAATTGCTCCCCCAATTCTACTACTTTGGGCGCTTGTACCGTCACCTGAACACTTTGAGCAAAGATGCCCGGCAATATTCCCAAAAGACAAATCAGTGTTAAAACCTTTTTCATAAATATCTTATATTAAATCACCAATTTTTTTCAACCTTAACCTTTTGTCCCTGACGTTTTTGGGCCTCAACCCTTTTGAGTACGCCCTTCTCATCATTCTGCACGGCTTCTAACAAGCGATCGGCATCCTGCTGAGAAATCTGTTTAGACCCGCCTTTCCCCTGTTTATCCTGAGGATTTTGCTGGTTTTGCGAATTGGGGTTATCCTGATTTTGGTTTTGATTTTGATTATCCTTACCGTTCTGACCCGGTTTGTTTTTATCTTGGTTATTCTTATTATCCTGATTTTGTTTGTTTTGCTGATCTTGCTTATTTTTATCCTGATTATTCTTGTCTTTTTGGTCGTTCTTGTCCTTATTCTGGTTGTTCTTATCTTTGTTATTCTTGTCTTTCCCTTTATTGTTCTTATCCTGATTTTGCTGTTGTTTAAGCTGATTCAAGGCATACGACAGATTTATTTTAGCCTCGGTATCATTGGGATTAAGCCTCAAACATTTTTTATACGCCTCTGCTGCATCCTTATAATTATTAGTCTTTGCCAAGGCGTTTCCGATATTATAGTAGATATCGGCTTGTTTGGTCTTATCAGCAGAGGCCTTTAACAATGGTTCGTACTGAGCCATAGCTTCTGCAAATTTACCTTGTTTGTACAGAGCATTTCCTATATTATAAGCTGCTCCGTACGATTTTGGTTTCTTATCGATTGCTTTCCGATAGCTAATTTCTGCATCTGAAAACTTCTGATCCTCATAAAGTTTATTACCCTCGCGGATAAATTTTCGTTCCGCCTGAGCAAAAGCCGAAGCGGACATAAATAATGCCAAAATAATTATTAAACCTCTCATTGTCATTATTTTTTAACCTGAAACAATTTTAACCTTCTCGACCATTTCGTTCTGCGTTCCATAATCACTGCTTCGATCAACAGGAACAAAAACGCCACTGCCATGGGCCACTGGTACTGGTCTTCGTAATCGGAATAGTTCTTTGCTGAATATTCCGACTGGTTCATTTTTTTAATACTTTCGAAAATGGAATTAAGACCAAGCTGTGTGTTGGTAGCCCTCACATAGTTTCCATCTCCGGCTGCAGCAATCTTTTGCAGCATATCCTCATCGAGTTTGCTTATAACCACTCCCGAAGCATCCTTGATGTAATTTTGAGACCCGGCTTCAACAGGTACCGGAGCTCCTTGCGGAAGTCCAACCCCGATGGTATGTACAAAAATTCCTTTTTCGCGGGCAGCTTTGGCAGCTTCCACCGCATCATCCTCGTGGTTTTCACCATCAGTTATAACGATAATCGCCCTATCGCCCTTTAAATTGGGAGAAAACGATTTGGATGCCAGATTAATGGCTGCTCCGATGGCCGTTCCGGGAACCGGTACCGAATTGGTACTAATGTTCGAAAGAAACATCTTGGCCGAAATATAATCATTAGTAATGGGAAGCTGGGTAAATGCCTGTCCGGCAAAAACGATAAGCCCGAGCCTGTCGTTTTCCATTTTTCCAACCAACGTAGATATAGCCTGTTTTGCGCGCTCCAAACGGCTGGGCTGGATATCCTGCGCCAGCATACTGTTTGATACGTCGAGGGCAATGATGAGCTCAATCCCTTTTTGCTTATTCTCTCGAAGCTTGGAGCCAATTTGTGGGCCAGCAATTCCAAAAACAAAGAAGGCCCAGGCAAACAGCAACAGTACCAGTTTAAAAAACGGCCGCGTCCTCGACTTCTCAGGCATTAATTCCCTGATAATTTCAGTATCGCCAAAATCGGCAAGTAATTTTTTCCTTCTTTTGGCCGATATCGAATGAAAAATAAGGATTATCGGTATTACAGCCAAAAGATACAGAAATATAGGATGTGCGAATTGAAACATGTCTTCCGGTATATTATCTGTTTATAATCTCTTGTAATATTTAATTATCTGTATTGAAACTTATCCACATACCTGAATGGTCAGGGTATTGTTCGGAATACGGTATATCTCAATAAAAGTTCGATGAAAAGGCAAAGACCCGCAAAAAGGGCAAACCAGATGTACTCGTCCTGCCGCCGGTTGTACTCAGTTACCTTTATGTTCGATTTTTCGAGTTTGTCAATATCCTGATAAATCTCCTGCAACTTCTTTTTATTGGTTGCCCGGTAGTATTTTCCATCAGTCATTTTAGCTATGTCGGTGAGCATTTTCTCGTCAATTTTAACCTCGGCATCAATCATCTGTACACCAACGGGAGTCTGTACCGGAATAGAAGCCATTCCCCTCGATCCTACACCAATAGTATAAACCCTGATGCCAAAAGTTTTGGCAATCTCAGCGGCAGTTAACGGCGCTATGGAACCGGCGTTGTTGTCTCCATCGGTTAATAAAATGATTACCTTACTCTTGCTGTTACTTTCCTTTAAACGACTTACAGCAGTAGCAAGCCCCATACCTATAGCTGTACCATCCTGAATCATACCGCTTTGAACATCTTTAAAAAGATTGATAAGCTTGGCATGGTCAGAGGTCAAAGGACATTGTGTAAAACTTTCGCTACTGAACACCACCAGCCCGATGCGGTCGGAAGGTCGGCCGGAAATAAACTCGATAGCTACATCCTTGGCTGCTTCGAGACGGTCGGGGTTAAAATCACGGGCAAGCATAGTCGATGACAAGTCGAGGGTTATCATAATATCGATTCCCTCAGTTGACACGTTGCGCTTACTATCGGTGGACTGCGGCCTGGCCAGTACTATAATTACGGCAGCCAATGCCAACACCCGCAGAACAAAAACTGTGTGCCGCAATTTAACCTTCAACGTATTGCCCCACTGTCCTATACGGGCAGTATCGGATACCTGAATGGTGGGTTTTATGCGGTTACGCCTAATGACATACCATGCCACCAACGGAATCAGCAATAATAGCAGGAATAGAAATCCCGGATTGGCAAATGTTAAATTAAACATGGTTCAATATATGTTAATATCATAAGTTCAACAATCAGACGTTAGTCCTTACTTTACGACATCTTTGTCAGCCTCGCCCGTATTTCCGCTTTCAGTGGCATCCACAGGGGTTACCGGTTTGGTATTATTAATAAACTGGTAAGCATGAAGGAGGCATATTTCATTTTCGTTGGGCAGCGGTGTTGCTTTGGCAAATTTAACAAGGTCGGCAGTTACCAAAATATTCCGCAACTCGTCAATATCCTGAAAATCATCAAGATTTATCATCCGCAAAGCTCTAATGAGCTGATCGCTGGTCATTTCCAATGCTCCTACCTCATACCTGTTTTCGATATAAGCCCTGAGAATATCTGTAAGTTTGGTGTAATACAGCTTGGTTTTATCGTTTTGCCAGAGTTTCTCGGACCGTAAGGCATCAAGTTCCCGCAAGGCAACCACATGGGGTGGTTCAACCACTTTTCGGGGATTGAACACCGGTTCTTTCCTAAACTTCTTGACAAAAAACCAAATGGCAAACCCAACCAAAAATAATCCCAATGTAATCAGAAAATACGGTAACAGTTCGGCCAATGAAAAAGGAGCGCCTGCCGGAGCCTTAATGTCGATGATATTCTTCATGGTATCGACTCGCATAGTATTCACCGTTAACGACAGGGATGATGTACGGATCGTATCTTTCATCTTCCCGTTAGTAACAAGGAACGCCAATGGAGCCACGTAATGCAAACCGCTATCGAAGCTGGTTACCAGAAACTCCTGGCGAATATGCAGGTTCCCGTCCTTTTTCGACGAATCGGGCGGAAATACTTTAACCACTTCGATTCCTCTGGAAATGGAGTCCTTTAAAAGTGGAAATTTCACTTTTACATTCGCAGGTTGGTCTAACTCAATGCTCAGTTTTACCTGATCTCCAATTTTAATAGTGGTAGAATCGAACCGTGCGCTGACTTTCAGCGATTGAGCCTTTACCGGATTAAGGGACAATGACATTACCGCCATAATCAGCAGCAGGCGGCATCCTGTTTTGAATATCCTTATCATCGTTGCTTAAACAAATTCATTAAAGGTTTTACATAGTCCTCGTCGGTGCTGATGATGGCATTATCAACGCCACTCTTTGCAAAGAGATCGTTCAGCATATTTTGCTTATCATTCCACCACTGCGCATATTGTTTGCGGACATTTTTACTGGAAGTATCGACCCAAACCAACTCCCCGGTTTCGGCATCTTTAACCTGAATAACTCCCACAGGAGGAATTTCGGTTTCCCGACGGTCATAAATACGTAAGGCCACAAGGTCGTGCTTGCGATTGGCAATTTTAAGTGCATCATCAAACTCGGGTGTTATAAAGTCGGAGATCAAAAAGGCAATGCTTCGCTTTTTAATTGCATTGGTCAAATAGCGCAAACCCTCAGATACATTAGTTGTCCGGCTTTGTGGTTCAAATTCGATAAGTTCACGAATTACCCGAAGAATATGCTGGCGGCCTTTTTTGGGAGGAATAAACTTCTCGACCTTATCGGTGAAAAGAATTACCCCGATTTTATCATTATTCTGAATCGCAGAAAAAGACAGTACTGCAGCCAATTCGGCTATCAGCGTCTTTTTAAGACGCTCGCTGGTTCCAAAATCGCGCGAACCGCTCACATCAACCACGAGCATCACGGTAAGTTCCCGCTCTTCTTCAAACACCTTTATATAGGGATGATTAAAGCGGGCAGTAACATTCCAGTCGATATTACGAATGTCGTCGCCATACTGGTATTCGCGTACTTCGCTAAAAGCCATACCACGCCCTTTAAAGGCACTGTGGTACTCGCCCGCAAAAATATGATTGGACAACCCGCGGGTTTTAATTTCTATTTTTCGTACCCGTTTTATTAGTTCGGATGTTTCCACGTCTTCTGAGTTTTTCTTTAAAAACTAAGGTTTCTTACTGGTAAACACGCTGAAGAACCATTCGTCGCGTTTTAGTTTCACCAAATATGAAACGCCGTTTATCGTATAGTTCCATTGATCTTTCCCGGCAACTTTAAACCTCTTGTTAAGGTCTTTCTTTACCTGGTCGAGATTGGAATAGTCGCTCATTAGCTTGGTTGATGTGCAAATATCTTTATCAGACAAAAACACCAACAACGTCTGTTCATTAAATTTATCGATGTATTTCAGGTACTTATAGGTATTATTTACCGACGATCTGTCGATGACAAAATCTGGATAAAGGCTTTTTATCTCCTTTTCCAACTGTTCCTTGTTTTTCCCAATAAGATGCTGCGATTGCAGGGGTAAAACAAAGAACACTGTCATTAAACCGACAAGTATCCTGTTTTTCATCAATAAATTAGATTTCTTCAGATTACAAAGCCACTGAGTCCAAACGACTAAGGCACTTCAACCGTATTCAAAATTTCGGTAATGATGTCAACCGAAGTAATATTCTCAGCTTCAGCTTCATAACTCAACCCAATACGATGACGGAGTACATCGTGGCAAACCGCACGTACATCCTCAGGGATCACGTATCCACGACGTTTAATAAAAGCATAAGCTTTGGAAGCAAGCGCCAGATTGATGCTTGCACGCGGCGAACCTCCGTATTTAATCATGCCTGAGAACTGCGACAAGTTATAATCTTCCGGGAAGCGGGTAGCAAATACGATATCAAGAATGTAACGTTCAATTTTTTCGTCCATATACACTTCCTTCACCACGCTACGGGCACGGCTAATATCGGCCGGGGTAAGGATACAATTTGCTTTGGGAAATGATTTGGAAAGATTTTCGCGAATGATAAACTGTTCCTCTTCCTTTTTCGGGTAATCAATCACCACTTTGAGCATAAAACGGTCAACCTGCGCTTCGGGCAAGGGGTAAGTACCTTCCTGCTCAATCGGGTTTTGCGTTGCCAATACAAGGAATGGTTGCTCCAACGGAAATGTGGTCGAACCAATAGTTACCTGCTTTTCCTGCATGGCTTCGAGCAATGCGCTCTGAACTTTTGCCGGAGACCGGTTTATTTCGTCGGCCAGTACAAAGTTGGCAAAAATTGGACCTTTCTTAACATTAAAATCCTCGTTTTTAATACTGTACACCATTGTACCCAAAAGGTCGGCAGGAAGCAAGTCGGGAGTAAACTGGATACGGCTGAATTTAGCGTCAATAGTATCAGACAACGTCTTTATTGCCAAAGTTTTAGCAAGTCCAGGAACACCTTCCAGGAGAATATGCCCGTCGGCGAGTAAGCCAATTAACAGGCTTTCAACCAAATGTTTCTGACCAACAATCACCTTCCCCATTTCGAGGCTGATGAGATCAACAAAAGAACTCTCCTGCTGAATCCGGTCGTTCAATTCCTTAATGTTAACAGTATCGTTCATAAATGATGCGTTTTATATTATCAATTCTTAATTTTTAAGTTTTCGGGCATAAAACCAGCTGGTTCACTCCCAATTTGGATGCCGAAATTAATTGTTTCTCGTTTTTTTTGCGTGTTAAAAAAAGTTAAAACAAGGTCTAAAGCTGCGTTGCATTTGGTTTTTGCGCAATTATCAGGCCTCTTGTAATGTCATTTTTTAAACGTTGAAAAAAACGAACCTCAAAGATGACAAAAAAATATGTCAAAATTTCAGCAACGAGAGCAAAATTGATACTTTTACGCACTAAAGTATGAATAAATTGACCTTTCGATATTTCATCCATCTGGCATACAAAGGCACTAATTATCATGGATGGCAGGTACAACCCGACGCAATTACAGTGCAGGAAGTTCTCAATAAGAGCTTATCGGTTTTACTTCGTGCCCCTGTGGAGACTATTGGCGCAGGACGTACCGATACCGGCGTACACGCGACCTCATTTTACGCTCACTTTAACAGCGAACGCAATGATTTACACCATAATGAACTGTTCATTCATAAGCTAAACTGCATTTTACCCCGCGACATAGCCGCTTTTGACATTTTTTCAGTACGCCCCGAAGCCCATGCTCGGTTCGATGCACTTTCCCGCACCTATATTTACAAAATAAGTCAGCTAAAAAACCCGTTTAACCTCGAGTTTGCCATGCAGTTTACCCGTCCCTTAGATGTGCCGGCAATGAACCAGGCTGCCGAAATCCTTAAAGAATATACGGACTTTACCAGTTTCAGCAAGTTGCACACCGATGTAAAGACTAACAACTGCAAAATTTACGAGGCCGCCTGGGAAATTTGTGGAAATGAGCTGCAATTTACCATCAGTGCCGACCGTTTCTTACGAAACATGGTAAGGGCCATTGTTGGCACCCTCATCGACGTTGGGTTACATAAAGTTTCGAACGAAGGATTACGAATGATTATCGACCAAAAGGACCGTGGAGTTGCAGGAACCTCGGTAGATGCTAAAGGACTTCATTTAGTGGATATTAAATATCCAAAAGATCTATTTGCAGATTAATTATATTTTAAACTTCTGTTAAGCCTTATTAACAGGTTTGCATTTATAGAAGATAAGACTATTTTTGCACAACCTTAAGTAACTTCCATATAGTCTGTATTGACATCAAACTAATTAAGTAATAAAAACTTCCTCATATGTTCAAAAACATTAAACTAACTATTGGCCAGAAATTTAGCATAGGTTTCGGCATTCTTATTTTTGCAATCCTTGTTAATGCGATACTTTCCATCATTATATCGAACCGCAACGGGAAAATAAACGAAAATATCACCAAAGTTTATGCGCCTTCCGAAAATGCACTAACCGAGTTAAACAATGCCATTGTTAACTCAAAAATGCTCATCAAAAACTGGGTATTTATTGATAAAAAAAATGACACTCCTGACAAGTTAAGACTCAAAGAGTTGCAGGACAAAACCGTTCCCCAGCTTAAAGCAACCCTCGACAATCTTTCGCAGTTCGATGTTTGGACCAAAGAGGAACGGGAACAATATCAAAAAATCATTAACACCATAACAAACGATTTTTTTGCCCAACAAAAAGAAATTATGGGCAAACTAAACGATGTAACCAGTTACGATAATCCAGATATGGTTTTCACCATTATTCCTCTTGTAGAAGATGGTGGTACACTGATGAAATCGAGCGACGACATTCAAGCCGGTCTGGATAAGCTAATTCACGAATTTGAAAATGGAGCGAACCTTACCCGTCAAAAAATGAACGATTCGTTCAAAGGATTTGTTACCACAACATGGATTGCCAGTCTAATTATAATATGTATAGCTCTGTTTATTGGTTACTTAACGCTATCATCGATAGTAACCCCATTACGTAAGGGTGTCAATTTTGCCAAATCGCTTGGCAATGGCGATCTAAACGCTACCGTTGATGTTGACCAAGCCGATGAAATTGGCGAATTGGCCGATGCCTTAAAAGAAATGGTTAAAAAACTGCACGAAACCATAGGTAAGATAGTTGTAAGTGCCGATCAAATTGGTGATACCGGCGAAAAAATGGATGGACAATCATTGCAGCTTTCTGAAGGAGCAACCGAACAAGCCTCCTCAACCGAAGAAGTGTCCTCGTCAATGGAAGAAATGGCTGCGAATATCCAGCAAAATACCGAAAACGCGCAGCAAACCGAGAAAATTGCGGTTCACGCTTCCGACGGAATTAAAAAACTGAAAGAAGCTTCGGAAGAAAGCGTTAACGCCATCAAGATTATTGCCAACAAAATTATGATTGTTAACGACATCGCTTTCCAAACCAACATTCTGGCTCTCAATGCTGCCGTTGAGGCTGCCCGCGCCGGCGAACACGGAAAAGGTTTTGCCGTGGTTGCAGCCGAAGTTCGTAAGCTGGCCGAAAACAGTAAAATTGCAGCCGATGAAATTCACGTATTGGCCAGAAATAGTGTGGAGGCAACAGATGGAGCTGCACAGATTCTGACAGAGATAGCCCCCGAGATTGAACGCACGGCCAAACTGGTACAGGAAATTGCAAATGCAAGCATGGAGCAAAATGCAAGCATCGACCTGATTAACAATTCTATTCAACAACTTAATAATGTAACCCAACAAAATGCTGCCGCTGCCGAAGAAATTTCGAATAACGCTAAAGCCCTGCGCGATTTTAGCGAGGAACTGAGAGGTGTTACTTCATTCTTTAAGATTGACCAACAAACCGAAAGCAAGGATTCTTCAATAAATTCCATTTTTGAAAAACTTGCTAACAAAAAAGAGTCTTCACCGGTATTAAATGTTATACCTAAACCTGTTATGGTTCAAGCCAAAGAATATACTGAACCAGCCCCGGCAACTGAAGAAGACGCTCCGGTTCAACTTCCCAAACCTAAGTCTAAAGCTGCAACTGGTGGAATTAACCTAAATCTACTTGATGATAGCAATAAAGATTCGGAGTACGAAAGGTTTTAAACACTAATAAAATTTTAAACAAATAAAAAAGAGGGCCAATGCCCTCTTTTTTATTTGTCAGTATACTGTAATCAACAATATCAACTACTTATAATTCTAACCCTACACAATTCCTTCCCGCCTGATTCGTTAACCAACGAGATCAGAAATGCTCCATCTTCTTCCCTTTCTCGCCAAAGAACAATAGAGTCGTCCAATTTCGATTCTGCTATAAAATTTATTGTAAACGTCTTTATTTGAGAATTTAGCAATGCGTTTGCCGGCAAGCCATCAATCGCCCACCGAACCAACTTTGCATTGTTAACATGGTGATTTATATCAATATCGGAGTATTTAACCCGAAAATCGTCAATCTTAACAGCCTGTTCGGGCTTGGGTAATTTCTCGGCATGATGGAGTAAGGCATTATCATCAACCAGTTTAAACTTTACAAGTTCTTCCAGAACGATACGCTGCGGACGATGTTTTTCTGTATCAAGAATTAACCAGGAAGTTGTGGCCGCAGCCAATATTCGGCCATCGGCAGCAGTAACAAGGTAATCGCGTATGGCAAACATTCCATCAAGACCTTTAGGCCAAGTGGTAACCGTAATTTCTTCTCCCCACAACGGATATTCCTCAACCTCAATGTGAATGCGCGACAATACCCAAAACTTATTGATGGCACTTAATGCCGTATATCCAAAATCAAGATGCTCTGCGTGTTCCCAAGCACACTCTTGAAAATAGTTGCATAGCCACGGAATAGTAAGCTTTTTATGAATGTCCACTTCGTAGGAATGGACTTTAAAGATCCGCTCCCACTTAGGCTTAATAGTTTCCATAACCTATTTATTCCAGATCTCCCATGATTTTTCAGCCTGGCGATGAAGCATCTCCAAACCATTGATGGTAGTTGCTCCCTGTGCTTTTCCTTTGGCCAGAAACAGTGTTTCTTCGGGATTGTAAATCAAATCGTACAGGATATGCGAAGATGTTATCCCTTCGTAAGGAATTGGAGGACAATTGTCAACATTCGGGTGCATCCCCAAAGGTGTGGTATTTACAATAACGTGATAGTCTTGCAGATCGTCGGCATTAAGTTCTGCATAGGTTTTAAACACCGAATCGGAAGGTGTACGTGAAATATAATCGCAGTGCATTCCCTGTTTATTCAAAACGTAAAGAACAGCTTTTGATGCGCCTCCTGTACCTAAAATCAAGGCTTTGCGGTGGCAGCACTGCAGATATGGACTAATGGTGGATTCGAAGCCATAGGCGTCGGTATTAAATCCCTTCAGTATGGTCTTACCATTTTCATCCTTAATAAATTTAATGGTATTAACGGCTTCTATTTCGCTTGCTACTTTATCAAGCTCGTTAAGGTATGGAATTATCGTTTCTTTATAAGGAATTGTGACGTTAAGGCCAGACAAATCAGGATGTAGCATCAATAAACTCTCAAACTGTCCGATAGTTTCAAGCGGAAAGTTCTGATAAACTGCATCTTTAATATTTTCGTCAGCAAACTTTTTAGTAAAAAAACCTGCCGAAAATGAATGAGTTAACGGATACCCTATTAAGCCAAACCTTCTCATAAGTTTAATTATTTAAGTTTCTTCGAAAGTAATTCTTCGGGTAGAAAATCGAAAAAAGTATCGCCGCGCAACCCAAGTCGCAGGGTTTCGAGAGATACAACTTCGTGTGGCGCTATGTTGCCCAGACTAACGTTAGCCCCCAAAAGTTTAATAAAATATGCCTGTTGGCTTTTATTAGGGGCTTCCCACAAAACGCTGTCTTTATCAATAGTTTGAATGATGTCGCATACCAATTCTGCATTAGCCGATCCATCGGAATTGTAAATGCCGACATTCCCACTCTCGCGGGCTTCGGCAATTACTTTCCAGGCTCCGGCTTCGAGTTCCGTTTGCATCATCTCTACCCATTTCTCGGTAGGAATCATAACTCCCGAAACTTTATAGCCAACTTCGGAAACGACGATATGCTGTTGTGAGAGTGTGCGGATATATTCGAGCTTTTCCTTGTGAGGAATATTCATGGAACCGTCGGAAATCTCAACCATTTCAAGCCCAAAGCTATCCACCAGTTTACGAAACTCATCGAACATACCACGAATGATAAATAATTCAAAGAGAGTTCCTCCAAAATAGGTGCGAATGTTAGCCTGACGGTAAATATTTATCTTTTCTTTCAAATTATTGGTAACAAAGGCAGTACCAAAACCAAACTTAACAATATCGGTAAAATCGGAAGCTGCATCACAAAAGTTTTCAACTTCGCGAAGGCTAAGTCCTTTATCCATCATCATGGTAAGGCCTGATTTACGGGGTTTGGCTTCGCGCAGAGGAAGATAAGGCAGTGAGAAATTCATAATTATTCGGGGTTTTGATTTAAATGCTTTTCGAGGATTGCTTTTATAAATTTGTCGTTTGAGGCCTCAGGAAAGTATTCGTAAAGTTCATTTACACAAGTTGTATTGCATGCAAGAGCCCTGTCGAGAAACAAATATCCCTGTCTCATATCATTTGAAACAAACAGATACGATGCCAGCCTAATGTTAATGAAGGCATTGTTAAAATTATAATCGCAGGCGCGATGCAATATTTCAATTGCTTCGGCGGTACGGCCAAGGTCATAAAGCATTTCCGAATAATTGAGCCAGGCTTCGTAATCGAGCGGTTCGAGTTCCACCACTTGCTTAAACTCCCGGACTGCTTCGTTATAATTTTCCTGACGCATATATACCAACCCCAGCGCATAAAGATATTCGGTGTTGTCCTCATTGATTTCCAACGCATGTTTAATCAGTTCTTCGCTCTCCGAATAGCGTTCTAAATGCATCATCACTACACCTTTGCCAAACAAGGCATCAGCACATTCCGGGTCATAAGTCAGGGCCTTTTCAAAATAAGCCAAAGCCTGGTCGTATTGTTGAGTTTTTTCGTAACACTCTCCAATATAACAATGAGCCATGATGTGTTCCGGCTCAATCCTCAAAAATTCGAGGTATTCGATAAGCGCAAGGTCGTAACGCTCAAGGTTTGAAAGTATATTGGCCTTGTTATAATAAGCCGAGCTATAATCAGGGTTTATGGCAATGGCAAAATCATAGGCTTCGAGAGCCTTATCATCGTTCAGTACCTTGTTATAAATGGTTCCAATATTAAACCATGCATTTTCACAAAAAGGATCTTCGTCGAGGTATTTATCGTAAAACTGAATACTTTTTTCGGGCTGATTCACCCGTTCGTAACAATATGCCAGATCGTATAACACCGAAGGGTTTTCGGGATTAACCTGATAAGCCTGAAGAAAATATTTGATGGCTGTATTAAAATGATTAAGATGTTCGAACGACATCCCGATGTTATAAAGCACCTCGTCGCGGTTATCATCAATGGTAAGCGATATGGCTTTATCGAAATGCCGCTGGGCTTCTGATAGCTTACCCATAGCGTTATACGCCGAACCTTTAAGGATATAAACTTCGTAATTGGATTCTTCGAGTTTTTCGAGTCTGTCCAAAATTCCAATTGATTCAGCCATTTTGCCTTTATCAATCAGTAAATGAGCTATTTTAAGCTGTATTGCAGTGGATGAGGGATGCATACGATATCCGTATTCAGCAGCAAAGACTGCTTTAGAGAAATCGTTAATATCCATGTAATAATCGATAATCTCCTCGAACTCATGAACATCGAAAAAATACCTTGCTTTCTTCTTCATCATGTCCTCATAACGACGAATTGTCTCCAGCACCTCATCGCTCTCGTACATCCAGTCTCTCTCTTCGCCCATTTTCAATCTTTTGTTACGCTGTAAAATTACTAATTATTTAAGCCAGTACAAATTTAATTACCCACCCACTAAGGAAAGTTATTAACCATTTTTAACAAATCGAAAGATTTTGCTACCTTAACCAGTAACAATGAAACCCTAAGTCCCTATACACCGTAATTACTAAAAAAATCAAGCCTTATCAACTACTTTTTAAAACTGTATTTTATAAAAAATTAACATTAATCAAACCCTATAAATTTCCCTAGCCTTCTTACCATACCGACTATGAGCCCTCAAAAATCCAACGACAAAGACCTATTGAATAAAGCAAAAAAGAGCTTTTCATATGTTCAAGAAACATTTAACGAAACGTATCCCTTCCTCGAACTGGCATTAAAGTCGGCCGGAATGAGTACCTGGCTATGGGACATTAAAGAAAATAAACGATATTTTGATGAGCAAACCTGCCAGCTTCTGGGTATTAATCCAAAAATGTTTAATGGAACTGCTGATGAATTCTACAACATTGTATATCCCGACGACCGGGAGCTTTTAAAAGAAGCTCTAAAAAATGCGATAGACTCCAATACAATTTATGAGCCGGAATATCGCGTAATCTGGCCCGATAACAGCTTACACTACATTACCGCCCGTGGCAAACTGGTGTGCGACTCAGATGGTAATCCTTCCAAAATAAACGGACTTATATGGGATATTACCGACCGTAAAAAAGCCGATAAAGCATTGAAGCATAAGGATGAACTACTTAAAATGACCAGTCAAATGGCCAAAATAGGAGGTTGGGAATTTAATGCGCAAACCCATAAAGGCACATGGACCGACGAAGTTGCCCGCATACACGGTCTCGATCCCAAAATAGAAACTAATGTTGAATTAGGATTACGCTTTTACACACCCAACTCTCGACTTAAACTTGAAACTGCAATAAAAGAAGCCATTGAGCAGGCTCTCCCCTACGATTTAGAACTGGAATTAATTTCGGAAGATAATGAACACAAATGGGTACGAACCATTGGGCTGCCGGTTATCAAAAATAATAAAGTAGCTAAGGTAGAAGGTATATTTCAGGATATAACCGAACAAAAACGGACCGAACTGGAACTGGAAGATAGTAAACAGCAACTCCGATTTGCCTTAGAAGGCTCTAACGATGGCCTATGGGATGTAAAAATGAAGACCGGAGAGGTGTACCTCAGTCCGCGAGGATGTGAAATACTTGGTTACAGCCCCGATGAACTGAGTGAAATTATTAAAATATGGTCGGATCTGGTTCATCCCGACGACTTACCCGAAACTAACCAAAGGCTGCAGGCTCATATTAACGGAGAAAACAAAATCTTCGAAATCGAACAAAGGTTACAAATGAAATCCGGGCAATGGAAATGGGTGCTTACCCGAGGTAAAGTTGTAACCCGTGATAAGGATGGCTCTCCCTTGCGAATGACCGGTACTCATACCGATATTACCAAACGCAAAAAAGCCGAAGAAGCTATATGTGACGCCCAATTAGCCCTTCTGCAACAGAACGAAGAATACCTGGCTTTAAACGAAGAACTTAACGAAAGCAACAACCGCATCCAGGCCATAAATCAGGACTTACTGACAGCCAAAGAGAGAGCCGAAGAAAGTGAACAATTAAAGTCATACATACTCCATAAATTAAAAGAAACCGAAAAGATTGCCAAAATAGGAAGTTGGGAATGGGACATTCAATCCAACACCGTTTGGTGGTCCGACGAAGTTTATCGCATTTTTGAATTGGAATCGGACTATTATACTCCAAGCGTGGAGGCCAATGCCCTATTTATTCATCCCGACGACAGGGAGGCTTATCAGAAAACATTCTTCAACTGCATCGAAACTGGAAACTTACTGGATTTCGATTTACGGATAATTACACCTTCGGGCAAAACCAAAAACTGCAAATCAAAAGGTAAAGTATATTTTAATGCCAGCAAAATTCCTTTACGATTTACCGGTTTCATTTTAGACACCTCACTTCAGGAGCAAACTCAAAATGAACTACTATTAGCCAAGGAAAAAGCCGAAGAAAGCGACCGGCTCAAAACAGCTTTTCTAAACAACATGTCGCATGAGATCCGAACCCCCATGAATGCTATCATTGGGTTTTCCGATTTATTATGCGAAACGGAACTGACCGACACTCAAAAAAAACAGTTTATTTCAATTATTAAACAACGAACCTATGATCTGTTGCAGATTATCGAAAACATTCTAGATATTTCAAAAATAGAAGTAGGGCAAATGAAGATGGTCGAATCCGACGTCCACCTCCCGGAATTATTAGACAATATTTACGAAGAATACAACCAGAAACTCCAAGATAACAAAACAAAACACGGGATTACCCTAAACCTGAAAATAGACGACAGCCTTGCTCAACCTTCCATAAAATCAGATAAAAAACGACTAACCCAAATACTTTGCAACCTTATCGACAATGCCATAAAATTTACCCATAAAGGGAGCATTGAATTTGGGTGTAAAGCAGAAACCGAACATGAGCTTATCTTCTATGTGCGAGACACCGGCATTGGAGTACCTGTCGAAAAACAACAACTGATATTTAACCATTTCCGTCAGGCTGACGAGGCTTTAACCACTCGTTTGTACGAAGGTACCGGCTTAGGACTTTCCATTGCAAAAGGTTTAGTAACATTACTGAACGGCAGAATTGGACTCGATTCTAAAGTTAACGAAGGCTCTACCTTTTGGTTTTCATTGCCAACAACTCTTCCAACAATATTGCCAAACAATAAAACCGCTCCTTCGGATATTAAACCTATCGATATTCCCCAAACTATACTTGTTGTAGAAGATGACCCATCCAATGCCGAATATTTAAAAATAATCCTTTCTGCTTCCGGCTTCGATATTTTACATGCTTATGACGGCTTTCAAACGCTCGAAATTTTTCATACGGTACCTTCTATCAAACTTATACTTATGGATATTCGTTTACCCGACACCAATGGATTAATTTTGACCCAAAAAATTAGACAGGAAAATTCAGACGTCATCATTATAGCCCAAACCGCTTATGATTCTTCTGCCGATCAACTTGCCTGTATTAATGCAGGCTGCAACGATTATATCGCTAAACCGGCGAGATCGGAGCAAGTATTATCAATGGTTAAACGCTATCTTAATTAATAAATATTAAAAAGCTATCGACTCCGGTGAAATGTTACATTTCCCGGAGTCGATTCCAATCCCACTTCCTACCCAATAAACCGACAATTCATCCCTATAAAAAGACCATTCGCCGATTATATTTTGAACAATAACCTGTCAAGCTCTATCTTCGGCCTCTAATTCAAACTTTATAAGTTTATGTCTAATACTCGAAAACCAGCACTAGGGTTTATCTTTGTTACTCTTTTGCTTGATGTAATGGGATTTGGAATCATCATTCCAATCGTACCTAAATTTATCAGTCAGTTAATTGGAAGCGGGCTGAGCAATGCCTCCCTGTACAGCGGATGGCTGATGTTCTCCTTCTCAATCATGCAATTTTTGTTCTCGCCAGTACTTGGCAGTTTAAGCGACCGCTATGGACGCAGGCCTGTACTTTTAACCTCTCTGTTCGGATTTGGAATTAATTACCTTATCATCGCATTTGCGCCAACCATCGGATGGCTGTTTGTAGGCCGGTTACTGGCCGGTATCATGGGAGCCAGTTTTACTACGGCCTCAGCATACATTGCCGACATCAGTACTCCCGAAAAAAGGGCGCAAAACTTTGGCCTCATTGGTGCTGCTTTTGGCCTTGGGTTTATCATCGGACCGGTAATGGGAGGCATTTTAAGTCAATACGGACTTCGCGTGCCATTTTTTGTAGCTGCCGCGCTTACCTTTATCAACTGGATGTACGGATATTTCGTGCTGCCCGAATCGCTGCACAAACGTAATCGACGAAGATTCGACATTAAACGAGCCAACCCCGTGGGGTCGCTCCTTCAACTTCGTAAATACCCTGTTATTACCGGGATGATTGCTTCGCTGATTTGCGTTTACATCGCAGGTTTTGCTACCCAAAGCACCTGGACATTTTTTACAATGGAAGCTTTCCACTGGAATGAGGCGCTGGTAGGGTATTCACTCGGCTTGGTAGGTCTGCTCATGGCTGTAGTTCAGGGAGGACTTGTACGCATTGTGAACCCGTGGCTTGGTCCGGTTAAATCCATTTACGTTGGACTTGCATTTTATTGCATAGGATTGGTGATGATTGCTTTTGCCCCGCAAGGCTGGATGTTATTTCCGATTATGATTCCTTTCAGCTTAGGAGGCATCGCCAACCCTGCCGTTCAGGGAATAATCTCTAATGAAGTCCCTGCCAACGAACAAGGCGAGTTGCAGGGAGCACTCACCAGTCTGATGAGTGTTACCTCAATCATTGGTCCTATATTGATGACCGGCTTATTTTCATACTTTACCGGGAAACATGCTCCAGTATATTTTCCCGGTGCTCCATTTATGATGGGCGCTCTGCTGGTAGTTACCAGCGCCTTACTGGCCAAAGGCACGCTTTCGTCATTAAAGCATAAAGCACAGCCTGTTGCAGAACCTCATAATTTAAAAAATGTTAAAACTGAAGTAGAAGAAGAAATTTTAGCTTAAAAACAACGTTATTACACAACACTTAAAAGCTAAAATATTTTTCACTAATTCAGTTTTATGAACCTTATCATCCGTCAGGAAACTAAGAATGATTACCTTCAGGTGTTTAACCTGATCGAACAGGCATTTTGTAATGAACCTTTTAGCGATCATCGGGAACAATATCTGGTAGAAAAGCTCCGTAAATCGGACACTTTTGTCCCTGAATTGTCCATTGTTGCCGAGATAGAAAAAGAAATTGCAGGATACCTCCTTCTAAGCAGGATAACCATTAAAAACAAAACAGGATTACACCCGTCACTGGCACTGGCACCGGTTGCCGTTAAACCCGGTTTTCAAAAGCAGGGTATTGGTACAAAACTCATCAAAGAAGGACATAAAAAAGCTGCATTCTTAGGCTATAAATCAGTAATACTTTTAGGACATAATGAATATTATCCGCGCTTTGGCTATAAAAATGCCAGCTTCTTTGGAATTTCCCTACCTTTTGATGTACCCGATGAGAATGCTATGGCCATTGAGTTAGTCAAAAACGGCTTAAAAGGAGTAAGTGGCGAGGTGATTTATCCAAAGGAATTCTTTGAATAGCCTCTAACAGAAATTTCAATACTGAAATGTTATTAAAATCCATACGATGAGCATAAAATCAGAACAAGCTATTGAGTTATTTAAAAACAACTACAATTGCGCACAATCAGTTTTTTCAGTCTTTGCAGACGATTTAGGGTTAAGTAAAGATGCATGCCTCAAAATAGCAACTCCTTTTGGAGCCGGTATCGCTTACCGCCAGGAAACCTGCGGGGCAGTGACCGGAGCATTAATGGCCCTTGGGCTTAAATATGGCAGGGGCGAAAATGAGCCAGCAGAACAAAAGACAATCGCTTATGACAAAGCCCGCCTGTTTATCGCCGATTTTATAAAGCAACATGGCACCGTTTGCTGTAAAGAACTGCTTAACGGCGAAGACATGTCCACACCCGAAGGCTTAGCCCGCATCAATGAGCTCGATTTATTCCGTACCCATTGCGCCCGATATGTGAAAGATGCTGTTGAAATTGCCCAATTGACGTTGGGAAAGTAACTAATTACGTAAACAAAAACCGTATAAAACAAGAAAAGCACTCGTTGGGAGTGCTTTTCTTGTTTTATACAGAAGTAGTATTCTACTTATAAATTACTTTTTTGGAAGCCAACAAGGTATTCTGCAACAGCGCAACCCTCGTCATGGGGCCTACACCACCGGGTACGGGAGTTATAAAGCTACACTTAGGGGCTACTTCGTCAAATTTAACGTCGCCAATGAGTTTAAAGCCAGACTTGGTGGTTTGGGATTCAACACGGGTAATTCCCACGTCGATAACAACAGCGCCTTCCTTCACCATATCGGCAGTCACAAACTCGGCACGTCCCAATGCTGCAATGATAATGTCTGCCTTGCTGCAAACCTCTTTCAGGTTTTCGGTGCGGCTGTGGCAAATGGTAACTGTAGCGTCGCCAACATCAGCTTTCTGTATAAGCAGGTTGCTGATAGGTTTGCCCACAATATTACTGCGGCCAATAACTACACAATTTTTACCGGCAGTTGGCACCTTATAACGGCGTAACAACTCAATTATACCTGCAGGTGTTGCCGACACGTATGCCGGGAGGCCAATGACCATACGACCTACGTTGATGGGGTGAAAACCGTCAACATCCTTGGCAGGATCGATGGCTTCAATAATTTTGTTATCAGAGATATGTTTGGGAACCGGCAGCTGTACAATCAATCCGTCGATATCGGGATTAGCATTTACCTTTTTAATTTCGTTGATGAGTTCTTCTTCCGAAATAGAATTATCGAACCTCAACAATGTGGAAGTAAACCCAACTTGCGCACAATCTTTAACTTTATGAGCAACATAGGTTTCGCTGGCTCCGTCGTTTCCAACCAAAATGGCCGCCAGGTGAGGTTTCTTACCTCCTTTTTTTACAATTTCTTCTACTTCTTTGGCGATCTCAGCTTTAATTTGCTCTGAGATTATTTTTCCGTCAATAAGTTGCATATCTTATAATTACTTTTTACAAATTACTGGTTACAACAGATTACATCCTCAAACCTGTAACAAACTAATTTATCGTGGTTGCATATTACCCATCATACGGGTCAGGTTCTTTCCGGTGGCCATCATCTTCATCATTTTACGGGTTTCCTCAAATTGCTTGATGAGACGGTTTACTTCCTGTATATTCGTTCCCGAACCAATGGCAATACGTTTACGGCGACTACCGTTCAGCAATGTCGGATCGTTACGTTCAGCAGGAGTCATGGAACGGATAATGGCTTCGATACCTTTAAAGGCATCATCGTCGAAATCCATGTCGCGGATGGCCTTGCCTACGCCGGGGATCATGCTGGCCAGATCCTTAAGATTACCCATCTTTTTGATCTGTTGTATCTGGTTAAGAAAGTCGTCGAAGTTAAACTGATCTTTGGCGATCTTCTTCTGAAGTTTGCGGGCTTCTTCGGCATCGAACTGCTCCTGGGCTTTTTCAACAAGCGAAACGATGTCGCCCATACCGAGGATACGATCGGCCATACGGCTGGGGTGGAAGATGTCGAGCGCATCCATTTTTTCGCCAGAGCTCACAAACTTAATGGGTTTGTTTACTACCGAACGAATAGAAAGGGCTGCACCACCTCGGGTATCACCATCGAGTTTGGTAAGTACCACGCCGTCAAAGTCGAGACGGTCGTTAAATTCTTTGGCTGTATTTACGGCATCCTGACCAGTCATGGAGTCAACCACGAAAAGGATTTCCTGCGGTTTAACGGCATCTTTGATGCGGGCAATCTCGTTCATCATCTCCTGATCGACGGCCAAACGACCTGCCGTATCGATAATGACGGTATTATATCCGCGGAGTTTTGCAAAATTAATGGCTTCGCGTGCAATCTTTACGGGATCCTTGCTACCTTCTTCAGTATAAACCGGAACATCCACCTGCGTTCCGAGAACTTTTAACTGTTCAATAGCAGCCGGACGATAAACGTCGCAGGCAGTAAGCAACACGCTGCGTCCACGTTTGGTTTTAAGCAAGCTTGCCAGTTTTCCGGAAAAGGTTGTTTTACCCGAACCCTGAAGTCCTGCAATAAGGATTACCGTGGGCGAACCTTTAAGGTCGATGTCCTGCGACTCCCCACCCATCAACTCGGTAAGTTCGTCGTGAACAATCTTCACCATCATTTCGCTGGGTTTAACGGCGGTAAGCACGTTCATCCCCATGGCCTTTTGTTTTACCGTATCGGTAAAGGTTTTGGCTATTTTAAAGTTTACGTCGGCATCGAGGAGCGCTTTACGCACGTCCTTGAGGGTTTCGGCAACGTTTACTTCGGTAATCTTTCCCTGCCCTTTTAAAAGCTTAAACGCCCGGTCTAACTTGTCGCTTAAATTCTCAAACATGTATCGTTAATTTTTGGGAGACAAATATATAAAAAGTTTCGTACCTGCCGGGGCTTTTTATAAAGGAGAAAATCTATTTACTTATAACATTTATGCTGGCACCTATCGTTCTCCGTAGTTTACTAAAACTGTAAATCGATGCAGTTCGGCGTTTCTTAAATTCAATGTACCTTACGGCAATAAGCAGCGCATGCTGCTAAAGATAGTCCGACAATGCGAACTTAGCGTTAGCGTTCTCTTGAGCGATAGCGAAAAATGCTTTGCCTAACGGTGCTCCGTATTATTTGTTATCAATGCATTCTACGAGCATCGGGGGCCACAGATTGCTACTTACTGTCTGGCTCATCAAGAAATCGCAGGGCTGTTGAAGTGAATGGAACTGTGGAATCATAAATAGGAACATGGTCGCCGCCTGGAATAATCCATAAAGCGGCATCAGGTATAGAACGGTAGATGCTTACAGGAATTTCAACAGGAAAAAAGTTGTCGCGATCACCGTGTACAACGAGCGTACGAGCTGTAATGGTTGATAAACTTTGTGCAGTAAAATTCATATCGTCGTAGTTTTCGTGTAATGCGTTGAACTGTGTAATGAGTTGACGAATCTGTTCGTCACCGCGTTTTGCGCATTCCCGATACATATCTTGCACTTGTTGGGGCATGGTGTCAAACGAAGCTCTGCGCATAATGGCCCTTGCCTGATCGGGGAAATAGGAAGTTACACTAATTAATACCATTGAGTCGATGCGCTTGGGTTGGCTCGTCGCCATGTGCAGTAGCGTCATCCCGCCAGAACTCATTCCCATAGCCGAGAAGTGACCAACTCCCAACTTATCAAGCAAGAGGAACACGTCACTGGCCGCTTCCCGATGTGTGAACTTGTTCTCCGGATTAGTGGAGTACCCATGGCCACGCAAATCCACAACGATCAGTCGATGGTGCTCTGAGAGCTTGTTGGTAAAGGGATACCAGTTTTGTGTACAACCGCCAAACCCATGCAAGAGTACCAGCGGCTTTCCGACTCCGTACTCCTCGTAGT
>JAUZOO010000018.1 GCA_030706405.1 Bacteroidota bacterium | reverse complement strand
CAGCCATCGTCGAAAACTTGTTTCGTACTTCGAATAATCAACTTTTTCTTGTTTAAATCCTTCCATATTTTCGGAAAGGTTCGGTGTTTGCTTTTCCATTTTCTTGACTTTTTATGTCAAGCTAGATTAGGAGAAGACAGTCGAGTATTTCCTGGCGCAATGGGTCGAGAAGTCCCTGTTTAAAGGCATAGAGCAACGCAATAACCGCCGATTGGCTTCCATTACGCAACCCTCCATAGTGGCCTGAGAACCCAAGCGAGTTAAGAACTATCGAATGTCTCGATTCGTTTGCTCCAAAATCCACGTCGAGCTGTTTTTTTAGCGTGGATAAATCCCGAATAGCCGGTTCAATAACTTCGTTCAGCTTTACCGTTGCCGATTTTAGCTCAACTCTGGAATTGGAACCGAGTAATCCCGAGATCTGATTTTCAACGCGGCTTAAAAGATCATTGGAATAATCGGAAGTCCAAATAGTACGAACATGAGAAAGAGAGCGGATGTTCTCTGAAAAATGTTGGGCAATAACCTGACAGGTTAATAACATCACTACATCTTTGTAGCTGTAATCACGAGTTTCACTCATAGGTAAAATGATTAGGGTAATTAAACATATAATGGTTAAACACTAACAACAGTGATAAAAAATGTGGTTAATCTGCCTGAAACTTTAGTATCCTTTCCTTAACGAATCCCTGCCCGTAAAGTCTATCAACAGTTTAACAATTACTCTATTGTAAAAATATTAATTTTTATTAAACAAACAAATATGGGGCGAAAAAAATGTAGCGGAACACCGCTCTAAAGACTTAAAAAAAAGCCCGGCAATACCGGGCTACAACAACTATAAATTCCATAAATCATAAATATGGATCATTGTTACTTTTTTTTCGAAAAAAGTAACCAAAAACTCTGGCTGCAAAAACTCATTCCGCCTGTCGGCTTCATTCGAACAGCTTGCAGCCATCATTGGTATTCTTTATTTTAGCCTTCGGCGGCCCTGAACGTTAAAATTTTCGACAAACTTCAATTTAGAGCATCCGAAGGATAAACAAAAATTCCATATAATGGCTGCGGGCTGTTCGAATGAAGTCGAGGCACGAGACGTAATGAGTTCCCGCAGTCAGACTTTTTCTTTGTTTCGTTTCTTTTGGGGCGCCAAAAGAAATGAAAAGCCTCAAATCGTTATTTCTTCTTCAAAAACGCCTTTTTATTCGCCAATAAATTCTCGGAAATCACTTTAGCCATAATACCGGCACCGTCGGCATTAGGATGTATCTTATCGGGGAACAGATCAGCATGACCGCTAAGTGCTGCGTACAGGTCGATGATCTTCGAACTGGTTTTCTTAGCAACCTTTTTTACCTGCGGAAGAATGTCCACACGGATAATACTGTCGCGGATGCCCCAGTTGCCCGGAAATGAAGGCACCGGATAGCATACAAAAACCATTGGTTTGGCAGGCAACGCCTTAAAAGTGTCGATCATAGCCACATAATCGGCAAAATATTCGTTCTTAAACTTCCAGTTCTGTGGTTTACTGTCGTTCGTACCCAACTTAATAATCACAACATTGGGATTAAAGCTAATCGCGTTTTTCAGAGCCGCTTGTTTCCAATACGGGCGGTCGCCTTTACGCAAAAGCGTGGCTCCACTCACTCCAAAATTCTTTACGTCCCACTCGGTACCCAAAATTTTGCCCAGCTGTGCCGGATAACTGTTAACATCACGGTCTTTAATACCCGCACCATAAGTAATACTGTTACCAACGCATGCAACCCTGATCTGCGAAAAAACAGCCGTATGAAACAACACAAAAACGGCAAGTACAATTATTCCTCTTAATTTCATATTTTTTATTAATTTATGTGAACTTTTGTCTTTCAAAAATAATCATTATTGATTAAGATATTTTTTAAAATAACGAACAGCATGAAAAGCAGTATATCGGAAAAAGATTATCCCACCGAAGAATTAATCAAAGGCCGTGCCATACGGCAAGGTGTTTTAACTGAAATCCGAAAAGACCATCCGCAGTTCGGACATAACGATTACATTGCCATTGCCGAATTAAACCGGTACCGGCAATCATACGTCGAAAATAAGCTGAAAGAAGAGCTCGGCACCCTCTCCCACCTCGAACATAAAGTCATCAAAAGCATCACGCAGCGGGAATTTCTGTCCGACAATATCAACGAAACCCATGAGCAGCAACAAACGTTTGGGCAGCACCTCGCCGATCGTATCGCAGCCTTTGGCGGAAGCTGGAGCTTCATCATGCTTTTTTCCGGGTTCATCGCACTTTGGATGGCCGGGAACGTCGTTCTGCTGCTCAACAAAGGCTTTGACCCCTACCCTTTTATATTGCTCAACTTAATTCTTTCGAGCCTTGCAGCATTCCAGGCCCCGGTTATCATGATGAGTCAAAATCGGCAGGAAGAAAAAAACCGAAAGCATGCGGAGAACGACTATCTTGTGAACCTTAAATCCGAACTTGAAATACGCTCTCTTCACGAAAAACTCGACCATCTCATGCAGGTGCAACAGGAACGCGAACTCGAATTTCAGGAAATGCAAATAGAGATGATGAAAGAAATGATGAACGAGTTATCGGGATTGAAAGGCAGACCTTAATGATGCAGTCACAACCAGGCATAAACCCCGGTATAAATGCAAATCCATTTTTAAGTTATGGGTAACTACAATGCCTTTTGGGGCTCAGGATTAAAAACCCGGCGGAACGTGTTTTCGCAATCAGCGTTTTGGATGACTTTTTTCGACAAAAAGGTCTCAATATATAATTAATACAATTGCTCCTTTTAAGAAATGCATACATCACGGCATAAAGCCATAAAATACCTGAAAAACTATTTCGGGTACGAACAGTTTCGCCCCTTGCAGGAGGATATCATCGAACATGTATTAAATCAAAACGACGCGGTAGTCATCATGCCCACCGGCGGAGGCAAATCCATCTGCTTTCAGGTGCCTGCGTTAATCCTCGAAGGCATTACAGTGGTCGTTTCGCCGCTTATCTCCCTGATGAAAGACCAGGTTGACGCGTTGTTGGGCAATGGCGTTAAAGCTGCATTCCTGAATAGCTCGCTCCTACCCGAAGATGAGCAACGAATTACCCAACAATGCAAGGATGGAGAGATTAAATTACTGTACGTATCTCCCGAACGACTGATGGTAGAACGATGGGGACTGTTAAAATCGATACCGGTAAGCCTTTTTGCGATTGATGAGGCGCATTGCATCTCTTCGTGGGGTCACGACTTTCGCCCGGAATACACCAAACTCGGAACGCTTAAACAGCAATTCCCGCAAGTGCCGTTTATCGCCCTTACGGCAACCGCCGACAAGGTTACCCGAAACGACATCATCCGCCAGTTACGATTGTCGGAACCTAAAATATTCATCGATTCGTTCGACCGCCCCAACCTGAGCCTCGAAGTTCGTACCGGACTTAAAAATAAACAGAAGCTGGCCGAAATAACCGATTTCATTAACGAGCGCGAAGGCGAAGCAGGCATCATTTATTGCATCAGCCGCAAATCCACTGAGGAACTGGCCGCCTCGCTCCGAAAGTATGGCATCAACGCCAAACATTACCATGCCGGTTTGTCAGCCGAGGACCGCAATAACGTTCAGGACGATTTCATCCGCGACCAAACGACCGTAATGTGTGCCACGGTAGCTTTCGGAATGGGTATCGACAAATCCAATGTGCGTTGGGTGATTCACTATAACCTCCCGCGTAACATCGAATCATTTTACCAGGAAATTGGCCGGGCTGGTCGCGACGGCCTTAATAGCGACACGCTGCTTTTTTACAATCTCAGCGATCTCTTAATCCTCGAAAAGTTTGCCCGCGAAAGTGCGCTCTCCGAATTAAACGTGGAAAAGCTTAAACGTATTCAGCAATACGCCGAAGCCAACATTTGCCGACGAAAAATATTGCTTAACTACTTTGGCGAGATCCGCGAAGAAAACTGCAATAACTGCGATGTATGCCGCTCTCCCCGCAAACAGTTCGACGGAACGGTAATCGTACAGAAAGCGCTGTCGGCCCTCTCGCGCATGAAACAAAAAGCCGGTTCCGCACTGCTTATCGACGTTTTGCGGGGATCGTTACGGGCCGAGATTGTTGAAAAAGGCTTTGACCGCATCAAAACTTTCGGTGCCGGACGCGACATCGGGTTTATGGAATGGCAACAATTCATCATGCAGATGCTCAACCTGGGTATCCTCGAAATGGCTTACGATGACAATTTTTCGCTTAAAATAACCTCACTTGGCAACGACATCCTCTTTGGACGAAAGACAGCCCAACTGGTAGTGCCGGTAATCTCACATGCAAAAACCAGTCAACCCAAAGAAAAACCGGCCACTTCCCGCGAGCTGTCCGATGACGAACTTTTGTTCGATGCCCTTCGGCAACTACGCAAAACCATTGCCGCCGAGCAGAACATCCCTGCCTATACTGTTTTTAACGATGCCACATTGCGGGCCATGGCTTCCGAAAAACCCGAAACCGACGACGATTTCCTCGCGATCCCGGGCGTTGGTACCGCCAAGCTCGAACATTACGGCGAAGAATTTATGAAGATCATCGCAGCGCATAGCAGTAACGATCGTCAAAAAAAAGAAAAGGGCAGCACTTATATTAAGACCTTCGAATTCTACCAACAAGGGTTTACACCCGAAGAAATTGCTCATCGCCGGAACTTAAATCCTACCACCATATACTCCCACCTGGCTTATCTTTTCCAAAAAGGCGAGGCAATCGACATTGGCAGGTACGTAACCGCCCACGAAATTAAAGAGATTGAAGGCGCCCGCAACTCCATTGGCGAATCGGACAAACTCAAAGATTACTACGATCACCTGGGCGGCACCATCGACTATTTTAAAATCCGCCTGGCATTGGTTTTTCTTGAAAGGAAGGAATAAGACGATAAAAATTTAAAATACTTGCGCAACAACGTTATTGACTTGCGATCTCGTTTTGAAGATGTAGTTTAAAAGCATAGGTATACCAGGAAATTGCGAATTCATCAGGGCTCAACCCTGTGCTTCGGGCTAGCATTTCTGATTTCTTATACAAACAAAAAACGCTCTGGATTATCCAAAGCGTTCTTATTGTTAAGCCTGACCAACAGGCCCTCCAAAATTCAACGGAATTCCCGGGCCTCCCATACCTTCAACATTCTTTATGGGGCCATTAATAGCTTCAAACTTCGCTACATTCTCCTTTAATGCCAAAAGCAACCGTTTGGCATGTTCGGGAGTAAGAATTATCCTCGACTTTACTTCGGCTTTTGGCAAGCCTGGCATAATCCGCACAAAATCAACAATAAATTCCGACGAGGAATGCGTGATGATTGCCAGGTTACTGTAAATTCCCTGGGCAATATCTTCTTTCAATTCAATATTAATCTGGTTTTCATCATCCTTTTCTTCCATAGCATTATAAATTTAGGAGTTGTTTTATATGATAAAGCCTGTCAGGTTCGAAACACAGACAGGCTTTATTATTACGCTATTGACAGGCTGTTTTAGTTGCCTTTCATTTTATACTTAAATCTCTTCTTCGATAACCGAACGCCTTACGTTTACCAACTTATCGTAGTCTTCCATCGAACCTACAATTACACGTTGATATTCGCGGGCTCCTGTACCGGCAGGAATCAAGTGGCCAACGATTACGTTTTCTTTCAAACCGTCGAGACCATCAACTTTTCCGAAGATTGCAGCTTCGTTAAGAACCTTGGTGGTTTCCTGGAACGATGCGGCAGAAATGAAGCTCTGAGTTTGAAGAGCTGCTCTGGTAATCCCTTGAAGAATCTGGCTCGAAGTTGCAGGAACTGCATCACGGGCTTCGATAACCTTAGCATCACGACGTTTTAGCAGCGAATTGTCATCGCGGAGCTTACGAGCAGTGATGATCTGACCGGGACGAAGGTTTGAATCACCTGGTTCAATAACTACTTTCTTACCATAGATGTAGTCATTTTCGTCCATGAAATCCCATTTATCCGCAATCTGTTTTTCGAGGAATTTGGTATCACCCGGATCGAGGATTTCAACCTTACGCATCATCTGGCGAACGATAACTTCAAAGTGCTTGTCGTTGATCTTCACACCCTGCAAACGATATACTTCTTGGACTTCGTTAACAATGTATTCCTGAACAGCGGTAGGCCCTTTAATAGCCAAAATGTCGGAAGGAGTTGTAGCTCCGTCGGAAAGCGGGGTACCTGCTTTCACGTAGTCATTTTCCTGAACCAGGATCTGACGTGACAGCGGAACCATATATTTCTTAATTTCTCCGGTTTTAGTGGTTACGGAAATCTCACGATTACCACGTTTTACCTTACCGAAGGTTACTTCACCGTCAATTTCAGAAACAACAGCAGGGTTAGACGGGTTACGTGCTTCGAAAAGCTCGGTAACACGGGGCAAACCACCGGTGATGTCACCAGATTTACCAACGGCACGAGGAATTTTAACAAGAACATCGCCGGCTTCAACCTTGTCGTCTTCGTTAACAACGATGTGCGCTCCAACTGGTAAGTTGTATGATTTAAGCGTATCGTCAACGATCGACTTGATTTTAACCATCGGGTTTTTGGTCTTATCTCTGGTCTCGATGATAACTTTTTCACGGTATCCGGTTTGTTCGTCCGATTCGTCGCGGAAGGTAATACCATCAACAAGCGATTCGAATTCTACCTTACCGGCAACTTCCGAAATAATCAAAGCATTGTACGGATCCCATTCGCAGATGAGAGTACCTTTCTTTACTTCGTCGCCATTGTTTGCAAACAATTTCGAACCGTAAGGGATATTATGGGTGGAGAGGGTAATATTGGTATTCTTATCAATAATCCTCATTTCACCCAAACGTCCAATTACAACGCTATATTTTTTACCTTCTTCGTCTACACGTTCGATATGACGTAATTCGTCTATTTCAACAATACCGTCATATTTGGTAATGATGCTCGATTCAGTAGTTCCGCCACCGGCAACCCCCCCAACGTGGAAGGTACGAAGTGTAAGCTGTGTACCAGGTTCGCCGATTGACTGGGCAGCAATAACCCCCACCGCTTCGCCGAATTGGACCATGTTGCCTGTTGCAAGGTTACGTCCATAACATTTGGCACAAACACCTTTCTTCGATTCGCAGGTAAGTACCGAGCGAATTTCTACCTGTTCAATCGGAGATTCTTCGATCTGACGGGCAATGTCTTCATTAATTTCTTCTCCGGATTCAACAATAAGTTTTCCGGTAAGCGGATGATATACATCGTGAACAGCTGTACGACCTAAGATACGTTCGCCCAACGATTCAACGGTTTCTTCGTTATTTTTGATGGCAGTAGCTACCAATCCACGGAGAGTACCACAGTCAGTTTCAGAAATGATAACATCTTGCGATACATCAACCAAACGGCGGGTAAGGTAACCAGCATCAGCAGTCTTAAGGGCGGTATCGGCCAAACCTTTACGAGCACCGTGGGTTGAGATGAAGTACTCAAGTACCGAAAGACCTTCCTTAAAGTTCGAAAGAATCGGGTTTTCGATAATTTCCGAACTGGTAGAGCCTGATTTTTGAGGTTTCGCCATAAGACCACGCATACCGGACAACTGACGAATCTGTTCTTTCGAACCACGAGCCCCGGAGTCAAGCATCATATAAACTGCATTGAAACCTTGCTTATCCTTCGAAAGCTTATTCATAAGGATATGGGTCAACTTAGCGTTGGTATGTGTCCAGATGTCAATAATCTGATTGTATCGTTCGTTGTTGGTAATGAAACCCATGTTGTAGTTGCTCATTACTTCGTCAACTTGTGCGTAACCTTCCTGAACGAGAGTTTCTTTTTCGTCGGGAACGAGTACGTCGCCAAGATTAAACGACAAACCTCCACGGAATGCCATCTGGAACCCAAGGCTCTTGATGTCGTCGAGGAACTGAGCAGTACGGGCAGTACCAGTTCTTTTAAGAACGTTGCTAATGATGTCGCGCAACGATTTTTTGGTGAGAATTTCGTTGATATAACCGACTTCTTCGGGAACCATTTCGTTAAAAATAACGCGGCCAACCGAAGTGTCGATCATTTTATTAACAAGCTTGCCATCTTCCCATACATTTGCACGGATTTTAATGGTAGCATGAAGTTCAACTTTTTTCTCGTTATAAGCGATGTTTACTTCTTCCGGAGAATAGAAGTATTTTCCTTCGCCTTTAACATGCTCTTCAGGAGTACTCTTTTTGAGCTTGGTGATATAATAAAGCCCAAGAACCATGTCCTGAGAAGGTACAGTAATAGGAGCTCCGTTTGCAGGGTTAAGAATGTTGTGTGCAGCAAGCATCAATATCTGAGCTTCAAGCACGGCAGCATTGCCCAACGGAAGGTGAACAGCCATCTGGTCACCGTCAAAGTCGGCATTGAACGCTGTACATACCAACGGGTGCAACTGGATAGCTTTTCCTTCAATAAGTTTAGGCTGGAATGCCTGAATACCCAAACGGTGAAGAGTCGGAGCACGGTTAAGCATAACCGGGTGTCCTTTCAACACGTTTTCGAGGATATCCCAAACAACCGGGTCTTTCCTGTCTACAATTTTCTTGGCAGATTTAACAGTCTTTACAATACCTCTTTCAATCAATTTACGAATGATAAATGGTTTGTAAAGCTCGGCTGCCATATCTTTAGGCAAACCGCATTCGTGCAGATGAAGTTCAGGACCTACAACAATTACCGAACGTGCAGAATAGTCAACACGTTTACCGAGGAGGTTCTGACGGAAACGACCCTGTTTACCTTTTAAGCTATCGCTTAAAGATTTGAGCGGACGGTTTGCATCAGTCTTAACTGCATTCGATTTACGGGAGTTATCAAAAAGTGAATCTACAGCTTCCTGAAGCATACGTTTCTCGTTACGGAGAATTACTTCGGGTGCTTTGATTTCGATAAGTCTTTTCAGACGGTTGTTACGGATAATTACGCGACGGTACAAATCGTTCAAGTCAGAAGTCGCAAAACGACCTCCATCGAGCGGAACCAACGGACGCAATTCGGGAGGAATAACCGGAATCACCTTGAGGATCATCCATTCCGGTTTGTTTATTTGAACCGATTCGCGGAAAGCTTCAACGACGTTAAGACGTTTCAATGCTTCACTCTTACGTTGTTGCGAAGTCTCATTGCTGGCTTTGTGACGAAGACTGTACGATAATTCATCGAGATCGATACGTTCTAACAGTCTGAACAAGGCTTCAGCACCCATGTCGGCTATAAACTTATTGGGATCGCTGTCGTCAAGATACTGATTTTCTTTAGGCAACGATTCTAAAATATCGAGATATTCTTCTTCAGTAAGGAAATCAAGATATTTAATGCCATCCACAGCTTTAATACCGGGGTTAATAACTACGTAACGTTCGTAGTAAATAATGGCATCAAGTTTTTTAGTAGGTAAACCAAGCAGATAACCGATTTTATTCGGCAGCGACCGGAAATACCAAATGTGGGCAACAGGAACAACCAACTGGATATGTCCCATACGCTCACGACGAACTTTCTTTTCGGTAACTTCAACACCGCACCTATCGCAAACAATACCTTTATAACGGATACGTTTGTATTTTCCGCAATGACATTCGTAATCCTTTACAGGACCAAAAATTCTTTCGCAGAAAAGACCGTCACGTTCGGGCTTGTAAGTACGGTAATTGATGGTTTCGGGTTTTAATACTTCACCGCTGGAACGTTCAAGTACCTCTTCGGGTGAAGCCAGACCGATAGAGATTTTTGTAAATGTTGATTTTACTTTATTCTCTCTTCTATATGACATATTCTATTTTTTTTCTGTGTGTAATTGTAGAACAGGGAACTAAGAA
This sequence comes from Bacteroidota bacterium, assembly GCA_030706405.1. GTDB lineage: Bacteria > Bacteroidota > Bacteroidia > Bacteroidales > JAAUTT01 > JAAUTT01. The sequence goes on along the minus strand of JAUZOO010000018.1, from coordinate 62,224 downwards.
GCCGGGAGGCAGGACTCAAGATAATTCTTGTTTCCCATCTCCCGGTTCCTGATTCTATTGAAGATTTATGCTTAAGCCCAAGCCTCGCAATTCGTGCAATAATACATTGAACGATTCCGGAACTCCTGGGGTCGGCATCGGTTCTCCTTTTACAATGGCCTCGTAAGTTTTGGCCCTACCGATTACGTCATCCGATTTAACGGTGAGGATTTCCTGAAGGATATTAGCAGCACCGAAAGCTTCCAGTGCCCAAACTTCCATTTCCCCGAAACGCTGACCACCAAACTGGGCTTTACCTCCAAGAGGCTGTTGGGTAATGAGTGAGTATGGCCCAATAGAACGGGCATGCATCTTATCATCAACCATGTGTCCCAGTTTCAACATATAGATAACCCCTACCGTAGCAGGTTGGTCAAAACGTTCACCGGTTCCGCCATCGTGGAGGTATGTCCTACCATAGCGAGGTAATCCGGCTTTGTCGGTCCAGCTGTTGATATCGTTGATCGAAGCACCGTCAAAGATCGGGGTCGCAAATTTGCAGCCCAACACCTGACCCGCCCAACCAAGAACAGTTTCATAAATCTGCCCAAGGTTCATACGGGAAGGTACACCCAACGGGTTCAGAACAATGTCAACCGGACTTCCGTCTTCGAGGAACGGCATGTCTTCGGCTCGCACAATTCTTGAAACGATACCTTTGTTACCATGTCGTCCTGCCATTTTATCACCAACTTTAACTTTACGCTTTTTGGCAATATACACCTTGGCTAACTGAATGATACCGGCAGGTAACTCATCCCCAATGGTGATGTTATATTTCTTACGTTTATAAACAGCATCGATGTCTTTAAATTTAACCATGAAGTTGTTTAACAACTCTCTGATCTGATCGTTTTTCTGTTTATCCGTAGTCCACTTGCCCGGATTAATATTTTCATAATCCAGTTCTTGTAATTGCTTAAGTGTGAATTTAGCACCCTTGGCAATCACTTCAACGCCGTTGTAATCTTTTACACCTTGCGAAGTTTTACCATTTACAAGAACAAACAATTTGTCGATAAGACGAGCCTTGAGATCATCGTAATTTTTAGTGAATTCATCTTCGATTTTCTGAAGAAGAACCTTTTCCGAAGTCTTGCCCTTTTTATCTTTCACCGCACGGGAAAAAAGCATCTTATCAACAACCACACCATGTAATGATGGTGGAGCTTTAAGCGAAGCATCTTTCACGTCGCCGGCTTTGTCCCCAAAAATCGCCCTTAGAAGTTTCTCTTCAGGTGATGGGTCGGACTCTCCCTTTGGCGTAATTTTACCAATCAGGATGTCCCCGGGTTCAACGTGAGCTCCAACACGGATGAGTCCATTTTCATCGAGATTACGAGTAGCTTCTTCGCTTACATTTGGAATATCGGAAGTAAGTTCTTCCAAACCACGTTTGGTATCACGAACTTCAAGCAAATACTCGTCAATGTGAACAGATGTAAAGATATCTTCACGTACTACACGTTCTGAGATTACGATAGCATCCTCAAAGTTGTATCCTTTCCAAGGCATGAATGCCACGCGTAAGTTACGTCCCAAGGCAAGCTCGCCTAATTGAGTCGCATACCCTTCGGTAAGAATATCTCCCTTGCTAACGCGTTGGCCTTTCTTAACGATCGGCCGCAGGTTAACACTGGTACTCTGGTTGGTCTTTTTATATTTAGGTAATTTATAACGTCTGATATCGTCTTCGAAGCTCAGGAATTTTTGTTCCTCAGTACGATCGTATTCAACAACAATCTCACTGGCATCAACAAATTTAATAACTCCGTCACCTTCAGCAGTAACCATCAGGCGGGAATCTTGAACCACAGAAGCTTCAATCCCAGTTCCCACAATTGGAGATTCAGGACGAAGAAGTGGTACAGCCTGACGCATCATGTTTGATCCCATGAGCGCACGGTTAGCATCATCATGTTCCAGGAAAGGAATCAACGACGCCGCAATCGACGAAATCTGGTTAGGAGCAACGTCGATCAATTCTACTGTTTCCTTCTCTGCAAAAGGGAAATCGCCATTGAACCTTGCTTTTACCCTAGATTCAACAAATTCACCATCATCATTCATCGGGGCATTAGCTTGACCGATAATTTTCGATTCTTCTTCCTCTGCACTTAAATAAATAACGCCTTCTTCTGTAACATTAACCTTACCATTATCAACCTTACGATAAGGAGTTTCGATAAAGCCGAGTTTATTAATTTTAGCAAATACGCAAAGCGAAGAAATAAGACCGATATTCGGGCCTTCCGGAGTTTCAATCGGGCAAAGACGTCCATAATGCGTGAAGTGAACGTCACGAACCTCGAAACCTGCACGTTCTCTTGACAAACCACCAGGCCCGAGCGCTGAAAGACGACGTTTGTGGGTCATCTCACTCAACGGATTGGTTTGATCCATGAACTGAGATAACTGGTTAGTTCCAAAGAACGAATTGATTACTGACGATAATGTTTTAGAATTGATCAGGTCAATAGGCGTAAATACCTCGTTATCGCGTACATTCATACGCTCACGAATGGTACGGGCCATACGGGCTAAACCAACACTAAACTGGTTACCCAGCTGTTCTCCAACGGTACGAACACGACGGTTACTTAAGTGGTCGATATCGTCAACGTCAGTTTTTGAATTTATTAATTGAATGAGGTACTTGATAATTTCAATCATGTCCTCTTTGGTCAGCACCTTAGTATCCATAGCAATATCAAGCCCAAGCTTTTTATTGATACGGTAACGGCCAACATCGCCTAGATCGTAACGTTTATCTGAGAAGAACAACTTGTCGATTACATCGCGAGCTGTAGCTTCGTCAGGTGGTTCAGAATTACGCAACTGGCGATAAATATGTAATACGGCTTCTTTTTCCGAGTTACAAGGATCCTTCTGAAGAGTATTGTAGATAATAGCAAAATCTGAAAGATTCTGGTTTTCCTTATGAAGCAGAATAGTTGGAGCTCCCGAATCAACAATCATGTCGATATGGTCATTTTCAATCACGGTTTCGCGATCAATAACCACTTCGTTACGTTCGATTGAAACTACTTCTCCGGTATCTTCATCTACAAAATCTTCAACCCACGATTTAAGTACGCGGGCAGCTAATTTACGTCCAACAACTTTTTTAAGACCAGTTTTTGATACTTTGAATTCGTCGGCTAATCCGAAAATTTCCAAAATATCTTTATCACTTTCATAACCAATGGCACGAAGTAAGGTAGTTACAGGTAACTTTTTCTTACGGTCGATGTAAGCATACATCACATTATTAATGTCGGTAGCAAATTCAATCCACGAACCTTTAAAAGGTATAATACGCGCAGAATAAAGTTTGGTACCATTTGCATGTACACTCTGTCCGAAGAATACGCCTGGCGAACGGTGTAATTGAGATACAATAACCCGCTCGGCCCCATTGACCACAAACGAAGCCCGTGGGGTCATATAGGGAACAGTTCCAAGATAAACATCCTGGATCACTGTGTCAAAATCTTCGTGTTCCGGGTCTGTACAGTAAAGCTTTAACTTGGCTTTTAAGGGTACAGAATAAGTTAAGCCCCTGTCGATACATTCCTCAATGGAATATCGCGGGGGATCGATAAAATAATCGATAAATTCTAAAACAAAATTATTGCGGGTATCGGTAATTGGGAAATTTTCGGCAAAAACTTTATACAAGCCTTCGTTTTTACGATTTTCAGGACTTGTATCGATTTGGAAAAAGTCATAGAAAGACTTCAACTGAACTTCCAGAAAATCTGGATACGCCAAAGGCTTTTTCGTGGAAGTGAAACTAATTCTTTCAACAGTATTGGACGACATCTAAGTAAAGGATTAATTGAACTTTAACCAACAATAATAAAAAGGCTTAGAACCCCACAGCGTAGGATCCTAAACCTATAAATTCATTTTGACCTAAGGTCAAAGTTATTTAAGTTCAACTTCAGCTCCAGCTTCTACTAATTGAGCTTTGATAGATTCGGCTTCTTCTTTAGAAACGCCTTCTTTTACTGGTTTTGGAGCAGCATCAACTAATTCTTTAGCTTCTTTCAAACCAAGACCAGAAAGTTCTTTAACGAGCTTCACGATCTGTAATTTTGCACCACCAGCTGCTTTAAGAATTACATCGAAAGATGTTTTTTCAGCAGGAGCAGCAGCAGCTTCAGCAGCGGCTGGAGCAGCAACAACTGCAGCAGCAGCAGGCTCAATTCCGTATTCGTCTTTTAAGATTTTTGCTAATTCATTAACTTCTTTAACTGTTAAGTTAACCAGTTGTTCTGCAAAAGCTTTTAAATCTGCCATTTTACCTATTTATTTAAAAAATTAATTTACTATTTTATTTATTCTTTTTCTGATAATGTCTTCACGATGCCAGCGATAGTTCCTCCTCCGGATTGTAAAGCTGAAATAACATTTTTAGCAGGCGACTGCAACATTCCGATAACATCTCCAATGAGTTCGTATTTAGATTTGATGTTAACCAGAGCGTCGAGTTGATTTTCGCCAACATAAACAGACTCCTCTACATAAGCTGCTTTTAAAACGGGTTTTTTGTGAGTCTTGCGAAAATCTTTAATAAGTTTCGCGGGCACATTAGCCGCTTCGGTAAACATGATTGATGTAGGATTCTTGAGTACATCGTAAAGTTCTTCATAATCTCCGCTGCTACGCTCCAAAGCTTTACGCAAAAGAGTATTTTTTACAACTTCAAGTTTGATTTCCTTTTCGAAGCATTTTCTTCTCAATGCTGTAGTATCTTCTGCATTAAGCTCAGATATATCAGCAAGATAGAAGTTTTTATAAGCATCGATCTTTTCGACCAGGCTTTCAATAATTTGATCTTTGTCCTCTTTTTTCATGATTCAAGTCATTCAGAAAATTAGTATTAAGCCTCAACCGACTTGCTGTCGATTTTCAAGCCTGGACTCATGGTACTGGACAAATAAACACTCTTAATGTATTGCCCTTTAGCGGCCGAAGGTTTTAATTTGATGATCATGTTGATGAATTCCTTGGCATTATCAACAAGCTGTTCAGGGGTAAAGGAAACTTTACCTATTGAAGAGTGTACAATCCCAAATTTATCGACTTTAAAGTCGATTTTACCCATCTTCACTTCTTTCACCGCTTTACCTACTTCGAGGGTAACAGTTCCACTCTTAGGGTTCGGCATTAAACCACGGGGGCCAAGGACACGTCCGAGTGCTCCAATCTTAGCCATAACCGAAGGCATGGTAATGATAACATCAACATCAGTCCATCCGCCTTTGATCTTCTCAATATAGTCGTCAAGACCTACAAAGTCAGCTCCGGCTTCTTTAGCTTCGGCTTCTTTGTCAGGAGTGCAAAGCACAAGAACGCGAACAGTCTTACCTGTACCATGAGGCAAGGTAACAACGCCACGAACCATTTGATTGGCCTTTCTTGGATCTACACCAAGACGAACATCTAAGTCGATAGAGCCATCAAACTTGGTTGTCGAAATTTCTTTCAACACCGAAGCAGCTTCTCCCAACTTATATGCTTTATTAGCTTCTATCTTCTGTAATGCTAACTTCCTGTTCTTAGTCAGTTTTGCCATTTTGTGCGAACAATTTTATTTATTTACTGAAAGGAGAAGTACCTTCAACGGTTATCCCCATACTGCGGGCAGTTCCGGCAACCATGCTCATAGCCGATTCCAAGGTAAATGCATTCATATCCTGCATTTTATCCTGGGCGATGCTTTGTACTTGATCCCAAGTTACAGAACCTGCCTTTTTACGGTTAGGTTCAGCAGACCCAGCCTTCACCTTAGCAACCTCAAGTAATTGAATTGCTACGGGTGGGGTTTTAGTTACAAAGTCGAACGATTTATCGGCGTAAACAGTAATAACCACTGGAATTACTTTGCCAGCTTTATCCTGGGTACGAGCGTTGAATTGCTTGCAAAACTCCATAATGTTCACCCCTTTAGAACCTAATGCGGGTCCAACCGGGGGAGATGGGTTTGCTGCACCTCCTTTGATCTGCAATTTAATTAATCCAACAACTTCTTTTGCCATGTTAATTAGATACGTTTGTTGGTAGTTAAAGTGGAAGCAATAACTACCAGATTATTTTAAGTGCGTAACATTCAAAATGTTAAAACAGGACGAAAATTTATTCTTTTTCGACCTGCATAAAACTGAGTTCTAATGGAGTCTTTCGACCGAAAATCTTCACCATTACCTTCAGTTTTTTCTTTTCTTCATTGACTTCCTCAATAATTCCAGTAAAACTGTTAAATGGTCCATCAATAACTTTTACCGATTCTCCAACAACAAAAGGAATATTTAATTCTTCATCATTAGCCGAAAGTTCATCAACTTTTCCAAGTATACGATTTACTTCGGACTGACGGAGAGGAACAGGTTCATCATTTTTCCCTCCTAGAAAGCCAACTACATTAGGAACATTCCTAAGAATATGCGGAATTTCCCCAATTAAAATAGCCTCAATAAGGATATAACCCGGGAAAAAAACACGCTCTTTGCTAATTTTTTTCCCTTTACGGATTTGATATACCTTTTCAGTAGGAATTAATACCTGAGAAACATAGTCCTGCATATTCAGCGAGGCTATTTCATTCTCAATATATTCCTTAACCTTTTTTTCTTTGCCGCCAACCGCCCTGAGAACATACCATTTTTTTTCCGATTCGTTCATGATAATATCACAGGGTATTAATAAAACAATCCGTAGATAGCTTTCAGCAAATTCTCAAACGCAAAGTCCATGACAAACACGACAAGCGCTATTATAAGCGATGCAACCATCACTACAATAGCACTTCCTTGAAGATCAGCCCATGTTGGCCATGAAACTTTATGAAATAGCTCGTTAAACGATTCTTTTAAATATGCTCTAAGTTTCATGTGTATAGTACTTTGCACGGGTGGAGAGACTCGAACTCCCAGCCAATGGTTTTGGAGACCACTACTCTACCAATTGAGCTACACCCGTGTTTGTTAAACACATAGAGTCCGGAGAGTTCTCCGAACTCTATGTTATTTTAAGAGAAATTACTCTACAATTTCAGTTACCTGCCCTGCACCTACAGTACGACCACCTTCGCGGATTGCAAAACGCAAACCTTGGTTGATAGCTACTGGATAGATAAGTTTTACAGTAATCGTGATGTTATCTCCAGGCATTACCATTTCACGACCTTCCGGCAATTCAATTTCACCTGTTACGTCAAGCGTACGAAGGTAGAACTGAGGACGGTAATTATTGTGAAATGGGGTATGACGACCTCCTTCTTCTTTCTTCAATACGTAAACTTCAGCTTTGAATACAGTATGAGGAGTAATCGAACCTGGTTTAGCGATAACCATACCACGTTTGATTTCTTTTTTGTCAACACCACGAAGGAGAAGACCCACGTTATCACCAGCTTCACCGCGATCAAGGATCTTACGGAACATTTCAACACCGGTAACTACTGTCTTTTTGCCTTCAGCACCCAAACCTACAAGCTGCATTTCATCACCAGTGTTTACAACACCAGTTTCAATACGACCAGTTGCAACAGTACCACGACCAGTGATCGAGAATACATCTTCAACAGGCATAAGGAATGGTTTCTCATTTTCGCGAGGAGGAATAGGAATATATTCATCAACAGCGTCCATGAGTTCCATAATTTTATCTTCCCATTGAGCTTCGCCATTCAAACCGCCTAAGGCCGAACCACGAATAATAGGAGCATTGTCACCATCATATTCATAGAAGCTAAGTAATTCACGTACTTCCATTTCAACGAGGTCAAGTAATTCAGGGTCTTCAACCATGTCAACCTTGTTCATGAAAACTACAACTTTCGGCACGTTTACCTGACGAGCCAAAAGGATATGTTCACGAGTTTGAGGCATTGGACCATCAGTTGCCGCTACAACGAGGATAGCACCGTCCATCTGGGCAGCACCAGTAACCATGTTCTTAACGTAGTCAGCGTGACCAGGACAGTCAACGTGAGCATAGTGACGCTTAGCTGTTTGGTATTCTACGTGAGCGGTGTTAATAGTGATACCGCGTTCTTTTTCTTCTGGAGCATTGTCGATAGAATCAAAAGATCTCATTTCAGAAAGACCTTTCTTAGCGAGAACCGTGGTAATAGCTGCGGTCAAAGTGGTTTTTCCATGGTCAACGTGACCGATTGTTCCAATATTGACGTGAGGTTTAGACCTGTCAAATTTTTCTTTAGCCATAACACTAGTATTAGATGTTGTTGATGATTAATTATTTACTGGTTAATAATAAGCAAGCCTTAGAGCTGATGATGGGAATTGAACCCATGACCTCTTCCTTACCAAGGAAGTGCTCTACCCCTGAGCTACATCAGCAAAAAATGAGCGGGAGACGAGGCTCGAACCCGCGACCCTAACCTTGGAAGGGTTATGCTCTACCAACTGAGCTACTCCCGCATAAGCTGAAATCAGCTATCTTTTTGCTTTGTCCGGTATTTTGTAAACTGGGTAGTCTTACACCGGCGTTGTTTAGTGGGGAGAGGAGGATTCGAACCTCCGAAGTCGTAAGACAACAGATTTACAGTCTGCCCCATTTGGCCGCTCTGGAATCTCCCCATTTGCTAAATTTGCTGCGAAAGTAATATCATTTTTTGATATTACAAGCAAAAAGTTTTAAAGAACGTGATTTTTGTTAAATTCTTATTTTTTGAAATGTCAACAAGAACTAAGAGCCGATGGAGGGATTCGAACCCCCGACCAGCTGATTACAAATCAGCTGCTCTGGCCAACTGAGCTACATCGGCAAAAATCTATAAAGAACGTTTGTTTTGTTGTACCCCCTTGTTTTTTGGGTGTGCAAATGTAGACATTTTTTAGATTCGAACAAACTCTTTAGAGATTTTTTTAGAAAAAATTTAAATCCCTTTAATCTTTTCTTTGTGTTTGATGATTTGCTGACGCAATGCTTCTATCGCAGTATCAGTCGATTCCTCAAATGATTGGGACTGTTTTTTAGCAAATAATTCGTTTCCTGGAATAGTTAACTTTATTTCTGTCACTTTATTCTCGGGGTGTTGAGTATTTTCTAAGCGAAGAAAGACTTCGGCTCCGATAATATCTTCATAGAACTTAACCAGCTTGTTAATTTTTGTGTCAATAAAATCAAGAAGCTTTTTATCTGCATCGAAATGCACCGAACTAATCTTGATATTCATAATTACCTCCTTGTTTTTATGCTCGCGGATGAGCTTGTTTGTAAATCCTTTTCAATTTCTCAAACGAGTTATGGGTGTAAACTTGGGTTGCAGCCAAGCTTGTGTGCCCTAATATCTCTTTAATAGCGCTTATTTGCGCCCCATTATTTAATAAATGAGTTGCAAAAGTATGCCTTAATACATGCGGGCTTCTCTTGTCCATTGTTGTCACATGGTTTAATGCCGATGTGGTAATTCGATAAACCAACTTTGGATATAGAGCAGTACCGCTGTCAGATACAAATAAAAACGCACAACCATTACCGAATTCCTGATGTTTAAAAATTCGATAATGCTCAATGGCGTTAAATAAAGGCAACGTAATGGGAATAATTCTTTCTTTGTTTCGTTTGCCCAAAACTTTAATTGTGAGGTTGTCTTTGTCGACATCTGCTTCTTTTAAAGCAATCAGCTCAGAGAGTCGTATACCTGTATTATAAAGCACCTGTATGATAAGTTTGTTTCGAATTCCCGAAAAATCGGAATTGAACGTAACTTCATCAAGAAGTTGATTTATCTGATTTGACGTCACAAAAACCGGAAGCTTTTTCCGGATTTTGAGCGAATCAATTTTATTCAGAGGATTGACTTCGGTAAAGCTTTGTTTTAAAAGAAACTTATAAAACGACTTTAGCGTGGATAGCTTCCTGTTGACAGATCTATTGGAACAACTATCTTCCAATAAAACTACGACCCAGTTTCTCACAATTTTTGAATCGACTTCAGACAACTGCTCAATGCCTCTGCTACTGCAAAATTGGCTAAACTGAAACAAGTCGGTCTGGTACGAGTTAATCGTGCGTTTTGAATATCTTTTTTCGAATTCCAGATAGTTTAGAAACGAATGGATAAGTTCCATAAACCCACGATGTAAATTAAATCAATGACAAACAGAAGCCCAACTAAAAACTATTCTTCGGTCTGATGAAGTTTTTGAACGTAGATTGCTTTTTTTACCATCTCTCTACGTCTTACCGAAGGTTTAGTAAATTCCTGACGACTTCTCAGTTCCTTAATGGTTCCGGTTTTTTCAAATTTTCTTTTGAATTTCTTTAAAGCTCTTTCGATGTTTTCACCTTCTTTTACTGGTACGATAATCATAGTTCTGCCAAATTTAAAATGAGCCGCAAATTTATTAATTGTATGCTATTATTCAAACATTCTTTACAAATTTAACTAAAATCCTGATCATTTAAAAGTTTGGCAGCAATATAAATTAGATTGTATCCCCTAATATATAAGGTTATTCGAGAGATAGGTATGGTTTTATATTAGCCAACTCTTTGTCGGTTAATATGGAGGCTTGTACAAGTTGAGCTAATGAACTAAACCTTTTTCGGGTCCTGATTTTAAAGATGAGTCGGGTTTGTTCAAATGACAAATATGGATGAGCATTGACTTCTTTAAAGGAGGCCGAATTAATCGCAATCTTCTTAATTTTGGTAGTGTCAGCTAATAAAAACGGCTCAATTAACCTGATTGTCTCGGATTTAAGATTGTACACCTCGTTTAATTGATCTAGAGAATAAAAGCCTCCGAGTTTGTTTCTGTATTTTATAATGCGACTAGCCAAAATTTTGCCTATTCCAGGTAACCTTTCGAGAGCTGCGGAGTCGGCTGTGTTGATTTCAATTCGGACTTTAGTTTTTGGGGTAAAAGTATTGGAGACTCTTTTATGAGAAAAAGAATCATTGGTAATGTATCTTCTGTTGACAGAACTTGTTAGAGAATCGGATACCTTTTCGAATCTGGCAATTTCTTTTTCAAATTTTGAGACATCAATCTTAGGTTGGGGTGGGACTGCATAATGAACGACAAATTTTACGAGTACTGTTAATGCAATAAGCAATATCAATACTATCAAGCCGGTTCTTTCTCCATTTGAGAACGAAAAGTAATCTTTGAAATTTATTTTTAGTTTTCGTTTAGCCATAACTTTTTGATGATAAGCAAACTTACTTATCCAAAGAAAATAAAAAAAACGAAAGGATCAAAATTAAAAAGGATAGCCGATAGCCATGCTTAATGCCAGATTATTCATAGTCAGTCCACCGTTGTTAAATATCCAGCGATTGTAACGACGCATTGGATTATATACTTTAGCACCGAGGTCGAACCGGAGCAAAGCAAACCCAAAATTTAAACGAAGCCCTAGTCCTGAGCCAACGGCAAGATCCTTATAGAATTTATCCAGAAGAAATTCAGCCCCCGGACGATGGCTATCTTTAAATATCGCCCATACATTACCAACATCCGTAAACAATGCCCCTTCCAATACACTAATCAGTTTAAACCGATATTCAATATTGGCTTCAAGTTTAATATCTCCTTGAGAATAGATGGTATCTCTAAAAGAGCCAGGGCCTAAGGTGCGAACCGGCCATCCCCGAACACTATTAGCCCCTCCTGAAAAATATTGTTTTTCAAAAGGTATGGACCGTGCGTTACCGTAAGGATATGCCACGCCTGCAAAAAACCGGTAAACAAGGCTATTATCGTTATTGATTACCGTATATAAACGACAATCAACGTCGGTTTTGGCAAATTGAGAATATCTTATCTTAAACAAGGTATAATAAGATGTGTCTGATTTTGAAGGACTAAACAATTTATTATAAAGGGTTAGCAAATTGCCTGAGGATTCCAGGTTCCATCGTAAATATTGATAGTTACCCGCCTTTTTTAAATTTTGATTATTAAAAACAAGGCTATAACTGGTAGCAGATACTACGTGATCTATATAACTATTAACCAAATATGTATTGGCAATTCTCCCCTTAAGGTAGTCTGAAATGCTTTGGATGTTTACCAAGCTCAAATCCAAAGGATTAACTATATGAGTTAAGTATCTGTTTCCTTTCCAACTGTATCCGAATGATGCATTGGCTACTGTACTTGTAAGATCAGGACTTTTCTTATAATTGTAGGCAAAGGTTATATTGGTTTGGGGATTGTACTTCTTTTTAAACCCCATGCTATTAAACGGGATGAGAAATTTGGGAATTTTTACGGTAGCTTCTGTTCCGTATTCTACGGCCTTATAAATAATTCCACTTTTACTTACTGATTCCAATGCACCTTTTAACCGCAGATTCAAATTTTCGGCATTCCCAAATAAACTTCGGTGTTCATAAATCAGACTTAAAGCACCCCCAAAATTGCCAGAGGAATTAGTGCCTTCCAATTCCCAAGTATACGACTGAATATCAAGTGGGCTAAGATGAATTTCGGCATTTAAATAATTAAATTGGGAGGAATCGTTGGACGGAAGCTCCGTAAATTGATTGGTATTAACCGTTCTAAAAACCCCAAGCGAAGAAAGGTGTTTCTTGGTATTTTCGACATCCGAAATACGAAAAATATTATCAGGAGCTATGAAGTTAGACTGCTGAATAATATTGGGCTTTACCCAATTGTTATTCTGATAAATGAACCGGATACCGAATTTATTAACTGTATCTTGACGAAGTTCAGAAGATAAATCTTTAGTTAACAAAGTTTTGTCGGGTTCTGTCCGAATTGTCACTTGCTTTATTTTGTATATTTTATGCGGGGCAAAAATAGATTGACCGTTTGGCTGCTTTATTTCGTTGTTTTGAATATTTAAAACCAAATCTACTTGCTTGCGATTTAGGCTTGTATCTGCATCATAATAAATAAAATAACGGGTAAAATTATAATAACCTCTATCTCTTAACCAATATTCAATTCTTATACGTTCAGTTCCAAGAATATCCTGATCATAAATCTGTCCTCGTTTAAAAAGTGAGTTTATTGTATCGGGGAGCACAATTCTTTGAATAGCAGTATCCTCAATAGCATATTTGATATTTCGGATGGTATACGGGGCATTAGTCCTGATCTTATACAACACATTAGCTTTTTGTTTTTTGAATATGATAGTATCAAAAATCATGGCGTTATAATACCCTCGTCTGTCCAGATACCTACGAAGCAGATTTACAGATTGCGCCGTGGCCACCGGATCCCAAATTACCGGTTCTTCACCCGTTTTACGAAGAAATTTATGTATTCCCGTCTCCTTTTTAATATTGGATATATTATAAAGCCATAGGTGAAACCGAAGTCCGAGTATGCGCTTATTAGCCTTTTGCCGGATGTTACTTTCAAGTTCCTGCAGATTAATCTTTTTATTGTCAATTTGAATGCGGCTTGTATTCAAAAGATATTTGTCGGCGGGGATATGTCGAGTGGGATTACACCCCCAGAACATAAAAACAACAATCGTTATGCTACAAATGAAACGCAGGGCACGGTATTTTTGTGAATTAACCAAATTTCGGAATTTTAAATACTTTTGTTTGAAATTCTATATAATGAGCAAAAGTAAAAAACATGCTCGATAAAAGTTTATCAAAAAACATGCTAAGTAAGAATAAAATTAAGTTTGTAAAGTCGCTGGAACTGAAAAAAAACCGAACTGAAACCGGGCTTTTTGTTGCAGAGGGAGAAAAGATCGTTCCGGAATTACTTCTTTCAAGCTTAGATGTTACATATCTGGCAGCTACCAGTATATGGATGGAACAAAATGCGCACCTCCCGCTGACTCGTTGCGCTGAAACAGATATTGTCAGTTACGATGAACTTAAAAAGATCAGCTTTCTGAAAACGCCCCAACAAGTGGTTTGTGTGGCCAAAATCCCCACTTACCCACTACGGGTTTCGGAATTAACCAACAAATTATCTCTGTTCCTCGACACGGTTCAGGACCCGGGCAACCTGGGTACCATTCTAAGAATAGCCGACTGGTTCGGAATTGAGGATGTGATATGCAGCCACGAAACGGCCGATGCGTTTAATCCCAAAGTCGTTCAATCGACCATGGGAGCCATTACCCGCGTAAAAGTTTATTACGAAAACCTGGAAGAAATACTGCCTGAGATTAAAAATTGCGGAATTCCCATTTATGGGACAACACTGAATGGTGAAAATATCTATGCTTCGGAGCTTACATCGAACGGCATAATCATGATGGGAAATGAATCGAAGGGTATAAATTCCGAGTTAATGCCTTATTTAAACCAGCAGTTGTTCATCCCATTCTTTCCGGAGGATCAAAAACGGTCGGAATCGTTAAATGTCGGCGTGGCTACCGCCATTGTCTGCTCCGAATTCAGACGAAGAACAGGGCATTGATTTATTTAATCGACACGAGCCCGGATTTCATTCTTAACCCCTTCCATAGAATTTAGATAGGCTTTTACCGAACCGACCAAAATTTTGGCCTGCACCAAGACTGGAATACGATTATCATCATCAGTAACCCAAACATAAATATCTTCCCCCCCCTTAAAGATTGTCCCTTCTACCACCAATGCCGAAAATTTGATACACCGATATTGCTGTTTTTTATCCTGATGGACTTTAATCGTTTCTTTTCCCAAATAACGCAGATACAAAGGGTAGATCTTACCATCCATGACCGTGCGTACCGGAATTTTTTCTTTCAGCTTATATTTTTCAAAGTCGATATTACGACAATAGTAAATGGCCGAAAGCACATCAAATACACTGCCTGAAGCCGAAATGGTATCGCGGGTCCGTTTTTTTTCAGAATTTTCAACGGTAGTGCAAACGTGTTTATTTGCAAATACGTAATTTTCATAAGCTTTATAACTACCTTCCTGCGAATTACGTTCGTACCAGAGAGGAAGCATCGATTCCGGGTCGGCCAGCGACTGAAATCGTTCCCTCACCTTATACATCCAGTCGTAAGTTTTTAGGCTGTTCCCGGTAGCCTCCAGGTTGTAAACAGATTGATTACGATACAATTTATGATTAACCGTGAACTGCACATCGCCCGCATGCACCCAAATCAATCCCCAATTATAATAAGCCTGATAGGTCAGTTTTTCACCAACCTTAAATGCTTTAACCGGTTTGGTAACCTGAGCCTTAACCCCTAAAAACGAGCAAGCCAAAATCGTAAATAATAAACTAATCCTTACTAACATAACTAATCAATATAACTGTTTATATCCTTCACAAAGATATCCGGACTTTCATCCAGATCAATCATTGCATTGATTATCCTGAGTTTTTCGAAATGAGGAAGATCAAGTACCTTTATTTCACGTTCCAAAATAGAACCCGCATTGAGATATTGCTGTCGCTTTGTTCCGTTTAATAAAGGAGTTGATGGCGTGATCCAACTTTTTCCGTCCCAGAAAACGAGGTTAGCATACGACAAGTCTGTTATCCGTCCGTTTTGAGCAATAATAACATCGTCGTATTGAGGATTGTTCTGTTTTAGTCGCTCTAAAAGTGATCTATCGGTAAACTTGTGATTATAAATAATAACCTCACATTTAGTCAAAGTTAACTTTCTCAATGGTTTAATAGAATAAGGTGTAAACTCTGCTATCCCAGGAGTTTCGTCATATACAAAACGACATTTATAAACCTGCTCGGGGTTCAGTTCCGGAAGTTTAATGAGTTGTGTCAAATCCCATTCCGCAGAGGCATGGAGCAGTTGCCACCTCGACCGGTTAACCCGGACATTATGATATTCAATATTTTCCAGTTTACCGTTAACTACTTTTATGGTTTCAAACAAACGGTACATATACCTTATCGATTAATTCCTGATATTCTGACTCCGCATTACTGTTATGGGTGATGCCCCCTCCGCTACGGAAATACAACTCACCGTTTTCGCGTTTCTCGATAAACCGAATCATAACCGCGCTATCCAAGTCATTTCCGTCGAAATGCCCACAAACACCGGTATAATATCCTCGTGGAAGAGTTTCTGCCTCCCGGATAATTTCCAACGTTTTGCGTTTGGGGGCACCGGTTACAGAACCAGCTGGAAGCATTTTGAAAAGAATATCTCCCAAATGTTCATGATAATTCGCAGTTAATACGCCTGATATTTCAGACGAAACCTGTAAAATATTGCCTTTTCCGGTAGGTATCCGCTCAATATAACGAAACCGCTCGACTGAGATGTCGGTTGCCACGAGACTCAGGTCATTCCGCAGAAGATCAACAATAGTATAATGTTCTGCCGATTCTTTCGGATTGGAGAGAATGATTTCGCAAGCATTCGGTATATCGGCTTTTATTGTCCCTTTCATGGGATAAGTAGATATTTTTCCTTTGTGGATGCTGATAAACGTTTCGGGAGAAAAGCATACAAACATGCCGTCGACCATCAATTTGTATTTCGATTGGCTGTTTTCAAAAATTCCGCCAAGGGTAAGATTAGTTTCGAGGCGAGTTGGAAAGGTCAAATTCAGCAGGAACGAGTTGCCGGATATGATTTGTCGCCGGACTTCATTAAAGGCCTCGCGATACTGATTAAAAGGCATAGGTTCTTTCCGCAAGTAGCCCTGTTTATTACTATGCGCTGCATTTACATTGCGTTCGACCCTCGGAAACAAAAATTTAATATTGGAAGGAAGCGGCTTATCCATACGATAAAGCAAAATCTGCTGCATTTCAAAATCGATCACAAACAGGAATGGAGTTCTCTCCCTTCCCCATTGGTTCATGGTTTCGATGGCCTGCGAGCGCGTATATTTCTTGTTAATTGCGTCTTCGGGCATAATTATCAATTGCTAAATTCCGGCGACAATATTAGTAAATTAATAAGCCACGCGGGTTAAGTAATTGTTTATTTAAATCGATAAAAGCCAATTAGCCTTGATTACCAACTTAATAATGATTGTCCGGAAGTTTAAATGATTTTATCTTAAGGAAGGAATATTCAAAAAAAGTGGGTAAGCTACCTATATCGCACCGCTCAACCGCCTACCCTTGCTTCCTTCCGAACCTGGGGGAGTTCAGCAGGAGCTGGTCGTATAGGACTTACCCGGCGCAAAAGTATATATTTTTCGGTATAAAACAAAAAAAGAAAACTTTTTATGCACGCCAAGTTTAAAATTAAAAAACTAATATCTTTGCTTCAACATTTTAAGCTAAAACCAAAACTATGGAACGTTCCAGCAATCAGATATGGAAAAGCACAATGACTTCAGGCGCAATTTTAGGGATTGCACTTGTCATTTATTCAATCCTTTTATACGTCGGCAACCTTTTACTGGTTAAATCGTTAGGATACATCAGTTACCTTATTATCCTTGGAGGTATTTACTATGGAATAAAAAGTTTTCGTGATAATGTTCAGGGTGGCGTAATTTCTTACGGACGGGCTCTCGGCGTTGGCGTACTTACCGTAGCATTTGCTGCTTTTATAGCTTCGTTTTTCACTTATATCCAAGTGAAATTTATTGATCCTAGCATGCTGGACAAAATACTTAACTTAACTCAGCAACAACTTGCAGAAAGTGGCAAGTCTGACGCCGAAATTGAAATGGCCATGAAATTTACCCAAAAGTGGATAACTCCCGGATTTATGGTTATTTCTACAATCTTTGCATACGTATTCATTGGTACACTTTTTTCGCTTATCATTGCTGCCTTTATGAAAAAGGAAGGCGACCCGTTTGCCGAAGTTTCCAATTCTACTGAAGAACAATAATTTTTATATTTTTTGATGGATATTTCAATTGTAGTGCCTCTTTTTAACGAAGAGGAATCGTTGCCGGAACTGGCTTCATGGATTGACAAAGTGATGCAGGAAAACCGGTTTACCTACGAAGTTATCATGGTTGACGACGGGAGTTCAGACAATTCTTGGAAAGTGGTGGAACAACTTTCGGCAGCTAATACAAATATAAAAGCCATTCATTTACGTCGTAATTATGGCAAATCGGCTGCATTATTTTGTGGATTCAAAGTAGCCAAAGGAGATGTGGTGGTTACCATGGACGCTGATTTGCAGGATAGTCCCGACGAACTGCCCGAGATGTACCGAATGATTACCCAAGACGGTCTCGACTTAGTTTCGGGCTGGAAGAAGAAACGCCACGACCCGCTCTCCAAAACCATTCCAACCAAGCTATATAATGCCACGCTCCGCGCTATGAGCGGCATTAAACTTCATGATTTTAACTGCGGACTAAAAGCTTATCGCAACGAAGTGATAAAATGTGTAGAGGTTTATGGCGAAATGCATCGTTATATTCCTTACATGGCCAAGAAGGCCGGGTTCCGGAGGATTGGTGAAAAGGTTGTTCAGCACCAAAAACGCAAGTACGGTGTTACCAAATTCGGACTCGAACGTTTCATCAACGGGCCACTCGACTTGTTAAGCATCATGTTCATTTCCAAATTCGGGAAACGGCCTATGCACTTCTTCGGTTCATTGGGCACGCTGATGTTTTTTCTCGGACTCTGCGTTTCAATCTACCTTGGCGGATATAAATTATACTGCTTAAGCCAACATATTAAATACGGATTGATTACCGACAGTCCTTATTTTTACATTGCATTAACTACCATGATTATTGGTTCCCAACTTTTTCTGGCAGGATTCTTGGGAGAACTTATCTCTCGAAATTCCACAGACAGGAATAATTACCTTATAGATAAACAGAGATTATAATCATCAAACAGAGATTGCTCCATAATAAAAATGCTGCCAGTTTTTAAAGCTGGCAGCATTTTTATTATATCTCAGATGGGTTTATTTATCCAAATCCTTGCAGGCAAGGTAAAGGTTTTCAACCAATGTCGGGATTTTGGCTTGGGGAACGGCAGAGAATGCCAAACGGATCACATCTCCCAAAACAATAACACCGGTGCTATATTGGTGAAGCAAGTGCAGACGTACTTGTTCGGCATCAAGTCCTTTTTTTAGGCTTACGCACATAAAATAGCCCGAGTTGAATGGCAGCGGCTCAAAATACTCAGCATATTTAGAGTCCTTAAATGCATCCTTCAACGCATTGTAGCGCGATTTCAGGATATCAAATTTCTGCTTTTTGGAATTTTGATATTCCGAACTTGAATAAGCCTTTTGCAACAACGACTGCGATAACTGACTGATATTCGAAATGTTTCCGCGAACAGCTCCTGCTGTTTTATTTTCCAGAGCTCCGTATAATTCGAGCGACCCGTTCTTAATTCCGTAAGTGATAAAACCTACACGAAACCCCCAAACGTAATCTTCTTTGGTGGCACCATCGAGTTTTACGGCTAATACATTTTCGTGAAGAGTGGCAAGTTTTACAAAAATAGATTCGGTGTAAACATTTTGTTCGTAAACCAAACCAAAATAAGCATCGTCAATAAGAACCACAAGCTTTTTGCCGGCTTCGGCCTGTTTCTTTATTTCGTTTACGATAAGTTCTATTTCCAAAGTCAGCGGAGTATAGCCCGACGGATTATTAGGAAAGTTCAGCAGCAGTACAATCTTTTCCTGTTTTACTTCGTTGAGCTTTTGCGAAAAAGCATCGACATTAAAACCGCCATCTTTAAAAAGCTGAAATGTATCAACCTTTGCTTTATATGCATTTTCAAAAATAAGGTTGTAATTTTCCCAGTACAGGTCGGAAAGGATAACGGTATCACCTTCGCCAGCAAAGAGATACCCGGCAATGCTGATTCCGTGAGTAAGTCCGCAGGTTGCAATGGGATGACTAATGATAATGTCCTTTAACGAAGGATTTTTAGTATGGATAAGTTGTTTCCACAGGTCTCTTAATTCGGGTTTACCAAAACTTGGAGCATAAGGGAATACATTGTTTCCCGGTAAATTAATGAGCGCATCAAACTCGGGGAGGTGCATGGATGTTCCATTATCTTCAATGGCTTCACCTATGGTGGCGTTAATGTCTTTTCCTTTTGCTTGTGCCGATTGGGAAAGAATTCCAAGTTTCGGGAAGAAGATATTTTTCCCTTTGTAGGAAAGCATATCTAACACTGCGGGATTTTGCTTTTCAATAATATTGTTCAGCGAAAGTGCTTGAGCGTCCATCTTTTATTGTTTTAATTGGTTGAAAAATTGCTGAACGCAAATATATAGAAAACAAAGCAACCTTTGTTATTGCAATAACAAATAAATCTTAAAATGAAATGACTTCCCAAAATCTATTTAATGTTTTTCAACATCTCCCCTACTCTCCTGTCAATAGGAAATGTTAAATCTTCCGAGACTAAACTCTCGATCGATTTCCACCGGAAAGACTGACTTCCGTTAACCTTGGGCGGAAAATCATAGGGTTTATCGGAGATTTTAAACCGGATAGGACTGGTAAACCTCGCCCTGTAATAAATGCTTAATAACTGGGTGTCGTCGTAAAATAGTGCCGGTTGAAAAAAATCGGTAGTGTAAAAATGTGAAATGATTTCGAGCGACTGCCCAAATTCTTCCATAGCCTCACGCTTTAGACAATCTACAGGTCCTTCACCGTATTCCAGTCCGCCGCCCGGAAACTTGGTCATAAGCGTATCGAGCATATATTCATCGCTCAACAACACTTCACGCCGCTCATTAATAATGATGGCATAAACCCTTATGGTGAAACGTGCATTTGTCATAACTTCGATTCTATATAACTGATAATATCACTGGTATTGTCGGGATGAAACCACACCATTTCTTTGTCGCGCGAAAACCATGTAATCTGACGCTTGGCATACCGCCGGGTATTAGTCTTAATATTTTCGATAGCCTGTTCGAGTGAGATTGTTCCATCAAGATAATCAAAAATTTCGCGGTAGCCCACAGTCTTCAGCCCATTGGTTTCTCGAAGATGGATGAGACTTTTAACCTCACCGATAAGTCCATCGGTAACCATTTGTTCAACTCGGCGATTAATCCGGTCAAAAAGTTCGGCCCGCGGACGGTTAATCCCCAGTTTAATAATATTAAAATCCCGTTCTTTTCGTGAAGCTGTAAGGTGAGACGAGTATGGCTTCCCTGTCATCAGGCTTATTTCGATTGCTTTCATCATCCGGTTAGGATTCTTTAAATCGACCTTCAGGTAATGCTCCGGATCAAGCTGCTTTAATTGCTGGCGAAGGTATTCGATTCCTTCCTCCTTAAAACGTTCCATAATTTGCTTGCGCAGTTCGTGGTCAACTGACGGAAGATCGTCAATGCCATAGCATACTGCATCAACGTAAAGCGTAGAACCGCCAACCATCAACACTTTATCGTTAGTCCTGAATAAATTAACCAGCAAATCCATGACGTCGAACTCGAACATGCTGGCATTATAATAATCGGATAACGACTTATTTTTTACGAAATGATGTACAGCCTGCGAAAGCTCTTCTTCCGTAGGTGCGGCAGTTCCAATATGCATCTCACGAAACATCTGACGCGAATCGGACGAAATGATTTCCGTGCCAAAATGGTGCGCAAGTGCAATTCCGAGAGCAGTTTTTCCCACGGCCGTGGGGCCTACAATTACAATGAGATTTGATTTCATCCGTACAAAATTGTTTTTTAAAGGCCGGATGCAGCTCGCATGCTGGTTTTGTTCATGCGTGTTTGTATTTTTTTGTAAGCATGCTCGGTTCATATATAGAAACAATACCTGTCTGGTTGCAAAAATCTGACAGGTATTGTAATGAAAATTGCTATTCCGTTAAAAATTTCACCACATTTTTATGGTCATCAAAATCCCATAAAGGCCAGGCGTGCGCTTGACCGGGACTGACACGGTTTTTAATGCCGGCAAAATTAGTGACAATTTGCTGAATATGCGGCTCGGCAAGTTTTAGTTTATGCAACAAGTCTTCGGACGAATAGTAATACTCCACAAACAGGCATCCAATGGGTACATGAAGTTCAGACGACTCATGTATCATCAGAAACCCATTATCCAGAAATGGTTTGCTATCCATCAAAAAAACAGAGCGGTTATAATCGTAATTGTTAGCGTAGCGATTGGACTGATAGACAAATGCGTATTCTTCCATCGCTTCAAAAAACGGGTCGAATTTGAAATCAGACGGAACATAAAGTTTGCGAACATTGCGGCAGCTCAACCCGAAGAAGGTAAATATATCGCTTCCCAACTTCCGGAAATCGTCTTTGGTATCGGCTCGGGCGATGACAGCCACAGAAATTCGTTTCTGCCGGACGAGGCTATGCTTTTTTCCAAAATACTGTAATTGAGCCGATTCATTTTCATCCTTGAGATTTACAAGGTAATTATCGATGTTTTTCGGAAGAGAGTCGCCCCAATGGATATACCCGGAAAGTTCGGGTTCAAACTCGATTAACCGATGGGTTATGATTTCTGTCAGGTTTTCGGTTTGGTTAATGTTGCGGCAATACACCTCCTGCCCAGCAAGTACCGCACATACAATATCTTGAAAACCAGCCATCGGGATATGGGCTGCCGGCAAAACGGCAAACTTTTGTGCTTCATGCAACTTTTTAAGTTCAGGGAACCGGTTAACAAAGGTTTCGAGCGATTCGATTGAAAGCCTTTTACTCCATAATTTCAAGGCTTTTAACAAAAATGGTTCTGTCATCCAGCCATCAAAACCATGCTGGTTAACAACAGCCAATTTCAACTCCCGAAATTCCGCAGAATCAACCAAAGGCCACATTTTGCAGAAATTGCCAAACCATTGTCCTAAACGGACGAACGCCTCAATTCGTTTTTGCATATTCACCATCGTGGAAATAAACTGCTTATAAAGTCATACCCGGAAAACAGACTAAAGAATGCCCCAACGAGAATTCTCCGAATCAAAAGAAACACAAGCGACAAAATACTCAGGCCAATTCCTGCAATAGCACAGATTTCGCCAATTTTGAGCTTTCGGTAAGAGCCTTTTATATAGCCCAAAGGCTGGGCCTGATATATGCCTTTACCTTTACCAGCCAGTACCAAAGTTATTATTTCTAAAACCAGTCCTAGCCCAACAAACCACCAGCAAACCAATAACGAAGAGATTCCCCAAAATAACACTGCCTTAAAATACGGCACCGGCTGTAAATATGCAGGGGTAGGTTGAGAAAAAGTCTGATCTGGTTCAATAATTTCCATGGTAAATAGTTCTTAATTTTGATTATTCTATCGAAAACTACCAATTTCTAAATTCGTGCCAAGGGAAAAAGTTAAATAATGTCCCAATAGCAAGTCCCTTGATTAAAATCACTACAAACGAAAGAGCTCCAAGACATATCCCTATGATGGCACATATTTTACCAGCTCTGAGATTTTTATACGAGGTTTCGGCATAAGCCTGCGGGTTGGCAAGATATGCCTGTTCGCCGCTGTTGGCCAGCACCAGGGCAATTATACCCAAAATTAAGCCGACAAAGCCGCAGCAAATAACGATAGACAATATACCTAAAACAAGCACAGCCGTTGAATACGGAACTGTCTGTAAATAACGAGGTGGTTCGTTTTGTGAAAAGTTTGGATTGGGGTCAATAATTTCCATTGTAAATTGTTTAGTTTATTAGTTTATAAATATAGCTAAAAACGATAATTACAACATTCAAAATAAACAACAGTTTTAGGTTTTCGGGTCCGTCTTTAAATTTGAAATACAGGTGAAGCGATAAATAAACCAGCATCAGCAGCATGGGCAGCAAGGCCGGGAATAACTCAAAACTATTTTGAATATTGCCGCGCAATAATTCGGAAAACGAACGCTGCATACCGCATCCGGGACAATAAACTCCAAAATGGCTACGATAAAAACAATGCAACGAATGCTTGTCAATCCAATTTGCCACCCACGAGAACAACATATTATTCGCATAAATAGGTAAAAGCCCCACAATAAGAATATCGCAGGGCTTTTACCTATATTATAATAGAAATCCGATTACGCTACTTTTACCTTTATCACTACCTTTTTAACCGGAGCGCTTTTGCCGATAGCAATGCAGGGAGCATGAGCATCTTTCGGGAAAAAGATGATAAATGTGCCGGGAGTAGCGGTTACATAATCGCCCGAAGCGTTAAGGATTACAATATCTTTTTCTGCATTGTAAGCTTCTTTTACGGTAGTAGTTTCAAGAGGGGCATATCCCATCTTTTCTTTACCTGAAACAAGAAACTGAATATCTGCATAATTTTCGTGAGCTTCCCACTTGGCCGCATCCGGTTGTTTGCTATCGTATTCGCTAACCGAAGCAAACACGTTCTTTCCGTCAATTTCATATTTGCCGGCTTCTACTTTCGAGAAATCGGTATTTTTCAGATACTCTAATCCTTTTGCAAAACGTTCGCCGATGCCGTAGTAGAGGCTGGCGTTTTCGAGTTGATCGATAATCATAATAATTCGATTTAAAATTGTACAAATTCGATTTAAGCCATCAAAGATATACAAACTTGACTATAAAAAACGCATTGAGCAACTTCAAATTATTGTCTTATCTTTGCGCCGTTAAACCAATTAAGTATGACGCATAAATCGGGTTTTGTTAATATTATCGGTAATCCCAACGTTGGGAAATCAACGTTAATGAATGTTCTGCTGAACGAAAAACTTTCCATCGTAACATCCAAGGCACAAACCACGCGCCATCGGATACTGGGCATTCTCAACGACGACGATTACCAGGTGGTATTTTCCGACACTCCCGGAATCCTGAAACCGCATTATAAGATGCACGAAGCCATGATGGGGTTTGTGCAGTCGGCTATTAACGATGCCGATGTTATCCTTTACGTTACCGACGTAAAAGAAACCATCGATAAAAACAGTGAATACATTCAAAAAGTAAACAACAGCAACGTTCCGGTAATCCTCGTTATCAACAAGATTGACCTGTGCAAAAGCGACGAAATCGTTCAGCTTAATGCCCAATGGAAGGAACTGCTGCCCCGCGCCGAAATTATTCCCATTTCCGCCCAGGATAAGTTTAATATTCACAGCGTGCTTACCCGCATCCTCGAAGCGCTGCCCGAAGGCCCCGCCTTTTACGATAAGGATGCCCTTACCGATAAGACAGAACGTTTTTTTGTTTCCGAAATCATCCGCGAAAAAATTTTCCGCAACTACAAAAAAGAAGTTCCTTATTCCGTTGAAGTTGGTATCGAAGAATTTATCGAAGAGCCGAACATCATCCGCATTAAAGCCGTGATTATTGTTTCGCGGCCAACGCAAAAAGGTATTATCATCGGCAAAGGCGGCGAAGCCCTTAAAAAAGTGGCTACCCGTGCCCGTCTCGACATCGAAACCTTCTTCGGCAAGAAAGTGTTTCTCGAAGTTTTTGTTAAAGTTGAAAAAGACTGGCGCGACAGCGATCGTCTGCTGAGAGAATTCGGATATAATAATTAGTAAAGTGATCAAGAGATTAGGGAATTAAGGTAAGAAGGGGTGTATGTAAATTATTTGAATCCCCGAATTACTGAATCTTTAAATTTGTCAATTCCCCAATCTCAAACTACCAACAAATAATTCCCAAATGAGCAATATTGTAGCAATTGTAGGTCGTCCCAACGTAGGGAAATCGACCCTGTTTAACCGTCTGGTTGGCCGTAAAGAAGCCATCGTTGACGAACAGGCTGGCGTAACCCGCGACCGCCATTACGGCAAATCCGAATGGAGTGGACGTGAATTTACCGTAATCGACACCGGCGGTTATGTAACCAATTCCGATGACGTTTTTGAAGAAGAAATTCGCAAACAGGTGTTACTTGCCGTCGAAGAATCCGACGTGATACTCTTCCTGGTGGACGTTTTCGGCGGAATTACCGATTGGGATGAAGGCATTGCCGATATCCTGCGCCGTTCGCGCAAAAAGGTATTGATGGTAGTGAATAAAGTGGACAACAACGAACTTCAATATGACGCCCAGTTATTTCACAAACTTGGACTTGGCGAATTAAACCTCATCTCTTCCATGAGCGGAAGCGGCACTGGCGACCTGCTCGACTTGGTGATTAAGGCACTGCCTCCGGCTCCCGAGAAGGAAGATGATGCAGACATCCCTAAAATTGCCATTGTGGGCCGTCCTAACGTAGGGAAGTCGTCGCTCGTTAACGCACTGCTTGGCGAAGAACGAAACATTGTTACACCCGTAGCCGGCACAACCCGCGACTCGGTTCACACGCGCTACCGCAAGTTTAACCACGACTTTTTTCTCATCGACACTGCCGGGCTCCGCAAAAAAGGAAAAGTATCCGAAGATATTGAGTTCTACTCCGTACTCCGTGCCGTGCGCACCATCGAAGATTCGGACGTATGCTTGCTGATGATCGACGCAACCCGCGGCATCGAAGCCCAGGATTTGAATATCTTCCAGCTCATCCAGAAAAACCGTAAAGGCATTGTTATATTGGTAAACAAATGGGACCTTGTGGAAAAGGATACACATACCACACGCGAAGTCGAAAAATCTATCTTCGAACGCATCTCGCCTTTTACCGATATACCCATCATCTTTACCTCAACCGTTACCAAACAACGCTTGCAAAAAGTGCTCGATATCGCCGTTGAAGTGGCTGCTAACCGCAAACAGCGTATTCCCACATCCAAGCTGAACGACATCATGCTGCCGATTATCGAAAATAACGAGCCGCCGGCACTCAAAGGAAAATATGTAAAGATTAAGTTTGTAACCCAGCTTCCAACACCAACGCCACAGTTTGCCTTTTTCTGCAACCTCCCGCAATACGTGAAGGATCCCTACAAACGGTTTTTGGAAAATCGCATGCGCGAAAACTTTGATTTTAAAGGTGTTCCCATTCAGATATATTTCAGGGAAAAATAAAAGTAAAAGGCTTTCCGGTTTGGAAAGCCTTTTTTGTTAAAGTTATATGTTGTCTTTATACATTTAAATTATCCAGGTTTTATGTCGTTTAAATTGAAGCCAGATGCTCCCGCAAAAAGGAATTAATATCCCCAGGTTAGACGACGTCGGAAAATGTGTTACAACAAAGTATCTCAGCGCTCAGAAATCTGAAAGTGCTGATAAATTAACTACCCTGCCCTTTTTATCATTCACCCGATAATCATAAAATAGTAACTTTGACCGTTATAATAATTCCGACGGGACTCCTATAAACCGCCGGAATCATTATTCAACATCTCATTGTATTACTATAAACGCATTTTATGAGACGATTAGTCCTTTTCTGCAGTATTCTTTTTATTGTTATGGGTGTTTATGCCCAATCCGGCTCCCTGCAAACCTTAACAGCATCCCCCAAACACTCCTCACATTCAATAACTCCCGATAGTGCCAAAAACAAATCCGGCGCTGAGAACGGTCTCAACCGGCGGGCGATGCGTAAAAAAATAATGATGACCGCCGACACGCTCACGCCGAGCGATTATATGATGAGCATTGAACGGGTTAACGATAATTTAAATTCCATTGGCGATAGTGCGAAGTTAAATTTTGAAGTTAACGGCATGAGCCGACGGGTTAACGATATTATGAACGATATTAAACTAATCCGCTTGAACATAAGAGACAAGCATTCGGTTATCAACATCAAGAACCTGTACCTTTATCAGAGCTTTGTATCGAACTTGGATGACGAAAATGACCGGATTAAAATGCATCTCTTTAAACTGTATAACCGCGTATATCACGCTAAGCTTCACCTTAAAAAAGCATTGTCCGACACCATTTTCCGCAGGGTATATGCCGACAGTACCCTCCGCAATAAATTCGACACAAGGCTGGTTCGTCTGGAACGGAAATGGAACCGCACCGACAGCACTACAAAAGCCAATATTGACACCCTTAATGCAATGAAAATTAAGGTGGCCGATAACTCGATGAGCCTCTCGAATATGCTGAACATGTTCGACACCCGGTTGGATAAAGCCGACAGGCAACTTTTCGGCCCCGAAGTAAATTGTCTGTGGCAAAAACCTAAAACACAAGCCATCGTCAACGATACTTCCAAGAGGGTAATAAGTATGCTGGGCAGCGAACAAAAAGCCATTGGCTATTATTTCAGTCAAACATCGGGGCAACGCACCTTTATCCTTATTCTTGGCATTTTGCTTTTCATCTGGCTATTTGTGAAACGAAAATTGTTACGCACTATACGCGCACAAAAAGAATCCTTTAACTTTTTGGGGCTACATTTTTTAAATAATCATCCCGTTTTATCCCTCTTTGTGTTACTGCTGTCGCTCATGCCATTTTTTGATGCTTATGCACCAACATCCTATATTGCCATCGAATACATTTTGTTGCTTACAGCCGCATCCATCATCTTCTTCAAAAATCAGGACAGCCACTTCCGATTCAACTGGATGGCTCTGGTCATATTATTCGTTGCCGACGTGCTTACGTATTTGCTGGTAGAACCAACTTTACTTACACGATTGTGGATGCTGGCTCTGCACGTGGGTATCATCATCTTCGCATTCCGTTTTTACCAGAAGTTCGACAAAAAAAAGGCCTGGTATAAATGGATAAAAAAGGCGGCAATAATAAGTATGATTTTGGCCGGACTGGGCATCTTCTGTAATCTTTTCGGACGCTTCTCATTGTCGGGCATATTTGGCCTGGCTGCAGTTTTTGCCATTACGCAGGCTGTTATATTGCCCATCTTTATCGAAACGTTTATCGAATTTATTCTTTTGCAACTGCAAAGCAGCCGCATGAAAAAAGGCGTTGACAAACCTTTCGACTGTTCCTTTGTAATTAAAAAGATTAAAATGCCGTTGATTATCGTTGCCTCGATATTATGGCTTATCATGCTCACATCCAACCTGAATATTTATCACAGTATCAGCAACAGCGTAGTCGATTTACTCACTTCGGTAAGAACGATCGGCAGCATTTCGTTTAAACTGATTAGTGTGCTGATGTTTTTCGTAATCATCTGGTTCGCGCATATCCTGCAACGACTCGTGAGCTTTTTCTTTGGCGAAACAGGTTCCGATACCGAGGATTTAGTCACCGTTTCCAAAGGGCAACACTCCCGCCTGCTCATTACCCGGTTGCTGGTTCTTATCGGAGGCTACCTGCTGGCCATTGCGGCTTCGGGGCTGCCCATCGACAAGCTTACCTTTGTTCTCGGCGCGTTAGGTGTTGGTATTGGTATGGGCTTACAAAATATAGTCAACAACTTTGTGTCGGGTATTATCCTGATATTTGACGGCTCGTTACAGATTGGCGACGAAATTGAAGTTAGCGGTCAAGCCGGAAAAGTAAAAGAAATTGGCTTGCGGGCCAGCACGCTCAACACTTCCGATGGTGCCGAAGTGATTATCCCTAACGGAAATATCTTGTCGCAAAATATTGTTAACTGGACTTTCAGCAACGACCAAAAACGGGTTATGATTTGGTTTTCGCTCTCCGGAAAAGAGATGGATGCCAACGTTATTAACGATGTTATAAACAATACAATCAAAGAGATTGCCGGAGTTGTTGCCGCTAAAAAGCCCGTAATTTTATATACCCGCGTAACTCCCGAATCGTGCGCCATTACCGTGCGCTTTTGGAGCACCATCAGCAACGCCGACAATGTAAAAAGCCAGGCAATGCTTCAGTTAAGCACCGCTTTTTCCGCTCTGGATATCGACTTTCAGTAGTCTTTAAACATTAAAACGAAACCGGGCGTACGAGACAACTTATTTTCTGTCTCATACACCCGGTTTGTTGTTGCTCCATCCTTTTTACTGTACACATTTATAATATACGTCTACAAAAAAGATATGACAATGCTGGTTGTAAATAAATCCCAACAATATAGTTATTTATCATTTCCAAGAAATTTTTATATCTCTAAATTCAATATCATTATGCTGCTTTGTTTGCACTAAAAAAGTATGAAATTTAAACAACTTGATATATTGGACTTCAGGCAGAATGCCAGAAAATGACTGTTTCCCCTTTAATGGCACATCTGTATAAACGGTAGTATTAATATTATCATAACCAGCATCAAATGAATTACCATTTAAATCAATAATTGCCAAGCGTTCTAGAACAAATCCCGAATTTGCTTGCTTATTAATGATTAAAAATTCGAGAGTTACCGTCTGAGCTTTCTTATTCCCTTCGCAACTAACCAGCTTGTATTCTACTTTATCAGCTTCCGCTACTTTAATAGGCTGATTTAATCCTATAACTTTTTTCAAATATTTATTCTCTGCTTCCAAAGAATCACATTTTACTTGGGAATATCCCACCTTTGTCATAGCAAAAATTAAAACACTAAAAAATAACACCTTTTTCATAATAAATTGATTTTAAGTTACTAATTATTGAAATTATTAAACACTTAACTCTTGATTAACGAACCACTATCATTATATGTCTACACAAAAATCCTTCGATGCTTCTATATCTTTTAAAAATAAACCTGTTAAGTACCTATTTCAATCCACAACTCTAGTTTAATGCATGTTACTTTAACAGGAGAGTTGCCTTTTATAGTTATTGCAGCTTATTATTTTATCAACTTTTAAAAACATAAAAACACAAAGCTCAATAACCATAAACCTAAAGGGATTAATGACAATTTAAATGCATTGATATACTTAATATATTGATAAGAACAAATAACACCTGATATTATTAATGCACACATCATTGGGAATATTATAAGATAATACAAGCCAACTCCCGGATTAGAATCAGTTTCTTTTCTTAACGATATTGCCATTATTACATTCATTGTGCATACAAAAACACCCAACGCTATAGATACCGCCCAATATAGGAAAAATAGGAATGACCCTATTTTTTGCCTTTAAATCTTGCTACGGTAAGTATTTTTCACCCTCTCCCCTCATTTAACCGTTCTAATTTCCATTTTACAAATAATAATTCTTCAAAACATATCTTTATTTTAACAATTCAACGATAGGATCAACTATTAAATGATTATTATAGAATTGTTCCGAAGCAGCCCTGCACCCTCCCCTGCAAGAATCATAAACAATACAATTCGCACAATATTCCGGGATTGTCGAATTCCATCCTAAAGCATATTCTGACAATAATATATCATCAAGTTTATGGTTAAATATGTTCCCTATAATCTTGGTGGAATGATTACATAATCTTACCCCTCCAAACATATCAACAGTTATAGGCTTTAAATAATGATTATCCGGGCATGTTCCAAATATTATACTGCTATAATCCTGCGGATCTAAAATGCAATGCGGAGAACAAACATTAGATGTAATTCTAATACCCGAACTTATTGCAAAATTATTTATTAGTTCAAATGCCTTTTTTAACTCATTATGCGAAGGTAAAAGGCTTATTGAATTAGGCTTGTTAGAAACTACATTGAATCGGTTTATCATTATTGTTTGAAATCCATAATCTTGCAGAAAACCCATAACTTTATCTATTTCTGCAATATTTTCTTTAGTCAAAATAATGGTTGGAACTATCTTTCCATTATTTGCTAAAATAAATTCAATGGTTTTAACAGTTCTTTCCCAAGCTCCGGTTGTTTGAGAAAGATTGTCATGGATCGCCGACGATGCTGAATTTATTGTTAGCTGAAACGTCTCTACACCATAATCAATAAGCTTTTTATATCTAAAATGTTGATTTGATGATCCATTCGATATAACCGACACCTTTTTGTTATGAACAATAGCATGAATAATAACCTCCTCTATCTCCGCTGATAATAAAGGCTCTCCACCTGTTAAGGTTAATTGTGTAAAATCTATATTTCCAATAAGCTTATCCAAAACCTTGATAACATTCCCGCCAGATGTTCTTGAATTTCCGTTGACGGTCGTTGCATTATAACAATATAAACATTGCTGATTGCACAGATAGGTTATTTCGAAGTTTATATTTACAATGCTATTTTGCATTTTGGGGCAATTCAAAATGAATAATCACTATTTTTTCCGATTCGGAAGCCTTATTATTTATTTTTCCGGGCTTGAATTTGGGTAAAAGCTTAGCCAAACGTAAAGCTTCCTCATCCAATCCAGAACCTAAGCCCTTTACTATTTCAGCATTAAAAACTTGTCCGTCCTCCTGAATATAAACATTTACAGCTACGTCCCCGGATATTCTTTTCTCCCTTGCCAGTTTAGGATAAATTACATTTTTCTGTACAAACCGGTTCAGTTTCCGTTGCCCTCCAACAAACTCAGGTCCTTTTTTTGTATGTTTATAATTAACTACAACTACCTCATAACACAATGTTACAGGTTCTTCTTTCATTTCTATATTTAATGTGAGAGTATCTGCTTGTTTTTCCTTATTAGGAAAGTTGACTTCCTGCCCTTTTATCGATTTATTGGTAATGATAAATAGTCCAAGCGCTAATTTCCACTTTATTAAGCTTCTATTACGGATATGTTTAGAAAGTACAGCTAATATATTATAGAGAATATTGAAGAATAATATTTTTTGTTTTTTCATTGGTAGTTTGTTGGTTAGTCCGTTTAATTTTAATTATTCTATTTTGTAGCCCTACGCCCTTATATTCAATCGTAAAATCCTTTAACGTATCGGATACATTCAATATATATTTCCCTTCTTTATTACTAATGGTTGATGACAGTACTTTATTATTACTTTTAATTGAAATCAAAACTCCCGCTAACGGCACTTTATTACTATCCCTAACAATACCATTTATTACATCGTTCTTTTGGGCATTCAGTATAAAGCAATTCAACATTAATCCTATGACAATAATAATTCGCATAATAATAAAAAGTAGTTGTAAGATTATTTATTCTTTATCAATTCTTTAATGTCCTTATCCGGCATAAATACTATGTTTCGGCAATGTCTCACCTAATGTTTAACCCATCTGTTATTTTTAATAACTATTCACTTTAGTAAGTATCTGCTCGTAAATATAATCCCGTCTCAAATCGTACTTGGTTGGGTTATTCTTTTTTCGTTTAAGCCTAACCTCCAAAAACTTTGCAACATATCTCATTTCATTAATTGCCATATCCGGATTAATCTCATTAAGAACATAAACTGTATAAGAAAACGGAAAACCAGTCCAACCTCCTTTAGTATCCCGGTATTGCTTAAGATTGTCCAGCCCGGCAACCAAAAGCGCTATATTATTATTTAACCCGCCAGAGGCCAGATTTATCCACAATGCGCACGAACACGATTTGCAACAATACATACCATAATTATATCGTTGCTTAGCGAGGCAATCATTAACACGACTTTGTAATCCGCTATCAGCCCTCTGAAGCGCTGATTTAACTTTTTCTGTCGGCAGGTTTAACTTACGCAAAGCCCGGCTTGCTTCCTCTCCAATCACATGACATTTTCCTACACGCGATGTTATTTTATCGCCGGTAAACAATACTAAATCCCGCGCTAAATCAACATCCGTCGGAGCAAACGTTCCAGCATAAGCACCCGGGTGTTGCTGATTAATAATAAAATCGGCTATCTCAAGCTTTTCATCTTCCTTAATCGCTAATCCAAAAAGAAAAGCTTCTGATACGTTATCAATTGTTTTAAAAAGACTGGTTTTATCTAAATATTCCATACCGCAAGCTTTTGATAATTGTCCTTTTTAGTATTACTCTCAACAAAGGGAACTTTGCTCCGTTTGCAATTGCATGACTATGGTTTTAATGCATCTACCCGATAACCCTTAATTAGTTCATTAACTTCCCTTAAACATCCCTCTCATTTCCTCTTCCGAAAGTTAAACAAAATTTTATCCCTCAAACTTTTCGCTTTAACTTTTTTACCCCTAATTACGCACAAAAAATAAGTTCGCGCAACCAATCTCAATCCCTCTAATTTCGGATGTTCCAGCCTTTTTAAAACATCATGGTCTATAACTTCATCCTTGTCAATATGTTGTAAAACATACAGGTAGTAGTGTTGTAGTTTTAAGTAAAACTTTTAATTTTAGTTGTACAATCAACTTATTTACTAATATTTAAATACCGCAATTATGGGAAATTCATCAGATTCAGGACACAAAAGCAATGTAATGAACTTTGAGCAATTGGTATCGGCCTGCCATTCGTTCGAGGATGTGTACAAACCTTCGAGAGAATGCCTCTCGTTAATGGCATTGCTGGCGATAAAACAGTCGGCGTTCGATAGTTTTACCGTATTAAACGCTGCCATAGCCGAAAACCGCAACGCTATTGTTGCACGTAAAATGGGCTTTGGTAATTTTGATGCCCTTATTACCCGCGTTTACAATGCGCTGAGGGCTTCGGGCTCATCGACCGAAATGGATGAGATGGTGCATACCATCATACGCAAGCTGAAAGGTGAGCGGGTAAGCCCCAAGAAAACCGAGGAAGAGAAAAAAGCCGCCGCAGCCAGTGGCAAAGAGATTGTTGAAATTTCGAGTTCACAACGCAGTTTCGACAGTCGCATCGAAAACTTGGATAAACTGCTTAAACTGTTGGGTACTATTCCCGAATACTCCCCTAACGAAGAAGATTTAACGCTGGCTTCGCTCATTGCGTACTACGACAATCTTAATAACCTCAACAAGGCTGTGATTGCCACCGAAGCACCTCTTTCCAAAGCCCGTATTGCCCGCAATAAAATATTATATGCTGAGAATATTGGCCTGGTTGATATTGCCTTTGACGTTAAACTCTACGTAAAATCTGCTTTTGGTTCGCAAAGCGCCGAGTACAAACAAATAAGCAGCATAAAATTCACGCGGATGAACTGATAATGCCATCAGCGCGTCTGCACTTTTGGCTCAAATAAACACAACAAACCCCGAAGGCTTAACAAATCGAAAAATTGAACCTTGATTTTTCGATTAGCCTCCGGGGTTTTTCTTTTTACCTTTAGTTTTTGTAACTCTTCAATCCTGATTTATCGCACAGCCTCCCTGTTTTTTACCACAACGGTTTTAACTTTGACTTTTTTCGTTTTAACATTCAAACTGTGCATCCTGATTTATCCCACACACGATTTATACTTCAACATTTGCATTTTAAGGTTCAGATCAGCCTCCCCGATTTATCCCACGGGCAATTTATAGTTCATATTGGCAATGCCCATAAACGTATGTATTTACCACTAACTGTAATTGGTTGTATTTTTATTATTGTACAGTTCCGGTAAAACCGGTATGGTAAACCGGAACTGAGTGATCCTGAAATTATAAATTGTATCTCCCTCCAAATCAAAACTTATAGGAGAATCCAATTCCCAATATTTCCTTAAACTGTAGTCGCGGGCCTTTATCCTGATACTTTACGGCATCGTCATAAATAAGCTGTGTTCCTATGGAAGCCCCAATGTATTTATTAACTTTTAACGATAGGAGCATTTCCCAGTTTACGGCAATATTCTGCGGATTTTTTAAATAATTAGAAAAGGTTTCCACTTTCGAAGACAGGTTTACGTTAGGCATTATATCCTTTTGGAACGAAACTTTAACATATCCGCCAAATTCCTCTCGCGTTTTTTTACCATCTTTAACTTTTACCCCTCCCGAATATTGGGCAGGGTCAACACCAAAAGCACCGGCGTCGGCCAGTTTCTGATCCTTCACAATCGTCATCCTGCCGGAAAGGGGAGAAATAAAAACACTCAAAAAATTCTTAGTCCGATAATCCATACCCACAGCCGCAACCAGATATGCCGGAGCCAAAAGACCGGATATTTTTACCGAATCGTTAGGATAATTATAACCTGGCCCGAACTGGGTTTTAAAATTCAGAAGACCGGCTAAATACCAGCTTTTCGATACTCCCTTACCCAGTTTTGTGGAAAGGTCTATCTTATCGTCGGTTTTGCGGCTCTGTGCCCCTTGTCGCATTAAGCCATAACCCAAATCAATGTTATTATCCCATGATAACACTCCTTTTTTATAGTTGGCAAAAACCTTGATCAGTCCATTACCTGACAAGGAATTTTCGCCCCCCGAGGCCCAGTTTGAAAGGGATGTCTGACTAAAATTAATCATAACAACACCTCCTTTTTTCCAGCCATTGGTAGTATCGGCATTTACCGTTCGCAATGAGCTCTCCTTGTCCGTAACCTGACCAAACAAAGCAACCGTCATTGTCCAAATTGATATTAAAACAAATACTCTTTTCATACGTGCAAGTTTTATTTTCAGTTGAAATACAATAAATTACCAAACAAGTTATTCAAATGATTATTTATCCGGAAGAAAATCCCATCAGGGATTCAATATGGGTAGCCAATTGACGACGGACAGAAATTCCGTCCCGGATGGGACGGGACAGCCGATCGATCATTGCCCTGTTCTACCAATATTTAATGCCTAACGGCATTTCCCGACCTTTTATAGTTTATTTTTTAATTATCAATATAAGTTACGCAAAAAAGAATTACCGTTAAAGCTTCTCCATATCTTTTTATAACAAAGCGAACCGGAGAATATCGGTTGACGTAATCTGATTTGTTTGATTTCTGTTCTCTCGCGGTTTTCACAGTTTCAAAAAATCTTGTAGGTTTGTGCTTTATTTTAAGGATATAAATTATGGCAGAAGACAACAAGATTATTTTTTCGATGGTGGGGGTTAGCAAAACCTATCCGCCTCAAAAAAAAGTATTAAATAATATCTACCTGTCCTTTTTCTATGGGGCCAAAATCGGTATCATCGGTCTTAACGGTTCGGGCAAATCGTCACTTTTAAAGATTATTGCCGGACTCGACAAGTCTTTTCAGGGCGATGTGGTGTTCTCGCCCGGATATACTGTAGGTTATCTCGAACAAGAGCCCAAACTCGACGAAACCAAAACGGTAAAAGAGATTGTAATGGAAGGCGCTCACGAAGTAGCTTCCTTACTTAAAGAATACGAAGAGGTAAACAACAAATTTGCTGAGCCAATGAGCGACGATGAGATGAACCAACTCATCGAACGTCAGGGCGAACTTACCGAGAAGATCGATAATGTGGGAGGCTGGGACCTCGACAGCAAACTCGACCGCGCGATGGATGCACTTCGTTGCCCGGATGGCGACACGCCAATCAATGTTTGTTCCGGAGGTGAGCGTCGCCGTGTTGCCCTGTGCCGTCTTTTGTTACAGGAGCCGGATGTTCTTCTTCTTGATGAGCCTACCAACCACCTCGACGCCGAATCGGTGCAATGGTTGGAAATGCACCTTCAACAATACAAGGGAACGGTTATCGCCGTAACCCACGATCGTTATTTCCTCGACAATGTTGCCGGATGGATTCTCGAACTCGACCGCGGCGAAGGTATTCCATGGAAAGGAAACTATTCATCATGGCTCGAACAGAAGTCGGCCCGTCTTGCGCAGGAGGAAAAAACCGAAAGCAAGCGCCGCAAAACCCTCGAACGCGAGCTCGAATGGGTACGCATGGCCCCCAAAGCGCGTCAGGCTAAAGGTAAAGCCCGTTTGGCAGCCTACGAAAAAATGATGAACGAGGATGTAAAACAGAAGGAAGATAAACTCGAAATATATATCCCCAACGGTCCGCGCCTTGGCGAGAAGGTTATTGAGGTAAACAACGTATCCAAAGCGTATGGCGACCGCATCCTGTTCGAAGACCTTACGTTTAAACTTCCGCCTGCCGGTATTGTTGGTGTAATCGGGCCAAACGGCGCCGGTAAAACCACGTTGTTCCGCCTTATCATGGGCCTCGAAAAACCCGATGCCGGAACGTTCGAAGTTGGCGACACCGTAAAACTCGGATACGTTGACCAAACTCACAAGGACATTATTCCGGAGAAAACCGTATACCAGGTAGTATCGAACGACGCCGAACAAATTCAACTGGGAGGCAAGCTGGTCAATGCACGTGCCTATGTTTCGCGTTTTAACTTCGGCGGCGCCGACCAGGAAAAGAAATGCGAAGCGCTATCGGGTGGTGAACGTAACCGTCTGCACCTGGCCATTGCTTTAAAGCAGGAAGGAAACGTACTGCTCCTCGATGAGCCTACCAACGACATCGATGTTAACACGCTTCGTGCTTTGGAAGAAGGTTTGGAAAACTTTGCCGGTTGCGCCGTGGTCATCTCGCACGACCGTT
Organism: Bacteroidota bacterium; assembly: GCA_030706405.1. GTDB lineage: Bacteria > Bacteroidota > Bacteroidia > Bacteroidales > JAAUTT01 > JAAUTT01. The sequence goes on along the minus strand of JAUZOO010000018.1, from coordinate 24,192 downwards.
GGTTCCTCGACCGTATTGCAACGCACATCCTCGCTTTCGAAGGCGACTCTAAAGTTGTTTTCTTCGAAGGTTCGTTCACCGAATACGAGGAGAACAAAAAGAAACGCCTCGGCGACGACACCCCGCACAGGATTAAATACAAAAAACTTATTAAATAATAAATCAATTACGAATTACAAATGACCGATTACTAATGGAAGAGGAGATAAGACAGGAAAAGTCAAACATCATTTTAGATATGACATTTAATTACGCCCTCCAAGTTATAGCTTACACCGAGCAACTGGAAAGCGCTAAAAAATATGTTATAGCTAAGCAACTCTTTCGTTCGGGTACGTCAGTTGGAGCCAATGTAAGAGAAGCTCAATATGCCGAAAGTAAAGTGGATTTTATCCATAAACTTAAAATTGCAGAGAAAGAGGCTAATGAAACTGAATATTGGTTAATGTTGTGTAAGCAATCCCAAAACTTTCCTTTTGAAGAAAAACTTTTAACAGATATTCTTGCCATTAAGAAAGTTTTAAGCCGAATAATTACAACAACCAAACAGTCGCTATCTAAGTAATTTTTCACATTTATATACAGCTCAAACCACAACTCGTAGCAAGTAATCAGTAATTTGTAGTTAGTAATCAGTAATTCGTAATTCATACTATGAGACCTTCAATACCAAAGGGCACACGCGATTTTTCCCCTGAGGAAATGCGTAAACGAAACTTTATCTTCGATACCTTAAAGGGTGTTTTTCAGCTTCACGGCTACCAACAGATAGAAACTCCTGCTATGGAGAATCTTTCAACACTGCTTGGAAAATATGGAGAAGAAGGGGATAAACTTTTATTCCGTATACTGAATTCAGGCGACTTTCTTTCGGGCGTTACCGAGGATAACCTTCGCGAAAAAAATCTTCCGCAGCTTTCGTACGCGATGTGCGAAAAAGGCCTACGCTACGACCTTACCGTTCCGTTTGCACGTTACGTAGTACAAAATCGCGGAACCATAACCTTTCCTTTTAAACGTTACCAGATGCAGCCGGTTTGGCGTGCCGACCGTCCACAAAAAGGCCGTTACCGCGAATTTTATCAGTGCGACGTTGATGTGGTTGGCTCCGACTCGCTGCTTAACGAAGTTGAACTGATTCAGATTATCGACGAAGGCTTTAAACGTCTTGGCGTCCGTACCATTATTAAACTTAACAACCGCAAAATCCTTAGCGGGATAGCCGAAATCATCGGTCAGCCCGATAAAATCGTAGACATCACGGTTGCTATCGACAAACTCGAAAAGATAGGTTTGCACAAGGTGAATGAAGAACTCCGCGAGCGGGGTGTTTCCGACGAAGCCATTGTTAAACTTCAACCTTTGTTTGAGCTTTCCGGCAATAACCAGGAAAAACTCGACAAACTCAAAGCATGGATTTCAACTTCAGAGATTGGCGTTAAAGGCATCGAGGAACTTCAATCGGTTTTCGATTATGTAAAAACATTGGAGATTTCTACCCCGATAGAACTTGACCTTACCTTGGCGCGCGGCTTAAATTATTATACCGGAGCCATCTTCGAAGTAAAAGCCCTCGATGTTGAAATCGGCAGCATCTGTGGTGGTGGCCGCTACGATAACCTTACCGGCATTTTTGGGTTGCCCGATGTGTCGGGAGTTGGAATTTCGTTTGGTGCCGATCGTATTTACGACGTACTTAATCAGCTTAACGCCTACCCCATCGATACCGCCCAATCGACTAAGATTCTGTTTATGAATTTTGGAACTAAAGAAGAAATGTATTGCCTTCCGTTGGTACAGAAACTTCGTCAGGCAGGCATCAAAGCTGAACTTTTTCCGGGAAGCGCCAAAATGAAAAAGCAGATGAGTTATGCCGATGCACGTAAAATTCCATTTGTTGCTTTAGTTGGTGAAGAAGAAATCCAACAGCAGCTTATTACGCTTAAGAATATGCAAACCGGCGAGCAATCCAAGGTCTCCTTTACCGAACTGATTGAACAACTTTCCTAAGTTTATATACGAAAAAAGCCCTCAGATTCAGAATCTGAGGGCTTTTCTTTTCTAAAATTTACTTTTTCTTGCTTTTCTTATTTTTATCCATGCCTTTTACAGGTTCGTCGCCACCCTTGGCAGCATCGAGTTTGGCTTCGGCATCGTCAAATTTAGCCTGGGCATTCTTCAACTTCTCTGCAGAAGTTTTCTTATTCATTTTCCCTTTGATTTTGTTATTCTCTCCGGTGGTTATTTTCTTTTCTGCATCTTTTTCTTTTTTATCCAAAGCCTTCATGTCGGCCTTAAACTGGGCATCAATCTTTTTAAGTTCATTTTTTGCATCGGTAGCGTCGTCCTTATCTTTCGAACCTAAGCGTTTGTTTAATGGTTTTGTTTGGAGTTTATATTCCTTTGCCTTCGCAGCTCTTTCGGCATCCACTTCTTTAAGGGTTGCATTGCCTTCTTTAATCATATCCGGTCCTACCGAAAGCAATGAATCGGCAGCAGCGGCTTGCTTTTCGGCCATGGCCAGACCGGCTTTAGCGGTGTTATAAGTTGCTTCAAACCGCTTTATATCTGCTTCCTTTTTGCTCTCCGGAGTTTGCGTTTGTGCGAAAGAAAGATTCAGCCCGCAAACCATCGTCAAAAGTGACAAACCCCATTTCATTCTACTCATTTTAAATACATTGCTCCCCGACAAATGTAAAATTGTTCTCATAGTAACTATTTTAGTTAATTTTTAAGTTAGTTTTCAATTTAAAGCTAAGTTATCATTTGTACGTTACAAATTGAAATTGTTTAGTAAAAAATTATTTTTTTGACTAAAACCTATTTTAGAATGTCCAAATGTATCTTTTTCCCGGTTAACTACCCTTATCCTTTGTTTAATTAATGGATCATTCTGTTTATTGCTTTAGTATTTCATTGATTTTCAACACGCCCTAATTCCACTACTTTTTAGACTTTTTTGCCCGAATTGTCAAATTATGGCAAATAGTCTATTTTCGAAATCTAAATCTAATTTCATTATGGATCCGGTTGTTATTTTTTCATTATTCGTTGTGTTTGCGCTCATTCCTTTTGGGTATGGTGTCGTTTGGTTCTTATACCGTAAAAGCATCATCTTTTCCACTGCAATGACAGTTTTTATCGCTTCAATGGGTGTTGGCATTGTTGCATTTATTGTTGGAAACAAAGGGTTTATCCATGTCGCTTGGGCAGTTCCGGTTTGTTTGGTTTGGCTGGTCAGCGCAAATTTTGTGACCAAACGGGTTGTCAGAAAACCTATAAATGATTTAAACAGAAAAATCCGGGAGTTATCCAATGGCCAGTTAAATATTACCATCGATCCAAATACTATTTCCCAGAACAATGAAATCGGGGAGATTGCGGCTTCAATCCAATATTTGGTAAATAAATTGCAAACCGTAGTGGACAACATCAATACAAGCGCAGAAGATGTTGCCCGCATGAGTTCTCTTTTGAATGAAGCGGCTGTAACCCTCGCCAATGGGGCAAATAGCCAAGCCTCGTCTGTAGAAGAACTATCGTCGAGCATGGAAGAGATGGCTGCCAATATAACTCAGAATGCCACCAATGCACGCGAAACAGAGCATATTGCAGTTACCTCGTCCAAAGGCATAGTCGAGAGCAACGACTCTATGAATCAAGCCCTCCATTCTATCCGAAAAATCTCCGACAGGATTTCCGTCATCAACGATATTTCATTTCAAACCAATATTTTAGCTTTAAATGCCGCCGTAGAAGCCGCACGGGCCGGAGAATACGGAAAAGGATTTGCCGTTGTTGCCGCCGAGGTGCGCAAATTAGCAGAAAACAGCAAATTAGCCGCCGAAGATATAATGTCCCTTTCAGTAGAAAGCTTAAAGAACTCTGAAATCGCCGGGAAAAACCTCTCAAAGGTAGTTCCTGAAATAGAACGCACCTCCAGACTTGTTCAGGAAATTACTTCTGCAAGCATCGAACAGAATGGGGGGACTACGCTTATCAACAATGCTATTCAGGATTTAAACCAACAGACGCAAAACACTGCATCAACTGCGGATGAACTGGTTGAAGCTGCCAGCACACTTAAATCGCATTCGAATGTATTAGTAAACACCATTGGATTCTTTAAAAAATAAGATCCGCCAGCAGGATTAACAGAACTACTGCCTGATAAAAATATATTCGGGGCATTTTTAAAACCGGCTGATGCAAAAAAATAATGCTTACAAAACTATATATCAGCCAAACATTTATAATTAACAAAAAAACAATCAGATAGATATTTGTAACAATTCCGAAAAGAGGAAAAAACAAAGAACAAACAGAAGTACTGGTCATCCATATTAAAAGGATATATTTCCCGAAAAAACTATCAGCCGGCCAATGTAATGTACAGAAGCCGGCTTTTTCGTATTCCTTCCCATAGGTTTTCAGCAAAAGCCAAAAATGAGGTATTTGCCACAGATACATGAATAAAGCTATCAACAAAATAGTCGGACTAAACGAGTTTCCACCAGTTGCAGACCAACCTATCATCGGAGGCAATGCTCCGGTTAAGGCTCCGGCAAGCAATGCCAGCGACGATCGTTTCTTTAAAGGGGTATATACCAGATTATACCATAAAAGGTTAAAGACAGCCAGTGCTGAAGCTAATGGCGTTGCACAACTAAAGAGCAATGCGGTTCCCAAAAATCCCAAAATCAACGCTATGCGAACGACAGTAACCGGTGGTATTTGTCTAGATGGCAGAGGTCTGTTTTTAGTCCGTTCCATAAGGGCATCCGCCTCTCTTTCCTGATATTGGTTAAAGGCTGAAGCTGCCCCGGAAAGTAACCACACTCCCATAAACGTTGAAGCACATGTATGATTAAACGTCCCACAGCCAAGCATGGCTCCCACCAAAGCCGAAAAAGATATAGCCAGCGAAAGAGGAAACCGGGTTAACCGTAAAAATATCCGGACGTTTGTCATAAATATTATCTGCTTATACTCTTAAAATATTCGATAATATTTTTTATATCGGTCTCACTAACTGTGCCTTTATAACTTCTCATCAGCCCCTTATTGAAGCCTTTAACCACGTCTTTATCCGGTTCGAGAACAGACGTTCGCACATATGCAGAATCAGCAGTTATCTCATGTTCTTTCCCATTACTAATAACAACATGCTTTGAATTATATAGTCCTTTAAATGATGGTCCGATTAGCTTTGACCCGTCCACCGAATGACAGGAAGTACACGCATTTCGTTTAATAATTTCGAGCCCCTGGGCAGCGCCTGCCGCTGGCTTTGGAATTTCAGCGAACCACTTATCAAACGCTTTCTGAGACACAACTTTGACCACTGAACCCATCCCCGAATGCCCTAACCCGCAATATGCCGTACAGAATATCTCATAAGTGCCTTCTTCCTCCGCGATAAACCACAAAACTGTTTGTCTACCGGGAACTACGTCTTCTTTCACCCTAAAGGAAGGAATATACAGGCTATGCACTACATCTTTGGATGTCATATTCAGACGAACCGGCTTTTTTAACGGAACTACCAGTTCCTGAGAGTGCTTACCGTTGGCATATTCAAAGTCCCATGCCCACATACGACCCGTAGTTTTAACAATCATCGCATCTTTAGGCGGATTACGCATTGGCATAAAAGCCACATATCCATAATAAAACATTAGCAAAACAAGGGCTAAAGGAATTGCTGTCCAGGTAATTTCGAGGGTGTTATTACTCGGAATTTGTACGGCATTCGGATGTTTCTTCCGATTGTATTTAATTATAAAAACGATCATAACCGTTGTAAGCCCTACCAAAAAAAACATAGCGATGCCGAAAATGAACTTAAACGCAAAGTCAACACCTTCAACAAAATTAGAAGCTTCGGTAAACATAATGTTCAATTTTAATTCCGGTATAATTATCCGATAAAACTATCGGGTCAAATATTCGAGCAGCGTAATCCCTATGAACGTGGCAAACAACAAAAACACTCCAACCACCAATACTTTAAGCAGAATATGGTCGAACTTCAAGTGCATAAAATAAATCAGGATAATGGAGGCCATGGCACACATAATAAGTAATGCCACACCCACAGTCCACGTTTTTAACCCCATATGTGTTACCCCAACAGAAATCGACACCAGTAACAACAGCACTATCAGCACTAGGACATAAGTCCTGTAACTTGTAATATGATGTTTTTCGGATTCCATAAGCAATTACTATTTGTTTATTAAAATCATTTTAAGGTATCAGATAAAGCAGAGGAAAAAGAAAAATCCATATTAAATCGACCAGACACCAGTATAACGAACCATTTTCGAGCAAGACATAACGCTCGGAGTTAATCGCTCCGCTTTTTATCTTTACCCAAGTGACGATCAACAAGATCATGCCTACCAACATATGAAGCATGTGTAACCCTGTCATAAAAAAATACAGACCAAAAAATAATGTCACCCCGTGAGCCTGTCCCATCAGGTTTTCGGAGCCAGGATAAAGCCCATCGCGAATCTCAGTTCCCCACTCATGGTACTTGTTAAAAAGAAAAAACACGCCCATCAGTATAGTTACCAGGATGAGCCTGGCAGCCAGTTTTTGATTTCCTTTCTGAACGGCTGTAAGCGACATGGCCACCGTCATACTGCTAATCAGGAGAGCAACGGTATTGAGAGTTCCTAAAAAAGCATTCAGTTCGAGGGCTGCATCGTGAAAATCGGCCGGATAAAGCCGCCGATAAACAGCATATACTAGGAACAATCCTCCAAAAAGCAACAATTCGGTGAAGATAAAAATCCACATTCCCAGCTTTGCCCCAAAGTCGTCACGATGTTCCGCATGGGTAACTACACTTTCCATCACAAAGCAGATTTAATATTCAATTTTCAATCATTTATAATTGTACGGATCTTCTGTAATCACCGGTATTTCTTCGAAATTCTCAACCGGAGGCGGCGAAGGTATAGTCCATTCGAGCGATTGACTTCCCCACGGATTTGCAGGAGCAATTGCACCTTTACGTGCCGAATAAAAAAGATTATAGAGCATCACAATCAAGCCGATTGCAAGAATAAACGACCCAATTGTTGATATAAAATGACCAGTATGAAACTGCGGCAGATAATCGTAGTAACGACGGGGCATCCCCTGTACTCCAATCACAAAAAGCGGAAAATACAGCACATTAAATCCAACAAAAAGTATCGCAATCCCGATATTGGCCAGTTTAATATTGAACATCCGCCCATACATTTTTGGAAACCAATAATGAATGCCAGCAAAAAAGGCAAAGCCCATTCCTCCGAATATAATATAATGAAAATGCGCCACAACAAACGAGGTGTCGTGAACCTGAACATTAACGGCCAATGAACCCAAAAGCAATCCAGTCATACCTCCAATCATAAAAAGAAAGATAAAGGCAAGGGCAAAAAGAAACGGAGGCTGAAGGTCGATAGAGCCCTTATACATGGTAGCAATCCAGTTAAAAACTTTAATTGCACTAGGCACAGCAACAATAAAAGTAAGCAACGAAAATATCCACCGGGCAGTAACACTCATGCCCGAAGTAAACATATGATGCCCCCAAACCAGATAGCCAACTCCAGCAATTGCAAGGCTCGATAAAGCAATTGCCTTATAACCATACACTTTTTGTCGACAAAAAGTTGGTATAATCTCTGTAATTACACCCATGGCAGGAAGAATCATGATATAAACTGCCGGGTGCGAATAAATCCAGAACAAATGTTGGTAAAGAATAGGATCGCCGCCCAATGACGGGTCGAAAAACCCAATCCGTAATACCCGCTCAGCCACCACCATCAACAAGGTTATTCCGATGATAGGGGTTGCCAGCACCTGAATCCAAGCAGTAGCATATAGGGACCAGGGAAACAATGGCATCCGAAACCAAGTCATCCCGGGAGCCCGCATTCTATGTATTGTAACAATAAAATTTATACCGGTAAGGATGGATGAGAAACCCAGCACAAAAGCTGCTGTAACCGCTGCCACAACGTTAGTTCCGGTTTGGGTACTATATGGAGCATAAAAAGTCCAGCCGGTATCGGGTGGGCCATTTCCAACAAATTGAGACATAACCGCCAAAACAGCTCCAAAAAAATAAATCCACCACGATAACAGATTAAGACGCGGAAAAGCTACGTCTTTAGCACCTATCATAATGGGAAGAAAAAAATTTCCAAAAACAGCAGCCAGTCCGGGAATTACCACTAAGAATATCATGATAATCCCATGAAGCGTGAAAACCCCGTTGTAGGTTTGTGCCTTCATAATGGTTTCGCCGGGACTTATAAGCTCGATACGCATAAGAACACCCAGAATAGCTCCAACCAAAAAAAACGTCATGATAGCATACAGATAAAGCAGGCCAATCCGTTTATGGTCGGTCGAAAAAATCCATCCGGCAAGGCCCTTAAATCGTCCTTGAAATTCGAGATAGCTCGGTTGTTTATTATTTACATTTGGTTCCGGCATTATTTATATTTTTACAGATATGTTAAAATTTTAATGACCTGGTAAATTGAATTAAGAGCGAGCCTTGCGTTTTTTGGCTTTTACTAATAGCCCCAATCCAAACAATATAAGTATAAATAAAATTATGACACCTGAGATTTTGGTAACCTCAAGAGCATAGCGTTTTCCGGCAGGGTCGTACGCAAAACAGAACTCAAGCACTTTATTAATGGTAGGCCGGGCTAAACCTTTGCGCGCCTCAACTACAGCCATTTTCAAGTCAAACGGCAAAAAAGTTAATCCGTATAAATAGCGAGTTATCTTACCTGAAGGGCTAAGCACCATAATGGCCGCGGGATGAATAAAATCTACTCCGGCACGTTTAAATTTAAACCCAACCGCATTGGACAATTTATAGATTGAAGTACTGTCGCCGGTAAGGTATATCCACGATGCCGCATGACTTTTACTGTGCGTTTGCAAAAACTTTTCCTTTTTTTGACGCCCTTTTTCAGGGTTATCCCTGAAATTAAAACTAACGGTAATAACCTGATAATCCTTTCCAAGCTGCATATCGCTTTTTTCAATTACCGACGAGATTCCATTGAGCAGCGGACTACACAAACCGGGGCAATCAAAATACACAAACGAAAGTACCGTAGGCTTGTTAACCAAACTCCGAAGCGAAACCAACTGATCTTTCTCGTTGCTAAACTTCAAATCAAGAGGAATCGTATCGCCCAGATGTTCAACAATACCAACTTCTACGTCATCGCCCTGCTGTACCGGTGTTTGTCCAAAAGAAACTGCAACAAAAAACAAAAACATCAAAACTGAATACAATCTATTCATAATCGTTATGTTATTAAACGTTACCTGCTCTTCTTTTCATTTTAACCAACTGATAAATAATATAAATTAGAAAGCTCCACACTCCAATTACAACCAAAAAATAAGCCAATAAAAGCCATACCGGGCTTTTCCATACCACGTTCCACATGGCTCGCGGCAGAGTAAGCGGCGGCTTATCTACAATAACGCCAAGCGGAAGGCGGACTGTCTTTTGAACGTCATCCCCTTTTTCACTGTTAATCCTTATAATCAGGTCGAGATTTCCCGTTTTGTCGCCCGGAATATCTTTTGGAAAGTCAAATCGGACAATGCCACTGTCGTTGGTAGTCATTTCTTCGCCAATCTGCATATTCCCAAAGTATCGTTTCACAAATAGTAAAACGCCAACTCCTTTAAGCGATCTTTTTAAGGTATCTGATGCTGTTACCTTAAGTTTTCGGGAAGCAGCCTCCCATACAACGGTCAGGGCGGCTTGTTTGGCTGCAACTTTACTGGCAGATGCTACGGGCGGTTGAACATAATTTTTATTAAAGCTGCGGAAATATGAAATCACCTGCCAGCGTTCCTCTTCTGTTAAAACGTCCTTAAACTGGGGCATGGGACTTCGTCCGGTAGTAATCTTATAAAATAAGGCTCCGTCGGTTTGCTTTTGAAATTTATCGGTAGCAGGGTCTCCGGGCGATGGTATCAGGTTGGCAAAGTTTCCTTTAGTTGGATTGCCATGACAACTCTGACAGTTCCGTAAAAAGATAACTTCTCCTTTTTTAGCAGTCTCAGATGAAAACTGAACAGGACTAACCTTCGCCTTTTTATCATCAGGAACTTCCCAAGATTGGGCATTTAACCGGACAACTATAATCAGAAGTAATATTAATAAGCCGTATTTCTTCATGACATTATTTATCTCCGTGTTTTAATTCATTAATAGTCTCCTCAATAGGAATTACCGGAAAAAATTTAGAAAGTATTGTCACAATAATCAATACCAAAATAATCGAAGCCAGAGTTATCAGGGTTTCAGTAAGAGTTGGTGTATAAAATTTAAAATTCTGAGGTACGTACTGAATTGGGAGAAACGGATGTTCCTGGGTAGGGACAACGATTAATAACCGTTTAATCCAGGAGGCCGCCAGAACAAATGCCGCGATAATCATCATTGGCAAAGGTTTCCGCACGGATTTAATCAATAATAATATGATAGGAATAATTACCCCCAAAAGCTGGGCACTCCAGAATAAGACAGCGTACCTACCCGCAAATATTTCATGCAAATACTTGGCTTCGGCCTTTTCAAGTTTATACCCGGGTACCAAAAACTCATTTATGTTGAAGTACAGATAAACCAAAGAAACCAGCACCAGCAACTTCCCCATTTTATCAAAATGACTGTCGGTGATATAATCGTGAAGTTTATAATTCCTTCGAAAAAAATACATAGCAATAATAACGGCAGCTGCACCAGCCACAAAAGCCCCGCTCACAAAATAAGGCCCGAATACAGAACTGTTCCATCCGGCTCTGGGCGTTGCGGCAAACAGCCACGATGTTACAGTGTGAATAGCCAAAGCCACAGGAACAATTAATATTAATAATATCCGGGTGCACTTTTGAATCATCGCCGTTTGCTCTGGCGTGCCGGACCACCCCAACGACATCAGTCTGTATATTTTTCTTAACCACGGGGGAGTGTCCATCCTACGACTACAAATAGCCAAGTCGGGGATTAATGGGAGATACAAAAGCAACGCACTGATTACAACATAAGTAGTAACTACGGTAACATCCCAAAGAATAGGCGACTGAATTCGTCCGTAGATAAAAACGTTCGGAAGCCGCTCCGGCCTACCCATGTCCGAAATAATAACCAGTCCGGCCACAGAAGCAAAGGCCAAAGCGATAATTTCAGCGATTCGGGCAATAGGTGTAATCCATTTCGCCCCCGACAATCCTAATACCGCGCTGATAAGCATCCCGATAAGGCTCGAGGCCACAAAAAATACAAAATTGGCAATGTACATTCCCCACGAAATATAATCACGAAGGCCGGTAACTCCTAATCCATTCCTTAACTGTAACGTATAAGCATAAATACAAATGCCAAACGCTACAAGCAAAGCAGTCATCCAGATTTTAAAGCTTTTAGTAATACCTACCGGACGAAGAATATCGGTGGTTATTTTTTCGGAAAGATTGATTGGTTCCATAATTTATGATGGAATTTATCCGGTTTATTCGTTAAAACACCCGCCATCATTTGGCGTATGTATAGAGATAAAGCTATTTCGAAATTTCTTATCCTTCCTTCTCAATAATATTTCCTTCCTCTGGAAATGGGAAAAGTCTATTTTTAGGAGGAAGATAATATACCCGAGGTTTGGTTCCAAGCTCCTCCATGAGACGATAGCCGCCATTATCGCGGAGAAGTTTGCTGAGACGCACTGTTTCTTTAGTTGTGCCATTAGTTACAGCATCTTCATTCTCATCTCCAAAATAATAAACCCCATTTGGACAAGCAGATACACAATACGGCAATTTTCCTTCCCGAATACGGTCTGAGCTAAATAGGCATTTGGTAATGGTGCCTTTCTTTTGAGGAACATTAAGTTCAACATCGTAGGTTTTACCTTTGTCCTGATTGGCAAATTTTGGTTCAATCCAGTTAAACGATCGTGCCGAATAGGGGCAGGCAGCGATGCAAAACCGACAACCTATGCAACGTTCATTATCAATAAGTACGGGTCCGTCGGGGCGCTTAAACGTAGCATCGACCGGGCAAACCGAAACACAAGGAGGATTGTCGCAATGCTGACAAGGTTTGGGCATAAAAAACGGGGCCGTCTTTTCCGACTCCTGCATTTGCAGCGTATTAATATGGTACTGTTCAGGACGCAGATGATGAGCCTCCTGACATGCTGCTATACATTTGCGGGCATTCCTACATTTCGACAGATCTATAATCATTACCCATCGACGATGTTTAATTCCTTCGCGACCACGCATTTGCAATGCCGTTAATGTAGGTTTACCGGATATGGTAAGCGAACCGGCATCTACTTCAGCCAATTGATTATCTGCCGTAAGAACTTTTATTTTCCTTCCTGTCTTATTTTTGGAATGTTCGTAATGATAGCCCGAATAAACTGCGGCACTTGCTGCCAGAGCCCCCGTACCCAGCAATCCGAGGTTTTCCAGAAATTTACGGCGCGAAGTCTTTGGTTTTTCCTTGTCCTCCATGGATATCTGCGTTTTATTTCCTGCACTCTCAAATATAAACAAAAAATTAAGAGTGCCCAGAAATAGTCCATTTATTTTGAAGAACTTTTTAACGATTTATTTCAACTAACTTTTATTGATTTCATTTTTCGGAATAATCCCTTTGCGAACAAAAACCGGATGCGAATATATCTTTAACGATGGACGTATCCGGGCAAACCAAATTCCGGCCAGTAATGTTATAATTCCGCTAAGGAGTACGGTATGCGAAATGCCAATAATACTCGCAATGGAGCCTGCACATAGGTTACCAATAGGGTTCATGCCCATCAGGGCCATCGCGTAAAAGCTCATTACCCTGCCACGCTTGTCTTCGTCGGCCAGGGTTTGTACCAACGTGTTTATAGACGCAATGGAAACAATCATGCAAAGTCCAGTAAAGAACATGATTATTAACGAAATCCAAAGAATATTCAGAAGAGAAAAACCAATCAGGAACAGCCCAAAGAACAGGGAACTAAAAACGATGATCTTTCCCAATCCCAGCACCGATTTGCGGGAAGCCAGGTATATTGCACCCAACAAAGCCCCTGCCCCGGTAGCCGACATCAAAAAACCCAGGATATTGCTTCCGCCTTTCAAAACTCCACCTGTATAAGCTGGCAGCAGCGTTAAATACGGCAAACCTACCAGACTAAGTACGGCAAGAAGTAACAACAACGATCGGATTGGCGGAAATCCAAATGTATACCGGGCCCCGTCCATAAAACCTTCTTTAAAATTCTCTGTTTTGAGAATTTTCTGTTTGGTTCTAACCTTCATTTTAACGAGGGCGTAAATCACTGAAAAATAGCTTAGTGCATTAATTAAAAAACACATTCCTTCGCCCACCACAGCTATCAGTATCCCGGCAATAGCTGGCCCAAAAAGTCGGGCGCCATTAAACATAGCTGAATTAAGGGCAATGGCATTCCCTAGATTTTCAGGATTATCAATTAAATCAATCACCATCGACTGACGAGCAGGTGCGTCAAAAGCAGTGATGAGTCCAAAAACAAGGCTTAATGCAACAATATGCCAGACATCAACGGTATGGGTCATCACCAAAGCGGTCATCATCAGAGCCTGGAGCATAAATAACACTTGGGTTATCAGCATGATACGATGTCTGCTAAATCGGTCGGTAAAAACTCCGGCAAACGGAGATAGAACAAAACTTGGAGCCTGACTGGTAAACCCAATAACACCCAGTAAAAATACCGAACCTGTTAAACGGTATACCAACCAACTCATAGCCAACGACTGCATCCAAGTACCAATCAGTGAAATGCTCTGCCCGATAAAATACAGGCGATAATTCCGCGATTGCAGGGACGAAAAGATATGGTGTATTTTCCCGAAATTCATTGATAATGGCATGCCCCGAAATTTTGCAACAAAAATAAGCCAACGAAATTAAACCAAGTACTTATATAATTATATGTTTTACCAAATAGTAATTTAACAAAAAATTTCTACTTTTAAACAAATTGAAACGTTCTTCGTTTTCTATTCATTTTTCGAATGCTTATGAAACAAGTATTTAAGCGTATCTTCTATTTTTATTACGATGGCTTTCGTCAAATGGCCATTGGTAAGAAGCTGTGGCTGATTATTTTCATAAAGCTTTTTGTGATGTTTGCCATACTGAAAGTATTCTTTTTTCACGACTTTCTGAAAAACCGTTTTAATACTGAGAAAGCCCGCTCCAACTACGTAATAGAACAACTAACCCGATAAAATTGCTATACATGCTTGCAAACATTGATCTTTCCTTAGTAAACTGGTCGAGGGCCCAATTCGCTCTTACGGCTATGTATCATTGGCTCTTTGTCCCGTTAACGTTGGGGCTTTCATTCATCGTTGCCTTTATGGAGACAATTTATGTCAGAACCGGCAACCCGGAATGGAAACGCATCACCAAATTCTGGATGACGCTTTTTGGAATTAACTTCGCCATTGGAGTAGCAACCGGTATCATTCTTGAATTCGAATTTGGAACGAACTGGTCGAACTACTCATGGTTTGTGGGCGATATTTTTGGGGCTCCATTAGCCATCGAAGGAATCATGGCTTTTTTTATGGAATCGACCTTCATTGCCGTCATGTTTTTTGGATGGAATAAAGTAAGCCCGAAATTTCACCTTACCTCTACCTGGCTGGTAGCTATTGGTGCAAACCTTTCGGCCTTATGGATACTCGTTGCCAATGCCTGGATGCAAAACCCGGTAGGAATGCACTTTAACCCCGACACAGCCCGCAACGAAATGGTTAATTTCTGGGAAGTGTTGTTTTCTCCGTTTGCTGTCGATAAATTCTTACATACTATAACATCGGGTTTCACCCTTGCCGCCATCTTTGTAATCGGCATCAGTGCTTGGTTTTTATTAAAAAAACGAAGTACCCTCTTTGCCCGGCGCAGCATGTTGGTTGCCGCAGTTTTTGGACTTTTAGCTTCGATATTTACGGCTTTTACGGGAGATAGTTCGGCACGGCTTATTGCTCAGAAACAACCCATGAAATTTGCAGCATTCGAAGGTCTGTACACCGGATCGCACGGAGCGCCACTGATGGCTTTCGGCGTAGTATCCAATCAGCCCGACACCTCTAAAAATTATCTGCCGGATATTAAAGTGAAGCTGGAAGTTCCGAACCTCCTTTCGTACCTGGCATACCTCGATCCGAAAGCTTTTGTTCCCGGCATCAATGATCTGGTTTACGGAAATGCAGATCATTCGCTTCTTCCAGCTAGCGAAAAAATAGAACGAGGAAAAGTAGCCCGCAACGTACTTAAGGCTTATAAAGAAGCCAAAGAAAAAGGCGATGAGGCTGTAGCCCAGACACTACGTGCTCAGTTTGACGACGCCAAATTTAAGTCTGAATATTTTCAATACTTCGGTTATGGATTTTTAAACGACCCCAAAAGTCTGATACCAAACGTACCGATGAGTTTTTACAGCTTTCATATCATGGTATTTCTCGGATTTTACTTCATCCTTCTGTTTGGCCTTGTGTTATATTTTCTGTACAAAGGGAATATCGAACAAAAGCGAAAGTTCCTATGGCTTGCCGTTTTGACCCTGCCGTTACCGTACATTGCCGGTCAGGCCGGATGGATAGTTGCCGAAGTAGGCCGGCAGCCTTGGGTTATACAGGACTATTTACCGGCAGTAGCCGCAGTTTCTCAAATCGATGCGAGTGCGGTACAAATCACCTTCTGGCTGTTTACGGCTGTATTTACAGCATTGGCAATCGCCGAAGTATCCATCATGACCAAACAAATAAAAATTGGACCTAAAGAAGAAGGAGGAAACTAATCATGTTTGAAACACTATCGCATCTCGCACTTCAACAATACTGGTGGGTAATTATCTCACTTCTCGGAGGCATTCTTGTTTTCTTAATGTTCGTACAAGGCGGACAAACGCTCATTTACAGCTTGGGCAAAACCGAAGACGAACGAACCGTCATCATCAACTCGCTGGGTCGTAAGTGGGAATTCACCTTTACAACGCTCGTTACCTTTGGCGGAGCTTTCTTCGCTTCTTTCCCGTTGTTTTACTCCACCAGCTTTGGAGGTGCTTACTGGGTTTGGATGCTTATCTTATTTTGTTTTATCATTCAAGCCATTGCGTACGAATACCGTTCGAAACCCAATAATGTTTTCGGACATAAGACGTACGAAGCTTTTCTGCTGATAAACGGAGCGCTTGGCTCCATCCTGATTGGAACTGCCGTAGGAACATTCTTCACCGGCTCTCAATTTTCGGTAAACGAGATGAACCAATCGCGCTGGGAAACTCCGTATCACGGACTCGAAGCGGCACTAAATCTTCAAAATCTCGCCCTTGGGTTAACAGTATTCTTCCTTGCCCGAACCTTGGCTCTGCTTTATTTCATTAATAATATTAAAGATACGCCTATTGTCGAAAGGGCCCGAAAACAGCTATGGTACAATGCTCCTGTTTTCGTGATTTTCTTTTTGTCATTTGTCGTTGCACTTCTAGTCTCCAAAGGTTTTGCCTACGATGTTATCAATAAAAAGGTATTTATGGAAGATTTTAAATACCTGCACAACATGATTAACAGCCCTTTAACAACAGCTATTTTTCTGGTTGGCGTACTGTTGGTGTTATATGGCATTTTTATCACCTTATTCAAGTCTTCTAAAGCTGGGATCTGGGCTTCCGGGATTGGTACTATTTTAACGGTAATGGGGATCTTCTTCCTGTCTGGATTTAAAAATACCGCCTTTTATCCATCAACGTTCGATTTACAGAGTTCGCTAACCATCGAAAACAGTTCGTCCAGCCATTACACACTCACAGCTATGAGCTATGTTTCATTGTTAGTGCCATTCGTCCTGGCATATATTTTTTATGCATGGAAGGCTATCAATAAGAAACAGATATCTTCGGAAGAATTAAAAAACGAATCTCATAAATATTAAATCCTATGTACAGCTCGTCAATTTTTTGGCTTCTGGCGTGGCCTGCACTTATAATCATAACTCACTATGCGGTGAAATGCCTGCTCGTAAAATTCGAAAAACGGTGGAATGAATGAAATTCCCGGATTAACTGGCATAGGTTAGCCAGTTTGCAAAAACTTCGCGTTATTTGCGGAATAAACGAATCAAAAGGTGGAAAACAAAATTATGAACTGGCGGCAACTGTTGTCGGCCGAGCGCCTTGGCAAGGAAGGCGACACTAAATTATATGAAAACGAAGACTATGCGCGGTCCCAGTTTCAACGCGATTACGACCGCATCATCTTCTCGTCACCGTTCCGGAGGCTACAAAATAAAACACAGGTATTTCCTTTGCCAGGAAGTATTTTTGTTCACAACCGTTTAACGCACAGCCTTGAAGTTGCCAGCGTTGGCCGTTCGCTGGGTTCGATACTGTACACCCATCTGCGTAAAGATCCCGACTTAAAAGATTTCTATCTTCTGCCCGAAATTGGCAACATTGTTTCGGCAGCATGTCTGGCGCACGATCTGGGCAACCCGTCGTTCGGGCATTCGGGAGAGAAAGCCATTTCGCGCTACTTCACTGATGGCGCAGGAAAAATATATCAGGATAAAGTTTCGGAAATGCAATGGCGCGACCTTACCAATTTTGAAGGGAATGCCAACGCCTTCCGCATCCTCACCCACATCTTTCACGGAAAGACCGAAAGCCTGTTCGCCCTCACCTACTCCACGCTTTCGGCGTTAGTCAAATATCCCTGCGAATCCATCATCGGGGGAAATAAAGCTAACATCTGCCAGAAAAAATATGGTTTTTTCGCGTCAGAAACCGAAACATACCGAAAGATCGCCGAAAAGCTCGGTATCCTTACCCTTCAGGAACTACCGTTTAGTTGCTACCGTCATCCGCTAACGTTTTTGGTGGAAGCCGCCGACGACATCTGCTATTACATCATCGACCTGGAAGATGCCCATCGCCTCGGCATTTTCAACGACAATGATGTGTGGGAGCTGATGAAAGACTTGCTTGGCAATAACGACGAAACATTGACGCGGTACCAAGCCATCAATGACTCAAACGATAAAATTTCATTTTTGCGTGCAAAGTGCATCAATACTTTAATTACCGAATGTTCGGCTATCTTTCAGGAAAACCTTCCGTCCATCATGCGGGGCGAATTTAATGCCAGCCTCATCGGAAGCCTTCCCGAGCCTTATCAATCGGCGCTTAAAAAGATTGACGAGATATCGGTTTCGAAAGTTTATAATTTTCGCAGTGTGGTTGAAAAGGAAATTGCAGGGTATAAGGTGATGAGCGGACTGCTCGAAGAGTTTATCCCTGCCGTGATGGAAGGCAACGGCCATTACCACGAAAAGCTCCGGGCATTAATCCCTTCACAGTTTACCGCACTCGACAAATCCCCTTATTCGCGAATCCAGTCGGTACTCGACTTCGTTTCCGGCATGACCGATCTTTATGCCGTAGAATTATTCCGAAAAATAAAAGGAATTTCGTTTCCGGCGGTTTAAAAAAACCATTTATATATTTTTCATAACACCGGTTAATCCTTGTTTGTATAAAACACAAACCCTTAATTTAATTAGGTATTATAAATTTGGTTTATAACATATTTGCATTTTATTCCTTGTTCTGAGAAACACCAAAATAAACACTTACCTCCCCCCAAATAGATATATTATACCTGCAAAATTGATAAATATACCCTCGTTTTTTATTAATATCTTACCGTTAAACTTTTTATATCGTCCTTTAAATTATCTATTTATACTATATTTGCAACCGATTAAACACATATCATTAAATATCACTAATTTTTATGAACAATACTATAGTAAACAAGGCAGCCGATAACATTCGTATCCTTTCGGCTTCCATGGTAGAAAAGGCCAAATCGGGCCATCCAGGTGGAGCAATGGGCGGAGCCGACTTCATCAATATCCTTTATACCGAATTTCTTAATTACGATCCATCCGACATGGCATGGCCTTTCCGTGACAGGTTTTTCCTTGATCCCGGACATATGTCGCCTATGTTGTATTCGCAATTAACCTTAACCGGAAACTTCTCTATCGAAGATATTAAAGGTTTTCGTCAATGGGGTAGCCCAACTCCCGGTCACCCCGAAGTTGATGCAAAACGCGGTATTGAAAATACTTCCGGGCCTCTGGGTCAGGGACACGTAATGGGTATTGGTGCTGCTATCGCCGCCAAATTCCTTGCGGCACGTTTTGGACATTGGATGGATCATAAAATCTATTCATTCATTTCCGACGGAGGCGTTCAAGAAGAAATTTCTCAAGCTGCCGGACGTATTGCCGGAACCCTCGGCCTCGACAACTTTATAATGTTCTACGACTCGAACGATATCCAGCTTTCGACCGAAACATGGGAAGTTACCGTAGAAAACACCGAGATGAAATATAAAGCTTGGGGATGGGAAGTATTTACCATCGAAGGCAACAATCCTGATGCAATCCGCGAAGCACTTACCAAAGCCAACGCAGTGACCGGGAAACCGGTAATTATTATTGGGAAGACCATCATGGGTAAAGGTGCCCTCGATGCTTCCGGCAACAGTTTCGAACGTAAATGTGCAACTCACGGTATGCCATTGGGAGAAGCCGGCGCTTCATTCGAAAAATCCATTGCCAATCTTGGTGGTAACCCCGAAGATCCATTCCAGATTTTCCCCGAGGTTTCCGAATACTATGCCAAAATTCGTGAGAAAAAAATTAAGGCTGCCGCTGAAAAGAAAAAAGCTTATGCCGAATGGGTTAAAGCTAATCCTGGGTTAGCTGCCAAACTCGAAACTTTCCTTTCGGGAAAAACTCCGGTTATCGACTACTCTAAAATTGAACAGAAACCGGGCCAGGCTACTCGTGCCGCTTCTGCCACAGTTCTCGGTTTTTTTGCCAAGAATGTAGAAAATATGATTGTTACCTCTGCCGACCTTTCCAATAGCGACAAAACAGACGGGTTCCTCAAGAACACCAAGGCTTTCCGCAAAGGCGATTTTAGTGGAGCATTCCTTCAGGCAGGTGTTAGCGAGCTTACCATGGCTGCTATTGCCAACGGTATCGCACTTCACGGTGGTGTTATCGTAGCTGCTGCTACCTTCTTTGTATTCTCCGATTACATGAAACCTGCCCTTCGTCTTTCCGCGCTCATGCAGTTGCCTGTTAAATTCATCTGGACACATGATGCTTTCCGCGTAGGAGAAGACGGACCAACTCACCAGCCTGTTGAGCAGGAAGCTCAACTCCGCCTGATGGAACAACTCAAAAACCACCATGGACAAAATAGTACGCTTGTTCTTCGTCCCGCCGACGTAAATGAAACTACTGTTGCATGGAAAATGGCCATGGAAAACACCGACACTCCTTCGGCGCTTATCCTTTCACGTCAGAATATAGTTGACATCCCTGTTAAAGATGGATCAACCCGTTACCAGGATGCTCTTGAAGCTGAAAAAGGAGCTTATATTGCTAAAGATTGCAAAGGAACTCCTGATGTAATTCTTGTGGCTAACGGTTCTGAAGTTGCTACTTTATTGGCCGGTGCTGAAAAACTTACCGCCGAAAAGGGACTAAAGGTTCGTATAGTATCGGCAATCTCCGAAGGCTTGTTCCGCAACCAGCCCGCAGAATATCAGAAATCGATTTTAGACCCGACCATCCCAACTTTTGGATTAACTGCAGGCTTACCTGTTACCCTTAAAGGTTTGGTTGGTCCTTTCGGTAAAGTTTTTGGCATGGAAAGCTTTGGTTTCTCGGCTCCATTCAAAGTCCTCGACGAAAAGCTGGGATTCTCTGCCGACAACGTGTTTAACCAAGTTGTTTCTTACTTGGCCGACTTCAAAAAATAAAGAATACTTGTTTTTTAAATATCAAAAAAAGTCAGCCTCCGGGCTGACTTTTCTTTTTCCCATTTGTTATATTTGAAAGTCCGAGTCATAATTTAAAAAATCACAGGTTTCCCCAATATATGAGTATAGCCCCTCTTCAAACTTTCGCTAACGATTATATAAATACCAACGATCTGGCTCACACCAGCCCCGATGGCAAATATTCATTTCAATTTAGCTATTTGGGCAATGGACTGTTTTTTTTATCATCCAAAGGTCATGTTGATGAGAATGGCATAAAAAAACAATTAGCATTTGGCGATATTGCACGCAAAAGGTTGGAAGCGCTATCTCCTGACAAAAAATATCACATTGTTTGGGACCTGTCGGAAGTAAGCGGAGCTTCTTTATTATCGAGGCATTTAATTTTTACCAAAATCAGAGCGACCGACAATTTCGGGAGTGTCTCAATTATTAATGGGAATAACCGGGTTATAAATTTTGCCCGAATACTTAGCATTCTCATTCCTAATATTAAATTTCTCTTTTTTCGATCCAAGGAAGAAGCTCTTCACAAACTTAAAATTGAACCAGACCTGATAGCTCTTACAGAAAAAAACAGCAACAACTTCTCGTCTATACAAAGAGATTCTTATGGACACTTTATCGATCTGTGGCAAGAAAATCCGCTTTTCTTAAAAATCAACAATCAGCAATATAAGATAACCTCCCGAACAAACTGGCAATACATTGCTGTCGATAATAGCTTTAAAGTACAAATGAGCGTTATTGAAGGTAATATTGTTTATGTTGAATGCGAAGGATTTGCAAAAACATCCGGCATCGATGCAACATACTCAATTCTCGAGGATATAATGCGAGAACTCGGTTTTAACGAAACCGATAACAAGTTTTATACGGTTGTAAACCTTAAAAAAACTAAAGGAATGAGCTTAGCCTCGCGAAAACGGGCTTTATATTACGAAAAACTTTACGGACACCGCTCATTCATGGTAATAATGGTGCCATCCCCTATTCTTCAATTTCTTTTTAAAATTGTATTCAGGATTAGCAATGATGAAATCTCACATTGGCAAACAATAGCAACCGTTGACGATGCTGTAAAAAAAATAATGGAACACCGCAAAGGGATTATGTTTAATGAGCCGGCAACTCAAAAAATGACCAAAACGGAAACTCCGTTATCTATACCTTCTACCCGTTCCGAGATGATTCGACTCATTCGCAAACAACATGAAGAATTAGTCAATCTTAAAAATCAACAGCACGACCAGATTCAAAAAATAGTCGAAATCGCAGGTCGGATGACTTGGGATGAATCGTTTTCGCCTCCGGAAATAACCCCCGAATACAATTCTCCTTTTAACGAAATATTTAACTCGCTTTCAGTACTTTTTTACGATTTTAAAGAAATTATTCGTGAAAAAACTAAACATGCCCAAAAACTTATTGAAAGCGAAGACAAATATCGTAACCTGATAAACTTGGCCAGTGACCTGATCATAGTCTACCAAGGCCACGAATTAAAATTCATAAATTCAAGAGTCTATACTGTTTTGGGATATGATGCCGGAGAAATTCTTGGTAAGGATCTGGATAGTTTTATCATTCCTTCGGAACTAAAACGCCTGAAAGGATTTTATGCAAAATGGATGACAGGAGAAGAACATCCATGGATTTACGAAACTGAACTTATCCATCGCAATGGCCAACTCATCCCTGTTTCCATTAGCGTAGGCCGAATTATATATGAAGATAAGCCTGCCGCGATGATTATAGCCAGGGACATTTCTCAAAAAAGAAAAAATGAAGAAGAACTCGAACGTTATCGGAATCATCTCGAAGAGATTATAAAACAACGTACGCTTCAACTTCAAAAAGAAATTACTGAGAGAAAGATAGCCGAAGAATCTGATCGTCTGAAAACCGCTTTTCTGTCGAATATGTCGCATGAAATCCGAACTCCGATGAATGCGATTATATCTTTTTCAAACTTCCTGAAGGACCCTGAACTTCCTCAAAAACAACGGGAGGAATACCTTAACTATGTACAATCTAGCGGGCAGTCTCTCCTTAATCTTATCAATGACATTATCGACATTTCAAAAATAGAATCAGGGCAGCTTCCTGTCCAAAAGAATTATTGTCAGGTTAATTCCCTTTTGGATGAATTGTATAAACTCTTTACCGAAGCCTTGAAAAGGGTACAAAAACCTGATGTTCAAATATTAATATCAATCCCCGAAAATTCTGATAATACAAACATAAATACAGATCCATACCGGCTTAAACAAATTCTATCTAACCTTCTCGACAATGCATTAAAATTCACAGACAAGGGATACATCAAATTTGGATACCAATTAATCGACAACAATATCGAATTTTTTGTTAAAGATACAGGCATTGGTATCCCTGATGATAAAAAGAAGCTAATCTTTCAACGATTTGGGAAAATAGAACATTCAAACCGCAATTTAAGCGGAACAGGATTAGGACTTGCCATTTCTCAACAACTTTCTACGCTGCTTAATGGCTCATTATGGTTAGAATCAAAAGAAGGTATTGGTACTACATTTTATTTACAATTGCCCTACCTACATTCCGATTTACCCATAACGGTTACAACTAGTCTCAAAAATCAGGATAAAAAACATCAAAGCAATTGGAAAGGGCGAAAGCTCTTGATTGCCGAAGACGAAGAACTTAATTTTAAAGTTTTACAAATTGCATTAAAAAAGACGGGAGCAGAAATACTAAGGGCTCACGACGGAAGCGAAGCTATTGAAGTAGTAAAAATGAATCCTGACATTTGTGCAATTCTTATGGATATTCAAATGCCCATAATGGATGGATATGAAGCGATGGTAAGAATTAAACGATTATACCCCAACCTTCCGGTGATTGCTCAAACCGCATTTGCCATGCTTGAGGAACAAAAAAAATGTATTGAAAAAGGATTTGACGATTATGTCACCAAACCTATCAAAATTGATGAACTAATATCCAAAATTGATTCACAATTAAACCATTCCCTGTAACTCTTCGATTTGAAAAATTAGGCTTGTTCAAATATAATTCTTAAAATTCCCAAAAACTTTTAGAAACAAAAAAGCCCCAACAAAATGTTGAGGCTTATAAAAAAAATCGGCGACGACCTACTCTCCCGCTTGTGTGCAGTACCATTGGCGCTGGTGAGCTTAACTTCTCTGTTCGGAATGGGAAGAGGTGGAACCTCACCGCTAT
>JAUZOO010000017.1 GCA_030706405.1 Bacteroidota bacterium | reverse complement strand
CAGATTCTACAAACCTTGTCACTGCCCAAACAAACCTCTCGGCGGCAATTACTACCGAAAAAAACAGGGCCGTAGGTATTGAAAATAATCTTAGTAACCGTATAAATGCAGACTCCACGAACCTTGTTGCCGAAATCGCAAGGGCTACGACAGCAGAAGGAACAAAAATTCAAATAGGTGGGGATTTGTCAGGTACAATTACCTCGCCGACAGTTGCCAAAATTAAAGGAGCATCCCTAGGAACAACAACAGCTACCGACAAAAATATTTTGGTTGCCGATGGAACTCAATGGAACTCTGTTGCGATGAGTGGCGATATAACAATCGACAATACTGGAAAAGTATCAATAGGAGCAGGTAAAATTATTCACTCAATGCTTGCTGCTGATGCCGTTGAGGGAGGACCTGGAGGAAATATTAAAGCTAACTCAATAACCCAAGGAGACATTGGCTCTGATGCTATTGGTTCTGGCGAAATACAGGCAGGGGCTGTTGGTACCAGCGAACTAAAAGACGCAAATGTTACTTACACCAAAATTCAAAACATCTCAGCTTCTAATAAAGTATTAGGTAGAGTTTCCTCTGGAGCCGGTGTTATTGAAGAAATCTCGACAACTGGTTCTGGTAACGTTGTTCGTGCAACTTCGCCAACTCTAACTACCCCAACTCTTGGAGATGCCTCCGCTACAACGGTTAACAAAGTAACAATTACACAACCTTCTACGAGTGCAACATTAACAATAACCGATGGAAAAACACTGATAGTTTCTAATGATGCTAACGTTTCGGGTACAAATACTGGTGACCAAACAACAATTACTGGCAATGCAGGTTCGGCAACTAAATTAGAGACTACTCGATCTATTTACGGGAATAGCTTCAACGGCACTGCAGACCTTACACAAATCATAGCTTCAACCTATGGAGGAACGGGTAATGGGTTTACTAAGTTTACCGGCCCCTCAATCTCGGAAAAAACGTTCACTTTACCAGATGCCTCTGCAACCATCTTAACCACTAACACAGTGGTTACAGGCGCTCAGGGTGGAACAGGAATAAACAACAATGGAAAGACCATCACTCTTGGGGGTAATTTAACAACCAGTGGTGCATCTGATTTGACATTTACCACAACTGGGAATACAACAGTAACTCTGCCAACAACAGGCACTTTAGCCACAACATCTAATAAATTATCCGCTTTTGCGGCTACCTCATCGACAGAACTTGCAGGTATTATTTCCGACGAAACTGGTACTGGTGCTGCGGTTTTTGCAATATCTCCCTCTTTTACCACGCCTAACATTGGTGCGGCTTCGGGAACTAGTTTAAATTTATCCGTACTTACCGCCTCTCGCCCTTTAAAAACAGACGCTTCTAAAAACTTAGTTTCAGGAAGTATTGATTTATCATCTTCAAATGACGTTACTAACACATTACTGGTTGCCAATGGAGGAACAGGAACAACCACGCTCAACAACCACGGAGTTTTAATTGGTAGTGGCACATCAGCAGTATCGGTTACAGCAACCGGATTAGCTGGTCAGATTTTACAAAGTGGAGGTGCTGCAACAAATCCATCTTATTCAACGGCAACTTACCCTTCAACAACTACCAATAATCAATTATTGTATTCTTCATCAAACAATACGATTGTCGGGTTATCTACGGCGAATGGTGGAATTCTAAATACTAATAGTTTAGGAACTCCTGTAATTACAGCTACTCCTACCCTTGGTGTTGTTGGCTCAACACTTGGAACTATTGCGCTTGCTGGCAACACTTCTGGGGCTGTAACTATTACACCTCAAGCTACAGCCGGTACATATAATTTTAATCTTCCATCGACGGCAGGTACAAACGGACAAGTTTTAAAAAGTGGAGGAGGAGGAGCTAACCCAATGACATGGGAAGACGATTACACTTATATTAGAAAACTTACAGATGAAACAAAAAACAACAATACGTCTTTATCAAATGATGGAACTTTAACATTTCCTGTTATTGCTGGGAATAACTATTCTTTCTCCATACTGGTTTATTACGCCACAGGCTCTTCTCCTGATTTTAAATTTGACATTTATGGAGGTGGAACAATTACCGCTTCATCAATTAGAATTATTAAAGAATCTTTTATTTCAGGGGGGGCATATACTACGAGCATTGACAACGCTTTAGCTCAATCAACATCCATAACTGGCAATACGGGCAATGGTTTTGTAAGAATTACGGGTATACTACAATCAGTCACCACAGGAGGAACTATTTCATTTCGTTGGGCTCAAAACTCATCAAGCGGTACCTCTACAACTGTTTATGCAGGTTCATATGTTCAATTCTCAAAATTCTAAAAATTATACTAGCTATAAAAACGAAACAAATGAATACCAAAATTTCCACAATATTAACAGCTTTCATTTTGCTTGCCATGCATATTTCAGGGCAACAGCAGACAAAAAGTGCGGTATCGCAAGCCTCCCTCAGCACGCCGGCAGACACCTTGCAATATACCCTTGGAGCGTACCTGGGACAGTACATCAATGCCAATGGTTTTGTAATCAGCAATCCCGATTTATTCCTGAAAGGCATGAACGATGCCCTGCAACAAAAAAAATTGTTGGTAAAAACCGAGAGCATTTCTCAAAAGATTGCCGAATACCAAAGCCGTTTGCTCAGCGAACGAAACAGCATGCAGGAAAAACAACTCTTTGCTCAATTGAAAGGCAAAGACGGCGTAGGCTGTCTTCCCAGTGGAGTTTGTTATGCAGTTATAAAAGCAGGAACAGGCAAACGCCCTCAACCTACCGATACGGTGGCACTTCAGGTAAAAGGCTTTTTGCCCGATGGCAAACTGTTCGAAGACACCTATACTAAAAACAAACCTTACAAAATAACACCGGCAGGACTGATTCCCGGAATGAACGAAGCTGTGCAGATTATGCCCACAGGTTCTCAGTGGCGGATATACATTCCGTCGGCACTGGCTTTTGGAGCAAGAGGCATTGCGGGGATTGTACCTCCAAATTCGGCAGTGATATTTGAGGTGGAACTGGTAAAAATAATAACGCAGTAAAAAACCTCACTCTAAATCCCTCTCCAAATTGGAGAGGGACTTGCAACTAAAACGCCTAAACATATAATAAAATATTGATTATTAAAGATATAAAATCAAAAACCTTCTCCATTATGAGAGGAAAGTAGTTCAAACAAGCCATGACAAACGTAAAAAACGACATATTAACAAATCCTGTATATTTTAACGCAACCGTTAAAATGCTCGATCATGCCCACACGTTACGCATGAGTGGCACTGAGAGTGAAGATATACTTTGGCAGAGGTTACGAAACCGCAGGCTTATAGGACTAAAATTTCGCAGACAGCACGCCATTAGTGGTTTTGTGGCCGACTTTTATTGTCACGAAGCGCGGCTTGTAGTCGAAGTTGACGGTAGCATTCACAATACCGCTGAACAAAAAGAACGGGATGAAAACCGCACCTTCGAATTACAAAAGTTGGGACTAAACGTCATAAGGGTAACCAACGATGAAGTAATGAACAACGTCGATGCAGCCCTTGATAAAATTAAAACATTAGCAACCTCCCCCTCTCCATTTGGAGAGGGGGCTGGGGGTGAGGTCAAAATACACGACAGCCTCTAATCCCAATTAAACACTTTTAAAATAACAAATGCGTCATCTGAACAAACATACCGCACCGCCCCAAAGGCCAGCCGCAAGCTTCATAACGAAGCTTGCTGTGACAGTGTGCGCTATTCTGTTTGTTCAGTGGGGGTATTTAAACGCCCAGGTTATCAACAATAACGGAGCTAAGATTTCGGTCAACAATGCCGTTGTTACTGGCAAGGATGTTCAGAACTCCGGAGACATTAAGAATAATGGGGAGATTAACCTCACCGGCGACTGGAACAACAATGGCACCATGAATTCCGATGCCGGAAAGAACAGCTTTACCGGATCGTCGGATCAGGCAATTGCTAAGACTGGCGGAGAAACATTTTTCGACTTCGTCCTCAACAATAGCGGGTTGCCTGCACATACCGTTAACGCCAATTGCGTGCTGACCATAAACGGTACTGCCGACTTTACCAAGGGACAGTTAAATACTACAAATGACATCAACTTTAACGGCCACGTTAACTGTGGTGCAGGAACAATTAACGCAACTGGCGGAACTGCCACCTATCACCAGTCGGCGACCCACGTCATTTCCGGCACCTACTACAATTTAACGTTAAAAGGGCCGTCCGTGAAAACACTTTGCGGGGATGTTGTCGTTTTAGGTAATCTAACCATCGAAAACGGGACTCTGGAAGTGGGTTCGTATAGCATCACGGTAAAAGGATTAACGAGCATCTCCGGAACTTTATCCGACAATAACGCAGCCGGTACAAACCTCTTTGAAGGCAGTGTCACCATAAATTCGGGAGGTAGCTGGAATTTCAGCGGAAACAGCAATGTAGAATTACGCAATGGCTTAACGCACAATGGAACATCGTTTAATTCAGGGACAGGGCAATACTTCTTCTCAACCAACGCCCAAACTATCGACGGGTCATCCGAAATTACATTGAAGGGGAATGTGCTGATTGGCTCGGGCGTGCAACTTACCAACAAGAATACAAGCAACGGAACAGGAACAACAATCCAGGGGACGCTTAAAGGTGTCAATGCTATTTCAATTTACCGAAACGAAGGAATAACATCGTACGAAAACAGCGCCGAGCCTATGAATACCGATAAGCTTGATGCTACGTTTGCCGGAAATATCTTCCGGTATTCGGGAGCTGCACAGACCATCGCGGCCGGGTCGAACGGCACTTATCATCATTTAGTTATAACCGGATCAAATAACAAAACATTTAACGGCGATGTAACCGTGAACGGCGACCTTACGGTCCAAAACAGTACAACCATCGCTTATGGCAGCAGTAGCGTTTACACCCTCGATGTAAAAGGCAATTTGACAGCAGCCAGTGGTTCAATCGACATGACTGCAGGATCAAACATTAATCACGTCCTTACTCTCGAAGGACTTAACAATACCTGCAACCAACTGCTTGCCGACGACCAGAGCATTATAAAATACCTTGGAGCCGACAGACAACAAGTATTTGCTTCGACGAACTACCGGAACATCGTCATCGGCGGTACCGGAACGAAAGTAATGCAGGGCAATGTTACGGCAGCAGGGAATACCTTTACGCTGTCGGCCAACCTTGATGCAAGTTCGTTTGTCCTCTACCTGAGCAATCCGTCAGCTTCTATAGTTCGTACTGCCGGGGCTGTCATCGGAAATATGAAACGAAACCTCAACGCTACTTCTACGGATTATAGCTATCCCGTAGGAGCGGCAACATCGTACAATCCGCTGACAATTAAATTCTCAACTCTCACCCAAGGCGACTATCAGGTAAAATACATAGCAGGAGATATCGGCAGCAATGCAGGACTTCCGGTAAACGACGATAATGTAGAGGTTTACGACCATAACACTACCGGATACTGGGTAACTCAGGCTTTGAACGCGCTGACCTCATCCAGCTATTCAGTTACTTTAAACACAACGGGCTTTGGAATTGATGCTTCATCCCGCATCTTAAAATGGGAAAACGGAACACTCTTCGTGAATGGTTCTCATGGCGGCATTACCGGCAGCGACATTCTTCGCACCGGATTAAACAGTATCTCAACGACTAATACAACCTTTGTCATTGGCAAGGGGCATCCCCGCATAGTGACCCCACCTTCGGCCGCCATTGTTTGCGAAGGATATAACACCCCCTTCTCCATCACCGCTTCGGGCGAAGGAACACTTACCTACCAATGGCAGGTAAACAGTGGCGGAGGCTTCACCAACATAAGCAATACCGGCATATATAGTAATGCAGACAAGCCGACGCTGAACATAACAGGTGCACCTCTTACCATCGACTCGTACCTGTACCGATGCATGGTTACCGATGCCGAAGGACATTCCAACCCCAGTCCTCCGGCCAAAGTTACCGTTAATCCCACTCCGGTCATTTCGTTTACCCAAACCGGCGACACCATTTGCGACAGGACGAATGCAATCATCGCACCATCCGCAACCGTCACAGGGTCTTCGTATGCCTGGACAGTAGTTAGCGATGCCGGGGTAACCGGAGCTTCTAACGGAACGGGCTATTCTATCAATCAACTTTTAACCAATAGTAATAACTTTGCCTCCAATGTTATTTATACCGTAAAACCCATATCTACCAAAGGCTGTGTAGGTTCTTCGGCTGATTATAAAATTTGGGTGGAACCAACGCCTAAAGTTGGCATTATAGTAGAAGACACCATCTGCAACCAGGAACCAATCCATTTTGCGATAACATCGCCTTCAAACGTAACCGGAAAAATAGTTTACGATTTGGTTACCACGCCCGATGCCAGTATTTCAGGTTACAAATCCACATCGCAAAACAATACGATCGCCGATTTCAACAACACACTTAACAACAGCAATGTAAATGTTAAAAAAGTAAGCTATGTATTTACGCCGAAGATAATCTATGCCAACAATTCGGGTTATTGCCGAAACGGAAGAGATACCAGCATCATTGTCAATGTAAACCCAACGCCACTTATCAACCTTTCGGTTAACCGCGATTCTATTTGCTTTACAGAAGGTTCCACAATTAAGGTGTCGTCGCCAAATACCAGCGTCATAGGAAAAGTACGTTATAACCTGGCTGCTACTTACAACACCGCTGCTGTTACAGGAGTGGCATCAAACGGGAAATATGACATTATAGATCTTAGTCAGACTTCCCTCAAAAATAACTCCGATAATATCGAGACGGTACAATACATCCTCACTCCATTCATAGAAAATAGCCGTAAAGGGTATGATTGCAACAACGGAATTGCCGATACCATTACATTAACTGTGATGCCCGAAATAAAATACAGTTTCGCAGCCAAGCAATATATTGGCGGATACAACATCAAGTGTAACGGTGAATCCAATGGTCTGGCAAGAATCATCAACCTGCACGGAGGACTTCAATCTCAGGGATACAGCTATCTGTGGAATACCGGCAGCAAGGTTGACTCTATCTACAATGTAAAAGCCGGAACTTATTCGACCATGGTAACTGACCGTCTTGGATGCCAGACTGGAAAATCGATTACCCTCACCCAGCCCGATGTACTCGGAGCCCTGGATAGTATCAAGAACATCGAATGCCAGGGATATAGCTCCGGTCGCATCAAAATAACTCCGACAGGAGGTGTGCCATCCTATCAATATACATGGACAGGTTCTACCATTCCGGTAACGCATACCTCAATCCTGAATAATCTTATAGCCGGAGTTTATACCTTACAGATTGTAGACACTAACAAGTGCGTTTACGTGCATAATTACAGCATTGACCAACGACAGGATAAAAAATGGATTGCCGGACAAAGTACTTACGGGCCCTACCCCAACAACTACAATATCAGTTGTAAAGGCATGGCCGACGGGTATTTTCACCCGACCATATACACAGACACCACCATTGTGAATTATCAATGGACTGGACCAGGAGGATTCTTGGCAGGCACACAGGACATCAACGGGTTAAAGCCAGGCCCTTACTCACTTAAAATAGTCGATGCCAAAGGTTGTGTTTTCACCTTCCCAACAAAAACACTAACTGAACCAGACTCTATAAAATTCAGTTCGTCGGTATTTGCCTATCCCAATGGATATAATGTACAATGCGCCAATGACCTTAACGGGAAGATTACCATCTCCAACCCTACCGGAGGGTACGGAAACTACCGGTATATCTGGACTACCGCCGACGGGTCGGGGCTCCTTCCGGGAGCAGCATCCCAATCTACCCTTACAGCTGGCACGTATTCACTTACTGTTAAAGACACCCTGTGCTCGGCAAGTAAGACTTACACCCTCACGCAAGCCAACAAACTACAGGTTAACGCAAACATTCCTGCATATAACGGATATGAAGTATCGTGTAACCAAGGCAGCAATGGAGCTATAAACCTGAATGTCAGTGGCGGATACGGTGAATACTCCTACCTGTGGCAAACCTCCAACGGCAAAGGATTGGCAACGACGAGCAAAGACCAGTCAGGGCTAAGTATAGGCGACTATAAACTTACCGTTACCTATGGCGGGGTATGCTCCGTAAACTATCAATATTCATTAAAATCGCCCACGGCAATTACCTTCGATTCAATAAAATCAGTAAAGAACGGAGGGTACAATATCTCCTGCCACGGAGATAACGACGGCTATATAAATATCTATTCGGTAAAAGGCGGATTGCCTAACTATTCGTATAACTGGACTTCGCCCAATGGCAAAGGATTGATACCTGCCAATCCGGCTCAAAACGGATTAACCGCAGGAACATATACCATCGACATCACCGACCAAAACCTTTGTAAGGTTAGTAAAACCATTGTGCTTACCCAACCCGACACGCTGAAGATAGCACTTAACATTAAACCCATCAGTTGTAGCAGCGGTTCGGACGGCAGCATTACCGCAAATATTTCCGGAGGTACTCCGGGGTATAATTACCGATGGTCGAACGGGGCTCAGACCTCGTCGATATCAGGAATTCCATCGAACCGGTATTCGGTAACGGTTACCGACAAAAATAACTGTATCGCCTTTGCGAGCGATACCATTACCGCTTCCGACCCACTCAATGTTACCCCGGTCATCATATCGAACTACAATGGCCAGGACATTTCGTGCTATGGCGCCAAAGACGGAAAAGTCCGTGTGAATGCCGCCGGAGGTAAACCTCCGTACCGTTACGAATGGTCTAACAAAGACACCACGCACATCCTGATCAATGCAGATGCCTCAACATACCAGATTAAAGTTTACGACTCTTACGGATGTTCGGGAAATTCAAAAGTTACCTTAACCCAGCCACAGCCTGTAGCACTCACATTCACCAAGCAAGATGTACTTTGCCACAGTTTTGCCACCGGGCGGATAACCACATATAGCAGCGGAGGCACCACTCCTTACACCTACATCTGGTCGAACGGTGAAACAACCCCGTCGATAAACAACATACAGGCAGGGAATTATTCGGTAACCTTATGGGATGTTAACAATTGCCATGTAAGCCAGAAAATTGAAATAACCCAGCCCGACACTATTATAGTCAAGAATACGTATGTTGAGCCTTACTGTCCCGATGCCAGAGACGGAAGCATTAGTTTATCCATCGATGGAGGTGCTGGTCCGTACCAAATTGTATGGAATACGTCTGCAATCACCACAAACCTGCAAAATCTGGGGCCTGCACGGTTCATCTACAAGATTACCGACTTTAACCAGTGCCAGCTCATCGACACGTTTTTACTTAAACCTCACAGTCCGTTGTGCTTATTTATCCCGTCGGCCTTTTCGCCCAATAACGACGGTGTTAATGACACCTGGGAAATTACGGCAGGCGACCCGAGCAGTCCGGTACAGATGAAAGAACTGTACCCCAATGCCACGGTAGAAGTCTATAACCGTTGGGGAATCCTGTTGTACCGTTCACAACCAGGCTACACCAACCCATGGGACGGCACCTATCGCGGACTGCCCCAACCGCTTGACTCTTATTACTATATTATTGACCCAAAGAATGACCGGCCACCGCTAAAAGGAATAATAACCATTATAAAATAACCGTTATTATTTTTTGTAGTATTGCACCCCGGATAGAACTCTTTTTAATGAGTTGGAATTTAAGATACTTCGTTTTATTATGGATAGGAACAGTAATGTTGGGAAATACCAATGCCCAACAAATGCCCCTGTATAGCCAGTACATGATGAACGGGTTCGTATTCAATCCGGCAATTGCCGGCGCCGACGGCTTTACCACCATCAACCTCTCCGCCCGCGATCACTGGGTAGGGCTCGACAACTCCCCTAAAACGTTCGTTCTAAGTGCCCAGACCCGCTTATACAAAACCAATTTTAACTTTAAACCAGGCAACAAACCTTCCAAACGAAGCGGCAGAGTTGGTGTTGGAGCCTGCGTTTACAACGACCGTAACGGAGCCATCAATCGCACCGGAGGCCAAATAAGCTATGCTTATCACATCTCCATGCAGAAAACCCAGTTATCAATGGGTCTTTCGGTTTCCACCTTTCAGGTAAAGATAGACCAGAGCCAGCTTCAGTTCTTTAACCAGGAGCCTTTACTTAATTCTGACTTTTCGAGTAAGGTACTGGTTCCCGACATCTCGGTTGGAGGTTACTTGTTATCTTCCAATGCTTTTCTTGGCCTTTCGGCGGACAACCTCTTCCAGAGCCGCATAAAACTGGGTAGCGAGGGATATGATTACCGTATGTACCGTCACTATTTTCTGATGGGAGGAAAACGTTTCCAGGAAGATCAGCCGTTTTCGTACGAGCCTTCTTTTCTTCTTAAAGCTACAGAGAAAGGTGCAGCCCAAGCCGACCTGCAATTACGGGGGTACTATATGCACGATTATTACATCGGACTTTCATATCGTACCGGAACTGCTGTTGGAATTCTGTTAGGAGCCAAATGGAGAAGAGCGTACTTTGGATATGCATTCGATTATACCCTAAGCGGACTTCAAAAAAGCACGTTAGGTTCGCAGGAAATTAACATAACCCTGAAACTTGGCGATAACGCCCGACGGTACCGTTGGATGATACGGTATTAGAAGTTAACCGGAATTGGAAAACTTCGAATCTTCAATTCATTGGACACCTAAACTTTTACTATTTTTACGCCCTGTGAATTAAAACCATATCATGAAGATTGTAACCATCGTTGGCGCACGCCCTCAGTTTATAAAGGCGGCTACCGTTAGCCGGATTGTTAAAAATTACCCCGACATCCGCGAAATCATCATCCATACCGGTCAGCATTATGACAATAATATGTCCGACATCTTTTTCACCGAGCTTGGCATTCCCCAGCCCGATGTAAACCTCGGCGTAGGCTCCGGATCGCACGGTGCACAGACCGCACACATGCTCGAAGGCATCGAAAAAATTCTGATGGCTGAAAAACCCGAATGGTTAATGGTTTACGGCGATACCAATTCCACTATTGCCGGGGCACTGGCTGCTGCTAAACTGAACATCCCCATAGCCCATGTTGAGGCCGGACTGCGCAGCTTTAACCGTACCATGCCCGAAGAAATCAACCGCATTGCCACCGACCACGTTTCGAATGTATTGTTCGCCCCCACGCAAAACGCCATGAACCTGCTTGCCAGCGAAGGCTTAACCGACAAGGCCATATTTACCGGCGATGTGATGTACGACTCCATCCTTTACTATTCGAAGATGGCTGCCGAAAAATGCTCCCTGTCAAAAATTACCGATATTGAAGCCGGAGGTTATTACCTGGCCACCGTTCACCGGCAGGAAAACACCGACAACCTGCACAACCTGCAATCTATCTTCCGGGCATTCTCCGAGCTTGACAAACCTGTCATCTTACCGCTTCATCCTCGTACCCGCAAGCTCATCGAAAAAATTAAATACAGCTCCAACATCCGCATTATCGATCCCGTTGGATACCTAGAAATGATTACGCTTTTAAGCAATTCGCACAAAGTGCTTACCGATAGCGGCGGACTTCAGAAAGAGGCTTTCTTTATGAAGAAACCCTGCGTAACCCTGCGCGAAGAAACAGAATGGATTGAAACGCTTGAAGACAACTGGAATTTTGTGGTTGGCACTAACTATGAAAAAATCCTGGGAAAGATAGCTATTACCCAATTCGGCGATCAGAAAAACATGTTTGGCGATGGACATGCAGCTGAAAAGATTGTAGAAAGTTTATTGCGATAGACCCATTAAAACGCAAAGACGCCAAGCCGCTAAGAAATATCTTTCGCGACTTGGCGTCTTTGTGTTTGATATACGTTTTTCCTACTTGCTTATCTTATCCATAATACCCGCCAGTTTCCTTGTCAGTTCAAAGCGGGAATAGCTGTTGATGCCTTCCGGACTTACGTTCAGGTTGCTATTTTTAAAATCGTTAAAATACGCCAGCAGTGCAGACTTTAGTCCTTCGCGATCGTCAAAATCGACGACTTTCCCAGCTTTGGCGGACGTGAGGATATCGGCCACATCGCCGGTGGGTGGTGCAATGGCCAAGATTGGACGTTCGGCAGCGAGGTATTCGAAGAACTTTCCGGTGAGGATGCCTCCTGCATTATGCGTTTGGTTTACCAGCAATAGCAGCACCTGTGACTGATACTGCATCCGTATCACTTCTTTATGTGGAAGAAAATCCACCTTTGTCAGGTATTTTTCAAGACCATATTTCTGCATGGATTCCCGCACTGCCTGGTCGAGACGGCCTACAAATTTGAATTCCAGATCGCGGGCAAGGTCTTCATTTTCGGCTACAAGCTCCGAAGCAACCTGCCACAAAAGTTCCGGGTTACGGGCTTTGTTTACCGTTCCAAAGTGGGCAATAGAAAATTTTGCATCCATCGCCGGTTTGTCGGCAATTTTATCGGCAGTGTCAAACCCGTTGGTAATGACGGTTACATTATTGGAACCAATTTCTTCGAACTCAAGGCGCATCTGGTTTCCAACAGTTACAACGTGATCGGCAGTAGTGGCCACCTTTTTTTCGAGCCGGTGATGTTTACGGTCGGCCAAGGCGGAAAGATGCAGTTCGTTATAAAAGTCAATCTTTGTCCACGGGTCGCGAAAATCGGCTATCCACGGAAGGTTGAAACGCTTTTTCAGCGCCATGGCAATAAGGTGCATGCTGTGCGGAGGGCCAGACGAAATGACCATATCCACCGGATTCTTTTCGAGCCATGCCGAAAGGTATTTCACCGAAGGTTTTACCCAGAAACAACGTGCATCGGGGATAAAAAAATTGCCACGCACCCAAACTGAAATACGTTCGGCAAGGGCCGGTTTCTTCTTCTCGCTGAGAAAACCCACGTTCACCTTTTCGGTCTTCTTTTGTCCGATGAATTTCTTATACAAATCGTAAGGTTCCCATATCGGCTGTTTCAGGATGGTGATCTCTGCCGGAATATCTTTCTCATTTTCGGGGTCGAGCTCGGCATATTCGCCATTTTCGGCAGTATAGACGATAGGCTCCCAGCCAAAATCGCGAAGGTATTTGGAAAATTTAAGCCAGCGATAAACCGCCGATCCACCTGCCGGAGGCCAGTAATAGGTGATGATGAGGACCTTTTTCATTGAAAGAAGAAATTAGGTGATTAAGCAATTAGGTTCAAAGCTGGCGCGCATTTGTAATGCGTGCCTGATTAGGCTATTAAGGAATTAAGTTAAAAAGCAAATAGGTGATTAAGTTCTTAGAGACACTTCTCTAATTTCTTAACCACCTAATTTCTTAATCTCTTAATTCCTTATATCGTCTTATGCAAGTTGCTGCAAAAGGGTACGGATATTTACTTTGTCGCCGATAAATTCACGGAGTTTCGATATCGCGATACGTTCCTGCGCCATGGTGTCGCGGTGACGGATGGTAACGGTATCGTCCTGAATTGTCTGGTGGTCGATGGTGATGCAAAACGGTGTCCCGATGGCATCCTGACGACGGTAGCGCTTGCCGATGGTATCTTTTTCTTCGTACTGACAGTTGAAATCGAACATCAGCATTTTTTGGATTTCGCGGGCTTTTTCCGGCAGGCCATCTTTCTTGATGAGCGGGAAGATAGCGAGTTTTACCGGGGCAAGTGGTGCAGGGATGCGGAGAACTACGCGTTCGTCAACCGAACCATCTTCTTTGGTGATCTTTTCTTCGCAAAAAGCGGTAGAGAGCACAGCCAAGAACATACGATCAACGCCAATGGAGGTTTCGATAACGTAAGGAACATAGTTCTTGTTCAGTTCAGTGTCGAAATATTGGAGTTTTTTTCCTGAGAATTTCTGATGGTTGCCCAGGTCGAAATCGGTACGCGAGTGGATACCTTCGAGTTCTTTAAAACCAAAGGGGAAGTTGAACTCGATGTCGGTAGCGGCATTGGCATAGTGGGCCAGCTTGTCGTGGTCGTGAAAACGGTGTTTGTTTTCGCCCAATCCGAGTGTTTTATGCCATTTCATACGGGTTTCTTTCCACTTCTTGAACCATTCCATTTCGGTTCCGGGAGCGATGAAGAACTGCATTTCCATCTGTTCGAACTCACGCATACGGAAGATAAACTGACGGGCAACGATTTCGTTACGGAAAGCTTTTCCGATTTGGGCGATACCGAAAGGAATCTTCATACGACCCGACTTCTGTACGTTCAGGAAGTTTACAAAAATACCCTGGGCAGTTTCGGGACGCAGGTAGATGACGTTGGCCTCGTCGCTTACCGAACCTATTTTGGTTTCGAACATCAGGTTAAACTGACGAACGTCGGTCCAGTTGCGGGTTCCAGAAATCGGGCAAACGATTTCGGCATCGATAATGATTTGTTTGATTTCGTCCAGGTCGTCGTTAGTTAAAGCCTGAACCATGCGGTTTTTAACCGTGTCGATCTGAGCCTGAATTTCGAGCACGCGGCCGTTGGTGGTGCGGAATTGTTGTTCGTCGAACGACTCACCAAAACGCTTGGCAGCCTTATCAACTTCTTTCTGAATTTTATCTTCGAGTTTGGCGATATGCTCCTCAATAAGCACATCGGCGCGGTAACGTTTTTTAGAATCTTTATTGTCAATGAGCGGGTCGTTGAAAGCCCCTACGTGTCCCGAAGCTTTCCAGATTTCGGGGTGCATGAAGATGGCAGAATCGATACCCACGATGTTCTCGTTAAGAAGCACCATGGCATCCCACCAGTATTTTTTGATGTTGTTTTTCAGTTCAACACCGTACTGTCCGTAATCGTAAACAGCGCTGAGCCCGTCGTAAATTTCGCTCGACGGGAAGATGAAACCATATTCCTTGGAATGTGAAATAAGCTTTTTAAATACGTCTTCTGTAGCCATTTTATTTATTTTTTGCCGATAGTGTGCAAACCTACATGAATTTTGCTAAAATCACAAATTCAGAGAACAAATGAAAAGCGGCAAAAATGATGATTATACGAACAAAACAATCCGAGGAGCATTGATGTTTTGCCTGCCCGGCGTCTGCAGTCGCAGAAATTAAGACCTTACCCCGGGAGAAGGATTCTCAACCCGGTGAATACCATCCCAAAACTCCGGCAGACGCTCACAAGGTTATGAAAGTCTGCCACGAACGTCAAACAAGGTTTCACATGACTGAGAAAGTCTCACCAATGCTTTGGACAAGGTTTCACAGATTGGTGAAGGCCATCCGATCCTTCCGGCAGACTTTCACAAGCTGGAGACAGTTTCCCTAATCCGTTAAACAAGGTTTCACAGACTGGTGAAAAGCTATAACGGCCACAAGGAGGGAGATTCCCCACAACAGAAATATTTAAACTTAACACCAAATATCTTCCTCTTGTGGTGCTTTTTTAGCCATCCGTCATAAATATTTGGCAAATCTCCGCCTATGCGGTATAAATTAGAGGTGAAATTTTGATATTTCTTAATTTTAACCACCAAACCAAACTATCAATATAGTACATCATGTTTATTCTGATATTAACTTATACCCAGCCGCTTCCAGAAGTTAATAAGCACGTCCCGGCACACCGCGACTACCTCGACAAAAATTATGCTGCCGGAAATTTCATTTGCTCGGGTGCCCAAAAACCACGCACGGGTGGAATCATTGTTTGTCGTGCCGCGAGCCGCGAAGAAGTGGAAACGATTATTGCTGAGGACTCGTTTTTAATCAACGGGGTAGCCAAATATCAGATCATCGAATTTACGGCAAGCAAATACGCTGCCGGGGTTGAATCGTTTATCGATAAATAACGCTCAACCCTTGAAAGAACTCGTTATCTTCTATTTTTCCGGAACCGGCAATGCCCGGCGCGTAACGGAATGGTTTAGCGACGAAGGACGCCTTGCCGGGTATAACGTTACAACCATAAACATTGCACACCACCGGATGGTACCGAACCCAATTCCGCCCCAGGCATTGATCGGGTTTGTTAGCCCCACGCACGGGTTTAACTACCCGCCGCTGATGCTCCATTTCCTGTTCCGGTTTCCGCATTCATTCTTCCGGAATAAAGTTTTTCTGATGAATACTCGGGCAGGGATGAAGATGGGAAAGTTTTTCCTTCCGGGACTTTCGGGCGTTGCCTTGTTGCTGGCAGCACTCATATTACGGATAAAAGGTTACAGGATAACCGGGATGCGCTCCGTCGATCTGCCATCGAACTGGATTTCACTCCATCCGGGGTTAAAGCAAAACGTTGTAACGTCCATCTTTGGCCATTGCGAAGGCATCACCCGAACATTTGCCCGCACCCTGCTTAATGGACGAAAAAACTTCCGGGCATTGCTCGACCTACCGCAGGATTTACTAATTACGCCGATAGCTTTGGGCTATTATTTTATAGGACGATTTGTGATTGCCAAGACGTTTGTGGCATCGCGAGCCTGCAATAATTGCGGCTTATGCATTAAGCAATGTCCGGTAAACGCCATCTCCATGGTTGACAATCGCCCCTATTGGTCGTACCGTTGCGAGAGTTGCATGAAGTGCATGAACAACTGTCCGCAACGCGCCATCGAAACAGCACATGGGCTATTGGCAGTAACCATCCTTATACTTAACGCCGTTATCTTTGCCGCTATATACAGCTGGTTGCCCAATAAAGAAGTACACATCTCCGATTCGGGACTGGTAAACGGAACCGTTGAATTTACGCTACAATCGGCTGTACTTTTCCTCGTGCTGACCATAACCTATCGGTTGGCCCACTATCTTAAACGCTTCCGATGGTTCGACCGGCTTATAACGTACTCCTCGCTGACCAAATATAAATTCTGGCGCAGGTACAAAGCTCCAGGATAACCATTCTTTTCGGGGACAACGAGCCCGTAATATGATTAACTTCGTTGGAGAAATATAAAAGTTAAAATCAAACTATTCCAAACTAAAACACGATACGCTAAATGACAAGCAACGAAATTATTGCCGAAGTAAAAGAATTTTGCGCAGCCAATGCCAGCAAAGAAAACGTAGAAAAATACAGTCGTTATTTTAAAGGAGGAATCAATGCCTGGGGGTTAACCCAGCCTCAAATTGATGGCAAAGTAAAAGACCTGCTCAAATCGCACGAACTTACCCTCGACACTGTGCTGGAAGCTGCACCTATGCTCATTGCATCCGACAAGTATGAAGAGCCTGGTTTTGCGCTGCTGCTCATCAACGGGTTCAGCAAAACGTTATCGACCAAAGTTTTTAAAGCCATTGAGGGCTTTTATACAATTGGCATCACCAACTGGGCCCATGCCGATGTGCTGGGAATGTTCATCCTTCCGCAGTTCATCAATAACGGGATTATCACTATGGAAGATTTTGGGCCATGGCTCTCTTCGCCCTATAAATTTCAACGGAGATCGGTGCCGGTAACGCTGATAAAATACCTGAAAGCCAACAAAAGTGCCGACTTTAAGCCTATTTTTCAATTTCTTGCACCGTTGATGACAGATCCGGAACGAGAAGTACATCAAGGCATGGGGTGGTTTTTACGTGAAGCCTGGAAGATACAGCCCAAAGCAACCGAAAGCTTTTTGTTAAAATGGAAAAACAAAAGTCCCCGGCTTATCTTTCAATATGCCACCGAAAAGATGGACAAGGAAAATAAGCTTCGATTTAAGAAAGAAAAATAATCTATAAACTTCAACGATATGACTATTGAAAATATTATCGTAGAAAACATGCCGGCCATTGTCCTTTCGCCCAAAACGGCCAAAGGTATCGTCATTCTGACACACGGATATGGGGGCAATAAAGAAGAACAACTGGGGCTGGCATGGAAAATTGCCCAATCCGGACTTAAAGTGTACGATGTTGATTTGCGCGGCCATGGAGAAAACGCCAACCCCCTCGGCATGGAAATTAAATCCGATATCGACCGGCTAATAAAGCAGGCCAAGACCTACGACCTTCCGGTAATTGCCATCGGGCACTCTCTGGGCGGGCGGCTGTCGCTCACCAGCAATGCCGATTTTGCCATTGGCCTCTCCCCTGCGCTCGACTTCTTTTACAGCGAACGTACACAGGAAGTTCTCAGCGAGATGCGTTCCTACCGCGTACGCACTTCATCGGAAATAGCTATTTTCGAAATTCTGGAGAACCTGGCACCTTTCCAGCCATCCAAAGATAACGACCACCTGATTGTTTACGGGTCGCGCGATGTGCCCGAAATTATCCGCACCGCCAAATATCTTGGCAAAACCGGAGCCAAAATCATCGAGGTAGAAAATGCACTCCACTCCGACATCTTTACACTTGGAACTACGGCCCAAATTATAAATAACCAGATTCAGCAATGGCTCAATTAAACCAATCGCAAACAGCGCTTATCACCGGAGCTTCGGGCGGCATCGGGCTCGAACTGGCAAGGCTTTTTGCCCGCCGAAAGTTTAACCTTGTGCTGGTAGCCCGCACCCAAGAAAAATTGGAAGAAATAACGCGCGAACTGTCGGCCTCAGGAATCTCAGTATTAAGCTATACCCGGGACCTCAGCAATCCCGCCAATGCTGAAGATATTT
Source organism: Bacteroidota bacterium (assembly GCA_030706405.1). GTDB lineage: Bacteria > Bacteroidota > Bacteroidia > Bacteroidales > JAAUTT01 > JAAUTT01. Next base: position 60,063 of record JAUZOO010000017.1, on the reverse strand, counting down.
ACAACGATTTAAGATCCTTGGGTATTGAAATTGATTACCTGGTTAACAATGCAGGGTTTGGCATTAGTGGTACCGAAACGGATATTCCCTGGGATCGTGAGCTCCAGATGCTAAGCCTCAATATGCTTACACTAACCTATTTTACAAAAATGTTTGCCAGCGATATGGCTTCGCGCGGTTTTGGGCGAATCATGAATGTTGGCTCAACCGGATCGTTTCAACCGGGGCCTTACATGGCAGGTTATTGCGCTTCTAAAGCTTATGTACTACACTTTTCGGAAGCCGTAAACCGCGAGCTTAAAGGCACGGGAGTTATCGTAACAACGTTGTGCCCGGGCGTAACCGATACCGGATTTCATGTTACAGCACAAACCGAATCGTCAACTATGTTTACCAAACTGTCGCATGCCTCCGCCCGCGAAGTTGCCGAATATGGCTTTGGGCTGATGATGAAAGGTAAAAGCTACGGCGTCCACGGCTTGTTCAATAAGCTTATGGTTTTCTCCGTACGATTTTCGCCCCGAAACTTAGTAACACAAATAGCCGCTGGGTTGCTAAAATCTTAGCAGAACATTAGTAAATGAAAAATCCGGGTTGGACGATTGACGCTTACCCGGATTTTAATTTTTATGCTGTTCGTTATGTGTTACGACGGTATCCGCTCCAGAAGGATTCTCTTCTTTTCTTCGTCGGATAATACTTTATATTCATACAAAGCTGGATTCGAAAAAATATTATTTCGGTAAGTTTCTATTTTCATGATTACTCTGGCCGGATTTCCGATAACCACCGAGTTGTCGGGAATAGTTCCACGAACAACCGACCCGGCGCCAACAACGCAGTTATTTCCAATTGTTGTTTTGGGAAGGATAAGGCAGTTCATCCCTATAAAAACATTATTTCCGATTTTTATCCTGCCAAACAAATCCAATTTGGGGTTTTCGTGATGGAATACACAGATAGCTCCTTCGTGGGTGATTAATTTTGTATTTCGGGCAATGATTACATCATTTCCAATTTCAATCAGGTACGATTCGGGAGAAAAGGAGGAACAATGGATACGACATCTTTCTCCAATTTTTACCCCCATTCTTCTCCATATTTTTATCCGCATAGCGTTATTGCTATTCTCAAATACAAAAATAACTAGATTCCTCCGGATTCTTTTTAATACATTAATCACTTTCATCTTGATATAAATTTAATCGGATTAAAGTTTATTTATGAATAGTGAATTTCTTCAAGAACCTTCCTGAAAACCGGATTATTCCGGTATCCACCCTCTGTTAAATCATTTCCTGTTAAATCATAATCGAAATTTCCCTCAATGAGTACAGGCCCGGAAACTCCAATAGCCACATCCCAACCGATTAACCTCAAACCTGGCATCAAGGTTGCAGCGCGAATAACCAACGCTTTGGCCTGTTCGAAATAAGGAAGACTAAAGCCTTCGAAAACAGTTTTTGTTACAGGATGCTCTGTTAGCATGTCGCCCCCATAATCCTGAAAGACTAAATAACCCTCTTTTTTCAGCTTCCCGGTTTGCATATCCACGGCAACACAACATCCGCCTGATCCAATGTTATCGACATGCAGATTGTTGATACTCATCCGAAGGTAAGCCGAAATTACATTGACCTTCCCATCCTGATCGATAAATGTGTCAAACCTGATCGTATTTACACACGAGGGGTTGAGTTTGCACATATCCGGATGCTGCTTTATCGTTTCCTGAAATAGATACCCGGCACGGATTACCTCTTTATAGAGGTTATCGACCTCCAGCGAATCTGTCGCAAGCTGGTCTGAGGTTACCTTAAATATTTTATCGCCACCGTATGACCCGTATGTTCTCTTTATAAACACAGAACCATCGCTTTCCGGACGATTTATCAATTCTGCAAGTATTGACCTGAAATCGGTTGAATTATTTATCTCCACGCTTGTATTGCCTGTCACAAACATCTTTCGGTGGTTATACATCAATATTTTCGGGACACTAATTCCGAGTGGTTCGTAAAAAAGGTTGAAATAAAGCTTATTTTCCAACACCTCAGAAACATCCGGATCGTTAAAATGAGGTTTTATCCGGTGCAACTTCTTATTTGGAATATAATCCAACAGATTAGTACGATCCTTACGGAACAGATAACGCGAGAAATAATGGTAAGGGATACTCCTGTGGACAATGGATAGGTATAAAACCTCCCCTATAATCCTGATAATTGATTTACGATCTTTGTCTTTAAATAGTTTGGCAATAAGCCAGGTTATTTTCGAAGTTGGAGAAAGAGAGTTCATAATCAATCGATATTGATGGAAAGGTTAGATTTTAAGATCGGTTATTTTAACGCTTATCGAATTTAAAAAAAATCTTTTATCAAAATAGATTTGTGTATGATTTTGTGCAAGTTATTTTGCGGATAAAAAATAAAATAGTCCCAAAAAACAAAAACCCTTCCCGCATTAAAAAACAGGAAGGGTTTCGTTTATTGTCAATTAATTTGCCCTGAGGGAAACTTAATTTTTTTTTCCAGCTCGCGGAGGTTGTCCATTTTTTTCTTATCCAAAAAGCTCCAGATGTCGCCTAAATGCTCTTTAACCCGTTTATTGCCGAACTCATATACTTTCGTTACAAGGCCGTCAAGGAAGTCACGGTCGTGCGAAACCACAATCAACGTTCCATCGAAATCGTTCAACGCGCTTTTTAAAATATCCTTAGTTTTTATATCGAGGTGATTGGTAGGCTCGTCGAGAATCAAAAGGTTTACAGGTTCCAACAAAAGCTTTATCATGGCCAGACGGGTACGCTCGCCACCCGAAAGTACTTTCACTTTTTTAGTTGAGCTATCGCCCCCAAACATAAACGCCCCCAAAATATCGCGGATTTTAGTACGAATATCGCCCTTGGCAACATCATCGATGGTTTGAAATACGGTTAGTTCTTCGTCGAGTAATGACGCCTGATTTTGGGCAAAATAACCAATCTGGACATTATGTCCTAACGTAAGGCTGCCTTCAAAATCAATTTCCTGCATGATACTTTTTATCAGTGTCGATTTCCCTTCACCGTTTTTGCCCACAAATGCCACACGGTCTCCTCGCTCGATGGTTAACGAAGCATTGGAATACACGTTATAATCTCCATAACTTTTCGATAAGCCTTCGGTAATTACCGGATAATTGCCCGAGCGCGGCGAAGTGGGGAACTTAAGACGGAGCGCTGAAGTATCTTCCTCATCAACTTCCAAAAGTTCAAGTTTTTCGAGCATCCGCACACGCGACTGTACCTGGTTGGTTTTCGAATAAGTACCTTTAAACCTATCGATAAACTCTTGGGTATCGGCAATCATCTTTTGCTGTTCCTCCATGGCTTTTTGTTGCTGGGCACGTCGTTCCATGCGCAGTTGCAGGTATGTAGAATAATTGACCTTATAATCGTAAATACGCCCCATGGTAATTTCGAGGGTACGGTTGGTGATATTATCGACAAAAGTTTTATCGTGCGAGATAACGATAACAGCCTTGGCGCTGTTAATCAAAAACTCTTCGAGCCAGATAACGGATTCAATGTCGAGGTGGTTAGTTGGCTCGTCTAAAAGAATAAGATCGGGCTTTTGAAGTAAAATTTTTGCCAGCTCGATGCGCATACGCCATCCCCCGCTAAATTCGCTCGTTGGCCGCGTAAAATCGTCGCGCACAAAACCCAGCCCAAGCAGAATTTTTTCGACTTCAGCATCATAGTTAATTTCTTCGATGGTATAAAACTTTTCGCTTAAAGCCGACACCTGTTCGATGAGCGCGTAATAACTATCCGACTCGTAATCGGTACGTTCGGTCAGTTGGGCATTAAGCTCGTCAATTTCGCGCTGCATGGCGAAGATATTGGCAAAAGCCTGCGAGGCTTCTTCAAAAACGGTGCGGTTGTTATCGGACATCAGGTGCTGCGGCAGATAGGCAATGACCGTATCCTTTGGAGCAGAGATTTTGCCAGCCGACGGTGTTCGGGCACCGGCAATAATTTTAAGCAGCGTTGATTTTCCAGCCCCGTTTTTGCCCATCAGGGCTATCCTGTCTTTCTCGTTTATTGCAAACGATATATCTTTAAAAAGTGTCGTCCCGCCAAATTCAACCGTAAGTCCGTCTATCGCAATCATCTCTAAAATTTTGAGGCGCAAAGATAATAAATATATAAAGCTGGCACAGATACATTACAAGTTGCAGCTAAGCGATTACGGTTATTAACAGTTTAGCCATGTTTCAATAAACAAAGAACTGTTTGAGCTAGCTTTCCGGCTCATAAGATTCGTATAAATTCATCGGCTCACCATTCCTACCTGAAACAAAACATGGTGAATATCTAATCTTTATACAAAAATTTACCAGCCATCAATATTTATATTTTCAATTATTTATTCCTCAAAAAATATAGGATATGAATAATTATACTACTTTTAACCCCATAAAAACGTACGAACGTTTTCCAATAACTTCTGAGCCGCAGGATATTTATTAAATCCCAATTCGGCCCAACTTCTATCCGATATTCAGACTGCTGATAATTTTCATTGAAGATTTTTCTTTTTTAAAGAAATAACTTTCAATTGACGATCCTTTTATTTTTAGATATTACCTTAATATTTTAATCAAGTATTGTAAATGAACACTACTAACGTTCAAGTGCTTTTAACCTCCGCCGCCTTATTTGGAGGAACAATCAATAAAATTTCTGAAGCGAAAGCTGCAGAGCCCAAGGCTAATACCCAGCCAAAGCTCCCCAACATCGTATTGATTTTGATGGACGATATGGGCTATGGCGATTTGGCTTGTTACGGTGCCACGCAATATGAAACTCCCAATATCGATAAGTTGGCAATTCAGGGCAGGCGATTTACCCAATATTATGCACCACAGGCCGTAAGCAGCGCTTCGCGGGCCGGGCTCCTTACCGGATGTTACCCTAACCGGGTAGGAATAACCGGGGCACTTATGCCCCAGGCCAAAATAGGGCTCAACCCCGACGAAGAAACCATTGCCGAAGTTCTTAAAACCAAAGGATATCACAATATGGCCATAGGGAAATGGCATGTTGGCCATCAACGAAAATTTTTACCGTTGCAAAATGGCTTCGACGAGTTCTTCGGCCTGCCTTATTCCAACGATATGTGGCCTGTAACTTATGATGGACAGCCGATCGTTGTAAAAGATACCACTAAATCAAAAACCAACGTTCCGAACCTCCCGCTCATGGAGGGCAATGAAAAAATTGGCGAAATACGCACACTCGACGATCAGGGTAAACTAACGACCATGTACACCGAGCACGCCGTAAAATTCATCGAACAGAATAAAAAAGGACCATTTTTCCTGTATTTGGCACATTCCATGGTACACGTTCCACTGGGAGTTTCCGAGAAATTCAAAGGGAAAAGCAAAGCTGGAAAATTTGGAGATGTAATGATGGAAGTTGACTGGTCGATAAGCCAGGTTTTACAAGCACTCGAAAAAAATGGGCTGGATAAAAACACCATTGTAATTTTCACCAGCGACAACGGTCCCTGGCTTAAATTCGGCAACCACGCCGGTTCTGCAGGAGGTTTACGTGAAGGTAAGAATACATCATGGGAAGGCGGACAACGCGTACCCTTCATCGTAAAATGGCCGGGAAAAATTCCTGCAGGAACAGTATGCAACCAACTTGCCTGCGGTATCGACATCCTACCGACACTGGCTTCCATCACCGGAGCGGCGTTACCCGCAAAAAAAATTGACGGTGTAAACATTCTCCCGCTCTTTACCGCAGAAAAAGGAGCTTCGCCTCGACGCTATCTCTACTATTACTTCCGCGCCAACAGCCTGGAAGCAATACAAAAAGATAACTGGAAACTGGTATTTCCTCACAAATTTGAATCGTATGCAGCACTGCCAGGGAAAGATGGGCATCCGGGGAAACAGGTACCTGATTCGGTAAAAACAATTGAACTGTACGATCTGCGCCGTGATCCGGGCGAACGCTATAATGTAGCTTCAATGTATCCGGACATTGTACAAGAACTTCAGATTCAGGCCAACGAAGCCAGGGAAGACCTGGGCGACGATCTGAATAACATGCAGGGTAAAAACCGTAGAAACCCGGGGATTGCTCAAGAATAAACAACCTTCATCAGCACTATAAGCAGGCATGAATCTATCACTTAACAGACCAATTAGTTTTGCAACAATGGCGAAGCCCATTGGGTCTGCATGCAATTTAAACTGCACGTATTGTTATTATCTGGAAAAACAGAAACTCTATACCAACGGTGCCAACCTGCAAATGTCGGATGAAGTTCTGGAAAATTTTATCCGTCAATATATCGAAGCCCAACAAGTCCCGGTAGTAAGCTTTGTTTGGCAGGGCGGAGAACCGACTCTACGGGGAATTGATTTTTTTAAACAAGTTGTGAAGCTTCAACGCAAATATGCCGTAACAAAGCATATTGAGAATGCGTTTCAAACCAACGGGACAAACTTAAACGACGAGTGGTGCAGCTTTTTTAAAGACCACAACTTTCTGGTTGGAATTTCTATCGACGGGCCCGAAAAAATCCACAATAAATATAGGCCTTATAAAACCGGGAAAGCTTCGTTTACCGATGTTATGCAAGGCATTGATACTTTGCATAAACATCGGGTAGATTTCAATACACTTTCGGTGGTAAACAGGGAGAGTTCCCTGCACCCTTTAATGATTTACAATTTTTTAAAGGATATCGGAAGCGGATTCATTCAGTTTCTTCCTGTTGTTGAACGCGAAGCCGCTATAGCTGCAGAACAGGGTTTAAAGCTGGTGCATCAGGCATTCAAAAACGGAGCAAAAATTACCGAATGGTCGGTAATACCCGAAGATTACGGCAGCTTTTTAACAACCATTTTCGACGAATGGGTACGAAGAGATGTCGGCAAAATATTTGTACAGTTGTTCGATGTTACTTTGGCCAACTGGGCAAACGTTCCTCCGGCCTTATGTGTGTTTGGAGAAACCTGTGGCAATGCAGTGGTAATGGAGCACAATGGCGATGTATATTCATGCGACCATTTTGTATATCCCGAGTATCATTTGGGAAATATCCTTAGCACCCCGCTGGCACAAATAGCAGGAAGCAACCGGCAGGTAACATTTGGGAACAGCAAACGCGATACTTTGCCGCAGTATTGTATCCATTGCGATTATCGCTTTGCCTGCAATGGCGAATGCCCCAAACATCGGTTTATGCTTACCCCCGATGGCGAACCAGGCTTAAGCTATTTATGCAATGCCTATAAAGAATTTTTCGCCCATGTACATCCTTACATGCAGATTATGGCAGACGAACTTATGGCACAACGCCCACCTGCCAATGTAATGGAATGGGCCTGTAACAATTAATAATTGAAACTTAAAAACACAACAATATGACAATTCATTAGAAAGAAACAAGATTGAATAAGCCTTCTATATATAAAAGGCTAAACAAATTAGAGCAGCTTCGACATCACTAACTACACCGAGCGGGGAAAATCCCCGGAAACGTTTTCACAAAACGTAAATATTCATTTGATATTCACTAATATTTTATAAATTTAAAATGGCAGTGAACTCAAAGCGATAATAATATTAACAATCGGTACTAAGATGTCAATTAAAAACGCTGAGTCAATAGATTTTCTTGTCAACGGCCAGGCCACGGGTGATTACGAGATTATTTTTAAAAAGTATTTCCCTGCGCTCAAGGCTTATGCCCAATTATTTGTTCATGAACAAGTTGCAGAAGATATCGTTCAGGACATCCTTGTATATTTATGGGAAAACCGTGGCAACATTCAGATTCACACTTCGTTGGAAGCTTACTTCTTCAAATCTGTCTATCAACGTTGTATCAGCCACATTAAAAGGCAAAACCTTCTGCTCAAGCACCACTCGCAGATAGAGACAAACCTGCGCGAGGAAGAAATCAGTTATTTTGATTCAGAAAAAAATGAGGCTATCCGTAAGCTTTTCATGAATGATTTACAGAAAGAAATCAGTTCGGCCATTGACAGCCTGCCTCCCAAATGCCGCGAAGTTTTTGAGATGAGTTTTTTACAAGATTACAAAAACAAAGAAATCAGCGAAAAGCTGGCTATTTCTGTAAATACGGTAGAAAGCCACATTACCAATGCATTAAAAGCATTACGCGGCAAATTGGCCAAACTTATGCCATAGCTTAATATTCCTTTTCGCAACCCCAACGATCAGTTTAACACAAACCATTATACGTCAATACCTTACTAAATAACTCTTGACTTTAAAAAACAACCGTCTCCATATCTTAAAAAAAGTTAAAAAAAATCAGAATTTTATTAGTGGATTTTACCGGGTCGATTGTCAATACATAAATTGACCTTAATAGAATGAGCGATTCCGCTATTAACGAAAGCCTTATTTTTAAATATATTCAGGGACAGTGCAGTCCGTCTGAAAAGGAGGAGATTCTCCAATGGTTAGCCCAATCACAGGAAAACCGCGAGGTCTATTTCCGTTTCAAGGCTTTATTTTATGCGCTCAAGGCCAATTCCTATGCCCAAAATACACATCTCGAACAATCCGTCAAATCTTTCCGTCAAAAGACCCATCGCACAAACCGTATCCGCACTATCATGGCCATTTCCAAATACGCGGCCATTCTCATCATTGCAGTAAGCATCCCTTTATTCCTGTGGCTTACTCGATCTCCCAAACAGGAATTTATAACGGCACAGGTAGGCACGAACGACCCAATTAAATCGATCACTCTTAACGACAGCACAAAAGTATGGCTCAACAAAAACAGCAAACTCAGCTATCCGCAAGCCTTTACCGGCGACGAACGATTAGTGAAGCTTGAGGGCGAAGCCTATTTTGAAGTAAAAAAAGACAGCCAGCATCCGTTTAAGGTTCAAACACCGTCCATTACTATTTGCGTTTTGGGAACTTCCTTCAACGTTAAAACCCTGAACAACCACAGATTAACCGAAACAACACTGGCCGAAGGAAAAGTATCGTTACAAAAAGCTGATGGTAAAAACATAGCTGTAATGAAACCTGGCGAACAAACCAACTTTGACAGCCAAACCAATAGTTTGACCACGAAAGAAGTCGATCCGGAATTATACTCCGGATGGCGCCAAGGAGCCCTTTTATTAAAAAACGTAACCATAGCAGAGATTGCTAAAGTTATCGAAAGTATGTACCGAATTCATGTACAAGTAAATACAGCCGGACTAGAGTCGAAGAAATATAATTTCACTTTTCACAGAACGCAACCTATTGATACTGTGATGGAAATGCTACAATTTATTGCACCTATAAAGTATAAAATAAAAGATAAGCAAATACACATTTCTAAAAACTAAAACTAAAAACCTAAAGCATGAGTCCATAACACTGGAAAAACAATCGGGAATGTGTTACCAGCGCTCCCCCCGATAGTAAAATTTAACGCTAATCGAACTAATACTAACATTAAATCTTTACGAAAGTATGAACAAAGTAGAAAGAAAGCGATCATTCTTTGAAAGTAACCGATTTAGTAAAGTGCTACTTACGACAAAAGTAAGCATACTAATCTTAATGGTTTCATTATTAAACGCCTCCGCAAAACCCGGAGATTCCCAAAAAGGAAGACTAAACATGTCTTTAAATAACTCGTCACTGTACGAAGTTATCGATCAAATAAAGACACAAAGTGGCATGGAAGTTTCGTATGATTTAGACATCGAAGCTTTAAAATTAGCCAAGATCTCCATCAATGTTAAAGATGAAAATATTGAAACTGTTCTCGATAAAGTTCTCAAAGGAACAGGTATCAAATACCGGGTGGTAGATAAGATTATCTTACTTTCCAAAAAGCAGGAAACGAAAGCAATCTCCTTCGTTAACCCGGCTCCGGCGGCAGGAAACTATGTAGCCCAACAATACTCGGTTTCGGGAACAGTTACCGACGCTGTCAGCGGCGAACTTCTTACCGGAGTTAGTGTTTTTGTAGAAGGCACCACTTCCGGCGTTCCTACTGACATTGCCGGACGTTACAACATCAAAGTTCCGAACCCAAACGCTACACTGGTATTCTCGCTTATTGGCTACACTGTAAAAAAGGTACCTCTGGCAGGACAAAAAGTTGTTGACGTAAAATTAACCACAGATGCCAAAAACCTCGAAGAAGTTGTGGTTGTTGGTTACGGTAGCCAGAAAAAGGAGTCGGTAACTGCAGCTATCAGCACCATCTCTTCAAAAGATCTGGTTCAATCTCCTACAGCTAATATTAGTAATGCCCTTGCCGGACGTTTGTCAGGTCTTACCGCAATTCAGACATCAGGTAAACCAGGGGAGGATCAATCCACCCTGTACATTCGTGGTTTGGGAACCTATATGGGTACCACAAGCCCTCTGATTATGGTTGACGGAGTTTCCCGCGACAGTTATGACAACATTGATCCTAACGAAATTGAAACAATCAGCATTCTGAAAGATGCTTCGGCTACAGCAGTTTTCGGGGTTCGTGGAGCAAATGGTGTAATCCTTATTACTACCAAACGCGGAACCAAGAGTGCTCCTAAAGTTAATCTTTCGGCTCAAACTGCAATGACAAGGTTTGACAACAACCCACGTTTTGCCAATGCATATGAGTGGACCAGTTTGAAGAACGAACAAGGAATTGAAACCTACTGGAGAAATCACGGAAAAGATGCCAGCATCACAGACTGGGCCACTTTTGTTACCCAAAGAGACGCTAACTGGCGCAGTGAGGCGGTCTATAACTATACCGATCAGGATTTACTCTATTATAAAAATGCACACACCCCAACATTAGCAGATGGAACTGCTAACCCCAATTACGATCCGTATTTCCACCCGGATACAGACTGGAAGAATCAAATATTTAAAAAATACTGTTCGCAAAGCAAAGTGAACGTGAATATCAACGGAGGAACTGACGATGTTAAGTATTTCATATCATTGGGTTATATGAACCAGAACGGTCTTTTCAAAACAGACTATGTTCCCTACCCTGACGATATGAACTATCGCGACCAACGCTACAACCTTCGCTCCAATTTCGACTTTGACATCAACAAAGATTTTCGTCTTTCGGTAGATATGGGTTACCAACACGAAGTTATCGGAGGTCTTGATGTTTCTAACGGTGGAGAATGGTTATGGTGGAAACGAATCGCATGGAGTAACCCAATTTCCTCTCCGGGTATTGTTGACGGAAAATTTGTAATGCCTCTGGGTAATTCAAACGTTTCACAAAACGTATTGCACGAAATTGCAGGAATGGGTTATGACAACTTCATTGGAAGCACCTTAACCTCATCAGTAAAAGGAACCTACAAGCTTGACTTCGTTTTAAAAGGATTAGCTGCCAATGCACGTATAGCTTACGACAGTTATTTCAAAACACATGAAGAGGGTAGCTCTCCGGTTGACTGGTACAGCATTACTCCCAACAATGGAGATCGCTTACATCCTAAGTTCATCTTAATGAATGACCCGACAAATGTTTATCGGATTGCCAATAGATATGACAGCAAATGGAGGCACCTCTACGCTGAGGCTGGACTTACTTATAACCGCTCCTTCGGGAAACATGATATTGGAGCTCTTGGCCTTTACAATGTTGATCAGAAATATGATCCCGGTCTGACTCCCGACCTTCCCCATGCTTATATTGGTATGGTAGGACGTGTTACCTACGGTTATGATGGTCGTTATTTAGCTGAATATAACGTTGGTTACAACGGTTCTGAAAACTTCCCCAGTGGAAAACGTTTTGGATTCTTCCCTTCCTACTCATTGGGTTGGGTTGTTTCAAAAGAACCATTTTTCCCCGAGAACAAAATCGTCACCTTCCTGAAATTCAGAGGATCGATGGGTAAAGTTGGTAACGACAACGTTATCGTGAATGGTGTGTCAAAACGTTATCTATACCTGCCAGACACCTGGGCATACAATACCGCATCCGGTACCTCCACCTATCCCTTTGGCCCCTTAACCGGTAAAACTAATGTAAAAGGAGCGATGGAAGGTACTTTAGGCAACCCCAATGTAACTTGGGAAACTGCCACCAAAACAAACGTTGGTTTTGAATCCAAATTCTTTGGTGACAAACTTTCGGTTACTTATGATTATTTTAACGAACACCGTACAGGTATTTTGTCTTACAAGGGATCTGTTCCTGCTATTGTTCAGGCTACCCTGCCTCCTTATAACCTTGGTGAAGTTAAAAATTGGGGTTTTGAACTCGAAGTTAGCTGGCGCCATCAGATTGGCGATTTGAACTACTGGGTAAAAGGTAATTACTCGCACAATAAAAATAAAATTGTTTATCAAGACGAAGCGATTACCGAAGGCATGGAATATCAGGCATCAACCGGTCGCCCCATCAACCAAAACCTTATATTGCCCGGCAATTCATTATATACATCCTGGGCTGATCTTTATAGTGTTGATGGAAATGGTAATCCAATCCTGTCACAACCCAAACCAGCTCTCAACAAACAAGGTAAAACTTACACTAATGCAGCCGGAAACACGGTTTACCAAAAAGACCTTGGATATTTGGGTTATGCATTACAACCTGGCGATGTTCAACTTGTTGACTATAACGAAGATGGCGTAATCGACTCCAAAGACTATATCCGTTCGGGGAAAACCGCTATCCCTGAAAACACTTTTGGATTTTCTTTTGGCTTTAGCTACAAAGGATTTGACTTCTCAGCCTTATTACAAGGCGTAACAGGAGTAGGATTATTTCCTCATGACTACCCATTCTTAGCTGGTTACTCTATTGAAGAACCCGGGTTACGCCGCTTTACACCAGAACGTTTCAAAAACGGCGATGACATCCAATATCCCGTTGCTTCAAGCCCGTTAACCACTGATACCAAATCGGAATATTTCTTGAAAGATGCATCTTATCTCCGTTTGAAAAATGTTGAAATTGGATACACTTTAAAACCTGCATTTTTAAAGAAAATGGGTATTCAATCCTCAAGAATTTATGTTAACGGTTCAAACCTCTATACCTGGGCTTCCTGCAAGGTTTGGGGCGATCCTGAAAACCTGGCTACCCGGGGTTATCCTCTCACCCAAACTTTCAATTTGGGGCTCAATATTAACTTTTAGCAACACATGACAAATCAGACACTTATGAATAGATTAATAACACTTTTCATATCGACAGCAACATTAATTTTAATATTATTTAATGGCGGCTGTAGCGAAGATTTCCTTGCAAAGCCTGCTGGTGGCGATGTAACTGTGGATACAATTTTCGGCACAAAGAACCAGGCTCAATACGCTGTTTCCCAAATGTACAACACCTGTATTTATAGCTACTTTCCTTATGGTGCCGGGGAACTCCGGCCTGACGCTCTTACAGATGAACTCTATTTCTTATATGGGGTACAAGACAACTGGTCGGGAGGCCCCAACATACAATTGCACACCTATGTTTCCGGGAACATGTCGACTGAAAAGCCTTGTGATTGGGCTTATCGTCAAGATGGATCTTCAGGAAGCACACCTGCATTTGGGATTCACTATAAAGGCATAAGACAAGCTAATCTTGTTATAGAAAACATCCGCAAAGTAGTTGATGCCGATGCCACATGGAAAAATGACGTAATAGCCCAGGCCCTTTTCTGCCGGGCAATGCAACATTTCGAATTATTCCGTTATTACGGTGGTATCCCTATCGTAAACCACACACTTGGAGGTAGTGATGTTAATCGTCCCAGAAATTCCGTACAGTCAGTAGTTGACTCTATTGTTAGCTGGTGCGACAAAGCTGCAGCGGTATTACCTGATATTCGCCCAACTGCTGAATATGGCAAAGCCACCAAACTATCTGCCATGGCTTTAAAAGCCCGTATCCTTTTATATGCTGCAAGTCCGTTGTATAATCCTCAGACTGACGTATTGGCTGGCACTGACGCCCGTTTTGGCGATGGCAGGGATTCTGTTTTACGTTATCCTACCTATAGTAAAGATCGATGGAAATTAGCTGCCGACGCTGCCAAAGCCGTAATTGATGCGGCTCCTGCCGGAGGTATAGCATTATATACCAGTAATCCTAAAGTTTCAACCGGTGAAACATCTGCTACCATTGGTAATTACGAATATGTCTGGAATACCTATGGCAACTCTGAAATCATTTTATCCCAAAACCAAGGCGTTGCACCTACAAATAGTTGGGGAGATGGTAATATTTGGATATTATATACAATGTCTAAAGTTGGTTTGTTTAGCTGGGGGATCAAAAACAATGTACCAATTGAATTTATGCAGCTTTATGAAAAAAATGATGGTACTAAATGGACATTTCAGTCAACTGGAAGTGACTTACCGGTGTACGTTCAGAGCTTAAACCTTGATCCGCGTTTCTACCAGACCATTTCTTACGACGGTATGCAGTGGACAGCTTCCAGAGGTAAACTAGACTATTATTTAAAAAGCGCAGATGGAACAGTTGCTGAAGGTAGATTATGTTCTTCCGATGCAGGACCTAATGGCTATGCTTTCGAAACATACAAATATGTACCGCGTATTGATGGCGCCACTCAAAACCACTTTACCTGGCCGGTATTCCGTCTGGCTGAATTCTATTTAAGCTATGCCGAAGCCTTAAACGAATTTAATGGAGGTCCAACCACCGATGCTTTCTTCTATATGAATGAACTTCGTAAGCGAGTAGGCATGCCTGACAAAACTACAACGGATTGTCCGGATCAAGCAACCTTCAGAAATACTATCCAAAACGAACGTACTATTGAGCTTGCGTATGAAAACCACCGTTATAACGATCTGTTGCGTTGGGTAAAAGCTGATCAGGCCCTTAATCAAACCCTTCATGGCGTACAAACTCAAGCGCTAAAAGTTAGCGGCGTAGTAACTCGTCCTTGGAAAACCGTAACCTTTATACAAAGGGTTTTCCCAAAGAAATACTATTACGTTCCTTTCATGAATGCTGAGATAGCCAAAAATTATCTTGGTGGAGGAAAAGGATGGAAGGGTCAAAATCCTGGTTGGTAGTCATTGGTGTTTCACTGAAATCTAATTGAAAATGAAAAAAAAATACATTAACATATCTATTTTGCTCTCGCTGTTTTGTGGATTGATAGTGAATAATATCGATGCTCAAAACGAAAATACTCCGAAAAGGAGCAAACAGCTTGCTGATTCAGTTTCGAGCAGTATTATCCAAACAGGATTGCGAACTGAAAAAGGCTGGAGGAATACCGGAGCAACCTATACCATTACCGGTAAGGAACTCGAGAGAATGAACGTGTCGAACCTGTTGAATGCGCTTAATGGCAGAATCCCCGGTTTAACCGTGAAAACAGGTTCAGGCGAACCCGGATATGATGATCCTTCGTTTTACGTTCGTGGCGTTTCTTCATGGGCTGACCAATCGAACTCGATGCTTGTATACGTCGATGGTTTTCAGGTAAATTACGCAACTGTAGGAATGCTTATGCCTACCGAGGTTGAATCGATTACTGTATTGAAAGATGCTGTCGCCACTGCTGCTTACGGTTTCAGTGGAAACGGAGCAATTTTGGTTACAACCAAAAAAGGTACAAACTCCGGAAAAACAAAAATCGCCTTAAATGCCAGGTATGGTGTACAAAGTGCAATACAGTTGCCTTCGGTTTTAAATGCCTACGACTATACCCGGTTTTATAACCAAGCGTTGCAGAATGACGGATTACCCATTAAATATGCTAATCCCGATTTGTACAAAAACGCCAATGACGTTCTTCATCCGAATGTAGACTGGTACGGCGAAATGCTGAAAAATTGTTCTCCTGTTCAAACCTACAACCTTTCGTTTCGTGGAGGCGGAGAAAAAGCAAAGTATTTTGTATCACTCGACCATTCTAATTTCTCCGGCCTTTATAAAAATGCTGATGAGATTAGTAAGGACTTTGGAACGAACGCCATGATGAGAAAGTACAACGTTCGCGGTAATATTGAGCTTCAATTAACGCCCAGCTTATCAGTTCATAGTGAAGTTGCCGGCAAAATTGACGACCGTATTACCCCTTCAGGTTTTAACGCCGCCGATTTCTTTTCAAACCTAATGAAGATTCCAGCCGCGGCTTTTCCTATTAAAGACGAATATGGGAGGTGGGCAACCAATCGTGTTTACAACTTTAACCCTGCTGAATTATTAAAACAGGGAGGTATCTATCAGGGACATGATCGTAACCTGCAGGTTAATGTTTCGTTCAACGAAAAACTTGATGTAATAACCAAAGGTTTAAATTTAACCGGAGGAATTTCATTTAGCAATAACTACTTCGGGAATTACGATAAGCACTTCACAACGTACACTTACGAGTTATTAAAGGATGGTAACGACAATCCAATACCTGATGCTACTGGTAATAACACCTACGTTCGGCATGGTTCGGTATCCAACTCCATTAGCGATGGCGAAAGCAGCCACTGGAACCGTGCCAATATGCAATTGGGTTTAAACTACGGTCGTACTTTTGGACAGCATTCGGTAACTGCCATGGTTTTGGCAAAAAGGCAGACATATACCTATAACGGGCTTATTTATGAATTCCGCACACAGGGATTAGCTTCCGATGTAACTTATGATTATGCCAAGAAGTATGTAATTGACTTTTCGGCCAGTTACATGGGATCTGCCGATATGAGGGATGCCAAACGTTATGGCTTTTTCCCTGCTGTTGGTGCTGCTTGGATCGCATCAAGCGAAGACTTCCTTAAGGACAATTCAATTGTTGACTATTTAAAGGTGAAAGCCTCCTATGGTACAGTTGGAGCCTTGGATGACAGTTACCGGTTCATGGATAGAACCTATTCTACCTATAACGGGGCTTCATGGAAATTCACCGAAAGTAACTCCGACTTTGCGGGTAGGGCAGAAGGCCAATTGGGTAACCCCAATTTTTCATGGAATAAGAAAACTACCTTTAACATTGGTTTTGAAGCGATTGTACTCAACAGTCTTTCGCTATCCTTGGATGTATTCAATGAAAAAAGAACAGGTATTCTTGAACAGCCCAATGATCTGGTTGCTGATTTTGCCGGGATAAACACACCTGTCCTTAACACCGGAAAAGTTTCCAACCACGGTTTCGAAGCTATAGTTAAATACGACGGAAAAGTTTCCGATTTCCAGTATAACGTAGGCTTATCTGCAGCTTTTGCACGGAATAAAATCGATTATAAGTCTGATCCTCCAAAATCGTATTCGTGGTTAAATGCTGCCGGATACAGGGTTGACCAGGCAAGAGGTCTGCAATGTGTAGGATTTTATCAAACAGCTGACTTTGATGCATCGGGTAACCTGAATTCCAATGTTGTAAAATCAGGATACGATAATGTACATCCCGGAGACCTCAAATACAAAGATCAAAACGGAGATGGTATCATTAACGATTTCGACAAAGTGCCTATGAAATACGCTACCAGCGGAATTCCTGAATGGACTTTTGGACTTAATCTCGGATTTAAATATAAAGGGTTTGATTTTGACGCCTTTCTACAAGGTGTAACCAACCGTACGGTTACTATGCCTTCGGCATACACCCGACCTTTTGGGAACAGCAACAATAACATAACCCCGTTCTCTTTAAATGCCTGGACTCCAGCAACTGCTGCAACAGCTACTTCGCCCAGACTTTCAACAATAACCAATTTGAACAATACTCAAAGTTCAGATTTCTGGTATAGAGATGGAAGTTTTGTCAAACTGCGCAGCATTGAACTTGGGTATACTGTTCCGAAATTAGGACTCTTTAAAAAGATTGAAACTGTAAGATTCTACGTAAACGGAACAAACCTCTTTACATGGGATAAGATCAATTCGTTAGAAGCTGAAAACCTTTCTATGGGTTACCCTCTCATGAAAGCTGTAAGTTTCGGCGTAAATCTTGTATTTTAATCATATATCAATTAATTAATTGCAGATATTATGAAATTTAAACAAATTATAATAGCGGGGGTTATCCTGTCCATATCATTATTTTCTTGTACAAAGAATTTTATGGACGAAAGGAATATAGAAACCGATGTCAACATGACTCAGCTCTATACGTATTATGCTTTTGCACAGAATGCTGTTACAAACTTATATTCCTATTTACCGGATGGTTTCTGGACAAGCTTATACATGGAGGGCGCAACTGACAATGCAGAGATAACCGATGGTTCCAATAAATACCAGCAATTCAACAGTGGTGGATGGAGCCAGCTGACTAACCCGGATGATGTATGGAGTAATTATTTCACCGGAATCCGTAATGCCAACTTATATCTTGCCAACTGGACCAAAGTTGACATTAAATATATCCAAAACGGCATTACAGGTACCGATTCAACGGCAATATACAATGCCCGGTTAAACGTTAAATACCTTAGGGCTCAGGCAATAGCTTTAAAAGCGTACTTCTATTTTGAGTTAATTAAACGGTATGGCGGAGTTCCCATCATCGACATTCCGTTGGATTACAGTCAGGCAAGTTCCTGGAAAAACTTAAAACGCAACACTCTGGACGAATGTGTAAAATACATTTCCACGTTGTGCGATACGGCTGCTGCCATTATTCCTGTCACTCCTCCGAGTTGGTATGAGGCCGGGCGTTTAACTAATGGCGCTATTCTTTCCTTAAAATCGCGTTTACTATTATATGCTGCCAGTCCTGCTTACGCACACAAAGGCACAACAACAACCTGGGCTGATGCTGCAAAAGCAGGCCATGATGTAATCGCTTTGGGTAAGTATTCCCTAGTTGCCGGTTCAAGCTATGGCAATCTTTTTGGTTCGTCTAATACAACGCAAACTGAACTCATTTTTTACAAGCGCTATGGTTCGATCAACACTCTCGAAAAAGCGAATTATCCTATATCCTTTGATGCAACTAATGGCAACAGCTTAACCCCATCGCAAAACCTTGTAGATGCGTTTGAAGTAGTAACCAAGAGTGGCTCTACGGTTACCGGTAGCGCTCCGTTTGACTGGAATAACCCTGCACATGTAGCGTCTATCTACTCTAACAGAGATGTTCGGTTTGCCGCCACAGTGGCTTATAACGGTATGACTTTCAATTCCACAACGTTGCAAACATTCACCGGTGGTACCAGTGGCCAGCCCAATACCAATGCCACCAAAACCGGTTATTACCTGAAAAAATATATAAATAGCGGACTCGATTTAACCAACAATACATCTGCAAACCACAGTTGGGTTTACTTCCGCTATGCCGAAATCCTTCTGAATTATGCCGAAGCTATGTTTAATGCTTATGGTGAAAGCGGAAACCCATTCAACGATGGCAAAACTGCATTATGGGCCATAAACCAGGTAAGATCCAGAGCCGGAGTTTATCCTGTTCAAACTGGTCAATTAACCTTGGCAAAAATTAAAAGCGAACGCAGGGTTGAGCTCTGTTTTGAAGATCATCGTTTCTGGGATGTTCGTCGTTGGGAAGAAGGTGCAACCTATTTTACCCAACCGATCAGACGAGTTGAAATCACCAACACCGGAACAACGGCTCTACCTGTGTACTCGTACGTTGTAAAAACACTTGAAAACAGAACTTACGACAACACTAAAATGGATTGGTACCCAATTCCTCAGGACGAAATTTCTGTAACAGGCTGGGCTCAAAACACCGGCTGGTAATAAGATTCTCGTTATAATTATAAAATCCGGGGGCAATGCCTCCGGATTTTTTTTCCTCAATACAATAATGATTTTTTAATTTACATCAAGATCCGCTTTTTGCTTGTAATCCTCACCAAGCTTGCACCTTACTAAGCCCTTGCCCCAATATCGTCCAACTGTACCGATTAATCTAATAAAACATACATAGACATCTCTTTAAAAAATATTTCTATGAAACGAACTCTATTAAAAACGATAATATTTAGCACCTTGGCTATTGGCTCAAACCCGCTTTGGGCACAAAACGCAGAGCCAATAAAAATTGAGGCTTGGGTAACCAACCCAGACCGTTCCAAACTGTTCGAAAAACAGGCAGAAACAATCTCGTTCGGCTCGCGCGATATTCGCCGTGGCGGAGCAGCAATCGTAATTGATGAAGCCCAGACTTTACAGTCCATCGATGGGTTTGGGTTCGCCCTTACCGGCGGCAGTGCCGAATTGATGATGAAAATGACTCCTGCCGAACGCTCCAAACTTATCAAGGAGATATTCGGAACCGACGGTAATAATATCGGCGTAAGCTATATCCGATTAAGCATCGGGGCTTCCGATATGAACAGCTTTGTATTCTCGTACGACGACCTGCCCGACGGAGAAACCGACTTTGCGCTTGCAAAATTTAACTTATCGCAGGATTATAAAGACGTAATCCCGGTTATGAAGGAAATCCTGACTGTCAATCCTCAGATTAAAATTTTAGGATCGCCATGGTCTGCACCCAAATGGATGAAAACCAATAACAATGTAAAAGCTGGCTCGCTTAAACCCGAATGTTTTGATGTTTACGCCCGTTACCTTGTAAAATACATTCAGGCGATGAAAAAAGAAGGAATTACGATCGACGCCATTACTATTCAAAACGAGCCCCTAAACTCAAACAATACCCCGAGCATGCAAATGCTACCGGCAAGCCAGACCGACTTTATTAAAACAAATCTGGGCCCCGCGTTTCAGGCTGCCAATATTAAGACGAAAATTATCCTTTTCGACCATAACATGGACCGAATCGATTACCCTCTCACCACCCTTCGTGATCCGGAAGCGTCCAAATACGTTGACGGCTCGGGATTTCACCAATATGGGGGCGACCTCAGCGCAATGACAATAATGCACACTGCGTATCCCAATAAAAATCTCTATTTAACCGAGCAAATGGTTGTTGAAGCTCCCGGGAAATCCACCCTTGAAGCTGCAGCTCAGGTTAAACGCCTCATTATTGGCGGAACCCGCAACTGGAGCAGGAATGTCATCCTTTGGAACCTGGCAGCAGACCCCTCCAACGACCCGCACACCGATAACGGAGGGTGCAGCATGTGCCAGGGAGCAATAACCCTCGACGGAGATAAAGTCTCGCGCAACATTGCCTATTACACAGTTGCCCATGCATCAAAGTTCGTACGTCCTGGCTCACACCGTATTGCCTCCACCAACAAAGGCGATAAAGTTGTTGCGATAACCGAGGATGAAGAACATAAAGGTTCCGTTCGGGTTTCGACTATTGACAATGCCGAGGTACTATCAAACGTCGCATTTAAAACCCCTGAAGGGAAAATCGTATTAATTGTAGCCAACGACAGTAATATAACCAACTCGTTCCGGATTCAGTACAACGGACAATTTGCCAATATCCGGCTCGCCCCGGGAGCTGTTGGTACATATATCTGGTAGTTATCCAGAACATTCTGTTAATCCTGCAATCCTGTTAAAGTTAAAAACTAACAGGATTACAGGATTTTTCATGACTCGAAGTGCCATTTTGATAACAGTTAATTATAAATTATCAATAGATGAAATGTTTTAGCTTCTTCTAAATTAAAATAAATCAGCTCATTGCTTCACCCACAAGTAGTAACAGTACTTATCACTGACAATCAATGGTATTATTCCCTATATTTGTGCTTCTTTTCAATCCATCACATGAAACGCGAAGTAGATTTTCTGATTATAGGCTCGGGACTCGCAGGCCTTAGTTTTGCTCTAAAAGTGGCCGATCATGCCAAAGTTTGTATTGTAACCAAAGACAAGCTTGACGAGTCCAATACCAAATACGCCCAAGGCGGAATTGCTGCGGTAACCTACCCTCCCGACAATTTCGATAAACACATACAGGACACCCTCATTTCCGGGGCCGGCCTTTGCGATGAAGAAACCGTGCGTAACATCGTTTCCGAAGCACCTGCACAAATTCAGCAACTCGTCGAATGGGGTACCAACTTTGATAAAAAGCCCGACGGCACCTACGATCTGGCCCGCGAAGGAGGGCACAGCGAACACCGCATCCTTCATCATAAAGACATCACCGGTTTCGAAGTAGAACGCGCTATCTGCGAAAAGGTCCGTCAGCATAAAAACATCGAAATCCTCGAAAATTACTTTGCAGTTGACCTCATCACCCAGCATCACCTTGGCAAACTGGTAAAACGCTATCATACCGACATCGATTGTTTTGGCGCCTATGTCATTAACTTCGAAACCCGCAAGGTGCAGACGGTGATGGCAAGAGTAACCGTCATGGCCACCGGCGGGTGCGGAAACATCTACAATACCACCAGTAATCCTGAAGTTGCTACCGGCGACGGTATCGCCATGGTTTACCGCGCCAAAGGGATTATCGACAACATGGAGTTCATTCAGTTCCATCCTACAACGCTATATAATCCTGCCGAAAAACCTTCGTTTTTGATAACAGAAGCCATGCGTGGACATGGAGCCATCCTGAAAACGATTGATGGGAAAGAGTTTATGCAGAAATATGATCCGCGTGGCTCACTGGCTACCCGCGACATTGTAGCTCGTGCCATCGACAACGAAATGAAAATAAGAGGGGACGAACACGTTTACCTCGATGCCCGCCATCTCGACCCGAAAGGCCTCATCGACCATTTTCCCAATATTTACGAAAAATGTAAAAGCGTGGGAATCGACATCACTAAAGATATGATTCCGGTTGTTCCCGGAGCGCATTTCTTATGTGGTGGCATCAAAGTCGACAAGAACGGGTTGAGTACTATCAACAGGCTTTATGCCCTGGGCGAAACGTCCTGCACCGGACTGCACGGCGCCAACCGTCTTGCATCAAACTCGCTTATTGAGGCCATCGTGTATGCCGAACGGGCTTCGAAACATGCCTTGGTACATTATAAAGAATTCGCTATTCAACACAACATCCCCGAGTGGAATGATGAAGGAACCACGCACACCGAAGAAATGATCCTCATTACCCAAAATGCCAAGGAAATGCAACAGATCATGAGCAACTACGTGGGTATTGTACGCTCAAACCTCCGCCTTAAACGGGCAATGGACAGGTTGCAGATCATTTTTGACGAAACCGAGGAACTTTATAAAGAATCCATCCTTTCTCAAAAACTTTGCGAACTCCGCAATATGATTAACGTGGGCTACCTGGTCATCAAGAGTGCTCAGGCGCGGAAGGAAAGTCGGGGCCTGCACTATACGCTTGACTATCCGAATCTGAAGAGTTAAAATCGGCATATTTCACAGCCACCTGTTCGATGGTTTCCAAAAGCTCGTTCACATCAAGCGATGTAACGAGCTTTTGTCGTGTTTCCTTGAAGTGTGGCAAAGCCTTGAAATAATTGGTAAGATGCCGACGCATCTCAAAAATACCGCGCGGCGATCCCTTAACCTCAACCGATTTTAACAAGTGCGACTTAGCCAGATCGGCCTTCTCGCGAACTGTTAATGGCGGCATCAGTTCGCCGGTAGCAAAATAGTGCTTAATTTCCTTAAATATCCACGGACGCCCATAAGTGGCACGGGCAATCATGATGCCATCCACGCCGTAACGGTCGAACATCGCTTTAGCAATTTCAGGACTTGTAACATCGCCATTTCCGATGATGGGGATGTGCATGCGCGGATTGTTTTTCACCTCGCCGATAAGCGTCCAGTCGGCCTCGCCACGATATAGCTGCGCACGGGTACGACCGTGTATGGTAAGCGCCTGAATACCCACATCCTGGAGACGTTCGGCTATTCCTACAATATGTTTTGATTCTTCGTCGTAACCCAGGCGGGTTTTAACGGTTACCGGAAGTTTAACGGCTTTAACAATTTCTTCGGTCATCTGCACCATGAGCGGGATGTTCTTCATCATGCCCGAACCGGCGCCGCGGGCAGCAATCTTACGCACCGGACAACCAAAATTAATATCAATAACATCAGGATTGGCAGCTTCGGCGATACGGGCAGCTTCAACCATGGGCTCAAGCAGATGACCGTAAAGCTGAATTCCTATAGGGCGTTCGTAGTCGTATATTTCAAGTTTTTTAACACTGGTTTTGGCATCGCGGATGAGGCCATCGCTCGAAATAAACTCGGTGTACATCATGTCGGCGCCAAACTGTTTACAGATATAACGGAAGGAAGGGTCAGTTACATCTTCCATCGGTGCCAGAAATAACGGGCGTTCTCCTAAGTCTATCGTTCCAATCTTCATGCTTAAATTCCAAGTTCACTTAATACTTAATCTCTTAATCCCTTTTTATTACTTTTGGCAAAATTACACTTTTTCGAATCATGGAACGATCGCTTTTTAACGATAACTATCCGCTTACGCAATTAGGTCTTACTGTAGTTGTAGCTCTTGCTTCGCTGATTATTTCAATGTTACTTACTACAATACTGATAAATCCGCTGTTTGGAAGTGATGCGGCCAACTTGTTAAATTCGCGCAATCTTGGCGATCCACGCGCTATTAATGTCTTAAAGTTTTCTCAAATCATCCTTTCTGTAGGCATGTTTGTTGTACCACCGTTAATTTTAGGTAAAATATTCAGCGGAAGTAGTTTTCAATACTTAAAACTCAACGCATCTCCCGGCAGCAATCGTATCGCATTGGTTCTTGTTCTTATGCTGATAGCCATTCCGGCCATAAACCTGCTGGCATCGTTAAACTCGTTGATAAAACTACCGCCTTTTATGTCGGCCATAGAAAAGGAACTGATTCATTCCGAACAAAATGCCGAACTTACCACCAAAGCCTTTTTAAATATAAAGACATTGCCCGGTTTAATGGTCAACCTGCTGATGGTCGGAATTATCCCGGCACTGGGCGAAGAATTTCTATTCAGAGGAATATTTCAACGTGTTTTTTCGAACTGGACGAAAAACTACCATTGGGGGATCATTATATCTGCGTTTATTTTTAGCGCATTTCACATGCAGTTTTATGGATTTTTTCCGCGTTGGTTGTTAGGAATATTATTCGGATACATGCTGATATGGAGCGGAAGCCTGTGGCTACCCATTGCCGCTCATTTCATCAATAACTCAATGGCTGTTATAGCCTATTACTTCGTAAACCAAAATGTGATAACCGAAAAGGCGGCCGAAGTAGGCTCCAATTTTGATCTGCTCCCATTATCGATAATCAGTTGTTTACTAACGGCTGTGGGCATTTACGTTCTTTATCTGAAACGTATCAGAAGTTAAGTTCTGTTTGTATCGGAAAATTTCCTTTAGGCTTTGACTGTGATTTCACAGTCTTGGGTTTCTCTGGTTCAGGAGTTACGGCTTCAACACTCCCGGATTCCTCCTGCTCTGGTTCCGGCTCGGATTCAGACACTGATTCTTCCTGTTTAAAACCTTCAATTATTTCAGGCATAACATCTTCGTCCTCAACTTCTTCTTCAAAAGCATTCGCGGCAACTTTTCTAAGCTCGCTTTTCCTAAAAACATAAACAAGGCCGTAGGCTTTAGCATTCTCACGCCGTTCGCTATCCGGCAAATCTTTAAAAGTTTCTTCCACCTCGTTCCATATCGTAACAATCAGTTCATCGGCGTTTTTCCTTAGTCTTGCCAATTCATGCAAGGTACGGGCATTGTTTTTCTGTAATGTTTTCTGGAAATTAAAGGTTTCCTTAAAATCTTCAAACCTCACTTTTACAAGGGCAATCGTTGGGTTAGTTACCGGTGCGGCACCTTTACGGGTACGTTCAGTTTCGCCGTTAATGATAGCTTCGCCCCATTTTATTACTTCGGCTTCGGTATTCAGGGAAGGAACTTTATTCTCATACCCATCCAATCCATAAAACAAGCGGACGTTCGAAGGCATATCCCCACGGGCAATAGCCATATTTATTACCTGAATAAAATGCGATATATACAGTTTGGCTTTTTTAAGCGAATTTATGTATTGCTGGCTTTTACTAATCTGACTGTTAAACGCACTCTTATGGACAAGCTGTGCATGCTCAAATTGCGACAGAAATGTCTGCAACCGGGTAAACGTAGCCTGACTGAATGCAAGTTGAAAAGGAGGCAGTTCCTTACCCTTTACAAAGGCGATTTTAAGTGCCCTGAGCCTTGCAGCATCGGTATTTGGTAAACGGCGGTATGGCATGTTTCTGGTGTTAATTTATTAATCGATAACCTAATTCGGATGCGAATTGAAAACAAAGATAAAGAAATAAATACTATTCGCCAACACTGCGCCTGTACTTACCTTTGATTTATAACTGCTTGCAATATCAGCTATCAGCTACATCTAAAGTTCTACAAAGACTTTCCGCAGAATTAAACAAAATACATACCTTAGTATTTTAAAAAACGGCACCATGCTACATTCCAATATTTTCGCAGAAAGAAGACTCAAACTTCGCAGTCAGATTACCGATGGATTAATCCTGTTTTTAGGGAATACTGACGTTCCTTATAATTACAGCTCCAACACCTATCAGTTCCGGCAGGACAGCACATTTTCGTATTTCTTTGGCTTAAATGAACCCAACCTAACAGGAATTATCGACGTTGAAAATAATACCGAATATCTCTTTGGAGACGATATCGACATGGAAGATATTATTTGGATGGGCTACCAGCCATCATTAAAAGATAAAGCTTCGGAAACAGGCATATCGCACACTTTCCCATCCAAAGATATTTTAAGGACAATTAAACAAGCTCAAACGAGCGGGCGCACCATTCATTTCCTCCCACCTTACCGGAGCGAAAGTATTCTTCAACTCCAAGGCCTTCTTGGTATTGCGGCTGAAAAACTTACCGAAAAAGCTTCATCACCTTTAACTAAAGCTGTTATCAAACTCCGGTCGGTTAAAGACTCCTGGGAGATTTTTGAAATAGAAAAGATGGTTGATGTAGCCTGGCTGATGCACACCACGGCCATGAAGATGGCACGTCCGGGTATTTTGGAACGTGAAATTGCAGGAACGATCGAAGGCATTGCCCTCTCGCATGGTAACGGTGTGTCGTTTCCGGTTATCCTCAGTATGAACGGAGAAACGCTTCACAACCATCATCACAATAATTATTTACAGAAAGGACGCCTGATGCTGACCGATGCAGGCTCTGAAGCCGAGACGCTTTATGCCAGCGATATCACCCGCACCATTCCCGTTGGCGGAAGATTTGACCAACGCCAGAAAGATATCTATAACATCGTTTTGGCCGCCAACCGTAAAACCATCGAACTCACTTCGCCTCACAGAACATACCTCGACGTTCATTTGGAAGCCGCAAAAACTATTGCTTCGGGATTAAAAGACCTTGGTTTGATGAAAGGCAATATCAACGAAGCTGTTGCAGCCGGCGCACATGCCCTTTTCTTTCCCCACGGTTTGGGGCACATGCTTGGCCTCGATGTTCATGACATGGAAGGATTGGGAGAAACGCTGGTTGGATATGACGAGACCGTTACCCGCAGCAAACAGTTTGGCCTTGCTTACCTTCGTTTTGCCAAAAAACCTGAGTCTGGTTATGTTTTAACCGACGAACCAGGAATTTACTTCATCCCTGCTTTAATAGACCAGTGGAGAAACGAAAAGAAGTTTCCGAATTTCATCAATTATGACAACGTAGAAAGTTATAAAGACTTTGGAGGCATCCGTATCGAAGACGACCTTCTGGTTACCGAAAATGGTTGCCGGATACTGGGCAAACCAATACCAAAAACGATAAACGAAATTGAAAACATAATGGCATAAAAAAAGCTCCCGGTTTCGGGAGCTTTTTCATTTATAGCGATAAGCCTTAGCTTAACTTTGCAGCATAAAACTCGCGGTTAAGACGGGCAATGTTGGTAAGCTTAATTTCCTTTGGACATTCAGCTTCGCAAGCACCGGTATTGGTACAGTTTCCGAAACCAAGTTCGTCCATTTTGGCAACCATCTTTTCAACACGTTCTTTAGCTTCGGGTTTACCTTGTGGCAATAAAGCAAACTGAGAAACTTTAGCAGAAACGAACAACATGGCCGAAGCATTTTTACATGCAGCAACACAAGCTCCGCAACCGATGCACTGAGCAGCATCCATAGCCAGATCGGAATCTACCTTAGAAATTGCAATGGCATTACCATCAGGGACGCCTCCGGTGTTAATCGAAACATATCCACCTTCCTGGATAATCTTATCAAAAGCGGTACGGCTTACCACCAAGTCCTTGATGATAGGGAATGCTTTTGCACGCCATGGTTCAATTACGATGGTATCGCCATCTTTAAATTTACGCATGTGCAACTGGCAGGTGGTAATACCACTGTCGTTACCGTGCGGGCGACCATTGATGTAAAGGCTGCACATACCGCAGATACCTTCGCGACAGTCGTGGTCGAAGCAAACCGGTTTTTCAATCTTATCAACGAGTTGTTCATTTAACTGGTCGAGCATCTCGAGGAAAGAACAATCGTGCGATATATTTTTAATTTGATAGGTGACAAATTTACCCTTTGCTTCGGGGCCGTCCTGTCTCCAGATTTTTAATGTAAAGTCCATACTAATTATTTTTTAGAGCCAAGACCCAAGAGCTAAGATTCATGTCCAATTGACCGTATAAATCTTAGTTCTTGATACTTGGTTCCTGGTTCTAATATTATTTATAATTACGTTGAGCAACCTTGATGTTTTCGTAAACCAGCGGTTCCTTGTTCAGGATAGGTTCTTTGCCGTCGCCCTGGTATTCCCAAGCAGCTACGTACATGAACTTATCATCCTGACGATCGGCTTCTCCTTCAGCGGTTTGATATTCTTCACGGAAGTGACCACCACAAGATTCTTCGCGGTTAAGGGCATCTTTAGCCATCAATTCACCCAGTTCGAGGAAGTCGGCAACACGAAGCGCCTTTTCCAGTTCAGGATTAAACTCAGTTGCTGAACCTGTAACACGAACGTCTTTCCAGAACTCTTGGCGTAAAGCCTTGATTTCGGAAATAGCAGCAGTACAGCTTTCTTTGGTACGAGCCATCCCTACTTTTTCCCACATGATGTGGCCAAGACGTTTGTGGAAGCTGTCAACAGAGTTTTTACCCTGAATGCTCATCAAACGGTTAATCTTATCCTGAACATTCTTTTCAGCTTCGGCAAACGGAGCGAGGTCGGTACTCATACGAGGAGTACGAATGTCTGCAGAAAGATAATTCTGAATAGTGTATGGCAATACGAAATAACCGTCGGCCAAACCCTGCATCAAAGCCGAAGCTCCAAGACGGTTAGCACCGTGATCGGAGAAGTTGGCTTCACCGGTTGCGAACAAGCCGGGGATAGTGGTTTGAAGTTCGTAATCGACCCAAATACCACCCATAGTGTAATGAACCGCAGGATAAATCATCATCGGAGTTTCGTATGGATTCTCGTCAACGATTTTTTCGTACATCTGGAAGAGGTTACCGTAGCGTTGTTCGATAACATTTTTGCCCAGACGTTCAATGGCAGAAGAGAAGTCGAGGTAAACGGCCAATCCCGAACCTACGCCAAACCCTGCATCGCAACGTTCTTTAGCTGCACGCGAAGCAACGTCACGCGGTACTAAATTCCCGAAAGCCGGGTAACGACGTTCGAGATAGTAGTCGCGGTCTTCTTCTTTTATTTGAGTAGGCTTCAGTTTACCGGCACGGATAGCTTCTGCATCTTCTTTTTTCTTCGGAACCCAGATACGACCGTCGTTACGTAACGATTCGGACATAAGGGTAAGTTTTGACTGGTAATCGCCGTGAACCGGGATACAAGTCGGGTGAATTTGGGTGAAACAAGGGTTTGCCATGCAAGCACCACGTTTGTAAACCTGCCATGCAGCGCTACCGTTCGAACCCATTGCATTGGTTGAAAGGAAGAACACGTTTCCGTATCCACCAGTTCCCAATACTACAGCGTGGCCGAAGTGACGTTCAATTTTTCCGGTAGTTAAGTCGCGGGTTATGATACCACGGGCTTTACCGTCAACAATAACAACGTCGAGCATTTCGGTACGGTTGTACATTTTAACAGTACCTTTCTTAATCTGACGGCTTAATGCGCTATACGCACCCAAAAGTAACTGCTGTCCGGTTTGACCGCGGGCATAGAATGTACGCGAAACCTGAGCACCACCAAAAGAACGGTTGTCGAGCAATCCGCCGTAATCGCGGGCAAAAGGAACGCCCTGTGCAACACATTGGTCGATGATGTTGTTACTTACTTCGGCCAAACGGTGTACATTAGCTTCGCGGGCACGGTAGTCACCTCCTTTGATAGTATCATAAAACAAACGGTAAACAGAGTCGCCGTCGTTCTGATAGTTTTTAGCAGCATTGATACCACCTTGTGCAGCGATACTATGCGCACGACGGGGGCTATCCTGATAACAAAAAATCTTTACATTAAAACCGAGTTCACCAAGGCTGGCAGCAGCCGAAGCTCCGGCAAGGCCAGTTCCTACTACAATAATATCGAGTTTACGTTTATTGGCAGGGTTTACCAGATTCTGGTGGGCCTTATAATACGTCCATTTTTCGGAGACGGGACCCTGAGGTATTTTTGAATTTAAAACTGTCATATCAAATATTCTAAATAGTTTCGATTACTAATTTATTTCCAGAAAAACATGAAATAAATGGGAATGATAGCAAAACCGGCAGGTACTAAAATTGAATAGGCAAGGCCGATAAATTTGATAGCCGGAGTGTATTTTTTATGGTTAAGTCCAAATGTTTGGAAAGCACTCTGGAAAGCATGGTTAAAATGGAAACCAAGGAAAATAAAGAATGCAATATAAATTACCGAATATACCGGTTGTGTAAACAGGTTGATAGCCATGTTGTAGAAATCATGTTCGCCTTCAACCGGGTTAACGCCCTGGGCAGGACTAGTCAATCCAAGTTTAACGAAATAGAAATTCACGAAGTGAAGTACAAGAAAAGCGAAGATAATAATACCGGTATGAATCATATACTTCGAAAAAAACGAGCTTTGCGAATGGTTAGTCACAGCATATTTGCTCGGACGGGCCATCCAGTTCTGAACCTGAAGGATCGCAGCCCAGATCATGTGTATCAAAAATGCTAAAAATAAAACAGGCTCTACAATCTTAATCAAGATGTTGGTAGTCATAAATTCAACACACAACTTGAAAACTTCACCCCCATCGTTACGAAGGAGCATCAGGTTTATGCCAAGGTGTACCAGCAGGAATACACATAGAAAAATCCCCGCCAGAGACATCAGCAGTTTTTTACCAATCGATGAACAAAAAATGTTACTCATATAAACGCTATTTTAATGTAAGTTAATTATATTGCAATTTGTATGCGAAAAAAATTTAAAACGCAAATGTAGTTGCTTGACAAACTTTTTGCAAACCTTTGTGAAAGTTTTCACAGTAATTTAAAACCATTCTAATCTGCAATAATAATGATACTCCCCGAGCGATTATTCGAGCATAACAGAAGCAAACTAAATAAGGCACTTGCCAAAAATTCGGTAGCCATAATCCATTCAAACGACGAAATGCCCCGCAACGGCGACCAGTTTTTTCCTTTCCGTCAAAACTCCGATTTATTTTATCTTACCGGGATAGATCAGGCACTGACAATACTGATACTTTGTCCTAATCACCCGATGGCTAACCGCCGCGAGATACTTTTTATTGAAAAACCAAACCAGTTGACCGAAACTTGGTACGGAAAACGGCTCACCAAATCGGAAGCCACGGAAATATCGGGCATTAAAAACATCCTTTGGATCGAAGATTTTGACCGAATGTTTGACGAGATGGTTTACGTTTCGGAAGATATTTATCTTAACCAATACGAGAATCCCCGCTTTGTTACCGACGTAAAATCGCGCGAAGCCCGGTTCACGCAGAAAGTTCAGAAGAACTATCCACTGCACCGACTGGCACGACTGGCCCCACTCATGACCAGCCTCCGCCTGGCGAAAGAACCCGAAGAAATTAAGATTATTTACCATGCCTGCGAGATAACCGGCAAAGCTTTCGACCGCGTTTTAAAAACCCTTAAACCCGGCATGCACGAATTTGAGGTGGAAGCCGAGCTGAGCTACGAATTTCGCCGCCACGGAGCAACGGGGCATGCCTTTCACCCCATCGTTGCATCGGGCGAGAACGCCTGTATCCTTCATTACGTGAACAACCGCAATGTTTGTAAGGATGGCGATCTGCTGCTGCTCGACTTTGGTGCCGAATTCTCCAATTACGCTTCGGACTGTTCACGAACCATTCCTGTTAACGGACGGTTTACCAAACGGCAGAAACAACTGTACCAATCCGTACTCAACGTGTTTAACAAAACCCGCGAGATGATGATTAAAGGAACCTCCATCACCATCATCAATAAACAGGTGGGAAAACTTTGGGAAGAAGAACATGTGAACCTTGGCTTGTATTCCATGGAAGACCTGCACCGTCAGGACCCCGAAAATCCTTTGTACACGCAATATTTCATGCACGGCATCAGTCATTTTATGGGTCTCGACGTGCACGATGTTGGCAACCGGCTGGAAACGTTCGAATCGGGTATGGTTGTAACCTGCGAACCCGGCATCTACGTACGCGAAGAAGGCATCGGCATCCGCATCGAAAACGATATCCTCATTACCGAAGAAGCTCCGATAGATTTGATGAAACACATCCCCATGGAAATTGAAGAGATCGAAGATTTGATGAATGCGGGTAAAAAATAAGGGATTGTTTGGCTAAACAAACGCTGCAATTACAGCTATATGGCAAAAGCTATAAACATAATCCGACCTTACGAATGCAAAGCCGAATAAATTACACAAATTCAAATAATTGTTTGGCTAAGCATTCGCTTTGTCAGTCTATTTAGGTAAAAAGAAGAAGCAAGGTAACCTGCAATACATTCACGATAATCCTAAACTTCAAATCACGCGATTTATAGTTCATATCAGACATCCTGCTTTTTCCCACAGCAATCCTAAAGTATAAACTTGCCAAGTTATAGTTTACCACAAGCAACTTGCTCTTTATCCCAGGCAATTGTACAATTAAATAATTGGTTTAAAGTTTCTCCACGCGGATTATATTCTGGTTATCGTTTTTCTTACTTTTGCGAAATAACTATTAACAATTACTTATTTATGAGAAGTATACTTGCCAGATGTAAACAATTTTTGGGCAAACGGGTTGTTGCTAAAATTGTTTTTATTGCCCTTGGGATATCGAGCACTGTTTGGTTCCTTGTACGGGTTATACCCAAGCCACAGCGGGCCACTTATCCGTGTATGCAGGCCGCGGCCCCGGTAATGTCAGGCTTTGTTGTTTATTTGCTCACCTTGTTCGGTACCGTCGTTTCATTTGTTAAGATGAAACAGCTGTTTCGTCAGCGCAGGTTTGTATATGGTTCATTTTTCGTGGCTGTTACTATTATTGCAACTTTGGCATTCCTGAGCCAGAAAACTGAAAAAGTTTTTGCACAGACTGCTACGAAGAATTTACTTGGCGCCAATATGCCTGTTGGTAAGGAACGCGGAATTTTCCCGGGAAGAGTTGTATGGTCCTATATGCCGGGCGTAACCAAATGGGATGGAAATAACGGAAAGTGGTACGACGATTCCAACATCTCGCAGGATGGTGCAACTAAGATGCTCTCTCAAACGCTTATGACACTTACCGGTAAAAAAACGGAAGCCAAAGCCTGGGAAGCCTTGTTTGTTTATTTCAATAAGGTTAAAAAAGGCAAAGCTCTGGGTTATCAAGCCGGCCAAAAGATTGCAATTAAGATAAACGAAAACAATAATACCGCGCATGCCAATTCCGACGAAATAAATGCTTCTCCGCAAATGGTGTTAGCAATAGTGGCTAGTTTGGTTAACGAAGCCCGGGTCCCGCAGAAGAATATTACAGTTGCCGAACCCAGTCGTTTTATATCCGACAATGTTTATAACAAAGTTCACACCGCATTTCCCGATGTAGTTTTGGTAGATAATATTGGTGGCCAGGGTCGTGTAAAATCAACCTATGTCGATACAGCCATTCATTACTCGGCCAATAACGGGAAACTCGCCCGCGGCCTTGCCACCTGTATCGTTGAGGCCGATTATCTCATCAACCTCGCACTTTTAAAGGGGCACGTTGGTCAGGGAGTAACGCTTTGCGCGAAGAATTTCTACGGCGTAACCAGCATCAACAACGATTGGCGACAGAATGCCCACAATAATTTTGATCAGGATAGGAACGGAAAACCTAAATACATGACGTTTGTCGATTTTATGGGGCATAAACATATGGGCGAAAAAACGATGTTGTTTCTTGTGGATGGCTTAATTGGTTCTAAACTTGTAAACGGAGCTCCCGGGCCTAAATGGAACATGCCGCCTTTTAATAATAACTGGCCGTGCAGCTTGTTTGCCTCGCAGGATATGGTTGCCGTTGATGCTGTTTGTCTCGACTTCCTCAAAAGCGAGTGGCCCGATGCCCGTGACATGAATTATAGCGATCAATATCTTATCGAAGCAGCTCAGGCCGACAATCCACCCTCAAAAACGTTCTACGATCCGGAACACGACGGCGTAAAATGTACCAGTCTTGGGGTGATGGAGCACTGGAACAATGCCAAAGACAAAAAATATAGCCGCAACTTAGGCAAAAGCCGCGGTATCGAACTGGTTAAGATTTAAACTTGCCGCACATACAAAAACACCCGGAGGATTCGACTTCTCCGGGTGTTTTTGTATTATGCCGATTCCTTCCGATTGTAAATTTATTTCATTTGTTTAAAATATTCTTCCGCGTAAATCGTCTACCTAAATAAGGAGATGAAATTTGGCACCTTTAAGTATTCCGAAACCTTTACTAAAGAAAATAAAACATTGCAACGTGGCGCCTCAAAATAACATAACGGAAATAGTAAAGAAATACAAAAGTCGCTTGCAGGGATTTATCCGCAAGCGTGTAAACACTGTTGAGGATGCCGACGATATATTACAAGATGTTTTCTTTCAATTGGCCGAGGCCGATCAGTACCTCAAACCCATCGATCAGATGACAGGCTGGCTTTATACCGTAACGCGCAACCGTATTACCGACTGGTATCGAAAAAAGAAGACCGAGTCACTGCGCGACTATACTGATGACGATGACACGGACAATATCCTTGATGAAATAAGCGAATTAATGTTTGATAATGGAAGTACTCCCGAAACAGAATATTTACGATCGCTCGTATGGGCAGAGCTGGAGATTGCGCTGGCACAATTGCCCCCCGAACAGCGGGAAGTCTTTGAACTTACCGAGATGAAAGGCCTGTCTTATAAAGAAATCTCCCAGAAAACAGGCGAACCTGTCAATACGCTTATATCCCGGAAACGGTATGCAGTGCTTTACCTGCGCGAACACTTACAGGTTTTATACGACGAATTATTAACGGTTTAAAATTGAATAGTATGAAAAAAAGATGGTATTTATTTATCCCTTTAGTTGTAGTTGCCATGGCCGGTTTTGGCTATGTAACCATGTTGTTGTGGAACGCTTTGTTGCCCGCAATATTTCATCTGCCGGTAATTGATTTTTGGCAGGCAGTAGGACTTCTTGTTTTATC
The DNA here is from genome assembly GCA_030706405.1 of Bacteroidota bacterium. Taxonomy (GTDB): domain Bacteria; phylum Bacteroidota; class Bacteroidia; order Bacteroidales; family JAAUTT01; genus JAAUTT01. The sequence goes on along the minus strand of JAUZOO010000017.1, from coordinate 24,506 downwards.
CCGGTTGCTTTTAGGCGGAATGGGCGGACATCATGCCCGGCATGCGCACCACTGGCGAAGGAATTTCCGCGAAAGGTGGGAAACCATGACGCCCGAAGAACGCGAACGTTTTCATCATCACCATGCCCATTTTTGCAGAAATATCCGCGAACCCGAAACCCGGAATAACGAGCAGTAACTTATTGCAGTAAACCCACACTCCGGCAAAGTATAGCTATTGGCTTTACTTTGCCGGACAAAAAGTTACCGATATCCGGTTCCATTGCAACCCGACTGGAGCGCGTTTATTTATACAACTTTCTATTTTTCAATCACAACTATAATCTTGCTTCGCAATTGTCGTTACAACTTAGCCATAGGCGATCTCTCGTCCGAAAAAATGAAAATGGCTGTAATATCGCCACGCGTTGCAATTTTCTCATGAACGATAGCGAAAAACGCGCGCCAGCTAGGGTTTCATTAAAGTCCTGCATTGTACATTTTTCAATCTTCATAGCTCGAATCAATTATTTAACAAATCTTGCTCCTGCTAATCCAACTGCAATACCAAGAATCGCAGAAAATATAATTATCGGAATAATTGATTTTGGCTCTTTTGAAAATACTAAAACCATTATCGGCAATGCTGCCAATTCAGCTATTAATAATCCTTTTAACCAAGGTTGCATATCCCAGTTTACATAGGGAATAATTAATCCTAGTACAATCCATTGTATAAAAGCCGAAATGCAAGCTGCTTTATCAATTCGTTGAATAATCATTGGAACTACGTCAATAATCGCAGCGGAAAGTCCAATAATCAATGCAATAAAAATGTTTTTCATATTATCTGGTATTTATCGCCGGAGCGTTTTTTTATCTGCCACAACATTTCAACAATCTCAACCTTGGCTCACGCGTGTTTACCTTCGATGAGACTATAATACTCGGCACGCGTTCCAACTTTTCTCATGAGCGATAGCGAATAAACGCACGCCGGTCGGGGGGTGATAGATGTTCCGGTAGCCTTTTGGAGCTACCGGCCATCTCGATTAGCGGTTGGTTTTTGTTTTGTCTTGTCTATTTTTTCCCTTTATTCTTTTTATTTTTCTTACAAGAAGCATTAACAGTTTTTGTTGTATCGGCAATATTGATTTGGATAGAATCCGTCTTAATCGGGTTAACAGAAGGTGATGTCACTTCATTCTTGGTAATTGTCGATTGTGATACGGCTGGATTAACAATTGTTGATGTACTACCACTATTAATCACCGTTGAATGTGTCCCATTTGGATTAACAATTGTCGAAGTAGCACCGTTATTAATAACTGTCGAATGTGTTCCATCTGGATTAACGATTGTTGATGTACTACCATTATTAATCACCGTTGAATGTGTCCCGTCTGGGTTGACTATTACCGTTTGTGCAGTAGTACAACAAACAAAGAATAAGGATAAAGTCAAAATTGTAAATAATCTTTCCATGTTTCTAATTTTTAATCATTAAAGTTTATCTATTCAAATCATTGCCTAGTCGACTGTTTAACTAACCGCTAACGTTTAGTATATGCTACGTAGGGGGTTTCGTGGACGCTTCCATATCCACCGATATGAACCTTGCAAGCGAGTAAAGCGCTTGGAATTCCTCTGAACCCCCTATGGAGTATATACTGTGTGTGCCAACCGAACTTTATTTGTTAATACCTGTATTTTTCCTGTAATTTTTTGGAGTTGCCATGACTTCAAATTTTTAAAAGAATTGATTTAGACATCAAAACCATGTTGGAACACCTATTAATCCATTACTAAAAAAATAAAGCATAAATATCATGTTTAGTATTGTAGCTAATGCTGAATGAATATAGAAAATTCTAGACATGCTATCATGATATTTTTTGTATATATAGAATAAAGCCCAAACTGTAGCCAAAACGTAACAAATACTGCAAATTAAAATTAGAATTGAAATTGGATTCATTGTACCAATTATTTGAAACATATCGTATCTATTGTGTATTGTTGATTTTAACAAAACAGCGACCATTAAAATAAATGAATATGTAATAATTGGCAATAAGCTAATTAACAAAGCAATTTTACTTTTCTTTTTCCCAAACAAATAGACAAATACTGATATAACTCCAAAAACTATTGAACTAAAAAGTACTATAAAAAATAAATAAAAAATGGAAAGTAGGGTGTAAGCCCACAAAGGTGAAATCTTTTTTAAATTAAGCCCAATCATATTGCCTTCTAATGGATCGTTTATCAAAACTAACCCTATTTGATTCGTTTCGACTGATCTAAACTCATTGTTGCCAACAGAAATAAATTTTGCTAACGAACCACCATCCATAAGACGTTTTATATATATAGTGTCGTTTTTTATCCAGACTTTATGAATATTTTTAATGAGTTCTAAGGCTTTGATTGGATCTAATTTAGGAATAATACATGTATAATATCCAGATGGATCTATATCAATTTTATGCTTTTCAGTATCAATTGTAACCGATTTTTGTTTTAAATCTTTTGTTTGATAGTATTTTATTAAACTGACTATTTTTTCCAAAGGTTCTATAGCGCCATTGTTAATCATAACGGCATAACCCATATTATTTTCTCTAATATATCCAAACTCGGCATAGGCACCAGGAAGACTTCCGGAAAAACCATGATACTTAAACCCTTTAAATAAAGAGGATTCATTGGATAGCCCATTACCGCTATAAAGCTCAAATTTCGATATGTTTTTTTGAAGACTACCAGCTCTTTCCATTCTGCATAGGGATGAATCGGTAAGCAATTGAATATTGTTTATTTTGCCTCTGTTTATAAAAAATTTAAGAAATTTTGCCATATCAGCCGGCGAACTATTGAGAGCTGCTGCAGGTCGATAAATAATATTGAGGTAATTTAATTTAATATTATTTTCATACAAAGAAGCTCCGAATTTTTTGTATTGTTCCGTTTGAATAAAGGACATTGTTTGAATTCCCATAGGTTTGAAGAAAGTTTCGTCCATAAAATTTTCGAAGGTGGTTCCAGACACTTTTTCAACAATATAAGCTGCAACAGCAATCCCGACATTACTTTCCATTATTCTTGTTCCTGGAACAAATAAGGACGTCCTGGTCTTAGGATAAAAATCAAGTGCTTCTTTTAGCGTTTTGGGTTTGGGATCATCGCTGCCAAGTTCTGCCATACTCCAATATTTCCAACCTGATGTGTGCTCGAGTAAATTTTCAATTCTAATGGGAAATTTTTCTTCCCAAGCATTGGTAAATTTGATTTCCGGGATGATGTCTTTTATTTTATCTTTAAGATTTAAACGACCTTCTTCTTGCAATTTTAAGATTGCCAATGCTACTAAAGTTTTCGAAATTGACCCAAGTCGAAAAATCGTATTTTCATTTGCATTAATATTTTTCTCAATATCAGCTTTCCCAAAACCATTAAGTAAGATAGTTTCATCTCCCGATACTAAGACTACTCCTGTGCCTGGTATCTTTGTTTCAATTAATATTTTTTGAATTGATTTTTTTAACTCTATCAGATTTTGCGGCTTATTTTCATCAGTTGCTTTTTGAGCGAAAGAATATAATCCGATACAAACAAAAAGTACTAATACAATTGCTTTTTTCACTATTTCCACTGTTTCATTTTTAATAAAAGTGCTAACACTGTCAACTAATTATTCTCTCACAACACACAATCAAAACGGCAACATGCGTTTTTGTTAGTTTGGTTAGTAACGTCCGCGAGTATGAAACGTGCCGGATTGCGTGCTGCGAAAGTATCCGCCGTGACAAACCACGATGCGGGACGAAATGCTCGAAAATACACTGAAACCGGCATGTTTTATGACCTGTTGTTAGCATTCGTTGTTTATTATTTATCTTTAATTAACCGAACAGAAAGTCCATACGTTTTATCATCTATTCCGTGAGTAGATTTTTCAAGCATATTAGAGATACCACGATCCAAAGCATGAAAATCATCGAATGAAGTACTAGTCCAAAAATTCGCCCACCATCCAATGTCAGTAAAAGAACCAAAAAAAGAAAAACGAAGACCTCCTGAAATAGCAGTAAATCCAGTTGAGTTCGTTGCTCCCGTATTAGGACTTAACCAATGAATCGTTCCCATTTCCTTCATTTCACCTCCTGCTTGGTTTTCTCCTCCAACAAAATTTATTAGTGTTGTCCACTCCGAATCTGAAGGAACGTGCCAACCTAGCGGTGCTATATTTCGAGAATCAGTTACAGCAAACCAGTTATATAATCTTCCTAATCTATTTATAGTATCTGCATTATTTGTATTTTTATAATTACAATAAGCCCCGGTTGTTAATTTGCCCCATGTTGCATCATCAGTAACATTTTGTATAAAATCCCCATTACGGAAATGTTTAGTTCGTAAATTCTCAGCCATCCAAGTTTGTGTTCCAATGCTAATAGTTTTATACACATTACCTTCTTGGTCTGTCATTGTACCATAAGTTAAGTTTGGATTAAATATTATTCCACCATCTGTTACATTAATAATAACAGTTTTGCTTGCATTATTATATTTACTTCCATCTAATGGAGAAAATTCCAATTTTAGGATTTGATTTGAACCAATATTTAATTTAGTTCCAAATCCAGGTGAATATACAAAAGTACCTGGTACATTAGCAATAGCATTTAATTGTATGTCACTTAATAAAGTCCCAAAACCAATATCAGAAGGATTTGACCATGTAATTATTGGGTCAATCTTATCATTTGTATCCTTTTTACAATTAGTAGTAAAAAGAACTAATCCAATTATTATTAAAAAGTAACAAAAATCTCTTTTCACATTTTTCATAATTATCACATTTTAAGTATGTTTTAATTGTCGTTGTTTTTGCAATGAATGCTAACGGTCGCAGCTATGCGCAGTGCGGGATTGCGTGGCTACGTCCCTATCAACCGAGACAAACCTTGCCAGCGAGCTTTGAACTTGCAATTTGCTCTGAAACCCGCATGATGTATACCCTGTGTTAGCTGCTGTGTTATTTTATTTTCTTGTCAAATTTATCCCAATTTTCATTTATACCATTCAGCCATTCCCAATAGAACTCAAGTACCTTTGCAGACATTCCATCTGGCTCGTCATTCATTCTGTCATGCATATATAACTGAAATCTTGAACCGCCCCATAATCCCCAGTTATTTCTTATCCACATGCCTAAACTATGGTGATATTCTAAAGTCTCACTTTTACTTTTGAGACTCTTAATTTGTTTAATATCCTCTTTTGTTAATAGTTTATCAAGTTGCAAAAAGCATTCTTTTATGTTTTTAGGTATGTAAACTCCATTAATGCTATCAAGTTGAAATTTATTCTGATATTCCTTTTCTTCACGAGCTTCAATATCCTTATATTTTGCTAATTCTTCTTTAAATCTAATTGGAGATTCGTGTAATCTGCGATAATAAGTATGCAAAATAATGTCTTGCATATTTTTAGCATACATAATCCCTAGGTCATTAAAATATTTTGTCAATCTGGATGTTTCATGAAAGTACCAATTATGCCAGAAATCAGCCGTCCCTTTAAATTGACTTTCAATACTATCCTCTGAAATAATCAATAATAAAGATTTAATCTCACCATAATCAGGTTTTGAAAGTTCATTAAAACAATCCTCAATATCTTTCGGGATATAGATACCATTAATCACTGAATCGTGAATATGAGAAGTATCAACAGGAACCCATTGAGCTCTTAAATCAATCGAAATAAAAACTATAAAACATAAAAGAATCTGTCTCATGTGCGAGTTTTTTTAACATAGCAGCTAACGTTTAGTATATGCTACGTAGGGGATTTCGTGGACGCTTTCCTATCCACCGATAAGAACCTTGCCAGCGAGTGATGCGCTTGGCATACCTCTGAAACCCCTATGGAGTATATACTGTGTTGGCAGCTGTGTTTATTTATTTTTCATCATATATTCCTATCTCACCAGAACCTAATCCGATATACCTTTTATTATTTATGGAGAATTCGTAGGTTTCATATCCAGTCGAAGAGATAAAAATCTCAATTTTACAATCATCAGTCAACGACAATAGCAAATCTCCAGTACACTCCTTAATTCTTAGCTCTTTCAATTCACGATTAACCAATTCTGTATTTAATAAAGATTCCAAATCAACAGGCTTAGACAATCCAAACTGATGGCCATGGTCTGATGAAATAGAATAAATACAACCATCTTTTAAAATTCGCCAGAATCCAGATGTTAGAATATCAATGCTTTTAAAACAAAATCTCCACGAATCAGAATCTTTATCATAAATCACAGAGTCAAATGGCAAATCTGTTTTGAAAATTAATTCTTTAGTCATTGGAAATTTTGAATCTATAATCATTAATATTTAAAGTCATGCATCACAGTGTGCGACGGTTTTTTAACATAGCTGCCAACGTTGATGGTATGAAAAGTTGCCGATTCCGAAGTACTTCCTTATCAAGTTACACTGAACTTTAATAGAAGTGAAAACCTTGAAACCTGCGATGCAACGGCAATTTTTTATACCATGTGTTGTGCGTTCGTGCTTTTTTATTCATTTGAAATCAAATCAGGATGTCTTGGTACATTTTTATGCAACACCTTATCAATATATTTACTGTGACAATATACAACTTGTGTCTCTTCCGAAATCAACGAAGGTTTAATTTCAATTTGAACTGCTAAATCAAAATTCGTACTCTCTCCACAGAAACAACACATTACAAGATTATTATTGTCAATCATTTTATTTATCAATTAGGTCAATAAATTCAATTCCCCCAATTCTACCGTCTTTCAACAAATCAATCACTATATCTCCCTTGTTTACTTGCTCAAGAACAATACATTCATCATGTTGCCAATCAGCACCTGTTTGGTTCGCATTTTTCGAGTCAACAAATCGATAATATCCATTACTTGACCAAATTCCACCTTTACATTTTTGCAAGGCATGAATCAGGTCATGTCTGTCAGGTTCCTGCTCCCTGACAAGTTTAATAATTTCATCTATGTTGAAAGTGTCTTTCATAGCATGACGCACAACATTTCAATAATCGCAACCGGTTACAATTATATCCGTTTTAGTTACCGGTATAGATTTATCGTAGCCCCATGTCTTTAATTATATAGTTAGGACTTTGGGCTAAGATAAACTATCAATCCCTTATGTTAGGCACTGCTAATTTAGTTTTTTTGTTTAAGCTTATTATATTATTATACGAAAAGTTATTGAGCAACTGTTTTTTGTCATCCTATAAGTTATACACAGCAAAATGCACTAAAGATGGGCAGTGATATTTTTCCGATCTTCAACAATCCTAGTAACTACAATACTTCAATACACTTATTAACAATCCATTGTTAATATATTTTTTTGCGTGGTATAAGTTTGTTTTAACAAAAAGTTTTAATTTAGTTCTGTTAAGTTAATTGTGTTAAACTATAAAACGTAAAATTATGCAACAAACAGATTCAAATTTCATGAACATGGTACAGACCGTATTGGCCAATCTTAAAAAGGACAAGGATTATTGGGTTATGGAGCCCGAGATTGTTACAGAAGTAGCCAAAATTGAAACAGGTTACAACGATGCATTAGACATCATGAACAATGTTTCGGGGCTCGACCAAAAAGGATATACTATGGCTAAGAATAATGCTTTCGACAGTATTATCAGCGCAACATTTAAGCTTTGCCGAAAAATGTGCGTTTATGCCCGCCGTAATAACGATAATGTTCTTCTTCAACTGGTAGACCAATCGACGAATTCGCTTGCAGCCGGCATGAAAAATGATGCGATAAGCCGCTGTTCTGCTATCATAAACAAAGCAGAATCAATGCTTGTCGATTCATCTTTGTCAAATTTTAAAATTACGGCAACAGAGCTGGCAGCAATCCGTCAGTTGGTTGTCGTTTACAACGAACATATCGACGGGCGCGCAACTTTAAAGACAGATAAAACAACTTCGCTGCAGGATTTATCCACTCAATTAAACAACTTGCGCAGTAGCCTCACTTTGCTCGACGATCTGGTAGAAGGTTTTCTGGACGACGAAGGCATGATTGCCCGATATAAAACATCGCGAGCAATTGCCAATTATGGTAAATCGAAAACCGCTAAGAAGAAGGAAAACGAAACAGAAACTGCAACAGAAACTGCAACAGAAACCGCAACAGAAACCGCTAACCAGTAATAATATAAATGCCTGAAAAAGCAAAAATCGGAACAAAGCCTTTAAACGACAGCCGAAACTATTGAAATGAGCTCACAGATGTTCCAAAATGCTTTTTCAGGCATTTACTTTTCAATCCAAAGTATTTACTCGCCGCACAAGATGTTCTACTTGCCACACTAAACTGTTCAAACGTCGTACAAAACTATTCACTTGTCGCATCGAACTATTTAAACGCCGCACTAAACTATTTACTTGCCATAAAATATTTTCAAAAGGAGTGCTAAACACGACAACCTGTCGCACAAAATCATTTAATTGCCTAACATTTTTTATTACTTGAGTTCCAAAACTTATTAAACGCCTTGCAAAACTGACAACTTGTGCAACAAATGCTCTGATGGAGCAACAAAACCTTCTGAATAAAAATTTTTTGTTCTACGGGAGTTTTGGGATGTTGAAAAATCATTATTTATTACACAACTCCTTAATAGCCTCATACGCTTTTTTAACGCCAAGCTCACCGGCTTTGCTAAGGTCGAGGCAGCCTTCGTTTGTCTGATGGATATAAATGTAGGTTAAGCCGCGGTTATAATAGGCTTCGGAAAATTTCGGTTCGATATCGATAGCTTTAGAGAAATATTTTATGGCATTTTTAAAATCGCGCGAGGCAATTTTAACGTTGGCAAGGTTAAAATAAGCTTGGTAAAAGCCCGGATCGAGCGAAATGGTGTGGCTATAATCGGCAACAACCTCGCTATAATCTTTTCGTTTGTTTTGCGTGTCGGGTTGAGAGCTGCCAATGGTTGTAAAATTGCTCATATCGCTCAGCGTACTCAAAAACCGGATCATCTCGTAGCGAAGGTTTCCACGGTTAAAGTAGGCCATACTGTAATCAGGCTTCTGCTCAATAATTTTATTGTAATCGTCGAGAGCCCCGTTAAAGTCCTGAGTTTTGGCTTTAAGGATAGCGTTGGCAAACAATTTCAGAAAATTATTGGCGTCCGAAGTTTCATTTTCCAGCTTCGACAAAAGCTCGCCGGCCTTTTCCGAAGAAATGGAATCGTCCTTGGTTGATAACAAAAATTTCCCTTTAAGCGTCCATTGTTTGTTCATGTTGGCCATTCGCCGCTCAGTTGAGAGAAGGTATTTGGCTACCGAATCCTTGGGGGTGTAATACAACGCAAAGTTGGCAAAGGGTGCAATGCCGGAGTTTCCTTCGCGGTCAATTTTCACGTTACCTTCGGAGAAATCGGCCTTAAATTCGGTAACTTTTGCCAGACCTGTTGAGTCGATAAGTCCGGATTTAACCAAATTGCCAAGGCTGGCCTTTAACTGTACCGACATCTTATAATCCTTAATAGACCCTATCAAATCATTAACGTTCCGGCGGGCTATGGACCGGTTGTAATAAGCTACAGCAAACTGAGGGTTAAGATTAATGGCTTCGGTATAATCCTTTATAGCTGCACGATTATTATTAAGCCGTTGCCACATCAGGGCGCGGTTAAAATAAGTATAAACGTTGTTGGGGTTTACCCGGATAACATTGGTATAATCGTCGATAGCTCCGGCAAAATCGCGGACTTTAGCTTTCAATTCCGCACGATTGTAATAGGTAATGTCGTTCGAGGGGTCGAGCTGAATAACTTTATTATAATCAGACATCGCTCCGTTATAATCGAGGGATTCGCTTTTTGCCAAGGCCCGGTTAAAGTAGGCAAACGTCACGGTAGAATCGAGCTTTAAGGTTTTGTCCAAATCTTCAATAGCACCTTTGTAATCTTTCATCTCCAACCGGTTGCGGCCACGTTTCAGGTATGCGTCAATATTCTTCGGGTCTTTTCGCAAAGCAATTTCGTAATCGGCGTTGGCCTCGTTGTTCAACCCCTTCAATTGTTTGCCAAGACCGCGAAATACATAAGCATAGGCATTGCGGTCGTTAAGGTCGAGCACGGCATTAAAATTCGCGATAGCTTCGTCGTAACGTTTGGTTTTAAGATTAATAATTCCGAGGTCGAAATGAGCATCCTGGTTAGAAGGGCGCATATCTACAGCTTCGGCATAATCTTCGCGGGCACCTTTAAGGTCCATGAGCCGTTCCCGTGCATTACCGCGAATAAGAAAATAGTTAGAATGGTTATATGAATATTCGGGCCGGTTTTTCAGCGCCGTCGAGCAATCATCAATAGTTCCCCGGTAATCGCCAAGGTTCAGTTTCGAATAAGCCCTGAAATAATAAGCGTCGCTATTATCCGGTGCAAAACGAATAATGGTGTTGAAATCTTCAATAGCTCCCCGGTAATCGTTCTTAATAATTTTATCGACACCAAGTCGCATGCAGTAGTCGATATTTAGCTGACCGTAAACCAGTAGTGCGTTAAAAACCAACAATAATAAAACAACAGAGGCCTTTCTCATTATATACAGACTTCGAATTCCAATAAAAAACGAAGATACCCGACAAATTAATATAATAGTCCAATTATAAATATTTTTTTACCAATTGAGAGGTGCCCGGGAAATACTATTTTTGCTCAACACTTAGCCATAACCAAAAATGCTTCCATTCAAATCCTCAACCATTAATTTTACCGATAAAGGTCGGGGTAAAACCGTTGTTCTGCTGCACGGGTACCTGGAATCGCTCGAAATATGGAATGGCTTTGCCGACGAACTCTCGCGCACGTTCAGGGTAATTGCTATCGACCTTCCGGGGCACGGATTATCGGGTGTGGTTGCCAGCATCCATGCCATGGACCTTCTGGCCGAAGCTGTTGACGCTGTGCTCCGTCATCTGGATATTGACAAGGCATTTATCATTGGACATTCCATGGGCGGCTACGTAGCCCTTGCCTATCTGGCCAACTACAAACGAAAGGTTTCGGGGTTATGCCTGTTTCATTCCACACCTTTCGCCGACACTGCTGAAAAGAAGTCCAGCCGCGACCGCGAGATCAACATTGTAAAGCGCGGTCATGCCGAAAAACTTTTTCCTCTAAGTATTCCGAACGGTTTTGCGAATGAAAATCTCGAAAAATTAAAAGATGAAACAGAACGCGCCATCGCAATAGCACGTCAAACGCCGCCCGAAGGTATTGTGGCCATGCTCGAAGGCATGAAGGCCCGGCCAGACCGTCAAATCCTCATTAAAGAAACATCTACGCCTGTTTTGTTTATCCTTGGGGAAAAAGACAATCATATTTCATTCGATTTAATGTACTCCGTTGCACAACGCTCGTCAATTGGCGAAGTACTGCCGCTGAAAAATTCGGGGCACATGGGTTTCATTGAAGAACCTCAAATATGCCTCGAAACCCTGAAATCGTTCATACTGCAACATTAAAAAACATCGAGAGAGGGTTAATGGGAATGAGGTTTCGTCCCCTTCGGACATTGAACAAAGACTTTATTATGCCGACGGTTAATAAATATCTGACAAAAATTTGATATCCGGGATTACAACCTGAACAAAAACCTTTAAGTTTATACCCTGATTGGTTTCTTTTCGTAATTTTATATAACAATTACAGAAACCTCACAAATATTAATATTGTGAGGTTTTAGCTTTTAACAAGCTTATTTATTAACCTGCAATGAAAATAGCTGTAAACACCCGTTTACTGATTAAAGATAAACTTGAAGGAATTGGCTGGTTTACCTTCGAAAATTTCAAACGTATCGTAACAGCCCATCCCGAACATGAATTTTACTTTCTGTTCGACCGGCAATATTCGGACGAATTTATCTTTGCCGATAATGTCCATCCGGTAATTGTCCATCCGCCAACACGCCACCCTTTGCTGTGGATGACATGGTTCGAATACTTTCTGCCACGTGCATTAAAAAAGATAAAACCAGATCTCTTCGTATCGCCCGACGGGTATCTCAGCCTGAAAACCGACGTTCCTCAATTAGCCGTAATACACGATATCAACTTCGTTCACCGGCCGAAGGACCTGCCCCTTTCGTCCAAAATATACTATCAGTATTATTTTCCGCTATTTGCGCAAAAGGCCAAACGGATAGTAACTGTTTCTTGTTTTTCGAGGGACGACATCTGTGCAAGTTATAATATCGACAGTTCCAAAATCGACGTGGTGTGCAACGGAGCCAACATGGCCTATAAACCACTTACGGCCGAAGAAATAAAAGCTACCAAAAAAAAATACTCTTCCGGATCGGACTATTTTCTGTTCATCGGAGCCCTGCATCCACGTAAGAACGTAAGCGGACTGCTCAATGCTTTCGACAAATTTGTAAGACATTACCATACCGACCATAAGGTGGTTATCGTGGGCGAAAAAATGTTCCTCACCGCCGAACTCGACCAAACTTATAACCAGATGCGCTATGGTGACGACGTACTTTTTACAGGTCGTCTCAGCACCGATGAACTGCGCGACGTTCTGGGAGCTGCCACCGCACTGGTTTTTGTACCATTCTTCGAGGGATTTGGCATTCCCATTGTCGAGGCCATGTACGCCGATGTTCCGGTTATCTGTTCCAATACCACCTCGTTGCCCGAAGTTGCCGGAGATGCCGCACTGTACGTCAACCCTGACGATACCGACGAAATAGCTGCAGCCATGCACAAAATTTCGACAGATGAGCCTTTCCGCCAGGAGCTGATAGCCAAAGGACGGGAACAACGAAAAAAATTCAGCTGGGATTTATCGGCCAAACTATTATGGGAAAGCATTGAAAAGTGCCTCCGTTCAATTTCCGCAAACAACACGAATGACTAAAATAAACAGCGCAGAACTCAAAGCTTTTTTCCAAACCGAATTAACCGAAGCCGGATGCGACGAGGCCGGGCGCGGCTGCCTTGCAGGACCGGTATTTGCGGCTGCCGTTATCCTTCCGTCCGATTTCACGCATCCGTTACTCACCGACTCCAAAAAACTGTCAGAAAAACAACGTTATAAACTTCGCAGCGAGATAGAACAATCGGCCATTGCCTGGGCGGTGGAATCGTCGGACAACGAGTATATCGATCAGCATAACATCCTAAAGGCTTCGGTACATACCATGCACAAAGCAGTTAATAAACTGGCAATACAACCCGGTTTCCTGATTATCGACGGAAATTATTTCATCGCCATGAAAGGCTTTGCACACAAATGCATTGTTAAAGGCGACTCGCTTTATTATTCCATAGCCGCGGCCTCCATCCTTGCCAAAACCTACCGCGACGATTATATGTATAACCTCCACAACCAGTTCCCGGAATATAACTGGCAAAAAAATAAAGGCTATCCTACCCTAGCCCACCGCAAAGCCATTGAACAGCATGGAATAACTCCGTTCCACCGCAAATCGTTTAACCTGGGAATCGGCCAGCTAAAACTCACTTTTTAGTTTCCAAACAGGATAACTATTTTTATTTGAACAGATGTTAGGCATCTTTTCGTATCGTTATGTCGGTATAACCCAGATGGTGCATAAACTCCCGAAGAATTAACAGCGATGCAGCAAACGACAGAGTTGTAGGCAACGTATCCATGGAGGCCGGACGCCCGGTGATGATAGCCGCCAAACGGTTAAAAACGCCTTCCATATTACCAATGGTAAGGACTAAACCCAAAGCATGATCGATAGTTTCCGTTTGAAAAGCAACGTCTTTAATTGTAGAATCCAACGTTATTAGTTTGGAATTGTGGTCTAACAATTTTTTAATTGGCATAACTTCATCTTCAACAATCGTAATGGCTTCCTCTATCTCACCAGGAGTAGGAGGATTATGTCTAAAATAATTTCGCGCGGTTATTTCCGACCCAATCGGAAATGTCCAAATCATACTTGGTTGATTATTTTCGTGGCCAAAAACTGCAATGGTATATTCGTCAGCTATATGAAGTACGGTTAAGGGAATTCCGTTTGAAAAACCGACCCTGGCCTTGCGGTAATATTCGGTGGCAATATCCCGGATTTCTGGTGTAATAAGCGTATTCATGATGGAAAGTTATTTGAATTTCAAAAATACAAATTCATTTACTGGCATTATGGCAAAAAACGAACATAGTTCGCTGTTCATTTTAAGGTACGTTAACTATATTTAAACTCTTTCTAAACAAAAAGTTGTTGTAACTCTGAAATCTAACACTAAAACAGACAAGGTTAATAAACATAAATTTTAACGAAATGCTATATTTGCATTTCATAAGAATAACAAAAGCATTTCAATTTTGAATAGTTTTAGTATAATCCTGTTAGTAACCGCTTTGATAAGCGGAATATTGGCCGTTTATACATTACAATTCCGGAAAGCTCCCGGGGCTTTATCATACAGCATGATGATGTTCGCCATAATGCTGTATGCTTTTGGCTATGCTTTTGAACTTTCCTCACAAACCCTGCCCGAAATACTTTTCTGGCTTAAAATTCAATATCTCGGCATAGCATTTCTTCCTACAATTTTCATTATACTGGCTCTTCAATATGTAGGGAAGGACCACTGGCTAAACATCCGAATTATCGGGGCTCTTGTTGCATTTTCGTCAATAACAATAATTAGTCAGGAAACCAATTTTCTCAATTCATTTTATCTCGATTTTAAGCTAAACAAGGTTGACGGTTTTGTTCTGTCCAACTTTACCAAAGGGAAATGGTATTGGGTTCATCAAATCTATTCTAACATTGCGTTCTTCATGTGTGCAATGTTATATTTTCAGATGATGTTAAGAACTTCTTCCATAAACAAAGTTCGGGCAGCTATAATGTTCCTTTCGGCAATTATACCCTGGATATTTTACGCATTTTACATTACCGGGCACAGCCCATACGGAATTGACCTAAACCCCTTTTCGGCTTCAATTGTTGGAATTTTGGGAGCTTTGGGCCTCTTTCGTTTTCAATTATTAGGATTTGAGCCCCTGGCGCTCGAGAAAGTCTTTAACAGTATGCACGACGGGGTTATCATCATCGACCGCACACTCAATATTGTCAACTTTAATGCCGCTGCCCAGGAAATTATAAAAGAGCTTACCCCACAAACCAAAGAAACTAACTTCGAGAAAGTATTTAAAGCCTTCCCTGAAATTATCTCGTTAATAAAAACTGATTTACAAAAAACTATCGATATTGAGATAAAAGAAGCCGGAGTTCTTCGTCACTTCCAGGTAAGCGCCACACCGGTTTACGACGGACAGGATCGATTTTTAGGCAAAACACTCATCTTTACAGATATTACAGAACGAAAAAATGCCGAACAAATTTTAATTAATAACGAAGCCTACTTAAAAGACCTTAACGCAACAAAAGATAAGTTTTTCAGCATTATCGCCCACGATTTGCAGGGCCCCTTTAGCAGTTTAATGGGGCTAACCGAAGTATTGTCGGCAGTTCTGGAACAAGATAAAAAAGAAAAAGCACTGCACATTGCCAAAGTAATGAACGAGAGTTCCAAACAGACCAATCGGTTACTTCAAAATCTGTTGGAATGGTCTAAAATTCAGCGCCATAAATTTACATATACTCCCGAAAAGCTCAACTTGAAACAAGTTATCAAAGAAGAAGCCGACAACCTCTCCAATGTGATGTGCCAGAAACGTATCTCTATCAACATTAACGCCGACGAAACACTGTTTGTCTATACCGATCCCAACACTTTGAAAACTACTCTACGCAATCTCATATCCAACGCCATTAAATACAGTTATCCGCAGGGAAAAATTGAAGTAGGCGCAGAATGCTCCGGCTCCGAAGTAATTGTTTCGGTAAAAGATTCAGGCATCGGAATATCGAACGAAAATCAACAAAAAATCTTTAAGATTGATAATAACTTTTCGGCAAACGGAACCGATAACGAAAAAGGAACAGGTTTAGGATTAATACTTTGCAAAGAATTTGTACAAATGTACAAAGGACGGATATGGGTTGAAAGCGAACCCGATAAAGGCAGCGTTTTCAAATTCAATCTTATCCCATATAACGAGCAAATGAACAATTAGCATGGAGCAGGAAAAAGTATTAATTATCGATGACTCGGAAGGATGTATCATCATTGCCAAGTTCTGCCTCTCACAACTGGACTATGCCGTTCACATTGCTAACAACGGCGACGAAGGCCTGTCACTTGCCCAATCATTAACGCCCGACCTGATACTCCTCGACCTGAATATGCCGGGAATGAATGGATTTGAGGTATGCCGGAAACTAAAATCCGACGAATTGACGCGGGATATTCCTGTCATTTTTCTCACCTCCTCGCACGAGTCGGACGACATCGTCAAAGGCTTTGAAACCGGCGCTGTCGATTATATCTGCAAACCATATAATTCCAAAGAATTAACATCAAGGGTCAGGAGCCATCTCGAATTGAAAAATTCGCGTGAAGAGTTGATCAGAAGCCATCTTCAGATTCAAGAACAGATGGAGGTTATTTTCAACCAAGAGAAATTATTGCTAGAACAAAAAAACCTGCAAATCCAACTTGAATTAGATGCCAAATCGAACGAACTAACTTCTACGCTTTTACAATTGGTTAAGTTCAGTGAAGTTATGAACAGCCTCTTAAACGACTTGGAATCACTTACGCAAACCCCACCCGACAACCTTACTACAAGCCTTCGGAGCACCATACATAGCTACCGCCTACAATTAGGGCTTAACAACTGGAAAGAGTTTGAAACCCGCTTTGTTGGCTTGCATAATGATTTCAATAAAAACCTGCAAACCAATTTCCCCGACTTAACCAACAACGAACTTCGTCTGTGTGCATTTCTACGGTTAAACATGAACACTAAGGATATCTCATCCATCACCCTTCAAACAGAAGAAGGAATAAAAAAAGCCCGCTACCGCTTACGAAAAAAATTAGGATTATCGGAAGGGGATAATCTTACAGCATTCCTGTCGAAATTTTAAACACATCCTGATTAAAGGAGGACAATGTCCAACTTTTTTGGGCTCAAGTCTCATCTTTTTTACCACCTATTCCATTCATTCATTAAACATAAGTGAATAGGATGTCCAACTTTTGTCTACTTTTTTACATAAGCAACTCTGTAAAAAACCAAGTATAATTGCATGTCTAAAAGAATTGCTCCTATAAAAAGGACGACTCTCTTTTATAAAACAATGTCTCAGTACAATACTCAATTACTGTAAGCATACTTGAAGAATAAAAACATTAATATATAAACTGTGCACTAAATTTTCAGACAAATATATTTTATCTGAAAATTTAGTGCACTCTGGATTAAAAAACATAGCAAACACATATATGAAGTTAGATTATATGAAAAATCTCATTGTTACCCTGTTTTTTGTGGTATTAACCTGGAATATCGGGCATGCGCAGTGTAGTGGATGTACTATTATGGTTTCTGCAAGTAGCAGTGCTACTTATACATTGACAGCTACGGATGTACTTTGCATAACCGGAGGGACGTTTACGGGAACCATTGCAGCCTTTCCAAACGGGGCGAAAATTTGTGTGTCGGGCAATGCCATCTTTAATCCGGCCGGATTTACAGCTAATCCAGGTGGAAATCTAATTGTCAATTCTGGCTCGACAGCTACGTTACCTGCAATTACAACAGCAGGTGGGTTCCGCATTGACAACTATGGGACTGTTACCTGTAGTGGAGCCCTTACTTTAAGTGGCGTTACAACCATCAATAATTATGAAGGATGTACGATGACCATTACCCCTGCATTTATATTGGCGACAACCGGTTCATCGATTACAAATAATGGTACCCTGAATTTTGGGGCATCGCTTACCACAAATGAGGCGACCAATGTTTACAATTATGGGTATATTAATGTGGCTACTACGTTTACCAATTCAACCAACTTTTTAAACTATGGCAAACTAACTGTAACTGGGGATATTACATTTCAAAAGAAGGTTACTTCAGTAGAGCCGATTTTTAAAAATTACTGTACCGTAATTACCGATGGTAGTATTACCAACAATAGTACAAAAACCCAGAATTTCGGATATATATTTGTTAATGCAGCAGGAAAAACATTTACTAATGTTGCATCGGCAGTTTATTATCAAAATGCGAACGGTATAACCATAGGGACTAATTTTTCCAACAGCGGGTCAGTTACCGGACAAGGGAATTACTATTTTACAGGGGGCACAACCAACGCATCCGGGGCTACATTTGGAGCGGATGCATTAGGCATAAATTTTTACGACACTACTCCTACAGGCTCTCAAATTATGGATACTCAAACAGTACTCCCTAATGCTTCGGTTACCAAAACAGCAATTACCCCTCCCCAGCGTTCAGATATGAGCAGTGCCTGTAATATTGCCGGGACAAAAGCTCCTGTAGCAGTGAACGATTTTTTTACAACATACCAAAACCAGGCAGTGTCAGGAAATATTTTGGTAAATGACATCGACCCGAACAACAATATCCTTCAGCTCAATACTTCACTTATCGGTACTGCCCAACACGGCACCCCGGTTATTCAATCCAATGGAGACTTTACTTACACTCCCACTTCCGGCTATTATGGCACGGATTTGTTTGTTTATCAGGTATGCTCCACCTCTTCGCCACAAAAGTGCAGTGTAGGCTCGGTTGAGATTACAATTAATAAACAAGCTGTGGTAACCCCGGCCTGCGACGCTTCAATACCAATAACGACTACCCTTACAACCCAGCCCAATACTTATTTTTCCATATCAGGTTCAGTAAGTGCTCCGGCAGGCTCAACAAGCATTACTGTAGGTGCGCTTAACTCCCTTGGCGCAAGCACAGTCATTACCGCTGGCGATAAACTCTTGGTCATTCAAATGCAGGGTGCCGATATTAATTATACAAATACCGATGCTTACGGCGATGGAATAGCAGGAGGATTTGCTAACGGAGTTTTGTACAATAGCAATTTTACGGCCGGATATTATGAATATGTGGTTGCGGCTAATGACTTCACGTCAACAACAGGGGGGACAATTAATTTAGCCAGTCCGCTGATAAATAGTTATGTAAATGCAGACGCAGATGCTACCCACGGGCAACGGCGTTTTCAGGTTATCCGTGTTCCTCAATATACTGACCTAACTTTAGGGGCTAATTTAACAGTCCCGGCATGGGATGGAAATAGCGGGGGCGTTTTGGTCCTTAATGTATCAGGAACAATGAATTTTAACGGATATAAAATTGATGGGAAAGGAAAAGGTTTTAGAGGCGGAGGAGGACGCAAACTAGGTGGCTCTGGCGGACAAAATACGGACTATATTGCGCTCGTCAGCGCAAATGTTGATGGCTCTAAAGGCGAAGGTATTGTAGGTACCCCTCGATATATTAATAATGCGGGAGTCTTGAAGGATAATAGTGTAGAGGGGTATCCCAGTGGATGTTATGCAATGGGTGCCCCTGGTAATGCAGGTGGTGGGGGGACTGACGGGACCGCCAATGCAAGTAATACTCAAAATTCAGGCGGTGGCGGTGGTGCCAATGGCGGTGCCGGAGGTAAGGGAGGTAACGCATGGAGTTCATCTCTTCCCTCAGGGGGTGAACCCGGAGCTCCATTTTATCCGGCTTCACCTTTAAGGTTAATATTAGGAGGCGGAGGAGGCGCCGGTTCAACGAATGATGGAACTCCTGATGCTACTGGTTTCCAGAGTAGTGGAGCTGCAGGTGGGGCTATTGTAATTATGTATGCTAATTCCGTATCAAGTAATGCTGGTACAATCGATGTTAGTGGAGCCGATGGTTGGTCTACTGTACATCAGGATGCCTGTGGCGGCGGAGGGGCAGGAGGAAGTGTACTTTTAATAGCTAATTCCTCGATTAGTCCTATTACCGTTTTAGCCAAAGGAGGCAACGGTGGCTCTAATGATTATGGTCAACCTCATGGGCCCGGTGGCGGTGGCGGTGGCGGTGTTATTTTCACCAGTTCCTCAATAAATGCTTCCAGTTCAGTAGCCGGAGGTGCATGCGGTATGACTGGCGGGGCTATCGGTTCCGGCATTACTGTTTTTGGTTCGGTAAAGGGTGACGATGGAGTTGTTAAAACAACCATTAAGGAACAGGAACTAGCCCCCGGCTCAACGGGTTGCTACAATTATATTGTAGCTGGCAACGATAATAATATCACCAATAAAAATGTTGCCGTATCGGGAGATGTGATGAAAAATGATTTTGATGTTGAAGGTGACGCTATTTCATTTGCCGGATTTTACGACATAGCCACAGCAACTTACAAAACCAGCGGCTCAATTACCCTTCAAGGGATTGACCTGACGGGAGCCACCGTTGCAAATGCAGGAACACTCGCGATTAACTCATCAGGTACTTACACCTTTACCCCAACAGCCGGATTTACAGGATATGTAAACGTTGATTATAAAGCTCAGGATAATAATAAACATCAGGCTTATTCGACAGCCAGGCTTACTATTCATGTAACCCCAATCTGCAATACTCCTAACGATATTATCCCTCTAAATGACCATGTGGTTACCTATATGAATATTGCGGCATCCGGTAATGTTACTACAAACGATATTGACCCTCAAAGCGATGCTCTTTCTTTTGCGGGTTTTCAAAATCCTTCCAATTCAAGCCAATACCTCACCGGAGGTACTTTGAAAATAGATGGAACAGACCGGTTTGGTGATAGTTTTTCCTATGCTGGGGATTTTTCTATTAATTCAAACGGCTCCTACACTTTTACCCCGGTAGCGCATTTTGCCGGTTCCGTAATTATGAATTATAAAGTTTGCGATAATAACACATCTCCTATTTGTAAGGTCGCAAACCTTAAAATAGACGTTGAGCCCTTACCTTCAGGTGTAACAAACCATATTCCTTATAATGGTGATAATGGTGCTTTTACGGCTATAAACCAAACATTGAACGGCTCCGCATTGCTTTCCAATAGTGGTGATGCCGACTCTGGTGATGTGTTAAGTATTACCACTACCCCAGTGGTAGCCCCTGCTCATGGAAGCGTAACGCTTAACGCTAATGGTACATATATCTATACTCCAACAAGCGGATATAGTGGCCCCGATTATTTTATCTTCGAAGTAAAAGATAATAAATCAACGCCTGCTAAATCGAATGGGTTGGTTTATATAAATGTACTAAAGCGCGTTCCGGTAATTTCTTCCCAGCCAACTGATAAAAATATTTGTCCCACTGGTACGGTTAGTTTTTCTATTACTGCCACAGGGACAAATATTTCCTATCAATGGAGGAAAAACGGAACAAACCTAAGCAATGGAGGGACCATTTCAGGAGCCACTTCTTTATCCCTTACCATTACAGGGGTTTCTTCCGGTGATGCCGGAAGTTACGATTGTGTGGTAACCGGCGATTGTTCTAGCGTTACTTCGAGCCCTGCTACGTTAACCGTTGGTGGAGCCCCGGTTTCTATTTCATCACAACCGGTGGACCAAACGGTTTGTACAGGTTCGAATGCATCCTTCTCGGCTTCAGGTATTGGCGCCGGCTTAACTTACCAATGGCAGTTAAGCACCAATGGAGGATCATCTTGGTCAGACCTTTCGAATGGAGGGGTTTACAGCGGAGTTACTGCTGCAACCATGAATATTACTGGAGCTCCTCTCGCAAACGACGGTTATAAATATCGTTGTGTTATTTCCAGTACTTGTGCAGCCCCGGCAACAACTAACCCTGCCACTTTATACGTTAATACACTGGTTATAACTTTCACAAACCATCCTTCTAATTCAACAATCTGTTCGGAATCAAATACCTCATTTACGGTTGCCGCAGTTGGTTCGAGTTTGAGTTATCAATGGCAGGTGAGTACTGATAATGGGGGAACTTGGAATAATGTTAATGCCGGTACTAATTATTCGAACGAAACAACGGCTATGCTGTTGGTTACAAATGCAAGTACAGCGATGAATGGCTATCGTTATCGTTGTATAGTATCAAGTGCTTGTGCCTCACCAGGAACTTCAAATGCAGGTATATTAACGATCAATGCGCGTCCGGCTATAACAAATACTGTAGATGGGGTTCGTTGCGGGACTGGTTCTATTACCCTTCAGGCAACGGCTTCGGCAGGGACTCTTAACTGGTATTCGTCCTATACAGGAGGGGCCTCTTTAGGTACGGGGGCAACATTTAACACCCCTTCGGTATCCGCGAATACTTATTATTATGTTGATGCCACCAATGGTTCGTGTGTAAGTTTAAACCGTTCAGCAGTATTAGCCGAAATTTCATCTTCTGCACCGGTCATTACTTCGAGCCCTTCAGCAGTAACGACTTGTGAGAATGGAGATGCCAGTTTTACGGTTATACATACAGGGAAGGCTTCGGCCTACCAATGGCAGGTTAGCTCAAACGGTGGTTCAACCTGGACAGACCTTAACAATACAGGCACAATAAGCGGAGTAAAGACAACAACCTTGTCGCTCAGTACTATTGCTTATACTACATCTGGTTATCAATACCGTTGTGTAATTACCGATGTTTGTGGCATTGACCAAACAACCAGTGCAGCAGCATTAACGGTTAATAAGCAGCCAGCAGTAGTATTCAACCCGGCAAACACAACTGTATGTTCAGGAAATGCAGTATCCTTTTCAGTTATAGCCTCAGGAGGTGGATTAAATTATCAGTGGCTGGAAAATGGAGTCAACTTAACTAATACAGGTGTTTATAGTGGAGTTACTACTAGTAGTCTTGCAATTTCCAGTTCTACAGGATTGTCTAGTAATACGTACAGTGTAAGAATTTCAAATTCATGCGGTTCTTCTGTTACTTCCAATACAGCAGCCATATCGTTTTCTGCAACAAACGTAAGTATTACATCCCAACCATTGGCTACAACGGTTTGCTCAGGTTCAAGTGCTCAGTTTTTGATAACTGCAGCTGGAGCCGTATCTTCCTATCAGTGGCAGGAAAATGGCGTTAATTTAAACGAAGTAGGTGTTTATAGTGGTGTTAAAACGCCAACTTTAGTTATCTCTAACTCATCTAGTCCAACCAATCTTAATGGAAAGCTATATCAGTGCGTTGTCTCGAGCACATGTAAAACCGGAGCAACTTCTTCAGCGGTTAAACTCACGGTTACTGCTGCTCCATCGATTACCGGTAATACTCCAGGTGCGAGTTGTGGAGCAGGAACTGTTTCGCTGGCGGCAACCCCTTCGGCCGGTACTCTTAATTGGTATGTAGCTTCAGTTGGCGGACCATCTTTAGGAACAGGTTCTCCTTTTACAACTCCGAGCATTTCTACGTCTACCAATTTTTACGTTGATGCAACAAGCGGAGGGTGTACCACTGCTTCGCGAACTGCCATACTTGCAACCATTAATGATTTGCCCGTAATTGTTGACCAACCTTCCAATTCAACTATCTGTGAAACTACAAATACTTCATTTTCGGCCAATGCTACCGGTGCAGGCTTGTCATACCAGTGGCAGGTTAACACGGGTAGTGGGTGGAATAATGTTACCGACGGAAGTGTTTATTCAGGAGCGACATCGACAACATTAAATATAACCGGGGCAACTGTAGGAATGAATAATTATCAATATCAGGTAATTGTAAGTGGTTCTTGTTCTCCTGCAGTCACCTCAAATGCTGTAAGACTGGTAGTCAATGCTAATCCGAGTATTAGTACACAACCATCTGCGGTTAGTGCCTGCCCCGGAAGCAATGCTTCGTTCAGCGTTGTTGCGACCGGTACTGCAGTAAATTATCAATGGCAGGAAAATAGGGGAGCAGGATGGAATAACATTAGCGATGGAGGAGTTTATAGCGGAACGACTTCGGCATCTTTAACTATAACCGGAGCAACTTCGGCCATGAATAGCTTTCAATACAGGGTTGTATTAGACGGAGCTTGTGGTTCTATAATTAATTCAAATGCGGCAACACTCACGGTATATACCTTGCCTACGATAACAGGTACAACTTCTGCAAACCGTTGTGGAACAGGGACAGTTTCCTTGTCTGCAACAGCTTCTTCAGGAACAGTGAATTGGTATGATGCAGCAACCGGAGGCAATTTAGCCGGGACGGGAAGCCCTTTTACAACAGTATCATTAAGCTCAACAACAACTTATTATGTTGAAGCTTTAATTAACGGTTGTCCTTCGGCTTCGAGAACTGCAGTAATAGCTACGATCAACCCCTTGCCAGCCATCGGGTTAACCGTAGGAGGCTCCGGGGCAATCTGTTCGGGTACAGGCACTAACATAACCGTAGCCTCTTCCGTTTCAGGGACGAGCTATCAGTTACGTGATGCCAGCAATACGAATGTAGGGACTGCAGTTGCCGGAAACGGGTCGAGCATCAACCTCCCGACCGGGAACTTAACTTCAAATACAACCTTTAATGTACTT
>JAUZOO010000016.1 GCA_030706405.1 Bacteroidota bacterium | reverse complement strand
GACGGGACTCGAACCCGCGACCCCATGCGTGACAGGCATGTATTCTAACCAGCTGAACTACCGAACCTTTTAGTTTCTAATTGGGTGTAACCCGTATCAGAATTGCGATGCAAAGGTAATTTTTATTTTCGGTTTTGCAAATGCTTAAAAATGTTTTTGGCAATTTATCGAAAAAAACTGAAATTAACACTTCCGTAAACCCTGTGTTCTATAAGGTTAGGATTGTGGCTAAAATTTATTTTTTTTGAGTGCTCCAGAATAAATACGCCATTCTCTTTGAGGATTTGTTTGCTTAAGACGATTTCCGGCAATGTTTCAACCCCTTCCATATCGTATGGAGGGTCGGCAAAGATGACGTCATATTGACGGGTGCATGTTTTCAGAAAAACAAAAGCGTTGAGTTTGTATAATTTTTGTTGGCTAAAGTCGAGCTCTTTTATTGTTTTTTGGATAAAAGCGGCGTGTTTATGGCTCATTTCTACCGAATCGACGAGCGTACATCCTCTTGAGGCAAATTCGAAGCTAATACCACCAGTGCCCGAAAATAGGTCGAGTACGTCAAGTTCTTCAAAATCATAATGATTAGCCAATATGTTAAATAAACTTTCCTTGGCAAAATCGGTTGTGGGGCGCGCCGTAAATTCGTTGCCGGGTTTTAACACCTTTCCTTTGTACTTTCCACTAATTATTCGCACAATACTAAATTAAACAGGTTGAAAAAACGGGTTAAATGTTGTTCATCAATAACATAACTATAGGAAAACTGCTCCGATGGTCGGATTGTTTTTACCGATTGCAGATACTTTTTCAGATATGTAAACACTTCGTCGGAGTTATCAATATCGGCCGAAACAAAGAATTCTCCATTTTGTGCTGAGATGCCGTTTTTTTCGGCAACTGCAAGTGTGTAGTAAAGGATATCGCTGAAGTCCTTGTAGTCGAACGTGTTGAAAAATTCGAGCTTACGCATCTGGGCAAGCCCGATGTTCACTGTTGTGCTGTTTATTACAATGATCATTTTAGTCCGGCTCCATTTGGCCGACCAGCGCACCATGTGGTCGATAACAGGGGTTGTATAATGAAAGATCTTAATATCGGGATGAATGATCTTAAACTTTGTCAATAGGTTTTGTGAACAGGTAAAGATATTGACGGTTTTACAGTTTTCCAGGCGGTTGTTTTGTACGGTATCTCCGGTTAATACATTCAGATTAAGTTTAGCAGCCCAATCCTGTGTTGTTTCTTCAAATAAATCTTCCGGCACCAAGGTGTTTTGTCCGTCCTGCATAATCAGGCTCACCGATTTGTATGTAAGCCTTAGTAAATCGTCTGTGGCAAGTACCGTATCGGTGAAATCGTTGTTATTGGCCGGATAATGCCTGAATGCAATGTATTTGTTGCGGTCGGTATCCAATATGCAGTATGTCAGTCCTTTTATTCCTGTTTGTAGGGAAAGGTGATACTGGGGCGACTTGCTTTTGTCAAATGTTTCGTCGAGCAAATTTGTTTGGCGCATGTTTGATAATTTCCGGATTTTTTGCGTTTGTAACAGCAAAAGTACGATAATATTGTAAACCTGTAAATTTCGGATATCTGGCTTTAAGCACTGGAAATTTATTAACTTTTCGTTCCGCTGTAATGTGTTGGAATGAAAAGTTATGTAGGTTTGACACAAAATTAAAAAAAGAAATTTAATACCATATTTTATTTTAGGCTATGCTAAGGGATCATATAGCTGAAATCATGAAAAAGTACATGGTTTTTTCGCCTACTGATGAACAGCTAAAATTGCTGGATGTATTGGCTGAGTTTGTTATGAATCAGGGCAAAAGGGAGCTGTTGCTTATTAAAGGATATGCCGGAACCGGAAAAACATCCATGATTGGTATCTTTATCAAAGCCTTACAAGAGATGAGCCTTAAAAGTATTCTGTTGGCGCCTACCGGTCGTGCAGCTAAGGTGTTATCGGCTTATTCGGGGAATAATGCATCTACCATACACAAAAAGATTTACCGTCAAAAATCGTCGAAGGATGCCTTTGGTGAGTTTTCGCTCGACCGCAACATCAACAGCAATACATTTTTTATTGTAGATGAAGCTTCCATGCTTTCCGATCAAAGCTTTGAGACCTCGGTTTTTGGCTCGGGAAACCTGCTTCGCGACCTTATTTCGTACGTTTATAACGATAAAAATTGTAAATTGATATTGATTGGAGATACGGCGCAATTGCCTCCTGTGGGCCAGCCGGTAAGCCAAGCCATGAATAAACATTTTCTGGAAATGTTCGACATGTCTGTTATCGAGCATACATTGAGCGAAGTAGTTCGCCAGACTGCGGAATCGGCTATATTGACGAATGCCACGGCAATTCGTCAGCTTATTGGTAGCGATGATTTTAATAAGCCGAAGCTCAAGGTAGGAGGGATGACCGATGTTCGTCGGATTGCAGGTAACGAATTTATGGAAGAGGTATCTCAGGCTTATCGTCATTATGGGTTGGATGACACCATTGTTATTTGCCGGTCTAATAAAATAGCCAACCGGTATAATCAGGGGGTACGAAATCATGTCCTTTACAGGGAAGAAGAGCTTTCTGCCGGCGATTACCTGATGGTTGTAAAGAATAATTATTTTTGGCTCGAAGAAAATAATAATGCTGATTTTATAGCCAATGGTGATATTGTGCGGATTAAGCGCGTAAAAAAATACGAAGAGATGTATGGCTTTCGTTTTGCGCAAGTGGATGTGGTGCTGCCCGATTATGGCAATATGGAGCTTTCGGTAAAATTGTTGCTTGATACGCTTTATTCCGAAGCTCCGGCTCTAAATTCGGAAGAAAACAAACGTCTGTTCTATACCATTTCAGAGGATTATGTGGATATCTGTTCACTAAAAAATCGATACGCCAAAGTCAAGGAAAATAAATACTTCAATGCGTTACAGGTGAAATATGCCTATGCCGTAACCTGTCATAAATCGCAAGGAGGACAATGGCGCGCGGTTTTTATCGACCAGAGTTACTTCCGTGACGAAATGCTCACTCCCGAATATCTTAAATGGTTATATACAGCCCTCACCAGGGCTTCAGAAAGGGTTTATCTGGTAAACTTTGGTGACGATTTTTTTGAGGGGTAGAAACAAAAAAACCGGAGCACCCCTGCTCCGGTTTTAAACCCTAAAAACTAAACCTAAAACTAAAACTTTAGAATTAAGCCAACCATGAAATTTCTTCCCGCTTGCGGGTAAAATCCATCTTGAACTTTATGTTCATTGTATTCTATATACTGATAAACCCATGCATTAGTTTCATATTTTTGATTAAAAATGTTGTTTATCGTAGCAATAAAATTTACATCATTGATATACTGGGTTTTAATTTTATAACTCAACCTTAAATTATTGACGAAGTACGGTTTTAGCTTTTGGTCTTCATTCTCGGTATTGTCGATATATTGTTTGCCAACCAGTTTTGTAGTCAGCGCTACGTTTAAGTTATCCATTACATCAAAAGCAAGTTGACTGCTGGCAACAAAGGCTGGTGAAAAGGCTAAACGGGTATCGCCCAGATTATAAATTTCTTGCGATTGCGTATCCCAATTGTCTACATACGAAACAAAATTTTTGATTACGTTCCGGCTTAGCGTCGCGTTTACATCCCAGGTTAACCTATCGAAGGCTTTTATACCTGCAAACAATTCGATACCTGTTCGATAGCTATGTTTAACGTTGGTCATTATAGGGTCTCCAACTTCGTTGATTTGACCGGTAAGTACCAACTGGTTAAAATAATCCATGTAATACAGATTGGCACCAAATTTCAGGGTCTCTGTTTTGAAATTATACCCCAGTTCGTAATCGGTTAGCCGTTCCGATTTAGGGGCTGGCTTGTCGCGACCGGCATCCACATAATTGTCGCGGGTTGGTTCGCGATGCGCAATGCCCACGAAGCCATAAATATCACTGCTCTGATTCATTTTTATTGTAAATCCAACCTTGGGGTTTGCAAAATTAAAATTGTGCTTTTGAGAGATGTCCCAGAGGTTTTTATCAGTCCCGGCTAATGATTGGGTTATACGGCGGAATTGTAGATCTCCGTAAATAGACAAAGCGCTGGTTAATTGATAGGTTGTTTTTGCAAAGATGTTAAAATCGTTTTTGGTTCCATCGCTATAATAATACTGATGATCGGGTTGCCCGTTGCTCGCATATTGAGCCCAGATTACCCTTCCATAGTGCACTCCGTAATATTGGTTCCATCCTCCTCCTAAAGTTGCATTAATGTTGCCGTTGGTGTAATTTAACGACCATGTGAAACCGTAAAATTTATTGTCGAGCCATTTGCGACGAACAAGATTCGTGGTGTCGATGGTAACTCCTTGGATAGTGATATTCTCTAAATTATATTGCAATAGAGCTTGATGTTCTTGATATTCTTCGTAATAGCCTTTGCCTTTTGTGTAATGCAAAGCCGCATTGAAGTTTAAAGAAGACGATAAAGCGTGTGAGAAAAGCAGTTGCAGATGGTCCTGTTGGTAATGATCCACTTGGTTTTTATAGTATTGGGTTATTCCCTGGGCGTCCTTGTAAGCTCCGAGTTTATTATAAGTGCGGTTTGTTTTTAAAGTATCGCTTGGAATGCCGTTCCATGCCTGATAAGTTTCTTCGAAACCGGATGTGTAGATTAGTTTTAGTAACGATTTGTCGGTATAGTATGAACCGGATATGTAACCCGATTTCAGGTTGCTTGTTGCCCGGTCTATAAATCCGTCGGAAGTAATTTTAGATACACGTCCGTCAAAAGCCAAGTGGCCGTTAATTAAACCCGTTCCGAATGAAACGCTGTTTTTAAAGGTGTTGAACGATCCGGCGGTACTGGTTACTTCGGCGTACGGATTTTTATTTAGCGTCAGTGTTTGAAGATTTATGGTCGCTCCAAAAGCTCCGGCACCCATTGACGATGATCCTACCCCGCGTTGAATCTGGATGTTTTCGACCGAAGAAGCGATATCGGGCAGATCGATCCACCATACCCCATGCGATTCGGCATCGTTAAGCGGAATGCCGTTCATTGTAATATTAATACGACTAAGATCTGTACCCCGGATGCGAAAACTGGTATAGCCCACGCCCGTTCCGGCATCGGAAGTGGTAACCAGTGACGGTGTTTGATCCATCAGATAAGGAACGTCATGCCCAAGGTTGTGGAAACGGATTTCGTCGCGGGTTATTACACTTTTGCTAACAGGCGTATTGTCGGTAGCCCTAATGGCCCGCACAACAACTTCGTCGGCAAGAAATATTTTGTGGGTTAAGTTGATTGTCACCTCAATATTATTGTTGACAGAAATGTTTTGGTTTGCTGTTTCGAATCCAAGTGACGAAATGTTTAGTTTGTAATCCCCTGTTTTAAGGTTTGTAAATAAAAATTCACCGTTGTTATTGGTATTGGAACCTCTAAAGCTCTGTTCAATTTTAACTAAAGCCCCGGAAATGGCATTTCCATTCTCATCTTTCACAATACCATGAACGGAATATTGTGAAAACGCGCTTAATTGACTGCATAAAAAGAATGCAAGCAATATCGATTGCTTTTTCATAATAGATTTGTATTAAATGTGTTAAAATAGCAATGGAAATAATTTCCATTGTCCAATTCCCTTCGCCGGCATTACCCGGAGCAGGTTCCAAGGGTATAATCTCAGCCCGTAATTATTAGGGCACCCCCTTAGGATAGTGTTACAAAGATACGGGTTACCGGGATAAAATCAAAAAACAGTAGAAATCAATAGCAACCGGATAATACCCGATTGCTTTTAAAACTGCCAATTGTTTCGTAAATTGTAGTCATAATTTATAACCTGTAGGATGTTCGATCTATCTCTTCGTAAATTTCTTGCACCCGAGTTTATCTTTGGGGTGGATGCCCGTAAACTGGCCGGGCGCTATGTCCGTAATTTTGGGGCTCGTAAAGTTTTGGTAGTAACGGATCCAGGTGTATTATCGGCCGGCTGGGCTGCAGAGGTTATAAGAACGCTTGAAGAAGAAAAGGTTAGTTATGAATTGTTTACCGGTGTTAGTCCTAATCCGCGGGATTATGAAGTGATGACGGGTGCGGAGGCATACCGGCAGGGGAAATGCGACTCTTTAGTCGCTGTAGGAGGAGGAAGTGTGGTGGATTGCGCTAAGGGTATAGGTATTGTTTGCTCAAATAATAAACATATTTTATCCTTCGAAGGGGTTGATAAGGTTCCGCTCCCAATACCTCCACTGGTCTGCATCCCCACAACAGCAGGGGCTTCTGCGGATGTTTCACAATTTGCTATTATCAACAATACTACAGATAAGGTAAAAATAGCGATCATCAGCAAGTCGGTAGTCCCGGATGTTTCGCTCGTCGATCCGGCTACGTTGGTTACTATGGATTCGATGCTTACTGCATGTACAGGTATTGATGCATTGGTTCATGCCATCGAGGCTTTTGTGTCCAATGCAAATTCGGCATTTACAGATATGTATGCACAAGAGGCTATTCGATTGATCGATCAAAATTTGCTTCATACTATACAGCAGCCGGATAATCTGGAGTATAGAGGGAAGGTTATGATGGGCAGTCTCAATGCCGGTCTGGCTTTTTCAAATGCCAGTTTAGGCTGTGTTCATGCTATGGCGCACAGCTTAGGCGGATTTCTTGATCTGCCACATGGCGAATGTAATGCTATGTTGTTGCCACATGTAGTTAATTTTAACTACGAAGCCAGTTCGGAAAAATATGACTCTATAGCTTTGGCCTTGAATTTGCCCCTGCACGGATTGACTTCTTCCCAACGAAAGAAGGCTTTGGTTGAGCGGTTGTTGTCGCTAAAAAATGCTTCCGGGATTAATAAAACGCTGAAAGAGCGAGGGGTGATAATTTCGGATATAAATGAACTTGCCCGAAAAGCAATGAAAGATCCCTGTAATGCTACCAATCCCCGCAGGCCTTCACAATCCGATCTCGAAGTAATTTTTAAAGAAGCAATGTAAAATGAGCGATACTGAGCAATGGGATGATTTACGCAATAAAATAATCGGGTTAGGAGAATTGTCTTCCCGAAAAAATTATTATCCTGAATTTCAGAACAATATGGTTGAATTGGAGCGGTTTAAATCGCTTCTTGACAAGACTGCCGATGCCATTTTTCAAGCCAATGCTATCAATGGGGAAATTGTGGGAGTTAACGATGCTGCCGTCCAAATGCTCCAATGTAGTAAAGGCGAATTGTTCAATATGTCTATTTATCAATTTTTTCCAGCCGATATTTCTCAGAAAATTCAAACATTTTGTAGTACGTATGCCGGAGAACAGGAGAAGTCGTTGTATTTACAATCAGCTATAGGTGTTGTTGCTGATAAAAAAAGTCATATAGAGCTTGTTGCTCAGGTAGTTGAGTTTAATAATAGCCCGTACCTTGTAATTATTGCCCGTGATATTTCTGAACGGATTGAGGCTGAAACTCGTTTGAAATATTCTGAAAATAAACTTCGTACAATATTTGATAGTACCAGTGATGCAATATTTATTTATGATATTGATGGAAAAATTATTGAGGTAAACAACTCAATGCTTCAAATGTACCAGATTTCCAGAAAGGAAGCTTTAACTTATCCTATTACAGCTTATACCGATACCTCTGTTTTGTCCTCCTATCAGCTCGATTTATATGAACGAATCTCCAATGGAGCCGAAACTACTGTTGAGTGGAAGGCTCGCAGGCCATTGACCAATGAGGCTTTTGATGTAGAAGTTGCTTTAAAACGGATGGAGTGGCGAGGTAAGATGTTGATAATATCTACGGTAAGGGATATTACTGCCCGAAAAGCAGCTGAAAAAGAACTTGCCGAGAGTTACATGAAGATTCAACGAATTAATGACGAACTAACCATCGCCAAGGAAAAGGCTGAAGTGGGAGACCAACTGAAAACAGCATTTCTGCAAAATATTTCGCATGAGATTCGTACGCCGATGAATGCTATTGTAGGCTTTGCCAATCTACTCAACGAATCTGATGTAACACCTGATAAACAGCAGGAATTTACTCAGATTATACTTCAAAGTAGCAAGCAATTGCTATCCATAATAACCGACATTGTAAATATAGCATCCATTGAAACCGGACAAGAAAAAGTTAAAGAAACAGAAGTAAACCTTAACTGGATACTTCAGCATTTATACGAACAGTTTGCGTTAAAGGCTCAAAAACAAAACCTTGAGTTTAAATGCGAAATGGAGAGCGACAATGAGGAGATTTATATTATTATCGACGAAACTAAGCTTACGCAGGTACTTTCAAATCTCTTAGGCAACGCTTTGAAATTTACCCAAAAAGGAGAGGTGGTTTTTGGATATAAAACCTGCGGGAATGAACTGGAATTTTATGTAAAAGATACAGGTATCGGTATTCCTCCGGAAATGCACGAAGAAGTTTTTAAACGTTTTCGGCAATTAAGTACAAGTACAGATTATATTTATGGAGGATCAGGATTAGGTTTGTCCATTTCAAAAGCTTATGTTGAGCTTATGGGAGGACGAATATGGTTAACCTCTGAGCCCGGCCATGGTTCTATATTTTATTTTACCGTGCCTTTTCGTCGAGTAGGTGAATTCTTGCCTTCCGGAAATGTTACGGAAGTTATTCCCGGCAAGAATTATACAGTTCTTGTGGTTGAAGATGAAGAATACAATTATCGTGTATTATACGAAATGTTGAAGCTGGCAAATTTTACCATTATCCGGGCTGAAAATGGACTGGAAGCTGTCGAAAAGTGCCAGCTTCTCCCTCAGATTGACTTGGTGCTGATGGATTTAAAAATGCCCGTGATGGATGGTTACGAGGCTACTCGGCAAATCAGAAAACAGTTTCCTGATTTGCCGGTGATAGCACAAACGGCTTATGCTCATGATATTAATAAAAACAAAGCACTACAGGCCGGATTCTCCGATTATATTTGTAAGCCTATCGATATTTCCGATTTGTTTACAAAAATCAGGGAGCAACTCGAAAAAGACCGGTCAGCTTTGTAAAGATGTAGCTCATTCAACGTTTAGAACATCTTTAAAGGCTTGTTTAAAGGTCGCTTTAGGTAATGCACCCATGGCCATCTGAGGCTTTCCTTCTTTGGGAATAAACAACAACGAAGGGATACTTTGAATTCCAAATATGGAGGCCAGTTCCTGTTCTTCTTCGGTATTCACTTTGTAGATATTCAGCTTCCCATTATATTCTTCGGCTAATTCTTCGAGAATAGGAGCTACCATCTTACACGGACCGCACCAGTTGGCATAAAAATCGATTAGTGCCGGAAGTTCGCCTTCAAATTTCCATTCTTTATTGGTTTCATAGTTAAATACCTTATTTTTAAAGGTTTCTACGGTTAAATGTTCTGTCATGGCTATTTTTTTTAATAGTTACAAAGATATGAAAGAAATATGAATAAATTAACATATTTACATATGAATATTCAAATATTGCGCCATTTCCCATTTTAGAATGATTTATATTGAAACAACAATTTATATTGTACTTTTGTCCGGATTTTTGTCAAAATTGTCATAGTTTATATGCTAAAATGTCTTAAGCATCACATTTTTAAGATAATTGCCGAAATTGCTGCTACCGAAAACCTTGAAGTTTATGTGATTGGTGGTTATGTAAGGGATGCAATTATTCATCGTCCGTCGAACGACATCGACATTGTTGTTGTAGGAAACGGTATTCATTTGGCCGAAAAAGTGGCCCAAAAGATCGGAAACAATACTCATGTTGCTGTTTTTAAGAATTTTGGAACAGCCATGCTTAACTATATGGATTGCGAAATTGAGTTTGTTGGCGCCCGTAAGGAGTCGTACCGGCGTAATTCGCGCAAGCCCATTGTCGAAGACGGTACGCTGAAGGATGACCAGGAACGTCGTGATTTTACTATTAATGCGTTGGCTATAAGCTTGAGTAAAGGTAAGTTCGGAGACCTTATTGATCCATTCGGCGGAGTTGAGGACATAAAACAAAAGACAATCCGTACCCCGTTAGATCCGGATAAAACGTTTTCGGACGATCCGCTACGGATGATCCGGGCTATCCGTTTTGCGGCTCAGCTTGGTTATACTATTCAGGAAGAAACTTTTTTGTCGATTATTCGCAATAAGGAACGCATTGGTATTGTATCGAAGGAACGGATTGCCGATGAGCTTCATAAAATTATGCTGTCGAAAAAGCCGTCGGTGGGCTTCTTTTTGCTCGATAAGGCCGGGTTACTGGAATTGTTTTTTCCGCAATTAACGCGATTGAAAGGCGTTGAAACCATAAATGGACGTGCACACAAGGATAATTTTGTGCATAGCCTTAAAGTGTTGGATAACATTAGTAAACATACCGATAAACTTTGGTTGCGGTGGGCTGCCCTTTTGCATGATATTGCCAAACCTCAGACCAAAAAGTACTATCCCCAGCAGGGTTGGACATTTCATGGACACGAATTTCTTGGGGCTAAGATTCTTCCCGATATTTTCAGGGATATGAAGCTCCCCTTGAACGAGAAAATGAAGTATGTACAAAAGCTGGTATTGCTTCATCTGCGGCCAATCGTGCTTTCGCAGGAGGAGGTTACCGATTCGGCCGTGCGGCGTCTGCTTTTTGATGCCGGCGAGGATATTGACGATTTAATGATGCTCTGTGAAGCTGACATAACCTCCGGTATTCCTGAGAAAGTGAAGCGTTACATGGCCAATTTTGAGTTGGTAAGGCAGAAATTGAAAGACCTTGAAGAACGGGATGCTATCCGTAATTTTCAACCTCCGATCTCGGGAGATGAAATTGTTCAGATTTTTGGCATCAGTCCTTGCCGTGAAATCGGGATTATCAAAAATAAAATTAAAGATGCCATCCTCGATGGGGTGATTCCAAATGAATACGAGGCGGCCTATCAATATATGGTTCAGATAGCGGTAGAGCTGGGATTGAAGCCTGTAAAATAACAATCCCAGGCATTAGCTGTTTAAGTCGAATAAAAAAGGGGCTGTCTAAATCATTTTTAGACAGCCCCTTTGCATTTACCGAATCTGGAATAATGAAAAACGCAATATCGAATTAGCTAAAATCAAAGCTTCCACTCAATTCCAAAGTTTGTTCCAAAGCGCTGCAAGGTATTAGAGTTTTTGTCGTATAACGTGTTAAAGAAGTAAGTGTACTCAGGAGTTAAGGTTATTCCCCAATGACTGGAAAGGTTGTATTTGAACAACATGCCTAGTGCTCCGGCAGTCATGGAGCGATTATAGTCGCTGTTGCTGAATGATTTGAATAAATGTGACGTGTTTACATCTCCATTAACCAATGTAGAGGCTTCGTAATCGGTCATGTTTTTTTCGAGCTTCAAAGCCGGTGAGGCAAAAATGTCTAATTTTTTAAAGCTGGCAATTTTATAATCAAAGCGGAGATTATAGTCGAAATTGTAAATGCGGATTTCTGTTTTTACAATATCGGTAGGGTTGGCACTGGAATAACCACTATTGTTGTGCCCTATGCCAACTTTAACGTATTTCATTTCGAAACGAAGGCGGGCTTTGTCATTTAACCGTAAGCCAACATCTACACCAACGTTATAATCTGGTTTAATGCGATAGAAATCATTGTCGGTAGCCAGTCCAAAATGGCGCAGGTTGTAATTATAATCCAACCCTCCGTTTACTCCGAATGAGAACGGCGATTGGGCGTTAACTAAACTGGTTACGACAACGAACAGAATGCTAAACAATACTTTTTTCATAGTTTTGGATATATTAAAATTGCTATTATTCAATGGGTTATTTACTCCTGATAAAAGGCCCGGGATGAGGCGGTTTTATGTCAAAGTTAATTGCTTTAGACTTAATAAAGCAGTAATGGTTTAAAATTTGTTTAATTTAAACGCTAATGAGACTGATATTATTATTGTTACGCCATTGTTTTTAACCATTTTTGTTCGAACCGGTTTCCAAAAATTGCTGAAATGTTTCTTTATACTGTTCGCTTACAGGGATATATACTGATCCGAAAATAATACGACCTCGTTCAATGATGTTTACATAATCAAGATTGACGATGAAAGAGCGGTGCACCCGCATAAAATGGCTGGTGGGCAGCTTCTCTTCAAATGATTTCATGCTCATTAGCGACATAATTGGTTTATCGTCATTTACCACAATCTTAACGTATTCCCTGACACCTTCTACATAGATTATGTCTTTTAAAAAGATTTTACGCAGCTTATATTCCGATTTTACAAAGATGTAATTGTCGGCAAAGTTTGGTTTATGTGAAGCTTTTTCCAAAAGGTCGAAGTACGATTTTGCTTTTCCGGCAGCTTTTAAAAATTCTTCGTAACCAAATGGTTTAAGAATATAATCCAATGCATCGGCTTTAAACCCGTCGAGGGCATATTGTTCATAGGCAGTACTAAAGATAATTTTTGGTCCTTCCTTCCATGCTTTTACAAACTCAATGCCGGTAAGGTCGGGCATTTGAATGTCGAGAAACATCAGGTCAACCGACTCTTTCGAGAGTATCTCCATCGCTTCGAACGCACTTTTGCACGAGGCAATTAAATTCAGAAACGGTGTTTTTTGAATGTATCCCGAAATTTGCTGGAGGGCAAGAGGCTCGTCGTCGATGGCAATGCAGTTAATCTTCATAAACCGGAATGGTTAATTTAATTCGAAATTCGTTATTACTGTCATCAATGGTAAGGGTATAAGTTTTCCCAAATAGCAGGTCGAGCCGTTTACGGACATTTTTGAGCCCGATACCGCTGTTGGGGTCGGACTGTGTGCTTTTTTCAAACAGACTATTGGTGCAGTTGAATGTCAATAATTTGTCGTTCAGATGAAGGCTAACATCAATGAATGATTTTGCCTGATAGCTGATACCATGCTTAAAGGCGTTTTCGATGAAGGGGATGAGCAATAACGGTGGCAGTTTTACATTCGGATAAGTTTCGGGTACCGAAAAGGTAATGCGAATAGTTTCGTCAACCCGCAGTTTCATCAGGTCGATGTAGCTTTCCAGAAATTCTATTTCCTTTTTCAGAGTAGTATTGCCCATATCCGACTCATAAAGTAGGTGGCGCATCATTTTCGACAGTCTTACGATTGCCAGCTGGGCGTTTTGTCCGTTAATATCGATAAGTGCATGAATGTTGTTTAACGTGTTCATGAAAAAGTGAGGACTTATCTGGTTTTGCAGGAACGTGAGCTCTGAGTGCAGATATTCTTTTTCCATTTCGCGGCGGGCCTGTTCGTCCTTATACCACTTTATGGTCACTTTAATGGCGGTGTTGAGGCTTAATATCAATAAACACAAAAGTATTTGGTTGAAGAAGCCCATGCCAAACAGCAGTCGTTTGGGCGGAAGTCCCCGATGGTGTGGGTGAAATGGCGGAGTGTTTTCTGGAGCTAAAGCTTTTCCGTTTGGAGTCTGTTCGGAAGTTTGGATATTTCCGTGCATTTCCGAATCGCGGGGCTCCATGCGTCCTGGGCTATTGTCGTAGGCCTGTGTTTGTGGGCTTTGACGTGGGGCAAAATGCTGTTCCTTGCCAAAGTCATCTGTTAGGGGCCTGAGTCCCTCACGTTTCATTTTTTCGAAGGTAACAGTATTGTGTATTATGTAGTTGAAAGCTATGTCATTAATGGATGTGAAAAGAAGGCTTAGAAGGAAAGCGCTGGCAACGTATATGCTCGTCTTTTTTCGGAATAAAAATTTGGGAATAAGCCATACCGAATTGATTATGAATAGTGCAAAAACAGGAAGCATGCGCAGCCAATCTATCAGAAAATGATCCGACAGCCTAACAGTATGTTCCGAAGAGGAAACGAAAATTGGTCCTGAAAGGATAAATAGCCAAATAATAACATAAATGGTTATTTCGGATACATTGGCTTGTAATCTCTTTTTGAGATGTATTTTGTTAAATATATTTATAGTCAATTTGTTAATCAGATATAGGTGAAATTTGTGTGATACTATTTACGAATATAAAAACCTGGTTGTCTGATTTTTGAATGACAACGATTTATTGTCCCAGAAATTTTAACGCAGCCTGATTGCGGGTTTCGACATGTTTTTTTAGTTGCTCCACGGCATTGCTAAAATCCTTATCCGATGAAAGATACGTATATCCGGGCTTTTCTCCGTTTTCGCCTGTCACGTACGACGATATGAGATTATAATATGTGTTATACTTTAATTTCATTCGTTCCGGAACAAAAACATTGGTAATGAGAGATTTTATGTACGATTTGTACATCGCTACATATTCGGGCTGATCCATCAGGTAACGGATTAACGGCCAACCGGCAGATACCTTCGCATGCGATAAAGAGCCGGAATTGCCGCGGTTTCCGGAAAGCGCTTCGTTGTTATCCCACGGTATCCAAACCAGTTTATGGGTTGCCGGATTGTTGTAGAGATAGTAATTGTGTGCCATCTGACCATACGTGTCCCAGTTTTGGATAGTGGAGTTTACGGCCAGCCAATTTAAAAATGCAGGAACATCCAGAATCGCTTCGAGTTGTGACTTCCATTTTGCCGGATCGGTTTTGCGCAGGTCGGCGTTTAATACCGAAAAAAGTTTTTCCACATCGCTCCAGTCACCATCTTTTTTATTGGTTTTTTTCTCAAACGATTCGGAATCGAATGTTCCGGATAAGGACGCTGCCTTGCCATCGGGTTTATAGCAGTTGCCGGACTCGTCGCCAAAAAGGTTTTTAAGCATGGTGTCTTCTACTATTTCAAGGGCAGTGTAAAGACCGAAGTAAACCGGCCCATCACCATAATCGATATATACCCTGTAGAAAGCGGAGTTAGGGGCTTTAACTCCGGCTTCGCGAAAAATTTCATTGGTCACCTTTTCCCGCATAAATGACATGTCGTTGGTGTTGTTGGAAAAGGAAAGTTTTCGGAATCCGTAAAAACGACGGTCTTTAATCTTAGAAATGGAATCAGCATATTTGTCGAATTCGAGGCGGAAAGGAAACTTTTTTATGTTTCTGGTCCACGATCCCATGAGGCTTGAATTGCCTTTTAGCCTGAAACCTACAGCTTCCCATTTTTTGCCTTCGAAAGTGAGCGTGCAGGGAACGTATGCCGGTTGGAAGTCGTTAGGCATTGGCATAGGTCCACCCATTGGCGGATGCATTTCTCCGCGTAACGAATCCATTGAGAAATTAAATTCCGGACCTCCGCCTGGATGCATTCCCGGGAAACCTCCTTCGTGTTCTATGGTATCAATTTCATCGGAAGGAAAAGGCGCACCATTCGGTTTCATTGGAAACGGATGCTTACCCGGACCGAACAATGAGTCGCCTTCAGGAAACGGATGCCGCCCTCCTCCCATGGGGCCCTTGCCGGGTTCTCCAAATTTTTTTTGCAGTTCGGCCATCATCTTATTCCAATCTTCGGGCTTAATAACCAGATCGATACGGTTTACCTTATTTTGAGGAAATACTTTTTCGTAATCAGGGTTTGTGCTTGTATGATGGATTTTGCTCTTTTTGTTGTGCTTAACACTGGCTTTAGCGTTGTTGCCGTTAAATGGAGCTACAATCAATAAGATGAAAAACAAGATTTTGTATGGTGGGTAGAATTGTTTCATTCGCTTTGGAAATAAGTTAATTATCAGTCGTTATCCGGAACTTCGTTGTAGTTGTCTTCCGGCAAAACATTGGTCATTCCGTTGTAATAATAGATGATGACCTCGGCAGTATCGCGCAGAAAATTAATTTTGCCCACTTCTGCCCGGTGTATTTCCAGTCCGGTACGTTCTTTTAAATCGGCTAGAAGTAGTTCGTAATTTTCTTTTTTAATGAGTTCAATTTTCTCGTAAATAATCAGCTTGCTCGATTCGTGTTTCAGGAACCAAGCCCTTTCGAGTGCCCAGATAATGCCAATGATGAGCCCGTTGCAAAATAATAGTTCGGTCAGACTTACTTTATTGTTGGACAGGGCATTAATTACGGTTATCCCGATAACAACAAACAGGTAGGTCATTTCGCGAATGGGTACCGACATGGTACGGTACCGGATGATGCCGAATATGGCAAAAAGTCCAAGGGCAAAGCCAATGCCCATCTTTACACTAGCCAGCATGAAGCAGAGCAGAAAAATGGTACTGCTTATAAGGATATATGTGAAAAGGTAATCCTTGCGACGTGTTGATTGATAGTATAATA
Source organism: Bacteroidota bacterium (assembly GCA_030706405.1). Taxonomy (GTDB): domain Bacteria; phylum Bacteroidota; class Bacteroidia; order Bacteroidales; family JAAUTT01; genus JAAUTT01. Next base: position 63,355 of record JAUZOO010000016.1, on the reverse strand, counting down.
CCCTGACGATAATCAGGATGACCAGAAAGTTAAGGGCGAAACGTAAAACAAGGTCAGTGAGGTTGGTGACGTTTACTATTTCTGAACCTAAAAGGCCTACGTTTGATAAGTCGGTATCGGGCGAGGGTGCTGATAATTGTGCGACGTTTATTCCTTTCATTATAAATATTGGTTGTTAGTTTTGGTTATTATGACATTACGAGTTTTAAATCGGGTAGTTTGGACTCAACGGGAGAGGATTGCATGCTTAATGAATGTAATGTTTTGAAAATTGGCTTCATGCGGTTGGATTTTACCTCCGGATAAAGCGAGGCAACCCCGATGCAATATTTACTACCTCCGGAAAGCGGAATCTTAAACCATTTTAAGATTTGGCCAATTGGTGTATTGGGAGAGTAGGCTTTTTGTTTGACTTCAATAATGGCAACCGAAGGCATGGTTAGGTAATCGCCACAAATGTTTGAAAAACTAATATCGAAATCAATGGTTATTCGCTCGTCCCGGTTAGCTAAGGTGATACGTTTAAAGCTATTGCTAAGTTTAAACGAGAGGCTGCTTGATGGATAGGGTGAATTTTCGGCAAGAAATGATTTTTCCTGCATGGTAATGGATGTTCCCGGAACATCGCGTTTTATACGCGATTTTATAGTGCGGTTTTTATTGTTTTTAAATTTCACTTCCAGAAACGATATTTCAGAATCGACATATTCCCGTTCTCTGATTTTAAAGCGGTTTAGTTTTCCGTTTTGATGGTCGAGGTACATCGAAAATTTGTCAGTGTCGTAATAATTTGTCTGGTAGTTCATTATCCGAAGCCCGTCGATATCCAGTATCCTGTAAAATTCGCAAGCTATTTCGAGCAATGAAGGAATAAGGCTTGATGAACACATAAATTTGGTGTCAATCCGGTCCATTAGTTTTACGCCATCTATCTCTTTCAGAGAGATGGGCTTAAACTTATGTGCGAAATATTGAATAGTTTTCATGTGCTAATAAATTTTACCAGAGTGTGCGGCCTTCCTAATTTAAAACGTCATAAAATTACCTCGATCAAAAGTTTTTTGGAAATAAAATCGATAATCTGCGAGATTAATGGTACAGAAACAGCATTTTTCACAACAAATGATAATGCTTCAAATTTTAGATAACATGGCAAAAGCTCACATAAAGAGGGCGGGGCTGGAGGAACATGTGGGTAACTTATTTGATAAAATTTTAGAATAGAACCATTGTTTGGAGATTAGTTTATTAATAGTCTGATTCTTTTTTTAAAATTTTATTAAAGCATTGGTTGGGTGGTTGATTAATTGGTTTTTTGTTAGTTTTACGGAAGAATAAAAATCGCACATTAGGTTATAAAGTTATGGAATTTTTACAATGGTACAACAAGTATGCCGAGGACCTTTCGGGGGTCGAAAGAAAGAAGTTTGTACAAGAACTTAAGATTATTAAATACTTGTATTCCAGTGGACCAAAATCGAATTCGGAGATCTGCCGTCATTTGAAGATAAGTGCCCCGAGCTCATTTTCTATATTAAATGAATTGACAACCATTGGTTTAATTGAAAAGCAGGGGCGTGGAGAGTCCATTGGCGGGAGAAAACCTGATTTGTATGGAGTTAAGAATGATACCTTTTATGTGCTGGCTATCGAAATGGGGAAATATAAGACCCAAATGGCCATATTTAACGGGGAAAATGCTAATGTTACCGAGGTTTGTTCATATTCGTTTCTTCTTGATAACAGTATGGATACCATTGATAAACTGTATAATTATGCCACGGAACTGATCGCGGCTTCGGGCATCGACCCCTTAAAGGTTATTGCTGTAGGGGTTAGTATGCCGGGTTTAGTCGATTCCCGCAAAGGTGCCAATTATACATATTTCAATTTTAAGGAGAAACCTGTTCGGAAAATTTTACAGGAAAAGTTTAAACGCCCCGTATTTATTGAGAACGATGCGAAGGCTGTGGCTTTGGCCGAATATCGCTTTGGTCTGGCAAAAGGGAAGAAGGACGTGCTTAGTGTTTTCTGGGACTGGGGTATCGGTTTGGGATTAATCCTAGATGGAAAGCTTTACCGCGGCACTCTTGGTTTTGCCGGAGAGTTAAGCCATATTCCAATGGTAGAGAATGGTATTTTGTGCCAGTGCGGCAAACAAGGCTGTCTCGAAACTATTGCCTCAGCAATTGCGCTTTCGCGTTTGGCTCTTGAAGGTATAAAAGCCGGGAAAACCTCAATAGCCCATAATCTTCCGGATGAAGATAATGATAAAGTTGAAACAAGGCTTGTGCTGGAGGCTGCAAACAAAGGTGATCAGTACGCCATAAATATTCTTGGCGAAGTTGGGTTTAATTTGGGTAAAGGTCTTTCGATTTTGATTCAATTGTTTAATCCTGAGCTAATTATTATTGGGGGAAGAATGGCCCAGGCCGGAGAGTATATAACTATGCCAATTCAGCAGTCGCTAAATACATATTGCATGCGTCAGCTTAAGGAGCCATCATCTGTGGTTATTTCCGAAATGGGGCAGCGTGTGGGCATCATGGGGGCAGTTGCCGTAATACTGGAAAATATTTTCGATTATTATATCAAAACTTCTTCTAAGTAACTTACAAATAGTTGCTAATTGTAGCTTTTTAGCTCTTAAAATAATCTCAAATTTCGTGTATTTTTTACCTGAAAATGCAGGTAAAACTATCCTTGCAGAGAGCCCTTCTGCCAAAAACTTTAATAAATTGCCATTGTTTATCAGAATAAACTGTTTTTTATATTTGTTTGAATATGAGCAAATAGATGTGTGTGTAATAGTAAAAGATACAACAGCGTGGATAAAATTAAACTGCCCCGATTATTAAAGTTTTATGAAGATTCTGACTTTGTTTCGCAACAGCGGGCAAAATTTGTATTTTATCTATGTGTCCTGCTATTATGCATCATTCCATTGCTTATCCTGTTCCGGCTTATCACCCATCCGTTAAGCAATATCACTGATAAATCGCACATCACGGTATTACTTCCCTTAACCATTGGTTGGGCCGCGGTGTTTTCCTGTTTCCGGTTGCTGATAAAGGGGCATTATAACCTGTCAGCCCACCTCATTCCTGTATTGGTTATGATGGTAACCTGGTTGATTGTAATATTCGAACAGGATACGCTTTTAATCCGGCTTGATACGGTGGTGTATGTTTTTGCAGCCATGGCAATGGTTCCCCTGCTTGTTGGGAAACGAAAATATTCCATATTACTTTATTCGGCAGTTAACATTGGAATCCTATTACTATTCATAGTAGCATTTAGGACGGATTTGGGATTAAGTAATAAAGAATTTTGGGATTATCTGATTGATGTATCTGTTTCTTTTGCTTTTATGGGCATAGTGGGGTATAATATTTATTCCATCAACAAAAATGCGCAGGACAGGGTTCAAAAAGATATTGAAAGACGTAAAGAAATAGAAAAAGCGTTAATTGAAAGTGAACGTAAGTTTCGCGAAATGACCGAGTTTTTGCCTCAAACCGTATATGAGTCGGATTTAAACGGGAGGCTGTCGTATGTAAATCGGTCAGGCTACCAGCATTTTGGATATACTGAAGAAGATGTTGTTATGGGATTGTCTATTTGGAGTGTAATTGACACAGAAGATCATTTACGTGTGCAGGAAATTATTCAAAAACTGCTTAAGGGCGAGACCTCACAGCGTAATCATTATTCTGCACGGAAAAAAGATGGAAGTGTTATTCAGGTAGAAATCTATACCAGTGTGATAACTGAAAATGAAGTCCCTGTGGGCTTAAGGGGTATAATTGTTGATGTTACCGATCGCGTAAAGGCTGAGGAAGATTTAAGGCAAAGCCGCGAATTGTTCAGGACCCTGGTGGAACGGGCGCCTATCCCGATTACGCTTTCCAGCCTGGAAGGGCGTTTTATAATGACTAACAAGGCTTTTAATAAGGCCTTGGGAATGCCGTCCGAACTGATTATTGGTAAAAAGCCGAGTGAACTCGGCCTCCGTGTTAAAGAAGCCGGCGAAGAAATTATTAAAGATCTACTCATTTCCAGCGGCCATGTCGATAACATTGAAATAACTTACGCTGACAGAAATGGCGAAGATGTAAATTTATATGTATCAGCTAATATTGTTGAGCTTAACGGGCAAAAGGTTGTACTTCGAACGAATATTGATGTTACCGAAAAGAAAAAAACGGAACACGAGCTGCAAAATTATCGCAATCACTTGGAGTTGTTGGTACGGGAACGAACCGAAGAACTGGCGTCGGTTATAAAAAAACTTCAGGCAAGCAACGACGAATTAAACAAAGAGCGTGAAAATCTGGAACAGACTCTTAAAAAACTTAAAGAGGCTCAGGAGCAGTTGGTTCAGACCGAAAAGATGGCGTCGTTGGGTATTCTTATAGCCGGAGTTGCTCATGAGATTAACAATCCGATAAACTACATTTATAATGGAGCTGCCATAATCGACAACTTTATCAAGGAGAAATATGCTGACGATTACAACGAACTGGTGCCTTATTTTGACGCTATAAACACCGGGATAAGTCGTACTACCGGCATTGTTAAAAGTTTAAGCCGGTATAGCCGGTCCGATGATTTGCCGTTTGTAGAATGTAATATCCATGAGGTAATTGAAGATTGCCTTACCATTCTTTATAATCAATATAAAAACCGCATAGAGGTACAGAAAGATTATGAAGCCGGGATTCCGAAAGTTTTAATAAATGAAGGAAAGATTCATCAGGCTTTGCTGAATATTTTGGTAAACGCAATTCAGGCAATACCGGAGGAAGGTATAATTAAGATACAGACTTCTCTCGAGAACAAAAGCGTATCAATTGCGATATCAGATACCGGCCCAGGCATAAAAGAAGACGACCTTAAATATATTTTCGATCCCTTTTTTACTACCAAGGAACCTGGTAAGGGAACTGGTCTGGGACTTTCCATTGCTCTGCGGATTATTTGCGAGCACAGCGGGACGATTCAATGTTTCTCTAAAGTAAATGAAGGAACCCGATTTATTATTACTTTGCCATGCTTTTAAAAGTTGAAATATGGAGAGAAATATAAAAATTCTTTATGTTGACGATGAGCCTTTAAACCTGATGTTGTTTAAAAGCATATTTGCGAAAAAATATTTTGTGTTTACTGCCGAATCCGGAATGGCGGGGTTATCTGTTTTGCAGGAAACGCCTGATGTCGATGTGGTGATAAGCGATATGCGGATGCCGAAGATGTCGGGCCTCGAATTTATTTTAAAGGCCAAAGAATTATATCCCCATATTTATTTTTACATATTAACCGGTTACGAAATTACCCCTGAAATTCGAAAATATTTGAATAGCGGATTAATCAGTAGATACTTTCAAAAGCCTTTTGATATGAAGGAGATAGACGGTGCAATTATTGAAAGGCTGGGAGGTAAATAAAAAAGGTTGAAAAAATTAATCAAAGCGGGCTGCGAAATATATACTTCGTAGCCTGCTTTGATTTTGTTTAGTAACATTCGATTGAATTAAAGATTACTTTGTAACCAAGGGCCAACCCTTAGGCCAAGAGAGTTTCTCAATACGAAGTTTGGAACGACCATTATCTTTGGCATCGTAACCGTGAAAAATGAGATAATCGATACCGTCGAAGGAGACCACGGCGTTATGCCCCACACCATACCAATCTTTATCTCCGGCCAGGACAATGGAGCCGCCTCCCTTGGCTAGCGGGATGCCTTCTTTGTCAACATAAGGGCCGGTTAAACTTTTGGCGCGTCCCACAATCATTTTATAAGTACTGTTAACGCCTTTGCAACAATAGTCGATTGAGGCAAAAAGGTAATAAAATCCGTTTTTCTTGAAGATAAAAGGAGCTTCGATGGCATTTCCTCCGGCATCTACAGGGTTTCCCTCTACGGCCGGGAGGTTGTCTTTAATTGCAGGGTCTTTCTTACGCGTAGCAATGGTGGGTAGAAGGCTGATGCTATCCGCCAGGCTCATGGCATCGGGGTTTAACCGGGCAAGTTTAATGCCGTCCCAAAACGAACCGAAAACCAGGTATGGTGTTCCTTTCTTGTCGGTTATGAGATTAGGGTCAATAGCGTTCCAATTGGTAATGCCGGGTATCGACTGGATTATTTTACCATGGTCAATCCATTGGTAGTCGGGACTGTTGGTATGCAAGGTTTTGTTGGTAGCCAGCCCGATGCACGATGTATTCTTTCCAAAAGCCGAAACAGAGTAATACAAATAGTATTGGCCCTTAAAATAGCTGATGTCCGGAGCCCAGATGTGGCCTTTGAATTCGGAAATAGCCTCCGTGGCCCATTGAGGAGCCTTGTCGAATATAGGTTTCTCGCGTTTCCAGTTCTTAAAATCTTTAGACGACCACATGCTGATGCCCCATCCTGTGCAGAAGAGGTAATAGACGCTGTCTTGCTTAATCATTACCGGGTCGTGTACCGATGTTTCGCGGGTTGGCGTTATTTGTCCGACTTCAAAATTCATCCTGGGCTGTGCCTGTGCAGATATCACCCAAAGAATAATTGTTAATAGTGATAGAAGGTTTTTCATTACAAATGAGTTGTTATGGATTTTCGATGCTCATGTATTTTTGTACAAACTTTAGTTCCGAATACGATATATCTTCACCGAGAGCATCCCTGGCTGGAGTGAGTTTTGCTCCCGGGTTTTCGAGAAAATAGCTGGTGATACGTTTTACTTTTTCAGGTGCCACCAACCGATGTATGTCGATTTGACCTAATGCCACGTAATGTCCCAGGTGTGCATCAATAGTGATGATGGAAAGTCCCCGTTCGCGGGCAATCTCCTCCGTAGTTTTTCCGGCGTTAAACAGCTCGAAGCTGAGAAGCTTAGTGTCCGGTTTTGGAGGCTTTGTAGTTTCTTCGGACTCTTCCTGTTCTTGCGCAATCGAAAATGCCATGTTGTTATCGATAAGATAATCGTTGATGATTTCCAGTATTTCGGCGCCAAACTGTTGTACTTTTTTAACGCCAAAGCCCTTAATCTTTTTAAGTTCAGCTGCCGACGATGGAAGGTTGGATACAAGTTCCATAAGCGATTTTGTCGGAAGTATCATGTATGTTTCAACGTTGAGCTCGTCGGCTTTGTTGTTGCGCCAGTTACGGATGGCCATGTACAATTTAGGATGAGTAACGTTGGACGGAACCCGCGGTTCGGTAGTCTTTGCTGAAGTTTTGGCCGCAGGCGTTTCGATAGCCGCTTTTGCCCGGGCATTGAGAAAATCCTTCACCACAAAACCGTTAAGGCAGGCTTTAAAGGCTTCCAGCTTCTGTGTTGATTCGTTGGAGAGCCGTTCAACGGCTTCGGAAACCGATTTGCGGATGGCTTTGTTGTCGATGTCGATGGAAAGACGGTTGAGTTCGAACACCAGGCCGGTTTCTGTTTTTTCATAAAAATACGCGGCCGCTTTAGTAATGCGGTCCTGTAATGTGGCGTTTTCTTCTACATCGGGATCTTCCTGTGTGAGCTGGACAATCTGGTTTTGGAATTTGGCGGCTACATCGCTGAGATCAGCTTTTGCCGAAACGTTGAGCCTGTTAAAAATATCGCGCAGGCTGAGGTGGATACTCGTGGCGTGTTCGTTCATCAGTTTTATGCAATATCCCAGCCGGCGACGTATCGTGCCGAAATCGAACACATCGAAAAGTAGTTCGCGTTGATATTTATGCTGATTATCGATTAATTGATCGTGCGTAGGCGGGTTAAGCTCTACATTTTGAGTAAAACCGAGTACCGTAGCGTCGCTAATGATACTCCGGTGAAGCACGGGCGAACTCAGTACCAGTCCTTCGATGGTTTTGCAACGACTAAGGGCCACATATACCTGTCCATGAGCAAAAGCCGCTTTGGCATCGATAATGGCACGCTCAAAAGTGAGTCCCTGACTTTTATGGATGGTAATAGCCCAAGCCAGTTTCAGCGGAAATTGTTCGAAAGTCCCGGCTATCGATTCTTTAATCTCTTTGGTTTCTTCGTCGATGCTATATTTAACATTCTCCCATTGCACGCGCTGGGCCGCAATCTCGAAACTATCGTCCGGGCATTGTACCCGGATCGTATCTTCGTCGATACGGACAACCCTTCCGATTTTTCCATTAAAATATTGCCGGGGATAAGCCGAGTCGTTTTTTACAAACATAACCTGAGCTCCTTCTTTTAACGTCAATTCCAGATCGGTAGGGTAGGAGTATTCGGGGAAATCGCCCTGAACGCTGGCCGTAAACGTATGAGGCTTGGTTTTTAACTTTTCAAGCTTTAACTCGTTGAGGTTTTGCGCTTGCGAATTATGGGTAGTGAGCGTGATATACCCGTCCTCGTCGTTATATGTAAAATTAGGAATATGACGTTTGTTGAGTTCGCGAAGTGTTTCTTCATCGATACGGTTTTCGCGGATTTTATTGAGCATATCGATAAAGACATGGTCGCTCTGGCGATAGATATGTTTAAGCTCGATGCTTACAAACTGTGTTTGGCGCAGGGCGCGACTGCTGAAAAAGTAGATGGTTTCGTAATACGGTTTGAGGAGTTCCCATTCGTCGTCCTTAACCACTGGTGAGAGCTGTTGTAAGTCGCCAATCATAAGCAGTTGAACGCCCCCAAAAGGTTTGTCGCGGTTGCGAAAGCGCCGTAATACTTCGTCGATACCGTCGAGAAGATCGGCACGCACCATACTGATTTCGTCGATCACCAGAAGGTCGAGGCTGCGGATGATGTTTATCTTCTCGCGGCTGAAACGCTTGGCCGTAGCGGCGTTCTGCCCGTTTTCGCCCGAATTGGAGTTAGGTATTTGCGGCCCAAACGACAATTGAAAAAACGAATGAATGGTAACGCCCCCGGCATTGATAGCCGCTACACCCGTAGGTGCAACCACAATCATCCGTTTAGGCGAATGCATTTTAAGGTTGTGCAGGAAAGTTGTTTTGCCCGTTCCTGCTTTCCCGGTAAGGAAAACATTGCGACCGGTATATTCTATAAAATCGTGGGCTAACTGTAATTGCGGGTTATGAACGATTGACATTGTTTCGTTTTTAGCAGGCTAAAAATAGCTAAAATGAATGTAAATCGAGGTATAGATTAGGTTTCTTCGCGGAATAAACATGGTTGAAATAATTGAAGGAGAAAATAAAAAGGGGCAGTTTGAATTACGGCCGTCCTTGCTGCCAGGACGGCTAAAACTTTAAAAGGACGGGTAAAAAATCCCGCAGGAAGCCTCAAAATCTTGCAGGAAGCCTCGAATTTCCCGCAGGACGCCAAAATAACCCGCAGGAATGGTAAAACTTCGTTACAGAGGCATAAAAACGGATACAGACGGGTAAAAAACCTGCAGGACGCCTAAAATTTTTGCAGGAGAGCTAAAACTTTGCAAGGGCGAGTAATGTCGGGGCTTTTAGCTTTGTTGGAACATATTTGCTACGGCGGTCTATCTTGGATAGCGTTTGGCATTTATGTTTTGCCAAATGCGATGGAGGCAGATGGTCCAACGATAGTCAGACATAGTCAGAACTTCGTGTAACGGGGCGCATTTGCCATGCAGGATTCCGTTATCTTAATTTTTCTTTTTTGGCTCTTTTCAAAAAATGCCGTAGGTTTGGGTCAATTAATTTAATTAGCTGAGCGCTTATCCTAGTCCCCTTTGGGGGATTAGGGGGCTGTTAATATTTATAATATCCGCGCATGGTTTTCAGTTCGGTAATATTCCTGTTTTTCTTTTTGCCGCTGTTCCTGATGGTGTATTTTTCTATCCGTAAGGAACTGCGAAACCTCACCTTGCTGGTTGCCAGTTTGGTTTTTTACTTTTGGGGCGAAGGTCGTTACGTGATAGTGATGATTCTGTACATGGTTTTCAATTGGTTTTTCGGGTTGATAATTGAGAAATACAAGAAGCAGGAAGCCGTGGGATGGGCCAAGTTCGTGTTTATCCTGTCGTTGGTTTTCAACCTGGGGTTTCTCGTGTTCTTTAAATATTTCAGTTTTCTGGTCGATAATCTTAACCATCTTATCGTATTTAGCGGAAAACAGTTTTTGGTTCCCAACATCCATCTTCCCATCGGGATTTCGTTCTTCACGTTTCAAGCCTTGTCATATGTCATCGACGTTTACCGTGGCGATGTGAAGGCGCAGAAAAGCATCATCGGATTTTCGATGTACAAAGCCCTGTTCCCGCAGCTTATTGCAGGCCCTATTGTCCGTTACCGCGATGTTGCTTACCAGATCGACAGCCGGCAAGTTACTTTCCGCCATTTTGCCGAAGGTATCGAACGGTTTATTGTTGGTTTGGCCAAGAAAGTACTCATCGCTAATAACGTCGCTTTACTTGCCGACCAGGTTTTTCAGATGAACGGACAAGTGTTAACGGCACCTTCGGCCTGGCTGGGCGTTGTCTGTTATGCATTGCAGATTTATTTCGATTTTTCGGGATATTCCGATATGGCCATTGGTTTGGGCAAGATGCTCGGCTTCGACTTCCTCGAAAACTTTAATTACCCGTATATTTCGAAATCTATCAAGGAATTTTGGCGGCGGTGGCACATCTCGCTCTCGTCGTGGTTCAGGGATTACCTGTACATCTCGCTGGGCGGAAACCGCAAGGGCAAATGGCATACTTATATCAACCTTTTCGCCGTCTTTTTTCTGTGCGGATTATGGCACGGCGCCAGTTGGACGTTTGTAATCTGGGGCGCGTGGCACGGGCTTTTTTTGGTATTCGAGCGTATGCGTTTCGGTAGGCTGGTTGATGCGTTGCCCCGTGTGTTAAGACATGGCTATACGCTCATCATTGTGCTTATCGGGTGGGTGTTTTTCCGTGCCGACAACCTCACGGCAGCTATCGCGTTCCTTAAAGCCATGGCCGGTGCCAGCGGAACAGGTACCGAACAGTTGCTTCCCCTGCTTAACCTTAAATTAGGTTTAGCGTTGTTACTTGGTTTTGTATTTTCGACGCCGGTTTATACGCGTCTGCGTAATGCCTGCGATAATCTTTCGTTTGCCTCTACAAAGGGAAAACTTACAGTAACTTCGTTGTACCGGGCAGGTTTCACAACCTTTTTATTTGTCCTGTTTATTCTTTGTACCGTGATACTATCCACCAATACGTACAACCCGTTCATCTATTTCCGTTTTTAAGCCATGATACGCAGAATAAAACATACAAGCAAATGGTACAACCGTACGGTGGCGGTCGTTTTTGTGTTGCTACTGTTCTTCCCGACATTTCAGAAAATTACGTCCGTTGTACACGAACCCGAAAACCTCGAAAAACGGAAACCTGTTCCTCCTCCTGTTTTGAAGAGCCGGAGCATTGACGATGTTCATTTATTTATCCGTCATTTTGAACTGTGGTTTAACGATCATTTTGGCCTTCGGAAGTTGTTTATTCGGATTAACTCAATCATCGATTACCGGGTTTTTCATACTTCGCCTAAAGCGATGGTGGTGGTCGGTAAAAACGGTTGGCTTTATTACAATAATTACAAGGACGGGAAAAATCTTAACGACTATTGGGGATACGTTAATTTTACGAAGGATGAACTCAATAAAATATCGAAGAATCTCGAAGGTTTTAAAGAAATGATGGCTAAGCGCGGTATCCCGGTGTTGTTCGTACTTGCCGCAAACAAGCATACTATTTATCCTGAATTTTTGCCTGATAACATGAGGCATACTGCGGCTCCGGTTACCCGCGCCGACCAGGTGGACAGCCTTTTTGCCGTTTCGGGGATACCGTTTATCGATTTACGTCCGGTAATGCGCAATGCCCGGAAACATTTCCCTTGCGACCTTTATTCCAAGACCGACAGCCATTGGAACGAGTTGGGTGCTTTTGTAGGGTATCAGTATATTATTCGGAACGTGCGCTCAAGCATTCCGTTGAAGCAGTATTATACGATTAATGATTTTACCCTGTCGATGCAGCCCAATAGGGGGACCGGCGATTTGGCCGACCTGATATTTATGAACGGTCAGCTTTCCGACCAGGATATAAAGTTAAAGCCTAAACGTATTCCCATGCATTTTTATGTTAACGGAAGCTATAATCAGCATACTGTTATTTATGGGAATATGGATAAATCTAAACCGCGCCTGCTCATGTTCCATGATTCGTTTACGCTGTTGTTGCGGAATTTTTTGGCCGAGGATTTTTCGCATAGCGCTTTTGTTTGGAGTGAGAAAGTTTACTTCCAGATTATCGATAGCGAAAAGCCGGACATGCTGATAGTTGAATTTGCAGAGCGGAAATCGGAGATGTTGTTGAATCTTTATTGATGGAATGTTTTTTCGAACAGATTTGATGGTTGCCAATTACGGAGCCAATCGGTGATGTTCCCAGCCTCCTGACGATTTAAGGTATTCGATACGATCGTGAAGGCGGCTTTCGCGGCCCTGCCAAAATTCGAATAAGTCCGGTTCCAGTCGGTAGCCTCCCCAATGTGGAGGACGGGAAATTGCTTCAACTTTAAATTTTTTGTCAAACTCTTTTACCCGGTTTTCCAGAGCATTTCGACCTTCAATAATAGAGCTTTGAGGCGAAGCCCAAGCCCCAATCTGGCTTTGCAAAGGTCGGCTCAAAAAATATCCATCCGATTCTTTCGTAGGTAGGGGGGTTATCTTGCCTTCAATCCGTACCTGTCGTTCCAGTTCGTTCCAGAAGAAAAGCAACGAAGCAAAAGGTTTATTTTTTAATTGTTGACCTTTTTTGCTGAGGTAGTTGGTGAAAAAATCGAATCCGTTGTCGGTAACCTGTTTTAAAAGTACCACCCTCGACGACGGCCGACCTTCATTCGAAACTGTGGAAAGTACCATTGCCGTAGGGTCCTGAACTTTGGCGTCGATGGCTTCCTTCAGCCATTCGGAGAATTGTAAAAACGGGTCAGCGTTAACACTGGCTTTCGATAGTTCCTTTAATTGGTATTCTCTTCGGATGTGACGCAGGTCGTGCATGGCTTTTTTGTTTTTAAAACAAACATGAACGGAAAGGGTTTAAAACAAAAAGTGGCATCTAATTCAGGATTAGTGCCACTTTTCAAATATTGTGCATGAATTATTTTACTGCTTTCAGGCTCATGTCAAGGCTGCGGATTTGGTGGGTGAGGGCGCCTACCGAAATGTAATCGACGCCGCATTTGGCATAGTCGCGCATAGTGTCGATGGTAATACCTCCCGACGATTCTGTTTCATACTGGTGATTAATCATCCGCACGGCTTTGTGGGTTGTTTCTAAATCAAAATTATCAAGCATGATGCGCTGAATACCGCCAAGAGCCATGATCCTTTTGACATCGTCGAGGCTGCGGGCTTCAACTTCAATCTTTAAATCCTTGTTATGACGTTTAAGGTAATCTTTAGCTTCGTTAACGGCGTTTTCGATGCTTCCGGCAAAGTCGATATGGTTATCTTTAATAAGAATCATGTCGTAAAGCCCGATACGGTGGTTTTCTCCGCCGCCAAGTTTTACCGCATATTTATCGAGCAAACGCATGCCAGGAGTGGTTTTGCGGGTGTCAAGAACTTTTGTTTTTAATCCGTTAAGACAGTCTACGTATCGGCGGGTTTGTGTAGCTACGCCGCTCATGCGTTGCATGATATTGAGGACCAGTCGTTCGCATTGCAGAATGGTAAGCACTTTGCCTTCAACCATAAACGCAATATCGCCAAATCGTACGCGAGTGCCATCGGGAATCCAAATGTCTATTTTAACCGTTGGGTCGAATTTTTGGAAGATACGGCAGGCAATGTCAACGCCGGCCAAGATTCCATTATCTTTTACAATGAGTTGTGCGCGTCCCTGAGCAGTTTCGGGGATGGTGGCCAAAGATGTATGGTCACCGTCGCCCACATCCTCAAGGATGGCGTTTTCGATAAACTGATCGATGATAGGTGAATCAATTATTGTCATTTTCAATTCTGAATTGATGTATAGCAAATTGTCCGTTAATGGTTTTCATCAGAAAATAGATCCGGTATTGTCCCTTGGTTGTTGATAATTTTCCGATTACATATCGCGAGGCGTCTTTTCCGCCTTCGTGAAGTTTGGTAAAGCCAGTTGGAGAGTGTTTATAGAAGAAGTCCTTTAAAATTTGTTCGGCTTGCGTTTTACTGTACACTTCTTCTTTATCAAGAATGGCCAGCTCGATATTCGCGTTGAAATATTGAGCCAAATCCCGGGCATTTCCAGATCTCAGCGCGGAATAGATTTCGTCGGGCACCGAAGGCGTACGATCCATCTCGAACGACAGCAGGAAAACGCTTACCGAAAACAGTATCAGCAATGTATATCTGATTGGTCTCATGGTTGTAATAATTTAGTTATTGTATTGGTTTCATGGAGATTGTAATTGAAAAGGCAATCCATCCGCCGGTTGGTATAGCGTTTCTTTAAGCCGTTGATTTTTATGCATTTTGGTCAGCCCCGAAGAAACGTCGTATTGTTAGTACTACCTACAAAAACCAAACCACAAAATAAATCAAAAATCCCAACCTTTGCTAAAAATCCCGAATAGCTTAGTAATTTTAGCACATCATTAATATACACACGGGTGAAGACAAGTTTTTTAGTGATTGGAAAAACGACCGAAGATTATTTGAAGGAAGGAATGTCTATTTACGAAAAACGGCTTAAGAATTATATTTCGTTCGAAAGCCGTCTGATTCCTGAAATAAAAAATACTGCCAACCTGAGTTTCGACCAACAAAAGAATATGGAAGGCAAATTGTTGCTGAATGCCTTGTCGCCTGCCGATACCATAGTTTTGCTCGACGAGAACGGTAAGAACTTTTCGTCGACTGAGTTTGCACAATTTTTACAAAAACATATGCTTCAAAGTACAAAAAGCATGGTTTTTGTTATAGGTGGCCCGTATGGTTTTTCGAAGGAAATGTACGCCCGCGCTAACGATAAAATTTCGCTTTCGCGGATGACTTTCTCGCATCAGATGGTTAGGCTTATATTTTTGGAACAGCTTTACCGGGCTATGACCATCTTAAAAAATGAACCATACCATCATTAACTTATTGATATTCTGATGTCGCATAGGATTTATCTGAAATATGTCATTGTTATTCTTGGTGTTGTTCTGGTCGGAAAACTGATTCAGGATAACGTTCTGTTTCATAAGGATAACAAACAGTATGCCAGCCGTTGCCAGAAGGTATATCTGGATAAGGAAAGGGAGTTAACCAGCATAGTATCGGACGTTTCCTTTGCATTACGACGCGGGGCTAAAGGTATAAACGCTTACGATACCCGGTTTTCGAAATATATTGATTTGCTCGATCATCGCGGCTTGGCGCTTTTTATCTACGAAAATGATACGTTGCGGTTCTGGTCCGACAATGAGGCTCCTGTTGGTAATATATTCTCTAAAAGCGGAATTGGTAAGGCTATTTTATTTTTGCCCAACGGACGGTATATGCCTATTATATCAAAGGTGCCGGGATTTGTGGTCGTGGGGCTGGTACAGATTAAAAAATCGTACCAATATGAAAATAAATATTTAACAGGCGAGTTTCAGCAGGACTTTAAACTACCGTTTTCTGTAAGACTTTCGGAACATCCGGTTAAAGGAAGTGCCCCAATTCTCGATTCTAAAAATCACTATTTATTTTCGCTTATTTTTTCGTCGTCGCCGCAATCGGCTCTTTTATTGTATTATATACCTTCATTACTGTATTTTTTAGCGTTGGTATTAGCGCTATTCTTCGTTTATAAATTGGTTCGGGATGTTTCGCCGGAGCGAAAAAGAAACACGACCATTGCGTTGGTTTCTTTGCTGCTGATTGGGATTCGGTTCGTTGCCCTAAAATGGCAGCTCCCGCGTACGTTTAGCGAGTTGGATTTGTTTAAACCTCAATTGTTTGCATCCTCGTGGCTGGTTCCTTCACTGGGCGATTTGTTGCTGTGGGCAGTTTGTATCTTTTTTATTATTCTGTTATTTTATAGATGTTTTAAGATTAAAGCAGAAATTCCTCGAAAAAATTGGCATTTGTTGTCTCTGGCCGCTGGTTTGATCCTTGTTGTTTGGGTAATGTTTTCGGGGATTATTTACCTTATACAGAACATAATTCTGAATTCGACTATTTCGTTTGAGATTAACAAACTGTTATTGTTTGATATCTACAGTTTTATAGGGTACGTGGTTATTATGCTGTTACTGGTTTCGCTTGCCTTTATTCTCGACCGGATAATTTCGTTGTTTGTCAATAGGATGTCGTTTAACGAGTTTAGCTACATAATCCTCTCTGTAAGCATTGTGTGGATAATAACATTAGTTGTTACAGGCAATACAGTCTATGCGGAAAGTGTTCTATTTGTAGTAATTGTTTGTTTGATAATGTCTTATGTGCGGCTTAAGTTGACCGCTGGATATAATTACTCGGTACTTATTCTGCTAACCGCAATTTTTGCGTTATACACGGTTTTTGTGGTGACTAAATTTTCGTCAGTGCGCAACCTGAATCAAAAGAAGGTTTTGGTGACGAATCTGTCGAATGAGCACGACCCGGTTGCGGAATATATTCTTCGGGAGGTTAACGGGACTATTGGCATGGATACTACCCTGATAGGGTTGATCAGAAAAAAGGTGCCGGACAATAATAAGATTTACGAACACCTTAAACGAAACTATTTTGGCAGTTACCTGGAACGTTATAACCTGGAACAATTTCCGATATGTTCGCCAAGCGACAGCATTTATCTCGAACCACCAGATAATACCTATGCCGATTGTTACAAATTCTTCCGAGGTATTATTAAAGAAAAGGGAACAAAAATACCTGAAACTAATTTTTATTACATTGATAATGCCAACGGGCGGATCAGTTATATGGGTTGGTTCGAATTTAATGCGCCGGGTTGGGCTCATCCAATATCCATTTTTATAGAGATTGCATCCAAGTTGGCAAGCGAAAAATTGGGTTATCCGGAGCTCTTGCTCGATAACCGGTTTTCGTCTTTTGCTAAGGCTAAAGATTTTTCATATGCCAAATATTACAAAGGCAAGCTTATTTCGCAATCAGGCTCATTCTCGTACAATTTATCATCCAGCCTATTCGAGAAATGCAAAAGAGAATATTTTCAGCTACGAATGGGCGGATACGACCACCTGGTTTATCGGGTAAACCGTGAATCGTTGATGGTACTCAGCCTCCCATTAGTGAGTTTTCTGGATTTAACGGTATCTTTCTCATATACGTTTGTGCTTTATTTTATGGTACTTACGTTGATTATTCTGTTGAATAATCTTTCGATGATAAGAAACAGTTTTATCCCTAACTTCAAAAATAAGATTCAGTATTCCATGATGGCCGTGCTGTTTCTATCGTTGATGCTGATTGGAGGGGGAACTATATATTTCAATGTAAGGCAATATAAACGCGCCAATCACCAGCAGCTCAGCGAAAAATTACAGTCGGTTTATATCGAGCTAACACATCGGTTGGTACAGGAACAGAAGATAGGTCCGAGTATATATCTTAATGAGTTGTTAATCAACCTGTCAAATGTATTTTATAGTGATATAAATCTTTACGATCCTAATGGTAACCTGATCGCGACTTCGCGTCCCGAGATCTTTAATAAGGGGCTTGTCGGAACGAAAATAAACCCGATAGTGTTTTCTCGATTGGCCAGTGAAA
The DNA here is from genome assembly GCA_030706405.1 of Bacteroidota bacterium. Taxonomy (GTDB): domain Bacteria; phylum Bacteroidota; class Bacteroidia; order Bacteroidales; family JAAUTT01; genus JAAUTT01. Next base: position 45,674 of record JAUZOO010000016.1, on the reverse strand, counting down.
CCAAGGCAGAGGTAGTTCATAATGAGCGGATAGGGAACCTTAAATATATATCGGCTTATGCTCCGTTTAACAATAAGGACAATAAGCTGTTGGCTTATTTAAACCTTCCATATTTTACCCGTCAGGAAGAACTTGCCCGCGAAGTATCTACCATGGTAGTGGCTGCGGTCAATGTGTATGTTATACTTTTGTTAATCACTATTTTAATTGCAGTTTTTATTTCGCGCAAAATAACCATGCCGTTGCAGGTTATTCAGAAGAAATTTAGCGAGATAAAGCTTGGTCAGCAATACGAAAAAATAGAATACAACAGTAACGACGAAATCGGAGGACTGGTAAACGAATACAATCGTATGGTTAGCGAACTCGAAAAAAGCATAGAGATGTTAGCCAAGTCGGAAAGGGAATCGGCCTGGCGCGAAATGGCCAAACAGATAGCCCATGAAATTAACAATCCGCTAACACCGATGAAGCTTAGTGTACAGCATCTTCAACGGGCATGGTCGGATAAAAATGAGCGATTTGAAGAATATCTGAACCGTATTTCTCGTACGCTGATCGACGAAATTGATACACTTTCGGCCATCGCTTCAGAGTTTTCAAATTTTGCCAAGATGCCCAATGCCATTAGTGATAAGCTCGATCTTGTTGCAAAAATTAACAATATTGTAACCCTTTTTGATAGCGATGAGGCTGAGTTCGTTATTCATTCCCCAGATTATGAGGTTTTTGTTTATGCGGATAAAGAGCAGATTTCCAGGGTATTCATTAATCTGTTTAAAAATGCTGTTCAATCGGTTGATAAAGATGTAAGACCTGTTATAATAGTCTCGGTAACCGTTAGTAATCAGATGGTAGAAGTGCATGTAAAAGACAATGGAAAAGGGATTCCCAAAGAAATGAGGAAAAAAATATTCAGTCCAAATTTTACAACGAAAACCAGTGGTATGGGTTTGGGACTTGCCATTGTAAAAAGCATTGTAACCAGTGCTGGCGGAACGATTACGTATGAAACGGAAGAAAATAAGGGGACATCTTTTATTATCAGATTACCGGTTTATGATAAATAAACGAGTTGTGTTTAATTACATAAACTTATAAGCCAGACAGATCAATTCACTAATAATTTATATATTTGTTCACCTTAGCTTTACCTTATAGATTGCCCAATTTGAGTATGTTTTATCGATTTATTACAGTATTTATTTTAATTGTGAGCGGTTTTTTTCCGGCGATTTCGCAAACCCCTGTTTCCGTTGTCATAAACCGTTATGCAAAGGTGGTAAGTCTCCAGGGAACAGACGGAATAACGGTAGATAATGCTTCGGGTTTTGGAGAGGGCGATACTGTTCTGGTCATTCAAATGAAAGGGGCGGAATTTTTGCCGGTTCTAAATAGCAAAGGGAAAATTGTCAATGCATTACAAAATATAGCCAATACCGGGCGATATGAGTTTGTTGCGATACAGTCGGTTACAGGTAATCAGATAAAATTTCGGTCCAATTTGTTAAATATTTATGATGCCTCACAATCAGTACAAATTGTGCGGGTTCCGTCATACAATTATGCCAAAGTAACCAGTGCGGGGCTGACTTGTCTTTCCTGGGATGGGAACAAAGGGGGGGTGTTAGCTATGATCGTTAACGACACCCTGTTGTTAAATGGCAATATTGATGTTTCCGGTAAAGGTTTTCGGGGAGCTGAGCCTACTGTAGGTGTCGGTACTTGTTATAATTATCCCGACCAGCGCAATTATACTAATGTAGCTTCAGATAGTGCCGGATTAAAGGGCGAGAGCCTTGCTGCATCGTCGTTTCCATATACCCGTGGACGTGGAGACTTGGGCAACGGCGGCGGCGGTGGAAATGGAATTGGTTCCGGCGGCGGCGGCGGCGGTGGATTTGGGCAAGGCGGTTATGGAGGTACCTCAAGTTGTACTACATGGACCAATACCGATACTAACTTAGGCGGGCTCGGAGGGAATTTTACAATTGATTATTTTGGAAGAAAAACCATTGAACCCTACCGCGACCGTATTTTTTTGGGCGGTGGTGGCGGCGCAGGCCGTGGACTTCAGGTTAACGACGGGACAAGCGGTGGAAATGGCGGCGGAATTATATTTTTGGTAACCTATCATCTGAAAACAAATGGCTATTCTATTTCGGCCAATGGTGCTAATGTTCCAGGTACTGCAGTAAATAATGCAGGGGCCGGGGCTGGTGGTGGCGGTGGTTCGGTTATGCTAGCATTTGAAAAGGTTACGGGAGATACCGTTATTAGTATAAGCGGAGGAAACGGAGGAAATACTAATCATTGTTCAGGTCAGGGTGGCGGCGGTGGCGGCGGTTTTCTGTGGGTTTCAGGGCAAAAACTTCCTGCTATACATGTGAATCTTGCTGCCGGAGAATCTGGTCAGACTATACCTGTAAATTGTGTTGCCGGACAATCAAACGGAAATGAAGGATGGGTATTGGGGGAGCTTGACCCTATTTTTAATGGGTTTCTTTTCAATATGATTATAAATCATTCTGATACTATTTGTTTTAGGGATACTCCAACAAAGATTAAAGCTACCAAGCCGCGTGGCGGCGGCGGTTCCTACACATTTCAATGGCAGAGTCGTAACAAACCAAATCAGGCGTGGACTAATATTATCGGGGCAACTGACACAACGTACGCTCCTCCGGCATTAACCGATACTACTTATTTTCGCAGAATTGTAAAATCTCCGAAGATTAACGATCCATTGAGCTTTACAACAGATACCAGTAAGTCGATTGTTATTAATGTTGTTCCGGAAATAAAATCGAATCTTATAGCTCCTGATACAATTGTATGTAAAGGATTAACCCCAATAAAGATAAGAGGTACAGCTGCCTACGGGGGCGATACGAAAAGTCCTATTGGTTATTTATGGGAGGAAAGTTCGGATAAAACTAGTTGGAATGCAGTTTCCAGTTTGTATAAAACGTCTCAGGAATACCCGACTCCTTCTAATCAGGAAACTCGTTATTACCGGCGAAAGGTTCTTAATAATATTTGTACCGTTATTAGTGATACCGTAAAAATTACGATTTTAAACCGTATTTCCGGAAATATTCTTAATCCGGTTCAGATTATTTGCTCGGGAACAACCCCAACCAGCCTTCAGAGTGGGGCGCTTTCAGGAGGAGATGGTGCTTATCATTACAAATGGCAACAAAGTACGGATGATTCCCTGCATTGGGTTAATATCGGAACTTCAGCAGCGTTTTCGCCCGGCGCATTGACCGATACTATTTATTATAGACGGATGGTTTATTCCGGCCTCAACGAAACCTGCATAGATACCAGTAAAGCGCTAAAAATAACTACCCTTCCTAAAATTGGCAATAACCTTATCTCCGGACAAACGATTTGTTCGGGTACAGCTCCTGCTACCTTTATAGGAACCTCTCCGGTCGGTGGAGATAAAACCTATCGTTATTCGTGGCAGTCCAGCGGCGATAATGCCAGTTGGACAACGCTGTCGCCTGCTATTCAGAAAGATTATACCAACGGGATATTAACTTCGACTACATTTTTCAGAAGAATAGTAGCTTCCGGGCTTAATGATTGTTGCAAGGATACCTGTGTTGCGGCTAAAGTAACTGTCCAACCGGCAATTAAGAATAATACTATTGGCAGTAATCAGACGATCTGTTATGGACAGAAACCGGTTACCATTACCCACACTTCGGGGCAACTAACCGGTGGAGATAACACTAGCTATACGTTTTTATGGCAGAAGCATTATTACAGCTCTCCTGCATGGATTGATGTTACCGGGTTGCAAACCAATTATCAGCTCGGGGCATTGACTGATACTACGTATATTCGTTGTATTGTTACCTCCGGGGTTTGTACGGACAATTCCAATATTGTTACAGTAAAGGTTTTGCCATCGTTGGTTAATAATACGGTTACCGGAAGCGCGCAGGTTTGCGAACAGCATATTCCCGGGAAACTTACCGGAGGGGTTATGTCCGGAGGGTTGGCTGGAGATTATCGTTACTTGTGGCAAGACAGCATTATTGGCGGAACCTGGCAAAATATCTCAGGGGCTCAGGTTCAGGATTATTCATCGGGAATTATAACTCAGCCAACATTTTTTAGAAGGGTTGTAAAATCAGGGCTTAACGATTGTTGCCTCAGCAATAGCCTTCCTTTTCTGATTTCGATAGATCAACAACCTAAAGATCCGGATGCTGGCGAAAATCAGAAACTGGTTTATAAATTTTCCACTCACTTAAATGCTCCTGTTCCATTGGTAGGGTCTGGTGTGTGGACTGCAAAATTGGAAGGGCCGGTTGTCGGCGAAACAACAAGTCCAACGTCCGTAGTCGAGAATCTTTCTATGGGCAATAATGTATTTTTTTGGACCATAACTAATGGCGTTTGCCCGAGTGTAACAGACAGTGTGGTGGTGGAAGTGGTTGATGTAATCCGTTACACAGGCTTTACTCCCAATAACGACGGGAAAAATGATTATTTTGTGATTGAAGGTTTGGAAAATGCCAAAACCAAAGAATTAAAGGTATTCACCCGTTGGGGAACCGAAGTTTATTCGTCGGGCAATTACCAAAATGATTGGGACGGTACCGGCAAACATGGTGAAAAACTCCCGGACGATACGTATTATTATGTGCTAATAGCAGATAATCACGTTCATAAAGGATTTGTGGTAATCAGGAGATAATATGCAAAGAACGTTTATCATAATAATGCTTTTTATATCGGTGGTAGCCAATGGTCAGCACTTTCCTATTTTTAGCCAGTATATGCTGAACGGGTTGGTTATTAATCCTGCCTATGCCGGAAGTCGCGAGGTACTTAGCGCTTCGGTGATGTACCGGAACCAATGGGTTGGTTTTGATGGGGCTCCGGTAACGTCTACGCTTAGCGCTCATATGCCGCTTCGCAATAAATCGATGGCACTTGGTGTTTTGTTTGTTAACGAAAAAATTGGTGTTCAAAATAATATTAGCTTTTATTCAAACTATGCTTACCGCTTTAAAGTGGCAACAGGGCAGTTGGCCTTGGGTTTAAAAGCCGGGTTCAATTTCTTTAAAGAGTCGGATTCGAAGATAACCACTTCTCAGCCGGACGATTTATTTAACAATAACACGGGAAGCTTTTTGCCTAATTTCGGTTTCGGGGCTTATTACAACACCAATACATGGTTTCTAGGGGCGTCGGTGCCTGAGTTTCTTAGCTATCAGAAAGAGGATAACGGATATAAGCCCTACAACGATGTCAATAATTATAATTTTTTATTTTCGGGCGGAGTGCTTTTTCGGATTAACGATTTTTTTAAGGTAAAGCCCTCTTCATTAATTCGTTATCGGATAAACTCTTCGTTTCAGTACGATTTGAATTGCAATCTGATTATGTTTAAGGATGATAAACTTTGGCTGGGAGCATCGTACCGGAATCAGGGTGCAATTGTCGGTCTGGTTGAGTTTCAGGTAAATAATCAGATACGTTTTGGCTATTCATATGATTATTCTTTGGGCGACGTTAGTCATTATAACAGTGGCTCCCACGAAATATTGCTTCGTTATGAGTTTCGCTATAAAATAAATGCTGTTAACCCTCGATATTTTTAAGGATGACGAAGAATTGGATTAAGCGGATATTAATTTTAAGTGCTTTTGTTGGCGGTGTGTTTGCCCCGGCATTAGCACAAAGCCTATATACCGTTTCTCCGCTTCCGTTTAATACGCGCGAATACGATGAATTTGCAGCGGTTCCTTATAACGATGGAGTCGTTTTTTGCTCTAACCGTGCCCCCAGTTTGTTTATTTCCAGGGTTGATTCGGCTAATCATTCTTTGCTCGATCTCTATTTTGTCCGGAAGAAGGCCAATCAGAAATGGGGAACTCCCGAATCTTTTTCAAACGTTATAAATACTCAGTACCACGAAGGCCCTGCTACCTTTGGGAATAATGGGAAAACTATGATGTTTTCACAGAATACTCCTGATTTTGAAGGAATATTTACGGCTGTATCCAACGGTAATGGCTGGGGACAAATAACTCCGTTTATTTATAATACTCCTAATGCGATGACCGGGCATCCTAATTTGAGTGCCGATGGTAAGAGGTTGTTCTTTATTTCAAATAGAAAAGGAGGTTTTGGAGGCTTTGATATTTATGGATGCAATCTGGTGCGTAACCGTTGGAGTACGCCTAAGAATCTTGGTCCTGAGATTAACTCCGCTGTCGATGAACTTTATCCTTTTTATTGCTCTAACGGGCGGTTGTATTTTGCCTCAAACCGAAAAAACGGGATGGGCGGATTGGATATTTATTATAGCCGGGAAGTCAACGGAAAATGGACCCGGCCGATTCTTCTTCCGGCTCCCATCAATTCTCCCGAAGATGATTTTGCATATACGGCAGATACTACTGACCGACAAGGATATATTTCCTCTACCCGGAACAACCGCAACAGGGTTTCCGATATTTTTGAATTTAGAATGAACTTCCCGGTATTTGTAAACAAGGCTAAACTTCAGGAAAAGAATACGTATACTTATGAGTTTTTTGAGCAAAGTACAATAAATACCGACACCACCTCGTTCCTTTATGAGTGGGACTTTGGCGATAAAACAAAAATCAGAGGCAAATCGCTTGAGGTTGAGCATACGTTTGCAAAACCAGGCGATTATCTTGTACAACTTAATGTAATCGACACGTTGACCGGCCAGTTGTATAAAAATCAGGCCGCCAATCTTTTTCCGGTTCGGGATGTGGAACAACCCTTCATTACCTGTAGGGATACCGTTATTGTGGGGCAACCAGTGCTTTTTGATGCATCGAAGACATACTTGCCGGAAGTGCAATCCCAGGAATATTATTGGGATTTTAGTGATGGTGAACTGGGGCAGGGAAAAAGTCTTAGTCATAGCTTCGCAGAACCCGGGCTTTACCGTATTTATCTTGGGGTAACAGGTCAGGATGCTACTCAGCAGAAGACGGTTGTTGCCAGTTACCGGGATATTTGGGTTATCAAACCATTGAAGTGATTTTTTACTAAAGTATATTGATAATTTTTAGTAAATCGCATAATCAAACAAAATAGAACAGGCATGTATTTAAAGGTTAGAAAGTTTGGTTTTTGGATGTTGTTGCTGCTTATCCTTGGGTGTAGCTTAGCCAAGGCACAGCCGGTACCTGCAGAAGTGGAAAATATTAATTTTTTGGTCACATTTGGGCCTAAGGCTGATAAAACCTGGGGCGATGACGATTTTTCCCAGACATTTTTCTTTATAATTCCTGAAAATTGTAAAACTCCAATTTATATCCGTGTTTTTGATCCCGATACCGGGGGGTTGAATGACGAGATGAATGGAACTTGGGATACCGAGGAAATATATTATGTATTTGGAGGAAAAGGAGCTTATACAAATCCTGATGCACAGGAGACTGAACCCAAGGGTAATTATAAAAGCGGAAATATGATGGCCTCTAAAAAATTTGGAGTCAATCCTCAATATGACAATAAATGGTACACTTTCGGGCCATTTAACCCTTCTGAGGGAGAGTATGTAAAAGAATTTTCGGGTTATATATTTAAAGTGATTTGCGACGGGCTCAAAGGAGACGATGGTAACATGTATCGCTATTTTCTAAGCTCTTCGCCAACCGAAAACAAGCCTATTGAAGGTGCTAACGCCTTTACCTATGAATATTGTTTCAGAATGTGGGATAACCCCAAGCAGGTGTCACATATCTATCCTTTTGTTGATGATAAGACCGTTTCCATCAGAGTTGCCAATTACGACTGGGATGATGATGGTACGATCAGGGTCGTTTCCACAGTCCGTAAAGAGAAGAAACTTGCTGTTTCTAATCAGGGCGATTGGAAACAGGACGAATTTATGGTTTTACCCGAGGAAAAAAATGCATCGCTCGATTTTCAGTTTATAAAAAAACAGAATCCGCCAGTTCATAATAATAATGTTGTAATAAACGTTCGAAATCAATATGGAAAATTGCTTCGCTTCTATACGGTTCCGATTGGCGGGGTGCCAAAGTATAAGTATTCGATTGGCGTCAGAAAGAAATAATAATCTTTTAAAACTAGGCTTCAATGAAGAAATTTAGAGCGCTGTATGGCGCTTTTCTTTTGATGGGCATTTTAACCGGGATCGTCCCAGTAAAAGCCCAGGTGTTTAAATTTCAAAAATTCGGACTCGATAAGGGGATTTGCCATCCGTTTGTATATTCGATAAACCAGGATAAAAACGGCTTTATCTGGGCCGCTACCGGAGTCGGGTTGTGCCGTTTTGACGGGTTCAATTTTACGCATAACATCAACAAAAGAGATTCTCTTCCCGAAGCTGTTGCCAACATTAGTTATAAAGATAAAGACGACAATCTTTGGGTAGGACATAATGATGGTACGATTGTTTTTTATGATGGACGTAAGTTTAAAGTTTTAAAGCCTGCCGAAAACCAAAACAATAGCATTACCGACATTATTGCCGATGAAAACCGGAACATTCTGGCCGCAACACAAAGCTCGGGAATCATCATCATCGATAAAGATTTTAAACGGACACAGCTGGATAAACCTTTTCAGGGAGCCATGATCTATGCTCTGAACCTTACCTCAGGCAATGAACTTTTGGTGGGAACCGATGAGGGACTTAAAGTTTACTCATACTCTGCAAATGCGTCTGGTATAAAATTTATTGCCAATATTAGTGGGTTTCCGCCGAGCAAAGTCAATAAAATTGTAAAACGCGGTAAAACCAATAGTTTCTGGGTTGGAACCGAAGATGCCGGTTTGTATAAGGTTACCGCTACCGGTAAGGGAAAATATATAGTCGAAAACTTTGGTTCTACCCTGCATATCGAAAAGGAAAATGTACAATCGGTATTTGAGGATAAACAATCAAACCTATGGATTTCGACCAAAGAAAAGGGATTGTTCAAGGTTGTTCAAAAGAAGGGGCAACTCATAAAGGATTTAGTCAACTTTAACTCCACGAACGGTCTTGGTCAGGATTATATTAAAGATGCTTTTATGGACCGGGAAGGCAATATCTGGGTTGCCACTTACGGCAATGGTATTGCCAATTTTCTGAATGAATCGTTTGTCTATTATAATTATAAAGATCAGTTTAAGGATAATAATGTTCTTGCCGTATGCTACGATAAAGACGGCTATTGGCTTGGTGGTAAAAACGGGTTGCTTAGAATAAAAACCGGGCTCGAAAAATCGACGGAAATGTTCGGAGCTTCGGCAGGAATTCCGGCAGATAATATTACCTCGCTTTATCTTGATAGTAAAGGAACATTATGGATAGGTACCGATAAAAGCGGAGTTTATCAAATAAAGACGGGCTCCAAAAGGGCGGTCAAATTCTTCCGTAACGAAAATTCGCTGGCCAATTCCGTGAATCATATCAATGGATACGGAAATAGCATATACGTGGGAACCAAAAACGGAGTATATCAATTTAACGTTGTTACCGGCCAGCAACAACATTTTTCAACTTCCGAAGGGTTGCCATACAACGATATTAACCACATATTCATCGATTCTAAGGGTATTCCTTGGATTGCAACCCGTAGCAGTTCCGTGTTCTCTCTGAACCCAAGTATTCCGCCTTATACCTTGAAAAGTGGGGCCGATTTGGAATTTACTTCGCTTGCTCAGGATGCTGAAGGAAATATGTGGGCTGGTACCTCCGGTAATGGTATCTTCAAGTTTATGAAAGATACTTTTTATAATTTTACAACGCGAGAAGGCTTAAAATCAGATTATTGCTACGCCATAACTGCCGATATGTCTGGGAATATATGGATCGGACACCGTTTGGGAATGAGCCGTATCAATAGCAAGACCCGCAAAATACGGACTTTTGGAGCCGAGGCAATTTCCGGAGATATAAATCCCAATGCTATTTCGAAAAATGCCGAAGGAAATATACTCTTCGGAACTACCGATGGGTTAATTGTTTATGAATCGTCTAAAGATAAAAAAGCGACAGTTCTACCTCTGGCAAACATTCTTTCGGTAACTATTAACGATTCGGTTTATGATATTTCGAAAAAGATAGTCTTACCGTACTCGCACTACCGCGTTAAATTTGAGTTTATCGGGTTGAATTACAGTAATCCCGAACAGGTAACGTATCAATATAAACTGGAAGGTTTTGATACCGAATGGTCCGAACCATCAACCAGTCGTACTGCGCCATACTCGCGCCTTAGCGACGGGAATTATACCTTTATGGTAAGGGCTTGCAACAGCGACGGCGTTTACTCCGCACCGATAACCATTCAGGTAAAAATACGTCAACCTTTTTGGAAAACATGGTGGTTTATAATCTTTGCCATTGTTGCGCTGGTAGCTTTTGTTTACTTTATTATCCGTTTTAGGGAACGTAAACAAAAGGCTTTTCAGGAATATCTCGAACGGCTTCTTGAAGAGCGTACCCGTGAGGTAAGGTCACAAAAAGAAGAAATTGAACTGAAAAACCGTGACATCACCGATTCTATTAATTATGCCCAACGCATTCAGGCAAGCATCCTCCCCTCAATGCGAAAGCTTCAGCATATTTTTACCGGAAGCTTTGTTTATTATGCTCCGCGCGATATTGTGAGCGGCGACTTTTATTGGTTTGAGATTATCCCTAATACCGACAGGCTTTTGGTGGTATGTGCTGATTCAACCGGACACGGTGTTCCTGGGGCTTTCATGTCGATTATTGGAACAACCTTGCTTAAGGATATCTATTCCCGGCCAGGCGTAAATAATCCCTCGGATATTCTTTTTCATCTCGATAATGAACTAAAAGCTACGCTTACTCAAAATACTGATAATGAAAAACCTAACGATGGGATGGACATCATTGTTTGCGAAATAAACCTAAAAACCTATAAAACGAAGTTTGCTTCGGCTATGAGGCCTTTTATTGTTTATCAAAACGGTGAACAGCTGTGCTATAAGGGAAGCCGTAGCTCTATTGGTGGACAAGTAATGGACAATAAGATTTTTGATGATGTTGAACTTCAACTTTCAAAAGGCGACCAGATTTACATGTTTTCCGACGGTTACCCCGATCAGTTCGGCGGTTCTCTTGGCAAGAAGTTTAAGATGGTGCGGTTGCGCAACATGTTGAATGACATTTACCAGAAACCGATGGACGAACAATATAACTTCATTAAATCGAACTTCGAAATGTGGAAGGGAGAGCTTGAACAGATTGATGATGTGTTGTTTATGGGTATTAAAATTTGATTTAGCCTAGAATAAATTGATTGGCAGTAATGTTGTCGCTTAGAGACGGCGTTACTGCCAATCTTATTTTGTAAGATAATACGAAAGTCGTTTATAAAGCAGCTTGTACCTTCTGAAACGCTGATAATGGATTGGAGCTTTGCCAAATAGTTCCAAGCAGGGCAATGCCGTTGAATCCAGCCTCTTTAACTAAATGGATGTTCTGCTCGGAAATGCCGCCTAATGCTACTATTTGAGGCGGATGAGGGCGTTGGTAGATTGTGGACAGTAATTGTTTTAATTCGTTGAGGTTAAACCGGCTTTTATATCCGTATTTGCTAATACTGTCGAATATCGGACTCAGAAAAATGTAATTATAATTACCGCAGCTTTGGGTTAATTCTTCGGCTGCATGAAAAGATGCTGAAATGCTTTTGTTGTTCAAATTTTGAAGGATGAAGCTAAGCGATGCGCCATTTTTGACTTTCTCCGTAAGGTGGATGCCTTTGAGGTTGTATTTCGATGCAAGCCGATAATGCGAATGGATTACAATACGGGTGTGAAATTCTTCCGGAATTTGTAGGATGTACGTTTCAAGCTCAGCCTCGGAGTAATCAGGCTTCCGCAGATGAAAGATTTGTAGTCCTTGGTTAAATAGTGAAATTAGGATTTGATGTTCCTGTAAAATAGTTTCGGGGGGAGAAATAAGGATAAGGAGCATGATTTTATTTAAAATGAATGAACGTAAAAAAGAACAGTCATTTCGGATTTGATTCCAAAATGACTGTTCTTTTATAGGAGTTTATTGGTTATCCTGCAATGAAAGCCTTTGCTTTAGCCAGCGCAGCTTCAATTCCTTCAGGTTTCTTGCCTCCGGCAGTGGCAAAGAAAGGTTGACCGCCGCCGCCCCCTTCTACTTCTTTGGCAATTTCGCGAATGATAGTCCCGGCGTTCAGGTTTTTTTCCTTAATTAGATTTTCGGAGAGCATTACGGCAAGGTTGGCTTTGCCGTCAATTTCGGCTCCAAGAATTAATACCAGGTTACTGATTTCATTTTTTATCTGGAAGGCTAAGTCTTTAATACTCTGGGCTGAGTCAATCGAAATTTTTTCAGCAATAAAATTGAATCCGCCAATAGTTTCAACTTTTGAAGTCAAGGCTTTGGCAGTTTGTTGATTACGTTCTTTTTGTAAAGCATCCAACGATTTTTGTAAAGCGTTGTGCTCGTTGAGCTTGTGCTCAAGTCCTTTCAATATATCCGAAGGATTGTTGAGTAATTCCTTAACCTTATGGATGATAGAAAGTTGGTCGTTGATGAATTCTTCAACTTTATTACCTGTGATGGCCTCAATACGACGAATACCCGCTGCAATGGCTCCCTCCGATACGATTTTGAACGATCCAATATTTCCGGTAGCCTGAACGTGAGTTCCTCCACAAAGTTCAACCGATTCGCCAAAACGGATAACGCGAACGCTTTCTCCGTACTTTTCGCCAAAGAGCATCATAGCGCCAAGTTTTTTGGCATCTTCAATGGGGTAATAGCGTTTTTCGTCCAACTCGGAATTGGCACGGATAGCAGCGTTTACTTTTTGTTCTACCTGGCGAATTTCTTCGGCAGTCATCTTTTGAAAGTGCGAGAAGTCAAAGCGCAGGTAGTCGGGATGAACCAATGATCCTTTTTGTTCCACATGGGTTCCTAAAACTTCGCGGAGAGCTTTGTGTAAAAGGTGAGTGGCCGAATGGTTGTTCTGTATCTGCTGGCGACGTTCTGCATCAACTCGTGCAACGAAATTAGCTTCAGGATTTTCTGGTAATTTATCTGAAATATGAATGTAAAGGTTGTTTTCCTTGATGGTGTCGAGGATTTCGATCTTTTCGTTGGCCGATTCGAGCCAGCCTTTATCTCCCATCTGTCCGCCGCTTTCGCCGTAAAATGGAGTGGTGTTTAATACAATATGGTACAACTCTTTGCCTTTACTGGTAACCTTGCGGTAACGGGTAATATTGGTCTCGCTTTCGGTAAAGTCGTATCCTACAAATTCAGATGAATCGCTGTCGGAAACGAAAACCCAGTCTTCGGTATCAACAGCTGCGGCAGCTCGCGAACGGCTTTTTTGAGCAGCCATTTCTGTTTTAAACTCTTCTTCGTTGAGGCTGAGGTTGTTTTCACGAAGAATGAGTTCGGTAAGGTCGAGCGGAAAGCCATAAGTGTCATACAGTTCAAAAGCTGCCTTTCCGCTTACAACGTTAGCTCCTTCCTGTTTGGTTTTCTGCATAATTTGCTCGATAAGACGGATACCAGTTTCGAGAGTACGCAAAAACGATGCTTCTTCTTCTTTTATAACACGTTGTATGAGCTGTTGCTGTGCTTTTAGCTCGGGATAAGCCTCGCCCATGGCATGGATGAGGGCTGGAACCAAAGAGTAGATAAATGGCTCGCGCATATTTAAGAAGGTAAAGCCATAGCGAACGGCACGTCGCAGCAGACGGCGGATTACATAACCAGCCTTGTTGTTGGAGGGTATTTGGCCATCGGCAATGGCAAACGAAATAGCCCGAAGGTGGTCGGCAATAACCCGCATAGCGATGTCGGTTTCTTCCTTTTGGTAATATTCTGATTTTGTGGCTATTTCAATCTCTTTGATAATGACCTGAAATAGGTCGATGTCGTAATTCGAGGTTTTGTGTTGAATAACACGACAAAGGCGTTCAAAACCCATACCGGTATCAACGTGTTGGGCCGGCAATGGTTCTAGTTCTCCGGAAGCCTTGCGGTTGAACTGCATGAACACTAAGTTCCAGATTTCGATTACCTGTGGGTGGCTTTCGTTAACAAGTTCATGTCCTGGTAATTTAGCAATTTCTTCGTCCGGACGAAGGTCAATGTGGATTTCGGAACATGGGCCGCAAGGTCCTTGGTCGCCCATCTCCCAGAAGTTGTCCTTTTTGTTGCCTTTGATGATGCGGTCGGCAGGAACATGCTTCAGCCACAGATCATAGGCCTCGGTATCCATATCAAGACCATCTTCGTTGCTGCCTTCAAAAACCGTGACATAAAGGCGGCTTTTATCTATTCTTAGAACTTCGGTCAAAAACTCCCATCCCCAGTCAATGGCTTCAGCCTTGAAATAGTCGCCAAACGACCAGTTTCCGAGCATTTCAAACATGGTGTGGTGATACGTGTCGTGTCCTACTTCTTCGAGGTCGTTATGCTTTCCCGAAACGCGTAAACATTTCTGACTGTCGGCAATCCGCAGGTATTTGGCAGGCTCGTTGCCCAAAAAAAGATCTTTAAACTGGTTCATCCCGGCATTGGTGAACATCAGCGTAGGGTCGTTTTTTACAACCAACGGAGCGGACGGTACGATTTTATGTCCTTTTTCTTCAAAAAATTTCAAGAACGCATTTCTGATTTCGTAGGAATTCATGTTATATTCCGATTTTATTTTGTTGTTATTTATTATTGATTCGTGTACGATTTTATAAATCTTGTCAAAAATTTTGCAAAAATAATAATTTGAATTAGTTTTGTTCGATTCGAGAATTCACAATCTGGAATAAAATACCTATATTGTAAATACCACAGCTGATGAAAGTAAAATACCGCTTTAATCCCGAATCTCTTAGCTATGATAAAGTTAAGACCAGTTTTAAAGCTTGGATTTTGAAATTCTTCACCTTTTTCACTGCAAGTATAGTTATTTCGATTATATACTACGTCGTTTTTTCGTATTTCTTTAACTCTCCCAAAGAAAAAGCGCTGATTCGGGTGAACGATCAAATGAAGTTGCAGTATGAGTTAGCAACAAAGCGATTGGATGAAATGTCCAAGGTTCTTGACGATATGCAGCAGCGCGACGACAATCTCTATCGAGTGGTTTTTGAAGCAGAGCCGATTTCGCGTTCCGTACGCGAGGCTGGGTTTGGAGGGGTAAACCGGTATGAAGAGCTGGAAAAAGCTACCAACAATCAGTTGGTGGTAGAGACTTCTAAAAAACTCGATATCGTTTCCAAACGGATGTATATTCAGTCAAAATCGTTTGACGAGGTAATTTCAAAGGCAAAATATAAGGGACAGATGCTTATGTGTACGCCCAATATTCAGCCTGTTGCAAATAAAGATTTAAAGAAGACGGCTTCCGGTTACGGATGGCGTATTCACCCGATTTATAAAATTCGGAAGTTTCACGAAGGGATGGACTTTACGGCTCCGGTTGGTACCCCGGTTTATGCCACTGCTGATGGAACAATTGCCGAAGAAGGCCGTGATGCAGGTTATGGCAATAAGCTGCTGATAAACCATGGCTTTGGATACGAAACTTTATATGCCCACCTTGAGCAGTTTAACGTTCGTTTAGGACAAAAAGTTAAACGAGGCGATTTGGTTGGGTATGTCGGTAACACTGGGCTATCAACAGGTCCGCACTTGCATTACGAGGTGCATAAGGGAGGAAAACCCCAGAATCCGGCTTATTTTTACTTTAATGATTTAACTCCGAGTGATTTCAATCAGGTACTTGAAATTTCGTCGAGTATGGGTCAGACATTTGATTAATGCATAGTTTCCTGATATTGTTTAATCTTATTTAGAGATTCCCGTATGCCTTATAAAGAGAAAAAAGTAGAGAAGCTTTATTACACCATTGGCGAGGTGGCTGCGATGTTTAATGTTAAAACTTCGCTTATCCGGTTTTGGGAAAAAGAGTTTGATATTATCAAACCAAAGAAGAATAAGAAAGGGAATCGTTTTTTCACCAAGGATGATATTGATAATTTTCATCTGATATTTCATCTTGTGAAAGAGCGCGGGATGACGCTTAAAGGTGCCCAGATGAAGTTGAAAGAAAATAAAAAAGACGTTCATGATAATTTCGAAATTGTAAAATCGCTTCAGGAAGTACGAAAGATGCTTCTTGAACTTAAGGAAAACATAGGCTGAGCCGTTGTTTAATTTCTTAATCTTCAAAATATGTCGATAGTAAACGACGTAACTCGTTGTCTCGAATCATTTGCCCCAACATCATATCAGGAATCATACGATAACAGCGGTTTGCAGATTGGCGACCCTCTCAGGGAGGTTACGGGTGTTTTGCTTGCCGTTGATATTACCGAAGAGGTTATCGACGAAGCGATAACTTTGGGTGTAAATTTGGTAATTTCGCATCACCCGTTGATTTTTGGAGGGTTAAAGCGGATTATCGGTGGAAATTATATCGAAAGGGTAGTGGCCAAAGCCATTAAACATGATATTGCTATTTACGCGTGTCATACCAACATAGATAACGTCTCTGCCGGGGTTAGTTTCAGAATGGCAGAGAAACTTGGTCTTTTGGGCGTGAAAGTGCTCAAGCCTATCGGAGGGGTGTTAAGTAAACTCGTAACGTTTGTGCCACACTCGCATGCCGAAAAAGTACGCGCCGCCATATTTGAAGCCGGGGCTGGGAGCATTGGCCTTTATGATAGCTGTAGTTTCAATCTTTCCGGTGAAGGAACTTTCCGGGCTTCGGAACAGGCCAATCCGTTTGTGGGCGAGAAAGGGGTACTGCATACCGAACCTGAAACTCGTATTGAAACTATTTTTCCAAAATATCTCGAAAGTGCTGTAATATCGGCTATGATAAATGCTCATCCTTACGAGGAGGTGGCTTATGATATTTATCCGCTTGCCAATGAGCTTGCCTCGGTGGGAGCTGGGGCTGTGGGAAATTTAGGTGCACCCATGAATGGAACGGAATTTCTTGGGTTGGTAAAAAGCGCTTTTCGGATGCCTGTAGTTCGCCATACACGCTTGCTGGACCGTAAAATTTCGAGGGTTGCCTTATGTGGAGGTAGCGGAAGTTCGTTGTTAAACGATGCCCGAAGGGCTGGAGCGGATGTATTTGTCTCTGCCGATTTTAAATATCATCAGTTTTTTGATACTGATAATCAAATTCTTATTGCAGATATTGGACATTTCGAAAGTGAACAGTTCACTCTTGAGATTTTTTATGAGATACTTATAAAAAATTTCTCTAATTTTGCAATTCGTTTTACCAAAGTAAAAACCAATCCAATAAATTATTTCTAAAGTATGACATCGGAAAAAATCAAAGCAGCTGACGCCACTGAATTTTCTATTGAAGATAAACTCAATGCATTGTATCAACTTCAGAAAGTACATTCTGGAATTGATAAAATTAAAATACTTCGTGGTGAGCTTCCGCTTGAAGTGCAGGATTTGGAAGATGAAATAGCAGGCTTGGAAACCCGCATTCAAAATTATAAAGACGAGATAAAGACTCTCGACACTTCCGTTCAGAATAAGAAGAACGAAATCGTTTCGGCTAACGAATTGATTAAGAAATACACTGAACAACAAGATAACGTCCGGAATAACCGTGAGTACGATTCGCTTTCGAAAGAAATTGAATTCCAAAATCTTGAAATCGAGCTTTGTGAAAAACGTATCCGCGAATTTACAGCTCAAGCCAACGAACGGCGTTCTGCAATTGAACACGCCCAAAAGTCATTGGACGAAAGAACTCACGACCTTAACAATAAGAAAAAGGAACTGGAAGATATCGTTTCCGATACCCAAAAAGAAGAAGAAAACTTATTGGCCCAGGCTGAGGACATTGAGCATAAAATTGAGCATCGTTTGTTGAATGCGTACAAACGGATTCGTAACAATGCCCGTAATGGCTTAGCTGTAGTTACTGTAGAGCGCGATGCTTGCGGTGGTTGCTTTAATAAAATTCCGCCTCAACGTCAGCTTGACATTAAGAGTCGTAAAAAAATTATCGTTTGTGAATATTGCGGACGTATTTTGGTGGATAACCCCGAAAGCGAATTTTCAAACTAATTACAGAGTTCTTGATATTGTAAAGCCGGTTCATAAGGACCGGCTTTTTTAGTTTTAGAAGTTGGGCGTTCCTTTTACTTCCTGGAGGTTTCCCAAATGCTGACGGGTATCAGAAAAGAATTCAAGACACTTGCTTCGGTCCGTGGAATCAAGGTTTAAAGCATTGGCCGCCTTTTCAAAGTTGTATGGAGCAATAAGTCGGTATGCAGTTTTTTTGTTGATAGTTCCTTTATAAACCCATACCGGCAGGTAGGCGCATGATTTTACGTACGTAGAATGGACCTTTTCAATGTTTAACTCAAAGATGATGCCTCCGTCGCAATAGCGGTTGCGTTGGTTCGAAACAAAGTTGCCAAGCGAATATATTACAGGGAAATAATTAATGCTGTCGGAGCCGGTAATTCGACGTTCATACGTCTGAACAACATGAGGGTGTGACCCGATGATTGCATTTGCTCCGCATTTTTGGATAAATGCTGCCATTCTGAGTTGCTCGCGGTTCGGAATCCGTTCGTATTCAATTCCCCAGTGGATGGTAACGATGATAAAATCGACAGGTTTATTGCGGCAGGTTTGTATATCTTTTCGGATTTCAGTGGTATCTATATAGTTTACAATATTAGGACGTTGTACTTCAATTCCGTTAGTTCCATAAGTATAATTAAGAAAGGCCAGTTTGATTTTGTTTTTTTCAATGAACAGTGGATTTAGCTTTTTCTTTTCTGCAGGGTCTTTGAAGGTTCCGGTATGAGGAATACCGAGCGAGTCGAGCATACGATTGGTTCGTTCCAAACCGTGTTTGCCGCGGTCGAGGGCGTGGTTGTTGGCAGTAATCAGCATATCAAAACCAACATCTTTAAGACCGCGGGCCAGAGCATCAGGACTGGAGAATTGAGGATAGCCCGAATATGGAGGCCCGGCCAGGGTAACTTCTAAATTGGCAACAGCAAGGTCGGCCGAAGAAATATATTGTCTGATAAAGTCGAAAACCGGAAGATAATTGTAGGTTTTTGAAGAATCGTCGAATGCCGCTGTGATTTGCGGCCCGTGTCCCATCATATCTCCGGCAAAAACTATCCGAATACGGGCTGTGTCGGGAGTAACTCCTACTTTTAATGTTATTCCCTGAGAATGGCAAGCCTGTACAGATAGCGAGAGTAATAAGAAATAAAGCAGAAAACGTTTCATAAAAACCGGTTAGTTGGTTAGGTAAAGCATTAACAGAAACTATTTTTTAATGGGAATTTAGGGGCTGGCAGAACGGTATTACCATTCGCCGCTGGCACCGCCTCCACCAAAATCGCCTCCGCCAAAACCTCCGAAATCTCCACCGCCGCTGTTGAAGTCGCCAAAATCATTGCCAGAGCGGCCGGAATTCATCATTCCACCCATTAACATCCAGAAAGGAATATCGGC
Organism: Bacteroidota bacterium; assembly: GCA_030706405.1. Classification (GTDB taxonomy): domain Bacteria; phylum Bacteroidota; class Bacteroidia; order Bacteroidales; family JAAUTT01; genus JAAUTT01. The sequence goes on along the minus strand of JAUZOO010000016.1, from coordinate 26,158 downwards.
CCCACCATGCGAGAAACTTCGTGGCCCTTGAGACCGTCTGTTGGAAACAATTATAATAATTATAATTACGATGATAATGGGTATTAGGGGAGAAGTGCCTTTTTTTTTCTTTTTATTTTTGGCCATGTACTGGTCGGCGGAGAATTCTCCCTTCAGGAGAGAAAACAAAACATTGGTAGCCTTGTTCAATCCCTGATAATATTGTCCTTCTCTGAAGGCTGGGGTTATTTCATTTTCGATAATGCGTTTTGAGAGCGCATCGGTAACCAGCGCTTCTACTCCGTAACCATTGACAATACAGACTTTACCATTTTCGTTATTGATTTTTGGTTTTATCAGGATGACAATCCCGTTGTTCTTTCCTTTTTGACCAACACCCCATTTCTGTCCAATACGAACCGCCATATCGTTTATGTCGTATCCGTTTAGAGATTTTACGACAACGATGGCAATCTGCGTGGATGTAGAATCATAGTAGGTTACCAGTTTCCGTTCGAGAGCGGTTTGCTCTTCCGCAGATAGGAGTCCTGCCATGTCGTTAACTAGCCTGGGCGGTTCCGGACGGGCAGGGATGTCGTTCTGTCCGTTAACTAGAAACGGGTTCAGGAAAAGAAGGGCAACGAAAGTAAAAGAGATAATAGCCCTGAGGTGTTGTTTAATTTTTTTCATGTTAGACTCCGAAAGAGATTTCGTTGGGTAATTCATTGGTGTCGTCGGACTGGATTGGGAAGAAAGTTTTTAACTTTTCGCCGGTCATAAGGATTCCTTCTGTAAGTCCACCACTAAAGTCTTGTTGGCTAAAATGTTGCAATACGGAGCGTTTAACTGCATCCCAGAAATCGGCCGGAACTTTGGCGTTAATGCCAGCATCGCCGAGGATAGCAAATTTGCGGTCGTTTACGGCAAGATAAAACAGCACCCCATTGCGGAGAGCTGTTTTATGCATGTCGAGTTTTTTAAACATATAAGCTGCGCGGTCAAGCACGTTTTCTTTGCAGGAACTTTCGAGATGAACGCGTATTTCGCCTGACGTGGCCTTTTCAGCTTTAACAATAGCCGCAACAATGGCCGCTTCTTGTTCTTTGGTCAGGAAGTTTTTGATGTTCATGGCTTAAAATTTCACGGTAGGGGCTTTGGCTGCTTCTTTTTCGGCAGTGAAATATGGTTTTTCCTTAAAGTTAAACCACGAAGCATAAATGTTTTTGGGGAACTTGCGGATATAAGCGTTGTACTCCATTACCAGTTCGCTGAATTTACGGCGTTCAACAGCAATACGATTTTCGGTACCTTCGAGCTGCGATTGCAATTCTTTGAACGATTCGGTAGCCCTTAGCTGCGGGTAATTTTCAACGCTCACTAAAAGACGCGATAACGACGAACTTACTTTGCCTTGTGCTTCCTGATATTGCTCAAAGTTTTCTTTTGTCATTTTAGATGGGTCAATGGTAACCTGGGTTGCTTTTGCGCGAGCTTCCATAACCTGCGTAAGGGTTTCTTTTTCGAAGTTGGCGGCTCCTTTAACGGTGTTTACAAGATTGGGAATCAGATCGAGTCGACGTTGATAAACGTTTTCAACCTGCGACCAGGATGCTTTTACCTGTTCGTCATATACTACCATTTTGTTGTACGAGTTGTACATGGGAACAACTGTTAATAAGGCTAATACAAGGATTACGCCAATAATGATGATTGTCTGTCTCATTGTTTTAAAGGTTTAATATTCAAATTTACAATTTTAAAAGAAGGTTAAACTAAATCTGTACTATTTTTGCGCCAAATTCATTTTTAACCGTTTTGTCATGTACAAACTCCATACCATAAGAAAAACAGGAAATTATGTCAGAAACGGAGCGTTTTTGGTTTTGTTTGTCCTAGTTTTGATTTCGTGCGAAAAGCTATCGGATAACCCCGTCGACCCTCGGGATAACATTGTGGACACATGGAAATGTGTAGAAACAAGTCAGGCTTTTGGCGGGCAAACTACGTATTCGGTTGATGTTTCTAAAGATTCTAAAGATTCGACAAAGGTTTGGCTGGATAATTTTTATAACCTGAATGGGTTTAAAATATATGCGAAAATAAGCGGATTAAATTTTACAATTCCTGTTCAAACCGTAGATGGTAATGTGATTAATGGGTCAGGAGTGGTTTCAGCTAATTATAAAACCATTAACTGGACTTATAAGGTTAATTATGGCTCGGGGATTGATAATGTGACCGCAGTTTATACGAGATATTAAGATCAAGATACTTATTCTTTTGTGATTAAGGCTACAGCATAAGCCGAAATTCCTTCTTCGCGACCAACAAATCCGAGCTTTTCTGTAGTTGTGGCTTTAATGGAAATATCTTCTTCCGGGATTACCATAGTTTTAGCCAAGATGGCTGTCATATCCGGAATGAACGGTTTAATTTTAGGTCGTTGCAGACAAATAGTCGTGTCTATATTAGAAATCGAATAGCCTTTTTCGTAAATCAGTTGTACCGTTTTTTTTAGCAGAATCTTGCTGTCTATACCTTTGAATTCGGCGGAAGTGTCAGGAAAGTGAAGTCCAATATCGCCGAGGTTGGCTGCGCCGAGCAGTGCGTCGCAAATGGCATGGATTAAAGTGTCTGCATCCGAATGGCCTAACGCTCCTTTGCTGTGTGGTACGTTTATTCCTCCTAAGGTAAAGGGGAGGTCTTCAACTAAAGGATGTACATCAAATCCGAAGCCTACTCTGAATTTCATGATTTTATGCTTTTGGTTTTCTTAAGTCCGTCGAAATCGAGGGAAATGGAGAAGCGAAGCGTTCTGGCAAGCGGGTTGTTATTATTTGATACAAGGTAAGAAAAATCTAAACCGATAACGTTGAGTTTTAATCCAACCCCCATGGTGAAAAATTTACGGTTTCCCTTATTAGGGCTTTCATGGAAATACCCTCCACGAATAGCCAGCTGTTTGCGATACCAGTACTCTCCTCCAATAGAGTAGGTGATTTCCTGAAGTTCTTCTTTTAAGCCTCCGGGAGCATCCGAGAAAGACTGAAATATGCCGGAAACTACAGATATATTGGAAGTGTTTCTGGTGATAACATTGTTGTTATCAATGGAATATCGGCCTGTGGGGATTAAAAGTTTATTGAAATCCGTAGTAAATGTAACCGTATTATATTGGTCAAGATCTACCGTTAATGCTCCTCCAAGCCTGAGGTTAGTGGGTAAAAAGTCCTTTTGGTTTTCGTCGGTATAGGTAATTTTAGTTCCAATGTTTGAGATGTCCAATCCTAATGCGAGTTTACTATTTTTCTCCGAAATGGTAAGAGGAGTATTATAATAAACAGCTAAATCGGCAGCAAAAGCCTGCCCAGCTTTGGTTTCAATGTTTTGTACTATCTGTCCCTGCGAAAGGTCGGAACGGATATACCGAAAAGCGATAGCTCCACTTATTTTTTCACTGAAAAGGCGTGAATAGGCTACGTCAAAGGCTAATTCATTGGGTTTAACTGTTCGCTCAAGCTCTGAGTTTGAATTAGTAAACGGAATTTCGCCAAGCGAGAAATAACGAAGACTTGTCGCAACTACCTGCTGTTGATTCAATCGGTAGTATCCGGTAAGGTAAGCAAGATTGATGTCTCCGATAAGATTTCGAAGCCAGGGCGAATACGACACTGAAATTCCTGAAGAAGTCTCAATAAAAGCATATTTAGCTGGATTCCAATGCATCGAATTAATATCGGGAGAGGTGGCAACTCCTGCATCGCCCATTGCTCCTGCTCTTGAATCGGGTGCTATAGTTAAGAATGGTACAGCACTTTCAACATAGTTTGTCTGACCGTTGGTGGAGGTCTGCGCATTTATGTTAACAGCGAATAGAAAGATTATAAAAAAGGAACTTATGGTTGTTTTCTTCGACATCATGATTTCTTAAAAGGTGCGACAAATATAATTATTTACTTTTTGGGAATTATCAATTTATTACGACCAGTTTTTTTGTTTCACTTATTGCCGTATCGGATAAAGAACGTAAAATGATACGGTATAAGTATATGCCGGGCGTAATTTTATTTCCATTATTGTCAGCTCCGTTCCAAAATAGTGGTTCAGAGGTGTATCCGGGAGGGTAAATGCTTGTATTCAGTACTTTTATTTTACTGCCGGCGAGGTTGAAGATTTCGACCGTTACATCTAAGGTAACGGATGGCTGATTGTGCTGGAAGAAGAAATAAGTGTGATCGGTAAACGGATTAGGGTAATTTCCTGTATTTCTTATCTGTAGGTTATTGCCCTCGAGTACTTTAAATTTTAATTCGGACTGCGATGAATTATTAAAAATATCCCAGACTTTAAACGATACTACATGGTCGCCCGGAGTAATGCCCGTGAAGTTGAACTGCACCGTACCTTTTTTGATATTGTTTAATTCGGTTTGTAAATAACTGTTTAAGATGTAACTGTTTTTAGTGTCATTGTCAAGTACTGCCACAATGTCGTGCCCTAAACTATTTCCTCCGGGATTTATTCCGAAGTTGTCTGATATTTTGGCCAAAAGGGTAGGACTTGAATTGGTAATGCCACCATTTACAAAAGTTGTATCGTTCATGTAAAGGGAGATTTGAGGTCCGCTGGTATCGGAGATGGTATTGGTGGTTATACCTCCGATGGTTACTTCCGAAAAATATCCGGAGGCATCGGTTGTGTTGTTTTGAGCATAATAGCTGATGCGTCCTGCACCGAAGTTATAATTAATGTCTCTGGGCAAATACGTTTGTACCGTAAACGTTCCATTTTTTACCGAAGCCTGTCCTCGGTAAAGTACATTATTTTGAAGATAAAAGTTAAACGGGTCGAATCCATCGTTGGCGAGTGTGGTTATTTTGCGGTTTTTATCAAAAATTACCGGATAAACAATCCCGTTAAAAGTATTGACGGGGTTTCCGCTTTCATTCACGATATGCCCGTAAATATTGACTTCTCCATATGCTTTTAGAGTATCGGCCAGCCCTGCCGGATGGTGATTAATGCTGTCGGTAATAATATTATATTTAGGTATATTTAGGCTTAATGCCGGGTCGCCCAAAAGTGTAAAACATAGTTTGTTGACGTTGACTCCTGAGGTGTTTTTGGTTTTTCGCATAATATCGCCCAGCCGGTAGGCGGGATTATCGTCGGTTTTAACAAAAGCATGGCGGTAAAACTGTTGATTTAGAACAAAGTTAGGGCCTGAATAAACCAGCCGGGTAGTTGTTAAAAGCCCTATACCTCCGCCATTAGCATTGAGCAATACGTCTTCGCCTGCTGTTGTTTCCTCGAAATTGTCGAACCTGCTGAAATCGCAGGTAGCTGTAATGAAAAGAGGATAATTGGAATTTCGCCACATTTTTATGTCTTCATTCTGGCGCATAATCTGTTCCTGGGCTAATCCTCGTACTCCGCCGTGTCCTGTATAATTCAGGATTAACGTTCCCCGGTTGAGCTGGTTGGTAATTGCCGTATTGACTTCCGGGTAGCGTTGACCAATCGAAGTAGACACTTGTTGGTAAGCATCGATGTAAATTTTTTCGATATTAAGAAACGGAGCTGCGCGTTTTACCATATTGGTCAGGGAATCGGCCTGTTGCATGTGAACGTTATTGTCTTCATCGTCGGCAATAAAGCAGATATTGTTGCGCCAGTCGCCTAAACTTGAAGCAGCGGTATATTTTTTAATTTTGGCAACAATGTCCTTAGCCTGGTCAACAGTTCCGACAGGCAACCGTCCGACACCTACATCGAGGAGCCCATAATTGATGTCCTCATTATCATCGAGCAATCCAAAATAATCGTCGGAAACGTAAGAATCCGAGGGCGATAGTGAATTGTTGCTTTCGTAAGTAATGATGAGGCTTTGGGGATTGAGTGTGGTTCCGGAGTTTTTGTTGTTGTATGAGCCATCGCCAAACAGCAGTAAATATTTGGGAGCTTCCGAGGATGATGCAGCCCTGTCGTAAAGCATTTTCATGAAATTTCGAATTGCAGCAGGGTCGGGCATTCCCGAAGAAAATTCGTTATAAATTTGATACGGGGTCACTACAATAGTGGATAAACCGTCGTTTTGTGCATGTAAATCAGCCAATTCCTGAGCCTGAGCCTGAAAATCAGGAGGACTTACAATTATCAGATCTTTATTTTTTAAGCCATGCAGGTTTTGGTTAACAATCATTTGGTTGTCTGTTGTAAATTCAGGGGAAAGCAATCCATTTTTAGGATCAAAGGCGATGTATTCCTGCAAATCAGAGGCGGCAGCTTTAAACGAAAAGATGTTGTTCTGGTTTTGACCGTTCATTTGCGTAACATTATTGATATCGGAAATATTCCAGACAACAAGGTTCGAATATGCATTGGAAATTTTGAAAGTGGCGATATTGTCTTGTCCTAGTGAGCGAGTATCCCTGAAAAGAAGTTGGGTAGCGCTTATCGAGAGGTTTTGCCGGACTCTTAACCTCAGGTAGTCGAGCCATCCTTCAGCTGCCGGGTCTCCATTTTGGTTGTAAGATACCTGTATCGTAATATTTTCAGAGTTTGTTGAAAATGATTGATTAAGTGTTGATATGTTGGCGTAGTCGGCCACCGTGCTTGAGGTTATTGTAGGATTAATATTTACAGAACCGAAAAGTTGTCCGTTCTGTGCAAAACTGAATGTTGTTGAGTTGTCGGAACGCCCCAGAATTCTTGATTCAAACTTTACAGGTTCGGTTTTTATTAATCCGGGAAATTTGAATAAAAAATTATAATAAGATTGAGACCCAAAAGTTTCTCCATACCAATCCTGTCCCGATTGGATGAGGTTTGAACTATTTACCTCGTGATAATCGAGCCCGTCAAAGGAATTTACTTCTGTATTTGAATTGCCGGAAGGGCTGTCGGCGATAGTAATTCGTTTTCCTCCCGGGGCAGAGGTGATAAAATAAGAAACCTTGTCGACAAATGAATTTTTGTGGTGGGCGAATTTATCGTTGGTTTTATTGTAGGTCCAGGTAACAGGGCCTTCGGCGTAGAAGATAATATAGTCGCCATCATTAAAAATGCCATCTGGTCCGGTAAACATTGTCACCGGAATTTCATTGAGGTCGTCGGGTACATTGCCTGAATAAATCTCGGGAAGCGATTTTCCTCCGTTTCCGTAAATCCGTACATTTTCCGGATTTTTAACGCCAATATTTTTGAGATCTTGATACGAAATCTGGTAAACCCCGCTTTGAGAAACCTGAAATTTATACCAATCTCCGGAGTTGAGTACCGACTGCGAAGCATAGCGCAACGTGGATTGTGTCGATTTTGTCGGCATCACAGACTGATTGAGCGTTATTCGAAGAGTGAAATATTTTAAACGTTCAACTTTTCCGGTTACCTTGTTTCTCTTTAAGGGAATAAAAGAGTAACGGAGGTAAGGCTCCTTTCGTTCTGTAACCAAAGCGGTGTTTATTAATATGGTATCGTTGATGTCCGGAAGTGGGGATATTTTCCCAATATCCGACGCCGGAACTTCTTCGTAAAATGGTTGTAAGATTGAAACTTGAAAATTTTTCCGGTTAGAGTCTGGAAGTTTTATTTTGTCTTCATAAAAGGGAAGCCGGCTCGTCGGATCGTTATATACGGCATTTTCAAAGGCGAAGTAAAAGTTGTTATTCCCCGAAAAAGGGTCTGTCATTTCATAAGGAGTTGACCATTTTATAGCACAAGAAAACGATATTTCCTGGCCAGAAACGTACCCGAAAATTAAAAACAGGAATGAGAGTATGAATAAATGTTTGGTTATTTTAAGTTTGTTCATGTTTTAAGAAACCGGAGATTTACCTGTTATTGATAACGGAAACAAATATATGCTTATTGTAGCTTCGTAAAATATTGTCCTTTATAATATATGATTGATATTCGCGTTTTTTAGCTTTGGGTAGATGTCGAAAACATTGGTATTATCGACGATGTTTGGTTTGTAACTTGTGAATTAAAGAAATGGGTATAATTTTACTCCATAAATTAAGCAAAGACTGGGTTGTATAAAGTTTTTTTCAGATATCGGGCTGCCGCTGTAGGTATTGTCTTGCTCATTAGTCAATTGGCAGGAGGGGTGAGTGTGGCAGCACAGGATATGGTCTTTTCGCAGGTAATGTTCAGTCAGTTATATTTTAATCCGGCGTTTGCCGGCATAACGCCCTATCCGCGATTAACTTCGGGTTACCGTAATCAGTGGCCGGGAATTAATAATGCCTATGTTAGCTATTACGTGACCTACGATCAGTACGTAAAAGCGTTGGCCGGAGGGATTGGTATTGGCCTTTCGAGGGATGGACAAGGAAATGCGTTCTCAAAAAATACAGTGGATGTGATGTATAGCTATCCAATTGAGCTAACCAGGGATGTAAACCTAAACCTGGGATTACAGGCTTCACTTGTCCAGAAAAAGCTGGATGCTTCCGGCTTGTCGTTGCCCGATCAGGATCCTTACCAGAGTGTGGGAGCCCAGGAATATATTCCTTCCGAATCGTTACTTTATTCCGATTTCTCGGCGGGCGCATCATTTTTTATTAAAGAACAATATCAGGTCAATCTTGCCGTTCATCATATTACGAAACCTAATGAAGGCGCTGGTTCGGAAATTTATCGAACGCCACGTCGATTTACCGTTCAGCTTTTTGGACAATACCCAGCCCCAAAAGTGAGATATGGATCGGAAAAAATACTGTTTCAGCCCGGATTAATGGCTCAGTTTCAAAAAACGTATAATTTTTTAAGTTGGGGGGCAAATGTGGTTTATTCTTCTTTTAGAGGAGGAGTATGGACACGAAATAGCCTTGATTTAAAATTCAATACGGTGGTTTTATTGGCGGGATATTCAAATTCCGGACTGTCGATAAACTATAGCTATGATTTATGGATGCCTAAAACTTATCAACAAGTAGGAAATTATGGGGCACATGAGGTAACTTTTATTTATCTTTTTCAGTATAATGACCCGAAGAAAAAGTTGAGGATTATAAAATGTCCGAAATTTTAGCGATAATTGCAAACACAATTATACTGGACGAACAAAAATAACTATCTTTGAAATAAACTTTTTTTGTTATGAAATATAAGGTTGGTTTTTATTCTTTTCTTGCTGTATTGACAATATTATCAATGTCTTGCGGTGGAAAAAACAATGGTATTTCTTCTACTACCGGATGGAACTATAACGATCCTAAGAACGGGAATTTTAAGGTTAAAGAAGGCGTAGAACAGGAAACCGGCCCGGGCTTGGTTTTTATTGAAGGTGGAACATTCTCCATGGGGGGGCAGGAACAAGATGTAACTCACGACTGGAATAATATTCAGCGCAGGGTTACGGTCAGCTCATTTTACATGGACGAAACCGAAGTGAAGAATATCGATTATTTGGAATATCTTTGGTGGATATCAAGGGTTTATGCATCTTATCCGGATGTTTATAAGAAGGCTTTGCCTGACACTTTAGTATGGAGAAGTGAACTGGCGTATAACGAGCCTTACGTTGAAACTTATTTACGCCACCCTGCCTATAAAGATTATCCTGTAGTTGGAGTTAACTGGCTTCAGGCTAATGATTATTGCCAGTGGCGTACCGACCGGGTAAACGAACAACGTTTAATTCGAGAAGGATATCTTAAAATAAATCCGGAACAAAAAGCTGAAGATAACTTTAATACCGAAGCCTATCTTGCTGGTCAGTACGTTGGTGCTGTTAACCAAAGCAAAAAAAGTGCTAAATCAGGTGAAGCTACCCCCACCGCAAAACTCGAAGATGGTATACTGCTTCCTAAATATCGTCTTCCTACCGAGGCTGAATGGGAATATGCTGCTCTTGGGTTGGTTGGAAATGCTTACAATGAGCGTCTTTACGAAAGTAAAATTTACCCTTGGAATGGGCACAATATGCGTAATGGTAATAAAAAAGAGATGGGCCAAATGCGAGCCAATTACGTTCGCGGTCGTGGTGACATGATGGGATCGGCCGGAGCTCTTAACGATAAAGGTGATATTACGGTAGCCGTAAATTCTTATTGGCCTAATGATTATGGCCTCTATTGTATGGCTGGTAACGTAAACGAATGGGTGTTGGATGTTTATCGTCCGCTTTCGTACGAAGAAATGGATGAATTCCGTCCTTTCCGTGGTAATGAATTTAAGACTCTTGTTCGTAACGAAGATGGAACCGTTGCCCAAAAAGATAGCTTAGGTCATTTGAAATACAGAGCAGTAACCGATGCTGAAGCTAATCAGAAATGGAGAAGATATACCAAATCAGATTATCGTAACTATAAGGATGGTGATTATGCTTCAAGTATTGAATATACTAACGCCGATGGCGATAAGAAAGAAGGAACTTCTCAAAGAATGTACGATAACAAGTCGACTACCCTTATTAACGATAATGTTCGGGTTTATAAAGGTGGTTCTTGGAGGGATAGAGCTTATTGGTTAGATCCGCGTACCCGTCGTTTCCTTCAGGATGACCAGTCGAAGGATGACTTAGGTTTCCGTTGCGCTATGACTCGTGTTGGCTCTCCAACCCTTTTAAATGCTAAAGCTGCAAAGAAAAAATAAAAGATTACTCAAGATTATAAAAAGGGGCTAAATGCCCCTTTTTTATTGGAATATAATTTACTATGGAATTAGAAACTATTTATCAATATTTTTTAAAGTACCCGTCAATAATTACCGATTCCAGGCAGGTTAAGCCGGGTACTATTTATGTAGCCCTGCGGGGAGAGCGTTTTGACGGAAATGCTTTTGCAGCCCAGGCTTTGCAAAATGGGGCAGCTCTCGTAATCATTGACAATGAGGAGTTTTATGTTGATGAGCGTACTGTGTTGGTTAAAGACTCTTTGGAAACCCTACAGCAACTTGCCAATTATCATCGTAGACAGTTAGGTATTCCAATTTTGGGAATAACCGGCACTAACGGAAAGACTACCACCAAAGAATTAATCCGTTGTGTACTCGAACGTAAGTTTAAGCTTTGGGCTACTCAGGGCAATTTGAATAATCATATTGGCGTGCCACTGACACTTCTTTCGATGAATGCTAATACAGAGTTCGGTATTGTGGAAATGGGGGCAAATCATCCTTACGAAATAGAACAATTATGCAAGATTGCAGAGCCGGACTTTGGACTCATTACCAATATCGGGAAAGCTCACCTGGAAGGTTTTGGAGGGTTTCAGGGAGTAATTAAAACGAAAAAGGAGCTCTACGATTACCTTGTTGAGAATAAGGGTATTGTTTTTTATAATTCCGATAATGAATTATTGGCAGGGTTGGCAGGTCAGATGGATGTAAAAAAGGTTTCCTATGGAGCAATGACGGGAGAGCTTTGCCGGGGACATGTTGTTTCGTCCGACCCGTTTTTGGAAGGTGATGCCGAAATTAAATCAGATGCCGGTGTTAAAAAGATTCAGCTTAAATCGAAACTTGTAGGTAGTTATAATTTTGAGAATATTCTGGCAGCCGTTTGTGTGGGTACTTATTTTGGCGTCCCGGAAAGCCTTATTTCTAAAGCTATTGAGGAATACACGCCAACAAACAATCGTTCGCAGCTTACTATTACCGCTAAGAACCGGTTATTGCTCGATTGCTACAATGCCAATCCTTCGAGTACAGAGGCTGCTATCCTTAATTTTGCAAGTATTAAGGCTGATAAAAAAGTTGTGATACTTGGCGATATGCTCGAACTTGGCGATGAAGCCCGTAATGAGCACGATAATATTCTGAAAATTTTGGCAACATATGCTGATATACAGGTTTTATTGGTCGGGAAATGGTACCAGGAGTTGTCGGTGAATTATGGTTTTACAGCTTTTTTAACCGTTGATGAATTAAACAAATGGCTTGACGATAATCCTGTTGGACAAAGTTTTGTGCTGGTTAAAGGCTCACGAGGAATTCAGTTGGAAAAAGTGTTAGGAAAACTGTAATATATAGACAGGATTACAGAATTTGACATATCTATGTTGTATGTCCTGTTAATTCTGTAATCCTGTTAAAAGATTATAATGGGATGACTAAGATTTAGGAAACCTTATCCTAACCGCTGTTTTACAGCTTCGTAAATTAATACCGAGGCGGCGGCTGATACATTTAGCGATTCGATATGCCCGGAGATGGGGATACGCACAAGATGATCGGCTGAGCGGAGTAATTCGAGGCTTATTCCGGTGTCCTCGGCGCCCATAATCAGGGCCAGAGGCTCTTTCATGTCAACGTTGAAATAGGTGTCGGAAGCTTTTTCGGTTGCTGCAATGGTACGGATACCACTTTCTTTTAAAAAGCGAACTGTCGAATTCAGACTTTTAACCCGGCAAACGGGGATATAATGCAAGGCTCCGGCCGAAGTTTTGATAGCGTCGCCGTTAATCTGAGCCGATCCTTTTTCGGGAACAATAATGGCATCAACTCCTGCACATTCGGCAGTACGGGCTATAGCCCCAATGTTGCGAACGTCGGTAAGGCTGTCGAGTACGAGGATAAACGGAACTTTCCCCTTTTCGTATAATGCAGGAACAATTTCCTCGATATTTTGATAGGTGATGGGCGATATAAATGCGATAACCCCTTGGTGATTTTTGCGGGTAACGCGGTCAAGCTTTTCGTTGGGAACCTGTTGAAACAGAATTTTTGATTCGCGCATCTCGGTGAGCAACTCCTGAAATAATTCACCCGACAGTCCTTTGCGAACCAATACTTTGTCAATTTCTTTTCCGGATCGGATGGCTTCGAGGATGGCACGGATGCCAAAGATGAAATCGTTATTCTGGCTCAATGGTCTTGATTTTTATAAGTTTTTGTCTGCAAAGGTAGTTTTTTTGATGAAGTTTCTGTCAATTCTGGAAACGCTGTTCTTTTAACCCTTCCAGTTCGGTGTTCAGCTGTTCCCAGTTTGACATCTCCTGTTCGAGTAATTTTTCGACTTCACCATGGCGTATGTAAAGCTTTTCTTCCGAACCTTTTTCTATTTTATCGGGATTAGAAAGCAGGTGAGTAATGTCGTCGAGTTCTTTTTCCAGTTCTTCAATTTTCTTTTCGGCCGCGGCTACCTGTTGGTTTACTCTCCGGATAACCTTGTCCATCTCTTTCTTTTCGAGATAATCGACCTTTACAGCCGAAGCCTCTTTCTCTACCTGTTCGGTTGCAGGTTTGGTTTTTCGTTCTAGTTCGGCAAAGTTTTCGAGTTTGCGTTTCTGAAGAAATTCGTAAATACCTCCCAGGTGTTGTTTTATCTTGTGATCGCGGAATTCATAGACCTTGTCTACCAGTCCGTCGAGAAATTCACGGTCGTGCGAAACCAAGATCAGCGTACCGTCGAAATTCAGGAGGGCTTGTTTCAGGATATCCTTCGAGCGCATATCCAGGTGGTTGGTGGGCTCATCGAGTATAAGCAGGTTTACAGGTTGAAGCAATAGCTTAACCATGGCCAGGCGCGAACGTTCGCCTCCGGAGAGTACCTTTACCTTTTTGTCTACTTCCTCGCCCCGGAATAGGAATGCACCAAGCAGGTCGCGGATTTTAGTGCGGATATCGCCCACAGCAATGCGGTCGATGGTGTCGAAAACGGTGGCGTTCTCGTCCATGAGCTCGTCCTGATTTTGGGCAAAATAGCCGATGGACACGTTGTGCCCAACTTTACAATGACCGGTATAGTCGATTTCTTCCATAATCATTTTGGAAAAAGTCGACTTCCCTTCGCCATTTTTACCCACAAACGCTACTTTTTCGCCCCGTTCAATTACAAAGTCGATGTTGTCGAGGATAAGTTTTTCGCCATACCGTTTGCTGGCTTCTTTGGCTTCAACCACGATGGTGCCCGAGCGTGGAGCTGGTGGAAATTTAATGTTGATGGCCGAGTTGTCTTCCTCGTCAACTTCGAGGCGTTCCACCTTGTCGAGCTGTTTAATGCGGCTCTGCACCTGAACGGCTTTAGTGGCCTTGTAACGGAAACGTTCGATAAAATCTTCGGTATCCTCAATCATCTTTTTCTGGTTGAGGTAGGCCGCCATCTGTTGTTCGCGGCGCTCCTTACGAAGCTCAACATATTCGGAATATGCCGCTTTGTAATTGTATATTTTTCCGAGCGAAATTTCGATGGTGCGGGTGGTGAGGTTGTCGAGAAAAGCCTTATCGTGCGAGATGATAACCGCAGCCCCGCTGAAATCCTTGATATAGTTTTCGAGCCATTGGATCGATTCGATGTCGAGGTGGTTGGTAGGCTCGTCGAGCAATAAAACGTTGGGACGGCGAAGCAGGATTTTGGCAAGTTCGATACGCATGCGCCATCCTCCGCTGAACTCTTTCGTTTGGCGGTGAAAATCGGACATGGAGAAACCGAGTCCAAGAAGCGTCTGTTCGAGCGATTCGTCAATGCTGGCCCCACCAAGGATATGGAAACGGTCGGAGAGCTCCGAGATTTCGTGGATCAGGTCGAGGTACGACTGTGTTTCATAATCTTCGCGCAGGCTTAGCTCGTGGTTTAGTTCGTGGATGCGTTTATCTACACTTAAAACCTCGTCGAAAGCGGTGCGGGCTTCATCGATTACGGTTTTCCCGTCCTGATGAATCATCTGCTGCGGAAGATAGCCAATTTTGGCCTCGTCGGGGATAATTACCTCGCCCGATTGCGGTTGCTGCATCCCGCAAAGGATTTTCAACATGGTTGATTTTCCGGCCCCGTTTTTTCCTACCAAACCAATCCTGTCTTTAGGATTGATAAGGAACGACACATCCTTAAAAAGGTCAACACCTCCAAACTGAACCGTAAGCTGATTAACTGAAATCATTTCTAAACCCTATATTAAGGGGGCAAAGATAAATAAATTAGGGGATTGTTGAGGAGGAGGATTCAGCCCCGACAGGTTTTAAAACCTGTTCATAAATTGTCTTAAAAATTATCGACATTAATTATGTGCTTGAGCTTAAAATATTTATTTTTAGAGTGTAGTCGAGCTTTGTTTAACTAACATTTACGATTATCTGTAATGGCGTTAAATTGGGCTATGCCCGATAAGCCAAAAATTTTATGTTATAATTTATTATCGCGAAATGAGACTAAAATTATTGTTAGAAGTAACGGGGAAAAGAATTGACTTCAACAAAAATGAAAGGGGAGGGGTAAAAGAAAAGGCGACTTGCGCCGCCTTAAATGTTTTCACAACGGAATAATCCTTATTGTGATTTGCTTCAAATTGTAGAAGCAAATATAATTAAATAAAAAGAAAAACACCATGTGTGAAGTACAATTTGAAGCAAATCACAACTTATACTGTACAAAAGATGATACAATATAATCATGGTGTTTAATTAAAAAAAAGTGCAACTCTCAGATATGTTTTTGGAGTTCTTCTTAACAGATACGGCTGTTTGGAACATATATTTATTCCATATTTTAATTGATACAAATATATAGATTTTTATTATAATTGTACAGTATAATGAAATAAAAAAATAATATATCATGAAGATAACTCTTGGGCTTGATTTAGGAACTAACTCAATTGGTTGGGCGCTGGTAAATGAAACTGACGAAAAAAAAGAAATACTAGGATTGGGAAGCAGAATTATTCCAATGTCTCAGGATATTTTAGGAGAGTTTGACCGTGGTAACTCTATTTCACAGACAGCAGAAAGAACTGGATTTAGAGGAATCCGACGACTACGGGAGCGAAATCTTCTGCGACGCGAACGATTACTCAGGATTTTAAATATTTTGGGCTTTCTTCCTTCTCATTATAGTAGTTCTATTGATTTTGATAAGAATCCGGGACAGTTTTTGGACGACTCTGAACCGAAATTAACCTATCGAAATAATCCGGAAACAGAAAAAGGCGAGTTCATTTTTTTTACATCGTTTATGGAAATGGTCAACGATTTCAGAGAAAGTCAGCCCCAACTTTTTGAGAATGATAAAAAGATACCTTACGATTGGACTATCTATTACTTACGCAAAAAGGCGTTATCTGCTAAAATCGAAAAAGGAGAACTCGCGTGGTTGTTATTAAATTTTAATCAGAAAAGAGGTTATTATCAATTACGGGGAGAAGATGAAGAAGATAATGAGAGTAAGAACAGACTAGTTGAATTTTACTCTTTAAAAGTGATTGAGGTTGTAGACAGTGGCGATAGAAAGGGTAAAGATGGAATATGGTACAATGTTATACTCGAAAATGGATGGATTTATCGACGTAACAGCAAAACTCCATTAGATTGGGTGGGCAAGACCAAAGATTTTATTGTCACTACCGAAATTGATGAAAACGGAAATGTGAAAACGGATAAAGAAGGAAAAGAAAAACGTTCGTTCAGGGCTCCTCAAGAAAACGACTGGACATTAGTCAAGAAAAAAACCGAAGCAGATATAGACCAAAGTCATAAAACAGTAGGCTGCTACATTTACGACACGTTGCTTCAAAATCCACACCAGAAAATAAAAGGTAAACTGGTAAGGACAATTGAACGTAAATTCTACAAAGAAGAATTAATTCTCATTCTTGAAAAACAAAAAGAATTTCATCCTGAGCTAAACGACCCCCAATTATATAAAGCTTGCTTAGAGGAACTTTATGAATACAATGACAGCCACAGGGCGAGTATCGGCAATAAAGATTTTATACATCTGTTTGTAAATGATATTATTTTTTATCAACGCCCTCTGAAAAGCAAAAAATCGCTCATCAGCAATTGCCAGTACGAGGTTCGCAGGTTTAAGAAAGAAGGAAAATTAGAAGAAGAGCCACTAAAATGTATCGCCAAATCACATCCATTATTTCAGGAATATAGATTATGGCAGTTTCTTCAAAACCTTAAGATTTATGCCAAAGAAAAAGTGGTGAATGGGAAAGTCGAAACAGATGTAAATGTTACTAAAGATTTCTTAAAAACAGAAGAAGACTGGACTATATTATACGATTGGCTTAACGAAAGGAAAGAAATTGACCAAAAGGCTTTTTTGAAGTATCCAGCTTTTAATCTTAAAAAAGATGCCGAAAAGTACCGTTGGAACTATGTTGAGGATAAGATTTATCCATGCAATGAAACCCGGGCTCAAATTCTAAATCGCTTATCCAAAGTGAACAGTGTTCCCGAAGGCTTTTTAACCGAAGAGAAAACAATCTCATTATGGCATATTTTATATTCGGTTGAAGACAAAGTAGACATTGTAAAAGCATTGAAAACCTTTGCCGACAAAAACAATCTGGGCGACGATTTTGTCGATAATTTTAAAAAGTTTCCTCCATTTAAAAAAGATTACGGTTCTTATTCGGCTAAGGCTATTAAAAAGTTATTGTCGCTGATGCGGCGCGGAAAATATTGGAATGAAGCCAACATTGATGTTAATACGAAAGAAAGAATTTTAAAAATTCTAAATGGAGAAGTCGATGAAAAGATAAGAACCCAAGTGCGCGAAAAAGCAATTAACTTTAATACGATAGAAGATTTTCAAAATATCCCTGTTTGGTTAGCTTGTTATATCGTTTATGATAGGCATTCTGAAGCCGGAGATATTAAAAAGTGGGGGACTCCAACAGATATTGAACTGTACCTTCGCGAAGAATTCAAACAACATTCTCTCCGCAATCCAATTGTAGAACAGGTAATCACCGAAACGTTACGGGTGGTAAGCGATATATGGAAACAATACGGCAATAGTGAGCCTGATTTCTTTAGCGAAATACATATTGAACTGGGGCGCGAAATGAAAAATCCGGCAGATAAGCGCAAGGCAATGTCCGATATAGTTACAGAGAATGAAAATACGAACCTCCGTATCAAAGCCCTGCTGTCCGAAATGCTTAATGATGATTCGATTGAAAATGTTCGTCCTTATTCGCCAAGCCAACAGGAAATACTTAAAATATATGAAGAAGGCGTATTAAATTCAATTGACGAAATCCCTGACGAAATCTTGAAAATAAAAAAGAGCGCCCAGCCTTCCAAATCAGAATTAATCCGTTACAAAGTTTGGCTGGACCAAGGGTACTGCTCTCCTTATACCGGCGAAATGATTCCTCTGAGTAAACTTTTTACGCCAGCCTATCAGATAGAACATATCATTCCCCAATCCCGATATTTTGACGATTCGCTGAGCAATAAAGTTATATGCGAAGCTGAGGTAAATGCCGATAAAGACAATTGCACAGCTTACGAATACATAAAAAACAACAGCGGTAAAAAGATTGAGCTAAGTTTTGGAAAAGAAGTATCCATATTGACACTCAATGCTTACGAAGAACATGTGAAAAAGAGTTTTGCCGGCAATAGAAGCAAAATGAAAAAGCTTCTGATGGAAGACATTCCGGATTCATTCATTGCCCGTCAAATGAACGATAGCCGTTATATTAGTAAAGTTGTAAAAGGATTGTTATCAAATATTGTACGCGAGAATGACGAACAAGAAAGCACCTCAAAGAATGTATTATCAAGCAATGGTAGTATTACGACCATTTTAAAACAAGATTGGGGATTAAACGATATTTGGAACGAAATAATTACCCCTCGTTTTGAACGATTAAATTCGCTTACCAATAGTAATAACTTTGGGCAATGGACTAACAAAGCTGGGAAAAAGGTGTTTCAGACCGAAATTCCGTTGGAGTTACAAAAAGGCTTTAGCAAAAAACGTATTGACCATCGCCATCATGCTATGGATGCTCTTGTGATAGCCTGCGCCACACGTAACCATATTAATTATTTGAATAACGAATATGCCCGGCCTGATAAAAAAGAAATCCGTTTTGATTTACGAAAGAAATTGAGGCGCATTGAAAATGTACAAATTGTAAGAACGGTAAATGGAAAACAAATTAGTAAAACCATTTCAGTAGCAAAGGAGTTTATAAAACCTTGGGATACTTTTACCCAAGATAGTCGCGAGGCGCTATTGTCAACTGTCGTTAGTTTTAAACAAAATTTGAGGGTCATCAATAAAACCGTCAATAAATATCAGAAGTGGCAAAAAGATGAGGAAGGTAATCTCAAAAAAATATTGGTCACCCAAACCAAAGGCGATAGTTGGGCAATACGTAAACCAATGCATAAGGATACCGTTTCCGGAAGTATTACTTTGCGGTTTAAAAAAGTAGTACTGCTTTCTGTAGCCATTGATAATGTCGATATGATAGTCGATAAATCATTAAGAGCCAAAATTAAAGAGCTTATCAGTAATGGTGATGACAAAAAGAAGATTCAAAAATACTTTAAAGGCCATGAGAATAAATGGAATGAAAAAGACGTGTCCAAAGTTGAAATCTATTATTACGATAGTGATAATGTAGCCTCAAGAGTGAACCTTGATGACAGTTTTAATGCACAACGGATAGAAAGTATTACCGATACCGGCATTCAAAAAATACTGTTAAAGCACCTCAATCAGGATAAATTCCAAAATCAAAAAGATGAAAGCGGGAAAATAATACCTTCCGAGTCATTGGCCTTTTCTTCCGATGGCATCGACGATCTTAATGAAAATATATTAGCACTTAATGGAAATAAATTTCATCAACCCATTACTAAAGTGCGTACCTACGAACCCAAAGGTAAAAAGTTCAATGTCGGTGTTACAGGCAGCAAAAAATCAAAGTTTGTAGAAGCTGCTAAAGGAACTAATTTGTTTTTTGCCATCTATGCCGATGAAAATGGAAAACGAATCTGTGATACTATTCCTTTAAATATTGTGATTGAAAACCAAAAACAAGGTTTATCATCGGTAGCTCTAACTTATATCGATCCTAAAAATTTAAAAGAATATCAATTGCTATTTTATCTTTCCCCTAATGATCTTGTTTATGTTCCAACGCCTGAAGAATTGGAGAAACCATATTTAGTTAATTTTAGAAATTTAACAAAAGAACAAGTGAATAACATATATAAAGCTGTTAGCTCCTCTGGTTCACAATGTTTCTTTGTCCGTCATGATATAGCTAATACAATTGTCAACAAAGTGGAGTTTTCAGCATTAAATAAAATGGAGAGATCTATCGAAGGTGTTATGATAAAAGATTGTTGCTGGAAATTGAAAGTAAATCGACTGGGAGAAATTGTTGGTGTAAAAGGATACCAAAATTAGAATTGATGGTTCGTAGTTTACGGTTTTGAAGAAGAGTAGCCTTAAATAAATTTTTAGCGTCACCCACTACAACACGTTAGTGGGTGACGCTAACGCCCGTTAGTGGGTGACACTAACGGGTTGTAGTGCCTCCCGCTAACAGGCGTTAATATAATTACGAAACCGTTAGAGTTTTATCCGAAGTAATAAACCTGGGTTCCTTTAAAAGAAGGCTGTTGGTAAACTGTGTTGCCACCTGTAGTTTATACGACCCAGCTGTTAGGGTTGGAACTACAATGATCAGCTCCGAGGGCTTGTTGGTAACAATATCGGAGAGGTCAACTTTGGTAGATTGTAGATTCGATTGGTTGATAAAGAAAATACCAACATCTTCGTGCTCACCAGTTACTTTAATTTTAGAACCTTTAACCTTCAGGTTTCGGCCAGGGGTTATAATATCGTTTACCGAGCCTGTTTTTACATCAACCACCTGGGCAATATAAGAGCCGTTTTCGGCAACGCCCAAAATATCGACCGAAACCGACGATAATTCGTTGCGCAACAAAGCTCCCTGTCTAAATGCGAATGAAATGGAGTGATTCTCCGGGTCGAATGTTTCTTTGGGACTGTTAAATACGCCCGTAATCAGCGGGGAGGCCTGGTAATACTCGGTGTTTACCGAATAACCGTCGCACAGCAGGTAAGCCATCTCTTTGTGAAAAAGGTTGAGGCTATGTTCCATTGATGCCGCAGAAACATCGGCACCACCACGTTTAACAGCCGATTCGCAAATTTCGCGTACCGAAAGGCTGCGTTCGGCACTAACCCTGGCTACAAAGTCGTTGGGATCTTCGGTAAGCGGGTTGTCGTACAACCATGCTTTGATTTTGTGTAATACACTCATAAATTGAAAAATTAAGTAATTGAAAATAAAAGTAACATGCCTACTCTAATCAGCTTTTCGGCTTCCGCTTGTTAATGCGTTTATTTTATTAACGTTGATGTTAGTGTTTGTAATTTATAAACCGATAGAAAGCATTGCAACTAAGTTGTTTGTGGTTTATAATTAGTTAAAAATATGTATTAAATTTTAAAAAACAAATTTCTGAAAAGAAATATGATGCCTCCATAATTACACCTTTGTCAGACTCATATCCTACTACGGAGCAACTGTAGGGCAAACGCATTTGAAATTTTATAAGACGGTCGAGATGAAATGTAGGACCGACCTTGGCTGGTGAGCCAAAAAACAAGGAACAAAGGCGGTTAAAAATCGTCTTTGTTTGAGTGGCCGAGGAACGAGGACATGAGTTTAGGCGATTTCAGCCTTTGATCCGTAGTTTTTTGAGTGAAACAGCCGAAGTCTTGAAAAGCACGTTTAAGTGAGAGGCAAAGTGAAAATATATTTTCACTTTGACCGAACGTAGTGCTTTCAACGTAGTTAGTTCTTTTGTTTCTTTTCTTGATCAAGCAAGAAAAGAAAAATGCGTTTGTGGTAAATAAAAAGTCTAAATGCGTTTGCCTTGGGAACAACTGTTTGCTCCCTGTAAAAATTCTTAAACGTTTCTCTCTAGGCTATTGCATAAACAATTCGTTTTATGTAACTTAATCTATGTCATAAACTTATTTTTTATGCTTCATATTTTTTAGTATGATAAAACGCACTCTCTATTTTGGAAACCCTGCTTACCTGCGTTGTCTCAACGATCAGTTGCAGATTGAAATCCCCGGAGCCGGCATGCTCCCCGAAAAAGACCGGACAACAACAATCCCTATCGAAGATATTGGGGTTGTAATACTCGATCATTCGCAAATAACCATAACACATCACCTGATGCACCGGTTACTCGAAAATAATTGTGCCATCATTACCAGCGACGATAAACACATGCCTACGGGGATGATGCTGAACCTCGATGGAAACACTTTGCAACAGGAGCGCTTTGAGGCTCAGTTGCAGGCTAGTGTGCCGTTAAAAAAGCAACTTTGGGCACAAACCATAACGGCTAAAATATTAAACCAGGCATCGATACTTAAGTCTAAAAAGATAAAACACGACAATATGCTTCATTGGGCATCGAGTGTAAAGTCGGGCGATGCCGCAAATCACGAAGCCCGGGCGGCAGCATATTACTGGCAGAATCTTTTTCCTGAAGATATGTTTTTTTCGCGCGACCCCGATGGCCCTTCTCCAAACAACCTGCTCAACTACGGATATGCCATTTTACGGGCAATCACCGCCCGGGCCCTTGCCGGTTCGGGGCTACTGGTTACATTGGGCATTTTTCATCGCAACAGGTACAATGCCTATTGCCTGGCCGACGATATTATGGAGCCATACCGTCCTTATGTTGATAAAGAGGTTTTGGCTATTGTTGACAAAAATCCACAGGCAAACGAACTTACCCGCGAACTGAAAGCTCAATTGCTAAGCATTCCGGTTATCGATGTTCAGATCAACGGACAGTCGAGTCCGCTAATGTTAGCCATACAACAATCGGCAGCCTCTCTGGCTAAATGTTTTTTAGGCGAGAGCCGAAAGGTAATTTATCCGGAAATGTAGATGTTTAAACGCCTAAACGCATATCGAATTATGTGGGTGATGGTATTTTTTGACCTGCCAACTGAAACCAAAGCCGAGCGACGAGCGGCAGGTTTATTTCGTAAAAACCTGATAAAAGATGGATTTACGATGTTTCAGTACTCAATCTATGTGCGATGCTGCCCGAGCCGCGAAAATTCGGACGTGCATGTAAAACGGACCAAAAGTTTTTTGCCCGATACGGGTTATGTGGTTGTTTTTACCATTACCGATAAACAATTTGGGATGATGGAACTGTTTAATAAAGCCAAACCTGCCGAGCGGCCCGATACTCCACAACAACTGGAGCTTTTTTAAAAGCAAAAAGGGCTTAGGATTATAAAATCCCAGCCCTTTTCGCTATGGCTTACCCTTTACCTACCCTTTTTTAATTCTGTTTTAACACTTAAAAATTTGACTTATAAAAACATACCCATAGGTATGGTGTAAGCCAGTATTTCAAAGATACAATCTGAAAGCAAATCACAACTAATTTCAAAGGATTGATAAATAAAGACGGGGTGTAAGCCAGTATTTCAAAGATACAATCTGAAAGCAAATCACAACTGAAAATAGTATTTGGCGTTCACGCGTCGAGGTGTAAGCCAGTATTTCAAAGATACAATCTGAAAGCAAATCACAACTGTTAGGCGTAGTGCTTCTATTATTCCAAAGGTGTAAGCCAGTATTTCAAAGATACAATCTGAAAGCAAATCACAACGAGCGACCTGAAAATGTGAGTGATTACATCGGTGTAAGCCAGTATTTCAAAGATACAATCTGAAATCAAATCACAACTATGGTGGCTTGCTTCCAACATTTGCATTTGGTGTAAGCCAGTATTTCAAAGATACAATCTGAAAGCAAATCACAACGAATAGAATATATTTGTTCTGAAGTTAAATGGTGTAAGCCAGTATTTCAAAGATACAATCTGAAAGCAACTCACAACATAGCCTCTTCCAGTCCTTTTCGGCCGTGCGGTGTAAGCCAGTATTTCAAAGATACAATCTGAAAGCAAATCACAACTATCACAAACAGCAATGATAAATTTATCAAGGTGTAAGCCAGTATTTCAAAGATACAATCTGAAAGCAAATCACAACTTGTTTGATAATAATCAACATCTGGCGGATGGTGTAAGCCAGTATTTCAAAGATACAATCTGAAAGCAAATCACAACTTTTAAATGCAGTTGTCGTACTATTTCTTGGGTGTAAGCCAGTATTTCAAAGATACAATCTGAAAGCAAATCACAACGGGATAATATTCGAATAGTTATTAGCGGTAGGTGTAAGCCAGTATTTCAAAGATACAATCTGAAAGCAAATCACAACTACGCAAAAATCATTATCATACTATAAATTGGTGTAAGCCAGTATTTCAAAGATACAATCTGAAAGCAAATCACAACTAGCATCTGCTCCAATACTACTTTGTGATTGGTGTAAGCCAGTATTTCAAAGATACAATCTGAAAGCAAATCACAACAAATTTAACCAATCTTCGTTTGTTTCATTAGGTGTAAGCCAGTATTTCAAAGATACAATCTGAAAGCAAATCACAACTAGACCTAAATAATCGTGATTGTAAGCAATGGTGTAAGCCAGTATTTCAAAGATACAATCTGAAAGCAAATCACAACGCTTTTACATGAAGGGCAAACAGCAACTAAGGTGTAAGCCAGTATTTCAAAGATACAATCTGAAAGCAAATCACAACAAATTTGCTGATGCTGAAATTTTAGGATTAGGTGTAAGCCAGTATTTCAAAGATACAATCTGAAAGCAAATCACAACGAATATGGCCAATTACACGAGGACGCAAAGGGTGTAAGCCAGTATTTCAAAGATACAATCTGAAAGCAAATCACAACCCTCCGGAAGCAAGTATATTGACGCAGGTGGGTGTAAGCCAGTATTTCAAAGATACAATCTGAAAGCAAATCACAACTAATGTGCCCGTGCCTCTCATCAGAGACCTGGTGTAAGCCAGTATTTCAAAGATACAATCTGAAAGCAAATCACAACTGGTTTAAAGTACGAATGTACAAAAAAAATGGTGTAAGCCAGTATTTCAAAGATACAATCTGAAAGCAAATCACAACTAAAATAACATCTATAAATATCTAGATTTAGGTGTAAGCCAGTATTTCAAAGATACAATCTGAAAGCAAATCACAACGATAACACCGACGGAAACAAAGGTGCTGAAGGTGTAAGCCAGTATTTCAAAGATACAATCTGAAAGCAAATCACAACAACGTGCCGCGTTTCCTCGCTGGAGGTTTTGGTGTAAGCCAGTATTTCAAAGATACAATCTGAAAGCAAATCACAACTAATAAAGTGAATATATTACTTGCATTTAGGGTGTAAGCCAGTATTTCAAAGATACAATCTGAAAGCAAATCACAACACAATACAGAAAATCATCAACATCATAAGAGGTGTAAGCCAGTATTTCAAAGATACAATCTGAAAGCAAATCACAACCGTTTACCGTCGATACCTGTCTGAGCTTTAGGTGTAAGCCAGTATTTCAAAGATACAATCTGAAAGCAAATCACAACGGCTGGTTCTTTTGGATATTATAAAGCACTGGTGTAAGCCAGTATTTCAAAGATACAATCTGAAAGCAAATCACAACTACGGTCATCAAACCCGTTTAACCCTCCGTGGTGTAAGCCAGTATTTCAAAGATACAATCTGAAAGCAAATCACAACATAAAGGCTTCGGTAATCTTCAATCCAAGCGGTGTAAGCCAGTATTTCAAAGATACAATCTGAAAGCAAATCACAACCAGTAAACCTTAAAACTGGCGCAACATTTGGGTGTAAGCCAGTATTTCAAAGATACAATCTGAAAGCAAATCACAACTTCTGTAAACGCCCAATAATGCGTTGATGGGGTGTAAGCCAGTATTTCAAAGATACAATCTGAAAGCAAATCACAACTTAAATTGATAACTTGTAGTTTGATTTATTGGTGTAAGCCAGTATTTCAAAGATACAATCTGAAAGCAAATCACAACGAAAACCTTCATTTCGTTAGGGTCGTCCTTGGTGTAAGCCAGTATTTCAAAGATACAATCTGAAAGCAAATCACAACGGATTGATATACACTGAATATTTTACTGATGGTGTAAGCCAGTATTTCAAAGATACAATCTGAAAGCAAATCACAACATGCTTCGGGTCATTAAATAACTGATATGTGGTGTAAGCCAGTATTTCAAAGATACAATCTGAAAGCAAATCACAACGGGCGGCGATAGAACGATTCAAAAACTACAGGTGTAAGCCAGTATTTCAAAGATACAATCTGAAAGCAAATCACAACTGCAAAAGCAACCGCAGCTATGAAAAATATGGTGTAAGCCAGTATTTCAAAGATACAATCTGAAAGCAAATCACAACTGTGGACGGATTTAAAGGTTATGATCTTTGGGTGTAAGCCAGTATTTCAAAGATACAATCTGAAAGCAAATCACAACAAATCGCAGGGGAGTT
>JAUZOO010000015.1 GCA_030706405.1 Bacteroidota bacterium | reverse complement strand
CATGCAAGAGTACCAGCGGCTTTCCGACTCCGTACTCCTCGTAGTACATCTCAATGTTTTTGATTTGAACGATATGCCCGCGAGTGGTTGTCTGTTTAGGAGCGTATGTCGTTTTCATGGGTATCTCTCTTATTACTAAAATATGTTCCTGAATTTCAGAAAAAAATTAACAAAGAAAATAAACAAAGAAATAATAATGAGGAGCAATATATTACGGTACTTATAAATCCCTTCTGTTACCTTATTAATAATAAGCTTCATGTTTGTTGCAATTCTGTTTAACCGATTATTAAGTATAATGAATAATGCGGCAAGATAGCTTATTATATAAAACATCATGTTCGATTGGATAAACAAAAACTTGGTACAGAATTTGAGATGCCATAACTACACTAAACCGTCCTCACTACATGTGCAATATTTAAACACTATTTTTTTATAATTTCTAACCAATATCACTATGATTACAAACTATCGAATCTTCAAAACTAGTTTACTGTTTTTCGCTTTTCTATGCTTGATAGCGAACGTCAATGCGCAGAATGTTACTAACGCTGCCCAACCCATCGAAACCGGTCAAATCCCCCCGCATCCGCCACGATTGCCCGAAGGCGTAATTCCTGCTTTTCCCGGCGCATGGGGTGCTGGTATGTTTACCTCCGGTGGACGTGGTGGTAAAGTAATTGCAGTTACAAACCTCAACGACAGCGGCCCTGGCAGCCTGCGCTCAGCACTCGAAGCTGATGGCCCCCGCATCGTCGTGTTCAGGGTTGCAGGTACAATCAAAATTAACGACGACCTGAATATTAACAATCCCGACATTACCATTGCCGGTCAGTCAGCTCCCGGTGACGGTATTTGCATAGCCGGGACACTGAATATTAACACATACAATGTCATTGTACGGCATATCCGTGTGCGCCGTGGAATTCCTACAGGTGGACAAGGGGATGACAACATTGGAGGTAATCCCTTCCATCATATCATCATTGACCATTGTTCGGCCAGTTGGGGTATGGACGAAAACATTTCACTTTACAGGCACATGAGGCCTTCTTTGGACGGAACCACTCAAATTAAAGACCCAGCCCAAAACATTACCATCCAATGGTCAATATCCAGCGAAGCCTTGGATGCCCGTCATCATGCTTTCGGTGGCACCTGGGGAGGAAACCCTTCAACATTTCATCATAACCTTTTTGCCTGTAATACCGCCCGTAATCCATCCATCGGCATGTCGGGTGCGTTCGATTTCCGTAATAATGTAGTTTTTAACTGGCGCCATCGTACCGTGGACGGAGGCGACGAAACGTCTTTGGTCAACTATATAAACAATTACTATAAACCAGGCCCTGGCACAATTCCCAATATGCGTGCTACTTTTGCCCGCATCGAACAACGCAGCATGTATTCACCCGGCAATGCATGGGCCGAAGGTGGCTGGTACCCCAAGGCTCAAAACCGCCCGGGCAAATGGTATGTTGCCGGTAACATTATGGATGGCAGTAAAGAAGTAACCGAAAACAACTGGTTAGGGATGGATGGCCCCGAAAAACTGGCCCGTGTTAACACTCCTTTTGAAGGATGGCCTGTAGTGCCCCACGAAACCGCAAGTGATGCTTTCGAATCTGTGTTGGCAAAAGTTGGTGCCACATTGCCCAAACGCGATGCTGTTGATAAGCGGGTTACTGAAATGGTACGTACCGGAAAAACCATAACCGAAACCGGCATTATCAAGGATATTTCGGAAGTTGGCGGCTACCCAGCCTTAACATACGACCCTGCCAAAGTAATTGTTGACAAAGATGGTGATGGCATGGCTGATGAATGGGAACTCAAAAACAAACTTGACCCAAAAAATCCGGCAGATGGTTCAATCGACACCGACGGCGATGGTTATACCAATGTTGAAGAATACCTCAATGGCACCAACCCGAACGAAAAAATCAATTACCGTAACCTTGCCAACAACAACGATACCATAAGCTTTTAAGCCAAAACATATAGATATTGTCTTTGTTTCTATGAATAGTAAAAAGAGCTTCCGGCAACTAAACCGGAAGCTCTTTTTACTTTATTTAATTAGATACTGCCGCATGTTGGCGTTCGCAATAGCGTAACGAATGTTTGCAAACTTTCCTAGTTTATTTTATTCATCAAATCGATATTCTTAATAGTCATTATTTTACTCCATGAGACAATGATAGCATCATATTCTTTGGTTTGTTGCCTTTCCAGCTCATTCAATACAATTAACTGATCGGAAATTTCATATTCCTTTAGACCTTTGGTCCATCTGTCACGTAATTCAGCAAAATAGTTACATTTATTACTTTGGTACTTTCCTTTATTTCCTTTCAAAAATGCGACCCGTTTATTTCCAAAATTAAAGTTCTGTAATCTGAATTTCTCATTAAAGTATCTAGCCTCATCGTTTGTTAATAATGGCAAGGTGTCGTTCCCTAATTCATCAATATTTTGAGGCTTTATCTGGTTTCTGCTTTGAAAAAGCTTTGTTAATTTAAGGCAGTTATCATTATATCGTTGAGTATTGATCGATAAAGGCTTTTCAGCAATCATAATAACCACATCTAATCCGGTTTTGTGAGCTCCGATAGAATCTAAAATCATGCTACAGAAAACTACATGATGATCTTTCGAAATACTATTTTTATAAAGAACCCTGTCAAAGAAATTTTTCTTTGTTGTTAATTTAAATTGGTCAATATAGATAAAACCTGTCCTGGCCCCATTAAAATCAAAATAATGTTCCTTCTGCATATCGGTTTTAAACCAGTTATTAAACCATGTGGCTTCTGTTGAATTTAATACTATTTTATTATTGACACCCAAGCAGTCAACATTTTGCCCCAAAACATCCAACGAATAACTAATCAATAGAGAGATTAGTATCAATTTCACATTTTGTCTCTTTAACATATATTTTATAATTAACCATTTTTAAAATTGCTTTTTTATTAAACGCTAACATAGAACAGAAGCCAAAGCATAAAACCAAATGTAATCAATCCTATTATATAATTTACAGTGGTTCGGCGTTGCATCTGCAACGTCGAGCTATCCCCGGTAGCATTTGCTACTTTACCGCTTCAAGTGATCCCGCATTTCTTAAATTCAATTTACCTTACGGCAATAAGCAGCATATGCTGCAAATGATAGTCCGACAAAGCGAACTTAGCGTTAGCGTTCTCTTGAGCGATAGCAAAAAATGCTTTGCCGAACGGTGCTCCGTATTATTTATTAATACATTCTACAAACATCGGGAACCATTACTTATATGCCGTGTTAGCGACTGATTTTATTTTTTTGGTTTTACATATTTTAAGTCAAGTTTCCCAATCTTTAAAATCTGTTTAGTCCTTGATTTTTCTTCTTTAAGTTCTTCTTCTTTAAGTTTTTTCCCAAATATACCCTCCCATTCTAATTTGGGAAAAGGCATTAATCTCTCCCGCTTTAATATATCAATTAATCCATCAAAGTTTTCCTTAAAATTCGGCAATTTCCAATCCTTTGGAACAAATCCGACACAATGATTTGCAAAATATAATTGTCCAAGAAAATAATCTCCACTTAAATTCTTTTCTCTTTCACTATCAATTTGTCCATTATCAAATGTATAAAACGCTTCAATTATGACATATTCAATATTCTTTTTACGCTCTTGCCATTTGGTCATTGGTAAAACACGAAAATGGTAATCCCGATAGATACCTTCGAAATATAAATCTTGATGCAATACAAAAGCATTTTTATCAAGAAAAGCATACCTATCAGAATATAATCTTTTTATCTTTTGTTTTCTCTTAAAATACTCCTCACTTGTAAATCCCACACCAATAAATAGAATAATCACACCAATCCAAAGTAACAATCCTATCCACATGGAATTAATTGCTGAATTACTAGGTAATGAAATCAAAAAAAACAATAATCCCAGTATAAATCCACCGCCTACACTACTATTCAAATAATCCTTATAGCTACCTTTTCGTATTATTGGAATTTTATTCATTTTTTAAATTATCTTATGTGCGTGCTTTTAAGTTTGTCAGCTAACTCATTTACGATTGTAATTGGATTATATCCACAGCAATTTTCATAATTAGGTATTATGTAGCAATAAAACTTGTCCAAGATAAACATTAATTATTCCCATTGTTTAGCGATTGGTTTAAAAACATTCTGTTTGTTAGCAATGGGTAACCATAAACCTTGTTTGAGCAGTAGAAGGCACTAACAATGGGTTCGGAACAGCTAATCGACAGAAAAAGCCATCAATGGGCAGCTAAATCTATTGAAATGAGCCAACAGATGTTTCAAAATACTTTTCAGGTATCTACTTTTCAATCCAAAGTATTTACTCGTCACACAAAATGTTCTACTTGCCACACAAAACTATTCAAACGTCGCATCAAACTATTTACTTGCCGTAACAAATCGTCTACTCGTCGCACTGAATTATCTACTTGTCGCATAAAATCATCAAAAGGAGTGCTAAACACGACAACATGTCGCATAAAATTAACTGATTGCCGTACAAAACAGACAACTTGTCGCATAAAATCTACTAATTGAGTGACAAAAGTTTCTGATTGAGTAACAAAAGCTTCTAAATAAATTTATTTTGTAAGAAATGTCCCCAAAAGTGTATAACTGGTCTTTTAATTTTTGATGACAAAAGGTTTTTTCAAACAAAATCCCGATAACCATCAATAAACAATGTTTATCAGGTTATCGGGATTGTAGAAATCCTGTACAAGGAAACAATTACATTCTTTCCGGCACCTCAATTCCAAGCAACGCCATGCCCGATTGAATAATTGAGCCAGTTACTTTAGCAAGTATCAACCTTAAATTACGGATGTCGGTATTTTCTTCTTTCAGGATGGTAAAATCGTGATAGAACTGATTAAATTCTTTGGCAAGTTCATAAACATAATTGGCAACCAACGCAGGACTAAGCGTATCGCCGGCATCTTGTATCACCGACGGATAACGATAAATAAGCTTAATGAGTTGTTTCTCCTTATTATCAACCTGTACATCAGAACTAACTTCGTCAGTAACAACAATGCCCATCTCGTCTGCCTTACGCATGATTGAACGGATGCGGGTATAAGTGTATTGAATGAACGGGCCGGTGTTTCCATTAAAGTCAACCGATTCCTTAGGGTCGAAAAGCATGTTCTTTTTTGGATCGACTTTAAGGATAAAATATTTTAAAGCGCCAAGACCGATGATGCGGAAGATATTTTTCTTTTCTTCCTCGGTATACCCATCAAGTTTTCCAAGTTCGTTGGACATGGCTTCGGCTGTACCGATCATCTCGTCCATCAAATCGTCGGCATCAACAACGGTTCCTTCGCGGCTTTTCATTTTTCCGCTGGGCAGCTCAACCATTCCGTACGACATGTGTTTGATTTGAGACGCCCACGAATAGCCCAATTTTTGAAGAACAAGCGACAATACCTGAAAATGGTAGTTTTGTTCGTTACCAACCACGTAAATCATCTGGTCGGCTTTATATTCCTCAACGCGCTGACAAGCTGTTCCTAAATCCTGGGTCATATATACCGATGTTCCGTCGGAACGGAGCAAAAGTTTTTCATCAAGACCGTCGCCGGTTAAATCAGCCCAAACGGAATTATCAGGACGCTGGTAGAGTATCTTATCTTCAAGTCCTTTCTGAACGATGGCCTTTCCTGAGAGATATGTTTGCGATTCGTGATAAATACGATCGAAACCGACGCCCATCTTTTTATAAGTTTCGTCGAAACCTCCATAAACCCAACTGTTCATCATTTCCCAGAGGGCAACCACTTCGGCATCTTTGGCTTCCCATTTACGGAGCATTTCCTGAGCCTCAAGGATAAGAGGAGCCGTTTTAGTAGCTTCTTCCTCGGTTTTACCTTCAGCTATCAGTTCTTTAATCTGTTTTTTGTACTCTTTATCGAAAATAACATAGAAGTCGCCTACCAGATGGTCGCCTTTCTTTCCGGAACTTTCGGGAGTAATACCTTCGCCGAATTTCTGCCAGGCAAGCATCGATTTACAAATATGAATCCCCCTGTCGTTCACCAAATTTACCATGATTACTCTATGTCCACAGGCTTTTAGGAGGTTTGACACCGAATATCCCAACAGGTTGTTGCGAACGTGCCCCAAGTGAAGCGGTTTATTGGTATTAGGCGACGAATATTCGACCATAATGGTATGTCCCGTAGATTCGGGCTTTGCATAGCCGTAATTTTCATCGCGGATAATGGAAGACAAAGAGGACAGCCAGTAGTCGCGGCTTATTTCGATGTTCAAAAAACCTTGTACTACCGAAACATTATCAACATACGTTACATTTTCTTTAAGATATGCACCTATCTCCTCACCTGTCTCAACTGGTTTTTTCTTCGATATTTTCAGAAACGGGAAAGTTACCACGGTAATATCGCCGGTAAAATCCTTGCGTGTTTCCTGAAGTTGCACCTGATCTTCATTAACATCGGCACCATATAAGGCTTTAATGGCATCGCTAACGCCTTTTTGAACTATTGATTCGACACTCATGTGTTGTTGATTACTTCGTAAAATGAAACGCAAACCTACACGTTTTTTTCTAAAAGCACAAAGGAATGCGGTTATTACCCAAAGCAAACGCATTTAGAAATATTAAAGCCTGACAGTATATAAGCTTTTCATTTCTTTTTGCCCCCAAAAAGAAACGAAACAAAGAAAAAGTCTGACTGCGGAAACTCATTTCGTCTCGTGCCTCGACTTCATTCAAACAGCCCGCAGTCATTATATGGAATTTTTGTTTATCCTTCGGGGGCTTCGATCTGATGATTGTCAGGAAGATTGAATTAGGAGCTGCCGAAGGCTAAAATAAAGAATACCAATGATGGCTGCAAGCTGTTCGAGTGAAGCCGATAGGCGGAACGAGTTTTTGCAGTCAGAGTTTTTGGTTACTTTTTTCGACAAAAAAGTCACAAGACATTAAATAAATACAACTTATGTGTTTAAATGCGTTTACCCCGGGTTATTACCTCAACCAAAATCCGTTACCAGGGGGGATAAACAAAAAAAGTGTCACCCTAAATGGATGACACCCTAACACAAAACTAACTACCAACTAAAACTAACTATTTTATTATGAAAATTTAAATATTTTTATGCGCTCTTTAAACAACTAATACCTTTATGATATTTGGATTAGCCGTTGTTGCTAAAGACAAAACAAATATTATGCCAAAAAATAAATTTCATATTAAAAAATAGTTTGAACGCCCACTTAAATATCGTTGCATTTAATATCCCCTACCCTCCCGATTATGGAGGGGTTATCGACGTATATTACCGGATAAAGGCGCTTCATCAGGCAGGCGTTAAAATTCATCTTCATTGCTTCCAATACGGACGAAAAACTTCTCCCGAACTGGATTCCCTTTGTCACACGGTCCACTACTATAAACGAAAACAAGGCTTGCGCTACCAATTTTCGACATTACCTTATATTATAGCTACCCGTACGTCCGAAGAGCTTGTCAAAAATCTATCGGCTAACCCATACCCTATTTTTTTCGACGGGTTGCACACTACATTTTGCCTTAACTTTCCTCAATTTCAGAACCGGATAAAAATGGTACGGATGCACAATATTGAACATCAATACTACAGAACTCTGGCAAAATTGGAAACCAACCCATTCAAAAAAGTATATCTGCTGGCAGAATCAATAAAGTTAAAACGATATGAAAAAATTCTTATACACGCCACTCATATCGCATGCGTTTCGCATACCGAACATGAATATTTTAACAATCGTTATCACAATTCAACATTCATTCCGTCATCTCACCCTTACAATTCCGTAGAAGGACTTCCCGGATACGGTGATTTCCTGCTGTATCACGGCGATTTGTCGGTAAATGAAAATCAACGTATTGCAATATTTCTTATTCAAAAAGTTTTTTCAAAAATTAAGTATCCGTGCATTATTGCCGGGAAAAATCCACCGGCTCAGCTGGCTAAACTAATCTCTCAAAACACTAATATCCGGTTAATTGCAAATCCGAACCCTGCCGAAATGCAGGAACTACTGACTAATGCCCATATCCATGTGCTTCCTGTTCTTAAAAATAACGGACTTAAACTTAAACTTCTTCTGGCGCTTTATACGGGCAGACATTGCCTGGTAAATCGGTCCATGACAGAAGGAACTTATCTTGGACCTCTGTGTTTCATAGCCGAAACCCCAGATGAATGGATCAAAAAAATACATTCTTTAATGAAGCTACCATTTACTGATGAAATAGTTGCAGCGCGCAAGGCCCTTCTTTTCCAAAGCTACAATAACCTCATCAACGCACAAAAATTAATCAACTTACTATAAGACTTATTAACCTCTTTTATTTTTGTAAAATATAATTACCTTCGTGCTATAAAGTGTATATTGAACACTTACATAACTAACAACTGATAATCTTATCAGACAATACTTTATGGCTAAATTTTATAAAGAATACGACAAGCACTTAGTTGCTTTAGACTGCATTATCTTCGGTTTTGACGAAGGAGAACTCAAATTATTATTATTAAAACGAAAATTTGAGCCCGCCAAAGGCGAATGGTCCTTAATGGGTGGATTCTTAAAAAGTGATGAAAGCTTAGACGAAGGAGCCCGCAGGGTACTACACCAATTAACAGGGCTTTCGGACATTTACATGGAACAACTTCATGTTTTTGGCGAATTAAACCGCGACCCCGGCGAACGCACCATTTCCATCGCATTTTACGCCCTCATCAAAGTTGATGAAAACGACCGTAAACTGGCCGAAACTCACGGAGCTCATTGGGTTTCGGTAAACCAGATTCCTCAGCTCATTTTTGACCATAACCAAATGGTTGATAAAGCCCTGCGTACCCTTCGCAGCCGTACCGAACGAAAACCCATCGGTTTTGAGCTTCTTCCCGAAAAGTTCACCCTTCCGCAACTCCAAAGCCTTTACGAAGCCATAAACCAGGAACAACTCGACAAACGCAATTTCCGCAAACGCATACTCGAAACCGGATTATTGGAAAAACTCGACGAAAAAGAAAAAGGAGCTTCCAAAAAAGGAGCTTATTACTACATGTTTAATAAAGAGAAATACCTCATGTATGCCGAAATGGGCTTTCATTTCCAGATGAAAGTAAAAAAATCGCCACTTATTAAAATTACCACTTAATACAGTCTATTAATTATAATTTAACTTATGAAAAAAACAAACAACTTTCTATTCACTTTATCGTTCCTGATTGCAGGTTACTTACCTTTAAATGCTCAGGAAAAAAATGCGATAACCCTGCAACCCGAGAATGCCAAGGTTACCATCAGTAAGGACATTTATGGTCATTTTGCCGAGCATCTTGGCCGCTGTGTTTACGAAGGTATATGGGTTGGGGAAAATTCGTCCATACCTAATACTAAAGGTTACCGTAATGATGTGGTGGCTGCCCTTAAAGATCTAAGCATCCCTGTATTACGCTGGCCCGGAGGCTGTTTTGCCGACACCTATCATTGGAAAGACGGTATTGGTCCTCGTGACAAACGAGCCTCCATCGTAAACGTAAACTGGGGACGGACAACTGAAGATAACAGCTTTGGCACTCATGAATTTCTCAACCTTTGCGAAATATTGGGCTGCGATGCTTACATATCGGGCAATGTAGGAAGCGGCACGGTACAAGAAATGGCCGAATGGGCCGAGTATATGACTTCCGATGCCGAATCGCCCATGACCAAACTCCGCAAACAAAACGGACGCGAAAAACCCTGGAAAGTGAAATACTTCGGTATTGGTAACGAAGCGTGGGGCTGCGGTGGAAACATGACTCCCGAACATTATTCCGACATGTGCAAACAATACGGAACTTACATCAACTATGCCGGAAGAGGTGTGAACAAAGTAGCTTCAGGTGCCAGCGATTTTAACTACAACTGGACAGATGTTGTGA
The DNA here is from genome assembly GCA_030706405.1 of Bacteroidota bacterium. Taxonomy (GTDB): domain Bacteria; phylum Bacteroidota; class Bacteroidia; order Bacteroidales; family JAAUTT01; genus JAAUTT01. The sequence goes on along the minus strand of JAUZOO010000015.1, from coordinate 73,870 downwards.
TGAAAAACGCAGGTTCACATATCCAAGGAATTGGTGTTCATTATTACACCCTGCCCGGCGACTGGGACAAGAAGGGGTCTTCAACAGAATTTACCGAAAAAGAATGGTTTACTGTAATGAAAAAAACCTCGATGATGGACTCTCTTGTTAAAACACATTTAAAGGTGATGGACAAATACGACAAAGCCAAAAGAGTAGGCCTTATTGTTGACGAATGGGGAACATGGTATGATGTTGAGCCTGGCACAAATCCCGGATTCCTTTATCAGCAAAATACTATGCGCGACGCTCTGGTTGCAGCCATCAACCTGAACATTTTCAACAACCATGCCGACCGCATTAAAATGACCAACATTGCACAGGTAATCAATGTACTACAATCGATGATTCTCACCGACAAAGAAAAAATGGTGCTCACTCCTTCGTATTATGTTTTCCGTATGTATAAAGTTCACCAGAATGCCACGCTTATTCCTGTTAGTGTAATCAGTCGTAACTACACGTTGGATAAAGAATCTATCCCAGCTATTAGCGTTTCGGCTTCCAAAGATGCAAATGGTAAAATTCACGTAACGCTTGCTAATCTTGACCCTAATGCAGAGAATCCCGTAACCCTCGATTTAGGCAGCATTAAAGCAGGAAACGTTACCAGCGAAGTCTTAACCTCCAAGGCAATGAACGATTATAACGATTTTGGCAAAGCAGCTAAAATCATTCCTGCCAAATTTGACAAAATAAAAATCAGCGGAAGTACATTGCAAGTTATCATGCCTTCAAAATCGGTTGTAAGTGTCGAAATTTCAACCAAATAACCTTAACTTAAATTAGCAACGAATAAATCGTGGCCAATCGTTTATTATTTGAAAATATTAATATCTTTGGCCATTATTAAGTATATTTTTTACACTTAAAAATAATTTAAACTAACATCTAATTTATTAAAAAATTAAAATCGATGAATTGGACATCTCATGAATTTATTTGGCTCGACTGGGTAATCATCGTGGTCGGGATTTTAGCGGTGGCGTGGGCCGTTTGGCGTTCAATAGAAAAACACAATCGCTCAATGCAGGGCGCCAACAGTCAGGACTATTTGTTTGGTAAAGGTGAACCCTGGTATATTATAGGTGCGGCTATTTTTGCTGCAAACATCGGCTCCGAACACTTGGTAGGACTTGCCGGAACCGGTGCTAAATCCGGCGTTGGAATGGCGCACTGGGAAATGCAGGGCTGGATGATCCTTATTTTAGGATGGCTCTTTGTTCCTTTCTATCAATTAATGAACAATAAGCTGGGTAAAATCATCACCATGCCCGACTTCTTAAAAAACCGCTACACACCTGCTACAGGTTCGTGGCTGTCCATCATTACTCTTGTAGCCTACGTGTTAACAAAAGTGAGTGTAACTGCGTTTACCGGTGGTATCTTCATGGAGAGCCTTCTTGGCTTGCCTTTCTGGTACGGAGCCATCGGCTTAATTGTCTTAACAGGTCTCTTTACCATTTTTGGTGGTATGAAAGGTGTAATGACTCTTTCGGCCATTCAAACGCCTATCCTTATCTTTGGTTCATTCCTTGTACTTTTTCTCGGATTGTCAGCTCTCGGACATGGCAATTTTGCTGAAGGTTGGTCTGCAATGATTGACTATGCTCACACATTAAATAAAGGTAAAGATGGTATTGCTTATGGCACAAACCACATGTTTCACTTCGAAACAGGTGACCCGATGTATGACGATTATCCCGGCTTTTGGGTATTCATTGGAGCAACCATTATCGGTTTTTGGTATTGGGCTACCGACCAGCACATTGTTCAGAGGGTGCTCGGACAATCAAAAGGTGAAGCTAACGACATCGTTATGAAACGTGCCCGCCGTGGTACCATCGCTGCCGGTTATTTTAAAATTCTGCCTGTATTTATGTTCTTAATACCCGGTATGATAGCTGCAGCATTAGCAGCTCGTCCTGACAGTGGTTTCACACTGGAAAATCCGGATACCGCTTTTGGTTCAATGGTTAAATTTGTATTGCCTGCCGGTGTAAAAGGGATTGTAACGATTGGTTTTATCTCGGCTCTTGTTGCTTCATTGGCAGCTTTCTTCAACTCCTGTGCTACACTGTACACCGAAGACTTTTACAAGCCAATGTTCAAAGGTAAAACCGAAGCCAGATACGTTTTGGTAGGTCGTATTGCTACAGTTGTTGTAGTAATACTTGGTATTATATGGATACCAGTTATGATGAGTCTCGGTAGTCTTTATTCTTATCTGCAAGGCATTCAATCGCTGCTCGCTCCTGCAATGGTAGCCGTATTCGTATTGGGAATCTTTTCCAAGAGAATTACTCCTAAAGCTGGTGAACTAGGCTTAATTGTAGGCTTTTTCATCGGTATGGCACGTTTGCTCACCAACATCTTTACAAATACAGGTAAAAATGTGATGACTGGTGGGTTCTGGGAATCCACTCATTGGTTCTGGCATACCAACTGGCTTATCTTTGAAATATGGTTACTCGTCTTCATCATGTTGTTTATGGTCGTAGTGTCGTTTTTCACTCCGAAGCCAACCGCCCGACAGATTGACGCTATCACTTTCACCGGCGACTACAAAACTGAAATATGGAAGAGCTGGAACAAGTGGGATGTAATCGCTTCATTGGGAGTAGTACTGCTCTGTTCTTTATTCTACATCTATTTCTGGTAGATAATTTCGTTCGAAGGTTCAAAGGTTCAGCGCTTTTTTCTGAGCTTTTGAACCTTTAATCTTTTAAATACTTCCTATTATGTTGAAAAAATTAAAAAAAGAAGTCTTTGATGCTAACCTCGAATTGGTTAAAAAAGGACTCGTTATTTATACCTGGGGAAATGTATCGGGTATCGACCGCGAAAAAGGCTTGGTGGTAATCAAACCCAGTGGCGTTGATTATGACGTTATGACTCCCGAAGATATGGTAGTGGTTGATTTGCTCGGAAACGTGGTTGAAGGTAACTGGAAACCTTCGTCCGACACCGCCACCCATTTGGTTTTATACAAACAGTTCCCGAAAATTGGCGGAGTTGTTCATACCCATTCCGAATGGGCTACAAGCTGGGCTCAGGCCGGACTTTCCATCCCTGCCTTGGGAACTACCCACGCCGATTATTTCTATGGTCCCATCCCTTGCACCCGTAAACTTACCCAGGAAGAAATTGAAAGGGCTTACGAAGTGGAAACCGGTAATGTAATCGTCGAAACCTTCCGCGACATTGACCCGATGGCTGTTCCGGCTGTCATTGTCAATAACCACGGGCCTTTCAGCTGGGGAACCGATGCGCACAATGCCGTTCATAACGCCGTTGTGATGGACGAAGTTGCCAAGATGGCCCTTCGTACTTTAAACCTCAACAAAGAGGCTACCATCGACCAGTTCCTTCTCGACAAACATTACCTCCGTAAACACGGCCCCAACGCTTATTACGGACAGAAATAATTCAATTTGTCAATTATAATCAATATGTCAATATGCCAATTGGTAAAGACATTAGCACATTGGCATATTGAATTATTGGCACATTAACACAATTAACTCATTAAACAATTTAGAAAAATGTCAAAATATACCATAGGACTCGATTACGGTTCTGATTCAGTTCGCTCGATTATTGTAGATGCTTCCAACGGTAAGGAAATTGCTACCGAAGTATTTTATTATCCTCGCTGGAAAGCAGGTCAATACTGTGTTCCTTCGCAAAATCAATTCCGTCAGCATCCGCTTGATTATGTTGAAGGGCTGGAAACCACCATCAAAAATGCACTGGCTAAAGCTCCTGCCGATGTTGCTGCCAACGTAGTGGCTATTTCGGTTGACACTACCGGTTCTACTCCCGTAGCTGTGAACAAGGAAGGTACTCCCCTATCGTTGACCCCCGAATTTGCCGAGAATCCCAACGCTATGTTCGTGTTGTGGAAAGACCATACAGCAACCCTCGAAGCCGATCAAATTAATGAGCTTGCCCGTACCTGGGGAGGCGTTGATTACACTAAATACGAAGGCGGAATCTATTCTTCGGAATGGTTCTGGGCTAAACTTCTTCACGTAATCCGCGAAGATGCCAAAGTTCGTGAAGCTGCTTTCTCATGGGTTGAACATTGCGACTGGATCCCTGCCCTTTTAACCGGCGAAACCAATCCGTTGACCTTAAAACGCAGTCGTTGCGCTGCCGGTCACAAAGCAATGTGGCATCCCGATTTCAATGGTTTGCCTTCCGAAGAGTTTCTCGTAAAACTCGATCCGCTGCTCAAAGGCCTCCGCGACCGTCTTTTCTCCGAAACCTATACCTGCGAAGTTAAAGTTGGAAACCTTACCGCCGAATGGGCAAAACGTCTTGGTTTAAGCGAATCGGTAGCCGTTGGTGTTGGTGCTTTCGATGCTCACCTTGGTGCTATTGGTGGCGAAATCAAACCGTATTACCTCAGCAAGGTTATGGGTACTTCTACCTGTGATATGCTCATCGCTCCAATGGAAGAAGTGGGCAATAAACTGGTAAAAGGTATCTGCGGACAGGTTGATGGTTCTATCGTTCCCGGTATGCTCGGCCTCGAAGCCGGTCAGTCGGCTTTCGGTGATGTTTATGCCTGGTTCAACCGCCTTCTTTCATGGCCGGTTCAAAACCTGTTGGCAAACTCATCGTTGATTGACGAAGCTACCAAAGAAAAACTCATCAAAGAAATTGCCGATAAGATGATTCCCGAGCTTACCAAACAAGCCGCTGAGATTCCAATCGGAGAATCAGGTATCGTTGCCCTCGACTGGATGAACGGTCGTCGTACCCCCGATGCCAACCAATTGCTCAAAGGTGCCATTACCGGTATCAATCTTGGTTCCGATGCTCCCCGTATTTTCCGCGCTTTGGTTGAAGCTACCGCTTTCGGCGCCAAAAAAATCGTTGACCGTTTCATCACCGAAGGTGTGAAGATCGAAGGTATCATTGCCCTGGGTGGTGTTGCCAAGAAATCGACCTTTGTGATGCAAACCGTATCCGATGTTCTTGACATGCCTATCCTCGTTGCCCGCAGCGAACAAGCCTGTGCCCTTGGTACAGCCATGGCTGCCGCTACTGTTGCAGGATTGTACCCAACCGTTCTCGACGCTCAAAAAGCAATGGGTAACGGCTTCGAAACCGAGTACAAACCCAACAAGGAAAACGCCGAAAAATATAAAGCGCTGTACGAAAAATACACCCGTATTGGCGAAGTAATCGAAAGCGAAACAAAAAATTAATTTCTTTTCGATATAGTCTTTATAGAGGCTGTTGGAATGACAATCTTCCGGTTGTTTTTCCGACAGCCTCTTTTCATTTTAATGTTATAAGGGCATAATCAAAGGCTTCAAAATAATTTCAAAAAGTCTAAACATCTTTATACTTTTATATTTTGATAAACCTTCAACCTTTGAACAGATGAAAATCGCATTTCTCGATGCTAAAACTATGGGACAAGTCCCCAACTTTCATGTATTTGAAAAGTTTGGGGATTTCGTTTCTTACCCCATTACTAAACCCGAAGAACGGCTCGCTCATCTCAAAGATGCCGATGTAGCCATCACCTGTAAGGTCGTCATCGACCGAAGCATTATCGATGCCTGCCCCAACCTCAAGCTCATTTGCGTTGCCGCCACAGGCACTAATAACGTTGATGTGGAATACGCGCTGTCGAAAGATATACCAGTTAAAAACGTGGCAAACTATTCCACCGAAAGCGTTGCCCAAATAACGCTCGGCATCATCCTCTCGCTGGTTAACCGGCTTAATTATTTCGACCGTTATGTTAAAACAGGAGCTTATACACAAAGCGACATGTTCACGCACTATGGCCCGGAATTTTATGAGCTTAACGGCAAACGCGCCGGGATTATCGGACTTGGGAATATTGGCAAACGTGTAGCCCGTCTGCTCGAAGCTTTTGGCATGGAGATCGTTTATTATTCGGCTTCGGGCAAAAATAACAACAACGATTACCTGCGCGTTGAGCTCGAAGAACTTCTCGCAACCAGCGATATTGTTTCCATTCATTCCGCACTCAACGACCAAACGACAAATCTTATTACCCTACCCCGGTTACGGCTTATGAAACCCACCGCTTTTCTTGTCAATGCCGGACGCGGTGGAATTATTAACGAACACGACCTGGTGGAAGCGCTTAATCATCATTACATTGCCGGTGCTGGGCTCGACGTTTACGAACGCGAACCCATGAGTTGTGACAGTCCTATTTTAAAAGTTACCTGTCCCGAACGACTTATCCTCACCCCTCATGCCGCCTGGACCAGCATTGAAGCTCGCACCACACTCATCAACCGCATTGCCGAAAACATTGCCGATTTTCTGAACCAAAACGCATAGATGTTTTTACAAAAACTATTCAACCGTCTTTTATATTGGCGTTTGCAATACATCGGAAACCGTACATTCCTGATTATTGCAAGCATATTGGTAGGAGCTGTTGCAGCTTTAGCCGCCATTGTCCTGAAAAGACTGGTTCATCTGCTTCACAAGATACCGGCATACTTTGATAATTTTTCGGCCAATCATTATTGGCTATTTACCATGCCACTACTGGGAATTGTAATCACCATCCTGGTTGTTAAATTTCTGTTTCGTAATCATCTCGAAAAAGGTTTAGGAAGCATCCTTTATTCCATTATTCGCAAATCGTCAAAAGTGGATAAGAATAAGATGTACTCCCATATTGTTACCAGTGGTATTACCGTGGGACTGGGAGGTTCGGCCGGATTGGAAGCGCCCATTGCCATTACCGGATCGGCCATTGGCGCCAATATTGCCGATTTGCTCAACTTCGGATACCGCGAACGTACACTTCTGCTTGCTTGTGGTGCAGCTTCGGGCATAGCTGCGGTGTTTAACTGCCCCATTGCCGGGGTTATTTTTGCCCTCGAAGTGCTGCTTACCAATTTCTCGATACCATCGTTCATCCCGTTGCTTATTTCAACGGCTACGGCCACCATCATCTCTAAACTTCTTTACAAAGGCCAGCTGTTTTATCTTATCTCGAACGACTGGTACTTCCACGCTATTCCTTTCTACATTCTGTTGGGGCTAATTTGCGGTTTATTGTCGGCTTATATGAAACGGATTACGCTTTCAATCGAAGGCTATTTTGTTTCGGTCAAAAAGAAAATAATCCGTTCGGTACTAGGGATGCTTTTCTTAGGGTTACTTATTTATCTGATTCCGCCCCTGTTTGGCGAAGGATATGATTCCATCGAAAGCCTTCTGAAAGGTTCATACAACGATATTTTAAACAACAGTCTCTTTGGCGGTTTTGCTGATAATGTCTGGTTCATATTGACATTCACCATTGCCATTATCCTTATAAAAGTTATTGCCACCTCGCTGACTGTTGGAAGTGGCGGAAACGGCGGAATCTTTGCCCCTTCTCTGTTTACCGGCGCCTTTACTGGTTTTGGACTGGCTTACTTTGTAAATGCTACAGGCATCAGCAGTCTTAATGTCCCAAACTTCATTGTGGTGGGAATGGCCGGGATATTAAGCGGCGTGGTACATGCGCCATTAACGGCCATCTTCCTTATTGCCGAAATTACCGGTGGATATGTATTGTTTGTTCCGTTGATGATTGTTTCTGCGCTATCATTTTTCATTACCCGTTATTTCGAGCCCTATTCGGTTTACACAAAACACCTTGCCCAACGCGGACATATCTCGGACGACAAGGATAGTAACCTGTTAAATCAGCTTAATATTAAGGATTTAATCGAGAAAGATTTTATCATCCTCAAATCCGATGATTATCTTAAAAATTTCATTAAAGCATTTACCAAAAGTAACCGTAATATGTTTCCGGTGACCAACAAAGAAGGGGAATTTGCAGGGGTCATCCTTTTGGACAACATCAAGGATATGCTTTTTCAGACGGAACTTTACGACAAAATCAAACTCGGCGAGCTGGTGCAGGATGTCATCACCATCGACATTTCGGAGGATATGACCTCAGCCATGTCGAAATTCGAAAAGTACAACCTCTGGAGCATCCCCGTGCTAAAGGATAAAAAATATGTTGGTTTTATCTCACGCTCGAATATCCTCACTTTTTACCGTCAAAAACTACGACGATCAACGGCCATGTTTTAACTATTTTTATTCAAAACGAAAACTTAAAGGTTTTTTTTAATTCAATAAACATCGGGTTTGTATTCGAGTACTATTTTTTTACTTTTCAAGCAGATAACCATTAGATTATTGATATAAGGTTCTTAATCATCGTATATAAATTAAGCTTATTTGATACTATAAAATGAAATGCCGTTTCACAATCGAAATTGAGAAACGGCATTATTGCATTTGAGAAAGCCTTAATTAGTAGGGCTTATTTCTTTATCACAAGTCTATTTTTCGTCGGTAGGTTTAACTTTGGCAGCTGCCGATGCCTGAACGCTAAAACCCCAATCGCCCAAACGTTTCATATTTTCGCGATTAATACCAGCCAACAGGTCGCGTGTGGCACGCACAATGTTTGGGGTATTGGCCATAATGAGGTCGCGTTCGCGGTAAGCCTCTTCCATTTTCTTTTTATGCATTATAGCTTCTTCATGTTTAGCCTTGGCCAAAGCAAGCTTGGGGCCTTCTTCCTCCCATTTATAATCTGCAATCAAATTAAGGGGAGATGATCCCGGATCATTTGCATGTTTGTTGTAAATGGAAGTAGCCAGGGAGAGTAAATCTTCCGAATTTTGGGGTATTTCAACCCTCATTTTAGTGTTTGCCATGTTGTAAATTTTAAAAATGATTAATAACTATTTAATAATGTTTAACTAAAAGTAAATGTATTTTTTGACAATTCCAATACACTATCAATAAATCAACTACCAATAATATTATTGTCTGATATATACTTTCATCAAACAAACTTCCGGAAGGATAAACTAAATTTCATAATAGCATTATAAAAATCAATATCGGCACAATGAATGTTGGATATACCAAAATCAACGTTGAGAATGCCAGTTTCAATATTCATTTTGCCTTTATGAACATTCATTTTGGCATAATGAAGATTCATTTCGGCATTTTCAATGTTCATAATGCCAAAACCAACGTTTAATATGCCATTATGAAGTTCATTTTGGCATAATTGATATTGGTTTTGTCAAAAATGGATTAATATTAGGGTAAATTATAAAAATTAAGGATTTTTATAAACTTTTGAGCAGATAAACTGTGAAATGAGGATTTATTTTGCATTTTTGTTAAAATTTAGATGCAAACACGGTCACATTTGGACTGCCAAATGCAAAATATCGTAAAAAAATAAGGGATAAATGTCAGTTAGAACATCTGATATAATTTAGTATGACGTAATAAGGTATTATGTAAAACATAGACGCAAGCTCAAATATCGAATAGTTTTATAATAGAATGTCAGCAACTACAGTACATATTGGTTAGTTGAAAATAGAAAAAGAATAACATGAATAAATTTATGAATAAACGATTAGGAACTTTATTGTTTTCAGGCTCGTTAACATTGAATATTTTTTCGCAACAACTTCCAACTATTCAAAAAAGCATGCCCCTTGATGCTGTCAATAATGAACATATCTTATTTAACAGGCAGGCAATAAATCCTGCACTTTCGAATGATACAATTAAATTTAAAGTTAGCAGGGTCCATACATCCGCTGTTGCAGGAAGTGAATCTCCAAGAAATTTATTTTCAATAGCAGGTAAATTACCAAACTCAAAAAGCGCTATTGGATTAGACTTTGGTTATATCAATTCCGGCATTTTTAAAAATCAAAAACTACGTCTTAATTATAGTTATCGCCTAATTATTAATCCAATATCAGATTTAAAAGCGGGGATGAATTTAGGGTTTTCAAGATTCAAATTTGATCCATATTATAATAGTTTTTCAGGCCTTACATCATCCAATGTTAAATGGTCTTATTATCCTAATCTGGATATAGGATTGGTCTATCGCAGATCAAATCAGAACATTGGAATATCTTATCTTGAAATGATAAACAGTTCCACGAAAGAGGGCTTTACAACTTATGATATTACTAAAAAGACATTACTGGTTAACTATTTTGCCTGTTATAAACTATCCAAAAAAACGAAGATTTTGCCTGAAATAATCATTTTTAATGATTCTCATAAAACAGAATTACGATTAAAAGGCTCTTTATCTTTTAATGATAAATTATTAACTGGTTTAATTGTCGACAACTCACTTAAAAAATATTGTTTCGTAGTATCCGGCGTATTCTTAAAATATTTTGAATTGGGCTACATACTCGAATATAATAATGGAGGGGCTAATAATAAATTACGGCATGCAATCTTTAAAATTAGGAATAATGATAAAATGACCATGCTGAAATGCTGAGGAATGGGTTCGGTCGGCAAAAAATCCATTGAATTCTAATTCTTAACGAAGCAGGAAGTTATGCTAATTATAAAATATTTTTTAACTTTAGTCATCAATTAAATAAACAAAATCAACCTTTAATCCCTGTTTAATTATGAAATCCACAAATCAATCCTTGCTCTCCAAAAATTTTATTCCTTCGGTTATTATTGCAATAGCCATTATCATTACAGCCTCAATTTTTGCTGGCGCTTACAAGTACAAGTTCAAAACAACGGAAACCATTACTGTAACCGGACTTGCCGAGAAAGAATTTGTTAGCGATTTAATTACATGGAGTGGCGAATATCAACGTAAATCGCTCGAACTAAAGGATGCGTACCGTTTAATCAAAAATGATGAAGCTACAGTAAGGCAATACCTAAAATCAAATAAAATAAACGACAACGAAATTGTATTTTCATCAATCACTATTCAAAAGGAATACACCCAAAAAAGAGATGAGAACGGGCATACCGTCAGTTCGGTATTCACAGGTTTCAAGTTGTCGCAGCATGTCACCGTTGAATCTAAGAATATTGACAAGGTTGAACTTGTTTCACGCGAAGTTACTAAGCTTATCGAAAGCGGTATAGAAATCAGTTCGTTGGAACCGTCTTATTTTTACACAAAACTGTCGGAACTTAAAATTGATTTATTAGCAAAAGCGAGTGCCGATGCCAAAAAGAGAGCGGAAACCATTGCCGAAAACTCCGGCAGTTCATTAGGCAAAATACTCAAAGCCGATATGGGTGTTTTTCAAATTACGGCACCCAATAGTAACGAGAGCTTCAGTTTTGGAGGTACGTTCAACACTTCTTCAAAAACCAAAAAAGCAACCATCACCATTCGTATCAATTACGCGGTAAAATAATTAACCTCATTTAACAACCATGCTTAACAATAATAACTCATGAAAACTAACGAAGAAATTGAACCGGTTGAAGTCTTTTCGGGAACAACATGGCAAGCCGGAATGGTTAAAAGTTTATTGGAGGATGCCGAAATTGAAGCATTTTTGAAAGATGAAATCATGGGAACATTAAATCCATGGTGGACTGCTCCCGGTGGTGCCGGTGCCGTAAGTGTATTTGTTTCAAACCAGGATTATGATAAAGCAAGGTTAATTGTTGAAGAATACGAGAAAAACTCAAAAGAAGATAATTAAAGCTGTTGGCACCAAATGCTATTGTGATTATGGTAACACGCGTTGAACATTGCCACAATGTTCTGCGTTTTAATGCAGGTTATTCCACCTCGGGAATGCGTTTAATGGTTAACACATCAATGTAAAATCATTCAAAATCATTGTGCCATGAGCAACCAAGCCATAATCATCGAAAAAATATTTGATGCTTCTGTTCAGAAAGTATGGGATGCCCTTACCGAGAATGCACAAATGAAACAATGGTATTTTAATTTAGCGGAGTTTAAAGCCGAAGCTGGATTTGAATTTCAGTTTTATGGCGGTAAACCGGAGGGCAAGCAGTATTTACACGTATGTAAAGTTACTGAGGTGATAAAAGGCAAAAAACTAACCTATAGCTGGAGGTATGACGGATATATCGGCAATTCATTGGTAACTTTTGAGCTCATTGAAGAGGGCGAAAAAACAAAACTGAAACTAACACACACCGGAATCGAAACCTTTGACTCTTCCGTCCCTGATTTTGCAAGCGAAAATTTTGCAGAAGGCTGGACTTACATTGTAAATATTGCCTTATTTAATTATTTAAAAGGCGAGAAGGCATAAAAAAGAGGCGTAACAAATGCTACGCCTCTTTGAGTTATTCATTAATCTTTCACCCTGTTAAAGCTTAATGCTTTCAACATCCAACGAGGAAGGGCTTTTCGGGGGTCGCGCTTTTGAAGGTTCAGATACCAGCCAAATTTCTTCATGATTGGCACCTTGTGAGTTTCCACAAATTCGATGAGTGTCCCGTCAGGATCTTCGATGTACGAAAAATGCCCTGCTGCTTCGCCCATATCAAAAACATTGCTGCTATCAACGGTAAACGGACAACCAAAGGTTTTACATTTCTCGCGAAGTTCGCTCATGCCGTTAATGTCAAAGCATAAATGAATAAAGCCTAAGTCGCCCCAAAATCGGTTTTCAAAAACGCTGTTTGCATCGCGATCGGCCACTTCAAATAGTTCGACCTGGCTGTTTCCCAAAATCGGACTGAATGCGCCAATACGCGGTTTGCTGTGTTTTAACAATATCCGGCGAAACAAATGTTTACCTCCGGGGATATCGGTCAAATCAGAAAATACGTCAGTGGTATCATAAACCACTTCATCGTATCCTAAAATTTCTTTATAAAAGGTTTTTGATTTTTCGATGTTGGAAACGCCAATCAATGCACCGTAAGCTGCTCCGGTGAGTTTATTTTCATCTTTAAACCAATCGTTGGCAGATACAAGCTGGAAATAATTATTGTACGGGTCAATAACAAAGAAGGTATCCATTCCCTGCGGGTCTTTGGTCAATGTGGTAACCTTCAAGCCTTCGGAAATATAATAATCATAAATTTGCTTAACATTGCGGCACTTTATTTTGGCGGCAAAAATTCCGTAATCTCCCAACTTTATAGGATGTTCCGGAGCTTCGGGAGTGCGGCCTTTGTACTGCCATATTTCGAAGCCTCCCCCACCCTGCATGTTCAGTGCAAGTGCGGCGTGACGGCTTCGGGGCTCACCACCCGTATAAGGGAGCATGAGCTTGGCCTGGGCTTCTTCTTCGAAAATACAGATGTCCATTCCAAAATAACGACGGTACCATTTCCATGCTTCGGGCATGTTGGCAACCCCTACTCCTACTTGTTGAATCCCGCTTATGACGATGTTATCCATTATCTCAAATAATATTTTGTAAATATACTGTCTTTGTCTAGGTTCTTAATTCCCAGAAACCTAAATTTTTTGTTACGTTGGCTTTACTTTGGTAACCAGTTTATAAAACAACCACGGAATATAACGTTTAAAGTAAACCATTAGTATTTCCCTTCCGCCAATATAGGCTTCCACCTTTTTAGCGTTCATGGCTTTAATTATTTCCCGTGCACATTGTTCGGACGATATGCCCCCGTCCTGCCCGTGGTCCATGATGCCATAAGCTTCGCCAGTTTTAGTGATAGCGTTCAGACTAACATTGGTATGCACCCGACCCGGACAAATAATGGTAACATCAATGCCGTTGCGATGTTCTTCGGCCCAAAGCGATTCGTAAAACCCATGAATAGCGTGTTTGGCAGCCGCATAAGCCGAACGGTATGAAAATCCGAATTTTCCGGTGATGCTGCTTACTGCTACTATGTGTCCTTTGCCACGTTGAAGCATGGCCGGTAATACTTTTTTGGTAAGGACAACGCCGCTGAAATAATCGACTTCCATAATGCGACGGTCCACATCGATAGGTGTTTCGGCGACAATGGAACGTTGGCTTATTCCTCCGTTATTTACCAATACATCAACATGACCAAATGTTGCCAATACTTCGTCGGCGGCTTTTTCCAGTTGCGATGAAACAGCAAGGTCGAGCAACACGATAGATGCTTCGCTTCCCAATTCGCGACAACGGGCAGCAACCCGTTCCAGCTCATCCGTGCGTCGCGACGAAAGGATAAGCCTTGCCCCCTCACGAGCAAACGCATACGCCAACGCCTCGCCAATACCCGACGAAGCTCCTGTTATCCAAACATTTTTATCTTTATACGAAACTTTCATGCACATAAAATTACACTACAAAAAGGCCGTCCAAGGTACTGAAAATCTTTTGGCGGACATGCCAAAGTTGTGCCAATTCAGGGTCGTTTCGCTGTATCATTTTAAAGTATCGGCGTTTGCCTAATATTTTTTTAATCGAGATTGCAAATACGAACGACAATATCCCTAATACCGGCATGGTTATAATAAGTAAAAACCTCGATATTAAAGGCAACGGCCATATAAGAACAGACAGGTAATACAGCGTAAACAGTATGAGTCCCACCGCAAATTTAAACGAACTGCGAAATTGCGTATCGTCGGTTTTACCAGAAAAATATTGTGTAAGGTAATAAGGCAATGCGTTGAATACAAAGGCTATTAAAAAGATTGGAAAGAAGGCAATGCTTTTAATAACGTCGAACGTAAAGGAATTCTTTTCGGATTGAGGCATATTGAACAGCCAGTTACGTAGTTTGAGCTTTTTCAACCCGGTATTATATTCCTGTACCAATGGTTTCAGGTTATCGAGTATGGCTGGGTTGTTTTCTGCAATAGCCACAAGTTTGTCCGTTAATTCCTTTTCGGCACAAAAACGACCGTAATAATTATCCCGCAGCTTTTGGTGTTTCTGCAAACGGGGAGCATACACATTTTTAATATCCAGAATCAGGTTATAATATTCCTGATTATCGACATTAAGCATGTATTTCTTCATTTCCCCGGCCAGCTTGTCCCTGAATTCGTTGATGGTTTTCTGCGGGTCGGTCTTGTAATCGTTAAGAAATTCATTAACCTCAATAGGAACTCCGTAATTAACCAAAAGTCTGCTCCGAAAATTACTGTAATGGCTATACTCGAGTCCAACGGGAACAATTTTTACCCGAACGTCAGACCCCAACTGCTCCTGGGCGTTAAAAGCCAAACGAATCACCCCTTTTTTCAGAGGGCGCAACAAATGCTGATCGCCATGGTTGCCTTCGGGCATAATGCCTACCGACTGGCCACTGGCAAGAGCTTTAAATGCAATATCAAAGGTTTGGTCGTTATTGGAAAGAGAGTTAACACCGTCGCGGATGCGGTAAACAGGAATAATCTTAAGAAAATGAAGGATTTTTGCTACCGTTGGTTTTTTAAAGATATCAGCGCGAGCCATAAAAACCGGCTGTTTATCAACCGTAAGAAGAATAGCCAAGGCATCCATCAAAGCATTCTGATGGTTAGGAACAAAAATAACCGGTTCGTTATCCGGAACCCGTTCGGCATTCACCACACATACCTCTTTATAAAATAACGAATGGGCAAATTTTACATATTTTTTAACCCACGCGTAGGATTTTGAGTATCTAAAAAGATGTTGCTGATCCATTTCTATATAAAGTTTAATGTCTGTTACTTTTTCGTGAATAAAGCCAGGCAACGCCCATGCCTGCCACAATATGCCATATACCCCACCATGCAGCGATAAAGGCCATGCCTCCCAATCCGTTAAATAGCCGCGGATTAAAAATAAGAACGAGACCCAACCCGGTATTATGAATGCCGCTTTCGATAGAGATGGTTTTCACATCGTTACGGGCGAGTTTAAACGAACGGGCTGTAAAGTATCCCGATAAAAAAGCCATTGAATTCTGAACAAAAACAATCAGAATTATTAAATGGATATACTTTAAAAAAAATTGAATATTAGCATACAATGCCACAACAATAAATCCGGCAAAAACCAACAGCGAAAAGATTTTCATGGGCTTGGATATCCGCTTTGTAAGGTCGGGGAAACGCCATGCAAAAAGCATTCCCAAGATAAGCGGAATGCCAAGCAGGAGCACAACAGCCCGTACCATCTCCCAGGGATCAATGCTAATGGGCATCATAATATGCGCAGCTTCCGAATACAGGTTTCCGTAAAAAGCAAAATTAAAAGGCGTAAAAAAGACTGCTGCAATGGTAATGATGGCGGTAAGTGAGACTGAAAGTTCAATATTTCCTTTTGCCATTAACGACAGAAAGTTGGAGATATTTCCGCCGGGACAGGCTGCTACCAAAATCATGCCCAAAGCTACCGATGGTGAGGGGTGCAGCAGCAATACGCACAAAAACGAAACAGCAGGCATCACAATGTATTGCGACAATAGCCCAACCAATACAGGCTTGGGGTTATGAACAATCTTTTTAAAATTCGATAGTTTGATTTCGAGGGCAACTCCAAACATAATCAAAGCGAGCGTAACATTTAAAAAATGCAGCCCGCCTTCACTAAAGTTAAGCCGTATATTATCAAGTACATTCAACGATTCTGTCATGCTACAAATTGCTCAGCCGGTATTTTTTATGATGCAAAGCAACAAATTTTATCGAAATTTGTCAGTTCGAGAACAAAGAAACGTAACCATCACCAATAAAACCAACATATTTATCAAAAAATGGAATCAAAATTAAAACCGCTCGACATTAAAAACCTCAACGATAATGTTTTTTCGCTTCTGAAAGACGATTGGATGCTGCTTACTGCAGGAACCCGCGAGTTGTTCAATACCATGACCGCCAGCTGGGGAGCATTCGGTATGCTTTGGAATAAGCCCATTGCTATCGGGTTTATCAGGCCGCAACGATATACATTCGACATTGCCAATCAAACTGAGCATTTCACCTTATCATTCTTCAGCCACGATTACCGCAAAGTGCTTAATTTCTGCGGAAGTCATTCGGGCCGCGAAGTCGACAAGATTGCTCAAACCGGCATAACTCCTGTATTTTCAGAAAATAGCGGAGTCCATTTTTCGGAAGCCCGTTTGGTGCTCGAATGCAAAAAACTTTATGTTGACGAACTTAAACCCGAAAACTTTTTTGCCACCAATCTTATCAAGGAATTTTATCCGCAAAACGATTTTCACCATTTCTTTATAGGAGAAATTACAAATTGTTTAAGTTCCAACATAAGATAATCCGGAAAGGCACGTTATTTGATAAGAAAAACTAAAAATTTACACACTCTTATCAATGATGGAGCTAACAATAACTTACTTATATAATTGCTTTCTAATTAATAAATAGTTAGTTGCAGTTCCGAAACAACATTGAAAATTGATTTATTAATTGCACGACTTATGATTATCGGGAACAAGACGCCGTATTTCAAAAATTTTACCATTATTTCTTTTTTTATGCTTTGGGGCATTCAACCATCAGCCAAGGCACTTTCCGATATCGACGTAGTTATGACAGTTAAGTCGGATACTGTTCAAAAAGTTAAAAAAGAAAAAATCAAGTCTTGGAAATTTGACGGCAATTTGTTACTGAACTTCTCTCAGATAGCTTTCAGCAACTGGTCATCGGGCGGCGACAATGCCATTGCCGGTAATACATACGAAAATTTAAACCTGAACTACAAATCGGAGAATGCCACGTGGGAAAACTCGCTGAAATATTCGTATGGCTTAATGAAACAAAAAGATATAAAAACAATAAAAACCGACGACCGCATTGAGTTCAATTCCAAATACGGACGAAAGTTCAGCAAAAAATGGAACTACTCGGCAAGTTGTAATTTTGTTACCCAATTTTTCCCCGGGTATAAAGACAAGAGGGATACTATTAAACGTTCCGATTTTCTATCGCCGGCCTATATCGTAACATCGGTGGGTATGGATTACAGACCAAGCGAAAAATTTACCGTAATGCTATCGCCGGTTGCAGGCAAAATTACCATTGTAAACAGCGACCATATTCTGCACTACGACGGCATCAGCGGAGCATATGGGGTTTCGAGAGACAGGCACGCACGCTACGAAATGGGCGGTTCGGTAGCAATTTCGGCCAAAGGCGATTTCCTGAAACGGTTTAACTACCAAACCACATTCAACGGGTTTTCCAATTTCCAGAAAGATCCCAGCAAACTGGACTGGAACATGGAAATGCTGGTTAGCATGAAAGTTAACAAACTTATTTCGGCAAACCTGAAAACCAATTTATTATACGAAGATATTAACTCTTCGGAGGTACAGATAAAAGAATTTTTTGGAATCGGGTTTTCTTATAAAATCTAAACGTTCGGCCTAAACATTTCGTTATATCTTTTGGATACGTACCGAAGCATCTGGCTGAATATACTCATAGCTTGGGTAGTTTCGTCTGTAACCTCATCGCCCCGCATTTTTAACAACATAAAAGCATACAAGCCATCCAGGCAAACTTCCACTTCGGTAAGTTCCGGGTTGTTCATCTTCGCTTTCAGCTCCTTTATATACCCCGAAGCCCATTTGTAATGCTCAAGATAACGTTCTTCTTCCAACGAATTAATTAATTGAAGATGTAAGTCGTTCAGCTTAAAAATCAATTCTTTTACCGACGAGATGTGTCCCGACTCCTGAACGGATTCTTTTTCCATTTTCCTTACTAAGTCGGCATACCACTCTCTGACTTCGTTTAACTGATTTTCAGGAAGATGATATTTGGAGATAACAGTCTTCTCCAGTTCTTCCATATTAAAATGATTTAACCTAATAAGATCCTCGATATGAAACATATAAAGAATATACTCAACAATATTAGTCTGATATTTTTCGCGGGCAATCAACATAATTGGATAATTTTAAAACAATTTGCAAAAATACGAGTATTTATACTTTAACAAATTTTAATATCTCCTAACTGAATAAATCTTTAATTTTCGCAACAAATGAGAACAAAAACAAACACGCCCAAAACGATAGTTAAAATTTTCGGAATCCTGTTAGCTGTTTTATTGATTTCCGGAGTTTCATCGTGTGCCTCGGGAAACAAATACAACGAAGGCGCAAGGAACTGGAAGAAAACTGGCAAATCCTGCAATTGCCCCAAATTAGGAATGATATATTGCGACCCGGTCAAAGCTGACAGCCGCACATAAACTTAACCTCTTGCTAATGATATTACGGACTGCCCAATGGCTTTTTCCAGCGGTTACATTTATTTCACTTATGGCGTTTACCCGCAATGCCAACGGACAGGAAAATGCACAGGCTCCGCTAAACGTCAGGGCTCAACTTGTAGACCAGCAAACACTGCGTCCGGTAGCTTTTGCCCACATTATTAATAAAACCAGACATACCGGAACGTCATCCGACACCCTCGGAATTTTTACACTCAGGGCTTTCCCCCGTGATTCACTATTCATTTCCACCATCGGTTATTTCCCCTTAACACTTGCTGTGGTCGATTCGTTAAGTCAGTTGATACGGATACCCAAAATTAAACTGAAAGCACGAGTTTATAACCTGGCCGATGTGGAGATTTATTCATTAGGTACTTATCAGGAATTTAAACACAAAGTATTGACGGCTCCTTTGCCCGAAAACAAAACCCAAAGTGTTATAACCCAAATTAACAAAGAACTGGGAATGATTCCCAAACATGCTTTGCAGGAGCAGGCCTCAATTCCTCTTGGAAGCCCGGTAACTGCTCTCTATATGTTTTTCAGCAAGGAAGGCCGGCAACTGCGGCGACTGGAAAAGGCTAAGGAACGTGATAAACTGTTAAATGCCGTATCCGGGAAATATAACCGGAACGTGGTTACTTATGTTACCGGATTAACAGGCGAGATGCTCGAACAATTTATGAAATTTTGCCAGCCCGACGACACTTTTGTAGTGGGAGCTACAGAATATGAACTGTATCGGTATATTTATCAATGTTACGATAAGTTTATGGAATCATTGGGTAATCCATCAAAAAAATAAAGCCTCTCTAATCACTTAGAGAGGCCAGTGCTGTTCGGTCAAATTATACTTAACAGTCCTCCTTTTCGGAGGCAGGAGAGGTTTGTCGAAACTTGCTTCTGTATATCGCCTATCTTTTAACTTGCTTCTGTTGGCTACTGATTGCTTCTTTAAAACGCTTAACTGACTTGTTTCATGTATTAATACCATTGGGAGGCAAAAAGTAACCCTCGGTTTTTAATTTTTTTTAATCTTTTTCATTTTTCCATTCCAACAAACTCATTATAAATACTGTATGAAATGAAAAAATATGGCTCGGAAACCTAAAAATATCATACAAAAAAATTACCTTCTTTTTCCCAGCCATAGCAGACCATCAATGATTAATTTATTCTGAATTTCGTTATCAAACGTAAACGAGAGTTCTTTATTGGAATTATGCTCATAATCGATGTCATTATGTCCCATGTTTACGTAAATCATCCGGTATTTTTTATTGGTCCATACCATCGGATAATAACCGCTGTGCCATATTTCATGAGGTTTAGGACCTGTACCCAATGGAAAACTCGTTGAATCGACTGCCAAAAGAATCTGAATATCCGGATTGGTGCGCAAATCATTGGTCCATTTATACCATTCGTTAGGTGAGGCTTTAAATGTTTTAGGGAGATTTTTAGTAGCCGGATGCGAGGTTT
This sequence comes from Bacteroidota bacterium, assembly GCA_030706405.1. GTDB lineage: Bacteria > Bacteroidota > Bacteroidia > Bacteroidales > JAAUTT01 > JAAUTT01. The sequence continues at coordinate 53,348 of JAUZOO010000015.1, read as the reverse complement.
CCACACGTAAAATAGCAGAAGTTGGTTTCCATGTGTTACCTGCATACGAACCTGAACCCAGAAATTGGTTATGATACCAGTCCCAGTTTTGAGGATAAGTAGAAGGCGTTAAAGCAAAGGCTGCAAAATGAAACCCCATCCAGGCCCCACCGTTTTCCATGTATTTTTGGAAGGCTGCTCTTTGTTCGGGTGCATCGGGCCGGGTATCCAAAAACAATACAACCTGATATTTGGAAAGAAACTGTGCATTAAGATTGTTCCAGTTATTGGTTGAATCGTATGCAAACCCATATTTTGCAGCCATCTTCGGAAACCTGCGGTTGGCCTCATGTACATAGCTGATGTGTGCCTGGTCGTTTTTACCCGTATAAAATGCGATTACCCTGAATTTTGGAGAACGACTTTGCGCATTGATATTCAAACAGCAAAAAAGCACCACACAAAGCATGATTGCCCATATGGATAACTTTTTAATTTTCAAAAATGTAATCATAGCTTTTTAAGGTATTGTAAATGTTAATAATTTGGCAAATATCCATTTATATTACAGGTAGTGATTTAAAAAACATAACCAATACGAATTCCATTGACTATCCTTGGGCCAATAGAAAATTCGTTACTTTCGGGACTTATAGTGTTTTTATAACTTCCGGACTCCTCGATTTTAGAATATTGTTTACCTGTTAATCCAAATTCCACTTCATAACCCACAAACAGATGTTTTGCTATGTAAAAATCAAATCCGGATATAAAATTAACGCCCCATGAAAAATAACCTCTTTCCGCGTATGTTGTCGTTGTTGTCGAAAGCATCCCTGTAGTTGACACTATTTGTGTTTCTTCCCAGGCTCCATTTATAGTAGCAGCTGTTGACCCATAAAAAGTATCTTTCTCTTTTGTCCACTTATTGGCTACAAAAAGATCACAGCCTATATACGGAGACAACCGCTTGGTGCCTGGAAAATGTTTTTCAATTCCCACACTAAAACCAATCAAAGTACTGGTCCGGGTATATTTTTTTTTTGACATAGTAAGCTCTTCACCCGTTTCTCTCTTGCTATCGATAATAAGTCCACCTCTCAATGCCTTGTCTTTTTCGAACATATATCTACCCTTAACCTCTTTTAATGCATTACTTAACGACAATTCTCCCTGAAACAGATTAACATTCAACTCTGTTAAAAAATCCCGATAATTTGCTTTTATTGAATCCTGTCCATAACTTTTTGATACGACAATAAATGCCAAAAACATTGTAAAAACGATTGCACTCTTTTTCATATTTAAATTTAGTTGGTTTATTGAATGGGATAAATGTATAAAAAAATACAAATTGAATTAAACATAATTATGAAACATAAATTCAATATATTTTCTCATTTTACCGATACTTTTTTATCCGTTGCGGTACTTTTATAATAAACATAACAACCTTGAACGATAAAGATCAAAAAATATCCGCTTTCATGTTACTGTATAAGCCTGTACAGCGACAGCTATCGGCTTATTGCAGGGCTTTGACTGCGGACGAAGATGCGGCCTTCGATTTATTGCAGGATACCTTGCTGACGGCTTTCGAGAAATTTGATGAGCTTCGCAAAACCGAATCCTTCATTTATTACCTGTGCAGCATCGCCCGCAACAGACATCTTAAACAAAAACGCCGCTGGAAATTCTGGAGCAGCCAGTCCGAAACCGAAAAACAAAGCGTAGCCATTACTCCCGACGCCATCGAAATACAGCCCGACATTGCGTTGCTCCATAATGCCATTGCCAAACTCAATACCGACCAACGCGAGGTTTTAACCATGTTCCACATTTTGGGGTTTTCGTTGCTCGAGATTCAACAGCAACTCAACCTTTCCGAAGCCGCCGTAAAGAACAGGCTTCAACGCGCACGATACAGGCTCAGGCAATTACTCTCCGACAGCGAAAGTAATGCGCTGCAGAACCAATCTTCAAACCTTTCTAAAACCGAATTGATATGAAAAATCTAAAATTTTCAGACAAAGATATCGAGCGGTTATTTGAAAAGGCCGCGAACCAACCGCCCATCATCGATGACGAAAAAGTGCACTTTTTATTATATCACGCCCCGCAACCGGCCAGTTCGGGACACTCTGTCAAACATTTTTTTAAAAAGTACCTAAATCTTATCATCATGAGCACAATTATTTCGTCCATATTTGTTGGGGTGACATTGCTGATGCCAGCCGGTCAACACAAATCGCCGACTATTAAAAACAATGCGCAGAATTTTATCGCGAAAAAAACGTATAGCCTAAACAATAACCGCCAAACAACAGCCTCCAATGGCAAGAACGGGCATTTAACGGCTAAAACAATAAAAGAAGGAGCACATCTTATCATTGCTCCCGACTCAGTAATTCCGGCAAAAACAAATACTGTTGCTACAACCATTAGCAATAAGCAACCGGAAACTTTTTCTAAAACCGAACCGTTACCCGAATGGGACGGGAAACCGGCTTCGGGCGACGATTATATTATGGAACTGACCAGCGACGAGCTTAAAAACCTTGGCGTTTTATTAAACGATTCCGGACTGTATTATTTAAACGTCACTCCCAACGGAATCATTTCGGGGTACAACCGGCCCTATTTCTGGGCTTCTTATGAATCCCGGCAAATCCCGGGCTTTAAACGAAAAACGAGATATCAAAAAGATATTGAGAAAACCGTATCGTTCCTTCCGTTTTATCTTTGTTATTCCACCAACGAACAAATCATCAACAGTTTTAACAATGTATCTGTTTCGTATTATAAGGAACTGTTGCCCTTTTATCCCCAAACTGCCTCCCCGCTATTTTATAACCGTTGGGACTCTACAAATTTTACCAGGAGATTTTTTTCGACCCTCGATTCGCTCAACGAAAATACCGACCGGAATTTTCTTTTCAGTATGTTAAAACTTCCGCTGAAGAGCATGGACGATACGCTGGTTCCTGTGCTTATCCGCCAGAAATACTATACCGACATCGTTTATAAAACAAGAATTTTGTGGTTTGTATCCAACAACGATTTTTACAATGCTTTACCCGCGAGGTATCAAAACGTCAGAGAATTTTATGAAAACAAAAAGCTTTTGAAGAAAAAATATCCGGATGCAAACCTTGTAGATTACAACAAGCATTACGAATTCTACGATTACATGGAAAATATTCATTATATAGACCTCTCGAAAGAAGAATTAAAAAAAATTGGCATTCGTTTTCTTAATGGCGAAACAGAATTTGATGCAGGGATAGATTATCGAAATATAAACAACCATCTATTTTTGAGTAAAAATCCCGATTTTAGCACTAGCGGTGGTAGACGGAATCCTGTTAAGTTAGATGTTTACGCACTATTTATTTCAAACTTTAAAGAAAAAATATTACGTAAATTAGGCCTAAAGGAACCAAATGGAGATTCTTTAAAGATGAATGAATTAATTCCTGTCAGGATAAAAAAAGATTTACCTGATGGGTACCAACTCGAGGATGACTTAATCTTTTGGTACGCCCCAACCGAAGCTTTTTTCGATTCCCTGCCTCCGCGCATTGGAAACCAGCTCAAACAGGAATACAAAACAATTATGATGAGGCGCGACCCGGCCGTTCCACTCGAAGTAAAATCGAAACTAAGTTCGTCGTGTACGTATTTCGAAGAATGCAAAGCCACGTTGTTCGATGTAAACATCGTGTTAATGCCTAACCCGTTTACCGATAACCTGAATATTGAATTGCAACTGCAACAAAATGAAAAACTAACCATTTCGCTATTCTCGATGACAGGCCGGAAAATACAAACCTTAATGCCATTCACCGAATTGCAGTCCGGGCAATACCGGTTTTCCTATCCGGCGTCGGATATCAATGCCGGAATGTACCTGCTTACCGTTCAAAATGCCAGGGGGCAGTTAAAATCGCAACGGGTTATCAAAATTCGGTAATATCTTATGATGTTAAATATCTCTGACAAAAAGTTCAGAAATAATCTTACCAACGAGAAAAACTGCTCAATTTTGAGAAACGGTCAATCCGGCAATTTTTCTCGTTGGTAATTTAAGGTTATGGTAATATCTGGATAGCATCCACCTTGGTAGTTATGCTGGCGGTTTTGGCATGGTAAATACGAAACCAGTTAATTGCTCCCAGATTGGGAGTTCCGCCAGTTGTACCTGCATTGCTAAACTTCAGGGTAATAAGGTTCCATCCATTAACAAGCGTACCAATGTTCCAGTTGTACTCATTGGTATCGGCAGCCCCGCCGCTACCCAGTTCCACCTGGTTGGAAGTTCCTAACTTGGTAACGTCCGATACATAATACCAAAACTGAAGCGAACCATTGCCAACAGTTGCACCGCTGTTAAACGCGGTAAATACTTTCTTAAACTCGTCGGTGCCACTTCCTACCGATTGAAGGCAGCCTGTTCCCTCTTTCTTGTCGCTGGTATTCACCGACAATGTGTTTGCAGAAATCCAGCTGGTATTGGCATCGCATCTGTCCAGATAATTAGTATACGGTGTAGAGTGTGTTTCCTGATATGGGATTAACCCCTTGATCATTTTTCCGCCTTCGTTGGTTAAACGCAGATAAAAATCGGAAGAACAGGGAACACCGTCGGCATCGAGCGTGAGAAAATAGTTCCCGGCAGGAATCATCGAAGCGTCTTCGGCAGTTTTAAAAATTTGGGTAGCCTCCTGAGCCTCGTCGAACATCGAAATATAAACGCTGTTTACACCTGCATTTTTGGCTGCCGAAAATTGCTGCCACATAAAGTTTCCGTACATACGCGGAATTTTATTTTTCACCCAGGTAGCATCGGTATTATAAAAAGATGTACCGGCATAGATATCGGCCTGGTAATCGAGCGCGTGAGCATTACAATACGTCAGGTCGTCGGTATACCAACCCTGGAAGTTCGCCGTAGAGGTTTTTCCGACCATCCAGGGCATAATCATATCGCAAGCGTTGTAGGCCGACATGTCGGTTCCGCTGCGCCAGCCCTGCAACGGACAACCAATTACATAACAACCCTGAGCCTTAAACCAGTTGATTTTGGCAACCCAATCGGCAATACTTCCGCGGTCGCTTTTGCCAACGCCCCAGAGGGCAACAACGGGTTTGCCGTTTTGTTTGGCATAAGCCGACGACGAGGTAAGGTGCAAGGTATTTACAATCGTATTTGTCCAGTCGGTATCAATGGCGTTGGTTGCACTGCAATCGTACATCACGTAAAATTTAACACCATACTTTTCGGCCGAAGTTTTCACTTTGGTCAGAATCTGGTCGAAGAAATCTTTTTTGGCTCCGGCTACAATGGCACTTCCAAAGCGTTGCTGAGCGGCACAATCGATGCCGTAAAGTTTCATCCATTTAAAATGGACGTCAACGGTTTGGTCACTCCACGACGAGAACATTTTTGCCGGTTGTCCATTGCCCAAATTACCATTGAATGCCGGTTGAAGAACGCCTGCCTGGTTAAACGTACATCCTCCATACGTGTTGGTATATTCGCGTACATCGGGCCAACATTCGAGGTTCATGTGCTGCCACGAATTAAAAGGTGAGCCACTGCCGGCACAGTCCCACCATCCCTGGTAACCTACCGTTACTTTTCCGACTACATCGCCTACGGCCGATGATTTAAGCATTGTTTTACCCATTGCTGAACTTTCCATACTGTCAACAGTATTGGTTTTAGAACAACTGGCAGCTACAAGGAGCATTACTCCCAATAACCATGTTTCAATTCTTCTCATTTTTTAATGATTTTTATAATTATTAATTAGGTTTAGTTAGCAACATTCTAAGACGATTTTTCACATGACTGTTTTGGATAAAACATATAAACAAAACATAGTTAAAACCAGTAAAAGAAGTTGTTAATAGCACAAAACTAAACGGGAGTAATTAATTAATAATTAATTTAGACATAACGGATTCGGTATACATCGTCTTTTTTTTCAAAAAGTTTTAGAAATTTGAAATAGAGATGTTTATTATAAGAAAAAAAATGTTTAATTTCAATTAACAAAAAATTATCCGCCATAAACAAAGTCGGAATTTTAAAAGTTTAATTAATTGGTGCAATGCAACATTGGTTATTTTAATGCCACCAATACTGTTTTCCGGATTGTATGATTAATATTTTAAGTACTATTTACCGAATGATTAGGGCTCCTGCATTTTGACAGGGCGAAAAACGGCCGTCAATTTTGTGTCTGCAATTTTGCAGGATAAAAACTGACCGTCAATTTCGTCTCCGCATTTCAACGAGATGAAAATTGGCCGTCAATTATGTCTCCGCATTTCTGCAGGATGAAAATTGACCGTCAATTTCGTCTCTGCATTTCAACGGGATAAAAATTGACCGTCAATTATATCTCCGCATTTCAACGAGATAAAAATTGACCGCCGAATACCTTCCTGCATTTCAACGAGGAAGAAATTTTTCGCCACGCAATATCTTGTAATAGTAATACCCATAGGCAAACGGCCTGCCATTTTGTAAAAATACCGGGCATAAGCAATAATCACCCGTTATGTTTATGCTTGAAAACAAACCAAAAAAAATTTCGAAAATAATCATTAACTATTTTTTCACTCTAAAAACAACAATTATGATCGATTCCCTTAATTACTCGTTATTATCGAGCGACCAATTAAAAACATTTGGACATCGCCTGGTTAAAATTTTTGAGCCCATCGCTAACGAACCCGAAGAGCATATCTTTACTCCGTTCGTCACCCGGCATTCGTCGGCATACGATACCTTTTGCAAGGCTTTTGAACGCGAATCTAAAAACCCGTATACCGAGCTGTTGGCCCAAAAGGATGCACTGCGCGGCACTTCGTTCCTGGGGTTCCGCAACTACATTGTAGCTTGCAGCCATCGTCCTGCTAAAGGCTGGAACGAAGCAGGTACGCGTGTGGCCGATATTATCCGTAAACATGGTTGGAGTGCACCATCGCGCGGCTACCAGACCGGTACTGCTGCCATCACCAGCATGATTGCTGAGATAAATAACAAATGTTCTGCCGAACTGGCTCTGCTGGCTGCTAACGAATGGTTAAACGAATTGGCTTCGGCCCAGGACGATTTCGAACAAACCTTCAATGCGAGTGTTAGCCGACCCGATAGTGATGGCCCAACCATCAACGAAACCCGTCCGCTACTGGTTAATGCCATCCGGTCGTTGCTCACGCTGCTCGACCTGCAATATTCGGCCGACAGCTCCAACACCAAGCTTGCGGATTATATGAAAGCTGTGAACGAACTTATTTCGGTTACAATGTCCACCGCTCGCGCCACTGAAACCCGTACCGAAAACAAAAAGAAGAAATCCGACACTTTGCAGACGGATAAACAAACGGAAACAAATTAAAATACAGTGTAAACCCAGTCAGATTTTTAAACCCTGACTGGGTTATTTCCATGATAAGGCAAGGCTATAAACTGAGTTCGACAGAAGGCTCTCATCGTCGAACATACCCTTACGGGTTAGTATACTTATATCTATTTAACCAAATAAAAAGGCACGGATAAAAATCCGTGCCCATATAAATCAGTTTTATTTCCTTAAATATTGAAATAATAGCTGAACAGCCGACAATTTAGCAAGTAACCAAAAGCCTAGAAAGGCAATTTAAACCCATTATCTTCGCCCTGCTGTTCTACGTTATGTTTTTGTTTTTCGACGCTTTTACCAACTTTAAAATTGTAACTATACATCACCACAAAAGCGTTCTTCATATTCATATACGATTCTGTTCTCTGGTTAATTGTATTATTTCGGAGGGTGACTGTGTTATCGAAAAACCTTTTGGCAAAAGGATTAAATGCCATAAAGTTGAGCGTGCTGTTGTTTTTAAATTGTTTGATAATACCTACAATATAAAAAGGAGACATCTTGCTTTCGGTTTGTCCGTTTAATACCGGCCCGTTGATATTAAAAATGGAGATAAATTTCAAATTCTTTGGCAGCGGGCACATCACAAACGAATTCCAATTCCAGTTCCGCTGGTTTGTAGCTTCAATCTGTGTTCCGTATTTATCTACATGGTTAAACGAATACCTGAAATTGGAGTTAAACATTACCATGGCTATTTGCGAATTAACCGATAATCCGCCACCAGCTTCGTAACCATCGGAGATATTTTCGGGTACGCTTTCGTATATTTTTCTATCCTGATTATAACTTAAAATCGATTGTATCAGGCCGGTTTTATATTCGTAAAACAACTGAGGAGAAAAGTTTACAGTAACCTTCTTTACAGATACTTTTACATTGTAGGTTAACTGAAAATTGTCTCTGTAAGCAGGTTTAAGATTTGGATTACCCCGACTTATTGTCTGGCTATCCACTACACTTACAAAAGGGTTGAGCTGACCAACTCCGGGCCGTATTACTCTGCGGGAATAGGATAGTTTAATACTATTATCGCCATTAATTTTATAATAACCGTTTGCATAAGGCAGCGGCGAAAAGTAATTGCTACTACCCGATGAATTAATCTCCACATGCGAGTTCTCGAATCTTGAACCAATCTTTATGCTTCCTTTTTTAAACGTTCTCGACAATTCGGCATAACCACCAGACCGAAAATCGGTATAATCCAAGTTCTGAACCGGAGCAACGGAGCTTGTATTATCAACAGAATATTTATTGAAGTTACCGCTTATCCCCATGTTAAACGAATACACACTGTCGAATGGCAGGGTATAATTACTTTGTCCCGAAACAGTTTGCCGATGGATATTATTATACTCTTTTTGCCACGGACTACGGGATGTCTCTAACGATGGATCGTTAGGGTTATAGTTCACATTCTGAAAATCTGTGGTTGAAGTATTGTTCAGGCTTGTGTTATAATTTAACTCTACTTCGTATCCGTGCTGCGTTTTCTTATCGAATTTATGTTTATAAAACACTGATGAGCTAAATCCGTCATTATTATTATTCGAATTAGAAATCGTTTTGGAAATGCTGTTCATCACACCATTAAGATGGTTGTAATTCCACGCTTCACTATTTCCATTGGAGGCGTTATTGTTATATGAAACATTTAGGTTAAGGTTATTTAATTCGTTGGGATCGTAGATTAAACCCAGATTAACATTTCCATTACCACCTTTGGTTGTTTGGCTGCTATTACGTTGTAAATTGGTAACACCTGAGGTACGGTTCATGTCGGTAATAAAATTAAAATCCTGGGCCATACCATTGGCAGCAATGTAATACGAAATTTTTTCCACGCCATAATCCAGACTTCCGTTTGCCCGTCCCATGTAAGTGTGGGAATTGACCGGCAAAGCCATAATATTTACCATTCCTTTAAGCCCAAAACGCATGGCCGGGTTAGTAACAATATTAATAACAGCATCAACATCGGCATCGTACTTACCCGATGGGCTGGTAATAACTTCCATCTTATCAACCTGCGAAGGATGCAACTTCTTTAGATATTCTTTATCGCGGGTTATGCCATCCACCTCAATTTTAATATTCGATTTTCCGTTAACGGTGATGTTCTCGTTAAAATAGTCGACTTGTACCGACGGAACTTTACGAAGCACATCGAGACCATCGGTGGATGTCTTTTTTATACCGTCGGGAATTCCGTAAATAGTACGATCGCCCAATTCCGTTACTTTAACTCTGGTGCCATTTACTACAACCTCTTTGAAACTATACATAGAAGGCGTAAGTGCCAAAGCCCCAACATTGTTAATCATGCTTTTCTTTTTGGAAACAACAGGAAACAACATGGCTTTATAACTAATGTGTTTTACCCTTAAACAATACGTTTTAATCGTATCGGCTTTATAAAATACAAAAAGCCCTTCGGAGTTTGTCTTTGACATTTCAACGATGGTGCTATCCGGCAACTGCAACAACTCAACGTTAGCACCTTCCACCGGTTTGGTGGTTTCCTTGTCGGTAAGGCTCCCTGTTATTACCTGGCGGGCATTTACATTTACAGCAACAAAACACAACAGTACGAAAAGAAATTTCTTAATCATTTTTAACTTATTAACGAATTAACCCAAGCTTATTTAATCATTATAGTTTCCGACTGTGAATCAACTACCATTGGCATCTTCATCTCATTACCATTATTCTTCATCGTATTAGTTCCCTCGATATGTCCTTTTGCTGTATTGTGCAAAGCTAAACCTGTTGTTAAGTCTATTGTAGCATCAAAGGTTATAGTACCTTTTAAATCGGAGGACATTTGGGGAGAAGCATCAACGGGAGGCATCGATTCGATTTCGGATTTACCGGATACTAAAGCCTCATTATTTTCCACGCCTTTTAACGTAAAGGAATTAGCCGACAGCATACTAATATTGTTTGCATTTCTGAAGTACGAAGTTTCCCAGGTGTCGCCAATTTTTACAGCTTTTTCGGGCAGATAAGCAAAGAATGGTTCTACCATACTTTTAATAGCCGATTCCTTTAACAGTCCTTCGGCTTGCATTTTTGCCTGGTCTTTTTTTGCGGCAGGAACCGAATCGAGAACCATCATAACACTGTCTTTAAACTTATGGTAGTTAACAAAATCAACAAACTTACCGCTGGTCGAAATTTTTGCGATTAACTTATACTTGCTAAATTTATTCATAAGTTTCTCGATGGGTTCTTTCCCTGCTTTTGTTGAATTGGTTTCCCGATTAAACATGGGCGAACTAATTTTAGTTGCAATGGTATCAAATTTTAATTCAATGTCCATAATATCATTCTCCTGCCGAAGAACTTTATAACTAACAACGGTATTGGAAAAAATATTCACAGCATACTGTTGTCCATTAACGGATTGTTGAATGGCTTGTTTACTTGTACTCTTAATTGTGTACAACTTGCCTTTTTCGAGATTTAACTTAAGGTTAACGGGAGTTTGGGCCATTAACGAGATGCCTAAAAGGGCTACAAAAACTAAGGAAATTAATGTTTTCATTGGATAATTGGATTGGTAAATTTTTATGGTTAAACTTAATTAAATTTCTGACAATGTGTATAATTTCATAAAATGGTCTTTAAACATATTGTTTATTGATAATTTCAATACGGTAATGTTCAATGTTTTTTATTTTGCTCAATTTTGCAATGAGCAATTTAAGCTTCTTTACAAAAAACGGCAAAACACAGGTTGGTAATGTTGAATTTGTTTACGCAGCAAATTCAACTCATTAAGTCTCCGTTAATGTTAACGAAGACTACATCAATGCTTTTAATTGGTTATTAAAAAAACTTCTGAATCAATTTCAATATCAACGAAAGTAAAACACTTATGATAATCATGGTGGTGATGGGAAAATAAAACTTAAAGTTTTCCCTCTCGATACGAATGTCGCCTGGCAAATGACCAAGCCACGAAAGCTTGTCGCCCGCATAGTAGAGGATGATTCCCGCAATAACGGCAACAATTCCTGCAACAATCAATATCTTACCTAGAAATTGCATGATTAAACCAATTCCTTCAACAATTTATGGCGAAAACATCCCGTTACGTGGTCGTTAACCATTCCGGCGGCCTGCATGTACGCGTAGCAAATAGTAGAACCAACAAAACGAAAACCTCGCTTCAGAAGCGCTTTGCTCATGGCATCGGACTGCGGGGTTTTGGCCGGAATTTCACCTAGTACGTTGTAGTTATTTACTAAAGGTTTTCCACCGGTAAACTGCCAGATGAAAGCATCGAACGAACCAAATTCTTCCCGTATTTTAATAAAAGCCGCAGCATTACTGATCGTGGCTCGTATCTTAAGCTGGTTGCGGATTATTCCGGCATCGTTCATCAATTCCTGCACTTTGTCTTCTCCGTAAAGAGCTATCTTTTCAAAATCGAAATTGTCGAGTGCGCGGCGAAAGTTTTCGCGTTTGTTCAGAATCGTGTTCCAACTCAACCCAGCCTGAAAGGCATCGAGTACCAAAAATTCGAAATGTTTATGGTCATCGTGCACCGGAACGCCCCATTCGTTATCGTGATATTCGATGGCAAGCTTATGGTTTGCCGGCCATGCGCAGCGTACTGTTTCCATACTAATTCAGATCTTTAATTTTGTTTGAATATAAAGAGGTAAAGCATGTTTATTTACCATTACCGACATTGTCTTTAACCGTACATAAGCCTCACTGGCATAGATGTACCCATTATATGGATTATCAGTACCCCACGAATTTCGCACATAATAATATTTGGTATTATTTTGGTCTTTGGCTGTACCTATAATTTGCATCCCATGGTCGTCGGTTGTGGCATAATCATCAAATTGCAGTTGACGAAGGCTCTGGGTTATTGTTGTTTCGGCACCCGGAGTGGTAAGTGCCCTTTCCCAATGCTCTTTACATGTATCCTGATCTGCAAGGTCGGGCACAACGGCAATACCTTTCGAAAACGAAAAACCTTTTTCGCTCACATCGGCCGCCCAGGTTAAGGTGTAATTCTTATATAAAGCAGTGTCGATAATCGTCTCCAGTTCGTCTAAAGGTACGTTGTAGTACTGGCCCCACGACCAGTTATCCGGGACTTCAAGAACAAATTTTTCATAAAAAGGATGATGAGTATAGGAAGTGACCAGAATATAATCATCGGGATTAATGCCCAAATAAGTGGCAAAACTTTTGGGCGTAAACTCTTTTCCGGAATAGTTAAAGTTTTGAGGAATTTCGCCCAAACACGTATCTAAAATTTTATCGAGCCCCGGTTTCCAGTCTTTGCAAAGGATCTTTTCGTCAGGCGTTTTAGCCAGACTGTCCACATAGTTTTTCAGAAGATTATCCATATCGTTATTGTCGAGATGGCCGTTTTTAACTATCATCTTTGCATAAACTTCTCTGGGAACGATGCCCGACTCTTTAATCACGTTCATCACATCATTATATTCCCCTCCACCCGAGAAACTAAGATTTCCATGCAGCTGGACGTATTTTTCGGCTTTGGGTTTATACGCCTCATGTACAATAAACATTTCGGAAAGATCGGTTGCCGTTTTTCCGTTTCTCATCATTTCAGATTCGAGCATGCCCAGGGTAGAAAATACCCAGCAAGTGCTCGTGCTTCCCTGATTTTTAACAGGGGGAGCCGCTAATATATTGACATTGGTAAACTGGTAGCCCTTTTTTTTATCCTGAGCCAGAGCACCGTTACATAAATAACTAACTATAAAAACATTAACAATAAGAAATCGAATCATAAACCAACCGGATTTGGAGGAATAGTCAAAGTCCTAAAGTAAGTCATTCCGTAAGGCTAAACAATGCTAAAATTCATACTTCCGAAAACGGGATTATTTAGGCAGCGCCTTGTAGATTTCAAGAGCTGCCCAGGCATCGGTGGCGGCATACAGCTGCTGCGGTTCGGTGAGGGTTTCGCTTTCCCAGTTGGTTAATTGCTGCGACTTGGAGATACGAAAATTAAGAACAATGCCTGCCAGTTTCGACAAAGCACTATTTTCGATACCAAACTGCTTTACAAACTCCTGAAGCTCGATAAATCCTTCGGGTTTAAACGGACGCAGTACTTTCAGGTGGCGAATATCGTCGTGGATGGCAACCCCAAGTTTTATCTGCCGTGGGTTGGAAAGAATATGGGCCACCTTGGCAGGCAGCCCTATTTTATTTAGCCGAAACAAGAAAGCATCCGTTTCGGTGGAAAGTTGCAACAGGGAAACGCGATGAGTTTTGCCCTTGGTAAAAGATGGCTTGGTTTCGGTGTCGAACCCCATAATGTGAACATTCTGAAGCATGAGACATGCCTTTTCGGCGTGTTCCGGCGTATCAATAAGATGAATGTGTCCTTTAAAGTGACCAGTGGGTAATTCCCTTAGTTCTTCTTTGCTTATGCTTGATGCAAACATTCTTATAATTCCTCTTTCAAAAATTCACTTATATCTTCATCGGAGTCCAAGTCTTCTTCCTCGTCTTCGTCAATTCCTGCCGGAAATTCTTCATCATCGCCCGTAACATCACGAAAAAGAGTAGCATCCTTTTGCAGGTAGCGAATAACATGGACGGCCCGCAGTGCATTAAGCAATTTAACGCCCCAGTATTTCTCAAAATTAGTAAGACATTCGATGAGCGAATCGTTTACAGCTTCGAGGGTTCCCTGCGAATACCAGGTTGTAAAATCATACAGGTCCTGATAAATATCGGTCAAATCCTCCGAAATGCTTGCCTTAAAAATATTCTGTAATGCAGGACGGTTGGGGTCAAGTATTTCGGTATAAGAGTCGCGCTTTTCAAGAAGGTCTAAAAGTACCCCGCGTACAGTGTCGTATTGTTTCTCGGAGAGAAATTTTTGGGCGTCACTTTCGTAACGGGTTTGAAAACGAGGAATGGTAAACGTTTTCTGATAAACCTTCATCAGGCTTTCCGAGATGCGATCAAAAAGTTCGTGGAGGGGATACTTTTTGGCGTTATCCAGAATCTTACAATATTCGTTACATAGTTTAACGAATTCAATGCCTTCGTCTTTCTTGTGGGTTTTCGTCTTTTCCATAAGTCTTTCGATATAAATTCGGGATAAAAATAGTACAAAACTATCTGAAACCGCTAATTTTTCAATGCTATCGTTTGATCGTTGCGGTAATAAAGATAATTGTTATCGAGTAACCAGCGTATTACCATTATTACCTTTTCTTCACTAAAATTAATAAATTCCACCAATTTCTCAACAGAAAGCGGCATTTCGTTAAGCTTATCTGTGATTAATTTTTTTATCTGCTCTAATTCATAAAAAGTAAGCCCGGTATCGGTTTTATGCAGACAAACATCGCACTGACCGCAGTTTGGAGCATTGTGCTGACCAAAATATTCGAGCAACATGCGACTGCGACATTTATCGTCCGAAAAAGTATAGCGAATAACCTCGTGTACCCGCTTACTATATGTATCCCTGCGATTACGGTAATCCTCGGGCGAAATGTAAATGGTTTTATCGTCGAGACGTTCCTCGGTATAAGCTATCAGCGGCGTATTTTTACGTGGAATGTATTTTACCAGTCGCAGGGAGTTAAGTTTGTTGAGAAACTGAAAAATCACATCAAGGCTTACCTTAGCGCGACGGGCAAGCGTTTGCTCGTCAATAGCCGTATAATCGGTAAACAATCCGGTATAGGAACGCAGCAACAGTTTGATAAAACTATCGAACGCAGCATTGGCTACCTGAAAACGGTAAAGATCATCGCGCCCCACAGTAAAAAGCAGCTTAGACGGATTATTAACCTCTTCGCTGAATTCGATATACCCTTCGCGTTGAAGTATTTTTAAACAGTTATAGGCAGTTACGATATTTAAATTGTAGGCCGAGCAAAAAGCGGCAAGGTCAAAGTCAAAAACCATGTCCTTTCCCCCGCCGTACGGGATTTTAAGGTAATTACCCAACGATTGGTACACACTTTTAACCACGGATATTTCGGGAAAAGTAAGGCCAATATTCTTTTCAAGTTTGGACCGATCGGTGTTGTCGCAGAGCAGCACGGCATAGGCTTTTTTCTCGTCGCGCCCGGCACGGCCGGCTTCCTGAAAATACGATTCGAGCGAATCGGGCGGTTCGAGGTGTACCACAAACCTTACGTCGGGCTTATCAATACCCATACCAAAAGCATTGGTAGCCACCATCACGCGGCAAAATCCACTTTTCCATTCGTCCTGTCTGGCAGCCCGTTCTTCGTCGCTTACGCCGGCATGGTAATAATTGGCCGGAATTCCTTGTTTTTTCAGGAAATACGCAATCTCTTTTGTTTTCTTCCGATTGCGAACATAAACAATACCCGTGCCCGGAGTATTACTGATAATTCGTACCAGGTATTTTAATTTGTCTTCCGTTTGTCGCACAAGGTAGGCCAGGTTGTTCCGCTCGAAACTTTTGGATAATAAATTGGGACGGGCAAAGTCCAGCTTATCCATAATATCGTTGGCAACCTGCGGAGTTGCCGTAGCTGTAAGGGCAAGGACAGGTACATCGGGCAACTGTTTGCGTAATTCGGATATTCGAAGATACGCCGGACGAAAATCGTAGCCCCATTGCGAGATACAATGTGCCTCGTCGATAGCAATGAGCGATACGTTCATGCTTTGAAGGCGTACCCGGAATATTTCGGTACCCAACCGCTCGGGCGAGAGGTACAAAAACTTATATCCTCCAAATATGCAATTATTAAGTGCCACGTCAATTTCATCGCGAGTCATCCCCGAATGAATAGACATAGCCTTGATATCGCGCTTTTTAAGGTTCTCAACCTGATCCTTCATCAACGAAATAAGGGGAGTAACCACCAAACATATCCCTTCCCTTGCCAATGCCGGTACCTGAAAAGTGATGGATTTACCGCCGCCGGTGGGCATCAGGGCCAAGGTGTCGTTACCATTAAGTACAGAAAGAATTATCTCTTCTTGCAATGGCCGAAAATCGGAATATCCCCAGTATTTTTTAAGTATTTCGTGAATAATCGAAGTCACGTGTATGTTATAACTTTTTTTGGACGGGTAAAGTTAATCAAATATACCATTTAAGCGTTTGACAACACAAGTACCTGCAGGGTTGAAAATGCAAGCATTAAACAACGTGGTGCAACAATCGGATAATATCTGCCCGGTATCAAAATTCCGTCGTCCTTGCAGCAATAACGAGGTATATCGGTCTTTTTAATAATTACACAATTCTCTATTCACATATTTTGTATTTTAGCGAAGTTTTATCCATAAAATCGACGAAAGTTGAACCCCACAGGATGGTATGGATAATATTGCAGACATCTTTACGTTTAATGGTTGAAGTATAACAGTTAATATCATGAGGTTTTTTTTGGCGTTGCTATTTTTCTCATTCCTTTGCCTTACAATTTCTGCACAATATTCCCCTTCCGATAAATTATTTACTATTGATAAACAAGAAGTTACAGCCGCCGAATTTGAACGCATTTTTAATAAAAACTACAACATCCAACCTGCGGTACAGCAAAACATACAGGACTATTTCGATATGTTTTTGAAGTTCAAACTTAAAGTTTGTGCAGCTGTCGATGCCCGGTTGGATACGGCAGCGACATTCAAACAGGAATTTAGGAACTACCGCGACCAACTGGCTCGAAACTACCTCACCGATTCCGCCACCACCAACCAGTTAATCCACGAGGCTTACGAGCGAACCATAAACGAAGCAAATGTCAGTCACATCATGGTTAGGATTCCGGCCAATCCCACCCCGGCAGACACGCTGGCAGCTTACCAAAAAATCATGAAAATCCGCGAGCGACTTAATGCCGGAGAGCCGTTTGACAAACTTGCCACAGAAATCTCCGACGACCCTTCTGCCAAAACCAATCACGGAAACCTGGGATATTTCGGGGCATTTCATTTTCCATACTCGTTCGAAACGGCAGCTTTCACAACCAAAACAGGCGAAATTTCGACACCGGTACGCACCACTTTTGGCTTTCACCTGATAAAAGTAGAAGCCCGTCGCCCATCGCCCGGAGAGATAAAGGTAGCCCACATCATGCTTGCCGTTCCGCAGGATGCCCCCGAAAGCGAATGGAAGTACAACAAAAGCAGAATAGACTCTTTGTATCAACGAATAAAAAATGGAGAAGATTTCGGGCAACTTGCCGAGAACTATTCTGACGACCAAAACTCTGCCAAACAAAAAGGCGAACTGCAATGGTTCGGCTCAGGGGTTATGGTACCCGAATTCGAAAACGTAGCGTTTCAGCTCAAAACGCCCGGACAGATATCACAACCGGTGCGAAGTGCTGCGGGATGGCATATTCTTAAATTAATCGATAAACGAGGCGTCCCAACTTTTGACCAAGCCAAAGCAAGCCTGAAAACCAAACTACAAAACAACGACAGAGTGGCCATCATCACCCAGGCATTCATCTCTACGTTAAAAAAAGAATATTCGCCCCAACCCTATCCTCAAAATTTAAAACCCTTTCTCGCGGCCGACAGCAGCATCTATAAGGGAAAAATTAATATTGGTAAAGCCGCTCTCGCATTACCGCTCCTCACCATCGAAAAAGAAAATCTTACCGGAGAAAATTTCAAACAATATCTGGAAGCAAATCCAATTTCGAGTCCTCGTTTTCCTGTTAAAGATTACATCGAGCTATCGTTTAAAAACTTCATCGATTTCGCTTTATACAACTTCGAAAATAGCAGGCTCGAAACTAAATACCCCGATTTCGGAAGCCTCATGAAAGAATATTATGAAGGATTGCTGCTTTTCGACATCATGGAAAAACAAATCTGGTCGAAGGCTTCGCGCGATACCTCCAAGCTTCAGGAATATTATAACAACGTATGGGTGAAAGGAAAAAATAACCCCAAAAAACTCGACGAAATAAAAGGTTCAATAACAGCCGATTATCAGGAATACCTCGAAGAAAAATGGCTCGAAGAACTAAAAAATAAATACAAAGTAGTTATTAACAGGGAACTTTTACATAAAATTGCAGATAAATACAAAAATACGCATTAAGATGCCGGTGAAAGCCAGTAGCAACATATCGATAAAAATTTTAGTAATGATACTCGGTGTTTCCATGCTTTTTTCGTGTGGAAAAAAACATAAAGACCGTGTTATCATAGCCAAAGTACTGGATAAATACCTGTACCTATCGGATATTAAGCACATTTTTCCCGAAAAAGTCACCAAGAAAGACAGCATCGCGTTAGCCCAGGCCTTTATCACCTCCTGGATAAAAAACCAGCTGTTGGTAAACCAGGCCGAAAACAAGCTTACTCCCGAACAACTCGACATTAACGAACAGATTGAAAATTACCGTTCGTCGCTGCTAATTTACAAATACGAAGAGCAACTTATTAAAGAGCAACACGATACACTTGTATCCGACGCCGATATAGAACAATATTTCAAGCAAAATGCCGCCAGCCTCACTCTTGACGAAAATTATGTTAAAGCCCGGTATATAGTGATACCCAAAACAGCCAAAGACATCAGTAACGTCAGAAAATGGTACCGTTCTGAAAACAGTGACGACATTAAAAAACTGGAAAACTACTGCTATACTTTTGCTACGAAATACGACACATTTAAAGATGAGTGGGTTAGTTTTGAGGCTATTCAGAAATTATTGCCTCGCAATATCGAAAATGAGGATGTTTTTTTGCAATCAAATAAATCCATTGAGCAGGAAGATAATGCTTCTTTTTACTTTGTTTATATTAAAGACAAAAACCTGAAAGGTTCGGCCTCTCCCCTGTCTTTTGTAAAAACTAAAATCAGGGAAATTATCATCAATAAACGGAAAATTAAATTTCTGAGCGACCACGAAACAAAAATTTATAACGACGCACAAGACCATAACAAGTTTGTGATATACAATCTCGAAAAAAAATCAAAATGAATAAAAAACACGCCCTATTCTTTATTGCATTACTGTTGATTCATGCTAGCCTTTTTGCCCAACAACAGCCGATAGTCATCGACCGGGTTGTTGGTGTTGTAGGAAATAAAATGATTAAACAATCAGATGTCGAATCTGAATATCAAAGGCTAAAAGCACAGGGTGAAGCCACCGACGAAAGTCAGAAATGTGAAATTTACGAAAACCTTCTCGGTCAAAAACTTATGACTGTACAAGCCATTCTCGATAGTGTTAAAATTTCGGACACACAAGTAGAAGCCCAACTAAACGATCGGTTAAGCAACTTTATTGCCCAACTTGGTTCACAAGAAAAAATAGAAAAATACTTTAATAAAAGTATGTCGGAAATAAAGGAAGACCTTCGCGAATCGTTCCGCGAACAGCAGATGACGCAGGAAATGCAACGTACCATTGTTGGCGAAACGAAAATCACTCCTACCGAGGTCGAAAATTTCTATAACAAGACTTCAAAAGACAGTCTTCCGAAAATAAATTCGCAAATTGAATATTCGCAAATCACAGCCTATCCCCCTTACACCGAAAAATCGATACTGGCAACCAAAGAAAAACTTCTCGATTTACGAAAACAGATTATTGAAGGAAAAAGTTTTTCAGCCCTTGCCGGAGTTTATTCGGAAGATGAAGGAACTGCCCGTCGTGGTGGCGAAACCGACTTTTTGCCCCGTTCTCAACTAGACAAGGAATATGCCAAAGCAGCTTTTGCACTGAATACTCCCGGTGAAATATCGCGTATTGTAGAATCAACATTTGGATACCATCTCATTCAGCTCATCGAAAAACGCGGCGACCAAATCAATACACGACACATTCTGTTAAAGCCCAAGGCCGATCCGGAAGCTGTTGTCAAGGTTAAAGGTGTGCTCGACAGCCTTGCCCGTGTAATCCGTCACGACTCCATTGATTTTAACAAAGCGGTAATGTATTATTCGATGGATGTTGATACCCGCTTTAACAATGGTGTAGTTGTAAACCAGGCAACCGGAAGTACCCGCTTCGATATTGAACAACTTGCCCCGGCTGATTATTACAACATCAAAAAACTTAAAGTAGGTGAAATCTCTGATCCTTTTGAATCCCGCGATAAAAACGGAAAGATCATCTTCAAAATAATAATGCTTAAATCAAAAACTGAGCCCCATACTGCCAACCTGAAAGATGATTATGACCTGATTCAGAATATCGCTAAAAATCATAAACGAATGTCGGTACTTCAGGATTGGATAACAGAGAAACAACGTAGCACGTATATTCATGTTGACGATTCATTCAAAAATTGCAATTTCAAGTCAAAAGGCTGGGTGAAAGCCGATTTGTAATATTCACCCTAATAAAATACTGAAAGTGTGAATCTTGCAATACAGGTTCGCACTTTTATCTTTTTTGAACCATAAAACTGTGAAGTTTCAAGATATGCACACAAAACCATTGTACAAGATAGTCCTATCCGCAGTCCTACTGTTGTCCATTTCCCCGGTTTTTGCCCAACGTATCGGATATTCGGCCAATTCCATGGAATACGATAAACGAATTGGCCCCAATGTACAACGACTTATCGGGAACGTGGTGTTTCGCGAAAAATCGGCCAATATGTATTGCGACAGTGCTTATTTCTACGAAAAAAATGAAGACATTGATGCTTTCGGAAGGGTCCGCATTGTTCCTCACAAGGGTCACACGTCCCTTTCGGGAAAGATGCTTCATTATAGTGCCGATAGCCGACAGGCTATAATCTCGGGCGGAGTTACTTTGGTCGATGACAACACAACGCTTGTCACCGATATGATTATCTATAACATGATCACCGGCATTGCCGATTACAACACCCAGGGAATTATCACGAGCGATAAAAACAAACTTGTAAGTCAACAGGGATCATACAACAAAGACCTCAAACAATTTTACTTTAAACACAAGGTAGTAGTTACCAACCCTCAATACGTAATCCATACTGACACCATGAATTACAACACCGAATCGAAAGTGGTCGATTTCCTCGGCCCCACTACTATTGTCAGCAACGACAAAGATTCAATTTATTGCGAACGCGGATGGTACAATACCGCTACCGACATATCTTCGTTCCAGCGAAAAGCTTGGCTTAAAGGTTCTGGTAAAATCATCAAAGGAGATACGCTGTATTACGAAAAACGCTCTTCACTTGGCAAAGTCTTTGGTAACGCCCAAATGCGCGATACCACTCAAAATATTATCCTGCGAGGAAACTTTGCCAGTTACGACCGCATCCGGCAAAAAGCCCTGATAACCAAAAAAGCCCTGATGATACAGGTGGATAAAAAAGACTCGCTGTACCTTCATGCCGACACCATCTATTCCGGCATATTCACCGAAAAAAACGAAACATTAGCGCGTGTTGATACCTTCAAATATGTGAAAGCTTACCATCGTGTAAAATTTTTTCGCACCGATTTACAGGGGAAATGTGACTCGTTGTATTATTCGTTTAAGGATTCGACACTACAGTTTATCAACGACCCTGTATTATGGAATAATGGCACTCAGCTAAAAGCCGAGCATGTAACCATCTTCACCAAAAACCAAAAGATGGAACGAATGGAAATGACCAATGCCGGATTTATCATTTCGCAGGAAGATTCAATTCGTTTCAATCAGATTAAAGGAAGGGATATGACTGGCTATTTTAATAAGGATAATGAACTTTACAAAATGTTGGTAAAAGGGAACGGACAAACCATTTATTTTGCCAAAGACCAAGGCAGCCTGGTGGGAGTACAAAAGGCCGAGAGCTCGGATATTATCCTGTTTTTTAAACAACGTAAGCTTGATCGGCTAACCTATCTCTCGCAAGTCAACGGGGCTTTCCATCCGCCATTCGAGCTTTCCGGTTTTGATTTACAGTTAAAAGATTTTATATGGCTCGACCATCTACGTCCGCGATCGTGGCGCGATGTGTTCATTTGGAAATAATAAAAAAGCCGGAATTTTAATTCCGGCTTTTTTATTTAATATTCATCTTCATTAAAAAAGAAATCATCCTTACTTGGATAATCCGGCCAAATGTCCTCTATACTCTCGTAGATTTCTCCTTCATCTTCGATTTCCTGGAGGTTTTCAATTACTTCCATAGGAGCTCCCGACCTGATTGCAAAGTCAATCAACTCTTCTTTAGAAGCTGGCCATGGTGCATCTTCTAACTTCGATGCAAGTTCTAATGTCCAATACATAGGGCTAACGATTTAATAATAAACAACATATATTTTAGCAAGGTTGCCTGAAATTATATATTTTTTTTGAATCTACAACTTCGGAACCCATGGAATTTCTTTAATGCTTAAATCTTTTCCCAATTTACGCGAAAGAACAAACAGGTAATCGCTTAATCGGTTGATGTATTTCTCCACATTTTCAGGAACATAAAGTTCTTCTGAGACGCGCACCACCAATCGCTCAGCCCTTCGGCAAACCGTACGAGCGATATGGCAAAATGAAACAATCTTATGTCCTCCGGGAAGAATAAAAGTCTGCAACGACGGAAGGTCGGCATCCATGTGATCCATTTCCGTTTCCAGAAATTCGATATCACTGTCTTTCATCTCCGGAATTTTAACGTTACAATCTTCACAATCGGCAGCTAAAATTGATGCGCAGGTCATTAACCTGTCCAATACCTTTAAGAGGGTATCTTTAATTTCCGGATCAATATCCTGATCGCGTATTACGGCAACGCAGGCCATCAATTCGTCGATGGTGCCATAAGCCTCAATCCGGTGGTGATATTTAGGGACCCGTTTTCCTCCGATTAACGAAGTGCTTCCATTGTCGCCTGTTTTAGTATAAATTTTCATTGTCATAAAAATTTTACAGCATTAATATTTAGGTAGTTATTAATTACAAACACTCTTTATATTTAATACTAAAACCCAAAATCTTCCCGACTCAAATCCTCCCTTTGTTTAGGTTTTCAAAATAGTAAATATCACGACAAAATCACACTTTTTAAACAGAAAACTGCAATATTATTGCTTGTGCTATTTTGTAAAGCCTGATAGACTTTTTTAAACAAAAAAAATCCCGCAAAAGCGGGACTTAAATTAAATCTAATGTTTTTATCTATGATAGTTGCACCGATGGTACAACAATATTTTCGTTCATATGGTCGGACTCAATGTGCCCGTCGCGAAGTCTTATAATCCGGTGAGCATGACGTGCAATGTCTTCTTCATGGGTAACAAGCACGATGGTGTTGCCCTTACTATGAATTTCAGCAAACAGGTTCATAATGTCGATAGATGTCTTGGTGTCGAGGTTACCGGTAGGTTCGTCGGCCAGTATGATACTGGGATTACTCACCAAAGCGCGGGCCACGGCCACTCGCTGACGTTGTCCACCCGATAATTCATTGGGTTTATGCGTCATACGGTCTAACAAATCCACACTTTCAAGCGCTTTGGTAGCCCGCTCCACGCGTTCGTGCTTAGGCACCCCAGCATAGATAAGCGGAAGCATTACATTTTCGATAGCCGTATAACGGGGCAAGAGGTTGAATGTCTGAAATACAAAGCCAATCTCTTTATTTCGAACTTCTGCCAGATTATCGTCAGCCATCTTGCTTGCATCGTGATTATTCAGAAAATACTGTCCGGAGGTAGGCGTATCGAGACACCCGATAATATTCATCATGGTAGACTTGCCAGATCCGGATGGCCCCATAATGGCCACATATTCGTTGCGGTGAATGGTAAGTGAAACAGACCGCAGTGCGTTAACAACCACAGTTCCAATCTTATAATTTTTAACTATATCTTTAATTTTGATAATTTCTTCCATAGTGCAGTTGTTAGTTGGAGCTAAACTTAAAATTGTTACAGTTGTAATATTATAAAATAATTATGAAACCTCAATATTCCAAATCATTAATAATAAAGCCTGAAATGTTGTTTTTTTAGTTTTTCGTTAAAAAATACGATACCAATCGTAAACAAATCTAACGAAACACTTACCTGCTCACTACTACAAATTTCCTGCCATGCTTTCCATACGCCTTCGTTTGCACAAATATTATCAAAGATAATTACAGAACTGTTACCACTATATAATGAAGATTGAAAGAAAACAGACATCACGTCATCATTCATAACATTACAATCAACATAAAGGAAATCGAATGTTTTCACTTCATCCAAAGCGGATTGCAAACGGTTTCCGTATAAATTATCAGCCTCTATTTCAATGATATTTGTATTAGAAATTCCTGCTTTAAAATATGCTGCCGCAGAATTTGTACCGACAACAACAATCGTTTTGGGCCGAAAATACCGGGACATCTTATAAAATAACCTACCATACTTGGTTTTATACCTTTCGGAAAGATTCTTTGTTTCTTTTCGGGCTGACTTGTTAACCAACTTATTATATAAAACCTGATTTACAAACTGATACAAAAACGGCGAATGAATACCATGCCCACCACGATGAGGACGAATTAATCTATAAACCAACCAATTGACCAATGTTTTAATCTTGAATAAACTCATACCTATATAATAAAGCGTCAAAGTTCGTTAAAAAAACGAAATGCTAAAATCCTGCTTTCTGTAACCATTCTTTATATAAATTTGGCCAGGGTAAATGCTATGAGTCAATTTCCACAACAAGACATAAAATTTTTAACCGGGGTTGGCCCTAAAAAGGCCGAACAACTAAACAAGGAGTTGCAAATCTTCTCTTATGGCGATTTGTTACGTTATTACCCCTATAAATATCTCGACCGCTCGAAAGTTTACTCCATCCGCGAAATTGATGCTTCGGCCGCCTATATTCAACTTAGGGGCAAAATTACTGGTTTTCAACGCGAAGGAGCCAAGCCCAAAGAACGCCTTGTGGCCAAGTTTACTGATGGTACCGGCACGGTTGACCTGGTATTCTTTAAAGGACTAAAATACCTGCTTACAAACCTGAAAATCAATCAGGAATACCTCCTTTTAGGCAAGCCTTCTCAGTTTAACGGACAAATCAATTTTGTGCATCCGGAGCTTGAAGATGTCTCAAAGGTTGATAGCAACATATCCTATTCGTTACAACCATTTTACAACACCACCGAAAAGCTCAAAAGTAATTTCCTGCATTCCAAAGCGATCGAAAAAATCATGGCTACACTTTGGAGAAATGTCAAGGAAAGAATACCGGAGACATTACCGGCATCGCTGATACATCGAGCCAAACTATTGCCATTACACGATGCTTTGCTTAATATCCATTTTCCGCAAAGCCACGATTTGCTCAAACGGGCACAGTTCAGACTGAAATTCGAAGAGCTTTTCTTCATCCAGCTCGACCTGCTCTTCCAAAAACACGTGCGACTATCGCATATTGACGGGCTGATTTTTAAAACTGCGGGCGAATACCTCAATACGTTTTACAGCCAAAACCTTCCGTTTCCGCTCACCGATGCACAAAAGCGCGTGATGAAAGAAATCCGCCGCGATCTTGGTTCCGGCAAACAAATGAACCGCTTGTTACAGGGAGATGTGGGAAGCGGAAAAACGCTCGTAGCCCTAATGACCATGCTCATTGCCGCTGCAAACGGCTATCAAAGTTGCCTGATGGTTCCTACCGAAATTCTTGCGAACCAGCACTTTAAAAGCATATCCAAATACCTTAACGGGATAGACATTCAAATTCAGCTCCTTACCGGTTCTACAACCAAAGCAGCACGCAAAAAAATCCACACAGGCCTTGCTGATGGTTCGTTGCACCTTTTGGTAGGAACTCATGCGCTACTCGAAGATATAGTGCAATTTAACAACCTCGGACTGGTTATAATCGACGAACAACACCGTTTTGGCGTTGCGCAGCGGGCCAAACTCTGGCAAAAAAACACCAAACCACCACACATCCTGGTGATGACGGCCACCCCCATACCGCGCACCCTCGCCATGACCGTTTACGGCGACCTCGACGTATCGGTCATCGACCAGTTACCGCCCGGGCGAAAGCCTATTCAGACCATGCATTATTTCGATTCCCGGCGCTTACCTATGTTCGGGTTCCTTAAGAAGCAAATTGAAGCCGGGAGACAGGCTTATATCGTATATCCTTTAATTAAGGAATCGGAAAACCTCGACCTTAAATATCTCGAAGATGGTTACGAAGGCTTTTCGCGCGTATTTCCTCCACCACAATATAATATAAGCGTGGTTCATGGGAAGATGAAAAACGAAGAAAAGGATTTTTCGATGCGCCATTTTGCTTCGGGCAAAGCCCAAATTATGATTGCCACAACGGTTATCGAAGTTGGGGTTGACGTTCCCAATGCCACGGTAATGGTAATTGAAAATGCCGAACGGTTTGGACTTTCGCAGCTACATCAGCTACGCGGAAGAGTTGGCCGAGGCGGCGAGCAATCGTATTGTATTTTAATGACTTCGTATAAACTAAGCTCTGAAGCCCGAAAACGCATCCAAGCCATGGTTAGTACCAACGACGGTTTTGAATTGGCCGAACTCGACATGAAACTCCGCGGCCCTGGCGACCTCGAAGGCACCCAGCAAAGCGGTATGGCTTTCGACCTTAAAATAGCCAACATTGCTCAGGACGGACAAATTCTCCAATACGCCCGCGACTTGGCCACCGAAATCCTTGAGGATGATCCCACTTTGGGGAGACCTGAAAATCAGGTATTAAAATCATACTTTACCACGTTGCGAAACCGTCCGGTTAATTGGGGAATGATAAGTTAGAAAAATATATCTTAATTTTTCAGATCCATTTCTCAACAAAAATCATCACAAAAATCTTCTATCCTGACTCGAAATTTTATCAACTTTAATTGGGGTATCTTTCTTTTAACTTTTTATCACTTCTGGAAAAATCTGACGAAATTAATCATTTTGTTATAAAAATAACAATTTTGTTATTCAAAAAACACTAAATTTTAAACACAAATATTACTGATATAAAATAACTTATATGATTTATTTAGACATTTTTTAAATTAAAAATATTAACAAATCGCTCTTTTTTGTTAATATTCGATCTATAAATTTGCATCAGTCGATTTATAGAAAATATGAGCACAAACGATTGCATTGAACACGAAGGAATCATTCAGGAAATTACTCCCAAGAAGCTATTGGTTAGTATTGTCTCCAATCCGGCATGCTCTTCCTGTAATGCAAAAAGCGCTTGTGCTTCCGCCGAATCGGTGGAAAAAACAATCGAGGTATCTCCATATTTAGGAACATATAATATTGGAGATAAGGTTGTTGTTAAATTAAACCAGTCGCTTGGAGTCAGAGCGATTTTACTTGGTTATGTTTATCCGTTTGTCATTTTATTCGCTACGTTGATTGTAGGAGTTAAACTAACGGGTAAAGAACTTACGGCAGGAATTGCCTCACTTCTCTTAGTTGCCATATATTTTTTTTCGTTGAAACTATTTCATGTTCAACTTGAAAAAACCTTTCATTTTGATGTAGAGAAAGTCTAACCTTAATCAAAAATCATGTACTCAATTATTGCTTATTCGTTCATTTCGATGGCCGGAATAGGGGGGCTATTGGCTATTGTATTGTATATCGTATCGCAAAAATTCAAAGTTATCGAAGACCCGATGATTGATGAAGTAGTTGCCATACTACCTCAGGCAAACTGCGGTGGATGCGGTTTCGCCGGATGCCGGGCCCTTTCTGAAGCCTGTGTTTCAAGAGACGACATCTCCCAATTATATTGTCCGGTAGGCGGCAATAGCGTAATGGCTGAAATCGCCGAACTTCTGGGAAAAACCATTCCTGAAAAAGACCCGATGGTAGCTGTAATCCGTTGTAACGGACATCATTCAAACCGACCACGTACCAACCAATACGATGGAGCTGCTTCCTGTAAAATCAAAAATACGCTTTATACGGGAGATACCGGGTGCGCACACGGATGCCTGGGCGAAGGCGACTGCGTAAAGGTTTGTAACTTCGGAGCTATCAGCATTAACCCCGAAACCAGCCTGCCCGTTGTTGACGACAATGCTTGTGCAGCCTGCGGTGCATGTGTTAAAGCCTGCCCGAGAAACGTTATCGAACTTCGCAAAAAATCTGCAAAAGACCGAAAAATATATGTATCGTGCGTAAACCGCGAAAAAGGTACTGTTGCCCGTAAAAGCTGTACTGTAGCCTGCATTGGGTGCGGAAAATGCGCCAAAAACTGCCCGCACGAAGCCATATCTATAGAAAACAATCTGGCTTACATCGACTCCGAAAAATGTAAATTATGCCGTAAATGTGTTGGCGAATGCCCAACCGGTGCCATTCTGGAAATCAATTTCCCGGTACGTAAGGCTACGCCGGTAACTTCGGAAAACGAAGTCCTGGCTTCGTAGTCAAATCAAGGGTTGAACAACATCAACAAAAATGAGCATTAACTATTAAATTAATAAGGGAGGAAAACCGTGTTAAAAACATTTCCTAAAGGCGGGGTACATCTCACCGACAACAAAATTACCGCCGGCAAACCCATTGATAATCTTCCGGTTCCACCAACTGTTACCATCCCGGTATCGCAACACGCCGGAGCTCCGGCCGAAGTGCTGGTGCAGGTTGGCGACAAGGTTAAAGTGGGACAGCTGCTTGCCCAAAGCGCTGGGTTTATCTCGGGTAACATTCACTCGTCCGTTTCCGGAACGGTAAAAAAAATCGAACCTGCAACCGACAGTTCAGGATTTAAAAAACCGGCTATTATTATCGATGTAGAAGGCGACGAATGGCTCGAAACCATCGACCGCAGCGAAACACTGATAACCGAAATCAAAGCATCGCCCGAAGAAATCATTCAAAAAATTAAGGCCGCCGGTTTGGTTGGTCTTGGCGGGGCAGCTTTTCCAGCACATGTAAAACTAAGCATCCCCGAAGGAAAAAAGGCCGAATGCCTTGTCATTAACGGTGTTGAATGTGAGCCGTACCTGACCTGTGACCATCGCCTGATGCTCGAAAAGAGCGAAGAGATATTGGTAGGCATCGCCCTGTTGATGGAAGCGCTGAACGTGGATAAAACTTTCATCGGAATAGAAAAAAACAAGCCCGATGCTATCGAAAAATTATCGGTATTGGCTAAGGATTATCCCGGCGTGAGCGTAGTTCCTTTAAAGGAAAAATATCCACAGGGAAGTGAAAAACAATTGCTCCGTGCCACACTTGGCCGCGAAGTACCAGCGGGTGCTCTGCCCATTGATCTGGGAGCTGTTGTCTTCAATGTAGGTAGCATTTTTGCCGTGTATGAAGCGGTTCAGAAAAACAAACCCCTCATTGAACGGGTAGTTACCGTCACCGGAAAAACACTTTCAAATCCTTCGAATTTCAAGGTTCGTATCGGTACTCCGGTTATTAACCTTCTGGAAGCTGCAGGTGGTGTTACCGAAGAAGCTGGTAAAATTCTCAGCGGAGGCCCAATGATGGGAAGAGCATTGACAAACACCAATGTTCCCATCGTTAAAGGGAGCTCAGGAATTTTAGTATTACCTGATACTGAATCGAAACGCCGACCAGTTGAGTCATGTATCCGTTGCGGAAAATGTGTTTCTATCTGTTGCATGGGCCTTGAGCCTTTTCTGTTGATGGCGCTCACCGAGCGCAACTTAACGGAACGGCTTGAAAAAGAGAAGGTAACGAACTGTATCGAATGTGGTTCGTGCAGTTATACCTGCCCGTCGTCGAGACCTTTGCTCGACTACATAAGACAAGGAAAATCAACGGTTAATAATATAATCAGAGCGAGAAAAAAATGAGTTTACTAAAAGTATCACCATCTCCGCACGCGCATGGAGAAATGACCGTAAAGCAAATCATGTACAGCGTGATTTTTGCTTTACTCCCCGCACTGGCGGTGTCGATATTCTTTTTCGGCTTCGATGCCCTGAGGGTATCGATTTTGGCTGTAGGATTTTGCCTAGCCATTGAATGGGCTATCCAAAAATTTCTGTTAAAGGGCGACGTCTGCATCACTGACGGGTCGGCCATCATCACCGGCTTACTGCTGGCATTTAACGTTCCCAGCAATCTTCCCTGGTGGATTATTATGATTGGCTGTATCGTATCGATAGGTATCGCCAAGATGTCGTTTGGTGGATTGGGCAAAAACCCATTCAACCCGGCACTGATTGGCCGTGTGTTCCTCTTGGTTTCGTTTCCTGCCGACATGACCACCTGGCCGCTGAACCGATTTGAACAACTGGCTCATCCCGATGCAGTTACCGGTGCAACTTCGCTCGGTATCTTAAAAGAAGGATTGAAAAAGGGCGAATCGTTGAGTGCTATATTCCAGCACATTCCATCAAATATCCAGTTGTTCCTTGGAAATCACGGAGGTTCTTTGGGTGAAATTTCGGCCCTTGCCATCATCATCGGCGGGTTATTTTTGCTTCTCCGTAAGGTGATTACCTGGCATATTCCGTTCACCTATCTGGCCACAGTTTTCACATTCACCGGAATTCTGTTCCTGATTAATCCCGAGCGCTTTGCCAGTCCTATATTTCACTTGGTTTCAGGCGGCTTGATGCTTGGGGCATTCTTTATGGCAACCGATATGGTCACCACGCCAATGTCGGCCAAAGGGATGATAATCTTCGGCCTCGGATGCGGAGTTATCACTACCATCATCAGGGTTTGGGGGGCATATCCTGAAGGCGTATCATTCGCCATCCTAATTATGAATGCCGCAACCCCGTTAATCAATCTTGGTTTTAAACCTAAAAAATTTGGGGAGGTGCGCAATGGCTAAGCTCGAATCGTCATTAACAAATATGGTCATCAGCCTTTCGCTGATCAGTGCCATCATGGCCGCCGCTTTAGGGGTAACATACCTTTTGACCAAAGACACTATCGCCAATGTTGAACGGAAAAACATCAATACTGCCATTCAACAAGTTGTTCCAGCTTTCGACAATGATCCGTTTGCTGATCAGTTCAAAGTAAACAATGGCACCGACACTTTCGTATGTTATCCGGCCAAAAAGGCTAGCCAGGTTGTGGGTTATGCTGTTAAAACCTTT
Source organism: Bacteroidota bacterium (assembly GCA_030706405.1). Taxonomy (GTDB): domain Bacteria; phylum Bacteroidota; class Bacteroidia; order Bacteroidales; family JAAUTT01; genus JAAUTT01. Next base: position 21,915 of record JAUZOO010000015.1, on the reverse strand, counting down.
ACCAACAAAGGTTTTGGCGGACATATTTCCATCATGGTTGGTTTCCTGCCCGATGGCACCATCTACAATACTTCGGTATTGGAACATAAAGAAACTCCGGGACTTGGCACCAAAATGACCGATCCAAAGTTCAAAAACCAATTCAAAGGAAAGAACCCCAACAGCTATAACCTAAGCGTGAAGAAAGACGGAGGCGATGTTGATGCTATTACAGCGGCAACCATCAGCTCCAGGGCTTTTTGCGATGCTCTTGGCAATGCTTTTAAAGCTGTACATAAAAAGGTTTTATCGTCGAATAACGCGGCTGTAACAGACTCTTCAGCCATCCAGAAAGGAGGTTTAAAATGAATTTGAAATATTTCACTAACGGGTTGTGGAAAGAAAATCCAACCTTCGTTTTGGTTCTCGGCACCTGCCCTACCCTGGCCACCACCACTTCGGGATTCAACGCAATGGGTATGGGGCTTGCTACCACCTTTGTACTTTTGTTCTCGAATATTTTCGTTTCGCTTTTGAAAGGATTTATTCCCGATAAAGTCCGTATTGGTGCATTCGTGGTTATCATTGCCACTTTCGTAACCGTTGTGGATTTGCTGATGAAAGCTTACACCCCCGGATTGTATGGTAAACTGGGTATTTATATCCCGCTCATCGTGGCCAACTGTATCCTTCTTGGCCGTGCTGAATCATTCGCCCAGAAATTCTCGGTATTTCCTTCTGCCCTCGACGGACTTGGCGTAGGACTTGGCTTTACCATGGCATTGACTTCGATTGGTTGTGTCCGCGAAATTCTTGGTAGCGGCTCTCTCTTCGACATCAAATTTGTAGCCCAAGATGCCCGTACTATCCTGTTATTCATCATGCCTCCGGGAGCCTTCTTCACCTTCGGCTATTTGTTTGCCATGGTTAACCGCTATAAAAAAGGACAATAAAACTTTATTACAATGGAATACATTCAAATACTTATACTTGCGCTTTTTGTAAATAACGTAATCTTATCGCAATTTTTGGGAATTTGCCCATTTTTAGGGATTACCAATAAAATTACCACCTGCATAGGTATGGGAGCTGCCATGATGTTTGTAATGGCACTTTGTAACCTCATTACCTATTTCATCCAGATTTACGTACTGAACCCGTTGCATATCGAGTTCCTGCAAACCATATCGTTCATTCTGGTAATTGCGGCATTGGTACAGATGGTAGAAATCATTTTAAAGAAAGTAAGCCCTCCGCTTTATCAGGCTTTGGGTATTTACCTTCCGTTGATTACCACCAACTGCGCTGTTCTTGGTATCGCTATACTGGCACTTCAAAAAAATTACAATGTAATTATGAGTGTCTATTATGCTGCCGCAATTGCAGCCGGTTTTACCGTAGCCCTTATCCTTATGGCCGGTATCCGCGAACAACTCGAACTGGTTGACACTCCTGAAGGAATGAAAGGTTTTCCACAAACCTTAATCATCGGAGGAATGATCTCCCTCGCATTCATGGGATTTGCCGGATTAGTTTGAACAGACCATCTCAATTAAATAGCAACACAGGGCAGCCGTTGACAGGCTGCCTTTTTTTTGCACAAAATTCAAAACAATAAACTATTGCACAGCAATTTATAAAATCACGACGTGTATATACTCATCTACCTTTGAATTATACTCGGAATTGTAGTAACTTTCCGGCTTAGAACAATACCAATATTAGAAACACCGTCATGCTCAGCAAGTATATTAACACCCTGTTAGCCAACAATAAAAAAGTTATAGTTCCCGACCTTGGCGCTTTTATCCGAAAAGACGAAACCCCATCACTCATTAGTTTTAACGAATTTCTCCGTTACAACGACAATCTTTTAATTGACCATATTGTCATTGAAGAAGGAATCAGCAAAACCGAAGCCACCCAAAAAGTGATAAAAATGGTGGAAGATATTCATTTACAGCTAGGGCTTCACAAACAATTCGAATTGACGGGAGTAGGGACCCTAATCATGGACGAAAATGAAAAGATTCAGCTAAGAACAGCACCCGGCTCGACAATAAAAGAAAAAACGAAACCCGATTTACCCATTATTGAAGCTCCCCGTGAAATTTTCTTTAACGATGAACCTGCAGAAATAACAGGTCATTCGTCCATATCTACGGCAAAGTCAGAAGAAGTAGCTGAAGAAAAGCGTACCGATGATACCTCGTCCGAAACATCTGCAGCTAAACTCTTCGTTATAGGAGCCATAGCCATACTTACCTTAGGCGTAATTACCTATTTCTCCTTTTTTAATAATTCAACGGAAGAGATGGACCTTAAGGTTAAAGCTAACAAGGAAAAGACCAAACCTCAGGACATTATAAATAGCGATTCGATTATCAGAGCCCAGCAGGCAGCTAAAGTCAGTGCCGAAAAATCCAAGGACACTGTCGTTGCCAAAACTGATGCCCCATCACAGCCTGTTACTGAAAAAAAGGAAACAGCATCGTCCGGAAACGAAAAAAAAGTTATTAAAGATCAACCTACCAATAAAGAAGCTGCAGCAAAACCTAAAGTTGCCGAGAAAAAAGTTGAAAAACCAGAAACAACCAGTGCAAAACCTACCAGTTCAGCCAAACCAAAAATAACACATTTTCACGTAGTTGCAGGAAGTTTCAGCTCGGAAGCCAATGCCGAAAAATTCATAAAAGACCTAAAAACGCAGGGCTTTAAAGCCGAAAAGATTGGGCTCATCAAAAACAAATATTATGTAGGCTATGCCTCTTTTACGGACAAAGAATCGGCCGAAAAAGAAGCCCAACGACTACGCGGCAAAGGCAAAGCCGATGCTTGGATTTTAACTTATTGATATTTATCACCATTTCGGCTCTCTAATAAAAGTGTTTATTAATTTTACTTAATAAACACTTTTTTATTTTATCTCGGCAAAAGCAATCATTATTAGTGATGACATCCCGAATTTTCATAGCCTATCTTCTGTTAATTGCCGTTTGTCCGCAAGTGATGTCCTCAAATATTGACTCGACTGCGCTAAACAACGAAAAAATAAAAAAAGGATGGAATATCGGGGCCTTACCGGCCATAGCCTTTGATTCCGACATCGGGTTTCGATACGGAGTTATTACTAACCTTTATAATTATGGCAATGGCAAATTCTATCCTCGCTACAACCATTCCTTATACTTCGAATGGTCACGAACGTCAAAAGGCAGCGGCACTAACCAGCTAATCTACGATTCTGAAGCCCTCATTCCTTCGCTGCGCATAACTTCCGAAGCCTCGATATTTACCGAACAGGCCTTGAATTTTTATGGGTTTAACGGTTATAACGCCTATTACAACCCCGACATCGAAAAACCGGGCACATCAGTCTACATCTCCAAAGTTTTTTACCGTCTCGATCGTAAATTAGACCATCTGAAAATCGATATACAAGGAAACATCACCGACAGACGATTCCGTTGGCTGGCAGGATTATCGCATCTTAACATAAAAATAAATACCGTTGACATACAAAATCTAAACAAAGAAAAATCCGGAAATGACATTTTACCCAACGTGCCTTTACTGTACGACAAATTCGTTGAATGGGGAATCATTGATGCCAGCCAGAAAAACGGCGGAATAAACAACATGGCAAAAGCCGGGATAGTTTTCGATACGCGCGACAATGAGCCTAATCCCATGCGGGGAATCTGGTCGGAAATCTTATTACTGATCTCTCCGTCATTTTTGGGCAACAGCAAGGCATTCACTAAATTGGCCATAAACCACCGCGAATATTTCACCTTAAAAAAAGAATTATTAAATCTCGCATATCGCCTTAGTTATCAGGCAAAAATAAACGGAACAATGCCATTTTACATGCTTCCGTTTATCTATGGCTCAAATACAAGTACCGAAGGTTTGGGCGGAAGCAAGAACTTACGCGGGGTACTGCGGGATCGAGTTGTGGGAGAAGATTTTTTCTACGGAAATATCGAACTTCGATGGAAATTTTTACGTACTTATAAATTCAAACAGAACTTCTATCTGGCATTGGCCGGGTTTACTGATTTTGGGCGTGTTACTGGCAAATACGCCGTAACTACAAGTAATCCGGAGGCTAACTTTTATTTATCTAAAGGAAGCCCCGAAAAATGGCACCAGACATACGGACTTGGCGCATACGCCGCCATGAACCAAAACTTTGTTGCTGCCTTAAATTACGGAATTTCAGTAAACAAAAACGATGGGAACAACGGATTATACATTGGTTTGAATTTTCTTTTTTAAAATACTAAATTACACTACATGGGCACAGATAACCAAAAAACCAACAACATAGAATTCCTGCTCGGACTTGCCAACGACAGGCTGTCACTTGCGGTTGAAGCCGCAGGAATTGGTTTTTGGGACTGGAACCTGAAAACCAATGATGTATATTATGACGACCAGTGGCTAAATATACTTGGCTATAAACACGGAGAACTCAAACCTTATCCAAACCTGTGGGACGACCGTATTCATCCCGACGACAAAGACACGGTTTTAAAAGAACTCAACGACCATTTAAACGACATAACCCCATCGTACCGGACCGAGCACCGCGTACTTAACAAAGACGGGAGTTATATCTGGATACTCGATTCCGGGCGGGTTATCGAACGCGACGGACAAAATAATGCAATTCGTATCAGCGGCATCTCTATCGACATCACCGAACGGATGATTGCCAGAAAACAAATACAGGAAAGCCAGGAAAACTATAAATCAATATTCGAACACCTTAACGATGCCTTTTGTCGATTTGATTTCTCCGGAAAATTCCTTGAGGTAAATAAAAACCTGTGCGACTTAGTCGGCTTAAAAGAGGACGAACTTATACAGAGCAATGTACAGCTCTTTTTTAACGAAGAAACCTTCAAATATCTTCACCGAAGACTTGCGAACATCATAACCAACAAATCGGTAAATTTCGAAACCGAGATAATTACCCCTAAACAAAAAGCTATCCCCATAAGCATCAGTGCCAGATTAATAACAACCTCAGGACGGGGAATTATCCAAGCCCTTATTCGCGATATTACTGAGCGTAAAGCTTATGAAAAAGCCCTTATTGAAGAAAAACAAAAATTCGAGGCACTTATTGAACATTCCCCCAACCTCATCACTCGTTTCAGCCGAAATTTAAAATGCGTATTTGTAAGTCCCAACGTTTATAAAATTATCGGGATACCTGTTAGCGAATGTATTGGCAAAAGACTGGGAGAGTACTATATTCCCAAAAGCCAAGCCTCCTATCTCGAAAAAAAACTCAAATGGGTTATCCGCAGAAATAAAGAATTGACCCAAATATTTTCACTGGAAACTCCTATTGGGACCAAACACTTTGAAGCCATTCTGGTACCTGAAGTCAACCAAAACAATGTGGTTGAAAGTGTATTGGTTACCAACACCGATATTACTGACAAAATAGATCACGAACACGATTTGAACTCAAGTCGTCAGCAACTCGAAGAAGCTGAAAAAAACATCCATTTTGGTACATATGAAATTGATTTACTTGAAGGAACAACCAAATGGTCCAACGAGGCATACATGATTCTGGGACGCGAGCCGGGCTCTAACCCATTGGCTGACGACGACTATTACCTTAACTACGTGCATCAGGATGACTACCTCTACACCAACGAACAACTAAACCGAAGCATACGACATTCGTCTAATTTCAATTTTACACACCGAATCAACACCTTAGGAGAAACAACCCGATATGTAAACTCAATCGGAAGAATTGAAGTTGCTCCCGAGACAGGAAAAGCCGTGAAAATACACGGCACCATCATCGACATTACCGATAAAAAACAAATTGAAAACCGCCTCTTTACCGAACGCGACAACCTGCAGGTAATTATGGACAATATCCCCGATGCCATATATTTCAAAGATATTCATGGCTATTACATAAGGGCCAATATGGGGATGGCTCGTTTATTCGGCTATCATTCGCCAGAAGAGCTTATCGGGAAAACAGTTTACGACCATTTGCTCAAAGAATTTGCCGACGAATTTCATAAAACGGAACAAATTATTTTCTCCGGAGAAGCCTCGTCTCTTCATAAGGAAAATGAAATCCCAACCACGCAGGGAAGCATTTGGTTATCAACTACAATTGTTGGTATTAAGGATATGAATGGCAATATATCCCAGGTTGTAGGCATTTCGCGCGACATAACCCAATATAAATTAAATGAATACCGGCTTCGGAAAGCTAAAGAAAAAGCCGAACAGGCCGACCAGCTTAAATCGGCCTTTCTGGCCAACATGTCGCACGAGATACGAACCCCCATCAACGGAATCCTCGGATTTGCCCACCTGCTCGAAATGCGTGAATTTGAACGGGAACAGGAAATCCAGTATCTGCGCATCATCAATAATAGTGGAAAGCTCCTGCTAAGCCTCATTAACGACATTATTGACATCGCTAAAATTGAAGCTGGACAAATCAATATTGAACCAGAAAATGTCGATTTGTTAAAGCTTATGACTGACTTGGAAGAATTCTATGAAGGAGAGAAAAATCGTCAAAACAAGCCTCAGCTAAAAATAATTGCTAATACTCCTTTAAATTATAATTGCAAAGAAATATTTACCGACCCATTCCGCTTAAAACAAGTTATCAGCAACCTGATAAACAATGCCTTAAAATTCACCGAGCGCGGATTCATCGAATTTGGCTACCTTCCCGACAATAAACACCTACTATTTTTTGTAAAAGACAGCGGTATCGGAATGTCCCCCTACGAATCGGAAATTATATTCGAACGCTTTAAACAAGCCGGCAACTCTACCCAAAAACGAAAAGGTACCGGCTTAGGACTCGCCATATCCAAAGGTCTTGTTGAATTGTTACAAGGCGAAATATGGGTAAAATCTGTTCCCGGAGAAGGTTCCGAATTCTATTTCACTATTCCTTGGAAAACATCCGAAACAGAACCTATCGCTCCTCACTTTTTAGCACCATCCATGCCAGTTGCTCAGCGTAACTGGATAGGTAAAACTATTTTAGTTGTCGAAGACGAAGAGGTAAACTACATATATATCAAAGAATTACTTACCAATACCGGGGTTACCCTTTTACGTACCGAAACCGGAGAAGAAGCCATTACCATCTGTAAATCGAGCCAGATTATCGACGTTATTTTAATGGACATGCGCTTGCCCGGAATAAACGGTTTTGAAGCCACTAAGCAGATTAAAGAATTAAGAAAAGGGACTCCGGTAATCGCCCAAACCGCATATGCGATGGAAAACGAACACAAAAAATGCCTCGATGCCGGTTGCGATCATTACTTGACCAAGCCTTTCGACCCTCAGTTATTTTTTAACATCGTTCACAATTTTTTATTTACAGCACCTAATGAAGCTTTCACAACCGATTTAAATTGAACTAAATAACTTCTCCAATCCTATTTTTTCGTAACTTATATTTTCTTAAAAAAAACGATATGTCCGGCATCTTTATTGAGGCGTTAAAATACGCGGCAGATAAGCATATATCACAACGCAGAAAAGGCTGTGATATGGTTCCATATATAAACCACCCGATAAAAGTAACTTATATTCTGCAAAATACAGCTTCCGAAAATGACCCCGAACTGCTCTCGGCGGCGATTCTACACGATGTAATTGAAGATACCTGTGCCACAGAAGCTGAACTTATTGAAAAATTTGGAAAGAAAGTGGCCGACATCGTTCTAGAAGTTACCGATGACATGTCATTAACGTATGATGACCGTAAACGGCTTCAAATACGAAAAGCACCCACCCTATCGGACGATGCCAAGATGATAAAAATAGCCGATAAAATGGCCAACATCGAAGATATTCTGACATTGCCCCTAACATGGTCTACCCACCGGAAAAAACAATATTGCGAATGGGCGGAGAGAGTGGTAGAAGGCTGTCGGGGTATTAATCCGCGCCTCGACATCGCGTTTAATGAGTTGATTGCCAAAGCTTATAAAATCATTGACAACCAACACTAATTGCTTATTATTTCATTATTCCTGCCCGGTTTAATGCCTGCTGATAAATGTGTGCGTTCCGCAAATGTTGTTCTTGTGTTTGGGCAAAGTTATGGTATCCCGAAAAATCTTCTTTCGCACAGAAATAAATATAATTATGTTTCTGATAGTTCAATACGGCATCAATGGTCGAGATGGAAGGAATACAAATTGGACCGGGAGGTAATCCTTTGTATTTATATGTGTTGTAAGGAGAATTCACCGTTAGATATTTTCCCAGAATACGTTTGATGCTGAAATCGCCCCAAGCATAACGAACAGTAGGGTCGGCCTGCAAAAGCATATCCTTATTTAACCGGTTGATGTACACCCCGGCAATCACCCGTTTTTCATCATTTTTCTGGGTTTCTTCCTCAATAATAGAAGCCAGAATGGATACTTCCACCTGTCCCATACCTATTTTGGCACATCTTTTCATCCGGTTTTCATTCCAGAACAACTTATATTCTTTAGCCATACGTTCAACAAATTGCTTGGCCGAAGTATTCCAGTAAATCTCATACGTATTAGGAATAAATATAGCGGGAACGGTTTTAGCGTTAAATCCGTAATTGCTCAAAAACAAATCATCATTTAGCAGTTTTGTGAGCGAGGTGGTATCAGCCTCAAGCTGTTTAGCTATGTCCTGTATCAAATCGCGTTTAAATCTGCGGTTCCGCACTACAAGCTTTACCGGAGCCTGACGCCCGGCACGAAGCATTTTTAATAGTTCGCGATTATTCATTCCATTTTTTAACTGGTACTTACCTGGCTTCACATGCGATGGGTAATCCATCTTAACGGCCAGCCACTCGAACGATTTTAAATCGGAAATGCAGTTGCATTGTTCTAAAGCACTGATTACCTGCTCAAACTTTGCTCCGGTATGTATATATAAAAATTTCTGACCTTGTTGTTGTTCAGTATGTACATTGGGCTGGTAAAAACGTTTATATCCTACATATGCCACGGTTAGAACTACGAGAACCCCGATAGTTCCAAGTATTATTGAAACATTGCCTACTTTATTACGCCTTGCTTTTGTCTTTGCCATCGATTTTTTTAATTATATTGTCCGCAAAAATAATACACTTTTGATATAACTGTTCCCAAACACTCATGGGAAAAACTGAAATTAACATAATATGGAGAAAATAAAGCGTATAGCACTTGTAGCACACGACACTTGTAAAAAAGACCTGGTAGAATGGGTAGAATGGAACTGGCAGACTTTATCACAGCATCACTTAGTTTGCACCGGCACCACTGGTCGTTTAGTAGAAGATGCCCTTACCCGTAAACAAGCCGAACATAAAGTGATGTACCCGTTAAACATTGTCAAACTTAAATCGGGTCCGCTCGGTGGCGACCAACAACTTGGAGCCATGATTTGCGAAGGTAAAATCGATGTTGTTATTTTCCTTTGGGACCCAATGAACCCGCAGCCCCACGATGTTGACGTAAAAGCATTGCTACGTATTATTGTGCTTTATGATGTTGTTACAGCTACTTCACGCTCAACGGCCGACTTTATCATATCGTCGCCACTATTTAGCAAAGAATACCACGAAAAACCAAGAGATTTCAGCAGTTACATTAACCGCAAAATCAATTAAATAAACGTATAGTACTGAACACAATAAAACAACAAAGCCGTTCCCAAGTAAATTGGGGAACGGCTTTGTTGTTTTATTGTGAAGTTGTCTATTTCAGTTTAGCCAATGCTTCTTTCATCTGTATTAGAGCCTTTTCGAGAATCTCATCAGAATTGGCATACGAAATTCGAATACATCTTGGATCACCAAAGGCTCCTCCGGGTACGGTTGCCACCGAAGCTTTATCAAGCAGGTAAAGACAGAAATCCATATCGTCTTTAATGGTTACCGTTCCGTCACTTTTACCAAAATAGTAGCTAACATCGGGGAATACATAAAACGCGCCGTCTGGCACGTTGCACTTCAATCCGGGAATGTCTTTCATCAAACCTAAAACCAAATCCCTACGACGACGGAATGCCTTGTTCATTTCCAATGTATATTCATTACCGGCAGTTAATGCCGTGATAGCAGCGCGCTGGGCAATGGTAGATGCATTGGTGGTCATTTGTCCTTGCAGTTTCGAACAAGCTTTGGTTAACCATAGCGGAGCGGCCATATAACCAATACGGTAACCGGTCATAGCATACCCTTTCGACACGCCGTTAATGATTACGCACCGTTCTTTAATTTCGGGAAACTCGGCAACCGAAACGTGTTTTCCTACAAAATTGATATGTTCGTAAATCTCGTCGGAAATAACAAAAATACGGGGATATTTAACCAACACATTCACCAGAGCTTGCATCTCCTTGCGGTTGTACAGACTTCCGGTAGGATTAGAAGGAGAGCAAAGCAATAACGCTTTAGTGTTAGGAGTGATGGCTTTTTCGAGCTGTTCCGGAGTAATCTTATAATTGGTATCGAGCGAAGTTGGCAGAATTACATTATTTCCTTGTGCCAATTTGACAAGCTCGGCATAACTTACCCAATAAGGCGCAGGGATGATGACTTCATCGCCTTCATCGATCAAACACATAATGGCATTGGCCAAGGCGTGTTTAGCACCGTTGGTAACCATAATTTGTTCGGGCTTATAATCGAGGTTATTTTCATTTTTAAATTTAGTAGCAATGGCTTTTAACAATTCGGGATAACCGTTAACGGCAGTATAAAACGAATAATTTTCGTCAATCGCTTTTTTAGCTGCTTCTTTTACGTGAGGAGGGGTAAAAAAATCGGGTTCCCCTACGGTCAGGTTAATTACGTTGATTCCTTGTGCTTGTAAATCTTTGCTTTTCTGATTCATAGCAATAGTCTGGGATTCTCCCAAACTCTTGATTCTTTTCGAAAGCTGTTCCATACAATTAAATTAGATTGAAAATAAATGCTTCATTTTTGCTGTTTAAAAATACATTTTTTAATCCGAAAAATATGGTTACTTTCGTTGGTTTGGGTGAAAAATTAGAACTAAAATTATGTTTGAGATACTTAAATACACTGTACCATCGTTAGTTGTGTTCCTAACCGTGTTCTATATCATACGTTCCTTTTTTGAGGATCAGGAGAAAAAACGCCTTCAAAAATCGGCTTTAAAGAACCGAAAACTAATAACTCCTTTGCGATTGCAGGCTTACGAACGCATTATCCTTTTTCTGGAACGCATTTCCATTGAATCGCTGATAATCCGTACCAGCCAGCCTGGAATGACAGCACGGATGCTTCAATCCGAGATTCTTTCGTCGGTAAGGGCCGAGTTCGACCATAACCTGTCTCAACAGCTTTACCTATCGAACGAAGCTTGGGAGATGGTAAAAAATGCCCGAGCTAACACCATGAAAATAACTAACCTGGCAGCCGATAAAATTCCAGCCGATGCCCCCTATTCTCAACTCAGCACCAAGCTTTTGGAGATGATCATGGAAATGGAAAAAACACCAACCGGAGTAGCTATCGAATTTCTTAAAAATGAAGTAAGAAAGCTATTTTAAGTAACGAAGTGATTTCAACTTTTACTTATAAAAAAAGTCCATAACTGATATTTCAGCTATGGACTTTTTATGATAGTTCGAATCTTACTTACGAATCATCTCTACACTGCGGCGGATAAACTTGGTAAGCTCCTCCCCTTTCAGCATATTGTTCGAAAGTAATGCAAGGTCAATCAACTGTTTTACAAGCGGATGTTCTAAACCATAATGTTTAAGCATATCCTTACGTTTGTTCCTGATTTTTTCGAGTTGTTTCTCGAGCGTATCACGACGGTCTTTTTGCTCTGCGCTAATTTCCTCGTCTTTCTTGTCTTTAAGTTCATTTTCGAGCTTGGTATGATCCAATTCAACCGGGTCGAGTTCTTTGTCAATTTCGGCCAGTTTTTCGCTCAAATCATTATTTTTTTCTTCAATAAGCTGATTAATAAGCGGATGATTGGTATTTACCACCAAGTTATAGCTATCGGGCAATTCACCATAAAAATTCATTCCGCCGCCGCCCATAGCTGCCATATCTTTCATACGGCGCATAAACTCGTTTTGAGTAATAATCATTGGCTGTGCACTAACAGTAAGGTCCTCAAACTGAATGTTGAAGTGAGCCTTTTCGGGCAATAACCCTTCAATTACAGGACGAAGGTCTTCCTGCTGTTCGGCAGAAAGCTTCGATTCCGGTAAGGCATCTTTCTCAATGAGACGGTCAATCACATCCGAATCCACACGGGCAAAACGGCTGTCTTTAAACTTAGTTTCGAGGTTATTGATATAATGAGCATCAAGCTGTCCATCCATCACCAACACATCATAACCGCGCGATTTTGCTGTTTCGATAAAGCTATGTTGGTCAACCGGATTGGTTGAGTAAAGATATACGAGCGTCTTATTTTTGTCGGTTTGGTTACCTTCAATAAGTTTTTTGTATTCGCTGAATGTAAAATACTTACCTTCAGTATTCTTCAAAAGGGCAAATTTCTCAGCCCGTTCGTTGAATTTTTCTTCAGTAATCATTCCGTATTCGATAAAGAGTTTGAGGTTGTCCCATTTCTTTTCGTATTCCGGACGATCATTTTTAAAGATTTCGTCGAGACGGTCGGCCACTTTTTTAGTGATATGGCTCGAAATTTTCTTCACGTTCGAATCGCTTTGCAGGTAACTTCGTGATACATTAAGCGGAATATCGGGCGAATCGATAACGCCATGCAGAAGCGTCAGGAAGTCGGGAACAATACCCTCAACCGAGTCGGTAACATAAACCTGATTACAGTAAAGTTGAATCTTATTCTTTTGAATTTCGATATTATTCTTGATTTTGGGGAAGTATAGTATACCGGTGAGGTTAAACGGATAATCAACATTCAGGTGAATATAGAACATAGCCTCATCCGACATCGGATAGAGGTCGCGATAAAATTTCTGATAATCTTCGTCCTTAAGCTCAGAAGGTTTACGTACCCAAAGCGGATTGGTATCGTTAATGATGCGATCTTTGCCGGTTTCGACTTCTTTACCGTCTTTCCATTCTTTTTCCTTGCCAAAAGCTATTTCAACCGGCAGGAAACGGCAATACTTTTTCAACAGGTCGAGAACGCGTGGTTCAGTAGCAAATTCGTCTGATTCCTTATCAATATGAAGGATAATGTCGGTACCACGGTCTGCCTTTGTAGTTTCTTCAAGTGTATATTCGGGACTTCCATCACAGCTCCATTTAACGGCAGAGGCACCCTCTTTATAAGACTTTGTGATGATTTCAACCTTTTCCGAAACCATGAATGCCGAATAAAAGCCTAAGCCAAAATGTCCGATTATGGAGTTGAGCTGGTTTTTGTATTTGTCCAGAAACTCCTCGGCGCTCGAAAACGCAATCTGGTTGATATACTTTTCAACTTCTTCGGCAGTCATCCCGATACCACGGTCAGAAACAGTAAGCGTTTTCTTTTTTTCGTCGAGACTAATGCTGATTTTCAAATCGCCCACTTCACCCTTATACTCACCAACCGAAGCCAGTGCTTTGAGTTTTTGCGTAGCATCAATACCGTTTGAAATCAGCTCGCGCAGGAATATTTCGTGATCGGAATAAAGAAATTTTTTGATAATAGGAAAGATGTTCTCTGTAGTAACTCCTATCTGACCTTTCTGCATATTCGTTAAGTTTTGAGTTTGACATTAAGTTATGCCTGTTCCCTTAACAAAGGATATGCCAGTGGAGAATATATGACGAATTGTCAGCGGGACAATTTGGGAGGATGAGGCCTTGACTGTCTTTTCGTCGATTCTGACGAACGCCTCACATCAAGATTGGAATTCCATATCCACCGTCCATTTTTAAAGGTTAACCCGTCGAAACTCATATCTGGTCCATAGTAACTAAACATCCCGGTATATTGGGGATCGGACGGCACCAAATGATCAAAAACAATAGTTTTAAGTTTTTCGTCATAGGTAAGATTCATGGTCACTTGGGCAGAGTATTCAAATATCAACCGATGTTTAGCTTTTAACTTCTCTGATTGAATGATAGGAGCTCCAAAAACCGGGTTTCCCCAATTATCAAAAAACAAAACATCGATTACTTTACGTGTGGTAAAAAAATCATGAAAATGTAATGCTAATAAAGTATAATAAATCCGGTTATCTACTTTATTTTCAACAATTTTATAATACAATCCACCATACCATTTTCCGGCACTGAGAACTGAATTTTCAGGATTGACGATTTCGCCGGATTTATCGATTAACTTAAAAACCTTTACTTCATTTGTGCTTGCATTAAACATCTGAATAAATCCAAAATATTTTTGAGAACCGTCAGTAAAAGCAACATTCCATGTAATTAAACGAAAAGTATGGTTAGGGGCATAAAGCCTTCCTATAAAGCGGAGCGAATCAAATGGATATGCAAAAGATGCTGATTCTTTTAGAACGGTATTAAACTTATCGACTATCTTATTATTAATTAATAACTTTCCCTGTTCATCATTAATTTGGGTTATTTGCTTAAACCATACTTTAATAGAATCTTCGGTGTCTTTAAGGTTACCGGAAAGAGGTTGTTGCGCAATTGAAGGGAGAGCTACAAAAAAAAAGAACCCAATAAATTGGGCTCGTATAAATGTTGCAAACATTAATTAATTATTTATTTAATAATCACATTAATATCATCCATAAGCTTATCTTTATACGATTTTCCGATAGGAATAGATTTGGTGCCATCGTTGGTTCTAATCAGGATGGCATTATCTTCAATAACATTGATGCTGCTAGTATTTACAATGAATGAGCGATGCACTCGTGTAAACTTGGACAAAGGTAACTTCTGCTCAATAGCCTTCATTGTAAAATGTATGGTAAACTTTTCGTTGAAAGTATTTACAATCACGTAATTTTCAAGGGCTTCAACCCATAAAATCTCATTATACTTTAACCGTACCAGCGACGAGTTATGCTTAATAAAAATTTCTTCGCCTTTGGTATCAAGTTTATTCTTCTGATAACGCACAAGCACTTTGTTTATAGCTTTTAAAAAGCGAGCGTATGCTATTGGTTTTAGAAGATAATCGGTAACATCGTATTCAAAGGCATTAAGTGCATACTGATCTTTGGATGAAACAATAATAACCTGAGGAGTGCTGGTCAATGAGTTAAGAAAATCGATTCCACTCATTTCCGGCATCTCTATATCTAAGAATATCAAATCTATATCAGGTTCATTGCGTAACGCATTAATTGCATCTACCGGGTTAGTAAACGTATTTAAAAGTAGTAAATTCTCGGTTTTTGAAATAAACTCCTCGATCAACCGACACGAAAGCTTGTCATCATCAATTATTATACAATTCATGTTAGCAATTATTCATCTAACAATTCAACATTTTAACCAAACTTATTGTTCGTTTGGTCAAAGATAATAATATTTTCCAATCCATAAATAACAACTTCCTAAAAATAGAACGAAATATTTCAATTATCAGCAATTACATGGCCTAAACGGAATAAAACTGTTCTACCAGAAGTTCTGATTTTTTTATTGAGGCTTGCAGCCACTCCTGTTTTAACGTATTTTTTTCGTCTACAGATAACCTCCAATTTACATCAGAAGCTCTTAATCTGCCAATTACTTGGTGCAGAATAATTGCTGTAGAGACTGACAGGTTATAACTCTCAGTAAACCCATACATAGGAATAGTCAAAAACTCATCAGCAGCTTTTATAACATCCTGAGAAATTCCTTTTTTCTCATTTCCAATAACAATAGCAAATTTCCCCTTTGTCACATCGAACTCGTTAAGCGGGGTACAATCGTTGCCAGGCATCGTTGCTACAATTCTATATCCATTTGCTTTTAAAGCTTCAATTGCTATTAGTGTATTATTTTGATTATCACTATATCGATGTAGGTTTATCCATTTTCCGGCGCCTCTACCTACCTCTGGATTGTAGAGATATTGATTACGGTTTTCAATAACATGAACATCCTGAAGCCCCATACACTCGGAAGTTCGCAACACGGCACTGGCATTTTGCGATTGAAAAATATCTTCCAGAAGAACTGTGACATAACGGGTACGATTGCTAAGCACCTGATCTAAAAGATTTAAGCGTCGCTCAGATAGAAAGTCCGACAAATAATTTATAAGATTTATATCAAACATAATAAAAATAGCAATAAGCTAAACACTTATAAATAAAACAAAAATTAAAGGGTACAAACGAAATAGGGAGCTTTCGCTCCCTATACTATTCGTCTAATTTCATTGAACTTTAGCCAGCAAATCGGCTCCTGCTTTAAATTTAACCACATTTTTCGCGCCGATGTCAATCGGTTTCCCGGTTTGAGGATTACGACCTGTACGAGCACTACGTTTTGCTGTACCAAAAGAGCCAAAACCAACTAATGCAACACGGTCTCCTTTTTGGAGAGTACTTGCAGTAGCTTTAAGGAAAGCATCGAGAGCCTTTTTGGAATCGGCTTTGGTTAATTTTGCTTCGGAAGCGATAGCATCGATCAATTCTGATTTGTTCATTACTTGAGATTTTGGGTTAGAGAAATTTTTAGTTAAATCATTTACAAATATATAGGATTCCAAATGTTTAACAAACATCATAAAGCTTATTTTTAGAGCTACATCTAAGGAAAACTTTATCACATTTAAATTACTAATAATAAATACAATATATCTTTTTTAAAATTTTTATTCGCGATTTGTTTTGTGGAATGATTTTTTTTCTACTTTTGTCGCCGGAGAAATGGCAGAGTGGTCGATCGCGGCGGTCTTGAAAACCGTTGTACCGTGAGGTACCGGGGGTTCGAATCCCTCTTTCTCCGCCAGTTTAACAACAACGACCACCAAAAGCCTGCAAATTGTTTGATTTGCAGGCTTTTTTGTTTTTAGAACTTCTCAAATTATTCATTAAAGCACAATATGTTGGTGAGTAATCTGGTGAGTAATTTTTTCAGGTCATTTCCAACTCACCCAAAACATTACAACAACCTGTGCAATAACGTGTTCAACATTTGAACATCTTGTGAGGCACCGTAAGCAAATATATTTTTACAAACTTAACGGTCACCACACCATGAACACATCTTTGAGTTTGCTCTTCTATTTGAAGAAGCCCCAAAACTACGTATCCGGAGCCATTCCGGTGTATTTGCGCATCACCGTCAACGGTCGCAGAGCCGAAGTATCAACCTGTCGCGAGTGCCATCCCGACAATTGGAATGCCGCAGCCGGTAAAGGCAAAGGACAAAAAGAAGAAATTAAAGCACTCAATGTACATCTCGACATCTTAAAAGCAAAAGCTTACGAAGCACAACACCTGCTTTTAAGTGTTAGTAAGATGTTAGGATATCGTAACCTTCGAACCACCCAGCATTATGCTAAAATTTTGGACAAAAAAGTTTCGGAGGATATGCAGTGTTTACGCATGAAAATCGCAGCTTCATCCAACGAAAAAACTATTTCATCAATAGGTCAACAAAATAGGGTAAGACTTTGGTCTTAACTATTTGTGTTTGAAGTTTGGCGGTAAACAAAATTTTGATATTTTGACATGTTCAACAAATGGTTAGGCCTAATGTTGTATGGAAATCTATCTCCAACTCGTTTGTACATTTTGTGCTTGTTAAGTATAACTATGACTGATGTGTTACCAATAATTGAAGCATTTTGCATTCTACATTATCTAAACTTGAAAAGCTTGTTCTCTGCGAGATTACCGATGTTTACGCGAATAACACATTTTCAAACGAAATTCTTATTGAATGGTTGGGGATTGCCCAAGCCCAATACGTTTGTGTCGAAGAAAAACTGAAGGACTATTCCTTAAAGCTTAAACCCGGTCATTTTCGTCACTTCATCGGTTGTCTTCAAACCCGTATCATATATCTTGCCGACGAACTGTATAAAATTGCAATACACTCGCAGGGATTCTACGGTCAATTAATTAATATCCATAACGTTTTAGACTCCCTCCTATCCTTTCTTTTAATTCACTTTCCCCAACACCTAAATCAAGATCAAAATATACCGGAAAAAGGCCGGGTTGAAGTCTATACGAAATTCCAAAAACTTAATAATTCGATCAAAAAGCAACTTCAAGGTATCGATAAACCTCTTTATAATTTGATTATCAAAACATTTGAACCAAAAAACAGTTAAAACACTAAATTACAACGACTTGTATTATCTAGAATTATTATCAACAACCATTACCAATTTCCGTCCTTCTGCCCTGAACCACAACCCCACAGAAGCATTCATCGAACAACTCTATTATATCAATTTTAACTCATGGCGTTTTTTTGACTACCTGGCTCAAAAGATACAACATCAGACAACCCTAAATACTAATATTGAAACTAAGATAAAAACCTTGGCTTTGGAGTTTAAAAAAGTGAGGCAGTATAAAACCCGCAAGGATATTAAATATAACCCTTCTCAAAAAAGTGCAGGAAAATTTATAAGCCAATGGATTGACGAGGAGATTAGTTACCTGGAAAAACAAAAACAAAACTCCGCGTATTCAATCCTATCGGAAGGAAATGCCGACACTGCCAAGATTCAGTTTGACCTTTCTGTACCTCAGGTCGCTTGCCTCTTTAAAATTATGCACGATGTTAAAATAATTACAAACCAAAATATTGCTCAATTAACAGAGGTAATTGCCCATAACATAACAACCAAAAAAACAGAAAGCGTATCGCCGGGTAGTTTGAGGGGTAAATTTATTGCTGTCGAAGAACCGGCACTTGACTCTATTAAATCGCTGCTTATTCAAATGATTAACCAAATCACAAAAATACAGGCTGTTCTCTTATTCTTTTTTCTCGACGATTTAGTGTCAGTCTATCAGCAAGTCAGTAGCTTCATTGACTTCTAACAGTGCAATTAATTCCCTTAACATCCTCATACCAAAAAGCGACTTCCGGGTTAGTTCCGACACTTTAAACCGCAAAATATCATTTAATGTGTTAAAACCATTTGCGTTACACATTTCCCTAAACTCTGGACTCGTAGATAATTGCCCAAGGGGTACAGCTAATCGTTCAGTTTTATTTACCATATCAAAATTTAGTAATTTTTCGATACATATAAAATAGCTTATGCTTTAATATTTTAGCTACTCCAAAGTTCGCAGCAAAGATAGATTTATTGTAAAAACAATTCGCACCGATTTTACTGGGCTGTAGACTTTTTTCAATACATTACCAATCAGTTTATCAAATCTTTAACAGGGGGTACAATTACCCCCTGTACCCTTTTTCCTGAAAACTTTTATTTTGATTTGTGCTGTCACCAAATTATTTGAATTATGCCAGCATCAATTGTCACAACCGACGATCTTCGGGAGTTTAAAAGCGAACTGCTCGCCGAACTCTCCAACCTTCTTGTCGAAACAAATAGAATTGCAGGACCTAAACAATGGCTCCGCTCTTCCGAGGCCCGTGAGTTATTAAACATTTCTTCCGGCACCCTGCACACCATGCGAATTAATGGTACGCTCTCATTTACAAAAGTCGGTAGGCTTATTTATTACAACTACGATGAGATAAAAAAGTTAATCCAGGACAACCAGGTTAACTACCAAAAAGAGAAAGGACAGCCGTATGAATTACATTAAACACCTAACCGGTTTTTTCGACCGGGTAAATCGCGACGAATCGCTTAATCCAACACATATAAGCCTTTACGTTTCACTTTTTCAGTGCTGGAACCTCAACCGGTTCAAAAATCCAATAAGTATTTCCCGGAGCGAAGTAATGCGAATAAGTAAGATTAGTGCATTTGCAACTTACCATAAATGCATTAAAGATTTGCACAACTTGGGATATTTGAAATACGTCCCATCCTTTAACCCCTTCAAGGGAAGCCTGGTCTACCTTTTAGATTTCGAACCCGTTCAAAAGCCTATTCAGGGATCAAACAAGCAACGTACTAAAAAACAGTCAAGTCAACAGACAAGTACTGAACAAGCATTAGTACCTTATATAAACAGTATAAACATAACAAACAATAATAGTGTGTGTGAGGAAAATTTTCAAAATCCGGATTTCGAAAATGCAGAACTCGGATTTGAGGATATCGATTTCCCTGCAACCCTAAATCCCGAAAAACAAAAAAGAAAAAAAGTTGCGCCCCAAAAAGAAAATACGTACAAAAAACCTTCTCTCGATGAGGTGTCTATTTTTTTTACTTCAGAGAATTACCCAACACTCGAAGCAAAGAAGTTTTTCAACCACTTCGAAAGCAACGGCTGGAAAGTAGGAGGCAAAACACCCATGAAAAACTGGCAAGCCGCCGCCCGTAACTGGATGCTCAACGCTTCGCGTTTTGCCCAGCCAACAAAACAATCCAGTCAACCCAACCAAATAAAACCCAACGGCAAAAACTACAACGAACCCTTATGACCGGTTATTCACTTTAATCGATCTTCCCGGCGCAGCCGTCAACAAAGCAATCCTTTTACGGCTGGGTGCTGTCCGAGCAAAGGCGATCGCCGGTGCGAGTTCAGCCAGCCAGGCATTTTTCTTTGGTTCCGTTAGATTTGGAGTACTCTTTCTAAAAACATAATTTTAATAAAACAGAGACTCCATATGTTGCGTTAACTTTTTCTTTGGTTCAGGGAAAACCTATGAAACGAATTAAGAACAACATATTTATTGAGTTAAAGCCAGAGAGTATTTAGGGAAAAACCCATTATTACGGAAATGGCCACTCAATGCGGAGCCTCATAAAATTTATGAAATCATGAAACAAATTTATGGAATTGACTTATCAAAAGAAAAGTTTGATGTTAACTTTTTGAGTTCGAACAATAAAGCTAAGAGCATTATTGTCAAGAACAACCTAAACGGTATTGTTACTTTTTTAGAAAAGCTTTCTAAAGATGACATGCTTTGTGTTGAACATACTGGGGTTTATGGCGATTTGTTGTTGTTTCTATCTAATTGTCTGAATATTCCAATTTCAATTTCTTCTGGATATGAGATTAAGCATAGTCTTGGACTATTAAAAGGGAAATCTGATAAGATTGATGCACAGAGAATAAGGGAGTATGGTGAACGGTTTTATGACAAATTGAAGACTTTTAAATATCCTGATGAGGAAATGAAAGAGTTAAAAGAATTGTACAACATGAGGTCGCAATTAGTCAAAGAAAGGAAAATGCTTATAACACATCAGAAAGGCAAATCTCACATGGCTTATAATTCAATTAAAGCAAATGAGATATCTCAAGGGGTCGTCAGGAGTTTGGATAAAGCTATAGAAGATTTGGAGATTGAAATACTAGCAATAGTAATGTCAAAAAACGAACTTAAGACTAATTATAACTTAGTTAAAAGTATAAAAGGAATTGGTCAAGTAACAGCATGTGATTTAATAGTAAAAACAGGAAACTTTAAAGAAATTGATACTGCAAGAAAAGCTGCTTCATATGCTGGAGTCTGTCCTTTTCCTAATTCAAACGGCAAAATGGTGAAAAAATCAAGAGTAAGCAATATGGCTGACAAAGAGCTGAAATCATTATTGTATTTATGCTCAGTAGTCGCAGTCAGTTTTAACCCTGAATATAAGCTATATCATCTTCGTAAGAAGCAGGAAGGGAAACCTTATTTCTTAATAATGAATAATGTTGCAAATAAGCTTTTACGGACTGTTTACAGTATTATCAATTCTGGAAAAGAATACACATTCGGATACATTACAATTGACCTGTATTAGCTACGATTTAATCTGACAGTTAGGGATTAAAACTAAATTTGAATTACCAAAGACAAATAAGTTTAATCCACAAAAACTGTCAGAAATGAAAACAGAAGTAAAATTAATCAAAACCAAGTTAGGATTATTAGGT
>JAUZOO010000014.1 GCA_030706405.1 Bacteroidota bacterium | reverse complement strand
TAACAGCTACCGATGCAGATGCCGGAGATACCAAGACCTTCGCCATTTCAGGGGGAAATGATGCGGCCAAATTCAACATCGATCCCGCAACAGGAGCTCTGACATTCATCGCCGCGCCGGACTTCGAAAATCCAACCGACGTCAATACCGATAACGTTTACGAACTCGTAGTCACCGTAACTGATGCAGCTTCCCATACTGACTCGAAGGCTGTTAAAGTGACCGTAACTGATGTTAACGACAATCTAAACAATAATAATGCTCCGGTAGCTACCGTCAATCCGGTAACAACCAATGAAGATACGCCGGTCAGCGATAAAGTCACCGCTACCGATGTCGATGGCGATGCCTTAACGTACACCAAAGCAACCGATCCGGCACATGGAACTGTCATTGTCAACAGCGACGGGACTTATACTTACACGCCGAATGCAAATTACAACGGCACCGATGTATTTACTGTCACTATTTCTGATGGAAAAGGCGGAACTGCAACCATCACCGTCAATCTGACCATCAATCCGGTGAACGATGCTCCGGTTGGAACCAATGCTACCGTCTCTACCAATGAAGATACGCCGGTCAGCGATAAGGTTACCGCTACTGATGTGGATGGCGATGCCCTGACTTTTACCAAGGCTACCAACCCGGCACATGGAACTGTCATTGTCAACAGCGATGGAACTTATACTTACACGCCAAATGCAAATTACAACGGCACGGATGTCTTTACGGTTAATGTTTCGGATGGAAAGGGCGGAACTGCAACCATCACGGTTAATGTGACCGTAAATGCGGTTAACGATGCTCCTGTTGTCGTCAATTTCAATAAAACCGGCAATATTGATGCTTCGGTTACATTTACTGTCTCTGATTTTACCGGGGCTTTTAGTGATGTAGACCTCAACAGTCTCACTAAAGTGAAGATCACCTCTCTCCCGGCAAACGGCAAATTACTGTTGTCTGGTTACGAAGTCAAGGTTAACGACGAAATTGCTGTTTCCGATCTCGCCAATCTTACGTTTGTTCCAACACATAACTGGGTAGGATCTACATCGTTCGGATGGAATGGAAATGACGGTACAGTTTATGCTAACTCGCCGGCATCAGTCAATATCACTATTACCGGGCAGCCCAATAATGCTCCTGTAATCATGTCAGTTGCTAAGGAAGTTGTTCAGGATAATACGTTGGGCCTTTCAGGGAATGATTTCCGCGCAGCTTATTCGGATGCTGACAATGATGCGCTGGTAAATGTGAAGATCACAACTTTGCCGGTACATGGAGTGCTACGACTCAATGGAATTGATATTGTTGCCGGACAGGTTATTGCTACCAGCGATCTGGATAATCTTCAATATGTTCCGGAGGCAGGTTTTACAGGTAACGATTCATTTACATGGACAGCCTCTGACGGAAAGGATTATGCCACCGAAGCTACCTTTTCAATAATCGTCAAGGCCGGGAAAGTATTTGTACCGGAAGGATTTTCGCCTAATGGCGATGGTATAAACGATTTCTTTATCGTCAAAAATGCCGACAAATACATTGTAAGCCTCAAAATCTTTAACCGATGGGGTAACCTTGTATATGAAAGCAAGCATTATCAGAACGATTGGAACGGCGTTTCGAACGTTGGACTGGCTGTGCGTACAGACCTACCCGATGGCACGTACTATTACGTTATTGATTTGAAAAATGGCGATAAGCCAACGGCCGGCTTTATCACCATCAAACGATAGTTGTTAAAGAATCTTAACATGAACAAACTAAAACTGTTACCCATGAAACGTGGTTCATACATAAGAATTTCCCTGCTGATGGTTTTCCTGCTGACGGGCGTCCGTTGCCTTGCCCAGCAGGACCCCATGTATTCCCAATATATGTTTAACGGGCTGATGATTAACCCGGCCTATGCAGGCTCTCACGAGGCAATGAGCGCCACCATACTCTACCGTAACCAATGGCAGAACATTCCGGGAGCACCAAAGACCGGGACATTAACGCTGGACGCCCCGCTTAAAAGCGAGAAAGTAGGGCTAGGGCTTAACCTGTTGGTCGATAAAATCGGAATTACCCGTAAAACCGGAATCATGGGGGCTTATTCCTACAAAATAAAGTTCAAAGAAAGTGTCCTTGCTGCCGGGCTTCAGATGGGATATAATTTCGTAACCAGCGATTATACCTCCGTTCAATATTCGGAAAATGGAAATCAGTACGACGATGCATTCATGCAGGATATTCACGAGAAGTACCCCAGTTTTGGCATGGGATTGTATTACTATACCAACCGTTTTTACGCAGGTTTGTCAATTCCCGAGTTTGGAAGTTTTTTCTTTGGAAAGCCCAGTTATAAGCTCGATCAGTCGGTGCATTACTTTTTAACTTCCGGTTATGTTTTCGATTTAAGCCAGGATATAAAGTTTAAACCTTCGATATTGGCAAAATACGTAAACGGAGCTCCGGTTACCATGGACTTTAATGCCACTGCCTGGTTCTTCGACTTTTTTGCGCTTGGGGCATCCTATCGTAGCGGATCATCCGTCAATATGTTCACCGAAATTAAAATGACCCCGCAGCTTTATCTTGGCTATGCCTATGAATATGCCTATACCGACCTGCGGAACTTCAATACCGGAACGCACGAGCTAATGCTTCGTTACGATTTCAGTTTTTCGCGGTCGAAAGTATTAACCCCAAGGTATTTTTAAAAACATGTTGGCATGAAGTACAAAATTTTTATCATAAGCCTTTTTATTTGCTCGTTGGTTCAGGCTCAAAGCATCTTCTTTAAAGAAAAACTGGCCGATAAAGAGTTCAACCGGTACAATTACTACGGGGCCATTCCCATGTACCTGCAAATTAACAAGCAGAAACCTGCCGATATCAAGATCATGGGAAACCTGGCGGAGTCGTACCGAAAAATTAACGACAGCGAGAATGCCGCCGTATGGTACCGAAAAATTATCGAAGCTGGAACTGCCAAACCCGAAGATTATCTTTATTATGCTCAGGCATTGGGACGCAACGGCGATTACCCGCTGGCAGGCGAATGGTACCAAAAATACTATGACCAGAACCAGCCCAACGCCATCAACGGACTAGCCTTTGAACAGGCCTTCAAAAACATATCGCCGTTTTACCGCGATTCAGCGTATTATTCCATTCATAAAACATCGTTTAACTCCAATAAGTCAGATTTTAGCCCGATGTATTACCGTGGCGGGATAGTTTTTGTTACTGCCCGAAAGGAACAGGGAACATTTATCAAAACGCTTTATAACTGGACCCGGACTTCTTTCCTTGATCTTTACGTTTCGGATTCCCTAAAAACCCAACCGTTTAGCTCTGCAATTAATACTCGCTTTCACGAAGGTCCGGTGACTTTTTCGCCGGCACAGGACACTATTATTTTTACCCGCAGCAATTATTATCACCTTCGTTTCCGTACCGACAACCAGGGAATCAATAAACTGGAAATGTACCAGGCCGTGTGGAATGCAAAAAAGAAATGCTGGGGCAACGTAACGCCCATGCCGTTTAACAATAACCATTATTCCGTAGGGCATCCAACCTTAAGTCACGACGGGAAATCACTGTATTTTATCTCCGATATGCCCGGCGGACTGGGACAGACTGACATTTATGTGAGCCATCTGGAATTTAATACAAAGACACGCCAAAACGAATGGGGCAAACCTGAAAATCTGGGTGAAGACATCAATACGCCCGGTAAGGAGATGTTTCCATATGTTGACGCCAACGGAAATCTCTATTTTGCTACCAACGGTCGTCCTGGACTTGGCGGGTTGGATATCTTTGTTGCTAAGCGTAACAAGGATGGAGGTTTCGACAAACCTGTCAACTTGGGCTATCCCGTAAACACCCGTTTCGACGATTTTGGGCTAATCTGCGATGCTTCCGGAAAACACGGTTATCTTAGCTCCGACCGTAATAACGCCATTGGTGACGACGACATTTATCAATGGAACCGCTCGCCACGCCCGCTGGTGTTGTTCGTTTACGACAAAGCCACTAAGCAAGCCCTGCCAGCTACACACATAGGCTTCTCTTACGGAAACCTTACGGACTCATTAAAGAGCGATCGGGCTGGCTACAATTCCTTGTTCATCAAATCGGCCGACCCGTATAAATTCAAACTCAGCAAAAAGAATTACAACGATGCAACGTTCGATTATACTGCCGAAAGTCTTACAAACACTGACACCATCGGACTACCGCTTGAACTGACCAAGGTATTGCCGAAAATTGCCCTCGAAGGAAAAGTTTTCAGTGCCGAAGATAAACAACCGATGGGTAATGCCACGGCCATCCTGATAAACAAGGCGGATAGTTCAAGAACCGAAGTAAAATGTGACCAAAACGGCGTGTTCCGTTTTAAACTCGATGCCGATGCCGATTATTCGGTTAAGGTTGTTATCAATACCCCGGGCAGCAAATGCGGATCGAATGCAGTAGAACGCACAACCCGTGGCATTGCAAACGATTATACGTTCAACGAATCCTTCCCGGTATTCTGCGTTGGTGATATCATCAAAATCGACAATATCTATTACGACCTTGGAAAATACAACATTCGTCCGGATGCAGCCAAAGAACTCGACAAGCTGCTGGACATCATGAACAAATATCCGAAGATGAAAATAGAACTACGCTCCCACACCGACTCGCGTGGTTCGGACGAATCGAACATGAAACTTTCGGACAACCGGGCCAAGGCTGCCGCAGCTTATCTGGTTTCCAAGGGTATTGCTGCCGATCGGATCATCGGTAAAGGGTATGGCGAAACGATGTTGCTCAACAACTGCGGCAACGGCGTTAAATGCACCGAAGCGCAGCACCAGATAAACCGAAGAACTGAATTCAAGATATTATCAATCGAATAACGGGAAAAGGAGAGGTTAATCCAGGGCTTGGAATTTTTATTCCAGGTCCCCGTTTTTTAATGACAGCCACTTTTATAAAAAGCGGGAGGTTCGCAATGTATGCCGAAACTCTCGTTTTTTTCTTCAATCAATTTTTAAATTCAATAGCAGATGTTCCGATTATAAAAGAACCGAAAGCCGCAAACGGGCTTATTTCTTTTGGTTGCGTGATATAGTCGTGATATGAATTTTGTATTCCAATGCTGCTACAATCGAGCAAATCGATGAAACCATGAGCATTGTAGGAGGCTTTTTTCACAATACCCGCATAAGCCTTTTTCACTACCGGAGTATATTCTGCGGCGCTGATGTAGCCCTTGGCTATCGATTTCTTAAGAAGATACAGATACATTCCGGTGCCCGATGTTTCATTCCAGTTACCGGGCTCGTTGCATTTATCGACCACCTGACACCACATACCGGTTTTTCGATCCTGAACATCTTTAAGTCCTTTGCAAAGCTTTTGATGAATAGCCTTGATTTTCTCATATCCCGGATGAGATTTCGGCAAATAATCAAATATATCGGCCAGAAGCACTGCATACCAACCCATACCCTCGCTCCATACTTCGGAAGCCAGACCGGTCGATTTATCAGCCCATGGCGCTTTTTTGCTTTCGTCCCAACCGTGAAGCAACAACCCATTTTCCTTTTGGCAATGGCCGGCCATAAGTGTTATCTGCTTAACCACTTCATCGAAAGCATATCCGCTTTCGCCAATTACACTACCATAACGGGCAAGGAATATCTGACCCATAAACACGCCATCGACCCATGCCTGATGTTTTGCCCACGTGCCATGCCAGAATAAGCCATCCTGCGTGCGCGGATAATTAATGAAACCATCGCGAACTTTTTTTGCAGCTATCTTATATTTATCTTTATGCGTTTGTTCGTACATAAACAAGATGGCATAACCCGGCATGAAGTTGTCCAGCGCATTGTTTTTAAAATCGGGGATATTGCCTTGTTCGTCCACCTGCTGATCGACATAGCGCTGTATATAGTTATAATACACCTTATCGCCCGTGGCATGCCACATTTTCTCCATGGCAAACATGATGTATCCGGCCTGCCAGCTGAAATGATTAGGCTGTCCGGCCCAATGAATGCTGTCCGGATCGGGAAACCGCCTGATAAAACTTTGTGCTGTTAGCGCCGACCACTTAGGAACTTTATTTTGCGAATTACAGTTTTCGGCAAAACAAAAAGCGATCAAAACAATTACAATTGAAATATAGTTCAGTCTCATCTTATTCAATTTTTAATGAATTATCAATGCAACACATTTCCTTTTAACGGTTTTCCATGCGAATCCAACAGCTGAATATTGGAGATCGTTTTAACGATAGAATGATCGTTATACACCCACACTATACGTTTATCGCGGGTTATTTCGAAGGCGTGAGGAGCTTTGCCAAGGTTATTATGTCCCAGCCAGTTTGTTAATACAAGATTTCCGTTAGGCTGAACCTCCATGCCGGTCATAAACTTAAGCTCAATTCCGGGCAGTTCGTTTTTGGACAACTGCCAGATGATGTCTCCGGATTTATCCATTTCCACAATGCGGGGCTCACCTTTGTGGTCGGAACAGGCGATTAACGTATTCCCGTTCGGGAGGCGAATGGCCGAATGAGGGCCTCCTTTAACAGGGAAATCCTTTACCAAACGACCTTCAGGATCATATTCAGAGACTTTATCAAGACCATAATGAGCCACAAGGTAATTGCCATTTTTAAGCTTTCGCGCGTTACGCATGTAAGCATGGCCACCGTTAACGCTATCGGGGAGCAGCTTTACCTTTTTAACAATCTTGCCGTTGGGGGCCACTTCAAGTAATACGCCCGAATTGCATTCGCCGATAAACGTATTTCCATTGGCCAGTCGCTGACAGGCAAAGATTTCACTTTTCGATTCGTAGGAAAAAACCACCTTTTTACCGCGCGTTACTTCTTTCACGCCATGCCCGGTGTTGAACAAAAGATTTCCGTTGGGCAACACCCATAAATCGTTACACTGTTCGGCAGGATATTCCCATAAAAGTTTTCCTTCGCCGGAAATGATACATACCCTCCCCCCGGTATAATCGGTACAGGCAAACGTGTACTTGGCAAAGCCTTTGGCGTCTTTTTGGGCATTGACATTAGCAATAAAACCGATAAAAAAGAAAAAAAGAATCAAAAAATTTCTAATGTTAGTCATTGCTGTAAGTAGGTTAAGTTAGCTCGTGCAATTTACAGGTTTCGTTTAAAAATACTAATTGCTAAATTTGTCAATACCAAGAAACAATTCATACCAACCAATGGCAGCAATACGTGGAGAATTCGTTTTGATCAACGGTTTCGAACAAAATAGCCAGAGCACGACCCTGGAACAAAGTAACAATACAGTTATCTACGAAGTAATCAGGCTCACTGACGGGATTCCCTTATTTTTTGAAGACCATCTTGAACGGCTCATTAATTCATTTAAAATAGCAGGAAAGACCGTATTGGCCACGGCCGAAGTGTTGGAAAACCGGATAAAAACATTGGCTAAGAAGAATCACATCGACGAAGGGAATGTAATGATCCGCTTCGTGTTTAATCAATCCGCAACCGACCAGATTATATATTTTGTACCCCACTCCTACCCTTCGGAAACAGATTACATGCATGGCGTACGGGTAGGATTACTTTACAGGGAACGCATCAACCCCGAAGCCAAGGTTGTTAACCAACCTCTGCGCGACGAAGCCAACCGGATGATTGCATCTCAAAACCTTTACGAGGTTCTGTTGGTTGGCAAAGAAAATAACATTACCGAAGGAAGCCGCTCGAATGTCTGCTTTCTGAAAAATAAAACGCTGATTACCGCGCCACCCGACAAAGTCCTGAAAGGAATTACCTGGCTCAAAACCCTCGACATTTGCCGACAAAAAGGAATTGCAATCGAGTTCAGAAATTATTCCCCTGATAAAATCTCCGGTTTCGATGCCGCTTTTATAACCGGCACTTCACCCAAACTTCTCCCGATAGCTTCGGTAGAGAACATTAAATTCGACACCCAAAATGCATTAATGCACATGTTGATGCACGAGTACGACGAATTGATTGCCAGTTATGTAAAAAGAAAGAAAGCGTAAACCGAAATGCTTAATGTTCCCTCGTTGGGCGAAGTTTTCACTTCGTTCGACTATCTTTGGAAGCATCTGCTTCCATTGCATTTGGGCAAACTATAAATAGCGAATGCTACCGAAGATAGACCGACGTTGCAAACTAAGCGGAGCGGTCTCTCGAACGAAAGTGAGAAATGC
This sequence comes from Bacteroidota bacterium, assembly GCA_030706405.1. Classification (GTDB taxonomy): domain Bacteria; phylum Bacteroidota; class Bacteroidia; order Bacteroidales; family JAAUTT01; genus JAAUTT01. The sequence continues at coordinate 90,331 of JAUZOO010000014.1, read as the reverse complement.
AACGCCGAACAACTTCGACTTATAGGTTTTACCAAGCTACAGAGAACAAGGGAAATCACTTCTTAAGGTGGCTGGTATTTTCTTTTTTTACGTTTAAATATTCAATAAAATCTGTTCTATTTAGTCCTCCATGTAAACAATTTTCATATAATATTTTTACGCAGGCTTTATCTAAGGGCGTAAATTTATAAAGCGAGACCATTCCTATTTCATAGTCGTCAATACTGGCATATTCGGCGTTTGATTCAATCAGTGTCCCTGTATTACGGCTTTGGGGATGGTCTAATCCTAAACCATGTAAAAACTCATGTTTAATTGTAGCTTCCCGAAAAGTCCCTTTCAAATTTGAATTGATCCACAAGTCTATATATCGAAATGATGACCAATCCATAAATTTTGTTTTAAAATCAACAACTCCATATGGATAATTCCCCAAAGGGCATTTCTCAGTAAAAGATATTTTAAAGTTTTCGTTACTCTCTACTCGATTTATATTTATTCCACCCAGCAAAGGTTTTAATTCTTTTATAATGGTATCAATAATCTCCATATCTCTTTTAGTAGGATTGCCTTTAATAGCAATGTTGATGTCGTCTTTCCACTTTGTCAGACAGTCATGATTATAAAAGCCAACCTGTGAAAAAAAAGACAATTCCTTAATCGTATAATTATCCAGACGTCGAAAGTCATTCTTACAGGAAACATTAATTGACAATAAGGCTATTAGTACAAGCAATAAAAACTTCATTTGTTTCTTTTCTCTATTTTTAACTATTTGTGATGCGCTAACCACAACATCCGAACCATCACACCCCCTACATACCCATCGTTAGTTAGCCGTATGTTTTGTTTATGCCAAATGTAATCATTTATGCTTACCGGCATCTTCCATCGGTTGTTTTGAGGACAATACCGTGCTTATTATCCACCCATTTTTTATTGATACCCTATAACGCTCGTTATAGGGTATCAATAACGTACGTTATAGGGTGTCACTACCGCACGGTAGAGGGTGTCGATACCGGACGGTAGAGAATGCCCCACACGCACGTGTGAGGGTGGCACACTCGTACGTGTGGGGATGACACACTCGTACGTGTGGGGATGACACGAACGCTCGTTCGCGGAGGACACGAATGTACGTTCGCGGAGGACACGATAAAAGGCTGTTCCCGATTGCTCCAAGCCGGTAACTGTAAAATTAAACCGACGCTAACAAAATGCCCCCGCCAGGCAATCAATTATATTGTCACTTAGCGGGGGCAAACTTAACCAGCCTGGCATTACTCTTTATGTGCAAGCAAATACAGCACCGGCGTAGTGATGATGGTTATCAATAGTGACGAAATCAATCCTCCCACAATTACGGTAGCCAGCGGACGCTGAACATCCGAACCTACACCGGTGTTGAGTGCAGCCGGCAGTAACCCGATAATGGCAATGAGCATTACCAGAAAAATAGGCCGAAACTGCACCAATGAGCCATTCAGCACCATCTCTTTAAGCGAAAGTTTTCGTTTCCGGTTTAACCGGTTCAGGTAGCTCACCCACAATACCCCGGCCATAACGCAAACCCCGGCCAGCGAAACAAAACCCACGCCCGCCGAAATACTAAAATTAATTTTCCGAAGGTATAATCCCCCAACCCCGCCAATCACAGCGAACGGAATATTGGCCATGACAATGAGCGCGTATTTAAACTGGTAATTAAACAGTATCAGCAGAATGGCAAAGATAAGCAGCAAGGTAACCGGTACAATAAAGGCAAAACGACTTTGCGAACGTTGCAGGTTCTCGAACTGTCCGCCCAGACTGTACGAATAATTGGCCGGGAGCTTTATCTGTTGGTCAATCTTTTCGCGTACTTCTTTGGCAAAACTGCCCTGGTCGCGGCCTCGGATATTGGTCTTCACCGTTATCTGCCGTTCTTCGTCGCTGCGGCAGATGATGGATTGCGCTTCGGCAAGTTTAATGCTGGCTACCTGCGAAAGCGGTATGCGTAAACCGGTTTTGGTAGGAATGATGATCTTTCCGATTTGTTCGGGTGTGTTGCGGCTCTCGCGATTATAGCGGAGAATGATGTCAAACCGTCGCTCTTCTTCCCAGAGTGAACTTACCGGAAGCCCTCCGATAGCCATTTCGAGCACCGCATTAATATCCGACACGTTTACCCCGTAACGGGCGGCAGCTTCGCGGTTAACTGCCACCACCAGCTGGGTTTGTTTGTTTTCCTGCTCGATGGCCGTCTCCGAAGCCCCGGGAATCTTACGAGCAATGGCTAATATCTTTTCGCTGTATCGCCGCAGCGTATCGAGGTTGCGACCAGAGAGAAAGATGGCCAGGTCGGATGACGATCCGGTGGCATTTTCCGTCACCATGTCGATGATGGGCTGCGTGATGGTGAAATCGGCGCCGGGCATAAGGCTTTCGAGCCGGTGTTTGATGTCGAGCACCAGTTCTTTCTTGGTTCGTTTGCTCGCCCACGAGTCATACGGTTGTTTTAGCTGCACCATTGCCTCGATACGGTTCGGGCCGAACGGGTCCATGCCATCGTCGGTGCGGCCCAGCTGGGTCATCACGCCTTTTACTTCTTCGTATTTCGAAAGCTCTTTGCGGATAAGCTCCGGATACTGCCGTGCAGATTCGAGCGATATACCCGAAGGCAGAAATACCCGCACCCAGATGCAACCCTCATCGAGTTCGGGGAGGAACTCTGTTCCCAGTTTCGTCCCTCCCCATATCCCGAGGACAACAATAGCCGTTGCAATAATCATCACCAGCCGCGGCACGGCAAGTGCACGTTTGAGCAGGTGACTGTAACCTTTCTGGATTAAATCCCAAAGGATATTTTTGTGTTCTGCCGAATTGGTTTTGAAAATATATGATGCCAGGATGGGCACCAGCGTTAACGAATAAACCAACGAACCCAATATGGCGAACGAAAGCGTCCATGCCATGGGCGAAAAAAGTCGTCCCTCGACACGTTGCAGTGTAAACATGGGCAGAAGCGCCACAATGATGATGACAACGGTAAAGAGTATCTGCCGCTGAATTTCGCGCGACGACCGGATGACAACCGTCTGTATTCCCATCTCTTTGTCGAACCGGGATGCCGAACCGAGGTTACGGAAAATAGCTTCGACCATCACCACGGAGGCATCGACAATAATCCCGAAATCGATGGCTCCCAACGAAAGCAGGTTGGCCGGAATGCCGGTAAGATACATGCAGATGAAGGCAAACAACAACGAAAAAGGAATGGCTAATGCTGAGATAGTGGCCGCTTTCCAGTTTCCCAGAAGCAGGGTGAGCACCAACAGCACCACAATCATCCCTTCCATGAGGGTTTTGGCTACTGTATGGATGGTGAGTTTAACCAGTTCGGTACGGTCGTAAAAAGTGTTGATGCGGATGCCTTTCGGAAGGATGTCGTTATTTAATTCGTTCACCTTATCGTACACATTAACCATCGTTCGCGAAGGATTTTCGAATTTCTTTAACAGCACAATACCTTCGATGCTCATGTTTTTGGAGGCATTACGTGAGCGGTCGCTGTAACCAAGAATTCCGTTTGGCGGGAAGTTACCGATTTCGACGGTTGCCACATCTTTAATGAGAATCGGCACGCCATCGCGGTTATCAATAACAATGTTGCCAATGTCTTCGGCCTTGGCGATACGCCCAATACCTCGAATGTTCATCTGTGACGAGCCAATGCGGATATAATTACCTCCGGTGTTTTTGTTGTTGGCGGTAATGGCATCCGAAATATCCTGTACTTTGAGGTTATATTTCTCCAGTTGAATAGGATTGATCACCACCTGAAACTGCCGTTCCAAGCCGCCAAAGTTAGACACGTCTACCACACCTTCGGCTTGTAAAAGTTTAGGAATGATAACATAATCCTGCAACTCGCGAAGATAGGTTAGCGGCACACTATCGGGTGCGTCAATCACGTACCGGAAAATTTCGCCCATGGCCATGGTCATCGGGGTAAGTACAGGCGCAACGCCGTCGGGCAGTTCGGCATCTTTAAGCTTTTCGAGTACCAACTGGCGGGCACGATAGATGTCCGTTTTGTCGTCAAACGTAAGTGTTACGTTCGAAAGTCCGAATATCGATCTCGACCGTTTGGAGATAACGCCCGGAACGGTGTTTAAAGCCCTTTCGACCGGAATGGTTACCTGTTGTTCCACTTCTTCGGAAGGCAGCCCGTTAAGCTGGGTGATTACGCCCACTTCCGTATCGCTGATGTCGGGATACGCTTCGATGTCGAGCTGAAACCACGCCCAAACACCGGTAGCCGCCAGCAACAAGGCTGCCAGCAAAACAATAGCGCGGTTTTTTATGATGAATTGAATGAGTTTTTTCATTGTCTTTTATGTGACTAAGCTATTATGTGATTAAGTGATTGAGGAAAGAGATCTTAATTCGATTTCAATCCCCCTGCCCCCTTCACCAAGGGGGATAAAACCGCTCCGTTGGTTAGGCGGAATTTAGCTTCGCTGAAACCACTTTGTTCAGTTGCAATTCCGCCTGTGGAAATTCGAAAAGAAACCCCTCTGTGTCTCCCCTTAAAAAGGGGAAAATCCGCTACCCCAAGGAGTGGCATGATTTTCCCCCTCCCCTTTGGGGAGGGCCGGGGTGGGGCTTCCTAAATCCCCAAATCAATTCCTTTTAAGAGATAAACATTACTCGTCACCACGGTTTCGCCGGTTTTCAATCCGCCGGAAATTTCAATGTAGTCGCCGGCTTCGGAGGAGAGGGTAACCTCGCGTCGTTCAAACACGTTGGCTGTCTTTTTAATAAACACATAATACCGGGCGTTAGCACTGATAACGGCTTTCTTGGGAATCATCAGACCTTTATGCGGAGCTTCAAATTTCACTTCGGCATACATTCCCGGGCGGATGCGTTCCTGTTTGTCCACCATCGAAAGCCGCACTTTGATTTTACGGGTTTGGGTGTTCATTACATCGGCAATGACATCGATGTTGGCCGAGAATGTCTCACCGGGGAAACTCGGGAACTTCAAATCGTATTTCTGGCCTTTCTTTACAAGGTTTAATTCCGATTCGGGAAGGTCGCAGATGAGCCATATCGTCCCTTTGCCAGCTTTTTTAAGGCTTTCGGGGTTCAGTCCGGCTTCGCGCAAGCGGGCTTCGTTTTCGGCAAGAGAAGTCTGGACGGTCATCAGCTCCGACGAGGCATCGTTAAATTCCTTTCCGGTAGCTGCGCCGTTTTTATAAAGATCGTTGACGCGATCAAAATTAATACGCGCGGTTTTGGCCAGACTTTCATTCTGGATAAATGCCGAATATACCCCGGTAATATCGGGCGCATCGAAAACAATAAGCGGATTGGCCCCCGATTTTTCCACGCGACCAACAACCGATGCCGGAGCCGAAAGTGACATTTGAAACTGACGATTGTCAGTAGAAATGGTTGTAAAAAGCTGCAATTGTTTCGAATTGGCAGGAAACTCGATTAATTTTCCGCCATCTTTAAGCTCCGGGTCGGGCTCAGAGGTAAGCAGCAAAGCCTGCCGGGTTTCGGTTTTAGAATGACAGCCGGCCGCAAAAATGGTTATGATGATGAATAGATACAGTGATCTCATGTTTCGTAAATATTGGTTCATTATATTTTGGTTATCAGGTTCGACACTACCAACACGTTGATAAGGCTTTTGCGATAATTGTACATGGCATCGAAATACTGGTTTTGAAGATCGAACCAGTTGCGCTCGGCTTCGAGATAATCCACAATCGTCGTTCCGCCGCGCAGGTAGCTGAATTTTACCGTTTTTAAAACGCTCTCCGATTGTGCGTAGATGTCGTGATATTTCTCGAAAGTAGCTTTATTGGTCATGTACTCGTTAAAAGCAATTTTCACTTCCGATTTTATCTTGAGGATGGTGGCCTGTGCCGTACTTTCGGCCTGCTGCGCCGTAACCTTAGCTTTCGCAATCTCGCCCTGATTGCGATCGTAAACCGTTAATGGCACCGACACGCTTACCCCCCAATATGGCACCTGGTTCTGACGGCTGTAGCCCACCGCAACTTCGGGCTGAGGCTTGGCCAGTGCCTGCTGAAGCATGATTTCGACCTTCGATTTCTCGATGGTTTGCTGACATACGAGCAGATCGGTGCGGTTATGCATGGCATAATTAAGAAGCGAATCGACGGATTTGGGCAATGGCAAAAGTGATAGTCCTTCATCGTCGATTCGGAGGCTGTCGTGCGTACCTAAAAGGTATTGCAGGTTTTCCCACTGGCTTTTGAAATCCTGGCGGGCGCTGAGCAGCATCAGCTTATACTGGCTGTCCATAATCTGTGTACGCGAAAACTCCGTTGTAGTGATTGCCTGATCCTTAAGCCTGATGCGGCTTACCTTAACCAGCGTGTCGGAATTGATGCCTGCTTTCTGGATGATCTCAGCCTTTTTGGCGGCGTACCAAACGTCGAGCCATTGCCCGGCGGCTTCGCCAAGCATGTTGCGTTCAAAATCAAACAGGTTTGTTTGTGCCAGAGTTACACCTGCCTGGGCCTGCTGAATTTTATATTTTCTTTGCCCGGCTACCTGAAATGGTTTGCTTACCTGATAGGAAACCTGTCGGTTGGCCGAACTAAAAAAACCGGTATTCTCCGGAAAATATTTCGAAGAGGTTAACTGTTGAACCCCAACACTCACGCTGGGGTTGGGTTTTAACTGAGCTGTGGTGACATCGGCCTGTGCGATATCCACCGATTGTTTCTCGGCCTGGTAAAATGCGTTGTTTTTGCGCGACAAAGCCAGCGCCTGTTGTAGGGTAACCGGTGTTTGTGCAAAAGCAACACTGCCAAAAAACAGGAACAGCATTCCAAAGGGAATAATCCTGATTCTCATGTGTGCATAAAATGATTATCCCGGGCGATTATTCCGGGTAATGATTAACTAATATGAAATGATGAAATAAGAAAAGGTCAGACGATGGCCGGAGGGGCCCTGCCAGCTGCCAGGCGGCAGTGTTGATTAAATAGAGGGTGAGCCGTTAAACCGGCAATAAGGTTTTGTTTGCGGAAAAGAAACACCGAAAGGATTGCAGCAGCAATACCAAAGATACCGGCAGGATTGGAGAGCTGTCCAAGAATCTGAAAAATTAAAGGACTATGCTGATGCGACTGAAAAGGCGAAGAACTGCCCTTATCGGGGGTGTAAGGGTGCGCGTGGGTAATAATCTGACCATTGGGCAATATATGCGAGTGTTGGTTGATTACCGCATTGGTAAATAGCCAGCAAACTGCAGGGATTAATAATATTGCAACAAATGACCGGATTCTTTGCATCGGTTTTTAATATTTCCGGCTGCAAAGCTAAAGGATATAAACCAAAACTAAGTTAAGAAATTAAAAATTTATACTTTTCGAGCGATTTTAACTAATCCGGGTCAATTAAAAAGGTTACGCTTTGGAACATCTCCTTTGCTCTCGCTTTCCTAAAAACACAAAAAAACTGCCACCCCGGTTTCACTCGGAATGGCAGTTTTAGGAATATGCAAGAACCAATAATGTTACTTCCTGATTCTTGATTCTAATTAAACCAAATCTTTCAAATCTTTCTTTTTAGGTATCAGGGAGGCTATTCTGCGTTTAGCCCCTATCCTGCCCGCATACATTATGTAATACATAATTGGGATAAAAAGTAAGGTAAGGAACGTTGCAAACGACAACCCAAAGATAATAGTCCACGACAGCGGGCCGAAGAAGGCAACGTTATCACCGCCAAAATGGATATGTGGGTTGAAGTTGGCAAATAATCCATAGAAATCGATATTGAAACCGATAGCCAGCGGGATAAGTCCGAGGATTGCCGCCATAGCCGTAAGCATTACCGGCGTGATACGGGTTTTACCGGCCTGAATAATAGCTTCCTTGGTTTTGAGGCCACGATCGATAAGAATATCGGTAAACTCTACCAGCAAAATACCGTTACGAACCACAATACCGGCCAGTGCAACCATACCCATACCGGTCATGATAATTGAGATTGGCATTCCGGAGATAATAAACCCGAGGAAAACCCCAATAACACTAAACACTACTTCGGCAAGAATAATTATCGGCTTGCTTATTGAGTTAAACTGTGTAACCAAAATAAAGGCAATTAAACAAAGGGCCAGCATCATAGCCATTCCGAGGAACGAAGCAGACTCCTGTTGATCTTCCTGCTCACCGGTAATCTTAATATCCACACTTTCGCTCTTATCAAACTTAGGAATAGCCTTGCGTACCTGATCAATAATTTCGTTGGCATTATACCCTTGTATCACAGCCGACGAAACGGTAATGATACGTTTGGCATTCTTACGGTTAATACCTCCATACGAATTTTGATAATTGATTTTAGCCACAGCCGAAAGCGGTATCTGGCGAAGCTGGCCGGAATTCATATCACGATAAGTAATTTTGGTATCAAGCAACCGGTCGATATTGGTACGCTGATCGTATTTATAACGCACCTGTATCGGGTACTGATCTTCACCGTCGCGGAATTTGGAGCTTTCGGTACCGAAAATAGCAGTACGCAACTCCTGTCCTACCTGGGCAGTGGAAACGCCTTCGCGATTAGCACGGATACGGTCAATTTCGACAAGCACTTCGGGTTTGCTGTTATCAAAATCGGTTTTCAGTTCTTCCACACCGGGAATGTTAATCGAATCGAGATAACGTTTAAACCGGTTGGTGGTTGCAATCAGTTCTTCGAGGTTGTCGCCGGTCATTTCAATATTGATTGGCTTACCCGTTGGAGGGCCGTTCTTTTCCTTATCTACCGAAATTTCAGCGCCCGGAATATCTTTTACGGCATCGCGGATGCGGTTCATGTACGGTGAGGTTTTTTCGCCCTTACGTTTAGCAAATTCCACAAAGTTAACGGTAACCTTTGCCTTGTTGGAGGTTTTACTTCCCGAGTCGAAATGCGAATCCGATGCGCCTAAAGCCACGTTCGAAATCACTGATTCCACAATCTGGTTATCGGAGCCCAAAACCTTCATAATACGTTTTTCAACCACACGCGTAATGGAGTCGGTAACTTTAACATCGGTACCTACCGGCAGTTTTATCATCGTATTAATCGTATTCGGATCATTATCGGGGAAGAACACCACTTTAGGTTTGGTAACTCCCAACAGCATAACCGTAGCAAACAACATCACAATAAGGCTGACAAGAAGCACGTACGGACGGCGGCCTTCGAGCAGCCAGCGCAGCAACTTCTCATAACGGTCGAGTGTTTTGGGGATAATGTTGTGCTGAAAATGAATAAGAATATGAAAGCCCCACAGATTATGAAAAATAAACAAGATGCCAAAGAATATCGAAAGATTTCCGAGGAAATGCCATCCCACCATATCAAAAGCAGCACCCAAACCGACGATGATTCCGCCAATAGTAAAGATGCGTTTGCGGCTCATGGTTTGAATATCTTCCTCGTTGGGTTTCATAAAGGTTACCGCAAACACCGGGTTAATGATGTAAGCAACGATAAGTGACATGAACAGCGTGATGATAACCGTTACCGGAATAAAATACATAAACTTACCGGTAGTGCCGGGCCAAAAAGCCAACGGGAAGAATGGAGCCAGCGTGGTAAGCGTTCCCGAAAGAATCGGCACAAACACCTCTCCTGCCGCAAACTTAGCCGCAGTTTTAATGTCCATACTCGATTTCTTAAAAATACGGTGCGTATTCTCGACCACCACAATAGCATCGTCAACCACGATACCGAGAGCAAAAATGAACGAGAACATTACCAGCATGTTCATGGTAAACCCGATACCCGGCATCAGAATATAGGCAAGCGCCATCGACAAGGGAACCGACAAACCTACGAACATCGCGTTTGTAAGCCCCATAAAGAACATCAACACCATGGTAACCAAAATAAATCCGATAATAATCGTGTTATTAAGGTCGGTAAGCGTTGTACGGGTGTATTTCGACTGGTCGCCGGTAGTGGTAATCTTCAGGTCTTTCGGAAATTTGTTTTTCTGAAGATCGCTGAGTATTTCCTTGATTTTATCGGAAGCGTCCAGAAGGTTTTGTCCGCTCTTTTTAACAATATTCAAGGTGATTACATTCTCGCCTTTGAGACGGGCAAAACTTTCCTGCTCGGCAAAGCTGTCGCGGATGTCAGCAATATCTTTTAAATAAACCTGGGCCCCGCTCGATGAGCTAACCACAATATTCTTTAACGTTTCGATGTCCTTAAACTCTCCCACTACGCGAACCGACCGGCGCATTCCCTGCATGTCGATACTACCGCCGGATATAGTGACATTTTCGGAAGCAATCATCCGGTAAACATCGCTAAAGGTAAGGCTTGCAGCCTGAAGCTTGTACATATCGATGTCCACCTGAATTTCGCGATCGAGGGCACCGACGATGTCTACGCGGGTAATTTCCTTGAGCGACTCGATGCGGTCCTGAAGCACATCAGCATACTTCTTAAGTTTATCGAGACTGTATTTCCCGGAAATATTCAGGTACATGATCGGGAACTCCGAAAAGTCGATCTCGCGAACTTCGGGATCAGTCTTCAGGTCGGTAGGCAGGTCCTTCTTGGTTTTGTCCACCGCATCCTTTACCCGTTGCTTGGCTTCCGCTACCGCAATACCGGTACGAAACTCAACCACAACCGACGAATAATCCTGAATAGAGGTACTGTTGATAACCTTAACACCGTTAATAGATTTCAGGTTTTTTTCCAACGGCCGGGTAACAAGATTTTCCATGTCGGCCGGAGAGGTTCCCGGATAGACGGTATTCACCATCACATAGGGAATCACAATTTCAGGGAACTGTTCTTTGGGAATGCTGTTGTAGCTGAATATCCCAAAAACACTGATAATAACAGCCAACACGTAGATACTGGTCTTATTGTCGATTGACCAGCTCGTTGGCTTAAATTCTTTAAATGCTTTTTCCATTATTCTGCAAGCTTAATTATTGGAAGAATTATAAACGGATGGTCTGTCCGTCTTCGAGGCTTTGCTGCCCGGCAGTAATCACTTTATCGCCGGCTTTGAGGCCTTCCACAATTTCAACAATTCCGTTGTAGGTTTTGCCTTGTTTTACCAATACACGCTTGGCCACAAGTTTGGGACTGTTATGATAAGCTACAAATACGAAGCTTCCGGATTGATCGGTCAGTACATAGTTAAGCGGAATAGCAATGGCATTGGCAGCCTTGTAGTCGTTAATCTTAAGCACCGCAACCATGTTGGCTTTAAGATTTGGCAATGCCGATTTCAAACGTACCTCAACCTGAAACGATCTGTTTATAGGGTTAATATACTTGCTTACCGAAGAAATCTTGGCAGGAACATCCTTTTGAATATCGGGGAAATAGATGAGCGCATCGTCTCCCACGGTAACTTTGGTTGCATAAGCTTCTGCAACATCGGCAACCACTTTAATACTACTGAAATTTACCACTCTGAAAATAGGTAAACCCGGCGATACGGCCTGACCAACCTTAACGGGAGCATCTTCCACTGTTCCGCTAATAGGTGCGATAATACGGGTGGTTTCGATTTGTTCTTTCAGGGTTTTAATCGAATTTTCGATAGCTTCTTTATTATTTTTAGCGGTGAGATATTGAACCTCGGAGCCAATCTTCTGATCCCACAAACGTTTTTGTTTGTCGTACATCTCCTGAGCAAAGCTAAGGCGTGTTTTCAATTCGTTAAGATTTTGCTGATAAACTTTGTCGTCAATTTTAGCCAATATCTGGCCTTTGCCTACTTTGTCGCCAACTTTTACATAAACGGCATCAACCACACCGGCATTGCGGGCGCTAACGCCAACGTTGTCTTCGCCATCGAGTTTTCCCTGAATTTCAATGAAATGATTAAAAGTCTCGGCTTTCAGTTCCGCAACCGTAACTTTAGGCGATTTACCAGCATCTTCAGCGGTTCCTCCTTTAGCGGCCAATTCCCCTTCGAGTTTATTGATTTGTTCGGTCAGTTTATCGCGTTCCAGTTTCAGTTTTGCGAGTTTTGCCTGTTTGTCGCCACTGCACGAAAACAGGACGATAAGCATTAACATGCCTGCAAGTTTCAAATGAATTGTTTTCATATCTTGTTTTGTTTTTTTCGGTTTATTATAAAGCTATTGCTGTTAGTCTTTAAGTCTTGATTCTTAGTTCTAGGTTCTAATTCTCAAGGTTTCTCATATTTACTCACAATGCGTTCAATTTTAGCCTGAGCATTGAGCAGGTTTAGCGCTGCATTGAAATAGTTAGACTGAGCCGTAAGGTACTGGTTCTGGCTCTGGGTCAGTTCCATGCTGGTTATTACCCCTTCCTTGTATTTGATAATATTGTTGTTATAAATCTTATAACTAAGCTCCTTGCTTTCCTTGTTGGTCGAAAAATTACTGAAAGCAGTCTGATAATCTATTTTGGCCTTTTCGTATTCGAGCGTAAGGTTCTGTTTTACATCTTCCTTATTAAGGCGGGTTTTATCGAGGGTCAGTTTTGCCTGTTTTACAACCGAAAGGCGTTGTCCGCTGGTAAAAATCGGAAGGTTAAGCGACACACCAAGAATGTCTTTAGGCTGAAAGTTCAAAATAGGTTCTTTTAATAATTGCTGATGACGATAAAACGCCGAAATCGTTGGAAGAAATTTGGATTTTTCGCGTTTCAGGCTAAGGTTCATAAGGCTTTCCTGCGTTTTCATCATTTCGTAATCGACACTGTTTTCGACATTAAAATTGGACGAATTGAGATACTGGAAATTGCCTTTTTCGAGAATCGAATTTAAGCCTTCGGTAAGTGCAACTTCCTGCGAAAAATCAACGCCCATCTGTACTTTTAAAAGTTTCAGAGCCACTGTGCGCTGGCCTTCGAGCGAAGTAATCATCGTTTGCACGGTAGCCTTGTTGATCTTCATCTGGTCGGGCTCGGTAGTTTCGGTAAACCCTTGTTGCGACATGCCGAGTACATCCTGATAGGTTTTATCGATAACCTTAAGGTTTTCTTTCAGTACATTGATATTCTCGGTAAGCATCTGTACCACATAATAACTCGAAGCCACCGATTCTTTCGCTGAGTTTTCGGATTTCACATAGCTTTTGTCCGACAGTTCTTTATAAACCCGCGAGGCTTGTAACCCAACAATATATTCGCCACTAAACACAAGCTGGCTCAGGGTAAAATTGAAGGTGACATTATCTTTTGGCGACAATGCTGCTCCGGGACTATTATAAACATATTCCCATACATTGCTCCCATACTTATCCTTAAATGGCTGAACTTGAGTAAAGCCAGGGACATTATCAACCCCGTTAATTTTTGATTCGGTAAAGCCCACCGTTGGCAAACTAAATTCAGGAACATTAAAAATGTGCTGATAATCGGCCGTTGCTGTAAACTGAGGCAAACCCGAAGCTGTGGTTTCCCAAACTTTCTGCTTGGCAATTTCAATATCCATTTTTGAAGCCTGCACCGAACGGTTATAAGTCAATGCGTATTTCTGGGCCTCGGCTACCGAAAGCCGGAGCGTATCCTTCTTTTCTTTCTCTTGCCCCTGGCTGGTAAGCGTTATCGCAACCAGACACAACCCTGTTAAACATCCTCTAAAAAATCTCATAATTGATTACTGATTAATTATTTTCCAATAATTTTAATTTGCTTTCCAACTCTTTAATTCCTTTTTCGTTAGCTATTCCGCGTATGTGATAAACAAATATTTCGAGGAAAAACTTTGGAGAGGTCATCTCTTCAACGGTAAACGCCTCGTTGAAAACCGAATTTTCAAGACGCATCAACTGTACTTTGGCAATAATCTCCTCGTTTACTTCAGCCCGGTAAACACCTTCTTCCTTACCTTTGCGGATATTATCCCGAATGTTGTTGTAAATCCGCTCGCGCGAAACCTGCATAATTTTTTGATACTGCTCCGGATAATATTTTCGCAGGTCGTATTCCTGCGAAGGATTCCGCTCTTTAATCATGCGGTTTACCTGTTTATGAATTTCAAGAACTTCATCAATGGCACTCAGGTTCATAGCATGAATCTTTTCTGAAAAGCATTGATGGCTTTCAATCTCCAAATCCATCACCAACGAAACCAGCTCGTTCTTATCCTTCACATACTGATAAAGTGTTTTTTTAGACATCCCTAACTCCCGGGCCACGTCATCCATGGTTACACTTTTAATGCCGTATTTGAGATACAGGCACCGAACCTTGTTGAGTATGTTTTTTAATTCTTCATTCATGGCCGCAAAGATATGCTTTTAAAAACCACGGAAACTAAAAATAGTTCAAAAGTTTTCTAAGTTTATTTTTTAAAACTATTCGGGCTCTAAAAACAGGTCAAAAGTACCATTCAATAAAAATCGACAGGACTATTTTTCGGTGAAACGGATATTTCTGCCGATGAATGAGGCAAAGAGGCTAATGAAATTTATGACGATTGTAGATGGATGATTTACAATTAATCGGCCAACCTGATTCACGTCAGTTTTACCAATTATTTTGCAAATAGTTAATTGGTCGAATTTTGCAGAATAGCTTCTGCAATAATGAGATCGAAAGGGTCAGTAACTTTAATGTTTTCGCGGTTTCCGTCAACCAGATAAATGGTTTCGCCGGTACGTTCCAGTACGCTGGCATCGTCGGTAAAAGCTTCGTCGAAGGATTGTTCGAATGCCTTTTTTATAAGCGATGACCGGAAAATCTGGGGAGTTTGAATAAGTCGTAAGTTAGAGCGGTCGAGCATGACATTTTTATCGCCGTCAACCTTACGGACGGTTTCGTAAACCGGAAAACAGGGGATGGCATTACCCATCCGTGCAGCAGTGTCGAAACACCGCGAAATGGTTTCGGAGCTTACCAATGGCCTTACGCCGTCGTGAATAGCGACAAGGGAATCGTCGGGTACATGGTCGAGTCCATTCTTCACCGAGAAGAAACGGGCATCGCCACCGGCAACAACCTCGTGCGAAACCGTAAAATTATGCTTATTGCAGAGTTCCTTCCAAAAAAGAATTTGTGGTTCGGGCAAAACAATGATGAGCGACAATTCGTTATCGAACCGGCTAAACACTTCCAGCGTGTGCATTAAAATGGGTTTTCCACACAGTTCGATAAACTGTTTGGGCAAAACCGACTTCATGCGCGAACCGGAGCCTCCGGCAACTATAACAGCATATTTTTTCATCGTTGCAATTAAATTATTCCGAATCGCAAAATTCGGTTTAAATTTGCATATAACCATCGTTTAACCTCTAATCTTACTATTATGCTCGAAAAATCAATTGCTTTTTTAACTATCCTTAAAGAGAACA
Organism: Bacteroidota bacterium; assembly: GCA_030706405.1. GTDB lineage: Bacteria > Bacteroidota > Bacteroidia > Bacteroidales > JAAUTT01 > JAAUTT01. Next base: position 74,999 of record JAUZOO010000014.1, on the reverse strand, counting down.
ATTACAAAGAATGGTTTCATGAAAACAAACCGCTTTACGACGAAGCGCGCAAAGAATTTGAAGTCTTTACGGGTAAGCTTATAGAAGGAACCAACCTAATTGATAAAGAAATCGGTTTCCCGGCTCCTAAAGATTGCATTTTCAGAATCTTCCGTGATGTCCGTTTCTCTCCCGACAAAACGCCCTACAAAACCAACTTTGGAACATTCCTTGCCAAGGGAGGAAACCGCAAAAGCGAATACGGAGGTTACTATGTGCACCTCGAACCAGGCAACTGCATGGTGGGTGGCGGTATTTGGATGCCACAGCCCGATATTCTGAAAGCTGTGCGCGAAGAGATTTATCATAACATCGATGAATTTTTAGCTATCCTCGCAAACCCTGAGTTTAAAAAGCATTTTGGCGAACTGGATACCGATTACTCGTTAAAAACAGCACCAAAAGACTACCCGAAAGACTGGCCATATATTCATCTGCTCAAGCTAAAGTGCTTTACTGTTTCTCAAATGGTGCCCAACGATTTTGTTACCAGCTCCGATTTTTTAGCCGAAGTTCTGGCGGCCTTTAAGACCATGCAACCGTTAAACCAGTTTTTCAACCGGGTTATTGAAGATATAAGATAAGTCTATCGATTAAATGAGAGATTGCTATGAAAGTAAAAGAACTTCTATTCGGGTCGATCTCTATAGATGGGGAAACGTATGATAAAGACGTAATTATTGACCGTGGTCAGATAAAGAAAAGGCGGAAGTCCGCATCGAAAAAATACCGGAACAGATTCGGGCATACCCCGCTTTCGGTTGACGAAAACATTCCGTGGGATTGCAAACGGCTTATTGTTGGAATGGGCCATAGTTCGTCACTACCCGTTATGGACGAAGTTTTTGCCGAAGCAACCTGCCGGAACGTCGAAATTATTACCATGAGTACCCCGGAGGCAACACAACACATTAACGACCCGGACACCAACCTGATCCTCCATTTAACATGCTAAATTTCTATATCTTACCGGGTTGGGATGTTTACTTTTGGGGCCCGCTTAAACTCCTTCGACTGATCAAAAAGATAACGGTACGTAACGTGGGTTTTTCGGATTTGAGCGCCTATTTTCCTAGCCACCTTCATCATTGCCGGGTTAAAATCGCCAATCCAGTTTAGCTCCAGTTCTTTATATGGGAATGCATGATTATCAAGGGTTTTACCAAAAGCCATAATAAGGCTATTTTCCACTCCTTTGCCTTGATGATCGGGAACGACCCCAAAAATAAGCCCCAACACACGCGTGCAAGTCTTCCGTTTCAACAGCCAAAGAAATTTCAGTTTGCCCCAAAGATTAAAATTCCCGTTAAGGTGTTTCACAATCTGGTTAATCTCGGGTATCATGATAAAAAACGCAACAGGCTCATCGTTGTAATAAGCAAACCACATCAGGTTTTCGTCCATAATGGGTTTTAGTGTTTTAAAAAGGCCCAATGCATAAGCCTTGGTGATAGGTTTTACACCGGTAAATTTTGCCCACCCCTTATTGTAGATCGTCAGAAAGTCTTCGGCATACTTTTCGCCCCGGCGCTTATCGATATGCCGGACCTGATATGCTGGGTTTGTTGCAATACGATTGGCTTTTTCGGCAATTTCGGGGGCCACTCCTTCGAGCTTCAAAAGACGGTGATAAGTATATTGGTTGAAATAATTCCGAAAACCGTAAGCTTCAAACATCTCCTGATAATAAGGGAAGTTGTATGGCATGTTATAATTAGGCTCGTAGAAACCATCGACCAAGAGCCCCCACCACTTATCGCGATCGCCAAAATTCACAGGCCCGTCCATGGCTTCCATGCCACGTTTCTGTAACCAGTGTTTACAGGTGTCAAAAAGTAAAAATGCAGCTTCGTGGTTATTGATGCATTCAAAAAACCCCATTCCTCCGGTCGGCTGATCGTTATTGCCGGCACTTTGGTAATCGATAAAAGCGGCAACCCTTCCAATAATTTTTCCTTCGGAATTTTCCAGAATCCACCTGGCACATTCGCCATTTAAAAAGGCCTTATTTTTTTGGGGGTCAAAAACACATTCAATATCGTTGTTGAGCGGACGTATCCAGTTTTTTTCGTCCTTATAGAGAGTCGTCGGTAAACACAAAAAATCTTTTTTATCCTGTTTTGTTTTTACCTCAATAAGCTGATACATGATATAAATTCGTTGAGCATTCCGTTAAAGGGGCTAAAGATAATTCACAAGAAAGTTTTCCTTTTAATTATTTGACAAATATTTACTCAACGTCGAATATAAAAGCCTACAATCAATGGGTTTGGTAAGATAATCGTCCGAGCCAGCCTCAAAACTTAATTTTTTTTCTTCGTACATGGCATAGGCCGTTTGTGATATGATAGGCACCTTTTTCATCCGTTTAATTTGGCGGATAGCTTCGTAACCGTTCATCCGGGGCATCTTTATATCCATCAGAATGGCATGTACATCGTGATGCATGCACATCGAAACGGCTTCCACCCCGTCTTTTGCCCACAGGATTTGAGCCTGGGTATCGGCCAACACTTCTTTTAAATACTGATAATTAACCGCTTCATCTTCGGCAATAAGAATAATCTTGTCCGACCAGTCAACCAATTCCCCAAAATTCGCCTCCGGTTCCTTCATTTTGCCAGACTGCACAAATGTTAAAGGGATTGTAAAATAAAACATTGAACCCATTCCCTCTTTCGATTTTACCCATATTTTTCCTCCGAGCAATTCCACCAAGCTTCTGGAAATGGCCAATCCAAGCCCGGCTCCACGATAAACCCGCAAATGAAGGTGTTCAATTTTCTGAAAACGTTCAAAAACAATCTGCTGCATATCATCCGGAATGCCAATACCCGTATCCTTTACATAAAACTGAATAAAATCTGCGTCTTCACTTATTGTATAACCAAACTCAATGCCCCCCTCTTCGGTAAATTTCAGCGCATTGCCAATAAGGTTAGTTAAAATCTGATTAAGCCTGTGCGGATCGGTTTGCACCACAAATTCGGCGACGTTTACTCCGGGCACGGATTGAATATAAAGTCGTCCTTTATTCTGATGTTGTTTAAACTTGTCATAAAACAACCGAAGATCTTCTAACAACTGGTTTACATTACAAGGCAAATGGTGAATTTTAATCTCCCCGGCTTCAATTTTAGATATATCGATAATATCATTAATCAGGTTTAGTAACGATTCGCTGCTGGTATTAATAATTTTGGAATACTCAATGCGCTTCAAATGGCTGATATCATCTCCTGAAAGCAAATGCGAGAAGCCCACAATGGCATTCATCGGGGTACGAATTTCGTGTGACATATTGGCAAGAAATGCCGATTTTAGCTTATCTGACTGTTCGGCCTGCTCTTTAGCATATTTCAGGTTCTCCTGAGTTTCGAGTTGTTCATTATTGTGAGTCTCCAGTTTTTCGAGCATATAATTACACTGGTGATAAAGGGTGCCGATCTCATCCTGTTTTGAATAAGTAAGCCGACGGGAATAATCTCCTTTTTCGGCTATTTCGCCTAAAAAAACGGACAGATCCTGAATAGGCTTCGAAATAATAACCTGAAGTCTGATAGCTATTATAAAAGCAACTAACAGCAGAAAAGAAAAAGCCAGCAGTAAATTAATAAGCAACTGATAATTATCGCTTATCTCAGGCACTACAGAAGCCCTTACACAGATAACCCCAATGGTTTTAGTTTTGACTTTTAACAATTCATGAAGATGCAATTTCCCTCCTTCTAAACGATAGTGATAATTAACATCGTATGGATTAACCTCTGCCTTAGGGTTTGAATTATTGTATGATACAAACAACTCCCCGTTTTCGTTATATACATCGCACGACAAAACATTCGGAATTGACTTCAGTTGAGAGAGAACTTCCCGGGTTCCGTCTTCATCGTTAAACAGAACCGGAGAGGTTATCGATCCTGCAATTAGTCGCGAACAAAACAAAACCCTGTCCAACTGATCCTTACGATACTTATTTGCCCCATAAATATACTCTAGGGCAAAGCCTATCATTAACACACTCATGGTTACCATGAGAATAATTAAAATCAACTTGGACTTTAGCGACAACGATTTCAGTAAGGTCATATCAGTAATTAGTTAAGAGTTTTTCCTGCGCGTAATAATTGACTGCTTATTTTAAAACCTGCATTCTGCATCGATTTTCGATTAATTTCAAAACCAACCCCATTTCCCTTATCTATAAAATTAATCATCACCCCTTTTAGTCCAAACCCCGGAGTATTGCCCAAAGTCAGGATACCTTTTCGTACCGTTTGAATCATTGCCTCACGCGACGAATTATCCCAAGCCTTTGGAAAGTAAAGGGCCTGACAATTCCCGGCCTCGTCAATAGACCTGATTGGCAAAATGACTACGGTTCTGTTTAATATTTTATGATTACTGTAGTATTTTTCGAGCGAGCGGGTAAACTCATCTTTACCCAATATTTTAATGACAAATTCTTTTGAAGCATTACCCAAGCCAGGTTGTGGCCATTCGGTTAAAAGCACAATTTTTTCGACAAAGGACGCCCTTGTCCAATAATCTCCGCCCGGATAAGCACCCTGACAAAACAAACCTGTTAATAACAACAACCACTTCATTTGACAAAACGATAATTGCAAATTGGTTTAACAATTAAAAATAACTCAAGCCACCCTCTGCTTAACACAGGCAGGCTAACTATAAATCGGCAATAAAATTATCCGCAGTAAAATGGCATTTACGTTGTCAATATACTAAATATTTGAATCTTAACAACTATGTTCATCAAAAGTAAAAAAATATTTTACAGATAACGGGTATACAGAAACAGCCCTTTTCCCAAAAATTAAAGTAACATCAGCAATGTGGAGGTTATTACAATGCCCAACAATAATCCACCATAAACCTGCGACGGATTATGTTTGTTAAGGCTAAGACGGGCAGATGCCAAACTTCCGGCTATAAAAATTACAATCATGAGATAAAACAGAAGATGTGCTCCATACTTAAAAATCAGCACAAAGATTAACCCCATAACCACGCCAATACCATTCATGTAAACACTTACATCATAACGTTTTAATAAAACTACAAGAAGACAGGCATTAACGATTAAAGCTATCAGAAAAGATTGTATCAGACGAGGGGCTCCCCACGATCCAAACAACCTGAATACCAAATAATAAAATAAAGCAGCCACCATAATCGGGGCTAAATGTCTTTTAGTCTCATCGCTAACCTTTGTCAGTTGTCGAAAAAAATAAAAAGGTAGAAATGCCATGGGCATGGCCAAAGTACCGGTAATCATCGCGATCATAATTATTTTTTGGGCCACCGGCGATAATAATGACAGAACAGTGCCCGAATCGAGCACGATATAAACGCCCAGAGAAGGCATCAACAAAGGATGAAAGATAAAAGATATAAATAAGGGAATTCTTTTAGAGAAAATGGCCGCTATTGATCCCATCCTGTCCCGTTCTTTATTTTATAATTCTTTCCGCAGCCGGGCAACCGGAATGTTGAGTTGCTCACGATATTTGGCAACAGTACGCCGGGCTATCTGGTAACCCTTTTTTTGCAATATTTCGGCCAATTCATCATCGGTGAGCGGCTTGCGTTTTGATTCGGCATCGATGCAATCCTGAAGAATTTTCTTAATCTCACGGGTTGAGACTTCCTCGCCAGAATCTGTCTGCATCCCCTCAGAAAAGAAATATTTAAGCGGGAAGATGCCGAAATGCGTTTGGATGTATTTGCTGTTGGCAACCCGCGATATGGTCGAAATGTCAAGCTGGGCACGGTCGGCAATGTCTTTCAGAATCATAGGGTGAAGTTTAGTTTCGTCTCCTTCCTGAAAATATTCGCTCTGGAGTTCAATAATTGCCTCCATGGTAACCATCAGCGTGTCGTGACGTTGTTTAATGGCGTCGATAAACCATTTGGCAGAATCGAGTTTCTGTTTCACAAACGATACGGCTTCGCGTTGTTGTTTATTGGCTTTTCCTTTGCTGGCGCTGTACGATTCGAGCATATCGCTGTATGTGCGGCTGATGCGCAATTCAGGGATATTCCGCGAATTCAGGCTGAGTTGCAGTTCCCCATCTCGATTTTCGAGAATAAAATCGGGGATAATGTGTTCGGCAACCTTACTGTGTGGATCGGAATACGAACCGCCGGGCTTGGGGTTTAACTTGAGGATTTCGTCTACGGCATCTTTCATTTCCTCCTCGGTAATGTTTAGCCGGGCAAGAATTTTATCGTAATGTTTGCGCGTAAATTCTTCGAAATTATTTTTTAATATTTTACGGGCACGGGCAACCGCCGGAACCTTTTGATTCTTGGCCGAAATCTGCAACAAAAGGCATTCCTGCAAATCGCGGGCACCAACGCCAACGGGCTCAAAATCCTGAATAATGCGTAAAACTTCCAAAAGTTCATCCTCGGTAGTTTTAACGTTCAGATTAAAGTCGAGATCGTCCACTATGGCTTCGAGTTTACGACGCAGATAACCGTCATCGTCGAGGTTTCCAATGAGGTAGCTAGCCAGCATTTCCTTCTTTTCATCGAGGTCGCGCATGCCCAGCTGACTTTCAAGATAATCCTGAAAGGTTGAGCCAACCGAAAACGGGATGTCGGGTTTAAGCTCCGATTTATTATAATTCTTGGCGTTTAATTTATAGGAAGGAATATCGTCGGTGCTGATGTATTCATCAATTGAGAAATCAGAATCGTCGTTTACCGGCTTCTCATCGTAAATATCGTCGTTATTGTCATCGGAACCTTCATCAAGAGCAGGATTTTCTTCCAGCTCTTTTTTGATGCGTTGTTCCAGCTGCATGGAAGGGATTTCCAACAGCTTAATCATCTGGATTTGCTGAGGGGAAAGTTTTTGAAGAAGTTTTTGCTGTAATCTTTGTTTTAACATTTACCTGCCTTTTTCGTCTTTTGCAAATATAGAAAAAAGTAGGACAGCTGATGGTAAATAGGCGATAGACGATCAAGGCAAACGCATTTAAAAGTGGGACACATATGCATATAACGCCACACAAAAGCTTATATCCGCTCTGAAACGGATTGTGATCACGATCAAATTAAGACCCGTCTCTGCAGCGTTTTTGCAACCTAACCAATATCTAGGAAGTTAATCAATGGCAAGGCTTAAATACAATTGTGCGCATTGACTCGGAAAGAATCTTTAAAGCAACTGGTGAGATTACCCGCCAATCCCGATATTATATCTCAAGTGCCGATGGGACGGCTAAACAATTTAATAGTTGGATAAGTTAAACATTGGGCCATTGAAAATCAACTTCATTGGACTCTTGACGCTACTTTCCGAGAAGATTATTCCAAAAACGAAAAGGAAATGCTGCCCAAAACTTTAATATCATTACCAAAAAGCTTTATCTCTCCTGAACAACGAGACATCTATGGGTAGGAGTATAAAGCAAAAACGACTTAAGGCGGCTTTAGACTTTAAATACCGGGAGAAACCCCTGATTTTTTAAATGCGTTTACACTGACGTTCAATTTATGCTAAAATAAAAATATTGCCTATATTGTTAGCTGTAAATTTGTGACAGATGAGCGAGCAAGACCTTTTATTACCGCTAAAAAATGGTGAAGAAAAAGCTTTTGAACAGCTTTTTAAACAGCATTTTGTAGGACTGTGTCTTTTTGCCGAGCATTTTGTTCACGATACACATACCGCCGAAGAGATTGTTGAGGATTTTTTTTGTGAATTCTGGGAAAATTGTACTAACCTTACTATTACCGATTCTATCAAAGGCTATCTCTACAGAAGTATTTACAATAACAGTATGAAATACCTCAGGCATAAAAAGGTTGAACAGAAATACATTACAGCACAACAAGCAAAATACAATGAAAAGGAACTTTCCGAATTAAGCCTTCATTCATACCCCATTGCCAACCTTATTATTCAGGAACTCGAATCGAAAATTGAAACAGAAATAAATAAGTTACCTCCACAATGCAAGGATATTTTCTGTATGAGTCGTTACGAAAACCTCTCATATAGCGAAATAGCAGAGAAGACAGGATTGTCTGTCAACACCGTTAAAACACAAATTTCAAGAGCCTTAAAAAAGTTACGCGACGAGTTACAAGATTACCTTGTAGCACTGGCATTTATAATCACCCTCCTAAAATAATTATCTTTTTACATTTTTTTTGTCACCCTATCATCCTCGTTAGGGATCTTTTCCATGTACGAAAAAACATGGAAAAGAATACGCCAAAATTAGAAATTGAAGATGTACTTATAAAGTACCTTACAGGCTCGGCAAACACCGAGGAACGGGACATCGCTTGTGCATGGATACGGCAAAGCTCTGAGAATGCCCGATATTATAATCAGCTCAACGATATTTATATTTCTACAAAAATAACTCAGCCGCACCATAATTATAATGTAGATGTTTCGTGGAACAAAGTAAAGGCTCGTTATTTTAAGAAAAAATTTCAAAAAACGCAAAAGGAGTTACTAATTATTTCAACTCGAAGGAAATACATTAATTTATTGAAATATGCAGCGATCGTTATTCTGGCATTTAGTGGCGGTATTGTTTTTACCAATCTATCATCGACAAAAAAATTGAGTGAAACACAATTAGTATGGAACGAAGTGCAAGCTCCTCTGGGATCAAAAACTTCGCTCATATTAGCTGATGGTACAAAGGTTTGGCTCAACGCTGGGACTCGTTTAAGTTATAAAGCTGATTACGGAATAAATAGTCGTGTCGTTTACTTAGATGGGGAAGGATATTTCCAGGTTGTTAAAAATCCTAAAAAACCATTTATAGTACAAACTTCAGGTCTGAAAATTAAGGCTTTTGGTACTTCATTCAACGTAAAAGCTTATTCTGAAGAAAAATTTGTTACCACCACACTTGTAGAAGGAATTGTTAAAATAGAAGGCAAAGGTATTAATCTATCGCTAAAACCTAAAGACGTTGTGATTGTTGATAGAGAAGCGTCAAAACATGCAACAACGGATAATGATGAGATAACTGGTACTAATAGAAATGTAAATGTTCCTCATCCCAAGTCTGAGGATAAAGAAAGCGCTATCAATAATAATGTTAAAGTAGCTTCTAATGTTAATACAAACATTTACACATCCTGGAAAGATAATTTATGGATTATAGAATCCGAACCGTTAAAAAACATTGCGATTATATTGGAACGAAAATTTAATGTTTCCATTGATATCAAATCTCCAGAGTTGAACCAGTATACATTTTCAGGAACATTTAATAATGAAACATTGGAGCAGATCCTAGATATCATTAAACTCACAGCCCCTTTAAATTATCAGATTAACAAGGGAATAGTCACAATTACAGAAGAACAGAGACGAAAAGCTACGTATAACAATTTTATTAAATGACCTATGTTTAACTAAAAATTACAACTATGACATAAAAACTAAAAAAAACTAAAAAAACCGGGAAGGTCCGCTAAAACTATCCCCGGTCTTCTAATCTTTAATTTTACTACAACAAACTCATTCTAGCTAAATAGAATGGGGATGTCTATTAATTAAATTAACACTACAAATGTATGAAAAAAAAATTATCCTTCCTTAGGGTTTACCTAAAATTAAAACTACGTATGAAACTGACTATCTTAATCTTATGTTTATGCATATTGCAGGTCTCAGCTTCTATTACAACTAACGGGCAAAATTTTAACCTGCAAATCAAAGATCAAACACTAAAAGAGGTTCTTAAAGAAATTGAGAATAAGACAAGTTATAGGTTCTTCTATAATGATGTTATCATGGATATTAATAAGATGGTTACTTTAAATCTGAATAATAAGAATATCCAACAAGTAATGGATAAATTGTTAAACGGTTCGGAAGTATCCTATAAAATTCTCAACAATAATTTAGTTGTGATAGCTCCTGCTTTGGAGTTGCAACAAACAACAGTAAAAGGTACAATTACTGACAGTAATACTGGCGAAACGCTTATAGGTGTATCAGTTGTAATTGAGGGTACCTCAACTGGTGCTATTTCAGATGCCAAAGGGGAATACTCCATAGAGGTATCAAAGCCTGATGCTGTTTTGGTATTCTCTTACATTGGATATGTTACAGAAAGAGTACAATTCCAAGGACAAAAAACCATTAATGTTAAAATGGTTCCCGATATTAAAAAGCTTGAAGAGATTGTAGTCGTGGGGTATGGAACGCAAAAGAAAGCTGATCTTTCATCGGCAATTACTGTATTAAAACCTGAACAAATGTTAAAAGTTCCTGGTGGTTTTAATTCAATACTTCAGAGTGAAGCGGCCGGGGTTCAGATTACAGGCGATAAAATAAGAATCCGTGGTGTTGGTTCTATTAACAATACTGACCCTCTTTATGTTGTAGATGGTATGGTTGGTGGTACTGTGCCAGATGAAACTCTCATTGAAAGTGTTCAGATTCTAAAGGATGCTGCATCTACAGCTATTTATGGTTCACGTGGCGCAAACGGTGTAATTGTTGTTACGACCAAAAGGGGTGCTCCAGGAACCAAAATTGAATATGATGGGTACTCCGGCGTTAAAACAATATCGAAAAAAATAGATATGCTCAATGGACAGCAGCTTGCAGAGTTGATTAATGAAGAAATGTATAATGCAAATCCTTCAAGAACCGATTATCTTTCTGCTTTATCAAATCCAGCCCAAATTGGTAATGGATATGATATGTTGGGAGCTATGTTCCATACCGGTAAATATCAAAAACATAATTTGTCCATAAGTGGGGGGTCGGATAAAGCTACATTTCGTATCAATACTACTTATTCTACCGATGATGCTATCCAAATTTTAAATAAAAGTAAAAATTATACGCTTCAAGTATTATCAGATTTCAAATTAGGGAAATTAAAAATTGGTGAAACTGTAAGATTGAATTGGTATAATCAGGATTATAGCGAATATAGTATTATAGACGCTGAAAAGTGGTCATCGACCTGTCCTGTTTACGATAAAACAACCTCTACAGGTTATGGTAATGCCGGAAACGGAACTGATGTTGCAAACCCATTACAAGTTGCAAACTTTAATTCCGATAATAATTCGAACATTGATTTAAGTGGTAACTGGTGGGCTAATTATGAGATTCTTCCGGGGTTAAAATATAAATTTAACATGGGGGTCAGTTTGGGTAGAGGAAGGTTCCAACGTTATGTGCAAAGATATACAACTGCTTACAGTAGTAACCCATCTGACGATTTAACTATGGAAAGTACCGTTAATGAACGCTTCCTTTATGAAAATACGTTATCGTACGATAAGGAAATTAATGGTCATTCTTTTAGTGCTGTAGTTGGTGTTACTTCAGAAAAATCGAAATATTCACAAATACATGCTGCTGCATCGGATTTTCCAAGTCCAGATGTGCCAATTCTTAGCACTACACTGGATGCATCTACAAAGGATGTAAATTCGGATATAGATAAATGGGCAATGTATTCATTTTTAGGACGTCTTAATTACAGCTATAAGAGTAAATATATGATTACTGCCAACTTCCGCCGGGATGGTTCATCAAATTTCGGTTCAACTCACAGATATGGTAACTTCCCTTCTATATCAGGTGCATGGAGAATAAGCAAAGAAAATTTTATGAGAAACATTGACTTTATCAGCGACTTAAAACTTAGGGCTAGTTACGGTTCAATCGGTAACCAGGATATTTCACACTTCCAATACCAAAATACAGTAAGTTTTAATAGCTGGTATTATTTAAATGGTACTAAAACCATTGGTGCATTGCCAATTCAACCGGCGAACAAAGACGTAAAATGGGAATCATCCTATTCTACCGATTATGGTCTTGATTTACGGGTATTAAAAGATAGGTTGTCATTGACTGTAGATTACTTCGATAAAACTACGAAAGACATGTTGGTTAATGTCCCCATTTCTTATACTGCCGGTTTTGAAGATGCATCCCCTGTGCTTAATGCAGGTAGTATCAACAATAAAGGGCTGGAGGTTGCACTTACCTATCGAGAAACTGTAGGGAAACTATACTATTCGGTATCGGAAAATTTATCGACTGTTAAAAATAAAGTCGAAAGTTTAGGTGCTCAGAATGAAATCTTATCCGGAAATGTTAGCCCTGCAGGTGAAAATGTTACGAGAACAGCAGTTGGAGGGTCTATTGGTCAGTTCTGGGGGTATGTAACCGATGGTTTATATAAAACCCAAGCACAGTTAGATGCTGATAAGGCTTTTGCTCCTAATGCAGGATTAGGTGATATACGGTTTAAAGATTTTGATAATAGCGGGGCCATAGATTCAAAAGATAAAAGATATATAGGTAATCCTATTCCTAAATTTAGTTATGGCTTTAATTTCGATGCTAGCTATGATATGGGAAATTATGGTAAGTTAGATTTCTCAATGATCTGGCAAGGTTCTTATGGTAACGATATTTATAACAACAGTAAGTACTGGGGCGAAGGTATGTACCACTATTATAATGATTTTTCAAGCGTGTTAAATCGTTATCGTGCTGAAGATGTGGTTATTTCCGGAGTTACCTATCACAAGAATACTGACACAGATATACCACGTGCCGTATTGGGTGACCCAAATAAAAACTTAAGGGTTTCAGACCGTTTTGTTGAAGATGGTTCTTATTTAAGGCTGAAATCATTAACATTAGGATACACTTTCCCAAAATCATTACTTGGAAAATATAAAATTGACCGTATGAGGGTATATGTCGGCGGAAAAAACCTGTTAACATTTACCAAATATTCAGGATTTGACCCTGAAGTAGCTTCTGTAAACTATCTTGACAATGGACGTTATAACTTGAATAGGGGTATTGATGCTGTGGCTCCTTGGTTAGCAACCTATCCCAACTCAAAGGAAGTATTCTTTGGACTCCAGTTCTCATTTTAATTTAACTGAACATTCAACAAATATTTAAACTTATTGATATGAAAAAACATTCAAAAATATTTCATATAGTCATAACGCTTATGATGATTGTCGTAGGTTGTAAGCCCGATATGGATATCAATAATCCAAAAGCAGTGGGTACTGAGACATATTATACAACTGTCGACCAGCTTAAAGCTGCAATAATTCCCGCATACGAGGCTATAATAGGTAAAGTTCAAGGTACTTATGCTCGTAACTTCTATTTTACTTTACTTGCTCGGGGAGATGATATGGATCACACTTTTAAATGGGAACCTATGTATTATGATACCTACAACACTCTTGCAAGTGATGGAGGAATTACTAGTGGATGGAAAGACTTATACAACGGTGTATATGCTGCTAACCTAGCCATAGATCGTATAAATAATTTCAAAGGCACTATTACTGATGATCAAAAAAACCAGTTACTAGCGGAAGCACGATTCTTAAGAGCTTTTCATTACATGCATTTGTGCGAAATGTTTGGGGAAACAGTACCACTTTTGACTACCCCTGCAAAAGGTACTTCTGATTACTATCCTGCTAATGCAAAAGTCGGTGAAGTTTATGCACAAATTATAAGCGATTTCCAGTTTGCTGCTACTTACCTCCCTGTAAAAAGCAAAACATCAGATGTAGGTAGAGCTACTCAAGGTGCTGCTCAAGGTTACCTTGCAAAAGCTTATATGTACCGACCTATTCTTGAGTTAGGCAAAACTGCTGAGTTCGATAAAGCCGCTGTTGAACTGAAGAAAATAATAGATAGTAAAGAGTATAGCCTAATGGAAAATTACAGAGCAAATTCGCTTGATAAAATAGGCACAACTGTATGGGCTAAATATGTAACCATTGGTAAATCAGATATGTCAGGCGCTATTAACTGTGAAAATAATTCAGAGTCTCTTTTTGAAGTACAAATGGTTAATGGCCCAAGTTGGTTAGGTGGTGACAATTCTGACTCCTGGAGGTTTCAGGAAGTTGGTATGTTTGATGGTACCGGCGGTTCGTGGTGGAATTTAGCACCAAACCCCAAAACGTTTAACGAATTTGAGGCCGGCGACCCTCGCAAGTTTATGACCCTTTGGTGCCCGGGCGGTGCTAGTTATTATGTGCAGGAAAAACGAGCCAGTGGCACTATGGTCGATTCTGCTACTAATTGGCAATATTGGATGGACCATTTGTCCAGCAACAAAAATTTATTTGGCATGCGTAAGTATGTCAGGGATTGGAAGGTAGATGATATTGACGACGACATTAACGACCGTTTAATGCGTTATGCCGATATATTATTGATGTATGCAGAATGTTTACATGAAACAGGCCATGATGGTGCTGACAGAAACGATGCTACCGGCGCTAAATATTACATCCAGATGGTTCGCGACAGAGCCAATAAAGTAGTTCCAAGCGAACAAACCGGATTATGGTATCAGAGCTCACCGGGAACTCTTCCCAATGTTGACGACCTGTTGGCTAGTGCACCAACTATTAACGGTATTACAATGAACAACATTAAAAACATTATACAACATGAACGTTATGTTGAATTGTGTGGAGAATATGTTCGTTACTTTGACCTTGTTCGTTGGGGTATGGCTGATTCTAAATGGCTGGATTTATTGGTGCACTTAAATAGTAATGGTAATGTAGATTATAGATGGAACAAAACGAAATCTATGTATTATCCGTTCCCTCAAACAGAATTGGATAACAATAAAAATCTAATTGGTAATAGTGCAAATTAATAAATATGATTTAACTATTTAGTCCATTACTGACTCATAGACCCTTATTTAAGTGAGTTCTTTATTGTGGGACTTCACTTAAATAAGGGCCTTTATTTTTTGATAAGCTTTATATTTAATACAGTTAGCAAAATCGCCCTATCCATTTTAGTAAACGACAAAACTTTTAATGTAAGCAATAAACGAAAACGGCTTAAAGCAGTTTTTACCCTCGACAGAGAAATGCCATTGATTTTTTAACGTTTACCCTAGATAGACCATGACCCATCTCTATTATCTTTTTTTAAAACTCTGCATTTTTAGGAGTACGTGGGAATGGAATCACATCGCGGATATTTCCCATACCAGTTACAAAGAGTACCAAACGTTCGAAGCCAAGGCCAAAACCGCTATGCGGAGCTGATCCGAAACGACGGGTATCGAGGTACCACCAAAGGTCTTTCATTGGTATACCAAGTTCGTTGATGCGGTATTCGAGTTTAGCGAAATCTTCCTCACGCTGCGATCCTCCAATAATTTCGCCAATTTTTGGAAAGAGGACATCCATCGCACGAACGGTTTTGCCATCCTCGTTCTGTTTCATATAGAAAGCCTTTATTTCCTTGGGATAACCCGTAAGAATTACCGGCTTTTTAAAGTGTTTTTCAACAAGGTAACGTTCATGTTCAGACTGAAGATCGATACCCCAACTAACCGGGAATTCAAATTTATGATTAGATTTCATCAGAATTTCAACACCTTCGGTATATGTAAGTCTTATAAAATCATTTTCAGTCACAAATTTCAACCGTTCAATAAGTTCCTCGTCATACATCTTGCAAAGGAATTCCAAATCGTGGTGGCAATGTTCCAAAGCATAAGTTATCAAATACTTCAGAAAATCTTCGGCCAGATCCATATTGTCCTTGATGTCGTAGAATGCCATTTCCGGTTCAATCATCCAGAATTCGGCAAGGTGACGCGGAGTATTGGAATTTTCGGCACGGAAGGTTGGTCCAAAAGTATAAATAGCTCCCAGGGCAAGGGCTCCGAGCTCACCTTCAAGCTGGCCGGAAACGGTAAGGTTAGTCGATTTACCGAAAAAATCTTCACTATAATTTACCGACCCATCTTCATTTTTGGGAAGATTTTCCATATCGAGGGTGGTAACGCGGAACATAGCTCCGGCACCTTCAGCATCCGACCCTGTAACGATAGGCGTGTGAAGATAATAGAACCCATTGTCGTTAAAATATTTGTGAATGGCAAACGAAAGCGCGTGGCGGATACGCAATACAGCTCCAAAAGTGTTGGTACGGGGACGGAGATGCGCTATCTCACGAAGAAATTCGAGACTGTGTCCTTTCTTTTGAAGCGGATAGATGTCGGGATCGGCAGTTCCGTAAACTTCGATAGAACTGGCAATGACCTCTACAGGTTGGCCCGAACCGGCCGATTGCACTAATTTTCCATGAACCGCTATACATGAACCGGTGGTAACTTTTTTGAGCAGTTCTTCGTCAAACGAAGGAACGTCAACCACGATCTGGAGGTTATGAATTATGGAACCATCGTTTAATGCAATGAATGCAACATTCTTATTGCCACGCTTGGTACGTACCCATCCTTTTACCAATACATCGATATCTACCTTGTGAGATTTCAATAAATCTCTGATGATGTTTCTTTCCTGATGTTCCATAAAAATCCTATTGAAAAATTTAATCCACAAAAATACAATTTTTGGCACAACTCATTTACGTTAAACATTTTTTTAAATCCATTGAAACCATTATTTTTAGCACTCTTAAAACCTAAAATCAAATGAACCTTCAAGCCGAAAACCAAATCCTTGTAACCTGGGACTTTACAAACATCTCACAATTTGCTCTGGAACATGCAGTTCGCATATCGAAAAGCATCGATAAATCAATCGTATTATTGCATATTATCTCTCCCGGAAGTAAACCGTCAAAGGTTCAGAACGTGCGCGAAATGATGGAACAGACTTGCAGAGAGACTCATCAGCAATTCGGAATTATGCCATCCATCATTATTAAAGAAGGATCGATTTTTAAAAGTATAGCCAAACATGCTTCAGAAACGAAGGCTTTTTTAGTAGTCATGGGAACTCATGGCATTAAAGGATCTCAAAAACTTTTTGGAAGTTGGGCACTAAAAGTTATTCAAGGTTCGACAGCCCCGTTTATTGTAGTACAGGAAAAACCCGAACGGCACGACAAATATTCGAACATTGTATTTCCTATCGATTTCAAATCGGAAAATAAAGAAAAACTTAACTGGGCAATTTTTCTGGGGCGAATTTTCAACTCCAAGGTTCATCTATACGTTTACCCCGTAAATGACCATTCGCTGCAAAAGAAGGTGGATTCCAACCTTAGCTTTGCCACCCGTTTTCTGTGCCAAAACGCTATTTCCTACGAAGTGCATTCTCCTATAAAAACAAAGTCATTTTCATCGGAAACTATTGCTTTCGCCCAAAAAATTGATGCGGATATGGTTATGGTTATGACCACCAAAAACATCTCGTTTCTCGACTATATGTTCGGAGCGTCGGAGCAACGCGTCATCGCCAACAAAGCCAAGATTCCGGTTATGTGCGTAAATCCCAGGATTAGTTTTTCGGCTATGGGACAGGTTATGTTTGGCCAATAAAGCAAAGTATCTATATAATTAAAAAGACAAACGCCCAGAAAAATATACTGGGCGTTTGTCTTTTAACTACTTTACTGTTCCATAAAACGAAATAGGCTCTCTTTG
Organism: Bacteroidota bacterium; assembly: GCA_030706405.1. Taxonomy (GTDB): domain Bacteria; phylum Bacteroidota; class Bacteroidia; order Bacteroidales; family JAAUTT01; genus JAAUTT01. The sequence continues at coordinate 57,504 of JAUZOO010000014.1, read as the reverse complement.
AATACTGCTAACACTTAATGTAGCCTCCCCATTTTTAAAAATGGTAAGAAAAAACTGGTAGTTATTGCGAATATCCCGGGGCACAATATGAATTTCGTAGTTTCCCTTTTTTGATACTTTTTTCTGATATTCAAAATCCTTGCTAATAAATTCGATACCAGCCTCAGAGGCATTAAGCGGTGCAGTATATGCACGCCCAAAAAAAGGAAGATAGGCCGCTACGGTATCCTTCGTCACCTTCAGCGTGTATTCACCCGTCAGGTATCGGCTAACACCCCTAACAGGCAATACTTGATTTGCTACAAATGTGAAGTACGGTATCTGAACAATGCTGTCCACCCTGTTGGTAATTACCTTTTTTGAAGGAGCACTATTTTGAGCAAAAACGGAGAAACAAATCGAAACCAACATCAGGCTGAGCCCAAACTTAAATATTGCTTTCATAGTTATTTGTTTTAAACTACTAATAAATCCGATCAGAATAAATGCATTACAGGCTAGTAAAAAGATAAACAAATATAAGCAATAAAGCGTTTTGAAAACGCTTTGAAATTTCGATCCTCCACAACTTCAATCGTACTTGCCAAAAACGAAAAAAGCCTCATCACTGAGGCTTTTTATCTTAGTAGCGGGAGCCAGACTCGAACTGACGACCTTTGGGTTATGAGCCCAACGAGCTACCACTGCTCCATCCCGCAATATATTTTATGGTATTTTAAATCTGTTTAGAACGTTTGCTTTACTTGCGAATTGCTCCGTTGTTCCTGTAAAGCGAGTGCAAAAGTACTGCAATTTTAATAATCTCCAAAAAAAAACGTACTTTTGATGCAATTATTTTCATAATTAAAATTCACAGCCATGCCTAGAGTATTTAAAGTAACTGATATAGAGCAGGAAGAAAAAGAAATAAAAAAAGATTATTTCGACCGCCATACTCCTGTTGTTATTTGTGCCGATGAAGTTACCAAAGGCGAAAAGTTTTTGGTAAAAGTACGAGTTGGCACAGATTACCGTCATCCTGACGACTTTAACCATTTTATCAACTTCGTTCAGCTTTGGAACCGCGAAACGCTGTTGGCCGAAGCCCGGTTCCTTCCCGGAACATTCGGCAACCAGCCAGCCAATCCCGAAGTCGATTTTTATATCGTTGCCCCGCAGGTAAGCATGAACCTAACTGCGATGTGCCTTTGTACACAGCACGGGTTATGGTCATCGGAAGCTAAAGCCGTGAAGGTTGTATAAATTCTGACTTTCGTACTTATCTTTGCCCGTAACCTTATAACGGCCTTGTATGGCAATGCACAAAAAAATTAAACGCAGGAAACTGCTAATAAACAAGCTGAAACATAAGTATCGGCTTGTTTTTTTTAATGACAAAACCTTCGAAGAAGTCTGGCATCTCCGCCTTTCGCTGCTGAATGTCCTTTCGGCCGTTGGTACGATATCGCTTTTGCTGATTCTGCTCGTCAGTGCGCTTATTGCATTTACCCCATTGAAAGTGCTCATCCCAGGGTATCCCGACGAGAAAATGCGACGTGGCATTGTGTTTAATGCCTTACGTCTCGATTCGCTCGAGAAACAACTCCGTAGCCGCGAAAAATACGACGAGGCTCTTAATGCCGTAATTTCCGGCAAAGATCTCTCAAATGCCGAACATAAAAATGATTCTGCCAAAGTTTATAAAAACATAAACTTTAAAAAATCGGAAGAGGACTCCCTGTTCCGTCAAAAAGTTGAAGAAGCCGAGCAGCTTAACATTTCTGTTTCTTCTTCAAAAAAAGAAAGTAGTATCTCCGAGATTCATTTTTTCGCACCTGTAAAAGGTATCATTACCAACGGTTACAATGCCCGCAACAACCATTTTGGTATTGATATTGTGGGGGCATCCGACGATGTTATCAAAGCAACACTCGACGGTACCGTCATCATGGCCACCTGGACCCTTGAGACTGGCTATGTAATACAAATACAACATCATAGCAATATCGTTTCGCTGTATAAACATAATGCGAGCCTTCTCCGTAAAGTTGGCCAACAGGTTAAAGCCGGCGATGCCATTGCTATCATGGGAAACTCCGGAGAATTATCTACCGGCCCGCATTTGCATTTTGAGCTATGGTATAATGGGAAGCCAGTTAATCCGGCCGATTATATAGTTTTTAACTAAGTTCGTGATTTTAGTTTTAAAGAATGAAATCATCTGAAAAAAAACGGGTAGCAATACTTGGTTCAACAGGTTCTATAGGAACGCAGGCGCTTGACGTTATCAGCTGTCATCCCGAAAAATTTGAAGTTGCTGTTTTAACCGCTTATAACAATGTAGATTTGCTCATAAAACAAGCGGTTACCTTCGTTCCTAAAGCAGTGGTTATCGGGTGCGAAGATAAATACCTTCAAATTAAAGAAGCACTGGCCAACTATCCCATTGATGTCATGGCTGGCTCTGATGCCATTGCCGAAGTTGTAAAGCTTAACGATATTGACATTGTCCTTACCGCTATGGTTGGCTATTCGGGATTATTGCCGACAATCAATGCCATTAAAGCCGGAAAAGACATTGCTCTTGCCAACAAGGAAACGTTGGTGGTTGCCGGAGAACTCATCATGCAACTGGCCAGCGATAACAACGTAAAAATACTTCCCGTCGATTCGGAGCACTCGGCTGTATTCCAATGTTTACAAGGCGAACAACATACTTCCGTAGAGAAGATTATTCTTACCGCATCGGGAGGGCCATTCTTTGGAAAAGATGCCGAATATCTTAAAAAAGTCACCAAGAAAGAAGCACTGAAACATCCCTGTTGGGATATGGGCGCTAAGGTCACTATTGACTCGGCAACGCTTATGAATAAAGGGCTAGAAGTCATCGAAGCCAAATGGTTGTTCGGTGTAACTCCCGACCAGATCGACGTGGTGGTTCATCGCCAGTCTATCATCCATTCCATGGTTCAGTTTAGCGATAGTTCCATCAAAGCCCAGATGGGACTACCGGACATGCGTCTGCCTATTTTGTATGCCCTGGGCTATCCCGAGCGGTTATCGTCAACCCTTCAGCGATTCGATTTCACGCAATACCCCTCCTTAACATTTGGCGTGCCCGACACCCAAAACTTCCGAAATCTGGCCTTGGCGTTTCAGGTGCTTCGCGAAGGTGGAAACCGCCCTTGTGTGCTCAATGCAGCCAACGAAATTGTAGTAGAGGCGTTTTTAAAAGATAAAATCGGCTTTTTTGAGATGTCGGACATTATAGAACAAACCCTCGAAAAAATACCGTATATTTCCGCCCCTGATTACGAAACTTATAAACAAACAAACCAGGAGGCGATGAATTTCAGCCGAACCTTGATTAAAGCATAAAATACCGCTATGGAGATATTAGTAAAAGCCGCACAACTTCTTTTAAGTCTTTCTATTCTTGTCATTCTGCACGAGTTTGGCCATTTCGCATTTGCCAAGTTATTTAATACCCGCGTTGAAAAATTTTATCTGTTTTTCGACCCTTGGTTTTCGCTCTTCAAATTTAAAAAAGGCGATACCGAATACGGCATTGGCTGGGTTCCTCTTGGCGGATATGTCAAAATTTCCGGGATGATTGACGAATCGATGGACAAGGAACAAATGAAACTCCCCCCACAACCGTGGGAATTCCGTTCGAAACCATCGTGGCAGCGTTTGCTGATTATGGTTGGCGGCGTGATGGTCAATTTTTTGCTGGCATTGTTTATCTATTCGATGGTGCTTTATGCCTGGGGCGAAGAATACATCCCGACAGCCAATGTTAAATATGGTATAGCTTGCGATTCGTTGGCCCTGAAAACGGGATTGCAAAATGGAGATAAAATACTTTCGGTTGACCATAAAAAAATAGAAGACTTTAATCGTATTGTTCCCGAAATTGTAATCAACAATGCCCAGACCATTCAGGTGGAACGCAATGGGAGCGAAGTTAATGTCAATATTTCGAAAGAAATTCTTCCAATACTTATTAAAGATAAGAATGCTGGTTTTTTTACACCGCGTTTTCCTTTTGTGATTGCCGAACTGGAGAAGCAGTCAGTAGCTCAGAAATCAGGGATGCAACCCAAGGATAAGATTGTTAAAATCAATGACAAAAAAATTGATTATTTCGATGAGTTCCGCACTGAGGTTGTGAAGTTTAAGGAAAAGCCCGTCACTGTTGGGCTTCTTCGTGGCAAGGATACGGTTACTGTAAGTGTGGTTGTTCCTGCAACCGGAATACTTGGCATAAGGCCTAGTATCGACAATGTCTTTCAAACAAGAAAAGTATCATATAGCTTCTTGGGCTCATTTCCTGCTGGCATAAAGAAGGGTATTTATACAGTTGAGAAGTATGTAAAAAGTCTGAAGCTCCTCTTTCAACCCAAAACCAAAGCGTATGAGTCGCTGGGTGGTTTCATTACTATCGGAAAAATATTCCCCGGTGTTTGGGATTGGGAAGCTTTCTGGAACCTGACAGCATTCCTTTCTATTATTCTTGCCGTAATGAATATTCTCCCTATTCCAGCATTGGATGGCGGTCACGTAACATTCCTTCTTTATGAAATGGTTACCGGCCGTAAACCGGGTGATAAATTCCTGGAATACGCCCAAATTGTTGGAATGGTGCTTCTGCTCGGCTTGCTTTTATATGCCAACGGAAATGATATTATCAAAATCTTTGTAAAATAGCCCAATCGCTATAAAATAGCATTTTAAAAAAGCCTGTTTTTCGGTCAAAAAATCGAGAAACAGGCTTTTTTGTTTTGGGGCAAATGCTATTTTTACATACTTAACAACTGCCCCATTGTCGATGAAAAAGCCTGGATTATTGCTGTTTATGCTGATTGGTCTTTGTCCTGGTTTTATAACCGGCACAGCCTCTGCACGAAACGATTCCATCCCGACGTTCCCAGACCTTGTTTACGAATATCGGTTTGCTGAGCTCGACAAATCCACACCTCTCGGTCTTGAGTACAACTACTTAGTTCGTAAATACATTGAAATTTACACCATTCAACGGCGCGACGATGTTTCGCGGATGCTTGGCCTTTCGAAACTCTATTTCCCTATTTTTGAACATTATCTGGATAAATACGATCTGCCGCTTGAGTTAAAATATCTTTCGGTGGTTGAATCTGGTCTGAATCCGCTGGCAAAATCGTCCTCGGGAGCAATGGGATTATGGCAATTCCTGTACAATTCGGCGCCAATGTTTGATCTGGAGGTTTCATCCTATATCGACGACCGACGTGATGTGTATAAATCCACCGAAGCTGCCTGCAAATATTTTAAATACTTGTATCAGACATTTCACGACTGGCATTTGGCGCTGGCAGCCTATAACGGTGGGCCCGGCGTGGTACGCAATGCCATCGAGCGAAGTGGCGGAAAAACCAACCTTTGGGAATTATTGCCTTATCTGCCGGAAGAAACCCAAAATTATGTCCCGGCGTTTCTCGCAGCTAATTATGTAATGAATTTTGCCCGCGAGCATCGCATTTTAGCCACCGAACCGGCATATTCATTCAGCGGAATCGATACAGTTTACCTGAGCAATGCGGTAAGTTTTGGACAGATCGCAGAAAATATTAAAATATCGATAGATCAATTACGGTTTCTGAACCCACGGTACAAGCTCGACAAGATTCCAGAAGCTGCTTCCAAACAAATGCTTGTATTGCCTCAGCCGCTTATTGCTCCGTTTATTGAATTTGAAAGTCACATTCTTGCCTCGAATATAAAAAATGACGTTTCAGCAAAACCGCGTGTGCGTCGTTTTACATACCGGGTAGAAAAAGGCGATTTCCTGCATAAAATTGCCATGAAATACGATTGTAGCCCGGCCGACATCCGTCAGTGGAACCGCTTACCTTCTGATAATATCGCCCCCGGCCAATCGCTGGTCATTTGGATTCCGTAAAAAAACTTAATTACCTAACCAATCACTTAGTCTCCATCAATTCATACTTCTGATTTCTCCGTTGCGGGACAAACCCTGCTTCGCGGATGGCCTGTTGAATGCCATTGGCATCGAAGGCATGGTTAGCGCCGGCCGATGAAACCACGTGTTCCTCAATCATGATCGAACCAAAATCGTTGGCACCGCCATGAAGGGTAATCTGTGCCGTTTGTTTCCCTACGGTAAGCCACGACGACTGGATATTATTGACATTCGGGAGCATGATGCGGCTTATGGCAATCAGGCGGATGTAGTCTTCAGCAGTGATGGTATTCGAAATCTGCATCTTGTTACGCAGCACCGTATTTTCGTCCTGAAAGGGCCAGGGAATAAAGGCTATAAATCCGTAGTGCCCTTTTGGCTTTTCGCTCTGCACCTGGCGGATATTAATGAGATGCTCGATGCGTTCCGCTTCGGTTTCGATGTGGCCAAACATCATGGTTGCCGAAGTGGGAAGGTTGAGGCGGTGGGCTTCGCGCATCACGTCGAGCCATTCGCCGGTGGTGGCTTTAGCGGGCGAAACAATCTTCCGGACACGGTCGGTAAGAATTTCGGCACCAGCCCCGGGAAGACTTTCAAGGCCGGCTTCTACTAACGATGTCAGTACTTCGTGATACGAAAGGTTGTCTTTCTTTGCGATGTAATGAACCTCCGGTGGCCCGAGCGCATGAAGCTTTAACCGTGGATATTCTTTTTTAAGCTGACGGAAAAGATCGGTATAAAAACTCAATCCGAGGTTAGGATGCATCCCACCCTGGAGCAATAACTGGTCGCCGCCAATGGCAAACATTTCATCCACCTTGGTTTTGTATTCGTCGAGCGTTGTGATGTAGGCTTCGGCACTTTTAGACACGCGACAGAAATTACAAAACTTGCATTGCGAAATACACACATTGGTGATGTTCACGTTACGGTCAATCATCCAGGTAACGGTGTTTCCCGGAACTAATTGTTGACGTATCTGGTTGGCAACCTGCATGAGGGTTGTGGTGGGCGCTTCGCGATAAAGGTAAAGTCCTTCTTCTGCCGAAAGAAATTCGAGGTTCAGCGCCTTCTGGTATAAATTATTCAGATTCAAAGCGTGGGTAATTATTTGAAGTGGCCAAAGATAACAATAATGTAGCAATGAAAACGAAAGCGACTCAATAACCTGTAAATTACGATTAAGTGCCTGCAATGTCGAAATAACTTTATCTTTGTATGTTTTAAAAGATTTTCACTATGCAGAAGTTAAATATCGGTAGGGCCAAGTCGTATTCGTATGATGAAAACCTTGTTATTTTGATTGATAAAAAATCGGACTTAAAGGAGCTGGACTTAACCTCACAGGAAACAGAATTTGTAAAAAAAGAACTGGAAAATAAAGCATCCCAAGTGGCACTTAACCGTTATTCGAACTGGGTTGTAGTGCAAACTTCCGATCTTTCGAAGGATGCCTCCAAGGTGAAAGAAGCTTTACGTAAAGGAGGGAACTCGGTTTGCCAGCTTCTTCAAAAACAAAAAGCAACGAAAGTAACGATTGTCGATAAGCTCGAAAAACCGGAACTGGTTCTGGCCTTTGTCGAAGGTCTGGCCCTGGCCAATTATCAGTTTGTAAAATACCAGAAAGATGCCGGAGATAAAACTTCGACACTTACCGATGTAGCTATTTCGGGAGATGTTACCGATGACGATATTCAAAAACTTTCTTCCATAGTAGAAGCCGTTTGCATTGCCCGCGACCTGATTAACGAACCGGCTTCGGTTTTAACCTCTGTAAAGCTTTCGGAAGAAATTCAGGAATTAGGCAAAGAAGCCGGATTCTCGGTTGAAGTTCTTGATAAAGCTAAAATTGAAGCGTTAAAAATGGGTGGTTTACTGGCCGTAAACCAAGGCAGCACCCAGCCACCTACCTTCACCATTCTCGAATGGAAACCCGAAGGCGCAGTTAACGCTAAACCCATTGTTTTAGTTGGCAAAGGCGTGGTTTACGACACCGGCGGATACAGCCTCAAACCTACCCCCAACAGCATGGATTACATGAAATGCGACATGGCCGGTGCGGCTGCCGTGGCTGCTACGTTTTACGCCCTGGCTAAAACCGGGTTGCCGGTATATGTAGTAGGACTTATCCCTTCTACCGATAACCGTTTGAGTGCCGATGCTTATTCACCCGGCGACATCATCACCATTTCTGATGGAACCACTGTGGAAGTGCTCAACACCGATGCCGAAGGCCGCCTTATCCTTGCCGATGCGCTGGTATATGCCCAAAAATATGATCCGGAGCTGGTGTTTACCATTGCCACGCTCACAGGAGCAGCCCACAGGGCCATCGGTGAATTAGGAACCGTAGGCATGGGCAATGTTTCCACCGAAACCGAAAAGAAAATCGTAGATGCCGGTTACGATGTTTACGAACGCATTGCTGTATTTCCCTTCTGGGAAGAATATGACGAAATGATTAAATCGGACATTGCCGACCTCAAAAATATTGGCGGAGAGGTTGCCGGTGCTATCACTGCCGGAAAATTCCTCGAACATTTTACCAATTCCCCCTATTTCCATCTCGATATTGCAGGGCCTGCATTCCTCAAAAAGCCAAATTCCTACCGAGGATTAGGCGGAACCGGAACCGGCGTACGGTTGTTCTACCGTTTTCTGGAGCAGCTGGGTAAATAACAATTAAAACTGAAACGATACACCTGACAGGTTTTAAAGGTCTGTCGGATATAAATCACAATACTTCAAAATAACCAACGAACAATGAAAGACCATAAAATAAGAATAGGAATTACGCAGGGCGACATCAACGGAATTAGCTACGAAGTGATTATGAAAACGCTTCTCGACCCGCGCATTTACGAAACCTGCACGCCCATCGTTTACGGTTCGCCCAAAGTGGTGGCTTATCACCGCAAAGCCTTAAACCTTGGCAATTTCAACCTTTATAGCGTGCGCAGCGCCGAAGAAGCCGTGCCAAAACGTGCCAACCTGGTAAACGTGCTCGACGACAATGTTCGCGTGGAACTTGGTAAATCTACCCCTCAAGCCGGCGAAGCTTCGTTACTAAGCTTAAAAGCTGCCGTAAAGGATTTAAAAGAAGGCAAGATTGATGCTATTGTTACCGGCCCTATCAACAAACACAATATCCAGTCCGAAGAATTTCATTTCCCGGGCCATACCGAATATTTACGCGACGAATTCGGCGGCGAAGCATTGATGATTCTCGTGAGCGAAGTGGTGAAGGTAGCCGTGGTTACCGGTCATGTGCCGCTCTCCAAAGTGGCATCGCTCATCACCGAAGAAGCCATCCTCTCGAAACTAAAAACCCTGAATAAATCGATGCTTACCGACTTTGCCGTTCGCAAACCGCGCATCGCCGTGCTTTCGCTCAACCCGCATGCTGGCGACGAAGGCGTGATTGGCAACGAAGAAACCGACATCATTATTCCTGCCATCGAGAAAGCAAAACAGCAAGGCATTATGGCCTTTGGACCTTATGCTGCCGACGGCTTTTTTGGTTCCGATAGCTTTAAGAAGTTCGATGCCGTGCTTGCTATGTATCACGACCAGGGACTTGCCCCATTTAAAGCGATGGTATTCGAAGACGGCGTAAATTTCACCGCCGGACTGCCCATTGTTCGTACTTCGCCCGCTCACGGCACCGCTTACGAACTGGTAGGCAAAGATCAGGCTTCGGAATCGTCGTTCCGCCAGGCATTGTATATGGCTTGCGATATTTATAAAAATCGCGAGGAATACAAAGAACTGACCAAAAACCCAATGAAAAACATCGATACATCGAATGTTTAAAATTATTGAACTTGTCAGGAAGTAAAATCCAGACAGGTTTACCCGATAATTTCGGACAAAAACCTCTTCGCCATAAAAGCGGAGAGGTTTTTTTGTGCCTTAAAGGTTCGTCCCAACTTGGGAATGGGGCTTTTAAAACTTCAGGCGAGGTTTCCCAACCTGGGATTACACTTCTAAAAACTCAGGCAACAAATCCCAATCCGGGACGGCACCTCTAAAACTCCAGACAAGGTTTCCCAACCCGGGACAGGGCTTTTAAAATTTCAGGCAGTAAATCCCAACCTGGGACGAGGCTTCTAAAAACTCAGGCAGTATATCCCGACTCGGGATGACTGTTCTAAAATTCAAGCCACTCAATATTGCATTCCTGTCCTCAAAGCCGTAACTTTAGTTATAACACCACCTTAAAAAATAAAAGCTATGGAAAAATTACACAAAATTGGCGTGCAGATTTATGGTTATGCCATCTGCCTGGTTTCGGTTGTCACTTTTCTGATTTCAGCTTCCGTATTAACCAATGCTCTTATCGACCGGAGCGACCCGATCCATGCCGGATGGAATAATGGTCCAAGCCTGGCCTCATTCGAAAATTATAAGCAGGACATTCTTAAATCCGCACCCAAAAATGCTGATAACACCAAGGTCAGCTACATCCCCGACGACAAAACTTTACACGCCATGTACGAAGCAGCCCGGAACGACAAAATCCAATCATCAAAATTTCAGGCCACCAAAAACATGGCTACAGGGGCAATACTCATTATCATCAGTCTGGCACTGTTTATTACCCATTGGCGATGGATGCAGAATATCATCAAATCGGCATAAAAAATAAACGCCCGATAGCAAGACTACCGGGCGTTTTTATGAATATCCGGGTTATCCCCGGAAAGAACAGTTCTTATTCTTCAACACTCTTTAAGAGTACTTCAAGAATCTTTTTAGCAGCGTAAGGAACGGAAGTTCCAGGGCCAAAGATAGCCACAACGCCCGACTTGTAAAGGAAGTCATAATCCTGCGCAGGAATTACACCACCGGCAATTACCATGATGTCTTCGCGGCCAAGTTTCTTAAGTTCGGCAATGATCTGCGGAACCAACGTCTTGTGACCTGCTGCAAGCGATGATACTCCAACAACGTGAACGTCGTTTTCAACAGCTTGCTTAGCAGCTTCGGCAGGGGTTTGGAACAACGGACCCATATCCACGTCGAATCCGATATCGGCATAACCGGTAGCTACAACTTTAGCACCACGGTCGTGTCCGTCCTGACCCATTTTAGCGATCATGATACGAGGCTGACGGCCTTCGATCTTCGCAAATTTTTCAGCCATGGCTTTGGCTTCCTGGTAAGTGGCATCGTCTCCGCTTTCGGAGGCATATACGCCCGAGATGGTTCTAATCACAGCTTTATATCGTCCTGATACGTTTTCGATAGCATCGGAAATTTCACCCAAAGTAGCACGTTTCTGAGCAGCAACTACCGAAAGTTCGAGTAAGTTGCCTTTGCCTGAGCGTGCCGATTCGGTAATGGCAGCCAAAGCAGCCTGTACTTCGTCGTTGTTACGTTCGGCCTTAAGTTTCTGAAGACGTTTGATCTGGGCTTCGCGAACAGCGGTGTTGTCAACATCAAGAATATCCAAAGGATCTTCCTTGTCGAGACGGTATTTGTTGATACCAACAATGGTGTCCTTACCGGAGTCGATACGAGCCTGTTTACGGGCAGCAGCTTCTTCGATACGCATTTTTGGAACACCGGTTTCAACAGCTTTCGACATACCGCCGAGGCTTTCTACTTCTTCGATGAGTTTCCAGGCTTTCTGTGCGAGTTCGTGTGTAAGTGTTTCTACATAATATGAACCAGCCCATGGGTCAACAGCTTTGCAGATGTTGGTTTCTTCCTGGATATAGATTTGGGTGTTACGTGCAATACGAGCCGAGAAGTCAGTTGGCAACGCGATAGCTTCGTCCAAAGCATTGGTGTGGAGCGACTGGGTGTGACCGAGTGCAGCAGCCATTGCTTCAACAGCAGTACGAGCCACGTTGTTAAACGGATCTTGTTCGGTAAGCGACCATCCCGAAGTTTGCGAGTGAGTACGCAAAGCCATCGATTTAGGATTCTTAGGACCGAATTCTTTCACGATTTTAGCCCAGAGCATACGTGCAGCACGCATCTTGGCAATTTCCATGAAGTGGTTCATACCAACAGCCCAGAAGAACGAAAGACGCGGAGCGAAAGCATCGATGTCGAGACCAGCTTTAACACCGGTACGGAGGTATTCGAGACCGTCGGCAAGTGTATAAGCCATTTCGATGTCGGCAGTAGCACCGGCTTCCTGCATGTGGTATCCGGAGATAGAGATGCTGTTGAACTTAGGCATGTTCTTCGAAGTGTATTCGAAAATATCGCCAATGATACGCATCGACATTTCGGGCGGATAGATGTAGGTGTTACGCACCATGAATTCCTTGAGGATGTCATTCTGGATAGTACCGCTCAATTCTTCGAGCTTAGCACCTTGTTCCAAAGCTGCAACGATGTAGAACGAAAGAACCGGTAATACGGCGCCGTTCATGGTCATCGAAACCGACATCTTGTTCAAAGGAATCTGGTCGAAGAGGATCTTCATGTCGAGGATAGAGTCGATGGCAACACCGGCTTTACCTACGTCACCAACTACACGTTCGTGGTCAGAGTCGTACCCGCGGTGGGTAGCCAAGTCGAATGCCACGGAAAGACCTTTCTGTCCGGCAGCAAGGTTACGACGGTAGAATGCATTGGATTCTTCGGCAGTGGAGAACCCGGCATACTGACGGATCGTCCAGGGTTGCATGGCGTACATTACCGAGTAAGGGCCACGGAGATAAGGAGCCACACCGGCAGCATAGTTCAAATGCTCCATTCCGGAGAGGTCTTCGGCGGTATAGACAGGTTTCACCTTGATAAGCTCAGGTGTGGTCCAGTCGGCACCGGGCAGCGAAACTGACGAAGCAGCCGCTGCTGATTTTATGTTTACTTTACTAAAATCTGGTTTCATACTATGTTTTATTTGAACGCAAAGTCGCTAAGACGCTATGAGAAATAATAGTTATTTACCTTTCGGCGAATACCTTCTTTCATCAGACTTACATTAAAATTGATAAGAAAACCCTGTCGTTTATCTGCCAATTTCATGTAAGTAACTAACTGAACTTCATGAACCGGCATCAATTCTTCTACTGATTTCAATTCAACAATAATGGCATCTTCAATTAATAAATCGATAATAAATTCTTTTTCAAGAGTTCTTCCTTTATAAACTACCGGAAGTTTTACCTGATTTTTGACGTTTAAGTTACGCGACCGCAATTCGTCTATTAAACAACACTCATAAACAGATTCTAACAATCCTGCCCCAAGCTCTTTATGAACTTCAAAACATGAATTTAGAATCAGCTTACCAACTTGTTCATATTCATCTTGCGTTTTTAACATCGCGTCTTTGCGCCTTAGCGTTTAATTAATCTTTAATTCTTTTTGGTATCCCTTCAATGTTTCAAGAACATTAGATTTTACGCTAATGAAATTCTTGATTCCTTTAGCTTCGAGTTCGGCCTGGCAGGCAGGAGCACCGGCAACCACGAAGATGGCTTTTCCGCCGAGGGCTTCGAAAGCTTCGGGAGCGAAAGTAACATATTCATCATCGCTGGAGCAGATAACCACGATGTCGGCTTTAGCTTCGAGAGCGGCTTTAACACCTTCTTCGGCAGTTTTGAAACCGTTGTTGTCAACAACTTCGAAACCTGCACAAGCAAAGAAGTTACAAGCGAAACCTGCACGGGCTTTACGCATGGCAACAGCGCCAATGGTAAGCATGAACACTTTCGGACGACGGCCGCTCTTATCGGTAGCCTGACGCAAAGCTTCGAAAGCTTCGGCACCACGGAACATACGAAGCGGTTCGGCAACCTGTTTTTCTTCCGAAGAACATTTGCAGCAACCATAAGTTGCGTCAACGATGTCTTTGTTGATTACTTCGTTGAAGTTCGGGAACTGGTTAACACCCAAAAGGCTTTCGCGACGGGTTGCAATGGCTTTTTCGCGTTTTGCAGCAGCGTCTTTCACCTGGCTTTGGATTTCACCAGCTTCGAAAGCTTTAACGAAACCACCTTTCGACTGAATGTCTAAGAATAATTTCCAGGCTTCGGTAGCGATAGAATCGGTAAGGGTTTCGATATAGTACGAACCAGCCGATGGGTCAACGATTTTATTGAAATACGATTCTTCCTGAAGAATGATTTGTTGGTTACGGGCGATACGTTCAGCAAAATCGGTTTGATTTTCGAAAGTAACATCGAAAGGCACAACAGTCATAGAATCTACACTTCCGATGGCAGCCGACATAGCTTCGGTGGTAGAACGGAGAAGGTTAGTATGCGGGTCGTAAGCTGCCATGTTGAACTTAGCTGTTTCAGCATGGATATTCATCACAGCTTTAACATTAGCATCGTAGCTTTCGGCAATCTTAGCCCAGAGTAAACGAGCTGCACGGAATTTTGCAATTTCCATGAAGTAGTTGGACGATACCGCAAAGTTGAATTTGAGTTTAGAAGCAACATCGGCGGCAGAAACTCCGGCTTCAGTTAACCAGGTCATATAGTCGGCGCCCATAGCCAGCGAGAATGCAAGGCTCTGAACGATGGTTGCACCGGCGTTGGTGAAATATGAACCGTGAACGGTGATGGCTTTAAAATTAGGAATCGCTTTGAGCTGCTCAACTGCACCTTTAACTTTAGTAAGGGCGGTAGCATTATCGCCAAAGCAGAAAGAACCACGTTTAACGAGGTGCCCAACGTTGTCGAGGTTTACCGAACCAATGATTTCTTCGGCTTTGTAACCACTTTTTTTAACGTAGTCAACAAACACGGGAACGAGTTCAACCGAACGCTTGCCACATACAAAGTTGATTTCAACAGCACTCAGGCAGATGTTTTTCAACAGCGCTTCGATGTTGGCTGCATTGATTTCAACCTTGTGGCTGATGCAGAAACCAAGCGAAGTAACACCTTTGTTGAGTACGTCGAGAGCCTTTTTGTTGGCTTCGGCAACATCCTTCACGTCGATATCCTGACGAACATACCATTCGTTAGTATCAACTTTGCTACCACGAACAAACGGGAACTGGCCCGGAAGCTGTTTGAGATAACCCAACGATTCGAGGTTTTCGGCACGATAGTACGGGCGCACGGCAAAACCTTCGTTGGTTTTCCATACCAGTTTCTTATCGTAGTCGGCCCCTTTAAGGTCGGCAGTAATCTTTGCCTCCCATTCCGCGGTGGTTACCGGCGGAAATTCATTAAACAATTTTTTATTATCATCCGACATAATTTGACCTTTTAAAAAATTAAAACGCAAATGTAACGCATTTTACCTTATGTTATTCCAATAACAGATCAAATATATTGCTTAGCAAAAACGTGGGCAAAAGATTAAACAAAAAGTCCGGACAGTTACCTATCCGGACTTTCATTCTCGTAATCTGAACTTATCTTATTTTACAATATACGAAGACTTTACAGTTAACAAATCGCCATTTTGAGAAACCCCTTCGGCCTTTATAGAAACAGGGGCTTGTTTGTCGCCATTAAAAAATGTTACCGTCCCATTGCCGTTGGCATCGGTATTAATGTTTGGAGCCCAGAAGATAGTAGAGCGCAAATCGGGTTTCGAAGCTTCGTCAGAAGGAACATCGTACCGGGGAGAATAAAAAACGCGTGCCTGGTAAAATCCGTTGAGTTTGGTATTAACCGAATGGAACACCGGTTTTGCCCCGGCAACATATCCACGTTTGGTAAAAACGCTGATAACACCATTACCTCCACGAAAGCCAAACATTGCCAAATTGCTAATATCTTTTAGCACTTCAATTTTATCAACATCAGCAACCGGAAGAGAGCCTATCATATCGATATCCACTTCAACCCCATCGAGCAAAAACAAAGGAGTACCGTGGCCTCCCCGCATAGAAAAAGAAAGGTTAGGATAAGCACCCGAAATCATTAAACCCGCTACGCGACCTTGTAATAATTGAAAAATATCGCTATACCCCGAATTTTCGTCGGTTACCTGCAATGAAAAATCAGGATTTCCATACATGCGAAAATGACCGTCGTCTTTAGCTTCGGTTGCAGTCTTACGGGCTTTTACAACAACCTCGTTTAATTGAATAGTATCGGTCAGCTTATACTTTTTCATGATGTTGTTTCTCAATTCGGCTTCCTGTTTAAAGGCAATTTCTTCGGCTTTCACCTTGGGCGTTTCCATCCAATGGAAATTAACAGGAACAGGGGCTTGTCTCAAAGAATCGAGCTGAAGCCAACCTTTGGTATTGTGCTCTTTATTGGTAGCTGTTAAAACCATGGTTCGTTGTCCGGTAAAGTCTAAGCCTCCAAAAGCAAACCGGCCGGTGGAATCGGTTTGGGCTATTGCTATTAACGGCGAATCGCCAAAGAGCCCCAGTGAAATATTGGCATTTGGCAGGGGTTTATTAATAAAAAGTTTACGAAGTTTTCCAGAAACTACAATTCCCTTCTCAATATCATAATTCAGTTTAATGGTGGTGTCGGCAAGGTATTTCCACAGAAAATCGCGCCATCCCTGAGTCTGCATGAGTAAGTCGAGAGCTTTTAACCTGTCTGGATTATTTTTATCGAAATAATAACCAGGATGTTCAATATTACCTCGGATCTCAGATTCCAACAGAAAATAGGAACCTATAGACGAAGCATACTTGGTTGTGTCACGAATAATTGACGCATCAACTGCTGCAAGCGATAAATTTGCTGCAACAGGATTATTAGCCGAATCCTTTACCGAAAGGTTGAGGGTCACCTTTTCGCGAGGTGCATACGCCGGCTTGTCCGAAGTAAGCGATACTTTAAGATGGTTATCCTGCTGAACAAATACAAGCCTTTGTCCGTAAGGTTTATAATTCTTATCGTATAAAGTGAGCATGGTTATACCTTCCGGGAAATCCTTTTTAGGGATAAAAACATTCACCAAGAGGTTTTTCATCTTTAAAGATGCCGATGCACATAGCGAACTATGGGCTGTCCCTACAACTAAAAGTTCTTCTTCGGGACGAAGGTTCATTGTTTCCTGATTGGTACGAATGGTTATTTTTAAATTACCGTTATCCGAACTGAACACTTTAAAATTATAGCCGGTTTTTAATGCAACAGGCAACTGAAGTTTAAAAGCCAAACCCTGAGAGGATTTTCCTTCGGCATAATAAGTTAGTCCCGGCTTAGGTAACATGTTAAAACTCCCCATTCCCAAATGAGCACTGGTAAATGCACTTACCGTATCGCCCGATGAGGAAAGGATTATGCCGGATACCTGACTGCCTTTGCCATCCTGATCTATAGCCTTAAATGCAACATTGGAATAGACATTCTCGATAAGAGAACCAGACTCAGGAAAAAACTGCACATCCACTTTATTCTCCCTTGCTGTAGTGGCAGGATTTTGTTTTGCAGCAGGTTTAGTCTTTACATCAGCTTTAGCCTGAGCTATAAAACTCTCTACCTGTATCTCCTTTTTAAAGATAAATGTCTCGCCAAAATTGCGCATCCAGTTGGTATAAGCCCTAATTTGATATCGTCCGGCAGCAATCGAGTCTTTAAGGTGGAAATCGCCGTTACCAGTACCTTTGGAAAGACGCACCTGATCGCGCTGAACGATTTTTGAATCAGGCGAAATTAATTCGACATACAGCAGGTTACTGTTGTCGAACAGGGTTGAGTTGGTGGCGTCTATCAGATAAGCTTTAAACCAAATGTCCTCGCCCGCCACATAACTTGGCCGATCGAGATGAAGGTAAACTTTTTCAAACGGGAGGGTTACCTTTTTGGTTGTTGAGGACGATTTACTGTCGTCCTGCGCTTTTTTGGTTTGTGCGTTTACCCCTGAGAACAAGCATAAAACAAGTACCAAAAGTGAAAAGGTTGAAATTTTCATCGGGTTTTTGTTGTTAAGTTTCGCTAATGTCAGTTTCAAGAAGTTGATCGTCAGAAGTCCAAAATATTCCCTATCAACTTTTAGTTTTTAAATTGTAAGGCTAAAAATAGACAAAACACGTACCAAAACAACAAATTTCTTTATAAAATATAATCCCGAAAAAGCTCTCCCTCCCCCGCACAAATGTCAACTAATCAAAATCTTTAATTTTAACGTACCGGTAACAGGTTCTGCTAAAAAATGCGAACCAGCTAATGATCCCAAGTAATTTAAATCCATCCTCCAAAATATATTCACCCGGTATATTGCAGACATATTCAATAAACTGGTCGGTTCCCGCGGAGCCAATGAAAAAACCAAATGCCAGTAAAAGCAGAATATAATCCGTTTCGAGTAACAGCTTTCGGTACTGAATGATGAATATCAGCAAAATGATACCGTACGGAATGTAAAAAAAATTTTCATTGACCTTCAGATAATCAGGAAAAATTACATCGTGAAAAAGGAATAGATCGTCGAACAAAAGCAGGGTTGTAAAAATCCCTGCATAAAGAAGAAAGCCTAACAATTGCTTCGATTTATGCTGTTTAGCTATCAATAGTGCCGAAAAATAGATAATCGAAGCTGTGGCACTCCATAGCAATATCCCGATGCTTGAAATAATCCCGACGTATGGTTTTCCTTCCAAAACCTGAATAGGGTCGCGCGAGTAAACACTAAACGGAATTTTATATATCAGGTGGCATATCGCCCCAATTCCCAAAACCAATATTCCCGGTAAAAAAATCTTAATCAAGGTGACTAACGAAGCTTTCGTAAACAACGTTTTAATGTTAATAACAGGCATAAGGAGAAGGAGGTTAAGATCAAAAGTTTTATTTCATTTTTAGCAAATCCCGAATTTCAGAAAGCAGTTCTTCTTGCTTGGTAGGGGCTGCAGGAGCAGGAGTTTCTTTATCTTTTCGTTGAATCTTGTTTAACGCTTTAATGAATAAAAATACAGCAAAAGCCACAATCAAGAAGTCAAAAATAATCTGAATAAAATTTCCAAAATTTATCGATACAGCAGCAGTGGTTACTTTGCCTGCCGAATTGACAATGGCCTCCTTGAGCACTATTTTAATGTCGGAGAAATTAACGCCACCAATCAAAAGACCAATCGGAGGCATAATAATGTCGGTTACCAACGAGGTAACAATCTTTCCAAATGCCGACCCAATGACAATACCTACTGCCAAATCGATCATATTGCCACGCATGGCAAATTCTTTGAACTCTTTCATGATACTCATGATTATCTGTTTTAGGTTAGAACTTCTAATGTATTGACAATTAAACTTAATAAAAAAAAATCAAAATACCAATTTTGAATAAACCCCGGAATAAACAGAAAAGAGGTATAGTTTTTGTGCATACTTAAATCCTTTGTACTATTTTTCGGACTACACTGCATCATAATCATTACAGGAGTGAAATGAAAAAAATAAATATACTGTTGGTTGCTTTATGGCTACTATCTGTCGCTATTTCAGCCCAGGAAAAACACGTTTCATTAACCCTTTACCCTGAGAAGACAATTGGGCAAATCGACGAAAGGATCTATGGACAATACCTTGAACATATTTACCATTCGAGTAACGGCGGCCTCTGGGGCGACATGATCTGGAACCGAAGTTTTGAAGAAACACTCTCAAACGATAACTGGGTTATAAAAGACGGTTACATCGAATCGGCCCCGGTTAACCGCGAAACCCGCATGATTATAGGCGATGGTTCGTGGCGCGATTACGAATTTTCGCTCGAGGCCCGCAAAACAGCCGGGAAAGACGGCTTTCTGGTTGGCGTAAGAAGCTCCAATGGTCCTAATTTCGGACCGCGGGTTGAACGCGATGGCTATACGCTAGTAATGGGGGCTGGCGGCAATCACCGCTACGATCTGGAATGTACTTTTTTTAACCGGCAGCTCCAGAAACAGGAAGCCCAAACCGTAAAAACAGTTTCCGGGAATATCGAAACCGGATGCTGGTACAAAATCAAAGTTCGTTGCCAGGGAAAACATATACAAGCCTGGTTAAACGACAGTCTCACCATCGATTTTACCAACACCACCGGGCCGCTTGGCGGATGGGTCAGTATGGGAGCCCGGAATGCCAGGGCGCAGTTTCGGAATCTCAAGGTAACCTCCCTTACCGGGAAAACACTTTTCAACGCACTTCCTTCTCCGGCCCGCCATTGGGTAATCAATGGTTACGGACAGGTTTCGTCCGATAATGCGCAGCCCTTCAATAGCAACCGTAGCCTTAAAATTGTAAACAAGACACAGGAAACAAGCATCAGCCAGAATAATTTATGTATTCGCAGGAATGACGTTTGCAACGGCTCTTTCCGGGCCCGAGGCGATGCCCCAAACGGGATCATCGTCCGTTTGCTTGACGGGCATAAAGTTCTGGAAGAAAAAAAGCTGGCACCTCCTAAAGATGAATGGACTGAATACCCGCTTCAATTTAACCCTGCCAGCAACTTAGCCAACGCCACGCTTCAGATCGCCGTAAAAGGGAAAGCCACAGTCTGGCTCGACCAGGTAAGTTTGATGCCTCAATCGGCCGAAGCCAACGGGGGATTTCGTCCCGATCTGCTTAAAGCCATATCCAACCTTCAGCCTAAAATTATACGCTGGCCCGGCGGCGCATTCCTCTCGGATTATAACTGGAAAAACGCCATAGGCCCACAGACCAAACGGATTAGCAAAATAGGATGGGATGAAGTCGATCCGCTGAGTTTGGGTGTAGACGAATTTATGACCTTGTGTCGAAAAGTTGAGGCAGATCCTGTAATCCCGGTTAATATTGCCGATGGCTCTCCCGAAGCAATACGCTCAATCTGCGAATTCATCGAGTATTGCAATGGCCCTGCAACCTCAACTTGGGGTAAAGTGCGGGAACAAAACGGTCATCCGGAGCCTTATAACGTAAAATATTGGGAGATAAATGACGACGGATGGAGAATAGGAGTAGATAAATACTCCGAAATTCTTCAGAAGTTAATTCCCCAAATGAAAAAAACAGATCCATCAGTCAAAATTATTGGTTGCGGAAGTGGCGGACTGGGACACGAAGGTATCGGTCTCGAATGGACTCGTTCTCTTCTTGCTAAAACCGCTACCATTATCGATTATATCAGTCTGCATCATTTCGAGAATTCCAAGCGCTTTGCCCAGGGCCCTGCCGATTTCGAAAAATTCATCCGGGAAACCGAACAATTGATTAAATCGTCATCAAACCCGGATGTTAAAATATTCATATCCGAATGGAATGCGCAGAGCACCGAATGGAAAACAGGTTTGTATTGCGGCGGCGTACTCAATACTTTTGAGCGGTGTGGCAACATCGTTTCTATGGCTTCGCCGGCATTACTGATGCGGCATGTTTTGGCACCGGCATGGGACAATGCACTTATAAATTTCGATCAGGAGAAATGGTTTGGTGCACCCAACTACATCGTTCTTAAACTGTGGCACGACAATTTTGCCCCCAACCTCGTCGAGCTATCGGGCGATTCGTCTGCAATTAACATCAACACCACACGCTCTGCCGATGGCAAAACCATTTATCTTAAAGCCGTAAACCCATCAACGGCATCTATTGCTGTAAAAATTACCATAGCCCCGGGCTTTGAGCCGGATAAAATCACCATGAAGGAATTTGCCCCGGGCGACCTTTCTGCCCGAAACTCAATCGATGAACCTAAAAAAATAAAATCTCAACGGGGAGAAGTAAAAACCAGCGGAAGAGAGCTTCATTTTACCATGCAGCCGCTTTCTGCAGGCGTAGTCATTATTAAAGCAAGATAACTACACAACATTGCCGGTTATCAGCATCTTGTAAAAGACGTAAATAGATTGTAGCGCCAGGTTTTTAAAAAAGAAAATAAAAACGATGAACGAAAGGGTAATATCCAGGTTTATCAATTTGTTAACAGACCAGTCCGTTTTGAGGATTGCCCAAACCAATAGCAACCTTAACAACAACATGGAGAAAAAGAACAGAAAAATATCGTTACTGTTTTTTTGAAACGTGGAAGCTTTCGCGAAATCGCCCCTCATAATCGCCGAGAAACCGTCGGGCATACCGCAAACCGGGCATTTCCCTCCCAGCAATTCTTCGTGAATACACTTTTTATTGATTTTACTTTCATCGGGACGATGAATACCGGAAATCGCAAAAACCACCAGGATAATTCCGGCAATAAGGATATTGAATATGAGGTAGGTGGTGGTTTTCATTAAACTAAAAGGGTATTGTCATTTCAGATGAAACCCGGAATTCCTCAACAAGACTGCTAAGGATTCCGGTCTGCGCCGGAAAGACAATACCCTCTCTGTATTATACATTAAAGCTGCCCAATCCGTTAAAATCGAGCGTTGCGAAATAGTCTTCGAGGGTTTCGGCACGACGAATTTCTTTTACCTCGCCGTTTTCGCGAAGCAGAAGCTCTGCCGAACGAAGTTTTCCGTTGTAGTTAAAGCCCATGGCATGACCGTGTGCCCCGGTGTCGTGTATAACAATAATGTCGCCAGGCTCAATTTCGGGCAACAGGCGGTTTACGGCAAATTTATCGTTGTTTTCGCAAAGCGAACCCGTTACATCGTAAAGGTTTTTGTGCGGCTGCTGCCCTTTACCTACCACGGTGATGTGATGATATGAGCCGTACAGCGCCGGACGCATCAGGTTGGCCATGCAGGCATCTACCCCGGCGTATTTCTTATACGTATCTTTAATGTGCAATACCTTGGTCACCAAAAAGCCATAAGGGCCGGTAATAGCGCGTCCCGACTCAAAATATATTTTAAGCGGCTTAAGGTTGTTGCCAATAATCAGTTCGTGATAAAGTTTCTGAATGCCTTTGCTCATCACGTCCAGGTCAACCGGGGTTTGCTCGGGCTTGTACGGAATACCAATACCACCGCCAAGGTTAACAAATTCAAAGCTAATATCGAGTGTTTGTGAGAGTTCAACAATCAGGTCAAAAAGAATTTCGGCAGTTTCGATGAAATAGTTTGGGTCGAGTTCGTTGGACGCAACCATGGTGTGAAGGCCGAAGCGTTTAACGCCTTTCTCCTTCATCATCCGGTAACCATCAAACAACTGTTCGCGGGTGAAACCGTATTTAGCTTCTTCGGGGTTGCCAATGATGACGTTTCCTTCCTTAAGCGAGCCGGGGTTGTAGCGGAAGCATATCAACTCGGGAATTCCGGCACATTGTTCGAGAAACGGGATGTGCGAAATGTCGTCGAGGTTGATGATGGCGCCCAGCTTAACAGCTTTCTGAAAATCTTCGACCGGGGTATCGTTGGATGTAAACATGATTTCTTCGCCACGCAGGCCAACCCTTTCGGCAAGTTCGAGCTCGGCCAGCGAGCTGCAGTCGATCCCGAAACCTTCGCTGCGTAATATCTTCATCAGGTATGGATTGGGGCAGGCTTTAATGGCGTAGTATTCTTTAAAGCCTTTATTCCACGAGTAGGCTGCGGTTAATTTCTGCGCATAGGCACGGATTCCCTTCTCGTCGTAAATATGAAACGGGGTGGGATATTTTTCGAGAATACTGTCGAGTTGTTCTCTGGTAAATGGTAATTTCTTTCCTATCATGTGTTTATTTTTAGCGAATTGCAAATTTATTATTTTTTCGCAACATACCGGAATTTGCGGTTTTGAATAATACGAACAGGACTGTAAACGGTTTTGTAGCAAATTGGTTCAATTTAACCTAACAAAAATCATTAGCAGGTCTTCTGGCCATAAAAAATGCCGTTTTTGCATTTTTTATGGCAAAAACGGCATTTTGACTAAGTTAAACGGCAATCAAATACGTGATCAATCCGCACTAATTTTTGACATAATACGCGAAAAGCGACGCCATGGATTACGTATTAACTTTACAAAAAATCTTAATCGAATAAATCTTAAATAACCAACGGTTTCTTTATTTACAAACAGCACTTCTTTGTTCGAACTGGGCGATTCATGCCAAGTCGCATCTCCCAGTAGATAATGAGTCCGTTGGATATGACTAAAAAGTTCATCGTACTTTTCTTTACCCATTTGCCAATGAGGCTCCATCGCGATATACTTTATGGGGCGTAAATTCTGGTTAATAAAAAAATTATATTCGCCAGTTTCACAATCTATCTTCATAAAGTCAATTTTTCCATCAACTCTTTGCAGTACGGTTTTTAAATCAACCGTTTTCACTTCTTCGATTGTATTGTTATCCCAATCTTCGTTTATGGTATCAGATTTTAATGCTACACTGCCACTCTCAAAATTCTTATGAGCAACCATCGAAAGGGTTTCATTGCAGTTTTTATAAACCGCTTCCTTAAATCCTGTTGCATTTGATATTTTTAAGGCACTGCATATTTCAAAACAATGACTTTGGGGTTCATAAAAATGAACCTTTTGAAACTTATAAGCATTCTTTTTTAAAAAGCCACCAACATTGGCGCCAATATCAACACATATTCCATTTTTTACATCATTGGGAACAACATAATTACCTAAATTTTCTTCTTTATATTCAATCACAGGCATCTTGTTATTTTCTTTTATAATAAATTAATAGAAGCTAAAAATCCGCAAATTCTCCTCGAATTAGGACCGTTTAAAAATAGAGAAAAGAAATTAACTTCAACCTGTTTTAAGAGAAAAACAAAAGATTTACGTAGCAACATCCCTTTGGCTACAGGTAGTTTATAAGAAACCCTATAAATAAAGTTGCGTTACTATACCGATCCTCGCTGAACGGAATCTATAAAGCAGGACACTAAGTGGGATAATATATAGATCAAACTAATAGTAGTTATGAAAATGATTCTAGTCTACTCCTAATTTGCCACAGCTTACAATCTGAGCAGTTCGGCAAAATATTCGTTTCGTTAAATTATCAGTAGCAGCATTTGCGGCTACTGGGCTTTCAGGCTACAGCCTGTTATCATTGGGGGTTTAATCCCGGCAGGGATTGAATAGGGGTAGAGGCCGAATCGGGACGCACAGTTTTGTCCCGTACGGGACAGCATATCGTGAGCCGTAAATTTCAATGCTACCCGGATTCTGTGCCTACGGCACAAGTATCTAAACGATACCGGAAACGGCAACAAAAAACTCAGGCACTATATTCTCCGATACCCTATGATTAATCTGCGGAGCGGAACTTTGCAACGTGGAATAATTGGCACGGTCGTGAACCATACAACAGCAAATTTGTTCATACAACCGTCCAATCTTAACAAACATTTTAAAGTTAAATTCCTTAAAAAGGATACTTTATAAGTCAATTCTTCGTAAATTTACTCATACGCTTTTTTATAATTTAACTTAATTATAAAACGCCCATGAAAAAAAGATTCCTCTTATTACTAATCTTATGCTGGCCCCTTGGGATTTTCTCCCAGGAACCGGTCGAAAAGAGCACATCTCAACAGGCTTTGGAGATAAACAAAAGGTCATTGACTGAAGCTCAACAAAAGGTAGATGTCGCAAAAGCTGACTATGCAGCTAAATTGCAAGAACAAAAAAACAAGGAAAAGGAATTGGAAGCCCTCACGGATCAGGAAAAAGAGCTCTCTGCTAAAATTAAATTAGTAAAGGAACAATTTAAACAGGCTAAAAAAGCGACTAAAGCCGCTGACAATGCTCTATCGGACGCCAAGGATGCTGAAAAAAATGCACAAAAACAGGTAAAACTATCCGAAAAGGCTGCAGGCATTTAGCTCCAATTTTAATGATAAAGTAAACGCCCGAAGACTCTTAATCTTCGGGCGTTTCTTTTAGAGACTTGTTTAAATGGTTCAATCCCGGCAGGGATTGAATACGGGTAGATGCCGGATCGGGACGCACAGTTTTGTCCCGTACGGGACAGCATATCGTGAACCGTGAATTTCAATGCTACCCGGATTCTATGCCTACGGCACAAGTACCTAAACGATGCCGGAAATGGCAGCAAAAAACTCAGGCGGCACTTACACAGGGTGTGATTTGTCAACAAAAAAGTCAGGCACGACAAATACAGGGTGTAATTTGCCAACAAAAAAGTTGGGCGCCCAAATACAAGGCAGGGATGTTGCCAACAAAAAATTGTTGATAGTTTTTGTTGTTTTCATTAAAAAGAATAATTTTATTTTATCATAAATCCTTAAAAACAAACCCTTATGAGTAAAATTGAAAGTTTTTCATTGCGCACACTCCGCAACACCGAGCATTTCCAGTTTATGACCGATCTGGATTCGTCTATTTTAAAATATCAGGCTTTGGGGCTTGGTACCGACGATTTGTACCCTGCGTTTAAAAATGCCCTCACCTCCGAGGATGTGGCCTTACGTGTGGAACAGGGCAGCAGCCAGTCGAAAAACGTGGAAGATCTCGACAAGCTCCGCGACCAGACATGGAACGCCATTGCTACCCGCGTAAAATCGGCATCGTTAAGCCCCTTTGCCGAAGAAGCCGAAAACGGGCGTGTAATAAAACGCATCATCGATCTTTATGGCGATGTACGCGGCTTTTCGTACAACGAAGAGAGCGGAGCCATCAACAACCTGGTTACCGACCTGATGCACCCGGTAAACTCAACCATAACCGATCAGATTGGCATTACGGCATGGGTTACCGAGCTAAAAAATGTAAACGACAAGTTTCAGGCAACGTTTAATGCCCGCAACCTGGAATATGCCGGTCGCGAAAGCGGCGATGTACGTTCGGCCCGCAAACCGGTAGACGATGCCTACAATCAGATTGTTGAAAGAATCAATGCCCACGTGGTTCTAGGCCAGGGTAACCAGGTAATCAACGGCTTTGTGGATGAACTCAACGAAAAAATAAAATATTACAGAAATACGCTCTATGCCCGCAACAGCCGGCATAAAGAGCAGAACAAAACAACCGAAAAAGCAGGATAATTCATCAATACAGAATCAAACTGCTGCGGTAGCACCCGCTACCCACGCGAAGAAAATA
Source organism: Bacteroidota bacterium (assembly GCA_030706405.1). Lineage (GTDB taxonomy): Bacteria > Bacteroidota > Bacteroidia > Bacteroidales > JAAUTT01 > JAAUTT01. Next base: position 30,744 of record JAUZOO010000014.1, on the reverse strand, counting down.
CAAAGCCCGATCCCTAAATCGGGCTTTGTATTTTTAATCGAAGAAATTACACCGGCAGTGGTGTCGGACGCAGGTCGAGCCACGAAGCACTAATCTTTCTACGAAGCACCGTATAGAGTTCTGCGTCCTTGATTCTTTTGTTACTTTTCTCATCTAAGGAGAAAAGTAAAGCCATTGTTTCCTAAAAGCATAATTCTCTGATAACCCCATTTATATGCCCTGCAACCTAAAGGTGGCTACCGGAATATTTCGTATATTTATTACTTAATCCTAAACCTAACTTTATGAATCAAAATTGTATCCGAAATTTAGCATTGGTCGGTTTCCTGCTTTTTGCCACAGGAAACGGAGCATTTTCCCAAGGTTTTTTGGGAAAACTGAAAGAAAAAGTAGAAAAGAAAGTGGTTGACAAAGTGGTTGGCGACGACAAAAAAACGGACAACACCTCCAATCAGTCGACCGCCACCGAACAAAATTCTACCACAAGCTCTAAATCCGGTTCAACCGTAAAAAACACCAAGGGCGGAGGGCTTGTAAACACGCCTCCGGATGTTTCGCAAAACATTAAAGATGCCAACGACGCTTTTACCGCCAAAAACTATAACGATGCCAAGTATTCCATTCGTCAGGCACTCCTGGGTGTTGAGATGGAAATTGGACAGAAGGTGCTGAAATCGTTGCCCGAATCGGTATCCGGTCTCGATAAAATTGCCGAAGACGACAAGGTTGTGGGCAACAGCCTCGGACTGGTTGGGCTTACCATTCAGCGCAACTACCAAAAAGGCGATAAACAACTAAAAGTTTCCATAGGCAACGATGCCGCCATGCTTTCGGCCGTAACCCTGTACCTCGACAATGCTGCTTACACCGGTCAGAACAACGACAAAAACGTTAAACGAACAAAATTTAAAGGTTATCGCGCCATCCTCAAATACGACGAAAGCTCGGGCTATACCCTCAGCGTACCCTTCGGGCAGTCGTCGGTTATGATTTTCGAAGGCGTCAATTTCTCCGACGAAAACGACCTGATGAACGCTGCCAACAATTTCGATATTGAAAAGATAAAATCCGATTTGGGAGAAAAATAAAACCAGAGAGCTATGAAAAAGTTAAAATACATCGTACCAATCATCATCGTCATATTCGTCTCTACCAACGCGAAGTCGCAGGATGTGGCTTCGAAACTGAAAGAAGCTCAGAGCGCTTATTCTTCAGGAAGTTTAGACAATGCCCGGTTTGCCCTTCAGCAGGCTTTGGAAGAAATAAACAAAGCCATAGGCAAGGAAATTCTTGGCATATTGCCCGTAAAGATGGGCGACATGCCGTATGTTGAAAAGGAAGACAACGTAACAGGGGCAGCTATGGGAAATTCGAGCCTTTACGTAAACCGCAAATACGGCACCGACGATAAAAATGTAAAAGTTGAAATCATCAGCGACTCGCCGCTGTTGGCAGGTATTAATGCGATGCTGGCAATGCCTTCGTTCCTGGGCACCGGAAACGCTAACCAAAAACGAATTAAGATTGCCGGCTATAAAGCCCTGATGCAAAAAAACAGCGACGACAACGGAAAAACTTCTTACGATATTCAGGTGCCTTTTAACCAATCGTTACTCACGGTTCGTTGCCAGGGTATCAGTAGCGAAAACGATGCAATATCCATGGCTAACAGCATTGCTATCGATAAAATCGTGAAGCTTGCGCAATAGTTTGAATCGAATTAAAAATGGGGGCACTAAACCTGTCGGAATTCTAAAATCCGACAGGTTTTACCGGAAAAATACATCTGCCTATTGCCCATCAAAAAACAAATACATATCTTCGCCACCCGAAAAAGTTCTTTAAATGTATGCCCGGATGGCGGAATTGGTAGACGCGCTGGTCTCAAACACCAGTGAGCTAACACTCGTGCCGGTTCGATCCCGGCTCCGGGTACATTTTAAATCAAAAGCCTTGAATATTCATTTATTCAGGGCTTTTTTGTTTTACATTGTCAGGTACATTCAGGCTTGTATTCCATTGCGGGTTATACTATCTTCGTCACAGTCAAGAATCAATAAATAATGAAGAATATCACCATCCTTTGGGTCGACGACGAGATAGAACTACTGCTTCCTCACGTTATGTTTCTTAACGATCGGGGTTACGAAGTGCTCACCTGCTCCAACGGCGCCGATGCCCTGGTTCGTCTGGAAAATACCGAACCCGACATTATCCTTCTTGATGAAAACATGCCCGGCATCAGCGGGCTTGAAACGCTTACCCGCATCAAAACCCTAAAGCCTTCCATCCCCGTGGTGATGATTACCAAAAGCGAGGAGGAAAACCTGATGGAAGATGCCATTGGCTCCAAGATTGCCGATTATCTTATCAAACCGGTAAACCCTAAACAGATACTTCTTTCCATTAAAAAGAATACCGAACAGAAAAAGCTCGTTTCCGAAAGGACTACCACGGCTTATCAATCGGACTTTTTAAATATCACCAACCTCATCAACAACGCCCGCACGTACGACGACTGGGTTGAGGTATATCAAAAACTGGTTTTTTGGGAACTCGAACTCGAAAAAATCAACGATTCGGGGATGTTCGACATTTTGCAGTCGCAGCACCTCGAAGCCAACCAGAATTTTTCAAAGTTTGTCCGTAAAAATTATCTCGAATGGTTTCGGGGCAATGGCGACAAACCGCTATTGTCGCCCGCAGTAGTTAAAGAGAAGGTTGCTCCGTATCTTTCCAAGGGCGAAAAAGTCTTTTTTATCGTTATCGACAACCTTCGCCTCGACCAGTGGAAAACGCTCTATCCGGCTATCTCCGATTTTTTAAAAATTGAAAAGGAAGAGGTTTACTGCTCCATTCTCCCCACCGTTACACAGTATGCCCGTAATGCACTTTTTGCCGGACTGATGCCATTGGGTATTCGCAAGCTTTATCCCAACCTGTGGGAAGGTAACGACGAAGACGAAATAAACAACCAGTACGAAGAAGACCTTATGCGTATGCAATTATCGCGGCTGGGCCTCGACACCCGTTTTGTCTACGAAAAAATAAATAACCAGAAGACCGGACTTCGCGTACTCGACAACGTCAGCAATTACGCCGACAATCAACTTGTTGTTCTGGTATATAATTTTGTAGACATTCTTTCGCATGCCCGTACCGAAGTTGAAACCGTCCGCGAATTAGCCACTGACGAAGCAGCTTACCGAACGCTTACCCTATCGTGGTTTAAGCACTCATACCTGTATGAGTTGCTAAAGGCCATTTCCTCCACAAAATGCAAAATAATCATCACTACCGACCATGGCTCGGTAAAGGTTTCCAACCCCATTAAAGTTGTCGGCGACCGCACCACAACGGTTAACCTGAGGTATAAACAGGGAAAAAACCTGGGATATAATGCTAGAGAAGTTTTCGAGATAAAAGACCCGCAGCTGGCCCAGCTTCCGAGGTTTAACCTAAGCACATCGTACATCTTTGCCAATTCGGCCGATTTTATGGCGTATCCGAACAACTACAACCATTATGTCAGCTATTATAAAAATACGTTTCAGCATGGCGGGATTTCCCTCGAAGAAATGATTGTTCCCTTGGCAGTACTGAGTTCCGCCGGTGGTTGAAGTTGATTTCAGAATCGCATAATTCCTTAATCATCCAGTCGCTTTATTATATAAATTTGTTGCATGAAATGTCCATGATTGGCAGGCTCCAACCTAATATCATGGCCGTTCCATCTGACCCTAATAATCACGATTAAACAGATGAAACTTTATATTTCTTCTTTAGCCGATTTACCCCGCGTAGCCCGCGAATTTCTGGATGCCACTGCCGGAAAAAAGCATTTTGCCTTTTACGGAAGCATGGGAGCCGGAAAAACCACGCTGATTAAAGAAATCTGCCATCAGCTGAAAGTAGTGGAAGTGGTTACCAGCCCTACCTTTGCCATTGTAAACGAATACCACACCGGGGATAATCAACTGGTTTATCATTTCGATTTTTACCGGATTAACAAGATTGAAGAACTATTCGATTTTGGGTACGAAGATTATCTCTATTCTCCCAATTATTGTTTTATCGAATGGCCGGAGAAAGGAGAAACGGTCCTCCCCGACCATATTCATAATGTCTATATCTCCGAACAGGCCGATGGCAGCAGGCTTGTTGAATTCTAAATAAATTATTTCTGCTGTTGCCAATAGGCCTGAATTATTTAACTTTAGAGTCGATTCTATTCATCTCTCATATCATTAACTTATGGCTAAACAAGAGGTAATTCCCAAACCATTTACGTTTCACCAACAGGCATTGCTGCCTCAGGAGGAAATGCTCGAAGTGGCAAAGAAACAATATCAGCTTGTTATTGGAATCCCCAAAGAGGCCGATAAATATGAAAGCCGGATACCGCTTACTCCCGAAGGTGTCGAAGTATTGGTAAGGAACGGTCATCGGGTTTTAGTTGAGCGCGACGCAGGAAAATCGGCCAACTACACAGATACCCAATACAGCGAAAGAGGCGGGTTGATAGTGGATACCGCCGACGTCTACAAAGCCGACATAATTCTTAAAGTTGCACCTTTATCAACCAAAGAAATCGGGTTGATGAAAGAAAACCAGGTGGTTATTTCGTCCCTGCATTATTACGACCTTTGCGATGAGTATATCCGCCTGCTGATGCAGAAAAGGGTCACAGCTATTTCGTACGAAAATATTAAAGATCATTACGACAGTTATCCGGTAGTCCGCAGCATGAGCGAAATTTCAGGAAATACTGCCGTGCTTATCGCCGCCGAATACCTGAGCAATGCCAATGGCGGAAAAGGAGTAATGCTTGGCGGCATTACAGGTATAACACCTGCCGAAGTCGTCATTCTCGGATCGGGAACAGCGGCCGAATCGGCAGCCCGTACAGCATTAGGACTGGGAGCTTTTGTTAAAATTATGGACAATTCTATCCATAATATGGAACGCATCCAAAACCACTTGGGAATGAGGCTTTATACATCGGCCTTGCATCCACAGGTGCTTAGCAAAGCTTTACGGTCGGCCGATGTGGTTATTGGAGCCATGCACTTTACCGATTTAAGCTCGCGCTTTATAGTTACCGAAGATATTGTTGCCGGAATGAAAAAAGGGTCTGTTATAGTAGATATCAGTATCGACCAGGGCGGATGCTTCGAAACATCCGAATGCCGCGACCATGGCAACCCTGTATTTACCAAACACGATGTTATCCATTATTGTGTACCGAACATCCCTTCACGCGTGGCCCGCACGGCTTCCATTGCACTAAGCAATGTTCTGCGCCCACTCCTTTTGGACATAGCTGAATCCGGAGGATTAACCCCAACCCTAAAATCAGATTTTGGATTACGTCACGGAGTTTACCTGTATAATGGCATTTTAACCAGCCTTACAATCGGCAACCGCCTTGGCATCCCTTCGCAGGATATAAACCTGCTGATGGCGGCATTTTAAGCACTATAGCGCAAGCATAAGGCTCTCGCCGAAAGTGTGCGAAATAAGAATAATAATATCGGCAATTAATTTAAAAGGATATAAAAGAAAAGGAAGGCTTTTGGCCTTCCTTTTTGCTTTGCTTACACAAAGCTGACAAACAAAAAATCACAAACCATAATTAGAAAAGGTTATTTCGATTTTTCTATCTTAGCTACAACCTGTACTGCTTCTTTGAGGTACAAGTCTCTCGAGAGATCTTTAATCCAGTTCGTATTCCTTACAATTTTAGCGGTATCTCCATCCATTTTACTAATATCTGCAGTCAGGGAATGAACCTTCAATCCTATATCCTTTTTAGCAAGTTCTTCAAAACGTTTGCTTTTGTTTTGAATTTCCTTTTCCTGAAGTTTATATTTTTCAAGATTTAAGGTAATGATTGTTTCGTTTTTACGTTTGTGCAACTCCATTGCCTGCTCTTTAATAATAGCAAAATTAGGGTCAGCCGCAACCAACACATTCTCTTTCTGGATGATTTGTGCCATTTTGGGAGTAGCCGTCCAAGTGGTATAAGTAGCCGGATTTATTTTGTTCCAAGGCATACAGTAATCCTGTTCGCGTTCGCCGGTTTCAACTTCGCTAAACGGGTCGGGAAGAACAATGTCGGGAGTTACGCCTTTAAGCTGGGTTGCACCGCCATTGATGCGATAAAATTTCTGAATGGTAACCAGCATTCCTCCCAGCGGACCAATTTTCTGGTTCATGCCAGGTACAAAATCGTCGAGGTTCAGCTGGTTTTGTACAGTTCCCTTACCAAAAGTAGTAGTCCCGATAATGACAGCACGGTGGTAATCCTGCATGGCTGCGGCAAGAATTTCCGAAGCCGAAGCGCTGAAACTGTTAACCATCACAACTAATGGGCCTCCGTATTGAATGGCAGGATTGGTATCTTTAAGAATATTGGGTGCTCCAGCTTTCGTTTTTACCTGTACAATGGGTCCTTGGCTGATAAACAAACCTCCCATTTTAACGGCATCGCCAAGGGCGCCACCGCCATTGTTCCGCAAGTCGAGGATAATGCCACCTACGTTTTCCTTTTTGAGTTTTTCTACTTCCTTGGCAACGTCTTCGGCGCACGAAGCTCCGTCGGCATCGTTAAAGTTCTGATAAAATTTTGGCAGGTAGATGTACCCGATTTTTCCCGTAGGCCCATCAACAAGCGCCGATTTGGCAAAGGTTTCTTCGAGGATAACCACATCGCGGGTAATAGTTATATTTTTGACAGAGCCATCAGCCTTTTTCACGGTCAACGTTACTTTAGTGCCTTTTTTACCACGGATTAGTTTTACTACATCGCTAATAGGCATGTTTATAATGTCTACAGGGTCTTGTTTTTCCTGGGTAACTTTCATGATTTTATCGCCGGCTTTAAGGTCGCCCTGCAAGTACGACGGACTACCGGGAACAATGCTGAGAACCTTGGTATAGCCCGATTCATCCTCCTGAAGTTGAGCACCAATACCTTCGAGTTGTCCGGACATCGACATATCAAAATTTTCTTTGTCTTCGGGCGCCAGATATTGGGTGTGCGGATCATACACCCCGGTAATAGCATTCAGGAAAATAGAAAAACGGTCCATATCCGAAAGCTGGCCAAGGCGCTTAAACCATGTATCCTGAAGTTTCAATACCTTTTTGCGGGCATCGGCTTCCAGCTCAGCCACCGATTTTTTAGGCGTAGTGTCGGCTTTGGCCAGTTCCTGAGCGCTCAGCGCATCATTAACCCGGGTAAGCACCTGATATTTCAACGATTTCCGCCAAGCTTCCTTTAACGCGGCATCATCCTGCGGAAAGTCGGTCTTATCCGGATCGGTTTGGTACGTTTCATTATCATCGAAAGTAAACGGTTTTTCGAGTATTTCAGTGTAATATGCCTTTACCTTAGCGATGTTTTTATTGTACATCTCGTTGGTAACATCGTAAAATTCGGTGCTACGATTGTTTATCTCGTCGTCGATTTTGGTTTTGTAATCATCGAGCTTTTTCAGATCTTCTTTGGTAAAGAACCGCTTGTTATAATCGAGCCGTTTGAGGTAAAGATTATAGACTTTGGTGGAAAAATCGTCGTTAATTTCGAGCGGGCTGAAATGATAGTGAATGAGAACCTGGCTTACCAGTTCAAGCAAAATCTGGTTCTTATTCTCGCGGTTGCAATAGGTGTAAGATGCCAGCACTCCGGCTAGCCCAACTGCCAGAAACAACGTCATGTATCTTCTTACCGGTTTGTTAATTCTTTCCATCTGTTTAATACTTAGTGAATTGCTTTAGATTGAATGCCCAATTTTGTAAATCAGCGATTTCTTAAAAGTTATCAAAATAACAATTTTTTTTGACGTCGCCGGAATCGGGCTTCAAAATTAATAAATACTCGGGGTATAATTTCTTAAAAATATTTAAATAATCAGGATATCAAAAAGCCTTATAGTCTTTATTAAGAACGTATTGACGTTTAATTTTTCAAATTGATAAATTAACCACGTTTATTTTAACGGAACCGTTATTTTTACCAAAATTTTAAACGTTGACAATTTCTATAAAAAATTTTGAGGCTGTTGCCCATATTTCCGTTGCGGTTATGGTTGACGGACAGCATTCGGATAAAGCATTCGAGGCCTTTTTCAGAAAAAACCATTTCTTAAGCGAAACGGACAAGGCATTTATTGTTGAGTGGGTTAATTACATAATTCGCAACTGGCGACTTTTATCCGAAATTTATAACCGCGCAGAATTAGGAAAGCATACCGACTTCATGAAAATAGCCGGAATTGCCTGGATAATCACCGGAAATACGCTGCCTGTCTGGCCGGTATTTAAAAGGATTAAATCCGAAACGATCCAATCGTTGCATGATGAGCTTACCAAAAACCGTGCTATCGAACATTCCGTACCCGATTGGATTGATAAACTTGGCGCTGCCGAACTTGGCGAACGCTGGCCCCATATCCTCAAAGCCCTGAACCGTGAGCCAGCCCAAGTACTTCGGGTCAATACCCTGAAAATTACGAAGGAACAACTCAAGTCCCAACTCGATCAAAAAGACGTTACTACCGAATTGTGTACCAATGCTCCCGACGGATTGGTGATAAAAAAGAAACTGAATGTCTTTCATCTTCCCGAATTCAAAGAAGGGCTGTTTGAGATGCAGGATGCTTCCTCACAAATGACCGGGCAATTTGCCAATCCTCAACCCGGTATGCGTGTTATCGACGCCTGTGCCGGAAACGGAGGTAAAACGCTTCACCTTGCAGCCCTAATGCAGAACAAAGGCCGCATCATTGCGCTCGACCTTTATCCTTCCAAGCTCGAAACCTTGAAAAAACGGGTTCGCCGTGCCGGAATTTCAATTATTGAGCCGCGCCCGATTGAATCCACCAAAGTGATAAAACGGCTATACGACAGTGCTGATCTTGTTTTGCTCGATGTGCCTTGTTCCGGACTCGGGGTTTTAAAACGTAACCCGGAGATAAAATGGAGGCTGCAACCCTCTGATTTTGAAAACTTGCTTAAAACGCAGGAAGACCTTCTGAACCGTTACAGCCGGATGACCAAATCAGGCGGGCGTTTGGTGTATTGTACATGCAGTATCATGCCTTCCGAAAATATGTTGCAGGTTCGAAAGTTTCTGGAGCGTCAACCCGAAAAATTTGAATTGACCGAAGAATTATCCATCTCGCCCGAAGACGGGTTTGACGGATTTTATATGGCATCGCTCAAACGGATAGGTTAAACCGGCGAAGCTAAACTTTAAATTGTATAATGATATAAACCATAATGACATAATGAAACAACTACGTTCATTCCTGGCTGCTCTTTTTATTCTTGTTTCGCCCTGCCTTCATGCCGACGAAGGTATGTGGCTGCTTAATTTAGTGAGTGAGCTAAATATTAATAAAATGCACAGTCTCGGCTGTAAACTTTCAGCCGAAGACATTTACAGTGTCAACAAATCGAGCTTAAAAGATGCGGTGGTTTTGTTTGGCGAAGGATGTACCGCCGAAATTGTTTCAAACCAAGGACTTATTCTCACAAATCATCACTGCGGATACGATGCTATTCAGTATTTTTCAACGGTCGAACACGATTACCTGTCCAATGGTTTCTGGGCAAAATCGAAAAGCGAGGAACTCTGCATGCCCGATTTGTCTGTCACTTTCCTGATACGGATTGAAGATGTATCAAAAAAGATACTTCCAAAACTTACGTCCAAAATGACTGAAGCCGAACGCGACACCGCCATTGCTGCGGTTACACGTAAACTGGTGATCGACGCTATTGCCGGAACGCACTATCAGGCCGATGTGCAAGAATATTATGGAGGCAATGCCTTTTACCTGCTGGTGTACGAAAAATACACCGATGTACGGTTGGTAGGAGCTCCGCCATCGTCAATTGGTAAATTTGGCGGCGATACCGACAATTGGATGTGGCCCCGTCATACAGGCGATTTCAGTGTTTTTCGCGTATATTCAGGTCCCGACGGAAAGCCGGCCCCTTATTCTAAAGACAACATTCCTCTTAAACCTAAAAAATACCTTCCCGTATCGTTAAAAGGTGTCGAAAAGGATGATTACACTATGGTTATCGGGTATCCCGGAAGCACCCAACGCTATATGACATCTTATGGGGTTAAGGAATTGCTTGAACTCGAAAACCCGGCACGCATCAAAGTACGTACCGCCCGCCTCAACATACTGATGGCCGATATGAACGCCGACCCTGCCATCCGGATTAAATATTCTGACAAGTACAGCCGCTCCTCAAACTATTGGAAAAATTCCATTGGTCAGGATAAAGGAATTGTAAACCTCCAGGTTATCGAAAAAAAACAGGTACAGGAGGCTCTATTCCAAAATTGGGTAAATGCCGATGCCGACCGAAAACAAAAATACGGGAACGTTCTGAATACCATCGATAAGACTATCCTTAACCGCAAAGATTACGAACAAGCCATGATGTACCTGAGCGAAGCATTGCTGGAAGGTTCTGAAATTCTTTCCTTACCGTTGCCGTTTCTGGAATTGTACGGTTTCCTGAAATTAAAATCTAACGACCCCGAAAAGCTCAAAGAACTGACGAACAGCTTACGCGAAAAATCCCGGAAATTTTATAAAGATTACAATGCTCCCACCGATAAAAAGGTGTCCGAAGTTATGTTTCGCCTTTTTTACGAAAACGTAAAGCCGGAACTGCATCCTTCTTTTCTTACCGATATTCAGAAAAAATATAAGGGTGATTATAAAAAGTATGTTGATAATCTTTTTGAAAAATCGATGTTTGCCGATGAGAAGAAGCTGATGGCTTTTCTGGATAACCCCAAGGTTAAAACGATTGAAAAAGACCCTGTATTTATTGCTTCCGTGGCCGTAGCGCAAGCCTATTGGCAAATGCAGGATTTGTATACATCTTTCGAAAATCAGTTAAAAATTTGCGACCGTTTGTATATTGCAGGTTTGCAGGAAATGAACAAGGATAAAATTTTCTACCCCGACGCAAATTCTACCATGCGCCTTACCTACGGAAAAGTTGGCGATTATAAAGCACGCGATGCCGTGTTTTACGATTATAAAACAACCCTGAAAGGCGTAATGGAAAAAGAAGATTCCACTAACAACGAGTTTATTGTCCCGGCAAAATTAAAACAACTTTACCAGGCGAAGGATTATGGCATTTATGGCAAAAACGGCGAGATGCCGGTTTGTTTTACCACCAACAACGATATTACCGGCGGTAATTCCGGAAGCCCGGTACTTAATGCTAACGGTGAACTTATCGGATTAGCCTTCGACGGTAACTGGGAAGCCATGAGCGGCGACATTATTTACGAACCAGATGTGCAGAAAACCATCTGTGTGGATATTCGATACGTCCTATTTGTGATGGACAAGTTTGCCGGAGCTAAATACCTGGTTGATGAAATGACTTTAAATTAGATAGTCCCCTTAATTTCCAAGGAACTTTAAAAAAATTTTACACTTAATTGCTTAGTCGCGCCTAAATGTCTGCACCAATAATCATCTATACCGATGGTTCTTCGCGGGGAAACCCGGGCCCCGGAGGATACGGAGCCGTATTGATTGCCGGTCCGCACCGCAAAGAACTGTCGCAAGGCTATAAGCTCACCACCAACAACCGAATGGAATTGCTGGCCGTGATTGTGTCGCTCGAATTGTTGAAAAACGAGAACAGTCAGGTTACGGTTTACACTGATTCTAAGTATGTGGTGGATGCCGTAGAAAAGAAATGGGTTTTCGGTTGGGAGAAGAAAGGCTTTGCCGGGAAAAAAAACCCCGATCTGTGGATGCGTTTTCTAAAAATTTATCGCAAACACCAGGTAAATTTTGTGTGGGTAAAAGGCCATTCTACCAATAAAGAAAACAACCTGTGCGATAAACTGGCCGTTGAAGCATCCTCTAAAGGAAATCTTCTGGACGATTTTGGTTATCAGCCGGAATAAATGATATAATAAACGCAAAGACGCGGAGCCACAAAGTGTATCTTTGGACTCCGCGTCTTTGCGTTTATATTCTTTTATATTCCTTTAGAACAATCCTTCGATGGATAAATAACGTTCGCCGGTATCGTAGTTAAAGGTAAGAATTCGTGAGCCTTTAGGCAGCTCCTGAATTTTCTTGGCAACGGCCGCAAGCGATGCGCCCGACGATATACCTACAAAAACACCTTCGAGTTGAGCCATCTGACGAGTGTATTCGTAAGCTTCCTCTTTCCCGATAGCAATAACTCCGTCTAAAACTTCGGTATGCAGGTTGCCCGGAATAAAGTTAGGCCCGATTCCCTGCAAAGGGTGCGGGGCAAATTTCTTTTCGCTGATAAACGGGGAAGCTTCGGGTTCCACCGCAAACACTTTGAGGTTAGCCCATTTTTCTTTGAGTACTTCGGCAACGCCGGTAAGGTGTCCGCCGGTTCCTACGCCAGAGATAAGTACATCAAAGCCTTCGGGGAAGTCATTTATTATTTCCTGTGCTGTTGCAGACTTGTGAATGGCGATATTAGCCGGGTTGTCAAATTGCGAAGGCATCCAGGCATTGGGGATGGTTTGCACAAGTTCCGCAGCTTTTTCGAGCGCTCCGTTCATTCCCTTTTCGCGCGGTGTAAGCTCAAACGATGCTCCGTAAGCAGCCATCAGCCGTCGACGTTCGATGCTGAACGATTCGGGCATTACCAGGATAAGTTTATAGCCTTTTACCGCTGCTACCAGCGCCAGGCCAATACCGGTATTCCCGGAAGTTGGTTCAATGATTACCGAACCGGGCTTCAAGATACCTTTCTGTTCGGCATCTTCAACCATCGAAAGAGCAATACGATCCTTGATACTCCCGCCGGGATTAAAGCGTTCGAGTTTTACCCATACCTCATAATCGGCAGGAAAAAGGCGCTGTACCCGCAAGTGAGGGGTATTGCCAATGCTTTCTAAAATGTTGTTAATTTTCATAACTTTTATATTGAGATGACCTGACACATTTAAGAGACTTGTCAGGTTTTGAGGTTAAATTACAAAATTTATTGGTTCGACGTACTTTTTAGAGTCGCGAATAACAACAACAGGTTTATGCGAAACAACCGAAAATGGAGGCACGCTTTCGGTTATCCAAGAGTTCCCTCCCACAACCGTATCATGTCCAATGATTGTTTCCCCACCAAGAATGGTACTTCCGGCATAAACAATAACGTTGTCCTGAATGGTAGGATGTCGTTTCTTGTTGGCAAGCTCTTTCCCAACGTATAAAGCTCCGAGCGTTACGCCCTGGTAAATTTTTACGTTGTTGCCGATGATTGTGGTTTCACCGATGACGATACCGGTTCCGTGGTCGATAAACAAACGTTTGCCAATGTTAGCCCCGGGATGAATATCAATACCGGTTTTGGCATGTGCATATTCCGAAATGACGCGCGATAGTACCGGAACGTTCATCTGGTAGAGAACATGCGAAAGCCTGTAAATAGAAAGTGCATAATATCCCGGATAGCAAAGGATTACTTCTTCGCGACATTTGGCTGCCGGGTCGAAAACCACATAAGCATCAGCATCTTTTATGAGCCGTTCGTGGATAGCAGGGATCTGTTCAAAAAATTCAATGGTAATTTCATCCCCGGTTTTGTTCAATTTGGGGCCAAAAGGAGTAACCAGTTCCCTAAATTGATGATGAAGATCTTCCCACTTTGCTTCAACCTGCAAAAGGCTGATGTTACGGTCAACGCGTATCGGAAAAAGAAAATTTACTAAATCGTTGATGAAATGCTGTGTTTTAGCAAGCGAAGGAACCTCGTTGCAAAACAACTGGTTTTGTTGCAATATCTTTTTGGGAAAACTTTTAGACGGGCTCATGGCAATATTTATTGATAATCAATATAAAAGAAACGTGAAATAAAAAACGTACAAGTACTGCCTTCAACAACTTTGACATCGTTCTTGAAGAAAGCAACGGGTTGAATTAGTTTCGATAATATTGATTTGCAGCATGTTTAAACACTTGTCAGAAGGACAACAATGTGTATTTAGAATAGTTCAAAACTACTAAAAATATTAATACTCGTATGTCCGAATTGGGAATAAATAACATCTCAGGCAGAAATGTTCTGAGAAATAGCGGAGAAACTTTAAACAAAAAGGAGGCTTTGACTGCCTCCTTCGTTAAATTATAATGGTTTTACCGGGATACAAATATCGAGAATAAATTTTCCCTCAGGATGCTGACGGTGGTCGTTATGATAGAGTTCAAAGCACGGACGGTCGTCCGGTTGATAACCGCTATTAACAAGCCAATCTGCACACATATAGCCCCAAGCATCCTGAAAGCCGTCGGTACCAATCTCAAATCGTCCCATGGCATACTTTCCAGCCGGGATGACCATCTTCCCGATTTCGCCATTGACAGCTGTATCCGCAGGAACTGGAACACAAGCACTGACACGGAGTTTTTCCTCTTCAGTAATGTCTGGATTATCGTGATAAACGATAATAGTTTTAGTTCCCGATCCAAGCAAATTACGGGGTCCGGCCCACCCGCATAGTTTGGCAAACATTCCTTCAAATAGTTGGCTGTTTCCTTTATACGGTCCGGTTGAACGGACGTAAGCTACCGGCATTTCCGGCAAATCCTTAATCTCAATTGTTGGTTTAGTCTTCATACGATGAAATAGTTTAAAATTTTCATCGCTAAGGTAGTACGAAGCCCCTAGCCTATCTTGTTTAATATTGCTAAGCACTTGACTCAAATTGCTATTTGCATATTGGTTCTTATTTTCGCGCCAGGCTGATGCGGAAATATTAAAGCGTTTTTTAAAATTACGGGCAAATACCGAGGCATCATTAAAACCGCAATCCATAGCAATTTCCTGAATTGACTTGTCCAACTTATAACACAACATATCGGCGGCGCGTTCAATCCGGACACGCGTTATAAACTGGAAAAGTGTTTCGCCGGTTAACGCCATAAATATTCGATGAAAATGATATTTTGAAAAATTGGCGACATCCGCCAGCTCGTCCAAGGTAAATGATTGACTCAGATTATTTTCAACATAATCCAGCACTTTATTAATTCGGGCAATGTACTCGCGCTGTACTATCTGTTCGGCCATTGTTTAACTATAAGGGGTTGACTAAAACAAAGAAAGCCCCGATTTGGGGCTTTCTCAAAAATATAAAAGAGATAATTATCCACGGATAGCTTTGATACCGGGAAGAACTTTACCTTCCATGTATTCGAGCATAGCACCTCCACCGGTCGATACGTAACTAACTTTATCAGCCAGTTTATTTTTGTTGATTGCAGCAACAGAGTCACCACCACCGATAAGGCTGAAAGCACCTTTTTCAGTTGCACTGGCAATAGCATGAGCTACCGATGTGGTTCCTTTGGCAAATTTGTCCATTTCGAATACGCCCATAGGACCATTCCAGAGGATGGTTTTGGAGTTTTCGATAACATTACTGAACGTTTTGATGGTTTCGTCGGCAATGTCAAGACCCATCCAACCTTCAGGAGTTTCGTTGGTTTTCGAGATGTTGGTATTAGCGTTAGCATCGAATGCATCGGCATTAACAGCATCGGTAGGGATGTAAACTTTTACACCTTTTTCTTTGGCTTTCTTCAAAATGTCGAGAGCGAGGTCGAGTTTATCAGCTTCACAAATCGATTTTCCGATGTTTCCGCCTTGAGCTTTGATGAAAGTATACGTCATACCACCACCAATGATGAGGTTATCAACACGGTCGAGGAGATTCTCGATGATGAGGATTTTGTCCGAAACTTTAGCACCGCCCATGATAGCAGTGAAGGGTTTTTCGGCAGCCTGAAGAACTTTGTCCATTGCTTTAAGCTCGCTTTCGATAAGAAAACCGAACATGCTGTCGTTAGGGAAATATTCGGCGATAAGCGCAGTTGAAGCGTGTGCGCGGTGTGCAGTTCCGAATGCATCGTTTACATAGCAATCGGCATAGCTTGCAAGTTGTTTAACAAAAGCTTTCTGGCTTTCTTTAACCTTAGCTTTACCGGCTTTCTTTTCGTCGTCGGTAGGATTTTCGCCGAGGTGGTAAGGTTTACCTTCTTCTTCTTCGTAAAAACGAAGGTTGTCGAGTAATACAACATCACCGGGTTTCATCGAAGCAGTGATTTTCTTAGCTTCTTCGCCCATGCAGTCGCCAGCAAAAATTATTTTCTTGCCAAGGTTCTTTTCAACAGCAGCGATGATGTGCTTCATCGAAAATTTTTCTTGAACTTTTCCATCCGGACGGCCAAGGTGCGACATCAGAATAGCAGAACCACCGTCGCTAAGCACTTTATTAATAGTAGGTAAAGCTCCACGGATACGGGTATCGTCGGTTACTTCAAAAGTTTGTTTGTTGAGGGGAACGTTGAAATCCACGCGGATAATGGCTTTCTTTCCGCTAAAATTGTACTTGTCAATAGTTTGCATATTGTTGAGATTTAATTTGATTTCGAAAGTCACAAAAGTAAAACAAAATTGGGTTACCTCATAAAATTGAGACTATTTTAATGTGAATTAAATAACAGAAAGTCTTTTCAAGTTTTTAGAACCAGGAAAGTCTTCGAGCTAAAAACTTTTACCTTTGCAACTGATTAACTTTTACCGGAATCTCAAACATAAAACATGCAATTTAAGGACATTATCGGGCAGCAACAGGTCAAGCAACGGCTCATTCAGTCGGTTGCCGAAAACCGTATCGCCCATGCCCAGCTTTTGCTTGGCCCCGAAGGTAGCGGAACCCTCGCACTGGCCATTGCGTATGCCCAGTACATCAATTGTCAAAATCGCACTTCCGAGGATTCGTGCGGGGTATGCTCGTCGTGCAATAAATTTCAGAAATTAATTCATCCCGATCTGCACTTTGTTTTTCCGGTAGCTACCAACAAAACTATAACTAAAGATCCGGTAAGCGACGACTTCATCGCACAGTGGCGGACGCTGTTGCTCAAATCGCCATATTTCAGTTTATTTCAGTGGTATGGAGAAATTGATCTCGAAAACAAGCAAGGAAATATCAGCAAAAACGAAAGTCAGGAAATTATCCGCAAACTGAACCTCAAAACGTTTGAAGCGGAATATAAGGCGATGATTATATGGCTTCCGGAGCGGATGAACATCATTGCAGCCAACAAATTGCTGAAGATGCTCGAAGAACCGCCTGAAAAAACGGTATTCCTGCTGGTTTCGGAAAATACCGGATTGATGCTTCAAACCATCCTCTCGCGTACCCAGTTGATAAAAGTTCCCAAAATCAACGATGACGATTTGCTCGCATACCTCAAACAGCAATACAATCTTCCGGAACAGCAATTACTCGACATTGTCCATCTGTCGGATGGAAGCTACATTACAGCCCTGCGGGTGATGGAAAGCGACGAAGAAAACGGCTTTAACCTCGACCGGTTTATCAGCCTCATGCGCCTTTGCTGGACCAAAGATGTGCTCGGGCTTTTAAAATGGTGCGAAACCGTAACCGGTATTGGCCGAGAACGTCAAAAAAGCTTTCTGACCTACACGCTGCGGATGCTTCGTGAAAATTTTGTGATGAACTGTCAGGTTCCCGAACTGGCTTTGTTAACCCAGAAAGAGAACGAATTTTCGTCGAAATTTTTTCCGTACATTAATCAGGACAATATCTTTCGTATGGTAGAGGAACTCAATAAAGCCCAGTATCATATCGAAGCCAACGGTAGCGATAAAATCATTTTTCTCGATTTGTCACTAAAGCTTATCAAACTAATAAAAAAATAGCAAACACTTGCCCCCGGTTACAACATGTGTAGCTTTTGGAGAACATTTCGGCAGGTTTACCTCTTGTTAATCATGTGGGTTTGATTAATTTTGCGAAATTTAACTTTATTTTAAAGGAATAAATGGACAATCAATATATATGCTGCACCCGCGGATGTTTTAATGCAACCGGCGAATTACCAGACAAAGAACCCAAACCGCTTACCGGCTGTAACAAGCTGGACACATGCAACTGGCTCGACGATATTCCTGCGGCCGGTATCGAGTGCGACCTCGTAGAAGTACGTTTTAAAAATACCCGCAAAGGATATTATAAAAATGTTAACAAATTACGATTAATCAAAGGCGATATTATTGCCGTAGAAGCTTCGCCCGGCCACGACATTGGCGTTGTTTCGCTTACCGGCGAACTGGCCCGCCGCCAGATGAAGCGCAACGGAATTTCCTTTGTCAACGAAGACGACATCAAAAAAATATACCGCAAAGCCAAAGGCGTTGACCTCGAAAAATGGTACCAGGCCATCGAGCTCGAAATGCCGGCCATGCTTAAAGCCCGCGAAGCTGCGGTTCGCCTTAACCTCAACATGAAAATTGGCGACGTAGAATATCAGGGCGACAAAACCAAAGCCATCTTTTATTACATCTCCGACGACCGCGTTGACTTCCGCGAACTCATCAAGGTTTATGCCGAAGAATTCCGGGTTCGTATTGAGATGAAGCAAATCGGGGCACGTCAGGAAGCCGGCCGTACTGGAGGCATCGGCACTTGCGGACGCGAACTTTGCTGCTCCACCTGGCTCACCAACTTCGTTTCGGTAACCACCAACTCGGCCCGTTACCAGGAAGTGTCGTTAAACCCTCAGAAACTTGCCGGTCAGTGCGGCAAACTGAAATGCTGCCTCAACTACGAATTAAAAACGTATCTCGACGCCCAGCAGGATTTTCCCGAAACATCTATCGCCCTCGAAATATTCGACGGAACCGCTTTTCATCAGAAAACCGATATTTTCCGCCGTATCATGTGGTACTCCTTCAGCAAGGACGAGGCTGTTAACCTCACCCCGGTGTCGGTTGACCGCGTGAAAGAAATTATCGAGCTTAACAAAAAAGGCATAAAAGTAAAGAGTCTGCTCGATGCCGCCAACGAACCGGTTGTTGCTAAACCACTCGATTATCAAAGCCCGGTTGGCAGTGATAGCATTACCCGTTTTGAGGACAGTCGGAATAAAGACCGCCGTAAGAAAAAGAAAAAAGGAGGTAACAGGAACGGCAATCCCGAACAAAGCCAGGGACAGAATGCTGCTCCGGAGCAAACCTCAACGGCTCCGCAAAATTCGACCCCAAACCAGGGGCCAAGACCTAATCCGAATCAAAACCGGAACAGGGGGAATAATCCCAACAGGAATATAACTAAGAAACCACGGGGAAATGAGAATAAAGAATAGCATTATCGGTCTGTTTCTTCTTATTTTATTGCTCCCGGCCTGCAACATCGACAGTGTTTATGAGAACACACATTCCATCGAAAGCGGGGCTTGGAGCAAAAAACAGGCTATCGGGTTCGATATTCCGGTTACCGATACCATCAACGGACATAATATCTATATAACGCTTCGCAATACCGAGGAGTATCCTTATAGCAATCTGTTTATTTTCGTTACCACGCGCTCGCCCAAAGGTGCCGTAAAAAAAGACACCATAGAGCTCACCCTAGCCGATGAAAAAGGTAAATGGTACGGACGCGGGCTGGCTGGTATCTGGAGCTACGAACGCATCATCAAACAAAATATCCGTTTCCCATATTCCGGGAAATACCACATGGAATTTGTACAGGCCATGCGCGACGACAACCTCACCGGAATAAAGGATATCGGTATTAAAGTGGAACGGGTTAAATAGAAAAAGCACACAGTATCTGGTACTAAGTATTAAGAAAATTTAATTAGTTATTACAAGTGGCAAAGAACAAGCTGAAAAAGTTTGCCGAGATGGCAACTTTCGAAAACGTTGTACAACCGCACCTCGACGAGGTTTTAAATAAAGATTACAAACTGAAAGGAAAGTGGAATTCCGAGTTCTTTAAAAACGACAATCCCATTGTTTTGGAGCTTGGCTGTGGTAAGGGCGAATATTCCACTGGTTTGGCCGAACGCTATCCCGACAAAAATTTCCTGGGCGTCGACATTAAAGGCTCCCGGATGTGGAAAGGCGCTTCGCATGCCATTAACACCGGTCTTAAAAATGTAGGATTTCTGCGCACCCGCATCGAACATATCGCTTCGTTTTTTGCCCCGGGCGAAATTTCCGAAATCTGGATTACCTTTCCCGACCCGCAGGAAAAACGCATCCGCGCCAAAAAGCGGCTTACCTCATCCATCTTCCTGGCTTCGTACAAAAAGTTTATCAAGCCTTCGGGAATTATCCATCTCAAAACCGACAATACCCTTCTGTACAATTATACCTGCGCGCTTTGCAGCCATAACGGCCTCGATGTAAAATTCAGCACCGCCGATTTGTACAATTCCAATTTAAACGAAGAAGTGCTGCTGTCGATAAAAACTCATTATGAGGCTTTGTTTACAGCCAAAGGGATGACCATAAAATACCTGCGTTTTACCCTCGACGGACATGACACCTTCATCGAACCCCCACAGAACGAAGACGACGAATAACGACAATTTCTTTGCCCAGGTTTACGACGTGGTAAGGCTTATCCCTTACGGACGGGTAACCAGCTACGGAGCAATTGCCAAATGCCTGGGCTCGCCGCAATCGTCGCGAATGGTTGGATGGGCATTAAATTCGTGTCACAACTTTTCGGATGTCCCTGCACATCGCGTGCTTAACCGTAACGGATTGCTTACCGGTAAAGTCCACTTTGGCGGAGCCAATGTGATGCAGCAGTTGTTGGAAAGTGAAGGAATAACGATTGAAGACGACCGGGTTGTCGATTTCGAAAAATTATTCTGGGACCCGGCAGAGGAGCTGTTGAACGGGTAATTTTTTCATTGAAGACATTCCAACCCTGTAAAGACTTGCCTGACTTTTCAGGAAGGCTTACCCACCCTGTATATGGGTCGCCTGACTTTCTGGGAAGTAAATCACACCCTGTATAAGTGCCGCCTGACTTTTTTTAGAATGAATTACACCCTGTATATATGCTGCCTGACTTTTTTTGAAGCAAATAACACCCCCGGAAAGTCGTGCCTGAGTTTTTTGCCGCCATTTACACATTGTTTGGGGCAATTCTTTAAAACACAAAACCCACCTGCGTACAAATAAAATCGGCCATTCCGAAATTAGCCTTGATATAACCGCCAATAAAAATGTTGTTTCGGGTGGCATAAGCCGGGTTGAACAGGTAATACTGCACGCCAAGCCGTGTGCTAATGAGTTTTTTCAGGTCGGCCTGTAACCCCTTTTCGCTTTTATACTGCTGAATGTATTTATCGTAAAATTCGTTATACAGATTTATCCCGCCCTGAGTTAATAAGCTGAAACGGTTAATGAGGAGTTCATGCCCCACAAAAAAACCGAAAACAGTCGATTTCTGTGTCCAATCACGTTCAAAAAGATTGTTTCGTTTTATGTATTGATAAAAACCGTTATAGTATTTCATTTCAAGGCCAAGCTGAAGGTTACTGGCCTTCCCTACCCGTCGCGATACGTAGACGTCGGTCATATAAATTGCATACTTCGAAGTTCCGGCAGGACCAAACGTGCGGGCCAGTTCGTTAACCCCAATGCCAAGACGAAGGTTAAACTTCAGTTTTGATGGAGGAACCAGAATATTCCGCCGCCGCACTTCGGGCGTGCCATTAGGTGTATATACAATCCCAAAAAACACCGACGGCATATTCAACCCAAGGTTAGGAACCTGGTAATGCCCGTTGGAGCAGTGAACCACGCGAATTCCGGCTTTAAGGCTAAACTGACTATTGATGGCAGGCTCAACAAACACAGCGCTGGTGGCCAGTGCCGTTATATGCGAACCTATATAGAAATTCAAAGGATTTTCAGTTTCGTTATAAGGCCGGTTAAAATATGCCAGGCCAAGCCCCAGTGTAACCCGTGGCGAATACCATTTCGGGTTTAACGTGTTAAAAGTGATGTTGGGCGCCACGCCCCAAAAATGCCCCAGCTCGCGGGAGTTACCAAGGTCTCCGGCCATCAGCGAGCAACCAATGCGCGGAAATCCAAAGATGTGATGCCACTCGCGGCTTCCGTTGGTCTGCACCGAAGGATTAAACTCCACAAACATCGTCCTCTTGCTCTCGGGCACCTGGCCTGAATTCTTTACGATATAACCCAAGTGAGGAGTAACTTCAAGTACCGGGTAAGATTGACGGACAGAATCGCCCGGAGTTTGTCCGTTTGCCCGCATGACAAAAAAAAGACCTAAAGCAAGAAACCAAATTTTCATTTACCTGAAACTAGATAATTACAAAGAAGTAATAAACCATCATTATTGAACGTTACAAAGTAAACAAGAAATTAGTTTAAGACCGGAACACGGTTCATAAAAAGATTTGTATTTACTTTGACGAAAATACGATAACCATGACGAGAGCCATCATTAAACAACTCTGGAACGAAAAACCACTTCAATCAATCATAATCATTGCCGTATTTGTAAGGCTTCTGGCTGCATTCTTTTCACAGGGCTATGGCTTTCACGACGATCATTTTCTGGTTATCGAAGCCTCGCAGTCATGGGCCGATGGCACCGATTATAACGACTGGCTCCCTAAAAGTCAGATAGCCGCCAACCCGAATGCTACGCCCATCCCTTCGGGGCATAGCTTCTTTTATGTTGGGCTGCACTACCTTCTTTTCAGTTTGTTCAATTTCCTGGGCATTGCCGACCCTAAAATTAAGATGTTACTTGTACGGCTGTTGCATGCACTGTTCTCGCTAATTGTAGTAGTGTTAGGGTATAAGATTACCGAAAAACTCTCGAATAAAAAGAATGCCCGTCAGGCGGGGTTGTTGCTTGCCGTGCTGTGGGCCATGCCATTTTTAAGTGTCCGCAACTTAATGGAGGTAGCTTGCATCCCGTTCCTGTTTATGGGTTTTTGGATCCTTCTAAATGCCGAATCAAAAAAAGACAAATTGTGGTATTACCTCCTCGCGGGGCTGGTTGTAGGATTGGCATTTTCCATCCGTTTTCAGACAGCAGTTTTCATCTTCGGGTTGGGACTTTATCTTCTTTTTAAACGAAACATCAAAAATACCATTGCTTTTGGAGTAGGTGTGGTGGCTTCCATCCTGGCTATTCAGGGCATTGTGGATATGTTTGTCTGGCACCGTCCGTTTGCCGAACTGGGCGAGTACATCCGCTACAATAACGAGCATAAATACGAATACGGAGCCGACCGTCCAGAAATGTATTTTCTTGTTCTGGCAGGAGTGGTTGTGCCTCCTATCGGACTGTTCTTCTTCTGGGGCTTTTTAAATACCTGGAAGAAATACACCTTCCTGTTTTTACCCACATTACTGTTTCTGGCTTTTCATGTTTATTTCCCTAACAAACAGGAACGGTTCATCCTGCCTATCCTGCCATTTTTCATCATGCTCGGCGTTATTGGATGGAATGAATGGACAGACAAATCCTCCTTCTGGCAGAAACAACAAAAACTTCTTAAAGGCTGCTGGGCATTTTTCTGGTCGGTAAACATTCTGCTACTGATTGTTTTCAGTCTCACCTATTCCAAGAAATCACGGATTGAGGCCATGTACTATTTCTATAACAAAGGAAAAGTTGAGCGTATCCTTGCCGAAGACTCGAACCGCTATGGAGTGCAGATGCTTCCTAACTTCTATTCGGGTAAATGGATGACGATTTACAACCTCGACAAAACGGAAATGCCCGATTCATCCTATGTTGGCAAATTAAGAGAAGCCGGACATTATTATAACGACATCTATACCGCCCGGTATTTCACCGTTCATCCCGATAAATATCCTCAGTACGTACTGTTTATTGGCGACAAACGTCTGGACGAGCGAATCAATAACCTGAAACCTTGCTTCCCAAAGCTGGCGTTTGTAAAAAAATACGAGCCGGGATTTATCGACAAAGTGCTGTATAAACTCAACCCTGTCAACAAAAACGAAACCGTATTTATTTACAAAACATTTTAGGTTAGCAATTTACTTCGGAATTGATTATTTTTGCCAGCTAATTTTCATAGGATTAGAAAATGATTTATCCAGAAGTAGAACCCGGGGTCAAAGGGTTGATTTTTGATTTGGATGGGACCCTGGCTGACTCAATTCCCGTACACATACACTGTTGGGAGGAGACCTGCAAAACATTCAATTACAAGTTCCCGCTTGATATAATGATTAAGATGACCGGAATGCCAACCCGCCGATTTGCCGAATACATTAAGCAGGACAGCGGTTGCAGCCTTTCGGTTGACGATATCATGCACATGAAACAAGCTCACTTTTACAAACTGGCACATACCATTAAACCGGTTGAAAAAGTGGCGCAGTTTGTGAAAGAAAACTTTGGTAAAATCCCCATGAGCATTGGCACTGGCGGCGGTAAACGCAGCTCGGGACTAATTCTCGAAGCCATTGGTATGAGGGATTATTTCGACGTTATTGTCACTGCCGACGATGTAACCCGCCATAAACCCGAACCCGACACTTTTCTGAAGTGTGCCGAATTGATGGGCATTGAACCCGAGGCCTGTCAGGTTTTCGAAGACGGAGAAAAAGGAATGGAAGCCGCTCGTACTGCAGGGATGGTAATTACCGATGTACGTCAGTATTATTAACGGCACTCCCACTCGTCCATAAACTGAGCCAGAAATGTTTCCAGGAATTGATGGCGTTCCTCGGCTATTTTGCGGGCCGAAGAGGTATTCATCCGGTCTTTGAGCAACAAAAGCTTCTCGTAAAAGTGATTGATCGTGTGGCTTTGACTGGCCTTATATTGCTCAAACGACTGATGATGTTCCGGCTTTATCTCCGGATTATAAATTTCGCGTCCCTTATAGCCACCGTAGGCAAAGGTACGTGCTATGCCTATGGCGCCAAGCGCATCGAGCCGGTCGGCATCCTGAACCACTTTCCCTTCGATGGTTTCCATTTTTGAGGAAACACCTGCTCCCTTAAACGAAATGTCATGGATAATCCGGCAAACATGACCAATCAGGGCATTGTCCGTATTTAATGATTCGAGCCACTGGTGAGCAATGCGTTCGCCTTTGGTGTCGTCGCCATCCGAGAATTTCCAATCGGCTATATCGTGCAACAGAGCGGCCAACTGTATCACCGTCATATCTGCACCTTCCTTTTCGGCCAACCGAACCGACATCTTCCACACCCGGCACGTATGCCACCAGTCGTGACCGGTCGCCTCGCCCTTAAGCTGCTCCCGAACGTAATCGGCAGTCTTTGTAATTAAGTCAGTCATGTTTAAACATCATATCTCAGTAACCTGTACTGCGTACGTATATCTTATATTTATACATTTGTAAAGTAACCATTCCCCGGCCAATTGAAAAAGAAGTTTCTCATTAATCTTTGCCTGCTCGTTATTCTAAACCTTCTTGTTAAGCCGTTCTGGGTGTTTGGCATCGAGTGTACCGTTCAAAACCTTACAGGCTCCGGCGAATACGGTTTTTACTTCTCCTTGCTTAACTTCTCCCTGCTGTTCAATATTTTTCTTGATCTGGGAATTACCAATTTCAACAACCGGAGCCTTGCCCGCGAGCCGGGGCTATTCAAACAGTACTATTTCAACATTGTCATTGTACGGCTTTTGCTGGCTTTTTTGTACGGTGCGGTTACGCTGACTGCAGCCTTGCTGGTGGGTTACGAAAAACGACAACTGTGGATGTTGCTTATTTTGGTTATCAACCAGTTCTTGGCATCGTTTGTACTTTACCTGCGCTCGAACCTGAGTGGTTTGCAGCATTACACCACCGATAGCCTGATGTCTGTGCTCGACAGGGGAATCATGATTGCAATTAGCAGTGTAATCCTTTGGGGAAACGTAATCAACCAGCCTTTCCGGATCGAATGGTTCGCGTACATTCAATTAGCCGGATATTCATTAGCTGCGGTTATTCTTGCTTTGGTGGTAAAATTTAAAACTTCAGGTTTTTCAATTTCTTTTGACAGTGAATATGCCCGAAAGATTATCCAACAAAGCCTTCCGTATGCATTGCTCGTTTTTCTGATGGCTACCTATACCCGCATTGACGGCGTGATGCTGGAGCGTCTTCTTCCGGACGGAAAAGTGCAGGCCGGCATCTATGCTCAGTCGTTCCGCATTCTGGATGCAGCTTCGATGTTTGCATTTCTTTTCCCCACGCTGCTGCTCCCGATGTTTTCGCGCCTTCTGGCCAGCAAGGAAGACATCAGCTCGTTGGTTAAGCTGGGATTTTCGCTTATTCTCATCTTTTCAACAGCCCTTAGTTTCAGTTGTTATGGAAACAGCGGTTCCTTGATTGATTTAATTTATAAACACGACAACCAATATTCGGCACAGGTATTCTCTGTGCTTATCCTTGTGCTTATTCCCATATCGACTACTTATATTTTCGGGACACTCCTAACGGCCAACGGAAACCTCAAACAGCTCAACTACATGGCCGTAGTGGCAGTTGTTATCAACATCGGGCTTAATCTTCTCCTGATTCCGGCCTACAAAGCCGTGGGAGCAGCCATCGCAAGCCTTACAACACAGCTTTTAGCTGCCATTTGCCAGGTTGTACTTTCGTTCAAACTTGTTAAAGTAAAAATAAGTTTAGGCGAGATAACCCGCTACTTAGGATTTATAATGATATCTGCTTTAGCAACAATGTTTATCTCGTTGGTAGCTTATCCGTGGGAAATCCACTTTATCGGCACCGCATTTACTGTTGGTTTGCTATCGTTAATTACAGGTATTCTGCCTGTTAATAAAATGGTTAAAATGTTGCGTCAAGCCGCATGGAATACGAAAAACTAGCTGTTGATAACCTGTTAATAAGTTGTTGAAATATAGTTTTATTTTTCTTCAAAAATCCCCATCTTGCGGGTAGTATTAAGCGGTACAAAACATTAGCAAAGCGTGAAACGAAGATACCATAGAGAACCCGATCTAAAACGTGTTAACCGGAAAGTTATTAAATTTAACAATAAGGAGTTAACTGCGATTGACAAGTATTGTCAGAAATACCGTATCGACAACAAATCGCAGTTTATGCGCGAAACCATTATCTCTGCCATTCTTCAAAAATTCAGCGACGATTACCCAACCTTGTGGGAAGATCCGCAGCTCAAACTGTTCCCAAACTATTAAGTCATTCATAACCCTTTATATATCAAAAGCCATCTCGGGAAACCGGATGGCTTTTTTATTAAAACAAGGTAGTCCTGAAATATCTAAAAACAACTGGGCCGGAGGTGTCGATTTTGAGAAAGGTACGTCCGAAACCAGAAACTGTCAGTTAACATCGTTCGAATTTACCCCCGCTCGGCGAAGTTTAGCGAAGCGTAACTTCGTCGTTCTAAACGGCAGCCTCCTGACTGCACCCACTCCGCTTTAAAAATATATTTTCCAATTTATGTACGATAAATAATGCGAATTGATCACGTATTTGATAGCCGGTTGACATAAACGCAAAATACCGCTTTTACGTTATAATTGCAAAAGCGGTATTTTAATTAACCGGTCAGCAGACCGGTACACAGCCCGACGAAGTCACAGACATTCGCCGAGCAGCTTCGTAACCTAATCTTAGTCTTCGCTCAGCGGAGGGAATGCAGGGAGGCTAAAGGTCTTTCTCAAAAGGAACTGGCAAAGCTTCTTAATACTTCTTATTCTGTTATCGGTAAATATGAACGCGATGAGATGTTGCCAAGCATCGAAGCGGCTAAAAAAATTGCTAAACTGATTGATACTACGGTGGGTTATTTATTAAAAGAGACCGAACAGGCTAACCTTTTTAAAGACCCTGTAATGTTGCAGCGTTTAAACGACATTAACGACCTGCCGGAAGATGACAAGCATTGTATTCTATATACCATTGATAATCTTATACAAAATGTAAAAGCTAAAAAAGCTTTTGCTGTAAAATAGAAAAACCGGGTTGCCCCGGTTTTCTTATTTTATCCTTTTGTCGGTTTACAAAACAGGCATGTTTCAAGCGGCATTACAAATGACCGCTTAGCGTTGCTCCGTTTTAGAACTTTTCGCCGAGCTTAGGGGAACATTTTCTTATAAAAACCTTACTATCTCCAACAAGTTTGCATTTTCCTTTGATAATTAACTCAAGATTTAGTCCCTTGTTTATTGTCATTACAGGACTTTGATGCTTGTTGCTAATTTTCCCAGTTAGAATCAATCTCTTTTTATCTTCTGAAAAGTTCCATTTCCCTTCACCTAAAAACAAACTATCCCTTTCCGAATATAGAAAAGTCTTTTTCTCAAATTTTATAATACTCCGTCCAACCATTCTACCTAAATCACAAACATATTCTTGCCCTTCAAAATCACTAATGGAAAGCTTCACAGGAACGCAGCTATAAAATATTACAAAACTTAAAAGTGGAATAAATAATTTATGCATTTTATTTATGAATATAGGGTAATTGTAAATTTCCATAAGGGGTTAAAATTGGGCTTAATTTCCCAGTATGGCAATATTGTATCAAAGACCAACTTGTATTTATATTTAATGGACCAATGGGTAATCCGTTATATAATTTTGACCCACTAGCATTAGTTAGCCCCCTTACATATGATTCATTTACTTTATACATTGCGGAATTATTAGTAAATGCAAATTGACGCTGATAAGCACTAATTTCATCTGTTATATCATACAATACTCCAGGAGAACCTGACGGACTAAAATCAATTTGACCTTTCTCAAACTGATACCCATGAACTAATTCATGAGCAAGCCCTCCTGCTTGTGCGTAAGATTGCGAAACACTTATATTAACGACATTTTTTCCATCAGCATTTTTTCCTGCATATTTAGTATCCCCATCACTATCACTAGATGAAAAATTTGTATTAACGTTATATACAGTTTCAGATGATCGCATTTCTCCTATTTCGTTAATAGTACTCTGATATTGCTCTTCCCTAAATTCTGATTTAGCTATTCGTTTCTCAATATTAGCCGTGCTCTTGCCTTTTGCAGCCCTCTTTTCTGCTCTAGCACGCAATCTAGCTTGTGCTTTTTTCTCTGAATCAACCTTATCCTTTGCATCTTTTTCCAAAGAATTAACAGCATCAACATCTCCTGTAAACTCCATTCCATTTGGATCGATGAATATAATTGGATTATTAGCACAATAAACAAAGGGAGAAATAGAAGAATATTTTTCAGCTAACGGATCAATAGTCGTCCATCTCCCAATCTGCGCATCATAAAACCTTGCCCCATAATCATACCAATCCAGATTAGTGCCACCTAAAACGTCGTCCTGTTTTTCCTTGCCGTTGTACAGGTATTTGTTATCATTATTTGGGTTTACGGGAGTAAACGAGCTTCCAAACGGATAGTAGTCGGCAACCTGTAAGGTATTGGTGCTGCTACTGCTTGGCTCAAAAGCAACCCGGGTATTGCCCAAGTGGTCCTTGAGGTGGTATTCGTAGCTAAAGGATGAAGATACTTTTTTTACACGTCCTTCGTCAAAGGCAAAATAGTTCAACGATTTGTCATCGTTGTAAACAAAACCACCTGCATAATATTGATAAGTATTGTTTTTCATTCGTTTGGCCAGTTTTTCGCCAGTTGCCGAGTAAATGTACGAAATATTTTCACTTCCCTTGCTGATGGTTTCAGGCAAATTTAACGGGTTGTAGCTTACGGAAAAACTACGTAGGCCGTCGGTGGTCATGTTTCCATTGCCATCATAAGTATAAGTAGAGCCGATGCCGGTTAGACTTTGTAGCTGGTTGCCATTATAGTTGTATGTATAATTGGCAAGGTTACTTCCTGCCTGGTCGGTACGTACCAGGGTGTTTATATTTCCATTGACATCATAGGTGATGCCCTTTTCTTCATAGGCCGTACTTTCGCTCCATGCGCTGCCGTTGTTGGTTTTATAATCGCTGCTGTTAAGACGGTTCAGTGCATCGTAGGTAAAGGCGTATCCTTGTTTGGTCTTTTGGGTGCTGTTCCAGATCATACCGGAGATGTTACCGTTGAATTGAGCGCTACCCCCCATGCTGGCATCGGGGACATCATAAAGAAGTTTCATCCCAAATAACCTGTTATTGTCGATATTATCAGGGTCGTTAATCTGGGTAAGCCAACCTCGGATATTGTACTTGTAATCGATATTTTGGGCACTGCCTCCGAGCTTTTTGTTGGCAAGTTGCCCCACTTCGTTATAGGTAAGGTCGTTTACTGTTGTTCTGTTAAGCCCATTAATAGCCTGTTCAGTCTTGGTGAGTCGTCCGGCATGGTCGTAGTTTAGCCATTTTTCTACGGTTGTGGTAGTGCTGCCAAAGCTTTGGATTTGCTTGGTTTGTTTTACTTTGCCTACAAAGTCGTAGAGGGTACTTGCAATTTCTTTACCGTTGGAACCGTCGTACAGGTCACGTAGCGATTCGATAACGCGATAATTGTCATCGTAATAGTTGGTAGCGGTTAACCAGGTTGAAGTGCCGAGTACTTTGGTTTTGGTGCCGGTTACCAGTCCTTTTACGTTGTCGAAAT
This sequence comes from Bacteroidota bacterium, assembly GCA_030706405.1. GTDB lineage: Bacteria > Bacteroidota > Bacteroidia > Bacteroidales > JAAUTT01 > JAAUTT01. Next base: position 286 of record JAUZOO010000014.1, on the reverse strand, counting down.
AACCGTTCGAAGTTACGTCGCTATCGGTGTAATTTGAGATATTGGCACTGGTGTTAAAAGCGGTCTGGTTTGGGAACCCATAGGAGTCGTAATAAGTTACGGTAAGGTATTCGATGGTACCGTCGGAGGATTGGGGGTAAGAATTGTCGCTATAGCCTATTTCGCCGGTATTGGTACGGGTAACGAAATAGCTGCGGGGAGAAGAGGTGCCATAAACCGTATTATCGAGGGCTTGTTGTATGTTGTTGCGGGTATCGACTATGGTTATTAATCCGGTAGTTACAGG
>JAUZOO010000013.1 GCA_030706405.1 Bacteroidota bacterium | reverse complement strand
CTTAATAATCAGCAGCGGGTTTCGTTCTCTTACAGTAATGGTGTTGCAACTCCAAGTAGCACTTTCGTTACGCCAACACCTGCTACCATTACTACTTTTAAATTTCCGTTGCCATTGTCGGAAGTAACAGCCGATCCAAATCTGGCGGAACCTCCGGTGCCATATTCTTTCTAAATTTTAAAAAATATTAATCATGAAGAAGATTTTAAAATATTATATCCATTTGCTGCTATTATGCTCAGTAGCAGGTATCATGATACTGCAATCCTGTAAAAAAGAAAAAGCAGGTGCACCAATCATTACTAGTGTGAGGAATTATGTGGCTACTCCCGGTGATTCTATTGTCCAAAGCATTATACCAGGCCAGTGGGTAGTAATCGAGGGACAAAATTTAAAAGACGCCATACTGATACTTTTCGATGGTATACCGGCTACTATCAATAGCGCCATGTATACGGATTCCTATGCTGTTGTACAGGTGCCTTCAGTAATACCATTCCCATCGGTACCTGCAGAATTGCTCAACACAATCCAATATTCAACAACAGAAGGGTCAACAACTTTTACTTTTAATGTAGTTGCACCACCGCCAACCATCACAAGCATTTCTAATGAAAATGCCAAGGTGGGCGATCCTGTTATTGTTCATGGGACAAATCTATTTCTTATTAAAACAATAACTTGGGCCGGTACGCCGATTACCAATTATACATCATCTAATGACGGCCTTATGTTGAGCTTTGTTTTACCAGAGCTTACCCAAAGCGGACCTTTGCAAATTGTTACCGCATCGGGATCGCGAACCACTCCTTACAACGTGAACGATGTGAAAAGCGGTGGGATTTGCAATTTCGACGACATTAGTACACTTTCTTGGGGACCCAGTGCAGTAATTAACAGTGCGACCCTTTTCCCTGGCGGGAGAGGATATTATGCACAGTTGAACGCAACAGGTATTGGAGCCGGGGACTTTAGTTGGTGGAATGGCGGGCGCGGTATTAATACCAATGCTGTGCAGTGGGTACCCACAACAGCAATGAATGATACTGTTGCGAACTATGCATTGAAATTCGAAATCAGTGTGCCGGTTCCTTGGAGTGCCGGTACATTATTTGTTGCCGCAAACTATAGCTGGACCTATATAGCGCGTTGTGCCCCATGGCTGAACGCTGATGGATCAACATCTGCTTTTTCAACAGGTAGCAGCTGGCGTACTGTAACGATACCGTTCTCTGTGTTTAAAACAAAGTCCGATGCAGGGGTTAATGGACAAGGTACACCCTTAACAAAATTCTCGGATCTGTTGGGTAGCAGCGGCAATACCGGAATGAATATCTGGTTTATCAATGATGGTAAAACCCCTGTGGCAAGTTACAATATGGCTATTGATAACATCAGGGTTGTAAAAATCAAATAACAACTTTTTGGACACGATAAATTATTTAAACTTGTCCTGACCTGTCAGGTTTTTTAAACCTGACAGGTCTATATTTATAAACTTGAGATACAAGCAATGACTTGTTAGTATAAGACAGTCTTCCTAAGTATCCAATCATAGCATGTAGAGAGATAATGTATGTTTTGGAGATCATTTTAAAGTAATTATAGGAACGAAATTATATCGCTAAATCTTAAAGTGAATGTTCTCGCCGGTTTGTGCCAGACAAAACAAAACATAATAAACCACATAATGAAGAAGAAATATTTAAATATGATGTTGGCAGTTTTTTTGGGGATATTGTCATTTATCTCCTGCCAGAAAAAAGATACGGTCGAGCCGTTGCTCACTGTTTCAAAAAACCAGATTTCCGTTGCCGTGGCGGGTGGCGACTCCATTTTTACAATAATAAGTAACGACAAATGGACTATCAGCAATTCTGCCCAGTCGTGGCTGCAATTAAGCCAAACCAGTGGAAACAGCGGCACAGATACCATTCACCTGATTGTAGCCTCCACAAATGCTACAGGCGCAACCCGTTCCACTATATTGGTTGTCAACTCATCCAATGGGCAGGCCCGGCGGATTACAGTGTCACAACCTTCTCTGATGTATCCTTCTTATAATACCTCTCCAAAAGAACCAGATGCAACAGGAATGGGCAGTACTGCTGTAGAACTGGCTGCTAAAATAAACTTAGGATGGAATATTGGCAACACCATGGAAGCTCCCGGGGGAGAATCGGGCTGGGGAAATCCACAAATTACAGAATCGTATATAAAATTTGTAAAACAATGTGGATTTAATGCCATCCGGATTCCTTGTGCCTGGAACTGGTATCATTTGGATAATAAACAAACTGCACATATTGATGCAAATTGGCTCAACAGGGTAAAGGAAGTTGTAGGTTATTGTGTTAACAACGATATGTACGTTTTACTTAACGTACATTGGGATGGTGGCTGGCTCGAGAATAACTGTACCAAAGCCAAACAGGATTCCGTTAATGCCAAACAGAAAGCAATATGGGAACAAATTGCCACAACCATGCGCGATTTTGATGAGCATCTGATGTTTGCCAGTGCTAACGAACCTAATGCTGATGACGCAACCAAGATGGGTGTGTTGCTTTCGTATCACCAAACGTTTGTCAATGCGGTCCGTTCCACAGGAGGCCGCAATACTTACAGGATTCTGGTTATTCAAGGGTCATCGGATTTTATCAATGTAAAGGATTTTCCAACCGATCCGACTCCAAACCGCATGATGTACGAAGAACACAACTATACACCTTCGCAATTTACTTTTCTTAGTGAAGACGTCTCCTGGGGTAAAATGGCTTACTACTGGGGAGAAGGTCATCATTCAACCATTGAGCCAGATCGGAATGCTACATATGGTGAAGAAAGCGACCAATTGAAATATTTTCAAAAGATAAAAGAGCAGTTCGTGGATAAAGGTATTCCCGTGCTAATGGGCGAATATGGTGCGTACAGACGTGGTGGCAGTGCCCATGTTCCTCTGGATTTGGAAACTCACAATGCTTCAGTAGACTATTGGATAACCTATGTGACCAAACAGGCATTAGCCCATGGAGTTAAACCATTCTTTTGGGATACTGGAGGAATCATAGATAGAAGAAATAATACCGTACTTGATCAGCGTTCAATTGATGCCATTGTCGCAGGCACTAAATAAAAAAAATCCTCCCGCTACATTAAGCGATATTACATGTGTGAGAGGTAATTTCAGTATTAATGTCGCATTTATTAACTCAACTTTAGAAGAGCAAAGTATCGATATCAATTCGTGAAATTTCGATGGCTCTAATGCGAGTACAGATAATTTTAAGCTATTAAGAGAGAATAAAAAGAGTATTTAGTTAGTGTTAGTAGCTATACCGGACTTGTTCGGTGATTTTAGAGGGTGTCTTAAAATTCGGACACCCTCTTCTTTTTTGGTACAGGTAGACTCCATGTTAATCCCTTAATAAATTTTTGAATTAGCTTAAAATATATAAAGATATTTCGATAAAATATATCAGCTTAGCGAGAATCCGTCATTGCCAACCCCACAGTAGTTGCCTGAAAATTATATTGAGATGTAGGCGTTAAAATGTTTCCATAAATAGAGGCCACCATGACTCCCGATATAACTGGCTCCTAAAATGACGGACCATTCGGATAGGTACAGCTGTGTATAAGTCGATTGAAACTATGCTGGCAAGAGCCTCAGCATACAAGCCCTACGCAAATAGTATGTAGGCACTTCAGTTGATAATAAAATAACTTTTAACACCGACAATAACCCCATTCATTGGGGGGGAGTTGGAGTTGATTTATGTTTTGTAATAAAAATTAGACATACTGTTCAACTCTTCCATAAATTATAATATTTGTGAAGGGTTTTCTCCAAACTCTTTTTTAAAACAAATGGTAAAATAATTAGGGTCGTTGAAGCCAGTTTGGTAAGCAGCCTCTGAAACCCTAAACCCGTCTTCATGAATAAGTTTGTATGCCTTTTTTAACCGGATGGATTTAATTAGATTATTAGGAGTAAAGCCTGTAAGTGATTTTACTTTCCGGTGCAATTGTGCAAGACTGACAACAAAATGCTCTGAGAGCATTTCAACACTCAAATCAGGGTCCATTATATTCTCTTCAATAAAAAGGTTTAGTTCGAGAATGAAATTGACATCTTTCTGAGGTAAGGTTTTTTCAAGATTTTTTGGTGTTTCAACTCCCTTAAATTTGTTTCGCAGCATTTTTCTATTTTCCAATAACGAGTATACCTGTGCGTCCAATAATTTTATGTCAAAGGGTTTGGTTATATAAACATCTGCTCCTGTTGAAAGTCCTTCTATTTGATTTTCAACGGTACTATTGGCTGTAAGCATTATGACAGGTGTGTGTGATGTGTCAAAATTTCGTCTGATTTCTTTACAAAAATCATATCCGTTCATGTTTGGCATTTGTACGTCAGTTAAAATAACATCGGGATTAATTTCTTTCGCTAGTTTTAAACCCACCAGACCATCTTCTGCCTTATAAACCTTGTATTTTTTTTCAAAATGTCCGGCTAAATATTCCAGAAGCTCTGAATTGTCTTCAACCACTAAAATTTTTGACAAGTTATATTGTTTTTTGCCATCTTGTTGCGGGTTTATTTCCAATTCTTTAACATATTCATTTTCGGGTGCTGTATAATTTAATTTTTCAAATACAACTAATTCATCGTGAGAGTAACTTTCTTTGCTGAAAGGGATAATAATTGTAAAAGTTGTACCTAATCCTAAAGCAGATTCTACCTGAATTTTGCCGTGATGCATTTCTACCAGTTCTTTTACAATCGAAAGGCCTATTCCTGTACCTCCCTGGTTAAGTATATTGGAATTTTGCACCTTGAAAAAACGGTCAAATATTTTTTCTTTATCATCCTCAGATATTCCAATACCTTTATCGTTAACTACCAGTTTTAAAATACGGGATTCGTCAATCAACAGCTCTTCAGCACTTAAAGATATGGCTCCTCCTTTGCTGGTAAATTTCAACGCATTTGACAAGAGATTCCAAAGTATTTTTTCAATTTTTTTTGCGTCAACAAAACCAATGAGATTTTTGTCTACAACACAGTTAAATTCAATTATTTTGTTTTTGCAATCTTCCTTAAACGCTTCGTATATATCTGTTATAATATCAGATATTATGGTTTCTCTAACTTCCAGCACGTACTGCTTTTGTGTAATTTTTCTAAAATCGAGTAAGTCGGTAATAAGTTTATATAAACGTTTAGAATTACGGCGAATAACCATTAGTTTGTTAACCTGTTCCTGATTAAGGTTTCCCGATTGCAATAAATCATTAACAGGAGCATCGATAAGGGTTAATGGCGTTTTCAAATCGTGAGAGACATTGGTAAAAAATTCCAGTTTTGTTTCAGTTAGTTCATGTTCTTTCTGAATCTTAAATTCGGAGATTTCCTTTTCCTTTTTCAACTCAATCCTTTTTAAATATGCATATACAGAAAGATATAGAATGGTGAAAAATATAATTGCATAAGCGATGTAAGCAACCCAACTTAAATACCATGGCGATTGTATATGAATTGTGAGTCGTGTTGGTTTTCCTTCTTTGGTTTTATCAGCACTTTTAATTTCGAAAGTATATGTACCAGGAGATAAATTAGTATAAGTAGCATGATTGGTTTCTCCCAGGTAGGTCCATTCCTTTTCCAATCCGGTTAATCGGCAAGCAAAATTGTGATATTTTAAAAAGCTCTTGTTTTTCGCGAAAAAATGAATTGAAAAAGAATTCTTACTATAAGGTAACCATATTTCTTTAGTATCCTCCAAGGGGCGTTTTAAAAACTGCTTTCCTTGCGGGTTTCTGATGCTTTGGTTTTGAAAAGTAATATCTGATATTATTACCTCAGTCCTTGACGCATTATAATTAACCTTTGAAGGGTCGATGATAGTAAAGCCAGCAGCAGAACCAAAAATTATTTTTCCATCATTTGTTTTTGCTGAAACCCTCTCCAGAAATTCGTTTGCCGGAAGTCCGTCGGTATGATTAAAATTAAGCGCCTGTTCTGTTTCGGTATCGAACCTGCAAATCCCGGAAATAGTACTAATCCAAAGATAACGATCGTCCACAGACTCAATCCTGACCAGTGTGCTGGACGGTAAACCTTCTTTTACTGAATATTTTTTAAAGGTCTTTCCATCTTTTGAAACGCGTAATAGACCATCGGAGGAAGACGTAATCCAGTAATAGCCTTTTTTATCATTATAGAAATCGGTAATATAACAATCGATTCGCTTATTCATTTCCGGTAGCCTGTTTTCCAGTACATTATCTTTCAAATTCACATGAAATAAACCTCTGTCTGAAATAAGCGCTAATAATTCACCTTTCTGGTTTTCACGCACCGAATTCAGCAAACTATAGGTGTCATTGCTTCCTTTAGTGTATAATTCAAAAACATGGCTTATTTTTTTTTCAACATCGAAGTTTATAAGGGTATGGCTATGAAATTGAGTTAAAACTAATAAGTTGTTTTTTTTAATTTCCCGCAGTGAAATAATTTGTTGCATTTCATCGGGGGAGTCACTGCTTGGATGATAAGTTTGCAGGAGCTTAAAATTGGGAGAGTATTTTCCCAAAAGGCCGTCGTAAGTTCCTACCCATATATTATTGTTTGAGTCTGCACAAATTGCGGTCACTTTAGTTCCTTTCAAATTCTTATTTAATATGTCGCTGGGTAGGTTTTTAAACTGCCGGGTATTTTCATTCCACACAGAAAGACCGTAATTTGTTCCAAAATAGATGACTGGTTTTTTAATATCCACTGATACTCCTTCATTGGCAATGAGTGAGTTTTCATTTCCTTTTTCAGGAAGAATATTCTGAAATAATAAATTATCAGGCAGAATGCAAGTAATTCCTGCACCCCAAGAGGCAATCCATATCTCGTTGTTATTTCCGCAGATAACATCGTAAATACTATTACTGTTAATTGATGCATCCGTGTTTTTGCTTCTGCTTAAAATCCTTGAATAGTGAAGGTTTTTATCAAGAATAATAATTCCATTACCATCGGTAGCAAGCCAGAATTCATTTCCTACTTTTATTATCTTTTTTAAAAAGTGATGATTATTAATCTTAATTTGTTCCAACTTACCATTGCCGGAAATTGAAGACAACTGTCCATTATAACTGGCAACAAAAAGTTTGTCGTCAATTTTACTGATAAGGGAAATGAAATTATTTTTAAGATATCGGGCCACAACTTTCTTATAACCACTTACCCGACTAAGCAACCATACGCCATCACTACCTTTCCCTATCCATATTCCCTCTTGCGAGAAACAGAAGTCCGAAATATCATTTCCCTGGTAAATAGGTGCAATTTTATCTCCATCGACTTTAAAGATGGTCGATACCTTAATAAAATAAATATTGCCTTTATCTTCCTGAACTTTGTTAATATACCCTGCAACAATTAGTTCAAAATAATTTGTCAACCGGTTATATTTATATAATCCTTTAGCTGAAGCAAGCCAAAGCGTGTTATGTGAGTCATAAAGAAGGGAAATAACACCAACACCTGTTAATTCTTTATAACAATAAAAAATTTTCCCATCAAAACGAGCAATTCCATTTGTTGTGCCAATCCATAAATAGCCATACTGGTCTTGTTCAAGGCAGGTCGTAATGTTTCGGGGAAGGCCATCGGTTTCGGTAAAATGCAAATATCTTTCCTGTTCAGCTGAAAAAGTGCTTAAGGAATATAGAAGCATTCCTAAATATATAATTAATTTTTTATTGATTATTGATAAGTGCATTTAAATAAGTATTATAATGAATAACATCTTGATAGCCTTACAAATCAAAAATAGAAGGAGCCGCTGAAACAATTATTATAAATATTATCTCATGAAAACAGGCCAATTTTAAGACTAATATGATAGAATCGCAAAGATTTTAGAGATTATTTTGCAGATCTATGAAGACGAATGAATATAGATTTGAATTGTTTTTTAATCTAATTCATAATGGAAATGAACCGTCTTTTATTATCTCTTTTTGTTAGTCTGATAGCCTGTTCACTTTTTGCACAAAACAAAAAACAGATATTCCAATTGAAACCTAATCTGTAAAAAACCGAAAGCCTTAAATCTTTGCCTCAATTTACAACTCAATTTGAGAGTCGGAAACTATAAGTAAATGGTTACTAATTAAAAACATCTAAATTATAAAAGATAGGAATAATGTCAGAGATTTAAAAAATCCATATTTAAGGCAACCTATGCTTTAAAGGTTGCTGTTTAAAGGAACATATCCTTAATCAATCATTTATCAAATCAATCATTTATACACTCGTCTAACGAAATAGTCCCTATATAAATGGGGCCTGTTTAATTAGATATTTTAAAACAATTTATTTACTGATGAAACGAATATATCTTTTTATCACTCTTCTGGTCGCCACAGGGCATTTGCTTACAGCCGGTTCTGTTCAAACTTTACAAAACGGCATGCGGATTTCACTGCAAAATAAGATTGTGAACGCTACAAAAACAATCGAAATACAAGTAATCAATAGCCGGATTATCCGCGTGCAAACTTCACCGGAAAGCTCCATTCCTTTGATTTCGAGCCTTTGCGTGTTACCCAAAAACGAAGTTGATGGCACGTTCAAAGTAACAAGCAATGCGCAGTTTGCACAACTTGCTACCAACGATGTTACTGTAAAAGTGTCATTGGAGAATGGCGAAGTTACCTTTGCCGACAAAACAGGAAAAGTATTGTTAAAGGAAGCTAAAGGAGGGAAAAGTTTCAAACCCATTACTGTGGACACGGATAAAGGCTACACAATGCAGCAAATTTTTACCGGCACACCGGGTGAAGCCATCTATGGGCTAGGACAACATCAATCGGATGATTTTAACTACAAAAACAAAAGCGAAGATCTTTTTCAATACAACACAAAAGTTTCTGTACCATTCATTCTTTCAACCAACAATTACGGCGTTTTATGGGACAACTACTCGCAAAGCAAGTATGGAGACCCGCGTGATTATAAAGGTTTGAACCAATTTACATTGTACAATAAAGATGATAAGGAAGGATTTTTAACGGCTACCTATACGCAAAAGACGGGGGCATCTATTGTCCGTCAGGAAACCGCTATCGACTACGAAAACCTGACTACTGTCAAAAAATTCCCGGCCAACTTTAATTTCAACGATGCATCTATCGTTTGGGAAGGATATATTGTTGCTAATCAGACTGACAATTACAAATTCAATCTTTATTACGCCGGTTATACCAAGGTGTTTATCAACGATTCGCTGGTTGTTCCGGAACGATGGAGAACTTCATGGAACCCCAATACCTACCGCTTCCGCTTTCCGTTAGAGAAAGGGAAACACACCAAAATAAAACTGGAATGGAAACCCGATGGTGGAGTGTCATACATCGGACTAAAAGCGCTCTCGTCTTCCTCAATTGAAAAAAACGGCAACATTTCTTTTTGGTCGGAAATGGGCGACAAAATGGACTATTATTTTATTGCTGGCAAAAACATGGACGACGTAATCAGCGGTTACCGTACGCTGACAGGAAAAGCCAGTATTATGCCGCAATGGGCGATGGGCTACTGGCAGAGCCGCGAACGCTACAAAACCCAGGATGAATTACTGACTACCGTCAACGAATACCGCAAACGGAATATTCCGCTCGACAACATCGTTCTCGATTGGAACTACTGGCCCGAACCTGCATGGGGCAGCCATCAGTTCGACCTTGCACGTTTTCCTGATGCAAAAGGGATGGTGGATTCGGTGCACAAACAGAACGCTCATATCATGATTTCGGTATGGCCCAAGTTCTATGTTACTACAGACCACTTCAAACAATTTGAGCAAAATGGCTGGATGTATATGCAGGCTGTAAAAGACAGCGTACGCGACTGGATTGCACAAGGATACGTAGGCTCTTTTTATGATGCCTACAGCTCCGGAGCCCGTAAATTATTTTGGAAACAGATGAAGGATAATCTTTACGTGAAAGGTTTTGACGCATGGTGGATGGATGCCTCCGAACCAAATATTAAAGACTGCACAGACATGGATTATCGTAAAAAACTTTGTGGCCCCACAGCCTTAGGCTCTTCCAACAAATATTTTAACGCTTATGCACTGATGAATGCCGAAGCTATTTATGATGGTCAGCGCGAGGCGAATAACAATCAACGTGTGTTTTTATTGACCCGCTCGGGATTTGCCGGATTGCAACGTTACTCCACCGCCACATGGAGCGGCGACATTGCCACTCGATGGGAAGATATGAAAGCACAAATTTCTGCAGGTCTCAATTTCGCTATGTCAGGTGTTCCCTTCTGGACAATGGATATAGGCGGGTTTTGTGTAGAGAAACGCTATGAAAACGGACAACGCTTATTCGACCAAACTGGCAATGAAAATGCCGATTTGGCTGAATGGCGCGAGTTGAATGCCCGATGGTTTCAGTTCGGTGCATTTTGCCCACTGTTCCGCAGTCACGGACAGTTCCCCTTCCGTGAAATTTATAACCTTGCCCCGACTAGTCATCCGGCTTATAAAAGCCTTGTGTACTACGACGAACTGCGCTACCGCCTGATGCCCTACATTTATTCGTTGGCAGGCATGGCTTTCCATAACGATTACACGCTGATGCGTTCGTTGGCGATGAGTTACACTGGCGACAAAAACACTTACGGCATCAGCGACCAGTTTCTGTTAGGTCCGGCGCTGATGGCATGTCCGGTATATACCTACAAAGCCCGCAACCGTGATGTTTATTTCCCAGCAGGGACAAATTGGTACGATTTCTATTCTGGTAAACTCATGTCAGGAGGTCATAATGCGACTGTAGATGCACCGCTTGAACGCATTCCTCTCTTTGTTCCGGCCGGTACCATCCTGCCGATAGGACCTGTAATGCAATACTCCTCAGAAAAGAAGGCTAAGGATCTCGAAATACGCGTGTATGCAGGTAAAGACGGAAAATTTAGCCTCTACGAAGATGAAGGCTCCAACTACAATTATGAAAAAGGAGCCTTTTCTACCATCAGTTTTGAATATAACGATGCTACAGGGACCTTAACCATTGGAGATCGTAAGGGTAACTTTGAAGGTATGCTGACCAACCGGATTTTTCGGATCGTTGCCATTGGGAAGACAACTTCACAACCTACAATTGTAAACTATGACGGAACAAAAACAATCATAAAATTATTGAATTAGTCTTCGATAATAATTAAAAAAATATTTTACCTCCTAATAGTTGGAAGTTCATTAGCAATAACCTATGAAATGTGTCTGATTTGTAAAACAATTTATTAGGTGTAAATTTCTGTTAATGTGGATATTGTATAGTGTTTATTGTTAATTGTGTTTAATTTAAAAAATAAAAATATTAACCAATGAAATTTGTATTCCTTGCCATTGCTTTCGGAGCCTCGTTATTGGTTTCGGCACAACAAAAAACGCCAGTTTATCTCGATGTAACTAAACCCATTGAAGAGCGGGTAGAAAATGCCCTTTCGCAGATGACCATCGAAGAAAAAGTTTCGCTTTGCCATGCACAGTCAAAATTCAGTTCAAAGGGCGTTCCTCGCTTGGGTATTCCGGAAGTATGGACCGACGACGGCCCGCATGGTATCCGTGAAGAGGTTTTCTGGGACGAATGGGACGGAGCCCATTGGACAAACGATTCCTGCACTGCTTTTCCTGCACTTACCTGTCTGGCAGCTACATTTAATCCTGAATTATCGTTGCTTTATGGTAAATCGATCGGAGAAGAGGCACGCTACCGTAACAAAACGGTTTTGTTAGGCCCGGGAGTAAATATCTACCGTACTCCGCTCAATGGCCGCAACTTCGAATACCTGGGTGAAGATCCTTTTCTGAGTTCACAGATGGTGGTCCCTTACATCCAGGGAGTGCAATCCATGGGCGTTGCTGCTTGCGTGAAACACTTCGCCCTGAATAACCAGGAAGAGTGGCGCGGACATATCAACGTGAACGTGAGCGACCGTGCTTTGTACGAAATTTATCTCCCAGCTTTCAAAGCTGCGGTGCAAGAGGGCAAAGTATGGGCTATTATGGGTTCGTATAACCAACTGAGAGGCGAGCATTGCTGCCACAACGATCTGCTTTTGAATAAGATCCTGAAGAACGAGTGGAAATTCGACGGGGTTGTAATCAGTGACTGGGGTGGAGTTCACAGTACCGATCAGGCAGTGAAGAATGGCCTTGACCTTGAAATGGGGACTTATACCAACGGGCTAACCTCCAAAGGTACTTTTCCTTACTCGGAATACTATTTAGCCAATCCATTCCTGAAAGGGATCAAAGAAGGGAAATACGATGTTGCCCTGCTTAATGACAAAGTACGCCGTATTCTGCGCATAATTTTCCGCACCACGATGAGCTCCAACCGTCCTTTTGGCCGCTTTGTATCTCCGGAACACAGCGAAGTTGCCCGTAAGATTGCAGAAGAAGGTATCGTACTTTTGAAGAACGACAAGCAGTTTTTTCCTATTCCAGCAGGTAAATACAATAAGATTGCCGTTATCGGCGAGAATGCTACCCGCAGTTTGGTAATCGGAGGAGGGTCGTCATCGCTGAAGGTAGCGTATGAAGCTTCTCCACTACAGATATTAACAGCAAAATATGGAAAAGAACACATTGTTTACAGTCTAGGTTATGCTTCAGGTGCAGCAGTGTACGGGCGTGAAGAGAACTCGAAATTGAATGCAGATTCTTTGATTAACAAAGCCTTTGATATTGCTAAAAATGCAGATGTGGTACTTTTTATCGGAGGGCTCAACAAGAACCATTTTCAAGATTGTGAGGGAGGGGACCGCCATTCACTCGATCTGCCTTTCGGGCAGGACAAACTGATTGACGCCTTACTGAAAGCCAACAAAAATACGGCTGTCATTCTTGCCAGCGGTAATGCCGTAGCTATGCCGTGGATCGACCGCGTACCGGCTATCGTTCAGAGCTGGTACACGGGATCGGAAGCGGGTAATGCTTTGGCCAACGTGCTTTCGGGCGAAGTGAATCCGTCGGGTAAACTACCCTTCTCGTTCCCGAAAAAACTGGAAGACAACGCTGCTGCTTCTTTCGGAAAGCTGGCCTATCCCGGTGACAGCATCAACGAATACTACAAGGAAGATATTCTGGTGGGGTACCGTTGGTTCGATACTAAAAACATCGCGCCTTTATTCCCCTTCGGATACGGATTGAGTTATACCACGTTCGCTTACTCGAAACCGACTGTTGATATGACAGAAACCACTGCCGAAGGAACCGTGAAGGTATCGTTTACATTGACAAACAGTGGCAAAACGGACGGTGCGGAAACGGCCCAGCTCTATGTGAGCAAACCTAAATCGGCCGTGACACGTGCCGCAAAAGAGCTGAAAGCATTCCGGAAGGTGTTCCTCAAAGCCGGCGAAAGCCAGACCGTGATGATAGATGTTCCGGTAAACAGTTTTGCTTACTACAACGAGGGCAAACACGGTTGGGAAGTGGAACCGGGCAGCTACACCCTGCTTCTGGGCAGCTCTTCACGCGATATCAAAGGTAAAGTAGAGGTGAAGGTGAAATAATTTGTTCTATAAAATCCAGAGGTGAAGTTTTAATTAAAGATCATTGATAGAAATATTAAACATAAATAATGAAAATGAATCGTTTGTTGTTATTCATTCTTATTGGGATGATAACATGTCCACTTTTTTCGCAGAATACAAAAATTAAATATCCTAAAAGAGTTATCAATATTGATTTCAGTGCTGAAAAGGGTACTATGAACACGATGTTCAAGGAATGTGTCGGAGCAGGAAGGGCAAACGAGGGCCTTCGGGCTGACTGGCAACAACAATTGGCGTATGTGAAAAAAGAGTGCGATTTTAAGTATATCCGAATGCACGGTCTTTTGACCGACGATATGGCTGTATACTCCGAAGATGGAAAAGGTAATCCGCAATACAATTACATGTACATTGATGCTTTATATGATTATCTGTTAAGTATAGGGGTCAAACCGTTTGTAGAATTAGGATTTATGCCTGCATCGTTGGCAAGCGGCAGTCAAACCATCTTTTGGTGGAGAGGAAATGTCACTCCGCCCAAAGATTACAATAAATGGGAAGATTTTATCCGCCACCTTACGCAACATTTCACTGAGCGTTACGGCGCAGATGAGGTGAAAACTTGGTATTTTGAGGTTTGGAACGAGCCAAATCTTTCGCCCGGATTCTGGACTGGCACACAAGCTGACTATTTCAAACTGTACCAATACTCTGCGAAAGCTATCAAAAGTGTAAATCCCGATTATAAGGTTGGAGGGCCAGGAACGGCTGGTGCTGCATGGGAGAGTGAAATGATTGACTTTTGTGTCAAAAACAATATCCCAATCGATTTTATCAGTACCCATTCGTATGGTGTAAAACAAGGATTTCTCGATGAATACGGTAACGGTGGCACTGTGCTGAGTAAAGATTCAATGAGCGTAAGTGGTGATATACTACAATCCCGTAAAGAGATTGCGGCTTCAGCTAAACCAAATTTGGAGTTGCATTACACTGAATGGAGTTCGTCTTACACTCCTTCCGATCCTGTTCATGACAGTTATCATGAGGCAGCATACATATTGGAAAAAATCAAACAGGTCGGCAATGCAGCCAACTCTATGTCGTACTGGGTATTTACAGATATTTTTGAAGAATCAGGGCCTCGCTTCACACCTTTTCATGGCGGATTCGGACTACTAACCATTCAAGGTATTCCAAAACCGGCGTTTTATGCTTACCAGTTTATGAATAAACTCGGAAAAACCGAACTGAAAAATACCGATACACGTTCGTGGGCAAGCAAAACCGATAATGGTAGTGTCCAATTGCTTTGTTGGGATTTTACTAATACGCACCCCGGCGATTCAGTTCATAATCAGAAATATTATATACAAGATTTGCCATCAAAATCAAAGGGTAAACTCAGTATTAACATTTCTAAAATACCAGAGGGATGCTATTCTCTCGAAGTTTATAAAATTGGGTATCGGTGCAATGATGCCTTTTCCTCATATCTTGATTTAGGAAAGCCATCGCAACTTAGTAAAACCCAGGTTGAACAAATCAAAAAACAGAATAACGGATCGCCAGTTATCAAGGAGATTATTAATATAAAATCCGGCATGCCTTTTTCAAAAGAATTGGATATCAGGGAAAATGATGTATTCTTTATGAATTTAATTAAACTATAAAAAATATTGTAATAATAGTTAGGATGCGAACAAGAATCTCAACTTACTTGGTTCTCGTAGGTTTATTTCTGAGTAGTTTTATTTTCAGTCAGAAGACATATAAGAATCCTATAATTACGGGTATGAATCCCGATCCGAGCATTTGCCGGGTCAACGACGATTTTTATCTGGTAACATCTACATTTGAGTATTTCCCGGGCTTACCAATCTATCATAGCAAAGACTTAGTACATTGGAAAATGATTGGACATGTTTTGTCCCGTGCAAGTAATTGTCCGGTAGGGGGGGCATATTCGTCAGGTGGGAACTTTGCTCCTGCGCTTCGTTACCACAACGGCACCTTTTATGTTTCATGCACCAACTATGGTGGACTAGGTTCGCAGGGGGTATTTTATGTAACGGCAAAAGACCCTGCCGGTCCATGGTCGGAGCCTAACTGGATAGGCAACTGGAACGTTGATCCTTCGATGATGTTTGCCAACGATAGCATGTACTGGATAAGCCCAGACAACAAGGGTGGCTTTATGACAGGAACTATCGATCCTGCCACAGGAAAATTTATAAAGCCGCTCCGAAAAGTAGCGGCTGGGCTGGGTGGTTCATCACCCGAAGGTCCGCACATGTACAAGATAAACGGTTATTACTATTTGATGTCGGCCGAAGGGGGGACAGGATATGAGCACAGGGAAGTGATTCAGCGAAGCAAAACGCCTTGGGGACCGTTTGAAGCAAGTCCTTTCAACCCGGTTGTTTCGAATATGAAAGTACCCCAAAACCCTATTCAGGCTATCGGACACGCCGATTTATTGCAGCTAGCGGATAGTAGTTGGTGGTTAGTATGTCTGGGTATCAGGCCCAAAGGGGGTAATTATCATCATTTAGGAAGGGAGACTTATCTTGCGCCTGTAACATGGAGCGCAGATGGCTGGCCAAAAGGAGGAGTCGATGGTGTTGTGAAAGAAGAATTTCTATGCCCAAATCTTCCTGAACATATTTGGGAAAAAGATCCTGTTCGCGACAATTTTGACACCACCTCTTTGCGCTTGCCATGGAATTTCCTAAGAGTGCCGTATGATAAAGATTGGTCACTAACCGAAAAGCCGGGCTATCTGAGGCTCAAAGGCTCAAAAGTAAGTTTGAGGGAAAAAGATTCACCGGCGTTTGTGGGGCGTAGGCAAACTGCTTTCAATATGGTGGCTTCAACCAAAATCAGTTTTATACCTACAGCGGCTAATGAAGAAGCGGGTTTGGTAGTGCGAGGGGATGACGTTAATCATTTTGACCTTCTGATCACCATGGTGAAAGGAAAACGGGTTGTAATGTTCAGAAAATATCTGAAGGATAAAATTGTTAGTGTGAATTATAAGAAAATCTCCGATGGCGATATCGTTTTACGAGTCACTGCTACTGATCTTCAGTACAAGTTTTGGGTGCAAGAAGGGAAAAAATCTACCTCATTGGTGGGGACTGCCGATACCAAAGATATTTCCACCGAGGTGATAAGCGGTTTCATCGGAGCCTATATTGGAATGTATGCTTCCGGAAATGGCACCGCAAACACAAACCCTGCTGATTTTGATTGGTTTGATTATGATGAAGGACTAAATTGAACAAAATGAGATCTCAAAATCTGTAAATCAATAAAGAAACCCGATTTTATAATCCAACAGTAAAAAATATTTAGATGAAAATAATTAAAAAAATCTTATTGTTTTTTGTTTTAGTTCTTTCTACTCAGATGTGTTTTGCTATAGCCAATCCTATTGAGATTAAGCTGTCATCTCCCGATAAGCAAATTGAATTACAACTTAAAGTTGGTTCTGAACTAATTTGGACTTTGGTTCAATCCGACGACACAGTAATAGCACCATCCAATATTTCTTTGCAGCTGGCCGATGGAAAAGTGTTAGGCAAAGATGCTAAGATTGAGTCGATAAAACGTAATTCGACAAGCACAACGATCACTACGGTTAATTACCGGAAAAAAGAAGTTCGAGACAACTATAATCAGATGACTATCACCTTCAAAGGTGACTATGGTATTGTTTTTAGGACTTACAACGATGGTATTGCATATCGTTTCTTTTCCACAAAGAAAGATGGAATTGTGATTGCTGATGAACAGGCCAGTTTTAATTTTAAATCCGACCACAAGGCCTGGATACCTTACGTGCGCGATCCTCGTGAGGGCGATAAATTTCAAACACCTTTTGAAATTATTTATGATCAGAGTCTAATCTCACAATTCCACACTGATTCTCTGGCCATTCTTCCATTATTGGTCGATTTGGGCAACCAAAAGAAAGCCTTGCTGATGGAAACAGATCTGGAGGATTATCCCGGAATGTACCTTGGCCTCAATAAACAAACAAAACAGGGATTTAAGGGTGTTTTCCCAAAATATCCCCTGAATGAAAGAGTAGGAGGCTATGGAAATTTGAATTACTGGGTAAGTAAACGGGATGATTTTATCGCAAAAACAACAAAGTCTCGCGAGTTCCCTTGGCGAGTTGTATTTATCAGCAAAAACGATAAAGAATTGGCCGATAACGATATGGTGCAGCGGCTGGCGGCTCCTTCACGAATTACTGAGACTTCGTGGATAAAACCGGGAAAGGTAGCTTGGGACTGGTGGAATAACTGGAATATCTCTCACGTCGATTTCAGGGCTGGAATTAATACTCCGACTTATAAATATTACATTGATTTTGCCTCGGAGTATGGGATTGAATATGTGGTACTTGATGAGGGATGGTACAAGGGACGCGATATTCTGACTTCATCGGATGAAATCGACCTCAAATCCATACTCGATTATGCTAAAAGTAAAAACGTAGGGATTGTGCTCTGGACAGCCTGGCATGATTTGGATATTGTCAAGGAACAAGCCTTTACAAAATATGCTGCTTTGGGTGTTAAGGGTTTTAAGGTGGACTTCTTTGATCGTGACGATCAAAAAGCGATGCGCTCGTGTTACGACTTAGCAGAAATTGCGGCTAAAAATAAGATGCTGCTCGATTATCATGGCATGAAACCTTCGGGTATACAAAAAACATGGCCTAACGTGCTGAATTTCGAAGGTGTAAAAGGATTGGAAAATGTGAAATGGGCGCGCGACAATATGCCGCCTTACGATGTTACACTTCCGTTTATTCGCATGATGGCCGGTCCGATGGATTATACTCCGGGTGCCATGCGCAATGCCACAAAAGACAATTACCAACCGTCAAACTCAATGCCAATGAGTCAGGGGACCCGTGTGCATCAAATGGCTATGTATGTGGTATTTGAAGCTCCGCTGCAAATGCTCTGTGACAATCCTACTATTTACCGTAAAGAAGCAGAATGCACGCGCTTTATTACCAAAACACCTACTGTTACGGATAGTACAGTTGTGTTGGATGCGAAAGTGTCGGATTATATTGTGACAGCTCGCAACAAAAATGACAATTGGTATGTAGGAGCGTTAACCAACTGGGATGCCCGCTCGCTTACTGTCGATTTATCATTTCTACCCGAAGGAAATTATAAAGCCGAAATATTCAACGATGGCATAAATGCCGATCGTGATGCAACCGATTACAAGCGCGAGGAAAAGATATTGACCAATAAAGATAAGCTTGTCATTCAGTTAGCACCGGCTGGCGGTTGGGCTGCCCGATTTGAAAAACTGTAGAGAATAATAACCATGAAAAAATTTGCTTTTAGTATCATTCTTAGTTTCTTTTTTGTATTTGTTTCTGCTCAAATAACTATGCCTAAGATTTTTGGGGATAGTATGGTTTTGCAACGGAATATTCGGATACCCGTTTGGGGAACAGCGACACCCGGTATGCAAATTGTTGCTCAATTAGGGAGCAGCACGGTTAAAGTAAAAACTGATAAAGCTGGCAAATGGATGGTCCGTTTCCCGAAATTCAAAGCGGGCGGCCCATATATGCTCAGTGTTACTGAAGCCGGAAGACCAGAGTTTAAGGTTCAGTACAATGGAATCTTAATTGGTGATGTTTGGTTGGCTTCCGGCCAATCGAACATGGACTGGTCTGTGAAACAGGCTCAGGACGCACAAAACGAGATCGCAAAAGCCAATTATCCTCAGATACGCTTTATAATTGTAAACCAAGATGTAAAATTAACTCCTCAAAATGATATTCTTTCGGGGAAATGGAAAGTTTGCAATCCAACGAATGTGAAGGATTTCTCGGCAGTGGCTTACTTTTTTGCCCGTAAGATACATACGGATCAAAATGTGCCAATCGGAATTGTTCAACCTTCACGGGGGGGCACTCCGGTTGAAGCGTGGACCAGTCGCGAGAAGTTGCTCTCATCTCCCATCACACGGGCAAGGACTCTGGCCAACGATACGCTTACTCCGATGCATTTTGTCAAGGATAGTCTGAGCTGGACTCATTTGTGGAATATTGTGTATAACCCTCAAAACAACATCGATAAAATTGTTCCATCAAAAGACTTCAATGATTCTGCCTGGCCAGTTGTAGAAATGCCAAAACTGATTAAGGATTTCGGGGTTGGTGCTTATGAAGGAATGGTTTGGATGCGAAGGAAGATTCTATTGTCCGAAACCTTTTCCGGAAAAGATCTGACGCTGAGTATCGGACATCCCGAAATGAACTATTCGCTCTATTTCAATGGTGTTGAAATCTGTAAGACTGTATGGAATAGCAACCCAAAGCAATCCTACACTATTCCGGCCAGTATTGTGAAGAAAGGAGAGAATACGATTGCCATCAGAATAGCTATGATGTGGGGCGGGGGTGGAATAAATCCACCGGCAGAAGATCTGTATCTGGCGGATGGAAAATCAAAAATATCTTTAGTCGGAAAGTGGGTGTATCAAAAAGACCTTGAGCCGGCATTTCCAAAAATTCACAATTATCAGTATTATCCTACGGTGCTTTACAATGCAATGCTTCATCCGCTTATTCCATTTGGAATTAAAGGATTTATCTGGTATCAGGGTGAAGCGAACGACTCGGTTGCCTATAATTACCGTAAACTATTCCCTATGATGATTTCCGACTGGAGAAAGCGTTGGACACAAGGTAACCTTCCTTTTTTATTTGTACAGTTGGCAAATTTCAAGAAAGTACAACCTCAGCCTGCAGAAAGCGAATGGGCTGAATTGCGTGAAGCACAAACGATGACACTTTCTCAGCCCAACACCGGTATGGCTTGCATTATTGATGTAGGTGATGCTGAAACTATTCATCCGCTTAACAAACAGGAGGTTGGTCGCCGTTTGGCTTTGATTGCTGAAAAGCAGGACTATAAGCAAAATGTTATAGCCAATGGCCCGATGTTTAAAAGTTTTAAAACTGAAGGAAACCGTGTTCGCATTAGCTTTGAAAATACCGGAAAGGGGCTTACGGCAAAGACTGGAGGAGAAATAACAGGTTTTGCCATTGCCGGTGCCGATAGGAAATTCTTTTGGGCAAAAGCTAAAATTGAAGACAATGATGTTGTTGTATATTCAGATAGCGTTCCGGTTCCCATAGCAGTGCGTTATGCCTGGGCCGACAACCCGGATTGTAATCTCATAAATTCGGAAGGGTTACCCGCAATTCCTTTCAGAACGGATACCTGGAAAGGAATTACTCAAAAATAAACGGGCTATGACTTTGTATGGCGATGTCAATCGGGAATGCCTTGTTGTTTGTTAATTTGAGATAAAGTGCTATTAATCAATGGTAAAATGAAAACAAAAAACATTAAGATTCTGTTCGTAATTGCAATTCCATTTTTGTTTAGTTGCCTGCTGAAAGCCCAAGAATTGTATGTCGGTACCAATTATCACCCGCATGATGATAAGAATATCGAAAAAATAAGAACTGATATCCAGCTGATGAAAGCCGCAGGGTTTACTGTGGTTCGTATGGGTCATTTGGCCTGGGATAGTTACGAGCCATCCGAGGGTCAATTTGACTTTGAGTGGTTCGATAAGGTGATGGACTTGATGAACGAAGCCGGTATCAAAGTGATTCTGGATATTGCCGTACATCCTGCTCCGATCTGGTTGCATGAGAAATTTCCATCGATAGATGTTGTCAGCGCTAACGGTAACCGGTTGTACCCCAATCACCGTTATATGGACGATGCCGGAGATCCTAATTATCAAAAGTACGCGCTTCGATATACCGATATGCTGACAAAAAGATATGCCAAACATCCGGCTTTATTGGCATTTGGTGTTGATAATGAGTCGGGGGACGGCCCTATTTCATATTCCGAAACAGTGCGGCTTCGATTTGTGGAGTGGTTGCGCAAGAAGTACGGAACGCTCGACGCTCTCAATAAAGCTTGGGCTACCCAACGCTGGTCGCGTCGGTTAAATCAGTTCGAAGAAGTTGGTCTGCCTACCGAAGGGCAGAAAAACGGTGCTCCCGAAAAAATCCTTGACTTTCGCACGTTCGTTTCCAGCGAAGTGAACAATTTTTTGCTTGCCGTTTTGGATAAAGTCAACACTAATGCACCGGGAGTACTAACAAATACGAATGCGTGGTACTACAGTCCTCTGAAATATATCGATTGGTCTGAAATTGCCTATTCGGGCAAAATGACGCGTGAAGGATGTGGCTTTTATCCCGGAAACTCCCTGATTACAAACTGGGGAGTAATGAATGCGGCATTCGGAATATCAAGAATCCAGTTCGAAAGCACAAACCCCTTTTGGTGCAGTGAATTTACCACCATGACAGCCGTGCCGAATTCCATTCGTAAGTCGGCTTATGCCACATTGATGTATGGTAACCAAATGGTTTGTGGCTGGACATGGCAAAGCATGCACTCCGGAGAAGAACAGTATCTGGAAGGAATGCTCGATTGGGACGGAATACCCAATCGTAAGTATGAAGAATACAAGAAAATAGCAACCGAGTTTAAAAAGATCGGGAAGTATTTTCCATATAAACTGCAACCGGAAGTTGGGTTGGCATTTTCGTTCCCGAGCCAGATAGCAAGCAGCTCTTTTCCTGAGCAGCAAGATAACCAGTTGCAAGCGTGTTGGAACCTGTTTTATTGGCGCAATATGGATGCTAATATTTTGGATATCAGTAGAAGCCAGTTGAAATATAAACTGCTGATTGTTCCAGGAGTAACTGTGATGGACGAAACAACTGCTACAAAAATTCGCGACTTTGTTAAGAATGGAGGAACGGTCATCTTGACAAGTAATTCGGCTGTAGTAGACGAAACCGGAAAAGTATTTGCATCTACCCGCCCGGGTCGGTTGAGTGATGTATTCGGAATACGGGTGGCAAGTTTCGAAGAGACAGAGACATATAATGAAATATCGCGTAAATCATACAAAGGCAAAAAACTTGAGTTTACTTACAAAGGAAAAGCTGTTGACACCGAATCGGCAAGGTTTGATGTTATTGAGCCGAAAGGGGCTGAGGTAATCGGGCGCATCACCAGTCTGGACAAGGATTATCCAATTATGACCTCTAATAAATACGGTAAAGGCAGAGCAATTTATGTTGGGTTACAGGCGGATGGAAGTGTCCTTAATTCCTTGCTTGATGAACTTATAAATGAGCTGGGCATTAAAAAAGGCCCAGAAGTACCATCGGGTGTAATGGCGCGTCAAATCGACAAAACCCATTTTTTATACCTGAATGTAAGCGGTGAACCAAAAGAAATACAGATGAAAGCTAAGTCTCATAGCGTACTTTTTGGCAAGGATTTTAACGGCAGTTTTACAATTGCACCTTACGAACCAGAGTTTATTGAAGTCAAATAGCTTTTGATACATCAAAAATCAATGTCCGATAAACATTAAACCTATAATTTCAATGAATATACAGCTTTCAGTTAATAGTCTGTTGTTTATATTGTTATGTTGTGTTTTATTCAATACAACTCAAGCACAGGACGTAAATATCACGGTAGATGCTAATTCAAATAAAAAAAAGGTATCTCCATACATCTATGGACGAAATGAAAGCTTTGACAATTCAGACCAATTTTATAAAGATGCGGGATTGCGTTTCGCTCGGGTTGGCGGAGGCAATAACATGTCTGCTTATAACTGGCGAAAAAAAATAACGGTTCATCCTGACTGGTATAATAACGTTTATGGAACAGACTGGGATATTTATGCTCAAAAAATTAATACCGTCTTTCCCAACATACAGGGCATGTTTGCCTTTCAATTACTTGGCAGAGCAGCTTCCAATCAAAATAACAACTTTAATGATTGGGCTTATAACCATTCCCAATATTGGTCTGGAGTTGGACAAAATTTAGCCGGTGGAGGAACGCCTAATCCAAGCGGAGGGAGTAAGGCTCTGGTAGATGGTAACATCGATTTGTTTTCTGTGCCTTGGCCAGCCGACTCTTCGGTGGCAATTCTTAATCATTGGTTTGGAGCCAATGGTTTAGGGTTAAACAAAAACCAGTTTGCATACTGGAATATGGATAACGAGGTCGATGTATGGAATGGCACTCATGATTGGGCTATACCAACGTTAATATCGGCCTCTGCATTTATGGATCGCTACATCGAGTTAGCGAAGAAAGCGAAAGCTTTATATCCTGGCATCAAGCTCTGCGGGCCTGTAACAACCTCGGAATGGCAATGGTACAAATGGTCAAATGAAAGTATATACATAAATGGGAGGTATTATCCCTGGATTGAGTATTTTATAAAACGCCTTGGTGATGAGTATAAGGCAACAGGTATCAAACTGGTAGATGTAATAGATATTCACAACTATCCTTATTATAATAATGATAATGAGGCACTACAAGGACACCGGATTTATTATGATACTACTTATGTTTATCCTGGTGCAAACGGCATTAAGACAAGTACGGGAGGATGGGATGCTTCACTTTCCAAAGAATATATTTTCAAGCGTATCAACAACTGGTTAAACGAAGAATTTGGAGCAAACCATGGCATAACAACTGGTGTAAGCGAATGGGGTACCATGACAAGCAGTAATCCAAGCCTTGAATCTGTTGTATATGCTTCGCATCTTGGTACATTTGCAAATAATGGTGTTGAGTTGTTTTCACCATGGAACTGGTCTATCGGTATGTGGGAAACGTTACACCTTTTCAGTCGTTATGCCAAAGGTTATAGTGTTTCTTGCACTTCTTCAGCTGAGAACACAGTTTCGGCCTACACCACTGTTAATGAAAATGCAGACTCAATGACAGTAATGATTGTGAATAGAGACATAAGTGCTGCTCATAAAGTAACGGTAAATCTTAATGGTTTTTCTGCTAACAATGTGAATTGCACAACACTCCAACTATCATCTTTGCCATCAACCGAGACATTCAAGTCTCATACAGACAATGCATTGAAGTCAAGCTCAATCGGTGTGAATTCAAATTCGTTTAGCTTCACTGTCCCGGCTCTTTCTACTACGGCAGTTTTACTGAAATCAACATCATCAGTAACTGGGATCACTGATTACAAGCATCAAAAAGATGGAATTGAGATTTTCCCTAATCCATCCAGAGACATACTCAAAATCAGATTGAATTCAAGTGTTGCCCAACCACTTGAACTTGCAATATTTGACCAAACTGGGAGGAAGATTCGGTCTTCGTTTGTGAATTATGATGTGAATACAGCTCTCTCGATAAATGTGTCTGCACTTTCAAGCGGTATTTATTTTTTGTCTGTAAAAAATCCGCATCAAACATTTACAAAGGAATTTTCGATTGTTAGGTAGTATGTTTCAGTGAGTTGGTTCAGATCAGGTTGAGGGTTTAGCTATACAAACTCCCTCTGTTGAGATAAAAGACATTTGGTTCGAAAAATTACCATGGTAATTTTTATGGATCTCCATCTATATCAACTTATGCGTGTTCATAA
Source organism: Bacteroidota bacterium (assembly GCA_030706405.1). Taxonomy (GTDB): domain Bacteria; phylum Bacteroidota; class Bacteroidia; order Bacteroidales; family JAAUTT01; genus JAAUTT01. The sequence continues at coordinate 96,576 of JAUZOO010000013.1, read as the reverse complement.
TAATTTGCAAAACAAAATTTTATAATACTAACAGAGCCATGAGTTTCTATTTAAATTTATTATCATTATTTGTATTACTTACTATAAGTTGCCATACCAACATAAATGCACAAGAATACAAATCTCGAAAGCAGCTTTTCGATTACAATTGGAAGTTCTTTTTGGATGATAAGCTTGATGCTAGTGCAAAGGATTTCAACGATGAGCGTTGGCGTAGCCTTAATTTACCACACGATTGGAGTATCGAAGGGAAAATAAGTCCTAAAAATCCAACAGGTGGTGCAGGAGGGTACTTTCCTGCTGGGATCGGATGGTATCGAAAAACGTTTAAAATACCCAATGAATGGAAGGCCAAGCTTATTTCCATTTACTTCGAAGGGGTTTATATGAATTCTGAAGTTTTTATTAATGGTAAATCTTTAGGTATTTATCCTTACGGTTATTCATCGTTTAGTTATAACCTTACTCCTTATTTGGATTTTGAGAAAGAAAATGTAATAGCAGTGCGCGTTGATAATTCTCAACAGATTAATAGCCGATGGTATAGTGGTTCAGGGATCTATCGCCATGTTTGGATAGAAGTAACCAATCCTTTGCATGTGGCGCATTGGGGTGTATCTGTTACAACTCCCGAAGTTTCTTCAAAAAGGGCAACAGTACAAATAGACACACGTGTTAAGAACGAAACAAGCCAAACTCAAAATGTTGTTCTTAAAGTTCATCTATTGAACTCAAATTCGAAAAATTCAGCAGAGGGTCAAATAAAGGTTGCCCTTGCCGCAAATAGCGAAAAAGAAATACACCAAACCATAACCGTATCAGAACCTTCGCTATGGACACCTGAAACGCCTCATCTTTATCAGGCACAAGTGCAAGTAATAAAAGATAAACAAGTGGTTGACGACACCAAAACCGGCTTTGGCATTCGTTCCATAAAATTTACTCCCGAAAATGGTTTTCAGCTTAACGGTAAAACGGTAAAGATCAATGGCGGTTGTGTTCATCACGATAATGGCTGCTTGGGTGCTGCTGCTTTTGACCGTGCTGAGGAACGCAAAGTTGAGTTGCTTAAAAAAGCAGGTTTTAACGCTGTAAGAACCTCGCATAACCCTCCTTCTGAAGCCTTTTTGAACGCTTGTGATAGATTGGGCTTGTTGGTTATGGACGAATCATTTGATTGCTGGAAAATCGGGAAAAATGCAAACGACTATGCGAAGTATTTCGGGCAATGGTGGAAGCGAGATTTGGAAAGCATGATAAGCCGAGATAAGAACCACCCTTCAATTATAATGTGGAGTATTGGCAATGAAATACCGGAGAGAGGAGACCATTCAGCCATTGAAACAGCCAAAATGCTTGCAAATGCTATAAAGAAGATAGCTGCTGACCGTCCGGTTACATCAGCCATTGTGGAGAATGGTAAGGATTGGTCAAAATTTGATTCGCTTATGGCGATACACGATGTCGCCGGCTATAATTATCACCTGTGGAGTGCACCTGCCGACCATCAGAGAGTGCCTTCGCGTATGATTGTTCAGACTGAATCATATCCGAAGGATGCTTTTGTAAACTGGAAGCTTGGGCATGATAACAATTACATTATCGGAGATTTTGTTTGGACGGCGATAGATTATTTGGGAGAATCGGGGATAGGCCGTTGGTACTATTCGGGCGATGTGCCGGGTGAGCACTGGGAGCATGATTTTTTTCCTTGGCACGGTGCTTACTGCGGCGATGTAGATTTGATCGGATCGAGAAAACCCATATCACATTACAGGAGCATGTTGTATAATAACACCGAAAAACTTTACATGGCTGTTCGTGAACCGGCTCCGGAACCAATCGAAATAAAAGAAACTTGGTGGTCGGTTTGGCCTACATGGGAGAGTTGGACATGGCCGGGATTTGAAGGAAAGAATATTCAGATTGAAGTTTATTCAAAATATCCCAAAGTAAGGCTTTACCTTAATAACAAACTTATTGGCGAACAAGCTACGACCAGTGAACAGCAGTTTAAAGCTACATTCTCAATCCCTTATTTACCAGGCCTCCTAAAAACGGTCGCAGTGGAGAACGATAAAGAAATGGAATCGACCACTCTGCAAACTTCGGGCAATCCGGCAAAAATAAAACTGACTGCCGATAGAAATGAAATACTGGCTAATGGACAAGACTTATCTTTTGTTACAATTGAAGTAACTGATAAAGACGGAAACATTCAGCCCAATGCGGAAAATCGATTGCAATTCAATATCGATGGACCAGGAATAATTGCAGGAGTTGATAATGCCAATATCAAAGATGTCGATTCCTATATAGGCGATGCGCGTAAAGCTTGGCATGGACGGGCCCTCGTTGTAATCAAAAGTACACAAAAAGTTGGTGACATAAAGCTTACAGTAAGTTCGCCTGGATTAACAGATGCTATAACTACTATCAAAGCAGAAAGGGAGTGATTCAACAGGCAGATCGGAGCAGACTCATACAAACTTTCAGACTGCATAAATAATCTTAAATAATACCTAAATGACATGAGAAAAAATGCTTTAGTAATTTCTTTACTTACTTTATTTTTTAGCTATAATACTATAGCACAGGAAAAATATCCTTCGCCAATCAGGTCTGGCAACGAGCCTGTTGCACAGGGCAAGTTTGAAGCCAATTGGCAATCCTTGTCTCAGTATAAAGTCCCCGAGTGGTTCCGTAACGCAAAATTTGGCATTTGGGCTCATTGGGGGCCTCAGTGTCAAGCCGAACAAGGCGATTGGTACGCAAGGGGAATGTACGAAGAAGGTTCCGGCTACTACAAGTATCAGGTGGCTCATTACGGTCATCCTTCAAAAGCTGGGTTTAAAGAAGTAATACACGATTGGAAAGCCGAAAACTGGGACCCTGAAAAACTGGTACAACTTTATAAAAGGACTGGTGCTCAGTATTTCTTTGCTATGGCCAACCATCACGACAACCTTGATTTGTGGGACAGTAAATATCAGGAGTGGAACTCAGTACGCGTAGGCCCGAAGAAAGACATCGTAACCGGATGGGCAAAGGCTGCCAAAAAATGTGGCCTTCCTTTTGGCTTAAGCGTACATGCTTCTCACGCGTGGACATTCTACGAACCATCCCAAAAATCAGATACAACAGGCCAGTTTGCCGGTATCCCTTACGATGGGAAACTGACAAAAGCCGATGGTAAAGGAACTTGGTGGGAAGGAATGGATCCACAGGCACTTTATGCACAGAACCATAAACTGAGTACTACATGGGGGTGGGAATGGCAGAATGGAGTTACTATACCATCACAGGATTACTGCGATAAATTTTACAACAGAACAATGGACCTGATCAATAAATACAATCCTGACTTGCTTTATTTTGACGATACTGCCCTTCCGCTTTACCCAGTAAGCGATGCCGGGTTGAAAATAGCTGCACACTATTACAACCACAATATGGCAACACACTATGGAAAACTGGAAGCAGTAATGTTTGGGAAGATACTTACTGATGAACAAAAGAAATGTATGGTATGGGATGTAGAACGTGGGGCTCCTGATAGAGGACAAGACCTTGCCTGGCAAACCTGCACTTGTATTGGCGACTGGCATTATAACCGGAATGTGTATGATCAAAACCGTTACAAATCGGCTGCAACTGTTATCCGGACTTTAATTGACATCGTAAGTAAAAATGGAAACCTGTTGCTGAATATCCCTGTTCGTGGTGATGGGACAATAGATGACAAAGAAGTAACAGTCTTAGAGGGAATTGCAAAATGGATGGAATCTAATAAAGAAAGCATTTTTGATACCCGCCCGTGGAAAGTGTTTGGGGAGGGGCTTTCTGTAGAATCATTAAATCCGATGAAGGAACAGGGATTTAATGAAGGAAAAGTTAAGTTGACTGCCAAAGACATCCGATTTGTACAAAAAGACAAAGTTATTTATGCGACTTTGCTTGGCTTGCCTTCAGAGGACATCATCATCAAATCATTAGGGAAAAACAACGGGGATATTAAAAGAATAGAATTATTGGGAAGCAAGGAAAAACTCAAATGGAGTCAGGAGAATGAGAAGTTGTCCATTAAAAACCCCAATACTGTTCCTAATGATATTGCTTTGGTATTCAAAATATTTTTGAAGTAATCGATGGTTTTAAGAAAATCAATTATATTAGTTTTTGCTGCCGTACTGTTTACAGTAAGCTTATGGGCTCAATTGCCCTATCAAAATCCCAAATTAAGTTCGGAGGAGCGGGCAGCCGATTTGATTTCACGGCTGTCTTTACAGGAAAAAGCAGCACTGATGTGTGACGAATCCGAAGCTGTTCCGCGTTTGGGAATAAAAAAGTTCAATTGGTGGAGTGAGGGATTGCATGGCATCCGTTATGGTAACAATGTTTCTGTCTTTCCTCAATCCATAGGAATGGCTGCATCATTTGATGATAAACTTGTTTATGAAGTTTTTAATGCTATTTCGGATGAGTTTCGCGCCAAGTATCATGAAGCTAAGAGAACAGGTCACGAGAATAGCAAATTTGCTAGTTTGTCGGTGTGGACTCCAAATATAAACATATTCAGGGATCCGCGGTGGGGGCGTGGTCAAGAAACATATGGAGAAGATCCCTACTTGACCACCCGTATTGGGATTGCAGTTGTAAATGGACTTCAGGGGCCAGCCGACTCAAGGTACAAAAAACTACTGGCCTGTGCCAAGCATTTTGCAGTACACTCGGGTCCTGAATGGAGCAGACATACCTTAAATGTCAATAATGTAAATCCTCGGGATTTATGGGAAACCTACCTTCCTGCATTCAAAGCGTTGGTCAAACAAGCCGATGTGCGCGAAGTGATGTGCGCCTATCAGCGTCTTGATGATGAGCCATGCTGCGGTAGTACCCGTTTGCTGCAAAGGATTCTTCGTGACGATTGGGGCTTCAAACACCTCGTTGTTTCAGACTGTGGCGCTATTGCCGATTTTTATAGCACCCACAAAGTCTCTTCTAACAATGTTCATGCTGCTTCAAAAGCTGTTTTGTCAGGAACCGATGTGGAATGTGGTTGGGGATATGCATTCAATAAGTTGCCTGATGCCATCAATAAAGGATTGATCTCTGAAAAGGAAATCGACAAGAGCCTCACCCGGGTTTTAACAGGTCGTTTCGATTTGGGCGAAATGGACCCTGATTCAATAGTTTCCTGGTCGAAAATACCCATGTCGGTTGTTGATTCAAAAGAGCATCAAGAACTAGCCCTTAAAATGGCCCGTGAATCTATGACCTTGCTCCAAAATAAAAATAACATCCTGCCACTGTCTAAATCAGTGAACAAAATTGCTGTAATTGGGCCAAATGCAGATGATGGGCCTATGCTGTTAGGGAATTATAACGGTTTTCCCTCAAGCATCACTACAATTCTTGGAGGCATTAAAACAAAGCTTCCTGCTAATAATATATTTTATGATAAAGGTTGTGATTTGGTTGAAGGCATGATTACCCAAAGTCTTTTCGATAACTGTACGTTTGAAGAAAAAACAGGCATTAAGTCGTCTTACTGGAACAATATAGAGTTTAAGGGTGAACCTGTGGCAGTTGAACAGGTTGTAAGCCCGATACAATTGACTACTGCCGGTCAAAACCAGTTTAGCCGCGGGGTCAATCTCAAAAGCTTCTCAGGAAAATATCAAACAGTTTATCAGCCTGCCAAATCCGAAGAAATAGTTATTAGACTGGAATTTGCCGGAAAATGCAATGTGATTGTCAATAACGACACTTTGTTTAATAGAGAGGTATGGCAGGTAGCTCCTGTCAGGCTTCCGTTTAAGGTAGAAAAAGGAAAGAAATATAAAATTGAGGTGGGATATTCGGCTATTTACAAGGACATGGATGCCAGTCTGAAATTAAATATCGGTAGGGAAATTCCGGTTGATTATACCGCATTGATTCAAAAACTAAAAGGAATAAACGAGGTAATTTTTGTGGGTGGTATTTCTCCAAAACTAGAAGGAGAGGAAATGCCAGTTGAATTCCATGGCTTTAAAGGTGGCGACCGAACCAATATTGAACTTCCGGAGTCGCAGCGAAACTGTTTGCAGGCCTTGAAAAAAGCAGGTAAGAAAGTAATATTTGTCAATTGTTCCGGCTCGGCAATTGCCTTGACTCCTGAAACCGAAAGTTGCGATGCTATTCTTCAGACTTGGTACGGAGGGCAATCCGGTGGACAGGCAGTCGCCGATGTCTTGTTTGGGGATTATAACCCTTCAGGAAAATTGCCGGTTACGTTCTATAAAAATTCTGAAAAGCTTGGCGATTTTGAAGATTACTCCATGAAAGGCCATACCTATCGCTTCACAGACGACGCTCTTTTCCCCTTTGGATATGGGTTAAGCTACACTACTTTCAAAATTGGAGACGCAAAGTTAAGTGCATCCTCAATCAAAGCTAATGACACAACACTTTTAACTGTTCCTGTAACGAATATAGGTAAAAGGATTGGTGTTGAAGTTATTCAGCTATATATCCGCAAAGTGAACGATATTGAAGGTCCGTTAAGAACACTACGAGGATTTAAACGTGTGGAAATTCCGGCAGGTAAAACCCAACAAGTTTCGATCGACCTAAATCCTTCTTCTTTTGAGTTTTTCGATTGGAGCCAGCGGAAAATGATGGTAACTATGGGTGAGTATGAGGTCTATTATGGCAATAGTTCATCGCTGAATGATTTGAATAAATTGATTGTAAATATCATTAAATAAATGTGTTAATATGCTAACGCAAGACTCAGTTTACAAACAATAAACCTGTGGTTATGTATTTTTCAATACTCCACACTTAGGATCTGTACCGGATTTAGAGCCGCTTAATTTGTTGGATAAATACTTTAAATCAAACATAGGTTTGTAATCTTTTTAAATTATTAATCAATTTAAAATATACTCAATCAAGCATGAAAACCAATCAATTACCTCTATTTAAAAGATATTGTAAAACAATGGAATTGCGAAACGATCCTGGATTGATTGAAGCCTATAAAAAAGCTCACGCAAAGGGTGCGGCATGGACTGAGATTACACAGGGTATGAAAGATGTAGGAATTCTTGATATGGAAATCTATCTGTTTGGCACAAAGCTATTCATGATTATGGACACAGTAGCAGATTTTGATCATAGCAAAGCGATGGCAGAGCTAGCCACTAAACCTCGTCAAAGCGAATGGGAGGCACACATGTCACAGTTTCAGGATGCTTCTGCTGAAGCTTCTGCCGACCAGAAATGGCAGTTGATGGAGCGAATTTATAAGATGGGAGAATAATTTATATTGAAAAGGAATTAAGTAATGAATAAAAGAACCAACTGTTTGCTGACAGTAAAATGAGTTGGTTCTAGAATCGATAAAAAAATATGAAAGCAAAAATTTTAAGTGTTGTTTTTGTCCTGCTATTTTTAAATATGTCAGCGCAAGACAATAAAATGGTGGTAGTTAACACCGAAAAGGAACCCGTTGCTTCGGGCAAGTTTGAACCAACCTGGCAATCTCTTAGCCAATACAAAGCACCCAAATGGTTTAGAGATGCAAAGTTTGGTATTTGGGCACATTGGGGCCCTCAATGCCAACCCGAGTTAGGCGATTGGTATGGACGATTTATGTATAACGAAGGTGGTTGGCAATATAATTGGCATGTGAAACATTACGGTCATCCGTCGAAAGTTGGTTTTATAGAGGTTATCCATGATTGGAAGGCCCAGAATTGGGATCCCGAAAAACTAGTGGCACTTTATAAACGTGTTGGTGCCCAATATTTCTTTGCAATGGCCAATCACCATGACAACCTGGATTTGTGGGATAGCAAATATCAGGAATGGAATTCGGTTCGCGTAGGACCTAAAAAAGACATTGTAGCCGGGTGGGCCAAAGCAGCAAAAAAACAAGGACTTCCGTTTGGTTTAAGTGTTCATGCTTCGCACACCTGGACCTGGTTTGAAACTTCGCAACGCTCCGATACAACAGGTCCGTTGAAAGGAGTGCCATACGATGGAAAATTAACAAAGGCGGATGGCAAAGGTACATGGTGGGAAGGGCTTGACCCTCAGGAACTGTATGAGCAGAACCATCCGCTCAGTAAGGGTAGCGGAAAAGACATTACCGCTTTGTGGAGTCAGTGGGATTGGAATAACGGGGCAAGTACCCCCGACCAAAAGTATTGCGATAAGTTTTACAACCGCACCATGGATTTAATCAATCAGTACAATCCCGATTTGCTTTATTTCGATGATTCCAAATTGCCACTTTACCCAGTTAGTGATGCGGGATTGAAAATTGCGGCGCACTACTATAACTCCAATATGGCAAGACATAAAGGTGAGCTCGAGGCGGTTATGTTTGGTAAAGTACTCTCCGAAGAGCAAAAAAAATGCATGGTTTGGGATGTAGAACGCGGTGCGCCCGACAAGCCTCAGGAAAATGCTTGGCAAACCTGTACCTGCATTGGCGATTGGCATTACAATAGAGGTATCTACGAGCATAGTAGTTACAAATCGGCCACAACCGTTATTCGTATGTTGGTTGACATTGTGAGCAAAAACGGAAATCTGTTGCTCAACATTCCTGTCCGTGGCGATGGCTCCATCGATGATAAAGAAGTCGCAATTCTTGAAAGCATTGCCGCTTGGATGGATGTGAACAAAGAAAGTATTTTCGGCACGCGCCCCTGGAAAATTTATGGTGAAGGACCTTCTGTTGATTCTGTCAACCCACTGAATGCGGCCGGTTTTAACGAAGGAAAGATGGGCTATACCGAAAAAGATATCCGTTACAACCAAAAAGGTAAAATAATTTATGTAACAGTGATGGGAGTTCCGACCGAAGATATTTCGCTCAAATCGTTTGCGAAAAATGTTGGAACTCAAAAAATTAAAAAAATTGAAATGCTTGGCAGCAAGGAAAAACTATGGTGGAAACTCAACCCTGAATCGCTGGTAATCAGGAAACCGAAAAGCTTCCCAAATAATATTGCAGTGGTTCTTAAAATAACATTGAAGTAATTGTAAAATAGTTCAATAGAATTAAAAACATTATGAAGTCTAAAATTATTTCAATGACGAAACTGTTTTTAGTTTCAGTCTTACTGCTGTTGAGCTCTGGTAAGGCAATTAGTCAGACAGTTTCGATATGGTCTCCAAATAATAAAATCAATATTGGACTGTTTTGCGAGCAAAACAAGACTGTTGGGAGCTGGCATCTTCAGGTAAATTACGCTAATAATGGCAAAGTTTCTGAAGTTATTCCATTTGTCAATTTAGGACTTTCGCGCAGTGATCAGGATTTTTCAAATGAATTGAAATACCTGAAATCCGGAAAGCCTGTTCTGGTTAGTGAACATTACACCGCCATACACGGAAAACGCAGCCAATGCAGTAACTCAGGCAACGAAGTGGTGGTTTCGTTCGAAAATCCATCCAAAGCTAAGCTAAACCTGATTATCCGTGCGTACAATGATGGAATTGCCTTTCGGTACGAGTTCCCGGAAAAAGGAGAAACTTTTGTAATCAAAGATGAACTAACTGCCTATACTGTTCCTGATAGTACAAAGCGTTGGCTTGAAAAATTCAACACGGCCAACGAAGGTTTGTATGGTATGATGAAAGATGGTAATGAACAAAAAGATTGGGGGTACCCGGCTCTGTTCAATACCCCTGATAAATTGTGCTGGTATTTGGTTCACGAAGCAGATGTAAACCACACGTATTGTGGAACCAAGCTATCCAATTACGCCGATAAAACAAAATACAAGCTCACCTTTCCCGACAAATGGAACGGAAGGGGAAAAGGAGAAACTCAGCCTACCATCTCACTGCCCTGGAAATCGCCATGGCGGGTAGTAGTCATGGGTAGCCTTGCTGACATTGTCGGATCGACCCTTGTGAATGATGTCTCAACTTCTTCGAAACTAACCGATACCGAATGGATCAAACCCGGAAAAGTCTCGTGGAACTACTGGTCGAATAATCACGGAACCAAAGACTACAAGGTCGTATGTAAATTCGCCGACCTTGCTGCTACAATGGACTGGCCATACACGCTACTCGATTGGGAATGGGATGCCATGGCTAATGGTGGAAACCTTGAAGATGCCCTGAAATACATTCATTCGTTGGGCGTAAAGCCTTTAATGTGGTATAATTCGGGTGGCGATCATACCTGGGTTAATGCAACCCCGATGAACCGTATGCTTACACACGAAAGCCGTGTGGAAGAGTTCTCCAAGCTAAAGAAGTTAGGCGTTGCAGGTGTTAAAATCGATTTTTTTGAAAGTGAAAAACAGGATATGATTAAATATTATCTTGATATTTTGGACGATGCCGCCTACTACAAAATAATGGTTTACTTTCACGGTTGCCTGGTTCCACGCGGTTGGCAACGCACTTATCCTCACCTGATGACGTATGAGGGAGTCCGTGGCGCTGAGTGGTACAACAATGGTCCGGAGTTTACTCCTACAGCTCCTATGCACAACGCTACACTGCCATTTACCCGTAACGTGGTTGGTTCGATGGACTACACTCCTGTCACTTTCACCAATTCGCAATATCCCCATATCACTTCGTATGGACATGAATTAGCTTTAAGCGTGGTGTTCGAATCAGGCTTCCAACACCTGGCCGACCGACCCGAAGGTTATTGCGAGCTGCCGGATGCCGCCAAAAATTTTCTGAGAGAAGTTCCAAATGCATGGGACAATATCAAATTACTCGACGGCTATCCCGGTCGTGACATTATTATGGCCAGACAAAAGGGTGATAAATGGTATGTAGGCGGAATTAACGGTGAAAATGTTGAAAAAACGAGAACCCTGAAATTCGATTTCCTGCCCGAAAATTCAAACTATAAGCTCACATTAATAGCCGATGGCAGCCACGATAAGGCTTTTAAAACGCAATATTTTTTAGTAGATAAATCAAGCTCTATTGAAGTTAACATGCTTCGCAGAGGAGGCTTTGTCGCTTCTTTAGTACCATTACAACAATAGCATAAAACGAATTGGACTTTTGTTAAAAGCAACGGAATGAAAGCATATTTATTTATCCTGGTAATAATTACATCGGTCTTAAAAATTGAAGCTCAAACTCTTCCCGACTGGGAAAATCCCGATGTAAATGGTATTAATAAAGAAAAGCCACATGCGTATGGTTTCTTAGCCGACGAAAAGGCAAACAACCCCACGGTTGAGTCGCTTAATGGTATCTGGAAATTCAAATGGTCGCCTAATCCGCAATCACGACCCTTGGATTTTTATACCCAAGGTTATTCCACTGAGAAATGGGATAATATTCTGGTGCCCGGTAATTGGGAACTTCAGGGTTTTGGAACCCCCATTTATACCAATATTGCTTATCCGTTCAAAAGGGATATTCCAAGGGTAAGTGGCGAACCCGACAAAAGCTTTACCACCTACAAAGAACGGAACCCTGTAGGTAGTTATTTGACAACCTTTATAATTTCGGAGAACTGGATTGATAAACAGGTCTTCCTGAATTTTGGAGGCGTGCAATCGGCCATGTATGTTTGGGTGAATGGACAGAAAGTTGGTTATAGCGAAAACTCCATGTCGCCTGCCGAGTTTGACATCACCTCTTACATTCATAAAGGAGAAAATAAACTGGCGGTGGAAGTCTATAAATATTGCGACGGCAGCTATATGGAAGATCAGGATATTTGGCGTTTGGGCGGAATATTCCGCGATGTTGATCTGATTGTCCGTCCAAAGGTTTTTATCGGCGATTATTTTGTAAAAGCAATTCCGGATAAAGCGTATGAAAATGCCAACGTCTCTATCGATTTGAGTCTGGACAACCGTCAGTTGCAGAATATCGCAGGTCTTCAGGTAGAAGCGGAAATAACCGGATACTCAAAATCAGGCGAGTATATCGATATTCCGGTAGCAGCAAAAGTGCCGGTTTCTAAATCAAAACAAGTTTCGTTTACCATCAATTCGTTGATACAACAACCCAAGCTCTGGTCGGCTGAAACGCCTGATTTATACCGTCTTATTCTGAAACTTAAAGATAAGAAAAACGAGATTGTAGATAAAGCCGAATGCTATTTTGGCGTTCGCAAAATTGAGGTGCGTGGCGATCAGTTTTTGATTAATGGTCGTGCAGTGAAATTAAAAGGTATCAACCGACACGAGCAACATCCACGCACCGGAAAATACATGAGTCGGCAGCTTATGGTGCGTGATATGGAGCTGATGAAGCAGGCCAATATCAACATGATACGCACGAGCCATTATCCTGACGATCCTATGTTTTACGAACTGTGCGATAAATACGGTTTTTACGTGATGGACGAGGCTAATCAGGAGTCGCATGATTATGGTTTGGGCAATAAAGAACTTGGCGAAGACCCGGCTTGGAAAAAGTCTCATCTGGAACGAGCTACTTCATTGGTTGGGCGTGATAAAAACCATGCGTGCGTCATTTTCTGGTCGCTGGGTAACGAAGGTGGCAAGGGGCAGAATATGAAAGCAATGGCCGACACTATCCGCAAACTGGATCATACGCGTTTGGTTTTCTCCGATACGCATCGTGAGATTTCAGATATTTATGACGATAGTTACCTGCATCCTGCCGATTTGAAAAAATTGGGCGAAAAGATCAATGACAAACCGGTCATCATGCGTGAATATGCCCATGTGATGGGAAGTTCGGGCGGCAACTTGCAGGAATACTGGGATGTGATTTATGCCGATTCAAGTATTTGTGGTGCAGCTATCTGGGAATGGGACGAACATGGCTTGCCTAAAACCAAAGATGGTTCTCCACTGAAACTTACCGATCACCCGGATGATTATAATTTGAAAGACAATGAATTCTGGGCGTATGGCGGCGATTTCGGCGACAAACCCAATGATGGAAACTTTGTGATGCGTGGCTTGGTTTCTACCGACAGAAAGCCTTATCCGCATTATTACGAGGTACAAAAAGTATATCAACCGGTTGTATTTCAGTTGATAAATGATATGGATGCAAGCATTCGGGTTACCAACCATTTCGATTTTCAACCCTTGCAAAACTTCGATTTCGAATACGAATATACTTCCAACGGCAAATCGATTCAACGAGGTAAATTCCGATGCGACGACGTTTTGCCGGGTGCATCTTCCGTTATCAATTTTCCCGTACCACAGTTGGTTGACTCGGTTTCGTCTGATATCTGTCTGAATATCTACGTCCGACTAAAAAATGCGACACTTTGGGCTGAAACAGGTTATTGCATTGCACGGGAGCAGTTTGTAGTGAAGCCATTTGCGTGGAAAAGAATCGTTCCTGCCGGAAAGACGATTAATGTGACTGAGACTGCCTCACAAATTCAACTTAAAACAGAAACCATGACCTTTACTTTGGATAAAAAGAATGGTTCGCTTACAAGTTGGAAGGTGAATCAGCAGGAAATGTTGAAAGGTCAACTGGAACCCTATTTCTGGAAAACACCTAACGACAACCAAAAGCATAGCGGTTATGTGGAAGAATTTGCGAAATGGAGAAATGCAGCCGAAAACCGGGTGGTGAAAAAAGTGGAACTGTCTAGGCAGGATAATTCAGTATCGGTGAAATTTGAAATGAATTTGCCGGCTATCGGTGCCAATTATACGCTGAGTTATCAACTGAACGGACTTGGTCAATTGCAGGTTGAGGCAGCTTATCAACCGATGAGCAATACCATTACGCTGATGCCTAAATTTGGAATGAGAATGCGCATTCCAGAAGTTTATAGCACTGTTGGCTGGTACGGACGTGGGTTCTACGAAAATTACCCCGACCGCAAAACGGCTTCGTTTATTGGTCTTTACAGAACTAAAATAGACGACTTTACGACACATTACGCTGCGCCTCAGGATAATGCCAACCGTTGTGATGTGCGTTGGTTTACGCTGAGTTCGCAAAACAATGCTGCCATAAAAGTGACCGGCTTGCAACCGCTTTGCTTCCGGGCATGGCCTTACGCCGAGGAAGACTTAGAACCTGCCCGTCACGACTACGAATTACCAAAACGCGATTTTATCAACCTGAATATCGATTTAAACATTCATGGCGTAGGAGGCGACGATTCGTGGGGCGCTAAAACCATGGGGAAATATACCAATCCTGGTAATCAGCCTTATCAATATGGCTTTGTGCTGGAATATTCAGATAGAAAATAACTTGTATAATTTATATGTCAAGTAGAACATGAAAGGAAAGAGTTTCTTTAGTGTGTTTCTATTGCTTACCTTTTTGGGTATAAATGTCAAAGGAATAGAGCAAGCCAATACATCTAATAGGGTAAAAGAGAATTTTGATTTCAATTGGCAGTTTCATAAAGGCAATATTGCCATGAAGTTGCAGGTGAAGACGGGTTGTCAGGGCGGTATAACTGATGCCAATGTGAGCATAATAGCCAAGAAAGATACCGTTATCGACTACTCTAACCCGGATAGTTACAAAAAAATCCTCCCGGCGGATTGGAAAGAGGTAAACCTGCCGCATGATTGGGTGGTGGAAGGAACTTTTGTTCACGACAACTCGCTCGGTAGCCAACCTGCAATTAATGGTTTCTTACCAACCGGGATCGGTTTTTATCGCAAAGAATTTGAAATACCCGAATCGGACAAGGGTAAAAAAATATCCATTGAGTTTGATGGTATTTTTCGCAACAGTACCGTTTGGGTAAACGGACACTTGCTAGGTGGACACAAAAGTGGCTATACTCCTTCAAATTACGACCTGACAGATGTGTTGCGCTATGGAAACGAAGGCAAAAATGCCATTTTGGTTAAGGTTGATGCCAGCGAATACGAAGGTTGGTGGTACGAAGGTGGTGGTATTTACAGGCATACATGGCTGGTAAAAACCAACAGGCTTCATGTGGCACGATTTGGAACGTATGTAACAACGCCTTCTATTACAGAAACTGACGCATCGGTAAGTGTCAAAACTACATTGAAGAACGAATACAAAACAGCTAAAAATATTACGCTTGTTTCGAAAATAGTGGACAAAAAAGGAGCATTGCTTGATACAAAAACCTCAACACTGTTCGTTGGTCCCTACGATCAGGTAGAGGTTGCGCAATTAGGTTTAATTTCAAAACCAATGCTTTGGTCGCCCGAGACGCCTAATTTATATAAAGTGCTGACTGAAGTGTCGGAAAACGGCACCGTGATTGATACTTACGAAACTACTTTTGGTGTTCGAAATGTAGAAATCAACAAAAACGGTGTTTTTCTCAACGGAAAACGTTATCCTATCAAAGGAACTTGCAACCACCAGGACTTTGCTGGTATCGGCGTAGCACTTCCCAATAAAATCAACTGGTATAAGCTCAAGCTCCTGAAAGAAGTTGGCAGCAACGGCTACCGTTGTTCGCACCACCCGCCTACACCCGAATTGCTTGATATGTGCGACAGTATAGGCTTCATGGTGTTGGATGAGAACCGCTACCTATCCAGCAGTGCCGAAAGGTTGGACGACCTCGAGACCATGTTGTTCCGCGACCGTAACCACCCATCCATTTTCATGTGGAGTATGGAAAACGAAGAGGCAATACAAGGTACTGTAACAGGGGCACGCATCCTCGAAACAATGGTGGCAATGGCTCACAAAATAGACCCTACACGTAAAGTAACAGCAGCTATGAACCATGCCCGCAACGATGGCGGTTATGGCGATGTACTCGATGTTGTTGGCTATAACTATGGTGACAAACAATTGGCTTATGTTAAGGATAAAGAGAATCATCCCGACCGTGTAATGTTTTGCACCGAAGGTACAAGCTTTGTTTCGACCCGTGGCGAATACGAAAATAGTTGGGGAAAGGGCTATTGTTCCAATTCGTCTATTTGGCAACCCGATTGGGGCCCTTATCCGGGCGAGGATTGGGCTGACATCGTAAAATATCCATACCTCGGTGGCCTGTATGTTTGGACTGGTTTTGATTACCGTGGAGAACCTACACCGTTTGGTTGGCCTTGCGTTACTTCCCATTTTGGCTTTATGGATGTATGTGGTTTCCCTAAAGATGGTTACTATGCTTATAAAGCAGCTTGGACAGATACTCCTACTATACACATTTTTCCGCATTGGAACTGGCCAGGCAAGGAAAACGATACTGTAAAAGTGCATTGTTACACCAACTGCGACGAAGTGGAACTGTTTCTCAACGGCAAAAGTCTGGGCAGGAAAAAAGCAGAGCCTTTCAAAAAACTAATTTGGTCTGCCATTTACAAGCCTGGAAAACTGGAAGCCAAAGGATACAAAGCAGGGAGAGTTGTGACAAAAGATATAGTTGAAACAACTACAGCAGCAACACAAGTTGCTCTCTTCAGCGATGTAAATGCACTGAAAGCAGATGGTTGCGATGTGGCTGTCATAAAGGTTGCTATCAAAGATAACAAAGGAAGAATTGTTCCAACGGCCAATAACCTCGTTAAATTTGAAATTGAGGGCCCGGGCACAATCATCGGTACAGGCAATGGAAACCCCACTAGTCACGAGCCCGACAAAGCAAGTCAACGCATAGCTTTCAATGGCTATTGTATGGTATTGGTTCAAACCGGAAAACAAGCGGGAGTGATTAAATTGAAGGCTTCTTCTGAGATGCTTAAAGGTGATGGTATTATTATTAAAGTAGAGTAAGTCTTTGTGTTTTAGATTAAATAATTAATTATATGATTAGGTTTTTTTTGTGCAAAATTATTCTTTCCATTTGTTTTATGGGCATTATCAACGCCCAGACAAAAGTCCCCGCTCCTTGTGGCCCTGTTCCTACTGAAAATCAGATGAGGTGGCAGGAAATGGAATCTTATGCATTTGTTCATTTTTCCCTTAACACTTACACGGATCAATCGTGGGGCTTTGGAAATGAAGATGTTAAATTATTTAACCCTGAAAAATCGGATTGTCGCCAGTGGGCTCGTATTTGCAAAGAAGCCGGAATGAAAGGAATAATCATCACAGCCAAGCATCACTGCGGTTTTTGTTTATGGCCTTCTAAATATACGGAGTATTCTGTAAAAAATGCCCCATGGAAAAACGGCAAGGGAGATATGGTTCGCGAAATGGCCGATGCCTGTAAAGAATATGGTTTAAAGTTGGGAATTTATTTATCTCCTTGGGATAGAAATAGTCCTGATTATGGGAAACCGGAATATATTACTTACTTCCGAAATCAGCTCACCGAACTGCTCACCAATTACGGACCTATATTCGAAGTGTGGTTTGACGGCGCTAATGGAGGCAACGGATATTATGGTGGAGCCAATGAAACCCGGAAAATTGACCCTAAGACCTATTACGATTGGAAGAATACTTACAATCTGATCCATAAGCTGCAACCCAATTGCGTGATTTGGAACGATGGAGGCGACCGTGGCGACCTGCGCTGGGTTGGCACAGAAGAAGGTTCTGTTGGCGAAACTAACTGGAGTCTCTTGAACGCAACGGGCGATGTTCCTTGGAACAATTTGCATTTTGGTGTGGAAAACGGGAATGCCTGGGTACCTGCCGAAGTAAACACTTCCATCCGTCCGGAATGGTTCTATCATCCTAACGAAGACAGTAAAGTTAAAACTGTACCTCAATTAATGGATCTTTTCTATAACTCTATCGGACGTAATGGCTCGTTGTTGCTCAATTTCCCGATCATGCCAAACGGTTTAATTCATCCAACCGACGGAAAAAATGCGATTGAATTTGCCAAAGCGGTAAATGAATCGTTTGCAGTAAACCTTGCCAT
This sequence comes from Bacteroidota bacterium, assembly GCA_030706405.1. Classification (GTDB taxonomy): domain Bacteria; phylum Bacteroidota; class Bacteroidia; order Bacteroidales; family JAAUTT01; genus JAAUTT01. The sequence continues at coordinate 78,806 of JAUZOO010000013.1, read as the reverse complement.
GAATAAAAAAACAAAAGCATCGAATGTACGAGGCAATTCAGAAAAGTTCGGAGCAGACAATGCCATTGACGCTAAAAAAGATTCGTATTGGGCTACCGATGATAATGTAAAAACAGCTTCGTTGACCATCGATTTTGGCAAACCAACACTGTTCAACCGCTTTCTGGCACAGGAATATATTCGTTTGGGACAACGTGTGAAAGCTTTCACAGTCGAAGCGCTTGTGGATGGAAACTGGAAAGAAATAGCAAGAGCGACTACGATTGGGTATAAACGGATTCTTCGTTTTCCGGCTGTACAAGCAACTCAGGTACGTTTCAATGTTACCGACTCAAAATGTAGTCCTGTCATTTCCAATATCGGAATTTATGATGCTCCGGTGTTCCTGAATGCGCCTTCTATTGTCCGCAATCAATCAGGTGAAGTAACTATAACCACCAACGATATTGGTCCGATTTTCTATTATACATTGGATGGTAGCGAACCGACATTAAACTCAAAAAAATATACAGGTCCTTTCGTCGCAGAGGGTAAAATAGAGGTAAAGGCTATTTCTTACGATCCAACTTTGGGCAAAAGCAGTCCGGTAGGTTCTGAGAAATTCGATATTTCTAAAAAAGGTTGGAAATTGGTAGGGATAAGCGATGAAAAAGCAGCTGCAATGCTCGACGGAGATCCATCCAGCGTATGTCACCAGAGAGATAAAAAGATGCCAATAGATTTGGTTATCGATTTAGGCAACAGCTACAATGTTCGTGGCTTCAAATACCTGCCCGATCAGAATAAGTGGAGTTCCGGTATCATTACTACCTACGAATTTTATGTGTCGGACGACAATATAGACTGGAAATTAGTCGATCAGGGCGAGTTCTCGAATATAAAAAATAACCCTTTGATGCAAATCAAAACTTTTGCACCGGCAATGGCTCGTTACATTAAGTTGCGTGCATTGAAAAACACATTTGGCGATGACGTTGCCGGGTATGCCGAAGTGGATGTGATTACTGAATAATCGCTATTCAACACGTAACGGCCAAATCATATTTGGTCTTTACCAAACCTATATCAATCAAATTAATGCGATATATAATGTATGTTATTAAAGGATAAGTTATTCAGGAATCTGGTTCTTGTTCTACTTTGCCTATTACAATTGACAGGTAGCTTAACTGCTCAAACAGCCATGGTGAATGTTTTGAACAGAAACAAAACAAGTTTGAACGGCAACTGGCAAGTAATTATTGACCCAAACGGGATAGGAGAATGGAAACAGGTTTGGCAGGAAAAAAAGCCACAAAAGAAAACCGATTTTGTTGAATATTCGTTTGATGGCGGGCCTTATCTGAAAGTACCGGGCGATTTTAATTCCCAATTGTGTGAACTCTCTTGGTTTGAGGGAACTGTTTGGTATAAAAAACAGTTTAACCATACACCTCAAACCGGGAAAAGGCTTTTCCTCCATTTTGGGGCTGTAAATTACTTAGCCGATGTTTATCTGAACGGCCTGAAAATTGGCAGTCACGAAGGTGGTTTTACTCCTTTTCAGTTTGAAATTACCGATAAGGTGAAAACCGGAATTAATACCATTGTTGTTAAGGCTAATAATAACCGACAGGGAAATGGATTGCCCGGTACAGGTTACGATTGGTTTAATTACGGTGGAATCACACGCGATGTTGACCTGATTGAAACCAATAGCAGTTATATTGAGGATTATTTTATCCAATTGAAAAAAGGTAGCCTGAACAGGGTGCTGGGCTGGGTGCAATTGAATGGTGCACAAGCCGCTCAAAACATTAAGCTAAAAATACCGGAGCTTAACCTGGTGTTTAAAGCCCGGTCGGACGACAAAGGCCGCGCAAAAATTGATTTCTCTTCACATTTTAATCTTTGGTCGCCCGAAAACCCTAAACTTTATAAAGTAATTATTGAAAGTGAAACGGATTCTATTGCTGATGAGATTGGTTTCAGGTGCATTGAAGTACAAGGGAATAAAGTTTTATTGAATAAAAAGCCTATTTTTTTGAAAGCGGTCAATATTCATGAAGAAAACCCATTGGAAAAAGCCAGGGCTTATTCAATGAACGATGCTAAACTATTGTTGAATTCCGCCAAAGAATTGGGATGTAATCTTATTCGGTTGGCACACTATCCGCACAACGAAAACATGATTAAGGAAGCTGAAAAGATGGGATTGATGGTGTGGGATGAGTTGCCAGTTTATCAACATGTCCAGTTTTCGGACAGCGTGGTTCCACAAAAAATGGAAACCATGCTCAAAGAAATGATTCGCAGGGATAAAAACCGAGCCGCAGTAATTGTCTGGAGTCTTTCGAATGAAACCTATTCAGGTACTTCAAATAGGAATAATGCCCTCGTTGAGTTAACTCGAAAATGCAGGGCAATGGATTCAACCCGGCTGATCAATCATGTTATGAATACACAATCGTACGTTGACAATTCATTCAACATTTGGGATACGCTGTACAAGTATTCCGACCTGATATCCATTAACGAATACATTGGCTGGTACGATCCGTGGCAAGGTAAGCCCTCAGATACAAAATGGAAAGTTGCGTTCCCTGATAAGCCAATATTTATCTCAGAATTCGGAGGTGAGGCGTTGTATGGAAACAAAAACGTTCCAGCCGACGAAGCTGCTTCTTGGTCTGAAGAATATCAGGAGCAGATTTATAAGGATCAAATAGAGATGTTTGGTACAATTCCTAATTTATGCGGAGTCTGTCCCTGGATTTTATTCGATTATAGATCTTTAGGGCGAATGCATCCTGTGTACCAGAAAGGATATAACCGGAAAGGGCTAATATCCGATAAAGGAGAAAAGAAAAAAGCGTGGAATATCATGCATCAATACTATAAGAAAAAATGAGGGAGACAAAACTAAAACAAACAATGTTGGCATTTATATGCCTGATTACAGTTGGCGGAAGTTTATTTGCTCAAACCAAAGTGATTGATCTTTGGAATGGAAAGATTCCGGGAGCTAAACATAACGACCTATTCAAGCAGATGGTCGATACCGCTGCGGGCTGGATTGATAAGAAATCCATTACAGATCCCTGCCTTTATTTTTATCCTGCTCCTGAGGCAAAGGCTACGGGTACGGCAGTCATTATTTGTCCCGGGGGAGCCTATGGGGGACTTGCTATTAAACATGAAGGCGAACAGGTGGCTAAATGGTTAAACACTTTGGGAGTAACCGCTTTCGTGCTGAAATACCGTTTGCCAGACGATAGCATTATGGAAAATAAATCAATTGGCCCCATGCAGGATGGTCAAAAAGCAATTCGTATGGTTCGCAGCCATGCGAAAGAATGGAGGATTGATCCCAATAAAATTGGAATCATGGGATTCTCCGCAGGCGGACATCTGGCCTCTACCCTTTCCACCCATTTCAATGAGAAGGTCTATGAACTGGAGGATTTGACCAGTGCCAGACCCGATTTCTCGTTACTTATTTATCCTGTCATCTCCATGGATTCGAGCATTACCCATTGGGGCTCGCGTTTGAATTTACTTGGTGCTACTCCAGCGCCAGAATTGGTGAAACATTACTCCAATGAGTTGAGAGTAAACAGTGATACACCACCAGCTTTTATGGTTCATTCGTTGGACGATGGTGCAGTGCCTGTGCAAAATAGTATAGACTATGCGCTAGCCATGCATAAATTTCATATTCCCTGCGAACTTCACCTTTATCAGGCAGGAGGGCATGGTTACGGTTTGGGTAACTCGGCAAATACTGAATCGTTTTGGCCTGAAGCCTGTCGTAAATGGCTTGAAGGGAGAGGTTTGTTAATAAGAAAATAAAAGATGATAGTTTTTTGTACTAGAAAATAATGTATTGATAAAAAATAGTTTGATGTTATGAATTTCAAAAAAAACGTATTAGTGTTAGCTGGTATTATAATGATAGCTGCCAGTGTTTTTAGTCAAACACAAGTGATTGATATTTGGAATGGGAAAGTTCCGGGTTCGATCCCTAATCCCAACTACAAGCAAATAGTTGATTCAGCTTACTGGATAAAGATCAGGTTTGTTACCAAACCAACCATTCAGGTTTACCCGGCACCTGCCGACAAAAATACCGGAACTGCAGTTGTGGTATGCCCGGGAGGTGGCTATTATGGTATTTCTTTTATTAATGAGGGGACAGAGGTGGCCAAATGGCTCAACCAGTTGGGTATTACGGCTGTTGTTTTACACTATCGCTTGCCCGATGATGCCATTATGAAAAACAAATCCATAGCTCCGTTGCAGGATGGGCAGGAAGCTATGCGCATTGTACGCCGTAATGCTAAAAAATGGGGCATCGACCCACATAAAATAGGTATTATGGGCTTTTCGGCCGGAGGCCACATTGCATCTACCATTTCAACTCATTTCGATGAAAAGGTAGATGAGTTAAAAGATTCAACAAGCGCTCGTCCTGACTTCTCGTTATTAATTTATCCGGTAGTTTCCATGGATTCTGCCATTACCCATAGAGGCTCAAGAGAAAGTTTATTGGGTAAAAATCCGACTCCGGAAATGGTAAATCATTTTTCGAATGCTTTGCAAGTTACCGCAAAAACACCACCCGCATTTATGATACACTCGATGGATGATGGTACGGTTCCGGTAGAAAACAGTATTGAATACGCTTTAGCCATGAAAAAATGCAAGATTCCCTGCGAACTCCATATTTATGAGCGCGGAGGACATGGATATGGATTAGGAAAGTGGAAGGTAGGTACTGAATCGACTTGGACGGAAGCATGTGAAAAGTGGTTGCAGGTAAAGGGTTTTATTTCAAGGAAATAAACAGTAAGTTTTATATGTTCCTGATGAATAGAATAGTAAGAATAGCAATAGTAACCATTCTGTTTCCTGTTAGTCTGCTTGCTCAGACCAACTTCTATGTATCCACAAAGGGGAACGATGCCCAAAAAGGGACTCAAAACAAGCCTTTTGCTACCATTGGCAAGGCTATTGAAGAGTCCCGTAAAGCATCGGGAAGTGCGATTATAAATATAATGGAAGGCTCTTATTATCTGGATCACCCGCTGACTTTTATCCCCGAAGATTCGAGGAAGGGTGACGAAATGCTTATGATAACGGCTTATAAAAACCAAAAAGTGACCATAAGCGGCAGTACTCCCCTGTATTTGATATGGAAGCCTTACAAAAATGGTATTTGGCAGGCTAAGGTAACGCAGGATCTTGTTTTCGACCAATTGTTTGTCAACGGACAGCTGCAGCGAATGGCTCGATATCCGAATTATAACCCCACAGCTCAATATTATGGAGGAACATCGGCTGATGCCGTCTCAAAAGAGCGGGCGGCACGCTGGAAATCGCCGGAAGGAGGTTATGTGCATGCGCTGCACTGTTCGCAGTGGGGCGATTTTCATTACCTCATCACCGGAAAAAACGACAGGGGCGAACCAGCCCTCGAAGGTGGCTGGCAAAACAACCGCCGCATGCCTATGCACGACAAATACCGTTTTGTTGAAAACGTTTTCGAGGAACTGGATACCGTCAACGAGTGGTTTTATGATAAAAAAGCCAAGATTCTGTACTATTATCCCCCAAAGGGTTTAGACATTAAGACGGCAAAATTTGAGACACCACAAATTGCCCATTTATTTGAGTTTAAGGGTTCGGAAACAAAGCCTGTTAAAAATATCAGGATAGAGGGCCTTACCCTTACCCAAACCCTGCGCACGTTCATGGAAAATAAAGAACCGTTGCTGCGTAGCGACTGGACAATTTACCGTGGAGGTGCGGTGCTTTATGATGGCGCGGTAAATTGTTCGCTTAAAAATTGCACGCTCAACAACTTGGGGGGCAACGCTGTCTTTTTCAACAATTATAACCGCAATTGCGAGGTGTCGGGATGCTTGCTCTCCGAAATCGGTGCCAGTGCCTTTTGCTTCGTTGGCGACCCAAATGCAGTGCGTTCGCCAAGTTTCGAGTATTGGCAATACGTGCCTTTGGCGCAGATTGACCGTACTCCGGGGCCTAAAACAAATAACTATCCTGCTGAATGCAAGGTGTATGACAACCTGATATTTAATTCGGGTACGGTGGAAAAGCAGTCGGCAGGAGTGGAGTTGTCCATGTGTCAGAGTATCACGGTGAGCCACAATACTATTTACGATGTGCCGCGTGCCGGTATCAATGTGAGTGAAGGAACCTGGGGCGGCCATGTAATCGAATACAACGATGTGTTCAATACCGTGAAGGAGAGCGGCGACCACGGCTCGTTCAATTCCTGGGGGCGCGACCGCTACTGGCATCCCGATAAGAAACTCATGGACTCGATCGTGGAGACCAACTACGACCTGGCGTTGGCTGATGTGGTGAAGCCCATTATTCTCCGAAACAACCGTATGCGTTGCGACCACGGCTGGGATATAGACCTGGACGATGGTTCAAGTAACTATCAAATATACAACAACCTGTGCCTTAATGGCGGCATAAAGCTTCGCGAAGGTGTTAACCGTGTTGTCGAGAACAACATCATGGTAAACAATACTTTCCATCCGCATGTATGGTTTAAGAATTGTAACGATGTATTCCGTCACAACATTGTATCAACAGATTATCAGCCTGTACGCATTGAGGTTTGGGGCAAGGAAACCGATTACAACGCTTTCGCAGACTCGGCTTCACTTAAAGCAGCCAGGGGGAGGGGGACGGATAAACACTCCGTGTGCGGTAGACTGGATTTTGTAGATCCGCAGGATGGCGATTTCCGCTTAAAAGAAGGTTCTGTAGCTCTTGCTGTAGGATTCAAAAACTTTGCCATGGACAGTTTTGGGGTGGTTTCTCGTAGGCTAAAGGCAGTCGCCAAAAAGGTGAAATTGCCAAAAGTGATTGTCCTCGACAAAAAGAATGCAGATGAAATTGTCGACTTCATGGGAGCTAAAGTGAAAAACCTTACCACTTTGGGCGAACGTTCGGCAACCGGAATTGACGATATCCGTGGTGTATTGGTGGTGGAAGCGGTCGCCGGATCGGTTGCTTCCAGGTTCTTGCAAGCCAACGATGTGATTTTGTTGTTCAATTCTCGGAAAATCAATAACATGAGCGAATTACTTGAGGCTCGAAAGTCGGTTATCGGGACAAAAATCGAAGTGGTTATTTCCCGAAATCAGAAAGAAGTGAAGAAGTGGGTTGAATTAAGTGGTGAAAAATAATCTTCTGTTGATATTGTCGAAACCAATAATATTAAAGATGAAACAATTAAAATCCGAACATTCAGTCAAGGGAATCGCCTTATTCGTGTGTTTGTTTTTTTCCGTGCTTGTGTCGGCGCAAAAGCAGAAGGTATCATGCGTAGGCAACAGCATTACTTACGGATATGATCTGTCAAATCCATCGACCCAGAGTTATCCGGGACAACTTCAGGCGTTGTTGGGAACAACCGACTGGGAGGTCGGGAATTTCGGAGATAGTGGGCGCACAATGCTAAAAAACGGTGGGTATTCTTACTGGGATTCCCAGAGGTATAAAGATGCATTGGCCTCTGATCCCAATTATTTAATACTTAAACTGGGAACCAACGATTCGAAACGCTGGCTTTGGGATTCTCATGGTTCTGAATTCAAAAGCAATTATAAGGCGATGGTACAATCATTTCAAAACCTGTCTTCAAAGCCTGAAATCTGGATTTGTCTGCTTATCCCCAGCGAAAAGTCGGATTGGGACATTTTTAAATCCTATATTAAGGATAAGGTGAATCCAAAGATAAAAGAAATAGCATTGGAAATGGGTTTAAGCCTGATCGACCTGTACACCGAGTTGGACAAAAATAGACCTGACTGGTACCTTGCCGACAATGTGCATCCTTCGGTAGCCGGAGCCGGAGTGGTTGCCCAGAAAGTCAAAGAGATGCTTCTGATGTCAAAGCCGGAGATAAGCTATGCAAACGGAAAGGTGACCGCCCCCGATGGAGATGACTATCAATGGTATATAGACGGTACGCCTGTAGCTTCGGGAAATGGCGGAAAGCAAAAGGAAATGGCGGTGACTAAAACAGGCATCTATAAGGTTTCGATCAAGCTAAATGCGAATAACGAAACACGCATTGTTTCGAAGGAATTGAATGTGTCTCTGACTGTTTTAAGCGGCATAGATTCCAAGACTGTAATCCGCGGAATTAAGGTTTTTCCCAATCCTGCATTTGACGTTGTGAATGTTCTTTCGGATAACATAAGTGCAAATACTGGTTACTCGATTTCCGATTTATCGGGGAAAACGGTGTTGTCAGGTAGATTAAAAAATGGCCGTGACAAGATAAATATCAGTATGCTCTCAGCAGGCACTTATACGCTGGCGATAGGCAACGAATGCACAAAGGTAATTAAGGGTAAGTAAAATAACAAGCAAGTTGGCCATGGTGCCATCTTGCATAGGGTAAATCTAACAATATAAGATTATGAAGCAGTATTTAGTTGTATTATTGTCAATAATGATTTCGGGAATGACCGCGAAGTCACAAGATGCCAATTCCTATTTTCCGGACAAAAATCTGGTAACAACCGGTATTTATTACTATCCCGAGCATTGGAAAGAAAACCAGTGGGAACGTGATATCAAGAAGATTTCGGACATGGGTTTCGAGTTTGTCCACATTGCCGAGTTTGCCTGGTATAAAATGGAGCCCGAAGAAGGGAAATTTGATTTTTTATGGCTGGATAAGGTGGTGGACCTGTGTGTGAAATACAATCTGAAGGTGCTGATGTGCACGCCTTCGGCAACCACCCCTACATGGATGCGTGTAAACTATCCCGAAACTTTCATCATGGACGGCCATTACATCCGCGCCGAGAATGGCACACGCGGATTAGGTTCGATCTCCAATCCGAAATACCGCGCGTTTGTTGAAAGAATTGTGGCCGAAATGGCCAAACGCTACGGACAGAATAAAAACGTGATCGGATGGCAGCTCGATAATGAGCCTCCGGCGATTTCCGATTACAGCCCTTCTTCGCAAGAGGCTTTCAGGCAATGGCTGAAAAACAAGTACAAAACCATCGACGCATTGAACACAGCTTGGGGAGCCGCCTTTTGGAGCCAGTGGTTCAACAGTTTCGATCAGGTTATTATTCCTAATACCAACTTAGTGGGCTGGTGGGGAAACAATCCTCACGCCTTGCTCGATTTTAAACGCTACGTGGCCGATGCGCAGGCCGAATTTCTCGATCTTCAGGCATCTGTTTTGAGAAATTACATTTCGAAGGCGCAATACATTACTACAAATTATACAGCCATTTGTACCGGAGCCGATCCAAGACGAACCAAGAAAATGGATTTTGCTTCTTACACGGCGTATCCCAATGGTGGTAGCAATAATATTGGAGAAATAGGTTTTCGCCTGGGCGACAGTAAAGTTGTTCTTTTCGCAGCTGAGTATTATAAATCTGTAGGAGGTGTTTCGGGAGTGATGGAAATGCAGCCAGGGCCAGTCAACTGGGGTTACTACAACCCGCTTCTTCTGCCGGGTACGGTGCGCATGTGGCTGTATCACAGCTTTGCCGCCGGTGGCAAGCTCGCCTGTTCCTACCGTTTCCGTCAGGTTTTGTACAGCTCTGAGCAATACCATGCAGGCGTAATTAAGACAGATGGCGTGACACCGTCGCCGGGGGGAGAAGATTATATTCAATTCATGAAGGAAATCAAAGAGCTTAGAAAACAATATAAACCGAATGTTAAGATGCCCGAAAAACTGGCTGCGCGGTCAACGGCCATCCTTTGGAACCTCGAAAATTTCTGGTCTATCGACAGGCAAAAGCAAACCTTCCAATGGGATGCGTGGAACTACCCTGTAAAGTTCCTTGAAATGACAAAATCTTTGGGCGCTCCTACGGATGTGATTCCCGAAACAGCTGATTTCTCGAAATATAAATTTCTTATTGTTCCAGCGTATGAATTGGCCGATTCGGCATTGGTGAAAAAATGGAGCGACTATGCGGCAAACGGAGGTCATCTGATCATAACCTGCCGCACGGCAACCAAAGATCGCGCCGGACATTTCTGGGAAGGGGAGTGGGCTGCTCCCATTTCGGGCCTTATCGGGGCGCATGTCAAAGCCACCGACATGCTTTCGGGTTATGCCAAAGGAGACATTTTGATGAAATCGGCCCACTACGGCTGGAACAACTGGGCTGATTTACTCGACCCAGATAAAAACACCGAAGTCCTTGCTACTTATGACAACCAATTTTATAAAGGAAAAACAGCTGTTGTTAAACACAAGGTTGGTAAGGGATCGGTTACCTATATTGGTGTTGATACCGATGATTCAAGACTTGAAAAAGATATTTTGCGCGATATTTATACCAAAGCCGGGGCTACCACCGAAGACTACCCCGAAGGCGTTTACGTTTACTGGCGTGACGGATTTTATATGGCTGTAAATTATTCTTCTAACGATTATACGATGACAGTGTCTGCAACTGCTAAAGTACTTGTCGGCGAAAAAATCATGAAACCGGCAGGCGTATTGGTTTGGAGCGAATGATCATATCAGAATGAAAAATTGCATTATATATCAAATTGTTATGAATACAAGGAAAATTGCATTAATCACATTGCTACTGCAATTGGCTATTTTTGTAAAAGCCCAATACCAAACCCAGACTTGTGATAAGGGCGCTGACTATTATATGAACCCGATCTTCGGGGGCGATTACCCCGATCCGAGTATAATGCGCGATGGTGATACCTACTACATGGTTCATTCGTCTTTCGATTATTACCCCGGCCTGTTGATTTGGAAGTCAAAAGATCTGATCAACTGGACTCCGGTTACAGCTGCGCTGCACAAATACATCGGTTCGGTTTGGGCGCCTGATATAGTAAAATACAAAGGCAAATATTATATCTATTTCCCGGCCAATGATAAAATTTATGTAGTAACAGCCGATTCAATAAACGGCCCATGGAGCGACCCTGTTGATTTAAATATTAATAGTATTGATCCCGGGCATGTTGCCGATGAAAAAGGTAAACGATTTTTATACTTCAACAGTGGCGGATATGTTCCATTGTCTGATGATGGCCTTTCGGTAACGGGAGAACTTAAGCATGTTTACGATGGCTGGCGTATCCCAAGCGACTGGTCTATCGAGCTTTTTGCATTGGAAGGCCCAAAACTGAACAAACGTGGCGGGTATTATTACCTGACTGTTGCAGAAGGTGGAACAGCCGGCCCTGCTACAGGGCACATGATCATTTCTGCCCGCTCGAAGTCTCCTTTTGGCCCTTGGGAAAATTCCCCGTATAATCCTCTTGTAAGGACTGCCAGCAAATCGGAAAGATGGTGGTCGAAAGGTCATGGAACTTTATTGGAAGATACGAAAGGAAGTTGGTGGATAGTATTCCATGGATATGAAAAAGACTATCTAAACATGGGACGTCAAACCCTTATAGAACCTGTGGAATGGACAAATGACGGCTGGTTTAGGATTCCGGAAGGCATAAAAACGGAGAATCCGATTAAAAGACCTTCTGCAACAACTTCAAAATCGATCTTCTCGTTGAGTGATGACTTTAGCGGCAAATCATTAGGCTTGCAGTGGAAATTCTTTGGCGAGTACGACACAACACGTTTCCATTTTATGGATAAATGTTTAGTGGTTAAGGGAAAAGGAGGTTATGTCGGAAACTGTTCTCCGTTGTTGTGTGTTTCTTCCGATCATTCATACACAGCCGAAGTGGAAATGGATATTGAGGGGAATGCAATAGGTGGTTTGGTGATGTTCTATAATAGTACCGCGTTTTCAGGCATTTTGGCCGACAAAGAAAATATCCTGACTAATCTTCGGGGATGGCAATTCGCATCCAATAAGAATGTAATTAAAAAACACGTTTATCTCAGGCTCAAGAATATTGAAAACACTGTAGATATGTTTTATAGCACCGACGGTGTGAAGTGGAACAAAATTGAGAGTTCGATAGAAGTATCTTCACTGAATCATAATTCGTTAAGCGGATTTTTAAGTTTGCGGATCGGCCTTTGTTCCATCGGCGACGGCAGTGTGAAGTTTAAGAATTTTAAATATCAACCGATAAAATAACCTCTCGCTAACGCTTTTTGAGAAGGGCACATTTGTAACCTGTAACTTGATGTTTCAGATGTGTCTTTCGCGAAAGCAGTTTCACCGGTCTGATTTCAATAGGGAATTCCATGGGTCAGGATTCAAAAGCCGACTTTTCCTGAAGAACAATTTTTAGAGTCGAAAAGATTAATTTAGAATCACTTGTTTACTATTTTATGAAAAAGAATTTTGCAATATTATCCTTATTTTTTAGAGAACGTTTTCGTTTTGTTGTGCTTGTGGTCGGGTTGTTAATGTCAATTTCGGCAGGAGCAAAGTTACCGACAGCGCAAAAGATCGCCGGTCAGATGACAATCGGCTGGAATCTGGGCAACACGCTCGAAGCCATTTGCGGGGAAGACGCCTGGGGTGGAGGCCATACGTCACAGAGACTTATCGATTCGGTAAAGGCTGCCGGATTTAACACCGTGAGGCTTCCGGTGTCGTGGTTTTGCCATTCCGATACCGTCGCCAGCGTTATTGACAAAGAATGGCTTGCCCGTGTAAAAGAGATCGTTGATTATTGTATTAAAGACGATATGTATGTGATTTTAAATATGCATTGGGATAAAGGGTGGTTGGAAAACAGGGTTAATAAAGCCAATCAGAACATAGTCAACAAAAGGCAACATGTTTATTGGACCCAAATCGCCAACTATTTTAAAGACTACGATGAGCATCTGCTTTTTGCCGGTGCCAATGAGCCTAATGCCCACGATTCAATTCAAATGTCAGTTTTGTTGAACTACCACCAGACCTTCATCGATGCTGTTCGGGCAACAGGAGGCAACAACAGTTCGCGCACCCTTATCATCCAAGGGCCTTCGACTGATGTAGACGACACCTACAAATTGATGAACACTATGCCTAAGGATAAGATTGCCGACCGTCTGATGGCTGAAGTTCATTATTACACCCCGTTTCAATTCTGTCTTTTGGAAAAAGATGCCGACTGGGGCAATATGGTTTACTATTGGGGAAAGGATTATCATTCGGCAACCGACACCATGCGCAATGCCTCATGGGGCGAGGAAAGCGATGTGGAAAAGAAATTCGACAGCATGAAAGCCAAGTTCGTTGACAAAGGCATTCCGGTAATTATTGGCGAATTTGCCGCCGGTAAACGTAAGCTTAGTCCGCCATCAGATCAGGCGCTTCACAACGCATCGGTAGAGTATTATTATAAATATGTCGTAAAATCGGCGATCAGCAAAAGGTTAATTCCTATTTGCTGGGATGTCCCGATGGGATTGTTTAACCGTAATACGGGTGAAGTACTTGATCGAGGCATTATTAATGCTATTACACAAGGTGTCAAAGATGCTTCAATCGGAGCAGCACTTAGTAATCGGTAATCTATTTCTATCATCACCAAATAGTCTTGGATCTCTCCAAAGCGGTCGCGGGTCCTTTTAGTGTTTTTTGCAATTTTTGTTGCGGTCCGGACAGAAGATAAACCTTCAAATAAATGATTATATATTTTTTTATTACCTAATAAATTTTAGAAACGGTTTCTCTTGCTTTTCTTTTCAAAATTGAAGGAGTTTATTCAATTCTTACTGAAAAATCTTAAATAGTCGTTTTTACTCAATTGCTGTAAAAACGGCTATTTATTTTTGTCAAAAACTAAGGAGTGTTTGTTACTAACCTTCCTTCCCAACTAACAAAAGAAGGAACGTTTGTTAATTTGCTTCCTTCCCAACTAACAAAGGAAGGAGTGTTTGTTAATTTGGTTCCTTCCCGATTAACAAAGGAAGGAACGTTTGTTAATTTGGTTCCTTCCAAACTAACAAAAGAAGGAGTGTTTGTAACAAACCTTTCTTCCCAATTAACAAACTAAGGAAGGTTTGTTGAATGAATTTCTTCCCAATTAACAAAACTACCGTTGCTACTTCGAAGTTGAGTATGTCTCAGAAAGCGCGTAGCAGCCGGTAGTTTGCATTTATATCAACCGGTTAGTATGGTTACAATCCATATTCAGCAGGAATAAATTTATGCTGATCTAACAAGGGCATCATCATATTTACAAAATCATCTTCGCTGTCGGGAATGCTGTTCAGGTCGTCGCGAAGAATGGGAAGGTACATGGCTTCGAGTTCGGGTATTTTCAGTTGTCCCGAGTTAATGGCTTCTTCGATGATGTCGAGGGCAGCCAGGGTCCCGTTTCGAGCATTAGCCACATACGACTCGCCTTTAACGAGTTCTTTTGAGATGCGGATTACATTTTCGGGCGAGAGCACCAAAGCTTGCGGATCGGTATAAATATCGGAGTTTACCAAAAGCTGTTGCAGTATCTGACTGTGCATTTTTCCTGAGCGCAGAGCTTCGTTCATCAGGCGTACATCATATTCAAGCTGTTCCATATAAGCCGTTGGCGCCATTCCCGACAATAGTTTTATGTTTTGCACCGATTCGTTGCTCCATAAATCGGTACAAGCCGAGGCGATATTCCCAATGGGGCTTAAATGTGCGCAGGCTGCCGTTTTCCCTTCCATCGAAATTGGAATACCGGTAATTGCTTTCAGGAACGGACCTTCGTATCCGCAATCCTTATCGGGGCCAACAGCGCCTTCTTCGATGGCTACGATAGAACGAACCACGGAGATAACCCGTACCAGGGCTGCAAACAAACGGGGAATATATTTTTTTTCGGCCAATACCATGGCGGTGTTGCTGAATCCGCAGGCGGAGTCTCCTGCAGCGATCCGGCCGGTCTTATCGGCGATGGAAACGATCTTTTGCCAAAGGAACTTCATATCCCGTACACCCAAAACTGACAGAGCAAAGACCTCGGCTTTAATGTCGCACATCATTAATGCATCGTCCGAGATTTCTTTTCCGCCCGTACTTTCAATTGATAACAGATCACCGCCGGCAATAGCGCCACGTTCAAAAACTTCCATCATCGGTTCCAGTAAAGCAGTGGTTCGTTGTTTGGCCGGCCGTTCAAATTCGCGCAAGTCATTTGGGGTAAGCCTTATTTCTGATTTAAGCCCGTGGTTTTGATAGAAATTTTCGCAAATATCATTCATAATTTTAACGATTTCCACGGCAATATCCGGCTTTTTAGTCATTTCAAGGAGAGTTTCGAACTCAAGCACCACGCCTTTGGTGTTTAACTCCAAGGCACGCTGTAAAGCTCCCTGCGCGATGTCGCGGTAATGCGAGTAAACCTGGTTTAACGAATTGTCGTCAATGCTCATTACCGGAAGCGTAAAGTTCAGTTCGGTATAAACCTGCCCACCGCCAATTTCCAGTCCGCGACGAGTTTTAACCGGAGATGGAGCAATCCCAAACATCAAATCTTCGGGATTGGTTATTACTAAGTTTTTGTATTTCATCGATTTTTATTTTAATAATTGTTTAATTGTTCATCTGCAATTTTAGTTTGATTGGTACGCCCCATGCATGGAAACATTTGAACAGACAGCTGCTTGCAACGAAATGCATTTCTGTAAATGAGCTTTTTACCAACCAGGGAATAGTTCAAAATTAGATAGGAAGCTTATCGGAAACTACATCAATATTTACTAGTTTTGATGCTATATTAACCCTAATTTATTTTCGGGTACAATATCCATTACTATGCCGGCTTTATTGGAAGAAAAAAGTATAAAAGGAGACGAATCGTTCTTTATCGGGATTTTTCAGGATAACCTCGAAAAAAGTACCTGGCATTATCATAATAATTTTGAGATAAGTTTTATTACCGAGGGGTCGGGAAAGAGGATTGTTGGTGATTCGATTGAGGAATTTCAGCCCGGCGACCTGGTATTTATAGGGCGAAGGCTTCCTCATGTTTGGATAGCCAATAAAGAGCCGCAATCGATTTCGAGTCGTAACCTCGAAATGGTGTTCCTTCAGTTTCCATCCGACTTATTAAGTCCGCAAATGTTGGGTCTGCCCGAATTTAAGTTTGTTTCCAAGGCACTGTCGTTGTCCGACCGGGGCATTCAAATCGTTGGCCATACCCTTAACAAAGTCAGCGAGATAATGCTTCAACTGCCGTACCTTGATAATTTTGAACGGATGCTTGGGTTCTTTAAGCTGATGGATATTATTGGGAAGAGTGAAACGAATGTTCCGTTGGCAAGTAAAGATTATCTGAAGAAGCGGTTCTCCACCTCGAATAAGCGGATAGCAGTAATTCATGATTACTTAATGAACAACTATCGCGAGGAGCTGAACCTGAAAAATTTAGCTTCGATGGTTAATATGGCAGAAGGGTCGTTGTGTCGTTTTTTTCGCGCCAATATGGGAATGACGCTGTTTGAATATCTTAACCTGATAAAAATTGAATTTGCCTGTAAACTGTTGATGGACTTTGAACTGAGCGTTTTGGAAGTTTGCTTGGACAGCGGTTTCAATAACCTGAGCCATTTTAATAAACAATTTAAGAAAACTACCGGCCTGCCTCCGTCGGAATACCGGAAACAATTTAAGAATTGACTTGGACTATAGTCGCTTTACCAATGTTATTGTTCAGGAATTGTCTCCAAACAATAGCGAGTTATCTGCTGTAAACCCTGTTGCATCTACCATAACAACCATCTGCCAGTGCTGTGACAGGGGAATTATAAAAGGTAATATCAAAGTTGTAAACATCAGGATTATTACGAAATTTGTAAATATTATTTTTAGATAATCATCAAAATGAAGATTAACGCAAAATTACATTGCGGTATTAAAGCACTTATCGAACTGGCCAAAAGTTCGGATCCAAATGGCTTGAGGCAGAAGGATATTGCACTAAAACAGGATATTTCTGTTAAGTTTCTCGATCAGATCGTTAATTCTTTAAAAGTTGCCGGATTGATATATAGGATCGGCGGGAAAAAAAGTGGTGGTTATAAACTAACAAAGGACCCGTCTGAGATTACAATTTATGATATATATAAGGCATTTGAACCGGAATTGAATATCAATCCATGCCTTTTGGATTCAACTATTTGCCAAAGATCGCCAACTTGTGGAGCACATTGCTTCCTCTCAGAGTTTAACCTTGAAATGAAAAATTTCATGCTTTCTCATACCCTTCATGGTCTTATAGATCTTGAAGTGGCGAAAGAATTGGAACTGGAAAACAGTTGATTTTAAGAATTAAAATAAGGCTTTTGTAGAATGATTATTTGGCATTAGCATTTGCCACAAACCCAAGTAAGCGGAGCCGATGGAAACCTAAATGCTCGCTTTAATAGAGTCAAGAAAGGAGTTATAGCTCGAAGCCTCTTTTGTTTTGCTGATTGCTTTGGCGGTTTTAGCATCTATACAAACGCTAATAATCGACAAAGGTGCGTCACTTAGGAAAAAGCAGGACCCTCTTTGTAGATCTAAAGGCTGCGCTCCTTTAAAATGAAAAAGGAGGGGGTACAGTTAAATTCCCCAAACTTGTCTTTTTTGGGCTTTTTCGTGGCCGGGAACTGGCTGTGTATAAACGAAAAAACCTCTCAAATTCACTGAATTTGAGAGGTTTTTCTTACTTTTGGCGTCTTTTGTTTTAGACATCTGGCGGTCCGGACGGTTTCACGTCCTATGTGGACTTGGAAAACATGGTAAACCAACACCAAGCTCAGGTAATCCCCAAGGAAAAGATCGGTGTAATTTTACCATGGGTACATTTGGCTATTGGTAATGCCAAAAGGATGCTTTGGATATCCATCATCGCATCAAACCTGAGTTTCTGCAGAGTTATCTAAACGAATTTTGCTACAAGTTCAATAGACGGTATTTGGGAGAAGTTATGTTTGATAGGCTTTTAGTGGTATCGGTCGCTTCGAAAAATGAATTTAGGTACAGGGTACGATAATCATTTATATATTTTTTTATTACCTAATAAATTTTAGAAACTATTCTAGCTGGAAGTAACTATAACTTCTAAAGTTTGTATCAATAAAACATAACTTTTAACAACCTTTAATGTTCATTACATTTCGTTAACAGTACTTTACACTATGTTGGTATCAACAAAACATCACACTAGAGAACTGACAGAATAAATTAAAAAATATAAAAGCATAGTTAGTAGTTTTTTCATATTTAGGTTTGATTGGTTAGTAATAGTTTAAAGCCGGGCTGTAGTGATACACCCCGGTTTTCTGTTAAGCATCCCTCTATACTGTTTATTATAAAATGTACATGGATTAGTAAGAGACAGATAAAGATGAATTTCATTTTATAGTGTTTTGTTCTACCTGTCCCTACGTTTTTATACCCTACCTAAATTTAGGTATGCCAATATACCTCATACAAGGTATTTATAACCTTGTCAACGAGTTGCACCTTTGTAGCATAGCAGACAATCAACGATTTTAATATTTGCGCTATGCATGTAAGGACAGCGAACTATCTGTATTTTTTATTTGAGTTATTCTTTATCGCCGAACCAAAAACCGGCATGTTACCCTTTTCTTTTATTTCGAAGGTACGAATGCGCATTGGCGCATAATAATCTGTATTAATCCTTATCAAACGCGATGTGAATAAGGATTCTTCCAAAACCAACTTTCAATCAATAAAACACGACATATTCGGGTGTTTTGCCCGAAACCAACATAAAACAAATGGAATTAAAAGGATTTTCAACCAAAGTAATCCATACCGGCTATGCCAGAAAGGATGCACACAACGCCCTTCACCTGCCGATATACAGTAACGCTGCCTTCGATTTTGAAACTGCCGAAGAGATGGCCGACGCTTTTCAGGGCCGACGCCCGGACCATACCTATTCGCGAGTTTCCAACCCTACCGTTGAAAATTTTGAAAAACGCGTGCGTTCAATAACCGGAGCTCTGGGCGTAACTGCCCTCGGCTCTGGAATGGCAGCCATTTCCAATACCTTTTTTACGCTTACTCAGGCTGGCGATAACATCGTTACGTCTAAACATCTTTTTGGTAATTCGTTGTCTTTCTTAACTTCAACATTAAAGGCGTTTGGCGTGGAAACAAAACTGGTAGATTTAACCAATTTTGAGGAAGTTAAAGCCGCCATCGACGAAAATACCGTTGCCTTGTTTTTCGAAACGATAACCAATCCCCAGCTCGAAATTGTGGACATCGCTGTTTTATCGAAGATTGCCCATGAACACGGAGTCGCCGTGATTGCCGACAGTACGCTTACACCTCCCAATACGTTTAACGCTCCTGCATTTGGCGTGGACATCGAAGTGATTTCGAGTACTAAGATTATTTCCGGAGGAGCAACTTCTACCGGAGGACTCATCATCGATTACGGGCGGTTCGATTGGAGCCGGAACGCCAAACTCAACGATTTTGCTCGTCGCTTTGGCCCGTTTGCCTTTAATGCCAAGCTTCGTAAGGAAATACAGCGAAACCTCGGCGCCTGCCTTTCGCCATTCCACGCCTACCTGCAAAGTCTTGGGCTGGAAACTCTTGACTTGCGGTTTAATAAAGCCGCAAACAACAGTCTTTTGTTGGCTGAATACCTCCAAACTGAATCAAAGATTAAGCAGGTAAACTATCCGGGGCTAAAGAATTCTCCTTTTTATGATTTAGGAAGGAAACAATTCGGGGAAAATCCGGGAGCTATCATAACATTCGACTTCCGTTCGCGTGCCGAAAGCTTCAGGTTCCTGAATAACCTTCAGATTATCAACCGGGCAACCAATATTTATGACAACCGCAGCCTGGCAATTCATCCGGCATCGACCATTTTCGGAGATTTTACACCCGAAACACGCGAAAGTATCAATGTTTCCGATACACTCATCCGGCTGTCGGTGGGCATTGAAGATATTGACGACCTGATTAACGATATACATCAGGCCATAGAAAGGATTGAATAATTTACAATTGATTTTTCTAAAAGATTAAAATAATAGCTATGGAATTTACCGATTTACAAATTGAACGATACAGCCGGCACATAATTTTACAAGATGTTGGCGTGGAAGGCCAACTTAAAATTGCTGCCGGAAAGGTTCTTATCGTGGGAGCCGGCGGACTGGGTTCGCCCGTGGCGCTTTATCTTGCTGCCGCCGGGGTTGGCACCATCGGAATTATCGATGGTGATGTGGTGGACATGACTAACCTGCAACGCCAGGTGATCCATTTTACGGATGATGTGAATAAAGCCAAGGTTTTGTCGGCTAAAGAAAAGATTGAACAGTTAAACCCCGATGTAAAGGTGGTTGTTTATCAGGAATTGCTCTCGACCTACAATATTTTCGACATCATTAAGGAATATGATATTGTGGTGGACGGAACCGATAACTTCCCAACTAAGTTTCTTATTAACGATGCCTGCGTACTTGCCGGAAAACCCTTTTCGCATGGAGGTATTCTCCGGTTTGAGGGGCAAACATTTACCCATACTCCCGGTACTGCCTGTTACCGTTGTGCATTTAACAGTCCGCCACCGCCCAATGCTGTTCCAACCTGTTCCCAAGCCGGGGTACTCGGTTCCATTGCCGGAATGCTCGGTACTATCCAGGCTACCGAAGTGCTGAAGTTCTTCGTTGAGAAAGGTGAACTGCTCACCAACCGTCTGCTCACGTTCAATGCCCTGTCGATGGACTTTCGGACGATTAAATTTCGCAAAAACCCCAAATGTCCTATCTGCGGAGAGCATCCAACCATCACGGCGTTACAGACCTATGAGTTGCCAACGTGTGAATTGAAGAGTCATTAAGATTCAATATTCAGGAGTCAGGGTTCAGCGTTGTACCGATAACCCGGAATCCTGAACCGGGAACATTGAATTCAGAATTTTAGAATCTCTGGATCTGAATTATTAAATTATTTAAAAACGCCATTTCCATGCTTACCATAAAACGTGAAGTTCTCGATCAGATAATAGCTCATGCACAGGCTGATCTCCCTAACGAAGCCTGCGGATATCTTGCCGGAAACGACGGTTCCGTATCGTTCGGTTATCCATTGACTAACGTGGATCACAGCCCGGAACATTTTTCGTTCGATCCGGCTGAACAGTTTCGAACCGTGAAAGATGCCCGTAACAAGGGACTTCAGATTGTGGCCAACTACCACAGTCATCCCGAAACACCCGCACGCCCATCGCAGGAGGACATACGCCTGGCATTTGACCCGGAAATCAGCTATGTTATTATCTCGCTGGCCGGAGAAACTCCCGATGTAAAGTCGTTCCGCATTAAAGACGGAGTAGTGGAGAAGGAAGAAATTGTGGTGGAAAATTAAAATTAGGATTAGTAATCAAAACAGCCCGATGAGCATTTCTATACGTGCTATAAAACAAGCCGACAATCAGCAAATTGCAACGCTTATTCGAACGGTGTTTCGTGAATTTAAAATTGACAAACCCGGAACTGTTTATACCGATCCTGCAACGGACGATTTGTTTAGTTTGTTTCAAACGCCGGGATCAGCTTACCTGATTGGAGAAGAAAACGGGATTATCCTTGGAGGTTGTGGCATTTACCCAACTCCGGGACTTCCCGAAGGTTGTGCAGAACTGGTTAAATTTTATCTGTCGGCAAACGCCAGAGGACAAGGTTTAGGAAGCCAATTGATGCGGCAATCCATCGATAAGGCCCGAACGTTAGGATATAAACAATTGTATATCGAATCCTTTCCAGAACTGACAAAGGCCATTGGAATGTACGAAAGGGCAGGATTTAAACGATTGCCCAACGCTCTGGGAAATTCAGGTCATTTTGCCTGCAATGTCTGGATGCTAAAAGATTTATAAAAGGGCAAACATTAGAACGTAATGATGCAAAGAACAAGGTGACTGAACATAGACTCCTTTGCGGCTTCGTGACTTTACGTTTAAAAATTTTACTTAAACCAAACGATCATATTAAAAATATTCGCTTTATGTATTCTCTTCCAAAGACATTGTCCGACGACATTAAGTACTTTGAATCGCTTATTGACGAGTTTCAAAGTGGCAGGCTTGAACCTGTAAAATTTAAAGCTATCCGCGTTCCTATGGGAATTTACGAACAACGTAAGGATAGCACTTACATGGTACGGGTACGCTGCGCCGGAGGTTTTATTACCCCGGGCCAGCTTAAAAAAGTGGCCGAGATTGCCAATCATTATCATTCCAATCTTTTACATCTTACCACACGTCAGGAGATTCAAATTCAGAACGTTGATCTTCGCGATACCGTTCCTATCCTTCAAAATCTGAAAGAAATCGGGCTTTCATCCAAAGGTGGTGGCGGAAATACGGTTCGTAACATACTCGTTTCGGTGGATAGCGGTATTGCCCGCGATGAAGTTTTTGACGTTGCCCCTTATGCGGCCGACCTTACCTCGTGGCTTATTGCAAAGTCCGATTCGTTCACCCTTCCTCGAAAATTTAAAATTGCCTTTTCCAATTCAGACCACGACAATTCGCTGGCAGCTTTTAACGATTTGGGATTTGTTGCTCAGGTTAAGGATGGAAAGCGTGGCTTTAAAGTATTTCTCGGAGGCGGAATAGGTTCAAAACCAACGGTAGGGCATCAATTATTCGACTTTGTGCCCGAAGAGGATCTTTATTACATTGCTGATGCTGCCAAAGAACTTTTTTCGCGTTACGGAAACCGTAAAAACAAACACAAGGCCCGTCTTCGGTTTGTCTTTTATAAATTAGGCAAAGACGAAGTCTTTCGTTTGTTTTCCGAAATTTATAATGAGCTGAAAAAGCTCGAAGATATTTCGTACAAACCTCGAACATACGATGCTGTTTTACCTTCCGTTAGTCTTGCGCCCAAAGCTGTTGAAACCGTAGAGTTTGAACAATGGAAGAAGCGCTATGCTTCCGGACAGCAACAAGCTGGTTTATGGACGGTAATTGTTCCTTTTGAACACGGAAACATCGAACCGGCTGCGTTAATCCGGCTGTCCGAATTTATTGCTCATTTTGGCGATGACTCCATCCGTTTCTCATTACGGCAAAACCTGCATTTGCGAAACATTCCCGATCAATATTTAGGCAATGTATATAGTTTTCTGTCGCGACTGGGAGTTAACGTTAACGAACCGCTTTTACTCAATACATTGGTGGCTTGTACCGGAGCCGATACCTGTCGTTTGGGACTTTGTTTGACCAAAGGTGCAAGCAATGCGCTTCGGAAAACGCTTGCCAAAAGTGATTTGCAGCTCGATAAACTTGGTGATTTACGGGTTAACATTTCCGGGTGTCCTAATTCGTGTGGCCAGCAGGTTGTTTCCGATCTTGGTTTTTACGGAAAAGTGGGTCGTAACGACCGTATGTATCCTGCTTATCATGTAGTGGCAGGAGCAAGTATCGGCAGTAATCCTAAACTGGCTGAAAAAGTTACCGAAATCAGCGCTTACGATCTTCCCGCGTTTACTGCCGATGTTTTTAGGGAGTATCTGAAAAAACAGGACCGGTACAAAACCTTTAGCGCTTATGTTGAGGGCGAAGGTAAGGCGGATATTGCCGCTATCGGCGAAAAATACAAGGAAATTCCGGCCTTTGTCGACGATAAAAACTATTATTTCGACTGGGGCAGCGACCAAATATTTTCTGTTGCAGCCAAAGGGGTAGGGGAGTGCTCGGCCGGCTTGTTCGATATGATTGATGTGGACCTTAACACCATCAATAAAATACGTGAAAAGCTCGACAAGACACCTTCCGGCTCAAAACTTAACCAATTGTTGTACAACCTGATTTTTGCTTCGTCGCGCATGTTGCTTATAACTCGCGGCGCAGAGCCAAAGGATACTACCGGCGTTTTTAACGAGTTTGTCGGGAAGTTTATCGATGCCAAACTGGTGAGTAGCGTATTTCGCGAAATTGTAGAAACGGCCCGCGACAACGAAGGTTTTAACTTTTCGGAAAAGAAAGAGACTATCCTCGACCTTGCTCGGGCGGTAACCAGTCTTTACGAAGGCATGGACGATTCTCTCCAGTTCAAAAATATCGGTTCTGCATCCGTTAGTGATCCGGAACAGCCCAAACATAAAGTAACGAGCAACAAAGACTTTAGAGGCGTTGCCTGTCCCATGAATTTTGTAAAGACAAAAATTGAACTCTCTACACTTAAATCGGGCGACATCCTCGAAATTCTTCTCGACGACGGGGAACCCATTGAAAACGTGCCAGGCTCCATCAAAGGCGAAGGACATAAAGTTCTTGACCTGAAACAAGTGGACAATTATTGGTCGGTAACCATCGAAAAGGCTTGATGTTTATATAAACGGAAAGATTAGCCCTCTTTCCGGGCAAGGGATAACATCAAATGTTTTCTCTTGCTTTTCTTTTCAAAATTGAAGGAGTTTATTCAATTCTTACTGAAAAATCTTAAATAGTCGTTTTTACTCAATTGCTGTAGAAACGGCTATTTATTTTTATCAAAAACTAAGGAGTGTTTGTTACTAACCTTCCTTCCCAACTAACAAAAGAAGGAAGGTTTGTTAATTTGGTTCCTTCCCGATTAACAAAGGAAGGAACGTTTGTTAATTTGGTTCCTTCCAAACTAACAAAAGAAGGAGTGTTTGTAACAAACCTTCCTTCCCAATTAACAAACTAAGGAAGGTTTGTTGAATGAATTTCTTCCCAATTAACAAAACTACCGTTGCTACTTCGAAATTGAGTATGTCTCAGAAAGCGTGTAGCAGCCGGTAGTTTGCATTTATATCAACCGGTTAGTATGGTTACAATCCGTATTCAGCAGGAATGAATTTATGCTGATCTAAAGAGGCATCATCATGTTTACAAAATCATCTTCGCTGTCGGGGAGCAGATACAGGTTGTCTAAAAAACAAGTAAGCGGAGCCGATGGAAACCATCAACACCGCTACCGGGAGCAACATAAAACACTTTAGAAACAAACTTTTGCCTAACTGAAAAAGGAATTGGAAAACGGAGATCGTTAATTATAAATTCTGAGAGATGGTCTTTGTACTATTATCATTATTTAGGAAACCAAAGGTGTGGTTATACTTCTGACCTTCTGTTAACACCCAGTTCACGAACTTCTGAACAGCAAGGTTATTGTTGTTTTTGTTCACCACAAAGCTTATATATTCGATTGGAATAGCCTTACTCTCCTGATGATTTTCGATATAACTGGTTAAAACATCGAGGTTGTCATAAATCTGTTCGTCCTTATCTATTTTACCGTTTTCGTTGAGGTCGATTGGAACCACTTTAATCCCTTTTACCGGTAAACGATTGTTAACATCAAAGATATAGCCAAGGTTATTATAGGTAACTCCGGTAGTATCTTTTTGTACGGCAAGCGTAAGATATTGGTCGTCGCCACTGATTTTTTTGCCTTTAAACCCTGTTGGTAACTGGCCGAAATGATTAGCAAAGGCAATGGACGAATTGGCCAGATTAGCTTGTGTATAGATGGTATAAGAAGGTTTCTTTACTTCGGCTTCTTCAAAGATACTGTTGGGATCGTTGAAGAATATTTTCCGCAAATCTTGTTGTTTCAGTCCTTTTTTAAATGCTTTTTTGAACTCCAGGTTTCGTTCGTTCGCAATTGGCAACAAAGCATACCGGTTTACCCTGAAGAATTGTTCACCCGATTTCAAATCGTTTGAGGCAATGTTATTTGCCACAACTTTAAGGTTTGTACTATCCGACTTCAGTTTTGAGTATTGAAGCTTGATTTTGGCTGTGGGGTTGACTTTGCGGTATTCGGTAATCCACTTTTCGATAATCGGATAAGTAAAACGTGTTCCGCTCAGATAAATATACTCTTTGGAATTTTGCGCGTAAAGATTGGAACTTACTACTAACGCTAACGAAATGGCTATTTTTGATAAATGACGTACTCTCATGATATTTGTTGTTTAAGAATGAATGAAACGATTTGCTAACTAAAACTTTTACTTACAGTTATTGGCAACATCGGCCAAACAACATCTTCCTGGTTAAAAAACTTTGCTTATTCATATCTGTCTCATTGGTGAATTATTACGATACAAAAATGCAGGGAATAAATCGCCATTTTAATACCAACAACGCGGTATTTTGAATACCGACATTATGGGAGATGTGATAAGTGTTTTTACTTATTTATACTTCATCTGTTTAGTTATCAATACTTAAAATAAGGATATGTGGAAGGATAGAACGTGCGTTAAGCTGTTATTATAAAGGTTTTATTAATGCTTGATTATTTTGTACGCATATATACTACCTGTTCCTACCGAATTTTAGGGATGAATAAATACCATATTCCCGTTATAGAACGTCGCAGGCTAAAGTGATATGTTTGTGTATCAAAATATCTGATATATAATGAAAAATATAATCTCTCCAATTAATAAGAATTTACTTATAGAGGAGCTTACCCCCGAACGTTTTTTACGAAATACCAATAAAGGAGGTAACCAGATATATTCATTTTCATATCATGAAGCCCCCAACCTGATGCTGGAAGTGGCCAGGTTACGGGAAATAACGTATCGCAATGCCGGAGGTGGAAGTGGCGGAATTATTGATATTGATATTTTTGACACCATGAAGGTTCCATACCGGCAACTGATCGTTTGGAATCCCGAAGCACAAGAGATTATAGGCGGTTACCGGTATTTAGTCTGTAACCAGAAAGCCAATAATAATCAGGGAAAGTTAAGTTTTGCCATGACAGGGTGTTTTCGTTATTCGCAACGGTTTAAAAATAAATACTTGCCATTTTGTATTGAATTAGGGAGGGCATTTATTCGTCCGGAGTATCAGGCTACGAAGACAGGAAGTAAGTCGTTGTTTGCCCTGGATAATCTTTGGGATGGGTTAGGAGCCTTGATTGTCAGGTATCCAACGGCGCGGTATTTTATAGGCAAGGTAACCTTATTCCATCATTTTAATCCACAAGCCCAGGATATACTATTTCATTATTTAAGTATATATTTCCCAGATGACGAAAATCTTATAGATTCCTTATCTCCTTTACGGCCTGATCTTTCCAGATTACCTGTAGGATTGTTTTTGGGTACTAATCGGGAGGAAGATTTTTCTATTCTGTTAAAAGCCTTACGGAAACATCGGGAAACCCTGCCCCCCATGATGAGTGCATACATGAAGTTATCATCAACGATGAAAGTAATGGGCATCAATGCCAATAAAATGTACGACGATATTGCCGAAATAGCCATTCTGATAACGATAAAAGATATTTTTCCGCATAAGCTAAAACGTCATATACAATCAATTACTTGCCTGGATGAACGTAAAGTTGATACTGATAAATTTGTTTCGGAATATGTTTAAAAAAGATACAATCCATTCGTTTTAGCCCCGAATTTCGACAAATACCACCAAAACGGATTAGAAATCGTTTTGGTAATCTGTGAATTAGTAAAGCTGTGTCATATTTGAAATATATAAATTAGGTTAGTTAGTAGTTTGTAAAACAAAGGGCCGTTCGTGAGAACCGCCCTTTCTTCATTTGTAAAAGATGGAATTTTAGATGGATAATTCTTCGCCTTCAGATCGGGCAATAACTACGGCAGCACATGTATCGCCATAAGTATTTACTGCTGTGCGGAACATATCGAGAATACGGTCCACGGGCAAAATAAGGCTGATACCTTCGAGAGGTAATCCTACAGATTTAAATATTATTACCATCATCACTATTGCGGCCATGGGAACACCGGCTGCGCCAACTGCAGCAAGCAGGGAGGTTAGGATAACCAACAATTGTTGTACAAATGTAAGATGGATGCCATAAACCTGTGCAATAAAAAGAGCTGCAACACATTCGTATAATGCGGTTCCATTCATGTTGATGGTAGCTCCCAGGGGAATTGTAAAGCCAATAATTCTGGGCGATACTCCGTCGTTTTCTTCTACTGCTTCCATTGTCAGAGGTAAGGTAGCATTGGTTGAAGAGGTGGTAAAAGCGGTAATCAGAGGGGTTGCCATATTTCGGAGATGTTTCCATGGATTTACCCTTCCCACAAATTTAAGAATTAATGACATGGTTACTATTCCGTGAAAAAGCAGCCCTATGATCACAATAAGCACAAATAGTCCCAAACGACTTAATAAATCTTCGATATTATTTCCCAGTAAAACCTGACGAGCGATTTCTTTAGCCGCTATACTGAAAATACCAAAAGGTGCTAATCTGATAACAAACAGCGTAATATGCATTATTGCATCAAGACTTGATGCAAAGAAATTCTTTAGAAATGTTTGAGATGAATCTGACGTCTTGGTAATAAAATAACCAAAGACAACCGCAAAAAAGATAATCGGCAACATTTGTCCCTGAGCAAGTGCCTCAAAAATATTTTTAGGAACAATGTTTAGCAATATCTCTCCAAATTTGTCAGTTCCAACAGTTATCTTTTCAACTGAACCCGAAAGGTTTAAGGGCACTCCAACTCCGGGCTTTACGAGTGAGACCAAAGTAAAGCCGGTGATAATTGCTAATACGGTAGTAACGAGGTAAAACCCCATCGTTTTTAACGCTAACGTCCCCATCGATTCTGATTTTCCTAGCGAAGCAACTCCTCCGATAATAGAGCATAAAATCAGTGGAATTACTACCATATTTAAAATTCGAAGGAATATAATTCCAATCCAGTTAGTATAGTCGGTCCATGCTGGCAGGAAATAGCCAAAAACAGAACCAAGAATCAATGCAGCGAGTATCTGAAAATGTAATGGAAACTTACTTTTAGTATTTAAATTCATTGTTAGAATATTTTACAAGACGTTCGAATAATCAATCCCTATAATTCAATGCTGGTTTTTATTACAGATGCATTAAATTACTTATATGATATAAAATCAGTCAATTAAAAAAATATCGATGCAAAGCAAGATTCATTAAAATGAACCTTACCTGCATCGAAAAATCCCCGCGGATTTATTGTTATTTCTTAAACTAATGAGTTATTCGCGATTGAAGCCAGAGGATAAACGGATAATGTCTCCAAAGAACAGTGCATTGGCAAAAAATCGGTTGGTTCCAAGCCAATATCCTCTGAAATTAATGTTGTTATAAAAGGCTACGACGCGTCCGCGTTTTGATGCAAAAATTCCAAATGCCGGAGTATTTCCAAGTGCCTTTTCAAAACCGGTAGGTGCATATCCGTCGAGTAACGACGATTTGGTAAACTTAACGGGATAGTTACGTCCATTGTCATCGGTTTTAATCTGAATCAAATCATTATCCTTAAAAAATGGCACTTTATCTTTCTTAAAACCATAGTTAATCGGATGGGTCAGATCAAGTTTGGTTTCGAAAACGGAGCCTGGCACTTCGCGTGAAGCGTTATATACCAGCGTGTTTTTGTAATCGAGTCCGGGAGCTTTATCTTCATCCTTTTTGAAATCAACAGAAACAAGTTTGATGCTGTTTAGCCAGGTGGTGGCTTTGTCAATAGCAATGAGCGTATTGCCTGAAGCCGTCCAATTCTGGATTTTCTCAGTTACCCGAGCATCTAATGCCTGATAATTACCATCGGGTAAAACAATGACATTAAATTTATCCAAATCGGCAGAACGCAACAGCTTTACAGGAAGTAACGTAACCGGAATGTTATATTTGGTATCGAGCAAGTGCCATATTTGTCCGGCTCCGATAGCATTAACTCCATCTTCGGTAAGAATGGCAATACGTGGTAGGGTAAGTTTAGAGAACGAAGGACTTCCCAAATCAACAGATTTATTGTCGCCAGTATTTAAACGATAAACATCAATGCCATCTTTTTCTGTGATTTCGGCTATGATTTTATCAACTTTGGTTTGGTCGGTATTGATTACACCTAGCGGAATAAGTATTGCTCCCCGGTCGAATTTAAGACCATCGAGAGTTTCGAAGGACTCGTTGGCTACTTTTACAATGATGCCTTCTTTTTCTAAACGGAACAAAGCCTTTGGAGCATTATAATCTTCCCATTTAAAAATATAGGCATAAGCAGTTCCACTGCCAATAATCTTGCCTTTGGGTTGTTGTGAAACTGAAAATTCGTCGCCCGACAAATCGGAATAACTCGCTACGCCGTCAAAAGGGAGATTGTAAGCTTGGGGAATATTCCATGCCGATACATCATAAAAAATACTGTCTTTGGGGTTTTTATGTATTCCAAAGATTGATTGAATAAGGCGATACTGCGGTTGATCCAAAGGAACAACATAAGCCTGACTTGATTTGAATGACTGTTTGGCGGTGTTTACATCACGTTTCAGTAGGTACGATTTAATTCCGTGAGTACTTAGAAATTGAGCAAGCTTAAACGTGGTGGTATGATCGTATTCCGAACCAAATACATAGGCTTTCTGTACGCTTTTACCAGCATCGTCAATGGCCGACGAATAATATTTTTTCTGATAGTTAATAAAATCCTTACGAAGGTTAAACGCTGTTTTTACGGTAGAGAGTTCGCCTGTAAACTGGTTGCGGATGGCATAAGGGAAAGTAAGCAATCCGTTATCCGATTCCTGAGCAAAGCCCCTGACGCTGGCCTGTTCAAAAAGAAGCGATACTCCACCGTTTAAATCGAGGAACGTGGGACCGCGGCCAATGTAATAATCATCATAACGTTCGCCTGAAGTGTAGAAAGTTCCAATAGCGTCGAACGCTTTTGCATAATTATCGGCGAGTTTTTGGGTTAATTCTTGATTTTCTTTCGGAATAAGTGGATTCACACGGTTAGGTTCGCCTGGAGAGAAATGGAACGTTGCATTAGTTCCTTGTTCGTGTTGATCTACAAGTATATTTGGTTTCCAGGTTAAAAGCTTCTTAATACGGTTTTCCGATTCCGGTTGTTCAATAGGAAGCCAATCCCTGTTGAGGTCGAACCAATAATGGTTGGTGCGTCCTCCGGGCCAGGCTTCGTTATGCTCCCGGCTTAGGGGATCGGTATTGCCCTGAATGCTCTTGTTCGCATTAACCCATCCTGAAAAACGGTGGATACCATCGGGGTTTGTGGCCGGATCGATAATGATGATCGTCTTGTCGAGCAAATCGTCAATTTCTTTACCGGTAGCCGCAGCAAAATAATATCCTGTTAACAGGGCGCTGTTTGCCCCGCTGGCCTCGTTCCCGTGAATGCTATGGCTAAGCCAAACTACTACAGGCAGCTCGTCGATGTTTACCTTTGAAGATAACGAAGGATCACTCAATTGAAGATGTTGCCGGCGAATTTCTTCGAGACGTTTGATATTGGCTTCGGAACTGATAATGGCAACTGTCAGAGGTCTGCCTTCATGGGTTTTGCCATAAACTTCGTATTTGATTCTTCCCGAAACCTGTGCTAACTGACGAAAATATGAAACGATTTGGTCGTGACTTACATGCCATTCGCCTACCTGATAACCCAAAAGCTCATTAGGCTTAGGAATCGATTGATTGTACTGTACATTTTGTGGCAGATAGTAGGAAAGTGCAACCTGACTATACCCGTTTTTGCTTGAGGTTAATACTATAACCAACAGAAGAAGGGACGTAAAAATTCTTTTCATGATATCTGATTTTATGATTGTCGTTGAGATAAATATTTAATTGTAACCAGGGTTTGGCGTAAGCGTATTATCCGCATTAATTGCATCCTGCGGAATAGGCATTAACCATTTGTTAGTATCTGTCACTCCAAGTACTGCTCCGGCTCTTCCGGTGCGTACCAGATCGAACCAACGGTGAGGCTCAAGGGCAAACTCAACCCGGCGTTCAGTTTCTATTGCTGTTAAAAGAGCATCGGCAGAGGCGATGGCTGTGGATGAAAGAGTAGCGACACCAGCTCTGGATCGTATTGCATTAAGGTCGGCCAATCCTTCCGAAATTTTGTTCTCGTGGGCCTTGGCTTCTGCTCTGATCAGATACATTTCGGCAATACGAAATACATACGTGGGATCGGTAGCTGGTTTTCGGTAATATAAATTTCCATACCATTTCCCTGCCGATGTTTTAGCTATCAGGGCTTTTCTGTTTCCGCCAATTGTCGGGTCATTTAACAGTGTAACAATATCATCGGATGGAGCCCATTCGTAACGCCCCCCATTTGTTGATGGTTGCCAATAATTACTATGTCCGTTGGTTTCTCCGGTGGCATATTGCAATTCCAGAATAGACTCCGTGGTATTGGCTGCACTATTTGCAAAAAATGCACTGTAGGGAGACACCAGACCGTAATTGGCGTTATCCTTGATGAGCCGGGTTGCAAAAGTATCGGCCAATACCCATTCTTGCCGGTAAAGATGAAATCTTGCTTTAAGCGCCCAAACCGTTTTACGGGTTATTTTGTTACGGTTGGTTGTTGTAAGCAATGATGTGTCGGCTCTGTTCAAATCATCCAATATGAACGACTGTGTTTCTGCCAAAGAACTTCTGGCGATATTTATGTTATCGGTTTCGACTATCGTTGGTTTAGTTACAAGCTGTGCCCCGCCCCAAATTCTTGAAAAATCGAAATACGAAATAGCCCGGATGAAATAGGCTTCACCAAGAATTTGTTTTCGCCTGCTACTAGCCAGCAAAGGATCGGTTATGCCCGGAGCTGCATTAATAACCAGGTTTGCTGAATTGATTGTGTTATAAAATGCTGAAAATACGCTGGGAAGCCATGAATTATCCGGACGAACATTGTGTTGGTTGAACTGGGCAAGGTAAGCCCAGGTTCCTGTCCATTTTACATTGTCGCCGTTCAGATAACCTACAGACTGAAAAGAAGCGCCCTGGCTTGATCTTAAACTGTTATAGGCTCCGGTAAGAGCAGTTTCGAGGCTGGTTGCATCTACAATTGCGGACTCGTTGGAGATTTTGGTTTCGGGCTGAATATCCAAGATATTGCAGCTTGCGAACAGCGCTAATGGTATGTATAATAAATATTTTTTCATGATTAAAACCTGAATTAAGATTTGTTAAAATGTAAGATTTAACCCAAACTGGAAAGTGCGGGGTTGAGGAGGCGTACCCAGATCAAGCCCTTGTACATTTTGGTTTTCGCCGGCAACGTTAATTTCCGGATCCGGATCAGTGTATTTTCTCAGCAACCAAAGGTTAGAGCCGGTAACGTACACTTTAACTTTGTTAAGATTAATCTTGCGGGAAATGGTTTCAGGCAATGTATAACCAAGGGTAAGCGACGAAAGTCGTAAAAACGAACCATCTTCAAGGAACCGGCTGTTTTGTTGCAGATTATAGTTATTTCCAATGGTGGTAACACGGGGAACGTCCGTGATGTCGCCAGGTTTTTGCCAGCGTTTTAGCTGATTGGCATGTAAAGCGCGTTTATCATCCCGGGTTCCACCCGACTCAAGGAAATAACGGTTGAGGTTAAATACATCATTACCATAGTTAAAGTTGAAGAAAATGCTAAGATCAAAGTTTTTATACTGAAAATTATTTGTGATACCTCCGTAAAGTTTTGGCCAGGTATTGCCCATAACCTGTCGGG
Source organism: Bacteroidota bacterium (assembly GCA_030706405.1). Taxonomy (GTDB): domain Bacteria; phylum Bacteroidota; class Bacteroidia; order Bacteroidales; family JAAUTT01; genus JAAUTT01. Next base: position 45,375 of record JAUZOO010000013.1, on the reverse strand, counting down.
CACTTGTTGGAACATTACCGGAAGCATCCTGACCTTCAAATACCGAGTTGCCGGTTTGGGGATCAACGTATAGCTGTTTATAGAGATAAAATGAATACAAAGGATGTCCCTGCTCCATCCGTACCCACTCGCGGGTATACTGGTTAATAGGTATCGATAACTTTTCGATAAGGTTCTTATTCTGAGCAATATTTATCGACGTAGACCACTTTATGTTCTTTTTATTGATATTTAATGAAGTTAATGTTACTTCAAACCCTTTATTACTAATCTCCCCGTCGTTTCTATAAATTGACGTATATCCGGTTTTATAAGGAAGAGGAAACTGAAGCAATAATCCAGTGGTATATTTTTGGTAATAGTCTAATTCCAGATCTAAAATGCCATTGAGGATGTTTAAGTTAAGGCCGAAATCCGTTTGCCGGGTTGTTTCCCATTTTAAGTTTTCATTGGCTAACTGTTCCGGAGCTATACCAGGCAGGCCGGCATAGTTATACCCTCCTCCCCAAAGACCTTGGGATGCGAAGTTGTTGATGCCATTTTGGTTACCAATAATACCAAAGCTTCCTCTCAGTTTTAAGCTGTTAAGCCATTCCACATTTTTCAGAAAAGCCTCTTCTTTTAACTGCCAGGCGAGCCCAACCGACGGAAATGTTCCCCATTTATTTTTTGAGCCAAACTTAGAAGAACCGTCAAACCTTAAGCTGAAGGTCAGGAAATATTTCTTAGCAAAGTCGTAATTAACTCTTCCAAAGTATGAGGCCAGCCCCGATTCGGTGTGGTCGTTATCACTGGTACGGGTGGCTGCCGAGGTTATTAGTTCGAATGCATCATTTGGAAATCCGCTACCATTGGCCGAAAGAAAAGTTTTGCGATTATCCAGCAGCGAGTTTCCGACCAACACCGATAAGCTTTGCTTATTACCCAGTTTGGGTACAAATTCGAAGGTTTGCTCATTGGTCCAAACAATATTTTTGGTATTTGCTTCACTACCCGAACCGCCAGGAGCTCCGGCAGTTGTAGGAGCCCCAAGACTAGTAAATGAGTTCCAATATTGAAATTCGTCATAATCATTAAGGTCAATTCCCCAGCTAGATGTAAAGTGCACGTTAGGTAGCACATCAACCTGAGCTTTAAAATTTCCAATATAACGGTAACTGTTCGAGTTCATATTGGTGTATTTGATTAACACATCGAGGTTATCAAAACCAGCCCATTTGGCATAGCTTCCGTCTGCATTAAACTTTGGCAAATATGTTGGGGTGTGCAACGCAGCTTGTAACATTCCGCCATTAGGCCCATCTCCAATACGGGCTTGTTTTCGGTAAGTTTTTGAAATAGAATTACTAATACTTAAGGTTACATATTTAGAAATCTTCTGATCGAGGTTAATTTTGCCCCCTTCTCGCTGAAAATAAACAGGTCTCATTGTGGCTTCCTGTTTGGTATAATCGCCCCCTATATAATACTTGGTATTTTGTGTTCCTCCGGAAACTGACGCACTGTAAGATTGCAGAAGACCTGTTCGGAATACATCGTTAAGTCTGTCGTACGTTTTTTGTTCTTCAGGCAATCCCCGGCCTCCTTCACTAACAGGACGGAAAGGTCTGGTTGCAAAACTTTTTCCATCGTTAATCCATGCTTCGTTAATGATGGAGGCATGTTCTGGCCCGGTCACCAGATTCCATAGTTTTGGAGTCCACGCCCAACCTACGGTTGAATTCAGGTTAACCTTGGGACGAGAATTATATTTTCCCCGTTTGGTTGTAATGATGACTACCCCGTTGGCTGCCCTGGCTCCGTAAATAGCCGTAGCACTTGCGTCTTTTAATATTTCAATCGATTCTATATCCGAAGCCGCAATATCGGCAAGAGGATTGGTACGTTGCCCTTGGGTTGTCATTGACTGGAGCGACTGACTATTGATAAATACCCCGTCGACTACATATAGAGGGTCGTTGGTAGCATTTATAGAGGTAGCGCCACGAATTCTGAAAAAGACTCCTTCGCCCGGTATCCCGGTGTTCGACGATATTTGAACTCCCGCAGCTTTACCCTGAAGCTGTTCATTTATACTCACTTTAGGGATATTCTGAATTTCATCGGGTTTTACCGATACAATCGCACTGGTAAGGTCTTTACGGGTTTGGGTTCCGTAACCTACCACTACAACTTCGTTTAGTTTGTTGCCGGTGCCTTCCTTAAGCTGAATGGTTAATGGTTCAGCTTCATATACGTCTATTTCCTGAGTTTCCAGACCAACAAAACTGATAGATAGAGTTACTGGCAATTTTTGTTTAACGGGTAAGCTGAACACACCATCAATTGCGCTGATAACCCCGGATTGCGAGCCTTTAAGGCTAATAGTTGCACCCGGTACAGGCTTTTGATTTGATTCTTCAATTACCTTACCAGTTAGAGTTATTGTTTGTTGGGCAAAAGCCGACGAAAAAAATAAACTCAGCAGAACAAGCAAAGTTGCAGGACGGAAATGCTGTTGGTTATGATTGGATGTTTTCATTGTTAAATAGATTCCTTTTAATGAATGGAAATTTGATATCGAGATGTTTTCTGAACTTTTTAGGATAAAGTGCAGATGATGTAATTTTATGAATATCAGTTCAACAACATCGGGATAGTGAATTTCCGGATGGGGATAAAAACCATAAACTATGCATAAATGATAAATTATTAGATTGTATTTAAACTATTTGAATCTATTGATGGACAAAACAAAAGTTAAGGTCTCAGATTTGGTTAAAAAGCAGGACAAAGATGAAAGTATGTTTCGGCAGGAATCATACCCTAAATGAGGCATTTTTACATACCTATATTGGGGTACTGTTAGTAGGTAAAAAGACGTATTTTGTTTCTATGGTTTTAACGGCCCCAAATTACTTGCAGGGATAGTGTTTAAAAGCAGTTGTTTATGTTATAGATCGGGAAAAAGTTAATGACAGAAACAATTAAATTGAGATAGTTATTGCGGTTTTTAATACTTTGGAATGACATAAATACCATGTTTACGGTAGCATAAGTACCATGTTCTTGGTATGCAGAAATACCTAACAAAAGGTATTTATCGGAGAGCAGATACCTGCCATCTTTGTCCAACATTTCAACCAGAAAATCCAAAGAATTATGATTAATCTGAGCTCCTCCAACGTACATAGTCTTTCTAAGCACAGTAATTTTTCCAATATTATCTGTTCGGGTTGTAATACCGTACATCAATACGATGAAATACAAAACGTATGTAAAGATCCTTCTTGCCAGGAGGCTCTTCTGGCTTGTTACGATTTTGTTCTGGGCCTGTCAAAAGATGTTTTGAAAAACCGCCCATTTACCATGTGGCGTTATCGGGAATTTTTGCCCGTTCTTGACCCCAAAAATATTGTTTCGCTTGGCGAAGGCGGAACCCCGCTCTTTAAAGCAAAAAATCTGTCCAAAATAGTAGGAATCCCCGAGCTTTACTGGAAAGATGAAGCCGGAAACCCAACTGGCTCGTTTAAAGCACGTGGCATGAGTGCCGCTGTTTCAAAGGCGAAAGAACTCGGAATAAAAAAAATGGCCATTCCTACAGCCGGTAATGCCGGGGTAGCCCTTGCTGCCTATGGTGTTCGTGCCGGCATGGAAGTGCATGTTTTTATGCCAAAGGAGACTCCCGCGCAACATAAAAAAGAGGTAGAGTTTTATGGAGCCCATTTAACCGAAGTTGATGGAAATATTGGTGATTGCGGAAAGCTGGTTGCCGAATTGTCTCCAAAAAACGGATGGTTCAATGTATCCACGTTAAAAGAACCCTATCGTCTGGAAGGTAAGAAAACCATGGGATACGAACTGGCAGAACAGCTAAACTGGGAACTACCTGATGTTATTCTTTATCCAACAGGCGGAGGCACCGGGCTTATCGGGTTCTGGAAAGCTTTCGAAGAACTCGAACAAATCGGGTGGATAGGTTCAAAGCGACCACGGTTAATTGCGGTACAATCGGCAAATTGCGACAGTATTGTTTCTGCATTTCATAATAGCGAACCTAAGGCAGTAGCAGTAGACAAAGGGTTTACCATAGCCAACGGGTTACGCGTTCCTAAATCGTATGCCGATAAGCTAATCCTCAAAATATTAAAATATACCAAAGGAACCGCAATTAGTATCAATGATGAAGAGATAAGTCAGGCTCTTAGTGAGGTTGCCCGTTTGGAAGGTATGTTTATTGCCCCGGAAGGCGCAGCATTATGGGCTGCTGTTAAAAGACTAAAATTGGAAGGTATTGTTCAGGAATCGGAAAAAGTGGTTCTGGTTAATACTGGAAGTGGCTATAAATACACCGAAAATATTTTTAAATAAAATTAGGTTAACTGTGCCGGGTTACCTGGAGAATATCTGCCATAATCGGAGATATTTTCCGTGGTAGCCCGATTTTGTATTATTGATAACTGTAACTTGTTGTTATTTGTTAGTTCGTTTATATGTAAATAGTTATCGTGCCAATGTGATGTTGAAAAACTACGCATTAATACCCATATACCTAAATTTAGGTACTTGATTATACCGGATCTAGGGTATTTTAACCACCCCTAAAGAGTTCGATCTTTGAATTATAAAATCAAACACAAATTCAAAGACAAATACAATGGCAGAAATTGTAAAAAATTTAACAGATCTCATTGGCAATACGCCTCTGCTCGAACTCTCAAATATCAATAAAGAGCATAATACGTACGGAACCGTTATTGCCAAGCTCGAATATTTTAATCCTGCCCGCAGCGTTAAGGACCGTATTGGGTTGGCCATGATTGACGCTGCTGAAAAGAACGGCCTAATTAATAAGGATACCACTCTGATTGAGCCAACCAGCGGAAACACTGGCATAGCCTTAGCTTATGTGGCTGCGGCTCGAAATTACAAGCTAATCTTGGTAATGCCCGAAACCATGAGCATTGAACGACGGAATCTGCTGAAAGCTTTAGGCGCCGAATTGGTCCTTACCCCCGGCCACGAAGGGATGAAAGGCGCTGTTCGCCGTGCCGAAGAAATTCAGGAGAAGACACCAAACTCGTACATTCCGCAACAATTTAAGAATCCAGCGAATCCCGAAATTCACCGCAATACTACTGCCGAAGAAATATGGCGCGACACCGATGGCAATGTTGATATTTTTATTGCCGGAGTAGGTACCGGCGGTACAATTACCGGAGTAGGAGAGGTGCTGAAAAAACGCAATCCAAATATTAAAATTATTGCGGTAGAACCGTTCGACTCCCCGGTATTATCCGAAGGCCGGCCGGGGCCGCACAAGATTCAGGGAATTGGGGCTGGTTTTGTTCCCGATGTGTTGAAACTGGGCGTAATCGACGAAATTTTTAAGGTAAAGAACGACGAAGCCTTTGAAACCGGCCGTGAGCTCGCCCGTCACGAAGGTTTGTTAGTTGGGATTTCATCCGGAGCAGCTGCTTATGCGGCCATTAAAGTGGCCAAACGTCCCGAAAATAAAGGTAAGAACATTGTTGTATTACTACCCGATACCGGCGAACGATATCTTTCTACCCCCCTGTACCAGTTTGAAGATTAACTATTGAGCATTAAGAACAAACATAAACACTTAATTCAAATGAAAATTGTAGTAAACGGAAAGGAACAGAGCTATAACGAAAGTAAGTTACAATTGCTCGAACTCATTAAACTTAACAAAGTTCAACAACCCGATATGGTATCGGTTCAGCTGAACGGAGAATTTGTACAACGCGACAATTTTACTTCGACAGAACTTACCGAAGGCGACGAAGTGGATTTTCTCTATTTCATGGGTGGAGGCCAGCGATAAAATACCGATAAATGCAAAGCCGCGATGGAGCAAAGGTTTAATATACGATCATCATGTTTTTGCGTTTAAAATCAAATTAAAACAACACAAATCACACAACCATGTCAGACAATACTAAAACCAAAAAACTCTCCATCATCAGCTTTAGCGGCGACTTCGACAAGCTGGTGGCTGCTTTTACCCTGGCTTCAGGTTCGGCAGCTGTAAATTACGAGGTGAACATCTTTTTCACCTTCTGGGGACTGAATGCCGTGAAGAAAAAGCGCGGTCGTACTTTTCTGGGCAAAGGTTTTCTTGCCCGTTTCTTTGGGTTTCTGATGGGAGGCATTAACAATGTTCCGCTCAGTCGTCTCAATTTTGGCGGGGCAAGTCCTAAGCTGATGACCTACATGATGCGCAAACGCAACGTAGCCACGCTCAACGAACTGGTTGAAGCAGCCATTGCCCTTAACGTCAACCTTTATGCCTGCGAAATGTCGATGCACATCCTCGGACTTACCAAAGATGATTTTATTCCCGAAGTGAAGGGTGTTCTCGGCGTTGCCACATTTCTCGAACTTTCCGAAGGTGGCGATAAGCTTTTTATTTAATGAGACAATGTCTTAATATGAGATTTACTTAATCACCTGGTAACTTAATTACATAATCCCTTACAAAAATGTCCCAAATACAAATAGATATAACCAAAGAGCACTGCCCGATGACGTTTGTAAAAACAAAGATTGCACTGGCAAAGCTCGATAAGGGCGACCGGCTCGAAGTGCTGGTTACCGAAGGCGAACCGCTCGAAAATATTCCCAAAAGCGCTACCGAACAAGGTTTCAACGTTTTGGAAGTAAGCCATGTTGCCGGGAATGTGCACAAAATCCTTATTGAGAAATAGTCAATAAGCAGTATAATCAAGCCCAAGAAACATGAAACTCTTTGACGTTGCAACTACCCTGGACGAAACGATTTGGCTTTTATCCGATGTGGATACTATTGATTACGAATATATTCCTCTGTGGGGCGAATAACCTGCGGCCATTCCGCCTAATTCTAAAGTATTATAAAAAGTCCTTTAAACTCTTTTAACAACGAGTCATCATTTCCCCTCCTTGAAAAGGAGGGGCCGGGGAAGATTCATCTCTTAAGAATATCTGAATTATGTAAATATATAATAACGAATTAGATAAAATTTAAAATGGCAAATTGTAAGATTAAATAAAAGACCTTCCCTTATCTTTTTTAAAGGAGGGGATTCGTATTTATTTGAAGAAAAACCGGGAGAATATTCATATTTTTTTAAATAAACAGGAGCAAAATCAAACTAATAACAAATTTTTAAAACAAATCGTATGTCGAACAATCCTTCACAACGCAGCGTTACAACTATTGTAGCCCGAAACCTTGCCACTACCACTAAGACGGTGCCTCAAATGGAATCCATTACCCCGCGGTGGCTGTTAAAAGTTTTACCCTGGGTGCATGTAGGTTCGGGAACTTATCGTGTAAACCGCACCAAAATTGAATTAAAAAAGGCCGAACGCGTAGAAATTAATTATCACGACGGGGTTGCCTCTTTTCAGGCTTCGGCATTACGCAGTATCCCTTTGTTCTCTAGCTTTGACGAGGATATTCTTCAACGGATGGCGGCCCATTTCAGTACCGAGGAAGCTGACCTTAACAATAATCTGATCCTTGAAGGTGACGATCATCATAAATTTTTTATCATTGCCCATGGCCAGGTGGAAGTTCTCAGCAAAGGGCTTCATGGCGAAGAACTTCGGATTGCCCTGCTTTCGGAAGGAGAATATTTTGGTGAAGATGATTTCGTGACTAACCAGCCTTCCAAGGTAACCATCCGCACCATCACCCCGGGCGTGTTTCTTACTTTTTCGGGCAAGGACCTTGAAAACATCTTTAAAGAAATACCTGATTCGCGTAAGAAATTCGAAAAGGCGGTAGAAGATTTTATCCGTCTGAAATCGACCGTGAACAAATACGGCGAACGTCATATCGACCTGGTTTCCGGCCTCGAAGAAAACCATATCATCCCCGAAACCTATGTTGATTATACCTTAAAGCCACGGGAGTATTCGCTCAACGCCATCCAAACCATTGTTCGTGTGCATACCCGAGTGTCCGACTTGTACAACGATCCGCACAACCAGCTTGAACAACAATTACGCCTCACCATCGAGGGGATGAAGGAAAAACAGGAATGGGAACTCATCAACAACAAGGATTTTGGACTTCTGCACAACGTTGACCCAAGTCAGCGCATCAGCAGTCGTTACGGAACCCCAACCCCCGACGATCTCGACGAACTTCTCGCCCTGGTATGGAAAAAGCCGGCTTTCTTCCTTGCACACCCCAAAGCCATTGCCGCTTTCGAACGCGAATGCACCTGGCGTGGCGTTCCTCCGGTAACTATCCAGTTATTTGGAGCTCCGGTAATTACTTGGCGCGGTGTTCCCATCATCCCTTCGGATAAGCTTGAAGTTAGCGGTCCATTGGCCAATCGCGGGCTGGGAACTACCAACATCCTTTTGGTACGTGTGGGCGAAGAGGAGCAAGGCGTAGTTGGGCTTCATCAGGCAGGTATTCCCGGTGAGATTTCACCAAGTTTGTCGGCGCGGTTAATGGGCCTCGATACCTTAGGTGTAGCTTCTTACCTGTTAACGCAGTATTTTTCGTTGGCAGTGCTCACAGGCGATGCCCTGGCCGTACTCGAAAATGTTGAGGTAGGATACTATCACGATTATCAGCACAAGAGCATTAAACAAAAATAATTGACTTATGTCGATAGATAAACTGACATTAGGATCGCCTCTCGGTGATGATTTGTTAAATCCGACCGCATTTGCCCAATTGGCAAGCCGGATTTACAACGAGTTTCCGGGAGCTGCCGAGATATCTAAAAATGAGCAGGATGTTAAACATACGTCAGACTATTTTAGGGAATCAGCTTTTCCTGAACCTCAAGCATTGCCCGTAACCCCTGCAACGGAGTTGGGAGATACGCTTAACTTCGACGGGTTAACCAATATTGGCGGGCAGGCGGCTTCATTGCCGTTGTTTGCACCTTCGCAAGAGGAAATTCCTCAGCTTCTTGTTATTTCTGAAAATCCGTTTAATGCCGATCTCTCGAATTGTTATTTTTTATCGGGTAATAAACCTGCCACTTCAGCTCCGTTGTCGAGCCATGCCGATTACCTGGTAAGCCAGCAGACGTTGAATGGGAATAAGGACAATGCGCCCAACCTGCATCAATTTGTACATAAAGTGCAATCGGTATCCGGCGGACTTTCTGAAAGCGGACAGCCCTCCCAGCTGTTTCAGTTGCTGGGCAGTGGGTTTCCATCGGATCAAATTGATTTATCGTTTTTGTATGCCAATGTAGCCGAATCGGCTCAGGAGGTGCCAACGGAGCCTTCTACAGGGTATTACTTTCTGCGCGAGCCAAAGCTGCCGCTTTATACGCACAATATTTTTGATGTGCAGGCCATCCGTAATGATTTTCCGGTACTTCATCAGTATGTACACGGCAAACCGCTGGTATGGTTCGATAATGCTGCCACCACGCAGAAACCTAAAAGTGTGATTGACGCTATCTCGAAGTTTTACTACGAAGATAATTCGAATATCCACCGCGGCGCTCATACGCTGGCTGTCCGCGCTACCGATGCTTACGAAGGAGCCCGCAAAAAGGTACGTCACTTTGTGGGAGCTGCTTCCACCGACGAAATTATCTTCGTGCGCGGAACTACCGAAGGAATTAACCTGGTAGCCCAAACCTGGGGACGGAAATTCATCCAGCCGGGCGACGAAATTCTGATTTCGCTGCTCGAACATCATGCCAACATCGTTCCCTGGCAAATGCTGGCCAAAGAAAAGGGTGCTGTGCTGAAAGCTATCCCAGTGAACGAAAACGGCGAGATTATCATGGAAGAATATACCCGTTTGCTGAACCCGCGCGTTAAACTTTTGGCAGTAACGCAGGCTTCGAATGGCCTAGGAACGATCCTTCCCCTAAAGGAGATGATTCAGCTGGCACGGCAATACGACATCAAAGTTTTGGTGGACGGTGCACAGTCGGTAGCTCATATTCCGGTAAACGTGCAGGAACTCGATGCAGACTTTTTTGTCTTCTCCGGACATAAGATTTTTGCTCCCAACGGTATCGGTGCGGTTTACGGCAAACGAGCATTGCTCGAGGTGATGCCGCCATGGCACGGAGGCGGTAACATGATTAAAGACGTAAGGCTGGAGGAAACTGTTTATAACGGTATTCCCAACAAGTTTGAGGCCGGTACGCCTAATGTTGCCGACGCCATCGGGCTGGGGGCTGCCCTTGATTACGTGACCAAAATAGGGCTCGAAAATATTGCCCGGTACGAACATCTGCTTACCGATTACGGAACGCAGCAACTTAGCCAGGTTCCGGGTTTACGCATCATTGGTACGGCGCGAAACAAAGTTGGCGTTTTATCATTTGTGCTGAATGATATTCCAATAGAACAGGTGGGTAAATACCTCGATGAGCGGGGAATTGCTGTCCGCGCAGGGCATCATTGTACACAGCCGTCGTTGCGCCGGTTTGGCGTCGAAGGGACCGTTCGTCCGTCGCTATCGCTTTATAATACCAAAGAAGAAATAGACCGTCTGGTTGATGCATTGAAAAACATACGTCATCGGATATTTTAATATTGTTTGTGTTGTTTGATTTTTGGTGGAGGATGCCTGGTTACCGGGTATCCTCTTTTTTGTTTTACAATTTATCGGAATTTCGAAAAATTATTTAAAAAAGAATACAAGAGTTAGTGTTATTTGTAAAATGTTGATAATTAAACTTATCAATCAAGATAGACATTTCCCTTTCCGAGGAAAATATGCTTTGAAAATTTATGTTCAGGTTCGTGTCATAATAAATTTAGCATTGATAAAAATTGTTTTAATCATGTCCCAATATTGTGTTTTCGAGAGGTTGGAACATGGAATAAGATAATAAACTTTAGTTAGAAATTGTAGCACATTTTTAACTAAGTATAATAGTGTAAGTTATTTATAAATAATAAGTTAAGTTCTAGTTGTTGTTGGTCTGCAAATACGTAAAAATACCACTTTCCGCTCCCTTAAACACGGTATTTTAAAATACCATATATGAGTTATATTAAAAAAATATCCCTTTTGTCATTTTTGTAATACTCCAATGAAGTAAAGAATAAGCACCAATGTCCTAATAACAAAGGCTTTTTTATAAAGTTTACTTCTGGAATGAGTTTTTGTTTTTAATAAATAAATTTATATTAAACAATTTTTGAAATGGCAAAAAAGATTAAACAAATTGCAATCTATGGAAAAGGTGGTATCGGAAAATCTACAACAACCTCTAACATCAGTGCAGCCCTTGTTGAAGCCGGGTATAAGGTACTTCAATTTGGATGCGACCCCAAAAGTGATTCGACCAATACGTTACGGGATGGAAAGTATATCCCTACAGTTTTGGATTTGTTACGCAAAAACCCAAAGGTAGATGCTCACGATGCTATTTTTCAGGGATTTCAGGGGGTGTATTGCGTAGAGGCTGGTGGTCCGGCTCCGGGAGTTGGTTGCGCCGGACGCGGTATTATTACAGCCGTTGAATTATTAAAAAATCAAAATATTTTTGAAGAATTAGATCTTGATTACGTGATATTTGACGTGTTAGGAGATGTGGTTTGTGGCGGGTTTGCCGTGCCCATCCGCGAAGGTATTGCCGAGCATGTGTTTACCGTTTCTTCGTCCGATTTTATGGCGGTTTATGCAGCCAATAACCTGATGAAAGGTATTAAGAAGTATTCGAATACCGGAGGGGCATTATTTGGAGGTATTATTGCCAACTCCATCAACAGCCCTTATCAACAGTCTATTATTGAAGATTTTGCTAAACGTACCGGAACGGAAGTGGTAGAATCTGTACCTCGTTCCATAACCGTTACCCAGGCCGAATTGTCGGGCCGTACTACTATTGAGGCAGCCCCAAACTCCGTTCAGGCCAATGTTTACCGCCGTTTGGCGCGTAAAATTCATGAACATACGCAGTCTCGCGTGCCTTCTCCTCTTGATATTGATGAGTTACGCCAATGGTCGGCCGATTGGGCGGATCAATTATTAGCCATTGAATCGGGCGAAGTCAAAGGCGAGAAGGCTGGTGTTTAAGAAAACCTATTGGGAAATGTTTTTGTGATGTAATAGAGGTTAAAAAAGAAAATATGGAGATAAGCAATCACCCTTGTTTTAATGCCGAAGCCAGACACCGGACGGGACGAATTCATTTACCTGTTGCCCCTAAATGCAATGTGCAATGTAATTTCTGTAACCGGAAATTCGATTGTGCCAACGAAAGCCGTCCGGGTGTCTCCACCGCAATATTAAGTCCGTTGCAGGCTCTCAATTATCTGAACGAGGTGGAGCAAAAGATTTCTAATCTTGCAGTTGTAGGTATTGCCGGACCCGGAGACCCTTTTGCCAATGCTGATAAAACCATTGGAACGCTCGAATTAGTCCGCGAACAATATCCCGATAAATTGTTGTGCATATCCACCAACGGACTTTCGTTACTGGAGCATATTCCGTACCTGGCAATGCTTAATGTTTCGCATGTAACCATTACTGTAAATGCCGTTGATCCGTTAGTTGGGGCGCAAATTTATGAATGGGTTTACTATAATAAGAAAACCTATCACGGTGTAGAAGGTGCTAAGATATTGTTGGACAGGCAAACGGAAGCCATCAAAGCGTTGAAAAAACATGGAATTACCGTTAAAATAAATACCGTGGTGGTTCCACGGGTTAACGAACATCATGTACCTGAAATTGCCCGGTATGTTGCTGAGCTTGGGGCTGATGTCCAGAATTGTATCCCGCTTATCCCGGTTGAAGGTACTCCGTTTGGTAATTTGTACGAGCCTTCTCCTGCCAGTATGCGAGCTGTCCGTGCACAAACATCGTTACATATCAATCAGATGGCTCACTGTGCGCGTTGCCGTGCCGATGCCGTGGGATTGTTGGGACAGGACAACAGCGCAGAATCGGAACAGCTGTTAAGCCAGTCGAAATTGCAACTGTCGTTTACCACAAAGCCTTATATCGCAGTGGGTTCTTCGGATGGATTTTCTGTTAATCAACACTTAGGCGAAGCTTCTGATTTACTGATTTATGGTTTTGTAAACGGAAGCGTCGAATTAATTGAAAAACGATCTGTACATGCTTCCCGCACCAGTCAAACCCGTTGGGAAGACATTGCCGGTTCGTTGTCCGATTGCGCGTCCTTATTGGTTAGCGGTATCGGGCCTGTTCCTCTGGAAATACTCAAAAACAAAGGGATTTTTGTGGAAGCCGTCAGTGGGTCGGTAAAGGAAAGCACCGAAGCGTTGTTTTCCGGTCACCCTATCCCCAAAAAATCGTTGCGGTTAGCCGGGAATTGTGGGGTAGGAGGAGGGTGTTCCGGCTCTGGCGGTGGATGCAATAGTTAGCCTATGTCGTACAGAATAGCCATAGCAAGCAACGATGGTGTGCTTGTAGATCAACATTTTGGTCAAGCTGAAAATTTTCTGGTTTATGAGGTGTCGGACGGTAATGCCGAATTTGTTGAAGACCGTGAAGTTCCTCATTTTGAAGATGAAATAGGCCATTCGGAAGCCAACCTCGAACGGATTGCCAACCTGTTAAGCGATTGTAAAGTTGTTTTTGTTCAACGGATTGGCAAACGTGCTGAAAGGCACCTCCTTTTGAACGGTATAAAAAGCTTTGCCGTCGATTTCTCTGTGAACCATATCCTTACCACCCTTCTGAAAAGACAAAACGGACGGGTTAAATTATTCTGAAAAAGCCTTTCCGGTGAGCCGGATGCCAAATCGGTGCATGTAACTAATTTATAATTATATATAATATCATTATGGCAATTAACATAAACAGTAAACTATGCGACTCCCGCGAATCCCGACTGGGTTCGATAACCGGTTTTTCGGGGTCGTTGAATGACCTTAAACAGGATTTGTCTTGTGGCGGCGGATGTGTCGAAAACAAAGGCCGTTGTTTCAGCCAGGCTTCTTCCTGTCCCTCAAACTGCGCGTTAGGACAGCTGTCGGGCATTAACGATGCGGCTATTGTGCATCATGGCCCGTCGGGATGTGCGGCTACGGCAATCGGAATTTCGAGTAATTACGATTTGCTGGCAGGTGCCTTGGGCCGCGACCGTTCTCATTTTGCTTATACCTGCACCGACATGAAGGAAGCCGACACGGTTTTTGGTTCCATCGAAACCCTCAAAGAAGTAATCCTTGAAACGTACCACCGGTATCATCCCAAGGTAATTTTTATCGGGGCATCGTGCGTAAGCGGCGTGATTGGCGAGGATTTGGAAGGACTTCTCGATGATTTTAAAGGAGAAATCGACATCCCGATTGCTCCGGTACATTGCGAAGGATTTAAATCGCAAATTTGGGCAACAGGATTTGATTTGGCTCAACATGCTATTCTTAAATACATTGTAAAACCACCTCAGAAGAAAAGTAATAAGGTCAATATTTATGGTTTTACCCAGGGCTTGTCGTGGAATACCCGCAGCGACATTAAGCAAATGCTTGGTGCCATTGGTCTTGAGGCAACTTATCTCCCGGCATCGGCCTCGGTGGAAGAACTGGAACATCTCTCAGAGGCTGTTGCAACGGTAACAACATGCAGCACACTAGGTTCTTATCTTGGTATCGGGTTAGAGAAAGCTTATGGAGTACCGTTTGTTCGGTCGTTACCACCTCACGGCATTGTTGGGTTTGAAGATTATGCCCGTCAGCTGGCTAAAATCGTGGGCAAAGAAGCCGAAATGGAAGCTTACCTTCAGAAGGAGCGGGATTTCTATCTTCCCAAACTGGAAAAGGTGAAGGAAAAACTTCGCGGTAAACGTGCCGTAATCGCTATGGGACCCGGCTTTGGCGCCAATTATACCCGTATTTTGCAGGAATTTGGTATCAAAATAGAACATTTATTGGCATGGCACCTCGACAAACAATACGATGACGGAAAACAGCCTACCGCTTTAAAATATCTGACCGAGAATTCGCCGAACAATTTCAATTATTCGGTAAACGACCTTCAGAATTATGAGTTTATGAATATCCTGAACAATGTTAAACCCGATGTATTTGTATCGCGGCATCCGGGCTCAACCGTTTGGGCGATGAAAATCGGTGTCCCGGCTTATTGCGTTTACGACGAGTATAATTCATTCGGTTACCGGGGTACGCTGCGGTTTGCACAAACACTGCTGGATATTATCACCAATCGGAGTTTTGCCGAAAATCTTTCCAAACATGTACGCTTACCTTATTCCAAGTGGTGGATGGAGCAAAAATACGACGCGTTATACGAAGGTTCTGAAGTGAAAGAATTGGTGGATGTTAAATAAAGTGTTAATTACTAAAAGAATACGAACAAAATAATGGCAAAGATTTTAGACGAACCAAGATACGTATGTGCATTAGGCGCTATGCAAACCGTTCAGGCGATTAGCCGGGCAATTCCCATCATCCATGCAGGGCCGGGTTGTGCATCCAAACTTGCCGGATGTATTGCCGGAACCACCGGAGATTCAGGTTACCTGAACCCTCAAACCTATCCCTGTACCAATATTGGCGAAACTGAAGTAGTTTTTGGCGGAGAGGAAAAACTGCGCACCATCATCGAAAATTCATTGAAAGTGATGGATGGCGACCTGTTTGTGGTGCTGTCCGGTTGCACGGTCGAAATTGTTGGCGACGACATTGACCAGGTGGTGAGTGAGTTCCGGGATGCCGAAAAACCGGTTATATCGGTGGCTACTGCAGGGTTTAAAGGAACTAACCTCGAAGGTCACGAATGGGTGGTGAACGGTATTATCAATCAGTATCTTGCACGTCAACCTAAAAAGGACGTGATTAAGGGGCTGGTGAATATCTGGGGGCCGGTGCCATCGTACGACCCGTATTGGCTGGGCAATATCCGCGAGCTCGAAAACCTGATACGCAAACTTGGGTTAACGCCAAACTCTATTTTCGGCGAATTTCGGGGAATCGAAAATGTGGATAAAGTACCGCAAGCTGAGTTTAACCTTCTGGTATCGCCGTGGGTAGGACTGGATAACGTAAAACTGCTCGAAAAGAAGTTCGGTACCCCTTATCTGCACTACCCGACACTGCCGATCGGGGCTCACGAAACTTCGGCTTTCCTGCATGCGGTAGGCGATTTCGCCGGCATTGACCCTAAGCATGTTGAAGCGATTATTCAAAAACACGAAACCGAATATTACTTCTATCTGGAACGCTCGGTGGATATTTTTTTCGAAAACCGTACAGCATCCAAAAAGTTCTCAACGGTTACAACCGCAGCCAATGCACTTGCTGTTTCCAAGTTCCTGGTTAATGATTTGGGATTGATGCCAAATACCCAGTTTATTACCGAAGGGGTGCCGGAAGAACATCAGCAACGGGTGGCCGAATATTTCAACGGGTTTAGTTATGGCATTAAAGCCGATGTTGTTTTTTCGACCGACGGCTACAAAGTACACGAACAGATTGAACAGGAAGACTTTGCCGGTGCACCGTTAATCATTGGGAGCATTTTCGAGAAGAAACTGGCGCGTAAGCTTGATGGTAACTTTGTGTGTATCAGTGTTCCCATTAAAGAAAAAGTGATCCTGCACAGTTCCTATGTAGGTTACCACGGAGGCTTAAAACTGTTAGAAGATATTTACTCCAGTGTTTATCAGAGTTTTAATTAGTTAATATTTAGCCTAAAACCTCCCCTGACCCTTCCTTGGAAAGGAGGGGATTCCCACCGCTGAGCTGAGGATTCTCCCCTTTTCAAGGGGATACACAGAGGGTTATTTTCCCCTTTGTTTAACTAAGGCTCTGCTTCCTATGATAAGTTTGACAGAAGTCGAATCCTTAGTCTTTATAAATATGGATGTCAGGAATAAGGGATGTGGACAGGATTACAGGATTAACAGGATAGGCTTTACGAATAACATGTCAATCCTGTTAATCCTGTCTGTACCTCTTTTATGGTTCACTGTTACTTCTTTACCTGACGGCTATACCTTGAAATGGAGGGGATTCTCCTGATAATGAAATTTTACCTCCAACCGGCATCAACTGGTTGTTGATTAAGAAAAGAATACCAACAAATTAAACGATTTAACAATGAGTACTGCTGATTATCAATTTGACACCTTGAAGATTCGTGCCGGGTACAATCCCGCCGAACATGGTAATTCAATTCAGGTTCCTATTTATCAAACCGCTGCGTTTGATTTAATATCAACCGAACGTGCCCATCGGATACTGCGGATGGAGGAACTGGCTTATGTATATACCCGTGTTGGAAACCCTACGAATGCTGCCCTCGAAGCCCGTGTAGCTGCTTTGGATGGTGCTTCCGGAGCAGTGTCGGTCGCTTCGGGTATGGCCGCTATTTCCTATGCCTTGCTTAATGTTGGCGAAGGTGGTCGTGTTATTGTTGCTGCCCAGATTTATGGTGGTACGTACGATGCTTACAAGAAGATTTATCCCCGTCTTGGCGTTCAGGTTGATATTTTGGAAGATGTGAATGACCTGGAGGCAATTAAAGCTTTAATCAAGGACGACACCCGCGCTATTTTTATCGAGTCGATTAGTAATCCTATTAATGTTGTGGCCGATATCGAAGCGATTGCCAACCTTGCCCACAAAAACGGATTGCCGTTAATCGTTGATAATACCTTTGCAACCCCTTATTTGCTTAATCCTATAAAACACGGGGCCGACGTGGTGGTTTATTCTGCCACCAAAGCTCTTAGCGGGCATGGTTCGGTTATTGCCGGTTTGGTATTGGAATCGGGTAAATTTAACTGGGCTGGCGGTCGTCACCCTCAATTTACCGAAAAGCATTATACCCTTGGCGACCGGAGTATTATTGAGGCTTTGCCCGATTTTCCATTTGTGGGTCGTATTCGTACCAACCTCCTTGGATTGCTTGGTGCAACCCTCAGTCCGTTTGATGCTTACCTCGTTTTACAGGGAATTGAAACTTTGAGCGAACGTGTTAAAAAACAAACCGAATCGGCCCAGAAGATTGCCGAATTTCTGACAACGCATCCCAAAGTATCATGGGTTAGTTTGCCAACCTTGCCGGGAAGTAAATACAATGCCTTGGCTAAAAAATATTTAACCAAAGGTGCTGGCGGTACTTTCTCGTTTGGATTTAAAGGTACGGAAGAAGAGGTAAATCAGTTTATTGAAAAACTGGAACTTTTCGCTTATCACGCCAATGTTGGTGATGCCCGTTCCTTGGTCATCAATTCGGCACAAACCACCCACCACGAACTTACCGAAGAAGAACAAAGCAAGGCCGGTATCAAACCCGAAACAGTTCGTCTGTCCATCGGTCTAGAAGATGTTAATGATTTGATTGCCGACCTGAAACAAGCTTTTGAGAATTAAAATTCATCCTCTCGGTTCGCTCTTCCTTCGCTCTTCCTTCGCTCAGCGGAGGCTCTGCCTCCGTCGGATATATCCCGGCAGGCTTAGCCTGCCATAATACATTCGACTTAGGTAAAACCTAAGCCGAACCATCCGTCTAACGTGGAGAATAAAAATTTAAAAGTTTCCCAACAAATCTAAATCAATGATTGTGTTTGAAATTGAGATAATTAAACAACGGAAAAATTATTCAATATTAGGAATATACAAATCCTACTATTGTTGATGGTGAATGGAATTTGCCTGAGAACCAGGTTTTCATTTTCAGAAGTGAATGCAATGTCATTCACCATTTTAATTAATAAAAAAGTGTCCTCGATCCCGGCTGCAATTGGTTTCAAGGACACTTTACCCTAAATAGATAAGAGCTATGACAAATTTATTACAAATAATTTCAAAACAGGACCGTTTTGCTAAAAGAATTGCCCTGCTGGCATTCTTGCTGGTTAGCTATGCGGTTTCTGCCCAGCAACAAAAGGTTAATATACAAGGAAAGGTTTTGGACGAAAACTCCAAGACCCCGTTAGTAGGCGCAAACATAAAAGTAAACGATTCCAAAGGCGAACAAATATCCGGGCTTACCGATATCAGCGGTAGTTTCAGCATTGCGGTCAAATCGTTGCCAGTATCGTTAAAAGTCAGCATTGTTGGTTTTCAGGAACAAGATGTTGAAGTTTACGAATACACCGAACCGTTTAGTGTTTATCTCGCCCAGGATTTAAACTTATTGAAAAGTGTCGTGGTAGTTGGTTATGGTACCCAAAAGCGTAAAGAACTTACCGGGGCAATAGCTTCCGTACCAAATACCTTTCTGACACAGCCTTCTACAACCTCTTTTGATAATGCTCTTGGAGGTGCTGTAGCCGGGTTGAACGTAACCCAATCTTCCGGACAGCCCGGGTCAACTTCCTCGTTGCGCATCCGCGGGGGTAACTCCATTACCGGAGGTAACGAACCGTTGTATGTGATTGACGGTTATATTCTTTATAACAACAATAGTACAACCCGCACCGGTGCCGGAAATTTTGATGGCGGCCTGAACCCTCTTTCAAGCATCAATACCAGCGATATTGAGTCTATCGAAGTGTTGAAAGATGTATCGGCAACAGCTATTTACGGTTCGCGCGGGGCAAACGGTGTCATCATTATTACCACCAAAAAAGGAAGCAAAGGAACGGATAACATCACCTATCAGACCACGTTTGGTTTTCAGAAAATCCGTAAAAAACTGGACTTGCTTAATGGCAAACAATGGGCACAGCTTTATACCGAGTTAAAACAAAACCGCGGTGAAACTGGCTTTACCGATGCGCAAATCAATAGCTTCGGCCAGGGGGAAGATTGGCAGAGTGCTGCCCTTCAGAGTGGGACTTCTCAAAATCACCAGCTTACCTTTATCGGGGGCGATAAAAAATCGCGCTATTTGTTATCAGGAAATTATACCGACCAGAGTGGTATAATTAAAAATACCGATTATCAGAAGATTAATGCGCGTATAAACTATGACCGCACTGTTTCGGAAAGTTTTACGGTAGGGCTTAACGCCAGCGGTACCAGTTCAACGCAAAATGGTCTGGCCAATTATGGAACGTTAACACCTCCAGGCCGTTTGTCCAATCCTTACGATTTGGCGGTCAGGACTTCTCCGTTAGTCAGTGTGTATAATGCCGATGGAAGTTTTAATTATTCCAATCCTTACGAAACCGGGGATATCCGTTTAGGCGACGTTACGGTCAATGGAATTTCGGATATTGTTAATACCACTGCCGAAACAAAACTGACCAATGTGTTTGGTAATTTTTATGCCAACTACACAATTGTTCCTTCTTTGGTGGCCAAAGCCATTTTGGGAGCCGATTTAAACAGCGCTAAACAAAATTTCTATGCCCCTAAAAATTCTGCTGTAGGGTTAATTCCTAAAGGATTAGCATCGGTTGGGTTTAAGAAATCAGGTACCTGGCAGGCTGCTTTTACCCTGAATTATAACAAAACGGTTAAAGACCACTCCATCGAAGCTCTTGCCGGTTACACAACCCAAAAGACTAACGTTGAATATGCTACTGCTACATCGTCGAATTTTTCGAATGAATCGTTAACCTACACCAGTCTTGCCGCAGGTTCTACCTATGGTGCGCCAACTTCGGGAGGTTCAGAGTCAATCCTGAACTCATACATTGCCAGGGTAAATTATACGTTCAAGGACCGGTATAATGTAACGGCAACCATCCGTGCCGACGGTTCGTCGCGGTTTGCCTCGAGCCACCGTTGGGGTTATTTCCCTTCGTTAGGCTTGTCGTGGAATATCAACCAGGAACCTTTCTTCAAGTTTAAGACCATCAATAACCTGAAACTTCGCCTTAGTGCTGGTACTGTTGGTAACCAGGAAATTGGTGATTATAAATACCTGGCCACTTATTCTGCAGCCACCAATGTTTCGTTCGGCGGTACCCTGGTAACCGACTATACCCGTAGCCGACTGGCTAATCCAGACCTGAAATGGGAATCGACCAGCCAGTACAACGCCGGTCTCGATTTAGGTTTATGGAATGACAAGCTGAACTTTGTTGTCGATGTTTACTCGAAAAAAACATCTGATTTGTTGGTCGATATTCCCGTTCCTATAACAACAGGGTTTACTTCGCAGCTTCAAAATGTGGGTTCGGTTACCAATAAGGGGATTGAGTTCGCGGTTAATGGTGTAATTCTGAAAAATAAATCAGCAAACTGGACTGTATCTGCCAATATTGCGCACAATGTCAATAAAGTAACCAGCCTGGGTAGTATCAAATCTTTCCAGCCTACGTTTACTACCGATAACAGCTCAACTCCGCTTGCAACCATTTTACCGCTCCTTGTAAAGGTTGGCGAACCGTTAGGTACCTTTTATGGGTATCAGTTTGCCGGTGTGGTTCAAACGGGTGAAGAATCTAGCACCCCTGTACCCAGCTGGTATAGTAAGGTAACTGCCGGTGACCCGAAATGGGTAGATCAGAACGGTGATAAGAAAATCACTGAAGATGACAAAGTGGTGTTGGGTAACTCTCAACCCAAATTTACCTATGGGTTTTCAACTTCGTTTTCGTACAAGAGGTTTGATGTCTCGTTATTGTTTCAGGGTAGCTATGGCAACAAGCTCTACAATGGACTTCGTCAGAATCTTGAATCCTACTCGTCAACCTATAACGTTTCGTCAACGGTTTTACAACGATGGACTTCTTCGAACCCATCTAAAACAGTGCCCCGTGCTAATGAAGTTTCGTCAGTCTATCTTGATAGCCGGTATATTGAAGATGCTTCCTTCTTGAAATTGAAATCATTAACGATTGGTTATACGTTGCCCTTCAAAATTACCAGCAATAAAAATTCGAAGGTCAGGATTTATGCCTCGGCTCAGAACCTGTTGACAATTACCAACTATAAAGGTTACGACCCGGAAGCCTCTCGTTACGGAGGCGATGAAACCAACGGTTTGTACCAGGGTATCGATTTAGGAGCTTATCCTTCATCCACAGGATTTAATATTGGTGCAAGCGTTACTTTTTAAATCAATGAGTTCACCTGACAGCCTTTCATTTTAATTGATATAAAATTACGGCAATGAAATAGCTATGAGATAACTCATTCCAAACATGATTATTCGGGCTATTCCATGTGACCTTAATTATAAATTTTGAACGTATGAAAAAAGTTATATTTCTAGCCATCCTTCCGGCCTTGTTTGCATCCTGCAATAAATTGGATGTTACGCCGGTAGGTTCATTAACCAGCTCCAACTTTCCCAAATCGGATGCTGACGCGATAGCCTTAGTCAATGGTGCTTATGTTTATAATTCCCAAATCAGTACCTATACCTCGTATATGACCGATTTGCCCAGTGATGAGGAGAAATGCGGCGAGGCGATAACCTCTGCCGGTGCACCCATCGGAACGTATGACCATACTCCTTCCAATGCCATTATTTATTTAGCCTGGACTTACTTGTACCAGGGAGCTACCGCTGCCAACGATGTAATTGACCAGGTGTCGGCTGCAAGCGGTATCAGTTCGACAATAAAAGCCCGAACAATCAACGAAGCGAAATTCCTCCGGGCATTGTATTACTTCTATATTGTCCGGTATTGGGGAGATGCCCCGTTGGTGCTGCATTCTACGGATAGCAAAACTCCTGTAAGGTCGTCGGTTGATGCTATCTATACCCAAATTGTTGCCGACTTGAATGATGCCACCGCTTTACCTGCCCAGGCAGATTATACTGCCACAAGCGATTTGGGGCGTGCTACAAAAGGTGCTGCTTATGGTTTGCTGGCCAAAGTTTATCTTGCATGGGCACAGACCGGTTCTACATCCGCAGCTTCAGCAAGGTATCAAAAAGCCATTGATGCAGCCAACAACGTAACAGGTTACTCCCTGACCAACGATTTTCTTGATAACTGGGATGTTAGTAAACGTACCAATTTCACCGAAAATATCTTTAAAGCAGGTCATGTAATCGGACAATTCTATACCGGCGACGGGTTCAACCATTTGGCCCACTGTGCTTTTGTGACAGGTTTCTCGCAGGAAACCCCTCACTTAATTGTTTCTGATGCTTCCCTGTTTTATAATACATGGGATGACCGCGACCAACGCAAAAACGGGACTTATGCCAAATATCTCTACAATCCTACTACAGGTAAGGTGTTTACTTTTGACGAACCTCGTTACCGGAAATACATCGATACCATCAATGTTTTGACCAGTGCCACAACCCGGTCTATCGACAGGACAATCCTACGTTATTCCGATGTGCTGCTTTCCAAAGCTGAGGCTATTAATGAGTTGAGTGGCCCCACTGCGGATGCTTACGATGCTATTAATAAGGTTCGCCGCAGGGCATACAAGAAAACCATCGATGCACAGCATCTGGCAGCCGATGCTTTTGATTATAAAAATCTGACACAACCCCAATTCAGGGACTCGTTGCAGAAAGAGTCGCTCCATGAATTTACTTATGAACAGCAACGATGGTTCAACCTGGTACGGTGGAAAAATTTGCAAACAACAGTGAAAGCAGTTGCTGCAAAATCAAGCATCCCCCTGGTAAAGAATAAATCGCAGGTTTCTGTTAAGAATTACCGTTTCCCAATTCCTCAGACGGAACGTGCAACCAATCCTAACCTGACACAAAACCCTGGTTGGGACGGTGGCCCGGATGTGAGTACGCTCTATGACGCATCCCATAAGTAATTTTAAAAACTGAACGCAAAGGCGCAGAGACGCAAAGCATTGATTATAATATCAATTCTTTTAGCGTCTTCGCGCCATTGCGTTTATATTAATAAATTAGTTATGCAGCTTATTAGCAGGTATATTATAGATACAGCCGTACTTCTGTCCCTTTTCCTTGTCATTTCATGCAGTAAGGTTTCTTTTCCGGAAGAACAAACAAATGAGGAGATTACCAATAACAGCTCCAATACTGTAAACGATTCGGTTAAAGGAACATTGGTATTTCATGAGAATTTTCAGAAATGGGCGTGGCAGGGCTATTTGGTGCAATCGCTTCAGAATTGTGAAACCGATTTGATGCGAAGTGCCGAAACGGTATCTTATTTACCAACTACCATTTCAGTTGCTTATGGTTCATTAACAGTAAATTATGCGGTGATTGATTTTGCCGTTAATCCGGGATGCGGAAACCCTGCCGGAACTTCGACCGACAGCTCGGAG
This sequence comes from Bacteroidota bacterium, assembly GCA_030706405.1. GTDB lineage: Bacteria > Bacteroidota > Bacteroidia > Bacteroidales > JAAUTT01 > JAAUTT01. The sequence continues at coordinate 21,321 of JAUZOO010000013.1, read as the reverse complement.
GTCAGCAATGGCTATGTGGCCCTTCAGTGCCCGATTTATTATACTTGCCGCCATTACTCAAAAGGCGACTTAGTGACTTCGCCCATTCCTTCGGTCTCTTATGTGGAATTTACGGTTTCCTATTCAAATTCGTATGCCGAAGGAATTTCCTTATGGAAAAAGGCTGACGGAGATGCCGATACGATCAAAGTTGGTACCTACGTTCCTGTCAATCCACTAAAAGGACAGAAATTTACAGTGAAGCTGAACACCAAAAACGTAGTCCTCAAATTTAAAGCAGAAAAGAACAGCATGGTGACAATAGCTAACGAAAGTACGGTTAACCGGGCCGTGAGGATACACGATATATACATTTGGAAACCTAAAGAATAATCTATTAACAAACCGATTTTAAATGGGACTTGTTACGATTCATTCATGTTTTTGTCGGAAACAAGGATGAACCTGACCGATTCATTCATGTTTTGGTTGGATTACTACCAAAACCTGTCTGATGCCCAACCCGTTTATAGTAAATACGCATAAATACCACTGCTAAATCCCTTAAACATGGTATCCTTAAATACCTTATATGTGTTATTTTAATGCTTCCCGGTAACAGCCACCTTTGTGTCGAATTAACAACCAATCCAATCTGGTTAATTATAAAGGACAGAATCGCTATAGGTCGATTTTTGACTAAGTTAATTTATTTTATAACAATAGGTTAATTTTTAAAAAGTCAAGAAGATGGGAATAGTGTGCCTTTCCGGTTCATTAAAATAAACATTTCATTACAGTCGTCTTATGTTTCAATTATTACATGGTTTTATAAAACGGTATTATTCTGTTAAAAGTTTTTTTTTACTAACATCTTTGTTAATAAACTTTTCTATTTATGCCCAACAGCAAAAAATCAGTATTCAGGGCAAAGTATTCGACGAAAGTTCTAAATCGGCAGCAATCGGTATAAATGTTACTGCTAAAGAACAACAGGGCGGACAGCTGAGCAGTGCCCTTACAGATATTAGCGGTAGTTTTAGTATTGCGGTTAAATCGCTTCCGGTTACGCTCAAGGTTACTTCGATGGGCTATAAGGAGCAGGAAATCGACATTTATGAATATACAGACCCTCTAACCATTTATCTTACACAGGATTTAAACCTGTTAAATTCGGTAGTTGTAGTTGGTTACGGTACCCAGAAACGCAAAGAACTTACCGGGGCCATCGCAACCGTTCCCAGCTCCTTTTTGTCCCAATCAACCGTTTCGTTTGACAATGCCCTGGGCGGAGCTGTGGCCGGTGTAAATGTTACGCAAAGTTCGGGCCAGCCTGGTTCTGCTGCTTCTATCCGTATCCGTGGCGGAAACTCGGTTTATGCCAAAAACGACCCGTTGTATGTAATTGACGGCTTCATTTTTTACAGCGACAACTCATCGACCAAAGCCGGGCTAAATGGTATTGAAGGAAACCTTAACCCACTGGCAAGCATCAATCCGAAAGATATTGAATCGATAGAGGTTTTAAAGGATGTTTCCGCTACCGCTATTTATGGTTCGCGCGGGGCTAACGGGGTTATTATTGTAACTACCAAAAAAGGAAAGAAGGGCGGTAACTCAATTAATTATCAATATACTACTGGTTGGAGTAAGTCGGTTAAAAAGCTGGACCTGTTAAATGCTACGCAATGGGCGCGCATACAAAAGGATTATTTTAACAGCAATAAATATACTGATGCAGAAATTGCCCAACTGGGACAAGGGTACAACTGGCAGGATGCCGTTCTGGAAACCGGCCTGACCCAGACCCACGAATTATCGTTAAGCGGTGGGGATAAAACCCGTTACCTCTTATCGGGCAGTTATTCCGATCAGAATGGTATTGTCCTTAACTCCGGTTTTGAACGTTACAGCGGAAGGGTGAATTTAGACAGGGATTTGTCTTCAGATTTTTCCGTTGGTATTGCAGTTACAGCCGATAAGAGCACGCAAAACAGCCTGACGACTTTTGAAGATGTGAATTATAACGATTCGCCTTACTCGCATGGTATCACCAACTCGCTTACCTATGCTCTGTACATGCCTCCGGTTGTGCCAATCTATAATGCCGATGGCAGTTATAATTATACCAACTCCTATGAGCACGATTATCTTACGTATTACGGAAAATCGGCCAATCCGGTGTCGGACCTGAAAAACAGCATCGGACAAACGATTAAAACATCCTTGTTGGGCAGCTTTTATGCCAAATATACTATTCTGGAAGGATTGGTGGCCAAGTTCAATACAGGTACCAATGTTAATTACGTCACACAAAATTTTTATGCTCCTTCCTACACAGCTTTAGGGCTCGAAAAACAAGGAATTGGAGGGATTGGAAATAAGAATACGACTGTATCTCAAATGGAATACACCTTGAATTACAGTAAAAAAATAAACAGTGCCAATTATCTTGAGGTGCTTGCCGGATATACCCACCAGACCACAAAAACAAATTATGCCATTAACCTGACATCGCATTTGCTTACGTTCAAAAACCTGGCTGCCGGCTCAAATCCTTACCCTCCATCTTCCAATGCTTCTGAGTCGGATATTCATTCCCTTTTGAGCCGGGTTAACTATACCTTGCTGGACAGGTACAATTTTACCGTTACGATGAGGGGCGACAAATCTTCCCGTTTTTCGCAGGGTAATCGTTGGGGCTATTTCCCATCGTTCGGTTTTTCATGGAATGTAAACAAGGAAGGGTTTTTTAAGAAACTCCCCCGGGCATTAAGTAGCCTTAAGTTACGGGCTACCTATGGTACCGTAGGTAATACAGAAATTGGCGATTATGAATATTCGCAACTTTTTTCCGCCAGCATATACAACGGCCAGGTTGCTTATACCCTGACAAACCTGGGCAATGATAACCTTAAATGGGAAACTACGGCCCAGTATAATGCAGGGATTGACGCCGGGTTCCTAAATGACCGCTTCACTTTGGTGGCTGACATTTACTATAAAAAAACGTCTGATCTGTTATTGAAAGTGCCCGTTAGTTCCTGGAGCGGCACCAGCGAATCTCAGTTGGTAAACGTTGGCGATGTAACCAATAAAGGGATTGAGCTTGCGGTTACGGCAAACCTCGTCGACCGTAAGCGGTTTACATGGACTGCGTCGGCCAACATTGCCCGTAATATCAACAAAATAACCAGCATGGGAACGTACAATGAACTTACTTCCGGTAAAAACCAGGAAGAAATCCTTCGGGTTGGAGAATCGCTCGGTTCCTTCTATGGCCTTATTTTTAATGGTGTTGTACAGAAAAATGAAGATGTTTCCAAGTTGCCCACTGTTGACGGAAATACCCCCCAACCCGGCGACAGCAAGTTTGTGGATGTAAACGGGGATAATAAAATAGACAAAGATGACCGTAAGGTTTTGGGCAACGTTCAGCCCGCTTTTACTTATGGACTTTCTTCTACGTTTACCTATCATGGGTTCGATGTATTTATTTCCCTGCAAGGCTCAAAGGGTAATAAAGTTTATAACCTGCTCCGTCGTTACCTGGAACGTCCGAACGATAGTTACAATTTATCGGCGGCTCTTTTAAGCAGTTGGACGGAGGAAAACCCTTCCGGTAACATTCCTAAAATTGGAAGCCCGGTAAATTCTTATCTGGACAGCCGTTATGTTGAGGATGCTTCTTACCTGAAGTTGAAAACCATTACCCTGGGCTATACCTTGCCGGTAAGAACTCCCAAACTCTCCTTAAAACTCCGGTTTTTTGCTTCGGTGCAAAATGTGCTCACCTTCACTAAATACAAAGGGTACGACCCGGAAGTTGCCAGTGGAAAAGATTTAGGCATTTATCCTTCGTCAAGGAATTACCAGTTGGGCGTAGGTGTTAATTTTTAGTAGCGAGTAAATTAAAATATAGTATTAATCAATTAAAAATCAAAAGAATGAAGAAAATTTTCTACTCATTGTTTTTAGCCACGGCATTGCTTTCCTGCAAAAAGAGCGATACAGAAGATGCCAGTGTTATTAGTGGGGTAACGTCTGATGCTGAAGCGTTGGCCCTTGCCAATGCTGTTTATGGCCCATTGCAGACCCTTAGCTCCTCGTATTCATTTTTAGTAGAGTCTCAAACTGAAAGTACCATCAGCTTTGAAGGTACGGAAGATAAAGACGGACCTTTGGTAAGCCGTTTTGAGACCAAACCAAGTACTTGGTACCCCATAAAAGTATTTAGCCGGTTGTATAAGAGTATCGGTGCCGCCAATACTGCCATCGAAAAGATTAGTGCTGCCGATACTTCAAAAGTTTCAAAAGCAACACGGACCCTTACGATTGCAAGGGCTAAGTTTATCAGGGGATATGACTATTTTAACCTGGTACAGCTCTTTGGCGAAATTCCTTTGGTATTAAGCACCAGCAGTTCCGATAAAACACGTAAATCCATCGATGAGGTATATGCCCAAATTGTTAAGGATTTAACCGAAGCTAAAACCGGTTTGCCCGAAGTTGATGCCAACAAATCTAACCCCAGCAGGGGAGCTGCCAATACCATTCTGGCAAAAGTTTACCTCACCTGGGGACAGAACCCGCTCTCCCAATCCCAAATAGAAGCCATTAAAACCAGCACCACCGACCCTACACACACCGTAGATAATGCCAAGCTCGAAAAGGCTGTAGCATTTGCCGATTCGGTAATCAGCAAAGGTAAATACTCCCTGCTAACCGATTATAATGCAATCTTTGGTAGCGCACAGGAAAATGGCAATGAACATATCTTCACCATTCATCATGATGGCGATGGTGTTGACGCTCAGGGTAATCACCAAACGCACTGTGCTTTCACCAATAAGTTCGATTTAGTGACCGATAACCATATTGGCCCTGCCGACCCAACTCTTATCGACAGGTTTAGCGATAAGGATACCCGTAAGAAGTATTCGTACACCACGCAATTGATTAATCCGCTGGATTTGAAAACCTATTCTTTTGCCTGGCCGGTAACGACTTCCCGTTATGGTAAATTTATTCACCGTGCCGCTGTAGGAAGTGAATTAACCACCGATGACCAGCCAAACGATATCGACCATATTGACTTCCGCTATGCCGAAGTATTCCTCATTAAAGCCGAAGCCTTATTTTTCTTAAACCGTGCAAGCGAAGCCCTGCCTTTGGTTAATAAACTTCGCGAAAGGGCCTATGGCAGTACCCAATATGACCTGAGTGCACTTACTAAAGAAGATTTGTACAAAGAATGGGATTTGGAATTTACCTATGAACAAAAACACTGGACTAATCTGGTTCGTTGGAGAACTTTGATTTCGACAGTAAAAACGGTAAGCAGCTTTGAATATTTCAAAGATAAGTACGCTTCGGAAACAACCATTGCGGCAGCCTTCCCCGGTGTAAGCGTAAATTCAGCTTTCTTTGCTAAAATATACAAACACCTGCATGCCAAGTATACCAATGTGAGTGGTAAGTTCTACCGTTTCCCTATTCCTTTGGGCGAAAGCAGCGAGGATTTGGGTATCACTCCTCAAAACCCTGGTTATTAATAGAAGGTAACCGGTTGCAGACGACCCTTTAATTAAATACTGTAAGATTAGGGTTTTAAATCTCCTTAGGAGGTATTTAAAGCCCTAATCTTAACTAATTAAAACAACTAAATGTTTGTAATGAAACCAACTACAGCTCTTTTACTATTATCGGCGATGGTTTTGTTTTCCTGTAATAATAAAATCATTCTGGATGATGAGGTGGACATTCCCGTTGTTAACAGCAGCGGCGATACTGTGGTTGACCCGGTAAAAGGAACGTTACTGTATCACGAGAACTTTCAGAAATGGAGCCGGGATGGTTATTTCCTTACTTCGAAACTGGATTGCGAAACCGACCTGATGAAAAGCGTGAATGTTGTTTCGTACCTGCCAAACAGAATAAAGGTGATTTATGATAGTTTAACAGTGAATTATGCCTTGGTGGATTATGCGGTTAACCCCGAATGCGGAAACAGTGCAGGTGTGTCAACCGTTAGTTCGGAGGTGAGCCTTGGTTATGTAGCCCTTCAATGCCCCATGATGCATGTGGCTTGCTATCATTACACCAATGGCTATTTGGAAATTTCCGTCATACCCTCTGTTTCATATATCGAATTTACAGTTTCTTACGGGGATAATTCGGAGAATGGATATGCCGGAGGTGTGTCGCTGTGGAAGAAATCGGAAACTGACCCCGACACAATAAAAATAGGGACCTATATTCCGCATGACCCTCTGAAAGGGGAGAAGTTCACCGTAAAAATTGACAGTAAAAACGTAATCCTGAAGATAAAGGCAGAAAAGAAGAGTACGGTAACCCTTGGAACAGAAAAAGATACCCCATTGGTTAACAGAAGTGTACGCATACACGATTTATTCCTCTGGAAACCGAAGATTAAATAAGGGATTTCGCCTTCATGTCCAGCTTATCTTTTGTTTAAGCAGGCGGTTGCATTATCAAAATAAAAGCCACGGAGTATCCGGGTTGACACTAAAAGATTAGTGAAAATCCGGGTGCTCCGTGGCTTTTTTATTACAGAAAGGAACCAGGTTCCGGAGTGTAATTGGTTGTAAAATAATTTTTTATGGTTTGTTTTTTGTTGTGTTGTGCAACCCTAAACCCGTTAACGGTAAATGCGCATAAATACCACTGTTAACTCCCTTAAACATGGTATCCTTAAATACCTTATATGTGTTATTTCAATGCTTAAGCACAACACCCACCTTTGCACAGGATTAAGTGCCAAACAGGCATTGCCAATGATGAAAATGTTTAAGCTAACCCATAAATGATTAAGTATAGAATCTTTGCCTTTACAATGTTGTTCGTGATGGTATTTAATATTTCCAAATATCAAATACCTCAGGTGCAATATGGTATTTTCAAAGATTATATTGCTAAAAACCTATGCGTTAATAAGAATGTGAAGAATAGCTGCTGCCATGGGAAATGTTTTCTCAAGAAGCAGATAAAGATGGTTGCAGAAACCAACAGCGACACCGAAAACCGTCATAATAAAAAAGCTACGAATAACGAGGAACAGGATTTTTTGTGCTCTTATTTTTTCAGGATTAAGCCCGTTGAAGTGAAGGTGCTTCGATTGGCAAACCTCGAAGTTGCCCAATTGCAGGGGTATGCTTCGCTCATATTTGTGCCTCCGAAAGCAGAAGAAAACTCTGATATCATTGTTGGATAAGAGTTTAAATCCTTAGGATTACACCACAAGATGTGGTTTATGTTAATGTAATTAACCCTAATAAATTAAACAATATGAGCTTATTAAATACCAAATTTAAATATTTCACCCTTTTTATAATAGTAACAGCTACACTCATAACCTCGTGCAGTAAGGACGAGGTTAAAGTGGTAACCGCGCAGGACGAAGTTTCTGCCCTACAGCCTGTTGATACGATAACCAAAGGCAATTATTCCTTTTACATCTTTAAAAAAGATACCGGCGATTTTGTGGTGGGTTATAACGAAGTTTACATACAGGTAAAGAACAATGCCACCGGTAAATACGTGGAAGATGCCAACCTGTCGTGGAAACCCCTCATGCACATGACTTCCATGAGCCATGCCTGCCCGTATTCGGCCATCAGTAAAGTTGCGAATACCAATACGTTGTACAAAGGTTATTTCATTTTCATCATGGCCAGCAATAGTTCCGAATACTGGGAGATAGCATACAATTACGTGAATGGCAACGACACTATTGCCAAGGTATCCAACCAGGTAACCGTTGCTGCATCCACCGGAAAGGTACGCTACAAGAGCTTTAAAGGCGCCGATAATATCAGTTATTTCCTGGCACTGGTCGAACCGTCCAAACCTCAGGTGGGTACCAACGATGTAAAGGCTTATCTCTACAAAAAGGTTGATATGCTGACGTTTTCTCCGGTAGAGAATTATACCATCCAGATTGACCCGCGCATGCCGGATATGGACAACCATACGTCGCCCAACAATGTGAACCTGACGTACGATTCATTTACCCAATCCTACCAGGGAAAGGTAAACCTCACCATGACAGGCTATTGGAAGATAAATCTGATTGTGCAGGATGCCAGCAATACGGTGCTTAAAGGTGAAGCCATAACAGGCACAACCACAGCAAGTAGCATCTATTTTGAATTAGAATTTTAAGCGGATGAACAAACGGATACTGTATGCCGGAATTGGGTTGTTCAGTCTTCAGTTCGCTTATTCTCAGCAGAAAACAGATTCTGTTCGAAATTTATGTTTAAAAGAAGTAATCATAATTGGAAAGACTGGTTTGGGTTCAAAAAATGAGCCCAAACCCATGTCTTCTGTCGATGAATATATGGAACAACAGGACAGGATAAATCTCATTAAACGCGGCAGTTATGCCTGGGAACCGACCATCAACAACATGGCTTCGGAACGCACTTCCGTGACCATCGATGGCATGAAGATTTTTTGTGCCTGCACCGACTGTATGGATCCTGTCAGTTCCTATGTTGAGGTTATTAATTTAAACAAAATGCACATAGCCTCGGGTATTGGTGGAAACCCTTACGCTACCAACAGCATTGGTGGTAGTCTGGATATGAAACTTTACAAGGCCGGTTTTCATAAGGAAAATGTGAGTGCCAGTGTCAACAGCGGGTACGAAACCAACGGGCATTACCGGATTTTAGGGGGAAGTTTGGCTTATTCGAACCCTTCGTTTTATTCGAACTCCGGTGTTTTTGTCCGCAAGAGCGATGATTATCGCGCCGGGGGCGGGGAAGAGGTTCAGTTTTCTCAATTTCAGAAGGTCAACCTCATGTCCAACTTCGGGTTACGGTTATCCGGAAACCGGGCTGTCGAAGCCTCGGTTATTTACGATGTAGCCACGAACGTGGGCTATCCGGCGCTTACCATGGATGTGAAATCGGCCAAAGGACTGATAACTTCGTTAAGTTTTACAAAAGAGGAACTTTCGCCGGTATTCTCGAAATGGGAGACCAAGTTGTATTTCAATACAATAACGCACATTATGGACGACACTAAGCGTCCCAATGTGGCCATGCACATGGATATGCCCGGCAAGAGCAAAACGGCCGGGTTTTACTCTACCCTGCAAGGCCGGAAGACGCGGCATAATTTCCTGCTGAACCTCGATTCGTATTATAATCAGTCGCTTGCGGAAATGACCATGTATTCGAAAAATCCGGACGAAAAGCCAATGTTTATGTACACCTGGCCTGACGTGAGGACGCTGAATACCAGTTTGTTTGCTGAGGATAAATACCAGTTCACTGCCCGTAAGTTTCTTCAGGTTTCGGCCCGGCTTGCCGTGCAACATGACCGTATCCGAAGTGATTTCGGGCTGAGTACGTTGCAGATTTATTATCCGGGAATGAGCAGGTTTCAAAACCGGCTTTTATGGAATGTCGCCGCCAAATATCACTATTACCTGAAGAATATACAGGTTAAAGTTGGGGGAGGGTATGGGCTCCGTGCCCCTTCGTCTTCGGAAGCGTATGGTTTTTACCTGTTTAACAGTTTTGATAATTACGATTATCTGGGCAATCCGCAGTTAAAAAACGAATCGTCGTGGGAAGGAAACCTCGCCTTTTCGGCCACCTTGGGCAAACTGAATGTCAGCCTTGAAGGTTCGTGTTTCTATCTGAATAATTATATCATCGGAAAGCCGGATAACTCCTTAACCCACATGACGCTGAATGCCTCGGGGGTGAAAGTTTACCGGAACCTGGATCATGCCACCATCCTCACTTCCGATTTGACGGTAAAGCAATCGTTTGCTGATTATTTCATCTGGACAAACAAAGCTTCGTACAGTTTGGGACGGGATGACCATAACCGCGCCCTGCCTTTAATAGCGCCGGTTTCCTATTCCTCGTCACTGAGTTTTAATCGGAAACAGGTGTATGCCGAACTCAAACTGCAAGGCGCTGCCAAACAGTATAAATACAGTGCCGACTATGGCGAGGACCAGACTCCGGCGTACCTGATTTTCGGGGCTTCGGCCGGGTATGATTTCCACCTGAAAACATACAATCCCAAACTAAAGGTTGGGGTTGAAAATCTGTTCGACAGGAAATATTCGACCTATTCCGATTGGAATAATATTTCCCGCAAAGGCCGGAATTATTATATCAATTTAATAATAAACTTATTGTAATACAATTAGCTATAGATTAATGAGTGCCCATAAATTTTTACTTCTTTGCGTTAGGCGTTTGATGTTTTTTGGCCTGTTGGGAATACCTGCTATTCCCCGGGCTCAAAACATTGTCGGACACGTATATTCGTTAAATTCCAAGGGCGAAAAGGAAGCGGTTGCGGGAGCCAATATCCGGTTTGCCGGACTTGCCAAAATAACCAGCACCGACGCCAACGGACAATTTACACTCGCAGGGACGGGCAAAGATTCTGCCTATTTGGTTGTTGCTTATAAGGGACTTACCGTTGACAGTGCCTTAATTGCAGGCCGGGTGGTCAATTCCAATGTCGAATTTATTCTTCCCCGCGAGCAGCAGTTAAAAGAAGTCGCAGTCACTGCCAGTCAGGCCGGGACCCTCATTTCGCGGTTTAATGTTTTAAAGACCGAACAGATTTCGAAAACCGGGCTGATGAAGATGGCCTGCTGTAACCTGGCCGAAAGTTTTGAGAACAGCGCTACCATTACCGTTGGCTATGCCGATGCGGTTTCCGGTGCCCGACAAGTTCAGCTTTTGGGGCTTTCGGGCATTTACAGTCAGGTGTTGGGCGAGAATATCCCGGTATTACGGGGATTATCGTCAACCTATGGATGGAATTATATTCCAGGCAGTTGGCTGGAGTCAATCCAGATATCCAAAGGGGCATCGTCGGTGGTTAATGGCTACGAGTCGGTAACTGGACAAATCAATCTGGAATTTAAAAAGCCCGATAAAACGGAAGAATTTTTTGCAGAATTATATGCTGACGAATACTTTAAGTATGAGGCTAATATAACCGGTGCCAGAAAGATAAACGATAACCTGTGGACAAATTTGTTGGTGCAAGGGTCAACGCAAACCAACATCAATTACCAAACCGGCAACACGACCATCCATGACCGCAATAGCGACCATTTTATGGACATGCCGTTAACCAAATCGGTCAACGTGTTTAACCGGTGGTTGTACATTAGCCCCTCGAAACGTGTGGAATCGCGCACCGGTGCCCGTTTCCTGTACGACGACCGCCAAGGTGGACAATCGCCTTTATGCCACAAAGCCGATGTTTATTACATCACCGATGTTGATAACCTGAATTTCAACATTTACAATAAAACCGGAATTGCCATTGGCTCCAAACCGGGGCAAAGCATCGGCATCATCAATAGTTTTACAACTCATAAACTCGATTCTTATTTTGGTTCCGATAAAACGTATAAACTTTATAACGGAACACAGAACACGTTTTACAGCAACGTTATATTTAATTCATATATAGGAAATACCAATCACCAGTATGCAGTTGGTGCAAGCTTTTTGTACGACAATTTCAAAACCGTATTCCGCGATAAACTGCCGGAGAACAACACTCCGTTAACTCCGTTAAACCGCACAGAAGTTGTCCCCGGAGCCTTTGCTCAATACACTTATTCTTATCTTCAGAAGTTTACGTTGATCGTCGGGCTCAGGGAAGATTTTAATTACCGCTATGGATGGTTGTTTACGCCGCGCACCAACGTCAAATACAGTGTTACCCCAAATATTGTGCTGCGGGCTTCGGCGGGCTGTGGCTATCGTTCGCCCAACGTCATTGCCGATAACATTGGGCTAATGGCCTCTACTCGTAAATTCGATATTGATGCCATCGACAATTTGCAGATAGAAAAAGCCTGGAATTATGGCGGTAATGCCACCTTTTACCTGCCCGTCTGGAACCGCGAAAAGCTTACCCTAAGCCTCGAATATTTCCATACCGAATTTGAAAAACAGGCCATCGTCGACCTGGACAGGAACCGCAATTATGTGTATTTCTATAACCTGAACGGCCGCTCGTTTGCCGATGTTTGGCAAGCCGATATTTCGTTTACTGCTCTCCGTGGTTTCGACGTGTTTACCGCTTTTCGTTATAACCGTAACCGGATAACCCTGAATGACGGACAGCAAAGTTATGAGGTCGATAAGCCTTTGATTTCGAGGTATAGGGGATTGGTCAACCTGTCGTATGCCACCAAATTTAAGAAATGGGTGTTCGACTTCACTGCACAGGTTAATGGACCGTCCCGACTTCCTAGTGCAACGGGATATACGGCACAGGCCAACGAATCTCCCGCTTACCCCATGTATTTTTTCCAGATAACGAAAAATACCAAGAGGCTTGATGTTTATCTGGGCATCGAAAATATTCTGGACTATCAGCTTCAAAACCCGATAATCAACGCCGAGAATCCATTTGTGAAAGGCTTTGACGCTTCGCAGGTGTGGGGGCCGACAATGGGACGGAAAATATATGCCGGTGTGCGGTTCAGGGTAGGTAAAATATATTAACTGATAATAATAACTAAAAATTAAAAACCATGAGAAATTCAAAATTATCACGAATTAGTGCAATGGCATTACTGGCTATAACAATTTGTAGCTGTGGACATAATGCAAGTAAAACCAACGGAGCCAGCGAAAAATTTCCGTTAGGTAAAATTGAAATTCAGGCTTTGAGTGGAGCGGCATGTGGAGCTCCCTTCTACATCGCCAAAGAAAATGGTTTTTTTGCCGCCCAAGGTCTTGATGTAACGCTGGTAAGCGGAAATTTTGAATCGAATAAGACAGGTTTGGCAAGTGGCAAATTCTCAGTTGCTGTTGGCGACTTCCAGTATTTTCCTTCCGTCAATGAAGGGTTGGATATTAAACTCATTGCCGGATTGCACGATGGATGTATTAAATTATTAGTTCCTCCCGGTTCGCCTATTAAAGAAGCCAAAGATTTGGCCCATAAAAAAATAGGCGTTGATGAAATTGGAGGGACACCGATGGCTATTTCGAGTGTATTTCTTGCCAATAACAATATAGACCCCACGTCGGGCGTTACCTGGCTTCCTTATCCGCTCGAACATTTACAAGGAATGGCCGAAAAAGGAGAAGTAGATGCCGTTGCATTATGGGACCCATTTGCTACACTGGCTGTTAAAAAAGGGTATCGGGTACTTTGCGATATAGGCACACACCCTTTGTTCGCCGGAAAATATTGCTGCTTTTTATACGCATCCAGTCAGCAAATTAAAGAAAATCCGGAACGAGTTAAAGCTGTTTTAAAAGCCCTTCAAAAATCGAGCGAATGGATTGCTCAGAATCCTGAAAAAACAGCTCAAATCATGATTGATAAAAAATACATTTCAAGTGACGATCCTGCTTTGATTACCGAATTGGTGAAAAGCTATAAATATCATGCTAAACATAATGCAAACACCAGGGCCAGGGCAAAGAATGATGCTTTGTATTTTACCGACCAATTGGAAAAGGCCGGATTCCTGCCCAAAAATCTGAATACTCAAAAATTCGTTGAGAATTTATACTACGAGATTCCAACGGATATAGAGACATCTCATGATGGAGGCATGTCCTCTCACGAAAAAATGTAAAGGAGGACATTACTTTGGAAAAAAATAAAAAATCAAAACACGAGGTGCTTGGCAGTGACATCGGTGTTTATTGGAAACCGAAATCAAAAATATGGGTTGCAGCATCAATTGCTACAGTCCTTTTGGCATTACTGGTTGATGTTCTGGTTCCTAATGTACAGTTTGTCAATCCCGTTTCTTATCAGGTCTTTCTGGGTGGTTTCGCCGCTGTTCTGACTGTGCTGTGGATTGCTTCGCGTTACGTCGGTACAATCCGCAAAAAGCTGTACCATAAAGCGCAGTTTATCTTTGCAGTAGGTATTGTTTTGGCTTTGTGGGACTTGCTAACCACAAAAAGCGGCATCTTCAAACTTCCGTTTTTTCCTGGTCCAGTCCAAATTGTGGATGTTATTGTCAAAGAACGTACAACGTTGTTAATCAGTACATACTATTCCATGCGCCTTTTCTTTGTGGGATTGGTTTCGGGGACGTTGTTGGGCATAGCAACCGGTATCTTAATAGGCTGGTACCGGCAATGGTATTACTGGCTGTTTCCGGTTATTAAAATATCGGGCGTAATACCTGCAATTGCATGGTTACCAATAGCGATTGTACTGTTGCCGAACAGTTTCTCGGCCGGGGTTTTCCTCATTGCCATAGCCTCGTGGTTTTCGGTTGCTTTTATGGTTTCCGGGGGAATTGCCTCAACGCCGAAGGTCTATTACGAAGCAGCCAAAACATTGGGAGCCGGCGAATCCTTTTTATTGTTCCACATAGCCCTGCCCAATGCTGTCCCCGACATTTTTTCCGGCATATCCACGGCCACCGGTTTATCCTTCCTAACCTTAATCGTTTCGGAAATGATTGGCGCCAAAGCCGGTCTGGGATGGTACATCAACTGGGCCAAGGCATGGTCGGCATACGATAAGGTTTATGCATCCATCATCATCATGGCGATTGCCTTCTCTATCATTCTTGCCGTTCTTACGGTCGTTCGAAATTATGTTTTACGTTGGAAAAATGGAATTGTACAATGAGTAACCCAGGTATATTAATCGATATCCGTGGTGTGGACCGTGTTTATTACGATACCACCGGAAGAAAAACCGAAGCTTTACAGAATGTTAACCTCCAAATCCGAAAGGGCGAGCTTATTTCGTTCATCGGCCCGAGCGGTTGCGGCAAGACTACGCTTTTAAGGCTTATCGCCGGCCTCGATGCTCCTCAGGCTGGACAATTGCTTTTGAATGAAAGCCCGGTTGAAAAGCCCGGGTTTGAACGTGGATATGTCTTTCAGCAGGGAGCGCTTTTTCCGTGGAAGACGGTTGAGGAAAACATTGCCATCGGGTTAATAGCCAGAAATGTTTATAAGGAGAAAAAGCCTCTGGTTAAACAGTATATCGACATGATTGGTTTGACAGGTTTTGAAAAAGCTTATCCGCACGAGATTTCCGGAGGGATGGCGCAACGTGTTGCCATTGCCCGGGCATTAATCAACGAACCCAAGGTGTTGCTGTTGGATGAACCCTTAGGCGCTTTGGACGCCTTTACCCGCATCGACTTGCAAAATACCATCCGGAAAATATGGAAAAACACCAGGACGACCATTGTTCTCGTAACCCACGATGTTGACGAAGCTATTTATTTGAGCGACAGGATTGTGATTATGACCGCCCGGCCCGGAAAGATTAACGAAATTATTGAGGTAAAGCTGAAACCCGAACGCGACCGTAACGACGATGAATTTATCATTCTGCGTCGGCGAGTGCTCGAAAAATTGCATCTGGCAGGGATGCACATACCCTCGCGGCTGGTTGACCCTGTCGAACTTATCAATGTACTTGGATTGGGCGAGGCTATTTAGACTGAGTCTGAAATCCCCTCCTTTTCAAGGAGGGTTAAGGGAGGTTTTATCAATCAACACGTTATAATCATCACCCATTCAACATTAATCCAAACCAATCGAAATGAAATCAAGAATAATCACCCTTATCACCTTCTTATTCTTTGCAGTAGCATTGCATGCACAGGATAAGACAGCTGAAACCAAGAAATCTCAGGAGGAGGTAACCTTTGTGGTTGGCATGCACTGCGAAGCCTGTAAAAAGCGCATAGAGTCGGCAATCCCGTTCGAAAAAGGGGTTAAAGACCTAAACGTTAACCTCGATAAGAAAGAAGTCACCATCATTTACAAAACCGCCAAAACCAATGTGGATAAATTGAAAAAAGCCATTGAGGAGCTGGGATATACCTGCAAAGAAAAATCCCCGGTTCAATCTGATTCAAAAGGCTGAAAGAATATCTTTTGAATTGAAAAGGGAATAAGAAAGACTGGACAGGAATACAGAATTAATAAGATTATGCGAAGGATTTAAGTTTTCTGGAAACATGTCAATCCTGTAATCCTGTCTTATATTTTTTAACAGTTATTCTTCTTAGAATGATGATTAAGCTAATAAAGGATAGCTAGTTATTTATATATCAAGCTGACAATTCTTAAATATTATTAACATCAATAAATTACTATTATGGTAGCAAAAACAATTCTCGAAACCATAGGTAATACACCCATGGTCGAACTCTCGCACACCGATACCGGATTGTGCCGGTTGTTTATTAAACTCGAAAACCAAAATCCCGGAGGTTCTATCAAGGACCGCGTAGGACTTTCGATGATTACGGTTGCCGAACAGCAGGGCCGGATTAAACCCGGTGATACCCTTATTGAAGCTACGGCTGGCAATACCGGTATTGGTCTTGCTCTGGCAGCCCGTTTGAAAGGTTATAAACTCATCCTGGTAATCCCCGATAAGATGAGCCAGGAAAAGATTAACCACCTGCGGGCGCTCGGGGTAGAAATATTGCTCACTCGTTCGGATGTAGGAAAAGGCCATCCTGAATATTATCAGGATTATGCCTTGCGTGTGGCTAAGGAAAGAGGGGCTTTTTATATCAATCAGTTCGAAAATCCCGCCAATCCGCTGGCTCACGAAACAACCACCGGTCCCGAAATATGGGAACAGTTGGAACATGACGTCGATGCGGTTGTGGTTGGAGTGGGGTCGTCGGGAACCATTACCGGACTTACCCATTACTTTCAAAAAGTATCGCCCAAAACAGAATTTGTACTGGCGGATCCGCATGGTTCAATCCTTGCCGATTATATCAACGATGGATATTTGCGGACACATGCCGGTTCGTGGCTGGTGGAAGGTATTGGCGAGGATTTTGTCCCGTCCATTGCCGACTTTTCGTTAACTCACAAGGCGTATAGCGTTACCGACAAAGAAAGCTTCGATGCCGTGCGCGACCTTCTTAAAAATGAAGGTATCCTGGCCGGTTCGTCAACCGGAACGTTGCTGAGCACAGCCATCCAATACTGCCGTGAACAAACTTCGCCCAAACGCGTAGTAACCATTGCCTGTGACAGTGGCAACAAATACCTTTCGAAAATGTACAACGATTACTGGCTGCTCGACCAAGGACTTACCGAACGTGTTACCTATGGTGATTTACGCGATTTTATCTCCCGCCGGTTCGAAGATAATGCCATCGTTTATGCCAAGCCCGACGATACCCTCAAAGCCATTTATGGCAGGATGAAATTGTACGACATCTCCCAGTTGCCGGTCCTAAAGGGGAATAAGGTGGTTGGTATCATCGACGAATCTGATTTGTTGCTGGCCCTTTATTCCAAAGGGTATAACATTAACACCCCTGTAAGTCAGATTATGACTAAAGAACTCACAACCCTTCAATATACTGCCCATCGCGACGAGCTGGCCAAAATCCTGAACGACGGCCTTGTCGCTATTGTGGAAGACGAGCACGGAAACTTCCAGGGACTGGTTACCCGCATCGATTTTATCAACCATCTGCGATTCGAATCGACAGTTACACAATATGAAATGGCGTAGCGCCAAACATTGAACTTAAAAACAACATTACGTATGTCTGTAGAAAATAGAAATTTGGGATTTGCTACCAAAGCAATCCATGTAGGAGAAGAACCCGATTTTAACAATGGCGGAGCTGGCGATGTCGTTTCGCCCATTCATTTATCAACCACGTTTGCCCGTAAAAAGGTGGATGAACCCACGCTGGGTTATGATTATACCCGTTCGTTGAACCCCACCCGGAAAGCGCTCGAAGAAAAACTGGCAGCGCTCGAAAATGCTCGTTACGGATTGGCTTTCTCATCCGGACTGGCTGCCGAATCCACCATTTTATTATCCTTGTTAAAGCCCGGCGACCATATTGTTGCATTCGACGATTTGTATGGTGGAACCAAGCGTCTTTTTAACCACGTATTTTCAGAATTTGATTTTAAAATCACTTATGTCGATGCCTCAGATGCATCGCTTGTTGCGCAGGCTATTCAGCCCAATACCCGTCTTGTCTGGATTGAAACACCATCCAACCCGCTTCTTAAACTTTGCGACATTAAAGCCGTAGCGCATATTACCCGAAAACATAATATCACGCTGGTAGTGGATAATACCTTTCTATCCCCTTATTTCCAGAAACCACTCGAATTAGGTGCCGACATTGTTGTGCACAGTTCCACCAAATATATCGGAGGCCATAGCGATGTGTTGGGAGGTTCGGTAATGACCTCGGACACTTCCCTGTACGAAAAAATTAAATACCGCCAGAATGCCGTAGGGGCCGTTCTTCCTCCATTCGATTCCTACCTGACCATGCGGGGGATTAAAACCTTACAAATACGTATGGAGCGGCATTACCAGAATGCTTTGGAGATTGCCGGTTTCCTCGAAAAACATCCGCAGGTAAAAAAAGTAATTTACCCCGGCCTTAAAAGCCATCCGCAATACGAGTTGGCTCAGCAGCAAACAACAGGTTCCGGCGGTGTAATCACCTTCGAAATCAAAGGATCTATTGATGATGCCAAAGCTTTCCTCGAACACCTCAACCTGTTTGCCCTTGCCGAAAGCCTCGGAGGGGTCGAATCGCTCATTGAACTCCCCGCCGCAATGACCCATGCCTCAATCCCTAAAGAAGCCCGCGAAAAAAACGGCATTACCGATACGCTCATCCGTATCTCTGTAGGTATTGAAGACAGCAAAGACCTGATTGCCGATTTGGCGCAGGCGTTGGAAAAATAATAAGTTTAAATTTTTCATCTTGTCTATTCCGGTAAATCCTATATTCGACGTAGCGCCCAGTTACGTCGATATTTTTCTACTTTCGGTATTCACGTACAAATAATTTGATTAATAAGAAGGAATGATCACTAATTAGATGAGAGATTCTATATAAAATCTTAATGGTAAGCACTGACATTTTTTAAGTGGTTCTTTTCATACCTTAACTTTACCAATACCTTTGGCATGCTTAAGGTATTTATTTAAGCCGGCCTCAATTACAACTACAACTTTTATATTAATTGAAATTCAGCAATTCTTTAAGTGAAATATTTAAAGCCTCGGCAATATTTTGAAGATACCAAATAGTTGGATTTGTTGTTCCAGCCTCAATGCGTTGGTAACTTTGTCTGTCTTTCCCTATCAAATTGGCTAAATCGGCTTGGGTGAGATTATGAGACTCTCTAATTTTTCTTAAATGTACTCCAAGCGCCACCAAAAACTCATCTTTTTGCATTGGCTAATATTTCTTTAGTAACAATGCAATTTGTCTGATTGAAACTATTTTTAAGGCAACATATATGTTGCAGTTGTTGGTTCATTTTATATTTTTGCCTTGACTTTTATCTCCATAATTTAAGGGGCGCGAATATACGTAATGAAATAACAGAATGGAACCTATATGGAAATGTCGGTTTCCATTATTTTACAATAGAAGAATAGTTTACAAGCATTAGAATCAGAATCATGGAAACAGTCAGACAGAAAGATAAGCTTCTATTTCGGAGTGCTAATAAGCCGGAATTAAATTCAATTTCAGGAGATTTTGAGTTTGGAGAATGGATTTGGTATGTTTATGAAGACAGGGTTACATGGTCGGATGGCTTTTCTCAATTACTGGGACTAGACTCGGATATCGAAGAGTCATATGAATTGTTAGTCGAATGTATTTATCCGCCTGATTTTTGCCGGGTGTTTGATAATGTGGAGCTGTTTATGCAAACTTTTAAACCTCGCTGGTTTACGTTTAGGATTGTACATGCTGACAAGTCGGTACATTTGCTAAAATGCTACCTGGAAGGTATGAAGATCGGGAATACGGGAATAACGGATGTGATAGGAATGTGTTTTGAAGAAAGATCAGTTAAAGAATAGGTGCATAATTTCTGATCTTAATAAATTGCAACGAATTAAGATGTTGAATTTTAAACTAATAAACGCTTTATAGTTTTATTCTCCACAAATAGTCTTGTTTTGTCAGATCGGTATTTTCGTTTTCAGTGGCAAAGATATTTTCGGCTTTCTTAACGCGTACAAGGTCAAGCCGGTGCCGGTTTTGATAAAATTCTCCACACCTTCGGGGTAGTAATTTCATCAAAAACCTTGTACGCTCAAAAGCCTGCAATCTTTTAGCCACGAAACGAAAACGACCGACCCGACCAAAAGACGCAAAAAAAATGTCGCATTCAAGAGTAGGTACAAATGAAACTCAACTCCCTTTACTCTCAAATCCGCATAAAATATAATCATCCGAATAAATTTGAAGGAGGTTTAAATTTATTCCATACATTCTTTATATAACTCAGTCAAGTTTACCAGATTTCATGAAAACTTGCTTTCATGAAATCTGTCTTCCTTTATTACATTCCAAATTCTTTTCATTCAATTAATCTTGAAAGGAATTTTGTTTGATGGAAGGCAATTAAGCTGTAAAGCTGCTTTTAAAGCCAATAAGAATACATCTTTAAGGTGATATTATTGAACTTTAAAAGTTCGTCTGGTTATTGTATGGCTGTAATGTATTTACATACAAGACGTTATTACTACTTTGTGTAATCCAAAGCCTATCAATTATCCTTCAAAGTCGATGAAACTAACACGAATCCGATGTTAGGGAGGAATTTATTTGCTACGAAGTAACAGCAAGCTGTGTTTTGAGCCGCTCGAAATACTTTCGGCCGCTCAAAACGTCTTGCCCTTATCAGGGGAGATATTTACTCCGAAGTCGTAAATCTTAAGATGGTTTATTGAGGTATAATAACGATTGTTTTAGCCCATTTATAGTTGTATAATTATATTACCTTAGGCAATCTGGGGGCTAAAATAAAATTTTCATTATCCTCAAAAGCCCTTTTCCAAAGGGCAAATTTTTCATCATCAGAGAAAGTATACCATAAATCAGATAATCTTTTTCCTCGTTGATCGTCAAATGGCAAAGTTAATGGTAGGTTAAAAAGGTGCATTTTTTCGTGTAACGAGAGGCATTCAAAAAAGTGGTCAAGCTTAGATTTTGACTTTTGTTCTTTTAATTTTTCGGCAAAAGCAGCCATGTCATTCCCAATTTTTGAGTCAGTAATTTTCGCATAAATTTGGGTTGTTTTGATATTGGTATGCCCCAGCATTTTACTAACGCTTTCAATCGATACACCTTTACTAAGGGTTAGTGTTGCAAAGGTGTGCCTGGCAAGATGAAATGTCAAATCCTTATCAATATTACAAAGCTCTCCAATCTCTTTCAGGTATGCGTTCATCTTTTGGTTACTTGGAACAGGAAGCACCATTCCATTGGGTAGTGTACTTGCATATTTGTCTAGAATCTGCTTAGGTATGTCTAATAATGGAACATTAAAACGGACG
>JAUZOO010000012.1 GCA_030706405.1 Bacteroidota bacterium | reverse complement strand
GGCAGTGCCCAAAATATCGATTACAAGTACAATATCCGAGGTTGGCTTACCCAGATTAACGACCCTGATAATATCGACAATAACAGGTTATTTGGGATGAAACTTCTTTATGATGTCCCCGATGCCAACATGGGGGGTAGCGCTCAATTCAACGGTAACATCTCCGGTATGATCTGGAACAGCACCCAAAAGAGCAAACAAGGATACGCCTTTACCTACGATGCACTGAACCGGCTTAACAGCAGCGATTATAAAACCAACAACGGCAGTACATGGAGCGAAAGTACGGCCTATGAAGAAAAGGGCATCACCTATGATGTCAATGGAAATATAGGCACCCTGCAACGAACAGACCAAAACGGGAATGCCCTTGCCAACTACACATACAATTACAATGGCAACCAGTTACAAAGCCTAACCGGCATTGGCTCTACTTATACTTACGATGGCAATGGTAACATGACCTTCGATGGGCTTCGTAATTTCTCCGTAAGCTATAACCCGTTAAATTTACCTCAAACCATAAGTAAAGGCTCCGATAATATTTCGTATATTTACTCGGCAACGGGCGAAAAACTTGCCAAACGAATGAAAGACAACACTTATCAATATTATGCGGGCGGCTTTGTTTATAACAATGATAAATCGTTGAACTACATTGCCTTCGACGAAGGGCGTGTAAAAAAAATATCTTCATCCTTTAGCTACGAATACCACCTCAAGGACCACCTGGGCAATACCCGGGTTGCGTTTGAGCTAAGCGGCAGTAGTGCTACCCCGGTACAGGTTGCAGAATATTATCCTTTCGGGAGTTCATTTGTCCCCATGAACCCTAACAACGACAATAAATACCTGTACAACGGCAAAGAAAAACAGGACGACGTTTTAAGTGGTACTAATCTGGACTGGTATGATTATGGGGCTAGGTTTTATGACCCAATGATTGGGAGGTTCTCAACTGTAGACCCCTTGATGGAAAAATATACTGGACTTTCCCCTTATGCTTATTGTGCAAATAATCCAATCGCATTTATAGATCCTACAGGAATGGAAATGATATCCTGCTATTCAACATCAGACCCAGAAGAAATAAAACGACTACTTGATCAATTAAAAAATGGTGGTAGCGCTAAACATATTGACACGGAAAATGGGAAATGGGAAAAGAAAACAGGAGATCCTGACGATTTTAAAAAAGACGAAATTACTGGAGCGAAGTTTTTTGACAAATCCAATGAAGCTGGGGCATATTTTCATATGTGGCAAAACTCAGCAACGGTCTCACAAGGAGGATCTAGAGCCTCTGCTCAGGAAAATTTTGCATGGGTAACAGAAGATGGTGTTTTGGTTGGTCCTACAAGTGGCAATTCTTATGGTCTTTTCGCATGGAAGGGTTTTGAAACTCCCGACAGCAAATACTTAGGAAGTAAAGGCATATATACCAATGATAATCAAACAGGAGAAGTATATTTCACTCCAACATTGGCAAATAAAATGGGGTACTTTGCTAGGATGCATATTAAAGGGGTAAATCCTTGGGTTAAAATTTTGGCAGCTGTCCATACGCATCCAGATCCAGAATATACTGATCCAATAAAGGATCATGCATTTGGAAAAGATGGTTCTATTCCAAATTTTTATATTTGTAGATTTTATTTTGGAGTAATGACAGCAACTGGAAGTCAAGTAATACAAGCTAGCAAAAACAATCCAGTGCCATCTAATTGTCTTTACAATGACACTTGGTCTATTTATAAAAATTATAAAACATTTTCAAATTGAAAAATATAATAGTTACATTATTTTTAATGTTTTTTTGTCTTAACTGCAAAAACAAGGAGCCAATATTTAATAATTTAAAATGTGACAATTTTGAATTAAGTCCACAGCTTAGATCTGTACTTAAGGAATATATTGATTCTGTTCAAAAAGCAGATTCGACAATCAAAATTTTCTATCTTACTTTAAATAAACATGATGAAAACACTTCTATATATTGGCTTACAGGGGTTAAAGAACTTGAAACTATCGAAGAATACCCACCATTAAAATACATGCTTTTAGAAAATAAATATATTTTATTTTCTATTGCTTATAATAAACAAGTAATTAGTGGAGGTGTCAACAAACTTCTTTATAAAGAATTGAGCAAATATTTGAGTCCAGGCTTGCTTTTTCATCCTCGATGTTGGGAAATAACATTTGTAAATGACTCTCTCAATAAAGTATGTAAATCGTGTTGTAGAGGCCATCAATTTGTAAGAAAAAGAGTAAATATAATTTATACCCCTCCTACACGAAGTCGATAGAACGAAGTGGAATGGCGTTTGGTTTTGACTTCGTCACCCCGTTAAGCTGAGGCTGTAAATGAAATAGGAGTTCGGCGGATGGCTCTGCCTCCGTCGAATATATCTTAGCAGGCTTGGCCTGCACAGGTAAGAGAAAAGTATAGACAATAAAACCGGGGCACCCCGGTAAATACCAATACAAAAAATCCCCGGTTTGCCGTAGCTTAAAATCGGGGCGTTCGGCGAAACATCCGTTTCGTCGGACTATTCCCCCAGCTGGGCGAAGACTGTTCCACGAAGCTGCTCGGCGAATGTCTGTGACTTCGTCGGGCTAAGTACCGGTCTCCTGACCGGTCAATTAAAATACCGCTTTTGCAATTATTAAGTAAAAGCGGTATTTTTCGTTTACCTCAACCAGCTATCAAATACGGGATATTTGTTATCAACGTCCTAATCACGAGCAGCTTTATCGCAACTGAAAACCACCAGGCCGTTCCTTCGGTCGATGCCAGCCATAAATACCATCGGGCAGGCCCGATTTTACAGCTAACCAGATGTTTTTTACAGCCTTCAGGTCCTGCCGAACAGCCTCCTGGATAAAAAAAACAGCCACTTATTCCCAATTTGCCTCGAAGAGGTTCCGTTTTCGGGCAAACAGGCTTTAACCTACGACTTTTTTGTCAGTGGTTCGGGCTTTTTTGTCACGACAAACGAATAAACCGATGTAGCCTATACACAAAAAGGCCGTTGATTACATCCAGTTGGCCCTTTTTTATGACAAAGAGGCTCTAAAAAAGAAACAAGAGGTAGCTCCGGATATCCTGCTGGATGTAATTTAGGGCCTGGAGGTTGTTCGTAAAGTTATCTATTATAGCTTTTTTTGTTACTGTAATACATAGTTAGGTCCCTTGCTGAGCGGAATCTATAAAACAGGACGCTAAGCGGATTTTGCAAATCCGCTTAAAACATCACCGATTTTAAATCGGCAATGCAATGGGTAGCAATTTAAACCTTTGAAAGTTGCGACTTTGTACTTATTATATTTTACTTTAGCTCCTCATTAAGATTATAACATGAATGTAAAAAGATTATCATTAGCCATCTCCTTTCTTGCAGTTGGTTCATTTTTGTTTGCGCAAGCAACTGAAAAACAGCTTGAAATTCCACGAGATACATCCTATTCGGTAGCAAGAGTTTTTAATCAAATTAAAAAAGATTTTCCCTATGCCGTTCCTGCTAAAGATAGCCTGCCCGGCAGTGTTTTGGGAGAACGTAATTTAGTTTACGCTACATTACCCGAAACTCCTTTTGGGAAACGCGATTTACATCTCGATTTATTTCAGCCCAGGAAGGCAGGAAAATACCCGGCATTGATAATGGTTCATGGCGGAGGATGGCGATCTGGCAACAAGTCGATGCAAGTTCCCATGGCTCAGCTGATAGCCGCTAAAGGCTATGTAACGGTTGCTGTTGAATACCAGCTTTCGCTCGAAGCTCAATATCCTGCAGCAATTCACAACATCAAAGCGGCGATTCGATGGATGCGGGCCAATGCCGATAAATATGGGATTGACACCAGCCACATTGCTATTTCCGGATGCTCGGCGGGTGGTCAACTGGCTGCACTGGTCGGGGCAACGAATGGGCTTGAGAAATTTGAAGGGAAACAGGGCAACAATGGTTTTTCTAGTGCAGTTCAAGCTGTAATTGATATTGACGGAGTGCTGGATTTTATGGCTCCTGCATCGTTAAATCTCAACCGGAAGCCCGATTCTCCCGATATTTCCTGGTTAGGAGGTTCCTTCAATCAGAAACCGGAAATATGGAAGGAAGCTTCTTCTATTTTCTGGATTAATAAAAGTTCGGTGCCCGTATTGTTTATAAACAGCGGATTTTCCCGCTTTCATGCAGGTCAGGATGAAATGATCGGCATCATGAAGGAGCTTAACATTTATACAGAAGTTCATAAGTTTGATGTGAAGATGCATCCTTTTTGGCTATTCCATCCCTGGGTTGACCAAACGACAGCCTATATGGCTGATTTTATGAAAAAAGTATTTGGTAATTAACGCTAGCCTATGTTTGGCGGAGTTGAAACCACTTCGTTTAGTTTCGATTCCGTCATAACTTTTAGTTTTCCTCTTCCTCCGGTTCTTCATTTTCTCTGTGGGCATATTGCGAGGCGCTCATGCCAAATTCCTGACGGAAGCATTTGCGAAAGTGCGAAAGGTCTTTAAAGCCAACCGTAAAAGCGACTTCAGAGATATTCATTTTGTTTTGTTCGAGCAGTTGGGCGGCACGCTTCAGACGAATGCTCCGTACAAATTCGCGTACGGTCATCTCCGTAAGGGCCGAAAGTTTTCGGTAGAGCTGGGTGCGGCTTACGCCCACGGCATCCGATATTTTATCAATGTCGAGGTCAGGGTCTTCGAGATGAGATTCAACCACATCGATAATTTTTTGAAGGAAGCGTTCGTCCGGCGAAGTAATGGTGATGTTCCGGGGTTTTAGCACAGTTTCGCCCGAGTACTTTTTACGAAGCATTTCGCGTATCGACAACAGGTTATCCACCTTATTCATTAAAAGTGTAATGTCAAATGGTTTAGTAATGTAGTCGTCGGCGCCGGCTTTGCTGCCATCCATCTGGTGTGCTTTGGACGAAAGTGCTGTGAGCAGGATTACCGGGATGTGCGAGGTGCGTTCGTCTTTCTTTATCTTTTTGCAGAATTCTGTTCCGTCCATATTCGGCATCAGTACATCGGAAATGATGATGTCCGGGACATGCCTGAATGCCAGTGCCAGCCCTTCTTTTCCGTCCGATGCTTCCAGTACTTTAAATTCGGGTTCAAAGTTCGAACGGATGAAAAAACGGATGTCGGCATTGTCGTCAACCACCAGAAGTATTTTTTCGGACAACGGAGAGGCCTCTTCATCGGCCGGTTGAAGCGTTCCGCTCACAGCACTGATGGGTTCAGGGATAACCGATTGTTCTTCAAACGGAAGGTTGAACGGGATGCGTACAGTAAACCGTGTTCCTTTGCCGGGCTTGCTTTCAACAAATATGCGGCCTTTGTGAAGGTTTACCAGTTCTTTGGTTAGTGCCAGCCCTATGCCGCTGCCGGTTTGCTCGGCTGCATTGGACGATTGAAAGAAGAGATTGAAAATTTTATTCAGGTTGGACTCAGGGATTCCCACACCAGTATCTTTTACCACTATCTCAACGAATTTTTCGGGCTTGTTGCTTTGTCCGTCGCTATCGTCCATTACCAACGAAAGATTAACGTTAATGGCTCCGTCCTGTGGGGTGAATTTCAGGGAGTTGGACAGAAGGTTGTTGACGATTTTTTCGAGTTTGTCGCTATCGAAAAATGTAAAGAGTTCGTTTTCTACTGAGTTGAAATTTAACTGTATATTTTTTTCTGTAGCCAATTGGGCAAAGGCTTTTACAATGTCGCGGATAAAGACTACCAAATCGCCCTGCTTGGGCTCAAGTTTCATGCTGCCCGATTCGATTTTGCGGAAATCGAGCAGTTGGTTCACCAGTTTCAGCAATTGGTGGGTGTTTCGGCTCATAACGACAAGGTATGCTTTCATCTCCTTGATGGTCATGTTGGAATTGAGCATCTTTTCCAGCGGCGAAGCGATGAGCGTAAGCGGAGTGCGTATTTCGTGCGAAACGTTGGTGAAAAAGCGAACTTTCATCATGTCGAGTTCGTGCAGTTTTTTGGCCCGTTCGCGTTCGTAAACCAGCTCGTACTGCAAATGACGACGGTTTTCCCAAAAACGGAACGAATAGTAAATCAGAAACAGGATAAACGTAATGAGCAGAATTTTAAACCACCATGTTTTCCAGAAAGGAGGCAGGATTTTAATTTTTACTTCCAGAGGCTTCTTGTTCCATACCCCGTCGTTATTGGCTCCGCGAACCATAAAAACGTATTCGCCGGGGTCGAGGTTGGTGTATGTTACCGAGTGCTGCAACGTTGGGGCGTTCCATTCTTTTTCGAAACCTTTAAGCCGGTACTGGTACTTGTTTTTGGAAGCATTGGCATAGTTTAAGGCTACAAATTCGAGGGTAAACACGTTTTGCGAGTAGCGCAGCTCAATTTCGTGACTTTCGTTAATACTTTTTTGAAGTACGTTGCCGGGTTGGCTGCCCAGAGTTATTTCTTTATTAAATATTCTGAGGGCAGTCAGCACAATTGGAGGCTCGTACCCGTTGTCCTTAATTTCTGCCGGGTTAAAGATGTTAAACCCGGTAATTCCTCCAAAAATAAGTTCGCCTTCGGGTGTCTTATAGCAAGCTCCGTATTGAAACTGGTTGTTTTGTAGCCCGTCTTGCCGGTCGAAGTTTTTGAAGGTTTCTTTTTCGGGATTAAACCTCGATAATCCGTTGATGGTGCTAATCCAGAAATACCCGGCATTATCTTCTATCAGGCCGTACGATTGGTTATTGGCAATGCCTTTGCTCTGGTCGTAAAACTTCACAATGCCTTTATTCTTATCAAATTGGGCCAGACCTTTGTCGAGCGTGGTAAGCCAGAACCGACCGTGTTTGTCCTCAAGCATCATGCGCGAGCGAATGTTGTAACGCCGGGTTTGATGCGTTGTCTGATTATATATCATCAGGTTGTCGTTTGTGCTGACCCACAGATCATTCTGCGAATCGCTTTTAATCCAAATTACCTGTTGACCTTTTACAATATTGTTATAGTGGACAAAACTGTTTGTTTGCGTGTCAAACCGGTCGAGGCCAATTTCGGTGCCCACCCACATGTTGTTTTGAGGATCGAGATAAAGTGCCCAAACCATATTGTGAGACAGGCTTTTATCGTTACCGGGTTGGTTTTGATACTGAGTAATATGCCCGGTTTTCAGGTTGATAACGTTGATACCTCCCATATAAGTACCCGCCCAAAGATTCCCGGCGTTATCCCCTAAAAGAGCCTTTACACAGTTTTTGCTCAGGCTTCCGGAATTATTTTTATCGTGCATAATGTACGAGAACGTCCCTGCGGCACAGTTTAAAACATTAATTCCACCCTCCTCAGTTCCGATATACAGTTTGCCCTGTCCGTCCATCCAAAATGCGTATAGCTCGTTGTTGTTCAGGTACCGGTTGTCGTGGGGCAAAGCCTTGTATTTGCGAAAAACCTGTTTTTCCGATACGGCGTAACTAATGCCGCTACGGGTAGCGATCCAGATATCGCCTTTAGCATCCTGAAAAATATCCATGATGGAGTTGTGACAGAGGCTTTCGGCCTCCCGGTCGTCGTGGCTAAAAAACGAGTATTTACCGGTTTCGCCGGAATAGATATATAGTCCGCCGCGTGTACCAATCCAGTATTTGCCTTGTTTATCCTTAATGATGGACCGAACGGTATACCCGCGTTCGCTGGTTGGGTCGATGATAAACTGTTTGGATTTCAGTGTGAGAGGATTTATAATGAAGATACCCTGTTTGAATGTACCAACCCACATTTGACCATCGTCGTTACGGAAAATGGTTTGAATTTCGTCGCCGGGCATGGTTGAGGAATAGATAACATGCCGGAATGTGCGCGTTGCAGGATTAAAAATGTCGAGGCCGGATTTTGTTCCAATCCACAGATTGCCAAATGGATCGAATTGAATAACTTTTACATCGTTATTTATCAGCGAATTGTTGTTTTTATCCTGATGTGAGAATACAGCAATAATTTTTCCGTCGGGGTCAAACTGCACCAACCCTTTATTGGTTCCCAGCCATAACATTCCTTTGCGGTCCTGCCGGATAATATTGACGGACTTGCCTTTAAGCGTGAAATTTTGAAATGGTTCGTAGAAATGGGTAAAGGTTTCTTTTTCGCGATTAAATTTGTTTAGGCCTCCTTTTTCGGTTCCCACCCAGAGCGATCCCTGCGTGTCTTCCAGGA
Organism: Bacteroidota bacterium; assembly: GCA_030706405.1. GTDB lineage: Bacteria > Bacteroidota > Bacteroidia > Bacteroidales > JAAUTT01 > JAAUTT01. The sequence goes on along the minus strand of JAUZOO010000012.1, from coordinate 163,686 downwards.
TGGAACGAACCAGCTTGCCGTCCAGGCTTTGAGGGTTGGCGGGGTTTTGGTTGAAACAGGTAAATTTATAACCGTCGAATTTATTGAGTCCCTGGCTGGAGCCGAACCACATCCATCCTTTTTTATCCTGAAAGATGTAGTGGATAACGTTATTGGAAAGCCCGCTCTCGATGGTAAAATTATCGAAGTTGAGGTATCGGGGCTGAGCAAAGGTTTGGAAATTAAATATATAAAATAGAAGTGACAGGAGCAGAAAGCGGATAGCCAGCTTTTGTATAGATTTGAAGTTGAGTAGTATGTTCATCTGTAAATCAGAAGCTTAGTTTGTAGGGCAAAAGTACAAAAACTATTGGTATATAAGCTCTTATATATTAAATATCAATGATCTTAAAGATTTATACGCTAGCTTCAAATTTTAGGTTGTAGGGCAGAGATTTCCCTAGGCTAATTAATTTCAATCCGGGTTAAACCAGAATTTAAGGGCACTTTACCATTGGACGGTATAACCTTTTTCTTGTTTATCAATACCTTTAAGCCTGTATGTTGAGGTAAAACAAAGTCTCCCTGCATATCCTGTGGTAATTCAATAATAAACAGCTGGCCTTTTTTGCTGGTTTCTTTAAATTCTGCAAGTATTGCACCTTTTATAGTGGGCACTTTAATTTTACTAAAGGTCAAATCTGCAAGTTGTGGCTTGATGTGCACTTTTTCGAAACCAGGCTTTGCGGGCGTAATTCCCCACATATACCGAGTAATAATATTAGCCGGGGCAGTTCCCCAGGCATGATTCCAGTCCGAATTAGGTTTATACTTCATATCCCACGATTCCAAAGCCATGGTAGAGCCAATGCGAACCATATTCCACCAACTGCGGTCGCTGGTCGATGTCATCAAGCTTAAGGCATAGTCGGCGCTATGATGTTTGTACAATCCTTCCAATAAATATTGAGTACCATAAACACTGCAAGCCATTCCTCGTTTTTTGATGAAAGAAACCACCGAGTCAGCATATTTCTTTGGAACAATATCGAATGCTAAAGGGAGCATATTGGCGTGTAACGACGAGTGTTTTGAATTTTCTCCATCAACATAAATACCGCTGGTTTTGTCCAAAAGCTTTTGATTGATAGATTTTTTTACAAGAACCGATTTGTTGTGAAAGTAGATCGAATCTTCTTTTTTGTTCAGACTACCCGCTATTTCGGCCATTAATTGTAAGTTGACATAATGAAACGAATTGACAACGGTGTTTATTTCAACCATTTCATAGCCGTCGCGTTCGCCTTCGTTAGTGGCGAGCTTCCACGAGGTTGCGCTTTGTGCTGGCGGCCAGTCTACAATATCGCGTAAGCTTTGCTTATTATCTTTAAAGCCTAATTTCGACATCAATTCGGGGGTAAGGTTTTTCGATTTGCTCGAAATTAAACCGTCTTCTCTTTCCAAATCAATCAAGGTCTTAGCTTTTAGAACATCATAATATTTTATGAGAGGTTCTTTATTTCCGGTATACAAATAATCGTAATAAAATAGCAATACGGTATGCAGTATCCACTCTGTAGGCCATGTGGGGTTTGTAATAAAATACTCGTTGGTTCGCCGTGCGATTAAGTATTCGTTATCAACGCAGTAGTGGCTCAGTTGATTGATAAAGGCATCTGCCTCGTAAGGAGTGCGTTCTCTGTCGCCGTCGATATATAGGCCGCAGAAGCTGGTTGCTTTTATGGTGTGTTTACACAAATTCCAAACCTGGTTTAAGGTGGTATCAGAGCAGGTAAAGTAACTATTATTCTCAGAGAAGCGATAATTGAATACTTTTTGTCTGAGAATCAGATTTGTTATGGGGGCGTTAAAATTTTCAATTTCACAATAACGGAATGGCATAATTACCCCTACTGTATCAGGTAGGGCAACTGCCGGAGGATTGGTATTTCGTTTATCGGCCTTAAGGTTAAGCGTAAATTTCGAGTTAACAGGAATATCGGTTAATATTATTTTTTGATACCGGATGGTACCTCCGGGATTACGATCAATTTTATTGGGAGCGGCAAGCTTTTCTCCCAAATGGATTATAACAGAATCGGATAGTTTCATTTGAGTAAGCACTTCCAATGTTCCAAATGCATCCTTTCCAAAATCGATGAAATAATGATTCTCTCCAACTTTTATAATTTGTTGTGGCGAAACAAACGACGATTGTAGTTCTCCGGGAGATATCGCGATGCCTCCGAATTGTGAGAAGCAGATATTCGTGCTAAAAAAGAATGAGATTAGAGAAATCAATGATTTTAGAGTCTTCATTAGTGTGGTCGTTAAGTGAGTTGAAGCTTTCGAAAATTATCAGGGAAGTTTTATCCGATCAGAGTAGTTTGTACGTTTTAAATGACAAAACCGTGTAACAAAATATGTTACACGGTTTTGTTTTAACTGGTGACCCCAACGAGATTCGAACTCATATCGTCAGAACCGGAATCTGAAATTCTGTCCATTGAACTATGGGGCCATTTACGGAGCACAAAAATAGGATTTTTTTTTAATTATCCTGTTTTTATCCAATTTCCGTAAAAACATTCCATTTAAGAACTCTTATAAAGCTGTCTGGTTGATTGTATTATAAAAGTATTGATTTATCTTTGTTCGCCTTCTGTTTCCCTCCCTTTTATTTCCCCTAATTTATCGCATCCATATTTTGTTGGCATGTAATTGAAATACCTGCCCGGAAGAATCTTTTCAATTAAAATTATTATGAAGGAAAAAGTTGGTTTGTTTAAAAAGTTGGCGCATCTTAAAATTTCTGTAAAATTATATTTATTAACAATTTGCTTTATTGTTGGTTTTGTGCTGTTTAGTATTGTATTCTCCAATACTATGAATATTGTTAAAGTGCAAGGCCCCATTTATAACCGCATTATCCAAAGCAAGGATCTTGTAGCCGATATTCTTCCGCCTCCAGAGTATATCATTGAATCGAATCTGGTTGTACTTCAGGCGCTCGAAGAACCAGACAGCTCTAAAATTCAATTTTTTGTAGATCGATTTAATAAGCTTAAATCCGAGTATGACGATCGCCATAATTTCTGGTCAAAAGACCTCGAAGAAGGCGAGATGAAAACGCTAATGATTCAGGAAGCGTATACTCCTGCTCAAGAATTTTATAATGTAGCTCTTCATGATTATTTCCCAGCTTTACAGGCGGGGAATAAGGCTAAGGCTAGGGAAATTGCCAACGGGACGCTTAAAAATCTGTACGAACAGCATCGTATTGTGATCGACAAATTAGTAAAGATTTCTATTCAAAGGGCCTCGGAGGAGGAGTCCAGTTCTCTGCAATTGATGAAAATGCGTATTTTTTACCTTATATTAATAGGTATTATAATTGTTGTGGTAACCTGTTTTTTCTGTTTTATAATTATTCGTCAGCTTTTGGGGCAGATTGGAGGCGAACCAGCTATAATAGCCCGAATTACCAGAGAGATTGCTAATGGAAACCTTCATATCGATTTTTCAAAATACGGGACGCGGAACGGAATATTTGGCGCAGTGTGGGATATGTCCGATAAAATGAAGTTGATTATAGAAAATATTTTCAGCGGGGCTGAGAATATAACTCATACCAGTGAGCAACTCTCCAAAGTATCGGAGCAACTTTCACAAGGGGCAAACGAGCTGGCTTCTTCTGTTCAGGAAGTATCATCATCAACTGAAGAAATGACAGCTAACCTTCAGCAGAAAGTTGATAATGCCCGAAAAACTGAGAAGGTGGCTCAATCGGCTTCGGCTGATGTGAATGAAAGTAGCAAAGCCGTGAAATCGTCGGTAGAAGGAGTGATAGATATTGTAAAGAAGATAGAAATAATTAATGATATTGCTTTTCAGACAAATATCCTTGCTTTAAATGCTGCAGTAGAAGCTGCCCGGGCTGGAGAACAGGGTAAAGGTTTTGCTGTTGTTGCTACCGAAGTCCGTAAGTTAGCTGAACGGAGCAAAAAGGCTGCGGATGAAATCGATATCCTTTCTCGTAGTTGTGTGAATGCTTCGGAACAAGCTTCCTATAAATTAATTAATGTCGTACCAAACATTGAGCAAACATCATCTCTGGTTCAGGAAATAGTATCATCAAGCATTGAACAAAATGGAGGTTTGAACCAGATAAATAATGCTATACAACAGCTCAATAACGTAGCACAGCAAAGTGCAGCCTCAGCCGAAGAGTTATCTTCGAGTGCCGAAGAACTTGTTAACGAGGTTAATGGATTGAAGGAAGCTGTGGCTTATTTTAAAATTCAGAGTTGAGACCTGTTGGATAAATTGTACGATAAGTTCTCAACTTTTTCTAAATTCGCAACTTATATATTATCGAACTTGACCTGTTTATTATTTATTGGAACAGAATTATTTAGCTGAATATGGAATACAATTTTTCGGAAATCGAAGCCCGCTGGCAAGAATATTGGGAAAAGAACAAAACGTTTAAAACTCGTTTCGACCCTTCTAAGCCTAAATATTACGTACTCGATATGTTTCCCTATCCTTCCGGAGCCGGGTTGCACGTTGGCCATCCCGAGGGGTATACCGCTACCGATATCGTGAGCCGTTACAAACGGATGAAAGGCTTCAACGTGCTTCATCCCATGGGTTGGGATGCGTTTGGGCTTCCTGCCGAGCAGTATGCCATACAAACCGGCACCCACCCGGCTATCACCACCAATAAAAATTGTGACAACTTCCGTCGTCAGATTAAAATGTTGGGATTAAGCTACGACTGGGATCGTGAAATCAACACTACCGACCCTAAATATTTTAAATGGACGCAGTGGATTTTTATCCGTCTGTACAATACATGGTTCGACAACGAACAGCAAAAGGGCCGTCCCATCAGCGAACTGGTTGTTCCAGAAGACGTGAAGGCGCAAGGCAAAGATGCTGCCCGTCAATATATCGACGATCGTCGTCTGGCTTATTACGATAATGCCCAGGTCTGGTGGTGCAGTAACTGCAAAATTGTTTGTGCCAACGAAGAAGTGCTTACCGACGGAACCCATGAAAAATGCGGCCATCCTGTAGTGCGCAAGAATCTTAAACAATGGATGCTTCGGATTCCTCATTATGGCGAACGGCTGCTCTCCGGACTCGATAGCCTCGACTGGTCCGAAGGTGTAAAAGATATGCAGCGTAACTGGATTGGGCGTTCTACCGGTGCCGAAGTCGATTTTCAAATCGAAGGTCTCGACCAAAAGTTACGCGTTTTCACCACCCGTCCCGACACGCTGTTTGGCGCTACCTATATGGTTGTTGCTCCCGAACACCCGCTGATCGACACCATCGTTACTCCCGATCAGGCTACGGCTGTTGCCGATTATATCAAAGCTACCGCATTGAAGTCGGAACTTGACCGTACCGATCTCGCTAAGGATAAAACCGGTGTATTTACCGGACGCTATGCCATCAATCCGGTTAACGGGGTTAAGATTCCAATCTGGGCTGCCGATTATGTTTTGACAGGTTATGGAACCGGAGCCATCATGGCTGTTCCGGCACATGATACCCGCGACTTCGATTTCGCAAAGAAGTTTAACCTGTCGGTAATCTGCATCCTCGATCCGACTTCAGCCGATGACGAACTCCGTCCGAAAGTGTTGGCCGGCGATGCTTGCTGGACCGAAGATGGTGCTTACATCAACTCCGCCAGCGAAGTTTCAGGGCTTAACATCAACGGGCTTAATAAAAAAGAAGGTATCGACACCGTTATTAAATGGCTCGAAAAAATAGGGCAGGGAACTGCTAAAGTAAACTTTAAGATGCGCGATTGGTTGTTTAGCCGTCAGCGTTACTGGGGTGAGCCGTTCCCTGTTATCCATTGGGAAGATGGCGAAATCTCTGTAGTAAGCGACGACCAGCTTCCTGTTGAGTTGCCTCAGCTCGATAAATATCAACCCGGGGAAAATGGTGAATCTCCGCTCTCTAATTCCGAAGAATGGCTAAACGTTATCGGTCCCGATGGACGCAAAGGCCGTCGCGAAACCAATACCATGCCCCAGTGGGCAGGTTCGTGCTGGTATTACCTCCGTTACATCGACCCGCTTAACGACGAGGAACCGTTTTCGAAAGTTGCCGAAAATTATTGGATGCCTGTCGATTTGTATGTTGGAGGTGCTGAACATGCCGTTCTTCACCTGCTTTACAGCCGTTTCTGGCATAAAGTACTGTTCGATCTCGGCATCGTTTCCACCGACGAACCTTACCAGAAACTTTTCAATCAAGGCATGATCCTGGCCTTTGCTTATGAAACCCAAACCGGGGCTAAAGTAACATCCGACTTGGTGGAAGAACGCGACGGTAAATATTTCCATACCGAAACGGGCGAAGAACTTCGTCAGATTGTGGCCAAGATGTCGAAATCGCTCAAAAATGTTGTAACACCCGACGATGTGGTTGCTCAATTTGGTGCCGATTCGCTTCGTCTTTACGAGATGTTTATGGGGCCGCTCGAAGCCACCAAGCCTTGGGCCGAAACTGGTGTTAAAGGGGTGTTCGGGTTTCTTTCCCGCGTAAGCCGTTTCTTTGGCAACCCCGAAAATTATTTTGAAGGCGAAGAAGATCTGGAAGTACTCAAACTTCTGCATAAAACCATCGAAAAGGTAAGCTATGACATTGAACATTTGAGTTTTAATACCGGGATTGCCCAAATGATGATCTTCAATAATCTTTGTATTAAGAAGCAGAAGGTTACAAAACATACCGGAGAGGTTTTTGCTAAGGTACTGGCTCCGTACGCGCCTCACTTGGCCGAAGAACTCTGGAAGGTACTCGGCCACGGCGAAACTCTGTCATACGAGCCGTATCCGGTTGCCGAAGCCAAATATCTTCAAGAAGAAACCTTTAACTATCCGGTTTCTTTTAACGGGAAGAAACGTTTTGAACTTGAACTTGCGAAGGATTTGCCGGTAAGCGAAATTGAAAAGATTGTCCTTGCCGACCCTGCCGCCGAAAAATGGCTCAACGGACAGACTCCTAAGAAGGTTATTATCGTTCCGAACAAAATTGTGAATATCGTGATTTAATCGAAGGTAGTCTGAAATATACAGAAGACCTGATAGATCCTATTGGCTCGTCAGGTCTTCTGTATATACATTAAAAAAGGCCAATATTCTAAATATAAGAATATTGGCCTTTTTAATTCGCTGCGAGATTAGTACTAATATGAAGCTAAAATTTCATCAATTACCCGTGGAAAATGCTCATATTCCAGCGCGTGCACCCTTTCGGCAAGGGAATCGGGGGTATCATTGGGCATTACCTCACATTTGGCTTGAAAAATAGCATCCCCTTCGTCGTAACGTTCATTAATATAATGTATGGTTATGCCCGAAAACTTCTCCTGATTTGCAATAACGGCTTCGTGAACCCGGGCTCCGTACATCCCTTTCCCTCCATATTGGGGCAATAAAGCAGGGTGAATATTAACAATACGGTTAGGGTAAGTTTTTAAAAGATTATCAGGCACCAACCAAAGAAATCCTGCTAACACTATTAAATCAATGTTGTGTTTCGCAAGAAGTTGTAGGATTAATGTCGAATTGTATAATTCATCACGGGTGAAGATATAAGCGGGGATGTTAAAGCTCTCGGCACGATTAAGGACATACGCATCACTCCTGTTAGTAAGGATTAATTCGACCTGAGCCACAGGTTTTTGAGCGAAATATTCGATAATATTCTGGGCATTCGACCCTGAGCCGGAAGCAAAAATGGCAATTTTCTTCATTCTATACAGATAAAATATGAATTAAGAATCAAAAAGTTATCGATTCTGTAGCGCAAAAAAACTACATTTTTTCCAAAAAAAATCATCGATTCTGATTTTTTTGTTTGATAATTTTGAAGAATTACATTTCTTTGCACAGTTAAAATTTTTACAGTTTAAACATTAATTAACTAAATTTTAAGCGTATGTCTGATATTGCATCAAGAGTAAAAGCTATCATCGTAGACAAGTTAGGAGTTGACGAAACTGAAGTAACTCCAGAAGCAAGCTTCACAAACGACTTGGGTGCCGATTCTCTTGACACTGTTGAATTGATCATGGAGTTCGAAAAAGAATTCAATATTGGTATTCCTGATGATCAAGCTGAAAACATCGGAACCGTTGGCGATGCTATCAAATATATTGAAGCCAACGTAAAGTAACATTTGTTTTAAATTAGAATTTATGCAGTTAAAACGGGCAGTAATTACAGGTCTCGGAGCGCTAACGCCAATTGGCAATAATCACCAGGATTTCTGGAACAGTTTGGTAAACGGCGTAAGTGGTGCTGAGCCTATCACTCGTTTTGATGCGTCTAAGTTTAAAACAAGGTTTGCTTGCGAGGTGAAAAATTTTGATCCCGCAGCTTTCTTCGACCGCAAAGAGGCCAAAAAATACGATCTCTATACCATGTTTGCTATGGTTGCGGCCGATGAAGCCATAAAAGATTCTGGCCTTGACCTTGAAAAAATTGACAGGAATAGAGCTGGTGTTATATGGGCTTCGGGGATCGGTGGTATCGGAACATTTTTCGATGAGTTAAAGGGCTTTTTTGCTGGGGACGGAACTCCTCGATTTAGTCCCTTTTTTATTCCAAAAATGATTTCTGATATTGCAGCAGGACAGATTTCCATCAAACATGGATTTAAAGGTCCTAATTTTTGTACGGTTTCAGCTTGCGCCTCAGGATCAAATGCGATCATTGACGCATTTAATTATATCCGTCTTGGAAAAGCCAATATCTTTGTTGCCGGTGGTTCAGAAGCCGCTATCAACGAGGCTGGTGTAGGCGGGTTCAGTTCAATGCAGGCCTTATCCCAAAACAACGACAATTACAAAACTGCATCGAGACCTTTTGATAAGGATCGAGATGGGTTTATAATTGGTGAGGGAGCAGGAGCATTGATTATTGAGGAGTATGAACATGCTATTGCCCGAGGGGCAAACATCTATGCCGAAATTGTCGGCGGTGGCATGTCTGCTGATGCTTACCATCTCACAGCACCACACCCCGAAGGCGACGGAGCCAAAAGGGTAATGGCCAGTGCCTTGGAAGACGCATCATTGAATCCTTCCGATATAGATTATATTAATGTTCATGGCACTTCTACTCCTCTTGGGGATATTGCAGAAACGAAAGCAATACAACAAGTGTTTGGGGAACATGCTTATAACTTGAATATTAGTAGTACTAAATCGATGACCGGGCATTTACTCGGTGCAGCCGGAGCAATTGAGGCTATGGCAGCGATACTTGCTGTTAAAAACGATATCGTTCCGCCTACCATTAACCATTTCACTGACGATCCTGAAATTGACGGCAAGTTAAATTTTACCTTTAACAAAGCTCAACAGCGTACAGTAAATGCCGCATTAAGTAATACTTTTGGTTTTGGTGGTCATAACGCAGCACTTATCTTTAAAAAATTCTCAAAGTAATTTGTGATACAGCATTTGATTCATCCTATAAAACTTCTTATCGTTCGTGATAAGAAGTTTTATTTGCTTTTGAGAGAACATCTTAAAATTACTCCCGGAAAATTAAAGCTCTACGAAATTGCTTTTTTGCATCGTTCTGCCTCCATTTCTTTTTCCGATGGCACTGTTGTGAACAACGAACGCCTTGAATATCTTGGAGATGCTATTTTAGATGCCGTTATAGCCGATTATTTATTTAAAAAATTTCCCCGCAAAAAAGAAGGGTTTCTTACCCAGATGCGCTCGAAAATTGTGAAACGGGCAAATCTCGACCAGTTAGCTCGAAACCTTGGTGTCGATTATTTCATTGTTTCCAATACCCAACGCAATTCCCATAAAAAACATATTTATGGAGATGCTTTTGAGGCGCTCATCGGCGCTATTTACCTTGACAAGGGGTATGAGAAAACACGTAAATATATTATTAATTATGTGCTTAAGAATTTTGTTGACTTGGAAGATCTTTTGTCCAAAGAGACTGATTATAAGAGTCGTATAATTGAATGGGGACAAAAAAATAAAGAGATGGTTACATTCGAAACGGCCGAAGAGTATACTGAAATGGAGCAGGCTCCTTCATTTGTAGCACATGTAAAATCCAGCGGACTCCTGATTGGAGAAGGTATGGGGCGCTCTAAAAAGGAGGCGGAACAGAATGCCGCTGAACAAGCTTATAATAATGTAACAACTAGCGGAGTGTCAAGATCTGAATCTATAGAAGAACAATAATCTAACAGAGCTTGCATGGGCAAAAAAAATGTTCAGAAGCTTTCTGATAATTTACACCAATCGTTAATATTGTTGGGGATTTCTTCGCATGAGAACGATTACCGCTTGTCTTGGGCTTTTAACGAGTTCCTTCAGTTGCATTTTGTAAAGGGGGAAAATCATAAGCTACATAATCCTAAAACAAACGAAACATTAGAATTTTCGAAATTCTGTGCTTTAGGCGGAGAAACAAACTATCGCTTAATATCAAATCGTTGCCCAAACGGATTTTTTCTCGACGAATTTAAAAATATAGATTTTATACTTCTGGTTTATCTGCAGGACGAGGATTTTTCCGTATCGGAATTTATTTCAAAGGCCAAAACAATTCCTCTGATTGCTGCCATTTTTCAAATCGATCCTCAAAAAATTAAAGGGAAGAATAAACTTCTGTAAAAAAGAAAGGGTGTCTCCCGACAACCCTCTTTTAACTATTACTAACCAATCAAACCTAAATTTGAAAAAACTACATGTATTAAATCTACTAATTATATGTTTGTGTTTTGTGTCATTTCAGTAAGTTGCCGTTCTGCAACTTTTGTTGATACAAACATACTTTAAAGTTAGGTTAACGAATATTAATGAATGTTAAAGATTGTTAAATCAAATAGCTAGGTGAAAACCTGCTGTTATCTTTGCTGAACGATGAATAAGAAACGGATAGCTATATTAATAGGACTGATCGGAATTGCTGTTTTCGGATTAATTGCCGTACAGGGATTCTGGATTAAAAAAGCGTATCGTCTGAAAGAAGAATTGTTTCAGCAACATATTAATAATTCGATAATTAACGTATCGAGGATGTTGCAGGAGAATGAAACTGTTGATAATATCCTGCGAGAAATAAATGCCTATAAACAAAAGGATCTGTCGTTGCGCGGACGGTTTGTGGATACAGTGGGCAATTGGCAGGATGTTAGCCGGAAGGATGAGTTGCGGAACGAGCCGGACAATGCGGCCTCTGTTCCTCAATATGCCGCATCACGAATTACTATATCTTCCGAAAATGGGTTAATTTTTGATTCCGTATTGTTTAGCCACGAATATTACTCCGAAAATCAGTCTCGGGTTTCGGGCTCGAAAAAAAAATTTCAGCCGCAGTTGACAAATAAAATTGTCGACCAGCAACGATTTGTTGAAAGGATTGTGGATAGGATGTCTAAACCTGGGAGGAAGTTCAGGGATCGGGTAAGTCCGGAAAAACTTCAGTCGTTGATACGCAATGAACTTGACGAAATTAACATTAATTTACCGTTCGAATATGCAGTGCTTGACGACCAGCGAAATATTGTAATGCAGTCCGAAAATTTTGACAGCAAAACAGATATTAAACTTTTTTCAGGAAGGTTACAGCCAAACGATCTTGTTTCAAATCCGAACTATTTAGTTTTATATTTCCCAACGGAGAAAAGTTATCTTGCTGAATCGCTGGGGCTTATGGGGGCTTCTTCGGTTTTATTAACAATTGTGATTCTTATTACCTTCGGTTATACATTGTTTGTAATTATCCGTCAAAAGAAAGTCTCGGAAATCCGGAACGATTTTGTAAACAATATGACCCACGAGCTTAAAACACCGATTGCCACAATTTCGTTAGCCTCACAGATGTTAAATGATGGAAGTATTCCCAATGGGATGAAAAATGTCGACCATCTGTCAAAAGTAATCCACGACGAAAGTAAACGGCTTAGTTTTCAGGTGGAGAAAGTACTTCAGGCTGCTATTTTTGAGAAGAACCAGATGAATCTCAAAATAAGGCGGTTAGATATTCACGAGCTGATAAACAGTGTTGTAAAGAATTTTATTATCCAGGTGAAGAATCGTAATGGACAGATTGTTAAAAATTTAGATGCTGAATATTCGATTGTCAACATTGATGAAGTACATTTCGCCAATGTTTTATTAAATTTACTGGATAATGCCATAAAATATACAAAGGGGCAGCCAAGTATCTCGGTAAGTACCGTAAATAAAAAGAAATGGATTGCTATTACCATTGAAGATAACGGGATTGGGATCAGTAAGGATAACCAAAAGCGTATTTTTGAAAGGTTTTATCGTGTTCCAACGGGTAACGTGCATAATGTTAAAGGGTTTGGACTTGGGTTGAGCTATGTTCAAAAGGTTGTGAAGGAGCATAATGGGAAAATATCGCTCGAAAGTGAAGTGAATGTCGGTACTAAATTTGAAATTTTGCTACCGGTGTTGATGGAAGAATAATTCCCGGGAAATTTATTTAAATTCTTGTAACAATTTAACTATGAATTCGAAAATACGGATATTACTGGCTGAGGACGATGAAAATTTGGGAGTATTGCTGAAGGAATACCTCCAAGCCAAGGATTTCGAAACAGATTTGTTACCCGACGGGGAAAAAGCATTTAAAAGCTTCCAGCGAAATTTTTACGATTTATGTATCCTCGACGTGATGATGCCTATCAAAGACGGATTTACGCTGGCTCGCGAAATAAGGGCAATAAACAAGGATATACCAATTATGTTTTTGACTGCTAAATCCTTAAAGGAAGACGTACTGCAGGGTTTTAAACTTGGAGGAGACGATTACATTACCAAGCCTTTTAGTATGGAGGAACTGTTGTTCCGTATTGAGGCAATTTTACGCCGTATTAAGGCTGAAAGTAAATTTTCAGGTCAAACGGTTTATAAGCTTGGTAAATATACTTTTGATTTTCAGAAACAAGCACTTATCTCTGACGATCAGACGCATAAGCTGACAACCAAGGAGTCTGAATTGCTTAAAATGCTGTGTGACAATATGAATAATGTCCTTGAACGAAATTACGCCCTTAAAACTATTTGGGTAGACGACAGCTATTTTAATGCCCGTAGCATGGATGTATATATCACTAAATTAAGAAAATACCTTAAAGACGAACCTTCAGTCGAGATTTTGAATGTACATGGCAAAGGGTTTAAACTTATAATTTAATATATTCATTATTAACTATATAATGAATATTGCAGCATTAGTTATTTTTATTATAACCTATTTGGGGATCATTTTCACACGGTTTCCAAAAATCAATATCGACAGGCCATCTGCTGCATTTTTTGGAGCGGTGGCCATGATTGTTTTTGGGGTATTAACTTTCGATGAGGCGATTAAAGCAATCGATTTCAACACCATTGCCCTGTTGCTGGGAATGATGATCGTGATTTCTACTCTACAATTGGACGGATTCTTTTCCCTGATAGCCGAAAAGGCTATATCTCATTCTAAAACTCCGTTACGACTTCTTTCCATTATTGTTTTTGTAACCGGTATTGCAAGTGCATTTCTGGTGAACGATGCGGTTGTCCTGCTATTTACTCCGGTTATTATTTTTGTATGTCAGGCTTCAGCATTAAAGCCGGTACCATACCTGATTGCCGAAATATTGGCTTCGAATGTTGGGAGTGCGATGACCATCACCGGGAATCCCCAAAACATGCTGATTGGTATCAATTCGGGGATGACCTATGCGCATTTCATGTTTCATCTTTTTCCAGTATCGTTGATAGGAATGGGAATTGTTATTCTGGTTATAAAGTGGCTTTATCCAAAGGATTTTGAGAAAGGCCATGTTGTTATGAAAAGTGCTCAAAAGTTTGAATATCAGTATGCTTCAATGAAAACATCTGTTCCCATTTTTGTGGGGATTATTGTACTGTTTTTTCTTGGCAAGATGATTCACTTGTCGATACCGGTAATTGCCCTTGTCGGAGCTTCGCTAATTTTGATATTTGGACGCATTCGACCATCAAAAGTGATAAAAACCGTTGATTGGGTTTTATTGCTCTTTTTTGCTTCGTTGTTTATTGTGGTTGAAGGGGCAGTAAAGGGTGGAATTCTGAAAGGACTCATTGAATCCAACGGAATTACTGTCGATTTAAAGGGATTAACTTTGTTGCATGGCATCAGTCTTGTAATGTCTCAAGTTGTTAGTAACGTTCCGTTTACAGTAATGATGCTTCCTGTAATGAAATCGGGTTCGAGCGACATACTTTGGTTGGGACTGGCCTCTGCATCAACATTGGCTGGTAATGCAACGATTATTGGTGCAATGGCTAACCTCATTGTGATTGAAGCTGCCAGTGGATTTAAAATCCGGATAAAATTTTGGGAATTTTTTAAAGCTGGTATTATCACCACTCTGCTGACCTTTCTGGTATCTATCCTTGTGCTCTATGGGTGCAGTTGACTTTTGTTAAATTTTATTAAAACCAGAATATACAAATATCTGATTTATTGTTTTACCATGAATATGTATTAACTTGGTTTACGTTTTTAATAAGTATGAATATTTTAAAATTAATTGATTATGAGCCGATTGTTTAAAAGTTTAATGATACTCTCATTGATTTTTTCTGCATGGAGTTGTGATCCTTCGAGACGGGTACAAAGGATTAATACTGATCAGCAAACGGATATGAGCGGTCGATGGAATGATACCGATTCGCGTATCGTTGCCGATGAGCTGACAACTCAATTTCTCGGACAGCAGTGGCTACCACGGTTTGAAAATACACACAATAATAAACGTCCGGCAGTGATTGTGGGTCTTATTAAAAATAAAAGTCATGAACATATTGATCCGGAAACCTTTATCAAGGATATTGAGAAGGCTATTGTTAATAATGGTTCGGTACGATTGGTCCAGGCTGGTGATAAGCGCGAAGAACTTCGGGCAGAACGGGAAGACCAGCAGAAGTTTGCCTCGACCAATACTGCAAAGAAATGGGGCCTCGAACTTGGCGCTGATTTTATTCTTCAAGGTACCATCAATACCATTGTTGATGAGTACGGAAAAGAAAAGGTTGTTTATTATCAGGTAAACCTCGAACTTACCAATCTCGAAACCAACGAGATTGTATGGATGGGAGATAAAAAAATTAAAAAGGTTATTACCAACTAACTGATTGAATTTTGGTTAATTGATAAAGCCTCAAAAAATTGAGTATAGAATCGATTGTTTGTCAAATTATTGTTTTTTAACCTCAATAATTTACAGACAATCGGTTTTACGATTATGCACTTTAGTATCATTAGCATATACGAATGTCGGCCATGTGGGGAAAGTTTAGGTTCTTGGCGGTTTTATCCATGTTTGTTCTCGTTATGGCCGGCTGTGCCACATATTACCAGAAAAATCTGAAATTTCAACAAAGCGTTTACGAAGGCAACCTTGAAAAAGCCGATAAACTTCTCGAAAAGGACACTAAAGCGCCATTGGGTAAGAATAAAGTTCTTTATTTTTTAAACCGTGGCTTTACCTCATGGATGTTGGGATTACCCGAGAAAAGCAATGAATATTTTTCTACGGCCGACCATCTCATCGAAGACCAACAGAAAAATTACGGACTTGAAGCCTTGGCATTGGTTTCAAACCCCATGGTAAAGCCATATGTTCCTGAAGATTTTGAAGCCGTTATGTTGAATTATTATACCGCCATGAATTATATCAGGCTTGGAAAATTTGACGAGGCACTGGTAGAATGTAAGCGTATTGATATACGCCTTAACAAGTTGAACGACAAATATCCGACTAATAAGAATCGTTATAAACGCGATGCCTTTGCCCATACTCTCATGGGGCTGATTTATGATGCAACAGGTAATTACAACGATGCCTTTATTGCATACCGAAATGCTCTCGAAATTTACGAGACCGATTATGCTGCTAATTTTAAAGCAACAATACCTCTTCAACTTAAAAAAGATCTTTTACGAACAGCCTATCTTACCGGTTTTGATGATGAAGTACGTCGTTACGAAGAGAAATTTGGGATGAAGTGTGACAGTACCAATAAACCAGAGGCAGAACTTGTCTTTTTTTGGCTTAATGGTTTTGGACCTGTAAAAGATGAATGGAGTATTAATTTTACACAGTTCCCAGGCGATAATCCCGGGTGGATTGTATTGGCCAACCAGGAGAACGGACTATCATTTCCTATTTTTATCGGCGATAGGGGAGTTAAGGAGCAGGCAGCTTTTAAGGACTTGCGCTTTTTAAGGGTGGCTTTTCCAAAATATGTGGAGCGACCTCGGTTTTATTATGAAGCATCGCTGTCTCAATCGGGGCAGTCGTGGCCTCTGGAAGAACTGGAAAACATTAATGAGATAGCGTTTAAATCGTTGCACGACCGCATGGTGCGAGAGATGACCAATTCCATTTTACGATTGGCTGCTAAAAAAGCGATGGAAGCCTTAGCTGATCGCGAAAACAAAAATTTAGGGTCGATACTGAGCATTGCAAATGCCCTCACCGAAAAAGCTGATACCCGTAACTGGCAAACCTTGCCTTATACAATTTCTTATGCCCGCATTCCTTTAAAGGAAGGTGCTAATACAGTTATACTGAAAGTGAAGGGGGCAAATAATGCTATGCAGGATTATCCTTTTACGTTTAATGCGCAAAAAGGACAAATTTGTTTTCATGCTTTTCAGAATGTTGAAATAAAGTCGTTTAGTTACGGGAATTAGCTATTTCATTTCCATTATCACTTCCTGAACCTCGTTGATCTTCTGTTTTAGTTCGCTAATTAGCGAATGATGGGCATCGATGGCTTCCTGCGAGCGTTCTCTTACATTGCCTAATTTATCGCTGCTTCGTTTAACTTTCCCGATTAGCTCATTGATCTCACGCATCGAGTTAATAGTGACATTGGAGATATTAACGATCTCATTGGCAATAACTCGGAATCCTTTTCCATAGTTGCCGGCAGTATGCGCTTCAATAGAAGCATTGATGCCTAAAATTTTAGTTTGGTCGGATATGCCCTTTACAAATTCGATAATCTGATCGGTACGGTCTATGCGGCGTTGCGAAATGTCTATACGTTCAAACAATGCATCGGTAAGTTCGACCATTACATTTAGCTGTTCGGCAATTTTTTCGATTTTATCGTTGAATGTATGGATATTAGAAATGAGGCTATTCCCCGCAATTACTCGTTTGTGGATGTTTGAATCGACGGTGACCATGCCAATAACGGTAGATTTTTCATCCAACAGGGGTAGAAAGGATGTCCGGGTCCAAATTTCTTTTCCGCTTCGTGTGATGTTTAAAGCCTCGTAAACAACCGGTATTTTTTTGGTTTTAATGAGGTTGATGCGTTCCTCTATTCTCGGGTTAAAACTCGTCTGACGAATGTTGGAGCCTAAGGTCGCAATGAATTCGTGATATTTGTATTCATACATCCGTTCAAAACTGTCATTTACCCAAAGAATATCACCTTTTTCGTTCATCACCATGATGGCGTTTTCACTTTGGCGGGTAACCATTGCCAATTGTTTCGATTCCTCCAATGCTTTTTGAAGTTCTTCGAGTTTTGATAAATATCCGGCTTCTAAAGTTTGAGTTTCCTGTTCTTTTTGAAGTTCAAGAAGCTTTACCTTGGTTTGTAGTTGCTTAGTTTTGATTATTAATACGATAGTAGGTATTAATAATATAATACTGATAATGAATGGCCCGATCATTGTAATATTATAAAGTTCGGGGCGAATATACAATTATTAGGGGGTATTGTGTTGTAATTTATTGTTTTTTTAAAAGTACCCCCTATTTTATATAAATAAACTTTGTTTATTGAGACTTTATGAAGAAGCAATAAAAAAGCCATTACCCAGAATTTTAAAATCTGGAGTAATGGCAGAGAGGGGGAGAATTGATATTTTCAGAATTATTTTCCAAGGTTAAAGTCGAGGCCAATGCCAATAATCCATACATCACGTCCATAAGTTTCCTTTACGGGAACATTTATTGTTGACGTATAATTTTTGTCGCTTGGGTTATAGTAGGTGTACGAAGCACCCAAATTGAAGGCTACTTTCGGCGACAGGTTAAGTTTACCGCCTATCCCAACTGTGTTCGAGGTTAATCCAAAAGCAAAATCGGAGTTGTATTCAGGGTTAACTCCTACCTTTGATAGAGTATAACCGGCGCTTACCAGGAATTTGGAAGAAAGTTTATATTCTATTCCTGTCATCAATTCAAAGTTATTGTCTTTAATAATGTCCTTGTTACTTGCATGTGTTCCGTTGTGGGTCCATCCAAAATCGGCATTCTTGTCGAAGTAATAGTGCAACCCGGCCGAAGCGCTTAACTTTTCCGAAACTTTGTACGAGGCTCCAATGGCTAACAGTGCTGGGATGTCGGCTGCAGTTTCGGCTTTGTCTGGGAATTGAGTGATGTATGTACTGTTACTTGAGTTATAGGCTACTTTGAGATCTTTTTTGGTATCATTTTTTACCGTTATTTTGGTCAGAAATTCATATTTCAATCCGATGTTTAATTTATTACCCAACAGGGTTACGTTTGCTCCCAATATTGGAGCAAAGCCGCTTCCGGTTTGTTTTACATCGGCGTCCTGGTCTCCAAGCAGTGTGGCAGAAATCGGATCACCGGCATTGGTAAAAAATGCACTTGCCGACAGTTTTGTATTATTATTAAAAATCAGCGTATTGTCCTTGAGGTACCCATTGTACTGATTTATGGCATAAACGTACCGGCCACCGATAAAGAACGACAAGGTCTGGTTTGCTTTGTAGGAAGCTCCCAGTTGGAAACCATAATCGACGGAACTTCCTTTAAAGTAAATATTAGAACTGTAATCAGTAACTCCATAAGCATTGAGCAATGTTTTTAAATTGGAGACTCCCATTTCAAACGAAGGCAGTCCATGTTTAAAAATAGCTTCGCCACCACCACCTATTGGGTTAATTCCTGCCGAAAATGCCCATTTGCCGGTATTGTAGGCTGCATAAATAGTTGGGAATACTGGAACGGTAATGTCGCCCTTATAATATTTGTTGTTTAAGGTGGCATAATTGCTCTCAACGGTTTTTTTCGAAAGGATGGTCTGAGAATTAACCGATAAATTTAATCCCTGGTTAAGGCCGGTTAAGCCTGCAGGGTTAAAATAAACGGCATCAATTTCTTGAGAAGCACCGCGAGCCTGGCTTCGTACCCAAGCCGTGCTTTGATTTGTGTTAGTTATAATACCTCCCCCTTTAACAGGAAGAACCGCTACCGATAGTGAAATCGCTAAAAATGTCTTTAAATAATTCATAATAAGGCTATTTTGATTGAATTTTGCATGTTATTTATGCAACAAATATATTCGTTTTGTTTGGCAAATAAAACGAATTGTATCTTGAAACACCAATAAATTAAAGCCTTTTAAAATTATTGTTTATTGTATAAATTGATTTAATTAACATTTTAGCTTTAGGTAATTATTTCGATTAACACTTGTCCCCATCTGATATTCAGCAGAAATATAATTTTACAAAAAAGCCACTGCCCGGAACTTATCCGTAGCAATGGCTTTGCTGATTTAACATAATTTTGTTTAAAATATTTTGCCTAGTTTTATATCAAAACCAATGGAAAAGATTAGTGCATCGCGATAATACGATTCTTTTAGGGTGACCGTTTGAGGAGTGGTTGTAGGGATGGTATGGTCATAGGTTTTATCGCTGGGGGTATAAGCCGTATAAGACATTCCCAGATTGATATCCATGCGGGGTGATACGGCCAGTTTGCCGCCAAATCCTACCGAATTTGAACTTAATGCGTAGCTTAAATCGGTGTTATAGCCTACCATTACTCCGGTTTTAGCCAGTAGGTAACCGGCGCTTAACCTAAATTTATCAGAAAGATCGTATTCCATACCGAGAGCTAACTCATAATTGTTTTTGCTTATAACATCTTTATTTTCAACAATTACACCATTAAATGAACGGCCATAATCAGCGTTTTTGTCGAAATAATAATGAACGCCGGCTGATAACTTAAAATTATTCAGGACTTTGTATGAAACTCCAACTGAAAGGAGGGCAGGCATATCCGATGCAGTTTCGGCATGATTGGGAAATTGGGTGATGGCGGCACCGGTCGAAGTAAAGCCGGTTGTGATGTCTTTTTGGGTATGGTTGCGGAGTTTTAGCTTGGTCAGAAATTCATATTTTAAACCAATATCGAGCTTGCTGTCCAACAAGTTTAGGTTAAGTCCAACAATTGGGGTAAAACCTTTGCCGGTCTGTTCAACATCAACTTCCTGGTCGGATAAAAGAATAGCTTTGGCAGAATAGGCAGCCGACTTTTGAGATAATGCAGCAGCAGCAGCTCCATAGGTAATTCCGTGAGGTAAGCCGGTTGCATCAGCGGCAGCATCCGAAAGAATATTTGTTGGCGGTTGTGCTGCAAAATTTGTGGCAGTAGCACTTGCTTGTTGTGCTGCGCTGGTAAAAAAAGTACTTGCTGACATCGGAGTTGTCCCAAAATAAAGAGTGTTGTCTTTTAAGTATCCCTCGTAGGTATTACAAGCATAAACATACCTAAGTCCTCCAAATAAGGAAACTATGTCGTTAACTTTATATGAAATTCCGAATTGCCCTCCATAAAAAACCGAAGAACCTTTAAAATAGACATTTGAGCTGTAATCGGTAACGCCTTTGCTGAGTAAGGCCGGTTTTAAATCTGAAATTCCAAGCTCAAAGGAAGGTAAACCATCTTCAAAGGTGGCTTTGCCTCCTCCTCCAACTGGATTAAATGCAGCAGAAAATACAAATTTGCCGGTTTTATAGGCGGCATAAACACTTGGAAAGAAAGGAACTGAGATATCTCCTATATAGTCGTGCGTGTTTAAGTATTGATAGTTGTTCTTAATAGTTTTTTTTGAGAATACCGACTGATTGTTTAACGAAATACTAAGGCCGTCGTTGAGGCTTGTAAGTCCTGCAGGGTTGTAATATACGGCGTCAATTTCCTGAGAAGCATCGCGGGCAAACATCCGCACCCAGGATGCGCTTTGATTTGAATTGGTAATAATTCCTCCGGCATGCACTAATGTGCTTATAAACATAACGATAGTTGGTAAGCATAAATTTTTAAAATTCATAAAACTTAAATTTAGGTTAGGGTATATTTTTAATATTCAATCTGTAAGGCTGCGAAAATATATTTTTTTCGAAACAAAATAGAATAGATTTCGACCGATGTGAAAATATTTGTTGTTGTGGCAATTTTAATATGTGTAACTGTAAGTAATACATTTGTTTAATTTAATTTATTATTTCTCAATACAATATATTTTTTTCGACTAATATTCGAATACGGTCTAATGTTTTGATTTTTATGCAAAAAAATAAACAACGATTAGGCATATATTCATTTATTTTTGTCTGGAGATAAAGGGCAATAATAATTATTCCGTAGTTTTGAAATACTTCATTTTAAACTGTAATGCATTGTTTTAGATATGAATAGGTTTATACATTTAAGCAGATTTTTTTTCTTGGTAGTTGTATTAATTTGCGGGCTGGCATGGTCTTGTGGAAATTCTGGTAATGCCAGCAGCCCCGGAAGAATTCTAAGATATAGTCCAATAACCCGAAGAGTCTGTGCGTCGGACACATCTCAGCATTATGAGCTTTATCTGCCTTCCGGTTACAATGCTCAAAAAAAATGGCCGGTGATTTTTGCTTTTGACCCTCACGGCGATGGGAAACTGGCCGTGGAAAGCCTAAAAGAAGCTGCCGAACGTTTTGGATATATCCTTATTGGCTCCGATAACTCTAAAAATGGATCATCGTCAACGGCACATATCCTATCAGTTCTATTAAATGAGGTTTCTCAGACTTATCCGGTTGACCTAAACCGACAGTATGCAGCCGGATTCTCAGGTGGGGGCAGTGTCGCTTCTTACTTAGCTGTCGAATCTGGCAATATACGTGGAATTATTACCTGTGGGGCTGGCATTCCAGGCTTCAATCCGCAAATGGTTTCCAAAAAATTTGAGATCTGTGCCATAGCCGGACGCGAGGATTTTAATTATACTGAAGTAGTGCAAATTCCCAACCAGCTTAGCGGTTCCGGTTGGAGGAACATGGTTTGTTCGTTTGACGGCGGTCACCGCTGGCCACCGTCATCGCTCATAGTTCAGGCTGTATTATGGTTCGAAGCTAATGCTATGAGAGATGGGCTGAAACCGAAGGATGAGTCGCTGTTATTACAATTCAGAGATTCAACAAATAACAAAGTTGATAAATTAGTAAAGAATCACTTGAATCTTAATGCAGCCAACGAATGCCGAATGGGAATTGACATTTTGGGTGATTTAATTAATACTAAAACATTGACCCAAAAGCTTGCTGAAATTGAAAATTCCGACACGTACAAAAATGAAAAAAATAAAGAAGCCCAGTTATTGTCGATGGAACAACGACTGAAAGAAGGGTATATTCAAAGTTTTGAAAATCAAGGGTTAGATTGGTGGACATCGGAGCTTAAGTTACTGATTGAAAAAGCTGCAAATGAAAAAGATATGGATACTCGTCAAATGTATTGCCGCGTTAAAGCTTTTCTCGGAATTATCTGTTACTCGTTTACCTCCAAAGCAATAGCAGAGAATAAACTCGACCTAGCTTCGAAATACATTGGCATCTACGAAACCGTCGAACCTAAAAATCCCGATTGTTTTTACTATAAGGCTATTTTATTAGACCGCAAAAAACAATTCAAGGCGGCAGTCATCTCGTTAAAAAGGGCTATTGAGTATGGCTTTAATGACATAGCTAAAATCAATGCCACTTTTTCCAAACAAGTGCAATCTGAACTATAGATTTGTTCAGAGGTAAAGGATTTTTGGATTAGTATTTATTTGCGCGAATATTTAAATAAAATGGGTGGCAAATAAAAAAAATCATGTTAAAAAATGTTGTAAAACATATTATCTTTGTCGTTCTAAATATTTGTTAAGATTTTTGGCGGGATTCTTATAGAAATGAACCGGGGGCCATTCATAAATAAAAATTATTAAGCTATGGGATTGAATGATTTAATCGAGAACCTAAGAGAAAGTTATCAGATTGAAAAGAAGTTATACGATGGCTACAACGTAAAAAGAGGGCTTAGAAATGACGACGGAAGCGGGGTATTGGTGGGTTTGACCAAAGTGGGCAATGTTCATGGATTTATTAAAGATGAGCATGAAATAGTTCCAGTTCCCGGAAAATTGATGTATCGCGGAATTGATGTAGAGGATATTGTTGAGAACCTGCAATCCGAAGATCGTTTAGGTTTCGACGAAACTGCCTTTTTGTTGTTATTTGGGAAACTGCCTACCAATGAAGAACTTCAAGAGTTTAACGAATGGCTCGATGCAAATCGCAGCTTGCCCGACGGCTTCACTGAAAATATGATTCTGAAATCGCCCAGTAACGACATTATGAATAAGCTGGCGCGTAGTATCCTGGCCTTGTACTCGTACGACAAAAATCCAGACGACATATCGATTGAAAATGTGTTGAAACAATCGATCGAGCTGATAGCCCGTTTCCCGACCCTTGTAGCTTATGGATTTCAGGCGAAATCGCATTATTATGATGACAACAGCTTGTATCTTCATAATCCAGGAAAAGGATTGGGTACAGCACGCTGTTTCTTGCAAATGGTTCGTCCCGATCAAAAATACACCGAACTCGAAGCTAAAACCCTTGATATCTGTTTGATCCTTCATGCTGAGCACGGAGGCGGAAATAATTCATCTTTCACAATTCATGTGGTTACTTCTTCTGACACAGACAGCTATTCGGCCGTTTCGGCTGCTATTGGCTCTTTGAAAGGCCCCAAACATGGTGGTGCTAATTCAAAGGTTATTGCCATGATGGAAGATATTAAACAAAATGTTAAAAATTGGGAAGACGAAAAAGAAGTTGCCGATTATCTGGTGAAGATTCTTAATAAAGAGGCATTTGATAACACTGGACTGATTTATGGGGTTGGACATGCTGTTTATACAATTTCTGATCCTCGTGCAATCATTCTGAAAGAATATGCCGAAAAACTGGCTAAGGAAAAAGGCAAGGAGAAAGAGTTTGCCCTGTATGATATTGTAGAGCGTTTGGCTCCGGTATTGTTCCAGGAAGTAAAGAAATCGGAAAAGCGTGTCTGTATCAATGTCGATTTCTATTCCGGGTTTGTTTATAGTCTTATGAACTTACCCCCCGAACTTTATACGCCTATCTTTGCTATGTCGAGAATTACCGGATGGTGCGCCCATCGTATTGAAGAACTCGTTTCCGGTGGACGAATTATTCGTCCGGCCTATAAGAGTGTTGAACCCAATAAATCTTATCTGCCTATCGATAAGCGGTAATAATTATAATAAAAAAGCCCCGTCAATTTTGACGGGGCTTTTTTATTTCCGCTATTTTAATCCTAATCTTCTCCTTTTTGAAAAAAGATGCAGGTTAGGTTTTTTTAATTTCCGGAGCCATGCCAGCGCCCTGTAAGTATGGATATGCCGGTCAACTTTACTTTCGTAAATATCTTTTAATGTTACCAAAATTGCAGACTCTTCCACATCTCCAAAATGATGATTAATTGCGGTCCCGAAAAACTTCATGGTGGGCGAAAGGTTCATGTACGAATTAATCAGCGGGGGAATAATTTCACCCATATTTCGGACTGCCTTTGAAAGTATCTTATAATCAGACTTATATTCATGAAGCGAAAAGGTATTGGCCAATTCGTCACGGTTCATGTGGGTTTCCATCGGTTCGATGGGGGTTACAAGCCTTTCTTTATCAGCAAAATATTTTTCCAGAAAATACAACAGATGGTTACGCGCATTTACATTATAGCTGGTGTACATAGTCACTTTTCCGAAAAAATATAGTTTATCGGGGTTTTCTACAATTATTGCGCCGAGCCCGTCCCACAAATTGTCGAGAGCGTACATACCCTTGCGCCCACGACTGGTTGATTGATATGCCGGCACAACAAACGAACGGCCCAGTTCAATCATGTGAGGCAGGTATTCTTTACAAAATTTTTCGGAAAAATTAAAAAGTTCGGCTGTTGAAAGCAACACATTACCGTCGGCATCAACAGTGTTTTCATCGCAAATCTTAAACCGGTAGCCACCCAATATCTGGCGTGCATCCGGGTCCCATACGATCAACTGACGATAAGGATCTTCGCAAATATCAAAATCGTCGATATCGGTTTCTTCTCCGGTTCCTCCTCCGCCATGACGAAACGACTCCTCCCGAAGGCGCCCCACTTCACGCATCAAATTAGGAGAATCCTGTGCTGAGAATACATATAAAAGATTTCCTCCGTTGTTGGTTTTCCTGACAAACTTCTCTTCTGTGAGTTCCATCTCAAGCAATTCTGTCTCAACCGGAGGTATTATTTCAACCATACAATTCTGTTTAATTATACTTGGGTGTAAAATTATAAAAAATAGGTGGTTTCCCACTCGTTATTGTCTGTCAATAATTTACAATTTATCGTTCATCGCATACACATAATTTCGAACAAAAAAAGCCCATTCCGAGGGCGTTTTCGAAGCATCAAATTGTGTGTATGATATTGGTTTGCCGAATATTACCCGCATTTTTTTTCGACGTTGCTTAAACATCTCGTCCACCAGGTAAAGCATTTCGATGTTTACTTTTATGTTTAGCAGGGAACGCAAACGGGCAAGGTTATAAAAAAAGTTACTGTTTCGTCCTTCAAAATACACGGGAAGAATGTCTCGCTGATATTTTATAGCTTTTACTATAAAACTTTTTTGCCATTCGAGGTCGGTTATTTTTCCATTTACTTTGCGGGAGCATAACCCGGCCGGGAAATATAATATCTGGTCGGACGACCTATAGGCAGCATCAATTTTTTGTGCATAATCAACCGATTGTCGGCCATGCTTATTTACGGGAACAAAAACAGGTTCGAGATTTTTAACGTTCAGCAACAGGTCGTTTACTACAAATTTAATATTCGGGTTCCACTTTCCCACTTCATTAATAAGTACCAGACCGTCCAAGCCGCCCAAAGGATGATTACTGGCAAAAATAAAACGGCCCGAAGTTGGAATATTTTCAAGCCCAACCACTTCATAATTAGCCCCTAATTCTCCAAGTATGCTATTTACAAAGGGAAGCCCCATCTCATTTTTATGCCGGTCAATGGCTCCATTTAGCTCATCCTGATGTATTATGCGTTTGAGATAATGCACCAGAAATTTAGGCAACGCCTTTAGTAACCGGGAATTTTTATTCCCGATGACCTTTTCTACATCAATAAATTTTTCGTTGGCAGCAACTGGCTCCATTCTCATTATTTTTGCGAGGCTAAAATTAGCAAAAAATAAGATAAGAGAGAGCGGTGCCTTAAATCCCTCCCAATGGAATAGCCTGTTTCGTCCAACCCTGAATCAAATTGCCGTAAACATTAGCCAGTATCAGCCTTTGTATAGCCCACAAACTAGAATGTGACTCCTGATTTAAGGGATTGATAATATAAACCATTTAAGTTAAGTAAATTAATTTGTTAGGAATAGGTAGGCTAATTCCAAGTTAAAATATGACATTAAAGCCAATAGTCTTTTATTCCAAATTAAATGATGATTTTATTATCTTTATAAAGTGTGAATAATTAATGCGTTATTAAGTTACAGAGAATAGGATTCTGTAATATAATTTTGAAATATCTTGTCTATAAGTTACTTTTATTATGCTATTCCTACTGTAAATATCTACTTGATTTTAGACTTTAAAAACTGTTAAATACCAAGAATATGAAACAGGATGTCTACTTTTTTGGCAAAACGGCCTATGTTACTTATAAGTTTTTAATTGATAGAGGTGTGCCATCATCTACGATATATAATAATACTTCAAACAAAGTTATTGCACCTAAACGATGGTTTACTGCTCCATTACCCAATAATAAAAAAATAAAGCTTATTGAATACAATTCAATACCACATTCCTTGGTAGTCAAGTTTAAATTACCTGATTATAACCGATTAAGAGAAATAGCTGATTTGCAAATAGAACAAGTTAGGAATGAGTTAAGTGTAAATGTTTCTAATCATGTCAAAACAATATTGGATTTAGAATACTATTCTTGGGAGGATTTGAAAATTCATTATGAAAATAAATTTATCTCTGGTGAAAAACTCGAAATGTTTTGTAAAACTCATGCAATCCTATCCAAGTTGATAGAGCTAAATCAATTGGGTTATAAGTTAAAGGATTTATTTAGTGCATATTATCAGTATGACAATATGGTTTTTGAAACAGAACATTATAGGTCATTCTGTAATAAAATAAGACAGATTAAAAAAGGAAAATCTATAGAGGAAGTTTTAATACATGGGCTTGTTAATAAACCTAGTAATAATTTGAAAAAGGATGAGGATGTATTGATTGAAATTCAACGTATTTTCAATGAAGGTAAAGTTCTTAATGCTTCTCAAATTCTAGATCAAGTAAATGATTATTTAATTAGATCCAACAGAAAGACGGTTTCTCGTTCGCTAATATATAGTGTTATTTCACAAAATTGTATTAAGAACAAGGCTTTAATTAGTCGATATGGGCTAAAATATGCGATGAATAATATTCTCCCTTACTCACATTTTATTTCGCCTTCACAAGAAGGGGTTTTATGGGTTATAGACGGAAGTAGGTTTCAATTTGCATATAAAAGGGATAATGGGCAGGGTAAGTACGGATTTCTTACATTTTTTATAGTAATGGAAGCTTTCAATAGGAAAATTATAGGTTATTCTTATGATGATTCTGAAAATTCAGTTATGGTGAAAAAGGCATTAGAAATGAGCTGTGAATCTTTGTTATATCTACCTAGAGAAATTATTTCAGATAATTCTCCTGCATTTAAGTCTGCTGATATGGAAAGAATTCAAGCTTCATTTAAAATTTGGGGAGGGCATTGGCACAAAGTGAATAATAATCCAAGAGATAATTCTTATGCAGAAAGATTTTTTGGTGTTTTTCAAGAATCGTTCTGCAAAAAATATGAAGGCTATATAGGAGATGGAATTAAATCGAAAAATTTAAATGGAAAACCATCCCCAGAGGAGGTAAAACAATTTTTATCTTCTAAAAAAATAAAAAGTAGGGATGATGTAATTTTACTTCTAACTGAAGTTATTAACGATTACAACGCATCTTCAAAAAGAGGAGCATCGATAAAGAAAAACGTTGTTCAGAATATAATGAATTCTCATAAAAATATAGACCCGATACCCCTTGAAACTATAAAATTCTGCTTGTTGTTTTGGCCTTATAAGGAGTTGAAAGTCAGTCATGGCGAAGTTTCTTTTGAGTTTAAAAAAATAGCTTATATATATCAGATTTATGATGAAGAGTTGCTCTATAGATTACATGGAACAAGTGTTAAGGTTAGTTATAATCCTAAAGACATGTCGAAGGTTTTGATTTTTGATTTAAAAAATGATCTCTACCTTACAACTTTAGAAAGGTATAAATTAATTCCAAAAGCCAAAATAGAACGATCGTCAACTGATAATGAAGAGTTTCATAAGACGCTCGGTAAAACTAAAAGACTAAAAAGGAAAATGATAAAGGGGGGTCTGGATATTTTTACTCAATCTGAACAAAATAGAGCCAAACTCCCTCCAAAGCTTTTAGATTTGGGGATTGGTACAAAATCTGAAAATGAGGAATCTGAAAAAGAATTTATGAGTGATGAACTAGAGAAGATATCTGAGGTTAATATTGGAAGTGGTGAGAAAGAAGATATTGATTTTGATTCAATTTTGAAACAAATGTATTCAAAAAAAGGTAACCTTAAGACTTTTAAATATGGATCAAACTGATAAAATTCTGGAAACTGACAATTTCAGGACCATTATAGATGTTTGTCAGGATGCAATGATTAACAAATATTTGGTTGCTATTGTAGGAGACCCTGGATATGGAAAAACTACTGCATTCGAGGCTTTTCAAATAAAAAATCCTGAAACTGTCTATTATGTTAGGGTGCAAAAAAGTTTGAATGCCAAAGAATTGTTTTCATTAATCTATAATGAGATAGGATCAGAATATTATAACCCTTCCTCTACAATTTCGCAATTAATAAGAAGGACAGCTAATAAGTTTACTGAGACTCTGTTAAATAAGTTGTTAATTATTGATGAAGCTGGTAAGTTCAATGCAGGAATGCTAGAATATGTCCATGAATTTCGGGATATGACGCAAAAAACTACGGGTATTATATTAGGGGGGCCTGAATATTTTAAAACAAGATTAAAAGATTGGAAAAACTCGAACAGACCGGGAATACCGGAAGTTTATAGCCGTATAAATTTTTGGGTGGATTTGGAACCTCCCACATATAATGAAAAAGTTGAAATTGCTAGGGTCAATGGAATTAATGATAATAAATTCTTTAAGATGCTGGACAAAGATTGTCATGATTTTAGGGCCGTTCAAAATAAGATTAAGATAGCACTATTGTCTCTGCAAAAGATGCAAAACAAATGGAAGTAATTAGAAATGAGATAAAGTACAGTTTTAATTTTTTAATTCAATTTATTTCTAATAATCCTTTAAAATCTGCAAATTGTATCACGGAATCTACAAACGTAAATGCAAAACACCTTTAAGTAAAAGCGAGTGATTCCATTTTATACAAAAGAGGAGGAGGAAATTATGAAAATTCCCTTTAAAATAAACTGAAACAGCCTTATCATGCCGGGAAATGTGCAAGTAACAAAACAGGAAAATCTCATAATTGACGCATTATTAAGTATGAAATATGATTTAAAAATCTCACTAAACACAAGCTATGAAAATAAAACTCAAAATATCAAAAAGAGCATTTTGGGACACTAATATTGAATCTATTGACTTTGAGAATCAAAGTGATTACGTTATTTGTCGGGTATTTGAAAGAGGTAAATGGGATGATGTCATTAATGTAATTAATTATTATGGTATCAGAAAAACCAAAAACACCTTAATGAATACTGAACACTTGTCGGTTAATGCAATGTATTTAGCATCAGCTATTTTCAAAACGGATATAAAAGAATTCAGATGTTACACGCAGAAACAGTTCTCCCCTTTGGGAGGGAAATTCTAAATGATTTTATGCGGATTCTAGGTTATTTCTGGGTTCAATTCTCCGCTATTGGCTGCAAATTTGCTAGTGTGGTTGGAATTTGATTCCCTAAAAGCTTCCTGTGTTGTTCATTACATAACTAAGCCCTTCAGAAGAGTGATGACCTGTTCAGTGTTTAATACACCTTCCAAAATGAATACATAACTAATACTAAGTTTTTGAAGTATTTTCATTTTCTTGTTGAATACACCTTCCAAAATGAATACATAACTAATTTTCTCGCCTAAAATCCTATACCACAACGCGTTGAATACACCTTCCAAAATGAATACATAACTAATCTAGTTTGTATAATTATATGTATATTAAATTGTTAATGGTGTTTTTCGAGTGGAAAATCCCTCAAAATTCGGTTGATCAACCAACCTCAGTTGAAATTTGTATTTAGTTTCTTGTTAAAATTATACCTTTCATTTTACATTTATATTCTATTTTATCTAATAAACTTCCAAAAGACCAGTTTCTTATTACAATAGGGTAATTGTAGGCTTCTTCGATATTTTGATTCACTTCTTTAAGTTCCAATTTCCCTATTTTGTTGGATATGCAAAAATTTACCAAATCATAGGATAACTTATGAGTGAAATTGTCTATAAATTGTTTTTCCTTTTGCCTAAATTGCTTTATAGCTAATGTTTTTTTTTCTCTGCCCTTACCCCCATTATTAAATTTCATCAACTGTTGTCTTCTTTTTAATCCTTGTTGAATTGCCAGCCTTTTATATAAAAAACTTTCTGTATCACCGATATTGAAAGATTTGTCGTTTATCTTAACAATAATTGGAGCTAAAAATGAAAGTGAAACATAAGCAGTGGTATCATAGTTTAGATCGTGCTTTTGAGGTGGAATTTTAATTGTTAGCAAAAGATAGATTTTGTTTTCTTTTATCAAATAAGATGAATTACAAAGTTTATATTCATTGGTTAAACATTTCTCCAATATAAATTTATTGTTGCTTAAATCCCTCCCAAGAAATGTTCTTAATGGAATTTGGTATTCTTGGCTTTTAAATAATGTAAAAGTGAAATTGCGAGACCCTCTATTGTATTTTAGGTCATATAGGGATTCTGAAGTAAAAGGAACAGGAATAGTACTTTTGTACGACCTAAGACTCCGTTCTCCATTGGAATATTGTGCCTTTTCCTTTGAAAAGGTGGAGAAAATATTATGGTTCAAGCATGTAATTATTGCAGATGGAAGTTCTTTTTTAAATTTTTGTGAGATTAATTTATAAGTAGAATTAAAGAATGATGTATTTAACATTCCTTTTTCGTCAAGCTTTCTATTGGTTAATCGAAATTTGACATCTTCTTGGAGATAAATAAGCTCTTTGGCTTGAGCTTGGATAAATAAATGAGAAGAAACTAAGTTGGAGGCTTTAAATACAAGTGTTTGCCAAGATTTTAGCTTATTAAAAAACTCTATGCCCTTTTCCTTATTATTTTCAGGAACATCAATAAATATCCGTATTTTCCTCGTGATAATAATAGAATTAGGATCGGGAAGAAATTCAGGATTCATTATGAAATGTTTGAAGTAAGAATACCTTTTTTATTCTTGAATCAAAAAGATCGTTTTAGCTTTAAAAGCTAATTCACAATGAAGTTACTAACTTTTTTTGCATTCTCTTCTAATAATTGACGAGAATTTCATCAGGAATCTAAAAGCAAAGATTTACTTTTGCAATCAGAAAAACATATTGCTTCACTGAAGTTTCGCTCTGAATAAAACCGCCAATTTTAAAGACAGCGAAGCCCGAGTGAACGCACCTGCATAGGGTGTGTTCCTTTGGTGTATTTTAGCTGTCTAAGGTGCTTGGCGGTACCTATTCAGAGCTATCGTATACAAAGGTTCATGCCCTTCTTTTTTAAGAGGGGGTGGAGTGAAAATTCTAATTCCTTAATTATGAAAAGTTCCAACATTTTTGTTCAAGCAAAAGCTTTATCACAAAGTCTGACCTTATCAGAAATCCAAAGTGACATTGGGATTATGAAGGCACTGTCTAATTTTACAGGCTCTTCTAAATTCATCGAAAATTTTAATGTTGACCCGGCATCTGGAAATTATATTTATGAAGTCTCTCAAACATTAACATTTTTTGTCATCTACCTTAGAAATAAATATAACGACGAGCTTAAAAGCCTTGCAATCTTCATGAAAATTATGGAGCAGGATCCTTCAAAAGGCTTCGATTCTAAT
This sequence comes from Bacteroidota bacterium, assembly GCA_030706405.1. Lineage (GTDB taxonomy): Bacteria > Bacteroidota > Bacteroidia > Bacteroidales > JAAUTT01 > JAAUTT01. Next base: position 131,253 of record JAUZOO010000012.1, on the reverse strand, counting down.
GACCAAAAACTTTTGGTAGATCTTTCCTCTTATATTTTTTATCAGAATTATCAGAAGTTGTCACATGTCGTTATCCCGGAAGGATTTAGCGACTTTATTGACCGATCTAAAAACTAATGATGTTTTTAGGATACACCACTATTTGGGGTTAGCGATTTATTAAATTGGACTCGATTATGTCATTCGATAATTATTATCCCAAACGAAAGGATTGGCGAAGGCCATATCGTCACTCTCAAGCTTTCGATAGAAGTTGCAGACCTGGAGGAAGATGTCCTTACTGCTATGACAATAGGTTGCATTCTTTCCAAATTAGACAAGCCGGCAAATTGTTTGAACTAAGCGAATTTTTAAAGGGAAATATTTAATGAAAATTCAATACTGGTCAGGCATTCATCTAGAATTTAAAGAAAATGCCAGATACATTAGCTTATGTGGTTTGGGGTCTATGGTGTGTTGTTTTTTGTTATCATCACCTTCTATAATCTCATTTAACATCTGTTCTATTTTTTCATCGCTTGCCCGATTTTCATTTGCAGGTGATCGTAAGTTCCCAGTTTAGGGCAAACAAATAATCTTCCCTGCCATTGGACTGAAGGGCTTTGGCTATTTCTTCTTCACTTTTCCTACAGTTATAATGCCGTAATGCGGCCAATTTTTCCGGAGATTTCTCTCCGGCACATATCGCACGTATAATGGATAGGCTGGTCAACCCACAAACGTCCTTGACGACCACATCTAATCGAAGGTCTAAGAGGCGTAAATATTTTTGCATCTTCTTGGATGTAGATGCTACGCTGTCTAATAGGTTCGAACGATGCCGGCAATAAGTCCGCAATTGCTCGGTTTGGCCATCGGGCAAAAAACTACTGCTAAATAAGCACAAGCTATGTAGTTTCTGGATCCATTGACAATCTTTTATATCCGTCTTTTTTCCTTTGATATTCTTGGTAAACTTCCCATTGCACAAAATCACATTGGCATACTGCAACCCAATGTGAGCGACTCCCTACATCTATCCCCGCCGCATTGGAATTGATGATTCCCATTGAATTAACATTTTCTTCCATATCTTTTTTATTTAAAGACTCTTTGGAGATGAGCTTTTGGCAAAGTAAATATTCTGATCGGGGTTGATACCTCCACTTAAGTTATCGCAATCATCTCAACCAGGATTGCACGCGTGCTTTTATGCAACACTTTAAAAATCAGCCTTACAAAGAGCTTCGTAAAGATAGTATTGCTTCGGAACTGTTTATTCGTTAGCTTCACAAGTTAATGTTTTGGGTATACCCTGGATTGCCAGTAACGGCGACCTGTATGAGTAGTAGTAAATTGCGTGGTAATTACCCGTCAAATCGCTACGCAGTTTGAGCGGGTTACAAACCTTGATATTTACCACATCGCCTGCCATTACTTATACAAAATGTTAGTGGCATTTTTCGTTCAATTTTTTATTAATTGGATAATTTAAATAATATTTTACCCCAATTAGAGTTAATTTTTTGAGTTTGCAATTTATAATTAGTCACAAGATATTGTTGATTACCGTTTAATATATCAATCCAATTTCCATTCTGAGGAAAAGGAATGTCAACAAAAGTATCATTCTTTGAGAAATTAAGAACTACTATAAATAGTTCTGTTTTACCTAAAAGATTAACGCCCCATCTATGATAAATGGCTGTTTGAGATTTCGTATCAATACCATACCCCTCTTCATTGAACTGTGTTTGCCATGAAGCCCAATTGGGATAAAAATTATCCGAACAAAGTCCTAAATACTTTACTCTAATACCTATTAATGTTTTGTAAACATTAAATATCTCTTTACCAATTTTATCATTTTGATACCCCCAGCGAATTGGACGAGTCTTTATTCGCCTGTTACTTTCTTGGTCGTTTTCAGGAATCCAGTGATCCTCGGCAAATTCCTGACCATTTTGAATCATTGGAACACCTGGTGCAGTCATCATTGCAATTGCATAAGGCTGTGTTTTATACCAACACATTGAACCGCTATTATTATAGTTGCAAATAGTATTATTTGCCCCACACTGCCAAGTGACATGACTATGATCGTGATTCGATAAATAGAGCGTTGCCACTTTTTCTGCATTTAAATATTGGTGCGAATCTAAATGAACCAATAGATTTTGAGTGATTTGATTATTCCATAAAGATTCAAATGTTGCCTGATAAAGCCCATTATGCCAAAAGCTTGTTGCGACGGTGTTATTTACAACAGTCGCTGCTGATAAATCAATATGTTCTAATGTGAGAGAAAAATTAGGATCGTTAACATATTTCGCTATATCACTGAGTAGAGTTGGAAGACCATTTTGATTATTTGGAATATAAAAATTTGTAGTATTATCAAAACGAATACCATCGATTTTGAATTCATCAATCCAGTACCGACAAACATCACCAACAAATTCTTGTACACAGCCATTATTATAATTCAGGTCTGGTAAACCTGAAAAAGTGCCACCAAAAGTACCTATGTATGGTGAATCTATTTGGTTTTTATAAAACATTTGATATGGAAATACATTGCCAGGCGAAACATGATTAAATACCCCATCCATAATTACATGAATGTCTAAAAAATGACATGCATTTATAAGATCTCTTAACCTTGACAATTGGCATGATGGATTTGGTGTTATGATATTATCAGTATAACGATGTTCTACTGAAAAATATTGATTTGGAGTATATCCCCAACTATATTCATTATCTCCCCATGCCGTCCAAGGTAAAAACAATATTGCATTAATACCTAAATCATTTTTAAGATAATTAAGTTTACTTGCAACAGCGTCTAAAGGAGCAACTCCGTCGAGAAATTCTGCTGTAAAGTCATCAATATTTAATTCATAAATAATAAGTTCTCTGAGATGTTTTCTATGTGCAATCGGAGTAACAGACGCAACGACACTTGGGCCTACGGTAAATGCTGAGTTTTGATTATCAGTCCCACCATATCTCGAACAAGGGTCGGTAACCACCCTGAAAGTTCCATCATTAAACACAATATGATATTTATATTGATAAAAACCTTCGGGAAGTTGCTGTGTAGTTAAAGACCAAACCCAACCTTTTGCATGAATGGTTTTACTCATCTTATTATTTACATCAACTTGCCAGTTATGAGGTTGACCTAAATATGTTTGAAAATCACCAACAACATAAATTGATTCAATTTGTGGGTCACCATAGGATGGTTGGTCGTTTTTTTTTACATATTGAGTTGCATCAATATTATTATCAGGAAAAAAAATAGAAAACTTAACTGTCGAAGAAGGAGCAACGTCACTAGTTCTCCAAGCACCAAATTCTTTTGAACTTTTATTGATATACATATGTTTTGTTTTAAGTAATGAATCTAATTTATCATAAAACTTCAAAAAACATTAATTCTGTTTTGACTAACGTAAAATATAATTTCTTGCTATTTAAATATTTTATCATCTCCTCCAATTTATCGATGCAGTCTCTTTCACGTTAGTTTAGAAGTTGAGAAACCAATATTAGAATTGATTAATTTTTAAACCCAATCATTTCAGGGGTTTATATGAGGGAATTGCTGTCAACACTACAATAACCATAATCAGTTATGGTCATTATTACATTAATTTTGACCGGACAATTACTCCAAAATTTAACTCAAAGTTAGATCAGCAAACTATATAATTTGCTACTGATACTTGAGTTAAGTTAGCAATGAATTATTACACGAAAGCACCTAAGTTTTGTCTAGAAAAGTTACGGCCTTTTTTGCATAAAGTCAAATAAAAATGGGGTACTGATAAATATTCATGTTTGTAAAATAATAAGCTACTTATCCAGTTATTATACCCTGACTGTTTTTTGCCAGACAACCCGGCTTACTTAGGCAAGGCAGGTGCAACGTGCCAAAAATAATCCGGCGTAGTTACGCTATTGCTAAACTACGCCGAACAGGGGGGGTAAAGAGGTGCAGAAGATAAATGTTCAAGAGTTTAGGGGCAAGGTTCGAGGTTGAGGTTATTTTACTGTGCGGAGCACATAAAACAAAGCTTCGCCTCACCGCTGAAAAGGCTATTTAACATAATGGGATTATGGGACAGGGTGTTGCGCCTGCGGCTGAATGTACCCATAATAGCCCATTATGTTACTTAGCTATCGCAATCCGTGGCGTACCGTTTTCTTGATTGTGGAGCCAGTGGCGGAACAATTCACTAACGATGATGAAAAGACCGCTTTGGAGCGGAGCGGATTTGGAAGGGCTTTAAAGACTGGGGGAGTTTGGCAAAGACCTTTAAAATTAATATGTCTTGCCAAACGGCAGGATTTAAAGCCCTGGATTTTGGCGAGACATGATTAAAATATTATATGTCTAATTTACTAAATGCTGAAATTCGCCTTCTCCCTTTTCCATTAATTTTAAATCCTAATCCCTCTCTATAAATTTCTGCAACATAGTATTTTTCACTATCCCTTCTTACAATACCATTCTTTTCCAAAATATCTATTTCTTGTTGAGTTATTTTTAAATCATCTTTTTCAAATGGCATTTGTTTATTTTTTTCTAAAATTAGTTTGTTAAAAATATCCGCTAAAGTTTTATTCTCTTGAGAAACCTCTTTTGTTTTTTCGATGCTACAATACCCAAAAGATTCCTTAATTGCTGAAGGAACTAATAATCTATCATTGTAATTTGAATTTTTATCATTTATTGAATTTTTAGAAGACGTATACAAAAACCGAATTAAGTCGCGTGCTTGTATTTGATTGTTCCAATCGGACAAAGCGGTTAATACCCATCTTAATGAATAAGCCTCTTTTGATTTATCCGGGCCCAATTTTAGCCCCCAAAGAAAAGTGAAAGTTTTTATAAGCTCATCAAAAGATTGGATATCAATATTTGGTAGATCCTTTGTGCTATTTGGAGAGTATTCGCTTGCTACCGAATAGGCCAATTTAAGGGCTTCCTTATGATTCCAACGTAATTCATAACTTTTATATTTCTCTCTATATTGAGCAGAATTTTGATGGATGGCATAATCTATAAAGTCCTGGCGTATTACGATAATAATTCCTAATGATTTATTAATTTGTTTATCAAGAAAGTCAGGTAATTCCTGAATTAAACCTCGAAGAGCTATGGCATTGTTTTTTATTTGTTCATTGGTTTGAAATAAATCTTCTATTCCATCAAAAAGACCAATAGCTGTTTTAGACTTTTCATTCAAATCTGAAATAAGTCTTTTACCAGCATCTTGTGTTCCAATACTATACCCGGCTGAATAAGCAATTGCATTAAGCCATATATCTCTCCATTCCCCTTCATGCAAATCTTTTTTTAGGTTATCACGTATATAATCGCGAATATCAAATTCAGCAGGGCTAAACTTCAATATAGTTTGGGCATTTTTTAAACAGTCATCTCTAATTTGATTTGCCTTTTCTTCTAAATTTAAAGGGGAAAGAACTGGGAAAAGAATTGCATCCCTAATATTCGAACCTGTATTCGAATTTTTTACGAATGTTTCCCAATTTTTACTTTTCAATAGTTCAAGAAATAACAACGTTTTACCCGAACCTTTGGCTCCAATAATAACAACAATGGGAGTCTTTAGCGCAAAATCTTTGGATAAATTTTTCAAAGAGTTAAGCCAATGAAAATAACTAACTTTTCCACTTTCAGCAAAAATCAATGTATCTGTTTTACTCTTAAATTCTTTCCTTTTAGATGCAATTTTTTTAATTTCAATTGAAGAGGAATATTTATCTAAAGCTAATAAACTTACTAAAGATACTAATTGGGAAGTTTCTACCTTTCTTAAAACTTCATCCCAATCAACCGGTAAAACAATGAGGTTTTGGTTAAAATCGCTTTCAATAAATACAAATGAACCAGAAAAAGTCTCGTTATTTTTAAAACTATCTATTATAAAATTACCCTCAGCCTCATCAGTTTTGAAGAAAGCGTTATTAAAGGTTTCTTTAATTGAACTAAGTTTGTCTTTAAAATTTTCGGGTATTTGTGTTAGAATTACTGATGGTATTATGAAGTTGGATGGAAGCTCTTCTAAAGGAGCAATTCGGTCAAGAATTTTCGTAGTTCCTTCGATAGATTGGCCACTAATGCTCGAAACAAAAATACGATTTATTCGATAATCAAGAATGAGTCCTGTTGAAACATCAGAAATACCAGCACGAGCATCAATAATAATTGCATCGACTTTAAGTTTTTTACCAAGGTCTGCAATACTATTTGTTAAACAGAATCCATTGGGAAAATTAAGGATTATGTCTTCAGGTAATATTCCGATTGAAAAATTATCCTGATACTTCCTAAAAGCAGGCAGAATATAGATATTGTCCCTTTGTTGCGATTGCAAGACTGAGGCAGTAAATTCAATTGATTTTTGGAAAGTTGGATCTTCATCACTATGAAGAAGGGCCAGAAAGTCAACATAAGATAATTCAGGCACTAATGTAGAATATGCCAAATAGGTAATGCCAGGTGCTTCAATATCAGAATCAATCAATAATACCTTTTTTCCATTATTTACAAAGGCTTTGGCTAAAGAAATTGCATGTAAAGTTCGTCCTACTCCACCTTTAAATGAATGGAAACAAAATATATCAGGACAATTCTCTGGCAAATCTGGAACAGAATCGGTTCTGTAATTTTTATAAATAGTATTTGGCCGCTTTAATGTTGGCCGCTTTAAAGGAAATTCGATAGGTTTTTCAACTACTTCTAAGGTAACAGGTAACTCACTTTTATCTTCGAGTATTAAGCAACTTTTTTCTCTATCGTATCTAGGATCAAATGTTTTATCCAAAAATTCTTCTATGACTTTTATCGAATCACATTTAATCCCCATTATAAGACCTGACCAATAAACTTGAGCACTAATCAATTCTTCAGGCCAAGGCTGGGTCTTATTTAATAATATTTCCTGGACATCTACCCATGTATATATTTTTTCTGTCATGATTAAATCCTTTCTTCGATATAAACAACTAAATTTTTTAGATTAGCAACCACCTCTATCTCGTCTTCTTGTTTCAGAGTTACTCCATAACGCCAAGCTTGGTGAATTTCCTTTAATGGGATTGATTCCTTCGAATTTCTATTGGTTCTCGATTGACTTTTTATAGAAATGGACCTTGGAATTTTACAAAAAGATATTAAATCAAACAAATCGTGGGTGCCTATATCAAAGTCTTTTATGGTTTGTTTCTTAACTGTTTTGTTGTTTTTTAAAAATAAATGTTTCAAACCACATTCAACTGTATAGAATAAGAGAAGGTTACTCTCGGGAATTTTGGAATGAATTTTAAAAGCATTTAATAATTCTGAATAACCTGTATTTATCATAATATCTAATTTTTAATGACAAAAATATGTTTTTTAATGACAACATTATTATTAGCTGATCAAATGATTTAAGGAAATCAGTCAAATTTTATAATAAAAGACTAACCTCCTGATCTTTTTATAAAATTTGTATGATTTCTTTATTACAATTATTGTCTATTGAATTGTTCCTAAACAGAATTCACTTCATACCAATTATTGTTACAAAATTGCAAATTGAGCATGGTCCTTCTTTTTAGTAACATGGCAGGCAGTGTAGGGGGACAGCGGTTCGAGATGCTTCCTTCCTAATTAAATCTGCTTATTTACTGGGGTATTATCAACCTTTGATTCAATTACCTTTTGGATATTTTCTGGAATGTTGGAAAGGAAATTAAAACCGGAGAGGTGTTCGATGGAATCGACGGATACGCGATAATTTTGCCAGGGATGTTTTGAGCAGTCCTGGGTGTTGGGCATTAATACGGCTATAACACGGGTTTGGGTGGTTATACGGGAAAGATCGTTTTCTCCGGAGGGAAGTACGACGATAATTTTCCATGTTTGGGCTGGTACTGTAACTCCGCTTTGCAGGGTACGTACGATATCTGGTTTTGCACTACCGATGCCACCTTGACCATAGACTCCACAAATGATATAAAGTTCGTTTCCTTGGAAAACCAGGCTACGGCAATAAGATTCGAGATGCATCCAAGTTATCCGGTTGTTGTTGGGAGCCTGGGGTATCATGTTTGTCATAAGGAATGTAGCGGAATTGTTTTCTTCATAACTGGTGCGATCGGCGGAGGGGCATTGGTGTCCTCGATCAAATCCAGATCTTATGTAATCGGTAGAAGAAACATGATACCAGTTTGCGGGAAGTAAGTCATCGGGACGGAAATCATTTTTGCGATCAACGGGGCCAATATCTGAGGTTTGGACATGCCAACTCACCCAATTGGGGATGTGGTTTTTATTGTTGTAGGAGAGGCAATACTGCGGTTTTTGCATCAAATAGTTATTGGCATTGACCGTTGATGTTGTTGCGTTACTGGGATTGCCCAGGGCCATGTTGACATTGGTGGTCGACGTGGCTTTTGCTGAATGGTGGGACTGACAAAATACGGGATTACTCAGAAAAGGGAGTAATGTTATTGCCAGGGCAATGGAGAAGGAAAGGATTCTGTTTTTCATTGAATAATGATTATTTTTTAAAATTCTTTTTCAGCATCTTTAGGTAAAGGAATTATGAATTTATTTTTTTCTCTATTTATTGCATTTTGATAGTCAAAATCAGGAGGTAAAGGTTTAAATTCCTTATTATTAATTGTAGCATTGTATTTTAATCGTTGAAATGTTCTAAGGGATTTAAAATTAATTTTTCCAATTAGTACAGTATCATTTTCACCTCCTTTGAGTTTTAAAATATCTTTTGTTTCCGAACTAGAAGGTTTGATTAGCCGAGAATCACCATACTGGCTAGTGTTAACTTGGGCCACGTAGGCGTGAATATCCCGAGAAGCAGATTCCACTAAATTTGAGTAGAAAGGAGTATCTTTATTGTATTCTGAAACAATCAATAAATCAATTTTAGATCTAAACAGACATCGATGAGAAATATTGGCTAGTTCAAAACAATAAAATGATGTAAAGTAAATGTTGCGCCAATTTATTAAGTCATATCTATATACAGATGGCTTAGGACAAAAAAGATGTTCACCAAGAATTAAATTTTTTTCAGAATGAGCATAATGGTTTTTTAACCGGATTAATACAACTGCTTCATTTATATTGTTTACCACTACGGGTAAAACTGTAACAATAAAATTTAAAGAATAATTATTAATAGTCCAATGTTCCAAGCCAGCTATCGATAATACTGAATTGTCAACAGAAAACCTACAGAGACTTGATAATAATTGATAAGGTAGTGAGTTTTCAGGTAATAATAACATATTTGCCTTTTCGTCACGAGTTTGCTTAAAAATCTTTTGAATAGTTCTAAATCTATTAACAGAGAGATTAGGATTACCATTTATACTTTGATGTATATTTTGCTCATCCACCTTTGTATTTGCAAAAGCTATTCTAACTGTATCCAAATTTTCAAGAGCATTTATTCTGAATTCAATAAGATCGCAATTGTTGTTAATATTTTCATGTCCAACAATGCTAAAAAAAGATTCTTTTAATTTGTCATAATTTAATATATGATCAGGTAAATGAATTGAATTTATACTTTTATATAATTCAAACGCTTCATCTAGATAAAATCTGGGATTTACAGAATCATGATTAGCGGTTTCTAAATTGAATAAATCTACTAAATGATCATCAGTTGTTACAGTTAACTTAGATTCTATATTTGCAATTTTTTTATGGATAATTGCGAGGCAACATTCCCAGAATCTAACCTGGCGAGGAGAATTTTCTTTTGAAATTTCATCAAATTCTAAAATTTTATTATACGAGTCCTTAAAAGGTAAAGCTAATCCAGTTAGATTATAATGTTTGTCCCTTGCGAGATTTGTATAATTAAGCAATGGTTGGGCAATATATTGGTGTCTAATCAAATTGCTTTCTCTGAATCTACTTATATGATAAGCTTTTTCGTTTGTTAATTCTTCATCTGGACCAACTAGGCAATTATATAATTCCTTGTTTTCAGTTTGAAAAAATACAAGCTTTTTATGAGCAGATTTGCTTTGACAAACAAAATAAGGATTTAATGCTAAAGCCATTTCTAACGCATGGTCTAAATAAAGTTTTAAACTTTTATTAATTTCAATCTTTTTAACACTAAGGCTCTTGATTTTATCAATTTTGTCAATTTGAATATACGTATGGGTGTAGAATTCTACAAAAGCAGCGGGATCATTATTTATCAAAAAAAATGTTAATACCTTTTCCCATAGCCGATAAAATTCTAAACAATTTAATCCCATGAAAAATTTTAGTATCTTTTTTGATTCTAATGCATCTATTTTTTTATTATGTTTTAATGCGATATATATTTTACTTGAAAGATAAATACTTAGTCCATAACGATCTTCTTTGAAATCTTTTAGTGTTTTTATTTTGCCTTCGGATCCATCATATAAAAAATGGTAGGCCTTATCTTCAAAATTTAGATCAGCATCGTCGAAAGGAATATCACGGAACTCACTAGAACGTAAATCCATCTCACGTTTTAGTCTATCAATTACCAAATCAGATTCGAGGTGGTCAAAATAATATAGAAGCGTTTTATCTGGTTGACAAAATAATGTATTGTAGAGTTTTAGTTTAATAAGATTGCTACTCTCCTTTGAATTAGTATCATCAGAGTGTTTTATTATTTCAATAATATTTGGAAGTTCCTTGTTTATAATATTTTCAATTCCATTTTGGTTATTTGATTTATCAATTTCATCATATAGATTTTCAACGTAACTGGGACTTTTAATAACGAATAAAATGTCATCCACATAGCGCCCATAATATAGTGGTTTTAAGTTTTTTATAACATTGTCATCTAATTTTTTTAAATAATGATTACCTAAAATAAAAGATGATAAAAGACCAATAGGAAGGGTTACTTCATTTTTTGTAATAGTTGGACCATATTCTTTCGGAAGATTTTTAGATTTAATTTTTTTTGTAAATAACTTGTGAATGCCTTTAAATAAGCTTAATAGATTTTGACATTTTATTTTATTCTTTAATTTGTCAACTTTCATTAAACTATCAAGATCTAGCCTTACCGAATAATAGTAGTCCTTGATATCCAAATTAATGAACATTACATCTTGCTTGTCCTCCAAAGCAGTTTTTACAATTTTAATTGAATTATCTCGCCAATTTTGATATTGTTTATAATAAGGTTTAAAAAGACTTGAGCCTTGAACTAAATCCGACTTCTCTTGGTTTAAAAGAAGTCGATTGCCATAAGCATAATCACTTAATTCATTATCAAGGTAATGTCCATATTTCATTATCCACAATACTGTAATAATGTGTAATTCAATTGGGATATCGATAAATGCTGTTAGCCTTTCTACATTGTATTTTTGTTGTACTCTTTTGTTGGTAATGAAATTTAAGGGTAAATTACTAGATACGAATGATTTAGGCATATACCTAATTTCCATCTTTTTAAAAAATGGACTAAAGAAAGAGCGATCTTTATTTATTGCGTTTGCAATTACTTCGAATTTGAATTTTAGTGTTAAGGAAACGCTCCAAAAAGAATCTCTGGTAAATTCATTTGCAGCTGCTTTTTGATTATAAGCAGTGCTATATTCTTTATTTACATTGAAAAAACTACAAAAGGATTCTTCAATATTTGTTTCAAAAATTGCTAATTGTCTTCTAATAAATAAGTCGCTAGTATCATAATAGACGTGAGTCTTCAAACGATGATATGCAATTGCAACTTCTTTTTCAGTAACTTCCATACTTATAATAAATTGTAACTATTTTTTAAAAATTAGCTTATCAATAAAAGATCGTTAGTTGATAGTTATACCCTTCATTGCATCGGAGCCTTTGATTATTTGGTATTTCATTTGGCTGGCGATGGCGAGTTGGGAGGCGTATTCTTGTTTTGATTTGACGACGCTGTCGTCAATCATGTTGTCGCCTTTTACTTCGAGGATTATGTATGAGCCATCGGTTAATTGAACCAAGAAATCGGGGTAATAGCTGCGCAAGGTATGTGACTCATGATCAATGTAAGGTATTACAAAGTCAGTTTGACCGTGCGTGAGCATACCGGTGAACCAGACTTTTTCGACTTTATCATCGGCGAGCAGAGTACGGAACATTTTCTGTTCGGGGTGGCTGTCGAAACAGTAGTGGTCCAAATGGAAGGATTTTTCTGAAACTTTGCCGATATAAGAAATTACGATGTCGGCTTTTTTCCAGTCGGATATTTTGTGACTTTTGAAAAGGAGTTCGGAGTTTTCAATGTTTTTGTATGCTTTGATATTTCGGAAAACGAAATATCGTTGGTCGAACTGATCGAGTAGTCTATAATTGCGTTTGAGTCGTGTGTATTCTCGGTTTTCTTCGAGTATTCGAAGAAAAATAGAATGTAAAGTACCGATGTACATTTCGTTGAGGTTGACCTTTAGGTCTAGCTCTAACAAACGGTTTGAGACACGGGTAATAAGCTCCCTTGCCTCTTTTTCGGTAAAGGTAGCAACCATTATGTTTTCGGATTTTACGCCTTTAAGTGAAAGGTAAACGATGCGTTCAACGAGGGTTTTTGTTTTACCGGAACCAGGACCAGCGATAACGAGAAGGGGGCCTTCGGTTGCTTCAACGGCTTTTAATTGATTGGAATTTAAGATAGTCTTAACAATAAAATTAGAGAGTTCCACAGGGTCGAAATCTTATGATAACAAACCACTAATGTAGATAAAATGAAACAAAAGTTAACAAATAAGTATAAATCTTATAAAATGTTTAACATTATTTCTTACCTTTCCATAGGTAAGGATTAAAAGTACGGAAATTCAGGTGGCCAATTTTAATTATACCGACATTGGTAGCTAAACTTGCATCTCCTTTCCAACTTGGTGAAATCGGACATTTCTCATCTGGGCTTAAAATTATGTCAATGTATCTCACCTTTCCTTTGTGAACAGAGACTTCATCTCCTTGACTTGTAAATCTAAATTCGAAGCGTCCCGTTTTAAAAGGTATGTCAAAGGAGAAAACTTGATGAGGAATTTTAATTGTATCATTTCCACTCTTAAATACACTAATTTCACTTATATCATAAATAAATTTAAAGATTTGGAGATCCTTACTCCCTAAAGAATTATCGATTGTAATACATATTTTGGCTTTCCATTGCCCTATGTAATTAGTAAACCACCTTCGTATAATTAACTGAGAGTCTGGAGACATTTTGTTAAATTCAGAGATTGATGGGCAAAGATTATTTACCAAATCTGGATGTTCAAATGTTAGGCTTATTAGATTTACATCGTATTTTGTATTTCCTAAAAAATATAAATACTGTCTTTGATTTTTTTCACGGCATCTTTTTTTCAACCAAAAATAAATTTTGTCAAAATAGTAATCATTTGGGTTATCTTCCCTTTTCCCCTTTTTATAAATCAACTTGGGAGTAATTTCATTGTCTGGCTCAATTGTTAAATTATTATCATCATCTTGAGAAGAGCGAAGAGTTGAGTAATTTTCAACAAGTGTCCACCTAATCTTGACAGTATTATTTAGTGATGCGTGATTTAAAGTTGCCGCCTTTACAGAATTGAATAGACTAGAATAAGGAGGCTTAGTTATGGGACCGTCTTCAGGCTTTAATTTTTTGTGAACGTACAAAAATGAGAATAATGCAATAAGGGTATTAATAGAAATTATGGCAATTTTTAATTTGAAAGAAATTTTAGGTTTTTTAGTAATTATGGGAGAACCATGCAAATCTGATAAAAGAGTTTCTTTAGTATAAATTGGAATAAATATAACAACAATTGAAAGAATCCAAATTATACCCACTATCCAATATGGGTAAAGCCAAAAAAATGAAGATATTTTGTCAGTAAATAAGAAAAGAGAAAACAACTGACTTGTTGAAATTAGAACAGATAATATGAGTTGGAAATCACTTATATATTTTCTATAATTTAAAGCCATAGTAGTATTGTTTAAGTATTTAGGATGCTTTTTTTAGATAAATAAATTTACTGTTTTAATAGATTTAAGTCAATACTTAATAAATGACTTTATGATTTAAACTATATCTCCATAGAGGTCATGTTCAAAATATGTTAGCGTAAATGATATGTAAATCGCAAAGTTTGACAAATAGGTTATTGGTTATAATTTAATGGATTGAGTATGTCGTCTGTAACTAAATAATTGGATCGAAAAGAGGAATAGGTTGTCATAAAAATGAGGCTAAGCCACAAGTTCAGGATATTCGCAATATTCCAAGACTATGGGAGTATTTAGGAATTGGAGGTTTTCTTTTCGCTGAAATCGAAGGACGGTATGTGCTTGCATGTTTTGTTCGGAGTATGGGAGAAAGAGAGATTTGATATCGTTGGTTTTTAAGTTTTCGTTGAGGTAAGTGAGGGCATTCTCTGGTTCGATGAGTAAAAGCATACGGGGACCATTGGGGGCTTTTGGATTGTTGTGAATCTTTGCAACCAACGGATTGGGTGGCGTGGTAATAATGGAAAATGTTTCTGCAACTTCGCCGGTATCGTGGTTTAGATTTTGTTCCCAGATTCCTCCGGCGTAGAAAATGCCACCCTGCCGGGGATAGATGTAATAGGGATACGTGTCACCCTTAAAGTGATAGTATTCGAAGTAGCCATCAATGGGTATGAGGCAGCGTTTGGAAAATATTTGGTCTTTGTGTTGAAAGAAAACACGTTCACAGGTTGAGTTTTGAAGTTCGCGGGTAATGGTTTGCCCGGTTTTACTATCGACATAGGAATAGGGTAAGGTCCATTGCATATTCCGGAACTGGAGATTTCCTTCCTCTTTAATCAAGGTTGTTAAAGTTGGTTTTCCTTTGCCAATGGCTACATAATGTTCTTTAAATTCAAGTTGATTATTGGCAATAAAGACTTCGTAGAATAATTGGGCTATTTCGTCCTGCGGCCCTTCATTGAACCGGCGAAGTATTTCCTGACGTACTTTTTTTGTTCCAACCCAGTAGCACATGGAAGAGAGTATTAAGTAGTGAGTACTAAGTATAAAGACTTTGAATTAAATTTAGGGTGAAAAGGGGAAAAAGTCAAGATGATAATGTAAATTTGATTTAATTAGACTATAAATTATTCTAAAAATAAGCTAATGAATTAATAACTAATATTTTAATTATTATGAAAAGTCGTCTTAAATACGTCGTTTTAATCAGTTTAGCTACAATTAGCTTTAGTTTAAATGCTCAAATTGGAAATTATTCGAATAGCAATGACGGATTAAAAGTCAAAGTCTTAGATGTTGGGCAAGCTTTGAGTGTAGTGATAAGAACACCAAATAAAAGATATGTTTTATATGATACAGGGAAAAGAGATGGTATTAAGGAAATTTTAAAAACAATTCCTAAGGGAGATAGTATTGATTTGATGATTTTAAGTCATACCGATGAAGATCATGTTGGCAGTGCAGCTGATGTTATAGCAAATTATCCCGTAAAAAGGGTTATAAATGCCGGGTATATTTTTCAAAATTCAATAACTAAAACATATCAGGGGTTTTTAGAAAGAATTGGAAGGAATAAACAGATTAGCAATATAAATTTATTTGAAAGAGATTCAGCAATAATCCCGGGCACTAGTGAGCAATATGGTGATTTAAAAATTATCTATTTATGTGGGTTTGGGAAACCTTTGGAGGAATGGGGATTAAATGGTAAAAGAGCAGAGAGTATTAATTCCGTGAGTATTGTAATTAAATTAGAATATATGGGGAAATCTATACTAATATGTGGAGATGCTTTAGGAAGAACATTAAGCAGTGGCAAAAGTCAACTAATTGCTACCGAAAAGTATTTAATTAATAAAGCAAATAGTTATTTACGATCAGACGTTATAATAGCACCTCATCATGGAGCCAATAATGCCAGTTCTGATGAACTAATTGATAGTGTAAAACCTAAGTACGTAATTTTTTCATCAGGTCATAGTGCAAAGTTAATGCATCCACGAGCTACAACGGCAGAACGTTATTTAAGAAAGGTCTCTTTAGACCATATATTTAGGACAGATCTAGGAGATGATGATGGAATCCAAGAATGGGATTTTGGAAGAGAGCGAGGAATAATAGATGGTTGTGGTGACCATAATGTAGAAATTGATATATCTAATAAATCAGACTTGACTGTTTGTTATTATTCGAGTAATTAATAAAAGATCGAATTAAATTCTACAGTATTAAACTTCATAAATTCCAACATTTGTGAAGTCATTGTTTATTTCAACCTTGGATCGGACCTATACGGCAACCTTGCCAATTTACGCACTTCCACACTAGGAAAACCGAATTCTTCGACAACCTTGCCTTCAATGAGATAGATGCCGTAACCAGTGAAGGGGTATTTTTTCAGGGAGTCAGGAAAATGGACAGTGTCGAAGAACTGGCCGTTGGTATCGAGGAAACAGCCGAAGTGCATCCATTCTTTTTTAACGGTGTGGACGTATTTGATGGCTACCAAGTCGCCCACCATGCGGACAACGTGGCCGACCCTCGAAAGCAAATCGGAAGCCAGGGTGTTGCCCCGGTATTGGGTTTGAAGCATATCGAATTTGCTCAGGCTAACAGGGAAACCAAGCAGTTCCATTTCGTCGTACGCATCTTCCAGATTGGAGCTTTCGAGCTTTGGCAGGGAGTATTCCTTTCGCTTCTCCCGGAATAAGGGGTGTTGCTCGGGTTCATGCAGGGATTTTTCCTGTAAAAGTTGCGCCCACATTAATTCCTTTTTACTTTGTCCGGTGAAACGGAAGGCCCCGGACTTTATTAACAAGCGAAGTTGTTCCATACCAACGGGAACACGGGAAGTAAAATCGAAGAAGTCGAGGTAGGGGCCGTTTATTTTTCGTTCGTAAGCGATTTGATGCCCCAGTTTTGCTTCCAGACCTTTCAGATGTATCCAGCCGAGATATATTTCGTTGCCTTCGAGGGAGGTGAGGTATTCGCTTTTGTTGATGTCGGGCAGGTTGATTTTTGCGCCCCATCGTTTGGCTTCGTTCACATATACCCACGTGCGGTAAAAACCGCCGAAGTTGTTGATGACCGCAACGTGAAATTCGTTCGGGAAATAGGTTTTCAGATAAAGGCTTTGGTAGCTTTCGACGGCATAGCTGGCAGAATGGGCTTTGCAAAAAGCATATCCGGCAAAGGAGGACATCTGCCGCCACACTTCTTCAGCTAATTCCCTGGTATATCCTTTAGCGGCACAATTGTCATAAAAGGCATTACGGATACGCTCAAATTCCTGTTTGGACCGGAACTTTCCCGACATAGCCCTCCTTAAAATGTCGGCATCGGCAAGGCTTAAACCGGCAAAGTAGTGGGCAATCTTAATCACATCCTCCTGGTAAACCATCACGCCAAAGGTTTCTTTCAGGTATTCTTCAAAAACCGGGTGCAGGTACTTGATTTCGCTTTGATGATGAAACCTCTTGATGTATTCGCGCATCATACCCGATTTAGCAACGCCCGGACGGATGATGGAACTGGCGGCCACCAGGCTGAGATAATTGCTGCATTTCAACTTTTTTAGCAATCCGCGCATGGCCGGACTTTCGATATAAAAACAACCGATGGCTTCCCCGTCGTACAAACGTTGGTTCACCAACGGGTCGTGTTTAAAAGCTTCTACGTTGTGAACATCGATTTTAATTCCCCTGTTTTTCTCTACAATCTCGGCACATTCCCGGATATGTCCGAGGCCACGTTGGCTAAGGATGTCGAGCTTGTCGAGACCGATGTTTTCAGCTACATACATATCCCATTGCGTGGTGGGCAAGCCTTTGGGCGGAAGGTCGAGGGCGGTATAATAATAGATGGACAGGTCGGAAACGAGTACCCCACCGGCATGGATAGTGCGGTGATGCGGGAAATCCAAGAGCTGATGACCTATGGAGAAAATCTTTTTAGTAATGTCGTTTTGAAGTAGTGGCGAACCGGGATTTTCCACCAACGCGTCGATGTTATCCTTGGGTAAACCATACACCTTTCCCAACTCGCGGATGATGGAGCTGTCCTGAAATGTTGTGGTAGCCCCTAACAGGGCTGTATGCTCCCGACCGTACCGCTTGAACATGTAGTCGTGAACATAATCACGGTCTTTCCATGAATAGTCGATGTCGAAATCGGGAGGGGAGGTACGCTGCGGGTTGATGAAGCGTTCGAAATAGAGGTTCAGTTCCACCGGGTCGATGTCGGTAATACGCAGGCAATAGGCCACAATGCTGTTTCCGCCGCTTCCTCGACCTACATGATAGATGCCCTGCGACATGGTAAAATGTATCATATCCCAGGTTATCAGAAAATAAGCTGAAAAGCCCAGTTTGTCAATTACTTCCAGTTCGTTGCGGAGCCGTCGTTCGGCTTCTGCATTATTGGTTCCGTACCGGTAAACCATGCCCTCGAACGCAAGTTTTTCCAAAAGAAGTTTATCGTGATATCGACTGTTGGAAAACACCTGTTTGTTTTTGGGCGTAGAAAAGTTGAATTCAAACGAACATTGCTGTAATAGCTGTTCAGCATTGGTGACAAGGGCAGGAAAAGCCTGGTACAAGTTTTTTAGGTTGTCCGGAGAAATTAAAACATCCGAAGGCCTGGCAGTTTGATGAGGTTTTAACATCGAAAGGAGGATATTATGTTCGATAGCCCTCAGGTGCCGGTGAAATTCGTATTCGTTGGGAGACTGAAATGTTACGGGGTAAAAAGCCAGGAGCTTGTTATGGTGGGCTCGCGGATAAACGAGCAATGCCCGGTTTATCTCGTGCGGTTGAATGCCAATAAATTCATATTCTTTAAGATTTTCGACCGGAATGCTTTCGGAAGGAAAAACCACTAAGACATTGGAAAACTCCGGAGGGGCTGTCGGCAGAGGGCGTTTGGAGAGGTTACAATCGCTTAAAAAGTGGTTTATCTCTTTAAACCCTTCGTTGTTTTGGGCAATGCAGGTATAAAGCCATTGGTCGTCGGTACGAAATTCGATTCCGCAAATGGGTTTGATACCTTTTTCGCGGCATATCCTCACAAAATCGAGGCAGGCAGAGGAATTGTTGATGTCGGTCAGGACCAGTGCAGGGATACCCAGTTCTTTAGCCCTGCCCACGAGGTTTTCCACCTTTTGGGTTCCAAATAACAAGCTATAATTGGAATGACATGCGAAAAGCATTTGTAATTAATTATTCGTATTAAACCACCCCAGACCCCTCCTTGAAAATGCGGGGATTAATACCGAGGAAAATGGATGAGGTTGTATAAATTTACGACAAACCAGGTGGATTACATAAGTTTGACATAAGAAGAATGTGAGTTTTATCCAATGATGAAGAAAACCTCCCCTGGCCCCTCCTTGAAAATGCGGGGATGAATACTATATCTACCCGATTGCTTTACCGACGGCATTTTTTCCGTACCGTTTTCGTATCCTGTCCAATGCCTGGTAAAGGTTTACTTTCTCCACCGTATCCTCAAAAAGGTTTAGCTGTTGGGTGCCGTGCACCAGTCCGGAGAAACGGACTCCAATGAGGCGAATCATCATGCGGCGTTGGTATAGCTTTTTGAAAAGCTCTTTAACGACTTCCAACAATGAATGGTCGAAGGCTGAGTATGGTATCCGTTTTTGTTGGGTATGCGTATCGAAATTGGAATAGCGGATTTTAACCGTCACGCAGGATGTCAGTTTTTGATCCGAACGTAATTCGAAACAGAGCCCTTCCACCATTTTTACCAATAAGTGGTTAAGCATGTCAATGTCCATGGTGTCTTCCTCAAACGTGCGTTCGGTGCTCATCGATTTTTGTTCCCAATAAGGCTGCACGGGGGTGTTGTCGATGCCATTGGCGCGTTTCCAAATCTCTATCCCGTTTTGCCCCAACAGACGGCTCATCAGTTCCATCGGGATTTCGCGCAGAGTGAGAATTTTTTCCACGCCCATGTCCCTTAAAATGCCATAGGTTTTAGCACCTACCATTGGAATTTTCTTTACCGAAAGCGGGGCTAAAAATGGAGAAACATTCTCCTGGTTGACGTACAATTCTCCAAAGGGTTTGGCTTCGCCGGTGGCAATCTTGGAGACGGTTTTATTGACAGATAGACCGAAGGAAATGGGAAGGCCGGTTTCCTTAATAATTTTCTGGCCCAACTCCTTAGACCATTTCAGACAGCCAAAGAATTTGTCCATGCCGGTAATGTCGAGGTAATGCTCGTCGATGGATGCTTTTTCGTACACCGGGGCACTCTCGGCAATGACATCGGTAACGATATTGGAATATTTGCTGTAAAGCTCCATATCACCACGAATGACAATGGCATCGGGGCACAACATCAAAGCCATTTTAATGGGCATGGCCGAATGTACCCCGTAGCGCCTTGTCTCGTAGCTGCAACTGGCCACCACGCCCCGCTGGGAATTTCCTCCGATGATGATGGGTTTTCCTTCAAAGTCTCGGTTCTGCAAACGTTCGACGGAAACAAAAAACGAGTCCAAATCCAAATGGAGTATATTTCTTTGATATTCAGTATTCATGACGCTGCCCTCCTGTTGTTTTTAGCGGGTATTAATGTTTGTGTTACCAACATTTTATTTGTTGATAATATAAACTATTCTTTATAATTTAGCTCCATCAATCATTAAAATTTGAGAGTTCTATCATGGAAATCTATCTGGCTGAAAACCTTTCATTATTGAGAAAGAGGCGAAAACGGACGCAGGACGATGTCGCTTTTACGGTCAACATAAAACGTTCGACCTATACGGGTATTGAAGTTGGAAATTCGAAGCCGAGTATTGAAGTGTTGATTGCTTTGTCCAATTACTTCGGGATAGCCATTGATACGTTATTGAAGATAGATTTATCCAAGCTGTCGGAGTTTCAACTGTCGGAACTGGAACGGGGCAACGATGTTTACATCCGGGGCAGTCAACTGAGGATTCTCTCAAAGACGACCGACCGTTCGAACAATGAAAATATAGAACTTGTACCGGAGAAAGCCAAAGCCGGATATGTAACGGGGTATGCCGACCCGGAATATATCCATGACCTGCCCAGGTTTCAGCTTCCTTTTCTCTCACCAAACCGCAAATACCGGTCGTTTCAGATAAGCGGGGATTCGATGCTGCCCATTCCTGAAGGTGCATGGATTACGGGCGATTTTGTGCAGGACTGGTATTCGATACAGAGCGGGAAGGCTTACATCATCTTAACACAAGACGACGGGGTGGTGTTTAAAGTGGTGGATAACCTTATTCAAGACGAGGGGATTCTTCGGCTTTATTCACTTAATCCGCTATATAAACCGTATGATGTTAAGGTTACTGACATCAGGGAGGTTTGGCGGTTTGTCAATTTTATAAGTTCCGAAATTCCCAACCCATCGAACCCGGATGAAATGATGCGGGAAAAATTGTTGGATCTTACCCGGGAAGTGGAACAGATAAAACGACAAATAAGCAAAACTTAATGTTGGTAATTTACAGTGGGGAAAGATATCTTTCGAAGATTGCTTACTTTCGTTAATCTAATGAATCACTATAGGAGTCTACATTTTTCAGATCAACTAACTACAACAGTTCAACATCTCAATGCAATTAGCTGTCGGAAAAAATCATCACGGAAAGGAAGGTTTAAATTATAATTTGGCTCTAATAAATAATCAACTTGATTAGTTTATTAAAGAGATATTTTAAGTCACCTGAAAATGTTTGGTAATTGGCAACACTGTGAATTGCAAATCTGATAGTTTTTATGCTATTCTAAATTAATTTCAATATTGGATATTTTTTTTCAAATAGAGTTTTCCAGCTGTCTTCTTTAAAATTTGAGTTAACCTCTGGGGAGTAATTGGATTTTAGGCTATCTTGTAAAAGGTTATTGATTGTATGAATTTTCAACTCAGGCATTCCTTTAAATAATTCCTTCTGGATTTCACTTGTCTCTGAAATCCAGTGCTTGTTTACATTGGCTAGTTTCCAATTCGCATTTATTGAAAATGTATATCTTATTTTTTTAATGTTTTTAGATTTATATTCCGAATAGAAATTCACTTGAAAGTCAATACCTTTTCCTCCACTATCTTTCCTTACTTTTACTTGGCAGTTAGATCCATCACTAATTTGAGAAAGAAACTCGTCCATAATCATGATAAGTTCTTCGTTTGTTAAGTGGATAGGGTAGTAATTTATGCCGTCTAATTCATAAGTGACTTCCTGCGTAAAAGTGAAATAATCTTCTAAAATTTCAACAACACTCTTAGAGAAAGTGACGCTCTTGTTTTGTGCGTTTTTTTCAATTTTACTGGTTAAGATACGGTCAAATCTTAAACTTTTAGGATTACTCATTGAAAAGCATTTTTTGTAATACGAATGTATAAATATATAAAATTTGTATTACAAAATTGCGTGAAACTAAAATAAATAATACAAAGTAAATATTTTAATGTATTATTGTATTGCGTATTGGTAACTCGAATGTATTTTTAATGTGCTTATTGTCAGTATTTATTGCGCCTAAGTAATATAATCTTCATAAATGTCATTTTTCTATTTGGAAAGCACTATTAATATTGGACGGCATCTTTTAACTTAGAATCAGTCATATTCTTACTTGTGGGCTATATTTGGATCAAACTATATGCTGAAAGCCAGACACAAGCAATTAAAAAGTTATCAACAATGTGGTAAAAAGTGGAACAATGTGGTAAAAAGTGGATGGAAATTATATATTTTTACATCGCGATTATAATCAATTAGTAATGACAATATTTATCGGCGATTACACCTGTAAAATAGACGCTAAGGGGCGTGTAATGTTGCCGGCTGCATTTAAAAAACAGATGCCGCAGGCCGCCCAGGATAGGTTTGTCATTAAAAAAGATATTTATGAAAAATGCCTGGTACTTTATCCTATGGACGAATGGGAAAGGCAAAACCAGCTCATCAGGCAAAACATCAATCCCTATAACAAAGAACACAACCGGTTTCTACGCGAATTTTTTAAAGATACCGCTGAAGTTGAAACAGATAGCAATAACCGGTTTGTAATTCCCTCTCGCTTATTAAACCTGGTGGACATCGGCAAAGAAAAGGAAGTTGTACTGGCCGGGCAACTGGGAAAAATAGAAATATGGTCGAAAGAACTTTACGATAAGACCAGCGAAGAAATTGCCGATTTTGGTGCACTTGCCGACAAAATACTAGGCGGAAATATTAATAAACCAAGCGAATGACGACATATCACACACCGGTTTTACTTAACGAAAGTATTGAAGGGTTGAATATCAAACCAGGTGGGATTTATGTCGATGTTACGTTCGGAGGTGGCGGGCACTCGCGTGAAATCCTGAACCGGATGGGCGAAGGCAAACTGGTCAGTTTTGATCAGGATCCCGATGCCATGGAAAACCAGATTGACGACCCAAGATTTATCTTTTGTCGGGGCAATTTTCGGTTTCTGAAAAACTTTTTGAAGTTCAACAACATCGCGAAAATAGACGGGTTACTTGCCGATTTGGGCGTTTCGTCGCACCATTTCGACACGGTGGAGCGAGGTTTTACCTTTCAGGGCAACTCGCCGCTCGACATGCGGATGAACCCTTCGGCCAACATCACTGCAAGCGAAATTCTCAATCAGTATACCGATATTCAGCTCCGAAGCCTTTTCAGGGAGTACGGAGAAGTTGACAATGCCCATAAATTAGCTTATGCCATTGTTGCCTATCGGGCGCAGACAAAGATTCAAACCAGCGAGCAGTTGATTGAAGCGATTAAATATTGTATCCCACGGGGAGCAGAAAATAAGTATCTGGCCAAAGTTTATCAGGCCTTGCGCATAGAGGTTAACCGGGAGCTCGAATCCTTAAAAATGATGCTTCTTCATTGTAGCGAGGTTATGGATCCGGGAGGCAGGTTGGTGGTAATCACCTACCATTCACTCGAAGACCGGTTGGTCAAAAACTTTATTAAAAGCGGAAATTTCGAAGGAAAAATCGAAAAGGATTTCTTCGGAAATCCGATAGCACCGTTTAAAGCTTTGAATAACAAAGTAATTACTGCTTCAGAAGAAGAACTTGTAGCCAATACCCGGTCGAGAAGTGCAAAACTGAGAATTGGCGAAAAACAATAATATCAAATAGTTACAAGCGATGGCAAAAGCAAAGTCCAAAGAAGAAGTAGAAGAATTTATCGACCCTAAGATTGAGAGTAAGGAATATAAGAAAGCGTCAATCAAGGAATTAATTGACGGAACTATTCTTACTCGCAAAACGTTGTCGCAACAATTGCCTTTTATTTTCTTTCTGAGCTTTTTGGCTGCTATATATATAGGTAACCGTTACCACGCTGAAAAAGTAATTCGTGGAATGACCAAGCTGCAACAGGAAGTTGTAGATTTGCGCGCCGAATCCATAACCACCGCCTCGGAGCTCATGTTTATCAGTAAACAGTCCGAAGTGATAAAGATGGTAAATCAGGAACAACTTGGACTGGAAGAATCAACAACGCCTCCTATCAAAATCAAAAAATAGCAAAATAGGCCTCTGTAAATCTGTAAATTGCATCAAACAACAACAGGGAATACAAACAATGTCAATTAAAAAAGAAATATTATTTCGGGCAGGGATTATTTATTTTTGCTTTTTGCTTTTAGGCTTTGTTATCATTGGCCGGATTATATTCCTTCAGTTTGTACAAGGCCCTAAATACCGCGAGAAAGCCAAAGCAATTACGCTCAAAGATATTACCATTTCTCCTAATCGTGGCGATATTCTGGCTACAGATGGGCGACTTCTGGCTAGCAGTATCCCTTTTTACGAAATCCGCATGGACCTGAAAGCCAGAGGTCTCGAAAAAGAAGTTTTTCAGGAAAATCTTGACTCTCTGTCGCTTTGTCTTTCAAAATTGTTTAAAGATAAATCTTCAAACGCCTATAAAAAAGACATGCAACAGGCCTATAAAGAAGGTCGCCGATTTTATCTCGTTCGCCGGAAGGTGGACTTCAATCAGTTAAAAACGCTCAAAACCTTTCCCTTGTTCCGGTTGGGAAAAAACAAAAGCGGGATGATTGCCATGCAGGAAAATGTAAGGTTTCAGCCTCATCAAAGTTTGGCTTCGCGTACCATTGGTTACCTAAGCAAGAGTGATGCGGGCAATGTGGTGGGCATCGAAGGCGGATTTGACCAGTATTTACGTGGTGTAAAAGGCGTACGGCTCATGCAACGTCTCTCGGGCGGCGTTTGGATGCCTGTTAACGATGATAACGAAGTGGACCCTCAAGACGGTAACGACGTTGTTTCAACCCTCGACGTAAACATTCAGGATGTGGCCGAAAATGCGCTTCGCAAACAACTCCAGTCACACAACGCACACCACGGATGCGCCGTACTTATGGAAGTGAGCACCGGCGAAATTAAGGCCATCACAAATCTGGAGCGAGATGCCAACGGGAATTACCGCGAAACCTATAACTATGCCATCGGTGAAACCACAGAACCGGGCTCTACGTTTAAATTGGCCTCTTTAATGGCTGCATTCGAAGATGGATATATTCAGCTTTCCGACACCGTAAACACCGGCGACGGAACTGTGTCTTATTACGAAAAACAGATGAAAGACAGCGAAGATAAAGGTCTTGGCAAAATTACTGTAAAACAGGTATTCGAACATTCATCGAACGTAGGGGTTTCTAAAATCATTACCAAATATTATACCGGTAAGGAACGTCAATTTATTGACCGTATTTATGGCATGAAATTAAACCAGAAGCTCAACCTCGAAATTCGTGGTGAAGGAACCCCGGAAATTAAATACCCCGGCGACAAACACTGGTCAGGTATTTCTCTCCCTTGGATGTCAATTGGTTATGAAGTAAAACTGGCGCCCATTCATACGCTTACACTATATAACGCCATTGCCAACGATGGCAAAATGGTAAAGCCCCGATTTGTAAAAGCAATTCTTTATCACGGCAAAACGGTTAAAACCTTTGGTCCTGATGTTATCGAATCATCAATATGCTCCAACTCAACTCTCGAAAAAGTAAAAGAAATGCTCGAAGGGGTTGTGGAAGAAGGCACCGCCAAAAACCTCAGCATGCCAAACTGCAAAGTTAAAATTGCCGGAAAAACAGGGACAGCACAGATTGCCAAACAAAAATTCGGATACAAAAGCGAAGACGGCATCAGCTATCAAGCTTCGTTTGTGGGTTATTTTCCTGCCGATAACCCTAAATATTCCTGCATTGTAGTGGTAAACTCACCTTCCAACAGTGAATATTATGGAGCTTCGGTTGCCGGTCCGGTATTTAAGGAAATTGCCGAAAAGGTTTATGCCACAAGCCTGGCCATGCATCCGGTGCTAAAACCCGGAAAATCGCCCGTAGATATTCCGGTGTCGAAAGCTGGGAAAAAACAGGATTTGAGCTATATTTTTGATAAACTCGACATTGAAGTAACAGGCAACAAAAACCGCACCGAGTGGGTTACAACCTCCAAGAAGGACAAGGACGTTGCCTTTACTAGCAGGACGGTAACCCCAAGCCTTGTGCCCAACGTGGTAGACATGGGTTTGCGCGATGCGTTGTTCCTGCTCGAAAATGCCGGGCTAAAAGTAGTAGTTAAAGGTCGCGGACGGATTACCGCCCAGTCCATCATGCCCGGAACAAGAATCAAAACCGGTGAAACTATTTATTTGACATTAAGTCTGGGATAACATATTCATCCTGCTAAAGCATAAAAAAAACTGAAATGAAGACACTGAAGGACATACTAAAACCCGTTGTTATCAAACAGCTTACCGGAGACGATAGCATATCGGTCAGCGATATTTGTTTCGATTCGCGAAAAGTTACGCTGGGCAGTTTGTTTATTGCAACACGCGGCACCCAAACCGACGGGCATAATTTTATTTCCATGGCTATTGAAAAAGGTGCAGTAGCCGTAGTTTGCGAAGAAATTCCGGTCAATGCTCCCGCAAATATTACATTTGTGGTGGTGGCGGATGCATCCGAAGCTCTGGGGTACATCGCTTCGGCATTTTATGATAATCCTTCATCGAAACTGAAATTGGTAGGCATTACCGGTACAAACGGCAAAACCACCACGGTAACCCTGCTTTACCATATGTTTAAAGAACTGGGCTTTAAGGCTGGGCTAATTTCAACTGTTAAATATTATGTAAATGACCGCGAAGTTGCATCGACGCACACCACACCCGATGCTATTCAGCTTAACCGCCTCATGGCCGAAATGGTTTACGAAGGCTGCGAATATTGCTTCATAGAGGTTAGCTCGCACTCCATTGTGCAACACCGTATTGCAGGGTTGAAATTCGCAGGCGCCATCTTTTCGAACATCACCCATGATCATCTTGATTTCCATAAAACTTTTGACGAATACATCAAGGCTAAACAAAAGTTTTTTAACGATTTGCCTAAAGACGCCTTTGCCCTAACCAACCTCGACGACCGCAACGGAATGATAATGGTACAAAACACCAAAGCTTCGGTGAAAACCTATTCGCTTCGCTCGATGGCCGACTTCCGTTGTAAAATCATCGACAATCAATTTGAAGGAATGCAGCTTCAAATCGATGGCACCGACGTTTGGACTCATTTCATCGGTGAGTTTAATGCCCACAACCTGTTGGCAGTTTACGCAAGTGCAGTATTGCTCGACCAAGAAAAAATCGAAATCTTAAAAATAATTTCCAGCCTCACCTCGGTATCCGGAAGGTTCGAAACCATTCGTTCCAACTCGGGAGTAACGGCAATTGTAGATTATGCCCACACCCCCGATGCTCTCGAAAATGTTCTAAAGACGATCAACCAGATACGAACCGGACAGGAACAACTGATTACCGTGGTAGGATGTGGCGGCGACCGCGACCGTACCAAACGTCCGGAAATGGCAAAAATCGCTGCAGACAACAGCTCGAAGGTTATCCTCACGTCCGACAATCCGCGGAGCGAAGAACCGACCGAAATCATCGCCGAGATGATGACCGGCATTGATGCGACAAATCAGCGCAAAGTTCTGAATATTACCGATCGCCGCGAAGCCATCCGTACAGCATGTATGTTGGCTCAGAAAGGCGACATCATTCTGGTTGCCGGCAAAGGACACGAGGATTATCAGGAAGTAAAGGGGGTTAAACATCATTTTGACGATAGAGAAATAGTTCGCGAACAGTTTCAAATGCTAAGCAATAATTAATATGCTGTACTACTTATTCAAATACCTTGACAAGCTCGATTTTCCGGGCGCCCGTATGTTTCAATACATCTCGTTCCGGTCATCGCTGGCTATTATCACCTCATTGTTAATCGGGTTGTTTATCGGAAGACGAATTATCGATTATCTGCGATATAAACAAATCGGCGAAACAGTTCGCGACCTTGGTCTCGAAGGACAGATGCAGAAAAAAGGCACGCCTACCATGGGGGGAATTATCATTCTGATTTCGTTGCTGGTACCCACGCTGTTGTTTTGCGATTTGAAAAATGTTTATGTTATCCTGATGATTATCACTACCGTATGGTTGGGACTTATCGGATTTGTAGACGATTACATCAAGGTTTTCAAAAAAGATAAACAAGGCCTTCAGGGTAAATTTAAAGTGTTGGGACAAATTACATTAGGCATTATTGTTGGGTTAACATTTTACTTTTCGCCCCAGACCGTGGTTCGTGAAAAGACAGCCACTCCTGCCGTTCACCTACAAATGCGAAATGCCGTAAATCCTAACGAAGCAATGTTTAAACCCACTAACATTGCCCGCGATTATAAAACCACATCAACCACTATTCCTTTTGTGAAAAACCACGAGTTCCGTTATTCGAGGCTTATCGGGTTTATGGGCCAATATGCCAAAGATTGGTATTGGTTGGTAATGGTTGTGGTTATCATTGTGATTGTTACCGCCGTATCCAACGGGGCAAACATCACAGACGGGCTCGACGGGCTGGCCTCCGGAACGTCGGCGATTATCGGGACTACACTCGGGATTCTTGCCTACGTATCGGGTAACTTAATTTATGCCAATTACTTAAATATAATGTACCTGCCTAACACGGGCGAACTGGTAGTGTTTATCAGTGCATTCATCGGGGCTACGGTAGGATTTTTGTGGTATAACACATACCCCGCGCAGGTTTTTATGGGCGACACCGGAAGTCTTGCACTCGGCGGTATTATCGGTGTTTTCGCCATCCTCATCCGTAAAGAATTGCTGATTCCATTACTCTGCGGAATTTTCCTTGCCGAAAATCTTTCGGTAATGATTCAGGTAGCTTATTTTAAATATACCAAGAAAAAATATGGCGAAGGCCGGCGTATCTTCAAGATGGCCCCGCTTCACCATCATTACCAGATGAAAGGTTATCCCGAAGCCAAAATTGTGACTCGTTTCTGGATTATCGGTATCATGCTGGCTATCTTAACTATTGTAACTTTAAAAATCAGATAATTGCCTTTGTTATGAAAGAAAATAACAGAATCGTTATCCTAGGAGCAGCCGAAAGTGGCGTTGGCGCAGCTGTACTGGCAAAAAAACAGGGTTTTGATGTTTTTGTTTCGGATTTCGGGGCCATCAAACCAAAATATAAAGAATTACTGGCTTCGTACGACATTCCGTTCGAAGAATCGCAACATACCGAAAGCCTCATCCTTAATGCCTCGGAAGTCATCAAAAGTCCTGGCATTCCGGATAAAGCACCGATGATTAAAAAGCTGAAGGAAAAAGACATTCACATCATTTCCGAAATTGAATTTGCCGGACGATACACCTCGGCAAAGAAAATTTGCATCACCGGAAGTAACGGTAAAACCACCACCACTTCGCTCATTCATCATATGCTGAAAAAAGCGGGATTAAACGTAGGACTGGCGGGGAATATCGGTCATAGCTTTGCCATGCAGGTTGCTACCGAAAATTATGATTATTATGTGATTGAGCTCAGCAGCTTCCAACTCGACAATATGTACGATTTCCGTGCCGATATTGCCATCCTGCTGAATATCACCCCCGATCATCTGGATCGTTACGATTATCAGTTGCAGAATTATGTAAACTCTAAGTTCCGCATTACGCAGAACCTCACGGAAGAAAACTATTTCATTTTCTGTTCCGATGACGAAATAACCATCCGGGAACTGGAACAAATCGTGGTTACTGCACAGAAATTACCATTCTCGCTGAACAAAAAAAATAAGCCAGGCGCTTATGTCGAAAATAACAATATCACGATCAATTATCGGGATACCGACTTCGCTATTTCACTCGACGAGCTTTCGCTACTTGGTAAGCACAACACCTATAACTCTATGGCTGCGGGCATTGCCGGGCGGGTACTCGACATCCGCAAGGAAATCATCCGCGAAAGCCTGAGCGATTTTCAAGGCGTTGAGCATCGACTGGAGTTTGTGCTTAAAATCCATGGCGTTGACTATATCAACGATTCGAAGGCTACTAACGTGAACTCTGTTTGGTATGCGCTCGAAAGCATGGCAAACCCTACGGTTTGGATTGTTGGCGGAACAGATAAAGGAAACGATTATTCCGAACTTTTCGACCTGGTAAAACAAAAGGTAAAAGCCATTGTATGTCTTGGGGCTGACAATACCAAGATTATCAAAGCTTTTAAAGATATTATTCCGACTATCATTGACACGCATTCGATGGATGAAGCCGTCAAAGCTTCGTACCAACTGGCTAAAAATGGCGATACCGTATTACTTTCGCCGGCCTGCGCCAGCTTCGACCTATTCGAAAATTACGAAGACCGCGGCCGCAAGTTTAAAGATAGCGTACGCGAATTATAATAATTAGGTATTGGATTTAGGAATTAACAAATTCTCTGATCCAATGCCCAATACCTAAAACTTTAAATAAAGAATGACCGAAACATTCCGAAAATATTTCAAAGGCGACGCCGTAATATGGGCGGTAATCATTTCGCTGTGCATATTGTCGATACTGGCGGTGTACAGTGCAACCGGCACGTTGGCTTACAAGGCCCAAAACGGGAATACTGCATTTTACATTCTGCGGCATATTAGCTTTCTATTTATCGGATTGGTCATCATGTTTGTCACCCAGAACATTCCGTACCGTTATTATTCACGGTTGTCGGCAGTGTTTTTCCTTGTCAGCATTCCGTTGCTATTGGCTACGCTCGTATTTGGTCGCCACCTCAACGACGCCTCACGCTGGCTTACCATTCCGGGACTTGGAATTCCGTTCCAGACTTCCGATTTTGCCAAGCTCGCGCTGATGATGTACGTTGCCCGCACGTTATCACTGAAACAGGATAACATCAAAAATTTTAAGGAAGCGTTTATCCCGCTCATTATACCGGTTGCCATTATCTGCCTTCTTATTCTGCCCGCAAACTTCAGTACTGCAGCAATCCTGTTTACAGCATCCATCGTGTTGATGTTTGTAGGACGGGTAAGCGTAAAACATATTTTTGCTTTGTTTGCCGTAGGTTTCTTGCTGGTTGCTTTATTTATTGGCGTAGCCCTGTTGCTTCATAAGCAAGGCCGTATTGAAACCTGGAAAAACCGTATCGAAAATTTTGCTTCGGGAGAAGACAGCTTTCAGGTGGAGCAAGGTAAGATAGCCATCGCAACTGGTGGAATTATCGGCAAAGGCCCCGGAAACAGTACGCAGCGAAACTTCCTACCCCACCCTTACAGCGATTTTATTTATGCTATCGTGATTGAAGAATATGGATTAGTTGGCGGAGTGGTGGTCTTATTCTTTTATCTTTGGTTGCTTTTTCGGGCAGGTATTATTGTGCGGAAAAGTGAGCGTACATTCCCAGCTTTTTTGGCCATTGGACTGACATTAATACTAATGTTTCAGGCAATGGTTAATATGGCGGTTGCGGTTAACCTTTTCCCGGTAACCGGGCAAACGCTGCCGCTGGTGAGCATGGGCGGAACTTCTATGCTTTTTACCTGCTTTTCATTAGGCATCATCCTGAGCGTAAGCAACGGAACACAGGCTTTAGAGCCCCTTATCCCGGAAGATAAGACTACAAATACGGACGAACAAACTTCAGATATAGACGAAGATGAAGAACAAGAAAACTAAAATTATAATCAGCGGAGGAGGCACCGGAGGACACATATTTCCGGCCATTTCAATTGCCAATGCCCTGAAAGCCATTGACCCGGAAATTGATATTCTGTTTGTTGGAGCCAAAGGACGCATGGAAATGCAGAAAGTCCCGGCAGCCGGATATCCCATCATAGGATTGCCCATCAGTGGATTTCAGCGTAAGTTATCGTTAAAAAATCTGGTTGTTGTTACCAAATTGGCATACAGCCTTATTCGCGCGCGACAGGTCATCCGCAAATTTAAGCCCGATGCCGTAGTTGGTGTTGGCGGATATGCCAGTGGGCCAGTCCTTAAAATTGCCTCATCAATGGGTATTCCTACTCTTTTGCAGGAACAAAATTCGTATGCCGGGGTTACCAATCGCTTGCTTGCCGAAAAAGCATACAAAATTTGTGTTGCATACGAACATATGGAACGTTTCTTCCCTGCCGAAAAAATTATCCTTACCGGAAACCCTGTTCGTCAGGATTTAGAAGATATTAGCGGGAAACGCGCTGAAGCCATCGAATTTTTCAACCTCGACCCAAATCGCAAAACATTATTGGTGTTGGGCGGAAGCCTCGGGGCATTTACCATCAACCAAAGCATCCGTGACCATTACGGAAAGCTTTTCGTATCGGGCGTACAGGTTATCTGGCAAACCGGTTCAAGATATTATACTGAAATTTTGGAAGATACTAAAAAACGCACCCTGTCACAGATTAAAGTTTACGACTTTATTTCGCGCATGGATTTGGCTTATGCTGCTGCCGACCTGGTTATTTCAAGAGCAGGTGCAGGAACTATCTCCGAACTTTGCTTAGTTGGCAAACCCGCGGTACTTGTTCCTTCGCCCAATGTCGCCGAAGACCACCAAACAAAAAATGCACAAGCCTTGGTTGATAAAGATGCAGCCCGCCTTATCGTTGATGCAGAAGCTTCAACCATGCTCATCGATAAAGCCTTGTTCTTCATTACTAATGATTCAGTTTTAGCCAAGCTTTCGGAAAACATCTCGAAAATGGCAAAACGCGATTCGGCAAAACGCATCGCCGAAGAAGTATTAAAACTAATAAAAGAATAAGCGCAACAGACATTTCTGTTACGATTAAGAAAAAACGAATGGACTTAGAACAGATACATAACGTTTATTTTGTGGGGATTGGCGGCATTGGCATGAGCGCCCTGGCAAGATATTTTCATAGTCTGAATAAAAATGTTGCCGGTTACGACCGTACCGAAACCGCACTGACCAAAGAGCTGGTAAGCGAAGGTATCGCCATCCATTATACCGACGATATTCAGGACATTCCTGAAGCTTTCCGCAATAAAGGCACAACTTTGGTGGTTTTCACGCCTGCTATTCCTGCCGACCATTCGGAGCTCAACGGGTTCCGTGCTGAAGGTTTCGAAATAAAAAAACGTGCCGAAGTTCTGGGTATCATCTCCCATTCGAAGGATGTGCTTGGCATTGCCGGTACGCATGGCAAAACCACCACCTCAACTATGGTGGCGCATCTGCTAAAAAATTCGCACCTCGACTGTAATGCCTTTCTTGGCGGTATTGCATTAAATTACAGTAACAACCTGCTTCTTTCGGAACATAGTAATTATGTTGTGGTTGAAGCCGATGAGTACGACCGTTCGTTTCTTCAGCTGAGTCCCAAAGCTGCCATTGTAACATCGATGGATGCCGACCACCTCGACATTTACGGAACGTATGATGAATACCGAAAAGCTTTCGAGCAGTTTCTGGCGCAAATTAAGCCCGGTGGGTTTGCCGTCATCAAAAAAGATATTGGTATTGACGAATCCATTCACATACCCGGCGGTGTTAAGGCTTATACTTATTCGTTGCATGGCCCTGCCGATTTTTACGCTCAAAATATCACAATTAAAAACGGATATTACCACTACGATGTGGTTACTCCGCAAGTTACCATCAAGGATATCCGACTTGGATTCCCAGGGTTGCTCAACGTCGAGAACTCTATTGCTGCCATTGCTATGGCTTGGTTGCTCAACGTAAGCAAAACGTCGATATGCAAAGCCTTAGGAAATTTTCACGGGGTAAAACGTCGCTTCGAATATCATATTAAATCGGAAAATCTTGTGTTTATCGACGATTATGGCCATCATCCCGAAGAACTTCGTTACACCATCGAGTCGGTAAAGGCCATGTTTCCGGGCAAAAAAGTAACTGGCATTTTTCAGCCGCACCTTTATTCACGTACCAAGGATCTGGCCGATGAATTTGCCCAGAGCCTCAGCCTTCTGGATGAGCTCATCCTGCTCGATATTTATCCGGCAAGGGAAAAACCTATCCCTGGTGTGAACTCGGAAATGGTTCTGAACAAGGTTACCATCGCCAACAAGCATCTCTGCCTCAAAAAGGATCTGACTGCTTTTGTTGAAAACATGAAAACTCCGGAGGTTTTAATAACCATGGGTGCCGGCGATATCGATACGTTCGTAGAGCCTATTAAACAGATATTATTACGTAAAGCTGAATGAAGAAAGTCAAATATATCATCCTCTGGTCGGTTATCGCCATTTACCTGGTTATAACAGTAGGCTTTGTCGTTAAAAAACGAGCCCATCTGGTATGCACCGGCATAGAGGTACGTATTGTTGACAGCCTCAAAAATGCCTTCGTTTCCGACGAAATCGTTAAAAAATTATTGCAGCGCAAAGGATATAAGCTGGTCGGGAAAAATTTCGACAAGATATGCCTCGATAGCATCGAATCGGTACTGAACGATTATCCGCCAGTAGAAAAATCGGAAGTTTACAAGACTTCTGATGGCAATGTGGTTATCGAAATCCGACAACGCAACCCTATTCTTCGCGTCATCGACAATAACAACACAAGTTATTACATCGACGACAAGGGTTATATCATGCGATTTTCGGGCAATTACACCTCCGATGTGATTGTGGCAAACGGTAATATCCTGACGAAGTTTCCGCTTGGATTTAAAGTTAACGTTATCGACCTCGAAGAAAATGCGCAGGGACGACGCATCATCCTTGCCGAGCTATACAAACTAGCAAAGTTTATCACCGGCGATAAATTTTGGAACGCCCAGATTCAGCAAATATTTGTAAATCAGTCGGGCGATTTTGAATTAGTGCCCCGCGTAGGTTCAAATCTTATTATCTTTGGTGATATCAGCGACTGCGAGACCAAATTCAGCAACCTGATGAGCCTCTATAAAAACGGCTTCCCGGCAACGGGTTGGAATAAATACGAAACAATAAATTTAAAATATAAAGGACAAGTTATCTGTACTAAACGGGAATAAACCATGAATTTTAAAAAAGAGTACGTAGCAGCCATCGACATTGGCACCACAAAGATTGTGGCCGTATTGGGTAAAAGAAACCCTAACGGAAAAATTGAAATTCTCGGAATGACCAAAACCGTTTCGAAAGGAGTAAAACGTGGCGTCGTCCAAAATATCGACGAAACGGTAGCCGCCATTCAAACGGTAGTTAATGATGTCCAACAAAAAACAGGAGCTAAAATTTCTGATGTTTTTGTGGGTATTGCCGGACAACACATTAAAAGTGTTAAAAACCGCGGGTACATCAACCGTGATTCGTACGACGACGAAATCACCAATGACGACGTAAAGCGCCTCATTGAAGATGCGCACAAAATCCCCATCGAGATGGGCGATGAAATCATTCACGTATTGCCTCAAAACTTCATTGTCGACAGCGAAACCGGCATCAAGAATCCGGTTGGAATGTCCGGTAAACGGTTGGAAGCCAACTTTCACATCGTTATCGGCAACGTTGCTTCTATTAAGAATATCGAAAAATGCGTTAACCGTGTAGGCCTCCGCATTCACGACGTAATGCTCGAACCACTGGCTTCGGCTGCTGCCGTGCTTACTGAAGACGAAATGGAAGCCGGTGTTGTTTTGGTTGACATCGGTGGCGGTACCACCGACATTGCCGTATATCACGAAGGAGTAATCCGCCATACTGCGGTGATTCCTTTTGGGGGCAACGTGGTTACCAAAGATATTAAAGAAGGTTGCGCAATTCTTGAGCGTCAGGCCGAAGAACTAAAAATAAAATTTGGTTCATCGCTCGGCGATATTTCTGAAGAAGATAAAGTGGTTATCATTCCCGGTATTTCGGGCCGCGACTCCAAAGAGATTTCATTCAAAAGCCTGGCTTACATTATTCAGGCCCGAATGGAAGAAATTATTGATGCCATGATGTTCGAAATCGAAAGCTCGGAATGTATGGACAAGCTGAGTGCAGGTATCGTCATCACCGGTGGTGGGGCAATGTTGCGTCATCTGCAGCAATTGGTACGTTTCCGTACCGGCATGGACGTGCGCATCGGTTACCCCAATGCCCATTTGGCAGGCAACGTTTCCGACGACATCAACCAGCCGATGTTTGCGACCAGCGTAGGATTGCTGATGCGTGGCTACGAATTTATCGATTCCGAATGGGAAGGCAACAAGCTACCGCCTATCGAAGAAGTTTTACCTCCGCGTCCGGTTGCCAAACCTGAAGTTAAAGTACAGCCTGAAGTTAAACCCGAACCGGTAATGGTGGAAACTACTCCTCCGACAGCTCCTGTCCGCGAAGAACGTGCTGAACGCAGCAAGCCTAAAAGCAATATGATTGACAAATTGAAAAGGTCCATCACGGAAATTTTCGATGTAGATGACAATAGTAGTAAAATGTAATAACTTTATGGCCAAAAGTCAGAGTAGCAGAACTTGCACTGGCAGCTTGGCACTTTGCTCTAAAAAAGTATAACCTAAAACAGACACGTTATGGCTGAAGAGCTGATAAACTTTGACCTACCGGTTGACCAATCATCCATCATCAAGGTTGTGGGTGTTGGCGGTGGCGGAAACAATGCAGTAAACTACATGTTCCGTCAGGGTATTAAAGATGTAAACTTCGTAATATGCAATACTGATGCCCAGGCATTGGAAAGCAGTCCCGTTGGTGTTAAAATCCAGTTGGGAGCATCGCTTACCGAAGGTCGTGGCGCGGGCAATAAACCCGAAATTGGTCGGGAATCTGCCCTCGAAAGTATTGATGAAATCTCGGATGTTCTGGGCAAAAATACCAAAATGGTATTTATTACAGCCGGAATGGGCGGAGGTACCGGAACAGGTGCTGCCCCGGTAATTGCCAAAGCTTCCAAAGATATGGGACTTCTTACCGTGGCCATCGTAACGCTTCCGTTCAGGTTCGAAGGGCAACAGCGTCTTCAGCAGGCCATACAAGGTATTAACGAGCTTAAAGAGAACGTCGATTCGTTGCTGATTATCAACAACGAAAAGCTTCGCGAGATGTACGGCAATCTGAAACTGTCGCAGGCATTTTCGATGGCCGATAATGTTTTGGCGATGGCTGCTAAAGGTATTGCCGAAATCATTACCGTGCACGGATATATCAACGTTGACTTTGCCGATGTTCAGACGGTAATGCGTAACAGTGGTGTATCTATCATGGGTTCGGGGATTGCCGAAGGCGAAGACCGTGCACTCAAAGCCATTCAAATGGCGCTTACCTCTCCATTGCTTAACAACAACGACATCACCGGCGCCAAGAGTATCCTGCTCAACATCGCTTCGGGCGTCGAAGAAATCAGCATGGACGAAGTGGGAATCATCACCGACTACGTTACTCAGTCTATTTCCAAAGATTCGCTCATCATCTGGGGAACAGGCATCGACGATACCTTGGGCGACCGCGTATCGGTTACCATTATCGCAACCGGTTTCGACGCCAACAACATTCCGGAACTTCATGCCGTTAAAAAGCCGGAGCCATCGCCCATTAAACGTATCCCGCTCTACGGAAACCAGGTTACAAACGACTCCGAACTTCGCGTAAAAGACCGTACAAACAGCGAAGGTATCAAACAACGCACCATCGAATTTGACATCAACAACCCAAGCCCTTCGTTTGACCTCTCTGACGAAAAACGCTCAGAATACGAGGTGAAAGTGAACCCTGTAAAAACCCAGGAACCGTTAGCTACCCCAAAACCTTTAAACCGGTTAAAAGAAAATGGCTACACAGCTGTTGATGAAAAATCGAACATTGAAGAATTGGAAAACGTGCCGGCTTACATCCGTAAGGAAGTAAAGATTGACCAAAAGCCAAAAACCGACACCACCATTTCGAAGTTTTCGCTTAGCACCGACGAAGATAACAACATCCGTCTACGCCAGAACAATTCGTACCTATACGACAATGTTGATTAATTGAACCTTAAAAAGAATTTATAATGACCCTTTTTGACAAAATTAACGACGATATTAAACATGCAATGCTTAATAAAGAGCCCAAAGACAAGCTCGAAGCGCTGCGTGCTATTAAAGCTGCCTTCCTTTTGGCCAAAACTGAAAAAGCCGGCGTTGAACTCACCGAAGATGCCGAACTGAAAATTATAACCAAGCTGGTTAAGCAACGTCGCGAATCGGCTGAGATTTATAAGGAACAGAACCGCCCTGAACTGGCCGAAAAAGAACTGATTGAAGTTGCCGTGATGGAAGCATATCTTCCGGCTCAAATGTCGGTTGAAGATATTGAAGCCGTGGTAAAAGCCGCCATCGAAAAAACCGGAGCCAAAACCCCGTCCGATATGGGCAAAGTAATGGGCGTTGCCTCTAAAGAACTTGCCGGAAAGGCAGAAGGCAAAACCATCTCTGAAATTGTAAAAAGGTTGTTGGCTTCTTAATCCCAACACTCTCCCATTATTTTACAAACGCCCGAAGATCATTTCTCCGGGCGTTTTTTATCAACCCGCAAATTCATTGAAATTCCCTGCAAATACAACAAACTTATCGGGTTTTGTCTCGTATAAAAATCATTCATTATATTTACAGTTGGATTCGCATTTTTAAACAAACCAATATCAGTATCAAATGGCTAGCTCATCGTTAAAATTTCTATTGGGATTTTACCCTAAAACCGACAAAATTGAATCAACTCGGAATGAGTTAATTAAGGAATTCGAAGCCTTAACTCAATTTAGTAACTCCGAAGAGCTCGCCCGTTTTCAATATCTCGAACAATACGTTAATTCGCCTGAATTTACGGAACGCAAAAAACAAATCGAAGCCCTCGTCTTTAAAGGCAGCGAAGAAGAACGGAACGAGAACGAATACTACCGGTTAAAGAAATCGGCAGAAATAAAATTCTTTTATAAGTTCAAAGCCTCCGTAGCTTATGCCCAATATTTGTCGCTCAACGGTTCCAAAGCCATTGCTGACTTTGAGGCTTTGAAAGCATTT
The DNA here is from genome assembly GCA_030706405.1 of Bacteroidota bacterium. Classification (GTDB taxonomy): domain Bacteria; phylum Bacteroidota; class Bacteroidia; order Bacteroidales; family JAAUTT01; genus JAAUTT01. The sequence goes on along the minus strand of JAUZOO010000012.1, from coordinate 91,808 downwards.
GTGGAATCGCAACAGTTTAAGAAGGCAAAAGCCTATGCTAACGATAAACACAAATGGGAAAAGACGGAGGAATTTGCCAAACAACAGGAGTTTCAGAAGCTAGCTGAAAGCCACGAAATAAAAAACTATTTCAAATTTATACATGCCAAAGAATTTGCCGACTTTCAAAAGCTTTACCTGTCGGACGAGATTTCTGAATTTGAAACGTTTGAGAAATACACGCATTCGCCCGAGTTCAAAACCTTAAGCAAAAAAGAGGCAAACGATGAGGTGCACCAGAAATACATCGCTCACAAAAAGAAAAAGGAACAGCCGCTTTATAAGCATTACTTTCATTTGCGGAACAGTAACCTTTTCGACGATTTCAGGAAACTATACGATTCAAAAGAGCTCAGCCACTATAAAGCGCTTGAGGAAGTGGTGAAATCGCCGCAGTTCATCGAAAAGAAAAAACAGGTGGAAAGCCTTCGGTTTAAAGATACCCCGGAATACAAAAAAGAAGAGGAATACAATCAGCTGGCCTCGTCAAAAGACATCCGGATGTATTACAAAATGAAAGCCTCCAAACAGCTGGCCCAATTTGAAAAACTCAACGGTTCCAAAACCATAACCGATTACGAAACCCTCGAAAAATATATTCTTTCCGATGCATTTAAAAGTCGCAAAGCTTACCTGCTCGATAAAAGTAAATGGAACAAAACCGAGGAATATCAATTACAAGATGAATACGAACAACTGAAAAAGTCGCCCAAGATAACCTGGTACCTGAGCGTTAAAGATTCCGACAAATTCAATGAATTGAAGAAATGGAAGCTTACTTTTCAGGATGACTTTAGCAACGCCAAACTCGATCGCGAAAAATGGCTTACCCGTTACTACTGGGGTGAAATGGTGCTCAACGACACGTATGCACTTCCGGGAGAAAAGCATCTGTTTACCGACGGAAAAAACATCTCCATTAACGATTCGACGGCGAAGATTACAACACAATCCGAAAAAATTAAAGGGAAAGAATGGAACCCTATATATGGGTTTAACCCAAAAGAATTTGATTATACTTCGGCGATATTATGTTCGGGAAACAACTTTCGCCTGAAATATGGAAAAATTGAAGCTAAGATAAAAATCAACCCGGGTAATGACGTGATGCACGCCTTTTGGCTTGCCGGAAACACCATAACCCCGCAAATCGACGTCTTTAAATGCATCAGCAATAAATTAATGCTTAGCACATTTTGGGATACCGACCCGAATAAACCAAACCACGAATCATTGGTGCTGAAAGCTTCGACCTATACCGGAAAGTACTTAATCTATTCCCTCGAATGGACCCCCGAAAAACTCACATGGCGCATCAACAACGTTGAAATAAAAACCCAAACAACAAACATTCCAAGCGAACCAATGCATGTTGTCCTTAACTCGGGAGTTTATGGCGAAAACCCCAAAGTGCCGGCTTCGATGGAAATTGACTGGATACGTTGTTTCGAATATAACAACTAAGAAACTCTTGCCGCATTGCGGAACGTAATAAATTTATTGCCCAGGAAATTAGGCATGGTATAAAAAGCTATGGCTAACACCTGGGCAATTTCTGCTTTTACATGTAAAGCTTCTTTCAAAAAAACTAGGCCGGCCAGCTGTATAAGGTAACATACCCCGCTGATACCTAAAAATATTAACATTTCTATCTGTGCATTTCCGGTGCTTTTAAACGTCCACCGTTTATTGAAGAAAAAGCTACAGGCAATGCCTACGCTGTATCCCATAATGTTCGAGAGGATGTACGAACAATGGATTACTTTCATCGCAATGAAAATAGTTCCCAGGCTGACGATCGTATTTACAACCCCAACCAACCCGTATTTAAATGCCTGTTGAATAAATGCGATGAACGACGACTTTGAAAAATCCATAATCTGTTAACTTCTTTATTTCTCTGTTAGCTATATGCCAAACGGCAAAGCATTGCCTGTATTGTCTTTTACTATAAATTATCCGTTACAAAGGCGACTTACGCTGCACCCACCTTTATTTTGAAGCCCGCAAAGATATAACATTCAAAAATAATCGCAAGGGGCTACTTTTTTACAAATAACCTTAATAATTCCCTCATGATGATTTATATTTTGAAAACTACCATATTATTGCCTACAATAATTGGGCCATGCGATGTGTGGGATATTATGGGCGCGAACCCATTACCCGGTAAAAAACCTTTGTCAGCGGAAATAGAACTTGCAAATTGCGCTGAATTGAAAATCAGTAGACCCGCATGATATATACACTGTGTTAGCAAATGTTACTTTTAAAATCTTCAAAGTACCCCCTCCAAAGCATCTTTACTTGAAGGCCTAAAGGAATTATTCTTTACGTTCCCATTTTTATCTATCAAAATATAATGTGGGAATGCAACAATTTTAAACTCATGCTGCAATTCTTCATATTGACTTGCACTTAAAAAATAATGCTCAACTTTAAAAGTTTGTTCATTTACTATGGTCTTGAATGTTTCCTCAGGGGATGATGCACATAAACATACGAAAACAACTTTTCCAAGATATTTTTCGATTAATCCTGGATAGTATTGAAATTCACTTCTACAAGGGCCGCACCAGGTTGCCCAAATATCAATATAAATATTCTGTCCTTTATATTTTTTAAGTAAGTCCTTTATTATAGCACTTCCTGAATACTTAAAATCAGCTATGTTTATTTTAGCTGAAGTCGGTTCATTTAGAATATTAGCTACGTAATCTCTTAAATCTTGGCTATGTAACATTGATATAAAAGAAATATTTTTCGATCTATCAATAATATCGTTAGCTAACAACAGTTCCGATAAATGATCAGGTAAAACCTCATTATAAAATGATTTGTTATAAGCTAAAACTATTGAATCACTGAAATTCTTAAAAGCAATATAGCTTACAACTCTTTTAAGAACTTTTTTGCATATTACCGTATCTTTTGATGTAGCTGAATTATCAAACAAATGATTAAACGCCATTTTCTCTTCTTTATCGATTTGTGAAAACTGACCTTTAGCTACGGCTTTGTACACATCATGAAGTATTAGATTTCCATACTTTTGGGACATTTTAGGCCCCATCATCCCTAAAAAAACAGAATATTCACTACTTTCTGTTAATTCACTGAATGGATATGCTATAGATTTATAATTTAGGGTTACATTGTTTCTTATCAGGTTATTTAACAAACCATAAAATAAATAATTCACGCCCCATTCATAAAGTAGGGGATTATCCTTATGCAAGTCAAAATAGGGTTTAAGTATAGCCGGTATTTGCCCTATTTTTTCATTTAGTGGATCAGACGTTTTATATAATTTTTGAGCAATTTCATTTTTGATTAACCAGTTGTAAGTAAAATCCCAAAACTGCTTTTGAATTAAAGCGTATTTGCCAACAAATGCATTGTCAAAGTCCGGTTGATAAAATGGAGAAGGAAGCCCTTGGAATTTTTGATTGCAAATATTGTATCTTAAATTCATGTTAATAGTATCTCCCGGAATAACTAAAGCCCAAGTATTAGATACTGTGCCAGATTTGATCTGTACGTCCAGAACTTTTTCAATGTCAAAGGATAGTTGAAATGTACCATCATTTTGTATTAGTGATGAAACCATTTTATCCCTACCTAATTTATCAAAATAAATTACCGAAATGCTTTTATCCATGTAAACAGTGGAATCTAACTCCCTGTAATTTGGAATCAATCCCTTAAGAACAGTTTCCTTGCTATAACTTAAATGCGCTATTTGTAAAAAAAATAGACCTATCAATAAATGTTTAGTTCTCATATTGTAGTTTAAATTTATCAATATCGCTTTTTGCAATGTTTGCCAACACTTCTCTAATTACATTACAATTATATCCGTATTCAAATCATTGACATAAACTTTGGCGTTGGTTAATCTTTTTTCCTTTCGCCTAAGTATTTTAAAATTCGCTGATATAACCGATGACTAAAATAGTGATTTTTGAATTGTTTAGGCTTGTTTGTTTAAAAAATATGAAGTTTGTCTAACGAGCTTAGTATCGGATATACCTTTGTCCTCCAACACAACAACTAAGTTTGCGGCATCTGCTTTATACAGGTTGTTCAACACTCCTATATGGACGGACAAAGCTTCGATGTATGCGGAACGGTCAACTAACAGTGCGGGTAAAGCTTCGATGTGCGCGGGACGAACTTCTATCTCCGCGGAATGGGCTTCGATTTGTGCGGTTTAAGCTTCTATCTCTGCGGAAAAGCCTTCGATGTATGCGGATTGGTCAACTATCTTTGCGATAAGAACTTCGAACAGTGCGAAATGTCCTTCGATGTGTGCGGGAAAAGCTTCGAACAATGCGGGATGAACTTCGATATGCCGAAAATCAATAACTACAACAGCGGGAAGTCCTTCTAACTCCTAAAAATTCATTGCTTAAACCCCGTGATGAATTTCGATGTTCATTTTTTCGTTGACTTTCCAAACGTCGACAAATCCGTAGCGATAGAAAAATGGTTCGACCCGCCCGACGAACGGTACGTAGCCCATCCATAATTTAACTGAAACCGCGATACAGACAACCCAAAGCCCCACGAGAACCCCGTTCCGCCTGCACTGGTTGTCAGTTTTAATTCTTGTCGCCGCTGATAGTTATATCCTCCCCGCAAATAAAAATTCTTGAAAGGAAAAAACTCAACACCAAAAATCAGGTGGCGCATAACAATATCGGCCATCTTATCAACTTGTCGTTTGGAGGCAGTAGCCGAAACCTGAGAAGCATTGGGATCAACAAGGTCAGAAACGGACATGTCGGGCGTTTCGAGATGTTGTGCTGTTACCGAGAAACGGAAAGGCGCGTAACGTAATTGTTGGGTAAAGCCTAGCTGAAGCTCAACAGGCAACGTCTCATAGGTTCCGGTGGTGTATGGTTTAAGCTGTGTGCCCAGGTTGCGCACTACAAAGGCCAACGTATATAGTTTTCCGGGGTTGGCATACGTCATCCCATAATCGGACGACAGCCCGATTGAAACATTGTTCTCGTAAAACGAAAATATAGGTCTTACATCGGCCCCAAGAACCAAATATTCGTTAACCGGCTGCGATACTGCTATGTTAAAACTGTATTCCGAAGCCTGGAACGAGCCTGCAATGGAGCCATTTTCGTCGGCTCCGGTAAATGTGCCATAATTGATGTACTGCAATCCAACGGACATGATGTTCTTCTTGAAAAAACGGTTGCAATATCCCACATATCCGTACTTTACACCCGCATAATAGCTCACGGCGTTAAGCGATAAACGGTTTACCATATCGTTGTTCAGCAGGGAAGGGTTGTGGTAGGAAAGCGAAAGGTCGTCGTCGGCATACGAAATGTATTTGCCCCCCAGTGCAGCCACTCTTGGCGAACTCACCAGGTTTAAAAATTCATAAACGTGCTTGCCCCCAAACTGGGCAAAGCTTGCGCTGCAAAACATTAAGGCAGCTATGCAAAGTAATGATTTCCTCATCCAACAGGTTTAACAGTCAAAAATAGAATAAACCGTGGAGATAAAACGGAAGGGGCATAATTTTATTATGAATCAACCGTGTGAATGCCGCTATTGGGTGAGTAACGTTAAAAAACGGTCTTCGGCTTGCTGTTCCCAGTGCACAAAGGTCTGATCAGCGTTGTTGAAAGTGGGAATAAAATCGATGAGCTTGTCCAAATCGAATGCGTCGGACGTAATGCCTGCTCCAGCCCTCACGCCATCAACCGAATTACAGCGTTGCTCGATATGCCCGGCGGTAGGAACCATAAGAACAGGTTTGCGCAGGTACATAGCTTCGCAAATTGATTCAAAACCTGCCGTACTGGCATATCCCTTGCAATCTTTCATATATTGAAGAAACTTTACATCGTTAATGCGGTGGAACCAGAGGTTAGGTTCAACTTCGAGGTCTTCGGGAACATCTTTTTTGTCCCAGAAAAAATGGGCTTCCTGTTGCGGACAGGTCTTGTGCCAGCGGATAATTTCCTCGCTATAACCGGCATTGAGCATATATCCTAAAATATAGTTACCATTGTGGGGGATAAGTTCCCGAACCTCGTTACGAAGAAGCGGTGGTACAACAAATATCTTTTTTTTACGAAGGTCGGGCATGGAAACAAACGATAAGGCCAGCTGTTTATCGGCCCCAAACGACGTTAACCGGGTTAAAAAATTCAACATCCAAATTTGGAAATGCCTCCCGGAAGGAAATACAAACCCGGGATGAAGCAATAAAAACTGATGCCCAATACAAATGTATTTCACCTTTGGACGGTAAAACATCCAGGTAAATCCGCCAAGCATTTCGTAGAAGTTTATCACCACATCGGGTTTCAAATCTTTAATTTTTCGGTTAATAAATGCCAGACTTTTAAAGTAGACATTTAACCGGAACAAATTGCGGAGTATCGATTGGTAAACATGAATGCCTTTATTGTTATGCGAAACGGCAAAATTGGGACTTTCGTACGTATGAACGGGAACCTCAATCTTGTCGAAAAAGAAACGGGGAATTTCGCGCACGCGGCTTTTACCAACAAGCACTTCCAACACTTCGTGCCCATTGCGGACAAGAATATCGCGCATTGAAATGGCTTGTGTCATGTGTCCTCGCCCTTCGCCCTGTACAATAAATAAGAAACGCATAAATAAGCTGGTATTATTAAATCAAGCTGGTAATCAACCGTCAATTAGTTAAAGATGTTCCTCCTTAACTAAATCGGAATAATAAATGATGCTCCACTCTCCCTGGTAATCTTCCACCAAAGCGGTAAGCGATTCAACCCAATCGCCGGAATTCATATAAAGGACGTCATCGTACATGGTTATGGCAGGATGGTGAATATGCCCGCAGATAACACCCTGACAGCCTTTGGAGCGTGCCAGCTTAACCAGCTCGGTTTCGAAATCGGAAATATACGAAACAGCTCCTTTAACCTTTTGCTTAACGGCCTGCGATAGCGAAAAATAAGGTAATCCGCGGCGTACGCGGTAATTATTATAGAACTTATTAAGCCATAACAGGAACGTATAACCTACATCGCCCAACTTTGCCAGCCAACGCAGGTGCGTAGTAATGGTATCGAACAAATCGCCATGCAGTACCAGAAATTTACGCCCTTTACTGATATGGATGTAGTCCTTAACGATTTTTATATCGCCAAAAACAAACGGCAGGATGTTATCGAGAAAATCGTCGTGGTTACCCCGCACATAAATAACTTCGGTCTGGTGTTTTTCCATCATTTTAAGTACAACCCTAAAAAACCGGGTGTGTTTTTTTTTCCAGTTGCCTCCTTTACGAAGCTGCCATCCGTCAATTATATCGCCATTAAGGATTAACTTATCGCATGTGTTGTTTTTCAGGAAACGGACAACCTCTTTGGCCTGGGAGTGCTTGGTGCCAAGATGGATGTCGGACAAGACTACGGTTTTGTAGTGGTTTCTTTTTAACATATTGTTTTTTTGTAAAGAAAATAAAGGGTTATAACCTGGTTATTAACTTAAAGTTAATAAATCTTAAACAATTACGAAAGATTGATAATTTATTCAATAATTCTATACCTTCGTCCCGATTTTTAATCAAAATGTTATTTAGACGTTCAAAAAAACATTTACTGTGGAACAGACTATAACCCGCAAGGAAAGAATCGCATTTATCATTAACCCGAAGTCGGGTACTTCTAAGAAGGATAATTTACCCAAACTGATTGGCGAAATTATCGATCAATCGAGGTTTAGTGTCGAGCTTTTTTATACGCAATGTGCAGGTCATGCCACACAACTTACGGCCGACCTCATTGAGCGTAATTTCTCGCGGGTAATTGCCGTTGGTGGCGACGGAACGGTAAATGAGGTTGCCAAAGCGCTGGTTGGCTCAGACGTTGCCCTGGGTATCATCCCCTGTGGCTCGGGTAACGGGCTTGGTCGTTTCCTTAACATTCCCCTCAAAATGAAAGATGCCCTCGAATTACAAAACCAGGGCAAAATTTTTGCGATGGATTATGGCGTTATCAACGAGAATCCTTTTTTCTGCACGTGTGGCGTAGGCTTCGATGCTCATATCGGTAACAAATTTGCCTCCAGTACCAAAAGAGGATTTATGACTTACATCAAACAAACCATCTCGGCATACTTCACTTATAAGCCGAAAAAATATAAAATTAAGATAGACGGAGAAAAATCAAAGATGCGAGCATTCCTTATTACCGTTGCCAACGCCGGACAATATGGTAACGACGCTTACATTGCCCCCCAGGCCGATATCCAGGACGGGTTGCTCGATGTTTGTATCCTGAAACCTTTCCCCAAACGTAAGGCTTTCCGCATCGGGTTCAGGCTTTTTAACCGCACCATGGACCAGTGCGAATACATCCGCGTAAAAACCGGACAAACCATTACCATTAAACGCAAGAAAAAAGGCGAAGTTCACCTCGACGGCGAACCGGCCATCATGGGCAAAAAGCTAAAAATTAATATTGTTGAAAAGGGATTGAAGGTGGTAGTGCCGAAATAATCGCTATTTCGAATTTTTCAATCCTTCCATAACATAATACGCCGCCGGACAAACGGTGGTATTTTTTAACGTTAACTTAAGAATTTGATAAAACCGCACGCGATCGGTGTGCGGATATTCGCGGCAAGCCTTGGGACGGTTCTCATAAACGATGCAATAATTTTCGGCATCGAGAAAAGGACAAGGTGTTTCGCGAAATACATAATCATTCTCCTCGTCAATTAAAAGATACGTTTCGATAAACTCCGAAGGCTTCATCTTCAAGCCTTTTGCGAGCCGTTCTATATCTTTATCATACAACGTAGGGCTAATGCTTTTACAGCAATTGGCACACTGCAGGCAATCAACCTCGGCAAACACCTCGTCGTGAAGGTTGTGAACCATGTCGTCGAGTTTATTGGCCTGTTTCTTGTTAAAAGCCGCAATCCATTGTTTTGAAGATTTTTCAGCCTTTTCGGCCAACTTTTTTAATTCATCGGGAGCTATCGGCGGATATTGCATTCGTGCTAATTCAATTTAAATTCAACTCCTTCACAATCTCTCAAATACGTAATCAAATCCGGAGTCAGGTCAATCCGCAACGTACGCGAATAAAGATCAACAGCTAGGCCTTCAGTTTTATCGATCAGCTTAAACTTGAGCTCAACCTTTCCTTTATTGTTGTCGGTATGCGCTTTTAATTCCGCAATAAGCCCATCGGTAACCAATTGAACCGGAACCGTAATCGAAATGCTTTTGACCATCTCTTCCCGCACATCGGAAAGCATACATATCGATTTGATGCTCACCTCCAAATCGTTGTTACCGTACGGACGAGGCTGTACTTTACCTTTAAAGTATAAGGCATACGATATATTGCAGAATTTACGATATTCTACCCAATCCTTGCCGAAAAGCATCAGTTTGTACGAGCCGGTATAATCTTCGATGGTGATGCCGCCGTAATCCTTGCCGGTTTTGGTTTGTCCGGAGCGGGTTTCGGTGACCATTCCAGCAAAAGAAATTTCTTTCCCGCTAAGGTCGGACAGGTTGGCCAGTTCGGCTAGTCCGGTATTACAGAAATGGTCTATTTCAAGACGATAAGTATCCAACGGGTGCGCCGAAAGATAAATGCCGACGAGCTCCTTTTCGCGATTGAGCTGTTCAAGAATCGACCAGTCTTCGGCATGCGGAATTTCGGGCTTGGTAATACCCACAAATTGGCCTTCACCAAACAACGAGTTGGTTACCGTATTTTTATCGGTCTGGAATTTTGCTCCGTATCGTGTAAGGTTTTCGATGAAAGTGACGCCTTTTGAATCAGCAGCAAAAAACTGACAACGGCGGATCTCGGGGAAACAGTCAAAAGCCCCGGATAACGCCAGAGACTCAACATTTTTACGGTTTACCGACGAAAGCGGAATGCGTTCAACAAAATCGAAAATACTTTCGAAGGGACCGTTCTTCTCGCGCTCTTCAACAATAGCGTTTACAGCACCTTCCCCCGAACCTTTGATGGAGCCCATCCCAAAACGGATGTCACCCTTTTTGTTAACGGTAAAGGCCAAGTTACTTTCGTTCACATCCGGGCCAAGTACCTGCATGCCCATGCGCTTGCACTCGTCCATAAAGAAGGTTATCTTCTCGATGTTGGCCGCATTGTTTAGCACCGAAGCCATGTATTCTGCCGGGTAGTGTGCTTTTAGGTAAGCTGTTTGGAAAGCCACAAAAGCATAACAGGTCGAGTGCGACTTGTTAAAAGCGTACGAAGCAAATGCTTCCCAGTCGGTCCATATTTTATCACAGATTTTAGGGTCGAAGCCATTTTTCTGACAGCCATCCATGAACTTCGACTTCATCTTGTCCAGTACGGCAATCAACTTTTTACCCATCGCCTTACGCAGCGTATCTGCATCGCCTTTAGTAAAACCGGCAAGCTTCTGCGAAAGTAGCATAACCTGTTCCTGGTAAACGGTAATACCATACGTATCGTTTAGGTATTCTTCCATTTGCGGAAGGTCATAAGCCACGGCTTCGCGCCCATGTTTACGGGCAATAAAGTTAGGGATATACTCGATAGGGCCCGGGCGATAGAGGGCATTCATCGCAATCAAGTCCTCAAATTTATCGGGACAAAGTTCGCGAAGGTATTTTTGCATACCGGGCGATTCGAACTGGAACGTACCGTTGGTTTCGCCACGCTGGTACAATTCAAAAGTCTTGGTATCTGTAAGCGGAATTGCATCGATGTCGATTTCAACGCCGTGGTTTTGTTTGATGAGGCGGAGCGCACCTTTAATGATGGTGAGTGTTTTCAGCCCAAGGAAGTCCATCTTGATTACGCCTGCGTCCTCAATAACTTTTCCTTCGTATTGAGTAACGAGCAAATCCGAATCTTTGGCCACCGATACGGGCAGAAGGTCGGAAAGATCCTGTGGCGCGATGATGATACCGCAGGCATGAACACCGGTATTCCGCACCGACCCTTCGAGCAGGCGGGCTTCCTTTAACACCTGAGCCTGTAGGTCGTCGCCCTTGATAATCTCGCGTAACCGTTTCACGTCGTTTATCTCGTCGGCGTTAAGGCCTTCCTTGTCTTTCAGGCTCTTTTCACCGTCGAAAGGCGCTTCGAATACCCGGTTAAGCTTGATGCCAGGGGTGTCGGGTACAAGCTTGGTCAGTTCGAGCGATTCGTTAAGCGGAAGGTCGAGCACACGCGCCACGTCCTTGATACTCATTTTGGCGGCCATGGTACCGTAGGTGATAATCTGCGCCACCTGGGCTTTGCCGTATTTTTGCACCACATAATCGATTACCGACTGGCGGCCTTCGTCGTCGAGGTCGGTATCAATATCGGGCATGCTCTTACGGTCGGGGTTCAAAAAACGTTCGAACAGAAGGTTGTATTTAATCGGGTCGATGTTGGTGATGTCGATGCAATAAGCCACCGCAGAGCCGGCAGCCGAACCACGGCCGGGACCAACGAACACACCCATGTCGCGTCCGGCTTTGATGAAGTCCATCACGATAAGGAAGTACCCGGCAAACCCCATGTTTTCGATGGTTTGCAATTCGAAGTTAAGACGTTCTTCCACTTCGGGGGTAATGTCAACATATTTTCGTTTGGCACCTTCGAAGGTGAGGTGTCGCAGGTATTGCATCTGGGTAAGAAACTCGGGAGGAATGGGGAAGTTGGGCAACAGGATGTCCCGTTTCAGGTCGAGAAGTTCCACTTTATCAACGATGTCGTTGGTATTGTCGATAGCCTGAGGCATATCGGCAAAAAGCCGGCTCATCTCCTCAGTTGTCTTAAAATAAAACTGGTCGTTATAAAAGCCGAAACGCGAATTCTTCTTCGACCCCTCTTCGTCTTCGAGGTATTCCTTTATAATAGGTGTGGATTTTTTTTCGCCGGTATTGATGCACAAAAGGATGTCGTGTGCATTGTAGTCGGTTACGTCTACATAATGCAAATCATTGGTGGCAATAACCTTAACATTATATTTATCGGCCCATTGGGACAGAATTGCATTAATTTTGTCCTGATCGGGAATACCATGACGCTGTAATTCGATATAATAATCTTCACCAAAAATATTCAGCCACCATTTAAACTCTTCCTCCCCAGCCTCTTCGCCTTTTTTAATAATGGTTTTAGGAACAGAGGCGCCGAGGCAACAAGTCGTAGCAATTAAGCCTTCGTGATATTTTTCGATCAACTCCTTGTCGATACGCGGATATTTTCCATAGAGCCCTTCGATATAGCCCAGGGAACATAATTTAGCGAGGTTGCGATAACCTTGTTCATTTTTAGCCAGAAGTACCTGATGGTAGCGCATATCCTTTTCTTCGCGCGTAAACTGACGCTTAAAACGATTCTCGACCAGGTAAAATTCGCAGCCAACGATTGGTTTTACTTTTAGTCGCTTATCGTTTTTATCGTCGGGGTTTAACTTATGCTTGTACGCTTCAGCCACAAACTCAAACACCCCAAACATATTCCCGTGGTCGGTAATGGCAAGCGCAGGCTGCCCGTCTTTGGCAGCTTTCTTGTATAAATTTGAAATTTCTGCAGCCCCATCGAGAAGCGAAAATTGTGTATGTACGTGAAGATGTGTGAATTTTGACATTTTATTCTGATATCGAAGATTGTGAGCAAAGTTACAGATAATACAATCAGCTCCGAGTTTTGTTGAAAAGTATTTCGGGCAAAAGAGGAATCTACGCAATGACACCATTTATCATATTTTTTTAACTTAGCAGCGCATAACGGTTATCATTAAATATTGAATCCATGAAAATTCATCTTATAGCCATCGGAGGCAGCGCCATGCACAACTTAGCCCTGGCACTTCACGAAAAAGGATACCAGGTTACCGGCTCTGACGACGAAATATTTGAACCTTCGCGTTCCCGTCTCGAAAAAAAAGGCCTTTTACCTCAAACCTTAGGCTGGGATGCCAACCGCATCACTCCCGACCTCGATGCCATCATCCTTGGAATGCATGCCCGCGAGGACAACCCGGAACTTATCAAAGCTCGCCAATTGGGGCTAAAAATATTTTCGTACCCCGAATACCTTTACGAACAAACCAAGAACAAAAAACGGGTGGTGATTGCCGGTAGTCATGGAAAAACGTCTATCACTTCCATGATTATGCACGTGCTAAAACATACCGGTCGTGATTTCGATTATATGGTAGGTGCACTGGTGGAAGGCTTTGATACAATGGTACGACTTTCGGAATCAGCTCCGGTAGCTATCTTTGAAGGCGACGAATACCTCTCTTCGCCGATTGACCTGCGCCCGAAATTTCACCTGTATAAACCGCATATCGCACTTATTTCGGGCATTGCCTGGGATCACATTAATGTATTCCCTACGTTTGAAATCTACAAACAACAGTTTTCGACCTTTATCAGCCTTATTGAACCAAACGGTACTTTGTATTATTATGAAGGTGATTCCGAATTACGCGATGTTGTTCTACATAGCGGTACTCATATTGATAAAGAACCATACAAAGAACATGAAAGCATCATCCGCGATAATGAGACCTATCTTACCGCGCGATCGGGTGTGTTTAAACTTACCGTATTTGGAAAGCATAATTTGCAGAATATCAACGGAGCAAAACTAATCTGCAACCAGCTTGGTGTGTCCGATATCGAATTCTATAATGCCATTTGTACGTTTAAAGGAGCAGCTAAACGGTTACAGGTGTTACATTCGGCTCCGGGCGCCATTGCCTATCTCGATTTTGCACACGCACCCTCTAAAGTAAAAGCGACTATTTCGGCTTTAAAGGAGCAATTCCCTACACGAAAACTAATCGCATGCCTTGAACTCCATACCTTTAGCAGTTTAAATGCCGAATTTCTGGATCAGTACCGGGATTCGATGCAGGTTGCCGATGAAGCCATCGTTTATTTTAATCCCGAAACGCTACGCCATAAACGGTTGCCCGAAATATCCGAAGAGCAGGTAAAAAAAGCTTTTGGAAAGGAGAACCTGAAGGTCTTTATTGACACTGACTCTTTGGTTAATTCGCTCAAATCAATTAGCTACAAGGAAACCAACCTGTTGCTGATGAGTTCTGGAAATTTTGCCGGAATAGATTTAAAAGGATTATCACTAGAACTTTTCTAAAAAATAAAATACTAATAAACTGCGAGTTATAAATATTATTTATTTTTTAGTGTTTTTTTTGCATTACCTATTGCATGCAAAAATATTTTAGATACCTTTGCACTCGCAAAAAAGGAACAATGGTCCGTTCATCTAAGGGTTAGGATTCAAGATTTTCATTCTTGCCATAGGGGTTCGAATCCCCTACGGACTACCAAAAGGCTCTCAACAAATATTTGAGAGCCTTTTTTGTTTTTATTTCCTTCAAAATTAATGAAAGTATGTGTTCATAATTGCAGGAAGAAAAAAATCATATATATTTGCACTCGCAAAAAAAGAACAACGGTCCGTTCATCTAAGGGTTAGGATTCAAGATTTTCATTCTTGCCATAGGGGTTCGAATCCCCTACGGACTACGACCGAAAAAAGCCTGTTAATTTAACGATTAACGGGCTTTTTTATTAATACCCGCACAACTAGCATAGGCTTACTTTTTAATATTATCCAATCTGAATCAGGGAATACTGATTTCCTGGCATCTTAAAAAATTTCTAATAGCTTTGATTTAGTCTGAATAGTTATCTCTGGTGAAGACTTTGTCGTTCGGCAGAAGCAATGATACTCGATGTTGATTTTGGAATTTATCCAGTAATGAGTATTCTAGATTAAACAGAAACGAGGCTGCAAATTTAAAGCCTCATAAAAACGAAAAAACCCCGAAGGATTTCTTCGAGGTTTCGGTGATTCAGCTGGGATTCGAACCCAGGACCCCATCATTAAAAGTGATGTGCTCTACCGGCTGAGCTACTGAATCGGCTTTTGTTTAAAGCGGTGCAAAGATAGTGATAGATTCCGGTTTTACAAATAAATTTACGCTTCTAAACCCGATTATTTAAATGAACACTACTCAATTTTCACATACCTAGGACTTAAGTCTATGTATTTAACTACGATGAGGTACCTGAAAAAACAGACTGATATTATAATTTATCAGGCATGCCAATGATATTGGAGATATATTAACCTACAAAAATAAATCTACATTGAGCATTCTTTCTAAAACAAAAAAGCGCCGGATTCCGGCGCCCTTCTGAATAATAGAAAGGCCAGATCGTCACGATGTGGCCTTTCTCAAACCAACAAATCCAAACTATCAATGAATCGCTAACTTAAACCGCTTTGCAATTTCTTCCCAGTTAATAACGTTCCAGAAGGCGGCGATATAATCCGGTCTTCTGTTTTGATAATTAAGGTAATAGGCGTGTTCCCAAACGTCGAGGCCAAGAATGGGAAAGCCTTTACTATCGGCTACATCCATAAGCGGATTGTCTTGGTTTGGCGTGGAACTAACCACCAGTTCTTTTTTGTCGTTCACCGACAGCCAGGCCCAACCTGAACCAAAACGGGTTGCTGCGGCGTTTGAGAACGTTTCTTTAAACTTATCGAACGAGCCAAAATATTTGTTGATAGCGTCGGACAAATCTCCGTTAGGCAGCCCGCCTCCGCCTGGTTTCATCACTTTCCAGAATAAATCGTGGTTATAAAAACCTCCGCCATTATTACGCACAGCCACCGGTAACTTCGAAATCTGAGTAAAAAGTTCTTCGATAGGTTTGTTGGCGTATTCACTCCCCTGAAGTGCCGCATTCAGGTTGTTGGTGTAAGCTGCATGATGTTTTGTATGGTGAATCTCCATGGTACGCGCGTCGATATAAGGTTCTAAGGCGTCGTAAGCATAATCTAATTTGGGTAATTCGTATGACATATTCAAAAAAATTAAGAGTTTAACATGTTTAATTCTGTCTCAAAGTTATACATTATTTAGAATTAATCCAAATAAGAATAATGTTTTTGTTGAAATATAAATAGGTGAAAAATTGCATTATTTGAAACGAAGAATGCATGTATTAGAAGAATTTTGAACGATAGAAATAGTAACTTTATATCACATCGAATCGAAAGCCTTTATACTAAATGAAGAGCAATATTCACAAATATGAACAGACTTTACAACTTGAGCTTCTGGGTAAGTGTGTTGAATTAATCCATCGTTCCGAAACATCGGAGGTATGGCTGCAGGAAATATGTAATATGATTGCTTCGGCATTTGCGGAAACCGATTCAACATCTATTTGCATTTTTTTTAATGCTAAGCGATTTTACAGCAATCAGTTCGAGAAAAAGAACAACATAAAAAGAACCGATTTTGATTTACCTAATGACATCGAAGGTGCAATTGAAATTTATTCTTCAAACAATGAAATTACTGGCAGTCCCATTGTTCATCTATTTATGAATAGTGTGGCGGCAATTATATCGGGGGCACTCTCAAAGGAGTTGTTAAAACAGGCGCTACGTGAGAATACGGGACGATTAAAAGATCAAAATGTAGAAAAAGCTGAAATAACAAATTCCCGAAACCCGCTTATCGGTAAGAGGCAGCTACTCGACCAGTTTTTTAACAGACCAATTCCTGATAAGTATATTTATCTTGATATGATGCGTTACAAGATTAAAGAAATACTTATTGTAACAACTCTTTACGATGCCTTTATTCTTGAATATGAAGATGGTTTTTTTGAACAGGTTATTGATGAAATAGACCAATACAATTTATTTTCGCACCCTCACATTACGGCGGCATCATCGGCAGACGATGCTATTGAAATGGTACGGAATAACCGGTTTGATATGGTTATCATTATGGTTGGGACAGAGCCCAAACCCCCTATTGAGCTTAGTGAGAAAATAAAACAACTCCAACCGCGCCTGTTGGTATATTTGTTATTAAACCAAACCAGTAATATTAAATATTTCGAAGGGCTTATACCCGCTATAAAATCGATCGATAATCTTTTCGTCTGGAATAGCGATCCGCGAATAATATTCTCCATAGTAAAATTGACCGAAGACATCCTTAACGTTGAAAATGACACAAAAATCGGGTTGGTCCGCGTCATTCTTCTAATCGAAGATTCTGCCCAATATTATTCGAAATATCTGCAAATACTATATTCGATTGTTTTAGAACAAATACAGAAGTTGTTGCCCGAGGTTGAAAAAAATGAGTTGGATAAAATCTCCAAGATACGGTCGAGACCTAAAATACTTTTAGCCAGGAATTATGAAGATGCCGTTGCCATTTTCAACAAATACAAGGACTTTATATTATGCGTTATTTCCGACGTGGAATTCGATCATAATGGGAAGCCCGATAAAACGGCAGGCGTAAAATTTATTAAGTACGCCCAATCGCATATACTGAGCCTCCCGATAATACTTCAGTCGTCCGACCCGGATAATCTGCAGCTTGCCGAAAAGTTAAAAATTCGCTTTGTTAATAAAAATTCAGACAGTCTGCTGAACGACTTAAAAATGTTTCTAGCCTTCCACCTCGGATTTGGCGATTTTGTGTTTCGCGACAAGCGGGGCAATCCAATTGCAGTTGCCCGATCACTTAACGAATTCGAAAGCCTTCTTCAAACAATTCCAGAGGAATCGCTGTATTTTCAGGGAATAGACAATCAGTTTTCGTTGTGGCTCATGGCTCGTGGCGAGATACATCTGGCTAAAATACTCAACCCCGTTAAGATTAATGATTTCGAAAACATGGAAGAGTTTCGGAAGTATTTTATTAACACTATAAAACAGTACCACGAAGAAAAGAAAAAGGGGAAAATTTTAAATTTTGAAGAAACTCTTACATTCGATGAAAAGAGTATTGTGAGCCTTAGTTCTGGGTCCTTAGGAGGCAAGGGACGTGGATTGGCCTTTATCAACACACTTATTTACAATCTTAATTTTCCAGACCTTAGCCGGCGAATAAACATCAGAACCCCTATTACCGCTATTATTGGAACTGATGAGTTTGACCTGTTTATGGAGAAAAACCAGTTGTTTCGAAAAGTTATCGATTCAAATGCCGCTTATGAAGATATAAAGCAACTTTTTCTGAATGCGGAATTATCTTCTTCGCTGATAAAAAAACTTCAAACGTTTGTATCGCAAATAAACCGGCCAATTGCAGTGCGGTCGTCAAGTACATCAGAAGATTCTGCAGAACAGCCGTTTGCCGGAATATTTAACACATTTGTAGTTCCCAATAATCCGGGCTATGAAGACAAAACTCTGGAAAGTGTTAAAAATGCTATCAAAATGGTATACGCCTCGGTATATTCCGACGATGCTAAAGCTTATTTTAAAGCCTTAAACCATAAGGTGGAAGACGAAAGAATGGCTATTATTCTTCAGGAATTGGTAGGAACGCAGCACGAAAATTACTATTATCCTGATATTAGTGGTACGGCGCAATCATATAATTATTACCCTGTGGCACATATGAAACCCGAAGAAGGCTATGCCGTAGCTGCTGTTGGCTTAGGATATTATGTGGTTGGAGGAAATAAATCGTACCGTTTTTCTCCCAAATATCCTGCTATAGACATATACACCCCCAAAGATTTATTAAATAGTTCGCAAACCAGCTTTTATGCCGTAACTCTGTCAAAAAAGGATTTTGACTTTAAAAAAGAAGGAGAACTGGCTTCGCTCGAATTGCTTGACATAAACGTTGCCGAAAACCACGGAACGCTGAACCATTTAGCATCAGTATATAATCCCGATAACGATCGGATAGAAACCGGGCTGGCCACATACGGCCCGCGGGTTCTTAACTTTGCCGACATTCTTAAATTCGACTATATTCCGCTTGCCCAAACGCTGGATATAATGTTGAATACCATAAAGGAGGCCTTGGGGGCGCCTGTAGAAATTGAATATGCCGTAGATTTAAATCGTACACTAAATAATTTGCCATCATTCTATTTGCTTCAAATTAAACACCTGGTAAACAGTTATGTATTTGCCGACATCAATATTGACAATGTTGACAGGGCGCGCATAATATTATACTCAGGGTCGAGTTTGGGCAATGGCGAAATAAACACAGTTAACGATATTATTTTCGTAGATACCGAAAAGTTCAATAAACTAAAAACGGTGGATATGGCTAAGGAGATAGAGCATTTAAATCAGCTAATGGTGGCTCAGGATCGGAAATACATACTAATTGGGCCAGGCCGGTGGGGAACCCGCGATTACTCGTTGGGTATTCCGGTAACATGGTCGCAAATTTCTAATGCAAGGGTAATTGTAGAAATAAGTATGACCAATTATCCGCTTGACGCCTCGTTAGGGTCGCATTTTTTTCATAACGTAACTTCCATGAATATCGGCTACCTGTCGATGCAAGCCTCGTCACTCACCGATTTTATCAGATGGAATATCCTTAACGAACAAACCGTTGTAAACCAAACTAATTATTTAAAACACATTCGGTTTAACCAGCCGCTTACAGTACTTATGAATGGAAAACAAAAGAAAGCGGTAATACTCTATAATGATTAATCTTAAAGCTTTTTAATTTGATTTTTCGTTGATAATTAATAACTTAATGGACGGTTATACAGAATTCTAAAAACGCTGAATTCAATTACTAACTTAAAAAATAAAAACTATGTCAGAATTATTTGAACAACCCCTCAATGAATTTATGACGAAAGTTATCTCTAAAAATCCGGGCGAAGACGAGTTCCATCAAGCGGTTAAAGAAGTGGCTGAGTCATTAATGCCGTTTATCGAAGAAAATCCCAAATACAAATACGCCAAAATTCTCGAACGTATGGCAGAACCCGAGAGGGTAATCATATTCCGCGTTCCCTGGATCGACGATAAAGGAAATATCCAGATTAACCGCGGATACCGTATCGAAATGAACAGTGCTATTGGGCCTTACAAAGGAGGGTTACGTTTTCACCCGACAGTAAACCTTGGTGTACTAAAATTTTTGGCTTTCGAGCAGGTGCTAAAAAATAGCCTTACCACTCTGCCTATGGGAGGTGGTAAAGGCGGTTCCGACTTCGATCCTAAAGGAAAGTCGGATAATGAAGTAATGCGTTTCTGCCAAAGTTTTATGACAGAACTATACCGGCATATCGGGCCTAATACTGATATTCCTGCAGGAGATATTGGCGTTGGAGGTCGCGAAATTGGCTTTTTGTTTGGTCAATATAAACGGTTAAAAAATGAATTTACCGGAGTACTTACTGGTAAAGGCCTCGGTTGGGGCGGAAGCCTTATCCGTCCGGAAGCTACGGGCTACGGATGTGTTTATTTTGCAGAAGAAATGCTTAAAACAATAGGAACGGACTGTAAAGGCAAAACCTGTGTAATTTCCGGTTCGGGTAATGTTGCTCAATATGTGGTTGAGAAAATAATTCAATTAGGAGGTAAAGCGGTAACCCTTTCCGATTCTAATGGATTTATTTATGATCCGGACGGTATTGATGTCGAAAAGCTTGCTTTTATACTCGACCTTAAAAATGTAAAGCGCGGGCGGATAAAAGAATATACCGACAAATACAAAAATGCAGAATACCACCCCGGAGAAACGCCATGGGGAGTGAAATGTGACATTGCATTGCCTTGCGCTACTCAAAATGAAATCAATAAAACTGATGCCCAAATGCTGGTTCGCAACAAGTGTATTTGTGTATCAGAAGGCGCTAACATGCCATCGACTCCCGAAGCTATCGAAGTATTTCTCGATGCTAAAATTCTTTATGGACCAGGTAAAGCTGCTAATGCCGGAGGCGTTGCTACGTCGGGATTGGAAATGAGCCAAAATTCGATGCGATTAAATTGGTCTCGTCAGGAAGTAGATGAAAAACTTCATCAAATTATGGTTAATATTCACGAAACCTGTGTTAAATATGGACGGGAAAGTGATGGATATGTGAATTATATGAAAGGAGCAAACATTGCAGGGTTCATTAAAGTTGCTGATGCCATGCTAGCCCAAGGTGCAGTTTGAAAATTTTTAATCGAGTTAGTTACACGAAACCAGTAAGTTAAACCTTACTGGTTTTTGCGTAAAATCAGGTTTATGGCCAAGCGGTTTCGATTTTGCTATTCTTATCCATAATCTATATTTCAATAACAATCTTAAAATGAAAACTCGATGGGATGTATAGAGCTAATGAAGGTTGACATAACTCAATTGAAGGTGGATGCGATTGTAAATGCGGCAAACAGCAGTTTGCTAGGTGGTGGGGGAGTAGATGGGGCCATTCATCGGGCTGCCGGCCCTGAATTATTGGCCGAATGTCGCCTGCTAAACGGATGTAAAACTGGTGATGCAAAGATTACCAAAGGATACCGACTTCCGGCCATGCATGTAATTCATACGGTAGGACCGGTTTGGCGAGGAGGAAATGCCAATGAAGAAGCGCTTCTGGCTTCGTGTTATCGGCGGTCGCTCGAAATTGCGACGGAGAATGGCCTTGTATCTGTTGCTTTTCCGAATATAAGTACCGGGGTGTATGGTTTTCCGAAAGATTTGGCAGCACAAATCGCCTTAGCCGAAGTTGAGCGGTTTCTTCAATCTGATAATCGAATCGAAAAGGTTATATTTGCGGTCTTTGACGAAGAAAATTATTCGATTTATCAAAATATTTTGTTTCATGACAAACGGAAATAAAGTCTCAAACTATTTAAGCCTTGTGAAATTCAGTCACACCATATTTGCCATGCCTTTTGCCTTTGTAGGGTATTTTTTGGCGATAAATGAAGGTTATCAACTTAACTGGCTTACCTTGTTGCTGATTGTATTGTGCATGGTGTTTGCCCGTAATGCGGCTATGAGCTTTAACCGTTATGCCGACCGCGAAATTGACGGCAAAAATCCCCGCACCGCTTTGCGCGAAATTCCTGCAGGGATTATTAAACCTGGCTCTGCGCTTCGGTTTGTGTTGTTAAATTGCGTAGCTTTTATTGTTACAACAGCTTTGATAAATCCTTTGGTATTATGCCTTGCGCCAGTAGCTTTATTGGTGGTTCTAGGGTATAGCCTTACCAAGAGATTTACCTCGTTATGCCATTTTATTCTCGGGCTGGGTTTATCGCTGGCACCAATTGGAGCGTTTTTGGCGGTTGCTGGTCGGTTTGAATGGCTGCCGGTAATATTTTCCTTTATTGTTTTGTGTTGGACGGGCGGTTTCGATATTATCTATGCAATGCAAGATGAGCATTTTGATAAATCGCAAAACCTCAAATCTATGCCTGCCTCCCTTGGCGGCAAACGCGCTTTATGGCTATCATCGATAGTTCATGCGCTATGCGTATTGTTGGTTATTGTTGCCGGATTTGAAGGCCACTTCAGAACGTTATACTGGATAGGAGCTGCGGTTTATACGGTGTTGTTGATATGGCAGCATCTATTGGTAAAACCCAATGATTTATCGCGGGTCAACCTGGCTTTTGGAACTGTAAACGGCATTGCCAGCGTTATATTTGCGACATTTACCATTGCCGACATGTTGATTGGGTAAATTATTAGTCCGGAAAATGTTGCTGTTTAATGGAGTTAATGATCAGTTTGTGTAATAGGTCTTTAATCGTTGTAATAACCTATTGAAAATTGGTTAATTGGGTTTAATTTTGCCGACAAAATTAGTGTTATTGAAAAGATGAAGATTAAAGTAAAAATACCATTTGTTTATCGTATACCCCTTATTTACATCTTTCTGGGGGCTATGTGGATATTGTTTTCGGATAGGCTAATGGTAAAAATATGGCAGGATGCTCATATGCGAAACCTTGTTTCGATTTACAAAGGTTGGTTTTTTGTGCTTGTTACCGGCGGATTGCTGTATCTCCTGATAAAAAAAGAAATAGGTAAGCGTAATGAATTGTATAATAATTTATTATTGGCAAATAAAAAAGCGATGGAGGCTGATCGGCTGAAGACGGCCTTTCTTTCAAATCTATCGCATTATATACGCACACCAATGAATAGTATCCTCGGATTTGTGGATTTATTGCGGTCTCGTAATATGGACGAAGAAAAACGAATGCAGTTCTTACAAATCGTGGATGACCGCAGTCATCTTCTTTTGCACACAATCAACAACATCGTGGAGATATCTAAATTGCAGGAAGGACAGATGACCGTTAATAATCATAGATTCTTGCTAAGTGAATTGATGCGTGGGGTGTTCTTTTCGTTTGAGCAGGATTCTGTAAAATTGGAGAAAAATATTAATTTTTATTTTACTATTCCCCCGGCGGATGCCGAAAATTGGCTTGTTGCTGATTACGGTAAAATTCAGGATATATTAACAAACCTGGTAAGTAACGCCCTTAATTTTACTGAAGCGGGGGAGGTTGAACTTGGTTATACTATAGAAGATAGTGCTGTAATATTTTATGTAAGGGATACGGGAAAAGGCATCTCGTCCGAGAAAAGAGAGAAACTGTTTACATCTTATTTTGAAGGAGATCCGGAGCATTTCGATAAAAGCGAAGGTTCCGGTGTGGGTCTTTATCTGTCAGCGCGGCTGGCCATTCTTTTAGGCGGAAGATTATGGCTGGAATATACCGGGAACTCAGGGAGCAAGTTCTGTTTGAGAGTTCCTCTGCAAAATGATTAAAGTCTGGCCGTTTTTTGTATTTACTTTTTTTAAAAGATTAATCTATCCTGAATAAATCGCAACTGATTTTCGAGTACCGAAACTTTTTTCATCTCATAACCTGCAGCTAACGCCGTTTGCAGCGGACGGGAATAGATATATCCAATTTCCATGGGGCGTTTGTGGTCGTAATCAAGCTTCATGCTCGGAGCATAAGGAGTCATCTGTTCGGTTAATTCCATCATTTTATCGGCAAAACTTTCTCTTAAAGCAACACCGCATTGGTTTGCTCCGGCAATAACTTCAAGCATCATATCATAAGCCAGTTGGCGGGTAGCTTCATTTTGCATTAGTTGGTCAGTGGTGGTGTTAAGAACAACCGTCATCCCGTTGAAGGGAACGTTCCATACCAATTTTTGCCATCGCGAAAGAAGAAGGTTGGGCGAAACCTCGGCGGGTATTCCTGCCTGGTTAAAATCGTCGCACACCTGTTGTAATATTGAAGGATCTTTGGCGTTATGCGACCCTATGTTAAGTTTGCCGTAATCGAGGTGAACAATGTGCCCCGGACCGATTTTATTCGAACAAATAAAAGCCAAGCCTCCGGCGATGGTGACGTTGGGTAAAGCCTTAGCTAGATCTTCTTCTATACCCAATCCGTTTTGAATAAGAATTACAAGGCTGTCTTTATGCATCAACGGAGGAAGCATCCGGCCCAACATGCTGTTGTGTATCGTTTTGAGGCAGATAAGGATCACGTCGCACTGCGGCATGTCGTTTACGTTACGATAAGCTGCAATGTCATGCAGATGGAAATCGCCGGAAGGTGAATCTATCGATAATCCGTGTTGTTTTACAAAATCGTAATCGCTGCGAAATAAAAAATGAACATCGTTGCCTGAACGGGCAAGTTTTCCACCGTAAAAGCCACCCAGCGCACCGGTGCCAATAACTGCATATTTTAAAGCCATAAGCGGTTGTTTAAAGTCGAGATTGAGAATACTTAATTCTCTGAAAAAATAATGCTACAAAGGTATAAGCAAAAGGCTTTCAAGAGAAATATAAATTGCGTTACAGCTCATATTTATTATGAAATACATGAATTTATAATTAGTCAAAAAACAGATGTTTACGGGTTGTGGTATTGGTTTTTAAGTTTTATTTGTACTGTAATGTTGTAATTTGTTAAACAAATTAAATTAACCCCTCTTATTGAAATTATATGAAATTAGTTGATTTTAAAACCAGACAGAAACTAACATTTGGATTTGGAACCTTAATCGCTTTTACATTAATTATTGTATTGGCAAGTTTTTTGATGATTAAGCAATTACGGTCAGGAAATGGACGATAAGGCTTCGCTGTTAACTTTAGAGCGAACATTTTTTAAGCCAGACTGTACACCCGCACGTTCGTTCATCTTGGAGATTCTAAGTACTCGCAAATGGCCGTTGAGAGTATGAACGAGGCTATAAAAGAGGGGAGGGTGATGCATAATAAACTAGCGGCGACGAGTTTAGATGGATCATTGAAAAAGTTGAATGATGAAATTGCCGAATATTCGGGTTTGATGCTCCGTTTCAAAGATGGACGGGTTAAGTTGGATTCCTGTTCAGGCGACGCAACAAAAACGGTTGGACAGTTGATGGCAATTATTGCTAATAAAAGTTTTTTTGAACCTGTAAGGTATAATATTCTGATGGCCAGATATGATTATGCAATATACCGGTTTATGAACGATGAATCGAAGGCTAAACCTGCCAGAGACGCGGTTGTAGCTGCTTTGGCTCTGGCTGCAAAATCAAAAGATAAGGTGGTAGCTGATTTGATAAAACAATATGATAATCAACTTAATAAGGCAATTGGTATAATTGCAGAGCAAAAGCAAATTGAAAATAGCTTATTAGCATTGGGAAAAACCATCTCGGATGAAAATGCATTAATGCTTGACCAATTGACCCAAAAAGCCTCGAATAGCTGGAGCAGTGTAGTTTGGATAATTATTATGTTTATTGCTATTGTTTGCGGTCTGGTAGTTTCTTTTACCCTTACCCGTTACCTTACCACAGCCATTGAAAATGCCGTAGATATGGCTAAGGCATATGCACGAGGCGATCTTTCGTTTAAGATTAATGGGAAATACCTAGTTTTTAAAGATGAACTCGGGGAATTGTCCAGGGCGTTGAATGATATGGGCGAAAAGACCCGCGAAGTAATTTCGAGTGTTATGAGTAGCGCCAGTAATGTTTATACGGCCAGTAACCACATGAACGAAGCCTCTCAAATTATGTCGCAGGCAGCATCAGAGCAAGCCTCCTCAG
Source organism: Bacteroidota bacterium (assembly GCA_030706405.1). Taxonomy (GTDB): domain Bacteria; phylum Bacteroidota; class Bacteroidia; order Bacteroidales; family JAAUTT01; genus JAAUTT01. The sequence goes on along the minus strand of JAUZOO010000012.1, from coordinate 65,852 downwards.
TGGAAGAAGTTGCTTCAAGCATGGAGGAGATGGTTTCCAATATTAAACAAAATTCAGCAAACGCAACGCAAACCGATAAAATTTCGACGCTGACACAAACGCATATTAACGAAATGGCCGAAAAGGCACACGAGGCGGTGAAAGCTACCGATATTATTGCCGATAGAATAAAAGTGGTGAATGATATTGCTTTTCAAACCAATATTTTGGCATTGAATGCCGCTGTTGAGGCTGCCCGTGCAGGAGAACAAGGAAAAGGCTTTGCCGTAGTGGCTGCCGAAGTTCGAAAACTTGCCGAACATAGTCGTCTGGCTGCCGATGAGATTACTGCGTTGAGCGAAAAATGCCGGAATATAACCACTGAGGCAGGAGTTAGAATGGAGCAGATTCTTCCCGATGTTGAAAAAACATCGAGTTTGGTACGCGATATTGCTTCGGCATGTATTGAACAGGATAACGGAGCCGCACTGATTAACAATGCCATTCAGCAATTAAACGGGTTAACTCAGCAAAATGCCTCTACCAGTGAGGAATTGGCAACCAGTGCCGAGGAATTGGCCAACCAGGCCGAAGAACTAAAAAATGCGGTGGCTTATTTTAGTATTGGCCAGCAATTGCAGGGTGGCAGAGCAAAAAATAAGATGAAAACTCATAAGATTCATCACCCAGCATCTCCGGTAAGAGTTTTTAAGCCGTCGTCCATTGTCGAAGAGACCGCTCCGCAGGAATCCAAAGCCTTTAACCTGAATATGAGCGCGGTTAAAGATGAGGAATATGAAGCGTTTTAATTGAAGAATATATGTATTTTGATATATAAAGGCCCGACAAACTAACAGTTTGTCGGGCCTTTATCGATTTCGTCCGGGGACAGATGTTTATTTCTCAGGACTCAACAATACAATAAAAATATCTTTCAGCGATTCGTAGGTATTTTTCATTATGTCGCTTATGGATTGGTAGTCAATCCATTTTATTTCGGTAATATCTTCTTCGGTTTGCGGGGTTGGAGTTTCGTCGTTGGGAAGCGTCATATCGTACCAGACGGTGCGTTTGAGTATCTTATTCCCCTTTTCGGTGTAAACGTGGTAGGTGTCAAACAGTCGTTTGCCAATTTCAAGTTCTTTTAATCCACATTCTTCCTGAACTTCGCGGATAGCAGCCTGTGAATAGAATTCGCCTTTTTCGACTTTACCTTTGGGGAGGTCCCATTTTCCCCTGCGAAAGATGGCCAGCATTTTCCCGTCGTTGCGCCGTACCACGCCTCCTGCAGCCTCAATAATAGTGTAGCATGCTTTTACGTGGTCGAACAATATTTCTTCATTTTCTCCTAATATATAGAGGGTATTGATATGTTCGAAGTTCTCAAATGCACGAATAATTTCGGCTATTTCATCTTTTTTGGGGTACTTGATAAACAAACAATCGTTCTTTTCGAAGCTTTTCGTAATTTTGTTGCTTAAAACAACCACACGGTCATTATAAAAAATTTTATATTCTGTAGGCATGTCAATTACATCTAAATTAATTCCTCAATTATTGCTACAAAGTAAAGCAATAAAGTTAGAACCGACAAAACCATTTACCTGGGCTTCGGGCTGGAAGTCGCCCATTTATTGCGACAATCGTATCACCTTGTCGTTTCCCGAAACCCGTACTGCTATTCGTGATGCTTTTGCTGTTAAAGTTCGGGAATGTTATCCTGATGTAGAGGTGATTGCAGGAGTCGCTACTGGTGCCATTGCTCAGGGGGCGTTGGTTGCCGAAGCGTTGGGACTGCCTTTCGCATATGTGCGTTCTGCCCCCAAAAAACACGGTATGGAAAACCTTATAGAAGGTGTGGTAAAGCCCGGACAAAAGGTGGTAGTTATTGAAGATCTTATTTCTACCGGAGGGAGCAGCCTTCAGGCTGTTGAGGCTTTGCGTAAAGCAGGCGCTGAAGTTTTAGGTATGGTGGCTATTTTTACCTATGGTTTTGTTATTGCCGAAGATAATTTTAAAAGCGCTAATTGTCAGTTAACTACGCTTACCAATTATATGGAATTACTCGACCTTGCACTTGAAAGCGGTTATATTAAAGCTGACCAGCTTGATATTCTAAAACAATGGAGGCAAAGTCCCAATACCTGGATGCAGGAGTAAGATTTGCCCGACCAATAAAGCAAAAGCCCCGGAGTTAACATTGTTAATATCCGGGGCTTTTGCTTTTAGTTATTCTTGATATGTTGAATGCTGTTGGTTATCGGTATCGGGTAAACGGTAACTTTAATTATATTCGAATACCGGTTGGTTTTGCATCCTGTACCCGAAACCTTACGGACAAACGACCTGGTTTCAGAGAGTGTTCCAAAGTCGAAGCCGGCAGTATTAGAGTTGAGAATATCAGTCCACGTGCCGGCTCCCGGAACAGGAGACGTATCGGTTGTATATTGCCATGTATATGTATAATTGTCACCACCCTGCGCATTGACAGTACTAGTAAAGGCTGGGACGTCACTACCTATGCAGATATATTGGTCGCTGGCTATCTGTCCGCCATTGCAATCGGTAATTGCAAGGGCAAAAACAGTTCCTTCGGGAACAATGCTGTTTAAAATGTTATTACGGTAACATATCGGGACGTCCCCATCCTGATGGGTTCCATCCAATGTCCATGAGTTATTGCTTGTGGTGAGGTTACGTTTTATGATGCGGGTATCCCTGTCAACTGTGTAACTGCTGAATCCGTTGGCGGTTAAGGTAATGTTATAATCGGATGATGCAAAATTGTTGGCCGCAGATAACAACCAATATCCGTCACTAAAGGGAGTGGTTATGTCGAACCCTCCTTCGGTAAGCGGTAGGCCGTTTGGTGAAGGAATGGCTGGGGTAACGTTTTTGAATTCGGCAATAACCGAACCTACGTGCCCGATACTATTGGTCTTCATGGTTATTGGTTCGTTCATTAAATCGAAACCTACCGGAAACAGAAAGTCTCCCGGAGCATTGACCCATCGTTCAAATTTTCCGGTGATGCGGCCGGAGCTATAGTTTAAATGGCTCAAATTGGACGAATTACCCAAGGTGAGCTGATGGTTGCCGGTTGCTATAATTCCTGAAACCATGTCCAATGTATCGGAAACCGCAACATTGCAATTCAGAGTTAACTGTGTGTTGTTCGTTGTTACATGGAAAAATGGGATGTTGGCGGTTTTATTAATATTCTGGGTTGCGCCATTGAATATAACCGCACCTGTTTGTGGAGCAAAAACTCCTGCATCGTCAGTATACCAGTCTCCGGCGAGGTAAATGTTGTACGATGGTATCGAAGAAGCATCGAGCGTTCCGTTAATATTCAGGTTATGATTGATATTTACATGGTTGGAAATACGATAATTAGCCCCGGGATTAATGATTAAATCGTAGAACGGACTTGTTCCCGGAATAATGTTGTTGTCGGGCGAAGTCAGGGTTACGCGGCTGGTTCCGCAGGCAAACGTACCAGGAGCAATAACAATCCAGTTTTCGCCTACAGAAATATCGGCATTGTTTCCTTTTAAAGTACCGCCCTTGATGGTTAACCGCTTGTTTATTGTGAGATTATTAGAGGTAGTACCTCCATCGGGAGAGAGATCCAATGTTCCTTTCAGAAGGATGAAATTGTTAGTTATGGCAAGCGGACTTAGCAGTGCGATGGTTCCCGTTCCCGATCCATTGCCACTATTAACGGAAAGATTATAAAAGCTGTTAGGGCCTGCATCAATGGTGTGGTTTCCCGAAGCCGCATTGAAGACTACCGTATGCTGTCCGGGTAAGAAAGCTCCCGTCCCAGACCAGTTCCCTCCCACGGTAAGGTCAGCAGCCGAACAGTCGAAGCTTCCGGCGGTAAGGGTCAGGTCGTTCAAAACAGTATCCGAAGCCAGCAGTTGATATGAAGCTCCGGCGTTAATTTCTAAGTTATAGAAAGCCCCGTTTCCAAAGTTCACATTTCCTATTCCTGAAGTTTTATTGAACAAAACTTTCGTTTGTCCCGGGCGGAAATAACCGGTTGGACCGGTCCAGTCTCCACCAACAGTTATAAGCGGCGAGCCGGCACCAACTATTTTTCCCTGGTTAATAAGTTCGTCGGCGATGGTAAGGTCTTTTTCAATCCGTAACGAGTCTCCGGCAAAGAGATTGATACTTTTTACGGAAGCGGTGCCGTTTGAAATAATCGGGTAATACGGAACTCCGTTAGGGATTACCGCAATCATAGAGTTATCCGGTACAATTTTCGGTTGCCAGTTGTTGGCGTTATGCCAGTTATTATCAGCGGTTCCGATCCAGAAACGGGTGTTGGGATACGTCCAGTGCAAAAGCCCGGCATCAGCATCTACAATTCCGTTCAAATCATTTTCATAGAGATAGAATCCCCGGTACCCCGAGGCATCTTTAAAAAGAATATAATCAGTCCCTACAGTTCGGGTCACATTGTATATTGGACCAATATTGAATTTTACGTTTGCAATGGTAGGGGAACTACCTCCGAAATCGTTTTCGAATTTAAGGTATGTTCCTGTTCCGTTGGAGAATGTTCCGTTTGAGAGGTTATTGGTTACATCGAGGTTGGCTCCGGAATGGAAATACAATCCGTTTCCGTTAGTATAATCCACGGTGTAATATTGTGCAGCAAGGGTTCCGCCGCTGTTTATGTCGAATGAATAAGTGCCTGTTCCCTGGTTTGTTATAGCTGCCGGATGTCCGTCTGTGCCGATAAGGTTTAATATACCACCGTTATTTACCTGAAGAAAAGAAGACGCTCCCATTTTAATTTTTGCGTCGGAATTAACGGTTAATATTCCGTTAATGAAGATATTATCCACGCCTGAGCCATCGCCAGCATTTAAGGTAAACCCGTTCAGGTTAAAGCTTCCCGCCATGAGGTTAAGGTTTCCAATTTCAGTTAAATTACTGCCCATCGCATAGTTGGCTCCTGCTCCGTTTATTGTAATGTTGTAAAAATTGGAATTCCCGGGATTAATAATCTTGTTGCCTGAAGAGGCATTAAACAGAATAGTACTTGTTTGGGCGTTGCAGGTTCCGTTGTTAATCCAGTTGCCACCTAAGGTAATCAACGAACCTGCATCAAGGTTAAGCGTAGAACCTGCATTGATGGTAATGTTATTTTTAAGAACTGAGCCAGATGCAAGGGTATAGCTTGCAGTTCCGCTGATGTTCAGATTGTAAAATGGATAATTCCCATTGTTGATTGTAGCCGATTGCGAACCATCTAAGGTTACGTCGCCGTTAAGTACGGTACTTCCTGCGTTTCCTTTGGTCCAGTTGCCTTCTACGGTTACCAGGTTTCCTGTATTCAGTTTAAAAGAACCGTTAATGGTAAGGTCTCCGCTAATATCCAAACCTGTCCCCGTAGTGTAATCGACAGTAATCGACGCCGATGGGCTTATCAGAACATTTCCAGCCACAGCTCCCGCTTTGTTAATTATGGGTTGATTTACAGCAGGTGCAATAATGACGTTATTATCGGCAGCCGGAACCTGGTTGGTTGTCCAGTTTAAGGGGTTAAACCAGTCGGTGCTTTGCGAGCCGTTCCATGTGAGCGTTACTGGATATGTCCAGTTTATCAGGTTGGAAGGATCATCATCAAAAGATTCTCCGGCAAATACCCCGGAAGCATTATAAAACTCAATACTTCCTGTGGTTTGCGAAATTTTCCGGACGTTGGACGAATTCCCCCCGGGATTTACCGGGAACGATGCATTTACAATGCGGTTTGCCCCGTTAAGGTCATTCTGTGTATTTTCGATAGAAAGCATTGCCCCGTTGTTCGGGCAATTGGTGAAGGTACAATAGCTAAAATTGTTGCCAGGATCAATGGTTCCGGTAACCAAGAGTCCATTGGTTTGCGATGCCATCCACTCAAATAGTGCGTATTTTGCCAGGATCTTTCCGGCTACCGAAAAACTATAATATCCGGCACCTCCATTAAGGTTACGTGTTACTTCCGCTGTATTGGCCGAAGTCCCTACAATTTCAATGGTTCCCGAAGGATTGACTGTGAGCGTTGAACTAGCGCCTATTTCGAGCCTTCCGCCGGCACCGGTACGGTAGTATCCGGAGATATTCAGGGTATTGCTTGAAGATCCAAGTGCTACTCGTTTACCATTTCCGTCGAACGTTCCGGCTATAAGGTTAAAGTTACCGTCGGCACGGAGATTGTCGAGTGGCATGAAGGTCGCACCTCCATTAATGGTCAGGTTGTATAATTGCGAATTATTGGTTTGGATATTTGCCGTTCCTGATGTTTTTTTCAAGCAGTAGGTTCCACTTCGGGCAAATGTTCCGCCTCCGCTTGCCAGCATATCACCTTCGATATTCACTGTTTGGTTATTTGCATGAAATATGCCGTTGGTCACAGTGAGGTTATTGATAACCCGGTAAAGGATATTGTTTCCTAAGATTACAGAGCCGGAAGTTTTATCTACAGATAAATTCCAGAAATCGTTACCACCGGCCAAGGTTGAATAAATGTATTGTCCGGTTGCTGAACCTGAGAATAGTACGTTTCCTTTTCGGCAGACGAATGTTCCATTGACATTATTGTACCAGCTGCCCAGAATGGTTATTGTATAGTTATTGGCCGAGACATCCAGCGTAGAGTTATTAAACGTAAGACCACTCTGAATTGAAATATTCCCCTTCAGTGTTTTGACATTAGCCCCGTTAACAACCAGATTACCATATGAAATCCCAGAGCTTCCTCCGGCAGAGATTAACTGGGGCGAGGCTCCCTGATATCTTGTATAGCTTAACGGTGACAAGGAATAGGTAAGAAAATTGACGGGGAAGTTGTCGTATCCGGTAATGTAAATATTCGAAGCACCATCAACCTGAAAAGTTCCCGTTTTCGGAGTATTTGAAATTAGATTTGTGTTAATGTAAAGATTCGATATTGAGTTTCTAACGTAAATATTACCGTTAATTGCAACATCTCCCAGAAGAGTAATTGTTGCACCTGCTGCAGGGCTGTTTAAATCGAGATTATTGAATTTGGAGGCATAAATGTTTTGTCCTCCAATCCTGTCAAAGATTACGGTTCCTGCGCCAGAATAACCTCCTGTTCCGGTCCAGTTTGTTCCGGTGAAATAATGGGTTTGGTCGCCATCGTCAAAGGTTCCCGAAGCTGCTATGGTAACATCACCGTTAAAGTCGATGCTGCTGGCAATTTCAGCCTTTAAGGTTGAGCTGACCAAGGTAGTGTTTGCAACGGTAACAGTTCCATGGGTTATTTTGGTTCCGGAACCGGCAATGATCATATTGTAAAAAGTGGCGTTTGAGATGTTTTGGGTACTTAGTCCGTTAAACACCACAGTTCCCGTAGCATATCCGCCACCGGTATGATTAAAGGTTCCTGATTCAACTACAAAATCTTTTTCTACATTATAAACATATGAAGCCGTAGCCGGGGTCAGGATTCCATTTTTAACGGTAACCGAACCTTTAAAAGTAATGGGCGATCCCGATAAATAAAATGTTGTGGCCGGGTTGTCGATAACGACGTTATAGAAATTATAGTTTCGGGGGGTAATGGTTGAAATCCCTGCCCCGGAAATAAATCGGACCGTTCCGTTACCGTTCATAAAAATACCGTTTGTCCCGTTTGTCCAGGTTCCGCCAACGGTAATATCGGAAGATGATGTTTCTACTGATAATACCGCTGTATTTGTGCCTGTTCCGACAATTACGTCGCCTTTGGTTTCGAGTTTTTTACCGTTTTCGAGATAAAGCAATCCGGTAGTAAGCGTGAGGTTATTACATACGGCATCGGCATTGGTAATGTGAGGGTCGTTAGGTCTGTCGGAGATTATGGCATCTTTGGTGGCATCCGGAACTCCATTGTCCCAGTTCCCAGCCACGTTCCAATCGGTATTTACGGCTCCGGTCCAGTTGGTTAGAGGAGCTACATCCCATAAAAGCAGTCCTGCGGTTGGCGAAGGCGCTGTTGTTCCAAAGTCATCTTCGAAATTATAGGTATTTAGGTTTCCGCTTACCGTTTTAAAGGTAATAGCACCGGTGCCGATATTGCGGCGCACATTAAATTGATTTCCAACGGTTGGGGTTCCGGGAAAATCGAAGTTAATGTTGGAGATGGTTCCGGTATAATCGGCTTCAATATTAAGATAATTTATACCACTGGCATTTCGGGCGTTGGCCCACCTGCCGTACGAGAAATTATTTACAGCATCGATGTGCGCCCCAGGCATTACATATAATCCTCCATCACAAAGATATTCAATGAGGTAGTATTTGGCCTCAATGTTTCCGCCCGATTCAACAAGTATCTTTGCTTCGAAGTTATTGTAGCTTGGAACTTCGTGTGAAATGGTCGCCACATTAATATTATCAGTTCCAACAACACTTAGTTTTCCGCCTGACAAAATATCCAGAATGCATTGCGTTCCCTGGTTATTGAATCGCAGGAATGACCGCTCGTTGATTTTTAATGTTCCCGAAACATTAAAAATTTTTTGGGTTGTTGTGGGCGGGTCTGTTGAAGGAATCGGAGCGATATTGCTTCCCAATATCAGACTTTGGGAGTTAAGATTGAGCGTAGCCTTAGCTTTCAGGTCCATTTTGTAACTAAAGCGGGTAATGGGGGAGAGAAGTTTATACTCGCTGGTTGCCGTTGGATCAAAAACTACATAATAAAAGTTGCTGTTGTTGCTGGAAATGTTGATTTGTGGAGCGCTTCCGTTAAATGTTACTGTAGAAGTGTTACAGGTAAAGTAACCATTGTTGTTCCAATTTCCTTTTATAAAAATATTAGAATAGACAGGGGTTGAAGCGTTATTCGATGTATTTAAATAACATCCGTTGCTTATGTTCAGGTCGCCGTTTATGTTCCAGTTTGAAAACATACGCTTTGTGCCCCCTGTGGCCATCGTCAAGTTATTGACGGTAAATGTTGGAGGTACAATTGACACGATGGTTGGCGAAAGAATATCCTGGTTATAGCCGTCGAGAACCATATTTGTATTTGCAGATGACAATGTGCCTGCAGTATAATAAATGGAACCGTACAATTTGTGGGTGAGGCCTGAGCCAAGGTCTACGCTGCCGTTGGTAAGGGTAATATTCCCGTTAATATCGGCTCCGTTATTGACGAATATTTTTTTATTACTGTTCGAAAATATAAGGTTTGTTAAGTAATTAGCAGCATTAGCAGGACCGGGATCAATTGTTTGATCGACAGGACTGTCGAAGGTAATGGTGGAAGTATGCGTAACAATTCCCAGAGTATTCCACTGTTGCCCTGAAAATGTTATTGGTCGCGAACTGCTTAATGTTACTCCTGAATTTATTTTAAGATTCCCGTTAATATTGACAATATCGTTTCCGTCACCGAGGGTTTTAATGCCACTTCCGCTAAATTCAACGGTTCCCAGATCAAGGTAAAGGTCGTCGGTATTTGTATATGAATCGTATAAAGTCTGATTTATATTCCCATCGAGGGTAAACTTTACCGACGATGAGCTTGGAGTATAATAGCTGATATAGGCATAAGCACCTGCAACGGAGATGTCTTTGCCACCGTCGTTAAACGATGTAGAGTCGGCATTGAAGTAGCCGTCAATATTTAATGGCGCAATCCCGTCTGAAGCAATGGACTTGGCATGAAGAAAGCGTAAGTTTCCGTATATAATATTGTTGCCGGTATAAAGCGTTTGAGCATCGTGACTATTAAGGAATACTGAACTATTTGCTCCAAGTGCATACGATGTAAATCCCAAGGGCATGGCTGATGAGGTTGTCGCAGGAACTGGACAGTAAAGGCTGGCTCCGTTTTCGAGCGTAAAAGTCTTGGGGGCAATCCCGGCAATGGTATGGAATATCCGGTCGTTAACCGTAGGCTCGTACATGAGCAGATTTACGCCATTCTTTACAGTCAGGTTGCCATTAAAGTTCAGATTATTGTTGAGGTAGATATTGCCTGCTCCGGCAAAATTAACGTTGTTGAACGTAGTTATATTTTTGTCCAGCGACCAGCCACTTTGCCCAACCCAATTAAGCGTTGAGGTTCCTGTGCCCCAGTTTATTTGAAGTCCTCCGGTAAATGCAACTCCATTGGTTGCGATATAATAAATGCCACCTGTCAGTGTCATGTTTGCACTGTTCGCAGCCATGTCAAGGTTAGTCCGGATGTCGGAGATATACAAACTTCCGGTGATAACAAGGTTCCCTGAAAGAATGTTTTTGGTAGAACTAGCAGAGCCTGCAGTTAGGTCGGTTACTCGTAAGTTACCATAGCTCCAGTCGGTGGTCTGTCGTATTGTTTGGTCAATGTCGGCAACGTACTCTACAAATCCGGATTGAGCTAGGTTATAAGTTCCAAACCCGGCAGGGAAATTATTACTTCCCCGGATTTGAATGTAGGTGGACACGCCAGCTGTCAGACTGTGAGCAGCATTACCTGTAATCTGGGCTGTACGAAAATCTACTACCCCAGACCCATTATTGATGGTAAAATCGCCATTAATTTGATTGTCCTTGTTAAAATATTTATAGCCGCTATTTAAGAGGACTACATGATTAAAAGTGGTCGCAACCGTGGAGCTGTAGTCGATTTCCTGATTCGAAGTACCATCAAAATAAATGGTTCCAGAACTTGTTTGTGAAAGGCTTCCTCCATTATTGGTCAGGTAACCTGCAACATAGAGGTCTTTATCCTGTGCGTCAAGGATTGTTGTGTTGCCAATGGTGAGTTTCCCGTTAATATCAGTATTCTGAGTCAAGGTTTTAGTTCCTGATCCGGCTGTAGTAAAATTATAAAATGGCCCTCCGGAAATGGATTGGTTAACTCCATCGAAGGTTACAGTAGCGGTATTGGGATTAAAGATAGCCGATGGGTAGACGAGCCAATTTCCCCCAACATTGAGGTTATTGGAAGGCGATGAAAGATTAAACGTTCCCGCAGAAACAGTAAGGCTATTGTTTACCTTGAGTGCCTGGGTGAGCGCATAGGTTGAACCTGTTGCATTGATGGTTAAATTGTAAAAGGTCTTGCCAACCCCGGTACCTCCAGAGGTTATGGTATAATTATCGGCTAATCCGTTAAAAGTAACGGTCGAGGAAGTGCCCGGAGTAAATGTTCCCATGTTCGACCAGTTTCCGGCTACCGAGATATTTCCTGTCGTTCCTGAAGCATTCAGAGTGGTTGAAGCGCCAATAGTAACGTTTCCGCTTACGATAAGATTTTTATTGTTTTTAAGATTCAGGGTTATGGCATTACCACTTCCTGCATCCAAAATGATTTGTTTGGCAGTCGCATCATTAGTTGAAATGTCAACATTGTACACTGCTCCTACACTTGAATGGTCGAGGTAAACTATGTCGGCCGATGTTGGAATATTGCCAGATGACCAGTTCCCACCCGTATGCCAGTCAGGTGTCCCTGCGGCTCCAGTCCAGTGCAGTCCTGTGGTTGTAGTAGTCCAGTCGATCAGGTTGCCGGGGTCATTTTCGTAAGTAGTCCCAGAAAGTGTTCCGGAATAATCCTGAAAGGTAATTTTTCCGGTGGCTGAAATTGGTCTTGATACATTTTTCGTCGGGCCGTTGTTGAATACAACATTTGAGGCAGTGAAAGGGGTGAAGTTATTATTAAGTGTAAGATATGCCGTTCCGCTTCCCCCCGCAAAGATTCCGTTACTGAAGTTGTTTGTAGCGTCAATATTGCCACCTGAATTTATTGTGATTCCACCCAGATTATCAAATTTGTAATATTGGGCATGAAATGTTCCTCCGAAGTTCTGGGTGATGGTGTAAATTGAAGATCCAGTGTTATTTACAGTTGCAATGCCCGCTGATGTTCCTACAACTCTTAGTATCCCGTTATTTATTATAGATTGTCCGGAACTTGCGAACGAAAGTGTAGCCCCGGCATCAACATCGAGGCTTCCTGTTCCATTTATCTGTATTTTTTGATTAGGGCTTAAAACTTTTAAGGTGTGACCGTTGAGTTTAAGTGTCCCTGCATTAAGGATTAAATCTGCCGCACCGACAGCTCCGTTACTTTGAATGTTAAAATCGTTTGCAACCGAATAAGTTGTTCCCGGAGCATTGATGGTTATGCCCCAAAAATTTGTCAGCGTAGTCCCCGGGTTGAAAATTTTATTTCCTCCCAGCGGGTTATTTAAGGTAAGAACACTATTGATATAATTATGCTGGAAGATTCCGCCGTTGTTCAGCATATTGCCTCCAACCCACATGTTATAAGTCAGAGTTTGAAAATAACCAGCATCGAGGCTAAAGTCGGTTTTAATCTCAAAGTCTCCGTTTAAGGTAAGGTATTGTCCGGCACTTTTATTGACAACAACATTATAGAAATTTTTTCCGGCAACAGGGCCGGTGCTGGTTCCGGATTTGATAACAGAGGAGTTTCCCTTAAAAACGACAGTTCCTGACGTCCCGTTAAATTTGGCTCCGGCATCGGTGTTTATCCAGTTTCCGGCAAGAGATATGGTGTTGAAATTGGGCTCGAGAGTCGCGGTATTCCGGATTATCAGGTGGTTGGTAAGGGAAATATTCCCGGTCAGGGTTTTGTTTCCGGTGTTTGAAAAAACAACACAAGCAAACCCGGAGGAACTGATATTTTGATTATTTCCGTCAAAAAATACAGTATCGGAAGTATTGTGCGTAAATGTTCCGTTGTTTTTCCAGTCGCCCGAAACCTGAAAATCCAGCGCTCCTCCATTAACTGTACATCCGTTAATGTTGACATCTCCGTTAATATCCACCATGCGTAGTGGAGTTGGAACCGGGGGGGTGGTGGTGCGGTAAGCAAATGTTTTAGTTCCTGCTCCGGAAAAGGTTGTGCTTTTAAAAGTCAGTGGTACGCTGTTTTGTGTGTAAATAGCCTGAGCTACATCTCCGTTAAAAAAGATATCCGAATTACCGGAAATTAAGTTGGTCCCCAAGGCATTATAATATACATCGAGGTTGCCACCAAACGAAGCCTTATAACTGTTTAAGTCTAAAATTCCCGCGTTATAAGTTATTGTTGTATTGTTAGTCACAGCGATGTTGGTATTCGCCAGAACTGTTTGGGCATCGGCTGTAACATTAGGTTTGTTGATAACCAGGTTGAAAAAATTGCTGGAAAGGGTGGTGCTTAACTGTTGCTTTCCTGTTCCGTCAAATGTTGTGGTACCGGTTGATTGAGTAAAGAGGCCGTTATTGATAAAATTTCCGTCAATATTGAGGCTGTAAACATTGGCATCGAGCTTTGCCGTGCCATTGACCAAAAGATTTCCGTACAAGTTCAGATTTCCGTTAAAGCTTGCAATACCTGTGTTATTTATTGTAAGGTTATTGAAGTTGCAGGTATTTATCGTTTGATTTACCCCATCTATAACAATTGTCCCTGTGGCTGAAGCTTGGGTATAATTAGCCGAACCAAGCGCCCAGTTCCCGGCAACGGTGTGCGTGAAACTATTGTCAAAAAAGATGGGGGCGCTTCCGTTTATCGCTATGTTTCCATTGATATCTAGTGCACCCTTGGCCGTTTTATTTCCTCCGTTAAACCAGATATTTCCATAAGGACCGGCAGCAATCTGTTGATCGCCATTTAGTGCATACCATACAGTACTATTAACGTCGGTGATTCTGCTACTGAATTTATCCAGAAATACAGATCCAAAATCATAAACCGAGGTATTTAGCTGGCAATAAGGTCCAAGTAAAAATGTTCCTGCCGAAGCATTTATATTTCCATACGTACCCATATCTACAATATGCAATGCAAGAGAAGAGCCCGAAGGGTCTGATATTGTTACGTTTCCGGAAATCGTTAGGTTTGACTGAATGTAGGTATAACGAGTGGTTGTTGCATTGTCGAGTTCAATAATCAGGTTTCCAAAGTTATAGAAACCCGTCCCTGCTGGCTGAATATATCTTGTTAGATCAGATCCTTTTAGTGTTACGGTCGACGATGTTCCACTATTAATAATTGAACTGTTGGTTCCGTTGTAGATGCTTCCTCCCAAGGTGAGCGGTTGCGATTTTAAGTCGAGATTTGTTGCGCCGTAGAGATAAAGACTGTTTGTTAGGGCGATGGGCGCATCGGCTGTTTTTGTCCAGGTACTTATTGAACTATTATCGTCAATTAACAGGTTACCATAGGTGATTCCTCCGCGTATGGTTTGGTTGATATTCCAATCGTATCGAACCCATGAATTAAATGATAGGCTATAAGTTCCAAATCCAGTTGGAAAGTTGTTGGCATCCCTGATATAAAGCGTTGTATTATCGGCCACCGAGAGTGTATTCCCGGGTTGACCTGTTAATTTTGCACCGGTTGGCAGCACTAAATATCCACTCTGGATATTGACATTGTTGTAAACATTAAAAGTAATAGCTCCCATCCAAACATTTCCTGCAATGTTTAGCGTTGCGGTTCCCAATGTAACGGGTGAGGTTCCGGATAATGTTCCCCCGGCCATGGTTATTATTCCCGACCAGTTACAGGTTCCGTTTATTTGTAGGCCATTTATTATATTGAAATTGGCATTACCACTAACTGTAGCCCCTGACGAAATTGTTGCTAAATTATTAACCGTAAAAATTCCAGCACAATTTTTTGTATTCGCACCTCCACTACTGAAAGTTACATTGTACAGCGCAGTAGCGCCTGATGCTGTTATGTTCTGAGCTGCAGATCCGTTAAATAAAATTGTATTGGCATTTTGAGTATACGAACTTCCTGCATTAACTGTAAAATCTCCTAACAAAGTATTGGTGTTATTACCCACTACCACATTTGAATTTGAAGTAACCGTAAAAGCTCCGTTGACAGTGGTATTCTCAAGAATTGTATAAGTTCCGCCTCCGTTAAATGTAACATTGTTGAACACAATTGGGTTTGAGGCTCCAGAGCTAGTGCTGATGATGCTCACTGTTCCGTTAAAGGTTATGCTGCCATTTCCGGTTCGGGCACCTGTACCGGCTTCAGACCAGTTTCCTTTTACGGTGTGATTATTGCCCCCGTCGGCAAAAGTGGCTCCATTTTCAATCGAAATATTGCCACGAATATCAAAGGCCGTATTGGCTGTTGTTGTTCCTGTTTTAAAGGTTACATCATTGAATACCGGAGTGTTTCCCGATATTGATATAGTTCCTCCGCTAAATTCGGTATTGACGATTTTTCCTCCAATATCATAGAGATTGAAAGAGCCCAAATTGCTGATTGAGCCTGAAATTTTTAATTGGTGAGGAGTTGTACCAGCAGTAACGGGATAAACAGAACCTCCTGTCGCCACATCGATGGAGCTTAACGTCAATGTTCTTGAAGTTGCATTATTCCCTATTTCCAACGCTCCGCTAATGGAGATATTTTGGATATTGACATCGCAGTCTACAGTAACGGTATGTCCAGTCTGAACAACAAATGAGCCTAGCCCGTCGGAAATACTGGCAGGGTTGGTTCCCGTACCGTTTGAATTGCTGGTCCAGTTGGTTAGATCGCTGAAATTACCCGACCCTTTAGAATAAAATGTTCCTGATGAGCGTTTTGCAAAATGGATGGCAGCTAATTTATGGGCATTATTTGAGATACTGCCGGTAAACTTCACTGAAAAGGACGTTCTCGAACAGAAAAGTAATAAAACCGATAGTATGAAAAAATAAACCCGATTCATCGTTTTATCTCAAAACTATATAATAATATGTATAACGGTTTAACATTATTAGTAGTTTCAAATTAAGTAAAAAAGATTGGGTCAATATTGCTACTTTTGCTTATAGGATCATTTATGATGTGAAAGCGAGGTAATTGTTGATAAGCCGACAAATATAGATGATTAATTGACATGTTTAGGATTTTTATTAATCGGACTTTTATTGTTTTTTTGTTGTTTTAAATCGATTTACCAAAACGCTATGGAAACTAAGATTGAAAGTCGCATTGGACAGCTAAACTGCAATGACGAAAGTATTTATACATTCATCTCAAACTTTAATAATTTTAAGCAGTTTGTTCCTGCCGATAAGATTCGGGATTTTGAGTCAACTGAGGATTCATGCCGTTTTGGAGTGCCTAATATCGGTAAAGTTGGATTACGGATTATCGAGCGGGATCCGTTTAAGACCATTAAGGTTACCGGCGATGGTATGGCTAACCAGCAGTTTGTGCTTTGGATTCAGCTTAAGCAGGTTGCAGACCTCGATACCCGTGTGAAAGTAACCATTAAAGCAGATTTAAACCCAATGCTTAAGATGATGGCGCAAAAGCCTTTACAAAATTTTGTAGACAAGTTGGTTGAAGCTATGGAAAAGATTAAATTCCAATAAAATCGATAATTTTAAAACGGGTCGGGATAGTGCTCGATAAAGTCATCATAAATAACTCATAAAAATTCGCTGAATTGTCGAATTAGTATTTCGTTTATTCGATCACAAATTCCACCTCTTTGTGCCAGAATTTGTGCTCATTGCCAGTTTCGTCGGTAATGTGAAGTTGGCCTGTTGTTCCTACTCCAGTTATCGTTCCTCTGAAAGTTTTTCCGTTGGCACGATAAGTGGCTGTCTTGTTTTTACGATAAAGAAGTTCAAAATAGGTTTCATCGATAATTTCTAACTGGTTATTTTTCAGAAGGTCATACCGGTATTCAAGGAGTTCGCAGAGCGTGTCGAGTTCTTCTTCAAGATAAAATTCTTGTCCGGTAAGCTGTTTGAGCGAAACCGGATTAGGGGCATTGCCCTTAAAATTTATTTGATTAATATTTACACCTATCCCTACAACAGATTGTTTAATAAAATCCCTCTCCAGAGAGTTCTCGATAAGGATTCCTGCAATTTTTTTATCGCCTACATAAATATCATTAGGCCATTTTACGGACACATTGTCAGTATATAACGAAATTAGGTCGGCGACTGCCAGTGATACGGCTTTTGATATATAAAATTGTTGTGCCGGTTCAACAAATAAAGGATTTAGTACTATGCTAAGTAGGAGGTTTTTACCAGACTCGCTTTCCCAGTTGTTTTCGCCTTGCCCTCGGCCCCTGCTTTGGCTTAGAGCCCAAACGACAGATCCTTCGGGCGTGTCATCTGGGAGGGATGAGGCATACGTGTTTGTCGATTCCGTTTCGGATAATGCAAAAAGCTTACGGTTTATAAACAGTTTTCCCATATCATTGTTATTATTTGAAGACAAATTGGCGCAAACCAAAAAATAGTATAATATTTGTAGCTGATTGTTGAGATTTGTGCCAAAAATACAGATATTTATTTAGATTAGCCGAATCGCAAATTCATTACCTTTGTGAAAATTTTTTTGAATGGAAGTAATACAGGAAGTTGATAAAGAAACAATTGTAGAATACATTATCGACGGGTTGAAAGAAAAGAAAGGACAAGATATTGTTTGTATTGATTTAACTTCGGTGGATAATGCGGTTTGTAGTTATTTTATAATCTGTCATGGCGACTCCTCCACCCAGGTTAGCGGGATGGCGCAATGGGTCGAGTATGTTATGGAAGAGAAACTTGACCAAAAGGTATGGCATAAACAAGGCAACGAAAACTCACAATGGGTTATTCTTGATTATGTTGATGTTGTAGTCCACGTTTTCCAAAAAGAGTATCGCGATTTTTATAATCTAGAAGGCCTCTGGGCCGATGGTAAAATTCGCCATTACAAAAACGAATATTTTAAATAAACGATTAGCATATAAATGTGATATATAATGAGCGATAATACCGAAAATCAAAAGGATAAAACGGGTAAAAATAAAAAAGCCCAGGGCTCTAAATCCCAAAATGATTCCAAACAGCCCTTGAACAATCTGTTTGGAGGAAAAGACAGCGGGTTAGGAACCCCAAAGCCGCGTTTCAGTATTTATTGGGTGTATGGGTTGATTATAGTAGCCTTCCTTTCCATTAATTTTTTCAATTTTGGCAGCCATGTCGAAGAAATAACTTGGCCCCAGTTTCAGCGAGACATGCTGATGACAAAGGACGTTAAACGTCTTGTTGTGGTGAATAATTCTTTTGCCGAAGTATATATTAAAGATGATCGCTTAAACTCTCCCAAATATAAACCATTTTTAAATCGAGGGTTTAATTCAATTTCTAAAGCTGGGCCTCATTTTACGTTTACTATCGGGACTGTTGATATCTTCTATAAACAACTTGAAGAAGCTCAAAAGAGTTTTCCCGAAAATGAAAAAATAAGTCCTGAATATATTACTCGCAAGGATATTTTTGGCGAACTTTTAAGTTGGGTGCTGCCATTTGTACTGATTGCGGCCTTATGGATCTTCTTTATCCGCCGGATGAATGCCGGTGGAGGAGGTGGTGCCGGAAATATTTTCAATGTAGGCAAATCGCGGGCTCAAATGTTCGACAAGGATTCGTCAATCATTAAAATTGATTTTAAGGATGTTGCTGGGCTCGAAGAAGCTAAGGTGGAAATTAAGGAAATTGTGGATTTTCTTAAAAACCCTAAAAAATACACCGATTTAGGAGGTAAAATTCCTAAGGGTGCATTGCTTGTAGGCCCTCCGGGAACAGGAAAAACCTTGTTAGCTAAAGCTGTAGCCGGCGAAGCAAACGTTCCGTTCTTTTCAATCTCCGGGTCCGATTTCGTGGAAATGTTTGTCGGAGTAGGGGCTTCGCGAGTTCGTGACTTATTTAAACAAGCCAAGGAAAAAGCTCCGTGTATTGTCTTCATCGACGAAATTGATGCTATTGGACGTGCTCGTGGCAAAAATCCAAATTTTGGAGCTAACGATGAACGTGAAAATACACTTAACCAGTTGCTTACCGAAATGGATGGTTTTGCTACTAACACCGGCGTAATCATCCTTGCTGCAACTAACCGAGCCGACATCCTCGACCGTGCATTGTTGCGTGCCGGGCGTTTTGACCGTCAGATTCATGTTGAACTTCCCGATTTAAATGAACGCCGCGAAATTTTAAAAGTGCATTTGCGGCCTTTAAAATCTGAAGAGGATCTCGATGTTGATTTTCTGGCTCGCCAGACTCCTGGATTTTCCGGAGCAGACCTTGCTAATGTCTGTAATGAAGCGGCACTTATCGCTGCTCGTAACAATAAAGATAAAGTAGAGCGTCAGGATTTTCTGGATGCAATAGACCGTATCATCGGCGGATTGGAAAAGAAAAACAAAATTATTTCGCCTAATGAGAAAAAAACCATAGCCTATCATGAGGCGGGTCATGCTACCATTAGCTGGATGCTCGAATATGCAAATCCGTTGGTTAAAGTTACCATCATTCCTCGTGGACGAGCTTTAGGTGCTGCATGGTATTTGCCCGAAGAACGGCAGCTTACTACTACCGAACAGATGCTCGATGAAATGTGTTCCGCTTTAGGTGGGCGTGCAGCTGAAGAGTTGGTTTTGGGAAAAATATCTACCGGTGCACTTAATGATTTAGAACGGGTTACCAAACAAGCTTATGCCATGATTTCTTATTTTGGAATGAGCAAGGAACTTGGAAATATTAGTTTTTACGATTCTACCGGGCAGGGCGAATATGCTTTTACGAAACCGTACAGCGATAAAACATCTGAGCTTATTGATAAAGAGGTAGCCAAACTTGTTGAACGTTCTTATAATAGGGCGTTGGAGGTACTTACCCAACAACGCGATGGCTTGGATAAACTTGCCAATATTCTTCTTGAAAAAGAAGTAATTTTTAGCGAGGATCTCGAAACTATTTTCGGAAAACGGCAATATCCTGGTTCCGGAGAACATATTTTGCTGGCTGAAGGAGAAAATCATGCCTCTGATATACATATTTCAGAGGCAAAAAATGATGATTCTAAACCTGAATTAGTTTAATCCGAAGGCTCGAAGTCTTTAAATAAAACGAAAGTTGAATAATTTTTACAAACGTACACTGACAGGAATAGCCTTCGTGGCGGTTCTTGTCAGTGCAATTTTAATACACGCCACAACTTTTTTTGCGTTGTTCGCCCTGATTGTGACGTTGGGTATTTTTGAGTTCTATCGTATTATTGATGGTGCTAATGTTTCTCCAAATAAACTGTTGGGAGGCATTTTAGGAACGGTATTTTTTGCAGTTTCATGTTTATATGCTTCTGATTTGGTTCCGGTTGCGGCATATTGGGTTGTAGTTCCATTTATTTCGGCAATTTTTGTAGCCGAGCTTTATCGTAAGCAAGCCTCTCCTTTTCAGAATATTGCAGTAACCTTATTTGGTGCGTTATACGTGGCTGTTCCTTTTTCACTTCTGGTGTTATTTGGTTTTCCTGAACAGGGTATTACGGCCTATCAGTCGAACCTTATTTTAGGATTCTTCTTCCTGTTGTGGTCAAGTGATACAGGAGCTTATTTAACGGGGGTTTCTATTGGTAAACACCCAATGTTTCCGCGGATTTCGCCTAAAAAGTCGTGGGAAGGTTTTGCCGGAGGTATTGTGCTCACTTTATTTGTAGCATTTATCATTTCGAATTATTTTACAGCCTTAACCCTTATCGATTGGCTTGTCATTGCTGTCATTATCTGTATTTTCGGGGTTTGGGGTGATTTAGTAGAATCGATGCTTAAAAGAAGTCTCAATATTAAGGATTCCGGCAATATTCTTCCAGGACATGGAGGTATTCTTGACCGGTTCGATTCGGTGTTGTTTTCCGCTCCGATTGTATTTTTATATTTGCAGATAAAAAATTACTTAATGCTTTTTTAAATGATCTTACACAAAGAAGGTTTTGGAATAATTGCGACTTTTTTCATTGTACTACTGGTACTTAACTTGATTGTTGGGTATTTTACCGGAATTTTCATTTCTGTACCATTGGGCATCTTATCATTGGCTTTTTGGGTTTTTACGCTTTGGTTTTTTCGTAATCCGAAAAGAGTTGTAAAAATGGACGATAATGCCATTGTAGCGCCTGCCGATGGAAAAGTTGTGGTGATTGAAGAAACTTCTGAAACCGAATTTTTGAATGACCGTCGTATTCAGGTTTCCATTTTTATGTCGCCACTAAACGTGCATGTTAACCGCTATCCGCTTAGTGGAAAGGTGGTTTATCAGAAATATCATAAAGGGCTGTATTTGGTGGCTTGGCATCCTAAATCGTCAACCGATAACGAGCGTACTACTGTTGTGGTTGAGAATGCGAAGGGTGTGCAGGTATTGTTCCGTCAGATAGCTGGAGCTGTGGCTCGCCGTATTGTTTGTTATGCTAAAGCAGGCGACAATGCTGTTCAGGGCGAGGATTTTGGGTTTATTAAATTTGGTTCGCGTGTTGATATTTTCCTTCCGCTCACAGCTAAAATTAATGTCAACCTCGACCAAAAAGTGTCAGGGAATAAAACAGTTATTGCCTATTTAGAATAATTAAAAATAATATATCTTTGTGTTTAAATTTTAAAACTTTACGCAAATGAAAAAAGTTCTGTCCATAGTTACTTTAGCCTTGTTTATAGGAGCAATGTCGATGCCTTCGATGGCACAAACTCCACCAAAGGAAAAGCAAAAGAGCGAAGCCGCCGATACTACTAAAAAATGTACGAAATCGGGAGATAAAAAATGCTGTACTGCAAAGAACGAAACCTCCGGATGTTGTAAGAAAAGTTCTAAATAAACCATCAGTCAGAAAAGCCCCTTAATTGGGGCTTTTCTTTTTAATATACATGCAAGTAATTTATTATTTTTGTTTCCGATTAAACAGTTGATAAATAGTTTTATATTGAGTTGTATTCTATGAAAGAGCAAAAAATTCTTAATGTAACCGACGACGTAAAGTGGATAGGTATCCTCGATTACGACATTGTAACTTTCGATGTTGTAATGGAAACCAAATACGGTACTACCTATAATTCATACTTCATTAATGCTGAAAAAAAAGCAATTATTGAAACCGCAAAGGAAAAGTTTAAAGACACATATCTCGAAAAAGTTCGTCAGGTAACAGACCCTACTGAAATTCAGTATATAATTCTCGATCATACTGAGCCCGATCATTCAGGTTCATTAAAGTATTTGTTGGAAATAGCCCCCAATGCTACCGTTGTTGGTAGTGGACAGGCATTAAATTATCTTGCCGACATCACCGGAAAGCAATTTAAAACATTAAAAGTGAAGGATGGAGACACTCTCGATTTAGGGAATAAAACCCTTAAATTTATTGGAGCTCCCAATCTGCACTGGCCTGATTCGATCTATACATATCTTGTAGAAGATAAAATTCTTTTTACTTGCGATTCGTTTGGTGCACATTTCTGCAATGATGCCATGTTCGACGATTTGGTTGGGAATTATGACGACGCGTTCAAATATTATTTTGATGTAATACTGAAACCCTTCAGTAAGTTTATGGTGAAGGCGATCGAAAAGATTCGCCCGCTCGAAATCAGTGCTATCTGTCCCGGTCATGGCCCAATCTTGCGTTCTAACTGGAAATCAGTGGTTGATCGAAGCGATTTTTTTGCCAAAGAATTCCTTACAAATAACAGTCAGAAAGACAATAATATACTTATCGCTTATGTTTCGGCATATGGCTATACCAAAGAAATGGCTGCCAAGATTTGCGAAGGAATTCTCCAAGCCGGCGATTTCAATGTTCATGTGGTTGACATCGAAAATATTCTTTTGGGAGACCTCGATGAATACCTAACCCGTTCGAACGCAATTATTGTAGGCTCGCCTACCATCAATCAGAACACGCTATTGCCAGTATATCGTATGTTTGCATTAATAAATCCTATCCGTGACCGCGGAAAACTGGCTACGACTTTTGGTTCGTACGGTTGGAGCGGCGAGGCTGTGAAGATTATCGAAGCTAATCTTAAAGCCTTGAAATTAAATGTATTTCAGGAAGGGTTGGCCACTAAATTTTTCCCGCACAATGGCAAAGCTGCCGAATACATTGAATTTGGAAAGAACTTTGGATTACAGATGCTTCAAAATAAGACTTCCGACACCGAATAAATACCCACCTTTAGGCCTGGAATTCTCTCTAGGCCTAATTTTTTCTATATAATAGTCTTATTTACTGATAAATAAAAATATTTATTTTTTTGATTTATTGGATGATAATGAATTGATCTGCTAATTATCTTTGCCCCAATTTTCCTTCACCCCCTATTGGAAATTTAACAGACCATCTGAAATGAAAGTACAAAGCACCGGTAGTGGAATTAGCCGGTTGACGATTACAGGAATCATTATCACCCTAGGCATTGTTTATGGAGACATTGGTACATCTCCCCTTTATGTAGTTAAAGCCATTCTGGCGGGTTTTCCCGTTATTAAGGAAGATCTGATTTACGGAGCTATCTCTTGTATAATTTGGACTTTAACGCTTCAAACAACCATCAAGTACATTATCATTACCTTACGCGCTGACAACAAAGGTGAAGGTGGAATTTTTGCGTTGTTCGCGTTAATTCGGCGTCGTAGAGCTTGGGCGTATATGTTTGCAGTTGTGGGGGGGAGTACTTTGCTTGCCGACGGTATTATAACACCTTCGATTACGGTTACCTCGGCCATTGAAGGATTGCAAATGATCAACCCTCAGATTCCGGTTGTATCCATTGTATTGGTTATTATTACCTTCTTGTTTGTAATACAACAGTTTGGAACTAGCTTCTTGGGCAAATCTTTTGGCCCAATTATGTTTCTTTGGTTTTTTATGTTGGGGGGGCTTGGGGCTATTCAAATAGCGCACTTTCCTAAAATTTTTCATGCGTTTAACCCGGTTTATGCCTATAATTTGTTGGTTAATCATCCGGGAGGATTTTTAATTCTTGGTGCAGTATTTCTGGCAACCACTGGTGCCGAAGCGCTTTATTCCGATTTGGGGCATTGTGGCATAAAAAATATCAGGGCATCCTGGGTGTATGTAAAATCTTGTTTAATACTGAATTATTTAGGTCAGGGGGCTTGGATTCTGACCCATCCCGTGGAAGCGAAAATGGACATCAATCCGTTTTACACCATTATGCCCGGGTGGTTTTTGATTACCGGGATTATCCTCGCTACTGCTGCAGCTGTTATTGCCAGTCAGGCCTTGATTAGCGGGTCGTTTACGCTTATCAGCGAAGCTATTTCATTAAATTTTTGGCCAAAACTCAAAATAAGTTATCCCACCGACGTTAAAGGGCAGGTTTATATTCCGAAGATAAATTGGTTTTTGTTGATAGCCTGCATCTTTGTAGTATTTTATTTTCGGGAATCGTCGAACATGGAGGCGGCTTATGGTTTGTCTATTACCATTACCATGTTGATGACGACCATTTTGCTCAGTATATATCTCTTACACAGAGTTTCGGTTCCACTGATTGTTTTATTCTCCAGTGTTTTTCTTTTTATCGAAACGTCGTTTCTTTTTGCCAATCTTAATAAGTTTGAACATGGAGGTTGGGTAACCATTCTTATGGCTGGTATTTTTAGCGTTATTATGTATACCTGGTATAATGGACGAAAGCTGAAAAATAGTTACATGGTGTTTGTCAAGATTATTGATTACCTGGATATACTGAAATCGCTTAGTATTGATGAGTCGGTGCCAAAGTATGCTACCAACCTTGTTTATATTACTAAAGCTAATAAGAGGACTGAAATAGAGTCGAAGATTATATTTTCATTAATCAATAAACAGCCTAAACGTGCCGATGTATATTGGTTTTTGCATGTTGATATTATGGATTCGCCCGACACATTTGAGTATGAGGTTACCCATTTTATTCCCGGAAAGGTAATGAAAGTTGATTTCCGGCTTGGTTTTAAGGTTGAGCCGCTGATAAATCAGTATTTCCGCCAGATTCAGGAAGACCTTGTGGAAAACGGCGAAGTTGATATTCTTTCGCGGTACGAGTCGTTACGGAACCATCACATAAACGGGGATTTTCAGTTTGTACTTATCGATCGGGTGGCAACTTACGATCATGAGTTCACACTGCACCAGAAGATTGTGATGAATCTTTATAATATTTTCAAGCGTATAGGTATCCCCGAGGAAAAATCGCTCAATCTTGATACCAGTAATGTTTTAGTTGAAAAAGTGCCGTTGCTGGCCGACCAGCGGGCTAAAAATAAAATCAGAAGAGTATTGTTATCCTAACCCGTCGGGGTTAGGATTTTCTTTTATAGGTAAGGAAGGTAAAATCGAATTTGTGCTTTTCGTCAGCAAAATGCGGTTCGGAATTGATTAATTCCCATTCATTCAGATTGATTTCCGGGAAAAAGGCATCTCCATCAAAACAAGCTTTAACCTCTGTAATATAAAGAGTTTGAACAAAAGGAAGCAGCTGTTTGTAAATTTGTTCGCCACCTACAATAAATGATTCTTCATTACTGTTGCACAAAACAATAGCGTCTTCAATGGAATGTACAACTTCAATTCCGTTGAAACTAAAATCTTTTTGTGAAGTGATGACAATGTGCCGGCGGTTGGGCAAAGGTTTTACAGGCAATGACTCCCATGTTTTTCGTCCCAATATGATGGTATGTCCGCTGGTGGCCTGTTTAAACATTTTCAGGTCGGCAGGGAGATGCCATAACAATTGGTTATCTTTCCCAATTACGCGGTTTTCGGCGAAGGCAACAATGATGGATAGCTGTTTCATACCGAGATATCTCCTTTAATGTGAGGGTGTGGGTTATAATCTTCAATATCAAAATCCTCAAATTTGAAATCGAATATGGATTTCACTTCGGGGTTTAGTTTTAACTTCGGGAGCGCCCGTGGCTCGCGTGTTAGTTGAAGTTTTACCTGATCAAGATGATTCAGGTAAATATGCGCATCGCCAAGGGTATGAATGAATTCTCCAGGCTGTAGGTTGGTAACCTGTGCCATCATTTGGAGCAGAAATGCATACGAGGCAATGTTAAACGGAACTCCGAGAAAAATATCGGCACTTCGTTGGTATAACTGGCACGAAAGTTTTCCGTTGGCCACGTAAAATTGGAATAAGATATGGCATGGAGGTAGCGCCATGTTATCCAGTTCGCCAACATTCCAGGCACAAACGATATGCCGGCGGGAGTCAGGATTGTTTTTTATAGAATCAATAACTTCCGAAATCTGGTCGATATGCCGGCCATCCGCTGTTGGCCACGAACGCCATTGGTACCCGTAAACCGGACCGAGATTTCCTGATTCGTCAGCCCATTCGTTCCAAATGCGCACACCGTTGTCGGTAAGGTATTTCGTGTTTGTGTTTCCCTGAAGAAACCAGAGAAGTTCGTGAATAATCGATTTGGTATGTAACTTTTTGGTGGTTAACAAAGGAAAACCTTCCGACAAGTCAAAGCGCATCTGGTAGCCAAATGTGCTGATAGTGCCTGTGCCTGTGCGATCCGTTTTGGTTACGCCATTTGTAAGTACATGGTTCAGTAAGTCAAGATATTGTCTCATAACAAGTAATTCGATAATTGTGAAAGAGGCGTAAAATTAAGCAAAAAATCACGACTTTTTTAATGTCAGTTTATAAAGCCATACCACAATAAAGGCGAGGAAGAGCCGGGGAAATACAATCCAGGCTACGGCCACGCCCAACGCAGCAAACAACAGGGTATCTTCAAGTAGCGAATGAGAAATGGCTACGTGGTGATTTAATGTGTCTATTTCCTGTTTGTTAACCCTTCCCTGTTGAGCTTCCTCAATTAATACGGCTGCACCCCATCCAAGCCCGATAATATTGGCAATAAGCCACATAAACGATACTTGTGGAGGTAGTCCGAAAAATCGTAAAACCGGCGACATCATTTTCGATAGAAATAACGTTATGGAAAATTCGTCGAGCAATTTATGCAGAAAATTGAGTGACAAAATAATCGCGACAACTTTGCCAATCAAAAAAAGGGTATCGATAAGCCATTTATTAAAGAAGGGCATAAAAGGAATGTCGCTGTGTTTTAGAATTGTGCCGTTGGAGACTACCGCTTCTCCCGGAAGTACAAGATTCAAGAGATAACCTCCTATTACGGCCATTATAATTCGGAGAAGTATCATCCTAGCAGCCGATGAACCTGTTTTTTTCTGAATAGCCGTTTCAACAATCAGGTTGTGAGCAATCAGACACATCAAGGCCATGATAGTTATTTCTCGTCCTGTAAAACCAATGGATTGAATAACCGCTATTGCAGAGTAGATATTCAGCAGCCCCGACGAAAGTAATACCAGAGCGGCTTCGCCCCGCAGTCCCAGCATCTTTACAAGAGGGGCAGTATAACCCGCAAGCCAGTACAATATACCGCTGAAATCGAGAAGCATTACAACGAAGGACACAGGTATCATCAGGCTCAGCAACCATTTAATGGTTTTTAATGCCGGACCTAGGGAGGATTTAAAACAGAGATAAATACGGGGCATGACCCTTTGTTGTGCCATTACCCGTGTGAAGATTGCCATTAGTTCTCCGGATTATCTATTTTGTTATCGAATTTAATAACGAAGAGCTTGTGATTTTTGAATATAAAGCTGAAGGAATTGAACGTCCGCTGTTTGGACATTATTTTAATGGTGTCGTCGAGGCTTGACTGCAGGTTGGTAAAGCATTTAAAAAATTTGTCGCGACTAATGCCTGTTTTTACTCCGTTGACCAGTACGACCCGATTGTCAGCAATTTTTCCCACCGTTAAACGTTCCTTCAGATTATTATTTTTAAAGAGGAATAATTCCGATTTTCTATAGTAAAACCGGAAAAAAGTATCTTTTACTTCGGGCCTTACTTTGCTTCTTAGCGTATATATCTCCATTTTGAACGAATGCGGAAGGTTTATTGCGAAGTTTTGTTTTGTTGGCTCATATCCAAATGGCATTTGTATAAACGCTTCTTTTGGTGTTGGCTTTGCTTCGGGCATCGCGGATGGTTTGGGATTTATTACGCCACAGGAGATAAAAATGAGCATAAATAAACCCATTAGGGCTAAACTACAAGGATTATGAACAACAAACTTGGGCATCGTTCTGAATAATTGTTATCTTCGTTAAATTGAAGACAAAGATTATAATTTGTCGGGATATAATAAATGATTATGAGTAAATATTATAAATATCTTATTATTCTGGCAACTACGGTAGTTGTAGTTTTGGCCGTTTGGTACTTCCAGAATATTATTGCCTATATTCTGGTATCTGCTGTTTTATCGCTGATCGGGGAGCCGGTAGTTAATTTTCTGGAAAGAATTAAGATTAAAAAGTTCTCCTTGCCTAAATGGATGTGTGCTGGAATTACACTTTTATTGATATGGGTGGTATTTCTGACTTTTTTCAGAATTTTTGTACCAATGATAGCGGCTGAGGCCAATAAATTATCGCAAATTGATAGTAACCGCTTTTTGATAGCGCTCAATGAACCGGTTAACCGGATCGATGCCTTTGTGAATAGTTTGAGCATAAACCGGAATGAAAAGTTTTCGACCATGGCATTGTTAAGCCATAATATTCAATCTGTTTTGAATATCAGTGTGTTCACTAATGTTTTTAGTTCTCTGGCATCGACTATTGGAAATATTTTTATCGCATTATTTTCAATTACGTTTATAACATTTTTCTTTTTGAAGGATGAAGATCTTTTTGGCGATATTATCTTGCTGCTGATTCCGGAAAAATATGAAGAGCGCATAAAAGAGGTTATGATATCGTCAAAATCTTTGTTAATGCGCTATTTTGTGGGTATTGGGGCACAAGTGTCAGCTATCATTGTACTGATAACCTCTGGGCTTTGTATTGTGGGACTCGATTTCCAGACGGCAATTGTGGTAGGCCTGTTTTCCGGGATTATTAATGTAATTCCGTATATAGGGCCACTTATTGGAATAATGTTCGGACTTACTCTTGGATTGGCTTCGAAAGTACAGGTTATGCCTGCAGAACAGTTAGGTCACCTTCTGATTTTTATATTATTGGTGTATTTAACTGTTCATCTGGTAGATAATATATTATTTCAGCCTCTTATTTTTTCGAGTAGTGTAAAAGCTCACCCGTTGGAAATATTCCTGGTGATTTTGGTCGCAGGCCATCTATCGGGCATTACAGGTATGTTGGTAGCTATTCCAGGTTATACAGTTATCAGGGTTTTCGCAAAACAATTTTTAAATAATTTCAGGGTTGTTCAAAAATTAACCAGAAAAATTTAATGTATACCGTTTCAAAGTTTTATATTTGAGGCAATTATTAGTTATTACAATGATCAGGACGTATATTTTTTGTATAGTTTGTTTCTTTTTTAGTTTAGACGGGTTTGGTCAAAATTTATATTTGTACAATGACCCTGTCAGTAGCAGTGGTTGTGCTCCGCTTCTTGTTAATTTTGCAATTAAAGCGGCATTATCGACAGGAGATACAGTCCGTTGGAATTTTGGGGATGGCACTACAAATACTAAAAAAGACCCTCAATATTTAACGTATCAAAAGCCCGGAATTTATAAAGTTACGCTTAAAGTATATAGCAGTTCAGGAACGCCCAAGGCAGACGAATCTGTTGAGATAAAAGTAGGCTTGGCTCCTATTCCTACGGTTGAATATAAGGATTCTACAATAGAATACAATGTTGCTCTGAGAGCAACTCTAAAAGATTATTCATCACCATTTCTCTATACTTATGTTTGGTCCCAAAAAGACGCTCTGGGATCTACTATATTTCATACTGACGCTTCTGTTCCTAATGGTACAGATGAACCTTGGTTTTTACACGATTTCGGAGCAAATGGCACTTATACCCTTCATTTGAAAATAAGCGATGAACTTGGATGTACATTTGAAGGCGATGCAACAATAGACGCTTGGAATAAGATTGAAGCTCCTAATGTTTTTACCCCCAATGATGATGGCAAGAACGACGAATTTGTTGTAAACTCAAATGGAACACAAACATTATCGCTTAAAGTTTATACACGTGCCGGAGTTTTGGTTTATGAAACAGAAGCCAAGAGGATTAGGTGGGATGGGCGGATGTCGTCAGGCGAAAAAGTTTCGACTGGGGTTTATTTTTATATAATTGAAAGTAAAGAAGGAGCGAATGTGAAAAAAACGGGGTTTGTATATATTTATCGATAGAATGCGAGATTAGACAACATTTAATAAAAAGAGGGAGCTCCTGAAAATATGAGGCTCCCTCTTTCTATTTAAAGGGTTTAATGAGCTTTTTGAGGATTATCAATAACCGAAATAATCAGGTACATCACAAAAATGAGAGGGAAAGCGGCAATTTGAAAAATGGCCAGTAAAACTACCGAACCGATCAGCAAAATGAATTTCGATTTATTATCGCGAAAGCTGAAGTTTTTGAATTTTAGGGAGATCATGGGCAGTTCTGCTACTAAAAGAAGCGATAAAACAATTGCCGTTGGGATAAGAATATAGATGTTAAGGAGAAATTCCATTTTGTCATTATTGTAGATAATGAAAGGAAGCGAAGCTATCAGAAAGGCATTTGCCGGAGTGGGGACTCCGATAAACGAGCTTGTTTGCCGTTCGTCGATGTTGAACTTGGCGAGCCTTAACGCCGAAAAAACAGCAACGATAAATGCGGTCGCGGGAATTAATAGTTGTGTCCAACTATTGGTATTTAATGCCGGGTGGTTTGTCTGGATAGCCTGGGTTAAAAGTTGAAACAAAATGGCCGACGGAGCTACTCCAAAACTTACCATATCTGCCAAAGAATCAAGTGATTTACCAATTTCAGAGTAAGCATTGAGCAGGCGGGCTGTAAATCCGTCAAAAAAATCGAAAATACCAGCAATGAATATGAGCACCGAAGCCGCAACAAGCCGGTCCTGAAAGGCAAATACGATAGACATACACCCCATGAACAGATTTAACGATGTAATTAAATTGGGAATGTGTGATGCTATTGGTTTAGAATTGTTTTCCATAATTCAAAAATTTGCTGCAAAAGTATATTAATTTTGACTAATCAGAGTTAAATTAATATTTATTCGGCAGACTACTTTAAAACCTGCATGATGGGTGTTTTTACAACTTTATATTAAATTATCGTATATTAAATCGATAGGGACCTTTAACAAAATTTAATAGGAAGGTTATAATAAAATTGTATATATTTGACCGTTTTTATGATTGTGTAAACATCATAGATTTATGAAGATAGCTCATATTCGATTCAATTTGCAAAGTATAGAGCTGTCGGTTTTCAATTAATACAAAAGTAAAGCATTGGCCAGATTGTTATACATCACTACGGTTTTTCTTATGGCAGTAATCTTTGGCTGCAATACCGATTCGAAAATAAAATCCGGAAATCCCGCTGCGGTGGGAGAGTCAGCTCCTCAGAAGGTAGCAATTGTATCTCCTCAACAAGGGCAAATCGTAAAATCAGGTGAGGGTATTAATTTAAAAATAAACCTTGTTGACAGTCTGATACATCCCGATTCCGTTCAGTTTTTGGTTGATGGTTACCGGTTAGGTACAATAAAGAACAGTAAAGATGGACTGATTTGGAAAACCCGCGAAGAAAAGGTAGGAACCCGTAATATCGAAGCCATAGTCTGGTATGATGCAGGTAAATCTGCCAACGATTTTTCGAGGGTCGAAATACGCCCATCTGCTCCGGCATATTACTCCTATAAAGTTCTCAGTACATATCATCACGACCCGGCAGCTTATACTCAGGGACTGGTTTATGATCGCGGCACCTTCCTCGAAGGTACCGGCCTTTACGGGCAATCAACTTTACGTCGTGTAAAAATTGAATCAGGCGATGTGCAAAAATCAGTGAACCTTCCGAAAGAAATATTTGGAGAAGGAGTTGCCATGGTTGACGATAAAATATGGCAGATTTCGTGGAAGGAGCAGACGGCTTATCTTTATAACAAATCAACCTTCGACCTGATAAAGAAAGTTAATTATCCGATAGCTGAAGGATGGGGACTTACTTATGACGGAGCTAGCCTTATCATGAGCGATGGTTCGGCAAATCTTTATTACATGGATAAAGAGGCTTTTACCGAAACCAAACGCATTGAAGTTTGTGACGATCACGGGCCGGTAAAAAGCCTAAACGAACTCGAATATATTGATGGCGAAGTATGGGCAAATATTTATACAACGGATACGATAGTTCGCATTAACCCTAAAACCGGGGCTGTGACTGGTAAAATTGACATGAGTGGATTACTTAAATCTGCGGATAGACAGCAAAATACCGATGTTTTAAATGGCATCGCTTACGATAATCAGACTAAACGGCTCTTTGTTACCGGGAAGAATTGGCCCAAACTGTTTCAGATTGCCCTTACTCCTAAAAAACGATAAACGGGGAAGGACAGGGGTAACCCGGAAGGCAGATAGTCGTATATACAATTGTTAATTTCGTGTTGATAAAAGGGCGAAACTTGTTTATAAAAGAATCGTCATCCTTCCGAAACTTTTAGAAGATGGTATTATTTTTGCGGCTAGCAATTGATTTTCTTTGTAAAAATAAGTAAGTAATATTCAGTAAATTATAAAATATGTCCAAAGTCATTGCATTGGCAAACCAAAAAGGTGGAGTAGGTAAAACTACTACAGCCATAAACCTTTCAGCTAGTTTGGCTGTACTCGAAAAGAAAGTTTTGCTGATCGATGCCGATCCGCAGGCAAATGCCTCATCAGGTTTAGGTTTTGATATCAGGGCTATAAAATCTAGTATTTACGAGTGTCTTATTGATGGGATTGATCCAAAGGAAACTATTTTGAAATCGGAAATTCCGGGTCTGAATATTATTCCTTCGCACATCGATTTGGTTGGTGCCGAAATTGAGATGGTAAACCTTCCTAATCGCGAAAAAGTGATGAAGCAGGTTATTGAAAAGGTGAAAGATTTATACGATTATGTGCTGATTGACTGTTCGCCATCGCTTGGCTTGATTACCGTAAATGCCCTTTCTGCAGCCGATTCGGTAATTATTCCGGTACAGTGCGAATACTTTGCACTCGAAGGTTTGGGAAAACTTCTCAATACGGTTAAGTTTATTCAGACGCGGTTAAACCCGTCGCTTAGCATCGAGGGCTTTTTGCTTACTATGTATGATGCCCGTCTTCGTCTTAGTAACCAGGTGGTTGACGAGGTAACCAAGCACTTTCAACAGATGGTGTTTAAAACCCTTATCCAGCGTAATATTAAGCTTAGCGAGGCGCCCAGCTTTGGGAAACCAGCTATCTTATACGATGCCAGCTCTACGGGAGCAGTCAATTATCTAAACCTTGCCAAAGAGTTGGTTCAGAAAAATGACCAAACGGTTATCAAAAGCGCAGAGAAAGTAATTAAATAATTAATTGTACAAAACGTTCAAACAATAAGATGTCGGCTAAAAAAACTGCATTAGGAAGAGGTTTAGGCGCATTAATTGAAGATGCCGGAGAAGGGATACACGCACCGGAGCCTGCAGCTGCAATTAATGAGATTGATATTAACCAGATTGAAGTAAATCCATTTCAGCCCCGTAAAACATTTGACGATGAGGCATTAATGGAATTGTCTGCTTCTATCCGCGAGTTGGGTATAATTCAGCCTATTACTGTTCGCCAGATTGATAATGGCAGGTATCAGCTGATTGCAGGGGAACGTCGTTTCAGGGCATCACAGCTTGCAGGGCTTAACGCTATGCCAGCTTACGTTCGGGTTGCCGACGACCAGGCAATGCTCGAACTGGCATTGGTTGAAAACATCCAGCGCGAAGAACTTGATGCTATTGAAGTGGCAATAAGTTATCAGCGACTAATTGAGGAGTGCAATCTTACTCAGGAAAGCATGAGCGAACGTGTTGGCAAAAAGCGTTCCACCATTACCAATTATCTTCGGTTGCTGAAGTTACCGGCTGAAATACAACTTGGCATACGCTTGCGCAAGATTAGTATGGGACATGCCCGAGCTTTGGTAAATATGGATTCGGTTGAAGAGCAAATTAAAATTTACAATATGATTGTAGAGGATGCTCTTTCGGTTCGTCAGGTTGAGGAGCTGGTAAGGGCCCTAAATGAGCCTGAAGCCGAAGCGCAGGGAGCTATCCCTTCAACTAACAGCAAGCCTAAGGATGATGATACTTCCGGGGATTTCACTGATTTTCGCGATCAGCTCCGTCATTTTTTCCATACTAAGGTGGAATTGAAACGCAATAATAAAGGAACCGGTAAAATTGTTATCCCTTTTCATTCCGATAATGAGTTGTTACAAATTATGGGACTTGTTGACAAGATGAAAAATTAGGATAATAAAAGACTATTTGATTTGTATCGATTTATAAATAAACATATTACACTCTTGGCGTTGTTTTTTTTTGTATCTTTGTGGTACGGAAAATCTCAGGACATGGCTAAGGCCGATTCGTCCAAAACCAGGATAATAAAGATGGATTCTGTAAAGTTTGTGGCTGATACCGGAACTATTGTCCGGCTCAAACACTCTCCTTCAAAAGCTGCATTATTATCGGCAGTTTTACCCGGATTGGGGCAGATTTACAATAAGAAATATTGGAAATTGCCTATCGTCTATGCCGGGATTGGTATTTCGGGATATTACTTTATCCGCAATCAGCGGTGGTACAAGGACTATCTGCAAGGCTATATAGATTATACTAATTCGGGTGGTGATGTTTCGACCATCCAAAACCTTGATAAGATTAAGAATTACACCAATAAGGAAGCTGCCCTAAAGTTTTATATGAACCTTTACCGTCGTTGGCGTGATTGGAGTGTATTCTTTCTGGCAGGGACATATTTCCTTAATATTATTGATGCTACGGTAGATGGTTATTTGTTTGATTATGATATCAGCGATAACTTGTCGATGAAAGTTGAACCGGTAATGTTTAGGCCTGTTGTAAATACAGGTACCGGTGGAGCATTAGGCCTAAAACTAAGTTTTAACCTTCATTAAACCCAATTATGATGAAGATAACAAAAATAATTTTGGTGGTTTTATGCTTCTTGCCATTTTCGGCAAAAGCAGCAGGCTATTCTGCTAAGGATTCGGTAATGATCAAGGATGCGAATTCCGTTTACGATCGTAATCTTGAAAAGCTTATTACCTCTTGGCATCCTAATCCAGAAGTTGATGATGCTGAGTTATTTACCAATATCGATAGTACCAAGGTTTTGGCCGACCGCCCTGATACATTTTACATCAACCGACTTAAAAAAATTCCTTCGGTTATAGGATTGACATATAACAACGTGGTTAAGAGTTGTATCCAGATTTATACCGTCAGAAAACGAGCTAAGTTTGAACAAATTCTCGGACTAAAGGAATATTATTTCCCCATGTTTGAGGAAGTTCTTGATCAATACGGGCTTCCCCTTGAATTAAAATACCTTTCGGTAATTGAATCGGCATTGAATCCTAGGGCTGTTTCTCATTGTGGGGCTACCGGGTTATGGCAGTTTATGTTTGGCACCGGGCGTCAGTACCACATGAATATCGATACTTATGTTGATGACCGTCGTGATGCTTATGCAGCGACCCATGCAGCTGCACGTTTCCTGAAAGATCTTTATGGTATTTATAAAGATTGGGTTTTGGTTATTGCGGCCTATAATTGTGGCCCGGGCAATGTAAATAAAGCGATTCGTCGTTCTGGCGGGAAAACAAATTATTGGGATATCTATAACTATCTGCCCAAAGAAACCCGTGGATATTTTCCTGCATTCATCGCAGCTACCTATTCCATTAATTTCTATAAAGATCATAGTCTTACCCCGAAATATGCCAATTTGCTGCCACATTCCGACACGTTGGTTGTGAAAAATAATATTCATTTTCAACAAATTGCTGATGTGCTGGGTATTCCGATTCAGCAGTTACGCGATTTAAACCCACAATATCGCCGAGATATTATTCCTGGCACTTTTGAGTCATGTAAACTGCGCCTTCCTTCAAATTATGTATCTCGGTTTATTACATATAAGGATTCAATTGCACGTTACAAGAGTTCGGAGTTTTTTGCCAGTGATTTTAAGGTTATCAATCCAGGAAGTTCGCGTCCAGTCAATGATCTTCAGTCATCGCAGTTAGTT
The DNA here is from genome assembly GCA_030706405.1 of Bacteroidota bacterium. Classification (GTDB taxonomy): domain Bacteria; phylum Bacteroidota; class Bacteroidia; order Bacteroidales; family JAAUTT01; genus JAAUTT01. The sequence goes on along the minus strand of JAUZOO010000012.1, from coordinate 29,872 downwards.
GCAGGTACCAGCCCGGTTAAGAAAACGCATAAAGTAAAAAAGGGAGAAACGCTTACGCAAATTGCCAAACTTTATCATGTGTCTGCGGATGAACTTAAGGAATGGAATAATATATCCAGTGGAAAAGTAAAACTAGGTAAAACCCTTGTTGTTTACGTTCCGAAAAAGAAAGCGGAAGAAAAAGTTGCTTCAAAAACAATAGCGAAAGCTTCCAAAGAAACTGAAGAAACTACTGCAAGTACAGAGGCTGCTTCTAAGAAAACGACAAATAATAAGAAAGAAGAAAAGACATCCAAAACTATAGCGAAGGCATCGAAAGGGGAAACTGATAGCAATTTGGACAACTCACAATCTGTCAAAGGACAGACTTCGCAAGTTGTTGCCGCCACAAGCGTTGTAAAGAAAACTCATAAAGTAAAAAAGGGAGAAACCCTTACTCAGGTTGCCAAGCTTTATCATGTCTCAACCGATGAGCTTAAAGAATGGAATAATATAACCAATGGAAAAGTTAAAGCTGGTAAATCCCTTGTTGTTTATGTATCCAAAAAGAAGACAGAAGAGGATGCTGCGACAAAGACGGTAGCGAAAGTATCTAAAGAAATCGTGGAAACTCCTGAAAAAGTAGAAGCCACCTCTAAGAAAAACGCAAAGAACAAGAAGGATGAAAAATCGGCTAAAACTTTAGCTAAAACTTCGAAGGTGGAAGCTGACAAAGTAACAAAGGAAGAGACTGAATCTTCGGAAAAAACAGTGGCTAAGAATGTTAAGGTTGCTCCGGTTAAAAAGGGAAAGAATAAAGACGAGTATATTTACTATGAGGTAAAGAAAGGTGACACTCTATATAAGATTGCCAGCAAATACCCGGGCGTAACCGGAAATGACCTGATGGCATGGAATGAATTGAATGAAAGTAATATTCATCCCGGACAAACAATTAAGATTAAGAAAGTCAATTGATTTAAGCATTGACTTTAAAATATGAGAACGCCAGGCATTTGTCTGGCGTTTTTTATGAGAATAAGTTGGCCGGATGTGTTAACTTTGAGATAAAGAGTATTTTAACCGTTTTAGTTTTTTAATGAATAATTTTTGGTATTCGTATGATATATAAGCTCTTGCTCATTTTCGTTTTTTTATTTAGCAGTTTTGTTTATGGCCAGCAGGTGATAACAACTGTTGATAATCAGTTGTCAATAGATTTTTCTAAAAAGGAGTCCCGGATTTCGCCCTTCAGGTATGGTATTTTTTTAGAGGAAATTAATCATGGCATAGATGGCGGGCTATATGCCGAACTGATACGTAATCGGGGATTTGAGGATAAGTCTATTGCTCCTGGTTGTACCATCGAAAAGGGGTTTCTTATACCTCCGCAGAAGCCTAATTACCTTACCGGAAGAATCAGCAATTGGAAGATGCCATGGGACACGCTAGATAAATGGCCGGGATGGTCGCTCAAAATGAAAGGGCTTTCGGCTGCAACTATGAAGTTGGTATCGTCCAATCCATTGAATGAAGCAACTCCTCATTCAATGCAAATTGATATAACCAAAGCCGATATTAAATTTCCGGTATTTCTGGTTAACGAAGGGTATTGGGGTATCCCGGCAATAAAGGGAGAAACATATGATTTAAAGTTTTTTTTAAGGGGCAGTTCTAAGTTTAAAGGAAAGGTTACGGCACAGTTAATTACTCGGCGAGGAAAAGTCTTGGGAAGCGAAGATATTCAGGTTAAAAGCGATAGTTTATGGAATGAGTATAACGTTACACTTAAGGCTTTAAAATCGGACAACCGGGCTCGACTTGCATTAAAATTTACATCATTAGGCCGGTTTTTGGTGGACTATGTTTCGTTATTTCCCGAAAAGACATACAAGAATCGGGCAAATGGATTGAGACGAGATGTTGTTCAACTATTGGCAGGGTTAAAACCTGCGTTTATCCGTTGGCCTGGAGGCTGTACTGTTGAAGGTCTGACACTTGAAGATCGTGTAAAATGGAAGGAAACACTGGGAAATCCGGTGTCCCGCCTCGGAGTATTCGATCTGTGGGGTTATCGCAATTCGTATGGAATGGGTTATCATGAGTTTCTTCAGCTTTGTGAGGATTTAGGTTCTTCGGCATTGTTCGTATGTAATGCTGGTTTGGCAAGCCCTAATCGTAATGGCGATTTCTGCACCGAAGATGAAGTGCCGTCGTTTATCCAGGAGGCTCTGGATGCTATTGAATATGCTCTTGGCGATAGCACAACAACTTGGGGTGCAAAACGGATCGCTGCCGGGCATAAAGTCCCGTTTCCGTTGAAATATATTGAAATTGGGAATGAAAGTTCTGGTCCTGTTTACGCTCAAAGGTATGCACTTTTTTTAAAAGCGATTAAGGATAGGTTTCCGCAAATAACCGTCATTTCGTCTTCGATAACTTCTGAAAGGAACGGTATGATAGATCTTCGTTATTATCGGAGTCCTCACTGGTTTTACCGAAATACAGGTCTGTTTGACAGCATGAGTTTTTTATCCGGTTACAATATATGCATTGGCGGTTTTGCCGCTAATCAGGGAGTTGGGACAGCTAATTGGAATACTGCGTTAAGTGAAGCTGCATTTATGACAGGAATAGAACGAAATGCAGATAAGGTCAGTCTATATTCTTACGCTCCGCTTATTGCGAATGCTGCTGATTGTAGTTGGCCGGTAAATATGATATGTCTTAAGAATAATGGTGCGTTTGCAGGATCATCATACTATGTTCAAAAATTATTTACTGAAAACAGACCAGATATAAACCTTCATACGCAATTGCAAATGTCCGGGTTGGATATTCCTAAGCAGGTATTTGCCGGATTGACAGGTTTGGGGACATCATCGGCTAATGTGGTATTTAAGGACTTTAGCGTAACTCAATCGGGGAACAATTATATATCGGACTATTTCAACCGGCAAGAAGACTGGGAGCCTTATTATGGGCATTGGCGGGTTGAAAATGGTGAATATATTCAGGGAGATCTGGGAACTCGCAGGGTTTCGTTGTTGCACGACAAAGCCTTTGGAAATGTCTCGATAGAGGTTAAAGCCCGAAAGATAAAAGGAGAAGAGGGTTTTATGATTTTATTTGGAGGTGTGGACAAAGACGAATATTACCAGCTAAACGTAGGAGCTAATGGCAATCATAAACTGGTTATTGAACGGGTAATGGGCGGGGTTAGTATCGCCGTGAGCGATTCTGTTTCATTTTCTATTGAAAATAACTGCTGGTACGACGTTCGGGTGATGGTTAATAACGATGAAGCCGAATGTTTTATTGATGGACAGTCCTTATTAAAATATAAGATTAAAGAACCTTCCATGCGTTATGCGGTAGCCGGCTTTGATACAACTAAAAATGAGATTGTGGTTAAGGTTGTAAATGCCGGGCCTGTTGTATTTAAAACCAAAGTAAACCTTTTGGGGGCGGGTAGTGTTGAGACTAAAGGAAAGGTAATTACAATGTCGGCATCATCGGCAAAAGATGAGAATTCGTTTAAGGAACCAACGAAAATTATCCCTATTGAGAAAGATTGGACAGGCTTTTCCGATAGGTTTAATTTCGAATTTAAACCTTACTCTTTGACGGTATTAAGGATTAAACGAAAATGATTACGGCACGAACGGAATTGTCTAAAAAACACGCTGTGCGCCTAATGGAATGCAGAGTAATCTTAAGCGTCGGATGAAAGAGTTTCAATTTTGACACTTTTGAAATAGCAAGTTCCGGTCATTTCGGCAATCAACAGGCCTTTATCGTCGGCGATACTAATGCGGTAAACGCCGGTTCGTCTGGTTCGAGAGATCTCTTTAGCCACAGCAGTTACAATCCCATGATTACAAGGTTGAAAAAAGGAAATATTAGCATTAAGCGTAACTGCAACATTCCCGTGACTATTGGCTGCTACGCCGAAGGTAAAATCAGCCAGGGTAAATACAGCCCCGCCCATCAACGTTCCTATTCCATTCAAATGATTGCCGGTTATCTCCATAGAACATTGGGCGTAGCCAAGGTGCATTTCATCGATTTGAATGCCACAGCTTTTGGAAAATTCGTCTTTGTTGAACAGATTGCTAATTAATTTTTCCATAGTATCAGTACAGCGTACTATTTAATAATTGGGACTTATTTTGCCCTAAACAAATAAAAGAAGCCGTTGTACCTGCCATTGGTATGGATAAGAGTTGGGTCGGGAGCTTTATCCCAGGTATATACTTCGAGGGTGTAATAATACGCACCGTCAGAAGCTTGGCTACCACCTATATTTCCGTCCCAGCCTTCCCAATCGAGCATATTCTCTCCTTCTTGTTCATAAACTTTTTTTCCCCAACGGGAGAAGATGATTATTCTGAATTTTCGGATTGAAATATTTGAAATTTTGAAGTAAGGATTTTTCCCGCCGGGAGTAAAAACATTGGGACATTCTATCTGCGGTTTATCAACCTTTATCTCTTTAATTATAGTATCAGTGCAGAGTTCAGAGCTTTCTGAAACAAGGGAGATGTAATACGTCTTGGGTTGGTAAAAGGTGCGTATTAGTGGTGTACGTTCTGTTGTCCTGAACGTGTCAATATTTGCGAAGTACCAGGTATATTTTAATCCATTTATCGAATTATTGGTGAAGGTAACCTTGAAGGGGGCTGAGTTTTTGCCACTAACAACAGAGTCGCCGGTCCACGAAAAATCGGCCTTGGTAACAATCGATTTGTACAAAACGGTATCTGTGTCATAGAGCCCGAATGAATCGGTAACTTTAACATAGTAGTAAGTATCCCGGTATGGAGGGTCATTGTCCCGAAGGTGTGCTGATTTATTGATAAAATTAGTATTTGCAGACCACCATTTATAGGTTAAGGGATTATTCAGAAAAAGAGGCTCTCCTGATTTCGGATTATAGTATTTAAATGTTGGGCTCGATGCTGTTGCAAAGAAGTCGGTATAATAGCAAGTACACCGATAATAGGGTACGTTGCCTTTGCTATCCTTTTCGAGAGCGACGGATAACTTGTCTAAAAATACCCAAGCAATGAACGAGGTGTCAAGCACAGAATTGGTAATATGTACTTTATATCCGCCCTTTTCAATACCGGAGACGGAAGAAGATAAAACATTAGTCTCGGTTTTAAACGGAGCGGAAAAGGTGAGATTAATAGTATCGAACTTACTCCATGAAAAAGATGCAAGCCCTCCTTTAGGGCACACAGCCTTGAGATTTGCAACTTTTCCCGAATAAAAAATATAGATGGTATCGTGTTTTGAGTAAGCTGTAGTGTCCTTTTGGTCAGCATCATTATTAAATATTTGGGCATTGACAGCGAGGCTTGACAGACAGAATATCAGATTTAGGAATAATATTCTCAGTGGAAATAAACTCATTGTGTTTGGTTTTGTACAAAAATATAAACTCAAAAGCAATAAGTTTATTTTTCGGGAAAATAATTAATTATAATGCACAGTGGGAGGGGAACCTATTTTGAATGCAAGTTAGCGAGTATACAATACTCATATTTCCGACAACTTGCTGTAGCGGCTCTCTTTAGTACAATTTTTATTTATAATAAAACTATACCTCACTAACTGACTTTTAACTTTTCAATCAGAGCGTTGAGAATTTTGAGACGTTCTTTTAGGAGGTCTTTGAATTCGCGGTGGTTGGCACGGTTAATTTCAATCAGCAATATTTTTTCTTCTTTTTCGAGAACTGTAGTCAAAAGTTCTGTTTCCTGAGTGTTGATTTCCAGTGTCATGATTTTTCATTTTTAGTACTATAAAGTTACGACAAGTGGTAGCCCAAATCAATATAAACTCATTGTTTTCCAATAATATTTAAAGGCTTTGAAGATATTTACGATAAGACGTGTTTTTTTTGAAGTGTTGCTTAGTGTTTATCGAAATACAAAGAGAGGTTACTGTTTAGATGGCAGCCTCTCTTTGCGTTAAGTAAATATGCGAATGACAAGCGAAAAACTAATCTTCTTTTTGTTGTGTTGTTTCGTATGCTTTTAACAGTTCATTCTGAAGTTCTCCCGGGACTTGGGAATATTCCGAGAACTGCATATTATAGATAGCCCTGCCTTGAGTTAATGAGCTCAGCGATGTTGAATATTTGTTCATTTCAGCCAACGGTACTTTGGCAGAAATCTTTTCAAATCCTTTTTCACTGCTCATTCCCTGAACAATGGCGCGGCGGGTTTGCAGGTCGCTCATAACGTCCCCCATCCGGTCGGCCGGAACCCATACGTCCACATTGTAAATGGGCTCGAGGATTTTGGGTCCTGCATTCTTAAATGCCTCTTTAAAAGCATTACGTCCGGCAAGTTTAAAGGATATTTCATTGGAGTCAACCGGATGCATTTTACCGTCGTAAACGTAAACTTTAATGTCGCGAGCATACGAGCCGGTGAGCGGTCCTTCTTCCATCTTTTCCATAATACCTTTCAGTATGGCCGGCATAAAACGGGAGTCAATACTTCCACCCACGATGCAGTTGTAGTAAACTAGTTTACCACCCCAAGGTAGCGTTTGTTCTTCTTTGTCACGAAGACTTAATTTGATTTCTTTACCATTAATTTTAAACATCGAAGGCTCGGAAACTCCTTCTACAAATGGCTCAATAATTAAATGAACTTCACCAAATTGGCCAGCCCCTCCGGATTGTTTTTTGTGTCGGTATTCGGCTTGGGCTGTTTTGGTGATTGTTTCGCGATAAGGAATTTTAGGTGCAATAAATTCGGTCGGAATTTTATAGGTATGGTCAAGATGCCATTTTACGATATTAAGGTGATACTCGCCTTGACCATGAATGAGGGTTTGTTTCAACTCCTTCGAATATTCAATTTTAATAGTAGGGTCTTCCATGTGCAGGCGGGCCAAAGCCTCGCCCAGTTTTTCTTCATCAGCCTCGGTAACTGCTTTTATTGCAGTCCGGAATTTAGGATTCGGGAATGCAATTTTATTGAACTTAATATTTACGCCGGGAGCAGTGATGGTATGACTGGTTTTGGTGCCTTTTATCTTTACGGTAGCCCCAATGTCGCCTGCCACAATTTCCGACACCTTGACACGGTTTTTCCCGGCCACGGAAAAGATTTGAGCCATACGTTCTTTGGTTTGTGTGGTGGCATTAATAATGTCCATTCCTTCAGTGAATTTACCTGACATTACTTTGAAATAGTTGATTTCTCCGATATGCTGTTCGATAGATGATTTAAAGACAAGAGCTGCTGCCGGACCTTTGATTTCACATCTTATTTCGTTGCCCGATTCATCTTTTATAGGCGGAACATCGGCAGGAGAGGGGAGGTTATTGCATAAAAATTCCATGAGACGACCTACTCCATAATTTTTCTTTGCCGAAACACAAAGTACAGGAACTATCCCTCTGTTTATAAGTCCGGTCTTGATACCTTTTCGCAGCTCGTCTTCGGAAAGATTTCCTTTTTCAAAGAACACCTCCATTAGTCCTTCGTCGTTTTCGGCAGCCTTTTCAACCAGCTGGGCATGGAGCTCATTTGATTTTTCAAGTTGGTCATCGGGGATAGCCGTTATCGTAACTTTCCCGCCATCGGAATATTTATATTGTTTCATCAACAACACGTCAATAAAGGTGTCGAACCCGGCTCCTTCGTTCACGGGAAATTGGATGATGGTTACATTCTTATTTAATCGGTCATTGGCAACTTCTACAGCTTTTTCAAAGTTGGCTTTATCATGGTCTAGCTGATTAATGACTAGCACCAATCCTTTTTTGGCATTCTCAATATACCTATTGTGGATTTCGGTTCCTACTTCAATGCCATTTTGAGCATTAATTACCATCAGTGCTGTGTCGACAACCGTCAACGCTGCTACTGCTCCATTGGAGAAATCATCAGGGCCGGGACAATCGATAAAATTTAATTTTTTATCGTTGAATTCGGCGTATAAAACTGTTGGGTAAACCGAGCTTTTATTTTCGTGTTCTATATCGGTATAATCCGAAACGGTATTTTTAGTTTCAACGTCCCCTCGCCGGTCTATTACTTTTCCTTCAAAAAGCATAGACTCGGCGAGGGTCGTTTTCCCCGATCCCGCGTTCCCCAGAATCGTAAAGTTTTTGATTTGGTCGGTGCTGTAAACTTTCATAAGAGGTAGGTTTTAAGTTGACAAATGTTTGTTTAAGAGAAGTAAAAGAAAGTATATCACCAAAAGTAATAATTTTTTTAAAAGATTCAAGAGTTTTTAGCCTGTGATGGCGGTGAAAAGATTGTATTATGAGCATACATTAAAGAATTGTAATTTGAATATTGGCATACGTGAACTCGGGGGGAGTTTTTGGGTGAATAGGCTATTTTAAACTTTTTAATTATTTCAAATTATTTTCAAAACCATTCCAAAGAAATTGTATTTGTATTAACTTTGTGCGCTTTTTAGCAGAAACTAGCGGAAGGCGCTAAAAACCTGCAATCCAATTTTTTTTGGTAAAAAACTAATTCATTTTGATTGCAAACGTATTGTTTATTAAAAAATAAAGAATACCTTTGCGAACCAATTTTTAAACGAGTTTATAATTAAACAGATATTGTTTTTATGCCTACAATTCAACAGTTAGTAAGGAAAGGAAGAGCAAAACTTATCGATAAAAGTAAGGCTCCGGCATTGGATTCCTGTCCTCAAAGGCGCGGGGTATGTGTGCGTGTGTACACCACTACTCCTAAGAAACCTAACTCTGCCATGCGTAAGGTGGCTAGGGTTCGACTCACCAACGGAAAAGAAGTTAACGCCTATATTCCAGGCGAAGGACACAACCTTCAGGAGCACTCTATAGTGTTGATCCGTGGTGGTCGTGTTAAAGACCTTCCGGGGGTACGTTACCATATTATTCGTGGAGCTCTTGATGCTTCAGGGGTAGATGGCCGTAAACGTAGCCGTTCATTATATGGTGCAAAACGTCCGAAACCAGGACAGGTAGCAGCTGCCGCTAAAGGTGGGGCTAAAGGTGGTAAAAAGAAATAATATAAAAGGGTAAAGAGCCATGCGTAAAGCAAAGCCAAAAAAGAGAATTATCTTACCTGACCCGAAGTTTAACGACGTTCAGGTAACTAGGTTTGTAAACAACCTGATGTATAGTGGTAAAAAAAGCATTTCATACAGCGTTTTTTACGATGCAATGGAGATTGTTCAAAATCGTATGAAAGACGGTGAAAAAACTGCATTGGAGATCTGGAGAAAAGCATTGGAAAATGTAACTCCTATGGTTGAAGTGAAAAGCCGCCGTGTTGGTGGAGCTACTTTTCAGGTTCCTATCGAAGTTCGCGCAGACCGTAAAGTTTCGCTCAGCATGAAAAACTTAATTCTTTATGCCCGCAAACGCAGTGGCAAATCGATGAGCGACAAGCTGGCTGCCGAAATTTTAGCTGCTTTTAACGAAGAAGGCGGAGCCTTTAAGAGAAAAGAAGACATGCACAAAATGGCCGAGGCTAACAAGGCTTTTGCTCATTTCAGATTTTAATTCTCCGCGAGGATAGTTTGTTTGTAAATTGATTGATTAGAAGAAGGAAAAGATGAGCAAAGATTTAAACAGGCAGAGGAATATAGGAATTATGGCGCATATCGATGCTGGTAAAACTACCACTTCGGAGCGTATTCTTTTCTATACCGGTGTTAATTATAAAATTGGCGAGGTTCACGACGGATCAGCTACCATGGACTGGATGGTTCAGGAGCAGGAACGTGGTATTACCATTACCTCGGCTGCTACCACCACTTTTTGGAAATACAACAACGAGCAATATAAGATTAACATTATCGATACCCCGGGGCACGTTGACTTCACTGTTGAAGTAGAACGTTCGCTTCGTGTTCTTGATGGTGCTGTAGCTTTGTTTTGTGCAGTAGGTGGTGTTGAGCCCCAGAGCGAAACAGTTTGGCGTCAGGCAAACAAATATAATGTTCCCCGTTTGGCTTTCGTTAACAAGATGGACCGTTCGGGTGCTGATTTTTACATGGTGGTTAATGAAATCAAGGAAAAACTTGGTTCTAACCCTGTTCCTCTCCAAATTCCTATCGGAGCTGAAGAAAAATTTGTTGGGGTTATTGACCTGATTGAATTTAAATCAGTTACTTGGCAGGATGATGCAAAATTCGGTTCTACGTTTGTAACCGCTGATGTTCCTGCTGAAATGGTTGCTGAAGCTACCGAGTGGAGAAACAAAATGATTGAAGCTGTTGCCGAAACTGACGATGCTATGCTCGAACAATTCTTCGAAGATCCATCTTCAATTACTGCCGACCAGATTCGTGCTGCAGTCCGTAAAGCTACTATTGCCATGACGATTGTTCCGGTAATGTGTGGTTCTGCATTTAAAAATAAAGGCGTTCAGAGTCTTCTCGATGCTGTATGTACTTTCCTTCCTAGTCCGCTCGATAAAGGTAGCGTAATTGGGAAAGATCCTAATACTGATGAGGAAATCGTTCGTAATCCGGATGACAAAGAGCCTATCACTGCTTTAGCATTTAAGATTGCAACCGATCCTTATGTAGGTCGTTTAGCATTTCTCCGTATATATTCCGGTAAACTTGATGCAGGTTCTTACCTGTTTAACACTCGTTCCGGTAAAAAAGAAAGAATTTCGCGTCTGTTCCAGATGCACGCCAATAAGCAAAATCCTATCGAAAGTTGCGGTGCCGGTGATATCTGTGCTGTAGTTGGTATTAAGGATTTGCGTACGGGTGATACTTTGTGCGATCCCGACAAGCAAATTGTACTTGAAGCCATGACTTTCCCAGCTCCTGTAATTGGGGTTGCTGTTGAGCCTAAAACTCAGGCTGACGTTGACAAAATGGGCATTGCTCTTGGTAAACTTGCAGAAGAAGATCCTACCTTCCAGGTTAAAACTGATCCAGATAGCGGTCAGTGTGTAATCAGTGGTATGGGTGAACTCCACCTTGAAATTATTGTGGACCGTCTGCGTCGCGAATTCAAGGTAGAATGTAACCAGGGAGCTCCTCAGGTTTCATACAAAGAAGCTATCACCGGAACAGTTCAACACCGCGAGGTATTTAAGAAGCAGAGTGGTGGACGTGGTAAATTTGCTGACATTATTGTTCGCATATCTCCCGCTGATGAAGGTGTAACCGGACTTCAATTTATTGATCTGGTTAAAGGGGGTAATATTCCTAAGGAATATGTTCCTTCTGTTGAAAAGGGTTTCAAAGAAGCATTACAAAACGGAGTTCTCGCCGGATATAATGTTGACAGCTTAAAAGTAGAATTACTTGATGGATCATTCCATGCTGTTGACTCGGATGCTCTTTCTTTTGAAATTTGTGCAAAACAGGCTTTCCGCGAAGCGTGTCCTAAAGCTCGTCCAATATTATTAGAGCCTATCATGGCTGTAGAAGTGGTAACCCCCGAAGAATATATGGGTGATGTTATCGGTGACTTTAACAAACGCCGTGGGCAAATCGAAGGTATGGATTCTAAAGCTGGAGCTCGTGTTATCAAGGCAAAAGTACCTCTTTCGGAGCAGTTCGGATATGTAACAGTATTGCGTACCATCACTTCAGGTCGCGCTACTTCTACTATGGAATTTTCGCACTATGCACCTGTACCTGAAAACTTGGCTAAAGAAGTTATCGCAAAGGTAAAGGGTAAATCAGAAGTTATATAATATAACATATACCAAAATGAGTCAGAAGATCAGAATTAAACTCAAATCGTATGATCACAATCTAGTGGACAAGTCTGCCGAGAAAATCGTGAAGACAGTGAAGTCCACGGGCGCAGTGGTGAGCGGACCGATTCCACTGCCTACCCACAAAAGGGTTTTCACCGTATTGCGGTCGCCCTTTGTTAATAAAAAAGCGAGAGAGCAATTCCAACTGTCCTCTTACAAGAGACTGATGGATATTTACAGCTCTACTCCAAAAACCATTGATGCTCTGATGAAATTAGAGTTGCCCAGTGGTGTCGAAGTTGAAATTAAGGTGTGAAACTGAAAAATTAAGAAATTATGCCAGGACTTATTGGGAAAAAGGTCGGAATGACATCGATCTTTTCCGAAGACGGAAAAAATGTAGCCGTAACTGTGATTGAAGCAGGTCCTTGCGTTGTTACCCAGGTAAAAACCGTTGAAACAGACGGATACAGCGCAGTTCAATTAGCTTTCGACGATAAAAAAGAGAAGAACTCTAACAAAGCTCTTTTAGGTCATTTCAAAAAGGCAAATACTGCTCCTAAACGCAGATTAGTAGAATTCCCTTGGGGAGGTGCTGATGTTAAAGCCGGAGATGTGTTTACAGTGGATGTTCTTCAGGAAGCTGCTTGGGTAGACGTAGTAGGAACTTCAAAAGGTATGGGTTTTCAGGGCGTTGTAAAACGTCATGGATTTAGTGGGGTTGGAGGTCAGACTCATGGTCAGCATGACCGACTCCGTGCACCCGGTTCGATGGGAGCATCTTCGTTCCCCTCTCGTGTTTTTAAAGGACAACGTATGGCCGGACAAACGGGAAATGTTCAGGTTAAGGTTCAAAACCTTCAGGTGATGAAAGTTGTTCCTGAAAACAATCTTCTCTTAGTTAAAGGTTCTGTTCCAGGATCAAAAGGTTCATATATAATTATTGAATTCTAATGGAAGTAGTAGTATTAAATAAAGCAGGCCAGGATACAGGTCGGAAAGTAGTTCTTGATGATTCGATTTTCGGATTCGAACCCAATGACCACGCTATTTATCTCGACGTAAAACAATATCTGGCTAATAAACGTCAGGGTACCCATAAATCCAAAGAACGTTGGGAAGTTGCTTATAGCACCCGCAAGATTAAAAGACAAAAAGGTACCGGTGGCGCTCGTGCAGGTAGTATCAAATCTCCTACATTTGTAGGTGGGGGGCGCGTTTTTGGTCCTCAACCCAGAGACTATAGTTTTAAACTCAACAAAAAAGTGAAACAGTTGGCTCGTTTGTCAGCAATCGCTTACAAAGCCCAACAAAACGGCATCGTTGTAGTTGAAGACTTCGGTTTTGAGGCTCCCAAAACAAAGGAATTTGTTCAGATTGATAAAAATTTGAAAATAAGTGATAAAAAATCGCTTTATATTTTAACTGAACAAAATAAAACTATATATTTGTCATCTCGCAATTTAGAGGGTAAAAAGGTTGTATCTATTTCAGATTTAAACACTTACGACATTGTTAAAGCATCAGTTTTAGTGTTTATGGAGAGTACAATTAATGCCTTACAAAAAAACGACTAATAAATAAAAAGAATAATGGCAACTGAAGTTTTATTCAGACCTATTGTAACTGAGAAGCTTACAACTTTAGGAGAGAAACTCAACCGTTACGGTTTTATCGTTGATAAACGAGCTAACAAAGTTGAAATTAAAAAAGCGGTTGAAGAATTATATGGCGTTACTGTTGCCGCTGTGAATACCTTGAGGTATGCCGGAAAAGTAAAATCACGTTTTACAAAATCCGGAGTTATCACCGGCCAAAAGAACTCATATAAAAAAGCAATTATTACCCTGAACGAGGGAGAAAAGATTGATTTTTATAGCAACATTTAATCGTCATGGCAGTAAGAAAATTAAAGCCTGTAACAGCAGGTCAAAGACATAAGATAATAAGTACGTTCGACGAAATCACCTGTACGGTTCCCGAAAAGTCGTTACTTGAGCCCATTAGAAAATCTGGAGGTCGTAATCAGACCGGTAAGATGACAATGCGGTACATTGGCGGTGGGCACAAAAAGATGTACAGAATTATTGATTTCTTACGTGATAAAGATGGCGTATCCGCTGTGGTTAAGACCATCGAGTATGATCCTAACAGAACCAGCCGTATCGCATTGGTAGTATATTCTGACGGTGAAAAACGTTATATTATTGCTCCCAATGGGTTGAAAGTTGGGCAATCTGTTGTATCGGGTAAAGATGTTGCCCCCGAAGTAGGAAACACGCTATTTCTTTCCGACATTCCACTTGGTACAATTGTTCACAACATTGAACTTCGTCCAGGCCAAGGAGCAGTATTAGCTCGTAGCGCTGGTTCTTATGCACAGCTCTTATCAAGAGAAGGTAAGTTTGCAATTATCAAATTACCTTCGGGTGAAACTCGGATGGTACTTACAACTTGTAAAGCTACCGTAGGTTCCGTATCTAACGGGGACCATTCGATTGAAAAATCAGGTAAGGCAGGTCGTAGCCGTTGGTTAGGACGTCGTCCACGTAACCGTGGTGTTGCAATGAACCCTGTTGATCACCCAATGGGTGGTGGTGAAGGTCGTGCTTCTGGAGGTCACCCACGTTCGCGTAAGGGATTACCAGCTAAGGGATATAAGACCAGAGCTAAAAAGAAAGATTCGAACAAGTATATTATCGAAAGACGTAAAAAATAATAGAATATGAGTCGTTCACTTAAAAAAGGACCATTCATCGACGTAAAGCTTGAGAATAAGGTTCTTGACATGAATCAGACCGGTAAAAAAACGGTTGTGAAGACTTGGGCCAGACGATCGATGATTTCGCCCGATTTCGTAGGACATACTATCGCTGTTCACAATGGGAATAAGTTTATCCCTGTTTATGTAACAGAAAATATGGTAGGTCATAAACTCGGCGAGTTTTCTCCGACACGTACGTTCAGAGGCCATTCAGGTAACAGAAAATAAGCGTTAAACCCGACAAAAAATTAGCATAATATGGGTGCGAGAAAAAGAGAAAGCGCCAATCAGCGTAAAGAAGAAAAGAAAAACAAAAGTTTCGCAGTTCTTCGTAACTGTCCTACTTCCCCTCGTAAGATGAGATACGTAGTTGATCTTATCCGTGGTGTAGAGGTTAGTAAAGCTCTTGACATTCTTAAATTTTCCAATAAAGAAGCAGCAGGCAATGTAGAAAAGCTCCTTCTTTCAGCTATCGCTAACTGGCAAGCTAAAAATGAAGGTGTTCGTGTTGAAGACAGCAGCCTCATTGTAAAAGAAGCCTTTGTTGACGGTGGAAGAATGTTGAAAAGACTTAGAACGGCTCCTCAAGGAAGAGGCTACCGTATTCAAAAGAGGTCAAATCATGTAACACTGGTTGTAGACAGTGCTATTAGTAGTGCAACTCAAACAAAATAATGGGTAATGGGACAAAAGGTTAATCCAATATCAAACAGGCTCGGAATCATCAGAGGATGGGATTCTAATTGGTACGGTGGAAAAAATTTTTCAAGCAAACTGGTTGAAGACAGCAAGATAAGGGAATATCTTAATGCACGTTTAGCTAAAGCCAGTGTTTCTAAGATTATTATTGAAAGAACTCTTAAGCTCATCACTGTCACAGTAAATACTGCCCGTCCTGGTATTATTATCGGAAAAGGTGGTCAGGAAGTTGACAAGTTGAAAGAGGAATTAAAGAAAATCACTAAGAAAGAAGTCCAGATAAACATCTTCGAAGTAAAACGTCCTGAGCTTGATGCTGTTATTGTTGCCAGTAACATTGCCCGCCAGGTAGAAGGTAAGATTTCTTACCGTCGCGCCATCAAAATGGCTGTTGCTTCGACAATGCGAATGGGTGCTGAAGGTATCAAAGTTATCGTTTCCGGACGATTAGGTGGTGCTGAAATGGCTCGTTCTGAAATGTACAAAGAGGGGCGTATCCCACTTCATACTTTCAGAGCCGATATTGACTATGCTTTAGGTGAGGCTCTCACTAAGGTTGGACAGATCGGTATTAAAGTATGGATTTGTAACGGGGAAGTTTATGGCAGACGTGATTTAACACCTAATGTAGGTTTAACTGCAGCCAATAAACCTGGTAAAGGTCAACAAGGTCAAGGCCAAAGGGATCGGGATCAGAACTTCAGGAAGAAAAAAAATAACAGGTAACAATTTTAAGTTTAGGACGAATGTTACAACCGAAGAAAACTAAATACAGAAGGCAGCAAAAAGGAAGAATGAAAGGAGTTGCTCAACGTGGGCACGAACTTGCTTTCGGATCTTTTGCGATCAAAGCGCTCGAAAGTGCATGGATCAATGGCCGTCAAATTGAAGCTGCCCGTCAGGCTGTTACACGTTACATGAAACGTGAAGGTCAAATATGGATTCGTATTTTTCCTGATAAGCCTATTACCAAGAAACCTGCTGAAGTACGTATGGGTAAAGGTAAAGGTGCTCCGGAAGGATTTGTTGCACCAATTACTCCTGGCCGTATTATTATTGAAGCAGAAGGGGTACCTTTTGAAATTGCAAAGGAAGCATTGCGCTTAGCTGCTCAGAAACTTCCTATCCAAACAAAATTTATCGTAAGACGTGATTACGCTGAATAATATCTGAACTCAATGAAAACATCTGAAATTAAAGAATTAACGACGAAAGAGATTCAGGAAAGGCTCAATGCGGAAAAAGATAGCTTGGTTCGGTTAAAATTGAACCATGTCGTTTCGCCTCTTGATAATCCTATGAAGATTAGGTACGCTCGTAAAAATATTGCAAGATTAATGACCGAAATGTGTCAGAGATCTAAAAACGATCAAAAGTAATGCTGATTAGAACCATGGAAAATAGAAACTTAAGAAAGGAACGTATCGGCGTAGTGGTTAGCAATAAAATGGATAAAACCATAGTTATTGCAGTAAAGCGGAAAGAAAAACATCCTATTTACGGTAAATTTGTAAATAAGACCTCCAAGTTTTACGCTCACGACGAAGCAAATACTTGCAATATTGGAGATACCGTTCGCATAATGGAAACCAGGCCATTAAGCAAGAATAAAAACTGGAGACTTGTTGAAGTAATTGAAAGGGTTAAGTAGCCATGATACAACAGGAAAGCAGATTATCAGTTGCCGATAACAGTGGTGCCAAAGAAGTAATGTGTATTAAAGTTCTTGGTGGTACTCGTAAGAGATACGCATCAGTAGGCGACAAAATTATTGTTGCAGTAAAAAGCGCACTTCCTTCAGGAGATGTAAAGAAAGGTAGTGTAAGCAAAGCTGTAGTTGTTCGTACCAAAAAAGAAGTTCGTCGCGCAGACGGTTCTTATATTCGCTTTGACGACAATGCCGTTGTATTGCTCAACCAAGCAGAAGAAATTCGTGGAACCCGTATTTTTGGGCCCGTAGCAAGAGAACTTCGTGAGAACTTCATGAAAATTATTTCACTGGCTCCAGAAGTATTATAATATATAATTGACTATCAATAATGGGCAAGAAATTACATATTAAGAAGGGTGACTTGGTTTTTGTCAATGCCGGCGACAATAAGGGTCAGCAGGGACGAGTTCTCGAAGTCCTTATCAAAAAGGATCGGGCTATCGTTGAAGGTATTAACATGGTATCCAAAAGTACCAAACCTAACGCCAAAAGTCCACAGGGTGGAATTGTTAAGAGAGAAGCCCCCGTTCATATCTCGAACCTGAATCTAATTGATCCAGCTTCGGGCAAAGCAACCAGAATAGGGCGTAAATTGAATAGCGAAAATAAACTTGTTCGTTATTCGAAAAAATCAGGGGAGGAAATTAAATAATGAGCTATACTCCAAATCTCAAGAATAAGTACAAAAGTGATGTACTTCCTGCATTAATGAAAGAATTCAATTACAAAACAGTGATGCAGGCACCCCGGTTGGAAAAAATTGTGATCAACCAAGGGTTAGGTCAGGCTGTTGCTGACAAAAAGATGATTGAAGTTTCTATCAATGAAATTACAAACATTACAGGTCAGAAAGCAGTTGCAACCGTTTCGAAAAAAGATATTTCGAATTTCAAACTTCGTAAAGGAGTTCCAATTGGTGTAAAAGTTACCCTGCGTAAGGATCGGATGTATGAGTTCCTCGAACGTTTGATCAATGCTTCTTTACCTCGTATTAGAGACTTCAAAGGTATCAATAATAAGATGGATGGTCGTGGAAATTATACACTTGGAATTTCCGAACAGATCATTTTTCCCGAAATTGATATTGATAAGATTTCGAAAATTTTTGGTATGGAAATATC
The DNA here is from genome assembly GCA_030706405.1 of Bacteroidota bacterium. Taxonomy (GTDB): domain Bacteria; phylum Bacteroidota; class Bacteroidia; order Bacteroidales; family JAAUTT01; genus JAAUTT01. The sequence goes on along the minus strand of JAUZOO010000012.1, from coordinate 11,899 downwards.
TTTTGTTACCACAGCCAAAACCGATGAAGAAGGATTCGCTTTATTGCGCGAATTTGGTTTACCGTTTAAATCAACTAAAAAGTAATAGCAGAATATGGCCAAGGAATCAATGAAAGCCCGCGAAGTTAAGCGCGCAAAATTGGTAGAAAAGTATGCCGCAAAACGCGAGCAACTTAAGAAGGAAGGTAACTATCAGGCATTAAGCTTATTGCCTCGCAATTCGAGCCCGGTACGTTTACACAATCGCTGCTTACTCACCGGAAGACCAAAAGGATATATCCGCCAATTCGGTATCAGCCGTATTACCTTTAGGGAGATGGCGTCTAACGGGTTAATTCCCGGAGTAAAAAAAGCCAGTTGGTAATAATAAAGAATTGTGAAAAAAATTAAACAATCGGAATAATGACAGATCCAATTGCAGATTTATTAACCCGGATTCGGAACGGAATAATGGCCAAACATAAGGTTGTTGAAATTCCGGCATCGAACATGAAAAAGAGCATTACTAAGATTCTGTTCGAAAAGGGTTATATTTTGAACTATAAGTTCGAGGATGAAGGTCCGCAGGGAAATATTAAAATTGCTTTGAAATATAATCCCGAAACTAAACAACCTGCCATCAAAGTAATCAAGAGTATTAGTACTCCTGGTCTTCGTAAATATGTGGGTAAAGATGAACTCCCTCGCGTACTGAACGGTTTGGGTATTGCTATCGTGTCAACTTCTCAGGGAGTAATGACTGATAAAGAAGCCCGTGTTCGTAACATTGGCGGAGAAGTAATTTGTTACGTATATTAATTTTGGAGGATTATCAATGTCAAGGATAGGAAAATTACCCATTGCCATTCCCGATAAGGTTACTGTAACTGTTGGCAACGACAATGTAGTTACTGTAAAAGGGCCGCTGGGCGTACTCTCTCAAAAAGTTGATCCGGATATTACCGTATCGGTTCAGGAAAAGGAAGTTGTAATTACTCGCCCAACTGAACAAAAACGCCATAAATCTTTACATGGGTTGTACCGTTCACTCATCAATAATATGGTGGTTGGGGTATCAACTGGTTATACTGTAAAACAAGAACTTGTAGGTGTTGGTTACCGTGCCGAAGCCAAAGGACAATTGCTTGAATTATCGTTGGGATATTCTCATGATATTGTGATGCAATTGCCTACCGAAGTAAAAGTTGAGACGGTAACTGAAAAACGTGCGAATCCGATTATTACTCTTACCTGCCACGATAAACAATTGATTGGTCAGGTAGCTGCTAAGATTCGTTCGCTCCGTGCTCCAGAACCATACAAAGGTAAAGGTATCAAGTTTGTTGGTGAAGAATTAAGAAGAAAAGCAGGTAAGTCTGCGGGTGCAAAATAAGATAATTATTTGAGCTATGGCTTTAACTAAGCGCGAAAGTAGATTAAGAATAAAAATGCGGATCCGGAAGACAATTTCCGGTACCGGCGAAACGCCCAGAATGTCAGTTTTCAGAAGCAATAAGGGCATTTATGTACAACTGATCGACGATCAGACAGGAAAAACTCTTCTTGCAACTTCTTCGGCAGTAAAGGAAATTTCTGCACAGAAAGTTAACAAGATTGAACAGGCTAAGCTTGTTGGCAAACTGATTGCTGAGAAAGCACTTGAAAAAGGAATTTCCACAGTTGTTTTCGACAGAAACGGTTACTTATATCACGGAAGAGTAAAATCATTAGCTGACGCTGCCAGAGAAGGTGGCCTTAAATTCTAATAAACTATGTCAACAAGTATTCGCAAAGTAAAAACAACTGATTTAGAGCTTAAAGACAGACTTGTAAGTATCCAGCGTGTAACAAAAGTTACCAAAGGGGGGCGTACATTTAGTTTTTCTGCTATCGTAGTTGTTGGTAACGAAAATGGTATCGTAGGATATGGTCTCGGTAAAGCTAATGAAGTAACTACCGCCATTTCTAAAGGTATTGAAGATGCCAAGAAAAATTTAATTAAAGTTCCTATCATAAAACATACTATTCCTCACGAACAAATTGCTAAATTTGGCGGCGCTCAGGTTTTCCTGAAACCTGCTTCGGGTGGTACAGGTGTTAAAGCTGGGGGTGCTATGCGTGCAGTATTGGAAAGTGTTGGTATTAAAGATGTTTTGGCTAAATCCAAAGGTTCTTCGAATCCTCACAATCTTGTAAAGGCAACCTTTGAAGCTTTAACCGAATTGCGTGATGCTTACACTGTATCGCAGCAACGAGGCATTAGTATGAATAAAGTTTTTAACGGATAATAACTATGGCTAAGATAAAAATTACCCAGACCAAAGGTTTAAGTGGTCATACCAAACGCCAGAGAGAAACATTGAAGGCTTTAGGTTTACGGAAAACTAATAGCACTGTTGAAAAGGAGGCTACTCCTGCAATAGTAGGTATGGTTGAAAAAGTAAAGCATTTAGTAGTAGTTGAAAATATTTAAAACATTATAACACTATCTGTATCATGGATTTAAGTAGCTTAAGACCTGCCACTGGTGCCACTCACAAAGAAGGAAAACGCAAAGGCCGCGGACAAGGAAGCGGAAGAGGCGGAACTTCAACACGTGGACATAAAGGGCAGAAAGCAGTATCCGGCTATTCGCAGAAGATTGGTTTTGAAGGTGGTCAGATGCCTATACAGCGTCGTTTGCCTAAATTCGGGTTTAAAAACATCAATCGTGTAGAATATAAGGCCATTAATATTCAGGTTATTGAAGATTTAGCTAAGGAAACCGGTATTACCAGTATTGATGTTCAAACTTTGACCGATGCAGGGTTGGTTCCTAAAAATATGTTGGTAAAAATTTTGGGAGATGGTAAGCTGACCCAGAAACTTGAAGTTAAAGCACATGCTTTTTCTAAATCAGCACAAGAGGCAATTGAAGCATTACAAGGAACCGCTATAATACTGTAGTTTAATGAAGGCCTTTATTCAAACTCTTAAGAATATTTATAAAATTGAGGATCTCAGGGTACGAATTTTTTATACCCTTGGGATTCTTTTAATTTATCGGTTAGGGTCGTATGTTACCCTTCCTGGAATAGACCCCAATCAGTTAGCTGGACTTAAAAAGCAAACTTCAGAGGGCGTTCTTGGGTTATTAGACATGTTCTCGGGAGGAGCTTTTTCTCATGCTTCAGTTTTTGCCTTGGGAATTATGCCTTATATTTCTGCATCTATCGTTATACAACTATTAACCATTGCAGTTCCTTATTTTCAGAGATTGCAACGTGAAGGGGAAAGCGGGCGTCGTAGAATTAACCAGATTACTAGGTATCTTACGGTACTTATATTGTGCCTCCAGGCTCCCGGATATGTTGCTAATTTACACGCTCAGATACCGGAATCTGCATTTATTATTAAGTCATCCTTCTTCACAATCTCTTCGGTTGTTATTTTGACCTGTGGGACAATTTTTGTGATGTGGCTCGGCGAACGAATTACAGATAAAGGTATCGGAAATGGTATTTCGCTTATCATTATGATTGGTATTATAGCCCGTCTACCATTTGCATTTGCTTCTGAGTTTGTATCTCGTCTCGAAGTAAATGGAGGTGGATTAGTTGCATTGTTGGTTGAAATAGTGATGCTTTTTGTGGTTATCTTGTTAACAATTCTATTGGTTCAAGGGACCCGCAAGATTCCTGTACAGTATGCAAAACGAATTGTAGGAAATAAGCAATATGGAGGTGTACGCCAGTATATTCCCTTAAAAGTAAATGCTGCAGGAGTTATGCCTATCATCTTCGCTCAGGCATTGATGTTTATCCCGATTACGGTTGCCGGATTTGCAAATGCTGAATCTTTAAAAGGATTTGCTGCTGCGTTTGCTAACTTTACAGGTTTTTGGTATAATTTTGTGTTTGCAATTTTGATTATTCTTTTTACATATTTTTATACTGCTATTACGATTAATCCTACTCAAATGGCAGAGGATATGAAGAAGAATGGTGGATTTATTCCAGGGGTCAAACCAGGGAGAAAAACAGTTGAATTTCTTGACACTATAATGTCGAGAATTACTTTACCGGGGTCTATGTTTCTCGCATTGGTAGCTATTTTACCTGCCTTTGCAATGATTTCAGGCATTAGTAATCAATTTGCTCATTTTTATGGTGGAACTACGCTATTAATTATGGTAGGTGTTGTACTTGATACTCTGCAACAGATTGAAAGTCACCTATTAATGCGTCATTACGATGGATTAATGAAATCTGGTCGAATAAAAGGTAGGTCAGGTTCAATTTAATATTATATTTGCGTTCTTTGATGAATCTCTGTAAAACCGATGAAGAAATAGAGTTGATGAAGCAAAGTAATTTGCTCGTAACTAGCACATTAGCAGAACTTGCGAAGTTGATTCAGCCGGGTGTTACAACTAAGTTTTTGGATCGTGTTGCCGAAGATTTTATTCGGTCACATGGAGGAATCCCGAGCTTTTTAGGATATGGTGGATTTCCTAATACTTTATGTACTTCTGTAAATTGTCAGGTAGTGCATGGTATTCCTTCTGATGAGGAATTGAAAGAAGGAGATATCTTATCTGTTGATTGCGGAGCTATACTTAATGGCTATCACGGGGATTGTGCATATACATTCGCTGTCGGAAATATCTCAGATGAAGTTCGAAAATTGTTGAATGTAACTAAGGCTTGTCTTTTTATCGGGGCAGAAAAAGCCATTGAAGGTAACCGATTAGGGGATGTAGGAGCTGTAATTCAGCAGCATGCGGAATCGAATGGGTTTTCAGTGGTGCGAGAAATGGTAGGGCATGGTATAGGGACTAATCTTCATGAAAAACCAGAAGTACCTAACTATGGGCGTAAAGGTACAGGTCCTAAATTATTGAAAAACCAAACAATTTGTATAGAGCCTATGATTAATATGGGTTCAAAGAATATAGTTCAGGAAAATGATGGATGGACGGTACGAACCAAAGACAGAAAGCCTTCAGCTCATTTTGAGTTGCCAGTTGCTGTAAAAGAAGGGAAGTCTGTTTTTCTCTCGAGTTTCGAAAAAATTGAAGAAGTATTGAACAAATAATAGTTTAGATGTCAAAACAACAGTCTATCGAACAAGATGGAACTATCATAGAGGCATTGTCAAACGCAATGTTCCGGGTTGAATTAGAAAATGGGCATGTTATTACTGCTCATATATCCGGTAAAATGCGAATGAATTACATTAAAATTCTTCCTGGAGACAGGGTAAAGGTGGAAATGTCGCCATATGATTTAACAAAAGGTAGGATTACATTCAGATATAAATAATTAAAACAATGAAAGTAAGAGCTTCTATTAAAAAGAGATCTGAAGATTGCAAAATCGTAAGAAGAAAAGGCCGGTTGTACGTGATTTGTAAAAAGAATCCCAAATTTAAAATGCGTCAGGGTTAAATATTTAATTTATTAATAAAATATGGCAAGAATAGCTGGTGTAGATTTACCCAAAAATAAAAGAGGAGAGATAGGTCTAACCTACATCTTTGGAATTGGTCGCAATTCGGCTAATAAAATATTGGCAGAGGCCGGTATCGATAAAAACGTAAAAGTAGCCGATTGGAATGACGATCAATTAGCCAAAATCCGTGCAATTATTAATAGCCAGTTTAAAGTTGAGGGAGAATTACGTTCAACCGTTCAACTTAACATCAAGCGATTGATGGATATCGGTTGTTATCGAGGTGTTCGTCACCGTCTGGGTTTACCAGTGAATGGTCAACGCACAAAGAACAATGCTCGTACCAGAAAAGGTAAGAAAAAGACTATTGCAAATAAAAAGAAGGCGACTAAATAAGAGTAATTAGAATTATGGCAAAAAAGACAGGGACAACGAAGAAAAAAGTTGTAAAAGTTGAGCCAGCCGGTCAGGCTCATATTCATGCTTCCTTTAACAATATTATTGTTTCCCTTACCAATACTGCCGGTCAGGTTATCTCCTGGTCGTCTGCTGGTAAAATGGGATTTAAAGGATCGAAGAAAAATACTCCGTATGCTGCTCAAATGGCAGCCTCTGAGTGCGCAAAGGTTGCTTATGACCTTGGTTTGCGTAAGGTTAAGGCTTTTGTAAAAGGCCCAGGATCAGGTCGTGAATCAGCTATCCGTACTATTCACGGAGCAGGAATAGAAGTTACCGAAATTGTAGATGTAACCCCTATGCCACATAACGGTTGCAGACCTGCAAAAAGAAGAAGAGTTTAATAATTTACGATTTTTAGTCAATCTAACATAATCATGGCAAGATATACAGGACCAAAGACCAAGATTGCAAGAAAATTTGGAGAACCGATTTTCGGTGCTGACAAAACCCTTGAAAAAAAGAATTTTCCTCCCGGACAACATGGATTAGCCAAAAAGAGGAAAAAAACATCTGAGTATGGCACGCAATTGATGGAAAAACAAAAAGCTAAATACACATATGGTGTATTGGAACGTCAATTTGCAAATATTTTTGATAAAGCTCAACGTCATAAAGGAGTAACCGGTGAAGTATTACTTCAGTTACTTGAATCACGGTTAGATAATGTGGTTTATCGTCTTGGCATTGCTCCAAGTCGTGCAGCTGCTCGCCAGTTAGTAGGCCACCGTCATATTGTTGTAAATGGACATGTTGTAAACATTCCTTCTTACACTGTAAAAGCAGGTGATATTGTAGGCGTTCGTGAAAAATCAAAATCACTTGAAGTTGTTACCAACTCACTGGGTGCAACCAAAAAGAGCATTTATTCATGGCTCGAATGGGATGCAGCTTCATTAGCTGGTAAATTCTTAAATGTACCAGAACGTACCGATATTCCTGAAAACATTAAGGAACAGTTGATCGTTGAATTATATTCAAAATAAAATAATACTTCTTTTATGGCAATATTAGCGTTTCAGAAGCCTGATAAGGTTGTAATGCTCGAAGCAGATGATTTTCAGGGAAAATTTGAGTTTCGTCCATTGGAGCCCGGGTATGCTATAACGGTTGGTAATGCCCTGAGACGGATCCTTCTGTCGTCGCTCGAAGGATATGCCATCACCTCAATCCGTATTGAAGGTGTTGACCATGAGTTCTCAACCATTACAGGCGTTGTAGAAGATGTAACCGAAATCATATTAAACCTGAAACAAGTAAGGTTTAAAAAGCAGGTTGAGGATATTGATGGTGAAAAAATTAATATCACTATCAGTGGTCAATCTGAGTTAAAAGCAGGAGACCTGAACAAGTTCCTGAGCAATTTCAAAGTGCTCAATCCTGAGCTGGTAATCTGCCATATGGAACCTTCGGTTAAACTTCAAATGGAGCTTAACGTTCGTAAAGGACGTGGGTATGTACCATCTGAAGAAAATCGTCCCGCTGAAGCTGAATTTGGCCTTATCGCTATCGATTCTATCCACACTCCAATTAAAAATGTTAAGTATTCAGTTGAGAACTATCGTGTAGAACAAAAGACTGACTATGAAAAGCTTATCATGGAGGTGAAAACTGATGGTTCTATTGCACCTAAGGAAGCATTAAAGGAAGCCGCAAAAATATTAATATATCACTTCATGCTTTTCTCCGACGAGAAAATTACGCTTGATTCGGAAGAAAAGTATGCAAACGAGGAATTCGACGAAGAAGTATTGCACATGCGTCAACTCCTGAAGACAAAATTAGTTGACATGGACCTTTCGGTTCGTGCGCTCAACTGTTTGAAAGCAGCAGAAGTTGAAACACTGGGTGATTTGGTTAAATTTAACAAAAACGATCTTCTTAAATTCCGTAATTTTGGTAAAAAGTCGTTAACAGAGCTTGATGCACTGCTCGATTCGATGAATTTATCGTTTGGGATGGATATTGTAAAGTATAAACTTGACAAGGAATAACAGAAATGAGACATTTAGTAAAGGTTAATCACCTGGGCAGAACTAGCTCGCATCGTAAAGCAATGCTTTCGAACATGGCATCTTCGCTCATTCTTCATAAAAGGATTTCAACTACTATTGCTAAGGCAAAATCGTTGAGAATTTATGTTGAACCTCTTATTACCAAATCGAAAGAAGACACAACCCATTCTCGTCGTGTCGTTTTTAGCTATCTTCAAGATAAAAACGCTGTTAACGAATTATTCAGGGAAGTTTCTCCTAAAATAATGAACCGCCCCGGTGGTTATACCAGAATTTTAAAGACTGGTTTCCGCCAAGGTGATAATGCTGATATGTGTATTATCGAATTGGTTGATTATAACGAAAACATGCTTGCTACAGCTACTAAAGCCAAGGCAGCTGCTAAGAAAAGCAGACGTGGTGGAAGTACTAAAAAGAAAGCTGAAGTTTCTGCTGCTCCTGTAGCTGAAGCTAAAGTTGAAGATGCTTCATCGGAAGCAACTGAAAGTAAAGAATAAAAGCTTTTTTTATCTTCAATATCATGAAGGGATATGGTGTAAAACCTTATCCCTTTTTTTAGTTTAACCAAATAATAAATACATTATGGGTGAAATTATTAGTGTACATGGACGTGAGATCCTCGATTCTCGTGGAAATCCTACTGTTGAAGTAGAAGTTGTTCTTGCCAGCGGAGCTGTTGGAGTAGCTGCAGTTCCTTCGGGAGCTTCAACTGGTGAAAATGAAGCTATTGAACTCCGCGATGGAGATAAAGGCCGTTACCTTGGAAAGGGTGTATTGAAGGCGGTTTACAATGTGAATGAGATTATTGCCAAGGAAGTTGTTGGCATGAGTGCGCTTGATCAGGTAGCGCTTGATCGTAAAATGATCGATCTGGATGGAACAAAAACCAAAAGTAATTTGGGGGCCAATGCTATCCTTGGAGTTTCATTGGCTGTAGCCAAAGCTGCGGCCAATCATGTTGGATTACCACTGTATCGCTATATTGGTGGCACCAATGCCAAGACTCTTCCAGTTCCTATGATGAATATTATTAATGGAGGTTCACACTCCGATGCTCCTATTGCTTTCCAGGAATTTATGATTCGTCCGGTAGGAGCCCCTACTTTCCGTGAAGGACTCCGTATGGGGGCTGAAGTTTTCCATGCTCTTAAGGCGATACTTCATGCAAAAGGGCTGAGTACTGCTGTTGGTGATGAAGGTGGCTTTGCTCCAAATTTTGCCGGAGGTACAGAAGAAGCCTTGGATAGTATTATTGCTGCTATTGAAAAAGCGGGATATAAACCAGGAGTTGATGTTAAAATAGGATTGGATTGTGCTTCGAGCGAATTCTTCAAAGATGGAATCTATGATTATTCGAAATTTGAAGGTTCTAATGGAGCCAAACGAAATTCTGTTGAACAAGCCGATTACCTTGAACAGTTAATTTCAAAATACCCGATCGATTCGATTGAAGACGGTTGTTCTGAAAATGATTGGGATGGCTGGAAAATTTTAACAGATCGTATCGGAACTAAATGCCAGCTGGTTGGTGACGACTTGTTTGTTACAAATGTTGAATACCTCAAAAAAGGTATTGATAAGGGGTGTGCGAACTCAATACTTATAAAAGTAAATCAAATTGGCACACTTACCGAAACGCTTGATGCTATTGAAATGGCTCATCGTGCTGGTTATACTTCGGTAACATCTCATCGTTCAGGAGAAACTGAAGATGCAACGATTGCAGATATTGCGGTGGCAACTAATTCTGGTCAGATTAAGACCGGTTCACTAAGTCGTTCTGATCGTATGGCTAAATATAACCAACTTCTTCGGATTGAGGAGGAGCTTGGGGATTTAGCAATTTATGGGTATATGAAATAATTTGCTATTGGAAATTATTGAAACCGTCATCCTATCGGGTGACGGTTTTTTTATTTTATTTTTTGTAATAGGACGCTCCGAAATTCAACTTCTGCCAAGATCAACTTCATAACTTTATCGGCCGGAAGTATTTGCCTGAACCGTTGGTTATAATTTTCGAATAGGAGGGTAATGGCTTTCCTAGTTTGAATAATCTTTTTTATGGTAGCATCGATGTCATTTTCGGACATTGTTGCTGAGTTTTCTTTAAAATAGTTAACAAGTCTAGCCTCTTCAGCCGTAAGTTTCGTACGTTTAAAGTTATATTCGTTATAAATAGGCCAGAATTTTTGAGCTTGCGCAGGGGTTAATTTCATTCGTTCTGTAAAAAAGGCAACCCTTTGGGCTTCAATATTACTAATAATCCGTTCTTTGACGGTTTGGGCTTTCGTAATGCCAGACCATACAAGGCTTATGGCTATGAGGACTAGGATAGATATGCCTTTTTTTAGTTTCATTCTGAATAAATTATAAAGCATCAATAATACTGTTTATGTCGATATTTTCTTTCGATAGATAGTCTATAATTTCTTTTTTATATTGTTCTTGATTTTTTTTCACAGAATCCTGTCCTGATTGTTTCTCCGATTCAACTTTGGCTACCAATTGAATTAGCTGAGCTTCGTCTAAATCATTTAGTGCACCGTATTTATATGCTTCGGTAATTTCGTAGGGAGTGAGTTTCTTATGATTAAAAAACGAATTAGTTATTCCTATATAAACCAAGACTGCAAGACAAGTAAAGGCAACTGCAGTTGAAATTTGGTAAGGAAGGGTCAACCATAGAGGTTTATGTAACAAAGTCTCTTGCTGACTGATTTTACCAGACATTCTAGCGGTAAAATTGTCGAAGTAATTATTGGGGGTTTGGAAAGGATTTTCTTTACTAATACCCTCAAAATTTGGTTTTATGTCTTCAAATTCATTCATTTTTCTTTCTATTCAAGACTTGGACTTATAAAAGTAACAAAGGTTTAAATTTCTCTAATATATTTTTCTATTTTTTTCACCGCATGATGATAGGACGCTTTTAATGCCCCTACCGATGTTTCTAATATTTCCGACATTTCTTCATATTGCATTTCTTCAAAGTATTTTAGGTTAAATACCACACGTTGTTTTTCTGGAAGAGTCAATATCGCTTTTTGTAGCTTCAACTGTAATTCGTCACCCGAGAAGTATTCGTCTGATTCCAAATAGTTAGACAGCTGCCGTTCTACATCTACCAAGGGAAGAAGGAATTTTCGTTTTTTTTGATTTAAAAAGGATAACGATTCGTTTGTTGCGATGCGGTAAAGCCAAGTATAAAGTTGGGAGTCTTCTCTAAAATTATCCAGACCGCTCCATACTTTCATAAATGTATTTTGAAGAATATCATCCGAGTCGTCATGGCTAATGACTAATTTACGGATGTGCCAATATAATCGTTCAGAATATTTCCGAACAATTAGATTGAAAGCGTAATGCTTTTGGGTGTTATCACGAAAAATCGACAATAGTTCTTTGTCGGTATAATCTATCATAATAAGTCTAGTTGCCCATGTAAATTTAAACTTTATTTATTTGACTAAATATAGAGGTAAGGGTTTAATATTAATTGTAAATTTTATATCAGAATATTCATTGGACACATCTGAGTTTGGATAGTTTTTTGATTACCAAATGTATAAATCTGGTTATTAATATTTTGTGCTCATATTTTGTGAAAATGATATATAATATATTGTGTGTAAATCGCTATAATTTAGTAAATACCTAAATATGAATGCATTACAGTTTAGTTGTTTTTAATATGGGCAATGTACAGTTTTTGCTAACGAAAAGGATGCTTTTGGAAGGATTATGTTAAACAGCTATTAAATAATATATTGGGCTTATTCCTGGAAAATATATTGAAATTAGGTAGATAATTATTTGCAGATATGCATTCTGTTTACTTATCTTTGCACCCGCAAAAACGGAATAAGTTCTTTAAAAATATTGTAGCAGTAAAGAGAAGGGAGATGGGCAACGAAGGATGTACCTAACCTAAACAAACTCGAAAGCGCTCCGAAATAAAGTTTAAATAAAACGAGATTTTATTAGGAAAGTAAAAAAGAGGAGTTATCTTTGCAG
>JAUZOO010000011.1 GCA_030706405.1 Bacteroidota bacterium | reverse complement strand
TGTTAATCGTTCAAGGTGTAAGCCAGTATTTCAAAGATACAATCTGAAAGCAAATCACAACATAAGCAGTAATTAGATTTAAAATAATTGCGGTGTAAGCCAGTATTTCAAAGATACAATCTGAAAGCAAATCACAACTGATACTTGGCAAGCATATACCGCAACATGGTGTAAGCCAGTATTTCAAAGATACAATCTGAAAGCAAATCACAACTCAGGCACTAAACATACCTGCGAACGTTATGGTGTAAGCCAGTATTTCAAAGATACAATCTGAAAGCAAATCACAACTAAGTTAGTATTATTTTGACAGTACATCGGGTGTAAGCCAGTATTTCAAAGATACAATCTGAAAGCAAATCACAACATTCAGCCGAAAGGCTATCTTCTACTGATAGGTGTAAGCCAGTATTTCAAAGATACAATCTGAAAGCAAATCACAACTCCTGCGGGTACATTATTTATGTCAGTGAAGGTGTAAGCCAGTATTTCAAAGATACAATCTGAAAGCAAATCACAACTAAAACAAGAAATGGCATTTACTAAAGAGAGGTGTAAGCCAGTATTTCAAAGATACAATCTGAAAGCAAATCACAACGTTGTGGAGATAATGAAATGTTAACAGAAAGGTGTAAGCCAGTATTTCAAAGATACAATCTGAAAGCAAATCACAACCAATTTTCGCTAAATTGATCACCAGATTGAGGTGTAAGCCAGTATTTCAAAGATACAATCTGAAAGCAAATCACAACGGTTACTGGTCTAATTGGTGGTTCGTTTATGGTGTAAGCCAGTATTTCAAAGATACAATCTGAAAGCAAATCACAACATAACCGGCTTCATCCTGTAATACCGGAATGGTGTAAGCCAGTATTTCAAAGATACAATCTGAAAGCAAATCACAACTGGAAATTCAACTACATCTATTGCAATTAGGTGTAAGCCAGTATTTCAAAGATACAATCTGAAAGCAAATCACAACGGTCAAGAACCTTTTCATATAGGAACTTTAGGTGTAAGCCAGTATTTCAAAGATACAATCTGAAAGCAAATCACAACTCATCGACAGCTTAACGCATGTATTTAATAGGTGTAAGCCAGTATTTCAAAGATACAATCTGAAAGCAAATCACAACAGTACATAACTAACCCCTGCAAAGTCCCAGGGTGTAAGCCAGTATTTCAAAGATACAATCTGAAAGCAAATCACAACTAAAACAGAGTCATGCCAAACGATAAGCTCGGTGTAAGCCAGTATTTCAAAGATACAATCTGAAAGCAAATCACAACCGGAACATAGCCATTGCAGCACTTTGCACCGGTGTAAGCCAGTATTTCAAAGATACAATCTGAAAGCAAATCACAACAAAGCGTATTGAACGTTTTTAATCGGAATAGGTGTAAGCCAGTATTTCAAAGATACAATCTGAAAGCAAATCACAACCAAACAGCATCTTATTCTTTATTATTCATTGGTGTAAGCCAGTATTTCAAAGATACAATCTGAAAGCAAATCACAACGAAACTGAATTTCACAAAACCGTGCAACATGGTGTAAGCCAGTATTTCAAAGATACAATCTGAAAGCAAATCACAACAGGTAACAATGTTACATATTTTGCAATGTGGGTGTAAGCCAGTATTTCAAAGATACAATCTGAAAGCAAATCACAACCATTCTGGTATATTCAATCCTGATGCAAAAGGTGTAAGCCAGTATTTCAAAGATACAATCTGAAAGCAAATCACAACGATACTTTATAATTGCGGTGTGAAAGCTCAGGTGTAAGCCAGTATTTCAAAGATACAATCTGAAAGCAAATCACAACAGATTATACAACAAATAATTATTTACTTGAGGTGTAAGCCAGTATTTCAAAGATACAATCTGAAAGCAAATCACAACGCGGCGGCATATAACTGAACAGCGGCCGTTGGTGTAAGCCAGTATTTCAAAGATACAATCTGAAAGCAAATTATCCCTTAGCGGTTACTCCAAAATTGCTCAGCACTTCCATGTTTTTAGGATTGCAGATGTTTTTGGCTTCGGGGGTGTAGAGATAATCGATCAGATTGGCATACCGTTCGGTAACTTTTCCGCGGACAATTTTCATGGTGCTGTTCATGAGCTGGTTTTCTTCGGTAAAGCCTTCGGGCAAAATGGCAATGGCAGCCGGGAGCCAGCGTTGCGGGAACATATTGCCATGTTTTTTGCCGGTACGGTAAGCATTGATTTCGGATTCTATCTTTTTGAGCGCAGCCGTTAAATCGTCGCATTCCAGTTGGTGATGATGTTTCTGAAGCCATTGTCTCACGGCTTCTTTGTTGATGACCACCAGTGCAACTGTGTACGGGTTTTGGTTGTTGTACAAAAGGCACTGCTCAATGTATTTCGATTGCGAAACAAAAGCTTCTTCAATACCTTCGGGACTGTATTTTTCACCATCGTCGGCAATTAACAGGCTTTTAAACCTGCCGTAAACATAGAGGAATCCATCGTCGTCCATCGAGCCCAGGTCGCCGGTATGGAGCCAGCCATCGCGCAGGGATTCGGCAGTAGCCTCGGGATTATTCCAGTATCCGGCCATCACGTTTTCGCCGCGTACCACGATTTCTCCTTTTTCGCCATTGGGAAGAGTATTGCCATTGTCGTCGCATATTTTTAGTTCGAGCGGTTTTACCAGATAGCCCGAAGATCCTAATTTATGTTTCGATGCGGAACTGGAAGATATTACCGGTGACGATTCAGAAAGTCCATATCCCTGGAACATCGGGATGCCAATAGCATAGAAGAAGCGTTGCAGTTCAATATCGAGAAGTGCTCCTCCGCCAATAAAAAATTTTAGGCGTCCGCCGAAGTTCTCGCGTATTTTAGAAAAAAGAATAGCGTCAAACAAGTTTACAAATGGCTTTAATAACGAGCGGAGTCCCCGGCCTTTGTCGAATCCTATGCCGTTATAAGCGTAAGCCACCGCCAAGCCGGTTTTAAAAAGCGCCACAGCTACAGGTCCTTTTGCTTTAATTCCGTTTTCGATGCTTTTCCTGAAATTCTTTGCCAGTGCCGGAACGCTTAACAGAAAATGAGGTTTTATCTCTTTAATATTCTGTGGGATATTTTTTAACGTTTCCATGGGCGAACGTCCGTTTTGAACCGAAGCCATTGAAGCTCCGGAGCTTATTAGTACATAAACCCCGGCGGTATGGGCAAAGGCATGATCCCATGGAAGGATGAGCAGCGAAACGTAATGTTCGGGAATGTCCATGAGCGTGAGTGCCTGTTCGGTATTGGCGGTATAATTCCGGTGTGTAAGGATGATACCTTTGGGGTCGGCTGTCGTGCCCGAAGTATAACAGATATTGGCATAGTCACTGCCGGTTATCGACTTCCAGCGAGACTCGAAAGCGAAATTGTCTGTTTTGAGAAATGCATCGCCCAAAGAGCAGACCTCAGAAAAATTAATTTCTTTCTCATCTGTATATCCGATAGTGTCTAATAAAATAACCTTTTCGAGCGACGGAAGTTTTTCTTTTAGTGATGCGATCTTTTTAGCCAGTTGTCCTGAAACGATAATCATTCGGGCGCCCGAATGTTCGAGCCTAAATCGGATATCGGCTGGTTCGTTAAGCTTTACCGATAGTGGAACGTTTACTGCTCCGGCATAGAGTATTCCCAATTCGCTGATTACCCATTCATTTCTCCCTTCCGAGAGCAAGGCAATCCGGTCACCTTTCTGAATGCCAAGTGCCATCAAGCCTGCTGCAAAGCGATAAACCTGTTTCCGGACTTCGGCATAGGTGGTAGGCTCAAACTTGTCGGTTTTCTTTTCCCACATTAAAACATTGCCGGAATATTTATTAACGCTTTCTTCGAACAACGTGGTGATGGCTTTCATAAGGTATTGAATTTCAAAATTTAATAAAAAGATAAGACGAGCCGGGACTTATAACGGTCTCTCGCTTTATTAACGCCAAAGTACATATCTTTCGGAGATATCAAAAGCTTATGTTAAAATGTATTGATAATTAATGTTTTGAAGATTGTTGAATAACGGTTAAAAAAAGAGGAAACAACCGGCTTAAATACGAAAACTAATTATCTTCGCATTCTAAATAATTCTAACCATTTACAACTACTTTGTATATGACAAAAATTTCCCGACTAATTTCCCTGCTGCTTGGGGGTGCTTTTTTTATCGGAATACTGGTATCTTCTTCCTGTACTCAATCTAATAATTTGAAAATCGGGCTAATGCTTCCCAATCTTACCACGGACAGATTTTTGAAGGATCGTGATTTTTTTACTGCAAAAGTTAAAGAACAGGGCGGAGAGGTTTTACTGGCTGACGGGCAGGATAACGATAAACTTCAGATTAAACAGGCCGAAGAGCTTATTAATCAGGGTGCAAAGGTGCTGGTGGTAATGTCTATTAATTTGAACAGTGCCGCTGCCATTGTGCGATATGCTCATTCAAAAAATGTAAAAGTTATTGCTTATGAGCGTATTATTCAGAATTGCGATGTCGATTACTTTGTATCGTTTGATAATGTTAAAATCGGCGAACTGATGGCTGACTATGCCGTTAAAAAGGTGCCCGAAGGAAACTATTTCATATTGGGAGGCGACAAAGCCGACAAAAATGCTGTTTGGGTAAAAACAGGGTTTATGAATATTATTGGGCCGCTTGTGAAATCGGGTAAAATCAAAATTATTTACGATACGTTCGTAGAAGACTGGTCGGGCGAGAATGCCTATCACGAAATGAAAAAATACCTCGACTTATCGGCAAATGCACGTCCGGATGTTGTTCTTTCTGCCTACGATGGTTTTTCGACGGGGACAATAAAAGCGTTCGATGAGAATAATATAACGACTTACCCTGTACTTACCGGTCAGAATGCAGAACTTGAATCCTGCCAGAATATTGTTAAAGGAAAGCAATCGATGACCGTTTATAAATCGATAAAACGCGAAGCTGAGCAGGGGGCTCTTTTGGCTATAAAATGTGCTAAAAATGAACGTGCTGAAAATGTTGCTAAAACAACATTTAACGGTAAAACGGAGGTCCCGTCAATATTGATTGACCCCGTAGGTGTTGATGCAACAAACATGAAAAGTACTGTTATTGCCGAAGGATTTTTGAAAGAATCGGATGTTTATAAGCTGAATTAACTTAAAAATAATGATTTATTATAGAGCCTCGTTGGAATTGTCTGGCGGGGCTCTGTGTTTTTTACGGAGAAAGTATAGTTTTGGTAGATTGATAACAAAAAGTATTGCATGAGCAGGTTCACGGATAATACCAAAATGCGGTTAATAACCCTTATCGTAGCCGGAATACTTGTGTTTTTCCTTTATTTCTCCGGAGACCTGATTTCCGGGCTACATATACCGTGTGTCCATTATCAGTTAACGGGTATTCGGTGTCCTTTATGTGGTTTTACCAGGGCGGCAAATGCCTTTTTCCATTTTCATTTTTTGGAAGCTCTGTTTTATAATCCGGCGGTATTTCTGTTAGTGATATTTGTTATTGCCGAGGTTGTGGATATTTTGTACGCATCGCACCGTACGAAATATTTTCGCAGACTTACCTTGATAGCCTTGGCTTCAGGAGTTGTATTAATTTATATTTTCAGGATTATCGAACATTTTTATTGCAGTTAGATTTTTTCACCAGCTTTAAATTCCAGATATTTATTAATCAGGTTAATGGTAAGGTTTTGTGGTGTGGTAAGAATTGTGTTGATGCCATATTTTTGAAGCTCTTTAACGATAAGCTTCTTTTCATAAATAAATTTACCGGCTATTACCGAGGTGTAAACATCTTCAAGCGATTCCCGTGGTTCGCGTATAAGCTGATCGACTTCTGTATTCATAAAAACAACGACCAAAACCAGATGATGTCGGGCCAGATTTTGCAGAAAAGGTAACTGCCGATTCATCGATTGCAAGCTCTCGAAGTTGGTGTACAGGATAAGAAGGCTCCGTTGCCGGATGCGCTTTTTTACCGTTAGGTAAAGCATTTCGTAGTTCGATTCGAGAAACCCGGTTTTAAGGTTATACAGCGTTTCCTGAATGGTGGTCATTTGGTTGTTTCGCTTTTCGGCAGGAATAAACGCGTCGATGTTTGTTGAGAACGTGATAAGCCCGGCCTTATCGTGTTTATATACCGAGATGTTTGAGATCGCCAGCGACGCATTGATGGCATAGTCAAGTAACGTCATACCTTCAAAAGGCATCATCATTACCCGCCCCATGTCGATGATGCTGTAAATATCTTTCGATTGCTCTTCCTGGTACTGGTTTACCATAAGATGAGCACGCCGCGCTGTGGCTTTCCAGTTCATCAGCCGATAATCATCGCCCGATACATATTCCCGAATCTGGTCGAATTCGGTATGTTTGCCGGCCTTGCGAACTTTGGTAACTCCACCTTCTTCAACCCTGGAGGTCTTCGCCAGAAGCTCAAATTTTCGCATTTGTACGAACGACGGATATACCGGCACCATGTGTGGATGAGTAATGGTGAAACGGCGTTTAACAAGCCCAATCATGCTAAGTACAAAGAGTTGGGTGTCGCCAAACTCAAACTCTCCACGTTCTTTAGGCGTGAGGTGATACGTGAACTGTTTCGTTTCGTTCCGATTTAACGTTGCTTTAACGAGAAAGTCCCTTATCTGGAATTGAAACGGTAGTTCGTCGATAATTTCTGCGTTTACCGCGAAGAAGTAATTACTTCGGACCGAGAGGGTTATTTCGTTAGGGTCGTTCATCGACATTCGCAGGGGAAGGTCGCGGCTGCATTCCAATTGCCGATGACCGGAGTATAAAAGAAGAATATCGGCAATCAGAAACCCGGAAAACAAAAGCAACAACACTTTGGCCAGCACAAACACCAACGGTACATAATATCCGAATACGAAAAGTGCGGATATGATGAACAATACCCAATAAAGACGTTGATGAAAAAATATGGATTTATAAAATTTCAAATTATTGGTATTTACCGTGGAACATCAATGCTTTGGATGATACCGTCGAGAATGTCGGACGGAGTTTTGCCTTCGAGTTCTTTTTCAGGGGTAAGCTGAATACGGTGTTGCAGCACCGGTTTTACCACTACACGAATGTCCTCGGGAGTTACAAAGTCGCGGCCATTGATGGCGGCATAGGCTTTGGCGGCATTCATCAGGTTGATGGATGCCCGGGGCGATGCTCCCAGGTAAATTGAGCTGTGGTTACGTGTTTTTGCCGTAATCTGAACAATGTATTTGCGAAGGCTCTCTTCAATCTGTACTTCTTTCACCAGTTTTTGAAAGCGAATAACCTGTTCGCCGGTAATAACCGTATTTACGGCATCCACCTCGTTTTGCGATTGACGGGCATGGCTGCGCATCAAAATAAGTTCTTCTTCTTCCGGAGTAGGATAGCCCGCTTCTATTTTAAACAAAAAACGGTCGAGTTGGGCTTCGGGCAGGCGGTAAGTCCCTTCGTGTTCAATGGGGTTTTGTGTAGCAAATACAACAAAAGGAGGAGCCATTGCATGGCTTTTTCCGTCGATGGTAACCTGTCGTTCCTCCATCACTTCGAAGAGGGACGATTGCGTTTTGGCTGGGGCTCGGTTTATCTCGTCAATTAACACCATGTTTGCGAAAATGGGACCTGCATTGAACTGAAATTCCGATTTGCTGAGGTTGAATACGTTGGTGCCAGTTACGTCCGATGGCATAAGATCGGGAGTGAATTGAACCCGCG
The DNA here is from genome assembly GCA_030706405.1 of Bacteroidota bacterium. Classification (GTDB taxonomy): domain Bacteria; phylum Bacteroidota; class Bacteroidia; order Bacteroidales; family JAAUTT01; genus JAAUTT01. Next base: position 188,296 of record JAUZOO010000011.1, on the reverse strand, counting down.
AATATTTGACCGATGAAGCCTTTGCCATGAGCTTTACCATCAATGTTTTGGCTACTCCGGGAACACCTTCAATCAGTACATGGCCGTCGGCAAGCATGGCAACGAGCATCAGCTCTATCATGTCTTTTTGCCCGACAATAACTTTTCCTATTTCTTCCTGAAAATGGGTAGCTACCTCAACCAGCTCTGAGAGGTCTATTCTGCTTTGAAACATTGTATTATCGTCCATATATAAGACTTATTTTATTTTTAATATTTTATGCCGTCATTGGTTATTTGCCAGTTCCGGATATTGAATTTGATCTATGAGTGCTACAAATTTTATTAGTTCATTGTCAGAGACTTTTTCCTGATGTTTTAGGTGCGAGATCATGTCGAAAATTTGGTCCACTTCGTTAAGCGGGATATTCAGTTTCCCGGCAAATTGTTTGCGAAATTTTGGGTCATGTTCGTCGGGCCTCAAATAGTAATTGGTATGGATAAAATCGTAAAACTGGGCAATCTTTTTGTTTGCCAGGTCTTTATTGTTTTTGTTGTTAAAATATAATCGGGCAATGGTTTGAACAAAGTCCAGCGTCAGGTTGCGGGGAGTTTCTATAATAGGCATAATGCGCTGTCTTCGTTTCGATTCGAAAATCATAAATAGCAGCAATGTGATGATTAATGTGTAGTACGCGTATTTAAACGATTCCTGGCTAAGGATATAACGAAGAGGAGAGGAGCTCTCTCTGTTAACCCGCTCCGGTTTATAATATTCGTCCCACACTATCGACGGATATTTAATGTACGATAAGGCGAGCAAAGGATATTCGCTGTTGCTGTAAAGGATATGATAATTCGTAAATACGATTGGGACAGAATGTAGGTAAAGTTCGCCCTTCCCAATATTCATTCGGATAAAGTTTATCTTTTTGTCTAAATCCCGACCTAGAACTTCGGTTTTCAATGTGTCTAAGCTGGAAAAATAAGCTTCATGAATGTTTTGGTAAGCAAATAATTGCTTTGAAGTCAGATGTGGGTTGGTAAATTCATATTTTGATAGTGAAGAATTTTTGTTAGTTGGGTATTGATAATCAGTAGATATGTGGGTCGAGTCGGAAAAGGGTTTTCCCCACAACGCAGCTGCGATGAAAACCTGATTTCCGGCTTTTATGAAGTTGAACAATGCTTTAAAGTCGGTTTTGTCGGGGCTAAAATCGTTAGTGATAATAAGCAGCGATTTCTTTTGGTTATTTTTAGTAATGAGCGAGGAGTATAAACTCTGTTGATTTTCCGTAATCGTTGAGCGGGTAAAGGCTGAGGGTAATAAATCGTATAAAATGTAACAACCATAAGGCGATTTGCTGTCCTTCTGGAAGTTTTCGTTCCAATTGATAGCTTTGGGCCTGGTTACCTGTACGACCACATACAGCGCCAGCAAAATGCTAATCGCGATTAGGTAAAGGGTTTGTTTACGCATTCAGTTTGTTGAAAAGTTGTGAAAAACGCGAGTTTATAACATCAAAATCGGGTTGTTTCAAAGGGAATTTTCCATACCAAACATATTCGTATGTCTGGGTTATATTTTTGAAATCGGTAAAATGTGTGGAGCCGATCATTTCTTTGAAATAATCGTGGTTAACTTTTTCTTTTTGCCAGTTAATTAGGTTTTTACGAGTGAGTTCCCGAAGCAATTTAAGGTACAAAAAACGAACGGCACGATTGTAATTTTCCTGCGATATTTCGCTGTTTATAGCCGTTTCAAAATCAGTTTCTTCAATCGATTCTTGTTCATAGATACTTGCTAAATCTTGGCTGGTTTTGTTTCGCATAAAGAGGGTTTGCACATCAACCCCGATAAAGGAAATAATGAGGATGATGAAAATGCCGATAAAAAGAACATAAAAGCCTATTTGTGAAATTTTGCTTTCCGATATTTTTTCAAGCAGTTTAACGAGTTTGGCTTTAAGCATATCCCAAAATCCTGAGTTTACCGGTTCTGTAGTCCGGTAGTTGAATTCCTTCAAATTTTGATACTTAGCAATCTTGCTCGATGGGACTTTCAATGCGGTAATGATAGATGAGTCTGTCTTTAAGGCAATATTCTTCTTATCCGCAGCATAGGCATCGGATAAGAAGAATACAAAGCAAAGCACGACGAGGAATTTAAGCGTCTTCACCAATCTGGTTAATTTTTTCGTTTAACAAAGTTTGTTCTTTGGCTTCTACGATGCTAAAATGCTGAAATCCTATCAGGAAAGTTGGGATGATGTAAAGTAATTGCGACAATGCGGTTGCAATTGCCGAGTAAATGGCTTGTCCGGTGCTTATGGATTTATAGCTATTCAAATTGAAAAGAGGACTAGAGTATCCCCATAACAGTAAAGGTGATTGAATGATAAAGTTGAGGGCATAAAACATTATAATGGATGTCAATGCTAATAGGAAAGTCCACCACCAGCGGTAATGTGCAAGTTGAAAGCTTCTTGAAAAAGCTTGTCCAAACCGGCTCTGTTCAAATATCATAACGGGAATAAAAAAGCTTAGAGAAATAGCTAGGTAAATTCCTGGAAGAAGACAACATACCAATCCTATCAGAATCAGCACAAACGAAATGAATAGAGCTCCGAATACCGGCAAAAAATTATATTTCACTTCCAAAAACATTTCACTGATCGTAATCTTTTCAACTTTTGAGAGATATAGGTTGAGATACGAGTATATAGTGGTAATAATCATGGTTTGGCTTAACACAAAAAAGCTCATGAAAAGGAGATATAATTTAATAAAATTGGAAGGTAAAACTCCTTTTGAGGTTCCGAACTGAGGCACCTGCCCCGTCATATCAGTCAGTATTGACGATTGAAACCAAATGAGACAAATGCCTAAAAGCAACGCAAATGGCACAATGAATACTAATACTGATGCTCCTAAAGGCTTAAATTCCTGTTTTATAAATGCAAATGTGGCGTTAAAAACTTGACCAAAATCACGGTCCTGGCGTAGTTCAATTTTGTTTGGTTCCATGGGTAATTAGATGTTTGGTGATTAATTGAGGGTAAATAAAAAAATAAACAATAATCGTTAGTAGTGAGAGCCCAATAATTGAAGCGCGGACAATATCGGGCCATTGGGTATTGCGGGTGACAAACCCTTCGAGAAAGGCGGCAACAATAAAAATGGGCACAATGCCAATGAGGATGCGGGCTCCATTGCGAACTCCCCGTTTAAACGAATCGATACGTTTGTAATTTCCGGGAAACAATATGCCCGAACCAATCATAAACCCGGCAGCTCCGGCCATTACAATAGAAAATAATTCGAACGTTCCGTGAATGTAAATGGTTAGTATAGATTCTTTTAATAATCCGTGCTGAAAGAAGAAAGACTGAAAAGCTCCAACCATAATTCCATTGCTAAACAACGAATAACCGCTACCGATCGACAAGAAAACCCCCATCACAACAGTTCGGAACGCTACATATAAATTATTGAGGGTAATGCCCAGAAACATTCCCGTCGGGTTGGCTTGTTTATAAACGGCCAAAGGGTCGCCTTTGTGAATGTTGTCGAGGGTCATATTTACATAAGAATCGCCAAGGATAAGTCGTACAAAACTATTGTCGTTTGCCGCCGAAACTACTCCAATAATCGCCGATATTATAAAGATTATCAAAGCGTAATAGATAAAACGCATATTTGCTTTGAGCAGCAAAGGATAATCGATAAGCCAAAATTCGGACAACCGGTTTTTTTTTACTTTTTTGTTTTGGTATATCCGATGGTGAACGCTGATTGTCAGATTGTTTAAATAACTAGTAACAGGTCTGTCTGGATAATAAGTGCGGGCATAAGCCAGATCGTCGGTTAGCTGGATAAATAAATCCGATATTTTGTCGGGAGAAACAGAAACTTTCGATTGAATTACCGATTCAAATTCTTTCCAACGAGACGAATTTCGATCAATAAATATGAGTTCTTTCATAAAACGTTGATAATGATGTTGCTAAAATATGTACCAGTAACAGGTTTGTGGTTTATTAATCTGTTGTCAAAATAATAATAATCTTTTAACAAAAATCCCTTTTTTGTATTTTTTCGACATCTTTGCAAAAACACCGCAAGCAACTACTGTATATGGAAAATATCAGCATCGGTACCATTCAAAACGTTACGTTGGAACACTCGGTAGCCAGTATCGGAGAACGTATTTTGGCCCATTTGATAGACTATTTGCTTTTTGCCGGATATGGTACAATTATTCTTGTACTTCATTTACTTAAAGTTTTGCAGACTAAAGGTTTGTGGGGTACATTCATAGTCATTCTTCCTTTGCTTTTGTACGATTTGGTTTGCGAGTTGAAGTTTAACGGACAGAATGTAGGGAAACGTCTTATGAAACTTCGGGTTGTGAAGCAAGACGGCTCCCAGCCGGACGCTATTTCCTATTTTATCCGGTGGATATTCCGATTAGTTGACAATCTTTTTCTTTTTGGCGGAATTTCGACCCTTACCATTATAATTAATGGTCAAGGACAGCGTCTGGGCGATATTGCAGCCGGTACTACCGTAGTCAGGCAAGGCCGCCAGCAAAGCCTCGATTCACTGTTTCATCATCATTTGCCCGAAAACTATGCTCCAGTATTCCCAACGTATGACCTGAGCGAAAACGATTATAAGATCATTGAAGATATTCTTAAATTCCGACAGAAAAACGGGCAGAGTTATTCGGTTCAGAACACCATGAAAAACGCCCGCGAGAAATTTGAAAAAAAGTTAAATGTGAATTCTGCGCTTCGCGATTATGAGTTTTTGACAACTTTAAGAAACGATTACATATATAATAACAAAGAAAAATGAATTCTACGTCTTTAAAATCAGCCCCTCCGGCTTTATTTCGGTGGGGTGTTTTGTTTTTTATCAGCTTGGCGATGTTCGGCAATTATTATATCTACGACAGCATCAGCCCTGTTGCCGATCTTTTGAAACAACAGCTAGGCTTTTCCGATACAAATATTGGTACGCTCAACGCTATTTATAGTATTCCGAATGTAATCATGGTTTTGATAGGCGGGATTATCATTGACCGTATCGGAACGAAGAAAGCAGCTTTGCTGTTTTCTGTATTAATGATGTCGGGCGGCTTTATTACTGCAGCTCAAGGAAATCTTGTAACAATGGCTGTTGGTCGTTTAGTTTTCGGACTTGGTGCCGAATCGATGATTGTAGCCATTACCACAGCCATTGCCCGTTGGTTCAGAGGAAAGGAATTGTCGTTTGCCTTTGGGCTTAACCTTACGATTGCTCGTTTGGGATCATTTATGGCATTAAATTCGCCCTCGTGGGGAAAAACATTTTATACCAGTTGGCATGGTCCATTATGGTTTGCAGCTTTAACAGGGATAATTTCGGTGGTTTGTCTTTCTATTTATTGGTGGCTCGACCGTTATGCTGAAAGAAATTATGAGCTTCAACCCGAAGGAAAGCAGGATAAGGTATTGCTGAGCGAGATTTTTAATTTTAGCAAATCCTATTGGTTTATATGTGCACTGTGCATTACGTTTTACTCGGCTATGTTCCCGTTTCAAACTTTTGCAGTTAAATTTTTTCAGGAAGTGCATGGCGAAAGTCGCGAAATAGGCGGTTTTTTATCGAGTATTCTTACTTTGTCAGCAATGTTTGCTACGCCTTTGTTCGGACTTTTATCTGACAGAATCGGGAAACGATCATTATTAATGATGTGCGGGTCCGTTCTTATTCTTCCGGTTTACCTGTTAATGGCTTATAAGATAGATATTACCGGAGGACTTGGACTTGCATCCAAAGCACATATTGTAATCCCGTTTATGAGTATTAACGTAATTTTAAGTACTAATTTGTTGATTCCCATGGCGATGATGGGATTGGCATTTTCGTTGATTCCGGCAATTATGTGGCCGTCGGTTGCTTTGGTTGTAGAGCAGGGAAAACTTGGAACTGCTTACGGATTGATGACAATGATTCAAAATATAGGTTTAGCCGGTTTTAACCTTCTGATTGGTTGGGCTAACGATGTTTCTCATGCAGGTGCCACAAATCCTGGAGGTTATCATTTAGGCATGTGGATTTTTAGCAGTCTGGGTATTTTTGGATTTTTCTTTGCTTTAATGCTTCGGATAAACGAGCGCGGCCCCAATTCGCACGGATTAGAAAAGGGACAAGCATAATTAAATAAAAAAACCAGACCGTTTGGCCTGGTTTTTTTATGTTATCAATTATTCAATTTAAATTTTGTTAGAGTGAACTGCATTGGCACGACCCGATGGATCGGTGTTTTCCTGCCATTTCGGTACCCATTTAAGCACGGTTTTAGCCGCCGATTCCTGAGGGTAATGTTTTTCAAAAATGGTGCGGAAATAGAATGCTTCCTTCGTTGTGGGTGTATTGTGCGGAAAACGTTCGGCAGCCGTAGCAAATTCTTTGTCCGACACCTGTTTTTCGCAATAAGCAATAATCTGATCAATCCAGTTGTAGCCAACACCATCGCTAAACTGTTCTTTCTGACGCCATAAGATTTTTTCCGGAAGGAACGGATCATTTTTGTCGTCGAATGCTTTACGGATTACGTATTTCTCCATTTTACCTTCGGCACGGTTTGGCATGCGGTCTTCCGGACGAATTTTCATTGCCACATCAAGGAAACGGCGATCGAGGAATGGTACACGGGCTTCGATTCCAAATGCCATGGTCGATTTATCGGCACGCAGACAGTCGGCGGTTGAAAGCAGGTTTACGCGACGAACAGTTTCTTTGGCAAATTCTTCGGCAGACGGTGCATTGTGGAAATACAGGTAACCACCAAATACTTCGTCGGCACCTTCGCCCGAAAGTACAACTTTGATGCCCATGTTCGAGATATATTTCGAAAGGAAATACATAGGGGTACTTGCACGGATGGTTGTTACATCATAGCTTTCAATATGCCAGATGATTTTTTCGAGTTCCTTAATACCTTCTTCAACTGAAAACAGTACCTCGTGGTGGGTAGTGCCAATGAATTCGGCAACTTCGCGTGCAGCAATCAAATCCGGGGCGTCGTGTGAGAGACCAACGGAGAATGAATGCAACTCCTGGTTGGTGCCTCTGAGCAATCGTTTAGTGATCGACGAGATAAGGCTCGAATCAAGACCTCCTGAAAGCAAAACAGCTAGAGGAACATCGCTCATTAACCTTACGCGGGTCGAATCAATCAGAGCTTCACGAAGTTCTGTATAATCGATGGGTTTGGCTGCAACTTTAAAGTCCTGCCAATCCGGATTGTAGTATTTAACCAAACCGGTTTCGGGGGTATAATAGTGTCCCGGAGGAAATGCTTCAAAGCTAACGCATTGGTCGGCAATCGATTTCATTTCTGATGAGAAGTACATATTATCTTCTGCATCTTTTCCGTAATATAATGGTTTAATGCCGATTGGGTCGCGGGCTACCATGTATTTGCCCAAATCATCGTCTACAATTACAAACGAATAGATTCCCCGCAGTTTATTGCAAAAATCGTAACCGTATTCTTCGTAAAGGTGAACAATTACTTCACTATCGCAGGTTGTTCTGAATGAATGGTGTTTTAATTCGCCCTGACGCAGTTCAACGTGATTGTAAATTTCACCGTTATGCATTACGTAAGCATTATTTGTACCTTGTATTGGCTGACGACCTGTAGAAAGGTCAACAATTGACAAACGTTCATGACAAAGAATTGCTCCAGAAGGACTTACATGCACTCCACTCTCGTCAGGTCCCCGGTGGCTCATCCGTTTACTAAGCCGTTGGACATCTTCGGGGGTCCTGTTCCCAAATACTGCTAAAATTCCGCACATAATTCAATTTATTAAGGGTGTTACCTATTTATTTATTATTTTTATCAATCATATAAAAATTACCAAGGGGGGTGTCTGTTTTTTTATTAAATTAAACAGACGATTTTGTTTGCGTTTAAAACATCTTAAAGGTGTTTTGATTTAAATTAAAAGTAAATTCATCGTTTTGCTTTAAAATAATAATTGATCGCACTGCAAAAATATATAACTGGAATTATTTTGCAACTTTTTTAAGCATAATATTTGCATTTTTATGTAAATATTTACGATTTTCAAATAAAACGGCGTAATTTTTAATAAAAATCTATAATAAAGTTTTAAAATGATGGAAAACTTTCATATTGATAGTCTGGATCGCAAAATTCTTTCAATAATCAAAAAAAATGCCCGAACTCCTTTTCTTGAAGTCGGGCGTCTTTGCGATGTGTCTGGGGCAGCCGTTCATCAGAGAGTTCAACGGCTTATTAAAGAGGGTATTATAACTGGAGCTGAGTTTGTTATTGATCCCAAAAAGGTAGGCTATCTAACTTGTTCTTATATTGGGATTTTTTTGGAAAAAGCCAGTATGTTTAAAAGTGTAGTGGAACGCTTAGAGCAAATACCTGAAATTGTTGAATGTCACTATACAACCGGTAACTGGTCTATTTTTATGAAAATCTATGCAAAAACGAACGAGCATCTCCGGGATATATTAACTGAACTTCAGTCGATTCCAGGGGTTTCGCGTACCGAAACGTTTATTTCTCTTGAAGAAAGTTTTAAGCGTCAACTTCCAGTAGAGAAGTAGTTAAATGATATTAAAAGATTGAATATTGCTGGTATTCGGGTTTTTCGGCGGGCATGGCCAGAAATTCGTGAACTGCATCTTGTAAAGTTTCTGGAAGGGTTGGTTTGGAGAGATAAAAATCACAACCAACTTCCATGCACTTTTTCCTTTCCGCATTCATAACACAGCCCGTAAAGGCAATTACTGGCAGATTAGGGCGAAATTTTTTGATTAACTGCGTAGCTTCATATCCGTTCATTTCCGGAAGCTTCATGTCCATAATTACCAAATCGGGATAAGGATATTCCATACTCAGGAAAAAGGCTTCGAGGCCAGTCTTGGCCCGGATCAAGTGAGGGTTTGACCGGTTTAATACTTCCGAAATGTAACGAAAGTTATAGTCATCGTCTTCTACTACAATTATCGTCTTGTTTTTCCAGTTGTAAGGTTTCATTGTATAGAAAAGTTAGGTGATATTACATATATTAATACCACAGCCTGTTAAAAAGTAACCCCAACCAACCGGACTTTTTGATCAAAAAAATTATAAATCTGAGAATTTTTTCTTTTTCAATATATAATACTGATACAGAATGCTTTTGTGGTATATTAACGAGAGCTTGAGCTTCGATGGTAATAACGGTACCCTGTATTTGAGTAGATAATTATAAAAAACAAAGTGCGCTTTTAATACAGCCCATAGTTCAAGTGGTTGCGAACCTGTTAGAAATACTAACGCTGCTATGCCATCGAGTATTAACCTTATCGGCAATAATTTCAACCATTTTTTTCGGGGTAGGTTTCGGTAAAGCAAAACATGGTTGTTGCGGAAATTCAGGAATGTTTTATGAGGGTTTGATTTGGGTAAAGTTCCTCCCCCCAGGTGATAAACAACAGAATCGGAGGTGCAATAAACTTTTAATCCTGAATTTTGCAAGCGCCAGCAAAAATCGATTTCTTCCTGGTGAGCAAAGAAATAGGCATAAAAACCTCCTATACGATGAAAAATATCAGCCTTAACAGCCATACAGGCTCCGGTAGCCCAGAAAACTTCGTTGGTGCCGTCGTATTGGCCTTCGTCTTTTTCGATGGTATCAAAAATGCGGCCTTTGCAGAATGGATAACCTAATTTGTCGATAAAGCCTCCGGCAGCTCCTGCATATTCAAAGTAGTCGCGGTTATAGTATGACCGCAACTTAGGCATACAGGCTGCAATCGACGAATTATTTTCCAAAAGGTTTATTAATGGGTTAACCCAGTTTTCGGTAACTTCAATGTCGGAATTTAACAGGATATAGTATTTAGCTTCAATTTGTTGAAGAGCACGGTTGTATCCTTCGGCAAAGCCGTAGTTTTTGTCGAGTTGAAGTAATTTTATGCCAGGATAATGAGCGCTGACAAATGATACCGAATCGTCGGTGGAAGCATTGTCGGCCATCCAGATTTCTACGTCAGTCCCTTGAGAATACTTTGTTAAAAAGGGCAGGAAGGTCTCCAGATGGTTCCGGGTATTCCAGTTCAATATGACGATTGCAGTTTTTATCACGGTATCGAATTTATTCGTCTTTTTTTACTTTCCAGCGGCGGTGCGACCAAAGCCAGTATTGGGGAGCTTCCTGTATCTGACGTTCTAAAATACGTACGTGCATTTCGGTCAATTCGTTAGGCTCTAAATCATTACAGTCATCGCATAGCTTTTCGGCTTCAACTTCGTAATAGCCGCGCTTTATTTTTATAACACGGAAAAAATATACGGGTTGCCTTATTTTCCGGGCCATATTTTCTATGCCAATATAAACCGGTGTTTCCTGGTTTAAAAAAGTCGTCCAGTATTTAATATCACCCTGAGAAGGGGATTGGTCGGCAATAAAATTCAACATCAACAGCTTTTTATTGCGGATAAATTCGGCTGTAGTCCTTCCTGTTTTATTGATGGGTATAGGGAGTGCTCCAAATCTGGAACGCATCTTTAGAAATAAATTATCGAAATATTTATTGGTAAGAGGTTTGTATATAGCACTAAAAGTGTAATCTTTAGGTATTTGCATGGGAAAGCAACATCCCCATTCCCAATTATTATAGTGTCCCAGAACAAATAAAATATGTTTTTTTTGTTTCCATTCGGGATTGAATTTTTCGGGATTCCGAAGTTTGAACCGTCGGGTTATTTCGTTAGCGGATATATGGTTAAGTTTAACAATCTCGATTATCAGGTCGCAAAAATGGTGATAAAATTTTTGGGCAATGATTGTGATTTCTTTTTCTGATTTCTCAGGAAAGGAATTGCGGAGGTTTTCAAAGACAACTTTTTTTCGGTATCTGACAAGGTAATATACAACGGGATATAAACAATCAGAAATGATATAAAGCAACCATAATGGAAGTCGGGATATGGCTTTAACTAGTAATACAAGAATTCGGTAACCAATATCTTGTATTTGGGTGTAAATTTTCATTCCCAGGCTTATTAAAGATATTTTTGAACGATTCCCAGGAATTCTTCGTGGATAGATCCATTTGTAGCAATAAGCTCTTGACCAAATATATAATCGGAACCTCCTTTAAAATCGCATACTTTTCCGCCGGCCTGTTGCAAAATGAATGCCCCGGCAGCTACGTCCCACGGCTGAAGACTATATTCGTAAAAAGCTTCGAACCGGCCGCAGGCAACATAAGCAAGGTCAACGGCGGCAGAACCTATACGGCGTGCACCATGTGAGTGCTTCATGATGTATTCGAGTGAAGCCAGATAAGCTTTCATCTTGTCGAAATCGTAATAAGGGAAACCGGTAGCGATTAGTGAATCCTGAACAGTTTGGGCTTTCGATACCTGAATTTGTTTCCCGTTAAGGTAAGCGGCCCCGCCTTTCCACGAATAGAAACATTCGTTTTGGTTGATTTCATAAACAACACCTACAACGGTTTCGTCACCGTCCATCAGTGCCAGCGAAACGGAGTATGCCGGTAGGCCGTGAATGAAATTGGTCGTTCCGTCGAGCGGGTCGATAACCCATTTTAATTGTTCTCCGTCGTTTCCTTTGGTGCCTTCTTCGGTGATAAACCCAGCTTCGGGAAGGATTTTGTGCAGTGCATCCACCAATAATTGTTCGGCCGATTTGTCGACGTACGAAACAAAATTGTGCAGACCTTTTACTTCAATCTTGTCGAGCGAGAACTTTTGGGCTTCGGTACGAATGAAATCACCGGCTTCCTTCGAAGCGTTTATGACGAGTTTGCAAATATCTTCGTAATTCATTTTTGTCGTTTTTATTCCCCGGCAAAGATAATATTCATATTGCCCGATGGTAACACCGATGTCAATTTTACTTTGCGGGTATTGTTGATGAGATTTTTGTTGTATTTAGTTTCGACCTTGATGTAATTGCTTGTAAAACCGTGCATTTTGCCTTTGGATTGTTGAGATTCGAATAAAACTTCATATTCCTTGCCGATATTACGCTCATAAAAAGTTTTCTTTTTTTCTTCGGAGAGCAGGATTAACCGGTGGCTTCGGACATCCTTATCTTTGGGCGCAACTTTTCCTGGAAGGGCCACGGCGCGAGTGTTGCGACGTTCCGAATAGGTAAACACGTGTAGGTAATCGACGTTCAATTGCTCCAAAAAATGATAGGTGTCGTCGAACGACTCGTCGGTTTCACCCGGGAATCCAACAATTACATCCGCACCAATGCAGGCTTCGGGCATTACTTCTTTTATTGCTTTTACCCGGCTTTCAAAGACTTCGCGTTTATAACGGCGGCTCATTAGTTTAAGCACGTCGTTACAGCCCGATTGCAGCGGGATGTGAAAGTGGGGGACAAAGCTCCGGGATTTGGCCACAAACTGAATTATTTCGTTGGTAAGCAGGTTGGGCTCGATGGACGAAATCCGGAAGCGTTCGATGCCTTCAATCTGGTCAAGTCCTTTAATGAGGTCGAAAAAAGTCTCTCCGGTTGATTTGCCAAAGTCGCCAATGTTAACGCCGGTAAGCACCACTTCTTTAATGCCTTGTTCTGCAATTTTACGGGCTTCGGCAAGGGTGCGATCAATGCTGTTGTTACGGCTGTTACCTCGCGCCAGGGGAATGGTGCAGTAGCTACAATGATAATCGCAGCCGTCTTGTATTTTGAGAAATGAACGGGTACGGTCGAATAGTGAAAACGACGGGTTGAAACTGTCCACCTGTTCTATTTCGCACGAAAAGACCAATGCATGGTTCTGTTTTCGTGCTTCAATATCTTTTAAATGTTCAATGATGTTGAATTTTTCGCTGGTGCCAAGTACAAGGTCTACGCCCGAAATCTGTGAAATTTCCTCTGGCTTAAGCTGCGAATAACAGCCAATGACAGCAATCGTGGCATCAGGCGAAATACGGGCAGCTTTGCTAATGGCCTGGCGGCACTTCTTATCGGCCAGCTGCGTTACCGAACAGGTGTTGATAACCACCACATCGGAAAGGTCTCCGAATTCTACGCGGGCATACCCTTCATCGGTAAATTTTCTTGATATTGTTGATGTTTCAGCAAAATTCAGTTTACACCCCAACGTGTAAAACGATACTTTCTTTTGTTCCATTTCAATTTATTTGCAAACTTTTATTAACGTTTGCTATTCGTCTTTGTTCTCTGTTTGCGATTTATAATAATTGTAGATTTCTACCTGGGCGCGAACCGGCGCAGGAGATCCGTCTTTTTTGTAAATATTTGCCTGGCACTCATCTATAATTCTGGACTTGACATTGTCGCTCAACTGGATGTCAATGATGTCTCGTAGTTCCTTTTGAAGCTGAGGATCGTAAATGGGGCTGGCCACTTCAACACGGTTGTCGAGGTTACGGGTCATCCAGTCGGCCGAGGATATGTAATATTTTTCATCGTCGTTATTGCAGAAGATGAAAATACGTGCGTGTTCCAGGTACTTATCAACAATGCTGATGGCTTCGATATTTTCGCTCATGCCGGGTACCCCGGGGATTAACGAGCATATTCCGCGGACAATCAGTTTTATTTTTACTCCGTTCTGGCTGGCCTGATAAAGTTTAGTAATCATTTCGCTATCAACAAGGTTATTGATTTTTAAAATGATATATGCATTTTTACCTTCGCGGGCATTGTCAATTTCGTGGTCAATAAGCCCCTCAAGTTTATGGCGCATAAACTGTGGAGATACCAATAAGTGTTTGAAATTGTAATATTTATAGGTGTTTTCGAAAAAGTCGAAGACTTTGTAAACCTCGTGGGCTATTTTTTTGTTGGCCGTAAGCAAAGTTACGTCGGTATAAACGTTGGCATTGCCTTCGTGGAAATTACCGGTACTAACCCCTGCATACAGAAGATTTTTCTTACCGGTTTTTAAAGTAATTAACAGAAGTTTGCTGTGAACTTTCAATCCGGGGATGCCAAAATGTACCCGAACCCCGGCTTCTTCGAGTTTGCGTGACCAGTAAATATTCGATTGTTCATCAAAACGGGCCTGAAGCTCGATAATCACGGTCACTTCTTTTTCGTTGCGGGCAGCATTTATCAGCGCATTGATAATTTTTGAATTGGATGCTACGCGGTAAAGTGTTATTTTAATGGATTTTACATTAGGGTTGATAGCAGCTTCGCGCAAGAGGTTGATAAAGTGTGAGAACTTCTGGTATGGGTAATGTAACAGGATGTCGCGCTCGTCAATCCTGTGTAAAATGCTTCGTTCATCTTTAATTTTGGGGTGAAAACAGGGTGGGGCAGGAGGGTTTTCCAAGGCCGGGATACCAACGTTTGGAAAGCTCATAAAATCTTTAAAATTATGGTATCGCCCGCCAGGAATCATACTGTCGTAATTGTCGAAATCAAGCGCGTTTTTGAGGTATTTCAGCATGTCGCGGGGCATAGCCTCGTCGTAGACAAAACGTACGGGTTGACCTTTTTTGCGGCCGGATACTCCTTTTTGTATTTTTTCTACAAAGCTTTTAGACAGATCATTATCGATGTCAAGTTCGGCGTCGCGGGTTACTTTTACTGTATAAGCCTCAAAGTTGTCGTAATCGAATATCGCGAAAACAATGTTGAGGTTATAACGAATAACGTCGTCGAGAAGGATGACGTATTTTTTGTCGCCATTTTTGGGCAATACGAGGAAACGCGGCAATACCGTTGGGATTTCGATGAGTGCGTATTCAAAATCTTTTTGAGGCTTTGTTCGCGATAGCTTGGTGGCCAGGTAAATAGATTTATCCTTTAAAAATGGGAATTTTTCGAGGTTCCGGAGCATGATGGGGGAGAGTGCCGGTTGGACTTTTTCTTCAAAATAATCCATTACAAATTCGCTCTGTTCTTCATTTAGCTCCGTTTCGTCGATGATGAAGATATTATGTTTCTCAAGTTCGTCGAGAACTTCGGCATAAATGGCTTCAAATTTTTTCTGAAGACGGATTACTGTTTCCTGAATTTTTGTCAGTAGCTTTTCAGGGTCATCGCCTAAAATTTTTTTGTTCGAAAACTTTAAATCGATCATTCGTCGGATGGTGGCAACCCGAACCTTGAAAAACTCGTCGAGGTTGTTCGAGAAGATTCCGAGGAATTTAATGCGTTCTGCCAAAGGAACCGTTGGGTCGGCTGCTTCCTGAAGTACTCGTTCGTTGAAGGAAAGCCAGCTTAACTCCCGGTTTATAATTGTTTTTCCATTTTGCATCCGGAGAGATTTAAAGTATTGTCCAAAAAAATTTTGCATAGCACGCAAAAATAGCTAATTTGAAGATACTCCTGTTTTTTTAAGTTAAATAATCATTTTTTTGCGAAGAAACACATGTCCGAATGTGTGTTTTTAGAGGATATGTCGGCCCAATGTGTAACGTTGAATTGAATTAGGGCAACTCCTGAAGTGGGAAGATTGTCTATACGGTTTTTTAAAAAGCGGTTAGACAGAAATGTAAATCCGGGGTTATGTCCAAAGATAAACAAGATATTAACATTGTCGTTTGTGGTTTTAACCATATCGAGGATTTCATCTTCCGATTCGGAATACAGTTCCTGATCGATACGGATTTTTTCGCATGGATACCGTAATTCTCTTGCGACAATAAGTGCTGTATGTAACGCCCTGATAGCTGGGCTGCTAATGATTAAATCTGGGGCAATACCTTGCTCCTTTAGTTTTTGAGAAACGATAAATGTGTTTGATATTCCTATCTCTTTTAAAGGCCTGTCTAAGTCGGCAATTGGGCCATATTCCCAAGTTGATTTGGCATGCCGGATAATAACTAAAGTCTTGGACATTAATTTGGTGTTTGTGGTAAGTATTTTATTTATAGAAGATTACTTGCAAGTTCGGCCAGGTAGCTGCGTTCGCCTTTAATAAGGTTGACGTGTGCAAAAAGGTCTTGTCCTTTCATGCGATCGGCAACATACGATAAGCCATTGCTGAGGGTGTCCAGATAAGGCGAATCGATTTGCTGAATATCGCCGGTAAATACCATCTTGGTACCTTCGCCTGCCCGGGTGATAATGGTTTTAATTTCGTGCGGGGTGAGGTTCTGCGCTTCATCGATAATAAAAAAGACGTTCGAAAGACTTCGCCCCCGGATGTAAGCCAGAGGGGTGATCATAAGTTTTTCATTTTTAACTAGTTCTTCAATTTTTATATATTCAGGACTAGTTGTTTTGAATTTATTTTTGATTACCGAGAGATTGTCGAAGAGCGGAGTCATGTATGGCTCAACTTTTTCCTTGATGTCACCCGGAAGAAAACCCATGTCGCGGTTGGCGAGCGGCACGATGGGGCGAGCGAGTAATATCTGACTGTATTGTTTGTGTTGGTGCAGAGCTGCGGCCAGAGCCAATAAGGTTTTTCCGGTTCCTGCTTTTCCGGTAAGGGCAACCAACTGGATTTCGGGGCGTAAAAGTGCGTCGAACGAAAAGGCTTGTTCTGCATTACGCGGTTCAATTCCGAACATACGCTGTTTTTCAACCCGCGACATTATTTTGTTGATAGGGTCAAAATGAGCCAGCGCACTGGTTTTGTCGCCTTTCAGAATAAAATAAAGATGGCCGTCGAGTTTCTTCGATATTTTAAATTCCTCAACAGCAACACCGTCGGGTTGTTCGTATAATTTCGATATTAGTTGATTGTCAATATTTTCAATGGTGACAATATCTTTATATAACTCGTCGATATTGCGGACTTTGTCGGTTTCGTAATCTTCGGCCAGTAACCCGATGGATTTGGCTTTGATGCGCAGGTTTATGTCTTTGGAAATGAGTACTACGGGTAATTCAGGGTGTTTGATACTGATGAATTCGGCAATGGCTAGGATACGGTGGTCGGGCGTACTTTCGGGAAAGGATTCGAGAATAGCCTTTGAAAACGGTTTGCCTGTCTCTATGGTGAGTTTTCCCAGTCCTTTGCCTAAGTGTAACCCTTCGTTAAACATCTGATCGCCTGAAATTTTGTCGAGTTCGCGGGTGAATTCGCGGGCGTTAAAATTGATCTGGTCGTTTCCTTTTTTTAATCGGTCGAGTTCTTCAAGAACGACGATAGGGATGACGATGTCGTTTTCCTGAAAATTGTAGATACACCGGTAATCATGGACCAAAACATTAGTATCGAGGACGAAAATTTTTTTATGGCCTTTCATAATCAAAACTTTAAGTTAACAACTACATTATCTAAATATAACAAAAAATGAACTGTTAAGTTAATCGCTTGGGGATATAAACTATTTTTGTGCCAAAATTGAGCTATGGAACTTCTAGAAGGAATATTAAAACGCCGGAGCATTCGTAAATATACCGGCCAGCCTGTTGATAAGGATGTTGTAGATGAATTACTTAAAGCCGGGATGTATGCACCGTCAGCCTGCAATAAACGGCCCTGGCATTTTGTGGTAATCAGAGATCAGAAGATTTTTGATGAGATTATAGCCATTCATCCTCATGCTCGGATGTTGAAAGGCGCTGATTGTGCTATTCTGGTTTGTGCTGACGAAATTCAGGCTCATGACAAAGGTTACTGGCCGGTCGATTGTGGAGCAGCTACCCAAAATATTCTGCTTGCAGCTTTGGCTAAAGGACTTGGTGCTTGTTGGATCGGAATTTATCCGCGAGCCGAACGTCTTGCCGGGGTAAAACGGCTGTTAAACCTGCCAGAGCATATTCATGCCTATTCGTTGATTTCACTGGGTTATCCTGCAGAAACTCCGGCGCAGCCCGACCGTTATGATGCATCGAAAGTTCATTACGAAAAATGGTAGTTTTTGATGCGAGAAGCATATTGGTTTTTATCTTCGTACTATAATGATTAGTATTTTTTGTTTTTAATAGAATGATCTATTCGGAAGTTATTGATTACATGTACAGCCAGTTGCCGATGTTTCATCGGATAGGGAAGGCTGCATTTAAATCGGGGTTGGATAATGCCTTGCACCTCGATTCGTATTTTAAATTCCCGCATCGGAATTACAAAACCATCCATGTTGCCGGAACTAATGGCAAAGGCTCGGTTTCGCATTCGGTGGCGGCAATCCTGCAGTCTGCAGGTTATAAAACGGGGTTGTTTACTTCTCCACACCTTAAGGATTTTCGTGAGCGTATACGCGTAAACGGCGAAATGATCCCGGAAACGGAGGTGGTAGATTTTATTGAAAATCATCAGAAAGTTTTCGACGAAATAAAACCTTCGTTCTTCGAGATGACATCGGCTTTGGCATTTTATTATTTCGAAAAGGAAAAAGTTGACGTGGCGATCATAGAAGTTGGTATGGGCGGAAGGCTCGACTCTACCAATATTATTACTCCCGAATTGTCGGTCATTACCAACATCGGATTTGATCATACCGAATTTTTAGGCGATACCCTTGCAAAGATTGCCGCAGAAAAGGCTGGAATCATCAAACCCGGCGTACCTGTAGTGATTGGAGAATATCATCCGGAAACGTGGCCGGTTTTTG
Organism: Bacteroidota bacterium; assembly: GCA_030706405.1. Classification (GTDB taxonomy): domain Bacteria; phylum Bacteroidota; class Bacteroidia; order Bacteroidales; family JAAUTT01; genus JAAUTT01. The sequence continues at coordinate 169,767 of JAUZOO010000011.1, read as the reverse complement.
AGCAGATTGCAAGTCAAAACAGAGCCGATATAACGGTGGCGGATAAAAGTTTAAGGGCCGACTATTCGTTGTTTTCGGCAGACGAGAAACAAATCTTTACGATATATCAGGGAGAGTCTCCTGTTTATAAACGATTGGTGTTTGATTTGTCGGGGTTTTACCAACGTAAAAACATCCTGACAATCCTTGCTGTTGTTGAACAATTAAGAAACCTCGGATTTTCAATAAACAACGAAAGTATGTATTCTGCTCTTGCTAATGTTTCAGCCCTTACTGGTCTTAAAGGACGTTGGCAAACACTTGGACATAATCCGCTTATAATTTGCGATACCGGTCATAATGTAGATGGTATTACCTGGATTACGCAGCAGATAAAAGCGGTTCCTTACAAAAAACTTCATATTGTAATGGGTGTAGTTAGCGATAAAGATGTGACTTCAATTTTGGGGTTATTGCCTAAAGAGGCAACTTATTACTTTTCTAAAGCAAACATTCCGAGAGCTTTGGATGCATTGAAGTTAAAGGAAAAAGCCCGGACATTCGACTTGTATGGTGAGTCTTATACGTCGGTGAGCGAGGCTCTTATAGCCGCCCAAACGAATGCAGCGAAAGAGGATTTTATATTTGTAGGAGGTAGTACATTTGTTGTTGCTGAAGTGATATAGGTTTTTTAAAAAACTGTGCCAAATAACAGGTTGCTTTTCAGTGTTTTTATGTCAAAATTAGAAGTAGGTGCAAGAAAAATGTTGAAAAAACAGACAAAAATATTGCCCGTAAATTTGCAGATTAAAAAACAGGCATTATCTTTGCACCGCCTTTCAGAAAAAGGATTAACAAAGGGAGCATAGCTCAGCTGGTTCAGAGCATCTGCCTTACAAGCAGAGGGTCACAGGTTCGAATCCTGTTGCTCCCACAAAAACGGAATAGTTGCTTATCCGTCTAAAACAAGCGACAGTAAAAAGGGAGCATAGCTCAGCTGGTTCAGAGCATCTGCCTTACAAGCAGAGGGTCACAGGTTCGAATCCTGTTGCTCCCACAAGAGGGTTTGGATATTTATCCAGATCCTTTTTCATTTTATACCCACCAATTTTTGAACGCCCTTTTTCATTCTTACCTTAGCAAGCTAAGTATATAAAATACAAGATATTGAATTTGTTTAACTTGTTGAAAATAAATTAGAACGGATGAGAAATTGCATAATTGCATTATTGGTGTTATTGACGATGCCTTTAAACGGGCAAATAAAAATGAATAGCACAATGGATTTGAAAAAACAATCATTTCCTCTGGCAACTAAAAGTAAAGTTTGCAATATATATATTGATAAAACAGATTTTAATAGTACAGAGAAAGTGTCAAATCTTTTAGCTGAAGATATTGGACGTGTTACAGGGAAAAAGGCCGTTGTGTCAACAAATAAGAAAATAGATTACAAAGAAATTATCCTGGTTGGAACATTGGGGTACAATAGTAAGATTGACGAATTAGTCAAAGCTCAAAAAATTGATGTCAGTCCTATACGTAATAGTTGGGAAAGATTTATAATAAAAACGGTAATCAATCCTTTCCCCGGTGTAGAAAAGGCATTGATCATTGCTGGCAGCGACAGGCGGGGAACTGCTTATGGGGTATTTTCTGTATCTGAAGCAATTGGAGTCTCTCCATGGTATTGGTGGGCAGATGTTCCGGTAAAAAAGCAATCGGAAATATATATTGAACCGGTTGAATATATATCAAAGGCTCCTTCTGTGAAATATAGAGGTGTCTTTTTAAACGACGAAGATTGGGGGCTGTTTCCCTGGGCTGGTCAAAATATGGATAAAGATATTAAAGATATTGGCCCCAAAACCTATGCAAAGATATTTGAATTAGTCCTGCGCCTGAAAGGTAATATGGTAGCCCCTGCGATGCATAGTTGTACCGGTGCTTTTTATAAATATCCTGACAATAAACTTGTTGCTGATAGTTTTGGTGTTATAATGACTACCAGCCATTGTGAACCCTTAATGTATAACAATGCCAGTGAATGGGTTAAAAAGGTAAATGGCGAATGGAATTATCTTACCAATAAGGAAGGCATTTTAAAAGTATTGGATAACCGTGTTTCTGAAGCATCTCCTTTCGACAACATCTATACGGTTGTATTGCGGGGAATTCATGACGGGGGCTTGATAGGCGTGCCCGAAAATCAAAAGGTTAGCGTATTGGAAAGTGCTATTACAGAGGAGCGGAAAATATTAAGCAAGTATATTAGGAAACCAATTGAAGAAATTCCCCAAATATTTGTTCCATACAAGGAAGTGCTTAATATTTATGAGAAAGGTTTGAAACTGCCCGATGATGTCACCATTGTATGGCCCGATGACAATTTCGGATACATTAAGCGATTAAGTAATAAAGACGAGCAAAAGCGGAAAGGCGGTTCTGGTGTTTATTATCATATTTCATATTTAGGCGAACCTAACGACTATTTGTGGTTGAATTCAACTCCCCCGGCTTTAATGTATGAAGAAATGAAAAAAGCATACGATACAGGAGCTGACAGGTATTGGTTGTTGAATGTGGGGGATATTAAACCCGGCGAAATGGGAATGCAATTGTTTTTAGATATGGCTTGGGATATGGATCGATTTAACTCTGATAATATTCCCGAATACGAAAGTAATCAGCTTGCATTAATTTTTGGCAATAAGTATAAAGTTGATTTTAAGTATATTAAAGATGTTTATTATTGGTTGGCATTTTCTCGTAAACCTGAGTATATGTCTTGGGGTTTTAAATGGAATAGTTTGTTTCAAAAAGCGAGGATTACCGACACGGATTATTCCTTTGTCAATTACAACGAGGCCGAAGGAAGAATTGAACAATATGATGCCATAGCTGCCAAGACTGAAAAAATATTTAATTCATTGCCGGAAGAATATAAATCGGCCTTTTTTCAATTAGTTTATTATCCGGTTAAAGGCGCAGGTTTAAGGAATAAAGAAATGCTTGTAGGCCAACAGAATCGTTGGTACGCTTTGCAGGGCCGTTCGCTTACAAATGAGTTAGCCGAAAAGGTTAAATTATACCACGATAGCCTTGATATGATTACTAAAGATTATAATTCTTTATCAAATGGAAAGTGGAATAAGATGATGACAGCACCGGGGAGTCTTCCGAAGCCTTATCTGTCACCTACATCTATCATCCCGCTTCCTGAATCAAGTGAAATGGCATTATTTCTTCCTGGCGAAGATGATACTTATGGAGTGAGCAATTTTCATGTCCTGCCGTGCTTTAGCGTTTATTCGAAAAGACAATATTTTATTGACGTTTACAACAAAGGCGCACAGTCTATGTCATGGAAAGCCCAAGCCATTCAGGACTGGATTAAACTCGACAAAACAAACGGAAATATAAAAACTCAGGATCGACTTAAAGTATCTGTAGATTGGAGTAAAGTTCCGACTGGTGAAAAAATAAAAGGTGAAATCGAATTTACCTCAGGTTCACAAAGGGAAAAAGTTTTTGTTTCCGTATTTAATCCGCAGACGCCGGGCGTTAGTGAACTTCAAGGATTATACATCGAGGATAATGGCGTGATAGCGATTAATCCAGGTAATTATCATCGTAAGTCAGAGTCTGAGAGTATGAAAATTAAGGTGTTAGATGGGATAGGATATGAAAATAAGTGTATTCAGCTTGGAAGTGTGAAAGAGGATAAGCCAGGAACAGTAAGTGCCGAATATGACTTTTACACATTTAATGCTGGTTCGGTAACGGTATATACCTATGCTTTGCCTTTGTTTGCGCAGGATAGAGAACATAAAACCGCTTATGGGGTACAGATAGATGATGGTATCTTAAATTGGGCTACAACTGCTGCTGAAGAATATTCTCATCTTTGGAAACAGAATGTAATCCGCAACAGCGCTATCAATATAACGACCATGAATATTGACAAGCCTGGCAAGCACACCCTGAAACTAACAAGTGGCGATCCCGGAATGGTCATTCAAAAGATTGTTATTGATTTGGGAGGAATGAAAAGATCGTATCTGGGTCCAAATGTTATTACAGTTAAATAACGACTTATAAGAACATTGTATTGCATGCTGCAATAGTGACAGTCCTTTCTAACTATGCGTTGAAAGGACTGTTTTTTATTCAATAAAAAGGAACATTTGTCTTATGAAAAAAGTATTTGGATTATTCCGGAGCAAATGCGACTTGATTAAGACCTGTTGAAAAAGTATTTGCGAGATACCCCGACTTGAAACATGCTTATTTCTTATCGTTACAACTAGGCAATATCTGTAATAAATGCAAGGAAAAGGGTTATTGCCTTTGCCAAGTTAGCTCATTGGTATGACCGTGTGGAAAAAGCAGGATTCGACACCTTTAGCGGTTGCTGATTTCATGAAAACTCATTACTTAAATATTCTAAATTACTTTGATCACCGATCTACAAATGCTTCTGCGAAGTCTTTCAACGCTAAGATTAAAGTTTTTCGTGCAACATTTAGAGGAGTGGGAAATGTGTGTTTCTTTCTTTTCAGATTAGCAAATACCTATGCATAGTAGATCCCCAACTTTTCCGACTGATCCGGTTTCTATAGAATTAGTATGTAAGTATATGTACGTAAAAAAACCTTTGTAAAAAAATGTTTTACAAAGGTTTAACTGTTGTATTTTGTGGAGCTGGAGGGAGTCGAACCCTCGTCCAAACAAGAAACCGATAAGCTTTCTACATGTTTAGCCTGTTATTGATTTTCGAACCAACACTGGAAATAGGCATCCGACGTTGATCTTAGTCCTTTAAGTTTTGCCCGGAACACAGGACTTTTTCCGAACTAGCCCGAACTCACGTGCACCTCTGGATCGGAAAGCGCCAGGCAGGCTCGCCGAGAGATGTCTTGTCCTCAGCACCTTGGCCAAGGATTAAGCAGAATTCACTTGGTGAATTAAGCAGCAAGAGCGTAATTAGATTCGCCTTTTATTGGTCGTACCCCCAGATTAACGAGCGGTTAGTACGTGGCTCGACATGCTTACATATCCATTTGCCCTGCTGTCAAAACCGGCCAGCCCCAAATGGTTCACAAAGTTACTAAAACGTGCGCAATATAAATGCCAAAATGTCGGGTTTGTTAAATAATTATTTCCATTTTATTATTATCTTTAAAAGAGATAGTTAAAAAGTTAACCAAGAATTAATGTATTATGAATTGCGACTTATTTGCGATTTGTGGTTTTGTTAGAAAGTATAACACTCCACACAATGTGGCATGTCACGGATTTATTACGCGTTTTTGCAAAGGTCCCGATAAGGATAAATGTAAGCGTCTTGAATATCGAAGAGCTTATGGTTTACAACCCGAAGATGAAATGCTACCTACGGGGTTAATTGTAAAAATTGATATTTAGGCATTTTTTAATGCGTCTATTGTAGTTGTTGGATTGTCTGATTTAAAAATAAAACTTCCAACCACTAGGACGTCAACTCCGGCATCAACCAACATGCGGGTATTTGATAAATCAACTCCGCCATCGACCTCGATTACGGCCGTGGATTTTTTGTCGATAATGAGTTTTTTAAGTCGAGATATCTTATTGTAAGAGTTAGAAATAAATTTTTGTCCTCCAAAACCTGGGTTTACAGTCATTATTAATACTAAGTCCAAGTCTTGTATAATGTCTTCAAGTACGCTAACCGGAGTGTGAGGATTTAGGGAGACTCCGGCTTTCATACCATGCGCTTTAATATTTTGTATGGTGCGGTGGAGGTGAGGACAAGCTTCGTAATGCACGGTAAGAATATCGGCTCCCGCAGCTTTAAATTGTTCGATGTATTTATCTGGTTCAATAATCATTAGGTGAACATCGAGCGGCTTTTGAGCGTATTTTTTTACCTGCTCAATAATAGGAAATCCAAACGAAATGTTAGGAACAAAAACACCGTCCATAATATCCAGATGAAACCAGTCTGTACGACTGACATTAATCAAGTCTATTTCTTTTTTTAAATTGCTGAAATCGGCATTAAGAATCGATGCTGAAATTAAATGTGCCATATTGTTTACTTAATGTGTGGGGCAAAAATAAAGAAAAGAGGAATAAAATTCCTCTTTTCGATGACAAACAAACAAACTGGAATGAAGGTTTATCCCAGATATGACTTGAGAATTTTGCTTCGGGTGGTCTGTTTTAGGCGTTTAATGGCCTTTTCTTTTATTTGGCGCACTCGTTCCCTGGTAAGGTTAAAAGCTTCGCCAATTTCTTCGAGGGTATGAGGGTGTTTCCCGTTTAAGCCAAAATATAACCTGATAATGTTCGCCTCGCGGTAGGTGAGGGTGGAAAGAGCCCGTTCTATTTCTTTCCGAAGCGATTCAACAAGAAGCCCTTTGTCCGGACTGGGAGAATCCGGGCTAAGGATAACATCATACAGCGAGCCTTCCTCACCTTGAGTTAAGGGGGCGTCCATTGAAATATGCCGGCCCGATGTTCGCAAAGCTTCTTTTACATCTTCTGGAGCAATTTCCAGAATTTGAGCAATCTCAACAAATGAGGGGTCTCTTTCATATTTTTGTTCAAGTTCCGAAAATACCTTATTAATTTTATTGAGCGAACCTATTTTATTCAGGGGTAATCTCACAATCCTTGCCTGTTCTGCAAGGGCTTGCAATATCGATTGCCGTATCCACCATACTGCGTACGAGATAAATTTAAAACCACGCGTTTCGTCAAATCGTTTTGCAGCTTTTATAAGCCCGAGATTTCCTTCATTAATTAAGTCGGGCAAGCTAAGTCCTTGATTTTGATATTGTTTTGATACAGATACAACAAACCTGAGGTTGGCTTTTATCAGCCTGTCCAGCGCCTGATTGTCTCCCTGCCGTATACGTCGGGCCAGATCCACTTCTTCTTCAGTCGATATTAAATCGACTTTGCCAATTTCATGCAAGTATTTGTCGAGTGATGGGGTTTCCCGATTTGTGACCTGCTTAATTATTTTTAGTTGCCTCATAGTGGGTTGGATAAAGGGTTGTTTCAGTTAATATAGTGAACGCATTATAGTGCAAATTGGATTTCGGTAAAGAGCTGTCTTGTGAAAATTAATGTCGTGAATATATAAAACAGTTTATGTGGTGATTTGTTAGCGAAAATTTCGTAATTTTAAATTTAATAAAAAATATTCAAAATTCATCATTGCGAAAAAAAACACCTTCTTTTTTTGGGGATTATCTGGTAAATGGTTAACATTGCAGCAAATTAGCCCAGGGCAATAATTGGTATTTCAAATAGGTGGAATTTCTTTCTCCCGGTGGGTATTTCTTTCTGAGTAAAATCAAATTATTATTCTTCTCTTTTTAAAAGTAATGTTTATCCTTCTATTTAGTTTAAATTAAATTTCCTGTTGTTATTATGTATGATATTTTAGAGCTTAATAAGAAGCTATTGCCGGAGTTGCGTGAAATTGCAAAAGGCCTGCAGATAAAACGGGTTGAGTTGTTGAAAAAACAAGATCTGATATACAAAATTCTAGACCAGCAGGCAATTGTAACTTCAGTCAAGCAGGAACCTAAAAAGAAATCTGAGGGCTCTGAGCCACCTTTAACACTACCGCTTACTATAACAGAAAGCCCTGTTTCCCAGCCCTCACCCTCTTCAGCCCCTGAAGATACAGATTCTCCTTCATCTTCATCCTCGCCATCCTCCGAAGAACCCCGTAAACCGCGAATACGCGAACGAATTAGGATAAAGGATTCGGATTCATTTAAAAATAATGAGCCGACAAGGGATCGAAACAGCGGATTCTCTTCTGATGAACGAAAACGCGTATTTCCAAGAATAAAATTTCTTGATAAAAAGCCTTCCTTTAGAAAAGAAGAACTTCTTGATACCGATGCCCTGAGCATTCCTTCCGATGAGGATGATTTTCCCGTTGAAACCCCGGTTGAAGCCGGAATTACTCCGGAACCAGAAAGAACAGTAATCACTGATGAGCCTAATATCGAAGAGCAAATTCGGTTAAATACGGGATTTGATATTAAAATTGACAAGGACTTTCATCTTCGTAAACCAACCGAACGGAAAATTGTTGAAAAAAATTATGAGTTCGACGGGATTATTACCAGTTCCGGCGTGCTTGAGATTATGCCCGATGGGTATGGTTTTCTGCGTTCGGCAGACTATAATTACCTGAACTCGCCAGACGATATTTATGTGTCGCAAAGCCAGATTAAACTTTTTGGTTTAAAAACCGGCGATACTATTAAAGGTACCATTCGTCCTCCCAAAGAAGGCGAAAAATATTTTCCACTTATTAAGGTGGAAGAAATCAATGGGCGCAGTCCGGATTTTATTCGTGACCGTGTTCCTTTCGATTACCTTACCCCGTTGTTCCCGAACGAGAAGTTTACCCTTTGCGGAAGGGGAGACTCAGCAAGTCTTTCAGTGCGAATTGTCGATATGTTTTCGCCCATAGGTAAAGGGCAGCGTGGTTTGATAGTAGCTCAGCCTAAAACGGGTAAAACGGTGTTGTTGAAAGAGATAGCTAATGCTATTGCAAAAAATCACCCCGAAACCTATATGATTGTACTTCTGATTGATGAACGTCCGGAAGAAGTAACCGATATGGCCCGTAGCGTAAATGCCGAGGTTATTGCCTCAACGTTTGATGAACCGGCCGAACGTCACGTTCGCGTAGCCAATATTGTTCTTGAAAAAGCTAAACGGTTGGTTGAGTGTGGACACGATGTGGTTATTTTACTCGATTCCATAACCCGTCTGGCTCGTGCTTTTAACACAATAGCTCCTGCTTCGGGTAAGGTATTATCGGGTGGGGTAGACGCCAATGCATTGCAGAAGCCTAAACGCTTTTTTGGGGCTGCCCGTAACATCGAAAATGGCGGATCGCTTACCATTTTGGCCACTGCACTTACTGATACCGGCTCCAAAATGGACGATGTGATTTTTGAAGAATTTAAAGGTACCGGTAACATGGAACTTCAGCTCGACCGCAAATTGTCGAACAAACGCATTTATCCGGCTGTCGATATTCAGGCTTCGAGTACCCGTCGAGAAGATTTGTTGCTTGACAAAGATATGCTTAGTCGGATTTGGATTCTGCGAAATTACCTTACCGACATGAATTCAATCGAGGCAATGGAGTTTTTGCGCGATCGATTGCTCAAAACGCAGTCCAATGAAGAATTTATGATCTCGATGAACAGTGAATGATCTCTTTTTTAAGGTTTTTTAAACCCTTCAATCTTCTGTAAATAAGTAGGTTGAAGGGTTTTTCGATTCTTTGTAAAAAGAATTAAAAATGTACTCATAAATAATTAATTTTACGGCTTCAAAAAAGAGACCTATCAATATATTAATAAGTAAATTAAAAATGGCAAAGGAAAAGAAGTTTATCACGTGTGATGGGAACTATGCTGCAGCGCATGTTGCGTATATGTTCAGCGAGGTAGCTGCAATCTATCCAATTACACCATCGTCAACGATGGCAGAGTATGTAGATGAATGGTCAGCTCAAGGAAAGAAAAATATTTTTGGTGAAGTAGTTAAGGTTACTGAGATGCAATCTGAAGCTGGTGCTGCAGGTGCACTTCACGGATCGTTACAGTCCGGAGCTTTGACCACAACGTTTACCGCATCGCAGGGGTTATTGTTGATGATCCCTAATATGTACAAGATTTCCGGTGAATTATTGCCGGGTGTATTTCACGTATCAGCCCGAAGCCTTGCGGCTCAGGCATTATCAATATTTGGCGACCACAGCGACGTAATGAGTACCCGTCAAACTGGTTTTGCTATGTTGGCTACCAGCAGCGTTCAGGAAGTAATGGACTTAGCGGGTATTGCCCACCTTGCAGCAATTAAATCGAGAGTTCCTTTTATGCACTTCTTTGATGGATTTCGTACTTCGCACGAAATTCAGAAAGTAGAAGCGATGGATCAGGATGAGTTGGCTAAATTGCTCGACATGAAAGCTGTTCAGGCTTTCCGTGATCGCGCACTGAACCCCGAACACCCTGTGACCCGCGGTTTGGCTCAAAACCCAGATATTTACTTCCAGTCTCGTGAAGCTGCTAATAGTTTCTATCAAGGCCTTCCGGATTTGGTTGAAGAATACATGACCGAAATTAAAAAAATCACTGGTCGTGAATATCATCCGTTCACATATTATGGAGCTCCCGATGCTGAAAACGTAATCGTTGCTATGGGTTCGGTAACAGAAACCATTAAAGAAGTAATTGATTATCTTGCTTCAAAAGGAGAAAAACTCGGATTGGTTACCGTTCATCTGTATCGTCCGTTCTCTGAAAAATACTTCATGAAGGTATTTCCAAAATCGGCAAAACGTGTATGTGTCCTCGACCGTACCAAAGAGCCCGGTGCTAATGGAGATCCTTTGTACCTTGATGTAAAAGATATTTTCTACGGAAAAGAAAATGCTCCTTTGGTAGTTGGTGGCCGCTATGGCTTGAGCTCGAAGGATACTACTCCAGTTCAGATCCTCACTATTGTTGAGAACCTGAAAATGAAAGAACCTAAAAATCAGTTTACAGTAGGTATTGTTGATGATGTTACTTTTACATCTCTTCCTATGAAAGAAGAAGTTAACATCACTCCTGCTGGAACTTTCCAAGCTAAATTCTATGGTTTAGGTTCTGACGGTACCGTAGGTGCTAACAAAAACTCAATCAAAATTATTGGTAACACTACCGATAAATATTGTCAGGCATATTTTGCTTACGACTCCAAAAAATCTGGTGGTATTACTGTTTCGCACCTTCGCTTTGGCGATGTAGCTATTCGTTCGCCTTACTTGGTAAATACTCCCGACTTTGTTGCCTGCCACGTTCCTGCATATCTTTATAAATATGATATGCTCAAAGGCTTGGTAAAAGGCGGAACTTTCTTGTTGAACAGTATCTGGAGTGCTGAAGAAACTCAAAAACACCTTCCGGATAACGTTAAAAAGTACCTGGCCCAAAACGAAATCAGCCTTTACATCATTGATGCTACCGGTATTGCCGAAGAAATTGGTTTGGGTAACCGTACCAATACTATTATGCAGTCTGCATTCTTCAAAATTGCCAACGTAATTCCTTACAATGTTGCTGTTGAGCAAATGAAGAAAGCTATCCTGAAAGACTTTGGTAAAAAAGGCGAGGATGTTGTTAATAAGAACTATGCAGCAGTTGACCGCGGTGGTAATGTTACCAAAGTGGACGTTCCTGCTGAATGGAAAACTATTACAGTTGTAGCTCAGGAAGAAAATAAAGATCTGCCAGAATTCATTCGTAATGTTGTTAGTCCGATCAACAACCTTAAAGGTGACGATCTTCCGGTTAGCGCATTCTTAGGTCGCGAAGATGGTACATTCCCTGCAGGTACAGCTCAATATGAAAAACGTGGTATTGCAGTAAGCATTCCTGAATGGAAAGATGAGAACTGTATCCAATGTAACCAATGTGCTTATGTATGTCCTCACGCAGCTATCCGTCCGTTCCTTTTGAACGACAAAGAATTGGCTGGTGCTCCTGCCGGAACAGCTGTTAAGAAACCTATCGGTAAACAACTCGAAGGCTTACACTTCCGTATTCAGGTTAGTGCGCTCGATTGTACAGGTTGCGGTAACTGTGCCGATGTATGTCCTGCTAAGGAAAAGGCATTGGTAATGAAGCATCTCGATACTCAACAAGTCGAAGTGGAACGTTGGGATTATATTTCGAAGAATGTTACTTACAAAGATACTTTGCTTCCAAAAGAAGCAACGGTTAAAAATAGCCAGTTTGCTCAACCTTTGTTCGAATTTTCAGGTGCTTGCGCTGGTTGCGGCGAAACTCCTTATATTAAATTAATTACCCAGTTGTATGGCGACCGTATGATCGTTGCCAATGCTACAGGTTGTTCGTCAATCTATGGAGGTTCGGCTCCTTCTACTCCTTATACCACAAATAAAGATGGTAAAGGCCCGGCTTGGGGAAACTCTCTTTTCGAAGATAATGCTGAATACGGTTTAGGTCTTTACACTGGATCGAACAAACTTCGTGACCGCGTAGCTCGTTTGATGAAAGAAAACCTCGAAACTGTTTCTGCCGAAACTAAAGCAGCCTTCACCGAATGGCTCGATGGTAAAGAAGATTCTGAAAAATCGAAAGTTGCTTCTGCTAAAGTTGAAGCTGCCTTAGCTAACGAAAAGAACCCGGTTGCTAAAGAAATCCTCGATTTGAAACAATACCTCATCAAGAAGTCGCTTTGGATCTTCGGTGGTGACGGTTGGGCTTATGACATCGGATTCGGCGGACTCGACCATGTACTCGCTTCTGGCGAAAACGTGAACGTACTCGTTATGGATACCGAAGTTTACTCGAATACTGGCGGACAGGCATCTAAATCGACACCGGTTGGAGCTATTGCTAAATTTGCCGCTTCGGGAAAACGTATCCGCAAAAAAGACCTTGGTATGATTGCTATGAGCTATGGTTATGTTTACGTTGCTCAGGTATCGATTGGTGCAAACCAAAGCCAATACTTTAAAGCGATTAAAGAAGCTGAAGCTTATCCAGGACCTTCGTTGATTATTGCTTACGCTCCATGTATCAACCACGGATTGAAAGTAGGTATGGGCAAAACTCAGGAAGAAGGTAAACGTGCTGTTGCTGCAGGTTACTGGCATCTGTATCGTTACAATCCACTTCTCGAGCAGCAAGGACAAAATCCGTTTCAGCTCGACTCGAAAGAACCGGATTGGAGTAAGTTCCAAGACTTCATTATGTCTGAAGTTCGTTATGCTTCGCTTAAGAAAGCTTTCCCGGCTGAAGCTGATGAGCTCTTCAGCGCTGCCGAAGAGAACGCAAAATGGAGGTACAACGGTTACCTGCGTACATCGAAACTCGATTACACCAAATAGTCACTTAAAAAGCCCCGGTAACGGGGCTTTTTTTATGGATTTATAAATCAGGATATTTTATTAATTTTACCCCGAAATTTTAAAAACAGATACTTGGGACGAATCCTCGCCATTGATTACGGGCAAAAACGTGTTGGTATTGCGGTTACCGACCCGATGAAAATTATCGCCAACAGTCTTACTACGGTTGAAACCCCAACGCTTATCGATTTTCTGGCAGGTTATTTTGCCAAAGAGGAAGTTGAGCGGTTGATTGTAGGTCTCCCAAAACAAATGAACAATCAGCCTTCGGAATCGATGGTTTATATTGAAGCATTTGTCGCTAAATTTAAGGAACGGTTTCCTCAAATGCCGGTGGAATACGTAGATGAACGGTTTACATCCAAGATGGCTGTACAGGCTATGGTTCAGGGAGGAATGAAGAAGAAAGACCGACAGAACAAGGCGATGATTGATAGCATTAGTGCTACCATCATTTTGCAATCATACCTCGAGAGTCGTCAATATAAATAATCAATAATATGAAAATTGGGTTATTGCCAAACTTACAAGTCCTGGATTTGTTAAGAGGTAATAACTGAAATTGTTTAACGCATGACATTACCGATATACGTTTATGGTTCGCCGGTGCTGCGCAAAGTAGCCGCAGATATTACTAAGGATTACGAAGGCTTATCAACGCTCATCGCTAATATGTGGGAAACCATGTATAAGTCTGATGGTGTTGGGCTGGCAGCTCCGCAGGTGGGTAAGTCGATCCGTCTTTTTGTGATCGATGCTTCTCCTATGGACGAAGAAGAACCCGCACTTAAAGATTTTAAGAAAGTGTTTATCAATGCCCGGATTCTTAATCGTGAAGGCGAGGAGTGGGCGTTTTCTGAAGGATGTCTGAGTATTCCCAACATCCGCGAGGACGTTTATCGCCCTGAGAAAATTCACATTCAATATTACGATGAGAAATGGGAATTTCACGACGAATATTATGAAGGCATTGCTGCTCGGGTTATTCAGCACGAATATGATCATCTCGATGGTCTGCTATTTGTCGATCATATTTCGCCGATAAGACGGAAGTTGCTTACCGGAAAGCTCAATGCAATCATCAAGGGGAAAGTTGATGTGAGCTATAAGATTAAGCTTCCTAAATAATTCAAAAGGCTCCGTTTCGGGAGCCTTTCTTATTTTAGCGGACCGGATATTTTTTAAATATTTCGCCGGTTCTCATCAAAATATCAATGTATTGGGCCCGTTTGTAAATGTAAGGGTCGGTAATTCTGGCTTTTGAAAGTTTTCCTTTAAAATCGTTAATCGATTTGTAATTTTTTGAATCCATCCATGATGATAGTTCGTTAATCATTGTTGTAAGGTGAGGGATTTTGTGTTTGTATAAGGCGCTCACGGTTTGAATGCAATCTGCCCCGGCCAAAATCATTTTGGCAACATCTTTACCACTATATATTCCGCTACTGCAACAGATCGAAGCATTGATATTTTCAAATAGCAAACCGGCATATCGCAAAGGTAACAGGCTTTCTTCTGGCGAAGAAGGTGAAAAATGGTTGACGAAACTTCCAGACGTTACGTCAATATCGGGCTGTAGAAAACGATTGAAGAGAACAACTCCGTTAGCTCCTGTCTGGTCAAATTGTTTTATGGCATGAAGCGGGTTAGCGTAGAATGGACTAAGTTTTAAGCTGATTGGTATTGTAATTACTTTTTTCAAAGCATTAAGCACCTCAAGCTGAGCGTCCAAGATATCCTTTCCGGAAGTGGTAAAGTTTTTAGGTACTGCAAAGAAATTAATCTCAAGCGCATCAACACCTGTTTGTTGAATCAGCTTAGCATATTCCGTCCATGTTTCGGTAAAAATGCAGTTTAAACTGGCTATTACCGGAATTTTTACGCTTTCCTTTGCATGGCGAAGTTTTACAAGATGTTCTTCGGGCCCCGCATGTTCGATATTGGGAAAGAGACTGATCATTTCGGCGTTCCGTTCCTGGTATTCAGAGAGGTCTTCCTCCAGTTCCAGCCGTTCCAGTTGAATTTGTTCTTCAAACAGCGATTTGTAAACGATAGCCGCAGCTCCGGAATCTTCCATGAGCTTAAGATTGTCGGGGTTGCTAACCAGATTGCTGGCTCCTGCAATAAATGGATTTTTAAGTTTGAGCCCCAGATAAGTTGTTTTAAGATCAGCCATAGGTTTTAGAATAAGAAAGATTAAACAAGGATTATTTTGAGAAAAGCAAATCTTTATTAAATTTACATAATAATTTGATTTTTTGTTAATTAAATAGCTAATTTATAACTCTGAAGTTTGGGCGGAATCAATTTTTTCAGACAAGCTCCTTTTGTGCGGATTGTAGTTGCACTCGCGGCCGGAATAACCTTTCGTCTTTATGTTGAAGTGCCTTCTCAAACCGTTTTGTCTATATTTCTTATAACAATTGTAACGGTTGTTAGTTTGTCGGGAGTGCGGAAATTTTCGGCGAATTACAAATATCGGTGGTTTTTGGGCGTGCTGTTGTCGGTCGCAGTTTTTTGCATGGGCATTTATCTTACGGGCGAAAAATATCCAACGTCAGATTTAAAGCTGAGTCCGGATTCATCTCAGAAATTTATAGCCATTGTTAGCTATCCACCCGAAGAACAGGCTAAATCCGTGCAGTGTTTTGTGAATATCGATCAGATAAAACAAGGGAATCGTTTAATATCTTGCGGTGAGAAGCTTTTGCTTCACATTCAGAAGGATTCGGCAGCGTTGACCTTGAAAGCCGGAGATGTGCTGCTGTTTCGGGCTTCTCCCGCGTTGATTGAAAGAACGGGCAATCCATACGAATTCGACTATCGGAAATACCTTTCGTACCAAGGTGTCCGGTTTTCGGCGTATGTTGCCGAAAATTACTGGCAGCGAATAGATAAGGAAAAACTGTCGGCATTACAACTTTGGGCTTTCCGGATGCGCGACAAACTTTTGTCCACCTTCCGCCGTTTAGGGATAACCGGGCAGGAACTTGGCGTTGCTTCGGCGCTCACCATTGGCGCTACAACCGAACTCGATAATGAGGTGAAACAAGCTTATATCGCTTCCGGAACGATGCATATCCTTGCCGTTTCAGGAATGCATGTAGCCTTGCTTTATTGGGTACTTAACATGCTTTTGTCGTTCCTCGACCGGAATAAATATACCCGTTACCTTAAGTTTTTTCTTCTGTTGGTTGCTGTTTGGCTTTATGCCCTTTTAACAGGGATGGGAGCTTCCATTTTGCGGGCTTCAACCATGATTTCGTTTCTGATTGTCGGCGATGCCTTGAACCGTAAGTCGAGCATATTTAATACCCTCGCGGCATCGGCATTTTGCCTGTTGGTGTGGAATCCGTTTAATCTGGTGGATGTTGGTTTTCAGCTTTCTTACCTTGCCGTAATCAGTATCGTCATTTTTCATCCGTTTATTTACGAATGGTTTGAGTTTGATAGTTGGTTTGGTGACCAGCTATGGTCGATGGTTGCCGTGACATTGGCGGCACAGGTGTTAACCACACCTATTTCACTGTTTTATTTTCATCAGTTTCCGAATTTATTTTTGCTCTCGAACGTGATTATGATTCCGCTCTCGACAGTCATCATGTATTTCGCGATGTTTTTAATTTCGAGCTCCGGCTTTGGATGGATTGCCGGAGTGATGGGCAAAGTATTCAATTGGTTGGTTTGGCTGCTGAATAAAGTTGTTTTTACAATTGAAGCTCTGCCTTATGCACTTACCAAAGGTGTTTACATTACCCTGGCGGATGTGGTATTGTGCTATTTATTGATCATCTTTTTTACCTTATACCTTCTTCGAAAGCAGGTAAGATTTTTAAATTTTAGTTTATTCGTAATGCTAGTGTTATTGGTAAGCGGAGTTGTGGGCGAGTATGAAAACCGGAATAAACACGAAGTTATTGTTTATAATGAGAATAATAACAGTGTAATACAGTTTCGCAACGGAGGGGAAAGCATTTGGCTGGTTAACAGTTTTGGCGATCGAACCCGGAAATGTCTCGAACGCGCCCGCGATGCCATGGGTAGCGAGTTTAATAAAGTATTTATTATGGATTCGGTTATCAGGCAATCGAAAGGTAAAGGGTTAAAACTTCAGTCCGGACTTTTTGTGCGGGGCAATTTTGTCCAGTTTTTATCAAAAACTTTCGTAATTTCCGACGGTACGGAGTTTAAAGACACTTCTGGTTGTGAGATTAAAACCGATCTTCTGCTAATGAGAAACGCATCGTTATATAAGTCGAAAAAGATTTTGGCTCATTACCCGGCATCAACCGTGGTGTTGGATGCGTCAACGTCGAAATTTCGGGTTGATAAGATTAGTTCGGGATTGCCGTTGAATTGTAATATATATAATGTAAAAAAATCCGGGGCGCTTATTGTTAAGCTTTAGCCTGGTTAAATAAGTTCGCCGATACCCTGACGGATGATTTCCGGTTCGTCATCGGTGCAATCAACTACCGTGGAAGCGATATTCTGTCCATACCCGCCATCAATTACAAGGTCAACAATTTCCTGAAAATTATCGTGAATAAGTTCCGGGTCGGTGGTATATTCCACAATTTCGTCCTGGTCGTGAACTGAGGTGGTAAGAATCGGAGAACCGAATTCTTTTACAATTTCGAGGATGATGCTGTTGTTGGGAATGCGGATACCCACGGTTTTCTTCTTGCTTTGGAATAATGCTGGAACTTTGCTGTTGGCATTAAGGATGAAGGTGAACGGGCCGGGAAGGTTCTTCTTCATTAGCTTAAAAGTGCTGTTGTTTAGCGGGCGTGTATAATCCGATAGCTGGCTCAGGCTGTGACAGATGATTGAAAACCGGGCTTTGTCGCGTTTTATGCCTTTTATCTGGGCAATTTTATCAACAGCTTTGGAATTGTGAATGTCGCAGCCCATGCCGTACACACTGTCGGTAGGATAGATGATGATCCCCCCTTTTTGAAGGGTTTCAACCACCTTTTCGATTTGTTTTGGATTAGGGTTTTCCGGATAAATTTTGATTAACATAGTAGAATGTCTTTAAGGTTTGTTCGTTTCGTTTTCGGGTTGTTCCCAGTATGGGTCGTCGTCGCTGTCCTCATCCCAGTCAGGCTCTTCCTTCTGAGGTCCTTCGGAAGCATATACGAAGGCAAAGAACAAACCGGTTAGTCCTCCAAAGAGGTGCGACTCCCACGATATTTCGGGCAGGATAGGAAATATTCCCCAGACCATGCCGCCATACAGGAAAATCGTTAACAAAGATATGGCCATTAATTTGATATTCCGCCGTATTACCCCGCTAAAAAACAGGAAGGAGGCATCGCCGTAAATAATACTGCTGGCTCCGATGTGATAAGCCTCGCGGCCTCCGAACCAAACACAAAGCCCTGTTGTGAGCCAGATTAGTATCAGAATTTTGAAGGCAATGGGCCTGTAGAAATAAAAAAGTGCAGTGTTTAAAACTAATAATGGAACCGAATTGTTTATCAAATGGTTAATATCGGCATGTAGCAAGGGTGAGAACAAGATGCCTGGCAACCCAAACGCTTTAAGTGGAAAGATGCCCCATTCGGCAAGCGATATTTGGGTAAGAAGCTCGAACCCCTTAATGCCCCAGATGGCGATTAACAGGATTACCGGAAGATAAAGAGCCCGGTAAAATTTTTGTTTTTCTTCTTTTGAGGGAGTCATGGTTGTTTTTTTCTAAAGCATTTAAAAATAGTGATTTTGATTTAAGAATTACGAATTGCAGATTATGAATTACAGAATATGCAACCCGCAACTTAAAACATATAATACTATCTTTGCGCTTTATTTTTTTGAGGATGGAAATAATTACCCTAATATTCATTGCAATTGGTTTGTCGGTCGATTCGTTTGCCGTTTCGGTATCGAGTGGTTTAATGATGTGCGAGATTACTTTTCGGAAAGCAACGCGCATAGCTTTTTCGTTGGCATTTTTTCAGGCATTGATGCCGTTGATAGGGTGGTTTATTGGTAAAAGGATTGAACATTTGGTTGAAAGTTTTGACCATTGGCTGGCCTTCGGGTTGCTTACGTTGATTGGCGGAAAGATGGTGTATGAAAGTTTTGCCAATGGCGACGATGAGAAGAAAAATATCAATCCGCTCGACCCAAAAGTATTGTTGGGAATGTCATTAGCCACCAGCATCGACGCTTTGATTGTTGGGGTAAGCTTTGCGTTTATCAGCATTAACCTTTATATTACAACGTTTGTTATCGGATTTGTAACGTTTGTGGTTTCGATGCTTGGCATCTATTTTGGCAAGAAAACAGGATTGCGTTTCGGTAAAAAAATGGAGATTCTGGGAGGTGTTATTTTGTTTTTAATAGGCGTTAAAATATTGTTCGAACATCTGCTCGCGCAATAAACTTCAGAAAGTTTTTTGTAAGTGAGGCTATTTTATCAAAAAGCCCAGCCTGAACCCTGACGAAATTGCCAAAGGAAAGCTGCTGGCTCCGGTTGAGTAGCCATATTGTATGTTAAATGAGTCTTCGGAGCTATATCCATACCCAAGTCCTAAATACAGATCTACCAAAAACATGTCGTTGAATATCCATTGATTTCCAATATTAAATAATACTGCCGTAGCAAATATATTATTGGAATTTTTGGTGTAAAACGAAGTGGCTATTTCGGGACGGAAGTACATTCCCTTTAAAAGATGGGCATAACGAATCCCTTTTAAATAAAAATTCGGGCTCTTAATAAATTTATATCCCAGCCTTAACGATATTCCGTTAAGCTTGTCGCCATAATGTTCCCCTAATCCAATAATTCCGATTGAACATTCTATGCTTGAGCCAGGCTTTAAACTTCGTTCATAGGTAAAATCGCTGTATTGGTATAATGGCGATAAAAGCCTGAACTTAATAGCGTTTTTCTTCTGATCTTTATATGATTCCTTATCCGTCATTGTATTTTGGAAATTCATTACAACCCCTGTCGATAGAATTACTTTCAAGACTTCATTCTTATCAATGCCTACAATGATGTTGTTATCCTTTGGCTGATACTTAATTTCGTCAACTAATATCTCCTTTATTTTGCAGATGATCCGTGCATTATCTCTTTTTACAATGGTATCCTGTGCTAAAATGCCATTAAGATTAAAGAGGATAATTCCTAAAAAGAACATAATAGTTTTCATGTCGGTAGAAGTTTGATTGCTATCTAAAAATACGACAATTTGGCCTGATTTACAATTATGAATGCCTGAAATAACCGGGCTGAAGGGGCTTTGGGCTGAAATAGATATGATCCGTTTTCTCTTTATACAATCGGCAATCTCATAAAGTTCCTTGTCGGATCATTATCACAAGGTAAGACAAACTCAACACCCAAACAGAAACTACTTACCCCTATATAATTATCCATTTTTGGCACATAATTTAAATTATCTGCCGGATAATTATTTCAATTTGGCAAATCTGGATAATTATCCGCCGAATTTGAATAATAGGATGGCAACTTTGAATAATTAGGTGGCACATTGAAATAATTATGTGCCAAAGTTGAATAATAGACCGGCAGATTTGGATAATTAAGTACCAGTCTATTTAAATTATCCAGCAAAATGAAATAATTATTTGGCAACAGTAAGCTTCAATTTGCCATCCGGCATAATTAATTTGGGTAAATTATTATACAATCCTCGGAGCAACGAATAACTTTCTATTTTTGTATCCTATTGTCAGGCGTTTGTGGGCTTCTTTTTATGGGAATAAACACGCCAATGGCCGGCAAATTACAAATCAGCAACAAGTGTAAAATGAGAGGAAGAATAGTTGTGGGAGTATGCGCATTGTTGTGTATGCTAATGGCATTTAGTGCGCAGGCGCAAGAGGCTAAGGATAAAAATAATGCCGATGAAGAGAAACCTTCGCAGGAAAGGACAAAATTTTTTCCGTCCGATGTTAAAAAGAATTCCGTTTTTTACATGATGAAACGCGTGGCCGACTGGCAGATAAGTAAATACGACCAGACCGATCCCCGTTCGTGGAGTACCGGTACTTTTCTGGTGGGACTGATGGACTTTTATAAGATGAGAAAGGACAAACGTTATTATACATTCATGAAAAGGGCTTTCGATTCGGTGGAATGGAAGGTTTTTCCGCGTCCTTATGATCCTAATGTTTTGGCCACGGCGCAAGCTTATGTCGATTTTTATATGCTCGAAAAGGATCCGAAGATGATTCAATATACCCGTTATGTGCTTGATGCACAATTTCAGCGGCAACCGTCCGAAATAGAGGTGACGTATAAGGATAATAAGCATTGGGTTGATTGTTGGAGCAGGAGCGAAGCCTTGTTTTCGGCACCTCCCGCCTGGGCTAAATTTTCAGAAGCCACCGGTGAAATGAGATATAATTATATGATGGACGATCTTTGGAAAGCCACGCACGAACATCTTTACGATAAATTCGAATTCCTGTACTATCACGACGACCGTTATATTAATGTTAAATCTAAAGCCGGGAAAAAGATTTTTTGGGCCAGGGGAAATGGCTGGGTTGTAGCCGGTTTGGCAAAAACGCTCGAAGTTTTACCTAAAAATTATAAGTCGCGAAGTTTATATGAGCAGATATTTAAGGATATGAGCGCAAAATTGGTGACACTTCAGCAACCCGGAGGTTACTGGCCATCGAGCCTTCTTGATACTACCGAATATAACTGCGTGGAAAGCAGCGGAACGGCTTTATTCTGTTATGCATTTGCCTGGGGCATTAATAATGGTTATCTCGATCGTGCTACGTATTATCCGGCCGTTCAAAAAGCCTGGAAAGTTTTGGTAGAGTCGGTTCATCTTAATGGAATGTTGGGTTATGTTCAGCGCAATGGCGATGCACCCAATATGGTGTCGTACAATGATACGGAATGGTTTGGCTCCGGAGCCTTTCTGATGGCCGGAAGCGAAGTTTATAAGCTGTCGGATTAGCTTACGAAGAAACTATCTTAAAGATTTAATAAATTGTCATTCCGGCTCATTCTGGAATCCATAAGCTTTGAAGTAAATGGATTCCAAAGCAGACCCGGAATGACAATAATATTTAAACTATAATTACTTACTTAGCTTCTCGATCTGCGTCAGGGCTATTCCATTGATATAATTTTCGATATTGGAATAGCCATCATTGTTAATGATGGAAGCATCCTTTGGATCGTTGGCGTTTAATCCGTGCGATGTTTCCCAACTATCCGGGATTCCGTCGCCATCCGAATCTTTATTAAGTTGAACCGTCCGATAAACCGGCCATCCGCTAACTTCATCCTGCGAATTGATAATTTTTCCTTTGTTGTTTTTCACTTCGTCGATAAGACGGGAGTCTATCGCGTCGCGAACCGGACAAATTGCGCCAGTCAATGCAACAACATCGGTATAAGCCTGTTTAGCGGAAGACGTTTTTACCGGGGCAACATCAAATGGTTTGTTGGATATTGTTACCAATCGTTTCCCATTTTCCTCGGTAGGCGTAAACATGGCGAGCGGATTTTTCGATAAGGCAGGTTTTCCTTCCACAATATTTCCTTCTACAAAATAGACAACATCGGCAGTTGGCGAAAGAACGATAGGAGGACGATTGTTGCTGTCGGGTCCGGGCCTGAGATAATTATTTACATAATTGGCGCTGAGATGATCGCCGGTGAGGCCACTGCAAGTTCCGCCCCAGTTATAAATAACGTTATTTCTGAAATCGAACGTAGGCCAGGGGGCTTTGCCATAGTTGTCGCCCAGACGTGGATTTCGCGAAATGTTATCGAGCCAGAGGTTATGATGAAGTGTAACGCCTCCGATAGCCCGTACCAGCGAGCCGTAACCATGTTCGCCTTTGGGATGAACGCTTTTATTTAAAGCTTCGCCGATAAGACACCATTGTATGGTAATGTTGGCGATTGCTCCGCTGGGAGAAAGGCATTCGTCGATGGACCAGTTTGCCGAACAGTGGTCAACAATAACATCGTGGGCGTTTTTGCCAACACCCATGGCATCCATCGCTTCTCCGGAGATGTTTCCCGGACGGCAACGAATAAACCGAACGATGGCATCGTGGGTTTGTATCTCAAATTCGCTGCGACGAAGGCATATTCCGTCGCCGGGAGCAGTTTGTCCGGCAATGGTGATATATGGTTCGGTAACATTAAGTGGTGTTTTGAGATCGATGATCCCCGATACATTAAAAACAACAATACGCGGACCTTTGGCCAGGCAGGCTTCGCGGAAACTTCCCGGGCCATTATCGTTAAGGTTGGTAACTACATAAATTTTGCCGCCCCTGCCGCCGGGAGTATTAGCCCCAAAGCCTTCGGCCCCGGGAAATGCGGTTACGGATGATTGTTGTGCGGAGATGACTCCGGAAAAGGTGAGAAAAGCAATGAATAGAAGAGAAATTTTACGATACATAATGTGTAGTTTTAATAGTTTACCGGTGGCATTAGTCAAAAAATATGCCAATTGAGAAAATTCGGGGCTAATTGTAATTAAGGGTTTTAGCCATTGCAGCAGTGTATTATTGGGTACAAGCTTCATTTTATATACCCAACGATGGGATAATCACGGTTGTTTCGTGCTAATTTTGCAACCTTAATGAAAAAGGATTGTTCATAGGGTATCGTCCGGCAGATTGTTTTTGAAACATTAATCATGCGCCGGAAGACTGCCAATAATCTTTCCGGACGGATTTGCCAAGCCTTGGTTCTTTTGTCAGTATTTAAAGCTAACGGTTTTATGACACAAAAAATATGGAGTGGAAGCTTTGTGCTCCTTACATTGTCGAATTTTCTGATGTGCATCACATATTATTCGTTAATATCAACCCTTCCGATATATCTTGCAGTAGAGCTGCATGCCTCGCACACTACAGTAGGTATTGTATTGGCGGTTTATACCATTGCCTCGGTCATCATTCGTCCGTTTACGGGCTTTACGCTCGACCGTTTTGGACGTAAATTTATCTTCATGGGGGCGCTGTTCCTGTATTCATCATTGTTTGCCGGTTATCTTATGGCTTTAACCATTCCTTTGCTTATTTTATTACGCTTTGGGCAGGGATTAACCTGGGGAGTGGCTACCATTGCCAGCTCCACGGTGGCGGTTGATATTACGCCTGTTTTAAAACGGGGCGAAGGAATAGGATATTTTGCCTTGTCCACTACGCTGGGAATGTCCGTGGGGCCTGTACTTGGGCTTTATATTTGTCATCAATGGGGATATGTGGCGATGTTTACTTGGGCTTTAATTACGGGCATGGTTGCTTTTGGATGTGCTTTTTCAATGAAATATCCCAGACGGTCGGAGCGGGGACGGGATATAGCATTTAACCTTCTGAACCTGTTCGACGGGAGATCATTTATACCATCGCTTAATCTTTTTGTGATAATGATTACCTATGGTGGTTTGTTGTCGTTTATTGCCCTTTATGGGAAGGAAATAGGGATTCAGAATACCTCGATGTTCTTTTTTGTTTTTGCCGTGGGCATTGGTTTGTCGCGATTATTTGCCGGGAAAGAATTTGACAGGAACGGTCCCGGTACTATTTTAACGATTTGTTTAGGCCTGATGGTTGTTGGTTTTCCGTTTTTAGCCCTGGTGCGAAATCCGCTGGGGTTTTACGGAGCCGCCATACTGATTGGTTTTGGAATAGGGGTGGTGTTTCCTATTTTTCAGGCGATGGTTAACAACCTTGCGACTTCGGACCGGCGCGGAGCTGCGAATTCAACCTTGTATACGGCACTCGACCTTGGGATGGGGTTAGGGATGGTTGTTATGGGAGTTATCTCCGAGCATACCTCCATTTCGTTCGCATTTTTGGTGAGTGCATTAATTTGTGTGTTGGGGCTGGCCTTATTCCGCGGAGTTGTGCTTAAATATTATGAGGTAACGCGGTGATGAATTTTTATTGCCGAAGAGTTAAATCGACAGGTAACGAGATTAAAAAGAACGGGTTTTAGCCTCATTATTGCGTGAGGCTAAAACCCGTTCAATAGTTTATTGTTATAATCGGCAGGTTACAGCTGTTTGTTTGATTATTGAACGATGCCTTTACCTGTTGCAGCCCAATAGATACCTCCATAGATGTGTTTTATGAATTCTTGATCGTTGTAGGATGATTCCATGTGTCCTAATCCGGTGTAAAACGATCGTCCGCCTTCAAATTCCTGGTACCAGGCTACAGGGTGATTCTTGCCCATCCCGACTTTTACATAATAAGTA
Organism: Bacteroidota bacterium; assembly: GCA_030706405.1. Lineage (GTDB taxonomy): Bacteria > Bacteroidota > Bacteroidia > Bacteroidales > JAAUTT01 > JAAUTT01. The sequence goes on along the minus strand of JAUZOO010000011.1, from coordinate 144,603 downwards.
GATTCGTCTACTGTAAGAAGTACATGCAGATTTGGGGTAAGCGCTTCGCCGTATTCGTACCACTCGTCGGTCCATACCCAATTGTCCGATAAATGCATTGTTGCCGGGAATTTTTTATCGACAACCGTCATTACCGCAGTTTGTTTTTCGGGGTGCCGGATAAACGTACGGCCTACCAATTTTTTATACCATTCGTTATCGTCCTTAATGTCGGATGCTGCATGTATGCCAACAAAACCGCCCCCGTTGTGAATGTATTTTTTAAAACTCGCCTCCTGCTCTGCATTTAATTTTGAAATGGTTGAATGCAGAAAGACAATTACAGAATAATTTGCCAAATTTTTATCTGTAAAGCTGCTTTCCAACTGAGTCCAGGTTAAATCGACAAAATTTCTTTCGGCCATTGATTTCAATTGCGCTATGGCCGCAGGTATCGATTGGTTATGGTAAACGTCGGGCGTGGTGTATACCAGAACGTTAATCTTTTTGTACTGGGCCGTAACGTAATTACCACCAACAAGCACTGATAATAAAGTTGATAAGAAGAATATTCTTTCCATAAAGCATAGGTTTAAAAAAATGTTTGTTTCGCCAAAGTTATTCGTGAAATTGATAGTTTAACTAAACTGATGTTATCTATTAAAAAAATTGTTACGATTTCATAAAAAAAGCCGTTTCCTCCTAAACAGAAGAAGCGGCTAACCGATGATTCTAAATCAAAGAAACGGTCTGTGGCGTTGTTTGCGTAGGTTTTTATTCGGGTTCTAAATTATCATTTGCCTGTTTCCCTTCGTCTTTTTTGTTAAGCCCCATCGTCATGGCCGTGAGACCTGCGAGTCCGCCAAGTTGCATAGATTCTACTGCAGAACTAGGTACAATTACGATGGTTGCATTGGTTTTAAGACCTTCGTAGAGCATGTTCATGGCACGCAAGTGGAAAGCGGTCGGATTATCAGCATAAGTTTTAGCTGCTTCTCCGAATTTTTCGGCTACCTGACGTTCCGAATCGCCCAGAATGACACGGGCTTGCCGTTCTCTTTCGGCCTGAGCCTGCATGGACATAGCATCTTCCAGTGCCGACGGGATAAGTACGTCTTTTACTTCCACCGATATAACATTAATGCCCCAGGGTTCGGTACGTTCGTCTATAATTCTTTGTAACAGGGAACTTATTTTTTCGCGGCCTTCGAGCATATCCGACAGCATGGTTTTCCCGATAACATCGCGCAGAGCTGTTTGCGAAGCCCAGCTTATGGCACTCTGGTATTCGGCAACATCGAGGGCAGCTTTCTTAGGATCAACAACTTTCCAGAAAAGAACAGCATCCACATCTACCGGCACTGTATCTTTTGTCAGCGTTTTTTCGGCCTTAAAAGTGGTGGTAATAACGCGTATGTCAATCCAATAGGTAACAACATCGATAACCGGAATAATAAAAAACAGCCCCGGTCCGCGAAGGGACTGAAATTTTCCCAATCGTAATATAACTGCCCGGTTCCATTGATCGGCTACTTTTATGGAAGACGAAACTAGGACTGCTACAATGAAGGTTCCGACACTAAAAGGTATCGTTATAGGATAAACTGCCCCGCGATTGATAGCGTACGATAATGCAATTCCAATAGCCATGATAACGATAAACACCAATACTGCGAATGAACTGTTGTTTCTCATGTTTGTATCCTCCTGAAATTAGATTGTTGAATAGGATAAATGTTAATGTAAGGGTTTGTGTATTTAAACGGATAAATGCTGAAGATAAACGAATATCTATATAAATTTAGGGATTATCTCCTTAAATATCAATGTTTTTATTTTCTATTTTCGGAACGTTTGATTCAATATAAAAAATATTTAAGCGTGCCCGTAAAACAAAAGCCTTTGCTATGTAACACAGCAAAGGCTTTGGCATCAAAAGAATAATTATTTTAAAAAAGGACCTTAGCGGTTTGAGCCCCTGAATTTGTTTTGACTTTTACAATGACCAGGTGTTCATTCCCCGGCAATTTACGGCTGAATTCCTGATTTTGAACGCTGTCATTTTGATACAATAACCGGCCTAATTCCGAATAAATTGAAACAGAATGAATGACTTCGGAAGAATTAACTTTTAATATTCCATTGGCATTGTAAATCGCAGCATGTTGTTTTTCAACAGGATTTTGCACGCCCGAAATAACAGCGTTATATTTTATGGTTTTAATATTGGGTTGAGTAACATTGGCCAATCCATCTCCAATATAAAATCCCAAATGAGGCGGTTGATTGTATGCCGTATTTTGCCAGGCAACGCCTAACCGATAAACGGGATCATGCATTGGGGTAAATAATCGGTAGGTAGTTGGAGTTGTTGTTGTATAAATTCTCAATTTACTGGAATCTGCGGATGTCCACAGGATAACTTCTTCACGCCAGTCGCCCAAAATATCGGCACTTAAGTTTGGAGTTGCTTTAGTACTATTGCACGACGAGGTGCCGGTGCATGATAATAAGGTAGTTGTGCCGTTCCCATTCCATTTGGTAATGTTGGTTCCGTCCAACAGTTCATCCTGCAAATCGCCATCCCAGTAAATTCTGAAATTAGTAGAAGGTTTTGACGTTGAAATCTGTGTTCCTTTGCAGGAATACGTTCCACTTCCCAATGAGCTCCACATTTCAAACCCGGGATACCGGGAATCTATATCAGCAGCTAGTCCACGACCATTATCGGCGCCGGTTTTAGTACCCCAAAGTACGGTTCCGGTTTTAGCATCATGCAGTTCGTAGCCATAAGCTGCGTTGGTTTCTTCATGTACGGCCCAAACCTCCAAGCCGGGATTATCCGGGTCCATGTCCGAAACATGCATTGCATCGCCATGGCCTAAACCTGTGTGATAAAGCAACGTCCCGTTATCATCAATGGCACAAGAACCATAAATAATCTCATCCTTTCCATCGGAGTCGACATCGGCTACACTTAAATTATGATTTCCCTGACCATAAGCTCCAACGCCCGAAGTTGATCCGGAATCGTAAAACCAATGCTGTACCAGTTTCTTATTCTGAACATCGTACGAAGCCAGTGTAGCACGGGTATAATAGCCACGGCACATAACCGCACTGGGATGAACGCCGTCCAGATAAGCCACACAGGCCAGAAAACGGTCACTACGGTTTGCATAATTATCGCCCCAAGCCGAAACAGAGCCTCGTGGCGGATTATATGCAATGGTATTTAGTTCAGCTCCGGTTTTACCATCAAATAAGGTCAGATATTCCGGTCCGGTTTGAATGGTTCCAAGCATTTTGGAGCCGCTAAGTTGAGTGGTATCAATACTGCGGTAATCGGCAGCAGGATCATCGCCAGTCATAATTACATAGTTTCCCTTTCCGTCGATAGTTCCCGGGGCTGTTTTGCAAACCACTTCGGCTAATCCATCGCCATCAAAATCATACACCAGAAATTGCGTATAATGGGCTCCGGCACGAATGTTCTTACCTAAATCGATGCGCCAAAGTTGAGTTCCGTCAAGTTTATAAGCATCGATATATACATCCCCGGTAATTCCGTAGTATGAATTATCCTGCGAGTTCGACGGGGCCCATTTCACAATAATTTCATACTCACCATCACCATCCACATCGCCCACACTGCAATCGTTTGGCGAATAGCCATAAGGTTGGCCTTTGGGGAAACTTCCGGTTGCTGGTTTTCCCACACTGCCATATTTATTAGGCGACGTAATTCCATTTGCCGGACGATTTAACTGAATAGTTTTGTATTGTTGGGCCCACGGAGTTACCGTTTTTATACCAGTGGCATCTTCCACGCCGTTCAATACCGGAATCACTTTATAAACACTGGCAGACGTTCCATTTGCATCCGTAAAATTTGTGCAAGTGTTAATTGGAGTACTGTTAACAAGTACATTATCTCTGTAAATATTGAATCCGGTAGCAGGATTATCTGTACCCAGAAACCGCCAACTAAGGAATACGCCATTAGTTATTTTTACAGCAACCAGTCCCCGATCAAGGTATTCCATCTGTCTGGGGGTGGCGTTTAGGTTTGAAACAGTGAGTGCCATCAACACTAAAAATGATACAAGTGAGGTAATTTTTTTCATGATTAGTGATAGTTTTACAAGGTGATTAAAGCGCTTTTTAGTAGCATGGATTAGATATAAAAACTTGAAAAAGTTCAGGAACAAATGTAAAGGTTGAAAGAAATAGCTATTGTCAATTTTGTCCCAAATTGCGGGTGTGTACGTTCCAAAATATAGACGGAATACAAATGGATGATTAAGATTGCAGCGGTCAATTTCTGTAATAAATCAAAAATATACCATTAAGAAGGTATTGATATTCCGTAATGATTTTCTCACTTTTAGCCAAAAGATTGACGGCTGTCAATAATCGTAAAAATTTTTGTAAAAGTTCGTATGCTATTTTCTGGTTTTAAACATACTTCCGCCTGTAAATCAGCAGATCGTGTAGCGTTTTTTATTCTGGCATTTCTGGTATTGGCAACATCTTGTGTTGGCCTTCAAAAGAATTATTTAGGCAAGTCAAAGCGACAAAATCTTCTTGCCCCAATAAGTAACGGGCAAATTGAAGCCCGCGAAGCCCAGCGAAAAGAGGTTACACACAGAACCGACAGCGTTTTACAACGCATTGTTCTTAAGAAGAATATCGAAAACCATTTGATGGCAAATGATTTAAATCAAATTTACTATGATTTTGGGATGCAGGTTGATAACGATCGTTTTTTCAATTACCTGTTACATCGTGGAGGTCTGCGTCGCGATAGTTTAACCTCGTTGCAGAAGTATGGAGCGTCCAAGTTATTATTGGCTGCCGCAGAATATGAACGTCAATACCAGTGTGATAAAACGTTACGCAGAGCTTTAAATGCTGGCGATGCAGCGAACAATATCCCGCGAAAAGTGATACGGAAAAGCCGCAATTACCTCTATTCGCCTAAGGTTAGGCGTCGCTTAAAGCAAAGCCGAAACGGCGGAGCATATCCATCAGATAGTATTCTGGCGCAATTACCGAAAACCAATATTTTTAAGGCAGCTTTTTATAGTATTTATCAGCATAACGACCGCTTACATTCCGCATTACACAATGCTTTCAGCTATTTAGGAAAGACCTTTTTCAGCAGTAAACCCAATAAAATTATACGCCGCAGCCAGCGTGAAAATGCAGAGAAACTCCTGTCGCAATTACAGGCGGGAGATATCGTCTTGTCGAAATCCTCCGGTTACCTGACTAATCAAGTAATTCCCGGATATTTTACCCATGCCTCCATCTGGCTCGACGTTAAAAACCGTAGAAAATATCCGGTAAATGCCGAAAAACTTGGCAGGGAATCTAAACGCGAAGTAACCATCAACGATCGCGCCATGGCTGAATCAACTACCATTGGCGGTGTACACATCAGCAGCCTGAGAGATTTTGCTCATGCGCAAACCTACCTTATTCTTCGCCCCAAACGACTTGATTCGGATCAAAAAATGGAGGTAATGAGCAACATCCTTAAACAGATAAAAAAAGGATATGATTTTAATTTCGACATAGAATCGTCGGATCTGATCAATTGTACCGAGCTGGTTTTTCTGGCCTACGACTTCGTCGATTGGGAAACGCATTATTTTATGGGCAAATACGCCATTTTCCCGGACGATATTTTACAAACCGCTCTTCATAATAACATGTTTGAAATCGCAGCTCTTCTGGATAATGGTAAACTTGTACAATATCCGGATACGAAGGCCGTTTTGTCGTTAATTGGCCAATAATTTAAACAAGTTGTTCAGTTGTTATAACTGACCCTTGTCAATTCATTTAGCTGTACCAATACTCAATCAAATCTACAATCCGGTTCGAATAGGCCGTTTCATTGTCATACCAGGCCAGCACCTGTACAAAATTATTGCCAAGCACTTTGGTACAGAGGGAATCGAAGATCGCCGAATTGCTGTTTCCGATAATGTCGGACGACACAATGGGATCTGAACAATATTCGAGAATTCCTTTACGGAATTTTTTTGATGCCTCAAGAAAACTATTGTTTACGATTTCTTTGGTCACATTTTGGTCTAATTGAGCCGTTATTTCAATGTAGGAACCCAGTGGCACCGGTACACGTGTGGCAAAGCCGTCGATTCTATCCTGCATTTCGGGCATTACTTTTTTTAAGGCTTTAACAGCAGTACTGGTTGTGGGGATGATGTTACAAAATGCCGAACGCGAACGCCGAGGGTCGGGGTGTGGGCCGTCCATTAACGATTGGTTGTTGGTAAACGGATGTACCGTGTTAAAAAATGCGTTTTGTAATCCAAACGAATTGTCGATGGTTTTAATAAGCGGTGCTAAACAATTGGTTGTACACGAGGCGTTAGAGATAATCCTGTCGTTTGGGGATAGCGTTTCTTCATTTACTCCAAGCACTATAATACTGTCCAAGTCATCGTCGGATGGCTGGCTCAGCATAACTCTTTTAGCTCCGCTCTGGATGTGCCTTTCGAGCGCCTGCCGGGTCTTAAATTTACCCGAAGCTTCTATCACGCAATCGACGCCGTATTTATGCCAGGGTATTAACTCCGGTGAATACTCGTGCGACAGCGCAATTTCTTTCCCGTTTACTACAAAAAGATTTTTATTGGGTTGTTCAATGTCGGCGAACTTCCCGTGTATTGTATCGTACCGTAACAACGTTTTCAGGATTTCCGGTGGCATTGGGTCATTTACTGCCACTAATTCAAACTTTTCCGATTCGTTCAATAAGCGAAAGACCAGTTTGCCAATACGTCCAACTCCATTAATTCCAACTCTGATGGCCATAAACTGTAAATTTTTGCGCGCAAAATTACCCATTAAAGCGCAGAAGACAATACCAAATTTATGGTATTTAACCCTAAACGAAGTTTTTTACCGTCAACACAGTACCTAAAAGTTGGCCCAGATAATCAAAGCCTTCCTCCCAGTCGCCCAAAGCCGACTCGCTGTTGATATGTCCTTTTCTTCCGATATTCACGGTTTTTAGTCCCCATGTAAGGCCATATTTTTCGGCAAAAGATACGCTTGCATAAGGGTCGTCCCCACTAAAGATTAGATATCCGGGAATTCCCAAATCATGGTCAGGCAGATTATTAAAGGCTTGTAGTTGTCTGGGAAATAGTTCTCCGTTAGGATCAGCAGGAGCAACCAGAAAAATCCCTTTCACATATTCCCGGATTTCGGGTAGTGACTTAACAACCAGAAGGCATCCCAAACTATGAGCTATCAGAATATTATCCTTCTCATCCTTATCTTTTGTCAGATAATTTATTAAGGTATTTTTCCATTTTTGAAAATCCGGCTGAGCCCAATCTTCCTGCTCTACACGATAAAAACCATATTTAACTTGCCAATTGGTCTGCCAATGGCCCGAACCTGAATTATTTAGTCCGGGAAGGATGTTTATTTTCATGGTGATCTAATTTTTAGCACTTTTTAAGTTACGCTTGCCTTTTAAGCAAACGTAACTTTGTGATTTAGAATACAGGTTTTAGCGCAATTATTTCTGAAATCTGAACAGGGCTTTTGTAAGTTGGTTTTCCCCATTCTTCTTTAAAAGCTACTTTGTAAAATTCGCAGCTAATGCAAGCCGACAATTTATTGGCAAAGGATTTCTCTTTTGTGTCGCCTCCACTGCACTGTGTGGCCATTACAGCCCAGCAGCACCGACCTCCGTTTTTGCCGCCATGAATTCCGTTAGCACGCCGTTCAATTGATGCAGGGCAAATCCCTTGTTCTTTAACATTAGCTCCGCCGGGTTCGCGTCCGCATTTTTTAAATTCCCAGCAATTAATTTTACTCATGATTTGTGTGGTTTGGTTTAACTCATTACTAATTTTCGACATAACAAAGCTACCATCTTGCCAGAAGCTTTGGAATAGCCCAAACATGGCATTTTGATATACCTAAAATGTGGTAACGAAACAGCCCCGCCTGAAAAATTCAGACGGGGCTGTTCGATAGATCCTTTACTGAGGCTTATTTTGCCAATACTTCGTTCATGCTCCCCTGGCGATATCCTTCCAAATCGACGGTAACATATTTATAACCCAACGATTTTGCTTTTGAAAGAAGCTTGTCGCGAACGTCATCTTCGAAAAAACGATTGATGAGGTCTGGACGAACTTCTATCTTAAGCGTACTTTTCTGATGTCGTGCCCGGATATCACGAAATCCAAGATCGAACAGAAAATTTTCAATTTCATCGACCATGCGTAATTTTTCAATATCAATTGTTTCGCCGTATGGAAAACGCGATGACAGGCATGCAAGCGAATCTTTATCCCAGGTTGGCATCCCGAGGCGTTGTGACAATTCGCGAATCTCGGCCTTGGTAAGTTCGGCCTCCTGCAATGGGCTTCGTATACCTTTTTCTTTCAGGGCCTTCATGCCCGGACGATGGTCGCCCAGATCATCAAGATTTGAACCGTCAACCATATTTTTGTACAGGTTGTTATCCAGTAATTCACCAATCCGTTCGAATAGTTCGCTTTTACAGAAATAGCAACGATTTATGGGATTTTGCCGAAACTCTTCTTTATCCATTTCGTTCGATTCGATAATCGATAACCTTGCACCCATCCACTCTGCCAGGTCCTTTGCTTTTTCATATTCGCGCGAAGGGTATGTAGGCGAAACCGCCAGCACACCCAATGCTTTATCGTTCAGGGTATCAACAGCTACTTTTAAAAGAAAAGAGCTATCAACGCCACCTGAGTAAGCCACTACTACTTCTTTCATTGATAATAGAATAGCTTTTAATTTGGTGTATTTTTCATCGATATTCATATCTTTTTATCTTTTTGCAAAGTAAACTAATTTTAGAAAGCAATATTCTGAACCGCCATAAAATAAAAAGGCTGTCGCAACGATGGTTGGACAGCCTTTGAGCATACTATTTTAAGCGATTATTTTGCCTTAGCCAGCTCAAGTTTAATATTGATAGTTACTATTTTGCCAACGGTGGCGCCACCGGCTTCGGTGAGTTTGTTCCATTGAAGCCCATAGTCGAATCGGTTGATTTTGGTGGTAGCTTTAAACCCGGCTTTGGTATTTCCATAGCCATCGTTAGCTGTTCCTCCATAAGTTACGTCAAATTTAACAGACTTGGTAATACCATGGATGGTTAAATTACCGGTTAACAGATATTTATTGGCAGTCAACTTTTTAAATGAAGTACTTTTAAAGGTCATCTGCGGATATTTTTCAGCATCAAAAAAATCGGCCGATTTCAAATGTGTGTCGCGCATTTCGTTGTCGGTACTGATGCTTTTTACTTCTACGGTAAAATCTATGGCGGCATCGGTAAAGTCTGGCTTACTCGCCATGACTGTTCCTGAGTAGGTTTTAAACGTCCCCTCAACCTCCGAAATTACTAGGTGCGATACTGTAAATTTGATGGATGAATGTACGTTGTCAACGGTCCATTTGGTTTGGGCAAATAAGGCCACTTGCGAGAGGGCCAACACGAAAAGGAGAAAAAGTTTTTTCATAATCTATTGATTTAAGGATTTATATAAATTTAAGCTATCTGCAATTAATAACCAACAGTAAAACGTTTTTTAATATACTTCGGATTTTCGAGTTCGTCAACAATGGCAATGGCCATGTCGGCTACGGTAATTTTGCTTTCGCCATTGGCGTTAAACACAGGAGTATCGGTACCTGCACGGTAGCTTCCTGTACGTTCGCCCGGTACGAGCAGAATGGCCGGACTTAAGAATGTCCATGCAAACGATGATTCTTTTCTAAGTATATTTAGAAAATCGCGGGCAGCCAAAGCCCCTTGTTTGTATTCGGCAGGAAATTCGGGAGTGTCAACCAGCTGAACTCCGGGGGCTATTTCAAGACTGCCGGCACCTCCAATAACCAACAACCGACTCACTCCCGACTTTTTAGCGCTGTTAAGAATGGTCTCAGAGCCTTTAAGAAAGTCGGCATAAATATTGGGATTTTGCCACCCCGGATTATATGAGCTAACCACAACATCGTGCCCGACAAGTGTTTTGGTAGTTTCGACTTCGTTGAAAACATCCGATTTTACAACCGTCAGTTTTGCATGTTTTACTGTGATTTTTTCGGGGTTACGAACCATGGCTGTAACCTGATGGCCCCTCGAAAGGGCTTCGTTGAGGATTTCGGATCCAACATATCCGCTTGCTCCGATTATTGCAATTTTCATTTCTCTTAGTTTTAAGTTAATTCTTATTGATAATTTAGTTACTTTTGATAACTCAAAGTTAAAAAGTAACTGGAGATTAAACAAGAAGGCACTTTAAAAATACATAGAAACATGGAAAGAACTAATATTGATAATCAAACAATTGACTTGGGAAAAAAGTTTGAAATAATTTATAATCCTTCGTCGGAGTTTAAAGGGTATTGCCCAATTCGCGATATTCTCGATCGCTTTGGCGACAAATGGTCGATTTATACCATTTTACAATTAGGGCAAACCGATAAGATGCGGTTTAACGAATTGAAGTCGAAGATTAGTGGTATCTCGCAGCGAATGCTCACAGTAACGCTCCGTTCGCTCGAACAGGATGGATTGGTGGAACGCACAATTTATCCTCAGATTCCGCCACGGGTTGAATACCGGCTTACATCGCTCGGCTTCAGTTTACTGGAGCAAATGGTAAACCTGGGAGAATGGGCCAGCACCCACATGGACGAGATTATTAAGGCCCGTGAATGCTTCGCCACGAAAACAAATTCGCAGCTTATTCAAAGTAATTAAGAGAAAAGGAGGGTTAGTCCGAAATCAAATATAATATTCTGTAGAATCGATAATTCCGGTTCGCATGGCGTACATCAATAGTTCCGAAGCATTGCTAATGCCCAGCTTGCGAAAAATATTTTTGCGGTGGGTAATGATGGTGTGAAAACTTAGGTGTTTTTGAAGGGCTATCTCTTTGGTTGTTAGGCCTTGAGCAATGAGCCGAACAATGTCGGTTTCGGACGTGGTGAGTCGCCCGGGATCTTGCGTTTGTTTTGACGTGGATTTGCGTTCGAGTAAAATGTCGAGCACATCACTGCTGAAATATTTACGGCTTCCGGTAACGGCGTTAAAGGCTTCGATAAGCTCCTGCGGCTCGCACGATTTAAGGATGTAGTTAGTAATACCACAATCGAGAACCTTCATAATATCCACAGGCGCTTGGTTATCGGTAACTACAAGAATGCCGGTATTGGGAGCTTTGCGGATTATTTCGTTTAGTTCGGAGATTTCGCTGAAATCAAACAGTTCAAAGTCGATAATGAGAACCTGAGGCCGGAAGCTTTCAAGTTTACAAAGCAGTTCTTCCTTGTTTTTTGCTTCTTCGAAACGGATATGACCGTTAAAATAATTATTTAGAATTGCGACAATACCATGTCGGGTAAAGGGTTGATTATCTGAAATAATTACATTTAAGGCATCCATGGTCAAAAAATAATATCCGTCAACAGGCAAATCAAATATCAGCCAGCGACGGATGTGTTTACAAATACAAAGAAACAACTTTTGCTCAACAAAATAGAATATTAATACCTGAAAGTATTAATATTCTATTGGTAAATCGACCCAAGTATCATTAATATCAAAAGAAAAAAGCCCAATCTTAGTTAACTAAGATTGGGCTTTTGGGGAAAGAAATAAATTCTATCCTTTCAATCCGGCCAAGCGTTCCTGCATGGCTTTAATCTTGGCCTCAGCATCAGCCTTCTTGTTTTGCTCATTCTGCAACACTTGTTGCGGAGCTCCTGAAACAAAACGCTCATTGCTGAGTTTTTTCAATACTGATTCCAAGAAACCCTGAGTATATTTAAGCTCTTTTTCAATCTTTTGAATTTCTTCCTCAACATCAATTTTACCGGTGAGCGGCACATAATATTCGGTTGATTTTACAAGAAATGAAACAGCGCCTTCGGGTTTAGAAGCTACAAGTGCAACGTCTGATAAGTTGCTGAGTTTTTTAATTACCGATGAAAATGCCAAAGTTCCGTCATTGTCTGCCAACAATTGCAATTCAAGCGCTTCTTTTATGGGAAGATTTTTTTCCTGACGAATATTACGTACGGCAGCAACGATTTCTTTTACCAGATCGAACTGCGCGATAAGCTTTTCGTCGAAGCTACCTTTGGCAGGCAAGGCCGAAACCATAATGCTTTCGTCATTTTGACGTTCGCCAAGGTAATGCCAAATCTCCTCGGTAATGAATGGCATAAATGGATGCAATACTTTTAACAGCTTTTCGAAGAACCTAACCGTTGCGACATAAGTTCTAGCATCAATGGGCTGTTGATAAGCCGGTTTTACCATTTCGAGATACCACGACGAAAATTCGTCCCAGAAAAGTTTGTAAATCTGCATCAAAGCTTCGGAAAGACGATATTTATCAAACTGGTCGTCAACTTCGGCCATGGTCTTGTTCAGAAGGCTGTCGAACCATTCGATGGCACTTTTAGCAGCTTCGGGCTGTTCGATGCTTTCATCAACCTGCCACGATTTTACAAGGCGGAAAGCATTCCAGATTTTGTTGCCGAAATTACGGCCCTGTTCGGTAAGTCCTTCGTCAAATGGAAGGTCGTTTCCGGCTGGCGAGCAAAGGAGCATACCCACGCGAACCCCATCGGCACCGTATTTCTCGATCAATAGGAGAGGGTCGGGCGAGTTGCCAAGCGACTTCGACATCTTACGGCCCAGCTTATCGCGAACAATACCGGTGAGGTATACATTCTTGAAAGGCGGCTCTTTCTGATATTCGTAACCGGCAATAATCATACGGGCTACCCAAAAGAACAGAATTTCAGGAGCAGTAACCAAATCATCGGTTGGATAATAATATTTAATATCCTCATTATCAGGATTACGAATACCGTCGAATACCGAAATTGGCCACAACCACGAGGAGAACCAGGTATCGAGAACGTCTTCGTCCTGTTTTAGGTTTTCGATGGTTAAGCTGGCATTCCCTGTTTTCTGACGGGCCAGTTCAACGGCTTCGGCGTCGCTGTTGGCAACAACAAAATCGTTCGAATTGTTAATATAATATGCCGGAATACGGTGTCCCCACCACAGCTGACGCGAAATACACCAGTCTTTCACGTTCTCCATCCAGTGGCGGTACGTGTTTTTAAACTTGGCCGGATAAAGCTGAATGTTATCGTTCATCACGTTTTCGAGCGCCGGCTCCGAAAGCGTTTTCATCTTCAAAAACCACTGCATCGAAAGTTTAGGTTCAATAACAGCGTCGGTACGTTCCGAAAAACCAACTTTATTGATGTAATCCTCAATTTTTTCGATATTACCGGAAGCTTTCATCGCTTCAACAATTTCTTCACGAACTACAAACCGGTCTTTGCCGACAAAAAGCTGGGCTTTTTCGTTCAGTGTGCCGTTATCGTTGAAAATATCAATGGTTTCGAGGTTGTATTTCTGGCCAAGTTCATAGTCATTCAAGTCGTGAGCCGGGGTGATTTTAAGTACACCGGTACCAAACTCACGGTCAACATATTCGTCGCGAATAACCGGTACTTCGCGCTTGATAAGCGGTACATAAACTTTGGCACCTTTTAAATATTGATAACGTTCATCTTCGGGGTGAACACAAATAGCGGTATCGCCCAAAATCGTTTCCGGACGGGTTGTTGCAACCACTACATATTTATCACTTCCAACAATGTTGTAACGGATATGATAAAGTTTACTTTTTACTTCTTTATAATTAACCTCTTCGTCAGAAACGGCAGTTTGTGCCTGCGGATCCCAGTTTACCATACGAACGCCGCGGTAAATGAGACCTTTTTTGTGAAGATCTACAAAAACGTTGATCACACTTTCCGACCGCTCATCATCCATAGTAAAGCAGGTACGGTCCCAATCGCACGAAGCTCCGAGCTTCTTCAATTGTTCGAGGATGATACCACCATGTTTATGGGTCCATTCCCAGGCATGTTTCAGGAATTCGTCACGCGAGAGGTCGGTCTTTTTAATACCTTCGGAAGCGAGCTTAGCCACCACACGGGCTTCGGTCGCGATGGAAGCATGGTCGGTACCCGGCACCCAACAAGCATTTTTACCCTGCATGCGGGCGCGACGCACCAGTACGTCCTGAATGGTATTATTCAACATATGCCCCATGTGTAAAACCCCGGTAACATTGGGTGGAGGAATTACAACGGTGTATGGTTTACGCTGATCGGGCGTAGAGCGGAAAAATTTCTTTTCAAGCCAGTACTGATACCATTTATCTTCGGTAAGCTTCGGATCGTATTTGGAAGGTATTTCCATTACTAGTAAACAATTTGGTTATTAAAAAATCGAGGCGTAAAAGTATAAATTTCTGACCAAACTTTTATCGCTTCGCACAACAAGCCAACCTTTTTCAATAACATTGCGGCATAAATTTTGAATGATTAAGGTCGTTTAAATAGAGAATTGTATCAATAAAAAATTAATTTTGTACCTCTTAAAATTCAAATCAGTCATGAGAAAAATCATTTTATTGTTGGGTTTGGGCTTGTTTACCGCATTGGGAGCATTTGCTCAAAAAGCTGATTCTACAGCGCTTAAGAATGCTCCAGAGATTGTTTTCGACAAAACGGTATATAATTTCCCCACTGTAACTAAAGGCGGAAATGGTACCTGCGAATTCACCTTTACCAATAAGGGAAAAACTCCGCTAATCATTAGCAATGTTGATAAACAATGCGGATGCACAACTCCTGAATGGTCCAAAGAACCGGTACTGCCGGGTAAGAAAGGTTTTGTAAAAGCAACCTTTAACACCCAGTTGGTTGGAACATACACCAAACAAGTTTATGTTCATTCGAACGCGAAAACCCAATTGGTTACATTGACGTTCAATATTACCGTAGTTGAGCCTAAACCCGCTGAAACTACTAAATAACAAAGGGTTTGTTTTGATTTTTTAATAGTTAACTTTATATACTGATCCATCAAAATGAAGTTTGTATTATTCCTCGCGGCATCCTTGATATTCTCCGCAGCGCATCTTGCGTGACGGTTTTAGGTTTTTATTGTCCTAATTTATTATCAATTATGCCTCAGGTTTATACAAACTTTATTTTTTGATGGATTTTTAATTTTTTATAACGAACAGAATGCCACAGATTTCCGAGAAAGGTCGCCAAATGCCGGCTTCGCCTATTCGCAAGCTGGTTCCTTATGCCGAAGACGCTAAAAGCAGAGGTGTCAAAGTTTATCACCTGAACATCGGTAACCCCGATCTTCCTACTCCTCCGGTTGCAATAGCGGCGATAAAGAATTTAGGAATGACCACCATCGAATACGGTCACTCGGCGGGCGATGAATCATTGCGTCGGAAACTGGTTGGATACTATAAAAATGTTGGTATTGACGTTGATTATACCAATATCCTGATTACTTCGGGAGGTTCCGAGGCTTTGCTTTTCGGGCTGATGAGCTGCTTGAACACCGATGAAGAAGCCATCGTTCCAGAACCTTTTTATGCCAATTATTATGGTTTTTCGCTCACTGCCGGAATGAACATCGTTCCCGTTACCTCGAGCATTGAAAACGGGTTTGCATTGCCTTCCATTGAAGAGTTTGAAAAACTTATCACGCCTAAAACCAAGGCGATTATCATTTGCAATCCCAATAACCCAACGGGATATTTGTATTCAAAACAAGAATTGGAACGCTTGCGCGACATCGTTAAAAAACATAACCTGTTTTTGTTTTCCGATGAGGTGTATCGTGAATTTTGCTACGACGGACAACAACATTTTTCGGCCATGAACCTCGAAGGCATCGAAGAACACGTGGTGATGGTCGATTCTATGTCGAAGCGGTTCAGTGCCTGCGGAATCCGTGTCGGCGCATTGGTTTCGCGTAACAAAGATGTTATTTCCACAGCTTTGAAATTCGGACAGCAACGTCTTTGTCCCCCGGTAATCGGCCAATTAGCCGCCGAAGCTGCTCTGGATTCGCCAGCCGAATATTACGCCAATATTCAGGCCGAATATACACGCAGACGTAATTTTCTGATTGAAACAATCAACCAGATTCCAGGCGTAGTTTGTCCTAATCCTAAAGGTGCATTTTATGCTATTGCCCACTTGCCGGTTGATGATGCCGAAAAATTTGCCATCTGGCTATTAAGCGAATTTAGCTATAATAACCAAACTGTTATGCTTGCTCCTGCTTCCGGATTTTACTCTACTCCCGGACTAGGTAAGAGTGAAGTTCGTTTGGCTTATGTGCTTAATATCGACGATCTCAAAAATGCCATGACGTGTCTTTCGGAAGCATTAAAAGTTTATCCGGGAAGAACAAATTGATTAAATGGTGATTTTACGATATGTTTTGTAATTAACGTTTTCCACACAAAAAATGCCGTTAGCTTTGGTTAACGGCATTTTTTATACCTTTAATATTTTGAAATTACATGAGGGATAAACCGGCTTAAATTGTCGGTTATTAATGTGTTCGTTTCACGAATCCCGATACCGGCAGGTTCGCAGCCAATTACCCACGACCCGATGACAGGATAATTTCCTTTAAATTGAGGCAAGGGGCAGTATTCCTGAAAAATAAAACCTTCCGATCCGTAATTTCCTTCGGTGGAAGCTATCAGGCTCCCATTTTTAACGATTGAGACATTTTCACCTTCACGAGAAAGAATAGGCTTCTTAACATAGTCGTATTTAAGGTTGGAATTATCAAAATACGAAGCCAGTAAATTGGGATGATTGGGGAATAATTGCCAGAGAATGGGCAGTATTGCTTTGTTTGAGAGTACCATCTTCCATGCTGGTTCAATCCATAAGGTGTTAGACCTGTCAAGCAGGATGTTTCCGCCAAATTCATCACGGATAAGCCATTCCCAAGGATATAGCTTAAAGATATTGGTTATTGGACGTTCTTCGATGTCAACAAATTGATTCGAAAGACTATTCCAGCCCAAATCTTCCAAATAGATAAATCCTGTATCCAATCCTGCCTGAATGGCGCAATCACGAAGATATTCAACAGTAGTTAAATCCTCCTGATTATCGTTTAAACAGGTAAAATATAGTTTTCCTTCGTTCAAGTAAGATTTGAGATGGCGCCAGTAATCCGTCAGTTTTTCATGAATGGAATTGAATTGGTCGGCTCCCGGTTCAACGTCTTCGAGCCAATACCATTGCACTGCCGAAGCCTCATACAACGAAGTCGGGGTGTCGGCATTAAATTCCAGCATCTTTGGCGGATGTACCCCGTCGTAAACCAAATCGAAGCGTGCGTAGATGGACGGGTGCTCTTCGTTCCACGATTTCTCGATTAGTGGGATAAAACGGGGGGCAATTTTAAAAAGATGGTATAGCTGATTGTCTATTACGTATTGAACGGCATCGAGGCAACGGTCAAAAAGTTCGGAAGTGGTGCTTTCAAGTACTTCAATTTGCTCGTTCGTAAACGAATAATAAGCAGATTCGTCCCAATAAGTGCCATTGATGGTATGAAACCCAAAGCCGATGTCTTCCACCCGTTTTTTCCAGTTTTCCCTAACGGGTGCGCTAATTCTTCTCATAAATATCGTATTAACTTCCTACCCTAAATCCCGATGAACCGAAGCCACCTCGTGACACATGAGCCGAAGCCCTGCTCGAAAAGTGTGGTGATTCGTATCCACTATGCCGGTATCCGCCATTCCATGAGTAATAACCGTATGGATGGAACCAGAAATATCCGCCTCCATGCCAATAACTAGGATGACTGGTGTAATTACTTGCGCTATCGCCGCGGACGTACAGGCGATTGTCGGATTTATCGGGATGATGGTCGGAACATGATATTGCAATACTGGCAACTAATACCAGTTTGACTGCTTTAGACTTTTTCATGGGTTTATTTTACGGTAACAAAAAACTCATACTCTTTGGGTAGTTTAGCCCAACGTTCGCCTACTTCGTCTTCAACCCATTGAGTTGTATCGCCTGGAGCCGGAAGTGTGTCGGTTCGGGAAAAGGATTTTATAAGTTTTTCTTCGAGGTAGACATGTTCGTTTCGGATTAAAAGCACCAACGAGTCATTAAGCTTTTTGGTTTGATAAGTTACCTCTACCGAGTGATTTTTGTGTAAAGAGCTATCGGCTGGTTCTTTTGGGGAACAACTTGCAATGCAAATGCTGAATACAATAAGATGTAAAAAATGCTTCATAGAATTTTGGTTATTTCGCGAAATCGAAAGTACGTAAATTCTTGAAATGTCAAAGAACTTGTACTGAAATTTCAAGGTGAATGTATGAATAAGAATTTTGCTTGCTAAACAAAATAAAATTAGCCGCAACTTATTAATCATAAGCAATTAATGTGTGTTTAAGCGGAAAATATCTTAAATTGTATAGTAGTTTTAACAACCTAAATTAAACGAGTATGAAATGTAATGTAGGTAAAACCGACAAGGTTATCCGCTTTGTTTTGGGCGGGGTGCTGGTTATAGGAGGTATTGTTGCTCATAACTGGTGGGGATTAATAGGCTTGCTTCTGATTATTACAGCCCTTATCAATTGGTGCCCATTGTATGCTCTTTTGGGGTCGAGTACATGTTCGGGAAAATGCAAATGTGAGAAGAAATAAAAAAAGCGATTAAGGGAAACTTCCCTTAATCGCTTAAATACGTAATTGTTTTATTTCTTATTTATTACGTTCAGGACGGAGCGAACGAACGGTTTGTCCAGCTTGCCACATTTCTGATTCGTGAAGTTCTTTCAATTCAGCATCCAGCTTTTCGCGGTAATCAACCTGGCTGTTGGTGTCGATAGAACGTTGAGCTTCGTTTCCGCAAGCTACTTCGCTGTAAAGTTTTTCGAAAACAGGTTTAACTGCATCGCGGAAACGTGGGAACCAGTCGAGAGCGCCACGTTGAGCGGTAGTTGAGCAGTTGGCGTACATCCAGTCCATACCGTTTTCGGCAACCAAAGGCATAAGGCTCTGGGTAAGTTCTTCAACAGTTTCGTTGAAAGCTTCAGAAGGAGTGTGACCGTTTGCACGGAGAACTTCGTACTGAGCGGCAAAGATACCCTGAATACAACCCATCAAAGTGCCACGTTCACCGGTAAGGTCGCTATATACTTCGCGTTTGAAATTAGTTTCGAAAAGGTAACCCGAACCAACAGCGATACCTAATGCTAAAACACGATCTTTAGCTTTTCCGGTAGCATCCTGGAAGATAGCATAGCTTGAGTTTAAGCCTTTGCCTTCTACGAACAAGCGACGAAGTGAAGTTCCCGAACCTTTAGGAGCAACGAGAATTACGTCAACATCAGCAGGAGGAACAATTCCGGTACGTTCTTTATAGGTGATACCAAAACCATGGGAGAAATATAAAGCTTTACCAGTGGTAAGGTGTTTTTTTACGGTTGGCCAGGCGGCGATTTGAGCAGCATCAGAAAGAAGATAGCAAATGATAGTTGCTTTTTCGAGAGCTTCTTCAATTTCGAAAAGGGTTTTGCCGGGTACAAAACCGTCAGCAACTGCTTTGTCCCAAGATTTCGAAGGTTTACGTTGTCCTACGATAACGTTGATACCGTTGTCACGGAGGTTCATAGCCTGTCCAGGTCCCTGAACACCGTAACCGATAACTGCAACTGTTTCATTCTTTAACACTTCCTGTGCTTTGGCGAGTGGAAATTCTTCACGTGTCATTACGTTTTCTTCAACTCCTCCAAAAATCAATTTTGCCATAATTATGTATTGTTTAATTATTTAAAAAAGTTTCGCAAGTTATAAAATTCAAAGATTCAAAATACTATTTTATGAATAAATTACGCTTTCCACCCTACCTCTTTGAGGTATTCGGTAAGTAATTCTTTCGGATTTTTAGTTACAGCTACGGTTCCCGAACGGGTAAACTGAGTCACTCCGTATTGATCGAGTTTGTCGAATAACTCCTGAGTTTCCGATTTATAGCCGGTTTTTTCAATCACGGTATAGTCTGGGGTAATCTCAAGAATGCGGGCGCCGGAATTGCGTACCAGGTTTTCTATTTCTTTGCTGTTCATCAGGGCTTCGGTTTTTACTTTGTAAACAGCAATTTCCTGCTGAATAACCTCTTCGCTGGTGTGATAGAAGGCTTTAAGAACTTCTACCAGTTTCTCTATCTGTTTGGTAACTTTTTCGACTTTTTCGCGGGTTGTGTTTACCACGATGGTAAATTTATGAATCCCATGAATAGACGACTGAGAAACATTGAGACTTTCGATGTTGACCTGCCGCCTCGTAAATATAATGGTGATGCGGTTTAGAAGCCCTATGCTGTTTTCCGAAAATGCGGTTATGAAATATTCTTGTTCCATGACGTCAAAATTAACGATAAATGTTTAAAAACATAAATTTTATTCAAGTCTGATTTCAGATACCGAGCAACCTGCCGGAACCATTGGGAATACATTGTCTTCCTTTTCTACTTTTACTTCGAGCAGGTAAGGGCCTTTGTGATTCAACATGGTGTCTATGGCAGCTTCGAGGTTCGAACGGTCCGTAACTTTTTCGCCAGCAATGCAATAAGCTTTAGCTATGGCGATAAAATCGGGGTTTATCAACGGTGTGGATGAATAACGTTTGTCGAAAAACAACTGTTGCCACTGACGAACCATTCCCAGGAAGGTATTGTTAAGAAGTACGATTTTAACCGGAACTTCGTCCTGGAAGATAGTGCCCAATTCCTGAATAGTCATCTGTAAACCCCCATCGCCGATAACTGCGATAACCTCGCGGTCGGGTGCGCCGAGTTTAGCTCCAATGGCTGCCGGAAGCCCGAATCCCATGGTTCCTAAACCTCCGGATGTTACCACCGAACGGGTTTTGTTGAATTTAAAATAGCGCGAAGCAATCATCTGTTGCTGACCAACATCAGTAACCATTACGGCTTCACCTTTGGTTTTTTCGTTAATCTTGCGAATTACTTCTCCCATGGTGAGACCTTCTTTTTCAGGGAAGATGTCGTGTTTGATTACTTTTTCAAATTCAATCTCAGCGCATTTTTTAAATTCTTCCATCCAGGCTTCGTGTTTGTTCGCGGAAACCTTTTCGGTCAGCAGAGGAAGTGATTCTTTAACATCGCCTAATATTGCAACTGTGGTTTTTACGTTTTTGTCAACCTCTGCCGGGTCAATCTCTAGATGGATAACCTTAGCCTGTTTGGCATAGCGTTTAACATCTCCCGTTACGCGGTCGTCAAAGCGCATACCGATGGCAATGAGAACGTCACATTCATTGCTTTTAATGTTAGGGCCGTAATTTCCGTGCATCCCAAGCATCCCTACATTTAAAGGGTGGTCGGTTGGTAAGGCTGAATTTCCAAGCAATGTCCATGCGGCAGGGATTCCTGTTTTTTCGAGGAAGGCGCGCAATTCGGCTTCGGCAGCGCCGAGAATAACTCCTTGCCCAATTAAGGCAAATGGTTTTTGAGCGCTATTGATGATGGTTGCTGCTTCTTCTATTTTGGAGGCTTCTACCTTGGGTGCCGGAATATAGCTGCGTACCGAGGTGCATTTTTTATATTCGTAATCGAACTGTGCAAACTGTGCATCTTTGGTGATGTCAATTAAAACGGGGCCTGGGCGTCCGCTTTTGGCAATGTAAAAAGCTTTAGCAATAGCTGCTGGAATATCTTCGGCTTTAGTAACCAAAACATTCCATTTGGTTACGGGCATGGAAATGCCGATAACGTCGGTTTCTTGAAACGCATCGGTACCCAGCAACGGGCTGCCTACCTGACCTGTGATACAGACCAAAGGAGTAGAATCAAGCAAAGCATCTGCAATTCCGGTGATAAGATTGGTTGCTCCCGGGCCTGAGGTAGCCAAGGCAACCCCTACTTTACCCGATACACGGGCATATCCCTGGGCAGCATGAGCAGCTCCCTGTTCGTGACGGGCCAGAATGTGCCGGATATGCTTATCCTGATAATGGTATAAAGCATCGTATACAGGCATAATATTTCCGCCAGGGTATCCAAAGATCACTTCCACACCTTCTTCGATGAGCGACAAAATAATAGCTTCCGAACCGGTGATTCGTTTTGTTTTGGGCGCCTGGCCCTCATCCTCTTTCTTTTTGGTCAATGTATCCATGTCTGTAGGTATTGTATATAAATGTTGATTTCGTTATTTATAATGGTTATCAAAGATTGTACATTTACAATCTTTGATAACCATTTGGTTTGTTACTTATTTAGATTATGCGTACTGCGCCCATATCGGCAGAGCTTACCATTTTGGCATAAGCCTGGAGAGATTTCGATACTTTGCGTTGGCGTTCCTTCGAAGGCGTGTAAGCTTTATCTCCTCGTTTTTCTTCTTCAGCTTTACGTTTGGCAAGTTCTTCGTCGCTAACCAAGAGATTAATGGAGCGGTCGCTGATGCAGATTTCGATAGCGTCATTGTCGCGAACAAAGGCAATGGCTCCGCCGGAAGCTGCTTCAGGTGATACGTGCCCAATTGAAAGCCCTGAGGTTCCTCCGGAGAAACGTCCGTCGGTAATCAAGGCGCAAGCTTCACCTAAGTGTTTTGATTTGATATATGACGTGGGATAGAGCATTTCCTGCATTCCAGGTCCGCCTTTGGGACCTTCGTAGCGAATTACTACCACGTCGCCGGCTTGTACTTTTCCTTCAAGAATTCCAGCGCAAGCATCATCCTGCGATTCGAATACTTTGGCAGTACCTTTAAAATGGAAGATTTTATCGCTTACTCCGGCAGTTTTCACGATGCAACCGTTTTGTGCAATGTTTCCGTATAAAACAGCCAAACCGCCATCTTTGTTGTAACAATGAGCAACATCTCTGATACATCCTTTTTCACGATCGAGATCGAATTCTTTAAATGAAGCACCTTGAGAGCCTAACACGAGGTTACGTCCGCCTCCGGGAGCACTTCTGTAGACTTCCTTCGCTTCGTCGGTTGCAGTTGGGAGTGTAAGGTCGAATTGTTCGATAGCTTCTTTTAAGGAGAGCCCGTCAACACGTTTTACAGAAGTGTCAACCAATCCGCCACGACTGAGTTCGCCCAGAATTCCCAGGATTCCCCCGGCACGGTTAACGTCTTCAATATGATAATTAGAGTTAGGTGCTACTTTGCTTAATACAGGGGTGCGCCGTGAAAGCATATCGATATCCTTCATGCTGAAATCTACCTCAGCTTCCTGAGCAACAGCCAAAAGGTGAAGAACAGTATTTGTTGAGCCTCCCATGGCGATATCGAGCGTCATGGCGTTGAGGAAAGCTTCGCGGGTAGCGATAGAGCGGGGGAGAACCGATTCGTTGCCCTTACCATAATATTCGTTGGCAAGGTCGATGATGAGGTTAGCTGCCTTTTCGAAAAGTTTCGTACGATTTTTATGAGTAGCTACAATGGTTCCGTTGCCGGGAAGGCCTAATCCAATAGCTTCGTTTAAACAGTTCATAGAATTGGCCGTAAACATCCCAGAGCATGATCCGCACGTGGGGCAAGCTGATCTTTCGAGTTTTGAAATTTGCTCGTCCGAAACGGAATCGTCAGCAGCAGCAACCATGGCGTCAATGAGGTCGTATTTTTTGCCATCGATATTACCTGCTTCCATCGGTCCACCCGAAACAAAGATGGTAGGGATGTTGAGGCGCATGGAGGCCATGAGCATTCCTGGGGTAATCTTGTCGCAGTTACTGATGCAGATCATAGCGTCGGCCTGGTGGGCGTTTACCATATATTCAACACTGTCGGCAATAATGTCGCGCGAAGGCAATGAATATAACATGCCATCGTGTCCCATAGCAATACCGTCGTCGATAGCAATGGTGTTAAATTCGGCGGCAAAACAACCTTTCGATTCGATAATGGCTTTAATCTGTTGCCCGATATTATGAAGGTGTACATGACCAGGCACGAATTGGGTAAACGAGTTAACAATAGCAATGATGGGCTTACCCATTTGCTCTTCGGTCATTCCATTGGCACGCCATAAACTTCTGGCTCCTGCCATGCGGCGACCCTGTGTCGATGTTGCACTACGTAGTTGAGGCATTTTCGTATAATTTAAAGGTGACAGTTTAAAATAAAAAAAGCCCTTCTCGGTGTGAGAAAGGCTTCTGTAAGTTCATATATATACAATCCATTCTCACCCCGGCAATCTTTTGACGAGCACCACGACCACGAGGCTAATAATGCGAGAATAAATAGACATAATTTTCTGTTTTAGATTGGCAAATATATCGATTAAAACGGGAAAACAAAATGTTTTTTGTAAATAAATGATATTTGTCAGGTGAATATTGTCGTAATGTATTATCAAACAGTAGTTAATTGTGAAGAATAGTTTGTAGGTGTATTTTAACTGCGGCCAAAACATGTTTAGATTTAGTTTTACTAATTGTCATTAAAATAACTATTTAAGAGTTGATTTGTTTTTTTATGAGGGAAACCTTGATAATGTTGCTTTTTTTAAAATTATTTTAATACATTTGCAACCGCAAAAGCAACGACTCCGTAGCTCAGCTGGTAGAGCAAATGACTCTTAATCATTGGGTCGTGAGTTCGATTCTCACCGGGGTCACTAATAGAAAACAAAAAGGACATGTAAGCAGAAAGGTTGCATGTCCTTTTTGTTTTCTATACGGTTATATGCAATAACTTAAATATAAGTCTTTTAAATTTAAAAAATCGGATTGTTACAATTGTTTTCAATTCAACTGTGATATTGATGTGAAAATAGTCAATAAAAAGAAATTATAGTCTTAATATAATTTGCTAAAACGTTTTTTTAATATAGTTTTGCTCCTGCACAAATTATCTTTTAATATGTAGTTGCCAGAGGTTAAGCCTGCGTTTTTGGGTATAGCAAACTGGTTTTGATATTTTGCGTTTAACATTACTTGCTGTTGCCGGTATTGAAGGGTATAACGTAGGGCAATTGGGTTGATAATTACACTTGTTTAATTTGTAAAACGTTTATAAAATACTGATAATGAGAAAGTATACTATTGGGGCTGATGTGGGGGGGAGCCATATTAGTTGTGCTGTTATGGATTTGGAAACCAGATCGGTGGTTGAGGGTAGTTTTGTTACACAAAAAGTAAATAATCAGGCTTCGGCCGAAGAAGTACTGGGTAATTGGGTTAGTGCGTTAAATCAGTCGATTCAGTCGATCGATAAAACACAATTGGCAGGTGTTGGTTTTGCTATGCCCGGGCCTTTTGATTACGCCAATGGAGTCGCGCTCTTTACTCATGAAGTGGCCAAATTTGAGAAGTTATATGGGATTAACGTTGCCGAGCAGTTGAAAAATCGTTTAAGTTTAGATGGCGAGGCTGATATACGTTTTATGAACGATGCCTCGGCTTTTGCGGTTGGGGAAGCCTGGCTGGGTAAAGCCGCCGGTGTTGACCGCTCGGTTTCAATAACATTGGGTACAGGTTTTGGTTCTGCCTTCGTTGATAATGGAGTGCCGGTGGTTGAACGGGAAGATGTTCCAGCGATGGGATGTGTATGGCACCTCCCGTTTAAGGATGGTATCGCCGATGATTCATTCTCTACCCGTTGGTACATCCGCCGTTATGCAGAAATGTCCAATCATCGGGCATCGGGGGTTAAGGAAATAGCTGACAGAGTTGCCACGGATCAAATGGCAAACGAAGTATTTGCTGAGTTCGGACAAAATTTAGGCGAGTTTCTGGGTCCATGGCTTAAGAAGTTTGAGGCTAAAGTGTTGGTAATTGGAGGAAATGTATCCGGAGCGTATAATCTTTTTGGCGGTTACTTCGAGGAGAAACTAGCCCAACAAAATGTGACGACAACCATTGGTATTTCAGAACTTAAAGAAGATGCAGCTTTGGTTGGCAGTGCTCGTATGTTCGAACAAGACTTCTGGAATGAGGTAAAACCGCTATTGTCTAAAATGTAGTCTTAGTCTGTAATTGCTAAATTGTTTTAATATGAAAAAAGAAAATGTTTATTCGAAAATATTACCGGTTTTATTCGGCTTCTTTATAATGGGCTTTTGCGATGTGGTGGGTATAACTTCCATGCATGTAAAAGAAGATTTATTAGGTGGCTATAGTCCTGAATTTCGGGATACGCTTTCAAATTTGATTCCGGTAGCTTTGTTCTCTATGTTTTTAATATTTTCAATTCCCACCGGAGTGCTGATGAACAAGATTGGTCGTAAAAAGACGGTTTTGCTCAGCAATGTCATCACCATTGTTGCTATGTTTATTCCTTTAATAGCTTATACGTTTGGAACTTCTTTGGTTGCATTTGGGTTGTTAGGGATTGCCAATACTATTTTGCAGGTATCGCTAAACCCGTTGCTTACCAATGTGGTGAAGGGCGATAGGCTTACCAGTAGTCTTACCGGTGGTCAGTTTGTGAAAGCCATCTCCTCGTTCTGTGGACCGTTTATTGCGGCGTTTGCTGCTACTCAGTTGGGCAACTGGCAATATATTTTTCCTATTTATGCGGTTATTACCCTAATTTCAACGATATGGCTTATGGTAACCACTATCCATGAAGACCAGGAGGTAGGAAAGGCCACTTCTTATGGTAGTGTTTTTTCGATTCTTGCAGATAAAACGATTTTGTTGCTTTTTTTAGGCATTCTTTTCGTGGTGGGAGTTGATGTTGGTCTTAATACGGCTGCACCAAAAATCCTGATGGAACGTTGCGGGTTAAACTCGATAGTAGCGGGTTATGGCCCCAGTGTTTACTTTGCTTTCCGTACAGCAGGTGCTTTTATCGGAGCCATTGTTTTGGCTAAGTTTTCTCCTGATAGGTTCTTTAAAATAAATATTATAATTGCTGTATTTGCGCTTATTGCGTTGATTTTTGTCCATGGTGAGATTGTTATTTTTGGATTGTTTGGCGTAGTTGGGTTTACCATTGCCAATATTTTCCCAATTATTTATTCCAAGGCCATTCAGTTTCGTCCCGACAAGGCCAACGAAATTTCGGGGTTAATGATTACCGGTGTATTTGGAGGGGCAGTTATTCCTTTTTTTATGGGCATAACCTCCGATGCTGTTGGCTCACAGGTGGGATCGGTATTTGTTATCCTGGCCAGCGCCTTGTATCTTTTGTTTTGTGCGTATTCTATAAGGAAAGCTTAATGATGAATAAATAACGATGACAAGAGTAACACGAAAATATTTGGAAAGTCTATTGAAAAAATACCGGACCGCAAAGTTTGTCATAGCACTACAGTTGTTTGCTGCGATGTCTTTGCAGTCTTTTGGGCAAAAAGCCTATTTTATTGATGGCTATCATGGCGGAGTTTGGGGGCATTATCCCGATGGTTTTACCAGGTTTGTGGTTGATAAATTAAAGACCAATCCGGATTGGAAGATCAACATTGAAATAGAACCCGAAACCTGGGATCGGGCTGAGAAGGTTGAACCCGAGGCGTATCGTGAGTTTCAAACGCTCTTTGCCGATCAGTCGGTAAACGGAAGAATTGAGTATGTAAATCCTTCTTACGCTCAGAGTTATATGTTTAATATTTCGGGCGAGAGCATTATTCGGCAGTTTAGTTATGGAATCCGAAAAGTGAAAGTGCATTTTCCCGGAGCCGTATTTACTACCTATTCTGTGGAAGAGCCCTGTTTTACCAGTGCTTTGCCCCAGGTTTTAAAGTCTTTTGGGATTCGTTATGCCTCATTAAAAAATCCAAATACCTGTTGGGGCGGATATACCCGTGCATTTGGCGGCGAGTTGATAAATTGGGTTGGACCGGATGGTACGAAACTGCCGACAGTTCCCCGGTATGAAATTGAAAAACTTGATCCCAATTCGACATGGCAAACAATAGCCTCCGGAAATTCTCCGGAATATGTGAATGCTGCGTTAAATTATGGGATTCAGCATCCGGTTGGCATGTGTTTTCAGGATGCAGGATGGAAAATAGGACCTTGGCTGGGAGATAGCAGGCACGCATATAATCCGTCGGAGTACAAAACATGGCGTGATTATTTCGAAAATGTTGCTATAAAAACTCCGCAAAAGGATTGGGCTTTTTCTCAGGAAGATGTTCAGGTTAGCCTTGTATGGGGTGCGCAGGTGTTGCAAAAGTTGGCTCAAAGGGTTCGGGTTTCTGAAAACAAGATTGTGCGTGCCGAGAAGTTAGCAGCCTTGGCAAAAGTCTATA
Organism: Bacteroidota bacterium; assembly: GCA_030706405.1. Taxonomy (GTDB): domain Bacteria; phylum Bacteroidota; class Bacteroidia; order Bacteroidales; family JAAUTT01; genus JAAUTT01. The sequence goes on along the minus strand of JAUZOO010000011.1, from coordinate 116,439 downwards.
CAAAGGCAAACTGGCCAGCCGTTTCTTTTGATGAAGCCTGGAGGGGTTTATTGCTGTCTCAACATCACGATTGCTGGATTGTGCCTTACAATGGAGGCCGCGGTAATTCGTGGGCGGACAAGGTGGTGGGCTGGACCGGAATAACTAATTCAAAGTCGGACAGCATTATTCACCGGTCGATCGATTTGTTAAATGGTAATAAATCGGCAGGGCAGTGGTTTGTACGTGTAATTAATACGTTAGGAACCAGAAGAACCGACTATGTTGCGGTCGATTTGCCTTCGCAGATGAAGGATAAGGATGTCAGAGTCCTGAACAGTAGCAGGAAGGAAGTCGCTTCGCAAATTATTTCCGGTGCCGATGGAAAGAAACTGCTTTTCCGGGCCGATGTTCCGTCGGTTGGGTATGAGACTTATTCTTTGCAAATGGCTCAACCCGCAGTTTCTTCCGGTGCCGGTGTTGTGGTATTGGCCGATGGTACCTATAAGTTGGAGTCGGATTTGTACCGGATTATTATTGACCCGTCAAAGGGTGGCATGATAAAAAGTATAGTAGCCAAAACTCTTGATAACAAAGAGTTTGTTGACGTAAAGAACGAACGTGGGTTTAACGAGGTTCGCGGGAATTTTTATAACGATGGCGGGTTTCATTCCTCTTCGGACAAGCCTGCTGTATGTAAAATTCTGGAGAACGGACCGCTAAGGGTAAAAGTCGCTGTTGATGGGATGATTGCCAATAATCCTTTTACACAAATCATTACGCTTGTAAATGGAGAGAGAAGGATAGACGTGAACCTGAAAATTGACTGGCAAAACACTCCCGGTATTGGCGAATTTTCTCAGATGGAAAATTATAAGGCAACCGATTACAAAAAGGCTTTTTATAACGATAAATACAAGCTATTAGCACTTTTTCCGTTGAATCTGAAAAATCAGAAAGTGTTTAAAGACGCTCCGTTCGATGTAACCGAAAGCAAGCTCACGAACACTTTTTTTAGCACCTGGGATAGCATCAAAAATAATATTATCCTAAACTGGGTAGATGTCGAGGATGGCTCGGGTGAATTTGGCTGTGCACTTCTTACCGATCATACTTCGAGCTATGCGCATGGAGCTGATTTCCCGCTCGGCTTAACCTTGCAATACTCCGGTAAAGGTCTGTGGGGAATGGATTATAAACTTACCGAACCTACCGAGGTGAATTATGCCTTGGTTCCGCATAAAGGAAAATGGGATAAAAGCGGAATCTGGACGGAAGCAAACCGGTGGAACGAGCCGTTGATACCTTCGTTGATGCAGGATTTGCCATCAAAAGACAATACCCGCAAATCATTGGTTGACGTTGCGGGTTCCGGATTGGAAATAACATCGATAGTTGCTGATGGAAATGATTTGGTTGTCCGTTTCTTTAATGCTGAAGGAACTTCTGAACCAACGAAGGTATCCTTCGATTTTAAAGCGGCTAAAGCTGAACTGGTAGAATTAAATGGAACGGTAATAGCTCAATTGCCCATATCTAAAGCTCAAAAAAACCATTATGCACTCAATTTAACGGTTCCAAAATTTGGAATAAGAACTTTACGGTTTACGAATGTTGGAAAATGAGCAGCACATATTTATTGGATGAAATGGCTTTAAAAACCGCTAAACGAAAGTTTTTAAAGTAGCAATAGTATTCCATGAAAAAATTTGCTAAATCGTTTTAATCGATTATTTTTGTATCGATTATTTCCTTTGAAATTAATAAAACTCAATGGGGTAATCTCATTATACGATAAGAGTATAGAACATAATTAACTTAATAAATAGTGAAATTTTGAGATTCTGGGACGCCGTCCACTTTGATTGTGTTTGTCATGAATTTCTAACTAACCTAAAAAAAGTAAAATGAAAAAGATTTCTTGTTTAATCTTATCCTTTTTAGCTGTATGTTTTTCGGTTAACTCGCAGGTGGCAGTTACTCCTTTTGTAAAGGGTGACCGGGTGGTTTTTGCCGGAAACAGTATTACCGAACATGGCTATTACGAATCCTATATCTGGCTTTATTATATGCTCCATTTTCCCCAGATGAGAATCGATGTTTTTAACGCAGGTGTAGGTGGCGATGTGGCCAAACAGATTTATGCCCGGCTCGATGGTGATATTTTGGCTAAAAAACCAACGGTGCTCTCGGTTTCTTTTGGGATGAACGACAGTCGTTATTTTGAATATAATAAAGGTGTCGCCGAAGAAGTTCGAAAATCGGCTGTTGAAGAATCCTATAAGGGGTTTCTTCAGATACAGGAAAAAATAAAAGGGTTGCAAGGCGTGAAAAAGATTCTTATGACAACTTCGCCTTACGATGAAACTATGAAAAATCCGCAGAATTATTTCCCGGGAAAAAGTGCAACAATCGAGAAGATAGCTCAGTTTCAGTTAGAAGCTGCCCGGACTAATAACTGGGGCTTTGTGGATCTTCTGCATCCTATGACCGAAATAAATCTGAAAGGACAGAAAATTAAACCTGAGTTTACAATAACCGGTCCCGACAGAATTCACCCCGGAAATGGCGGTCACCTGGTAATGGCTTATCTTTTCCTGAAAGCGCAGGGACTTACCGGTAAACCTGTGGCTGATGTAAAGATTGACGCTTCAAAAAAGAAAGTTCTTCAATCGGTTAACTGCTCTGTTTCAAAGGTAACAGCATCCGGAAAAAGCATTAGCTTCGATTACCTGGCAAAATCATTGCCGTTCCCTATCGATACTGTGGCCAGAGTGTTTATGAACCCGCAAAAGCAGGGCGAAGCTCTGGATGTTATTCCGTTTACTAACGATCTTAACCGGGAAATCTTGGCAGTTGCCGGATTGCGCGGACAGAAATACCAGGTTAGCATTGATGGTAAAGTTATTGGTAGCTGGTCTGCTGCCGATTTGGCCAAAGGGATAAACCTCGCAGTTATAAAAACAACACCGCAATACATGCAGGCTTCTGAAATCATGGATTTGAACCAGAAACGCCACGATATGGAATGGCAAATCAGAAACTATTACTGGGTTCAGTATGATTTCTTAAAAGATAAAGGTTTGTTGTTTAATGATTCCGATGCTGTGCGCGATACTATCAATAAATACGCTCCTACCAATGGCTGGTTAAATGTTAAAAAGGGTGATTATGAGATTGTCCGCGTGAAGAGCACGAAGGATGAATTCTATAAAAAGATGGATGGACTGACAAACGAAATTTATCAGAAGAATACGCCTAAGGTGCACAAAATTAAGGTTGAACAAATTTAATATTATAAGGTAGCCGTCATGATTCGGAAGAATATACTTTATTGGGCAATCCCTGCCTTAGTGCTGTTAAGTAGCTTTAAAAATAAGCCCAAGGAACCTGCTGATTATGTGAATCCCTTTGTCGGGGCCAGTACAAGCACCGGAGCAGCCGGTATTTATCACGGACTGGGAAAAACGTTTCCCGGTGCAGTGGCTCCTTATGGCATGGTACAGGTTAGTCCGAATACCATCACCGGCGGGGATAACGGCTCTGGTTACAGCTACGAGCATACCAGTATCGAAGGTTTTGCCTTTACGCAGATGAGCGGCGTAGGCTGGTTCGGCGATTTAGGTAACTTTTTGGTAATGCCTACGGTTGGTAAATTGAAAACCAGCGCAGGCAGTTTAGACGGCACCATGGATGGCTATCGCTCTCATTATTCCAAGGAAAGCGAAAAAGCATCGGCGGGTTATTACTCCGCCGTGCTTACCGATTATAACATTAAAGCCGAGATGACCGCAGCCCCGCATAGTGGGATGCTTCGGTTTACTTTTCCTGAAAATAAACAATCCCGGATTCAGATAGACCTGGCACGGCGGGTTGGCGGTACGTCAACACTGCAATACGTTAAGGTTGTAAACGATAATACCATCGAAGGATGGATGAAATGTACCCCCGACGGTGGTGGCTGGGGTAACGGCGACGGTCATGCCGATTATACCGTTTATTTCAGCGCACAATTCAGTAAACCGTTGAAGACTTTTGGTATTTGGAGTGCCAATATTCCCGACGACTGGACTCGCAAACGGGAAGAGGTTGCCAGCGAAAAATATCAGAAACAGATTGCCAATGCTGAAATTCTGAAGGGATTGCGTGAAAAGGAAGGAAAACATTTAGGGTTCTATACCGAATTCTCAACTGCCAAAGACGAACAGGTACTGATGAAAGTCGGTATTTCGTTTGTTAGCATTGACGGTGCCCGTAACAATCTGTCAAAAGAGATTGCTGCCTGGAATTTTGACGGACTTCGTGCTCAAACCCGGATGAACTGGAATAAAGCCCTTTCGAAAGTAAACGTGAGTGGCGGCACCCACGAGGAAAAGGCCGTTTTCTATACTTCGTTGTATCATACCATGATCGACCCGCGGGTTTATCAGGATGTGGACGGAAATTATATTGGTGGTGACGGAAAGGTTCATCATCCGTCAACATTTACCAAACGCACCATTTTCAGTGGTTGGGACGTATTCCGCAGCCAAATGCCTTTGCAGACCATCATTAATCCGTCGTTGGTGAATGATATGATAAACTCATTGGTAACGCTGGCTGACGAAAAGAACAAGGATTACCTGGAACGCTGGGAGTTTTTAAATTCTTACAGCGGTTGTATGATTGGTAATCCGGCTGTTTCGGTAATTGCCGATGCTTACGCCAAAGGAATCCGTAATTTTGATGTTCCCAAAGCCTATCAGCTTGCCGTTAATTCGGTGGAACGCTTCGGTAATAACGACAGAGGCTATACAGCCGAACCGTTCTGCCTATCTAATACTTTAGAGTATGCTTATTTTGAATGGTGTGTTTCCAGATTAGCAGGAGCATTAGGTAAAGAAAGGGATGCGGCTAAATATGCAGCCCGTTCCATGGATTATAAAAATATTTTCGATTCCGAAAAAGGATGGTTTCGGCCTAAGGATAAGGATGAGAAATGGCTTCCCTGGCCGGCAACCGGTCGGTTGGAGCAATGGTATGGTTGCATTGAGTGTAATCCTTATCAGCAAGGTTGGTTTGTTCCTCAGGATGTTCCCGGTATGGTTAAACTGATGGGTGGCGAGCAAAAGGTAATTGCCGACCTGACTAATTTTTTTGATAAAACGCCTGAAAACCTGATGTGGAACGATTATTACAACCATGCCAACGAACCGGTGCATCATGTACCTTTCCTCTTTAACCGCGTTGGAACACCGTGGCTTACCCAGAAATGGACCCGTCAGATATGCTCAAGGGGTTATCACAACTCGGTTGAAGGTCTGGTAGGTAACGAGGATGTTGGCCAGATGTCGGCATGGTATGTTCTTGCAGCAGCAGGTATTCATCCGGTTTGCCCCGGCGATACACGTTACGAAATTACCTCGCCGGTCTTTTCTAAGGTTGTGTTGAAACTTGACAGCCGCTATGCAAAAGGAAAGTGCTTTACAATAATTTCTAAAAATAATTCTTCTGAAAATATTTATATCCAAAGCGCTACGCTCAACGGTAAGCCTTATTCGAAGTGCTATATCGATCATGCAGCTATCGTTGCCGGAGGAGTATTGGAATTGCAAATGGGTAACCTGCCCAATAAAGGTTGGGGTGTTACAAAATGAACTTAGAAGCCTGTTAAACAGGATTGAATAAGTGTTGAATTATGAAATTTATAGATTATGAGTAAAAATATATTTCGGTTAATAGTTGCGTTGTTAGTTGTTCAATCAGCGTTTTCGCTGAAAGCTGCAACGGTGGATACAACCTTGACCTATAGCGCTTCAATGAAAAAAAACATTAAAGCTGTGGTGATAAAGCCCGACACCTATCTTAAGGGAACTAAGTATCCGGTACTTTATTTGCTACATGGTTACGGTGGTAACTATGCCGATTGGATAACCAAGGTGCCTGCAATAAAAAACTATGCCGATCAATATCAACTCATGATTGTTTGTCCTGATGGTAATTTTTCAAGTTGGTACATGGACAGTCCTGTTGATTCTACTTTGAAATATGAAACTTATGTAGGAACCGAACTGGTAAACTGGATTGACAAGCATTATAGCACGATAGCCAGTCCGACCGGAAGGGCTATAACTGGTTTAAGCATGGGAGGTCACGGAGCATTATTCCTGGCGTTTCGTCATCAGGATATATTTGGAGCCGCCGGAAGTATGAGCGGAGGTGTCGATTTGCGGCCGTTTCCGGGAAACTGGGATCTCCCCAAACGAATTGGAACTTACGCCCAGCATCCTGAAAATTGGGAGCATTATAGCGTGATTAATCTGACGCATTTGCTTACTCCGGGTTCCCTGGCTTTAATTTTCGATTGTGGTTCCGATGATTTCTTTTATAAGGTAAATGAAAAATTACACCAAAAGCTTTTGGTTAATAATATACCTCACGATTTTATTTGTCGGCCAGGTGGCCATTCCTGGGAGTATTGGGCAAACTCGATACAGTACCAGGCTTTATTTATGAGCAAGTATTTTAATAAATCCAAAAAAGGATTATAGCTGCTCGTGTTCAATTACTAATAACTAACACTATTATACTAATGATGGATTTTAAAAAGAATCTAAAAAGGATAGCATTTGCTTTTTTCTTTTGGGGATTTCTATTCAAAGCTACTGCAACATTTGCTCAATTAACGGTTGGCGTTAATCCGGATATTTTGAGCAAGGAGTGGGCTGCCAAATGGATTACCTGCCCCGGCATTTCCGGTAAGGAATATGGGGTTTATCTGTTTCGGAAGGATTTCAATTTGGATTCTGAACCTAACCAATTTATCGTCCATGTTTCGGGCGATAATCGCTATAAGTTATATGTGAACGGAAAACAGGTATGCAATGGTCCTGCCAGAGGCGACCTGTTGAAGTGGAATTTCGAGACTATTGATATTGCGTCGTATTTAAAAAAAGGTAAAAATATCATCACTGCCGAAGTCTGGAACTTTGCCGAATTTCGTCCCGGTTCACAAGTCTCAAGTATGACAGGATTTATTCTTCAGGGAAATACAGATGCCGAAAGCCTCATCAACACAGATAATAGTTGGGTTGTTTTCCGTGACCTTGCGTATTCTCCTATTGTAGGGCAATTGTGGATTATTGGCCCTAATGAGAAAATAGACGGCGAATTGCACCCCTGGAACTGGATGCAGCCCGATTTTGATTATTCAGGCTGGAACAAGTCCCGGGAATTGGAAAAGGGCCGGCCTTTAAACAGCCTTGGACTATTTGGTGGTACATCCACATGGGTGTTGCAACCACGTGCTATTCCTGCAATGGAGCAAAAGATGCAACGATTCTCAAGCATACGGCGTTCCGATTTGCCCAAAATTTCCGATTCTTTTTTGCGAGGCGAAAAAGCGTTGACAATACCAGCACATACCAAAACCAAAATACTGATTGATCAGAAGATCTTGACCAATGCTTATCCTGTGCTGAATTTCTCGAAGGGTAAAAAGAGCGAAATAAGAATCACTTACGCCGAAGCCCTTATCAAAGACAAAAACAAAAAGGAAGAAAAGGGAAATAGAGATGATATTGACCAGAAAATTATAGATGATTACTACTATGACATCATCCTGGCCGACGGAGGCGATAACCGGACCTTCGAATCCCTGTGGTTCCGTCCTTTCCGATATGTCGAACTGGCTATCGAAACTAAAGATGAGCCATTAATCATCAATGATTTTTACAGCATATTTACAGGCTATCCTTTTGAGGAGAAAGCTTCTTTTAAATGTGATGATCCGATATTTACCAATATTTGGAATGTGGGCTGGCGCACTCAACGGTTATGCGCTATGGAAACTTATTGGGATTGTCCGTATTATGAGCAACAACAATATGTAGGCGACACCCGTATTCAAGCTCTTGTTTCAACCTATATGTCCGGCGATTTCAGACTCGTAAAACATGCTATATCATCCCTGCACGACTCCCGTTTGCCATGCGGCATCACACGGAGCGCTTATCCGGGTTCCGGAATACAGGTTATTCCGCCATTTTCGCTGGTTTGGAATACAATGGTAAATGATTACTGGATGTTAAACGGCGATAAAGAGTTTGTGAAGTCTATGATTCCCGGTATGATGGAATCGTTGAATTGGTTTGAATCCAGAATGGATACTACTACCGGAATGATCGGGCATACGGAATGGTGGAATTTTGTGGATTGGGCTAATTTTAAAAACTGGCTTGCAGGCTGTCCCCCGGGGGCATTTAGCGGTAATTCGGCTATTCTCAGTTTGCAATATGTGTATACGCTTCAAAAGACAGCCATTCTTTTCAAGGCTTTTGGTATGCAGGAAGAAGCAGCCCGTTATTTAAAAATAGCCGAAAGTGTGAAAGCTGCGGTTTATAAAAATTGTTGGGATGAGGCTAAAGGACTGTTGGCTGATACGCCTGAAAAAGATTGTTTTAGCCAACATGGCAATTCTCTGGCAATCCTTACCAATACAATTCCTCTGGAAAAGCAAAGAGCAGTAGCTGAGAATATTTTGAACAACAAAGATATCGCAGCGTGTACACTCTATTTCAGTTTTTATCTGACCGAAGCCGTCGAAAAAGCAGGCCTATCTGACCGATATCCGGACATGTTGGGTCCTTGGGTAAAAATGCTGGGTGATGGTCTGACCACTTTTGCAGAGGTTCCCGGAAACACCCGGTCCGACTGCCATGCCTGGAGCGCTTCGCCCGTGTATTATTTCTTATCGCTTATTTGTGGTATAAAACCCAACGAGCCCGGTTTTAAATCGGTACGGATTGAGCCTCACCTGGGCCGGTTAAACTGGATAGAAGGCTCCATGCCTCACCAATTGGGAACCATAAAAGTTTGTTTGAAAAAAGATAAACAGAACAATATAACAGGCGAAGTAACCCTGCCCGAGAACCTTACAGGTACGTTTGTTTGGGATGGGCAAGTTAAATCGTTGAAAGGTGGACCTAATCAAATTCAAATAAAATCTAACAAAAAGAATCACGACTAAATTTTTTATAAACACTTGTCATGCTAATCAAACACTACCTATCATTTGCCTTTTCATTGTTGCTGTTGACGCTGGTGAGTAATATGTATTCTCAAGCACCGGTGAAAAAGACTTCAAAGGGAAAAGTTACCAATAGCTTAAGTGCCGGGAACCCTGTTTTTAAAGGTTGGTATGCCGATCCGGAAGGCGCAATTTTAAAAGGAAATTATTGGATATTTCCGACGTTTTCGGATTCGTATGAGAAACAAGTGTTTATGGATGCATTTTCATCTCCCGATTTGGTTAAATGGACGAAGCATAGCCGGATTATCGATACCGCATCAATTAAATGGGCTAAGCGTGCTATGTGGGCTCCTGCCATTGTGGAGAAAAAAGGGAAATATTTCTTGTTTTTCAGTGCAAATGATATTCAGAACGATAATCAGACAGGCGGTATTGGCGTAGCCGTAGCTAATAAACCCGAAGGGCCGTTTAAAGATTATGTTGGCAAACCATTGTTGAACAAAATTATTAACGGAGCCCAACCCATCGACCAGTTTGTTTTTAAAGATAAAGACGGTCAATATTACATGATTTACGGCGGTTGGGGACACTGTAATATCGTTAAAATGAAAGATGATTTTACAGGTTTCCTTCCTTTAAACGATGGTACGTTGTTTAAAGAAATAACCCCCAAGGACTATGTTGAAGGCCCGGTGATGTTCATGCGCAACGGTAAATACTATTTCATGTGGTCCGAAGGTGGCTGGGGCGGCCCGCATTATAAGGTTGCCTACGCCATTGCCGATTCGCCTTTTGGACCGTTCGAGCGTATTGGTACAATTCTTCAACAGGACCCCAAGGTTGCAACCGGAGCCGGACATCACTCCGTTATAAACATTCCCGGAACCGACGAGTGGTATATTGTCTATCACCGGAGACCTTTGGGTGAAACGGCCGGAAATTCGAGGGTGACCTGCATCGATAAAATGAACTTTGATGAGAAGGGCAACATTATGCCTGTTGTTATGACATTTAAAGGGGTAGAAAGCAGACCTCTGGAAAGAAGTCGTATTAAGTAACCTTATTTGCGTTTACCTTACTAACAGAGGCTTGCAACGAGCCTCAATCTACTAACCCTTTGATATGAGAAAACTATACATAGCTATTTGTATTTTAACGCTGGTCGGCTGTCATTCGGTTAAAAAGAGCCTGACAGTTTTTGATATGGTTCACCATAATCCCGGCGAAGCCGAATTCGAAACATCCTACAATACACCTGAAAAATATATCCAATACGGATATACCGGCAAGGTATTTCATCTCTTTGATGCTGCTCAGTATGGCATTTCGTTTGAGTTGTACGACAAGAGCTTGTATGCCGATTCTGATGAAGATAAGAAATGGATTGTCAGGAAGGCCGAAAGCATTTCGAAGAAGTATAAAGAGTTTAGCAAAGCCGGGCTGGAAGTTTATTGTATGATGGATATGATTGTGCTTCCCAAGAAACTGGTACAAAAATATAAGACTGAAATTTGCGACGGGCGTGGGAAAATTGATATTCACCGACCCAAAACGCAGGAAATCATCCGGGCACTGATTAATGAGATATTTATAAAATTTCCGGAGCTCTCCGGTTTAGTCATCCGTACCGGCGAAACCTATTTAAACGATACGCCTTTTCATCAGGGCAATAATCCTATTTTTAATAAAACGCACAGTCATATTGAGTTAATAAACCTCTTGCGGGATGAAGTTTGCGTTAAACGGAATAAAAAACTTTATTACCGCACGTGGGATACCGACTATTTTCATGCACTGCCAAAGTACTATTTAACGGTTACCGACAGCGTCGAACCTCATAAAAACCTGTATTTTTCGATTAAACATACCATGGTCGATTATTGGCGTTCGGCTCCGGTCAATTGGAATGAACATCAGCTCGATAACATGCAGAAGTACTGGATAGACGAGGCTTCGATGCATGGAATTCCGTTTAATCCCTGCATTGGAAAAGGAAAACATAAACAAATTGTTGAAATTCAATGTCAACGGGAGTATGAGGGGAAAAGCGCTCATCCCAATTATATTGCCAACGGCGTCATTAATCGATTTACAGAACTCAAAGGTTTGCCCGGTCCGCAATGCCTTAACGATGTTGTCAATAATCCTAATTTTACAGGAATATGGACGTGGTCACGAGGTGGAGGCTGGGGTGGTCCGTATATTAAAAATGATCTGTGGAACGATGCCAATACGTATGTTCTTGCCAATTGGGCCAAAAATCCGAAAAGACCGGAGAGTAAAATATTTCACGATTTTGCCGCAACCAAAGGCTTGGCGGACGACGATATTGAGAAGCTGCATCAGATTTGCCTGCTTTCGTCCGAAGGTATTTTGCATAGCCAGTACAGCGTTTATGGTGATGTAATGGTCGTTTGGACGAGAGATCAGGGCATGGGCGGAAGCGGTGCTTTACATGCAACCCTCGATTCTATCTATGCTAACAATGCCATTGATAAATATCTCGCAGAAAAAAAGGAAGGTACAGCAATCTGGAAAAATATTGAAGAACTTGGCCGAAGTATAAAAACGGGCGATATGGCAACTCGCAATTTTATAGCTACTTCGTGTACTTATGGGCGGATAAAATTCGAAATTTTCGAAATGGGCTGGATTGTAATGCTGAAAGGGTATGCAGGCGATAAAACAGGTGTTTACGACTTCAAAGCCATGAGCGATGCCATTAAAAGATACGATGCTCTTTGGGCTGAGTGGCGGGAACTTGAAAAACGGCCGGAGTGCCCATCTATCTATAAAACAGGTTCCGGAGGTGACTTAGGAGCGACAATAGATAGCTATCGTACAAAATGTATTGATGCGGGTTTTAATGAATTAAGAAATAAATAAATATATCTGTAGTGTTTGGGGCGGTACTGTCCGGTTTTGTTGAAATATAGTTAAATAAAAATCCGGAAAACCATTGTTTATTTGACAGGTATTTATGAACTTCAACCATTATCGGACTAACGTATTGTTTAACTACTTCTTAAAAACTTCTTTTTTAATGAAATCTTACATTTTATTGGTAGTGACCATTTTCTGTTTTTTAAATGCTACAGGTCAAAAGTTTGAACAATTAGCCAAAACTCCACCTATGGGGTGGAATAGCTGGAATAAATTCGCGTGCAATGTCAGCGAAGATTTGATTATGCAGATGGCCGATGCCATGGCGAGCAGCGGAATGAAGGATGCCGGCTATGAATATGTGGTAATTGACGATTGCTGGCAGGTCGACCGGGATGCAAACGGTGAAATCGTCGTGGATCAGAAACGGTTTCCTCATGGAATTAAATATTTAGCCGATTATATTCATTCGAAAGGATTAAAGTTTGGAATTTATTCCTGTGCCGGCTCAATGACTTGTGCCGGCCGCCCCGGTGGGCGCGGGCATGAGTTTCAGGATGCACGTACCTACGCCCGCTGGGGAGTTGATTATTTAAAATACGACTGGTGTAATACCACAACACAAAATGCTAAATCTTCTTATATAACCATGCGCGATGGCCTTTTTGCCGCCCGGCGTCCCATCGTTTTCAGCATATGCGAATGGGGAACCGCAAAGCCATGGGAATGGGGAAAAGAAGCTGGTCATTTATGGCGTACAACCGGCGATATTGTGGACCGTTGGGATGCCATGATTTCGATTGTAGATAAAGAAAAAGACCTAGCCAAATACGCAGGACCCGGTTACTGGAATGACCCGGATATGTTAGAAGTGGGGAATGGCGGAATGACCACCGAAGAGTACAGAACTCACTTTTCGGTGTGGTGTATGCTCGCAGCTCCGCTCATGGCCGGAAATGATTTGAAAAACATGGCGGACGAAACGTCGGCAATACTTAAAAATCAGGAATTAATTGCTCTGGATCAGGACTCGTTGGGCGCTCAAGGTTTTTGCTATCGGGATAACGGCGGTTATCAGATATGGATAAAAAAGCTCGCACATAAAGAAAAAGCGGCATGTTTGCTCAATCGCAGCGATGAAGAAAAAACGGTTCAGGTCGATTTTAATGTATTGTTGAAAGCCAACGATGATTATTGGTCTTCCGAACCTTATAAATTGGATGATTATAAAATCCGTGATTTGTGGGAGCACAAAGAAGTTAAACCGGATAAAGCTCTTATATCAATTAAATTGCCTCCTCACTCGGTAAAAGTGTTTCGTTTTATAAAAAGAAATAATTCTTTGTAAAATTTGTACATCTGATCTAAAGGCGGTGGGGATAGTGACGATGAATTTAAATACATTAACATTGGCTTACATACTAATTAATTACAAATGGAAAATTTAAAATTAGGTTTACTAACTCTTTTATTCGTAATGTTTATAGGAGAACTTTCTTATGCTCAGGACTGGCCCAATTTAAACCGGTTTAAAGCTGAAAATGAAAAACTGGGACTGCCTGCTCCTGGTGAAAAACGTGTTGTTTTTATGGGCAATTCAATTACGGAAGGATGGGGTAGGATTTGCCCTGAGTTTTTTTCGGGAAAGCCTTATGTTAATCGAGGTATAAGCGGACAAACCACTCCGCAAATGTTGGTTCGGTTTAGAGCCGATGTAATTAAATTGAAACCTGCTGTTGTGGTTATTTTAGCCGGAACCAACGATATCGCCGGTAATACCGGACCGTCAACGCTTGAGATGATCGCCGATAATTTAATGTCGATGGCCGAATTGGCAAAGGCTAACGGAATTAAAGTCGTGCTTAGTTCAGTTTTACCGGTGTTTGATTATCCTTGGAAACCAGGACTTCAGCCGGCAGAAAAAATCGTAGCCCTGAATGCCATGATAAAAAATTATGCCGATAAGAATAAACTGGTATATCTCGATTATTATTCCTCCATGGTTGATGAACGTAAGGGAATGAAAGCAGAATATTCTCCTGATGGCGTTCACCCCAATGAAGTTGGGTATAAAGTAATGGCGCCTCTTGCCGAAAAAGCCATCAAAAGGGCCTTGATGCAAAAATGAGCAACACAAAAGTGATAAAATTTAACATTTGAATCATTGTCAAAATGAAAACATCGCTTCTGCTTTTCGGTTTTAGCCTTTCGCTAACGCTCTCTCCTCAAATGATTTCGGATGTAATGGGAGAGGAGGTAAATAATTGTTTTAAGGAAGAAGTTGCTAAAATTAAGGACAGTTTAGCCATGGAAACCTCACGATTGGAGCTTATTCCCAATACAGGTAAATGGGACTCAAAGGTTGAGGTTTACAGCGATTTGGCATATAATGATTTGTTAACCAGATATTCCGGTTGGAACGGGGGCGATGGTTGTTATACACTGTTGCTTCCCGATGGCCGGATTTTATGGTCATTTCAGGATAGTTTTTTTGGACAGGTAAAACCAGACAGAGCCCGTGTTGATAATGCTTTTGTGCATAATGCCGGCATCCTGCAACCTGATCCGAAGAAGACCGAATTCATTCAGCTTAATCCCGGGAAAGAAGCTAAGTCGAAGTCGTGGATTGAATATCCGGATAATCCTGCAGGAGATAAAGACTGGTATTGGTCTGCAGCCGGATTGGTACACGATGGGAAGTATTATAAGCTCCTGGGCCATATCCAAAAAACGGGACCCGGAGCCTGGGATTTTAAAAATATGTCTACGGACCTTGCTATATTTTCTCTCCCCGATTTTCGTTTGATACAAATTGTAAAAGATAAAACCGTTGGAGACGTGTGTTATGGCTCCGGCATTTTTGATGCTCCCGACGGATATACGTATTTGTACGGAACTACAAATGCCAATCTTACTGTTGCCCGGGCGGCAAACCACGATATTAGCGGCAAATGGGAGTTCTATACCCGCAATGGCTGGGCGGATCAACCGGACAATTATTCTATAGGGCAGAATATTTCTCCGCAGCCTAATGTCTTTCAGGATGGATGTAAGTTTTATTTGGTTAGTCAGCAGGTTATGGGACAGGATATTTATCTCTATGAGGCTGCATCACCTGTAGGGCCATGGTTGAATAAACGGACCATATACCGGATACCCGATAAATATGATGGAAGCAAGATTATTACCTATAATGCCTGTCTGCACCCGGTGTTGTCCAAGGGTGGAGAGTTGGTGATATCGTATAATGTTAATCCGGTCGATTTTTGGGATAATTTTAATGCTCCCGGAAGTGCTGATATGTACAGACCCTATTTTATAAGGGTGTTTAACTGGAAATGATAGATTAATAGATGTTTAAATGTTAAATAATTTTTTAAAGAAACCGTATTGGTTCGCCTTTGTAAGCGGAATACTATCCTTTTGTGCTGTGTTGCACATGGTATTTCTGCTTGCTTGGGTATGCTATGTGCTTTTTTTTATTTTCCTAAAAGCTAAAACGATTAAGCAATCAATACAGGTCGGGATAGCTTTTGGTGCAGGGCTTTCAATTCCTACATTTTATTGGATGATTCCCGGGGCCGAAAAATTTACCGGAGCAAGTGTTGTTTACGGTCTGCTCGTTTTCCTTCTTTCTTCTTTAATCTTCTGCGTCTATTGGGCAGTTATAGGTACGTCGGTGAATTTAGTGAGGGTATCCCTGCGTTCGCCCATGTTGTCCGTTTTGCTGAATGCCTTGCTGGTATCCTCGGTATGGACGCTGGGAGAGGCCGGCTTAAACAGTATTTTCCCCGGGATGCCGTGGTTTGCATATAATACGGGCTTTGGCGTTTTGAAGAATCTAAGTGCAATACAGTTGGCATCGGTGTTTGGACTTCCTGTAATTTCGTTTGTAATCGTTTTTGTTAATTTTTTGATTTCCGAGTTTGTTGCTGCGCGTCAATGGAAACAGTTACTTGTTCCTGGCAGTATTATGCTGGTTTACATGCTTATCGGCTATACTATTCTGGTTGGTTATAAAGAATCCATCAACAGGTCAAACACCATTAAAGTAGCCATACTTGCCGAAAATTTTCCTCCGGAAATGAAATGGGATAATAATAATGGCAATATCCTGGTAAACAGGCTTCTTGAATTAGAGAAAGAAGCTGTGCGGTTAAAGCCTCAGCTTGCTTTATGGTCTGAGAGTTCTGTACCTTGGACATACCGGACAGATGACGATTTTGTAAAGGAAGTTTGTAGGATTTCTGCGTCTGCCGGAATAACCCATGTTATTGGAATCAATAGTGATTATTCAGAAAAACAGGTTTGTAACTCAGTATATTGCTTGCTTCCGGACGGGCTGGTTGCAGGAAGGTACGATAAGCGGTTTTTATTGGATTTTATCGAAAAACCGGTTGGCGGCATTTTAATCCCTTTCTTATCGGGTGATGGCTCAAGTGCGTGTCCGGGAGATTATGCGCAACCTTTGAATACTCCGTTTGGAAAAGCAGGAATTATGATTTGCAATGAGGCGACACTGGAAAAATCGCCTGAGGATATGATTAAAAAAGGAGCCCAATTTTTTTTAACGCTCAGTAACGACGGTTGGTTTCGGGATTCTTATATTGTTGGACTTCATTTCTACAATTTAAGGTTAAGGGCTATTGAAACTCGTAAGGATATTGCCGTAAACAGTAATTATGGGATTTCCGGACTGGTGGAAGCTTCGGGAAGGATTCAAATGCAGCAGCAAAGTTCGTCGCCCTTCATTAAACTTGTTAATATTCACCCTAATAACTTTAAATATAACTCTTTCTTATTTCGTAAGTTGTTTTTGGGTGTCTGTGCTATGATTGTTATAGTTTTTTCAGTTTTAAAATTTCGAACCTAATTCAATAAATAATAATAACCCACAACTATCAACTAATTAATGAAAAATCGATTTTATGAAAAATTTCTTTTTTGCACTACTGCTTTTAGGTTGTTTTAATACATTAAATGCCAGTTATATTAGTCAACGAAATTGGCGATGGCGAAATGATAATGGTACGGAAACATCGGCAACATGGAAAGCTGCGGAGAATACTACAATAACGCTTAATGATTTAAATACGTTACGCTTACGGTTGGAATTGGATAATAATACCGGGGATAGTCTGAATTTTGATAAGGAATTGCAGTTTGCCACCAATAAACGCGGCCCATGGAAGCGGGTAGGTTATATTGCTGGTAATTCCGAATTTATGTTAGCTTGCAAAAATGATTTTGTAAAAGATGGACAAACTACTACCCAGCAATTGACCGGGAGCTCGGCTAATTTATTCAAAAATGGGAAAGTGCTTGTAAGCAGTGAGGAAAATTATCAGATGCTTAAAAGCAAGACTAAAACAGAATACGAATGGGTAATTAAACCAACTGAGAATATCGAAAAAAATACCACATATTATTTTCGGTCGCCTGTCGGAGATTATCCTGTTGAATTACCATCGGTAGCAGCAAGTGCAGATATTCCGTGTAAGCCTCGAATTATTTCTAACGGTAGTTTTGAAGCTGACCTAACCGGGTGGGTCAGTTCTGCATCTGATGGCGGAGCGGCAACCTTTGGGGTGAATACCGTCGATTCGGTGGTGCATACTGGCTACAAATCGTTAAAAGCTTCGGTAACAGCCCTTGGAAGTAAAGTTTCTTCCGTTCAAACATCGACAGTTTTCGACGCCAGCAAGGATTCAATTCATTTACTGCAGTTCTGGGCTAGGTCCAAAGTCGATGAGGCGAGCCTGGTTGCCGCAATAATCGATGGAAACGATACGATAAAGTGTCATTTCAGAACACGCATAGGTTGGTATGATGATCCTGCGAAAACTTCTACGAAAAACGATAGCCACGGGGGATGGCATCAATATCATTTTCCTTTTAAAGCCAAGAGTTCATCGGTAAAATTACAGTTTTATTTTCAGTCCGTTTCCGATTATTATATCGACGATGTTGAGGTTCTAGATCAATCAAACGGAACAATCGATGTTTATACATCTTATATGTGGCATTATAATAGAACCGGGAATGGATGGTACACTGGCGATAATGATGTCTCGGTAACATTGCCCGATGGACGCGTAGCCTGGTTTTTTAATGATTCTTTTATAGGAAATAATAATCCTTTCGAAAATGTTTTTCCGAATGGAAATTTTGTTCGGAACGCAATGGTTGTTCATGATAAAAATAAAAAACTCTCAACCATGTATAGCACAACAGGCGGAAATGGCAATACATTTTTTATTCCGACAGAACCCGATCCTAACGGTTATCCCAATCAGTTGTATTGGGTTGCCGACGGAGTTGTTGAAGGAGGAAAACTGAAAGAGATGCTTGTGGAAGTTGATTATCCGGCAGGAAGCGATGCAACGCAAACAACCGGTAGGAATTATTTGGCAACCTTTAATTTATCTACATTAGGATTGGAGAAAATAGACAGGATGTCTGTCGGGTATGATTATGAAACCATCATAGATGATGGCGACTATTATTATCTCTATGGTGGTGTAAATGCCGGTCTGGGAGGTTATACTAAAATTGCACGGGCAAAAAAGGGCGATCTGATAGGGGCTAATACTCCCTGGCAGTTTTATAATACCAAGTACGGATGGTATACCAATAAAGACAGTGCCAGCCATGTATGTTCCTATGTGGCCAATGGAGCCAAAAAGCTGGGTCCTGGTAATTATGTGCTGGTGACAAATGATGCCATGAGCGGACAAGAGAAGCTTACGTTTGCCCCGACACCTGTTGGCCCATGGACTAAATCTATCCTGCTTTTCCAGGTTCCCGAAGAGGTTAATTACTGGAATTACATGCCTAATATTCACGACGATTTATATACTCCTGGGAAATATTCCATATCCTATTCGGTGAACTGCTATGAAAAGTGGGGGCCGGCCTTTAACGATAAATATTTTTATTGGCCCCGATATGTGCAAGCTGATTTGTTGAAAATTTCACCATATACCAACCGGAGCAATAAAACTGTCGAATCCGGGAAAACCTATAAGATTATTGCCCGTCACAGCAATAAAGCGTTGCAGGTAAATGCCAACGGGATAAAGGTGGAGCAGAGCAGCTACATTAACGGGGCTAATCAACTTTGGGTAATTACTGATGTAGGCGAAGGGTATTATAAAATAACTGACGCGGTTAGCGGTAAAGCGTTGGAAGTAAGTTATGCATCGATGGATAACGGCGGAACCGTTCAATTAGGAACCTATGACAATGGTTATAATCAGAAATGGACAATAGACAGTGTCGATACCGAACATTTTAGATTAATTAACCGCAACAGCGGACGCGCTATGGAGATCGCATCTGCCGATCTTTCCAATGGGGCAGGGGCCAATCAGTGGGATTATCTCAATCAGACCAATCAACAATGGATTATTGCGTTACCATCCGCTTCAATTACAGCTATTGAAAATAGTAAAAACCTTGCCACTTCAGTTATTTCATTATATCCTAATCCCGTATCTAATATTTTGTATATAAACGGATTGGCTAATAATGCCGAACTTGAAGTTTATAATATGCAGAGCGTGAAGCTTAAAGAAGTCTTTGGGAAAACTGTTGATGTTTCAGATCTCACTCCCGGAGCATATTTATTAAGGTTAAAGGTTGATAATACATTGCAAACAAAAATGTTTATAAAGAGCAAATAGAGTGAAGTCTTTCCATACCCTTTGAAAATCCACAAATATTTGGATTCGTCGTAAATTTGATAAGAAACTTGCTTTGCTCATCAAATTTACGGCGGCGATGCTGATCTATATTAATGTTTCTGTAGACGGATATGTGGGAAATACCAACCTGTAAAGACCCAAAAGCTGGTTAATAGTATTCTAAAAGTCGGAAAGAACACGATCGCAGTTCATTGTCATCAAATAACCGGTGGTCAGTATATTAATTGTGGTTTACTAGAGTATTAAAACTACAAATGCAATTGTGTGATAAACAATATTTTGTCTTTGGTGTGCTAAGCCGGTAGCGAAGCGGATTCTTTTTATGAATTTAATGAAACGTTTTAGTAAAAAAAGAATAAAAAAATTTGCTAAAACGTTTTTCTGGTGTTATTTTAGCACAAAATTATTGTGAGAAATTTACTACGAAACTCAAATTTATTGATAGAAAAAATCTGACTATTAACTATTAATTATGCATGTAAAACTAAAATCAAGAACTACCCAAGTCAATAAGAGTATTGACAATTATCTTCTGTTGCTCATTTACTATTCGTCTTCTCTGTTTTTAACTTAATGCTAAATCGTTTAAGTTGATATTTTGATATTAGAGCGATTTGCTTTTAGCACTATCAATCTTCGGATTGTAAAAAGAAAATGGTTATTGGAGTTTTTTTTCAGTAACTTTTACTATTTCAACTCTTAATTTGTGTAAACTATTTTGTTATGAAGAAAATCTATTTTGTCACTGTGTTTTGCGCACTCGTGAGTTTATCCATTAGTTCCTGTAAAAAGGAAAGCTTTTTGGATCAAACCCAATCTACGACACTAAATGAGCAGACGGTATTTGCCGACAGTGCTTATACAATGAATTTCTTAAATGGCATCTATTCCGATGTTGGTTTTAGTTCTAGTCCTACCCGATTTTCTAATATTTATACAACTTATCCCGGACTAGAATCTGCCTGCGATGAGTCGGAAGCTTATGTGTCGGGCGGGGGAAATACCTTTATTCAGTTTGTTAGTGGTACGGTCAACTCCTCCATTGTGTCCAAGGATGCATGGCAAAACTGTTATTCTGACATTCGCGCCGTTAATATGTTTTTAAAGCATTTGCCAACTGCACCATTAACAGTTACTTTAAAGAAAAGGGTAAAAGCCGAGGCGAGATTTTTAAGAGCTTGGTATTATTTTATTTTAGTGGAGCACTATGGTGGTGTTCCGTTGGTTGGAGATACCCTTTATACCGCTTCTGATGTTATTCCACAGGTGCGGGATACTTACGAAAAATGTGTTAATTATATTACACAGGAATGCGATTCAGCTGCGGCCTATCTTCCTTGGGTACAAACAGGAAATGAATACGGTAGAGTGAATAAAGCTGCTTGTAAGAGTTTGAAAGCAAGGATTTTGTTGTATGCTGCAAGCCCCCTGTTTAATGGTGGCGGAATTGCAACTTCTGAGCCTTTAAAGTCTTTGACAGGTTATCCAACTTATGATAAGACCCGATGGAAACTTGCTCAAGACGCAGCTCTCGAAGTTATGGGTGGGCAATATTCGTTATATATAGATAATACAACGGCTCCGGGCTATGGCTTTTATAAAGTATTTACATTGCGAAAGAGCTCCGAAATGATTTTTGCGAAGATGAAGGATAATAACCGAGATCTGGAAGATATCTGGCTTCCTCCATCAACGATGTCTAAACCTATAACCTTCCCGTATCTTGAGTTTATCAATGCTTTTGGAATGAATAATGGATTGCCCATAACAGATCCTGCTTCAGGATACGATTCCAATAACCCATACAGTAACCGAGATCCTCGTTTTAATTATTCAGTCATTCACGATCAGACTCCGGTTATGCGTCGTCCGGAAATAATGCAATTTCCTGTAAATCTTTATATCGATGCTACCAATCCGTCTAAGGTTACATCCGGGGTAGATGCTATTTACAAAGGAACGTTAACCGGTTATTATCCATATAAGATGGTAGATCAAACCGTGGCACCATCATGGTTTAATACGCTGACACCCCGTTGTATGCCGTTAATCAGGTATGCCGAAGTATTGCTGAATTTTGCCGAAGCAAGAAACGAATACTTGGATGCTCCTGATCAACAGGTTTATGATGCAGTGGAGGCCATTCGCCAACGAGCAGGTCTGAATCCCTATAAACTTACCGCAGGGCTCACACAGGCCGATATGCGAAAAGTAATACAGACCGAAAGACGGGTGGAACTGGCATTTGAAGGCCATCGCTTTTGGGATGTCCGGAGATGGAAAATTGCCTCGCAAACTGATAATGTGATGATGCATGGAACTGAACCTACCAAAACAGCCAGTGGAACTACCTATAAAACAATAGAAGTCCGGAAACACAATTTTGTTGATAAAATGTATTTGTGGCCAATCCCTGAATCGGAAGTTTCAAAGGATCCTAAACTATTGCAAAATCCCGGATATTAAGACCAATATTCAAATCTAAAATTTCAATTATGAAAAAAGATAATATCAAGAAATTTTTATGTGCCTGCCTGGGTTTGTGTGCATTTCTTTTTACTTCCTGCCAAAAGGATATAGCAACAATTGCAGAATCTACAAAGAATGTTGTAGGCTCTTGGAAAATTGTACAACTTACCAGAAATGGAGAGGATATGACAACAAGATTAGATATCAGTAAGTTCCGGATCATTTTTAATGCCGACAATACTTATACGCTTCAGGATCAATTTTCTTTTTTAGTTACTAATCCTGGAACCTATAGTTTTGATGATCCTCAATATCCCTTCTTTATGAAGTTTTTACCTCAAAATTCAACTTCTGAAAGTAAGGTAAATTTCGACTATCCTATTGTTAACGGACAACGACAAATTAGATTGAAGTTTAGTCCGGGCTGTTCCAAAAATGCATATGAATATTATTTTGAAAAAGCACAATAAAATATTTGAAGATGAAAAAAATAGGTAGAATTAATATAAAACAGGTAATTCTAGGAGTTGGCTTGGTCGTTGTTGTGTTTCTGGTGCAATGTGCCTTGATTTTGCATGGAGTAGATGTGCCCAGCTATGGAACAGCCAATCAAGTGTCAACATTTACAATTCATTGTGGGGTGAATCCCGTGATGACAAGTGGTACTTATACTACCAAGTTAGTTATAGGATTTCTTGCTCCTAAGAGCTGGCATGCTGGTCAAAATACTACTGTTTCTTTTACCAGTCAGATTGGTGGCGAAACTATGTCGCTTATCCCTTCCTCGGAAATCGAACCAAATAGTGGATTGCCTTGGGCTGATGCAGCTAAAAAGAAGCTTGGAATTGGGGGTAATTTAGTTGATGACGTTGAGTGGGTTATGTTTAGAAGTAACACAGCTTATACCCTTTCAAATCAACAAAATTTTGATTTTGATGTAGTGGTCAACTCAAAATTAGGACCTCAAAATATGTTAGTCAAACTTGGGTTCTATTATGGGACATCGCATGAAGGGTTAAGTAGTAGTTCTGATGATTATAACAAAACCTTTTTTTCCAGTTGTTTCCCGGTAAGCGGAGGTGTTGGCGATATTGTTGATTTTTGTAATCCTCAGCTGAGTTCTGTCAATCCCGTAAGTGGAAGTGCCCTTGACAATGACATTATTACCTTGACTTATGATAATGCGGTTGTTTCTACCGGTTTAAGTAATAGTACTGATATTTATTTTTGCGGAAAAGCAGTTACTACAACAGGGGAAGAATTCAGTGTTTGTGAGCAGACATTCAGAACTAAGTTAACTTCTTTAGGAGGTGAAAAATTCAGATTTGACATGTGGCCAAGGGGCTTTTTCGGTATAAGCAGTGGTAAGACAATAGATCATATAGAATACTATTATACAGATGCCACTGGAAATGCTAAGGTCGGTTATGGCAATACCTCTGATCCTTTTAAATACACATTTACGTGTTCAGACAATTGAATAACAAGATGTTATTGACTGATATACCTAAAATTGATCTAAAAAATGATTAATATGTTAAAATACTGCTTAAAAATATGCACTATAGGGACCGTATTGGTTTCTCTGAGTTGGTACAATGCAAATGCCAGGCATATCTCAGGAAAAGATTCGACAAATATGATCCAGCGCGAAGGGAAAGGTACAGTTCTCGATGAGTTCGGGCGTCCCTTAGAGGGGGTTCACGTTGCGACAAAAGATGGAAAAGTGTTAGGAACCAGTAATGTATATGGATTATTCAATCTATCTGAGGCTGTTCCCGGACAAAAGGTAACCCTTGACCGTAATGGTTATGATTCGAAAACTGTTATTGTAAAAAATAATAATTCATTAACAGTAAGGTTACAGGATAGCTATTTAAAGTCTCCTGATAAAATTGGCGTTTTGTACGATGAAAAAGATTTGAAAGAAGTTGTAGGATCGGTTTCTTCGGTTTATACCCGTCAATTGTCAACTACTCCAACTCCGTTATATTTGAATGCATTAACTGGACGCATTGCCGGGTTTTATACCCAGGAAGTAAGCGGGTTTCGGGTGGCAAAAACAGACGCAATCACTCATTTGGATTTAGCTGGTTGGTTGCCTAGCAGTGCTACTAAATATACATCCAGTAACAGTGATAATTCTGAGATAGCCTTTGCCTTAAGGGGGCAGAGTCCGGTTACAATCGTTGATGGAGTTCAACGTGATATCTATTCGCTGGATCCCGAAAGTATTGAATCTGTAACTGTACTAAAAGATGCATTGTCGAGCCTTTTGCTGGGGCAAAAAAGTTCGCGGGGAGTGTTACAGGTTACTACCAAAAAGGGTGTGGCTGGGGCTCCAAAACTTTCATTTACATTTGAAACAGGAGTTCAAAACCGTTTGAAAACGCCTAAACCGTTATCTTCTTATCAATATGCGTATTTGTATAATGAGGCCCTCCAGAATGATGGAAAATTGAAAGCTTTTTCATCTGATGATTTTAATACATTTCGCAATGGATCGTCGCCCTATATGTATCCGGATGTAAACTGGTATAATACGATAACCAGGGATAATGCTCCGATAACAAAATACAATCTTAATGTAAGTGGAGGGCTGAAAAATGCCAGATACTCAATATCTCTTAGTTATTTGGATCAGCTGGGGATGTTTAAAACGTCTCCTACCGTTAGTTATAATACCAATTTAAAGTTAGATCGTTATCTTATAAATTCGAGCGTAGATATTGATGTTACAAATGAATTGACTATTGGATTACAGGTGTTTGGACGTATTCAGGAAGGGTGTCAACCAGGGGCTGGAACTTCAACGGTTCTTAGTTCACTTTATTCAACGCCCAATTATGCCTACCCGGTATTTAATCCGAATGGATCTTACGGTGGTTCTTCTACTTATAACACAAATCTTTATCAACAAACTGCAGGGTCAGGTTATTTATTGGATAATACCCGAGACCTTATGGCAAACCTCGATTTGAAATATAAGTTTGATCATTGGTTGCCAGGGTTATACGCAAAATTTAAAGTGAATGCATCTACAACCTCTTCCAGTTTGATAACCAGAAAATCTCAACAACCGGTTTATGATCTATCGTTGAATGCTTCGGGTGATACGGCTTATACCCGGTATGGGGCTATAGCTGACCAATCGAATACTTTTGGTATGACGTCTACAGTTCAGACTTTTTATTCGCAGGCATCCTTGGGTTATGATTCCAAAATCGGCGATCATCAGTTTGGAGGAATGATTTTCGCTGATCAACAACGAGCAACTTACCAGTTCGATTTGCCCGAGACATATTATAACCTTGCAGCTACGGGCAATTATAATTATAAACAAAAGTATTTCGTAGAAGCAGCATTGAATTATGCAGGTTTTGACCGTTTTCAGCCTGGACATCAGTTCGGTTTATTTTATGCTGGAGGGTTGGGTTGGAATATAGCGGAAGAATCTTTTTTAAAGGATAATGTAAGCTGGATAGACCTCTTGAAAGTGAGGGGTACGTACGGGCTAACCGGTAATAGTAATGAAGGAGCACTTGGCTATTTTACCTGGCGGCATGCCTTCGGACAGGATGGTACCAATGGATATGCAGGAGGTTCTTCGTATAGTATGGTATGGGGAGTGCATGAATTGAACCTTGCAAATGTAAATGCAACCTGGGAAAAGGCTCATAAACTAGACGTTGGCGCGGATATGGCTTTCTTAAAATCGCGCTTGAAAGTGGTTTTTGATTACTATTATGATGTTTATTATGATTTGCTTCAGCAGCGAGGTTCTAATACTCAGTTGATGGGGTACTCTTATCCGAATGAAAATCTTGGCAAGAATTTATATACCGGGCAGGAACTTCAGGTGACCTATCAGGATCATGTCGGTAATCTTAATTTCTTTGTTACAGCCAATGCTTCGCGTATGAAAACTGAGGTTTTATACATGGATGAACTTCAGCAAAAATATGACTGGAACAAGCATACCGGAAAGCCTGTTGGACAAACGTTCGGCTATTTGGCTAATGGCTTGATTCAGACACAGGATGAAGCAAGTAAAGCACCTTTGCTTGCCGGTACAAAAGTGTATCCAGGGGATATAAAGCTGGTAGACCTGAATGGAGACGGTGTTATTGACCAATTTGACCAGACTGTGATTGGCAATACCAAACCAATTATTTATTATGGGGCAACATTGGGCTTTAGTTTTAAGGGATTTGATTTCAGCGTTCTTTTGCAGGGAGTTAAGAACAGAACCTATCAGCAAACCGATTATTCATTCGGGGCTGGAGGGAAAGATCAAGGATATGATTTTATGCTTGGACGATGGACTCCGGAAACTGCCGCCACAGCAACATATCCCCGATTAACGGTAGGGTTTAATGCTAACAATACACCATATCTCAATAATTCGAGTTTTTGGACTCGTTCTGGTGAATATTTTAGAGTTAAAAATATCGACATAGGATATACTTTCCAATTAAAAGCGAATAACAGGCTAAAAGTTTCAGGAATAAGAATTTTTGCTAATGCCCAGAATTTGTTTACAGTAACTCCGTATGACAGATTAGATCCTGAGATTAATGGAACTACCTCATATCCTATCCAAAGGATTATAAATGCGGGTATAAATATTAAGCTATAGACTCTTAAATTAATGAAGATGAAAAAATATATTTATAAATTACTTTGGGTGGCAGTTGTAGTTGTATGTGCAGCATCCTGTAAGAGCTCGCTTGAAGATGTTCCTGTTGAACAAGAAACACTAGATCTGCTATTCGATAGACATGACTCTGCAGGGGTAGATGCCCGTAGGTTTTTATATGACACATACACATATCTTCCCAGTTTATATAACAGGGTTGGCGGTGATTTTTTAGATGCAGCTACGGATGATGCTATTTCATCCAATACTACAAATACTTCGGTGCAACAATTGGCAACAGGTACTTATACTTCTACCGGGTTTCCTGATGATCAATGGTCAAATTATTATGCAGGCATACGGCAAACCAATATTTTTATTACGAATATAGATAATGTACCCCTTAAAGGAAAACTGGCCAATGGCACACCTTTTAACCATGTCTGGAAAGCTGAGGCTAAATATTTAAGAGCATTATTTTATTTTGAATTGGTAAAACGCTATGGGGGAGTTCCGTTGCTGGGTGATAAAGTTTATCAGTTGGGCGATGATTTGAATATTCCAAGGAGCTCTTTTGAAGATTGTGTCAAGTTTATCAGTGATGAGTGTGATGCAATAAAAGATAGTTTGCTCCCCAATCCGGTTGATGCCTCAAATATTGAACGACCAACCAAGGCAGCTGCATTAGCATTAAAAGCAAGAGTTTTATTGTATGCCGCAAGTCCACTGTATAATGGAGGTAATATTGATGGATCGAATGTTTTAACCGGTTATACGGATTATTCTGCAGATCGTTGGAATTTGGCTGCTAAGGCTGCCAAAGCAGTAATGGATCTGAATGTATTTAGTCTTGTTCCGGCATTTAAAGATGTATTCATTACACAAATGAATACGGAACGCATTTTTGCCAAACAAGGAGGAAATAATACGGATATTGAAACCGCCAATGGTCCGGTTGGAACTACCCCGGGGAATGGACACACAAGTCCAACCCAAGAGCTGGTAGATGCATTTGGGATGGCAAATGGGAAAGATATTACTGATGCTGGTTCAGGGTATAATTCATTGAATCCTTACATTAACAGGGATCCCAGATTCTATAAGACATTCTTGTACAATGCTGCACCGTGGTTAAACCGGTCCATAGAAACGTTCGAAAATGGGGCTGATAAACCCGGAGGGACAAAACAACAGACCCGTACCGCTTATTATCTCCGTAAGTTTATGGGCGATTTTGAAACTACTGCAACTTATTCAAATCATAATCATGACTATATTTTATTCAGGTATGCAGAAGTCCTGCTTAATTATGCTGAGGCTCAAAATGAGTATTTAGCTGCTCCTGATCAGTCTGTTTACGATGCCGTTGAAGCTATCAGGAAAAGAGCTGGATTAAATCCATATAGTCTTAATACCGGTTTAACGAAAGAAGCGATGCGTACTATCATTCATAATGAGCGACGGAAAGAACTTGCCTTTGAAGAACATCGATATTGGGATGTAAGGAGATGGAAAGAAGCCGAAACAACTTTTAATAAAATGTTGCATGGTGCGCTTATTTATAAATTAGCTTCAGGTACGCTTACTTATCAACAAACCCCTGTTCTTCAGATGGCGTTTACGGCTAAGATGTATTTTGCCCCTATTCCTTATTCAGAGGTAATGAAAAATAAGAATATGGTTCAGAATCCACAATGGTAA
This sequence comes from Bacteroidota bacterium, assembly GCA_030706405.1. Taxonomy (GTDB): domain Bacteria; phylum Bacteroidota; class Bacteroidia; order Bacteroidales; family JAAUTT01; genus JAAUTT01. The sequence continues at coordinate 88,052 of JAUZOO010000011.1, read as the reverse complement.
TTAGTAAATAACCAAGTAAAATCAGAAATTATGAAAAGATACTTATATATTTTTCTGCTTATTCTTTTAATAAGTCCCTCTGTTTTAGAGGCACAGGTAAAGGTTTCCGGTGTTGTAAAAGATGCATTAGGACCTTTGCCGGGTGTGACAATTAAAGAAAAAGGAGGCGGAGGTGTTGGTATAACCAATAGCGATGGTAAGTTTACGATTACCTTAAAAGGAACTTCCAATGTTCTTATTTTTAACTCGATTGGTTTTTTGGAACAGGAACGGAAAATAAAGAGTGGACAAATACTTGAAGTTGTTTTGCAACCAAGCGACCAAAGTCTCGACGAAGTTGTTGTAGTTGGTTATGGAACTGCAAAGAAGCTTACTAACACAGGGTCGGTAAGTGCTATTAAGGCATCGCAAATTAGGGAGGTGCCAACTTCCAGTGTTCAGAATGCATTAACAGGTAAGTTGCCAGGCTTCTTTTCTCAGCAACGTTCCGGACAGCCGGGAAAGGACGCCTCTGACTTTTTTATCCGCGGGGTAAGCTCATTAAATCCGGACGGAAATCAGCCTTTGATTATTGTTGATGATATTCAATACACTTATGAACAGCTTAGTCAGATTAATGTAAATGAAATTGAAAGTATATCATTGCTTAAAGATGCGTCAACAACAGCTGTATATGGTATTAAAGGTGCTAATGGCGTTCTTGTGGTAACCACCAGAAGAGGTGAAGCCGGAGCTCCGAAAATAAATGTAAGACTAGAATCTGGACTTCAAACCCCTGTAAAAAAGCTGCATTTTCTCAATGCTTATGAATCAGCTTTGCTGGTTAACGAAGCTTATACTAATGATGGTTTAACCCCTAAGTTTACACAAGCTGATTTGGATCATTTTAAAACCGGCGATGATCCTTATGGACACCCGGATGTAAACTGGTACGACAAGATTTTTAAACCAAGTTCAATGCAACGGAACGGCAATATTGATATTTCGGGAGGTAATGCAACGGTGAAATATTTTGTTTCCGGAGGAGCTTTGTCGCAAGATGGTGCAGTGAGACATTTTAATGATATATATAATGCCGGAAGTACCGTCGATAACAACTATTACTTTAGAAGGTTTAATTTTCGGTCTAACTTGGACATTCAGGCTTCCAAAAACTTAAATGTCCGTTTGGATATAACGGGTCGTTTGAGCCAGATTAATTCTCCTTTTGCCGGAAATGTGGTTTCTGAAGTTTTTGACTTCAGCAAAATTCATCCATATTCCGCACCTTTTCTTAACCCTAACGACACTTATGCTTATGCCAGCGATACTAAAGACCAGCACCCAACAATCAATTCCAGACTTGCATCTCAGGGGTATTCGCTTGAACGGAGAAATGACATGAATGTCCTTTTTGGAATAACTGAAAAGCTGGACGCAGTTACCAAGGGACTTTCTTTTTCATCCCAGGTTGCATATGCCAGTGTTGAATCAAATACGCGTGAAGAAAGCCGTGATGAGCCTCCATCGTATCTTTATGATCCTGCTAGTGGAACTTACACCTTGCATGGAAGTAGTTATACAGAAGGTAGTTATACATTGAAGGCCTATGAGGGTGTTTATAACAACCGTGTAAATATCCTGGCTCGTTTAAACTACGACCGTACCTTTGGTAATCATCATTTTTCTTCGCTTCTGCTGTACAACAGAGAATCGTATAAAGAAAAAACAGACGATCAAAGTTCGAACTGGATACCCCAAAATTTTCAGGGGGTGACCTTTCGTGCGGGTTACGATTACAAACAAAAGTATTTAATTGATTTTAATGGAGGATATAATGGAACCGACAGGTTTGCTTCAAGTAAAAGGTATGGCTTATTCCCTGCTGTTTCTGCCGCATATGTTCTTTCTAATGAGCGCTTTTTTAGTGAACGGTTTAAGTTTGTAGATCTGTTAAAATTTAAAGGATCTTATGGGCTTACAGGTTCCGATAAAGTTACCAGTAACCGTTATTTATACCAACAGGTTTACAAGGCTGGTTCAAATTATTCCTTTGGAGAATCTCCAACTGCTTTAGGTTCAATTAAAGAAGGTGACTTAGGAAATTTAAACGTTACCTGGGAGAAACAAAAGGAGTTGAACGTCGGGATTGAATTGAATATGTTTAAAAATAGGATTTCGATGACTTGGGAGTATTTTAACAATCTTCGGTATGATCAGTTGATGTCTAATCAGGCTTTTCCAATCATTGCAGGTATCGGAGTTTCGCCTACCAATATTGCTAAAGTAAGAAACCATGGTGTTGACGGACAGCTTGCTTTCCGTAATAATATTGGCAAGTTTAATTATTCTATAACCGGAGTACTGTCTTATGCTAAGAATAAAATAATTTACCAGGCAGAACCATCTCCGGCCTATCCTTGGTTAGCTGTTACCGGAACTTCTATTGGTCAACCTTTTGGATTCCATTGTTTAGGTTTTTACAAGGATCAGGCAGATATCGATAATAGCCCCAAACCGGTTACCGGAAGCAAGATCGTTCCGGGAGACTTAAAGTATCAGGATTTGAATGGAGACGGAGTAATTGACCAATATGACAAACGAGCTATTGGAAAGCCAAATTTGCCCAATACTTCGTTTGGACTTACGCTTGCGGGTAATTATAAAGGGTTTAGCTTTAGTGTATTGTTTCAGGGAACTACAGGATATAGCTTAAGTGTAACCGGAACCGGTATAGAACCTTTTCAGAGTCAGTTTCAGCCAATTCATCAGCAGAGGTGGACTGTTGAAAATAGTGCAAGTGCCAAATTTCCAAGGCTTAGTACTAACCCTACAACCATCAACAGCCCATCTTCGTATATGTCGGATTTTTGGTTGAAAGATGCTACGTATGTAAGGCTTAAAACTGTAGAACTGGGATATCAGCTGCCCGAAAAAGTGCTTCCATTTAAAATTAAAAACATTCGCTTGTACTTGAGTGGCTACAATTTACTTACATGGACCAACTATTCTCTGTATCAGCAAGACCCGGAAGTAACTTCCAATACAGCAGGCGATGCCTACTTAAATCAACGGGTTGTGAATTTCGGTGTTCAGATTGGTTTGTAATAAATGCTATGCCAGTTATCTTATTATAAAAAGGTGGATTAAATTAGTGTTAGTGTTTAGTGTGTTTGATAATAGGGTGTAAAGTTTTTTACATCCTATTATTTAAATAGATTTATTGTATCAATTTTAGATTTGTACATTTTCATTATTACTAATTCATTCAACTAATTAATGTTTCCTACCTTATCTCACATTATCAATTATTTATTTGGGTTAAACATAAAGCTGCCGGTGCAGACGTTTGGACTTTTTGAAGCTCTTGCGTTTGTTCTGGCTTATGTTGTTTTTAAAAGTGAATTTAAACGAAAGGAACAACTCGGAGTTATTAAACCATTTAAAAAGCAGGAGATTGTTGGGAAACCAGCCTCGGTGCCTGAATTGTTATTTAATTCGTTTGTTGGGTTTTTAATCGGGTTTAAACTGATTGGAGCCGTCTTAAATTATGGGCTTTTTGTAAATAACCCGGCAAAATATGTATTCTCATTAAGTGGAAATGTTGCAGGAGGTATTGTCGTATGTGCGATTTTTTTTTATCTGACCTATCAAAGCAGGAAAAGCGAACAACTCCCCGTTCCACAGATAGTAGAAAAAAAAGTTCATCCATACCAATTAATGCCATCCATTGTTTTTTGGTGTGCCTTTTGGGGGTTTATAGGAGCAAAGATTTTTTGTTGTCTGGAAGATTGGCATAGCTTTATTTATGCTCCCTTAACTCAATTGTTTTCATTAACCGGGTGGACGTTTTACGGAGGTCTGACTTTTGGAGCGGCGGCGTATCTTATTTTTGGCTACCGGCGTGGAATGAGATTGATTGATTTGGCCGACATCGGCTCGCCCGGGATGATGCTTGCTTATGCAGTGGGTCGCATCGGTTGTCAATTGTCTGGTGACGGAGACTGGGGGATTGTAAATCTGCATCCTAAACCATCGTTTTTAAGTTGGATTCCAGACTGGTCCTGGTCTTTCAAGTTTCCTCATAATGTTCTGAATGCGGGAATTCAAATGCCTAATTGTTTTGGAAATTATTGTTATGAATTGCCTCACGGGGTTTTTCCTACTTCTTTCTATGAGGCAACAATTTGTCTGATATTGTTTTTTATCCTATGGGGATTTAGGAATAGAATAAAGATTGCTGGTTTAATGTTTTGTATCTACTTGATATTTAATGGTACGGAGCGTTTTATGATGGAACATATCAAGGTAAATCAACAATATCATATCGGGCAATTATCTTTTGCTCAGGCCGAGTTGATCGGGTTAAGCCTGATGATCGGTGGAATTGTAGGGTTGATAATAATCGCAATAAAGAAAAAGCGCAGATTGGTAACTAATTTGACTTTATTTTTTAAGGTTAAATAGTTGCAAATGTCTGGTATTATTGTGTTTAAATATAAAGGTTTGTTCTTTAGTTGAAACTTAATAAACAAATTACAATGAAATTTTATAATTTATTATTTCTGTTGCTTATAACGTTCGCGGTTAACGCACAGCAAAAGGATTTGGTTCATTATGCAAATACGTTGCAGGGGACTAATTCGGATTATGCATTGAGTTATGGAAATACTTATGTAACAACGGCATTGCCTTTTGGAATGCATACATGGTCGCCCCAGACAGGTAAAAATGGTGATGGGTGGAAATATTCGTATAAAGCTAAAACAATACGCGGCTTTCAACAGGCTCACCAGTGCAGCCCATGGGTTAATGATTATGCCGTATTTTCTCTAATGCCGGTAACAGGTGCGCTAAAAGTGAATGAAGATGAGCGGGCGTCAGCCTTTAGTCATTCCAACGAAACGGCTAAGCCAAATTATTATAAAGTTACGTTCGATAATCATATTACCACCGAAATTTCACCCACCGAACGTGGTGCACATCTGCGTTTTTCCTTTCCTTCCAAAGAAAAGTCGTATATCGTCCTTGATGGGTATACCCGGATGAGCAAAGTAGAGATAATTCCCTCGGAACGTAAAATTGTGGGTTATGTAAATAACGGCCGGTTTATACCTGAGAATTTCCGAAATTATTTCGTCATTATTTTCGATAAACCCTTTAAAGCCTATGGAACCTGGGAAAATGTCGGCAATAAAATGTCTGAAAATAAATTAAGCGATGAAGGTAAAGGCATTGGTGCTTTTATTCAGTTTAAAGATGGCGAAACGGTGCAGGCTAAGGTTGCTTCATCGTATATCAGCATTGAGCAGGCCGAGCTTACTTTAAATCAGGAACTGGACAAATATTCGAAACTTGAACAAACCAAAGCTGCCGGCGCTGATGCGTGGAATAAATTATTCAACAGAGTTTTGGTCGAAGGCGGAACCGAAGAGGAAATGGCAACATTTTATTCCTGCTTGTATCATGCCAATCTTTTCTCTCGTCAGTTTTTTGAATATAAGAAGAATGGAGAACCCTATTACTACAGCCCATACGACGGAAAAGTACATGACGGGTATATGTACACCGACAATGGTTTCTGGGATACCTTCAGGGCTCAGTTTCCTTTAAATACGATCATTCATCCTACTTACGAAGGCAGGTATATGAATGCACTGCTCGATGCTCAGAGTCAGTGTGGCTGGTTGCCGGCTTGGTCTTTCCCCGGCGAAACCGGAGGAATGCTTGGAAATCACGCCATCTCTCTGTTGACCGATGCCTGGGTTAAGGGGATTCGGACATTCGACCCCAAACGTGCTGTTGATGCCTATTTCCACGAAGCCAATAACAAAGGCCCATGGGGTGGAGCCAACGGACGTGCTGGTTGGAAGGATTATTATCAGTTGGGTTATGTGGCATATCCGGGTTCGGAAGGCGCGCTTTCCCAGACGTTGGAATATGCTTACGATGATTTTTGCGGTTATCAACTGGCTAAAATGACCGGTCAACCGTTTTATGCCGACAGGTTTGCCAAGCAAATGTATAATTACAAGAACCTGTACGACTCCACCAGCAATTTTATGCGCGGTCGGAAGGCTAACGGAGAGTGGGTGTCAAATTTTGATCCTTATTCCTGGGGTGGCCCATATACCGAAGGTAACGCCTGGCATTGGCAATGGTCGGTATTTCACGACGTGCAAGGCTTAATCAATTTAATGGGCGGCAACGATAAGTTTGTAGCTAAGATCGACTCGGTGTTTAGCGTGCCAAACAAGGTAAATGTTGGGGCTTATGGCCAAATGATTCACGAGATGACCGAGATGGTAAATGCGAACATGGGACAGTATGCTCATGGAAATCAACCTATTCAACACATGATTTACCTGTATAACTATGCTGGTCAGCCATGGAAAGCCCAGAAACATGCTCGTGAGGCTTTGGAAAAGCTTTATAACTCGACCGAAAACGGTTATCCTGGCGATGAGGATCAGGGGCAGATGTCGTCGTGGTACGTGATCAGTGCTTTAGGTTTTTACAGTGTTTGTCCTGGAACCGACCAGTATGTTATTGGAAGCCCGGTGTTCCGTAAAGCTACCATCACCATGGAAGACGGAAAAAAATTTGTTATCGAAGCCAGAAATAATAATAAGTCGAATGTGTACATCCAGTCGGCAACGCTCAATGGTAAGCCGTATTCTAAAAATTGGCTCAGCCATTCGGATATTGTAAACGGCGGTACGTTAATCTTCGAAATGGGCGATAAACCTGCCTTGGACCGCGGGTTGTCTGTTGATGATAAACCTTTTTCGCTGACAAAACCATAGTTTTTTTGACACTTTATTAAAAGTGTTCTTTCTCGATTGAACATAATATTGCTGAACCTGCGCGAGTTTATCTTGTGCAGGTTCTCTTGTCTTTTAAACGGTTCGTAGATACTGAAATTCTGTTTGTTAATCTGTTTTTATTATGCTGTCAAAGATTTCCGGAATATTAATGTTGTTGATTCTTCCATTAACGATGGAAGCACAAAATTTCAATTACATCAATAACAAAGCGCCATTGCATGAAAATCCGTTTATTCCCTTGCCCATAACATCGGTTAAGGCCGATGGTTGGCTTCTTACCCAGTTAAATTTACAAAAGGATGGGCTCACCGGTAACGCCGAAATGCTTTACAAGGAAGATGCAAACCTTGGAGCTGGCAGCGATTGGCTGGGAGGCAAAGGTGATAGTTGGGAACGGGTTCCTTATTACGTAAAGGGCCTGATTGCCTTGGCGTATGTTTTGGACGACGGCGACCTGATAAAAAAAGCCCGGAAATGGGTGGATTGGTCAATTGATAATCAGAGCGCCGACGGGTATTTTGGTCCTGCCAATAACGCCGACTGGTGGTGCCGTATGCCAATGTTGTATGCAATCAAAGAGTTTTACGAGGCAACAGGTGATGCCCGTGTCATTCCTTTTCTTACCAAATATTTTCAGTACGAAAACAGTAAGCTCGATGCCAACCCATTAAGTAGTTGGGGACGGTCAAGGGCCGGCGATAACATTGATATAGTTTTTTGGCTTTACAACAGAACCGGAGATGCTTTCCTTCTGGATTTGGCCGATAAGCTTAAAAGTCAGGCCTACAATTGGACAGATATCTTTACCAATAATAAATTTATGTATTTGGGTGCCGACTTCCAGCCCAAGCACAATGTAAATGTACCTCAGGCCCTAAAAATGCCGGCCATATATTATCAAAAATCGAATGATGCAGCTGATCGCGATGCTTTTAAACATGGTCGGGAATGTCTTATGCGTGACCATGGTCAGCCTTGCGGAATGGAGTCTGGTAACGAGATGATTAATGGCAAAAGCTCTGTTACAGGATTAGAAACCTGCTCCACGGTTGAACAAATGCAAAGCTGCGAGGAGGTTCAGATGATTCTGGGCGATCCTTCCATTGGCGATATTTTGGAGAAAGTTGCTTTTAACGCATTGCCTGCTGCCTTCCGGAAGGATTTTAAAGGCCATGCTTATTATACCCAAACTAACCAGGTGAAATGCCAGTTTGGTAATGTTCATTTTGGACAGGAATACGATAATGGTTTTTTGCAGGGCCCATATTCGGGGTACCCGTGTTGTCGTTTCAATATGCACATGGGGTGGCCATATTATGTAAAAAATATGTGGGCTGCCACGCATGATGGCGGTTTAGCCGCTATGGCTTATGGCCCTTGTCACGTAACCGCGAAAGTGTCCAATGGATCAAGTGTTAGCATTGTTGAGAAAACAAATTATCCGTTCGAGGAGCAGATAAGCTTTGTTGTTTCCGCCGGTCAACAAACCTCTTTCCCTCTGAAATTCAGGATTCCGGCTTGGAGCGCCGCGCCGGTTGTGAAAGTAAATGGGATTGTTCAGAAGAAAGTTATACCTGGCACTTTTTATACCATTAATCGAATCTGGAACAATAACGACGTGGTTGTGCTGGAACTCCCAATGAAACTGAAGGTTAATGATGAAGTGAATAATTCGGTGAGCATTGAGCGTGGGCCATTAGTGTATTCCTTAAAAATAGGAGAAAATTGGATTACCCGCACCGATTATGGCAATGGCTTTGTCGAAAACGAAATCCTTCCGACGACAAAATGGAATTATGCATTGGTGCTCAATAAGAATAATCCCGATAAAAACATAACTGTCAATAAGTCGGATATGCCTGCTAATCCGTTCGTTCAAGCCGTCACTCCTGTTACCTTGACCGCGCATGCAAAATTATTGCCCGATTGGAAATTGTCTCTTAACGGGTTGATGGCCAACGATCCTCCGTATGGTCCGGTTGTTTCAAAAAGTAAAATTGAGAAGGTGACCTTGATTCCTTTTGGTGCCCAGACTCTTAGGGTTACCTGTTTGCCTTACATTGGTAAACCTTCCTTGATTTCAACTTCTTTTAACGATGATTTTTCTGATGGTAATCAGGTGGGTTGGGTTAATTATAACGGAAGTTTTATGGTGGAAAATGGCGAATACGTATCCACGAATATAGAAGGCGCTCCGGGAGGAAAGTCGATACAAACTGCAACCTCGTTTTCTGATTTTAGTTATGAAGCTAAAATTCAAGTAGGTTCTGATGGAGATGCCGGTTTGTTATTTCGCGTTAATAGTCCTACAACCGGCCCCGACGCTTACAATGGATATTATGTTGGTTTTAGTGCCAGTGGAAATGTCGTCGTAGGAAAAGCAAATGGCAGCTGGACCCCAATTAAAACGGCTCATGCCAGTTTTCGTGCGAATACCTGGTTTCATGTGAAAATTGTTGCTATGGGCGCAAGTATTAAAGTATTTATTGATGAAACGCCAGTACCGGTAATTGAAATAACGGACACCTCCTTTTCTAAAGGAGCCATAGGTGTGAGAACCTATGGCGCTGTGGCTAAATACGATGACATTTCGGTAAAAGGTATCAAACCCGGGTCGATGCTGAAATAGCAAGCGGCATATTGGGCGTATTTGCGCTAATGAAATAAAGTAAATTGATTTAGCAATTAATGGCTTAGTTTTTGTAATATATTATTAAATAACAGGTTGAAATATTTTACGAAATAACTAGGTCTTAAAAGATGTAATTTGAGTAATAATTCGATTTATAAATTCAAATACTTGATAATTTGTTGTTTATATTCTTATTGAATAAGTGTTTGTTGTTTTGCAATTGTGCAATTGTGATGAACTATAAATCATTAATTTAAATTTTTGAAATTTTGCTAAATCGTTTTAAATTGCGAAATATTTCTACCAATCATATCTGTCATTAAAACTACATTAAAATGCTAATTAAGAGGATTTTATTTGGTGCATTTTGTTTGCTGCTTGTTGGTGAACTGGCGCTTTTTGCACAAAAAAAACAATCAGCCAATTATGCTGAGAAAGTAAACACGCTCATCGGTACTAAAGGAAAAGGACATGATATTTCGGAGCGTTACCTTGAGGCCGGTTATACTTTCCCCGGAGCCATGTATCCGTTCGGGATGGTGCAGTTTACTTCAACTTTTTTTACTGAGGAAAAGGGCTTTGTGGTGAACCAGCTTAGTGGCGCTGGTTGCGATCATATGGGTAATTTCCCGACATTACCTCTTGCGGGAGAATTGACTACCTCGCCGAATGCCATGATGGAGTTAAACCCTCAGTACAAAGTTCAGAAAGCAGTTGCAGGATATTATAGTGTAAAGGTGCGGGGCGATATTGCCTGCGAGCTTTCCGTGACAAAACGTACCGGTATGGCCCGTTATACTTACCCTGCAACCGAAAAGACCGCTACGATTATTATCGGCTCGGGAATAAATGCCACAAAAATTAAGGAAGCAACCATCAAAATTATCGGTCCAAGTACTTGCGAAGGCTATGCCGACGGAGGGTCGTTCTGCGGATCGATCACACCGTTCAAAGTTTATTTTGTGGCCGAATTCGATGCCAAAGCCGTTAAGTCGGGAACATGGAAAGGGACAGAAATTCAGTCTGGTTCTGGTTCGGTAGAAGGCGAGAATTCCGGGGCCTATTTTACGTTCGATGTTTCATCGGATAAGGATATTCAGTATAAGTTCGGTATTTCCTACGTTTCGCTCGAAAATGCACGCGAAAATTTGAAGGAGGAAAATACCGCATGGAATTTCAATAAGGTTAAGGATGCTGCCATGGCGGCATGGAACGGGATTCTTGGTAAGATTGAAGTGGCTGGCGGTTCGGCCGATCATACCACGCAGTTTTATACTCATCTGTACCATTCACTGGCTCACCCCAACATCTGCAACGATGTGAACGGCGAATATGTGGGGGCCGATAACAAGGTTCATAAAGTTGAAGGGCGTAATTATTACACCTCGTTTAGCAACTGGGATACCTATCGTACACAAATTCAGTTAGTGAGCATGATCGCTCCAAAAGAAACTGGCGATATGGTGAACTCAATCATTAATTTTGCCCAGCTTTCCGGAGGTGGCTTTCCGCGTTGGGTGATGGCCAATACCGAGACCGGTATCATGCAGGGCGATCCTACTGCAATTCTGGTAGCTAATGCCTATGCTTTTGGCGCCGATAACTTTGATAAGAAGGCAGCCTTGGAAGTGATGAGACGCGGAGCCGAAATTCCCGGAACCAAATCGCAGGACATTTTAACCCGCCCGTACCTCGACCAGTATCTCAAAAAGGGATATATGAATGCCTCCATGATGCTCGAATACACGTCGGCTGATTTTGCCATCGGGCAGTTTGCACTTCAGGCTTTTAACGACAAGGCGCTTTATAACACTTACCTGAAAAGGGCTCAGCTATGGAAAAATCTTTATAATCCGCAAACAAACTGGTTGCAGTCCAAAAATGAAGACGGAACCTGGAAAAAATACGATGAAGACTGGAGAGAAGCCAGTTACAGGAATTATTTCTGGATGATTCCCTACAATCTTAAAGGACTCATCAACACAATTGGCGGAAAAAAGGTGGCCGAAGATCGATTGGACGATTTCTTTAAACGCATTGATGCCAGTTATAATCAGGAGTGGTTTGCTTCAGGAAATGAACCGGATTTTGAGGTGCCCTGGACTTACAACTGGGCAGGTGCTCCCTATAAAACGCAGGCTCTTATTCGTCGCATCATAAAAGTACAATACTCGAACCGCGACAATGGATTACCGGGTAACGACGACCTTGGTGCGATGGGTGCCTGGTATGTTTTTGGAAACATCGGGCTATATCCAATGGTGCCAGGGTTGGCTGGTTTTTCAATCAACAGTCCTTTATTTCCGATGGTTAAAATTCACCTGGGTTCGGGTAAAACTTTGCTTATCGAAGGTGGCGATGCCGCGAAAGCGTATGTCAATTCATTAAAACTAAATAAGGGAGATTACAACAGCACTTGGATTCCATGGAGCAGTATTAAAAATGGCGGAAAACTTATGTTTCAGCTTTCGGAAGAACCTAATAAACAATGGGGAACAAGCATAGAACCACCGTCTTTTGAGTAATGATTGAATTTTAATATCTTGAAATATGCAAACTAACAAACTGATTATAAAAGCACTTGTTGTTTTCTTGGTGATTGCCGGAAACCTTCATGGACAAACTTCGCAAAGCAAGCTTCCTGCCTGGGCTTTAGGTAGTTTTGTGAGGCCTTCGGGCGTGAACCCCATTATTTTACCCAACAGCGAATCGCGGTTTACCGATCCCATGAGTGGAAAATCGCTGGATTGGGAATCGAACGACACTTTCAATCCTGCTGCTGTTGCCAAGGATGGTAAGATTTATGTGCTTTACCGTGCCGAGGATAAGTCGGGAGAGGGGATAGGCGGTCGTACCTCACGTATTGGCCTGGCCGAAAGTACGGATGGATTAAAGGTTAAACGAAACAGCGAACCGGTTGTGTTTCCTGCTAACGATAACCAGAAAGAGTTTGAGTGGAGAGGCGGATGCGAAGACCCGCGCGTGGCTGTAACCGAAAATGGAACTTACCTAATGCTTTATACCCAGTGGAATAATAAAGTTCCCCGTTTGGCGGCTGCTACATCCAAGGATTTGATTCATTGGAAAAAGTCGGGTCCGGTTTTCAGGGAAGCTTATCAGGGAAAGTTTTTTAACATGGCAACGAAATCGGCATCGGTACTAACCAAAGTTAAAAAAGGGAAACTGGTTATTGCAAAGATTAACGGCGCGTACTGGATGTACTGGGGCGAAGCCAACGTTTATGCGGCAACCTCTACCGATTTGGTTAATTGGAAACCTTTGGTCGAAAGTAACGGAGAACTGAAAATTTTAATGTCGCCACGGAAAGGATATTTTGACAGCCAGCTTACTGAATGCGGGCCTCCTTCAATCATTACCAGTAAAGGGATTCTGCTGATGTATAACGGCAAAAATCTTCCGGGAAGCGATGGTGATGCCAATTATACCGTCGGGGCTTATTGTGCCGGACAGGCTTTATTCAGCCTTAAAAATCCCGAAAAACTCGTTTCTCGTCTTGATAAACCGTTTTTTGTGCCGACAGAGTCGTTTGAGAAAAGCGGGCAATACCCGGCCGGAACGGTTTTTATTGAAGGACTGGTTTTCTTCAAGAAAAAATGGTTTTTGTATTATGGTTGTGCCGATTCGCGCGTAGCTGTTGCAGTGTACGATCCGGCAAAACCGTTGCGTAAAGATTAATTGCCTCAACTTTAAAAAGGGCTGCAAGTCCTTTTTCTAACTACGAAATTATAATTTGAATAAAATATTCTTTACACATTGCATATGAGATCATTATTAATAGTTTTAGCGGTGCTGGCCGGACTCAATATTGAAACGTTTGCGCAAAATAACCGGATGTCATTAAATTCTGACAATAAATCGGTTCAGTGGAAGGTAATAGCACAGGCGGATGTAAAGAAGGCTGCTGCTGAAATTTTTCCTTCCGGAATTAACACCTCAGGCTGGGTGAGTGCCATTGTGCCCGGTACGGTTTTCAACTCGTATGTTGTTGCCGGGCTCGAAAAAGATCCCAACTTCGGCGATAATATTTATAAGGTCGACAAAAAAAAGTACGACAGAAACTTTTGGTATCGTACCGAGTTTAATTTGCCTGTAAACTATACTGCCGAAAAAACCTGGTTAAACTTTGAAGGCATTAACCGTAAAGGTGATGTTTACTTCAATGGCGAATTTTTAGGCAAACTCGACGGCTTCATGGAACGGGGAAAGTATGATATAAGTAACCTGCTGGTAAAAGACAAACCCAATGTGCTGGCGGTTCTCGTTTACTGGCCGCAAACACCAATCCCCAATTATGCCAGTCCAACCTACATTTCAAGTTCCAGCTGGGACTGGATGCCTTATGTACCCGGACTTTTAATGGGTATTACCGACGATGTTTACCTCACTTCTTCCGGGGCGGTAACCATTAATGACTCATGGATTCGGACCGAAGTGCCTTCAAAATCAAAAGCTGAGGTCAGCCTAAATATTGAACTCAACAACAGCTCCGATGTCGAACAGGAAGGGGAACTTAGCGGAGTAATAAATCCGGGTAATATCAGCTTTTCGCAAAAGGTAAAGATTGGGGCTCATCAGAATCAAACCGTATTTTTTGATCAGAAGAAGGTTAAAGAGCTGGAAATTAACAATCCTGAATTGTGGTGGCCCAACGGGTATGGCGAGGCAAAACTTTATACTGCAGAGCTGAAATTCAATAAAAGCAATGAATTGTCCGATACAAAAAAGATAACGTTTGGTATCAAAAAATATACGTACGATACCATTGGAAATGTGTTGCATATCAAGGTAAACGGCGAGCCTGTTTTTGTAAAAGGCGGTAACTGGGGAATGTCCGAATACATGCTTCGTTGCCGAGGCGCGGAATACGATCTGAAAGTTAAACTTCATAAGGAAATGAATTTTAACATGATCCGAAACTGGATTGGTTCTACCACCGATGAAGAGTTTTACGAAGCTTGCGATAAATACGGGATCATGGTTTGGGACGATTTCTGGTTGAACTCGCATCCCAATCTCCCTTCGGATGTGAACGCTTTCAATAAAAATGCAGTTGAAAAAATTAAACGACTTCGCAATCATCCTTGTATTGCCGTATGGTGTGGCGATAATGAAGGCTATCCGTTGCCTCCGCTCAATACTTGGCTGAAAGAAGATGTGAAAGTATTTGACGCAAACGATCGGTTATATCAGGCAAACTCGCATTCTGACGCGTTGACCGGAAGTGGTCCGTGGGCTAATTTTCATCCTATCTGGTATTTCACCAGATCGCCCAATGGCTTTGGCGGCGACAAAGGCTGGGGATTCCGCACCGAAATCGGTACAGCCGTGTTTGTCTCTTTCGAAAGCTTTAAAAAGTTTATGCCCAAAGAAACCTGGTGGCCCAGAAATGAGATGTGGGACAAGCATTTCTTTGGTCCTTCGGCAGGTAATGGCGGACCGGATACTTACGACCGTACCATCAATAAAAGTTACGGACAGGCTAAGGGTATCGAGGATTATTGCCGTAAAGCCCAGTTGGTAAACATCGAAACCAACAAGGCTTTGTACGAAGGATGGCTGCATAATATGTGGAACGACGCCTCCGGTGTTATGACCTGGATGAGCCAGTCGGCCTACCCGTCGATGGTATGGCAAACGTACGATTACTATTATGATTTGAACGGAGCTTACTGGGGGGTGAAAAAAGCTTGCGAACCCATCCATATTCAATGGAGTTATGCCGATAATTCGGTAAAGGTGGTGAATACCAGTCTTAACACAGTTAATGACCTGAAAGCCGAAGCGGTTGTGTATAATCTTAATGGATTAGTACAGAAAAATCTTGGGAAAACGGCGATTGTAAATAGCTCGTCCAATACAGCTCGTCCTTGTTTTACGCTCGATCTCGATCTTAATACCGATAATATGGCTTTTAAGAAACGGGCCGTTGCATCTTCCGTGTCAACCGATGCCAGTGACGCTGCGGCAGTGTCCGATGGCAATAATGGCTCGCGTTGGAGTAGTAACTACACGGATGATGAGTGGGTTTATGTCGATCTTGGCGAAAGTAAGACCGTAAAGTCGGTTGTCTTAAACTGGGAAGCTGCTTATGCCAAGGCTTATAAACTTCAGGTTTCGGACGATGCCGTTAACTGGTCGGATATTTACACGACCGATCAGTCAAAAGGCGGCTATGAGCATCTTTTAGTTACCCCCGCCAAAGGCCGGTATGTGCGTATGCTGGGTGTAAAAAGAGCCACCGGATATGGTTATTCGCTTTACGATTTTGAGGTTTATGCTGATACCAAACCGGTTGCGCCACAAATGCAGTTTATCCGCTTGTACCTGAAAAATAGCAAGAATGAACTGGTCTCCTATAATTTTTACTGGAGAAGTAGCAAAAATGCCGATTATACTGCTTTGAATTCGTTGCCAAAGGTAAATCTAAAAATAACATCAAAACTTACCCGTAAAGATGGCCGCATTATCATTAGTGCTACCATAACCAATACGTCATCGGCGCCGGCATTTGCCATTAAAGTTCAGGTCGTCAGGGCAAGTGATGGAGAACGTATTCTTCCTGCCACGATGAATGACGATTATTTCACACTCATGAAAGGCGAGTCAAAATCGGTACAAATAGACTTTGATGAAGCTTTGCTTATGGATGGAAAATATAAGCTTATCGTAGAGCCTTACAATAATTTTTAAACGCAATTGAAACTATTTTTACTGATTATTTTGAAATGAATCGATATTATTCCAAACTATATTTGAATTGTTTAGCGGTTTTTTTACTGCTAATAACCTCTTGCACTGATAATTCATTAAAGATAGGATTTTTGCTTCCTAATTTGGAAGATGCCAGGTATATGAAGGATCGGGACTATTTTTCGGCAGAAGTAAAGCAGTTGGGCGGTGTTGTTGAGTTTGGCAATGCTTCTAACGATCCCAATGTGCAGCTAAAACAGTCCATGGAGATGATTGAGAGAGGGGCAAAGGTGCTGGTAATTACGGCTGTAAACCAAAATCTTGCAGCATCAATAGTCCGATTTGCTCATGATAAAGGAGTTAAGGTTATCGCCTATGAGCGATTAATTCAGAATTGCGACCTCGATTATTTAATAGGGTTCGATCACCGGGAGGTAGGACGGCTTCAGGCGTCTTATGCAATTAAGCATAAGCCTTCGGGGAATTATGTAATTATAGGTGGCGATAAAACCGACAAAAATGCCGAATTGATTAAAGAAGGGCAGATGGAAATTATAAAACCGCTTGTTGATTCGGGGAAAATTAGAATACTGTATAGTACCTATGTTGAAGATTGGTCCGAAGAAAATGCATACAAAGATGTATGTAGCGTTATAAATTTGAGTGGAGAAAAGATCGATGCCGTACTTGCGTCCAATGATGGGATGGCTGGCGGGGTTATTAAATCTCTGGAAGAAAATAAAATGATATCTTCGGTAGTCACTACCGGACTTGATGCCGATTTGGCCGCTTGCCGCAGAATTATTAACGGGCAACAATCCATGACTGTTTTTAAATCGTTTAAAAACGAGGCCAAAATAGCAGCTCAATTAGCAGTTAAACTAGCCAGTGGAAAGGATGTTACACATTGCAAGTCGGGTTCGTTCAATGGAAAATTGGATGTTCCCACAGTTTTTTTGAAACCGATCCTGGTCGATTTTTCTAATGTGAAAAGTACCTTAAGCGAGGAAGGCGGAGTGCAATTGTAAAGACTTATTAGTGAAAAATCGTATCAAAATAAAAACAATAAAATATGAAACAACTTCATTTACAAAGATTAAACATTAGATTTCTGTTGGCTTTATTAGTAGTGGGTTTGTTGCAATCCGCAATGTTACAGCGGATAAACGCTCAAACAAAAGTAACCCCTGATGGAATTATCGTAAATGTGAACGGAAAACAGGTGGAACTGGCAGTTGCCAAAACACAGGCATTTCGTTTAAGTGTCAGTAGTTCGGGAACCCCTAAAGTTATTCCCAGTATTTTTATTGACAATAGCGCTGAAACGCAGGCTAAGTTTACCGTAGTTTCTAAACCTCCTGTATACGGCATTAAAACATCATATGGTAAGTTGGAGATTAATTCCAGTTCCAAAACATGGTCGCTGTACGATGCGAATGGGAAAGTACTGATTTCTAATGGAACTTTTGTTTCAACAGATACTTTGCAAAGCTTTAGTCATAATACGATAAGCAAAAGTGTTTTATACGGTGCAGGAAATTATTCTACTAAAAACCTGGTTAAGAACAAATCAGTAGCTTTACAGGGTAACGGAACGGTTGATATACCTTATCTGTGGAGCTCTGCCGGATATAGTATCTTAGGTATCACCAATAATGATAATAGACCAGCTACATGGAGTAGTAATGGAACATCGTCTGTGGATTGGAAATTTAAAGGCAGGTCTGCGGATTTGTACCTATGGCTGGCCCAAACGTTATACGATGCCACAAAGGGATTGGTAAAGCTTAGTGGTAAACCTAAACTTCCTCCCAAGTGGGCTTATGGTTATTTACAAAGCCAATGGGGCTGGCAGGACCGTGCCTATATCGAAGATGCATTAAATAAATTCCGCACTCATAAACTTCCGGTTGATGCCTTTATTTATGATTTTGAATGGTATACAGTTACTCCCGACTATTTTGTGAAGGAAAACGGGAAAGCCGGATATTCTGATTTTTCATTCAATGCCAAACTTTTCCCTGAGCCGGAAAAGCAGATTGCCGATTATAAAAGTCAGGGTGTTAAATTTATCGGTATCCGTAAACCTCGTCTCGGCGATTCGTTACGTCTTGTTATGGCGCGCAGCAAAGGATGGGTGGTAAAATCAGATTACAACAATCGTGATATTGATTTTAGTAATGCGGATTTACGTAAATGGTATGCCGAACAAAACAAACCATTATTAGATGCCGGTGTTGATGCATGGTGGGACGATGAAGGCGAAGCCTATTATTCGTGTTATTACTGGTGGAATAAAGCTCAGTATGATTTACGTGCTTCGGTAAGGCCTAACGACAGGCATTTTTCGATTAACCGATCGTTTTCCCTGGGAACTCAACGGTTGGGCTTTTGTACATGGAATGGTGATATAAAATCGACCTGGGAGGCGTTGCAGGAAACCCCTGCCGATCTTCTTAACTGGAGTTTGTCGGGAATGTATTATGGCAGTTGTGATATAGGTGGCTTTCAGGGAACTCCCTCTAAAGAGAATCTGGTACGTTGGTTTCAGGCAGGAGTATTCTTCCCTGTTATGCGTGCTCATTCAAACATTGGAACAGTTGCGCGTTTTCCCTGGCTATGGGAAGCCGATGGAGAAGCAGCTATCCGTAAAGCGCTTAATCTTCGTTATCAATTACTTCCTTTTATTTATAGCTTGGGACACGAAGCTTATAAAACCGGAGCTCCTATTATGCGGCCTCTTGTTATGGAGTTTCAGAATGACTCAACAGTTGCTAATATGAACAATGAATGGCTTTTAGGAAAAGGATTGTTAGCGGCTCCTGTATTAAACGAAGGTGGAACACGGAGTATTTACCTGCCGAAAGATCGTTGGTATGAATTTGAAACCGGAAAGGTAATTGAAGGCCCTTCTAAATTCAAGGTTACCAAAGCTTTGGATGAGATTCCGGTTTATGTTCGTGCCGGAACAATATTACCTGTTGGACCGCTAGTTCAATATTCTGCTCAGGATACGGTTGCTCCTCTTGAAATACGCATCTACCCTGGTCATGATGGTAAATTTGTGATGACCGAGGATGATGGTAAATCGTATAATTATACAAAAGGGTCGGTGCGAACAACAACATATATCTGGGCTGATGCTACAAAAACATTGAAATGGCAGGTAAGTGGTACCTATTCAGACAAAAGTGTGTTTAAAACCATTAAGGTAGTTTTGGAAGGTAAGGAAAAAACAGTACCTCTCAGCACTAAGGGCAGTGTTGCTTTTTAGAATAACTCAATAAACCGATTGGCTACAGTGTAGCCGATCGGTTTGTTTATATTTAGTACATAGCTTGCATTATAAGTCCTTTGATGAGGATTTTCTAACCATAAGCTGAGTAGATAATGTTACAGATTGACTGGTTTTTTGCTTTGAGGTAGAGCTTAATTTGTTCAGCAAAATAGTGATAATATTATCGGCAATCGCTTCGATAGGCTGCGCTACTGCTGTTATCGGAGGAGAGTAAAGCTGAAAAACTTCATAATCGTCAAACGATACTACCGCGAGTTCTGAGGGGACTTTAATACCTAATTCGTTGATTATTTTTAGTCCTAAAACACCTAAGTGGTTGGTGGAAAATAGTACTGCGTCTAAGTTTTTTTGTTTCTTTAAGAAAGAATGTATAGGATCGTACATTACACTTTCATTCTGATTAAATACAATTTCCTTTATAGAAGCTTTTAAATTATGTTCTTTAAGAGCATCTCTATAACCTTGTAAACGATTTTGTAATTGTAATTGTACGGATGAGAATGTGACAAATCCAATATTTTTGAAGCCTTGTTCAATAAGATGAATAGTAGCGTTGTACGTGCTTAATCTGTTGTCAATAACAACGTGGTCAGTATCAATGGCTGGCAGATATCGGTCAAAAAATACAACAGGCAAGTCTTCTTTTAAAAGGGAATTGATTTCGTCTTCAATACCTTCGGGAGGTGCAATAATGTAACCGTCAACATGCCTGTCCCTGAACATGGTTATTAATTCGAGTGTTTTTTGGGTATTGTTGTCGGTACTGCAATAGATCATTTTGTAACCGTTCTGATAGGTGCGATCCTCAATCAGACGCGCTATTTTGGCAAAAAATGGGTTGGAAATATCTTCAACCATCAAACCTATTGTATTTGATTTGCCGGTACGTAAACTTTTGGCAAACGAATTAGGTTTATAGCCCACTTCTTCAACATACTTTGTTACCCTTTCAACGAGTTCCTCGCTAATCCGTTTTTCCTGAGCTCTTCCATTTAAGATAAAGGAGACGGAACTTTTAGAAATATTTAAATGCTTTGCAATATCAACGATAGAGAGTTTCTTTTTCACTTTATAATAGGTATGAAGTTAAAAATACTTGATAATAATAAGTGTTTGCTTAAGTTTAATCAATTGAATATACTTAAGTTATAAATCTGAGTTTCTTAGTTTTGGGTATAAATAGCCAAATAATGCAATAATGATATAACAAATAATTGGTAAATAATAAGCATGTGCAATATTATGGTTGGCAACTAATCCCATAATAGGCGGGAAAAGAGCTCCACCAACAAGTCCCATTACAATAAATGGTGAACCTTGCGGTGTGTATTGCCCCAAATCTTTTAGTCCAAGGCTGAAGATGGTAGGAAACATAATACTGAAGAAAAAATTGATCATTATCAATGCTGCAAACGACCACCATCCTAATCCTTGTGCTACAAGAATACACATCACAATATTTCCAACAGCGAAAATCGAGAGTAATTTGGATGGTGCAATAAAGCGCATAGTTATAGTTCCGGCAAAACGTCCGATCATAAGTATGAAAATGCTGAAACCAAAGAAATAGCCCGCTTTTTCAGCGCTTAAATGCATGATTTCGTGACCGTAATTAATGAAATACGCCCAGGTTCCTCCTTGAGCTGCCACATTGAATACCTGAGCAATAACAGCAAAAGTAAAATGTTTTTTGCGAAATAGGATTGCCGTATCACTCCAAAAATTTGACTTATGCAGGGTTTGATTGCTTGTATTTGTTTCAACGGTAGAAGCAATGGAAGGCCCAAAAGCAGGGATTTTGGTAAACGAAAAAGTGACTGCAATAGTTGTGATAAATAAGCCAATATATAAATATAAATATTTGACAGATAGCAAGCTGTGAGAGTATTCCTGGCCTTCTCTCAAAATAAAATAACTCCCGATTAGTGGACCTATAATTCCACCTAACCCATTAAAGGATTGTGCAAAATTAATACGTTGGTCGCTGGTTTGTTGGTTTCCTAATAGTGCAATGAACGGATGGGCTACGGTTTCCAGAGTGGCCATTCCGCATGCCAGTATAAATAGCGCAATCCTGAACATTTCAAATGATTTAGCATCTGCCGCAGGAATAAACAGAAAAGCTCCCGTTGCGTATAGCACTAAGCCTAAAATAATCCCTTTTTTGTAACCAAACGACTTCATAAAAAGACCGGCAGGGATGCTCATAACTGCATAAGCTCCAAATGTAGATAATTGAATGAGGCTTGACCGGGATTTTGAGATATGCAATACATCCTGAAAATGCTTATTTAGTACATCTCCCATTGTTAAAGCAAGGCCCCACATTAAAAAAAGGAAAGTGAGAAATGTAAAGACTAAATAATATTTTTTTTCAGTCAAAGCAACCCTTTGTTTCATAGTAGTGCCCTATATTTCAATATGCAAAATTGATTTTATGGAGTGGCGTAAAATTATTAATTCTTCAATAGTATTTACCATTGAACGGATAAAAAATAAAGTAGGGAGTATTGCGCGGAAAAGTTTATTTTTTCTAATCCTTAGCAGGTTTAGAGTGATTGTGCTGTTTTCGTAAAATTGGCACGATTATTGGCTTTGAGTCGTGACTAAAGAACTATTACTAAGACAACTGTATGGTATATAAACTACTATATTAAGGCGTTTTGTGGAAAAATAAGAATGTCGCATTTATAAATCAATCCATAATTTTATTAATCAATGAAAACTACACTTTTGCAGAAGAGATTCCTTTTTTTAGTTGCAATCGCTATTGGTCTTGGAAGTTATTTTACTTTCGAAGCAACCGCATCTCCCCAAGATTCAATTCCAACCAAGGCCGATGTGGGTGCTTTAAAGTTGCCTGAGACTATTGCTCCGGTGAAGGCTCCATTTCAGATGCCCAAGTTTAAAAAACCTGTTTTCCCAAAATTATCATTGGTTATTACCCAAAAAGGGGCGAAACAGGATGAAATGCCCACAAAGGCGATACAAACGGCTATTGAAGAGGTAAGCCGGAAGGGTGGCGGAACAGTTATAGTTCCGCGTGGTGTATGGAAAACCGGACGGTTGAGTCTTAAAAGTAATGTCAATTTACATATTGAAGAAGGGGCTGAGCTGCATTTTAGTGGAGAGATTGAAGATTATCGGCCTGCTGTTTTTACAAGGAATGAAGGGGTTGAAATGATGTCGCTTGGCGCATTAATTTATGCCAACGGACAAGAAAACATAGCGGTTACCGGCAAAGGCAAACTGATAGGCCCGCCTGATGGTTCGGTAAGAAAGCAGGTAATGAAAGCAGATGTGGTTGAAAATATTATATCGGCAACAACTCCGGTAGCAGAACGAGTGTATGAAGGGTACAACGGAAGCCCGGTATTTCTTCCTATGTTTATCTCTCCAATCAATTGTAAAAATGTTTATATCGAAGGGGTATCGCTTTCAAATACTGCGTTTTGGAATATTGTGCCTGTTTATTGCGATGGCGTAATTATCAGAGGCATAACGGTTAATTCGGTAGGCATTCCACGTGGCGATGGTATTGATATAGAATCTTCAAAGAATGTATTGATAGAATATTGTACTTTAAGTTGTGGCGATGATTGCTTCACCATAAAGGCTGGTCGTGGCGAAGATGGTTTACGGGTAAATAAAGCCACCGAAAATGTAGTCGTCAGGTATTGCCTTGCCCGGCAGGGGCATGGAGGAATTACCTGTGGAAGTGAAACTGCCGGAATGATCCGAAATTTATACGTTCATGACTGTGTATTCGATGAAACAGGTATTGGGGTACGCTTTAAGACCCGCAGACCCCGCGGAGGTGGCGGCGAAAATTTGTATTACGAACGGATTAGGATGATGAACCTTAAAGGAACAGCTTTTACCTTTGATATGCTTGGAAGTAGCCAGTATGTAGGCAAATTAGCAAGCAGACTTCCTTTTAGGGAAGTTAATAAACTTACCCCATTGTACCGGAATATTGTGGCACGAAATATCGTTATAGAACAAACACCTGAATTTATAAAGGTTACTGCTATTCCGGAATCTCCGTTACGAAATTTTTTTGTTGAAAATGTTGACGTAACCTGTAAAAAATTAATAGGAGTGCATGATGCCGATGGTATTATCCTCCGAAACGTAAATATCCATAGCTCGGATAGTCTTATAGAAATACTGGACGGTCGTAATATTTCGTTTGAAAAGGTGAATTTTAATACACCAAATAATAAGATTATCACAGAGATTAAAGGAGAGCTTTCACATAATATAAAATTTGAAAACTGCAGGCCTGAAAAGCCTTCAGAATGGAAGACTTCTGTTTTTACATCTGCAACACTTCAAAAATAATAGGTGTGATATTAAACAAAAAAGGGGAAGATTAGCTTCCCCTTTTCTGTTTAAAAAATCTGTAAATCGTATAGTTTTTTATAATGACCGTTTAAGGCAAGCAATTCTTCGTGTTTGCCTCGTTCAACAATTTCCCCTTCATATAATACGCAGATTTCATCGGCATTTTTGATAGTCGATAAACGGTGAGCAATTACAATGGAAGTGCGGTTTTTCATCAGGTTGAACAAAGCTTCCTGTACCAGGTGTTCAGATTCGGTGTCCAGGGCCGAAGTTGCTTCGTCGAGGATGAGAATGGGCGGGTTTTTGAGCACTGCACGTGCAATACTGATACGTTGGCGCTGACCTCCGGAGAGTTTTCCGCCACGGTCGCCAATGTTGGTTTCGTATCCGTTTTCGGTTGCGATAATAAATTCGTGCGCATTGGCCACTTTTGCGGCAGCTTCAACAGCTTCTGGAGTTGTGTTTTCAACCCCAAAAGCAATGTTATTATAAAACGAGTCGTTAAACAGAATAGCTTCCTGATTAACATTGCCCATAAGTCCGCGAAGATCGGTTAATTTAAGGTCTTTTATTGAAGTGCCGTCCAGCAAGATATCACCTTCCTGAATGTCGTAAAAACGAGGAATCAGGTCAACCAGGGTCGATTTTCCGGAACCGGATTGGCCAACCAGGGCTATCGATTTGCCTTTTTCAATTTTCAGGTTAATATTTTTCAGGACTTTTTCGTTCTCGTAAGCAAAACTTGCATTACGGAATTCAATTTCTTTGCCAAATTTTTTAACTTCAATAGCATCAGGCTTCTCAACAATTCTTTCGTCCGCATCGAGAATAGCATTCACCCTGTCGAGCGAAGCCCGGCCTTTTTGGATGTTATAAAATGCCTGGGTAAAGTTTTTGGCAGGATTGATGATTTGTGAGAATATAGCCACAAAACCAATCAAGGCCTCGGAACTGATGGATTTATTCCCGGCAAGTGCCATGTTACCTCCATACCATAGAACAATAACCAGCGTGCCTACTCCAAGAAATTCGCTAACCGGTGAGGCTAGGAAGCGTTTTCTCATAATGCGGTTAGCTATCCGGGTATATTCGTTATTCTGACGATAGAATGTTGCGTAGGCTCGTTTTTCTGCATTGAAAGCTTTAATCACGCGCAATCCGCTGAGGGTTTCTTCAATGGTGGACATTACTTCGCCCATTTTGATCTGACCTTTCATGGATGTTTTGCGCAGGTTTTTACCAATTAGCCCGATAATAGTTCCGGCAACGGGGAGAAGTATAAATACAAACAACGTTAGTTGTGGACTAATCCAAAGCAAACCAACTAAACTGATGATAATCATAATTGGTTCCCGGAACATCATTTCGAGCGACGACATGATGGACCATTCTATTTCCTGTACATCGCCCGTCATTCTTGAAAGTACATCTCCTTTGCGGGTTTCGGTAAAATATCCCAAAGGTAAACCCAGTATTTTCGAATAAATTTGATTACGCATGTCCCTGACAACGCCGTTTCGCAAAGGCGTAAGAAAATAGTTTGCCAGATACCACGTAAGTGTTTTGAAAAACATCATGGTAATTACTAAGATACATACGGCAAACAATGCCGACGCTTTTCCCTGACTTTCAATTAGATGGGATAGCGTAAATTTAAAATAGTTTTCCACACCTTTCATGCTAAATACAAAATGCACTGGATCAACTACTTTTTGGCTTTTATCGAATAAAACATTCAGAAAAGGGATGATCATTGCTATAGAAACAACTCCGAAAATGCTGGTGAGTATGTTAAAAAGAATGTTTAATCCTGCATTCCATTTATAAGGAGAAATCAACTTGATTACGTACCTGAAAAATTGCTTCATGTGTGTGAAATGGTTTTGTTTGCCATGTTATCTCCACTAAAAATGCGTTCTTCTCAGAAGAGATGAGCGCATTTTTATAATGGTTTGTTCTTTAAACTAGTAAATGCCAGTATAAGAATGAGGTGTAATTTTTAAAAGCTCTTGTTTTACAGCTTCGCTCACGTTTAACCCTGCAATAAATTCAGCAATTACCGGCGCTGTAATCCGTTGATTGGTACGGGTAAGTTCTTTTAGGGCTTCGTAAGGATTGGGATAACCTTCGCGACGCAGGATGGTTTGAATGCCTTCGGCAACAACGCTCCAGTTGGCCTCCAAATCGTGATTAATGGCGTCGATGTTTACGATAAGCTTGTCTAATCCTTTGAGTAACGATTTGAATGCGATGAGGCTGTGACCAATGGGGACACCAATGTTCCGCATTACAGTCGAATCGGTGAGGTCGCGCTGCAGACGGGAGATGGGAAGTTTAGCCGCCAGATGTTCGAAAATAGCATTTGCCATACCCAGGTTTCCTTCGGAATTTTCAAAGTCGATGGGATTTACTTTGTGAGGCATAGCCGAAGAACCAACTTCGTTCTTTTTGATGCGTTGCTTAAAATATTCCATTGAAACATACGTCCATACATCGCGCGATAAATCTACGAGTATGCTGTTGATACGCTTCATGGCATCGAATAATGCAGCCATGTTGTCGTAATGCTCAATTTGGGTGGTTGTCTGACTCCGTTCGAGGCCAAGGCTTCCGTTCACAAAGGCATTGCCAAAAGCAACCCAATCAATATCGGGGTAAGCCACGGTGTGTGCATTGAAATTACCGGTAGCGCCTCCGAATTTAGCGGAATAAGGAACCGATTGCAGTTGGTTTAGCTGAACTTTAAGACGCTCAACAAAAACAAATATTTCTTTGCCCAGTTTGGTGGGAGAGGCCGGTTGTCCGTGAGTATGGGCCAGCATTGAAATATTTTGCCATTCGGTCGATAATTTATCGAGTTTATCGATGACTTCTTCTAAAACCGGAATGTAAGCTTCTTTAACCGAAACCTTGAGTGAATAAGGCACAGCAGTGTTGTTGATGTCTTGCGAAGTAAGCCCAAAATGGATAAATTCCTTATATGGGGCGAGTTGTAACGCGTCAAATTTTTCTTTGATGAAGTATTCGACAGCTTTAACATCATGATTGGTAATACCTTCGATATCTTTAATGCGTTGAGCATCTTCAATGCTGAAATTTCTATAAATATCGCGGAGTTTCTCCGGGATATTTTTGTCGATGCCTCTTAATTGAGGTAGAGGCAGATCTATAAGGGCGATAAAGTATTCTATTTCAACAAAAACACGGTAGCGTATCAATGCGTACTCCGAAAAATAAACAGCCAGTTCGTCCACTTTCGAACGGTATCTGCCGTCAATTGGCGAGATGGCAGTTAACATCGTAATTTCCATTTGCTCTGATTTTAAAATAAAGGTGGGCAAAGTTACAAAAAATATTCGGGCAATTTTTTGTGTCCGATTGTGTATCTTTGGGCTTCTCATTCGATTATTATCATGCAAAAAATTAATGTTTCGGTTGTATCGTATTCCAATTCGATACCTTTTGTATATGGTTTGCTTAATTCCGAAGTAATTAACGACATTAATCTTAGCCTTGACATTCCTGCGGTTTGTGCCGATAAAGTTTTAAGCGGTACCGCCGATGTTGGGCTGATGCCTATTGTTGAAACGCTTCGTTTGCCGGAGTTTAACATTGCCTCCGATTTGTGCATTGGCGCTGTGGATAAAGTCAGAACGGTTATTCTTGCTTCTGATGTTCCGGTTGAAGATCTTTCTGAAATATATCTTGATTATCAGTCGCGAACCTCGGTGGTTTTGGTGCGTGTTTTGGCTAAATTTTTTTGGAAGATAACCCCGCAATGGATTCCTGCTGGTCAGGGATTTGAAACGCAGGCTATCTCGGGCAATAGCGGTGCGGTAATCATTGGCGACAGGGCTTTTGAAGCCAAATCGAAATATTGCTACGATTTGGCTCAAGAATGGATAAAATTTACCGGATTACCTTTTGTTTTTGCGGCTTGGATAGCCAACAAGGAACTTGGCGAAGAGTTTAAAGTTCGGTTTAACGAGGCGCTAGGCTTCGGGATTCAAAACCTGGAAGCTTCTGCCAAACTGTTTTACGAAACCCACCAAACCGAAGCCGATATTCTTGATTATCTTAAACATAATATTAGTTATCCGCTAGATGAACCTAAACGACAGGCTATGGAATTATTTCTGAAGTATGCGCGGGAGATTATAGGCTAGAAGGATCTCCGGGTTTAGTGCGCTTTATTTTTGTTAACTAGAGTGTTGCCGGATTGTAAGAGTGTTTCATTATTTCAATTACTTATTAAAATAGTAGTAATCATCTTTTTGAAAATAGAAATACTATGGTTTGTTTTATGAAAAAGCTATTTGTTTGGGTAGGTCTGTTCGTTACCGTCTGTGCTATGGCAACTCCTGTAGACCGCGATAAAAAGTGGGATGCCAATAAGAAGGTGACGATCTATACTTTTGCTATAAATAAAGAAATTGGCCCATCAGTTTGGCGAATTACTCAAAAAGCTTTTTCAGATGCCGGGAAACAAAAAGCTGACCTTATCATCATTCACATGAATACTTATGGAGGTCAGGTAGATGCTGCCGATTCCATTCGTACCAAAATTTTAAATAGCCCGGTTCCGGTTTATGTGTTTATCGACAACAATGCTGCTTCGGCCGGGGCTCTAATCTCTATTGCAGCCGATCGCATCTATATGCGCGAAGGCGCCAGCATAGGTGCCGCCACAGTGGTAAACCAAACGGGAGCTGCCATGCCCGATAAATACCAGTCGTTTATGCGTTCGATGATGCGTGCCACTGCCGAATCGCACGGTAAAGAGATTTCTATCATAGATAATGATACTATCATTAAATGGCGTCGCGATCCGCGGATTGCCGAAGCAATGGTCGATCCCCGTACGTTTATTCCCGGCGTTAACGATACCGGAAAAGTGCTTACGTTTACCACTAATGAAGCAATTAAACTTGGCTACTGCGAAGGTAAAGCCAATTCCTTGAGTGAAGTTATTGCGATTGCCGGAATTAAGAATTACGATCTGAAAGAATACCATCTTACAGCCGTCGAATACTTTATTGGATTCTTGGTTAATCCGTTGGTGCAAGGCATTCTAATTATGCTGATGATTGCCGGCATTTATTATGAGTTGCAAACTCCTGGTATTGGACTTCCGATAATTGCAGCTTTGATTGCAGCGTCTTTTTATTTTTTTCCGCTTTATATCGATGGGCTGGCTCAAAACTGGGAAATTGTTCTGTTTGTTATTGGCCTTATATTAATAGGTCTCGAAATATTTGTTGTTCCTGGTTTCGGGATTACCGGAATAAGCGGCATTGTGCTTGTGGTGGCTGGGCTTACTTTAAGCATGGTCGATAACCGTATATTTGATATGGGTTTTTTCTCTGGAATTCTTTTGATGTCAAAATCGTTATTTGTCGTGGTGTTATCGGTTGCGGTTTCGCTTGGTGCGTCTATATATTTATCCGGAAAAATGCTCAGCAGTTCCCGTATCGGAAAGATTGCTCTTAAAGTTGAACAACAAAGCAGCGAAGGGTATGTGAGTTTTGATGATAAATCGGGGTTAGTTGGAAGTGAAGGTGAGGCTGTGACTATTCTCCGGCCTTCAGGAAAGGTAAATATCGATGGAGAAGTCTATGATTCCATTGCCGAAACAGGATATATTAACCCCGGAGAGACGGTAATTGTCACAAAATGTGAATCAGGACAGCTATATGTCACTAAAAAATATTGAAGTTAACTATCTTTAATTCAATTTATTGTATTTTAAATGATAGGTTGGATAAAGAATTTTTAAAAAAATGTAAAAAAAATGTCACGAATTGTAACAGCGATATAAAAAAACGCTTACATTTGTACCCGTATCTTAAACTTATTTAATTTAATTATTGATATGAAAAAAGTATTATTCTCTCTCGCAATCGTTGCTATGGTAGCAGCTGTTTCTTGTACTGGTGGTAAAGATGCTGAAAAAGCTAAAGCTGATTCTATCGCTAAAGCTGATTCTATCGCTAAAGCTGATTCTGCTTCTAAAGCTGCAGAACTTGCTGCTGCTTCTGAAAAAGCTAAAGCTGATTCTATCGCTAAAGCTGATTCTATCGCTAAAGCTGGTAAAAAATAATTTTTACACAAAGTTTTTACGGAAAAGGGTGAGCAATCACCCTTTTCTCGTTTTATGGGCCAAATAATGAAATCTGATTTCAGGTTTTATTATTTGGCTTTTTTGTTTTCGTAATTTGTTTGGGTATTAGGTTAAATTGTTGATTGTCTTAATATTATTAAATAATTGTATTTTTATAAAATATGATCATTGACACTCAATAAATATTGATACTTTTGTACCTTGCCAAATATATTTGCTGTTCACTATAAAACAAGTATTTCATGAGACTAATTCGTTCACAAACAAAAGTTATTGCAACCATTGGGCCGGTTTCGTCATCAAAAGAGGTTTTGGAAAAGATGTTTCACGAGGGAGTTGATGTTTGCCGGTTAAATTTTTCACATGGAACACATGATGATCATCTTCAGGTTATCAACAACATATTAGAGTTAAATCAGGAGCTCAATGCTAATGTAGCCATCCTGGCCGACTTGCAAGGCCCTAAAATCCGCATCGGAGAAGTGGAAAATAACCGCGTTGAGTTGATAGACTGTGCGGAAGTCCTTTTTGTTACCGAAAAATGCATGGGAACTGCCGAAAAGCTCTATTTGAGTTATAAGGAATTTCCCAGAGATGTAAATGTAGGGGATACTATTCTGGTTGACGATGGCAAGATGAAACTTGAGGCTATCGAAACCAATGGTAAAGACACTGTAAAAGCACGTGTAATCCACGGAGGATTTCTTTCTTCTAAAAAAGGGGTAAACCTTCCCAATACAAAGATTTCACTTCCCAGTTTAACTGAAAAGGATATTGAGGATGTAAATTTTGCACTCGATAATAATGTTGACTGGATTGCTTTGTCTTTCGTTCGTTCCGCTGAAGATCTTGTGCAATTGAAGGAAATTGTACGTAACAAAAAGAAATTTGCGCGCATCATTGCCAAAATTGAAAAACCCGAAGCCATTGACGATATCGAAGCGATCATCGATGCCTCTAACGGTATCATGGTAGCCCGTGGTGACCTCGGTGTTGAAGTGCCTTTCGATCAGGTACCCCTTCTCCAGAAGGATATTGTTAAACGATGCGTAGAGAAAGCAAAACCGGTAATTATTGCCACGCAGATGCTGGAAAGCATGATTACCAACTTTAGACCTACACGAGCCGAAGCCAATGACGTTGCCAATGCCGTTCTTGATGGTGCCGATGCCGTAATGCTCAGCGCCGAAACATCGGCAGGTAAATACCCTATTGAGTCGATTGCTGCCATGCAGAAAATTATCGATTGGACTGAAAAAGGGGTTGCTTTTAACCGCGAAGCTTTGCCGGTACCGGGTTCGCGCACGTTTCTTCCGGATTCTATCTGTTTAAATGCCTGCCGTATGGCTAGTCAAACCAATGCCAAGGCAATTGTAACCTTTACCTATTCAGGTTATACCGCATTTAAAATTTCGAGTCACCGTCCTCAGTCCGATATTTTTGTGTTTACACGAAATAAAACATTGCTTCGTAAGATGTCGCTTGTTTGGGGGGTTCGTGCTTTTTATTTTGATGAGCACGATAATATGGACGATGCAATTCAGCATTCCATCGATTTCCTTAAAGAATACAAGCATATTGCCGAGGGCGATGTAGTTGTTCACGTAGGTAGTACGCCTTTCGAAGAAAAAGGCCAAACCAACATGATTAAGTTAAGCTACGTTTAAGATTACAGATTTTTAATAACGAAGGTTGTAAAGGTTCCGTTAACTTTTACAACCTTTGTGTTTATATAAGCTTTACTTTATGGTAGCAAATCTCGATAAGCTGATTCGAAATACGGAAGAGAAATGGTTGAAACGACTTTTTGAAGCTTGTAATTCTCAATTCGTAGAAGTTCATTTACCATCTCACGATGCCTGGCATCATCGGCGGGTGTGGGAATATGCCAAAACGTTGTTGAGACATGCATCAGTAAAAGGAACCGTAATTTCCGAAACAGATATTGAACGACTTATTATAGCCGTATTTTTTCACGATCAGGGAATGGGCAAAACACTTTCGAAAGAACATGGAAAGATAAGTCGTCAGGTCTGTAAAGCCTATTTTGCCGCCTATCCGGATGAACCTGTTTCAGGCTTTGATAAAGTGCTTCAGGCTGTCGAAAATCACGATAAAAAGGAATATTCACAAGGAGCTTCATCTTCGCTTAGGAAGAACGAATTTGATCTTCAAAAATACCTTAATCTTGCCGATGATCTCGATGCTTTAGGTAAGGCCGGGGCTTATCGTTATTCCGAGATATACTTGCTGCGCCATGTTTCAATAGATGAGTTGCCCGAAAAGGTGTTGCCAAACTTATATTCTCGTTTTCAGTATTTTAAGGAAGTCTTTCAAGAAGATCCTTCGTTGGTTAAAGCACAAAACCAGCGTTATATGGCTGCCCGTAATTTTTTTAAAGATTTGAATATGCAGGTTAAGATGATTGGTTATTCGGACAGATGTAATGTTGGGCCTATCGGTGTGGTGAATTATATTAAAAAGGAAATTATTGATGGAAAACGCCCGTTAAATGAGGCTTGCAGAGAGGTTTTGTCAACGTCAGAAGATTTTTATTCCCGTCATTTTTTTGAGCGAATGTTAAAAGAAATGACGGTCAAATTTTAGCTAGCCGGCATAGGTAATGCGTTAATTTAATGATTATTTTACATAGAAATCGAGCATCAGCGCATCTTCGATATATGCTTGAAGATGGTCGCCGATTTTTACAGGCCCAACGCCGGCAGGAGTGCCGGTAAAAATCAAATCGCCCATTCGAAACGAAATGAAATTGGAAAGGTGGGCAATGATTTTCTCGAACGAAAATATCATGTCTTTTGTGTTTCCATGCTGTACCGTCTGCCCGTTGAGGTCGAGGTGGAAGTTGAGGTTATGTACATCGTTAAACGCATCTTTAGAAACGAATTTGCTGATAGGAGCCGATCCGTCGAAGGCTTTGGCTACTTCCCAGGGCAATCCTTTTTCGCGGCATTTGTTTTGAAGGTCGCGGGCGGTAAAGTCTATCCCGATACCAATTTCGGTATAATATCGGTGGGCAAATTTCTCTCCGATGTTTTTCCCGATTCGCGTTATTTTAAGCACGATTTCGGTTTCGTACTGCAAATCAGTGGTGAAATCGGGATAAAAAAATGGTTTGTTATCTTTAATGATAGCTGTATCGGGCTTCATAAAGAAGATAGGCTCTGTTGGTACCGGGTTGTTCAGTTCTTTGGCATGATCGACATAATTACGTCCGATAGCGAAAATTTTCATAAAAACTAATCTTGTAAAAAGTTTGATTCTGCCTGCTTCCAGTTCACTACGTTCCAAAACGCAGTTATATATTCGGCTCGGCGGTTTTGATATTTCAGATAATAGGCGTGTTCCCAAACGTCGAGGGTTAATACCGGAACACCTTGCACTGTGGCAATGTCCATCAACGGGTTGTCTTGATTGGGAGTAGTGGTGATTTGCAGCTTATTGTCTTTAAAGATAAGCCAAGTCCATCCTGACCCGAAGAGCCCTGCTGCAGCTTTAGAAAAGGTGTCCTTAAACTTGTCGAACGATCCAAAATCATTGGAAATTTGTTGGGCAAGTTTGCCAGAGGGTTCACCTCCGGCATTGGGTGCCATCAGGCTCCAGTACAGGTTGTGGTTGAAATATCCTCCTCCCTGATTTCGCAAGGCCGGCGGGTATTTCGAAATATTTTGAAAGATGTCGGCAATACTTTTTTCCTGCAGTTTCAGGTCCATTACAGCCGCATTAAAATTTTTGGTGTACGTTGCATGGTGTTTCGAATAATGGATTTCCATCGTCCGGGCATCAATAAAGGGTTCAAGTGCATCGTATGGATAGTTTAACGGCGGTTGAGGAAATGGCAACGGGTCGTTTGCTGCAGATGTGTTTGGGTGATTTACAGCCTGAATGGGGTTTTGTCCCAATACCAATGCTCCTGCACCAGCCAGAGCAACTGTTTTTAGAAAAGTACGCTTATCCATAAGAAGTTGTTTTAGAAGTTTTACAAACAAGACGATTATTAATAAAGTTAGACAATTTTAGAATACAAAAGTTGAATAACTTTATAATAATGAGTGTATTTGTAAAACTTCTCAACGGTTACTTCTTTTTGCTAAAACCACGAAGTTTAATGGCAGTAAGTATTTTTTTGGTGTAAAGTGGAAAATCGTTGTTGATCATCCACCCGTAATATGCGGGATCTTTCTCGAAAACTTCTTCAACCGGGATGCCTTTGTACTTTCCAAAATTGAATACCTCAATATTTTTGTCGTTATAAACTATCCTTCCGGCAAAATCAACGGTTTTGTTTTGCGTGGAAAATTCAGATAATTTGTCAATATCGTTTTCGAGGTTTGTGTATTTTTCGAGCTGCGACTGGAGTACTTCGTACGTAGCATAAGTATCAGCCTCGGCGCTGTGGGCATTTTCGAGGTCTTTATTGCAATAGAATTTATAAGCAGCGCCTAAGGTTCGTTGTTCCATTTTATGGAAGATAACTTGAACGTCGATGAATTTGCGTTTTTTGAGATCAATATCAACTTCGGCGCGTAAAAATTCTTCGGCCAAAAGCGGAAGATCAAACTTATTTGAGTTGTAACCTGCATAGTCACAGCCTTCGAATATTTTGGCGAGATTTTGAGCAACATCCTTAAATGTTGGGCAATCCTTCACATCTTCATCAGAAATACCATGAACCGCCTGAGCTTCGGGCGAAATTGGTTTTTCGGGATTTAAACGGATGCATTTCGATTCTTCGCGGCCATCGGGAAGGATTTTTAAATAGGCCATTTCAATAATCCGGTCGGAAGCAATGTTGATCCCAGTTGTTTCTAAATCGAAGAAAATGATCGGGTTTTTGAGATTGAGTTTCATTTATTATTTGAGGTTTATGTCTTATTAAAAACAGACGAGGTTATCCGTCAACCGACGAACAACCTCGCTGATAATTATTTGTTTATGAATGTTATACGTTAATCATCATGGGCATGAGAAGCATAAGCACATCTTCGCCTTCTGTCTCGTTTTCGGCAGGAACCATGATACCTGCACGCGAAGGATCGCTAAGCTTAAAGATTACGTCGCCGCTCGAAAGGTTCGAGAGGATTTCGATGAGAAACAATGATTTAAAGCCAATTTCAATATCGTCACCTTCGTACTGACAAGTCAGGCGTTCGTAAGCCGAGATGGAGAAGTCCAAATCCTGTGCAGAAACGGTTAATTCGTTGCCTGCCAGCGATAATTTTACAAGGTTGCTGGCCTGGTTGGCAAATACCGACACACGACGGAGCGAGTTGTAAAGTTCCAAGCGGTCGATGGAAAGGCTGTTTGGGTTGTCGGTTGGGATAACCGAGTTGTAGCTGGGGTAATTTCCTTCAACCAGACGGCTAACCAGTGTGAAATTGGTGAGTGTGAACATGGCGTTTTTATCGTCGAACTCAACCAGAATGTCGTTGCTTTCCTTTGGCAGGATGTTTTTAAGCAGCGAAGCCGGTTTTTTCGGCAGGATAAACGAAGCTTCTGTTCCGGGTTTCACGTCGTTGCGACGATAACGAACAAGTTTGTGGGCATCGGAAGCCACAAAAGTGAGGCTGTTTCCGGTAAGTTCAACAAAAATACCATTCATAACCGGACGAAGTTCATCGTCGGCAGTGGCGAAAAGCGTTTTGTTGATTCCGTTAAGTAAAACGTCGTAGCTAATGCGTAGTGAAGTTTTCTTTTCTTCTTTAACAGTTGGAATTTGCGGAAAATCAATTCCGTTTTGACCAATAATGTTAAATTGTCCGTTAGACGAAATGATAACAACCGACATGCTGTCGAGCGAAATATCGAAAGTCAAAGGTTGGTCAGCAAATTCTTTAAGGGTGTCGAGCAAAATTTTGGCAGGAATAGCGATGCTTCCCGATTCGGAGGCATTTTCCAGTTCCAGACGGGTAATAAAAGTCGATTCTAAATCGGATGCAGTTATTTCTAACTGATTGTTTTCCAGTTTAAACAGGAAATTGTCAAGAATCGGCAATGTGTTTTTACTGCTGATAACTCTGCTAATAGCCTGTAAATGACTAAGCAAATCAGAACTTGATACAACAAACTTCATGTATATATTTTTTAATTAGAAAATATAATTGAATTTCAGATATTTATTCTTGAAAAAATTGAATCTCAATATTACAAAAAATTATCGACCTCCATGCAGTGGTGAAAAACTTTTTTTATCGTCCCGTAAAATCGTTAAATTCTTTCATAATTGGGTCAAAATCAGTGAATTTAATAATAGTTGGAACGGTATCGTTTTGGATTACAGCGTACAGCCGGTTGAGGTCGAATGGCTGAGCCTGTTTGGCTACCGGAATTCGATAGGTTTTAACGGTATTGGTTTGATTTGCGGCATTTTTAACGGATATTTCGCAATAAGCGGGTTGTGTTTTCAGGGAATCGAAAACAGCCTTAGCCCGCGTAGTTAATTGGGTTTCGAAGGGAACTGAAGCAAAATTGTTTAGATAACTGCGGGCTATGTCTTTGCTTATTTTAATGGAATTTGTTGATTTTAATGATTTTATCTGAAGGTTGTCCGGACCTAAAAAGTTGTAAGCAAACGATCTCTGTGGATTGGTCGGGTAATTTACCTCGATGGAAAGAACATCGGCGGGTCGATAGCGGAAAATGGTGCGGTCGCGCCAGAACTGAGGGTTGGCTGGAAAAAGCATCGATACCTGGCCGTCAAAGCCGGGAACTCTTACAACGTATGGCTCCGTTTCGTTATTCAGCATGATGAGTGATCCAATTCCAAGGTGCATATTCTCGGTGAGAAGGTATGATTTAACAACTTTGCCCGAAGTTTCAACCGAAACTGAAATGCTGTTTGCAAAGCTTCCGATAGCTTCTTTTTTCATGCTGTTGGCAACGGGGGCGCTAACTTCAAGGTTCATTAGCAATTTAAGAAACGTGTTGATGGTGCGGGGCTTGGCATTTAAGCTGTTATTG
Organism: Bacteroidota bacterium; assembly: GCA_030706405.1. Taxonomy (GTDB): domain Bacteria; phylum Bacteroidota; class Bacteroidia; order Bacteroidales; family JAAUTT01; genus JAAUTT01. The sequence continues at coordinate 51,159 of JAUZOO010000011.1, read as the reverse complement.
ATGCGCCAATTGTCGCCGGAACGTTCAAGGACGACTTCGTTGTTTTCGGCTTTAATGCGGATAGTGGTAATAGCCGATGTGTCGGTCACTGCAAAGGTCTTGCTGTTTACGGCCAGTGTGCCGGGTTTATCTTTAAGGTAAAGGGAAATGGCGATTACCAGCAGGATGCCGATTACAATCAGATGAAATTTGTACTTCTTCATTTTTAAATGCTGTTAAATCAATGATTTATTTTGTCGAAGCGTATTTCTTTTTTCTTCTGAAGTTATAAAAAAGCCCTAAGATAATAATCAAAACAGCCGGTCCCAGAGTGTTGATTAATTGCCATTTGAGGCGTTCGTCGGCAATACGCGATTTATCGAGGATACGAAGTTTAAACTCTTTGGAGCGCAATGACATCAGCCCGGCTTCGTCGGTAAGGTAATTTACTGCATTTACAATAAAGTCTTTATTGCCAAATGTTTGTCGGGTATATTTGTCATATCCAAGAGCTGAAACCATGGGGCCTTTGGCCGTCATGCGGACATCATTACCAATCATATTTCCGTCGGCAACAACAATCATGCGGGTTGGAACGCTTTCGGGTTTATAGGAGGCTTCGGCTTCGGGAATGATACTTCGTACCAAACGGTTGCGATAGAGTGATGAAAATCGGCCTTCCAGCAGAATTGCAATAGCCTGATTTGATTTGGTAAACTCTTTTCGTACGGGCGTTTGCTTTACTTCCGAGAGGCTTATAGCCAGAGGAGCATTAACTAATCGAGTGTATGTCGAAGTTTTTAACAATGCTGTTTTTTTAACTTTTGGATTGCTGCCCACAGTGTCTATCTGGCTTGCAAAACGAGCCCAGATAATGTTAAGATTGCGGGTGACAGGATGTTCTACAATTGGCGATAGAAGCGGATAATAGAGCCATGGCGTTGGCGTCCAGCTGGGCTGAGAGCCGGGAGTTGCGGTGTTTATCGGGAGCATGTTGCATTGTACGTCCTGCACCAGGTTGGGGTTAATACGCACTCCATAAGTAAAGAGTAAATCGTCGATGTTCAGGTTGTTGATAAAACCAATGGTTGAGCCTTTGCCGAGACTGTCGGTATTTACATTTACTTCGCTTACAAACCAGAGTATTTTTCCGCCTTTCATGAGGTATTGGTCGAGTACCAGCTTGTCCTGTTCGGTAAAGGGTTTGGAAGGCTTGGCTACAATGATGGCCTTATAACCGTCGAGTACGCCGGGTTTGCCGTTGATTGCACCTCGATCGACTGAGAAGTAGTTCGACAGCTCGCGGGTAATGTCGCCGGTGGCTATTTCGTCGAGTTCGCCTTGCCCTTCGAGGAAAGCAATCTTATCGGTTTTTTTGTTGGTGAGGTTGTAGATGTTTTTTATCAGGTTATACTCAACGGTTTGTAACGAGTTGTTGAGGTTCTCGTCGGCAGTGAGCGATACATTGTTGCTAAGCAAACTCACAGGGATTTCAACGCCTTTGTAGGTGATCAGCGCCGCCGGAAAGATGATTTTCTCGGAAGCTCCGCCTTCTTTATCCCTGGCTTGTATATTAATGGGCTGTAAACCTTTTTGGTAGAGGTCGGCATAAACTTTTTCGCGAATCTTTGGGTCGTTGCTTTCCGATGGGTTTATAAATTCGTATTGAATGTTGTTTCTGCCGTAAACCCTGAATTCATCGAGAGTTTCGCGGATTCCGTTATGTAGTTTTTTGAAGCCTATCGGGAGGTCGCCGTTGAGATATACCTTAATATACACTACATCGTCGAGTTTTCGCAGGACGTTTTTGGTTTCGTCCGATAGCGTGTAGCGACGTTCCGAGGTGAGGTCGATACGAAAGAATGCCCTCGACGAAATGAACGTTATCAGGAAAAGAATTGCCAGTGAGAATCCTAAATGGATGATATGTTGTTTTTTAAGCTCGTTTTTTTTCATCGGTTTACCAGTTACGCGATTGGAGTTTGATTTTGGTCAAAAAGGTAAAGAAAGTAATGGTTGCCAGATAATAAATAACGTCGCGCGAATCGACCACGCCGCGGCTGATGGATTTGTAATGTTCATTAATGCCGAGGTTCAGGATAAACGCGTCGAACGACTGAAGTCCCGGAATGGACGACAGGTAATCGAATCCGCTGTAAACCGTAAACGATAGCAACACGGCTACGATAAAGGCAATAATTTGGTTTTCGGTCAATGCCGAGGCAAACAAACCAATGGCTACATAAATTGCGGCGAGGAAGAACAGTCCGAGGAACGCGCCCCAGGTTCCGCCGGTATCGAGGTTTTCGGGAGGATTTCCGAGGTTTGAAACCGACCAGTAAAATAGTAGGCAGGGGAGGAGTGACAACAAAACTACGGCTAAACTACCTAGGTATTTGGCCACAATAATTTGTGTGTCGGTAAGTGGTTTTGTGAATAGAAATTCCATGGTTCCGGCACGTTTTTCTTCGGCAAACGACCGCATGGTGATGGCCGGCACTAAGAAGAGGAATATCCACGGAGCCATGTTAAACAAACTGTCGAGCGACGCATAACCCGAATCGAGCACGTTCAGGTCGCCGGGAAATACCCACATAAACAAGCCGTTGATAATCAAAAAAACAATGAGAACAATATAGCCTGTGAGCGATGAAAAGAAGCCCCGGATTTCTTTAAATAATAGAACCCTCATGGTATGAGTGATTTTTTAAAATTCGAGCACAAACCTACATGATTTTTTTTAAAGTGAAGCCAAAATTGCCCGATAACTTAGGAAACGTGACTCTCTAACAATAGCAAAGTTTTTAAGCTGAATCTTTGCAGATTGTATAATTCTGTTACGTTTGTAATACAATTGTTTATATAATGATTTCAATGGATATTCGCCTTGCATCTATGAAAATTCATAATTAGACGTCTTGTTATTTACAATGGCCCGCAGGTATTGTTATTTTTGTATAAAAATGAATAATCCTATGACCACACAAACGGAATTACAATTTTTCGGTTTCTGGGCAGAGTCGCTCGAACCGCTGTTTAAACAATATGGAACGCGCAAGCACCCGTTGGATTATCAGAATCGTTACCAGTTGGTTGTGATGGTAATACTATCGGCGCAGGATTCGGACAAACATATTAATGAACTAGCGGAATCGTTTTTTGCGACTTATCCTACTATGGAAAGCCTTTCCCGCGCCACGGTCGAAGACCTTCATCAAAAGCTCGGTTCAGTGCGAAATTTCGGTAATAAATCGAAATGGCTTATGGCGATTGCCCAAGAGGTGAAAAACGATGCTCATATCCCTACAACCCTCGAAGAGCTGACCAAATTACCCGGTATTGGACGTAAGTCGGCAAACGTTATTATCCGCGAATCAGGCGGTAAGGCCGAAGGAATTATTGTTGATCTGCACGTGGTACGGGTGGCTCCACGAATAGGCATTGCATCGGGTACAAATCCTGAGAAAATTGAAAAACAACTGATGCAGACAGTCTCTCAGGAGCGCTGGAACGAGGCTGGTATGGCTATCTCATTTCTGGGAAGGGAGATTTGCCGACCATCAAACCCGAAATGTAACTTGTGTGTGATGAGAGAAGTTTGTGCGTATTATAAAGATATTGAGGCAAATATAAAGCAGAAGTAAATTTCAGATAAATTTGTTTAGATAAATAATGAAAAAGCTGTCACTTTTTATTGTAGGTAAGTGGCAGCTTTTTCATTAAAAGAAATACTATTTAATTCACCGATGGTTTCCGTATCAACCCCATAAACAGTAACGAGTTGGTCTGCTTTTCCTTGATTACGAATATAAACGGTTTGTCGGCTCTGAAAATGATAGTGCTTTCGCCGGGCCCGACACTGGTTACTCCAACACCTACCACTGTTACGGCTGCAGCTTCTGTGCCTTCCTCGTTAATATCGGCGTAGGTTTTATGCAGTACGGTTGAAATGTACAGGTCGTGATTGCCATCAATTCCCGAAAAATCAGCTTTTACGTCCGAAAAGGCAATACCCATGCCCATATTCGTAAGCGATTTGTCAAGCTCGTTTTTGTAAGTTGTTTTAAATTTGGGGAGGTAGACCTGTACGTTAGCATTGGTTAACGAATTGTTCCATGCGTTCCAGTTGGCTGTGTTCAGGTTCGAAAGAATTGTTTTGTAATCCTTTCCTGCATTTGGCACTAAAACCATCATGCTGAAGTTTCCGTTGCCATAAGGTAAATCAACAGCCGAAAAATCGGCATTTTGGTAATATTCGAAAGTTCCTTTCTGTACCATGAAATCGGTTGAATAGTTGCTTCCGTCGGCGAGGATAAAGTTTTGTTGCGAGGTTTTGGCTTTGTCGAATTCATATTTCCATGCACCTTTAAAGTAAACCGCATTAATCAGGTACATCAGTATTTCAGGAGGAATTGAGTTAATAATCGATGTAATTTTGTGGTTGGTTTTGTTGTCAACCCAGTTGTTGATTAAACTTACTGTGGCAGTATTGGTAAAATCGGCTTTGGAAACTTCGGCATCGAAATACGTCCGGTTGATATTTAGGAAGTCCGGCAAAACCTTAAATTTTTGATCGTACCAGATGGAGTTAGCTATTTCCATGGATACCTTTGGATCGGCACTCCCGAGAACACTAACAAGGTCGTGACAAGTCTGGTTAATATCTGCGTCGGTCATTTCGTTAAAACCAAGTACGTTTCGCATCGAGTCGCGGGTATCGTTTGCTGCGCCGTTGTAGGTCATCGTTAAAGCCATTGATACGCTGAGTGGCGAAATAAATACATTGTCAGGCGCCCCGGTTTCGCTGGTTAGCTGGCTAAAAAGTTTTAATCCGAATGTATTCGACGAATTAAGAAGCGATTTTTGCGAAGGTGTAAGGTTTAACGGACCTATCACCGGGGAGTCGGATTTGTTACATCCTCCGGTAAGGATAGCCACCATTAACGATATTCCCCAAAGTAAAGTTTTCATAGTCATTACAATTTGCGATTGATAATCAGATTGAAGCTTCACTAAAAAGATGTTGAATTTTTTAAAGGTTGCGTTAAAATGTTTTTTATTTCAACGCAACCTTTTGCCGGAAGGAACATCTCATCTTAAAAGCGATGCCTTAGCCGGCAATTTTATTGTAATTTTATATGCTTATAACTTTTTTTAACAGGCAATAAAGTTGACCGACAGTCTCCAACATATAGTGGCCGAATGTGCAAAAGGCCGGCGCGATGCTCAGGAACGCCTTTACCGGATGTTTTCGGCAAAGATGTTCGGCGTGTGCCTACGCTATTGTCATGACTATGATGCTGCTAAAGATATTCTGCAAGACGGGTTTATTCGGGTATTCGATAAAATTCACCAGTTCGGAAACCGGGGCAGTTTTGAAGGATGGATGCGCCGGATTATCGTAAACACAGCCTTGGAACGCTATCGAAAAAACATCACAATGGTTTCGCTCGATGTGGTACAGGATGTAGTGGATGAAGACGGATATGGTGAAGATGATTCTGGTCTGTCAATGAACGAAATGCTGGGTTTGGTGCAGGAGCTGCCGGACCGCTATCGGTTGGTATTTAACCTTTATGTGTTCGAGGATATGTCGCACAAAGACATTGCCCAGGAACTGGGAATTTCGGAAGGTACATCAAAGTCGGATCTTTCGCGGGCGAGGATGATTCTTAAAAAGAAGCTGATACAGACAAGGCAACAGATGGCTAATGAGAATGGATAGAAAACAACGACATATTGACGATATTTTTGCCGAATCGCTCAAAGGTTTTGAGATGATGCCGCCCGATGCTGTCTGGACTTCCATTGAAACAGAGCTCGACAAAAAAAGGCGCTATCCTCTTATTGTGTTCTGGAGTAGCCTTGCCGCCGGAATCGCTTTGTTGATAGGCCTGGGAATCTTTTTGTCGGACATTAGCCGTCAAGCCCAGGTGAAAAGCGTTTCGCAGATAAAGCAACAATCTTCTAATCGTAAAGAAGTTTTGGCGTCTAAAACAAAGTCAATGCCGTCAAAATTGAAATTTATTAAACTGGAAAAGAACGTTGAAATCGCTACTGTCACCGAAACAAAGGGGAATGACAAGCGACGCATCGATAAAGACGGTTCTTTGGTTGTGTCAGAGATGTCTTCGTCTGCCGAATTGGTTAAATCGCAAGAGGTTAATACCAATGCTGTTAATAGTGTTAAAAATAAGATGGTTGTAGATTCTGCAAAGAGATTAAAAGAAAATCGTTGGAACATATTTGGTCAGGTAGCAAAGTCTTATTCGTTCTCAGGCAGCAATAGAGGTTTGGAAACCAGCTTCGGAAAAAATGATTTTAAAAATAATGAGAAAAGACCTGGATCATATTTAAAAGAACAAAGCATTAAACGAGAAAAAGCTTTGGTAATGAACCAAGAAGCGTTGAAAGAAGCAAACCTACCGGTTGAGATTAAACCTTTTTTATCGTTCAAAATAGCTAAATCACAATTAGATATCTCTAAGGGCGACAATGTGGATAAGATAAAGCCAGTAATAGATTCGACAAAGAATTTATCACCAGAAAGCCAGGTTACCACCACTCAACCTTTGGGCATTCCTGAACTTAACAACATTGAAAAGTCGGAACCTCCTGTTAAGCCCGCAATACCTAAGGAAAATCGTTGGAGCCTGATTTGCCAGGTGGCGCCTTTGTATTCGTTCCGGGTTATTAATGGGGTTTCGGGGACTAATCCCGGGAAGGGCGAATTTAATAGCAATGAAAAAGGACTTGTGGCGTATTCCTCTGGCATTAAGGTCGATTATAAAGCGAGTCGGCGGGTTAGTGTTCAAACTGGGATTTATTATGCAGTGATGGGGCAGGAGGTTGATAATTCTTCGTCCAATACCATGATGGCATTTTCATACAATCTTAGCGATTCGTACCGCACTTCGCAAATCAATACTTCCAGTTCATTCGGAGCTATTGCAACCAACGAGCAGGTGTCGAAAAAAGTTATATATAGCACCGCCCAGGCACTAACGGTAACTTCGTCTTCGAATACAAATGCGGGGTCTTCGCAACTGGTTCAGCAACTTAAATATGTAGAAATTCCTCTGCTGGCCCGTTATAAAATTATAGACAAAAGGATTGGAGTGCATGTACTGGGCGGCGTGGGGGCTAATTTTTTGGTTAATAATGATGTTTTTTTGGAACAGGGCGGATCAACCACTAATATTGGGAAAACTCAAAATCTGCGCAATGTTAACTATAGCGGCACATTTGGCATTGGTTTTAATTGTCAGTTAATTAAACAATTGGGAGTGTCGATTGAACCTACTTGCAAATATTACATTACTCCGCTGTCTAATAATAGCGAGCTAAACGTCCATCCTTATTCGTTGGGATTATTTACCGGCCTGATTTATAAGTTCTGATTTGGCTTAACAATCATAATTTTTTTCAATAATTCAATCCCTAAATGATTATTTTTGCAGATTCTGTGATTTAGCTGACGATTTTAATATTAATGTTTCGAATTAAGTGTTAATATTTTAGTAGTTAGTTTAATACGGGATTGATAGTTGGTTTATGTTATTAATGCAGGGAGATGAGACGGTCTTTATTGAAGATGAAAAAGATAACTGTTAAGCCGGTTGGTTCTTTGTTGGTTTGGATTGGGTTGGTTGGGGTGATTATGGTGTTTACGTTTTCAACGACTGTAAAAACCTGCAATAAAGAAGCTGTAAGACAGGTATCGGTTGAGCTTGCCGAAGTTAAAGTCCCCTCTACAGTCGATTTTGCCGGAGAACGTGTTCCGGTCGAAAATTTTGACATCCGCGAAGCTCTTGAACGAGAGCTATACATCAATGCTTACTGGCATTCGCAAACACTTGTCCTGCTTAAAAAATCAGCTCGATTTTTCTGCGATATCGAGCCTATTCTTAAAAAATATCATCTTCCCGACGATTTAAAATACCTAGCTTTAGCCGAAAGTGGTTTTGCAAATATATCGTCACCGGCTGGAGCTTCCGGGTTCTGGCAGTTTGTTCCTTCTACGGCCAAAGAATATAATCTCGAAGTAAACTCCGAAGTTGATGAACGCTATAACCTTGAAAAAGCTACGGAGGCTGCCTGTAAATTTTTACAAAAATCGTACAACATCTATAAAACATGGACTATGGCTGCGGCTTCGTATAATGTGGGCCTTCGCGGGCTCAGTAAACAGATTCAGCGGCAGCATACCGATAATTATTACGATCTTTTGCTCAACGAAGAAACCGGGCGTTACGTATTTCGTATTGTGGCCCTGAAACTAATCGTTTCCGATCCTGCCAAATACGGTTTTAAAATGGCTAAAGAAGATTACTATCAGCCTATTCCACATACCGATATTACCATAAATCGGCCCATCAAGGATCTTGCTGCTTTTGCCTTTGATAAGAAGACAAATTATAAAATTTTAAAGATGTTGAACCCTTGGCTGCGTGATAACGTTCTGACTAATGCCAGTGGTAAAACTTACACGCTTAAAATCCCGAAACAAGGCGTCCGTAAACTGGTTAAAGAAATCAGCCGGGAAGAACTCGATCGGATAATGAAGCAAAGCGAAGAATCATCAGTTCAATGACAAAACGAGAAGAAAACAATACAGAGGATACCAACGGAGCCGAAAGCATAAATGTGCTTGGTGCCCGGGTTCACAACCTGAAAAATATCGATGTTACCATTCCGCGCAATAAGCTTACCGTAATAACAGGACTTAGCGGAAGCGGAAAATCGTCGTTGGCGTTCGACACCATTTATGCCGAAGGACAACGCCGGTATATCGAAACCATGTCGGCTTATGCCAGGCAGTTTCTTGGCGGTCTGGAACGACCCGATGTTGACCAGATCACCGGTCTTAGTCCCGTTATTTCTATTGAACAGAAAACAACCAGCCGTAATCCCCGGAGTACGGTAGGTACCATCACCGAAGTTTACGACTTTCTGCGTTTGCTTTACGCCCGAGCTGCCGAGGCTTTCTCGTACTTTACCGGCGAAAAGATGGTGAAGTACACGGAAGAACAGATAGTAAAACTTATTGCCGAAACCTTTAACGGAGCTCCGGTTTATGTGCTGTCGCCGTTGATAAAAGGGCGTAAGGGGCATTATAAGGAGTTATTCGAGCAAATTCGCAAGAAAGGTTTTCTGAGCGTCCGTATTGATGGCGAAATTCGCGAAATTGTTTATGGCTTAAAGGTCGATCGCTATAAGACTCACTACATTGAAGTGGTGGTGGATAAACTTATGGTGGAGGAAGAGCAGCTCAAACGGTTAAAGGAATCGGTACACACCGCTATGCAACATGGCAAAGGCATTATTATGATTGTGGACAAGAATACCGGCAATGCCCGTTACTACTCCCGTCAGTTGATGTGCCCCACGTCAGGGATTTCGTACAACGAACCTGCACCTCACTCGTTTTCATTCAATTCGCCACAGGGAGCCTGTCCCAAGTGCAGCGGCCTTGGCGAAGTTACTGAAATGGATCTCGATAAGATTATCCCGAATCCTTCTCTGAGTATTAAAAAAGGTGCGATAGAACCGCTCGGAGCCTATAAGAACACAATGATTTTTATGCAGATAGAAGCTATTTTGCATAAATATGGAGTTGATTTGAATACGCCTCTCGAAGAAATTCCGGAGGAAGCCGTTAATACCATTCTTTATGGTTCGGACGAGTCGTTTAAGTTGCTGCATGCGCCGGCAGGTGTGGCTTCAAACTATTTTTTAAGTTTCGATGGTATTGTGAGTTACATCACTCAACAACAGACTGAAAGTACATCGAAAAAAGCGCAGAGCTGGGCCAATCAGTTTATCCGGCACGTTACCTGCCCCGAATGTAAAGGCGCACGGCTTAAAATGGAGTCGTTGCAGTTTCGTATCAACGATAAGAATATTTCTGAGCTTACGGCTATGGATATTCGTTCGCTGAAAGAATGGTTCGACAACTTGGATTCTGCGCTAAACGACAAGCAAAAGGTTATTGCCCGCGAAATAATCAAGGAAATCCGTACCCGTCTGGGTTTTATGCTCGATGTCGGTTTGGAATATTTATCGCTTAGTTTGAGTTCCAATAGTCTTTCTGGCGGCGAGAGTCAGCGAATTCGTCTGGCTACACAGATTGGCTCCCAGTTGGTAAATGTTCTTTATATTCTCGATGAACCAAGTATTGGATTGCATCAGCGGGACAACCATAAACTTATTGAGTCGCTGAAGAAACTCCGTGATGCCGGGAATTCCGTGATTGTGGTAGAGCACGATAAGGAGATGATTTTGTCGGCCGACCATGTGGTGGATATTGGACCTGCCGCCGGGCGAATGGGCGGAAATGTTGTAGCCCAGGGTACTCCGGAGGAGATTCTCAAATCAGGATCACTTACCGCACAATATCTCAACCATCATAAGGCTATTGTGGTTCCGGAAAAACGCCGCGAAGGTTCCGGAAAGTTTCTTACCATCAAAGGAGCACGGGGCAACAACCTAAAAAATGTTGAAGTTAGTTTTCCATTGGGTATATTCGTTTGTGTTACCGGAGTGTCCGGAAGCGGTAAATCAACGCTTATCAATGAAACGCTGCAACCTATTTTGAGCAAGCATTTTTATAATTCGGTACTCGATCCTTTGCCGTTTGATTCAATTGAAGGCTTGGAACATATCGATAAAGTTATTCAGGTTGACCAGTCCCCGATTGGGCGAACACCCCGTTCCAATCCGGCCACTTATACCGGTGTTTTTAGTGATATCCGGAATTTGTTTGCTATCACCCCCGAAGCGAAGATCCGGGCTTACCAACCCGGACGATTTTCGTTCAACGTTAAGGGCGGACGCTGTGAAACCTGTACAGGTGCAGGAGTTCAGACCATTGAAATGAACTTCCTTCCCGATGTATTTGTGGTTTGCCGCGATTGTAATGGAAAGCGCTATAACCGCGAAACCCTCGAAGTAAAATATAAAGGAAAGTCGATCAGTGATGTGCTGGACATGACTATTAACCAGTCTGTTGAGTTTTTTGAAAATATTCCATCCATTCATATCCGGTTGCTTGCTTTGCAGGAAGTGGGTCTGGGATATGTAAAACTAGGTCAACCTTCTACTACTTTGTCGGGAGGAGAATCGCAGCGCGTTAAACTGGCTGCAGAACTTGCTAAGCGCGACACCGGGAAAACCGTTTATATTCTTGATGAGCCTACTACTGGCCTACATTTTGAAGATATACGTGTTCTGCTTGAAGTGCTGGACAGGCTTGTAAACCGTGGGAATACGGTGATTGTTATCGAACATAACCTCGATGTTATTAAGATTGCGGATTATATTATCGATATAGGTAAAGAAGGCGGAGCTAAAGGTGGCGAGGTGGTTTGTAAGGGTACTCCGGAAGATGTAGCAAAACATCCCGAGAGTTATACTGCTCGTTTTTTAAGAGATGAATTGAATCTAAAAGATTGAAATACCGTATAAATAGTTAGTTAAAGAGTCAAATAAAAGTAATTCTAAACAAATAGTTATTCATGTCAACCAGCGAAGAAAAAATACGTAATGCGTTTCAGGATAAAACTTGGAATGAAATCAAATCTGAAGATTCGTGGAGGATTTTCAAGATTATGTCCGAATTTGTAGAAGGATATGAAAAAATGGCTCGTATCGGGCCTTGCGTTTCCATATTTGGCTCTGCTCGTACAAAGCCCGGAACAAAATACTACGAACTAGCCGAAGAGATTGCATTTAAACTTACCCAATTCGGGTACGGGGTTATTACCGGTGGTGGCCCTGGTATTATGGAAGCCGCAAATCTGGGAGCTAAAAGAGGCAAAGGCCGTTCAGTGGGGATGAATATTCATCTTCCTTTTGAACAATCTCATAATCAATTTATTGATCATGATAAACTCATTACCTTCGATTACTTTTTTGTGCGCAAAACTATGTTCATGAAGTATTCGCAAGGGTTTATAGTACTTCCCGGCGGTTTTGGAACATTTGACGAACTATTCGAAGCGCTGACCCTTATCCAGACTGAAAAAATTGGGCGTTTCCCAATTGTCTTAGTGGGCGTTGATTATTGGCAGGGTGTTGTCGATTGGATTAAGAAAGTAATGCTCGAAGAAGAACAAAATATTAAAATTGACGATCTTGACCTCTTTATGGTTGTAGATGAGGCAGATGAGGCAGTAGAGGTGATTAATCAGTTTTATTCCAAATACTTACTTAGTCCGAACTTTTAAATTTAGTCCGAGAAAATGCGGATTTTTTTTAGGTTCAACACATTATGTGACGCACAAAATTTGCATTTATAAACAATGCTGCTAACTTTGAAATGTTTTTGGGCAATTGTATGCCATTTTTGTAAAAATTTCATAGAAATATGATAAACCATAAAATTAGTTGATTATGATTCGTATTTGCTTGATAATGCTTCAGTTGTTGGGCTTATTATTGTTCAACATACGCCTCGGCGGGGACATCTCAATGAAGGTAGAAGTGCCCGGAGAAATTAACGCCGGGAAAGAGATACGGGTTCAGGTAACCCTCGATAAAGCTAATCTCAAAGGCTTTTCAAGGTTCCAGATGGAACTTCCTGCAGGACTCACTGCTACCAATGTTTTTTCGGCTAATGCTGATTTCTCGTTTAAAGATCAGAAAGTACGGCTTATATGGCTTCGTATGCCTGAAGAAAAAACGGTAACATTTTCGTTTAACGTTCGGTGTGATGAGCGTCTGAAAGGTAATTTTAACCTGGCTGGAAAGTTTTCATACATCGATGAAAACGAGCGAAAAAGCATTGATTTGCAACCACAGGCTGTGGCTATAGTGCCATCTTCAGGCATTGACCCCAAACTTATGGTTGATATTAAGGATTTTGGTAAACAATCCATGCCTCAGTTAATGGAAGCAAGTGGAAATCAGATAGCTTGTGTCCGTCAAAAACCGGAATGGAACGAAGCTAAAAAAGAATATCTGGTAACCTTGCTGGTGAACAAGGAAAGTCTCAAAAAGTTTGCCAAGATCGAAGAATCGGTGCCTGCCGGTTTTACCGCAGTAAGTGTTGATAGCAAAGAAGGCATTTTTACGTTTAAAGATGGCAAGGCCAAATTTTTGTGGATGAACCTTCCTGCCGACCCCTATTTTACGGTTACCTATAAACTGGTTCCTTCCAAAAATATTCAAGCCTCCAAACAACCGGTTGTTGCCGGGGTTTTCTCGTATATTCTCGACGATAAATCGCAAAGTGTAAACATCGTTGAAAAAGAAGCAAGTTTGGCAAATCTTACACCTGCCGCCGTCAAGAGTATTCTTAAATCTGCTCCGATGATTGCGGCTTCCGAACAGGCTCCGTCGGTAAGCAAAGAAAAAGAAGGAACAGCTATTGCTGCTACTGCTACACAGAAACCGATAAAGGTTATTCCACGTTATGAAGAGACCGCTGATCTGCTCGAACCTCAAATGGGATTATATTACAGGGTACAAATAGCAGCTGGACATAAACCTGTTAACATTAAAAGCTATTTTAGAAAATATAAGCTGGACAATAAGGTGTTTACTGAAAAACACCAAGGTTGGATTAAGTATTCAATTGGTTCGTTCCCGGCTTATAAAGACGCACACGATTACCGTGTACACATTTGGAATACAACATCCATAGCCGATGCTTTTGTGTCTGCCTATAATAATGGCAAACGTATCACGGTTCAGGAAGCGCTGATGATTGGAAACCAAAAGTGGATTCAATAACAACCGCATTAATGAAATTCATCAAACCTCTTTTAGTTTTTGCCTTTTTAAGCCTGTCTTTTTCTGCATTTGCCCAGATGGACGATGAGGCCATTGCCGATTCGATGCTTACCCAAGTTGTAGAAAATGTAAATCGAGTGTATAAACCCGTTATCGGGGTCGGTGTAGGCGTGATGAATTTTTATGGCGAAGTACACGATAAAGTGCGTTCTCCACTCGCCGGTACCCCTGCATTTAAGGTGAATATCGCCACGTTTATTGATAAAAAGCATTATTTCAGGGGAAATTTTTTCCTTCTTGTCGGAAGTCTTACGGGAAACGAACGCTCTTCTGACACAGCGCGTAACCTCAACTTTAAATCCGACATTACCAGTTTTGGGCTTAATATCCATTATGACTTTAAACATCTTTTTAAGGAAAGCCCTGTTCGTCCTTTCGTGTCTGTAGGTCTCGAAAATATTCAGTTCAATTCAAAAACGGACCTTTATGATGCAAAAGGGCAGCGTTATCATTATTGGAAGGATGGAACCATTCATAATATCCCGGAAATGAGTGTGTTTACGAACGATGTGTATAATAACTCATTAATTAAACGGGATTATACTTATGAAACTGACCTTCGGGGAAATCAATCTTATAGTCAGAGTTCATTGGCCATTCCCGTCGATGTTGGTATCGATTTTAAAATATCCGAACGACTCAACCTTCGGGTCGGAAATTCATGGCATTTTACTTTTACTGATAATATTGACAACGTAAGTCCTCAGTCTCCCGGTGTGAAGGGCGACAAGAAAAAGGATATATTTACGTATTCGTATTTTTCGTTGCACTTCGACTTATTTACAGCTCCCAAGACGATTAAGATCAATAATATGTTTAAAGATCTTGGAGACTATGACTTAGCCATGTATGATGACGAAGATAACGATATGGTGCGGGATTTGTTCGACCAATGTCCGGGAACTCCGTTTGGTGTAAAAGTTGACTCTGTAGGTTGCCCGCTTGACGGCGATAAGGACGGCGTGCCAGACTATAAGGATAAAGAACTCAATACTCCTGCCGATGCCATGGTTGATGATGATGGCGTACAGATTAAGGCCGAGGATTATGCTGAAAAATTGAATATTCAGGCCATAAACCGGAGGGAATTGGAAGCATTCCTAATGGCACAGAAAGCTCTAAATAAGATGAGACAGCGTTCGGCAAAGGCATTACCTCCTAAATTTAAATCACTGGATATTGACGGAGATGGGTATCTGTCGTTCGAAGAGCTTATAAAAGCTATTAACGATTACTTCGATTTCTCTAACGATTTGACAACGAAAGATATTTATGAGTTGCAGGATTTCTTCTTCGAACAGTAATTGTATGAGTATAGATTTTAAGTATTAAGATATTATAAAAGGAAAACGGACTTGTCTTATTTGGACAAGTCCGTTTTCCTTTTATAGTTTTTAGTATTGTTAAAACGGGGCTTCGGAATCGAAACCGGTATTGCGTCCCAGGTCGAAAGGTGCTGCGGTTACTCCGCCAGGAACAAAATCATCGTTCATTTTGGAGCCGAAGGTCATCGCCTGTGCGGGAGCTTCTGAACTGAGACCAAATTGTTCGTCTTCTTCGAGATCACAGAATTTGGCAAAATCAGCTTTAAATCGAAGACGTACATCGTCGAGTGCACCGTTACGGTGTTTTGCAATAATGATTTCGGCCACACCCTGAAGCGAGTTTCCTTCTTCATCCTCCAAAAAACCGTATTTCTCGGGACGGTGGATGAAACAAACAATATCCGCATCCTGCTCGATTGCTCCCGATTCACGAAGGTCACTTAACTGCGGGCGTTTGGTTCCGGTACGGGTTTCTACCGAACGGTTAAGCTGAGAAAGCGCCAGGATTGGCACGTTTAATTCTTTGGCAATAACCTTCAGGTTTCGGGAAATGTACGAAACTTCCTGCTCACGGCTTCCTTTTGCATCGATGTTACAGGTCATAAGCTGAAGGTAGTCGATGATGACTATGTCAATTTTATACTTGCTGGTTAACCGGCGAAGCTTGGCGCGAAGCTCATAAACTGAAATCGCCGGAGTATCGTCGATATAGATGGGAGCTTCTACCAGATTGGTTATTTTTCGTTCGAGCTGTTCCCATTCGAAAGGTTCCAGTTTTCCGTTACGGATACGTTCGGATGAAAGTTCAGTTTCGGAACATATCAAACGGTTTACCAGCTGAACCGAGGGCATTTCGAGCGAGAAGATGGCTACTCCGCATTTATGAATGGCTGCCATGTTCCGGGTCATTGAAAGTACGAAGGCCGTTTTACCCATCGAAGGCCGGGCGGCGATAATCACTAAGTCTGAACGTTGCCATCCGGAAGTAATACGGTCGAGCTTAGTAAATCCTGACGGTACACCGCTGAGGCCGTCTTCGCGCTTTCCGGCTTCCTGAATCTGTAAAATAGCTTCTTTTACCAGTACGCTAATGGGTTGCATTTCTTTTTTGATGCTTCCTTCGGCTACCTTAAAAATGGCATTTTCGGAAAAGTCGAGCAGTTCGTCAACGTCTTTGCTGTCGTCGAAAGCTTGACTCTGAATTTCGCTCGAAACGCGGATAAGTTCACGTTGGATGTATTTCTGGGCAACGATACGTGCATGGAAATCAGCATGTGCAGCCGACGCGACTTTGCTGGTTAATTGTGTTATATAGTACGGTCCGCCAATTTCTTCGAGCGTATTATTGCGTCGAAGCTGTTCGGTAACCGTAAGCAAGTCGATAGGCTCCTGACGGGCAGCCAGATCAATAACGGCCTTGTAGATTTTTTGATGAACATCCTTATAGAAACTATCCGGCTTTAGAATATCAATAACCTGGAGAATGGCGTCTTTTTCGAGCATGATAGCTCCGAGTACGGCTTCTTCCAAATCTATAGCCTGTGGGGGGATTTTCCCGGCGATGTCTACCGGTAACGTGTTGGTTCTGTTGTAATCTTTCTTGGCCATCGGTTTTTATTTATCGGTTTCAAAGATAGGAAAAGAAAGGCGCGTAATTTGACACTTTTCGGAGGGATTTATAAACAATCCGGCTTTCTTTAATTAACGTTTTGTTGATAAAAAATCCTTTTTTAAGATTGACATCTTTTGTTTACTTTGTACAAAATCCTAAACCTAACCGATATGCTTTGTTTTCCGAATGCTAAAATAAATATCGGGCTGAACATTATTGAGCGCCGGCCCGACAATTTTCATAATCTCGAAACGGTTTTTTACCCAATTCCGTTGAGCGATATTCTTGAGATTATTGAAAAAGATTCTTTTGCCGATGCCAAGGCTGAACTCGTGATTACCGGGATGGAAATAGCCGGAAACCCTGAAGCAAACCTATGCATTAAAGCGTATAACCTTTTGAACAAGGATTTTGATTTGCCTCCGGTGAAAATCCTACTTCATAAGATTATCCCCATGGGAGCCGGGCTGGGAGGAGGATCATCCGATGGTGCTTTTACCTTAACGTTATTAAATTCTCTTTTTGAATTAAACCTGACAACCGAACAGCTAATTAATTATGCCTCAAAGTTAGGAAGCGACTGTCCGTTTTTTATCAACAATAAACCGGCTTTTGGCACCGAAAAAGGTAACCGGTTGAAAAATATAGTTCTAAATATAGCTGATCATTATTTGGTTCTGGTAAAACCTCCCGTATTTGTAGGTACAGCCGAGGCTTATGCAGGTATTGTTCCGCACTGGCCATCCGGATCTGCGGCCGAATGGGTTAAATCGCCGATGAAACATTGGAAAAGTCACATCGTAAATGATTTTGAGAAGAGTGTATTCGAGAAGCACCCTGAAATTAAGGCCATCAAAAGCGAGCTGTACAATCATGGTGCGATTTATGCTTCGATGACTGGCAGTGGATCTGCGGTCTACGGTATTTTTGATAGGGAAGTTTTGCTCAAAAAGAATTTCGAAAACTGTTTTTATTGGGCAGGGAAATTGTAAATATTGGGGCGCGCATGGGATGTGTATTTTCAAAGAGTCAGTTCAGGTTTCCTTAACTTTATTCCGTGTATAGCCTGAATACAAGATATTTTCCCTCATCGAAAATTAGTTCGAACCAGTCGCCGAGGGCCTCGTTGAGGGTTCCCTGCCACCACAGGCTCAACGGCTTATTTTCAACCGGGTATTTTAAATTTCTCAAGGTAATATTCTCCGTTGGAGTTAATGAAAAGATGGAAACTTGCTGTCCTTTGGTAGATTCGAGGCGGGAGGATTTCAGCACCGGAACAAACCAGCCGGTATCAGAATATAATTCAGTTTCAATTTGCAGAGCATAATCTGTTAAAAGCGACAGGTTACCCAGAGTATGATCCTCCCGGTTTCCGGTAGCGCCGAGGATTATCACTTTTTTAACGCCCTGTTTTATGCAGTACGAAACCGCCTTGGTAAGGTCATTGGTCTCCTGATCGGGGTTAAAAACGAGTCGGTCGGCAAAGCGAAGCTGACATTCAGCGGTCAGGCTGTCGAGGTCGCCTACGATGGCTGCGGGTTCCAGTCCGGCGGCAACGGCTTTCATGGCAGCGCCGTCGCAACATACGATGCTCCGTCCGCTATGGAGCAGGTTTAATGGAATTTTGTGTTCGGGGAATTGGCCGTCGGCCAGTATAATAACTTCGTTGGTTAACATTGTATTTTACTTTTTCGATAAAAGAGGTTGATTGGCCGGCGCTTTTTTGATGTGTGCCGAATTAACATCTACAATCGAAATATTTTTAAAATAATAGTTTAGAATCTCATCGTATTTGTATCCGATTTTGGCCATTTGCATGGCTCCTTCCTGGCATAGGCCAACGCCATGTCCAAAACCGCGGCCTTTAAGGGTAACCTCTTCGGTTCCGGCAATAACCGAAAAAAATGATGATCGTAACTGGAAATCGGTGCGAATCTGTTTAAACGGTAGCGAGTCGTCGCCAATCCTGTAAAATTGTTTCCGGCTGATCTGAGAACAGTCGAAAGCGCCCGGAGAAGTGCCAGCTGGGAGTTTAAACCCATGGCTTTTAAGATAGGTTTTCCATTGGCTTAGCGGAATGGTTTTATGCCAGTGGGCAGCGGGCGAATTGATGCAGAACGGGTCTTTCACCGGAACAAGATAGTTTTTGCCGTTGAGCCAGGCATTGCTGGCCGATTCGGTTTCTCCTCCGCAATTAGCATGGAAAACGGCGGTGATAAACGTTGAATCGAAGGCTGCGACCACCATTCCTTTCGTTGCTTTGGTGGCTGTAGGTATGGACAGGTTACGTGCCGACCGTCCGTTGTAGGCTTGGCAGTGTACGCCGTCGCAAAGTTGAAATCCTTCGGAGGTATGACGGTCGGTATTTCCGAAAAGGTACGTGCGGGCAAGGACAGCCTGGGCTTTGTAGAATTCCGGCTCGGCATTAGCCCCGGCTTCCGACTCCACAACTCCGGCCACATAGTTGTCAATGTTGACTTCGTTCACAAGCAAGATGCGTTTGAAAGCCACGGAAACAATAAGATTATCGTTGTATTGACGGGCATCGAGGTTGGGGCTTACCGGGTTGATGCGTAAAACTGAAGCAGTGTCTGCGGCTTCGAAACGGATATTCGAAAACATCCCGACAGGTTTGCTGCTGCTGTGCAACGTTATTTTTTGTCCGGACATGGAGAGGTAAAGCGCATCGTTGGCCGATAAATCCATTACGAAGGAACTGTCGCCGATAACCTGGTAATTTCCTTTCAACGCGCTCACTACAACGCGTTTTACAGGCGATTCGTTAAATATGCTGACATGTATCGTCTGACAAAAAGCCAATACGCCATTGGTCAAGAAAAGAATGGTTAAGAAGAATATGCGTATCAACTTCATGGGTACTGGCTATTGGTTACTTTTAAGGTACTTGACCATTAGCTCACCAACCCGTTTTGATGCGCCTTCGCCTCCGCATTTTTCACGTAATTCGGCATAATTTCGCAGCATACGTTCGTGATAGGCGGCGTTGTGCAGTATTCTGGATAGCTCGTCGGTAATATCGCGTTCGAGGTTGAACTGCAGAAGTTCTTTCACCACTTCTTCGTCCATGATGATGTTTACCAGAGAGAAAAATTTGATAGGAAAGAATGGTTTACCAAGCGTATAAGTTGCTGCATTGATGCGGTAAACAACTACCTGCGGAACGTTAAATAATGCCGTTTCGAGGGTTGCCGTACCCGAAGCCACCACGGCAGCTTTGGCATGATGAAGCAGGTCGTACGTTTGGTTAATGATGATGGGAGCTTTATCGCTGACCATGTTTGCCCGATAAAATGAATCCTCCACGGCCGACGTACCGGCGATAACAAACTGGTAATCCCTGAAGTTGTCGATAATTCCGGTCATTACCGGCAGCAGCCGAAGTATTTCCTGCTTACGGCTTCCGGGCAACAAGGCGATGATGGGTTTTTCGGGGTGAAGGTTGTTACGGCGGATAAATTCGTCGCGGCTGCAAAGTGTCTTTTTGCGATCTTCAATAGCGTCAATCAACGGGTTTCCAACATAATCCACTTCGTATTGGTGACGTTTGGCGTAAAAATCTTTCTCGAACGGGAAGATTACAAACATCCGGTCGATATACTTTTTAATCTTCTTCACCCGCGATTCTTTCCATATCCAAACCTTGGGCGAGATGTAGAAGAATACTTTTATTCCTTGCGATTTGGCAAATTGGGCCACGCGAACGTTGAAACCCCAGTAATCGATGAGGATGACCACATCGGGAGCAAATTCGCGGATGTCGCTAAAACAAAACTGAAAATTGCGGGCAATGGTATGACTGTGGGCAATTACTTCAAAAAGGCCCATGTAGGCGGTGTCGCGATAATGTTTTACGAGGGTACCGCCTTCGGCTTGCATCAGGTCGCCGCCCCAGCATCGAATTGAAGCTTCGGGATCGCTGTTCTTTAGAGCTTTTATCAGGTTCGACCCGTGAAGGTCGCCCGATGCTTCTCCGGCTATGATGTAGTATTTCACAGTTTTAGGAATAGGTTTAAAGTGTGGATTTATGCTGAAAAGACCCGTCCGGATTTATCTGTAAAGACAACCGGACAGGTCTTTTGAAATTAGTTATAGCTTATTTAAGCCTTAGCACAATATCGCCATGGCCTTTAAATTCGTTGTTCTTCGAATCGATGAATTTATAATACATTCTCACCGTATCGTTTACTCCAATGGCCGATAAGTTAATTTGAGAGGACATATCCTTGAGGTCGTCCATGCTCATCAGCACGTTGTAGTCGCGGTCAACAATACGTAAGGATAACTTGGTGTTGGGTTTCTTTTGAAGGTAGATAACTGATTTCCCGTGGCAGGGATTGGTGTAGAACATAATTTGCATGGTGTCGGTTCGCGGGGCGTTTTCGGCGAATTTGGCAGTGAACAAGTCCTTTTCCTGTTGCGACCAAACGTCGTCGGTACGCCAGTCGGTAGTGTCGGGTTTTCCGATTACAGCACCGAATTTGTCCCTTTCGGTAATACCCCCAAATGAAATTTGAGAGGTGGTTTTGCTTTTGCAGCTAAATGCCAACAGTATTGCCAAAATGCCAAGGTATGTTATTGATTTTTTCATTAAAAATTGATTTTTAAGGTTTAATGTTTTGTATGTTTTTGGGGATAACCGTTTTCAAAGAAACAATATCAATCCCAGAATTACAAATGCAATGATAAAGGATGCCATTAGCACGCCCCTGGCTGCTAAAAGATGGTTGCGCCACGTAAACAGATAAAACAACCCCAGGTTAGGAACGGTACAGACGCCGATGATTTTGGGCAGAATCCTTATCTGGGCCGCGTATTGAAGGAAAAAGCTTACCGGTACTCTGGTAAAGCTGGAATAGTAAAACATCAGCATACACAGGGTCGGAAGAAATAAGCCCATTATTAATCCTAAGGGCAATGAGTTAAACCGCGAGTTCATGAATAATTCGGGATGTTAAGGTTAATTGTTCCATGTCCATTGACGAAGCTGGCCGATGCTCGAATAGGCCGTCATGTCCACCTGTACGGGAACGATGGAGATATACCCGTGATGCAACGCCCATTCGTCGGTATCGTCGGCGTGAGGCTCAAGATTGTAAAATTCGCCGGTGAGCCAGTAATATTCGCGGTTGTTGGGATCGAGGCGTTTGTCAAATTCCTCACGCCACACACCTTTGTTCTGGCGACAAATGCGAACGCCTTTAATCTGGTCGTAAGGTAATTTGGGGATATTGACATTCAGGCAAGTGTCTGTTTCGATGCCGTTTTCGAGTGCATTTTTAACGATCTGCCGGATAAATTTAACTGCAGCAGAGAAATCGGGAGCTCGTGAAAAATCGAGCAACGAAAAGCCTATTGATGGAATTTCATACAAACAACCTTCGATGGCTGCTGCCATGGTTCCCGAATATACAACACTTGCCGACGAATTGGCTCCGTGGTTGATCCCCGAAACTAATAAGTCGGGTTTAATATCTTTAAATAATTGGTTATTTGCAAGCTTCACGCAGTCGGTAGGAGTTCCGGAAACCACGTAGAATTCGAGGCCGTCTTTTTCTTCAATTTTGTCCATGCGTAATGGAACATTAACGGTAATGGCATGCGACATGCCCGATTGAGCCTGGGTTGGAGCCACTACTACCACGTGCCCGAACGGTTGAATTGCCTCAATTAAAGCATGAAGGCCTTTGGCCCGGTAGCCGTCGTCGTTGGTTACCAAAATGACGGGTTTTTTACTCTTTTCCAAAACAATATTTTTTAAAACCAGATGCAAAGATATTCAAATAATTAATCGGCGGGAAGCCGGCCTGCTTAGTTTTACTGCGCCTGCGCGGATAAAACCGCTACCGGGCCATCTCGTCGGCAAACTTTTCGATTGCGGCGTGGTTGAGTTGATAAATACTTTGGTCAGTTTTGGCAATTTTTTTGATTATTGCCTTTTCTAAGAAGTTCATGTTTTCGAATAGAAATTCGCCGCCTAAAATACCACAGGCTTTGGCGTGTTCGCGGAGTTCTTTCGGGAAAGCATTCTCAAATTCTTCTTTTTCCCGGTTTCTATCCATACAACAAATAAAGAGGCCTGTTTCTTTTTGCATCAGTAGCGGGAGGTTTTTTGAGCAGAATTTACTGACGCGTTTTTGAATTGTTCCGGCATGAATAGAGCCTCCGATAACAATGCGGTCAAACTGCTCCAGCGACGGGAGTTTGTCTTTTCGCAGGTTGATGACTTCTGTTTCGCCGGAGTTTTGTTTTTCGGCAATTAACACCGCAGCCTTTTCGGCGGTTCCGTGCTTGGACATATAAATGACGGCTGTTTTCATGGCGTTGATATTTAAGGGTTAAGTTTGAAATTTTGGATAATAATATTAGTAAAGTTACGGCTTTGTCTACTCTTTTTCTTTCTTGATTTTGGCATTTTGCAATTCTTTTTTCAAAGTATTGTCGGGTTTAAAACTGAGCCGGAGTTCTTTGATGTTGCGCACGGTAACCTGATCGGGAGAGTCCGCAGTAGTAACCCGGGCGTGAAGCCTGAAAGTGCCCAGATCGTTGAGTTTGATGGTATATCCATCCTTCAGTTTGTCGGGGATTAGTTCTACCAATCCGTAAATTACCGCGTACACATCGCTTTCGCTTAATGTCGATTGCCGAGCCAGTTCGCGGGCCACATCGCGCAAGGTTAACTGTGAGGTTCCGGTAAGTTTCGGAAACCACATTTTTTTGCCTTCAGTACCTTGTCCCGGACGGAAGGTGGACATGATTTTATACATTAGTCCCATACGTTTTTTTATCAGGGTTTGGTTAATAAATCCGTACCGAAGGCATTAGCAACGGATGCGTTCCATATTTTAGTTTAATGCCCAGTAATAAAAATTTTAATGAGCATTAAAGTTAAAAATAATGCGCATTAATTTAGATGTTAATGCGCATTATTTATATTATTGGTACCATGTGTTTAATCAGTTACTAACCCAAGGATGTAAAACAGAAGCCATAAGTATTCGCTCTCGCTAAAGCACCTCTTTTTTATTAATCCGCAATTCTCCCCACGTCATTATCTTTTCAATTTTTTCGTCCATGGGGCAGAAACCGTCGAGCCAATGAATGTTCATTCCCTGTCGTTCCATGCGCCGAAACCAGGTCATCTGTCGCTTGGCGAACTGATGGATGGCGGTGTTGAGCTGCGCGAACATTTCGTTGTACGTAAGCTCGCCAATCACAAATTGCGTAAGAAATTTGTATTCCAAACCGTAATAAATCAGCTGATCGGGAGTAACTCCGCTATTGAGCAGCGCTTGTACTTCGGCAATCATCCCCTGGTTGAGGCGTTGTTCGAGGCGTTCAGTGATGCGGCGGCGTTCAGTAGCCCGGTCGTAACGTACCCCCACGAGCAACGGTGTAATGGCTGGGTAATACATATCGATTTCGGGATTGGATTGATGATATTCGGCAATTTCAATGGCACGGATGGCGCGTTTGGGCGTATCGGTGTCGCTGATATTATGGACATTCTTATACGAGGAAAGGATCGTAGCCAGTTCGTCGAGCGATTTGTCCGTCAGTTTATCGCGCAATGGCTGGTTTATCGGCACCTGTATCAGTTTGTAGCCCTGAATAACGGCTTCGATGTACATACCCGTACCCCCGCATAAAACAGGCAGTTTTCCACGATGCGAAATGTCTTCAAAAGCCTTTACAAAATCCTGTTGATACTCGAAAACGTTGTATTGCGAGCCGGGTTCGGCAATGTCTATTAAATGAAACGGAACTGTTTCGCCGTTGATGGTGTAATCGTCGTAATCTTTACCTGTGCCGAGGTTTAGCTGCCTGTAAACCTGTCGGGAATCGGCGCTGATGACTTCACTACCGATGCGATGGGCAAGATTTGCAGCCACAGCAGTTTTGCCGCTGGCCGTAGGACCAAGAATAACGATTAAATTATATTGTGTGCTCATATGCTCGTTGAAGGAATATGTTCAAAGATAAGCAGATTCCGGTTTACGAAACGGTAGCTTGGGGCAAAAACTATTAATTATTGCAGCCTGCCTTTAAAATTTCTATAACTTTGTGAGAGTTAAATTAAGAAAGCTAAACATGAATTTTTCTTTTGTCTTTAACCGTGCCAAAAACTTAATCATCAATGCCAGAGCTGAATGGATTGCCATACAGTCCGAGGCCAGGTCGAAACAATTTGTGGTTAAAAAATTTGTCATTCCTTTTATGATAATTATTGCCGGATGTTCTATTGCCGGCGATTTTATTTTTGCTTCGCGGTTGGGTAGTTTTTCGCTGATTTATGTTCTGTGCAAGGCGATCGGCGTAGTGGCTGCCGTTTATGGCGGAACGATTATTTCGGCATTAATAATTAATGAGATAACGGCTAGTTTTAACTCGAAAAAAGATACGCCAACTACGTTTAATGTGGTGATATACTCGCTGTCGGCCTTTTACCTGACAACGGCATTTGTGATGTTTCTCCCGGCATTAGGGGTGTTGGCTGCTTTTGGTTTTTACTCCATTTATTTATTCTGGCAGGGAGCCGCAATGATACTGGAAACTCCCGAAGATAACCGCGCCGGATTTGTAGTTGTGTCCAGTTTGGTTGTACTGGGTATTTACGCCATCCTAAACCTGATTTTACGGGCTATACTCACCGGTATTTTCGGTGTCAGCCTTACCATTTAATTAATTTGCTAAAATACTTAGTACTCAATACTCAGTACTTTATACTTTTATTATGCCGGAACAAAACGTCAACATACGAAATAAAAAAGCTTCGCACGAATACGAATTTCTTGAGAAACTCATTGCAGGCATCCAGCTTACAGGTACCGAAATAAAATCCATCAAACTGGGAAAGGCCAGCCTTACCGATCCGTATTGTTATTTCCACAACGGAGAGCTTTTTCTGAAAGGCATGCAGGTGTCGGAATATTGGTGGGGATCATACAATAACCACGAGCCCAAGCGCGACCGTAAATTGTTGCTGCATAAGAAAGAATTGCAGAAACTCGAACGTAAGTCGCAGGAAAAAGGACTTACCATTGTTGCAACCCGGTTGTTTGTAAACGAGAAAGGCCTCGCCAAGATTGAGATTGC
This sequence comes from Bacteroidota bacterium, assembly GCA_030706405.1. Lineage (GTDB taxonomy): Bacteria > Bacteroidota > Bacteroidia > Bacteroidales > JAAUTT01 > JAAUTT01. The sequence continues at coordinate 25,335 of JAUZOO010000011.1, read as the reverse complement.
CCTTGCCCGTGGTAAACAGGATTTCGATAAACGTCAAGACATTAAAAGCCGCGATCATAAACGTGAAATGGACAGGGCTATGAAACGGTAGTTTGAAAGAATAAGGCTTAACCACAAAGTAGCGCAAAGTTTTAAAAATTTGAACCTTGCGCTATTTTGCGTTAAATACTCCTTCCTGTTTACTTTGCTGTTAATATTATTTCTGTCTTTTTTACGATAACAGACTTATTAACAGCATAACGTTAAGGTACGTAACCACGGCGCCAATAGTAAAAAGCAAAAAGGTAGTCCATTTTGAGTTGGCATATTTCCCCATTACTTTTTTTGATGTTGTTAGGTACAACTGTAAAAAGATGGTAAACGGCAGCTGCATACTGAGTATCATCTGCGAAATAATCAATCCTTTAAACGGGTCGCCAATGAAGAAGATGGCCATCAAGGCCAGAAAAAGAGATATATACACACCTAAACGGCTGTGGTTGTCTTTAAGATCGAGCGGCTCGCCGAAGAAACCCGCAAATATCGAAGCTCCTGCCATCCCCGATGTAATTGTCGAGGAAATTCCGGCAAACAAGAGGGCCAAAGCAAAGACCAAAGCCGAGGCTTTTCCCAGCAAAGGAATGAGCATTTCGCGTGCCTGTTGAAGTTCACTTACGGCAATATGTTGTTTGTGAAAGGTTGCCGCAGCCATCAATATCATGGCACTGTTAATGGCCCAGCCAACAATCATCGAGAGCATGGTGTCCGTGAACTCGTATTTTAACTGCTGTTTGATAACCTGCTCGTCTTTAAGGTTCCATTGACGGCTCTGTATGATTTCGGAATGCAAAAAGAGGTTATGCGGCATCACCACAGCTCCCAGAACACTCATCACAATTACCATGGCTCCTTGCGGGATAGACGGTGTTACCCAGCCTACAACGGCTTCGTGCCAACTAATGTCGGCAATGGTAAGCTCATAGATAAATGATAAACCAATGATAGAGACAAATCCGATAATCCATTTTTCGAGCCTTTTGTAAGTGTTCGATAGTAAAAGGAAGACGATTAGTGCGGTAATAAGTAAGGCTCCGATTTTTACCGGGACTTTAAACAACATTTGTAGGGCTATGGCGCCTCCAAGTATTTCGGCCAGAGAGGTGGATATTGACGCCAGCATGGCCGAGGTGAGTAATGGCTTGTAAATTACCGGTTTTATAAATTTATGAGCCGCTTCACTTAAGCACAGCCCCGTGGCTATGCCAAGGTGTGCAACGTTATGCTGGAGAATAATTAGCATAATGGTTGAAAGCGTCACCATCCACAGTAAGGTATAGCCAAACGATGAGCCGGCAGCAATGTTAGATGCCCAGTTGCCCGGGTCGATGAAGCCTACGGTTACCAGAAACCCCGGCCCGATATATTTTATTATTTCTAATCCGCCGAATCCCGGCTTATGGTCTTTTTTTAATAAATCTTTGAGAAAACTTTTGAGAAAATTTATCATAATTCTTAATGCTTAAATTCTACTTGTCTTATACAAACTGCCCGAAGCTTTTGTTTATCCCTGAGTCAAAACTTTACCAATCCGGTAAGGTTGCTAAGTTACCGATAAACGGGAGTTTTTAAAATTATAGATAGCGTGTTTTTTATTGGTTTAAGTTTGGTACATGGTTTTTTATAAAAGCCTCGGTTAAGGTTTGGTGCAATTCTTTTTTGCCAGTTATATGATTTGAAACAATTCTTTCTATTTTTGTTCAGCTGCTAAACATAGTAGATTATCTAATAAATTATAACACTACACAAACGCAAAAATTATGAATTCGAATTTCTTCGGTATTTTGCTCATTGCCATTGGATCGTTTGCATCCTCAATTTATTATCTGCCATTAAAAAGATTAAAAAACTGGAGTTGGGAAACCGGCTGGATTGTTCAGGGTCTTTTTGCCTGGATTATTGGTCCATGGGTGGTAGCAATGCTTACTGTTCCCCATCTATTTGAAATTATTGGCCAGTCACCGGCCAGCAGTATTTATATGCCGATACTATTTGGACTTGGTTGGGGTATCGGGGGATTAACCTGGGGACTTTCAATACGTTACCTTGGCATTGGACTGGGAAACTCTCTTCCATTGGGAATAACACTGGCTTTATCAACACTTATCCCTCCGTTTATGGATGGCAAAGGCGGAGAATTGATTTCGACCCGTCCCGGATTGGTTACTGTTGTTGGGGTGGTGATTGCCCTTGTTGGTATTGCTTTTTGCGGTTGGGCAGCTTCCATAAAGGATAAAGAATTGAAATCGGATGCTGATTCTTCAGGCGATTTTGATTTCAAAAAAGGGTTAATAGTTGCCCTTATTGCCGGGGTAATGAGTGCATGTTTTGCTTTTGGCGAAAAGAGCGGACAGGCTATGATTGATATTGCCAAACAATACAATCCGGGTTCCATTTGGGTAAACAACCCTGTTTATGCCGTTTTGCTTATTGGCGGTTTTGTGTTTAACATGGTTTACTGTTTGTGGCTTAGCGTCAAAAATAAGAGCTTTGGCGATTATACCAAGGCTAATACTCCGTTATCGTCTTATTATATTTTTGCCGCTGTGGCTGGTTTGTTGTGGTTCTCCCAGTTTGTTTTCAAAGGTATGGGAACCAATAAGATGAGTGCAGATATGTCGTACGTAACATGGTGCTTACTTTTCTCACTTGTAATTTTGTTCAGTAATGTTATTGGCATTTTTACCGGAGAATGGAAGGGTGTTTCGCGTCGTACTATTCTTACTTTGATTGTAGGTTTAGTGATTCTTATCTTCTCGGTAATGATTATCGGCTTTGCTAAAGTGATTTAATAGTTCAGCTATCATCATAATATTAATAAGGCTGGAAAGCTGATGCAAGATCAGTTTTCCAGCCTTTATTGTTTTTACCTCGGGTGACGATTACAAGTTTATCTTCACATTTTTCTGCTGCAAGAAAGATATGGCGTCGAAATTCGCAGCATCGTCGAGGCCGGGGTTTCCCGCGAGGCCGATATGGCACTTCTTAAAATAATTAGGTTTGCCATAGAAACAGCCATTTTCGAACATCTTTTGCAATGGTTTCAGGTCTTTAATCTGGTTTTCGGATATTAGTAACGTTGCAATATTTCGCAATCCCAACAGAGGTTCTATCGATTCAATTTGGTTATTATCAGCAATGAGTCGTTGCAGTTGCTTTTTATTTTTCAAGAAGTTAAGATTTTTGATGTTGCAATTTTTGATTTCCAGAACCACAATTTCTGTGTTCATGTATTGGAGCGTGTCGATATTCCGGATTTGAGGATTATTGTTAAGCCTGAGACTAACCAAACCGTGAAGAAGGTTAAGTACGCCAACATTCTCTATACTATTTCCGTCCAACTCTAACCGGGTTATTTGAGGAAGTCTGGACAGAGCGGAAATGTCTGAAATTAAATTGTTGGTTACAAGCAAGGTTTTGAGATTGCCGATGTTGCTAATAGAATTCAGGTCTGTTAGCCGGTTGTTGTTGAGGTTTATAAAGTTAAGGTTTTTGAGGCCTGATATGGGCTCGGTGTTGCGAACTCCCTGCCCCGAAAGACTGAGGGTTTGCAATGCAGTAAAGTATCTCAGAGCGGAAATGTCGGTTATAGGATGAAGCTCGTTCTCGGGGATGTAGTTGAAAACAATAGATCGAATATTTTTGACATCCTGATACTGTATTTTGCCTTCGGGTTTGTTAAGTAAAGTACGCACCTTGGCCTCCAGTGTTTCGTCGTTAAACGGAATGGCAAAAGTATCAGCTATTTGTTCATTATTGGCAGGCATCTGGGCTTTTGTTCCAACCTGCAAAAGGATAAATAAAGCGGTGGAAAGTAGAACGTTTTTCATGGTTGAATGTTTTGTAGGGATGTTAGCTGTTTTTCAAGGTTTTGATATATTTATGAAGGAGGAAAACAATGGAAGGGAAACTAATGGTTTCCAGATCAATTTCGTTAGGCTCTATAAGTATAGCCTCCGAAACATCGTCGGCGGGTTTTAGGGCGGATAGGTCGGCTACGGGGCAGATAAATGCCAGGTCGCAGGTAAAGTAGCTGATACCTCTAAAAACATATTCGTTGGGATACGAAGCCAGAAACCTGAATTCGTTAACTTCAATACCAAGCTCCTCTAATACTTCGCGTTTAACTGCATCTTCGGCACTTTCCATAGGGTCGACAAAGCCCCCGGGCAGGTCGAATGTGCCGGCACGAGGCTCAAACTTACGGCGTGTTAGTACGATTCTTCCATCGGGAGCCACCAATATGGCTGCCACGGCCGTTGCCGCGTTGATGTAGAACATAAAAGTACAGTTGGGGCAGGTGAAGGATTTTTCTTCGTCAAATGTGAAGTTCTTCGTTCCGCAGCGCGGACAATAATTGAGAATGTGTGAAGGGTGTGTATCAGAAATATGGGTCATAAAAAATGATTATAAATACTGAAAATACTATAATTTATTGATATTTAGGGAATAGGGGTGTATTAAAACTATCCGCGGGAGAACACCCATGTGTCGTTTTGGGAAAGATGCGGGTTAAAATGATAGCCTTCGTCGTCAAAGGCTTTTAAATCTTCAGGGTCGGTTAAGCGATTGAGGATTGTAAACCGGCTCATTAACCCGCGGGCTTTTTTGGCATAGACGCCTATCATCTCATACTTTCCGTTTTTATGTTCCCTGAATTCGGGTGTAATAACCCTGGCTTTGAGTAATTGGGTATTTATTGCTTTAAAATATTCAGCCGATGCTAAGTTTATAAGCACGGGTTTACTTTCAGTTGATAGTTCCTTATTAAGGTTTTGGGTTATCAGGTGATTCCAGAAAAGGTAGAGGTTTTTGGCTTTGGAGGTTTTGAGGTGAGTCCCCATTTCGAGGCGGTACGGTTGTATCAGGTCTAAAGGACGCAAAAGTCCGTAAAGTCCCGAGAGTATCCGGAGATGATCTTGAGCGAAGGCAAGGTCGGCAGCATCAAAAGTTTCGGCTTTTAACCCATTGTATACCTCACCTTTAAAGGCCAGTATGGACTGCTTGGCGTTTTTGGGAGTAAAGGGCAAATGCCAAGTCGCATAACGTTCAAAATTCAGCTCGGCAATGGCAGAGCTGACCTTAAATAGCGAAGCCAAATCTTTCGGGGAAAATGAGCGTAAGGTGTTTATCAATTCTTGCGATTTACTGGTATAAGCGGGCTGTGTATGGGGAATTTCGGAAGGAGCAGGTTTGAAATTAAGCGTTTTTGAAGGTGATATAACAATAATCATGATGTTGGATTTTCGGAATAAACCGGCAAATTGTAAAAATGTTCGTTGTTTTGGGTTTTATCGTTCGTACAATTCGATAGGAAGATTGTCGGGGTCGAAGAAAAACAGAAACTTTTTGTCCGTAAACTCATCGATACGGATAGGCTCTGCAGCTATACCTTTACTTAATAGTTCGTTATACGCTGCCTTAATATCGGTCACTTCAAAAGCCAGGTGGCGCAACCCACAAGCTTCGGGCGTTGTAACCCGTGGGGGAGGAGCTGGGAACGAAAATAACTCGATGATGTATTCGTCGTTTAAGGCCAGATCAGCTTTCCACGAATATCGTTCTTCTCGGTAAACTTCGCGAACAACGCTCATTCCCAGCAGTTCGGTGTAAAACTTTTTTGACGCCAGATAATCGGAGCATATAATGGCGATATGATGAATCTTTTCGATTTTCATAATCGATTGATGTGTATTATTTTAAATAAAAAAGGAGGATTACATCCTCCCTCCGTAAATATAGTTCTCCAAATCTTTTATAGTAACGTTTTGTTGATGAATTACGGCATTTACCACATCGCCAATGGAGATAAATCCCAGAACCTTGCCGTTTTCCAATACCGGAAGGTATCGTTTTCGTTGGTTAGTCATCAGCGCCATACATTCGTAAATGTCGGTATCATTGGAAACAACGATTAATTCTTTGGTCATATAATCCCCAACCTTAGAGGTTTTGGAGGTTAGCCCGTGCAAAATGATTTTCCGGGAATAATCGCGTTCTGAAAAAATACCCAGAAGCTTGTTATGCTCGTCTATGACCAGCAAAGCTCCAATGTCTTTTTCAGCCATTATTTCCAGTGCTTCAAATACGGTATTTTCGGGGTTTACATACCAAAAATCGTGACCTTTGTTGTCGAGGATATTTCTTACTTTAATCATAGAAGTATGGTTTAAGATAGGTTGAACAGATTAACGATTAAATTTACAATAAGTTTTCCAGAAAATACGCTGTAAGGGCATTCATTTTCAATTTTCTCTAATTGGTTTAAAGCCGTGTCCGATGATTTCGTTGGCATCAATAACGCTCAAAAATGCATCGGGGTCAATCTCCTTGATGGCACCAATAAGCGTGGCCAGTTCCCGACGGGTTATATTGGTGTAAATCACTTTTTTAGGTTTGCCTTCGTACATACCTTCGGCCAGAAAATACGTACCCCCACGATCAAGATCGAGCAGGATGACATCGCGTATCTCCTCGTATTTTTCGGAGATGATAAACACGGTTTTGTCATAGCTGAACCCTTGCATTACTGCATCAATAACTTTTCCGGTGATGAAAATGACAATCCACGAGTAGAGTGGAATTTTCCAGTCCCGAAAGGCTAAAAGCCCCATCAACACAACAACCGAATCAACATAGATAAGGAGCTGTCCCAACGGCATACGGGTATATTTGGTAATAATCATGGCAATGGTATCGGTTCCCCCGGTTGCTCCTTTTGTTTTGAAAATGAGTCCAATACCAAATCCGAACATTACTCCTCCGAAAATAGATGACAACAAAGCATCGTTTTGTACCAGAGGTATATATCCCCAAAAATATGTCAGGGTATCGATAAAAATAGCAGTCAGTACCAATCCAAAGATATTTTTCACCCCAAACCTTGCACCTAATATTCTTATTCCAATTAGAGTGATGGGTATGTCGAGTATCATGCCCATGGTTCCGACAGGAAGGCCTTCGGGGGCAAACGAAAACAACCCTTTGGTAAGATAATGGATAATAATACTTACGCCATAAATGCCTCCGGGAACTATTTTATAGGGGGTGATGAACAAAACAAAGCCGGCAGCAATGATAAAGGCCCCTATAGCTACCGTTAAATAACTAAAAAAACTGCTTTTAAGGTTTATTTTTCTTTTTTTTCGTGGCATAACTTTGATTTATTGGATGTTAAAAACATTTTAAAGTTACGATAAGATTTATTGTCAACGGATGATTAAAGTCTTAAATTGTAGAAATTTTTCAACTTTTTGCAAAACAATCCGGACAATTAGATTGTCTCCTTATTAATAATTATAATATGTTTGTTATGAGACGTATATATGCAAGTGCTCTTTCCCTGTTTATCGTTTGTTTTATATTTGCGCAACCTGTCAATCATAAATCAGGGGGACAAAACCAGACTTCCAATGGTTTTACCTTCGCTTTTTATACCGATGTTCATCTGCAGCCCGAGCATAATGCCGTGGCCGGATTTAAACAGGCTATCGATAGCATCAACAGCTATAACCCGGATTTTGTGGTTTCGGGTGGCGACCAGGTTATGGATGCTAATAACCAGTCCGAGAAGCGGGCCGATTCGCTTTATTCGCTTTACCTTAACACTGCAAAACTGATAAAAGCTCCAGTTTACAATACCGTTGGAAATCATGAATTATTTGGTACGTTTTTGAAGCAGGACAATGCCACGCAGTTACCTTTATACGGGAAAAAGATGTTCGAAGCCAGGATGGGGAAACGCTTTCAGACGTTTATACACAAAGGATGGAAATTTTTTATTCTCGATTCTAATGATGCTAATCAACGGTTTAAATATAAAGGTTGGGTTGACAATGAGCAGATTGCGTGGTTAAAGTCGGAACTGGCCGCTACAAAACGCTCTGAGCCTATTGTTATTGTCCTTCATATTCCATTGGTAATTGCTGCCAACCAATTTGATAAGACGTTCAAAGATTCCATTCCCGAAGGATTGTCTGTGAGTAATGCCCGCGAAGTGCTTAATCTTTTTAAAGGATATAACCTTAAACTGGTGTTACAAGGTCACTTGCATATTTTTAACGACATTAAAATTTCGAAGACCCATTTTATTACCGGAGGTGCCATTAGCGGATGGAAGTGGACCGGCGCCAACAGGGGAACCGAAGAAGGTTTTGTGGTTATCCGCGTAAAAGGAAATAGTTTTACCACAAAATATATCGATTACGGGTGGAACGTAAAGCCTTGATAAATGGAGGTTGTGTTTTAAATAGCCAAAAGTGAATGAATTAAAAATAAGAAATTAATTCACTTTTACCAGTTTGTAATCCTTTGAGTATTTGAGAATATTGATTCCTTTGTTGAGAAACCCATTGCCGGCGCGTTCCCTTTCAAAATCGATATTGGTGTGTAATAAGTCTATTTTTTTCAGGTCAGAAAGTTTGGCCGGATCTTTACCCAATGCCAGTGCATTGAGAAAGTAAAAAGTGATGTCGTATCCTAAGAATCCATAATTGTAACCTTCCTGGGAGAAGTAATACGGATAGTTGTTGCGGTTATGAAAATAAGGTTCAATATTATAATTGGCCTTAAACTTCGTTAAAAAATTTTTTGTTTCCTGATTGTAAAAGTCGGCATAAAAGGCCGAAAAGTAATGGAATTGAAAACTATGTAGGTTTTCCTGGTCGATATTCCGGAACATGGTGCAGGCCTGCGATCCGAAAACCTGAATGGAATATCCTTTCTGTGCGATAGTGAGTTGTGCGAAAATCATGCTTACCACGGCTTCCTGTTCGGAGGGCAGAATGATAATGTTGTCTACTCCTTTTACCAGGTATGACGATATTTGCGATTTGCTGTTGATGTAATTAAAAGTCTTGGATTTATTCGGGTAACAAGCATTTAAACGGCTTCGGAATAAGTCGATATTTGCCTTGTCCGACGCAATGTTATCGGTAACAAATATTACGTTTTTGTTGGGAAGTTTGGATACATATTTCATCATAACATCTACACCTGCTGATTCGCCTGGGTTTATCTGATAAATGTACGGATTATCGCGTAGTGCCCGGGCATTGGCTGAAACCGGCGATACCATCTTTATCTGGTGTTTCTGTGCAAAAAGTGCAGTTTTATCGACCGCCTCGGTATGGAAAGGTCCTATAATAAGGTCCATTTTAGCCATTTCCGGACGGACAAGTATAGCTGCTAGTTTTTGAGGGTCTTTGCCGGTATCGAAAGCATAAACTTTAACAGACACCCCGGCTTTTTTGAGCGAATCGAGCGCAAGCAAAGCTCCCTGATAAAATTCCACAACATTGGAGGTGCGTTGAAAAAGTTCGCTGTTTTCAAGGTTTTGTTTTTCGGCTCCGGTAGAGTCGGGCAACGTTAAAGAGGCGTTATCTTCCAGAAACAGGGGCATCAGAAATGCAACGTTGAACGATTCGGTTGAGATTTTTTTCATTACCTGCGAAGCAGATACCGACTTTTTAACCTGTTCTTTTAACGAATCATACTTCGTCGTGTCTGGTTTGTTCTTTAAAGGAATTTTAAGGGTTTGCCCCACCTTTATATCGTCGGTATTTAAAACGGGATTAGCCCCAATTAAATCATCTACTGAAATGTTAAATTGTTGAGATATAGAGTATTTTGTATCTTTTCGGGTGACTTTGTATTCAGTGTATTGAACTTCTTGTTTCGCAGGAGTTGCAGTTTCTGTGCTGTTTTTGGGAATTTTCACTACCTGACCAACCTGAAGTGCGGAATATTCGAGTTCTGGGTTGTATTTTATCAATTCTTCTTTGGAAATTTTATATTTCTGAAGGATGGAGAAAAGGGTTTGTTTTTCTTCCACTACATGGTAAATATACTTACCTGATTTTATTTGGTTTATGCTGCGAGGTGCAGATGGGGCACCGGGAATTTTTAAAACCTGACCTTCTTTAACACCCTTCGCCACTTCGGGGTTTGCCATTACCACATCTTTGTGTGATACTTTATAAGCCTGGCTTATCCGGTATAAGTTTTCGCCTTTTTTTACAGTATGCAGATAATAGGATTTGCCGTCAACAAGCGTAGTTTCTTTGGAAATTTCCACTTTAACTTCGGCGGAGGTTTGAGCCACGGCCGGTATTTGTAAAGAAATCATGAAACTGATAACCAGCAAGAAATTTAAAATACTGCGCATTTCCGTAAATTTTGAATAAAAATGAGGGAACTCGTTTACTTTCGGTCAAAAATAATAAAAAGAAGTTTATCGCCGACGCAAAAAGAGCGCTTATACAATCCCTTTAATTTCGGACAATTCAAACACTTCGTAGGTGGTTTTTCCGGAGTGTACAACGTGCCCCGGATTGAAATAGACCTGGTCGATACCATAATTACGTGCACCAACGATGTCGACCTCCATGTCATCACCAATCATCAGGCTATCCACTTTGCGGGCGTTCACCGACGTTACGGCATGAGCAAAAATGGCGCGATGAGGCTTATGTCCGCCGGTATTTTCAAACGAAAAAATTCGCTGAAAGTAGTCCGCAATTCCCGACGATTCCATTTTTATCCGTTGGATACGGATGAAGCCATTGGTGATGATGTGCAGCGAATAACGCTGCTCCTTTAGATAATCGAGCAGTTCGATAGTGCCGGGGATAAGGTTTGCCTTTCGGGGACAACTGTTTAGAAAATCGGTATTAAGTTTTTCGGCCATATCGGGATTGGTTATACCAAAATCTGCTAAGATGCGTTCAAAGCGGAGGGTGCGCAAAGTGTTTTTACGTATTCGGCCTTCGCGAAAGTCGGTCCACAGCAAGTCGTTATACTTTGCAAAAGATTCCCTGAAGCTATCCAACCCTCCTACGGTTTGGGCCAGGTTGTGAGTTTGATAAATCTCAGCAAGGGCCTCGGCGGCGTTTAAATCGTAATCCCACAAGGTGCGGTCCAGGTCAAAAAACAGGTGACGATATTTCTTTGTTTTCATGATAAGGCAAAAGTAGTATTTTCAAAGAATACCGGTTGCAAGATATAATTTGGGGCAAATGTTAAAAAATCTTAACAGGCCTCCGGAAACGGGCAAAATATTTGAAACATCCGATATACTTAGAAATAAATCGTATATTAGCGCCTTAATTTTTAAAAGGGAACTGTCGGAATTACTGAATGATATGATGGTTTTCTCGAAATTTTATAAATCAAATTAAAACCCAATTTACAACAATGAAAGTTAAAGTTCTTTTAGCGCTCATCTTAACCATCGGAACAATTGCGCCTTCTTATGCCCAGAAGAAAAAGAAATCGAAAAGTGAACCGGAACCGGTGGCCGTAGCTCCATTGCTTCAAAATAAGCTGGATAGCGTAAGTTACTGTCTTGGAATGTATTTCGGAAAAGGTATTACCCAGAGCGGTATGGGCGATATCCGGTCTAACGTTCTGTCTACTGGTATCAGCGACATAATGACAAAACAAAAAACGTTGATCGACGAAAGTAAAATTCAGGAAATCATGAACGGCTACATGATGGAAATCCAAAAAGCCAAAGCCGCTAAAAACCTGGCAGAAGGCAAAGCTTTTCTTGAAAAGAACAAAGCCGATTCGGGCGTGGTTGTACTTCCTTCGGGACTCCAATACAAAATTATTAAAAAAGGCGATGGCCCTAAACCTGTTGCAACAGACAAAGTTACCGTTCATTACCACGGCACCCTGATCGACGGCAAAGTATTTGACAGTTCCGTTGACCGCGGACAACCCATTCAGCTTAAATTAGATGGCGTTATTAAAGGCTGGACTGAAGCTTTACAGTTAATGCCTGTTGGTTCGAAATGGAAACTTTTTATTCCTTCAGACTTGGCTTATGGCGAAAACCCTATGCCTAACGGACCTATCGGCCCCAATATGGCTCTGGTCTTCGATGTTGAACTGATTTCGATTGATGTTGATAAACCGGAAGAAGTAAAGGCTGAAACTCCTGCAGAAGAAGTAAAAGCTGAACCGGCTAAAGCCGACGAACCAGTTAAGAAACAGGTTAAAAAAGCACCTGTAAAAAAAGCTAAAAAGTAATTAATTGTATTTTTATAACTTAAATTTAAACCCAATTTTTATGAAGAAAGCAGCAAGTCTTTTAATCGCGGTGTTAATTCTGGCATCGTGTGGCAAGCCCAATTTAAAAGTTAAACTCAAAACCGAAAACGACTCAATCAGCTATTTGATCGGTCTTTCTATTGCAAAGAACATCAAAAGTTCTGATATGGAAAAAATCAATCCTGAAGCTGTAGCCCGCGCATTTAACGAAGTATTCAAAGGCGATTCGATCAAAATGACCGATCAGGAAATTCAAATGAAGATTCAGGCTTATTTCATGAAACTTCAGTCTAAAGCCGGAGAAAAGAACCTTAAAGAAGGCAACGATTTTCTCGAAAAAAATAAGAAGAAAGATGGCGTGATTACCCTTCCCAGTGGTTTGCAATATCAGGTTATCAAACAAGGTAACGGTCCTAAACCAGACTCTACTGACATGGTTGCTGTAAACTATACCGGAACCCTTATTAATGGCGAAAAATTTGATTCTAACGCTGCCAGCGGACAACCTGCTAAATTCCCTGTAACCGGTGTAATTCCTGGTTGGACTCAAGCACTTACCAAAATGGCTGTTGGTTCAAAATGGAAACTTTTCATCCCTGCTCACCTTGCTTTTGGCGAACGTGGTGCTGGTGGAAAAATCAAACCTAACATGGCTTTGATTTTCGAAGTTGAACTTTTAAGCATCGAGCCTAAAACAAAAGATCAAAGCAAAGATCCTAAAGCCGCAGCTCAACTTAAAAAATAATAAATATTAGGAAATATTGAAAAGCACGCCTCAAAAGGGCGTGCTTTTTTTGTGTTTTACAAAACACTGTAGTACATTCGTATTTAATTTATGTTACTTGATGTTTAAACAAATTTTAATAATGTGACATAAACTTTATCAACTCTCTTATCCCGTTAATCTGTATGAATAATAAAGCTATAATATCGGTAAAAAACATAAACAAATCCTACGATGCAGGTATTAATAAACTGCATGTTTTAAAAGGAATAGAATTTTCTGTGCGACAGGGGGAGATGGTCTCTATTATGGGGGCTTCCGGTTCGGGCAAATCCACGTTACTGAATATTTTGGGAATTCTTGATAATTACGACAGCGGCGAATATCATCTCAACGAGGTGCTGATGCAGAATCTCTCCGAGAAAAAAGCTGCTTATTACCGCAACCAGTTTATTGGGTTTGTGTTTCAGTCGTTCAACCTTATCTCGTTTAAAAATGCCATGGAAAACGTTGCGCTTCCGCTATACTATCAGAAAGTTGGGCGCAGGCAACGCAACAAACTGGCCCTCGAATATCTCGACCGTATGGGTCTGAAAGACTGGGCTAACCACATGCCTAATGAGCTTAGCGGCGGACAAAAACAACGCATTGCTATTGCCCGCGCAATGATTTCCAAACCTAAAGTAATACTTGCCGACGAACCTACCGGAGCGCTCGATTCCAAAACATCGCAGGAGGTGATGGATATTTTCGACGATATTAATAATCAGGGTGTAACCCTCATTATTGTCACTCACGAGCACGACATTGCTATGCGTACCCGTCGTATTGTCCGGCTAAGAGACGGTGTTATCGAACAGGACTATATTCCTCAAAATTAGCTTATCCTATGTTCGATATTGATATCTGGCAAGAAATTTTTACGACTATTCGACAGAACAAGCTGCGCAGTATTCTCACCGGGTTTAGTGTAGCGTGGGGGATTTTTATGCTTGTGGTACTGCTTGGTTCGGGCATTGGCCTCGAAAATGGCATCAAAAAGCAATTTGAGGGTGATGCAACCAATAGCATCTGGATTTATCAGGGACAAACCTCGATAGCTGCAAAAGGAATGCAGCCGGGCCGGCCTATACAATTTACCAACGAAGATTATGAACGTACCCGCGATCTGATTAAGGCTGCCGATCATATTTCCGGACGTACCGGTATCCGGGGGAACCGGATTATTTCATACAAAAATAATTATGCTTCGTTCGACATTGTCTGTGGGCATCCAGGAATTCAATATCTCGAAAAAACAGACATCGTGGAAGGCCGGTTTTTGGATGAAAAGGACATTACCGAGAAGAATAAAGTTGCTATAATCAGTACAATTGTTAAAAGTGAGCTTTTTAAGCAGGGCGTAGCTTTGGGGGAATTCATTAAAGTTAATGGCGTTCCGTTTAAGGTTGTTGGTATTTTTAATGATAAAGACGAACGCGACAACCGGCGGATTTATCTTCCTATCTCAACGGCACAGATGATTTTTAATGGCGCCAATAAAATCTACAATGTCTCGTTCACCACCGGGAATATGACGGCGGAAGATGCTCAAAAGGCGGAAGAACAGCTCAGAGCTTCGTTTGCGGCAAGGCATAAGTTCAATATAGAAGATAAACGTGCCATCTGGATTCGCAATAACCTTCAGGAGTATCAACGTTTTTTGGGTTTGTTTGCAGGGATCAGGCTTTACATCTGGGTTATCGGTATTTTCACCATTATTGCCGGTATCGTGGGGGTTAGTAACATCATGATAATTGTGGTTAAAGAGCGCACTAAAGAAATCGGGATACGAAAAGCCATCGGGGCAACACCATCGTCGATTGTAGGCCTCATTCTTGCTGAATCGATCATTATTACTGGATTTTCGGGATATTTCGGGATGGTGGCCGGTATCGGGCTGCTAGAGCTGCTATCGCCCATGTTTTCTTCTCCAGAGTCGTTTTTTCAAAATCCGTCGGTCGATTTTGGGATTGCCGTAAGGGCTATGCTTTTATTGGTTATAGCAGGGGCCATTGCAGGGTTTATACCAGCCAGAAAAGCTGCGCTTATCAAGCCGATTGATGCTTTGCGCGATGAATAAAGATATGTACCAGTAACCCTTAAAGAGATGTTCGATAGAGACAGATGGCAGGAAATATTTACAGCCCTGAAGAAAAATAAGCTCAGGACTGTTTTAACGGCATTCGGCGTTTTCTGGGGAATCTTTGTGCTGGTTGTGATGCTTGGATCGGGCAAAGGTCTCGAAAATGGCACTCGCAACGGCATGGGCGGTTTTGCCACCAACAGTATGTTTATGTGGACCCAGCGTACGACGTTGCCTTATAAAGGATTTAAGAAAGGCCGTCGCTATAATTTTAACAATACCGATACCAAAGCCCTTAAAGACAATGTTCCTGAAATAGACCTGTTAGCTCCAAGGCTTCAGGGTTGGAGTGGAAATACCAATAATAATGTGGTTAGAGGCTTAAAAACCGGGGCTTTTAGTATTTATGGCGATCTGCCCGACTATAACCGCATCGATCCGGTAACTATTTTGCAAGGCCGCTATTTAAATGAAGAAGATGTTGCTGAAAAACGAAAGGTTGCCGTTATTGGCGTCCGTGTTAAAGATGTACTTTTTACCCCAAAAGAAAATCCTATTGGGCAGTATATTCGTATCAATGGTGTTTATTTTCAGGTGATTGGGTTGTATAAGTCTCAGCACAACGGAGGCTGGGCCGAAGAACAGGAACAAAGCGTCGAAATTCCGCTGAATACCCTTCAACAAACATATAACTACGGCGATGCAGTAGGTTGGTACAGTATCACGTCGAAAACAGGCATTTCAGTTTCGGAAGTTGAAGATAAAGCAAAGGTAGTGCTTCGGCAGCGTCATTCTATTTCGCCGGACGACAAAGAAGCCATAGGTTCAAACAATGTCGAAAAACAATTTAAAAAGATGGACGGACTTTTTACCGGAATCCGAGCCTTGGTTTGGATTGTAGGTATTGGGTCGCTTTTGGCTGGGGCTATTGGTGTAAGTAACATCATGTTGTTTATTGTGAAGGAGCGTACCAAGGAGATTGGCATTCAACGGGCTATTGGTGCTCCTCCTTGGAAAATTGTTTCACAAATATTGATGGAATCTATCGTACTAACTACCCTTGCCGGATATTGCGGACTTATCTGCGGAGTCGGGCTTGTCGAACTAATAAATTTGTTTCTTACCAAACAGGCTGCCAACAATCCTAATCCCGAAAGGGCAATGTTTCTTAATCCGAGTGTGGATTTTGGTGTGGCCCTTACAGCATTGCTCATTCTCGTAGTTTGCGGGGCTATTGCCGGATTAATCCCGGCTCAACGCGCCGTTAGCATTAAACCTATCGATGCACTGCGTTATGAATAACTATCAATGTATCCAACTTATAAACCACGAATAAAAATCATCTCATGAAAAAGGCGTTCAAAATTATTGTAGGCGTATTGATTCTCGGGCTTTTTGTATATACTCTGGTATTTCTTTTTCAAAAGTCGAGGCCGAAGCCGGTGGTGTTTCAAACTAAAAAGCCATTTTACGGAAGTATTATAAAGAAAACCGTAGCTACTGGATCGGTTGTGCCACGCAAGGAAATAGAGATAAAACCCAAGGTGTCGGGGATTATTGAAAAATTATACATCGTTCCCGGTAAACGGATTAAGAAGGGCGATCTCATTGCCAAAATCAAGATCATCCCCGATATGGTCAATCTTAACAATGCCGAGTCGCGTGTGAACCGTGCCAAGCTGGCATACGACGATGCCAAACTCGTTTACGACCGTCAGAAAAAACTTTTCGATCAGGGCGTTATTCCCGAAGCTGATTTTCAGCAGGTTCGTTTGAGCCTTAACAGTAGCCGAGAGGAGCTAACTACTGCCGAAAATAATCTTGAACTTATTCGCGAAGGTGTGCTTAAAAAATCGGGAGAAGCAACCAATACCCTGGTGCGTTCCACGATTGACGGGATGGTGCTCGAAGTGCCGGTTGAAGAAGGTAATCAGGTTATCGAAAGCAACACGTTTAACAGCGGAACTACCATTGCTTTTGTGGCCGATATGGGCGAAATGATTTTCAAGGGAAAAGTGGATGAAACGGAAGTCGGAAAACTACGCGAAGGCATGAAACTGGTACTGGCCATCGGCGCCATTGAAAAAGAAAAGTTTGATGCCGAACTGGAATACATCTCGCCAAAGGGAAAAGAAGAGAACGGAGCAATACAGTTTGAGATTAAGGCAAAGATAAATCTGAAACCCGGCTCTTTTGTTCGCTCGGGATACAGCGGTAATGCCGATATTGTGCTTGATCGACGTGATAATGTGTTGTGTATCGAAGAAGGCGTCCTTCAGTTTAAAGGCGATTCCACCTTTGTTGAAATAGAAAAGGGCCCCATGCAGTTTCAAAAGAAATTCATTAAAACCGGTCTTTCCGACGGGATAAATATTGAAGTTGTCAATGGTTTAACGAAAAAGGATAAGCTTAAAATAAAGAGTTAGTTTTTATTAAAACTCATATTATAAGCATATTGCGTTAAGTGTTGTAAAATTTCGCTTTCCGCATATTAATTGGTATGTTTGCGCACATTTTCAAAATTACATTGTGGGTAGAAAAAATAAGTTACCGTTAATCCGGGAAGTAGAGATTGTGGATATTGCCGCAGAAGGAAAAGCGATTGCAAAAATTGAGGGTATGGTTGTTTTTGTGCCATACGTTGTTCCTGGCGATATTATTGATGTACAGGTTGTAAAGAAGAAAAAAAACTATATAGAAGCCGTTCCTGTTCATTTTCACAAGTATTCGCCTATCCGTAAACAGCCGGTGTGCGAGCATTTTGGAACTTGCGGCGGATGTAAATGGCAGCCTTTGCCGTACCTGCAACAACTTGAATTTAAGCAGAAACAGGTCTTTGATAACCTAGTTCGCATAGGGAAGCTTGATATTCCGGAAATTACACCGATTGTAGGTTCCGATAACGAGTTTTTTTACCGCAACAAACTGGAATTTACCTTTTCAAATAACCGCTGGCTTACCATCGACGAAATAGAATCGGGCAAGGAGCTTGACCGTAATGCGTTAGGATTTCATATCCCTGAGATGTTCGATAAAATTCTTGACGTTAAAAAGTGCTGGCTTCAATGCGACCCATCCAACGCCATCCGCGATGCAGTTAAACAGTTTGCTACCGACAATGGACTGACGTTTTTCGATCTTCGCAAACATGGCGGGCTGCTCCGTAACCTGATTATCCGCACCGCATCAACCGGCGAATTGATGGTGATTGTTTGCTTTTACGAAGATGACGAGGCTCTTCGCAACCTTCTTATGAATTTTCTCTCCGAAAAATTTCAAGAAATCACCTCGCTGATGTATGTGGTAAATGCCAAAGCCAATGATACCATTGCCGATCAGGATATTATCCTTTTTAAAGGCAAAGACCATATCATCGAAGAGATGGAAGGACTTCAGTTTAAAGTGGGACCAAAATCCTTCTACCAAACTAATTCCGAACAGGCTTATAAATTATACAAGATAACCCGCGAATTTGCCGAACTGACAGGCGATGAAACTGTTTACGACCTGTACACCGGAACGGGAACCATTGCCAACTTTGTTGCCCGACAATCGAAACGGGTCATCGGTATTGAATATGTTCCTGATGCTATTGAAGATGCTAAAGTAAATTCGCAGTTGAATAATATCGAGAATACCGTCTTTTTTGCCGGTGATATGAAAGATGTTCTCAACCAGAAGTTTATCGAACAACAAGGGCGTCCGGACGTGGTAATTCTAGATCCGCCACGCGCTGGAGTCCATCCCAATGTTATTGATGCACTTTTGTTTACTATGCCACAACGCATTGTTTACGTGAGCTGTAATCCGGCTACGCAGGCTCGTGATTTAGCTTTACTGAATGAATATTATGCGATTACCAAGGTGCAGCCGGTAGATATGTTTCCGCAAACCCATCACGTTGAAAATGTGGTGCAGTTAATCAGAAAGTAAATTTTACCTCATAATTTAAGCGGGCAAAGATTCTGGAATAAGCGTCTTTGTCCGCTTTTTATTTCTCCTGAAGGTTGATAATCTTCAATACTTTAAACTCAACTCTTCGGTTCTGAGAGCGTCCGTATTCGGTGTAATTATCGGTTATAGGCATGGACGAGCCATAGCCCGTGGCTTTTAACTGAACGGCAGTGGCGCCTTTGTTTGTCAGGTAGCGAACAATCGTATTGGCCCGCTGTTGCGACAGGGTGAGGTTTGCGGTTTCATTACCTGTGTTATCGGTGTGGCAGCCTACTTCCAGTTGCATGGAAGGGTTTTCCGTCAGAAGCTTGCCTACCAAATCCAACGTGGCATACGACTGTTCAGTAATTACGTTGGTGCCATTCTGAAAAGATACATTATTAAACTGAAAAATGGGACCGGGAGTTATCGGGGTTAACATAAGGTCGGGAAGTTTTACCGGCTGGTTGGTTTCCGTAAGGTCCAGTTTATCAACAATAGGTATGTAACCTGGCGACGATATTTCATAATCGTACATTCCCTGGGTAAGAATGAGGTTGAATCTGCCGGTTGTAGCCGGTGAACTTGCCATTCCTTTCACTGTGTTGTTTTCTTTGAACACTACTTTGGCATGTAGCGGGTTGCTTGTTTTAAGATCCACAAGTTTTCCTGATACTAAAATCCGGATAATGGCATTTTCTTTTTTTATGGTATCCTTGATTTCTGCTATGCGGGGAATTGTCAGTTTTACGATGTCTTTAGGGGCTTCCGGTACAGAAATGCTTTCTTTTGCAATGATGGGTTTGTCGGTAGGTTTGATTCGTTTCCAAAGCGTGATGGAGAGCCCGAAATCGACACAGTAGGCGTTTTCTGTAATTTTATCGCCCCTGCTCATCAGGGTATTGATGCTTCGGTTGCTATTTACTAAAAACCAGTTGCTTTTTGAATAAGCTGACAGGTTCGTCATTCCCATATACGAACTGACGCCAGCCGTTAAAGCAATATTGGGTGTAAGCTTGTATTTTAAACCAAATGCTACTGTAATGCCATAGCTGCTTTTTACCTGTAACGAACCTTGTCCGGACATCGGTTTGTTGGTGGGGAAAAAATACGGAGAATTGGGGACGTCAATATCGTGGAGCAAAACGTTATATTTGGGATAATAACCTTTTGCTGTATAAGTCATAGAGATATTATATTTGGCATTGAGCGCCGATGAGTAGTATCCGCCGGCATGTAAATAGACACCAAAGTGAGGGAAAGGAACGTATTCAAGACGTAACAATACAGGAATATCGATAAAACTGGCATTTTGAGTTTCCCTGATGTTATCCCCTTTTTGATAAAGTGTAAATTGGTCATTATCTGCATCAACAGTTTTTATCGAATCGTTATAGTTTAAAATACGCAAAGCCTTGTAAAAGCTGTAATTAACACCTGCCGAAAGTCCAAATTTTAGTTTTTCCCCCGCAATGAAATAGTAAGCAAGATCCAGACCGCCATTATAACCATAAGTTATTTTTTCTTCGTTGCCAAACTTGTTGCTTTTCAGACGGGTGCGTGCCGGTGAGCCATGGATGTTTAAATCCCATTTCGACGAATAATTATCGTTTGAGAATGAGACTTGCTCATGGGTTTGTCCGGCAATTGCGGACGAAAACAGCAAAAAGACGAGAATACCTGTTAAATAGCGACCCATTACGTCATATTTTAAATCATCAATTACTTTTGAATAATAATCCGCTTCACCACCCTGAAATCGTTCATTCTTATTTCTACCCAGTATATTCCATTAGGCACGCTGCCCATACTTACATCGAAGGATGAATAGCTGCCCGATTTAACATAGTTAAACTCTTTCATCATTAAACCGTTGGAGTTCATTATCCGTACGTTGACCTTGCCATCATCCGGATAGATAAAATCAATTTTGAAAGCATCGCTGGTAATCGAAGGATAAACCGATGTTTGAGCTGCTTTTACCGTGGCCGACATTGTATTCGAAACCGTTTTGCAGCCGTTGGTGTCAATTGCGGTTACAATGTATTTGCCGTTGAGGTTCGCTCCGGTAAGCACCAGAAATTGTTCATTACTGGGAACATCACTCGGTAGAGCAGAGCCGTCGGCTAACGTCCACGTATAGTTTTTAAATGCCCTGGAAGTATTGTCCACCACCAGAATGGAGATAACCCCTTCCTTCTTTTTTTCGAAAAGTACGGGCAAATTCGTTGTGTGCATGTTAACTATCATCGTGTCGGAAGTATTCTGGCATGTTGTTGAACTGTTTTTAACCGTTAGGCTATATTTTCCGGCCGAATTTTTATCTACCTGATATTGATTGGTATAATTGTCACTTACCGTGATACCGTCTTTTTTCAAAAGGTACAATAAATTTTCGTCATAATTGGAGCAGATAAGCGCATCTCCCGGGCACAGACCGTTAACGCTTATTCCGGACGAAACGGCCGACAGTAAAGGCTTTTCCGGCAAAGGATCGGTGTTGAACAAAATTTCCGATAATGCAACCGGATTCCTCGCGTTATCGATAAAACTGCCGCTCTTAACGGCAAGGTAATATGCTGTGTTGCATTTCATTGTTGCCGATATTTTTATCTGTAAACTGTTGCCTTGGGCAGTAAACGGTACGTCCGACCCATTCTTACTACCTTCGCGGAAGATAATTGCATCCGCCAGATTGGTCACAGTCTTTTTTATCGGTTTGGAAAAATCAATTGTTATTAGATCAGTTACATGAATAGAACTTCTTCCGATTATGGAAGAAAATGAAACCGTGGGCGAAATATTGTCGATAATGAACGTGACGATGTTTGTGCCTCCGGTAACAGCATTTCCCGCAAGGTCACTGGCTGCAATCGAAATAGCTATGGATGAGTTAATAGCCGAAGGTACTGTCCATTGGTAAGTCCAAACGAGATTGCTGGATTTCTGCATTGCAGCTCCGGAAACCAAATTACCAATGGTAACCGACGGAATCGGTGTTTCGCTGATGCCATTAGCGTCAGCGAAAACAGCTGTCATCGTAATTATATCTCCGCTTTTTATAGTGTCGTTTGGGTGGTTATAGGTCAGATTGACCGTTGGTGCCTGACTATCGTAAGTGTAGCTGTAAGGAACTGCTGCCGTATTGCCGTTTCCGGCACCATCCTGTGCAACTCTGGCGGGAACGCTGAGGGTAACAAGTCCTTGTCCGGTTGGAATGAGGTTAAGGGTATAAGTAGTGCCGCTGCCCGAAAAACCGTTTGCTGTCCCGTTGATAACCGTAACGTCGCTCAAAGTAAAGCCTGTTACAACTTTACTAAACGAAATGGTTACCGGCACGGGCGATATGTTGGTAATGCCCGATACGGTACTACTGATGGTGGTTGACGGAGGCTGATTATCGTAGGTTATGCTGAACACTCCGGATGCAGTGTTGGCATTGCCTGTAACATCATGGACCACGCCTGCTGCAATATTGACAGTTACAAGACCTTGACTGGAAGGTGTGATACTCATGGTATAAGTTGTTCCATTGCCGGAGAAATTACCAACGGTACCATTGGTTGTTGAAACATCGGATGAAACAAACCCGGTAACAGGCTTACTAAAGGTAACGGTTACCGGAATTGGTGAAATACTGGTCGGATTTACAGCCGTGCTGCTGATGGTGACCAATGGAGACTGATTGTTAAAGGTGATGCTGAATGAGCCTGCCGTATTGCCGTTGCCTGCGGCATCTGAGGCTACACCTGTCGCTATATTAACGCTAACCGTACCGACCGTTGTCGGAGAGACGTTTAGTGTATAAGTTGAACCGCTGCCGGAGAAATTATTGGCCGTTCCGTTGGTAACCGTAATGTCGCTAAGGGTAAGCCCGGAGACGACTTCGTTAAAGGAAATGGTAACCGGAATAACCGACAGGTTTGTAGGGTTCGCCGTAGTGCTGGTAATGGTAGGAATTGGCGATTGACTGTCGTACATCACACTAAAAGCATTGCCTGCTGTATTGTTGTTTCCGGCTAAATCCTGTGCTACTCCGCCCGCAACTGCAATGGTAACCAACCCTTGGGCGGATGGGGTAATGTTCATGGTGTAAGATGCTCCATTTCCGGAAAAACTAATGAGGGTGCCGTTGGTAACCGATACATCGCCGGAAGTAAAGCCGGTAACAACTTCGCTGAATAAAATCGAAACCGGAATAGGTGACGTTTTTGTGGGATTTGAAGCTGTACTGCTGATGTTTACCGACGGCGACAGGTTGTCGTACGTAAAATTAAAAGTGCTGGCTGCAGTATTGCTGTTTCCTGCCGCATCATGTACCACACCTGCCGCAACGTTGATAGAAACGAGTCCCTGACCGGATGGAGTTATTCCCATGGTATAAGTTGTTCCGCTTCCGGAAAAATTACCTGCTGTTCCATTGGTGACCGTAATATCGTTTAAAATAAATCCGGTAACCGGTTCACTAAACGTTACAGAAACCGGAATTAACCCTGTATTGGTAGGATTAGATATGGAAGAGCTGATTGCTACTGTTGGAAGTATGTTATCAAAAGTGAGGCTGTATGGCGAGGCTGCGGTATTGTCATTTTCGGCGGCATCGTGCGCCACTCCGGCTGCGACGTTAATGGATACAAGCCCCTGACCGGATGGTGTAATATTCATGGTATAAGTAGTTCCACTTCCGGAAAAATTGCCCACTGTGCCGTTAGTAACTGTAATGTCGTTTTGAACAAATCCGGTGACAGACTTGCTGAATGAGATTGTAACCGGAATCGGAGAAATATTGGTAGGATTGCTTGCTGTACTGCTAATGGTTACTGCCGGAAACTGACTGTCATATAACAGGCTGAACGTATTGGAAACGGTATTACCATTGCCGGCAGCATCCGAGGCTACGCTTGCAGCAACATTGATTATGACCGTACCTTGAGCTGTAGGTGTAATATTGAGGGTATATGTAGTTCCGCTTCCTGTAAAGTTAGCAGCGGTTCCATTGGTTACCGAAATATCACTAAGCGTGAATCCGGTAACAGCTTCACTAAAGGTGATTGTAATCGGAATGGGTGACGTATTGGTAGGATTGCTTGCCTTACTGCTAATGGCTACAGTCGGTGCCTGGCTGTCATATACAATGCTGAAAGTGCTGGCAGCAGTATTGTCATTACCGGCTATGTCCTGAGCTACACCGGCAGCAATATTGACCGTAATGAGGCCTTGTCCTGCAGGTGTAATGCCGAATGTGTATGTAGTTCCGCTTCCGGAGAAATTACCTGGGGTACCATTGGTTACCGATATATCATCAAGCGTAAATCCGGTAACCGACTTGCTAAAGGTTACAGTAACCGGAATTACGGCCAGGTTTGTAGGATAAGAAGCCGTACTGCTTATGGTTGTAACCGGAAGCTGTCCGTCGAAAAGCAGGCTGTATGGAACGGCGATTGTATTTCCATTTCCAGCGGCGTCCATAGCCACACCGGATGCGATATTAACAGTTATAAAGCCTTGTGCGGTCGGCGTGATATTCATCGTATAAGTCTTGCCACTTCCTGTAAAATTAGAGATTGTGCCGTTGTTTACAACTACATTACCAGCTACAAATCCGGTAACAACTTCACTAAACGTAATGGTGAAAGGTATAAGGTTTTGGTTTGTAGGATTGGATGCCGTACTACTAATCGTTACAGTTGGTGCCTGACTATCGTAGGTTATGCTATACGGCGAGGCTGCAGTATTGCCATTTCCTGCTGCATCCTGTGCAACTCCTGCTGCAACATTTACGGTTATAAGTCCCTGTCCCGACGGGGTGATATTCAGGGTATATGTTGCTCCACTACCGGTGAAATTGCCGATTGTGCCGTTGATAACCGAAATGTCACTGGCTATAAAACCTGAAACAGATTCATTAAAAGTTATTGTAACCGGGATCGGGGAAGATTTTGTTGGATTTATTGCGGCACTACTGATTATTACAGACGGAGCCTGTGTGTCATAAGTTATGCTGAACGGGCTGGCTGCACTATTGCTGTTTCCGGCGGCATCCTGAGCAACTCCGGCAGCGACACTTACAGTTACAAGTCCCTGTCCCGATGGGTTGATATTCAAGGTGTATGTTGTTCCACTTCCTGTGAAATTGGTTATTGTCCCATTAGTGACAGTTAAATCGTTTTGAATAAATCCGGTGACAGATTTACTAAAGGTAATGGTAACCGGAATTGGCGCAGAATTGGTAGATCCAGTTGCTGTACTACTAATGATTGTTGTTGGTAACTGACTATCATAAGATATGCTGAAAGTATTGGAGACACTATTGCCATTTCCGGCTGCATCGTGAGCCACGTTAGCGAGTATGCTTACAGATACCGAGCCTTGTCCGGCGGGAGTTACGTTAAAGGTATAATTGGCTCCGCTACCGGATATCGTTCCGGCAGTTCCGTTGGTAACCAATATATCACCTGCTGCA
>JAUZOO010000010.1 GCA_030706405.1 Bacteroidota bacterium | reverse complement strand
CCGGAACAAATAATTGCTGCCCATTAATGATAGGGGTAAAAAACAAACAGCTAAAGAGTAAAAGAAAAAGGCCTTTTTTCATAGTCGTATGATTGATTAATAATGGTTGCGTTTTACTTGCAAAAAATTACCCCTAACAATCCTCCGGTCATTACCGATAAAAGAATAGCGAAAATACTGGTGGCTCATCAGATGCAAAATGATTGGTTTATTCCGTGCATTAATACAACTACTTCATCAAAAGTAACCCTGCCCAACGTAACTATGTTTGACAAAACGTATAAATATTCTGACAAACAAAAGTATTTATTTTGATTAAACATCATAAAAATTCAACAAACACATTATTCGTCGTTTTTTAAAAAGTGGACATAACACAAATAAATACAACACATTACCCCCAATAGATACATTTAGCTACCGGATAGCCAAAAACTTGTTTTATTCAAAAAATAAATAATTTCAACACCAGTTAATTTCAATATTATCATTTATTAAACTTAAAATTTTTGCAACATGGCAAAGTCAAATGACAATGTGCTTACCCACGGCCTTAGCGGCAAGGTAGGCGACCTGCTCGTGTTCCGTGTGGTCGACGGAAAAACCATCGTAGCCAAGGCTCCGTCAAAAGCCAACCGCGAGCCCTCCGAAAAACAGGTAAAACAACAGGAACGTTTTGAGGAGGCTGTAATTTATGGGAAAACCGTTATGGTTACTCCCGAGCTCAAGGCCCAGTACGAAACCTCTGTGCCCGAAGGGAAATCGGTTTACCAGGTGGCCCTGGCCGATTTTCTCAAAGCTCCTAACATTAAAGAGGTAGATGTTACCGGGTACACCGGCGAGGTAGGAAGTATCATCCGCGTAAGGGCTATCGACGATTTTATGGTAAAATCGGTACAAGTATCCATCTTCAATTCCGACGGCAGCGTTGCCGATCAGGGTGAAGCCATAAGGCTTGCTAATGGTGTCGATTGGCTTTTTACGGCCAAAACATTAAACGACGATCTCGCAGGCGATAAAATTGTAGTTAAAGCTTCCGACCTTCCCGGAAACATCTCCGATTCCTCCACCAGTTTAAGTTAACCCCTTAACCTAAACGTATACTTCACCCCTGACCTCCTGATAAAACAGGCGATCAGGGGTGTTTTGTTTTGTGCCTAACCTGCCACTTCGATACTCATTAACTGAGCGAAGCCAGAGCGAATACTTTCGAAAAAGTCAACGCACTAAAAATGAGCAGATAAAAACTTACAAAAAGCCTCGAGCGAAGCTACAGCGAAGGAAGAGCGAAGGAAGAGCAATTCGTGGTTGGTTAAAAATAAAAACGGCAAAAGAGAGCCCCTCGGGCTAAACATCCTAAAAGTGCTGTAAACTTAATGTTTACAGCACTTTTTTTATCTCCCTGCCAATTTTTACGAAAATCTGACACCCGCTATTTGGAACGCACAACCCTGTTTGGAAAGTGCAAACCCGCTATTTGGCACGCTGCCAACCAACCATCGGAATAAGACACGCTATCTTGCTTCCCGTAACACGAACACCTATGAAAAACATCCATCAGCAGCTGAACAAGCTGTCTCTCTTAATTATCCTGGCCATCATCGGGCTTGTAATGTCACTCTTTCTACTAATAACTATTTTTCTCTAGCCTATAAACTCATGATTACTACTATATACTACAAACTGCCCCTCCGTTCTCTTGGGAGGGGCCCTTCGCTTTAACCCATCAAACATCGCAACTAATCACCAAACAAATATTAATTAACTAAACTAAACAAGTATGAAAAAAAGAAGCTTTCCATTTCTAATTGGCTTTTTTCTGGCAGTTTTGCTTTTGCAGAACTGTAAAGAAGAAAAGTACACATTCGATTTTCTACCGGCCGGGGCTATCAGGTACACCAAGGATACGGTATTATATCCTTATGCTACTCCGATAATTGATACGGTTAAAATCCGTTCCGAAGTCGGTTTGGATTCAGTTATGGGTTATTCGCTCACCATTCGTTCGTTATCCGACACTTCCATCTTCTTAACCAAGCTGGATACTACCTTCTTAAATAAAAAGATAACCAGTTTTACGGATGTTCAGAATTACGTGTTTATCGATACCCTATCGAAGTATGCTAACATCAAGAACTTTGTTGGGTACATGGTGCGTACCTGGGACAAACACAAACAGCGCTCTCAGAAAATACAAACCCATATTCTCGATATTGGAATTCAATCTTATTCCACAACGCTTGTCAATAATTTCGTAGGGATTACGGGTAACATTGCTGCCCAGGGCGCAGGGAAAGTAGCTATTCCTTCGTCGTTGAGCAAAGCTGTTACTTATTACACCACCCCGGCAAGCGACACAGCAGCAGTGCGTCTTTGCCCTTACCTCGACTTTATTGTATGGCACGACGGGACCAACTACCAGTTTCGATCCATTTACGACGTAAAAACCAACACGGGCACGCAGTTCTTTGCCGCTAACGTTACCTGGAGCGTATTTAACCATACCTTATTTAAAGACATCACAGGCACTCCGGGCTTTAGCAACATCAATACCGCCATTACAGCCAACGACCTCAATACCATTGATTGGACAGGAGTTACCGCCGAAGTTGTAAACCTTACGGCCAAACACTTTTACGCCTTTAAAACAGCAAAGGGAAAAGTGGGGGTTATCTGTGTTACATCGTTTAAACCTAATGCAACCCTTAACAAATCGACCGTGAACTTCATCCTAAAAGTTCAAAAATAAACTAACTATTAACTAAATAAACAAACACAATGATTAAAAGTACAGGAACTTTAAGCCGGGTTGCCGGTATAAAAACAGGCCTGCTCTCACTACTTATCTGCCTGTTTTTCGCGGGCAACATCATGGCCCAAAAATTTGAAGTAACCGGGAAGGTCACCGATTCGTCAACCGGCGAAACCCTGCCCGGGGTATCGGTAAGAGTTGCCGGAACAACAACCGGTACGGTTACCGACATTGACGGTAAATACAAAATTTCATTGCCTTCGGGCTCTGCACGTCTTGAATTCTCGTATGTTGGTTACCTTTCTGAAAGTGCAGAAACCAAGAACCGCTCAACAATTGACCTTGCTCTACGCTCCGATTCCAAATCTCTGGACGAAGTTGTAGTAATTGGTTATGGCACTGCTAAACGTAAGGATTTAACCGGATCAGTATCGTCGGTTACAGGGGCTGAACTCAAAAATATGCCGGTAGCCACTGCTGCCGAAGCCCTCACCGGCAGACTCGCCGGGGTACAGGTAACCACCGCAGAAGGGATACCCGGAGCCGAAATTACCGTCAGAGTTCGCGGAGGTGGATCGATTACCCAGGATAACTCTCCGCTTTACATTATCGACGGCTTTCCTTCCGATATTGGACTTTCCGCAGTTAACCCTGCCGATATCGTTTCAATCGACGTGTTAAAAGATGCTTCTTCTACAGCTATCTATGGTGCCCGTGGTGCCAATGGCGTTGTACTGGTAACCACCAAAGGCGGTAAAAAAGGACGTACTAACGTTAGTTATGATGGCTATTACAGCGTAAAATGGCTGGCTAAAAGAATGGACCTTCTAAATCCATACGACTATGTAATTTATCAATACGAACTACAAAATGCTTATGGCGATGCCAGCACTTCTTTTAAGGCTAACTATGGAAAATGGGACGATTTATACCCCACTTATTCCAAAGATCCGCGTTTTGACTGGCAAAAAATTTGCTTTGGTGGTACAGCTCCGTCACAGGTGCATAATATCAACATCAATGGCGGTTCCGAAAACACCCAGTTTAATGTAGGCTATACCCGTAACGACGAAACTGGTATTCTGGTTAACACCGGTTATACCCGCGATCTCTTTAAAATGCGGTTAGATCAGAAAGTAAATGATAATTTCAAATTCTCAGTAAACTCCAGCTACCAGGAACGTAAGGTAATGGGAGGTGGAACCTATTCGAGCCTCGGTGGCAATGCCAAACTGATGAACATTGCCTTATATCGTCCAACGGCAGGTCTTCTGTCTGACAACCTGGCTTCTGAAGACTATGACCCGGTAGTGGCCTCTTCGGGTTCGACCAACGTGCTCGTAAACCCTCTTACCATGCAATACGCCCAGTATCGTTGTAATTTTTACAAGAACTTTGTGGTAAACGGAGGATTCGATTATATTCTTGTAAAAGACCTGACACTGAGGGTACAAGGTGGTTATAGTTACGACCAGACAAGAAACGATGCATTTGACGACGCCCGTACACGTGATGCAATTACCAAAGGTGGTCCGTTTGGCTCTGTGACTATCTCGGAAAACAAAAGGATCAACAACTCAGACGTGTTAAATTACAATCTTAAAATCGATAAGCACAGCATCGGTTTGATGGCAGGTTTTGAATATACCGATACAAAGTCGCAGTCACTAACAACCAGTAACTCAAATTATGTTACTGACAACCTCGGCTTAAACAGCATGGGTCTTGGGTCGGTTGCCGGCATCCCTTCTTCGAGCTTAGCCGAAGAGTTGATCCTCTCCTACTTTGGACGGGCTTCTTACTCTTATGCTGATAAATACTTGCTGAATGCATCGATCCGTTACGACGGTTCTTCGAAATTCGGAAGTGCAAACCGTTTTGGAGCGTTCCCTGCAGTATCAGCAGCATGGAGAATTAATGAAGAACAATTTATTAAGGATATTGACTTCATCTCTAACCTTAAGTTCCGTGCCAGCTACGGAGAATCAGGAAACAACCGTATTTCCAATTACCTTACATATACCACGCTGGGCTTTAGCGGATATGGCATGAACAATACCTATAATGTTGCCGCTTATCCCACCAATTATGCCAATCCAAATCTGAAATGGGAAACAACCATTGACCGCACCATCGGTCTTGACTGGGGACTTTTCAAAGGCAGAATCGGCGGTACTGTTGATTTATACCGCAGAACAACCAAAGACCTCCTGTTAAGTGCTTCCGTAGATCCCAATACCGGATTCAGCACCCAAACGCAGAATATTGGAAAGACCCAAAACCAGGGAATTGAACTTACCCTCAACACCGTAAACATAAATACCAAAGACTTTCAATGGAGAACAGATTTTAACATTTCGTTTAACAGGAACAAAGTACTTGCATTGACTTCCGGAAGTGACCAAATGTTCACATCATCCAGATGGTCGCCCAGCTCGGCATTCAACGACTACTTGGTGCAGGTAGGCAAACCGGTTGGCCAGATGTACGGTTATGTTTACGACGGATGGTACACTCCCGATGATTTCTCGGGTTATAACGCAAGTTCCAAGACCTTTACCCTCAAAAGTGGTGTTATCACAGCTCCTTCGTTCCTTGCAACTCCGCAGCCCGGCGACGTAAAACTTAAATCGCTGACCAACTCTATTGATGCAAACGGCAACCCGGTAATTACCACTGCCGACCAGAAGGTTATCGGAAATGCCAATCCCAAACATTTTGGAGGTATAAACAACAGCTTTACTTATAAAGGTTTTGACCTGGGTATTTTCCTCAACTGGTCGTACGGGAACGATGTATATAACGCCAACAAATACCGTTTTGTATCCGCATACGCCAATAACCAGAATACGCTTGGCATCATGCGCGAACGTTTCCGTTTAGTTGATGGCGATGGTAGCAAAATCACTGATTTAAACCGCCTGAAAGACATAAACCAGAATGCCCAAATCTTTAAACCCAACAATAACATCAAATATGTTCATTCCTGGGCAATCGAAGATGGTTCGTTCTTACGTATCAACAACATTACCTTTGGTTATACTTTCGACAAAAAAATGCTCGCCAAGTTTAAAATCAATAGCTTAAGGGTATATACCACCGTTTATAACATTTACACCTTTACCAAATATACAGGTTACGATCCAGAGGTTAGCGCCATTAAAACCAATAACAACCTCACGCCCGGCGTTGATTATTCGGCTTTCCCGCGTAATGCACAGTTTATCTTCGGACTTAATTTAACCCTGTAATTTTTGTAACTAAAATGAACAATACCATGAAAAAAATATCAATACATATAACCAAAAAAATTGCGGGGCTTACAGCGGGTCTTTTGGCTGGACTGACAGTGATCTCCTGTTCCGACAAATTGGATCTCCAACCCGTATCTTCGTTTACAGCCGACACCTATTACCAAACAGTATCTGAAGTTAATACTGCGGTATTGGGTGTATATGCTGATCTTGCCAGTGGAAACCTTTATGGTTCTAACTTCATGCCCATTGTAGGAGATAATGATCAATCGCATTTTGGTAACAGGGCAGGCGACGATGGTGATATTTCCAGGTATACAATTGCCACAACCAATACTTATCTGCCGTCTTACCTTACCACGCTCTACAATGGCGTTCAGCGGGCCAATCTGATTCTCCAGAAGATTCCCAAGATGAGTCAGTACTCCAGTGGGACTGTCACAGAAAAAGGCAACCTCCGCAGATATTACGGAGAAGCTCTGGCATTAAGAGCCTTATTCTATTTCGACCTTATCCGGTTGTTTGGAGACGTTCCCTATACTACCCAATATCCATCGGCATCCGATAATAGTCACCTTCCCCGTACCAGCCGGGATACTATTTACGAACACATCATTGCCGATATGGACACGGCTGTAAAATATCTCCCCTGGCAATCGGCCATCAGCAATTACGAGGTTGAACGTATTTCTAAAAATGCAGCTTTTGGATTAGCTGCCCGCATTTGCCTGAGTGCAGCCGGATATTCGTTACGCTGGGATTTGAAAACAGGGTCAGGCCCAAGCACCATGGCTTTACGTGCAGATTCCGCCACCCGTGTTCCTCAGTTATACCAAAAAGCGATGAACTTATGCGATTCGGTAATCCTGAGAGGATATAACAATCTAAACAATAGCTACACACAAGTTTTCAAGGACTACTGCCAGGATTTATATTATCCGCAGGAAAGTATGTTCGAAATCGGATTCTACTATTCTGCAAGTATTACCAATGTTTCGGGGCGTATCGGAACTGCAAACTGTTTTACAATCAACGGTAGTTCCAAATATAAAGCCGGTAACAATTATCTGAAATGCCTGCCAACCTATTATTTCTCGTTTGACCCCAACGATACCCGCAGAAAACTTGCAGGTACTTGGGAACAAATTGATGCTACCAGCGCTCGTAAAGGGCAGGTACT
Source organism: Bacteroidota bacterium (assembly GCA_030706405.1). Taxonomy (GTDB): domain Bacteria; phylum Bacteroidota; class Bacteroidia; order Bacteroidales; family JAAUTT01; genus JAAUTT01. Next base: position 206,011 of record JAUZOO010000010.1, on the reverse strand, counting down.
TGGTGAAATAGGTATCGCCAAATGGAGACGGGACTGGTGCCTTTCCGGTACCCAGATTGATAACAATCAAACAGGTATAAACTGGGTAATGCTTCGTTATTCGGATATACTTTTAATGTATGCCGAAGCTTCAAACTATGTTAATAAGGGAGCTACAGGCAAAGCTGTCCAATGTTTCGAATCAGTTCGCAAACGTGCATTTGGAGTGGCTCCTTACGGAAGCAAGCCGGCCAGTCTTATCGGCACAACCCCTACCGACTATGCAGGGTTTTTCACTGCCATTGTAAACGAACGTTCGTGGGAATTAGGTCATGAAGGATGGCGTAAACAGGATCTGATCCGTTGGAATCTGCTGGCTTCAAAAATTGCCGAAACCCAACTGAAACTCTACAATTTGACTACTGCTCAGGGAGAGTTTGCCTCCCAGCCAGCCAAAATGTATTATAAATATGATGTAGCTCAGGATACCATTGGTTTTTCGACAACAACCTTTGGAACATCTACAACCTCATTCCCAACTGGTAGCAGTAACTGGGTAACGGACTTAAACCCGACTTTCGGCGCCTCTGGTTATACTCCGCCAGCCAGCTTCTCGGTGATGCAGGCAGGAAGAACAACTTACAAATTCGGTTATTTCGCTTATGGCTTTGTTCATAATAAAAGCGAAATACTTCCTATGCCTCAAACAGTTATTGACAGTGACCCGGCCATTACACAATGCCCGGCTTATCTTTCGAATTAATCTTTAAAAACCGCTTTTTATAAACTTAAATAGTTAGTAGTGTACAATAATCCTCCTGAAGCGATTTCCCGAGGATTATTTCTTTAAACTCCGAATACTTAAGGCTTATTATTCGTACTAAACCATGATTTCATGAAATTTTACTCATTACTTATTACAGCCTCCCTGCTGATTTTACAAGGAATTAAAATTAATGCCGACGCTAAAAAAAACGATGTTTCGTGGTCGGAGCGTATGGCAGCATCGCAGATAAAACGCTGTCCAAGCCCCAGTTTGCTCGACGGCAATACTGTTATTAAATGGGGCTATACTCAGGGGCTTTTTTGCAAAGCACTCATGGAATTATGCAACACAACCGGTAATAAGGCCTTCTACACATATGCTCAAAGTTACGCCGACAGCCTGATTAATGAAGACGGCACTATTAAGGGCTATCGCACTACCGAACACAATATAGACCAGTTAAATAGTGGCAAAATTCTTTTTCAGCTTTATCGCGATACCCATAACGAGAAGTACGCCAAAGCTATCCAACTTCTACGCAATCAGATGTGTACACACCCCCGCACCTCCGAAGGAGGCTTCTGGCACAAAGAAGTATACCCTAACCAAATGTGGCTCGACGGACTTTACATGGGCTCTCCGTTTCTTGCCCAATATGCAAAGGAATTTAACGAACCAGCCCTCTTCGATGATGTGGTAAACCAGTTTGCACTCATCGACAAACATTTATACGACCCTAAAACCGGGCTTTACTATCATGGCTGGGACGAAAGCCGTCAGCAAAAATGGGCCGATAAAACTACGGGCCTGTCTCCCAACTTCTGGGGACGAAGCGTTGGCTGGTATGCCATGGCTCTTGTAGATGCTCTCGATTTCATTCCTCAAAATCATCCTGGCCGTGTATCAACGATCGCAATTGTAAAAAAAGTAGCCGAAGGAGTGGCTAAATATCAGGATGCGCAAACCGGTCTATGGTATCAGGTGCTCGACCAAGGCAGTCGCCAGGGCAATTACCTCGAATCGTCGGCATCGACCATGTTCGTTTACTTTTATTTAAAAGCTGTGAATAAAGGCTATATCAACAAAAAATACCTTGCCGTTGCCCGCAAAGGCTACGATGGAATTTTAAAAAACCTCATCAAAACCAACAACGACGGAACTATTTCGATAACCAACTGCTGTTCGGTGGCAGGTCTTGGCGGATCGCCCCGGTACCGTGACGGAAGCTATGATTATTACATCTCCGAAAAGGTCATCGACAACGACTTAAAAAGCGTTGGACCATTCATCTTCGCTGGAATAGAACTGAAAAAAATAAAATAACCGGCTCCGCTCCTAAATAGCTGTAAAAACAGTGTAATAATAGATCTGAAAATTCTGACAAATTGATAGAATATATTGATATTTAACATCTCAATCGCTAACATTAATTGCCATGAAATCATTTATTATTATTCTTTTTGTTTTACTTCTTTTTAACAGCATCCCCCTTTATTCGCAGAATTCAAACAAATCTCTCCAAATCACCTACATCGCCAACGAGGGCTTTTTATTGAAATCTCAAACTAAAAAAGTATTGATTGATGCCTTATTTAACGAAGGTTACGGAGCTTTTGCCGTTCCTTCGCCGGAAACTTTAAATAACATCAGGGATGCCCGGCCTCCTTTCGACAGCATTAATTTATACATGCTCTCCCATTATCATAAAGACCATTGCAGTTCTGAGTTGGTGTACAGTTATTTAAAACGAAATAGGAACATCCCCTTTGTTACCAGCAAACCATCCTTGGTATTCATTAATGGAAATTGTTTCGACTTTATTCTTCTAAAAAAACAGTTTTACGAACTGACCCCGGAACTTAACGCTTCTGCATCAAAAAATGTCAATAATATTCCGGTAAAAGCATTTGGACTCAAACATCTATCGTATTACCGCGATAGTATCGACATGGAAGAAAACATGTTCAATACCAGCTATTTATTTCAGATGGACGGGATTAATATCTTTCATTCCGGAGATATAAAGATTAACGCTTTTAAAGATTATATAGACAGAAACGGGAAATGGTCCGATCCTGTTGACGTTGCATTTTTATATTACGGTCTTTTTGATTCGGGAACGGCGGATTTAGCATATATCATAAAAACTATAAACCCGAGGTATATCGTATTTATGCATGTCCTCCCCAAAAACACCGAAGCAATAGCCGAGAAAGTAAAAACTTTAAAAATGCAATTCCCCAATATTTTGTTTTTAAAGAATTCAATGGATTCTGAAACAATCAATTTGTAAAATAATGAAGGCATTCTTTAAAATTACCTGCATTCTGTTAGTGGGCTCCTTCGCAATACAAGGATATGCTCAGAAAAAAATCCGCATTGCCTGCATTGGAAACAGCATTACTGCCGGAGCCGGCCTTGCGCATCCAGCCCAGGAGTCGTACCCCGGGCAGCTACAGTCGATGCTGGGTAGTGGTTATGAAGTACTTAATTTCGGAGTGAGCGGAAAAACCGCTATCCGCAATTGCGACCGCTCATATATGGCAACCAAACAATACCACCCGCACAGTCTGCCTAATCCGCAGCCTATTGTCAATTTCATTTTAAAATCGGTGAATATGATAAAAACATCCCCTCTTTGTCCCTCATTATAAATAAAAGGCATAGAGTTTGTATAATATAGCTTTCATAAATAAATTACTATCTACTATGAAACATCTGGTTACAATTGCACTTGCATTGTTTTTCATTGCACGAATTTCCGCCGCGCCAACTAATAAGATTGTTGTGGCTACTGACGGCTCCGGTAATTTTAAATCCATTCAGGAAGCCATCAATTCAGTACCCGACAACCAGTCGGCGCGTACCACAATCTTCGTAAAAAATGGCGTTTACCACGAAAAGGTTATGGTTTCCTCGTCAAAACTAAATATTTCGCTCATTGGCGAAAGTGCCGAACATACCATCATTACCAACAGCGATTATAACCCCAAAATAGTAGGCAAAGACACGATTACCACCTGGAGCTCGTACACCTTTGCAGTTGATGCCGAAGGTTTTATCGGGGAAAATATCACTTTCGAGAATGGCTCCGGAAGGGTTGGACAGGCAGTTGCCGTAAGGGTGATGTCGGACAGGGTGGTGTTTAAAAACTGCCGCTTCCTCGGAAACCAGGATACCCTGTTTGCTCACGGGGTTGGCCGTATGTACTTTAAAAATTGCTACATCGAAGGTACAACAGATTATATCTTTGGCTCCGCTGTTGCCCTGTTTGAAAATTGCCATATTCATTCCAAAATCAATTCCTATGTAACTGCAGCCTCAACCCCAATGGGTAATAAATACGGTTATGTATTTAAAAACTGCACGTTAACAGCTGATACTTCGGCACATAAAGTATTCCTTGGCCGGCCGTGGAGGCCTTATGCCAAAACCGTTTATATCAACTGCAATATGGGAGACTTCATCCGCCCGGAAGGCTGGAATAACTGGGGCAGCACAGAAAAAGAAAAGACAGCTTATTATGCAGAATATAAAAGCACCGGAGCAGGAGCTACCCCTGAAGCCCGTACAAAATGGTCAAAGCAACTCTCGGATGAAGAAGCTGCCGACTACAGCATTGAAAAAATATTTGCCCGTACTTCTGTTCCTATTCCTGTTGTCGGTCTCGGAGCCTGGATACCGGGTGTTAAATAAGCAATTAGCAGTTGGCTGTTGCTCCTTAGCTGACAGCAACAATACTTCTGCTAACATATAACGGAAATTACCCCTTTTTGATCAAATATTACTCATTATTGTCAGGCGCTGCTAGTAATATTGTCACGCATTTTGTTTCCTCCGGTTAACAAACAGGCGTGAAATGGAAGTAGCACTTTTTCCAGTGTCCAGAACTTAATAAATTATTAACCCACCAAACATCCAGTTTCTGTTTGGCCGCTAATCGTATACCCAATGAGTAACTTAAAATTTAAATCCGTATTCGTTCTATTAATCTTATTTTCTTCCATTTGTACCATTAACGCACAATCGGGACGAACTGTCACCGATCTCTCCGGTAACGACTGGAAACTATGGCTCGATACCGATGCTAAATGGCAAAACGACGCTTTATATCTCCCCGGAACAGACCTCAAAACAATTCCCGTGAACCTTCCAACAGGTGGTTGGGAGGCGTTACAAAATGCTCCGGGAAAAACAGTTCACCTTCCGGCAACGGTTGAGCAGTTTCATTGGGGGCAAAACGGCAACGCCTTTGGAGTTTCGGGCAACTACCTTGGTGTTTCGTGGTTTACAGCCAAGGTAAACGTGCCGGCCTCGATGAAGGGCAAACGCATTGTCCTCGATTTCGAGAGCGTCCGGTTCCGTGCCGAAGTTTTCGTCAATAAAAAACTTGTTGGCTACGACCTCATCAACAGCACTCCCTTTGAAATTGACATTACCAAAGCCGTGGTGCCGGGCAGCGACAACGAAATTGCCGTGCGCATCACCGATCCCAACGGGAACTTCGACTGGCGCGACAGTCAGAACTTTATGTGGGGCGAATACCGCACCCAGCCGTCGCACGGGTTTGGCGGAATCACCGGAAAAGTAAAACTGGTAGCTACCGACGCAGTTTTTATCAGCGATGTTTTTGTTAAGAATAAACCCCAGGTCAACGAGATTGATGCTCAGCTTTCGTTTCAAAATAACTCGGGAAAACCGGCTAAAGGAACGCTCGAAGTGCAGGTGAAAGAATTCAAAAGCGGTAAAATTGTATGGCAGAAGGAATTTTCCGGCGAAACGTTAAAACCATCCGAAAACACCCGTACCCTCACCGTTACACTCGATGATGCCAACCTTTGGAGCGTCGACAATCCGTTTCTTTACACCATCACTGCAACCTGGAAAGGAACCGACAAAACCTCCGACATAGCTGAAAAACGCTTTGGTTTCCGCTGGTTTGAAGTTAAGGATGTGAGTGGCGACAAGCAATTCTACCTCAACGGAAAACGCATCGTTCTCCGCACCTCCATTTCCTGGGGGTTCTGGCCGGTCAACGGCATCATGCCTTCGGACGAATTGGCCCGCAAACAGGTTCAGGATGCCAAAACCTTAGGGCTTAACATGCTCAATTTTCACCGTACTATCGGCCAGACCAATGTGCTGGATTATGCCGACGAACTGGGCCTGCTCTATTTTGAAGAACCCGGCGGTAACCAATATCCCGAAAACCTTTTCAATCCCAAAAACGATCATGATAAAAAACTGACCACCTTCTACTTTGGAGTCCGTAACGAAAAACTTTTCCGCATGATTAAGCGCGACCGCAGCCATCCGTCGCTAATCATCTACAACATGCACAACGAACGGGGCGCCCAGCCGCAACAACAAGACAGAGACGAGATGACGGCCGGTCATAAACTCGACGAAACCCGCATCATGACATACAATTCGTCCAACGGCCCTATCAAGCAGAACGATCCCGACCCTCGGTTTAAACTTCACCTTTCCCCGTACGATTTTAAATTCTACGATTACGGTTGGTTCGATCAACATCATGCTGGCGGTCCGGGCGTATATCACGACAATCTCTACAACAATCCGAAAGATTATGCCAAATATACCGATCATAAGGACGAGATTATCTATTATGGCGAGGAAGGCGCTATCGGAACACCTCCTCGTCTGCAATTAATCCGCGACGAAATTTTAAAAACCGGCAAAGACATTGGCTGGGAAACTGATACTTACCTGAAATGGTACGATGCTTACGATCAATTCCTGAAAAACAACGGTTTTTCGAAAGCTTTCCCCAATGTAGACAGCCTCACCCGCAAGATGGGTAATGTAGCCTATTATTACCAAGGGCGGGTAATTGAAAACGTGCGCATTAACAACACCATCGACGGGTACGCCGTAAACGGATGGGAAAGCATGAAGCTCGAAAACCACTCGGGAATCGTTGATAACTACCGCAACCTCAAAGGCGATACCTCTTTGATAGCCCGCTACAACCAACCTTTGTTTGTGGCCGTAAAGCTTAACCACAAAGTACTTCAAACCGGCGATACCACTACCATCGACCTGTTTATTGTAAACGAAAAAGATGTAAAAGGCAACTGTACCCTCGAAGTTCAGGCCATCAACGAAAAAGGAGAAAACATATGGCATCAGGAATCGCCGGTAACCATAACCGGAGGCGTCCAATACGGCGAGCTTCTGCTTTCGGGCTTAAAATTTGTGGCTCAACAAGCTGGATACACCAAAATCAAAGCCTCGCTCAAGAAAGGCGGAACAGAGATTGCCCGTGGCGCCGACGACCTTTTTGCCGTTCGCCTCAACACTTCGGGCATTTCACCCAATTTACAGGTTGCCGACACCAACGGAACCATTGCCCCATTCCTTAAATCGATTGGCATCAATACGCTGAAAGCATATCGTTCCGGATATCCGGAAGGCCATGTTTTACTTGTTGGCGGATACTCTCCTCCTCAGGTTGGGAATCCATTGGTTGTGGACCTCCTCGAATGGGTTAACAATGGCAATAAACTCGTTGTGATTGGTAACACCGATAAATGGGCAGCTTTTCTGGCAAAAAAAGAAATTGCAGACTATCGCGGAGCGCAGGTGCTGGGAACAAGCTGGTACGGAGGAAATTTCTTTGTAAAGGAGCATCCTTTGTTCGAAGGACTTCCGCAGGCCTGCGTGTTCAATTGGGAGTACCAATGCTTTGCCGCATATAACAAAAGCCGTTCCGGTTTGCGGATGTTCAATGGCGAAACGGTTGTAGGCTGCGTTTCCGATCATAAACAGGAAGTTTATTCGGCATTGAGCATCATCCCGCACGGACGCGGTAAAATCATTCTTTGCACACTCGACCTTCTTTCGTGTATAAAAGATATAAAAGACGAAAAACGCGCTGAAGGAGATGGCGAGAATGCCGCTATGAACTCCTTTAACGCATCGCAGAAAAACCCCGCCAATATTGTCGGGCAACAATTGTTATTAAATTTGTTAAAATAAAGATTGTCTGGATATTAATTCATTTTAATGATTAAAAACAAAGCCATGAGAAAACTTCGGTTTATTTCCTTTATTCTACTGATTAATCTGTTTTTACAGGCAGGAAAGGCACAATCGGTCTACATGGCCCCTGAACTTCCTTTAATTCCCAATAACTCGTTTAACATTACCAATTACGGTGCAAAAAGTGACGAGGTTGTCGATAATACCAAAGCTATTCAGGATGCTATCGACGCTGCGGCAAAGACCGGCGGAGGTCATGTAATTATTCCCGCAGGAACCTACCTGTGCGGCCCGTTAAAAATTATGAGCAACCTGAATTTACAATTAGATTCCGGGGCAATTATCAAATTTCTGCCCTTCGATCGCTATCCTGGCGGAGTAGCCGAAGGCAATGACTTTATCGCTGGTGCAAAGCTTCACGATATTGCCATAACTGGTAAGGGCAAAATAGATGGACAAGGAAGTCCTTGGTGGCCTTATGCAAAGACCAAAGGAGCCAAACGTCCGCGAATGATTACCTTCAAAAATTGCGACAAAGTGCTGATTGACCATGTTCAATTATCGAATTCGCCCATGTTCCACATTGCCATCAGCAGCAGCTCCAACATAACGGTACGCGGCGTAATAATCCGGGCTCCGGCCTCAACCGATCCGGTAAATCCAAGCCATAACACAGATGCTTGCGATGTAAGTGGTAAGAGAATATTAATTCAGGATTGTGACATAAGTGTTGGCGATGACGATTTTACCTGCGGCGGAGGAACTTCGGACGTTCTTATTACCAATTGTACCTACGGCAACGGACATGGTTTATCGATTGGCAGCCCAACCCACGGCGGAGTCTCAAACTTCACGGTTGAGAATTGCACCTTTACCAATACCGAATGCGGAATTCGCATTAAATCGGATCGCGACCGGGGTGGCGAACTCAAAAACCTCACTTACCGAAACCTGAAGATGAACAATGTTGGCATTCCTATTTTGATTTATGCAGCTTACAATGCTAAAGAACGTGAATATAGAAACCTTCAGAAATTAACCCCGGAGATTGCCCGGACATACTCGTCTGAAGCGGTTACCGAGCGTACCCCGGTCTATCACGATATAACCTTCCAGAACATAACAGCAACGGTAGAGAAAGGAAAAAGGGCCGGTCTTATCTGGGGATTGCCTGAAGCGAACGCTTACAACATTATTTTTCAGAAGGTAAACATTAAAGCCGACGGTCCGATGGGTATTTTCTTCGCAAAAAATGTCCGTTTTGAAAACTGCAAAATTATCTCCCCGGAAGGCGTTAACAGACTTTCCGTTACTAATGCTCAGGTAACCATCGATGGGAAAGAAGCTAAATAAAATGAAAATACTGCTTTTAATCATACTAAGCATTATCACGCCTTTCGGATGGACATATCTGTCTTCGCAGGAAGTGTCCCAACCTCGAATTGCCATAGACAAAAAACTTCAGGCAAAAATGGCTCACGAATCCACCAGCGAGGGCCGTTCCGAAACCCGTCCACAGCTCCCGGCTCCAACCATAACTTTTGCTTTCGATAAAAAAGATGCGATTTACAAAACGGGCGAAGAAGCTGTATTTACCGTTGCAATTCTAAACCCGGATAAAAGTCCCTATTCCGGCAAATGCCAGTTTCAGCTTACCGACGAAAACTCAAAATCCTTAAAAGGAGAAACCTTAGAGATCGTTGGCGGTAAAGCCGAATACAAAGCAACGTCAAACCAACCGGGATTTATACGGCTTTATATCACCGCAGAATACCAGGGGAGAAATACCTCTAATTACGCTACAGCAGGATTTGAACCGGAAAAGATCACTGCCAGTCAAACGTTCCCCGACGACTTTATGGCATTCTGGACGAAACAAAAAGCTACGTTGGATGCCATTCCGATGGATCTGCACCGCGTTGAATTCGACGGACCCAACCCTGATTTCAAATATGAGTATATTGATTTTCAGAATATAGACGGTAAACGCTTCTACTTTATCATGTCACAACCCAAGAAACCCGGTAAATACCGCATCAGCATGCGCATTCCGGGAGCTGGCATCTATAAACGGCATGTACATATTCCGGAAGCTCCTAATACCATATCCATTGAGTTGAGCGTTCACGATTTCCCGATTAATCAACCCATAGAAACGTACGAAAAGTTAATTCCCAACTATTTTCGGATGATAAACGGCAAGAAAGTGCGGTACGAATGTTTCGACATTCAGGACAGGGAGAAATACTATTACAAATCCGTTCTGCTGGGATTGTGGCGAACCCTTGATATTGCCTGCGCTGAACCTAATGCCGATGTTTCCAAACTGATGGTTTCGGGCGGAAGCCAAGGCGGTGGTTTAACGCTGGCAATTGCAGGCCTCGACCAACGAATTAAATACATCGAAGTGCAATGCCCGGTTTTATGCGACCATACGGCAGCCATTCGTCAACCGGGAAGAGAAGCCGGCTGGCCACACGTTCTCGAATCGGTTGAAAAACCAGAATTTTTTGATGAAGCAGTGAAGGTTACGGCTTATTACGACAACTGCAATTTTGCCCGGTTTATTAAAGCCCCCGTGTTCATTGCGCAGGGATTTAACGACAAAACCGTTCCTCCAAGCGGAACCTATGCGGTATTTGCCCTTATTAAATCGCCCAAAGAACTATATACAGAACCGTTCTCGGCCCATGGATTCACGCCGGAAGCTGTCAAACAAATTGCCCTTCGTTCGGCCGAATTCCGCCTAAAATATTTTGGCCTGACAGATAAAAATAACGTTTGGAAAGAAGGCGGCGACAATGAGAAATAAAAACGCTCAAAACATTAATAATTTAGTCTTCAACATGAAAAAATCAATCCTAAAGGTTAATGATTGGCTTGGCTTAAAAGCAATGGTAGTCCTGGCTTTCGCCTTTGTAATCCAACTATCTGTAGCCCAGGAAGTACAAATCGATACGGCGCCATTTGCGGACAATTCCAACCACTGGTACGGCATTTATGATAAAGCCAATATAATCAACCCTCGCCCTGGCAAGCCCCGGTATAAGCCTACAGAAATAACCAATATTGCCGATAATATCCTGCTATTTCAGAAAAACAACGGAGGATGGCCCAAAAACTACGACATCTTCGCCATTTTAACTGATGCCCAAAAGGATAGTCTTATTGCGTCAAAAGGAATCTTAAATACAACCTTCGACAATGGCAGTACATACACTCAAATAGATGCATTATCAACAACTTACACTGCCACTCATATCGAAAAATATAAAACCGCAGCATTAAAGGGACTGGAGTTTATATTGAAAGCTCAGTACAAAAACGGCGGCTGGCCTCAATATTTTCCGCTGGAGTCAAACTACAGCAGTCATATTACTTACAATGACGGCGCGTTCTTAGGAATAATTGCATTACTGAAAGACATTAAAGATAGGAAGTCCGAATATGCCTATATTGATAATATTCATCGGCAAAAGCTTGAGGTTGCTTATAACAAAGCCTTACAATGCATCCTCAAAACCCAGATAAACGATGCAGGGAAGCCAACCGCCTGGTGCCAGCAACACGATGAGAAGACTTTACAACCTGCCTGGGCCAGAAAATTTGAACCACCTAGCATTTGCAATAAAGAAAGTGCCGATCTGGTACTATTCCTGATGAGTCTTGATAAACCTTCGAAAGAAATAATTGATGCCGTTCAAAATGCTGTTGCTTGGTTTCAGGACTCAAAAATTTACAATACCCGCGTAGTGAGCATTCAGGCTGAGCCAATGGTAACCCCCTTCCGCGTTTCCAAATCAGATAAAGTAGTTGTGGTCGATTCCATTGCTCCTCCCATCTGGACCCGCTATTATGAGCTTAAAACCCATAAACCCTTGTTTTGTAACAGAGACAGCAAGGTTGTTTACTCGCTTGCCGAAGTTGCACGCGAACGCCGCGACGGCTATGGTTGGTATACCTATTCGCCCCAACAGGTGCTTAATAAATACCCTGACTGGCAAAAAAAATGGGCTGCCGATAATGACGTATTAAACCAAACCAAAAAATAATCCGAAACAACTAAAATGAACCGACTTTACTACTCTATTACGCTTATAATAATAGCTGTTTCAACCGTAAAAGCCCAGGACCTAAAACTATGGTATGATAAACCAGCCCGCTACTGGGTTGAGGCTTTACCTCTGGGCAACGGACGTTTGGGAGCCATGGTTTATGGTGTGCCTCAAGCCGATACCATACAATTAAATGAAGATACCTTTTGGTCGGGAAGTCCTTACCAGAACGTGAACCCTAATGCCAAAGCCAACCTGCCACTCATCCGTAATTACATCAACGAAGGCAATTACATCGAAGCCGAAAAGCTGGCTCTCAACAACATCATTGCCGATCGCAAAATTACTTCTCACGGTCAGGTGTATCAATCCATTGGCAACCTGGTTTTAAACTTCCCGGGGCACGAAAACAAAACCAATTATTCGCGCGAGCTCGACCTTTCCAAGGCTATAGCCACTGTTAAATACACCGTTAACGGCGTTAACTATACCCGAGAAACCTTCGCTTCGCTTACCGATCAGCTGGTTATCATCCATATTACAGCCGATAAAAAAGGAATGATCAACTTCAAAACATCGTTTACCGGGCCCCTCAAAAAGAATATGGTAACCGTTCATCCTGTGGTTAAATCATCAAATCTGATGGTTGTTACCGGCAGATGCACCCGCGAGACGGAAAAAAATATTCCTAACAAGTTAAACTTCAATACTCAAATTAAAGTAATAGCCGAAGGAGGCAAACAAACCTCCGATAACGCATCGCTCGCCGTATCCAACGCCGATGCTGCAATAATTTATGTTTCCATGGCTACTAACTTTAAAAATTACAAAGACATCAGCGACAATGCCGAAGAAAAAGCCAAAGCTTATCTGAGCCGTTTCTCCAAAGATTATTCGACCGCCAGGACCGATCATATTGCTGCCTATCAAAAACAATTTAACCGCGTCTCTTTCTCTCTTCCTCAAACTGCTCATTCAAAAAAGCCTACTGATACCCGGATTGCAGAATTTTCAACCAGTAACGACCCCTCGCTGGCTGCCCTCTATTTCCAGTTTGGCCGTTACCTGCTCATCAGCAGTTCTCAACCCGGAACACAACCTGCCAACCTGCAGGGAATCTGGAACCCCGATGCCGGCCCGTTGCCAGCCTGGGACAGCAAATACACCTCCAACATTAACGTGGAGATGAACTACTGGCCGGCAGAAGTCACCAACCTGAGCGAGTGTCACGATCCGTTTATCCAGCTTATTAAAGACGTAAGCGTTACCGGTAAGGCCTCTGCTTCGGAGATGTACGGATGCCGTGGCTGGGCTTTGCACCACAACACCGACCTGTGGCGCATTACCGGAGCTGTGGATTTTAACTCCTGTGGCGTTTGGCCAACCTGCAATGCATGGTTCTGTTTGCACCTTTGGGAAAAATATCGTTTTTCGGGCGATAATGAATATCTGAAAGAAGTTTATCCAATTCTTAAAAGTGCTTCCGAATTCTATATCGATTTTTTAGTTAAAGATCCGAAAACCAGATATATGGTGGTTTCACCTTCCAACTCTCCCGAAAATACTCCCGGATTGGTTTCTTATACCATGACCAAACCCGATGGCTCGGAGGCCAAAAACAGATGTGCCATTTTCAGCGGAATAACCATGGATAACCAAATGGTGTTCGACCTGCTGAGCAATACCATTTCTGCCGCCCAAACGCTTGGTCTGGACAAACAATTCTGCGACACCATTGGCAAGTTGCGCAGTCAGCTACCCCCTATGCATATCGGACAGTACGGGCAATTGCAGGAATGGCTTGAAGACTGGGACAGAAAAGAATCGGGACACCGGCATGTATCGCACTTATGGGGCATGTTCCCGGGTAACGAAATCTCGCCATATGCCCAACCCGCAATTTTCGAAGCTGCCCGTAACTCGCTCATCGGACGTGGCGATGCCAGCCGGGGCTGGTCGATGGGCTGGAAAGTCTGCCTCTGGGCCCGTTTTCTCGATGGAAATCACGCCTACAAACTGATTCAAAATCAATTAAAACTTAAAGACCCGAATGCAACCATCAAAGACGAAAATGGCGGAACCTATGCCAACATGTTCGATGCACACCCGCCCTTCCAGATCGACGGTAACTTTGGATGCTGCGCCGGTATTGCCGAGATGCTGGTACAAAGTCACGACGGAGCCATACACCTGTTGCCTGCGTTACCCGATGTATGGGACGAAGGAAACGTAAAAGGTCTTCGGACCCGCGGAGGGTTTGAGGTTACCGATATGCAATGGAAAAAAGGAAAGATTGTTTCCGTCACCATCAAATCAACGATTGGGGGTAATCTTCGCTTGCGGTCGGCTACTCCTCTAAAACTGCAAAATGGAGAAAACCTCAAAAAGGCTTCGGGAGAAAACCCGAATTCATTAATGGCGATGGAAAATACCGCCAACCCGGTTATTAAGGACCCTTCACAACTAAAAGGTATTCGTCTTTCGTCTACATCATTATATGATGTTGCAACTACAGCCGGAGAATTTTATACCTTTATTTCAGCTAATTAACCGAAAATAAATTTTATAGCTAATGAACAAATATTCTCTACTATTTTGCTGCGTCGCAGCCTTGACCTTAAACCCGGTAATAAAGGCTCAATCTTCCATATCCAAAGTATGGGTAGCCGATAATGGCGACGGCACCTATAAAAACCCGGTACTGAACGCCGACTATTCCGATCCCGATGCCATCCGCGTTGGTGACGATTTTTACCTCGTTTCATCAAGCTTTAACTGCGTTCCGGCACTGCCCATCCTTCACTCTAAGGATTTGGTAAACTGGACAATAATAGGTAACGTATTCACGCAGCAACCTCCTTTTGATGTTTTCGATAAACCTCAGCATGGAAACGGCGTTTGGGCGCCGGCCATTCGTTATCACAACGGCGAATACTATATCTATTATCCCGATCCGGATTATGGTATCTATCTGGTAAAAGCCACCAATCCCGCAGGCCCGTGGAGTGCCCCCTTACTCGTGCAAGGCGGCAAAGGCCTGATCGACCCCTGTCCGCTCTGGGACGAAGACGGCAACGCCTACCTTGTACATGCGTGGGCCGGCAGCCGTGCTGGAATTAAAAGCATCCTCACTATTAATAAAATGAATGCCGAAGGCACCAAGCTTCTCGACGATGGAGTAATGGTTTTTGACGGTCACGACCATCACCCCACGCTCGAAGGCCCTAAGATCTACAAACGCAACGGTTATTACTACATCATGGCTCCGGCCGGAGGCGTTTCTACCGGCTGGCAGCTTGTGCTTCGCTCCAAAAACATCTACGGACCATACGAAGAAAAAATCGTGATGGATCAGGGTAAAACCCCGATAAACGGCCCTCACCAGGGCGCCTGGGTAGAAACCCAAACCGGCGAATCGTGGTTCCTGCATTTCCAGGATGTTGACGCTTATGGCCGTGTGGTTCACCTCCAGCCCATGAAATGGATAAACGACTGGCCGGTTATCGGCATCGACAAAGATGGTGACGGAAAAGGCGAACCTGTACTGACCTATAAAAAACCCAACGTAGGCAAGACCTATCCCATCGAAACACCCGCCGAATCGGACGAGTTTAACGATACCAAACTTGGGTTACAATGGCAATGGCACGCAAACCCCAAGTCGTACTGGGCATTCCCTACCGGTCCGCAGGGTTATCTTCGCCTGTTTGCCATGCCGCTTCCCGAAAATTACACCAACTTCTGGGATGTGCCTAACCTCCTTTTACAAAAACTTCCGGCACGCGAGTTTACTATTACCACTAAACTGACATTTAAACCCCGTTTCAACGGTGAAAAAGCCGGACTCATCATCATGGGAATGGATTATGCCTACTTGTCGTTAAAACAGGCCGATGGAAAAATTTACCTGTCGCAAACTATCTGCAAAAAAGCCGATAAAAAAGGGACTGAGCAGGAAAGCGATAAAGTTCTGTTAAATAACGGTTCTATATTTCTCAGGGTAAACGTAGCCGATAAGGCCGTTTGCAATTTCAGCTACAGTACTGATGGAAAAAAATTCACAGCTATAGGCGATAGCTTTACCGCACAGCCCGGTCGCTGGATTGGAGCCAAAGCAGGACTATTCTGTGTCCGCGAAGGCAAAATAAACGATGCCGGTTGTGTAGATGTAGACTGGTTTAGGGTAGAAAAATAAAATAGAAGCTACAGGTTTCGACCTGTAACTTGTAACTTATAAGTCAATGAAAACTAAACTCATATTTTTTATTGCGGCAATAACCAGTCTGGGCATGAGGCTCTCGGCACAGGAGTTTATTCCGCTGTGGCCAAAAGGTAAGATGCCAAATTCAAAAGGGTTGGCCATCACCGACAGTATCTTCGACGAGCGATACCGCCGTGTAGGAACTCCAGGCTTGTATGCCTTTTTCCCTTCCAAACAGGAAAATAAAGGCTCAAGCATAATCATTTGTCCGGGTGGAGGGTATAAACACTTTGCTTACATGGGCACATTTCAGGTCGCCAAATGGTTCAACACTTTAGGCATTAGTGCTTTTGTACTTATTTCAAGATTGCCGCATTCTCCTGATCTGGTCGATCGCTCCAAAGCGCCTTTACAGGACGCACAACGGGCTATGCGTATCATTCGAGCCAACGCTAAAAGTTGGGGAATCCTTACCGATAAAATCGGAATCATGGGCTTTTCGGCCGGAGGGCATGTAGCTTCGTCGCTGGGAACGCATACCGAAGATGTTTCAACTATCGGGGATTCCTTGGATAAACAGCCCTTCCGCCCCGACTTTATGCTTCTTGTGTCGCCCGTCATTACCATGGGACCGTTTGCTCATACCGGCAGTCGCGATAACCTGCTGGGCGATAAACCTTCGCAGGAGTTAATCGCGAAATATTCGTCCGAGCTTCAGGTAACCGCTCAAACGCCTCCGGCATTTATCGTGGTTGCCGAAAACGACAAGACAGTTCCTCCACAGAACAGCATTTTATTTTTCAACGCTTTACGCGATAAAAAAGTATCGGCATCGCTGCATGTATTTCCGCAGGGCGGCCATGCTATCGGGCTTCAAAATAATCCCGGCAGTACCAAACTATGGCGGGAACTTTGTGAAATGTGGCTCTCCGAAATGAGCTTTCTGAGCGATACTCCTTTATCCAAATAATAAAACCTTTAAAATCATTGAAATGAAAAAAATTATTTCTCAATTTTCATATTTTACACTGACAGTTATTCTTTGCCTGGCAACAACTGTTAAATCCATGGCATCCAACCGCCTTCCTAAAGCCGATATCGTTGTAGCGCTAGATGGCAGCGGTAATTACAAAAGCATCCAAGCGGCCATTAATGCCGTCCCCGATAACAGTTCGAAACGTTTTGTCATCTTAATCAAAAATGGAACCTACAATACCGAAAAACTGATTGTTCCGGCAACCAAGATCAATCTTACCATTATAGGTGAGGATCGCGAAAAAACCATCATTAGCTATCATATTTACGATTGCCAAAGTCCTCAATCAGAAAACAAATGTCCGGCAGAATCCTGGGCTCTTTGGAAAGACAATAAGGATTTAAGCCGTACCTCCGCAACCTTAACTGTGCTTGCCAACGATTTTCATGCCGAAAACCTTACAGTATCCAATACTGCAGGTCCGGTTGGCCAGGCCTTGGCTCTTACCTTAATTGGTGACAGGATAATCTTTGCCAATTGCAATATTCTTGGTTACCAAGACACTATCCTGCTAAGAAAAAACGGTAACAGAAACTATTTTACAAACTGCCTGGTGCTGGGGCGTACCGATTATATTTATGGAGGAGGCATTGGTTATTTCAGTGGTTGCGAAATTCGCAGCTATGGTGGAGGTTGGGTTACAGCGCCATCAACTCCCGAAACTCAGTTCTACGGGTTTGTGTTTAACCATTGCAAATTTACGTATGCCAAAAATAGTCCCCGCAAAGGTGACGACGGCGCTCCAATAGCCATTGGTCGTCCCTGGCACGATTATCCCAAAGTTACAATCCTCAACTCCGACATGTGCGAACAGATACATCCCGAAGGCTGGCCTACCACTTGGCGAATGGACTATGCCGCTACCAGCGACAAGCTTCATCTTTACGAATATAACAACACCGGAAAAGGTGCAGATATGAGCCATCGAGCCAAATGGGCGGGTCTCCGGGCTCTCACCGACCAGGAAGCTGCAGATTATTCCATCGAAAAAGTTTTAAATGGATGGAATCCGGAAAAAGAAAGATAATTCGAAGACAATTTTACAGCAACTCTCTTAATGAGTTTTCGTTGTAAACATTCAGATTCAGCATCTTGCAGCACTTGGTATAAACTCCAATTATTGTAGTTTTGCATTCTGACAGACAAATCATGGCGCAGTATCTGGCAAGAAAATTGCAGAGCCTGCCGAAACTATACTAGTACAAACAATAATTTAAGAAGGATGAATAGGAAAAAAAAAGTTGGGCTAGCTTCGTTCGTGCTAACCGTCAGCATTGCTTTTAGCTGTACGGCTCAGAATATTGCAGAGAAACTTCCCTTTGAAATGCCCCAGGTAAATGTGCCTGTTTTTAAAACAGATACATTTAATATCAAAAAATTTGGAGCTATCAATGACGGCATTACGCTAAACACAAAAGCAATAAACAACGCTATTGAGGCCTGCGCCAAAAATGGAGGAGGTGTAGTTTACATTCCCTCCGGACTATGGGTTACCGGACCCATTGTACTAAGAAGCAATGTAAACCTGCATTTAGTTAAGGGAGCGCTTGTTCTTTTCAGCCGTGATATCAACGATTATCCGCTGGTCAATTCGTATTTCGAAGGCTTAAGAACCGTTCGTTGTCAGGCACCCGTAAGCGCCGAAAATGCCGAGAATATTGCCATAACCGGAGGTGGTGTTATCAATGGAGCCGGCGATGCATGGCGTCCGGTAAAAAAATCGAAGCTCACTCAAACGCAATGGACTAACCTTATAAAATCGGGCGGAGTTGTTGATAAAAGTGGAAACACCTGGTACCCCAGCGAAAAATCGTTGAAAGGATACAACACCCAGGAAGCCGGCTACCTCGGCCCTAATGCTAAAATAGAAGATTACGAAGCTATCAAGGACTTTCTACGTCCGGTGATGATTGGACTGGTAGGTTGCAAAAATGTACTGCTCGACGGCGTTACATTTCAAAATTCTCCGAGTTGGTGCGTTCATCCGCTCATGTGCGAACATTTTACCATGCGTAACGTCAATGTTTCCAACCCGTGGTATGCCCAGAATGGCGATGGTATCGACATTGAATCGTGCCGCATTGGAACCGTAACCAACTGCACTTTCGATGTTGGTGACGATGCACTTTGCATCAAATCGGGCAAAAACGAAGAAGGCCGAAAACGCAATAAGCCTACCGAATTGTTTGTCATCAGCAATTGTGAGGTTTATCACGGTCATGGCGGATTTGTTATTGGCAGCGAAATGTCGGGTGGCGTGCGTAACCTGTACGTTTCCAATTGTACATTTCTTGGTACCGACATCGGGTTACGTTTTAAAACTACCCGCGGACGTGGTGGAATCGTAGAAAACATCTATATTTCAGACATTTCGATGATTAACATACCTGCCGATGCCATAGGTTTCGACATGTACTATGGCGGAACTTCACCGGTTCCGGAAGCCGACGAAAAACAAACGGAAAAGCCCGCGCCAACTGATAAATTTCCGGCAGTCAACGAAGGAACTCCCCAGTTCCGCAACCTTTATGTAAAGAATATCTCGTGCAACGGAGCTCAACGGGCCATTTTTCTGCAAGGTTTGCCCGAAATGTATATCCGCAACATAAACCTCGAAAACATTTCAATTAAAGCGACAACCGGATTATCTTGCATTGAAGGTCAGGACATACACTTGAAAAACGTAAACCTTGAAATTTCGAAAGGAGACATTGCTGCCATTAACAATAGCAAAAACGTTGATCTGGAAAATATTACAGGCAAAGGCCCCGGAAAATTCATAAAAGTTTCGGGTAAAGAAACCGAAAAAGTTAATCTTAAAAAGATTGGAACCGAACTTACATCTCACAATTTTGTAGTTGAAGGCGATGTTAAGGCCGGTGTTGTTTTAAAATAGCCTCATCAATTGTCATTCCGGCGCAGGCCGGAATCCTTGTCTTTTTTGAAAAGGATTCCAGGACAAGCCCGGAATGACAACTGCGCTCATCTCTTCAACTCGTCCATCTCCCGTTTCATCTCCATCACAATTGCCGATAATTTACTAAGGCTCACAGCATCAGGCTCGGGGAGTTTCGTGCAAATATACCCCACGGCCTTCCATACTTCAAGCATCCGGTTAAGATGAACGCTATACGTTTCGTATTGGGGATTATCCGATTTTAAATACAGCTCTCCGCTCGGATGCAAAAACACACGTTTATAAACCACACCTTCATCGCGGGTTACCAACACATAAGTCTTTCCGTCTTTAATATCGTGCCAATCCTGAACATATTCGGTGATAATATACGCACCCGAAGGAATCGGATCCATGCTATCGCCATTAATCTGAAAAGCCCGGTACGTACGCTCTTTAGCCAGTTCCTGAAAAGGTAACGAAAAGCGGGGCAACGTGTCAACATAATCCGGATCGGCATAACCATTGAGATACCCCGCCGATGCTTTGGCCGGGACAAGCGTAATAAGCTCGTTATCATCCCTGTCCACAATGGTGGAGACTACCCGTAAATTAGCTCCTTTCGCATCAATGGGCAGTGAATCGCCTCCGTCTGGAATATTACTCAAATCATTGTTTATCAACAAGTCTATGCTAATTCCGAAATAATGCGATATATTTTGCATAACCGGAAGCTTGGGTACGGCGCGACCTTCCTCGTAGGAGCCTATCATAGCGCGGTTTACGCCAATCTTATCGGCAAGCTGGTCTTGCGTTAGTCCCTTCACCTTACGGAGATGTCTTATATTGGATGCGATAAGGTTATTCATGATAAATTTATTAGCAAATATAATTACAATTGCTAAAAATATTAGTATTTTTGACAATGAAATTTGCAGCAAAGAAACACAATTAACCCATGAATGCCAACACCCTCGAAAAGCTAAAGATACTGGCCAATGCCGCAAAGTACGATGTGTCATGCTCATCGAGCGGAACTAACCGCCCCAACTCCGGGAAAGGTATTGGCAACGCTTCGGCATGGGGCATTTGCCACAGCTTTGCCGAGGACGGACGTTGTGTTTCGCTGCTAAAAATAATGCTTACCAATTATTGTCAATATGACTGTGCTTATTGCGTAAATCGCCGCAGTAACGACATCCAGCGTACAGCATTAAGCCCTTCCGAGATTGTGGAGCTTACCATCGAATTTTATCGTCGTAACTATATTGAAGGATTGTTTCTCAGCTCCGGCGTGGTTAAATCGCCCGACCATACCCAGGCAATGCTTACAAAGATTGCCCGCGAACTCCGCACGGTGCATAAATACAACGGGTACATTCATTTGAAGAGCATTCCCGGCGCAAGTCCGGAACTCATTCGCGAAGCCGGACTGTATGCCGACCGACTCAGTGTAAATATAGAAATTCCGACGGAACAAAATTTAAAGATGCTGGCCCCGGACAAAGATTATTCGACCGTGCTGCAACCAATGGGCATCATCCGTCAGGGAATTCTCGAAAACAAGGAAGAGCGGCGTAAATATCGTTCATCGCCGCGTTTTTCTCCTGCCGGACAAAGTACCCAGCTGATTATCGGCGCCACTTCCGATAATGACCGCCAAATTCTGGATCTTGCCTCCGGACTTTATCAAAAACAACAATTAAAACGGGTGTATTATTCGGGATTTATCCCAGTAAACAGCTATGATAAACGACTTCCGGCACTGACGACGCCTCCACTGGTTCGGGAAAACCGGTTGTATCAGGCTGATTGGTTATTACGGTTTTATCAGTTTCGTGTAGATGAAATTGTTAACGATACGCATCCCGACCTCGATCTGGAACTCGATCCCAAACTGAGCTATGCCCTGCGAAATCCGTGGCTTTTCCCCATCGATGTAAATAAAGCTGATTACGAGATGATTTTACGAATTCCGGGCGTAGGCGTAAAGTCGGCACAGCTCATTATCAGTGCCCGAAGGTATGGACGAGTAAGCTCGTGGCAATTACAGAAAATGGGTGTGGTAATGAAACGTGCCCGCTATTTTATCACCTGTAATGAGCTTGCTTCGCCAACCATCAACGAACTAAAGCCGGAAGGACTGCGACGGCTTTTTACCGAACAGGTGAACGAGAAGAAAAAAGACAAAACGTACGGACAGCTCAAGCTGTGGTAATGGTTAATCATTCAATTAAACAAACTTTCATAATATTCTCATCTTCTTCAAAGAAGAATATTTTTCGATCTCTGGCCAACCAACCAAGGGCTATGAAAACCTGTTCGTCATCTACTTTAAGAAAACTACCGATATCGGATATTGGCAGTTCGTAATATGAATTGAGCAAAGCGCAAATGTCATTCGATACTTTTGAGATGTCTCTTTTAATCATATATTTTCCCTTTACTATATCGTTTTACTAAGTAACGTCACTTTTAATTTTTCATTTTGCCATTCTGAAAAAACTTTCGGGAGGACCCAGGTAACTCGGTTTTACTCCTCCAAGATCAACTACAATTTTTTGGAGTACCACGCCCGGATCGATCATCCAAATTTTCAGCGTATGATAGCCGGATTTATTGAGGTTATGCTTTGAAATTGCTAAACGGGCATTGTCCGACACGGCTTTTGACCAGTCGTTGTTACTATTTTGTACCACATAGTTACCCGAAACTAGCGTGATGATCTGTGGAGCTTCGTCGTCGAACGATACAGCATAGCGAATTGGCCGGTTAGGCATAAAATTCATCACCGGTCCAAAGGTTGTTTTAACTTTCACGTTGCCGGAATTAAACAGGTACATCCGGTATTCGAGGCAGGGAGAATCCTTGCCGGGAACAGCTTCCGGAGCATTGGCAGGGGCCGTAGCCCTCATCCCCGAAAGGGTATGTCCGTAATCTTCAATTCTTACCCATGCGTTTTCCCCTGCTTCGGTTTTAGCGCTAAAATGTTCAGCTTCCATCGAAACATAACCTTCAGTTTCAACAAAGTCGTTAAGGTTCTGTCGGGTAACCTGAACCGGATTAACAGCTTCTACCATAATTGCAATGTTGTTACCGGTTCCGCTTATTTTTATCAATCCTTCGAATTTACCTTTAGGAGCTTTACCCCAATTGATGCTAATCCATAATCGCTTATCCTTTTCAACCGATCCTTTGGCCTCGCTAATCAAAATCCACGGCTTACTGGCAAAAACTTTAAAGTCAAAGGGTTTACTGCCTTTATTAAATATATCGATATAATGTCTTTTAGCCGAAAATACGTCAAAGACAGGAAGAACAGCCTGCGAGGTGTTTTCCGGCCATGCATATTCAGAACCTTCAACGGATATCCCCATGGACGCTTCTGTCGGGACCTCCTTTTCGACGAGCTTAATAGCCCGAAGGCTGTTCACCGGAGGATCATTCCAGGAGATATATCCGAGATGCGTCTGATCCATGAAGTGATTCCAGCGACCATCGGCATAAACGTGGTTATAATAACTCATCAGGCTGGTATCGGTCGAAAAAAGACGCCGGGTTTCGGCAGCAAAATCGTTTGCCGAGGCTCGGCCTTGCTGGGCATAAAGTTTATTTTTACCGGCAGCCAGATATAACTCATTGACCAACGCACTTGCTTTAACCGGGAAAAGTACAAGGTGAAAATACGCATCGCTCATAGATTTTGGAAGTTTATTACCAATTTCTTCGGCCTTTAATGCCAATACTTTATATTCTGCTACATACGTTTCCGCTTCCTGATAATTGACCAGACTGTACGTGTTCGGTGTCAGCAACTCTGGCTTACGGCGCCCGTTGTATTTGGTATATTTAGACAGAATATTAGCAATCTCCGGGGCATAAGTCTCTCCAAACTCACGTTTTGCCCATAACCGGGTGTACTCATTGATGTTATTGCTTGTCCATTGGTTCGTTTTCCAGGCCAGATCCATAAAATATTCGAGCGGGAGCTCATAGCCCCTGAAATGGCCCATATTCACGATCCAAACCCGGTCGGCTCCATATTGTTTGGAAAGCGACATCTGATCCCATATTTTTGCCAGCGGACTGGTGTTTAACCACTGATAATTCCGTGGACTACCGTGATAGTCAAAATGATAGTAAACACCTGCGCCTCCCGGTCGGAGACGTTCTTCGGTCGTGGGCAAACGACGCACATTGCCCCAGTTATCTTCGGCCCACAGCAAGGTAACATCGTCGGGGACGCGCATTCCGGAATTATAAAATTCCTGAACTTCTTTATACAAACACCACAACTGCGGCACTTTGGTTACGTCGGGATTTATTTCTTCGGATATAATTTTGCGTTGCCTATCTACGATTTTTTCGAGCAGCGCTTTGTTGGCCTCGGGTCCGCCGGGCGCCATCTCTGTATCGTTTGCTCCGCGAAGCCCGATAGTCAGGATGCTTTCGTAATTTTTATTGCGACGGATGCCCTCGCGCCAAAAATTTTCCAACACCTGTGGATGTTTGGCATAATTCCAGCTACCCAAAGAATCGTGATAACGTCTATCCCACTCCTTTTGGGCGCGGAGCATGGGTTCCTGATGCGAAGTTCCCATCACAATGCCATACTCGTTGGCAAGACGAGGATTTTCAGGATCATCTTCGTTAAAGGCATTGTTCCACATGGCCGGCCAGAGGTAATTTCCTTTTAAACGCAAAATCAACTCAAATATCTTACTATAAAATAAGCTGTTATAATTGGCAATTCCTTTCGGGATGGGCGGATTGACTGATGGATTTACCGTTCCGAATTTTTCAGTTACCCAGTTGGTAAGGTTGGGCCATTCGTCATTAAGAAAAATACCACGATATTTGACCGATGGCGAGCCTTGCAGGTATTTGCCGGGTTTCACAAATAGGGCATCTTTATGCCTTACCGGCACGTCGGCCCACCAGTACCAGGGCGATACTCCTATTTTTGTTGAAATGTCGTAAATGCCATAGATCGTACCGCGTTTGTCACTTCCAACCACGACAAGGGCTTTATCGGTTCCGGGAAACGGATTTTCAACCACTTGTATCATAAATGCTTCCCATTTACCCGAAATTCCGGTAACATCAAGTTTCCCATCTTTCACTAATTTGTCGATAACCGGACTTTTACCCAGCGTCCCGACCACCACTATATTTTTTGAAACAGGCAATGTATCGATGCAAAGTTTTGGTTCACTGTTGGTAACGCTGACAATATCCTTTTTTAAATCGCCCAAAACACGAATCACGCCCGGATAATCGCCAGCGTTGGCAAACAACGGTGCAGACTGCCCATTCACTGAAATTGCAAATCCCTCTGGTACATTTTGATCGGAGATGTACGTAGTTGTGTCGATACTCGCCATTACGGGAATACTGGAACAAACCAACAGGATAATAACAGATAGCTTGTATCCAAAATTCTTTTTATTCATAGTTAGAGGATTGGAATGCTGAAACAAAATATATGCTTAAATCACAAAGTACAGAAATTACGCTGTGACTTTGGTTTAATTAAAGTTAAAATTTCACCACTTCCCAAAATGCTTTTTTGGGTTTACGTTTCTGGTCGAAAAGTAATGGATAATTTTTGCGCCCCATAACCGGGTATTCATCGAGCCAGGAATGTTTGTCGGAAACGTTCCAAAAGGTTACGCCGGTAATCACATCCTTATAATCGCGGAACACCTTGAAAATCATCTTATATTGATCGATTTGTTTCTGCTCCAGCTCGGGAGTCAAAACATCTGATTCTCCCTGCCGGCGTTCGCGTTTGAGTTTCTCCCACGGATAAATGGACATATCCAGTTCGGTAAACTGAACCGTCAACCCCAGCGATGAATATTTGGCAATGGCATCGCGCAGTTCCTTCTCCGAAGGTTCAAATATTGACCAGTGCCCTTGTAAACCAACTCCATAAATAGGAACTTTGGCATCGACTAGTCGCTTGAGCAACATGTAAATCCGTTCTACTTTTTCGGGACGTTCGGTGTTGTAATCATTATAAAACAGCAATGCTTTAGGATCGGCCTGATGAGCATATTCAAAGGCTTTGGCGATATATTCCTCGCCGCATATTTTATACCATTCCGATTTACGGATAAAGTTCTGAGCACTGTCGTCAATGGCCTCGTTAATCACGTCCCAAGCATAAATACGACCTTTGTACTGGCCAACAACTTTAAAAATGTGGTCTTTCAAACGGTTCAACAACACGCTTTTGGTTACCAGGTTGCCTTTCGAATCCTTAAACAACCACTTGGGGTTCTGCTCGTGCCAGCAGAGGTTATGCCCACGCACCTTCAACCCATGTGCCTGTGCAAAGTTGACAATCTTATCAGCTTCGGTCCAGTTGTACCGATTTTCTTCGGGGTGGATAACCTCCATCTTCATACAATTTTCGGGCGTTACGCTGTTAAACTGGGCAAGTATCAATTTAGCATCCGGGCCAGTCAGGTTTCGACCCGAAACAGCAACGCCTATGGGAAAATAATTCTGATAATAATCTTTCAGCCCCTTTTCGGTTTGAACCTTGGCAGCCGGTTGTTTTTTCTGAGCCTGCCCAATGTTAACATTTCCCAACAAAACGGTTCCGACAATCAAAAGCCAGAACGTCCTTCTATTTCGAAGTCCTTCTACGTTGAATTTCTTTTCCATAAGGTACAAGTTTAATATTGTCAATTGGGCTGGAAGTTTTCAGACTGAAAACTGTAACTTCCTACCATTCATCCGTTCTGAAAGGAGAAGCTGGCAAGCCTTCCCTGTTATAAAGATTTGCGCCTTCAGGATTATCTGCCCAGGCATAACGGACGGCTACCGGATGAGGAACGCTATCGCTCCACACCTCAACCGTATTGTTCCGGATTATGGCTTTGGCAAAAACAAATTTTTTGTCGGCTCCGGCAATGGCGAAGTATTTAAGCTCGCCGCCACTTTTAGTCACCAATCCGCTGCCCGTATTTTTAAACGAAAGGATAATTTTATTGTCTGCCACCTTCATGCCAACATACAACGGTCCGGAATACACGATTTTACTATCGTCATAAGCCATTTTTTGAGCAGCAAAAGCAAGACGTTTGCCTACATCTTTTTTGTTGAGGGGATGAATGTCGTTCCATTCGCCAAGGTCAATAGTTACTGCCATGGCTGTGTTGGGAACGGATAAAGTTTTAAGCTGCGACTCGCGCAACAAGGCCCAGTTGCTTTCAGATGGTTGATTTTTAGGCTCCATAAAATTGGCTAGTTGTACAAACAAAAAAGGAAAGTTGCCCTGCCCCCATTTATCGCGCCAGTTTTCAATCATGGCAGGAAATAATTTTTGATATTCTTTTGATTTCCAAGTATTAGCCTCTCCCTGATACCAAATAACTCCTTTTATCCGATAATTGATAAGAGGCTCAATCATGGCATTGTACAAGCCAAGCGGTTTCCAGCGTACAAACGGTTGGTTTGGAGCTGGTCCCATTTTGGTTCCCAAACGGTATTGCCAGGTACCGGTTAAATCGATGGATTCTCCGTTAGCCGAAAGAAAGTATTTCTTATCGGGGACGAATCCGCCTGCACTATTAGGACTGATAATGCGAACTGTAATAATGTTTTTACCGGGTTTAAACATCCCGGCCGGAAGGTTATACCATCTCGGCGGATACTGATAACTGGTGGTTGCAGCAAACACTCCATTGATGAATACCGAATCAGCATCGACAATGCGACCAAGGTTTAACTTAGCCGGACAACCAGTCATTGAAGCAGGGATATCAATTTCGCGACGAAACCATACCACGCCGCCTGAATTGCCAATTTCCGTAGCCGACCAGTAGCCGGGAACCTTCATCATATTCCAGTCGGAAGTAGATACAGATGTTGAATACCAAGGATTCTGCGGGTCCTTATATCCATCGTCGTTTTGCTGTAACTGCCGGAACCAGGCTGTAGACTTGGTTTTATAGTCGTTTTCGAGACCGATGATTACGGAAGTGTCTTTAAATCGCTGAGCTTCTTTCCAATAGTCGGGAAATGCTTTCAGGGCATCTTCACTAACCCAGGCTTCGGCCGGAGAGCCTCCAAGACTTGTATTAATCAACCCGATGGGAATGTGATACTTCTGGTAAAGTTCGCTGGCAAAGAAATATCCCACGGCAGAAAAGCTGAGTACGCTCTGAGGATCGGCCGTAACCCACTTCCCGTAAGGCAAATCCTTTTGTGGTTGGTTGAAATTATATGTCTGAGGCACATTAAAATAGCGGATATTGCTGTTTTTTGCCTCTGCAATTTCTTTTTCGTAAAGAGGACGCACCCGATACATCGGAAGTTCCATGTTCGACTGACCGGAACAAACCCAGACGTCGCCCACCATAATATCTTTCAGGGTAAGGGTGTTGCTGGCAGTTATTGTCATAGAATATGGGCCGCCAGCCTTCTGTCTGGGAAGTTTAACCATCCAATCGCCATTTGTATTGGCCACGGTTTTATAAACCAAGCCATTAAACGAAACGGTAACTGCCTCATTAGCCGAAGCCCAACCCCAAATTTTCACCTCTGCGTTACGCTGTAAAACCATGCCGTCGCTAACAAGTTTTGGCAATTTCACCTGACCGAAAACGACTATAGGAAAAAGAAATACAAAAACGAAAAGCCTACTTAGTTTGATTAATGTGTTCATTGAATGTTAATGTTAATGTTATTAGGTAAACATCGTTGTCACGAACCGGAGAAGGCCGTGATATCCGGTTCATTCTATACCTCGAAATACCAAGTTTTGACCTCATCCATACCATAGCGTTCCACAAAATAAAGAGTAAGATTACGAATCAGCGCCGACGATTTGCATTCCTTAAATACTTTGCAGAGTTTACCGCACTCGGTATTATAATCTGACGAAATGATCCGCTGGGCTTGTCCGCTAACAGCGGTAAAGCACAAAAAAACAAACAGGAGGAAGAGGGTAAATCTCATCATATTTTATCCTGCAAAACTTCTATTTAACTTATTGGTAGTTGTACAGTTTCACCCGCTGAATATCAATTCCACTTTCTACAATGCGAACATGTTGTCCTTGGTGATCTTCATCGCCATTTAAACGTCTGCCGGGTATCCAGCGTCCGTTTATGAGTTTGCCCTCTTCGACATAGCCAATGCCAACAAGTTCTCCATTTGCTTGTGCCGGACTAAAGGTTACGATGATTCCGTTCCCAACAACATAGAATTCATCGGGCGCAATCTGAATGACCATCCCTCCGGTAACTGGCCATGGCCCGGTTTTCTTGGCTCCGGCCGACCATTTAAAAGTGTAATCGTGAGCAAATTCGAACATGTATTTACCAATCTTGGCCTGTTTCCGCGGATTATCCTTGTCAAGAAGAGCCGCAGCCATTATATTTTCGTTTTGTTTGGAAAGAATTAGATCCTTTAATTGGTTAAGCAGCTGATAACTTCCGGCCATAAGTGCCGAACAAGTGCTATCCGCATTTTCTATTGCAAAAGGACTGAATCCTAATGCCTTGTGTTGAGCTATGGCATAAATAGCATTA
This sequence comes from Bacteroidota bacterium, assembly GCA_030706405.1. GTDB lineage: Bacteria > Bacteroidota > Bacteroidia > Bacteroidales > JAAUTT01 > JAAUTT01. The sequence goes on along the minus strand of JAUZOO010000010.1, from coordinate 176,525 downwards.
ACCGCAGTTTGCGGGTTTAATGTAGCTTCGGGTATAAATAATGGATTGCCGGGCTGATCATATTTTTGAGTCCAACCGATAAAATCCGGATCGTAAATATCGGGAGACATGATATCGATGGATGGTGTAGCATGCTTCCAAATATCCATTGAATGAGGCAATGGCGCGCCACTGGAGTATTCACCAGGTTTCCGCTCCGGACGATTAAGCTCAGCATTTACGTACATGGGCAAAGGATAGATAGCTTTTCCGGCCTCTGCCACCTTATTGATATAACGAGCATAGTACCATGCCATAAACATATCTTCGGCATAAAGGCCTGTGCCTAAAACTTCTGCCCAAGAACCGGATTCCTTGGCACCAGCATCTTCCCAAAGTTTTCGTAAAGCAGGGTTAAGACTTTCTCTTTTAGTTTTAAGCAGTTTGATAACTTCGGCAGGTACCTCATTCTGGTAAACCTTTTCAGCCAGAGTACTATAATCACGAGCATCGGGTTTCAGTCCTATCTCGTTCTCTACCTGCACCATCAGCACCGTATTTTCTTTTTCATCAATATCTTTGATATGTTTCATTAAAGCCGAAAATGCACGGATGTCCGCTTTCAGGTTTTCTTCACTAAAAGGCGAAAGTATCTCGCGGGTAATGCCAGCTTTAGTTTTGATGCGTGGAAAGCGGCTTTGGTTTTTCTTTACCCAAAGCGGGGTGTAGCACGACATGCTATTTTTCCACGAACCAAACCATAGTAAAACCAAGTGCATTTGATTGTTCCGGGCCTGTTCAATCAAACCGTCCACCAAAGCAAAGTCGAATTTACCTTCAGTTGGTTCAATGAATTCCCAATAAACCGGAGCTAGCACGGTGTTTAAGTTCATCTTGGAGAGTTTGGGCCACAATAACTTCAGATAATCAAGGCTTGATGCGTTGGAATTGCCAAGTTCCCCCGCAAGCATGAGAAAAGGCTTGCCTTTAACGATTAATTGAGTGGAAATGCCTTGTTTGACAAGTTTGGGCACAGATCCTTCCTGAATATTTTGGCTATATCCTGATGCGGAAAGTAAAGTACATATAATGCAGCTAATTGAGATGTATTGAAGCAGTCTGGCAAAAACGTTTTTAATTATTTGCATAAACCCATAATTTAAATTTGATTTTGAAGAATAAGTCTCGGGGCATAAAACAGAAGAAGGTGATAGAATAAACGGATTATTAGTACATAATAATCCGTTTAAAGCTGCCCGGCTTTTCACCGGGCAGCAGCTTACAAATGAAAACTAATTACAACTACTATGAAATGATTCACTTATTTAGCTTGAAGAGCCTTTAATACTCCTGAATAAGCAGGCTTTTTAGCAAAATTCTTGTCAAAAAGCAACGGAGCATCAACCTTTCCCTGACTAACAATAATCCAACTTTCCGGATCGTCAACACCCCAAATGGTCACTCCATACCTTTGGGCTGCCGGTACATTTTTTATGTAAGAATCAACAACATATTTATACATATTAGCTTGATAATCATAAGCATATTTTGTATAAGCAGTAAGAAAATTGGGCTTTGCTAATGGATTGGCACAAACATCCAATTCCGAAATACGCACCTTCAGGCCTGTTGCTGCCAGTTTTTGGAATGCATTATCAATACCGGCATAAGAAGTGTTGATATTGATGTGCATTTGGGTTCCAATACCATCAACCTGAACTCCGTTAGCTTTAAGGTAATTTACGTAGGCAACCAGAGAGTCGACCTTAGCATTGTTGGATTCCAGTGCATAATCGTTAATAAATAACAAAGCACTTGGGTCGGCGGCATGGGCATAAGTAAACGCTTTTACACCAAAACTTTTACCCAGGTAGTTTGACCAAACCAACACATCAGCAGGTTTTGTGTCGGTATTACTGTTGTTACGAATGGCTCCATTGTCGGCCAAAATTTCGTTGATTACATCCCAAGCCTTAACTTCCCCTTTATAATGGGTAACGGTTTTGGTAATGAAATCGTTCAACGCTGCATCCAATAGGGCTGCAACCTGAGCTCCGGATGGAGCTGTAACAGCTTCTTTGATACTTACATCATCAATGTAATAATTGGTGGCAGTGGCTCCAAGGTCAAATGCAATAGCTAAGGTAGTGTTCTTGGGTGTGTAATTGTAGGTAATCTGACTCCACCCGGTGGATACATTCTGGCTTCCTACATATTGAACCGTTGAAGAAGCATCGTTATTTCTAAGTTCAAACTGGATTGTTGTGGCTGCATCTGCTTTAATGAAAAACGATACGGTATAGGTTTTACTAGACGAGACAGATGCCGCATCACTTAAAATTTGCATTTTCCAGCTGCTGCCGGCTGTTGTTACTGCGCATTTTAAAGCGTAACTGCCAGCGTGTACATTAGCCCCTGTAGCTGCTGAGAAAGTTCCGAGACTGGTATTCAAAACAGACCAATTAGCAAACAACGAACTGTTAGTGGTTTCAAACCCAGGATTTGACAAGAGCTCTGTAGATGCCGGTATAACAATTTTGGCATAATTTTTCAGGTAAGTCGCATTCTGGTTCGAGTGCCATCCCAATGTATGGCCATAAACTTCAAGACCGGCAGCAGTTGCTGCATTATATAAAGCATCGGCTTTGGTAAAGTCAATAGATCCATCGTTTTGAACCAAAGCACCGTGTTTCATATGATACCCGAAGGTTACGGAACTTCCTTCTCTGGCTACTATAGTTTTGTACCTAGCATTATTTAAAAATGGAGTATAATCGATGCCAAAGCCAATTGGAAATGAAGAGTTGCCTTTTAGCGTACCCGTAGTATCAGCAAAATTCCCTTCAGCCAAAACATTTACAGCATCCTGCTTAACACAGGATGAGAAATTGGCTAGCAGGCCAAGAAATATGATCGGAACAAATAATTTTGTTTTCATCATGTTGTATTTTTATTTGAAGATTACGAAACCCAGAAGCTTTCGTAACAGGGTTTCGTAATCCTGTTGTGTTTTACAAATCGTTCTTTTGCAATTAATTAATATCCGGGATTCTGATATTTTGCCTTATCAGGATCTGAAATAGCATCGAGTTGGGTCAAAGGAATAGGTTTCAACATATGAAAATCCTTGACGTTAGTAGCCCCATCCGGGTTATGCGCTTTTACACGGCGTACCAATAATCCTCTTACCGCCAAATCGGGCCAGCGCTTGCTTTCTCCGCAAAGTTCACGGGTACGCTCGTCCATAATAAAATCGAGGGTAACTTTCGAAACATCAATATCCATAGCGAGCTTCCGGGCTGCAAGGTCGGTTGCCGATAACCCAGGCCGGTAAGCTGCTCTTTCCCTAATAGTGTTGAGTAATGGAACCGCATCGGCCGGATGTCCTGCCTGCAAAGCAGCTTCAGCAGCAATCAGATAGGTCTCAGATAATTTACTAACAATAAAGGGACGGCCAGAAACATCCTGGAAATTAGCACGATTAGGGTCGTCGTATTTTTTCAGATTCGGGAAAACCAAATTGCTCAATTGGTTGTACCCATGATTATAGAACTGGTTCGGCCCATAAATTGCATATCGCTTATTTTTAGCATTGGCATACGCTACACGTGCGTTGTAAGCATCTACTGTTGGGCATAATACGATAGCAGTATCGCCAATTGCCAGTCCAAGGGATGTCAGGTTATTTACATAGGTGGTGTACGCCGATGTCCCGGAAGCATTAACTGAGGCTGCCAGCCATACCGTACGAAAACTATTGTCAAACCGACTGTCATTTGCCTTTTCAGCGAATGCTGTATCTAATAGCCATTTAGTGGGGCAGTAGCGACGCAACGGACGTCCATATTGAAGGGGGCGTCCATCAATACAACCAATACTGGAGTTTTTAAACGTAGGTTGCTGGTAATTACAGTTAAACATGTTATTGGCAATATTAACCTTATTGGCAAAGTCGGAGCTGGGAGCCTGGTATTCATTCGCTGAATTGTTTTGAGACAACCGCTCTACTGAATAGAGAACTTCCTGGTTATAATCGTTGCCAACTTTATGGACATCGCCATAATCCTGAAGCAGATCGCAGCCATAAGTAGCTCTGTTATCAATCAACTTTTTAGCATAGAAATAGGCACTGTCAAAGTCGGTAGAAACTTTTGCAACGGATGAATATCCACGGAAAAGGTAGGCTCTGGCAAGTAAATGCAGGGCGGCAGCTTTCGAGAGTTTGAAGGCAGCCACAGGTCTCTTATCCGGAAGGTTTTGGCTGGCATAGATCAAATCTGAAATGATTGCCTTATAATCTTTAATAAGGACGTCGTTAACCGGCAATCTAAAAAATTCGCTTGACGGGTTAGTGTTAAATTGCAAATCGCCAGCTCCAAGGTTCAGCGGAACTGCCCCGAATTGTTCAACAAGACACATATAAAGGTGAGCCCTTAAATAGTGGGCTTCAGCCATTGCAGTAGTCTTATCGGATTCGCTCATCGATACCCCTGGTGCGTATTGAAGAATAGCATTGCAAAGATTAATGTGCCAGTAATTTCGATTCCATGCAGTAAGAATTGCGCCGTCGGAACTTGTCGTAATGTAAGTACCTTCCTGGAAAACATCGCCAGAGAGCCCCTGGTCTCCAAAAGACCACTCATCCGTTCCTACATTTGAGATGTCGAGAGCCCCCATAGGGCCATAGTCGTATCGCATACCTGCATAAACTGCATTGACGCCATTTTGCAGCCCGTCGGCAGTTTTAAAATATTCGGTAGTAAAACTGGTATAAGGTGATTCAGTCAATATATCGTTGCTGCACCCTGCGACTAATGTCGCTAAAGTGATGACAGCTATAAATGTGGCTGATATTTTATTTTTAATTTTCATATCGTACATTTTTTAAGATTAGAAATTTAGGTTCACCCCAAAGAGAAATGATTTAAGAGGAGGCGTTGCAGCTGCAATGGTCAGGGCACGCGACGAAATGTTTCCTCCTGTGCTGTTAACAAAGCCATTGGTGCCTGTTCCGGTAGGTTCCGGATCGACCCCACCCTTTTTTACATAGGGAGAATAAAGAAGGAATGGATTTTGTGCGGTCACATAGAATCGAATCGTTTCAATTTTGAATTTAGATAGAAGCGACTTGGGAAGGGTGTAACCAAAATTAATACTCCTTACTTTTACAAAGCTGGCATCATAATAAGCTAAAGTAGAGGCAGCTGTTGTGGCTTTAGGAGGGGTAATTGTAGCTGATGGCATAGGAAAATCGTTAGTTGGATTGGTTGGAGTCCAATAATTTACTTTCAAACCATTCCTTACGCCGTTCAACATGGTTAAGTAAGCGGCTTGAGGCATGTGTACCCCGCTAATCAAAGTTCCGCCCATACGGGTATAAAGAACAAATGAAAAGTCAAAACCCTTGTAAGAAAACCGGTTGGTCATACCTCCCTGCCATTTGGCTTCGCTGGAACCGATAATTTTTCGGTCGTTATCCGGATCAATGACACCATCGTGGTTAAGGTCTTCCACTTTGATTTGTCCCGGCAACTGTCCATATTTTGCAGCCTCGGCAGCTTCACTGGTTTGCCAAATTCCTAATTTATTATAATCGTAAATAGCTGTTAATGGCTGGCCTACAAACAACTGATTGCTAATATTTTTTGTAAATCCGGATTGCAGACTTACTAACTTATTACGGTTAAGGAAAAAGTTAAGATCGGTACTCCAGGTAAAGCCATGAGTTGAGATATTGGTAGAAGAAATTGTAATTTCTAACCCTTTGTTCTCCATTTTACCAATATTGGTATTGTACGAATTGGGGATTCCGGAAGAAGCCGGAAGACTCTGGCTATACAGAATTCCATGAGTCTTAGCTTTATATACTTCAACACTACCGGTAATGCGGTTATTTAAGATTCCAAAATCCAAACCAACATTTACAGTACGGGTATATTCCCAATCGAGTGTGGGATTCTTGATAGAAGCTACGTAGTATCCGCTTACCACCTTTGTTCCGTAATTATACTTTACAGGTTGGTTTACTCCATTCGTACTTATAGAATTAGACAGCCCGCCCAGCGAAGCATACGGAGATACTGCCTGGTTTGATGTTTCGCCCCAACCGGCCCGAAGTTTTAAGCTTGATATCTCTTTTATATTTTGCATAAAAGCTTCCTTGCTGATATTCCAACCCACAGATACCGCCGGATACCGATGCCATTTATGCCCTTCTGCTAATCTCGACGAGCCGTCCATACGACCTGTAACTGTAAGAAGGTATTTATCGTCATAAGCATAGTTTACACGGGCCATGTAGGAGATCAATCCCCACGAACTCTCGCCCCCACTATAGTTTGGCAGGTTACTTGTTGATTGATTCGACTGCCCCAGGTTGAAGTACTCTATAAAATCAGCATCAATGGAGTCTTTGCTTATGTAAGTATTGTGAGTATGGTCTTCCTGTCTGCTATATAATCCGGTAAATGAAACTCTGTGTTTTTGAGCAAAAGTTCTTTCAAAAGTAAGCAGGTTTTCAACGGTATAGCCCCATCCTTCGGTATTGTTAACGCTTGCTGTATTCCCTTTCCCTGGACGGAAATAGCTGTCTGCTCCCTGAAATTGGTCATTTTCCTGTTGACGAAAATCGAGTCCTACATTCATACGGTATTTCAGCCCTCTTATAATTTCGTATTCAGCGTATAAGCTGTTAAATGTGTGAAGCCGGCGAACTTTGTCAACCCAGTTATTGTTGTTATTTTTTAACAGTAACGGGCTGTATTGAGAAGCTGTCTCATCGGGGTTACCTGCCGGAGTTCTGTTTATTGTTCCATCAGCATTATATGCAGGTTCCAAGGGACTTAACGAAATTATAGGGAACATTGGGTTGTTAAATTGAGACCCATTGTTTACCGTTACTGAGTTCATCGTATTTAACCCAATTTTAAATTTCTGACCTACTTTAAAATCTCCGGTAGCACGTAAGGCATAGCGCGCAAAATCCTGACCCGGTAATACGGTAGTTTGTTTTAGGTAATCGCCCCCAATTGAAAATTGGTTGTATTCATTTCCCCCTGAAGCGGTTAACGTATGGTTGGTGGTATATCCATTTTGGTACATCAGGTCTTGCCAGTTGGTACTTGTACCATTAGCTATTGATTGTAATTCTGCAGCCATATAACCCTGTGTATAAGGCGATATATCTCGCATAGCACGATATTCCTGCGCGTTATATACGGGATATTTGCGTGCTACAGAACTAACACCATAGTATCCAACGTATGAAAACTTAGTAGTTCCCGCTTTTCCTCTCTTAGTGGAAACAAGGATAACCCCGTTAGCACCTCTGGACCCGTAAATAGCCGTAGCAGAAGCATCTTTTAGAGCCACAACCGACTCAATATCATTTTGGTTGATGTCATTGATGTTGCCTTCAAAAGGAATTCCATCCAGAACGATAAGAGGATCGTTTGAGCCAAGGATAGAACGCTCTCCACGAATGCGGATTTGAGCTCCGGCTCCCGGCTGGGTTCCAATTCTTTGAATTTCTACCCCTGCAGCACGTCCTTGAAGGGCTTCCTGCATATTGACGGCAGGTATTTCGCGAAGGGCTTTTTCATCCACCCGTACGGTAGCTCCGGTAACGTCACTCTTTTTTTGAGTTCCATAACCAACAACCACTACTTCTTCAAGTTTTTTGGATTCGCTGGCCAACTGAATATTGATTACGCTTTTTCCGGAAACCTCAACCACCTGAGTTGTGTAGCCGATAAACGAAAAAGACAATTTTGCAGATGCATTGGGTACTTCAACCTGGTAATTACCGTTAATATCGGTAGATGCTCCAGAGGTAGTCCCTGCAATAATTACGCTTACTCCCGGAAGACCTTCGCCTGTGGAAGCATCAGTAACTTTTCCTGTAATTTTTTGTGCTTGTTTGGCACAGATAGAGTTTCCTGTGGCAGCTTTAAGACTGGCTGCACTGGTGTTAAAGGTGTTAAAGCATAGTAGCCCGACTATTAAAGAAAGGGACAAAAACCGAAGCGTTACATTTGGGGCTCCCGGATAAGTGTTCACCTTACTCTTCCATAAATTGTTTTTTTTCATAAAAGTTAGTGGTTTAAAGTAAATGTATGTTATTCCTGTTTATTTATTCAACGTTTCCACTGCTTTGTCAGAAGCAGAATACTATTCGGTGGTAATACTGCTATGTCATAGGCTGGTTAAGTTTTAGTTAGTTTTTTAGAGTTATGATGGTTTGATGTTTCAATATTCAACGGTTTGCTTCTTCGTTACTTCAAAACATTCACCGTTATGTTCTGGGCTTGGGGCATTCCGAGTTCTTCACTCCGTTTACCGGGAAGAGAACCGCCCACCCAGATCTTGACGTCTCCGGGCAATAATACCTGTTGACCGACTTCGTTAACAACGCTAAGCATTTCGGGAGTTATCGGGAATGTTACCTGTGTGGATTCGCCCGGGTTCAGGCTGATTCGTTTAACCGATTTCAATGAATACAGCGGATTGTTAGCCCCCGGTCTGGTGATATAAAGCTGTACCACTTCATCTGAAACTGATTTCCCGGTATTGGTAACAGTAACTTCAGCGCTCAGTGACTGGTTTTTCTTTATTTTATTAGACGAAACTTTTAGCCCGGAATATTCAAACCGTCCGTAGCTCAAACCATAGCCAAAGGGGTACATAGGTTCGGCGGTCATATAACGGTAGGTACGGCCTGTCATGTTATAATCCTCGTAAGCCGGAAGTTGGTCGAGCGATTTAGGGAAGGTTACCGGTAGTTTTCCGGATGGGGACACTTTACCAAAAATGATGTCGGCAACGGCGTTTCCACCTTCTTCGCCCGGATACCATGCCAGCAGAACGGCATCGGCCAGTTCATGTACTTCACTAAGATTCATCGGGCTGCCTCCGGTTACTACAACAATAATAGGCTTGGTAGTATTTTTACGGAGATTGCGGAGAAAGTCGACCTGATTTTTGGGGATATTGTAATCCAGACGGTCGCCAAAATGAGCAGAAGCCAATGATTCGCCTTCTTCGCCTTCAAGATAGCCCGATAATCCAAGTACCACAATGGTTGCATCGGAAGCTTTAACTTCGGAGGTTGTCCAGTCGATGGGGTTAATATTATCGCGATCAGCAAGGCATCCGGGCTTATACTGGAGCTGACTTCCGGGGCCAACGTGTGATGCAAGTCCTTCGAGAATAGTCGATAGATTATTATTTACACCATAATAGTTGCCAAGTAATACTTCAATACTGGTGGCATTAGGCCCGGTAACATAGTAGCGCGGAAGATTATTCTTCAATGGCAATGCTCCATTATTTTTAAGAAGAACCATCGATTTTAAAGCTGCTTCGCGTGCCAGCTGACGGTGTTCGGGACTGTTAATTACATCGGCTTTGATGCTATTGTACGGGCATTTTTCCTTTGGGTCGAACATGCCCAGTTTAAAACGAGTTTTAAGTAGCGTTACCAGCGTGTTATCGATAAGCTTTTCGTCAACCGTTCCTTTTTTAACAGCTTCGGCCAGGGTAGCATATTCGTCGCCGCAGTTAAGGTTTACCCCATGCTGCAGGGCCATTGTTGCTGCTCCTTCAATACTGCTGGTAACTTTATGTCCCTGAAAAAAATCGCCGATAGCGCCGCAATCGCTTACGATATGTCCTTTAAATCCCCACTTGCCTCGCAATACATCATTTATAAGATAATTGTTTGAGCAGCACGGTTGGTCGTTGGTACGGTTGTAAGCACACATTACAGCTTCCACACCCGCATCTACAAGGGCTTTGAATGCTGGAAGGTAAGTCTCGTTCAAATCTTTATCAGTAGGTTTGACGTTAAACTCGTGCCGAAGCCTTTCGGGTCCGCTGTGTACTGCAAAGTGCTTGGCACAGGCTGCAACTTTTAAGTAGTTGGGGTCGTTACCCTGAAGTCCTTTTACCAAAGCTACGCCCATTGATGCTGTAAGGAAAGGGTCTTCTCCATAAGTTTCCTGTCCCCTGCCCCAACGTGGATCGCGAAAAATATTGATGTTCGGAGTCCAAAAAGTCAGTCCGCCATATTTAAGATGATAACCGTTGTCGATAAAGGCATTGTACATGGCACGAGCTTCGTCGGAAACCGCTGTACCTACGCGAAAAATAAGGTCGGGGTCGAAGGTGGCGCCTAGTCCGATAGCCTGTGGAAATACGGTAGCTACGCCGGAACGGGCAACTCCGTGGAGACATTCGTTCCACCAGTCGTATGCAGGAATATTAAGGCGGGGAATCGCCGGAGTTTCGTTCATCAACTGAAAAACTTTTTCCTGGAGGGTCATCTTCGAAACCAGGTCGCGAGCACGAGTTTCAACCGGTTGGGAAGGGTCTAAATAAACCGGCGTTACTTGAGCCTGGACACTGGTAAGCCATAAAAATAAAATAAGAAATAGGCTTAATCTTGGTAGTTTCATGTTGTGGTTATTTATAATATATAATTAGCCGTTATTAATAGTACCTGTTTTACCCGGGTTTTACAAAATTCCCCAAAAACTAAGCAAGGCTAAAACCCCAAGAATGATAATTAAGGCAGTTAGTAGTTGCAAAATCATTAGGTGGACAGATTGTCTTTTCTCCATTTTCATATCCAAAATTAGTCGTATGCGATTGCTCAAGGGGAGAAAAAATCGTTTAATTGGGGGTAAAAAATTAAACTAACCACTTTTTTGGAAGGGAAATTTAAGCTTATAACAAATAGATTTAAAAACGATTACCAAACTTTACTACCTAAAAAATAAATTTATCACACCTGTCAGGAAGGAACAATTCGTACCGATTTGCTTTTAACGAGCTTGTGTAGATTAAAAATAAAGTAATTGCAGGAGTGGCCGTGACACAACAAAAAAAGCGGAGTTATAAGCTCCGCCAGATATAAGAAGTATTACAATTGACTGTCATTCCGGCGAAAGCCGAAATTAATGTACTTCAAAATACTAAAAATAAGATAGGTACCAAAACTTCTCTCAAAACTCAATTTCGAAATTCGTTTCCATACTCGGTAGGCGTCTTTCCAAACTCTTTAATAAAACATTTGCTAAAGTATTTGGGATCGGAAAAACCTACCATATAGCCCACTTCGGCTATCGGATATTTCTCTTTTTGAAGTATTTGCGCAGCTTTTTTCAAACGCAGACTCTTGATAAAATCGACCAACGAAAGGCCGGTAAGGGCTTTTATCTTTTTAAGAATTGCCGTATGACTCATGTTCATTGCCTCCACCAATCCCGACACATCAAAATCATTATCAGAAAGATGTGCATTTGAAATATCCATTAACCGCTGAAGGAATTGCTCGTCCAGCGAAGTTATTGCCAAATCACTGGGCTTCAGTACCACCTTTTTACTGAAACTGTGTTTTAACTGGTTACGCGTTTCGATAAGGCTTTTTACCTGAGCTGCAAGCACCTTGATATTAAACGGTTTGGTCATATAACTATCGGCGCCTCCCTCGTACCCGGAAATCATATCATCTTCGGCGGCCTTTGCGGTAAGCAATATAACCGGGATATGGCTGGTTTCGATGTTCGATTTCAGATAATTGCAAATTTCAATCCCTGTAGCTCCTGGCAACATAACATCCGAAATTACAAGGTCGGGCGACGATTCCTGAGCCCTGGCCATACCTTTTTTCCCGTCGAAAACAGTGATTACCTGATAGGTTTCGCCAAAGTAATTCTGCAGATAAGCGGCTAACTCGTGGTCATCTTCGATAATGAGTAACAACGGGGCTTCAACCGATTTTTCGGGGCCAACCATTGAGGTTTCGTCTGCTCCGTTCATTTCAGTCTCGTCGTCGGGAATATTATAGTCTTCTCCCGAAACTCTGGGCTTGGCCTTACTAATAATCTGGTCGGGCCTGAAATGCTTTTTGCCTACTGGCAGATAAACCGTAAACCGGCTCCCCGCTCCCGGAAGACTGCTCACCTCAATATGCCCTTTGTGCAGCTCCACATATTCTTTAACCAGCGAAAGCCCTATTCCCGAACCGGCATGATGATACATTGATGGTTCATTAACCTGATAAAAACGATTGAAAATACGCGATATTTCCCGTCGGGATATGCCTTTCCCGGTATCGGCAATTTCGATGGCTATCCAGTTTTGTTCTTTAACTTTAGAAGAAAAAATACGTTGCCGGAGCCCGGAAATAAACCCTACATCAAAATTGCCCTGGTAAGGAGTTAATTTTATAGAAATCTGTCCGCCCTCGGGGGTAAACTTTATAGCGTTGGATAACAGGTTATAAAAAACGGTTGTCATAAACTCACTATCAAACCATAGCGAAATCTGTTCCGAAAAGGTATCGATCGCCAATGAGACGTTTTTAAGGCTTATTTTCTGTGCAAAATTTCCTGCTACTTCACGCAAAAATGGCATCAGGCTAACTTCAGAAACTTTTAGCGACACAAATCCCATATCAATCTTCTGAAATTGAAGCAATTGATTTACAAGCGAGAGCAGTCTATTAACATTCTTCGACATCAGCGTGAGGTGCTGTCTTGAATTCGGGTCCAGTTCGCCCTGTGCCAGTACCCTTTCCAGCGGATCGTAAATAAGCGTGAGCGGGGTCCGGATTTCGTGGGAGATATTTGTGAAGAAACGCATCTTTGCTTCGGCAATCTCCGTCTGCTTTTTATGCTCGAGCTGTTCGATGAGCAGCCGGTTTTTTTCCTTCACGGCAATCAGCGAGTATTTCCGGAACAGGTACAAACCTCCCGCAATAAGCAGTATATAAACAATACTAAACCAAGGACTTTGCCAAAAAGGGGGTAATATGGTAATGACGAGTTCGTCGGGTTTTTCGCTCCAAACACCATCGTTATTGGTTGCTTTTACCTGTAAAACATAAGTGCCATGATCGAGGTTGGTGTAGGTTACCGAGCGGTCGTTGCTTTTGGTTTCCTGCCACTTATCGTTAAACCCTACCAAACGGTATGCATAATGAATTTTCTGGGAATTGGCATAGTGCATTGCCGAAAACTCAAAGGTTAACTCTTTGTCTCTATACGAAAGGATAATTTCTTTGGCATTGGCAATGTCGGTATTCAAAACGATTCTGCCGTTATGTTTATCGCCCGGCATAATTGCCTGATTGAAAATCTTTAGCCCGGTAATTTGGGTTTGTGGGGCAAAAGGATTATTCTTTATACTATCGGGATTAAAATAGGTAAGCCCGTTAACTCCACCGAAATACATGAATCCTCCGGCATCTTTAAAATAAGCGTTGGAATGAAATTGGTTGGCCAGAAGTCCATCGTTATCAAAATAATTCTTAACTTTTTCAGTGCGCGGGTCGAATACACAGAGTCCATTGTTGGTACTTAGCCATAAATTGCCTTGTCGATCTTCCAAAACACTATATATCACACCATTGGGCAACCCGTCTTTTTCGGAATAGGCTTTAAAACTGACATTCTTTTTTCGGACAGCTTCGCCAATGGATTGATTATTAAGGGGAATTACCTTATTAAGTCCCCCACCGGTTCCAATCCAGATTATACCCCGACTATCGCGGGTAATACAATACACATCGTTATGACTAATACTTCCTTCCGACAGACTTTGACTCTTAAACGAAATAAAATTTCCGTTACCCCGTGCCAACTCATTAGATGGACAAATATTTACGCCACCACCTTTAGTTCCAACCCACAAGTTCCCATAGTCATCGTCGAAAATAGCGAGTACCATATCACTACTTAGCGAATGACGATTTCCCATCTCATTGCTGATACGACTTATCTGTCCGCTATTTTTATCGATAAGCCCTAGTCCCTGCCCCCAGGTTCCAAACCATATTCGGTTAGCCTTATCCTGATAAATTGAAAAAACGTACCCGTTAGACGGATAACTTTTAAAACCACCTCGTTCGTCGTACCGGGTTATATAATTGGCGGTAGTTCCTATCCAAAGCGTATGATCCCTGTCTTCTAAAAGAGAGATTATTTCGTTGCTGGACAATGTCGGGGTAACTTTTATCGAAGGGAAATGGTCTATTTTATAAGTTCCTTTGGAAAAAGTAAGCTTATCCAAACCTCCTTCAGTAGTTCCTACCCATACCCTATTCGTTAAATTTCCCGAAATTGCAGTAACAAGACTCCCGCCAAGGCTCCCGAAACGATTAGGAATGCTGCGTAGGTGACTGAACCTTTTGTTATACAAGTCAACCATGCTACACCCGTGACTTTCGGTTCCAATCCATAAAACACCGGTTCTGTCAACAAGCAACGAATTGACAATATTATCGTTCAGGCTTTGGTAATCCAGTGCATCATTCTGAAAAACGAAAGTTTTGCCACTCCCTGTTATTTTTATCAACCCGGCACCACGTGAACCCGCCCATATATTTCCAAAAGGATCAGAAACAACGGACTCTATGCGGTTTGAGCGGATATAACGTTCTCCTCGTTGATGATTATTATACGAAGTAATATCGAATCTGCCGCCGGGTTTAGTGACTAGCTTCAATAAGCCTTCAAAGGTTCCCAGCCAGACATTTTGTTTGGCATCAACCAGAATAGAAGTCACAATAGTCACATAATCTGCACCTAAATCAACACTTCTAAACTGCTTGACTTTGGGATTATAAGTATAGAAACCTTGTTCTGTTCCAATTAACAACTTATCGGGCGACAACTCATTAATTGATACCACCGATATTTCGGTTTTTCGCGGGTTAATAGTTGTTCCGTAAGCAGATCTAAATTTTCCACGGACAGACACATTCTCAAATTCAAATTTCTGATTGTGTAAATCAGAAATCACTTTAACAAGACCGTTCGAAGTGCCTATCCACAGCGTACCATTTCGCGATTTAAAAATGTTGCGGACAATATTCTCCTTCGAAATATTTAAAAAACGGTAAATGCGGTTTGTTCGGCGGTCAAGAAGGTTTACTCCACCGCCACGGGTTCCTATCCATAATAGGCCATTAGGATCGGCAAAAATGCAGGTTATCTCATTATTACTAATGCTATTGGGATTAGAGGGATCGTATTTAAAAGTCATCAAATCGTACCCGTCGAATCGGTTTAATCCGTCGCGAGTCCCCATCCAGATAAACCCGTTTTCGTCCTGCGCCATACAAAACACCGACGATAAGCCCAATCGAGACGAAACAGATTTAAACCTCATGTCGGAGCCCATATCGGAAACCTGGGCCTCCACAGCTCCCGCACACATTCCAACAAATACCAGACAAAATATAAGGTATTGACAGGCTTTAAACCCTTTCATTCCTTTAGATTTTCAGTTAGTTAATAGTTCCCGGCATTTATAATAAAGGTATGAGTACAAAGTTAAATATGCGCCAATAGAATATATTCCGGATGTAGTCGATACAAATATCTAAAAATAATTAATACTCACAAGCTAAAGAATAGCCCCGAATTACCGGGCTGATTGATAAAGCTTCTGCCATTCATCTTAAAACAAACAGCCCCACGAATATTATGTTTTTTATCATAACATTCGCAGGGCCGTAACAAACAAAATATAAATTAATTACCCTTATTTGTTTTTAAAAATCATTCAATTAAACAAACCTTCATTACGTCGTTTGTTTCTTTAAAGAAAAAGACCTTTTTCTCCCTGGCAAGCCAACCAAGAGCTATAAACACGTGTTCTTCTTCCTGTTTCAACAAGGTTCCGATGTCGGACACGGGTAATTCGCGGCAAGTGTCGAGTAAATTACTAATGTTAACTGCGGTCACTCCAATCTCATTTTTTATCATAACACTTTTATTTAAAGTTAAACTACTTTTATTTAAACACTTATCTTTAGTAAAATTGGTTCCAACATCTATGAGGAAAAATTGACTCTCCCTCTTTTCTGAGACTTGTATCTTAAAATTATATACTATTTTTCATTTTAACTAACTCAAATCGAAATTTTTATCAGAAAAATAAGTGATATGCATCACCATTTCAATGAAACTAAGCTCACCTCGCAATCCAATATTTTTGTACCTGTGCAACGATTCTCATCTTATTCCATTTATAAAAATTAGTCGTAATACCCGTGAATATTAAATTTATGAATTAAAAATCTGATAATAACCTTGTTCTTACCCCCTAAATTTTTGGGTTACAATTCAGGTAATGACTATATTTGTCCCCTGAAAAATAAAATTCAAATCAAAAATTAGGACATATGAGTTTTACACACGAAGTTGAAGGTATGATCTGCGTCGCTCAAGGTGCAAATCATGGCCCTGCTCCAATTCCCGAAGAAGGAAGATGGGTTAAGGCAAAAGAAGTAAAAGACATTTCGGGGTTAACCCACGGTGTAGGTTGGTGCGCTCCTCAGCAGGGTGCTTGCAAACTTACTTTGAATGTTAAAGAAGGTGTTATTCAGGAAGCATTGGTTGAAACTATTGGTTGCACCGGTATGACTCACTCTGCTGCTATGGCTTCCGAAATCCTCCCAGGCAAAACCATCCTCGAAGCTTTAAATACCGACCTCGTTTGCGACGCTATCAACACTGCAATGCGCGAATTATTCCTGCAAATCGTTTACGGACGTACCCAAACTGCATTCTCTGAAGGCGGTCTGCCTATCGGAGCTGGTCTCGAAGACTTAGGAAAAGGTTTGCGCGGTGTTACCGGTACTTTGTATGGTACTGTAGCTAAAGGTCCTCGTTACCTCGAAATGGCCGAAGGTTACATCACCAAAATCGGTTTGGATGCAGAAAACCAAATCATCGGTTACGAATTTGTTAGCCTTGGCCGCATGATGGACATGATTAAAGCCGGTACTGATGCTAACGAAGCATTGAAAAAAGCTTCAGGCAAATACGGACGTATCGAAGATGCAGTGAAAATTATTGACCCACGTAAAGAATAGGAGAAACCAGATATGCCATTATTTGAAAGTTACGACAGACGTATCAACCAAATCAATAAAGTACTTAACTCGTACGGAATTGCATCAATTGAAGAAGCAAAGAAAATTTGCGACGACAAAGGTGTTGATGTTTACAAAATTGTAAAAGATATTCAGCCTATCGCCTTCGAAAACGCTATGTGGGCTTATATCGTAGGTGGTGCTATTGCCATTAAAAAAGGTCAGACCAATGCAGCTGATATCGCAGCTACTTTAGGCGAAGGTTTACAGGCTTTCTGTATCCCGGGTTCTGTTGCCGACGACCGTAAGGTTGGTTTGGGTCACGGTAACCTCGCTGCCATGTTGCTTCGCGAAGAAACCAAATGTTTCGCTTTCCTCGCTGGTCACGAATCGTTTGCTGCTGCCGAAGGTGCTATCGGATTAGCAAAATCGGCTAACCGCGTTCGTAAAGAACCTTTACGTGTTATCCTTAACGGATTAGGTAAAGATGCAGCTCAAATCATTGCCCGTATCAACGGTTTTACCTATGTTCAAACTCAGTTTGACTATGCTACTGGCGAAGTTAACGAAGTAAAACGTATCGCTTACTCGAATGGTGAAAAGGCCAAAGTTAACTGCTATGGTGCCAACGACGTTCGCGAAGGTGTTGCTATCCTTCACAAAGAAGGTGTTGACGTTTCCATCACCGGTAACTCAACCAACCCAACCCGTTTCCAACACCCTGTTGCTGGTACATACAAAAAAGAATGTATCGAACAAGGTAAGAAATACTTCTCGGTAGCTTCTGGTGGCGGTACAGGTCGTACCCTTCACCCAGACAACATGGCTGCTGGTCCTGCTTCTTACGGTATGACCGACACCATGGGCCGTATGCACTCCGACGCTCAGTTCGCAGGTTCATCTTCGGTACCTGCTCACGTAGAAATGATGGGCTTGATCGGTATGGGTAACAACCCGATGGTAGGAGCTTCTGTTGCTGTAGCTGTTGCTATTTCGCAAGCTTAATTCTTTTTTAAAGAATAAACACAAAGACACAAAGACGCGAAGAATTAATCATCTTCGACACTTTGTGTCTTTTCTTTTACACCATGCAAAAACAAAAAGCTATAGACAAGGCCTTAGCCTTTTTCGACGAAGGCTATGCCTGTTCCCAGTCCATCGTTTTGGCCTTTGCCCCACAGTTTAACCTCGACGAAAATACGGCCAAACTTATCTCCTCAACATTTGGCGGAGGAATGGGTCGCTTGCGCCAAAAATGCGGCGCCGTTACCGGAAGTTTCATGATTCTGGGTCTGAAATACGGGAATACCAATCCCAAAGACATGGACACCAAACTACTGTCGTACAAAAAGGTACGCGAACTAAACCAAAAGGTCGAAGAAATCTTTGATACAAGTAATTGTTTCGAACTCCTGAAAAAACACGCCACCGAAGCCGATGTTACGGAACGGAAACACCACAAGATCATTTGCCGGAAAGTTATTGCCGAAACTGCGGGTATACTGTACAATATGCTCGATGAAATAAAGAACGATTGACAATTGATGATCTGCAACTTATATTTTGCAGTCGTTACTCTTTAAATAACAGTATATTACCTACAAATATCCACATTTAACGTTAATTTAATCCTCAAAAAGTTTCTTTTCATTAAACTATGTCGTATTTTTACGACATAAAACATAACGTATGATAAAAGCAGAAGTATTCAGTACCGAACTTCAGGAACTGGCAAAATTCACCAAAGTAATCTCGCACCCGGCGCGATTGGCTATCCTAAAATACCTGGCCGAGACAAAGACCTGTATCTCCGGCGATATTTCCGACAGTTTGCCGCTTAGTCGCAGCACTGTATCGCAACATTTAAAGGATCTGAAGGAAGTAGGGCTAATCCATGGCGAAATTGACGGCCTGAAAATCAACTATTGTCTTTGCAACTCGACCCTTGTAAAATACAAGCAGATGTTCGACGACTTCTTTAAGGATATGACCTCAATCGACAATAATTGTGGAACCAACTGCAAATAATATTCAAAAATGAAAGTATTAATTCTTTGTACAGGAAACAGTTGCCGCAGCCAGATGGCCCACGGCTTTTTACAGTCGTTCGACCCGAACATCACCGTTTGCTCGGCCGGCACGCAGGCTTCGGGAAAACTCAACGAAAAAGCCGTCGCAGCAATGAAAGATGCAGGCATTGACATCAGTCATCACACCTCCGATTCGGTAGAAAAATACCTGAACGATGAATGGGATTACGTGATTACCGTATGTGGCGGAGCTAACGAAGCGTGTCCTGCATTCATCGGAAAAGTAAAACACCGCCTGCATATCGGCTTCGACGACCCATCGCACGCCACCGGAACCGACGAATTTATCTGGAGCGAGTTCATCCGTGTACGCGACGAGATAAAAACAGAATTCTACAAACTTTATGTTGAACAAATAGAACCTCAATTATGAATTCCTCTGATTTAAAACTTATTGTAAAAGAAAAATACGGCGAAATAGCCAGCCAGTCTAAAGGTAAAAACGAATCATCGTGTTGCGGGGCTACAGGATGTTGTTCGTCGGTTGATTATAGCATCTTTAGTGAAAATTACAGTCAGCTCGAAGGCTACAACCCCGATGCCGATTTAGGTTTAGGCTGCGGTATTCCTACCGAATTTGCCCGGATAACAAAAGACAACACCGTTATCGACCTGGGCTCTGGAGCCGGAAACGACTGCTTTGTTGCTCGTGCTTTAGTTGGCGAAAGTGGCAACGTTATTGGCATCGACATGACTGAGGCCATGATTGAAAAAGCCCGCGCCAATGCCCAAAAGCTTGGCTTTACCAACGTGGAATTCCGCTTGGGCGACATCGAAAACATGCCCGTTTCCGATAGCACTGCCGATGTTATCATCAGTAACTGCGTTTTAAACCTTGTTCCCGATAAAGAAAAGGCTTTTGGAGAGATATTTCGTGTGCTCAAACCCGGTGCTCACCTATCGGTTTCGGACGTGGTACTGCGCGGCGATTTACCCAAAGGACTTCGGGAAGCTGCTGAAATGTATGCAGGTTGCGTTTCGGGAGCTATTCAAAAAGACGATTACCTTAAAATTATGACCGACAAAGGGTTGATAAATATCAATGTACAAAAAGAAAAACTCATTAGTGTCCCCGACGAAATACTAATGAATTATCTGAGCCAACAGGAACTGGACGCATTCAAAAAGTCCGGGGCAGGCATATTCAGCATCACCGTGTATGCCGAAAAACCAGCCAGATAATTAACAGTTACTAATTCAATGCCGTTGACTTAACAGATGCTGGCGCTCATTTGTAATGCGTGCCTTGCCGTGGCGTAACATTACAAACGAGCGCTGGCACTTATTTTATATAACAATACTCTGTACTAAATATTTTTATCTTCTATTCATGGGAACAGCAAAACAACTTTCATTCTTTGACCGTTTCCTCACGCTATGGATATTTCTCGCCATGTTTGCTGGGGTACTCATTGGCTATACTTCGCCCGGCATTTCGGATTTCTGGAATTCGTTAAGTTCGGGAACTACCAATATTCCAATAGCCATCGGGCTAATATTGATGATGTTTCCGCCTCTGGCCAAGGTAAAATACGAGAAATTGCCTTTGGTTTTCAAAAACGTAAAACTGCTTTCGCTTTCTCTAACTCAAAACTGGATTATCGGTCCTCTGGTAATGTTTCTTTTAGCCATCGCATTTCTGCATAATCGGCCCGAACTGATGGTTGGAGTTATTTTGGTCGGATTGGCTCGCTGCATTGCCATGGTATTGGTTTGGAACGACCTTGCCAAAGGCGACTCCGAACTGGCTGCCGGATTAGTAGCGTTTAACGCCTTATTTCAGGTTTTTCTTTACTCAGTTTACGCCTATGTTTTCATCACCTTTTTACCTCCGTTATTCGGTTTAAGCGGAGCCGTTGTTAGCGTATCTATTGCCGAGATAGCTTCCACGGTACTGATTTACCTGGGAATTCCCTTTGCTGCCGGATTGCTGTCGAGCCTTATCCTGCGGCAGCTAAAGGGCGACGATTGGTATTTTAAACAATTCATCCCCAAAGTGTCATGGTTAACACCAATTGCATTGCTCTTTACCATTTTTGTAATGTTTTCCCTGAAAGGCGAAAAAATCATTGAGCTACCTCTCGATGTGGTAAGTGTTGCAATACCTTATTCGATATATTTCGCCCTCATGTTTTTTACCACCTTCTTTGCAGCCAAATGGATGGGAGCCAATTACGAAAAATCGACAACCCTCGCATTTACTGCCGGAAGTAACGATTTCGAACTGGCCATAGCTGTAGCGGTAGCGGTATTCGGCATCAATTCGCAGGTAGCTTTTGCAACGGTTATCGGGCCTTTGGTAGAGGTGCCCGTTTTAATAGGACTGGTAAACGTGGCCCTGTATTTCAAACGACGTTTCTTTGAAAACTAAAAGGTTTGTTTTGGGAACCTTATAACAAAAGAAAAAATATTAAAAACGAAAGCCGGCTTTTATCACAGACCGGCTTTCGTTTTTTTATTTAAAATCCCTGATTTACAAAATCTTACAAAACAAAAAGTTATTTAGATTTTATAATTATAATTTTATGTTTTGGAAATTTAAAATGCTATTTTTGAACTGTGAACTGATTCACAATAAAATTACATACATTCAAAAAATTTAAATAAAAAAGTAACATGAGAAAGTTTTTAATTAAGGTTAACGACCAACAATACGAGGTTGAAGTAGAAGAAGTAAAAGGTGGATCAAGCTCAGCTCCGGTAGCAGCTCCAGCTCCTAAACCAGCCGCTGCACCCGCTCCAGCTCCCAAAGCTTCAAAAGCTGCCGCTACATCTGGCCCAACCTCCAAGGTTACCTCACCTATGCCCGGCAATATTTTAAAAATCAAAGCAAACGTTGGCGATACTGTAAAACGCGGTCAATCGTTATTGATTCTCGAAGCCATGAAAATGGAAAACGATATTACTGCCCCTGCAGATGGTAAAGTTATTGAAATTCAGGTAACACAAGGTCAAGCTGTTACTGCTGGCCAAGTTCTTGTAGTTCTCGGATAACCATCAATCAAAAATCTTAAAAAATGGCTAAAGTTAAAATAACCGAAACCGTATTACGGGATGCCCATCAATCGCTGATAGCAACCCGTATGAGGTTAGAGGATATGCTTCCTATCATTGACAAGCTCGATGATATTGGGTATCATTCTCTTGAAGCCTGGGGCGGTGCAACTTTCGATGCCTGTCTGCGTTTCCTCAACGAAGACCCTTGGCACAGGCTGCGGGCTATCAAGGCCAAAGCAAAAAAGACCCCTTTACAGATGCTTTTAAGAGGCCAAAACCTCTTAGGCTATAAGCATTATGCCGACGATGTTGTGGAATATTTCGTTCAGAAAGCCGTTGCTAACGGTATGGATATCATCCGTATCTTCGATGCCCTCAACGACCCCCGCAATATCGAAACAGCTATTAAAGCCTGTAAAAAAGAAGGTGGACATGCCCAGGCTACCGTTTGCTATACCACCAGCCCCGTACATTCGCTCGACCTGTTCGTAGCCGATGCTAAAAGGCTTGAATCGATGGGTGCTGACTCTATCTGTATCAAGGACATGGCAGGTCTTTTGCTGCCTTACGCTGCTTACGACCTGGTGAAAGCCATCCGCGAAGCCGTTAATATTCCGTTGGCACTTCACTCGCATTATACCAGCGGAACAGCCTCCCTGACTTACTTAAAAGCCATAGAAGCCGGCATTACCAGTGTTGACTGCGCTATCTCACCAATGTCGATGGGAACTTCACAGCCTCCAACCGAATCGCTGGTAGCATCTCTTCAAGGTACTGAATATGATACCGGTCTCGATCTCGCTAAACTGAGCGAAATCGCCGAATATTTCAGACCTTTACGCGAAGAGTATATCAAATCAGGACTTCTCGATCAAAAAGTTTTGGGAGTTGATGTTAATGCGCTCATTTACCAGGTTCCCGGAGGTATGCTTTCGAACCTTGTATCGCAGCTCAAACAATCCAATGCTGCCGATAAATACGAAGAAGTTTTAAAAGAAGTTCCCCGGGTACGCGAAGACTTTGGTTATCCGCCGTTGGTGACTCCTACCAGCCAAATTGTAGGAACTCAGGCCGTACTAAACGTGCTCATGGGCGAACGCTACAAAATGGTTCCTAAAGAATCGAAAGCTTTGGTTAAAGGCGAATACGGCAAAACTCCGGCACCAATCCCTGCCGAAATCACTAAACTGATTTTGGGTGATGAGCAGCCGATTACCTGCCGCCCTGCCGATTTGATAGCTCCCGAGCTTGAAGCTACCCGGGCCAAAATGAAAGAATACCAGCAACAGGACGAAGATGTTCTGTCGTATGCACTTCTTCCTCAGGTTGCCGAAGCTTACTTCAAACTACGCAGAGACGGCTTCCCTGAACCTGAAAAACCAGCCGAAAAGAAAGACGATGCCGCAATTGCCGCTGTAATTGCCGGTGCTGTTGCCGCTTTGGGCGAGGAAGACAATACGCAATATAACATCAAGTCAATCCGTCCGGCATCGGTAAGCCCTTGGGTATTATCGGGACGTTTGAGACTTTGATAGTTAATGGACTATAAATAAATGAAAAGCCCCTTCATTAAAAAATTATGAAGGGGCTTTTTATTTATAATCAATCATTTAAAACATGCCTGATCCCATCTTTCGCCCACATCTGCGTTGAAATAACTTGACTTTTCCATCGCGACTGATGCTGACATTCGTGTTAAATCCATCAAGTCCGGTATACGTAATGATAAACGGAGTGCTGGTACCAACGGTATAAGTTATTACACCCGATGCAATAACCTGATTATACGGCCAACTTTGTTTGAACACGATAACAATAGGCGTTGTAATTACGCGGCTGTACGAAACTCCATTACTGTTTACACCAGTAACTGCTCCGGTAATTTTAATGGTATCGCTTTTGATATCCGAAGTCCATCTGCTGGTAGTGGTTGCTCTTACGAAATGAGCAATAGCATCGCGGGTTTTATGAGCAATGCGTGTAACCGTTTTAGAGGTAGTACCCGAAGTTACGTTCAAGGTATAATTCGAAGAAATAGAATCAATAGCTTCGGCACGAAGTTTCAAATCGCTACTTTGTTTAACTTTTGAAGATAACCGATACATAACACGGGTTCCATTAAATACAAACTTCGAGCTGTCGGTAGTTACAGTCAGGTTTTGGAATTGAATGGTGCGTTTTACGTGATTTCTCCAGTACGATTTTGTTCCTACAGGAATAGTATCAACTGTAATAATAACGGTACCTGTCATGCTGGTATGTTCGCCATTAATCGTATCTGAATTGTTATAAACAATGGTAACAACCTTTGGAAAGGTAATTTTTGCAGTATCGGTAGTTGGATGATCAATAGCCAGAGAGTAACCTATACTACCTGATTTTAAAGTTGTACCTGTAAATTTGTTCGACTCAACAGCATCGGACGTATTGTCAATACTTTGCTCAACTTTGTCGTTAACAGCTTCCTGCGACTCTGCATTCTGAACAATAACAGCATCTGTAGTGGTAATTCCCGAAGCACTCACACCACTTCCCGGGGTGTCGAGGTTCTTTGAACATCCTACATAAAGTAACCCGCTAAAAAGAATTGCGGCAACCGGATAATAGAGTTTTCTTTTCATACACTTTAAATTTTAAATGAGATTTAGTTTTTGTTCTCTCTAAATGTTGTGTTTTGCCTGTTTAGATACACACCCTGGCCAAAGGTTTAATCAATTCCTGAAAAAATATTAAAATTTACACAAACAGTTAATTATAAGATTATTAAAATCTAAAAATAGTTTTACATTTAAAATACTTCAGTAGAGAATTAGAAAACATTCTTTTAAAAAATTTGTTTATTTTTGGTCATCAGCACAGAAATCATCCCTACTTGTGCCTGAAAGTTCATTACCAAAACAGTAACTAAAAACGATATCGTATGATTATAGATGTAACAGATGCCAATTTTGACGACGTAGTTCTCAAATCGGACAAACCCGTAATAGTAGATTTTTGGGCCGAATGGTGTGGCCCTTGCCGAATGGTTGGACCATTGGTAAAAGAAATCGGTGCCGACTATGAAGGCCGCGCCGTAGTAACCAAACTCGATGTAGACAGCAATCCCGAAGTTTCCGCTAAATTCGGAATCCGTAATATCCCTACCATCCTGTTCTTTAAAGGTGGTGAAATTGTTGACAAACAAGTTGGCGCTGTGCCTAAAAGCGTACTGGTTAACAAACTCGAAGCACTTTTATAATTTCCAACAACATACATAAAAAAAGCTGTCCTAACCCGACGGCTTTTTTAGTATAGATAGACGATAGTCAGCTAGTCTATCGACCAATACCCAAACCATGAAAGAACTCAAAACCCTTTGCGTTTTCTGCGCATCAAGTAGTCGGGTGGACCAACAGTACATGCAGGCTGCCCGTGATTTGGCAGAGGTATGCCTAAACCATAAAATCCACGTGCTATACGGTGGAGGGGCCGTTGGTTTGATGGGAGCCCTGGCCGACCGCATGGTGAAAGGCAATGGCAAGATTACCGGCATCATCCCCGATTTTATGATGGCCATGGAATGGGCTCACGAAGAAGTTTCGGAAATGATTGTGGTTGAAGATATGCGCGAACGCAAAAAACGTATGGTTGAGAACGTGGATGCGGTAGTCGCTTTGCCCGGCGGTGTGGGTACGCTCGAAGAACTGCTCGAAGTCATCACCCTTAAACAGCTCGGGCGTTTTACCCAACCCATCATCATCATGAATATTAATGGTTTTTTTAACCCTTTACTCCAGTTTTTCGAACAGATGATTGCTCAAAATTTTATGCGCGACATGCACCGCCAGATATGGACGATCATCGACTCGCCCGAAAAGCTTCCCGATGCCGTAATAAATTCGGCAGACTGGGATTCATCGGCCATTAACAGCGCAGCGGTCTAACCTTAATGTGATTAGAAAATTACGTAATTAAGTGACAAAGCGAGGCTTTTAACCTTTGAACCCTGTAACTTTTAAACCTTCTTTAAATGCAATTCATCGCCGATTTTCACATACATTCCCACTTTTCGCTGGCCACCAGCAAGCAACTCGACCCGGAGCACCTCGATTACTGGGCTCGCATCAAAGGCGTAGGGCTAATGGGTACGGGCGACTTTACCCATCCGGGATGGACCAAAGAGCTTCGCGAGAAGCTTATCCCTGCCGAACCCGGATTGTTCAAGCTGCGGCCGGAGTTGCGGATAAAACTTCCGTTCACCAATCCCGAGGTCGAAGACCGCGAAGTACGTTTTGTGCTATCGTCCGAGATTTCGAGTATTTACAAGAAAAACAACAAAGTCCGTAAGGTTCATAACCTGTTGTATGCCCCATCGTTTGAGGTTGTTGAAAAGATGCAGCAGGAACTTGCCAAGATTGGAAACATCACTTCCGATGGCCGCCCTATCCTCGGGTTCGACTCGCGAAATCTGCTCGAACTGGCCTTAAACTGTTCTCCCGACATCTTCTTCGTCCCCGCCCATATCTGGACACCTTGGTTTTCCGTACTTGGCGAAAAAGGCGGCTTTGACTTAATCGACGATTGTTTCGACGACCTCATCTCCCACATTCATGCCGTGGAAACCGGACTTTCAACAGACCCGGCACTCAACTGGATGTGCAGCCAGCTCGATCGCTTTACCATGCTTTCCAATTCCGATGCCCACTCGCCCGATCGCATTGGCCGAAATGCCAATGTTTTCAATTGCGATTATTCCTACGATTCCGTTTTTAATGCCATAAAACAGGCTAATGGAGAAACCTTTCTCGGTACCATCGACATGTTTCCGCAGGAAGGAAAATACCATTACGACGGTCACCGCAAATGCGGGGTTTGCTTTAATCCCGTAGAAACACTCCGTAACCGTGCCGTTTGCCCTGTTTGCGGGCGCCGCGTGGTAGTTGGCGTGGCCAGCCGCATCGCCCAGCTCTCCGACCGTACCGACATTTCCCTGCGCCCCAACCGTCGCGATTTCCATTCCATCATTCCCCTGCCCGAAATCCTTTCCGAGATTGTAGGCTCAGGCGAAAACTCCAAGAAAGTACAACAGCTCTATTTCAACCTCATCCAGAAACTGGGCACCGAATTCGATATCCTCCTTTTTAAAGATTTGGAAGTCATTAAATCTGAAGGAGGTCCCTTTTTAGCCGAAGCCATCCGGCGCATGCGCAACGGACAGATCATTATTAAGGAAGGTTTTGACGGAGAATATGGCGTGATACGCGTATTCCAATCCGGCGAAGCCAAACAATTCGAAGCTGGCGAAAAACTTTTTGCCGACATGGCAACTCCCGAAACCATCGTTCCCAAACGCAAACTATTGAATTTCGACCTGGCCGAATACCGAAGCCTCATCGAACAACACTATGCCCTCGACGGAGAACCCGAAGAACCCGAAGAAAAGGACACAAAGAACTGGCTGGCCTCGTTTAATGCCGAGCAGAAACAAGCCGTGATGCACCACGAAGGCCCTGCGCTGGTACTGGCCGGTCCCGGAACCGGTAAAACCCGCGTACTCACCTCGCGCATCGCCTGTCTCATCGACCATTACGGTGCCGACCCGGCAACCATTCTGGCCGTTACCTTTACCAACAAAGCTGCCGGCGAAATCCGCGAGCGTATCGAAAAGACAATCGACAAGGCTGCTTCCGAAAAGATTACGGTGGCAACATTCCATGCCCTAGGCTTACAAATATTGAAAGACAACCTCGCTCAAACCGGACGCTCCGAAGTTTTTATGCTGGCCGGCGATGACGAACGCATTGCCCTTTTACGGCAACTTACCGGCGCTAAAGACCGCGAATGCCGCAAACTGTCCGACGATATATCTTTGGTAAAACAAAACCTCCAGGAAACCGATGCTATCGCCGACCCGGAGCTCCGACATATCTTTAAAAAATACCAAAAGGCATTAACTGACGCCAATGCTTTCCACCTCGACGACCTCATCTATCTTCCTTATTTTATCCTGAAAACTTCGCCCGGGATTGCCGCAGCTTACCACGAGCGTTTTAAATGGATTATGATCGACGAGTACCAGGACATCAACCATGGGCAATATCATTTGGTTAAACTTCTTTTGCCCGAAAATAACGGCAACCTCTTCGTGATTGGCGATCCCAACCAGGCCATTTACGGCTTCCGCGGCTCGGACGTGGAATTCATCCGTCGCTTTACCGACGATTTTCCTGATGCCCGACTGTTCCGCCTGAAAAAAAGTTATCGTTGTACCGACCGCATCCTCATGGCATCCACGCAGGTATTAAACCTCACCGCCGATGATTCGCTCAAAGGCACATCGCGCGGGCTAAAGCTGCGTATCGACACCCATCCGTCCGATAGGGCCGAAGCCGAGTTCATGGCTAAAACCATCGACAGTCTTATGGGCGGGTTGCAATTTCACTCGATGGATCGCGGCCTGCAAACCGATACCGACAGCGATTTGGTGAGCCTTTCGGATTTTGCCGTGCTTTGCCGCACCCGCGCACAGATGGAAGCCATCGAAACAGTTTTCGCCGAACGCAACATCCCGTACCAGGTAACAGGTCGCGAATCTACTTTCGCGCAAGGCCCGCTAAAAACGGCTCTCGACATCTTTGCCCATCTCGTTTCCGCAGAAAAAGGGCTAACAGATATCCTGCTCAAACAAAAAACGATAAACATCGCCTTGTTTGCTGCTATTCCAAACGACTTGCCGGTGAAAGAAAAGCTGGAGCAGATCATCGCCAAACTTCCCGATGTGGATGGAGAGAAACATCACGCACAAATTCAGAAACTTTTAGGGATAGCAGAAGCTTTTGGAAACGACGGGCAGGCTTTTCTTCAACACATAAAACTGGGCAGCGGCGTCGATACCTGGGAGGCAAAAGCAGAACGTGTGTCGCTAATGACCATACACGCCTCCAAAGGGCTCGAGTTTGGCTGCGTTTTCATCCCCGGTTGCGAGGACGGCCTTCTCCCCTACTCGTTATACTTCGAAAATCCCGATATAGACGAAGAAAAGCGGTTGTTGTACGTAGGCATGACACGGGCTTCGAAATACCTGTACCTATCGCACGCGCTCAAACGCAGGCTACACAACCGTGAGCTGCAACTGCCCCGTAGCCCTTTTCTGGACAACATCGAACAAAACCTGTTTGAATTCACCCTTCGCGAGAAGAAAAAAGCCAAGCCGGACGATACACAGTTGAGCTTGTTTTAAAAGGGCTCACCACAAAGACGCGGAGAAAAAAACCATCTACCAACCAAAGAACAGCCCTTTTCAATTCCGTGCTTACGGAAAATAATTTCCACACTAGGAGTTTTAAATTCTGTGCGCAGGGAATTATATTTTCCTGCGCACAGAATTTTTTTCTTGCCGCAGGGAATTCATTCTCCTCAGTTTGGCTAAAGACTTTTTATATTTTCAAGCTACCAACGCAAGTATTTAATTTTCCTCGTGTCTATTTCTAAAGTTGAATATCAAAAACAGTTTATTATGAACACTGGAAAAAATAAATTTATCGTAACAGTCCTTGTCTTAGCCATTTCATTAGTATTAAAAACCAATACAGTATCGGCACAACATCATGATCTTGCTATGAGAGGCCCACAGCCGGAGGCGGTTTTGTCGGCCCTGGAAATGGTAAAAACAGTATTTACTGATGCAGCTTCAGTTTCGGAAGGAAATACCATTTGGCATGTAATAAAAAACGCAAAAGGGAAATTAGACGGTTATGCATTGTCGAGCCGTCCGCTTTCCAAAGATATTATTGGATATAAAGGCCCAACACCTGTCGTTTTAATCCTTGACAAGAATAAAATAATTAAGAAACTATTTTTATTGGAAAATAAAGAAACCCCTGGCTATATCAATAAAGTCAAAGCTAAAGGGTTCTTGGACACATGGAACGGCAAAACGTTAAAAGAAGCTGCACAACTCGATGTTGATGCTGTTTCCGGGGCAACATACAGCTCTACAGCAATCAAAAGAAACGTTGCCATGTTGGCTATCAGCGCACTTCAAACAAAGCCATAAATATTTGACTTGAAATTGAACGCAGAGGCGCAAAGATTAAATTTTCATCTTTGCGCCTCTGCGCCTTTGCGTTTACAAGAACTCCGCCCGTATTGGGTTAAAATTATCCACCAGCCGCGCCGTTGGTGTTAGAAGCTGAATGCCGTGCTGCTTTCCGGAAGGTACGCTGAACATATCTCCGGCTTTGAGGCGTTGGTTGGGCTCGCCTTCGCATACAAAAATAATCTCGCCCGAAGCCACATACGAAATTTGTTCGTGAACGTGCGAGTGTGTCGGCTCAGGCTCAGCCCACGGGCCATTGGTGAAATCGATCACTACCGACATCAGGTTATTGGTATGGATAAGCTTCCGGTCAACCCCTTCGCGAACGGTTGTTGCTTTTACTTCATCAAATTTTAATACTGCCATAATCCTGGATAATTGATTATTTATGATTGATTATTGTTTATTATTGGGACGAAAATACTACATTAATACCTTCATTAAAAAGCTCCCGAGCCTCAAACATTTTGTAATTATACACAAAATCCCCGATTCCTATGACCGATTCTATTTATACCGGATATCTTCAAAGCCCTCTCGGAAATGTCGAAATTAATGCTTCTAATAAGGGGTTAGTGTCTGTAACCATTCTGGAGGAAACTGCCGATATTCCCGGCCAATCTGAAGATAATCCGCTTGTTGCCGAGGCCAAGCGTCAACTCACGGAATACTTTGCCAAACAGCGAAAACAGTTTGATCTGCCGCTGGATTTTGAAGGAACGGGCTTCCAGCATAAAGTTTGGGAGGAACTTTTAAAAATACCTTACGGAACCACTATTTCGTACCTTCAGTTGGCGATACGTCTTGGCTCAAAGCTTTCGGTACGGGCTGTGGGTACAGCCAACGGACGCAACCCGCTCTGGATTATCATTCCCTGCCACCGCGTGGTTGGAAACAATGGCGACCTGACGGGTTATGCCGGTGGGCTCTGGCGTAAACAATGGCTGTTGGAACACGAGGGGAGCATTAATAAACTGGCGATTTAATACCAGCCCCCTAAATCCCCCAAGGGGGACTCTAAAACCCCTCTGCGTCTCCCCTTGAGAAGGGGAGAATCCCCTCCTTTTCAAGGAGGGGTTGGGGAGGTTAAATACGGAATCTTTGAATCTTTAAATTCACAAATTCATGTCGAAAGAAAAGAGAAAAGTTGCCGGTTTTTCGGTGCTGGCAGCCATATTTCTAACCAGCTTTAAACTCATCATTGGACTGTTGACGAGCAGTTTGGGTATTCTGGCCGAAGCGCTGCATTCCGGTCTCGACCTGGTGGCGGCGGTTATCACCTATTTCTCGGTACGCATATCCGATAAACCGGCTGACAGCGACCATAATTTCGGACACGGGAAAATCGAGAATTTCTCGGCACTGGTCGAAACCATCCTGTTGCTCATAACCTGCGTGTGGATTATCTCCGAAGCCATTGGCCGCCTTACCTCCGGGCATACCCATATTGAAGTGTCAGTTTGGAGTTATGTGGTGGTTGTCACATCCATTGTAGTCGATTTTACACGCTCGCGGGCACTGTACAAAGTTGCCATAAAGCATAACAGCCAGGCATTAGAGGCCGATGCTCTGCATTTTTCGACCGATATCTGGAGTTCCACCGTTGTTCTGTTCGGACTTGTATGTGCCAATTTTGGTTGGTACTTTGCCGACTCGGTGGCTGCCCTTGGCGTGGCCCTTATCGTGCTGTTTGTGTCGTATAAACTCGGACGCCGTGCTGTTGATGTACTACTCGACAGGGCTCCGGCATCCCTCATCAACCAGATTGCTTCGACACTGAACGACATTCCCGAAGTCAAATATTTTCACGATTTAAAAGTGCGCAACTCCGGTGCCGACACGTTTGTAAACGTCACCATCCACCTCGACCCGGAAATCAGTCTGCGGCAGGCACACGCCATATCGGACATGGTGGAGCGGGAAATTTGTAAGAAGGTGCCGCGTTGCGAGGTGCAGGTTCATTACGAGCCGGAAGAGTAAGCCCCACCCCGTCCCTCCCCTTTCGGGGAGGGAGAAAGATATCTAATAGCTAAAGGCCAATTCCCTACAACTAAATTGAACAAATATTTCCGGTTTCCGTTAGATATAATGCTGTACTTTTGCGCCGGTTTTAGTTTAGTTAGCAATGAAAAAAGAAACATATCGAGGCCACGTAGCGATGCTGGTGGCTAATTTTGCGTGGGGTTTTCTGTCGCCCCTTTCCAAAGCAGTATTGTTAAACAGCGATGTAAGTCCTTTGGCGCTCACCACCTTCCGGATTACCGGGGGAGCCATCACCTTCTGGATTGCTTCGCTGTTTGTAAAACGAGAGTCCGTTGAACGCCGCGACATGTTAATGCTTGCCTTGGCATCAATCTTTGCCATTGTTTTCAATCAGGTATCGTTCATTAAAGGAGTTTCCCTCACATCCCCCATCGATGCGTCCATCATCACCACTACTCTGCCGATCATCACCATGATTGTCTCAGCCTTCTACCTTAAAGAAGCCATCACATGGAAAAAGATTGTCGGTATAACCTTTGGGGCTTCGGGGGCATTGCTGTTAATTGTAAGCGGGCATCATTCGGGTTCAAGGTCCAGCAGTGTTTGGGGCGACCTTCTTTGCTTATTAGCACAGTTTAGCTTTACCATTTATCTGGTATGGTTTAAGGGACTTATCGGTAAATATTCGCCGGTAACGCTGATGAAATGGATGTTTACCTTTGCTTCGTTATTCTGTTTGCCGCTATCGTTCAATCAGCTCACAACAATTAATTATTCGTTGTTGCCAACCCCTGTTTATTTTGACATTGCCTTTATCGTGCTGGCCGGCACTTTCCTGGGTTATTTGTTAATCCCGATAGGTCAGCGTAACCTTCGCCCAACCGAAGTGAGTATGTACAATTACCTTCAACCGGTAGTAGCTTCGGTGCTTTCCCTCATCTGGGGAATGGATACTTTCGGGGTTATGAAAGGAATTGCTGTAGCGCTCGTGTTCTCCGGAGTTTACATTGTTACCCAAAACATTTCGTTTCAATTTTCATTTCCTTCATTTAAAAAAATTAAGGAAGGATACCGGATATAACCGCCTATAAATATTTCGGCGGAGACAAAGCCTCCGCCGAACTTAGAAGATTATTGAAATAGTATCAAATTGATAAAGAAACCACCCCCTCATTAAAAAGGAGGGTATTAACAGCCATTTTTATCCCAAAACTTCCTTCACAAATTTCCGGATATCCGATTTCATATCGGTGGCTTTATCGAGCATTTTTACAAAAGCACTGCCAATGATGGCGCCGTTGGCATACCGACAGGCACTGGCAAAAGTCTCGTGATTAGAGATGCCAAAACCGATCACCAACGGATTTTTCAGGTTAAGGGCTTTAACCCGGTTAAAATATTCGATCTGCTTTTCGGCAATGGTGCTCTTCGCCCCGGTTGTTGCTGCCGACGATACCATGTAGATAAATCCTCCGCTGATGCTGTCGATCATTCGGATGCGCTCGTCGCTGGTTTGCGGGGTTATTAAAAAGATGAAGTGAACGCCGTTGTCCTCAAAACATTTACGGAACGATTCTTCATAAATATCCATCGGAAGGTCGGGAAGTATTACGCCATCGATGCCGGTTTCGCGACATTTCTTACAAAAGTTTTCGACACCGTACTGAAGCACCGGGTTAATATACCCCATGAGCAGTAACGGGATCTTAACATCTTTGCGAATATCTTTTAACTGGTCGAACAGCAGTTTGAGGGTCATCCCATTTTTTAATGCTTTAGAGCTGCTATCCTGAATTACCGGACCATCGGCCAAAGGATCGGAAAAAGGCATCCCTATTTCGACCATCTCCACGCCCGAAGCTTCCAGTTCGCCCAAAATAGAAGCCGTGCTGTTCAGCTCCGGATGTCCTGCCGTAAAGTAAACGGACAGGACGTTATTTTTCTTCTGCTGAAATAATGTATCTATGCGGTTCATTGTTTTCTTTTTTTAAATTCAAGGCAATCTTGCTCTAGGTTCTTAATACTTGGTTCTATTTACTCATATACTTAATATAAGTGTCCATATCCTTGTCGCCGCGGCCGGATATATTGACCACCACCACATCGTCGGATTTAAACTTCATTTTAGCCAATCCGGCCAGTGCGTGAGCCGATTCGAGTGCCGGGATAATGCCTTCGAGGCGGGTAAGCTGAAAGGCCGCATCGAGCGCTTCCTTATCGGTAGCGTCAATCACAATTTCGCGTCCAATATCGTGCAAATGGGCGTGTGCAGGGCCAATGCCGGGATAGTCGAGACCAGCTGAAATGGAATACGGCTCAATAATTTGTCCATCGTCGGTTTGCATGAGCATGGTACGGGCTCCCTGAATAACCCCCTCGGTACCCTTGGCAATGGATGCCGCAGTTTCGCCGGAATCTACGCCTAAACCAGCCGCTTCAACAGCCACCAATTTAACAGAAGGGTCTTCAATAAAATGATAGAAAGCGCCCATAGCATTGCTTCCGCCGCCAATACAAGCCAGCACATAATCGGGCAGTCCGTTGCCGGTCTGCTCTTTTAACTGCCAACGTATCTCTTCGGAAATGATGGACTGGAAACGCGCCACCATGTCGGGGAACGGATGCGGGCCAACCACCGAACCTATCAGGTAATAGGTGTCAACCGGGTTGCTGATCCAATCGCGAAGCGCTTCGTTACCGGCATCCTTGAGGGTACGGTTACCGCTCATGGCAGGTACAACGGTAGCTCCAAGCATTTGCATGCGAAGTACATTGGGCATCTGACGTTTCACATCGGTTTCGCCCATGTAAACCACACATTGCAGGCCCATCAGTGCACAAACGGTAGCGGTTGCCACACCATGTTGCCCGGCGCCGGTTTCGGCAATGATGCGGCTCTTGCCCAGTTCCTTGGCCAGCAAAATCTGTCCGATGGTGTTGTTAACTTTATGCGAACCGGTATGGTTCAGGTCTTCTCGTTTTAGGTAAATATTGGTTCCGTAATGTTGCGAAAGACGCGAAGCATAATACAGGGGCGAAGGCCGTCCCACGTAATCTTTCATCAGTTTGTGAAACTGTTGCTGAAAGTTTTCGCTGTTCATTATCCGGAGATAGTTTTCTCTCAGCTCTTCAATATTAGCCTGAAGCATTTCGGGGATGTAAGCTCCGCCGAACTTTCCGAAAAAACCTCTTTCGTCAGGTGAATGTTTCATATCTTATGTGTAATTGGGCGTTGGGAATTAGCTATCTCAACTCTGTTAAAAATATTCTCAATTTCTCTACATCTTTTAATGCCGGGGCAGTTTCGAACTTGCTGTTCAGATCAATTCCGGCCAAAGCAGAATGTTTTATGGTTTGAATTTCAGCCGCATCATCGGGACCAATACCTCCGCTTAGCAGGAAAGGTTTCGATAACCTGTAATTTCCGAGGATACTCCAGTCAAACTTCTGCCCACTCCCACCATAATCAGCAGTACTGGTGTCGAACAGAAAATAATCGCAAACATCCTGATATTGTTTCAATTTTTGCCAGTTAAATCCTTCATGAATTCCAAAGGCTTTAATGACATGGATTCCGTATTCTTTTATTTTTTGACAATAAACCGGAGACTCGTCGCCGTGCAGCTGGGCAAAGTCGAACCTGTTATCGTTAATAATGTCGCGAACTTTGCCGGGCTCTTCGTCCACAAATACCGCCACAGTTTTTATGCCGGGCACACATGGATGAACAAATTCCTTTCCCACATAACGCTTCGATTTGGGATAAAAGATAAAACCCATCCAGTCGGGCTGCAAGGCGGCTACCTGTTGTATATTAGCGCTATCGCGCATTCCGCAAACTTTTATAAGCATGGTATAAGCTATTGGCTGTAAGCCGTTGGTCTTTCGCTAATAGCCAAAGGCTAACGGTTTACAGCTAAATCATCTGTTTTATAAACTCCCCGCAGGCATAGCCCGGGTTAGGTTGTTTCATAAAGTTTTCGCCGATCAGAAAACCTTTAAACCCGAACGAACGCAGGTATTTAATGGTGTCGGGATTGTCGATGCCGCTTTCCGACACTTTCACGAATTTATCGGGAAGCTGTGCCGCCAATTTTAACGAATGCTCCAAATCGACATGGAAATCCTTGAGATTACGGTTATTTACACCCACCATGTCCACCTCATCCACGATTTTTTCGAGTTCTTCCTGAGCGTGAATTTCGAAGAGAATTTCCAATCCAAGCGATTTAGCGCAAGATGCCAGCCTTTTAATCAACGGAAGGTCGAGCGAGGCGGCAATGAGCAGGATGACGTCGGCACCCATGGCTTTAGCCTCGATAATCTGGTATTCGTCAACCATAAAATCTTTACGCAAAATTGGAATGGAGTTAACACCACGGGCTGCGACCAAATCAACCAAAGAGCCCCCAAAAAACTGACGGTCGGTAAGTACGGAAAGCCCGGCAGCACCAGCTTTGGCGTAACCGGAGGTCACATCTTCAACAGCAACATTACTGTTGATAAAGCCTTTGGACGGCGATTTACGTTTAAACTCCGCAATGATGCCCGACGAGCCGGGATGCGTAAGCGATTCTTTCAGCGAAATGCAGGTACGCTTAAATGCGTCTTTCTTTTCAAGTTCTGAAATTGAAACAATCGCCTTTTGGACTTTTACTTCGTTATATTTTTCGGCAATAATTTTGTCGAGAATAGTCATGGCTTACTTATTCAATAATTTTTTAAACACTTGCAACGCTTTACCACTAGATAATGATTCCCGGGCCATGGCAATGCAGTCGGGGATAGATTTATCGGGGAAATAGCACGACAGGGCAAAGGCCGAATTGGCAACCACAACTTCCGTTTGCACTTTAGTTCCCTTGCCTTCGAGTACGGAAAGAAAAATGTCAGCAGCTTCGTCGATAGTATCACCTCCGTGAAGTTCCCCCGGATTCACGCGTATTAATCCCAGCGATTCGGGAGTGTACGTTGTCTCCTTGCCATGACCGGCAACACAAAATTCTCCGGTTAACGAAATCTCATCATAACCATCCAAGCTATGTACTATCCCATGGCGAATGCCAGCGAGTTGCAATACTTCGGCATACATTTTTTGTACCTCGGTGCTGAAAACACCCACAAACTGCGCCTGCGGACGGGCCGGATTAGTCATGGGTCCCAGCATATTAAAAAAAGTTTTCACCTTTAAAGCTTTGCGTACCGGAGCCACATACTTCATAGCCGGATGGAAGATAGGTGCATGAAGGTAGCAGATGCCGCATTCTTCCATTTCCTTCCTTAACTTATTGTTATCGGTGCTAAATTGATACCCGAAATATTCCATAATATTGGACGACCCACAAGGTGATGAAAGCCCGTAGTTGCCGTGTTTCACCACTTTTGCACCAGCCCCGGCCAACACAAAAGACGAAAGGGTAGAGATGTTAAACGTGTTCTTCCCATCGCCACCAGTACCGCAAAGGTCGATAGTTGTGAATCCGTCCATCTCAACGGGAACCGCAACGCTAATCATGGCCTCACGGAAACCAAGTATTTCCTGCGCCGTAATCTTACGCATTCGGTAAACGGTAAAAAATGAAGCAATTTCAGCTTCCGAGAATTTGCCGGAGGCAATATCGGTAAGCACATCTTTAGCGTTTTGTTGAGACAAAATATTGCCTTCAAATAAATAAGAAAGGGTTTCTTTCATTGTTTTAATTAATTAGAACCTAGAGCCAAGACTGACTCCA
Organism: Bacteroidota bacterium; assembly: GCA_030706405.1. GTDB lineage: Bacteria > Bacteroidota > Bacteroidia > Bacteroidales > JAAUTT01 > JAAUTT01. The sequence continues at coordinate 138,782 of JAUZOO010000010.1, read as the reverse complement.
AATAACTCATTGCCCATTGGCAAATTGTCACATTAATTTATTGGCAAACTATCAAATTGCTAACCAGTTTTCAACCATCTTCATTCCATGTTCGGTGAGAACTGATTCGGGATGAAACTGCACCCCGCGGACGTTGTATTGTTTATGACTAATGCCCATAATCATACCGCTTTCGTCTTCGGTGGTGATGGTAAAGCAATCGGGTAAACCTTCACGCGACACAACCCACGAATGGTAACGCCCCACGTTGAACTCTGCAGGAATACCTTTATAGAGCGGGTCGCCGGGAGTCAACACCTGTATTTTGGAAGCGATTCCGTGATAAACCGTATCAAGGTTTGTCAGCTGTCCGCCGAAAGCTTCGCCAATAGCCTGATGACCGAGACAAACACCAAAGATACTGTGCGTTGGGGAATATTTTCGAATTACATCGAGAATAATTCCTGCTTCCGAAGGCACACCGGGACCGGGCGATAACAGAATTTTATCGTACTTGCCAACATCTTCGATGCTTATCTCGTCATTGCGGTAAACATCGGGTCTCTCGCCCGTAATTTTTTCAATATAATGAACAAGGTTATATACAAACGAATCGTAATTGTCGATGACTAATATCTTATTTTTCATGATGTTTTGTTTTAATGTTTTGAGTCGATAGACCGCAGACCGTCGTCTAATTAAAGCTCTTTAGCCAGTTCAAAAGCTTTTTTCAAAGCTCCGAGTTTGTTATTTACCTCCTGAAGTTCGCTCTCTTCGTTTGATGCAGCCACAATCCCTGCTCCGGCCTGACAATAAAGCGTGTGGTTCTTGCTTAGGAACGTGCGTATCATGATGGCATGGTTCAAAGTCCCGTCGAATCCGATGTATCCGATGGCTCCACCATAATATCCACGCGATTGGTTTTCGATGCCGTCAATCAGTTCCATGGCTTTATACTTAGGTGCCCCCGAAAGTGTACCAGCCGGGAATGTTGCCATGTACATATCCACCGCCCCCGACTGATCGTTAAGTTTTGCCGATACGGTCGATACCAGGTGAAGGACGTGCGAATAAAACTGCACTTCGCGGAAACTCTCGACGCTAACCCCTGTTCCATAGCGGCTCAGATCGTTACGGGCCAAATCGACGAGCATCACGTGTTCTGCGTTTTCCTTGGGATCGGCGGCAAGCTGACGGGCCAATTCCTTGTCCTTTTCGTCATCGCCGGTGCGTTTGGCAGTTCCGGCAATAGGGTTAATATTAGCTTTCCCGTCTTTAATCTTTATCTGAACCTCTGGCGAAGAACCAAAGATACGGTAATCTTTAAAATCGAAATAAAACAAGTATGGAGAAGGATTTATAGAGCGTAAAGCCCGATACACATTAAAGTCATCGCCATTGTATTGACGAGCAAACTGACGGGCCAGCACAATCTGAAAAACATTACCACGATAGCAGGCTTCTTTTCCGCAGGTTACCATCTGCCGATATTCCTCATCGGTGATGTTGGACGTTTCGGTGTCAGCACACGAAAAACGACCTGTCGTAAGATTCATGGTATAAAGCAGTCGCTCAATGCGGTCGCACTCGCTATTTTCTCCTTCAGTAAGATTTTCGATAATGTACATAACGTTCTTAAAGTGGTTGATGGCAATCACATACTTAAAGTACTGATAACAGACATCGGGAATCTTGTAAGCTTCGTTTTGCGGAGCCGAAAGTTTAAGGGTTTCGAAGTATTTAACGGCATCGTATGAAGAATAGCCAAACAAACCGTTTACAGGAAGTTTCTCGCCATTCTCGCAGGTGTCGAAACTTTGCATGAAGGTCTTCATGGCTGCCGAGAAATCGGCGGGTTTGGCGATGGCTTGGCTAGTGGTTGAATTATCAGGATAAGAACATGTAACCTGATAATTGTCAACTACAATGGAAGCAATCGGATTAAGGCAAACGAACGAAAAGCTGTTTTCATTGCCATGATAGTCGGAGCTTTCGAGTAAAAAGGCTCCGGGATACATATCGCGTAATTTCAGATAGATGCTCACCGGAGTAAGGGTGTCGGCAAGTACCTTTTTAGTGTTGGTTTTAAATTTGAACGCCATAATGCAAATTATTATCGTTATTAAATTTTTAGTGCAAAAACAAAAAAAGCCCGCCGGTATCGGCGAGCTTCTGTATTTTATCTTTTCTGGGATAGAAACACGGGGCTACTCCTCATTCCGGCTTATGGAATAAAGTAGACGCCACCACCAATTTCTATTCAGAGATATATTGTTCATTTGTTTGTTTCGAAAATGATTTATGTCAGCAAAAGAAGAAATTAATTTTTAAAAAAACAAGAGGTTCGTTAAATAAAAAATAAGATACGTCTCCTCATTTGCTCCCTTCTTTATAGAAGATGACTAATATTGTTTGAAAATCTTTTTATTATTTTTTGTGGCAAAAAAATTGCTATTATTTATAAAATCAATCTGATACCGAAGTTCAACAGGAACAGGCTTCCCTTTTAGCATTCCGGGATTCCATCTATTAGGATTTTCTTTTATCAGACGCAAGGCTTCTTCGTCAAACCCAAAACCTACACTCTTTGATATTGCTGAAGCAACAATATTTCCCTGCTCATCAAGAAGAATTGCTACAGTAACAGAAATGGGCTCGCCCATGGCAATCTGCGAAAAATCCTGATACTTCTTGTTATTATCCTTAATCCACTTGTCATAAACCTTTCTATCAGCCAATTTTGGTTTCACCTTAAGGGCCGTATCTTCGAACAATATAGCATTGCTCTTTTTAGCTGTTTCTTCAAAACTTTCTATTGTTTGAGAAAATAATTTGCCGGTAAAGAAAGATAATACCAGCAATAAAAATACTCTTTGCTTTTTCATAGTTTAGTTTTTAAAATGTTTTACACTGATTTTCAACACTCAATTACCGTAATCGAATCTATAACGGAGTTAAATGAAAGCCCTTCTAAAACAACAAATATGCCAAATTTAAATTTTTAAAAAATTATCAGGAAAGGGCTAAAAACAAAAAGCCCCTGATTTTTCAGGAGCTTTTTAATATAAATAATTGATTGATTAGTCGATATATTCAAATCTGGTATAAGGAACCAAAGCCGCAGGAATTTTAATACCTTTTTCGGTTTGATTATTTTCGAGCAGAGCAGCAACTATGCGAGGCAATGCCAATGCACTACCGTTAAGGGTGTGGGCAAGGTTGGTTTTCTTTTCCACCTCGTCGCGGTATCTGAGTTTAAGACGGTTAGCCTGGAACGATTCGAAGTTCGAAACCGAGCTTACTTCCAACCAGCGTTGCTGAGCGGCGGCATATACTTCAAAGTCGAAAGTGAGGGCCGAGGTAAAACTCATATCACCACCGCAGAGGCGCAAAATGCGGTATGGAAGTTCAAGTTTTTTCACGAGGCCTTCCACGTGGGCTACCATTTCTTCAAGAGTCTCGTACGATTTGGATGGATGCTGAATCTGAACAATTTCTACTTTATCAAACTGGTGAAGACGGTTCAACCCGCGAACATCTTTACCATACGAACCTGCTTCGCGGCGGAAACATGGCGTGTAAGCCGTAGCTTTAATAGGGAATTCAGATGCATTAACGATAACATCGCGCCAAATATTGGTTACCGGCACTTCGGCGGTTGGTATCAGGTAATAATTATCGAGTGTAGCATGATACATCTGGCCTTCCTTATCGGGAAGCTGACCCGTGCCATAGCCCGAGTCTTCGTTGACCATAAGCGGAGGCATGTATTCTTTGTAGCCGGCCTTTTCGCCTTCATCAAGGAAGAAGTTTATAAGCGCACGCTGAAGCTTTGATCCTTTCCCCTTATAAACAGGAAATCCGGCTCCGGTGATTTTGTTGCCAAGTTCGAAGTCGATTATGTCGTATTTCTTAGCTAAATCCCAGTGAGGAACGGCATCGGCACTGAGCTCTGGCATCTGGCCTCCGGTACGAACAGTTTCGTTGTCTTCGGCCCCGTTACCCCTGGGCACGGAAATATGTGGAAGGTTAGGAACCTGTACCAATAGTTCTTTTACCTGCTTTTCGGTTTCGTCAAGTTCGGCACTATGTTGTTTCGTTTCTTCTTTCAACAATGCGGTTCTTTGCTTGGCAGCCTCGGCTTCCTGAGCTTTCCCCGATTTGTAAAGTATCCCGATTTCTTTGGCAATGCTGTTCATTTCCGCCAAAATATTGTCGTTGCGGTTTTGTAATTGCCGGCGTTTTTTGTCGAGATCAAGAATTTGACCGATGATTTCTGTGCCATTGAACCGTTTTACAGCTAACCGTTCAATAACGTAATCTGTGTTTTCTTCGATGAATTTAACCGTAAGCATATTTTTAGGTTGTTCGAATCAGGATGGTAAAGTTCCCGACTCAGGTTCGTTAAATCGCAAAAATAAAAATCTCCTGTACCATTTACCACCTAAAGATAGTAATTGTACAGGAGACAATATCAAAAAAACCGTGTTCTGTTATTCTGCAACTGCAAAAGGAACAACCGAAACGTACGATTTGTTGTTAGTTTTTCTTCTGAATTCTACAGTGCCGTTAACCAGTGCAAATAAGGTGTGGTCTTTGCCAATACCTACATTTAAGCCCGGATTGTGTACAGTACCTCTTTGACGTACGATAATAGCTCCGGCTTTAGCACCCTGACCGCCGAATAATTTGATACCAAGTCGTTTACTTTCCGACTCTCTACCGTTACGGGAACTACCCGCACCTTTTTTGTGTGCCATGTTTGAATATTTTTAAAAAATCCGTTGAACCTTAAGCTTTGATATCTTCTACTTGAATCTGGGTTAAATCCTGACGGTGACCGCTCAGTTTTTGATAACCTTTTCTTCTTTTCTTTTTGAAAACCAATACTTTGTCACCACGAACGTGGGCCAGTACTTTAGCGGAGATAATAGCCCCGTCTACTGTGGGAACGCCAACTTTAACGTCTCCGTCGTTATCAACCAACAGAACTTGGTTAAACGATACATTTGCTCCTTCTTCGGCTTCCAAGCGGTGAACAAAAACTTTCTGGTCTTTTTCTACCTTAAATTGTTGGCCTGCGATGTCAACTATTGCGTACATTTTATTTGTTTTTCTTTATTTACAAAATGGACTGCAAAAATATAAAACTTTCAATCAAGTACAAACATTTTATAATGAATTTTATTAGGAATTGTATTTCAATGTGATTTAAACTTTTTTGTGCCGGAGAGGTTTCTTCGAATGTAAATGCACTCCGTCGTTTTTGTCAAAACGACATTATATTATATTTACTAAAAGTTTTGTTGATTTCATTATATTTGTGTTCGATATAAATTCTAAATGAAATTCTCGCGTGAATAAGATTAGGCTTAATGTTTTAGGTATTTCATATAGTCAAACCCAATCGGGAGCTTATGCCTTGGTTTTAAGCGAAGAAAACGGGCAACGAAGAGTACCTATTATTGTTGGAGGATTTGAAGCTCAAGCTATTGCAATTCAATTGGAAGGACTAAAACCACCCCGCCCCCTGACTCATGATTTATTTGTGAACTTTGCCACAGCATTTAAAATCACCCTTATCGAGGTTAACATTTATAAACTGGAAGAAGGCGTATTCTTTTCAAAATTAATATGTGATAATGGCCAGACCCGTATTTCTATTGATGCTCGCACGTCTGATTCCATAGCGCTTGCCTTACGTTTTAAATGTCCTATTTTCACTACCGAAGATATTATTGCCAAAGCTGGCATTGTTATTGATTTTGAGAATGACGTTCATGGACACAAAGCCGAAGGAGATGAGGCCAAACCCGAGATTGTTCAGCCCGAGAACGACGAATTGAAAGAGCTTGATATAGATGAACTAAAGGATCTTTTAAGCGAAGCTATTTCGAAAGAAAACTATGAACGGGCCTCAATAATCCGTGATGAAATAAACCGCCGGGCCAAATAATGGCACAGGCCGAATACTTACCGGTATTGGGTGTCCTGCGGGGCACGGTTGGCATTGCTTTTATTATTGGCATATGCTATTTGTTGAGCGAAAATCGGAAAGCTATATCGTGGAGAGTTGTCTTTACAGGGTTGGCGGCTCAGTTAATGTTAGGGTTAGGGGTAATTTATGTTCCGGCATTCTATAAATTATTTGAGTTCATAGGCCGGTTGTTTATCAGTGTCATCAATTTCTCTAAAGAAGGTTCCCGCTTTCTGTTCGGCGAACTTGTAAACAGCGATAAAGTAGGCATCATCTTTGCATTTCAGATACTTCCGGCTATTATTTTTATTGGGGCACTTACAGGTGCATTATATTATTATGGTATTATTCAGTGGGTCGTTAAATTACTGGCAAGGCTGTTGCAGCGACTAATGTCCATCTCGGGCCCTGAAAGCCTGGCTACTTCGGCTAATATATTTCTCGGACAGAGTGAATCTCCACTTCTCATCAAGTCTTACCTCGAAAAAATGTCGCGCCCCGAAATATTCCAGGTTATGGTTGCGGGAATGTCGATGCTTGCTGGCACGGTACTCGCCGCCTATATCGGCTTTTTGGGAGGAAATGACCCTGTACAGCAATTAATTTTCGCCAAGCATCTTATTGCGGCATCTGTAATGGCTGCTCCCGGAGCAATTGTGATTGCTAAAATTCTTATTCCGCATACGGGAGAGTTTGACCGTGAACTTTATCTCGAAAAATCCCGGAGCGAAACCAATGTCCTTGGGGCTATTTTCAACGGAACCGGCGATGGATTAAAGCTTACCATTAATGTGGGGGCCATGCTCATTGTATTTGTTGCTTTTGTGGCGATGTTCAATTTTATCGCCCTTAAAATCGGTTACTGGACACATCTGAATAGTTATATTGCTTCAATTACCGGAGGCCGTTACCAGGAGTTATCGTTGCAATTTATTCTCGGATACTGCTTTGCCCCGGTTATGTGGGTTATTGGTATCTGTCCCGCCGATATGGTTACTACCGGGCGTTTGCTGGGCGAAAAAGTAATGCTTACCGAATTTATCGGATACATAAACCTCTCGTCATTGAAGGCTGCCGGGGCTTTTACGCAGCAGAAATCGGTGATTATGGCTACTTACTTTTTGTCGGGTTTTGCTAATTTTGCCTCCATCGGCATCCAAATCGGATGTATTGGCTCCCTGGCACCGGGTAAACGAAACATGGTTTCGGAGCTCGGATTTAAAGCGTTGATAGCCGGCACATTGGTATCGTTGCTTTCGGCGTGTTTAATGGGGATGATTATCGGGTAATTCAAGCGTAAATGGAAAATTCTCTTTTTTGGAACAGGTTTAAGCATAATAAGCTTTCGATTGCCGGGGCCATTTTTATCTTGCTATCATTTTTTATAGCCCTGTTGGGATATCTTATAACCCCTGACTCTACGCCATTTTCGAACAATCAAATGCTTTCCATTGCAGCCAAGCCACCAATGTTTAAGGCAAAGATTGCACTTATTCGAAAACATCAGAATATTGAAAGTTCGTCCTTTTTTCATACCATGTTACTGGGTAGAGAAACTCAATATCAATGTATTCCTATAGATTCATTCAAAATTCAGGGCGATTCTCTAATTTTAAACGAATATTCATCGGGAAAGGGCGACGAACCTTTTGAATCCCGATTTCACCTTGTAGATGTTGTATTCCCTGTGGATAAGTCTGTGCCTGTTGTAAAAACCACCAAAGACAATTTTAGGTTTAAGGACGCGGAAGGTCGTATAATCACTATTTCCAAAGCGGAACTTATAAAAACCATTGTTGATAAACAGATTGTAACCCGGACATTTCTTTTAGGTACCGACCGGTTTGGTCGCGATATGTTCAGCCGCCTGATAATCGGAACCCGAGTTTCGTTCTCCGTAGGGTTTATTTCAGTTTTCATTTCACTTATAATCGGTATATGGCTTGGCGTTGTGGCTGGTTATTACCGTGACCGAACGGATGTATTTATCTCATGGCTTATAAACGTTGTTTGGTCAATCCCTACATTATTAATGGTATTGTCAATTACATTGGTATTGGGGAAAGGCTTTTGGCAGGTATTTGTTGCCGTGGGGCTCACCATGTGGGTGGAAGTGGCTCGTGTGGTTAGAGGCCAGGTTCTCAGCTTTCGGGAAAAGGAATTTGTAGAAGCAGCCCGGGCATTGGGTTTTGGCGATTTCCGTATCATCTTCAGGCATATACTGCCGAATATAATAGGGCCAGTGGTAATTATTTCAGCAGCAAATTTTGCATCAGCTATATTGATGGAGGCTGGGTTAAGCTTTCTTGGAGTTGGAGTTCAGCCACCGGTACCTTCATGGGGAAATATGATTAAAGACCATTATGGCTATATCATTCTTGACCAGGCATATTTAGCCATTCTTCCCGGCTTTGCCATAATGCTGATGGTCTTGGCATTTAACTTTCTGGGCAATGGACTTAGAGATGGATTTGACACAAAGATGGAATAGAAAGGTCAATCATTGATTTATCACAAAAAAAAGAATACCAACGCTTTTTTGTGATTTAGACATTGGTATTCGTTCAATTCGTGCTTTATCAGAAGAAGATTAATTCCCCATTTCGGAGATAAACTTTATACGCATTAAGCGAATTTCTTCTTCGCTGTATTCGTCGTCGCCAAGAACCTTTAAAGCTTCTTCTATTGATTCGGATTCGGCTTCTTCGCGGAAGTAATCGAACACTTCGTCTTGATGTTCCTCATCTAAAACTTCATCAATATAATAATCGAGGTTAAGCTTGGTCCCGGAGTTTACGATTGCTTCGATTTCGTTAAGCAAGTCGCCCATCGACAGATTTTTCGCATTGCAAATATCGTCGAGCGACATTTTACGGTCAATAGCCTGAATGATATATACTTTCATCCCCGACTTATTCACCACTGATTTTACGACCATGTCCTGCGGACGGATAATCTCCTTTTCCTCGACATAAGCCTTAATCAACTCAAGGAATTCCTTGCCATACCGCTGAGCTTTCCCAGCTCCTACCCCAACGATATTCTGGAGTTCCTCCATGGTAATAGGGTACTGGATAGACATATCCTCAAGCGACGGATCCTGAAAAATAACAAATGGCGGAAGACTTTTCTGCTTCGACATTTTTTTACGCAAATCTTTCAGGATATTAAACAACTCGGTGTCAACCGTGCTGGTTTTTCCTCCTCCCATTCCGCCTTCTTCATCCTCTTCATCGGCATAATGGTGATCTTCGTAAAGTGTAATGGGATGGGGATGTTCCAGATATTCGTGCCCCAGGGGTGTTAATCCCAATAATCCATAATTTTCAATGTCTTTTTGAATAAAGTGAGCCACCAATGCCTGGCGAATTACCGAATTCCAAAATTTGTTATCTTTTTCGCTTCCCGTGCCGAAAATTTCAAGCTTATGATGTTTGTACGACTTGATAGCACTGTCAAGGTTTCCGGCCAGAATATTGGCGATATGGTCTGATTTAAATTTTTCTTTTACAGCAAGAATAGCATCAAGAACCTGTTCCACATATTCCTGACCCTCGAACTGTGTTTTCGGGAAACGACAGTTATCGCAAGTTTCACAATTTACATCCGGATAATCTTCTCCGAAATAGTGCAGAAGCGTTCTACGGCGACACAGAGCCGATTCTGCATAGGCAGTAGTTTCGAGCAACAGGTGGCGTCCGATTTCCTGCTCGGCAACTGGTTTACCCTGCATAAACTTCTCGAGTTTCTGAATGTCCTTGTAACTGTAAAATGCAATGCAGTTACCTTCGCCACCATCGCGACCGGCACGGCCAGTTTCCTGGTAATAACCTTCAAGGCTTTTAGGCATGTCGTAATGGATAACGTAGCGAACATCGGGCTTGTCGATACCCATCCCGAAAGCAATTGTAGCAACGATTACATCGCAGTCTTCCATAAGGAATTTATCCTGGTTGTCGGCTCTGGTATTGGCGTCCATTCCGGCATGGTAAGCAAGGGCTTTAATGCCATTAACACGCAGTATTTCGGCTAGTTCTTCTACTTTTTTACGACTCAGGCAATAGATAATACCTGATTTCCCACAGTTATTTTTGATGTATTTGATAATTTCCTTGGTGGCGTTAATCTTCGGGCGTACCTCGTAATACAGGTTATGTCTGTTGAATGACGACTTGAAAACAGTAGCTTCAAGCATATTCAAATTTTTCTGAATATCGTGCTGAACCTTGGGTGTAGCCGTGGCCGTTAACGCAATAATGGGCGCCGAGCCTATCTCGTTGATGATAGGACGAATACGACGGTATTCAGGACGAAAGTCGTGCCCCCATTCTGAGATGCAGTGAGCTTCGTCTACGGCATAAAACGAAATTTTAATCTGTTTAAGAAATTGTATATTTTCCTCTTTTGTGAGCGATTCGGGGGCAACGTAGAGCATCTTGGTACGGCCATCCATCACATCTTCTTTAACTTTGGTAATTTGAGCTTTAGAAAGCGAAGAGTTAAGAAAATGAGCAACCATGTCGTCGGTACTGAAGCTACGCATAGCATCCACCTGATTTTTCATCAGGGCTATCAGGGGAGATATAATAATTGCCGTACCTTCCATGATTAAGGCCGGCAACTGGTAACAAAGTGATTTTCCTCCTCCGGTAGGCATCAAAACAAAGCCGTCATTTCCGGCCAAAACATTATTGATAATGGCTTCCTGGTTTCCTTTAAATGAAGTGAATCCAAAATGCTTTTTAAGATGTTCAGTTAATGAAATATCTATCCCAGATCTCATTTAATTATTATTCTTACGTTATTTTAACTAAAGGCTTGAATTAAGCTCTTTGTTCGCGGTCAATGCAAATATAGTTAATTTGATTTTCTAAATGTTTAGTTTGAATATTTGCCAAGATTGGGAACAAAATTTAAATACATTTGCACTTAAATTTATACAATTTTTTGAATTGGCAGGCTCTAAGCTCAAAAATAATTTTGTTACCAAAAACAAACGGACAATCTGACTTTAGGAGTTTTTAGGGAATTCAAAGTATGTTAAAATTTGGCGGATAAACAAGATTTTTTAAAATTTTCTTATGAAGAAGGATTCTGCGTCGGAGATGACGTTTCTTGAGCATCTCGAAGAACTGAGGTGGCATATCATACGTTCAGCCTTGGCAATTGTAGTGTTTGCAACCTTGGCTTTTGTTTATAGCAGGTATATATTCGACTATATTTTACTTACTCCCAAAAACCCCGACTTTATTAGTAACCGGTTGCTTTGCAAACTTGGTGGATTGCTTCATACATCGAGCCTGTGCATAAACTCTAAGCCGCTCAAACTGATAAATATTGATATGTCGGGTCAGTTCTCCACCGACATGATGGTGTCGGTGATTGCCGGTTTAATTATTGCTTCGCCATTTGTAATCCGGGAGTTCTGGAGCTTTGTTGCTCCGGCCCTGCACAGTAATGAGCGGAATCATGCACGCGGTGCCGTATTTGCCATTTCATCACTGTTTTTGTTGGGAATTTTGTTTGGTTATTACATGATTGTGCCATTTTCGGTACATTTTCTCGGTTCCTACGCAGTTAGCTCTCAAATTGAAAATCAGATAAACCTAACCTCTTATTTCTCGACCATAGCTTCGGTAACCCTGGCCAGTGGACTGATATTTGAGCTGCCAATTCTGGCGTATTTTCTTAGTAAGATTGGAATAATGTCGCCACAGTTTATGCGAAAGTACCGTCGTCATGCCATAATTGTTATCCTTGTAGTGGCTGCGGTTATTACCCCACCCGACGTATTTAGCCAAATTTTAGTGAGCATCCCATTGATATTGCTCTATGAGGTAAGTATCGTCATTTCAGCGATTGTAACACGCAGAAGAAACGCACAGAAGAATTAAAAGGAAGTTAAATCTTAAGGTCATTTTATTCCGAATAACTTTATGGTTAATCGTTATATTTGTGCCTTGAAAATAAAATAATAACAAAGACGTTTGTATGCTTAAAATAAGCATTTTATAGTTAGCAAACGTAACGCCAAGTAATCATTTAAATTTATTGCCGTGAAGCTACGTACCGAAAATCTTGTAAAACGTTACCGTTCCAGAGTTGTTGTAAAAGGAGTTTCCGTAGAGGTTAATCAGGGAGAAATTGTTGGATTGCTTGGTCCTAACGGTGCCGGTAAAACAACTTCGTTTTATATGATTGTAGGGCTTATCACTCCAAACGAGGGGCACATTTATCTTGACGACGAAGATATTACGAAAGAACCTGTTTATCGTCGCGCTCAAAAAGGCATTGGATATCTGGCTCAGGAAGCCAGTGTATTCCGTAAGCTTTCGGTAGAGGATAATATCCTTTCGGTTTTGGAAATGACAACCCTTAGCAAACAAGAACAGCACGAGCGTGTTGAATCGTTGTTACAGGAATTTGGTCTGAATAAAATTCGCAAAAGCTTTGGCTACCAATTATCGGGTGGAGAACGCCGACGTACCGAGATTGCCCGTGCATTGGCCATTAATCCCAAATTTATATTACTCGATGAGCCCTTTGCTGGTGTTGACCCTATCGCCGTTGAGGATATTCAGTCGATTGTTGGCAAACTGAAGGAAAAGAATATTGGTATTTTGATTACCGACCATAATGTACATGAAACGCTTTCGATAACCGACCGGGCTTACCTGTTGTTCGAAGGGGACATTCTAAAAGCCGGAACTGCCCAGGACCTCGCCGAAGACGAGCAGGTACGAAGGGTTTATCTTGGAAAGAATTTCGAATTAAGAAGCTAAATAAAAAAACACCGGGACCCCAATCCCGGTGTTTTGCTAATCTACTAACCTCACAAAACTAACGAACTATGAAAAAAATTATTTCTGATATTTCTGCAGGCGTTTGCCTATCCGTTCAATGGCTGCTTCAATAGGTTCCTCGGGTTTAATAATATTATAGCTGCCCCAAAAATCTTCGTCGTAAAAACTGCTCACATGGTCGATGAATACATCATTGGGTTTTACGCTTTCACGGAGTTTAAATTTGGCAACGTTCACGGTATCTTTGTCGGTCATAGCCAAATCGACGGTTGAAGTATATGTTTTGCTGAACGAAAACAGTCGTTTTTTATCGACCTTAAATTTTACTTCGTATCGCACGTGGTTTAACATCCATTTTCCGTTTATTTCGCGGTAATCAACCATGTAATGGCCGCTTGTTGTTTTAACAGAATATCCTATCGGCCTTTTCTTTACCAGGTATTGGTCGGCAAATTTTAACCCGTACGGACTGATAGAGAATTCTGCTTTCTTGATTGCCAGTGTATTTACATCGATATATAACCGCCCGGTATAAAAAGCATCGTCTATTTCTTTACGTTGAGCAAAATCGATTACATAGGTTTCGCGGCCTTCAATGTTAGTGGTGGTAACGGGTTGATAGTTGTAAACGTGGAAGAATTTTTCGAGCATAAACGTTTCGGGACTTTTGGCTAAGTCAAGCAGTGTAGCTACGTAATGCCCTCCCTGAAGTTTAAACACGAGCGTATCCATTCGTTTTACATCCTGACTTTTGCGACCTTTAAATACTTTGATACGATCTTCGGCCATTTCGTTGCCATAATCCGATTTGTAAATGGAAAGGATAGCCTCGGCAACGCCCACGTATTGGCGGTTTTGCATGGCCGATTCGCGATAAAATGCTGTGCCTACATAAGGTGTCCGTCCATAATTTTCGGGAATATTTTTAATAACTCCACGTATCAGCGAAATCGGGTCGTTCGTCCGTACAATTACTTCTTTAATATTAATTGCCTCCAGCTCCATTGGAATAACGTTGTAATCGCGGGAGAGGTCGTTAAAGTTGAAAGACTGCGACCGATACCCCATGTAGGAGACTTTTATCGGATGGTTTTGCTCATCGACGGGCACTTTGAGAATAAATTCCCCTTCGCCGTTCGATACTGTTCCGATGCCGGTATTATCGAGATAGATATTGGCAAACATCAGTGGTTTTTTGTTTGCCTGATCAACCAGTTTTCCGCGTATTACAGAGAATTGGTCGTCGCCTGCCATAACCGGATTAAAATATGCTGTAAAGAGAGCCACCATCAAGCAAGCAGCTATTAGTGCGAAAATGTTATTATGTGTTTTCATGGCTTAAGTTTTTAAGTTTAATGCGTATCCCGGGGTTGAACAGAATCTGTATTTCTGCTTCTGTTATTATGATTTCTTAAGAAGGATTTACCCTATCGGGAAAAAGATTTTTTTTGTAAAATCTTTCGCTAAACTTTATTGGTCGGAGGAGACTATTATTGAAAACAGTAAGGTTATGCCAATTATTAACACGTTTAAACTAACCAAATTCTGACGAACGAACAATGTGAAGGTGAGAAATGACAAACCTCGCGGGTATGCCGATGTTTTAGTTTGAAGGGAACACAATCCGGATCGTTTTTATAGCCAGCTGGATATTAATAGACCGATTGCCCGTTTGGGATAAGACATTATGCATAAAAAATCGATTATCCCAAGTGTCGGATTTCAGATTAACAAACAAAAAGCACTTATCCGCCATTTGGGATTATGGTTTTCTGATGAATTTTGCCCAATCCGCCAGTTGGGATTTTACAAAAACTTTGAAAAAACACTTATCCGACATTTGGGATTATCGTTCCACAAAGAAAAAACTCGAATTCGCTATTTGGGATAAGTGTTCATTTTAAATTTATCTAAAATCCCAAACTTGGGAAATGAGTTTCTTTCAAAATTATCTTAAATCCCAATAGCAGGATTATAGTTTTTGGGTCAGTTAAGTAATTTCCTGCACAAGTTATCCGGCCATTGACTTTCTGTTTGTTATAAACCTCCATAAAAATTAACCGGAACGAAAGCTGGATGCCTTCGCCCCGATCGGAAAGCATTCAATTCAGATCAAAAAAAGAAATGCAGCTATCTTGATCGTATTGTACTAAGGATGTTTAGCGGCATAAAATCATTTTTACGCCTCCCTTCCAAAACCAGGTTTAAGCATCTATTTTATATTAACAAGCGGTTCAAAGTTCTTCGGGATTAACACCCAAAAAACTTTATAAGCGAATTATCGGTTCATAAATTGCTGGTTTGAGGTTGAATATAAGCCATTTGGTTTCGATGCAAAGAAAAAAAGACTTTTTTTCGTTCGAAATTTCTTAAAAAACAAAAAATGAATACCTTTGCACCGGTTTTTAGAGAATGCGGATGTGGCGTAATTGGTAGCCGCGCCAGACTTAGGATCTGGTTCCGTAAGGAGTGGGGGTTCGAGTCCCTTCATCCGCACTTATTTGCACAAGCGCCTCAACTACCGATTTAACAATCGGACAGTTAAGGCTTTTTTTGTAAAATGATTAACATATATTAAAATCTGAGTGATGAACA
This sequence comes from Bacteroidota bacterium, assembly GCA_030706405.1. Classification (GTDB taxonomy): domain Bacteria; phylum Bacteroidota; class Bacteroidia; order Bacteroidales; family JAAUTT01; genus JAAUTT01. The sequence continues at coordinate 123,428 of JAUZOO010000010.1, read as the reverse complement.
TTACGAAAGAGTTGAAAGACGAATTAAACGCAGTCTTGAAAGTTCAAATCAGCAAAGAAGATTATGAGCCGAAAGTAAAAAAGGTACTTGGCGACTATCAGAAAAAAGCCCGTATCGACGGCTTCCGTCCCGGTAAAGTTCCGGCCGGAATGATCAATAAACTCTACGGAAAAACCGCGATGGTTGAAGAAATCAACAAACTCCTCTCGGAGAATTTGATGAAGTATATTAAGGAAGAACAATTAAATATTTTAGGCGATCCTATCCCAAGCGAAAAAGAACAAAAAGAAATCGACTGGGAAAATGCTACTGAATTCGAATTCGCTTTCGACCTCGGACTCTCTCCCGAATTTGAACTCAGCCTTTCGAAAGACGATAAACTGACCAGCTATACCATTAAGCCCGACGCCAAACTTATCGAGACCTATTCGGACAACTATGCCCGTCGTTACGGCGCATTTGTTAACTGCGAATCGATTGTCGATGGCAAGGAAATGCTTAAAGGTGCAATCGTTGAACTCGAAAATGGTGCTATAAAAGAAGGCGGAATCTTTGCTGCTGAATCAACTCTTTACCTTGAATTTGTTAAGGACGAAGAGATCAAAAAGCAATTTATGGGCCTCCAAAAAGATGCTGTTCTTTCCTTCAACCTTCGCAAAGCATATCCTAACGATGTAGAACTGGCTTCTATCCTTCACTTGAAGAAAGAAGAAGTTGGCAGCATTGATGCCGATTTCCAGCTCACCATCGCTACCATCTCTAAATTCGAAAAAGCCGAAATTAACCAGGAACTTTTCGATAAAATTTATGGCGAAGGAAACGTAACTACAAACGAACAATTCCAAGCCAAGATTGAAGAAGAAATTCAGGCCAATCTGTCGCGCGAAAGCGAATATAAATTCCGCCTCGATGCCAAAGCCGCTTTATTAGGCAAGGCTCAGTTTAACCTGCCGGTTGAATTCCTCAAACGTTGGATCTTCACTTCAAACGAAGGTAAATTCACCGTAGAACAAATCGAACAGGAATTTGGAAAGTTCGAAAACGATATGAAATGGCAGCTTATTCAAAATAAGCTTATCAAAAATAATAACCTGACAATTTCTGAAGAAGAAATGATTGAATTCGCCAAAGCTCAAACCCGCCTTCAATTTGAGCAATACGGTTTATTCAACGTTCCGGACGAACACATCGAAAGCTACGCAGCCGAATCGCTCAAACGCGAAGAAGACCGTCGCCGTATGGTAGAACGTAAGTTCGAAGACAAAGTTCTCGACTATGTACGCGAAACTGTTTCGATTGAAAGTAAAGAAGTTAGTTCAGAGGAATTCGATAAATTATTCGAAGAAAATAACTAATTTGATTCGTTATTGTTTACAGGTTACGGGTATAGGAGCAAAATTTCCTATATTCGTAACCTGTAATATTTTTAACCATAACATAAAAAGCTATGAGCCAGAATAACGAATTTCAGAAATACGCCAATAAACATCTCGGAATCAGTAGTCTTAATCTGCATCGGTTTCAGGCAGCAACCAACAGTTATATCTCTCCGACAATTATCGAAGAACGTCAGTTAAACATTGCATCCATGGATGTTTTCTCGCGGTTGATGATGGACCGGATCATTTTTCTTGGTGCGCCTATCGACGACGATGTAGCCAACATCATCCAAGCCCAGCTGCTATTCCTCGACTCGGTTGATCCTCATAAAGACATTCAGATTTATTTCAATAGTCCCGGAGGTTCGGTTTATGCCGGTTTAGGTATTTACGACACCATGCAGTGGATTAACCCCGATGTAGCTACTATCTGTACCGGTATGGCCGCTTCGATGGCTGCCGTGTTGCTTTGCGCCGGAACCAAAGGAAAACGTTCGGCATTGAAACATTCGCGTGTGATGATCCATCAACCAAGTGGTGGTGCCCAGGGTACTTCTACCGACCTTGAAATTACAGTGAAAGAAATACTTAAGTTGAGACAGGAATTGTATAGCATCATCGCTAACCATAGCGAAAATCCTTTCGAAAAAGTAGAAAAAGACTCCGACCGCGACTACTGGATGACCTCCGAAGAAGCAAAAGCTTACGGTATTATCGATGAAGTTTTGGTTCGTCAAAAAAAATAAAAATTAAGCATGCCAGTTGATAAATGCTCCTTTTGCGGGAGAACAAAGAATCAGGTTAACCTTTTAATTGCCGGCCAAACCGGGCATATATGCGACTCCTGTGTGGAACAGGCAAACGCTATTGTTGCTGAGGAATTAAAAAAACGCGGCGATTTTGATGTTAACAAGATATCCTTGTTAAAACCCGTAGAAATAAAAAAATTGCTCGGCCAGTACGTGATTGGACAGGATACGGCCAAGAAATATCTTTCCGTATCGGTTTATAATCATTATAAACGGTTGTTGCAGGGTAAAAACGGCGACGATGATGTTGAAATTGAGAAGTCGAACATCATTTTGGTAGGTGCTACCGGAACTGGCAAAACCTTGCTGGCCCGTACCATTGCCCGTCTGTTGCACGTTCCTTTTACCATTGTTGATGCTACCGTACTTACCGAAGCCGGCTACGTTGGCGAAGATGTAGAAAGCATCCTTTCCCGCCTGTTGCAGGTTGCCGATTATAACGTAGCTGCCGCCGAAAAAGGTATTGTATTTATCGATGAGATTGACAAGATTGCCCGCAAAGGCGATAACCCGTCTATCACCCGCGATGTCTCAGGCGAAGGCGTTCAGCAAGGCCTGTTAAAATTGCTCGAAGGTTCGATAGTTAACGTTCCCCCACAAGGTGGGCGTAAACACCCCGACCAAAAAATGATTCAGGTGGATACTAAGAACATCCTGTTTGTTTGCGGTGGAGCTTTCGACGGAATTGAGAAGAAAATTGCACAACGGTTAAATACCAAGGTGGTAGGTTACACGGCTTCGAAGCAAACCGAAACCATCGACCGTAACAATTATCTGCAATACATTGCTCCACAGGATTTAAAATCATTCGGTCTTATCCCGGAAATTATCGGACGTTTACCGGTACTTACGTATCTTAATCCGCTTGACCGTAATGCATTGCGCGCTATCCTTACCGATCCTAAAAATGCCATCATCAAACAGTACAAAAAACTGTTTAAAATGGACGACATTAACCTGGAATTTGCGCCGGAAGTGCTCGAGTACATTGTGGACAAAGCTATCGAATTTAAGCTTGGCGCCCGTGGGTTACGTTCTATCTGCGAATCGATTATGATGGACGTGATGTTCGATATGCCCGAAGATAAGGAACTCCTGATTACACTTGAATATGCCCGTAAAAAGCTGGAAGGCGAAACCGCCAAAAGGCTGAAAGCTGCATAACCGAATTTCTTAGAGTACAAAATCCCAACGGAAGCATCAGTCTGCGTTGGGATTTTTTCGTTTTAGACCAAAGGAAGCCTTACTTCCATAATCGTTCCTTTTCCAACTTCGGACGAAATTCGAATTTCGCCGTTATGGATGTCGATAATTTTTTTTACCAACGACAATCCCACACCCGACCCTTTAAACGTAATGGCATTTCCGGCTCTGGAAAATGGCTGGAAAAGATTTTGTAACTCGTCGGAAGGTATGCCAATTCCGCGGTCGGCGATACTTATGGAAATGTCGCTTTTGCCGCCTTTAACAGTTACATCGACAGGCTGGTTACCCGAAAATTTACAGGCATTGTCGATGAGGTTGGAAAAAGCGATGCGCAGTAAGTTCTCAGAGCCTTTAGTGCTAAACGAGGCGTCGTTCGATAGCCCGTGAAAAACAATCCTTCCCTGATAATCGGTTTTATTAAAATGATCTGCAAGCACCTTTAAAAGCTGATCAATACGAATTATATCCGGATTGGAAGCCAATAAATCGTAATCTGTCTGGGCTAGTGCCAATAGGTTCTTGGTAAGCATTTCGAGACGTTCGGCTTCGCTCATAATTTTGTTGAGTGCATCAATATATTCTTCCGGTTTTCGGTTTCGGGCCAGGGTTACTTCGGTTTCACCGAGGATGGCCGTCAGCGGGTTCTTAAGCTCGTGCGAGGCATGGCTGATGAAATTTTTCTGCATGGTAAAAGATCCTTCGAGACGTTCGAGCATCTGGTTGAACATTCGGGTCAGTTCAGTCAGTTCATCATCTCCTTTTCGTTCTTTAAGCCGCAGGCTCAGGTTTGTAGCGTTAATATTGCGTACATTACGCATAATATTTGTTACCGGCGACAAAACCCGGCGGGCATAAAACTGTCCCATCATGTATATAAAAAAAATACTTCCCAGAAAGATGAGCCCAAGGATGCGGAGAAGATGCTGTTGCCGTTTAATACCGAATTTGTCGGTGGCAGAAATAATGATAATAAAATTCCCCTGATTGTCTCGATAATATAATCCTACCCACTGCCGGTTTTTAGCCCGAAAGTGTATTTCTCCGTTCCTTTGCAAGAGCGGAATGAGATCGACGGGAATAATCTTTTTAAGCGAATCACGTTCATAGCCGGAGTTGTCGGCGCGGAGAATTATTTCCGTAGCATCAGGCAGGTTCTTCTCATATTTATCAATGACATCGTTATAGGCAGGATTGCTCAGTTCATCTTTTTCAAAATATTTCCAAGCGGTGAGGGTTGCCTTTTCCTGAAGCCGGGTATAAAAATCGGTTTGCGTGTTCCTGGCCGACAGGTAATAAATAAAGGCGAAAGCGAAAAACAACACGATGGTAGAAAGTGCTGTAAATATGAGGGATATCTTTCGCCGTATTTTCATGTTATTCTTCTTTTAAGACATAGCCCATACCTATTACGGTATGGATAAGTTTGGAGTTAAAATCTTTATCGATTTTATCACGTAAGTATTTGATGTACACATCCACAATGTTGGTGTTCATATCATAATTCGCGTCCCACACGTTTTCGAAGATGGAGGTTCGGGACAAGACCCTGCGCGGATTATTCATAAAAAATTCGAGTAACCGGAATTCCTTTGATGTCAGTAAAATTTCTCGTCCCGACCGGGTTACGGTTATGGTATCGAGGTTAAGTACGAGGTCTGCAAACTTGAGTTCCGGTGTGGTGTGAGCATTGGATTTGCGGCGCAGCATGGCATTGATTCGGGCGTTTAGTTCCTTAAAACGGAACGGCTTTACCAGGTAATCATCGGCACCGGAATCGAGTCCCACCACAATGTCGTCGGTCGAGCCCAGAGCTGTAAGCATCAGTACCGGCACCGAATAGCCCGATTGTTCGCGGTAACGGCGACAAACTTCAAGCCCGTTCATCTGGGGCAACACCACGTCGAGTACAATCAGGTCGTATTCGCGGGTAAGGGCAAAGCGCAGACCCAGAGCTCCATCGTAAGCTACGTCCACAAAATATCCTTCTTCTTCCAGTCCTTTTTGAATGAAAGAAGAAACATTGACCTCGTCTTCAACGATCAGGATTTTGGGCATGGTGATTGGATTTTGAATACCCCGAAGATATTCTATTTAAATATCTACAGGGCGATTTACAAGCTTTATCATTCTAATTTTTTCACTTTAAAACGATATATCGCTTTAAAGATAATCGGGAAAATAAACAATGTCAAAATTGTAGCGGAAACTAATCCTCCAATAACTACTATAGCCAGGGGTTTAGAGGTTTCCGAACCAATGCCTATTGAGACAGCTGCCGGTAATAAACCGATAGCAGCAAGTGTTGCTGTCATTATTACCGGACGAATACGGGCAATTACGCCGTTGCGGATTGCTTCATCAAGGTGCATTCGTTCATGAAGGTTTTTCTTGAACTTCGAAAGAAGGATTACATTATTCTGAATACAAATGCCGAACAGGGCTATAAAGCCTATCCCTGCCGAGATACAGAAATTGGTGCCGGTGAGGTGCAAAGCCAGTATTCCTCCAATGATGGCAAACGGTACGTTTAACAAGATTAACCCGGCATCGGTTACATTTCCAAACAATACAAATAAGATAAAGAATATAAGTATGAGACTTATGGGAACTACAATGCTTAACTGTTTGGATGCACGCTGCTGATTTTCAAAGTCTCCTTCCCACGACATGGAATATCCTTTGGGGAGCTTTATGGCTGCGTTAACTTTCTTTTGGGCTTCGGCAATGGTTGAACCCATATCGCGGCCACGAACCGAAAACTTCAGAGCGGTATAGCGCATGTTTTTGTCTCTGAATATAAGGATTGGTCCGGTAACTTTTGAAATTTTCGCAATTTCCTTTACAGGAATTTGAGATCCGTTTAAGGTCGGAACCATCAGATTACCAATCTCTTCATCCGTAGTACGAAATCCGGGGAGATAACGGATACGGATGTCGAATTTTTTATATCCTTCGTAGAAGGTAGAAGCAGCTTTTCCTCCAATGGCCATTTCAATAACTGCATTGCAGTCGGCGGTCGATACCCCGTAAATACCCATTTTCTCGTTGTCGAGTTCAATACGGTACTCCGGTTGTCCCATATTTTTAATAACCCCCAGATCTTCAACTCCGGGAATGTCTTTCATTATGTTATAAACACTGTCGGCCTTGGTTTCCATAAAAGAAAGATCTTCGCCATAAATTTTAATTGCCAGTGATCCTTTTACCCCGGATACGGCTTCTTCTACATTGTCCATAATAGGCTGCGAAAAGTTAAACGATACTCCCGGATATTTTGACAGTTTCTTTGTCATCCGGGCAATAAGGTCTTCTCTTTTTTCTTTATGTTCCATTTCAGGGGTGTGATAAATATCCACATGAAATTCAATATTATAAAAGCCTGTAGCATCGGTACCGTCGTTGGGCCTCCCGGTTTGCGACATAACCTGTTTAACTTCGGGGAATGATTTAATGATATGCCTCATATCTTCCGAAAGTTTTACAGCCTCGTTGAGCGATACACTCATTGGCAGAGATGCCCTGACGTAAATAGCGCCTTCGTTTAGTTCGGGTAAAAATTCAGTACCCAGAAAACGAAATGAAAAGATACTTAAAGCCAGCACCGTACCTGCAATAATAAGACTGAGCCGTTTATTCCTGTAGCATCGTTCAAAAAAAGAAATAGACTGCCGTGTGATGAAATTAAGAAATGGATTATGTTTTTCCCTGACATCCTTTTTAAACAGGATCGAAGCCATTAACGGGGCAAATGTAAGGGCAAAGATTAATGCTCCAAGCAAGGCAAACCCAAGGGTATAGGCCAAAGGAGAAAACATTTTGCCTTCCACTTTCTGGAACGAAAAAATAGGTAGTAAAGCCGTGATAATGATAAGCTTTGCAATGAAGATGGCTTTTCCCATCTCTTTCCCGGTTTCTTTGATAAGCCCAAGTTTAGACAACTTGTTAAATTTTTCCATTCCAACTTCTTTGGCTTTATGGTCGAGGGCTACAAAAATTCCTTCTACCATTACCAGCGCCCCGTCAACAATAATCCCGAAGTCAATAGCCCCCATCGAAAGCAGGTTTGCCGACATACCTTTTAAGCGCAGGCATATAAAGGCAAAGAGCAATGCGAGCGGAATAATGAGCGAAACTATAAGGGTGGTACGCCATTCGGCCATAAAAAGAAATACAATCAATGTTACGAAGATGATTCCTTCGATGAGATTGTGGAGTACGGTATGGGTGGACAGATGAATTAACTCTTCGCGGTTATAGAAGGTGTCGATTTTTACATCGGACGGAAGTATTTTTGTATTTAACTCTTCTATCTTATCTTTTACCAACTTGATAACTTCGCTGGGGTCTTGTCCACGGCGCATTACCACAATGCCTTCTACCACATCGGACTGATTATCACGCCCCACCTGTCCCATTCGGGGAAGTGCCGATTCTTTTACCGTGCCAACATTTTTTACAAGAATTGGGGTCCCATTTATATTTTTAACAATGATATCTCCGATTTCCGAAAAATGGTCGAGTACCCCGATACCCCTAACTACATAAGCCTGGGTATTATGTTCAATTACATCTCCGCCCACGTTGATGTTGCTTCGGTTTACTGCCTGGTAAACTTCTAACGGGGTAATGTTATATTTGGATAAAAGATGTGGATCTATTTGTATTTCGTAGGTTTTTACCTCTCCTCCAAAACTAACTACATCGGCAACGCCCGAAATGGAACGAATTTGCTTTTCAACCACCCAATCTTCAAAAGTTTTGAGTTCCCGAACAGTCCTGTTTTTACTCTTTAATGTGAATCGAAAAATTTCGCCTGTTGGGCCATAAGGCGGTTCAACTTCGGGTTTTACCCCTTCCGGAAGATCAACATTGGACAGGAGGTTATTAACCTGTTGCCTAGCAAAAGCATCGTCAACATCATCATCAAAAATTATCTTCACCACCGACAATCCGAAAAGTGTAGACGAACGAATATCGGTTTTCTTTTGTACCGAATTCATTTCAAGCTCGATAGGCATAGTTACGTATCGCTCTATTTCTTCGGCGCTTCGACCAGGCCATTGGGTTATAATGGTAATTTGAGTATTGGTAGTATCCGGGAAAGCTTCGACCGGGGTTTTTAAATAACTCACAATACCCCAGATTATGATAAGCGCAATGCTGAAGAATATAACAAAACGGTTCTTCAGCGAAAATGCTATGATGCTCTTAATAAACGTATTCATTTTGAATAATCTACTGGTTTAGTGCATTATAAATAAGCAACTGCAGGTTTGTAATCACTTTTTCGCCGGGTTTGACCCCTGAGCGTATGTACGTAGTGGTGCTATTGGAGCTTTGAATGTCAATTTTGCGGGTTTGCACATCACATTTGGAGTTGTACACCATCACCCAATATTGATTACGGTCAAAAATGACGGCTTTGGCAGGAATAGCAAGCTGAGTACTGTCGGTAACCTGATGAACCAAAACGTTGGCAAACATTTCCGGTTTTAACAGGTTTTGTTCATTCCCCAGTTGCACCCGTATTTTCATAGTTTTGCTATCTGGGTCAAGAACACTGTATATCTTGTCGATGTTGCCGGTAAAAACCTTGTCGGGATAAGAAATAGTGGTGACATTTACCTTTTGGTTTAGTTTGATGCGTGCAATGTCCGATTCATAAACATTGGCCAGCACCCATACGGTTTTCAGATCGGATATCGTAAACAGGTTGGTATTATTATCGGGGCGGATTTGCATGTTAGGGTTTATGTTTTTTTCGACTACATAACCCGATATTGGCGATTTTACCACATATTCCGATTGTGCCCCGGATCCATAGATAGCGTGAACAGTTTTTACCCGGTTGAGTTCCGACCGTGCTTTTTCAGTTTCTTTTTGGGCAGCGATATATTCTTTTTCCGAAGCAATGCCACTTTTATACATATCAGCGGTAGCAGCTAAGTTTTTTTCGGCAACTGCCAGGTTGGAACTGGCAGAAACAAGGTCGTTGGTAACCCCAGCCACTTCGGAGCTTTTTAAAATAGCCAGCACTTGTCCTTTTTTGACATAATCTCCCAGGGCAACTCTTACCTCGGTTGCATTGCCACTCACCATGGGATAAATTTTGGCTACTTTGTCCTGGTCGTATGATATTTTCCCAATCAGCTTATGTTCGCTTACAACCGACTGAAAAGATACGGTGTCAAGTTGTATTTGCTTCATCAGGCTATCGGGAATACAAAATTTGTCCGGAGTTTTGACTAGCTGATTATTGTTTTTTGACGTGCATCCAACGAGCGAAAGGATGGTCAGGACTACAACAAAAATATGTTTCATAATTGCTTAATTTATTACTTGTTAATGATGTCTTTACCAACGCTGAAATTTAAATTCTCAAATGCATTTATGCGACTGTTCTGAAGGGTATTATATTGAATCATGTTTTGTTTGTAAGCATCGTAGAAGTCCATAAATTCAAGAAGGCTGATATTCCGTTTCTCATAATTTTTAATGATTTCGTCGATTAAACCAGTTAAGTCTTTTGCGAATTTCTCATCAAAGTGTTTGTAAACATCATTCGTTTCAAGTGCATTGGAATACGACTGAAAAACATCGGACTTTACCTGATCTTCGGCACTTTGTAACTTGGCTTTGCTGCTTTCGATAGTAAATTGGGCGGTTTTTATATTTCCCTGGTTACGGTTGAAGAAGGGCAGGTCAATCTGTACTCCTACATAGTTGTAATTATGGATAAAACTACCATTGCGGTCCCATCCTGCCGAAAGGGTTAAGTCGGGAACGCCTAAAGCTTTCTGATAGTTTAAATTCATTTGGTTGAAGGCTAAATCGGATTGTGCCATTTTCAGGTCGTACCTATATTTCATGGCAGTATCAATAACTTCTTGTAATTTAACAGATTCAGGAGAAATGGCGGCCAGTTTAACGGTGTCGGCCTGAGGAATATAATACACATTGGAAGTATGCATTAAAACGTTAAAATCGGCCATATTACTTATAAGTTGAGACGAGTATCCCAGTTTTTCGTTTTCAAGAGAGAACAGGCTTGCCTTTAAACGTAATACATCCTTTTTCGAAGCATATCCTTTTTCCTGCTGATTTTCGAAAACCTTAATAATATTGGATAGCGAGGTTATTTCCTTATCGTAAACGTTAAGCGTTTTTTGCAAATAATAAACGGTATAGAAACCACTACGCAGCGAAAATTTAAGGGTTCGCAGCATGTCGAAATAATTTTGTTCTTCTCGTAACGCCGTCACCTCAGCGAGGTTAATGCGTTTGTTTCGTTTTCCGGCAAGCAAAAAAAGCTTTTGAAGCTGGACGGAAGTTTCGCCCTTATCCGTAAAGTCGAACCATTTTCGGCCTCCGTTGGTTTGATATTCAGAATTTACAACATTTTGATTAATGCTGATGGTAGGATTGTTAAATAGTTTTGCCTGAATTATCTGAGCTTTGACAGCATCAACATTGTATTTTTCGGCCAACAGGTCGAGATTTCTCGCTACAAACAGGCTATCTGCCTGTTGTATGGTGATATTGCGGATTTCTTTAGAATTCTGTCCGAATAAAAATAAACTTCCGCAAAACGCGGTAATTAGTGAAAGAATGATTCGTTTTCCCCGGAACATAACTTCAGTTTTGAGTTAAAATATTGGACAAAACTAAAGTTACCAAATTAAGCCAGATTTAAAAAGAGATTAGAAACCAATTAGAAATTGCTAATTTTATCTGATTTAACCTAAAATTAATAGTCGAAAACCATCCGGCTAAGAAAAGTTTATACTTTTGCGGCGCAAATCAATATCGATTCAAAAATGGACGAAGGCCCTGCAACCAGATTATTAACCGTTAGTATGGAAAGGTAAACGCAATACCTGTGCAGGTTACGTAACCCTTCTGTATCAAAAGTAAGGTATTACGTATGAATTTATTCTTTAAATTTTATAGAGACATCCCAATTAGAATAGTTTTTCGCTTTGCCGAAGGAATGCTGCTCTGGATTCTGATTGTACCGTCAGGTTATGCTCAAACTACAAATACTAAAGATTCGATTTCAACGGATCAAAAATGGAATTTTCACTTTCAAAATACCATAATTTACCAGTATCATCCCGGATTTTACGCAAAATATAGCGGAGAAAACAGTCTTTTAAATGCCAAAGAAGCTACCACTTCCATTACCGGGACGTTTTATTTAGGGGCAAAATTATGGAAAGGAGCATCAATATATTACAACCCGGAAATTTCGGGAGGCAATGGCTTTTCTCAAACCCGCGGAGTTGCCGGCTTCCCTAATGGCGAAGTTTACCGGGTAAGCGATGCCGCTCCCAAAATTTATACGGCTCGTTTATACCTCCACCAGATATTTGCTTTATCCGATGAATCCCAACACATTACTGATGATGTTAATCAACTGGCAACGAAGGCTCCAGCATCCTATCTTTCGATTACTGCCGGGAAGTTTAGTATGATGGATTTTTTTGATAATAATCAATATAGCCACGATCCGCGTACGCAATTTTATAATTGGGCGCTAATGGGAAACGGGGCTTGGGATTATCCGGCCAATACAAAGGGATATACTTATGGCATTATTGCCGAACTTGTAAAACCTCAATGGGCACTCCGTTTTGCTATGGTAATGGTGCCAGTACGTGCCAATGAGGCTGTTATGGATTCAAAATTTTTACGGTCGCACTCCGAAGCCTTGGAATTTGAGCATAAATATAGCATTGGGAACCAATATGGTACAATCCGGCTAATGACCTTTTTAACGGAAGCTCGCATGGGCAATTATCAAAAGGCGATAGCTTGGGGAACAGCTCATAATACCGCTCCAGTTATCGATAGCGTATCTGCCCTGGGACGAACAAAGTATGGATTTGGAGTTAATATCGAACAAAACCTCTCGAAAAATGTTGGTATGTTCGTGCGGGCAGGATGGAACGACGGACTCAACGAAACCTGGGCATTTACCGAGATAGACAGGTGCCTAAGCACAGGTATTCAGCTTGGTGGCAAGTTCTGGAAACGGACAGATGACAACCTGGGCATTGCTTTAATAGCCAATGGATTGTCAACGGAGCACAGGGATTATCTTAAAGGCGGTGGCTATGGATTTATCATTGGCGATGGTAACCTTAATTATGGTTCCGAGCTAATTGCCGAAATGTATTATTCGTTCAAACTGCCCCGGTATAATTTCTGGCTGAGTCCCGATTACCAGTTTATTATTAACCCGGCGTACAATAGGGATCGTGGACCGGTCAGCGCTTTTGGAGTCCGGGCTCATATTGCGTTTTAAAGGTAAAGATGGGATTACCCCCCTTATGATTAGTTAGTTTGTTTTAGACTTTTTTTGGTATAATTTTTGATATTTGCACATTCTAAAATCGATGTAATTTCGGATGAAGAAATGGTTTAGATACATAATCGTTCCCATCGTTGGCTTCTTTTTCCTGCTTTCGGCATGTGAAATAAGCACATCGTATTTTTCCAATACGTTCGATGACGATTACGATGTTTATGTTCAGCCCGATAACAGTCATCTGGCCGATGTGGCAATAGACTTCCTTGCCGACGATATTCAATTCGAAACAATCCTTTTGCCAGCTCCGGTAGACACTTATATTCTATTCGCCCAAACAGGCCAAACGCAAGAAACTCGTGGCCTTCAACCTCCTTTATACCTTTCCAACCGTATTTTGCTCATTTAAATCATCGTTGATTCCTTAATGTAAAGATGTCCGGACTCCCCGAATGACAGGTATATTGTTGTACCTGCAATTTAGGAATGCATTGGGCACATTATAAATTGATTTATTACGTTTTACAAAAAATGATTCGACGATGAAAAAATATATTATTTCTTTAATTATAACTGCCTCTTTATGGGGAGCCACCTGCCAAATAAGTAAAGCCCAGTATCCCCAAGTGCCCGATAGTATTCAAAAAGCTACGGATTTAATGATGCAGGAGAACCAACGACTTTCTGACATTGCATGGGAAAAGGCGTTGCCTATTATTCAAAAAGAAGCAAGAGAAGGCAAACCTTATATTGACTGGGCTGCCCGTCCAACCGATTTGCCACAAGCAGAGATTCCGGCTTTCCCGGGAGCCATGGGTGGTGGCGAATATTCGTTTGGAGGCCGCGGAGGAAAGGTGATTACTGTTACCAGTTTAGCTGATAACGGACCCGGGACTTTCCGCGAAGCTTGCGAAACTGGAGGTGCTCGTATTGTTGTGTTTAATGTTGCAGGCATCATTCATTTAAAAACACCTGTTATCATTCGGGCGCCCTACATTACTATTGCCGGACAGACTGCTCCTGGCGACGGAGTCTGCATTGCTGGTGAATCGGTATGGGCAAATACGCATGATGTGGTGGTGCGTTTCATGCGCTTTCGACGTGGAGAAACTAATGTTGGGCGAAGGGATGATGCTTTTGGCGGAAATCCTATAGGAAATATTATGATTGATCACTGCTCTTGTTCATGGGGATTGGACGAAAATATATCGTTCTACCGGCATATGTTCGATCCGAAGAATGGTCGCCCGGAAGATAAATTGGGTACGGTAAACGTTACTATTCAAAATACTATTTCAGCGCAGGGTTTGGATACCTACAACCACGCTTTTGGAAGTACTATTGGAGGAGAGAACTGTACGTTCATGAGAAATTTGTGGGCTGATAATACGGGTCGCAATCCGTCAATTGGTTGGAATGGGATATTCAATTTTGCTAATAATGTTATTTATAACTGGGTACACCGTTCCGTGGATGGTGGCGACTATACCGCACTATTCAACATTATAAACAATTATTATAAACCGGGACCAACTACCCCTAAAAATTCCCTGATAGATCATCGTATCATCGAACCCCAATCAAATGGACGTAAAAAACTCGAAAAAGCACTATTTGGAAGACTTTACGTAACAGGAAATGTAGTTGAAGGAAATGACAAGGTTACTAAGGACAATTGGGCTGGCGGGGTACAAATAAGAGACCTGAAAGGTAAAGAAATCAGCCAGGAAGAAGCTGAAAAAGACTATTTCCCTTTCATGAGAGTTAATAAGCCATTTCTTATGTCTGAATTTCCGATTATGTCAGCTGAAGAGGCTTACAGCTTTGTGCTAGACAATGCAGGAGCTACGTTGCCAAAGCGTGATATCGTTGATCAACATATAATAACTCAGGTGCGCACCGGTAAAGTTTATTATGATAAAGACGCGGATTCAAAAACTTATTATCAATTTAAATACCGTCGTTTACCAACTGATTCCTATAAACAAGGTATTATTACCAACATCAGCCAGGTAGGAGGTTACCCCGAATACAAAGGTAAACCGTACAAAGATAGCGACGGCGACGGAATGCCTGATGAGTGGGAAATTAAACACGGGCTTAATCCCAAAGATCCATCCGATGCTAATGGTGATCTGAATGGTGACGGTTACACAAATATCGAAAAGTATATCAACGGTATTGATCCTTCCCAAAAGGTAAACTGGAAAGATTCTAAGAACAACTACGATACGCTGGCGAAGGGCAAAGGTCCTCTTGCTGATCGATAGCTACAATAATCATCCAATGTCGTAAAATAAATCTTTAAGAATCTAATATAGGTTATCAGGCTTTTCTTCCCAAGATTGGATGATTTCCTCCAAAAGAAGGTACGCAAATGTGTTATTCCGACATTAAATCGAAATCTAATTTATCGGAATATCTTTTACAATAAATAATTCATATTGAACCATGAAAACAATATTCATAGTGATTGTTGCTGTATTTGTTTCAGTTACAATCCATGCCCAAAATAAATTCACGACCATTATAAAAGATAAAGAAACTGGCGAAACTCTGCCCGGGGCCTCAGTTGCCCTCAAGGGAACAACAACGGTTGTGGTTGCCGATGCAAACGGTCGCGTGGAATTTCAAAACATTTCCAACGGCGAGCATGTCTTTGAGATTTCATCCATCGGTTACCGTCTTCTAAGCCTGACACTTTTATTTCCGTTGTCGTCGGTCGAAGATCTGACAGTTTTTTTGAGACCTGAATCGGAAGAAATGCAGGAAGTGCAGGTTACGGCAACCCGTAGCAGCCGTACTATTGCCGATATTCCAACGCGTATCGAGACCATTTCCGGCGGAGAGCTGGATGAAAAAGCCGGGATGCAGTCGGCCAATATTAAAATGGTGCTTACCGAAAGCACTGGTATTCAAACCCAACAAACGTCGGCAGTTTCGGGCAATACCAGCATCCGAATCCAAGGGCTCGACGGGAAATATACTCAATTGTTAAAAGACGGTTTTCCGTTATATTCAGGGTTTTCGGAAGGGCTAAGCGTGATGCAGATTCCACCTCTCGACCTCAAACATGTTGAAGTTATTAAAGGATCGTCATCAACGCTTTATGGCGGTGGAGCTATCGCCGGATTGATCAATCTGGTCACCAAAACGCCGACTGACAAAAGGGATTTCTCGTTGATGGCTAATACCACAAGTGCCAAAGGCGTCGACCTTAATACCTTCTTTGGACAACGGTTTGGTAATGTCGGTGTAACGATTTTTGCTTCCCGAAATTCGCAGGTTGCGTACGACCCCAACCACGACAATTTCTCCGATATTCCGCAAAATACACTGTACAATTTTAACCCAAAGGTGTTCTACTATATCAATCCTACGGCCACGTTGAGTTTTGGGTTAAATACCAGTATTGAAAGCCGCTTGGGTGGCGATATGAATGTAATAAACAACAACGCCGACAACGTTCATACTTATTTTCAACGAAATAAATCGGATCGCTATTCAACTCAGTTGAAGTTTGAAAAGATATTTGGCAACAAATCTGTTTTCTCGGTAAAAAATAGTGTTTCTTATTTTTCGAGGAACTTAGAAATGACTGGCTATCATTTTGGAGGGCAGCAGGTTTCCAGCTTTTCGGAATTAAGTTATCTTATTCCCAAAGAACGAAGCGAATGGATTGGCGGCGTAAATCTATGGACTGATAATTTTAAAGAAACCGTTACTTCATTTGTACAAAAACGGAATAGCGATCAGGCAACCCTCGGCGGATTTGTTCAGAATAACTACAAGATAACCCCGTCATTCATTGTCGAATCGGGTGTCCGGCTTGATTATCTTTCGCTTCGTTCGCCATTGTACACAACCCAAAGCCATATCTTTTTTCTGCCACGTCTTTCGCTGATGTATAAATTTTCGCCCCGCTTTACCTCGCGGTTAAGCGGGGGATTGGGGTACAAGGCTCCCGACATTTTCAACGAAGAGTCCGAAACGCAAGGTTTCCGTAATGTGATGCCGATTAATCTTGGTAACGTAAAACCGGAAAAATCGGCTGGTGTAAATTTCGACATTAATTACAAAGCCATGCTTTCTGATGAAGTTACGCTTAGTGTCAATCAGTTCTTTTTCTATACCCGTTTATTCCATCCGTTGATTGCCAATCCGGCGCTGGAAGCCCGTGATACGCTCGATTTTGTCAATGCCGAAGGAAATATTAATTCCCGAGGTTGGGAAACCAATGTTAAATTCAGGATTGATGATTTTTCAATTTACTTCGGTTATACGTTTATTGATGCTTACGGCTCCAATAGCGGGCAGCGTGCCGAACTACCCCTTACAGCCCGTAACCGACTTTATTTTACGCCTATGTACGAAATAGAGAAGAATCTTCGTATCGGGTACGAAGTATTTTATGTTTCGCCGCAGCGCCTCTCCAGTGGCGAAAAAACGCGCGATTATTGGCTGATGGGCATCTCGGCCGAAAAACTTTTCAAACATTGGAGTTTCTTTATGAATTTTGAGAACATACTCGACTCCCGTCAGTCGCGCTGGCAACCCATGTACACAGGTAACATTCAGAATCCCCAGTTTCCCGAAATCTGGGCACCAACGGACGGGTTTGTGTACAATGCCGGGTTAAGGATTTTTCTTTAACTTGAAAATTAACGAGTTCTTAAGTTCTGTATAAATTATCTTCCATAAGTTTAAAGGTTCAAAAGTCCGATGTCTGCGGGCCTTGCCAAACTTTGAAACTTATAAAAGCTCTTATTTAGTTGATAATCTTTAAATTTTTAAAATATGAATTTTATTCAAGCCATTATTATCGGAATCGTAGAAGGCATTTCCGAATTTTTACCCATCTCCTCTACCGGGCACATGATTATTGCCCAAAAACTGTTGGGAATTCAAAGTACCGAGTTTGTTAAGCTTTTTACTGTAAATATTCAGTTTGGAGCTATTTTATCCGTCATTTTTCTTTACTGGAAAAGGTTCCTCGAACCGGTTTATGCTCAAAAGGTAGCCTCGTCAGCTCCGGCATGGGAAAAATTTTCCACGGCTTTTGATTTTTACCTCAAGCTTTTTGTAGCTTTTCTTCCTGCCGCTTTTTTCGGGTTATTATTAAAAAAACAAATTGATAATTTACTCGAAAATGTAGTAGTAGTTGCCGTTTCGCTAGTACTTGGCGGTATCATCCTGTTGTTTGTTGATAATTGGTTTAAAAAGCCGAAGCCCGATCAACAGGTAACTTATCCGAAGGCCTTTAAAATAGGCTTCTTCCAGGTTATATCGATGATTCCGGGAGTGTCGCGTTCGGCAGCAACCATCATTGGCGGTTTGACTCAAAAGCTGGACAGAAAAAGTGCCGCAGAATTCTCGTTTTTTCTCGCTGTGCCTACCATGTTTGCAGCATCAGCCCTTGAGATGCTTAAGACATATAAATCAATCAACAGCAGTAACATCATGGTATTGCTAACAGGCAATGTGGTGGCTTTTATCGTTGCCATGCTGGCCATTAAAGGATTTATCAGCTACCTCACCAAGTACGGTTTCAAACTGTTTGGTTATTACCGTATTGTGGTAGGATTGGTAATTCTTATCCTTGTTTTGTGTGGAGTAAATTTGAATATAATGGGATAGTTCCCGAATTAATAAACTAAATGATTATGAAACAACTAACAGTTTTTATTGGAGCATTATTATTGACAATAAGCTCATTTGGTCAGGATGTTAAGGTTCCATCAAACTATCAGTTAAAAAAAGTTGAGGATTATGGACCTTACAAAGATTCGGTCGAAATAGTTGCAAAATGGATGGTAAGTAATCCTCTTACTAAAGATAGAGAAGTTAGGGGTGCTGCTAATAAGTTTGTGCTTAGCTGGATTTCAGGAGCTCCGAATACACACATTCAAATAAACCCGGAAATTGCGAATGAAGTTATGAAAGATAAAACCAATATTTATGGTACGGATTTATTGATGGATTACATGGCTGGTATGATTTTGGTTAAATTACATAATAATGAGGCCGAAGATCCAGAGACTCAGGAAGCTGGAATTAAGGCCATGCTCGTAGGGTATGAATCTGTCGTAAATTTTTGCACCATCAAAATCTTAGATATCCTTCAAAAACAAAAGGCTAAAGGAACGCTTGCAGAATGGATAAAAGCGAATGCTGCTAAATCAGAGACGAAAGCTAAGAAGGAATAATCCCCGTAGGGAACCTCCTTTTCAGATTGTCATAATGAAAACAACTGCCCATAATGAATTTTTCGATGCCGGACACAGAGTTTTCTTTCATATAAAATGATTTTCTATGTAAACCTCTGATATATAGTTAAAACTAAATTTAAAAGAGCATAACGATGGGGTAAAATTTTAACATGCTTTAACATTCGTTATAATTCGTTAACGGAACTTTGAAGTATGTTTGTATCATCAGAACGCCAATTAAGTTTGGCCACAAAAAAGACAATAAAATACAAACATAGTTAGTTAGTAGATTTTTAGTAGTGTAGTTTTTTCAGATTTAGGTTTGATTGGTTAGTAATAGTATGAAGCCGGGCTGTCGAGAGATTCCCCGGCTTTTCTTGTTCAATTTGCTCCTCAAAATTCACGAGCGTTTATCTATCGCTACATTTCATTTTAATAAAAAGAATTACAAGCCATTTTGTTTTTCTAAAATCATTTATATATTTGCAGTGTATTATTATTCTAATACACTAATAAAACTACATTATGATCGAGTTGCAAAATGTATCGTTTGGTTACCGAAAAAAACAGAAGCTGTTTGATAACCTGAGCCTGAGCATCAAACCGGGCAGTATTTACGGATTACTGGGAAAAAACGGAGCGGGAAAAACCACATTATTAAAAATCTTAGCCGGGCTTTGCTATCCGAAGGAAGGCAAGAGCATCGTATCCGGCAAAACGGCAACAGACCGTTTACCTTCAATGTATGAAGACCTGTATTTCATCCCCGAAGAAATATATCTTCCCAAGTTATCGATTCCTGCTTATTTGAAATTATATGCGCCTTTTTGGCCAAAGTTCGACACATCTCAGTTTGAAAAAATTCTGGAAGAGTTTGAAGTGGATAAAAATCAGAATCTTAAGTCGCTATCGTTTGGGCAGAAAAAAAAGTTTCTGGTGGCTTTTGCCCTGGCAACCAATACGCGTATCATCATTTTCGATGAACCCACCAACGGACTCGACATCCCATCGAAAAGCCAATTTCGCAAAACAGTGGCTTCGCAGCTTACCGACGAACGTATTTTCATTATTTCAACCCATCAGGTGCGCGACCTCGATTCGCTTATCGATCACCTAATTGTGTTAGATAGCGGTAGGATAACCTTTAAACAATCCATTTTCGATATTTCCTCACGGCTTGCTTTTCGAATGCTCAGCGAACAGGCTTCATCTGATAGCATTTTATACGCAGAACAGGCTCTTGGGCGAAAACATGCCATTGTACACAATATTGACGAGGCCGATACCAAGGTCGATTTCGAATTATTGTTTAACGCAATAACGTCAGATCCTAGCTTGTTTGAACCCATTTTTAATTCCCAATCAAATTCTGCAAACTCATGAAAAATAATTATTTAAATCTGCAGCGCTCGTTCCTGTATACAAGACAATTTCTCACACGTAACTATATAACCTTGCTCATTGGTTTTGTTTTGGCTTTTCTGGCGGGGACATTTTTTGTTTATATGTTACTGAGAAATCGCAGCGATGCGCCCTTTATCAAAGAAACTATTCAAGGGATGTTACAGTTCTTTTTTGGATTTGGACTTTTTGGACTTGGATTCATTTTTACAAGTATTACGTCTAACGATTATCAATCGAAAAACCGAAAAATATGGGCATTAACGCTTCCGGTTTCAATTCTGGAACGGATGTTTTCCATGTTGCTGATTACTACCATTTGCTATGTTATTATATATATACCGACATTTTATGTATTTAAAACAAGCATAAATGCTATTGTACACTCTTACAGTAATGTAACCATAACCTTCGATTTACTGACCGAAAAAAACTTTAAATTAATTGGTCAATATTTTGTTTTACAATCGATCTTTTTAGCCGGGGCTGCCTGGTTTCATAAAAACAGCTTCATAAAAACAGGACTGATAGTTATAGTTTTTATTATGATTCTTTTTTGGATAGATTATCAGTTCCATAAACATGTTTTTGCTGTTTATCCCGACACACATTACAGCCCTGTTTTTGAATTATTTACAAATAACAATAATACATTTCAGTTACCTGAAAATACCTTTTCAACAATACAATTGTTATCCCAAATATTCTTTTATGCCCTGCTTGCCCCCTTGTTTTGGACAATTACTTACCTGAGGTTAAAAGAAGAAGAGGTGTGATATGGAATTTAAAGACAACCAGGCTATTTACCTGCAAATAGCCGATTATTTTATGGATAAGGTACTGTCGGGCGAATGGAAAGCCGATGAACGAGTCCCGGCAGTAAGAGAGCTGGCTGTTTCGCTCGAGGTAAACCCCAACACTGCAATGCGTACCTATACCATTTTGCAGGATAAAGGTGTTCTGTATAATAAACGAGGTATCGGATTTTTTGTGGCTCCTGAGGCTTTCGATATCATTTTTAAAATGAAAAAGGACGAATTCATCAACAAGGAGCTTCCGGGTATTTTTCGTACCATGGATTTACTAAAACTTTCGCCCGAAGAGTTAATCCGTCTTTATAACGCGTTTAAGGCCGACGGAAAGTTATAATAATTATTAAATGAAATGATTATGAAAACAAGTATAAAAATATTAATAGGAATAGTAGTACTGTCCTTTATCGGAGTTTTGACAACAAGGGTAGGTTTGGAAGTATACGCCAAAAATAATCCCGGCAGTAAAGAAATTGATTCCAAATTAACATTACACAAAGTTCTTTCTCGTACCTCAAATGAGTTGCATGTGGATGGAAATATCAGGGTAATTATTAAAGATGATAACGCTGGGAAAAAGGAGCCTTACCTCGTTGCGGACAGTTCTTTACAAATTGAAATTAAAGATAATACTGTGACCATTAAAGGAAATTGGCAGGCCGAAGAAAAACTGAATAAGGACGGTTCAAAAACTCATATTAAAACTGCTAAGAATTTTTCATCCCATAACAAAGTAATTTTTTATAATTGGGTTCCTGCAAATATACATGCCTGGAATAATGTTGATATTAATTTAAATCTTCGGAACGGAACACAGTCTTTAAAAGTTGAATGCCTCAATTCTTCTGAGTTTAAAACAGATGTTGAGGTAGACTCAATCGAGGTTACTGCCAATCACGAAAGTAATATTACTCTTGAGAAGGGAGCTCATTACGCTAAAGTCAATATTCTTGAGAGGTCTCGTGCTTTTATAGGAGCAAATAATAAAATTCCCGGCATCCTTACCGGAAATGTAAAAAATGCATCATCGGTTCAGTTTATGGGGAATACAACAATTAGCAATCTGCTGGTTGACATGGATTCCCAGCTAAATAAATATCAGTAGACGATAGTTAAGGTCGTAAATTAGATTAATTTACGACCTTAAATTATTATTGATTTTGTGCCGCTTACTTTGACATTATACTATGTTTAGATATATTTGAATGCAATTAAACAACAAACGCTATCTATAAAGTACACGATAAAAATCATAAATTAATTCTTAATAACCTATAAATAAACAAACTCAACCTTAATTTACATTATGAAATTTTCATTAACGTTATTGCTAAGCTTTGCCATTTCATTTTCGTTATTAGCGCAAAGCAAGTTCATTAATTACAAAGTTAGTGGCCAGATTGTTGAAAAGCTTACGGGCAAAGGAGTTCCCTACGTTACAGTTACATTACGCAACGACAGCACTAAAGAACGAAAAGTTCAGGCTACCGACGGGTCAGGCCGTTTTGCCCTTAATCTTAAGGCTCCCCGTAAATACAACTTGTCGCTTTCTGCTATTGGTTATAAAGCGGTAACTATGCCTGTAAAAGTTACCGACGCTAATACCGATCTGGGGAAACTTACCTTGGAAGAAGGTATTGAAATAAAAGAAGTTACCGTAACTGCACAGAAACCATTGGTAAGAGTTGATGTAGACAAGATTGTTTACAGCATGGAGACCGACCCTGAGGCGCAGACGAACAATGCTTTGGAAATGCTCCGGAAAGTTCCACTCATTACGGTGGATGCCGAGGAAAACATAACACTAAATGGTCAATCGAACTTTAAAGTATTGGTAAACGGCAAAAGTTCGTCCATGATGTCTAAAAACCTTAAGGATGTGTTAAAAAGCTTCCCGGCCAATACCATTAAAGATATTGAGGTGATAACCAACCCGTCTTCAAAATATGATGCCGAAGGTGTTGGCGGAATCATCAATATTATTACCCTCAAAAAAACGATGAGCGGATATAACGGAAGTTTAAGCGCCGGAATGGATTCGCGCGGAAGTTTCAACGGGAGTACTTATCTGGCAACCAAAATTGACAAATTCAGTTTCTCTACCCGTATTTTTGGTAACCAGTATAAACAACCGGGGGCAGAAAGTGCCGGAAGCGGTGAATATTTTAATAATACCGATTATCACTTTTTAACCAATTCCGGGAAAACAACTTACAAAGGAAACTCATTCAGCTTTTCGGGAGAGGCCAGCTATGATATTGACTCGCTAAACCTCATCAGTATGTCATTCTGGGGATATACAGGTTCCAGTAAAAATGAAGGATGGAACAGCAACGAATATCAAAACCTTAACCATGTTGTAAGTCGTAGTTATTTTAATACCCGCAATGGTAAAAACAGCTATGGCTCGCTTTCAGGAAATATCGACTATCAAAAGACATATAAGAAACCAGATAAATCGCTCACTTTTTCGTATAAGCTCGATAATAATCCCAATACTTCCAACAATTCGACTGTCGTTACAGGGTTAACTAATTATCAGTCGTATACCCAACGTTCTAAAAATGATGCATTGGGCAGGGAACAAACTTTACAGATAGATTATTACGACCCGCTAACCAAGATGCACCAGATTGAAGGCGGGGCAAAACTTATCCTTCGCCAGAATACCAGTAACTCCGAAACTTACCGCGACGAGGTAAAGCAAACCAATGGAAATGACCTCGATTACGATCAATATATATTGGGAGCTTATGCCGGCTACGTTTTTAAATGGAAAAAATTAAGTACCAAAACAGGAGTACGTCTCGAACGTACCTGGAATGACGGTGTGTCCAAATCTTCCGGCAGTAATACCGATTTTAAAAACCGTCTTTTCAACCTGGTTCCCTACATTACCATTTCGTATATGCCCAAACAGGGGCAAACCTTTAAAGCATCATACACGCAGCGCCTATCACGTCCAGGCATTTGGTACTTAAACCCTTACTTAAACAATGTTGATTCGATGAATGTCAGCCAGGGAAACCCTTCGCTAAAGTCCGAAGTATCGCATGCGTTCGAACTGGGGTATAATCTTTATACTCCCAAATTCAATTTATCGGTATCATCAACAGCTTCTTTTGTAAACAATTCCATTGAACAGATTACAACAATTCAACCTAATGGCGCAACCTTCTCTACTTACAAAAACATAGGTAAGAATCAACGCTACGGATTGAATATTTACACTTCGTATCGCCCTACCGTCAAGTTTAACGTCTATTTTAACGGAGGTGCAAATTATAGCAAACTCGAAGCCAATAACGGATACTCCATTACTAACGAAGGATTCAATTATCGCGGCTCATTAGGCTTAAGATGGGTACTCTGGAAGGATGGTTCTGTAAATGTAAACGGTGGCATGTATTCGCCCAATATTATGTTGCAAGGAAAATCTTCCACCTTTTTCTATACCAGTTTAGGCGCATCTCAATATCTCTTAAATCGTAAAATGATGCTAAGCGTTTCGGCAAGCGACCCCTTCTGGCACAAAAAGAAATACACTTACGATTCAAAAGATGCTACGTTCTATGTTCACAACGAGACGTCGTATCTGGCGCAAACCGTACGATTTAGTGTAACCTACAATTTTGGAAAGATGAATTTGAATGTGAAGAAGGCTCGCCGGGGCATCCAAAACGACGATGTTAAAAGTGGCGGAGGCGGCAGTAGTCAGGGAGAAGGTAGCAGTAACTAAGCTATTTTTCGGGAAGGTATTTCCAGAACCGTTTCGGGAGCAATTTCTGGTGAAGTGCTGGATTACGTCGTTCTGCAATAGCGATGTTTTCAAAGTACTTCTTCCAGAGCTCCTGAAAAAGTTTCTCGTTAACGTCGAGTGCAGATTCGTCGAGTTTGCCTGTTACGGGATGTATCTTACTGTCGTCGAGGCGGATTTCGGTTACCGATTCCAAATCGTAATAATAACCGTATTTGCGATGGGTATCGTAAATAATCCAGCGCTGGTCGGCAAAACGGTCTTCGAAATGGCTAATGGTTAATGGTAACACATTGTATTTGGGATCGAAGCTGGCAAAATAAATATCATCGACAGTTTTCTGGAAGCGGACAAACATGCGCACGCGTTCGGCTTCGCGCGACACTTTGCGGAAAAGTTGCATGACCTCCATTACATCGGCATCGCCAAAGTTATTTTCATAGTTGGATTTGCTCGCTAATGCTTTCTGTATGTATCGAAAAAGCAGCATCTCAACATCGGGCAGTTCCGACAAAAAATCGACCGATAAAATTTTACAGGCACTATCCGAAAGCTTTTTGTGCAGTCCTGTCCACACACGTGCAGCCTTCTCTTCATCAGTTATTACCTCGTGTACCTCGGCAAAAAGAAACGTTTGCCGGTTTTCCTGTCCCAGTATTTTATCCGGCACCTGTTTAAACTCGTACGCCTCAAACACCGCAGTAAGAAATCCTTCAAAAGTTTTATCGTAAATAAACAGGTTCATGTTGATGGGTTGTGCCGGTAAAGATAAAATAAAGGAAATCAATGTCAACTGGGGCACTTTCAATATCCAAAATGCTCTTCTGATATTCAATTTTGCCAAATTCAACATTGATTTCGGCGAATCCAACGTTCATTTCAAGGAATTTAAATTTCATTTCGCCAGATTGAATGTTAGTTTTGCCATTCCCAATGTTCATTTCGCCGTTTTAAAGTTCAATTTAGCACTTTGAATGTTGAATCTGCCAAATTTGACTATAAAGCATAAAAAAACGATTGGAATTTGCCATTGTTGTGTGAAACGCGGCAAATTCCAATCGGTCTTCGATATTTAGGACAAAAACGTAATAAAAAGGCTAATTTTTAACGTCAATCAGGATTTTGGATACGGTTCCGGGGTTTTCGTTCCAGTATTTGAAGGCTTCGGGGGTCTGATCGAAGGAAAATACTTTGGTAATCATATCGGTGAACGGTTTTTCCTTGCGTTCGAACATGCTAATTACCGATGGAAATACGCGCAAAGCATTACGCGACCCGAAGATGTTGAGTTCTTTGCTTACGATTAACTGGGTTTTGATGCCAGTTTCGTTTTTCGAATAGCCGATGGTTACTACCCTGCCGGCAAAAGCAACAAGTTCGAGGGCAAGATTAAAGGTGATGGGCGTACCGGCAGCTTCAATGGCTACGCTGGCTCCTTCATTGTTGGTATAGCGCATCACAGCTTCTTTGGGATCTTCCTTCAGCGAATTGATGGTATAGGTTGCTCCGAACTTTTTGGCTACTTCAAGTTTGGCATCATCAATATCTAGGGCAATAACGGTAGCTCCTTTACGAACAGTGGCACATAAAGCACCCATGCCGATAGTTCCGCAACCAAGCAGCAACACGGTATCGGTTTCGCTAACGTTGCCACGATTAGCCCCGTGATAACCTACGCTGAGTGGTTCAACCAAAGCAAGTTCGTGCAGCGAGAGTTTTTTGCTTATGAATACTTTTTGGAAAGGAACGGCGATGCGTTGGGTTAAAGCACCTTCGCGTTGTACGCCGAGGGTTTGGTTAAATTGACAGCAGTTAACCCGTCCCTGACGGCATGAAGGGCAAACACCACAGTTGGTATATGGCTCAACGGTGGCATAATCGCCGGTTTTGATGGTGTCCGGAACTTCAGACCCTTTGTCAACAATGATACCGCTAATCTCGTGACCCGGGATACGGGGAAGGGTTACAAAAGGCATCAGCCCACGGTAGGAGTTCAGGTCGCTTCCGCACAGGCCAATAAAATAAACTTCCAGAAGAACATCGCCTGCACCCATCTTAGGTTCGGCAACTTCAATGGCGTCAACTACGCCTTTCTCTTTAATTGCAAAAGCTTTCATCTTGATTTTTAATTTATATGAAGAATTTAAATAGAGGGGAAGCCCCCCTAAATCCCCCCAAGGGGGACTTTTTTAAAACTCAGGTTATTCTGTCTCAATACTTGGTACTAAGTACCCTCTACTGTTTCAACTTGTATGCCTTAATGGCATTTCCTCCCAGTATTTTGTTTTTTTCGGATTCAGAAAGGCTGTTGATGTAATCCATAACAATGCCCATTATCTGTGGATATTCGCCGGCCACACGGCACACGGGCCAGTCGGAGCCAATCATCACGCGGTTGGTACCAAATGCGCCGATAACCGTGTCGAGATATGGTTTAAAATCAGTCGGTTTCCAGTTGTCCCAGTCGGCCTCGGTAACCATTCCCGAAAGTTTTACATAAACATTAGGAAACTTAGCCAGGCGTTCCATATCTTCTTTCCATGGCGATAGGATTTTGTCCTTGATAAGCGGTTTGGCAATATGGTCAATCACAAAGATTTGATTTTCCGAAAATTGTTCCACAAAAGCGACGGTGTTGGGCAGATGTTTTGGAAAAACAAGAATATCGTATGTTAAATTATAATTGATGAGTTTCTTTACCCCAGCCACAAAGTTGGGACGAAGCATGAAATCGTCATCGGGTTCGTCGTGAATCACATGGCGCACGCCTACGGCTTTGGGATGTGCGGCAAATTCGGCCAGTTGGGCATCAATATCAGGGGAACGGAGGTCGACCCAACCAACTACGCCTTTAATAAAGTCATTCTGATCGGCCAGTCGGAGAAGCCACCGTGTTTCCTCTAACTTCTGGCGGGCTTGTACGGCTACCGAACCGTCGAACCCAATTTTATTTAATTCAATGGCTAGGTCGGAAGGCAAAAGGTCTTTCTTTATAACCTGCATATTATCGCCCATCCAACCATAGTCGTATTCGTTAAAAATCCAGAAATGCTGGTGACTATCTATTTTCATTGTTATAAGTGATGAAATAATTAAGAAACTAAGTGATTAAGTAATTATATAATTAAGATTTATCTCAATCACCTAATTCCTTAATCACTTAATTACTTTAATAATCTATTCTCCAAATTTAAAGATACGCTCCATGAGTTGCCATTTTTCGTCGGCCGTAGCCTCAGCGGAAGAATCCTGAAACTGAGCCATGTGCGCTTCCCATTCGGCCTGACGAGGCTTGGTGGCCAACTCTGCCATGGCTTTTTCGTGATCGAAATCCGGAACAGTATCCATAATCATAAAAAGCCTGGTTCCAAGGAGGTAAATCTCCATATCGAGAATCCCCACTTCGCGCATGCCCTGGGTAATCTCGGGCCAGACCTGGCCTTTTGAGTGAGCCTTTTTATAGGCTGCAATCAAATCCGGATTATTACGCAGTTCCAACGTCTTACAAAAACGCTTGAACGAGGTATAAGTTGTATTTTCGAGGTATTCCATTATTCTATTTTTTTATCACACTTCCCTTTAAGGCATAATAAAGGATAAACAAGAAGAACGGAATAGGAGCAAAAAATCCGATGGACATATTAAATTTATCGGCGATGAGACCCATTACCGGAGGGAAAACCGCTCCTCCAACAATGGCCATCACAATAAACGATGCAGCCTTTTTTGTTTTGGGGCCTAAGTCTTTAATCCCAAGTGCGAAGATTGTCGGGAACATAATGGACATAAAGAAGAAGGTTGAATAGAGGCAGATAAGCGAAATCCAGCCAAGGTTGGCACTTACTACCGGCAACAGGACACAACATAATAGGGCATATAAGGCCAACATTTTATTGGGTTGGAAAAGACGCATGAAATAACTTCCGGACATACGGCCAATCATAAACAATGCAAAGCCGATAGACAGGAATATGGGGCCTTTGGCTACATCGAAATGTGGATTTTGGCTTTCGTCAGTTACAAAGTTGATGAGGTAACTGAAAATACCAGTTTGAGCGGCAACGTAAGAGAATTGTGCGATTACTCCAAAAACAAAATGACGTTGTTTGATCAGCGGTTTATGATGAAATGCTTCGTCGGCAGCGGAGGCTGCATTATGGTTAAATTCTTCAGTCTCTTCTGTAATTTCAGGAAGTTTAACCTTCAGAAAAAGAAGCGCAACCAACAAAACTACGGTACCTATAACACAGTAAGGCAGAATCATGGAGCTTAATTTTTCTCCAGCAACGTTGCTCTGATTTCCATAAATAAACAATCCGATTAGTGGCCCGATAACCCACGCTAGTCCGTTAAACGACTGAGAAAAGTTAATACGGCGTTCGGCCGATTCCTTTGGTCCAAGTTTAGTAGTATAGGGGTTGGCTGCTGTTTCGAGGGTTGCAAGTCCACATCCCATAATAAACAAACAGACAAGGAACAACCAAAATGATTCGAACGAACACGTGGCAGCAATTAAGAATGCTCCACTTGCAAAAAGCGATAATCCTAAAATAATACCTTTTTTATACCCGAAGCGACGCATAAAATAGCCGGCAGGTAAAGCTATCGAAAAATAAGCGGTATAGACCGAAAACTGGATCATGCCGGACTGTGCTTTCGACAGGTGTAGCATATCCTGAAAATGCTTATTTAGCGTATCAAGCATACCGTGGGCAATACCCCATAAAAAAAATAAAGAAGAAATCAGAATAAACGGGACCAAAAAATCTTTGGTCGTCAGTTTGTGCTTTTCCATGAATTAAATGTTATTAATGTTACGTATTAGGTTGTTATTAAATCCCAAGATATGGATAATCTTTGCTGATTAGTCCTTTTTGTATCATCTCTGCCCAAAAACCTTTTGGAATTTCGGCAACTACCGATGCGACGTTGTCTTTTACCCGTTTAGGTGCAGAGGTGTTCAGCGATATGCTAACCACGCCGGGAGCAGTCATCCCAAACTGAACGCATGCCGTAGCCGGTTTAATGTCGAATTTTTTACAAATGACGTTAAAGTCGTCTCTCCATCTGAATTTGGCTTTGTTTTCTTCCGTATCGGGCTTAATGAGCTTATAATCGAAAAATGAGCCTCCGGTGAGAAACCCTGCATGAAATACTGCCGAGTTGATGATGCTCACGCCTTTTTTGTGAAGTTTGCCCATAAATTCGAGCAGATCAGCCGGATGGTTCATGATAGTCATGCTGTTGGCGAACATCACCCAATCGAGATCGATATGTTCCGAAACCTGTTGGATGACTTTCCAGTTTTTAGCGCCAATGCCCACAGCTTTTACTTTTCCCTGTGCTTTCAGGTCCGAAAGGGCTTTATAAGCGTCGAGAATATGGCTAAAAAGTATTCTCCTTTCCTCATCGAAAGTGGCGGTATTCAGGTACTCGTCCGGGTCGTGAACCGAAACCAGTTGGGGTTTGTAGGTACCTCCGAGCAGTTCATTGCCCTGTTCCCAACAGGTAATGATACCGTCGTAGCTGATATTTTGGACAGCATCGTTTTTAAGATCCATCCAAACGCCTTGTTCGAAAGTGGGTTCGGGAGTAGTTAGCGGAGTCCGTATCCAGCCCAGTTTATTGCTGATTATAACATCTTCAGGGCTTATATTTAATTTATGCAGACATTTGCCCAGCATTTCAAGAGCCAGTCCCGCTCCGTATTTTCCAGCGCTGTCAAACACTACCGGTTTGGGCATGTGGGCAAAAGCTTCGCTCACGATGCTAAGTTTGGTATCATCACTCAGGGCTTCGTATAAATTTCCTAATGCACTTGTGCCGAAAACAATAGGAGGAACTTTTATCCCGGTTTTACCTATTTCTTTGTATTCCATTATATAGTAGTAATGATGTTAAGTTTTAGTTATAAGCCGTTTTTGTTAAAATTAAATGCAGAATTTTGCTGCACAAACACATCAAAACTCCTAAAAGATTTCATGGATTGCAATAGCTGAAATTGGTATTATTTTTGCAAAGCTTTGCGCAAAGCTTTGCGGAACATAAATTATGTTGTAAAACATACTTTAAAATGATCTTTAGCTTAGATTTGGTAATAAATATCTGAAAATCAAATGACAAAACACCCGGTTTCTTTAAAGGATATCGCTTCGGCCTTACAGGTTTCAATATCAACAGTTTCGCGGGCATTGAAAAACCATCCCGATATCAGCCCGGAAGTTACGGCCAAAGTACAGTCTTTAGCTCGCGAATGGAATTACTCACCTAACCCATTGGCTATGGGACTTTTGCGCCAGCAAACCAAAACCATTGGCGTTATTGTTCCCGACCTTGTAACGTATTTTTACTCATCTATTATTAGTGGTATTGAGCAGGTGGCCAAAGAAAATGGGTATTACATCATTATCAGTTCATCTAACGAATCGTACGAAAAAGAAAAGGAATGTATCGAAAACCTCCTGATGTCGAGGGTGGAAGGTTTAATTATATGTCTTGCGAGGGATACGGTCGACTACAATCATTTCGACAAAATTATCAATAACGAGATGCCACTGGTATTCTTCGACAGAATTTGCCGAACGTCTGAAGTATCGAGCGTTGTGACCGATAACCGCGAAATTGCACGGGAACTCACCATTCATTTTTATGACGGAGGAGCCCGACGTATTGCCCATATTGCCGGGCCACAAACGTTGAGCATTGCCAAAGATCGTTACGAAGGTTATCTCAGCGGATTGGCCGATTGCGGATTTTCCGCTGACGAGTCTCTGATTAAATTTACCAACCTCACCGAAAGCGAAGCTACCGAAGCTACCCGTCAGTTGTTGTCGTTACCCAAACCTCCTGATGCAATTTTTAGTGTTAACGATACCGTTTCGTTTGCCGCCATGAAAGAAATCAAACGCCAGGGATTACGCATTCCTGACGATATTTCACTAGTAGCAATTACCGACGAATTCCATGCTACCCTTGTAGATCCTCAGCTTACCAATGTAATGCACCCTACTTATGAGATTGGTCAGGAGGCCGCCCGCCTTTTTTTACGTCAGGGCAAGCAAGGTGAAAAAATGGTACCCATGCAGGTAGTATTGAAATCGCAGTTGGTAGTGCGGGCATCGTCCGTAAAACCAACTTAAAAGCCCTGTAAATATTAATTAGGAAGCTTTTTATCTTTTAGTAAAATTTATTTATAATTTTAAAAAGTTGCTTAAGCTTCAATGTCATTGAAGTCTCTACATTTTACACCACAATTTTTAAATTATATTTTTGATTATGGCACAACGTAACGATTTACAGTATATCGATTTATCATATCTAATTGATTATTCCAATGGCAATAAGAAGTTTATGAGCGATATGATGGAACAATGTATCGAATCCGTTATGGATGTAATCCCTAAGCTTAAGCTTAACCTCGAACAACAAAACTGGGAAAAATTGTATGAGGAATCCCATAAATTTATTTCTGTAATTCCGTTTGCCGGTTTTGGGGCAATTTTAAGCGATATGCAAGCAATAGAGAAGCTTTCTAAAACGTATAATCCGGAAAAAGAGAAAGAGCTCCGCAATCTTGTTTTAAACGCTATCGAATATTGTCAACTTGCATTAACTGAGCTTTTACAGGAATATGGAAAAATTAAGGAATAATTTGCAAAATGAAAATATTAGTAATTGAAGATGAAGTAATTGTACTTAAAGCCATCGAGTTTAAACTGGCACGGGAAGGATACGAGGTAATACTTGCAGCCGACGGGAAAGAAGGTATGGAGAAGATAACGGAACAGAACCCCGATCTTATCATCTCCGATGTTATGATGCCTTATGCCAATGGGCTGGAAATACTTAGCTATTTACGCATAACGCTTCAAAGAAGTACCCCCCTGGTAATGCTCTCGGCAATTGGGCAGGAAGATACCGTAGTAAAAGCTCTGGAAATGGGAGCCGATGATTATATTACCAAACCATTTAGTCCCAATGAGTTATTATTGCGTATTAAAAAATTATTAATCAAACAAAATAGATGAAGCAGTTTATCGTCTGTTTAAATTTCCTGTTTTTAATTGGAGGGCATTGGGGTTTGCAGGCTCAAAATACCTCCAATACTGATTCGCTATTTTCTCGGGCTAAGCAATTAGCTAAAAGCAATAATTATGGCGATGCCCAAAAGTTATGTCGGGATATTCTTAAAGCAAAAGATGACAATGATGTACGCTTCTATTTGGGATTACTTTATTCTTGGGACAGGAAGTACGATGATGCCCGTAACGCGCTGAAACAAGTTGCAGGAAAATTGCCAACCAGCGAAGAAGTGACCAACGCCCGCATAAATGTTGAATTATGGGCCGGAAATCCAACGGCAGCTCTTGATATTGTCAATGCCGCTTTAGCCAATACTCCTGCCAACGAAGAGTATCTGTTCCAAAAAGCAGAGGCACTTCAAAATCTTAAAAAGTACAATGAGGCCATCGTTGAAATCAATAAGCTGCTGAAAGTAAATCCGGACAATGAGAAAGCAAAGTCATTGTTCTCGACATTGGAAGTCTCCAATATGAAAAACAGTTTATCCGTTAATTACGTAACCGATTTTTTTAGCAGTGGGCAGCCCTGGTATTGGTCGTACCTGCAATATTCCCGAAAAACGGCGATAGGGACGATGATTGGCCGGTTAAACTATGCCAACCGTTTCGAAAGTAATGGATTGCAGGTTGAAGCCGATGCTTATCCGAAAACCGGGATGAACAATTATATGTACCTCAACCTGGGATATTCGGCATCCGGTTTATTCCCCAAATACCGCAGTGGTGCTGAGTTCTACGAGAACCTTCCTGCCGGTTTTGAGGCATCATTGGGACTTCGTTATCTGAAATTTGCCACTTCAGATGTTGCCATTTATACAGGTTCGGTAGGTAAATACCTTGGGAATTACTGGTTAAGCTATCGTCCATTCGTCACACCAAGTGGCGGAAATGTTTCTTTTACCAGCATTTTCCAAGTGAGACGTTATTTTGCCGAAGCCGAAAACTATCTTGGAATTCAGTACAGTCACGGCTCCTCGCCCGATGATATTCACAAGTACCTCCAATCTGCCGATAACATCCGATTACAATCCGATAAAATAAAAATCAGCTATAATCAGCATTTTGCCAGACTTTGGTACTATGGATTAAGTACAGCCTATGAGCGGGAAGAATACTATTCTTCATTATTCCGTAATAAATTTACGATAGACATCACGGTTCGGCGTATATTTTAGTACATTGTAAGGTAGCTATTTAAAGAGACGAGTATATTTTTTTATCAGACATCTGAAAATTATCGTTTATGGAAGAAACCTCATCCACGTCGCTCGAACGGTTAATGCACGCGACACGGCGTTATATCGCTTATTGTGCGATTCTTCTTCTGGTTATTATAACCCTTCGTATTTACGAGGCATTTGCGATTTGCAGTACTTGTCATTTTTCTCAAAGCAGCCTTCGGGCCGAATTCTATGGATTACTGTGCGATGGTTATGTTTTTTTGAGGATATGTGCGTTTCTGGTAATTCCCTATTGTCTTTTATTTTTGTTAAAATCACGTGTTGCAGAATGGTTTTTTGGGGCGTGTGTTATCCTTATAACGATTACATCCATCGTATTGCAGTTATATTTTGCCACCTCCCTGGTACCACTCGGATCTGATTTGTTCGGTTATTCTTTTTCCGAAATCAGTCATACCGTTGGCGCATCCGGAGGGCTTAGGGTATTAACATTGATGCCGTTTTTACTATTTCTGGCTTTTGTAGCTTTTTTATGGTGGCTTTTACGAAACAAAAATTTTCCGAATCTTGTCTTCTACTTTTTTTACATAGCAGTGGCTATAAGTCTTTTGTTGAATGATTATTCTTCACCTTCGTCCGGACGGTTTAAGACAGAATATGAGTCGTATTTAGCGAGTAATAAATTGGGCTTCTTTATTTCCAAAACATACAATTACTTTAAAGAAGAGGAAGATAAACGTAATCAGCGGAAAAGTCTGTCATTTAACCAACTGAATGTTGGCTCGTCGAAAATTTCATTTCATTATGTAAACAAGGAATACCCACTTCTGCATACTGTTGATTCGACGGATGTTTTGGGTAATTTTTTTACGATTAATAAAAGTCAAAAGCCCAATTTAGTATTCATCTTGGTCGAGAGTTTGGGCAGGGCGTATAGTGGCGAAAATGCTTATTTGGGAAGTTTTACCCCATTCCTTGATTCGTTGATGCAAAAAAGTTTATATTGGGAGAATTTCTTGAGTACGGGAGGTCGGACATTTGCGGTATTACCATCCGTCTTTGGGTCTCTCCCGTTTGGGGATAAGGGTTTTAATGAGTTGAATGACAAAATGCCACGTCATCTCTCGCTGATTCGGTTGCTAAAATCTCAGGGCTACCAAAGCAGTTTTATATATGGAGGCGATGCTCATTTCGACCTGATGGATGTATTTATGCATGCTCAGGGTATTGATAAAATCACGGATACAAAATCGTTTGGTCCGGGTTATTCCAAGCTTCCTGCAAATAATAAAGGATTTGCCTGGGGATATGGTGATCGGGAAATTTTCAGAAAAATACTTGAATCCGCCACCGTTGTAAATACCAAACCCCGCCTGGATATTGCGCTTACCCTTGCCATGCACGATCCTTTCAGAGTCCCCAATCAAGAGTATTATAACAACAGGTTTGAGGCCCAACTTAATACGTTAAATCTTAGCGAACAAGAAAAAAGGGAACGAAGAAACTACAAGCCTCAGTTTGCTTCCATGCTTTATTTCGATGATGCTTTGCGCTATTTCATTTCAGCGTATTCCAAACGACCGGATTTTAAGAACACCATTTTTGTGATTACGGGCGATCATCGTATGCCCGAAATTCCGATAAGCACGCAGCTCGACAGGTTTCACGTGCCTTTGGTGATCTATTCACCTATGTTGAAGCGCCCGGCAAAATTTTCGTCTGTTTCCGTCCAGTTTGATATAACTCCTAGCATATTAGCATTCCTAAGCAATAATTACGACATGAAATTCCCCAGCTTGGCTCATTGGATGGGGATTGGGCTCGATACTATTAGAACTTTCAGGAATATACATGCCTACCCCCTGATGCGCAACAAAAACGAGATGGTCGATTACATAAAAGGATTGAACTTTCTATCTTCCAACGTTCTATATAATATTAACGATAATCTTACCATTGATGCCGTTGATAAAACGGAACAAACCAAAGAATTGCAGAAAGACTTTGAAAATTTTAAAAGGCTCAACAATTATGTTTGTTCCACCAATCATATTATTCCCGATACATTGTACCACAATTGGTCAAAAATCAAATAAAGCCTAAAGTTTTGCAATTGTCTGTTATACAGTAAAAATCTACACAATCAGGAATGGTTTTTTTTATTAACAGCGGTTTAGCCTTGTATAAAATATCATCTTTTTTAATGGTGATATTCCTGCTGATTGTTAATTTCAGGGTTAGTTCAAGATATGCTTATTTTATTCATTTATTGAAAAGCTACTTTATTCACTTGTTTATCATAGGTCTTTCAGGGTTGCTCCTCTTTGTTTTATATTTAAGACACCCTGTAAATACAGCAGATATTGTCTGCTTCCTCGATTCTGGCTATAAAACAATCTCTTTCTTATTTGCCATACTAGTTCCTCTTGTATTTCTCTATCGCAATAATACATCGTCAATTATATCATTTATAACCAAACATATAACAATTATTCTGTCTTTAGTAGGAATTATTGTTGGTGTTTGGGGAGCGTATTTTGCGTTAACGTTTTTTAGGATAAATAGTATTGATATTTTGATGTTTGGATTGCCATTTTATAAATACTTCTCCTTTGGGGTCCTTATTTTTATCATCATCATTGCTGTTATTCACCGGAGAATACAAAATGTTGTTGCGCAAGGTTATTTTAATCTTTTTAGTTACTTCATTTTTTTTGTACTTATTTGTTGGGTAGTCGTTAGTGCCATTTATAGTTTTAACGTGGTTCAACAGTTTATTTCGCTTTATTTCGCAGAAACCAGAGCCATGTCTGTCCGCCTCAACATTATTTTGTACTGCATTTTTGTATTTAACATTAATACAATTTTATTTTTTGGATTTGTAATCGTATCAAGAATTATAAAAACTGTTATTTCAGTTGTTAGCAAGCATTTACAAAATCTGTATCAAAACTACATTATCAATTATGTTTATAATGATCCGGATTCTAGAGAAGCCATGACTGCTCTCCGGAAATTAAGCCGAAACGCTCGCCAGTCCCGCTACCGGCGAAATTTAATATCCCGGCAATTAATGACACTTCATAAAAACTTGACAGGCGACATCGCATTTATAGCCAAAGATTTGTACTACAAACTAAAACTTACAGAAGACGCCGGAAGAGCTTTTAGATACGGACGATGGCCTAAAAAAATTAAGGCAGTGCAGGAAGCGGCATGCTTTGATTACAAAGCCCCTATTACGCTAATTCAACAATTAATAAGTAGCCGTAACGAAGTCTTGAGGATGGAAGCTCAAATTGCCCTGATAAGACTCGATGATTCGCCCGATGCATTATCGTTCCTTAAATTTTACAAATATACGCTTTCGGAATATGAGTACATTCATATTATAAACGCGATAGAACATGAAAATCAAAACATTAACCTTGAACCACTGTTCGAATCATCCAATGATACGGTAGTTATTTTTGCATTAAGGTTATCAGGACATTTAGGTCAGGTTAACAATTATGACCGAATTATTGAGTTGCTTCGGCATGGTAGCCCTCGAATAAGAGAAGCTTCTATTTTTGCATTGGGTCAGTTATCGCTTCCACAATCTGTTGAGCCATTGATGAATTTTTATCAGATCGAAACCTACCAGAATAAAATTAATATTTTGAAGGTAATTCAGCGTCTCCCGATTCAAAGCTGTCAGCCGTGGTTAATAAAAACGATTAAGGAAGAACATGATTATGCCATAAGGTTAGCTGCTTTAAAAGCGTTGCAAAATACCAACCGTACTGGCGAAGACATCATTAAAATTTCATTTGTTGAAGCCGACGACGAACTTCGTTCCCTGATACGTCATGTAAATGATAAACGAATTTAGCCATGGAACTTTATGTTTACTATCTTCAGAAATTGCTCGATTTTGGTTTATTAATCTACTGCGTGGTTATATTTACCATCTACTTTACTTTGGCTATATTATCGGCAATAGCATTGATTCATTATCTGAGAAAAAACCGATATGTCGATCTTTCTCCAATAATGACGTCTCCACTAGCACCTTCCGTTTCTATTCTGGCTCCGGCCTATAACGAAGGTAAAACCATTGTGGAAAATGCCCGGTCGCTACTATCGTTACATTACGTTGATTTTGAAGTTATTATTGTCAACGACGGAAGTAAAGACGATACCCTTGAGCGCATGATTGAAGAATATAATATGGTGAAGGTAGATTTTGCCGTTAACTACCAAATTGAATGCCAGCCGATACGAGGTGTATATAAATCTCCCAATCCGGCTTTCAGCAAGCTAACGCTCATTGACAAGGTAAACGGAGGTAAAGCCGATGCCCTCAATGCAGGCATCAACGTTTCTTCCAAACGGTTATTTGCCACCATCGATGTTGACTGTATTATTGAATACGATGGCTTATTGAAAATGGTAAAGCCATTTATTGAAGAAAAAGATAAAAAAGTGATAGCCTCCGGAGGAGTAGTGCGGGTTGCCAATTCATGCGAAATCGAAAACGGAAGAATTAAGACCGTCGTCTTACCAAAAAACCTTTGGGCTCGATTTCAAGTGTTGGAATATTTTAGGGCTTTTATCCTTGGCAGGATGGCCTGGAGTAAACTTAACGGATTATTGCTTATTTCGGGGGCCTTTGGTTTGTTCGATCGTGAAATTGCAGTCAAAGCCGGAGGGTACAACCATAAAACCGTGGGAGAAGATATGGAGCTCGTTGTTCGCATGCGGCGGTATATGCACGATCACAACCTGGGGAAATACTTGGTAACCTTCATTCCCGATCCATTATGTTGGACAGAAGTTCCTGATTCTCTAAACATATTGGGCCGTCAGAGGAACAGATGGGCCAGAGGAACAATCGATTCGCTACGCATGCATAAAGTAATGTTTGCTAACCCGAAGTACGGTCGATTGGGACTTATAAGCTTTCCTTATTGGTTTTTTTTCGAATGGTTGGCCCCGTTTACCGAGTTCTTTGGCCTTATTTATTTTACGTTTCTGGCTATCGGAGGAAATATCAACTTTATGGTTTTCCTCATCTTGTTCATTTTTGTTTACAGCCTTTCGGTGATGTTCTCGATGTGGGCGATTGTTGCTGAAGAAATTTCATTTCATCAATATACCCGAAAAACTGATATCCTGAAATTAATTTTAACAGCAATGCTCGAACCCTTTATATTCCACCCCTTAGGTGTTTATTGGAGCCTTAAAGGTAATTACGATTATTTTTTTAAAGGAAAAAAAGAATGGGGGGAAATGACTCGGAAGGGATTTGGGAAAAAACCATAATATATTTTTGCATTTTCCGAAGAAAGGGGGATCGTCTATTCCCAAGGCAGGAAGCATTGAAATGGTAATCGGCTCTGAAATTTTGTTGTAAATGCCTGAATATTTTGTCTCAGTATGTGGTTTATAATTAATTCTAAATTATTAGTTTCGCTAAATTATCAGATGATTTTTTGTTTAGGGAGACCTCGTTTAAGTTTTACTCATTAAGGCATTGAATATCGCTTAATCTGCAAAAAATGTTTATACTTATAGATGCTATTGTTTAATTTACAGGAGAATATATTATTATGGCTCAAATAGAAGAAGTGCAGATTGATCTGTCATATTTAATGAGTTATTCGAGTATAGGTGATGATTTTGTCACAGGAATGCTGGATCAGTGCATTGCAACCCTTCCCGAAGTTATGACCAAACTGAAACAAACTCTTGAACAACAAGATTGGAAGGGGTTACGGATGGCTTCTCACAAATTTATACCCATCCTTCCGCTGATGGGATTTGGGGCCATTGTAAAAAATATGAAAACTATCGAAATATTCTCTGAGGAGTTGTCCCGCATCCCGGATGAGGAAAAAGCAAAGGAAGTTCAGGAGCTCGTGATGAATGCTATTGAATATTGTGATTTTGCCTTACCTTGCCTTTTGCTGGAATATGAAAAAATAAAAAACAACTAGTACGTTGACTTTTAAATATAAGGGAAAAGGGAGTGAAATTTATTCGCTCCCTTTTTTCTTTTCAGCAACTACCGATAATTGTAAGCCACCACGTATATTTTGCATCAGCGTAATTTTTACCCAATGCGGTTGAAGTGCATTGTACAGGTCTTCGGCCATGGTATTGGCCAAGCCTTCGGCAAAAATAGCTTCCTCGCGAAACGACCACAGATAAAGCTTTAAGCTTTTACTTTCCACACACAATTTATCCGGAGCAAACTCAATGGTTACCGTGTTAAAATCGGGTTGACTTGTCACCGGACAAAAGCTAGTAAGCTCATTGCTCTCGAACTTTACCACCTGAACATTGGCAGGTTTTGGAAAAGTATCAAGCTGTTTGGATGGGGCATTGACTTTCTTGCCCAAAAAATTAAAATCGGCCATATATTGTTATTGATTTTTAAGGGTAAATCTTCGCTCCTGTGGTGCATGTTTCGTTTACTTCAATACACTTTACACGGATGCGCGAGTTCTCAAATAAACGAATTGCTTCCTTCAGGATAACTTCGGCAATATGCTCCGAAGTCGGGTTCTTGACGGTCACATATAAGCGTTGCCCCGAGCTTTTAATATAGTCAAGCATAGGGTCTTGTTCCCAAAGCAACGAAGCATGGTCGAGCTGGTCGTCTATCCAGACTTTTAAAGCTTTGAGCTCCTGAAAGTCGATGAGCATGTCCTTCTCGTCAAGGTTCTCGCCCTCGAGGTGCAGGCGTACAAGCCACGAATGCCCGTGGTTATTGGTACATTTGCCCGAATAATGTTTTAACAGCCGATGGGCTGCTTCAAACCTGAATTCTTTGGTAACTACGTATTTCATTGTTTTAGATTCAAGAGCCAAGAACCAAGATTCAAGACCTTGTTTTATGCTATATTATGTTATTCATTCAAAACCAGGCGAAATTTGCAATCTGCTTTATTGCCGCTTTATCTATTTATGGTTATTTTTCCTTTTTCGTTCCCCACAGTAAAACGTGTAGGCGGGGCGAAAAGTTCCAGCCGCGACGTACAATCTCGTCAACCAGATCGGGTTTGAGTTGCGATTCGAGGGTTTGCCCTTCGAGTGCTACGTAAACTTTTTGTTTCGGAATGGCATATTGATTGATAAGGCTTTCAACTTCGTCCATGTCGGCACTGTTGCGAACTACAAACTTAAAGATGCAATACTCGCGCGATGCCCAGAAACGAAGGCTTTCTTCGTTAACCTTCTGCCGCGAATTGGACAGCTTTGGCGAGACTACCCAGTTAAACCGACTAATCACGGCTTCGTCCATGGCTTCGCGAGTCATCCGGTTATTATCGGCGAGCGTAATATCGAGTGGAAGAACGGGAATAATCGATCCGTTGGTTTCAACGTGAAGTTTCTTTCCGGGAACGACCAGTTTATCGAGCGGATACAGCGTTGGCTCCCCGCCGGTAAAAATGACGTTGGGTGATTGCGAGGCAATTATTTTTTCCTTTATTTCTTCAGCTGAAAAAGCCTTAAAAGCTCCGGAATCCTTAAACCATGTATATTTGGTATCGCACCACGAACAGGTGAAATTACAGAACTGAAAACGCAGGAACAAACTGTTTGCTCCGGCATAGTTCCCTTCGCCCTGGATAGATTCAAATATTTCGGAAAGAAAAAAGGTTGGCTCCAATATGCTTATTTTTTAGCCATGTCAACATATTCCTCATAGCCACGTTTGCGGAGCTTGCACGAAGGGCATTCGCCACATCCTCGTCCCCACTTGTGTAAGGTTTCGTCGGCGTTATAGCAGGTAAGGGTAAGTTCTATCAACTCTTTAAATTTTCCAGCATCGGCGGCCATTGCAAAGGTCTCTGCTTTGTTTTTCCACATCAGCGGGGTATAAATAGTAACCGGACGATCGAGGCCAAGCGAAAGCTCCAGAGCTTTGGCTTTAATATAGTTGTCGCGGCAATCGGGATAGCCTGAAAAATCGGTTTCGCAGGTTCCGGTAACGAGGTTAATATGTTTCTCGTTGTTGCGGAAAGCATGGCTGGAAATAACCGTCAGAAAAATGCCGTTACGGTTGGGCACAAAGCTTGCCGGAAGGTTACCCGCAACTTTATGGCTCGCGTTATGATCGCCGGAGCTAAGCAGCGTACTGTCGGACATGGCCGTAATAAAATCGCCAATATCGTAAACCGTATGCTTTACACAAAAATGCTTAGCCACTTCCGCAGCATAAAAAAGCTCCCGGTTATGCCGCTGGCCATATTGAATGCTCACAGCCTCAACATCTTCAAATTGCTGAAGCGCCCACACCAAACAAACGAACGAATCCTGTCCGCCGGATAACAAAACGTAAGCTTTTTCGGAAATCATTTTGTAAAGTTAAGGGAAGTTAGATGGAGTTAAGGGAAGTTAGAAAAAGTCCTTATAACTTCCTTTAACTCCCCTTAACTTCTTCCTCTTCCAGAATTATACTATTTTTCTTTTATATCTACTTTAATATTCAATTCTTCCAGTTGCTCGTCCGAAATGAGCGACGGACATTCGGCCATTACATCGCGACCGGCGTTATTTTTAGGGAACGCAATAGTATCGCGGATAGAATCGAGGCCTGCAAACATGGAAGTCAGACGGTCGAAACCAAAAGCAATACCACCGTGAGGCGGCGCACCGTAGGTAAAGGCGTTCATCAGGAAGCCAAACTGGTATTCGGCCTGTTCGGGCGTAAACCCAAGGGTTTTGAACATGAGTTGCTGGAGTTTCTGATCGTGGATACGGATAGAACCACCACCAAGCTCAACACCGTTCATCACGCAGTCGTAAGCGTTAGCACGCATGCGGCCCGGATCGACTTCAAAATACTGAATATCCTCAGGTTTAGGTGAAGTAAACGGGTGGTGCATGGCATAATAACGTTCCGATTCTTCGTCGTACTCGAAAAGCGGAAAATCAACAACCCAAAGTGGAACAAACTTATTTTTATCACGAAGACCAAGACGAGAGCCCATTTCCAGGCGAAGCTCGCTCAACTGTCCGAGTGTTTTCTTTTTGTCGCCCGGAAGAATAAGGATCAGGTCGCCAGCTTTGGCGTTGAACTGATCAGCAATTGCTTTTAGTTCGTCGACAGAGAAAAATTTATCAATGGACGATTTAAAGCTTCCGTCAGTATTGTATTTAATATAAATCAAACCTTTAGCGCCAATTTGCGGACGCTTAACCCACTCGGTAAGCTCGTCGAGCTGTTTTCGGGTATATTCGGAGTAACCTTCGGCACATATACCGCCGATATAAGCGGCTTGGTCGAAAATGCTGAAACCTTTGCCTTTCACGCTGTCCGTCAACTCGTGAATCTTCATATCAAAACGAAGGTCGGGTTTATCGTTACCATAACTGTCCATGGCTTCTTCGAAAGGCATGCGAAGGAAAGGCTTGTCGAATTCAATTCCTTTTACGGTTTTGAAAAGATGCTTGATCATCCCTTCAAAAATATTAAGCACGTCGTCCTGTTCAACGAACGACATTTCACAGTCTATCTGGGTGAACTCTGGCTGACGATCGGCACGGAGGTCTTCGTCGCGGAAGCATTTTACAATCTGGAAATAACGGTCGAAACCCGAAACCATAAGCAATTGCTTAAAGGTTTGCGGCGATTGCGGCAAAGCATAGAATTGGCCGGGATTCATGCGCGAAGGAACGACAAAGTCGCGGGCGCCTTCGGGAGTCGATTTAATGAGCACAGGCGTTTCAACTTCCATAAACGACTGACCATCTAAGTATTTGCGGATTTCCTGGGCCAAGCGGTGACGCAGTTCGAGGTTCTGGCGAACAACCTTACGACGCAGGTCGAGGTAACGGTATTTCATCCGGAGCTCGTCGCCGCCATCACTTTCGTCTTCGATGGTGAAAGGCGGGGTTACCGCAGCATTCAATATGGTAATCTTATCAACAATAATTTCGATATCACCTGTAGGCAGATTAGCATTTTTGCTGTAGCGCTCGGCTACTTTACCGGTAACCTGGATCACAAATTCGCGGCCTAACTTGCGGGCTTCGTCGCAAATAGCGGCATTGGTTTCCATGTTAAAAGCAAGCTGGGTAATGCCGTAACGATCACGAAGATCGATAAAGGTCATACCTCCCAAATCGCGGGAGCGCTGTACCCATCCGGCTAGTGTCACGGTCTGGCCAACAAAATTCATATTCAGTTCACCACAGGTGTGTGTACGATACATATTCTGAAAATTTAAAATCGGTTAAACTGCGAAAGTACAAAGAAAATTAAAACTATCGGGAGAGTTCTTCCCAATATTCGAGCGCCCTGCGCGTGTGCGGGATGACAATGGTGCCGCCAACGATGTTTGCCACAGCA
Organism: Bacteroidota bacterium; assembly: GCA_030706405.1. Classification (GTDB taxonomy): domain Bacteria; phylum Bacteroidota; class Bacteroidia; order Bacteroidales; family JAAUTT01; genus JAAUTT01. Next base: position 78,938 of record JAUZOO010000010.1, on the reverse strand, counting down.
AAAATTTCCATCATCTGAGGGGTGGTAACGCCCTGCTCAAAGCATTTTTCGAGATGATATTTCACGCAATCGTCGCACCGCAGCACCATCGAGGCTACCAGCCCGAGCATCTCCTTGGTTTGCGAAGGCAAAGCCCCGTCGGTATAGGTGTTGGTGTCGAGATTAAACAGCCGTTTTAGCACAAGATTATCCTGCGCCAGGATGCGTTCGTTCATCTTTGCCCGGTATTCGCGGAATTCCTTTATTTTTTCGCTCATCGGTAATCCTTTATATAATTGATCCTATAAGTGTTGCCGAGGTACAACGTTCTACTTTTACATTGACATATTGGCCAATAGAATAGGTCCCTCTCGGAAAAACAACCACCTCATTCTGTGATGTCCGTCCTACAAATTGATCGTCTGATTTTTTGGAGGCCCCTTCAATCAACACTTCAAACGTCTTGCCCAATTTCTCCTTTTTAGCCTCGGCCGAGAGCTCAATCTGAACGTCGATAATCTCCTGTAAACGTCGGGTTTTCACCTCTTCCGGAATGTCGTCCTGATACTTGCGCTGGGCATACGTTTTTGGTCGTTCGGAATATTTAAACATAAAGGCGAATTCATATCCCACCTCGCGCATCAGGCTGAGGGTATCCTGATGGTCTTCTTCGGTTTCGGAACAAAAACCGGCAATAATATCGGTTGTGATGGCACATTCGGGAATAATCCGGCGGATGGCCTCGATACGGCCAAGATACCACTCGCGGGTATAACCGCGTTTCATCATTTCGAGCATACGCGTACTACCCGACTGCGCCGGCAGATGAATGCTTTTGCAGATATTCGGATATTTGGCCATTGTATAAAGCACTTCGTCGGTCATGTCCTTAGGATGCGATGTAGAGAAACGCACCCGCAGTTCGGGACTTACCTGTGCCACCAGGGCCAGCAACCGTGAAAAGCTGATTTCGTCGCTGGTATAGGTATCCGTCCAGTGGTACGAATCGACGTTCTGACCCAGGAGGGTAACTTCTTTATAGCCCATCTCTACGAGTTCGCGGACTTCGCGAAGGATGGTCTGTGCATCGCGGCTGCGCTCGCCCCCACGAGTGTAAGGAACCACACAGTAAGCGCACATATTGTTGCACCCGCGCATGATGGATACAAATGCGGAAATACCGTTTGAATCGTAACGGACAGGGCTGATATCGGAATAGGTTTCTTCGCGCGAGAGCAACACGTTAACGGCTTTTCGTCCGCTACCGGCCTGCTGCACAAGCTGGGGCAGATCGCGGTAGGCATCGGGGCCAACCACCAGGTCAACCATCTTTTGTTCTTCGAGCAGTTGTTCTTTTAACCGCTCAGCCATGCAGCCGATAACACCAATGAGCAGCGAAGGCTTTTTCCGTTTCATCAATCGGAACACATTGAGCCGGCCACGTACGCGCTGTTCGGCATTTTCGCGAATGGAACAGGTATTGACCAGGATCAGGTCGGCATCGTCCATCACCGTGGTGTATTCAAATCCCTGTTGTTCTAAAATTGACATGACCACCTCGCTGTCGTTGACATTCATCTGACAACCATAGGTTTCCATGTATACCTTTAAATCGTTGGCAACCACAGGGGAAGCCATACTGAACTTAGGGGCTGAAGTATTTGTATTTTCTTTAAATACAGACATGTATCGTTAAATTTTGACTGCAAAGTTATAAGTAATCTCGGGGAGTGCAAAAAATAAAAAAACGTCACTGTTATTACAAGGCAATGAGGATAGTTAACTTGAACAATTGTAATCAATATGCTTATTATCAGTAAAATAATTACAAAATGCAATTAACCCTTGTTTTATTAACATATTGACTTTACGATCATTAATCAAAAAAATATTGCTATTTACCAACATATTAGGGTCATTAATCAAACAAGAGTGTAGCCCGCTAATCACTTAGCAAAGATTATCAATAAATTGCCGGCCCTAAAAAACGTTTTATCTAATTTTCAAAACTCCTATCATGAAAAGATTTTCAATCTTGTTCTTGTTCATTTGTTTTTTAACAGTGTTGCTTTACAGTTGTCAAAAAGATTTTGTAGCTAGCGGTCCTGGGGAAATAAGTGGCGTTGTTACTGACCATAACAATGATCCGATAAAAGTTGAAGTTTCCGTTGATAATAATGCAATTAAGGACTCCACCAATGCCAGTGGCTATTACTATATTAGTGGACTAACAGTTGGCAAGCATTATATCAGCTTTTCTAAAAAGGGTTATGCATCTTTCGGGCAATCGATTACGGTATCTCATAGCAGTGCCGAAAGTTCTTCTACAAATGGGGCTTCCAGTGAAGTTGCAGTTACTCAAAACATAAGCCTTTCTGCCATTAACGGGAAAGCCCGGGGACGGGTTTTGGGAAAAAATAATGAACCTGTTCCCAATGCGAAAGTTATAGCTTATTATGACGGCTTTTACCCGATGGCCGATAGTATTACAACGGATGCTCATGGAGTATTTTCATTCGCTATGCTGCCACTAAATTCCAGTGTTTCGTTTATTGCTTACGACTCAACAAGGACAGCAACAGGTTCAATGAATTGGATAGTTGAACCGACATCCTCAGAAACCGAAAAGGATTTAGGTACTATCACCATCTCCGAAATTGCGCTCCGTCTTATCGCTTATACAGGGCAAGGATCAATGACAGGAGCTGCCGATGCTTTGGTTGATACTACATCTAGTGTACTCACCCTTACGTTCTCCGATAACATAAGCGAAGGGCTGACAAAACTTAGAGGCGGATACGTAAAATTATGTGGTGTGGAAAAGGACGCTACAGTTGTTTATTTCGGCAAAAAAATTACGATTACCCCGGTCAATAACCTGGGAGCCAATAGAATTTATTATATACAATATAAAGTATATGCTTCGGATATTAAAAATTCGAGCAATTCATCTCTTTATTTCAGAACGAAACCCAAGGCAACCGTAAACTCAAATGCTGCTGTTATAAGCATTATAGCAGGAACCAATGCCAAATCGCTACACCTTGTAACTCCCTGCACAGGAGCATCTGATTATACTGTTTATTACAAAACTACAACCAGCACTGAGTATTTAATCCATTCTACCTGGGATGGCTCTGATATGGTCCTCAATAAATATTTCCCTTCAGGAACGAGTATCTACGTAGTACCTTCTCAATCTGGTTCTGTTTTATTAAATGCCCCGGCCTCTAATATTGTTACTTTTACGCTTTAGCTGGCGTGTGATTATATCGCGTGACCTTCATGCTTATTTGCTGCTGTTGTTAATAATTAGCAAAAGCTACAACGATATTATGACATTGGGGATGCAACGGCAAATTGGGAAGTCCAATCATCTCGAATCCGTTTGTTCATATTCCTCAGAAATGCCTCTTTCAAAATCAAATCCAAATACGTATTTTTACGGCCCATTTGTTGAATAGATAAAGATTTAAATAGGAATAGTTTATGTCAGGACATAATAAATGGTCGACCATTAAAAGGAAAAAAGGAGCTATCGACGCTAAACGCTCCAAAATTTTTTCGCGCATTATTAAAGAAATCAGCATTGCCATAAAAGAAGGTGGTAACGATCCCGAAGGAAATGCTCGTCTGCGTTTGGCCCTTAACAATGCCAAAGGCGCAAATATGCCCAAAGATAACATTCAGCGGGCATTGACAAAAGCCGAAAAAGATAACACCGCCCTTCAGGAAGTGACCTACGAGGGCTATGCATCTAACGGTATTGCAGTCTTTATCGAATGCCTCACCGACAATACGCAGCGTACCGTGAGCAACATCCGCAGCTTATTCAGTAAACGTGGCGGAAGCCTGGGAACCAATGGCTCGGTAGCTTTTATGTTCGAACGCAAAGGCATCATTACCATTCCTAAAGGAAATCTCGATCCCGAAGAGTTTCAACTCGAAATTATTGATGCCGGTGTAGAAGATTTTGAAGTTCAGGACGACACGTTTGTGATTACCACAGCCATGGAAGACTTTGGCGCCGTACAAAAAAGACTCGAACAGATGGGCATTGAGGCCGAGAACGCTTCGCTGCAACGCATCCCTGCCGAAACCAAAACGCTGGAAGTTGCGGCAGCTGTACGCGTTTTAAAACTGATTGACGAATTTGAAGACGACGACGACATCCAAAACGTTTATCATAACCTGGAAGTTACCGACGAAATTATGGATGCAATGGATTAAGGTAAAATGAGTTCAAACATTTTACTTTTAAATTTGTTTTACATGACAAATATTTTTTGAAAATATTAATAAATTATTATAATTTAGCGCCGGTTTTTTAGAGCTGTACCAAATATGAAAACAAAACACACTTCATTTGCTAATAAGCACGCTTATAAACACAATAAAATTGTGCAATGAGGATGGTATGTGTGTAAAAGATCAGGATATAACAAAAGCCATTCTCATAACAAACGGGAATGGCTTTTTTAATTTTAGGAGTCGAATAAATTAACACTATATTAAAGAGTATGCAAGATGGTTATCCTGGTGCCGCTGGTTTGTACAACCCGGCACACGAACATGACAATTGTGGAGTAGGTTTAGTGGTGCAGACCAAGGGAGACAGGTCGCACGATATCGTGGAACGTGGTTTGCAAGTTCTCGAAAACCTAAACCACCGTGGAGCAGAGAGTGCTGACATGGTTACCGGCGATGGTGCTGGTATCTTAATCCAGATTCCTCACAAATTTTTTGCTTCGCTGGGCTATGCCCTTCCCGAACTCGGCAAATACGGTGTAGGTTTGGTATTCCTCCCAACCGATAAAGCCGAAGCCGAAGTTTGCCTCAACAAACTCACCGAAACCATTCAAAAAGAAGGATTGAACGTAATTGCTGTACGCGACGTTCCTGTAAACAGCTCAATCCTTGGTGAAATATCAAAACGTTCGGAGCCTGCTATCAAACAAATATTTGTATCGGGCATCAACGACCAGGAAACGCTGGAACGTAAACTCTATATTGTTCGCAAAAAAATCGAAAGAGCCATCGAACAAAGCGAACTCAAACAAAAAAGGAGCTTCTATCTTCCAAGTTTATCCTCCAAAAAGATTATATATAAAGGCATGCTCACTTCGTTGCAGTTAAGGGATTATTTCCCTGACCTCACCAACGAACTGACTGAAAGTGCTATCGCTTTGGTTCACTCCCGCTTTAGTACCAATACCTTCCCAACCTGGGATTTGGCTCAGCCTTTCCGTTTATTGGCCCACAACGGCGAAATCAATACCATTAAGGGTAACCGGTTCTGGATGCAGGCCCGTGAGTCTATCCTTAAATCGCCCGAACTTGGTGACCTCAACGATATTTATCCGATCATCGAACCGGATAAGAGCGACTCGGCTTCGTTCGACAATGCCCTCGAATTCCTGATGATGGCTGGGAAATCGTTGCCTCATGCGATGGCTATGATGGTTCCCGAATCGTGGAACAAGAAAAACCCGATTCCGGAAGATCTCCGCGCTTTTTACGAATATCATGCAACCATGATGGAACCGTGGGACGGTCCAGCATCGCTCATCTTTACCGATGGCCGCTACGCAGGTGGAACACTCGACCGTAACGGTCTGCGCCCTTCGCGCTACGTGTTAACCAACGACGGACTCCTGATTATTGCTTCGGAAACCGGCGTTCAGACTTTCCCTGCTGAAAATATCAAGGAAAAAGGACGTCTGCGTCCCGGAAAGATGATTATGGTTGATACTCAGGAAGGCAAAATGTACTATGACAAGGAATTGAAAGAAAAACTTGCCAGCGAAAAACCATATGCCGAATGGGTTGCTCAAAATCGTGTTAACCTCGAAGATATTGCCTATGCCAAAGAAATTGGCCCGGCAGTAAAAGATTACGATAAACTTACCCGCACCTTTGGATATAGTAAAGAAGATATCGAAGAGTTAATCGTTCCTATGGCTGTTGAAGGTAAAGAACCTATATCTTCGATGGGTAACGATACTCCTTTGGCACTTCTTTCGAACAAGCCACAACGCTTGTTCAACTATTTCCGCCAGTTGTTTGCCCAGGTAACCAACCCGCCTATCGACCCAATCCGCGAGGAATTGGTTATGTCGCTCACCGGGTTTATCGGTTCTACCCAGCAAAATATGCTCGATGCACAGCCCGACAACTGTAAGGTTATCAAGCTGAAAAGCCCGATCATCACCAATACCCAGTTCGACATCATCAAAAACCTTCGTTATAAAGGTTTCTCGACTACGGTATTGCCGATGCTCTTCCCCGTTGCCGAAGGTGCCCAGGGACTTGAAAAGGCCGTTGACGAACTCTGCAAGAAAGCTGAAGCTGCTGTGGATGAAGGCAAAAACTACATCATCCTTTCGGACCGCGGTGTAAACGAAAACCTCGCTCCTATCCCATCGTTGCTGGCGGTTTCGGCAGTTCACCACTACCTGATCGACAAACGTAAACGTATGCAGATCGACCTCGTGGTTGAAACCGCTGAGCCTCGCGAAGTAATGCACTTTGCCTTGTTGTTCGGTTACGGAGCCAGCGCCATCAACCCATACCTTGTCTTTGGTGTACTCGATACGCTTGTTAAGGAACGTACCATTCAGGTTGATTACCACACAGCTGAATACCACTTCATTAAGTCCATAAATAAGGGTATTCTCAAGATTCTTTCGAAGATGGGTATTTCTACCCTGCGCAGCTACCGTGCCGCTCAGATTTTCGAAATTATCGGTATCAGCGATGAAGTTGTGAACAAATATTTTGCCGGAACCTTCTCGCCCATCGGCGGTGTCGGACTCGAAGAAATTGCGATCGAAGCACTTGCTCCGCATCACGAAGCATTTTTGGACAATAAAGACCTTTCAATGTTGCCAAACCAGGGCTTCTATCATTTCCGCAAAACCGGAGAAAAACACTCTTGGAACCCGGAAACCATCGCTACCCTGCAATGGGCAACACGTACCAATAATTACAGTAAATTCAAGGAATATAGCCGTCTGGTAAACGAAAAAGATGATCCTATCTTCCTTCGCGACTTCCTCGATTACAAACGTAACCCGATTGATATTTCGCTGGTCGAACCCGTTGAATCGATTACCAAACGTTTTGTAACCGGAGCTATGTCTTATGGTTCTATCAGCCGCGAAGCTCACGAAGCTATGGCTATGGCCATGAACAAACTGGGTGGTAAGAGTAATACCGGTGAAGGTGGTGAAGATCCGGAACGTTACAAACCACGTGCCGACGGTCTCAGCACCCGCAGCGCAATCAAACAGGTTGCTTCCGGACGTTTTGGTGTTACTGCCGAATACCTGGTTAATGCCGACGAAATTCAGATTAAGATGGCCCAGGGCGCAAAACCCGGTGAAGGTGGTCAGCTGCCAGGTCATAAGGTTGATAAAATCATCGCCAAGACCCGTCACTCGATCCCAGGCATCTCGTTGATTTCGCCTCCGCCACACCACGATATTTATTCGATCGAAGACCTTGCACAGCTTATCTTCGACCTTAAAAATATCAACCCTCGCGCCCGTATCAGCGTTAAGCTGGTATCCGAAGCCGGTGTAGGAACCATTGCTGCCGGTGTGGCCAAAGCCAAAGCCGACATGATCCTCATCAGCGGTTGCGAAGGTGGAACCGGGGCTAGTCCTTCAAGCTCTATCAAACATGCCGGTTTACCTTTCGAATTAGGTATTGCCGAAACCCAGCAAACACTGGTTATGAACAACCTCCGCGGACAGGTTCGCCTGCAAACTGACGGACAGCTCAAAACCGGTCGCGATGCCATCATCGCAGCATTGCTTGGTGCTGAAGAATACGGTTATTCAACCTCCGCACTTATCACCCTTGGTTGTGTGATGATGCGTAAATGCCACCTCAATACCTGTCCGGTAGGGGTTGCTACTCAGGATGAAAAGCTCCGCAAATATTTCATCGGTAAACACGAATACCTGATTAACTTCTTCACGTTTTTAGCTCAGGAAATCCGTGAAATCCTTGCCGAGATGGGTTTCACCAAACTCGACGATATCATTGGCCGTACCGACCTGTTGGTTGAAAAACCACGTCAGGATCACTGGAAGACCAAGAAACTTGATCTCTCCAAGCTTCTTTACAAACCTGAAGAAAGCAAAGAGTACCCGATCATTAACGTTAAACCTCAGATGCATAAGATTATCGACATTAAGGACCGCGAGTTGATTAAGCTTGCTGCTCCTGCCCTCGAAAAGAAGGAAAAAGTCGAAATCAAAACTGAGATTAACAATACCGACCGTACCTGTGGGGCAATGCTCGCCGGTGAAGTAGCTATCCGCTACGGTAGCGAAGGCTTACCCGAAGATACCATCAATGCAACTTTTGAAGGTTCGGCCGGACAAAGCTTTGGCGCATTCCTTCCCAAGGGGATAACTTTCCGTCTCGAAGGCGATGCCAACGACTACTTGGGTAAAGGTCTCTCCGGTGGTAAAATCGTAGTAGTTCCGTCCAAAGGCTCGAAACTTATACCTGAAGATAACATCATTGTTGGTAATACTCTGCTTTACGGTGCTACCAGTGGTGAAGTATTCATCAACGGTAAAGCTGGCGAACGTTTCTGCGTACGTAACTCTGGCGCCATTGCGGTAATTGAAGGCGCAGGCGACCACTGCTGCGAATATATGACCGGCGGTCGAGCCGTAATCCTCGGAAGTGTAGGCCGTAACTTTGCTGCCGGTATGAGTGGCGGTATGGCTTATGTTTTAAACGAAGATTGCAACTTCGACTTCTTCTGCAACATGGAAATGGTTGAACTCTCGCTCATCGACGATTCGCACGACGAACGCGAACTGAAAGGTTTGATTACCCGTCATTTCGAATACACGGGAAGCCCACGTGCAAAACAAATTCTTGACAACTGGAGCTCTTACGTTGGTAAATTCCTTAAAGTACTGCCTATTGAGTACAAACGGGTGCTTGACGAAGAAAAACTCGAAGCCTTAAAGCAGAAAGTTGCCAAAGTAGAGCACGATTATTAATAGAAGAAATTAAGCGATTAGGAGATTAAGTAATTAAGTTGCTTAATCACCTAATTTCTTAGCCTCCTAATCATCTTAACGATAACATATAAAGTACAAACGATATGGGTCACCCAAAAGGATTTTTACTATACGAAAGAAAAGATGCAGGTAACAGGCCTGTTCAAGAAAGAATTTGCGATTATGGCGAAGTAGAACAGACTCTCAACGCTGAAGACCGCAAATTACAAGCCGCCCGTTGTATGGATTGCGGCGTACCCTACTGCAACTGGGCTTGTCCGGTAGGCAGTGTCATTCCCGAATGGCAGGATCTACTCTACCGCGGCGAATGGAAACGTGCCAGCGCTTTGCTGCACTCTACCAACGATTTCCCGGAATTTACCGGACGCATTTGCCCGGCTCCCTGCGAAAAATCGTGCACCCTTAACCTTCACGAAGCTCCGGTCACCATCCGTGAAAACGAATGTGCCATTGTAGAACGCGCATTTGCCGATGGTTTCATTAAACCACAAGTCCCCCAATACCGCACTGGTAAGAAAGTTGCCGTAATTGGTTCGGGTCCTGCAGGTCTATCGGCAGCTACCATCTTAAACCGTGCCGGTCACACCGTTACCTTATTCGAAAAGGACGAAGCCATCGGAGGTTTACTTCGTTTTGGTATTCCCGATTTCAAATTAAATAAAAACGTTATCGACCGTCGTTTAAAGGTTCTCGAAGCCGAAGGGTTAAATTTCAAAACCAATTGCGAAGTAGGTAAAGATATTACTGCTAAGGAATTGCTCGAACAGTTCGACGCTATCTGCCTTACTGTTGGAGCTATGGCCCCCCGTGACCTTCCGGTTGAAGGCCGCGACCTCAAAGGCGTTCACTTTGCCATGGAATTCCTTACCCAGCAAAACCGTCGCAATGCCAAACAGCAAATTGCACCGGAAATTCGTATCAAAGCTACCGATAAGAACGTGTTGGTAATTGGTGGTGGTGATACCGGTTCGGACTGCGTTGGAACATCAAATCGTCAGGGTGCACGCAGCGTAACCCAGATTGAAATTCTTCCGAAACCGCCGGAAAAGAAAAACCCGGAAACTCCGTGGCCTTTCTATCCAACCATCCTCAAAACTTCAAGTTCGCACGAAGAAGGATGTAACCGTTTCTGGAGCCTCACAACCAAACGTTTCATCGGCGAAAACGGCAAACTTACCGGAGCCGAAGTTGTTGAAGTTAAATGGGATAAAGATGCTAACGGACGTTTTTCGATGTCGGAAGTTCCGGGAACCATCCGCGTGATCCCTTGCGAACTGGCATTACTTTCGATGGGTTTCACCCAGCCAATTCACGAAGGATTGCTTAACGATCTTGGGCTTAAATATGACAACCGCGGCAATGTAGTTGTCGACGATAAATTCGAGACAAGCACTTCCAAAGTATTTGCCGCTGGTGATACTGTTTCAGGAGCCAGCCTTGTTGTTCGTGCTATTTACTCAGGCCGTCAGGCTGCATTTAGCATTGATGAATATTTAAAGAAGAATTGATTTAACAAGCGTTAATATTAAAACCCTAAAGAATCAATCTTTAGGGTTTTTTTTTGAAAACTATTATATACTAAGATTTTATCCGATGAAAAACCTGCTTGGCAACAATGCTTTTGCCGTAATCCGAAACCGCGATTTCCGCTTTTTCCTTTTTTACCGTTTCTTTATGACCACAGCAACACTGATGCAATCGGTTGTTGTAAGCTGGCAAATCTATAGTCTTACAAAAAATGTATTGTTACTAGGGGTTATAGGTTTGGTTGAAGTGATCCCTCAGGTAAGCATTGCCCTCTTTGCCGGTCATTTTGTCGATATTTGGGACCGCCGTAACATCATTAAATACACCACATTACTATTATTGTTAGGTTCGGCTATACTTACCGCATATAGTATCCCTTCCCTGAATTGCCATGCTCTTTTCGGTATTTTTCCAATCTTCATCACCATTTTCCTTACGGGATTGGTGCGTGGCATATTGATGCCGGCCCACACCGCTTTCATGGGACAACTGGTTCCCCGCGAACACCTTACAAGTGCCGCCACCTGGAACAGTACCAACTGGCAGATAGCAGCCGTTACAGGCCCCGCAATCGGAGGACTGATATTTGGATTTTGTGGCATTGTGCCAGCCTATTCCGTGGTTTTCGGCCTCTTTCTGATTTCCTTTCTACTCATCCTAAAAATTAAGAGTAAGCCTATCAGTATAAATGTTCAGAAAGAAGAAGGTATCTTCAACCGCATTCACGAGGGTATTCGTTATGTTTTTAATAACCAGATACTTTTAGGAGCCTTTTCGTTGGATATGTTTGCCGTTCTATTTGGAGGTGCGGTAGCGCTGTTGCCGGTATTTGCTTCCGACATTCTGAATACAGGCCCCGAGGGACTTGGGATATTACGCTCTTGCCCCGCCATTGGGGCAATCCTGATGTCGGTTTACCTTACATTTTATCCTCCTGTAAAAAACAGCGGGAAGTCTTTGCTGTATTGTGTTGCAGGCTTCGGCATCTGCATGATAGCCTTTGCGCTTTCGCGAAATTTTCTCCTGTCGGCAACGTTTCTTCTTCTAAGCGGGGCTTTTGATAACGTAAGCGTGGTTATCCGCGGAAGCATCCTGCAACTGTTCACTCCCGATGAGATGCGTGGCCGTGTAGCTGCCGTAAACAGCATCTTTATAGGCTCATCCAACGAGTTAGGTTCTTTTGAATCCGGGCTTGCGGCGCGCATCATGGGCTTGGTGCCCTCGGTCATTTTTGGCGGGGTAATGACATTGCTTGTGGTAGCCGTTGCTGCACGCAAGGCACCTTCGCTGAGAAGCTTATCAATCAAAGATATCTTTGGCGATTAACCCCGCTACTTCTTGGGGACAATTCGTATAGTACGGTCATCGATCATCTCCTGAAATTGAGATAGCAGTGCTCTCTCCTGATTGTCGATATGGCCGTCCTGGGTGGCTATATGAATAATCTGATCGTATTCATCATGCCCAATTACGTGTTCTTCAATCGCCTTTTCAATCAGCAATTTCATCCGTAATGCACTTTCACTCAAAGTCATATTTTCAATTTTAATGGGTTAGAAGAATACCGGATTAGCTAAAAACAGCTCAATTATTATACTAAATTTAAGATAATAAGACCTCTTATGCAAATGGCTTTGACATAAACATTACGGAATTAATCCATTCAAAAAAACATCGTCTAAAAATCATTTTACACCTGCCAACAATAGCCTAACAAACATAATGTTACAAACAAATCACAGATACATCTATATTGTTTTTTTAGCGATATAATTGTATCTTTAATCAATTGGAATACAGGTTTGCTAAATATGAATATTATGAATTTATTCACCTTTAAATTGAAGCAGAACGCCAACATAATATTCAATATTTCAATATTTTTAGTTATTTGCATAGTCTTGGTTTGGGGAGGGCATAAATATTATTCTATCGAAGCTCATCGTATCCGCAATAATAAGTATCAGGAAATAAAGACTATAACTGATTTAAAGGTTGATCAAATCCTGGCATGGAAAAAAGAACGGTTTGCCGATGCTTGCCAATTTTCAGAAAGTCCTATTTTTATAAAGGCATTCGGGCAATGGAGGGTAACGAATGATACTTCCTTAAAAAATGATTTAATCATAAGGCTTCGGTTAATTAAACAACTTCGCGGGGTCGAAAATATTTTAGTAGTCTCTCCGGATAAAAAAAAGCTAATCAGCACGGGGCCGGAAGCCGATTTTTTAAGCTCGTATAATTCAGGGAGCCTCGACTATGCCCTTCTTTATAAAAAAATATACATTTCAGACCTTGACATAAATACGCAGCCATCCAAAGTGCAGATGGTAATATCTGCCCCCATAATCAATAACGGAAAAACAATAGCTGTTGTTCTTTTGCAAATCAATCCATACCAGTATTTATTTCCACTACTTCAAAAATGGCCAACATCAAGCAAATCAGCAGAAGCTATTTTAGTGGGAAGACGAGACAACCGAGCTTTTTTTATCAACGAATTACGCCATAAAACGACGACGTTAAAAGAAGGTGTTCCCATTACTCAAAAAGACAATCTGGCAGTACAGGCGGTGATGGGGTATCAAGGGATTCTTGAAGGTAAGGATTACAGAGGAGTGGAAGTTCTTTCGTATATCAGGGGAATTAGTGGAACGCCTTGGTATATTATCGCACAAATTGATAAAACTGAGGTTTATTCGGAACTCCGGTACAGGGCCGGAATAACCATTGCATTTACTGCTGTTTTTGTACTTCTATGTGCTTTTGCGATGTTGGGCTATTATCATTATCGTCAGAAAAACATTTACAAACAACTATTAAATAAAGACTTAGCATTAACTAAACAAGAAGAAGAGCTTCTTACTATTCTTTACAGTATTAGCAGTGGGGTAATAACTACGGATACCTCCTGCCGTGTTAAGAGGATGAACCCCGAAGCTGAACGCCTAACCGGATGGAAGGAGCGGAAAGCTTCGGGGAAACCAATTGATGAGATTTTTCGGATAATTGATGGTAAAACCCGTCAGGAAATCTCCAATCCGGCACAGGAAGCTATTAAAAAAGGAATGGCTATAGAACCCGTCCCAAATACAATCCTAGTTTCAAAAGACGGCTTAGAAACACCAATTACAAACAGCAGTGCTCCCATAAAAACTAAAAAAGGAGAACTCCTCGGAGTAGTACTTGTTTTCAAAAATCAAACACGCGATCACGAAATACAGAAGACGCTCGAAGAAAACGAAGCAAAACTTACAAGTGCAGAGCTAATCTCCCATACCGGATATTGGGAATACAATTTAAACACAGGGCATATCAAGGGATCTGCTGGAGCACGCAAAATTTACGGCCTTAACGATACCGAATTAGATTTTTCGGAAGTCCAGTCATTTCCCCTTCCTGAATACAGAGAAAAATTAGACCTAGCTATGCAGCGATTGCTCAAGTACAACGAGCCTTACAGGGAGACCTTTAAAATAAAGCAATACGGAACGGGCAAGATAATCGACATCTATTCGATTGCAAAATTCGATAAGAATAAAAATATAGTAATAGGCACGGTACAAAACATAACCTCGCGGGTTAAGGCCGAAGAAGAATTGGCACAACAACACAATCTGCTACGCATTCTTGTTGATTCTATGCCTGATTATGTCTACGTTAAAGACCTGAATAGCCGTTTTTTACTTGCAAATAACTTTCTAGCACAGGGGTTTGGAGCTTCGGTAGATGAAATCATTGGAAAGTCGGATTTTGATTATTTTCCAGCCTCCATGGCCCAAGAATTCTTTGAAGAAGAACAGGCTTTATTTAAAACCGGAATCCCTGTTATTAATAAAGAACAAACCATCGTTGACCACTCCGGATACACACGAATATTGCTTACTACCAAACTTCCTATGCGTGACAGTCAGGGACAGATTATCGGGCTAGCAGGTACCGGCCATGATATTACCGACCGCAAAATTGTAGAACAGGCTCTAAAGCTTAGCGAGGAAAAATACCGTTTCCTTATTGAGAATGCCAATGAAGCGATCTTTGTCATTCAGGAGGAAGTTATACTATTTGTTAACAGGAAGATGGAGGAAATCACAGGGTACTCAATGGAAGAAATAACTTCGTCTCCGTTTTATAGCTTCATTCACCCTGAAGATGCTCAATTTGCGCACGATAACTATTTAAAAAGGGTGCAAGGTATCGATACTTCGGCAAACAATACATATAGAATAATTCACCGCTCAGGAGATACCCGCTGGATAAACGTAAATTCTACGCTCATTGACTGGGAAGGGAAACCAGCTACGCTTAACTTTATTAGCGATATAACCAGGCAAAAACATACGGAACAGGAGATTATCCGGGCTCGTGACAGGGCTGAGCGTTCGGACAAACTCAAAACCGCCTTCCTGCAAAATATGTCGCACGAAATACGGACTCCACTAAACGCCATTGTAGGGTTTGCCAACCTACTGGATCAGTCCGATATTTCACACGAAAATCAGAAAGAATTCGTTGAAATAATTATAAACAGCAGTAACCAACTGCTTTCCATTATCGACGATGTACTTACCGTTGCCCGTATCCAAACCGGCCACGAAATTGTAACGTCAACACCTACACGGGTAAACGAAATTCTTAATAACCTGTACACTATTTTTAAACCACAAGCCACCGATAAAGGAATTGACCTCATCCTTCATAAACAAATCGAAACCTCTCATTTTACTATCGTTACCGACAGTACTAAACTTACTCAAATTATCACCAATTTGCTTAATAATGCGTTTAAATTCACGCATAACGGCAGCATTGAATTTGGATATACTTTAAAAACAGACTTTATTGAGTTTTTTGTGAAGGATACCGGAATTGGTATTGCCCCTGAGGTTCAGGAAGTAATTTTTGAACGATTTGCCCAAGCAAACTCATCAATACCTCTGCAATACGGAGGAACCGGACTGGGCTTATCTATTTCCAAGGGATATGCCGAGATACAGGGCGGCTCTTTGTGCTTAACGTCTACGCCAGGTCAGGGATCTACTTTTTTCCTTACCTTGCCCATTAAACTAACTAACGAACCTGAATTTCAGCCAATTATACCCAAACCTACAATTTATAGAATCCCCAAAACCATACTCATAGCCGAAGACGAAACTTTCAACTATTTGTTAATTAAAGAGTTTCTTGCAAATTCGAACAGCACACTACTTTTTGCTCATAACGGAAGGGAGGCCATAGAAATATGTCGACAAAATCCTAAAATTAATCTGGTTTTAATGGATATAAAAATGCCCGAAATGGATGGACTTACGGCTATGAAAGAAATCAAAATATTCCGTCCGCACCTGCCAATAATTGCACAAACAGCATACGCCCTCGAACACGAAAAACAAAAATTTCTTTATAGTGGATTCGACGACTATATTTCCAAACCCATCAAAAAAGAAGAACTGCTCGAAAAAATAGACGCCCTTTACACTGAATAATAAATCTTTAAATTCCCGTTAGGCAAGTGCTATCAATATTCTTCCTGTTCTAATTCTTATGCGATGTTAAAGCAAGAACCTGCCTCGGATTAATAGCTAATCGTATTTCTCAAACACTATTTCAACTGGTTATGAGCTTCATAAAAATGTAACCCGTTGCAAATTATTTGGTTTTAATTGTTTGCGATACGATAATTTTTATTTTTGTGGTACTCAAAATCACTTCTGAATTGCAGACAACTTATTAACACAACATATTATGAGTAAAGAGAAAAAAATTTATCTGAGTGAAAAAGACATGCCTACCCAATGGTACAATATCGTTGCCGATATGCCCAACAAGCCATTGCCTCCGCTCCATCCTGTTACCAAACAGCCCGTTACTGCCGATGCTCTTGCACCACTTTTTCCCATGGAACTTATTAAACAGGAAGTATCATCCGATCGCTGGATTGACATTCCTGAAGAAGTTCAGGATCTTTATAAAATATGGCGTCCTACCCCGCTTCATCGTGCTTATAACCTCGAAAAAGCATTAGGAACCACAGCTAAAATTTATTACAAAAACGAAAGTGTAAGTTACGCTGGTTCGCATAAACCTAACACAGCAATCCCGCAGGCTTATTACAATTACAAAGAAGGTACCAAACATATTACCACCGAAACCGGTGCCGGTCAATGGGGTAGCGCACTGAGCTATGCTTGCAATCATTTCGGAATCGACCTTAAAGTGTTTATGGTAAAGGTTAGCTATTTTCAAAAACCTTATCGCAAAATGCTGATGAATACCTGGGGGGCCGATGTCATTGCTTCTCCTAGCCACCTCACCGAAGCTGGACGTAAAATTCTGGCCGAACATCCCGATTCTCCGGGAAGCCTTGGGATGGCCATCTCCGAAGCTGTTGAAATGGCCATGAAAGACGACAATACCAAATATGCACTGGGAAGTGTTCTTAATCACGTTCTTCTGCACCAGACTGTTATTGGGCTCGAATCGCTCAAACAGCTGGAAATTGCGGGCGATTACCCTGATATTGTAATTGGTTGTTTTGGTGGAGGTTCCAACTTTGCAGGTATCTCGTTCCCCTTCCTGAAAGGAAATTTCACCGAAGGCAAACAAACAAGGGTAATTGCGGCTGAACCAGCCTCGTGCCCCAAACTTACCCGTGGTCAATTTCAGTACGACTTTGGTGATACCGAAGGCTTTACACCTTTATTACCGATGTATACCTTAGGTCATAATTTTGTTCCTGATAATATTCACGCTGGAGGATTACGTTATCACGGCGCAGGTTCAATTGTTAGTCAATTACTTAAAGACAACCTTATTGAAGCTCAATCCGTGAAACAGCTCGAAACTTTCGAGGCCGGGGTGTTGTTTGCCCGTACGGAAGGCATCATTCCTGCACCCGAATCCACTCACGCTATCGCCGTTGCTATTCGCGAAGCCCTGAAGGCCAAGGAAGAAGGCAGTTCAAAAAATATCCTCTTTAATCTCTCGGGACACGGATTTATTGATATGGCAGCGTACGATCAATATTTCTCCGGAAACCTTCAGGATCATGAGGTTACCGATGCCGAAATAAAAGAAAGCCTGTCTCAACTGGATAAGATTTTGTAAAAAATACAATACTATCTTTTTGTTTGGAAAGGAGCTGGCTTATAGCCAAGCTCCTTTCTGCTTTATTTTGGGGATATTTTGGCTCAATCCCCCTCAACAGTCATTCTACCGATAAAATTCTACCATCCATCGAATTTTTTTCGTTAATAAACTAAATCAGCCCTATTTTGGCAACGTTTTTTGTAACCCATTTTATTTAAGAATTATGACAAAACAGTTATTATCCGTAAGTATTTTAATCTTGCTATTTTTTGCCATTCCTCCCGGGAAGGCTGTGCCTACAAACAATTCAACCCGTGTAACACTGAGCGGTTATGTTAAAGATGCCGAAAATGGTGAAGCCCTCATAGGCGTAACCGTTTACCTGAAAGAACAGAAAACCGGAGCATCTACCAATCTTTATGGTTTTTATTCCTTAAGCCTGCAGCCCGGAAAATACAAAATATCTTACAGCTTTATTGGCTATACAACCCTCGAAAAAGAAGTAGACCTAAAATCTAATGTTACATTAAATATTGATTTACTTCCATTTAAACAAACCCTCAAGGAAGTTGTTGTTTCCTCGCAACGACCAGACGTAAATATTCGCCAACCGGAAATGAGCGTTAATAGGTTGGATATGAAAACAATCCGCCAGATACCGGCACTTATGGGCGAAGTGGATCTTTTGAAAGCAATTCAATTATTACCCGGTGTTCAGGCTGCGGCCGAAGGGTCGTCGGCCTTCAACGTACGTGGCGGAAGTGCCGACCAAAACCTTATTGTACTTGACGAAGCTACGGTTTACAATGCTTCGCACCTCATGGGTTTCTTCTCCGTTTTTAATAACGATGCTATTAAAGACCTTAAACTTTATAAAGGCGATATTCCTGCCAGTTACGGAGGACGACTTTCATCGTTGCTCGATGTTCGTATGAAGGATGGGAATAACAAAAAATTTAATGGCTCGGGAGGTGTTGGTGTAATTTCCAGTCGGCTTACCCTCGAAGGCCCAATTCAGAAAGACCGCACCTCGTTTATTGCTTCAGGACGACGTACTTATATTGATATGTTCTTTCCACTATCAGGGTCAGAAAACCTTAAAGATAATAAACTGTATTTCTACGACTTAAACCTTAAACTTAACCATCAGTTCAACGATAATAACCGTTTGTTCGTGTCTGCCTATTTAGGACGCGACGTCTTTAAAAACTCGTATGCCGGAATGGATTTCGGAAACAAAACGTTCACCACCCGCTGGAACCATTTATATTCCCAACAATTATTTAGCAATCTAACGTTTGTTTACAGTCAGTACGATTATGAACTGACCATGCAAAACAACGAAACCTCTAAGTTCATCTGGAAATATAACATGTCGGAACTTGGATTAAAGGGCGATTTCACCTATTACCCGATTCCGCAGATAACCACTAAATTCGGGTTTCAATCCGTGTATCACATCCTTAGCCCGGGTACAGTCGATTCAGAGGGAGCTTATCCAACCTACAAACTGGCCAATAATTATGGTTTAGAAAATGCCTTGTTTGTTTCCAACGAGCACGAAATAAACTCAAAATTAACACTCAAATACGGTCTCCGTTATTCGTGGTTCAATAACATCGGAAAAGGCACCGTTTATAACCTCGACGGAAACTATAATGTAATCGATTCAACGGTATACGGAAGCGGAAAATTCTTTAAGACTTATGGAGGATTTGAACCTCGTCTTGGTTTAAAATACGAAATAGATAACAACACTTCCGTTAAAACTAGTTACTCGCGTACAAGACAGTATATCCAAATGGCATCGAACGGCTCTGCCGGTACTCCGATGGATTTGTGGTTTTCTTCCAGTCCAAATGTAAAACCACAGATTGCCGATCAGGTTGCCTTGGGCATTTTCCACGATATATTCGACCATAAACTTCAAACTTCGGTGGAAGTGTATTATAAAGAAATGCAAAATGTAATTGATTTTAAGGACAATGCACAACTTTTCCTGAACAGGAAGCTCGAAGCCGAACTGCGTTTCGGGAAGGGCAAAGCGTATGGAGCTGAGTTTATGATTCAATTTCCAGATACCAGGCTCAATGGTTGGGTTAGCTATACCTGGTCTCGCTCAAATCGGACTATCAATTCGATAAACGATGGGAAGCTATATCTGTCGCCACAAGATAAACCGCATTACATTAACCTGGTATTAAATTATTCGCTCAGCAAACGGGTATCAGTAGGTACCACTTGGATTTATGCCACCGGGGCACCAACCACTTTCCCTACCGGAAAGGCCATTGTTGGTAATACAACCATCCCTATTTATACCGACAGGAATACATATCGGCTGCCCGATTATCACCGCCTCGATGTGGCTCTTACCCTCAAAGGCAAGGAACATCCTGGCCGTTGGTGGCAGGGCGAATGGAATTTCTCCGTTTATAACGTTTACTCGCGCCATAATACCTGGGCCATCAAATTTATTGACGATAAGGACAAACCAGGGAACACCAAAGCCGAAAACATCTATCTCTTTCCCTTTATTCCTTCCATCACCTATAATTTCAAATTCTAAGAAACATGAAAAAGATAATATGCCTGTTCTTATTGCCGATAATTGCTGCTACCGGCTGTACAGAAGACATCACCAGTACCATTAGCAGTGAACTCGCAACCTCATACCAGCGATTGGTGGTAGATGGTTCCATTTCCACCGACACCATGGCCCACAGAGTGCATCTGGCGTTGTCTTCGGGTTATTTCTATAACAAGCCGCTTGAGCCGGTTACAAAGGCCGACGTAAGCATTAGTGATGGTACCAATGTGTTTAACCTTACCGAAGACCCTTTAAATCCTGGTGATTACCTAACTCAACCCAATGTTTACGGAGTACCCGGGCGTACCTATACGCTAACCATCAAAAACGTCGATGTCGACAAGAACGGACAGACCGAAGAATACTCAGCAAGCAGTAAACTTTATCCCATATCTAAAATTGATTCCATAGCCGTTAAAGTGGTGAAAAAATTCTATAAGTACCGCTATGAAGTACGGATATGGACACAGGACCCCGCCGATATAACTAATTATTACGCTTTTAAAGTAAAACGTAACAATATCTTACTCACCGATACGCTCTCGGAAGTCACCTTTACAAACGATGAGTTCTTTAACGGCAGCTATGTAACCGACCAAAATGTTTACCATATCGTTCCAACCAAAACCGATGAACGTCTTAAATTAAACGACGTAATAACACTGGAATCCTGTGGAATAACCAAGGATTATGCCACCTATTTAAACGATATCGAATTAGCTTCTCACGGAGCCGACCCCTTTGGCGGGCAACCTGCCAATGTTTCCACCAACCTCTCGGATAAAAAACGGGCAATAGGTTTTTTTGTAGCATATTCCATAACACGAAATGTGACTACAGTAAAAGATACCGTACCAACCGTAGATTAATGACATTTATCATCTAAAATTATGTTTTACAATACTTTTAGCCCAATAATGTCCTTTAACATAAAAATTAATTTTTCATTAATTGTAAAAATTCTTATAAAGAAGATTTTTTAAATCAAATCATATTCGATATATTTGCGCTCAAAGTGATATAAACCATGCGTAACCTATTCGCCATTTTTGCTCTAATTATTGCAACTCTTATTATTCTAAGGGATTGAGAGAGAATGGTGTGTTATATAGAAAAATATATTAAAAGCCATTCTCAATCAGGATGGCTTTTTCCATTTCTAAGCGCAAGTAGATTCACTGGATCATTTAACTAATTTGTCATGGAAGAAAAACTGTACATTTTCGACACAACGCTCAGGGACGGCGAACAAGTTCCGGGCTGCCAGCTTAACACGGTTGAAAAAATTGAAGTAGCCCGTGCCCTCGAAGAACTCGGAGTTGACATCATCGAAGCAGGGTTCCCCATTTCCAGCCCGGGCGATTTCAACTCGATTGTTGAGATTTCGAAAGCCGTAACCCGTCCTATCATCTGCGGCCTTACCCGCGCAGTTCAAAAAGATATTGACGTTGCTGCCGATGCCCTAAAGTTTGCCAAACACAAACGCATCCACACCGGTATTGGAACTTCGTTCTACCATATCAATTATAAGCTAAAATCGAACCCCGAAGAAATCATTGAACGCGCCATAGCTGCAGTAAAGTATGCTAAAAGATACGTTGAAGATGTAGAGTTTTATGCCGAAGATGCCGGACGTACCGAAAACGAGTACCTCGCCCGTGTTATTGAGGCTGTTATCGGTGCCGGGGCTACCGTATGTAATATTCCAGACACCACCGGTTATTGTACACCCTACGAGTATGGCGAAAAAATAAAATTTCTGAGGGAAAATGTAAAAAATATCGACAAAGCCATTCTTTCGACCCATTGCCACAACGACCTCGGTATGGCTACGGCAAATACCGTTGCCGGGATTATTAACGGAGCCCGCCAGGTAGAAGTAACGCTGAACGGTATTGGCGAACGTGCAGGAAACACCGCCCTCGAAGAAGTAGTTATGGCTATTAAAAGTCATAAAGACATTCCGGTTTATACAGATATTAACACCAAAAATATCTTTAAAACCAGCCGCTTGGTTTCGACGCTCATGCGCATGCCTATCCAGCCCAACAAGGCTATTGTAGGACGTAATGCCTTTGCCCATTCATCAGGAATCCATCAGGATGGCGTGTTGAAAAACCGCGAGAGTTACGAAATCATCGATCCACAGGATGTTGGTATCAACGAATCGGCCATTGTACTTACCGCTCGTAGCGGTCGTGCAGCCCTCAACCACCACCTGCAACGCCTGGGCTTCAACTTAACACCCGACGAACTCGACGATGCCTATAACAAATTCCTGTTGTTGGCCGACCGCAAAAAAGATATCAACGATGACGACCTTTATGTTATTGTTGGCGTTGGTAAAGCCGAACAAAAGCGTAAAATTAAATTGAAATACCTCAATGTAGTTTGTGGAAAGTCGGCAATTCCAATGGCAACTGTACAGCTGATTATCGACGGCGAAGTTTGTACTGCAACCGCATCAGGAGCAGGCCCTATCAATGCCGGATTCAATGCTGTATGCCAGTTAGTTCAGAAAAAGCTTACGCTCGAAGAGTTTCTGGTACAAGCCGTAACCCGTGGTAGCGACGATGTTGGCAAAGTTCATATTCAGGTTGAGAACAAAGGCAATATCTATTACGGATTCTCGGCCAACACCGATATTGTTACCGCTTCGGTTGAAGCTTTAATTGATGCTATTTCAAAAATA
Organism: Bacteroidota bacterium; assembly: GCA_030706405.1. Lineage (GTDB taxonomy): Bacteria > Bacteroidota > Bacteroidia > Bacteroidales > JAAUTT01 > JAAUTT01. Next base: position 56,011 of record JAUZOO010000010.1, on the reverse strand, counting down.
AATTAAGTCCATAGTTAATAGACGACAGATCAGCCCAAAAGCTACAGTCTATCGTCCAAATTAAAACACAATGAGCAAAACAACTTTATTTGACAAGATTTGGGACAGCCATGTAGTTCAAGAGATCGAAGGCGGCCCATCGGTGCTATATATCGACCGGCACCTTGTACACGAAGTAACCAGCCCGCAGGCTTTTGCCGGTTTGGACAAACGCGGAATCAAAGTGGCACGTCCCAAACAGACGTTTGCTACCCCTGACCATAATGTTCCTACTAAGGACCAGCACCTTACTATTAAAGACGAACTTTCGCGTTCGCAGGTTGAAACCCTTACCCGCAACTGTAACAACCACGGCGTTAACCTTTTTGGGTTGGGTCATCCCTGGCAAGGTGTTGTTCACGTTGTTGGACCGGAATTAGGTATCACCCTTCCCGGATCGACCATGGTTTGCGGCGACAGCCACACTTCTACTCACGGAGCTTTTGGTGCCGTTGCTTTCGGCGTTGGTACCAGCGAAGTTGAGATGGTATTATCTACCCAATGCATCATGCAGCCTAAACCCAAGAAAATGCTCATCGAAGTTAACGGAACTTTGAGCAAGGGCGTAACTGCAAAAGATATTGCACTTTATATCATCTCTAAGATTACTACAGCAGGTGGTACCGGTCACTTTATCGAATATGCCGGTTCGGCAATCACCAGTCTGACCATGGAAGGCCGTATGACCTTGTGTAACCTGAGTATCGAAAGTGGTGCACGCGGAGGTTTAATTGCTCCCGACGAAACCACCTTCAACTACGTGAAAGGTCGTGAGTTCGCTCCTAAAGGTGAAGCTTGGGATAAAGCTCTTGCTTACTGGAAGACGCTCAAAACTGACGAAGGCGCTGAATTCGACTTGGTGTATAAATACGATGCTGCCGACATTACCCCAATGATTACTTACGGTACCAATCCGGGTATGGGCATGAAGATCAACGACACCATTCCAACAGGTGAAGGTTTGTCGGACAACAATAAAAACACCTTCCTGAAGGCTTTGAAATACATGGATATCGAACCAGGTTCCAAGATGATTGGCCGTCGTGTTGACTATGTATTCCTTGGTAGCTGTACCAATGGCCGCATCGAAGACTTCCGTGCTTTTGCCGCATTTGTAAAAGGAAAGAAGAAAGCCGACAATGTAATTGCATGGCTGGTTCCCGGTTCAAAACAAGTTGAAAAACAATGTATCGAAGAAGGCATTGACAAAGCTCTTGTTGAAGCAGGTTTTGAACTCCGTCAACCCGGATGTTCTGCATGTTTGGCTATGAACGACGATAAAGTGCCCGAAGGCAAATATGCCGTTGCAACTTCGAACCGTAACTTCGAAGGCCGTCAGGGACCCGGTTCGCGTACTTTCCTCGCCAGCCCGCTTACTGCTGCTGCCGCTGCGATAACCGGTGTAATCACTGATCCAAGGGATCTTATGTAATTAAAGGGGTTAGGTGACTACGTAATTAGGTAATTAAGAAATACCTGATACGACCTAATCGCTTAATATCTTAATCACTTTAAAATCTAAGAAATGGCTATAGATAAATTCACCACTTTAGAATCACCGGCTATCCCGCTTCCTATTGAGAACGTGGATACCGACCAGATCATTCCGGCACGCTTCCTGAAAGCAACTACCCGCGATGGCTTTGGAGACAACCTTTTCCGTGACTGGCGGTACGATAAAACCAACAATAAAATCGAAAGCTTCATCTTAAATAACCCTAATTACTCCGGAAAAATCCTCGTTGGAGGAAGAAACTTCGGTAGTGGATCAAGCCGCGAACATGCTGCCTGGGCTATTTACGATTTCGGCTTCAAAGTTGTGGTTTCGAGCTTCTTTGCCGACATCTTCAAAAACAATGCGCTGAACAATGGCCTTTTACCGGTTCAGGTTTCGGAAGATTTCCTGGCTAAAATTTTTGCAGCCATCGAAAAAGACAACAAAACCAATCTTAAAGTTGATCTAGAAAACCAAACCATCACCCTTCTTGCCACTGGTGATTCTGAAAAATTCGACATCAACCCATACAAGAAAACCTGTTTGACAAACGGTTACGACGACATCGATTTCCTTTTGAGCATCAAGGATAAAATCGAAGCATTCGAACAAGCAAGATAATTAAGCCCCCATCCCAACCTTCCCCCGAAAGGGGAAGGAGTTTGGCGGTTTTATAAATCAATGCATTATCAATAATATTAAGGCCTTTTAGAAATAAAAGGTCTTTTATTTCCCCTCTTGGGGGGATTAAGGGGGCTTTATGAAAATCGAAATAATGGATACCACGCTCCGCGACGGAGAACAAACGTCGGGGGTTTCGTTTACGGCAGCCGAAAAGCTGAACATGACTAAAATGCTCTTGGAAGAAGCACGCATTGACCGCGTTGAAGTTGCTTCTGCAAGGGTGAGTGAAGGCGAGTTTAAAGCTGTAAAACGAATTACCGAGTGGGCTTCGAAAAACAACTATCTCGACCGTATCGAGGTGCTTGGCTTTATCGATGGTACCCAGAGTATCGACTGGATTGCAAGTGCCGGCGGAAAAGTCATCAACATGCTTTGCAAAGGTTCGCTCAAACATCTTAAGGGACAATTGCGCAAAACGCCCGACGAACACATTGCCGACATCAAGGCTGCCCTCGATTATGCCCATAGCCAGGGACTGGAAGCAAACATTTATCTCGAAGACTGGAGCAACGGTATGCGCCATTCTGTGGATTATGTTTTCTACCTCCTCGACCATCTTACCCAGCTCTCTTTCAAACGGTTTATGTTGCCCGATACCCTCGGCATCCTAAATCCCGATGAAACCTATCAGTTCTGCAAAATGGTAGTTGATCGTTATCCGGAAAAACATTTCGATTTTCATGCCCATAACGATTACGACCTTGGCACGGCAAATGTTCTTGCTGCGGTTAAAACCGGAATAAAAGGCATCCACTCGACTATTAACGGGTTGGGCGAACGTGCTGGTAATGCTCCTCTTTCGAGTATTCTGGCAGTATTAAAGGATCATGCCAAAATTGAGCTTAACGTTAACGAACAAAAAATTACTGCGGTTAGCCGTATTGTAGAATCGTTCTCCGGCATCCGCATTCCTTCCAACAAACCGATTATCGGCGAAAACGTCTTTACCCAGACCAGCGGTGTTCATGCCGATGGCGACAGCAAAGACAAACTCTATTTTAACGATCTTCTTCCCGAACGTTTTGGACGTGTTCGCAAGTATGCTCTCGGAAAAACAGCAGGGAAATCAAACATTCTTCAAAACCTTAAGGAACTTGGTATTGACCTCGATCCGGAAGCCATGAAAAAAGTCACTAAGCGGGTGGTGGAACTTGGCGACCGCAAGGAAAATGTTACTGCCGACGACCTTCCTTACATTATTTCGGACATTCTCAATAGCGATGTCCTCGAACAAAAAATTAAAATAAAAAATTATTCTCTCACACTGGTAGATGCCTTAAAACCCGTAGCGTCAATCAGTATGGAGATTAATAAAAAGATATACCAGGAAACCTCTGCCGGCGATGGCCAGTATGATGCTTTCATGAAAGCGCTCCAAAAAATATATAAAACCCTTGGGAAGAAACTCCCAAAACTCACAGATTATGTGGTGACCATTCCTCCGGGAGGTAAAACCGATGCATTGGTTGAAACCATCATTACCTGGAATTACAAACGCGAATTCAAAACCCGAGGATTGGATTCCGACCAAACCGTGGCAGCCATTAAGGCTACTATTAAGATGTTGAATATTATAGAAAATGAAAAATAATTTCGACATTAGTCATTATATAAGTTAGAAGGTTTAAAAGTTCAATAGTTCAACGTTTAATTTTCATATTGAAGGTTTTTCCCCAACCTTTGAACTTTTAAACTCATATAAACTCTATTGTATATAATTTTGCCGCTGAAGAAATTAAAATGATTTAATCGCTACGCAAAACATTAAAATAAATTATGTGAAACGGCTATAGCGCACTATCGATGACATCATCTAAGATATCGACTGATTGCTATGGACTATATAACAAAACCAAATGAAAAAGAATATCGCAGTATTGGCCGGCGACGGCATCGGGCCTGAGGTTGTTGATCAGGCATTAAAGGTGGTTAAAACTATCGAAAAGAAATTCAACCACGAATTTACTTATACTCCTGCATTAGTTGGGGCTATCGCTATTGACAAAACCGGCGACCCGTATCCGGCAGAAACTCATGATATTTGCATGAAATCGGATGCCGTTCTTTTTGGAGCTATCGGCGACCCCAGGTTCGACAATGATCCCAAAGCCCCTGTTCGTCCCGAACAAGGATTACTGCGCATGCGTAAACAACTTGGTTTATATGCCAACATCCGTCCTATCACTCCAACCAAGTCGCTTCTCCATAAATCTCCGTTAAAACCTGAATTGGTTGATGGAGCTGACTTTATCGTAATCCGCGAACTTACCGGCGGTATGTATTTTGGCGACAAAGGTCGTTCGGAAGATCGTAACACTGCTTGGGATACCTGCATTTATACCAAGGACGAAATCATCCGTATCACCAAACTTGCTTTCGAATATGCCCGCAAACGCAACAAGAGAGTTTGTGCCGTTGATAAAGCCAACGTATTGGAAAGCTCACGCCTTTGGAGAGAAACTATTCAGGAATTGCACAAAGAATACAGCGATATCGAACTCGAATTCATGTTTGTTGATAACGCCGCGATGCAATTGGTTACTTGGCCTAAGAAATTCGACGTCATTGTTACCGAAAATATGTTTGGCGACATCCTTACCGACGAAGCCAGCGTTATTACCGGTTCTATGGGTCTTTTGCCTTCTGCTTCGGTAGGTATCCATACATCGGTATTCGAACCTATCCACGGTTCTTATCCTCAGGCTGCCGGTAAAAACATTGCCAACCCAGTTGCAACTATTCTTTCGGCTGCTTTAATGTTCGAATACTCGCTCGGAATGCCCGAAGCTGGCGCACTTATCCGCGAAGCTGTAGAAAAATCTATCGAAGCCGGTGTTGTTACCATTGATATTGCCGGTGATAACAAAGCTTATTCGACCAGCGAAGTTGGCGACTGGATTGCCGACTATGTTGCTAAAAAATAAGCTCTTTAAAATATCGGTTTTTAACAAATAGCAATAGGGAGGCTCAAAAGTTTGAGTCTCCCTATTGCTATTTGTAATACATCTGGCTTTGTTTTCAAATAAGGGCAACCACTAAATACTATCGTATTTCATTTTTGCTCTTTCATTAAGAACAATGTTTCTTGAGTTGGAAAATATGGCAATAATAAACCCATAAATTATTAAATAGTTTATGGGTTTAAATCTTTATTTAAAGAAAATATAATTCCTCAATTTCCAGAGACGACCTATTGAAATATTTTTTTGGGAAGATGATGAGGCTGGATATATCTCTATCTGTTTAACAACATTTGGAGAAGATGATGAGGCTACAAAACTAATTCCTCTTAAGTCATAGCAATAGCTAGTCGAAGAACTATTAGTAATAACTAAAGGAGTGCCATAGCTTTTTTTAACTTTTGAAATACTACTGCCTATCTTAATTCCTTTCGATGTCATCCCCGTATTAGATGATATTATTGATATTTCGATTAAAACATCATCATCACTAATTGAATAACTACTGGATCCAAAATAAAAAACTATATTCTGATTTTTATAAACAATGCCGTGAAAATAATATCCATAATCTGAATTATAACTTATATAATTTGAAGTATCTTGTACTCCATAAGTTCCTTTTATGGTAGCCCATGAATTACCTATTACTGCATCTGGGATACCTTTCCCTGGAAAAATAAAAGCCGTTCCAACCACAACATCAACAGAAGCCGTATCTACCCCATTCGTACCACTAGAAACCAAACTTACAGTATAAATACCATTTGATGTAAACGTATGCGAAGGATTTTTTACTGTTGATGTTGTCCCATCTCCAAAATTCCACAAATATTGACTAGCATTCTTTGAAATATTCTCAAATATAACAGACTTTCCAGCAATTATTGTATCCGAAAAATCAAATGAAGCAATAACCGAAGAATCTTCAGTTCCTTTTTTACAACTAAAAATCAGTATCATCCCCAAACTAAAAACAATGAACGAAACTTTTAATGTTTTAATTTTCATAAATTTAAGTGTTTATTAAAGACGTTTAAATATCCTATAAATTGGAGAGTCAGATTATTTTTAAACGTAATGTATGCTTATTTATTTTATATCTCTTTTTTTTACTCATAATAGGTCGCTAAAAGTGAATAAAATCTTTAATAACTTAAAGAAGTTCTTTTATTATTTTTTGATTTATTGCAATTTTTTAGCTTACATCCTATAAATTTATGATAATAAATATCATATATATACAATTTAAATCAACCTCCCCAAAAAAACCTCTACAACCGGATTCAACTCCCAAATTTTATTCTACAGTGATATCAACCGGGGAATTTACCTTAAAGCAATTAGTCAAAGCGGTAAGTAATATCTCTTTCGAAAAGATACAAAGCTAAAAGCCGCAAGAAGGGAATTCAAAAAAGTCGTACATCTTTTTAGAATGAGATGTACGGCTTTTTTGTTGTTCTTCTAGCTATTTAGTTTCATATTGATCTAAAGAGTTTTAGAAGAAATTCAACTTTTAAAATGGACCGTAACTTTTTTAAAGAAATTTATATGATCTAAATATGAAAACCTATGAGCAGCTATCTCGTCAACCGATAGACCTTTCCAGGAAGGCTGCGCACCATTCCTGCAAATTCGAGATTGAGGAGTAATGCAGATACTTTGCTGACAGGCATATCAACATGTATACAGATAAGGTCGATAGGCAGTTCTCCGCTTTCGCGAAGGGTTTGGACAATACGTTGTTCGTCTTCTGAGATTTCAACAAACAGCTCGGTTTGTTTGGGTGCGCTTGCATTTAACGGCGATTCCCAGCCAAGCTGGTACTCCAAATCTTCTACAGATTCGATAAGTGCTGCTTTATTGGTTTTAACAAGCCAGTTACAACCGCGCGAATACTGGTCGCCCACACGTCCCGGGAAAGCCAGTACATCCCTGTTATACGACTGGGCAATGTCGGCTGTAATTAATGCACCGCCTTTAATAGCTGATTCGACCACTAAGGTGGCATCGGCCAGCCCAGCTATAATGCGGTTGCGCTTTACAAAGTTATTGCGATCGAGTTTTGTATCGCTGACAAAATCGGTGACCAACGCACCCTGTTTAGTAATATCCTTTGCCGTAGCCTTATGTACTGCCGGATAAAGTGTGCCTAGTCCATGCCCGAGAACAGCCACGGTGTCGAATCCATTTTTAAGTGCTGCCCGATGTGCACAAATGTCAATGCCATAAGCCAGTCCGCTCACAATCAAAACGTCGTGTCGGCGCGACTGAAGATCGCTCAAAAGTTTGTTGCAACACTCCTTACCATAATCGGTGGCATTGCGTGTGCCCACAATACTCAACACTTTGGTTTGATTAAATTCGACATCGCCTTTATAAAAAAGAATTACCGGCGAATCTTCACAATTCTTTAGGCGCGAGGGATAGTCTTTATCAAGATAATAGGAATATTTTATACCATATCTTTCAATGAATTCGATCTCCTTTTCGGCACGTTCCAGAATTGAATGGTTAATGATGTTTGCCGCCAACGAATCGCCAATGCCGGGAATTTTCAACAGATTTTTCTTCTTTTCGCTAAAAACGGCTTCAATATTGCCAGTATAGGCTATCAATTTCTTGGCATTAATACTTCCGATACCAGGAATAAGGGTTATGCCAATTTTATATTTCAGTAATTTGTCGCGCATAACATAATTTTAATTTTCTAATTAAGATTTACCTGCTTTTGATATTTGCCAAGCGCAAAAAGCAAACTTTCTTTGTTCTTCTTACTTAACAAACTGATGCTTATACCCGGATATTTGGCTATTCCTTTAGGTGTCTTCTGAAATAAAATAAGATATTCCTGCAATCCGGAAGCCTTAGTCTGAACTTTTGAATTATAAAAATCCTCTTTTTTTATTTCAATGGTCCTCAATTGCTTAAAGAATGGTGTTAAAGAATAATAACGAAAAACCAACTTAACAGCACTCTCGTCAGAAAAATAGAAATAATGATAATTTCGTATTATTCCCCATAAAACATGGCTCAGATATACTGCACTCACTACAATTACAGCCACAATGCCGGTGCGTCCCCATACAGGATCTTTATATAAATCAAAAATGAACAGCGTAACAACAACAATAGCCAAAATGCCTAAAAACAATAAATTAGCAAATTTTTCAGCAACAAGTTTATCTTTATTATCAATTATCATAATTATAAGAGTTAAAGTACTAAAGTAAAGAAAAATGGATGAATGCGAAAGAAATTATTAATTTTATCCCGAAACAAAGATTACAATGAATTACACCATAACCTGCCCCGATAAACGCATTAATGGAGAAATTACCCTTCCCACATCAAAAAGCATCAGTAACCGGTTATTGATTATCAAGGCACTCGCCCATCACAGCTTTACCATTCACAACCTCTCGGACAGCGACGATACACGCGTAATGCTCGATGCTTTCAACAACGAAGGTAACACAGTAAACATCGGACATGCAGGTACTTCAATGCGTTTTTTGACGGCTTATTTTGCGGCTACGGCTCAACAAAAAATCATGACCGGCAGTCAACGAATGAAAGAACGCCCTATCCGTGAACTCGTTGATAGTCTTAATCAATTAGGGGCAGAAATAACATACCTTGAAAAAGAAGGCTTCCCTCCTATTCAAACTTCGGGTAAACCGCTACAAGGAAACGAAATATCCATTAATGGAAGTATCAGCAGTCAGTATATTACCGCACTGCTTCTGGTAGCCCCATCTTTACCTAACGGTTTAACCATTTATATCTCAGGAAAGCTAATCTCCGAATCGTATGTTAAAATGACACTTCTGCTGATGAAAGAATACGGCGTAGAAGCCGATTGGAAGGAAAATACAATTGCCATTGTTCCGCAACCTTATCATGGTGAAGACTCTACGGTAGAAGCCGACTGGAGCGGGGCTTCGTACTGGTACCAGATTGCAGCGCTGGCGGATGAAGCCGACTTTACCGTTCACGGACTCCGGGATAACAGTTGCCAGGGCGATGCTGCTGTAGCTTCCCTTTTTGATCGTTTAGGAATAAAAAGCTTCTTTTCTGCAAACGCGGTACACATTACCAAAGAAACTTGCAGCCTGAAATTCTTCGAAGCCGACTTTATCAATAACCCCGATCTGGTTCAAACATTTGTGGTTACCCTTTGCCTGATGGGTATTCCATTTAAAATTTCGGGAGCAGATACCTTACGAATTAAAGAAACCGACCGTATTGCGGCACTTCAGAACGAAATGGCAAAACTCGGTTTTACAATCCTCGAAACCTCAACCGGAGTGCTGGAATGGAATGGAAAACAAAATGATCCGGCTCCATCTATAGCCATTGACACATATAAAGATCACCGCATGGCGCTGGCATTTGCACCGGCTGCACTTAAATTTCCTAAAATCGTTATAAATGATGCTATGGTAGTTACCAAATCGTACCCACGCTATTGGGAAGATTTAAAATCGGCAGGTTTTACAATTGCTCAGGATTAATCTTTGTTACCAATATCTTGTCGATGCGGTTGCCATCCATATCTACAATTTCAAATTCATAATCCTGCCAAGTGAACTTTTCACCGGTTTGAGGAATGCGCCTCAAATGCGAAAGGGCAAATCCTCCAAGAGTATTAAACCGAATCTTGCTCTTGTCGAAATATTCAATGTCAAACTCCTGAACAAACTCATAAAAAGGCAACTGTCCGTCAACCAACCAACTGCCATCTTCGCGCTGAACAATCTCAAAATCAGTTTGGTCGCTGGTTGGAATTTCGCCCACAAGGGCCAGCAGAATATCATTTAGCGTTACTAATCCGGCCAGAGAACCGTATTCATCTACCACTAAGCCAAAATGTCGTTTCGACTCCCGAAATTTTTCCAAAACCTCATAAGCAGTATTGGTTTCGAGAATGAATAATGATTCTTTTAAATTTTTCCGGATGTCAAGACGATTATCTTCCAAAATATCGGTAAAAAGATCCTTCAGATATACAATACCAACAATTTCATCGATCTCATCACTACAAACAGGATATACATTGAATAAGTTTGCAAGAATCTCCGCCTTAATATCTTCCTCTGTATCGTTGATATTTAACCAGGTAACTTCGGTACGATGGGTCATCAGCGATGCTGCCTTTCGGTCTCCAAGATGAAATACGCGTTCTACAATATCCTGTTCAATTTCCTGTATTTCTCCACCTTCTGTTCCTTCTTTAATAATTGCTTTAATTTCTTCCTCAGTAACTTTCGATTCTTCGGTTGGTTTGATGTTAAACAGATGGATAACCCAATCGCCAGGCCTGGAAAGCAGCCATATCAGTGGGTACAACATTGATGCAAACATTTTCATAGGAAAAGCTGCATTACGTGCTATGGATTCGGCTCGAATAAGCCCAACCTGTTTAGGAACTATCTCACCTATAATAAGACTAATGAAAGTAACAACAATAACCACAAGCGTTATAGCTACGGAGTAACTATAAGGTAGCAGCCAGCTAAAATTGTTGAGATACCCGGCCACTTTATCGGCAATGGCGGCGCCAGAATAAACCCCGGTAAATATGTTAATTAATGTCATTCCTACCTGAATAGTTGACAAAAATTTACCCGGCTTATCAAGCATTTCAAGGGCTGTGGAAGACTTTTTATCGCCATTGGCCGCATCATGCTCAAGCTTGCTTTTGCGGACAGAAACCATGGCAATTTCGGCCATGGCAAGAATACCGTTTAAAAAGATAAGGCTCAAAATAATTAAAAACTCAGAAAACATAAACGAGGTTCTTATTATTGGGTGTAAAATTCAAATTTAAGTATTCCGTTGATTGTTAAATAGCTACTTGCATTATTTATTTTCTTTTTTGTGCAAAAAAGTCTTTAATCAGCTGAACTGATTCATTTTGCAAAATTCCTGACTCTACTTTGGTTTTAGGATGAAGCATTTTTACCCCTAAAGTAGTATAGCCTCGTTTTTCATCTGGAGCTCCATAATATAACGCCCCTAGCTGGGCCCAATATAGTGCTCCGGCGCACATAGGACACGGCTCTACGGTGACAAATAACTTACACTGGTCAAGATACTTTCCGCCAAGATGCCAGGCTGCAGCCGTAATTGCCTGCATTTCGGCATGAGCAGTTACATCGTTAAGCGTTTCGGTAAGGTTGTGCGCCCTTGCAATAATCTGGTTTTGGCAGACCACAACTGCACCAATAGGTACCTCGTCCTTATTAAAAGCCTTTTGCGCTTCTTTTAGCGCCTCATTCATAAAATAATCGTTCGAAAACAATTGCATTACTATTCGTTATAAAACATTAATTATAAATCGGGGGAGCAGTAAAAATGCCCATCTTATTGCTAAGAATGGGCATCTCTAGAATCCCTATATTAACCCTAAATCCACTTTATAAAATTAAAATCTTGCCTGTGAGGTAATTCTGCATTCTTAGGATAAATCCTGATTCCTATATCATAAGCCCCTGTCTTAAAAGGAATAATATCGGCCGTGTAAGTTGCCAGTTTACTTTTCAAATCTATCAATTTTAAATCCTGTTGATGTACAAGTTTAATCTGATCTTCGGAAGATGTTACCATTTCTGCAATAATAAATTCAACTCCAACATCTTCAGGTGATAACTCATTAAGATCCAAAATTACGACTCCAAGATATTTCTTTCCAATAACAATAGGTTCTTTAGAAATATCGGGCAGTTTAACTGATATAACCTCAATGCTTTCCCATCCACGAAATACCCGTTTTTTCCACGACGAAAGCTCTTTAGCAAGTTCAAATTCGTTTTCTTTCATACGAACCGAACGTTTATAAAGTTTATCGTAAAACTGAACCTGATAATCGCGGAGCATACGTGTAGTGGTAAAATTTGAAGCCACCTTAGCAATCGAATTTTTAATATACCTCACCCATCCCGCCGGAATATCGTCCTCATCGCGGAAATAAAACAGCGGTGCTAACTCATTCTCAATAAGACTATAAATCATTTCAGCATCCAATTCGTCCTGAAAGTCGTTGTTATCGTAAGTGCTCTCCTCTGGCAATGCCCAACCTGCATCCTTTGTGTAACCTTCAGCCCACCAACCATCGAGTACGCTAAAATGCAGTACCCCGTTCATCACGGCCTTTTCGCCGCTGGTTCCCGAAGCTTCCAATGGACGGGTAGGTGTATTTAACCAAACATCAACCCCCTGCACCAGATGATGTGCAAGCTCCATGTCGTAATTTTGTATAAATAATATTTTCCCAATAAACTCCGGACGATGCGAAACTTCGGTAATCATCTTTATGAGGTCCTGTCCTGCTTTATCTGCTGGATGCGCTTTCCCTGCAAAAAGGAACTGTATGGGCATCCCCGGATTATTTACAATACGCGATAACCTTTCTAAATCTTTAAATAACAGATGAGCCCTTTTATACGTGGCAAACCTGCGGGCAAACCCTATGGTAAGTGTAAACTTGTTAATTTTTTCAGTAATCTCAACAATGTTTTTAGGATTTTCGTAACGCTTGTCAGACGATTCCCTCATCCTGTCTTTAAGATAATCTATCAATTTTCTGCGCTGGTTATTGCGAATGCGCCAGATTTCTTTATCAGGAACGTCATAAATTCTATTCCAGATACTTTTATCTAACTGTTTATTCAGAAAATCTTTGTCAAGTTTTGTCTCGTAAAGTTCCCTCCACTCTTTAGCTGTCCACGTAGGATAATGGACACCGTTAGTAACATAGCCAATGGATAGCTCTTCAGTTATGTAACCCGGCCATAATTTACTAAAGATCTCCTTGCTGACCTTGCCATGGATACGGCTAACTCCGTTAACTTCCTGCGAAAGATTGGCGGCAAGGTAACTCATCGAGAATCGTTCGTTAGGGTCGTGGGCATTAATTTTGCCAAGTCCCATAAACTGCTCCCAGGTAATATTTAACCGCGAGGGATAATGTGCCATGTACATACGAAGCAGGTTTTCTTCAAAGGAATCGTGACCGGCAGGAACAGGCGTATGTGTCGTAAAAAGAGTGGACGAACGCACTATTTCAAGAGCTTCAGAAAAAGTTAGGTTTTTTTCATTAATATAATAATGTAATCTTTCCAACCCGATAAATGCGGCATGCCCTTCGTTACAATGAAACAAATCGGCATCTATCCCTAATTCCCTCAGAGCACGGATACCTCCAATGCCGAGTAATAATTCCTGTTTAAATCTATTTTCCCAATCTCCTCCATAAAGATGGTGGGTGATGCTCCTATCTTGCGGTGTATTATCTTCAAAATCAGTATCCAGCAAATATAAATCAACACGACCAACCTGAACTTTCCAAATACGTGCCATCAATGTTCTTCCAGGAAGAACAACTGAAACAGTTTTCCAGTTTCCGTCATCATCGCGCAAAGGGATTGTTGGGGTCTTCGAAAAATGTTGGGGTTCTGAAAGTGCCATCTGGTCGCCATTAACCGAGATTACCTGTTTGAAATAACCGTATCGGTAAAGAAGGCCTATCCCCACCATATTAGCGTTAGAATCTGACGCTTCTTTAAGATAGTCTCCTGCCAGGATTCCTAAACCTCCCGAATATATCTTCAGAGATGTGTGTAACCCAAACTCCATGCTGAAATAAGCAATCTGAGGAGCTTTTCTGCTCTGCTTTTCGGACATGTAATATTTATACTTCTGATGTACAATATTTAATTGCTCAAGAAAAGTTTTGTCCGATTCGAGTTTTAATAGCTTATTATAAGCAATCAACTCAAGAAAGACTATGGGATTTTTCTCACTCTCCGCCCATAATGCCGGATCTATTGATTCAAAAAGTTCTTCAGCCTCATAGTTCCAGCTCCACCAAAGATTTTGTGACAATTCTTCAAGTGCGGCTAATCGTTCGGGAATATTTTTTTCAACCAACATCCGCTTCCATTTTGGAGGCGATACTAATTGGTATTTCTCTACATGAGGAATTTGTTCAGCAACCTCCTTCTCTACCATCTTGCCTGCCCTCAGTTTAGCCTTATCTGTGGCAATACGATAAGCTTTCAGGTAAAACGAAATGAAATTTTTCCATAATGCAATATGAGAAAGTTCCGAAGCCTTGTTTTTCAGATATAATGCATGTTCAGAACTCATCTTCGACAACTCCAGCACTCGTGCAACTGTCTGTATAACAACGTATGTATCATTATCATCATTACGATCAATGACAGTAATCGCATCTTTTGATACTTTGCTTTCATTTTGCACCCATAGCCCAAATCCTGCCAGCGAAGTTGTTATTGTTGGTACCCCAAATGCCACGCTTTCAAGAGGGGTATACCCCCATGGCTCGTAATATGAAGGAAATATTCCCAAATCGAGTCCCGAAAGAACTTGGTAATAAGGAATATTAAAAATTCCATCCGTTCCGTTAAGATAACAAGGTACAAAGAATATCTTTACCTTCTGATCCGGTTCATTTGTCAGTCCAACTGCCGTTATTCGTTTTATAATAGGATCATAATCAACATCATGAAGATTGTGCGTTAATATCTTACCATCCTGGTTAACCAAATCGGTTTGGGTAAGCATATTTAACAGATCCTTACGTGGTCCATAATGATTAGCCGGAATAAAAATATAAGCAAGAAGAGGACGATCGAGTGATTCTGATTTATTGAGCATTCCCATAGCTTCAATAAACAAATCAAGACCTTTATTCTTAAACTCATAACGTCCACTAATACCAATTATAAAAGTATCATCAGTATATGATTGATTGGTTAGTTTTCCTGCCACATTAATCAATTTTTCCCGAGATTCACTGCGCCAATCAATAAAATCCTCCATTTCAGGAACAAAGGATGCCTCAAATCCGTTGGGAGTTACCAAATCGACCTTTTTTTCGAGAAATTGTGCACATTCGCGAGCAGTAATGTCGCTAACCGTCGTAAAGCAGTCTGCATATTGAGCCGAAAGTTTTTCAAGGGACTGTTTGGCTAACACATTAAATTCTGTAGCAACAGTATCTCCATTATATTGAGCTAGTTTACTGTATAACGGCAATTGATTGCCAGCGACTGAACGCCCCACTACCGTAGCGTGTGTGGTAAATACAGTTGCTACCTGTGGCATATAATTTTTCAAATATAGGATACCTATACCGGTCATCCATTCGTGAAACTGAGCCACTACTCTATCGCGAATACTCAGATGAAAATGAGTAAAGCTTTCGATTACCTTTGCGGCTGCATACCCAAAAAGTGCGGGTTCAATATAATCCCATTGTCCGGAAATAGAATCGAGTTTATAAAGTTCCCAAAACTTTTGAAAAATGCTGTCTTTTTGCGGAACAAACGTCATGAAATCGACAATGATCACAATGGGACTTCCGGCAATATTCCATCGTCCAATTTTCAGGCCCAATCCTTCTTCAGCTGCCCGAGCCCTCCAAGATTTAAACAACAAACTATCTTCCTGAAATTCGGGATTTTGGCAAGTATCACGCCAGACATCAGGACCTATCAAAATATAATTACTCTTTAACTTTTCGACCAAGGTAAGAGCCTTAGTAGATATTACTGTATGTATACCCCCTACTTTATTACAAACTTCCCAGCTTGTCTCAAATACATAATCAGGGCTTTCAATATCTCCGTTCATAATGCTTAATATTCTAGTTTATAATCGTCAACTATTTAGTTAAACAAAAAACAATATTCGCTATTTTTTCTTGTTGTTTTTAGTAACTAAAACCGGTTGAAGTTTTTTGTCGGTTTCCTTTTTAGATTTAGCCGAAGGCTTCTTTTCTACATTCAGAGATTCCTTTGAAACCTGAGTTTGATATTGAGCCAGAAGACTATCCTTTTCATCTAATAGCCGCAACAAATCTTCAACGATTGGGACACTATCTTCTCCATTTGAAATCGTAGCTTTTTTTACCCGCATCGAAAAATCGTTCAGCACGTTCATATAGTTAATAAAAGCATCGTATGGCGACCCATAGGGATTTGCATAAGAATGTGCCGGCCTGTCGGAGAAAAATTTAGTACTCATGTAATAAAAATGATCTGACGACTGCAAATACTTCCAATCAACCAACAATTTAGGATCGTTACACTCTTTTATATAATCTAAAAGCCTATACAATTTAGTAAAAGCTTCCTTTTGCAGATCGTTGCCCAACCACGCAGTAATGTCGCGTTCCTCATCAACCCAGGAGATAGGAGAAGGAATACTAACAGCGGCAATGGGTTGTTGCTGACGAATAATTTCGGTGGGTGTACTAAAGGTGTAATTCGTAAGTTTAAAAATTGTTTCAGGAAGGTATTTAAAAAATTCAAATATGCCTGATTGTCGCGTCTGGTATCCTCCAAACGACTCGTAATTAATAAAAATATTGATGGTTTCTTCCTTTTTGTCGATGGTATTAAGCCACGATGCAAACTTCTCGGTGGTTAAAGGATATTCACTCCAATTTTGATTCGAAAATCGAAATGAAATATCATCACTAAGCTTAAAGTTACGTAACAGTAATTTCAATTTTGGATTTATTGCACTACAATACAAATAATTAGGACTTTTCCATCCTAAAATTTGCTTTGCACCCTCGGTTACCATTCCTTCAAAACCCATATCGGCAATCTGAGCGCCTATCTGATCTGAATAGATAAGTTCTGTATTACTAAAAACAACCGGATTCTGACCAAAAACCTTATTTATTTTGAATCGATGGGCATTTACCTGTTTTTCAAACTCCTCTGGATTAGACAACGATACCAGAGAGTGGGAATCGGTTTCGCAAAGAAACTCCACCTGACCTGTAGCTGCCAATTTTTGAAAACTCTCCAGAACCTCAGGTGCATATAGCTCAAATTGATCGAGGGCGGTTCCGGAAATGGAAAATGCTACTTTAAACTTATCCTTGTGTTTATTTATGGTCTCAAGCAAAATTTTATTTGCATGGATATATGATTTTTCGGCTGCGCGATGTAACGTAGACTCATTGGAATAATCGTCATAATAATAATGTTCAGTTCCTATATCGAAAAAACGGTAACGTCTCAACCGAAAGGGTTGGTGAATCTGAAAAAACAAACAAATCGTCCTCATTATCAACAAATTTTAATTTACCTTTTATGCGAAAATTGAATCGTACACTTCCTTAACCCTTATTGCAGAGTTTTCCCATTTCAATCCTTCCACTTCATTTTTCCCAAAATTTGAAAAAGTCTGGTATAATGCCGGGTAGTTTAATATTCCATAAATAGCATCGGCCATGGCATCAACATCCCAGAAATCGACCTTCACGGCATGATTAAGCACTTCGGCCACTCCCGACTGATTAGATATAATCACCGGAACATTAGATTGCATCGCCTCTAGCGGTGATATACCAAAGGGCTCTGATACAGAAGGCATAACATAAACATCACTCATATAATACATACGATAAACATCGTCGCCGGTTAAAAACCCTGTAAAATGAAACTTATCCATTATCTTGAGTTTAGCCGCACGTGCTATCATCTTGTTAAGCATATCGCCACTTCCTGCCATTACAAACCGGACGTTTTTCATCCGTTTAAGCACTTTATTGGCCACTTCAATAAAATATTCGGGCCCCTTCTGCATGGTAACGCGGCCAAGAAATGTGACAATTTTCTCGTCAAAACCTTTGTCCATTTTCAGATGCTCTTTCACCGCAATTGGTTCGACAGCATTGTAAACCGTAAAAACTTTAGACGGATCAATGCCATACTTTTCGATAACAATATTACGAGTAAGGTTACTTACTGTAATAACCCTATCGGCCGCCATCATTCCTTGTTTTTCAATCTCATAAACAGCGGGATTAACATTTCCGCCACTACGGTCGAAGTCGGTAGCATGAACATGGACGACCAAAGGTTTCCCTGATGCTTCCTTGGCAGCTATACCCGCCGGATAAGTAAGCCAGTCATGTGCATGAATAAGGTCAAATTCTTGTTCACTCCCCAAAACCGATGCAACAACTGAATAATTGGCTATTTCCTGATAAAGATTAGGACCATAAGTCCCAGTGAAAGGCAATAAGCCTTTATCGTCGGTAGTTACATAACGATTGGAACCTCCGACATTTACTTCATATGATTTCTCATATTCTTCGTGAGAGAGATATGGCACGATGTTTACACCAACTTCCATTACATTCATTGAATGCACAAAGCCTTGAACTTTTATTTTTTTCTGCATTACAGGAACCTGATTAGCACCTATGAGACGTACAGCTTCCCCCGGTTCATCGCCAAAAGCTTTTGGAACAACGAAAAGCACATCAAGTTCTGGTATCTTGGATAATCCTTTTGTAAGGCCATAACAGGCGGTTCCTAGTCCTCCTGAAATATGGGGGGGGAACTCCCACCCGAACATTAAAACTTTCATGATTGTATAGGGTTTAGTTGGTCTAACATCGCAAACATCTGTAATAAAGCTGCTACGCTCCAAGCTTGGGAGATGGTACCTTTAGCCAGATGAGGAGGGTCGCCGTTATATACCTCGGCAATAGTTCCAATTCCATGGATGTGTAAATCTTCTTCAAACCCATCCAATAATTTTTTCACATGCGAAACTCCTGTCTTTTTATGTAATTTAAGGTAAGCTCTGCAATATGGTTCAAGTAACCATGGCCATACAGTTCCCTGATGATAGGCCCTGTCACGATTTTCCTGAGAACCTTCATAAATTCCTCTATAATTAGGATTTTGAGGAGAAAGCGTACGTAAACCTCGCGGGGTAAGCAACTCCTTCTCTGCCAAATCAATAACAGCCTTTTTCATTTCGTTGGTTAACGGGCTGTAATCGAGCGATGCAGCAATAACCATGTTAGGCCGTACCGACCAATCCTTAAAATCTCCATTAACATAATCGGCAAGATAGCCTCGTTCACAGTTACAGAATGTCTCAATGTATGAACTATGAACCTTTTCGGGGAGATAAGACCATTCCTTGATAAATTTTTTATCTCCAGCATTTTCGGCAAGTGCTAACGAAAACATAATAGCATTATACCATAAAGCATTTATTTCTACCTGATAACCTGTACGAGGAGTGACGGGTTCTCCGTAAACCACTGCATCCATCCATGTCAGAGCTTTTCCCGGAGCTCCGGCATAAATAAGCCCATTGTCATGCATCTGGATATTAAATGCCTGTCCATCCACATAACCTTTCAAAATAGCCTTCATCGGCTTACCGTACTTCTCCCATATTTCAGCATCTTTACCTGTGTATTGGGCATATTGCTGCATGGCGTGGAAAAACCATAAAGGAGCATCTACCGAATTAAAAGCAGGATTATTCTCACTCCCCATGTTAGGGAAAAGGCCTCCCTTTAACCGACCTACCATTGTGTCTACAACCTCAAGAAACGTTTTCACATCGCCAATAGCCAAGGTCAATCCAGGTAAAGCTATAAACGTATCGCGCCCCCAAGAGCCAAACCAATGATATCCTGCCAGTATTTCCGTTTTATTTCCGTTACGAACAATAAACTGTTCAGCAGCTGTAATCAGACAATTTTTATAGCTGTTACGAGGCGTACGTTTAGAGAACTCGTCTATAAATTTTTGTTTAAACGAATCAGGATTGTCTTCTTTTAACGAAGCGGAGAATACAACGCTTTCGCCTTTTTTTATATCGATTTCAAAATAGCCTGGTACAAAGAGATCTTCTTTAAAATCGTAACCACGTTCCTGCTCCTTGCTATATTCAATATTATAATACCAATCCGGCACCTGAACAAATTCGGGCTCCTTAGAAAACTGCATAAAAAGACTTGGAAATCCGGGGTACAATTTTGATTTAATCCCATTAACAACTCTCGTTATCCGGGTATTAGCATCCATATTTGCATGAGTAAGCTCATGGATATTACGAAATGCCAAAAATGGACGAAACCTGAGTTTGGTAGGAGAATGAGCCTCTTCAAGGGTATATTTTATCAAAATTTGTTCTTCCTGGTCAACCAAAAGGCTCTCCTTTTTTAATACCACTCCACCCACGCGGTAAGTAACAGCAGCAACAACCTCAGCTTCAAAATCCTGAACGTATTTATGCCCTTTAGGATAATACTTTTCGCCCGAGAATTTATGAATGCCCAGATTAAATTCAGTATCATGCTGAATCACTGTTTCGTCCAGATTGGACAAAAATACATACCGTTCTCCGTCGAATTTTTCGACCGGACAAACTAAGACCCCGTGATACTTGCGGGTATTACATCCAATAATGGTAGTACTTGAATACGATCCTCCACGATTTGAGCGAAGAATTTCCCTATTGAGAGAGTATTCCAAATTTATCAGCTGAGAACTATCGAATTTAAGATAAGCCATTGATTAATTAACGTATTAGATTATTAAACAAATAAACCCTGTACTGGCAAACTTTGATATTGTAAGATATAAAATAATTAATAAAATTCCCAAACAAAATATCAAATAAATTAGGCGATTCAAGCTTACTAAACGTTAATTTATCATTAAGCTGCTAAAAACAATCCCTAATGTTAAATTAATAAAAATATACGAACGTAAATTAAAAATCCACATTTCAGCCCTATCGTCCGAAATGTGGATTTAACAAAGTTCTTACTTTATTTTATACTATATTATATATAAACAACTTAACTCCTTAATGCCTAACTTTCGTCATTGTTGGTATATTAAATAGGATAAACTATTCAAAAAAATCGTCGTAATACTTTATTAATACATAATATTACACCCTGTAATGAGAAAATTTATTGGCTTTGGCTCTGGTTACATTACCCAAAATTCCGGGATTTATCAGTATATCTTATAGCCAATAGAATTTTTGTCCTGACGAATACTGGCTAAACTACTACCTATTCTGCTACTACAATGATAAACTAACTAATAATGTCCCCCACCACCCACAAATCGGCAGAACTACTTTACTTCTTAAATTTTACAAGTCGTTTTTTGAATAAAAAAAGCCACGAAGAGAGATGAGCCAGACCGGCAGACTACCTATTTCCTATAACAAACAAGGGAGCTTTAGGCTCCCTTGCTATTTTTTTATTGAACACTTGCACTAAGTTCAGAACCGGGTTTAAATTTAACCACTTTTTTAGCTGGAATTTCAAGGGGTTTACCAGTTTGTGGGTTACGACCGGTTTTAGCTTCACGTTGAGCTACCGAAAAAGAACCAAAACCAACAAGGGTAATGCTTTCTCCTTTTTTAAGGGTTGCAGAAGCTGTGCTGATAAGAGCATCGAGAGCTTTTTTAGAATCTGCTTTGGTCAATCCGCTTTCCTGAGCAATTGCGTCAATTAATTCTGCTTTATTCATAAGTTTTTTGTTAAAAGGTTTAAAATTTTCACCTAAAATAATGAATCTATGTTTATGTTATTCCACTTTTTGCTGATTTTTTCACTAAAACCCTTGATATTTCCCGCTTTATACAAACACAAAGCACTTATCTAGAACACAAATTGTTGATTAAAAGCTATTTACATACAAGTATTTGGTTAACAGCCTTTCGCATTTTTTTAAATTTTTTTGACGAAAGCTTTATAAAAACGGACGAATAATGGCTCAAAACAGGCTAATAATCGTCTTTAAGAGGAGAATTATAGCAATAATATTCGCCAAAAGAAGAAAAGTTAACATTTTCTCGATAAATTTTATAAGCATATCGTTTACAATTCGTAATTCTTCCCAATAACTCAAAAAATAGGCAAGCCATTTCCGTCACGGATAAAGCTTGCCTCAACTTCTATCACTAACTACTAATTAACTATTGAGTATTTTCAACTCTTATTTTTTCTTCAGGTGAAGTTTCCTGTATATTGCTTCCAGATAATAATAATCAGCATAGCTTAGCGGAACATCAATCTCGCTTTTAGCTGGCTTAAACCCGGTACTATGTGTCAAAATAAAACCTTTGTTTTCGCCGATAACCGACCGGTATTTACGGGTAAGACTTTCAACAATTTTATCGGCAGTTTTATAATACCATTTACCATTCTTACTATAGGAACCCAATTCGTACAATGCCGAAGCAATAACCGCTGCCGCAGAGACATCACGAGGTTCGGAAGGGATGCCGGGAGCATTAAAGTCCCAGTAAGGTACCTTATCAGCTGGCATGGTTGGATTCTTCAAAATAAAAGCTGCAATATTTTCAGCATGCTTTAAATAAAGTGGGTTATGTGTTTCGCGGTAGCACATGGTAAAACCATATAATGCCCAACCTTGTCCGCGTGCCCACGCTGAGGCATCACTATATCCCTGAAAAGTCATCTGCTTGCGCTCTTTTCCCGAAACAGTGTCATAATCAACCACGTGGTACGAACTGAAGTCGGACCTGAAATGATTTCTCATCGTATTATTGGCATGACTTACTGCAATCTTATAGAAAGAAGAATCGCCTGATAACCGGGTTGCTGCAAAAAGCATCTCCAAGTTCATCATGTTATCAATAATCACAGGATATTGCCATTTATCTTTACCAAAATCCCACGATTTGATGCATCCTATTTTAGGGTTAAACCGTTTTGAAAGCGACCTTGCCCCCTGAAGAATCACACTGCGATAGGCCGTATCCGACGTTACCCGATAACCTGAACCATAACTGCAATAAAGCATAAATCCAAGATCGTGTGTGCCGGTATCCCACTTTTCGTTTTCAAGCTTTGAGGTAAAAATCTGAGCCTGTTCTTTCCACTCATTTTTATGGGTAAAATCAAATAAAAACCATAATACCCCCGGGAAAAAGCCGCTGGTCCAGTCCTGAGGTTTAACCATTACCAAACTACCTTTAGCATCAATAGAACGGGGCGAAACCAAATTTTGCTTTTTACCTCCTTTGGTATTCACTTCCGCCTGCGAACCAATAGCTGCTATTTCGTTTAGCATCACATGGGTTTGTTTTTCGGCATCGACGATAACAGAAGTAAAATTCTGAGCCTCAACCAAAGAACTAAAACCACAGACGAACACTACTATAAAAGCCAGAAGAATGCGCATATATTATATTATGTTATTGTTTCTAAATCCTGCACTTTAAAAAACAACCGGTTGTGTTCGATTACTTTTTTATTCAACTTGGTAGTAAGTGCGATTTATTCACAACACAAAAATATATGCTACAAATGAAAAAACAAACACTTATCACTTGTAACTAACTGAAATTAATACAGTTACACTAAAAACGATACGCTTTAACAACATTCTGATTCATTTCGTTAATCCATTGATTATCTTAAAAATTATTTCATTTAACGAGGTAGCTACAGCTCCCGATTGATACGATTAAATCTCATTCAAAATTTTTATTTTTTTTGACGAAAATATTTTTCCTAACTCGATTACCTCAATAAAAGGAAATCTATAAAACATTTAAACAACTACCAATCATGCCATTACATGTAGACTGAAATCCCACTAAACTATAACTGGCCAAATCAGACGTATCTGTCTGAAAATTACTTCTTATCGCCGGAGAAGTCGCCTAATACCAGCTTGCTCCACCCTTTGTCACCCGCATTCTTCAGAAGATTTTTTCGTTCGTCCATCACTTTTTTGATTTTAGACGCGTAGGTCCAACAGGTACTTTGCCGTATTCCTAAAATTTCAGATAACTTATGCGATGAGATTTTCCCCTTGGAGGAATATACTAAAAATATCAGGTAAAACGCTTTGTTAATGGGAATTCGGGTATTTTGAAAGATGGTATTGGCAATAACAGACTCTTCATAGCCACATTTGGTACAACGTCGGCTATAAGGCAAGTGTCCCTGAAAATAATTACTGTTGTTGCATTTGCGACAGGTATAGCCTTTTTCCCATTTCAACTCTGATAAAAATTTAAAACAAGAATTATCGTCGGGATAAATCTTACTAAATTCTTCAAAATTAACCTCTGCCGACATTACCCTAGCTCGTGTCACCGAATCTACATTCGACTGTAATTCAATATTATGGAGCTTAAGAAGCTCATTTATCTGTATAATTTCCTCGGCCTGGTCCTTAAGAATTGAGTTTACCGACAACAATTCTTTATTCTGAATTTCAATAATTTCGGATTTTTCAACTATTTCCTTGGTGCGTTCCTGTACTTGCGATTCGAGCTCCCGATTAAGAACATCCTTTAAATGAGCATTTTCTCGCATTTCGTTAATGGTTCGCTTTTGCACAAACTCTCTTTGCATTTTCAAAATACGTACCTTCTCGCCTATAGCGAATGAAACCAAAATCATTTCTAACACAAAACAAAAACTAAGACTGTAATGAGTGACTGGTCCGTAAGGTAACCCCGGAACATTAAAAACAATAAGAATCTTCAGGATAATGCCAAACACCAGAAAACCATAGCCAATTACAAAGAAACGAGCAGGTCGATAGCCCTTCTGAAGAATCCTTACTCCTGTATAAAATGCAAGGATTGCTGTTGCTAAATCGATAAATTTATAATTAAAGTACTCAACATCAACAAAAAGACAATAAGCAAAATAAACCGATCGCAGGATAAGCCACCAATATATAACCCGATTCATGGTTCGATATTTGGCCTTAACATGTAAAAAGTCCAGAGTGAAAAATATGGCAAAAATACTGGCCAGATAAAGTGCTACCCCAAATGCAAACTGATTAAACCATGTCCAATTGGGCCACAAATAATGAAATGCAATACCGTCGGTGCACATTTCATACAGGCCTATGCTCAGATTATACAATATATAATATAGGTACTGCCGTTGCCGCACAGCAAGGTACATTATAAAATTATAGAAACTGAACACTAGTACCATACCATAAAAAAGCCCAAAAAAGAAATACTCGTCGAGCGCATAATGGATAAACCAGTTTATCGAACGCAACACCAGAATCACATTGGCCGATTGGTGAGACTTAAGCCGGATATAATAAACTTTTATTCCAGTAACATTATTATCAAGATCAATAATGAAATTCTTATGGAGATAAACCCTATTTCCAAACCTATATTTATCGCCAAGAAGTATTGTTGAATAATTATTCTGTTGATCCGGCCGATAAACTACAATATCATCGATCGTCTGGTCATAAAATTCCAAAATCCAATTTTTCCCTGTACGCGGAGTTTGGTCAATGGCAATACGATACCAATAATAAGACGATAAATGATCATTACGAGGGGTGCTAATCTCACTTGCCCGAAACTTATGGCTCAACTTAAGTTTAACCTCATCAAAAGTATAGATGCCTTTAGGATCTTCCAGATATTCGATCTCCTTAAACCCGAAGATATGTTGCGTTTGTATATCACCGATCGAAACCGGGGTTTGTGCGAATGCCGAAAAAACGACTGTAGCCGAAAGAAGAAAACCAATTATAATTCGTTTTATCTTAAGCATTTGCATTATTCGTTCTCAAAAATATTGTGAAGAAGTTGTACCGCAATAAACGGCATTAAACTATAAAAGCTTGTAAATATAATAATTTACAAGCTTTTAGTCTGAATTAATCCGTTTTGTCGGGGTAGGGCGACTCGAACGCCCGGCCTCTACGTCCCGAACGTAGCGCGCTACCAACTGCGCTATACCCCGAATGGTTTCCCAAAATTGCGCCGCAAGTTATAAAAATTATCATTATCGCCTACGGTTGCGCTTCAATTTTTCAGAGTTGAAGGCGGATTACTTCGTCCTTCAGTTTATCTTTTTCAATGGGCACTACGCCAATCTTCTCGCATACAAGCCCTCCGGCAGTATTAGCCACAGCAGCCGTGGTAAACGGGTCAAGTCCCGAAGCCAAGCACAAACTGGCCACACTAATTACGGTATCTCCAGCGCCGGAAACATCTGAAATGTCACGTATATGCGCAGGAATTACATAATACCGCTCCCGGTTACTGATAAACACTCCAGCTTCGGAAAGGGTAATCATCACTAAACTTATATTTTGCTCATTATGAAGCACCTTTGCAGCTTCAAACAAACTGTCGGGATTGGTTTTACTCGCTTCAACCTTAAGGCCTTCGGTAAGTTCCTTGAAATTTGGTTTAAATAAGGTGGTATCCCCATAAGCCGCAAAATTTCGCTTTTTAGGATCGACCAATGTCGGGATATTCCGCTTATTGGCTTCTTCAACTACGGCACGAATCACATTAGGAGTAATGCAACCTTTGTCGTAATCTTCAAAAATAATAGCGCTGATGTTGTCTTCGTCAAGAACCGAAAAAATATGGTCGATGAAACGACTTTCTACCTCCGATGTGAGAGGACTATCAATCTCACGGTCAACGCGAAGTAGATGCTGATGTTGGCTTATAACACGTGTTTTAACGGTCGTCATCCGCGAAGGATCTTCGACGATGCCTTTGGAAGTGATGCCCTGGGTTTCTAATAAATCGTAAAAAGTCTGGGCACGCAAGTCACTGCCTACTACCGCACAGAGAACCGGCGTTGCACCTAGCGACTGAATATTAAGCGCAACATTGGCGGCTCCACCTAAGCGATTTTCTTCTTTGGTTCCGGTTATCACGGGTACCGGAGCTTCTGGCGAGATGCGTTCCACTTTTCCCCACAGGTACGAGTCGATCATCACGTCGCCAATAATCATTACCTGGTATTTTGAAAATCCATCGATAACAGAAGCCAGATCAGTTTTCAAAGCTGTTCGTTTTTAAAATGATGCGCAAAGATAAACGATTTTTACAGAATTGTTACATCGGATCAACGTCGGGCTGGATGGTCACTGACTGAAACTGCTGATAAGCATGAAGGTCATTAATCGCTTCTGTTATCAGTTCTTTAGCCCGTATCACAGAGGCTTGCCGTTCTATCTTTATCATGATATTTTTCTGATACCAATTGCTGATACGACTAACCAAAGGATATTCGGGCCCATAAACCCGTTTGCCGAATATTTTACGGAGTGACGAGGCCAGATAATCGGCCGCAGGATCGAGCACTGCCTGATTCTTATGTTTTAGTGTTAGTTGAATTAGCCGCGTAAATGGCGGATAACCAAATCCCTGTCGGTCGGCTAGTTGTGATTGATAGAGATGTTGAAAATCATTCTTAATAACATCCTGAAGTACATAGTTTTGTGGATCAGTAGTTTGAATAATCACTTTGCCGCGCTTATTCTTCCGCCCGGCACGACCACTCACCTGCGACATTAACTGGAAACTACGCTCATACGCCCTGAAATCGGGAAAATTCAATAAATGGTCTGCATCCAAAACCCCTACAAGACTGACATTATCGAAATCCAATCCTTTGGTAACCATTTGAGTCCCGACAAGAATATCCAAATCATGGCTTTCAAAATCGGCAATCATTTCCTCGTAAGCTCTGCGCGAACGAGTAGTGTCCAAATCCATACGGGCAACGGACCGGCCGGGGAAAAACAACGAAAGCTCGTCTTCAATTTTTTCGGTTCCAAACCCGCGCATTACCATCGATGTTGAGCCACAGGCCGAACAGTGTGCAATCTTTGAAGTACTATACCCGCAATAATGACAAACCAGCTGGTTCAGATTTTTATGATAAGTAAGGCTTACGTCGCAATTCTTACATCTAGGAATAGCCTGACAATCGGCGCATTGAAAATAGGGCGAAAAACCTCGTTTATTCTGAAAAAGAATAACCTGCTCGCCTTGATCCAATGCTGTTTTTATCGACTCAAGAAGAATAGGATGAAAATGAGATTTCATTTGTTTACGCATCCGGGCATATTCGATGTTTGCAAGACTTATTTCCGGAAGTTCCACGTCGCTATACCGACGAAAAAGCTCAACCAACCCGTATTTGCCGCTTTTTGAATTGAAATATGTTTCGATAGATGGCGTTGCAGTTCCCAGCAAGGTTTTCGCTCCATGCATACCCGCCAACACGATTGCCACGTCGCGGGCATGATAACGCGGAGCCGGATCGAACTGCTTATAGGTATTTTCGTGTTCTTCGTCCACAATAATAAGCCCCAGGTTCTCAAACGGCAAAAATACCGACGACCGAACGCCCAAAATCACCTGGTAACGTTGCTGCATCTGCTCATCAACAAGCCCTTTCCAAACCTTCACCCGGTCGCTATCGGAAAATTTAGAATGATAAATCCCGACCTTATCGCCAAAGGCATTGGCTAACCTGTTTATAATCTGCGTTGTAAGCGCAATCTCCGGAAGAAGATATAAGACTTGTTTTCCGGCTTTTATTTGTTCATCAATCAGATGGATATAAAGCTCCGTTTTCCCGCTGGCCGTATAACCATGTAAAAGAACCACCGGCTTGTCGACAAACTGTTCTTTCACCTGAGTTAAAGCTTCCTGCTGAGCTTCTGAAAGCGGTTTTAATGAGTGTTCGGAACTTTCGGGCGCTGCCTGAGCAATATTCTTCTCGTAAGTCCGAAAAACATTCTTCTTTATCAGTGTTTTGAGAACGACCGAGCCACCCTTGATATCGGAGATCAGCAATTTCCGGCTCACCTCTGCAATGCTTGGTGTAAAGATGCCCGATAATTCCACAAACCTCGTTAAAAACTGAAGTTGCTTCGGAGCCTTCCCCAAAGTATCGAAAAGCAACTTTAACTCAGTTTCGTAACAAAGATGTGGAAGCAACTCCACATAAGTTTCGGATTTCACCCGATGACGGTCACGCAACGACTCTTCGATCATCAATGCTCCGGCATCCACAAGCTTCTTGATAACTTTAAGCAGATCCCGTTTTTTATAGATTTTGGCAATATCCTGTACCGAAAGCATATTCCGTTCCGACAGAAGATTGAGTATCAACTCTTCCGAATCGGAAAGCGGTTCGCTGGTTTCAAAATCGGCATTGAAGAAGACCCGTGTTTCACTTTCGAGCTTCAAGCCTGAAGGCAGGGCAGCCTTCATCACTTCGCCTACAGAACAGATGTAATAATCGGCAATCCATTTCCAAAACTTAAGTTGAATGGAATTTACCACCGGTTTATCATCAAGCAGGGAGATAATTTCTTTAACCTCGTAGCCTTCGGGTTTAACGGAGTGAATATCATGGACGATGGCCGAATAAAACCGCCTGGCGCCAAACTGCACAATAGCCCGTTGGCCCGGAGCAATGTCGGTAACCAGACTTTCGGGCACCCGATAAGTAAAAAGCCGTGGCAGGGGAATCGGCAAAATCACATTGGCAAAAACAACGGGCGATTCAATGTCCATGAGGTTAGAATAAAAAAAATGCACTACCGGACTGAAACAACGTCAATCCGATAGTGCAAATATATGCCGAAATAATGATACTTCTTAGATAGCCAGTACGTGAGCTACGTCGAGCAGATTCTTTGGAACACCCTTATGGGTTTTAACAGTTTTACTCAGCGGAACATGAACAACCTGTCCGTGAACAATACCAACCATAATGCTCTTCTGATCATCGAGCAGAGCTTCAACAGCTGCAACACCAAGACGGCTGGCCGACACACGGTCGTAGCAGGATGGTGAACCTCCACGTTGAATGTGTCCAAGGATGGTTACACGAATGTCGAACTGAGGAAATTCAGGTTGAACCCTTGCGGCAATCTCAATTGCACTACCTTCGTCGTCACCTTCGGCAACTACGATGATACTGGAACGGTTCGATTTTGCACGTTCAGAAAGAAACTGACGCAATTCAACCATCTGGTTTTTCACTTCAGGAATCATAATAACCTCTGCACCGGTAGCAATACCACCTTCAAGAGCAACAAAACCTGCATCGCGGCCCATCACTTCAACAAAGAAGATACGGTTATGCGAGCTTGCTGTGTCGCGAATTTTATCCACAGCATCAACCACGGTATTTAAACAGGTATCGTAGCCAATGGTATAATCGGTTCCATAGAGGTCATTGTCAATAGTTCCGGGAATACCAACTACAGGGATTCCGAATTCCTGCGAAAGGATGCTGGCTCCTGTAAAAGAACCATCACCACCAATTACTACAATACCATCGAGCTCAAATTTCGTAAGATTTTCATAAGCTTCCTGACGACCTTCGGGCGTACGGAAGCGAGCCGAACGGGCAGTTTTAAGGATGGTGCCTCCCTTTTGGATGATACCGCTCACATCTTTTGACTGAAGCTTTACGAAGTCGCCTTCGATCATTCCTTCATAACCTCTGTTAATTCCGTAAACTTCAATATTATTATAGATTGCAGTACGTGTTACCGCACGGATTGCGGCATTCATTCCCGGGGCATCTCCTCCTGATGTTAAAACCCCTATTCTGTTTATTTTTGCCATATACTTAAAGTTAAATTATCTTCTCTTCGTTAGTAGTCATTACTTCAATTTTATCGGCTACCTTTTCCATTAGCCACCGCGGGGTGGATGTAGCTCCGCAAATACCTACCGTTTCCGCTCCTGTAAACCATTCGGGTTTAACCTCGTCGGCATTGGGAACCCAATACGATTTGGTATTGCTTCCGCGACAGATTTCGAACAGAACCTTACCGTTTGAACTATTGGTTCCGCTTACAAACACAATTACATCGTGTTGAAGCGCAAATTCTTTCAGGTTCTCTCCACGTTTTGAAACATGGCCACAAATAGAATTCGTAGTTTCCAGCGGAATATTTCCGGAAGGAAAAAATGATTCCATACGTTGCCGGATTGCATTTTCGAGTTCCCGATATCCAGTAGGCGATTGCGTGGTCTGCGAAAACAAAGCTACCGGTTTTGAGTAATCAATCTTATCCAGTTCTGCAATGTTGCTGATGACAATACAACGGTCTGCGGCCTGGCCTGCCAACCCGATTACTTCGGCATGATCTTTTTTCCCATAGATGACAATCTGACCGTTGGCATCTTTTATCTTTTCCCAAGCCAAACGTATCTTTTTCTGTAAATTAAGAACGATAGGGCAGGTTCCTTCTTTTAAGGTATTAGCCAGACTTGCAATTTCGCGATACGTTGCCGGCGGCTCGCCATGGGCCCGGATTAAAACCGTTGATCCATGAATCTTATCTAAATCAATATTTTCAATAATAATGAGGCCTTTAGATTTCAGGCGTTCCACTTCTTCTTCGTTGTGGACTATTTCGCCCAGACAATATACGGGAGAGCCATTGTCAAGCGCCTTTTCGGCAAGTTCTATCGTCTTAACAACTCCGTAGCAAAACCCTGAATTACTGTCAATCTCAATCCGCATTTCACAAAAATACAAAAATTGTACTTAATACCTAACTTTGGTATTTTTCTATAATTTTAAAGAACCACTCCATCTGTTGATGGGGGGTCATATCACTATTGTCTAAAATTATGGCATCGTCAGCTTTGGCGAGGGGACTCTCCTCTCTGTTTTGATCAATATAATCGCGACGAGCCAGATTTTCACAAACCTCTTTAGCAGAAGCTGCAATACCCTTTGCTTTTAATTCGTCAAAACGGCGCTGTGTACGAACTTCAAGGCTTGCAGTCATAAAAATCTTGATGTCTGCCTTCGGGAAAACCACGGTACCAATATCGCGTCCATCCATGACGATATTCTTCTTTTCACCCATTTTCTGCTGCAAAGCGACCAAACGCTCCCTCACTTCTTTTATCGTACTGATTTCGCTTACGTTACGGGAAACTTCGAGCGAGCGGATTGGACCTTCAATATTTTCCTCGTTCAGAAAGGTTTCATACTTCAACGATTCGGAGTTCAGCCGAAAATCAATGTCGATGGAAGAAAGTTTTGTTATAAGGGAAGAAACGTCAACTTTTCCGTTGGTAATCAATCCGTTTTGCATAGCATACCAAGTTACTGCGCGGTACATGGCCCCGCTGTCGATATACAAATAACCTAATTCGCTGGCAATAGCTTTGGCAAAACTGCTCTTTCCGCACGAGGAATGTCCATCGAGCGCAATTACTAATGGTTGTTTAAGTTGAATCATGTTGCAATAAAAAAGAACGGCAAAGTTAGGATATATGTTTCAAGGAACAAGTTTCGGGAGACAAGTTTCGGACTAGATTGTGAAAAATTTCACAGAAAAATAAAACTGAACTGAATGTAAAGACTTTACCTTAAGGCTAAATTTACCTTTATTTAATATGCTGTTTTCCTAAATAGTTTACAAGATAACTAACTCTTAATCCGAAGGTAAGCATATGCCATTGCCAATCCCTTAACCTGAGCGGCTACGTACTGACGCAATTGCTCATAATCTTCGCGGGCATATTTAAGAAAAGCCCATGCCTGTCCGTAAATTGCATGTAACTGACTTTTTTGAAGCAGGTAGTAGCCATCGAGGTACGAATTTATGCCGCCACTAATAATCAACTGTTTGCATTGAATTTCACATTCCCTATCAACAATTTGGTTCACAAATTCCAACATTTCATAGGCGTCCATTCCTATTTTTGAAAACGGTTCCAATAGATGAATATCGGACTTTTGGTCACGCAACCGCTCGATAGCGGCAAAGTTTGTTCCTCCAAACGCCGCAAATTCGACAGCTTCCAGTGGCAGTTTAAGCAATTCCCGCAAAGAGGCAGGCCCCATCCCCTGCCCTACTTCCTTTACAATGACAGGAAAATGGACCTTGTCCAAAAGTCGCTTTATGGTATTAATGGGCGGATGTTTAATAATATCTCCTTCGGGCTGAAACCATTCCTGCAACGGATTTACGTGAACAATAAGTCCGTCGGCGCGTAACCGTTTTACCAGTTCCTCAATTTCTGTAGTCTTATTATTTCCAACCAACTGTTCGATCTGACTGATTCCCAAATTAGCAAACAACGGGAGGTCATCACCGATTATGTTGCGCATATCAAAATCGGCAAAATGCTCATTATCACTAAGAATGCTGCGACATGAGCCAAGCCCCATTCCAAACCCAAACTCGTTACAGGCCCGCGCTAGATTTTGGTTAATCTTCAGAGCCGAATCTGTTCCGCCTGTCATACTCGAAACCCACAACGGAGCTCGAAACGTCTTTCCCAGAAAAGTCAAAGGGTTTAAACCTTCGGTGGGATGCCCCGAAAGCAGCGGCTCATAATAAAAGCGGTTATCGAGTGTATCTCTCGACGTTTGCGATTGAAAAGCCAACTCAATATGGTCGTTCTTACGGTTGCTCATAATATCTGTGAAGAAGGACAAAGATAAAATTTAACTGAATAACTACCACTAAGCACGCTAACGACAAAATAATGAACATTGGCTCAAAATTACATTTGTTTTATGAACTAATGTTCATTATTTTTGCATCCAAATCAAAATTATATGGCACGGACAACAAAGCACAGGGTTATTCAAAAAGCTCCGGAATTCAGCGGGTTTAAACCTTTTGGAGTACAAAAACCTGCTTCATGCGAAGTATCGATAAACTATGAGGAATACGAAGCCATAAAACTATGCGATTACGAATTACTTACCCACGCCGAAGCTGCTGCTATGATGAATATTTCGCGGCCAACCTTCACCCGCGTTTACGAAAGTGCCCGCCGTAAAATTGCCAAAGCTTTTGTCGAAACCTCCATTATCTGTTTTGAGGGAGGAAATGCGGTACTCGAAAGTCCTTGGTTCTCGTGCCCGGCATGCAAAATAACATTTTCGTTAGGTGCTGATAATCCACAAATATGCCCGTTCTGCAAGTCCGCTGATATTCAAAAAAACAATTAAGCCATGAAAATAGCCGCAGCTCTCACCGAAAATCACCCAAAATCAGTTATCGATGAACATTTTGGACGTTGTGACTGGTACGGTATTTATGATACCGAAACCCGCGAAATCCATTATGTTGAGAATCCCAACCGTTACGTTGACGAAGGTGCAGGTTGCAGTTCCGCCCAAATGTTGATGGATTATCACATCGATATTGCCATAGCCGGAAGGTTCGGCGCAAAAGTTGCCGAATTCTTCAAAAAAAATAACGTACAGATGATTATTCCCGAAAAAAACAAAAAATGGGACTCCTTATTAAAACTGATAAACCATTAAATAATAATAGCTATGAAAATTGCAGTTCCTACAACGCAAAGTAAACAGGTGGATGCACACTTTGGACATTGCGAATTTTACAGCGTATTCACCATTGGCGCAGACAAAACCATTATGAATACCGAAATCCTCGACTCACCGCAAGGATGCGGTTGCAAATCGAACATTGCCGGTACCTTAAAAGATTTGGGCGTAACGATTATGCTTGCCGGAAACATGGGCGGCGGTGCGGTTAATGTGCTTCAAAGTCATGGCATCGAAGTTTTTCGTGGTAATTCGGGCGACGTGAAACAACTGGTAGAAAACTTTATTGCCGGAAACGTAGAGGACTCCGGACAGACCTGCAACCATCACGAAGACGGCCACGTATGTAATCATTAAATTTCAATCTTATGGAAAATAATATCGTAAACGAACTATACGACAACGATTCACTCAAAGTTATGCGCCTTGCCGACGAGGCTCGCCTTCCCGGGAAAAACCGCATGGAAGAAATTCGCAACTACACCAAAGTATCCGGTATCAAACGGATTGGAATAGCACATTGTGTGGCTGTTCAAAAAGAAGCCAATGTTTTAAAAGAATTCCTGGCCTCTTCCGGTTTGGAAGTTCACGCTATCGACTGTAAATGCGGAAAAATCCCCAACAGTGAAATCCTTGGGCGTGAAGCAGCCGGATTCTCGTGCAATCCTGCCGGACAGGCTAAGTTTCTTTCCGAAAATGACACCGAGTTAAATATCTCAATGGGTCTTTGCGTTGGGCACGACATGGTTTTTAACCAAAAATCGCACGCTCTGGTAACCACCTTCATCGTAAAAGACCGCCAGTTCAAACACAATCCGGTAGAAGTATTCCGAAATAAAGACTAAACCAATGGTTAATAGGAATCGATTGATTATCTTTGGGTAAACGAATAGCCTTCATGGTTATTCCTAAAAAAACTATCTCCTATGGAAATCAATCAATTTATCTCAGAACAGGAAAGCCCGCTTGATTTCGAAAAAACCGTAGAATCGATAAAAGCCGTAGCCGAACAGAAAGACTGGAAAATACCAGCAGTACACGACCTTCAGCAATCGATTGCCAAATCGGGGAAACACGTAAAGCCGGTTACAGTAGTCGAAATCTGCAAGCCGGAATATTCCGGACAGATGCTCGAATTGAACCACGAACGGATCATTTCAATTATGATGCCCTGCCGCATTTCGGTATATGAAAAAGACGATGGAAAAACCTATGTAGCACTGCTTAATACCGCAGCCATGGCAGTCAATATACCGCAACACCTGGCCGAAGTTATGAAAGCCGCAGCCGACGAATCGTCCGAAATTGTAAAAACCGCCTTATCGCAGCAATAAAATGTCTGAAATCACGATTACGACTCTTATCGAAAATCATGTTTACGATAATGGATTAATTGCCGAACAAGGTCTGTCGTTTCTTATCGACACCGGTTCGGCAAAAATTTTATTTGACACTGGCCAATCCGGCGCTTTACTCCACAATGCCGAAAAACTTGGAGTGGACCTTACTGACGTAGACTCGTTGGTACTTAGCCACGGTCATCACGACCATACCGGCGGAGTTTATCCCTTTCTGAAAATAAACCACAAAGCCCCGGTTTATTGCAAAAAGGATGCTTTCCTGAAAAAATACAACTCCCGGGAAAAATTCTCCGGCATCATTTATAACCAGGAACTTTTAGACCACCGCATCCGGTATGTCAGTTCCCCGACCGAAATCTTTCCGGGGATAACCCTCATGCCCGAAATTCCCCTGCTATTTCCGGACGACCATAGCATAAGCAAGCTAAAGGTCGATAAAGGAAACGGTATCGAGATAGACGATTTCACGGACGAACTTTTCATTGCCATTACTCATAACGAAAAACTTTCCATCATCAGCAGCTGCTCGCACCGGGGGATTTCCAACATCACCGAAGCGGCACGCAAAGCCTTTAATCTGCCGGTAAATCTTATACTGGGAGGGTTTCACATTAAAGATTGCAAAGCCGAACAATACACAACCATTATAAATTATCTGAACCACACGGCTCCCGAACAAGTTGGCGTTTGTCATTGCACCGGCGTTGAAAAATATGCCAGTCTCAAATCGGACTGCCACAGCCGGTTATTTTATAACTTTACCGGGAACGTAATTACGCTATAAGCCTTATCTATGCTCGATTTCAGAATAAAAGTATTTGAAAGTGTTGCCAGAAACCTCAGCTTCACAAAAGCATCGAATGAGCTGTATATCAGCCAACCGGCCATAACCAAACATATTAAAGAACTCGAAACCGAATTCGAAATAAAGTTATTTGATCGCAAAGGAAACCGGATTTATCTTACACAGGCAGGACAAGTACTTCTGGCTTATGCCGAAAATATCTTAACGTTACACAACGACCTGAAGTTCGAACTAAGCCGCTTAAAAGGCGATAACAAAGGAATGCTGCGCATAGGGGCAAGCACAACCATTGCCCAATACGTTATACCATCAGCACTTTCCGGATTTTACGAACGTTATCCGGAGATAAAACTCACGCTAATCAATGGAAACACCGCGTTTATCGAACAAAAGCTCCTGCAAAACGAAATAGACCTCGGCATTGTAGAAGGAAAACCTTCGAACGCAGACATCCGCTACGTCCCGTTTTTAGACGATGAACTTCTGGTATTCACTTCCGCGCAGAACACCAAATTACCAGAAGTAGTTTCCAACAAAGAATTTACAAAGCTGCCATTAGTGCTCCGCGAGAGAGGTTCCGGCACCCTCGAAATCATCGAAAAGCTTCTGAAAACAAACAAAATAGATTTAAATCAGTTAAATATTCTAATGTTTCTGGGTAGTACCGAAGCCATTAAACTATTCATTAAATCGGGCTCGGGCGTTGGCATTGTTTCGCGATTTGCCATCGAACAAGGATTGCAGAACAACATCTTCCGTTTAATCACTTCGCCCAACCTCAAGTTCCACCGTCAATTCTATTTTATATCGCCTAAAGGCCCGGAACCTTCGGGCGTCGCGAAACTATTTCTCAACTTTCTCCAAAAGCATTATAACCTTTCGTTATAGTCCATAATTTTTTATGATTTGACCAGAACCCGCGAATGGTCTACGTTTGCTCCGGTTAAAATCATACAAAAATGAACGCTTCCAAACTTATTTTCGCAGGGGCTTTAGTGCTTTGTCTTACGCCCTGGATTGATGCCCCGCTAGCCCTTCTGGCCGGACTGATTGTTGCCCAAATTACAGCCAATCCTTTTGCTTCGGTAACCGGAAAAATGACCCATTATCTATTGCAAGCCTCAGTGGTTGGCCTCGGCTTTGGTATGAATGCCGTCACTGCCCTCAAAGCCGGAGAACAAGGCCTGGTATTTACCATTTGTTCCATCGTCAGCACGTTGGTGTTGGGCTGGTATTTCGGAAAACGGCTTAACGTGGAACGAAAAACCGCATTCCTTATTTCGTCGGGCACGGCTATTTGCGGGGGAAGCGCCATTGCTGCCATCTCTCCCATCATTAAATCGAACCAAAAACAAATATCGACCGCATTAGGAGCTGTTTTTATCCTTAATTCGGTAGCGTTATTCGTTTTTCCATTCATTGGGAATATGCTGCACCTCTCACAACATCAGTTTGGTGTTTGGGCGGCCATTGCCATTCACGACACAAGCTCGGTTGTAGGTGCATCGGCCAGATATGGACAGGAAGCTTTGCAAACGGCCACGACCATTAAGCTCGAACGGGCTTTGTGGATCATCCCGCTATCGATACTTACCGTTTTTCTTTTCAAAAACAAAAGCGGAAACATAAAGATTCCTTATTTCATCTTTCTTTTTGTGGTGGCAATGCTGGTTAATACGGTTATTCCGGCTATTCATCAGGTTTCGGGGATCATCGTTGCCGTTTCAAAAACCGGGCTGAATGTTACATTATTTCTCATCGGCGCCGGGCTCACTAAAGAAACGTTTAAAGCCGTTGGCGCACGCCCTTTCATCCAGGGAATACTTTTGTGGGCGTTTATTTCCGTATCTTCGTTACTCGTTATCATGCATACCATATCCTGATTGCGTATGAAGCCCAAAATCCGCTATTCGTATTACGAGCTATTTCTCGAATTTTTCATCATCGGCCTTACTGCCTTTGGAGGTTTGGCTATGACTGCCCACATCCGTAAACACATTGTAGACAAAAAAGAATGGTTGGACGGTCATACCTTCGATACCGGACTTGCGCTCTGCCAGATTATTCCCGGCGCTATTGTAATGCAGCTGGCCGCATATATAGGATTAAAGCTCAAGGGTATCAGAGGGGCAATAGTATGTTTTATAGGTTTCGGGCTACCTGCTTTTCTGATTATGCTTGCGCTCTCCATTCTTTATAAACACGCAAAAAATATAAGCTTTGTCGATGCCATCCTCGAAAGCCTTCGCGTGGTTATTGTGCCCATTGTAGCCAATGCCGCTTATATCTTCGGAAGCAAAAACTTTCGTAACGTAAACGATGTGCTTATCGCCGTTATTGCAGCCGGATTGTTCCTCACCAAATTACACCCGGTTGCCGTGCTGACAATTGGGGCGATTCTCGGGCTCTTTCTCTCGCAGCACAAGGATAGACCTCCGCAAAGTACCGGACGTACCCGTACCTTTCGTGTTTTCCTCATAGGCTTGGGAGTGGTAGCCGTCTCTTCCGGTATTCTTTTCCTTATTAATAAAGATTATTTTACGCTGGCAACCATCATGCTGCGTATCGACCTGTTTTCGTTTGGAGGCGGGCTGGCTGCTGTTCCCATCATGTTTCACGAACTGGTGGACATTTACGCTTGGTTTGACCACAAAACATTTCTCGACGGAATTATCCTGGGGCAGATAACCCCCGGGTCCATCATTATTGCCGCCACCTTTGTGGGATATATGCACTTTGGACTTGTCGGGAGCATTATTGCCACGGTTTGTGTATTCACTCCGTCATTCCTGATTTTGATGGGTATTGTTCCCTTTTTTGATAAGCTTCGACGGTATAAACAATTCAACAAAATAATTAACGGGATACTTTGCTCTTTTGTCGGGTTTCTGTCGGTTATTGCGTACCATTTCGGAAGGGATATTCAATGGAATCCATTAAATATCTTCGTTGCTATTGCTGCGTTTGTACTGCTTGTACGTAATATTAATATTATCTGGATAATTTTGGGAGGGGTTGGATTAGCAGTTATTAAAATGCTAGTTATTTAAAGTTTAAACCCTAATTCCTAATGGGGCAAATTTAAAACATCCGTTTACCCTCAAATCTTAAGCCAACAACATTGCCGCTTAATTACCCCATAATATAAATCCTTACTTACCATACTCCCAGAGCGAAAAAACACTATATTCACATCGAATAATAAACGAAAGATAAACGTATCATAAACGGACTATAAACGAAGGATAAACGTATTATAACTATACAACCACTAAAGAAACAGCGCTATGGCTAAGATTAAAGGCAACATTGTAACCGAAGGGTTGAGCGGCAAAGTAGGACAGTTGGTGTTCCGAAAACGAAGAGGAAAAACAACGGCTTATGTATTATCCCCAAGCAAAAAAACAGCTACCCCAAAGCAGGAAGAGTCACGGCTCCGTTTTGCAGCCGCCGTAACTCAAGCCCGCCAGGCTTTACAAAATCCTGACGAACTGAAACGCTTCGAACAACTGGCCGTCAAAACCGGGAAGGAAAGTGCCTACAGCGCTGCCATCTCTTGGTTTATGGGGCAACCAATAGCTTAAAAGCTCCGTTTTAAGCAAAGGATTGAGTATTATCAGGTCACATTTTGGATTTACCTTCCAAAAAACTTTTCACCACATTTGAACACCCCCTGTTGAAAATTCATTCCGGTGAGGCTATTTAGTTTTATTTATCTTTGCTCAAATTTCAAAAAGCCATGACAGCTGCAGCCAATTATTCCGAAGACAGTATTAAAACCCTTGCGTGGAACGAGCATATCCGCCGCCGCCCCGGTATGTATATCGGCAAATTGGGCGATGGAACTTCGCCCGACGACGGTATTTACATCCTGGTTAAAGAAGTGCTCGATAACTGTATCGACGAGTTTATGATGGGCTTCGGTAAAGTTATCGACATCATCATCAACGAACGTCAGGTTACCATCCGCGACCATGGCCGTGGTATCCCGCTCGGGAAACTGGTTGATGTAGCCTCTAAAATCAATACCGGCGCCAAATACGACAGCAAGGTGTTCCAGAAATCGGTAGGGTTGAACGGGGTTGGTATCAAGGCCGTGAATGCCCTGTCGTCGCAGTTTATCATTCAAAGTTACCGTGAAGGCCGCTGCAAACATGCCGAATTCTCTGGGGGAAACCTCGTAGAGGAACGTCCGGAGGAGGCTTCCGATAAGAAAAACGGCACCAAGGTAATGTTCGTTGCCGACGATACCGTTTTTGGCCATTACCGGTTTATGTTCGAATATGTCGAACGCATGTGCCGTAACTACGTTTACCTCAATAGTGGTTTGACCATCAACTTTAACGGTACTAAATTTTATTCATCCAACGGTTTGCTCGACCTGCTTAACGAAAACATGAGCAGTCCGGGGCTTTATCCTATCATACACCTCAAAGCCGAGGATATTGAGCTGGCGCTTTGCCACGGAAATCAATATGGCGAAGAGTATTACAGCTTTGTAAACGGACAGAACACCACACAGGGAGGAACGCACCTGCAGGCTTTCCGCGAAGGCATTGTAAAGGTTATCCGCGAGTTCTACAAGAAGGATTTTGACCCGTCGGACATCCGTACCTCGATGATTGCCGCCCTGAGTATCAAAGTTCAGGAACCGGTTTTCGAATCGCAGACCAAAACCAAGCTCGGTTCCAAAGATGTTGGACCTGACGGACCTTCGGTAAAGAATTTCATCACCGACTTTTTAAAGAAAGAACTCGATAATTTTCTTCACCGAAATTCCGATGTTGCCGAGATCCTCTTGCGTAAAATTGTGGAATCGGAGAAGGAACGCAAGGCCATGGCCGGTATCAAGAGCCTTGCCCGCGAACGTGCCAAAAAGGTAAGCCTTCACAACCGTAAACTGCGCGATTGCCGTCTGCACTTTAACTCCGACGATGACCGCCGCTACGAAACCAGCATCTTCATCACCGAGGGAGATTCGGCCAGCGGTTCCATCACCAAATCGCGCGATGTAAATACCCAGGCCGTTTTCAGTCTCAAAGGAAAGCCGCTTAACTCTTACGGGCTTACCAAAAAAATCGTTTACGAAAACGAGGAATTCAATTTGCTTCAGGCCGCTTTGAACATCGAAGACGGTATCGAAAACATCCGTTACAACCAGGTCATCATCGCTACCGATGCCGACGTGGACGGGATGCACATCCGCCTGTTGCTCATCACCTTCTTCTTGCAGTATTTCCCCGATTTGATTAAAAACGGACATCTTTATATCCTTCAAACCCCGCTTTTCCGTGTGCGTAACAAGAAGAAAACCTCGTATTGTTACAGCGACCAGGAACGCGAAGCTGCCATCAAGGCTTTAGGGCCAAATCCCGAAATCACCCGATTTAAAGGGTTAGGAGAAATTTCGCCCGATGAGTTCAAGCATTTCATCAATGCCAATATCCGTCTCGAACCCGTTACCCTGCGTAAAGCCGACAACGTGGCCGAGCTGCTCGAATTCTACATGGGCAAAAATACCCCCGAACGTCAGGATTTCATCATCGACAACCTGCGGATTGAGGAAGACGTGGTAGCAGAAAAGTGACAATTATTCAATGTGCCAATTGAGACGTCTTGAATTACTGAATCTTTAAATTTCTGAATTATTAAATATAATGAGCGACGAACTTTTAAATTCACCTGCTGACGACGATTTGACGGAAGACAACGAAGCCCTTCCTACCGAAGAACTGCAAAAGGTGAAGGCCCTTACCGGGATGTATAAGGATTGGTTTCTCGATTACGCCTCGTACGTAATTCTTGAACGGGCTGTACCCCACCTGCACGACGGGCTGAAACCCGTGCAACGTCGTATCCTTCACTCCATGCGCCGCATGGATGACGGACGCTACAATAAGGTGGCCAACGTTATCGGACATACCATGCAATTTCACCCGCATGGCGATGCTTCCATTGGCGATGCATTGGTACAACTCGGACAGAAAGACTTGCTCATCGATTGCCAGGGAAACTGGGGTAACATCCTCACCGGCGACAGCGCGGCAGCTCCGCGTTACATCGAGGC
The DNA here is from genome assembly GCA_030706405.1 of Bacteroidota bacterium. GTDB lineage: Bacteria > Bacteroidota > Bacteroidia > Bacteroidales > JAAUTT01 > JAAUTT01. The sequence continues at coordinate 13,646 of JAUZOO010000010.1, read as the reverse complement.
GCGTCTTTCCAAATTTGCCCTCGACGTGGTGTTCAACCCCAAAACCACCGAGTGGATGCTCAGCTACGACGGCCGTAACAAGGAACCGGTGACACTGCCCGTGAAGTTCCCGTTGCTCCTCACCCAGGGCGTGGAAGGTATTGCCGTAGGTTTGGCATCGAAAATCCTGCCGCACAACTTCATTGAGCTTATCGACGCTTCGGTTGCCTATCTTAAAGGCCAGCCGTTCGAGCTTTATCCCGACTTCCCTACCGGTGGAATGCTCGATGCTTCGCGCTATAACGACGGTTTACGCGGAGGCTCCATCAGGGTACGCGCTCGCATCTCGAAACTGGATAAAAAAACACTGATAATTAACGAAATACCTTTCGGAAGAACCACTACGTCGCTCATCGAAAGTATTTTGAAAGCCAACGAAAAAGGCAAAATCAAAATCCGTAAAGTTGACGACAATACAGCCGCAAACGTTGAAATTGCCATTCACCTGGCCGCCGGTGTCGAGCCCGACAAGACTATTGATGCCCTGTATGCTTTTACCGATTGTGAGATTCCGATTTCGCCCAACTCGTGCGTTATCGAAAACGATAAACCCCGATTTGTGGGCGTTACTGAGATGCTTCGTATCTCAACCGATAACACGCTGCGCCTTTTAAGAACCGAACTCGAAATCCGGCTTGCCGAACTTCTCGAAGAATGGCACATGTCGTCGCTCGAAAAAATCTTCTTCGAAGAAAAAATCTATCAGGAACTGGAGAAGAAGACCGATACCTGGGAGCTGGCACTCGTAAATATCGAACGCGGCTTCGATCCGTTCCGTAAGCTTTTCCGTCGCGAAATAACCCGCGAAGACATTCTTAAACTTACCGAAAAGCCTGTCCGGAAAATCCACAATACCGACATCAAAAAAATTGATGAGCTAATAAGAGGTATTGAAGAAGAGATGGAACATGTAAAATCGAACATCGAGAATATTGTTCGTTACACCATCGATTACTTCCTGAATATCAAAAAGAAATACGGCAAAGGTCGCGAACGTAAAACCGAACTCCGCAACTTCGATAATATCCAGGCAACCCAGGTGGTTATTGCCAACGAAAAACTTTATGTGAACTGGGAAGAAGGTTTTGCCGGTTATGGGTTAAAAAAAGACGAGTACCTGTGCGATTGCTCAGACATCGACGATGTACTCGCCATCCGCAAGGACGGAACCTATACCATAAGCAAGGTACAGGACAAGGCCTTTTTGGGTAAGAACCTCATCTATGTCAATATTTTCCGCAAAAATGACACGCGTACCATTTACAACGTAATTTACCGCGATGGCAAAAATGGCCCGATAATGATGAAGCGTTGTGCCATCACCGGAATTACGCGCGATAAGGAATATACCTTTACCAAAGGGGCTGCCGATTCGCAGGTTCTCTATTTCACGGCCAACCCTAACGGCGAGGCCGAAATTGTACGGGTAACGCTTCGTCCGCGTCCGCGTCTTAAAAGCCTTATCATCGATGTCGATTTTGGCCAGTTAGCTATTAAAGGTCGCGATGCACAGGGAAATATCCTTACCCGTTACGCCATTCATAAAATTGTGCTGAAACAAAAAGGTACATCAACGATTGGCGGACCTAAAATTTGGTACGACGAAACCGTTAACCGCCTTAACATGGATGGTAAAGGTACGTTGCTGGGCGAGTTTGCCGATGGCGACAGGCTCCTCGAGGTTACTAAATCAGGAACTTACCGGCTTACTTCTTCCGATTTGACTACCCACTTTGAAGACGATGTTCTGTTGGTCGAAAAATTTAAGTCCAACAAGGTTTATTCCGCCGTTTATTACGATGGCGAACAGAAAAGTTATTATCTGAAACGCTTTGTTTTTGAAGCAACCTCTAACCTTACCAATTTTACGGCTGAGGAAGAAGGCTCTAAGCTAATATGCATTAGCGGCCGCCAGCATCCGCGCTTCCAAATGAAATTTGGAGGTGCGCACAAAACCCGTCCGGTGGAAGTTGTCGATGCCGAAAGTTTCATTGCCGTAAAGGGCGTAAAAGCTAAAGGAAAACGGCTCTCGACCTTTGTGGTTGCCGATATTTACGAGATAGATCCACTTATTGAAGACGAAGAAGAAACCTTTGCCGATCCGGAACAGGAAGACGGGGGCGATACTTCGCCGGTAAATTTCGATGTGGAGGATGATAACGAACCTCCACAAATGTCGTTGGAACTTTAAGTTTATTTACCCGGTACTGAGTACAAAATACTCAGTACTTCTTATTTACAGATATGCGTATTTTTTTAATTGGTTACATGGGAAGCGGCAAAACCACTATCGGAAAGCAGCTTGCTTCCCGACTCGGGTACCGATTTGTCGATCAGGACCATGTTATCGAAGAAGAATATGGGATGAAAGTCTCCGAAATCTTTACAAACTTAGGAGAGAATACTTTTCGCGAAGCCGAAAACCGTTTTCTGAAGAATCTTTCCGAAGACAATCTGGTGATTTCAACCGGGGGCGGAGCTCCTTGTTTTTTCGATAATATCGATATAATGAACCGCTCAGGAAGGACCGTTTATCTAAAAGCTTCCCCGTCGGTGCTGGCTCACCGGTTAAAATATTCAACGGGGACAAGACCCATTTTGGCTGGAAAATCGGGTGAAGAACTATTGCAATTTATTGCCGAAAAGTTGACCGAACGAGAACCGTTCTATAATCGAGCTCAATACTATGTTGAGGCCGCAAACCTGAAGGTTGAGGATATTTTGCCATTGTTGCGAAATGAGTAACAGCAAATAAATCATAAAAAAAGCGATAACTCTCACAGAATTATCGCTTTTTATTTTTGGGGTGGAAGATGGGATTCGAACCCACGACCAATGGAACCACAATCCACTACTCTAACCGACTGAGCTACATCCACCATTTTTTCGGTGCGCAAAGATAAATATATTATTTAGAATTCTCCAAGCGGTTAGTTAAATTTTTAATTATTTTTGTTGTGTCAGTAATTTGAGATTCCTATTAGAAACCCCAATAATCAACGGCGTTGAACCTTAAAAGCAAATTTAATATCATCTTCGGGCTTCAGTTTTCTCAGGTCAGCCGTTTTATCACTTTCCTTATTATTAGTGCCGTTTTTACCAAGCAGCATCTTACCCATCTTACAAAGGCCGAGATTGGAGATTTTGAGTTAATGATGCTCTTGGCCAGCGCACTGAGCTATTTTTGGGTAACTGGTATCATTCAGTCATTCCTTCCGCTTTACAACAACAATCATATTTTTGCCAAACGCGACGATTTCAGGAAAAAATCGCCTGAAATATTTAACACGTTTCTCCTTCTGGCTTTCTTTAGTTGTGGGTTTGGGCTACTTATCTTATTGTTTCGCAATAACATATATGTTTACAGAGATCTGAGGGTTGTACCTCATGCCATTCCATTGGTAGTTTATTTTATTTTGAGTAATACCACGCCATTGGTGGAATACATCTATTATGTGCGTAACCGTCCTTACCAAATCATCAATTATGTATTCTGGATGTCGGCTGCCCAGGTAGTGCTGGTGTGTGGCTCAGTAATACTGGGGTTTGGCATCGAAATAGCCATCTGGAGCCTTATCGCTGTCACTGCAGTTAAATTCATTTGGTTACTGGTACTTTTGGAACGATATGCCGAGTTTAAATTCTCTTTTCAATATATAAAGACACATTTGCATCTTGGTATGCCATTGGTGATGAGCTGCTTATTAAGTGGGTCATCTCAATATATCGACGGGTTTATTGCTTCGTGGACGGCTGATCCGGCAAAATTTGCCCTTTTCCGGTACGGAGCTAAGGAGATGCCTTTTGTCAGTTCAATGGCCAACGGACTAGGAAATGGATTGCTTACCGAATTTTCAACCCCGGAACGAATGCGTCGGGCGATGTATGAAATTAAAACAAAGTCGCTCAAATTGATGCATTACCTGTTTCCATTGTCAATTGTGATGATGCTTTCAAGCAAATGGATTTACACCCACCTCTTTAATGTTGAATTTCACCGGAGTGCCGACGTATTTATGGTATATCTGTTGATGATTGTAAGCCGCATCCTTTTCCCGCAGACAATCCTTATCGGGCTAAAACGTACCCGCGTTGTATTTTGGGCTTCGCTGCTTGAGATTGTACTTAACATTATAGCCAGTTTGATATTTATGTTTTACCTCGATCGAGGTATCGTAGGTATTGCATTAGGAACGGCCACTATCCATGTTCTCGAAAAAATCTTCCTTATCGCATATAATTATTACGCATTGCACATTGCGCCCAAAGCCTACATTCCAATCCGTTGGTATTTATTTTACAGTACGGTGATTGCCATTGTGTTTATCCTGATTGACCGTCGGATAATTATCCTGAATTAAAGCGAATTTTATTTAGAAAATCTTTGCTATTTAATTTTGAATATATACCTTTGCAGCCCATTGATAAGAAATAATAGTAGAATAAAGTCATGAAAAAGGACATACATCCCAAAGCTTATAGACTGGTCGTATTTAAAGACATGTCGAACGAAGAAATGTTTATTACCAAATCGGCCGCTTCTTCGAAGGAAACCATCACCGTTGACGGTGTTGAATATCCGCTGCTTAAGCTGGAAATTTCGAATACCTCACACCCTTTCTACACCGGTAAGATGAAACTTGTTGACACCGCCGGACGTGTAGATAAGTTTATGAACAGGTATAAAGACCACTTCAACAAGAAAAAGTAAGTATCTTACATACAATTTAAAGCTCCGGATTTTTAAAATCTCGGGGCTTTTTTTGTTTATATTTGGGATATTTGTGTTTAACTCAATAATTTATATAACGTTATAACAATGAACTATATACTTTTTGACGACAATAGCTGGGAAAACCTTCTTCCGTTAACCTTTACCCGTCCGGTAGGCGAGGTAAGAATTGGTATCCTTACAATATCCGAAAAATGGGAGAAATTTCTGGGTTCAAAACCATCATACCTTACACAGGAATACCTTTCCTGCAAATATATGCTCTCAGTTTCGTCCGACAACATCCTGATAAACGGGTCGGTTTTACCAACCGCTGAACTCGTTCGCGAGATACAAAATTTAAAGGTTGGACAGACTCTCAAAAAAGATAACGTGATAGTGGCCGCCAGGCTCAATGCAGACCATATCGACGAATTCAAAGCCAACCAACTTGAAAAGTTTGAAGCCTGTCAAACGACGGTTTCTCTTACCAAGATTGACTTCCCCTGGCATATCTTCTCCTTCAACGAAGCCGCGCTTATCGACGATTTTAAATTGCTTACCAAAGGGCGTCAATCAGCGCCCATCAGCAGTACCAACCGGGTGTTAGGTGCTGAGAATATTTTTATCGAAGAAGGAGCAAGTGTTGAGTTTGCTATCCTAAATGCACAAACCGGTCCAATTTACGTTGGTAAGGATGCCGAAATTATGGAAGGCGCTATTGTTCGTGGTCCCTTGGCCTTATGTGAACATTCGGCATTAAAAATGGGTGCCAAAATTTATGGCGCAACCACCATCGGCCCAAATTCGAAAGTAGGCGGAGAGGTCAGTAATTCGGTCATCTTTGGTTATTCGAACAAAGCTCACGATGGCTTTCTGGGCAATGCCGTTCTTGGAGAATGGTGTAACCTGGGAGCAGATACTAACAATTCCAACCTTAAAAACAACTATGCCGAAGTTCGTATCTGGAACTACGCGCAGGAACGTTTTGTCAGTACCGGCACACAGTTTTGCGGGCTCATTATGGGCGACCATTCCAAGGCGGGCATCAATACCATGTTTAATACCGGCACGGTTGTGGGCGTGAGTGCCAACATCTTTGGCGCCGGTTTCCCGCGTAACCTCATTCCTTCGTTTTCATGGGGCGGCCCTCAGGGCTGTATCGTTTATACCCTTAATAAAGCCTTCGAAACTGCCGCTCTGGTTATGAAACGCAGGGGCATTGAGCTCTCGGACTGTGACAAAACAATCCTTACAAAGGTGTTTGAAATGACTGAAAAGTACCGAAAATTCTAGACTTTCGGTTCTGGCATATCATTTGAACATATCCGGAAATATATTTTATAATGAACATTTCGGATTGACGAGTGTCATTTTGGCATAATAAATTTTGTATGAGTAAAAAAAACAACATAGCAGTTTCTGATTATTTTCTTACCAACAACTTAAACGACGATGCCGACTTTATCCCCATTATCAGCGAAGAAGATGATTCGGGCGAGGAGTTGGTAGTTCCGGAAACGTTGCCGATACTGCCATTGCGCAATACGGTGCTTTTCCCGGGAATTGTCATCCCTATTACTGTAGGCCGCGACAAGTCGATTAAGCTGATTCGCGAGGCTTTTAAAAAGGATAAGATTATTGGTACGGTTGCCCAACGCAACCCCAACATAAACGACCCAGCCGAAAAGGATCTTTTTAAGGTGGGTACGGTTGCCCAGATATTGAAAATTCTCGACATGCCCGATAATTCCACTTCGGTGATTATTCAGGGCCGGAAACGTTTTGAAATCGACAACATCACAAACGATGAGCCTTATATACAGGCACACATCAACGTTTTGCCGGAAGATCAGCCTTCTAAAAAAAATAAAGAGTTTGAGGCGATAATAAGCTCTTTAAAAGATATTTCCCTGCGGATTATTCAGTTAAATAACAATGTTCCGCCCGAAGCTGCTTTTGCCATCCGTAACATCGAAAGCCCGTCGTTCCTGATCAACTTCGCATCGTCGAACAGCGATATTAAAACCGAAGAAAAACAAAAGCTTCTGGAAATAAACGATGTTCATAAACGCGGTTTGTTATTGCTCGAATATCTAACTCGTGAGCTTCAGCTTCTTGAGTTAAAACGCGATATTCAATCCAAGGTAAAAACCGACCTCGATCAGCAACAGCGCGAATACCTGCTTCATCAACAAATGAAGACTATTCAGGATGAACTTGGCGGAAATCCTGTGGATCAGGAAGTTCAAGAACTTGAAAAAAAGGCCAAAAAGAAGAAATGGAACAAGGAAGTTGCCGCTGTTTTTGAAAAGGAACTTGGCAAGCTCGAAAGACTAAATCCTGCAGCCGGAGAATATTCGGTGCAGCTGAATTACTTGCATACCATGCTCGAACTGCCCTGGAACGAGTATACCAAAGATAATTTTGACCTTAATCGCGCTAAAGATATTCTCGATAAAGAACATTTCGGCCTTGAAAAGGTGAAAGACCGGATTCTCGAACATTTGGCAGTATTAAAACTCAAAGGCAACATGAAGGCGCCGATTCTTTGCCTCGTTGGCCCTCCGGGGGTTGGTAAAACATCGCTCGGAAAATCCATTGCTAAAGCCCTCGACCGGAAATATTGCCGCATGTCGCTCGGTGGTTTGCACGACGAAGCTGAAATTCGCGGACATCGTAAAACCTACATCGGCGCTATGCCTGGGCGTATTATCCAGAACCTAAAAAAGGTGAAATCAGCGAACCCTGTGTTTATGCTCGACGAGCTGGACAAGGTGGGGCAGGATTATCATGGCGACCCGGCTTCGGCCCTGCTCGAAGTTCTCGATCCCGAACAAAACAGTACGTTTAACGATAACTTCCTCGAACTCGAATTCGACCTCTCCAAGGTTATGTTTATTGCCACGGCCAATACGCTCGGCACTATCCATCCCGCCTTACGCGACCGCATGGAAATCATCGAAGTAAACGGCTATACCATTGAGGAGAAAATTGAGATTGCTGCTCGTCACCTTCTGCCCAAACAGCTTAAGGAACATGGCTTAAAGAAAACACAATTCTCAATGACCAAGGATGTGCTCGAATATGCCATCGAGAATTACAGTCACGAATCGGGGGTTCGCCAACTCGATAAAACCATTGCTTCGCTCATCCGTAATGTTGCCAAAAAAATAGCTTTTGAGGAGCTTTATAACAGAAAACTTGGCAAGGATGATATTCAGAAAATACTAGGCGCACCCAAATATACCAAGGATAAATATCAGGGCAACGATTATGCCGGCGTAGTAACCGGTTTGGCATGGACTGCTGCCGGAGGCGACATCCTTTTTGTGGAAACCAGTCTTAGCAAAGGTAAAGGTGCGCTTACACTTACCGGTAACTTGGGTGATGTGATGAAGGAATCTGCCGTGATTGCTCTTGAATATATCAAGTCGCATGCCGGGCAGCTTGGCCTTTCGCCCGATGTGTTTGAGAAATGGAACATCCATGTACATGTTCCCGAAGGTGCTATTCCAAAAGACGGACCTTCGGCGGGGGTAACTATGATAACCTCGTTGGGTTCGGCATTTACACAACGTAAAGTCCGCAGCAATCTTGCCATGACAGGCGAAATTACGCTTCGTGGCCGTGTGTTGCCTGTAGGCGGGATTAAAGAAAAAATACTTGCTGCCAAAAGGGCAGGTATTACCGATATTATTCTTTGCCAGGAAAACCGTAAGGATATTGAAGAAATACCGGAATATTACCTTACTGGGGTGACATTTCACTATGTAGGAAATATCCAAGAAGTATTGGATTTCGCTTTACTTGACGAAAAAGTTGCAAACCCACTCGATATATCGTAACCCCGAATCTAAAAATCATTTCCGCATGGAGAAAATTGCCGTATTCCCGGGTTCGTTCGACCCGTTTACCATAGGGCACGAATCGATAGTAACCCGTTCGCTGGAACTTTTTGATAAGATTGTTATTGCGGTGGGGAACAACGAAAATAAAAAGTGCTTTTTCCCGTTGCAAGCGCGTATGGCAATGATTCGCGAAGTGTTTGCCGGAAATCCTAAAATTGAAGTTAGTTTCTACGACGATTTGACCGTAGCCTTTTGCAAAAGGGTTAACGCCAAGTATATCCTTCGAGGGTTGCGCACTTCGGCCGATTTTGAATACGAACGGGCCATTGCACAGGTTAACAAGATGATGTATAACGAAGTGGAGTCTGTATTTATTCTGACATTACCCGAACATACCTCTATCAATTCGAGCATTGTTCGTGAAGTCCTAAAACACGGAGGCGACGTTTCGCGGTTTCTGCCACATTCGGTCGATTTAAAAAAATATCTTTAAAATATGTGCCGCTTAACCTGCTTTCTTCTCTTTTTTATTTCTTTAATGATATCTCCGCTTAAAGCTGCAACGGTGGTTATTCGCGGAAACAGTCCCGATTATGCTGGCTTAACGCTGGCATTTTCGCTTTATGAAAATCAGATATCCGAAAAGGAACGGCCCATAGCCAATGTTAAAGTGCAGCCCAACGGTGATTTTGAAGCCAAGTTTGAAGTTTCACGTACTGAATATATTTTTTGTCGCACAGGCATATTTTTTCTGTATTTTTTTGCCGAACCCGGTAAAGAATATACGCTCAAACTTCCTCCCAGAACGGAGAAAAACCCCGCAGATAAACTTAACCCTTATTTTGAAGAAATCAGATTACATTTGGTTGTGAATTCATCACAGACTCAGGGACAATCCGCTGTTGACGACCCTAAAACCGAGATAAACTACCTTATCCGTACGTTTGATGATGTTTACGATCCGCTTTACAGCAAAGTGGCAGTGAAGGTGATTGCCCGTTTCTCTCCCAAAAATATAGATTCTACATTGCTTTCGCTCGAAAATAAATTTTCGGGTATTGCCCACCCCTATTTTAAGGATTATTACACATACCGGATGGGATTAATAAAGATGATGGCCACCAAATTTAAGTCGCGGCATGTTTCTGATAACTACTTTCTAAATAAACCGGTTTTGTACGCAAACCCTGCCTACATGGAGCTTTTTAACCAGGTTTACGATAAGTACTTTTCGTATTTCGGAAGAACCGATGAAGGTAAGGTTATTTACGATGATATTAATGTTGCAAAGAGTTTCAGTCGGTTAAAAGCCACCCTTTCCCACGATAAAGTTTTGAACAACGATACCCTGAAAGAAATGGTTATTCTGAAAAACCTGCACGACGGTTTTTACGAGATGGAGTTCTCGCGTTCAGCCATGCTCAGGATACTCGATTCATTGGCCCTGAGCACAAACGTACCAACCCACAGGGCTATTGCTGCAGATATTCGCGAAAAGGTAACCCGGCTTCTTCCGGGATATGCTCCTCCGGCTTTTTCGCTCTTCAACCAGGATAGTGTGTTGGTTTCACTCAATAACTTTAAAGGGAAATTCGTTTACCTTGTTTTCTGCACGACCCAGAGTTATGCCAGCATGAAGGACTTTGAGATGTTGAAAACTCTTCAGAAAAAACATTCCAAATTGCTTAAAATTGTAGCCATTTCCGTCGACGACAATTTGAGTGTAATGCGCAATTATGCCAAAAAATCAGGTTATGATTTTGCTTTTCTTCATTACAGCAACCAGCCCTCAATTTTAAAGGATTACGACGTCCGTACCTTCCCTACCTATTATCTTATCGACAGAGAAGGCCGCCTTATCATGTCTCCCGCCCCCACGCCCGGCGAGGACTTTGAAACCAAATTTTACGAATACCTTAAGGGGATGCATATTTTGTAGTGAAATCAATCCGATAATCTTGCCATACTTTCCCATAAACAACTGCCAATATCCATTTAATAATTGTACCTTACTTGATATTAGGACAGTTTAAGCACTAACCAATAGAAGGGAAAATGATATGTGTTTTTCACCGGAGGCAAGTTTTGCAGGGGGTATTATCATTTCTTCCATTGGAGTGGCTACTGTTACAAAAGTTCACAAACCCTCCCAGATAATATTTGCGAGCATCCCGTTGTTTTTTGGAATTCAGCAATTTGCCGAAGGACTGCTGTGGCTAACGCTACCCCTTCCGGAATCTGAAAGTGTCCGGAAATTCAGTACTTACTTCTTTTTAATAATGGCAGAAGTCATTTGGCCTTCGATGATTCCTCTTTCAGTACTGTTTATGGAAGAAAATATTAAAAGAAAAAGAACATTGAAAATTTTTCAGGCTTTAGGATTATCATTATCCACTTACTATGGCTTTTGCTTAGTCTTTTTCAATATCTCTCCACAAATCAAAGGCTATCATATTCAATATAATACTGATTTCCCAGATTCCTTTGCCCTGCCGGCTTTTATCGTTTATTTACTTGTAACCATCACACCTCTTTTTATTTCGAGTGTTAAACAAACATATCTTTTAGGTACATTAATGTTTATGTCATGCTTAGTTACGGCAATATTTTTTACCCAATACCTCACTTCGGTGTGGTGCTTTTTTGCAGCCTTAATAAGTGGGGTTATCTTCTGGATACTCAGAGACTCGAAAATAGAATTCAATTTTGATAAATTGAAATTATTACAGAACCCCTTAAAAAAGTAATTTCAACTTTTTTATGATACTCCACTTACTTCATCAGGCTCAGGATTTCCTTTTTCTGTTTTTTCCATTTATTGCTTTTCAACTGACAGTCCATAATTCTGATGGCTTTTTGGGACAAGAACCATCCCAGCGGAAGGTTTTCTGTTTTATTCCTGTCTAAATCGATAGTATATACAATATCGCCATTGGCAACAAGTACATCGGTAAGCGATTTCAACGATTTCTCGGGACGTACTGACCAAGCTTTTAAAAATGTGGCTGGAACAGTACGTAACTCGTAAGCGATACCGATGGGTTTCGGATTTTCGGGTACAGAGTTTCCATTTCTGATGCATAATACAACCACCTTAACCTTTTTGGGTGAATATTTTTTTCGGATTTCCCTATAAACATCCATTGCAGTTATCACTCCGTAATTATCATAATAACCACCATCTACAACCGTTCCCCAATACTTGTTTTTTGGGTCTTTAATCTTTGCTCCGGGCGTTATTACCGGAAACCGGGCACTCAGCAATGCCGATGTACTTAAAGGCATATCGTTTCCTACCACCGACGATATATTTTTGGCTTGCCAGGCATTTTCATCCCACGATAAATTGGAAGCAATTACCCTTCGTCCATTCTCGGTATGCGTGGCGTTAAGAAAAAGATTGGGTATTTTATCTCCGCTGCTCCAAAGTTGAAACGTTCCATCAGAAAAAGGATTCAGATCTTCCGTCAGGCTTTTCTTCCAACCTTTTTCCCACGACCATTCCAAATACCGGGCCCTGTCGAAATGCCCAACAGGGAAAAACAGGAACCGTTGCAATGCGTCCGGAAAGAGAAAAGCTGCCGCAACCGGCGAAAGGTAATCGACACTCATAAATTTTCGGACACTTTTACACAGGCTATCACCTTCTAATTTGCCTTTGCTTTGGGCGTATAACAACGAGTTATATAAACCAGCCCCCAGACTACTGCCCGAAACCGTGCTGATAGCATACAGATGCTGTGGAAATGTTTTCATCGAATCGGTTAACGAGGCAAGTATTGATGCTGTCCAGTAGGCTGCTCTAATTCCGCCACCTTCGCCGCAGGCAATGTATAAAACTTGTTGTTTTAAAGTATCATCAGTTACCCATTTATCAAGATTGCTGGTTATCGGAGCAGGGTTAACCAGACTTTCCGGTGTTTTTAGTCTAACTGTATGGTTGTTGTTTATAATGCTAAAGACAAGGATAAAAGCCGCTGTGATAATGACCACCGGGACTTTTAAAACCTTTTCGAGTACACCGAATGCACTGGCCAGCCCAGTCCAAACGGCCATACCCAGCAATATAATTATCGACGGCGTACACTGCGAAGGAAAAGCTATTGGAAACAAACAAATCATCAACACTAACAATGGAAATAGAAACACAGGAAACAGTAAAAAACGTTTCCCGGACTTATTCAAATGCGAATATTTTATCGCTTCATTTGTTAACGCTATAATATCGATATGCATTTGAAACTTGCGGAATAATGGGTATTCATTAAGCCTTTTAACCAATGCCCTGCGTTTTATTATAAAAATCCAAAAGAGAATAAAAGGGACAAAAAGAATCACCAAATCACCCCACCAATATTGGGTTTTGCAACATAGGTACGAAGTATAAAATACAGTTATGGACAGTAGTCCAAGTATTCTTGGCAAAAGCTTTTGCAATGTATTTCCTTCCGATTTGTTCAGCTTCGTTACATCCGATAAGTTCAAAACGATACGGGCTCCAAACCAACTCTCAACCGACCAGAAAAATAAACTTGATGCCGCGCCAATAGCCAAACCCCAATGTCTGTATTCATTAAAGGCAGTCATAATATCCCGGCCCTGGTCGTTTATTAAAAATGCATAAATACCAAACAGCAGCATTATTATACCTAACCAACATTTAGAAATGATAAGAAAAAAATCCTGAAGGGACATGTGTACGGCTCTCGCCTGCTTTGTCATTAGCTTGTTCATGATTGTTTGGGGGTTTATAGGGTTTATAGGGTTTATAGTTTTTTCGCTAAGCTTGTTTACTATTTAAATCTTCTCTTTATGCTAACCTTAAACAAAGATTAAAAATATTTCCTTATTGACAATCTTTTAAACAAAAAATAAAAATAAATGCCGTGTTGAGCTCAAAAACAACTGTCTTCTCCTAATCTAGCTTGACATAAAAAGTCAAGAAAATGGAAAAGCAAACACCGAACCTTTCCGAAAATATGGAAGGATTTAAACAAGAAAAAGTTGATTATTCGAAGTACGAAACAAGTTTTCGACGATGGCTG
>JAUZOO010000001.1 GCA_030706405.1 Bacteroidota bacterium | reverse complement strand
GTCGCTATAGCCTATTTCGCCGGTATTGGTACGGGTAACGAAATAGCTGCGGGGAGAAGAGGTGCCATAAACCGTATTATCGAGGGCTTGTTGTATGTTGTTGCGGGTATCGACTATGGTTATTAATCCGGTAGTTACAGGCCGGTTAAGCTCGTCGTACTTGGTAAAGAGCCATTTATTGGCGGAGTGTTGTACGCTGTCCTGGCTCAATACCAATCGGTCGCGTTTATCGTACACCATCGATATCCATCCGGCGCCGGGGAGTTTTTTGCCAATCATCCGGTTGCGGGTATCGTAGGTATATTGGTAGGCAAGGTTCTTTAAAACATCTGCCGTATTCTGGCTTGATGCCTGGGCCACGGTAAAGGAGGCCCCTGAACTGGCTGCAAAGTTAAAACCAGAGGTAAGGGTTAGGCTTGCCCCGGATTGGAGGGCGTATGATTTGCCTTCGTAAGCATTTTTTGTCGTGTTTCCGGTAATAACTTCGGCATCGTTAACGCCAGAAGGGATACCGGCCAGCTGGTCGAAGGCTTTTGGGGGAAGTACATAACGCAGCAACCCAAAATCGTCATAAACATAACATGTTTTTAACCAAACAGCCCCGTCGTAAACCGATTTCATCACCACATGGCCTTCTTTGTCCTTGTATTCTTTTATGGAATCCTGGTTTTCGTCGGTTGTCTTCGTCACGTAAAGTTCGCCGGCGGCATAGTAACCATTGTTTTGGCTGCTCAGGGCGAGGTTGCCGTTGGTATCTACCCTCCATAACAGCGCTTCACTCCCGGTGTTGGTCAGGTAATCGATACTTACGGGGTGCTTATCTGGTTGCCAAGTTTCCCCCGGAGCACCTTGTTTCTGTACCCTGTTTAGGGGCGAGGCTTCAAATTGGGTTACGGCAAAGGGATATGCATCTTTAGTTATGCCATTGGGAGAGTTTTGATAGAATGAGCTTTGACTGGTTAGCGCACTCTCATCAAATGCCCCTGCCTTGTCTAGTGTATAGGGGAGATATTTCACGGCTTCGCGGCCAAAATCATCGTACGCTATGGGTACTATTACGTCTTTGCCGGAAGGGCTATTATTTATCAGCGTTTTTTGGGAAGGCCTGCCCAACCCGTCATGATAGGTAACCTCTTCAATTAAAATATTGGAGTTCGCCTCTATTTCAGAGGCATAAAACTCCTTTACGGGCATTTGTGGGATTGCCGTATATAAATAGTTCTGAGACGGAGACAGGGTTGATTTTGAATAATGGTTGCTATATGATTTATAATTAGCAGCCCACCCGATAGAAGGGACGCTATTATTGGTAACGAAACATAAACACAGGCTACCTCCGGATGAATTTATTTCGGGAGGAAGGTTTGACCCTGTGAATGCCCCTAATAAAGGAGCGCTAATGCTTTCTCCATCATACACGTAAAGAAAATCATTGTCAGTTTCGAGGTTGAAATAACTAAAATTCAGGTTTATACTGGCCGCATCCTCTATTTTAATAACATAAGAGCCTTCCATGCCGTTTCCGCATTGAGTACCCGGTCCTCCTGCAACTATGCAGCCATTTGATTGGGTATAATCGAGACGATACACATTTTTGTACATTGCAGTGTATAGGGCTGTCCATCCATCTCTTCCATAGCTTTCATTAGTTTTAAACCTGATTAAGATGTTGGGGCCTGTTGAGGCAATTACACTGGGAGGGGGATTATCGTTATCATATTGCCCAATGAGCTTATTGCCATCCTGGGTATTGCCATCATAAACATAAACTTTGTCATACCCACCTTCGGTGTCAAATCTAGGAAATGAAAGCTCAATTCTAACAGCACCTTCACAACTGATTAGGTAAGTCTGGTCATAATTGTCGGGATAAGTTCCACTTCCATGTCCATCATCAAAACTTCCAGTAGATTCGTAATAGGTAATTTGGGCCATTGAAACAACCGGAATTATAAATAGAAGAAATACCAATAAAATTGATTTCATTATCGTCGGTTTCATTATGAGTAAGTTCATTGCGCCTTATTGTTTATAGTGATATTCATAGTGTTTTAAAATATTATGATCTTTATCCCTTGTATTCAAGAGCCGCCCCAATAAATCGAACTCGTAATAGGTAGTTACGC
The DNA here is from genome assembly GCA_030706405.1 of Bacteroidota bacterium. Taxonomy (GTDB): domain Bacteria; phylum Bacteroidota; class Bacteroidia; order Bacteroidales; family JAAUTT01; genus JAAUTT01. The sequence goes on along the minus strand of JAUZOO010000001.1, from coordinate 590,721 downwards.
CGTTGGGGTCGGTGGCTGAGGTCATGCCTACGAGGGGGGAGTAGGTGTAGGTAGTGATAAGGGCATTACCTTGCAGGTTGGCCCTTATGGCTTGGTTGCATCTGGCCAGATTGATCTGGTCAGACTTCGAAATAATTGTGTAATTGGAGAGCTGACCCAACAGGTTTACCAATGTGCTGTTGTTTTGCAATTGGGCATACGTATAGTTTACAATCCGGGCAACAGGATACTGCCCGCCATATCCCCATACCAGGGCCTCTGGTACGCCATCTTTTCCTATAATTGTAGTTGGTTTTGCATTGCTATCATATGTCAAAAAGGCCTGATCGGACATAAAGTTACTGTTCCTAATAACTTTACCGTTGCTATTAACCATAGGGTAAGAGACAGAAGCTCCCGGTTGAGAGCCCAGAATAAAGGTGGAGTCAATAACAATAGCCCCATTTGATAATTGCTTAAATGTAGAATAACTTCCTTTAATAAATTCAGCCCCTTTTTTTATAGTGGTTTGGATAGGGACCCCTATTATATTTTGGTCGTTCATAGTCTTAATAGACAAAGCCTGATCGGAAAGGTTAGAGGAGGTCTGAAAGGTGATATCATTGGGATAAACATTTTCGGTCAATAAATCACCTCCATTACTTGAAGTTAAATAATTGGACTTAAGTAAATTTAATTTCGTATAAGTATAATTTTGCACTTCAACTATCGAATCATTACGGGAATAACTGGTAGTGGTTGTTTTTAATAACGGGTTAACTCCGAATTGGATCATGGTTTGGCTAATAAGGTACCTGTTGAGAGTAGAGGAAGGATATGGATTGCCGCTATAATTAGTATCGTTAAATTTCTGGACTACTAATCCATATAATGTTTTTTCTGCACAATCTCCGGCCTCATATTCGTTTTCCACTTTTCTTATTATTCTGCCATTTCCATCTAAAGTAACTTTTTTCAATAATTTACCTTCCTTAAGGTGTGACACATATGGTTGCCCAACGGGATATGCAAGAAATGCGCTAATTTGATCGGAATAGGAAAGTCTAGGATCATACTTAGGATATTCCTGCTTTCCTGATAGTGTGTTGGACAGCCCTGTAAGAGTATTGCTCCTAGAATGAGTTTCAAGACAATAATTTAAATAGATGTAGTTTGGGGCAAGAATAGAGTACATTTGATCGAAATAATAAATATTTTTCCCATTTGTTTGCCCTGTTCCTCCAATAAATTCTTCTTCTATTTCCGTATAGTAAACAGGGGAGCCTGAAGGGCTGTTTTGAGGTTCCGGAGTAAAATAAGGAGATGCAGCCAACCGGGGCGTGTTATAATCATATGCTGGCGTATACATTGTGGAAGTGTGGATAGTTGGGTTAACCAAGACGCCACTTGATAAATAAGGATAAGGATATAAATTCTTATCATGAAGACGATATTTGTATTGAACTATTTGTGTTTTGCCATTCCCATCTGTTATCTCTTTTTTCTGTAACCTTTTACCCAAAATAAATGGACTCGGCTGTTGAAGGTCAGTACCCCCAGCAATTGAACAATAATCGTGCCCTTCATAATAATATGTCTCATACCCTCCGGTCGGGAACTTTATTTTCTTAATATTCATATACTGGTCTATATAACCTCCATCTATGTTATCGCAAGTAATTTTATATCCATGAATACTGCCCATGCAGTCCCCATTTTCATCCAGGTAGTCACAAGTTATCCAAGGGGTTAATTCTCCATAAATATTTCTATCTACAGAAGCCAGAGGCGTTGGATTATGTGCCCATGTATTTAGTGCCATTTCAGAGGAAAAATATGTCTTCTTGTAAAGCTTATAGTTGTATTCAAATTCGTATGGTGGAAGAAAATTGCCATTGCTTCCATATTCCTTTATGCCATTTAATTTTAACCTTTTATCCCTCCAATAAAACTTTGTTTGGTTATATTCGGTGGATAATAGTATGTAATCATTATTCATTAACTCATAACCTTTGATAAGTGTCCCATTTTTATTATATAATTCAATATTTGTAATTCGTTTGGATATTTTGTTTAAATCCTCCCAATTTTTATCCGATCTGTCAGCTTCACCAAAAATCACATAGCCAAAATCATAATCAATCCTTGTTAATCGTTTTGAAGCATGCCATTCACGTTGATTTTCAGGATAATCACTACAATCGTCAGCATATTGAAAAGCTACATTTCCTCCCTGCAAAGTTTCAATTTTTGTTAAAAACCAGCTTGTAGCGCGGTTTCCGCTTAGTTCCTTAACTTCAAAAAAATATTTTATCCCATCATTGGTTGTTATCTTATATCCGGCAGAAGTTTTTTCAATACGAAAAGATTTGTCGGGATATAACGTACCGGTGACACTACCATCGGCATTATACAAAAAACAAATTTCCCCGGAGTACCCTAAAAAAGAATAGTTCCAAACATCAGGCTCCGGATCAATATTGACACAACTCATGGCCTGATCAAATAGGTTATAAGTATATGGGTTGTTCCTTTCCTCATAGCATTTGTTTTGAAGAAAATCCTTCTCATATTGCCACGGACGATCTGATTGCCTGGCACTTTCTTCATCAACTTCTCCTTTTACCGTACGGGTAATCACCCCTCCGGCCAAAAGCGACCAACCCAAACCAATGTTGGAAGCCTCTGTTAAATATGTTATGTTTCCTGCATTAAATGATAGTGATACAGGTACATCAATTCCTTTATTTTGTAATTTAAATAAAGGAATATTTACAGATAATTGTCCTGTATGCATAGCTACAGCTTCGGATATTACGGATAAAAATTGTTGTGCATTTACGCTGGGTTTAATCTCGGTATAAGCTGTTTGAGAAAATAATTTAGTAATTCCTACAATAGCAATAGCACATGATAAACTACATTTTCTAAAATATTTCATTCGTTCAAATTTTGAATATAAAAGAAGTCTCACTTTATCTTATTTCGTAATTCTTCATTCTCTTTTTTAAGCCGATCTATTTGCTTCTGCATCTCAATCAGGTAAAGAGTTGTTTCCTCCACCTTCTGCAACAACTTAGCCTGCATGTCGCCCACATTAACCCCGTTCTGTTTAACCTCGGTTTCGGATGGAATTTCTGGCAAATGACCATTTCGATTGACATATTGCTCTATTTCGGAAAGTGTTTTGAGTTTATAAGAGGGCTTAAATACAAAATCGGCCCAACCGCTTGCTGTTACTTTTATTTCTTTAGCACCAATAGTTCCGTTTACGGCCAGTTTGAAATTGTTTGGATTATTGGTTATGTCTACCCCAATTCCAATGTTTCCATTAGTGTCAGATTGTAACCCGCCTGCTTTTACGTTTATTGCAGCAATTTTCGTATCAATGTATGTTATAGCATCGCTTTTAGCGGTAGCAGCTAACTGCGAGGCCTGAGAAATGGCATCTGTCTTTGCCTGGGTAGCCAAGGTTGTTGCGATATTAACAGCATCCGTCTTGGCAGTGTTGCTCAATGTTGTAGCTTCGGCGACAGCTTCTGTTTTTGCAGTAGCAGCCAACTGTGTGGCTTGGGAAATAGCATCGGCCTTTGCGGTATTAATCAGTTGCGTGGAGGCTGCAATAGCATCCGTTTTTGCTGTTGTGGCCAGGGTAGTAGCGGTATTGATGGCCTCTGTTTTAGCAGTATTGCTTAGTGTTGTTGCTTCGGCAATAGCTTCAGTTTTAGCAGTAGCGGCCAATTGTGTAGCTTGGGAAATAGCATCAGCCTTTGCGGTATTAACCAGTTGCGTAGAGGTTGCGATGGCATCAGTTTTAGCTTGAGTGGCTAGCGTGGTAGCTGCATTGATGGCATCCGTTTTTGCCGTGTTGCTCAGTGTTGTTGCCTCGGCGATGGCTTCTGTTTTAGCAGTAGTGGCCAACTGCGTGGCTTGGGAAATGGCATCGGCTTTAGCAGTATTGACTAATTGAGTAGAAGTTGCAATAGCGTCGGTCTTGGCTTGGGTAGCCAGCGTGGTGGCAGCATTGACGGCATCCGTTTTTGCCGTGTTGCTCAGTGTTGTCGCTTCGGCAATGGCTTCGGTTTTTGCAGTAGCAGCCAACTGTGTAGCTTGGGAAATAGCATCAGCCTTTGCGGTATTAATCAGTTGCGTGGAGGCTGCAATAGCATCCGTTTTTGCTGTTGTGGCCAGGGTAGTAGCGGTATTGATGGCCTCTGTTTTAGCAGTATTGCTTAGTGTTGTTGCTTCGGCAATAGCTTCTGTTTTAGCAGCAGTGGCCAACTGCGTGGCTTGGGAAATAGCATCAACTTTGGCTGTATTGACCAGCTGCGTGGAGGTCGCAATAGCGTCGGTCTTGGCTTGAGTAGCCAGTGTGGTAGCGGCAATAACAGCATCCGTCTTAGCAGTGTTACTCAATGTCGTAGCTTCGGCAATGGCTTCTGTTTTTGCGGTAGCCGACAACTGTGTTGCCTGCGATATAGCATCGGCTTTGGCGGTATTGACCAGTTGTGTTGAGGTTGCAATAGCATCGGTCTTGGCCTGAGTAGCCAGTGTGGTAGCGGCAGTAACAGCATCCGTCTTAGCAGTGTTACTCAGTGTGGTAGCTTCGGCGATGGCTTCTGTTTTTGCAGTAGCGGCTAACTGCGTAGCTTGGGAGATAGCATCGGTTTTGGCTGTATTGACCAGTTGCGTGGAGGTCGCAATAGCGTCGGTCTTGGCTTGAGAGGCTAGCGTGGTAGCCGCATTGATGGCATCCGTTTTTGCCGTGTTGCTCAGTGTTGTTGCTTCGGCGATGGCTTCTGTTTTAGCAGTAGTGGCCAACTGCGTGGCTTGGGAAATAGCATCAACTTTGGCTGTATTGACCAGTTGCGTGGAGGTTGCAATGGCATCTGTCTTGGCTTGGGTAGCCAATGTTGTGGCGGCATTGACAGCATCGGTCTTAGCTGTATTACTCAATGTTGTAGCCTCGGCGATGGCTTCTGTTTTTGCGGTAGCGGCCAACTGCGTGGCTTGGGAAATGGCATCGGCCTTGGCGGTATTAACCAGTTGTGTGGAGGTTGCAATAGCCTCGGTCTTTGCCTGGGTAGCCAGTGTTGTGGCGGCATTGATGGCATCGGTTTTAGCAGTATTCGCTTGTTGTGTAGAGGTTGCAATGGCTTCCGTTTTAGCCTGCGTAGCCAACGTGGCAGCGGTACTTATGGCTTCGGCTTTAGCCTTATCCATATAGTCTTTTGATTCACTCAATGCTTGGGATACCGATACATCTACGTATTTTCTTATACCGTTATTATCGGTGTTTTGAGCAAATGCACAGCAAAGGGTTGTGCTTAATAACAATGCTAAAAAGGCAATTTTCTTCATAGTTTTTCGTTTGGTTTATGTTGGTGAAAGTTTTTCGTTTTATTTCAATTTTTTTATTAGTAAGGTTGATTCAAGTACCCCCTAAAACTTATTTCAAATAGTTATGGGTGGCCATTTTCAAAAAAATATGCCGAAAATTAAAGGGTTCATCAAATGAAAACCGACTATTTTATCCCGTGCATTAATACAACTACTTCGTCAAAAGTAACCCTGCCCAACGTAACTATGTTTGACAAAACGTCTAAATATTCTGACAAATAACCCATCTGCTTTGATTAGCCATTGTAAAAAATTAACAAACATGTTTGCTGTTGTTTTTTACAAATAACCCGTAATATAAATACAATTTTAAGTTAACCCCTTAACCTAAACGTATACTTCACCCCTGACCTCCTGATAAAACGGGCGATCAGGGGTGTTCTGTTTTTGCGTCACCCTTCCAATATTGCTGCTCATCCCGGAAAAAAACCGAGCGAAGCCTGAGCGAAGACTTTCGAAAAAGACAACGTATTAAAAATGAGCAGATAAAAACTCACAAAAAGCCTTGAGCGAAGCTACAGCGAAGGAAGAGCGAAGGAACGACGAAGAACCCTGATACAAAAAAACAGCCGGCTTAAACAGCATTCGTTACAGGACTGTTTTGCACAACCGGGTTCCGGCTTCCTTGTTCCTGCCCGAATATTCTGGCAGCAAGCCTCAAATAACGAGTACCGGCAAAATCATCGCCCTCTGCAGCTACCTGCCTCTGGGCATCATAAAATACCTCCTTAAGGATATTTAAATCGTCGCCCGAAATCCATATGCGAACAACAGGCTCATGCTCATTCAACATTTCGGCGGCCAGCTCTTGCATATACAACCGGTGTACCTTTTGCAACACCTGTATAAATTCCAGTTCATCAATTTCTAACAACATAGTACGCAGGTTTTAAGTAAAGGGCTTACGGCACATCTCGCGAAGTTCGCCCTGTTTAACCGACTAAAGTTAATATCACTTAATGCAACAAACTACATTCAATAAAGCATACACCCCAACAACCGTATCAAAGCTCGATAAGCGTTTCCGGGGCCGTCTAATTATAATGGATTGAAGCAACATCTTCGAACTCAAATTTATTTCACGTCAACACTCCCAAAAAATACGCGTTCAATTTGGAAATCTCGTCTAGTATTCTATTATTACTAATACAAATATATATCAATAAATGAGAATATATCATTTATTGAAACTTTTTTATCATATTTTACATAATAAATGCAAAATATATTTAGTCAACAATTGGCAAAGGCAATAAAAGCAATGAAATATTCGCAGGTTGAATTTGCCAGTAAGCTGGGAATTGACAAATCAAAAATGTCACGTCTGGTCAATGGAAACAGCGAGCCCGAGCTTGAGTTGTTGCAAAAAATGAAACATATTTTTGACCTTAACCTAAACTGGTTGATATGCGGGTCCGGGCAAATGAAAGACTCGTACACCGAAAAAAACATAATAAACGAACCGAAAGCTCATTATTTTGCTGCTTCGGACGTTGAACCTTTGAAAAAAACCATTGCCGTTCAGGAAAAACTTATCAGCATACAGGAAAAAAACATCGAACGTCTGGAAAGTGAATTAAAATCGCTTCGAAAAGAATAAATCTCAGTTTAGCATAGGCTGTTGCGTTGTACTTATATAAGGCTACAGCCGCAATGAAATGTTCTACAAAAGCAAAGCCGCCCGCCAAACTCCTTCTTCATATACAGTCTTGGTTCAACAGTACTACAAAACAAAAAAACCGCGACAGATTAATCTGCGCGGCTTTTAAAACAATCGTTAGTATATTATTCCACCGGAATATCGGTATTAACATTCTTGCAACCAATCAACGCATAGAATAACATGTAAGCCAGGCAAACAAACATTACCCAGTAGCTGCTGATATAGCCAAAGTGGTCGGAAAACCAACCCTGAATCAGAGGAACAATACCTCCACCGCAAACCATCACCATAAAAATACCGGCTCCGGCAGCAGTATATTTACCAAGTCCTTCTACTGCCAGGTTAAAGATACCTCCCCACATGATAGAAGTACACAAACCGCACAAAACGATAAATACAATGCTGATGGGGACAACCGTACCAAAGTGAGGCAACGTGATCACTAAAGATTTAGGGATCAAAATAGCAAGGAGAACGAGTAACAACCCGGTAGTAGCAACAACCGTCAACATGGTTTTGCTCGATACTTTGGATCCAATCGAAGCACCTGTTAAACGGCCAACCAACATAAGCAACCAATAAAGTCCAACAATACTTCCGGCTATGGTAGCATCAATTCCCAAACCAGCATTAGCAGCTGAAGTCTGAGCTGTCATGTAAAGATTTGCTGTGCTGGGGATACCAATCTCGATACCAACATAAATAAAAATTGCAATCGCACCTAAAATAAAGTGACGGAAAGAAAGCGGACTGTGATGGTGTTTCACCTTTTTGTCATCAGCCTTTTCGAGGTGAGGCTCAGGAATATTTACAAAGTATAATACAATGAATGCCAATGCAAAAATACCCATTGCAAGGAAAAGAGCCGGATTGGCTTTTTCGATAGTACGGCCGGCAGCTTCACCCATTAACCAACCTACCAACATTGGGGTAATAGTGGCTCCAATTGAATTGATAGAACCTCCAAATTGCAATAATTCGTTTCCTTTGTTTCCGCCACCGCCAAGGGTATTCAACATAGGGTTAACTACGGTGTTAAGCATACACATCGAAAATCCGGAGATAAATGCACCTACAAGATAAACGGTAAAACTACCTACCTGACCCGAAAAAAACTGAACGCCTACACCTGTAAAACCTACCACAATAGCTGACAGGGCAGTTTTTTTGTAACCGATTTTCCGAAGCATAATACCAGCAGGAATACCCATAAAAGCGTAAGCCAGAAAGTTTCCTAAAAAGCCTAACTGCGATTCGAAGTTAGTTGCCCCAAACTGTTTTGCAACAATTACCCCCATTGGGCTCGGCAAACCCGTTACGAAGGCAATCATAAAAAATAGCGCAAACATCATTGCTATAGGCAATGCGTAATTCTCTTTTTTTGTGTCCATGTTCATTGTTGTTTATAAATTAAGATGTTAGATGATGTTAGATGTTCTCTAAAAGCAAAACACTTATAATTTGGTAATTAAGAAGAATAATTAGTATCGTTAACAGTGCCTCATTTTTCAAGATGCCCCAAAAATACAAAAAAATGGATAGAAGGGTGTTTAATGCGATAATTTCGTAAGAAAAAGCTAAACAATTAATTTCATTACATTTTACACTAACTCAAGTTTAAGCACCCTGACAAAAATTTAACATCCAACAGGTTATCTAATGGTCAGGATTGGCAGGGAATATTACGGCTGTACCGTTTGTCAAAGAGGGTCAGTTGTTTGGCAGTGGAACACGGTGAGGGTTTTCGATAATGGTAATTTAACCATCGATCACTAAAAAACTTGATAAACGTTAATATTTTTAAGACGAGTGGTAATAATTCTTTGTGGCTCACGGATATAATTTTTCTACTTTTGGGCAATGATATAAATTTGGGCTTACAGGTATGTGGAAAAAAGTTGTTGCAATCATAATTATTGCAGTCATAATCATATCACTGGCAGTGTTTTTCCTGTTAAAAAGGGAAAAACCATTAGCCGATTCTCTTTATAAGGCTGTGCCACTCGATGCTGCTTTAATCATCAACATCAAAAATTTTGATGATTTAAACCGGAGCCTTCTTTCCAATAACCAGCTCTGGAAAGAGATGGCTACGCTTCCATTTTTCGACCAGCTCAACGGGCAGTTCCGTTTTATCGATTCGCTAAAACGGCTTAACCCTTCCATTAACAAGCTTTTTACGCAAAAAACTCCGATGCTGGTTTCGGGGCACACCTCCGGAAGAAACGACATTCGTCTAATCTGCTATTTCGAAGTTCCCAATGAAAGCGATTTTAACGAAATTTCTCATTTCATAAAGAACTACAAAGGGAAGAAGCTTCAATCCTCATCGCGGAAATACGAAGAGGCTACGTTGCACGATGTTGTTTTCCCGGAGAAAAAAGACGACAATTTTACCTATGCCTGGTCGCACGGCATTTTACTGTTGAGCCATTCCTCACTTTTGATCGAAGATGCCGTTCGTCAGTTAAATTCCAAAGAGTCGGTACTCGACCGCAAAGGTTTGGCCGAAATAATTAAAACAGCGGGCAAGAGCGCCCTGGTCAATTTCTATTTTAAATTTGAGCATCTGTCCAAACTTGCCGAACGGTTTATTCATCCCAAATATAAAACCGAACTAAGTTATCTGAAAAACGTGGGCAGTTGGGTTGAGCTCGACCTCAACCTGAAGCCCAACATGCTTATCCTTAACGGCTTTTCGTTTGCCGACATGGCCCGCCCGGGATTCGAACTTCTTTTTAAAGACCAGAAACCGGTAAAGATGGAAATCTTCAGCAAAATACCGTCGGAGGTCAATACTTTTGCCGTGTTTGGCATCAGCGACTACGAACTTTTCCGGAAAAACCGCAGTCAGTTTATGGATTCGCGGAATATCCTTTCATCCTACAACCACGAAATCCAAACGCTCAAAAACGACTACGAGATAGATCTCATAAACAGTTTTACCGGAGTTTTCGATCAGGAAGCCGCAACAGTGCTTACGGGTCCCGCGTCCGACACCATTGCACAACAAGCTTTTTCGGTGATAAAAACCAAAAACCGTGATGATGCCGAAAAAATGCTCACCGGTTTCATCCACGACTATTGCAGCAAACAAAACCGCAAAGCCTCAGATTTTATGGCCGAATTCCCGGCCAGCAATGGCCAAAACATCAAGGTATGGAAACTTACTTTAGGCAACATCCCGGCAATGCTATTCGGCAACCTGTTTTCGGGTAACGAAAATGAGTATTGCGCGTTTTCCGATAATTATCTCATTTTCGGCCAAAGTGCTGCCGGTGTTTTAACGTACATCAGTAAGCTAATGCCAAAGGCTACAGTCAATACCAATTCGGAATTCGAGAGTTTTTCGGAATATTTTTCGGAACAGTCTAACTTCTTTTTTTACAATAAACCCTCAACTTCAGGAAGTTTCTATTCCAATTTCTTAAAAGAGGATGTTTATAAGCAGATTAAAACTCAAACAGAGCATTTCGATAAAATACAAGCTTTTGCCTACCAATTTAACGTTAGCGACAACGGATTGATATATAATAATATATTTATAAAATACAGTCCTCAAGCCCCCAAAGCGCAACAAGCGCAGGAACCGGAAACCGTCTCCGAAAATCAGGAAAAAACAGGGCGCGAAATCAAACTCGATGCTCCTGCTGCAAGCAAACCCTTTTTGTTAAAAAACGGTGCAGGCAGCGGCCCCGACATCTTTGTTCAGGATAAAAAAAATCAAATCTACTTAATCGGTCCCGACGGAAAAATCCGTTGGAAAATTAAACTTTCGGAGCCGATACTCAGCGATATTTATCAGATTGATTATTTCCGGAATGGCAAACAACAGCTGCTTTTTAACACGCGGTCGAAACTATTTCTGATTGACCGAAACGGTAAAAATACCGGTAAGTACCCGATAATGCTCAAATCTCCGGCAACAAACGGTTTGGCGGTATTCGATTATGATAAAAAACTCGATTACCGCATTTTTATAGCAGGCGAGGATCGTAAAATACAGGCATTTAATAAGGACGGCGCACTTCTGAAAGGTTGGGAACCGCCCAAAACTGATAGTAAAGTAACCCAACCGGTGCAATATTTCCGCATCGAAGGAAAAGATTTCCTCGTCTTTAACGACAAAACCCGACTATATATTCTAGACCGGAAAGGGAAACCGGTAATTAAGCTTTCCAAGCCACTTTCGTTGTCGTCGAATAAAGCCGGACTGATAAACGGACGATCGCTCAAAGATGCCCGTTTTGTAGTTTCCGCAACCAAAGGAAAAGTTTATTTTATCGGTTTGGACGGTAATATTAAAGAAGATAATTTTGGCAAATATCCCGACAGCCATTGGTTTGATGTTTATGACCTCAACGGCGACGGCGTTAAAGAACTGATATTTTCTTGGGGCACAAACTTGAAAGTAATGTCGCAGAAAAACAAGGAATTATTATCTTTGAAAACACCGGCGAAATTAAAATATCGTCCGGCATTTTATGAAGTAAAGGCCAACAAATTTAAAATCGGGCTGGTTACCACCGATGAAAAAATACTGTTGTACGAACCTTCCGGCGAATTGAAAAAAGGTTTTCCATTAAACGGATCGACCCCTTTTTCGATAAATACCGTAAATGGTGGCGAATCCGGATTTAAACTGGTAACCGGTTGTGATAAGAATTTTTTAAACGAATATCCTGTACAATAATAAACCTTAAATAACCTAAGATGAAAAAAATACGAAGCTTCAACCTAAATTGGGTCATCGGCCTAAGCTTTATGTTGGTCCTATCTCTCCCTTCGTGTATGAAAGACGAAATAAACCTCGATAAAATTTCGAACTCGGTGAGCCTCAATCCTCAATTTGGGGCTCCTGTTGCTTATGGAAGCTTGTCGTTAAAGGATCTGGTTGATGCGGTAGATACCGGAGGTTATATACAGGCAGATCAAAACGGGTTACTTACGCTAAGTTACCGCCAGCAGATATTATCACAATCGGCGGCAAGTTTATTTCCGGGCATCCCATCTGTGTCTTTTTCGAAAAGTATAACACTTGGGACGGTTGGCTATCCGATTCCGCCCAATACAGGTACTACCCTTCAAATGAAGGATACCTTAAATTTTACCATTCAAAATGGAGTGCAACTCGATTCGGCGCTAATAAAGAGTGGGATTATGAGTTTTACGATATCGTCCCAGTTTAAAGATCCGGGAACGATAACTATTACCTTCCCCACAGTGTTGCAAAATAAAACCGCCTTTACGTATAGTGTAAATTTTACAGGAACCGGTAGTTTTAGTTCTTCCGGAACCAAAGGGCTGACGGGATATACTATTGGCCTCATAAAGAAGAAAAATATTGCAAACCGTCTTCCTTATGTTATTACCGTTAATTTTTCTAACATATCCAATCTTCTCTCCGGGCAATATATTCAAACCAGCATTCAGATTAACAATCCTGCATATAAGGCTATTTACGGCAACATGAGCAATACCTCTCTACTTGACAACAGTGGAGAATTGGAGCTTAAGCTTTTCCAAAACGCTACCTTCTCGGGTGTAAAATTCAAAAATCCGCAATTGTATTTTTATATCAATAACTCGTTTGGAATTCCCGCACAGCTTAGCCTTAGCAATACACGCATTTACTCGGATAATACCAATTTTACTAATCTTACACTCACCGGAAACCCATTCTCAATTACTCCTCCAGCTCTTAATGTGATCGGAAGTTTTGCCCAGACAACTATTAAACTGGATACCATCAACAGTAACCTTCGGGATGCTATGGTAACTACGCCTAAAAAACTATCGTACAAGGTTTCTGCAACCTCAGGATATACTGGCACAACGCCTCCTACGCCTAATTTCGTACTCGATAACAGCAAGTTTAACGTTGATGTCGAATGCAAACTTCCGTTTGACCTGAAAGCTCAGAACCTCACCCTTTGGGACACCACAGCAATGGATTTAGGCTCAACCCTGAATGACTTCAGCATTATTGATACAATTATCCTTTACAATACATTCGCCAATTCCATCCCATTCTCTCTTAAACTGCAGATTTATTTAGCAGACAACAATAAAAACATTGTAGATACGCTTTATCCGGACAACACAACAATTATTGATGCCGGAAATCCCAATACCGGAGCTAAAGCAAACCAAACGACTAAAGTGATATTTAATGCTACACGGGCAAAAAATCTTCAGAAAGTAAAATACGCCTTTATAAAAGCCACGGTTGCAACCTGGAACGGCGGGCAAACATACGTAAAGCTGACGTCTGCTCTCCGCCTCGATGTAGCCTTTCAGATTCAGGCCAAGCTTAAAATCAAATCGTTAAACCAATTATAATTTGCAACGACTATGAAGTTACTTAACCAACATATTCAAAGCTTTGCTGTTGCTTTTATTCTTTGCCTTTCGGTCTTTTCCGTTTCGGCCCAACAGAGTAATTCGCTCTATTATATGACCGTTATTCCCCAGTCGAACCAACTCAACCCTGCGACCCAGCCGAGGTGTACCTTTTACCTGGGAATGCCCGGATTCTCGTCGGTTGAAATTAATGCCGGAAATACATCTGAGGCTTTTGACGACATTCTGAAATATGATGCCAAGCTCGATTCTCTTGTTTGGTTTTTGCATGATCAGCAAATGCAGGATAATTTTCTAAGTAAGCTTCGGAAGCTTAATTCTGCTTACGCAGAAACTCGTATCGATCTTATCTCGTTCGGGTTCAGGGTTAAGAAAACATACCTTTCATTTCTTATCGGCGACAGGGCCGAAGCCAGGACAAGCATCCCCTACGATTTAGCCCGGCTGGCCATACGAATGAACCAAAATTCCATTGGGACAAATGCTACGGAAACATTCGACCTGAGCGGTATGGGGGTAAAATCTACCTACTATCGTGAATTTTCGGTAGGTGCATCTCATCAGTTTAGCGATAAACTTACGGTAGGACTTCGTGCAAAGTTGTTATTCGGGATTGCAAACGTCAATACCAATACCAGTAACGTGGGCTTTCAGAATACCGGTTACCAGCAATGGACACTTCGGTCGCTAACAGAGATAAATACTTCGGTTCCACATCTTAAAACAAAGCTGAAACCTGATGGTACAATCGATAGTGTTAAATTCGAGAGTATTGAGAATGGCCACGAAGCCCGTAGTATTCTGATGTCGACACAAAACAAAGGCTTGGCACTCGACATGGGGGTAATTTATAAGCCTATGGAAAAACTTTCATTATCAGCCAGCGTGCTTGATTTTGGATATATTAAATGGAAGAATAATACACAGAACTTTACGCAGGACGCTTCGTACGATTTTAAAGGGGTAAACCTTAATTTGTCCGATACAGCTGATGTTGGCAATGACTTACTCGACACCCTCAAAAGCAGGTTTACTTTCAAGAAGAATACCAATTCATATACAACCAGTCTTTCAACAAAGATATACCTGGGAGCAGAATACGACCTTGTTAAATGGTTTGGCGTTGGATTCCTTACCCGGTTACAATTTATCGACAAAAGGGTAGACCCTCAATATACCCTTTCGCTCAATATGCATCCGGGCAACGTGTTCAACTTCACACTAAGCTATACCGTTGCCGACAAGGTTTACAGCAATCTTGGCGCGGGTTTGTCGCTTAAACTTGGGCCATTACAATGGTACCTGATAAGCGATCGCATCCCTCTTTATTATAAACCTGTAGCTAATAAGGGCTATGCTATCCCACCCTATGCCAAAAACGTGAATATCCGTACCGGCATGAACTTAGTATTTGGTTATAACCACAATAGTAAGAAAGCCAATAAAGATAAACCTCTGGTTGAACCCTAAAAACGAACACCATATAGTGCGAATTAAGAGTTGATTTACAAATGTTTCGTTCAGATAATTCAGAAGATTTCTTAGCTACCAGAACCATCAACGCTTAATTCGCATTATTTCTAAAAATCTAATAACTTAGCGCAAATTTTTAAGCGTATGTTTAAGTTACTAGATACATTAATATTCATCTTTTTGATATTAATGATATTCCGCTATATCGGGCGGTACGTAATTCCTTTTCTGCTCAAGTCATGGGTTTCAAAAAAAGTGTCGGAAATGCAGCAAAATCAGCAGTCTTACCAACAGCCTAACAAACGCGAAGGGGAAGTAACCATCGAATACCAGCCCGAAAACAAAAAACATTATAACCGAGACTCCGGCGAATACGTCGATTATGAAGAAGTAAAATAATACAGCCCTAACATTTAATTATCATGATTTTAGACAAACTAAAACCTTTATTGCCGCATGTTATTGCGGTAGTGTTATTTATTGTAATAAGCCTGGCAAATTTTACGCCTCTGTTCGAAGGAAAAGTCATGCAGCAGCATGATATACAGATGTACCGCGGGATGGCTAAAGAGGTTAACGATTATCGTGATCAAAACGGTAAGGAAGCCCTTTGGACCAACAGTATGTTTGGAGGGATGCCGGCATACCAGATTTCTGTTGTGTACAAGAATAATATTGCCAAATATGCCAATGATTTTTTTAGCTTAAAGCTTGATGTTCCTGCGCGTTACCTATTTTTAAGCCTCGTAGGTTTCTATATCCTGCTTTTGGCTTTCAAACTCGATCCCTGGATAAGTTTTGCAGGAGCTTTGGCATTTGGTTTTTCCAGTTACTTCTTCATCATTGAAGCGGCGGGTCATAACTCCAAAGCCCATTCCATGGCCTTGATGGCTCCGGTAATTGCGGGAATTCTGCTTTCATTCAGAGGTAAGCATTTATTGGGAGGGGTGCTTACGGCATTATTTCTGGCCCTTCAACTAAATGCCAATCACTTACAAATTACCTATTATACCTTTCTGATTATTCTTATCTTAGGAATTGTAGAGCTTACAATGGCCATTAAGAATCATACCATTCCAAATTTCATGAAGTCAATGGGTGTGTTGCTTGTTGCCGCAACTCTGGCCGTAGGCTGTAACTTCACCAACCTTTGGCTTACTTCCGAATATGGGAAATACTCCACCCGTGGTAAATCGGAACTCACCTCAAACTCTGCCGACCAAACCAGCGGATTGGACAAAAGCTACATCCTTAACGATTACAGCTATGGCATAGCCGAAACCGCCGATTTGTTTATCCCTAATTTCATGGGAGGGGCCTCGTCGGGAGAGCTCGATACCAAATCGAATGTATATCAATTCCTAAAAAGTCAGAATATAGCTAATGCAGAAGGGATTATCAAACAAATACCCCTTTACTGGGGCGACCAGCGGTTTACGTCAGGTCCCGTCTATATTGGGGCTGTAGTAATCTTCCTGTTTATATTAGGGCTCTTTGTCGTTCGGGGATCGATAAAATGGTGGTTGGTTTCGGCCACAATCCTATCTATTTTATTGGCATGGGGACGAAACTTCGAATTCTTCTCCAACCTGTTTATCGATTATTTCCCGGGATACAATAAATTCCGAACTGTTTCCATGATCCTCGTAATTGCCGAACTAACTATTCCTTTGCTCGGTATTCTCGGCCTCTGGAAAATGTTCACCAACGAACTCAAGCCCGAAGAAAAACTCAAAGCCTTAAGAAATGCCGCAGCCATTGCAGGTGGTATAGCCCTATTCTTCGTATTACTACCCGGTATGTTCTTTGATTTTAGCTCTTCCAGCGATAGCCAGTTAAAACAAAGCGGCTGGCCAGAGCAACTCATCGCAGCCTTATGTCAGGACCGCAAATCGCTCCTGCAAGCCGATGCTTTTCGTTCGTTGGTCTTTGTACTCCTTTCGGCCGGAGTGATCTGGGCATATCTTAAAAACAAGGTTACAACCAAAATCGCTTGTGTGGCATTTAGCATCCTTATCCTTGCCGACTTGGGCTGGGTTGGAAAACGCTACCTCAACAGCTCTAACTTTAAGAGCAAGATGGAAACGCGCGAACCCTTTAAACCTTCGCCGGCCGACCAGGCAATTCTGGCCGATAAATCGCTCGATTACAGGGTTGCCAATTTAATGGTAAGCACCTTTAACGATGCAAGTACTTCGTATTTCCATAAATCCATTGGCGGTTATCACGGAGCGAAACTAAAACGCTACCAAGAAGTTATTGACTATCAAATGGGGGGTGAATTGCAAAAAGTTTACAACGCCTTTAACTCCAAGCCCACCCCCGAAAAACTCGACAGCGTTTTTGCCGGATTGAGGACCATCAATATGCTCAACACCAAATACATGATTTATAGCGCCGAAGCTCTCCCATTGGTGAATAAACATGCGCTGGGCAATGCTTGGTTTGTACAATCCTATCAATGGGTTAAAAATGCAGATGAGGAAATCAAAACTTTGGGAACCATCGATCCTGGCAAAGAAGCAATTATTGATCAACGGTTTAAAAGCAGCGTAAATAACTTCGCGATTCAACCCGATACTACAGCTTCTATAAAACTCGCCGAATATGGGCCAAATCATTTAGTTTATAAAACAAAAGCTAAGAATGAACAACTGGCTGTTTTCTCCGAAATATATTACGAAAAAGGATGGAACGCTTATGTCGACGGAAAGCTGACACCACATTTCCGAGCCGACTATATTCTACGATCGATGCTGGTTCCGGCCGGAGATCATACCATTGAATTCCGTTTCGAACCTAAATCGTTTATCTATGGCGAGAATATTTCGTTAGCAAGTTCAATCTTGATTGTAATGATGATTTTAGGCGTAGTAGCCCGAGAAATTATCCGTTTATTAAAATCATAAATCGAATTTCATTAACATCTATATGAGTAAAGTTTTGGGGATTGGTAATGCCTTGGTAGATATTCTAATAAGGCTTAAAGAGGATGATTTATTAAATGAATTAAAGCTCCAAAAAGGGAGCATGCAACTTGTTGACCGTGATTTTCAGGACCAGGTTTTTTCAAAAACCCAACAGTTAAATAAGACTCAGGCATCTGGAGGTTCATCTGCAAACACCATTCACGGCCTGGCCTCGCTTGGGGTAGAAACGGCCTATATTGGCAAAGTCGGGAACGACGAACTGGGCGATTTTTTTGCAGAAGACTTGAAAAACAGCAAAATAAAACCTTTTCTTAAACACAGCGAAACAAGCACAGGCGTTGCCTTGGCACTTATCTCGCCCGATTCGGAACGTACTTTTGGAACCTATCTTGGCGCCGCCGTTGAAGTAAACGCTCAAGACCTCGACGAAAACCTCTTTGCAGGTTACCAGTTTTTTCATCTCGAAGGCTACCTGGTGCTTAATACCGAATTGGTCGAAACAGCCCTTAAACTGGCAAAGGCCAGAAACATGATCGTTTCACTCGACTTAGCCAGCTTTAATGTTGTTGAAGCCCATCTGGAATTTCTTCGCAACATCACCCGTAAATACGTGGATATTATTTTTGCGAACGAAGACGAAGCTAAAGCATTTACAGGAAAAGAACCGGAAGAAGCTCTCCACGAAATAGCCTCTATGTGCAGCATTGCCGTGGTTAAAATCGGAAAAAACGGATCACTGATTAAACAAGGAAATGACGAATACCGCGTTGGGGCAATCCCTTCGAACGTAATAGACACCACCGGTGCAGGCGATTTATATGCCGCAGGTTTTCTTTACGGGATGGTTAAAGGTTTCGGAATTGACCGCTGTGCCCATATTGGCGCGTTACTGGCAGGGAAAGTCATTGAGGTAATAGGTGCCAAGATTGACAACGAAGTCTGGTCGGCAATAAAAGAACAGGTAAAGCGGATCGAAGCCGCTTAAAATAAGCCGTATAATTTGGCGTCGATTTTGTTAATTACATTCCGAAGGTCCTCAGGATTCTCGGAAAAATTAACAGAATCGACGTCTTCTATTAATACCTTCCCAAGTTTATACGACGAAATCCAGGCTTCATAACGTTCGTTCAGCCTGTGCAGGTAATCTAAACGGATGCTGTTTTCGTATTTTCTCCCCCGTTTTTGAATTTGATTAACAAGTGTTGGCACCGATGCCCTGAGGTAAATAATAAGGTCGGGCGGCTGTATCAACGACGAAGTTTGTTCAAAAAGCGAAGTATACGTCTCATAATCACGGGTTGACATTAAACCCATGGAGTGAAGGTTAGCCGCAAAAATATAAGCATCTTCATAAATAGTCCGGTCCTGGATAACGGTCTTTCCGGAGTTACGGATGTTCACAATTTGATTTAACCGGTTTTTTAAGAAATAAACCTGAAGATTAAACGCCCATCGTTGCATATCGTCATAAAAATCATTCAGATAAGGATTTTCATCAACGGTTTCATAATGAGGCTGCCAGTTATACTGTTTTGCCAAAAGGCCGGTAAGTGTAGTCTTTCCGGAGCCGATATTTCCTGCAATTGCGATGTGCATAATTTACGTTATTTCAATTTTAAAGATAGAAATAATTATTTGTTCCGATAAAAAGTGTATCAAACAAAACAGCCACCTACAAGTTTTATCTTGCAAGTGGCTGTTAATGAGGGTGGGCCCACCTGGGCTTGAACCAGGGACCCTCTGATTATGAGTCAGATGCTCTAACCAGCTGAGCTATAGGCCCTTTTTACTTACCCAATTTTAGTGATTGTTTTCACAAAAACCGTTATTTTTGGGACTGCAATATTAAGCAATAAACTCTAATTATTCAACACTCACGTAAAATTTTTATGTTAAATCCAGACATTGCGCGGCAACTGAATGTTAATGAGGACAATTTACTCCAAGTAAAAAACATAATCTTCGACCTCGGCGGGGTTATCATCAATATTCATTACCAGGCAAGCATCGAACTATTCAAACAAATGGGCTTTACCGACTTTGAAGGCATCTATACCCAGCTCAAACAAACGCATTTGTTCGACTTACTCGAAACCGGTAAAATAGCCCCCCAGATATTCCGCGACGAACTTCGGAAATACAACCTTTCGATTTCCGACGAACAGATCGACCAGGCCTGGAATGCAATGATTGGGTCTATGCCTGCCGAACACATACCGTTATTGATGCGTATTCGAAAAAAATACCGCACGTTTTTGCTGAGCAATACCAACGCTATTCATATCAACTATTTTCAAAATTACCTGAAGCAATCGTTTGGCGCCAACCCATTACCGCTAATGTTCGAGCATACCTACTACTCGCACGACATCGGCGAACGTAAACCCAACGTTTCGGCTTACGAATTTGTTTTGAACGACGCTGGACTGAAAGCTTCCGAAACGCTGTTTATCGACGACCTCGCCGCAAATATTGAAGGCGCGCGCAAAGCTGGCCTCCTCGCCTATCATCTTTCCGACGAAACCATTTCGGACATCTTTCAAAACTAAAATCCAATAATTAAAACTGGATCAAAGTCCGAAATCAACAATTCTTTCTGAAGAAGTCAAAATAATTGAACATTCTGGACTGCAAATAGTTTTTATCTTTGCATCCAGTTTATATTTAGTCTTAATTATTATGAGTTACACCATTGACCAGGTTACCAAGGCTTTAATGCAGGTTACCCACCCCGCTTACAGTAACGATATTGTATCGCTCAACATGCTGAGCGACATTATTATTCACGATAACGTCATTTCCTTCACCCTTACTTTTCAGCGATCCAACGACCCGCTTATCAATTCCATTCAAAAAGCCTGCAAGGTTGCTTTACAGGCACAAATTGGAGACGAAATTCAGATTGGCGAGATTAAAATTGACAGTCTACATAAGGTTGAACCAAAATACAGCACCCTCACCAAGGTGAAGAATATTATTGCCGTGGCCTCAGGCAAAGGTGGTGTTGGGAAATCAACCGTATCGTCGAACCTTGCCGTGGCACTAGCCAAATTAGGTTATAAAGTCGGGCTTATCGACGCCGATGTTTACGGCCCGTCGGTACCCAAGATGTTCAATGTAGAAGATGCCCATCCGGACGTTAAAACAGTTGATGGTCATGAACTGATTACCCCGGTTGAAAACTACGGAATAAAATTACTTTCGGTTGGATTCTTTGTCGATCCTAAAGATCCGCTGGTATGGCGAGGCCCAATGGCATCCAACGCGCTGAAACAACTCATCCATCAGGGAAACTGGGGCGAACTTGACTTCCTCATGCTCGACCTTCCTCCCGGAACCGGCGATGTACACTTAACCATTGTTCAGGAATTGGCCATAACCGGCGTAATCATTGTGAGTACCCCTCAAAAAGTGGCCCTGGCCGATGCTATCAAAGGTATTAACATGTTTCGCGGCGAAAAAATCAATGTGCCGGTACTCGGGCTTGTCGAAAACATGGCTTGGTTTACACCAGCCGAACTTCCGGAGAACAAATACTACCTCTTCGGTAAAGAAGGCTGCAAACAGCTTGCCGAAGAACTTGAAATTCCACTGTTAGGTCAAATCCCTATTGTTCAAAGTATCTGCGAAGGTGGCGACCAAGGAAAACCTTCGGCACTCGACCAGGAATCGATTGTTGGCAAAGCCTTTAAAAACTTGGCCGAGAGTACCGTGGTTGAAGTTACCAAACGTAATGCAGTACTCGACCCTACCCGTCGCGTGGAAATCATCAAAAAGAAATAATTTTTCACTCTTAAACCATACATCAAAATGCCCCATACATCTCCAGAACTGATAAACCGGATTAATGCTTCAATAGCCCATTTACGGCCTTTCCTTCAGGCAGACGGTGGCGATATCGAAGTACTCGAGGTTACCGAAGAAATGGTTGTTAAAGTGCGATTATTAGGCTCGTGCACCAATTGCCCGTTTAGTTTTCAAACACTCAAAGGCGGGGTGGAACAAACCCTCCGTAAAGATATTCCTGAAATTAAGGAAGTTATTGCCGTTGAGTAATCCGGAAAGTTAAAAAGTGCCGCGTATTCAGTTCTGAAATAAAATACACGGATGCCACGGATTACATAAATTATCACGAAGATAGGGCAACTTATCCGTGTAGATTTGTGCAATTTGTGGCATTTTCATGTTATTTCCAGACGCATCAGAGGCTTAATTCCCATAATATTTTTGAAATCAGCTCAGATTAAATAATTTTATCCTCGCAAAATAAAGTCTCCGATTTTAAGTTATTCATTTGTGCCAATAAAAAACCAGGTGATCCGAAAATCTGCCCCAACTTATATCATAGCCGTAATTGCTACAGCTTTTCTGTTGTCATGTTCAACCCGGAAAAACACGTTTATTTCACGCTCTTACCATAACCTTACCGCTCATTACAATATCCTTTTCAATGGCGACGAGAGCTTTAAAAAAGGCTTGCAACGCATCGACGATAATTACAAAGACGATTATTCCCGGATACTGCCGGTTTTCACCTACGGAAACGACGAACTTGCCAAGTCCGTTTCGTCGGATATGGATGTTTCCATAAAGAAAGGGGCAAAAGTCATTGCCCTTCACTCCATCAAAGTCAAACCCGAACTTAAAAAAGGAGAACGGCCAACGCCTGCTCAACGCGAATTCTTTAATAAAAATGAATACAACCGCTGGGTAGACGATGCTTATCTGCTAATTGGCAAATCTCATTTTTATAAACACGATTTTACCAAGGCCGCCGAAACGTTCACGTTTATGAACCGGGAATTCCCCAAGGAAGAATCGAAATACGAAGCCAACATCTGGCTGGCACGCGTATATAACGAAACTTCCGAATTTAAAGAGGCCGACCTTCTTTTAAAAAACGTAGAAGGAGACTGGCGTTTTCCTAAAAATTTAAAGCCCGACCTCTATACAACACAGGCCGATTATGAGCTGAAGCAGAATCATTACCCGGCAGCCATAAAAGCGCTCGAAAAAGCATTGGACCTTACCCACCGGAAAAAACTCAAACTACGGTATATGTTCATCCTTGCCCAGTTATACCAGCAAACCGGACAACTAGATAAAGCCTCAGACATGTACCTGGCTGTCATCAAAAAAAATCCACCTTACGAGATGACTTTTAATGCCAACATTAATCTAGCCGGATCGGTAGAAACAGGTTCTAAAAACAGCCATGCGGTACGGGAGAAAATGCTCAAACTCCTTCGCAATGATAAAAACCGCGACTTTCAGGACCAGATTTATTATGCACTCGGAAACCTCGAAATTAAAGACGGGAATAAATCATCAGGCATCGAATATTACAAAAAATCGGTTAGCGTAAGCACCCAGAACAACGCTCAGAAAGGCCTCTCGTGCCTCACACTCGCCAATATCTTTTATGCTGACAAGAACTATATCCCGGCGCAGGCATATTACGACAGCACGCTGCTATACATCACCGATAAATATCCCGGCATTATCGACATCAAGGCTAAAGCCCGAAGTCTTACTAACCTGGTAAAAAACCTTAACGCAATTACCCTCGAAGATAGTCTTCAACGGGTGGCCAAACTATCGAAAGCCGAACAATCTCGGCTGGTAGATAACATCATCAATAATATCCGCCAGAAAGAAGCCGAAGCCAAACAGGCCGAAGACCAGCGTTTACAGGATTATTACAACAGCCTGTCGCGGCAGAGCGTTATGGCGCAGGACAAAACTACGGCTGCCAAATGGTATTTCTATAACCCGGTATCGGTAACACAGGGAATGAAAGAGTTTCAAATGAAATGGGGCAAACGTAAACTCGAAGACAACTGGCGCCGCCGTAATAAAAACGCCTCCATGTTTGGAGCCGAAACCGCAGAGTCCGTGGCATCCTCCCAAAAACAAGAAGAAGTACAGGGCAAGAAAAAACTCGATAATAAATCGCGCGAATTCTATCTCCAAAACATTCCTGCAAACGATTCGATGATGAAAGCTTCACAGCAAAAACTTCTCGATGGTTATTACTACGGAGGAATGGTTTACCGCAACGAACTTAATGATCTTCCTCAGGCTATAGCCCTTTACGAACAAATGGTCAGCCGCTACCCGGGTAACAAATACAATACTGCCGTTTACTACCAGCTATATAGCATGGAAGTTGAACTTAAAAATGAATCGAAAGCCGCTTATTACCGCGACCAGATTATCAGTAAATTTCCGGAAAGCGTATATGCCAAAATCCTTATCGACCCTAATTATTACAAGCAGATTCAGGATAAGAACAAAGAAGCGGACAACTTTTACCAGCAAACATATAGCCTGTATAGTTCGGGCAATTACCAACAGGTTTTGGCCAATATTGAAAAAGCCCAGTTGCAATACAAAAACGACAAGCTCATCCCTAAGTTTGAACTGCTAAAAGCAATGACTGTGGGCAAAACCACCGATAAGCTAACCTACCGTTCGGAGCTCAACAAACTGGTGGCAAAATATCCCGACAACGAAGTGGGCAAATACGCCAAGGAAGCATTAGACTACATGAACAACTACCAGCCCGAGACTAAAAAGGCTGAAGACGTTCAAGTTGCAAAGACAATTTATTCGACCATTGAAACAACGCCATTCTTTGTATCGATAGTTTTCGACAAAAGCGACGACATTAACCAGTTGGTTTTCGACATCATCAATTTCAACCTCGACAATTTTTCAAGCGATAAGCTCGAGGTTTCCAAAGATGCACTTGGCAAAAACTTTAAAATGGTTACCATCCGCGGTTTTGCTAATAAAGATAAGGCTCAGGCATATTACAAAGTACTAATGGCCAAACCTACAACCTTAAAAAGCATTAAAGGCAATACTAAGCATGTATTTGTAATATCGCTATTCAACTACCCGGTACTTACCAAACAGGAAAATGCCGACAGTTATCTCGAATTCTTTAAACTAAATTTCAAATAAAAATCCCCGGCAAATAAAAATTTGCCGGGGATTTTCATAAGTGAATAAATAACTACAAATAAGGTACATTCATAAAAATACCCTTTGTTACCCGCGCCGAATCTAAAGAAGAATTTATACCCTTAAACTCATAAGAGCCAGATACTACTTTCGCAACAGTATCGACTTTTGTTAATTTTAAAGTGCCACTTAATCCTTCAAAAATATCTTTTGCTGTAGGAGATAGCGTTGTTACTTTATAGGTGCCGTTAAACTGATATATTAAAGGCATGTAAAGCAGATAAGTCCCTACTGTATCTGCACTTGTGGAAAGAAGAATTGCCCCTCCGGCTAAATTAGTACCGGTAATGATAAATTTATGATTTCTTAAAGTGGTAGGTGCCAAAAAACTGGCATCCCATTGTACTCCATCAATCGATGCACTCATTTTTACAGCGTTTTCAGTGCCATCATCCTTAGTACATGCTTCCATCGCAACAAATGCAAAAAGCATAAAAAACATCAATAATTTTCTGTTCATTCTCAATCTGATTAAATTTATAATTAACTGTAAACTCTTAAACTACCACAATTACACCCTTGTTACCCCGCCCGAAACGATAAACTTCATCATTTCGCCGGCAGGAATATCAACCGGTTTAACATTTTCTACTGAAATTACAAACAACTCACCGTTAAACCCGTAGGAAAACGGAAAATAAACGGCAACTTTCCCTTTGATATTAAGTTCCGACAGATCGTTCTGAGTAATAAATCCAAACCGCTCTATTTCCGGGTCGCGATTAACCAACACACGCACCGGTTGGTTAAATTTCTTTTCTTTCCCTACAAAAGCTTCCATAAAATCGCGTATGGAAGTATAAACCATATTCAAAATCGGAGCTTTTACCATCAAGCGCTCAATAAGCACTTTGATAGGCTGCGCAACAATGGTTTGACCAACATACCCCAATACGGTAATCATAAAAACCATCATCAAAAGCCCTATACCTGGTATCTTAATCCCTAGATGACTTTTGAGAACCGGTTTCAGGATGCCATCGATAAAATCGAAGGCCATGTAAATAACATAGATGGTTATGCCTAACGGTGCAACGTACATCAGCCCCTGAAGAAAGAAGCTTAACATCTTCTTGGTGATGAAATAATTTAACCAGACATATATTCGCTGTCTCATAATGTATCAAGTTCGTTCTTTAATTTTTTAGGGAGTTTATCAACAACCTGGCTATACGAATGGTCAACCCATTCATAAATCAATTTATCGGGAATACTGCCGTCGATAACCACAGTATTCCATAATCGTTTGTTCATGTGATAACCGGGAAGGACTGCCGGATACCGCTCACGCAATTCAATGGCCAGCTCCGGATCGCATTTAAGGTTAATGGTAAAATCGCCCTCCAGATCGGTTAGTGAAAACATTTTACCCATCACTTTAAACACCAAAGTTGTTTCATCAAAAGGAAATTCCTCGGTAACTCCTTTTTTGGAGATACAATACTGGCGAAAATCTTCAATATTCATCGTACCGTTGGATAAAACGCATTTTCGATATGTTCGATCTTTTCCCCGTTCTTGTTTATCACAATGGAGATAATGTCGAAACGGATGTCGTCGTTGATATTTTGCCTGCGAATATACGCATTCGCGGCCGAAATTATCATGCGTTGTTTATTCCGGTTAACCGATTCATAAGGTTCACGAAAATAGTTTGAGGCAAGGCTCTTAACTTCAACAATAGCTACCACGCCGTTTTTGCGGGCTATGATGTCGATTTCGTAATGCTGCGAATACCAATTCCGGTCGAGAATTTCATATCCGTTTTGTTCGAGAAAGTTTGCGGCCAGGTCTTCGGCACCATTGCCTTTTTCGCGCGAGGTCATCATAATTCGGGAAAGTTGAAGGATGAATAATTTTCAACTAAAAATATGTTAATTAAGCAAAAGAAGCAAGTGATGAATACTTTGAAGGGCATGCGAAATTGAAATGGTGCGTCCTTGCAGCAAGGACGCCAAAAAACTTGCAAGGAAAGAGAAATTCTTTGCAAGGACGATGAAAAGTTTGCAAGGAAGGGTAAAAACTTGCAAGGACGAGGCATATCGGGCTTTTTGCTAAAAGCACCCAATAAGTTGCCGCATATTAAATCAAAGGCAATTCTTCTTTTCTCCCTTTCGGGGAGGGCTCACCTCAACACTCCCCCATCAGTACCAACCTCTAACGTCATTTCACGGCCCATTACCAACGGAAGGTTAGGCTCGCAATGCCCTGAAGGGAAGCCAAACATCACCGGAAAGTTATAGTCGGCAACGGCATCGGCAACGATTTGACAGGCTTCGCGGCCAAAAGGTATGGTATTGTCGTGCATATCGGTCATCCCGCCCACGATAAGGCCGCGCAGACAGGCCAGTTTTCCTGAAAGACGAAGGTTCATCATCATGCGATCGATGTGGTAGAGGTATTCGTCGAGATCTTCGATGAAAAGGATTTTGCCGTCGGTATCCATATCGCACCACGTACCGCTGAGGCTGTAAAGCACCGAAAGGTTTCCGCCGGTGAGTAGTCCGGAGGCTGTTCCAACGCGGTTAAACGGATTTGCTTCGACTCTATATTCAGGCAATCCTCCGGTTAAAACTTCGTTCAATTTCTGCCAGGTATCAGTTCCGGCCAATTCCGGCTTAAAATTCACCGGCATAGTAGCATGTAAACTCTGCATTCCAACAATTTCGGAAAGATAAGAGTGCAGCACGGTGATATCGCTGTAACCAATCACCCATTTGGGATTGTTTCGGATTACCACATCGTCGAGATAATCGAGAATACGGGCCGTTCCGTAGCCGCCGCGGGCACACATAATGGCTTTTATCTCTGGGTTGCGGATCATCTCCATAAAATCTTCGGCACGCTCGGCATCGGTACCGGCAAACTGGTTCTCGGAAGCAAACAGATTTTTTCCAAATTCGATACGAAACCCCAAATTCTCTAAAAACTTAACGGAACCATCCAGATCTTCGGAAGTAACTTTGCGCGAAGGGGCTATAATGCCTATTTTGTCGCCCGCGCGAAGCGGTAAAGGTGCAATCATAGAAATTTAATTTATCTTTGCGTTTCTCACACAAAGATAGATATTCCGCTATGAAGAATTACAAAAGATATTTGGTTACCTCTGCCCTCCCTTATGCCAATGGACCCGTTCACATCGGACACTTAGCCGGTGTTTATGTTCCTGCCGATATTTACGTTCGTTACCTCCGTTTAAAGAAACGCGATGTAGCATTCATTGGTGGTTCCGACGAACATGGCGTGCCCATCACCATCAAGGCAAAGCAGGAAGGTATCACTCCGCAGGACGTGGTGGACAGGTATCATAATATCATCAAAACTTCATTTGAGAAATTCGGAATTTCGTTCGACATTTATTCCCGTACGACTTCTCCAACCCATCGCGACACCGCATCCGGCTTTTTCCGTACCCTTTACGACAAAGGCGAATTCATCGAAAAAACCTCCGAACAATATTATGACGAGGAAGCCAGCCAGTTCCTCGCCGACCGCTACATCACCGGAACCTGTCCGCACTGCGGCAACGAAAATGCTTATGGCGACCAATGCGAAAAATGCGGAACTTCGCTCAATGCCACCGACCTTATCAACCCGCGGTCAACGCTCAGCGGAAACACTCCTGTACTAAGAAGCACCAGCCACTGGTACCTCCCGCTTGACAAGCACGAAGCATTCCTGCGCAACTGGATTCTGAAAGAAAACAAAGACTGGAAAACCAATGTTTACGGTCAATGTAAATCGTGGCTCGACCAAGGTTTACAGCCCCGTGCCGTAAGTCGCGACCTCGACTGGGGAATTCCCGTGCCGGTTGACGGTGCCACAGGCAAAGTTCTTTATGTTTGGTTCGATGCCCCCATCGGCTACATTTCGGCCACCAAAGACCTAACCCCCGACTGGGAAAAATACTGGAAAGACAAGGAAACCTGCATGGTGCATTTCATCGGTAAAGACAACATCGTTTTCCACTGCATCATCTTCCCGGCTATGTTAAAAGCCGAAGGTTCATTCATTTTACCCACGAACGTTCCGGCCAACGAATTCCTCAACCTCGAAGGCGACAAAATCTCTACTTCGCGCAACTGGGCCGTATGGTTGCACGAATACCTCGAAGATTTTCCGGGTAAGGAAGATGCGCTTCGCTACGTACTTTGCGCCAACGCCCCCGAAACCAAGGACAACGACTTCACCTGGAAAGATTTCCAAACCCGCAACAATAGCGAGTTGGTAGCCATCTTTGGCAATTTTGTAAACCGCGCTTTGGTACTGACTCAAAACTACTTCAGAGGTGTCGTTCCCAAAGCCGGAGAACTGACCGACTACGACAAAGAAGTGCTGGCCGAAATTGCCAACATCAAAAAAAATGTTGAAGAATCGCTCGAAACATTCCGCTTTCGCGAAGCTTTAAAAGAAGCTATGAATCTGGCTCGTTTGGGCAATAAATACTTGGCTGATACCGAACCTTGGAAAATCATAAAAACTGACGAAGAAAGGGTTAAAACCATCTTAAATGTGGCTCTCCAGATTACGGCCAACCTTGCCATTTTAATGGAGCCATTCCTTCCCAAGACTACCGAAGCCCTCTGCAAAATGTTAAACATCGAAGCTATCGACTGGGAACTGATTGGTACCAGCCTTTTACCCGAAGGCCACAAAGTAAACCAGCCTTCGCTGCTTTTCGAAAAAATTGAAGATACAACCATTGATAAGCAACTGGAACGTCTCAAACAAATCAAGATCGAAAACGAACGCAAAAACGCCAAAGCCGAGCCACAGAAGCCCAACGTTAGTTTCGACGATTTTACCAAGATGGACATCCGCATAGGCTCCATCCTCGAAGCCGAGAAAGTGGCTAAAACCACCAAGCTCATGAAACTTCTGGTGGATACTGGCATCGACAAACGTACCATCGTTTCGGGCATTGCCGAACATTTCTCGGCCGAAGAACTTCCCGGCAAACAGGTTAGCGTACTGGTAAACCTCGAACCCCGCAAGATTAAGGGCATCGAATCGCAGGGAATGATTTTGCTGGCCGAAGATTTCACCGGTAAATTAATATTTGTAGTACCAGAAAAGAAAACAGATAATGGAGCTATGATAAGATAAACTATTAACCATTTTTGGTTATGCCTAACAATACAACTATTCCTGAGAAAAAGCCGACAATTCTGGCAATAGACGACAACCCGGAAGTTGCCGAGCTTCTGTATGAAATCTTATCGCGGACAGGTAACTACAACGTTCACATTGTAACGTCGGGAGCTGAAGCCTTGGAAAAAATCGAGGAAATAACTCCCGACTTAGTGCTGCTTGATATTCTGATGCCGGAAATGAACGGTTATGAAACATGTCAGCATTTGCGAAAGAAAGAAAAAACACGCGAAATCCCCATCCTGTTTCTTTCTGCAATATCAGAACATTCCGAAAAAATCAAGGCATACGAAGCCGGGGCATACGACTTTATCCATAAGCCAGTTGATCCGAAATCCCTAATAACCCGAATAGAAGTTTACCTCAAACTAAAAAAGGCCCAGGATGAATTAAAAGCCTCGCAAGCCGAACTGGAAGAAAAAGTAAAACAAAGCACTATTCAGCTTAGCGAAGCTAACGAAGAACTACGCTTAAGAAACCAGCAGCTACGAGGCTTAACACAAACCCTGATCGTCAACAATCGCACGTTAAACGAAACTATCGACCAGCTTCAGGAAAAAACAATGGCTCTTAAAAACAGCGAATCACTGATGCAAACCATCTTTGACTCCGCATCCGTAGGCATTGTTCTGTACAATCCTCAGGGAGAAATCATACAATTTAACCCCGCCTTTGTCGATTTTATTGGTTATCCTCCCGATGAGCTCAGGGGAATCCACTTCGAAAGCATTACGTTTACCGAAGATTTAGGGAACGAATTACTTTCATACCATCGGTTAAACACCAAACTCTTGAATGAGTATACGCTTGAAAAACGATATGTACGGAAAAATGGCGATATTATTTGGGGAAGAAACAATGTCACTTCAATACTTTCTGATGATACCACTATATTTTCAATCAGCATCATCGAAAACATAGATGCCCAAAAACGCGCCCAACTATCGCTTGAAGAAAGTCAAAAAAAACTGGAGGCCATCTACGATCATATTCCCCTTCCGGCAATGGTTTTGGACAATAATCTTATCGTCGTTAACACCAATCCGGCAGCAGCCTTTCTAACACGTCATAACTATAACAAACCCGAATACTTGGGTCCCGGCGACGTTCTTTGTTGCGTAAATGCCATAAATTATCGCACATGTGGGGTCGGTCCGGCATGCACCATGTGTCCGCTAAACTCAATTATAAAAAAGACATTTATCGACCATGTAAAAATTGAAAAAGCTGAGATTAAGCTGAAAATACTGATTGATAAAACAATATCCGAGCGGTTCTTTCTGGTTTCGACCGTGCCTTACCAATTAAACATACATGATTATCTTTTAATTATACTCGACGACATCACTAACCGCAAAGAAGCAGAACTAGCCATCATCGAAAGCGAGGAAAACTTCCGGACTATTTTTAACAGCACACTTGATGCTATTGGAATTGCCGACTTCAACGACCGAATTGTTGATGTGAACGATGCAATGTGTAAGTTTATCGGTATCGACAAACAGTCGTTAATTGGTCAGGATGTCAACATCATAGCCTATCCCGACAGGTACGACACCTTAAACACATTGCTGTACCGGGTTAAATTAGGTGAAAAATTGGTACACGAAGCAATGTTAAAAACCCCGCGAGGGAGCATGCCTGTAGAATGTAGCGTAAGCCAACTCACCATTAACCACAATAAATACGTGTTGGGAGTATTCCGCGATATCACTTACCGAAAACAAGCCGAGCAGCAAATGATTAAAGCGATTGTTGAAGCCGAAGAAAAACGTCGCGAGCATTTTGCCCAGGAACTTCACGACGGAATAGGCCCTATCCTCTCCACCATAAAACTTTATTTGCAATGGATGACGTTGCCCAACCTTCGCATGCCGCTACCCGAGCTCATCCGTAAAACAGAAGAAACGGTAGATATTGCCCACAAAACTGTCCGCGAAATATCGTTTAACCTAAATCCACACATACTGCAAAATTTCGGGCTGGTATCGGCCTTAAAAACATTCATCGACCGCATCGGAGAACTATATCCTGTTCCCATTACCTTCTCAACGAATCTCGAACAACGCATTCCCGATATCATCGAAACCATACTTTACCGTATAATTACCGAAGCCATTAACAATACTATAAAATACGCATCGGCACACAAAATAAACCTCTCGTTAAAACACACTGGTTACCAGATACTGCTTATTTACGAAGATGACGGCATCGGCTTTGATGTTGAGAAAACTTTAGCTTCAAAAAATGGAATGGGCCTCATTAATATGCAAAGTCGGATACGATCAGTTGGAGGAAACATGCGGATTGAAAGCAAAAAGAACGAAGGTTGCAGACTAACAGTAGAAGTCAGTTCAAATCCCCATACAAATTACGAATTCGTAATTTAACAATAGATAAATGGTTTTTTTTGACGATCTTTAAATTTTTAACATATATAATCAATGAATACGTTAAAATTAATATTAGTCGACGACCATAAAATGTTCCGTGAGGGACTAAAATCGCTGATAACTATTCAGGAAATAGCAACTGTTATTGGAGAAGCCTCTAATGGAAAAGAATTTCTGGAACTACTGGAAAAGCAAATTCCCGACGTTGTAGTCATGGATATTGCCATGCCCGTTATGGACGGTGTAGAAGCAGCCAGAATAGCCCTTGAACGTAATCCTGACCTTAAAATACTAACCCTTTCGTCATTTGGCGACGAAGAGTATTACTACAAAATGATCGAAACCGGTGTAAAAGGTTTTGTAATGAAAAATGCCGGCATAATCGAATTCGAACGAGCTATTAACGATATTGCCGACGGTGAAAGTTATTTTTCAAATGAAATACTCCGGCGAATTGTGGTCAACCTTGGCACCGGCGTTAAAACCAAAAAAAGCGAAGACCTTTCCAAACGCGAGGTAGAGGTTCTTAAGCTTATTTGCCAAGGGCTCACCAACGAAGAAATTGCGGAATCACTTCATCTTAGCCCCGAAACTATAAAAAGCCATCGCAGTCACATCCTCGAAAAAACCAGTACCAAAAACACTGCAAGTCTGGTAATGTACTCGATAAAAAATAAACTAGTAGAACTTTAACCAAAGCTAAAAATACATCATATTATAGCTCTCAGTTTCCATCTTCACCCTTTGGATAAGTTTCCTGTTTACTTAATGAATAAAACCTTTGCCAAGGCTTCAAAATGCCATTTTGCTCTTCTAAAGAAATCCATTTAGAACTAATTTAAAAAAATGTCGGGGTTTGGAACTAAAATATTCAATTTATACACAAAAAAGCCAGTAAGGGTGCCTTACTGGCTTTTTTCTTAATAAAACTATCATCTTTTAAGATAGCCTCATATCTTTGGAATTAATATTCCCAAAAATCCTGTTCGTCGTTAACTAGAGAATTTTTGATACGATCAGCTTCCAATAGGCTTTCCATACCTGTTGTATATTCATCGATTGTACGATTATTATAAACGTTGGATGTAGCATAAATATAGCTATTGAAACGACGTTGCATAAAGAAATCATCAAATGATGTCTGTTGCGCATCGTTTCGCGCATTATAAATAGGATGTGTTGAGAATAAGTCCCTTGATTCCGGATAGTAAACCCAACATACTTTTCTTTGCTCAATTTCTGCACTATCCCCAGTGGCTATCGTTCCTTTAATCTCTTTAGGAGCAAGCCTGATTGGACATATACCAAGAATACGGACTTCCATTTTGGAATAGCGGCTGTCAAAAAACCATTTTTCTTTAAGAAGGACTTTTTTAATCTCTGTGTAACGTCTCTCTCCAGGCACAGTATCCATCTTAACGGTTCCATCGGCCTGAGGAACAGGCACTGCATGAGGGACATTCCCCATTTTCCGGTCAAGCCCCTCTTTAGTCATAGGGAACTTAAATTCATCATCCCCTTTGTCAGGATTATACACCTGAATTTTGCCTTCGTCAATTCCTTTAAAAATAAGCTGAATAAGATTCATACGATCCCCGATAGGCCTAGTCGGAAAATAAAGAGGAAAGTTCATTTTTTCTCTAAGATCAACCATTCTCCAAACTATTTTAGACCACATTACATCGGCTTCGCGGGTATATGGATAAGGAATAGGTTTTTTATCCGGTATATGAATCTTCTTATATACTTCTTCTTTAGAATCTCTAATTGAATCTGTTTGAGCAAAAGTTGTTCCGCTAAACGAAAAAACAACTATAAACAAAGCAATCGTTATTGAAGAATAGGTTCGCATAGCTGATATCTTTATTAATGTTATTGTATTTTAAATTGGACAGGATTTAATTCCCGAGTCTTTCCATCCGGACCAACGGCTTTAATATCCTGA
Organism: Bacteroidota bacterium; assembly: GCA_030706405.1. Classification (GTDB taxonomy): domain Bacteria; phylum Bacteroidota; class Bacteroidia; order Bacteroidales; family JAAUTT01; genus JAAUTT01. The sequence goes on along the minus strand of JAUZOO010000001.1, from coordinate 556,392 downwards.
AAAGTAACTCGATTTCCCTTAGATAAAGTCCTGATAATATCCTTCTGTGCAGAAGTTATCTGACTTGATTTAGAAGCCTCTTCCTGGGCAAATCCTTTAATTACTGCAGATACGCTAAATTCAGTAACAGTGTATCTTGCATCAAACTCAAAATTTTCAAGATCAGCCTGAACAATAGCCTGCGCTATTAACGTATTTTTGTCAATATATCCACCCTTTCTTGCAGCAACCTTGGCTACAGGATCAGGCAAATTTTTTACACGGAATTCCATAATCCCCATTTCCTTGACTTTGCCCTCAATTTCGGCTCTGACAGTTATCAGAGCATTACCCGGGCTACGCGGTCTTACTATATAACCATTGCCAACTTTCTTGATTTCTCCGTTGGAAATGTCTGCTTTTATTTTTTCTGAAGGAACCCCTGCTACAGAAATAGACACCGGATTGTCAACCCCAACATAAAATACATTCATTTTAGTAGGCGATACAACTGCAGTCGCTTCTCCTACTTGGTATTCCATCTTAAATGGTTTTCTAACCATGGTTCCATCTGTCTGTTTTAACTCAATCATTCCACTCCATGGAAAATTTCCTACAGCTGTTCCCGTCCGTTTAAAAATACTTTTTCCGTTAGGCCCAATGGGTAATTTTTGAGATGCTCCAACTATTTTATAATCGGTCTTCCCGTCGGCAGTACGAAATGCCTGACAGTTCCCAATATATACATCGGGTCTCTGGGTGGTATCAGTAGCCGCAATAAATACTTCGGCGCTATATTCCCCTCCCTTTAGTATATAATTTGAATTTACAGTTACAGTTGCTTCTAATTTGTTAAATTTGAACGAACTGCCTTCTATTTTATTATATAAATATTGAATAACATCAGCCTCGGCATTTCTAACATCACTTTGCATTTTCGACATCAGTGTTGTAACCGCAATTAAAGGGAGATGTTCAAAATTCTCAGATTCCCAGGTTGCCTTCTCGCCTCCTTCTTTCAGAGGAGGATCAGATGTATCCAAAGTCTTTTTAACAGAATTAATGATCCCGTCTTCTCTTTTATCTACCAATGACAATAAGAGTTCTCTGTATTCATTAATTTTTTTGTGTAATTTTTTCCCTTCCTGATTATTATCAGCCCCGACCATTATTCGTGCCGGAATATTTGTGTCATCCTTCGTCTGAATTTTTTTTGCGTCAATCTTGTTTTTTGAAAGAGCTTCAGTTTTGTCATCAGCCTCTTTAATTATCCTGACTTTCAGAGACTGTATATAATCATAAAGTTCATTGGCTTTATGTTGAACTTTATCGGCCTTATCCTTCCATTCTTTTACCTTTTGAGGATTAGTAACTGCAAGTTTTCCGAATTCATTATATATCAACTGATTTTTCGCGCTAAAATTCTCGGTTGTCTTTGTTAAGCCATCATCTACAAGCACAAAGGCATCCAGAATATCCTTTGATACATTCAGCGCCAACATTGCTGTAAGCACCAAATACATCATCCCAATCATTTTTTGCCTTGGTGTCTCTTTTCCGTGAGCCATAACTACAGGTTACTATTTTTTAACAGAGCCATTCATTGCAGATAACATATTACCATATATGTTGTTAAGCGATGAAAGATTTTTACTTAATTGAGAAATTTCGTCTTTGTATTTTTGAGTTTCCTCAGCTGAATTTTTCAAGTTTTCTATGAGGTTATTTAACCCACCATAAAGAGCCTGAGATTCTTTCAGATGTACCGATGAATCACGTAATTGCAATTCATATACAGCATTTAAGGCATTAAGGTTCTTGTTCATGCCCTCTAATTGGGCATTGTAATTTTTAGCTCCTTCTGAAATGACAGGAAGTTCATTTTTAACAGTTTCACTAAGACTGGCGTAAGAAACTGTTAAAGTATTTACCGAATCCTGCAATGATGCTGCAGATTGGTTAAAGGTATTGGACAAAGAACCTGCCGATGCCGCAGCATTTTTAATGTTAGCTGTATATTGATTAGTCGCTACGGTTGCATCAGTAATATCAGACAGATTAGACGTCGTCGTACTCAACTTTTGTAATGATTCTTCTAATTTTTTGAAGACTTCAGGACTAAGATCTGCTTCTTTTGCCAAACCATCAAATTTATCCAGTGAACCATGACTTTTTCGGTCAGCATCTTTAGCAGTTCCCAATTCGTCAGGGTCAGCCATTCCAGCCAATTCAGGGTAAACCAACGTCCAGTCAAGTTCTTCATGCAAAGGTTCAAAAGCAGAAAAGAAAAAGATAATAGCTTCTGTTCCCATACCCACTAAAAGCATCGTTCCAGCACCTTTATAGTGGTTAATTTTAAACAAAGCTCCTAAAATCACCAACGAAGCTCCCCAACCATACAATTTGGCCATGAAGTTTTTCCAACGAGAACTTTGAACTATTTCACTAAGGTTCATGATATAAAAATTTTAATAACTAATTATTTAGTATAGTTACCTACATAAGGACGAATACAACGGAATCCGATATACGATCTGGCTGTATCCTGATATTCATAAGTACGGGTACCAGCCTGTAAGTAATAGGCAATATCTTTCCAAGATCCACCTTTGACAACTTTCCGTTTCATCGCTGCCTGATCATTCTTGTGAGCATTATATTTATAGTCCGGATCCAAATCATGAGTAAAAAAACCTGAAGACTCATCGAATGCACTGGAACACCATTCGGCAACGTTACCAGCCATATCATACAGCCCCCACTCATTAGGCTCGTAAGAAGCCACTTTTAAGACCTTAATACCTCCATCGGCTGCATAGTTACCCCTTAATGGTTTAAAATTAGCTAAATAACAACCCGACTTATTAGTTGTATAAACCCCACCCCAAGGATACATTGCATGTGCTAAACCTCCACGAGCTGCATATTCCCACTGAGCTTCAGTAGGTAACTGATAATCCTGAACGGAAGGCTCTCCGTATCTCGAAAGAAAAGAGTTTAACAATTGAGTTCTCCATATACAAAATGCAGTAGCCTGTTTCCAGTTCACACCTACAACCGGATAGTTATCATAGCCGGGATGCCAGAAATATAAATTGGTCATTGGTTCGTTATACGAATAAGTAAAGTCAGCTACCCAACAAAGAGTATCGGGATAAACATAAACATTATCATTCAATATAAATGAGCTTCTGTCTTTAATAGTAACCTGTTCTCCATCGCTATTGGTAACCAACCCTTCATATCGTTGTTTATCAAACTGGTATCGGTTTGATTTTTTTGCAGCTTGTTGCAGGTCTACCCAAAAATATTCATATTTAAGTTTACGAGTATCAAATTCTTTTCTTCCAAAGAAGCGCTCTTCCTTTTTAAGATAGAAATCTTCCAAGCTCTGCTCAACATCCGGGTCTCTGGTATCAATCTTAGCTCCCCAGTTAATTGCAGGTGGATCTATAGGATTGTTATTTTCATCCTCGGTTATCAGATAAGTGTCAGGATCCTGTTCTCCCAATTTTCTTCTTACAAGAGAATCCCGAACCCAGTAGACGAACTGGCGGTATTCATTATTGGTGATTTCAGTATCATCCATCCAAAATGGCTCCAAAGAGACGGTTTTTGCCGCATTGTTTTGTGCCCAGGATGCATCCTGATCTGTTGGCCCCATCGTAAAGCTTCCCTGCGGGATAAAAACCATTCCATACGGGTCTGGTTCAGTATAACTCGGTCTGCCGGGGACACCGGTCAATTCTCCGTTACTGGTTTTTCCGCAACTTCCGGTAAGAAGGGCGAATACAATACCAATTACCAGTATTTTTTTCATAACAGTGAGGTGTTTATTTTTGTATGGTTACTATTCATTTGGTTAAATACGTAAATCTTTTCAATAAGGTTTAAATAATTTCTTATAAAAATCGAACACTTTTATACCTATGTGGTACTTTGGGTTTTACGATGCTAAAATTATACCCCATCATGATTTCATGGGTACCATTATTGTATTTGTTTAAGTTTGTTGTCGAAAAATCATAGGCATAACCTATCCGCAATCCGTTTATCAGTTCCAACCCTACCATTCCTACAACAGCAGCCGACAGCCTGTACGAAAAACCGCCCCAGACACGTTTATTGTAGGTAACTACAGTATTTAGATCTAGCGAAGACGAAGCACCATCAGTAGCCAGAAATACAGATGGCTGAATCTCAAACGCGGGATTTGCTAAAGGTAAATTGTACCCCGACGTAAGATAATAATGACGATTAATTAAAGGGCTTCCTTTAGAATAATTTTTTTTAGGCTGGGTAAGGTTGGTTGAAGAAATACCAAAGTATAATTTGTCGGTTTGGTAATATAGGCCTAAATCAAAATTTAGCGTTGTTGTGGATTCAGTTTGATTTGGAATTGTTGGGTCGTTAGCCGCAGGCGTTGCATTTCCCGTTGTAATCCATGTAGCATTTAACGAGTTATTAATAAACCCTCCACTAACGCCAATACCTAATTTTCCGGCCCCGTCGTTAACGTCCATTCGGTATGCATATGCTAAGCTAATACCTATATTATTGTCGAATGCGTACTTGTCATTAACAAAAGTAAGACCTATCCCATTATTGACCTTGCCTATTTTAAACGGGGTATGAATTGAGAATGTTGAAGTTGTGGGAGCCCCGGCTTGTCCAACCCATTGTAACCGGTGAATAGCGGAAATAGCTATTTGATCCTTACTTCCTGCATAACCCGGATTAATAGCCATGTTGTTAAACATATATTGGCTGCATATCGGGTCTTGCTGGGCAAGAACAGAACCAAATAACATTGCAAAGGGAACAATTAGAAAAAGCCTAATCATAATTAATTCTCAACCTCATTTATTCAATGGAGTAGTAAAGTAAACAAAAATAAAATTACACTACAAATGTATTATTTTTTTGTTGTTATCAATACCTCTCCTATTATACGTAATATGTGTTTAGTCTTTAACTGTATATATTCAAAATTATTTTATCCGACGTCACCCAATTTATCAAAATTTATTGATTCAATGAGAAAAGCGTTGAAAGGTGCGCCACCAACGATCGGGAATATCTTGTTGACAGGCTAGTTCATAGTCGTTTGGAGAGCAAGATAAGGTAATATTTTGGTTGGACTGTGCCAAGGTTATCTCCATCCACCATCGGTTGGTAAGGTTGCTTTTGAAAAAGGCAATGTCCTGGTCGGTTTGGTTGAGATGAATAAGATATTTTATAAAGTGCTCGGTATTAGATTGAGGTTCTTCGGGTATAGCGTTTGACAACCCTTCGAAAAAATACCATATTATTTGAGCCGCAAGTTTGGAGGTGGTTTGGTGAATATCTTTATCAGGAGCTAAATCCCAAACATTAAAAGATTTCACACGGTTGCTATGTCCTGCATAAAAGGCAAGCTGACAGGCTTCTTCGCTCGACAACCCATTGGGTGAACTTCGATTTACTCCGGGAGCATCGGAATGTTTAAGTGAATTCAAGCTAAACGAAACCAGATCGGCATCCCGGAGAACGGGTTCCATTTCTTTAATATTGGCTCTGACATACCCTACCCTATATGCTTCATAATTTGAGTCTTCGATAAAATCAAGCGTCTCTCGTTCTACAAAATAGCTCTGATAGGCTATATTAATATAATTGAATAACTTAAAAGTTTCCGTACCGGGAAATAGATTGTCTTTCGTAAGAACAAACGGCGGAATTTCTTCTTTGCTTATCGTAGAATCAATTACGGCCATGTTTATCAGAGAGTCTGATTGCCTGTAGGCCATAATGTTACCAATATTAAAGGCCGACGAACTTCCAAGTAAAACTACAAGAGTTCCGTCAGCATTGAGAGTCGTAATAATTTCGCACAGGGCAAAGCAGGTATCTGTAAATGAATTTCCGGTTTTAATATTCCCCAGATCGATGATAGTAAGCTTTGCAGTTAAAGCGGCCAGATTGTAAAGGTTCTCACGGATTTGCCGGGCAGATTCAAAGGTATGCACTTCCTTATCGTCGGGCACGCCTATAATCGCTACCTTAAAAGAAGAATCTTTAGGAATTCCCTGCCCTTTCTGTAAAAAAGAAATATGTCTGGATAAGAATTGGTTATCCGAAAACGGGTTCTTTTTTTCGAATGATTCCAAATAGTCGTGAATATTCATTGATAAGGCCTATGTTGGAGATTTAAAGTGCCGGACACCTAACTAAAAGCATCCGGCTAAGTAATTATTTCTTTTTCCCTTTAGCTGCAGATTTGACAGGAGCTTTAGCCTTAGGCTTTGCCTTGGCTTTTGCAGGGCCATTTTTTATTATTTCCTGGCAATCCTGAAAAGTTAACGTTTCGGCAGTTTGTCCTTTAGGTATTTTATAATTTTCTTTTTTATAAACGATATACGCCCCCCAACGACCATTGAGAATTTGTAGTTCTGAATCTTCAGCAAAAGTTTTTAAAACTTTATTTTGCTGTTCTATCCTTTTGATCGTAATTACTTCGATGGCTCGATCAATATTGATGCTAAGAGCATCGTCTTCTTTGGGACGGAGCGAATAAAATTTCGCATCATGTTTGAGGTACGGGCCAAACCGGCCAACTCCTGCAGTTACCTCTTTATCTTCAAATGAACCAACTAATCGGGGAAGTTTAAACAGGTCGAGTGCTTGTTCAAGCGTAATGGTTTCGATGGATTGTCCTTTCAAAAGGCCTGCAAAACGTGGCTTTTCTTCATCAGTGGCTTCTCCAATCTGTGCCATAGGACCAAATCGTCCTATTTTCACCATGATGGGCTTACCTGACGCGGGATCGGTGCCTAAAATTTTCTCTCCTATACTACGCTCGGAAGTCTCGGTAGTAATTTCAACCTTTTTATGAAACGGGCTATAAAACTTATCGATCATCTTTGTCCAGCCGAGGTGACCTGTAGCAATCTCGTCGAATTCCTTTTCGACATTAGCCGTAAAATTAAAATCGAGAATATCGTTAAAATGATTGATTAAAAAGTCGTTAACAATAGTTCCGATGTCACTGGGAAAAAGTTTTGCCTTTTCGGCTCCGGTTATCTCTTTTAGCGTTTGTTCAGATATCTGTTTGTTTTTCAGGGTAATTCCTAAATATTGACGCTCGTCACCTTCGCGGTCTTCCTTCACAACATATCCGCGTTGCTGAATAGTTGAAATAGTTGGTGCATAGGTTGACGGACGACCAATGCCTAATTCTTCGAGCTTTTTAACCAAGCTGGCTTCCGTATAACGCGGCGCATGGTGTGTAAAACGTTCGGTAGCCTTAATGAAATCGAGAGCTAAAACTTGTCCTTTATTTAAAGGAGGAAGAAGACGTTCGGAGTTTTCTTCGTTTTCATCGTCGGTTGATTCGATATAAACTTTCAGAAAGCCTTCGAATTTCAATACTTCGCCCGAGGCCATAAATTTTTCAGAAGTAGTAGAAATGTCAATAGTTGCCGTTGTTTTTTCGAGGGCTGCATCGCTCATTTGCGACGCAATGGTGCGCTTACGGATAAGGTCGTAAAGCCTTTTTTCTGCTGTTGACCCTGGAATATCAATTTGGTCGAGATAGGAAGGACGGATGGCCTCATGCGCTTCCTGCGCGCCTTTCGACTTGGTCTTGTATTGTCGCGGATTAGAATATTTTTCTCCGTAATCTTTTGTAATAACTTCTTTAGCCATGTTAATGGCCGTTTCTGAAAGATTCACAGAGTCGGTACGCATATAGGTGATACGTCCGGCTTCGTACAACTTTTGAGCGAGGGTCATAGTTTGGGATACCGAGAATCCCAGTTTCCGGCTGGCTTCCTGCTGAAGTGTAGACGTTGTAAATGGTGGGGCCGGCGATTTTTTAGACGGTTTGGTAACCACATCGGCTACACGAAACTCCGCATTTTGACATTTCTTCAGAAATTCGAGCGTGTTGTCGCGGTTGTTAATCTTATTGTCCAACTCAGCATACAAGGTTGCCTTTTTCGGATCGGTAAGCTGAAAGTTTGCAGTTACCTTAAAAGCCGAAGATGTTTTAAAAGCATGTATTTCGCGCTCGCGTTCCACGATGAGCCGCACTGCAACGGATTGTACACGTCCGGCAGATAATGCCGGTTTAACTTTTCTCCAGAGGATGGGAGATATTTCGAAACCTACCAGACGATCAAGAACCCGGCGCGCCTGTTGGGCGTTTACCAGGTTATTATCAATGGTACGGGGATTTTCGATTGCCCGCAGGATTGCTTCCTTGGTAATTTCGTTAAAAACGATACGTTTCGTTTTTTCAGGTTTAAGCCCGAGTACTTCGAATAAATGCCAAGAAATTGCTTCTCCTTCGCGGTCTTCATCGGAAGCGAGCCAGACCGTCTGAGCGTCCTTGGCGAGCTTCTTTAATTCGGCAACTAATTTTTTTTTATCCTCAGGAACAATGTACTGAGGCGTATAATCGTTCTTTACGTCAATTCCAAGGTTCTTTTTTTCAAGATCCCTGATATGACCAAAGCTTGATTTAACCAGATAATTCTTTCCCAAAAACTTCTCTATTGTGGAAGCTTTTGCGGGGGACTCAACAATAACCAGATTTTCAACCATAACACACCGAGTCGGTTTTTTAAAAACTTCACAAAGTAAAAAAAATACCTTGCTAATCTCAAAATTTTAAATTAAATATTATTTGCTAATTTTACCGCGCAAATTCTACCAAACTCATGGAAAATCTAAGCATTAAGCAGAAAAAATACCTCAAAAATTTTTGGATAATTATTCTTTCACCTATAGCATTTCTGTTTATATTATTTTTTGCCATTGCCATGGGATGGTTGGGCTACATGCCTTCATTCGAGGATTTGGAAAATCCTAATCGTAACCTTGCTTCTGAAGTTTATTCGGAAGACGGGCACGTTCTTGGAACCTATTATCTCGAAGAAAACCGAAATAATATCACCTATAAAGATTTGTCGCCTTACCTGGTACAGGCTCTCATTGCCCGCGAAGACCACCGTTTTCAAAAACATTCCGGGATTGACGAAGTAGGATTGTTCCGTGTTATCGGCAAAACAATTTTGTTGGGAAATTCCAGTCAGGGCGGGGGAAGTACTATTACCCAACAGTTAGCCAAAAACCTTTATCAGCGCGACTCTACCGACTATGGACTTGGAATCATCAAAAAAACTGTTTTGGCTCTTTCGAAATTTAGAGAATGGGTTATTGCGGTGAAACTCGAACGCAACTATTCCAAAGAAGAGATTGTTACCATGTATTTTAATACGGTATCGTTCGGAAGCGATGCTTATGGCGTAAAAGCTGCTGCCCGGGAATATTTTAACAAATCGGCGGATTCATTAAAAATTGAGGAAGCTGCCCTGCTGGTTGGTATGCTAAAAGGAACTTCGCGATACAGTCCTGTTCGAAACCCGGAACGAGCCATGCTCCGTCGTAATGACGTTATGGAAAAAATGTGCGATGAAGAATTTATCACCAAAGAACAACTCGATTCGTTAAAACAAATTCCCATCGAACGTTCGTTAAAATATACACCGCAAGGCCACGACAGCGGGTTAGCTACGTATCTGCGAGAGTATATCCGCAAGATAATGAATGCCAACAAACCAAAACGCGGGAATTATTCGAATGCTAAGGATTACCGCCAGGATTCGCTGCGCTGGAGCAGCGACCCGCTTTATGGTTGGCTTAACAAAAATTTCAAATCCGATGGTTCTAAATATAATTTGTATCGCGACGGATTAAAGATTTATACCACTATTAATTCGCGGATGCAGGACTATGCCGAACAAGCCTTGCGCTCGCATTTGGCAACCACTGTTCAGCCCGGCTTTTTCAGCGAAAAGAAGGGCATGAAAAAAGCTCCGTTTACCAACGAATTTTCCGATGATCAGATTGAAAACCGAATGATTGCAGCCATGCATCAAACCTCACGGTACCGGAACCTTAAACGGGCCGGCTTGTCAGAAGACGAAATTTTCCGAAATTTTAAAGAGCCGGTCGATATGCGGGTTTTCTCGTGGAAAAGAGACATCGACACGACGATGACGCCCTGGGATTCCATCCGCTATTATAAATTTTATCTTCGTGCCAGCTTTATGGCCGTTGACCCGCATACCGGTTACATCAAAGCTTATGTTGGCGGGCCCGATTACCGCTACTTCCAATACGACGGAGTGATGGATCAAAAACGTCAGGTAGGCTCTACCATCAAGCCTTTCCTTTATTCGCTTGCTATGCAACAGGGCTTTACTCCTTGCAGTATGGTGCCCAATACACCGGTAACATTCCGTGGGCAGGATTCAAGCGTATGGTCGCCCAAAAACGCCACCTCTACCAAACATGATGGAGAAATGGTTCCTTTGTGGTGGGGATTAGCCAATTCGGTAAATTATATTTCTGCCTTTTTGATGCAGCAAATTAAACCCCAGCCGCTTGTCGAACTGATGCGGAAAGTCGGGGTTAAAAGTGATATTCCTCCGGTTCCTTCCTTATGTGTAGGGACTTCAACTTTATCGTTGTACGAATTGGTTGGCGCTTATACGGTTTTTCCCAATAAAGGGGTTTATACACAGCCTATCCTGGTTACCCATATAGAGGACAAAAACAGCAATGTGCTCACTAATGTTCAGCCACAGAAGTCGGACGCCATGAGTGAGCAAACAGCCTTTACGATGGTGAATATGCTTCGCAGGGTTGTTCAGGGCGGAACCGCTGCCCGTTTGGGGTATAAATTTAACTTACGTAACGAAATCGGTGGAAAGACCGGTACTACCAATGATAACTCCGACGGTTGGTTTGTGGGAGTTACACCAAACTTGGTGGCTGGTGGCTGGGTAGGCGGCGAAGAACAAGGTATCCACTTTAACCGCGGAAGCAGCGGGGAAGGTGCGGCCGTAGCTCTGCCTATCTTTGCGATGTTTATGCAGAAGGTTTATGCCGACCCGAAATTTGCCAATATGAGCAAAGATGTTTTTGACCGACCTTCAGGTTATAGTGTCGATTTCAGTTGTCCCGTAGGCGATGGAGGAGCGGCTACACAAGAAGGCGTTACCAAAGATGCGTGGTAATCTTCTTTTTTCGGCGCAGACCGGATTCCTTAATTCATAAGAAATCCACATCAAACTTATAAGAATTTCCCCGGGATCGAGGCTATCAGATTAGCGGTGTATGGACTCCGGGGAGATTCAAACAACTCCTCAGGAACTCCTTCTTCCACAACCACTCCATCTTTAAGAACAATTACCCGGTCGGCCATGTAACGAACCGTATTAAGGTCGTGCGAAATAAAGATATAGGTAAGATTATAGATTTGCTTTAAATCGTTTAGCAGGTTTAATATTTGGGCCTGGATGGATACATCGAGAGCCGATACCGATTCGTCGAGGATGATGACTTCGGGCTCAACTGCCAGGGCGCGTGCAATACCAATACGCTGGCGCTGTCCTCCCGAAAACTGGTGCGGGTAGCGGTTATAATGTTCGTCTTTCAGATTTACTTGTCGCAACAGTTCCAAAACTCTTTGTTTTCGTTCCCGTGCATTTTTATAAAGATTATGCACAATAAGTGGCTCAGCAATCGTTTCGCCGACCGTAATCTTAGGGTTTAGGGATGAATATGGATCTTGAAAGATAATCTGTACGTTTTTTCGAAAGTTTTTTAATTCCTTGGATGATATATTATTAATAGAATTTCCGTGGAATTTAATATTTCCCGACAAGGTATCAATCAACTTCATGATGGTACGGCCTATCGTTGTTTTGCCGGAACCGGATTCGCCCACCAATCCCAATGTTTCGCCTTTAAAAACATCGAAGTTGATGTTATGCAGAATTTGCTTTTTGCCGAAAGCAACGCACAAGTCACGAATTGTCAGAATATTCTCATTGACAAGTACCTCTTTTTGTAAATAATAGATTTGCTCATTCTGGTGAATAGGTTTGGGCAGAAAGGTCTCTCCTTCAAAAAAATCATCTAAAGTCTTTAGCCGTTCCCCTTTAGTATGAAGAGACGACCTGCATCCGAGAAGTCCTTGCGTATAGGGATGTTGGGCGTTGCTGAGCAGTTGTTTTACGTCGCCTTGCTCCACAATTTCGCCTCTGTAGAAAACCAGTATCCGTTGCGATATTTCGGCTATAACGCTCAGGTCGTGCGTAATAAACATAATGCTCATGCCCATTTCTGCCTGAAGTTCTTTTAACAGGTCGAGGATAGACTTTTGCACGGTTACGTCGAGTGCAGTAGTAGGCTCGTCGGCAATGAGCAGACGCGGGTTGCACGATATAGCAATGGCAATCATAACACGCTGCTTCTGCCCTCCGGAGAGTTGATGTGGATAACTCTGAAAAATGCGGCCGGGATCGGGAAGCTTTACTTTTTTAAAAAGAGTAATAACTTCATTATAAGCTTCTTTATAAGAATTGTTCTTATGTTTGCGGATGGCCTCCAAAACCTGTTCGCCACAAGTAAATACGGGATTGAGCGAACTCATCGGTTCCTGAAAAACCATGGATATTTCTTTGCCCCGAATGGATTGCAGTGTTTTTAAGGAAACGTTGACCAAATCAACCGTTGAACCATCATTACGTGTAAATTTGATACTGCCGCCGGATAGACTAATGGAAGGGGCAAGCAGCCGGAGTATCGAAAGTGCCGTGAGTGATTTTCCCGAGCCCGATTCTCCCAATATTCCAACGGTTTCGCCTTCACCAACGCTGAAGTTCAGGTTACGGCAAAGGCTTAACGGTTTATCGTTTTGATTAACGTCGATATGGAGGTTTTGAATCTCAAGGAGCATGGTCAATTTGTCAATTAAAGAATGTGACAGTGTGCCAATTTTTCAATTGCGATATTGACACTTTAGCTAATTACCGCATTCTTGTTATCTAAATAAGCTGTTAAAAAGGTGTTCGACTTTTCCGATGGGGGCTATTTCTATTTTAAATTTAGAAGAAAGTCCTACGGTATTTCCTTTGGCGATGTATATCTTTTTGAAACCAAGTTTCTCGGCTTCTTTAATACGTTGCTCAATACGGCTCACTGGTCTTATTTCGCCAGAGAGGCCAACTTCACCGGCAAAGCTGCATTGATGATTGATGTACATATCGAGGTTCGACGAAAGAATGGACGTGATGACTGCCAGGTCAATAGCAGGATCATCTATTTTAATTCCTCCGGTAATGTTTAAAAATACATCCTTGGTTGCAAGTTTAAATCCGGCCCGTTTTTCGAGCACAGCCAGAAGCATGTTTAACCGCCGCGTATCAAACCCGGTCGACGACCGTTGTGGGGTACCGTATGCTGCCGAGCTTACAAGCGACTGCACTTCAATAAGAAAAGGACGAATACCATCGAGCGTGGCTGCAATGCTGATGCCGCTCAATTGCTCTTCGTTCGAAGAGATAAGTATTTCGGACGGGTTGGTGATTTCCCGCAAACCTTCGTTGCGCATCTCAAAAATTCCGATTTCTGAAGTAGAACCGAAACGATTTTTGTTTGAGCGTAAAATACGATATATATGATTGTTGTCTCCTTCAAACTGTAAAACCACATCAACAATATGTTCCAAAGCTTTGGGACCGGCAAGGTATCCTTCTTTAGTAATATGTCCGATCAGAATGATGGTGGTTTGGGAGCTTTTAGCGTATTTCAGCAAAGCCGAGGTACACTCACGGACTTGCGATACACTGCCGGTTGCAGATTCAAGACTTTCGGCAGCAATGGTCTGTATGGAATCAATAACCACCACGTCGGGCTGAATGCTTTGTAGATGGCTAAGGATATTTTCGAGCGATGTTTCGTTGGCGAAAAGGCAGTTGCCCATTCCGGGATTAATGCGTTCGGCACGAAGTTTTATCTGCTGAAGGCTTTCTTCTCCAGAGATATAAAGGACTTTAGATTCGGTAAGGTGAAGGGCAAACTGCAGGGCAAGTGTTGATTTTCCAATACCGGGTTCTCCGCCTAGAAGTATCAACGAGCCTTTTACCAACCCACCGCCGAGTACGCGGTTTAACTCTCCAATCCGGGTGTCAATCCGGTGGTCTTTGGAAGAAGACACTTCCCTGAGGCTTACGGGCTTGGCAAGCCCTTTGGGAGTGGGTAATATGGATTTGTTCGAAGTATTTCGGACGATTTCTTCTACAAACGTATTCCACGAACCGCAGGACGGACAACGCCCAAGCCATTTGGCCGATTCGGCCCCACAGTTCTGACAGGTATATACTGTTTTTTCTTTGACCATGAGCTTACAGGCTCATTTTATTGATGATGTTGGTGGTCGAATAGCCTTTTACCAAATCAATAGTAACGATTTCGCCTCCTTTGGCTTTTACAATATCGTATCCAACGATGTCTTCCGTCTGGTAATCCCCTCCTTTAACAAGGATGTCAGGCTGAACCTGCTTTATGAGTTCCAGCGGGGTGTCCTCTTCAAACAGTACCACTCTCGATACAAATCCGAAAGCAGCCAGCACCATAGCACGCGTGTTTTCGTCCTGTACAGGGCGAGCAGTTCCTTTAAGACGTTTTACCGAAGCATCGGTATTTAAGCCGATAATCAACTGAGTTCCCAACGAAGCTGCCTGAGCCAGGTACTCTACATGTCCGCGGTGGATAATATCAAAACATCCGTTGGTAAAAACAATTTTCTGGTCTTTAAACCTCCAGATGGCTAACATATTATCAAGTTCAGAACGGTCGAACACAATCTTTGACTGAATAAAATTTAAATAATCCATAGCGTTTAAATTTTTTTGTCAATATACGATATTTTGTAAAAAGTTAAAAGGTTTGAATGTTACCGTTCCGTAATATTCAAACCTTTCAGAGGTATAAGCTGATGAATAAATCAGATTAGACGGTTGGTGCCCGAGTCGGGAAAAATGACGGTTGGTTTAAAGCTTTTGGCTTCTTCAAAATCGATGGAAGCGTATGACATAATAATCGCCAAGTCGCCGGCTACAACTTTACGGGCAGCCGGACCATTCAAACAAATAACGCCCGAACCTCTTTCTCCTTTAATGACATAAGTTTCCAAACGCTCACCGTTATTGATGATGACCACCTGTACCTTTTCAAACTCAATAATATTAGCGGCATCCATAAGGTCTTCGTCGATGGTGATACTGCCAACGTAGTTTAGGTTTGCCTCGGTAACGGTGACCCTGTGAATCTTTGATTTTAAAATTTCAATATTCATTCGTTGATGTTTAAAATTATCTTTATCAGGATTTTAATCCGAAAGATACCTACTTATAATTATACTGCAAATTTACGAATTATACCGGATATTGTCGATAAGTCTAACGTTTCCGACCTTCACCGTAATACAGCCAACCTTTTTATTAGGTTCGCTCCACGATTTTGCAGATATTAAATCGGTGTCGTCAACAATTTCGAAATACTCAACTTCGAGCTCTGGATCCTTATTGATGTTTGCAACAACCCAAGCCTTAAGCTCTTTGACATCCATGGTTTTAGCCATTTCGCGACTTTCAAAAAGCGTTTTTGAGATTAAAACGGCATGTTGTCGTTGAACAGGTGAGAGCAGCGTATTCCGGGAACTCATAGCTAATCCGTCAGCCTCGCGAACAATGGGGCAGGGAACAATCGCTACCGGAAGGTTTAACTGGCGTACCATTTGTTTAATTACCGCAACCTGTTGAAAATCTTTGTCGCCAAAAAAGGCTTTATCGGGTTCTACAGCACTAAAAAGTTTACTTACAACCTGTGCCACCCCATTAAAATGACCGGGACGATGAGCACCTTCCATCACTTTATCGAGATTTCCGAAGTCAAAAATACGAGTATCCGGCTCTGGATACATCTCCGATTCGCTTGGGGCAAAAACAATATCCACCGCTTTCGATGCTAATTTTTCGAGGTCGGCATCCAGCGTACGCGGGTAATTTTTTAAATCGTTTTTATCGTTAAACTGTGTAGGATTAACAAAAATACTTACCACAGTAATATCGGTATTTTCTTTTGAGAAAGATACTAAAGAAAGATGGCCTTCGTGAAGGGCTCCCATCGTTGGAACAAAACCAATTGTTTTGTTTTGTTTCCGGTATTCTCCAACAATAGATTTTAATTCTGAGATATAGTTAATTACCTGCATTTCACCAAAAATAAAGATGCGGCAAAGATAACGATTAACTAAAAAGTAGGTATATAAAATCTTATAATCTTCAGAATGGTTTAAAAGGGCAGAAAATTAAGGATTTTCAATAAATATTTACTAAATTTGCGCATTAATTTGCAAATAGATTTGTTACATGGAAAGCACAAAGGTTTTGTTTATTTCTCAGGAAATTACGCCTTATCTTCCCGAAACTGAAATGTCGGTAATCTGTCGGAACCTTCCACAGGGCATACAGGAACGTGGAAAAGAGATCAGGACCTTCATGCCCAGGTTTGGGTGTATCAATGAACGTCGTAACCAGTTGCATGAAGTGATTCGGCTCTCGGGAATGAACCTGATAATAAACGATACCGACCATCCGCTTATTATTAAAGTGGCTTCGATACAAAGCGCCAGGATGCAGGTTTATTTTATCGATAACGATGATTATTTCAGTCGTAAAGCAACCCTTCTGGACACAGAAGGAGAACCTTTCCCGGACAACGACGAACGTACTATATTTTTTTCTCGCGGGGTATTGGAAACAGTGCGCAAGCTTCGTTGGTCGCCTGATATTATTCACTGTCATGGTTGGTTTACCGGGCTTGTTCCCCTGATGATTAAAAAGGCCTTTAAAGAAGATCCTTTGTTTCATCATTCCAAAGTTGTTTACTCAGTTTATAACGATGGCTTCGCAACTCCTTTTAATAAAGGGTTTAAAAACAAGGCATTGGTCGATGGGGTTACCAAAAAGGACATCAGCATTATGGACAACCCCGATTTTACATCCCTTTCAAAATTGGCTATTCAATATTCCGATGGCATTATCCTTGCCAACGAAAATGTAGACCCGACGGTTAAAGAACATGTAACCGCTTCCGGAAAGCCTTTCCTTCCTTTTAATGGATTAGACAATTACATTGATGAATACGCTCAATTTTACGAGCAGATTTTAGCAAAGGAATAGCGGTTAGCAATGCTAATCGTTTCCTTTTTATCACTACTACATTTATTGGCAATAACATCTACAGCTTGATTATCTGAGAAATTTATACATGGATTCATTCCGGAATAGCCTTTAGCTTTTACAAAAAAGCGGATATTACCTGCCGGAAATTATGATTTCTAATAAAAGTTAAATCTTTCTTTTCAAATAAGAACGTAATAAATAAAAACTCATATTTGTAAACTGAATTTCAAGCACAAAAAATTAACTTTTGAGTATTTAAACAATTTGAATAATAATACATTATGTGTGGAATAGTTGGATATATAGGCCACAAACAAGCTTATCCGATTTTAATTAACGGATTAAAAAGACTTGAATACAGAGGATACGATTCGTCAGGAATTTCCATTTTTGACAAGGAGGTAAAAACCTATAAACGAAAAGGGAAAGTTAGCGACCTGGAAGAATTCGTTAAAGGGAAAGACATTCAGGGATGTATCGGCATCGGGCACACTCGTTGGGCAACCCACGGAGAGCCAAACGACGTTAATGCGCACCCACACACTTCCATGCATGGACATTTTACGCTGATTCATAACGGCATTATCGAAAACTACAGCACCTTAAAGAAAAAACTTCAAAGCCGTGACTATACTTTTAAAAGCGAAACCGATACCGAAGTATTGGTAAACCTTATCGAATACATCTACCTTAAAGGAAATGTCACTGCCGAAATGGCCGTTCGCCTTGCCTTGCTTAAAGTCGATGGCGCTTTTGGTCTGGCTATCATTTGCCGTGACGAACCGAATAAGGTAATTGCAGCCCGCCGGGGAAGCCCGCTCGTTATCGGTGTTGGCCAGGGCGAATACTTCATTGCCTCGGATGCTACGCCTATCGTTGAATACACCAATAGTGTAATTTATCTTAACGATGACGACGTAGCCATCATCCAGGATGGCGAATTATCCCTTAAAACCATCCGCAACGACAAACAAACACCAATAATACACACACTTAACCTCGAAATTGGCGAAATCGAGAAGAACGGATTCGATCATTTCATGCTCAAAGAAATTTTCGAACAGCCCCGCTCTATCCATGATACCTTCCGGGGAAGAGTGGCTACCGACCATTCTGAAATCCATCTGGGCGGGCTCTACGAAGTAATGCCCCGACTGGTTCAGGCACGCAGAATTGTCATTATTGGCTGCGGAACCTCATGGCATGCAGGTTTGGTTGGCGAATACCTTATTGAAGAATTTGCCCGCATCCCGGTTGAAGTTGAATATGCTTCGGAGTTCCGTTACCGCAATCCTGTTATTTACAAAGATGACGTAGTGATTGCCATCAGCCAGAGTGGAGAAACTGCTGATACCCTGGCAGCTATTAAACAAGCCAAAGAAGCTGGTGCATTAGTTTTAGGAATTTGTAATGTGGTAGGTTCAAGCATTCCGCGCGAAACTCATGCCGGTGTCTATACCCATGCCGGTCCTGAAATTGGCGTAGCTTCAACCAAAGCATTTACAGCTCAGGTTACAGTGCTTACTATGATGGCTATATCGTTAGGAATGACCCGTGGTTTTGTATCAAAAGAACAGGGTCAGCAGATGATTTCAGAATTGATGCTTGTTCCGGATAAGATCGAACAGGCATTGGCGAATGATTCTAAGTATAAAGAAATTGCCAACTTGTTTAAAGATGCAACAAACTTCCTTTACCTTGGTCGGGGATATTTGTTCCCGGTTGCTCTCGAAGGAGCTTTAAAACTTAAAGAAATCTCCTATATCCATGCTGAAGGCTATCCGGCAGCTGAAATGAAACACGGCCCTATTGCTCTCATCGACAATAAAATGCCGGTGGTTGTTTTGGCTACAACTCACGACCATACGTACGAAAAGATCGTAAGCAATATTCAGGAAGTGAAGGCCCGTAGTGGTATTGTGATTGCCGTAGTTAATAAAGGCGACAAAGTAATTGGCAAGATGGCCGATTATGTATTGGAAATCCCCGAAACAGACTTTGCCGTAGCTCCCCTGGTAACTATCGTTCCACTCCAATTACTGTCATACCATATTGCTGTAATGCGCGGATGTAACGTGGATCAACCTCGAAACCTTGCCAAATCGGTAACAGTAGAATAAAACACAATTTTCATATAACGAAAAAACCCGGGTTCAACGCCCGGGTTTTTTATTGCCTGAATATTTTTAAATAAAGATAAACTGAACCAACAGGAACAACGGTACCAAAATCAATAAAGACCATGACATATATCCAAAAAAAGTCGGCATTTTAATTCCGTTTTCCTCAGCAATGGCCTTCACCATCATATTGGGGGCATTTCCGATGTAAGTTATAGCACCCATAAATGAAGCTCCGGCGGTTATCGCGATAAGCGTAGCCGGTAGTACCTGAGTCATAAACAAGTGGGGCGCCATACCCGCGGCAGCGGCAGGAGCGGCGGCAGTATTAAAGAAAACAAGATATGCCGGGGCACTATCCAAAAATGCAGAAAGTCCGCCAGATAGCCAATAATACATACCATTTGCCGGATGCCCATCGGCCAAAGTAAGGCTATTGATAATAAAACTCATTGGCCCGCTAGCACCGGCACGAAGCATAGCAATAAGCGGAGCCATGCATACAAATATGGCGGCAAATATTTTTCCAACTTCAAGGATTGGATGCCAGGTAAAATTATTTGCCTCACGGGTTTCCTTACGGGTAATTTTTACAGAAATAAAGGCGATAGCCAAAAGTGCAATTATTTCAATCAATTCGCTTAATGGCATAGGTACGTGATAAAGCGTAAAAGCATCGCCCATATCCATACTGGAAACCATTACCACACCAATTACAGCTACCAACAAAGCAAAATTCCATCCACCTTCAATAGAAATCGAACCCTTTTCCTGAGATGAAGGTTTCGAGTTTTCCTTCTTCATAAAATAGGAATCCATAATGAAATAAAGTACCAGCAATATACCCGTAGCAAAAGCCGTTGGTCCTAATAATTTAGTAAGTGGCCAGAAAAACGGCACTTTACTGATAAAGCCCATCAGAAGCGGGGGATTACCAACCGGGGTAAGGCTCCCCCCAATATTTCCCACAATAAAGATGAAGAAGATCACGGTGTGTTCTTTGTATTTTCTCCAGATGTTGGCATTGATCAGTGGACGGATAAGCAGTACTGCCGCACCCGTTGTCCCCAACCAACTTGAAAGGATTGCTCCAATCAGCAGAATAGTGGTGTTGAGCAACGGAGTTCCAACCAGTTGTCCGTGCATTTTAATCCCCCCGGTGATGGTAAACAAGGCCAGCAACAGACAAATAAAAGGCAAAAATTGTTCGAACATAACCAGAATCAGACTATGCAGGCTAACTCCAAATCCCTGGGCAACTCCAATGCCTAACAAAGCGATAACGGCCCAAGCCAAGGCAATTTTTCCGAAATGCTTTCCCCAAAAATCAGAAAGAAGTAGTGGAAACAAGGCTATAGACAAAATGATTCCCAAAAATGGCAATGCCCACAAAGGCGACAATGCAGCTCCGTTCAGAACAAATTGGTCAGAAACAACGCCCGACGCTGCGGTTTCTTCGCCAAATGCCGGAAACAGCAAACTTTGTCCTCCCAGTATGGCTGCTAATAAAATAAGAACTCGTTTCATAAAATTAAATAAGCTTTATAAATTAAATTTCAACAGCACAATCACTTTGTAATTAAAAGAAAATCAGGCTATTTTATAATAAATGATTTAAAAAAAACGACATAAAGTTAGAAAACTTAGGTCAGTAAATTTTAAAAAAATAATCCCGGCAAACATTTTATTATCTGCCGGGATTTAACAAATTACCTTAATAATCTATACTACTGTAAACCAATATCAAAGACGTTCATATTCGCTATCCAATTTATCGTCATTTCCACCCAGCGACAGCAGAGTGCCTTTGTTTAACCTGTCGGCCTTTGAATAAGAATAACCTTGCTGTGCACGTTTCGAATAAGATGGTTTAACTTGACGCTCATAACTCCGCATATGGTATTCATCGTTGGTTCTAAAGAATGCCACAACTTCGTTAAGGGTTATCGCCTGGTTGCTGAGTTCCTCGGCACTGGCAGCAATCTCTTCGGCTGCTGCTGCATTTTGCTGGGTAGTCTGGTTAAGTTGCTGGATGGCATTGTTAATCTGCAAAGCGCCTTCGTTTTGTTCAATACTTCCGGAACTGATTTCTTGTACAAGTAACGATGTCTTCTGAATATCGGGAACGATTTCGTTAAGCAACTTACCCGATTTCTCGGCAATTTTAAGACTCGATGCTGATACTTCATTGATTTCTCGCGCTGCCATCTGGCTCTGTTCGGCCAATTTGCGGACTTCTGCAGCTACTACGGCAAACCCTTTACCATAATCCCCAGCCCTGGCAGCTTCAATGGCTGCATTAATGGCCAGAATATCAGTTTTCTCGGCAATCTCACTAATAATCCCAATCTTTTCAACGATATTACGCATAGCCTCAACAGTATTTTCAACGGCATTGCTGCCTTCAGTTATATCTGTGGACGCTTTTAAGGCAATGTGTTCAGTTTGTTGGGCATTATCTTTGTTTTGGTTGATGTTAGCAACCATCTCTTCCATGCTCGACGATACTTCTTCAACGGCACTGGCCTGTTCGCTTGAGTTTTGCGTAAGGTTTTCAGTGGTCGATGTGAGAGTCTCACTGCTTGAGGTAACATTTTCAACAGCACCTTTCACCTCCGAAATGACATTACTGATGGCTTTTACCATGTCGGAGAGGGCTTGTATCAATTCGTCCTTGTCGGAGCGTTTGGTGAGCTTAATAGTAAGGTCGCCCTTGGCAATAATTTTTGCATTGTCGGCAATTTCCTGTTGTACCCGGATAAGGTCGTTAAGCGAACGGATCAACTGGTCGTTGGCTGAACGCTCAACAAATTCTACGTTAAGGTCGCCGATCGATAACACCTGTACTTTTTTCACGATTTCGTTCATCGTGTCTATCAGCTGATTAATATTATTCTTAATGAGATTAAAATCTCCATTATAGGTATCGGTAATTTTGTTTGGAATATCGCCTTTGGCAATGGCATCAACATAACCGGCTGCCATATTAAGCGGGGTAACTACCGCATCGAGCGTGGCGTTGATACCGATCGATATTTGACGAAATTCGGCATCAATATCTTCGGGGTTTGAACGAACCGAAAGCTGACCATTAATTGCGGCATCTGATAATTGTTTAATCTGTGTGTTCACCGATTTTACAATACCCTGAATGTTAAATGCAATGGCATATCCCAAAGCTACAGCCGATACAACACTTATTACCAACAATGCAAGCATCAGTTTAAGAGCATTGTCTGCCGATGTTTGGTTGTTTTTGGCAAGTTCTGCCCCGTAAGCTACTTTGTAGGCTACTAAATTGTCGATAGCTTTTTCTTCGTTTTCACAAGTAACCCGGGCTTCGTTATTAAGCAGGCTGTAAGCTTCTTCATCCTTATTCTCCAACGATAACTTTTCCAGTTTTTCAAGATGGGCAACAAATTCGGTACGAGCGTCTTTTAACACTGCGTATAAATCCTTTTCCTTGTCGGTACGAATCGACTTCTCAAACGCCTCGGCATTCTTGGATATTACAGCCGATACTTCTTTCCGTTTTTCAATAAGTTGGCGGATTTGTTGCGGATCGTTTTCACGAATGTATTCATCAACTACTAACCGGGCTTTTTCAAAATAGGTTGAAATAGTGCCCAATTGTTCGAGTGGCAATACAACTTCTTCAGACATTTTAGTGTCGTTGGCCGACATAAGATTCATCCGGTTTATGCTGATAAGCGCAATAGCTCCGGCTAAGGTTGCAATGGTAAAGAAACCAAGCATTAATTTTGTTCTGATCTTTAAATTTTTTAACATGGCGAAAGGATTTAGTTCATCAATAATTTAAATATTCGGATTAAACAAGTGTTGACGAGGCAAGCTGGCCGACTTCTTCGGTCGAGAATACCTTATCAATATTAAGGAGCATAATGAATTTGCCGTTTTTCTGCACCATCCCCGAAATAAATTCGGAACTAATGCTGTTACCCATCGGGGGAACGGGTTTAATCTCGGAATCGCTGATTTCAAACACGTCCTTAACCGCATCGGCAGTCATGCTTATGAGAAGGTTGTCGGTACCGGATTGTAATTCAAGTACTACGATTACCGATTTTTCTTCCTGACTACGCGTGGGCATGTGAAATTTAATGTGGGTTTCGGCCACGGGCACGATTTCGCCTCTAAAATTAATTACACCTGCAATAAAGTCGGGTGTTTCAGGGACTTCGGTTACCACTTGTTTTTGAAGAACTTCCAATACTTTATGAACGGATACGGCAAATAATTCGTTGCCTAGCCGAAATGACAGATAAGCTTCTTTAGATTGTTGAGTTTCCATATTCGGGAGTTTTATTGTGGATAGCTATTTGTTGAAGATGATTGGTATCGAGAATCATGGCCAGGCTTCCTTCGCCCAGAATGCTCATCCCGGCAGCATAGCGGTGCCCGGCAAGCAATTTTCCCATGGGTTTTACAACGGCTTGATGTTCGCCTACAATACCATCGGCAATAACGGCAAAACGCTGGTCGTTCTTTTTCAGAACTAAGGTTCGCAATTTGTCAGGATGTTCAGTTTGTAAATCAAACAATTTACGCAGATCAACAAACGGTATAAGCTCATTGTCATATTCCAGGGTATGACTGAAAGAGCGCTCGTTCAACGAAGAAACAACCATCTGCGAGCAGGTTTCAATGTCTTCGAGAGGTACCAGGCAATATTGGTTTTCAACTTTAATGAGCATGGTATCGAGAATGGCAACGCTCTGCTGTAATTTTATAGTAAAAGTGGTGCCAAAGCCGGGTTCGGTGGCAATATCAATTTCACCACGCATGTCTTCAATACGTTTTTTTACAATGTTCATACCCACACCGCGCCCTGATATTTCGCTCAGGCTATTTGCTGTCGAAAACCCGGGTACGAATATCAGGTCAATAATTTCTTTGTCGGATAGAGGTTTATCAGCAGCAATCAATCCTTTTTCAATTGCCTTGTTGCGTAACTTTTCCAGATTCAGCCCATTGCCATCATCTTGTATTTCTACAAACACATAATTTCCTGAACTATATGATGTAAGTTTTAACTTCCCGACAGGTTTCTTGCCTCGTTCCAGGCGTACATCGGCGGGTTCAATCCCATGGTCAATACAATTCCGGATAATATGGATGAGCGGTTCGGATAATTTATCGACCGTATTTTTATCCAATTCAATATCAGTACCCTGCGTAACAAAATCAACTTCCTTATTTAGCTGTTTAGAGAGGTCGCGCACCAACCGTTTAAAACGTACCACCATATCCCCAATAGGAACGAGCCTAATATCGAAAGCATTAGCCCTGAATTGTTTCGATAGGTTATCTATTTTTTCGACATACTTGCGGATAGGATTGTAGCTCTTTTCCTTGGTTGCAAGGGTTAGCTGCGAATTAGCCGTTATCAGTTCGCTTACCAGATACATCAGTCGGTCGAGTTTTGTAATATCGACTGAAAGACGGTTTAATTCGGGAGCGCTCTGGACACTTTCATTATTTACAGAACTTGCCGAAGAATATTCAATTTCCGTGTCTGAAACCATTATAGGCTGTACGGCTGGGGACTCTTCTGCCTCATATTCTTTCTCACGTTCGTCAATTTCCTTGGTATTAAAAATATTGATATCGGCAATCTTTCTGACTTTGAAATTGTCGCTTACGAACATAATGGCATCTTCAATATCGTTTATAGATTTTGATGTTACCAGAAATATGCTCCAGCTTTCATGGTTATTGTCACTTGCAGGTTGTTCAATATGATATTCACCAAGTGCAAGCAAATCGCGCAACGTAGCAAGAATATTAATACAACGGAAAATAAGCTCCTCATTGGGATAAAAAAGAATGTTAAAAGTGGCTAACTGTTGAGCCTTTGCTTTTTTCTTGCGTAAAGGTTTCTCAATTTTCAGGGCATTGGAATTTCCTACTAGAAGCTGGTCTATTGAACTTTGAAGCTTATGCTGACGTTCAATATTTTCAGGATTTTCGAAGCGTTCGTCCTGGAGCAGGTTTCGGATATGGTCGCGGGTGATCAGTGTTAGATCGAGAACAGGCGTTGTAACAGCCATCTTGCCATCGCGAACCAAGTCGTAAATATGTTCCAGGTTATGCGTTATCTCGCTGATTTTATCGAAACCATACATACTGCTTACGCCTTTAAGCGTATGCATTACCCGAAATACCTGTTCAATAAGTTCAGAGTTCGTAGGATCGGTTTCCAGCGCAAGCAGATCTCGCTCAAGATTTTCGGTCAAATCAAAAGCTTCGGCTATGAATCGGTCTTTAAATTGTGAAATATCCATATGCTTTGTTAAATGCTGAATTAATTACCGGGCCTTTCCCTTAACTAAGGTTTTCAATTTCCTTCGGATGGTGCAGTGGCCGTTTACATTAACAAAGTTTCAAAATTCAGACAACTATGCCTTGACTCCAAAACGTGAATCTAAGTAGCTAAAAAAGGGGATTTTTGAGTGACCGGAAAAAGGTATAAAAGAACATACCAATAGGGTGATATGCCACATGTGCGAGTAAAAAATTTATTTGAGAGAGAAGAAACTACCGCCGATAATACTGAGCAATATCCTGAATTGTCTGTTCAATGGGAATAAACTCAAATTTCAAAACGCCTTTAACCTTATCGGACGAATAATGCGATTTTTTATGTGCTGAACGTACTGTACTGCTCGTAATCTGGGCGGGGGTCCTAAACAAAAAAGATTTTAAGGCAGACAGTCGCCATGCCAGTCCCGACAACCATGAAGATGCGTAAATATATGGAGCTTTAGCATCCAATGCCCATGCTATCGTTGAAAATATATCCTTATAACTGACATTATCTGAAGAAAGTACAAACCGTTCTCCGGAAATGTCACTTTCCATTAATTGTATCATTGCTTTTGAAACATCACGCACATCCACAAAACCGGTAGTGCCTAAGGTGTAAAAAGGAAATCCGTTGGCAGCTTTCTGAAAAAAGGCACCACTCCCCTTTTCCCAATCTCCGGGGCCAAGAATTACCGAAGGATTTACAATTACTGCATTCAACCCTTCAGAAACTCCCCTCCATACCTCCATCTCCGACTTAAATTTACTGATGGAATATACCGAGGCTTCTTTAGTTGGTTTCCATTGCACTTTTTCATCAACAGGCGCTCCATCTTCGGTTTCGCCCAAAGCTGCAATTGAACTTACAAAGCACAGTTTAAGCCCTGAATTTTCGAGACACAGGTTTACCACATTGGCAGTGCCTTCGGTGTTAACCGTAAAAACCTTCTGTTTATCCTTCGGATCGAACGACACAAAAGCGGCAGTATGATAGACTTTATCCACATCACGAAAAGCTTCTCGTAACGAAAGGACATCCGTAACATCTCCTTCGGCCCAGACAATACGACCGAAAAGCTCCTCGGCATTGGAAGAATAATAACGGAAAGTCTGCAAAATGAGATCCCTTCGGCTGGTTTCGCGCACCAAAGCCTTCACCTGAAATCCGCCAATTAGCAAATCATAAATCAGATGTGAGCCCACAAGTCCGGTTGCTCCAGTTACAAGAATCATAATCTATCGGTTTTACAATGAATCTACCTCTTCCTTTTTCCAGAAAAGCTTCTTTCCAAACCCTAACCTGTTATCGGTAAATTTAATATGTGTCAGTTCCAAAACCCATAAAGGCGAATTGTTAATAACGGCATACGGGAATCGTTTCAGATAGCGGAGTTTATATTTTCCAAAAGCTTCATTTTCGGGCCTGATTAAAATACCCTCAAACTGAGCCCCTTGTATTTTCCCAATTACTTCCGTTTCCAAAACAATGGAACCGGCAACTTTAGGATTTGCAACTGCTTCGGAAATGTGACGGGTTTCATCATCCGAGGTAAATATTAACACATTCTCGTCATCCAGATAAGCATAAAAACAATTGGCACACCACGGCTGACCGTTGAGCGATGTTGCCAAAGTAAGTACGTGATGCTTACGAATGAATTCTATAATTCTGTTATCGGGTTTTTCCATAATTTTAAGAAAACAAAAGTAAAAATTAATACCATGTTTACCATGATAATAGCGGCGCCCGCCAAATTTTATTTTGCTATAATCTGGCAATATCCGTAATTTCGTGCAATTAACAATTAATCCATAAACTATGTTCTCAGGAATTGTAGAAGAAGCTGCTAAAGTAGTAAAGCTTGAACAGGATAAAGAAAACCTCCATATTACCATGAACTGCTCATTTACCGATGAGCTAAAAATAGATCAGAGTCTGGCCCATAACGGGGTATGCCTCACTGTCGTAAAAAAAGAGGCTGACTCCTATACCGTAACAGCCATCAAAGAAACCCTGCTGAAATCGAACCTGGGCGTACTCAAACCCGGCGATAAAGTAAACCTTGAACGGAGCATGAAACTGAACGACCGTCTGGACGGCCACATTGTTCAGGGACATGTTGACCAAACTGCAGTATGCAAAGAAGTTAAAGAAGCCGACGGCTCCTGGTATTTTACCTTCGAATACGACCCTGCCCAACATAACATCACTGTCGAAAAAGGCTCAATAACCGTAAACGGCGTAAGTTTAACGGTGGTTAATTCGCAACGTAATTCGTTTCAGGTAGCTATTATTCCTTACACTTACGAACATACCAATTTTCATCAGTTTAAATCGGGAACCATTGTCAATCTTGAGTTTGATATTATTGGTAAGTATGTAACCCGTTTGCTCGAACTTCAAAAGTAATTCCCTGCATGAAGGCCATTTCTCCCAAACAGGTTGCTATATATATTGCTGCACTTCCATCTGTTTTATTTGTACTAGTTTTTACGGCAACAACAAGCCTGTCCGGGGGTTACCTTCTGATAGCCATTTTAGGGCTAATGGCCCTGCTTTTCGTTACCGTGTATTTTTTAGCCTCGTATTTCATCGACAATTTCATCTTTGAAAAGATAAAACCGATATACCGGACTATCCACGACACCAGAATTTCAGGCAAAGAACTGAAAAAAACAATGATAGGGAAGGATATCATCAACGAAGTAAAAAATGAAGTTGACGATTGGGCCCGACACAAAACGGAAGAGATTGACGAACTAAAACAACTTGAAAAATACCGGAGGGAGTTTCTGGGAAATGTATCTCACGAATTAAAAACGCCCATCTTTAATATCCAGGGCTATATCCTGACCCTGCTCGACGGCGGACTGGAAGATCCATCGATAAACCGCCTTTACCTCGAACGCGCCGAAAAAAGCATTAACCGGATGATTAGCATCGTGGAAGACCTGGAATCGATTTCCCGTCTCGAGTCCGGAGAACTTAAACTCAATTTCGAAAACTTTAACATTGTCAGCTTATTCAACGATGTATTTGAATTGCACGAAATGCAGGCTAACAAGCAAGGTGTAAAATTAAGCTTTAGCAAAAACTACGATAAGCCAATTCGCGTCTGTGCCGACAAAAAACGCATCATTGAGGTTGTCAACAACCTTGTAGTAAATTCAATCAAATACAGCCAAAAAAACAGCAAAACGACGATTTCATTCATCGACATTGGGGAACAGATAATGGTTGAAGTAAGCGACACCGGAATGGGCATTGCAGAAAAAGATATTCAGCGCATTTTCGAACGCTTTTACCGCACCGATAAAAGTCGTTCGCGCGACCAGGGAGGTACTGGTCTGGGATTATCGATTGTTAAACATATCATTGAAGCACACAACCAAACCATCAGTGTACGTTCAAAATTAGGACAGGGCTCGACCTTCACCTTCACCTTAAACAAGGCAAAAGAAAAATAAGTTAACCGGAAACACTCACTTTAAAACCCAAATCTTTAATCCGGGCAGCAATAATTCGAAGCTCCTGCACCGGAACCTTTTTTAAGCCCTCAAAAGGAGTATCTCTGTCAATCGTGTATATCATAACCTGTCGGGGCCTAATCTTCCTAACAGCCTCTTCCCAGGCAGCTAAATCGGCTTCAGTAGTATTATCAATCCAAAGTCCATTTACATGTCCGCGTGTGAACATAGTTTGAAGAATCAACTGACCATCGAACTGCTTTAAATTCTCAATAACATCAACTACCGCATAACGACCCGAAGGCTGGTTAATCCTCAATATTGTTTCTTCAATACCCGAATCGAGCTTCATAATATTCTGCTCCACCTTTTTAAGCGCTTCTACTACCGCAGGTTTATGAAGCATGGTTGAATTCGACAAGACCGAAATAGCTGCCGACTTACAATAAGCGTCGCGCAATTTTATTGTATCATCAATAATTGAAGCAAAATGAGGGTGCATGGTTGGTTCGCCATTACCGGCAAACGTAATAACATCGGGGACAGACCCTTCTTCCTGCATTTCTTTAAGCTTCATTTCCAAAGCCTCAGAAACCTCTTCCCGTTTAGGAATTTTATTACTCCCTGCCGGATTTTGGGCATTTAACCCGCATTCGCAATATACACAATCGAAGTTGCACCATTTACCGGCAACCGGCGAAAGGTTTATTCCAAGCGAAACTCCCAAACGACGGCTCTTTACAGGACCAAAGACTATCTTATCAAATAAAAAAGTTGCCATTATACCAATACTTTTACCTCGCTTTGCGAAGTTAATTTCATTTCCGGGAAGTTAATATTCGAAATCAGGTTCAATCCCGGTTTTTTACCTTTACTGATGCTACCCAAATCTTTATCAAAACCTAACGCTTTTGCACCATTGATGGTTCCCCAGGAAACAAGTTCCTGCAAGGTAAGCTGCGAAAAATTATGCTGAAGGGTTTTCAACTCTTCCAGCACCGAAAGGTTAGTATTCGATGCAAGACTGTCGGTTCCCACAGCAACCAAACAACCCGAATTGCGCAACAAATCGATATCAGGCAGGCAATTCTCAATATATAAATTGGCATTAGGGCACAATACAAAAACAATTTTATCTTTTATATCCGCCAAAGCCGTAATATCTTCCTTCGAGGTAAAGGTATTATGAACCAGCAATACCTTTTGTAATTCCTTATAGAATTGTTTACAATATTGAAACGAAGTACAACCTTTGGGCAACCACGATTGAAACTGAGGGTCAACAAAATTCAAAAAGTCAACAAACGCACCAGATTTATCAACAAACAACCGGTTCTCATCAAAAGTTTCCTGATTGTGCACAGACCATATTGAATTCTGCTCTCGTCCTAAACTTACGAGCAATTCCCATAAACGATCGGACATGGAATAAGGAGCATGAGGAGACACTGCAGCCGACAAATCATAATTTCTCAGCTGATTGTACAAAGCCATACCCTGACTAATTTTATCTGCTGCAATATCACTCTGAACACCAAACAATTCGATAAATGTAAAATACTTTATGGGGCTTGAAGCTTTAACCCGAAAACTATCGTCACAGTTAGATATATCGCCAGCTGCGACAATCCCATTCTGGCGCATCAACCGGTCGGCTTTTCTAAAATCTTCTTCGGAAGAGGCCACACCTCTCAAGCGCCCGATATTCCGGATAAATCCGAGTAATCCGGTATGCTTGTCAACACAACCCTTAAGATGTGAAAGTTCCAGATGAGTATGCGTATTGACAAAGCCGGGTGTAATAATGCCATCATAAAACTCAAGCCGCTCCATTTCGGAAAAATGACCGTTTGTGTCGATAAGATCAAGTATTTCATCCTTATCGTCAACAACAACAATCCCACGTTTTAGAGGAGGAGCATCAGCAGGGAAAATATATTGGGCAGATAATTTCCGAATCATCGAAAAGAAGATAATTCAAAAAATCAAGAAAGCTTACGCAGGAAGGTGCTAACTTAATTTCGTGAGGATGAAACAACTATATTTTTGATTTCTACATACTTCGGATGCTTATTATCCCCATTATCGTCATCCAGAACAAAACCCTTAATATGGGTTACTTTCTTATTTTTGAGCTTCAACGAAGTAGTATAAACCACTGACCAGGAAGTTTTTTTATAAGCTACCTCTGGAAATTTATCCCGATAGCCTTCCTTTGAGCCATCATTATACCAAAAGAAAACCATCAATCGTGGATTCTTGGTTTCATCCTTAGGCAATAACTTTAGTTGAACTGACACGTAATAGGTTGCAGTATCCTTAATTCTAACCGAAAAAGGTATCATCCGGGTTGGACCGTCTTTAGGCAAACTCCACTGCTTACGGCCCTTATATAAATTGGATGAAGGAACCGTTTCATACGGACGCATTTGCATCACTTCCTGATCCATTTTATTCAGATCAGTGACAACATCATCGTACAAATCGTCGAATTCTTTTAAATGACGGGAATAATAACGGGCTGTAGTATCAAAACTGGCACGATCGTAACCATATTTTACAAATATATCATTATAAAAATTAGCCGAATCGGTATGAAATTTAAACTTCGAACTATTCATCGAATAGTCGGCATCGGCCAGGTGAATGTCCACCAACATATCCACAAATACGTCGCGGGGTATAATATTTCCGGCTTTCTTATCTTTACAGGAGAGCAGGGATGTTAATAAGAACAGTACAAACACTAATTTTTTCATCCCGCAAAATTACCTCTTCTTTGAATTTTTTCCTGATTTTTTCTTCGCTTTCTTTAAAGCATCAAAATTATAGCCGATTACAACTTCGTGAGAACCTATCGAATATTTACGTAAATCATTCATACTTAAATCGTAAGAATAACCTACAAATATTCTTTTTTGATAGGTATAACCCAGAACAATCGAAAATGCATCCTGGGTACGATACGAAAATCCGCCCCAAATCATATCATTATAAATAAGCTTGGCATTTAACTCAAACTGATAGGGCGTAGAAACAACTTTTTTAAGGATCAGGCACGGTTCAAGAATCCATTCTCCACGTCCGGTAATATCATAACGATAACCTCCTATTAAATTGTAATGAAGCCGCAAACGGTTTCCGGCAGTATCTGTATTGCTAAGATGAAACTTATTATAAAACAAATGCTGAACCGAAATACCTCCATAAAACGAAGTGGCATAAGCATACACCCCAAAAGATGCATCCGGAAGAAGAGAAGTATAAACCTCCTTGCCCAAAACCGGATCAGTGACTTCGTCATGAGTCGTTATTTTAGTCCCGTCCACTTTATATTGCATAAGCCCTAACTGAAGCCCACCGGAAACTTTAATTTCAGTTGAAACCTGATAATTATACGCACATACACCGTTAATCCCTGTTTGACTTGTTGGTCCGGTAATATCGTTATAAATTGAGCCGCCAAAACCTAAAGGCTTCTTACTGTGAGGTCCAAAAGCACTGATTGAATTAGTGACAGGAGCATCTTTTAATCCGGTCCACTGAAACCGGTGATTGGTACGAATCTGATAATAATCGTAAGTCCCGGCAATAGCCGGATTAATAAGGAACGGATTAAGCATATACAAGGTGTATTGAGGCTCCTGTTGTGCAAACAGAGGCTTCAAAAATGCCAATAGTAGAATGCTAAAAGTTAATATCTTCTTCATCCCTTTTCCTTTATTTAAAAGAAAATCCATGCACTTAATTTTTCGTTGTTATCGCATAATAGTAACAGTACCATTTTGAGACTCATACCCATCATTCAATTTGATAATAAAGTAGTAAGTACCTATAGGCAGAGGGCGTCCATTTCGAGTCCCATCAAATACTTTTCCGGGAGTAACGTTGTCGTACCCTTTTGATTTAAATACGAGGGATCCCCAACGATTATAGACTTCTACCAAAACATTCGGATAATCCTCAATATGATCAATCTCCCACACATCGTTAATACCGTCTCCATTAGGGGTAAAACCCGTTGGAGGAATAACTTTATCTGGAAATTTAATATAAACCGAATCGGTTTCGACACAACCGTCTGAAGTAACTACAGTCAATATCAAATGATCAGAATGTTCAGGTCTATAGGTAATTGCTGAAACTGTATCTCCACTAGGTATCCAACTATAATGAACAAAAGGCACCGGAGGATAAGTATCAAAGATCAATTCAGTTCCCTGTCGGGTCTTAACCGTATCCGGATATTCCTGAATAGTGCTCGGAAGGTTATAATAACCAATCTGCAAATCATAAACTTTATGGGCTGCGAGTACTTGGTATCCAAACTCATAACATCCGGCATTTGTCACTTTAACAGAATAAGGGCCAACACTCTCATAAGTAATTTTTACAGATGGACTAGCCGTACTATCCTTAGTGAGATAATTCGTCGGTGTCCAGGAATAAATAAATGTATTATCTCCCGAATTTGAAGAGGCTGTACATCTCAAATGAACTGAATCACCTATACATCCAATGATGGAATCCAATGTAGTCACACTTAAATTTATTCTAGGCTTAAGCTTATAAATAGTATCATATTCGCAAACCCCATTAGTAATCTTAAGAGTATACAACCCTACCGAATTCTTTACAGTATCACGAACCAAAGTCAACGGAATATCAATCTTAACAGTATCGCGTTTACCCGTTTCTTTATTAAATTGGATATAAGAAGACTTTTTATTCCACTCATAATTGATAGACTGGGCTTTATCCAACCCTATAGGATTCTGATAAATATAACCTATCGCATCATCATCCTGAACCGCATTCAAACATTTAGGATCAACCGTAATTCCCCGGAAATAAACGGGAGAAGGTTCCTTGATAACAATAGTATCGCTTATCCAGTTTCTGCCAATATTGTCAAAAACAACGATATGATACCTGCCAACGGGTAGGGACACTGTATCTTGTATCTTTAAATTAGCTTTATAAAATGAACTAAAATTATCCTTATTATAAGCCCAAACCGTAACGGGAGGTGTAGCCGTTGGAGCATTATAGATAAACTTACCGGATGTTCCATAACAGCTTGCATCCTTCAACGTTACACTCGTAACTTTTAAGGTATCGATTTCTCCAAAAAAGAACATTGTATCCCGGTGACAGGTGTTATCGCTGGCCAATAGTTTATACACACCAAAAGGCAGGTTAGAGTAAACGTACTTAGGAGTATTGGTGTCCTCCGTAAAGATCTGCGAACCCGACTCATTAATTTTGGCCAGAGCAACCTGATAAGTTCCATTAGTATTATGAACCACAACCGATAATGAACCTGTACGAGTTGCAGAATTATATACCTTATCACTTATCTCAAAAGTAATTGGTACCGGATTTACCAATGTAGTATCAAACAGAGCAATACAAGACATCGTATCTTTAAGCGTATAATTATACACCCCTGCAGGAAGATTAAGCATCGTATCCTTAGCAGCCGATCCATTCATGGTATAGGTTATCGGACCATTTCCAACAGCTTTCAGAATAATTGAACCATCCGATCCTCCATAGCAAAGCGGGTTGGTGACTTTTCGGTCAATAATGGTAATATGCGGACCTCCAACAGTAATCGTATCTTTTGCATAACAACCAATACTACCAAGCCCATCACGTACATAAACCGTACGCAACCCTCCATATACGATCAAGGTATCCGAAGCCTGCCAATTTTTTAAATCAGTTGAGTATAGCAATGAACCACTTACCAATGAAGGACTTAAATAAGATCCTGCAGCAATAATTTTTCCAGGATTTGTTCGACAATCTAAAGCATCAACTTTAGACCACTTACTTCGATCTAAAATAATCTGTTCCGGTTTCGTAATTGTATCCTTAGCAGGTACAGCTACACAGCCCAACGAATCCCTTACCTGAATAGTATAAATACCGGCATCCAGATTAGTAATTAAAGTTCCTTTATTCCAGATTCCATTATAGTTATAATAGTAGGGCGAAGTTCCTCCGGTAACAACCAATGAAATCTTTCCATCAATAGAATTAAAACATGAAATATTTGTACTGATTGTTTTAACAACAAGCGTATCAGGCTCTTTAATCTCAATTACAACCGAAGTATCCGCCTTACATCCATAAATCGAATCACTGGCTATAACCCTGTAAAAACCTTTAGTTAATCCAAGAAAATCCGGACTAAGTTTATTTTCAACAGTTACGGTCTTTGAACTATTATTGAATAGCTGATACTTGATAAGGTTTCCGCCTTTGGCAGTTACATGAATTTCTCCATTAGTTGCATGATAACAGGAAATATCTTTTTTGGAATAACTTGTAATGGCAATAGCCTCCGGTTCGCTAATAGTAATTATAGCATCCTGTGTACAACCGTTAACATCAAAAATATGGAAAGTATCAACTCCAGCTTTTAACTGAGGGAAATACTCCCCAACATTTTTAATAACAGATCCTAAAGATACCTTTAATGCACCGGTACCGCCTTTAGCATAAAACCGAATACTGGTAGTATCGCCATGACATTTGAGCGGGTTTCCGTTGCTATACTTAATGCTATCC
Organism: Bacteroidota bacterium; assembly: GCA_030706405.1. GTDB lineage: Bacteria > Bacteroidota > Bacteroidia > Bacteroidales > JAAUTT01 > JAAUTT01. The sequence continues at coordinate 520,835 of JAUZOO010000001.1, read as the reverse complement.
ACCACAATTGGTTCGGGTGCGGTTACATTAACCGAAGCTGTTGTAACACAACCCACGGCATCGGTAACCTGAACCGAATAGGTTCCCTTGCAAAGCTGTACGCTATCTTTAGCCAGCAATTTAACATCGCTCCATTTATATGTATAAGGCGCAATACCTCCTATAACATTAACCACTGCCGTAGCATCGCACGAATTGGCACATTTTGTACGCAACCCAAGTGGAACAATGTATGACGTTACAACATAAGGCGTTGTTGTAGGATTCTTTATCGGAATATCCACGGCGCCGGAAATAAATGACACCACTTTTCCATCAGAGCTTGTAAAAGTAATATTGGCATCAACTATGCTACCTTGGGAATATCCCAGCAAATTATCATTATCCCGTACAGCAACAGTCCAGCCTCCATCGGATGGATTAAACTTATTATACAGTACACTCCAATCACCTGTGGCAGCATAAGTCCCCTGTAATGAATATTGTCCCAGAGGTTTTGCTACACCTCCAATTATAAGAGTATCTGTTGCCGGAGAGTGTTGACTATCAAATGTAAGATTGGCATCATAACCACGGTTATAATTGATATTTTGTTTCAAGGGGGCAGCCTTCAAGGTAACCATAGTGGTTCCGTCAGGAGCAATTAAATAATATCCCAAGTCCTGAATATTCCGGTGTTTATAGGTCTTCAGACTGACTTGTATTCTGGTTGAAGCGGTAATATCAAACGGTTTAGGAGCACCAATAGCAGCTTGAAGCTTAGCAGGTATAATCAACCGAAGAGTATCACGATATAATCCACACGCGCCATTACCGGTAGCCTCAAGAACCAAATCTACAAATCCTTTCAGTTTATCATTATCTCCACTGGTATAGGTTGGTTTAAGTACATCGGAAATGGTCGTGCTGCCATTTTCAAACTTACCATCTCCTAATGAAACCCAACGGAAAGTTGAATAATTCTGAACAGAAGCATTAGGAACCGTATATGGGGATTCGTAACAAACCGTATCATTGGGCCCTGCATTCACCAACGGTGGTTGGGTAATATTTACCGATAATTGCGTTGGTTGCAAAGGTATACACCCATTTACATCAGTATATGTTACGGTTACGGTTTGAGAAGATGATCCTGACCAAGTCACGCCAATATTATCGTCAACATTCCCACCGCCTGAATTTTTAGTTCCACCCGATGAAATTGTCCAAACATAATTTGACATACCTGCATCAGTTTGATATATATTTCCGGAAGCCCCGTTACAGACCTCGGTAGGTCCGGTTATCGAAGGTACAGGCAAAGCATTAACTTTCAATGCAACAGCTGTACTCGTTACAGGCGTTCCACAAATCCCGGAAACTACAACATCATAATTTCCATTATCTGTTAAGGCAGTTGTACCAATATTATATGAAGCACTGGTCGCACCTGAGATAGCTACGCCATTCTTTCTCCACTGATAAGTATAAGGTCCGGTGCCACCAGCTACAACGCTAAAATTGGCAGAGGCTCCCTGACATACCGTCTGTGGTAAAGGCTGAGTTGTAATACTTACCGGTTGGTTTACAACTAATTTAGCGGAAGTACTGTTAACCGATCCGCACAGGCCAGAAACACTAACAGTATAATCACCGGCATCACTACTACTTACTGACGGTATTGTATATGAAGATGAAGTAGCCCCGGAAATATCTGTACCATCCTTTTTCCATTGATAGGTAAAAGGAGCGGTGCCGCCAGCTACCACACTAAAAGTTGCCGAGCCCCCTGAACACAAGGTTTGCGATGCAGGTTGCGTAGTAATACTGGTAGCCGGATTCACAGTCAGAGTAGCAATATTACTGGTTACATTTCCACAAACACCAGTTATTACAACCGTATAGTTTCCTGCATCACTGCCACTCACTGCCGGAATAGTATAGGTTGACGACGCGGCCCCGGGTATATCACTGCCGCCCTTCTTCCATTGGTACGTAAATGGTGCTGTACCGTAAGCTGTTACGCTAAAAGTTACAGGACTACCAAAACAAACCGTTTGACTTAAAGGTTGTGCAGTAATCCCGGTAATAGCATTAACCGTAAGTATTGCCGCACTACTGGTGGCATTACCGCAAGCTCCGGTGACAACCACCGAATAACTACCGGCATCTGCATTATTTACTGCCGGAATAGTATAAGTTGACGATGTGGCTCCGATTATATTACTTCCGCCTTTTTGCCATTGATAAGTAAATGGTCCTGTACCACCAGCAGTAACGCTGAAACTCACCGGAGAACCAAGACATATCGCTTGTGATAATGGCTGTGTAGAAATACTGGTTGCAGCATTTACTGTTAAGGTAGCGACACTGCTCGTTGCATTTCCACAAGTACCAGTTACTGCAACAGTGTAACTGCCGGCATCACTACTGCTCACCGTTGGGATAGTATAAGAAGAGGAAGTGGCTCCGGAAATATCCGTACCATTCTTTTTCCATTGATAGGTAAAAGGAGCGGTGCCGCCAGCCACCACACTAAACGTGGCAGAGGCTCCGGAACATAAAGTCTGAGATACCGGTTGGGTTGTAATACTGGTGGCAGCATTAACGGTCAAGGTAACGGCATTACTCGTCACTGACGGTGCGCACGTTCCACTAACAACAACAGTATAACTGCCGGCATCGGAAGCTGCTACAGGACTAATCGTATAGGTACTATTTGTAGCTCCCGGAATATCTACTCCTCCTTTTTGCCATTTATACGTCAACCCGGTTCCGGTAGCTGCAACATTAAATGTCGCACTTCCTCCAGGGCAAGCTGTTTGGCTAACAGGTTGAGAGGTAATTGAAGGAGGTGTATTAACCATCAATGTAGCAGAAGAACTGGTTACATTTCCACAAGCACCGGTCACAACTACGGTATAACTTCCGGCATCACTACTGATCACCGCCGGAATTGTATAAGTGGATGATGTGGCTGTCGGGATATCCGTACCATTTTTCTTCCATTGATATGTAAATGGTGCAGTACCGGCGGCTACTACACTGAAGGTAGCCGACACTCCCGTACAAACAGATTGTGATAAAGGCTGCGTGGTGATACTGGTTGCAGCATTCACGGTAAGGGTTGCGGCATTACTGGTTATATTTCCACAAGCACCGGTCACAACTACGGTATAACTTCCGGCATCACTACTGGCCACCGCCGAAATTGTATAAGTGGATGATGTGGCCGTTGGAATATCCGTGCCATTTTTCTTCCATTGATATGTAAATGGTGCAGTACCGCTAGCAACAACCGTAAAACTTACCGAAGTACCGGAACAAACCGTTTGTGTTACGGGCTGTGTAGTAATTCCGGTTACAGCATTGATTGTAAGTGTTGCAACGTTGCTGGTTATATTTCCGCAAGAGCCCGTTACAACCACCGTATAACTACCGGCATCTCCGGCAGTTAATGAAGACTTGGTATATGAAGATGAAGTAGCACCCGGAATATCCGTGCCATTCTTTTTCCATTGATAGGTAAAAGGACCCGTGCCGGCTGCAACTACACTAAACGTAACCGAACCATTAAGGCATATACTTTGGGATACCGGTTGCGTGGAAATACTGGTAGCCGCATTTACTGTTAAAGTTGCAGCACTACTGGTTACAGTACCGCAAGTACCGGTTACAGCCACGGTATAGCTACCGACATCTCCGCTACTAACCGAAGGTATTGAATAATTAGAAGATGTTGCACCAGCTATATCCGTACCATTCTTTTTCCATTGGTACGTAAAAGGACCCGTGCCAGCCGCAACTACACTAAAATTCGCCGGAGCTCCGGCACATAAAGTTTGCGAAACCGGTTGGGTAGTAACACTGGTTGCTGCATTAACAGTAACATTTACTTTAACCGGAGAAACAGCAGAACACCCCTGACTATTTGTATAATTAACCGAAACGGATTGCGTTCCTACCGTATTCCAGGTAACATTAATCGTGTTCGTTCCAGCTCCTGAAGTTATGGTACCACCCACTACAGTCCATTGATAACCTGAATTTCCACTTTCGGTTACATATTTATTATTGGTCGAAGCTACACAAGCCGCTAAAGGTCCTGAAATAGTAGGTACAGGAAGACTCAACTGGGCAATGGTAACATCCTTACCCTGAACCTTACACGAATGGGAATCCTTTACCCAAACCGGATAAGTACCGGGAGCTTGGTTTGTAAACGAACCAGAAGCCTGATAAGTTCCGGTACCTCCGGCTCCCAATGAATAGGTAAGCGGAGCAGTACCACCTGATGCTACAACAGATATTGTACCATTATTCTGCCCCTGACAGGCATCGGTATGGGCTGCCGGATCTGGGTTAATAACAATTTGCGAAGGAATTACAGCTCCAGGCAAACTCTCATCATAAATTACCGAAGCATTATAACTACACCCGTTGGCATCAGTAACTGTACAATTATAGTAATCACCATAAGCAACACCAGTAACGTTATCTACGGTTATCCCGCCTGTCCACAAATAGCTATAAGATGGAGTACCTCCTTGGGGAACAACTTTTATAATACCATCACTCGATCCAAAACAAGTAATATTTTTAACTACTGAAACCGTAAAATCCAAAACTGCAGGCTCAGCTACTGTAATTGTCATTGGATCAGAAAAACAGCCATTAGCACTTTTTACTGTAAGTACATAATTCCCAGCCTTTAATCCCGGGAAACTGGTTACTGAGCCATAAGTACCGGGAACTCCGGGTTTATCCAATTTGTATTGATAAGGCGAAGTCCCTCCGGAAACACCGGTAACATCTATCTTACCATCTGAATTTCCATTACATTTTACAGAAGTTATTTTAACTGACGGTACTACAGGTGCCGGGGCCGAAATAGTTGCAGGAACAGTAACCGTACAGCCTTGACTATCCTTTACTATTACAGAATGTGACCCTGCTGTTAAACCGCTAAAAGACGAAGATGACTGAAAAGTTCCTCCGTCAACATTATATGTATAACCCGGCCATCCCCCGCTTACAGTAGTGACATTTATTTTTCCATCGGTAGAATTTGAACAGGAGGTTGCAGTGGTTGTAACCGAAGCTGAAAGACCTGTGGCTGGTTCCGTTAAAAGAGCATTATCTCCGGCAGAAGCATTTTTGCTATCATATACCAGAACATAATAAGAACCCGCAACATAACCACTAAAGGTATAAGAAGAAGTACTAATCCCTCCCTGACTTTTAACCTGAGTACCGGTCCCTCCCATAAAAGTAGGCACACCATTGTACAAATCATAAGTATAAGGTCCTGTTCCTCCGGAAACGGTTACTGCAATATCTCCAGTACCTCCTTTACAACTAATTGTCCCATTATTTGCAGTAACAGTAATAGCATTACCGTTTAAACAATTAAACAGGATAACTAGTAAACAAAAACCTTTAAATAAAACCGAACCGCCTTTTAACATAATGTGCAGCTTTTATTTCAAAACACAAATAAGGGAATAATTGGCCTTTACTTCAATAAACCATCGTTCCTCAAACAAGATAACTTTTTATTCTTATCAATCACACATACATAAAATACAGGAAGTGCGATATTATTAATCTGATATTTTCTATCAGTTATCCTTATTCCGGTAAAAATTACTTTACCACCTAACCATAATGGTTTATCGGAGCATAACACCTGAAACTCAGGAGTACCACCCTTTATCTCAACAGTAACGTTAAACCCTTTTTTCCCGGATGACATTTTTATCGTATCAACACTTGCGGTAAAATCCAGCTGTTGAGCAAATGCCGGAGCTATAAACAAAAGGAATAAAGAGAGGGTGCAAAGTTTTTTTTTCATACCGGCAATTATTAAATAATCTCTACTATTTAACGGGAGTTAAGCGCAATGTTAGATATTTATACGATATATCCATTTTTATGTTTCTTATGATGCTCATTTTATGAAAGTAATCATTTTAGTGACAAACGGTAAATCCATATTGACTAACAGCAGTCCCAAACCTGCATCCGAAACACAAAACACCACCTTTTAAACTATAATTCAATGTGTTAAATAATAACGGTTTAAATATAGGTATTTTTTGTTTACTCTTTCAGAAAAAATTAACTAATTTCCCCAACAGACAGCATTTACCTTTCCGGAAGATATTTTCGAACAATATATTTTACTGGATATAATGCTGCCAAATAACCAATTACCAAAACTGTAAAGAAAATCACAACGACATCCCAAAAACGAACGGAAACAGGGTATGCTTTGATGATAAAATCACCCGAACCTTGTAAGGCGACAAATCCGAACTTCAGTTGAAGGAAACAAACAATAAGTCCCAATGCCACTCCGGCAAATGCTCCAAAAAACGAAATCATCATACCTTCGTACAAAAAAATACGACGTATCAGGAGCCGATCGGCCCCAAAACTATGAAAAGTTGCAATGTCCTTCTTCTTTTCGATTATCAACATCGACAATGAGCCTACGATATTAAACGAAGCTATAATCAGTATAAACATGAGTATGAAAAATATAGCCCATTTCTCATACTTCATAATTTTATAAAACAGTTCCTTTTGTTGAAATCGGTTTTTAACATTAAACTTATCGCCAAACAGCTGCTCCACTTCATTTTGAACAGCTTCGGGATCACTATCCTTAGCCATTTTAACCTCGATAGCGGTAACCGAGAGTGAATCGCCAAGTAATTTGTTGGCAAACTTCAATGGTACAATCATGTACTTTCCATCATGCTCCTGCTCAATGGCAAAAATCCCGGAAGGAAATAAATGCTCGTGTGAAAAAGCATTTTCCGGAGCAATAGACATAGAAGCATCCTTACGGGGAAGATAAATATCGATGGGAAGGATATTTTTAAGATTGACCTGCAAAAAATAAGCCACCCCCTGCCCAATAACTGCATAAGGTATAGACTTATCCTCAAGCTGAAAAGTCCCGTCAATAATCATGGTATCAATACCATTGATCCGCTGGAAATTATCATCAACACCCTTAATGGTAGCGATAAATTGCTTCTCGCCATACTTCAGCAAAGCATTTTCTTCCACTACTTTAGACCACGATGCAACGCCCTTAATATTCGAGAGTTTACCAAGTACAGTGTCGGAAGGGATAAACCTTTTGCCCTCGGCAATCGTAATTTTTAAATCCGGATCGAACGTATTATAAAGCTTCTGAATTAACGAATCGAAGCCATTAAAAACCGATAAAACAATAACCAAAGCCATGGTACCAACGGTAACGCCGGCCACCGAAATGGCAGAAATAACGTTAATGGCATTGTGGGATTTCTTGGCAAACAGATAGCGTTTTGCTATGTATATCGGGAGTTTCAAAGCTTTATTGCAAGTTAGAAGTTACAGGTTTCAGGGTTCATTTAGTCGCTTAATCACTTCGTCACCTAATCGCTTAATTATTTAAACGCTTTAACAATAAGCCCCGTGCCCGACTGATGCTTTTGCTTAACATCGAAATAATTCAGGATCAAAGCAAATGGAAAGGTTACGATATAATAGAAAGGAAGCACTAACAAAAACAGCTTGCTTGTATTTACCATCAGGATCGGATATTTCATCGACAGCTTCCACGATATTTTACCGGGACAGCCATACGAATAATATGCTTCAACCTTAGAGAAGCCTGCGGTATAAAGTTTTTCTTCTATCTGGATGATGTTGTATCCGTCGCGAACATGCTCGCCAACGAACGAAGCTTCGTGATCGTCATGAACATCCGAACCGCCTTGGTCCGACGGAGTTGAAACCAGCAACACGCCTCCGGGTTTAAGCGATTTATTAAAATTTTTAAAGACTTCAACATCTTCGAGAATATGTTCCATCACATCCACGGAAAGGATCATGTCAAACCGCTCAGGTTCGCTATATTTGGTAAGGTCAGCTTCTTCAAAAACAACCCGGTTGCCACGCCCTAGTTTCGTGAAAAACCGGTTGCAATCGGCAATCTGTTCTTCCTTAACATCTACGCCTTTAATATTCCACTTCGGCGAAAGCGTTGATATATAATAAACATACTGTCCGAAACCTGAACCGGCATCAAGAATTTCGGCCTTTTCGGGAAAGCACTTCCGTATTTGCCTGATTTCCTTTTTAATATGCCAGGTACGCAATAATAACAGATCGAGCATCTTATAAAACAACACCCGCAGAATAGGAGTTGAATTGAATATTTTACCCAGAAAGCGTTTGATAGGATCGTATTGCATGGTAATGAGTTACTTTTTTAACAATTGATCGATTTTTTCGACATAGTCAAGACTGTCGTCGACAAAAAAGGCAAGTTCGGGAACGATGCGCAGTTGGTTACGTACCCGTTGTCCAAGCTCGTTGCGGATGGCTTTGGTATGGGTACAAAAATTCTTCAAATACTCTTTTTGATTTTCCGATGGGAATATACTCAGATATACCTTGGCAACGCTCAAATCGGGGCTCATGCGTACCACGGTTACCGTTACCAAACGGCCTTCGAGGACATCCTTACCCATACGCTGGATAATATCTCCAAGATCCTTCTGAAGCTGACGGGCAACTTTACTTTGACGGGTAGATTCCATACTATTAATTTTTCAGAGCACGAAGATATTAATTGTTGCGGGAGCAACCAAAAAATAATAAATATTGCTCGTATCATGAAATAAAAAGCGCAAGCGTCACTTTCCGACCGCTTGCGCTCTTATCAATCAAAATCAACAAAATCTTTATCGCTGTTTATATAGTTGGAGAATTTCATCCTGACTTAATGACCGGCTATAAATTCTGGCTTCGTCGATTTTAGCAGAAGTATAGTCATAATAGGAACGATCCATATGTGGATATTTCCCAATGTAAACATCATCATTAAATGCAACTATATTTCCAGTAAACGAACGCCATGCTTTCAACTCCCCATTGACATAAAGCTTAGCAATGCTTCCGTCATAGGTTCCAACAACAAAATACCATTTATTCAATTGATATTGAAAATACACATACTTACAATCTGTAGTTGACGCATCTCCTGTAGTTGTAACAGGATACGTACCAGTGCTGGTGCCAACGTAGAAAATAAAACGGGAATTTTCATAATGCCCTCCACCATTATAGAGATCACTGCTTAAGCCCAAACTAAATATAGCGGAATTATTTGGGGTAATCTTCGAAATAAAAGAATTGGAACCATTTCCATAAAACGAAGATGGACAAACCCAGGCACACAGTGTAATCTGACGTGAAATGCTATTAAGAGAGTTTGAATTCTTTACAACCACATAATCGGTAGACCCATTCAAATCTATAGAAGAAAGAGTATCTTGATTATGTCCGAAAGAATAATATTTACGTCCATAATAAGTTCCATTATTGTTATTCCCACTATAGTCCCTTACATCCTGATTAAACTTATAATACGCTACAAGACCATCGTTACCTGATGATTTCAGTAGAATAACTTTCAGAGGGCCTTTGTCGAGCGAGCTGTAATAAAGTTTCAGTTCGGAAGCCGAGAGTGTATCACTCCACGTTTGATAGCCATCTTTGGTTACCTTCAAAATATATCGACTAAGTCCATCCCTTACGGTGAATGTATCGGTTACGGCCTTTATTGTTTTTGTAAAGGTCGAACTGGAATCCGAAGAAACAGTCACTGTGGCCGAAGTCAATTCAAAATTCTGGGAAGTACTGTTGTAAACAAAAACGCCCATCAAAAAATTAAACGTTTTTACGACATTGAAGCTAAACGTAGCATAACCGAAATCCTGCGGCTGTGATCCTTTTGCACTAATCACTTCAGGGCTTATTTTAGTTGTTTGATCTTTAGCCACTGCAAAACTGATCGCCAATGGCTTATTCACCAGATAGGCTTTGGCGGAACCGGACACCGGGGTCAGGTAAAGTACATTCGAGTTCTTGTCAACAACCATAAACTTTGTCAGTTTATAGTTACCCGGAACCAGCGATAACGGCTTACTGATATAGGAACCATTCATATTATAAAGTTCCACACGCTCACTGTTGTAAAGCACTTTACCATTCAGGTCCTCGATTGTAACCACTATAGCCGAAGCCACGGCCGTAGAGTCGGCTGAAGTACTCTTCAGAAGGCTGGAAGATCCTAACGAAACCGAAAATTCAACCGTACCATTCGAATCTTTTGCGTTTTCCTTCTTACAGGATGTTATCGCTAATACTAGCATAACCAGACTTAAAAAACACAACTTTTTCATAATCTTAATCATTAATTAATAGCTAATTACTATATTTCAAAAACTTATTATTTTAACTTATATAATTGTATAATTTCATCCTGACTTAAGGCACGACTATAAATCCGGGCTTCATCAATCTTTCCTTTAGTAAAATCATAATCCGGACGAGTCAAATTCGGATGCTTTCCAATAAAGACATCACCATTAGAAGTCAATATAGTTCCAAAAGCAGAACGCCAAGCTTTTAACACCCCATTAACATAAAGTTTAATATAACTTCCATCATAGGTTCCAACAACATAATACCAATTATATGGCTGATATTGAAAATAATTATATTGGAAATCTGACCCGCCAGTGGTAGTTACAACAAAGGTTCCCTTATCAGTTATTACACAAAACTGAAAAGAGGAATTAATTTTAGACCCTCCTCCATTATAAAAATCACTACAAAAAGTAAGGTTATACTCAGTAGTAACAATATTGTCAAATTTTGAAATAATGGAATTAGCACCATTGCCATAAAAAGAAGATGGACAGACCCAGGCACCTAATGTAACTTGTTTTCCTATTGTATTAAGTGAAGGGGAATTCTTTACTACCACATAATCCGTAGAACCATTCAAATCAAGTGATGATAAAGTATCCTGATTAATACCAAAACCATAAAATTTACGACCATAATAAGTTCCATTATTATTGTTCCCGCTATAATCCTTCACATCCTGATTAAACTTATAATATGCTACAAGACCATCGTTACCTGATGATTTCTGTAGAATAACTTTCAGAGGGCCTTTGTCGAGCGAGCTGTAATAAAGTTTCAGTTCGGAAGCCGAGAGCGTATCACTCCACGTTTGATAGCCATCTTTGGTTACCTTTAAAATATACCGACTAAGTCCATCCCTTACGGTGAATGTATCGGTTACGGCCTTTATTGCTTTGGTAAAAGTTGAACTGGAATCCGAAGAAACAGTCACTGTGGCCGAAGTCAATTCAAAATTCTGCGAAGTACTGTTATAAACGAAAACGCCCATCAAAAAATTAAACGTTTTTACGACATTGAAGCTAAACGTAGCATAACCGAAATCCTGCGGCTGTGAGCCTTTTGCACTAATCACTTCAGGACCTATCTTAGTTGCTTGATCTTTAGCCACTGCAAAACTGATCGCCAATGGCTTATTCACCAGATATGCTTTGGCGGAACCGGACACTGGAGTCAGGTAAAGTACATTCGAGTTCTTGTCAACAACCATAAACTTTGTCAGTTTATAGTTACCCGGAACCAGCGATAACGGTTTACTGATATAGGAACCATTCATATTATAAAGTTCCACACGCTCACTATTATAAAGCACTTTACCGTTCAGGTCTTCGATTGTAACCACTATAGCCGAAGCCACGGACATAGAGTCGGCAGAGGTACTCTTCAGAAGGTTGGAAGAGCCCAACGAAACAGAAAATTCAACCGTACCATTCGAATCTTTTGTGTTTTCCTTCTTACAGGAAATTACTGATAACATGAGCATAAACAGGCTCAAGAAATACATTCTTTTCATAGTTGGAAATTGATTAATAAATAATTACGCTATATCTAAATTATAAATATTTCCTTTAAAACTGTTACTAAAATAAATAAAAAAAATAAACAATATCATTTTGTATAAAATTTTTCGATCAAAAAAAATCTTATCTTCAAAAAACCTAATATGTCTCCATTTTTCAAGTAATCCTCTTGCGTAATTAGCAAAAGCGAAACAACTTTTATTGTAGTTTTGCAACTTCAACTTTGAATCTGAAATTTTTGAATAAATAAACATGGATACTGTACTTAGCGGAATAAGACCCACCGGAAACCTGCACATGGGCAATTACTTTGGGGCGGTTAAAAACTTTTTGAAGATGCAACACGAATACAATTGCTTCTTCTTTATTGCCGATTTACATTCACTCACCACCCATCCAACGCCCACCGACCTTCACGACAATGTACGTAAGGTGCTGGCCGAATATCTGGCTTGCGGACTTGACCCGGAAGCTGCTACGATTTATGTGCAGAGCGATGTTCCCGAAATTTCGGAACTGTACCTGCTTATGAATATGAATGCCTACGTTGGCGAATTGCAACGCACCACCACCTTCAAGGAGAAAATGCGGAAACAGCCCGACAATGTTAATGCCGGCCTCCTCACCTACCCTGTGTTGATGGCTACCGACATTCTAATCCATCGGGCTACCAAAGTCCCCGTAGGCAAGGACCAAAAACCTCACCTTGAAATTACCGCTAAATATGCCCGCCGTTTTAACCAGATATATAAGGTAGATTACTTCCCCGAACCGGAAGCCTTCAACTACGGCAAAGACCTCGTAAAAGTGCCCGGGCTCGACGGTTCTGGCAAGATGGGCAAATCGGAAGGTAACGGCATTTACCTGATCGACGATCCAAAGGTAATCCGCAAGAAAGTGATGTCGGCAGTTACCGATGCAGGCCCCACCGAACCTCACCAAAAGATGAGCGACGGGGTAGCAAACCTGTTTACCATCATGAAGATCGTTTCAACGCCCGATATGGTCAAATTCTACAAGGATAAATACAATGCCTGTGAGATTCGTTATGGCGATATGAAAAAGCAAGTGGCCGAAGATATTGTCAATTACTTAAATCCGATCCGCGAACGCATCCAGGAAATTTATGCCGACAACGATTATCTGCGTAAAGTGGTGAATATGGGAGCCGAAAAAGCTCGCGAAAGTGCATCGAAAACCTTAAAAGATGTACGGGAAATTATCGGGTTTAAGCCTTTTTAGCTAAAGAATCAAATAAACGCGAAGTCGCCAAGTCGCTATGAAAATTACTTTGCGCTCTTGCGTCTTCGCGTTCTATATAACACAACAGCCTTTACAATCGAATTATCTCCTCCTTCGAAAGTGTTATCTTCTCAATACCCGAGGCCGTTACTACAAACGAGTTTTCAATTCCTACCGCACCTACGCCGGCGATAATAAATTTAGGCTCCAGCGCAAAAACCATTCCTTCTTCCAGAATATCGTTCGAACGCGTCGACAAAACCGGCAATTCATTGAGCTCAATTCCAATTCCATGCCCTACAAACTTAGCCTGCTGTTCAGCACCCATAAAGCAATCGGCCAATCCGTTGCGTGTAGCAATAGCAACTGCTTCATCGTATAAATCTTCAGCTCTGACACCGGGCCCGGCCATTTCCACAATCCTGTTCTGAATTTCAAGAGCTACCTGGTGCGCCCTGTAAGCATGTTCCGGCAAGTCTCCAATAGCAAATACGCGGGTCATGTCCGTAATATAACCGGTAAAATTTCCGCCCACATCTACCATCACCGTTTTCCCACTTTCGAGCAGAGAACCGTTAGCACCCACCGGAATGGATGGATGCAATCCTCCACCACCCAACGCAAAATCGTATGGAGAGGGAGCGGCAGCATTATCGCCGGTAAGGATACTTCCCATAAATATTTCCATGCTGGTTCCAAAAACACGAACCATGCCTAAACATCCCTTTAAGCGCATGGCCCCTTCGATGGCTACGGAAAATTCCAGATCTGTCATTCCTGGCCTATATAGCGAAGGTATCTGATTATAGACTTCGGTATGATACTGTGCCGATAATTTAAATTGCCCAATTTCGTAAGCTGTTTTAACGCTGCGGGCAATCCGTATGGCTGGTGTTCCGCTGATAGCACGGGCAGGTTTCATTGCATTTTCCAGGCGGCACCAATCGGCATGGCTCAACTCCTCACTTTCAAGCATAACGACATCAGGCAGTTCAAATCCGTTTTCAGTCAAAGCTTCGGGTATTTGTTCGGGTTTACGGATATAAATGACATTATCGCCCGAAAGTCCAACCGGTCGTTTCACAAAGTATAACGGATCGCCACTCAACGGCAGGTAAAAATATCCGCTGAAAACCATGCCTGTAGCATAAAACAAGTTTTCAGTCCCCGAAAGCAGGCATGCATCGGCTTTTGCTAATTCCATCTGTTTACGAATACGTGTCCACCGCCGGGGTAAATCATTGACCAATTCTTTCGAAAGTTTCATTGGCACACTTCAAATTTAAAATCCATACTCAAATAAAACACCGTTAGGAAATGGATGTTTCATCGCTAAAAATTCAAAAATAATGGTTACCTCTAACAATATAAAAAAAACCGGCTCCAAAATTGAAGCCGGTTTTTTCTGTGGGACCTGAGGGATTCGAACCCACGACCCCTACCCTGTCAAGGTAATGCTCTAAACCATCTGAGCTAAGATCCCATAAAATATAGTACTGAGTATTAAGTATAAAGGCTCAGTTATACCTTAACTATTACTGAGTGCAAACATACATCTTTTTTCAGAATCTCAAAATAGCTGAAAAGAAGGGAAGTTAAAAGAGGCTAGAAGATGTAAGGGGAATTGCTGCTAACAGCTCATTCCCAAAAGCTGATACCCCTTCATGAAAAAAAACATTTTTTTGGTTCAGGTATCTTTCTTTTGTTTATTTTCGCACCGACTTATAAAAATTTATTATAAGGCGTATTGTTCACTGTAATGTCTTAAGCAATTTGATTTTAGCATGAAATTATACCAGTCTGTTTTAGCATGTCTCGTTTTGACAGCAGCCCTTTGTGGTAACAATTCTTCTCTATTCGCCCAGGACGTAAACCCCAATACCGTTCAGGTCAACAGCTTATCCGACGACCAGATAAAAGCCATCCAAACCAAGGCACAACAATCGGGCATGTCCCAAACTGAACTGGAAGCAGCAGCCAGGGCCAAAGGATATTCCCAATCCGATATCGACAAGCTAAAAAGCAGGATGAACGGAACCAGTACGTCAAAGACTACATCATCGGATGCAACACAAACACGTGAGCGGACTTATACGGAACAGGACAATACCTCAAATCCCGCACAATCTAAAAGAGATTCGATCAAAGAACGCCTCTTTGGATATTCCCTGTTTAACAATAAAAACCTGTCATTTACCCCCAATCTGAATATCCCAACCCCCAAAAACTACCAGTTAGGAACAGGCGATGATGTGTATATTGATATTTGGGGAGCTTCGCAACAGACCTATCATCAAAAAATAAATCCGGAAGGAAATCTCATTATCAGCAACGTAGGCCCGATCTACATCAATGGGATGACAATAGAAGAAGCTACCGGAAAAATTAAAAACGAATTAAGTAAAATATACGCAGGATTACGTGCCGGCAATACCTTCCTAAAAGTAAGCCTTGGAGCAGTTCGCAGTATCAAGGTAAACATTGTGGGAGACATTACCACGCCGGGAACCTATACGTTACCTTCGTTGGCCACCGTTTTCAATGCCTTATACGTCGCAGGAGGCCCGAGTATTAACGGTACCCTTAGAAGCGTCAAAGTAATCCGTAGCCAAAAAACAGTTGCCGACCTCGACTTCTATGATTTCCTACTGAAAGGCGAACTGCCCCATAACATGCGCCTCGAAGATCAGGATGTCATCTTTATAAGTTCTTTCAAAAACAGGGTTTCAGTAAATGGCGAAGTCCGCAGACCCGGACTTTACGACGTAAAATCGACAGAAACCCTCAAAGACCTGATTTACTTCGCAGGCGGATATACGTCCCAATCATTTGCCCAACAATTGCAGGTGGTACGGAAAACATCCAAAGAGATGAAAGTAATTGACCTGCTCGCATCACAAATCGACACTTTTCACATCGCTAACGGAGATGAAATAGTTGTGGGGAAAATATATAAATTATATGAAAATCGGGTTCAGATAAAAGGTGCCGTTTACCGACCAGGAATCTATGCTTTAAATGAAGCCTCATCTATCCAAAAATTATTAAAAAAAGCCGATGGCCTTCAGCCAGACGCCTTCAAGAACCGAATCTTAATATTTCGCTTGCGCGACGATTATACTCGCGGAATGATGCCTGTAGATCTATCAGGGAACGATTCGATTAAAGATGTCCAGTTACAACGGGAAGATAGTGTTGTAGTATCCTCCATTTTTGATCTTCGCGATACCTGTACAGTCTCCATTGATGGAGAAATCCGTCATCCCGGAACCTACAAATTTGCAGAGAACTCTACCGTGGAAGATATCGTGATAATGGCCGGAGGATTTACTGAAGCTGCCTCATTCGCCCACCTCGAAGTTGCCCGCCGGATAAAAGATAATATGGCCATTAACCGTCCCGACCAGGTAGCCGAAATTTTCCAGTTCCCTATCGGAAAGGACCTGAAACTCGATGCCCAGGCCTCAAAGTTTATATTACAACCATTTGACCAGGTATTCATCCGCCGTTCGCCGGGATACATTGCCCAAACGCTCGTCAAAATCGACGGAGAAGTTGCATTCGCCGGAAATTACAGCATTAAAACCCGCGACGAACGCATTTCCGATCTCATCAAAAGATCAGGAGGACTGACTTCCGAGGCATTTCCTGCCGGAGCTAAATTAACACGTCAGTTATATATTGATAAGGAAGCCCGACAAAAAGCATTAAAACATCTTAGTCAACAGCGGGACTCCTCATTAATGCTTAACGAAATTCAGGAAACGCAATCGACGCTAGCCATTAATCTCGATAAAATTCTGGCACACCCGGGTTCTGATTACGACCTTTTCCTTCAGGAGGGTGATGTACTCTCCATTCCAAAGAAATTCCAGACGGTACGTCTAACCGGAGCAGTAATGTTACCAGTTTTGGTAAGATACCAACGTTCCAACAGCCTAAGCAACTATGTCTCGATGGCGGGAGGATTTGCCGATAACGCCCAAAAACGCAAATCGTATGTAATCTACCCCAATGGCGAAGTAAAAAGCACCAAACGATTTCTTTTCTGTTCTTTCTATCCCAAGGTATTGCCAGGCTCTGAAATTGTAGTACCCCGTAAACCTGAACACAAAAAAATGTCTACCGGCGAAATTATCGGGCTCACCTCTTCAGTCACCTCCGTCGGGGTAATGATTGTAACGCTGATTACGTATTTGAAAAAATAAAACATAACAAACCTCACCCCGTCCCTCTCCAATTGGAGAGGGGGAAAGATATTAAAGCTAATAGCGTAAAGGCAGAAAGGCATAATGCACCAAATCGAGTCTGGTACATTATAGGCTGTGCCCCTCATTTCATCGCCTGACAAAAATTAGCTTATTTATTTGCCTCCACTTATCCTCGCCTGTCGAATAGGAAGAAAAACAAGACAGGTATAATAAGATTAATTACTGGCCTCCATTATAATTTCATAAACCGTCATCCATTTGGAGATGGAAACAGCAGGACTTCAAGATTACTCTCGATTATTCTGCTTCGCACCCTAAAGTATCTGTCAAAAGTTTCTATTTCCGCGCAATCCGGGTTCCCTCCACTCCCAGAATTATTCGTGCACTGGTACAGGAGTCCGCTTTTTCTTTTAAAATCCTAAAAAATAATGATTCGCAAAACTTAAAAAGGTATTCCCTTTATATATCATCTATACCTTATCTTTACCTTAAACGTATCTATTAAATATCAAAAGGTATTATAATAGTATTCTACTACTAAAGTTAATGTGATTTAAAGCTATAAATTATATATATTATCTTTAACGTCGATGTACTATATTATTTTGATAATCTGTAGATGACCACTCTGTACCTCATCTTGGGGGATAGAATCCCCTCCTTTCCAAAAAGGAGTCGGGGAAGTTTTAATTACCTAACTATCATTTTATCTACAACTAAAACATCAAACGATGGCAAGAGTTCCTAAAAACAGTCCTTTATACCAACTCAGAGGCCGGGTAGGTGATTGGATCATCTATGAAAGAAACGGTAAGGTATATATGCGTGCTGCACCACAACCAAAGAAAAATCACAAATCAACGGCACAGCAGGACCTGCACCAAAAATCATTTCAGGCTATACATACCCTGGCCAAAAGCGTAAAGCGTTCCATCATCGACAGGGTTTGGGCGACCCTACCCATGACCGGAGGAATGACACCATACAGCTTGTTTGTAAAAAGCAACTGGACGGCTTTCGGCCATACCGATCAGATTCAGTTTCCCGAGCTCATGGAGATAAGCCGTGGCAACCTGCTTCCGGCAGTGGGCTTTTCCGTTAAAAAAGACGGGGATCAGATAACCTTCCGTTGGGATGCTTCCAAAACCGGATGGCTAGCCATGGCGGACAACCGTCTTAACCTCGTACGGTTAACCGACCGCCTAAACCTGGAATACATAGCAGTGGAAGCCCGGAGAGGTGACGGTGAGGCCTCGGTTATCATACAGGATCAAACAGAAATGATCGAAGGGTTCGTATTCTGGTCGTCTTTTGACGAAACAGCCTTTTCCCCTTCGATGCATTGGAAATGCGAATGATAATCGGCTATTAGCTGAATTAGATGCTCAATTCATCATCTTCCTTTTCTCGCTTGATCCAGAAAAGGAAGCGAAAAGACATCAAGACTTCGCCCGCCTCACTCAAAAAACTACGGTTCAACGCCGGAAATCGCCTAAACTCGCGGTCTCGGCTTATCTGGTCATAAATTGTTTATTAAGGCCAGATAGAAAATCCTGACGGACAGTTCTCGACCACTCAAACAAAGGCGATTTTTCCGTCCGTTCTCCTTGTTTTTTGGCTCACCGGCCAAGGTCAACGGTTGTATTTCATCAATCATTCCCCAATATATAGAACACAAGAATCAAAAGCCAAGAACCAAGACTAAAACAGCTCAATAACAAAGTGTTACAAGTTAACATGTCAGATTGATTAATTCGTTGTATAAATACCTTGGCCTGAGCCAATGGTTAGGTAGTAGCGCCGGACGCTGGTCTAGCCACGAAGAAACACCTAAGCCACGGAGCACCGTATAGAGTTCAGCGTCCTTGAAGTTACTCACCTCCGTTCGTGAGAAAAGTTTTGGTTCTTTTGTTTCAAGACAAAAGGACAATGTAACAATGAAACCTTTTAATAATAAATTAGATGATCAATTCATTATCTTCCTTTTCTCGCTTGATCCAGAAAAGGAAGCAAAAGAGATCAAGACTTCGCCCGCTTCACTCAAAGAACTACGGGTCAATGCCGGAAATCGCCTAAACTCGCGTCCTCGTACCTCGGCCACTCAAACAAAGGCGATTTTTCCGACCTTTCTCCTTGTTTTTTGGTTCACCGGCCAAGGTCATCGGTTGTATTTCATCAACCATTCCCAATTATATATACCTGGTCATGGCTTATTATTAGGCAGTAGCGCCGGTCGCCGGTCGAGCCACGAAGCAATACCTATACCACGAAGCACCGTATAGAGTTCAGCGTCCTTGATTTTTTGGTTCTTTTGCATCAAGGCAAAAGAACAATGTATTAATAAAACCTTTTGATAATAAATTAGATGATCAATTCAAAAAGTCCAAGGCTAACACTTAATACCTAAGCACCTCCAACATAAAACTCGAAATTTCACTTCTCAATTTACCTAAAAACACTATCTTCGCTCCCGCTAATTTTAGCGACTACAGCAATGACCGAAATTGATAATATAGCTCTAACCCGGCAAATCATATTAAAGCATATTGACAGGGTATTCCTGTTTGGTAGTCGTGCGTGCGGTAATGCCCGGCATAACAGCGATATCGGCGTAGGAATCTGGGGCAGCGAACGTATCCCCCTAAAGCAAAAATTGCCATTGAGGAGAAACTGGAAGAAAGCATCGTTCCCTATATGGAGTTTAACGCCAAAATCCATCAACTAATAGTCTCATCGGAATACGCTTTAGCAGATTTTTAAAAAGCGTTGGATACCGACCGGTCAAAATGCAATGAGTTGGAACAAATATTGGATCAAAAGCGTCCAGATACAAAAATTTAAATTTTGTACGCTACAACTTTGGAAAACGATTAAAGCATATTCGAGAATAGGAACCTGTGAAGCCAGGTTTATAAATTTGAGATGTTTGACCTAATAACAAATGAGTTACATAAACCTTTTTAAATCCCGCATATGACTTATACCTCATTGAACAATAAGGTTATGACAAATGAATAGTAGTAAAGAATTCTCCTTCCACCGGGGCTCGTTTATAAAAAATACTAAATTTGCACCGGTTAATCAGAAACTTTGAGCACCAAACATTGAACTTGAAACTTTTGAACACATAACATGTCTCCACAATCAGAAAATACCTCTCCTTCAAAACCTACGTCGACCGACGAAATAGACCTCATCGAAGTATTCAAAAAAATATGGGCTGGACGGAAAACTATTTATATATCGGTAGCTATATCCTTTGTTGTTGGTATTATTATCATACTTGGCACACCAAAAGAATACAAATCAGAGACAACCTTACTTTCTGAAATCAGTTCTAAAAGTGGCGGCATGGGACAGCTATCCGGACTGGCAAGTTTGGCTGGTATAAACCTTAACGGAGCCTCAGGAGGAGGTTCTATTACCGTAGATCTTTACCCAGACATCGTAAAAAGTACTCCGTTTCTTCTGGAAGTGATGAACCAAAAGGTAACTGAATCCAAAACAAATAAAACCATCACTGTAGCCAACTATTTCGAGAACTATACCAAGCCTTCGCTAATCAGTACAATCTTTGGCTATACTATAGGGCTTCCCGGAAAAATTATTGGAGCATTCAAAAATGATAAAAACCCAAACAACCTTCTTCCTGCTAAAACCAAAGGACCTTTATGCCTTACCGAAAAACAAGCCCAAATTGCAGGAGTCTTAGCTAATTGCATTAAAGTGAAAACAGAAGAAGGAACAAGCTCAACAAGTAACACCCTAACAGTCTCAGTTGAAACCCAAGACCCTCTTGCCTCGGCCTTATTAACAGACTCTGTAATTGCAAGTCTCAAAAAATATATTATCGACTACCAAACCGGGAAAGCCAAAAAAGATCTCGAATTCATTACTGCCCGTTATAACGAAGCCCGAGATAAATATTTCGGATTACAACAGGCTTTAGCTTCCCATCGCGATCAGAACCTAAATGTTATTTTGGCATCTGTAAATACCAGCACCGAGCGTTTACAAACAGAGGTTAACCTGGCTGCCAGCATCTATAATACCATGGCACAACAATTGGAGCAGGCTAAATTAAAGGTACAGGAACAAACGCCGGTATTTACCGTGATTGAACCTGCTGAAATGCCTTTGATGAATAGTAAGCCTAAAGCAGCATTAATTTTGGCCGTAATGATATTATTAGGAGTATCCATTGGGAGTGGAATTATTATCATTGAAAGAAATTTATTGTTGAACGCAAATCAAAATGATGTCAGCGATAATAAGAAAATTAATCAATTATGATGTAGTAAATATATTCAATAAGATACTGATTTTATGTTTTCTTCAAAAAACGTAAAATTTTTTATACGTTAGCAATAAATGTTATAACAAATTTATTAACCCTTATTTCAAACTATTGATGCCATCTTTAACTCGCAATATTATTGCTAATTATTTAGGCAGATCTTGGTCTGCGTTACTAAGTTTTATACTAGTCCCATTTTATTTAAAATACTTAGGAATAGAAGCTTACGGCCTTGTTGGTTTTTTCACCTCTCTTAGTGGAATGTTAGGTATCCTTGATTTTGGAATAGGAGCAACGATGAACCGAGAACTTGCCCGATATTCTGCAAAAGAAGGGACAGCTAATAAACAAAAAGATTTAGTTAGAACACTTGAACTGATTTATTGGGGAATTGCAATAATCGCAGGAATTATCGTATTTTTGGTTGCATCTTTTATTGCCAATTCATGGTTAAAAATTCAGGTTCTGTCCCCTAACTCAGCTTTAACTGCTATTAAATTTATGGGTGTAGCAATAGCATTAAATTTTCCGATATCACTCTATCAAGGAGGCCTGATGGGGTTACAACGACAAGTCCTTGTTAATATTATTTTAACTTTTATAGGAACCTTACGAGGAATAGGTGCAATCCTAGTATTATGGCTTGTATCACCAACCATTGAAGCTTTTTTTATCTGGCAAGCAATTTCTAGCTTAGTTGGAAGCGTTGCATTCTATATTTCTATCTGGATATGTTTATCTAAATCACAAAAAAAAGCAAAGTTTAACATTTCAATTCTAAAAGGCATTTGGAAATATGCTTTAGCAATTTCTACAAGTTCTATTATTGGTATTATTCTTTCTCAACTCGACAAAATAATATTAAGTAAAATGCTTACGTTAAAAATGTTTGGTTATTATTCATTGGCAGCGACATTTGCTTCTTCAATTTGGATGATTATAATACCTTATGTTAATGCTTTATTTCCCAGATTAGTTCAACTAAATGAATTAAGCAAAACTCAAAATCTTAAAAGTTTATTCCATCATTCTTCTCAATTATTATCCTTATTGCTTTTCCCAATAGTTGCCATTTTTGTTTGTTTTTCACATAAAATACTTTTGCTTTGGACTAATGATCCAATTATTGCTGAAAATTCATATTTAATTGTTGATTTCTTGGTTTTAGGTATTATGCTTAATGGAACAGCTACTCTTCCTTCTAATTGTGCAACAGCTTTTGGTTGGCCTACCCTTGTTACATATACAAATCTTATACAGGCTATTATCATTGTTCCATTAATAATTATTATGGTTAATTGGATGAGAGGAATTGGCGCGTCAATTGCATGGCTTGTTATGAATAGTACTTATATAATTTTTATGGTACCAATATTTTTTCGAAGTTATCTCACTCACGAAAAATTGAAATGGTATTTAAATGATATTGGTATACCATTAATAACTGCCTTTTTAGTTTGTCTAATTTCATTGATTATAGAGCCTCATTTGCACGCTAAATCTGCAATCATTATCTGGATTCTGATTACATTATTAATTTCATTTTTTGCAACGGGAATGAGCCTCTCCTTTATTAGAAGATTTGTATATAATCACTTCTTTAAATAACAATATTGCCAACCATAATTAATAAAATTTCAGGTTAACTATATGACATTTAATTGTTAAATAAACTTACAATATGCATTATTTAAAGTCTCTTAAATTCATATTCATATTATTATTTGATATCAAGAAGATAACAGAAGGTATAAAGAGAAGATATTATTATTATATAACGAATATAAGTTTTATTGCTAATAATATAGATTACTCCTCAATAGATAGTGTTGGAATCCCAATTGTGCAAGTCGCAAAAAGTGGAAAGTGTGAAATTGGAGAAAATTTTGCATGTGTTAATAATGCTAAATCAAGCACTTTGGGTATTAATAAAAGATGTAAGATTTTAGTATACCCACAAGCACTACTCAAAATTGGTAGCAATGTAGCTATGAGCAATACTACGATTGTAGCCACCAATTCTGTTGAAATTGGCAACAATGTAATGATTGGAGGAGGTGTAACAATTATGGATTCGGATTTCCATTCGTTAAACCCTATTCATTGGCGCACTAAATATGATGAGGAATATATGAAATCAAGAACTGTTACAATTGGCAATAATGTTTTTATTGGAATGGGATCTATTATTTTAAAAGGCGTAAGAATTGGAACAAATGTAATTATAGCGGCAGGCTCTGTTGTATCAAGAAATATTCCTGACAATCAAATATGGGGAGGCAATCCAGCCGTTTTTATTAAAAACAATGTACAAACTAAATAAAAATGAACGTTATTGTTATATTTAACGGTTTAGGTAACCAAATGTCTCAATATGCTTTCTATCTAAAAAAGAAGAGTATAAATAAATCAACCTACATTATCAACTTATGCTATAGTCATAATGGATTTGAACTTAATAAGGTATTCCCAATAAATTACGAAGAAACAAACAAACAAAAAATATTACTTATAATATTTAAAATATTACTTACAAAACAACATCCATTCATTTTAAAACCTTTAAAATATATACTCAACTCCATTGGTTGTAAAATAATACAAGAAAATTTTGATTATAGCTTCAAAACAATAAATCTAAAACCAACTAAAGGAATCACTTTTTATTTTGGAGGTTGGCATTCCGAAAAATACTTCATTTCTATTAGAAACCTTATAAAAAATGAATTTAAATTCAAAAATCCTTTAGATGAAACAAATAATAACATATTGAAAAAAATAAATTCAACTAACAGCATTTCCCTCCATGTCAGGAGAGGAGACTATCTAAGCTTGGAAAACATCAAATTATTTGGAAATGTATGCGATAAGCCTTACTTCGAAAAGGCAATAGCATTAATGGAAACTAGAATAGAATCACCTCATTTTTTTGTATTCTCAAACGACATACCTTGGACTATGTCAAATCTAACAATAAAAAATGCAACTTATGTAACCAGTAATCAAGGAGAAAACTCTTGGAAAGATATGTACCTAATCAGTTCATGTAAACATAATATAATATCAAACAGTACATTTAGTTGGTGGGGAGCATGGCTTAACAAAAACCCCAATAAAATTGTCGTATCACCAGACAAATTTTTACAATCTGATATGAGCACAGATATATATCCACAATCATGGATTAGACTTTCAAACAATAAAGAATAATTTATATAATGAAAAATATTGCTTTTACAATTTGTGCAAAAAATTATTTGGCCCAAGCATTAACATTAAAAAATTCATTTAAAAGTCATAATCCAAATATAGATTTTTTGATATTTCTCTCTGATTTAAAGGATGCAGAGGGACTTCCTGAAGTAATTGAATTAGGTGAAGATTGGATTTCAAATTGGAAGCAAATGGCATTTAAATATAATGTCATTGAATTTTCAACATCTATTAAACCATTTTGTTTCAATAAGTTATTTTCAGATGGATATGAAAATGTAATTTATCTGGATCCTGATATTTATGTTACATCATCTTTAAAAGAAATATTCGAATACTTATCTAACAAATCCATAATACTATCTCCTCACTACTGTGAAATTGAAACAAATTATAGTGGAGCTGTTACTGAAGAAGAATTATTATTTGTTGGCATTTACAACTTAGGCTTTGTAGCGATAAAAAATGACAATATCGGCAAAAAAATTATAGAATGGTGGACTAATAGGCTTTCAACAAAATGCTATGCAGATAAATTTGATGCATTACACGTTGATCAAAAATGGATGGACTTCATACCAGCTTTTTTTCCCGACCAAACTTATATAACCCATCACATGGGTATCAATCCAGCTATATGGAACCTACATGAACGAGAGCTCTTTATATCTAAAGATGGATACAAAATAAAAAATAAAGTAACAAATGAGACTTTTCCTCTACTATTTTTTCACTTTTCAGGATTTGATCCTTTTAATCCAAAACTGGTTAATAGAAGACATCCAAAATATAATACTGAGAACTTCCCTTCATTTATTCCCCTATTTCAAGAGTATATTGAAAATGAATATAAAAATGGGTATGAATATTATTCAAAACTTACATATAGTTTCAATTCATATAAAGATGGAGAAAGAATACTCCCCTTTCATAGAAGATTATTCAGAATATTAGAAAAGCAATACAATAAAGATAATCCCTTTGATCAAAATGGATCTTTTAAAAAAACATTAAAGAAAAACAAACTTTTAGCAGGAATAAAAACAGCTGATTTAAGTGTATTCTCCGACAAAGAGAGACAAAAAAAATCCAAATTAGAAAAATGCCTAATTTTTTTGATGAAAATACTAAAACAATTAGTCGGAATAAGATACTATGCAGCATTTCTTGAGCATATACAAACTAACTCACGAATCGAAAAACAAACATTTCTTCTAAAATAATGGAGTTAAAAAGTAAAAAACTTTTCATTACAGCTCTTGCGAGAGATTGTGAAACTAATCTAGTTTCTAACATAAACCATATTAATAAATTAAGAACGTTTTTTGCAGAAAGTTATATATTAATTGTAGAAAATGATAGCAAAGATAACACGAAAAGTATATTAAATGACTGGAGTTTAAAAGAAAAAAACATAAAAATTATATCAAATAATTATGGTACAAAAACAATTCCAGTCAAGGCAAAAGGCAAACTTCTTCCAGGCACTAGCTATGAAAGAATATCAAAAATGACAAAATACAGAAATATCTATTTAGATTACCTAAATACACTTAATGAATCAATTGATTATGTACTAATAATAGATATTGATATAGCATTCTTCTCGACAGAGGGAATTATGAAAGCTATACAGAATTCACCTAAAGATTGGGGAGCACTTTTTGCATATGGAACAAGCCGATTAAATCTATTTGGAATGCATCTTTTCCCCATTTTTTATGACACTTATGCTTATTTAGGAGAAAAAGAGGATTTCAATAATTTAAAGCAGTCATCAAAAAGAAGAAGACATCTACAGCGCACTTTATCCATTAAATTACTATTCAAGAAATATTTCAAATGCAAGTCATCATTTGGAGGCATAGCAATATATAAAAGGGTCGTATTAACAAATATTAAATACCAATGCATTCCCAATAAATTTAACACGGATTCTGAAGTCCATTGTGAGCATTTGCCTCTCAATTATGATATAATTCAAAAAGGTTATAATAATTATATTTGTAAAGATTTAGAAGTTAAATATGGCAATTACAATATCAACTTTTTAATAGATTTCTTATTATTCAATATTCCCTCAATTATCTTCAAAAAATTCTAAAAAGAAATTATGTTCTTTTATATAATATACATAATAATACTATTAGGTTTTGCTCTAAATGAAATATTCAATTCAGATCTTAATAAAAAAACACAGCGCAATTACATAGGATTACTTTGCATAATACTACTAATCATCCATGACGGATTTAGATGGGAAACAGGTACAGATTGGAATGGATATTACTACACCTTCTTAAATAGCCTAAGTGGATCAAAAGTAATGATGGAACCTGGTTATTTATTATTTAACTACGCAATACGCTATATAACTAACAATTACACAATATTTTTAATTATTCATGCAACAATAATTTACACTTTAATAATTAGGACAATTTTTCAACACTCAGTTGCACCTTTTCTTTCTATTCTCTGCCTCTATTGTCTAATGTTGCCATATTTAGGAATGAATAGACAATATTTAGCTATGGCAATCTGCATTTTTTCTATACGATATATTATTTCAAGAAGATCTACTTACTTTATATTTTGTATATTAATCGCAATGCTATTTCATATTTCTGCGGTAATGTTTTTTATTGCTTATTTCTTAACAAAAAAAATATCCTTAAAATATTTTTTAATACTTATTATCATTGCCTTCGTAATATCATTTTCTAACATAATTAATACATTAAAATTTAGCAACATACTTATGGCAGGAATGGTTTCCACAAAATCAGCATTTTATATCGGTGTTGGGAAAACGACTCTATTAGGATCACTATTAGGAACATTTAATAGATTAATATGGCCAATTTTTGTTCTACTACATATGGAAAAGGTAAAAAATAAAGACGCAAAATTTTATTTATTCCTAAACATTTCACTAATTTCAGCCATACTTTATATAATTTTTAATGGAACTTCATACCAAATTATTATTGCCAGAGGTCTTCTTTATTTTAATATATTCCAAATTTTTCTTATTCCATATATAATTTATTTATTTAAAAATGGATTAGGAAGACTTTCAATTTTTGCTATCTTATGTATTTTTTACTTATCGATGACCATAAAAGGAATAAGATCATACCAAATAGAAGGGAAAGATGATATATTTATACCATATAAAGGAATATTTATAAATACTGAATTTGAAAGAAGGGTATACTAATTAATTATAAATGAAAAGAATTACATATTTTTTTCCAAATCCATTAATAGGCTTTAGTATCGGTAAAGTTTTTTCAACTTTAGTTGAAAAAATAAAAGAAGAAGAGTCTATTGAATTATATTTTGTTCCTTCAAACCGAGCATTACCTTTTGCTTTACTGAAAAATATAATTTTTGTTTTCAAAAACAGGAATCGGAAAGGAATTAATCATATTACAGGCGATGTTCATTATTGCATATTAGCATTGTTAGGATGTAAAACGGTTTTAACAATTCATGATTTAGGCGTATTGGATAAAGTGAATAATCCGGTTAAACGCTTTATTGGTTCATTTATATGGTTGTATTTGCCAGCAAAATTGGCAACTGAAGTTGTTTGTATTTCTGAAAAGACAAAAGCTTCCCTACTCCAATATATGAAAGTTAAAAATATAAGAGTTATTCATAATCCTTTAGATCCAGAATTTTGTTATTCAGAAAAACCTTTTAAGAGCAAACCTGTAATACTCCATATAGGAACAGCAAAGCATAAGAATCTGGAAAGGATTATCTTTGCTCTATCCTCAGTAAAGTGCCACTTGCGTATTGTCGGAAAACTAGATGAGTCTATAATTAACATTCTTATTTCTAATAAAATAGAATATTCAAACGTATTTCATTTAACAAATGAACAAATAATACAGGAATATATAAAATGTGATATAGTTTCTTTTCCTTCTTTATATGAAGGATTTGGAATGCCTATTATTGAGGCTCAAGCTATTGGTCGTGTGGTTGTTACTTCTTTGCTAGCACCAATGCCTGAAATCGGTGGAGATGGAGCATACTATGTTGACCCATATTCTGTTAAATCAATTAAAAATGGTTTTATTGAGGTTATTGAAAACAACAGCTTAAGAGATGAATTAGTAAATAAGGGTTTATTGAATGTAAAGAAATTTTCAGTCCAAAGTATTGCAAAACAATACCTTGATTTATATAAAAACATATGAAGCAATTAATTGTTAAAATAGTAAAGTTTTTTGTAGTAAGTCTGTTATCTCCTGTAATTATTCATAGAAGAAATAAAAATGCTTATTTAGCTTATTTACCAGAACCTTATAAACGGCAAAAAGATGAAAAATATTTAAATCAGCATCAAAACAGAAAAGAATCAATAATTATAGGTGAAATATTTATTAAGTTAGGTTGGGGTATAAGAGTTGAGCGATTTGATAAATGGTTTATTCTTCCTAAAAAATACGAATTGATATTCGGCTTGGAGCCTAACTTTATAAGAGCTTCAAAATTAAATGAAAGAGCAATTAAAATATACTATGCAACAGGATCTTATTATCTGCATCAGAATTCTATGATCAAGCAAAGAACAGATGAATTTAATAAAATTCATCAAACTAAATTGGCTTATCAACGGCTTATCAAACCTCATAATGCCTGTGAAATAGCTGATTACATTTTTCAGATAGGTTCCTCAAAAACGATTAGTACATATCCTAATTCAATAAAAAATAAGATAATTCTTATACGCCAGACATGTTTTACTTTTAATGATTTTCGTATTGAAACCAAGCTTAATCAAAAAAACTTCAATTCTTTTATTTGGATGGGAAGTACGGGTAGTATACTAAAAGGTCTTGACTTATTTATCGATTTTGCTTTGATTAATCAGTCGTTTAATTTTCATATAGTTGGGAATATAGATGATGACTTCTTCTCATTTTATCATGATAAAATAATTAATGCTAAAAATATATTTTATCATGGCTTTATTCAAATAAGCGATTTAAAACTTTTGAATATCGCAAGTGCTTGTTCATGTATAATCTTTCCCTCATGTAGCGAGGGGATGCCAGGATCAGTAGTTAATCTCATGAAGCTAGGTCTTATTCCTGTAGTGTCGAAATGGTGTTCTTTTGACGAAATAGAAGACTTAGGATATGAGTTGGAAAATTTGACATTAAATGAACTGTCGAAATTTTTGAATTGGTATCAGTCGCTTTCTACTGAAAAAATTAAAGAGTTATTTGTTAAAAATTATAATTATGCAAATAATAATTATAATAAAGAGGTCTTTGAGAAAGACATTACAAACGCACTTTTAAAAGTAACTAATTGCTAATGTAATAATGATTGAAGGTTGTTGATAACGATATGTTAAATAAATATTTATTCTTTAAGGCATGAAAATAGTATTCGATAATATAATATTTTCACTTCAAAAAGCAGGAGGAATATCTGTAGTTTGTTATGAACTATTAAAGCGTATCATGAATATTGATTCTCTTACAATACAGCTTGTTGAGTATAATAAAATAGAGAATATATTTAGAAAAAAACTGATTGTTCCTAATAACATAGTTGTTTGTCGACGTTTTTTTTTAATAATTAGAAGATATCTAAATCCAATAGTTTTATCAAAGTCCAAATTTATATTTCATTCGTCTTATTATCGAACATGTAGCAATAAAAAAGCAATAAATATAACAACAGTACATGATTTTACTTATGAGTATTATGCAAAAGGACTTCAAAAGTTTATTCATATCTGGCAAAAACATAGAGCAATTAAAAAATCAGATATAATAATTTGCGTTTCTGAAAATACAAAGAAAGATTTATTGATGTTTGTGAAAGGTGTTAATCCGGGCAGAATTAGAATTGTTTATAATGGCGTTTCTGATAGCTATTGTCCTATACAGACAACGTTTTTTCCCTTACCCTTTAAACATGATTATGTCTTATACGTAGGGAATAGAGGTGGATATAAAAATTTCGATATCGCTCTCAGATCTGTTGCGAAAACAGATCTAAATTTAGTTATTGTGGGAAATCATCTGTCAAAAAAGGAATCAGATTTTGTGGAGTCATTCTTAATTAGAGATAGATATGTTTGCTTGTCAAAAATTTCAGATGATGAATTAAATATATTGTATAACGCCGCTTTTTGCTTACTTTATC
The DNA here is from genome assembly GCA_030706405.1 of Bacteroidota bacterium. GTDB lineage: Bacteria > Bacteroidota > Bacteroidia > Bacteroidales > JAAUTT01 > JAAUTT01. The sequence goes on along the minus strand of JAUZOO010000001.1, from coordinate 489,915 downwards.
CTTCAGCATACGAAGGATTTGGTATTCCTGTTTTAGAGGCACAAAAAGCAGGATGCCCTGTTATTGCATATAATAACTCTTCTATTCCTGAAATTATTGGTTCTACGCCATTGCTAATGAACGAACTTTCTGAAGAATCAATTTTGGACTGTTTTACATTGTTGAAAGATCCTCTTGTAAGGGAAAAAATAATAGAGTGTGGATTAGAAAACAGCAAACAATATACATGGGATCGAATGTGTGCTGAACTTATTGATGTATACAAACAAGCTTGGTCTATCAATAAATGAGAATATCCGTTGTTACAGTTTCATTTAATAGCTATTCGACGATCAAAGATACAATAGCTTCAGTATTGAATCAGTCTTATTCAGATATTGAATATATTATTGTTGATGGAGCCTCCAAAGATGGAACTGTTAATGTTATTAAAGAATATGAGCCCAAATTTAGCGGTCGTATGCGTTGGATAAGTGAGACTGATAATGGTCTTTATGATGCCATGAATAAAGGCATTCAGATGGCTACCGGAGATATTGTTGGAATTATTAATTCTGATGATTTTTACCACAAAAATGATGTAATTTCTAAAATTACAAAGACATTTAGCGATGATAAAGTCCAAGCTATTTTTGCGGATGTACGTTTTGTAAACCCAGAAAATCTGGATAAAACCGTTCGATATTATTCTTCTAAACACTTTTCACCTAATCGCTTTCGCTTTGGTTTTATGCCCGCACATCCTACCTTTTTTACTTACAAAAAAAACTTTGAAACTTTTGGTTATTATCAAACAGATTATAAAATCGCAGCAGATTATGAATTATTAATACGATTCCTATATACACATAAACTGAATTATAAATATTTACCTCTTGATATGATGAAGATGCGCACAGGTGGAACTAGCACGGCTTCATTTAAAAGCAATGTCATATTAAATAAAGAAATTGTAAGAGCATGTCGAGAAAATGGAATTTATACGAATCTCCCCATACTATTTTTAAAATATTTTATAAAGGTTTGGGAACTTATATTTACTAAAGAATGAATATTTTAATCACAGGTATTCACGGCTTTGTTGGATCGAACTTGGTTGCAGCACTACAAAAATATCATACAATATACGGATTAGATATAATTGCACCTGAAATGGATGGTGTAGTAGAAACGTATATGTGGAAAGATTTGAAAAATAATATTTTACCCCAAATAGATGTCGTTATCCATTTAGCAGGCAAAGCCCATGACACAAAAAACCAATCCAAAGCACAAGAATATTTTGATATAAATACCAAGCTCACTCAGAAAATCTATGACTATTTCCTCTCCTCGTCAGCTAAGAGGTTTATTTTCTTTAGTTCTGTTAAAGCCGCGGCAGACTTCGTAACAGGAAATATACTAACTGAAGATATTGTACCTGCTCCGAATGGCCCGTATGGAGAAAGTAAGATAGCAGCAGAAAATTATATTCTAAGCAAGCCTACTCCAGACAAACGAGTGTACATTCTTCGCCCATGTATGATCCATGGGCTTGGCAATAAAGGAAACCTGAATTTATTGTACAGCATCGTAAACAAGGGGGTTCCCTGGCCGCTTGGGGCTTATGAAAATCGACGATCATTTACATCGGTGGATAATTTATGCTACGTAATACAAAAAATGATTGCCAAGGATATCCCCTCTGGAATCTATAATATGGGGGATGATGAAGCACTGTCTACCAATGAACTGATTGATATAATGTGCTTGGCAATGGGGCGGCGTAGTAAAATATGGAAAGTAAACCCAACCCTAATAGATGGTTTGGCCAAACTTGGCACTATGCTTCATTTACCGTTAAATGATGAACGGCTTCGCAAACTGACTGAAAATTATGTGGTGAGTAATGCAAAGATAAAGCTGGCATTGGGCATTAAAAAAATGCCGATAACAGCGCAAGAGGGATTGACAAAAACGATACAGAGTTTTGAAAAAATAAAAATTTAGACCATTTTTATACATACACATGCGTAAAATTCAAAACTAACTCAATTAAGAATAACTCCATATCAATGTTACTTTTTTATCGAAAAAAGTAACCAAAAACTCTAACTGCGGGAACGCGTTCCGCTTGTAAGCTCCACTTGAACGGCCCGCAGCCATCATTGGTATTTTTGTTTTAGCCTTCGGCATATCCAAATTTAATTTTTAGATCATAGTTCAATCGGTAAACTGTCATATAAATTTTTATATAAAAACAATGCCAATCAATAGATTACCGAACGAAGAATCCCAGTTTTCGGAATTCAAATCGTCCTTTAACACTACCGCGATCGAGTCGTTAGTGGCATTTGCTAACAGTAAAGGAGGTACGGTATATATTGGGATAAGTGATGCAGGTGAAATAAAAGGAATCACCTTAGGGAAAGAAACGGTAGCACAGATTGTAAATGAAATAAAGAGTAAAACGTCCCCGTCCCTTATCCCGGATGCCGAAGTAATAGAAGCGGACGGGAAGAGCGTATTACTGTTATCAGTGAACGAATTTCCGGTAAAACCAGTTTCAACCCAGGGAAGATATTATAAAAGGGTAGGAAATTCCAATCATTTACTGTCCACCTCCGAAGTGGTAGATGCCCATTTGCAATCCATGAATTCGAGCTGGGACTTTTATCCGGATATGACACACGCCATAGATGATATCTCATTGGAAAAGGTGTATACTGCCATTGAACAGATGAACCGTGAAGGCCGGAATATTGCCGAAGACCCGCTATCATTTTTATTAAAATATGATTTAGTAAGAGACGGGAAACTCACCAATGCAGCCTACCTGTTATTCAAAAAAAAAGACTCAGCAATAACGACCATTGAACTGGGCCGTTTTCAAAATGATATCATCATCAAAGATTCAGCCCGAACAAAAGCAGATGTTCTGACACAAATAGAACAGGTTCTGGACTTTGTAAAGAAACATATAAACAAGGAGGTTGTCATTGTAGGAGAAGCGCATAATATCCCCAAATGGCAATATCCGATGGAAGCGATCAGGGAAATAGTGATAAACATGATCGTGCATCGCGATTACAGGTCGGCCTCCGATTCTGTGATAAAAATCTATAACGACAAAATCGAATTTTACAACCCCGGACGGTTACCCGAAAATATAACGGTAAATGACTTATTGGCGAATACGTACAAATCGACACCAAGGAACAAACTAATAGCTGATTTTTGCAAAGACCTCGGGCTAATGGAAAAATACGGCTCGGGAATACAGCGCATTATAAACTATTTTAAGGAAAACGGGTTAGCAATCCCAGTATTTCAAAATATCTCAGAGGGTTTTATGGTCACCGTAACATCTGCTCAACAAACAATAACTGTGGGAGAAACTGTGGGAGAAACTGTGGGAGAAACTGTGGGAGAAACCGCACAAACTATTTTACAAGCTATCAAAAAGGATTCCCATATTACCCGGGATGGACTATCCAGGTTAACGGGATTATCGCTCCGTGGAGTTGAATGGAACCTGTCCCAGCTAAAAGAAAAAGGCATTATTGAAAGAATAGGGCCTAACAAAGGAGGGTACTGGAGAATAATAAACAAGTTATGAACCCTTAATTAATAGTTCAAAGGCTCCAGGGCAAAGTTCCATTTTTAAAATATCTTTCTAATTTAAACCGAAAACATGTATTATTATCTTATTATCACGGCAATCCTATTTGCGACAGAGCTGCTTTATTTTAAAATAGCGGATCACTACAACATTATCGATAAACCCAATGAGCGCAGTTCCCACACCCGCATTACCCTGCGCGGCGGAGGTATCATCTTTTATTTCGGGGCATTGGCTTATTTCATCAGCAATGGAATGGAATATCCGTGGTTTATGCTCGGACTTACATTGATAACGACGATAAGCTTTGTAGATGATATCCGCTCTGTTTCGCAAAAACTACGCTTGCTTATTCATTTTGCGGCAATGGGCTTGATGTTCTGGCAATGGGGGTTAACAAATCTTCCGTGGTGGTACATGGGTATTGCATTGATTTTGTGTACGGGGATTATCAACGCCTATAACTTCATGGACGGCATCAATGGCATCACCGGAGGATACAGTCTGGTGATACTATGCGCACTGGTATATATAAACTCATATGTAGTGCCATTTATTGAAGCGGGATTCATTTATACCTTGCTGGCAGCGGTAGTGGTATTTAACTTCTTTAATTTTCGCAGAAAGGCAAAATGCTTTGCCGGAGATGTAGGATCTGTATCCATAGCTTTCACCCTACTATTTCTAATAGGCAAATTAATACTAATTACCAATAATTTCAGTTATATAATATTACTCGTTGTTTATGGTGTAGATAGTGTACTAACAATCATTCACCGCATCATACTTAGAGAGAACATCGGCTTACCCCACCGAAAACACGTTTATCAATTAATGGCTAACGAACTAAAAATTCCACATGTTACCGTATCAATCCTATACATGCTATTACAAGGACTAATCATTGCAGGATACCTATCTTTCAGGGAATATAGTTACAGCTACTTTATTGTAATGATTGTATTATTATCCCTCCTTTATATAGGATTCATAAAACGTTACTTTCATCTTCACGTTCAAATCAATTCACGGCAAAATTAGCTTCCTGTCCTACATTATCCAATGTTTCGTAAACTGAATTTTGGCTTTTGTATTCGGGAACAATGATTTTCATCAACCGAACAACTTCAAACCTGTTCTGAGTCCGAATAAGTTTTTCGAATTGGTATATATATTGAGATATCGTTTCAAAGTCAGTATCCCGCACTTTCGCTATCATAATCTTTTTGTTATGAGTAGGGAGCGTATTTTCCTTTTTGCAAAGCAGTTCTTCGTACAATTTTTCACCAGGTCGCAAACCTACAAACTTAATTTTGATATCCTTATCCACTTCAAGACCTGATAACCGAATCATATTTTTTACAATATCCACCATCTTAATGGATTTACCCATATCGAAGATAAAAATTTCACCACCTTTACCCATTGTCCCTGCCTCCAAAACAAGCTGACAGGCTTCGGGAATAGTCATAAAAAAACGAGTAATCTCAGGATGAGTAACAGTAACCGGTCCACCTTCCTCAATTTGCTTTTTAAAGAGAGGAATAGCGGAACCATTAGAACCAAGTACATTTCCAAAACGGGTAGTAATAAACCGGGTTGAAGATGTTCTATTTAAGGCCTGGGTATACATTTCTGCAATCCGTTTGGATGCACCCATAATATTCGTAGGATTAACCGCCTTATCCGTTGAAATCATGACAAATTTCTTAACCTGATACTTAACAGCCAAATCAGCCATTATCTTAGTCCCAATAATATTATTATGAATCGCTTCCACCGGATTGTTCTCCATCATTGGAACGTGTTTATAAGCTGCTGCATGAAAGATAATATCCACAGGGTACTGCTCAAAGATCTGTGTCATCCGCTCTACATTGGTAATATCCCCAATAATAAGTTCATAATTCGAAAATAAAAACTTACTATTCAGTTCCATCTCAATGTTATACAATGGAGTTTCGGCCTGATCAAGCAGAATTATATTGGCCGGAGCAAAATGGGTGACCTGACGAACGATTTCACTCCCAATGGATCCAGCAGCTCCGGTTATCAGAATATTTTTTCCATTGAGTTGTTCACTAATCCGGGTTGTATCCAACTTAATAGGATCTCGAGAAAGTAAATCTTCGATATTAATTTGCTTCAACTGACTGGTAGAAAAATTTCCATCAATCCACGACTTAATTTTAGGAGCAGTAAGAACTTTTACCTTATAATTAAGACATTTATCAACAACCACATTTTTATTAGAAGGGCTAAAGTAGTCCTTCGCAATAATGACCGCATCAATCGAATAATTAACAAGCAAATCATCGATATAGCTTAATGGATAAATGCCAATCCCATCAATATTCTTTCGATGCTTATATTTCTTTTCATCCAAAAAAGCTATCACCCTATAATTTTTTTCTGTATCCAGATCTAATGCCCGTTTAGTAGCTATGCCTAACTCGTCCGAACCAATTATGATAACATTTGACCGCAGCTTATTGTTATTCCGATAAATATTAAAAACAAATTTAATAAGTAGGCGGGCGACCAACATCAAATAGGTAGTGATAAAAAAATCAATGATAATAACAGAGGAGGGTACAAAAAATCCTTCGTCGAAAAATTTATTGTAAAAAACATTAGCAGTCCAAAGCAAAAAACTACCAATAAAAACGACCAATGCCAGTTGAGTAAGATCACGCATGCCTATATGCCTCACAATTCTGGTATGCGTTTTCCCCAGCATAAAACATAATGCCCTTATTGCAATAACGAGCAAGAGTACCCCGGTAATTCTTCCGGTTACATATTCGGGAATAACAAAATTAAACCTTAAAAAAAAGGCAAGGAAAATTGAAATACCCGAAAAAAACAAATCAATATTAAATATTATCCATGAAGGAGTGGTACTTTTAAAGTACTTCAAAACGTTTAATAATAAAAAATGAGACTTGTTGGCTCGCATAGCTAGGGTTTTAAAAGTATCGAATAACTATTCATTACAAAATCTGTACAATTTCAACTATCTATTTTATAATAGAGGTAAAGTTAAAATAAAAAATAATATATTATATCTCTCTTAAGTTGGGATCCAATATAAATCAAAAACTCTTTTTGATCAGCGAAACCATAAGCCCAAGGTTATCGCCATACATCCGGCCTTTATCCATTCCAGCTGTCAGACCAAGCGTAAGTCCCCAGGGAAGGGCATTATTCAAAAGAGTATTTACGGCTAAAGAATGTTCTTCACGAATCGGATCGAAAAGAACAGCATTGGTTCCGTAATTCAAACTATACGAATAACGCAATTTGTACTGCCAATTGCGATAAGAACCTTCGAGTGCCAAGTAATGGGCTTTTACCTTGTTGTTACTGATGTATCCTCCATCTCCACGATATAAAGCAGGAGAAGTAATAAACGGAGTTCCGATGGTCATATCATAACGAGTCCACCCTGTGGAATAAACCCCATGGTTGAAGTAATTATCATTACCCCCGGCTTCCTTATGCACGCCACCCGCAACCTCATACAAATACCGCTGACCATTGAGTTCCCAATAATCGTTATAAGTACCACTCTGATCGGTAGTCTTTACAAATTCATATACGATTCCTGAAATAAAGGCAGCTTTGTTTTTTGTATGGACGGCAATTCCCCAAAGTCCATCGCTAATATTCCGGTAGGCCTTCCCACTACCATCCTCAAAAATAGTCTGCCAGTAAGTACTGATGCTATAATTTTTCAAAGATACATCCAACCCAAAATTACGGGAGCCCAGATGGTTTCCGAGCCGGTTTATTTCTTCCGTAAGCGGGGCATCCGATCCTCCACTTTTAGCAAAAAATATTTTGATAAAATCCTTAAAGCTATGAGGAAGCTTTCCTGAACCAGTGGTTTCCCCTCCCCACTGGGCAAAATGATGAAACCCGTAATGAATATGTATCGGAAGGTTCCCTCCAAATTGCAAATAATAATATTTATGATGAAGCCACACATTCTTCTGATATTGGTTATTTTCAAACCAACCGTGAGACATCCCCCCTTTAAATTCGAAATAGCCTTTGGTAAAAGGTATTGGTGTATAATCAGGCACAATAACTGACACTTTGGGCATCGGTCGGGCATTGCCGGACCACATTAATCCTCCACTCGAAAGCGAGGAATCCTGGTTCCCGAAAGTTTCGTTAATACTACCTGCCTGTATGTTAAAAAAATACAATTTCAACCGGGCATAAGCCTGTTGCAAGTAAAATTGATTATTCTTTCCATAACGGTCAACCACCTGAAGTCCATAATCGTAATCGATCTTCTTACCCTTATTCAAATGAGAAAATACTCCAACACGACCATAAGCATTAAACTTATCGGGAGTAAATAATCCGAACTGATCCGACACCATCCAAAAAGGCATTTCGTGCCCAAAAGCACCTAAAGCGCCAGTTTCTAAAGAATAATTCAGAGTTCTAATTTGACTATATAACGAACTATTAACAAAAAATATAAGCAGAAAAAAACAAAAAGACCTTGACGACTTCATTTAATAAAAAAATTTATAAGGCGGTATAAGGCTCTGGAACCTTCTCAATGGTATGTTCCGGATCATTCTCAGATATTGATACAGGTATATCTACAATTTGTTGTGGCTGAATGATATCCAATAATTGCTGCAAACAACGCTCCACAGTAAATCGGTTTTTAATAATAGCTATCGCATCCTTTCCCATTTGTTCACAAACAGAAGGATGGCTGTTTAAATACATTACACGATCAGTAAAAGCCCCCACGTCCCCAAATTTCACCAGATAACCGGACTTATCATTCACAACAAGCTCAGACATGCTACTGATATCAAAGGCTATAACCGGTTTACCAAAGCTCATGGCTTCAAGCACAATGTTAGCTGAGCCTTCGTGAAGGGAAGGAAGCAGAAATAGATCGATGGAATGAAAAAAAACATCCATATCCTCAACAAACCCGAGGAAGGAAATATAGCTTTCGACATTAAGCTGCCGTGCATATTTTTTCAATGACTCTTCGAGTTCTCCTTTTCCTGCAATTAAAAGACTGAAATCCAACTGATTTTGTTTCAGTATTGCAGCAAGTTCGATAAGGTACCTCTGCCCTTTCTGATTGACCAGACGACCAGCATTTCCAAGTATCAGGCGAGATTTTTGTTCAGAAAATAATTGTGGAGAAGATGAACGATTCACTTCTACGCCATTATAAACAATATGAATACGAGAGGGCGGGCAAAGATCAGGGTTCCGCTCTAAAAACTTATTTTTGATTTCGACAGAGTTTGCAATTACATCAGTAATCACATACTTATATAAAAATCTATTTACCAACGAATTGCTAACTGGCAAAGCTGTTCCGCGACGGTAAATAATCTTTCGCACACCGGCAAGCTTAGCAGCAATCCCTGCAGCTTTAACATCAGAAGGCAAACCAAGAATGACGGTATCGATATTGTTCTTTTTAAAAATGCAAAAAGCTTTGTAAATCAAAAATGGATTAAGAAAACTAAGATTTTTTACCCTTAACCGAAAAAGATGAATATTTTTATCAGAAAGCTTATGATTTAATTCACTAACGACATTGGTACAAACAAACACGTTATAACCCAAATTCTTCAATCGTACGGCTATATCGTGATGCCATTTTTCTCCCCCTCCCCATGTCTTACAACTGTTGAAGAAACAAATATTGGTGGTATTTAAGTTGGATTGCATTATTCAAATAACCTCATATAGAGTTAATAGGGAATTATTTATTCATAATACGAATAAACTAAGTTATTATAATTTTAAAGAATATTCAATTCTTTTATATTCTTATACTCGAATTCAAAATCGATCTCGAAACAGTCCACAAAATTCTTTTTCATGGCACGTTTTAACGTTGCAGGATCTTCGCAATAGAAAACAAAAGCACCACCGCCACCAGCACCGCATATTTTACCTCCATGAGCTCCGTTCTGACGTGCAAAAGCATACATCTCATCAAGGTAATCATTGGAGGTCGCCGGAGCAAGCTGTTTTTGGGCTTCAAAGTTCTCTTCCATGATAGTGGCACAACGTAAAAAATCCTTCTGTACCAAAGCTTCATAAAAAGCAACTCCGCAAGCACTTATCTTTTCCAAAGCAGCCTTTCCTTCCGAAGTGTCATAATTCTGATACACCTGTTCCACAGCAACCTGGGCATTGCGCGAAACACCTGTGTGCAAAAGCAACAGATTGTGGCGAAATTCCTCAAGAATTTCAACAGGCAATGCCTCACCAACCGGCTTAGCATAGTCGGCTCCGAACTCAAAACAATTAAAACCGCCAAAGACAATGGAATATTGATCTTGACGGCCAATAGCCCAATTCAGTTCCTGATTTTCGTGATTGAAAAGATCCTCCGCAATAAATGTCAGCGATTTTGATTCGCTGTTATAGTTTTTGGCGCTAATCATCTCAAGGAGCTTGGCTGCGGTTGAGGTGCTTAGCCCGCTTCCGCGCGGATAACCGGAAAAGTTAAATTTCCCGGCCTTGTATTCGATAAGTGGTTTAATGGCAATATTAGACACATAACCGGTTTTACCCTGCATGATATAAGGAACATCGGCCCAGCCGCCGGCAAAATCAATACGCAACGGCGCACGAAAACCGTAATTAATTTTATCGATGATGCGGGTAGTGGAAGTTGGCTCAAGCTCTTCGGGTACAATCCTGGGAACAAATTTAATTTCAACCCCATATTTACTACAGAGTTCCTGCTTTGAATCTACAGCAGAATCATCGTCATTAAGGACAAAAATATCGGGACGAAGTTTTTTGATGATATTTTCAAAGTCAATCTTTCCTTCTTTAATTTCATCGCCATTAAGCACGGCATAGTCCACATCGTGCATGGCAGCTACCAGGTAAACACGGTTATTCTCAGGATTTACGGGACGACCAGGGCCTTTCAATTCGGAAATAACCGAATCGCGGCCAACGCCTACAACGAGCATATCGCCCAACTCTCGGCACTGGCTAAAAAATACGGCGTGGCCAGATTGAAGAATGTCATAACATCCGGAGCAGAGTACAATCTTTTTATCGTGATTGGCTTTTCTTATTTCAGCTAACCTATTTTCGCTTAACACTTTTGACCTGATACGTTCGAACATAAAATTTATTTTTAAACCAACGATAAATGTTCTTTAAAGAGGTCAAAATTAATATTTAATCTGTTTTCTGCAAAGAGGTATATCAAACTTACTGGGCAAACGCATTTAGACTTTTTATTTACCACAAACGTATTTTTCTTTTCTTGCCTGATCAAGAAACAAAAGAAATCAAGACTTTTATAAATCATTTGACTTTAACCAGTCTACATAATTTATAAGTCCCTGACGCATGTCAAACTTAGGACTATAACCTAACTGTTGACGAGACTTTGAAATATCGGCATACGTTTTTACGACGTCTCCCTTTTGAGCCGGCAGATGCTGAATGATAGCCTTCTTACCTAAAAGCTCCTCAATTAAAGTTACCAAATTCTTAAGCGAAGTAGTTTGTGAACCACCTAGATTGAATATCTCAAAACCTTTCAGATGGGATATTGCCGAAAGTATCCCATCGCAAATATCAAAAACGTGCGTATAATCACGCTCGGAAGACCCGTCGCCATAAAAAGGAATTATCTGGTTGTCTGAAATTGACCGAACGAACTTATGAATGGCCAAATCCGGTCGTTGCCGCGGGCCATAAACGGTAAAAAGTCGCAGACAAAATATATTAAACCCATGCAGATGGTAATAGGTATGGCATAACAATTCTGCTGCCTTTTTAGATGCAGCATAAGGCGAAATCGGGAAATCAACATTATCGGTTTCAGAAAACGGTACTTTTTTATTGTTACCGTAAACGGAGGACGACGAAGAAAAAATCAAATTTGTGCAACGATGATTCCGCATGGTTTCAAGCAGGGACAACGTTCCATTTACATTGACGTCGTAATATTGCTGAGGATTGGCGATAGATGGTCGTACGCCGGCCTTACTCGCCAAATGGATTACAATATCAATAGAATTCCCGGTAAAAACATCGTCGAGAAAAGCGGCATCACGGATATCGCCTGTGTATAGTTTGAAATTATTATGCGTAATGCAATTCGAAAGATTTCGCTTTTTAATGTCGGTGGCGTAAAAATCGTCGAAATTATCGACACAAATCACCCGGTAGGATAATCCCAATAAACGGTCGCATAGATTTGACCCTATAAAACCAGCACCTCCGGTAACTAAAACAGTATTCATCCTAAAAATTAATCGTTTAAAAATATCCAATGCTTAAACAGAAGATATTCTGTTTTAATTCAATTTTCGCTTACCCATAAGAAAAAGCAAGGCCAGTGGTTTATTCATTGATGCAGACTCAACCATTGTGGCGGACAAAAATAAAACTTTTAGCTGACTACGTGCGTTCTTTCGCTCAAAAGAGTCCAAAAACATAAACAAAATTTACATTTTATCTTCCCGTAACTTTTTTTTGCGAAAACGGTCATCAAAAACTCTGGCTGCAAAACTATTCTTTGCTTAAGCCTTTGGCTGCTCCGAAAAATAATTCTAAATACCCTTACCCTGAACATTTTCTTAACAAACAAAAATCCGAGATCACAAAAATTTCAAAGGATTAGCTTCTCTCATGATGTTATAAACAGCTTCAAAAACGGTATCGCCATTCGGTTTGGAAAAATAATCCCCATCGGTATCGTACGCAGGACGATGTTCGCGAGCCGAAAGAGTTTGTGGCAGCGCATCGAGATGATGATATACGTCTTGTTCTTCCACCACTTTCTGCATCATATAAGCCGTGCCGCCACCGGGAACATCTTCATCAAGAAACAGTACACGACTGGTTTTCATCACCGACTTTTTGATAATATGATTTACATCGAACGGTAATAAGGTCTGAACATCGATCAATTCAACAGAAATCCCCACATCCCCAAGACGGGCAACCGCTTCGGCGGCAATCTCGACACACCAGCCATAAGTTACCAATGTAACGTCCGTGCCTTCGGTAATAATCTCGGGAAGACCGAGAGGAACCTTATATTCTCCGGGATTCTCGGGAAGAGGTTCGTTACGGTCATATCCTTTCAAGGACTCAATAACGATAGCCGGATCGTTCAACTCCAAAAGCGTGTTATACATTCCGGAAGCCTGAGTCATATTACGGGGAACGCAAATATTCATGCCCCGAAGCGAATTAAGCATCATTCCCAGTGGCGAACCGGAATGCCAAATGCCTATCAGCCGATGACCACGGGTACGGACAATAAGCGGAGCTACCTGTCGCCCGTTGGTCCGGTAATGCAAACTTGCCAGATCATCCGTTAAGGTTGGCAGGGCATAAGCCAGATAATCGAGGTACTGAATTTCGGCAATGGGACGGAAACCACGCAAGGCAAGGCCTATCCCCTGCCCGATGATGGTTGGTTCGCGAATGCCAGTGTCGGTAACCCGCAGGTCACCGTATTTTTGCTGCATGCCGCGCATACCCTGATCAACATCGCCGAGCTTGCCGGTATCTTCACCAAAGGTTACGAGCATGGGGTATTTTTGAAACAAAGCTTCGAAATTCCGGTTCAGGATTTCGCGTCCGGGAACGCTCACCACAGTCTCGTTATAAACAGGATTCACCTGACGTTTGCTTAAATCTTGATAGTTTTCGGCATAAAGTTTTGTACTATAGATAGCATTGCATTTTTGCTGATAATCTCCAATCCAACTAATAAGAGTTTTATATTGCTGAGGCCAATACTGACGGCCATCGGGCATATAACTAACCTTTCGGGCAAAACTGAGAATGTCTTTCCGCGAAGGGTAATCATTATTAATAAATTCTGCGTAGTTCGGGAGCTTTTCAACCGCTAAGAGATATTCGGTTGCAAAACCCCTCAACAACTGAAGGAGTTCGTTCTTCTCGTCGATATATGGTTTTACATAAATGTTCCATGCTTTTTGCCTGGCTTCTTTAACTTCTTTAACCGCTTCGGCTTCCAGCCCATCAAGGGTGTGGGTATCAGCCAGCTCCTGACCAATAATCCATTCACGCATTTTAAGGATTGGATCAAATTCCTTTTCCCATTGTAGCCGCTCCGCAGATTTATAACGCTCGTGAGAGCCGGAGGTAGAATGCCCCAAAGGCTGGGTTATTTCGTCAACATGAAACAGAACAGGAACATGTTCGGCACGACAGCGGTCAATACCTTCCTGAAACGTGGCCACAAGACCCGGATAGTCCCACCCTTTGGCTTGGTAAATGAGACAACCGTTAGTTCCATCCTCCTTTTCGAAGCCTTTCAAAGCTTTTGAAATGCTGGACTTGGTGGTTTGAAGTTCGATGGGCACTGAAATTCCAAAACCATCGTCCCACACAGCAATGGCCATAGGAACCTGTAGTACGCAGGCAGCATTAATCGTTTCAAAAAACAACCCTTCGGAAGTGCTGGCATCGCCAATAGAACCGAAAGCTACTTCGTTTCCGAAATTAGAAAGATGCGAATACGGCCAAAGGTACTCGAGGTTACGAAACAACTTAGATGCATAAGCCAATCCAAGCAAGCGTGGCATTTGACCGGCAGTGGAAGATATGTCTGAAGATGAATTGCGATTATTAACAAGATTTACACGACCACCGTCAGGTAAAAAGTTGACTGTAGCAAAATGATTATTAAAATTTCGCCCGGCAGTGGAAGGATTCAGCTTCGGATCGGTATTTCCATAGAGCTGCGCAAAAAATTCTTCGGGAGTAAGTAACCCTGAAGCAAGCATAAACGTTTGGTCGCGGTAATAACCCGAGCGCCAGTCGCCATTTTTAAAACATTTGGCATAAGCTATTTGCGCCACCTCTTTACCATCACCAAAAATACCGAATTTTGCACGCCCGTTAAGAACCTCTCTCCTGCCTGTTAAACTCAGGTGCCGGCTGATAAAGGCAAGTTTATAATCGTTAAGAATTTCCTGACGATCAATTGCAAATAAGGCAGACGAAAATCCTGTATTTATGGTTGTTTTTGTTCTGTTCATAAATAAAACTGTATTTGGGCAACAGGATAAACAACGACAATTCTATTTTGTTGCGTCCATACCCGATACAGAAAGCTCAAATTCTGTCTTTAATTTTTATCATAAAACTTGACAATTCGGACTAATCTATTATATTTGAAAACTCAACACCTATACTTAAACTTTTATAGATGTATGACCGTTTACTCTTCATCAGCGAAATAATACTGGCCATTGAAACTGCAATTTTCAGTCTTTGCTTTTTGTTTTTATCAGTTCCTAAAATTGAAGCATTGCGTAACTACAGGGCCTGCCGCAGGTATATAGCATTTGCGTATCTCATCCTGGCCCTGCTCAATACATTTGATTTAATAATTGACACGGGACCGAACTATGATTTATACACTTCCGTGTACATCACATTAATTGTTTCGTCGTTTCAGGCCTCGCTGGTAACCTATGCACTAGTTACCCTTATCAATCTAAATTATGTAAAGCCAAAGACTTTCATCACCGGGATGCTCCCTCCCAGCCTATTTTCGTTATGGTTTGTGATAGTCACTTTAATTATCCATTCCCAAAAAATTTTGGAAATCTCCGGTTATGTCTTTGAGGCATTTTATGCCCTTCAAATAATCTATTACACCTGGCAATTCCTAAAACAGTCACATCTATACAAAGAAAAACTGAACAATTACTTCTCCGAACAAGAATCAAAACGTGCTCAATGGATACAGGTAGCTTTTTTCACGGCTTTATCTATTGGCATAATGGCATTACTAGCACAAGTTTTCCCCACCAAACTGTCGGCAATGATATTCAACATAAGCTGCACTGTATTCTACTTCTATTTCGCCGTAAATTACCTCAACTACCTTTATATTTTTCATTTTATTAAACCCATAGCAACTCCCGAAATCCAGGAAACAGAAAAAGGAACACTTCCGCTGTCTCGGGGTAACCTGGCCGAAGCACTCGACCAGTGGGAAAAACGAAAAGGCTTTACCCTTCCCGGTATTACCATCAGCGATGTTGCCAGCGACCTCAATACCAACCGCACGTACCTGTCAACCTATATCAACAATCATAAAGAAATGAATTTTAGCGAATGGGTTAATCAGCTAAGAATAGAAGAAGCAAAGGCATTGCTATCCAAACAACCCGACCTGCCGATTGTTGAAATAAGCGAAACCGTAGGTTATTCGCACCTCAGCAACTTTGGCCGACAATTCTCGAAAATTACCGGAACTACCCCGGTAAGCTGGCGTAAAAATCTGCAAAATAATTAATGAGAGTTTTTTTGCAATTGAAACTCTTCCCAAAAATAATGCATGATTGTCTTTGCCTCATTACAACCAACCATTTACCTGCACATAGTAACACATTTATAAAAATCATTTTTATCAGATCGTAAACATCTTTTGTACGATTTGGTAAAAACATTATGTAGCTAAGTCCCTATTTTCGTTTCTTCAAGATAGCATAAATTGAGAGACTAAAATCTTAAAAGGTTCAAATTCCGAAAATATCCCGTTATGACAGATTCCTTACGCAAGTCAGCGCGAACTCTTTTAACATGTGCCGATGATTTTGCCATGATGAAACAATCCGTTGATTCGCTTTATCAGTTGTTCAACAGCATTACCCAGGTGAGCGCCTTTAATCTGAATGAGGACAAAGACATCATGCTCCCATCCGGCAAGGCTATCTCCATCGCAGCCGCAGCCCATTGCCTGCTGGAGATGAAACGCACGGCAGTTTTCCTGCGCGGTATCCACAAAGCCATTCAGCAAAAACTTAACGGAGACAAAAAGAGGCCGGTACACATCCTGTATGCAGGTACAGGTCCTTATGGTACATTGGTCGTTCCGTTACTTCCGCTTTTTAGTCCCGAAGAAATAAACGTTGACCTGCTCGATATTAATCAGGCATCATTAAAAGCTTTACAAACGTTAATCAAAACGCTTGGCCTCGAAAGTTATATCGGAGAAACATACTGCACCGATGCCACCACCTTTGTCGTCGAGAAAGATTACGACATTGCCATCTCCGAAACCATGCTGGCCTGCCTAAAAAACGAACCTCAGGTTGCCGTAATGCAAAACCTTATTCCTCAGCTACCGCCCAAAGCCATATTTATACCCGAGGAAATATCCATCGATGCGGCGCTGACCAACCCAAAGATGGAACAGGACCGGCTACTTTATTACGAAGGTGAACACCCACCATTCCGGCGGATAGCATTAGGTAATGTATTTACGGTAAACAAACAAAACCTCGATACCGCACAAATGCAAAAGACAATTGAGATTCCCGACGAAAAAGCCTTTCCCATACTCAAACTCTTTACTACGGTAAAAGTATTTGGCAATGAGTTACTGAGCGAAAACGATTCGAGCATTACGTTGCCTAAAACATTTTACGACCTCCGGCAGCAACTGGCCAACAAAATTAAATTTTGGTATGAGCAAGGGAAAAAACCACACATTTCAAGTCAAATTTACACATCAATCTTTTCAAATTGAATTATTAATCTCAAATAATTATTAATTATCTTTAATTTAACCTTTTAAAAATTTAAAACTATGGATGAAGCTTTTATTGGCACAATTTTCGCCTGGCCTATCAATTGGTACCCCATGTATTATGCTTATTGCAATGGTGCGCAATTAACTGTTGCTCAAAATCAGGCACTTTACGCACTAATTGGTAATTATTTTGGTGGCAATAGTACCAACTTTAACCTGCCCAATTTACAGGGAAGAACAATAATCGGAGCAACAACAATGGGAGGGACGAACCCATCAGGCGTTACCTCTGCGTATGCCTTTGCTGCTAACGGAGGAACTGATACGGTAACATTAACAGCCACACAGGCACCACTCGCGGTACATAACCATACTGCGACCCTTGGAGGTACAGCTACTGCAACATTAACAGGACTTACCGCAACCGGAGCCTTAAAAGCAACTGCACAAGCTGGTACTACCAATACTCCGGGAAGTACTGTTAGCCCTGCAAAAGTTCCGGATACAGGTTCCGGAGATTCTATTCAGGCTTATGGTACTCCTGATAACAGCACAACCATGCCTGTTACTGTTACCGTAACCCCGCCTACAGGGGGACTGCCTGTTGATTTAAGCAAAGCAACGGTATCTGTTGCTGCTAATGGCGCAGCAGCTACTGCTGCACACCCCAATATGCAACCTTACCTTGCTCTCAATTACATTATTGCTTTGCAAGGTCTCTTTCCATCACGTCCTTAACAATTGATCCAATAAAGACGTGGCACAATAGGTTGCCACGTCTTTAATAGTTTAATCAACTTTTTATTATAATGTTACCATTAAAAATCGGTCTTTTAGCTTACCAGTCTTCGGTTTATCCTTATGCCCATTACGATTTTGTAAATGGTTTTTATGCTGCTTTGCCGGCCCAGGTTACCCGTGAAAATTTTCAATTTATCCCTGAGTACATCAAATCACCTACTATTACACATGTAAAAGAATCGGCACAAAAGCTATTGGGATTTGACCAGGTTGATATCCTTTCGGGGCTCATCAACTATAAAGCCGTGCCGGATATCGTTCCGTTGGTAGAACGCCAGAAAAAGATTGCTTTCTTTTATGATATGGGCGAGCTTATACCCTATACCCAACATATCTCCAATCATCTTTTCTTTAACAGTTTCCAGTACTGGCAATCGGAATATGCCTTGGGGTACTGGGCATTTAAAGAATTTGGCGATAAAGGTTCGGTGGTAATGTCACTTTATGATTCGGGATATCACCTTCAAAGTGCATTCAGACAAGGGGCTATTGCAGCTGGCTCCAAAGAGATCGATTATTGCGTATTGCACGATAATCCCGCACAATCGCAGGTAAAAAACAAAGCCAAACTTCTTTTTGAAAAGTTTCAGACTACGCTCCCTTCGTTCATTCATGCTATCTTTTGCGGTTCGGAAGTATTTGAATTCCTCGAAGAATTTAACCAATCGGGCTTAAAGGGCAAGGTCCCCCTGTTGGTTACAGCACACATGGCATCCGAAGAAATGCTGACACAGGTGGCCAACATGGGCATTACCATGTATGCAGCCTCAATGTATAACTATTACTCGCCCGATAAACTAAACCTGCAATTTAAACTGGCTTTCGAAGCCCTCACAGGCCGCAAAGCCAATGCCATTGCCCTGATGGGTTATGAAATGGGGCTGGCCATGATACAGCTGCTCCCCGAATTGCAAAAAAGGGACTGGCCAACCATTATCAACCTCCTTAAAAAAGAAACCATACGCAGCCCTCGCGGCGAACGAAACTTCTACCTCGATTCCGATTATGCCATCCCTACCATCGACATTGAAAAAATTGAGGTAAAAAACCAGCTTATAAACAAAATGGTTGTTGCCCAGGGTAAAGCCCTTAAATACAACCATTACATCTTTGAAGAAATACACCGTGAAAACGTAACAGGCTGGCAAAACCCCTACCTCTGCGTTTAACCATTGCTATAGTCAATAACTTAAAAACTTCAATTATGAAAAAAATCTTTACCCTTTTCTTCTTTTTGGCTCTGTCAAGTCAGTTAATTTTTGCCGCATTTAGCGGAGGTGATGGATCAGCCTCAACACCTTTCCTTATTTCAAATGCTTCAGACTTATATAATGTTCGTAATTATTTAGGAAACTCTACTATTTATTATTTTAAACAGACAGCAGATATCGATTTAAGCAGCTACAACCCATGGACACCAATTGGCTCGAGTAGCTCTTCATCCACAAAATTTTGTGGCATTTTCGACGGCGATAATCACAAAATAACAGGATTAATAATAAATTCGACTTCGTCAACAGATCCTGGAACTGGTTTATTTGGGTATGTATATGGAGGAACAATTAAAAATTTAGGAATTGAAAAAGCATCAGTCACATATTATTACGCAACGAACAATGGTTATACAGGAATACTTGTGGGAAGTCTAGCCTCTTCTAGCACAATTCAAAACTGTTACACTACAGGAAATTGTACAGGTAATGGTTCTGTAGGGGGATTAGTTGGATTATGTTCTGCCTCAACTATAAAAAATAGTTATTCAACTGCTGATGT
The DNA here is from genome assembly GCA_030706405.1 of Bacteroidota bacterium. GTDB lineage: Bacteria > Bacteroidota > Bacteroidia > Bacteroidales > JAAUTT01 > JAAUTT01. Next base: position 470,173 of record JAUZOO010000001.1, on the reverse strand, counting down.
CACTAATTCTAATGCAAATACCACTTCCTACTCTGGCGGATTTATTGGATCTGCAACAGTAAATACTTCATACATTTTGAATTGCTTTTGCACCGGAACAGTATCAGGTAATAGTTCTATGTCAAGCACATCGGGTTTAGGGAGCTTTGTGGGAAACGTTCAAAATGGAACGTATATATCATATTGCTATGCATGCGGAACAATTACAAATTCTGGCACAAGCACTAATTTGGGAGGATTTGCAGGTAGAATATATAGTTTTACCGGAACATTTACCAGTTGTTTTTGGAATAATGAAATAAATAGCAGTATTACAAATGGTGCTGGAAATGGAACTGCCTATAGCGGAATAACAGGAGCAAGCACTTCAGATATGAAAAAATCCTCAACTTATACCAATTGGGATTTTGTAGGAGATGCTAATGGATCGAATGATTACTGGAACATAAGCACTGGTTATCCATACTTAAACTGGTGTACAGCACCCGGAGCTCCAACCATTGGAACCGCAACAGCCGGAGATGCTCAGGCATCAGTAACCTTCAATGCACCTTCTTCAAATGGCGGTAATGCTATCACAGGATATACTGTTACTTCTAATCCTGATGGCAAAACAGGAACAGGAACCTCTAGCCCGATCACCGTTACTGGATTAACAAACGGTACAGCCTACACTTTTACCGTTACCGCCACCAATGACATTGGTACCAGTTCTGCTTCAGCGGTTTCTAACAGTGTTACTCCAAAAGGCTCTCAAACTATTACATTTGCTAATCCAGGGACTCAATTTTATGGGACGACTCCTACATTAACAGCCACTGCAAGTTCCGGGCTTACGCCGACATTTACTTCAAGCACTACCGGTGTTTGTACAATTACCAGCGGAGGTACTCTAGCATTCGTAGCCCCGGGGACATGTACAATAAATGCCGATCAGGCTGGTAACAGTGCCTATAACGCAGCTTCTACGGTTACTCGAAGTTTTAGTGTTAATGCAGTTGTTGCAGGTGCTCCATCCATTGGAACGGCAACCGCCGGAGATGGACAGGCATCGGTAACCTTTACGGCTCCTCCTTCAAATGGGGGTAGTGCTATTACCGGATATACGGTAACATCCATTCCTGGAGGAAAAACAGGGACAAACACTATAAGCCCAATTGCCGTTACTGGATTAACCAACGGAACCTCCTATACCTTTACTGTTACGGCTACAAATGGAGCTGGCACAAGTGCGGCTTCCGCTGCTTCTAACAGTGTTACCCCAGGAGCTACAACCTCATCATGGATCGGCACAGGAAACTGGAGCACAGGCACGTGGTCAAATGGAATACCCGGCACACCAACCAGTGTCACCATAACATCATCCGGCACCTGTACTGTTGATGCTGATGCAACCATAACTAATTTAACCGTTTCACCCGGAGCTGCATTAACCATTAGTTCGGGAAAAACATTAACCGTAACAGGAACGCTTACCCTCGATGCAAGCTCAAGTGCCCTGGCTTCGTTAATCAACAACGGAACCATTACAGCCGGTACTACAGTTGTTAAAAGCTATCTCACCGCAAACCAATGGCATATCGTTTCGCCACCTGTAACCGGCGAAGCCATCAGTTCATTTTTAACCGACAACTCCGCCTCTATTGCATCGGCAGGTACCAGTACTTATTACAAAATGATGAAATACAAAGAGTCGTCCGATACCTGGAACACCGCAACCAGCGGGACTGATGCAGAAGCAAACTATTTCTCAACCGCTATGACTTCTGCTAATTTAGAATCCGGAACAGGTTACGGTTTACAACCATCGGTAGCAACATCGGTAGTTTATAAAGGAGCTCTTAAGAACGGTGACTTTACTGTTAATGTCACAAAAAACGGTAATGGTTGGAATTGTATTGGTAATCCATATTCATCGTCAATCAACATTAACGCCGCAGGTACTCCCTTCCTGACAGAAAACACAAGTAAACTTGCTACAAGCTTTGCTTGCGTTTACCTTTGGGATCAGCAAGCAAGTTATACCGGCAACCGTTGCGATTATAAAATTATTGGAGCAGCACCTATTAGTTTTTTCAACGACAAGATACTCGCTCAAAGTTATGTAGCTCCAGGCCAGGGATTCTTTATTAAAGCTGCCAGTGCCGGAACCATAAGCTTTAAGTCGGCCATGCAGTCCCATCAGAACAGCATAGCCGTAAAAGCCACCAAAGCTATATGGCCGGCCATACGTCTTAAGGTTACCGACAACACCGATACCACTTCCACCGTAGTTGCCTTTAACAACAGCATGAGCAAAGGGCTCGATCCTTCGTACGATGCCGGATTATTGCGTGGTACAAAAACGGTAAGCCTCTACACACGCCTGGTAAACGATAACGGTACCAACTTCGCCATCCAATGTTTACCCGACACTTACGACAGCCTGATTATTCCGGTTGGAGTGGAAAGCAAATCCGGTAGCAAGCTCATTTTCTCTGCCGAAACTGCCGAATTGCCTGCCGATTGTAAGCTGATCCTCGAAGACAAAACAACCGGCACCTTTACCTCACTGGCCAACGGTGCTTCCTATTCTGCCACTGTGGACGCCAATAGTACCGGCACCGGACGCTTCTTCCTGCATACCTCCAGCGCTACCACCGGTAACAGCAATGGCACTACCGCAGTCGATCTTACCAAAGGCGAAAACCTCAAGGTTTATGCAATCCACAAAGTTGTTTACATCTATGGAAGCAACCTCAGCGGTAGCACAGCCAAAGTCTACGACCTCAACGGTCGCAGTTATGGCATGTATAAACTTACCTCGGATAATACACAAACTTTAGACGAAAGCGCCCTTCCGGCTGGAATGTACATGGTACGCATCGCTACTGCCGACGGAAAAGTAAATACGTTTAAAGTAGTGATGGAATAAGAATTCAAGGATTCAGAGTTCAGGATTAAATGACCCTGAACTCTGAATCATAATCGTAAATCGTAAATTAACACATATGGAAACACCAAAGAAATTAACCAACGAGAAGAAGACCGGTGAAGAACAAAAAATCGACCGCAAACAAGCCCTGGTAAAAGCCGGATACATCGCTTTTTCGGCAGCTACCATGATGATGTTGTTCAGCAATCCGGCTAAAGCCGATCCTGGTACATCTGGAACCCCAGGGAGTCTTCCCTAAAATTCAAAAAACAGTCGCAGGCCTACGCGGGACTTTCCACAAAAGTTACTACCCTCGCGTAAGGCTACGGGAAACTTTCACCCCTTGAGGGAAACCCCATGCAGCCCTGCAGGAGACTTTTAACCTTGGTTGAAACCTTCCCGCAGGGCTGCTTGAGGTTTTCAACAAGGGTTACTACCTCCGCGCAGGCCTGCGGCAAAAAAATACTCTAAATAGTTAATAACACTAAACCTTCAACCCCATGAAAACTTCAAAAATTCGCTTAGCCGACCTGCACAACGAGGAACATTATCAGTTCCACACCGAATTTAAAGACCTCGTAGAGAAATACGGGGCACAACCCCTCAACATCGATGCCGCCTATTCGGCATACCAGCCCCTTTACATACAGGAAGGCTCGGTATTGCTGCTCATACGTAAAAGTGCTACCACCGAACAAATTGTCAATGCCGATAACGAACGCGATATCATTTTCCGTGGCTTGGCCGATGGTGTAAAATCATCGCTTAACCATTTCAGCACCGATAAGCGCGAAGCAGCAGCCCGCCTGCAAATCCTGCTCGATACCTTTGGAAACGTTGCCCGTAAATCATACGACGAAGAAACGGCAGCCATTAATAAGTTAGTGCAGGAAGCCCAAAACGGGTACACCGCCGACTTTGCATTGCTGAGCCTTACCGACTGGATTACCGAACTTAACAGCAAAAACCAAGTTTTCGATGCGCTAATGAAAAACCGTTATTCGGAAGATTCGGCCAAACCCGACCTGACCATGAAGCAAATACGTATCGACATCGACGTTGCTTACCGCAACATCGCCGACCGTATCGATGCCATGCTGTTGCTAAACAGCAGCAAAGAACTCGAAGTTTTTACACAAGAACTAAATACCCGTGTGGATAAATTCGCCTCCACCCTCGCCCAACGCAAAGGCCGTGCAGCCAAAGACGATAAAGAAAAAACACCTATAACTGCCAGTAACAAATAAAAAATCAAATCCATCCGAGCGCAGATGAAAACTGTCAGGTATTAAATACCTGACAGTTTTTTTTTATATTCAAACCTTTAAACAGATATATGCTCGTCCCCTCACCCGGATTTATTTCGAAATCGTCTGAAGACACATATATAATATGACTTCAGCCCAACCATCATTTCCTGCCCCTCGAAGAACCAGCTTATTTTGTTTTAACCATTACAACAGGAAGATAAACGTAAATAAAGTAAAATAAATTACTTTTGCCGACTGTTTATTTTAAGCCTAATCATATCATAATAAAGATGAATCAGAACTACGCCTTATTTTCACGCCATCTTAACACGTTAATCCTGATATTGAGCATTGGTATGCTGTCTGCAAAACTAACGGCACAAACACCCACCCCTCCCGACGCACCGATGCCGGGAATGGTAACAGCAGGCGACGGCCTGGTAACCATAATCTTTGCACCACCTATGAATAACGGTGGCTCCGAAATTACCAGTTACGCCGTAACATCAAATCCCGGAAACATTACAGTTTCTGGCACAACCACTTCTCTTACGATAACCGGTTTAACCAATGGTACGCCATATACTTTTACCATTACGGCAACCAATACAATAGGAACCAGTAACCCTTCTTTCTCAACACCGCCCATAACACCGGGAGCAATCAATAGTATATGGACAGGAGCTAAAGATAACAACTGGTCTGAGGCCGCAAACTGGACAAACGGCGTTCCGGGTATTCCTACAAATGTATTTATACCCATAGGTTTTGTTATGATTAACCAACCGGCTTATGCTTCCAATATTACTGTTGCCCCAATGGCTTCCGTAACAGCCATTGCTCCGCTCCAAACCAACCAGTTAACGCTCCAAAGTAATGTCGGCTCTATGGCCTCATTCATCAACAATTGTTTTGCACCTGTTAATGCCAGTATTGAGTATTACCTAACCGGCAATAATTGGCACATTATTTCGCCGGCTGTCTCATTACCTATCAACTCATTCCTACAGAATTCGGCCAATGAAATTCCATTGAAAAATGGGAAGTATGGTATGATGGATTACAATGAAACATCCAACAGTTGGAATAACTATTTCACCTCCTCTACATCTAACTTTTTTGAATGGGGCAAAGGATATGGCATTCGCAGGACAAGCGATGGAACAGTTACTTTTACGGGCTTTCTGACACCCAGTTTCTTCGAAATACCTCTTACTAAGACCGGAACAGAAGGATGGAACTGCATTGGTAACCCCCTCACGTCTGCAATTGACGTTAACAGTGAGACGAGCTCTTTCCTTGCCTTTAATGCAAGCAGCCTCGACCCTGCTTATGCCTGCATCTATCTTTGGGACGAGCAACCCGGCTATACCGGAGGCCGAAATGATTACACCGTCATCAGCAAAGCCCCTACCGGTTTTACCCAGGATTTTGTGGCACCCGGCCAGGGTTTCTTTGTTAAAGCGGCATCCAATAATGCCAAAATACAATTTATGCCCCAAATGCAGTTTCATCAAAACATGATACGCCTGAAAGCCACCCGTGCCCCCTGGCCGGCAATACGGCTAAGAATGGCCGGAGAGGGCGATACGGCATCCACAATTATAGCTTTCAACAATACCATGACCAAAGGCCTCGACCCTTCGTACGATGCAGGGTTATTGCGCGGAACCAAAACAGTAAATCTTTACTCCCGCTTAGTAAACGACAACGGAAAGGATTTTGCCTTGCAGTGCCTTCCCGAGACATACGACAGTCTGGTTATCCCTCTTGGCCTCGATTGCAAAGCCGGAGGTAAAATAACCTTTAGTGCCGAAACAGCCCAATTACCTGCCGATTGCAAAATAATTCTGGAAGACAGAACATCGGGCTCATTTACTTCACTTAGCAACGGTGCTAGTTACTCCACTACCGTCGAAGCCGGGACCTCGGGTATAGGAAGGTTCTATCTGCATACCGCCGAAGCTATCGCGGCTAACAACAATGCCTCAACAAATTTAACAGCGGCTACCGGCAACGAAACTTTAAGAGTTTACGCGGTACATAAAACGATTCATATAACGGGTAACCATCTTAACGGAAGTATCGCCAGGCTGTATGACACCAGTGGCCGCAACTTAGGTTCCGTCAAGCTGACTTCGGACAATGCACAAACCATTGACAAAAATAATATTCCGACAGGCGTATGTATCGTTCGCATTGCTTCTCCCGGCGGCAATGAACAAACGTTTAAAGTAATATTGATGGAATAATTAACGATATAATTCGAAAAACCTAAACCTAAACCAATCACAATGAAACAAAAACTCTTTTTTTACATTTTGTTATTGAGCGTTCTGTCAACCTCAAAAGTTGCCGCACAGACTGATGCATTCATTGGCGAATTACGCCTTTTCCCTTATGGTTTTACCCCAAGAAACTGGGCTTCTTGTGAAGGACAGCTTTTGTCAATCGCTCAAAACTCGGCGTTGTTTGGCATACTTGGTACATACTATGGCGGTAATGGAACGAACAATTTTGCACTTCCCGATTTACGCGGAAGAGCAATAATATCATTCAACCCTTCATTCTTTGATCTTGGGGCTATAGGAGGTACTACTACCAATACATTATTAGTATCTCAATTACCTGCCCATACCCATACCCTGAACATTACAGCCATGCCCTGCAATAGTGCTTCCGGCACCTCAGCCAAACCCGGCTATTATGCCGTAAACCCAGCCCGCGGGAATGAATACAGTACTGTTACCAACAGTACCTCAGCCAGCACAAATCTTAAAATTTCGCCGATAGGCCTTAATACTCCTGTTTATAATATGCAACCATACCTGGTACTGCGTTGGTGTATATGTATGTCTGGGGTTTTTCCTTCACGTCCTTATTAAAACAATAGATTTAAAAACACGATTAACAATCTGAATGAGCATATGAAACGAATTATAATATCAACAATTTTTATTTTACAGTTATGCCTGGCCTCGGCTCAGAGTCCGACAATAGGAGAAATAAGAGTATTTGCAGGGAATTTTGCCCCAAGGGGATGGGCTTTATGCGATGGGAGCTTACTGACAATTAGCGGAAACGAAGACCTGTACAATCTAATAGGGACCACCTATGGCGGCGACGGAGTCAATACGTTTGCATTACCCAACTTAAATCAAAAAGTAGCAGTAGGCGCAGGGCAGGGCCCCGGGTTATCCAATTATGCTCTTGGCCAAACCGCAGGGCAGGAAAATATTACCCTTACAATGGCCAACTTACCTCCCCATGTTCATTCCGTTGATTATCCGGCCACACAGAACAGTGGAGATTCGGACACCCCGCTAACAGGAATCCCAGCCTCGGCCGGAGCCAATACCTATTCAACCACCAGTAATTCAACCATGGCAGCAGGCAGCATTACAACTAGCACCCTGGGAACAACCGGCAGCTCTGCCCCGATCTCGAATATGCAGCCTTCTTTAACAATGAATTACATTATCGCTCTGGAAGGTATCTTTAATAGTTTTGATACTCCATATCTAGGTGAAATAAAAATGCTGGCATACAACAGCACATTGCCTAACGGCTGTATGGCATGCAATGGACAATTATTAGCCATAAACCAAAACCTGGCTCTATTCTCTTTACTGGGAACAACATTTGGAGGTAATGGACAGACCAATTTTGCACTTCCCGACTTGCGCAGCCGAATACCCATTGGACAGGGATCCAGCCCCTACGGCACTTACACAACCGGAGAACAAGCCGGAACCGAAAGTGTAACCTTAACAACAGCTAATTTACCGGCTCATTCCCATACAGGCACTTTTACTACAAAAGTATTCTCGGGCATTGGCAATGCCAATACCCCGGTAAACAACTATCCGGCTATCAATCCTCAACGAGGCAGCGAGTTTTCTACAGTAACCGACGGAAGTTCAGTGAACCTTGGGAACACCAGCATCACCGGAAGTGCAACGCCTATTAATAATGTGCAACCTTACTGCACAATACAATACGTAATAACAACAGCCGGAGTTTTCCCTTCTCAAAATTAAAGCCTTTATATACATGAAAGTCAATCAGACTTTACATAATTAAAACTCGAACACATGAAGAAATATACCATTCTTTTCATATACCTATTGTTTAACCTGTACACCGTACAAGCCGCAATCATTACGGTGAGCAATTTAAACGACAACGGGGCTGGCTCATTAAGACAAGCCATTACCGATGCGGTTAATGGAGATGTCATAAACATAAACTCAGCCGGAGCAATTACCATATCTTCAGAACTACCCATAATCACCGCTACTATAACTATTAATGGGAATAGCGGAGGGACAATCATTTCGGGGAACAGTACTTGTCGCATTTTTACCGTACAGGTTTCCACAGGTACGGTTACGTTAAACAATCTATCGATTGTGAATGCCTGGTCGGGCAATGGAGCAGCTGCCGGACTATATGCCATTACGGGCAATAATGGTAAAGTAGTGCTTACCAATTGCTCATTTGTAAATTGTAATACCGCCAATTCTGAAGCATATGGCGGTGCAATTGCCACAAGTGCAGATATGGATATAACCAATTGTACATTTTCAGCCAATTCGGCAAGTTTAAGTGGCGGAGCATTGGCCACTTTGTCGGCATGTACTGTTAATATAACTAATTGTACCATTTATAAAAACACGACTAATAACGCCGCTGGCACAGGAGGACTTGATATTACCGCCAGTGCCGTTGTTAATATCCAGAGTACTATTTTAGCCGGCAATACCGCCGGAGGAACTGCTACTGCGCAAAATGCTTTAACATCAAACGGCGGGGTAATAAATTCGCTGGGAAACAACCTCAGCAATACAGCTCCATTTGCCAATGCCGCAGATTTGGTAAATAAGAATCTCACTGCCGAGGTAAAACTTTCAGACATAGCCTTAACTAACGGCATATTTATCTGTACCTTAAATGGTGGCAGCATTGCCATTAATGCCGCCAATGCAAATGCACCGGCAACCGACCAGCGTGGTTATGGCCGTGTAGGAGCTGCGGACATCGGTTCCTTCGAAAACCAACCACCCGTTTCGACATGGAATGGAACAGCTTGGGACTTAGGCACTCCGTGGAAATATACCGATGCCGTTATTGACGGAACATACAATGGTGTCGGGTTTACTTGCAAAAACTTTACCGTTAACGCGGCCAAAGCATTTACCTTATCCTCCGGAACATTAACCGTTTTTGGAGACCTCACCCTGAAAAGCGATGCTACGGGTACCGGTTCCCTTATCAATAACGGAACCATCTCCGTAACAGGAGCAACTTATGCCCAAAGTTACCTCACCGGAAATAAATGGCATATTGTTTCGCCTGTGGCTTCCGGAGGAAACATCAGTACGTTTATCCAGGCTACGGGTAATGCCATTCCTATAAACGGAAGCAATTACGGTATGATGGATTATAATGAAACCTCCAATAGCTGGAATAGTTATTTCACTATCGCCAATATTGGGGCGAACACCCTCACTTCAGGCAAAGGTTATTCAGTTCGCCGAAGTTCCGATGGCGCGATCACCTATACCGGTGCCCTTAACTATGGAATCAAAACTGTGCCCCTAACCAAACTAGGAACAGCATGGAATTGTGTTGGGAATCCCTTTCCGTCGGCTATTAACATGAATAATGCCGCCAACGCCACCGCTAATTTTCTTCTGACCAACAGCTCCAGTCTCGATCCGAGTTACGCCTGTATCTATATCTGGGACGATGTTGCCGGTCAATACAAAATACTCGGAAATGTCAGCTTCGGCGCACGCGATTTGGGACAAAACATGCTTCAGGCAGGACAAGGTTTCTTTGTGAAAGCTGCCACCAGCAGTTCTTCCATCCAATTTACCCCGGCCATGCAGGCACATCAAACCGCTATGATCCTCAAATCGGCCGCCATATCCTGGCCGGTTATTCGTCTGAATGTTTCCAACAAAACCGATTCAACATCAACAATAGTGGCCTTTAACAATGCCATGACCAAAGGTCTTGATCCTACTTACGATGCCGGATTATTGCGCGGAACCAAAGGAATAAGCCTATACTCCCGCCTGGTTAATGACAACGGTGTTGACTTTGCTATCCAATGCCTTCCCGAAACTTACGACAATCTCATCATCCCGATTGGTATTGACAACAAAGCCGCCGGGAGCCTCATCTTTAGCGCCGAAACCATTGAATTGCCTGCCGACTGTAAGGTAATCCTCGAAGATAAGACAACCGGAACCTTTACCTCGCTGGCCAACGGGGCTACATTCTCGACCTCTGTGGATGCCGAAACGAGCGGTACCGGAAGGTTCTTTCTCCATACCTCCAGCACAGCCATCAATAACAACAACGGAGCTACCGGTTTAAATGATGCAGCATCCAGCGAAAGCCTGAAGGTATATGCAGTACGCAAAACAATTTACATTAGCGGAAGTAACCTTAACGGTGGCAACGCCAAGGTTTTCGACCTAAATGGCAAAAACTACGGTATCTACAAGTTTACTTCAGATAACATAGAACCGTTAGACGAAAACGCTCTCCCGGCAGGGATGTACATGGTACACATTACCTCCTCCGAAGGGAAGGAAAAAACATTTAAAGTAGTGCTGCAATAGAAATTCAGGGTTTAGAACAACCCTGAACTTTGAATCCTGAATCCTATATCTTAAACTTTGTAACTTATAAACATACATGGAAACTCCAGAGAAATTGACAAACGATAAAGAGAACGGCGAAGAGAATAAAATCAGCCGTAAACAGGCATTAAGAAAAGCTGGATATATTGCCTTATCTGCTACAACCATGATGCTGCTGCTTAGCAACCCGGCCAAAGCCCAGGCGGTAACATCAAGTGCACCGCAAAACCCGCCGGAATGGTAATGTATAAAGTATCAAAAAACCCTTAATAATTATGAAAACAAAAACTGTCAGGCATTTAAATACCTGGCAGTTTTTTTATCTTCGAACATTAAAAACAATATATGTCCGTTCATTCACCTATACTCATTTCAAAATCAAAACAGCTCGAAGGCAAATATGTGACATGGCTCCAGCCCAACCATCATTTCCTGACCCTCGAAGAACCCGCCTGGTTTGTGTTTGACCAATACAAACAGGGAACAGATAAAGAAGAAATCGCACAGTTGTGCACGGAACGTTACAACCTTTTGCCCGATAACAGCGCACGGTTTGTTTCGGAAATCATCGATGGTATCGAAAACCTGACAGCCAATGCAGCAGATCCAACACAGGAAAATTTAAAAGATTTGAGTCTGTCCGGCCATTCGTTCGAAGCATTTTCAACACATTATTACCTGATTGGTGAAAAAAATTTTGGGTTCCGGTTTCAATCGGCAGAGCTGGAATACTATCTACACCCGTTATTAAAACACCTCGAAACTAAAATTATATCAACAAGCCCTGTGATGTTCGAACTTTTTAGCTTCGACAACCGGGTTATATTGCGCCGCGACAATACTATACTGGGCAATTGGTCAACCAACGAATCGCACCTCACCAAAGGGACGGCCTTTACCGAAATCATTAACTATTTATACGATAAAACCCGCAACGACTGGATGATGATTATCCACGCTTCGGCAGTTACCAACGGAAAGAAATCGCTGGTATTTCCGGCAAGTCCCGGTAGCGGAAAAAGCACTTTTGCAGCCATGTTACATGCAAATGGGTTTCAATTGCTTTCCGACGACTTTGTCCCTATTGGCCGTACCGGAAAAGCTTATCCCTTTCCGGCAGCCTTATCGGTTAAGGAAGGTTCTGTTGATGTATTATCCCCCTTATTCCCGTCGCTCAACCAAATTGAAACCGAAACCAGTCATACCCAGAAACAAGTACGTTACCTGTCGGAAGGGCTGACCTTCGAAAAGGCATCGGCAGCACCGGTAGAAGGATTCGTATTTGTAAAATATCAACCCGGAACATCTTATAAGCTCGAAGAAGTAAGCCGACTACAAGCCTTACAGTTAATTTTAAACGAAGCCTGGGTTTCGCCCCAGCCCGACAATATTGAATTCTTCTTTAACTGGCTGCCCGACATCCCCTGCTATCAACTAGTTTATTCGGACAATGCACTGGCAATGGCCGGTATTTCTCAAATCTTTGAGTCATGACAAACCTCGAACTTTTCTATTTTATAGGTCGGTGTCTGGCCATGGACAATAATTCGGAGAACAAACTACGGGTTATGGATACTATCCAACAAGATGGAGTATCCTGGAATAGATTTGTGGCAATGGCCGACGGTCAGCTTATATTACCTGCCCTTTACCTCTCGTTTAAAAGAAACGGAGTACTACCGTTACTCCCCGAAGAACTTGCCCAACATCTGGCATATATTCATCAGCTAAACACCGAACGTAACGGGGCTATCCAGGAACAAATCGACGAAATTCAGCAACTACTAACTCAGGAAGGCATTGAACCGATCTTTCTTAAAGGGGCAGGTAACCTACTCGACAATCTTTACAATGATCCTGGCGAACGGATGATGGGCGACATCGACTTCCTGGTTTCGGAAGACGATTATATAAAGGCCGCTAAAATATTAATATCGAAAGCAGGATATAACCACGGGAATTATGCTCCCGGAGTTGAACATATGACGCATCATTATCCGCGCCTGGCCAAAGCTGGTGCGCATGCCGATGTGGAAGTACACCGGCTGCTGGTTCCCGGAAAAGCCTCCAGGTATTTTAATTATGAAAAGGTTTATCCCGAACGAAAAGCCTGCGGCGATAAAGGGCAGTATTATGTACTAGCAGACAAGCATAATGTTGTCGAAAACTTTCTTCATGGCTTTATAGCCGAAGGGGCGGCCTATTCCATGTTATCCCTCAAAACACTGTATGACTTATATCTTCTATCCGAAAGGACGGATATTCTATCGACTTTAAAAGAATTTAACCATTATAATGGCAAGGCAAGAGCCTATCTGAAAATAATGTATAACGTATTTGCTATTAAAAATGATGAAGCATTAAAATCTACCTGGCATTACCAAAGTTATATGTTCAGATTTAGATTGTATATGAAATCCCGTTTCTGGTATAAGATGCTGTGGACCCCGTATTATGTAGCCGAACGGTTTAACGAAAGTTATATCGGTAGTTTCATCGGCGTGTTTACCAACAAAAACATGAGGGCCTCAGTCATTGCCCGGTTGAAAGATCCGAAATGGTATTTTCTTCACCTTAAATCCTATAAAGAAACTTTTGATCGTTTTGTGGGACAACCCAAACGATAAAACCTCCCCTCCTATCTATCTTCTTTCTATAATTATTCATAGTTTTGCGAGTCATATCAATATCTGACCGAATAAACTTAACCTGAAATGTTCGAAATTCTAAAGAAAACGCTTCTGGCCCCCGACATCTATTTCATGGAAGTACATGCCCCGAGGCTGGCACAATCGGCTCAACCCGGACAGTTTCTTATTGTGAGGGTGGACGAAAACAGCGAACGCATCCCGCTCACTATTGCCGATTTCGACCGCGAAAAAGGTACCATTGTAATCGTAACCCAGGCATTGGGTGTATCGACCCGTAAAATTGCCGCCATGAACGAAGGCGACTGCTTCGCCAACTTTGCCGGTCCGCTGGGCGTACCTTCCGAACTAATACACATGTCGCCCGATGAACTAAAAAACCTCAAGGTATTGTTCGTAGCCGGAGGCGTTGGCGCAGCTCCCATCTATCCTCAAGTAAAATTTATGGCCGATAACGGTGCCAAAGCCGACGTAGTACTCGGAGCCCGGACTTCGGATCTTTTTATTTTCCGCGATAAACTCTCTGCCGTATCCAACCGTCTTCTGCTGGCTACCAACGATGGCTCCGAAGGCGTAAAAGGATTGGTTACCGATGCCATTGCCCAACTGGTAGAAACCGAAGGCAAAAAATACGACATGGTTGTTACCATCGGCCCCATGATTATGATGCGAGCCGTTGCAGATTATACCCGCAAACTCGGACTAAAAACCATTGCCAGCTTAAATACGTTGATGGTGGACGGTACCGGGATGTGCGGAGCCTGCCGCGTATCGGTTGGCGGTAAAACCCGCTTCACCTGCGTTGACGGCCCCGAATTTGATGCCCACCAGGTCGATTTTGACGAAGCCATGCGCCGCCAGGGAATGTACAAACGCGAAGAGAAGAAAAAACTCGACGACGATCATGAATGTAAAATTGGTATTGGCCGTTAGGTATTGGAAATTAGACATAAATTTCCATCACCCAGACGCTAATCCCCAACACCCATTATAAAATGGCCATACGTAAAGAAAAAGTCCCTGTTCGCGAACAGGCCCCCAATATCCGCCGAACCAACTTCAAAGAAGTAAGCTTTGGCTATAACCTCGAAGAAGCACAGTCGGAAGCCGAACGCTGCATCCAATGCAAAAAACCCGGATGCGTTGCTCAATGCCCGGTATCAATCAACATCCCGGCATTCATCGCCAAAGTTAAAGAAGGCGACATTGAAGGCGCTGCCCGTATCATTTTTAGCGATTCCACGCTGCCCTCGGTTTGTGGCCGCGTATGTCCGCAGGAGTCGCAGTGTGAAGGCGATTGTATCCTCGGAAAGAAAAACGATCCGGTTTCTATCGGCAAGCTCGAACGTTTTGTCGGTGACTGGGCTCGCGAAAACGGCATTGTTGCCCGTCCGCCGGAATTCGAAAACGGAATTAAAGTAGCCATTATCGGCTCGGGCCCGGCAGGATTAAGCTGCGCCACCGACCTTCGTAAACTGGGCTACGATGTAACTATGTTCGAAGCCCTGCACAAACCCGGCGGTGTACTCGAATACGGAATCCCCGAATTTCGTTTACCCAAGGAAGGCGTTGTCCGCCCCGAAATCAATAACCTGCGCCACATGGGCGTAAAAATCGAAACCGATGTTATTGTTGGCCGCACCATTACCATCGACCAGCTTTTCGAAGAAGAAGGCTTCGAAGCCGTATTTATTGGATCGGGCGCCGGTCTGCCCAAGTTCATGAACATCCCCGGTGAAAATCTCAACGGCGTATTTTCGGCTAACGAATACCTCACGCGTGCCAACCTGATGAAAGCTTATGATGAGACATCCAACACCCCCATTTACCGCGCCCTAAAATGTGCGGTGGTTGGCGGTGGAAACGTAGCTATGGATGCTGCCCGTACAGCGCTTCGCCTGGGATCGGAAGTTCACCTGGTATATCGCCGGTCGGAAACCGAATTGCCTGCCCGCGCCGAAGAAGTCCATCATGCCAAAGAAGAAGGCATCATCTTCCAAATGTTAACCAACCCGGTTGAAATACTTGGCGACGAAAACGGCTGGGTGAAAGGTATCAGATGCCTGCGCATGGAACTGGGAGAACCCGACGCTTCGGGCCGCCGCTCGCCAATAGCTGTACCGGGCTCGGAATTTATCATCGAAGTGGATGCGGTAATTATGTCGCTGGGAACATCGCCCAACCCATTAATTTCAAGTACCACTCCTGGACTGGACATCAACAAATGGCGTTGTATTGTAGCCAACGACGAAACCGGGGCAACTTCGCGTCCGGGCGTATTTGCCGGTGGCGATGCCGTTACCGGAGCTGCAACCGTGATCCTGGCCATGGGAGCCGGACGAAAAGCGGCGCAGGCCATTCACGAATATATTCAGCAGAAGTGATTAAGTAATTAAGTCTATAAGTGACGAAAAATATAGTGTCAGGTGCCGGGTAGTTTAACGCCCGGCACTTATAATGTTAAGCGACATCTTATCATGAAAAAATCACCCCCAAAACTATGGCATTCTTTTTGACCGTTTTAATCAACCCTTTCGCCGAGTTAGCTGTTAAAAGAGTAACTATTTTTTCTACATTTGCTTTCCTTGTAAACCGTTGGGGGATTTTAAATTTGAAGATTTATCATATGAAATACATTCCTGTAAAAATAATCGCAAGTAGTGCTTTAATACTGTTTGGCCTGAATATAAATAGTTCGATCAATGCCAATCCGACTAATGAAGATGGAATATCCGAAGAAGAAAGCATTAACGCGGTAGCCGACTCATCGAATAAAGACCTGACACGCGCATTCCTTTATCTTCGTGGCGACAGCGCAATCAAAGGCATCGGGCTATTATCAGAAGCTATAAACCGTCGCGACCAGGCCGATAAAAAATCGAGGATTGCCGAATACTTTCAAGCCGAATTAACCCAGCTTTTATCAGAAATGAGCAAAAACAGGTTAACCGGAGAAGAAGGAAATATGGCCGTTGAATTTATACGCGAAGCCGTCGCCAACGACACCCTGAATGTTTATACAGATATCGATAAATATCTTGAGAAGAATCCTAATTCCATTCTTTTTAACCGGATAAAGCTTTATTGTCTGTGTAAAAACAACCGCAATAGCGACATTGAAACGACAGCCGACAAGATTCTGGCTTTAAACCCAAAACTTTTCACCATCAACCTAGTAAAAGGTATTTTATATTTCTACGAACAAAAATTCCCCGAAGCCATCACGTATCTTTCCAAAACAACCGATCTATGGCCCGATTATGCCTATGCCTATAATTTCAGGGGATTGTGCCAATATAATCAACGCAATTACAACAAAGCTATTTCCGACTTCACCAAAGCCATTGAACTTTATCCGCAATACGACATGGCTTATAACAACCGCGGAAATGCCCGGCATAACAACCGCCAGTTAAAACAGGCCATTACCGATTATAAGAAAGCCGTAGAGATAAACCCCAACTTCGACTGGCCATACAACAACATCGGACTGATATTTCGCGAAATGCACATGCCCGACAGTGCGCTCTATTACTTCCAATGGGCCGTTGACGTAAACCCTCAATATGCACAGGCGTATAACAACCGCGGCGACATGTATTACCTCATGCACAACTTTCCAGAGGCCATTACAAACTATACCAAATGTATACAGATTGAGCCGACAAATAAATATTATTATGCCGACAGAGGTAACACCTATCTTGCCGACGAAAAATATGAAGATGCCATTGCCGATTTTCAAAAAGCATTGGAGATAGATGCTTCGTTCGACTTTGCCATGAAACGCATTGGCGATTGCTATTTCTCACAAAACGAGTACGCAATAGCCATCACCTACTACGACAAAGCACTTTTTATCAACGCCAAAAACATTGATGCCAACATCCAAAAAGGTGTTTCGTACGAACGGTTAAAAAAATACGAAGAATCGAAAGAAACGCTGCAAAAAGTCCTTGAACAGGATGCTACAAATCCCGACGCGTTAGGCTCGCTCGGATGGGTTTATTATTGCCTGGGCAATTACGAGCAATGTATCGCTTATTCACAAAAAGCGGTGGACCGCGACAAAAATGCCTTTTATGCCATGTTCAATATTGCAGTTTCCACCTTACGGCTCGGGAAATTCGAAGAATCCAAAAAACTCTATAAGCAATATATCAAACTGGGAAAAGAAATGGGCCGCGACGATTTCAAAGGAGCTAAAGAAGACCTTAACGACCTGATAAAACAAAACATCCTTGTAGAAGAAGCTTCCTTTATCCTCAAAAAATTATTTTAACGTTATACGCCGGCAGGGTCGATAACGATGCCTTCCAATTGCGAAAGCGTAAGGATAGCATCGTTGCGGTGCGTTCCGCAAATGAGCATTTCGGCTTTAAAACCACTGCACACCCGTGGCCGATCGGACGATTCGAAAATCGCACATTTAAGCTCATCGTCCAGATGAATGCACCTTACCCCGGCAGGTTTACCGTTGGGCATTCCCGGTATCGGCGACGAAATTGACGGAACAATACAACAAGCCCCGCAATTCATGCGGCATTCAATAAATCCGGATTCCATAAACAATAATTTTTGGGCGTAAAGATATCTTTTTAAGAGATTAAGCAATTAGGAAATTAAGTGATTACGTGACCAAATAACAAACCCCGAATCCTCAACTTTTAAATCTTTAAACACTCAATCCAATCCGGAAATCCATTACCTTTAGCCCGCTTTAAACACAAAGGATATGTCGGTTATTGTTGAAAATGCAGTAAAACTTTACGGGGAGCAACGTGCCCTCAATAACGTATCGTTCGAAATCAAATCGGGTGAAATTGTTGGTTTCATCGGTCCCAATGGTGCCGGTAAATCAACCATGATGAAGATTATCTGCGGATTTATTCCACCATCGTCGGGAGCGGTAAAAGTTAACGGTTTTGACGTGCTCGAAAATCCGCTCGAAGTCCGCAAGAACATCGGTTACCTACCCGAACACAACCCGCTGTATCCGGAGATGTACGTGAAGGAATACCTCGAATTTGCCGGTGGAATCTATAAAATCAAAAATATTCAGGAGAGGATTAAAGACATCATCGCCCAGACGGGGCTGGAACGCGAACAGCACAAAAAGATCGGGGCCTTATCCAAAGGTTATCGCCAACGTGTTGGTTTAGCGCAGGCACTTATCCACGACCCGGCGGTACTCATCCTCGACGAGCCCACCACAGGTCTCGACCCCAACCAGATTGTCGAAATCCGCAACCTCATCTCCGAAGCGGGGAAAAGCAAAACCATCATGCTCTCCACACACATCATGCAGGAAGTGGAAGCTATCTGCGACCGCATCATCATCATCAACAAAGGGGAGATTGTTGCCAACGACCGCACCTCCGAAATCATCCAAAATACGGCTAACAACGAAGTAACCGTGCTAATCGAATTCAGCAACGATGTTGACGAAGCCGTATTACTTCAAATTCCAGGCGTTTCAAAAGTCCGTAAGATTAACGATAAAAACTGGCTGCTGAGTAACGACCAGGGACAGGACTTCCGCGAAAACATTTTCCAGTACGCGGTCAGCAAGGGACTTTCCGTTCTTTCGATGCAGAAAAAAGAACAAAGCCTGGAAGAAGTATTTCACGAACTGACGAAATAGAAAATTGGCTATTTATTCAGTTTCGATAAAAAAAATCATCCCATTCCATTAAATTTTTTGTCCTCGAATTTTTGCAGCGTAGAAAACGGCCGTCAATTATGTGTCAGGATTTTTGCAGGATGAAAATTGACCGCCAATTTTCACGCTGCATTTCTGCGGAATGGAAACTGACCGTCAATTATCGCTCTGCAATTTTGCAGGATAAAAACTCACCGTCAATTTTCACGCTGCATTTCTGCAGGATAGAAATTGACCGTCAATTGCGAGGCTGCAATTTTGCGAGATGAAAACTCACCGTCAATTATCGTCCTGCAATTTTGCGAGATGGAAATTGACGGTTAAAATGCTTCAAAATTTTCGTCAGCATAGAAACTGACAGTCATTTTTTAACCCCAATAATTACGGTGCTGGCATTGAGCTCCGGCATCGTCATTGCACAAAAAAAACCATCGTGCAGCAAGACGAAAAAAGCAAATTGCCACGTTATAAATAAAAAGTATTTTTGCGCCTGCATAAAAAAGAAACATTTCGGACGGTTTTTACGTTTTCTGAAAGTCAACATTTTACCATACGCAGGTATGGCCGCCTTGAGGTTTGAAAAATAAGAACGAATGAAAAGACTAAGGCAATTTTTACAGGTATTGGCCCGAAAAGCCTACCTACAGTTATCGCAACTGAACTCCAATAAAAAAGAACGTTTTAACGAATTTCTGTGGGCAATCTCCGGACATCAGAAGAACATTATTGCCCAAACCAATGTCGACAGGTTTCGAGCTACTGTCATCGGGTCCATGCTGCTCATGGTCGGCATCTATGCCACCCTTGCCTGGACGTTTTTCTTCTCAACCGTTACCACCAACGGCTGGATAAACGTTCTGTGCGGACTATTTGCAGGGATGTTCATCCTCTCGCTCGACCGGGCGCTTATCTGCTCCATGTCGTATGGCAAACGGAATGTCGGGGCGCTCATCTTCCGTTTTGCATTGGCTTTGCTGCTGGGCGTTTTCCTTTCGCAGCCCATCATCTTAAAACTTTATGAGCCCGACGTAAAACGCGAGGCCGCCATACTCGTTGACAAGAAAAACCAGGAACGAAAAGCCGAACTCGACCGCATTTATGGCGCCGAACTAAAAGACCTGCAGGACAAACGCAGCTACATCATAAACCAGCTCACCCAAAAACAACAGGAACTTGCCCAAAACGAACAATCGTTTAAAACCGAAATGGACGGTTCGGCCGGAACTGGCCGCTGGGGCTACAACACAGTTTCTCAGAAGAAAGAATCGATATATCTGAGAAATAACGAGGAATACAACCAGCTAAAATCCGAAACAGCACCAGAGCTAAAACGGTTAGACGGTCGTATCGACTCGCTGCAAAAGATCATCAATACGCAGCTTACCGAATTTATCACAAACAGTAAGAACCAGGGGTTTCTGATTCAGGCCGAAGCCCTTCAATCGCTTATCGACAAAGATACCACCCATACGCTGCGCAACCGTTATTTTCTGCTGATGATTATCCTAACGCTGGTCGAACTCTCGGCCTTAATCGCCAAGCTCCTGCTCGACACGAACGGCTACGGCAGCAAAGTTGATATGGCTATTCAAAAAGAAGTTCAGCAAGCAATTACTGATAAGGAAATCATGCTTAATAAACTGGAACTTTACAAGAAGCTTACCATCGAACGCGAAAGTCAGGTAATCCGCGAATTCTTTGAAAAAACCGCAGCCACCTCAACCGACAAACTCGACGGCATGAATGGCAACTGGGCAGCCTCGGACGACAAAACGTACCACGAAATGTGGACGGAGATCCAGGAAAAGCTTATGCTGCACAACCAAAAAGAAGAAGGAGAACTTCAGCGTTGAATTTTATTGTTGTTTAATCGTAAAACGGCAGTGTGACGGTAAAAACGGAACCTTTATCCGGTTCGGAATCAACAGACAATGTGCCGTTATGATTTTGGATAATCTGGTTGGCAATGGACAATCCAAGTCCTGTTCCGCGGTAAATCCGATCGGGCGATTCCAAACGGGTAAAATTCTCAAAAATATATTGCTGCTCCTTTGTCGAAATTCCAATTCCAAAATCCTTAACCTGCACGATTATTTTATCGGCAACCTCATAATAAACTTCAATATCCTTTTCGGAGAACTTTAAAGCATTATCCAACAGCTCTGAAAAGACATGTTTTAAACGATACTTATCAACAAACACTATTTGGTTTGAATTACCCAACATTAACCCTGTTAATGTGAATATGACGGTTTGGATACAGTTTAAGAACATCTTCGGTAACAGCCTCAATAACGGATGAGA
The DNA here is from genome assembly GCA_030706405.1 of Bacteroidota bacterium. Lineage (GTDB taxonomy): Bacteria > Bacteroidota > Bacteroidia > Bacteroidales > JAAUTT01 > JAAUTT01. The sequence continues at coordinate 448,739 of JAUZOO010000001.1, read as the reverse complement.
TAACTGTTTCGTTTTCGTTTTTAAACCGAAACATTACCGAATTGGTTTCCAGCTCGGAAAGCGTTATAAGATTCTCGACGGTATGGGTTAACTGATAAGCGCTGTTCCATATATTTTTTGCGAAACTTGCTTTAATTTCGTCAGTCATATCCATTTGAGTACCAATTTGCATCATTCCCAAAATGGCATTTAACGGGGTACGGATTTCGTGACTGATATTCCGTATCAGGGATTGCGTCACATCATCCTTTATCTCGGGTATCCGAAGACGTTTTTTATTATCAATTAGTATTTTATACAGATATTTTGAGGCAAGAGCCACAAATTCTTCTATCTCCGGGAAATCTTCAATTTTTCCATCGCCCCGGGGAAACACCATAACCGAGCCAATAGGATAGGAATTATAATTAATCCCGAGCGTATAAATATCCTTTATTCCGAACAAAATTTCAATCGATCGGCATGCCCAGGCAGGAATCTGACCGTCGGCAAAAGAATATAAGTCGTTCTTAAATTTTCGCTTAGCACTGTTGGAATAATAATACTTGCGTCCCTCTTCAGTGATTTCGAAAAACTTGCCTATGGGATTAAGATTCAAAATAGTCGTGAGCCGGTTAAACCACGGCATGTTAAGGCCCATCAGATCTACCACATACGCTTTGTCTTGCTTCTCATCAATCTGAACCAGGATAACAACCGACTTCTTAATCTTCTTTAATACCGTTGAACCAACAAAATGATAGACATCATTTACCTTCGAAAATTTCTCTAACTCAGCGGCATATTCTTTCATTCCCATATATGGCTATTACCTGATTAATCAGGACTCTAAATTAATTCTTTTTCGCACAAATTTTGAGCCGTAACAACCAAAAACCCCACAACAGCATAGCCATTGCAGGGTTTCCATAAAAAGATAAAAGGAATCCGGATTACAATCCGAACTCTTTCTTTATAGCATCAACATAATCAAGTTTCTCCCAGGCAAAAAATTCTACTTCTTTTTCATAAGCTTGGGCTCCGTTACCGTTACCGTTTGTATAGAAAGTAACATTTTTGGTGAATGGCTCACGTCCGAAATGACCGTAAGCAGCGGTTTCGAGGAAGATAGGATTCTTCAACCCAAAACGTTTTACGATGGCGAACGGACGCATGTCAAAAAGCTTTTCAACCTTAACAGCAATCTCGCCGTCGGAAAGTTTTACTTTCGAAGTTCCATAGGTGTTTACATACAAACCTACCGGTTTAGCTACACCAATGGCATAAGCAACCTGTACCAGAACTTCATCAGCAATACTGGCAGCCACAAGATTTTTGGCGATGTGACGGGCTGCATAGGCGGCTGAGCGGTCAACTTTCGAAGAATCTTTTCCGGAGAAAGCGCCACCACCGTGGGCTCCTTTTCCGCCATACGTATCCACGATAATCTTACGTCCGGTAAGACCGGTATCACCGTGAGGTCCACCGATTACAAATTTACCGGTTGGGTTTACGTGGAGAATATAATCGTTCTTGAAAAGTTTCTGATTACGATCCGAAAGTTTTGCAACTACGCGTGGGATCAAAATTTCCTGAACATCTTTCTTGATCTTGGCAAGCATAGCATCGTCGTTATCGAAATCATCGTGCTGGGTAGAAACGACGATAGTATGAACGCGTAACGGCTGGTTGTTATCGTCATACTCGATGGTTACCTGCGATTTTGCATCGGGACGAAGGTAAGTCATTAGCACTCCTTCGCGACGAATTGAAGAAAGTTCGCGCAGAAGTTCGTGCGACAATGTGAGCGAAAGCGGCATGTAAGTATCGGTTTCGCGGCTTGCGTAGCCAAACATCATACCCTGATCGCCGGCGCCTTGCTCTTCTTCACTTTTACGAACCACACCCTGGTTAATATCGGGCGACTGCTCGTGGATTGACGAAATAACCCCGCACGAACCGCAGTCAAACATATATTCGGCCTTGGTGTAACCGATGTTTTTAATAACCTCGCGGGCAGTTTTCTGAACATCAACATAAGCATTGGTATGTACTTCGCCGCTTAATACTACCAAACCGGTGGTACATAAGGTTTCGCAAGCCACCTTCGAATTGGGGTCGCTACGTAAAAACTCATCCAATAAAGCATCGGAAATTTGGTCGGCAACTTTGTCCGGATGTCCTTCAGATACGGACTCAGACGTAAATAAATATCCCATGATAATTTAAATATTAAATTAATACACTTTGGGATGGTAAGATGAATTGAAATTCCAGAAAACCTCGGTTTAGCATTTTTTTCTGTGGTTGCAATCAATACAAATCTTTCCACCTCTTACGGGTGGCAAAATTAGTCAATCCAAAATAACAGACAAATAATTTGCAATAATTTACCGGCGACATCAATTCAACGTTCCAAACCTAAATGTAACTTTTTTACTATAAAATCCGCTTCAATTAATCTACAAGCAATTAATAAACAACCACATAAAACAAACGGCACAAAGCTTGTAAAAAAATCATAAACCTTCAAAACCCAGGCTTATGCTTATCAGATTTTTCGAAAAACCCGGATGTGTTAACAACACCAAACAAAAGCAAATGTTTTTGGAAAAAGGATATACGCTGCAAGTTTATGACATTTTTTCCACGCACTGGACGGATTCCATGCTTCTTGAATTTTTAGGCGACAAACCTGTTTGCGAGTGGTTCAACTACACGGCTCCACGCATTAAAAACGGCGAGATAAACCCACACGTGTTAAGCAGAGACGAAGCCATTGCCGAAATGATTGCCGATAATTTTCTGATAAAACGTCCTTTAATTGAAGCTAACGGTGAATTTTGCAGCGGTTTTGACAATCCGTTGGTCGAAAAACTTCTGAAAGGAACAGACATTAGCGGAGTCCTTTCCTGTCCTCATCAGGCTTCCCAAAACTCCTGCTGAGAAAACCGACAAAAATGTTCCAAATATTAATTCAGTCAACAAAAATGTAACTTAAAACTTAACGCTATGAAGATTGCATTTCCACTCAGAAGTAAAAGCGAACTGGCAAGCGATTTTGCCCACTCGCCCATCATCGGTATTTATGACGATTCGACCGGAAAAACCGAAACATTCAAATTAGCTGAAATAGAACGAAGCATCGGATTACATTGTTTCCTAGACGTGATGACATCGCAGGGACTGAAAATGGTGGTTAGTCCGTTCTACAGTTATATGTCGCTCAGAGTTTTTAAAGAAAATAACATTGAAACGTTAAAGGCCATTGGCAAAAGCATGGAAGACAACATCGAGATGGTTAAAAATAAAAAGCTGCAACCGTTCGATGCCATGGAATCGCTTATGGTAGGGGAATGCGCAGGTAGTTGTGGATCTTGTGGGTCTAAATGTTCCTAACTTAACATTTCAAAACATGCCAATACAACACGCTATAAATCTGTTACAGACGATAGGGGATAATAAAGCACTCCGTAAGGAATTGTACGGATGCACCAACAGTACAGAACTGGAAGAATGCCTGAAAAAAAACGGATACGTCTTTAGTCTCGGGGAATTTGAGGAGGCCGAACGAAGCCTTCACGTGCGGTGTCAAACACAACAGGAAGCCTTCGACCTGTTGGAGAAGGCTTCCTGGTTTAAAATGGTGGTACTTTCAAACAATGGTGCGAGCCGGGATTAATTTCCGAGCTCTTTCCAGATGAGGGCGCTGGCTCCCATCACGGCCACGTTTTTATCCTGTAATCCCGAAGGAAGGATTTTAATTTTGTTCCGGTAAATCGGGAGCAAATTAGCTTCGAAACTTTCGCGGATTGGTTTGAAAAGGACTTCGCCGGCTTTGGCCAAACCTCCGAAAAGGAATATTGCTTCGGGTGTTGAGAAGGCAACGGCATCGGCCAGTTTAGCGCCAAGAATATTTCCGGTAAATTCAAAAGCTTTAAGAGCAACCGGGTCGTTACGGAGGGCTGCTTCGTAAATTTTTTCCGAAGTCAATTCGTAAAAATTATACTGGCGCAGTTCGCTCTCGTCGGTCATGTCGCAAAGAAGTTTAAAAACAGTACGTTTAATACCCGTTGCACTGGCATAAGTTTCGAGGCATCCTAATTTTCCGCAACCACATTTACGTCCGTTAGGTTCAACCATTACGTGGCCAAGCTCACCGGCAAAACCGTCAAAGCCGTAAATCATCTTGCCATTGGCAACAATACCACTTCCAAGCCCGGTACCGAGGGTGATTACGATATAATCCTGCATACCTTTAGCTCCGCCGTAAAGGCCTTCGCCAATAGCAGCCGCGTTAGCATCGTTGGTAAGTACAATGGGGAAGTTGTAATATTTCTTGAACAACTCGGCAAAATGTACAACACCTTTCCATTTCAGGTTGGCTGCAGACTCAATAGTTCCTTTGTAATAATTTGCATTGGGAGCACCAAATCCAATTCCTTTGATATCAATGTCGGACTTTATAGGAGCAATGGCTTTTTCAATTGCTTCATAAAGACTTTTCTGATAATCAACTACATTTTCGAAAGTGTCGGTTGGGATTGACCCTTCCACCAGGATATTTCCTTCACGGTCAACAATTCCAAATTTTGAGAATGTGCCACCGATATCTACTCCTATTACTACTGATTTCATATACTTTATAAATGTTATTAAGGTTATTAGTGTTCAAAAATATAAATAATATTTCACGCTAACTGTAAATTTAAAAACAAAATATCTTTTTTGAAGCCCGTCGCTCCGGCGTTGTTCAATTTATCATTATTTTAGCTAAATAAATTAAACCTCCTTTTGCATGATAAAAAATTTTATAGTTCCCATCGATTTCTCTGATGATTCAATTAAAGGACTGGATATTGCAGCTTTATTTTCAACCAAGACGAGTGTTAACATCCAAATGGTATATATACAAAAAAGAGTATCCGAAAACTTCCCTAACGAAACGCGGGAAGAGTATAACAGTGCCAATGATAAACTTGAGAAACTCGTTGCAGCATATAGCCCAAAACTCGGGAATGATTCGAAACTAAGGTATATCATCAAAAAAGGTCCCAAAGTTTATAAAGAAATTGTAGAACAGGTTGAATCGTATAAGGGAGGGCTTATTTCCATGTCGACTCACGGAGCATCGGGGTTTGAAGAACTTTTTATTGGAAGCAATGCCTTGCGGATTATTTCAGCGACAACCCGTCCGGTTATTACCATACGTAAATGCGGCGTTCCTTCTGATATCAAAAAAATTGTTATGCCTATCGACAATATGCCCGAAACCCGGCAAAAAGTACCAATGACCGCCGAAATTGCCCGGCTGTTCGGGGCCGAAATTCATGTAATAGAGGTTTCTTCATCGCATAATGCCAGAGTGCTCCAGCGGCTTAAAGGATATTCAAAACAAGTATGCGCTTATTTGCAAGAACATAATATTCCTCATCTAACCCAAACTGTTTTTGGAGATAATGTTGCGGATATTACGGTGGATTATGCCAATAAAATAGGCGCCGACATGATTTCGATTATTACCGAGCAAAACAACACGCTAACCAACCTGATTGTCGGAAATTTTGCACAACGGGTTTTGAATACGGCCTGCATCCCCGTATTAAACATTACCCCAAACGAAATAAAGATTAAAGATTCATTTAACACATATGGAGAGTAGCCTTGGGGCTACTCCAATTTCCACGATTCAGTTATTTCCCAGTTAGAACGTAACGTAAATTCCTTGTCGTAATAGAGAACCTTTTCGGGTTGCAGCTTCTTGGCAAAGTTACCCGTATCCCATTTACCATTATGGTTCCGGTCGAAGCATGCCTTTACCTTATACTTGCCGGGTTGAAGAAAATCAAACAGTACGGCTTCGTCGCGTTGAATAGTCTTCTGCCGAAGAACGTCCTCTTTATCCCCCAGCAGTTGTACTATCACCGTTTCCTTCACTCCCGAAACGGTTAGTTTAATACTTCCGTAATAATCCTCGCGTTGAGTTTGAAATGCAGCTCCGACAGAATCGCTCACCTGATGATAAATATCGGTAAATGCGGTGGAATCTATTACCAGCTTATAATCGGTTTTAGGTTCCGTCTTAAATTTTATCCGGTATAGCCTATCCTGAAGGCTATCTCTCAAAAACCTGAATTTTACAGGAATAATCTTTTTATTTATCAGTTTCGTCAATTTAATTTTTGAAGTATCAATCGACGCTATGGGCGATGATGCAGTAAGCACGATATTACTATTCAGGTCGAGCGTACCGCCCGACGGTATCGAAGACATTAATGAAAAATGCGAGGGCTGCAACTGAACAGCAGTAGCCTGTTGTCGTTTTTTGGGAACCGTAGGCCGTTTAAACACCATAGCCACGGTATCATATTTAGGCTTCAGCCGTTCCAGGCTGTCAGCAACCCAATAGGATAATTTCACACTGACCGTATCTTTTTGAAATACCGACGGGTCGGTTATCCAATAGCTCATGGTGTCATTATTAACTTTTTGGTCGGGTAATAACCATTTCGAAGCAGTAAAATTTAGCGGGTCAATCTTCAAATCCTTAACTATGGAAGTATTGAAAATAAAGTCGAGTTTTTCGGGGGTTTTTCGCTCGTATTTTTTCAGGTATTGCTTTTCGTGATCTTCGGTAAATGAATAAAGCTGTATCTGTGACTTGAAATGAGTACGCTTAACGGAATCAGGAGAAATGGTATCGGCCCTTAAAACGCTATCCGGGATAAAATAGTTTTTGCCAATACGGATAAGGCTGTCGGCAAAAGCAATCGGTTCATTCGGAAGATCGAACAGATAATTCTGGTTTAAATCTTTAAGTGCAAAAATCATGAAGTCGGCCGGACGTATATGCGTAATGGTAAACCAACCTCCGGCATTAGCCTTTGATACATAATCGGGTAATTGCTTACGGGGGATAGAATCATGGTTCTGGCTGTACAGCATTACGTACATGCCATCTTTGTCGGCTTTATGATCAAAAGCATTTACTACCCGTCCGCGGAATGTAAGCGAATCAACATAACTTCCGGTAGAAAAGACAAACTCAAAATTACGGAGCGGATTCTTCTCGTTAAGGTCAACAATGGCATCGCCAAAGAAAAAACGATACGTGGTATTGGGCTTCAGATCTTCTTCGAGGGTAATGTAAATGGACTTGCCACGCTGAATTACCGAAGGCTTCTTTTTCATCGGCGGCGAAGTCACAAAATACTTGGTTATATCGTTAATCTGGATGAACTCGTCGAACGTAAGTTCTATCTTCTTACCTTTAAAGTTAGTAGCATTAACCCCTGGCTTGCTCGACACCAGTTTGGGCGGGGTAACATCTTTCTTTCCACCCACGGGATAACCCATTTTGGCACAAGCTGTAACCATCGCAATAATAAAGCCGGCAAAGGCAATGTTCCGAATCAGTTTCAATGTCATTGTTATCTTAATTTCTTATTGTCCTGAGCTTATAAGCAATTGACTATAATCACGTTATTTTTGCCAAACAAAATGGCTCAAACGGTTATAAACTGCAAACTTACTAAGTTTATACACACGCAGGGTAATTATAACTTCATTTTAATAGCCAATATTGATGTTTTATTACCTTTGTCCACTGTCAAATTTAAAAATATTGGACATGCTCCTCGAATTTATACATTGGAATGTTGACCCTGAGATATTTCATTTGGGTGGATTGTCGGTTCGCTGGTACGGCTTGCTGTTTGCAGCCTCATTCTATTTCGGATACGTACTTTTTACCCGCTTCTTTAAGCTCGAAGATGTTCGCCTCGAAGTACTCGACCGCCTTACGGTTTACATGGCTTTAGGAACTGTAATCGGTGCCCGTCTCGGGCATTGCCTCCTTTATGAACCGGGCTATTACCTGAGCAACCCGCTCGAAATCCTTAAAATCTGGCACGGCGGGCTGGCCAGTCACGGTGCAGCTATTGGTATTCTCGTTGCATTGTACCTTTTTAAGAAAAAAGAAAACCGAACCTATTTCTGGACACTCGACCGGATTGTCATCACCGTGGCTTTAGCCGGATTTTTTATCCGTATGGGAAACCTTATGAATTCGGAAATTTACGGTGTGCAGACTTCGCTCCCCTGGGGATTCATTTTTGATCGCGAAGGCGAAACCATTGCCAAACACCCAACACAGATTTATGAGGCACTCTCATACTTATCCATATTTTTATTATTATACTGGTTATATTACCATCATAAAGGGAAACCCAAAGAAGGATTATTATTCGGATTGTTCCTGATACTTACCTTTACCATGCGTTTTCTGATCGAATTTATTAAAAACCCGCAGGTTGAATTCGAAAAAAATATGGCCCTCGATATGGGACAATGGCTTTCAATCCCCTTCGTACTGGCCGGAGCAGCGATCATCTATTACATTTACCGGAAATCAGACAAAACTGCTCAGCAATAGATCATACTATACAGAAATAAAACCATCGGGCTTTTTAGAAATAAACTTCTAAAAAGCCTTTTTTATTGCCCAATTAAAATGAACAATTACCCAGGGGTTAATTGTTATAGAGCTGCATTTGTGCCATTTATAGCTTCCTATTTTGGGCCCCGGCACAGAACGCCTGTAGCTTTTTATAGCATTAACGGCTTAGCACTTGTATCTTTAATTCGTATCTTTGCGTAATTTTTTAAAACGTTGTAAAAACAAATAATTCTCTTTATAATGAACAAGAAAGCTATTTTATTAATCCTCGATGGTTGGGGAATTGGAAATAAGTCGAAAGGTGATGTAATTTTTAGCACTCCCACTCCGAACGTAGATGCCATTTTTGAAAAATATCCACATTCGCAACTACTTACATCCGGCGAAAATGTTGGTCTTCCCGACGGCCAGATGGGTAACTCCGAAGTTGGTCACCTTAACATTGGTGCCGGCCGCGTTTTATACCAGGATTTGGTAAAAATCAACAAAGCAATCCGCGAAAACACCATAGCCTCCAACCCCGAACTGGTAAAGGCTTTTACCTATGCCAAGGAAAACAACAAAAGCGTACACCTCATCGGCCTTATCGGCGATGGCGGCGTTCACGCTATGAGCAGTCACCTGTTCAAACTCTGCGACCTTACCAAAGAGTACGGATTGAACGATGTATTTGTTCATGCCCTTACCGATGGACGTGACACTGATCCTAAAAGCGGGCTCGGTTTCATGAAAGAAGTGGTTGAAAGCCTGAAAACTTCAAACGCCAAACTGGCTTCGCTCATTGGTCGTTATTACAGCATGGACCGCGACAAACGCTGGGAGCGTGTTAAACTGGGCTACGACCTTATGGTAAACGGCGTTGGCAAAAAAGCTACCGATGCCATTAAAGCCATTGAAGAATCATATGCCGAAGGCATTACCGACGAATTCATCAAACCCGTTGTATTTGTTGATGGGAACGACCAACCCCTGGGTACAATCAAACCCGGCGACGTAGTAATTTGTTTCAACTACCGTACCGACCGTTTGCGCCAGATTACCATTGCTTTGTCGCAACAGGATTTCCCCGAACAAGGAATGAAAGCACTTCCGCTGTATTACCTTACCATGACCCGCTACGATGACTCTTTCAAGAATGTTCACATCATTTACGACAAGGATAATGTAGCTAAAACCATTGGTGAAGTTGTTGCCAATGCCGGGCTTAAACAATTACGCATTGCCGAAACCGAGAAATACGCACACGTTACTTTCTTCATGAGCGGTGGACGCGAACAGAACTTCGACGGAGAAGAACGTATCCTCATCAACTCGCCTAAAGTGGCTACATACGATTTGCAGCCTGAAATGAGCGCTCCGCAAGTAAAAGATGCCGTAGTTGCCGAGTTAAAAAAACAAAAATTTGATTTTATTGCCCTCAACTTTGCTAATGGCGACATGGTTGGTCACACAGGAGTTTACAGTGCTATCCAAACCGCTATTAAAACGGTTGATGCCTGCGTGGGCGAAGTTGTTAAAACCGCCATCGAAAACGGTTACGAAGCCATGATTATTGCTGACCATGGTAATGCCGACAATGCCATTAACGAAGATGGTAGCGTAAACACGGCACACTCGCTCAACCCGGTTCCATGTCTTTTGATCAGCGACCGCTTCAAAACCGTTCAAAACGGTATTCTTGCCGACGTTGCCCCTACCCTGCTTACCATGATAGGACTTGACGTTCCTGCAGAAATGACCGGAAAGGTATTAATCTAGAAATACTAAAAAGTACTTAGAACTCAGTAATAAGACAAAAGCCTGCCAGACATAGCTCCTGACAGGCTTTTTTGTGCACTATCATCAAACTTTAGTTTGCAAGGATTTTACTAACTTTGAACAACTTCAACCCAAACCTATGTTCCAGGACATTTTTCGAGAATCGATAAATACAATTGCAGACGGTTTTTACTTTATCACCGTTGCCTTTACTATAATTCTCATTATCCAGCAGAAAGGCGACCCACTTAAAACCATCTCCTGGATATTGGTCGTTTTCCTGCTTCCCATTGTGGGCATTATCCTGTATTTCTTCTTTGGGAAAAACTACCGCAAAGAAAAAATCTTTTCCCGCAAAGAACTCGCCGACCTCAAACATATTAAACGTCTGAGTCACGACCAGTTCATCGACCTTCCTCAAAAAGACGATTTTTTAAGCGAAAAAGTTAAAAGTAAGACCAATATTATGCGACTGTTGCTTAATAACAGCAAATCGTTACTTACTGAAAAAAACAAAGTTTTCATTCTTCAAAATGGCCGGGCAACATTCGACTCAATCATCGACGCCATTGAAAAGGCTCAACACCACATTCACCTCGAATATTATATTATTGAAGATGACCACCTTGGAAACCTTATCCGTAAATTATTAATAAAAAAAGCTCAAGAAGGAGTTAAGGTGCGTTTAATTTATGACGATGTGGGTTGTTGGGGATTACCCAAACACTTTATCGATTCGCTCGACGATGCAGGGGTAGAAGTTTATTCATTTCTTCCGGTGCGTTTCCCATCGCTGACCAACAAAATAAATTACCGCAATCACCGCAAAATAGTGGTGGTAGATGGCCATACAGGTTTCGTGGGTGGACTTAACGTGGCAGACCGTTACCTTCAGGGAAGCGAAGAACTTGGTATTTGGCGCGATACGCATTTACGCCTCGAAGGAGAAGCTGTGAAATCGCTCCAGACAGTATTTCTTATTGATTGGTATTTTGTTAGCGAAGAAGTTGTTAACCAGGATATTTATTTCCCGGATACGGATATAACCGAAAAACATCTGGTTCAGATTACAGCAAGCGGTCCCGATTCGGACTGGTCGAGCATCATGCAAGCATACTTTGCCGCAATTTCGAGCGCCAAATCGGCTATTTACATTTCAACGCCCTATTTTATGCCGAACGAGAGCATCCTTACCGCACTAAAATCGGCCTCCCTCAGTGGTCTCGACGTCCGGATTATGCTCCCCGAACGTTCCGATTCCAGAATAGTATATTGGGCAACCCGTTCGTATGTGGCTGAATTGCTTGAGGCAGGCATTAAAATTTATTTTTACCAGAAAGGATTCTCGCATTCCAAGCTTTTGTTGGTTGATGGCGTTTTATGTTCGATAGGAACGGCCAACATGGACATCCGCAGTTTCGACCAAAATTTTGAAGTGTCGGCACTGATTTACGATGAGGACATAACCTTGGAGTTACAGCAATGGTTCCTTTGCGATCTCGAGAACAGCAACGAAATAACCCTCGAAGACTGGGATAAACGCTCACGACTGGACGAAATCCGCGAAGCCATCTCCCGAATTTTCAGTCCTTTGCTTTAATATGCCCCAAAACAAAAAAAACTTTGCCGGGCTTCTACCTGACAAAGTTTAATTTTATAAAATGACGCTCCAAAGAGCAATCCTGTTATTGTTCGAGCGTATTTACAACAATGGCGGTGTTTGAGTTACCAAGGTCGATACCAACATAAGCAATGCGCTCACGCTTTTCAACATCGGCAATACTTTTAGCTTTTTGCATCGAATTCAGGCAAAAACCCTTTGCTGCACAAAGGTGAGGATTAGGAAATACCTTTACATCCAAAATAGAACCAAATTCAATTTTAAACATTTCCACCAATTCGGAATATAATGCACCTCCGCCCACGAGGTATATTTTTTCGGTATTTACAAAATCTTCGTCGGTAAATTTCTTGCGCAGGGCGGGCGAAATAACTTCAGAATAATATGTACGTAAAGATTTAGTCCTTAAATCGGTAAGATCAAGCCGCTGACGGTTTGCAACAATCGAACCTCGCTGAAAGGCACGTTCCATTTGCTGGTCGGTCAACAGATTCAAATAATGTTCCTTTTGCAATTCACTTTCGGTGAGGTCTACAGCATACGAAATACCTTTGGTGCTGTAAGTAGTACGGTGAACAATACCCGATGGTGTGGAAAGGGCAGTTTCAAAAGTTCCAAAGCCAATACTGGCAATAAAAAAGTTGTCGTTCTCGCCACTGTTACGGATAGCTTTGATGCAACCGTCAATTTCGGTGATAATATCAACCTGATCGACCGTGAAATCCATCTTTTCCACTTCGTTACGGCCAAACGTACGCGCATCAAAACATACTTCATGACGGCCAAGATAGAAACGTTCGGCATTTTTACGGTACGACTGGAAAGTAGTGTAGGGAAAACCGGCAGTAACTACCAATTTAGTAAAAGTTCCCATCGTTGAAGTAACGAGTCCAGTAAGAGCTAACAATTGATAATCGATATCTTCCGCCGAACTATTAATAAGTTTGTGGGGAGCGACGCCCTCTCTAAGGGCTAAATTACCAACTACATACTCCTTATCGTTAAAATTTACGATGCGTATCCCGTCGACAAAATTCTCGGCAATTTTAGAGAACTCCATCGTGTTTTCTTCAAAGACACTGGGAATAATGACCGATTTTTCCATACTTTTTAGTGATTTTAATATTTAATTAGGGTTGCTTATTATTCTTCTTTAGTGTTACTCCTAAAAATTCCATTCAAAAATGAAATTTCCGAATTTTCTTCCACAATGGACTCAACCTCCTCGGCTGAAACCGAAACCTCTTCGGGAATTTTTTCCCGGGGTTTATCAACAGGAATTTCCCGTACCGAAACAACAGGCTCCGGAACCGGTACTTCTGACGACTCCATAAAACATTCGGCATTAAAAATTGCTCCGTTCTCTACTTCCAATACCGGAGCCGATATTTTACCTTTAAACTGAGACGAACGCCCGAACATGGCCTTTTCCCTAACATAGACCTGACCTTCTATTTTTCCCAGACAAATTAAATTTACGGCAAAAATATTTCCAATAATTTGGGTCTTTTCGCCTAACACAAGCTTATTTTCAAGCTTTATATCGCCAACAAGCCTGCCGTTAAAATAAAAATTGTCGGAACTGGTAAAAGTTCCGGTAATTGTAGTTTCGGCGTGTATCCGAGAAACCTTCTCAGCGCTAAAAGGAACTCCGGCATCCTCCAAAATTTCTTTTGGATAATTATCCTGATTAGTTTTTCCTATAAATTTAAATTTCATAGAATCAATAAATTCCATTTATTAAGTAAAAATTATACAACCGCAATAGGGGTAATAATACTTTCTAAACTTCTAATTTCCAATATTCAAATTACATTTTCCAAACCTACAAAAAAAATAAGAATCTTCTTCGGTTTACAATATATTATTTGAATGATAACAAAGACGATAAGTAAAAAGCATACCTAAATCCTATGCATTGGACAATCAAAAAAACGATACTCAAAACAATATATTAATAATCAATATATTGTATATTAAAAAATAAGAAACAAAAAAATATTTTGCAAATATAACTTTTGAAGGGCATGTGCCAATAAACAAAAAGCGGGATAGAAAATAAATTTCCATCCCGCCTTTTACGGCAATATTAAACTACCCTATCATATCTAAAACAGCGCACGCTGACGCCTAAATTCTGAATTTTAATATCCCATGGGAACTTCCATCACTAAAAGATCTGCAGAAATTTCAGCAGAAACGAAGGTAGAAGCAATATCCCAAATACCAATACCATCGCGTTTATCCAGTACCGTTCCATCCACGTTTACCTTTCCGTCAATTACAAACAAATAAATGCCATTGCTTTTATCGTTCAACGAATATTCGGCACGCTGTCCGGCATCGAGCGAGATACGCGAAAACCAAGTATTCTGGTTAACATGCATGACGCCTTCTTCATTCGGCGAAACAATCCGCTGCCATTGATTTTTGCGAGCCTGCGGGTCAAATGTTTTCTGATCATACCGCGGAACAACATTTTTCTTATCGGGGAATACCCATATCTGCAACAATTCCAGCGGTGTATGCGGAAGTTTATTGTATTCGGAATGAAAAATCCCGGTACCGGCCGACATCACCTGCACATCGTTTTTACGAATATGGAAGGTATGCCCCATGCTATCCTTGTGCTCCAACTCCCCTTCGAGAGGAATGGTGATAATCTCCATATTATCGTGCGGATGACGGTCGAATCCTTGCCCGCCGTCAATCCAATCGTCGTTAAGCACCCGCAGTGCGCCAAAATGAACCCTTTCGGGATTATAATAACCAGCGAAACTAAACGTGTAATGTGTGTCGAGCCAACCATAATTGGCATGACCCCTGGTTTCTGATTTATGTATAATGGTTTTCATGAGTGTGGGTATTAAAGCCTCATCCCCTAACCCCTTCTCCTTTTGGAGAAGGTGAATACGCTCCTCCAATGGGAATAGAAAAAGTAAGGAAATTTAGACTTCTTACAATAAACTTTAAGATTTTATTGTTTAGCAAGTTCAACGGCAAGTTGAAGCTTAATCTCGTCACTTACAACCAATCCGCCGGTTTCGGTGACTGCGCTCCAGGTAAGGTTATAATCCTTGCGGTTGATTTTCCCGGAGATTTCAAAACCTGCTTTGGTATTTCCCCAAGGATCCTTAGTTGTACCGCCATACTCAACAGAAAGTTTAACCTCCTTGGTAACACCGTGCATGGTAAGGTTGCCGCTTAAGGTATATTCATCGTCGCCCTTTTTTGACACACCCGTAGAAACAAAAGTAAGTTTCGGATAGTTGGTAAGATCGAAAAAATCGGGCGATTTCAGATGGTTATCGCGATCGGGTTGGCCGGTGTTAATGCTATCGACGTCGGCTGAAAACTGAATTTCGGCATCGGAAAAATCGTCAGCTGAAGAAAGTACTGTTCCTTCGAACTTATCGAACTTACCGCTTACGTTCGATATAACCAAATGTTTTACTTTGAATTGGATTTCACTGTGTGCAGGGTCAATTGCCCATTTTGATTTTGTTAAAGTTTCCATAGTCTATTTTTATTTGTTTTTCTGAGAACAAAGTTAGCCTACGGACACCTGCCGGGAAATGGAAAAATTACGGTATTGATGGTATAAATCGGGGGAAGAATAATGCACAAATTGTATTGTTTGATAAACTAAACCAAGTCCTCAAAACGGTTCATTCATATAAGGCCTTGAGCGAAGCTACAGCGAAGGAAGAGCGAAGCTAGCCTATAAAATAAATTTTCACCAACACCTGCTTCAACGGATTACCGATTCTTTAA
Source organism: Bacteroidota bacterium (assembly GCA_030706405.1). Lineage (GTDB taxonomy): Bacteria > Bacteroidota > Bacteroidia > Bacteroidales > JAAUTT01 > JAAUTT01. The sequence continues at coordinate 433,149 of JAUZOO010000001.1, read as the reverse complement.
ACTCTACCATAGACTGGCCTGTATAGGTTTTAAAAAACTTGCTGAAATGGGAAGGATCGTCGAAACCAAGGTCGAAGCCGATTTCCTTGATGCTTTTATCGGTAAAAATAGTCATACGCTTAGTTTCGAGGATTAAACGGTTTTGAATGTAATCTTTGGCTGACTTCCCGATGGCTGATTTTATGACTTCATTCAAATAGTTAGGCGAAACGTTAAGAGCATCGGCATATTCCTTCACCTGGTGCCATTCACGAAAGTGCACTTCAACCAAATCTTTAAAATTACGGACCAGTGCACGCCCAACTTCCAGATTCTGGGTATTGCTACCCGGATACAATGAGCAATGTCCGCTACATTCGATAAGAAAAAGTTTAAGATACGCGCCAATAGTTTCAAAACGCATATCGCTATCAGAATGAAATGCCGACATCATGGCATTGGCAAAAACTAAAAGGTTGGCTTTCATTGTTTCGTTTACCGGCAACGGCGGGGTTTCGTCGCTATCACGAAAAATGCGCAGATTGGATATGAAATCTTCGCGGATGCTGTTTTTCTGGAGAAACTCGGGCGTAAAGAGAACAACGATACCGGTTGGCGAAGGATTGGTAATCACCTGGTGAACCTGCCGCGGACTGACAAAAAACAGATGGTCGGGTTCAATCGCATACTCCTTAAAATCAATAATATGCTTTCCCGTAGCCCCATACGACCAAATGACGGTATAATAGTTATGGCGGTGAGGCACATCGGCAATTCCGCCAAGAGTCACGTCTATTTCTTCCATCGTTTTAATGGCAAATGGAACGGCCGTATTATCATATTTAAGGTCGATGTTAAAAATTTTATCTTTCATGGTAGCGGAAATATACAAAATAATCGGGCACAAACACGTTAAACATAAAATTATGCCCTTTATAAAAGCCTTCACTCTTCAAATTTACACTTAACAAATAAAATATCAATATATTACATCTACAATCCTTGTTAAATTTATAAATCAACAAAAGGCTATAAATCAGAAGTTAAAAAAATTAGATAAACTATACTTAACTAACAACCGTTAGACAAGATGTTATTTAAATATATTTAACCCCTGATAAAATGGACAGTTAGCTCATTTATATAAATGTAACAAATGTATCTATCATATTTACAAAATGATAACATAGCCTTGTTTAAAAATCCAATAATATTTGTCTCCAATGATGAATATCACCGTTTTTTTTGAACCTTAAACACGTTTTGCTACGTACAACGACATAGCATGTAACAACAGACGATAAAATTTATCGTTTTACAATGATTTATCAGGCCTTCATATATGACTAAGCAATTACGGTACCCCAACTGCACTTACCTTTTTTTTAAAAGAGGCAGTTATTTCAATAAATTTAAACTATGGCTCGCAAACAAAATATATAATTTCTTTTGCCCTAATCCGCTTTCTTGTCTGAGCGTTCAGGCACTATAGCCCATTTTTAAACCCTGAGCAAATGATTAAAGACTATACAAACCAACAACAATTTATCGTGAAACGGGTTAAAGCATCGTTTTATAAAATTGTGGCCTTCGTCGCATTTTTTTTATTTCCTTTAGCGGTTAATGCTGCAATCACTATTGTCAGTTATAGTCCTAACCCTGCAGTTGCAGGAAGTCCGGTTACAGTAACAGCCTCAAATGCGAGTGGAGATTTTTTCGTTTATGATTTTAATAATAATCTTATTAGCTCAACGACATCATCTTTAACTGTAACTTTTACTCCTCCAAGTATAGGCTTATACAGAGTTGAATGCAGGAAAGCCGGTGCATTAGAAGATCAAATAACAATTAGCATAAAACCAGGCATAACCTTTGCTCCTTCAAAAACATCCTATTGCACAAATGATGCCGATTTTGCTATTGACGGCATTACCGTAACTCCCACCGGAGGCTCTATTACAACCAGTGGCACTGGAGTAAGTGGAGGCAATTTTTCTGCATCCGCAGCAGGCATTGGCACCTATACCATCACAGCCAATTATACACTTAACGGTGCAAGCAACAGTGCAACAGCTACATTTACTGTAAAAAGTGTACCTACAATTTATACACTAAATGGTGGTTCCTATTGTTACGGAGGTACAGGAACATCCATTACATTAACCGGATCGGAAGGCGCAACAACGTATTCCTTGTATAAAAACGGAGTCTTTGCAAGCTCAAAACCCGGAACGGGTTCATCTTTAACATGGACAAATAATCTTGCCGGATCATATTATGTTACAGCTAGTAATGGAAGTTGCTCAACAACTACAAACACTACTTCGGTTACAGAAAATACCGATTTACAAAACTTCACATTATCATCAGCCACAACAAATTATTGTGCAGGATCAGGAGGGCTCACCTTATCCTTATCCGGGGCGGAGGCTGGAGTCTCCTACCAACTATATAAAAACGGGTCACCAACAGGTGCCGCTCAAAGCGGAGGGCCAATAACCTGGGCCAATCAGCTCTATGGCACATATACTGTTATAGCTACAAAAACCAGTACCGGCTGTACAAAAACAATGAGCGGAACAGTTATTTTAACTGAAAACCCATTACCAACGGTTTATTCACTTAGTGCATCATCAACATCATTCTGTACTGGTTTATCAACAACTCTCACCCTACCCAATTCACAAACGGGTGTGAATTACATCCTCCAAAAAGATGGATTGCCTATAGGAACCAGCAGTGGCACCACCGGATCGGCTATCAACTGGGCGATTAACACAGCCGGAACTTATACCGTTGTAGCCAAAAATGCCACAACAGGGTGCCAGTCGAATATGGGTAATACCTTCATAATAACTGAGAACACTTTACCCACTATAAGCATAAACCCAAGTAGTACAACAATATGTGCAGGAAGTTCAACCATGCTGACCGCATCCGGAGGCGCAAGTTATAGCTGGAGCCCGGCAGCAGGACTGAGCAATGCTGCAAGTTCAAACCCAACGGCAAGTCCGGCAGCAACTACAAACTACACCGTTACCGGCACTGATGCGAATGGATGTAAAAATACAGCAACAGCAACGGTTACAGTAATAGCAGTTCCCACTGTCAATGCCGGAGCAGACCAAACAATTTGTAAAGGAGACAGCTACATACTGCAAGCTACCGGGGCAACCTCGTACATTTGGGACAACGGAATAGGAGCAACCAACGGTGTTACGGTTTCCCCCACAACAACGACCACCTATGAAGTTACCGGAACCACCAATGGATGTTCTGCTAAAGACCAGATCACCATCAATGTAAAAGCCCTTCCCTCGGCCAATGTACAACCTGTAGCAGTCACCATTTGCCGGGGAGCAACAGTAACCCTTACCGCAACCGGCGGCGGAACTTACAACTGGAACACAACACCGGCATCTACAACGGCATCCGTAAATGTATCGCCATTAAACACCGTAACTTACGAAGTAACAGTAACTGCTAATGGATGCTCCAGTAAAGCCACGTCGACAATTACCGTAAATGACCGCCCCACCGTTGATGCAGGCCCCGATATTTTTATGTGCCATGGCAATAGTTCCACCATCACTGCCAACGCATTAGGAGGAACCACTCCATACTCATATAGCTGGCAGCCTAACGGAAAAATATCACAATCGATAACAGAAAACCCAAGTAATCCCCCTCCAAGCACAACTCCTATAACTAATACTTATACTGTAACGGTAACTGACAAAAATGGATGTACAGCTACCGATGCCATGGTACTTACGGTAAATCCTTTACCTACAGTGTCAATGAGTAATCTAGACAACAGCTATTGTAAAGACCATGGCGCTGTAACAATCACAGGTCTGCCAACAGGACCAACAGGAAGTTTCAGCATAAGTACGACGGGATCCATAACCGACCATTTTAACGGAACATCGACCTTTACTCCAAACTCACAAGTACCGGGTACAACTTACTCAATCAATTATAGTTATATTGACGGAAATAACTGTATAGCAACAGCTACCCGAAATGTATATATCCGGAACGAAGTCAGCCCTCAGCTATCTATGACTGGGCCAGATCCTCAATATTGTGACAATGATGCAGCAACAAAAACGATAACGGCTCAATTAAACAATGGAACATTCGTTCCTGCGAATGGCCATTTTACGGGTGATGTTTCAGACATAACTACTTCAACCGATACGGAAGGGAAAGCATCGTTAATCCCAAAAAATCTTGGCATAGGGAATTACTCTGCAACATACACTTATACTGACATTTACACAACCCCTGTAAATGGAGTTTGTACGGGAAGCATTACCAAACCGTTTATTGTCGGAATACCCATCACAATTAATGTAAACCCAAGTTATTGTGTCAGTACCGGCTCTTTTGTTCTCAATGTAACCAAACCGGCAGGCACAGCCGTTGGAACCTTTAAAATTACCAATACGGCTAACGGTAACTCTTATTCAGGTGCTGAAGGGACAGCCACATTTGATCCCTTCGCACTTGGCACCGGAACCTATACCATCGAGTATTCTACCGGAAGCACCTTAATAAGTTGCTTTACAACGGCAACCAAAACAGTAACCGTTAATGCATTACCCAATGCTACCTTTTCGCTTAAAGGTGTTTCAAGTGCAGACCCCAATCCCAATATTGAACTTTGCGCCAACGGCAGCCCGGAAATACTTAAAGCTGTCAATTCTCCGGGCACATTTACCAGTCCCGACCCAGGAATTTCCGGGTATATGTACGACCCGGCCAAAGCAGGCGTAGGACCACACACTATCAAATACACTTATACCGATGCTAACGGCTGTACCAACAGTAGCTCGTTACCAGTTAAGGTTCTTCCGGTACCATCGGCATCAATTACTATGGCTGATTCCATCTTTTGCCATGACGAAGGTCCTGTAACATTTATGGGGGCCCCAAAAAGCAACGGACAAACATCCCCGACGTATGGAACGTGGCCTCTGCCATCAGGATGGACCTCTACCATTTTAAAAGATAACGGAGATGGAACAGCAACTTTCGACCCAACAAAAGTCCCTTTAGGTATTGATACGTTCACTATCAAATATATTGTATTACAACAGACCGGATGTATCTCATCTGCTCAAAAGAAAATTGAGGTAGATTTTCTCCCAACCGTTGATTTTACAGGCCTACCAACAGACATCTGCGAAAATGCAAGCCCAATAACATTAACCGGAAGCCCTAAACCAGTTGCCGGTAAATCAACCGGAGTATTCTCAGGCAATGGTATTACCGATAATGGAAACGGAACAGCATCTTTTAATCCTACAGGTTTAACGTCAATGGCCCAACCCGTTACATACACTTATACTAATTTACTTACAGGCTGTAAAGACGTTAAAACGTATAATGTCACCATCAAACAAAAACCGGTACTCTTTTCCGTTACCGGAGGAGGAACATTTTGCGAAAATAGCAACACCAACCATATAGGTTTGGGAGGATCGGTAAATAATGTCCAATATCAGTTATATCTCAACGCTGCTCCCCAAAATGCACCACTAACAGGAACCGGAAGCGCATTAGACTTTGGTAATATTACTGATGCCGGGCTTTATACCATCATCGCCACCAACCCGGCCCCTAATTCTTGCAGCCTGCCAATGGACGGCTCGGCTACCGTAATTGTAAACCCGTTACCTCTGGCTGCCAGTGTAATTACCGGTCCTAATAAAGTTTGTCCGGGCGGAACTTACACCTACTCCACAACCGCAATAACTTATGCAACATCCTATACATGGTCATTACCGGCAGGAGCTTCGATTACTTCCGGAGCGGGAACAAATTCCATAACCGTACTTTTCGGGACAGGAAGCGTAAATGGGAACATTACCGTAAAAGGACATAATAACTGCGGAGACGGACTTGATGCTTCGTTAGCTGTTTCATTATTACCGCTGCCCGACCCTGCCGGAACAATTACTGGTCAGGCAAATGTCTGTCAGGGCGATAACACCATAAGTTACACAGTTCCGACGATAGCCAATGCTACATCGTACACCTGGACCTTGCCTCCATCGGGAGTGTCAATTGTAAGCGGCAGCACGTCAAATACTGTTGTTTTGCAATTCTCCTCATCTGCATTATCCGGACAACTTACCGTTTCGGGGAAAAATGCTTGTGGCATCGGAACATCTTCAGCCACTACCATTAACGTTGTACCAACGCCAACAGCCACAATCGATATCCCCACAGCCTCCATCAACTGCACCGGAACCCCGGTAGTGCTATCAAGTCTGGCCAATCCAGCTACCTCAACTTACGCATGGGTGGCCAGCAACGGCGGACATATTCTGAAAGACGCAACAACCGCCACACCTTCAGTGGATGCTGCCGGAACTTTTACCCTCACGGTTACAGAGCCTGTAAATTCGTGTAGAGGCATTGCCCTCGTTATAGTTACGGAAGACAAGACGGCTCCTCAAAACGTAACCATCACATCGTCAATTGCAAGCAATGCCATCACGTGTACCAATCCGACAATTGACCTTACAGCAGCAACAACCAGCACATTTGCCGTAACATACAAATGGGTTGCCAGTGCCGGTGGAAATATTGTTTCGGCCGACAACATTCCTATCATTCAGGCTAATAAAGCAGGAACCTATACCGTAACAATAACCTGTACAGCTACAGGTTGTACCACTTCCAAGGCTATAACCATTACGGAAGATAAAAATGCACCGGTAATTTCAATCAATAAATCTCCGGCACAACTAAACTGTAAAGTCACAACAGTTCAGTTAAACGCTTCTGCCCCAAACTCAACTTACAAATGGGTACCCTCCGGAACGGCCATAGGAGCAACCTTCACCGGCGGCGATAACATTGCCAATCCATGGGTTGACAGGGCAGGCGGCTATACTTTCACAGCAACCAGCAACACCAATGGCTGTACGGCAACTGACAACCTCACGGTAACTGAGGATAAATCATTACCTCAATCCGTTTCGATAGATGCACCGGCAACACTGACATGTTCAGTAACCTCAACACAATTAAAAGGAAACACCTCAACCACAGCACCAACTTACTCATGGACAGCTTCCAAAGGTGGACATATCAGTTCCGCAGCAACCAATCAAACAGTTAATATTGATGCCGCTGGTGACTATACATTTACCGTTACCCACCCAACTTCATATTGTACCGCAACAGCTGCGGTTACCGTTACTAACGATACCATTACCCCGGTTATTACTTTCCCCACAGCTCCAACAGCCATAACATGCTCTACGGCTACAAGTACAGTAACCGGCTTAGTAACACCAGCCACCTCATCGTTCAACTATTCATGGATTGGCCCCAACGGCAGCAATATATCTACCCCGGCAGCAATCAGCTCAATCGTTGACAAACCGGGAACATACAGCCTCACTGCCACCAACACAACCAATGGCTGTAAACGTACCAATACCGTTACTGTTCCGGATGGAAGGATAGCACCCACAGTAACTATCGCCCCACCCGTGGTTATTAACTGCAATAACAACCCGATAACACTAAAAGGTTCTACTTCCATCACAAACTACACCGCAAGCTGGACAGGACCGGCCGGAGGAATAACCGGAACCACATCGAATATTAACGTTTCGGCAACCCTTGCGGGAACCTACACACTAAGCATCAAGGACAATGACAACGGTTGTTCTCAATCGATGGGAGTATTGGTAAGTTCAGACCTTATTCCGCCAAGCATTACCATTAATCCAACTCCGCTTAAACTTACGTGCAGTCGGACCAGTGTAACCCTAAACGGCATATCAACAGCAGGTTCAACCTATTCATGGACAGGACCGGCCGGAGCAGTCATTACCAATGCCACCTCCCCTGCCCCGTCGGTAAACATGGTTGGGACTTACACACTCACCATTACCGGAGCCAACGGATGTAAATCAACCGGAACAGTAACCGTATCGGACGATAAAACAGCACCTTCAACTCCGGTTATCCTTACCCCGGCTAATTTAACCTGTACCAAAACCACTACAAACCTCGAAGTATCGCCGCTTTTAACCAACGTCGATTATTCATGGACAACAACAGGAGCCGGTAAAATTACCAATCCCACCAACCCTGTTGCAACTGTTGACGCCGTAGGAGACTACACCGTTACGGTAACCGACCGTACCAACGGATGTACCAATCAGAGTACCGTCACTGTTTCTAAAGATAATACCAAACCAACAGCTGTTATTACCGGCACAGCCTACCAGATAAACTGTACATCGCCAAGTATTCAGCTCGACGGTAGCAGCTCAACAGGCAGCAATCCTGTCTGGACAGCAAGTAACGGAGGACATATCCTATCCGATGGCAATACCACCAAACCATGGGTTGATGCTGCTGGAACCTATACACTTACCATGACCAATGCCACCACCGGATGTACCGATATGGCAAGTGTAATTGTAACACCGGCAAACGATTTACCAACGATATCGATTGACGCTTTTCCGCCAAAAATAACCTGCACCAATAGCACTGTTACGCTTAGTGGACAGCCAACCCAAACAGGAACGATAACTTATACATGGCTTACTTCGCCAGGTCACATTACGGCTGACGCCAACACCTACCATCCAGTAGTTGACCAAGCCGGTAATTATACCATTGAAGTAACCAACACCAGCAATGGATGTAAAAACAGGGCAACTATTGTGGTTGAAGCAGCCACAACTCCTCCCGATTTATCGGTTTCTACCCCTGATAAATTTATTTGCACCACTACCGAAATTAAATTATCGGCCAATTCCACCTGCACGAATCCTTCATATTCCTGGACAGCCGGTACCGGAGGTTCAATAAAAACAGGCACTGAAAATACCCAATATGCTTATGCCCTGTCACCGGGAACATACACTGTTGTTTTAAAAGACCAGGATAATCAATGTACTTCAACGAAAACAGTAACCGTTGATGAAAATAAAAATCCGCCACAGATAACCCTTGATAAAAATCCGGCCAAACTAACCTGTTCCACTACGCAGGTTAACCTTACTGGCAGCTCGCTCACCAGCGGAGTAAGCTACCTTTGGACAACAACAGGATCCGGGAATATATTCAACGCAACTTCACCTTCGGCCAAAGTTGATGCCGCCGGAACGTACACGCTTACCATAACCGATCCGAATAATAAATGTACAGCATCGGATAATGTTACCGTCACCAACGACACAATAACACCTAACGTATCAGTTAACCAAAGCCCGGCTGTTTTAACCAAAGCTGTCACCACCGTTCAACTGAGCGGGAGTTCCACTACTGCAGACGTTACCTTTAACTGGGCAGGACCCGGAAATATAACGGATCCAACCTCAAAATTACCGTATGTAGATGCCCCCGGAACATATACCCTCATGGTTACCGCTCTCAATGGCTGTACCAACAGTGAATCGGTTACCGTTACTCAAAACCTTACAACCCCATCTGCACCTGTAACAACGGGAGCAACAGCATGTTTTGGTTCACCTGCAGGAACATTAACGGCTACCGGAACAAATGTTAAATGGTACGGAGACGCTTCCCTAAGCATTAAACTTCACGATGGCAATACACTAACACCATCAAGTTATACAGCTGTCGGAATATATTACTTCTTTGCAACGCAAACCGATGCAATTAGCGGAAATGAAAGCCCGGCAACACAAACTGTTTATACCGTAAGAGCATTGCCTCTTGCCCCGTCAACAAATAACCAGCCTGTATGCCAGGGAGCAGCAAATCCCGCTTTAACCGCAACAGGAGCAGTAGGTTCAACTGTAAAATGGTACAACCAGCTTACAGGAGGCACATTGTTGGGAACAGGAGCAGCTTATGCTCCCCCATCAACAGTGAGCGCTCCGGGAACTTATTTTTACTATGCAACACAAACCGATGCTTATGGCTGCGAAAGCTCCGGAGCCGAAACTAAATTGATTATAAATCCATTACTCAATTTAACCGTAGGAATACCTGACACGTTAACCTGCGCCAATAATCGGCACGTTACGCTTAATGGTTCGGCAGACATTACCGGATCAGCCCTCCTTTGGATAGGTCCCGGCATCGAAAGCGGAGCCACCACAACTTCTCCGGTAGTTACCTTGCCGGGAACATACACCCTTACGGCAATCAGTTCGGGAGGATGCCCGGCCGTAGCACCAGCAAGTGTTACAGTTATTGAAAATATAACTCCGCCAACTGTGGATTTCCCGACAACACCCAATATTATCACCTGTACTTCGCCAACGGCTACAATCCAAAGCGGTACTTCGGCCGTTAATCCGGCATGGCAATGGAGTTCAAACGACGGAACGTTCCAATCGGATGTTACCGCTTCGTCTGTGATAGTTTCATCTTCGGGCAATTATACCCTGAAGATTACCGACAAAGCCAATGGCTGCTCTGCCTCCAAAACAATAAACATACAGGCTCAAAACACCGCACCGGACGCAACCATTGCTACCCCTGCCAAAATTACATGCAAAGCTCCTTTAGTCACATTAACGGGTTCATCTGCAAGTACACCTGTAACTGCACTGTGGACTGTAACCGATGGTGGAGCTATACCTACCGGTTCAGAAAATTCTTTCACGCCAACTGTAAGTCAGGCCGGGACCTATACAATGACAGTGACGAACTCAACTACAGGGTGTAAATCATCAGCTACAGTCAAGGTTATTGACGACCGTATCAATACTCCTGTAATTTCGGTCAACGCTACTCCCGACGTTTTAAATTGTAAAACAACATCGGTTAAGCTCTACGGAAATGCAGCCAATTCCAGCCTCCAGTGGTCCGGACCAGCAGGTGCAACGATTGACAATCCGACCTCATCAACCCCAACCGTATATACTGCCGGAAATTATATCCTAACAGCTACGGATCTGACAAACGGATGCCAGTCAACCGCTACGGTTGAAGTAAAAAGTATTGCCTCAACAATTGTTAATGTCAGCATTGACGCTCCCGATACCATAAATTGTAAAAATGCCACTGTTACAATTAAGGGACACTCCACGAATACCGGAGCTCTCTATTCTTGGACAGCAATTAGCGGAGGTAACATTATCTCTACTTCCAATACCTCAGATATTACTGTTGACGGACAAGGAAAATACCAACTCACCGTTACCGACCCCACCAGCTATTGCACTAATAATGCAACGATACCTGTCATCAAATTAACCAATGCCCCAACCATTAGCTTCCCGACTGTCCCAACGGCTATTACCTGTTCAGCAACTACGTCGCAGTTAAACAGTACGGTTACCACTACAACTGGTTCAACTGCAACCTTATTATGGAGTGGTCCTGGCACTATCTCTAACACGGCCATTAACAACCCAATAGTAAATGCCTCAGGGAACTATACGCTAAAGGCAACAGACCCAATAACGGGATGTTCTTCCAATCGTGTACTTACCGTACCGCTGAATACAACTCCTCCGGATGTAAATATCAGCACTCCGGATACACTTACATGCAAAACATTGATTAGCGGAATAACTTTAAATGGTAGTACTTCGATAACCAGTTACACCGCACTATGGTCAACCTCCGACGGTAGTTTGACAAGTACAACCAATCAGCTCTATGCCAATGCTCTGAAAAAAGGTACCTATACCTTAAAATTAATCAACAATGACAACGGTTGTTCGGCATCGAAAAATATCTTCGTAAATGACAATTTGACTCCTCCAGATATTTACGTTGATCCAAATCCGGCTAAAATAACCTGTACAAACCTGACAACTACCTTGTTTGGCAACTCATCGACCAACAATGCCCAGTTAAAATGGACAGGAACAGGCATTGTTAGTGGCGACAATACCAGCAGCCCGGTGGTAAATGCAGCAAACTCCTATACCCTTACAGTTACCGGCAAGAATGGCTGCACCTCAACCAGTACAGTAACTACGTCTGTGGATCAAACCGTGCCAACCGCGCCTGTAATCATTGCCCCGGCAACATTAAACTGCCAGGTAAAAGAAGTTAACCTGAGCGTATCCAATCCTTCGTCCAACCTAAGTTACAAATGGACAACCACCGGAGGCATTTTTATCAATAATGCCAATTCGGCCACAGCAACCGTAAGCGACCCGGGAGTTTACACCGTAACCGCCACCGATAAGGCTAACGGATGTTCTGCATCGTCGATAGTTACTGTTTCGAAAGATGTAACGCTACCTGATTTCAATATCAATTCGGTGACCCAAAAACTTAGCTGCACGAATACATCACTTACACTTTCTGCTACCGCTAACGTTGGGAATAATCCACAATGGAGCGTGAGCAACGGAGGACATGTCAGTGCAGGAGGGAACACCCTTACTCCCGTTGTTGACGGAGCGGGTACTTACACCCTCACAATGACCAATCCCACAACCATGTGTACCACAACCCAAAGCATCAATGTTGATGCCGATAACACATTGCCGGGATTGACCATTACACCTTACGCCGATAAACTGAACTGTAAAGTAACAACAGTCACATTGTCAGGACAACCAACCGATTCAAACGACACTTATGCATGGACAGCAGACCCCGGACATTTTGCAGCAGACCAAATTTCTTATAACCCCAAAGTTGATCAACCGGGTAATTATATTTTAACGGTAAAAAGTCATATCACAGGGTGCACAAGAATTGCTTCGGTAACGGTAGAACAGGATATTACGCCTCCAACCATTACCATCAATACTCCGGATACATTCTTCTGTAACACAAGCGAAGTACAAATTCAGGCCAGGACCAATGTTTCCAATACTTCGTTTGCATGGACAACTACAAGCGGCGGCCTTATCAAACCGGGATATAACAATACCGCCAATACTATTGTACAGACTGACGGAACTTATCGATTAACTGTACAAAACAATGACAACTATTGTACAACAACAAGTCAAGACATTGTTGTTGCAAAAAACAAAATTCAGCCCAATGTTGTTGTCGATCAAAATCCGGATAAACTAACCTGTACGATAAACCAGGTAATTCTTTCGGGCAGTTCTACCACATCAAACGTAAGTTATTTGTGGACTCCCAAAACTGTCGGAGCCAAAATAGACAATGCCAATACCATTCACCCCACAGTGTATGCTACAGGCGATTATATTTTGCAAGTAACCGATAATCATAACAGTTGTACCAATACCAGCAGCGTTACCGTTTCGGACAATAAAATTGCACCACAGGTCTGGACTAATTCAACACCCGATTCGTTGACCTGTACCCGGAACAATATACAACTCAGCGGTTCATCAACCACAGCCAACGTGGCCTACAACTGGACAGGTCCGGGCAACATCTCACAAACTAATGTCCGCGACCCATACGTTGACTTAAAAGGAACCTATACCTTAACGGTAACCGATCCTGTTAACGGATGTACAGCAACATCGGATGTAGTTGTAATTGAAAACAGAATCCATCCGGCAGTTCCATTGGCGAACAGCACAGATAATTGTATTCAATCCATAACTTCGCCACTTACAGCCACCGGTACTTTGCTGAAATGGTATAACGACCCAGCACTTACCACTTCATCAAAAGTAGGGGAAGGTAACAGCTTTATGCCTTCGCAAACAACTCCCGGCACTTATGCTTATTATGTAACACAAACCGATTCGCACAATGGATGCGAAAGCAACGCCACGAGTGTCAACTTTATCATTAAACCAAAATCTCCGTCACCAACCGTTCCTGCCCCGGTAGAAATCTGTTTCGGGCAAACCACTCCGACACTTTCGGTACAGGGTACCAACGTAAAATGGTACGATGCTCCGAACGGAAACCTGTTGGGCACTGGAAATAGCTTAAGCACCGGAAAAACTGCAGTTGGTACTTATTTGTTTTATGCAACACAAACCGATGGCAGCGGATGCGAAAGCAACCCGGTAGCCGTTCAGCTTACCATACACTCCATACCATCTGCTCCGGTTCTGGAAAAAACAGATGTTTCAATCTGCAGTGCCGAAGCCATTCCAAGCCTTACAGCATCAGGCTCGTCCATTAAATGGTATGCCGATAATTTATTACTGGCACCAATCAGTACAGGCAATTCGTACACCCCAAACATTTCATTAAACGGAACCTATTCTTATTACGCAACCCAAACCTCAGTTTACGGATGCGAAAGTGCCACGGCAAAAGCCGATATACACATTAATCCTACTCCACTGCTATTTGATGTAACCGGAGGCGGAAGCGCCTGCGAAGGAACAGGCGGGGTAAGCGTAGGATTAAGCGGTTCGTCAACGGGCGTAACTTATCAGCTTTTGCTAAATGGTAATTTTAGCACTGCAATTACCAAAGCAGGAACAGGTACAGCCCTTGACTTTGGTAAGCAACTTAACGAAGGAGTTTACTCCGTATTAGCTACTGCAGCAAATACCTGTAGCAAAAACATGAATGGAGGAGTATCTGTTTTGATAAACCCATTACCTCATACCGCCGGAAGTATCCTTGGTGACGGAATTGTTTGTCAAGGTTCTACCGTAAGTTTTGTTGCCGATTCGATACCTTATGCTACATACTACGAATGGAGCTTACCAACCGGAGCTAACATTGTAACCGGTGGCAATACCCGAAAAATATCAATCTTTTTCGGTACTAATGCCACTTCGGGCACATTAAGCGTAAAAGGGAAAAACGATTGCGGCTATGGCGGCCTTTCATCGGCAAAATCCATAGTTGTTAACCCGCTGCCTGGCGATGCCATTGGTTCGATAAGCGGACCAACACAGATTTGTCAAGGCGAGAAATATGCATTGTATCAATTTCCTAGCATTACCAATGCAACATCCTACGAATGGACCATACCCGCGGGGGCAAAGATTGTAAGTGGTAACGGTACCAACCAAATTGCTGTCGATTTTACGCTCAATGACGTTGGCGGTTCCTTTACCGTACGAGGAGTAAACAGCTGTGGAAAAGGATCGATATCAGCCTCTTTTAATGTAATCCTAAAAAATAAACCATATGCCTATGCCGGCTATGACCAAATAACCTGTTCATCCACAGGTAAACTTGCCGCAACCGCTCCGGAAGCGGGAGCTACCGGAATGTGGACAACAATTATTGGTCCGGCCGCTGTAACCAACATCAATGACCCTGCCAGTAAAGTAATGGGGTTGATGATGGGCGAAAACAAACTCATTTGGACAGTAACTAAAAACGGATGTTCCGCTGCCGACACTGTTATCCTTAAAAATAACACCGTACTAGTTGATGCCGGCGATGATCAGACATTATGTAGCAAAACCGCACAACTGGCAGCACGCAGTCCGCTAACCGGAGGTGTATGGAACCTGGTAAAAGGAAGCGCCGTATTCTATAATGGCGATTATGACAATCCTCAAGCAAAGGTATCGGGCTTGTCCCAAGGCGAAAACAAATTGGTATGGACGGTATCCAACGGATGTATCAGTAATGACACCGTAGTATTGGTTTGCAATAAACCAACCACGCCAGACGCGGGAGCTCTAATAACCTCACTCACGGATGTAGCCCAATTAGCTGCAGCTATTCCCGAAACTGGAACCATTGGCACATGGACTGTTCTTTCCGGAGCCGGAAACTTTGAAGATAAACATCTGGCAACATCAAAAGTAAGCAATTTAAATCCTGGCGTAAACCTATTGATATGGACTGTAACTCGCAACGGATGCAGTCTATCCGATACTGTGAGCGTTGAATATCAGTATCCCGAAATTGCAGAAGCAGGCCCCGATCAGGCAATCTGTAAAGACAATACCACACTGGCAGGTAACGAGCCTGTGACTGGTATCGGGCAATGGAGTATTGTTAAAGGTGCTGCAACATTTACCGATGCAAGCCTTTATAATACTAAAGTTTCCGGACTTAACTACGGACGTAACGTTCTAAAATGGTCTATAAGAAAAGGTGGCTCATCCGTAGTTTCAGACACGGTTGTCATCATCAATAATTCGGTAACTATTGCCAATGCCGGATTAGCGCAAACAATATGTACCGACACCACTACAATATCTGCAGGCCCGGCACTCTTTGGTTCCGGTAAATGGACAGTAGTAAGCGGTTCGGGGACATTTGACAATGAACTAAAAAATACCACTCTAATACGCAACCTAGCCAGTGGAGTCAACACCTTAAAATGGGCCATAACAAAAGAAAACTGCTATTCGGAAAGTTTGGTAACCATAACCAATAACACACCAACTACAGCAAATGCTGGTCCGGATATTAAATCTTGTGCCGATTCCGTAGTACTTATCCCGAATACCCCGACCATCGGCACCGGTTCGTGGAGCGTAATCTCTGGGAGTGCAATCATCAAAGGAAATACAATGACCAAACTGGCGACTGACAACAATGTACTTCGCTGGACAATCACCAAAGGCAACTGTACTTCCACGGATGATGTTACCATCATCAATCATAAACCCAGCAAAGCTGATGCGGGTGTTGACAAATCTATCTGCGCCGACAGTATATTTTTAGGAGCCAATAGGCCTTTAGTAGGAACCGGAAAATGGACCTTACAAAGTGGCTCAGCTATTATATCGGACACAACTTATTCTCAGCCGGCAGTCAGAAATCTTGCCCTGGGCAGTAACATCTTCCGTTGGACAATTACTTACCATGAATGTTCCAATTATGATGAAGTTATAATTAATAGTGGCTTTATTAAGGCAGATGCGGGAAAAGACCGAACTATCTGCGACGATAAAATCGAGCTCAACGCCAACTCGGCATGGCCGGGAAAAGGAACCTGGTCTGTTGTCGGCAATAAAAGCAGCGCAACATTTGTAAACCAAAACAGTCCCAACAGTCAGGTTATAAACCTGGAGAAAGGCAACAACACCTTGCGTTGGACGATCATTAACGGAAGTTGTACATCCAGCGCTGATGTGATTATCACCAATAACCTGCCAAGTACCGCTTATGCTGGTGCCGACGTGGAACTTTGCAAGAATAACACCATACTCGAAGCCAATCAGCCTGTAGTGGGGACCGGAAAATGGGAAATCCTCAGCGGTTCGGGTATTGTTAAAGATACAAGCCTGTACAATTCTAAAATTGACAGTCTTGCTTTAGGTGTCAATATTCTGCGGTGGAGTGTTACAAACAAAGGTTGTATTTCTTCGGATGAAGTAAAGATAACCAACAACCAGCCTATCAATGTAAGTGCAGGGAAAGATCAAATTATATGCAAAGACAGTACGTACCTGTATGCAAACAAACCCAGCATAGGAACCGGCCAATGGTCAATACTCACAGGTGCGGCACATTTCGCCAACAGCAAACAATTTGACACTTACGTAAGCACACTGGGCAGGGGCACCAATATTTTCAAATGGACCGTTACCAGCGGCCAGTGCAGCGTTTCGGACACCGTAAAAATTGTAAATAATACGCCCGGGATTGCTATGGCCGGACCAGACCAGACGCTTTGCCAGGATAGTGTTCAGCTTTCAGGGAACAATCCGACAGATGGAACTGGCGAATGGATCCTCATCGGGGGCAGTGCCAGTATAAAAGATAAAAACAACTTTGCAACCAAAGTTACCAACCTTGGTTTCGGAATAAACCGATTCAGATGGCAGGTTACCAAAGAAAACTGTGCGCTATCCGACGATGTAATCATCACCAATAATTTGCCTTCAAAACCATACGCCGGCACCAATCAGTCAGTTTGTGCAGATTCCACAGTTCTGTATGCCAATATCCCGGAAGTAGGAAAAGGCTCATGGTCTGTAATCGCTGGAAATGGTGCCATTGCCAACCCCGACAGCAACCAGACCAAGATAAACAGGCTTGTTTTTGGCACCAATGCATTCCGGTGGACAACATCCAACCAAAACTGTAAGCTATACAGCGATGTGGTAGTAATCGATAACCTTGCCGAAATCAATGCAGGTGTTGACCAAATCGTATTTACATCAACAGCAAACCTTATTGGGAATAACCCATCGAAGGGAACCGGGAAATGGTATCTTGCTGCAGGTAACGGAACCATCCAAAACCCTGGCAACTTCTCAACTGTTGCAAACGGTTTGGGAGCAGGTAAAAACACCTTCAAATGGACTATTGAAAACAATGGCTGTGTGGCTTCCGATCTTGTCAATATTATGTACTACGTAATGCCAATCCCCGACTTCATCCCAAGCATAACCCAAGGATGTCCGCCGCTGACAGTAAGTTTCGTAAATAAATCGATCGGAGGAGCACCTTACCATTGGGACTTAGGCGACAGCCATTACTCGGATGAAACAAACATTATTCATACCTATACCAAAGCCGGAACCTATAAGGTAAAAATGACGGCCACTTCAGCCACCGGAGGAACCGTTGAGAAAGATACGATCATTACGGTACACGCTCTGCCCAAGGCTGCTTTCGACCTTGCTCCTATTGAAGTGTTTGCGCCAGACCAAAAAATGCAAACGCACAACTTCTCTGAGTATAGCACCAGCTGGTTATGGAATTTTGGTGATGGCAACACGTCAAAAGAATTCACACCCACTCATGCCTATGCTGACTCGGGATTCTACACGGTATCACTCATTGCATGGACAGAGCATCAATGCTCCGATACGTTAACAATAAACAATGCCGTACATGTCATCGAAAAAAGTAAATTTAAGTTCCCATCGGCATTTACACCGAACATCAGTGGTTCGTCCGACGGCCGCTATAACCCACGTGATTACAGTAACGACGTATTCTATCCTACCATCATAAACGGAGGAATCAAAGAATATCACCTTGAAATTTTCAACCGGTGGGGATTAAAACTTTTCCGAAGTGACGATATCTCCATTGGATGGGATGGATATTTCAAAGGAAAATTAATGACTGAAGGAGTTTATATTTACCAGGCAACAGGAATTTACAACAATGGCAAACGGTTCTCCGTTACCGGCGATGTATTACTAATCAGAAAATAAAAGGCCTTAAAAATTTATTGGATGAAGCGATTTCTACACATATTTCTGTTACTTATTTTATCTTTAGGAGAAAGCTATGCCCAGGACCCCCAGTTCTCGCAGTTCTATGCTGCGCCGCTCTACCTGGGCCCATCCATGGCCGGTGCAAGCGGTAACGGACGGGTAAACCTTAATTACCGCGACCAATGGCCTAAGCTCTCCGGCAGGTTTGTTACGTATGCCCTGTCGTACGACCAATTTATCCCCCAATATAACAGTGGAGCCGGAATCCTTCTTCTTCGCGACAATGCCGGGGGCGGAAAATTAACCACAACCATAGCTTCGCTTAACTATTCGTATCGTATTAAAGTAAACCGTAACTTTTCCATTCAGCCGGGACTTCAATTTCAATATTATCAGAAAAAGATCGATTATAACAAGTTAACTTTTTCCGACCAGATAAACGGAGACGGAAGCCTCTTTGGAACCATTGAAACTCCCGATGACCAAAGCGGGCATATCGACTTTGCAACTTCGGTAATGGCCTACTCCCGCTATCTATGGTTTGGCTTTACCTTCGACCATCTTTTAAAAATGAACCCGGCCTTAAAGGACGATCCACGGTACATGCCTTTAAAAACATCGTTGTATGGAGGTATTAAAATTCCCATGGCGCAAACCCTGCTCATCCGCGATGAACAATCGCTCACGGTAGCTTTCAATTTCCGCCATCAGGCCACACTGAGCCAGCTCGACCTGGGATTGTATTATATTAAACTGCCTGTGATGGCAGGGATTTGGTACCGGGGAATTCCCATAGGAAGCTCAAACTCCAGCGATGCCATAACCTTATTGGCAGGGGTTAATTTCTCCAGTCTGACATTTTCGTACAGCCACGATTTTACCGTGTCGCCACTGATAGCTGCCACAGGAGGAGCCCACGAAATTGCAATGTCGTACACATTTAGTACCAGACCTGCCGGGCGCAGTTTTACCAGACGAAAATTAGGAGCTGTGCCATGTCCCAGGTTCTAAGAAACAAAGTTTGAACAGTCATCATCCTACCTCAACTGATACCGGGCAATGATCGGAATGCACCACACCAGCATGGATCTGTGCACTCTTTAATCGCGTACGAAGACTTTCGGTAACCCAATGGTAATCGATCCGCCAACCCAGATTTTTGGCACGGGCCTGTGCACGGTACGTCCACCAGCTGTATTGCTTAGGCTCGTTGTTAAAAACACGGAAGGTATCCAAAAAACCTTTGGCCAGAAACTGATCCACCCATGCCCGCTCCTCGGGCAGAAAGCCCGAACTCGTAAGGTGCCTCTCGGGATGGTTAATATCAACGGGCTTATGGGCAATATTAAAATCGCCTGCAAGAATAATGTTTGGGCGTTCCTTGCGCAAACGTTCCACGTAATCATCAAAATCGAACAAAAACTTCATCTTAAACTCCTGCCGCACGTCGCCACTGGTTCCCGAAGGAAAATATATAGTAAGAAAAGTTATATCCCCAAAGTCGGCACGTATTAAACGACCTTCAACATCGTAATCCGGCAGTTCCATCCCCAACCCGACAAAATCGGGTTTCTTTTTTGTAAAAATAGCAACCCCTGAATAGCCCTTCTTTTCGGCCGGAAACCAGTAATGATGGTAACCCAGGTTATCCAGAAAGGAGGTATCGACCTGATCGGGGGTTGCTTTAATTTCCTGTAACCCGATAACATCGGGCTGTTCCTCGGCGAGCCAGGCTGCAAAACCTTTACCGATAGCAGCCCTGAGCCCATTGACATTGTACGAATAAAACTTCATAAAAATTGAATCAAGATTAAAACACCAAGACAAAGATAACAAGCGCAGCCAACATTAGTTCGGGTAAAACCCCGATATACCTCGTCCTGCAAGATTTTTACCCTTCCTGCGGGTTTTTTACCCTTCCTTTTGGAAATTTGGCCGTCCTTTTAGAGTTTTTGGCTCTCCTTTTAAAGTTTTAGGCGTCCTGCAGGATTTTTTACCGTCCTGCGCAAGGTTTTGAGCGTCCTGCAACATTTTTAGGCGTCCTGCGGGATATTGACGCCTACATTTTCAATATTGAGGCATATATTTTAAATACACAGCCCGCCGTACTGCAAAACCAGGCTATTCTCCAAAACATTGGATTCGAAAACATCTCTTTTCGAATCCAAAATATTAGTAATATTGAGGTTTTAAAACTTAACGCTTGAAAAAAGGACTTGTATTAAAATCGACCGGGAGCTGGTACACGGTAAAAACCGACGATGGCGAAGTACTTAACTGCAAAATCAAAGGCAAGTTACGGACGTTTGATTTTAAAAGTACCAATCCGGTTGCCGTTGGCGATCGTGTAGAGATAGAAATGGCCGACGAACAAACGGGTGTTATCACCGATATTTCGGAACGCAAAAACTACCTCATCCGCAAAGCTTCGAACCTGTCGAAACAAACACACATCATTGCCGCCAATGTGGACCAGGCATTGCTGGTTGTTACGCTGGCTTTCCCCGAAACTCCTTTCGAGTTCATCGACCGGTTTTTGGCAGGCGCCGAAGCTTACCGCATCCCGGTTGTTATTGTAATTAACAAAACAGATCTTTACGAGGATACCCTGGCTGAGCTTATCGGCGAGGTTCACGAAATTTATGAACCGATCGGTTATCAGGTAATCGAAACCTCGGCAAAAAATGGCAAAAACCTCGACACTTTTAAATCACTAATCGATGGAAAGGTCAGCGTGCTTTCGGGAAATTCGGGCGTTGGAAAATCGTCGCTCATCAATGCCGTTTACCCCGAAATAGAACTCAAAGTCGGTAAAATTTCGAATTATCACCTTAAAGGAAAACACACCACCACCTTTGCCGAAATGATTGAACTGCCCGCAGGCGGCTACCTCATCGACACCCCGGGCATCAAAGGTTTTGGCATGACCAATATGGACAAGGAAGAGATCTATCACTTTTTTCCCGAGATATTCCGCTACGCTGCTTCGTGCCAGTACAACAACTGCCTCCACATCGAAGAACCCAATTGTGCCGTAAAAGCCGCGGTCGAAAAAGGCGAAATCAACGCCGGCCGCTATTACAGTTATTTAAGCATTTTAAACGACGAACAATCGAAATACCGATAAACGGACTATCTTTCACTTCACCTAAACCAACCAAACCGCCGTACATGAAAAGAATTTATCTGATCTTTTTCCTGTTAGTTGGAGCAGCGCTTTGCATCAACATACTGTTTTCGTTGAGCGTTATCCGAAAAGAAGTGGAATTTGAAAAAAAAATTATTTCGGAACAAGGCAACCGAAGTGTGGCCAGACTCGAAAATACTGCTTCCGATTTTGAAAACCAGATAAACGGCTTTCTTTATAACGACAGCGTTTTAGACATCTTTAAAAACTCCGATAAAAATGCTTCTCAGATCCGAAGGCTTGAACAGATAATCGCCACCTTCCCAAAACTGATTTCAAATATCTCCATCTACAGTAACGACAACAAAGCCTTTACGCTTTATTGGGACAAAAATCAGAATTACGTCAAAGACTTCTTCTCCACCCAGTTTCAACGGGTGCTTTTAAACAAAGAAACCATCAAATTCGAAAACGACCAATACGAGTATACAATCCCCATTTTTAAGCATAATCAAACAATAGGAAATATCATTTTAGGGATCAATTATGCCGACTTTATTGAGTTGTACCTGCAACCGCTTAAAGTGGAAGGTTTCTCGTGGGTTTGGAGTACTTCCGATTCGGGCAAAATCCTATTCAGCAACCTTAAAAGCAACACCTTTGAAATTAACAGTTTTGCCTCTGTAAACCTGGTAATAAAGGATTCGATTCAGGCATTTTACCGGCACAGCATTAAAACCGACAACGGGAAACTAAATGTATTATCGGGAGTTTTTCCCGTTCGGATTGTAAATAAAGATTTCATTATAGCCATATCAGCCGATTTGGCCCAAATCCGAAAGCCAATCATCATTCGTAGTTCGCTATTCTCAGCTTTTTTCCTCGTTATAGCTGCTTTAGGATTTTTCTTTCTGCGAAAAACACTTTCGAAAAAAGAACTCAAATACGCAAAGTCAGTAAGCTCAGAAAACACATTCCTTAAAATATTCGATTCAGTTCCTATCGGGGTCATGATCCTTACCCCCGATAAAACTATCCGCCACCTCAACCAGGTAGCTTCCGAAATGCTGTATGGAAAGGACAAAGAAAACGTTGTGGGCCGAAACATTGGTGCCCTGATTACCCCCAAATATTACAACGACCGCAACAAGATTGATTCGGCTTTCGACTCGGGGCATTTTTTCGTGTTCGAAAAAGAAGGTAACGAAATCACCATTTACAAAAAAGAAATTCCATTCAATACCGAAACCGAGGAACTTATTATTGAAGCCTTTATTGACATAACCCCAATCGAGAAATCGCGTAAGATTGAGGCTGCCGCCAACCTTGCCAAGAGCGATTTTCTGGCCAAGATGAGCCACGAAATCCGTACTCCAATGAATGGTATCATTGGCATGGCCGATGCCCTGTTACAGCAAAACCTCACGCCCGAACAACGCGAATATGCCGAAATTGTAAAAAAATCATCAGACCTGTTGCTAACCATCATCAACGACATACTTGACGTTTCGAAGGTAGAAGCCGGAAAAATGCTGATTGAAGAAATTCCCTTCCGTGTTTCGGACGAAATACGGTTCATCAAAGAACTCTTTAAACCCCTCACCGACGAGAAAAACATAACCATAAACACAAAAATTGCAGCCAACGTTCCCCAAAAAATCATTGGCGACCCGTTCAGGCTACGTCAGGTAATCTCCAACCTGATGAGCAACGCCGTAAAATTTACCCCGCAGGGAGAAATCGCCATTAGCGTAGAGCTGATGGAAGAATATTCAGGGCACCTTACCCTGCTGTTCATTGTTGAAGATACCGGAATTGGCATTGATAAGGACAAGCTGGAAACCATATTCGCCTCGTATACCCAAGCCCAAGGGTCAATATCGCGAAAATACGGTGGAACCGGGCTCGGAACTACCATCAGCAAACAGTTGGTGGAATTAATGGGTGGAGAAATCTGGGTCGAAAGCCCTTCCGATATTTCATCAAATCAGGCATTACCGGGTTCAAAATTCAGTTTCACCATCGAAGTATTTTCGAACGAGGATCTTTGCAAGAATTACGATTTCTCCAAAATTGAAGAATACAATCAAATCAACATCCTTTTCGTTAATCCGGTTGAAGATCCCACCGAACCTGTTTATAACTACTTAGAACGGGTAGGAATTAAGTATGAAAAATATATATTCCAAACATCAGATTCACTCGTCCAAAAACTTTCAATCGAAAAAGATAAATTTCAAATAATCATACTAAACGATTCCAGAGATTTTGATGGATTTAAATTAGCAGCTACGCTTAAAGAAGAAAAGTCGATTTACGACTTCCTGTTCATCCTGATCAGCAGCAACGATGTTCACGGCAATTATATAAGAGCCCGAAGGCTAGGCATCGATTATTATTTAATAAAACCCTACGAATCGGCTGAGATGCTAAACATCATACAAGAGAAATTTGATCATCTGAAAAAAGAGAAAAAACCAGCTGAAAAACTCGACATCCTTCGTAGAAACATCAATATTCTCGTTGCAGAAGACAATCTCATCAATCAAAAAGTATCCAGAACGATGTTTAAAAATCTTGGATACGAAATCCAGATTGCAGAAAACGGGCTAAAAACCGTGGAGTGTATGGTTAAAGATAATTTCGACATCATCTTTATGGATATGATGATGCCCGAAATGGACGGAATTGAAGCAACCCGGGAACTACGCAAACTGGGCTATAAATGCCCAATCATCGCCATGACGGCCAATGCCAGTAAGGAAGGGAAAGCCAATGCAATTTCGTACGGAATGGACGGCTACATTACCAAACCCGTAAAACTCGACGACATCAAAAAAATCCTGACTAAATACTTTTCCGAAAGAGTCTGAAACTAAATCCCCAATTTAAAGTAGTTCGCTTAAGCAGGAACTACTTTAAATAATTTATCAGATCGACGAACCTGCGCATCAACTGGCATTGAAAAACGGTCGCCTTTAAAAGCCTCTTCCGCACTTTTCATATCAACCCGTAGTTCTTTAACGGTCGTCTCAATAACACCTGTTGTTGGGCCTGTAATTAAAATTTCATCGCCGACTTTTAAGGAACCGGTTTCAACCAAAAATTCGGCAACCTTAAGGTTAGCGAAATAATTCATCCCTTTTCCAATATAAATTTTCTTCTTGGTTGCTTTTGAGCCGTAAGCATTGCTCCACTCGCCCAACCGTTGACCCAGATAGTAGCCTCCCCAAAAACCCCGATTAAATACGGTGGAAAGTCGTTCCTTCCAAACATCGGTTTTTTCTTTCGTAAAAGTTCCATCAATATAACTGTAAATAGCCGCATTATAACACTCGGCCACAGTTTTTACGTAATCGGCAGAGCGAGCCCTTCCTTCAATTTTAAGAACAGTTACTCCCGCATCAAGAACCTGGTTCAAAAATTCGATGGTGCATAAATCTTTAGGAGACATGATATACTGATTGTCAACTTCCAGTTCCATCTGAGTCTCCTTATCGGTAACGATATAAGAACGCCGGCACAACTGGAGGCATGATCCACGATTAGCCGATTTATTATACTCGTGAAGGCTTAAATAACACTTTCCGGAAACAGCCATGCATAAAGCGCCGTGAATAAACAATTCCAATCGAATCAAATTGCCCGAAGGTCCACATATATGCTGTTCCTTTATTATTTTCGAGATACCGGCAATCTGTTCGAGATTTAACTCCCGGGCCAAAACCATCACATCGGCAAAATTAGCATAGAACTTAACCGCTTCAATATTGGAGACATTTACCTGCGTTGAAATATGAACTTCAACGCCCTGACTAAATGCATAGCTGATAGCGGCCATATCCGAAGCAATTACTGCACTTATCTGATGCTCTTTGGCCGCATTAATAAGTTCGCGCATCAGCTCCAAATCCTGATCATACATTACGGTATTTAACGTAAGATAGGTCTTCACATGATGAGAATTACACAACGTCACAATCTGAGCAAAATCCTCGAATGTAAAATTTACCGTCGATTGCGACCTCATATTCAGCCGGTCCACACCAAAATAAACCGAGTCAACTCCTGCCTGAATAGCTGCCTGTAACGACTCCCATGAACCTACGGGAGCCATCAGCTCAAAATTCTTACGTTCCATAATTTTATCTCCTGTTAATTCCCGACAAAATTACAAGTTTTATCAATGAGATAAGGATCAACCTAAACTTTCTTTACCGGAAGAATAATCCGAAACGCAGTTCCCTTGTCAATTTCCGAACGTAAAACAAAAATTTTTCCTTTGTGATATTCTTCAATAATCCTTTTGGTTAACGATAGTCCCAAGCCCCAGCCGCGCGATTTTGTAGTAAAGCCCGGTTTAAATATTTTTTTAAAATTCCGTTTTGGAATGCCTTTACCATTATCTACAATATCAACAATAACTTGAGAATCCTTATTTAAAATAGTTATTTTAATATTACCCTGAGCAGGCACGGCATCCAAAGCATTCTTAATCAAATTTTCAATAACCCAACTAAACAAATTATTATTCAATGGAATATAATTTTCAAAAGATTCACTTTCGATATCAATATTTACCAATTCGGATTTTCGCCGGCGCATATAAACAACAACCTCACTTATAACCTTATTCAAATCACAAATTTCAAGAACCGGTTGAGAACCAATCTTTGAAAACCGCTCTGTAATCAGGTTTAGCCGATGTACATCCTTTTCAAGTTCAACGATCAGTTTATCATCATTAACTTTAGCTTTAAGTATTTCAAGCCATGCCATTAAAGATGAAGTTGGTGTTCCAAGTTGATGAGCAGTTTCGCGCGATAGCCCCAACCATACCTTATTTTGCTCAGCTTTACGCGATGAACTAAATGCAATAAACGAAACAACAATAAAAACTACAACAACAAACAACTGGATATAAGGATAATATCTTAACTTTTGTAACAATAATGAGTCCTTATAAAAAATATAATTCCGATGAGCATTTTCCAGATCAACAACTAAGGGAGAGTGTGCAGCCTTCATTTCCAGAAGTTCTTTTTCCTGATAACCAGGCATGTCAACCCGAAGAGAATCTAAATTTCTGGTATAAATTATTTTTTCATTCTCATCCGTAAGTATTACAGGTACAGTATTGTTGTTTTCAATAACTTTAAGTAAAAAGTTCAAATCAACATTTGGAGCAGCCGTCTCTGAAAGCATCCGGGTGGCCTCAGCCCAAAGCTCTACTTTTTTTGATTCCTCATAAGAAAGCCTTTTAACTAAATTATTCGTGTACCACAACGATACATAACCAATTATTATTGCGGAAATAAACAATCCTAATTTCCATTGTTTCTTAATGGTATGTAAAGAAATTGTTGACATAAACACCAAATTAAAAACCCTGAGTACTTATACTAAATTTTTTATTAAAAAACATAAAATTAAATCGTTCTAAATTAAGAAACTAAAATTACTTTCAGGAGAGTATTCAGTAGTCGGTTCATTATAATGAAAAATCTTAATATCATTCTTTCCCAGAAGTTCTAATTTTGAATTCTCAAACTTCAAAATTGAGCCTTCACGCAGCCCGACAACGGTTACGGAAGGATTGGCTGTCAAAAATTCATTAATCCGATCATCTCTCGTCTCTCCGGCATGTCCCGGCGCTACATAATCAGTATAATGAGGATTTATCTGAAATGGTACAAAATTAAATGCTTTAAAATCGACAGGTTGTACAATTGGCATATCATTGGTAGTACAAATAGTGGGACAAGCCATATTGGAACCGGCACTCCAACCAATATAGGGTATTCCTTCATCAACTTTCTCTTTAATTATATCCATTAAATTATTTTGCTGCAATAGTTTTAACAAACTAAAAGTATTTCCCCCTCCTACTACAATAACTTCGGCAGAACGAACGGCCTCAACCGGAGAATCAAAATGATGTACGGAAATAGCGTCATGACCAATTTCATTAAACCGGGCCTTGACACGATTTTCATATTCATCAAACGAAAACGTCACTGCCGCATAAGGAATAAACAAAACTTTTATACACTTATCACCCAAAAAAGATTTTATATAATGCTTAGGGTAATCCAGATAAGGCTCGCCCGCATTCGTTGAATTACTTAACAGAAGAAGTCGCATTGATCATATTATTGATTATCCAACAAAAATAAGAAATTTGTTAAGGTTACATTCATTAGTAAATTGACAGAATTTATATAAAACAAAAGCCGGGCAGCTATTACGCAAACCCGGCTATTTCAAAAAATTGATCTCAAAAATCAGTTAAAGGTAATAGCAATACCCACAGATATGGGATAAAGCTCCGGCCCTTTATTCTTTTCAAACAGGCTTACCGGATAATAATTGGAATAAACATTAAAATGTTTGTAACCAACACGCGCCGTAAAACCGTAACGCATAGAATTCAAATTGAAATCGTTCCAAATCTTGTCCTTTTCCCGGTTACCATCTTTATAATAAACTACTTTTGTATGCGATCTTAACTTTAATCCTCCCACAATTCCTGCAGACATACGTAACCGCTCCGAATCTTTAACATTACCCGGAAATTGAAATTCAAACATTAAAGGAACCACCAAATAAGTCATCGATAATTTACTTTTTTCCAAACGTATAGGATCGTACGGTACTGGAATAATAACACCATTTGCATCCTTAGTAATGCTATTATTATTGTCGAAAAAATAATTATAAAATTCAAAGCCTAAACCTGTAACAAACCCAAACTGATTGCCAATAATCCCAATCGATTTTTGAAACAGGTTCAAATTTACGTTAATAGACCGGGCTGTATTTAAGCTCATAAACTCATCACTGCCCGACAGGCTCATGGAATGATTCTTATTTAAATAATTGTTCAGTCCCACTTCTATGGCACGCCAATGACCTTTAAACCGAGCGGGACGTTTTGCCGTGGTAGCCACATTATCCAACTCATCATTTGCAAAGTCATCCTTTGAACGAACCTTAATATCCGTTCCCCTTTCTGACTCAACGATACGGATTTCCTTTTTCCCCAATATAATCTTTGTAGTATCCGCTTTTAAATTTGTACCTTTTATAGAGTCCGACTGTGCGTATCCAACTGTGATAAAAGCCATAAACAAAAATAAACTCAATAGTACTTTCATAATAATATGATTTTAGGTTATTAAATGCTTGTCTTTTTAATTCTATGACGGGCATCTAATCTTAAAAGTTACAACACGGTTAAACATTATAGATATTTTATAACTTAGAGAACTAAATAATAATATTTATTTTGACTTCTAAACACGTTTACAATGACCGCGGGCAATTACGACTGGAGTAATAAAACCATACTTATAGGTGAAGATGAATACGTAAATTTTCGCCTACTTGAAATAATGCTTTCCAAAACCAACGCAAAAGTCTTACACGGAAAAAATGGACTAGAAGCGTTGGAAATATTTAAAAATACGGATAAAATAGACATCGTTCTGATGGACATAAAGATGCCGATAATGGATGGATGCGATGCCGCACGAGAAATTCGAAAAATAAATCCATTCGTACCAATCATTGCCCAAACAGCTTTCGCTCTCGAAAGTGAAACCAAGAAATCCATTGAAGCCGGATGTAATTGTTTCATTACAAAACCAATAAGTAAAACAGAATTACTAGCCCTCCTCGATTCTTTCCTTAATGTCTAAATTTTTAAATCATTTTAATACTCAACATCAGTTAAAACTCTATGAAATCATACATTTAAATTTATTTTACCATTCTCTTTTAAAAATGTTATGTTGTACCTAAAAACCATTATTTTATGAAAAGATTTAAACCTTTAGTAGTGATTCTTTTCCTGTTTCTATTCCCGGGAAACAGGAGTTTTGCCCAATCCGGCAAAATCGACTTTAACGAATTTGACCTCAAAAACGGGTTGCATGTAATTTTGCATCAAAACAATTCAATCCCTACTGTAGCCGTAAACGTTGTTTATCATGTTGGCTCGAAAAACGAAAATGCGGACCGCACCGGTTTTGCCCACTTTTTTGAACACCTGATGTTTGAAGGGTCGGACAACATTAACCGCGGACAATTTTTCAAGTATGTCCAAAATGCCGGAGGCAACAATAACGCTTCTACCTCCTTCGATATAACACAGTATTACGAGGTTTTGCCATCCAACCAGCTCGAACTCGGGTTATGGCTAGAATCCGAACGGATGCTCCATCTTAAAATTGACAGCATCGGAATCGAAACCCAACGAAAAGTG
Organism: Bacteroidota bacterium; assembly: GCA_030706405.1. Classification (GTDB taxonomy): domain Bacteria; phylum Bacteroidota; class Bacteroidia; order Bacteroidales; family JAAUTT01; genus JAAUTT01. The sequence goes on along the minus strand of JAUZOO010000001.1, from coordinate 402,812 downwards.
GTAAAGGAAGAACGCAAGCAATCGTACGAAAATCGTCCGTATGGTCGATGGATGCTCGAAGTCTTTGCAAATTCATTCCAAAAACACCCGTACCAATGGACTCCAATTGGCGAAGCACAATATATCGACAAAGCCAAATACAGCGAGTTCATGGATTTTTATAAGCAATTCTATGTACCTAAAAATGCAGTTCTGGTAATTGCAGGAGACATTCAAATAGATGCGGCTAAAAATATGGTAAAGAAATATTTTGAAGATATTCCAATCGGAAATGAAACCATTTTTCGCCCCTCGGTTAAAGAACCGGAGCAAACTGCCGAAAAACGGGTAACTACTTATGACAAAGTTCAACTGCCCGCCGTTTTCTATGCTTATCATGTTCCCGCATCTGGTACCCCCGACGCTTACGCCATGGATATGCTCCAAAAATATTTATCCGGAGGAGAAAGCTCTGTTCTTTACAAATCAATTGTTGACAAACAGCAACTGGCACTCGAAATTTCAGCTATGTCCTTTACGCTTGAAGATGCCGGACTTTTCATTACGCTTGGAATTGCAAACCTTGGAAAAACAGCAGAAGATTTAGACAAAGCCCTCAATTTGGAAATTGAAACGGTGAAAGCTGGAGAAATATCCGACAGGGATTTTCAAAAAATAAAAAACCAGATTGAAAATGATTTCTATAGTCAAAATTCTACCATGAGGGGAATAGCCTACAACCTGGCTACTTATTACACCTATTTTAAAAATACAAACCTCATCAATACCGAAATTGAAAAATATCAGAAAATCACCAAAGATGATTTGAAAAGGGTTGCGAATCAATATCTAAAACCCGAAAACAGACTGGTATTATATTATTTACCTCAATCATCAAAAAAATAAGGAGGCGAAATCATGAAAAACTTTATCAATATTATTCTTATACTTTTAATTTCAGTAGGAAGCCTTTATGCTCAGTTAGACAGGTCAAAAGCTCCGCATCCTGGGCCTGCCCCCAAAATCGAAATCGGCAACTATACCAAGTTTGAACTTTTAAACGGGTTAAAAGTATTTGTTGTTGAAAACCATAGGCTTCCAAGAGTATCATTTGCTATATCGTTTGTATTCGAACCCGCACTCGAAAAAGAAAATACCGGCATAGGCAATCTCGCCTCGGAATTAATCGGAACCGGAACAAAAACACGGACAAAAGACCAGATAAACGATGAAATCGACTTTATAAGCGGTAGTTTAAATGCAAGTTCATCAGGTATCTATGCTTCATCATTAAAAAAGCATACACCTAAACTGCTCGAAATTCTCTCCGACGTTACCATAAACTCTGCATTTAACCAGGAAGAACTGGACAAGAAAAAAAATCAAACGTTATCCGGGCTTGCCGCAAACAAAGACGACCCAGGTGCTATCTCCGAAAATGTTTCGTCGGCCTTATTTTTTGGCAAAAATCATCCTTACGGTGAGTTTGAAACCGAAGCTTCGGTAAAAAATATTACGTTAGACATGTGTACGCAGTATTACCAAAACTATTTCCGTCCGAACATTGCTTATTTATCGATTGTTGGAGACATAACACCTGATGAAGCCAAAAAACTTGCAGAAAAATATTTTGGCGACTGGAAAAAGGGCGATATAAAAATGCAGTCGTATCCTAAACCTGAAGCTCCTCAAGCAAACCAGGTTGCAATTGTTGACCGGCCTCAATCCGTTCAATCCAATATCAATATCGGATATGCTGTAGACTTGAACCTTAACAATCCGGACTATATTAAAGCCCGCGTTACCAATACCATTTTAGGAGGAGGAACGTTCCGTCTGTTCAACAATCTTCGTGAAAAACATGCTTTTACGTATGGAGCATATTCCAATTTTAAGATTAACCCATTGGCAAGTAACTTTACTGCTTATGCCAATGTTCGCAATGCAGTAACCGACAGCGCCATTAGCCAAATTATTGTGGAGATGAAACGCTTACGAGAAGAACCTGTACCAGCAGAAGAGTTGACCATGGTAAAAAACTATCTCACAGGTAATTTTTCGCTGTCACTCGAAAATCCGCAAACCATAGCTTCGTTTGCCACAAATATTGAACGTTATAAGCTCCCTAAGGATTTCTATACCAATTATCTTAAAAAAATAGAAGCAGTTACAGCAGCCGATGTTCAGGAAATGGCAAAAAAATATATCCTTCCCGAGAAATCGACAATACTCGTGGTAGGAAAAGCTTCGGAAATTGGAGAAAAATTAAAAAAGTTTAGTCCCGATGGAAAAATCACTTATTACGATATCGAGGCTAATCCATACGACCCCAATAAAAAAGAAACGCCTATTATTCCACAAAATGTTACAGCCCAGAGCGTTCTTACAGCATATATCGACGCCATTGGTGGAAAAACAAAATTATCTCAAATAAACGATCTCACCATGAAAGGTACTATGTCTGTTCAGGGAATGGCCTTATCGGTAAGTATGATTTATAAAGTGCCTGGAAAATTTCTCACCGATATTAATATGAATGGACAATCCGTACAAAAAATAGTATTGAATGGCGAATCTGGCAAATCCTCAGGAATGCAAGGATCCAAAGAATTAAAGGGTGCAGAACTCGAAAAACTCAAAGCCCAGGCCGAAATTGCCCCAGAACTCAAATACGATAAATTGGGTTACAAAACCGAACTAAAAGGCTCTACCAAAATAAATGGAGAAGATACTTATATTGTTGATATAACATCTCCTTCAAATGACGTAACGACTGATTATTATTCAGCTAAAACAGGATTAAAAATCAGAAGCATTTCAACTTCTGACTCTCCGATGGGAAAAATATCACAAACAACCGATATCGTTGATTACACAGAAATAAACGGCGTTAAATACCCCAAAAAGATGAAACAATCGGCAGGCCCACAATCAATCGATATTACGATCGATTCGATTGTAGCCAATTCAAATGTAAAAGACGAAATCTTTCAATAAAATATTTAAAGTCACTAAGGAAAGGCGGGGCAAATCCCGCCTTTTTTATTTTTAAAAATCTTTATACCTTTTCTGTAACATTTAACAGCTTAATTCATCTTACACAGGAATAAAAAAATAATGACCGTAGACCAATATAATCAGAGTGTTGATAATTATGCTGACAATCTTTACCGGTTTGTCGTCAAAAATACGCACGATCCGGACAAAGCCAAGGATATTGTTCAGGATAGTTACGAAAAACTATGGTTAAAAATTGAAACGGTCACTTACGAAAAAGTCAAATCATACCTCTTTACGACGGCCTATCATACCTTGATCGATGTTATTCGAAGGGATAAAAAATTTTTAAATTATGATATCATAACTCCTGACAATCATTTTCATTATGAAGAATTTACCGATCTCAACGAAATTCTTCATAAGGCTATTAAGCAGTTGCCGGAGGTGCAACAGTCGGTAGTGCTGCTCCGCGATTACGAAGGATACTCGTACGAAGAAATCGGCGAGATTACCGGTTTAACGGAATCACAGGTAAAAGTATATATCTTCCGAGCCCGCACCTTCCTGAAAAATTATATTGGTAGCATTGAATCTGTAATTTAAACTGTTATGACAATAAACTATGATAATTACGAAGCTTATTTCCTCGATTTTATCGAAGGCCGCCTGGATTTATCCAAACTCGAAGAATTGAAAGCATTCCTTGAGATTAACCCAGACTTAAAAGAAAATTTAGAAACCATTGAATTGCTTTATATAACTCCAGATCTCACAGTATATACTGATAAACAATCATTAAAAAAATTAAATTTCGAAGAAACTGAGATTACCGAAACCAGTATCAATGACTTTTGTATTGCATATAACGAAAGACTGCTAAACGACATCCAAACAAAAAAGCTTTTAGAATATATCAGCCGATATCCCAACCATCATAAAATATTTAATTTATATCAGAAGACATATCTTAACCCTCAGGCAGAAATTAAATTTGAATTTAAAAATCAGCTATATCATAAAAATCGCAGAACAATTATTTTCGTTCCATACATTCGCTGGGCATCCGTTGCCGCCTGTTTAGGCTTATTGTTTGCAGGTTATCAGATATATTTAAATAAAAACTTTATAAATACAGATACTAATTCAGAAAAAATAATAACTTATAATAAAAAAAATAATACATTACCAGCGATAATACCTGTAAAAACAATAAAGCACCAGACTGAATCCAAGCATCCGAAAACAGAACGAACCCGAAAAATTAAAACCATAACTCCTTCTTTTAAAGAGCAAAGAATAAAAGAAGAAGAAGTTACGCACAATGACTCAAATACCATTTATGCTAAAAATGAAATAATTACGGAGCCAAAAAATGACTCTGCAACAACAATAATTGCACAAAAAACTGATAGTTATAACGAAAAAAAGCTGTCTGAAAACATTAGACCTTTAGCTAATACATCCAACAATCAAAAAAGCACATCTGCAGAAGACAGTTCAAAAAACAAATCTCCAATATACCAATTAGCCAATATAACATTAAAGCAATTTAACAAGTTAACAGGTTCAAATATCAAATTAACAAAAAAGAAAAAAAAGGACACCAATCATATATCCTTTTCTTTTAAATCGGGCATATTCGAATATTATCACAGTAAATCAAATTAAACAAAAAAGCAGAAGATATAGTCTTCTGCTTTTTTGTTTTAAAAAAACATCATTACTCAGTTCACTGCATTTTTTTCGTGTTGTTCCAATATGGACCTTGCCATATCCAAAATTGTAGTATCATCTAAAGCTACAAGCCCTCCGTCAGGCCCCTGCTCAACATGCACACCAACACTTTCTCCGGTTGGGTAATGGCTCCCACCAAAATAATTCCTTACCGTATCTTCCGAAAGGTGGAGCCTTTCTGCAATTGTTTTAATACTGCCAGCAGGCAAGTTATCTTTAATCCTTCTAAGCTCGTTGAATGTAATATTCATAACTGCAAAATTTAAGGTTAATAATTAAAACAGCCTCCTAAATGTAGAAAAAATTCATAAAAACCCGTTCTATTTTTAACATTTTTTTCATTTAAAATTAACCTCATTTTTAAAATCTTAGATATTACAAGGCTTCCAAATTTAAATTATTTTTCAAGTCTAAAATCAAGCCCGATTTCTTTCATAATTAATACAAAGAAATTATCAGACATTATACCAGCAATCGGAAATCTCTCCTATTTTTGTATTTCTCATTAACCCTTAGGGAATAACCTACTTCAATCCGCACGCTTATATGAAATTACACGTTAGTCTAATAATTTTTCTTATTTCGTTCTACTCTGTATTGTATGGTGGCTCAGCTTTAAATAAAGCACCTTCGATTCAACCAAAGGAAAAAGCAAGCTATATCAGCAATATTGACATATTATTCGAACTGGCAAGTAAGGTCAGGTTTCAATCTCCTGAAAGAAGCATTCAATATGCAGAAACGGCTCTCAAAATCGCCCGTACCAACAAAGATACTTTACAGGAGGCAAAATCGTTGCAAATCATCGGCGACATTTATCGACGAATGGACCAAGACCTAGTATCGTTAAACTACTATAATCAAGCTTTAACGTTGATAATAAAAGGAAATGCCCCTGCCCTAATTGCGGGTATATATAACCAAATGGGAGATATATACTATAAGCTTAATAAGAACGACAAAGCCCGGTTCTATTATACCAAAGGCCTGTTTACTTACAACAAAGCAAACAATCTGGCTGGTACCGGAAACAGTTTAGCCAAACTTGGAAATACCTACTTCTACTCGTCGAATTACGATATCGCCATCGATTATTACCTTAAAGCACTTTCAATTTTTGAAAAAATAAAAGACCAAAATGGAATTGCAAAAATTTACAATAATATTGGAAGTTTATACACCATATTAGGTGACAACAAACTATCGCTAAGTTTTTTAGAAAAATCACGCCTAATCTATGCTGAAAGTAATGATATTGAAAATCTTTCGGACGTATACTTCCGAATTGGAGAAACAATGGTCCGATTAAAGAACTACGAAAGTGCATTAAATTACTTCAATAAAGCGAAATCCATTTTCGATTCATTGCATATTCAACGGAAATCAGCCTATATTGATCGGTGCAAAGCTAAAATAGCGTTTCACAACGGCAATGCTTTACAAGCCATTACCCTGGCTCAAAATGCTTTAGTAATATTTAACCTCCTTGATTATAACTGGGCCAAAGCTGAAGTATATAACGATTTGGCTACCTATTATTTAAATACAAAAGATTTTAATAAAGCACAGACTTACATTTGGGCCGCCATCGCTACTTCAAAAAATATAAATTCGATTGAATTGCTCAAAACCAACTATCTAACTCTTTCCGATTATTACGCCGCACAAAACAATTTTAAACAATCATTGCTTTATTACAAAACATACCAACAACTAAGCGACTCCGTCATAAATCGTGAAAAAAATACCCGAATAGCCGAACTCCACGCAAAATACGAAGCATCGCAAAAAGAAGAATTAATTCAGGAAAAAAATAAGCTCATTTCAAATAATTATAATCAAATCAAAAGACAACAATTTCATATTTACCTTTTTGGAGGAGGAATTATTATCATACTCATGCTGTCTTTAATCCTTTACTGGCAATACAGGCTGGTAAAAATTAAAGGAAGAACAATAGAGCGTATTAATTCGGAATTAGACCAACGGGTAAAAAAACGCACTTTAGAATTACGTTTAGCTCAATTTTCAATTGAGCAGGCCGCAGACCCAATTTTCTGGATTGATCCTATAGGCCGCTTTATTTACGCCAACAATTCAGCATGCATGGCTCTCGATTATTCCAAAGACGAATTACTTAGCCGAAAAATAAACGATATAATCCCCAAATTCACATACACCGATTGGGTTGATTTTTGGGAAATAACACGAAAAGAAGGCTCTCTGGTGGTAGAAACAACTTTTCGCAAAAAAACAAATACAAATTATCCTGTCGAATTAAATCTCAACTATATATGCCACGACGACAAGGAGTATGCATTTGCCTTTGTCCACGACATTTCCGACCGCAAACAAAAAGAAGAAAACCTAAAAAAGGCCAAAGAAAAAGCTGAAGAGGCCGATAAGCTAAAATCCGCATTTTTGGCCAATATGTCGCACGAAATCAGGACTCCTATGAATGCAATAATCGGTTTTTCCGATATGTTGCTTAACGAAGAATTTACAAGCGACGAAAAAACCGAATTTGCCAGTATCATTCGCAGTAGTGGAGATACCTTACTCAAGCTTATCGACGATATTATTGACATTTCATTAATCGAAGCGGGGCAACTTCGGGTAAATACGTCAGCTCAAAACCTTTCAAAACTGCTAAAAGAAATTTACCTATTCTTTCAGGGAGAATTAAAAAGGCTGAATAAAAACAACGTAGAACTAATTCTAAATGAAAACTCATTTCGTTCAAATATTTACGTTCAAACTGATCCCATAAGATTTCGCCAGGTAATTACCAACCTCATTGGCAATGCCCTTAAATTTACTGAATCAGGATCTATCGAAATTGGATGTATAGACCAGAACCAGGAAATGCTCACAGTCTATATAAAAGATACGGGCATTGGCATTCCTAAAGAAAAAATCCCCCTTATTTTTAAACGATTTCAAAAACTAAACGATGACAAAAAACTCTACCGAGGTACAGGACTAGGACTCACCATATCTAAAAAACTAGCCGAACAAATGGGCGGGGAACTTACTGTAGAATCTCAATACGGCTCTGGCTCAACCTTCCTTTTTTCGATGCTTTATAATGAAAAAGAATCTCCGGAGAGTAATAAATCAATATCAAACAGTAACAAATTTAGCTGGGAAAATAAATCAATATTAATTGTTGAGGACGTTGAATCCAATTATCTATTCCTCAAAACAGCATTAAAGAAGACAAAAGCAATAATCCATTGGGCTCAAAATGATTGCGAAGCTATGGATTATTGCAGCAAACAGCGTCCTGATATTATTTTAATGGACATTCAACTGCCTGGAAAAAACGGATACGAAATTTCAAAGGAAATTTTAGATATTTATCCGGGAATTCCGGTAGTTGCTCAAACTGCTTATGCTTTTGACAATGAAAAAAGTAAAATAATGGAAGCCGGCTGTATTGATTATATATCGAAACCGATTAACACCGAGATTCTATTCAAAACCTTACAAAAATATATACAACAAACCAGCTTTTAACAAACAATGCGAGTAGTAATACAACGGGTATCGCAGGCATCGGTAACCATCAATAATCAAACTTTCTCAGCTATTCAAAACGGACTTCTCATTCTTTTAGGTATCGAAGATTTAGACCAGTTCGAAGACGTCGAATGGATTTGCAATAAAATTGTTAACCTGCGCATTTTTAACGATAAAAATGGGGTAATGAACTTATCCGTTAAGGATATTTCAGGTGAAATCTTGGTAGTTAGCCAATTCACACTTCATGCTTCCACCAAAAAAGGAAACCGTCCCTCATACAGCCGGGCGTCAAAACCAGAAATAGCTATTCCGCTTTATGAATCATTTATAAAAACCTTAACCTCAATCGCCAGCTTACCAGTAAAAACCGGGCAATTTGGTGCTGATATGAAAGTTAACCTGCTAAACGATGGGCCTGTAACCATTGTTATGGACACAAAAAACAAAGAATAATGACTCTTGAAGAAGCCCAGAAAACCGTCGATTCGTGGATAAAAACCATTGGCGTAAGATATTTCAACGAACTAACAAACATGGTTTTATTAACAGAAGAAGTAGGAGAACTTGCCCGCATCATCGCCCGAAAATATGGAGAGCAATCCTTTAAAGAAACCGATAAAAATCACAACCTGGCAGATGAAATGGCCGATGTTCTTTTTGTTCTAATATGTTTGGCTAATCAAACAGGCGTTGACCTAACTTCCGCTCTCGAAAAAAATCTCGAAAAAAAGACAAAAAGAGATATAACAAGGCACAAACAAAATCATAAGTTAAAATAAGTTGGGCAACTTATCAGGTATACTGAAAAAATGACTATTTTTGCGCAAAAATTTTTCTCAGTATGTTAACGGGAATCCCTCAAAATATTAATAATACTGAAACACAATCAGGCCGGACGTCATTGAACGTTACCGGCCAAAACTATACCCAACCCGATTCGGCACAGCAAACGATACCCGCTATAACCCCCGAAGACACGTCTTCGACACGCATTTATTTCAAAATACCGGCATATCAGGAACAACGAAATTCCATTGACGAATTATATACCAATAACTTCCTGCTAGTCATCCCGCACAAAACTATATCACAGGAATTTGACACTTCACTTCTGACCAAATACAAAATTCCGCATAAGGTTTTATCTGTTTCGGAAAAACCCAAAGCAATTGTTAAAGTTGAGAAATCTGGATTCGAAGGCAGAGAAAGATCGGAAAGCTCTTTAGATTGGATTCCTCTAATTCTACTTCTTACTCTTTTCATCTTTTCCTGGATGAAAATTCTTTACCAGAAATACATTTTTCAAGTTATATCGGGCATTATAAATTATCAGGCATCAGTAAGGCTCTATCGCGAACGCAACGTGCTTTTCCAGAATATGTCGATTGGCCTAAACCTTATATTTTCACTAAACGTTGGATTATTAATCTTTTTTTTTATTCAATACTTCAAACTACCTCAAGTTTATTCAAATGACACTATTTGCATTGCAATTTACAACTTCGGCATAATTCTTATCATCAATATAAAAACTGTAATAATCAGAATCATCGGTTATCTCTTTCAAAAACAAGATGAATTTCACGAATACGTCCACAATATCAATCTCTACAACAAAAACATTGGTTTATTCCTGTTTCCGGTAGTAATTCTATTCCCGTATATCGCCGACCAGATTAAACCCGCAGTCATTTGGGCAGGACTATTGATTTGGGGAATTATGATATTATTTCGGACAATCAGAGGGTTTCAAATTATTATTCGAAAAGAGGTTTCGCCTTTTTATTTGATTTTATATCTTTGTACCGTTGAAATTTTACCGGTATTAATCCTGATAAAATTAACAGCGACATTGATTTAACGTATTTAAATCAGTTGAAAAAACATTAAAAATTTACGGCTTTGAAGATCAAAAAAATTTTAGTTTCGCAGCCACAGCCATTGGACCAGGAAAAATCACCCTACTTTGAGTTGGCGGAGAAAAACAATTTGAAAGTTGACTTTCGTCCATTCAGTTATGTGGAAGGGGTATCGGTAAAAGAGTTCAGACAAAACCGTATCGACATTTTGTCCCATTCAGGAGTAATCTTTACAAGTAAAACCGCAATTGACCATTTTTTCAGGATTTGTGAAGAAATGCGGGTTTCAGTTCCCGATACCATGAAGTACTTCTGCCAGTCTGAATCAACAGCGTTTTATCTCCAAAAATACATCGTTTACCGCAAACGTAAAATATTTTTCGGAAAAGGTACTTTCCCTGAATTAATTGACATCCTGCTGAAGCATAAGGAAGAAAAATTTCTTGTACCCCTTTCGGATCAACATAAACCCGAAATTCCTAAATTACTGGAAAAAAATAAGCTAAAATTCACCAAGGCAGTTCTTTATCGAAACGTCTATTCTGATTTATCGGATTTAGCTGGCATAAAATACGACTTAATGGTATTTTACAGTCCTTCATGCGTTAAATCTTTATTACAGAATTTTCCCGATTTTAAACAAGACGACATTAAAATTGCCAGTTTTGGAACCTCTACTGCAAAGGCAGTAAAAGATGCAGGGTTAAAACTCGACGTACAAGCTCCTATGCCTCAATTTCCGTCAATGACGATGGCATTGGAACACTTCATTAAAGAGCATAATAAAAATGAAGCCAAGGGTGAAAATAAAACCATTAAAAATTCAGAAACTAAAGCTGAAGAGAGTAAGGTAAAATAACCAATCAAAACTATACACTACAAAGCTGGCCCGGTAATCTTCGGAAAAAGATTGGCGGTGTCAGCTTTTATTTTATCTGTAAAAAACTTCAAGTTGAATTTTACGTTTAAAAAAGAAGAACGGCTTTGTAGCAAAAAAGCCATCGAAATAGTAATAAAAGAGGGCAAAATTGAATTTTGCTTTCCGTTTCGCGTACAATGGATAGTAACAGACTATCCCATCACCCGGCATTCTCAGGTGGCTTTTTCAGTACCTAAAAAACGCTTTAAAAGGGCAAACAAACGTAACCTGATAAAAAGGCGCTTGCGCGAAGCTTTTCGCCTTAATAAAGCCCAGCTTTATCAATTTTTACAGGAAAAAGAAATAAATATTCAACTACTGATTGTTTATATTGCACCAGAAACGATGTCATACAATGAGCTCGAAAACAAAATCAAAATCATTTTTGACCGTATTTTATCAAAACTTCAAGAAACTGCTTAGCTATTTCTTCATTGTGCTTATAAAAGGTTACCAATACACTCTGTCACCATTTATTGGCCGGCAATGCCGTTACTACCCTACATGCTCAAACTACTCTATTGAAGCTTTTCGTAAACATGGCCCATTTAAAGGATTATATCTCACTTTAAAAAGAGTTTTATCATGTCACCCATGGGGAGGGCATGGTTACGACCCAGTTCCTTGAAAAAAATTTAATCATAGAATATAAATTTAGATATTACCAACTATATTAAAATTATTTATACCATATAACATTAAGTAATAATCTAAATAAAATTTGAAATAAGTATAAACCAGGACCAATCTTTTCACAACATCCATGAAAAAATATTGGACGAAACTTAGAATATCTATAACAATCTCGTTATCTTCACTATGCTTAATGCTAATTGTAGCATTTGCCAATAACGATTTCAAAATTCTTAAAAGCCTCGACATTTATTATAGTCTGTTCAAAGAAGTTAATCTTTACTATGTAGATGAAACCGATCCTGAAAAATTAATCAATACCAGTATAAAATCAATGCTTAGCACCCTCGACCCTTACACGGTTTTTATTCCGGAAGCAGAGCTTGACAATTATAAATTTATAACGACCGGAGAATATGGCGGAATCGGAGCATCAGTAAGAAGAAGCGAAAATTCAATCATTATAAACTATACATATGAAGGCTCTCCTGCACAAAAAGCAGGGTTAAAAGCCGGCGATATTATTTATGAAATAAATGGCAAATCGCCCATTTCCAAAAATTCAGAAGATGTAACAGAAACATTAAAAGGAAATCTAAGTTCATCAATTGAACTTTTAATCAAAAGACCTGGAGACACTACAATCATAAGAAAAACATTAATCCGCGAAAAAATTACGATCTCCAATATTCCTTATTTTGGACTTATAAAATCAAACATCGGTTATATTAAACTATCAAGCTTTACAGAAGACGCAAATATTGAAGTAAAAAATGCATTAATAGAGTTAAAAAAACAAGGGGCCAAATCTATAATACTTGATTTACGAGGAAATCCGGGGGGATTACTTGTCGAGGCAATCAATATTCTTAATCTCTTTGTTGATAAGGGACAGGTTATTCTTAACACCAAAGGGAAAGTAAAACAATGGAATGTAACATACACAACAAAAAATCAAGCTATTGATAAAAACATCCCGTTAGTAGTAATGGTTAATAAAAACTCCGCTTCGGCTGCAGAAATAGTTTCCGGGGCACTCCAAGATTTAGACAGAGCTGTAATTATTGGACAGCGCACATACGGAAAAGGGCTTGTACAAACCACTCGTTCCTTAAGTTACAATACTAAACTTAAAGTAACTACTGCGAAATACTACACACCTAGCGGACGATGCATTCAGGCAATGGACTATTCCCACCGCAACGGTAACGGCATCGCAGGGCGAATCCCCGATTCTCTGATGCACGCATTTAAAACTAAAAACGGACGAAATGTCCTCGATGGAGGAGGAATTTTACCCGACATCGAAATTAAACCTGATATTTTAAGTAAACTAGCTTATAATCTTTATTCAAAATATTTTATATTCGATTACGCAACGCAATATGTACTCAGACATGAGTCGATTCCAACAATCGCTAATTTTAAATTTACGAATCAGGATTATACCGACTTTATAGAATTTCTAAAAACAAAAAATTTTGATTATAAAACTGATAGCGAGGAAACATTGGATAAATTAAAGGAAACTGCTGTCAAAGAAAAATATATGGAAGGGGCAAAAGCAGAATTCGAAGCCCTTGCCAAAAAACTAGCCCACGATAAAATCAATGATTTCGAAAAAAACAAAAAAGAAATTATCGAATTAATTGAAGAAGAAATAGCAAGCCGTTACTACTATCAACGTGGGAAAATTCAAATTTCAATGAAAACAGATCCTTTGGTAGCTAAAGCTCTTGAAATTATTACAGATAAAAAACGATATAGCCATATTCTACAAGGCATTGATAAACCTTCGTTAGCTCGAAATTATAGTTTCACTAATTAAAAAAATTAGTGAAACTATTAATTAATGAGCTTCGAGCCAGTTTTTGCCCATACCCATTTCAACTAATAGAGGTATATCAAATTTCACGGCATTTTCCATCTCGTACTTTACAATCTCCTTCACAATCTTTAGTTCGGGCATAAAAACATCGAACACCAATTCGTCATGTACCTGAAGTATCATTTTTGAACACAAATTTCGGCGTTTCATCTGTCGGTGAATATTTATCATTGCCAACTTTATTATATCCGCAGCAGAGCCTTGAATTGGGGAATTAATCGCATTCCGCTCAGCCATGCCTCGTACAGTTGCATTATTTGAATTTATATCCGGTAAAATGCGTTTTCTTCCCATAATGGTTTCCACATAGCCCTTTTCACGAGCCAAATTAATGCTATCATCCATGTACCGTTTTACTCCAGGGAAGCTTTTAAAATACCCTTCAATAAGTTCAGCAGCTTCTTTTCGGGGAATATTTAACCGCTGTGACAAACCGAATGCTGAAATTCCATAGATAATCCCAAAATTGGCAGTTTTTGCCTTACTCCGCATTTCACGTGAAACATTTTCGGGTTGAACACCATAAATTTTAGCCGCAGTTGACGTATGGATATCCGTATTCTGCCGAAAAGCTTCCAACATATTTGGATCCTTACTCATATGAGCCATGATACGTAACTCAATTTGCGAATAGTCGGCCGAAAGCAAAACATAATCTTCTGCAGATGGAACAAAAGCCCGGCGAATTTCGCGTCCACGTTCTTCTCGGATAGGAATATTCTGGAGGTTAGGGTCGTTGGAACTCAAACGTCCGGTAGAAGCAACAGCCTGATTAAAAGAAGTATGAATTTTCCCAGTATTTGGGTTAATCATCTTAGGCAAGGCTTCAACATATGTAGACAACAACTTACGCAACCCACGGTATTCCAAAATAATAGGAATAATTTCATGCCGGTCGGCGAGTTGCGCAAGAACTTCTTCATTGGTCGAATATTGCTTCGTTTTAGTCTTTTTGGCATTGGGATCGATGTTTAACCTTTCAAATAAAACCTCTCCAAGCTGTTTGGGAGATGAAATGTTAAAATCGATACCAGCTATAGAAATAATCTTCGTCTCAAGCTCAATAATATCATTCCTGAGAATTTCCGCCGAATCCTTTAACGCCTCAGTATTTAACGAGACTCCAGCAAACTCCATGTCTGCTAAAACTAAAACAAGTGGCATCTCCAACGATTCTGCCAATGTATTAAGCTCAGCATTAACTAAATCTTTTTCGAGAATATCTTTCAACTGCCAGGTAACATCAGCATCTTCAGCAGCATATTCCTTAATTTTCTCAGCAGGAACATTTCGCATATTCAACTGATGCCTTCCTTTCTGTCCAATAAGTTCTTTGATATGAACAGGAGTATAATTAAGATATTGCTCTGATAAAAAATTCATATTATGGCGAAGCTCCGGTTGCAAAAGATAATGGGCAAGCATGGTATCAAAAATTTTACCTTTTACTTCAATTCCATAATTCTTTAAAGCTAATATATCGAATTTTATATTCTGCCCTATCTTTAAAACGCTATCGTTTACAAAAATTGATTTAAACTCATAAATAATTTTCCTAGCCTCATTTTGGTCAGCAGGAATTGAGACATAATAAGCTTCACCTTTTTTCCACGAAAAAGACATCCCAACGATTTGTGATTGCAGAACATCCAAGGAAGTAGTCTCCGTATCAAAACAAAAAGCATCTATTTCAAGTAAATTCTTAATTAAATCGTTTCTTTTTTCATAATTATCAACTAAATAATAAGTATGAGGTGTAGTTTCTATAGTGGCAAAATTATTTACCATCGCAGATGAGGAAGCTACCGGCAAGTCAAACAAAGTATTTTGAACAACACGCTCGGTGTTATATCTGGATAAAACCCTCTTTTCAATATTCTTAAAGTTCAAATATAGAAAAAGTCTTTTTATTTGTTCTAAATCAGGTTTTGAAACGATCAATTCTTCTTCTGAAACTTCCAAAGGAACCAAAGTGTCAATACGGGCTAATTTCTTAGATATCTCAATTTTTTCCTTATTATTGACAATAATATCTTTAAGTTTTCCTTTAATTAGAGGAATGTTATCAAACAAATTTTCAACAGACTGAAATTCTCCAACCAATTTAATAGCAGTCTTCTCTCCCACCCCTGGAGCTCCAGGAATATTATCAGAAGTATCTCCCATCAATGCCAAAATATCGATAAACTGCTCAGGTTGTAAAAGTTTAAAGCTATCACAAGCCTTAACCACATCAATAACTTCTATCCCATTACCAAAACGACTTGGTTTATAAATAAATATATTTTCGGATAATAATTGAATATAATCCTTATCCGGAGTCATCATGTAAACCTGATACCCATCAGCCTCAGCCTTTTTTGCAAGAGTACCGATAACATCGTCGGCTTCAAAGCCATCCACCTGGAGGATTGGAATTCCATAGGCCTTAAGTATATCCTTTATGTAAGGAATAGACTTACGAATATCCTCAGGAGTTTCATCTCTATTGGCTTTATATTCCGGATATAATTGATGACGGAAATTAGGGCCAGCCGGATCAAAGGCAACGGCAATATGTGTTGGCTTTTCTTTGGTTAAAACCTCTTCCAGCGTGTTTACAAAACCAAAAATGCACGAAGTGTTCAAACCTTCGGCATTATACATAGGGTTTTTAATAAAAGCGTAATATGAACGATAAATCAATGCATAAGCATCGAGAAGAAACAGTTTTTTTTCGCCGGACATGTCTAAAAAATTTATTACAAGGTAAGGGCTTTACCAAAAAGAAAAAAATTTAACATCATCGTGCTTCACAAAAAATAAAGTATTTTAAATAAAAGTCAAAACAGATCGCACAAGATATCATCTCAAAATATAAACCTAACTCTGGCATTTGCTCACACAATCGATAATGTTAGCTAAGTTATTATGCTTCAAAAAATAATAGGTATTCTTTCCCTCCCTTTTTGAAGCCAGTACCCCCTTATCCTTCAAAATTCCCAAATGATGCGAAGTAGTAGACTGCTCCATATTGAGCATTTCGTGAATTTCGGTTACCGTAAGCTTCTTGCCATCTTCAAGATAATTCAAGATAGCAATACGTACCGGATGAGCAATCGCTTTGAGCATATTTGCTGCATTTTCTAATTGCTCAGGGGTTAAGTCTTTAAAATTCATACTTATATAATCTATTACATATTAATCAAATACAAATATATAAATATATCAGGAGGTAAAATCTAATTACACAAAATTAATCTCCCTGGCTGGCACAATAGAGAAGATGTTAGCTTATATTTGCCAGATTATAAAATAAGACAACATATCGTTGTTTAATATTTTCGGATATATTTGTATTTCACACGCTGATAACACATCAGTATAACGCATTTTAAATGGCAGTTCTCGATAAAATTCAGGCACCAATCAAAAACGAGATGTTACATTTCGATAGCATCTTTAAATCTTCAATGAAAAGCAATGTGCCACTTCTTAATATCATTGTCAATTATCTTCTTCGGAGAAAAGGGAAACAGATGCGACCTATGTTCGTTTTTCTTTCGGCAAAACTCAACGGAGAAGTAACCGATGCTACTTATACTGCTGCCTCCCTCATAGAATTACTTCACACTGCAACCTTGGTACACGACGACGTAGTAGACGAATCGTACGAAAGACGGGGTTTCTTTTCCATCAACGCTCTATGGAAATCGAAAGTTGCCGTTCTCATGGGCGATTATTTACTCGCAAAAGGCCTATTACTTTCGGTCGATCACAAAGCTTACGACCTTCTGGAAATTGTATCAGAAGCAGTACGTGAAATGAGCGAAGGCGAACTTTTGCAGATTCAGCGCTCACGTACATTGGACATCACCCGCGAACAATACTTCGAAATTATCCGTAAAAAAACAGCAACCCTCATTGCTGCATGTTCGGCAAGCGGAGCAAAATCGGTTGGTTGTGATGAAGAAACGGTTAATCGGATGAAAATGTTTGGAGAATATGTCGGAATTGCATTTCAAATAAAAGACGACTTATTCGACTACCAAACAAAAGGCATTATTGGAAAGCCTACAGGAAACGATATTAAAGAAAAAAAATTTACACTTCCGCTCATATATGCACTGGAGACTTCAACTAAAACTGAAAGAAAACACATTTTACGAACTATAAGTAAGCATTATAAAAATTCTGATAAAGTAAAATATGTTATCGATTTTGTAATTTCAAAAGGAGGTCTGGAATACGCTTCCAATATGATGTATGATTATAAAAATAAAGCAATGAATTTACTGTCAGTATATCCAGACTCGGAAGTTAAATCTTCACTTAAAGAATTCGTAAATTACACAATTGAACGGAACAAATAAACTTCTGAAGCTAACTCTCAAAATACTTCAACAGGATTTCCGTTCGCTTCTTTCCAATTAACTCTTCCAACTCAGAAACAGGTACCTTTTTCATATTTGAAATGGATGCATATTTATTGTAAAGAAGTTCTACTGTTTTATTGCCTATACCAAGGATTCCATCCAAGGCAGAATTAGCCATCGATTTAGAGCGTTTATTACGGTGAAAAGTAATGCCAAACCTATGCGCCTCATTTCGGATATGCTGAATAACTTTTAAGGTTTCCGACTGTTTATCAAGATAAATAGGAACTGAATCTCCCGGAAAATAAATTTCCTCCAATCGTTTAGCTATACCAATTATAGCGACCTTTCCATAAATTTCAAGTTTTTCAATACTATTTATCGCAGCATGAAGTTGCCCTTTTCCCCCATCAATAACAATCAGCTGAGGCAGAGAAATGCCCTCATCTAATAAGCGTTTATACCGACGAAATATAATTTCCTCCATAGAAGCAAAATCGTTAGGACCTTCAACCGTTTTAATGTTAAAATGACGATAATCAGATTTGGATGGACGACCATTTTTAAATACCACACAGGATGCAACAGGATGAGTTCCCTGGATATTGGAGTTATCAAAACATTCTATGTGAAGGGGAAACTCATTTAGATGTAAATCCCTTTTCATAGTCTCCATAATTCGTTCAACGCGTTTTTCGGGATTCGTCTTTTCAATATGACGATTTCGTTCCAGCAAATAATACTTTGCATTCCGCTCTGATAATTCAAGTAATTTCTTCTTATCTCCTATTTTTGGTATAGTTATGGTAACTCCAAAAATTTCAAAATCGATAGGAAAAGGAATCAAAATCTCCCTCGAAAGACTTTGAAATCGTTCCCGAATGTCAGCAATAGCCAGAGATAAAAGTTCTTCCTTATCTTCATCCAAACGTTTTACCAATTCAATAGTATGAGCCTGAATGATAGCACCATTCATAACTTTAATAAAATTAACAATTGCAACATTCTTCTCTTCTATCAACGAAAATACATCCACATTATTTATAGAAGCACTTACAACCGTGGATTTACTTTGAAATTTTTCAATAATTTCAATTTTTTGTCTTACAGTTTCTGCATCTTCAAAACGATATTCGTTTGCATATTTAAGCATTAAATCCTTCAAGTATAACACCACTTGATGAATATTTCCTCTCAGAATATCTTTAATTTGTGTTATTGACTGATTATATTCCGCCTCCGATTGTTCCCCTACGCATGGTCCTTTACAATTTCCAATATGGTACTCCAGACAAACCTTAAACTTACCTAAACAAATATTCTGATACGATAACGGCAGACTGCAAGTTCGGAGTTGAAAAAGCTTGCGAATCAATTCAAGTAAAGTCCGAACCATAACCACAGAAGTATAAGGACCAAAATAAACTGAACCGTCTTTAACCAAATTACGTGTAGAAAAAACACGAGGAAACTGCTCACTTTTCACACATATCCACGGATATGTTTTATCGTCTTTAAGTAAAACATTATAACGGGGCTTATATTTTTTTATTAGATTATTTTCCAAAAGCAAAGCATCAGATTCTGTATCAACCAAAATATAACGAATATTGCATATTTTATTCACCATTACCCGAACCTTGGCACTATCGTGGTGAGATTTTTGAAAATAGGAAGAAACCCTTCTTTTCAAATTTTTAGCTTTGCCAACATAAATAATTTGCTCCTGTCCATTAAAAAACTGATAAACACCAGGTCCTTCGGGAAGCCCTTGAAGTATATTATTTAAATAGTCGATTTTATCCATAAAAATTATACAAATAAATCCATTAACTGAAATTTAGTAACATCAAATAAACCCTTATCACTAATCTTTAACTCAGGAATAACTAACAAAGCCAAAAAAGACATTGTCATAAATGGCGAACTTAACGTTGAACCCAAATCCTTTACTTTCTTATTCAATCGAAGATAAGTATCTGCAACAATTTCAGCAGATTCCATTGACATCAATCCAGCTACAGGAAGAGGAAGAGTCAAAAATTGATCATCATCAACGACCGAAATGCCTCCCTTTAAATCCATAATAGATGTAATAGCATTCATAATATCATTATCATCCACCCCAATAGCAATAATATTATGACTATCATGAGCTACACTACTCGAAATAGCACCACGCTTCAATCCGAAGTTCTTCACAAAACCAATCGCTGGTTTTTCTTTCTTGTAACGGTTTACAACCACAATTTTTAAACAATCATTTACAATATCAGATTCTAAATATGGTTCAGAAGACATATTTTTAACAATCAATGATTTTGTAATAAGCTCTCCATCCAACACCTCAATTACTCTATAATTCCGAAATGTATTTATGATTTTCAAATCATTGGTATAAATTGTATATGTAATAAACCTATTAATAAATTCTGTTGTATATCCAGCTTCCAAATTCTGAGATTCACTGTAAACACACTTTCCATCAATCCAAGTCTGAAAAATTTTGAACGATTTTAAATCCTTTACAAGAATGAAATCTGCAGAATCTCCAACCCGTAAAAGTCCCACATTAAGTCCATAGTGGTTCACGGGATTAACCGTAGCCGCGCGCAAAAGTTTGAAAATATCAACACCCTTAGAAATACCTAACGCCAGCAGCCTATTTATATGTCCCTGTATCAGATCCTCAGGATGAATATCGTCGCAACAAAGCATTACCATATCTGGATATTTATCAATTAGAGGATAAAGTGCATCAAAATTCTTAGCAGAACTGCCTTCTCGAATTTGAATTTTAATCCCAAAACCAATTTTCTCTTCTGCTTCTTCAATTGAAGAACACTCGTGATCGGTTGAAATCCCAGCAGTCGCATATTTTTCCAAATCAATGCCGGACAATCCTGGTGCATGCCCATCAATTCGTTTGTTATATTTCAAAGCTGTTTCAATTTTGCACATCATTTCCCTTTCTCTATTAACTACTCCCGGAAAATTCATCACTTCTGAAAGAGATACAAAATTATAAGCTTGAAGCAAACTTTCTACGCTTAAGCTATCTATTACTGCTCCAGAACTCTCAAACGAAGTAGCGGGAACACAGGAAGGAACTCCCCAAAAAAATTTCAAAAAGGATTGATTTCCATTCTGTATCATAAACTTCATCCCTTCTACACCCAAAACATTACCAATCTCGTGAGGATCCGAAACTACAGCAACCGTCCCATGCTTAACAGCAACCGTTGCAAAATTTACAGGAACAAGCATAGAACTCTCTATGTGCACATGAGCATCAACCAAACCTGGTAAAACATATAACTCCCTATCCACAAAAGGACCTATTTTTTCAATAGATCGAATACGACCTTCTTCAATAATCACTTCGCCAAAAAATATTTTAGACGTAAAAACATCCACAATATTTCCTCTTACACTTTTCACCATATCATTTTAATAAATTATGTTCCACGTGGAACATAATAAAAGAAATGCAACTTTATAAAGCACTTTTTCAAGTACAAATAATAAAAAACTTAGGCATAATCTTAAAATTTTTAACTTTAAGATTATGCCTAACCAAACAATGTTCCACGTGGAACATTGTCATCTTCCTAAATAAATAAGTAAAACATTTATATCAGACGGAGAAATTCCAGGAATGCGAGAAGCTTGTCCAATTGTAGATGGTTTTATTCTACTTAATTTTTGACGAGCTTCAGTGGAAAGTGATTTTAATTGTCTAAAATCAAACTCATCATGTATTTTAACACTCTCCAATCGTTGAATTTTATCCGCTATTAAATTTTCTCTCTCTATATATCCAGAGTATTTAATAATAATTTCAGTTGCCTGTACAATTTCAGATTTCAATTCCCCCAAAGAAAGTATATAATCATTAAGCTCTGGTACATATTCTTTAATATTCGAAAACGTTACCTGTGGACGAGTTATAATTTCTCTAAGTCGAACCTTATTTTTAAGTTCAGACGTTTGAAGTTCGCACAAACGATTATTTATAATGTCAGGCGCAACACTAAATTTATCGCAAAATTCAATTAATCCAGCTCTTTCAGAAACCTTTTTCTCTAAATTTTCCATACGTTCATCCTTAGCCAAACCGATACGATAGCCAATGGGTGTCAATCGTACGTCAGCATCATCCTGCCGTAATAAAATCCGATATTCAGCACGCGAAGTAAACATTCTATAAGGCTCATCAACACCTTTAGTAATTAAATCGTCTATTAAAACACCTATATAAGCTTCATTTCTACCCAAAATTAAACCGCCTTTCTCTTGAACTTTTAAAGATGCATTAATTCCTGCCATCAATCCTTGTGCTGCGGCTTCCTCATAACCAGTAGTTCCATTAATTTGTCCAGCAAAAAATAAGTTAGAAATATGCTTAGTTTCCAACGTAGCATGAAGCTGAGTTGGAGGAAAATAATCGTACTCTATAGCGTAACCAGAACGAAATATTTTTACATTTTCTAGCCCTTTAATTTTACGTAAAGCTTCATACTGAATTTGCCACGGCAGAGATGATGAAAATCCATTTATATAATACTCATTTGTAGAAATCCCCTCAGGTTCCAAAAAAAGTTGATGTTTATCCTTATCGGCAAAAGTCACAACCTTATCTTCAATACTTGGGCAATAACGAGGCCCTGTACCTTTAATAGTTCCATTATACAAAGGAGAATCAGCAAAGCCACTTTTCAATATTTCATGAACTTCGCTATTTGTATACGTAATATAACAAGGTCGTAAATTCGGATTGTTTTTAATATGAGGAAGAAAAGAAAATTTACCACCATCAGATTCTCCTTCCTGAACAGTTAAATCAGAAAAATTAATAGATCTTCCATCAAGACGTGCGGGAGTTCCCGTTTTCATGCGTCCGACTTCGAAGCCATATTCTTTAAGTTGTTCAGAAAGTCCCTTGGAGGCAGGTTCAGAAACACGACCTCCTTCAACCTGAGCCCGACCTATATGAATAAGACCGTTAATAAAGGTTCCATTAGTTAAAACTACACATTTTGAAGTAAATTTAACCCCTACCCTCGTTATAACTCCAGTAACCTGCCCATCTTCTAGCAATAAAGAGCTAACAGTATCCTGCCAAAAATCAAGATTTGGAGTATTTTCCAGCATTTCTCTCCAAATATTAGTGAACAAGGTACGGTCACATTGGGCTCGGGGGCTCCACATTGCAGGACCTTTAGACCTATTAAGCAAACGAAATTGTATTGTTGACCGATCGGTAACAATACCAGAATATCCACCTAACGCATCAATCTCACGAACGATCTGGCCTTTCGCGATTCCTCCCATGGCAGGATTACAAGACATATGACCAAATTTGGTCATATCCATGGTAATTAACAATGTTCTCACTCCCATATTGGCAGCAGCAGCAGCAGCTTCACAGCCTGCATGACCAGCCCCAACAACAATAACATCATACTCCAAATGCATAATTTCAAAATTTGGACAAAATTATAACAATTAGGAGAATAAAGGGTTTATAAAAGAACTTAAAAAAGAATTTCGTTATAAAGCTTTTTCAAAGAAGAATCCTCCATATTTCTCATAATTTTTGCAGATTCTTCATTTTTATCATCATATCCTATTAAATGAAGGACTCCATGAATAATTACACGATATAATTCATTCTCAAATGAGAATTTATATTTTTCAGCGTTTACTCTAACGGTATCAACACTTATAAAAATATCTCCATTAATAATTTCACCTTCATTATAGTTAAACGTAATGATATCAGTAAAATAATCATGTTGTAAATATTGTCGGTTGATTTCAAGAATATAATTATCAGAAGCAAAAATATAATTGATATTTCCAATTCTTTTCCCTTCGCATAAAGCAATTCCAATAATCCAATTTTTTAAATTCCTTTTATTCGAAAGTTTAAAAGGGATTTCTTCGACAAAAAAATTAATAGCCAAAATTAAATCAAATTAAAAGTAAGTTCTACTATTGATCCATTATCAAAAAACGATAGTTTATCGGTAAGCTTTTCCATCAAAAATATTCCTCTTCCACTATCCTTCTCTAAATTTTCGGGAGCAGTAGGATCTGGTATATCAGAATAATTAAAACCTTTGCCTTCGTCCTTAACAGTAATAATAAGATTGTTATCAACCAAATCAAAGGCAATATTCACAAGCTTTTTTTCGTCAAGCTTATTTCCATGAAGAATGGCGTTATTTGTTGCTTCAAGAGTAGCAATGAGAACATTGCCATAAAGCTCTGAATTAAGGTTAAAATCTGTTGATATTTCCTCAATAACATTTTCTATAACTCTAAGGTTATCAATCTTTGAATGTATATTAACCATTCTTTTCATAATTATAATGATTTAGTAAATATATATACTTAAAACATGCTAATTTGTTACTTAACAAATAAAATTTATGACGAATGGTCAAAAATTGATGACCAAAGATGATTTTAATTATGAGAAAGCCAAACTTCAGGGTCCAGAATACGCCGCTCCTCCCAAATCTCCATATGTAACACGGTAGAATTCGAATTAGTATCAGTAAATACTTTTCCAATAATCTGTTTCATACGAACTTTATCACCCTTTTTAACCCGTATATCAACTAAATTTTGGTAAACAGTATAAAAATTTCCGTGGTTGATTAGAACAGCATAATTAGAGCCTTTTATAAAAATGATTGAAGTTACCTGCCCTTCGAACACTGAACGGACATCTGCCCCTGGAACAGTAGTAATATCGATCCCATTACTCATTTGTTTAACTTCCTTATAAACCGGGTGGTGATATTCTCCAAATCCTTTTGTGATAACCCCTCTTTCTGTAGGCCATGGAAGCCGACCCTTATTATCCCTAAAGTTCGAGGAAATAATGTTGTCCTCGTGAGAAACGGGTGCTACTATAACAGACGAAGAGGACGATTTAACTGAACCATTTTTAGTGACAGTTTCCCGTTTCCTTGCTTTCCGTTCGGCGGCAGCAGCGGCAGCAGCAGCTTTGGCCTTAATTTCAGCTTTAATAATATTTTCAATTTCAGTTTGCAATCGAGTTGCTAATACATTCTGTTCCTTCAACCTTTTAAGTAAATTACCTTCTTTTGCTTTCAGCGTATTCACAAGGTTAGTCTTTTCCTGAAGTTCAAGCTGTAAAAGCTTATTTTCCTTCTCTTGGGTGCTAAGTAAAACAACCTTTTCTTTCTTACTATTTTCCAGTTCAACAATTTGTGAATTTAGCGTATTTTGAACACCTTTTATTACAGCAATCTGTTTTTGACGAGATTCAGAATATTGCTGCAAATATTTGATACGCTTATAAGCCTGATTAAAATCTTTAGAAGCCAATATAAACATCAACCGATTGGTAGTACCTCGATTTAGCCACGCAACAAACACCATCCGGGCATATTCAGTCTTTATATTTTTCACATCAGAAGTTAATGTCTCAGTTTCCTTCTCAAGTTCAGTTATTTTATTGTCAACAGCAAAAATTTCGGCAGACAAATTTTGAATAAGCGTATTTCGTAATAAAATCTTTTTATTCAAAAGATTTAATTTTTCAACAGATTCTAACTTATTGTGCTTAATAGAATTAAGTATCTTCTCAGTTTCGGCTATATCTTTGAGTGTATTGTTACGCTTCCGCTCCAGTTCATTCCTATTTTGAGCTTTTAATTGAAACGAGATAAGCATTAAGAAAGTCAAGCTATAGCTTAAAAAAAGTCTCATTTAACAAGTTTAGAATTCAAAAATCAAAATTACATCTTTTTTGTTGGCCAGATATATTTAATACCTGAATTTCAACAGACCAATGATCATTTTCATCACTATAAATAACAGATACTTTATTCAGCAGTTGTGATTTTATATTAAACGAAAATTGCATCAAATTCTTACGAGGTATGTTTTCGACACTAAGCATACGATTCATCCAACGTTGATTATCATTTAACGTAATCACATTATTATTTAAAGTGGTCAAATCTGTCTTTAAGCTATCAATTTTAGCTAATAAAATATTTTCGACACATCGCTTTGTAAATACAATACCTGTTTTATCAATTAACTCTTGTAAGGCATCGGCGTGGAAAATATCGTTAAAATGATCCTTTAAAACAAACCGTTGATCAAGTCTACCGCTAACTACTTCAATTCCCAATGGACCCCAAAACTTAAAACAAATAGAAGAATCCTTCACAATACTTATATAACCCTTTAAGGTTACTTTACCTAATTTCTGACTATTAACTTTAATCTTTACTTTGTCATAAGTAACATATTTATCGTTAGCAGAAAAAATATAATTTGTTTTAATAGCGCAAGAACTTAAAAATAAAATAGTTAATAAAAATATAACTGTAAATTTAGGCATTTGTTTAGTTTTAGGGATTTACAGTGCTAATTTGCTTATAAAGAAGTAAAGAGCTATCTATTTTACAAACATCATGGTATAAACGAGCAAGATTTAATTCATATACTGAATTAGTATCATCATAACGGACAGCCAGACGGCCATAATTCAGAGCTTTAGCAATATTACGTGTAGTGAAATATATTTGAGACAATTGAAAATAAGATGCCGCACTAAATTTATTTATCATTAATGCACTGTTCAATAATAAAATAGCATCATTATAATTTCCTAATAACTTTTGTTTAGTACCTTCAAGAAAGTAATAGTCATAATCAAAAGTGTCCTCAACAATACTGGAAGCTTTCAATTGTGACGTATTTTTGTTGGTTGCTCTGTGTGCAGAAGAACAACCAACAAAAAAAACAATAAAAAGGAGAACTGGTATACAACGACAAAAATTATTTTTTACCTGTATGCCCAAAGCCTCCCTCTCCCCTACTAGTTTCATCCAAGGAGCTGCATTCATCCCATTCAACTGTTTCGTGTTTTTTTATAACCATCTGACAAATACGATCGCCATCGTGAATAATAAACTTTTCAGAGGAGTGGTTAATGAGAATAATACCAATCTCACCACGATAATCAGCATCAATGGTACCGGGAGTATTAACCAAGGATATCCCGCTCTTTAATGCTAAACCACTTCTGGGTCGCATTTGGGCTTCATAGCCCTTTGGTAACGCAATAAACAGTCCAGTTGGAATCAATCTACGTTCACCAGGGATTAATTCAATTTCAGCATCCAAATTAGCACGAATATCCATTCCTGCAGAAAGAGGTGTACTATAAGCCGGCAACGGATGTTTCGATTTATTAACAATTTTAACTTTCATCACTTTTTCAAATAAATAGAAAAAACCTTTTCCTTACGTTCCAGCAAGGCAAGAAACGATACAAAAATCAGTGTATTCTTCGCCAAATCCAAACCAATGTTCGACAATTTAAATTCATAACATAAAAAGAATGCCACAAGTCCAAAAAATAAATAACCTAACATCGATTTAACAGGGTAATTAATTGGATAATATTTTTGTCCCAAAAGATAAGAAATAACAGTTATAACTAAATAACAAACCAAACGAGCCCAGGCAGAGCCAAGATAACTAAACTTTGGAATCAAAATAATATTTAAAGCCACAGTTATAGCTGCTCCAATGGCTGTGATAATAATTCCCCAATAAGTTTTTTCATTCAGTTTATACCAAAACGATAAATTAAAATAAACTCCAAGACCTAAACTACCTAACATATAAATAGATACAACTTTTAATCCTTCATGAAATTTAGGACCTATAAAAAACTTTACAATATCAAGATAAGCCATAACGCCAACAAAGATTACAAGCCCATAAATAAAAAAGTACTTGGAAACATCGGCAAGAACCTCCTTCTGATCAGAACTTTTTCCACGGTTAAAAAAGAAAGGTTCAGCAGCGAACCTAAACATTTGGGTAAATAATGTTAACAAAACAGCAATTTTAGAACAAGCTCCGTAAATACCTATTTGAGCAGTAATATCAACATTGTGAGGAAGATAATTTTGCAAAAGAATCCGATCTAAAAATTCATTTATTGTGCCTGCCAAACCTGCAAATAACAAAGGGTAAGAATAATTAACCATTCGTTTCCAGAGTGAAAAACTAAAACCAATTTTCTCACGAAACAAATCAGGTAAAAGAATAAACAATGTAACAAGACTACCAATAAAATTGGCAATAAAAATCAACTCAACATCAACTTTATAAGTAAAAGCAAAAAATTTACCATCATTCACAAAAAAATGAGGAATAACCCAAATCAAAATTACATTAAAAAAAACTGTGATCAGAACGTTCAAAAGCTTGTATAAAGCAAACTTAAAAGCTTTATTCTGTTGACGAAGTTTAGCAAAGGGAATGGCAGTAAGCGTATCAATTCCTAAAATAAGAACAAACCAAAAAACATAACGTATCTTATGACCATATTGCACAAATTCAGCAACCTGTGGTAGATATATGAGTGAAAGAATTACAAATATAGAAGTAGTAAATAAAAGACTAACAAATGCTGATCCATACACTTTTGAAAAATCTGTTTCTTTTTTGGCAAAAAAGAAAAACCCAGTTTCCATCCCATATGTAAGGATGATATTTAAAAACGTTACATAAGCATAAAGAATTGTAACATCGCCATAAGCACTTGGTAAAAAAATGTATGTGTAAAAGGGAGTAAGAAGGTAATTCAGAAATCGGGATACAATGCTGCTTAAACCATAAATTACGGTTTGACCTGCTAAATTCTTAATGTGATTCAAAGTGAGTAAAATTAATTAAACTATTGATAGCTTCCTGTATATCAGTATATTCAAATCTAAATCCTCTATTTAAAAGTACTTCAGGTAAAACTTTTTGTCCTTTAAGTAACATTGAACTTTGCTCACCCATAGTCAGTTTTAACAAATAAGCAGGTACTTTCAAAAACAGAGGCCGTTCCAAACGCTTGCTCAAAGTCCGACAAAAGTCAAGATAAATGCAAAAATTTGGCGCTGCTAAGTTAACAATCCCACTAATACGATGATCAATAACAAAATCAATTGCTCGTAAAAAATCACTAATATGAATAAAACTAAAAGGTTGCATTCCATTCCCCATAACAGTTCCTAATCCAACTTTAAAAAATGGTAAAACTGTCTTAAGAATACCCCCATCGGTACTCAAAACAATGCTATTTCTAATAATAGCCGTATTCTCTAAAATTGGATTGTCATTATTGGCCACAAGTTCCCAATCCTTACATAAATCAGCTAAAAAATCATCTCCAAAATTAACAGACTCTTCATTATGAATATGGATATAATCGTAAATACCAATAGCCGACATAGATATAAAAAAATCCGGAGTCTTATCCATCAAACTAAAAGCCTTAACCAAACATTGGGTCGTATATATCCTACTGTCATATAAATCTTTTCGATACTTTTTAGAAGCAACAGGAGTTATCCGCGCCCCAGCAAGATTAACAACAATATCAACTCCTTTAAGTTTATCGGCTAATGCTGAAGGATCGAGGTAATCTTCCCTCCTTATCTTCAAAATAGTATATTTACGCTCAAAAAATTGACATATTTGTTTTCCAAGAAAACCACTACTTCCATTTAATGCCAATATTTTCATAAATTTAAAGTAATGAAATTCAACTATTTAATCACTTTATCAATTCTTAGTATTTTACCTGTTATCTCATGTAAAACACAACCAAATCTGGATATTAAGGTGCTAATTAAAACAGATTATGGCAACATAAAGTTGAAATTATACAACGAAACTCCAATTCACCGCGATAACTTTATAAAGTTAATCAAAAACGGATTTTATACGGATAGAATATTTCATCGTGTAATCAAGGATTTCATGATACAGGGTGGCGACCCAAACTTGCCAAAACCTTCCACAGATAATAGTTTCACATACACCATACCAGCGGAAATAAATCCAAAATTTTATCATAAGCGCGGAGTTTTAGCCGCAGCACGTAAAGCCGATGCGGTTAATCAGAACAGAGAATCCAACGGGACACAATTCTATATTGTTCAAGGAGAAATATATACTCCAGAAAAACTAAACCAAATTGAAACTAACATCAACCAAGAACAATTTCAACTTACAGCCCGAAAATACTATACTACCGAAATCCAACGATTAAAATCTAAAGATAGTACCATAAACAACCAACAAATTAAAAAAAAGATAATTGCAAAAGTTTATCAAGAAATAGGCCAACACCCATTTAAGTTCACACCCGAACAAATTAAAATATACACCACAATCGGCGGGGTTCCAAACTTAGACGGAAGTTACACCATTTTTGGAGAAGTTATGGAAGGAATGGAAGTTGTCGATAAAATAGCAAACCTCAAAACCCTTTCAGGCGACAGACCCGAAAAGGATGTAAAATTTACAATAGAAATTCTCCGATAAAAAATAATAGCTAATTTTACTGGCTAAATTTTTGTGCAATGAATGACAAAATAAATCTGATAATTAACGAAGCTTCTCTATTTGAAGCCAAAACAGCAGAAGACGCTGAATCCTTCCGTTTGAAATTTTTAAGTAAAAAAGGTATTCTCAATCAATTATTTGAAGATTTTAAACAACTCCCAAACGACCAGAAAAAAACAGCCGGCGTTAAACTGAACGAACTCAAGGAATTTCTTAACACAAAATACAACGATTTAAAATCAAACCTTTCTGAACAGACGGACTCTGCTTCAAAAAACGATTTAAGTCTACCTGGTGACCCATTTACCTTAGGTTCAAGGCATCCTATTTCATTGGTTCGTAATGAAATAAATGAAATTTTTGGAAAACTTGGCTTTACTGTTTCTGACGGACCCGAAATTGAAGATGACTGGCACGTGTTCGGTGCACTCAATTTTCCGCCCGAACATCCTGCTAGAGATATGCAGGACACTTTCTTCATCGAAAAAAATCCGGATATTCTGCTCCGTACCCATACTTCATCAGTTCAGGTACGTGTAATGGAAAAAACAAAACCACCAATCCGCATGCTCATGCCCGGAAGGGTTTTCCGTAACGAAGCAATATCAGCACGTTCGCATTGTTTCTTTCATCAAATTGAAGGTTTGTATATCGACAAAAATGTATCGTTTGCCGATCTTAAACAAACGTTATTGTTCTTTGCCCAAGAATATTTTGGCTCTGAAACTAAAATCCGCTTACGTCCTTCATACTTTCCCTTCACTGAACCATCGGCCGAAATGGATATTTCATGTTCGTGCAAAGGAAAAGGATGCAACTTATGCAAATACACAGGATGGCTGGAAATTTTAGGCTGTGGTATGGTTGACCCGAATGTCCTTGAAAATAACGGTATCGATTCAAAAGTCTATTCAGGCTTTGCTTTTGGAATGGGTATAGAACGAATAGCATTATTGAAATATCAAATTAAAGATATTCGTATATATTCCGAAAATGATGTTCGCTTCCTTAAACAGTTTTCATCAGAGATCTAAAAAATACACCATGACAGGGTAAATAACTCTGTCATGGAATTTTACGTTATTTAAAGAATACTTATTTCATATTCCATTTGCATCGAATCCCGGTAATTGGCATTTACACCACAATACTTTTCAATCGAGAGATTAACGGCTTTTTGTAATTTCTCCAATTCAAGGTCGTTTCCTTTGAATTCATAAATTACTTTCATTGATTCATACTTCTTAGGATGTTCGTCACGAATGTTACCCTCAATTCTGAGGTTAAAGTATGTAACATCAACCTTCATTTTTTTAAGAATTGAAATCACATCCATACCAGTACATCCAGCCAAAGCAACCATCATAAGAGACTTAGGACGAAAGCCTTCATCATTTCCACCAGCATCAGAAGCAGCATCTAACACCAATTCTTTACCAAACAAATCAGCTTTAAACTTTAAGTTGCTATCCCATTTAACATTAACAAATGTTTTCATAGTTAAATTATTATCATTTTTTTATAAAATCTAAAGACACTTATATCTCTTTCTTTTTCTATTTTTGCCAAAGTTCGATACTTCTAAAAATACATTGTCATAAATGAAAAACCAATATATCAATCAAATTACCGAAGATTTCAATTTTTCGCATAGCGCATTATTTAAACACTTAACTCCATCAGAAGTTGAAAGAATATCGCTTGATAAAACAATAAATACTTATAAAAAAGGACTTTGTATATACAGGCAAAATTCAAGAATCACAGGTTGTTACATCGTTCTTGACGGTATTCTTAAAGTTTATAAAACAGGAATTGACGGAAAAGAACAGATTATACGCTTTGCAAAACCTTACGATATCATTGGTTTTCGTTCCGTTTTAAACGGAGACTTAGCCTGTACGACAGCCAAAACATTAGAAGATAGTAAATTATGTTATATATCGCAAGAATCGCTTTACTATTTGGTTAAAAATAACGGAAATTTTGCTTTTGAACTTTTGCAACTTGCCTGCCGCGAGCTAGGGGAAGCCAACGAATACATTACAGATATAGCCCAAAAAACCGTAAGGGAAAGATTAGCAGAGGTTTTAGTCCACCTTAAACAGGAATTTGGTATTGATAAAGAAAACATCCTTCAAATATTGCTAACACGTGAAGAATTGGCCAATATCGTTGGAACAGCGACAGAATCTGTAATTCGCTTGTTATCTGAATTCAAAAATGATAATCTAATAGAAATCGAAGGTCGTAAAATTAAAATATTAAATTTCAACGGTTTAATTAAAGTTGCAAACCTAAATTAGGTACGAGTTTATCGTAATTAAAATAACGTTTGCTCGTCGGCAAGCTTAACAATTCCAAGGCTTTTATAAGCCAAATCCGTCACCTCCCTACCACGAGGGGTGCGCTTCATAAAACCTTCCTTTATCAGAAAAGGCTCATATACTTCTTCAATAGTACCACTATCCTCACCAATAGCGGTGGCAATAGTATTTAAACCTACCGGCCCACCTTTAAACTTTTCAATAACGGTACGAAGTATTTTATGATCCATTTCATCTAACCCTCTATTATCAATATTTAGGGCATTTAAGGCGTACTGCGCTATTTTAAGATCAATATACCCCTCTCCTACCACTTGAGCAAAATCTCTCACTCTACGCAACAGAGCATTGCAAATACGCGGCGTTCCACGGCTACGAAAAGCTATCTCGTGAGCGGCATCATCATCAATAGCCACATTAAGAATTTGTGACGACCGCTTCACAATTATTACAAGAGTAGGAACATCGTAATACTCCAAATGACAATTTATACCAAAACGAGCACGCAGAGGACTCGTAAGTAAGCCCGACCGGGTAGTTGCTCCAATCAGTGTAAAAGGATTCAATTTAAGCTGTATTGAACGTGCATTTGGACCTTTATCCAAAACGATGTCGATAATAAAATCCTCCATGGCCGAATAAAGGTACTCTTCCACTACCGGACTTAACCGATGAATTTCGTCAATAAATAAAACATCGTTATCATCGAGATTAGTAAGAATACCCGCTAAATCACCAGGTTTATCTAATACCGGTCCCGATGTAATTTTAAGATTAACACCAAGTTCATTGGCTATAATATTAGATAACGTTGTCTTACCCAATCCCGGAGGTCCGTGTAACAATACATGATCTAACGATTCCTCACGAAGTTTGGCTGCTTTTACAAATATTCGAAGGTTTTCAACAACTTTACTTTGACCTGAAAAATCCCCAAAATCTAATGGCCTTACCTTGCGCTCAAAGTCTTTATCATTATCATTCAAATTATTATCTCTGATTTTAAAATCTTCGGCCATTACAAAAAGTAACTAGGTGATTAAATAACTGTGCAGCTAAGTACGAATAAATCCTATTTTATTCCAAGTTTTTCTGACATTTCGAGCATACGGCGTATAGGTTTTTCAGCTTTTGCACGAAGGTTTTCATCCATCGTTATTTCAAAGGTATTATTCTTCAAACTTAAATAAATCTTTTTCAAAGTAATAAGTTTCATAAACTGACAGTCGTTACAAGCACAGGTTGAATCATTCGGTGGCGCAGGGATAAAATTCTTCTCAGGATGAGATTTTCTCATTTGATGCAAAATACCCGATTCAGTACAAACAATATAGGCAGAAGCATTATCACCCTGGGTAAATTTAAGCATTGCAGCCGTAGAACCAACAAAATCGGCAATTAAAAGAATGGTTTTATCGCACTCGGGATGAGCTATAATCTTAGCAGCAGGATTTTCCTTTTTCAACTCAACAATTTTTTCAAGCGAAAACCTTTGATGAACGTGGCATGCACCGTCCCAAATAACCATGTCGCGACCAGTTACCGTCTTAATATAATTACCAAGGTTGCGGTCTGGAGCAAAAACAATTTTTTCGTTCTCAGGCAACGACTTAACTATTTCCAAAGCATTAGACGAAGTACAAATTATATCTGTTAAAGCTTTAATTTCAGCCGTAGTATTAACATACGAAATAACAGTATGTCCGGGATAATTTTTAAGAAACGCTTCAAAATCAGCATATTTACAAGAATCAGCCAAAGAACATCCGGCTTCCAAATCGGGTATTAACACCGTTTTTGAAGGACTTAAAATTTTGGCAGTTTCGGCCATAAAATGAACACCAGCAAAAACAATGACATCGGCATCAGTTTTTGCTGCCTGCTGCGATAATTGTAAACTGTCGCCAACAAAGTCAGCAATATCCTGAATTTCAGATTCCTGATAAAAATGTGCCAAAATAATGGCATTACATTCTTTCCGTAACTTATTGATTTCATGAATAAGTTCGTCATTCGTCAAATTAACTTCAAAGCCTCTTTCTTTCAAAACATCAATCATTTTAACAACTATATATATTATTTATTTCTTTTTGAATTTTTAAAAATATATGATGATAATAATAGGCTGTTAATTGTGTTTGAAATTTTTGGTTTGAAAGTTTGTAATAATGGTTATTAAGAATGCCACCCCTCATAATTAACAGCATGGTTTAAAAAAATGTATTAATAATCAGCATATTCAATGAGTTATTAACAATTGTTAATTGCTACAAAGTTTGAAAAAATTTAAGTTTTTAACTATCATTTTGCTGTTTAAAATTAGTTGATTACTTCACTCTAAATAACAAATAACTTATTTGTATGTTTCGAATAAAGTTATATACTGACTAGCGAATGTTAATTGCAACTTAAAATGTCAAAAACTTTTCCGGAGAAGTCAACGAGTTATTAACATTAATCAACAATTCCGTGTTAATTTGTAAGAATCGACTTTTGAAAAGTAAAATACCTTATAGTATGAATTTGTTTTTATAATTTTGTGACGCTCAATAAAAATATAACATCATGATTTTAGGAATTGCAAATGACCATGCTGGTTATCAGCTTAAAATACAGTTATTAACGTATTTGAAAGAAAAAGGTATTGAAGTTACTGATTTTGGATCTTCCAATCCCGACCCGGTTGATTATCCCGATTTTGCCCATCTTTTGGCTAAAGCTGTTGAAGATAAGGAAGTAGATTTGGGTATTTCAATTTGTGGAAGTGGCAACGGAATTAACATTACTGCCAATAAGCACCAAGGAGTACGTTCGGCTTTATGCTGGAACAAGGAAATTAGCCGTTTGGCTCGTTTGCACAACGATGCTAATATTGTAGCTTTGCCCGCTCGTTTTATAAGTGTTGCTGAAGCTTACGAGATTGTTGATACGTTTTTGACAACTCCTTTTGAAGGTGGCCGTCATTGTGCCCGCGTTGAAAAAATACCTGTTAAATAATTAAAAGAACAGAAACTTTTATGCTTTCCAACACCAGCAAATATGCCATTCGGGCAGTGATTTACCTTGCCGTAAAAAGCAACGGGGAATCGAAAATTGGTATTAAACAGATTTCGAAGGATTTGGATATTCCAACCCCGTTTTTGGGTAAAATATTGCAGTCGTTGGCAAAGCATAAAATGCTTTCTTCTACCAAAGGTCCGCACGGAGGGTTTGGCTTAGGCAAAAATCCATACGAAATAAGCCTTATGGATATTGTGGAGGTAATTGACGGACTAGATAGCTTTAACTCCTGCGTGTTAGGTCTTAAATCATGTACCGACGACGACCAGCATTGCCCAATCCACCGTAGTTATGGTGCTATTCGGGAGCAGTTAAAAACGCTGTTCGAAACGGAGAATATTGGCGATTTGGCCGATCATATCAAAGAGAGCGACTTTTCTTTGGCACTGTAAATAGTTTTATTACTGTATCAAAAATAAAAGCCAGTTGTTTATAAAGTAATACAGCGACAATTGCACCGGTTGAGTTCGCAAGAAAATCCATTATGTCCGAGCTCCGGTGCAAAGCCGATATACGTTGGAGCAATTCCATTCCCCCGCCGTATAATATTGCCGATATCAATGAAAAGAGGATTATCTGAGTGCGCGAAAAAATTTTATCCTTATAGCGCGTAAAGTCGTACATCATCAGAAAAGTAAATACAAAATACATGGTGAAGTGAACAACTTTATCAATCTGAGGGAAATAGATGATTTCTATTTTAGAAACGGTTTCGCCTGTCATTCCTGACAGGATCAACACTACTAACGACCAGGCAATGGGTTTCCAGAACGATTTTATGATGTGCATGGCTAATCTTTTAAATTCGGCGCTAAGATACAAACAAAAAACATAACAAATTTTTATCCATTTTGTTAATTATTGTTAATGAACGGAATATACATTCACATACCCTTCTGTAAGAAAGTATGTTACTATTGCGATTTTCATTTTTCGGTGTCGTTAAAGCTTAAGGACCGTTTGCTGGATTGTCTGGCGAAGGAGATCGAAATGCGCAAAGATTATTTTCATTCTCCCAATGTTGATACAATTTATTTTGGAGGTGGAACCCCGTCGGTGCTTACTCCACAGGAAATAGAACGTCTTTTGGATTGTATTCACCGCCATTTTAACGTTTCGGCAAATGCAGAAATTACCTTAGAGGCTAATCCCGATGATTTAACTACCGATTATCTTCAGTCAATTAAAAAATTGGGAATAAACCGGTTAAGCATTGGTATTCAATCTTTTTTCGACGACGATTTGAAGTGGATGAACCGCCGTCACACTGCCCAAGAAGCAGAACGCTGCATTAAATTAGCCCAAGATACAGGCTTGACGAATATGAATATCGACCTGATTTATGGATTGCCACAGTTATCGGCCGAAAGATGGGCTCAAAACCTTGAGAAATTCTTTTTATTCAATATTCCTCATCTTTCGGCTTATCATTTAACTATCGAGCCTAAAACGGTACTTGGACATTATAAAAAGAAGGGAAAACTTAATGAAATTGGCGAAGAGGAAAGTCTCCTGCAATATTCAATGCTCATCGACAAAATGAAACGGAACGGATACGAACATTATGAAATTTCTAATTTTTGTAAGGACGGAATGTTCTCGCGGCACAACACAAATTACTGGCAAGGCGGAAAATATTTGGGCGCAGGGCCTTCGGCCCATTCTTATGATGGAACTGCACGCCGCTGGAACCTATCGGTAAACCAACAATACATTGAGGCTATAGAGCAAGGAAAAATTTATTTTGAAGATGAGCAACTGGGCGTAAACGAGCGTTTTAACGATTATCTGCTCACAGGTTTACGAACGATATGGGGAGTTGATTTGAGAATTGTAAGAGAATCTTTTGGAGAGAAGTACCTTCGGCATATTCAACAAGAACTGTCGAAATTTGCAAATACGGGTTATATGATTTTGGAGGAAGAACATCTTCGACTTTCGGATAACGGAATGTTTGTTTCAGATCGGATTATATCGGACCTGTTTTATGTGGAATGACTAGGATTACTAAGAAATTAGGGGATTAAGTAGTTTTAGCTTAATCCCCTAATTTCTATAATTATAAAAATTGCTAGGCATCCATCTCTTTATACTCGCCCAAGAATTTGGCAAATAGAGAAATCGCAACAATTCCCAGTGCAATATGGGTTGCCAATGTGTACCAAACGTATTCGGGATGTCCCATGTTGTTAAAAAATCCGAGCAATGAGGTATAGATTACTCCGCTGAATAGCCCGCCAACTGCAGTAGCCAGGAAGTTTGAGCCCATATACAGTCCGGCTTTTTCTTTCGGTGCTATCCAGGTGATGTATTCCTGAATACGCGGCGACGACATCATTTCGCCAACAGCAAACAAAAAGATGCCGAGAAAAACGAACGATGGAGCAGAAACTTTAGCAAGAGCCAAAACTCCAAATCCTAAAGCCACCGTAAACAAACCGGTAAGAAATACCGGGATAGCCCTGAACCGCTGGCTGATGCTTGAAACCACCAACTGAAATATAATGATGTATAAACCAGTGTTTCCGATTGATTCGCCCAGTATGCGACGTACACCATGCTCGTCGGCTTGGGAAAGGAAGTTGGCTACACCGGTGCCGAGTACGCTCTTAACCTGAGTATAAAGCGTTACAGTGTCAATATTTTGGTCGATGTAGAGGCCAATAAGGTTGAAAAAAGCCCAGAAAGGCAGCCAGAAAAATACGCCAAGAATGGCAAGGAACAGTACAAATTTCCCGTCCGAGAGTGTTTCGGCCATGTCATGGAACTTGCTTTTAAGGGTTTGACCTTCCAGTTTGCGGGGAGGTTCTTTGTAGAAAAGAATGGTTACCAGTAACATAAAACCAATGGAAATAGCAGATGCCAGAAAAGCGTAATTCCACGAAATTACCCTGAGTTTACCGGCAATCATAGGCCCAACGGTGCCGCCAATATTAATCATGGCATAAAATATTCCAAAACCTAATGTTTTGTTCGAAGCATCCGAAACCACCCGAACCGTGCCGGAAATAAGCGGTTTAAAAATTCCGGCCGCAAAACCAATACATAACATGGTTAGCGAAATTCCCGAAAACGATTTGGTAATGAGCAATAATAAAATGGAAGGAAGATAAGCCAGATAGGCTACGATCAATACTTTTTTAAAGCCGAACCGGTCTGCAAATGTCCCCGAAATTACCGGGATGGTATAGGAAAACAGCAAAAAGAGGCTTTGCACAATGCCTAGCTGCGCTTTGGTATATCCCAAATGGGCCATGTATATTCCAAAACCCATATAAATGCCATAATAGGCGATGCGTTCGAGAATTTCTATTGAATTTGCCACCCAAAAGACAGCAGGAAAAGGAGTACGTTTGCTCATTATTTTGGTATTAAAAAAAAGGCGT
Organism: Bacteroidota bacterium; assembly: GCA_030706405.1. GTDB lineage: Bacteria > Bacteroidota > Bacteroidia > Bacteroidales > JAAUTT01 > JAAUTT01. The sequence goes on along the minus strand of JAUZOO010000001.1, from coordinate 363,736 downwards.
ACGAGAGTTCGTACGCCGGTTATTATATTTTGTTTTCAGGTTTAAAAAATTGCTTTTGAAAAAGAAGAATGATGATAACTCCGATGGTAATGGACGAATCGGCGATGTTAAATACCGGCCTGAAGAAAATGAACTCTTCCGAACCCCAAATGGGAAACCAACCAGGGAAATGGCCCTTCAGAATCGGGAAATACAACATATCCACTACCCTGCCGTGCAGAAACGACGAATAACCGCCGTTAGCCGGGAATAATTGAGCAATTTGAAAATAGCTGTCGCTGAAAATCATTCCGTAGAAAACACTGTCAAGGATATTGCCAATGGCTCCTGCCAAAATCAACGCAATGCTGATTACAAAACCCGTGTGTGCTTTGGTTTTGATCAGATGTACCAGATACCAGCCAATACCACCCACGGCAAAGATGCGGAACGAACTGAGCAGTAATTTGCCGAATGACCCGCCGAATTCCATTCCAAATGCCATTCCGTTATTCTCGGTAAAATGGATGATAAACCAGTTACCCAAAACATGGTATTCCTCTCCCAGCATCATGTGGGTTTTAATCCATATTTTAACACACTGGTCGATTAACAGCACCAAAAAGACAATTAAAGCTGCTTTTTGACCTAAGTTAAGTTTCAAATTTTTATTGATAATCATTGTTTGAATCTTTTTGTATACCTAGCCTTTCCAGACGAAAATTCAGGCAGTAAATTATGTCCGCAAATGTAAAAAAAAATGATTGAAACACAGGTTCCAATCATTTTTCAGTTATCGATAATAAATCGTTAGCGCTGGCCTTGCTTGGCTTCGATACTTAAGGTAGCATGCGGCACAGCCTTTAGTCTGTCTTTCGGAATTAATTTGCCGGTTTCGCGGCATATTCCGTACGTTTTGTTTTCAATACGTATTAAAGCAGCTTGCAGGCTTTGGATAAATTTCTGCTGACGTTGAGCCAGTTTCCCGGCTTCTTCTTTCGAGAGAGTAGCAGCCCCTTCTTCAAGCACTTTAAAAGTAGGTGAAGTATCTTCGGTATCGTTACTTTCGCTATGAGTAATGGCACTTTTAAGCAATTCATAGTCTTGCTTTGCCTTTTCGAGCTTATCGAGAATTATCGCTTTGAATTCTTCAAGCTCTGCGTCTGAGTACCTTGTTTTTTCTGACATAACCCGAATTTTTGTCTAATTTAACAAAAATAAATTTAATTAAACCCAAGTGTTAACTAATCTTGGTAATTTTTAAGAGCGTTTTGGTTTCTTCGTCGATCTCAATTTCTTTCGCTTGAGTATCGTTTAAAATTTCGGTCCATTCGATGCTGCCAGCCAGTGTTTGCGTGGCAATATAGCCCTTATGGAAATTAATGGCCTCGAAGATAGCATTATGTTTTTGAATTACAATACTTATTTTATCGGTTACATCGAATCCGCTATCTTTTCTGATATTTTGAATCCGGTTAATGAATTCGCGGGCAATACCTTCCTGAACAAGTTCGGGGCTTAGCGTTACATCGAGGGCTACGGTGAGGCGGCCTTCGTTGGCAACGAGCCATCCGGGGATGTCTTCCGAAAGGATTTCTACGTCTTCCAGCGTCATGTTCACTTCGGTTCCATCAACGGTTAAAGCCCAGTGTCCCTGGCGTTCCATGGCAGCGATATCCTGCTGGGTAAAAGTGGCAACTGCGGCGCTGATGCCTTTCATCTGTTTGCCGTATTTCGGACCGAGGGTCTTGAAGTTCGGTTTGATCTTCTTCACCAAAATACCGGTGGTATCGGAGATGTATTCCAGTTCTTTAACGTTTACCTCTGTAAGGATAAGCTTCTTCACCGCATCTATTTTATCGGCCATCGACATATCGAGCAGCGGAACCATGATTTTTTGTAACGGCTGGCGAACCTTTATACTCACCTTACGGCGCAAGGCCAGTACCATCGACGAGATGCTCTGGGCAAGGTCCATGCGTTCTTCGAGTTCCTTGTCGATGAGTTTTTCGTCGTAAGCAGGAAAATCTGCCAGATGTACCGATTCTTCGGTATGGGTCAGGTCCATGTAGAGCTGGTCCATGTAGAACGGAGAGATTGGCGATGCCAGTCGGGCTACCGTTTCCAGACAGGTGTGAAGGGTTTGGTAAGCCGCAATTTTGTTGGTGTTCATCTCCCCTCCCCAGAAACGCTTACGGTTGAGGCGAACATACCAGTTACTGAGGTTTTCGCAAACAAAATCCTGGATGGCTCGACCTGCACGGGTTGGTTCGTATTCGTTATAGCATTCGTCCACTTCCTTGATGAGTGAGTTGAGCAGCGAAATTACCCAACGGTCAATTTCGGGACGTTCGCTAACCGGAACCAGCGGTTCATTGCCAGTGAAGCTATCTACGTTAGCGTAAAGAGAGAAGAACCCGTAAGTATTATAAAGTGTTCCGAAGAATTTGCGGTTGATTTCGTCGACTCCGCCAAGGTCGAATTTGAGGTTATCCCACGGCGAAGCATTGGTAATCATGTACCAGCGAAGCGGGTCGGAACCATATTTATCGATGGTTTCGAACGGATCGACGGCGTTTCCGTGGCGTTTGCTCATTTTGTTGCCGTTTTTGTCGAGTACAAGACCGTTGGAAACGATGTTCTTGAACGCAACGGAGTCGAATAACATCGCTGCAATGGCGTGGAGGGTAAAGAACCATCCGCGGGTTTGGTCAACGCCTTCGGCAATGAAGTCGGCGGGGAAAGCCCCTCTTCCTGTCTTTTCAAGGGACACAATTTTATCCCCTTCAATTTTATAAGGATATTTATCCTGATTTTCGAAGGGAAAGTGAAATTGAGCATAAGGCATGGCGCCCGAGTCGAACCATACGTCAATAAGGTCGGCTTCGCGTTTCATCTTCTTTCCGCTTGGCGAAACCAGGAAGATATCGTCAACAAATGGACGGTGAAGATCGAATTTCTCGTAATTGTCGGCGGTGTTTTCGCCTTCAACGTAATTGGCCAGCGGGTTGGAGGTCATGAAACCTGCTGCAACGGCTTTGTCGATTTCGGCTTTCAGTTCGGCTACGCTGCCAATGCAGAATTCTTCCGAGCCATCTTCGGAACGCCAGATGGGCAGCGGAGTTCCCCAGTAGCGCGAGCGGCTCAGATTCCAGTCCTGAAGGTTTTCGAGCCATTTGCCGAAGCGTCCGGTACCGGTCGATTGCGGTTTCCAGTTAATGGTGTTGTTCAGTTCAATCATCCGGTCTTTGGCTGCGGTGGTTTTGATGAACCACGAATCGAGCGGATAGTAAAGCACCGGTTTATCGGTACGCCAGCAATGAGGATAGCTGTGAACGTATTTTTCGATCTTGAAAGCTTTGTTGTCTTTTTTGAGCATCACGGCGATGTCCACATCTACCGTTGAGTCGTTTTCGGTAAGGCTGGAGTCGTACTCATTTTTAACGTACCGGCCACTGAACTCGCCCATGCCTTCGATGAATTTACCGGAGCGGTCAACCAATGTAAGCGAACCAATGCCGTTTTCTTTGGCAACCCGGAAGTCGTCGGCACCAAAGCTTGGTGCGATGTGAACAATACCGGTACCATCCTCGGTGGTTACGAAGTCGCCGATGATGACGCGGAAAGCGTCGCCGGTTTTGGGCTGCTGGTAAGGGATGAGCTGTTCGTAGCGTACATCCTTCAATTCGGAGCCTTTGTATTCGGCCAGTATTTTATACGGAAGCTCCTTCCCTCCTTCTTTGTAATCTTCGAGGGCAAGCTCTTTGTATTTGGGGTTAAAATGATTTGCGAGCAGGTCTTTTGCCAGTACCAACGTTACCGGGATGCCGGTGTATGGGTTGAAGGTGCGGACTTTCACGTAAGTAATATCTTTACCTACGGCCAGCGCGGTGTTCGATGGCAATGTCCACGGCGTGGTGGTCCAAGCCATGAAAAACAGGTCGGTATCCACATCGGCATAAAGCTTTTCGGACGTTTCGTTGCGGATTACTTTAAACTGTGCCACAATGGTCGTGTCCTTCACGTCGCGGTAGCAGCCGGGCTGGTTGAGCTCGTGCGTGCTGAGGCCGGTACCTGCGGCGGGCGAGTACGGCTGTATGGTGAATCCTTTATAAAGAAGTCCTTTTTCGTAGAGTTTTTTGAGCAGCCACCAGAGGGTTTCGATGTAGCGGTTGTCGTACGTGATGTACGGGTTATGCATATCCACCCAGTAACCCATTTTGGTGGTGAGGTCTTCCCACTCCTTGGTGTATTTCATCACATCCTTGCGGCAAGCCTTGTTGTAATCGGCAATGCTTATTTTTTTACCGATGTCTTCCTTGGTAATGCCTAATGATTTTTCCACGCCCAGCTCAACGGGCAGACCGTGTGTGTCCCATCCGGCTTTACGTTCAACGCGGAAGCCTTTCATGGTTTTGTAGCGGCAAAAAATATCTTTGATGGAGCGGGCCATTACGTGGTGGATGCCCGGCATTCCGTTAGCCGAAGGAGGACCTTCGAAAAATACAAACGTGGGTTTACCTTCGCGTATCTGAAGGCTTTTTTGGAATGTGTTGTGTGTATTCCAATGTTCCAGAATATCCTTGTTGATTTTCGAAAGATCGAGCTTTTTGTATTCCTGAAATTTTTTGCTCATCGGTACTCCTTTTATTCTAAGACGTTGATTTTAATACTTTTTTATAAAAGTCCACAAAGATAGATTTATAGAAATAAAAATGCAATTTAATTCGGAATGATTTGGGTTTCGTTGGATGGGGGTTTGGGGCGATTGAAACCCGTCGTTTTTTTCAAAGGTTATTATACAAAAAAGCCCCGCCGGTATTATACCAGTCGGGGCTGCAAGTTTGAAAGGTTAGTGTTTATGCTTTTTCTGTTGAGGTTTCGGCGGCTTTGTCCTTGCTGCGAGCCTGGCGGGAGGCAATGGTAGTTTTGAAATAAGCTATTTTTTCGTTGAGCTTTAACACAAAACTTTCGACTGCTGGTTTGGCAAGTTCGAGCACAATGGAAGCGTTTATTTTTTCAACCATCTGCTGATAAATCGGGTCAATCTGTTCGCGGATTAGGCGAACGTTGCTGTCCGGACGCTCGCTATATTCCTCACTGCGTTCGTCGAGGATAGTAATAAAATTTTCGTTTTGAGTTTTTAAGGATTCAACCCAACTGGTGATGCCAATTATTTGTGCATGGGTTGCATTAGGGCTGTTCTGCAAATCTCTCACCAAACCCGAAATGGCCGAGCTTTCCTCGTGGTACGAACGGTTACGGACATCGCCATGCTTATCGAGGACGATTTTTAAAATGCGGGCACTTTCGGCCTCATCGGCCACCGGGCTTAACAACGATGCTTTTACCTTGGTGTTGATAGCGCTCCAGGTATTATCGCGCTGCGAGTCGAGATCAACAATCATTTTGGACTTGATGCTGGTTTGTACCAAACTATTAATCGACGATTCCTTGTCGAGCAATGTTTTGAAATCGAGGTACAGGCCCTGAACACCCAGTTCGGTGGTTTGGTGCGTTAAGATTAACTTGTCCACATAGCTCATAAACTGGTGATGGTCGTCGTTGCGAAAACTGTGAAGGCTTAAAACTTCAATTTTAGTCATAAATGTTATTAGTTAAGGGATTGATTTTATAAAAATATTTTTTTTAGCCGATAAAACAAAACAATCTAAACTTTTAAACGGTTGTTTTTTAGGAGGAAGCTTCGTAAGGGCGGCTAAAAACGGGATTTCCCGCGGGAAATATGCTGTCAAAAAATTTTTATGGCAATTTATCATGGGAAATATGCCGCCAGAAGTTTTAGAAGTGTCGTCCCGCATCGGGATTCCTTACCTGAATTTTTAGAAGCGTCATCCCGCGCCGGGATTTAATGCCCTGGTTTCAAAACACCAAATCCCGGCGCGGGATCTGCTGCCTGACTTTTTAGAAGTATAATCCCAACCTGGGACGGCGTGCCTGAGTTTTTAGAAGCCATATCCCGGATCTGGATTTGGTGTTTTGAATTTTGGGAGGCCGTCCCGAGCTGGGATTCGTTTCCGTAGGTTTTGAATGTACAGTCCCGGGGTGGGATTGGGCTGTTGTTAAGCGTAACGTCTTGTCACGCTTGTTTTATTCCCGGCTTTGTCGCTGGCGCGCGTCTGTGACGCGTGCGGCTAATACCATTTTTGCTTTGCAATCTCGTTGCAAACGATGGTTAAATTTGGGCACGCGTTTCAAACGCGCGTCAGCTAGGGAAGATTTAAATTTATCTCATTTGTTATTTTTCAAGGCTTCCAATTCTTTTCTTAAGGCCTCGTTTTCTTTTTTAAGGTTATATTCATCCCATGAATTATATGAGGATAATTCTTTCAATTTATTATTTATAGTTCTAATAATATTTGATTCAGTAATACCTCCAAATTGGATAGATATTGAATCAATCTGGCCATAACTATCAATTATGCTTATCCTCTTTACATCATTTTTGATGATATCTCCAATTTCAAACGTAAGTTTTTTATTGTATAGTTTCCATTTACCATAATTTAGATTTATAGCATTACTAGTATTATTATTCTCCCAAAATTGAATTTCTAATTTTCGGTTATAATATTTTGAATCGATTTTTTCGGAATTTACAATGCAAGAGAATACTGCACCAGCATTGAAGGAATTTTGGACAGAATCGAATAATTTTAGATTTCCATTGCTAAAAATTGCATAGACCATTTTTATTATTTTTAGTTACTTCTATGTTTTATTGATGTTGCCAGCATCTGCCATTAGCGTTTGTTGTCGTGCGTTTACAGCGTGTTCCCTTTTGAGTGGTGGCAGTACATTGTTGGGCTTGGGCTTTGTTTTCGCGGGGTGTGGAGCTTCGGTATTGTTTTTCCGATGAACTTGATGGATACGTTGCAGTTTTTGAAACAGAAGGTTTACAGATTTTACAGGCAGTGTAGCCTTGTTGTACAGCTTTTTTGTAATCGATGGCATAGCAACTTCGGCTAAGATAGTGGCAACCTGCTGCGTGGTATTTAGCTCCGGTACGGGTTACATAAACGGTTTGGGCAAGAGTGTTTACCGAAGAAAACAGGAAAAGGATAAAGGCCAGTCGAGTTATAAATGCTTTCATAAGAGGGTATTTTTGGTTTGTTAAAAGTAATAACTTTTCCAGTTTTGTTATTTCAAAAGATAAACAAAATCCCCTGTTCTCCGTAGTTTGGTAAAACCTGTAAATCGAAGTTGTTCGGCGTTGCATTTCTCACTTTCGTTCGAGAGACCGCTCCGCTTAGTTCGCAACGTCGGTCTATCTTCGGTAGCATTCGCTATTTATAGTTTGTCAAAATGCAATGGAAGCAGATGCTTCCAAAGATAGTCGGACGAAGTAAAAACTTCGCCCAACACGGGGGCTCTTCGCTAAAACTTAAAATTGCAACGTTGAAATAATTCGTAAATTTGAGATACACAACCAACTTTTCTGCAAAAACAAACCCAACCAATTCCATTTAATCATGAAAATCAAGACGAAATTAACTTTTGGGATTACTTTTCTGTTTGCTGCGTTTTTAATTGTAGGAGGTTCCAGTTTGTACTTTACATTAAAAGTATCGAAACAGAACCTTCTTATCATGAAAGATAACCATTTATCGTTGGGTTATACTGAGAATATGCTGCAATCCATCGATAACATAAACACGATGCAGGCCTCGTATATATTCAACCAGAATTATCTGCTAGATCAAAAGGAATTATCCAATTTACTCAAAAATTTTGAGCAGAATTTATCGAAGGAAGAGAACAATATTACTGAAATCGGCGAGAAAGAACAGGTTCAATTACTGAAGGATAATTTTGATAAATACAAGACTTTGCTGTCATTATCAATGAGGGATTCTGTAAAAGACAACCCTCATTTTTACTTTGCCAATGTTTTGCCCACTTTTACCGGAATCAAAACCATCATATTTGCAATTTCTGACCTGAACATGCAGGCCATTGTACGAAAAAATGATACCGCAAATGAAACGGCGAGCCATTCTTACCTTGTTCTGTCGGCAATTACTTCCATTTGTTTTTTGGTATTCTTCTTCTTTATTTTTGGTTTTCCTAGCTACATTGCCAATCCCATTAAAGAATTGACCGAAAGTGTCAGAGAAATTGCCGCCCGAAATTTTACAGTCCGGCTACACTTTGCAACCAACGATGAATTTGGAGAGATCTCCAATGCTTTTAATACGATGGCCAGTAGATTGGAGGAATACGATGACTCTCAAAAAAGCCTGTCTTTATATGGAAAAGAACGTGCAGAGGCAATAATGGAAAAGATACCGGAAGCATTGATTGTATTGGACGAATATCAGAATATTACATTTATCAACACTTTTGCAGAAAAGCTTTTGGGGTTGAACCGGTTTGACATAATGAACAAATATGCGCCTGATGTTGCGTTAAATAACGAGGTGTTAAGGTTCCTCATTAAAGACATGGATCAAAACTATAGTAAACAAGAGGCATCTATAATGCTGGAATACCATGGAAAGAAAACAAAATTTGTAAGGGGAATAACTATGATTACAGCCCCGAAAAAAGATAGCGAACTGGTTGTGCCTATAGGACACATGATTTTTTTAAAAAATGTTGCAGAAATTGGAGAAGGATAAGATCAAAGGAAAATAGTAAGTTATAAAGTTCAAAATTCCCCTGTTCTCCATAGCTTGGTAAAACCTGTAAGTCGAAGTTGTTCGGCGTTGCATTTCTCACTTTCGTTCGAGAGACCGCTCCGCTTAGTTCGCAACGTCGGTCTATCTTTAGTAGCATTCGCTATTTATAGTCTGCCTAAATGCAGTGGAAGTAGAGGCTTCCAAAGATAGTCGGACGAAGTAAAAACTTCGCCCAACACGGGGGGTTTTTAATGATTTATCATTAAAAAACTTTATATCCTTCAAAATCCGGTAAAGGAATTGATAGTATCCCGCCCGGAAGAAAAATGGTTTAGTTCGGCACGCAATTATGCTGAATTAGATTATTTACTAGACGTAGTATTAAAATCTTCTCAACGGATTAATTACTAATAGTTCGTTAAAAACGAGGGTGGGTTTAAGGCACTCGTCACGCTATCGCTTAAGACGTGCGCCAGCAAGAGTCCAACTTTTATTTTTATCTTCAACCCTCAATATCTAATAAAATTTAATTTCATTTCATGAAAAAATTAATGTTAATTGTAGGTGTCTTTATGCTTTTGGGCCTTTTTGCAAAAGCTCAACCATCAAGAGTAGATAAACCAACCGAATGGGCGCCCAATACCACAGTACTGGTTTCACCCAATCAACAATACAGGCTATCCTACCAGGGAGATGGTAATCTGGTAGTGTACGATAAAAGCAATAAACCGCTTTGGAATTCTCAAACAAATGGGAAAACACCCAATAAATTAGTATTTCAGGGCGACGGTAATTTGGTTTTATATGGAGCAAACAATGATGTTCATTGGGCAGCTTACTGTCACAATAAGGGTGGAAAAAGTCTTCGGTTGAACAACGAGGGCAGTTTAAGTGTTTGGAATGATGATAAACACATTTGGTCTACCGGAATAGAAGTACCATCAAGTATAAATCGAAACGTATGGAGGGTCAATCCCGGAGAAAGTACTACAATACTGGCTTCGCCCAATTATAATTACAAGCTAATACTGGAACGCTCCGGTGATCTGGTAATGTATAATGGAAATAAAAAAATGATGTGGCACTCTAATACAATAGGTAGAAGAGCATACAGACTGGATTACAACGATAATCTTACGTTAATTGGAATGGATGGTAATCCTATTTGGACTACCACAGCAAAAATTGGAAATACTATTCGGCTGGACGATAATGGCAATTTAACTATTTGCGTTGGTGACAGGGTTTTCTGGAAATATGAAAATGAAACTTCCTGCAGATTGTTTGCACCGGTAGAACCAAGGCCTACTTCTTTCAATGTTGGTGATAAATGGGGCGGTGGTGTAGTGATTATTGTAGATGCCACAAAACAACATGGTGTAATAGCTGAAACTCAAGACCAGGGCAATGGGGCCACATGGCAAGAAGCACCTTGGGCTATAGGGGGCAAGGAATATCATAGCGAAGATGGGAAAAAATATGATGATTGGAGATTGCCCACTTTAGACGAATTGAGAGCAATGTATCATAAAGCTAAAGATAAGCTTAACCTTGGTAAGAAAGCCATGTATTGGAGTTCTGAGTATTATAACCCTGGTATGCATTGGGCCTATAATGGAACACAGTGGAGCACGTTCGATTCCACCAAATCAAGCATAAGGTCTGTTCGAAATTTTTAACTATTTAATCGAATAGAAAAGCCGACAGCTACATACAGCTGTCGGCTTTTCTGCTTTTATTGAAATTCCCCTGTTCTCCGTAGCTTGGTAGAACCTGTAAGTTGAAGTTGTTCGGCGTTGCATTTCTCACTTTCGTTCGAGATACCGCTCCGCTTAGTTCGCAACGTCGGTCTATCTTCGGTAGCATTCGCTATTTATAGTCTGCCCAAAAGCAATGGAAGCAGATGCTTCCAAAGATAGTCGGACGAAGTAAAAACTTCGCCCAACAGTGCTGTTAAATGTAACGTTTCTTAAAGCCAGTCCGAGCGTTTGAACAACCAATAAAGAATGGAGCATAAAAACACAATCAGTAGTAAAACGATTGGATATCCGTAGTGCCAATGCAGTTCGGGCATGTTTTCGAAATTCATGCCATAAATTCCGGCCAGCATGGTGGGCACGCCAATAATTGCGGCCCAACCGGCAATTTTTTTCGATACTTCGTTTTGGTATATGGAGGTCATCGAGAAATTAGCTTCGAGGGCCGAGGTTAGCTGCTCCTTGTCGTTATTTGCCATTTCGTTGATGCGGATGGTATGGTCGTAAATATCGCGGAAATAAGGCCTGATATCTTCGTGAATCAGTTCGGAATCGAAACGCATTAGCTGGTTGCAAATGTCGATTAAGGGTAATACGGCCCGGTGTACTTCGTTCAACTTGCATTTGAGGCGGTAGATATGCGCGGGGGTTTCGCGTTTAAATTTTTCTTTGAAAATTTTGTCTTCGAGTTCCTCAAGTTCTTGTTCCAGCCGATCGATAATCGGGAAATATTGGTCGACAATGAAGTCCATGATGGCATAGAGGACAAATCCGGGCCCTTTGCTTAACAGTTTTGGCGTGCTTTCGCAACGGGTACGCACATCGGCGTAGGCTAAGGAAGAGCTGTGGCGTATGCTGATAATAAAGTTCTGCCCCAGGAAGAAGTGGGTTTCGCCGAAATTGATTTCCGCTTGTTCCTCATTCATTTGAGCGGTGCGCAGGACAACAAAATAGGTGTCGTTGTATGCTTCGATTTTAGGCCGCTGGTGGGCCCGGTGGGCATCTTCAATGGCCAATTCGTGCAGCGCAAACTCTTTCCGCAATTCATTCATCAGTTCTTCGTCCGGCTCATAAAGCCCAACCCATACAAACTGTCCTTCTTTTGAAAGTACCCTGCCGATGTCTTTCAGTTCAATGTTCTCTGTTCGGTGGCCATTGGAGTAGACTGCGCAATTAATGATGCCTCGCATGGTTAGGGTTGTTGTAGTTTACGTAATGATAATTTTTTAAACCCCTTTTTATTTTTTGTTTGGGTTATTATAAATAGTACCGTTGATTTTTAGGATAGTTTTTGGGAAAAGATTGCAGATACGTTTTATCTCTTCGTTTGAAACTAGGCCATATATTTCGAACCGATCAATTTTTAATTTGCTCATTTCGTCCGGGATTTGAACTTTGTCGATAAAAGTTATGGATAAACTTTTGATTTCAGGTATTTGAAATAATTCGGGAGGAACGGTTTTTACCCGGATGTTGATTCCTCCAAAATATTCTTTAGACCCAGATTCTAATTTATTAAGTAAGGTACTGCTATTATTGCTTTTCTTTCTAACCATCCAGCCGATTTCGGGTTTTAAAGTAAGAGTATTCGGGTCTTGATGTAATCCAACAAATCCGGACCAAAGCTCAAGAGGGGTGGTTTCTTCCTTACCTTTATCGAGATAAATGTATTTTAAATCGACTTTTACCAATTCTTTGGGCAATGTCTCTGTCCCGACAAGTTCTTTGAGGTTGTTTTTTTTGCCGTCTTTGTCGTAAGGGAAAAATTTTACAATCCAGCCATCGATGATATTGGGGGCCATGTATTTTTTTTGTGAGTGGTATTTAAACATGGTTTGCCAAAAATTTTTATCAATTTTTCCTTTGGAGGCTTTTACAAATTCTTTTAAAAGAGGGGTTAGTTCATCGAGCCACCAATCGAGCTTATATTTTCGCAGATAGGTAGTTTTATCCAGTATTTTTTGCCAGTCTTCCGGGGTACCTTCAAGGGTAATTTTGGGGATACCACATCCTACCCTAAGAACAATGAACTCGAAATAAGCTTTCATGGCTTCCATAATGGTGATTTGCGAAGCAACTTTGGTAACCGGCGTGGTTGTGGAGAAGTCGCAGGTAAGGACATCAATCAGTTCGTTACCAGTGTATTTGCCAATTTGTTTGGTAAATTCGGGGAAAACGTCTTCCCAGGGGCTATTGGGGTCGTCTAGTATGATGCTGTCGTTTCGGACAATTAGTGAAAGCTTGCCATCGAAATCGACAAAGTATTTTCGAAGTTCTTCGGCATTGTTATTGACGTGCTGGGCAAAGCCCTGGCTTATCAGCAACCAGATCATATCGGGCGAAAGCACAAACGGGCGATGGTCCGAATAGGCCTGGTACATTCCTTGAAAAAAGGAATGGCAATTGTAGTTTACCAGTTGATCGGTGCATTTGTTTTTGGCTATAATGCTGTAAGGTAATTCGGTTTTATTCCTGCGTATTTCATAAAGATCGAGGCCAAGGTCGGCTATAATAATATTTTTGAAGACACTGTCGTAAGGAATTGTTGTTAACAGGTTAGTAGGTTTTTTGAGGGTTTCCACTTCGAAGGTTATTCCTTTCTGGGCAAAGGCGATGAACGGGATAAGTAAAAAGATAGAAGAGATAAGTTTTCTCATAGCTGTATTATTAGTAATAAAAGGTTAAACAATATTAGGCTTTTTTGGCAAAATTTACCCTATTAATTGCTTTAACCAATACAACAAAAGGAGCCCGGTAAGGACTCCTTTGTTGTTTAATATTCCCCGTCAACATCCGTAAGTACTTCGTAGCCGGTTGGGGTAACGAGAATGGTATGTTCAAACTGGGCAGAAAGCTTATTATCGATGGTGCGAGCGGTCCAACCGTCTTTTGAGTCTATTTTAACACGCGCTTTGCCTTCGTTAATCATGGGTTCGATGGTAAAAGTCATGCCGGCTTTCATCTTAGGACCGCTGTTTTTACGCGCAGCATGATCTATATCCGGGGCTTCATGAAATTTTATTCCCACGCCGTGCCCGCAAAATTCAAAAACAACACTAAACCCTTTCGAGGTAGCGTAGCGCGAAATTGCATAGCCAATGTTTCCGAAGTGATTTTCGGGCCGTACTTCGCGGATGCCTAAATCGATGCAATGTTTGGCTACATCAATTAGTTTTTCGGCCACCGGCGAAATCGTCCCTACGGTGTACATTTTGCTGGTATCGCCAAAATATCCGTCAAGGATAGTGGTAACATCAATGTTAAGGATATCGCCATCTTTGAGGATGGTATCGGGCGAAGGAATACCGTGGCAAACCACTTCGTTGAGCGAGATACAGCACGATTTGGGATAGCCGCCGTAGTTGAGCGTGGCCGGAATAGCTCCATGATCAATAATATACTGGTGGATGAGCTGGTTGAGGTATTCGGTGTGTACGCCTGGATTTACAAAGGGTTCGATATATTTTAGCGTTTCGCCGGCGAGTTTAGAGCTACGACGAATGCCTTCAATTTGTGAGGCAGTTTTAATGAGTATGGACATTTTTCAGACTTTTATTATTTGACGATGGCGCCTTGGTTATTGTAGGTTTTGATACTCCGCAGGAAGTTTATTTCCAACGTGGAATGTGCGATGTCAAAAATACTAATTCTAATTCTTCCGGGAAGATATTTGTGCCCCTTTTGCTCGTATGCGTCTAAATACATCAACTTTTTATTTTGTAATTAGGGCTACAACAGCCAAGCGGGACGCTATCGATAGCGTCCCGCTTGGCTGTTGTAGGGTTTAAAATGGTTACCGGCCTTTGCCTACACGGCCTTGTTCGTCGTCGATACCGGTGGAACGCTGGCGCGAAGGTTTGAGGTTGCTCTTGCCAAAGCGGTACGAGAAGTTAAGGGTTACCACACGGCTATCCCACGAGTTGGACGAGGTGAGGTTCACGTTGTCGTATTGTGCGCGGGCAAAGTTTTTCATCATCTTAAAAACGTCGCGAACCGAGAGTTTAAGGGAGGCTTTGTTATCCCATAGGTTTTTTTCGAGGCCCATATCGATCGAGTACATGTGGCTGATGCGGAACATTCCGTAAAGCATTTTCGACTGGTAGAAGCCGGAAATTTCGTACGAAAAATGGGCCGGCAGCGAGAACTTATTCATCGTATTAAAACGGCAGCTTGTTTGTTTCTTGGTTTGGTTGCCCGTGGTTATTTCACCTTCGTAACGGTTATAAAAGGCCGTGAAGTTATTGTTGGTGGAAAACCATTTAACAGGGTTAAGGTTATAGTTGATATTAAGGCTAAAATTGTTGAAGGAGTTTATATTCTGTTTGGTTTGGTAAACAACTTTCGAAACGTCGTCCTGTTTGATGATTTCGGTCATAACATCGCTGGTATGGCTGTAGCTCAACGATGATGTGAGCGCATTCTTGTACGAATGGGTCAGCGAGAACGTGTGGGTATACTGCGGGTTGAGGAACGGGTTACCTACCATGTACGTATATTGGTCGATAAAATACATAAAGGGATTCAGGTCCTGGTAATTGGGACGGTCGATACGCCGGCTGTACGAGAAACCCAGCGAATGGCTGTCGGAAAGCTTATCCTGAACAAAGAAAGTAGGAAACAGGTCGAGATACGAGCGTTTAACCATCCTGTTCATGGTAATTGAATTGCCCTGGCTCCAGGTATTTTCGGCACGCAAACCAGCTTTGAGGCTGATTTTATTTTTATCGTACGAGAAACTTATATATCCGGCAAGCACATCTTCTTTATAGTCGAATTCGTTGGAGCGCGAAGGATCGTAAACCCAGTTTCCGTTTTGCAGATTTTGGTAATTGAGGTTGTTGTCGGTCTCGGCCCTGCTGTATTTTGCCCCTGTTTCCAAGCGGAAATATTTCAGGAAAGGGTTTACATAATCCACCTTAGCCGAATGTACGGTGATTTTGGAGGGCGTCTTGCCCTGAAGAACCAATGGCGCCCGTTTTTCGGTACCGTCCGGTAAATAGTAATAATTATAATTGTAAAGTGTGCTGCGGTTATTAAACCGGGCGTAATCCATATCCACGTTCAGTTCCTTGCCAAGAGTGTCGAGCTTCGACTTGAAATTGAGGTTGTACGACATGTTGTTGTACGAAAAATCGGAATTGCTGATGGAGCGCACGGTTGAGTCGGCCGCAGAGGAATTGCTATAAATAAAGAGGTTGTTATACATATTGTTTTTCTCCGTGTTGCCGTACCCGCGTATCAATATTCCAACGGTGTTTTGTTTGTTGATGTCGTAATCGACACCAGCGTTAAAAGAGTTGGCATTAAAGCGCCAGTCTCCGTCAACATTCTGGTAAAAACGGTTGCCCGGAAGAGTACGGTCAAGGTCGTTGTGCCATTGCCCGGCGTATGATCCCGGATTATAGTTGCCGAAAATATTAAGCTTTCCGTATCGGAAGTTGAGGTTTCCACCACCGTAAACGCCTGTCTTTTTCCCCTGGTTAACGCCCGAATAAACGCTTCCGGTGAGGCCTGGTTTCAGGTTTATCTTGGTGCGGATGTTGATGATTCCCGAATTCCCGGCAGCATCGTAACGTGCCGGTGGATTGGTGATGATCTCCACTTTGTCAATCTCGGCCGATTGCATTCCCTTGAGGTAATTAGCCAGATCTTTTGCCGAAAGGTGCGTGGGTTTATCGTTAATCATCACTGTAACGCCGTCTTTTCCGCGAAGGATAATGTTATCGTCCTTGTCGAGATAGACGCCTGGAGCTTTTTTGAGCAGTTCGTAGGCCGATTCGCCCACGCTGCTGATGTTTTCGCCCACATTCATCACGGTGCGGTCGGCTTTTTGCTCGATAAATGGTTTTTTGGCAGTAACCGTCACTTCTTTGAGCTCAAAATTTTCGAGGAAGATTGGAGCCAGTTCTTTTTCCTGACGGCCAGAGAGGTTTATTTTATTCGTTTTTACAGGTTTGTATCCTACCAGTTGTGTCGAAATAAAATAGTCGCCGGCGGGCACATTAAAGGCATAAATGCCAGTAGAATCAGTGACCAGCGTCTTTTTCACCGCCGAGTCGGGTAAAGACAAAAGAATCACAGACGCAAATTCGACAGGTTTTCCACTCGATTTATCATAAACTTTCCCCCGGATAAGGCCGTTACCTGATCCGGCAAGGGATGTTAATGTTGTCGATATAAGCAATGACAATACTAGAAAAGATTTTAAAGGTTTCATTGTTGTTAAAAGTAACATTGGTTATTATTCGGTGAAGGTTGCGCATCCTGCACCATAATTTGAACCGGTTTTGCTAGTATGACGCTGTGTACTTATTTTAGGTTACACGTATAGCAATAAAATAATTTCATTTTCAGGCGAAGTTTTGCTGAGCTAAAACTTATATTTTTCAAATATCTTTGAGCCTTAACTTAACACTGCAATATGAACAAAGCATTAAATCAGAACCTGTATTTTGTGAAGGAGCACGTTGGCATCTTTAAGGCAGCCAACAATTATGATATTTTTGACCCTGGCACGCAACAACTCGTGCTCGAATGCCGCGAGGAGAACTTGGGTTTTTTCACCAAACTGTTCAGGTTTTCGGACTATAAGCGGATGACTCCCTTTGAAATTATCATTCGTACCGCATCGGGCGAAAAGGTGCTGACCGTTAAACGCGGCATCTCCATCTTCCTCTCGAAAGTGCAGGTTTTTGACGAAAACGATACGTTGGTAGGATTATTTAAACAGAAGTTCTTTTCTATTGGCGGAAAATTCGATGTGCTCGATGCTTCCGAGAAAGTGGTTTGTACCCTTAAAGGCAAATGGACAGGCTGGGATTTCCGGTTTATGAAAGACGATCAGGAACTGGCCCACGTAGCCAAGAAATGGAGCGGTTTTGGGAAGGAACTTTTTACCACTGCCGATAACTATATGCTCGAAATCGACAGTCGTGTGCCAGCCAATAACCCGGTAAGGCTACTGATACTTGCGGCAGTAATGTCGATTGATATGGTTTTGAAAGAATAAATCCGTAAAACGAAAAAGGCTGTCATCTCCCATCGTAGGAAGTATGACAGCCTTTTGGCTACAGCACCAGCCTAAACACATAACAAGTTAGCGTTATACAAAAATGATTTGAGTACCCTGTCCGCCAGCCATTTCGTAGAACTGGCCAACAGAGATGATGTCGATAACCTCGTCGATGAGGTCATCTTTGGTTAATTTAAACATGTCCGTAGCCAGCTTGCAGGCATATATTTCGCCTCCGCCGGCCACAATCATTTCAAAAAATTCTTTTACTGGCGGGATGTCGAGTTTGTCCATTTGACTTTTCATCATGGCCGACACACCGGCTTCAACCCCTGGCAACATTCCTAAAATGGAAGGGAACGGAAGTCCGCCGGGCATGCGCATTGCCGGGTTTCCCACGGTTGCGGTATGCAGTTTGTCAATCTGCTTTTTTGTGATGGCATCCAGTCCAAAGAAGGTAAAAAACATTCTGGCTTCAATACCTTCCATTACGGCTCCGTTGGCCATTACAAGCGCAGCATAAACATCCTCGATTGATCCTTTTGCACAGATGATGCATACTTTTTTGAGCGGATATTCTTCTTTATGTGTTATCATAGTATTCGTTTTTAAAGGGGTTAAAAGTTAAACACAACTTACCGGTTTGGGTATTCCGGCTAATTTCGATGAAATTTTTAGCGGACCGCCGGGGAAAAGCTGATAAAGCTGTTTAATATCAACAATGCCCGAATTGCCTACTTTACGAATGGTAAGCTGTTCGCCAGCCATATGTTTCTGGCGCAGATATTCGAGTACCTCAAAATGCTTGTCGGTGAGTTCGATATTGTATTCTTTGGCCATTTCCACGGCCATATCTTTGGTCCATTGTGCAGGATTTTCGAAATATCCTTCGTTGTTTACCGTTACGGTAGCACCTGCTAATACTGTTTCTGCCATAGTTTTATAATTTTTATACGTTGATGTTTGTTTATTTTAAAAGCGATGCATTTTTCCCGGCCATGCTCATGTTATGACTTACGGGCAGCGGTCTGGCCTTTAACAGGATGTTCCAGTACAGCCATTTAAAAAAGAGCTTGCCCAAATGGTTCAGGCGGGTAGATTTAAGAAGCTGAAATGGGCCTACGCCTGCCACCGGGTAAGTTCCCGGCAATGGCTCGGTATCATAATTAAAGTCGATGAGGGCGGCTTTTCCAAAACCGGTTTCGATGTAACAGTTGGAATGTCCGTCGAATTTGGCTTCTACCGGTTTGCCGGCAATGGCGCTGAGTACATTTTCGGTCAGTACATCGGCCTCGAAGTGGGCTACCGACCCTGCTTTGGATGCAGGAACAGCCGCGGCATCGCCAATTACAAAGATGTTCCGGAAAGTCTCGTGTTGTAAGGTGTTTTTGTTTACAGGCACAAAATCGAGGTCATCGCCCAGTCCGCTGCGACCAATAAACTCGGCCCCTTTGTTTAAGGGGACAATGGTAAGCGCATCAAAGGGAACCTCCTTCTCGTCGTACGAAACCAATTTTTTGTTTTCGTTATCGACATGTTCGATATAAAAATCGGGGATGATGTTGATGTTTTTTTCGCTCAATACCTGGCTGAGCATCTGTGTGGCGATGGGCTTGGTAAAAGCTCCGGGCAGCGGGGTAACGAGCGTAATTTCAACCTTGTCGCGGATTCCTTTTTTGGTAAAGAACTCATCGGCCAGGCAAACAAATTCGATAGGAGCTACCGGACATTTAAACGGCATATCGGTAATGGCCATCACCAGTTTACCGCCCTGCCACGTTTCAAAAAATTGTTTTAAAGCCACTGCTCCCTGATAGGTATAAAAGTCGAACACTCCTTTCTGCCACAGCGGGCCATTCATGCCAGGAGTTTCGTCGGGGGCAATCCGCGCACCGGAAGCAATAATAAGATAGTCGTACGACATGCTTTCGCCACTGGTAAACTGTACGGTATTGGCGGAGGCATCCACTTTCTCAATATCTTTTTTGATGAGGTTAACACCCGACGGAATAAATTCAGCAACAGATTTGACAACATCGTTTCCCGAATATTTCCCGAAAGGGATAAACAAAAAACCGGGCTGATAATAATGCGTTTTTTCTCTGTCCACAACGGCTATTTCCCATTCTTTTTGAGAAAGGGCTTTGCGAAGCTTATTGGCCATGATTGTTCCGGCAGTTCCGGCTCCAAGTATCAGAATTCGTTTCATGTTTTTAATTTTATGAAGCAAAGGTATGCAGCCGTTCAAAGGATTGAAAATAAAGGCTTATGACAAATATCAGGCTATGATATATATCATAATCGGCAATGTCTACAAAGGATTTACCTTCTTTTGTCCCACAATTAGTTTTTTATGCTAAATTTACCCGCAAAGCCTTTCAATTTAATGACAATGAATACTTGTAACTGCGAAGGATGTGAACTGCGGTCGCTGTTTTTCGAGAATGTTAGTAACTCGGAAATAGAATCGATATGTACCCGCAAAACCCAGTTTCACTATAAAAAGGGCGAGGTCATTATCCAGGAGGGCGATGAAATTCAGGAGTTTATTTACCTTAAAAGCGGTTTGGTGAAATTGTATCGTAACGGATCAAACGATAAACAGCAAATTATCTGTTTTGCACTTCCGCTCGATTTTGTAAGCTTGTTAAGCATTTTCTCGGAGAAATACTATAAATATTCGGTTGCCGCCCTCGAAGATTCGGTAACCTGCAACATCAACCTCGACGAGGTTAAATCCATTGCCTCCCAAAACGGGAAATTTGCCATGAGCATCATGGAAAAGATTAACAAGGCCACGGATAATATTCTGGTAGATTTTCTGGAAGTAAAACAGAAACGTTTGTTTGGACGCATTGCCTACATTCTGCTGTATTTTTCGCGTAAGGTTTATAACAGCAGCTCGTTCGAGCTTCCGGTGTCGCGCAAGGAAATGGCCGAGTACATTGGCATGACGGTAGAAAACGTAATCCGCACGCTGTCGGACTTACGCAAGGACGGAATTATTAAAATTAACGGCCCCATCATCGAAATTGCCGACGAAGAGAGGCTGGAACGCATCAGCGAACTAAGCTGACCGCACCAGACTTTTAATTTTCTTACCTAGGGGCGAGGCGAATACAAAATCGTTGAGCGTTTCATTGTCGGAATGAAAGATGTCATCCTTCGAGCCTTCCCACGATTTATTTCCTTTATAGATAAACACCACCTTGTCGCCAATCTCCATCACCGAGTTCATGTCGTGGGTATTGACGATGGTTGTAATTTCGTATTCTTCCGTAATTTCTTTAATGAGGTTATCGATAATGATTGATGTCATTGGATCTAGGCCGCTGTTGGGCTCGTCGCAAAACAGGTATTTGGGCTGAAGCGCTATAGCACGGGCAATGGCCACACGTTTTTTCATTCCCCCGCTAATTTCGGACGGAAAAAGATGATTAGCATTTTCGAGACGAACACGTTTTAAGCAGAAATTTACCCTTTCCAGTTTTTCTTCGTCAGTCATATCGGTAAACATATCCAACGGAAAGCCTACATTTTCTTCTACCGTACTGGAATCGAAAAGCGCCCCACCCTGAAAAAGCATACCAATTTGCTTGCGTATTTCCTTCTTGGTTAAAAAATCGGACGTAGTAAAGTTGGTATCGCCATAGATGATATCGCCGCTATCGATTTCGAGCAAACCTACAATCGACTTAAGCAGCACCGTTTTCCCCGAACCACTCTGTCCAATGATGAGGTTGGTTTTACCTTTCTCGAAAGTTACCGAGATATCGTTAAGGATAGTTCGGTCGCCAAAGGATTTATATACGTTTTTTAGCTGAATCATGATAAAAGCAATTGAGTGAGGATAAGGTTAAACAGCAAAATTACCACGCTGCTGTAAACCACGGCTCGGGTACTGGAACGTCCTACTTCGAGGGAACCGCCTTCGACATTATACCCGTAATATGCCGATATGGATGTGATGATAAAAGCAAAAACAATGGTTTTGATAACCGAATAGGTGATATAATAAGGCTCAAAAGCGTACTGAATGCCAATGATGTATTGTTCGGTAGTGATAACGCCAACAGCTGTACCAACAAGCCAGCCACCAAAAATACCTACGGTCATACTCACCAAGCAGAGGAAAGGATTGAATGCCATAGCTGCTGTAATCTTCGGAAGGATGAGGTAACCGGCCGAATTTACGCCCATGATTTCCAGAGCGTCTATCTGTTCGGTAACGCGCATCGTTCCAAGTTCAGAGGCAATGCTCGAACCTACTTTCCCGGCAAGGATAAGCGCTATCATGGTGGATGAAAACTCAAGCAAAATGGAATCGCGGGCTGCCAGTCCGATAAGGTATGGCGGGAGTAACGGATTTTCGGTATTATAGGCCGTCTGGATAGTAATTACCGCTCCCATAAACAGGGAAATGATGGCAATAATGCCCAGCGAACTAAGCCCAAGGGCAGAAACTTCCTTTACAAATTGTTTGTAAAATAACTTATGTTTTTCGGGTTTGGCAAAAACCTTGCCCATAAGCATGTAATACTGGCCAAGGTGGTAGAATAAGCCTTTTGGTAACATAAAATGCCTTGTTTTAATCCGCAAAGGTAAAAATATCCGGTCAATTTCGCGGAGGGATTCTGTTAAAACATTTGGCAGGGATTTTATATATACCGATATTCGCATCCTTCGCAGGATTTTTCTAACGGTATAACCTGTGGAATAATAAAATTTCTTAATTTCGTTATTTAATCAAAAAATACATTCATGAACCAGAATAACTATTGTGTTATCATGGCCGGTGGAGTTGGAAGCAGATTCTGGCCGTTAAGCAGAACCACCAAACCTAAACAGTTTTTAGACATTCTCGGAACCGGGCAATCACTCCTTCAACAAACTTTTGACCGATTCTGTAAAATTATCCCCCGTGAAAATATTCTGATCGTTTCGCATCAGGATTACAAAGACCTCATATTTGAACAATTGCCGGGTATTCATCCCAATCAGGTTTTGCTCGAACCCATGCGCAAAAATACGGCAGTTTGCATAGCTTATGCCAATTTTAAAATTCTGAAGCAAAATCCCGACGCCAACATCATCGTAGCTCCCTCGGACCACTTGATTCTTCGCGAAGAGGAATTTCTCGACGTTATTAATAAGGGGCTTGAATTTACTCAGAACACGAACGCTTTATTAACCATAGGCATTAAGCCGAGCCGTCCCGAAACCGGTTACGGATATATTCAGGTAAACGCCGATTCCACGCACGGAAAATCGCCCATCCGTAAAGTGAAAACTTTTACCGAAAAGCCGAATCTCGAAATGGCCAAAATCTTTTTCGAAAGCGGTGAGTTTTTCTGGAATTCTGGTATTTTTATCTGGTCGCTCAACGCAATTCTGCGGTCGTTCGATCTTTATATGTCAGACTTGAACAATCAGTTTCAGGATGCTCTTGAGCTTTTGAATACCGAAAAGGAAGCCGATTTTATCGGCGGTCTTTACCCCAAGAGCAAGAGCATTTCCATTGATTATGCAATTATGGAGAAAGCGGATAATGTATATGTTATCTGTGCCGATTTTGGTTGGAGCGACTTGGGAACCTGGGGGTCACTTTATACCCATCTCGATAAAGATGAAGCCAACAATGCCTTAACCAAAGATAATGTTTTTGCCTACAACACAAGTAATTGTATTGTAAAAATAGCTTCGGATAAACTGGCAGTGATACAGGGATTGGACGATTATATTGTGGTTGATTCCGATGGTATTTTGTTGATATGCAAGAAGGAAGAAGAACAACGCATTAAAGATTTCGTAAACGATGTGAAACTTAAAAAGGGTGATGCTCATATTTGAGTATTTAATGCTTGAACATAACAAAAAGAGCCGTCAATTGACGGCTCTTTTTGTTATACAGCAATGTCTCTTATTTGTTTTTAAGGTTGCGGGCAGCTTCGTAAAGTGCTTTGTCAACTTCCGTTACCGGATTAATTTCAACATAATGAGCACAAGGTTTTGTGTTTTCATCAACATAGATGAATGTAACAAAGCCTTCTACTACGAATTTAGGGTCATTGTTAACACTTACGGTAATGTAAGCAATAATACTGCTCTTACCAGCATAAACAATTTTTGACGCGAGCTTGATAATCTGTCCGGGTTTTACCGGCTTCGAAAAGTGCATCCCGTGTATTTTAAGGCAAACCACACCCTTGGGATCAAGGAGCGTAGTTGCTGCAATAAATCCCGACTCCACAAACCATTCGGCAGTACGCCCTGCAAACAACGTTCCATGATGGTTCAAATCTTCACTCTTCACGAGCCGCATCGTCACTGTGTCGACGGGCTCAATAATTCTCTTCTCCATTTTATAAAATATTATTCTGTTGTATATAATTAAAGGTCAATCCACTGACCACTTTCTTTAATCAGGTTTATCAATTCGTCCACGGCATTTTCTTCGGGAATGTTCCGTTTAACAACTTCTTTACTCTTGTAAAGAGTAATCTTTCCGGGGCCTGTGCCTACGTAACCAAAATCGGCATCGGCCATTTCGCCGGGTCCATTTACAATACAGCCCATAATGCCTATTTTTAGATGTTTGAGGTGAGAAGTCCGTTCGCGGATTTTGGCCGTGGTAGCCGAAAGATCAAACAACGTACGCCCGCACGATGGGCACGAGATGTACTCAGTTTTGCTCATACGCAGCCGCGAAGCCTGCAAGATGTTAAGCGCTACCTGATAAATTTCTTTGGAGCTTAAATTATCGTTTTCAATCCAAATCCCGTCCAGAAACCCGTCGGTAAACAACGGACCGAAATCGCAGGCTGCTTTAATTTGAAACGTTTCCTTATCGGTTTCGGCATATCTGCGGCGGACCACTAGCGGTTGAGCGCTTTGGTATTGTTGCAATCGGGCCAGAATAGCACGTACTTCGCCGGTTATATGTGGGTGTGCCGAATCGATTACCAGAACCCTTGGTGCATCTACCTGACACTCGGGTGATAAAGCGGTTATTGTATTGTATTTAAACAGGTTTGTAGAACTGTCTTTCGAGTAAACGTAATCTTCCGTAGAAACCATTTTTTGTTCCTCTTCGGATTTGACACTTACTACTACTTTAGGTGTTTGGCTTCCGCCAATACGCTCTATGTCAACCGATTTTCGTTTTTGATATTCGAAAGGATTAAAAGATATTCCGAAATCTGAAGTAATGGGCGAATGTCCCCGCCGATTGACGAAATAATCGACAATGGTCCGAGCTACAGGTATTTCCTGTTCAGGGCTACCGGTGAGCGAAACACGTATGGTTTCGCCAATACCGTCGGCAAGTAATGAGCCAATGCCCACCGCCGATTTAATGATGCCGTCTTCTCCTTCGCCGGCTTCGGTAACTCCAAGATGTACCGGGTACTGCATCCCTTCGTTTGCCATTTTTTCAACCAAAAGGCGTGTCGATTGCACCATGACACGGGTGTTGCTCGATTTCATGGAAATGACAGTATTTCTGAAGCCTTTGGTTTCGAAAATGCGGAGGAATTCCATAGCCGATTCAGCCATGCCTTCGGGCGTATCGCCATAACGACTCATGATGCGGTCGGACAACGAACCGTGGTTTACGCCAATGCGGATGGCAGTGCCGTGTTCTTTACAAATGTCAAGAAGCGGAGAAATACGCTCGTGGATACGTTCAATTTCAGCTAAATACTCAGTATCAGTATAATCGATATGTTCAAACGATTTTTTGTCGATATAATTTCCGGGGTTGATGCGTACTTTTTCGACAATGCGTGCGGCAACTTCGGCAACTTTAGGGTTGAAATGTACATCTGCTACCAGCGGATTGTGATAACCTGCCTGACGAAGCTGTTTTTTTATTTCGACAAGATTTTCGGCATCGCGGACTGCCGGGGTGGTGATACGTACATAATCGGCTCCTGCATCGATAATCCGCTTACATTGTTCTACAGTAGCTTTGGTATCGAGCGTTGGGGTGTTAGTCATCGATTGCAACCGGATAGGATAGTTGCCCCCCATGGGAGTGTCGCCGATGGTTACAACCGAGGTTTTACGGCGTAAATAGTTAAAAAGATCTAAATTGTTGAAGTATTGCATACCCCTTGTGGAAAAATTAAGGTGTAAAGATACTTCGCAGAATGCAAAACAAGGGGGGGAATTTCTTTTTTTTTCTTAAAAAACATTAAAAAAGCCATTCCATCAATGTTTGACGGTAACGGCTTTATAAATCAATGTATTATCGGTTTATTTGATTTCCCAGTCGAAGCCGTCTTTTTTATCTTTTACGGTTACGCCGAGTTTGGTAAGCTCGTCGCGGATACGGTCAGAAGTGACAAAGTCTTTTTTCGCTTTGGCTTCGAGGCGTTCTTTTAAAATCATACTTATTAACCCATCGAGTAGTTCGGTATTGGCACCTGCCATACTCTCATCTTTAAGGCCCAGGATATCGAATACAAAGGTCTTATAAAGAGCTTTTAAGGTTTTGAGGTCATTAGCAGAAATCGATTCGGAACCGTCGGCAATGGAGTTGATCCAACGCACACCGTCGAACAGGTTGGCAATTACCATCGGACTGTTCAAATCGTCGTTCATTGCCTCGTAACATTTTGATTCCAGATTGGTTACATCCACCGTCGATTTGTCTGAAGTCTTAATTTTTTCGAGGGTTTGTACGGCACTCATCAATCG
Source organism: Bacteroidota bacterium (assembly GCA_030706405.1). GTDB lineage: Bacteria > Bacteroidota > Bacteroidia > Bacteroidales > JAAUTT01 > JAAUTT01. The sequence goes on along the minus strand of JAUZOO010000001.1, from coordinate 337,646 downwards.
TTGGAAGGCTTTTTCGGCACCTTGCAATGCTTCGTTCGAAAAATCGAGCGTTCCGCGGTATTGCGCCATTAGTATAAAGAAACGGATGGTCATCGGACTGTAGGATTTTTCCAACAGCTTATGGTTTCCGGTAAACAATTCTTCGAGCGTAATGAAGTTACCGAGCGATTTTCCCATTTTTTGGCCGTTGATGGTAATCATATTATTATGAACCCAATAACGAACGGAATCCTTGCCAATGGCAGCGGTTGATTGTGCGATTTCGCATTCGTGATGCGGGAAGAGTAAGTCCATGCCACCACCGTGAATATCAAACACTTCGCCAAGGTATTTGGTGCTCATGGCAGTACACTCGAGGTGCCAACCGGGGAAACCGTCGCTCCAGGGCGATGGCCAGCGCATGATATGCTCGGCCCCTGCTTTTTTCCAAAGGGCAAAGTCGAAACTGTTGTGTTTTTCGGATTGTCCGTCGAGGTCGCGGGTGGTGCTTAGCAAGTCGTCGAGCACACGGCCTGATAGCTTTCCGTAAGGATGTTTCTCGTTGTATTTCAGCACGTCGAAATAAACTGAGCCATTGCTTTCGTAAGCAAAACCAGATTCCAGAATTTTTTCGACTAACTGGATTTGTTCGATGATGTGTCCCGATGCGTGCGGCTCGATGCTTGGCGGCAGCACGTTGAGTTTTTCGGTAAATTCGTGATAGCGATTGGTATAATATTGCACCACTTCCATAGGTTCGAGCTGTTCGAGGCGGGCTTTTTTGGCAATCTTATCTTCTCCTTCGTCGGCATCGTTTTCGAGATGTCCAACATCGGTGATGTTACGCACGTAGCGAACTTTATATCCCAGATGGCTGAGGTAGCGGAACAGCAAATCGAAGGTGATGGCCGGGCGGGCATGGCCTAAATGGGCATCGCCATAAACCGTGGGGCCACAAACGTACATGCCCACAAAAGGTGAATGTAGGGGTTCGAAAAGTTCTTTTTTACGCGAAATCGTATTGTACAGATATAGCGAGTGTTGCATCGGTCAAGAATTATCAATTATTAAGAGGGTCAAAGATATAAAAGACGAAAAAGAATTGAAACTTAATCTCAAAGAATAATATCAGGCATTACCTTCGCGTTTTAAGTTAAAATATTCGTCGGTAATAAATTGATTTATATCGTATTTTTATGGTGAAATTTTAGAACGGTATTCGTCATGAAAAAACTATACCTAATTGGGATTATCTGTTTTTGGCTGTCTCAATTATCTTGTGAAGACCAATCCTCGACGCCCGAGAAAATATCATCTGAAGAATCGAAAGACTTAATTCGGGAGTGGATATACAGTGTTTATAATCCTGATATGAGTCCGTCACTTATCTATTCTGTTGAAGAAATTACTACAAATGAAATTTGGAGTAAAATGAGAGCACAAGTATTCACCATTACAACGGATGTTCCAGGATTATCCAATAGAGCCTTATTTATTAAGAATGGAAAGGTATATGATTTAGGACGAAATAATCTGTTGGGAGCTCATAAACCAGAGAATTTTTTAGTTGTTGATTTAAACAGAGATAGTCTTTATGAATTGTGTTTTACCTTGACGCACGGCTCGGGTTTAATTCGATCCGAAGTTGTATGGTACAGCAATGACCTGAATGATACTTACCTATTTGCAGATACCTCGTTTTTGTCTTCTACCAATTTGAAACTGGAAAAAGAAGATTATCAGAATGTACTTTTGAAGCAGGTGAATACCTATAATGAGGTTATTATTGGCAGTGTTAGTTTGGTGCAAGAGAACGGAACTTTGAAACTAAAGATTATAAGTAACAAGGAACAATGAGCTGAGGGATGTAAAGGGTGAAAACAAAAAAGCCGTCAAGTTAACGTAAAGCGTTACTGACGGCTTTTTTATGCTAGTTTTTATTATGAGATATCAATCTGGCGAGCCGGTTTAATCTTGGCTTCGTCGCGTTTAGGAATGGTAACGGTAAGGATACCATTTTTGTGCGATGCTACGATTTTTTCGTATTCTACGGTTTCGGGCAGCGTAAACGACCTTTTAAAAGTTGAGTAGCTGAATTCGCGACGCATATACTTGCCGTCTTTTTCTTCTTTTTCCGTTTCTTTTTCCGACGAAATGGTCAGAACGTTGCGTTCGAGGTTAATCTGAAAATCGTTTTTATCGAGGCCCGGAGCCGCAACTTCAATACTGAAGCTTTCTTTGCCTTCGATAATGTTTACAGCTGGATTGCTGTATCCGGCTTCGGATTCGAACAGGTCGCTCAGAAAGTTATTTCTGAAAAAGTCATCGGCTAAAGCCGGGCGATTGAATCTTAACATTGGTAACATTGTTTTGTCCTCCTATATTTAATTAGACTTTAAGTTGTTTTTACGCTTAGTTTTTTTCAAGTTTCGTACCAATACCTCTTTGGTGACAAAATGGCTCAAATTGACATTTTTAAAGCGACATTTTGTCAAAAATATATTTTATAACATGAAAATTTTGCAGTAAATAGTTATTAATCAGAGTATAGTATTTTGTAAGAATCATACTATCAGGTAAGAAGACGCATAATTAACATTTCTTAACAAACAACTAAGCTTAAGCCATTTAATTTTGTATCCACTTATAGCATATAAAGCTATATTAATTATAAGATTATCAATATTTTGACAAAGGTGTTAAGATGAACATTATTGTTAAAAATTTTACCAGGAAATATGGAACACAACGGGCGGTGGATAATATCTCGTTCGATGTGAAACCAGGTGAAATTCTTGGTCTTCTTGGACCTAACGGGGCAGGAAAGACAACCACGATGAGGGCTTTGGTATCTTACCTTGCTCCTTCCGGCGGGTCTGTTAAGGTGGGGGGCGTTTCTGTTCTCGATTTTCCCGAAGATGTGAAGAAACACATCGGTTATCTCCCTGAGAACAATCCGTTGTACGAAGACATGGGCGTACTCGATTATCTTTATTTTGTGGCACGGCTGCAGGCTATTCCCTCGTCGCAAATAAAAAGTCGTATCCTCGAAATGGTTGATACCTGTGGGCTGGAAGGTGAGAAGCACAAAAAAATCAGCGAACTGTCCAAAGGGTACCGGCAGCGCGTAGGCTTGGCCCAGGCGCTTATTCACGACCCTAAAGTGCTTATTCTCGATGAACCAACTACCGGCTTGGATCCCAATCAAATTGTTGAAATCCGTACTTTGATCAGGAAGATTGGGAAAGAAAAAACCGTGATCTTGAGTTCGCATATCCTTGCCGAAGTTGAGGCCACGTGCGACCGGATTATAATTATCAACAAAGGCCGTATTGTTGCCGATGGAACGCCTAAGCAACTTCGCAAACAAGCCACAGGCCGCGAAGTACTGAGGCTGACTATCGAAGATGGTGATCGTGACGATATTTACCAAGCTTTAAAAAACCTTCCACAGGTCGAAGACGTTGATTTAAAACATCAACATTCGTTTGAGCTGCACTGTTTGCCGGGTACTTCGGTTCGTCGTCAGGTTTTTGAATTATGTTGCAACAACGGGTGGACACTTACTGAGCTTACGCCTGTTGAAACCAAGCTCGAAGATATCTTTAGGGAATTAACTTTAAACTAAATCGGCCTATGGTAATTTTTACTCCTTTCAACAAACATAAAAGTATTGAGTATAAAGTACTAAGACAAAATGTTTGGTTAACGGACTTTAGTTGCTAAGCAAATTCAGTTGACGGAATTTGAAAAAGGCATCCGTTTTATCCGTCAAATCCGTGTTCTATTTTTTATTACATAAATTTTTCAGAAATGATGAAGATATGGATAATAGCTAATCGTGAGTTGAATGCATTTTTCGATTCGCTGATAGCTTATATCATGTTGGTTGCATTTTTAGGCCTTACGGGCTTTTTTACCTGGCTTTTTGGTTCCGATGTTTTTCTGGCGAACGAAGCAAGCCTTCAGTCATTCTTTAGTATCGCTTACTGGACCCTGTTTTTTCTGATACCTGCGCTTACCATGCGGCTTATCTCCGAAGAAAAGAAAACAGGTACCATCGAACTGTTGCTTACCCGGCCGGTTACCGACTGGCAGGTAATACTGGGCAAGTTTGGTTCGGTACTATTGCTGGTGGCTGTGGCATTAGCCCTTACCCTTCCGTATTACATTACCTTGTTGTTTCTGGGCCCGGTGGATCATGGTGCCGTTTGGAGCGGTTACCTCGGTCTTATACTGGTGAGTGCAACGTACATCAGCCTTGGTATTTTTACCAGTTCGCTTACGAATAATCAGATTGTCAGTTTCCTGCTGACTATCTTTATTGGAATCTTTTTTCATTGGATATTTAATGTGTTGGCTGGAAATTTTACCGGATTAACAGGTCAGATTTTGAGCTATTTGAGCGTTTCGACGCATTACGATTCGATTTCACGCGGGGTTATCGATTCTAAAGACCTAATTTATTTCTGTTCCTTCGTCTTTCTGGCATTGATTGGGACGAAAATGGTTCTTTCCAAACGTAATATGGTCGATTAATTGTTTAAAATGCAAGTGATGAAAAGTCGTAAAAAACTTATATATACTTTTTTGGTGACCATTGGAGTCTTGATTGTGGTTAACGTGCTGTCTAATATGTATTTTTTCAGGCTCGATTTTACTGCCGACAAGATTTATTCGTTGAGTAAAGCAACGAAAAAGATTTTAAAGGAACTGAAAGAACCGGTTACTGTAACGGCCTATATTACCAAAGACCTTCCGCCCGATTTGATAAATACCAGCCGTGAGTTCAAGGATGTTGTAGTTGAATATTCGAGTCTGTCAAAAAATAAGATCCGTTACGAATTTGTAAATCCGTCGGATAATGACGAAAACGAACAAAAGGCCCTGAAATCAGGAGTTCAGCCTGTGGTGCTCAACGTACGCGATAAAGATGAGGTGAAACAACAGAAGGTTTATCTTGGCGCTGTGGTTAAAATTGGAAACAAAACCGAGATTATTCCTGTAATTCAGCAGGGAGCTGCCATGGAGTATGCCCTTTCGGCAGCAATTAAGAAGCTTACGATAACCAATAAACCGGCTATCGGGATATTGCAGGGACATGGCGAACCGGGTCTTTCTGCTATTCATCAGATATATAGTAATTTGGATGTACTTTATAACGTTCAGCCCGTTTACCTTAACGATTCGGTTTATAACCTTAACCAATATAAAACGCTGCTTATTATAGGGCCGCGCGATTCTATCCCGGCTAAACATTTTCAGCAAATCGACAGATACCTTTCAGAAGGCGGTAACCTGTGTATTGCTGCAACCCATGTAGATGGTAATTTTCAGAGCGGAATAGGCTATGTGTTGAATAATGGTCTCGAAAAATGGCTTAAAGGCAAAGGAATTAATTTAGGAGATAAGCTAATTGTGGATGCAAACTGCGGAACCGTTGGAGCACAGCAGGATGCGTCCGGAATGGTTATTCAGGTTAAATTTCCGTATTTGCCAGTCATAACTAATTTTGAAAAACATCCGGTTACCGAAGGACTTGAAGCCGTTCTTTTCCAATTTGCCTGTCCCATTACTTATACCGGCGATGCTTCGCGGAAGTTTGAGGTTTTGGCCACAACATCTGATAAAACAGGGGAACAGATCCCCCCAGCTCATTTCGATATAGACCGTCAGTGGGAACAGAAAGATTTTCCGCTTCGGAACCTGGTTGTGGCAGCCTCTCTTATTCCAAAGAATGGACGGGAAGGTAAAATGATTGTAATGTCGAATGCCAATTTTGTGATAAACGGCGAAGGGCAACAGGCACAGCCTCTGCCTCCCGATAATATTAACCTTTTCGTAAATTCGGTTGACTGGCTTAGCGACGACACCGGTCTCATCGACCTGCGTACCAAAGGTGTAACCTCGCGTATGCTCAAACCTATGGAGGATGGAGAAAAGATGTTTCTGAAATACTTAAATTTTTTGTTACCTATTGTCGTCATCATTATTTATGGGATATACCGGGCAAACCGGAATCGGGCGCTGCGAGTTAAGCGAATGCAGTCGCGGTTTGTTTGAAAGGACTGGGCAACAAGGAAGGCACAAAATTAAGAGGGATTTCTTTACTTTTGTGGGAGATTTAAACCGAACCATACCATGAAAGTTCTAATTATTGAGGATGAAAAAGCCTTAGCCGAATCGGTGGAGCAATATCTTAACCAGGAAGGTTACCGCAGCGAAAAGGTTGCCGGTTTTAATCAGGCACGCGAAAAGATTAACCTCTATAATTACGATTGTATTATTGTGGACATCGGTCTTCCTGATGGTAATGGGCTCGATATTATAAAAGAACTTAAGCAGATAAAATCCGATGCGGGAATTATTATCCTTTCGGCACGTAATAATTTAAAAGACAGGATCGATGGCCTCGAAATAGGCGCCGACGATTACCTTACCAAGCCTTTTCATCTTTCAGAACTTAACGCCCGTATTAAATCCATCATTCGTCGTCGTAGCTTTAGCGGAAGCAAGGAGGTTGTCTGTAACGAAATCAGGATTGACCTTGACAGTATGAATGTTTTCGTTAATGATCAGCCGCTTACCCTTACCAAAAAGGAATATGACCTGCTGTTATTTTTTCTTTCCAACAAAAATCGTGTAGTTACTAAGGAGTCGATTGCCGAACACCTCTGGGGCGATAACATGGATTTGGTGGACTCGTACGATTTTATTTACACACACATTAAAAATCTCCGGCGCAAAATGCTTGACAAGGGCGCCAACGACTATATTCAGACTATTTACGGCATGGGGTATAAGTTTAATCTTACGCTATAGATTAGTGTAAGTATTTTTTAATCAGATTGTTATTGTAATGTTGTGATTTTTGTAGTTCATCGCAGTAAAAAATTTCACTTTAATAAAACAAATCAGTAACTTTATTAATAATAGCATCTTATCTTGCAATTGGTTTATATTTAATTGAGATTCAACTGAATCAGCCGTTTTATTATTAATCATTACAATTACTTAAGGTTATGAAAATTAGTGGTTTTAGTAAGCTAGGAATACGTATCTATTTGAGTATAATTTCGGTAGTGTTTGTTCTATCTCTCGGTATTATTGTTTTTATATCGGAAAATAGTTATAACGATGCCATTAAATCGGCCAACGATAAAACTAAATTTACCAGTATAAATATTTCAGTTGAAGTCGAAAAGTATATTAACCGTTCGTATGAGTCTCTTAATACGCTTGTTGCGGCGTTTTCGGCATCGCAAAAGAGTAATTCGTATAATCGCGAAGAACTTAACGAGATGATGAAGGGCATGTTACTGGAACACCCGGATTACCTTGCATTGTGGGCAATATGGGAGCCCGATGCTTTTGGCGAAACCGATAAAAAATATGCCAGCGATCCACTTTATAAGCCGGTAAATGGCATTTACAGCGTATCATTTTATAAAAATGAAAATCAGATCATGACCGAAGAAGACCCTTCCGGTTATGAAAATGAAGATTATTATGTAATTCCTAAGACCCAAAAACGGCCCGTAATTCTCGACCCTTATTTTTATTCTTATCTGAAAGATAAAACACATAAATTTTATGAGACTTCGTTGATAATCCCCAAAATTGAAAACGGACGGTTTAAAGCAGCTATTGGTCTCGATATCGATTTAGCTGTTTTAAAGGATATTATTAAAAAACACGCTATAACAGGCAAAGGAGCGGCTGCAATTATTTCCAATAAGCACGTTTTTGCGGCACATTCTGTCGATTCGCTTACCGATAAAGCCATGTCGCTGGCAGGCACTGACTCTGTTGCGATGTATCGGGCGCTAACTGCCGGTAATTCTTATTTTGAAGAAGGAAAATCGATCGTTACAGGGAGAAAAGTGATCCGGGTTTATTCGGCAATTAAACTGCCCGGACTGAATACTTCGTGGATTGCAATGGCAGAGACCGATAAATCAGAAGTTTTGGCTTATCCGCGAAAAGTTCTTTGGGCATCAATTTTTATCGGACTTTTGGGATTAATCATAATATCGGCTATGGTACTGCTGATAGCACGTCAGATATCGGCTCCCATTATCTCTGCTACTAATTTTGCCCGCGAAGTGGCTAATGGCAATTTTGATGCGCGCATCGAAACTCGTGATAGTAAAACAGAGGTTGGCGAACTGATAGATTCTTTGCATATTATGAATGGTAATCTGGCAAAGATGGTCCATCAGATTAAAAATGAATCGGACGGGTTGATCGAAGCCGGACAGATATTGGGAAAAGCGTCGGACAGCCTCGCAGGTTCTGCATCGAATGGAGCATCGTTGATGGAGGAGCTTGCCTCGTCGATGGAAGAAATGGTTTCTAATATTCAGCAGAATTCCGATAATGCAACTTTATCGGGTACTCTCGCCAGTAAAGCCCTCGAAGATATTGAAATGCTTAGCCAGTCGGCACATAAAAGTATCCAGATGGTACAGCAGATAAGTCATAAAATCGATGTAATCAACGAAATAGCATTCCAAACCAATGTTTTGGCCCTTAATGCTGCAGTAGAGGCAGCCCGGGCCGGGGAACAAGGCAAAGGTTTTGCTGTGGTGGCTTCAGAAGTGCGTAAACTAGCCGAAAGGAGTAGAATTGCAGCTTCCGATATTATTGGATACACCAGTGAATCGAACGAAAAGGCTACCGAAACCCTCGGTTTAATCGATAATCTTTTGCCGCGTCTAAGAAAATCGGCTAATGCCGTGCTCGAAATTGCATCTGCAAGTCAGGAGCAAACCTCAGGAGCCTCTCAAATCAACGATGCTATTATACAGCTTAACCTCATTGTTCAGCAAAATTCGAGGGCCAGCGAGGATATAACAAACAGTATTAATAAACTTACCGAGGATATTACCGTTTATCTCAATAGGTTGAAACACTTATAATTTATTGAATTTCGGTTGAAAATATAGGAACAGCCACCGGTTCATGAATTGGTACCTAACATCTTCGTATCAATTCGTGTAATCAGTGGCTGTTCTGTTAGCGTTCAAATTTTACTATTTTTACGGGATAAAACGCCCCAACCTTTGTGAAACTATTAAACAAAACCCTTATACTGTTCTTTTCCACTTCGCTGTTTGTTTTCATCATCGGTGGATTTGGGTTTTATGGCATGCTAAAACATTTGTTTTATAAGCAGATAGACGAGGGGCTGCTTACCGAAAAAGCCATCATTGAAACAGAAATTCACCATAATCCCGATGTCCCGGATTATACCTCGCGTTTTGGCCACGAAATTGAAGTAATTGTGTATAATCGTGGAGTTAAACCTTCTTTTTCGCTTAAAGACACTGCTATACTGGATACTATTTCGAGCGAAGAAACCAATTACCGCTACCTAAGTGTTTTCAGTAATGCCCGCAAGCATGGGTATTATATTGGTATTTTGCAGCCGCTTAGCGGTATACACGAGTTATTCCGCAGTGTGGCTGAGGTTCTGCTGTCGATGTTTCTTTTCCTGATGTTGCTTTTAGGACTTATTAATTACATGATTTCCAAAAGTTTGTGGCGGCCATTTTACAATACCTTGAAAAAGATAACAAGATATGACGTTAAGGATACGGCCCTGATGGAGTTTCAACCAACAGATATTGCTGAATTTGACCGGTTGAATAAGGTGCTAAATTCCATGTCGCGGAAGATACGGCAGGATTTTTATAACCTGAAGGAATTTACCGAAAACGCCTCGCACGAGATACAAACACCGTTGGCTATCATTAAATCGAAGCTCGAAATTTTGGTACAATCCGAAGACCTTACCCCTGCCCAGGCTGAGCTTATCGATACCATTAGCAAAGCGGCAACGCGTTTGTCGAAACTTAACTCCGGGCTGATTTTGATTGCCCGTATCGAGAACAATCAATACGTTGAAGTAGAGTCTGTGGATATGGCTTTACTGGTCGAACATTCGCTCGAAAGCTTTGCCGATTTTATTGAGCATAAAAACCTTTCTCTCGAAAAAACTATTCGTAGACCTATGTTTGTGAGCATGAACTATGTGTTGGCCGAAATATTGGTGAATAATCTTATAGGTAATGCAATAAAACACAATATAATCAATGGTTATATCCGTATTTCGATTGAAGATAACACGTTAATAATTTCTAACTCGGGCAATCCGCTGCCTGGTGACGAAAATCCTCTTGATTTATTTAGTCGGTTCAAGAAACGAAGTCAAAATACTGATTCACTGGGACTAGGGCTTGCTATTGTAAAAAAGATATGCGATACTGGTAAAATGTCTATAAGTTATGTTAATCAGGGAGATGAGCATATCATTACCATCAAATCAAGATTTTAGATATTTTAGTTACAAAATTGAATTTGTCCTGAATCTTCAGAATTAGTACAGAATCGGAAAATACTTTTAACACGACTTAAAATTTAAATGTTTTCCCTAACTTAATTTTAATCCTATGAAGAAAGTATTTTCATTAGCCGCTCTGACCGTTTTTATGGCTGGTTCGGTTTTGGCTCAAATTCCAACCGTTACAGCGGACGATGTTAAAAGTAAAGCTCAAGACGTAAAGACCGAAGCCACGAACACCAGTAAAGAAGTAAAGGCTGACGCAGTGAAAACCGGTAAAGAAGCAAAAGCTAATGTTAAAAAGACCGGTAAAGGAATGAAAGCTGACGCTAAAAAAGCTGGTTCAGACCTTCAATCTGGTAATAAATCTGCTGCTGATGTAAAGGCAGATTGTGCTCAAAGTGCAAAAGGTCACAAAAGTCAGATTAAAAAGGATTATGCAAAGGTTGATTCTGCCAAAAAGGCAACCACAAGCAAAGTTCATAAGAGTGTAAAAAAAGTTAAAGAAGCTGCTCAGAATTAATCGGGTAGTTTGTAATAATCTAATAAATCTCCAACGAATAAATTTATATAATAAGGCAAGCCTGTAGAGTTTAACCTTTTACAGGCTTGTTTATACCTCTACCCTCCATGAAACGAGTATTGGCTATTTTTTTGACAGCCATCTTATTTACCCTGTATGTTGCCGCCGAAACCAAAACGGCTGTGCGGCCATCCGAATTATTACCTGCAATTACTGCCGATATTGCCGAAAAATATCCCGGATATACCATCACCGAAGCATTTAAGGTTAAGAATAAAGATGTCATCTCGTACGAAGTCTTAATCCAGAAAGGTTCAGACAAGCAGCTTTTACGCTACAATGCCAAGGGTATATTCCTTAAAAAGGAAATTCCATCGGCAAAGCCTAAAGTATCACCCAAGCCTGGGGGCAAAGCTTCGGCCAATGCCATGCTTAATATCAAATCCCATCATAAATAACCACTCTTCTTCCCTGCCTCCAACTAAATTGATTACAGGAACTTTAAACTAACCTATTTTGAATTTAATTTCAGCCATGCAAAAAACAGCCTTTTCGGATAAATGGAAGGTTTGTCTTGCTGATTATTTTAAGATTACACTTCCTTTACTGATTGTATTTTACCTGCTTAGGTTTTTCGAATACTTTACTTCGGGAATAAAGCTATGCTTTGCCCATAACGTCTTGGGCGTTTTTTTGAGGAGCTTTTTTTTCGATACCTGGACATGGCTTATTTATGGTCTTCTGTTGCTTGTTCCTTTCATTTTAATATATCTGGTTTCAGCCAAAGCCGGGCGGATTTTTATGTTGGTGGCCAACGGGCTTGCCATTCTGGGCTGTTACGGACTTTTAGTGGTTTTCTCCGAACGCCTCGTTCCTTTTGATCATGAATTGTTTGTGCGCGCCCCGTCCGAGTCGTTTTCAACCATGGCCGAAGTTGCTACAGGCCGCATGCATATTATGTTTCCGTTGTTTTTTTATCTACCTTTATATTATGTGTTTTACTGGTTTCTCTTTCGTAAGGTCGAACTGAAGCCGTTTCAGGTATGGACGTTAACCACCTTGTCTGTATTATCGTTTGTTTTTTTAGGATTTTCGGCGCCAAAGGCTAAAAACTATGAGCAGATGCAGGAGTATTATTTTGTGGCCAACAAGCTTCATTATTTTACTTCCGACAGTTATGCTTTTCTTTTTAAGAAGGATGCCATGAAAGCCCGTCTCGGAGATAAGGCCGAAGTTGCTAAGGAGATTGAGGATTATCAGCAGTTAAATAAATTTCAGTTTACTGATAAGGAATACCCGCTGCTACATATCGATGAGTCAAAAAATGTGCTGAAGGATTTTTTCCGCCAGAGCGATACCATTCCTAACATCGTTTTTGTGATTGTAGAAAGTCTTTCGCGCGATTTTAGCGGTCCCGATGCCGAAGCTACCAGTTTTACACCGTTTCTCGATTCGTTGGCAAACAAGAGCCTCTCGTGGTACAACTGTTTGAGCAATGCGCAGGGAACGTTTGGATCGTTGCCATCCATTGTTGGATCGTTGCCATTCGGAAACAAGGGGTTTACCCTGCTCACCGAACCTCCTGAGCATATCTCGTTACTTAAAATATTGAAAAAGAACGATTACAATTCGTATTATTTTGTAGGTGGAACCGTTAACTTCGACAATTTCGGTGCGTTTATGCGCTTGCAGGGAACCGATTATGTTTCGGTGGAGTTTGGCAAAAAGTATAAGATGATGGGTGGCGACAAAGAAGGTTATTCTATCGGTTATCCTGACGATGCACTGTTCAGGCACAGTTTCGAAATTATGGATTTGATTGGTAAACAGCCTTATGTTAGTGTTTATCTTACGCTTACAACTCATACACCGTTTATCTTTGACCAATCGGCCTATTACGGCAAAATGTTCGATCAGGAGCTAAAAAAGCGTAAACTGTCGGAGTCAAAAAAGCGTAAATTACGGATGTACAGGCCTATGTTTGCTAGCTTTCTGTTTACCGACAACTGTTTGCGAAATTTTTTTAACCAGTATAAGAAGCGGCCTGAATACAAAAATACCATTTTTGTGATTACTGGCGACCACCACCATGGCTTCTACCCTACCCGCAATGAGATTGACGATTATAACGTTCCGCTAATCATTTATTCGCCAATGCTTAAAAAGACGGTGCGTTTCAACTCGGTAAACTCGCACATGAACATTGCCCCTACCCTGCTTTCGTTTTTGAAAGATTCGTACCATCTTAAATATTCGCCAAGGTATGTGCCTTGGGTCGGCGACGAACTCGATACTTGCCGCACGTTCCGGAACATCCATCATATCCCGTTTATGCTTACCAACCGGAATATTCAGGATTACCTTTATGGTGATTATTATATCGGCGAAAATCAACTTTATAAGCTAAAGCCCGGCTTGGAACTGCAACAAGTGGAAGACGACGGAATGATGACGAAAATGGCCAAAATACGCGAAAACTTCAAGTTTATCAATGCTTACGTTTGCCAGAATAACAAGCTCTATCCGGCATCAGAAAATATTTACGATGTGAAATATCACGAAATTAAAACGTTTTCCGATCCGGTTCCGAAATTTATCCGTAACGAGGAACCTTACGACGATATGATAAAGGGCTTCAAGCCGCCGTCAAATTTTAGGAAGATATTGGTCAAAACATCATATCAGGTTCAGTTTAAACCTTCTACAATGGAGTTTTTGCCGCTGCTTACCACGGCTATAAATTCGGAGAATAATGTGAAGGAATTGCTCCGCTCAACCAAGGATATCCGCGAGTTTATTGCCGTACCTAAGAATGCCGATAGTTGGGTTTCGTACGTCGATGAAGATATTTATTCGATGAAGGATTATCCTGATCCTCGTGGACATACGTTTCATATCTGGTTCAATAACAGGTATGGAACAAAAATGAAAATCAAAGACTTAAAAATCAGTTTTTTAGGATTTGAATAAAGGGCAACACAAAAAAATGATTTAATTTGCATCTTTTTTATATAGAGAAATAAACCTAAACCCAATAATTTATAAATCAACGTAATAATGAACCGTAAAAAAATTGCTGTCATCTTCGGAACAAGGCCCGACACCATCAAGCAGGCGCCTGTAATCCTCGAATTACAAAGACATCCTGAATATTTTGATGTGGTTACCATCGCAACTGCACAACATCGGCAAATGCTCGACCAGGTTTTGGAAGTGTTTAAAATTAAGCCCGACTATGACCTCGATATCATGGCGCCGAAACAAACCTTGGCAAGTTTGACAGCAAAAATTATTACCGGAATTGATGAAATTCTTGAAAAGGAAAAGCCTGATATGGTTTTGGTTCAAGGCGATACTTCTACTACCTGCATCGGAAGTCTTGCTGCTTTTTATCGTCAAATTCCTGTTGGACACGTTGAAGCCGGCCTTCGTACCGACGATAAGATGAACCCATTCCCAGAAGAAATCAACCGTCGTATCACCGGCTGTATCACCGATCTGCACTTTGCACCTACCAAAACAGCCAAAGATTCGTTGCTCAAAGAAAACGTTGACCCCAAAACCATTTTCGTAACCGGAAATACCGTTGTGGATGCCCTTGAGTATTCGGTAAAAGAAAATTATGAGTTTACCGTTCCGGTATTAACCGAAGTGGTAAATCAAAATAAGAAGATTGTGTTGGTAACCATGCACCGTCGCGAAAACTGGGGAAAACCCATGGAAGGCGCTGCCCGTGCCATTAAACGTCTGGCCCAGCAATATCCCGACTTTGCATTTGTGTTCCCCGTTCATATGAATCCTATCGTTCGCGATGCCGTGATTCCTATCCTGAAAGATATGCCTAATGTTAAACTTATCGAACCGCTCGATTATCTCGATTTTGTTAACATCATGGCTAAGTCGTATTTGATTCTTACCGATTCGGGTGGAGTTCAGGAAGAAGGCCCGCACTTTGGTATTCCAATCCTTTGCCTGCGTTACGTAACTGAGCGCCCCGATGCTGTTAACTTCGGAACCGTAAAATTAGTTGGGCTCGAAGAAGAAACCATCTACAATACAGCCCTTAAGCTCATTGAAGATGAAAATGAGTACAAGAAAATGGCTAATGCCGTAAATCCTTATGGCGACGGGCTTTCGTCCGATAGAACCGTAAAAATCATTAAAAATTATTTTGGCCTTGCCAACGAGGAGATTATTGAGTTCGATCCACGTTAATATTGCTAAACATAAATAGTTACTAATTAAAAAACGTTTTACATGAAGAAACTTTTCGTTTTTTTTCTGCTGGCAATACTGTCTTTTGGTTTTGTAAGTGCCCAGTCAGGAACGGCAAAAAAAGTGCTCGTTCTTGTTGAAGGCAACTACGACCTGAAGAGTATCCCTTCCGCGCAAGGCCGTGAACTGGTTCAATTACTGGGACACTTCAAAACTGCCGTTACTATTAACGGGGTTGCAGCCTATAAACCGCGCGAGATCGATAAATACGACATTGTGTTTTATGTCGGGTATTCGCCTGCTTACCAAGTACCTGCAACTTTTGGACGTGATGTTTTTGGAACATCAAAACAGGTGGTTTGGATAAATTCGGGATTTGCTGAGTTTTCTAAAAAATTTGATACCCAAAAGCGCTTTGGTTTTGGCGTGTCAAATTTCGACAAAGTAACCCCGTTTTATTCCGTTAAAGCCGGCAGTGTTACCTATTCCAAAGGTGTTCCCGAGATTAATATTGTAAATATCAGTGATAAAAGTAAGGTAGATGTTTGGGCAACAGCCATTTCGTCAAAGCCTAAAAAGGAAACCCCGTATATGCTCAAGGCCGGTAACCTTGTTTATGTGGCCGACCTTCCGTTTATTGGCGCGACCGAAACTGACCGTTATCTCTTCTTTTCGGATAAGTTACATGATATTTTGGGCGAAAATCATGCTCAGTCACATCAGGCAATCATTCGTATTGAGGATGTTACGCCCATGCATAATCCCGACAAACTGCGGGAGATTGCCGACATTCTTTCCGAACGCGGAATTCCGTTTCTGGTTGGGGTGGTGCCTATTTATATAAATCCTGCCGAAGATCGTCGGGTAACCCTTACCGACCGTCCGGAAATTGTAGATGCTTTGAAATACATGGTTCGCAACGGCGGATCTATTGTGATGCACGGTGTAACACACCAATATAAAGGGCTATCAACTGATGACGCCGAGTTTTGGGATTTGGCCAACGACCGTCCCATCATTGATGAGGATGTTGATGCTTTTTCCAAGAAAATAGAAATGGGACTGGATGAGTTCTTTAAGAATGGCCTCTTCCCTATCGCTTGGGAAACTCCGCACTATATGGGGTCTATCAAAACATATCAGGCTGTTTCTAAGTTTTTCAGCACTTCGGTTGAACAGCGTATGGTTATCAATAAACTCGATTACGGGCAATATTTCCCATATACCATTCAAAAGGATCTTTACGGACAGAAAATTTATCCCGAGAATCTTGGCTATATTCCGTTGAGTTCCAATAAGGATACCAGTTTGGCTTACGTAAACCGGGTTATTAAAAATGCCGAAATGATTCACCAGGTACGCGATGGTATTGTGTCATTTTTCTTCCATCCGTTCCTCGACCTCGATTTGTTGAAGAAGCTTACCGATGGCATTAAAGGCAAAGGCTTTAAATTCATGAACCTTCGTGAGCAGAACAATTGGGTGAAGATTCACGATAAGATCGTGATGACTGGAAGCCAGTCTTACAAAATGAATATCGA
The DNA here is from genome assembly GCA_030706405.1 of Bacteroidota bacterium. Lineage (GTDB taxonomy): Bacteria > Bacteroidota > Bacteroidia > Bacteroidales > JAAUTT01 > JAAUTT01. The sequence continues at coordinate 321,043 of JAUZOO010000001.1, read as the reverse complement.
TAATTCATACCTGCATGAGGTTTATTATAATGCCGAAGGTGAGGTTATTAAGAAATCATTTTCGGATGAGCGCGTGAAGGGTGATGTTAAAAAGTCGGTGATTCTGAACCCTGGAGAAATGTATTTCGCCGAAGGTGTTGATTATCATATCACAGAGCCTACTTTTAAGGATAAGTTCATGCAGAAGTTAAGAAGTACCTACGCCAGTTGGTTTGGCAATAAAAACTGGCGCGAAGCCCGCGTATCGGTTTGTTGGAACCAATATGCTAAAGGTGCTGCGTATAACGACCAATCTTCGCTCGTATCTATCTTCAAAAGTGTAAATATCAATGTTGATACCGTATTTATTGGTGAGGATCTCGATTTGAAACAATGCAACCTTTTGGTTGTACCTTACGCTTATGTCGATTCGTTGACGTTCTTCGACAGCGACCGCATCCTTAAATATGTTAAAAAGGGCGGAAACCTGATTACTGACCGCAAAAATAAGCTGATAGAAAAATTCGGCATTAAGTTTCTGAAGGCAGATATGAAGCTTCATCAAATCCGCGATAAATTTTTCCCGCAAGAGATTATTTCGTGGCGGACAAGCCCGTTGGCCTTTAAATTTGATTACGATAGCGAGGATGAAATCTTCTGCGAAGATGCTTCAACTGGTTTGCCTGTGGTTATTGGCCGCGACTATGGTCAGGGAAAAGTTATGTATTTCAATACCGCTTTCGATCCAAATTCTGCACTCGGCTATAGCTATTATCCGTATGCCCTCGAATATGTGAAAAGATATTTTCAGGTACAGCCTGTATTTAAACGCGAAAACCTCGAAGTTTATTTCGATCCAAGCTTCCGCAAAAATACAAGTGCCGAAAATCTTGTAAAACTGTGGGTAAAACAGGGAATCAGGGTTATTCATATTGGTGGATGGATCGATTATAAGAAATATACCTACGATTATAACCGGTTGATTAAATTGGCGCATGCTAACGGTTTGCTTGTTTACGCCTGGCTCGAACCGCCTTATGTGAGTGAAAAATTTTGGGAAAAGCATCCCGAATGGCGCGAAAAGAATTTCAAAAATCAAGATTTGACCAAAGCCTCCTGGCGTTTCCCGATGGCATTGACCGATAGTAAATGTTTAGCTGCGGTTATTTCGGAATACAACACCTTTTTGAAAAAATATGACTGGGATGGTGTAAACCTCGCCGAGTTGTATTTTGAGGCCGGCTCGAAGGGCTTCGAAAATGATACGATTTTTGCTCCAATGCACCCATCGGCTTGTGCTGAGTTTAAGCGTCAGTATGGTTTCGACCTGAAACAAATTTTTAACCCCGGTTCTCCATACTTCTGGAAACGTAATGCAAAAGCTAAGGAAAGCGTTGTAAATTATCGTGTTAATAAAATAACCTGGTTGCACGAACAGTTTCTTACCGCATTCAATGCCATCGCCAAATCGAAGCCTGGTTTCGGGGTTATGGTAACGGTAATGGATACCTACTTTTCTCCTGAACTGAAAGAATATCATGGAATAAGTTCCGAAAAAATGGTTGAGTTGCAGAAAAAGTATGGTTTTATGCTTCAGGCTGAGGACCCTGCCAGCAAGTGGTCAACAACTCCCGACCGATATGCCGGGTTTGGAAAGTTCTATGCCCAGAAAATGGCAGATCCATCTAAGTTGTTGGTTGACTTGAACATCTATAACCTGCGAACCGGAGATCAGGTAACCCCCTTCCCTACCCTTACACAAACAGGTATTGAAAGCTACCAGTTAATTAATTCGGCTGCTATCGGTGCTCCACGTTTTACTATTTACAGCGAAGGTTCGTGCAATCCACAGGACTTATCGTACTTCTCTTATGCAAGTTCCAGTCCTGTTAAATATGAATATACCGATAATGGCTACGAAGTGAATTCTCCGGTATCGTTTATCCTTCAATTACCTAAAAATATACGGGTTATAAAGGTTGACGATCAGTCGGTAATTGGCTATCGCGAGAATAATTTTATTATTCCTGCAGGGAAGCATACTATTAGCATTCATTCTCAGGATATTCCGGGTTTTTCGACGGTTGAGCTTCAACCACAGTTGCTTTCGTTCACCGGAAACCTGCTCGATATTAAATATGATATGCGTCAGGTGAACTTTACCTACGATAGTTATGAAAGGGCTCTGGTTTCGTTAAACCGCAAGCCAACTTCGGTAAAAATTGATGGTAAGGATGTTAAATTCGAAGTTCTTAATGGTAACGATTGTTTTACCCTGATGCTCCCTTCGGGCAAACATACCGTTGAAATTATTACCGGCGACCAATTTACCTATGGAATGAACCTCACCAGTTTATGGTCTATCAGTGCCATCGCCATTTACGGCACTCTGGCGGTAATTTTGCTGGTACTCATGTACTTTGGACTAAAAGTAGTACGCCGTCGGTTAGAAAATTAAATATAAAGCCGTAAGGGCTCACCCTTCCCTTACGGCTTGCTCCTAAACCTATTGAATAGTAAATACTTAATAATAAAAACCTTATGACAATTTTAGAAGTCGTATTCCTGGTAAGCGTAATCCTGATCTGGTTTATGATTGGGTATCAGTTTATTTTCAGCGTTTATGGATACATCAATTTTATAAAGTCGATGAAGGAAAAAAAGGAAGTTGACCAACAATCCTATGATTTCCCGACTTGTACCATTCTTATTCCGGCACACAACGAAGACAAGGTTATTTCCCATACTATCGAGGCCATGCTTAAGCTCGAATATCCAAAGGATAAGCTAAAAATCATGGTAATTAACGATGGATCTAAAGACCGTACGAAAGAAATCATTGAAAGCTATGCAGCAGAGGATTCGCGCGTTGTTCTTTATGATGTTCCTAAAGGACAAGGTGGTAAAGGAAAATCACGGGCATTGAACCTTGCCGTAAAGCAAGCCAAGTCGGATGTTATTGCCATTTACGATGCGGATAATACGCCTGATCCCAAAGCGCTTTATTACCTGGTAGCAAATCTTGTTTCGAACAAGGAACTTGGTGCTGTTATTGGTAAGTTCCGTACCGTTAACAAAGACCGTAATCTGCTTACCAAGTTTATCAACATTGAAACGTTGAGTTTCCAGTCTATGCTTCAGGCCGGACGTTGGCAAATGCACAACATCGCCACTTTGCCCGGAACCAACTTTGTAATGTGGCGCTGGCTTATCGACGAACTCGAAGGCTGGGACGAGGAAGCGCTTACCGAGGACTCCGAGTTGAGTATTCGTATCTACGAGCTTGGCTATAAAATTAAATTTTGTCCTTATGCAATTACGTACGAACAGGAACCTGAAACCTGGAAAGTATGGATTAAGCAGCGCGTTCGTTGGGTACGAGGTAATAACTATGTAATTGCAAAGTTTTTTAAACTTATTCCTCATTTTAAGAACAAGCGTCTCCGGTTCGATTTGCTTTACACGCTGGCTTTGTATTATATCTTCTTTTTTGCCATTATCGTTTCCGATATTCTGTGCCTTTTAAGTTTGCTGAGTCTTATCAGTATTCCGTTGCCGGGGCCGTATTCGGTGGTTTGGTTGATGGCCTTTATCCTGTTTATTTTCGAGATTATGCTGGCCATTTCGTTCGACAGAGAGGATAAACCGAAGAACTTGTTATTAATTCTTGTTATGTATTTCTCTTATTGTCAGTTATGGATTTTTATCATGTTCCGTGCCTTTTATCTCGACAAGATTAAAAAGGAAGGTAACGTTTGGGACAAAACCGTTCGGTTTGATGTTCAACCAAAGACAAATGGTGCTAAATAGAATTTAAGTTGTTGATTTATAATAAAAAAAGCCGTCAGATGACGGCTTTTTTTATTATATGTTTAGTATTCGGTACTGAATCGTAATATTTTTTGTTAAATGAGTTTTTTTGTTTCTGCAATTTTAAAGATGGCCTGAGCAATGTCTTCTACGCAGAGAGTTTCACAGTTAAAATTAATGTCAAATTCGATAGGTTTGTTTGTTTTCGCTTCAAAAAAATGACGGTATTGGCTTCTGTTTTTATCCATTTCGGTGATGTATTTCAGAGCCTCGTCGCGGCTTATGTTTTCTTTCTCGCTAATAATCTTTACCCTCCATTCAATAGGTGCTTGCAGGGAAATGTGCAACGATCGGTATATATCTCGGGTTATGGAAACGCCACCACGCCCAAGGATTACAACATGCCCGTCGTTAGCCATCGAACGGATTACTTCGCCCAAGGTCTTGCGGACCGTAATATCGTTTTTATAAAATTTACGGGTTTGTGAGCTTAAAATTTGATCGATAATGTTCCGTTTATGCGTAAGTATTTCTTCTACCACTTCAGGTTCAAGATCGAGTTCTTTGGCGGCTTCGACAAAGAGTTCTTTTCCTATCCATTTCCAGTTGTCCTTACGATTCAGTTCAAGACATCGCTGGTTCAGTAATTCAGTAAGACGTTGGGATACTTTTTTCCCCGGGCAGCCGGTGAGGCGGGAGATGGTGATTACAGGCCCCGGGTCCGATTTAATGACATTTCGTTCTTCGTACCTTTCTTTGAGGTATTGTGCCAAATCGATCTTCATAAGCCAATCCTGTTAAATGTATGGGACTATGTTAGCTTTCTAAAGATAAGATTTTATTGGGAATTTTTCAACTTAATATTAAGGGTTTTGTGTATATTTTAAACAATTACACGATTGCCCAACCCTTTGGCTGCTTCGCCGTAAAGGCTGAATAGCAGCATTAGTTGTTGCTGTAGGTTTAGCAGCTCTTCGGTTTCGTTGTTTTTTTGGGCTTCCAGAAGTTTAACTTGTACCTGCTTTATCATCAGTTTTATACGTTTGGTCTTGTAGGTGAGGGTAAGTTCCGGAACGGTTGTTTTAAGCTTCATATCCTCGGTTTCGAGAAAGACTTCTTTTTTCGTGTACATTTTACTGAGCTCATATTTTTGAGAGATGAGGTCGACCGTGGTTTTGCTGATCAGCACTTCCGGATGGTTTATAAAGTATTTGTTATCAACAAGCTGTGCGTTGTTTACAAAATGTTGGAAGGCTTCGAAAATTTGTCGGTAAGCGGGGTTGGTAAATTCGAGTTCGTCGCGTTGAATTTCCTGTACAAGATATTCTTCCACAGTAAGTTCACGGGTAACAATGTTGTCTTCGTTTGTAAGTTCAAAAAGCGGATGTTGGCCGTAAATGAGCATTAGCCGTACGATTTCGCGTTCAACCACTTCCAAATCGTTGATCTCGATTGGCGTTGCCACTTTATTATCAACCGGTTGCGGAATGAAGGAGGGGCTTTCGCGGTTGAACTTTTTTTCGTTCGAAGATTGACGGAGTTTGAGCACTTCAGCGTAAAGAACATTTTCTTCAACTTCCAGAATCTTTGAGCATTCGCGGAGAAAAAGGCTCCGGGTAATGGCATCGGGGACAATGGAAATAGACTTTACAATTTCAGAAATTGCCTGGGCCCGTTTTATGGGGTCGTTTTGAACTTCATCGAGTAAAAGACTGGTTTTAAAGTGAATAAAATCAGTTTCGTTATTCTGAAGATATTCGGTTAGTTCCGACGTGCTGTGCGAACGGGCAAACGAATCCGGGTCTTCGGGCGTTGGCAGCAGGATAACCCGTACGTTCATCCCTTCTTCGAGAATAAGGTCAATACCACGCAGCGAAGCCTTGATACCGGCCGGGTCACCGTCGTACAAGATGGTGATGTTGTTGGTAAATCGCTTCATGAGCCGTATTTGCTCTGCTGTGAGCGAAGTTCCTGACGAAGCTACCACATTTTCAATTCCCGCTTGATGCATTGAAATTACGTCGGTATAACCTTCAACCAGATAGCATTTATCAAACTGAACGATAGCTTTTTTCGCCTGAAAAATTCCGTAAAGGACGTTGCTTTTGTGATAGATGTCCGATTCGGGCGAGTTGAGGTACTTGGCCGTTTTTTTGTCGGTTTTCATTACACGACCACCAAAGGCAATTACCTTTCCGGTAAGATCGTGGATGGGGAACATTACGCGTCCCGAGAAGCGGTCGAACGGCGAATGGCCTTCGCTATGGATGGTGAGTCCGGTTTTAACGAGATATTCGAGCTTGTAGCCTTGTTTCTGGGCTTTTTGTGTGAAATTGTCGCGTTCTTCGAGGCAATAGCCAAGTTCGAATTTTTTGATTGTATCTTCCCTGAAGCCGCGTTCTTTAAAATAGCTCAGGCCGATAGTTCGTCCTTCGTTATGGGTTAAAATATTGTCGATAAATAATTTACGTGCGAAATCGGAAACAATGAGCATACTCTCGCGGTCGGATTTCTGCTGAAGAGCTTCTTCGGATTGCTGGGCTTCAACAATCTCAATATGATAACGTTTCGCAAGAACTTTAAGCGCTTCGTAATAGCTTATCTTTTCGTACTCCATTACAAAGTTCACGGGATTTCCGCCTTTTCCGCAACCAAAGCATTTGAAAATATTTTTGGCGGGCGAAACGGTAAACGAAGGCGTTTTTTCGTTATGGAAAGGACAATTTCCCAAATAGTTGACCCCACGCCGTTTCAGGGGAATATAGTCCTGAACAACGTCGATAATTTGCGAAGCTTCAAAAATACGGTCAACGGTACTTTGGTCAATCATTTGGATTGTAGAACTTTATATAAGGTTTGGGAAGATTTTTTTAGTGAGGCTAAGGTAATATATTATTTTGAGGGATAACCATTCTGAGGGTTTTGTAAATTTGAGAACTTTAGCCATGAGTTTCCTGTAACAGGAAATCGGTTTTAAATTTAAACTAAGATGCCTAAGCTTTGTATTTTAACAGGTGCCGGAATGAGTGCCGAGAGTGGTTTAAAGACATTCCGCGATAGCGACGGTTTATGGGAAGAGTATGATGTGATGACTGTTGCCAGTATTGATGGCTGGTATAAGAATCCGCAGTTGGTGTTGGAATTTTACAATGCCCGTCGTCGGCAGTTACTAACGGCCAAACCTAATGCCGGTCATAAAGGGCTGGCCGATCTTGAAAAATATTTCGAGGTTCAGGTCATCACGCAAAATATTGATAATCTTCACGAACAGGCCGGAAGCTCTAATGTATTGCATTTGCACGGAGAACTGACCAAGGCCTGTAGCTCGGAGGATTCGTCGTTGGTTTATGATATTGGTTATAACGATATTAAGTGGGGCGATAAATGTGCGAAAGGGGCACAGCTACGACCTTTTATCGTATGGTTTGGCGAGGCGGTTCCTGCCTTTAGCGATGCCGTTGAACTTATTCAGGATGCTGATGCTTTTGCTGTGATTGGTTCGTCGCTTAACGTTTATCCGGCAGCCGGTCTGGTGAATTATGTGCCTAAAAATGTTCCTATCTTTCTAATAGATCCGAAAGAGGTGGCTGCACCCGGCTTTCGCAAGGTTGAATTTATAAAAGAGACCGCAGGTGTTGGCGTTGATATCCTGAAAGATAGATTATTTGATTTGTTTGGAACTAAATAATTAAATTATTAAGCGATTATGTTTCTTAATAACTAGTCAGGTAATTGCTTAATCACTATAATAATAGGGAAGGAGAGGGGCTTGAAAAAAGTTGTTGTTTGTGTTACCGGTGCCAGTGGTGCTATTTATGCCAAAGTTTTGTTTGAACGGCTGTTGGAGATTAAATTGCAGTGGGATGATGTGGCTGTGGTGTTTTCGTCTAAAGGGCGCGAAGTTTGGGAATATGAACTTGGTGAACGAGTGGAAAATATTCCCTTTAAGCGTTTCGACCGTGATAATTTTTATGCACCGTTTGCATCCGGAAGTTCTGATTACGATGTGGCTATTGTCTGTCCGTGTACCATGGGCACCATGGGGCGCATTGCCCACGGGGTATCCGACGACCTGATTACCCGCACTGCCGATGTAATGCTGAAAGAACGCCGCAAACTCATCTTGGTTGCTCGTGATACGCCGTACAGCCTCATCCATATCAATAATATGAAACTGCTTACCGAAGCTGGAGCGATTATCTGTCCGGCATCGCCTTCGTTTTATTCCAGACCTACGGATATTCGAGAACTTGTACTTACCGTGGTGGACAGAGTTTTGGTATTAGCAGGTTTTCAGTTAGATACCTACCGTTGGAATAGTTGAAATCAGGCATAAGCCAGGGTTACGATGCTTACTTTTACATTCTCTGCCTGAAGTAATGCATTGGCGCAGGCTTCGAGGGTTGCTCCGGTGGTAACTACGTCATCTACAATAAGAATATGTTTATTGGCAATGGTTTCCGGATGTTTCAGCGCGAAAATGCTTTCTACGTTTGTCCAGCGTTCGAAACGGTGTTTGCGGGTTTGCGTGGCATTGGCTTTGGCCCTGTAAAGTGTTGATATGTCCATGGGCTTGTTCATCGCTTCGGCAATACCTACTGCAATGCACTCGCTTTGGTTATATCCGCGCTTGCGAAGTTTGCTTTTATGCAGCGGAACCGGAACGATAACGTCAACTTCATTAAAATTTGATTGACATAACTCTTTTCCGATAATCTTCCCTAACTCAGAGCCTATCTCCTTTTGTCCCTTATATTTAAGTTTGTGCATCAGGTTTTGTACCAGTCCGCCTTTTTGGAAATGATAAAAGGCCGTGGCATATTGTACCGGAACGCGACCCCAGAAAATTTTAGCCACATCATTTTCATCATTTTTATGAAAATTGGTACGCGGGAGATTGTAATGACAGCCCGTACACAAAAAAGGTTCGTTTCGGTACAGCGTGTCGTCGCATGCCGCACAAAGCCTGGGATAAAACAAATTGAGCAAATTTGAAAGTATAGACATATAATACTTATAATTAGATTATTATAAATATACACCTTTTTGAATTTTAGATGAACAATTTTATCAGTAAAATTTAAGGTTGACCGAAATAGTAACGATTTGTAATCTTACATTTGCACTGCTTAAATCGTTGGATAGATGAACAATTTGAAGTGGTTTCTGTTATGTTTGGTCGTTCTGTGGTTTTCGGTTCCAGTGCTGGCTCAAAAGAAATTCAGTACTTGCCGGGAGATTGATGCTGCGGAATTTAACGCTTTTATCCAGCAAAACAGGCTGACGGTAGTTATCGATATTCGTGATAAGAAAGCTTTTCGGAAAGGCAGGATTCCGGGAGCCATATGGGCGCCAACTGATAAGGTTTTGCGGACTATCGTCGATACACTCGATGTCGACCGTCCTGTGCTGGTTTACGATGCTTATGGCGAATCGAGCGTTGACGGATGTTTGATTGTTTCCTCGCGAGGTATTTTACAGGCTTGTCATTTGCGGGGAGGTCTGGCCAACTGGCTACGTCAGGGATTGCCGCTGGAAAGGGGCAAGAGCATATAAAGTCCTGAGTACTTTTTATAGTTTTGTGGCATTTTAAATTTTAATCGATATTATGGGGGCATACGTAAGGCAAATCGCCAATCTTCTTTATAAATTATTCATTATTATTGTTTTATACAGCCTAAGCAGGTTGTTTTTTTATGTTATTAATCATAATACTTTTGGAGATAATTCATTTGGTGAACTTTTTAAAGTCTTTTTTTATGGTGTAAGATTCGATTTTACCTCCATTATCTATTGCAATCTTCTTTTTATAGTACTTTACTTGCTGCCGTTTAATTTTGTTCATAATATTAATTATAAGAAGGTTGTAACTATTCTATTTTATGTAGTAAACTTTTTTTTGCTGCTGCTCAATTTTACCGATTCGGAATATTTTAAATTCACGGCAAAACGTTCTACCGCCGATTTATTTAGATATATCTTCATGAGCAATGATACTTTAATTCTTTTACCACAGTTTATTAAAGATTTTTGGTTTATTGCGCTAACCTGGCTGGCATGTGTATTGGGCGGAATACTGGCGATAAGACGTTCTCCCTTTCGGGAAACTGGTCGGTACGATTTTGACCTGAAAGCGTGGGCTAAAGTTATTGTGGCTTTTATTTTTGTTGTAGGACTTTTGTTTGCAGGTGCCCGGGGGCTCGGCCTTAAGCCTGTCAGGATTATTTCTGCTGCCCGTTATACATCTACCGCCAATGTCCCTTTAATATTGAATACGCCTTTTACCATATTGCAAACCCTTAATGAAGAGGAAATTAAACCGGTAGTCTATTTTGACGAGAAGAAGTTGTCCTCAATATATACTCCAGAACAACAATTTCATGGCTTGGGGGTTAAAAAAAGAACGAATGTAGTGATTATCATTCTCGAAAGCTTTTCGAAGGAACTGATAGGCTTGCTAAACGATGGGAAAGGCTATACCCCATGTTTCGACAGCATTGCACGACAGGGCTTGATTTATGAAAACGCTTTTGCCAATGGAAAACGTTCCATCGAAGCCGTCCCTGCAATTTTGGCTGGTTTGCCAGCATTTATGGACGATTCGTACATTTCCTCCCGGTTTTCGGGGAACAGGCTTATAGCCCTTCCTACTATTCTCGACAAAGAAGGTTATCATACTTCGTTTTTTCATGGTGGTCGCAACGGAACCATGGGTTTTGACGAATTTGCACATATCGCGGGAATCAAACAATATTATGGGCTGAATGAATATAAGGGTGAAGGGGCTTTTGATGGTAACTGGGGCATCTCCGACGAGGAATTCCTGCAGTTTTACGCCAAAACGCTTAACACCTTTCCCCAGCCGTTTTTCAGCACGGTGTTCACGCTTTCGTCACATAATCCGTACTATGTACCTGCAAAATATGCACATTCTTTTAACGATGCGCCGAATAATTTATTGAAAGCCCTTCGCTATGCCGATTATTCATTGGGTAAGTTTTTTCAAACTATTTCCAAAATGCCCTGGTACAAAAATACGTTGTTTGTAATGGTGGCCGACCATACCGGGGAGGTGCAGAATAAAGCATATAATACGTCTTCGGGGCTATTTCAGATACCCATTGTTTTCTATCATCCCGGTGATAACACTTTGCACGGTGTTTCCAAGCGGATCAATCAACAAACTGATATTATGCCGTCAATTCTCGATTATCTGGGCATTAACCGTCCGTTTTTGGCTTTTGGAAAGAGCATTTTTTCAACTGAAAAGCCCGATTATGCTGTGAACTTTTTGGGCGGAATTTATCATTATTTTCAAGGCAGTTATATGCTGTTGTTCGATGGTGATAAAAGTACCGGTCTGTACGATTTTATAAACGATAAGCCATTGAAAAATAATTTACTAAAAGATAGTGCACAGTTGGCTTCCGGTATGGAAGAAAAGCTTAAGGCCATGATTCAACAATATAATTCCCGTTTGTTTAATAACACAATGATAAATCCTGCCGGTTTGTAACGGAAATCTGGCATAACAAAAGGCGTAATGGATGAAAATTAATTATCCGTTACGCCTTTGTTGATGGGACTTGATAACCTAACAACGACCCTTCATCATTTAATTCTTCTTGTTAAGAAAATCGGGATATCGCCATTTCTGAAATAGTTGTTCCAATTGATAATGAAGCAGTTGCTGCCGGTGAAGGAGCGTTAAGTACATTGATGATTTGCGGGTCTTCATAAATCAGAAAGTCATCGATTAGCGCACCGTCGCGAGTACAAGCCTGAGCACGAACACCTGCTCCGCCAGGTATCAGGTCCGCTTTATTGATGTCTGGTAATAATCGCTGAAGCGCTTTGGTAAACGCTGATTTATTGAAACTGCGGTAGTATTCGCCCATTCCCATTTGCCAGTATTTCCACATTACTTTCTGAAATCCAGGCCAGGAAAGTGCTGATGACATCTCCTTAAGGTTAATGTCGGTTTTTTTATAACCTTCTTTTTTAAAGGCAAATACCGCATTTGGTCCAGCTTCGATACCTCCTTTTAAGCGACGGGTGAAATGTACGCCAAGAAATGGAAAGGCCGGGTCAGGTACCGGGTATATCAAATTTTTCACCAGGTTATGTTTTTCTTTTTTAACTTCGTAATATTCACCTCTAAAAGGAATTATGCGTACATCTATCTTACGGGTTAACAATGCAATCTGGTCGGAATGTAAGCCGGCTGTATTGATTACCAGTTTCGCATTAAAAGTCTTGTCTTTTGTTATAATTGTGCAATTTCCCGTATTGGGCTTTATATCAATTACTTTTTGATTCAGGAAAATATCGCCTTTATATTTATTTGTGAATAGTTCTGCATATTTTTCACAAACGTCTTTGTAATCAATGATTCCGGTATAAGGAACCCAGATTCCGGCAATACCGTTGGCATGAGGCTCGTATTCTTTTATTTCAGCAGCCGATATTTTTTTTATTTCGGTTAATCCATTTTGTAAGCCGCGTTCGTAGAGAGCTTCGAGGCGCTCGAGTTCATCTTCGCGGGTAGCTACGATAATTTTACCACACAGCTCGTAAAGGATTTTTTCACGGTCGCAGAAATCGAGCAATAATTTGTAGCCATTGATGCAGTTTTTTGCTTTAAGACTTCCTGGCTTGTAATAAATTCCGGAGTGGATTACGCCACTATTGTTACCTGTTTGATGTTTGGCCAGTTCGTTTTCTTTCTCCAAAAGGGCTATGGAAAGCTCCGGCTTGGTTTCCTTTAATTTATAAGCTGTTGCCAAACCAACAACGCCTCCTCCGATAATAACAATGTCGTATTGCATTTAGGCAAGAATAAAATGAATAAAAATTAAAATTACGCGCTAAAATTAAGGGTTAAATCCTAAAGTGGCGTGCAAACTTATTTTTTTTTCAATAAGATGTGTGGATTGAACCGTTGGGAGGTTGGTTTAGTGCCCTCATTGTGAGATCAAACATAAATATTGTGATTTTGACGACTGTTAGTATTAATAATTTGAATAACAATTATTTGGAGATGAATGCTCTAATTTTGATTAGAAATGTATTTATAATATACGATATTTTTTGTTTGATAAATGCGAATTATCAAACAAAATTATCATACTTACGTATCTATTTGTACCGGTAAATAAAAGGCATTTAAGCATGTTGTTTAGTTTTTGAATCTTCTTAATTTACTTTCAGGATGAAAGAAAAATTAGTTTTTATTATTGATGATGATAAGGTTATCCTTAACCTTCTCGAATATATTTTTAAAAGTAAAGATGGTTACGAAGTAAGGACATTTTCTTCGGGTGAAGAGTGCTTGGCAAACCTTCATTTAGACCCCGACCTGATTGTAATGGATTATCTTTTTTATAGTGATGGAAATCAGAGCATGACAGGAATGGAGAGCCTGAAAGAAATCCGTAAGCAGGGAAATATAGTACCTGTTATTATTTTGTCGGGACATGACGACCAACAACTTAGAAAGGACTTTTTGGACAATGGGGCAGATGATTTTGTGCTTAAAGCGGATTACTTTATTGATAACCTTGTGGAGGCTGTTTATAAAATTTTTGGATGTTAAAAACACAAAAAAGGCTGAAAATTAACTTTCAGCCTTTTTTGTGTTTAAAGAATATTTAATTAGTTATTGGCATTTGCCTGGCGCTTCCTGTCGGTTTCGTTTAGCAGAATTTTACGTAAACGAATCGATTTTGGAGTAACTTCAACATATTCATCTTCTTGAATATATTCAAGAGCTTCTTCCAACGAAAACTTGATGGCTGGAGCTATTCTCATTTTCTCATCGGTACCAGTAGCACGCATGTTGCTAAGCTTCTTAGTTTTTGAGATGTTGAGGCCTAGATCGCCTGCACGGGTGTGTTCGCCAACTACCTGTCCGGAGTATATTTCCTCGCCTGGATCGACAAAATACTTTCCACGATCTTGTAATTTGTGAAGTGCATAAGCAATAGCCTCGCCAGTTTCGATGGCAATGAGCGAACCGTTTATTCTCTTTTCAATTTCGCCTTTCCAAGGGGCAAATTCGAGGAAACGGTGGGTCATGATGGCTTCCCCGGCAGTAGCGGTAAGTATTTGATTACGTAAGCCAATGATACCCCGCGATGGGATGTTAAATTCGAGGTGAATGCGATCTCCTTTACGTTCCATCTTCAGCAAGTCGCCTTTGCGGCGTGATACCAACTCGATAGCTTTTCCTGAAGTTTCTTCGGGCATATCGATACTGAGGATTTCGATAGGTTCGCATTTTTCGCCACCAACATCTTTAATAATTACCCGTGGCTGACCAACTTGAAGTTCATAGCCTTCGCGACGCATCGTTTCGATAAGTACCGAAAGGTGCAACACTCCACGTCCGTAAACGGTGAAAGCATCGGCTGAATCGGTATTTTCTACCCGAAGGGCAACGTTCTTTTCCAATTCTTTGTCCAACCGGTCTTTAATATGGCGCGAGGTTACAAATTTTCCGTCGCGGCCAAAGAAAGGAGAGTTATTGATGGTGAACACCATACTCATGGTAGGCTCGTCGATGGCGATAGTTTCTAGCGGTTCCGGATTTTCGTAATCGCAAATCGAATCGCCAATGTTAAATCCGTCGATACCCACCAAGGCACAGATTTCTCCAGAGCTTACCGATGGTACTTTCTTTTTTCCAAAACCTTCGAATATAAGCAGTTCCTTAATACGGGTACGAACTACCGACTGGTCGCGTTTAACCAGTGTAACCGGCATGTTTTCTTTAAGTTCTCCACGGTGTACGCGGCCTACGGCAATACGTCCAATGTACGAGGAATACTCAAGCGATGTGATCAACAATTGCGGTGTACCTTTAAGTGCTTCAGGGCCCGGAATGTGCTTGATTATAGTATCGAGCAGTGCACTAATGTCGGTGGCCGGTTTTTTCCAGTCGTTCGACATCCAGCCTTGTTTTGCCGAACCATAAATGGTTGGGAAGCTCAACTGTTCATCCGTAGCTTCGAGATTGAACATCAATTCAAAAACTTCTTCCTGAACCTCCTCGGGCCTACAGTTAGGTTTATCAACCTTATTAATTACTAGGATGGGTTTTTTCCCCAGCTGAATAGCCTTTTGAAGTACAAACCGGGTTTGCGGCATACAACCTTCAAAAGCATCTACTAGTACTACGACACCATCAGTCATGTTAAGTACGCGCTCAACTTCTCCACCAAAGTCGGCGTGGCCGGGAGTGTCGATAATGTTAATCTTAACTCCTTTATAGTTTACAGATACGTTTTTAGCCAGGATCGTTATTCCACGTTCGCGTTCCAAATCGTTACTATCCATGATGAGCTCACCGGGAATTTCATGTTCCTTGAACAAGTTTCCCATCATCAACATTTTATCCACCAAAGTAGTCTTACCATGGTCAACGTGAGCAATAATTGCGATGTTCCTGATATTTTGCATATTCACCTCTTAAAATCGGGTTGCAAATGTAATCAATTTTTATTCCGATTAAATTTCTTTTCATATTAAGAATTAAATTTATAGTTTTGCACCTTGAAATTTTTGTAGTGTGAAGTCTAATCGTCAGTTTGTCATCCCCTTTAAAGGGCTGAAAATAGGGAAACACGAATTTGTCTTTGATATTGATGACAAGTTTTTTGAAGATTTTCCTGAAAGCGAGATCACCAAGGGAAATGTTCACGTTGAAGTGGAACTGGATAAAAAATCCACCATGCTTCAATTCGAATTTCGCTTAACAGGCAGTGCAACTGTAATCTGCGACCGTTGTTTGGACAACCTTGAGTTACCCGTTGAATATGAAACGGAGCTGTTCGTAAACTTTGGTGATGAAACAGAAGAACAAACAGACGAAATAATTGTTCTTTCGCATAACGAATATGAGTTGGATATTGCGCAGTTTATATATGAGTATATCCATTTCAGTTTGCCTTACAAAAGGGTTCATCCCGACGATGAAAACGGGGAGAGTACCTGCAATAAGGAGATGCTGAAAAAGCTTGATGAGTATATCATTCACGAGAATGAAAACAATACAGATCCCCGTTGGGACGATTTGAAAAATTTATTGAATCAAAATTAATAGTTTAGATTATGCCAAATCCGAAACGAAAACATTCGAAACAGAGGAGAGACAAGAGAAGAACCCACGACAATGCTGTAGCTCCAACAACGGCTAAGTGCAGCAACTGCGGAGCAACCGTGTTATACCACCGTGTTTGCCCCGAATGTGGATATTATCGTGGAAAACTTGCTATCGAAAAAGCAGCTACTGCATAACTTCGCGGCAAGCTAAAAATTTATCCTAAAAATCAGTATGATAAGGATAGGCTTGGATGTGATGGGAGGAGACTATGCACCTGGCGTAACCGTTGCAGGTGCTGTTCTTGCCCGTCAGCTATTACCGGATGAAGTTACGATTGTCCTTATTGGCGACCGTACCCAAACTGAAGATTTGTTAGCGAAGCAGGGTGCAGGTATTTCAGGATTTGAAATCGTGCATGCTTCGGAAGTTATTGAGATGGGCGACCATCCATCAAAAGCTTTTGCCCAAAAAGTCAATTCGAGTATTAATATTGGCTTTCAGTTATTACAAGCAGGTAAAATCGATGGTTTTGCCAGTGCAGGTAGTACCGGGGCTATGATGGTGGGAGTTATGTATACTGTGAAATCAATTCCCGGTATCATACGGCCTGCAATAACAACTCCGTTTCCAAAACAAAGCGGAAAATCTACACTTCTTTTGGATGTTGGGCTTAATCCTGATTGTAAACCTGATGTACTTTACCAATACGGTATCCTCGGATCGCTTTATGCCGAACATGTTTATGGGTATAAAAATCCAAAAGTAGGGTTACTCAATATTGGTTCTGAAGATGAAAAAGGAAACCTGCTTACCAAAGCAGCTTTTCAGGCTATGGTTGGTACCAAACATTTCAATTTTATTGGCAACGTAGAAGGAAACGATATATTCGATGAAAGAGTCGATGTTATTGTTTGCGACGGGTTTGTGGGTAATGTTGTTTTGAAACAAGCCGAAGCCTTTCATGAGTTACTTAAGCACCGTAATTTGGAAGACGAATATTTCGCCCGGTTTAATTTTGAAAACTATGGCGGTACTCCTGTTCTGGGTATCAATTCGAATGTAATCATCGGTCACGGTGTTTCAAACGATATTGCTATCAAGAATATGATTTTGCATACCAAAGGTGTAATTGAAGCTAATTTACCAGCAAAAATCAAGGAATTTTTTAAGTAATGAATAATATTAAAGCAGCGATCACAGGTATTGAGGCTTATTTGCCTGAATACGTATTGACCAACGACGAGTTGAGCCGGATGGTAGATACTTCCGACGAATGGATTATGCAACGCGTTGGTATCAAAGAACGCAGAATTCAAAAAGGAGAAGGACTTGCTACTTCCGATATGGGTGCCGAAGCTGCTAAAAGGCTTTTTGCAAAGATCGGTATCAGCCCCGACGATATCGAATTGGTAATTGTAGCTACAGCTACTCCCGATATGTTTTTCCCGTCAACATCTTGTATTATAGCTGATAAAGCCGGTATAAAAAATGCTTGGGCTTTTGATGTTAGCGCAGCTTGCTCCGGATTTCTTTATTCATTGCAAACTGCATCACAGTTTATTGAAACCGGCAGATATAAGAAGATACTTTTAATTACAGCTGAAAAGATGTCGGCCATCACAAATTACACCGACAGAACAACTTGTCCTTTATTTGGAGATGCAGCTGTAGCAATGCTTCTTGAGCCTAATACTGAAGATTTAGGGGTTATCGATCATATTTTTCAGAGCGACGGATCCGGACGCCATCATTTATACCTGAAGGCTGGAGGAACATTTAAACCGTCGTCCTACGAAACTATTGATAATGGCGAACATTATGTTCATCAGGAAGGTCAGACTGTATTTAAAGCTGCTGTATCGCGTATGGCCGATGTTTCTGTTGCAATGATGGAAAAACATAATATTACTCCCGAAGAACTTGCATGGCTGGTTCCTCATCAGGCTAACCTTCGTATTATTGAAGCTACTGGCCGTAGAATGGGACTCTCCAAGGAAAAGGTAATGATTAATATTGAGCGCTACGGAAATACCACTTCAGCAACTATTCCTTTGTGTTTATGGGAATGGGAAAAGGAACTTAAAAAGGGTGATAAATTAATATTGTCTGCCTTTGGCGGTGGATTTACCTGGGGCTCTTTATATATGAAATGGGCTTATAACTCGTAACAAGAGATTAAATACAATGAAAAAACCCGGCGCAATTTTGTGCCGGGTTTTTTGTTTTAGCAGTAAAGAATTCCGGTGTTATAAATTCTGATATTTTTGATTTGTTGCGTTGGCTTTTTTCTATATTTGTTACCGCTTTATAACGTGTTTCAAATTTTATTATCATGGCTAAATATATCGAGAACGAACCTAATTTACATAATACGATCACTGCTGGAACCGAAATACAAGGTGATATTAAGGCTGAAGGGGATATTCGGTTGGATGGAACCCTAAATGGAAATCTTTATACTAAAGGTAAACTGGTTATTGGAGAGTCTGGCAGGGTATTAGGAGAGATAAACTGTAAAAATTCCGATATATTTGGATTTGTTGAAGGGAAACTGAATGTTGCCGATCTTTTGTCGCTTAAAGCTACAGCTCAGATAATTGGAACAATTGTTACCAACCGTTTGGCAATTGAACCGGGCTGTAAATTTTCTGGAACCTGTAAAATGATAAATGAATCGCAAAATGAAGGAAGATCCGGTGAAGGACAACCCGAAGAACAATGACTTTCTTTATAACTATGCCAAGTATTCCTCTCTGGCTCTTCAGACAATACTTCTTATTGGTGGTTGTGTTTGGGGAGGCGTTAAACTTGACCAATGGATAGGATGGAAAGTGCCGGTATGTACCTTAGTATTTTCTATACTTGGGGTTGTGGGGGCTATTTATTTGTTGGTCAAAGATAATTTTCGAAATAAGCCTTCCCGATGAGACAATATATCCTCAGATTTAGTTTACGGATTGCCTTGGTAACAGTTTTTTTAATGTTCTGTGGTTCTTTGGGTTTTCGAATCTGGTTTCCCGACAAATACTTTATTGGATTTTATGGAGTAATCCTTTTTCTGGCAGTTGTTACCATTCTGTTTCATATATTTTTGGTATCTGCATCAAATTTAAGGCCAGCTACCTTCATAAACAGGTTTGTTGCCTTAACGGGAATACGCCTGTTTTTATTTTTGATAGTTATTTTGGTTTATATCTTTTTGGTAAAATACCAACCTGTTTCATTTCTTCTGACATTTCTTTGCGGATATTTTATATACACTGTTTTTGAGGTAGTTGCAATATTAAAATACCTCAAAAATTTTTCTTCTTAATGTGAATATTAATTCATTTGTTTTACTAGTTTTAAATTTGTTCTATTATAGAATATATGAAACTGAATATAAGGAGATTAGTTTTTGATTTTTTGATTTTTGGTACAGGATTACTCCTTAGTACAGCCCAGGTGAAGGCTAACGAAGCAGATACCCTCAGCAATAAATCGGAACAACCGGAGAAAAAGGAAGCCTTTAAGCCCGGTGAGATCATATTCGAACACATCGGAGATTCGTACAGTTGGCCTATTGCTACATTTAAAGATGTAGAGGTGGCAATCCCATTACCGGTTATTGTTTATAGCAAGACCTCCGGAGTACACGTATTTTTTTCTTCAAAGTTTGATCATGGCCATGCCTCTTATCAAGGGCTTGAAATTGCCAAAGAAGGGAAAGAAAAAGGAAAAATTGTCGAAGTTCAGCCCGATGGTACTACGATTAAACCTATAGATATTTCCATAACTAAAAATGTATTGTCGCTGTTTATCAGTTTGGGTTTGATGTTATGGATGTTTATCTCTATTGCCCGTCGTTACGTGCGCGAACCCGACAAAGCGCCTAAGGGACTTCAGTCTTTTCTTGAACCGCTCATTTTGTTTGTCCGCGATGATATAGGCATTCCATCGATTGGAAAAGAAAGGCACGAAAAATATATGCCGTATCTGCTCACCGTATTTTTCTTTATCCTTATTAATAATATGATGGGGTTGATCCCGATATTTCCGGGAGGGGCCAACTTAACGGGTAACATTGCTGTAACTATGGTTTTGGCTATTCTTACCTTTATTATTACTATGGTCAGCACCAACAAAGGATTTTGGGTGCATATTGTTAACACTCCCGGAGTGCCTTGGTGGTTAAAGCTTCCGGTACCATTGATGCCGTTTATTGAATTTTCGTCAAGCATTGTTATTCGTCCTTTTGTACTGATGATCCGGCTTTTTGCCAATATTACCGCCGGCCACATCAATGTGTTAAGTTTTATTATGCTTATTTTTATTTTTGGAGCTATGAAGCCGGCAATCGGATGGAGTTTCTCTCCGTTTTCCGTAGCCTTTGTGGTATTCATATATTTTATTGAATTGCTGGTAGCGTTTATTCAAGCGTATGTATTTACGTTGCTCTCGGCATTGTATTTTGGAATGGCAAAAGAAGAAAGTCATCATTAATATTATAAAAATCAGATAGCTATGTTAACATTAACAATTATTTTACAGCAGGCATTAACGTATGTTGCTTTTGCAAAATTGGGTGCAGGTATCGGTGCAGGTCTTGCAGCTATTGGTGCAGGTATTGGTATCGGCGGTGTAGGTAGAGGTGCATTGGAAGCCATTGCCCGTCAGCCCGAAGCTATTGGCGATATTCGTTCCAACATGATTCTGATGGCCGCACTTGTTGAGGGGGTTGCCTTCTTCTCAATCGTTGTGTGCCTTTTGATCCTTTTTATGTAATAACTGCCTGCCGTATATCTTTCCCGAAAAGTGAAAATTATGCTTTCGGGAGGGTAGGGGGCTAATAAATTTGGAGCTATGGAATTAATTACTCCGGGCTTTGGGCTTCTGTTCTGGATGATTATTTCTTTCCTTATCGTTTGGGCGATATTGAAGAAATATGCTTGGAAGCCAATCCTTAATGCACTTAAAAACCGGGAAAAATCGATCGAAAATGCGCTGCATTCGGCCGAAAAGGTGAAGGCTGAAATGGAGAAACTCCAGGCTGACAACCAAAAATTGCTGGCCGAGGCTCGTGTAGAACGCGACCGGATTCTGCGGGATGCACGTGAGATGAAAGACCGTATCATTGAAGAAGCTAAAATCCTCGCTCAAACCGAAGGCAAAAAGCAAATCGACGCTGCCAGGGAATCGATCTTAAACGAGAAAAAGGCCGCCCTTAAAGAAATTAAGGATGTAGTAGCCGTGCTTTCGCTTCAGGTTGCCGAAAAAA
Organism: Bacteroidota bacterium; assembly: GCA_030706405.1. Classification (GTDB taxonomy): domain Bacteria; phylum Bacteroidota; class Bacteroidia; order Bacteroidales; family JAAUTT01; genus JAAUTT01. The sequence goes on along the minus strand of JAUZOO010000001.1, from coordinate 299,894 downwards.
TGCTGCGTGAGAAATTATCGGGTGAAGCCTCCCAAGGTGAATATATCGATAAGTTGCTGAACGAGATCAAGCTGAACTAATCCTTCGTTGTATGATTGAAAGTACAATTTCTGTGAGATATGCCAAAGCTTTGTTTATGCTGGCTTTGGAGAAGGATATAATGGAATCGGTGCAAACTGATATTCAATTGATAAAACAATCTCTTGACCAAGCCGAACAATTAAGTTTATACCTAAAAAGTCCGGTAGTAAAGCCTTCCGAGAAGCGCACCTTTATATCAGATGTTTTTGGAGGAAAGGTGAATGAGATCAGCCTCAATTTTATAAACCTGCTTATCACCAATAAACGGGAAGCCTATATTGATGGTATTATTCATCGTTTTTTGGAGGTATATCGTGAGCATAAGGGCATAAAATCAGCGCTTATTACTACTGCTGTTCCGTTGGACGAAACGGTAAGGGCTAAGTTGAACGAATTACTCTCAAAAGTTTATAAAACCGGAATTAACCTTGAAACACAACAGAATTCTTCAATTATCGGAGGGTTTGTATTAAAGGTTGGCGACCATCAGTACGATGCAAGTGTTGCTTCCGGATTAAAGCGAATGAGCAATACATTATTCTCAACGAGTACAAAATAAAGTATATAATATCTATTAATAAATAAGATATGTCCGATATAAAACCTGCAGAGGTATCATCGATACTTAAAAGGCAGATCGAAGGTTTCAAGTCTGAAATAGAATTTGAAGAAATTGGTACTGTATTGGAAGTAGGAGACGGCATTGCCCGTATTTATGGGTTATCGAACGTTCAGTCAAACGAAATGATTGAGTTCGAAGACGGCATGAAGGGTATTGTGCTTAACCTCGAAGAAGACAATGTTGGTGCTGTACTTTTAGGATCATCCGAATCGGTTAAAGAGGGGGATACCGTAAAACGTACCCGGAAGATTGCTTCTATCCATGTTGGCGAAGGCCTGCTTGGCCGGGTTATCAATACCATTGGCGAACCTATCGACGGTAAAGGTCCGATACTTGGGCAGACCTACGAAATGCCACTCGAACGTAAAGCACCCGGGGTTATTTACCGTCAGCCTGTAAAGGAACCGCTGCAAACCGGTATTAAGGCGATTGATGCGATGATCCCTATTGGTCGTGGTCAGCGTGAGCTTATCATTGGTGACCGTCAGACCGGGAAAACAGCGATTGCTATTGATACCATCATTAACCAGAAAGAATTTTACGATAAAGGACATCCGGTTTTTTGTATTTATGTGGCAATTGGCCAGAAAGGTTCTACCGTTGCTAACATTGTAAATACACTGGAACAATATGGCGCTTTGGCCTATACGGTAATTGTTGCCGCAACAGCTTCCGATCCTGCAGCTTTGCAGTTTTATGCTCCTTTTGCAGGTGCTGCCATCGGCGAATTTTATAGGGATACCGGTAGGGCAGCCTTGGTTGTTTATGATGACCTCTCGAAACAAGCCGTATCATACCGTGAAGTGTCGCTGTTGCTCCGTCGCCCACCGGGACGTGAAGCTTATCCCGGCGACGTATTCTACCTGCACTCTCGTTTATTGGAACGTGCGGCAAAGATCATCGATTCGGACGAAATTGCCCGTGAGATGAATGATCTTCCCGACATTCTGAAACCCATGGTGAAAGGTGGAGGTTCGCTTACTGCGTTACCTATTATCGAAACTCAGGCTGGTGACGTTTCGGCTTATATCCCAACCAATGTAATTTCGATTACCGATGGTCAGATATTCCTCGAAGCAAACTTGTTTAACGCCGGGGTTCGTCCTGCTATCAACGTAGGTATTTCGGTATCGCGCGTAGGAGGAAATGCCCAGATTAAATCGATGAAGAAGGTTGCCGGTACTTTGAAACTTGACCAGGCTCAATATCGTGAGCTCGAAGCTTTTTCGAAATTCGGTTCCGACCTTGATGCTGCCACGCTTGCCGTACTCGATAAGGGGGCCAAAAACGTTGAAGTGCTTAAACAAGGACTCTATAATCCGATGGCAGTTGAAAAGCAGATTGCTATCATTTATTGCGGTACAAAGGCGTTACTGAAGGATGTTCCTAAAAATAAGGTGAAAGAATTTGAATCGGAATTTTTGGAATATCTTGAGCTGAAGTATAAGGATACTTTGAAACAGCTTAAAAGCGGAGCCTTTAGTGACGAAATCACCCAAGTCCTTGAGCAGGTTGCAGCCGAAGTAGCTGCCAAATATAAAAAATGAGCATAATTTGATTTTCGTCTCATGGCTAATTTAAAAGAGATACGCGTCCGGATTGCATCGGTAAATTCAACAAAACAGATTACCAGTGCTATGAAAGTTGTGTCTGCAGCAAAATTGAAAAAGGCTCAGGACAATATTGTGATGCTGAGGCCTTACGTCAATAAATTGCAGGATATATTGGCCACGCTCAGTGCAAATGGCGGAAACAGTAATAATCCGTATTCCAAAGATCGCCATCCGGAAAAGGTACTGGTTGTGGTGGTAACTTCAAACCGTGGCTTTTGCGGGGCTTTCAATTCAAATGTTATTAAACTTGCATTGTATCTGACTGCCGAAAAATACGAGCGTCAGTTTGATAACCGCAGGGTTACTTTCCTGCCTATCGGGCGTAAAGCTTTTGATTTCTTTGTAAAAAAGAATTATCAGGTAGTTGAAGGGAATTATAACGACTTATTGGATAATCCGGATTTCGCAAAAACAGCCCCGGTAGCAGAAAAGATTATCGAGGCCTTTCTTGATGGAACTTTCGACCGCGTGGAGTTGGTTTATAACCAGTTTAAGAATGCGGCTGTTCAGGATACGGTAGCGGAGCAGTTTCTTCCCATTCCAAAAAATGATAAGAAACCGGCAAAGGGCAAGAAAGCCGTGCATTACGATTTTATTTATGAGCCTTCGGAAGAAAGCATCATTAAGGAGTTAATTCCGAAATCGTTGAAAGCCCAGTTGCATAAAGCCATTGTCGATTCGGTAGCGTCGGAGCATGGAGCACGTATGACGGCCATGCACAAAGCCACCGACAATGCAACGGAATTAGCCAAACAACTTACCTTGCAGTATAATAAGGCTCGTCAGACTTCCATTACAAACGAAATATTGGAAATCGTTTCGGGAGCCAATGCACTGAAAGGATAAAGAATAAATAAAAGGATTATTAATCCCCGAGGTATCTGTATTTTATGGATATTTCGGGGATTTTGTTTGAAGTTATATAGAAAATTTATAACTATGCAGTTAAGGAAATTTTTACTACTAATGTTAACGCTAAATTTTAGTTATTATGAGAAAATTACAAACTAGGTTTATTTCGTGGGGATTCCTTTTGTTTTCCTTTTATGTTACGGTTAATGCGCAATCTTCAGGAGTCAAATTTTTGGATATTTCCCTGCGCAAGGCATTAACCCAAGCCAGCGAAGCTAATAAACTTGTTTTTATCGATTGCTACACCAGTTGGTGCGGGCCATGTAAAACATTAAGCCGCGAGGTTTTTCCGCAAAAGTCGGTTGGAGATTTTTTTAACCAAAATTTTATCTGTCTTAGTATCGACATGGAACGCGGCGATGGGCCCGACATCGCTAAACGATACGAGGTTAAAGCATATCCTACGCTGTTATTTTTGGATGCAACCGGAGAGGTAGTTCATCGCAGTGTAGGGGCGGGGAATGCCGATGCAATGGTCAGTCTTGGTAAAACTGCGGTCGATCCGGCTAAAAATCAAAAAGGGATAGACCAAAAACTGAGCAACGGAGATAATTCGGTTAGTGTAATTAGAAGTGCACTTAAACAAAGCCAACAGGATGTGAAGAAGGTTGAACCCTTGCTCGATCTTTATTTTAAAGATAAGAATGAAGACGAATGGTTTGATCGCGACAGTTGGGAGCTTATCCGTGATTATGCCTGGCTCAGTACTAAATATGGAGACTTCCTTATGCATAATGTCGACAATTTTATAAGTCTGTACGGTAAGGATAATGTCGAAAAAAGTGTTGTTAATAAAGTCGCTAATTTTTATTGGAGCTACAGCTATTTAGGTTTTAGCCTTAACGAATGTATAAATTATCTCGACGCATTTAATAGTCCGTTGGTTTTGAAAGGAATTTATCAGGCAAAAATTGGCCAGGCCAGACATCGGGTTATTGCCGATGCTTATAGCCGTGAAAGCTGGCTTGATTATATTAATCTTCTGAAGGATTCTTATAAATTTCCGAAAAGCGAATATAATTTGGACTATCAACAATTTGTTGATCTTTTCTTCAATAAGAATGCATTTCGGGATGGGGCCAATATCAATCGAATTTGTAAGATACTCTCAAAGATAGGAAGTCCTTTGGCTATAAAAATATGTAATGAGCTTATTCTATTGAAGAACTCAGCGATTATCAGAGGTGGCGACTTATTTAAAGAGGTAAAAGACGAAAAGGAATTAAAACTTTTTTCAGAAAAGGAGATTCAGCAAATTCTCAGCGAATGTAGCCCTTTGCTCGATAGTTGCGAGATTAGTAAAATGCATGCTAACAATATTGCATGGGATATGCTAAGACACCCTAATCGGACCCGTTTTCTATCTATGGCTCAAAAATTTTCGTATCACGCTGTAACAGATGGAAACGATAACTTTTATTGTTTCCATACCTATGCCGCAATATGCGCCCAGATAGGACAGTTTGATGAAGCCATAAAATATCAGGAGCTAGCTGTTGAAAATGTTCGGAAAACCTCTCCCAAGAAATTAAGTTACTATACCGATTGGCTCGAAAAATTTAAGAATAAGCAAACCATTTTTTAAACCCTGATCCTGGTTTTAAACGTTAAAATATAAGCAGCCCCGGCATCTTAACTGTCGGGGCTTTCGTTCTAATTGTTAGGTTATCAACATCTCATGTTGATAAAAAGTCGTTCCCGCATGGACGGGCAAACACTTCTTTTTTGTATTTTCCCCTATTGTTAATTCAATTACTAAAGTTTATAACCTAAAAATTCTACCTCATGACAAAGACTCGCAATTACAGCTGCAAGGATGTGGAAATGCTTATGGCTTCCCAAACCATTGCCTACTCGTTTAAGGCAAACATTGACGAATTATCGGTTGTGCGCACCGACTGGACTGCCTCGTATGCCGACGACCTGGTTACCCGTGTTGACACTACCCTCCAAAAGTACCTCGGCATCGATGCCAAGCAGGACCTTCGTTCGGCTACCGTTGCCCTTACGGCTGTTCAGGGCTCCGCTCAAAAGGATCTGTCCTTTTTAAAGGCACAGCTCGACGACGATTTTAAGAAAGACCCTGCCCGTCGCGACGAGATTCTTAAAGTTCTTGGTTTTGCCAAACATCTGCGCGACGTCCAAAAAAACAACCAGGAAGCCCTTACCCAGCTGCTGTTCACCTTTAAAACTAACGTTACCGAGCAATTAACGCAGGAAATAGTTGCCAAAGGCACCAACCCGGCCCTTTTGGAGCGTATTGCAGGATATGCCGATACTTTTAAACAGGCCAATCTTTCCCAGGAAACCAACAAATCGGCTTCGAAGGAAGTTACCCGCGAGGCTGCCGATGCCCTCAATGCCATTTACGACGAGATTTCGGGCCTTTGCAAAAAAGCTTCCGTTTATTATCGTGACCAGCCCGTTAAGAAGGAACAGTTTACCTTTAGCAAGGTTATTGCCAACCTGGGGGCATCCACCTCCAAAGCTGCGGTAAAAACCGGTACGCCGGTGGCAAATGCCGAAACCAATACGACAAAGTAAGATAGTAGGAATGGCCGTTTATACGGCCGTTTTTATTTCAGGGGAAACCCTTCGGCACAGAAGGGAGTCCCTTTTGGCTTTTGGAGAATATGTTTGGCAGATCGGGGAAACCGTTCGCACAAAAGGGAATCGGTTTTAACAAGATGAGGATAAATAAGACGGGATAGGGAAGGGGTGTGACAAAGAAGTATATGTATTTGGCAAGAATGTATAATACTTCGCATAAAAGGGAATTAGTTCGGCAGATAAGGGAATATTTCCGGCACAAAAGGGATAAAGCCCGGCATATCGGGGAATGTATTGGGTTTTGCCGGTTATGGTTTCGGCCTTCCCTGATAACTCACAAAAGTTTAAGATAATTTGAACATTTTTTAACAATTAAAATCAATGATTTACTATCGAAAATCGAAATAAAAATTTACATTTAAAGACGATTTATTAACATTTATTTAGTACTAATAACTTCCTTAAAGTAACAGCAAGATGAAAGACGCAATTGCTATTTTGTGTGCAGGGGGCCCGGCGCCAGGGATCAACACAGTTGTAAGTTCGGTAACAAAAGTTTTTTCTAATTACGGATATACGGTTATCGGTATCCACGGTGGGTACCGGAGTCTCTTTGCCGAAGAGCCCGAATACGAATACCTCGATTTTGAGTATGCCGACAATATTTATAGCCGCGGAGGCTCCGTATTGCGAATGAGCCGCTATAAACCCAAAGACGAAGAGTTTAAGACTAATTTTTTTGAAAAGAACAATGTTAAACTGTTGGTGACCATTGGAGGGGACGATACCGCCTCAACAGCTACCCGTTTGACCAAATTTCTTTCCGGCAAAAACCTGAGTGTGGCTAACATCCACGTGCCAAAGACAATCGATAACGACTTGCCATTGCCCGAGGGGTTCCCTACGTTTGGTTATAATTCGGCCAAAGAAGAAGGCGTTCGGATTGCGACCACCATTTACGAAGATGCCCGCACTAGCGGAACCTGGTTTGTGCTTTCGGCAATGGGCCGCGAAGCCGGTCACCTCGCCTTTGGTATCGGTACCGCCTGTCACTTCCCGATGATTATCATCCCTGAGATGTTTAACAAGACGAAGATTACCTTCGATAAAATTACAAACCTTGTTATCTCCTCGATGGTGAAACGCAGGATTTTAGGGCTCGACTATGGCGTGGCAATCATCTCCGAAGGGGTGTTCCACTTTATGAGCGATCAGGAAATCATCGATACAGGCATCAACTTTACGTACGACGACCACGGTCACCCGGAACTTGGAAATGTGAGCAAATCGCATATTTTCAACATGCTGGTTCAGCAAAAGTTGAAAACACTTCGTATCAAAGTTAAGAGCCGTCCGAACGAAATGGGGTACGAGCTTCGTTGCTGCCGCCCTATTGCTTACGATTTGTCGTATGCAACATCATTGGGACTTGGGGTTTATAAACTATTCAGCCAGGGCATCACCGGATGTATTGTTACTACCGGTCGTACCGGCGATATCGTTCCTCTTTTCCTTAAAGATTTGTCGGACGAGGAAGGAAAGATTATTCCTCGTTTGGTAAATATCGAATCGGAAAAAGTACAAATGGTGTATAATAATAATCTTCATTTTATTACCAAGGAAGATTATCGCGTAGCCAAGAAGTACGTACCAGATCCCGAAGAATTTGATTTTTATAAAATACTTAACTGGTAAGGTGCAAGATTATAGTTGTATATAGCTATTGTTTTTTACCCGAAATTTAGAACCCGGAATTAAAACTCCGGGTTTTTTTGTTTATCAAAACGGTTATCTTTGTCCGTCAACTATCTAAAAACGTTCCCCGATGGCTATAAAATCTAATAATCAAAAAACAAAGCAACAAACGAAACAGTCAGTTACCGGCAAAAAAACTTTTCAGGCGAAGAAGGAGGATATGCTCGATGTTCTCGACGGTTTTTTTATTAAACATACCAATGCCTTTCTCTATGTTGGTATGGCGCTTACGTTTATTTTTTCGTTGTTTCTTTTTGATGTTAAAGTAGGGGCCGGTGGCGACGATTCGGCATATATCCTCAGGGCTTTCGATTTTGTTCACGAATTTAAGTATCCGGGTTACCAAGGGGCTTTGTATCCTTTGGTGTTAAGCCTTTTTATCAGTTTAATGGGAATCAAGCTGATACTTTTGAAATCGTTGTCGTTTCTATTTATGATGATTTCGATGTATTTCTTTTACAAAACCTTTTCCGGGAAATTACCACAAGTCGTCGTGGGAGTATCGTTTATATTGTTGAGCGTAAATTATTTTCTATTATATTTTGCGAGCCAGACGTATAGCGAAGCTTTTTTTCTGATGCTTCAGGCTCTGCTTTTCTGGTATTTTGCTACTAATTTTATCGATGGTTCCGATAGAGAAATTCCGATAAAGAAATATTTTCTGCTTGGGTTGTTTCTGTTTTTGCTCACCCTTACCAAGAATATCGCTTATGCCGCGGTTGCTGTTGTTGTTGGGTATTTTATGCTTGAAAAACGGTGGAAAAGTATTCTTTATACACTGGGAGGTTTTTTCAGCTTTTTTGTTCCATTCGAAATTTTAAAGCGGATTTTGTGGGGATCTTCGGGACTTCAGTTTTCCTCGCAAGGTACCGGACTGATGTATAAGGATTTTTATAACCAATCGAAAGGCAAAGAAGATTTTGCCGGCTTTATTCAGCGGTTTATCGATAACTCTAACCTCTATTTTTCGAAACACTTTTTTAAGTTCTTCGGGTTTCGTAGCGAAGCGCTCGATGTTAGCCCCTTTCTTACCATTATTGTTTGGGTTATTTTGGGTCTTGCTCTTTATCAGGCTTTCCGTAAAAATAAGTTATTGCTGTTTGTTGGGTTATATACCGTTGCCATGTGCGCAACTACATTCATTGCGCTTCAGGCGCAGTGGGACCAATGGCGGATGATAATCATTGTTTTTCCGTTGATGCTCTTGCTTGTTTTCGGGGCTGTTTACTATAGCACCAAATCGGCTAAAATGAGAGCTTACCAGATTGTTTTTCCGGTATTGGCCATTATTCTGTTTTTTGGTTCGTTTGGAGTTACGGCTAAAAATGCGAAAACCCAAAAGGATATTTTGGTTCATAACCTGGGCGGCAATGTACTTTATGGTTTAACTCCCGACTGGGAAAATTATATATTAATGAGTCAATGGGCAGCTAAAAATACACCGGCGAGCTCCTTTACCGCCGTGCGTAAAGCGGATATTTCCTTTATATACGGTGGCCGTAAGTTTTATGGAATAACCAAGGTGCCATCTGTAACCTCCGATTCGTTACTGAAAACCATGACCGATTCGATGGTTTACGTAGGTATCCGTATGGATAAGATATTACAAACGCCGGTGTTTGCCGATCCTGCTTTTCGGGCAAAAACCGTTGGTTTTATAAACGGTACGTTTAGCTTCGGCGATAACCAGACTGTAGATGGAAATGTTGTTGGTGTTTACCGGTTTAAAGCTTCAGAGCTTGCCGGATGGGAGGAACGTATCAAGCAAACCGGTGATTTTTATGATGTAAACGTTAAAAACTGGTTAAAGACCTTGCCATCGATAACGAATGATTATGCTGTTTATTTACCAGATATGTTGCTCGAAAAATTGAAAAAAGACAACGTTAAGTATGTAATGCTTGCAAGCTTGAGGGCAAATCCGGCCGAAAATACCGGTAATATTATTTCTACGCTTCACAGGTTTGTGTATTTTATCCAGTTGAAATACCCGGAAATATTTCAGCCTGTTTATTCGATCGGCAACAGCGAAGGAGCACAGCTTTTGGAATTAAAATAAAAAATCGGTGAGTTTATTATCATTTTTAAAGGAGAAGAAGGACAGTAACCTCGATGCTCCGGGAACCACGCTGCAACATCGCGAAATAATCCTTCGAAAGCGATTTTTGAAGAATATTTATGTCTCGTGGTATCAATCATTTCTCAATACTCTTTCGGGACTTCCGCAAGGGAAGATTGTGGAGATAGGGTCGGGGGGAGGTTTTCTGAAAACACTCGATAACCGGGTTATTACTTCCGATATTTTGGAGTTTCCGCATTGCGACATGACATTTTCGGCCGAAGCGATGCCTTTTGAAGACGACTCGCTCAGCGCTATTTTTATGATTGACGTGTTGCATCATATCCCCGACAGCGAACTTTTTTTTAAGGAAGCTACCCGCACCCTGAAAAAAGGCGGAAAGATTTTTATGATAGAGCCTGCCAATACAGCTTTTTCGAGGTTCATCTTTAAAAAATTCCATCATGAGAATTTTGACCCGGCTGCCATCGATTGGACCTTTCCAACTACCGGTCCGTTATCGGGGGCTAATGGGGCTTTGCCCTGGATTATCTTTTCGCGTGATTATAGCCGGTTTATCAAACTTTTCCCCAATTTACAGAAAGAAAAAATCTGTCTGCATACCCCTTTTGCTTATCTTATTTCCGGAGGGTTAACGCTGAAATCGTTGTTGCCCGGATGGATGTTCCCTGTGGTACGGTTCGCAGAGTTTGTTTTGTCACCCTTAAACCGGTGGATTGCTATGTTTCAAACAATTATTATTATCAAAGATTAGATTAATAATGGATGCCAGGTCTCAAAAAATTCAACAATATTTCGATTCTATAGCCCCTCAACGGGTTGCTTATCGGAAATCAAAAGCCTATTACTGGAACTCGCTGACACGCTATTGCGATTATTTTTTGCACGACGATTATTCTGTACTGGAGATTGGGTGCGGAACCGGCGAACTTTTGGCCAATGTAAAAGGTGGTCGTAAAGTCGGAATCGACATCAGTCCGAAGATGATTGATGAAGCCCGGAAACAGTTTCCCGACCTTCGCTTTGAGGTGATGGATGCCGAAGAAATTACCCTTACCGGGAAGTTCGACGTAATTATCCTTTCAAACCTTGTAGGCTGGCTTACCGACATCGAAAAGTGCCTCTGCGAGATACAAAAGCTATGTCATCCTCGCACGCGTATCATTGTTACATATTACAACTATCTATGGGAACCGCTCATCAAATTGGCAGAATCTCTTGGTTTAAAAAAGAAATCACCAAATCAGAACTGGCTTACCCGCAGTGATATCATTAATATTCTTAAACTGTCCGATTATGATGTTTACCGGCATAACCGGAATATGTTGATACCATTTAACATCCCCGGTATTTCGTATTTGTTTAACCGGTTCTTATCCAAAGTTCCAGGTTTTAGTTCGTTGGCATTAAACCAGTTTATTTTTGCCAGGCCCGACATCCGTATCTTTAAGGAACGGCCTGTATATTCTACCTCCGTGGTAATTCCTGCCCGTAACGAAAGTGGAAATATCGAAAATGCAGTACTTCGTCTGCCCGATTTTGGAAAGCATGTTGAGATTATTTTTGTAGAAGGAAATTCTACCGACGATACTTGGGATAAAATTCAGGAGATACAGGAAAAATACAAGGATAAACACGATATTAAAATTGCCCGTCAGGATGGGAAAGGCAAGGCCGATGCCGTACGTAAAGGCTACGAAATGGCTACGGGCGATATTCTCATGATTCTTGATGCCGACCTGACCGTACCGCCCGAAGATATTCCAAAGTTCTACGAAGCCATAGCTACCGGTAAAGGCGAATTTATCAACGGGTCGCGGCTGGTGTATCCCATGGAGAAAAATGCCATGCGTTTTCTGAATATTCTGGGGAACAAATTTTTTAGTATGGCCTTTTCGTGGGTTTTTGAACAGCCTGTAAAGGATACGCTTTGCGGCACCAAGGTTATTTTCCGCGACGATTATGTCCGTTTAAAATCGAACCGTAAATTTTTTGGTGATTTTGATCCGTTCGGCGATTTCGACTTGCTTTTTGGAGCTTATAAGCTGAATCTGAAAATTATCGATTTACCCATACGTTATCAGGAACGCACTTATGGTGATACGAATATTTCGCGTTTCAAACATGGACTTATCCTTCTTAGGATGTGGCTGTATGCCATTGGAAAGATAAAATTTTGGTAGGAAGTTATCTAAATTCCCCAGACTGAAGCTTTAGGAAAACGCCCAATTAAGTATTTAGTTGAGCGTTTTCTTGTATTTATACAATAAACAATCGTGTAGCCAGTGTTGCAATGTAAGCATCGTCAATGCAGTTCATGCACTTAAAATGCTTCTTGGGACACGATTGGTATCCTATCTTTGAGCAGGGACGGCATTTTAAGCCTTTTGTTTCGATAATTTTTGAATCGGGGTGCGGTTGGTAGGGAAACATCCCGAACTCAGGAATGGTGTTACCCCAAACGGAGATAATTTTTTGTTTAAAAGCAGCTGCAATGTGCATCAGGCCGGTGTCGTGCGTAATGATGACTTTGGCTTGTTTTACCAGTGAGGCCGATTGCCCCAGGTTGTATTTCCCGCAGGCGTTATAACAAAGCTTTCCACATTCGGCTTCAATCATATCGGCTTCGGCTTTATCATCTTTGCCTCCTAAAAGAATGACGGGCAAATCAAGCTTCCGTACAATGTTGGTAATCTTTTCGTGTGGTAATTTCTTCGTGTTGTGCTTAGCTCCAATAACAAACCCTATATAACCATTTTGGTGGGTTTGGGGCAAATCCTTTAAATCAACTTCGTCTGATGGAGCAATAAAATAGTCGAGACCTTCATAATCGTTGTTGATTTCGAATAACCGGGTTGTTTCAAGGTAACGGTCCACGATATGGATGTCAGGCAAACGATTAATTTTTAAATGAACCATAAGCCATTTTTCAAAATTCAGCTTTCGAAATGAAAACGATAGCAACCTCAGTTTATTTTTTACGATGGTTGTCCGCAGATTATGGTGCAGGTCGATGATGTAGTCAAATTCCTCCTGTTTTAATTCGTCGATGGTTTTCGAAAGCGACTCTTCCAGCAGATGAAGTTTGTCGATGTAAGGGTTGTGTGCAAGTACCGGGGCAAAAGCTTTTTTGGTAAGATAATGAATTTCGGCTCCTTCAACCTGGTTTTTCAGGCAACGGACAACAGGCGTGGTAAGGACAATATCGCCAATGGAGCTAAAACGGATAATGAGAAATTTGACCAAGACAAAAGGATTTAAACGGTTTGTGCAAAAGTAAGGAATAACCGGTAGTTGGGGTTATTTCTTTAAATTTTTGAAGAACATCAATAACGATAGCCAGCATTCACCGTTTCCGGCATTGCTTTGCCAGAGTGCACTGGAACCGTGTGTTCCTGCACCTTTGGATGGCGTCCACCAGGTTATCAGGTTATCGGAAACATCGGAAAGCATTTCTTTAACAAATGGGTATTCGTTGGAAGTACAGGCGATAAACAGGGGTTTATCAAGGTTTGCTATTTGTTTTTTAACGAAGAACTGAGGTTGAAAATATTCGCCAGGGCTAAAAGCAACTACGGCAGATACCGAAGGATTGTTTTTTGCAATTTTCAGTGCCAGCGAAGCGGAATATGAACTTCCGAAAAGGATAAATTTCCCTTTTTTATTTGATTGTTTAAGGTATTCGATGGCAGCAAGCATGTCTTTTTCCGCATCGAGATAGCCGGTAGCCATGTTTTTTTCGCGTGCCTTTGTGGCGGTTTCGTTCTGGATAAAATTAACTTCTTTGCCCGAACGTAAATCCACAGCCAGACAGTTATAGCCAAGCTTCATCAGCCGCGGAGCAGTTTCAATGTATTCTCCTCTGCTGTAATTGGCCTGATGAAACAGGATGATAAACGGAAAGCTTTTGTCTTGAACGTAAAGACTGGCCGTAACGGAAAGACCGTCGGATGAAGGAAATGTGATGGTTTGTTGGGCAAAACCCATAATGGGGAAAAAGGAAAGTAATATCAGGCAAATAAACCGCATGAAAAGGAAATTTACCTGTTATAATAACGATTCGGCTAGTATGATAACCTTGTTTTCAAGGACTTGTACAACCCCGCTTTTAATGCCAAAATTCTGAATTTCATTGTCGGGGGTGACAACCCGGACGTTTCCCTCATCAAGCGTAGAAATGATGGGGGCGTGGTTCTTCATAATTTCAAAGGAACCGGCGCTTCCGGGAACTTTAACCAGTTTAATGTCGCCGGCAAATACTTTTTTACTAGGGGTAAGTATTTCGAGATACATTTTTATAATTTTTCGATGAACCAATATGCCAATGCGTCAATTAAAGAAGATGCGTTAATTGGCACATTGGCACATTGAGTAATTGGCATATTTATTTAGCTTCAGCCATCAGGCGTTCGCCTTTTTCGATGGCTTCTTCGATAGTTCCTACAAGGTTGAAGGCGGCTTCGGGATATTTGTCCACTTCGCCGTTCATAATCATGTTGAAGCCTTTGATGGTATCTTCGATCGAAACCAGCGCACCTTTCAATCCGGTGAACTGTTCGGCCACGTGGAACGGCTGCGAAAGGAACCGCTGAACACGACGTGCACGGTGAACCACCAGTTTGTCTTCTTCCGAAAGTTCATCCATACCGAGGATTGCGATGATGTCCTGTAATTCTTTATAACGTTGAAGCAATTCTTTAACCCTTTGTGCCGTGTCGTAATGTTCGTTACCAACAACTTCGGGGGTAAGAATTCGCGAGGTAGAATCGAGCGGGTTTACTGCCGGATAGATTCCTAGCTCGGAAATTTTACGGTCCAATACGGTTGTAGCATCCAAGTGGGCAAAGGTTGTTGCCGGAGCCGGGTCAGTTAAGTCATCGGCAGGTACATAGATGGCCTGTACCGAGGTGATGGACCCGCGTTTGGTAGAAGTGATACGTTCCTGCATCACACCCATTTCGGTAGCCAACGTGGGCTGGTAACCTACGGCAGAAGGCATACGGCCAAGCAATGCCGATACTTCGGAACCTGCCTGGGTGAAACGGAAGATATTATCGACAAAGAAGAGAATGTCGCGACCTCCGGATTTTTCGTCGCCATCGCGGAACGATTCGGCAACGGTAAGTCCCGAAAGGGCAACCGTGGCACGTGCTCCCGGTGGTTCGTTCATCTGTCCGAACACGAGGGTTGCCTGAGATTCTTTAAGTTCTTGATGGTCAATTTTAGAAAGGTCCCATCCACCGGCTTCCATACTCTTTTTGAACTCTTCGCCGTAGCGGATAACGCCCGATTCGATCATTTCACGCAGAAGGTCGTTCCCTTCACGGGTACGTTCACCAACTCCGGCAAATACTGACTGACCGTTATATTTTTTTGCAATATTGTTGATGAGCTCCATGATGAGCACCGTTTTTCCTACACCGGCACCACCGAATAATCCGATTTTTCCCCCTTTGGAATAAGGTTCGAGCAAGTCGATAACCTTAATACCGGTAAAGAGTACTTCGGATTTGGTTGAAAGGTCTTCGTACCTTGGTGGTTTGTTGTGGATTGGGTAACCGTCGGTTTTATCAACGGAGCCAATACCGTCGATGGCATCGCCAATTACGTTGAGAAGACGCCCGCGAATCTGGTCGCCAACAGGCATCTTAATAGCGCTGCCAAGCGATACTACTTCCATGCCACGGCGCAGCCCGTCGGTAGAGTCCATGGCAATGGCGCGGACCGAATTCTCGCCAATATGTTGCTGGATTTCCGCGATGAGGATTTGTCCGTCGTCGCGTTTAATTTCGAGGGCATCGTGGATGCTGGGCATTTCGCCTTCTTTCTTTTCGAAACTCACATCAATCACAGGCCCGATGACCTGAATGATCTCTCCTATTATAGTTGACATACAGTATTTTAGTTTGTATTCTTTTTAGGAAATTATAAAACTTTTAAAAGTAGTTAATAATTCAAAACAAGGAAATATTTTGCAGAAATTCTTTTGAAGGACAAAGGAGTTTTCCTGTCAACGGGTTACGCTTATATTTTTTTGTATTTTCGCTCCAAAAATTACATGAGCCAACCTGTTTCAACCGTTGAAAAGAATAATAAAAAGGTAATTAACGCCTGGTGTTCGTACGATATTGCCAATTCGGCCTACAACCTTATTATTACTACCGCACTGTTTCCTTTGTATTATCAGATTACCACCAAACAGAAATTTGGAAACGATATTGTTACATTTTTAGGTATTCCGGTTAAGAATACGGTTTTGTACGATTATGCGATAGCAGCAGCCTATTTTCTTATTATTTTCTTAACACCTTTGCTCTCGGGGATTGCCGATCTTGGCGGTTACCGTAAGCGGTTTATGCGTGTTTTTACAATGATTGGCGGCGCTTCGTGTTTTAGCCTTTATTGGTTTAATGGTGCAAATATTGAATATGGTATTATTCTGGTGGGACTTGCGGTGATTGGTTATGCCGGCTCGCTGGTGTATTATAATTCGTTCCTGCCCATTATCGCCACGCCCGACAGGCAGGATAAGGTGAGCGCCCGTGGATTTTCGTTCGGATATGCCGGGAGTATGTTGCTCCTCATTATTAATTTGCTCACCATTACCTTTTATAATAAACTAGGCTTTAAGAACGAGCTCGATGCCATGCGGTTTTCATTTTTGGAAGTTGGTATTTGGTGGATTGCCATTTCGCAGATTGCCTTCTGGTACCTGAAAGAGTATTCCGGGCAGTTTACGTTTCGTACCAGTGTATTTTCGAAGGGGTTTATCGAAATCATTGCAGTATTTAAAAAGGTAAGTCAAAGGGCATCAACAATTCGGTTTCTACTCGCTTTCTGGTTTTTTAGCATGGGTGTTCAAACGATTATGCTCGTTGCCACCCAGTTTGGATTGGTTGAACTGAAGATTCCTTCGAGTAACATGATTTATACTATATTGATAATACAAGTGCTGGCCATTGTGGGAGCTACGTTGTTTGGCGAAGTATCGGCGCGGTGGGGCAATAAACTCTCGCTGATGATTATGCTGTGCATTTGGATTGCGGTGTGCATCTCGGCTTATGGCATTAAAACAGCCGGTGAGTTTTACATCCTTGCCGGTATGGTGGGCATGGTGATGGGCGGAATACAATCGCAGGCGCGTTCCACCTATTCAAAATTGATTCCGAAAGACACTATCGATACGGCTTCGTATTTCAGCTTTTACGATATTACCGAAAAACTGGCTATTGTACTGGGGATGTTCAGCTTTGGACTTATCGAACAGCTTACCGGCTCCATGCGCAATAGTGCACTCACGCTTTCGGGCTTTTTTATTGTGAGTTTGGTGATATTGGCGTTTACGAGGTTAAAGGAAAAGGCGTAGTATTGAGTACTAAGTACTCAATTATTAACGGTCCCGCTTCATTAAATCGCGGGCCAGTTCGTGAAGCAGTTCTTTTCTTGAATTATCGACAACAACAGAGTCGAGGTATTTAAAAGCTTTGTTGGTATAGTTTTCGATTGATTTGATGGCGAGTTCTGGGATATTGAGGAGGTTGTAAACATCTTTCACAAGAGCTACTTTTTCATCAGCGTCGGTAATCTGGTTGTTAATAGCATCCTGAAGAGTTTTGGCATGTTTGCCGGTAGCCAGTTCAAGGGATTTGATGAGCAGAAAAGTTTTTTTATTTTCGGCGATGTCTCCACCAGTGGCTTTTCCAAACACATCCCGATTGGCATACACATCAAGATAATCGTCCTGAATCTGGAAGGCCAGGCCAAGGTTACGACCAAACTCGTAAAGTTTTTGGGCTTCGCTTTCGGGAGCTTCCGCACACACAGCCCCAATTTTAAGACTTGCCGCCAATAACACCGACGTTTTTAGCTCAATCATGCGGATGTATTCGCCAAGGGTAACATCGTTGCGTGTGGCAAAGTTCATATCGTACTGCTGACCTTCACATACCTCAAGGGCGGTGGTATTGAAAATATCGAGCAATGATTTTAGGATTGCCGGTTTACTTTCGCAAATCAGGCGATAAGCCATAATCTGCATAGCATCGCCCGAGAGGATGGCAACGTTATTGTCCCATTTGGAATGAACCGTAGGTTTGCTTCGACGGATGGGGGCATTGTCCATAATATCATCATGCACCAACGTGAAGTTATGAAAGACTTCGATAGCCAGAGCCGGCTTTACGGCTTCCGAAACATCGTTGGAGAAAAGATTGCAGGCCATAAGCGCAAGGGCCGGACGGATACGCTTTCCGCCAAGACTGAGAATATAATATACCGGTTCGTATAATTCCGAAGGTGTTTTCTTCTCGGATTTGAAGGTTTCGAGTTCCCGATCGATGATTTCGAGGCACGACTGTAAACTAATCATTTTAGCTTCTATTTTGAATGCCTCCAAAGGTATTAATTTGTAAATAACCACAGGGCACATAGGCTGCTTTTTAAAACATATTCTTTTCAGTCTGAGCCTAAACAAGTTTAATTTGCTTATTTGGAATGTTACTAAAGAACTTTTTTTTGTTACATATTAACCATAACAAAATTTGCCAATGGAATATCTTTAACTTTTGAAAAGTACCGTTTATGGTATTGATCTTAAAATTTAAAATACGTTTTCAACATGAGATTTTATTATAAATAATCGTTAAACTAACTACCCAATTATGCAATTATGCAAGATTCCCTTATTTCAACATTGAAACCGTTGGTTATTAAAACCTGCGGAGGTTATGAGTATTTTGATTATAAAGAAGTTATTCGATTTCAGGCCGAGGGCAACAATACCCTTGTTTACATTATCAATCGCGATTCTCCATTGCGAGTTTTATATAATCTTTCGGATATTGAACAAAAACATGTACATCCTGTATTTTTTCGATGCCACCGATCTCATATTGTGAACCTGCAACACCTTGTTAAGTTCAACGATAAAAGCCGTCAATTGGTCTTGGCAGGAGAACATATTGTGCCTGTTTCGGAAAATTACAAAGGAAAGCTTATCGATAAAACTGTGAAAGGTCTTTAAACTACCCCAATTGTTATTAGATAGAATGCAAAACTTAAAAACGAAAGGTTTTTGTTTTCATCGATTATATTCAGTATTGCATGGGGATACTCACAGTTGTTTTGTTTCTTCAAAGCATTCAAACTTAAAATCAGGGGTATTCACATGTAAAATTAAGGTAATTCACAATCAAAAAGGGGGTATTCACACTTTTGGACCATTTACCCACTTGGTTTAAATAACACTAAAAAATATTTTTGAAACTGTAAATAAGTTCATTGACAATTGCCATAGGTCTGGGGAAATTACCCGGCATGTTTTACAAAGCGAAATGAAATATAATTAAACTGTTCGGAAAATAAATAAAGTTTTTCAGAAGAATCTAAAACATCATCGGAAAACTTAAAAGGATGTCCGGAAACTCCGGAATATTAATCTGAGAGTCACAAAACATCATCAGAAAAACTTAAAAGACATTTAGAAAGTTCCGAAACACTATCTAAAAGGTTTGTAACATCATCCGAAAGTCCCGAAAGACGTTCGGAAAGATTTAAGACATTGCGGGAGTTTCTTTAAACATTATCGGAAATTTTTGAAATGCGTTCGGATAAATTAAAAACATGTTCAGAAAACTTTATTTATCGTCCGGATAAAGCACTTTGCTATTTTACCCTTTAAACTATACCCTAATTAACAAAATTTTACAACTATGGACAGCAATTTAGACAACAGACTAACCAGCGCTATTGCAGTGCGCAAAGTAGGCGACCTGAATATGTCTATCATAGAGCAGGTACCTGCGTTAAAAGAAGCTTTTGCCGATCTGGGCAATAAAATACGGGAGATACAGGAGTCCCGTAAATTTACCGAAACAGGAACTAAAGGTATTACTGAGGAAAAGGGCAGAGTTTCTTTGTTACTGGCCGAAAAAGCCATGGAAACGGCCTCAGCTATTTATGCCTTTGCTACCGATAGTAACAGTAACGAACTTAAAGGTAAGGTAAATTATACCTCGAGCGACTTTATTTATTGCCGCGAAGGCCTGCTGCTCGACCGCAGCCGTATTATTTACGATTTGGCCCAGAACAACCTTGAGGCTTTGGCTAAATATGCCGTTACCCCCGGCGATCTTTCCGACCTGAAAGACCATATTGATAATTTTGAGGATATGCTCGCTATTCCCCGTAATGTTCGCGGCGAGCGTAAGGATGCCAACCAACAGCTACGCCAGCAGTTTAAAGAACTCGACCATATCCAAAAGGAACGTATAGACCGCATTATGGAAAAGTTAAAAAACACCTATCCTGCTTTTTATAATGCTTATAAAAATGCCCGCATGATTATTAACACAGGAGTACGTTATGAGGATAAAACGCCCACTGAGAATGGTACTTCGAATAATACGACGGATAACGGGAAAGCAAATCAATAAAGGGAGGAACCTCTTTTTTTATACCTGTCAGGTTTTTAAAACCTGACAGGTAGAAAGGGCCTCTCAATTAAACAAACGGGACTAATGAATAATAGGTTGTTGATATTATTGATACTCTTGCTCACTTTTAAAGTGAGTTTTGGGCAGATAAATTATTACAAATTAAGTAATGATCCACTTCGGAATGAAATGAGTGTCCGTTTTGTTGTTGATTCAGTTGTGAAAATTTTACCTAAGGGTTACACTTTAAAACCAATTATTTATCACAGGTTAATAAAAAAGGATTCAATCATAAATTACGTTTCCTTAGTTGCTAATAAAACTGTAGATTCAAAAATTACAAAAGATAAGATTGAATTTGTTTTTGAACAAGATTCACTTTTTTTGCTGCTTGATAAAAAATTACCTGATTTTATTTTAAAAGATTTAAATGGCAAATCATTTTCATCAACTGGATTATTAGGAAAACCTACCATGTTAAACTTTTGGGCAAAATATTGTGCTCCATGTGTTGCAGAAATTCCACAATTGAATAAACTGAAGGAAAAGTACGGAGAAAAATTCAACTTTATAGCAATATCTGATAGTACATTCCAAGATGGTGATATTAGGAAGTTTCTTAATGTTAAGCCGTTTAATTTTTATCAATTGTTAGAAGGAGACGACTATAAGAAAGTATTGAAAATTACATCACTCCCACGTAATATTTTTGTGGACAAGGATGGTTATGTTAGAGATATTCAAGCTGGATTGCCATGTGAAATAGATTCGAAAACTGGAAAATTAATAGTTAAATCAAACGAGGTATTTGTGAAGATTTTGGATGAATTACAATAATAAAAGCAGCTACCGATAAGGGTTCATACGCTACTGGTTTTAAGTTGTCAGTCGTACTTCGTTCTCACTTAAGTACTTAAAATGTGGATTGGTTTAAGGCACTCGTCATGCTATCGCTTAAGACGGGCATTGGCAGGAGTGATAGCCTGCTTCAACCTATTAAAATAAATAGATATGATAAAACATTGCCCTAATTGTCAGGCGGAAATAGAGGAAGCTTTCGAGATGTGCTGGAACTGTTGTTATAGTTTTACAGAAGAAAGGGTAATCGAAACTGGTGAGGCGCGCCCCGGTGTACGGAACATAAACTGTTTACGATGTAACATACCCCTTGTATTTTCGGGAAATTTCAAATTTCACGAAGGCGTTCGTACAGGTGTCCTCGGAAATTTATTTGAGCTCTTTGTAAACCGGGAATCGTTCGACCTGTATATATGTCCCAAATGCGGTAAGGTTGAATTTTTTACCCCATTAATTTAACGTTTAACTTCTATGAAAAACATAATGACATAGCTGGCTATTCAATAGAGTGTTCCCGGAAAAATAAAGGCCACGCTGGCACTCGGTACATTATGGCTTAAGATGGGCACGGTAAGGTTACAAAACCTTATACCCATTCCGTCATCGGATTGCAAATCTGACGGGACAGGAACGATAATCATTCAAGCTTATATTTATGACTATATAAAAATATATACATAAAAATGAGAATAGTTAGTTGTATCTTGATACTGTTTCTGAGTCTTGAATTATATTCACAGCAGAAAGGAATCATATTTCAAGAGGAAAGTACTTTTGAATCAGTTTTAAATAAAGCTCAAAAAGAGAATAAAATAATTTTCTTGGATGGTTACGACACTTCTTGCCCTTATAGCAGAAATTTGACAAATAATATCTTTAGGAAAAAGGAGGTCGGCGATTTTTTTAATCAGAATTTCATCAATGTTAGTTTCAATTCCAAAGGGGGCGAAGGAATTAAAATAAGACAAAGATATGGCATTGGATATCCTTTTTACCTTTATTTGAATTCAAAAGGAGAAATTATACACCTATATGACGAAGATAAATCGGCTGATGCTGCCGTATTGATCGAAAATGCAAAAGATGCATTAAGCGCATCAAAAAACTTCAAGGCAATAAAACAAAGAATAGCAGATGGAGACTATTCTATTTCAACAATAACTTCATATCTACATTTAGACCCTCAACCCGCAAATTTGGATACATTATTGAATGTGTATTTTCAAAAGATTGATAATGATAAAAAGATGTCTGAACAATCTTGGAAGTTATTTAAGAATTGGTTAATTGATGTTGATAATTTTCAATTTAAGTATTTTTTTAAACACCGGACCGAGTTTGAACAAAAGTTTGGCAAGAAAGAGACAAATAAAAAAATTGTTGCTGTCTATAAAGCATTTATAGAGCACGAACATCTTACCCATAAAAAAGGGAATATTTCAGTAGAATTCATTGATTCAATGCTTTTTAAAGAAGCATTTCTGAAATTTGAATATATCTCAGCAATGGATTCTTTCAAAGAAAATTCTAAGAATAATATGGTCTGGAAAACTTATATCCAAAAGGCCAAAGACTATTTAAGTTATAAATTGGATACTGATGAACTTTGTTATTTAAGTTGGAAGATTTATGAAAACTATAAAACGTTTAATGACATAAACAGCTTGAAGTTAGCGAGGGACTGGTCGTTTATAAGCATTCAAAGCGAGCCCGATAATAGCCTATACATTGATACTTATGCACACATACTTTTTGATTTGGGTTATAAAAGAGAGGCTATCACATATGAGGAAAAAGCACTAAAAATTGCGCTTAATAACAAAGATGACTTTTCTCAATTTTGCAAGAATGAAATCAAAAAAATGAAATGTAAATCAAAGTGATCGAATACCCTTATGGCACGTGTATTACAATATGATATAGTTGATGGATAAGTTTCCCTTCGGATAAGGCTGAAATTAAGGTGATAAAAAGGATCTTTCGTTTATTCGGATGTTGTAGGCCATTTTAAAACACGGCACCCTTTGATTTTCTGGTTGCTTTTATTGATTACTTAAAACAAAACAAAATGAGAAATAAAAAATGGATTTTAGTTGGAGTGTTGATTTTAATGGCCATTGTGGTGGTGTTGAGGGAAATTGGCGTTATCGAGCTTAATGCCTACAAATGTAACCAGTCATTACAAGTTGAGAGCAAATGTTCAAAATCTACATATTCAATTCCTCAATCGGCGGCTAAGAGTAATTTAGGTACTGTTGAGACAGGTAGTTGTGCTTTTAATAGACTTAAAAATATACCCATAGAAGTAATTTATAAATCACAAAGTTTTGGAGATAAGAATAGTCCTAAGCGTCTTATTATTGATATTTCCAGTAGTGATTTTGGCATGATTTGGACACCTATATTGAAGGTTTCAAATTATAAAGTTACAGCAATATGCAAGAATGCCTTTGCCTCATCAAACCTTGATAACGCAAAGTTTGTAACGACAAAATTTAAATTTGATAAACTAGAAATCTCAGGTCAATTCAAAATCATTGGATTTTGCTCATACCAAAAAGCAAAGTCGTTGATTTTGGAACACGTGACGAAGTTAATTATTGCGACAGCTAATGGGGATATAAAATAAAAATGACCTACAGACGTGGTCATACAAAACTGGGGTTTAAGGCACTCGTCACGCTATTGCTTAAGACGAGCGCAAGCAAGGGGACAAATCAGGATATCGGTTAAGAATTTGTATTTCATTTACCATAAACAATAACGAGCTGTTGATTATTACTTCAATGAAGAAAATACTATCTTTTTTTATCCTGTCCTATTGTGTTGGTACAACTATTACCGGACAAAACAGGGATAGTACCATAAGCAAACTGACCCGTTATGCCAGCATCATTAATCACTTTTCCATGCAATTGCCCCAGGAAAAGGTGTACCTGCATTTTGATAATTCCGCTTACTACCAGGGCGACGATATCTGGTTTAAGAGTTATGTGGTCACTTCGGGCCAACACCGGGCAAGTACGCTAAGCAAAACCCTGTACGTAGAGCTATTGAACCCCGGAGGCGAAGTAATTGACAAACAAATATTGAAAATTGAAAACGGGCAATGCCACGGCAGTTTTTCTCTGAATAAACTTCCATTCTATTCGGGCTTTTACGAAATACGCGCTTATACCAAATATATGTTGAACTTCGGAGAGGACATCCTTTTTTCAAGGACCTTTCCGGTTTACGATAAGCCCAAAAAACAAGGCGCCTACGAAGAAAAAAGTTTACTGGAATATGGGCGCGGATACTACCCGAAGCTCCGCCAGACACCTGAGAAGCAGAAACGGATAAACCTGAAATTCTTTCCCGAAGGCGGGAACCTCGTAAAAGGATGCCCATCCCAAGTAGCTTTTGAAGCAACAAATGCTTATGGTATCCCCATCAATATTTCGGGTGAAGTCGTAAGCGGTGACCAGGGGGCAATAATCCGGTTCAACACAGTGCATGACGGCAAGGGTGTTTTTAGTTATACCCCCGGCGACAAAATACAAAAAGTAGTTATTGACTATAATGGTAAAAAATACCCGTTTAATTTGCCCCCTGCTTTACCCGATGGGATTGTACTCAGAGTAGATAACCTGTCGAGCCCTGATAGCATAGGGATAACCTTGCAGGTTGGTAACGGCACACCTGGCGGGTTGTTCGGGCTGGTACTGATGAGTGGAAGTACATTACAGAAATACCTCATGATAGACACTTTGGAAGGTAAGCCAATTAACTTTAAAATCGACAAAAAGAACCTACCGGCAGGAGTTTCCCGTATTATTTTGTTTGATGCAGCAGGCCATATTCTGGGCGACCGCCTGGTATTTATCACCCGGAATGAATTTTTGACCATCGGAGAAAAAACGGATAAAGAGACTTATAATCCCTATGAGCCGGTAAACATGCAATTTACCCTAGCGGACCAGGACAAGAACCCGGTTAAAACAACGTTTTCGGTATCGGTAAAAGACGGGCAGAACGACGTGAAACCCGATCAGGATATTCAATCTAACCTGTTATTAACATCAGAAATTAAATGTTATGTGCACAATCCCGGTTATTATTTTGAAACAACGGATTCTGTGCACCAAAGGGCACTCGACCTGCTGCTGATGGTTCAAGGCTGGCATCGTTATTCGTGGGCATGGGTGGACGGTACGAAACCCTTTGAACTGAAATACAAGCCGGAACGCGCTTTAGAGATCAACGGCCAGGTGGTTACGTTTGTAAAGTCGGTACCCAAACCCCATGTGAATGTGTCAACTCTTATTTGCCAAAAGGATGAGAACGGCAAGTTGAATAGTTTTATGGAGAACTTTGTTACCGAAAGCCTGGGGCGGTTTAGTTTTAACGCCGACGTAGAAGGTAAATGGGATATGGTTTTTGCCGTAACGGAAAATGGAAAGAAAAAGGATTACCGTACCGTGTTGGATAAATTATTCAGCCCCGCGCCCAAGAGGTACAGATATACCGACCTGTTTGGCAACATAGCCGGCCCTGAAGAAGAAAAACCAAATTTGAAAGACACGCTGTGCGCTGTAAAAGACACGGCAGCTGTCCCAAAGGTTAATTATGACCCGATCGCCAAAAAGGGAACGGAGGGGAAAGTGGTGCACTTAAAGGAGGTGGTGGTAAAAGCCAGGAAATGGAGCAAGGAGAAAGATATTTATGAGAACCGGGCCAAATCGATAGCCTATTACGATGTATATGCAGAACAAGATAAGATAAGGGACAAAGGAGGTGTCGCGCAACAATATCTGAATGATTTTTTAATGGCGACCAATAAGGATTTCTATTTATCCAACGGCGTTGACTCCTTGGGAAATACATTAATGTATAAAACCAAGGAAGTACTTTTTGTGGTGGATTACCAGAGGACAGAAGTAGCAGAAAATCACAAAATCCCCAATTATGTAAGGGCGGATTATATCAAATCCATTTATGTAAGTGAGGATTTGTCGGCTATTTTACATTATGCAGATCTGGAACTGTCTGAATTTAAGAAACTCCGTAAATATAGCTGTGTTGTTTTTATTGAAATTTTTCCAGACTGGAAGATACCCACGGAAGCGGGCAAAGGGGTTAGAAAGACCTGGCTGGATGGTTATAGTAAGGTAAAGGAGTTTTATAGCCCGAATTACACTGCCCTTCCCCCGGAGCCGGATTATCGCCGCACCTTATATTGGAACCCTTCCGTTGTAACGGATAAAGATGGGAAAGCGATTATTCAATTTTATAGCAACAGTAGCTGCCGAAACTTTAAAATAAGTGCCGAAACCATTACGCCGCAGGGGGTAATAGGAGTGTTGAAAAAATAACATGGTTACCGTAAAGTGCCATAAGTTTTGCGATCTCTGTCTATTGTGGAATACTACATAAATAGAAGACAGTAAAACCGACCCAATATAAGCCAATAGGGCTCAATTATATTTGACACCTTCCCTAAAACGGATAAAGATTGGCTGGCTAAAGGGGAGTTTATACCAGCTATAAACAGACAGATATCATATATTTTTATAATTTTCATTTACATATTAAACAAGCATTAATTAATGTTAACCAAATTTTATGAAAACATTTACAAATCTACGTTTCCTTGCCCTTTCTATTGTATTGGGCGTTTTTTTGTTTCCGCGTGTTTCGTTAGCACAGGACAAACTTTTGGATATTCTTCAGGAAGAAGTAAATCGCGAGTTTGCTGTTTTAAAGACTCAGGAAACTCCGGCGTATTACATTGCCTACCGGGTAGATGAATCTTATGGTTATAATATTCTTGCCCATTTTGGAGCCCTAACCTATAGCGACGAAGGCAAATCCAAGATACTAACCGTTACAGTTCGGGTTGGTAGCCCCAAACTGGACAACTTTCATGAGTTGCGCGACGTGTCGTCTGGCATGAGTAGTTATTACTTTAGTCAGCTAAATTTACCGGATGAGATCGATCCGCTTGCCATTAAAAATGCGTTGTGGAAGGCAACTTCCGATGCTTACCAGGAAGCTGTTTCGAAAATATCCAAGGTAAAGGCAAATGTTTCCATTAAAGTTGAGGAAGAAGATAAGACTCCCGATTTTACAATGGATGCTCCTAATAAATATGAGGAACAGCCTATTAAGCCCGAAAGCGTTAAATTTAACGTTGCCGAATGGGAAAAGCGGATTAAAAAGTATTCTTCCGAATTTCTGAAAGATTCTGCCATATTTTATGGCTACTCCGGAGTAAGTTACAGAGTGCTTCGTAAATATTATGTTTCCAGTGCAGGAGACAGGATAGTTCAGAATAACCCTTCTTCAAATTTTTATGTACAAGGAATCATAAAGGCGGACGATGGTATGGAGATGCCTCTTTATAAAAGTTTTTGTGCTTATTTTCCCGATAAACTTCCTTCGGATAAGGAAATGATGCTGTCTACCCAAAAAGTGGTCAAAAATCTTATTGCTTTGAAAACTGCACCGGTTGCCGAACCATTTTCAGGCCCGGCATTGCTTTCGGCTGAAGCTTCCGGCGTTTTTTTCCACGAGATATTTGGGCACCGGGTTGAAGGCCAGCGTATGAAAAGTGAGGATGATGCCCAAACTTTTAAAAAGAAAGTTGGCGAACTGGTTTTACCAAAGTCGATGACCGTGTATTTCGATCCACTTCAAACTTCTTACGAAGGAATTGACTTAAACGGGTATTATAAATATGATGATCAGGGATCGAAAGCCGAAAAGGTCAACATTATAGAAAACGGGATACTGAAAAATTTTCTTATGTCGCGAACGCCTATCAGGGATTTTCCCAGAAGCAACGGACATGGACGTGCACAGGCCGGGATGCAACCCGTTACCCGTCAATCGAATTTAGTCGTTGAAACTTCTGACTTTAAATCAACCAAAGAAATTCGGGATGAACTTATTCGTTTGGCGAAGGAACAAAATAGGCCTTATGGCTATCTTTTTCAGGATGTTGTAGGAGGGTTTACCACCACGGGGCGCTATATGCCCAGTGCGTTTAACGTTATGCCGACTCTGGTTTACCGGGTTTATACCGATGGCCGCCCCGATGAAATTGTCCGGGGTGTTGATCTGATTGGGACCCCTTTGGCGATGTTTTCGCAGATTGATATGGCTGGTGGAGAAAAGGGGGTTTTTAACGGTACGTGCGGGGCCGAATCCGGCGGTGTACCTGTATCTGGATGTAGCCCGATGATTTTGGTAAAAGTCATCGAAACCCAAAAGAAATCCAAATCGCAGGAACGTCCTTATATCCTGTCCCGACCCGACGAAACCAAGTAATAACAACATTTAACGTTAAAAAAATTGATATGAAAGCAATTAAATATTTATTAGCAATATGTTTTGTGGTTATTTCAGGACTATCCTCCTATGCCCAAAATCCTTCCGAGGAAATTATTTTTAAGGCACTGAATGATGAAATGGTCCGTAGCCTGTCCAGCCTTAAACTGGGAAAGAACAATCCTCCCTTCTTTATTGCCAACTATGTGAGCCAGATTAAACTATATTATGCCAAGGCGACGTTGGGAGCCCTGGTGCATTCAAAAGAAACACCTAATTATAATACTAACCTGCGTTTGATGGTTGGCGATTATTCGTTAAACGACGAAAATTTTCAAAGCAATATCCAAAGTTATAGCTCCGGTGGAGCACAACTATCTTTTCCTAAAGAGATTGATTACGCTGCTATTCGCCGGGCCTTTTGGTCGATGAGCGATCGTTCCTATAAAAGGGCTGTGGATAGTTATACCCAGAAAAAGACGGCGTTAAAGCAGCAAAATAAGGATGAAAGTGAGAAAGTTGACGATTATCTCAAAACCGCTCCTATCACATTATTAATGAATGATATTCCTTTGAAGTATGATAAAAAAGTTTGGGAAAAGAATATCAAGGAGTTATCGGCTATTTTTCGGAAGTATCCTAAAATCCAGACTTCATCGGTTGATATTTACTTTACCAGTACGAATAACTATGTTATTAACAGTGAAGGCTCTAAAATTAAGGAGCCGGTTGCTGTGGCCTGCCTGTTGGTCAACGCTTCGGCCCAGGCTGTTGATGGGGAATCGCTTAAAGATCAGTTAACCTTTTATTGCCCGGTTGCTGACCAATTGCCTTCGCTTGAAAGGTTAAAACAAGACGTTAATAAGTTTGCCACCGAACTTGAGTACCGTTGCTCAGCCCCTGTTATCGAAGAACCGTTTCAGGGCCCGGTTGTCTTTGAAGGCAATGCTTTGGTCGAATTACTGAACAATAAACTTTTGGGAGAATCCGGGTTAATATCATCGCGTGAACCGGTATATGCCACTGGTATTACGGGAGGTTCGGTTAATAAGATGGAAAATAAAATCGGAAAACGGATTTGTGCCGAGAATATTTCCATTATGTCTGTTTCTAAAACAAAATCATTTGGGGATACTCAGTTAATCGGGGCTTTTGATGTGGATGCCGAAGGGGTGGTCCCGTCAAACGGATTGGTGCTTGTTGATAAGGGAATTCTTAAAACGATGCTAAGCAATCGGATACCAACTCCCAAAGTAAAAGAATCTAACGGGCATAACAGATTTGGTATTTGGGGTAATTACATGAAGTCGCCGGGAGTTATCCAGGTTTCTTATGATAATGGTCAATCTTATAATGACTTTTTGAAAACTGTGGCTAACGAAACTACAAAAAGTGGGTTAGACTATTTTTATATTATTCGTCGGTTTGAAACGTCGAATATGATAACTTCTGTACAATACGGTTCATCTGGCCTTAGCAAGCCTGTTGCCATTTATAAGGTTTTGGCCAAAACCGGCGAGGAAAAGTTAGTCCGGCTGGCAGTAATTAGCGAATTCCCGATGCTTTCATTCAAGTATGCAATTGCCGGAACGACAGAGCAATATGTTTGCAACACAATGAGGTGGAATTCTATACCGATTTCGTACATTGCTCCCAAGGCAATAGCGTTTAATGATGTTAGTATAGAAAAGGATAATGCGCCAAAATCCAAATGTCCGGTAGTGGAAAGTCCTTTGGCGGCTTTAAGTAAATAGCAAACTAAGAGCATGTTTTGAAATCTGCAAATAAAAAGGGGAAATCGATTATGATCTTGGCTTTAAAAATAGAATCATTAATAAATAGGCACGACAAGTATTTATTTTTATTAGGGTTCATCATAATGCAGGTTTTCCCCGTTTTTTCGCAGTTTGCCGACCCGATAAGCAAAAAGCTTGTTGACCGGTTGCAAACCCTTGCCCAAAACAGCACCCCGGAGTTAATTTACATCCAAACAAGCAAAGGTATTTACGAAACCGGCGAAGATTTGTGGTTTAAAGCCTATTTGCTCGATGCTCACTATTTCACTCCGTCAGCCTTAAGCAAGACGCTCTACCTGCAAATATTTAACGAAAACACAACAGGTAGTATGGCAGGAGAAATACGAAATACAAAACGTTTTTGCCGACGGGCATGTTTTTTTGCAGGATACCTTGCCTGAAGGCTATTACCTGTTAGCTGTTTTTACACAACATTCGTTACTTAACGACAGTTCGGAATTGAAAGCAGTTCGAAGGATTGAGATCCGAAAAGATATGAAGCCGCGGCCGTCAACTCCGGCCGATAATGCAAAGAAGTCTTCAGAAAAGCAGCTTGCTCAGTTTAACATCTTTCCCGAAGGAGGCAACCTGGTATCCGGGCTTCCATGCAACCTTGCCTTTAAGGCTGTGAATAAAGATGGAATGCCTGTTGATGTCCACGGAACTTTGTTCGACGATACGATTCCCATAACCCGGTTCAAAAGCAGCCATGCCGGAATGGGAGCCTTCTTGTTTACCCCTTTGCCCGATAAAAAGTACCGCATCCGGCTTAGCGAACCTGCCAACGATACAACCTTTCGTTTGCCCGAGATCTATCCCCAGGGCATTTCCCTTCAGTTAAGTTCCCGAAATAAAGACTTTCTCGAATTTATCGTATCGCAAAGCACTCCGTTCACAAAAAGAAAAGTTTACCTCAGGGGACAAATCCGGGGCGTGGTTTATTGTATTGCCAGCGGAACACTAAATAAAGATTTAACCATAAAGATTCCCCTGAAAGAATTTCCCGACCAAGGAATAGCTGAGTTTACGCTTTTCAACGACAGCCTGATGCCTATTGCCGAGCGTTTGGTGTATATAAACCCCGAACGAAAGCTGAACATCGAAACTAAACTGAACAAGGAGCATTATGAAACCCGCGAAAAAGTCCTGTTATCCATTAAAGTGACCGACCAGAGCGGGCAACCCGTAGTTGCTAATCTTGGTGTAAACGTGTATGATAAGCTTTACCAAAGCCCTGTTGAATCCCAAAACATTCTATCCCATTGTTACTTGTCGTCCCAGTTAAAAGGGAAGATTTATGACCCGGCTTATTACTTCGACAACAAAAACAAAGACTGCGAAGAAGCCCTCGACCTATTGTTACTCACTCAGGGCTGGAGACGATATGTTTGGAGTGAACCTGCTCTAAAAGAATTCCCCAATATAAGACAGCCGATTATTTTTGACGGGATAAAAGGAATTGTCAAGGTCGTCAAGAAACAAAAAGCAGCTCAAGGAATTCAACAATTTATAATGGCTTTCAATCCGGATAAAAAAGAAACGAATAACTTAATTGAGGTCGATTCTACTGATAAATTTACGGTTACTCCACAACATTTTAAGTTATGGCAAGGGAGCTATATTTACTTTAAACCTATGACTTCAGAAGAATTTAGGCCTCGTATAAGTATATCAGACCCATTCCGAATTATTAATGAAAAAACAAAATACAAAGAAATCAACTACCCGTTACCTAAATTAATCGTTAAGAATGTGGAAGACCCTTTCAGCCCGGTTGTTGACGGGCATAACTCCATTAAACTGGCCGAGGTTACGGTGAAAGGACGTGGAGTTGCAACTTTCAGGGATAAATATATCGGGCATTTGGATAGTTTGGCAAAACTTGATATGTGTTTTGATTATGTCGGGAAATGTGGCCTTTTAAATTGCCCTGTTTGTAAAGATGGGACTAAGCCTATCGAAGGGAAAAGATATTTTAAATGGATTGGTAATAGATATCCCGGTCCACATCCATTTGCTTATAAGAATGAAGAGGAGGAAGATTTAGTGTATCATTATCCTAACTTTACAGAAGAAGAGCTTTTGAAAATGAATAATCTCTCGCGTATAAAAGCTTATTATTCCAAACGTGAATTTTACCAACCCAATTATGATAAAGATCCGGGAGATATCCAGATACCTGATTTCCGAAACACTTTGCTCTGGCAGCCAAACGTTATTACCGACCAAAAAGGAGAAGCTACGCTGGAGTTTTTCTGCTCTGACATCAATACCGGTTTTACTGGCAAAATAGAAGGAGTAAACGGAGACGGATTGCTAGGATCCAAAGATTTTGACTTCTTTGTTGTAAAAAGAAAGATCGCTAACCCTTTGAAATAAAGCATATCAAAGAACGCCTTATGAAATCAAACCTACCTCACTACATCGTTATAATCTTGTTTGCACTATTTTTTTCTCACAACCTTTCTGCCCAGGAATCACCCGAAACCGGTAAGCAACTTTTTCAGGCCGCGCAAGGCGAGAAAGTCTATCTCCATCTCGACCGGAACACTTTCCTGCCGGGTGATACCATCTGGGCGAAAGCTTACCTCTGGTTTGGGTACGAACAACTGCCCGATACCGCGAGCCGTGTGCTTCATCTGGAGTTGTTCGATGCTCAGGGTAAGGTGTTGCAGAATAAAAAACTGCTCATCGAAAACGGCACCGCAAACGGATACATCCGCATCGACAGCAGTTTTACTGCCGGCAAATATTTTGTAAGGGCTTATACCCGATGGATGCAAAACCCCGATGCCGGGGAGCCGTTTTACCAAACCATCACTGTCAATTCGCCCAAAGACAATTTTATGGTGGATTACTCCCCGGTGATTGTTAAAAACAACGACGGAGATTCGCTCGAGGTTCGCTTTCGCTTTTTGGAGATGAACACCTTGGGCGACCTCAATGCTCAATACAAGCATCCGGTAAACTATACTTTGTCCATTGGCGACAAGATGATGGAAGCCAAGCAGGAGATTACCTCCAATGCCAACGAAGAAGTATTTCGGTGCCGGTTACCAAAACTCGAAACTACCGACTCCACGGCTGTGCTCAACCTCTCCATTAACGACGAGCGGCTATCGTTTCAAAAACAAATCCGCATTCCTTTTAAAGAACACATCGACGTTCAATTCTTTCCCGAAGGAGGAGCGCTCGTCGATGGTATTAAAAGCCGCGTTGCTTTTAAAGCCATTGGCTCCGACGGGTTGAGCCGCGAAGTGAGAGGCTTTATAAAGAATGAAGCGGGTGACACCATTAGCCGATTTGTAAGTTCGCTCAAAGGAATGGGCAGTTTTGAGTTTAAGCCTGAGGTTAGAAAGTCTTATTTTGCCCTGATCGAATATAATCACCAGCAGTACAAGTTTTCGCTGCCTGTAGCTCAACCCGAAGGATGCGTGATGAAGGTATCGGAAAAACCAAAACCATTTCTTGTGCTTAAATCTTCCCTTGCGCAACTCAGTTTCAAAAAATATATTGTGGGGACTTCATCCGGAAAAATACGGTTTGTTATGGCGGTTGATGTTCCCAAAGATTCCTGCTTTATCCCTATTCCAAAAGATAAATTTCCCGAAGGGATTGGACGCCTTACCGTTTTAAACCACGATTTTAAACCGCTCTGCGAACGCCTTTTCTATGTGGAAAAGAAAAACAGGATTAAGGTTGAAGTCATTCCCGATTCGCTAGTTTATAAAAATCGGTCCAAAGTGACGTTGACTGTTAAAGCAACCCGTCCCGACGGTTCTCCGGCGGAAACCGACCTGTCGATGGCTGTACTCGACCGCCAGCAGGTTGGAAATACCGAAAACATCACAGGGATACAGGCATACAAGTTGCTGGAGTCGGAGCTCAAAGGCTTTATCGAGAACCCGGACTTCTATTTCAAATCTGACTCATCGGTTAAGCTTGCTGCGCTGGATTTACTGCTCTTGACCCAGGGCTACAGAAGGTTTCTGTCCGTTACCGAATCGCCTGCCAAAGCATTGTTTCAGCCCGAAAAAGCCTTCGAAATATCGGGAAAACTCGAACCTTCTAAAAAGAAGAAAAACTTCGATTTCCGGAGTATCGACATGACCCTCTTTTGCCAAAACAAAAATTCATTCCTGAACCAGTTTCTCCCCGACAGCACCGGAACGTTTAAAACACAAATGACTTTGATATTCGGGAAAGGAAGTGCGCTCCTGCAGGCTAAAACACCCAACAAAAAACCACTCGAAGGACGAATTGTTCTCGATGAGCCTTTGGCCCCGCCACAATTTAACCCGCCATTTTTGCCATCCAATACATTAGCCCCACCATCGATGGATTATATCCGGCAGTTACAAGCGGCAAGAAAAGCCGAGCTTTCGCAAGGAGACAATCCCGACAAATGGCACATTACCCTTAAAGAGGTTACCGTTAAAGGACGCGACCGCAACTGGCGCCGTAACTTCGCTTCCAATGCCCTCAAAATCGTTAACCTCGACTCCATCGACCCTAATGGCAACAGGTATAAGAGCTTATATGACCTATTGATTCGGGAGTTTGGTGGTAAACTGGAAAAAGTTGTTAATGGATATTCTAATAACGATGGCACGATGATTACCATCTCTGAATATCTCACAAACAATATTCCCCAGGGTTTAGAGACCGTATTATTACCCTGTATCACTAATCGACGACTTGGCGTACCCGGTTATTATTACCCGATTTATGTAATCGATGATTATATTTATTTCAATACATCCGACGACTTGGATGAAAATCGATTTATTGCATCGACTAATAGTTTATCCGTCATGCGAGTTAATGAAATTAAAAGGATAATGGTTTTACCCCCTAAAGATATTGCTGCATCTTATGCTGACCCTGCCCTTCTTCTTATCGACCCCGATCCCAATAACAAATGTAAAGGAGGTATCAAACAATCCCTCGTAGTCATCGAGACCTATTCTAAAAATACTTACCGTGGCAATCCGGTAGGAATAAAAACATTTCTTATGGATGGATTGGATGCTCCCCGGGCTTTTTATGCTCCCCGCTATGACAGACCGGTTAAGAACAATTCCCGCTTTGATGGCAGGGCTACGCTTTTCTGGAGTCCGTCCATTAAAACCGACAGCACAGGAACTGCCAAAGTCGATTTCTATACCGGTGACCGACAGACCGATTTTAAGGTTATCGTTAACGGGATAGGAACCTACTCAGGATATCCAGCCCAAGGCGAGACTGTGATAAATTCAACGGCTGGCCCTAAAGAAAAGCTCAATGTCGCTAATAAGCGATAGTTCAATTGATTTTCCAGATTTAGTTAATCCTTCCAAGTTAAAACTATAGCTTGGAAGGATTATCAGTGAGTAATATAAAGCATCTCAAAAAAAGTTCTTCCATGCGCAATATACCATCACGGATTCCCCGAAAAGCATTACACTGGACTGGTGGAATATTCGTATCAATCCTGTTGGCTTTGTTTATCAAAATTTTTTTAATCGAAATATATAAAGTTCCTTCCCAATCAATGATGCCTACCCTGATCCCGGGAGATTTTATTGTTGTTAGTAAAATAAACTATGGAGCCAGGTTATTGAAAATAGATAAACTTATCAAACAAAAAGAAATTGACTATTTACGGGCAGGTAGTTTTCAAAAAATAAACAGAAATGACCTTGTTGTTTTTAACTGGCCCGGATATTATACATTGTATACCTCTGCCCCAAACATGTATGGTGAATGCATTGTTAAACGTTGTTGTGGCATACCGGGAGATACCGTAATTATTAAAGATGATGAGATTAATGCAGAGATTGAAATTAACCCTTCAAAAAAATTAGATTTATTTCCCCACGATAGTACGATACATTGGACTATCAATGATTTTGGTCCTCTGTTTGTTCCAGGTAAAGGCAAAACGATAAATCTTTCGGCTCAGAATGCCATAATCTATAAAGATGTCATTAAGTACGAGGGCTACAATATCACTATCCGAAACGATTCTGCTTTTTTAAATAATCGATATTCAACTCATTTTACATTTACAACCAATTACTATTTTATGAAAGGGGACAATTTCTATGGTAGTCAGGACTCCCGATATTGGGGCTTCGTCCCTGAAAAAAATATAATAGGAAGAGTTGCACTTATCCTGTTCTCAAATGGCAATTATGGATGGCAATGGAATCGGTTATTCAAATCAATACCAGTTACTTCTAATTAACCATGCCCTATCATCTTATGAAACCCTACCTCTACCTTTTCGTCATAATTCTACTTACAATATCCCTTTCGTCCAACCTCTCTGCCCAGGAAAACCCTTTAGCAGAAAAGCTAGCCGGAGAGCTCCAAACGCTTGCCAAGAATAGTCCTTCTGAATTGGCATACATCCAAACCAATAAAAACATTTACGAGACAGGCGAGGACCTCTGGTTTAAAACCTATCTCCTCAACGTTCAGTATTTTGTTCCTTCGCCGCTTAGCAAAACGCTCTACCTGCAAATGTTTAACGAAAACACTAAACAGATCGTTTGGCAGGAGAAATACGAAATACAAAACGGTTTTGCCGACGGGCATGTTTTTTTGCAGGATACCTTGCCTGAAGGTTCTTACTTTTTGGTAGCTTTTACCCAACATTCTTTGTTTAACGATAGCTCCGACTTAAAGACTGTTCGCAAAATTGAGGTCAGGAAAGATATGAAACCCCGGCCGCCAATAACTGTTAAGGGAAAGATAAAACCTAACGAAAAACAACCGATTCAATTCAGTACTTTTCCCGAAGGAGGTAACCTGATATCGGGAATACAAAATAAATTGGCCTTTAAAGCTGTAAGTCAGCAAGGCATGCCTACCGATGTTCAAGGCACTTTGTTTGAAGATACGATACCTCTTGTGCAATTTAAAAGTGTGCATGCAGGGATGGGGAGCCTTACATTTACTCCTTTGGCAGGTAAAAAGTATTGGATCCGGCTTTCTGAGCCGGTAACAGACAGTATATTTTTGTTACCCTTGGTTTACCCGCAAGGGATAACCCTGCATCTGAATGGAAAGGACAAAGAATCGCTGGAATTTAGGGTTTCTCAAAATTCATCGTTCGCAAAACAAAAAGTTTACCTGAGAGGACAAATCAGAGGTATTGTTTATTGTATAGCAACAGGGACACTGGATAAGGAACTGAAAATAAAAATACCTCTAAAGGAATTTCCCAGTCAGGGCATTGCCGAGTTTACCCTTTTTAGCGACAGTCTTGTTCCCGTTGCCGAGCGGCTGGTATATATAAATCCGGAGAAGAAGCTTACTATTGAAGCTCATTTGGATAAAGACCGGTACGAGACACGAGGAAAAGCCATTCTGAAAATAAAAGTAACCGATGAAAACGACCAACCGGTAGTTGCCAACCTGGGAGTGAATGTTTATGATAAACTTTACCATAACCCGGCAGATCCTGAAAATATTCTCTCCCATTGTTTTCTGAGTTCGCAGCTTAAAGGCAGAATCTATGATCCTGCTTACTATTTTGACAATAAGAACAAAGACAGGGAGGAAGCTCTGGATTTGTTGTTGCTAACCCAGGGCTGGCGTCGGTATGTTTGGGGCGAGGCCGCCTTACAGGCCAAACACAATAAGAACCGCCCCGTAATTTTTGATAGTATCCGGGGAGAAGTTCATGCTACCCGGCGGCCTAAGAAAGTAAAAGGGATCGAACAGTTTGTGATGGCCTTTAACCCGGATAAAAATGATAGCAAGGATTTAGTTATGTCCGACTCTGCCGGTAAGTTTGCGGTTGCCCCTTTACATCTAAAATTATGCCAGGGAGGTTATGTTTATCTCAAACCGATGGCCCCGGAAGAGTTTAGGCCCCATATCAGCATTGCGGACCCTTTCAGGGTAATCAACGGAATCACTAAAATAAAAGAAGTAAATTATCCATTGCCTGCTTTAATTGTCCCAAAAGCAGACGAACTTTTCAACCCAATTGTTGAAGGCCACA
The DNA here is from genome assembly GCA_030706405.1 of Bacteroidota bacterium. Lineage (GTDB taxonomy): Bacteria > Bacteroidota > Bacteroidia > Bacteroidales > JAAUTT01 > JAAUTT01. The sequence continues at coordinate 261,887 of JAUZOO010000001.1, read as the reverse complement.
ACGCCGTTAAACTGGCAGAGGTTACGGTGAAAGGGCGTGGAGTTGCAACTTTCAGGGATAAATATATCGGACATTTAGATAGTTTGGCAAAGTTTGAAGTTACTCACGACTATGTAGGAATCCCATGCAATACATTAAATTGCCCTTTTCATAAAACAGATCGATCCAAAAAGCCTATAGATGGGAAAAATTATAATGTATGTTTAGGTAAAAGTGGTGAAATTTTGGGACCTGACTGGCCTAATAATTATTATTTTGGAGATATGACTATTACTTATCATAATCCTAATCAACATTTTACTGAAGAAGAGCTTTTAGAAAGATATAATCTCTCGCGATTAAAAGCCTATTATGTTCATCGTGAGTTTTACCAACCTAATTACGACAAGGACCCGGGAGATATTCAAATTCCTGATTTCCGAAACACTTTGCTCTGGCAACCGAATGTTATTACCGACCAAAAAGGAGAAGCTACGCTGGAGTTTTTCTGTTCCGACATTAATACCGGATTTGTTGGCAAAATAGAAGGCGTAAGCGGGGAAGGATTGCTAGGATCCAAAGAATTCGACTTCTTTGTTGTAAAAAGAAAGATCGCTAACCCTTTGAAATAAAGCATATCAAAAAACGCCTTATGAAGCTAAACCTACCTTACCATATCGTTACAATCCTATTTACACTATTTTTTTATCTCAACCTTTCCGCTCAGAACCTACCCGAAACCGGTGAAGGACAAACGCTGATTAGTTCTGTTTCAACTTCCATAAAATAAACCCTTTAAAGCAAAACAGCCACGTCATCACGACGTAGCTGCTTCTGAATCTAAATCACAAAAGAATTTATATAACAATAGCTTATGATTCGCGGACGTTAATTCTGAAAAATTCGAAAAGGGTAGGGTAGTTTTGGCTGGTAACCTCTACCCAGAATTTATCGCCACGGAAGACAAAATAGTAGTCAACCAGCGAAGGTGCGGAATATGCGCCGGTAGCTTTATCATAACCTTCTACAAATTTTGAGTATTTATAAAGTTTTAATCCGCTTCGAATGCCTATAAACTGCATAAATACTTCTTTGCTGGTTTTCTGGTTGTTTGCATAAAGTGGTAGTTTTTCGTAGATTTTGCCTTTGAGCTGGTACATCTTAATGTGTGCCGTAGGAACAGTTACCTTTTGGCCATTATCAAGAACCGCAGTTGTTATATCTTTTCCCAGGCGGATTTTTTTACAGGAGAGCGTTTCTCCGGTGGCAGTTACATAATAATTTCCAGCCGAAATGTTGGCAATAGCAGCAATACAAAACAAAAATAACGAGATGGTAAACATTAACTTTTTCATGGCATTATCCTCCATTTATTATTGAGTTTGGGTTGTTCATTAAAACCGATGTAAAGATATTTCGCCTCAATGGCCTGTTAAAATGAAATCGATGAGTATCCCCAACAAACCGATATGCAGGTTACCGTCCGAAATGAAGATTTCACCGTTCAAATGGGGGTAGATGGCGAACTTATTTCAGATTCATCCCAACAATTCCTATTTTTGGATAAACATAAAGGCTATGCGCATAATACTGATATCGGCATTCTTATTCATTTGCACAGCTCTGGTGCAGGGGCAAAACGATGCTTTGAAATTTAAAAGCTTCAGTATTACCGACGGATTGTCGCAAAGCACCATCGAACGGATATTTGAGGATAAGAAAGGTTTTTTATGGTTTGCTACCTCCGACGGACTAAACCAGTTTGACGGTTATAAATTTACCGTTTACAAGAATAATCATCTTAATAGCAATAGTTTATCCGACAGCTGGATACACGATATTCTTTTTGAAGATTCCGAAAATAACCTCTGGCTTATTACTGCCGACCGTAATCTTAATAAATTTAACCTCCGTACCCGCGAGTTTTCTCACTTCCCGCCTGTCTTTCTGAGCGACAAAAGTCGTCAGCCGGTTGAGATGATATACTTTATATGTGAGGATTCTCATAAAATCGTATGGTTATCAACAGATAAGGGTCTTTTACGCTATACCTCGCGAACCGGAAAATTTATTCCCGAAACAAAACTGCCGGCCAAGCTTATCTTCAAACATATATTTGAGGACATCGACGGTAAAATGTGGTTTTCAGGCAATAATGGTTTGTATAGGTACGACTTTAAGTCAAATACGTATACCTGTTTTTTACCTCAGAAAGGAAAGTCATCAGGGATTTCGTCCAACCAGGTTGTTAAAGTATGGACTGATGGAAACAAGCGTCTTTGGGCACTTACCAATAACGGGCTAAACAGTTTCGACCGAAGTTCCGGCTCATTCGTTTCTTATTGGTTTTCGTCCTCTCAAACGATCGGAGGCGGTCTTCGTATTTCTTCGGCATTCTCGTCTCAAAATGGTTCTATATGGATAGCTACAAACCATGGGGCTTTCCGTTTTGAGCCATCCAGCCATCAGTTTTTCTATTATAATTCGAAACAGGGAAGCCGGGGCATTACCAATGATGAAGTTACCCATCTTTTTGAAGACAAAATCGGGAACATCTGGATAGGAACTGCCTTTGGATTAAACCGTTTTAACCCTTCAAACGGGAGTTTCGACCATTATTTTAACAAAGACAACAACCGGTTTAATAATTATATATCGCAAATAATCGAAGACAGAAACAGCCGGCTATGGGTACTCGGCTGGATAGAATCCTGCAAGGGTGGTTATCTGAGTCTTGTAGACAAAAAAAACAAGGTATTTACCCCGTTGCTCAGTAACCGATGCAAACCCAATAGTATTCCCAGCACTTTTATTTATCAGACGTTTAAAGATAAATCAGGGAACCTTTGGCTGGGAACTTATGGAGCGGGTATTATTCAGGGTATCCCTTCCGATAAAAAATTTGGACTTTATCAATCGCAACCCGGCAGTACCTACTCGGTATGGGGCTTTGCCGAAGACAAAGAAGGCAACCTGTGGATTCCGCTTTATGACCAGGGGCTTGACAAATTCGACCCGCGTACCCGTCGGTTTACCCATATTCCTTTAAACAGCAGCAATAAACAAAGCAGCAGCATATTATCTATTGCGGCCGGCAAAAATGGGGACTTATGGCTCGCAACATTGGGTGATGGCATAATTAAGTATAATATCTACTCAAAAAATAGAAGTAATTACAGGCATAAGCCGGGGCAGGAACCAACTATTACGAGTAATATGGTGCGCAAGGTAATGGTCGATTATTCCGGGAACCTTTGGATAGGAACCTTATCTGACGGAATCGACGTCCTCAATACCCGCACCAACAAGATTGAACGGATTAAAAACGAGCCTGGTAATAATAATAGTCTTGCCGACAATAATATATGGTGCTTGTACGAGGCCCGCAACCACGATATTTGGATTGCGTGTGCGGGATATATCGACCGTTATAATCCCGTTACCCGAAAATTTACTCATTTTCGTTCCAAAAGCTCAGATTCTACGGGTCTTATTGCCGACAAGGCTTTATGCATTTATGAAGATTTAAAAGGTAACATGTGGTTTGGAACTTCGGGAGGAGGATTAAGCCGGCTAAACCCGAAAACCGGCAAGTTCCGGCATTGGACAGAGGAAGAGGGACTGCCCAACAACGTTATTTATGGGATACTCGAAGACGAAAGTAGCCACTTGTGGCTTAGTACCAATCGTGGATTATCCCGCTTCGACATAAAAAACGGTACGTTTACCAACTTCGACGAGAGTGCCGGTTTGCAAAGCAACGAGTTTAACATGGGAGCCTACCTCAGGACACACGACAATAAATTGTATTTTGGGGGCATTAACGGTTTTAACAGCTTTTACGCCAAAGATATCTCAAAGGATTCCATCACGCCGCATACGGTGATTACCGGCTTTCAGATTGCCAATAAGGAAGTGCCTGTCGTTCCCGTCGATAAACGCAACCTGTCTAATCCGCGCGATTCGTTCCTGATAATTCGCGATAACAATGCCGTATATCTTCCGCAGAACATTACCTACCTTAACCGCCTCACCATTACCCATCACGAAAAAGTATTCACCTTCGAGTATGCAGCATTGGGCTTTAACACACCCGAAAAAACTACGTACCGCTATATGATGGAAGGCTTTGATACTGAATGGAACAATGCCGGACGACGACGCTTTGCAACCTATACCAACCTTCCAGCCGGGGAATATACTTTTAAAGTTACCGCCGCCAATGCCGACGGCGTTTGGAACCCAGTTCCCACAGTCCTGAAAATACGGATACTTCCTCCCTTCTGGCGTACCTGGTGGTTTATTGCTTTGGAATTGCTAACGGCGGCTGCGGTTATTATTCTTGTGGTAAGGCTACGCGAAAAAAACCTGAAACATGCCAAAGCCAAACTCGAACTTAAAATAAAACAACGTACCCGTCAGATAGAAGAAAAAAATGAAGAACTTGAACTTCGTAATGCTCAAATATTACAACAAAAAGAAGAGATTGCCATACAAGCCATGCAGCTACAAAACGAACTGACGGCTCATAACCAAACAAGCGAAATTGCACTTCTGAGGTCGCAGATAAACCCTCATTTTCTTTTTAACACCCTCAATAACATATATTCGTTGGTTTATCAGCGTTCCGAAAATGCTCCGGAGGCAGTGATGAAACTCTCCGAAATCATGCGGTACATGCTCTATGAGGCTTCTGCCGAAAAGGTCCTGCTCGAAAAAGAGATAAATTATCTTAAAAGCTTTATCGAATTGCAGCTGCTCCGCATCAAAAATCGTGATTTCGTATCTTTTAACATTTCCGGAGATTTTACAGGCCGCACCATTTCGCCAATGCTCCTGATCGCCTTTGTTGAAAATGCTTTTAAACATGGTGTGAAAAAAGGGATTAATCCCGGCATTATCATTAACTTGGACGTCACTGGTAATACCCTTACCTTTGAGGTGATAAATTATTGGAAACCTGGCGATTCCGGAAATAAAGATCAAACCGGAGGAATCGGGCTCGTAAATATCCGGCGGAGGCTCGAGCTTCTGTGCCCCAACAGGTTCGATCTCCGTATCGAGAAGAAGGGCGATGAACATCATGTTAAACTAACCATTACTGAATAAGCTGTTAATTGTATGAAGATTTCCTGCATTGCTATTGACGACGAACCGCTGGCCCTCGACATCATCAGGGAGTATACCACAAAGATTCCGTACCTCAATCTTATGGCCACATTCGATAACGCCATAGAGTCTATCGATTTCTTAAAGAGCAATACCGTCGATTTACTATTTCTGGACATTCAAATGGATGAGCTTACCGGCATTCAACTGCTTAACATTCTTAAAACCAAACCACTGGTTATATTCACCACTGCTTATGACAGCTATGCCGTTCAGGGATATGAACTCGATGCTGTCGATTATCTGCTGAAACCTATCTCTTTTGAGCGGTTTATGAAAGCCGTTGAAAAAGTGTACGAACGGATGAACAAAAAGGAGGAACCGGCTCCGGTTACAGCTTCTGGAAACAGCAGTATGTGCGGCGATGATTATTTTTTTGTGAAAACAGAGTTTCGTCTTGAACGATTAAAATTTTCCGAGGTTCTTTATATCGAAGGGATGGGCGATTACCTGATGATACATACGTCCGACAAAAAGATTATGACGCTGCAAAATTTTAAAAAGGTGGAGGAACTTCTCCCTGAAAATAATTTTTGTCGTGTTCACAAATCATACCTTGTGGCTATGGACAAAATTGAATGTATTGAGCGCAACCGCATAAAAATTGGCAATACGCTTATTCCGGTGAGCGACAGTTATAAGAAAGTATTTTATGACTTAATCGAGAAGAGGGGTTTGGTTTGATTTGCTTTTGGCCGACTTTTTCAGGTAGTGGGTGTAAGCTACTTTCCCTTTATCACATATCGCAACCGCTTCGCGCAGTGTGTTATCGGCAATATTGAGCACAGGATAAAACCCTGCATCATCAAAGAAATTGCGTACTACGTATGCTTCGAGCTGAGTTTGCAATACCGACGACGAAATTTTTAAATCGCGATTGTTTTTCTTTACACCATGGGCCTCGGCATATTTTACCATTTTATCGAGAATATCGTCCTTACGAACATAATTTTGCATCTCTTTGTAAGTTTTTAACTTACTCAATGTAAATCTGTTATTGTCGGCGTATCGGAAAGCAAACTGGCTAACCAGCCCTTTTTCGTACAAATAGTAGTAATATCGGGTATAGGCCGAAGTATCAACCGGAATAAAGAAGTCGGGCATAATTCCCCCTCCGCCATAGACCTCACGGCCTCCGCGCGTTTTATAATGCTGATGAAGGTTTAGTTTGATGCTGTCGGCATCTTCCAACTCTCCATGAATAGCCCGGTTATGTACCTCTCCGAAATATTCTTCTTTCCCGTTTTTATACGATTTTTGTATGCAACGGCCCGAAGGCGTATAATAACGGGCAATGGTGAGTCTGAAGGCTGCTCCGCCGGGAAGCGGGGATTGTTCCTGCACAAGGCCCTTGCCAAAACTTCGACGCCCTACTATCCAACCACGGTCGTTATCCTGAATTGCTCCGGCAAAAATTTCGCTGGCCGAGGCTGTATATTCGTCAATAAGTACAACTACGGAGTCTTTAAGGCATTCGCCACCCGGTGTGGAATAAGCATCGGTGCGGGAGCGGGAACGGCCTTGTGTATAGACAATGAGTTTGTGGTTGTCGAGAAACTCGTCGGCAATGTCGATGGCCGTTTCCAAAAGTCCGCCACCATTACCACGCAGGTCCACGATAATTTTTTTCATGCCTTGCTTATGAAGCTTTTTGGCTGCGGAAACAAATTCGTCGTGTGTTGTCTTGGCAAATTTATTAATCTTAACATATCCGATGGACGGAGCTATCATGTATGAGGCATCAATACTGTAAATGGGAATCATTCCCCGTTGAATTTTAAATTGAAGAAGCTGACGCGTACCAGGGCGCTTAACAGCAACACTCACTAATGTACCCTTCTTTCCTTTAAGACGTTTTACTACGGCATCGATGTGTATATTTTTTCCTGCCACTATTGAGTCGTTCACTTTTACCAGACGGTCTCCGGCTTTAATACCGGCTTTTGCCGAAGGTCCGTTAGGAACGGTGCTAACCACTATAACCGTATCGTTGAGATTATTAAAAATAATGCCAATACCGCTGAAATTACCTTCGAGTGGGTCGTTCATGGCCTGAACTTCGTCGGCAGGAATGTAAACCGAATGAGGGTCGAGATTTTTAAGGATGGAGCTGATAGCCTTTTCCTCCAGCCGTTCGCGCGATATGGTATCTACATACGAATCTTCAATCATGTTAAGAATAGTGCTTACCTTATCGGTACGAGGATAAATAAGCAACCTGTCGCCTATACCCGAATTACTAAGTCTCACTCCAATAATAATCCCAACAATCAGTACTAACGATAATATTAACGGGAATACTATAACTGACCTCTTATTTTGAATATTCATTTACTACTTACTAAGTTATATTGCCAAAACATGTTATCTCCTATCAAAGTGGATACCAATCTCATGGCGATTTTCAAGAAGACAAAATTACGGGGAATTTCGTAAAGTAGACTATTTTAATTGCGAAAGAATTTCATTTATGTGCTCTTTGTCCAGATCGATGAATACGACGTCGATTCCGGCGCGTTCCAGAAGGCGAAGCCCATCTTCGGTATGGTATTTATCGCAATAAACCACCCTGCGAATACCGGATTGGATGATGAGTTTGGCACATTCGAGGCAAGGCGAAGTGGTCACGTAAAGTGTGGCATTCTCACTGCTGTTATTCGATTTGGCTACTTTAGTTATTGCATTTGCTTCGGCATGAAGCACATATGGCTTGGTCTTATTATTGTCGTCCTCGCAAATATTTTCGAAACCTGAAGGGGTGCCGTTGTATCCGTCGCTGATAATCATTTTCTCCTGAACTATCAGTGCCCCAACCTGGCGGCGTTTGCAATACGAGTTTAACGCCCAGATTCGGGCCATCTCAAGATAACGGCGGTCAAATTGTAATTGTTTGTCTTTATATGGGCGAAGTGTATCGGACATGCTCTAAATGTTTCAGTTACGGTTGCCTATTTTCTTTTTCAGGAATATAAACCTTGCCGGCAACTATCCGCCGCAATATACAAAAAAACCCTCATAAAGAGGGCTTAAGGCTTTAATGCAGAAAATTTGAGGCTGTATGGAAAAATGGGGAATGTCATTCCGACCTGCGCCGGAATGACATCAAAATTTAGTTCGTTATTGCAATTCAAATTTATCTTTCAATCTAATATCGGCAGACGATGAGCCAATCATCAGATCAAAAGTGCCGGGTTCGGCAACCCATTCCAACTTATTGTTATAGAAGGAAAGTTTTTGCTTGTCGATGGTGAAATGGATGATTTTACTTTCTCCGGGTTTAAGCATAAGCTTTTGGAAATCTTTCAATTCCTTTACAGGTCGTACTACCGAAGCAACTTGATCGCGGAGATAAAGCTGAGCCACTTCTTCGCCGGCATATTTACCGGTGTTGGTGAGGGTAAAAGATACGTCGATAGTGCCGTTCGAATCCATTTGGCTGGAGCTTAATTTTAAATCACTGTATTTAAACGAAGTATAGCTTAAACCATAGCCAAAGGGAAATTTGGGGCTTTTAACCATATCGATGTACCCCGAACGGTAGTTGGCAAAAGTGCCGTTATCTGCCGCCGGACGACCAGTATTCATGTAATTATAATAAATCGGAACTTGCCCTTCGCTACGGGGGAATGTCATGGGTAATTTACCGGCAGGGTTATAATCGCCAAAAAGGACGTCGGCAATGGCATTACCGGCTTCGCTGCCTAGCCACCAGGTATAGAGGATAGCAGGAGCATGATCGGCAGTCCAGTTGAAAACCAGAGGACGACCGGCATTGATGAGCACAACTACGGGTTTTCCGGTTTCACAGATCGCTTTAATCAATTCCTCCTGAATACCGGGAATATGAATGTTGGAGCGACTTTTAGCTTCACCGCTCATATCACGCTTTTCGCCCATGCTGAGGATAACAATATCGGCTTTTAGAGCAACAGCAATGGCTTCGGCAAAATCAGCTTTCGAAGAATCGCTTATGCCGCAACCTTTGGCATAGAGAAGTTTTCCTTTGCCTACGCGTTTTTCCAGTCCTTCGAACTGAGAAATTACATCGCTGTTATCGGGCCAGGCAACGCTCCAGAAACCGAGCATATCGTCTTTCGATTTTGCCAGGGGACCGATAAGTGCAATTTTCTTGCCGGAGGATAAGGGCAAGATGTTGTTTTCGTTTTTAAGTAATACGATGCTTTTACGGGCCATGTCCCTTTCGATAGCACGGTGTTCGGGATTGTTCAGGGCTTGTTTTTCCCTGTCTGGATTACTGAATTTGTAAGGATCTTCAAACAATCCCAATTCGAATTTTTTTTGCAGGATTCGTTTAACAGCATCGTCAATTAAAGCTTCGGAGATTTTTCCGTCCTTCACCAGTTGAGCAAGGTTTTTAATATAGCTACGACTTTCCATGTCCATGTCGCTACCTGCTTTGATGGCAGCCTGGGCAGCTTCGTAGTTGTCTTTTACAAATCCGTGTTGAATCATTTCGCCAATGGACCCCCAGTCGCTTACTACAAAACCTTTAAATCCCCATTTACCTTTGAGGATGTCGCGTTGCAGATATGCATTTCCGGTAGCCGGGACTCCATTAAGGTCGTTAAAGCTGTTCATGAAGGTAGCAGCGCCGGCATCAACGGCAGCTTTAAAAGGAGGCAGGTAAACTTCCCACAGGGTACGGTCGCTCATATCCACCGAATTATAATCGCGTCCGCCGATAGCGGCTCCGTAGGCAGCAAAGTGCTTGGCACAGGCCATAACGGCATCGGTATTTCCAAGGCCCTTACCCTGAAATCCTTTTACACGGGCTTTGGCAATGAGGCATCCCAGGTAGGTATCTTCGCCGGCGCCTTCCATTACACGTCCCCAGCGTGGGTCACGGGCAATGTCCACCATCGGTGCAAAAGTCCAATGAACCCCGGATGCAGCAGCTTCTACAGCAGCAATACGGGCGCCTTGTTCAATGGCTCCCAAATCCCAGCTGGCGGCTTCGGCTAAAGGAATAGGGAATGTGGTTTTGTACCCGTGAATTACGTCTAAACCGAATAAGAGTGGAATTTTAAGGCGCGACTGCATGGCAACTTCCTGCATGGCGCGGGTTTTATCGAAACCCTTTACGTTAAGGAGAGAGCCGAGTCTACCTTCTTTAATTTCCTGAATTTTATTGCCTTCGGGCGATACGGGACCGGTGGCCCATGCACTGGTGTACTGGTTGAGCTGCCCTACTTTTTCATCGAGTGTCATCAATTTTAACACAGAGTCGACTCGCTGTTCAATGGTCTTTTTTTGGGCTTCGGCCGAAAAAGAAACAAGGAATGTACAGAGCAGAAGCAACATTAAATGTTTGGATTTCAACATCATAAATTTAGATTATTTAATATGTAATTACAGAAACAAATTAAGTTTGAGCCATTTAACAGCATACGGAAGCCAATAATCGTCTTCTTCCTTGTTATACAGGGCAAAGCCGTGTCCGCCTCTTTGATATATCATTAACTTAGCAGATATGCCAAAGTTGTGGAGAGCCTGATAATAAGCAATGCTGTTTTCGACCTTTGCAGTGCTGTCGTTAGAGGCATGTACGAGAAATGACGGAGGTGTAGCGGCCGTAACGTTAAGCTCGGGCGAATACCAACACTTTTGTTGTTCCGAGGGATTCTTTCCTAACAGATTCAGCCTCGATTTTGAATTGCGGGAGGTTAACGCATCGGTAAAACTGATAACCGGATAAGCAAGGATAGTAAAATCGGGCCGTAGGCTAATCCCTTTGGCATCTATCTGAAGGGAATTGTATTGTGTTGCAGCCATACCGGATAAGTGCCCTCCGGCAGAAAAGCCCAGCAAGCCGACTTTATGAAGATCTATTTGCCATTTGGAGGCATTTAACCGTGTTTGATAAATGGCTTGTTGCACATCCTGCAACGGAACAATGGAATAGCCGGAGATGCATTTCTCGCCGGTAGTTCTGTACTTTAGAACAATAGCAACGATTCCGTTTTTGGTTAGTTCTCTGGCAGCATCAAAGCCTCCATCTTCAATGGAAAGACTGGAATAACCTCCTCCCGGACAAATAATGACAGCCGTTCTGTTTGTTGCAGGCTTTTCGGGAAGGAATACGGTTAACGTTGGGAGAGTAACGTTTTTTAGAAATTTTCGTCCATTGGTATTTCCACCAAAAGATTCATGATTATCGCAATTATGACAATTCGGAATACTATCGGGATATAACGGCATGGTTTGCTGTGCATTAATAATTAATGCACAGCAAACCATAAATACTAACAGCAAAATTCGTTTTATCAGCATATTTGCTAGCGTTTCAAGAGGCGAGGTTTTACAGCCTTTGTCCAGATTTCGTACCCCTGAAGGTTCATGTGCAACATGTCTTCAACGAATAATTCCGGACGGGTTTTACCTTCCGTAGTTAGCATGGAACCAAAAATATCGATGTAAACAATATTCTTTTCGGAAGCCAGGTAGTTTTTAATCAGCTTATTGGCTTCGGCGGCTTTGTTGACAAACTTTTCGCGAACCGGACTTGGCTTAATGGAGATATAAGCAATGGGGACCTCGGGCAGTTTGGCTCGAATTACTTTTAAAAGACGTTTGGTACGGTTAAAGATAGAATCGGGAGTTGCCGTTGGATCGGGAAGTTCGTTCTCGCCAACATAGATTACAATCTGCCGTGGATTATATGGAAACAAAATATCGTTAATGTAGTAGGTAATGTCGTTAACAACAGCGCCCCCAATACCGCGGTTCATAACCACGTAATCGGCAAAGGTACGTTCGAGATTGTCCCATTTACGGATGGACGAGCTGCCGATAAAGACGATAGGATTTGTGGGTGGGTTATATATCTTATCGTATTTTTTTATGGTTTGAACATCGTCCCAAAAATGGGGTTTATCTTGTGCTGATAATTTTGAGCTGTAACATATTACAGTGAGCAAAATGAGAATAAGAATTTTTTTCATTGATCTAAATTATTATTGTGTAACTAAAAGCATTACTGGTAATTATAAACGCGAACGTAATCGACCTGCATTTCAACGGGGAAAATGCTGTCGTCAACCCCTTTGGCTCCGCCCCAATTACCGCCAATGGCCAGGTTCAGAATGATGTAAAAAGGTTTGTCGAAAGGCCAGGTTGCTGAAGTCTTTATGGCGGGTTTGTAGGTGTAATACGGCGTTTCGGGATTATCAACATAGTACTCTATTTTATCGGGCGTCCAGGTCATTCCGTAAACATGAAAACTACCTTCGCAATCCGAAACCTGTAAACGTCCGCTATTGATGGTGTTGCCATAACTTGAGGGCGTATGGATAGAACCTTGAATCCAAAGCGGATCGTATCCTACATGTTCCATGATGTCGAGTTCGCCACAGGCAGGCCACCCAACGGTATGAACATTTGCGCCTAGCATCCATGTGGCAGGCCATGTTCCTCTGCCAACGGGCATTTTAGCTCGTATCTCAAACCGGCCGTAGAGGAACTCCCGCTTTCCGGAAGTATTAATGCGTCCAGAGGTATAATCATATTTTTTCTGACCCTCGCCTATTTTTTGGGCGGTAATGGTAAGAATTCCATCGTGAATTGAAAGGTTTTCGCCATCGGTATATCGTTGCCATTCGTTGTTCACATCGATTTTGGTTTCATTAGTCCAATCTTTAGTATTTAGCGAGTTACCGCTAAATTCCTCGCTCCATATAAGTTTAAAGGGGACGTAGGCCGGATCGTCAGAGGCTATAACGATGTTCTTTTTTGTTGTAACCACGGTTCCGTCGGTTTGCCATACTTTGAGAGTAACGGAATAGGTACCTTTCTTAGGGAAGTAATAAGTTGTTGCCACATCTTTTTGTACCGTTCGGTCCGGCAAAGTCCATTCCAAAAGCTGATAAGTACCTTTTATTTTGGCCGATAAAACTATGTAGTTTGAGCTATCCGAAATGTTTTTAGGTGTAAAGGTAAAGTCGGCTTCAACTGGCGAAGTTGACGTTGGCAGTGTAAGCGGTTCAAATTTGAAATCGGGCTTTGAGCTGCAGGAAACAATCAAGATAACAGCCAGAAATATGGGAAGAAAGGTTTTCATCTTTAAAATTTTTTACCAAACATAAGTACCGATGGAACCAGCGTTAAGTGCCGACTGATAATCCTTTCCGTTGATACGGACAACAAACTCCTGTTTGTGCGATGCATTGTTGATTACAATAAGTACCTTTTTATTATCGGGAGTCTTAAAAGCCACGTTGGACAAGGTTTTCGAAGTATTAGAAGCGATACGAACCGAGCCGGGACGAACAAATTTAGCGGCATGGGCAACGATGTAATAGGCCGGGTTACGGGTAATTTTATCGCCGTCGATGGTGATTGCACCAAGACAAACGTCGCATCCTCCCCGGTCGGTATGAGGGTCGTATTTAGGATCGGCAGCCATATTCCATTCTATCACAGTTTTGCACCAGTTACGAGTAGCGCCTATTATCAGTTTGTTGATATGATCCGGAATGTCTTTTGCAAAATTGCCGGGTGCGCCTACCCATTGCTCGGTAAAGTACAGGTTTTTATCCGGATGTGCATCGTGAACGCCGGAGAGCACATCGATCTTACCGCCGTATAAGTGGAATGCAGAACCGTCGATATATTTGCGGGCTTCGGCATCGTTAAGGATGGATATTGGATAATCAGGGCGATCGGCATTATGATCGTAAATGATGATTTTAGTGTCAATTTTCGCGGTTTTAAATGCCGGTCCGAGGTGTTTCTTTACAAATTCGCATTGATCAGGAGCGAGCATTAACATACTGGGATTATTACCCGGGTGAAGAGGTTCGTTTTGAACGGTGATAGCATCAATGCGGATGCCTTGTTTTTTCATTTCGGTAATGTACCGTACAATGTATTTTGCATATACATCGTAATATTCGGGTTTAAGACTTCCGCCACGAGTATCGTGGTTGGTCTTCATCCAGGCCGGTGCCGACCATGGCGAACCCAGAATTTTGATGTTGGGGTTAATGGTCAAAATTTCTTTCAATACCGGGATAACTTCGGTTTTGTCCGGACCAAGGTCGAAGTGGGAAAGATCCATATCGGTTTGGCCTTCGGAAAGATCGTCGTACGAAAAAACATGGTCGTTGAGGTCCGAAGCTCCGATACTTACGCGCAAATAGCTTGTGCCGATGTTGTTCCCGTCAACAGCAAACAGTTCCTTTAGCAAGGCGGCTCTTGCTGCCGGGCTCATCTTTACGATGTGTTGGGCACTACCGCCGGTTAAAGCAAATCCAAACCCGTCGATGGATTGATAGCTTTGCTTTTCGTCAATTTTGATAACCGGGAGGCTGGTGCTGTCCGATTTTTTAAATTTTTGAGAAGTTTCCTGTTTTTGGAAAAGAACCGACTTGTCAGTATTCGTTAGCCAATACTGAACATTTTGAGCTCCGGCAGTAGCCGACAGCATTAAAGCTGTACTAACGATAAATGGTTTATAGTTAATTTTCATAATCAGTTGTTTAATATATGGTTGGCTCCTAAATCTCTAACGGAGACTTTGGAAAGCGTAAAATTTATTTTATTGAACCAGCCAGAGTTAAATTTTTCCCGAACGCTATTTGCGGAGCAATTTTTTTTCGAAAATTCCTTCGTAAAATCGTTCACAAAAAAACATGCAGAAATGCCGATATCTGTACACTTTTGAATGTTTTTATTAAACAAAAATTTTAACTTAATATATAACTAATTCATATTTAACATTAATTAACGAGAATTATGAACTTATCATTGAGGTTTATTCATAATTTCGTGGCGATTTAATGTTAGTATAGTTCGATTAGCGTTAAATTTTGCTATCGGGGAGGTGCTGGTAACACTTCTCCGATTTTTTTGTCATTTATCTGGTTTATTTTTTAGATATATTGATTTGAGCGTTGGTTACTGTATATTTTATAGGGGCAATAAAACGGAGCATTTCCATTACCGTGTCAACTGCCTGGCCTTTGAGAATAGTAAAATCGTATTTATCAGATTCTAGTCCGGTTATATTTACCCGAACCTCTATATGAAACATTTTCTCTATGACCTTCGCAATTTCTGCAACAGTAACATTTTTTAATAAGGTAATCCCTTGGTGCCAAGCAGTGTATGTGTTTACATCTACCTGTTTCACAGTTAATTTATTGGTTCGGGCGTCGAATCGGGCCTGTTCTCCGGGCTTCATTACAGCAATATCTTTTCCTCCTTTTTCCTGCAGGGCTACAGTCCCTTCTGTAAGCGTGGTTTCGGTTAATTGGAGTTTGTTCTGAGTTTTAACATTAAACGATGTTCCCATAACACAAACGGTAATGGCAGGTGTTTGTACTTTAAAAGGATGTTGACTGTCTTTCTCTACTTCGAAATACGCTTCGCCTTCAAGCTTTATCAAGCGATCCTTGCCGGAAAAGGGCTGAGGGTATGTAATTTTGCTATTTTTATTTAGCCATACCTTGGTGCTGTCGCTGAGTACAATGGATTTGACCTCTTCCCGGGCACCTACCTGCAATGTAATTAGTTTTGGGCGATAAATATATGAGTACCAAATTAGTGAAGGGATTCCTAAAACCATGATTGATATCGCAGCATATTTGGCAAACGACACTGAAATACCGGGCTGACCTGAGGGCCGGGCTTTTTTTCGGCAGGCAGCAAGTTTTTGTTCCAGATTTTCACTTTTGGCATTTATTCCTGCTCTGAGTGCATACCATAAGGCTTTTAGCCGAAAGTATACTTTTCGGTTTTTTTCCGAAGTGGTCAGCCATTGAAGAATTTCTTCCCGTTCAGCCGGACTACACTGTCCCTGAATATATTTAAGGATTTTATATTCGTCAATATTGAAATCGCTCATCTGAGAGGGGGAATTTATATATCGACGATTCTGTCTCCCAAAACCACTAAGGGGATTTGATGTTTTTTTGGATTATTTGCCGGATTGGCTTTGGAGTCAGTTAGAAGCAAGCGACTTTCAACTCGATTAAATTACAGAGTCGAAAGCCGCAGGTGTGTTATCCGGATATTAAATTTTATTTAAGAAGTGTAAAATCAGCCTCTTTAACCTCTTTTGAGTTTGTTCCTACAAATACTTTAAAATCACCGGATTCAGAGATGAATTTCATATTACTATCGTAAAATCGAAGATCTGATTCCGCAACGGAAAACGTTACAGTTTGGGTTTCGCCAGCTTTCAGGAATAACTTTTTGAAGTTTTTTAGTTCCCTCACCGGACGGGTTATTGAACCAACCATGTCGCGAATGTAAAGCTGTACCACCTCTTCGCCGTCGTACTTGCCAATATTGGAAACATCAACCGAAACCTGGATCTCTTCGCCGGGTTTTAAAGTATTTTTACTCAGTTTTAAATCGTTATATTTAAATGTTGTATAGCTTAGTCCGTAGCCAAACGGATATACCGGGTCGTTGGAAACGTCGAGATAATTGGAACGGAATTTCGTAAACCATTTTCCTTCGGCCAGCGGGCGACCGGTATTTTTATGATTATAGAAGAGAGGAATTTGTCCAACGTTCTGTGGAAAGGTAGCGGTGAGTTTTCCGGACGGGTTAACATCGCCAAACAGCACATCGGCAATGGCATTACCGGCCTCGGAACCTCCAAACCACACGTTCAGGATCGCGGGTATATTCTCGTTTTCCCATTTTAACGTGAGCGGACGGCCGGTAAACAATACCAGCACTACCGGTTTTCCGGTCTTTAATAACGCTTTCAATAAATTTTGTTGATTTTCAGGAACTCCTATATCCGAACGACTGGAACACTCGCCGCTCATTTCGGCAGCCTCTCCCATAGCAGCAACTACTACATCTGACTGTTGGGCAACATCAACGGCTTCGGCAATTAAGTCTTCTTCAGACCGATTATCCCTGGCTGTAAGTTTTCCGAAAACGCTTATCCGTGACTCTAATGCCGAATCACTTACAAAATTGGCACCTTTGGCATACTGTATAACGCAGCCCTCGCCGGCTACGGATTTGATGCCTTCCATCAACGAAACGGATTTTGAGAAATCGGCCGCTACGCTCCATGTCCCGGGCATGTTTTCGCGGTTGTTGGCCAATGGCCCGACCAAAGCAATTTTCGAGTTTTTCTTTAACGGTAACAGCTGATTTTGATTTTTTAGTAGTACAAAACTGTGAGCAGCAATTTTACGGGCTTCCTTTCGGTTGGCATCGGTAAATATTTCGGTGGCAGCGCGGTGTTCGTCGCAGTAACGATAAGGATCGTCAAATAATCCGAGCTTATATTTTGCTTCGAGGATACGGCGGCATGCGGCATCGATCTGTGCCATGGTTACTTTGCCTTCCTGCAATGACTTTTTCAGTGTGGTCAGAAATCCTTCTCCAACCATATCCATGTCTATTCCGGCATTCAAAGCCTTTGCCGACACGGTTTTTAAATCGCCCAGGCCATGATCGATCATTTCGTTGATGGCGGTATAATCGGTTACTACAAAACCATTGAACCCCCAGGCATCCCGCAAAATATCGGTCATCAGCCACTTATTGGCCGAAGCCGGAATGCCGTCCACTTCGTTAAAAGAACTCATCACGCTGCCCGCACCGGCTTCCACAGCAGCTTTGTATGGCGGGAAATATTCGTTATACATCCGCACCCGGCTCATATCGGTGGTATTATAATCGCGGCCTGCTTCGGCTGCACCGTACAGGGCATAATGCTTCACACAGGCCATGATGGTATTGTTTTTCGACAGGTCGTCGCCCTGATACCCCTTCACCATTGCTTTGGCAATTTGAGAGCCGAGATAAGGGTCTTCGCCGCTGCCTTCGGCAATACGTCCCCAGCGGGGGTCACGGGCAATGTCAACCATGGGCGAAAATGTCCAGCAGATGCCGTCGGCACTGGCTTCCTGAGCGGCAATACGGGCACTTTCTTCAATCAGGCTCATGTCCCAGCTACAGGACAGTGCTAATGGAATAGGAAATTCGGTCTGATAACCATGGATTACGTCCATCCCAAAAATCAAAGGTATTTTCAACCGGCTATCTTCTACGGCGACTTTCTGAACATTGCGAATTTTACTTAAAGATTTAATGTTAAAAAGCCCACCAACTTTTCCTTCCTTAATTTTTTGCCCAATGTCCGAACTTGAAGCCTGACCGGTAGTGATATCGCCGGCTCCCGGCAGGTTCAACTGGCCGAGCTTTTCATCCAGCGTCATTTTGCTCATCAGGGAAGTGATAAATTTATCCATTTTTGATTGAGGCTTTGTTTGTGCATGGGAATTTGCAAACATAAACACCGTCAGCAACACGGCAATGATTCGGAATGTTTTCATGAGTTTTCTTATTTATTCTGATTTTATAATTTTAGACATGGAGGATACTCCGTTTTCGTTGATGGCTTCGATGCAGAAATAATACGGAAGGTCTTTATCCATTCCTTTGAAATAGTAATCGTTACTGCCATGTACCATGATGCAGCTGTAAAGTTTGTCGGGGGCAATGCCAACGTAAATATTATAAGCATACGCATTATCGGATGACGCCCATTTAAGCCAGGCACTACGTTTGTCTTTTTCGGTTCGGAGTACAACAAAATCCTTCACAACTGACGGTTTATTGCCATTGCCGTTGCCAAATACCCGAAATCCGCTGATAGCGAACGTTCCGGTTGGCATATGAATATTTTCGAGCTTTAAAAAACGGGTATTGACAGGTTTCGGCAATTCAATGTAATCATGAGGAACATCGGTTTTGTTATTGCTTTTGTCCACCAGCACGTTCCATCGTTTTCCATCCACAGATTCATAAATTTTATATTGATGAAAGATGCCGCTCTGCTTACCAAGAAATTCGGCATCCTGATCGGCATAATTAATCTGGATGGCCCGAACGGTACTCACTGTGCCCAGATCGGACTGCAGCCATTCGCCTTTATTGCCCGAGGCTGCGCTCCAATAGGTTTTGATGTTCTCATCAACTGCATAGTTTGGCAGATGACTTCCCAATGTGGACGAAACAACAACCGGTTTATTGTAGTTGAGCAACATCCAACCGGTAAAATTTCCCTGCTGATGGTCTTCTTTCCCGTTTGGCAGCCACGTTGGATAATCGCCAAATACGGTGTTGCTGTAAAGGGTTCCGTCTTTGTCGAAACCTGCTGGCCATAAGCCCAGTCTCCGCTCAAAGTTGTTTTTCACCGAAATAACCATCGTACTGATATGCCACCAGTTTCCCCAGGTATCCTGAAACGTGCTTCCATGCCCGGCTCCACGGGCAAATCCTCCGGGTTTATACGAAAAAGGATTATGAGCCTGCGGAGTAAAAGGTCCCAACGGATGGTCGCTGACCATTACTCCGTCGGCATAACTGCTGAACTCGGTGCCCGGTGCTCCGTACTGAAGATAGTATTTGCTGTTGTATTTGGTCATCCAGGCGCCTTCCATAAAGGGATCGAGGAAGGTATTGTCGAGGTATTCGCCAAAACGTTGCCAACCGTAACGATCGGGGTTTAACAGCATGAGCTCTTTTCGTGCGCCGAGGGGTTGAAAGGTTTTGCGGTTAATCTCAATTCCGTAAATAGGATATGAATTACTGCTGCCGTTATACATATAAAGCCGCCCGTCGTCATCAAGAAAAAAATCGGGATCCCAGCCACCAATGGCAAACGAGTCGACCGCTTCTTTCCAAAGGTTTGCTTTGGGATTAGTACTCATCCAAATGGGAAAATTGGTTGAATACGTAGAGCCGAAAACGAGCAAGGTATCGCCCTGAACCCAAACGGCAGGAGCACACAAATCGTCGTAAACCTTGTGGTACGGCTTAAGAAAAGAACGGGAGATAAAATTCCAGTGAAGCAAGTCGTTGCTCCACCAATACCCCCATTGATTGGTCGAGAACAGATAATAATCGCCTTTATACACGGTAATCACCGGATCGGCTGTAGCCCGGTGTTTCCCGGTAGTTGTGAAATTGGGGATAGGGCAGTAGCCATAATCGATGTTGATTGGATTGCAATAGGTCTGTCTTTTTTCCTGTGCAAATGAAGATTGCAACGAGAATAAGATTAAAAGCTGGATATACAGATAAAACCAGTAGTTTTTCATGATTGGTGTTTTATTTTTTTAACCAGGGACTTTCAAACCCAAGTTTTTTCAAACCTTCTTGAATCTCGGGAATAGTCATGAATAACTTCCAGAGTAAGCCGGTGCGGTAATTTTCAATCATCACGATGATGGGTCCTTGGTCGATGGCCAGATGGGACTTTGCATACCAGTTTTGCGTTTCGTTGAAAGCATCGACAAAGCCATAACCGCTCCATAATTTGTTTCCTAAGTCGTTATAAAAATGCTTTAACGCTTTCATGGAGTACTCCGGGGTGTACGGAAATGCCGATAACGCTGCCGTTGGAGCTATTGTTCCCCAGTCGTTAGCAGGAGAGTAGGCATTATACCCGTCATAAGTATCGCAGGCGGTGAGGCCCCAGCAATTTTCGCCATATCCTTTAAAATGCTTGGGATTTAATACGCAGTGCTTATAATTTATCAGCGTATGGTTAAGGTTTTGTTCCCAATAATCGGCATAACGGTCTTTAAGTCCGTGAGGGTCGAGACCCAAAAATGAATAATGCGTAAAAAACAGAGGTCCGCCATAATCGAAACTCAGCGGTAGTTTAATGCCGTAAAATTCTTTGCCATTGGTAAAATGGTTGCTTTGAGCCCAGCATTTGTGGTAAACCTGCGGATTGATTGCATATTTGGGGGAAGATGCGGACAGGATATACGTGATAAGGCATTCGTTCCATCCACGAAGTTCAAAATTCATTGCCCAACCGTTGTTGGGACTCCAGTGCCAATACAGCAGGTCGAGGCCTCCGCGAGTGTGCCAGTTCCATTCGGCTTCTTCCCAAAACCAGGTAATACGGTTGCGCAACTCGTTTTCCTTGGGGTTATCCTGATTAAAATATTGCCGGGCACACAATAATCCCTGAAACATGAACGAGGTCTCAACCAAGTCGCCACCATCGTCCTTACGACCGAAAGGAATAGTCTGACCGGTTGCGCCGTTCATCCAATGCGGGAAAATGCCATGATAGCTATTGGCTTTGCTTAAGAATTTTACCATTTTGAGCAGGTGCTCTACCGCTTGCTCCCTGCTTATCCATTTGCGTTCAGCAGCCACAATCACCGCCATCACTCCAAAGCCACTGCCACCAGTGGTTACGGTTTCGTCGCCATAACCGTATGCGGCATTACTTCGTTCGCGGGCCAGGCCGCTTACAGGATGTGCAAAATCCCAGAAATAACGGAACGTTTGCTTTTGAACCAAGGTAAGTAAAGCGGTGTCGGATAAATTACCCTGACTGATGGTTGTATCCTTAGTTTCTTTAGTTTCTGGTTCCTGTGCCGATACCTGGAAAGTTATTCCCAGATTTATCAGGATTAACATGAAATGGATCAAACGGCGCTTCATAATTATAATTTTAAAGATTTAAAGATTGGAACTTTGAAAACCGAGGTTTTTCATGCCGGTTTTTACTTCGGGGCAGCTCATAAACAGGTTCCACAGTAAACCTGTCCGGTAGTTCTCTATCATAACAATTTCGGGTCCCTGGTCGATAGCCAGATAGGAGTTGGCAAACCAGATATTGGTAAGGTTGAATGCATCGGTAAATCCATAATTACCCCAAATTTTATCGCCCAGTTTGTAATAGAAAAACCGCAGGGCATTCATCGATTCGGTTGGAGTATAGGGCAAAGAAGATATCGCTGCCGTTGGGGAGATAATACCAAGGTCGTTACCTGGCGCATGTGCCGAGTAACCGCTGATATTATCGTCGCTGGCCGTTAAGCCCCAGCACTCACTGCTGTATCCATTGTATGTCAACGGATTATCGACACAATAGCTATAATTGATCTTAGAATGATTAATTGTTTGTGTTTGATAATCAGCATAAGCATCGGTAAGGTGGTTGGGGTTTATGCACACAAAAGAATAATGCTCGAAAAATAAGGGGCCACCATTTGGAGGGCCTAAAGGTAAAGTATAACCATAGTAGGTATTGCCATTTTTTATAGCTCCATTATTAGCCCAGCCATTATCGTACACAACTTTTGGAATGGAATAATTGGGCGATGATGCTGCCAGCACATACGTTATCAGCGCCTCGTCCCATCCGTGAATGGGCATGTTCATGTCCCAATTATACACCGGGCTCCAGTGCCAGTATAGAACGTTCTGATTGTTCTGCCTGAACCAGTTCCATTCCACAGCATTCCAGAGTGTGTTAATGTCGGTACGTAAATTAGTTTCGGTCGCATCGGTTCTGTTAAAATACTGACGGGCACAGAGTAATCCTTCCATAAGATAAGCAGTTTCAACCACGTCGGCGCCATCATCTTTAGTGCCAAACGGGATGGTTGCTCCAGATGAGCCGTTAATCCAATGCGAAAATGCCCCATGATAGCGGGTACAATTATTTTTGAGGAATGAAGTAATTGTAGAAATACGGGACAAACCGTCAGCTCTTGCGATAAATCCCCGTTCAATACCAACTAACATGCTCATAATTCCAAAGCCGGTTCCTCCGGTTGTAACCACATCGCCTGAAGTATTTCGTTCCCTTGCCATTCCCGATGTGGGATGTCCGAAATCCCAGAAATATTTAAACGTTTGTTTTTGAATCAATGTAAGCAGGGCATCGTCTGTCACTCGCGTGAATTTATCAGTGGAGTCGATGGCTGTGGTAAGGGTTACGCTGATAGCCGATTGCAGTGCTCCCCCCCCGACAGATTGTAAAGCCGTTGATACATCAACTACGTATTTAGTGATAAAATTGAGAGAAATGGAAGGTTTGATAATCAGCGTACTGTCCTGATTTTCAAATGATGTAATATAGGGAACGCTAACCCCTGCATTATCCCTTATTGAGACACTGCTGGCAATCGAGGTTTGGCTTAACTTAGCCTGAAAGTTTAATTTTATAACGGGTTGCTTGCTGACGTTGAAATAGGTAAATCCTTTAAAAACGCCATCAATTTTTAATGAATTAAAAGCAAAAGAGGAGGGAGGCGGTGGTTCAGGATTATTTGCTGACTCTTTGTGACAACTGCCTACAACTGCCGAAAAAATAAACAAACTGTATAATGATATAATTTTCATATACTTGATGTAATATTATTTTATGTTTAAAAAAAGGAGGTTGCCATATAAGCAAGGCAACCTCCTTTTTATTACATAACCAATTAATTATTTACCTCTTCCTTCGAGCAGCACTAATGCATTAACTTCACCATCTGCCAAAGCTTTATTATAGATTCTTACTTCGTCCAACTGGCCTGTAAGATAACTGGCCCAGCTTTGCGCATCGGTAGCAGAGGTCTGGCTTGGTGTCGTTTGGAACTGTACCGTGCCAAAAACTAAGTTTCCGCTGTTGGTAAAATTTATCGGTCCAAAGCCGGTTTGTACCTGGGTAACGATTAGCGAACCGTTTACATAAAGTTTAAAGGTTTCGGAAGTAGCATCGTACGATAAGGCAAAATGCGCCCATTTTGTAAAGATATTGGGAAGTCCGTCCTTCGAAATCCATGTTTCAGCAGTTCCGTTAGTTATATGTGCTCTGAATTTAGCAGCATCAAGTGTGCTTCCATTTTCAAAAAACATATCGATATTTCCCCAGAAGTTCTTGGTATTGGCAAGATTTACCAACCCTACAATTCCATTGGCGTTTACAGGGCTGTTAACCCAATAAGCGATGGTAAAACTGTGCATTCCGGTAATAGCACTCCCGGGGGTGAATAATACGTAACCCTTATCGGCACCCTGCATTCCCAAATTTTTAAAGCCTGCAGAGAAGCCTGTTCCGGTAGCCACGCCTGCTGAATTCGACACACTATCGATGAGGCTGCCATTGAATGCCCAGAAACCTACCAGATTTGACGGAGCTATCTGTTTGGAGCTGGTGTAGCCTCCGATATTAAGGGCAGGAGCATAGCTGGCCGGGTCGAACTTTTCATAGCAGGAGGAAAGCAATAACCCGGTTACTGCAATGATTAACAGCGGTTTTATATTTAGTTTTTTCATACTCTTGTTTTTTTAGGGTTAATAACCAGGATTTTGTTTAAGCAATCCAGCACTCAAATCAATTTCGCTTTGAGGAATTGGCCACACTTCGTTTTTATTTGCTTTCCAACCTTTAGGGCCAAAGATTGTTGCAGCCCGTCCTTGACGGATAACATCGAAATAGCGGTCAAATTCCATGGCAAGTTCAACCCTGCGTTCGTTATAGATGGCTAAGCGAAGAGCTGCCTGATCGGTGGTGGTAACCTTTGGAAGAATAGCATTATTTGAGCCGCGAGCACGAGCACGTACCTGTTCGAGCGAAGACAATGCTAATGTTGAGTTGCCGGTTTCGTTGGCAGCTTCGGCATTCATAAGCAGAACTTCGGCATACCGGATTACCCGAATGTTTTGCTGACAACCTTCATTGTAACCGCTTACATACTGACTAAAAGGAACGTACGATTTTTGGTTATACATCGGGTTGTCGCCTGTGGCAGGGATAGCATCGCCTTCGGGAGTTGTCTCTCCTCTGAAAATGATGGTAGCATCGCGTCGAGGGTCGCCTGTTTCATAGGCTGCGGCAAGGTCGGCAGTGGGGACGTTAAATCCCCATCCTCCTCCTACCGATCCTCTTACTCCCTGTACCTGCGAGTACTGCGAGTTTGACGCGGCCGGATTACCAGGGATTAACGCACATTGAAGTTCAAAAATTGATTCCGAGCAATTTTCGTTGCCTACCCTGAACAGTTGTTCGTAATTTGGGAACAAGCTGTAACCATAAGTCATCACTTCATTAGTATACGTCAGAACATCGCTCCATTTTTTCAGGTACAGGGCTACTTTGGCATGCAATGAGAGTGCAGCACCTTTGGTTGCTCGCCCAATATCGGCAGAACCGTAAGTTTTGGGTAATACGGCAGCAGCATCAGTCAGGTCCTGTTCAATAGCAGCCCAAACCTGATCTTTAGGTGTGCGGGCAATGTTGTATTCGGCCGATGATGCCGGAACTTTAAGCCGTAGAGGAACGTCTCCAAATGCCCGTACCAGCCTGAAATAGCAGTAAGCCCTTACAAATTTTGCTTCGCCCAGATACCTGGCCTTCAAGGCTGCATCCATGTTGATGTTAGGAACATTATCGAGTATTTGATTACAATAATTAATGGATTGATACATTCCTGACCAGAAATCGGAGAGCTGTCCTTCGTTGGAGGATGCGGAGAAATTATCAAAATCATTCATGAACGTAGCATCTGCCGCACTACTCCCTTTTTCGGCATCGTCAGAGCCCATGCTTTCTACGGCTATGGCAGCAAAAGCTACATTGTTCCAGGCATGAAGATTGGCGTACATGGCATTGACGGCCTTGGTTGCATCGCCCGAACTTGTCCAGAACTGAACAGCTTCGGTTTGTCCCTGAGGCTCAATTTCCAGAAAGTTATTGCCACAGCCCGTGAAGACCATGAATGCAGACAGTAAGAGTGCCGCATTCAGTTTATACTTGTGTATAATATTTTTATTCATAATATGTTAATTTTTTTAGTTTATCAGAAAGTTACATTTACGCCAAACCTGTAAGTGGCAGAAAGCGGATATACATCTACGTCGACTCCCGCTTTAGTAGGGCCTCCGCCAACTTCAGGGCTGAATCCTTTATAACTGAAGAAATTGAAAGGATTTTGGGCATCAACAAAAATCCGGAGCTTTTTAATTCCGTATTTTTCAGACAATTGAGTCGGAAGAGAATACCCCAGTTGAATATTCCGGATCCTTATATAACTTCCGTTTTCAACATAAAATGAATTGGCGAGATAGTTCTGGCCGCCACCTATCCTTACCGAAGGGTAGGAATTGGAGGTTCCTTGTCCGTGCCAGCGATGGTCGTAAAAATCTTTGGTGAAGTTTTCGCTACCATACCTCAAACCCATGTTGGCATTATAAACATCTACTCCGGCAACACCCTGGAGATCAATCGCGAGGTCGAACTCTTTATAGTTAAAAGTGGTGTTAATCCCATATGTGTATTTGGGGTTAGGATTGCCAATGGCGGTTTTGTCGAAGTCGTTGATGGCGCCGTCAGGAACTCCGTTGGGACCGCTGATATCGCGGTATTTAAAATCTCCGGCTTTGGCTGAGGCCTTCTGAAGCGAAGCCTGAGCTTCGGCATCGGTTTGGAAAATACCATCGACTACATATCCGAAGAATTCACCAATTGGCCTTCCAACCACGGTTTTAGTGTTGAAGTTATTGGATCCGGTTGTTCCCACGGCTTGGTAAATCGGGTTAGCTCCCGTTGAAACCGAGAGGACCTTATTCTTGTTAAATCCAAGGTTGGCATTAATGCTGTAGGAGAAATCCTTATTGATATTGTCTTTCCACGATGCGGCAATTTCAAAACCACGGTTCTGATAATTGGCTTGGTTTCCAATTAGCTGGTTTCCACTCATACCCAACGAACTTAATATTGGTATGGCAAAGATGGCATTCTCTGTCTTTTTGTTGTAATAGTCGACGTCGAGGCTAAGCCTGCTTTTTAAGATTGAAAATTCGATGCCAACATCGGTACCAACGCCTTTTTCCCAAATAATCGTCGGAGGAACAATGGTGTTGATGCTTGCTCCGGAAGCTGCCAGATTATTCCAAACAGCGGTTAAAGCATCGCTGGTAGTTACTTTTTGAGCCGAAAGGTTTCCGGGAACAGATGCATTTCCGATTTTTCCCCAGCTTGCCCTGAACTTAAGACTATTTAAAAAGTTAATGTCCTTCATGAACGATTCCTCGCTGGCAACCCACGCTGCACCAACTGAAGGGAAATAGCCCCATCTGTCTGCCGGGGAGAATTTTGACGAACCATCGGCCCGCATCGATAAATTCAGTAAATACTTGTTTTTAAAGGAGTAATTTACCCTTCCGAAGTAAGATGCTACAGTTGTATATAACGGATATGCCGGAAGCTGCGTGTTATTAATATCTACATCCGTAATGCGGTAGTTATTACCTAAAGCAAAGTAGTGGTTACCGTCGGTGGTTACCGGAACATTTTCACTATAGTTAATCTGGTTGTTATAGCGGTACGATTGTGCTGATTGTCCAAGTAGAACCTTTATAGCATGATCGTTAAACCGATTATCATACGTTAAGGTATTTTCCCAAATCCAGTTTCGGTTTTGGCTGTCGGTAATTGTCAGTTTACTTACGGTATTTTTGAAAGTGGCCGAGCCATTGTAAACAGGAACATAGTTTTGGATCTTTCCTACATTAAATTCCCCACCAATACTCGAACGGAATGTAAAATGCTGCGCAAATTTAAGGTCGGCATACATGTTTCCGGTAGCCTTGTAGGTTTTGGTTGTCTGGTCGTATAAATCGATGGTTGCCTGAGGGTTAAATTTTGCACCATCGCCTAATGGATAATCGCCCGGGTCGCCATAGCTACCGTCTGCATAATAAACAGGAAGTACCGGATATGCCGAATAAATTTGATGGAAGATAGCCCCATTTACATCGTTGGATGCAGTGTGTGCTCCCGTAGCGGTGTAACCGATTTTAAGATATTTTCCGAGTGAAAAATCATTCTGCACCCTTAAGGTATATCGTTTATAGTCATTTTGTTCAACAATGCCCTGCTGATCCAGAAAGCTCAGAGAAAGGTTAAAGGTCGATTTTTCTGATCCTCCGCTCAATGATAATTGATGATTGGTGACAACGGCGTCACGAAGTACCTGATGATACCAGTCGGTTCCCTTTTCGAAGGCGCTGCCCTTTGCGTACAGCGTTGGGTCGAGCTGCTGGGTTCCGTATAGCTCATTTATCATCGTGGTATATTCGTTGGCATTAGCCATCTTTATCTGATTAGTAACCTTCTGATAGCCAACCGAACCGTTGTATGTGACGATTGTTTCTCCGGCTTTACCTTTTTTGGTTTCGATAATAACGACACCATTGGCAGCCCTGATTCCATAGATGGCTTCACTGGAAGCATCCTTTAAGATGTTCATGCTCACAATATCTGCAGGGCTTAAAAAGTTTATGTCGTCATACCAAACTCCGTCCACCACATAAAGAGGGTTGGCATTACCATAAATAGTACCTACGCCTCTGATTCTGATTTCGGGTGATGCTCCAGGTTTACCGCTGTTGGTGATCTGAACCCCGGCAACTTTTCCCTGTAGGGCACTAATCGGGTTAATCGAGGCCTGTTTTGAGATTTCATCTCCTTTCATCTGAACTACAGAACCGGTAACATCAATTTTCCGTTGTGTTCCATACCCCACAACCACAACACTTTCGAGTTGTTTAACAGCGGGACTCAATTTAACATCTATCACACTTTGGTTATTAATAGCCTGTTCTTCAGTTCCCATACCTATAAAGGTAAACACCAAAATACCGTCAGACGGAACATTTTGAAGGGAATACTTACCATCCGAATTGGTTGCGGTAGCTTTCTGAGTTCCTTTAATAGCGACAGTAACCCCCGGAATGGGATTATTGTCTTCACTGCTGATAACGGTTCCGGTTACATTTACTGTTCCTTGCTGTCCTCTGGCAACAGCCATAATAAAGAACAATAAAAGCATTAGCAGGTTGCTTTTAATTAGTAGTGTTTTTTTCATACGATTAAAGTTTTATTTGGTCAATAACCCAAACTTACGAAAACGTTAAAGGGCAGTCAATTTTCGAACCTACACAACACTACAGCAGTTTAATTTTGCTTTAAACAGAGGTACAATTTTGGTACGTCATCATTACTTCATACTTTTATTAATTACTTAATAATAAGTGTGTAATAATGTTTATTTTTTTAAAAAATTTTAGATTGACGAATGGTGTAATCCGGATATTTTACACCTTTTTAAGTATCGTTTATGGGCTAAAACAACTACGCTACTTATCTGTATAATCGTTAGGAACGTCAACTTTTGAAATGTTGGACTAAAAAGTATAACAAATACCGGTTTCGTTTTGGATATCGACGTTATTTATAGGCAATGAAAAATTCGGTAAGATTTGCTTCCGGAGTCAGTGAAAGCTTTTTGCGTAACCGGTAACGGGCTGCCTCTACGCCCCTTATGGAGATATTTAGCAGCGAGGCTATTTCTTTGGTGGATAGGTTTAAATGGAGGTAAGCACACAGTTTTAGGTCGTTGGAAGTGAGGTCGGGAAACCGCTTTTTTATGTTTCGAAAGAAATTTTCGTGAATCATATCGAAATTCTGCTGAAAGATATGCCAGTCATCGTCGCTGCTGATATTCTGATCGATAAGCTGAACCAACCTGTCGTAATATTTATTGGGATACTGGCTTCCCAGCTTTTGCTTCTGAAATTCAAGTTCTTGTCTGAGTTGGGTAAGCATATCGTTTTTACGGATAATTGCCATGGTAGAGCTTGCCAGTTCTTTGCTTTTAAAGACGAGTTCGGCTTGTAGCTTTTCATTTTTTAAATGAACAATTTTTTGTTCTCTTCGTTCAATGCGCTGTTGTTGAAGCTTCATCTGCTCAATACGGACTTCGCGGTTTTTCTTTTCAATATGTTTAGTAAGAGCCCGGCGCGAATAGTAGATTGTTAGCCCTAATACCACCAAATAGAAGATATAGGCGGCAGGAGACGCATAAAATGGAGGGGAAATTTCGAAATAATATTTTGATGAGGTAAGCGTTTTGCCGGTTTCGTCGTGGACGGAAACATCCAGAACGTATTGCCCCGGGGCTAAATAAGTAAACGTTCTGACGGATGTTGATATCGTATCCTGGCCTTCCTCTTTGTGTCCGTTGAGGGTAGTGCAAAAATTTACTTTTCGGTTGCTAAATTCCGGATAAGCAAACGAAAACACAATCCGCCGGAAGGTATAGGGAATCTTCGCTTTAGCCTGATTACTTGTGGATACCGGTAAATAGATGCTCGACTTATTCGAAATAGCCCGGATTTGTCGAAAAACAATCTCGGGCAGGAACCCGTTACTCTTCCTTTTCAGCTTTCGGTCATAAATAGCAAGACCATTGTCGAGGCAAAAAAGATATTTATTCTCATCAATTGGTGCAATATATTCATTATCATCAATTAATGCATTGTTTAAAAAAGAAAAGGGTACTACATCCAAAAGGGTTACATTGTCCCGGTCGGTTTCTATCAATGCAAATTTTCCTTTAGTTACGAGCCAGTAACGCTGGTCTCCGGCAGGAATAATGGCATGGGCTGCAGCAAACTCTCCAACTTTTTGATTTAGACCGGCATATGGCACCATTTGTTGTTTCAGGTCGTCGTAGGTAAAAAACTTTACCCCTGTGCAGAATACTACCCGCCCCGAAATTTTAAATACATTTATTTTGAAATCGCCCGGAAGTCCGTCGCTGATACCATAGGATTTTGTTTCAACAACCTCGGTTAGATCGCGGTTTAATTTAATCCTGTATAATCCTTTTAAAATGTGCGAAGCCCATACATAACCCAGGTGGTCAACTTCCAAATACCTTACCGGATGCGAAAAGCCCTTGACTTTATGACTAAACACCCAATTCCCTGATTTATCTTTTTTATACACAACCAAAGCGGTATATGTACCTTGTATAAGATATTCCTGATTATTCGCTGTTATTGATTTTATCGATGTTCCTCCGGTAACTGCTGAAAGGCGGGTAACTTTATCTCCCTCAATACGGAAAGTTCCCTCGTTATGTCCGCAAATTAACTGATTGTCAATCACCGACAATTGCCATACCTGCCCCTGCGTTCCGGGAACGAAGCTGAACCTGGATTGCTGATTGTTTGCATCTAACTGAAAAACACCCTGATTGGAACCAAGGTATATATTATTTTGAAATGAAACTGCGGTATATACCGATTCGATATCATCGGCCCGGGCCATGGTAAACCGAAACGGAGAATTTCGGTGAATAAGCGCAATCCCTTTGTCCAGAGCTGCCCATACGTTATTTTGTTTGTCGTTAAATAGGTACAATACGGTATTATTGTTTAGCGAGTAGTCCTTACGAAAATGCCATAGAATTTTGCCTTTACGGTCCAGTGCCACAATACCCTTGCTAATGGTACCAAAACAAAGGACAGAATCGGCTGTGATGATGCCACAATTTATCTGGCCATTGGTAAGAATATCGTCGGCTTCGGTTTTCCAACGTGTAAATTTATTCTCTTTTATCTGGTACAAATACAATCCGTTAGAGGCTGTGCCCAATAACAGGGTATTAGAGTTTAACTGTATAGCACTATAAATTAATTCTTTGCTAAAATTTGAGCATTGAGGAACGAGTTTCAGCAGATCATTTTGAAGTTTGAACAGCCCGGATCCAATACCCTGTGTATAAATATTATTACCAGCTTTCAAGAAAAATAAAATTGTACCTGGTGTATGAAAAGACGTTACTTTTTGTCCGTCATAAACAAAATACGAGTCAAAAGATTGAAAATAAGCTTTATGTCCATCGATGATTATCCGCCATATCTCATCGTTGGTGAATTTATAGTTTTTTAGCAGCTTAGACAGTGAATGATAAACCAGGGTGCCATCGGCAGCAGATTCCCAATACCCAAATTCTTCGTACGAACCAGTATAGATGCGGTTATTTTCTCCGATTGTTACGGAACGCAGCCCCATGCGGTTAGGCAGCCGGTGAACCTGCCAGGTACTGCCGTCGTATTGCAAAAGGCCTTCGTTATTGGCAAAATAGAGGATTCCATTCCTATCCTGGGCAATATTCCAGTTTTGGTTGGATGCGTGATAGTCATTTTTTGAAAAGTTAGTGACCCGGGGAACTGTTTGCAGCGGACCCGCCCAAATTCCGGAGGTAACTACAAGAAGAACGAATAATATAATTGGTTTAATATATTGCAATGATGTATATTTTTCAGAATGGTAGTTGGTCATTCGGTTGAGGTTCTCTTGTCTCATAAAAGTATCGTATCCCTAAATTTTGTTTTAAGGTATGAAATTTTTTGATTAAACAATAGATTTAGTGGCGATTATAATATAGAAGACGTGTCGATTTGTTTTAACAAGCTCCTTTTATTAGTAGTTTTAGAGGCAAATCAATTAATTTACTTAACGATACAAAAAACGTTGTCTTGTTTGGGACAACGTTTTTTGTATAGAATTAGTAGAGTACCTCGTCGCTTAATGTTCCGGAGGCAATTTCTTTGATTTCGCCTGTCATCCGGATATTCCAGGCTTCGTCGATTTCAATTTTCAGCGAACCGCCGGGCATTTTAACCGTTACGTTGCGGTCGGTAAGGCCTTTTTTAATAACTGCCGAAGCTACGGCGCACGACGAACTTCCCGAAGCCAGCGTAAATCCGGCACCCCGTTCCCAGATGAGCGCTTCCACTTCATTGCGCGATATTACCTTGACAAATTGAACGTTAATCCGATTGGGGAACATCGCATGGTTTTCGATATATGTTCCATATTCCTTAATTTCAGTTTCGTCGAGTGAATCTTTTAAGATAACGCAAT
This sequence comes from Bacteroidota bacterium, assembly GCA_030706405.1. Classification (GTDB taxonomy): domain Bacteria; phylum Bacteroidota; class Bacteroidia; order Bacteroidales; family JAAUTT01; genus JAAUTT01. The sequence continues at coordinate 229,222 of JAUZOO010000001.1, read as the reverse complement.
GCGGATTTCCTACCGATACACAATTGATAGTAAATGTTTTATCTTTAGCCACAAGCGTTTGGTCAAAACATTCTTCCTGATCGCATTTTACGGGAATATCGGCCGAACGGAAGATGGCTTTGCCCATGTCCACCTTAATTATCGAGGCCTTGCCGTTTTTTTCTTTAATCACGTGCGCAGTCACTATTCCGCCCAAGGTGTCGATGGTAAATTCTTTTGAATCGGCATGTTTGTAATCGTAAAGAAATTTAGAAAAGATGCGGAGCCCGTTGCCACTTTTTTCAGCTTCCGAACCATCGGGATTAAAAATACGGAGTCCGAAATCGGCTTTGGTCGTGGGTACTTTCAGAAGGATACCATCGGAGCCAACGCCAAAGTGCACATTGCAAATCCGTTTGATACGTTCGATGGAGAGTTCGAAATTTATGTTGTTGCTATCCAGTACAATATATTCGTTGCCCAGACCGTGAGTTTTTACAAAAAAGTTTTGCATGTCGCGTTTTTTGAGGTTTATGGAGATGCAAAAGTACCAAATTGTTTAAATGGTTATATTTGCAGTTCGGATTTAAAGTAACAAAATATCCATACAACGTTCAACAATTGATGAGGTTGGGATGTACTTATTAAGTAGATAAATAATTAAAACTGGAAATATGGCATTAATAAACGAAAATTACCTGAAGCTGAAAGCCGGGTATTTATTCCCCGAAATCGGCCGTCGTGTCCGCGAATATACACAGGCAAACCCCGATAAGAAAGTAATCCGCATGGGTATTGGCGATGTTACCCAGCCTTTGGTTCCTTCGGTGCTTAAAGCATTTCACGAAGGTGTTGAAGAATTGGGTAATGCTACAACTTTTAAAGGTTACGGCCCCGAACAAGGGTACGACTTCCTGCGCGAAGCTATTGCGGTTAACGATTACCAGGCTCGTGGCGTAGATATTAAGGCCGACGATATTTTTGTTTCGGACGGATCTAAATGCGACACCGGAAATATTCAGGAAATTTTTGGGCAGAATAACAAAATTGCGATTTGTGATCCCGTTTACCCTGTATATGCCGATACTACCGTGATGTCGGGCAAAACTGGTGTTTGTCTCGATAACGGTTATTTCGAAGGCATTATCTACATGCCTTGTACCGACGACAACGGATTTGTTCCCGAACTTCCTTCGGAACGTCCCGACCTGATTTTCCTCTGTTTCCCTAATAATCCTACCGGAACGGTTGCATCCAAAGAAGTATTGAAAAAATGGGTTGACTATGCCATCGCCAATAAGAGTGTTATTCTTTACGATGCCGCTTACGAAGCATTCATTACTGATGAATCTATTCCGCATTCAATTTATGAGATTGAAGGTGCTAAGAAAGTAGCTATCGAATTTCGTAGTTTTTCGAAAACAGCTGGATTTACCGGTACTCGATGTGCTTTTACCGTAATTCCTGAAGAATTAGTAGCTTACGACAGTAACGGACAGGCTCATCCTGTAAAACCGTTGTGGACCCGACGTCATACCACCAAGTTTAATGGCGTGTCGTACCCTGTACAAAAGGCTGCTGCTGCAATTTATACCGAACAGGGCCGGAAGGAAGTGAAAGAAGTAATCGCTTATTACCTCGAAAACGCCCGGATCATGCGCGAAAGCCTTACCAAAGCCGGCTATATGGTTTATGGAGGTGTAAACGCTCCTTACGTTTGGGTGAAGACTAAAAACGGCATGAAATCGTGGGATTTCTTTGATAAATTGCTCAACGAAGCTAACGTAGTTGGCACTCCCGGCTCAGGATTCGGTCCTTCGGGCGAAGGGTATTTCCGTTTTTCGGCCTTTGCCGACCGCGACAACGTTTACGATGCCATGGAACGAATTAAAAATTTGACCTTCTAATCGGTATAAAGTATTGTTATAAAACCGGCTTGTTGTTTAAACGGGCCGGTTTTATTGTTTTTATGTTATACTACAGTCGATTTTAAAGTCAGTTTTAAACGGTCTGTCAATAGTCTGAAAGCCTTGGCATTTTCTTCGTTGATGCCATAATCATTAAGGTCTTTATTAAACTCCTGTATTACACCTAGCATCAGATTACATCGTTTGATAAGCTCTTCGTCTTGTAGTCCGGGAAGGTCGTTTGGCGAAAAACCAAACATTCCAAATAGGTCGGATTGTTCTTCGAGCAGGGCAAAAGCGGTAATGTTCCGTGAGAAGGATACTGCCGTTTTTATGAGTTGTTCCCGCAATAGCTGGTACTTGTCGTATTCGTCGAGCATCTGTTTGGGATTTAGGGTTAGGATAAGTTATGTCAGGTTTGTGAATATAATTTCATAGATGATTTATGCAGAAAGACCGAAAATTTTGTAAAAAGAAGGCCTGTCGCTAACGGTTTACTACAATAGCCGAATGCAAGTTAGTGATGGCAAGTTACATCAAAAACCACAATTTCACCTTCCTCATTTTAAAAAACTTATGAACAGATTGTTAATAACGTTATATGGGGATGTTCCGGGGACGAAAATGATTATTTCTTTGATATTTCACATAAAACGGGATAGTGGTCGGAGAGCTCCAATTTGGGCGAATGGTATTTTTCGGCTTCAAAAGATTTGTCGTATAGAATATAATCGATGCGGTATGCAGGAAATTTCCCAAGATAGGTATGCCCAATGCCCGAGCCAGCTTCGATAAAAGCATCGTGGAGATTTTGGCGGATAGTTTGGTAGGTATACGATACCGGAGAGTCGTTAAAATCGCCGCAAACGATTACCGGATGTGGCGAACGACGGATGTGTGCGGCAATGCTGTCGGCTTGTAAAGCCCTTCGCCTGAAGGCCCATTTCAACCTGGTTGTTATATCGAAAACGCTGTTTACTTGTTTTTGGCTATACTTAAATTTTAAGGTATCAATAAAATCATAGTCGCTTTTTATGAAACGCACCGACTGTAGATGACAGTTATAAACCCGAATGGTATCTTCGTCAATCTTTATATCACTGAAAATACAGGCGTTGTATGTTTTGCTGAAATGAATCTCTCCCCGCTTCACAATCGGATAGGTACTGAACGTGGCTATGCCAAAACTGGAACCTTTTGATTTTCTTAAAGTATATTTTATGTGTTGATATTTAGCGTGTTTTAATTGACCAATAATCCCGCTTTCCGAAAAATTCCCTTTTTCGCGGGTATAAAATTCCTGAAAACAAATAATATCCGGGGCTTCCCGTTTTACCAGCCCAAATATTCCCTGACCAGTATTTGGCTTCTTAACCCAATTATACAGGTCAAATAACCGGACGTTATAGCTTAGTATTTTAAAATCAATATGTTTCTCACTATTTTCTTTTTTTGAAGATAGGGGTAGATTAAGTTGAATGTATCTGGACAGAAAAGTCCAGCCGACAAGAATAACGATAAGGGATAGAAATACCTGCCGTTTTAAACGGATAGCCCAAATAATGATAAATGCAATGTTTGCAATGAGCAGGAATGGATATAATAGTCCCAGAAAGGCTAGAGGCCAGAAATGTTGCGGGTTTATATAAACCGAGAGGTAAGCTAATACAAGAAGTACTGCTACAACCAGGTTTATATTAAATAATATGTTTGAAAAAAATTTGCGCAAAAAAATTAGTTTTTGTTACTCATTCTGAACAGGATATCTTTCTCATCTTTAGATAGGCTGCCGTAGCCGGCCTTTGATATCTTGTCTAAGATACGATCAATTTCCTGTTGGTCGATATTTTTTTTGTGGTTATAATCCATATCACTTACTGGACGTTTATAGGTCACCTTCATTTTGCGTCGTTTAAAGAGGGCAAAAAATGATTCGAGGAATTTTCCGAATCCACGGGTAATATCGCGTCCGCGTTGGTATCGTCTAACCCACAAGTAACCAAACAGGGCTCCTCCGATATGAGCTAGGTTTCCGCCGGGATTGTCCGATGCAATCAGGATGACATACAACAATAACGAGAAAATGGCAATGTAAATTAGTTTAACCTCACCCACAAAAACCATGAAAACCTTGAAGTTGGGCGCGTAAAAAGCCACTGCAAAAAGTATGGCAATTACCGATGCCGAAGCTCCTAATAATATTGCCGGAGGGAAAATGTTAGGAAGCAGGTTATAAACTGCAAAGTAAAAAAGCCCTCCTGTTAAACCGCCTAACAAATAGATGCTTAATAGTTTTTTTTCGTCAAAATAAAGGAGGAATATTTTTCCGAACCAATAGAGGTTCAGTACATTAAAAAAGAAATGGAGCAGGCCTTCGTGGTAAAACATATACGTTACCAGCGTCCATGGTTTGTAAAGAAGTCCTGCCGGGTCGGACGGTAATGACATCCAGTAGCCGAGCGTAAAAGGCTGACCCGAGAGAAAATAAAACAGATAGATTATCCGGAAAATGACGAATACCGCACTGTTTACAAAAATCAGCTTAATCAGCATGTCTCCGTTTTTGATAGTGCTTCTTAAATCCTGAATTATGCTGTTTGTCATTGCTTTTCTTTTAATGTTGAATTGGGAATCTATCTCTAAATTTAATAAAAATTAGTCCGTTTGCTGTTCCAAATTTTGATAAGGATGAACCCAAAAAGCATGCCACCCAAATGAGCAAAGTGTGCAACATTACTTCCTGGCTGGCTGAGCCCAAGGTACAGTTCAATAGCTCCGTAACCGATAACAAAGTATTTTGCTTTGATTGGTATAGGCGGGAAAAGCAACATAAGCTCGGTGTTCGGGAATAGCATTCCAAAAGCTAACAATACCCCAAAAACTGCCCCGGAAGCCCCAACGGTTGGGGTATTCAGAATGAGGTTAAGTTTTCCCATAAGGGGGTCTGAATAATTTTTGCCCTGATCCAGTATTTCAAATCCCTGGCTTAAAACCAGTTGTAATTGGCCGGGTTCCAGTTTTGATGCAACACTTTGAAATTCAATAAAGTTAACAAACGAATGGAGTGCCGCAGCCCCAAGTCCGGTTACCATATAATAGATGAAGAAGCGTTTGCTTCCCCATACGCTTTCAAGTACGTTCCCAAACATCCAGAGGGCGAACATATTGAAAAAAAGGTGAGCAAGCCCGCCATGCATAAACATATGGGTAACAAGTTGTAAGGGCTTAAAATTAGGGGACTCGAAAAAATAGAGTGCCAGGTTACGGGTAGCAAAATCATTGAAACGGGCATCGATAATGAACGTGCCCAAAAGCATGATTACATTAATATAAATCAGGTTTTTAACTACTGGAGTAGTTCCTCCTGCTCTTCCAAATCCAAACATATCTAAATCAATTTAAAAACGTTTTTCTATTTCATCCAAATTCAGGATGTTAATAATGGCTTTTCCCGTGGGCGAAAAGTTAGGCATGCTACACGCAAAAAGGTGATCCACCAGTTCGCGCATCTCTTCGTGTGTCAGGTTTTTGCCGTAGGGTATAGCCGATGCCATGGCCATTTCGCGCGCAATCTGTTCGCGTTGTTCACCTTCAATATCGGGCGTTTCGTTCATAAATGCGGCAATGATGTCGCGTAAAAGGGCTGTTGGCGACGATGTAAGGTCGGACGGATAACCGTTTACCTGAAGTTTATTTTCGCCGTTAAAATCAAGGTCGAAACCTAGCGCGCGGATATCATCAATAATCTCCATCAGGCAGTTGGTTTCAGCATTGCCAAGTTCGAGGGTTTCGGGGAAAAGGCTTCGTTGCACTACACCTTGCCGATTGCTAATCATGCTCAGGTACCGTTCGAACAGTATCCGCTCATGTGCTCGTCGTTGGTCGATAATCATTAGTCCCGATTTTACCGGAGTAAGGATATACCTGTTTTTCAACTGAAAGGTATTGATGTTTGATGTTTCAGCCTTTTCTTCAATATCTTCATCCTTATAAAGCGTTTCAGGCTCGGGAATGTTTCGGGGTTCAAACGATTGACTTTCTAGTCCGGAATATAGCTTTTCCCAGTTATCGGGAGGAGTCACGCTACTACGATCGAACGATGAGTATGAGGGTCTTGAATACGCCGGTTTTTCGTCGAAAGGATTATAATCGGGGTTGATGTCGATAGTTGGCATCCGTATCTCGTCGTCATTTCGCATTACAGGAATATCGATAGATGTATCAATAGTAAAATCGAGCGTAGGGATGATGTTGAACTTGCCCAGTGCCTCTTTCAGCGAAGCCAGCAATATCTGATAAATGCTGCGTTCGTCTTCAAATTTAACTTCGGTTTTGGTGGGGTGAATATTGATATCGATGGCTTCCGGGTCAAGCTCAAAATAGATGAAATAGGAAGGAATCGAATCCGAAGGAAGCAGTTGATCATAGGCTTTCATCACCGCTTTGTGCAGAAATGGATGCCGTATGTACCGGTGGTTGACAAAGAAAAACTGTTCGCCGGGCGATTTCTTGGCGATTTCCGGTTTTCCAATCAGTCCCGATACTTTTACAATAGATGTATCAGCATTGATGGGTACCAGGTGTTGGTTCATGCTTTTGCCAAAAACATTGCAGATACGGTGCCTGAAATTGCTGAACGGCACATTGTAAATCTCTGAATTATTGTGATGGAGCGTAAACTCGATTTCGGGATGGGTAAGGGCTACACGCTGAAACTCGTTGATGATGTGTTTTAGTTCGGTAGTATTGGCTTTCAGGAATTTACGCCGTGCGGGAGTATTGAAGAAAAGGTTACGCACCAAAAAGTTACTTCCGTTGGGGCAGTTTACCGGCTCCTGCTGTATTACCTGTGTGGCGGCCATGTCTATTTCGGTACCAAGCTCATCTTCCATGCGTTTGGAGCGAAGCTTTACTTCTGCTACGGCCGCAATCGACGCCAATGCCTCGCCCCGGAACCCAAGGGTACGGATTGAAAATAAGTCGCGGGCATCGCGTATTTTGGAGGTTGCATGCCGTTCAAATGACATGCGTGCATCGGTGGCCGACATTCCGCAACCGTTGTCAATAATCTGAATAGAAGTCCGGCCGGCATCTTTAATATAGATACCGATGGACGTGCTTCCGGCATCAATGGCGTTTTCCACGAGCTCTTTTACAACCGAAGCAGGACGCTGGATAACCTCACCTGCGGCAATCTGGTTGGCAACGGAATCGGGAAGAAGCTTAATAATATCGGCCATTGAAATAGACTTTTTTATCGGACTACAAATGTAGTACAAATTTGGTTTAAGGCTCGAAGTTATTCGTTATCCCGTTTGTTCGTCATTTTTTGTGTTTAATCTGCTTAAATTCTTCATTCATAAGCTTGTATATTTTTTCGCTAAGCTCGTGGACCGAATTCTTGGCAAAGCTTTCGTAAGAAACAGGATCGAGTATTTTTACGTGGATGGTTTGTTTCTTTTTGAGGATAAACCCTTTCTTGGGCAGCGCATCCGAGGAGCCGTTGAGCACAATGGGGAGGATGTCCGATTTTCCTATTTTGGCAACTGCAAAGGCACCTTCTTTAAATTTGTGGATTTTGCCATCTTCCGAACGGGTACCTTCTGGAAAAATCATCAAAGAGTTGCCCATACTCAGGTTTTTGGCACATTCCTTTATCATTTTCATGTGGCTGCTCCGGCTTCCACGGTCGAGAGCCACGTAGCGGTTAAGCCACATATTCCAGCCAACAATGGGTATTTTAAACATCTCTGCTTTAGAAACCCATTTATAATGAATAAATAAGCGATAAAGTACTAAAATGTCAGCCATCGACTGGTGATTGCAAACCATGACATAAGTTTGATCGGGGTCGATTTTTTCACGCCCTTCAATTTTAACCTTCCAAAGCGGGTTAGCCCAAGTATAAATGGAGGCCCAGAAGCACGACACATAGTGCAAAAATGTTAGCCGGCGATCGAAAAGTTGTGTTGTTAACCAGATGAGACATGCAATTGGAAAGAAAATTACCGAAGTGACCAGAAATACCAGCCATACAAAAATTGTAACGATAAAATAATACATACCAGAAATCTTTAAACCTTTGCTTTTTTGAACGCCGTAAAAATACCATATTTTGCATATTTAAAAAAAACTTGATGAGACATCAATAAAGGAATAAGTGTATTTTTATAGCCTATATTCCATGTCCCCAATAACATAAACAGATAATCTTGATGAAACCTTTTAAATCGGGCAAACCTTTAGCCAACTGGCTTTTACGGATTGCCCTAATGATTAACCTTTACCTTATTTATTTCAATGCGGTAACTACCTTAAATTTTTCGAACCGCTTTTTTCTGCTTGCATTTTTTGCCCTGGTAGCCGGTGGGGCCAATATTATAGGTGGGATGTTGACCAAACCTTTGCTGACAATTATTTCAGGTTTAGTAATTTGGCTATTATCTGGTTATAAGATGATTGTATCATTTGATGGACTGGCAGGAACAATTTGGCTGCATCACTTCATCCCTTTTGCCATCGGTTTCTATTTTCTGACTAATGGGAACGATAAATAATTTATTCCGGTGGCATTGAATTTGATAAATGGAATTTGAGGATAGAAACTGAAATTTTATCTTTGGTTCCTGAAACATCCACGCGTTTGCTAATAAATATTTAATTATGAAGGATATACTAATTTTAACCCTACTCCTTATAGGCGGGGAAGTATTTGCCCAAACCAAGCCAGCGACGGCAGCTAAACCTGTTGTTCCGGACACTATTGTTCGTATGGGTGGGAGAAAAGTATTGGGGATTGTGAGGCAGACCACGTTCTCGTCCGTTTATTATACCATTCCGTCCCGTCCTGATTCCGTAATTGAGCTGAACCGCAAAGAAATTGAAAAAGTAATCCGCAAAGACGGTCGTATAGATGTTTATAATAAACCGGTATTAATGGTGGTTAAGGACGACCAATGGCAGTCTATCCTTATTACCCGAGACAAGAAAGAAGTGGAAGGAATGTATAACCGGGGTTTTTTCACGGCAAGCTCTAGTCGTAACCTGAAAAGCAAGAAAAAAGCCATGGAAAGTGCAACTGTTAAACTTCAAAAACAGGCCGTGGCCAAGAAAGCATACATTGTGCTTATTACCAACGAATACTCAACCGGTGGTTACAGCGATCCGCCGGGATATTACATGGAGGGCATTGCTTATGGCATGGAACCTCTCGAAAAAGGAACGGATGTGGTAGATAAAAAAGATACTAAATAAATGACAGGGCGCTTTTAAGGCGCCTTTGTTATTTAAAAGAACAACCTGAGCGCGGATGCCGGTAGCCCTAAACCACGAATAATACGTTCAACACTTTCTTCCCGATAAACAGTTCCTGAGAAAAAATCTGAAATGCCAGGGATGTCATTGCCGTCAATTTTTAGAGCCGCACGCAGAATTTTCCCTTTTTCAATTTCCAGCTCAACTTCAATCGGTTTATTCTCAACAATTCCTTTGTTGCTAAACACGAACCGTGGCGAATACCCAAAATTCCAATCCCAGGTACTGTACTTTTCGTTGACTAATTGTTGGATGAGCTGATTATCGGCTTCGGAAAAGAAATAATCCCGACAATCAGTGTTTTGGGAAACGATATAGTTAATGATTTTATCCTGAAAAGTATCGATAGCGATAGGTGCGGGTAGGTGCTCCGAAATGTTGGTCACTTTGCTGCGCACCGACTGTACCCCGCGATGCAAGTATTGTTCGGGATTAACTTTCAAGGCCTCTCGCAAATCGCCCAGTTGCGACGAAAAAAGCAACGTACCATGGTGGAGGATGCGTTTCTTGTAAACATGCTCGGCATTTCCCGAAAATTTAAGTCCATTTATTATTAAATCGTTACGTCCGCTATGTTCCGCAGGGACTCCCAGTTGGTGAAGGACATCGAGTATCGGCTGGGTAAAGCGTCTGAAATCGACTAAATTGCCTTCCTCGCCGTTACGGATAAAGGTAAAATTAAGGTTTCCCGCATCATGAAAAACGGTTCCTCCTCCCGATAAACGGCGCACCACGTCGATATTATGCTCTTTTACAAACCAGTAATTGAGTTCGGCAAACGTATTTTGGTGTTTGCCCACAATAATCGACGGAGTGTTGCGGTAAAGCATAAAAATGTCGTCGGAGAAATTCCTCAGCAGGTATTCCTCGGCAGCAATGTTAAAATATGGATTGTTAGTGTTGTTGGTAATGCAGAGCATAAGTGTGTCTTGGTTTTAACTTATGAGTTTCAGGTTACACTTGAAACCTGAAATTTGTAACTAAGATTTATGCTGTCGGTATAGTCCAATTTTTTTAATGGCCAGCTGTTCGCCTTTAGAAATTAAAAATCCAATGCAAGCCCCGAGCAATGCTCCTCCCAAAAGGTCGAGCGGGTAATGAACGCCAAGGTACATACGGCTATAGACTACCACTACGGCCCAGGCAAACATGGCTATAGTGAGCCATTTACGGGCAAAGAAAAGCGATACAAATGTAGCTGTGGCAAACATGTTGGCTGCATGCGATGATACAAAACCATAATCTCCGCCACGATATTCATGACCGTGGGGATCCATCACCACATGAACGATACTGGCAATTTCAGGATTATGCGTTGGCCGGAATCGTTGTACCGAATCCTTAATCAAGTCGGAGAGCTGGTCGCTGAGCAAGATCATCAGAGCAACAGCAAGAAGCGTGATTACCGCATTCCATTTGCGTTCGCGGATAATAAACCAGATAAGGATAGCATAAAGCGGCAGCCATATCGTGCGTCCGCTGATTTGCCACATAATGGGATCGAGGAATGTGCAATGTAAACTATTAAAAAACAGGAATACACTACGGTCTATTTGGTCGAGAAAATGAAGCATGAAGAAGTTAGCTGTTTAATTCTTTCCACAAGAGGTCCTTTAATTTATCGAGTCCCAAGCCTGAAACCGACGAGATGAATACGTGCGGCACATCAGGAACTTCGCTTTTCATTTCTTCGAGCAGTTCAGCATCGAGCATATCGCATTTGGTTATGGCAAGTACCCGTTTTTTATCTAAAAGTTCGGGGTTGTACTGTTCCAGTTCATTAAGCAGGATGTGGTATTCTTCCCGGATGTCATTACTATCTACCGAAATCATAAATAGTAACAGCGAGTTACGTTCGATATGGCGTAGAAATCTCAACCCGAGTCCTTTGCCTTCACTGGCCCCTTCAATAATACCTGGGATGTCGGCCATCACAAACGAGCGAGAATTGCGGTATTCAACAATGCCCAGGTTAGGAACGAGGGTGGTAAACGGATAATTGGCGATTTTAGGCTTAGCTGCCGAAACAGACGACAAAAGTGTAGATTTTCCGGCATTGGGAAATCCAACCAGCCCAACATCGGCAAGGATTTTAAGTTCCAGGATGCGCCAGCCTTCTTCGCAAGGTTCGCCGGGCTGTGCATAGCGCGGAGCTTGGTTAGTGGCTGTTTTGAAGTTGGTGTTGCCCAGTCCTCCACGTCCGCCTTTGGCGAGGACTTTCTCTTCGCCGTCGTGGGTAATCTCGAAGAGGATTTTACCGGTTTCCGGATCTCTGGCTACAGTACCCAGGGGAACTTCGATAATGGAATCCTTCCCGTCGGCGCCAGTACAATTGGCTCCCGAGCCGTTAACACCGTTTTCAGCAAAAATGTGACGGGCGTACTTCAGGTGGATCAATGTCCACATCTGGGCATTCCCGCGAACGATAACATGTCCTCCCCTGCCGCCATCGCCGCCGTCGGGGCCTCCGTTAGGCTCAAATTTTTCTCTGCGGAAGTGCATCGAACCGGCTCCTCCTTTGCCTGAACGGCAACAAATCTTAATGTAATCTACAAAATTGGTATCGGACATGTTTGATAATAAAAGATATAAGTACTAAGTGTTTAGTACTAAAACGTACGGTTCAAAAAATAGTACAACCGATTTACTATGGATAAAAAAAATAACAGTTGGCAAAGGTAAGACAATTTGTCGTTCCTGTTGCCAACTGCCAATTGATTGTGTTTTAATTATTTTCGATGGATGAACAGAGGCTGGCGAAAATATCGTCGATGCTGCCCACTCCGTGGATTAATCTTAATTTTCCCTGAGCTTTGTAATAGTCGGCTACAACGGCTGTTTCGCGGTTATAAATAGCGATACGGTTTTCGATGATCGATAAATCCTGGTCATCGGCACGGCCCGAATCTTTGCCACGCAGTAAAATACGGTTAATTAGTTCCTGATCGTCAACGTCGAGTGCGAGCATTACAGAAATCGAGGTGCCTTTTCCTTTCAACAGGTTGTCCAACGCTTCGGCCTGTGCCGTAGTACGCGGAAATCCATCGAAGATAAAGCCTTTGGCATCGTGGTTCTGATCGAGCTTATTGCTGATCATATTGATAACAACTTCGTCGGGAACCAGTTCGCCTTTGTCAATTCTTGTTTTCGCATCGATGCCTAGCGGGGTTTGAGCTTTAATTTCTGCCCGCAAAATATCGCCGGTTGATAAATGAACCAATTGGTATTTTTCGATCAACTTTGCCGATTGAGTACCTTTTCCTGAGCCCGGAGGGCCAAATAATACGAGATTCAACATAAAGTAAATAGCTGTTAATTGTTAATTTATAAGAGAATAGATGTTTTCGAGATTGCGTCCATACCCGTTATAATCCAACCCATAACCTACGATGAAATCGTTGGGGATTTCGAGCCCCACATAATCAATTTTCATGTTGCGCTGAAAGCTCTGGGGCTTAAATAACAACGTGGCTAGTTTTATTGATGCAGGGTTCATCGTTTTGAGCTGTTTCATCGTATTATCGAGGGTGGTACCCGATTCAACAATATCTTCCAGTACAATAACGTGCCGGTCTTTAATATCTTCGTTTAATCCGATTAGTTTTTTCACCTCGCCGGTACTTGAGGTTCCTTCGTATGAAGCCAGTTTTATGAATGTTATCTGGCAGTCGATTTTAATTTTTTGAATCAGATCAGCAGAAAAAACGAATGCCCCGTTCAGGACACTTACAAAAAGTACTTCTTCACCTGCATAATCATTGTTAATCCGCGAAGCTATTTCTTCTACAGCGCGTTTGATTGATGCTGATGGAATGGATAATTTAAATTCCTTGTCTAAGATATTCACCTTTCTCATCAATGAATTTTTGTGTATTAATAGCTGCGAAATTATAAAATTAATTTAACTTTATTTCCCGAAATGTAAAACGCTAATTTATAATTTAATGAACGCAAAAGTAAGTATTATTATGGGGAGTACCTCCGATCTTTCGATTATGCAGGAAGCGGCGGCAGTGTTGAATGATTTTAAAATTCCGTTCGAGATTAATGCGTTATCGGCACACCGTACTCCTCAGCAGGCCATGGATTTTGCCCGCAATGCCTATAAACGGGGCATTAAGGTTATTATTGCCGGAGCTGGCGGGGCAGCCCATTTGCCGGGAGTTGTTGCTTCACTTACCCCTGTACCGGTTATTGGAGTGCCTATCAAGGCTTCTATTTCAATGGACGGATGGGATTCAATGCTTTCCATGATCCAGATGCCTCCGGGAATCCCCGTAGCTACTGTTGCTCTCGATGGCGCCCGCAATGCCGGCATTTTAGCCGCACAAATTATTGGCACCGGAGAACCTGATATAATGCAACAAGTTATTGATTTTAAGGCCAGCTTGGAAAAGAAAATTGTTCAGGCAAACGAAGAACTTTCGAAGATAAAATATGAGTATAAAGTGAACTAAGAGTCACTGTCTAAGATGTCATTCCGGGTAAATACGGAATGACATTTTTTGTTTGCGTTTTTTGTAAGATTTAAATCGTGCAGTTATGAGTAAATGTTTAATTATTAATAAGGTAATACTAACATCTGTTTTTATTGTTTGTGCAACGTACCCGCTTTATGCCGGAAACGAGAATTATCCGGCCGGAGCCCGTTCTGCAGCCTTGTCTAACGCTTCGGTGGCATTGACCGATGTTTGGAGCACTTTTAACAATCAGGCAGGACTTTCCTGGCTTCCATCTCCTGTTGTTTCGGTGTATTTCGAAAACAGGTTTCAGGTAAAGGAATTTTCGATGCGTGCCGCGGCATTTGCCTTTCCGGTTAAACCGGGATGTATAGCGGTAAGTTACCGATCATTCGGTTATTCAGTATTTAACGAATCAAAATTTGGATTAACCTATAGCCTTAAAATTTCCAAACATTTTTCGGCAGCAGCTCAGGTGGATTATCTCCAATCGTATTTCGGGAACGGATATGGCGATTACCATACAGTTGCTGGCGAAGTGGGAATTATGGCCGAACCGCTAACAAATTTATGGATTGGTTTTCATGTGTTTAATCCAACGCAGACCAAGAAGGACGCTATTGAAGAAGAAAAAATACCAACTGTAGTCCGGTTAGGAATTTGCTATCGTGTTGGAGAAAAAGCCGGACTAATGTTTGAAACAGAAAAAGACATTAGCCAGAAACCAGTGTTTAAAGGCGGAGTGGAAGTGGGCGTAATCGAAAATTTAAATTTTCGAGCCGGTTACCGCTCGGGTTATGAGCAATATTCGTTGGGCATGGGCTATAAATTTAAAGGAGTAATTGCCGATCTGGCTTTTTCGAGGCATCAAATCCTTGGGTTTAGTCCGCAGGTATCGTTAGGTTACGAGTTTTAGGGATATGCGTAAGGATTTACTATTCATAATCGGTTGCTTTGGGATGTTTGTGCAGGTTCAGGCTCAGAACTCCGCGGAAGATGCGTTGAATTCGTTGCGCGAAGTGGTCACCGAGATTGTTTCCCGCACCGAAGAAACAGCCGGAGTAGATGAACTTGCCGACATGCTTTATCGCTTGGCAAACAGTCCCGTAGCTATTAATTCGGCAACTTCCGAAGAGATAGAACGTCTTTTCTGGCTCTCCGATTTTCAGGTGCAGAATATCCGTAAATACATACTCGAACACGGGCCGTTGGCCACTAAATACGAACTTACGTATATTCAGGGTATATCCGAAGAGGACGCAAAGCTTCTGGGGCCATTTCTTTCTTTTGAAACTCGTAAGCATGACGACGCCATACGTTTATCTCGGCTAACCGATGGGCATAACCGTTTGATTATGCGTTCGTATTCTATTCTCGAAAAGCAAAAGGGGTATCTTACTCCCGAAGTCCTTACGGCCTCCAATCATTTTACAGGAACACCATCGAGCCTTTATATGCGTTATGCATACGATTATGAAAACCGTATCCTTGTCGGAGTTACAGGCGAGAAAGATGCAGGAGAAGAGTTTTTTTCGGGCAAGAATAAAAATGGCTTTGATTTTTATTCATTTCACTTGCAGGTAAACAGGTTTAAGTTTATAAAGACGTTGGTGTTGGGCGATTATCGGGTTAACTATGGTCAGGGACTCGCTGTATGGTCGGGGTTTAGTTTTGGAAAAACGCCATCGATAATGAGCTCCATGCAACGAAGCCGGGGTATCAGCGCCTATCAGTCGGCCGATGAAAACAACTTTTTTAGGGGAGCCGCGATGACGCTAAATTTTAAGCCATTCGAAATATCGGCATGGGTTTCGCGTCACAGGGTTGACGCCAACGTAACGGCGTTGGATTCGGCAACCAATACAGCAAAAGAAGTGTCCTCGCTACAAACTTCAGGTCTTCATGCTTCTCCCGGCGATATTGCCGACGAGGATGCGCTTCGTTGCGATGTGCTGGGAGAAAATATTTCGTTTATAAAGCCCAACCTGCATATTGGGACAACAGCTATTTACCATCGATATTCGGGATTTATTAATCCCGAAAGCTTGCCGTACAATCTTTATTATTTTCGTGGCGAGTCCAATTATAACCTGAGTTTCGATTACAGGTACCGCATCCGTAACGTGATAATTTTTGGCGAAGAAGCTGCCTGCCGCAATGGAGGTATGGCTCTGCTTAATGGATTTCAGGCGCAGGTGAACACGCGGTTTGGCATCAGCCTCATCAACCGCTATTATCAGCAGAAATACCAGGCAATGTTTGGCAATGCTTTTGGGGAGAACTCGCGTATCAGTAACGAATCCGGGATGTTTGTCGGGGTAGAGCTTAAACCGCTTAAGTATGTAACCTTGTCGGGATATATCGACCTTTTTCGTTTTCCGTGGCTGGCTTATGGTATTGACATGCCATCGGACGGACACGAGCTTATGGTACAGCTTGGTGTAATTCCTTCATCACGTTTCCAGATAAGTTTTCAGTATCGAAATAAAAAGAAGAACGGCAACTTCTCGGAGGAAGGAGCAGCTAAAAATAGTATCATCAATACTACTTCCGACAGGATTCGTTGTCAGACCACTTATACCGTTACCAACAACCTTATTTGGAGAAACCGGCTTGAGTTTTCGAACTATTACAGCGAAGGTATGGGCAATAGCAGAGGCTTTTATACCGGGCAGGAATTGGAATTTTCGATGCGTAAATTGCCGCTAAAAGTTTATCTGCATTACGGGCTTTTCGATACCGACGATTACAACGCACGTATCTATGCTTACGAAAGTGACCTGTTATATACCTTTAATATTCCTGCACTTTCGGGTAAAGGATCGCGGGAGTTTATGATGATAAAATATGCACCAACGAAGAATATTGATTTATGGATAAAATATTCGGCAAGTATCTATGCCGGGCAAAATACGGTAGGCAGCGGGCTTTACGAGATTGCCGGAAACAAAAAATCGGAGGTAAGGGCACAACTTTTATTTAAATTTTGAAAAGACTAATTTAAAGCCTTGACAATTTATAAAAAATAAAATTTGGTAAACCTTTCTGGTTTTTTCTTGTTTAAACTATACAATGAAAATTTGACTAAAACCAATAAATAAGACTATGGCAACAATTACATTTAAAGGGAATTCCGTTAATACCGCAGGAAATTTACCAGCAACAGGAGCTCTGGCACCTGATTTTAAACTCGTAAAAACCGACTTATCCGAAGCTTCGCTTAAAGATTTTGCAGGCAAAAAGGTGATATTGAATATCTTTCCAAGCCTCGATACCAGTGTATGCGCCACTTCGGTCCGTAAGTTCAATGCCGAAGCCTCTTCGTTGGCTAATACCGTGGTATTGTGCATTTCGAAAGACTTACCTTTTGCCCACGGGCGTTTCTGTTCAACCGAGGGATTGAACAATGTCGTTTCACTTTCCGAATTCCGCGACGATAATTTTAGCAAGGCTTATGGCGTTAAGATTGCCGA
Source organism: Bacteroidota bacterium (assembly GCA_030706405.1). Taxonomy (GTDB): domain Bacteria; phylum Bacteroidota; class Bacteroidia; order Bacteroidales; family JAAUTT01; genus JAAUTT01. The sequence continues at coordinate 212,089 of JAUZOO010000001.1, read as the reverse complement.
TGGTCCGTTGGCAGGATTGCATTCACGAGCCGTAGTTGTGGTTGATGAAGCCGGCAAAGTGGTTTATTCCGAGCAAGTACCCGAAATTGCACAAGAGCCCAATTACGAAGCCGCTTTGAAGGCTGTAAAATAAAGTGTTTAAGTTTTTTGTTAATAGCGGATGGCCTGCCTGTTTTTGGGTGGGCCATTTTTTTGAGGAGATTAGGCTCTTAAAGCTGTTGCCACGTTGTTTATGGCAATCAGCTAAAGAACCCTTCTTAAATCTAAATCACGAACCGAAGGTAAGGTAAGCCACTGCAATTCTATTACAGTGGCTTGTCATTTTTGACGAATCCTCCGTTTTTGTTTATGAATATGCTGACATTTTTAATGTCCTGAAACTAAAAAGGCGCAGATGTATTCTGCGCCTTTTGGGTAAAATATTAGAAATTAAAGTTTTGCCTTAATCTTTTTAGATTCTTCTTCGTAACCGGGTTTGTCGAGGAGGGCGAACATATTTTTCTTGTAAGCCTCAACTCCGGGTTGATCAAACGGATTCACACCAAGAATATAACCGCTTATCCCGCAAGCTTTTTCGAAGAAGTACATCAACTCACCAAGGTGGTATTCGTTGATTTTGGGAATTTCAACACGGATGTTGGGAACGCCTCCGTCAACGTGTGCAAGCATGGTGCCGAGTTCTGCATTTTTGTTTACCTCGTCGATGCGTTTACCCGAAAGGAAGTTAAGTGTATCAAGGTTTTCGGGGTCGTTAGGGATGGTAACTTTGTAGTTTACGGAGTTTACCGAAATTACAGTTTCGAAAATATTACGCAATCCTTCCTGAATGTATTGTCCCATCGAGTGGAGGTCGGCAGTAAAGGTGACGCTTGCAGGGAAGATACCTTTGCTTTCTTTTCCTTCGCTTTCGCCATAAAGTTGTTTCCACCATTCCGAGAAGTAAACCAGCTTGGGGTTGTAGCTGGCCAGGATTTCGGTGGTCTTTCCGGCTTTGTACAGGGCGTTGCGGGCTGCGGCATAGATAGCTGAAGGATTTTGTTCAAACGGAACATTTTGTGCAGTAGCTTTTTCCATTGCCTTAGCACCTTCAACCAATGCACGAATGTCAAAACCTGCAACAGCGATTGGGAGTAATCCTACCGGGGTAAGTACAGAGTAGCGACCTCCAATATCGTCAGGAATAGCAAAGGTTTTATAGCCTTCCTGAGTTGCCAGAGTACGGAGTGCACCACGTTTTTCGTCGGTGATAGCAACGATGAGGTCTTTAGCTTCGGCTTTGCCAACTTTGGCTTCGAGGTGTCCTTTCAGCAAACGGAAGGCAACTGCAGGCTCGGTGGTAGTTCCTGATTTCGAAATGACTACAATTCCGTATTTACGTTCATCGAGAATTTCGATGAGTTCGTGCATGTAGTCCTCGCTGATGTTTTGTCCGGCGAATAAAACCAACGGGTTTTCCTGTTTTTTCTTCAGGGTTTGGAAGGAGTTGGAAAGGGCTTCAACTACATTTTTGGCACCAAGGTACGAACCTCCAATACCAATTACCACTACCACTTCGGTTTTACTTTTCAACGAAGCTGCAACAGCTTCAATGTCGGCAAGTTCGCTGTTTTTAATAGACGAAGGAAGATTTACCCAACCCAGGAAGTCATTTCCTTTACCGGTTTTGTTGTCCAGGGCTGCATTAAAAGCCTCGGCCTCCTTTTTGTAACCATAAACGGTTTCTTTAGAGACAAAATCATAAATTTTGTCAATATTAATTTTTAAGGTTTCCATAGGAATATAATTAGTTATGAATTAAGGTGTTTATTTTAATTTTTCGGAAAGAAGCTTCATTTCCACAGCTGGCGAAATCTTGTCGTACAAAATATTATATACCGCATCGGTGATGGGCATTTTAACGTTATGCTTACTGTTAATTTCCTTGATGCAGGCCACCGCATAATAACCTTCGGCCACCATGTTCATTTCGAGCTGAGCTGTTTTAACCGAATATCCTTTGCCAATCATGGTTCCAAAAGTCCGGTTACGGCTAAACTGCGAATAACAGGTTACCAATAAATCGCCAAGATAGGCGGAGTTGCTGGTTTTTCGCTTGCAGGCATAGGTGCGTTCGAGGAAACGTTTGATCTCTTTATAACCGTTGGAAATAAGTACCGAGAGGAAGTTATCGCCATAACCCGCGCCGTGACAAATTCCGGCAGCAATGGCGATAATATTTTTTAGTACCGATGCATATTCAATTCCGTAAATATCGGACGATATGATGGTTTTTATGAACCGGCATTCGAGCTGCGAGGCCAGAAATTCGGCATTAGCCTCGTCCTTGCAGGCAATGGTGAGGTACGAAAGGCGTTCGAGAGCTACTTCCTCGGCATGGCAAGGACCGGAGATGACACCGATATAGTCGAACGAAACTTTGTAATATTGATTGAAAAATTCGGCAATGGTAATGTTATCGCCTGGCACAATGCCTTTGATGGCCGATACCACGTATTTTCCCTGAAGACTCGTTTTTAAAGGCTCCATGGCATCTTTTAAAAATGCCGCAGGGATGGCAAAAACAATGATGTCGGAATGCCGGATAGCATCGTCAATATCCGAAAACATCTTGAGTTTGTTTATTTCCAGAGTAACCGAACTCAGGTATTTCGGATTAATATGATGCTGTTGAATAAATTCGATGGATTCCGCGTCGCGGATATACCAGTTGAGCGACTTTACGTTGTTGAGCAGCACTTTTACCAGCGCTGTGGCCCAACTTCCTCCTCCAATAACTGCTATGCGCGATTGTTCGTTCATGATTTTGGTTACAAGTTACAAGTTGCAGGTTACGAGTTGCATGAAACTTGTAACCTGCAACGGTTTATATCCTAATTGGCAAGCCATTTCTTCACGTCGTCGGCCGATGGATTGGTAAGCCCGAGCTTGTTTTTCTTGTTATATCCGCAAAGGTCGTTAAACAATTTCCCTGAACTTACCTGTTTTAAAGCATCCACTTTTACGTAGCCCATTTTTTGGATTACCGGTACCCATTCTTCGGGAATTCCTAAAGCAGTATAAGCTTCTTCGCTATCGTTAACCGGTTTCTTTTCGGGACGCATCTGTGGGAAAAACAATACATCCTGAATGGAGACATTGTTGGTCATAATCATGGTAAGACGGTCGATACCGATGCCCATGCCCGATGTTGGTGGCATTCCGTATTCGAGTGAACGAACAAAATCGTAGTCGATGAACATTGCCTCGTCGTCTCCTTTTTCGGAGAGGGCGTGTTGTTCGCGGAAGCGGTTTAACTGGTCGATAGGGTCGTTGAGCTCGGTGTAAGCATTGCAAAGTTCTTTTCCGTTTACCATCAGTTCAAAACGTTCGGTAAGCTCGGGATTGTCGCGGTGTTTTTTGCAAAGCGGCGACATTTCCACCGGATAGTCGATGATGAAGGTGGGCTGAATGAAATTGCCTTCGCATTTTTCACCAAAAATTTCGTCGATCAGCTTACCTTTTCCCATGGTAAGGTCAACTTCAACGTCGAGTTTTTCGCAAACATCGCGAAGCTGGGCTTCGTTCATCCCGTTGATGTCGATACCGGTATATTGCTTGATGGCATCAATCATGGTAACGCGACGGAACGGACGGGCAAAGTCGATCACTTTGTCACCGAAAGGCACCTTGGTTGTTCCATGCAGCTTGATGGCCACGCGTTCGAGCATTTCTTCGGTGAAATCCATCATCCAGTTGTAGTCTTTGTAGGCTACATAAATTTCCATGACGGTAAATTCCGGATTATGGGTGCGGTCCATTCCTTCGTTACGGAAGTCCTTGGCAAATTCGTAAACACCGTCGAAACCGCCAACGATGAGGCGTTTCAGGTAAAGTTCGTTGGCAATACGAAGGTACAGCGGAATGTCGAGCGCATTGTGATGCGTAATAAACGGACGGGCGGTAGCACCTCCGGGGATAGGTTGTAAAACAGGAGTTTCAACTTCGAGATAACCTTGCGCATTAAAAAATTCGCGCATGGTGTTTATTATTTGCGAACGTTTGATAAACGTATCCTTGATGCCGGGGTTAACAACCAAATCAACATAACGTTGACGGTAGCGTTGTTCGGGGTCGGTAAAAGCATCGAATATTTTACCGTCTTTTTCCTTTACAATCGGTAGCGGGCGGAGCGACTTGCTGAGTACCTTCAGTTCTTTTACGTGGATAGATGTTTCGCCCATCTGGGTGATGAATACAAAACCCTTGATACCAATGATATCGCCAATGTCAAGAAGTTTTTTAAATACTGTGTTATATAAGGCTTTATCCTCGTCGGGACAGATGTCGTCGCGTTTAATGTAAACCTGGATGCGGCCTTTTTCGTCCTGAATTTCGGCGAATGAAGCGCTGCCCATGATACGGCGGCTCATTACGCGGCCGGCAATCGATACTTCCTGAAAATTATTAAGTTCCGGGTTATAGTTGTCGAGAATTTCACGGGTATTGGTGTTAATTTCGTATCCTTCGGCAGGGTACGGGTTTACGCCCAGTTTGCGTAATTCTTCCATCGAATTACGGCGAAAAATCTCTTGTTCACTAAGTTCTAAAGGATTCATAGGTCTGAAAAAATTTCTGCAAAGATACAATTTCTTTTCTAAGAAGGGGAAGCGCTCCGGATAAAGGTTCTGACAGAATAAACCAGATATTTTACAGAAGTAAGTAAACTGATATTCAGATAAATTATTAGAATTGAACGAATTTTACAATTCAATTGGAAATATATTCAGAACTGAAATATTTGATTGATTTAAAATGCGTCTATGAAAACAAACCCGACAATTCGTTTGTTGTTTACGCTGGAAATCAGGAACAGCAACTTATGGGAGGATGTCTTATAAATTTTAGGAACCTCAAGGAAATTTATACATTTGTTTGACCTGATTCCGGTACTTTTATAAGTATATAACACTAACTTACAGTATATTAATGTCTCAACAATCATATCTCCGTAAACCCGAGTGGCTAAAGATACGACTTCCGCGTGGCGAAGAATTTGCTAAAGTGAACTCACTGGTAAAGAAATATCATTTAAATACGATTTGCACCAGTGGTAATTGTCCCAATCATGCCGATTGCTGGGAACGGGGCACGGCAACGCTGATGATTCTGGGTGATACCTGTACACGTGCCTGTAAATTCTGCAATGTTAACACCGGCCGTCCGTTACTACCTGACTCCGAGGAACCGTTAAAAGTTGCCCAAACGGTGAAGGAACTCAACCTGAAACATTGTGTACTTACTTCGGTTGATCGCGACGACCTTCCCGATGGTGGAGCTGCTCACTGGGCCGAAACCATCCGCCAGGTAAAAGCACTTAACCCGGGAACCACGCTCGAAACACTCATACCCGATTTTGATGGAAAACGTGAATTGGTTCAGGTAGTGATTGAAGCTGCGCCCGAAGTGATTTCACACAACCTCGAAACGGTACGACGACTAACACCACAAATCCGTACCAAAGCCAAATACGACACCAGTTTGCAGGTGCTTGGTTATATCGCCCAAAGCGGGTTAACCGCTAAAACCGGTATCATGCTTGGCCTTGGCGAAACCGAAGAAGAAATACTCCAAACGATGGACGATGCATTGGCTGTTGGATGTAAGGTTTTTACCATCGGGCAATACCTGCAACCAACACGGCAAAACCATCCGGTGATGCAATACGTATCGCCTGAGAAATTTGAAGAATATGGCAAAATTGGCCTTGCAAAAGGTTTCGCCTTTGTCGAAAGCAGTCCGCTGGTTCGCTCATCGTACCATGCTGAACGACATGTTGCTTCTTTCAAAAAAGAATAACAAATTAGAGAATATACGAATTTCGAATCTTGAACTTTTGAATTTCAACACTCATGCCAACCATAAAATTTATCGACCTCGGAGTAAAAGATTATAAAGAAACCTGGGACATGCAGGAAGAACTTTTTGCAAAAGTAATGGATGCCAAGAACGATCCGGCACAGGCCGATTTTGGTGGTTATTTGCTTTTCGTGGAGCATCCGCACGTTTATACGCTAGGCAAAAGCGGTGAGGATAATAACTTGTTAATCAGCGACGAGCGTTTAAAACAGATTGATGCTACGTATTATCATACTAACCGGGGCGGCGATATTACCTATCATGGTCCGGGACAGATTGTGGGGTACCCCATTTTCAATCTTGAAAAATTTGGCATTGGTGTGCGCGAGTACATTAATAAACTGGAAGATGCCATAATACAAGCTGTTGCTGATTATGGTATCCCAACTGCCCGGCTCGACGGGGCCACCGGTGTTTGGCTCGATGGCAACACGCCCCGTGCCCGAAAAATTTGTGCTATCGGCGTAAGGGTTAGCCGTTACGTAACGATGCATGGCTTTGCCTTAAACATCAATACCAACCTCGATTATTTTTCGTACATCAACCCGTGCGGATTTCAGGATAAAGGTGTAACTTCGGTAGCAAAAGAGACGGGCAATACACAGGATTTTGAGAAAGCGAAAACTATTGTTAAAGAAAAACTTATACAAACATTTGATTTTTCGATAGAATAAATAATTCTCATGATCCGATTATCTTTGTGGCGAAAATTTATTTCAGACAATATGAACATTAGGCTTAATTCAGAAAACAAATTTTTGCGATGAACTTTCTGGCACACTCATACTTATCGGGCAATAACGACCAGGTGCTGATTGGAAATTTCATTGGCGATTGGATTAAAGGTAGCGATTACAAGGCTTATCCCGACGACATTCAAAAGGGTATTATCGTTCATCGGAATATCGATACTTATACTGACCTGCATCCGATTGTACGCCAGAGCAAACAACGACTTAACGAGCATTATCATAAATATTCGGGAATTATCATCGATATTTTCTACGATCACTTTTTGGCCTGTAACTGGGATAAATATTCATCTGTAAGCCTTTCCGATTATACCGGAATGTTAAGGCAAAGTCTCAATACCAACCTACACTTTTTCCCCGAAAGGATTCAGGAATTTGTGCCCCGGTTTATGCGCCGTGGATGGATTGAATCGTACGCTACAATTGACGGGATTGAGCGCGTTTTACAGGGTATGAGCAAGCATACCTCGTTGCCCGACAAGACGCTGGAGGCCATGTTCACACTTGAAAAATATTACGACGGTTTTTTAAACGAGTTTACCGAATACTTTCCACAGTTGGTAGCTAATATCGAAGAACGGTTTCAGCTGGGACTTGTTATCAAGTAATTAAGTGATTAGGAAGTACAACCTGCAATCAGGATTTCGTTTTCCTACCCTTTTTCAGCTACTTCGTCTTTAAAGTAAAGTTTATAGTACTGCATTCCCTTCTCTTCGTCGAAGCCTTTTACAATGTATTCGCGGCCTCCGTGAACATAGATGTGGAAGTTTTTATCGAGCTTAATCACACTCTTAAACACTTTGCTTTCTTTTTTTACGGCTGGGGCTGAAATTGCAAATTCATCCTCAATATGAACGTCATTTTCAACTTCGTACTGTTTTTTATATTCCTTAAACGACTCAATTACTTCGGGTTGTTGAATTACTTCACCGGCAAATTCGTCGAACGAGAAATCTTCTTTTTCTTTAAAAAATGATACCGATTTATTTAGAAATTCGGCCTGGTCGGCTTTGGTGGTTTCAAATTCCTTGGGAACCTGTTCAAGTACAAACGTCTTGCACATGTCGAGGTAGCTTTTTGTCTGGTGATACTCGTCCTTGCGGGCTTTAACCTGTAAAAAATCCTCGCGCCAGTATTGCGCTTCGTTTCCTTTATTAACGGTATCTACAATGGAGAGGAGGTAGCCGTCTTCTTCCTCCAGATTAAAGATGAGGCATCCTTTGTCTAATTTATTGATATTTACGCCACTATCGTAGTTTATTTCGAAATTACCATTGTTGCTCTGCACTTTCAAAAAGGTTTCTTTCGATTCGGATTTGAAAAGGCCGATAGCATCGACAGTTTCGCCTTCTATAAAGCAATTGGAGAAATGCACCACGTAGAGTTCGCCGGTTTTTATTTTGGGATGAGTTGATTGTTCGTAAAGATGGGTTGCCAGGTGCTGCGACTGTTCGGTAAAGCTATCAGGATCGCTGAATATATTTAATGCCAAGGTGTAAACCGCATTCAGGTTGATGTCGCTTTCGTGCGAGAGGTGATAATACTCCCCGGGTTTAAAAGGCGTGAGAAAATAACGCTGAAGTAATTCGCGGGTCAGGTCGTCGTTGAGGTGCATGGGAGCGTTTGAAAACTGTACGCCTTCGTCATCGGGTTGAGATCCAACGTGATGAACGATTACCTGCTCAATATTTATTTCGTTAAAATTTAACATGTTACTTTCTTTTAATTGGGACGATAAAGAAACGAAAAAGTGACGAAACTTTTACGATAAGAAGTTGGGTTATGATAAATTGACATTATCCGGCCCAACTATCTCTGTCGAGGCTGCGGTACTGAATAGCTTCGGCCAGATGATGGGTTTGTATCCTGTCACTTTGTTCGAGGTCGGCAATGGTGCGCGAAACTTTTAATATCCGGTCGTAAGCACGAGCCGAGAGCCCCAGTTTCTCCATGGCAGTTTTCAGGATAGTTTGCCCGGCAGCATCAATCTCGCAATGTTTCCGCAACATTTTGGAGGTCATCTGGGCGTTGCAGTGGATCCCATGATGGGCGGTAAAACGATGTCCCTGAATAGAACGGGCAGCCACTACACGTTCGCGGATAATATGACTGGGCTCGGAGGTGCGTACTTCGGAAAGCTTTTCGAAGGGAACGGGAACTACTTCAATGTGAATATCAATACGATCGAGCAGCGGACCGGAAATCTTGTTAAGGTATTTCTGTACTACACCCGGCGAGCAAACGCATTCTTTTTCGGGATGGTTGTAAAATCCACATGGACAGGGATTCATGGAAGCCACCAGCATAAAGCTTGCAGGATATTCAACCGTGAATTTGGCGCGCGAAATAGTAATCTGTCTGTCTTCGAGCGGCTGGCGCATCACTTCGAGCACGGTTCGTTTAAATTCGGGCAATTCGTCGAGAAACAGCACGCCATTGTGGGCCAGCGAAATTTCGCCCGGTTGAGGGAACGTTCCTCCACCTACGAGAGCCACGTCGGAGATTGTATGGTGCGGTGAACGGTACGGACGGGTAGTTATGAGCGATGAGTTACGGTCAATTTTTCCGGCAACGGAGTGTATCTTGGTAGTTTCCAAGGCTTCGTCAATGGTTAACGGAGGTAATATTGTCGGTAAGCGTTTGGCGATCATTGTCTTTCCTGCACCCGGAGGTCCTATCATGATGAGGTTATGCCCGCCGGCAGCGGCAATTTCGAGGGCCCGTTTCACGTTTTCCTGTCCTTTAACATCGGCAAAGTCGGCTTCGTAATTGTTTACCTTGTCCAGAAATTCGCTGTTTACATCGACTTTAGTAGGTTCGAGGACAATATCATTATTTATAAAATCGACTACTTCGCGGATATTTTCGGCGCCAAAAACATCGATGTTATTGACAACTGCAGCTTCACGGGTATTCTGACGGGGAAGGATAATTCCTTTAAAACCTTCGTCGCGGGCCTGGAGGGTGATGGGCAACACGCCTTTAATAGGTTGCAGGCTGCCATCGAGCGAGAGTTCGCCCATGATAAGATAATCCGAAAGTTTCTCTGCCTTAATTTGTTCCGATGCCGCCAGTATCCCAATGGCAAGCGGGAGATCGTAGGCTGAGCCTTCTTTGCGGATGTCGGCCGGAGCCATATTGATAACTATTTTTTTTCCAGGCATGCGGAAACCGTGTGTTTGCAAGGCCGATTCGATGCGTTGCTGGCTTTCTTTTACGGCAACATCGGGCAAACCGACCATATAAAAATTAACACCTTGCGAAATATTTACTTCAATGGTAATAGTGGTGGCTTTTATTCCATAAACGGCACTGCCAAATGTCTTTACAAGCATATTCGAAATTCTGTTTTTATGAACCTTTCTTTAACAATTTTTTATACCGGGCTTCTTTCTGGGCAGCTTCACGCATCCATCCACAACCACAGCCTTTTGTATTTTCTTTTGAGGTGCAGCCAAAATTAAACTGCAACCCAAATCTAAGGTTTATATTTTTAGTATCCAAAGGTTTTATAAGTCCTAAAACATTGTCGGTGACAGCATAAAACTGCACGGGCGATTTTCCGGCCTTAATGCCGAGTCCAATATTTTTGAAGTCGCGGTATATGTACGAATAGCTGAGGCTTCCCGATAATCCCGGTGAGAAGGCTTTATTCAGCGATAAGGTCATTCCCGAAGTTATCCGGTAACGGTTAATTTTTCCCGAAAGCAAAAGACCGGCGTTGAGGTCGTCCTTTAATTTATAGGTGGCTCCAAAGTATATCATCGGTGATAGCGGACTGATGTAGGAGCTGCTTTTGGTGTTTACTGTGAATTCGTTTTGAACCGATTGGATGAGGTCGTTGATATAGTTTTTCTGGTTAACGGTATCGCTGACAATGCCGTTATATGTGTAATTGCCCGACTGGTAGAACGTATTCGGAGTTGAAGTCCAACGGATAAATCCCAGGTCGAGTATGCTCCCCGAAAGGGTTATATTTTCATCCAGATTCTGTATAAACCCAAGGTCTACGGCGAGGCCCAGGTTGCTCCGGTTCATGATGATATTTTTGGTATTACCATTATACGAAACGGAATTCACCGAACTGTCGGAGTTTTGATACACTTGGATTGGCAGTGAGGTTTTCATGCCCCAGTCGGCATAACCGCTTAACGCGAATGTTTGTGGGTTGGTGTAAAGATTGGCCTTGCCGCCGGTCATGGTTGTGTTGAGCTTTCCGAATAAAAGTTTTCCACGAATTCCCCACGTAAAATCAGGATTGGGCTTACGGGAGATTCCAACGGCATACTCGCGTCGGTAATTCAAAAAGACTCCGGTTTTACCCAGTTCGGCGGTTTGTCCTTCAAATTGCGAATTGCCTTTCCATGCCAGATTAAAAAGGTCGCGCGAATAGGTTGCAAACAAATCGGCTTTTTCATTAATCGAAAAGGTGATATAGTTTTTTTTTATCCAGAACCCCAGGAAAAACAGGTTCAAATGTAATTCGCTGGTAATAAAATTAGTTTTTCCCAGTTTCGAGGAAAGAGCGTCGCCATCGAAATTATAATAGTTGTTGTTATTGAGTTTTAGTGCATCGTGAAAGGTGAAAACCGAGTTGCCATAATTTACATGGACTGAAGATAAAACCGGAAGGCCGATAAGCCATCTGCAATCGTTGCGTATGGCCGGATTTACGAAGTTTGCCTGAGGGGTAGATTGCATGAAAAACAGCGTACTGTTTTGCTGCGCAGAAGCAAATTCAAAGTAAAAAAAAAGAATTACAAAGGATAACCCCAGGGCTTTTATCATTACTGCGAAGTGTCTTGAAGGTTATATTCTAATAGCAGGCGAGCACCAAGGTTAATGACAACCTGGTTGTCACCGTTAAGCCGGATGGTATTAACCTGTTTGTTTGTTGTGGCAATATATATTTTATACAGAAGAAGGTTAGATTTTTTAAGATTGTCCAACCGGGTGCCTTCAAATGTTACGTCGAATATTTGTGAAGATGGGCTGACTGCTTCTCCCTGTGCATTGATTTGGGCGGAAGCCACGCGCTGCGGGCCTGTGACAAAAACAGAGTCGATAGGTCGGTTGTTGGCATCAAGTAGATAAATTTGCGTGAGGATATCGGCAGGATAATTATTTTCGACCAGAATCCGGAAATCAACCCGTTTAATCCACTGCTGCTGGTTTTTACTGTCGTTGAGGTTAAACTCAACCAAGGCAGATTTAATCAAGAAAGGGTTATTGTTAGGAAAAGGGAGCGTATAAAAATAGAGTGACCCGTACGGCCCGGGGATATTGGAGGAAAGGGCAGGGTCGAAACTGTCGTATTTTAAGGTGGTTTGGCTGACCGGGATTGAAAAACTTTGTTGTATGGCAACATTGTCGGAGACTTTGTTGAAGTCTTCGGTTACGCACGATTGCATCGTAAAGAAAATGCAACAGAACGTCAATATAACGCAATATTTAAGCTTAAGCCAAAGCATAGACAACGTTTTCCTTATATAAATTTAACAAATGAAACTGAAAAACGTTGTCTGCGCAGCGGTAATTATGAAAGATTTAGTTCGATATAATGAATTAACGAGTGAATGATTTTGATGTGGATTTCCTGTACGCGGTCGGCAAATTCTGACATGGGCGCGCGGAGTTCTACGTCGGCCAGCGAAGCCAGTGTCCCACCGTTTTTGCCGGTGAGGGCAACCACTTTCATGCCTTTGGCTTTGGCTGCTTCAACGGCTTTTACTACGTTTTTGGAAGTACCGCTGGTGCTGATGGCCAGCAAAACATCGCCGCTGTGGCCAATCCCTTCGATATAGCGCGAGAACACGAAGTCGTATCCATAATCGTTACCAACACAGGTGATATGCGAAGGGTCGCTGATGGCGACTGCCGGAAGTGCCGGACGGTCGAGGCGGAAACGGCCCGAAAGTTCTTCGGCAAAGTGCATCGAGTCGCACATCGAACCTCCGTTACCGCACGAAAAAATCATCTTTTGATTGCGGATGGCTTCAACCATCAGTTGACCGGCTTTTTCAAAAGCTATCCAGTTATTTTCGTTGGCAATGAACTCGTTGAGCATCCGTTGAGCGTCAACAAAATTATGCTTAATCTGATCTATCATGAGCGTGAATTTTAGGCTGCAATTTTACGAAATTATCGGGTAAAGAAGTCCTGTCAGGTTTTTAAAACCTGATAGGATTATCTGAAAAGTCATTTCACCTTCAACCGTACACCTTCCGAATGGCTTGTAAATTCCGGTGCATACATACTTTGAATGGTGGTTATGCCATTGGAGAAATTACCGAAGTGGGTAACGCGCAATGGGTATTCGAACACGTAAGTTCCTTTGGGCAACCATCCAAAAAAGAAGTTAGTGGCAGCATCGCGGGTGCTTTCGTAATAGCCAAGTCCATCCTGGTATTTGTAGCTTGAGAGTACGTTTACAGGCTCCAACCCGGCCGCACGCATATCTTTCATGTGGACGTATTCCATCTCACGGTCAACGCGCAGTTCGATGCGTACTTTAATGAGATTGCCCGGATAAAGGCGTGTGGTATCCGAAATTGGTCGGAGCACCTGTCCCGATGCCGTGTTATTGACAATAAACAGCTGTTTTTTGAGTTTCAGGGGAGTTTCGGACGATGTTATCTTGTCGAGTTGCTCAAAATACTGCCAGTACAAGGCTCCCCAGCTTACGCCATTGGTATTTTTGGTTACGGTAACTTTGCCCATGTCAGGTTTGATGTCGCTGCCATTCCACGAAGTTTTGAAATAGCCGGTACCGGCCTCGGTTTTTAAATCGGGCATGGTTGCCAGGCTGATTTTTTGTGAACCAACCGAAATATCAATATCGGGTTCGGTAGCGAGCCAGTCGGAGCCTCTTAAAAGAAGTGCATAGCAGGCCTCGGTGGTGGCTTTGGTTGTTTTCCAGTTCTGCGTTTGTTTTTGCTTGAGCAGCCACACTTTCATTTCGTTTACCGAAGCGGTGTCGTGAGCAACTTCATCGAAAGCCTCAATCATTAAAGCCTGGGTTTCGATAGGAGCCTGGTACCAGTACCAGCCACTTTCGTATTTCAAATACATGCCCATCTCCTTAGATGTGATGGCATGTTCCTTTAACGATTTAATGATTTTGGCTGGCACCACATTGTCGTTATAACGTTGAAGCGCGAGAGCCATCATTCCTTGCATGTAAAATCCGTTGGATAGCCAGTATTTACGGGCTTGACCAAGGTAATAGTCCATTGCTTCCTGAGTCTCTGGTTTTGTTTTTAAATCTTTAAAGAAACTGCGGGCATAGAGATAATGAACCTGGCTGTAGCCGATGTGGTTCTCGGAAAGCTTTAGTTTCCCGGCATCGGCGAGGCGTTTCAGAGCGATGTAATCATCGGCAAGTTTTTCGTCGGTATAAGCGATGGCTTTTTTAACCATCCCCCAGGTTCCGTTGTCGTTGCGGATATTTTTAACGCCCAGATGGTCGAGCTTGCCCATGCCGCAAACGATCTGCTGGGTGATGTAACGATCTTCATAACCTCCGGCAAACCATGGCCATGCCCCGCCCGATGTCTGTAGCTTTTTAAGTTTATCAAGAGCTTTATCCAGTTCTCCGGACATGTGGTTAAGGTCGAACAGTAAAGCAACCCGCTGTTTGCGTTCCGATTCGTTCTGGGCGTTGAGCACCCAGGGCGTTTCTTCGAGCATCAGGCTTTTGAGTTCCTGGTTCTTTTCGAGGTTCGAGAGCAAGGCATCGGGCGAGATATTTTTCCACGCATCGAATATCTGTTTAATCTTTGGCGACGAATTGGCGATGTGCGAGGCAATGCTGTTGGCATAGAACCGGCTAAATGTCTGCTCAGCGCATTCATACGGATATTCCATGAGGTAAGGCAATGCCTGAACAGCATACCACGCCGGGTTGGAGGTGTATTCGAGCGTCAGCTTGTGGTTGCGGAGTGTGGTGGACGTATTGCTTAATAGCTTGTCGAGCGTAAAGGTTTGGGTCCCGCGGCCTTTCATCGGCAATGGCAGTGTTTCTGTAACCAGCATGCTGTTGGTGAGCACCGGCAACGACGATTCTTCGCCATCGCTGAAATCCCCGGCTTTGGCAACCACACGGTAGGTCACGGCCTGCAGCCCGACGGGGATATTTATAGTCCAGCTGAGGTTGGCACTTTCGCCTTTTTTAACCGAGAAGGGTTGTTGAGGTTGCAGGTTATTCATCCGCGTATCTACAGGTTTCATCGTTAAAGCATCGAACAACATGAGTTGGGCTGTGCCGGTGAGTTGTTTATCGGATAACCCGGCAACCTTGGCGGTAAACGCGATCGTGTCGCCTTCGCGGAAGAAACGCGGGGCATTGGGCGTTACCATCAAATCCTTCTGGGTAACCAGCTCGTTTTGGGTAAAGCCGTAAGCAAGCTCTTTGGTATGGGCAAAGCCCAACATCTTCCAACGGGTTAATGCTTCAGGAGCGGTAAAGTTAATAAGCACATCGCCATTACTGTCGGTTTGCAGATGCGGGAAGAAGAAAGCAGTTTCGTTAAGGTTGGTACGGGCTTTAACGTTGGAAAGGTCGGGCTGGGAAGCAGTAGGCGGTTTAATATTAACATCTTTTATTTTAAGGTCGACTACATCAACTGCATTCGCGTCGTCAACTCCCTTAACATCAGCGACCATCATACTTAAAGTTTCCCTTTTAGCTGATTTTTTCATAGTTCCATAACCAGAAACAACGACTTCATCCAATGTCATCAATTCTTCCGAGGCTTTTCCAAAAACTTTACGTCCATTTTTCCTAACATAATACCCATATCCAAACCAATCTAATCCGTAAAGTTCGTTACGATATTTCGAGCCAAAATCAAGTGAATAGGGATTATTCTGACTGTAATTATTCAGGTTGTATGTTGTAAAGCAATTATCGGCCTGCCAGTCCAGCTGCGGAACATAGGACGACCAGAAGTCGGCGTTGAACGAATGCGGTTTAATGGCATCGAGCGAAGCATCGTAAAGCGTTGCTACCATCTCGGCCGCGGCCTGTTCGCCGGTTTTGCCTTTTATCCGAAGGCGCCATTGTTCTTTTTCGCCGGGCTGTAATTTATTGCGAAAGGTCTCAAAGTTGATGTCGAGCTTTTTGTTGGTATAAGGTACTTCGAGGGTGCAATTGTGCGTGTATAAACGGTTGTTGCGAACAAAGATGTAGTGAAGACCAATGTTTCCGCGATATTTTTCGAGCAACGGGTAATTCAATAACTTTCGCTGATCTTTTAGGGAGAGCCATTCTTTTTGAACAATTTGCTTGTCGACTTCAACTTCAACAAGAATTCGGGCGTTGTCGTACCCTGATCCGACTTCCAGCTGTGCCGTCTCGCCCGGTTCGCCGGAGCTTTTAACTTCTTCAAACCAGTCGGCAACCGGATATGGTAATTTATTGCTTTGTTGGTCAAAAAGCGTAAAATAACTTGTAGTTTCCACCTTCTCGCCAAATTTATCGGTCGTATTCACGACCAGTTTGTACGAACCGTCTTTCCAGCGGTTTTGTCCGGAAAAGCCGAACGTCTTTTCGTTGGCGGTATTGAACGGGGCTTGTTCTGCTATCTTTTCAACTTCCCAGGTGGAAGGTTCCGTCTCGTTCATATAAGGATCGTTCGGGAAGGTACGATAGTATTCTTCTTTCGTCATGGAGGCCTTGTCGGGCTTTTCCCACTTACGCTGGCGGAACACCCGGTCGGGATTTTTCAGCTTGTAAACGGTAATGGTTCCGGATGCAGGTTCAAAGTCGCCGTTGAGGTTGCGCGTGGAGAGTTTATATTTTGGGGTTCCGTTTTTATCGACTTTGGCAGGAATATCAATATTTACCTCCAGAGCTTTATACCCGGCTCTTACGTCCTTCTGCGCGCTGTGCGTTTCGCCGTTGATGTCGGTTACATCGGCATAAACCGTGTAGGTGAAGGTTGGGTTTTCGGAAATGGCAACGCCGGCATCGGGGATGGCTTTGAAGCTGAGTTCAAACGAGCCGTCGGCTTTGGTTTTAAGGGTGCCGTTAGTGATTACTTTGTCGGGCGAAACCGGACGGGGACGCCACCAGTTGAACCAACCGGCGTAACGGGTTTGCCGAACCACGCGATAGTTAACCTCGGCACCATCAACCATAGCTCCCGAATACATGGCCGCACGCCCCGATATTTTAACTGTTTCATTCAGTTTATAGGCGCTGCGGAGCGTATCGAAGGTTACTTCGAATTTGGGACGTTTATAATCCTCTACCGAAATCCAGATACTACCATAGTCATCATGACGAATTCTCATCCTTCCATTCAATCCTTTATTGGGCGCAGTGAACGAACCGCTGAACGAGCCGAACTCATTGGTGGTAAGTTTTAGTTCTGCAACTTTTTGATCACTGGCGTCCATCAACTCAATGGCAACCGATTCGTTCTTCTTGATTTGATTGAGCTTTTTGTCGTCCGTTTCAAAGGTGATGCCTTTAAAATAAATGGTTTGTCCCGGGCGATAGATGGCGCGGTCGGTAAAGAAATATGTTTTTAATTTGGTTTTTCCGGACTCATTATATGAATAATTGTAAAACCAATCATTGGAATAACGCTCGGCCATTTTTCTGGGAGCCCATTCATCTCCTTGCCAGGAAAAGTCAAGCTGAAAATTATTTTTGGTATCCGTTATCTGGAAAAAGCCATTTTTATCGGATGTGTATGTTTTGGAAAGTTCTGATTTGGAGGAATTGTGAGTAGGCACCCAACACTCTGCTTTTACACTTTCCAGAGGTTCGCCCGTTTTACGGTTGAGCATATAGAAATCGAGCCACCCTTTTGGGTTGTTGCGGCTGATAAAACTGATGTTGGTAACAGCCGTTAAGCCATAGCTTACCTGGTTTTTAACGTAGTCCATACCGGGATTTGTTCCGGCAACGATAAAATATAGCCCCTTGTCGAGTGCCGGAATTTTCACTTCTGCGTAGTGATTTTGAAAATCGTGGTCGTTCGGAAGTGCTACGCTGTATTGATGTACGGTTGGTTTTGCTTGGTAAAAGTCCAGGACTTCTTTATCAAATTCGTAGTAGTCCCTTTTATTGCGTTTTTGAAAATCTTTAACAAAATTGGAGTACTCCTCATAGCTAGTTTTAATTACCCGGATATAAACCGAATCGGCGTTTTTATAATCCACCAGTGCACGGAAGGCCTGATTGGGGATGTTCTCCTTCTCGATGGTGAGTGCAATATCTTTACGTTCGATATTAGCGATGAAATGGTTTATATCGCGGCTGTCGTCGGGTTTTTGGGCCTGCACCGCGAGGGCTTTCTCCCTGGCGCGTTTTCTGTCCCATTTATGCGCTTCCGAAACACGTGGATTGTAGGCTTCGCTCATCGAATTGAGCTTCTCGGCAATCAGCATTCCGATATCACTGCCGCAATCGAGTCCGGCACATTTCTTTTCAAGAAAATAAAGGCTGTTCAGGTAAAGGCTGTCTTTCTCAACATTATTACTGTTGCGGTTTACAAAATCGAGCCGTTTCAGGTCGGTCAACATCAAGGTTTCGGGGTTGGCGTCATCGAGGTGGGTATGCAGTAAATCCTGAAATAGTTTAAGGGTTTGGTATTTATAGGAGAGGGTATCGGTTGCCGGTATCACAAGCCGGACAAACGCATCTACAGGAAGGAAGAAATCGTCGTTGTTCATCGAGAACTCTGCCGCAGGGCGTGTAAGGCCGGGTTCTTCCTGGCTAAAAAGTTTAATAGCGCGCAAGGCAAGAAAATCATACAACGTAGGCGAGAGCTTTGCTTTAAGGGAAGTATCATATTTTACAATGCTCTCAAAATCGTCAAGCTTAACCTGTTTCAGCCGATCGCTTTCAGAAATTGACATTTGGTAATGCTGTATCACATGACTTATCAGTCGTTGCAAATCCCAGGTTTCAATGTCGGTTGGCGTAAACTGATCGGTGCGGGTGCGCCCGTAAAATTTATAGCGGTTGTTTTGAAAGTACCACCAGTACATCTCGCCCAACATGGAGTGCAGGATGGGTTTGGCAGGGAAAGAAGCCGAGTCGGCCACGCGTTCGGCCTCCATAAGATTTTGGACAAAAGCTTTGTCGGTGGTCAACGACCGGTATTTCATGGTGTGGATGAATGCTTTTACAAACTGCGGATAGTTCTTTTCGGCCCGGGCCTGGTCGTAAATTATTTTCGCCTTTTGGAGTGCCGACTTGGGCAGGCCATCTTGTTCGCAGGTGTCCACCTCGTACCATAAACCGTTATAATTGAAGGTTTGGGCATGGGAACCAACAAGGTTGAACAATAACATTAGGGCAAAGGCCATTGACCGGACAAAAGTTTTCATTTTAGAGGCTTTTAGAAGATATAGATTCTTTCGGAGTTAAAAAGTTGCGTAAAAGATAAATATATTTTTGCTGTTAGATGTTTCTCAAATTGACTTCCCCTAAGAAAGGATTACTTTTTTTGAAATAATTTTCAACAGAGTCTATATATCCCCGTCAAAAAAACCATATTGATGAAAGAGGAAATACAAAAGACAAAGAGGATGCCCTGATATTTCGGGAGCATCCTCTTTGTACTTTTAAAATTCTGTCGTTCCGATTACATCTTTATAATTTGTTTCGTTACAGAGCCCTTTACATTAGATAGTCTTACCAAATAAGTACCTCTTGCAAGAGTATTTATATAAACGTACTCATCAGCAAAAACTTCTTTCGTTAAAACTAACCTACCGTTCAAATTATATATAGAGAGGGTTGTTTTTCCATCAATGCCTGTTATTTGAAATTTGTCCAAGGCGGGATTAGGATAAAATTGAATTTTGTCTTCCGTTGATATTGAATTTATCCCTGTCCCTAAGGTTGGAGATTGGGTTATTGTAATTATAGATTTTCCAAATTCAATATTATTGAATCCTGTTTCCTGAGGAGCTAACACATAGCCGGATATGGTAATTGTTGCGGTTCTTGCACTTGAGTTAGGATTAGCTGAGGCGGTAATTGAAAGTGTCGTATTACCAGAACCAGATGCACTGCTTATTGTTAACCAATTTTGGTCAGAAGTTGCCGTCCATGAAGTGTTGGACGTTACATCAAAAGAAGCAGTGCTGTTGGCTGGAGCAGCAAGCGTCATTGCAGAGGTTGATACAGTCAATACCGGTGTTTGTCCGGATTGGGTAACCGTAATAGTTTGCGGGTTAACTCCTTCGGCCGAAAGTGTGATGGTACCAGTTCTGGACGTAACTGTTGGGTTGGCAGAGGATGTTACCGTCATAGTCCCATTTCCAGAACCCGAAGCGCTGCTTATTGTCAACCAGCTTTGGTTGGAAGAAGCTGTCCATGAAGTGTTGGACGTTACATCAAAAGAAGCAGTGCTATTGACTGTGGCCGCAAGTGTTAAAGCAGAAGAAGAAACGGTCAAAACCGGTGTTTGTCCGGATTGGGTTACCGTAATAGTTTGCGGGTTAACCCCTTCAGCGGATAATGTAATAGTTGCCGTTCTGGACGTAACTGTTGGGTTGGCAGAGGATGTCACCGCCAAGGTCCCATTTCCGGAACCCGAGGCGTTGCTTATTGTTAACCAGCTTTGATTTGATGATGCTGTCCATGAAGTGTTGGACGTTACATCAAAAGAAGACGAGCTGTTGACTGTGGCCGCAAGTGTTAAAGCAGAAGAAGAAACGGTCAATACCGGTGTTTGTCCTGACTGGGTAACCGTAATAGTTTGCGGGTTAACCCCTTCGGCTGTTAATGTAATGGTTGCGCTTCTGGACGTAACTGTTGGATTGGCTGATGATGTTACAGTCAATGTCCCATTTCCGGAACCCGAGGCGTTGCTTATTGTCAACCAGCTTTCGTTTGATGATGCAGTCCAATTAGTGTTTGAAGTAATATCAAAAGAGGCTGTACTATTATCAGAAGCTGCGACACTTAATGAATTGGATGAAACACTCAATATAGCAGCTATTCCAGGTTTTTGTGTAACAGTGAGCGATTTTGTGATACCGCTTCCCGTTACCGTAATTGTAGCTGTACGGGTCATTGCTGTATTATTATTAGTTGCAGTTATATAAGCTAATGAATTATTAAGGTTGTAATCTGAACTTATTTTAAGCCAAGATTTGTCACTACTAACTGCCCATCGAATATTCGATATCACGTTAAATTTTGCCTTGTTTATTGGGTAGGCTTCTAATGTTAGAGCGGTTTTTGAGAGCGATAATTGTGCATTTACTTGCGAAAAATATCCTAATCCTGTCATTTTCCATTTACTATTGGCAGAATCCCAGGTAGAATCACAGTAAGCTGTTTGATTATTATATTCATCATAAACAGAACTAGACTTAGTATAATTAATCCAAACTTGGTTTGTATTATCCCATGTACAATCTAATTGACCAGTTATATAACTTGAATTATTACGGGTAAACACTGACTTTGACGATAATTTCCAAGCTTGGTTTGTATTATCCCAATAATACCAAGTAACTATTTCATTTCCATCACTATCGAAAGTATATTCAGTTTTGTTTGTTAGTTTCCATACTTTGTTAGTAACATCCCAGGAATAATTTATACGGGATTGTATCCTGCCATCGCTATTTCGTATATATTCCGTTTTGACAGATCCTGTCCACATCTGATATGAATTACTCCAATTATAGCTCGCAGAAAGGGTTGGAAATCCATTACTATCGACCCCATTTTCCGATTTATAAGAGGCAATCCAGATATTATTCGTAACGTTCCAGTTATAATTAATAGCAGTTGTAATCCCATTACTGTCATAAGTATATTCTGTTTTGAACGAGCTATCCCAGGTGTTAGTTATACTATTCCAGGAATATGAAATATTCGAAGTTCGCTTATTATTACTATCATAATTATATTCTGTTTTGGTGGAATTAACCCAGGTATTGCTTGTACTATTCCAAGAATATGAAATGGCCATAGTTTGATTCCCATTACTATTATAAGTATATTCTGTCTTGGAAGAATTAACCCAGGTATTGCCTGTACTATTCCAAGAATATAAAATGGACATAGTTTGATTCTCATTACTATTGTAAGTATATTCTGTCTTGGAAGAATTAACCCAAGTATTGGTTGTACTATTCCAGGAATACGAAATATTCGAAAGCAGATTTCCATTACTATCACGGATAGCATCAGTTTTATATGAGCCGCCCTTCCATATATTTTTGGTTGCATCCCATGAATAATAAGCTGTAGAAGAAGTATTCCCATAAATATCAAATGCATATTCAGTTTTGGAGGAACTTTTCCAGATGTTTTTTGTAGCATCCCATGTATATCCCTCTGTTGAAGTCCTGTTTCCGTTAGCATCAAACCTATTAATAGTTTTACTACTAAAGACTCCGGAAACATTGTAACTGATTAAACTATCCTGCCGGGCAACTGTGGGAGTGGAAGTTTGATTGTTAGAGTCTGCCCTAAGGGATTGGGCTATTATCAATAGTGCAACAACAGGAAGGGATAAAAATAGATGTTTAAAGTTCATTGGGATAATAGTTTATTTTGAGAATATGGTTTATTCTGATAACATGTATATTCTAATACTTAGACTGTTTTAGGATATTAAAAGACGAGTTCAAATAAACAAAATATTCTGACAAAATCCTTGTGTTTTCAATGGTTTACAAGTCGTGTTTACCTATTTTTTAAATAACGTTATTATAGTTTGTATAGGTAATAATACCGTTGTATCCTAAGCTTCAATTATTTTGTTATAGTTATTAGAAATAAATACCTATCATTGGGTTGCTTAATTTATAGAATAAATTTTCATGCACATTCCCGATGGATACCTGAGCCCTCAAACGTATCTCCCGCTTTACGGGGTATTTATCTCGTTTGTAAGTATTGCCGTTAAAAAGATAAAGAAGAATTTATCGGTGAAGCTGGTTCCCTTTTTGGGCATGGCTTCGGCTTTTTCTTTCCTGATAATGATGTTTAACATTCCTATTCCCGGCGGAACAACCGGTCATGCCGTAGGTGCAGCGCTTATCGCTTTGATGCTTGGTCCGTGGGTGGCAGTGGTGTCCGTTTCGGTGGCGGTAATATTGCAGGCCCTTATCTTTGGCGATGGCGGTATAACAGCTATTGGCGCCAACTGTTTCAACATGGCCATTGTGATGTCGTTTGTGGCTTATGGCGTGTTTAAATTGGTAGGACGGAAAACCGGTTCAATCGCGAGGATGACGGTAGCGGCATTTCTGGCAGGGTATATCAGTCTTTGTGTGGCAGCTGTAATTACTGGTGTTGAGTTTGGTATCCAGCCATTTATAGCGGTATCGCCCCAAGGATTGCCACTTTATTCGCCTTATCCGCTTAAAGTAGCCGTTCCGGTAATGGCTGCCGAGCACTTGTTGGTTTTCGGCGTTGTTGAAGGAGTGGTTACAGCACTTTTGTTCCGGTATTTTTATAAGAATAACCCGGAGATGATTAATGTTATTCGCTAAAAATAAATTTAAACGCGAAGGCGCCAAGACGCAAAGATTTTAGCTTTATGTCTTGGCGCCTTGATACTTTTTAAAGCACAACACGCTTCAAAGAAACTATTTTAGCGTCTTCGCGACTTCGCGTTTAGTTGTTTATTTAAAACTCACTTCGTTATTTCCGGTGATATTACAATCGAGGTACAGGGCGTTGCCTTCCACGCGGAGCGTTTCCACAGCCAGGTCTTTAACTTTACTGTTCAGTTTTACCCGTTCGTCGAGTTTTATGTTATCGAGAATATCCTGAAGCTTGGTTTTGGTGCCGTCGATTTGTTTTCCGGCCTCATACCTGATCTTTTTTTCAATAGTTCCCAAAAACATTTTGTTGGCCAGCCAGGCAGCTTTCTTTGCAAGGATGTTTGAAGTCTGAAGATCGAAGTTGAGGTTTTCGACGGTTACCACACGGGTTTCCTTGTTAAATTTAGGAGTTCCCAAAACAAAAAGGTCGCCCTTAATTTTCTTCGACACAATATTCAGCCGTACCACCATGGTATTTCCCGATCCGTACATATCCATACCTTTTACCAATACCTGGCGTTTGGTGCCGGGAATAGGATAAATATTATTGACAATTTCTTTTTCCACCATCTGGCGAAGTTGTGTCATGTCCACGCCAATGGGAAGATGAATATCGAAATTATCACTTGTGGCAGGTACATTTTTAAGCGGGATTAAATCGCCGTTTTTAGGTTGAGGTGCGTTGTCGCCAAGGTACGATTGCAGGTACGACTGCATGGCCAGGTTGAGCTGGATATTTTTGGAATCGATCGATTTCATCGGGGCCATGTTAAACGAGGTTGGTTCAAAAATTCCCCAGGTTTTGGCTGGCTGCTCGGCAAGTAATACGGGCGATTTTAATTTCTGCCAGTATTTGAGCATTTCGTTATGCAGGTTATAAGTTGTACTTATTTTTTCGTCGAGAAGTTTGTTGAGCCTGGGGAGTTGGCCTTTCAGCTTGTCGCGGATAATACCGGCAAAACTCATCTTATAACCTAAAACATTGATGCCCGGAGCCTGGGTAAGGGTAAAATCGGAAGCGGTAGTCGATTTAATGTTCCAGTTATTATCTATCAACAACTGAGTAGATGTACTTACCGTTAGGCGAAGATCGATATCCTGGCTTTTGTCAATTTTTACCACATCCCACGAAACTTTAAAAAGTCCGAGGTCTTTCTTCACACGGACGTCTTCTTTCCAATTTACCTTTCCTTTGATATATAACGGAACCGAAGCATTGATATTTCCATTACGGGTGGAGAAGGCAATTTTTCCTTCCCGTTTAATATCCAGCGAAAGAGTTACGCCATGTCCCATATCCATGCCCGATTGCGAAAACATACTTGGCGACATTTTTTCGTTAACCAGTTGTTCTACTGTGTTGAGGTCTATTCTCAACGGAAGGTTCAGTACAGATTCTTTACGTACCGGCAGGGTTGCGTCTTGAGATAACTGAGGCTTCGATGGTTTTAAGACAGTACAGGCATTGGACAAAACAACAAAACCTGCGACTAACAAAAAATTCTGAATTTTCATAAGCTTACTATTTAACTATAAATATATTGGCAAGAATTCAAAGGCAGAAATAATTCCGGTAGAAACCGGAAATAAGGGTGCAATTTTCGGGGCGGAAAATTATAAAATATTAACCGAAGGTGTTCAAAAAAAATCATTAATTATAAATAGTGACTATTGTGTTGACATATTGCGTTTTATTTGGTATATTCGTTTTGTTGTTGTTGGAAGTGGTTGGTATTTAAGGGAGATTGGGGAGACAGTTCATTGAAATTTCAGGATATACGATTTACTACATCAATAAATCTTTGTTTAACCTAAAATCAAGTCTATGAAAAAAGTTTCGTTTATTTTGGCATTACTGTGCTTAACATCAGGTCTTTTCAGTCAAACAAAGGATAAACCCTGGGCGCTCGGTCTTTATGGAGGGAAATCCGAATATAACGGTGACCTTGGGTGGGGATTCTTTAATTTTAACAAAGCCTATTATGGTTTTGCTGGTCTCTCGTTCTCAAGGTATATAAATGAGTATTGGGATGCAACACTTTCCGGGACGTGGGGACGGCATGGATATTTCTCCGATACCCGCAACAAGTTTCAGGGCGAAATGCGGTACGCCGATGTTACCATGCGTTTAAAACTTATTACCAGAGAAGAGTCCAAACTTATCCCTTACCTTTTTGCTGGTGTTGGAACCCGTTATTTTACGGGGTTAACGGCATATCGCTATGGAAAAAAATCTAAACAAACAGGCTATGATTTTGTGATACCGTTTGGGTTAGGACTCGAATATTTTATATCTAAAAGTTTTTCGTTGCGTTACCAGGCATCGCTTGGATGGACCAACCGCGATCGTCGCGATGCTGCTGTTATTGGCGGAAACGACTGGCAGTTGCAACATAGTTTGGGCGTTGTCTTTAACTTTGGTAAGAGTAAGGATTCCGACGGTGACGGTGTTTCCGATAAAATGGATAAATGCCCCAATACCCCAGCCGGTGTAAAAGTTGACAAGAATGGCTGTCCTTTCGACTCTGACGGCGACGGTGTTCCCGATTATCTGGATAAATGTCCCAATACCCCAGCCGGTGAAAAGGTCGATAGCAATGGCTGTTCAATGGATTCTGATGGCGACGGCGTTCCCGATAGCATGGATAAATGCCCGAACACCCCTGCCGGCGTAAAAGTTGACGCTAACGGTTGTCCGCTCGATTCCGATGGCGATGGTGTTGCCGACTACATGGATAAATGCCCGAACACTCCAGCCGGTGTAAAAGTTGATAAAAATGGATGTCCGCTTGATTCCGACGGCGATGGCGTTGCTGACTATCTTGACAAATGCCCCGATACACCAGCCGGTGTAAAAGTTGATAAGGATGGTTGCCCGATCGATACCGATGGCGACGGCGTTCCTGATTATCTTGATAAATGCCCGACTGTAAAGGGAACCAAGGAAAACAAAGGCTGCCCCGAAGTGAAAGCTGAAGCAAAAAAGGTGTTTGAGAGAGCTTTGCAGGGAATTCAGTTCGAAACAGGGAAAGATGTTATCAAGAAAACATCTAACTCAATTTTGGACGATGTGGTCAACATCTTAAAACAAAATCCGGAGTATAACCTGATAATTAACGGACATACTGATAACGTAGGTGCTGACGATAAGAATATGACCTTATCCGAAAACAGGGCACAGGCTGTTAAGAAATATCTTGTTTCCAAAGGTATTGCAGAGAGCAGGCTGAAAGCCAAAGGTTACGGTGCTACCATGCCGGTTGCCGATAATAAAACAGCCGAAGGACGTGCTAAAAACCGTAGGGTTGAATTTAAAGTAGAATTCTAAAAGAAATAGCTTTTGAAAAGCTATACAATACAAAAAATCCCCGGCAAATCGATTTGCCGGGGATTTTTTGTAGTCCGTTTGACTATTTCTTGATTGTAAACCGTGAGGATCCTATTTGATTGCCATCGGTATAAATTTCTACGGAATAATCACCAATAGCCAGTTGATTGTTATTGTCCCAGAAGATACAAAGGTCAATATCTTTATTATCGTATTCAACCTGACGTTTAGCCGAGTAAACAATGGATTGTCCGCGATATTCGAATACATCCGACTGCGAGTAGGCCATTACCTCTCCATTGGAACGGAGAATCCGGATGTAAACTTCTTTGGTTCCGGCCTTGGCAATAGTGTTTTCGCGAAGGGTGAGACAAACTTTCAGTTTCAGGATATTTTTCAGTTTAGTTTCTTCCTTTGCCCGTTTATTAAGCGGCGTAACAGTTATATTGCCAGCTGTAATTACGGCAGCTTTCTGTACTTGCGACGAAAGATTCGTTTTTTCCTGGTTCAGTTTTTCGTTTTCATTACGCGCCTCGCTGAGGTTAGACTTTACCTGCACATTTTCCTGCGAAAGCTGCTGGTTACGGGTGTTGAGCGAATCGACCTGAACGATGTAGCTCCTTAAAACTTCGCGAAGTGTAGCAAGTTCCTTTTTGTACTTATTGATTAATTGTACATTGGAAGCATGTTCGTTAAGCAATCGTTTAATTTTATCCTGCTGCCCGCTTATTTTTTGGTTCATACTGTCATTATTGCCTTTAAGGGCGTCGTATTGACCAATCATATCGGTAAGTTCCTTTTTAAGCGATTGTTTCTGGTCTTCCAATAACGTCTGGGCCTGAGATGAGTCGTTCTTTACCTGGCTCAGTTTGGTAGATAATACAATGATAGCTGCCCCCAAAGCAAGGATAACAACAATCAACAGGATTGTTAACCCCTTGTTTGATTTTGGTTGTTGAAAATCGGTATTTTCCATTAGACTTTCATTTTTAGAATTAATTAAACACAAATTTACGGATATTTTTTGAAAAGGCCTGATTATGCCGGTTAATCCGTTAGCGGATGATTAATTGACATAATATTCGAGCTGGATTGCGGTAAGATTATATTCCTTTAATTTTTCGAGGTATTCGAGCCGTGTTTGAAGGATGTTATTGCGGCTATCGAGGTAAGATGCCCCGTTAATCTCGCGTTTTTTGAAACGTTCGGCAGTTATTTTTTCCTGCATATCGGCATTTTCGAGGGCATTTTCCCGGTAAAAACTTACCGAAACAAAATGCTGGTCGAGTTTAATTTTTAGGTTTTCGATGCTTTTGGTTAACGAGAATTTTTGGTACTCAATTTCATTTTCAACGATTTTTTGGTTGATGCGGGCTTCAGCAACCCTGGCTTTTTGCGGAATAAACCATAGCGGGACAGTCATCCCGATGCTTAGCCCCTGAAAACCTTTCTGATGGTTAATAACCTGATTGAAATACCCCGCACCAATTTCGGGGAAAAAGCGTGATTGCTCAACTTTAAGTTGCGCATTGCTTACGTTTTTCAGCGATTGATAATAAGTCAGGTGGTTGGTGGGCGAAAATTTATCGGGACCAATGTTTATTGTCTTTATCGAATATAGTTCGAGTGTTGAATCGCCCGGGGCAACGTTATCGTCCGCGACCAGCCATTGTTGCAATTGATTGGTTGCTATTTTGTACTCTTGTTCGGCCTGAAAATTTTCGTTCTGGGCCTCGGCATAACGGGTTTCGATGGAGTTTAGCTCAAACCGTTCGGCAACTTCTGCAGAGTCTGCTTTGGACGATTGGGCGGAATCCGTCTCCGCTTTTAGTTCGCCGATGTACATCATAAAACTGTTATATTCTTCAGCTTCCTGCCTTAGCAATTTCCATTTGCAATATTGATAAACCCAGTTGGTATAGGCTTTTTTAACATCGGCCGAAAGTTGTTTTATCACAAGTTTTTGTTCGGCTTCGGTAAGTTTTATATTTTCCCTGGCCTGCCGTCTTTTTTGGATATGGGTAAACGGTGAGCCAAAGTTCTGACCTATTTCTATAAACCGGTCATTTAGCGTCGAATTAATTTGTCCGTATTGATAGCCGACTTCCATAGGTCCGGGGTCGATGGCCATTTGCTTCTGCAATTTAACGGCCTCAACTTTAAGTACGGCATTTTTTGACGCAGGATGATTGGTAATGGCAATTTTAACGGCATCGTCCATCGACAGCATTACTGTTGGATGGTTTTGTGCCGAGGCCGTGTGAAATGTGATGAACAAAATTCCCGATATTAATAATTCGTTTATCATACAGGGCTATCTTTTATTTAAACAAAGATAGGCTAAACACGGGTAGCCTGCAAATATGTAAGCATTGGCCTGATTATGAGTATTTTGTTGCGAGTGTCGAGATATTCTTCCAAACAAAAGAACAAAAAATGTCCGTTTTATTTCTTCCTTCTAAAAATTACAGTAAAATAAATCACCACTAAAAGCACACTTACCGCCGACACCAGGAACATTGCTTTGGGCGAAAAAGTAAACCATATAAAACCTCCCAAACTGCTAGCTAGTAAGGCAAATACGCTCGAAAAACTGGAATAAAATCCAATGGCAGTGGCTGTATCGCTTTTGTCGGATAAATTGGTGATTAATGCTTTTGAAACACCTTCGGTAGCGCTGGCGTAAATGCCGTACACACCAAATATAAAACCCAGAAACACGATGCCGCTTGCAAACGATATTGCCCCATAAACCACAACAAAGAGCAGCATACCTGCAACCAGTACTCGTTTCAAACCTATTTTATCAGCCAGGATGCCCACCGGATAGCTGAGCAGGGCATAACAAAGGTTATAAAAGATGTAAAAACCAATCATCGCTACATCCGAAAAGTCCTTTTCCTTCAGCACCAGAAGTAAAAATGCGTCTGAGCTGTTAAAAAGGGTAAAGGCTAATAAACCGATAACGAGTTTTTTGTAATTGGCATTGGCAATATTCCAATATTTTAGATAGGTGAAAAATGATACCGATTTTTTAGCTAGATGCTGGCCCTTGGCTTTGTCGCGTACCAGAAACGTAAGCAATACGGCCATCACTCCCGGAAGAAATGCAATAATAAACAACCATTTGTACTGTTTGGGAAACAGGGCTAGGAATATCAGAGCCATAACCGGACCAATGGCAGCGCCAAGCGTATCCATCGAGCGGTGAAAGCCAAACACGCGGCCTTTATGTTCGGGGGTGGTCTCGTCAGAGAGGATGGCGTCGCGGGCACTGGTACGTACACCTTTGCCCAATCGGTCGAGGGTGCGGGCAAAGAATATCCACAGAGGCTGAATAAATATGGCCATCAATGGTTTTGAGACGGCGCTCAGGGCGTAGCCTATCCGCACAAAAGGGACGCGTTTACCGAGGGTATCGGAGAGGTTGCCAAAATAGCCCTTGCTCAATCCGGCCGTGGCCTCAGCCAACCCTTCGAGGATACCGATGAGAAGTACCGAAAATCCAATTGAACGCAGATATACCGGCATTACCGGGTAAAGCATTTCGCTGGCAATATCGGTAAACAGGCTCACCAGCGAAACCAAAAGAATGGTACGCGTTATAATTTTTTGTTTCATACTTTAAATATTGAAATGGCAAGTTAAAATTAGTAAGGCTTGGCAATTAAAAACAACCTTCTGTGATTTAAAACAAAATATTAATTTTGCCGTTCGAAAATCGCTCTGTTACAATGAATGTTTTCTTTCGCGGGATAAAAATATTGATTATCTTCTTTCTGGTGCTTTCCCTTTCGGGAGTTCTGGTATACCGGTTTGTTCCGGTACCCTTTACCCCGCTTATGGTTCAGCGCGTAGCAGAACAGGCTATCGGTGGCGAAAAAATGCATCTTAAGCACCAATGGGTATCTATTAATCATATTTCTTACAATATGATTCTTGCCGCAATAGCCGGCGAAGACAGTAACTTTATAAACCACTGGGGATTCGATTTTGAGGCTATTCAAAAGGCTCAAAAACATAATAAACGGAGCAAGCGAGTACGCGGGGCAAGTACCATTTCGCAGCAGACCAGTAAAAATGTATTTCTGTGGCTGGGTCGTAATTATGTGCGTAAAGGCCTCGAAGTTTATTTTACGGCATTGATCGAAGCTACCTGGAGTAAAAAACGCATCATGGAAGTTTACCTGAACTCCATTGAAATGGGCGATGGGATTTTTGGTGTGGAAGCTGCATCTCAGAAATATTTTCATAAACCTGCAAGCCAGTTAACGCGAAACGAAGCCGCCCTCATTGTTGCCGCTTTCCCAAATCCGCGAAAGAGAAATCCTGCAGCCCCAAGTGCTGGTTTGCTGAAACATCAGCAGATAATTCTTTCGAATATGAGTAAAATGGAAAAAATTGAGCTGTAAATCGGTCTGATTTTAAGCTGATATAACCGTTCATGTCAATGTTTGTGAAATTTTGGAGAACCAACCTGTCATTTTATTTTTCTATATTTGTCGCTGACCCTAAAATCATTGAATCTGAAAGATTTCTGCACATTACTAATTGTGAATGATTTAACAAAATTTCGGCATGAGTTATAAGGTTACGTTTCTTATTTTTGCACTTTCACTTTGTTTTTCAAAAACTCCGCTTTTTGCTCAACAAAAAAACGATACTATACCCGCAAATGAAGTAGTTGACGGCGATATTAATGATGATAATTCGACAGATACCGTTGTTTCGCGGATACTACCGGTAAATCTTAACGAAGTACCTTGTGCTGAGCTATACAATAACTGGAACAATTTTGTTGTCAATCCTTACGGAATAAGCCTTCTACGAAAACCCGATACCACACTGATTAACCTTTCGAGTTACGCTTCCCCACTCACCCATTTCCGGTATGTATCCTCTGAGTTTGGATTTAGGCGCTATCGTTGGCATTACGGCATCGACCTGAAACTTGATGTTGGTGATACTGTAATGAGTGCATTTGACGGAATGATACGTATTGCCAAAAAGGGTAGCGGGTATGGAAATTATATTGTTATCCGGCATTACAACGGACTCGAAACTGTTTACGGTCATTTATCCAAGATTCTTGTAAATGTGAATCAGGTTGTAAAAGCCGGCGAAATTATTGCACTTGGCGGAAATACCGGGCATTCCACGGGGCCGCATCTTCATTTCGAGGTAAGTTACCTTGGTAACCGTATCAATCCACGGGACGTCATCGATTTTCAGGAGAGCAAAGTTAAAACAGAGGAGGTTGCATTGACCTCCGATAATTTTAAATACGAGTCGGAAGCCCATAAAAAACGTGCGATTAAAGGCAAAAAGGGGCGTCGGCATGGTAAAGCAAGCATAAAACGAACCAAAACGATACGTGGTAAAGCTTTGGCAAAGACCGTAAAAGGTAAGACTACCAAGGCAAAATCCACCAAATCTAAAGCCAAACCAAAGGCCAAGAAGAAAACCAAGCGGTAAACATCTTCAATTTGGCATATTTGTTGATATAATCTCAGCCTTAATTCATTCAAATAAGAGGTATTTTGAGAACTACTGATGCAGAATTGATTCAACGCCTTATAAATTCCGATGGTTCGGCCTTTCGGGAGCTGGTTGAGCTGTATCAGTCGTTGGTATTTCGAACGTGCTACAATCTTATCCGTCATTCCGAAGATGCAGAGGACATTGCTCAGGATGTTTTTATTGAAGTTTTTGAGTCGGTTCATCAATTCCGCAACGAATCCAAACTTTCTACCTGGTTATACCGGATAGCGATTAACAAATCGCTCAATCATATCCGCAAAAATAAATGGAAAACGATGGTGCGCAGCCTCGAACAGTTTTTTGGAGGCGATAAAACGAATAATTTGGATGTTGAGGACAAAAACTCACATAATTCGCCCGAAACTATCGATTACCGCGAGCGTAGCCAGGTATTACAAAATGCGGTAAACAGCCTGCCCGAAAATCAACGTATAGCCTTTACTTTAAACAAATTCGACGAACTTTCGTATCAGGAGATAGCTGAAGTCATGGAGCTTTCCCTATCGTCGGTCGAATCGCTGATACACCGGGCAAAGCTTAATCTTCAAAAAAAATTAATTAACTATTACAAAAACTGAAACTTATAGCGCAAGTTTTTGATAAAAGAAGTGTCATAGCAATAATAAAAAAGCAACATATTCGTAATCTTTTAAAACAGGATTACACAACAGAGAATAAAAAACAAAAAGTATGAACTGCAATCAGGTACAGAAAAACATAATCGGGTATATCGATCATTCGATTCCTGAGGTACTCTCTGCCGATATCGAAAAGCATATCGGTTCGTGTCAGTCATGCGCCCTGCTTTATAAAAATATATCTGCCACGTATAACAGCTATGGGAAGGTTTCTGAAATAGAAGTGAACCCGTTTTTTTACACTAGGCTGGAACAGAAACTGAAAAACAAGATGTCGCCCGAAACAGTTGTCGAACCCAAGCTAAGCTGGCGTTTGCAACCGGTAATTTCCGGGGTGCTTATTGTATGCGGAATAAGTTTGGGAATCTTTTTAGGAAAAAATCTATCGGTAAAAACCATTGCCCAAAATAAAGTCAACCGCACAGAACTTGTAAATACCTACGCCTCCGAGTTTTATCTTACCGGCACGAGCGAGGAAAGCCTTAACACCTTTTATACCAACGAATAACATTGTGCTATGAACTATTTTCTAAAACTCCGCTATGCTATTTGGATTATCATCGTATTGTCGGTTATAATACTGGCCACGGTAGGTTCTATGCTATATTTTACGCTCAATAATAACCAGCATCAGGTTAAAAATGATGATGTAAGACGACGTCCGCAAATGGAACAGTTTTTTCGTAAGGAACTTGGATTAACGCCCGAACAGGATAAAAAGGCTTCCGAATTCAGAATGGAATTTTTTAAATCCGCGCATGCTATTTTTGATTCGATCGAAAAGAAGCGTATTGCCATGATCGAAGAACTTTCAAAGCCTAATCCCGATACGGTAGTTCTGTATAAACTTGCCGATGAAATGGGCGATCTGCATGCCCGGCTTAAACGAGGTACAATTCAGAATTTGATGAGGTTAAGAAGTATCTGTACCCCTGAGCAAGTTCAGAAACTGAATAAATTAAACAAGGATATAATCCGGCCGGAAGGCCCTGGTCGTCGTGGCCCGCGCAGAGATTCAAGCAGAGCTGAACGTCCGGAACAGTTTCGTGGTCAGCATCCTCCTCAGTGAGCATTTAACGGTATTTTTAACTTATCTTTAAATACTTTTTTGAATTTTTCGATTTTAGGCGCAATTACATATACACAATATGGGGCCGTGCGGTTTAATTGGTAATAGTTAAGATGATAATCTTCGGCCTTGTAAAATCCCTGGTAAGGGGAAATTTCGGTAACGACAGGCTTAGGGTAAGCCTGTGACGCTTTCAACATTTCTTTATATTCCAGAGCTGCTTCTTTTTGAGCAGCGTTATGATAAAATACGACCGACCGGTATTGGGTTCCAACATCATTTCCCTGTCTGTTTAGCGAAGTTGGATCGTGTATTAGCCAGAAAACTTCCAATAATTCATCAAATGAAATAATTTCAGTGTCATATATTATTTGGCACACTTCGGCATGTCCGGTTGTACCCAGGCACACCTGCTGATACGAAGGATTTTTAACCTGTCCGCCCGAATATCCGGGAATTACCTTGATTACCCCCTTCAACTGCTGAAAGATAGCTTCCGAGCACCAAAAGCAACCTGTTCCTAATGTTGCTGTATCTATCCCACTCATTCTCCTGTTTGTATCTTCTCCCATGTTGATTGGCTTTGAATTTATTGAGGTACATTGCCCGGTAAGAAGCACGATAAAGGAAAGTGCATAAATCATAAACAATGGTTTTATGTATCTTACACGGATTAACATATCTCAAAATGTTAAATGTATTTTTACAGATGGTTCTTTAGTAGAAAAATTACGTATACAAAATATTTTAGTATGTCGGCATTTGTAATAAAATCAGTGATTTTCATGAATTAGAACAATTATCAGTATTAAAAGTTGAAAAAAATTAATGTCGGGCGCAAGTTTTATCCAAAAGCATTGTCTTATGATCAAGAATAACTCTTAATTAAATTCTTACGACTATGAGAACAAAACATTTATTTGTAGCAACTGCAATGGGTTTATTGCTTTTAGGAAGCATGAGTTTAAATGCTCAGGCTCCAGCCGACAGTAATAAAAATGTAATGCATCATCAGGCAAGGTCTGGTATGGGCATGATGCATCGGGGAGCACCTGGCCAACAAGGAATGCCCGGTCTTACCGATGAGCAGAAGACAAAAATTAAGGCCATTCACATGGCAACTTTCAAAGAAGTAAAAGGATTAAAAAATCAACTGGGAGAATTAAAGGCTAAACAACGGACGCTCACTACTGCCGATAAGCCCGACTTAAATGCAATTAATGCCAATATTGACGACATTACT
Organism: Bacteroidota bacterium; assembly: GCA_030706405.1. GTDB lineage: Bacteria > Bacteroidota > Bacteroidia > Bacteroidales > JAAUTT01 > JAAUTT01. Next base: position 177,087 of record JAUZOO010000001.1, on the reverse strand, counting down.
AAAGTGCTAAACAAGGTTATGAAGGCCGAAGCTGCTGCCAAGCAACAAGTTCGTGCCCTACTTACAGACGAGCAAAAAATCGTTTTTGATGCACACAAAGGAAAATTTGGAATGCAAAAGGGACGTAAAGCCTTTGGGCCAGCAGCACAAGGTTTTAGAGGGCAAAACAGACCGGAAACTCACATGCAATTCAATAATCAGCAATAATCAAAATTCAATTAATCACTTAATTTACAATTATTATGAGAACAGTTTTAAGATTTTTATTCATTGCAGTTCTGCTTTGTCCATTAACTTTTTTAAAAGCTCAGCAACCTCCGCAACAGCGCATGACTCCGGAAGAAAGAGCTAAAATGGAAACTACCCGTGTAAAAGAACAACTTACGCTAACGGATGCCCAAACCACTGATTACGAAAAAATAGCGCTTAAGTATGCCAAAGAACAAAGCGCTTTGCGCGAAAAATTTAAAGATATGCCACGCGACAGCATCATGGCAAAAATGACAAGTATCCAAAAAAGTAAGGCTGAAGAGGTGAAAAAGATTCTTACTGCTGAGCAGCAGACTAAATATGAAAAATTTCTTCAGGAAAATCGTGGTCGTTTTGGCGGTGGAAACCGTCCTCAGAATAATTAATTCTATAAAAAACCTGAAAGACGAATCTTTCAGGTTTTTTTATGCTTATTTGGAACAAGCCAAACCTCTTTTCCTTTTGCTTTTATTTTTTCCGTTTCGGCATTTGCTTTAGCCTTGTCTTTAAATTGGCCGAGCGATACCCGGTAAGTTTCCTCTCCAAACTGTACAACTTCTGCCTTGAAACCTTCAGCTTCCAGTTCTTTTACCAATATTCCGGCTTTTTTTGCGGTTTTGAAACTTCCGGCAATGATGTAATAAGAACCTCCGCTACCTGAACTTTGTTGTACTTTAGATTCAGCTGGTAATGGCTGAATTTTTGCAGGTTGAGTTTGTACCTTTGGCTGCGTGGCTGGTTTATTATTTTGAGGTTTAGGTTTGGAATTGTCTTTAGATTTGGACGAAGTATCGGATTTAATGGCTAAAGCCTTTTTTTTGTCGGTGGCATTGTCAAAATATTCTTCCAAATCACCTGATTTTGCAGTGTCTTTTGAGGTAGTTTTCACCTGTTGTTCTTGCTGTTTAACCGGTTGAGGTTCTGCAACAACAGGTTGCTTGGGCTTGTATAAAATATTGTTAACAATATTGGGGCATAAAAAGTAAACCCCCGCTCCTCCTCCGGCAAGTAATAAAACTATGGAAGTTGTTATCCAGAGTCCTTTGCGGCTTTTTCTGTGATGAATGGCAGGTTCTTCTTTAAACTCGAATTTAATGGCAGGGGCCTCTTCTTTATGTTGTTTAATATTTATCGACGGAAGTCCGTACGTATCAGATAAGTAATTGATATTATTGTCCTGCGAGAACAGAATGTCTTCTTCTTTCTTAATGAGAATGCCAATTCCTTCTAATTGATAAATTCCTTGTTCTTTAAGTTGTTTATTTATGAGCAGGACATCTTCGGCAATAACAGCCTCAGCCTCTTTTAATCCGATTTTTTTGATAGTTGCGATATAGCCCGAAAGTAATCCGTCGGAAACCAACAATTTTGAATCAAAAGTCAGGTGTTTAGTTGGGGGCGTAATGATATTATCCGACAGCTTTATTTCTGCAGGTCGGTATTGAGTTACCAAACCGCCCAATCCGGGGATGATTACAATATCGTGATTATAAAGCAGATTTTTGATGCAAATGGCTAATTCCACGGCAAAGAGTTTTACGCAAATGTATTAAAAAATTAATATTCAATGAAGAACTAATTCATCAGATGAATATTAACGGTTGAAATGGTTCAACTTTTCCTGCCTTTTATTATCTTCGTCAGCTTATTTGAAATGTTCCTTGCGATGAAAGAAATACGCATGGTTGACTTGAAGAGTCAATACCAAAAGATTAAGACAGCGGTCGATTCGTCTATTGCCGAAGTAATTGAAAATACAGAATTTATCAATGGTTCTCAGGTTAAAAATTTTCAGCAAAATCTGGAAAATTACCTTGGGGTTAAACACGTAATTCCTTGCGGTAACGGTACCGACGCATTGCAAATTGCATTGATGTCTCTCGGTCTTAAAGCTGGTGACGAAGTAATAACTTCCGATTTTACGTTTATTGCCACCCTCGAAGTTATCGCCCTTCTTGGCCTAAAACCGGTAATTGCCGATGTTGATCCACATACGTTCAATATCTCGGTGGAAAGTCTTAAAAAGGCCGTCACTCCGAAAACCAAGGCCATTATTCCCGTACATCTTTTTGGCCAATGTGCCGATATGGATGCAATCATGACCATTGCGCGTAAACACAGCATTGCGGTGGTCGAAGACTGTGCACAGGCTATGGGGGCTACTTATACGTATAATGGTAAACCCGCCCATGCCGGAACTATTGGCGACCTTGGGTGCACATCGTTTTTCCCCTCGAAAAATTTGGGTTGTTATGGCGACGGCGGAGCCATTATGACCAACAACGATGAGCTTGCTAAAATGTGCCGTTCCATTGCCAATCACGGAATGAAAGTTCGCTATTATCACGACCATGTTGGCGTAAACTCGCGTTTGGATACCATTCAGGCTGCTGTTCTGAATGTTAAGCTTCAGTACCTTGATGAATATAACAAATCTCGCCAGGAGGCCGCTGCGTTTTACGACACGGCTTTTTCCTCAAGCGATAAGCTTTGCGTTCCGTCGCGTAACTCACAATCAACGCATATTTTTCATCAATATACTTTGGTTTTGAGAGGTATTGATCGCGAAGCACTCCGAACTCATCTTCAACACAAAGGAATTCCGGCTATGATTTATTACCCGGTTCCGCTGCATTTGCAAAATGCGTATAAAGATCTGGGCTACAAGGAAGGCGATTTCCCGGTTACCGAGCAATTGTGCAAGTCGGTGATTTCGTTGCCGATGCATACTGAACTTGACACCGAACAACTGGAATACATCACCAAATCGGTTTTAGAATTTTTATCGTGATGGATAACGAATATTTTGTACATCCCTCGGCAATAATCGACGAAGGCTGCCAGATTGGAAAAGGAACTAAAATATGGCATTTCTCTCATGTTATGTCAAACTGTACCCTGGGCGAAAATTGTAATCTCGGACAGAATGTTGTTGTCTCACCCGATGTGGTGCTGGGAAACAACGTCAGGGTACAGAATAATGTATCTATCTATACCGGAGTTATTTGCGAAGATGATGTTTTTCTCGGGCCTTCGATGGTTTTTACCAACGTAATTAACCCGCGAAGCGCTATAAGCCGCAAGAGCGAATATAAGAGTACTTTGGTGGAGAAAGGCGCAACTATCGGGGCAAACGCCACCATAGTTTGCGGACATACTATTGGACGATACGCTTTTATCGGTGCCGGTGCTGTGGTTACTAAAGATGTGAAGCCTTATGCCCTGGTTGTGGGCAACCCTTCGCGGCAAACCGGATGGATGAGCGAATATGGACATAAACTGCATTTTGATTCCGATGGAATCGCTGTTTGTCCCGAAAGTCGCGAAAAATATATTTTGGAAGAAGGAAACGTAAGAAAACTTTTATAATAATGGATAACAGACCATACAATTTTGCATTGATTGGCGCCGGAGGTTATATCGCTCCGCGTCACCTGAAAGCGATCAAGGACACCAAAAACAATCTCGTTGCTGCCTTGGATAAGTTCGACAGCGTGGGCATTATGGACAGCTTTTTTCCTAATGCCGATTTTTTTGTTGAATTTGAACGTTTTGACCGTCACGTTGATAAATTGAAACGGACTCCGAACAAGGTTGATTATGTAAGTATTTGTTCGCCTAACTACCTGCACGATTCGCATATTCGTTTTGCCCTTCGTAACCAGGCCGATGCCATTTGCGAAAAACCGTTGGTGTTAAACCCTTGGAATATTGATGCTTTAGCTGAAATGGAAAAGGAAACTGGCAAAAAAGTTTACAATATTCTTCAGCTGCGTCTGCATCAATCTATTATTGATTTAAAAGAAAAAATTGCTGCTGGCCCCAAAGATAAGGTTTACGACATTGATCTTACCTATATCACCAGCCGCGGTAACTGGTATCATACTTCGTGGAAAGGCGATATCTCGAAATCAGGCGGGGTTGCAACCAACATCGGAGTTCACTTTTTTGATATGCTGGCATGGGTTTTTGGTCCTGTTCAGGAAAGCATCGTTCACGTCTCCAGAGCCGATAAAGCTTCGGGGTTTTTGCGTTTGAAAAATGCCCGCGTACGTTGGTTCTTAGGCATTGATTATAACGATATCCCTGATGATGTTAAGGCTACCGGCAAACGGACTTACCGTACCATTACCGTAGATGGCGAAAGCTTTGAATTCAGCGAAGGGTTTACCGAACTGCATACCAAAACGTACGAACATATCCTTGCCGGTAAAGGTTTTGGCCTGATGGAAGCAAAATCGGCGATCGAAACCGTATTTGCTATCCGTAATGCCAACCCGGTTGGTTTAAAAGGCGATTATCACCCGTTTTGTAATATTATTTAGTATCTTTATTATTTAGCCGTTTACCCTCTAAAATGGATGAACGGCTAAATAATTTATAAGGTTCAATCCCTAAAATTTAAGGCTATGTATCAGGAACTTATCTCAAAGAAGGAAAAGCTTGCTGTTATCGGGCTGGGTTATGTAGGACTTCCTATTGCCTTGGAATTTGCCCGTAAAATTTCGGTTATCGGTTTCGATATTAAACCTGAGCGGGTGGAAAGGATGCGTAACCGTATTGATCCGAGCGAAGAACTTCCCTCAGAAGCATTTGATGGCTGCGATATTCATTTTACTTCGGAAATTAATGATTTAAAAGAAGCTCGATTTTTTATCGTTGCTGTTCCAACACCTATTGACAATCATAACCTTCCGGATTTGAAACCGTTGCTAAGTGCTACCGAAACCGTTGGGAAAGTTTTAAAAAAGGGTGATTATGTTGTTTATGAATCAACCGTTTATCCAGCTTGTACCGAAGAAGATTGTGTTCCGCTTCTCGAAAAGCTATCAGGACTTAAATTTATCGACGACTTTAAAGTAGGTTTTTCGCCTGAACGCATCAACCCTGGAGATAAGGATCATACGCTTACAAAAATTATTAAAGTGGTTTCGGGCTGCGATGCCGAATCGCTCGAAGTTATTGCCAAAACTTACGAGATTGTGGTTAAGGCCGGGGTGCACAAAGCGAGTTCCATTAAAGTTGCCGAAGCTGCTAAAATTATCGAAAATACTCAGCGCGACATCAATATTGCCTTTATGAATGAGTTGTCGCTTATTTTTAATAAATTAGGAATAAATACTTACGAAGTACTTGAAGCTGCGGGTACTAAGTGGAACTTTCTTAAATTTTTTCCGGGATTGGTTGGTGGTCACTGCATTGGTGTAGATCCGTATTATCTTTATTATAAGGCCAAAGAACTTGGTATCCATGCTCAGATTATCAATGCCGGACGTTCCATAAACGATTCCATAGCAGCTTATGTTGCTCAACAAACGGTTAAGAAGATGATCGCCGCAGACAAAACCATTAATCATTCGCGGGTTTTGGTTATGGGAGCAACTTTTAAGGAAAACGTGAGCGATATCCGTAACTCTAAAGTTGCTGATATAGTTTATGAGCTTCAATCGTTTGGAGTAGAAGTTGATGTTGTTGACCCTCATGCCGATTCGAAAGACCTTAAGCATGAATATGGTTTTGGCCTTGCCGATATTTCCGGCGAGTATGATGCTATTATTCTGGCGGTTAATCATAAAGAATACCTTGATTTATCCGAAGATCGCTTCCTTAAACATAGCCGGAAAAACTGCATCTTTGTGGACATAAAAGGAGTCTATCGAAATAAGATTAAACAACTTACATATTGGAGTTTATAGTAGCTAACTATTAAAAAGTATTGCTTTATGGCAAAAAAACGAATTTTAGTAACCGGCGGTACCGGTTATATTGGTTCTCACACATCTGTTGAATTAATTAACGAAGGGTTTGATGTTGTGATTGTGGACAATCTGTCCAACTCGTCCATCGATATGCTCGATGGCATTGAAAAAATTACCGGTGTACGTCCGGACTTTGAACAGTTTGACCTTTGCGAACGCGATAAATTACAGAACCTCTTTAAGAAATATCCGGATATTGAAGCAATAATTCATTTTGCGGCATCCAAAGCTGTTGGCGAATCGGTTGAGAAACCACTTTTATATTATAGGAATAACCTCACTTCACTCATTAACGTTCTGGAAGTAATGAACGAAAATCCGAAGGTTAGTCTTGTATTTTCTTCATCGTGCACCGTTTATGGTCAGCCCGATGTATTGCCGGTAACCGAGGAGGCTCCTATCAAAAAGGCAAATTCTCCTTACGGAAATACCAAACAAATTGCCGAAGAAATTATTCAGGACACCATTGCTGCAAATCCTGCAGTTAAAACCATTGCATTGCGTTACTTCAACCCCATAGGTGCGCATAAATCGGCCTTGATTGGCGAATTGCCCTTGGGTGTTCCTCAAAACCTGATTCCGTTTGTAACCCAGACTGCAATAGGTTTACGCCAACAGCTCAGCGTATTTGGCAACGATTATAATACCACTGATGGTTCATGCATCCGCGACTATATCCATGTGGTTGACCTTGCTAAAGCTCACGTAGTTGCCATTAAACGTCTGGTTGAAAACAAAAACAAAGCTAATTTTGAAATTTTTAACTTAGGTACGGGCAACGGTGTTTCAGTACTTGAAATTCTTAACGCATTTGAAAAAGCTACCGGAGTAAAAGTTAATTATAAGATTGTTGACCGTCGTGCAGGTGATGTGGAACAAGTTTGGGCCGATACCCGCTATGCAAACGACGAACTTGGCTGGAAAGCTCAAAGTACACTCGAAGAAACCCTTCGTTCAGCTTGGGATTGGGAAAAATATTACAGAAGTAAAAATTAACACAATATGTCAATTCTTGAATAGGCCAGTATGCCAATTGATTATTTATTGGCATACTGGCATATTGACAAATAATAAATTGAATTTTATGTCAAAGACTATCATCATTACCGGAGGAGCCGGTTTTATCGGTTCGCACGTTGTTCGGCTGTTTGCTACCAAATATCCTGAATATAAAATTGTTAATCTTGATAAACTAACGTATGCCGGGAATCTTGAAAATCTGAAGGATATCGACCGTTTGCCGAATTACGAATTTGTAAAGGCCGATATTACCGATGCCGAATCTATTCGCAAAATTTTTGCACAGTATAAACCCGATGGCGTGATTCATCTTGCTGCTGAATCACACGTGGATCGTTCCATCGCTAACCCAATGGAATTTATCAACACCAATATTATTGGTACGGTGGTGTTACTCAATGCAGCCCGAGAAATATGGGGTGATAACTTTGACGGGAAACGTTTCTATCATATCTCAACCGACGAAGTGTATGGTTCGCTCGGCAAAACAGGTTTCTTTACCGAAACTACCGGTTACGACCCACGCAGCCCGTATTCTTCGTCAAAAGCCAGTTCTGACCATTTGGTAAGGGCTTATTTCCACACCTATAAACTTCCGGTAGTGGTTTCGAACTGCTCCAATAATTATGGAGCAAACCAATTTCCGGAGAAGCTTATTCCGCTATCAATCAATAATATTAAAAATAATAAACAGATTCCGATTTACGGAAAAGGCGAAAACATTCGCGACTGGTTATACGTGATTGACCATGCCCGTGCTATCGACGTAATTTATCACGAAGGCAAAACCGGCGAAACTTACAATATCGGTGGAAATAACGAGTGGACGAATATCGACCTGATTCATCTTCTTTGCAAGATTATGGACAAAAAGTTGAACCGATCGGCAGGGACTTCCGAAAAGCTCATCACTTTTGTGAAAGACCGCGCAGGACACGACCTTCGTTATGCTATTGATTCTTCTAAATTACAACGGGAGTTGGGGTGGAAACCTTCGCTTCAGTTTGAGGAAGGACTCGAAAAAACCGTTGATTGGTATCTTGCCAATGAAGAGTGGCTCAATAATGTAGTTTCGGGGACGTACGAAAAGTATTACGAAAAACAATATACCCAACGTTAGTTTGGAAGCCGGGCCTTAGGGTCCGGCTTTTTTGTTTAAAAGGCAATCGCTCTAATATTTAACTATTTTTTCATTTTATTGAAAATTAAGTTCCTACCTTTGCAAAAATATTTCGGGCCATTATGTTAAGTTTAAGCGCAATTGGATGTATGATTTTTAAATGCAAATTAATTTCAGTTTAGCGCAAACATAATAAAACATAAATGGTTAAAGATTTTATACACAACAAAATCCAAAGTACTATTTTATGTCGGAAAAGAAACATAAAAAGAATGATGAAGGCAAAAAGCAGATGATTAACAAAAAATCATTGCGCGATAATATTGTTGCCTTATTTCAACGCTCTCCCTTCGAATCGTTTAATTACAAACAAATATCCCAGCGTCTTCAAATTAAGGATCATCCTGTAAAACGGATGGTTACCGAGATTCTTTACGAGCTGGCCAACGAAAATTTTATTGATGAAAAACAAACCGGAAAGTTTCGTTTTAAAGGCGAACCGGTATGTTTTACGGGTGTAGTCGATTTGGCGGCAAACGGTTATGGTTTTATTGTAACCGATGATTATCCGGAAGATATTTTTGTATCCATGTCAAACCTGAACCATGCGCTACACGGCGATACGGTAAAGGTTTCGCTCATTGCCAAAAAGAAAAAATCGCGCCCCGAAGGTGAGGTTATCGAGATTTTGAAACGTGGACGCGAAACCTTTGTTGGAATCGTTGAAATATCAAAGAATTTTGCATTTCTCATTCCCGGCGGCAAACAGATAGCTTTTGATATATTTATCCCGCTACGTAGCCTTAATGGTGCTAAAAACGGACAGAAAGCTGTAGCTAAGATTACCGAATGGCCGAGGGGAACTAAAAGTCCCACCGGAGAAATTATCGAAGTACTTGGTTATCCTGGCGAACACGAAACTGAAATGCATGCCATTCTCGCCGAGTTTGAGCTGCCTTATCATTTCCCGAAGGAGGTGGACGATGCTGCCAATGCCCTGAGCGACGTCATTTCGGATAAAGAATATAAATGTCGGCGTGATTTTCGGAAGATAACCACCTTCACCATCGACCCTACTGATGCTAAAGACTTTGACGATGCGCTTTCGCTCTGCAAACTCGATAACGGAAACTGGGAAGTTGGCGTCCACATTGCCGATGTTTCGCATTACATCAAGCCGGGCAGTGTCCTAGACGAGGAAGCGCTTAACCGTGCAACGTCGGTGTATCTCGTTGACCGCGTGGTTCCCATGCTTCCCGAACGGTTGTCGAATCAGATATGTTCGCTTCGGCCTAACGAGGAAAAACTTTGCTATTCGGCAGTTTTTGAAATGACTGATAATGCAGAACTTGTAAGTCAGTGGTTTGGGCATACGGTTATATTGTCCGACCGGCGGTTTACTTACGAAGAAGCTCAAACGATAATTGATACAGGAGAAGGCGATTTTAAGGACGAAATACTAACCCTGAATCATTTGGCCAAAACCCTGCGTGCCGAACGTTTTAAAAAGGGCGCCGTAGCTTTTGAACGCGACGAAGTCCGCTTTGAGATTGACCCCAGTGGCAAGCCTTTGAGCGTGTATTACAAAGAGTTTGGCGAATCGAACCAGCTTATTGAAGAATTTATGCTTCTGGCTAATAAAAAAGTAGCCGAATATTGTACAGGAATCATGAGAATTCCGAGCCCGCAGCGTGTTGGGAAAGGCAAAACGTTTGTTTATCGTATCCACGACCAGCCCAACATGGAGAAACTGAACTCTTTTGCATCGTTTATCACCAAGTTTGGCTATTCGATTCAAACTACGTCGTCTAAAAAGATCTCGGAGAGCCTTAATCATTTGCTCGAAGATGTTCGCGGGAAAAATGAGCAAAATCTTATCGAAACCCTTGCCCTGCGGTCGATGGCCAAAGCGGTTTATTCGACGGAGAATATCGGGCATTATGGCTTGGCTTTTAAGCATTATACGCACTTTACCTCGCCTATACGCCGTTATCCGGATGTAATGGTACACCGCCTGCTCGATTATTACCTGGAAGGAGGAACAACTCCGAAGCAAGAAGTTTACGAGAGTATGTGCAAGCAGTCGTCGGAAATGGAAAAACGTGCCGTGGATGCCGAACGCGCTTCGATTAAGTATAAACAGGTTGAATTTATGAGCGATAAGCTTGGCCAGATCTTCGAAGGAGTGATTTCGGGCGTAACCGAATGGGGCTTCTTTGTGGAACTGATTGAAACCAAATGCGAAGGATTGGTTTCGATGCGCGACCTTACGGATGATTTCTATGAGTTTGACGAAGATAATTATTGTATTGTTGGCAAACGCAGACAAAAGAAATTCCAGCTTGGCGACCATTTGAATGTTGAGGTTTACCGTGTCAACCTCCCCAAAAAACAGCTCGACTTCAGGCTGGCATTGATATAATAAAAACCCCGAACTTTTAATATTAGAGTTCGGGGTTTTTTATAAAGGTTTTCGATATTATTTTAAAAGCTGGTCAATGGTTTCGTTGGTCTTTTCGAAACCAAACTCTCCGAGGCATCTCACAAACTTATCCCGTATCTTGTCGTTGCAAAGGTTGCCAATGCTTCCTTCGTGGGTGTGTTCCACTTTCTTCTCGGGATTGAATTTTCCTTCGTTGATGTCTTTTCCCACAATTTTATAGGCATCGCGGAACGGAACTCCTTGTAAAACCAATTTATTCAGCTCATCAACACTGAAGAGGTATTTGTAGCGTTCGTCGTCGAGGATATTTTGGTTTATTTTGAGCTTGTCCATCATAAATGCGGCAATGTCGATGCAGTCGCGCAATTCGGCAAAGGCTGGGAAGATGATTTCTTTGAGGATTTGCATATCGCGGAAATAACCCGATGGCAGGTTGGCAAGCATCAACGTAAGGTCGTTGGGCAGAGCTTGTACTTTATTACTTTTGGCACGGATAAGTTCAAAAACATCGGGATTCTTCTTATGCGGCATGATGCTCGACCCGGTGGTAAATTCATCCGGAAGTCCCAGGAAAGCAAAGTTCTGGCTCATGTACAGGCAAATGTCCATAGCCATGCGTGACAGCGTTGCTGCTACCGACGACAAGGCAAAAGCTGTAATCTTTTCGGTTTTTCCGCGTCCCATCTGGGCATAAACCACGTTGTAGCTGAGATCGTCGAAACCGAGCAGTTGTGTGGTAAGCGTACGATTTAGAGGGAAGGAAGATCCATATCCGGCTGCCGAGCCCAGTGGGTTTTGGTTTGCTATACGGTAGGCGGTTTGCAGCAACAACAGGTCGTCGGCCAAGCTTTCGGCATAAGCGCCAAACCACAGTCCGAACGATGATGGCATAGCCACCTGTAGATGCGTATATCCGGGAATAAGCACCGATTTATATTTTTCACTCTGCTCGATAAGGGCATCGAACAGATGATTTACCGACTCCACGGTTTTTTGAATTTCGCTGCGGATAAAAAGCTTGCAATCGACCAAAACCTGATCGTTGCGCGAACGACCGCTGTGAACTTTCTTGCCAATATCGCCCAGCTTGCGGGTAAGCATCAGTTCTACCTGCGAATGCACGTCTTCAATGCCGTCTTCAATAACAAAGTTTCCGGCTTTCACCTCGTTGTAAATGGCAACCAGTTCCTTTTTTAACACCGGTAATTCGTCTTTGCCAATAAGCCCGATGGTTTCGAGCATGGTGATGTGAGCAATAGTTCCGAGCACGTCAAATTCGGCAAGGTACAGGTCCATCTCGCGGTCGCGGCCTACGGTAAAACGTTCAATCCATTCGTTAACAGAAGTTCCTTTATCCCAGAGTTTCATAAAAATATTTTTGTCGTTGATTAACGATTATTTAGAATTTAGACAATAGAATTGCCAAAGATAATGCATTAAAATTTATCTGTAACCTATAACGGCTGACATAAGTACTCTCCCATATTTAGCTTTTACGGAAGTCGTACTTCATTTCTTTATCCCTCTTTTCCCGGATTTAAGATGCTCCACCATTGAGCTATCTTCGGCATTACCTGCAATTTCAATCAGGTGATCGATCGTTTGCCGGGCAATGCCGGTTTCGTATCCAAGCAGGTTAAAAAGGTGTTTGGGCATGGAATTAAAATAAGCAAGGTCCTCAAAGCATTTATTGGAGTACTCATTAATGATTTTACGGGCTTCGGTAGTTGCCCCTATCTTATAAGCCACTTCGGCCAGTTTAAACGAATAAACATCGTGCTTATAAATTTTTGCGGGCATCAGGTTTAGACAGCGGTCGACAACCTTTCGGGCAGAGTCGGGTTTTCCTTCAACCCATAATTGCTGGGCCAGACGGGCAAAGTTAATCCGCATCCGCATGATGGCAAACATATCCTTGTTGTTATCATCGATATAGACTTTTGGGTCGTTCATTCGGGTCCATCGAAATTTTTCCATTAGATTTTTGTACATCGTTTCGGTTTTAACCCTTCCGATGTCATAACGATCGGTCTTTTCGGAATAAACCGGGGTGAGACGATAGGCAAACCCTTCGAGTTGGAAATAATTTTCGAGTCCCAGCGTTCCCTCGTGGTTGGCAGCCAGGTAATAAATGGGGCGTTCCCAATTGTTGTTGGCAAGAATATCCATAATGATCATCACGTTTTTGGACACATAACTGCGGTTTATGGAAAAGTCGATTTTAGACGAAACCAGTCCGGCCAGTTCAGGTTTTACAGTGCCATTCCTTATTACTTTATAAGTGTCGACTGGCAACGAGAATTTTTTTGAGGGAAGAAGATCAAGAATCTCGCCTGATTGCAAAAAATATTTCGCGCCGCTATCCTCGCGAGCCACGTACTTCATGGCATCTTTAAGGTTAAGGCTTTCCTTGGTTTTTTCGACAAGGTAAACGAAGTTGCGCCGCCCCTGCCGATACTGATCGAACCTAAAGGATATAGGCAGCGGAGCCGACTCATAAACCCGGCGCTGCATCTGACTGATGCACCAATCGGAGTTGAATAAAAGGAGATTGACCACGCGTACATCGGTACGCACTCCTTCCACTTCCTGGAGATACCACAGCGGGAAGGTATCGTTGTCACCATTGGTTATCAGGATGGCGTTTGGAGCACAGGAATTGAGGCAATTATAGGCCATGTCGCGGGCGGTATAACGTCCGGAGCGGTCGTGATCGTCCCAGTTTTCGGCGGCCATAACCGTAGGCACAGTCAGTAGCGATATTCCGGTTGCGGCAATGGCAGCTTGTTTGTCGGAAATAAGCTTACGTAACAAATTAAACAACGAGAGAATTCCCAACCCAATCCAAATCGAAAAGGCATAAAACGACCCGGCATAAGCGTAGTCCCTTTCGCGTACCTGTAAAGGTGTTTGGTTGAGGTACAGCACGATGGCGATGCCGGTCATGAAAAAAAGCAGAAACACTACCAAAAAATCGCGCCGGCTTTCGAGGATGTGAACAAACATGCCGATAACTCCCAGCAGAAGGGGCAGCAGGTAATATTTATTGCGTCCTTTGTTTTCTTTAAGATAGGAGGGGAGCTTATCCTGCGGTCCCCAGAAATAATTATCGATGAGCGAAATTCCGGTTATGAAGTTTCCATAAAGAATACCGCCATTGCCCTGAATTTCGTTCTGGCGTCCTGCAAAATTCCACATGAAGTAGCGGAAATACATAAATCCAACCTGATATTTTATGAAGAATGCGAAGTTTTCGCTCAATGTTGGGCAATAGTCTACCATTTGTTCGCCGTCGCGGGTAACGGTCATGGGTTTCCCGGAGATATTGCCCCACGCCTTATAAACACTGATGTGACCTGCATCGTTGCTGTACATGCGCGGAAACCAGGTGGTAAATCGGGGGTCGTAAACATAAGTGTCTTTATACTCGGCAATGATGTATTTATCTTTCCCTTTAATGTAAATAGGTTCTCCTTTTTTGATCTGAGTTACCGGAGCATTGTAATATTGTCCGTAGAGCAACGGACGGTCGCCGTATTGGTCGCGGCTAAGGTAGGAGAGTAGCGAGAAAGTATCGTTGGGGCTGTTTTCGTTGAGCGGAGGGTTGGCAAGGGAACGGATCACAATCATGGCATACGAACTGTACCCAAAAACAATCATGGTAACAGCCATAAATATTGCATTAAGCACCGGTTTGCGAAACTTGAGGGTAAGCCATATTCCACCGAACAAAAGCACAATTAAAGTTAATGCAAAGCAGACAATGCCGGAGTGAAAGGGAAATCCAAGCCGGTTTACAAACCAAAGTTCAATAATAGCGGCAAGTTTAAGCGTTCCCTGTATAATTCCGTACTGAACTGCGGCAAGGATGACGAATGATACTAATACTGCCAGCATAAAGCCCCAAATGGTAGGCCTAAACTTCCGGAAATAAATTACGAGGATAAGGGCAGGGATGGTTAGTAAATTTAGCAGATGAACGCCAATGGAAAGCCCCATCAGGTAAGCGATGTGAATAATCCAGCGGTTGGCGTGCGATTCATCGGCAGCTTCTTCCCATTTGAGGATTGCCCAGAAAACCACTGCCGTAAACAACGACGAAGTGCCATAAACCTCGCCCTCTACAGCCGAAAACCAGAACGAATCGGTAAATGTATAAGCCAGTGCGCCAACAAGCCCTGCGCCAAGAATAGCCAGCATTTTGCCCGTTGAAATTTCGCCATTGCGTACCATCAGCTTACGAGCCAAATGGGTTATGGTCCAGCAGAGAAACATGATGGTAAAAGCACTGGCAATGCCTGACATGGCATTAATCATCAGGGCTACTTTGGTCGGATTGGGAGCCAGCAGCGAAAAGACTTTGGCCAGCATTAAAAAGAGTGGAGCTCCCGGCGGGTGCCCAATTTCGAGATGATAGGCACAGGCGATAAATTCACCACAATCCCAATAACTAACTGTGGGTTCAATTGTAAGAAGATAGACGGTGGCAGCTATCAGGAATGACAGCCATCCGGTGAGGTTATTCCAGCGTTTAAAACGGTCCATTCAACCAAATTATCATAAAGAAGCGTAAAAGTAGGTTATTTTTGGATATGGTTTTAACGAAAATCCCTCTGGTATTTAAAAACTGATGGGTTAGCACGCTTGCTGTTGCCGGAACTTAAAGAAAAAAAGAGTACCTGATAAATTTTATCGGGTACTCTCTTTTTTAAATCAAACTCAAACAGAGTTTAGAACAATCTCTTTTTAGATTTATCAGAATTTTTCAAAACTATTATCGTCGATTATCGGTTCATTTAAGTGAAAACTAGTTCCTTTTGGTGAGACAACTTTTCTGGGTAGTATGGTTGATTTTTTATTTCTTAGGTTTAAAGTTGTCGTTACCTGCTTTCCAATATTAAAGAATCCAATGGTCTCTTTAAGCATTTCGGCTTGACTGGCCAATTCTTCAGAGCTGGAGCTCATTTCTTCCGCAGCGGCCGAATTCTGTTGGGTTACCTGTGAGAATTGAATTACGGCTTGGGTAATCTGATCAGAACCAGACCGTTGCTCATTGCTCGAAGCTGCAATTTCCTGTACCAATTGAGCCGTACGCTGAATTTCAGGGATAATCTTTTGCATCATAGTGCCCGACTCTTCGGTAACTCTCAGACTTGAAGCCGAAAGCGTATTTATTTCAAGCGCTGCCTTTTGGCTTACTTCTGCGAGCTTGCGAACTTCGGCCGCTACCACAGCAAAACCTTTGCCATGTTCGCCGGCCCTGGCCGCTTCAATAGCCGCGTTGATGGCCAGAATGTCCGTCTTTTCGGCGATGTCGTTAATAACCCGTATTTTATCTGAAATCTGTCGTATTGCTTCCAAGCTTTTTTGGGCCGATGTGCTTACTTCAATGATACCCTGGGCTGATGCCATGGCAATCTTCTCGGTTTGCACGGCATTGTCACTGTTCTGCTGAATAGAGGAAGACATTTCCTCAATAGATGACGATACTTCCTCGGCTGAAGCTGCTTGTTCGTTGGCACCTTGTGAAACAGCCAGGGCCGTATTGCTCATTTCTCCGCTACTGATGGCTACATTCTGCGCAGCTTCCATCACTTGCGAGACAATTTCGTTCAAGCGGATGACCATATCTGAAAGAGCCTGCATTAGCTCATCTTTCTCGGATCGTTTTTCCAGTAAAACCGTCAAATCGCCGTTTGCAACCAATCTTGCTTTTTTTGTAATTTGCTCCAAGGCTCGTTCCATTTTTATAAATGCAGGCATAAGCTTGTCGTTATCGGACCGTTTTTGAATTTTTTCCAGATCTTCAAGGTCTTTTAAATCTCCCAAAGCAATATTTTCGGCTATATCTACCACATGGCTCAACCGGTCATGTACAAGGTTGCAGGCTTCGGCAACTTCGGCAAATATTCCGTGGTATTTCCCATGAACAGTGCAGGTATAATCGTTCACTGCCATTCGTTGTAATACACTGTTGCTTTCGGCAAGACCCTTAAGCCCGTCAATACATTGGTTCAGATTATTCTTGATAATGTTAAAGTCGCCGTTATAGGTAACGGTAATCTTTTCAGGGATTTCGCCTTTAGAAATTTTATCTACATAATCGGCAGCCACATAGAGCGGGGTAATAACCGAGTCAAGAACATTGTTGACACCTTCAACAATCCGACGGAATTCACCTCCATGTTTTTCAGCATCGGCACGAGTTTCCAGTTTACCATCTACTGCAGCCTTGGTTAACGAAGCTGCATCGTTAATTAACTCACCAACAGCACTCTGTACAAGGCTTAAACTATTGTTAATCCGCTCGAACTGGGCTTTTATTTCAGTGGTATATTGGTCGGATTCTTTGATTTGTAAATTAAAATCGAGGCTACCGTGGGCAAGGTTCTTCAGGTTATGTTCAATCCTCATGATCTCGGCATTGGCATAATCATTTACCCGGATGATAGAAGTAAGGTCGGTAACAACCTCAACATAACCTACTTTTTCTCCCTTTTTATTGCGGAGGTAAGCCGTATCCTGTTTGCAGCTCATGCCACACCAGTCAAAGAAGCTTTGATTTTTACCCTTGAGCAGCTGCTTAATACCACAGTTTTGGGTATTACAGATGTTTGCACCGGCATTACTGCAAGGCAGCCCGTAGCCTGATTGTCTGTCCCTGATGACTCCTTGTTCGACCATGAGTTTTTCAAAGTCTTTGTTCATGTAAGTCCAATTCATGTTGTCGTCAGTTACATGGATTGGGAACGGAACAGCGTCAATAATAGATTCATACCATACCATCTTATCCACAACTGTATCGAGCGTAGCGTTGAATCCTTCGGCAATGGCACGGAATTCGAAATTTATCGCTTCGGGATCGACGCGGTACTCGAAATTTCCTTTCGTAGCGGCATCGATAAGCTTTTGAGTTGCACCTAATAAACCTTTGTTGATTTGGCTGATGTTACGCGATATAACAAAGCCCAAACCGATGGACAGCGCAATGCCTAAAACAAGAAGCATAATCAGGATATATGAAGCAGTCTGGGTTGTCTGTGTATTGGTAACGAACACCTTTTTGCCCCTGTCGACACTATCAACCACTAAACCAGAAATCTTAGATTCAATGATGCCGGCCGATATCCGGAACTTACCAACCATTAACGCATTGGCTTCAGCATCCTTATTGGCTTTAGCCAAAACTACCACCTGACGAAGATCTTCGAGCCAGTTTTGGAAACTTGCCTGATAATCCTGAAATAATTTCTGGTCGTCGGCAGGAAGTGTTTTCTGATAATTGGAGGCCTGAAGCTCCATATCCTTTAAAAGAGTGTCCACCTCATCCGAAAGTTTGGCAATAGCCACAGCATCGTTTTCCCGGATCATGTCGCGGTATTTTATCCGGGTCTTCTGAAAGTCGTTATTAAGATGGTATAAAAAATCTAACGACGTAGTTACCTGGTCGTATAGTTCGGTGCCCTGTTTATCTGTCGATTTTATTTTCGCAGAGCTGTAAATGCCAATAATAGCCGCAATGATTGCCACGGAAATAAACCCCGTTAAAAGCTTGGCCTGGATGGTAAGTTTTTTAAACATATGCTTGTGATTTATTAGTTATTACTTAGTTGGATTCTGGTGTTTCCAATGATTGTTTCATTTCGTTAAGTTCTTGTCCCGAGAATACCTTTTCTACATTTAGGAGCATGATAAAATCGTCGTCCAGTTTATAGATACCTTGTAGAAAATCGGTATTAAATTCGTGGCTCATGGGCGGAACGGGCTTGATATCCGTGTCGTCAATCGAGATTACGTCCTTCACTTTGTCTACCACAGCCCCGAGGCGAAACATGTCGGAGCCTTCGGATACATCGATTACAATAATATTGTAGGAGTCGTCGGCCAGGCGCTGCGGCAGGTTAAACCGGGTACGGGTTTCGAAAACCGGAACCACATCGCCCCTGAAGTTGATGATGCCCCGGATGTAAGCCGGCGCATTGGGTACTTTAGTAATGTGCTCCTTTTGCAGCACTTCCAGCACCTTTGTGACATTTACCGCGTACAGATCGCCGCAAATGACAAATGATAGATACGTTCTGGTCATGGTTCTATGGATATTAATGATTGTTACCTTCAGTTTTTGCAAATAATTCGTTGGTGTCCAGCATAAAGGCGAGTTCGCCATCGCCAAGCTGACTGGCTGCACTAATGCATTTTTCGTTTCGGAACAGTTTGCCCAAGGGCTTTAATACCGCCTGGTGTTCGCCAACGATGCTATCGGCGAGCAGGGCAATTTGCCGGTTGTTAGTTTTCAGAATAATGGCTTTTATTTTCTGGTCGTAATCGCCCAAAAGGGTAAATGTGTTGCGAAGGTGGATGAATGGTATGAGCTGGTTGTTAAATGGAATGGTTCCAGTATGTTTGCGGTGTTCAATATCACTTTTTAATACTTGGATGCAAACATTGATATCCGATACAGGAACCGTGAAATAAGTGTCTTCGACTTTGAACAGAAGGGTATCGATAATGGCTACCGATTGTTGTAGCTTCAAAACGAACGACGTTCCTTTCCCTTTTTCGGTGAAAATGTTTACATCGCCACGTAAATCGACGATTTTGCGCCGAACCACATCCATTCCTACACCCCGGCCCGATATTTCGGTGAGGCTTTGTGCCGTGGAGAATCCTGGTAGAAAGATCATTTGTATCAGTTCTTCTTTAGAAGGATGATCGGTTGGTTTAAGCAGCCCTTTGTCTTCGGCTTTGCGGCGAATTTTTTCGAGGTCAATGCCTGCTCCGTCGTCTTCCACACGGATAATTACATCGTTACCCGCCTGGCTGGCTGAAATGCGGATTATTCCGGTTTCGGGCTTACCTTTTGCCAGACGTTCCGCAGGCATTTCGATGCCGTGATCGATGCTGTTGCGGATGATGTGCATCAGCGGTTCGTTGAGTTGATCAATGGTGGCTTTATCAAGCTCGGTATCAATTCCGTCTGTTTCTAATTCTATTTTTTTATGAAGATGTTTTGATAAATCCCGAATGAGCCGTTTAAAGCGTAAAACGGTTTCGCTGAGTGGGATAAGGCGTATTTCGAGAGCATTATTACGAAATAATTTTGACAAGTCGTCGAGCCGTTCGGTAAAAGTCCACAGCGATTCGTATTTTTCGTCGCGGGTTGCCAGGGCAATGCGTGAGTTCAGGGTAATCAGCTCGCTTACCAGATACATCAGGTGATCGAGCTTTTCGGAATCCACGGGGATTCGTCTTATCAGCTGTTTTATACTTTCGGCCGATGGATTTTTTATCATCCGGTTTTCGGTGGGGCCTGACAGGTCGTCCTGGAATGTTTTATCGGGCGACAGCTCTTTTGATTCTACAAAATCGATTATGGATATTTCCTGAGTAGGATTTTCCGATGCAATTGTTTCAAATAAGTTCCTGTCGGCTAACCGAGTAAAAATGCAGTCGTCCTCTATAAACATGAATACCTCGCGGATAGTATCTTCGGGAGCTTCAGTATAAAGAATGATGCTCCACATGTCGGTTTCCAGATCGGTTATGTCATCTAAACGGGTAATTTCGTAGCGTCCCAATCCTGCCAGTTCATTAAATATACTCATCAGGCTGATTCCCCGAAAATACATTTGTTCGGAGGTTTTTAGCTGGATGTTCCAGGTATGAGGTTGTGCCATTGCTGAAGTATCGGGCTTTGAGGATTTGAGGCTGGATTTTATTTCATTTGCCTGGGAAACAAGGGTATCAATATCTCGTAGTAAAGTATTGTGATTGGTTAGGTTTTCGGGTTCGGCCAGTTTTTCGTCCGAGAGAAGTTTGCGGATATGATCGATGGATAAAAATGAGATATCAAAAATTTTGCGGGTAAACGTCATCATCTGGTCGCGTATGGCCTGATAGATGCTCTCCATGCTGTGCGTAAACTCGCAGATAAAATCGAACCCGTACATTCCGCTAATACCTTTTATGGTATGCATAGCACGAAATGCCGACTCGATAAGTTCCTTATCTTCAGGTTTTTTTTCAAGCTCCAGCAGATCCTTTTCTAACTGGTCAAGAAGGGTTACCGACTCTTCGATGAAGGTATCTCTGAATTTTTGTATGATTGGGTCCATAGATAACGATGGGTTTGGAAGTTTTTAATTTCCCGGAATTATCACTGATGTACTGTTGATCACAAGCCGCGAAATATGCCCATTTCTTAAAAAATGGAAATATTAATTCGATTGTAAATGATTATGTTATAATGCAATATTACACTTAACGGACGAGCGTGGCAATCCTCAAACTGTTGATTTTTATCGTACCGATGTATGATTTTGGAGAAGTTGGGAAAAGAGCTTAAAATTTTGAAAGATGCTTATATTCTTGCTTTAGTCCGGTTTTGTTATACAGATTAATTTTAAGATAACACAAAACGGACAATAAAATTTATTGCAAATCGCTCTCTGCAGAAGTCGGAAAATGGGGCTTAAATCTTGTGAAAAGGAGGATTTATTAAAGCGAAGAGTTGAAAAAGAAATTGTCTTTAACGGATTATATTTTAGTACTTGAAACCCGGACCCATTCTTTGCAAAAAGAGCGGACCCGGGGTGAGTAGTTTTTTTGTTACCCCACTTTGACGATCCCTGTCTTGAGGGCATACATTACAAGGCTGGCGGTATTGTTACAATTGGTTTTTGCGATAAGGTGCGCCCGGTGGGTGCGGACGGTAGTGGTACTGATAGATAGTTTTTTGGCAATATCCTCGTTGGATAAACCTTTTACGATCTCTTTCAATATTTGGATTTCTCGCTTGGTAAGTTTCTCTTCTTCGTTTTCCTTTGAATTTTCGGCGGTTTGGGATGATAGTTTTACAATCATCTTGTTTAGCAGCTCGGTGGAGAAATACGTTTTTCCTTGTATAATGCCGGTTATAGCCGTTAAAAGTTCGGATATGCCTGCCGATTTCAATACGAAACCTTTAATTCCGTATTTTATCATTTGTACATAATACTTTTCGTCTCCAAACATAGTTAGTACCAATACTTTTAAGTCAGGAAACTGTTCCGAGGCAATTCGGGTGGCTTCAATGCCATTCATTACCGGCATATCAATATCCATCAGCACTATATCCGGTTTAGTTTCAGAAATCAGGGAAAGAAATTCTTTTCCATCGCGGCATTCGGCAACGATCTCTGCAATATCTCCGCTGGATAACAATAGTTTAATTCCATCCCTGAACATATCGTGATCGTCAACGATCATTACCCTTATTTTTCCCATAGTAGATTAGTTATGTTTATATTTATTTTAGTTCCGGATTTATCTGATTGAATTTGAAAGTCGCCACCAATCAGGCTGATGCGCTGTTTCATGTTTATTAATCCCATTCCCTTGGCTTCCTTCATCGTTTTATCAATATCGAACCCCGAGCCGTTATCGGAATAGACAATTTTTAACAAAGAGGGGGAGGCCTTAAATTTTATTTCTATTCGGGTAGCTCCGGAATGTTTGATACTGTTGGAGATACATTCCATCAGAACCCTGTAAAGCGACAGTTCCATATCCAAAGGCAGGCGCGCTTTTGATTGATCGTGAACAACAATGGTCAGATTTCGGCGGGAATTAATTCGCTCGGCATAATCTTTTAGTGCGTAAACCAACCCAAACTGTTCCAAAAGGTAAGGGCACAGGTTCCGGGCAATTTCCCTGACCATCGTAATCGATTCGTCAACACAATGCAAGGTTTGCTGGGTTATTTTTTCTTTATTGGTGATGTTGCGATGGTCCGAAAGCCATTCTACGTACATTTTAAGTGTGGAAAGAATAGGCCCTAGGCCGTCGTGTAGTTCCTTGGCATATTTGCGTTGTTCCTCTTCCTGGGTGTGGAGTATCGTATCCAGAATTTTACGTTCGGCCAGCTTCCGATCCGTAATGTCCCTTACCATAGAGAGTATGGCGGGCCTTCCTTTGAGAAAAATTCGCCTGCTGTTAAGTTCCAGGTGCATCTTTCCCTTGTCGGAAGGATTAAACTCCAGTTCCATTACCGAGGTTGTATTAGCGCCCAACGAACGGATGATTTGATCAAAAAAATTGGGTATTAGCTTATTTATCAGTTCGTCAGGTGACTGGTTTTCCTTTTCTTTTTCCGCAACACCAAGGATAGCCCAAAAACTGGGATTGGCCATGAGCAATGACAATCCCTGAAAGATGCAGATACCATCGTTCGAAAAGTCGAAAATGTCCGAGAATTTTCGTTCACTCTCTCTGGATTGTTCCAGTGCCTGTTCTAAATGTTCTTTTTTCTCGGATAACTTGCTAATTAACTGTTTGTTTTCCATTTTGAGATCATACTCGGTCAGCGCATTTTTAATAATCTGCCTCAACTCGGTCAGATCCCATGGTTTTATGATGTAACGATAAATGCCGCCCTGGTTCACCGCCCTCACTGCCGCACGCGGATCGGTGTGGGCGGTGAGTATGATTTTGATGACATCCGGGAAAAAAGGAGTAATCCTGTCTAAAAATTCCAAACCGTTTTCAACCGGCATCCTGAGGTCTGCAACAACCAGCTTTACCGGAAACTCAAATAATTTTTCAAAAGCCTTCTTTGTGGTCGATTCTATCAATACATTATATTCCTTCATGAACGACTCCTCGAATAATTTCAAGTTTATTAAGTCGTCGTCCACGTATAAAATATGAGTTTTGTCCTTTTGCATGTTCGATGAAATCACGTGAGCTCTATTAAAAAAGAAGGCGAGGTGGTTAAAATTAATATAAAAATGGTAATTTTTTAAGATTACTGGATCTTAATATAGATTAGAACTTACGGACAAAAGAACTTCCGGGTTACATAACTGTTTTTAATACATATCTTTTTCGATTTATTGAATTTATATTAAATGGAGTGGGAATGAGGAATGTTTTGATTCCAAACTATCCGAACAGGATAAGCCAAAAGTTCCTATTTTTGCACCGAACTTTAACCAGGCGAATATCATGATTTCCTTATCCGTTGTTTTGCAGGTAACCGACACCCTCAATAAACTTAAACTTGACGAAACCGTTACACGTCATATTTCGTTTTTCGATCTTTTGATTAAAGGCGGGGTTATCCTTATTCCTATTGGGATACTCTCATTGGTAGCGATTTATCTTATCGCCGAAAAATATTATGTCATTCACATGGGAACGCGCTTACGACGTGGGGTTTCGTATGAATTCAAAAAACATTTGCGTACGGGCGATACCGAAATGGCTAAATCGCTGTTGAAAAAAGAGACGGGAGCTTATTCTACAATCTTCCTGCACGGACTCGACCATCTGGATTATCCGGTAAAAGAGATGGAAAGCGAAATGGAGAATGTCAGTAACATTGAAGTAAATAAACTCAGTAAAAATCTGAATTATCTGGGAATCATTGCAGGTATTGCTCCCATGCTCGGGTTTATCGGTACTATCTCGGGGATTATCAAAATCTTTTATAACATTTCAATTACCGACAACATCAGTATTGGCGTTATTTCCGGTGGTTTGTACGAAAAAATGATTTCCAGTGGTTCGGGGCTAATCGTGGGTGTAATTGCGTACGCCGGTTATCACGTGCTGAACATGAAACTCGACCGTTTTATTTCGTTTGTAGAAGCCGAGGCGTTTGATGTGGTAAACATCATTAAAAGTCGTAACAGACAATAAATCGTGGTCCAGTTACTAAGAAACTTAAGGCATGAAAATAAAACGTAATCACGATTTTAAGGCAGAAGTTGCTACCGCCTCGCTTAACGACATCATGTTCTTCCTGTTGTTGTTCTTTTTGATTATAGCCACTTTTGCCAATCCCAATGTTATTAAGCTGATGTTGCCCAAGGCCAGCTCCAGCCAAACGATATCCAAGAAACAGATTACCCTTTCCATTACTGCCGAGAAAAAATATTTTCTCGACCAAATGCCTGTGGCTCCCGAGAATCTGGAAGTAGCCCTTACCGATAAGAAAAAGAGTATTACTGACCTTACCATTATCCTTCGGGCCGACAGCCACCTCACCATTCAGGATTTAGTGGATGTATTAGAAATAGGTAAGCGGGTGGATGTGAAAATGATATTGGCTACACAAAAGGAATAGAGAACCCGTTTGCTTTAAGAAATATAAAAACGAAAGAGGCGAAACTGCAAAGCTTTAATTTTTGCAGTTTCGCCTCTTTCGTTTAAACGTTAAGATATTATCGCTATTTTGTTGCCACTGGATTGGGAACCACCGGTAATTTGGGGTTGGTACCTTTTTCCTTTTCAATATTAATATCGTCGAAAACAATGGCGCGGGGAACAATGTATGATACCGGAATATCGCCCGAACGGGTGTTGTAGACAATCTGTTCAGGAGTTCCAAATACGATATGTTTGAGCGCAGTATTTGAAAAATCGGTTATCTGTGCCGAACGTATCAGTTGTTGCTCGCCGGTTTTAGCCGACACCCGGTAAATAATCAGCGGGTTAAAACGTCCGGTTTCCATTTTGGTGATGAGGTAAAAATATTCCTGTCCGTTTTCGATCGTTTGCTGTTTTACACGGTTTACCAGCGTATCGTATGTAACGCCTTTATTGTAAGCAATATTAATTACTCCCGGAGCCTTATTGGTATTGGCGCTCGAAAGTGAAAATCGCAGGTGTCCGTTCGATTGTCTTACCTCAGGTGTTGGCACCCGGTCGCTTAGCAGAGTTTTTAAAATGCCTTTGTCAACCAGCAACAACTCGTCTTTGGGCACAACTCCTTCGGCATCCACTTCGTATGCCCCGACCAACGGAATATTATTGAACGATTTCAGACGAGGGGTTTCTTTAATAGTGACATTTGCCGAGAGAATTCGCTGGTTAATTTTGCTTTCGAAACCATTGCTTCCGCCACGCCCATACCTATCTACTGCGTAAATCGGTTCGCGTTGGGCAAATAGCCCATTGAAATTGAAGAGCCTTTGTCTGAATAGCTCTGCAGCAGCGTCGCCTTCAAATATTACCAGACCCGAATACGAATTGCTTACCAATGGAGATTTGCGCATCCGGGAGATTCGGTCGATAAGTTGTTCAATATCCTGTTTTATTTTTTCAGTAGAAGGCAGTTGCTCTAATGTTGGAGCCGAATAACTTAACTGGTCGCGCAGATTGTCGCCATCTTCGGCCTGAGCATTGGCAATTACCGTGAGGTTGGCCATTGCCGAAGGGCATTTGATTCGGGAGCCTTCGCTGTTCGTCATGTAAAACGAACTTTGGGTAAATCCAATCTGTATCGACGAGGAAGCAATGTCGCCGCAATTTTTAAAAAGCGCCGATAGCTCTTTGGCTTTGGTTTCCCATTTTGATTTGTCGTTGGTAATGGGCACTGAATTAACCAGAATCTGAACCGGCGGTACACGAAGATAATCGTCGAGTTTAACCGTGTCGGTGCGGTTTTGTTGTTTCAGGGCAGTGAGCTTTTGTGCATAAGTCTCTATAGATGATTTGTACACAACATCGGTCATTGACCAGAACGACTGCCGGATAGCGTTATAATCGTCCTCGATAGGCACCGGAAGAGATCCGCCGGAAAAATAGCTCGAATTTCCGCCTGCGAAGTTTTCGTCGTTCAGCGAGTAATCGCCAATCATCAGTCTGAGGCTGTTGGTACGATTCGGATTTTCGTACGACTGGACAATAGAGCCCAGCGATGCCCGTACATACATCGTTTTGCTGTCGCTCAGGTAATACGACATGAAGAATGGCGGCTTATATGTGTCGAATTTTAGCCGGGTGAGGCTCCTGTTCATTTCGTCGTTCATAGCCTTAAAGATTATATCATCCGAAGCTTTTTGGGCTTTTGTTGCCCACTGGCTTCCAAACAAAACAATAAGGATGAGGAATAGTATTTTTGCTGATTTCATGCTAAAGATTTTTAATTACCCAATTAACTGATTTTATTTCGTTTCCAGGTCTGGTCGGGGAAGGATGAACGATTTGTCCTGCGATTTGGCTTTTTTCTGGGTTTCGACCATCTTTACCAGAAGCATCGGGCTTATGCACGATACCGGTACTCCGCCGGATTCGGCTCCGCAAATACCGTTAAATATTTCGGTAGAACCTCCGGCCTTATCAATCTGCGAGAACATTGACAACGGTGTCCCGATTAAATCTACACCACGAACCACTTCGTCCGGACGCCCGTCGGCATAAACCCTGTAAACAAGCGTAGGCGTTACGTTAAAAGCATTGGGCGAGTAACGACCGGTATTGGTGAAACCGCCTACCACTTCGTCGAAAAGATAACCATATGGTTTGTTTTGTTCTTTAGCCAGACGGATCAGTTCTGCCCTTAGCTGTTCCTGGGTTTCGGGTTGACGCGCATCGACAATGAGGTTCGACTGGCGGGCAATAGGCTGGTTGCCGATTTGGGCGCGGCCATGTCCGTTCGATTTTGGGAAGCCGGCAATGGGAGTCCGCGACATCAGAAAATCTTTTAACACGCCATCTTTAACTACAGTAACTTTTTGTCCTTTAACACCTTCGTTGTCGTAAAGGTAATAACCATTTAGGTCTTGTTTATTAAATTCTTTTTGCTGAGGATCGCTGTAAACACTAAGATTTTCGGGCAACACCTGTTCGTTGAGTTTTTTCTTGAAGGTTTGTGCATCACTTTCGTTTTTCATGCGGGTGCCTTCAACGCGGTGACCGAATATCTCGTGAAAAAATACGCCGGCAGCTTTGCCACTAAGCAGGGCCGGGCCTGTATAAGGTTCGGCAACTGGAGCATTCTTTAATTTAACGAGGTTATCCACAAGGGAGTTTATCTGTTTTAGAATGTCGTCGTCCGAGGGTAATTTCTCGGGTTTAAAAGCCATGAAGGTTTCAACGAGAGGCATCTCCATGCCGTCTTTAGCTTTAATGGTTCCGGTTACGGCAATGTTTGCCGAAGTCCGGTTCTGAACTACTTTATCGCCATTGGTGGATATGAAATAATCGCGTGAGGTGCGGTAAACGATGTAGCTTATGCCATTAAAAATGTCGGAATCCCTTAAAAAGACGGACGAATATTTTTTCATCCGTTTTTCCCATAATGCTTTGTCGAAAGTAAAATCCTGTTGTTTCAGCGGAGGCTCAACATAGACATTGGGAGGGCCGAGCCAAAAGTCGGCCGCTTTATCCTCTTCTTCAACCTTTATAGCAATGTTTGCTTTTACCTTGGTAAGTTTGGTTACAGCTTGCTGGTAGGCATCGTTGGTGGCATTCCAGATAGCCTGTTTAACGGCCACAGGCTCATCGGGCAGCGGCAGTACGGTCAACGAATAACCTGTATTATCGTACATATCGCGCATAGGATGGTAATTGTCCAGTTCAGGACTTCCCACCCGTAACGTAACGGTTAATTGAATGTTTTTTGCTTGTGCCGAATTTACCAACGCTCCAAGCGAAGTAGTAATGTACTGCGATGCTGATTGTTCTGCCCGGTAACTAAGATAGTAAACGGGTATTTCTTGCTTTTTGAGCGACTGCATTTCACGTTGCAGTTCTTCTTCGAGAATAGTCAACAGCTTATCCTGAGACAGTGCTGGTATTACAATCCCAAAGCATAAGGAAAGGACTGTCAGGGCACGAATTAAAAATGGTGTTTTCATTTTAAGGTAACGGAGTAATGGTTAATCATTATTTCAAAATGGCAGGAAATATACGAAAAGAGTAATTGATTATTATCGGTTATAGCCAATTATTCAGTAAAAGATACTCGTCGTGAATTATTTCAATAACGGTTGTTATAAATTAATGTTGTCCAATAATTTAATATATGTTTCAATTCCTTGTTTAATTTCTTCCGGATAGATAAATTCATCGGCCGAATGTGAACGTGCTGAATCGCCGGGCCCAATTTTTATGGAAGGGTAGGGAATCACCATTTGATCTGACGAAGTAGGCGATCCAAAATATGTCAGTCCCAGATCAATTCCGCGTTTTACCAAAGGATGCTTTAAATCGATTCGTGAAGAGTTAAGACGAGTAGAGCGGGGTGTAACTTCCGAGTTTTTAACGTGCTGACGGATGATTTCGAGAGCCTGTACGTTTGAATAATACTCATTGGTACGAACGTCAACTACATACGAACATTCGGCAGGAACCACGTTATGCTGCGTTCCTGCATTGATAACGGTTACCGACATCTTAACAGGCCCGAGCAACTCCGATTCTTCTGGAAACTGGTATGCGCGGAACCAGTCAATATCGTCGATGGCAAGGTAAAGGGCATTAATCCCTTCGTTGCGTGCTGCATGACCTGTTTTCCCGATAGTTTTGCAGTCGAGAACCATCAATCCTTTCGAGGCAACAGCCATCTGCATCTGCGTAGGTTCGCCAACAATGGCAAGATCAACTTTGCCCAGTTCGGGAATAATGCTTTCAACACCACCTTTTCCGGTAACTTCTTCTTCGGCGGTAGCACTGAAAATGAGGTTAAAGGGCCGTTCCTTTTGGGTCGAGAAATGCACAAACGTCATTAACAGGCTTACCAACGGGGCTCCGGCATCGTTGCTGCCCAGCCCAAACAGTTTTCCGTCTTTTTCAACAGGGTTAAATGGGTCGAGTGTCCAGGCTGCCGTTGGCTTAACGGTATCGTGGTGCGAGTTGAGCAGAATGGTAGGAAGCGACTCCGAAATCACAGACTTTACCCAAACGTTATTGCCTTTGCGTTCGGGCGCAAATCCCAGCGAAACAAGGTGCTGAAAAAGCACATCCGCAGTTTTGTCCTCTTCGCGGCTAAACGAAGGGATGGCAATGAGCTGTTTGAGAAGGGAAATGGCTTGTTCGTGGTACGCTTGCATAATAAAAAAGTATTTAGCCTCACCCTAAATCCCTCTCCAAAAGGAGAGGGACTTAAATGACACAACCTCTCTAAAGTCCCCCTTTGGGGGATATAGGGGGCTTATTACTTTAGGTTTTCGAGAATCTTTTTAAATACGGTCTGGGCAGAATAGGTGCGGTTTTCAGCTTCGTCCAATACGATAGAGTTTGGACTGTCGATAACTTCATCGGTAACGATCATGTTACGGCGAACCGGCAGACAGTGCATGAACTTGGCATCGTTGGTGAGTTTCATCTTCTCGGCCGAAATAGTCCAGCTACGGTCGGTATTCAGGATTTTGCCATAGTCAGCATAGCTCGACCAGTTTTTGCCATAGATGAAATCGGCACCTTCAAAAGCTTTGTTTTGATCGTATTCGATGGTAGCTCCTTTGGTGAACGACGGGTCAAGTTCATAACCTTTGGGATGGGTAATAACAACTTCGTATCCGGCGGCAATCACCCATTCGGCAAACGAGTTTGGAACAGATTGAGGCAAAGCTTTAGGATGCGGAGCCCAGCTTAAAACTACTTTAGGACGTTCTTTTTTCTTGAATTCCTCGATGGTAATAACATCGGCAAACGACTGTAAAGGGTGACGTGTAGCCGATTCCAAACTTACCACCGGAGCGCCCGAATATTGGATAAACTGCTTAATGATGGGCTCGGAATAATCATAAGTGCGATCCTTTAATCCCGGGAATGCACGTACACCTATGATGTCGGCATAACGACCAATAACCCCGGCAGCTTCTTTGATATGTTCGGTTTTGTCGCCATCCATTACCACGCCGAATTCGGTTTCGATTTTCCAACCTTCGTCGTTGATGTTGAATACGATGGGTTCCATCCCCAGGTTTTTGGCAGCTTTCTGCGAACTTAAACGGGTACGTAAACTGGAGTTAAAAAACAACAGGCAGATGGTTTTGTGTTTGCCCAGATGTTCGTATTTAAAAGGGTCTTTCTTTAATTCGAAAGCTTCTTTCAGGAGTTGGTTTAAATCCTGTACGTCGTGAACTGATGTGAAATGGCGCATGATAAAAAGTATTAAGTATCCCGTTTTTCCCCCTTGGAGAAGGGGGCAGGGGGGATTGAATTATTTTGAATATTCAATACATAATGCTCAATTGAGCGAATAACATTTTGAATGACTGTGTTTACTTCATTTTCGGTAAAGCGTAAGACAGTATATCCTAAATTATTAAAATACTGGTCTCTTAGTATGTCCGCATCATGTTTAAAATTATGCGAATAACCATCAACCTCTATAATCAACTTTACTGACCGACAAACAAAATCAACAATATAATTATCAATGGAATATTGTCTTAGAAATTGAAGCCCATACATCTTCCTATTTTTCAACGCATTATTCCAAAGTACTATTTCTCCGAGGGTTGATTCTCTTCGAAGCTTCTGAGCCAAAGCTTTAAGCCTTTTATTATAATGAGATTGGTCCATATTGCAATGCTTTCAATCCCCCTACCCCCTTCTCCAAGGAGGAAAAGACTATTTCCTCACCTGCCCGTCACCCTTCACTACCCATTTGTAGCTACAGATTTCGGCCAAGGCCATAGGCCCTCGGGCGTGAAGTTTTTGGGTACTGATGCCAATTTCGGCACCGAGCCCAAACTGTGCGCCGTCGGTAAAGGCTGTGGAAGTATTGGCATATACAGCAGCAGCGTCTACCTCGTTGAGGAAACGCTCGATATGTGCCGCGTCGTTACTGATAATGGCTTCGCTGTGTTTAGAACTGAATTTATAAATGTGAGTCAAAGCATCTTCGAAATTATCGACGGTTTTAACGGCCATCTTATAATCCAGAAACTCTGTGCCAAACGATTCTTCAGTTGCCGGTTGAAGCAACTCCGAAGGATATTTTCCATCCAGGACTTTATAGGAAGCTTCGTCAGCATAAAGGATGACGTTGCTTTTAGCCAGCGGAGCCAATACTTCGGCAAGATGTGACAGCTGATTTTTATGCACCACTACGCAGTCGAGCGAATTGCAAACACTTACGCGGCGAGTTTTGGCATTGTTGATGATTTCGGCAGCATTGACTAAATCAGCAGTTTCGTCGAGATAAGTGTGGACAATACCCGCACCGGTTTCGATAACCGGAATCTTGGCATTATCGGCCACATAGTTTATCAACGACTGACTTCCGCGGGGAATAAGCACATCGACATAACCACGGGCAGTAAGCAACTCGTGGGTAGCTTCGCGGTCAGCGGGCAACAGCTCGGCAACAGAGGTATTTATATCGAAATGCTTAAGTACATTTTTGATAATAGTGATGATGGCTTCGTTCGAAAATTTGGCATCGCTTCCGCCTTTGAGGATACAGGCATTACCGGATTTAATGCAAAGCGAAAATACGTCGAACGTTACATTCGGGCGGGCTTCATAGATGATGCCGATAACACCCAGAGGCACGGAAACTTTTGAAATTTTAAGTCCATTAGGCAGTTCCTTTTGGTCGAGGATTTTTCCGAGCGGCGATTCCAGTTTGGCCACATTGCGGATGTCGACAGCAATCCCTTTAATACGATCGGCTGTAAGTTTTAAGCGGTCGTATTTTGGGTTTTGCAGGTCCATCTGGTCGAGGTCCTTTTGGTTTTCGGCCAAAATAAAAGCAGTTTGTTTTTCGGCTTCGTCGGCTAAAAATGAGAGCAAACAGTTAATTGTGTTCTCGTTTAATTTAGTCAAATCCCTACTGGCATCTTTTACTCTCGAAAAAATATCCTGGTACTGCATAATTTTCAGTTATTTATACTTTTAAATATAGATAATCGTAATGAATTATCGGCTTTGCATTTTTCTCTCCAATTTTTTTGATAGCTGTTTCGGAATTGTACTGGCTTCTGCCTAATCCTAACAAATTACCCTCATGATCAATGAGTTTTACAATATCACCTTTCATGAAATCGCCCTTAATCTGGGTTACTCCAATGAGCAACAAACTGGTAGCCTTATGCGAAAGTAAGATATTCCGGGCGCCTTCGTTGATATAAACCTCGCCTTTGGAACTGAGGTCGGAATAGGCAAGCCACTTTTTAATAGGTGTGGATTTCTTGCCAGGCGAAAAAAAAGTTTGTATCAGTCCGGGGTTACTTTCGAGAATATCGATGAGGATATTCTCACGCCGGCCATTAGCCAGGTGTACCGGAGTTCCTGACATGGCTACTTTTTTGGCCATTCCGTATTTGGTCATCATCCCGCCGCGGCCAAAATCGGACTTTTTGGTGGAGATGAAACGGGTAATGCCTATAAAATCGTTTTCGATAACCGGGATAACCTTCGAGTTAGTATCTTCGGGGTTTCCGTCAAAAATGCCATCAACATTGCTGAGGATAATCATTGCCTCGGCATCCATCATGGAGGTAATAAGGCCGGCGAGTTCGTCGTTGTCGGTAAACATCAGCTCAGTTACCGATACTACGTCATTTTCGTTGATAATGGGCAAAATGTCGTGTTCCAGAAGGGTTTCGAGGCAACTGCGGATATTGAGAAAATGCTGACGGTCGCGAAAATCTTCCTTGGTAACTAATACTTGGGAACATAGCATCCCGTGTTTTCCCAACAATTCAGAATAAAGCTGGATAAGTTTAACCTGACCTACTGAAGCCCAGAGCTGACGGCTTGCCACCGGGTCGGGACGTTCGCATGGAACTATTTTCCGACCAGCAGCCACAGCTCCGGACGAAACTAATAGAATATTGACCCCGCGCTGTTTCAGGTAAGCCATTTGGTCAACGAGATGAGCGATACGTTTCTCGTTAAGAATGCCTTCGGGCGTGGTAAGTACGTTGGAACCAATTTTTATGGTGATGGTTTTGTACATTGGATATAGTACTGAGTATTGAGTAAAGAGTACTGGGAAAGACTTCTTTACTCAATACTTTTCAATGAATAACAGAATTTTAAGATGTATTTTCTTCGTACTCAGTACTTGCTATTTTGTACTGTCATTTATCGAATAAAAAATCTTCATCTGGTTAGCAAGAATCTTGGTGAAGCCTTTAACATCTTCTCCGCTAAACGCTGTATTTTCTTCGCCATACTTGGCAAATTTGGCGTTCATTAAATCGTGTTCCGATTCGATACCAACGAGCTCGAAATGATAAGGTTTTAATTTAACGATAACCTTACCGGTCACGAATTCCTGCGAATCGTCGAGGAATTTTTCAATATTACGCATCACAGGATCAAGATATTGCGATTCGTGAACGAACATTCCGTACCAGTTGCCCATTTGTTCCTTCCAGTATAGCTGCCATTTGGTAAGCGTATGTTTTTCGAGAAGATGGTGAGCCTTAATCATAATGAGCGGAGCCGCTGCTTCAAAACCAACACGGCCTTTGATACCAATAATGGTATCACCAATATGGATGTCACGACCAATCGCGTAGGCCCCGGCAATGCTTTCGATTTCACGGATGGAATCAACCGGATTTTCGAATTTCTTACCATTTACCCCTTTCACTTCGCCTTTTACAAAGTCGAGTGTTAGTACTTCTTCGCCTTGTTTGGTTAATTGGGTTGGATAAGCCGACTCAGGAAGTGATTGGCTGGAAGTGAGTGTTTCACGACCGCCGATGCTGGTGCCCCAAAGTCCTTTATTGATGGAATAAGCTGATTTTGTCCAGTCGGAAACTACACCTTTGCTTTTGAGGAATTCAATTTCCTCATCGCGTGATAGTTTCATGTCGCGGATTGGGGTAATTACTTTAATATCAGGGCAAACAATCAGAAAAACGAGGTCGAAACGTACCTGGTCGTTACCAGCACCGGTACTCCCGTGGGCAATGTACGAAGCTCCGATTTCTTTAGCAAAATTAGCAATGGCAATAGCCTGAAAAACGCGTTCGGAACTTACCGAAATAGGATAAGTGTTGTTACGCAGAACGTTACCCCAAACCAGATATTTGATACATTTCTGATAATATTCGTCGGTAACATCGATGGTTTTGTGCGACGAAACTCCGAGCTTCAAGGCTTTAGTTTCAATTTCCTTCAGTTCTTCTGCCGAAAAACCTCCGGTATTTACAATGGCCGAATGAACATCAAGGCCTTTTTCATCGCTCAGATATTTTGCGCAATAGGAAGTGTCCAAACCTCCGCTAAATGCCAGTACTACTTTTTCTTTCATCATTTTTTAATTTAGAATCAGGAGCCAAGAACCAGGAACCAAGATTTAAAATTGACTTGATTGAAAATTTTTGTCTCTGAATATTTGACGATATTGGTGTTTTCGTTTAAACAAAAAAAACTTGCACTGAATGGCAAGTTTTTTAATATGATACAATTTCATACAATACTTCCATTCAGTCCCGAAAAACGGACGGCCTACACGGGTATTGCCTATGAAATATAGCTGTTGTCATTATTTTTATTGTTTGTGGCGGTAAAGTAAACGATTTTTCATGATTTATGAAAGACTTATTTTCAGTAAAACATGATAAAAATCATAAATATTAAACCATCCAATTATTCGCCTTTATACTTCTTTACAGCCGCAATGAAATCGTCGAACAGGAATTCGGTGTCAGTGGGGCCGCTCGAAGCTTCGGGGTGGAACTGAGTCGAAAAGAATGGTTTTGTTTTGTGACGCATTCCTTCGTTAGTATCATCGTTCAGGTTGACGAAATAAGGCTCCCAATCGCTCGAAAGTGTGCTGTTGTCGATGGCAAAACCGTGATTTTGTGAAGTAATATACGATTTTTTGGTTCCTACTTGTAAAACCGGCTGGTTGTGGCTGCGGTGTCCATATTTCAGTTTATAGGTATTGGCTCCCGAAGCTAGTGCCATGAGCTGGTTACCGAGGCAAATACCCATGATGGGAATATCCTGTTCGAAAGCTTTGGCCAGGTTTTTAATGGTAGCTTCACATTTTTTGGGGTCGCCGGGGCCGTTCGAAATGAACAGGCCGTCATATTGTTCCTGCGAAAAATCGTAGTCGTGCGGAACACGAACCACGGTAGTGTCGCGTGATAACAGACAGCGGATAATGTTATATTTTACGCCGCAGTCAATCAGTACGATGCGGTATTTGCCGTTTCCGTAAATTTCTTTGGTAGGAGTGCTTACCTGGGCTACCAAATGGTCGTCGTCGGGCCGGTACCAGGGAACATCCTGATTGTTAACGATTACTCTCCCAAGCATGGTTCCTTTTTCGCGCAGAATTTTGGTGAGCGAACGGGTGTCAACACCATAAATTCCAGGGATCTTGTTTTCCTTCAACCAGTCGGACAGGCTCTTTTTAGCATTCCAGTGGCTGTATTCGAACGAATAATCGGAAATAACAAGTGCGGAAATATGGATGGTATGCGACTCGAAGAATTGAAGCAGATTATCCAGCATTTCGTTGCCAGGAACGCCGTAGTTACCAATTAATGGATAAGTTAACACCAAAATTTCTCCCTTATACGAGGGGTCGGTTAAACTTTCGGGATAACCCGTCATTGCAGTGTTAAAAACTACCTCACCCGATACAGAACCTTCGTACCCGAACGATTTGCCGTTAATTTCAGTTCCGTCTTCCAATACCAGTTTAATCTCTGCGGAATTGTTCATTTATTGTGTTTGTTTATAAATTGAAAATTCAGAAGCGAGTAATCATGCCTGACAATTGGCTCACTTCATTATATTTTGAGTTACTTTTTTGTTTTTGCAGCTTTCTTAAGTTCAAAATCAATTACTTCTTCAACCTGTTCTGCTCCAATACGTTTTGCTACGATGGTTTTATTTTCGTCGAGGACATAGATTACAGGCGTCGAATAAACGTCATAAGAGTCTTTGTAATCGTGATTGTATGGGCTCCAGGCATTAATCCAGTCGTACATATTGTTTTCGTTTACAAAATCGATCCATTTACGTTTGCCTTCTACGCTCGAAATCATGTGGATAGCCAGTACTTTGGCACCTTTATTTTTAATACGTTGATATACTTCGTGAAGCGCGGGAATTGCTTTTTTGCAATGTCCGCAGTCGGCTTCCCAAAAAGCGACTACCAGGAATTTAGCCTGTATATCTTTAAGGTTAAGTGGATTTCCAACATAAGGATTGCTCTTTAAAGCAGTATCGGTTTTGGCAATCATAAAATGGTCGGGCGAAACTTCTACCAGACTGAGGTTTGGGGCAGTCTGTCCTATAAGATTAGGTTTCTTTTTGGCTACTTCCTTTTTTAATTTTTCAAGGTCGTCTTTTGAAGCCCAGGTAGCCGAAGGGATATAATATTTTTCGGAAAGATGCACAAATACGGCATCCTGCCCCATAACCTGGCTATTGGCATATTGTTTAAAGAAAGTTACAAGCAGATAACGGAAAACCTCTTCATTGCCTTTAACCTTGTCGAGGATTATATCCAGTTCCTTGTTAATCGAATCGGGCGTTTGAGGAATAACCTTTTCGATGAAATATTTAATTTTTTGTTCGTAAACCGGAGTCCGGAGCAACCGATTATCGGCATAATTGAAGTTGTCGAAATAATGAGTTTTAAAATAGCGCCATTGAAAGGCCGAATCGAGAATATTTCCTTTAGCATCGCGCGGAAAATCAGGAATATCAACATCCTGTAAACTCTTCAGAAATGTTGTAAAAAAAAGCGAAGGGTTGTCGGAAAGCCATTTTCTAGTGTTGCCCATCACTTCCTGATTAATTTTGTCGATGGCTTTGGTGATGGAGTCTTTTTGCTGTGCGGAGGTCGATTTCTTTTTACGCTCAATCAGTTTGTCAGCCTTGGCGCGGTTATCGGTAAGAAGGTTTTGATATTCGTAAAACAGCTGATTATTGGGCGAGCCAGTAAATTTAGTAGTTTTTAAGAAATCGGTAGTGTCGGCGGTGATGGTGAACGATTGATTGTCACCTATAAGAATGTCAAAATATTTTTTGGTGGGAAGGAAAACGAAGTACATTCCGCCGGGAAGTTTTTTGGTACGTTTAAATGAGCCCATCCCTTTTTTATCGAGCTTTACGGTATCGTCGGGATAAAGGAGGCTGGCAAAATGGTGACCTAACAGAACTGTTGAATCCTTAAGTGCAGGAATTTTAATTTTGATGTCATAGCCTTGGGCATGTAACGAATAAGAAAACAGGGCTATACCGACGAATAAAACAGCGAACTTCGATAACTTTGCCATAATCTGATGTTTTGTATCAATTTGACGATCAGGTTACCTTCCGGTAAAATCGCACAAAAATACAAAAAATAATGTTATATAGCATGTAAAAATTAAATATCCGAATTGTTCTCAAAAACAATAATGAAGAATAGGTAATTGAAATGCGCATACTATTGCTGGTAAGCATTGGTTGATTATAAATGATAAAACGCATATAAAAATACTATTACCTTAACTATCCCCTAAAAACAAGCAACCCTTTCAAAGATTTTCACTAAGAAAGGGTTATGCTTTATTTTTGTAGCCCCTAAAGTACGATTATCGAACCAATTAATGGAGAGATTTCGGCGAATCTATGAATTAAAGCCTGTTATACCTGTTCAGCTATTGCAGCCTATTCGACTGCCTCAACCTTTGAGAGCTGCGATTTAATTAATCTTAGCCTCCCTTACATGTATCTAACCATAATATTATAGACTCTTAATAACTGGGAAAAGGGTTTAAAAATTAGTTTCTCAAAAGTTGTTTCACTGAAATAGCATCTAAACCCATATAGTTACAAAACTCATCTACTGTAACCAATTGGTGTTCTTCTTTGCTAAACTGCTTTTTAATTCTCTTGATAACGTCACGACCCCATCGTTCGCTCTTACCAGTTACCATTTGCACATCTTTTGGATATATACAAATCCGCTCCATTTTAAAAATACTGTTTTAATACATTATCTATACTTCAGCCATACTCTAACTATGCTGTAGCTCAATGCAAAGATACTGAATTTAGAAGTAAGAATAATTAGTTCATAATGGAAATATCGGCAGAAACGAAAGTATACGGAAGCCTCTGTTTGCAAGGGGTTTAATAGTGTTTTAGCTTTGAACTTAAAAAAGGAGGAATTATGGCTAAATTAAATGGCATTTTAAAGATAGAAGGAACATTGGAAAATCTAACCTTCTATAAAACACAAGATGGTCATCTTGTAAAAACAAAGGGTGGTGTTTCTGCCGACAGAATTGCAAATGACCCAACTTTTCAAAGAACAAGGGAGAACGGCGCAGAGTTTGGAAATGCAGCAACCGCAGGTAAATTGTTACGTGATTCGATTCGAACACTAATGATGAATGCCTCCGACAATCGGGTAACATCGAGAATAACTCAGGTTATGACTGATATTAAAAACATGGATGCAACGTCAGTCAGAGGTAAAAGAACTGTTGGAGTGGGTGTTGGCGTTGCTGCTGGCAGGGCATTATTAAAAGGTTTGAATTTTAATGACAGCGCAATTCTTGGGGCGGTGCTTTACAAACCCTATGCAGTCAACACAACTACAGGTGTAATCACTATTGCCGGACTTGTTCCCTTAACCGATGTTGTATATCCTGCTGGGGCAACTCATTTAAGCATTACTGGTGCAATGGGTAATATCAATTTTGCAACTGGTGTTTTTGATGTCAAGCTCACCAATGTTCAGAACATTGCAATTTCTGCAACCTCAACAGCGGTAACATTAACCCCTACTGCTTTACCTGCTGGAACCGGAACAAAAGTTTTCTTATTGAAACTTGAATTTTTCCAGTTAATGAATGGTGTTCAGTATTCCTTAAAAAATGGAGCTTACAATTCACTTGCCATCATCGAAACAGCTTAATTGAGCTAATCAATCTTTATAGTTGAGGCTATCCAAATCGGGTAGCCTTTTCTATTTCATATCAATTCATTTCCACAAAGAAGAAAGAAAAACCGAAAAAAAGAAAAAAGAAAGCTTTTTTGCAGGCGGGGCGAGGCGTTTTGTCAAGGTTTTTGACATTTTATTTGATACCTCCTGAAATAAATATATTTATCAAAAAAAATGACAAAACCCATAGGGCTTGACCTTTACAAAACATTAAGGTGTTGCAGTGTGCGCCCCGCCTATCTTGCTTTTCTTTTTTATTTTTCAGGAAATGAACATTCAAACAAACAGATATTCCAAAAAAAAGTAAGCCGCCTAAAACGGCAGCTTACCAATAGAGAACGACAGCCACAAAAGCTGAATAGAAACCAACGGAACCGCACCACCTAAATATGAAAAGTGAAAGCGAACCGAACTACAAGTGTAGGCAACCAACCACCAGCCAGCCAACCTACGGCGAAAAATACAGTTAAACATAATGCCAGTGTGTCCACAGGCTGGAGGGCAAAGATGCAAGGGCAGACCAAAAAATACTACCCGACCTAAGAAGGGTGGAGATTTTTTGAGGCTGGCGAAGCAAACCCTTGTCAGCTTTGACAACCACGCCTGTAACTTTGCTGTTATGTTTTGGTGTATTTGTTAAATCAAGGAATTGTTATTTGTTTTTCTTTTTTAATTGTGGGTCGAAAAAGCAGGTTATAACAGCCATGAGCAAAAAGGCAAACCTGAGGGTGCAATAGCTTTTGCCTGTGTTTAGGATTGCGCCCGATGGTTTGACCTGCGAAGCCACTGCGAGTTGAGCAAGGGTGGTGGACTAAAAGCCTGAGGAACGAAGGCGATGGACAGCATATGTAGAAGTGGAAGGCTGGCGAGGTTTTTGCCTTTTATTTGTTGCAAAAACCATGACAGCCTGTAACGCACTACACAAGGCTACCGCTTTAATTGCCAGAACGAAGTGGAGGCAAATAAATATAGTTAGCCGCAGCCCGAAGCGACCCGCAGGCGAGCCAAACAATGCAGCCGGTGGACTGCAAAAGGCTGAAACGAATGGAGGCGAAATGAAATGTAAGGTAGTTGAGCGCAGCGAAGCCCTGAAATGTAATGCAGCCGTAATGAGTGAAGCTTATTGCAGGACAAAGTAGGCTGCTGTGACGATGCCGACTGAGCTGCAAGACATATGACAGCCTTGCGATAGCAACCCGTAGGGCGGTGTAGCTTTTGACTATACCTTAAAAATTAATATAATTATAGGCAAGTGCTACATCGGGCTGGCGCACGGCTTGCCGAAGGAGAAAGAGGAACACCATATAACCTGCTTGTGCGGTGGAATTGTTTATTGTAATTTTATGTAAATGAATTTAGGTTAAACTAAAATCAGACATTATGGAGGACAAGATATATAAGGAAATCAAAGAAGTTCGATTATTATTATCCAAATTAATAGGCACTTCTGAATTACCAGAAAAACAGAGATTTTCTACTGAGGCTTTAGATAAGGCAGCCGTAGAATTTAAAGACTTATCAATTCAGCATGGGGACTGGATTAAAGATGGTGACATATCGAAAATAATAAAAGGAGCACCTTATTCCGCCGGAAAATTTATCGTTGAAAGGTTCGGTTTTAATAATTATTTCATTCGAGGAAAGACCAGGTATTTTAATCGAAAGGATTTAATGGCTCTGAACAGAGAATTAAATGAAAGGAGCATCAATTTAAGCCATTACATTGACCTTGTAAATGACCAGGAAAAATTCAAGAAATATCTTGAAAGTGTTAAAATTGGGAAAAAGAAGGACAAACATTTTCTAATACCTGAAGGATTAAAAGACATCCAAAAATCACCTTGTCCACCACCACCCATAGAAGTCATTCAAAAGCATATAGATACCCTTAAGGAAGATTTCCAAAAATATAAACTCGCTGAATATGTCAATCTATATGAAGATGACACTTATGCCATGTTCAAGCATGAATATTATTTTGACAGATATTTGGATACAGCCAAAAAGAAACAGTGTAGAAAATGGTGCGAAGACTTTAATTATGCAAATCACGCATTAAAATTGGCTCAGTGAAAAACAAATAAGTTTATAACAAGCCTTTATAATTTACAGGGCTAAGAAAAATGTATGCTTTGAACTTGTAAGAAATCCTTACAAGTTCCCTTATTAAATAATACGAAACCTACTCTTTAGGATATTTAAGCGCTCAATAAGCTTTTTGTATTCAAGGGACTCACCATAAATCATATTTTCCTGCATCGATTTATAATCCTTTTCCCAATCTGCTTGCACCTCAACAGGTGGTATAAAATCAATCTTATCTGAGCTATGATTTGCATAGTCTATACCACTGACTTTGTTAAACATTTCACGATGCTTTATAATATGCTGATATAATTCCTTGTCTTTTAAAGCATCCTTACCATGTTGGGTATCCATGAGTTTTTCTAAATCGTATA
Source organism: Bacteroidota bacterium (assembly GCA_030706405.1). Lineage (GTDB taxonomy): Bacteria > Bacteroidota > Bacteroidia > Bacteroidales > JAAUTT01 > JAAUTT01. The sequence continues at coordinate 135,401 of JAUZOO010000001.1, read as the reverse complement.
AGTGCCTACTCAGACGCTCAGCTTGTTTTTTCCCATCAGGCTTTTGAAATTGCTCATGTAAAAGAAAAGCTTTTTCCAAGAAAGTTCTTTTGGGCATTACTACAGGGAGTAAAACTGGTTCATCTGAAAATGATTGACCTTTTATGTATTCACTTACTAAAGTTTGTATTGGTCTTTTCTCGCTTGGCTCCATTAATGAACGAGCACCAATTTCAATCAAAACTTGTGCTGATAAATAATTTGAATTTTCTGTTACTGAATTGTAATGCAATTCTAGTTTTACAGGGTCTGTGTCAGATTGAATATTGTCTTGCACTTTTAGTTCAAACCCGGTTATACCAAGTTCTTTAAGTTTGTTATCAAGGTCATTTTTAAACTTGTTTTTTATGAACTTTACTGATTCTTCTCGCAATTTATGAACCTGTTTTTTCGTTAAATCTCCTTCAAATCCAAGAAACTTGGGGTCAATGGCAAGGTCAATGTCTTCAGAGAATCGTTCTATCAAGTTCCATCCTTTACTAAGGGAGGTTCCTCCTTTAAAAACAATATGTTCAGAATCGGGAAGAGCAAATATAGCTTTTAATGCAAGTGTTACCCACCAGTCTTTTTCAATAGCATTGGCTGGAAGACCAGAAAGAGTACTCACTTGGTTGAATATATCTTTTCTTCTTTGTTCGGGAAGATTCAGAAAGTTTTTCATTTTATTAATTGTTAGAGCTTACAGATAGAATAATTTTAGCTATCCATGCAGGGGCAAGGCGTGCATCGTTGGCTAATAATTCTTTCTTTTCATTTCTTAATACTTGTTTTATTTTATCCAATTGTTCGGGAGTAATATTTTTGTAACCAATCTCCCTCAACGCTTGAATTGCCAAACCACATACCTCACTTTTAGCAGCAAGGTTTTTTGGGGTGGTTTTTTTGAATTTAATGGTTCGTTTTCCAACCAAAATACTGCGAGGGGCTCCGTCAGTAAGGAATACAGCTTTCATTGGCACCTGAGTTGACAAGCCTAGTTTATTCAATGCCTGCACTCCAGTAGGCATTATCCTTGCTTTATCTCTTTTGGCAATAGCTTCTGCAATTTCCTCAACAGAGGGATAAAGAGTTCCAAGTTCTTTGTCTTGTTTTGGGTAAAGATATATACCCTGTGCAAGCCGAACCAGTAACCCCTTTTGAGTAAGACGAAACAAAACTTTATTTATAGACTCCAAATTGCCAAGCGAAGAAAACATATCAGAGAAAATAATTTTTCCACGCTTGTAATTTAAAATCTTATCATGCACTTGTTTTTCAATAATTAACCGTGTCATACTCTTTATTATTTCGTCCGAAAATTAGCATATTTTTCGGACGAAAGTGCAATGTTGTAAAAATAAATATCATTAAGCTTTATTCAACACTGGTTTTATTGTTTTGAAATTTCAAGATCAGCTTGGTTTTCTCCAATTCAAGAGGCGCAACGAACCAATTATTGTCATTTATTTAATAATCTCGGAGGATTGAAAAATGAATCGATATGATTAAGTTCTAATATTTGCTCATAATAATTACCACCCTCATCTTTATATTGAAATTTTAACTTTATTCCTTTGCAAAAAGACACATAAACATTTTGATTTTTTGTAATTGATTTGCATTTCGGAATGATTAACTCGGGATCGTCACCTAACTTTTCAATTAACAGATCATCAAGTGAATTGCCGCTATTTTGTATAGTTACCTGAGTAAGCCCAAGGCTTCCGGTATTATGTTTTTGATTTTCAACAAAGAGATTGGGTTTTATTATTTGATTTAATAATTCTTTCAGATATTTTGTTTGCTTAGAAAGTTCTTTTATTTTAATTTCTTTGTTACGGTCTCTATACCAAAGTATAAATGACATTAGTCCAAAAAAAACAGCTATGAAAACTTGCCATAAGTTTCCCCAATCTTGAAAGTACTGTTTAATGTTGTTTAGTAAAATCATAATTAAATGTATTTATTTCAAAATGATGATAGCTAGGCAAATAATTATCATTCGGATTTATCCAATGCTCCTATTATTGTTTTAAAACTTTCAAGCCCAGCTTCAAGGTTTTCGACTATTTCATTTGCTAAAACTTCGGGGTCGGGCAAATTGTCTAAATCGGCTAAGGAAGTATCCTTCAACCAGGAAATATCTAAACTGGTTTTGTCTCGGGCAATTATTTCATCGTAAGTAAACTTTCGCCAACGCCCTTCGGGGTTGGTTTCAGCATGAAATGTCTCTTTACGTTTGAGCCTGTTTTTAGGATTGTAACAATCGATGAAATCTTTTAAATCATCAACTTTTAAAGGATTTTTCTTTAATGTATGATGTATATTAGTTCTGTAATCATATACCCAAACTTCTTTTGTCCATGGGTCTTTGCTGGCAGGTTTTCCATCAAAAAATAACACGTTTGCTTTTACACCTTGAGCATAGAATATACCAGTAGGCAAACGAAGTATGGTATGTAAATCAGTTGTTTCTAATAGTTTTTTCCTTACCGTTTCGCCAACTCCCCCTTCAAATAATACATTGTCGGGTAACACTACCGCAGCCTTACCTGTTGTTTTAAGCATGGTGCGAATATGCTGCAAGAAGTTTAGCTGTTTATTGCTTGTAGTTACCCAAAAATCCTGACGGTTGTACGTTAAATCCTCTTTTTCCTGCTCTCCTTCTTCGTTTGTAAAAGTCATACTACTTTTTTTACCAAATGGAGGATTTGCCAAAATATAGTCGTAAGTTATCTTTGGTGAAGCCAGTAATGAATCTTCGGAGGAAATAAAACTTGTTGAGTTAATATCGCCAATATTGTGCAGAAACAGATTCATTAGGCATAAACGACGTGTATTTGCAACAATTTCGTTGCCAAAAAATGTTTCAGATTTTAGAAATTCACGTTGTTCTTTGTCTAAGTCGTAATTAGCGGGATTCACTAAAAAATCATATGCCCCCAGAAAAAAACCACCTGTTCCACATGCAGGGTCGGCAATGGTTTTCTTTGGCTCTGGCCTTATGCATTCAACCATTGCTGCAATTAACTCACGAGGTGTGAAATACTGACCAGCACCACTTTTGGTATCTTCAGCATTCTTTTTTAATAAACCTTCATAAATATCGCCTTTGTCTTTAACACCCATACCTACCCAGTTTTCACTTCCTATCATGGCAATGAGTTTATAAAGCTTGGCAGGGTCTTGTATTTTACTTTGACTCTTGGTAAAAATCTGGCCTAAAATTCCTTTTTCTTTACCTAAATCACGAAGGACTTTATTATAATGCTTTTCCAACTCGTCACCACTTTTCTCATTAAGACTTTCCCAATTCAATTCCTTAGGTATTGGCATTTTCTTATTGTGAGGAGGCTTAGTATATTCATCGGCCATTTTTAGAAAAAGCAAGTAGGTTAACTGCTCTAAATAATCTCCATAGCCAACACCATCATCACGAAGTGTATTGCAGAAATTCCATACTTTTTGAACTATTGTGCTTGTCATATTTAAGAATTTATTTTTTTTGTAAAAGCATTATAAAATGAATAATCATTACAGTTAGCCAAAAATTTAAATAAAGCACCTTTAATTATGCCAAATTCTAGTAATGGTTGACTCAAGTAAGTTGAGGCACAACTATTAAATTCTTTGATTAAGTCAGAATGATTTCTAATTTTTTTATTCTCTTTTTTTAAAGATTTTTCAAATTGGGTTAACCAATCATCAAAATATAAAGATAAAATCATGTCACTATAACGTCTTTTTATGTCAAATACCCACTGCCATGTTTGAACAAATGAATCATTTGGAAGAAAATTAATAACCCATTGCCCATTTTTGTTATTTGTTCTATCAGGTAACTTACTATTGTCGAGTTTAATTTCTATTTGATAAAATCTTTTATAAGGATACGCAAATACTATTCTTTTACCCGAAACTTGGTCATAAATAACATCTTTTCTCCCTTTAAATATTTCATTACAGTCTCGACCCATAGGAACAAGATTTTTCATATTTAGCGTAGAGAATGGATAACTTTCTTGTTTCAAAATATGGTCATAATCTTGACGACGAATATGAGGTGGAAATAAAGGCTCAATTCCACAGAATGGACAGACTTTTAAATTTCTTTTTAAAATATCACTATAAATATCTTGATAATGATTTGTTAATCTATTATCTGTATTTAAAGTTGATGGATACATAAAGGAAAATAAATCCTTTACGGGCTTTCTAATTTTTTTTGGAAGGTTTGATAATTTGAATTTATTACCGTCAACACTATTATCTTCAATTATAGACCTAATATCTTGAGCATCATAAAAGGTTTCATTTAGTTTTTCTTTCTCATGTGTGGATAAGGTTTTATAAACATTAAAGAATGCTTCAAATTTTTCTTCCAATACTGGCGAATGAGATAATTGAACGACAAAATCAGGATGAAAATAATTAGAATAGGGTTTAAAATTCGCACTATCATTTACATTTTTTATTTTTCTAAAAAAGAAAATTAGATTTTGATTGAGTTTTGTTACAGGGCTTTTATGTAAGTAAGTATAATTAAATAACATTAATCTTTAGTTTTTAATTCTTCCAACCTTTTTAATAGATAAAATTTTTCAACCGATTCACCAAAATTGCCAATATTACTTTCAATTTTGCTAATACTATCGGATTTCTGAAGTGCATGAAGTTCTTTTAGGGATTTTTCCGATAAGGTATCTCCCATCTCAAAAGCCATTTTTAAAATATAATCAAAATTTGAACCGTAGGTCTCGTTTGAAGGCTGTTCGATTGTTAGTTTAGAGTTTTTCTTTTTAAAGATATAAACCTTTTCTCTTTTGCAATCAGCAACAATAAAAGGAGAATGACTAGTGATAAAAATATCTTGCTTTCTGTTGTGTGTTATATCATTTAAAATCTTGATAAACTCTCTTCTCCAATTTGGATTGAAGTGCGTTTCAGGCTCATCTAATAAATATAAGGTATTTTGATAATTTGTCATGAGAATTGTACCAAAAACATTCATGTATTGATGTTCCCCATCACTTAATTCTAAATAATTTATTTGAGCACCTGAAAGCAATCGGAGTTTTATTTCTGAATAATTTAAAACTTTGTCTTTGTCTGCTACTGTTGGATTCCTTATAAGAGATTTACGTGTTCTACGTTTTCTTTTTATTTCTTTTAGGTAGTTATCGTCAATTATAAGATTATTTAATAATTCTATTTTGTAAAGAGCTGTATATAATTCAATAGGTGTCTTAAAGTAAATTTTAAGAGCATTGCGAGTAGTTTCATTGTTATAAAAATCAAGAATATATTTATTTTCTGCTTTAATATACTCATAGCAAGTTGCAACATTTGATAAATAGGAAATCCATTCTTCCAGTTCTTTCGTTAGTTTAACTCCATTGGAAGGCGCAGCTTTATGTTTAGTTTGGATTATGAGTTGAAAACTTCTCAAGCCTTTCAATCCAATTACTTTTAAAACAGAATTTAGATTAGCGGTTTCAGGATATAATAAATTTGATATTACAACACCAATATTGGTTGTATAATCCATAAAGTAAAATCTAGGTTCATAATCTTCTGATTTACTCTCCTTTCCCAATGCTCTTTTTGCTGTATATCCGGCATACTCATCGTAATAATCCATAAAGGGAAAACTAAGCGTTTCGTTTGCCCCAGATGTATAACCTATTACTCTTTTTGGTAAAAATTTATACATAGTTTCTACAAACCATTCAACCTCTGTATTATTGCATGTAATGTTAATTTCTGGAGGTTTACCTTTGGTTTGATATTGTTTTATTTCAATAAAGTATTCATTATTATCTAAAGTGACAGAATAATCTATTTCAAATAAAAAAGGAGAATGAATTACTATTGAAAGATTAGGGCCACCATATAATTTATCAAGATAAAAAAATATTTCTGCAAGAGTTTCCAGAATTTGAGATTTTCCAGAACCATTGACCCCAATAAAACAATTGGGATTTAATTCTTTAGAATTAGTTTTTGGGTCAGAATAAAAGAGCATCTCAACTCCATTTAATAACGGGCGATGTTCAATTTTTTCTATATATAGCCGATGTATTTTCATTTGCCAATATATTTATATTTCATTACTTCCTCCATTTTATCAAAATACATTTCAATTGATATACCCTCATCAAGCAGCTTAAAAAGTTCATCTCTTAAATCGTCATAGTTAAGTTCTACAACCCGTCTTAACTCATTAAATGTAAATTCACCATAAGAGAATGAATTATATATAATCTCTTTAAGTGATAAGTCTTTTTGATTTATTATTTCTTTAGGTTTCATCTTTTTAAGATTAGTGGCCTTTTCTTTTTCATTTTTTATATATTCTTCTCTTTCCTTTTTTATCCTATCTAGTAAAACACCAGCTGATTCATCACTTGGCTCTTGTTTCACTAATTTACCTTTAAATGCTTTCTGCAATATGCTTTGCTTTAAAGTATCACATTTTAGTAATGATTGGTTTATAGTTATTTCCAAGTTCTCACAATTGGAAAATTTATTATCTAATTCATTGACTAATATATTTTGCTCTTCATTAGAACAAATTGCAAAATACAAATTTTCAAATTTTGATTTATTAAGTATAGGAAGAGTGGTCGCAGCTGCATTATTTTTTATCTGGTCTTGGAAAAACCGACTAATTACCTGAAAATAGATGAAATTAGGGTTGAAAATCTCATATGGTATTATGGCATTTATTTGTTGATTGCTTGCGCCTGAACGCCTAATTATTCCAGCTTTTCCAATTGTAGCACCAATACAAGTAACTAAAATTGAATTAATAGGTAAAAATCTAGCACTTTTTATTCCTTTTTCTGATAAATATTCTGTTGCTTCTCTTACATTATAACCTGCATTTAGTTCCGTTGGTTTAAAAAAGGGATAGTCAACACCAAAATTATCAGGTCTTGTTTTACTTGGAGTTGTTCCTGTTTCGATAGCTCCTAAGGACGCAACTTTTATCCAACACCAACCATCTGGCAATTTAGGTAATTCAAGTAATTCATTTTGGGAAATTAGGCTGATTTCTTTGGGAATTTGCGGTTTTACTTTTGTTAAGCCTTCTCTATAATTACTTAATAGGTTGTTGTATTTTTTTTCTCTTTCATTATTAATTTCAGCAACTAGTTCATTTGGAGTTTTTAGCTTTTTTTGTTTATTGCGCCATTCTTCAGTTAATTTTCCTTCAAAGGCAAATTTTAAAACGGATTGCTTATAAACTCGTAATTGTTCTAAAGATATTTGTATATGCTCCTTCCCCTTTTCTAATTCGCTGATTAGTTCTTCCAGTTTATTTACTATTCTTTTCTGTTCACTTGCAGGTGCAATAGGAATTTCAATATCTCTTACAATTGATAGGTTTACCCTAGCTCTGGTTGTTCCTTTTGTAATATTTTTAAATTGGTCTTGAATTATTTTACTATTAATAGCATATACTAAATAATCAGTATCTACTATTGTTGGACTTGGACGTACCCTCATCAAATCAGCAACAATTATTCCTTCAGGGTACTTATGAGGAACTTTACAACATAAGCCTAATGGTTCTCCAAGTTTAGTAATAATAATATCTCCTTGTTTAAAGGAATGTCTTTTAAGTTGTTCTGCCTTTTGTTTTGTAACAAACTGAATATTTTTATCTAAAAAATAACCTGCTTTTATATTTTGTATTCTAAAAACTGGAACGCCTTCATCTTTATACTCACTCGCCTTTAAGTCTGAGCCGAAAGGGCCGTCAACAAAATCTTTTTTTGGGTCAACTACCATGTCACTGAGTTTAGCAACTATCCAGCCTTTCGGCACCTCATTAATTGTGTTTGAAATAATCTCTTTCTCCATCCTATGCTGCTAAAGCCTCGTTTAATTCGTTAATAATTTCATCGGTTTGTTCGCCAAACAAAGCCCACATTTTGGTTAAACCACCATTGGCATTAAAGGGGCTTAAATCGAAATCGTCCCTATCAATATGAAAGCTATTGGCTACATAATCTTTCATCATTCGTAACCATTCCATTTGTTCCTCAGAAAATTTCTGTCCTGCCCCGGAATGGCGTTTCCATACCCAATCCTGAAAGTTTTTGTCTACAATTTTATCATAAGGTGTAAGTGCGGTGTCAATACCTGATATTTTGCGGATAAGCGAAACCAGTGCTATTAATTCGTTTTTAGGCGAACCATTATTGGTTTGTCCTAATTGTTCGTATGCTCGCCAAATATGAAGCGGGGCAAGTAAAGGTTTATCGGTTTTAAGTTTCTCGTAAACATCCTTTATCATCTTATAGGTTAGTTCACGGCGACGAAAAGGCTGCCCGTAAAAAATCTGTAAAGCGGTAATTTCATCTTTGTTACTATCTATCCATGTTGCGAAATCCTGAATAAGTGTTTCTGCTTTTTCAGAATTTTGTTTGTCCCAACCCACATTGAGCAATTTATCGGGGTTTATATGGTCAATAACCTGCGAATGGGCTTTACGCACTTTTTCAATATATTCATTAAGCTCGCCCGTAAATATTGAGGCTGCATTCTCAATTAATACGGAAGATTGTATGTTGTATTTTTCATCAATAAATGCAGGCGCTTCCCCAACATATTTCCTTGCAATATCCTGGCGAACTTCGTCCAAAACATCGGGATTAAAAGCATTTAGAAGGTCATTTACAACTTGTGAGATAGTTTTTCCTCCGGTTTTTTCAGCAAAAACTATTTTTTCTTTTTCAGTTAATTGTTTATCTAAACGAGCTAAACGTCCGGCCAACGTGGTAAACAAATCTTCGTCACGAGCACCAACAGCAATAGCTCCCAGTAAATCTTTTAAGGGAACACCGGGTTTCTTTTCCAATGGCCGACTATCTGTTTTTAAACTTTTGGTTACTCCAATAGCATCGACAATTACAAAATGGTCTTTGGTAAATTTGGCTGTTGGTGTAACCTTCCGCAAATCGTCTAATGTAATGGTTCTTGTGCCACGCCCTTTCATTTGTTCGAAGTAGTTACGGCTTTTTACATCACGCATAAAAAGTAAACATTCCAACGGTTTTACATCAGTGCCCGTAGCAATCATATCGACTGTTACAGCAATACGTGGGTGATAGTCGTTCCGAAACTGAGCCAAAGTGCCTTTGGGGTCGTCGGTGTTGTATGTTATTTTTTTGCAGAATTTATTTTCTTCAGCAAACTCTTCCCTTACAATTTGAATAATATCATCGGCGTGTGAATCGGTTTTAGCAAATATCAATGTTTTAGGTACTTCAAAAACATTATGTTCGTCAAAACGTTCGGTAAACATCTCAGGCAAATGCTCCTTAAACGTTTTAATAATTAGCCGAATTTGGTTTGGATTTACCACATCGTCATCCAATTGTTTGTTACTGTATGTTTTATCTTCGTCCAACTGTTCCCACCGCTTTTTGCGTGTTAGCTTCTCTCGGTGGTCAACAAATTCGCCTTTCCAAATTACACTTCCTTTTTTAGTTATCTCGGTTTCAATTTGGTATACATTAAACCCAACGTTTACACCATCGGCAACAGCCTGTTCATGGGTGTATTCACTAACTATATTTTGGTTGAAAAAGCCAAATGTTCGATTGTCGGGTGTTGCTGTTAAGCCTATTAAAAAGCTATCGAAATAATCAAGTACTTGTTTCCAAAGATTATAAATGCTTCTATGACATTCGTCTATGATTACAAAATCAAAAAATTCTAAAGGAACTTTAGGGTTATAAACCACTGGTATAGGTTCTCTTTTGTCCCATTTAATTTCACCTGGGTTAGTTTCTTCTGCTTTCTCGTCAAGTTCTTCGCCTCTAAGAATTGAATAAAAACGTTGAATTGTAGATATATACACCTTATTGTCAGTAGGAATAAACCCGGACTTTAACCGATGTACGCCATAAAGCTCTGTGAATTTTCTATTATCATCATTCGGAACGTAAGCCATAAACTCCTGTTCGGCCTGTTCGCCAAGATTTTTGGTGTCAACTAAAAACAAAATTCTTTTTGCTTTAGCATATTTTAGCAACCGGTAAATAAATGTTATTGCCGTAAATGTTTTTCCTGAACCAGTAGCCATCTGAACCAAGGCTTTTGGTCTGTTTTCACGGAACGAATTTTCGAGTTTGTTAATAGCTTTTATTTGGCAATCTCTTAAACCGTCCGTTTTAAGTTCAGGAATATCGAATAGTCTGGCTCTAAGTGTCCTTTCTTCCTTAATCCACTGTATTAAAGTTTCAGGCTTATGAAATGTAAACAGATTGCGAGACCTTGGTTTAGGGTCTCTATAATCAGTAAAACGTGTTATCTCGCCAGTACTTTCATATACAAACGGTAATGGGTCGTTGTTCAAATATTTAAGTTTAGCCGAAGCATATTCGCTTGATTGGTCTTCAACAGATATAAGGTGAATACCTTCTTCTTCCTTTTTTGCCTCTATAACACCAACAGGTTTTTTGTTAATGAACAACACATAATCAGCAGGGCCTGCATCTGTTTGATATTCTCTAATTGCAACACCAATTCCAGCACCTAAATTTATTTTTGCCTTATCCTGAATAATCCAGCCACAAGCAACTAACTGCTTGTCGATATTATCGCGGGCTATTTGTTCAGGATTTTGATTGTGCATTATTTTTAATCTACTTTTTAATAAATTTCTATATCAAAATATCATTAAATAATCTATCCAACTCGTCCCAGTTCTCTGATTTTAACAATAGTTCATCAACATTAAAATCGCTTGGAGATTGAGCAGTATGTAAAGCTTTTCGTATGCCTTTCACCCGCATTTGAATATTTCCACCACCATCGGCACTATAATCAACGAGGCTATTTACAAACGTACTGTTTTCTTTTATATCTAGATAACTTTCCTCATCAGCATTTAACTCAACCTTTGTTTTTAATGTATTGGTGTCTTCATAAAGACTTTTGAGGTCGAGTTTTAGGTTTTTTGATATGTTGGCTAGGTTGGGCGAAATGAGGTTAAATGTTACCTGTTTCACCTGTTTTGGATATTTTTTAATCAAATTCCAAAACTCTTGTTTGTCGAATAGTGGTTCAACAAAAAAAGAAAGATTGCTTTTTTTAATCTTTGGGTCAATCGTCTTTTGAATAATATGACTTACCGTGTTGCAATCCTGAAATGCATGTGTATTGCTTTGTATTGCTATCTTTTGAACGTTGGGGTCGTTATTTATTGCAACAATAATGTTGGGATAATTTTCTATATAATCTTCGGAGAAATCTTTTTTAAAAACCTTAGTATTTCGTTTAACCCCAAGTCTGAAATAACTTAACGTGCCGTTGGTATGTAGTAACTTGGAATATATTTCGGATTGCGAGTTGTAGAACTTGAAAGTATCATCTGTAATAAGCTTTTGTAAGATTTTGTTTTTATCAGCTCGAATGTCTTCAGCCGATTTATAATCGTACATGTTTAGTTGCAGTACTTTATCGACTACTAATTGATAACGGAATACTTCAAAGTTGGCTTGCTTTGGCAGGGTTAGTTTTTGATTATTAGGCATTGATTAATAGGTTTTTACATTGGTCAAAATAACTTAAAATTATATAGAATAAATCTTACCATATGGTATAAAATTATTATATTTGTGTATTGAAATATCCAACTGAAATGGGTGCAACTACAAATATAGAAAAAAAAGGAAATGAGGCAGTTGACCTTTACAGAAATGATGCATTTGAAAGTGGATTTTATAACTACTTTACTGACTTAAAAAACAATAGAATATCTCAAATACTCAATAATAGGGAGCGAAATGTTAAGCTCGAATCTGTAACGTATAGGCAATTAAATAGCTGGGAAAAAGAAGGTTTATTAATTGGCGACCGTGAGGGCCGGGGCTGGCGAAGGTTTACAATATTAGACGCTATCTGGGTGCGTATTATTAAAGAACTACGTGAGTTTGGTATGGGTTGGGAACAATTGAAAATTACCAAACAAAGTTTGGAGTTTGAAAGTGCTAAATGTGGTGTAGCTATGCCATTATTAGAATTTTATACAGCCTTTGCTATTGGTAATAAAATGCCTGTTTTGCTATTGGTTTTTAAGGATGGTGTGGCCGTACCTGCCAATTACAGCCAGTATAAAATAGCCCGTGAGTTTAAAAGCATAGAAAACCACCTGCAAATTAACCTCAACGAAATTCTTCAAAGCTTTTTCCCAAATGCTGATTTGAAACCGAAATACAAAGGGGAATTGCCTTTAGATATTGGCGAAGTAGAATTGCTGGCATTTCTGAGGGTTGCTAATTATGAGAAAATTGAAGTTCGATATAAAAACGGAAAGATTGACCTTATAGAAGGTGTAGAACGTTTTAAAGCATGCAAAAAAATACATGACATATTAAAAGAACAGCAATTTGCAACCATTGAAGTAGTGCAGGAAAATGGCGAAATTGTTGAATATGTTAGAAAAACAAAGAAAAAGATAAAAAGGGATGCCCCCTGATAAATTGCAGATAGCCTATACTACCGGAAGCCCCGGGGTTGAGGTGCAGCAATTAAGTAGATGTTAAATTTAGAAACTTGTAAAAAGATTTTACAACAGAACGGAAAAAGTTACACAGACGAACAAGTAAAGCAAATCAGGCAAATGCTCTATAAACTGGGCAATTTGGATTATCAGTTATTCACTGCACAAAAACGTAGTAAAAATGGCTAATGTAGTTATTTATACAAGGGTTTCGACCGACGAACAAGCTGCAAAAGGAACCAGCTTGCCATATCAGAAAGAACGTTTAGAACAATTTTGCCAGTATTCGGGCGACAATGTTGTTATGTGTTTCACTGAGGACTACTCTGCCAAGAATTTTGATGACAGACCGGAGTTTAAAAAAGTCCTTGAATTTCTTAAAAGTAACAAAGGTTTGGTTACTAAATTGCTCATTGTACGTTGGGACAGATTTAGCCGCAATGCACCAGAGGCATATAGAATGATTGACAAGCTTGCTAAAATGGGTGTTGAGGTAAATGCAGTTGAACAACCAATCGATTTAAGAGTTCCCGAACAAAAAATTATGCTTTCGTTTTACTTGTCTTTGCCAGAGGTTGAAAACGACCGAAGGGCATTGAATACTTTAAACGGAATGCGCAAGAACATGAAGGAAGGCCGCTGGGTTAGTACTGCACCTATTGGTTATAAAAATGCCCGTGATGCTTTTAATAAACCAATTTTGGTTAAAACCGAAGCTGCTAATTTAATAAAGAAAGCCTTTGAATATTATGCAACTGCAACCTGGCAAATAGATGTTCTTCGTAAAGAAATGAACAAACAAGGTTTGAATATTGGTAAAAACCAGTTTTGGGCTTTATTGCGAAACCCTGTTTATTGTGGCAAAATAAGAGTTAAAGCTTATAGGGATGAGCCGGAAGAAATCGTTTTAGGTATTCACGAACCTATTGTCAGCCAGGAATTATTTTATGAAGTGCAGAATGTACTTGATGGTAAAAAGACTATTAAAGCAAAGCAATCGAAAACAAGGGATGAATTACCTATGCGAGGTTATTTAGTTTGTAGCTGCTGTGGTAAAAACCTTACAGGTAGTGCCTCAAATGGTAATGGTGGCAAATACTTTTATTATCACTGTCAACCGGGATGCAAAGAACGTTATAAAACGGATGTTGCACATAAAACATTTGAAAACTGGCTAAGTGATATTTCTTTCAAACCTGAAGTGGCTCAATTGTATTTGGCTATAATGGAGGACGTTTTTAAAACGAACGAAGGCGACCGGGACTCTGAAATTAAACGCTTGGAAGCTGAGTATAATAAAAAGCTTGCCACAATGGACAAAGCAGCCGAAAAACTTGTTAATGATGAATTAGACAAGTATGCATATAAAAGACTAAAGGAAAACCTTTCAAAGGAATGTTCAGAAATTCGCTTACGAATTGATGAACTGAAAAGGGCTGAAAGTGGATTTATGGAGTATTGCAAATATGGTGTTTCATTACTGAGCAACTTACCTACTTATTATAGTAATGCAACTTTAGAGGGTAAGCAAAAAATGATTGGTTTGATATTTCCTGAAAAACTGGTATTTGAGAATAATACTTATCGAACCACACAACCTAACGAATTGCTAACTTTACTTTGTAGTGTTGGTGCGGATTTTGCAGAAAATAAAAAAGGACAAGAAGTTAATAATAACAACTTGTCCTATGTGGTAGTCCCACCGGGAATCGAACCCGAATTTACAGTTTAGGAAACTGTCGTTCTATCCATTGAACTATGGAACCTTTTGAAAAAATTTCTGCAAATATAAAAGAATTTATAATTATCGCTTCATTAATAGCAAGCCTTTAGTCGGGGCGAAATCGGAGTAATGTAATATTCATTTCATAATCTGGACGATATAAAATATTTTTTACAATCAACTGATTTAATTATTTTTGCCCAAATTTTAAAACACGAAAAAATTTACAATGGCAACAACAGCAGATTTCAAGAACGGTTTATTTATCGAATTCAATAACGACATTTATACGGTTGTTCAGTTTCAGCATGTGAAACCTGGCAAAGGTCCGGCATTTGTGCGTACTAAACTGAAAAGCCTTACCTCCGGCAAAGTTATCGACAATACTTTTAACTCGGGCGTAAAAATTGATATTGCCAACGTTGAACGTCGTCCTTATCAATTTCTTTATAAAGATGAAGCCGGTTATAACTTCATGCACCAGGAGACATTCGAACAGATCTCGATTTCTGAAGATTTGATTAATGCTCCTAAATTTTTGAAAGAAGGACAATACGTTGAAGTGATGTACCACGTTGATACCGATACCCCGATGTCGTGCGAACTCCCTCCGATTATTGATCTTGAAGTTACGTACAGTGAGCCTGGAGTTAAAGGTGACACAGCTTCTTCGTCGGCTACCAAGCCTGCCACCCTCGAAACAGGTGCTGTTATTCAGGTGCCTTTGTTCATTAATCAAGGCGAAAAAATTCGCGTTGACACCCGCGATGGTTCTTATTATGAACGTGCAAAATAAAATTCTTCCAAATTTTTTCTATTTTTGGAGGTAATTTTTTGACATAATTAAAAGCAGCTTGTTATTATTAGGACGACGAGAATTCTTCACCTTGTAATTCAGGCTGCTTTTATTTTGTCATTATATCCTTCGCCCAATGAGTGAAAAATCTGTTTCAAACCGGTATCAGGTTTACAATTTTAAATTGAATGCTCTGCTCGAGATTACACAGGCTATTAACGCCAATCTCCCGGTTTCAGAGCTTTTAGCCCGTTATCGGAATATTTTACAGGAAAACCTCAATATTGGCCGCATCCTTATTTTTAAATACCAGAATGGTTGGGAATGCCTGCTCAATACCATGTCATGCGAAGAAGTTGTCAATGTTTTGGAGGTATTACCCGATCTTCAGGAAATACAGGATATTCGGCTGGTAACTAATATTGAAGATTTTAAGCTTAAAGATTTCGATTTTGTTATTCCGGTTTTTAATAACAACAATCCTTTGGCTTATGTGCTTATTGGCGATATTGACGAGGAAAGCAGTGGAGTAAGTCCCGTTATCAAGCACTTGAATTTTATTCAAACCCTATCCAATATTATTATAGTTGCCATCGAGAATATACGACTCTTTAAGGAAAGTCTGAAACAGGAAGCTTTTCGTAAGGAAATGGAGCTTGCCTCGCGGATGCAGGCTATGTTGGTCCCGGCAGCCACGTATCTTCCCCGTAACGATAAGTATCTGATTACAGCTTTTTATCAACCTCATTTTGAGGTAGGCGGCGATTATTACGATGTTTTTGAGATGGAGAATGATGTTCTGGGCTTTTGTATTGCCGATGTTTCTGGTAAAGGGATTTCGGCTGCTCTGCTGATGTCGAATTTTCAAGCTACATTACGTGCTCTTTTTTCCAGCGACATTCCTTTGGATATTCTGGTTAATAAACTGAACGAACGTGTTTTGTCAAATACTAACGGCGAAAAGTTTATCACATTTTTTATTGGGCGGTATAATATTGTTACTCGAGAACTCGAATATTTAAATGCCGGACATAATCCTCCGTTGTTATACGAGATTACTTCCGGGACTTTAACCTATCTTAAAAACGGTTGTGTAGGATTAGGAATGCTTGATGATATTCCAACGATTAAAATTGGAAGTTACCAGATCAGCGGGAACACCAAAATCTTGTGCTTTACTGATGGTATTATTGAGATTTTTGATGGCGAAGAGATGAATGCCACTACAGAGTTGCTCGAAAAACATATAAGTAATGGTGAATCGATCGATGAAGATATTCAGCATATAATTGCGGACTTGTCCATCGTCGAAGGGAATGATGCCGTAGTGGACGATATTACAATGTTGGGAGTTCAGCTGTTTTAGCTTTTTTTACGTGATACACATCGAGGGATACAATCATGGCCGTGTATCCCCAAAACAAACAGGAAGCTTTGTCGGTATCCAGAAAGTCATTTAATGCACCATGTGTGTAGTATGTGATTAATCCCAGCACTGCCGCAAATATCAGCATCTTTGTTTGCCAATGCCCCTCTGCCCTTGAATATAAACGGATGCCGGTTGTGAGGGTTATAATTCCAATCAGAATAAAGCTTAACGCGCCTAATATGCCCGACTCTGCCAACGGGCCAATATATTCGCTGTGAGCATTCCCATGATCTCCGCGGTTGGTACTTATCGACGTCTTGTCCTTGTATAGTTGAAACGGGGCGTAGTTAAACATATAGGTTCCTGGTCCCCAGCCTAAAACGGGTTTTTCTTTAAACATCCGGAAGGCGCTTTTCCATCGGTTGAGACGTTCCACATTCGAGTCGTCAGTACGGATGTTTGATATGGATTGAATGTGTTGGGCAAGATCTTTTGACGAGTTTTGTTTGTTGTGTTCCAAATCCATAAAAATTTCGGTACGGAAACTATAAACCAGCGCACCTGCCACTAGGCTAAAGAGTAATATCGTCCGGAATTTTATTTTTAACAGCATGATAATAGCTACACCTGAGACAACGAAAATGCTTATCCATGCAGCGCGGCTGTAGGAGAGGAGCAAGGCTGCTAAAAGTATTACTACTAAAATTCGACTTAGTAACAGTAAGGGAATGGAGAATTTTCGATTTAAAGCAAACCCCACCATAAATGGTAACACCATAGCCAGGATACAGCCATACGATGTATGGTCGTTAAAGAACGGGTGTGCCGAAAGGTGAGCTTTTTGTTGATTCAGAAATCCTGCCTGCGCCATGTGCACAAATGCATACCCGATAACCACCATCAACATTGGCATAAAAACCCATACATACCGGCGGATATTGGTTTTGTTGGTAAATAATTGCGTAGCAATAAAATAAAATGTAGCCAGAAACCACAACCGCGAAATGATGAATTTAAATGAAACGATGGGCATGGTGCTGGTAATGGCTGTTATGAACATCCAAAACAAGTTAAAATAGATGGCAAGGCTTACCGGATGAAGTAATACCTCACCATCAAAACTTCGTTCACGTATCAGTTTAAAAAAGAATAGAAAAAGGATGGCTACCAGAATGGGTTCTGTAGGCAATTGGACGTTAAAGCCCAGTGAGGACACATACTCTTCGAGCGGAACAGAAATCGGAACCAGAAATACCACCACATAAACCAGCCTGTCCAGTGAAACAAAGGCAAGGTAAACTACAAACAACGCGGCGGGTAGTAACGACAGGTAATACCATTCATTTGCCACCAATATCGCATTGACGAGCATGAAAAGAATGGTTGCTATGAAAACCTGGCGCTCCCGGGTTAAGATGGATAGAAACCTGTTCAATCGTGGTTTTTATAAGTGATGCTGTCGCGGATAATCAGAAGCAGTAATGCCATAAAGAATGCCGAAATGGTTGACACCAGTACAATCAGCAGACGTTTGGGGTAGGCTTTTTTGTCCGAGGGATACGCTTTGTCGATTACGAATTTATGAGGGATAGTTTGTTCGGCATCTACTTTAGCCTCCAAGTATCGGGCTTTGAGGTTACTGAGGCGTAGGGTTTCCGCTTTGAGCAGTTCGGTTAACATGGCGTTGGTGGCCGAGTATTGGGCCATTGTTTTCAACTTTAATTCGACTCGTTTGGCTCCTTCAAATTTGCCGTTTGCCAAGGCTTCAGCGTAAGCTTTGCTGTAAGCGCGCGATTGCGATTCATAGTCCGTTACCCCGTGTTCCTGAATAAATTTAAGGGAATCTTCTATTTTGTTTATTTCCTGTTGTAGTCTAACATATTCTTTTTCAACAATGGCCAGTGTTTTTTGGGCGCGCTCACGCTGCACATGCGTAAATACCGAATCTACCTGGTTTGAAATTTCGTTTGCAATTAAAGCTGAGGTATCCGGGTCGACATCTATAGCGTCGATGATAATTGAGGAATACTCGGTTTGTTTAATGGAGATATTTCCTCTATAAATATTGGTAAGCTGGGTTTTCCAGAAATCTGAGGAGGTTTTTATCTTGTAGTGTTTGGCAAGGTCGAATTTGTGGATAATCCGTCCTTTTATTTCTTCGGAATTTAACACCTGTATCAGTTGCTCGGTTTCCTGCTCGTTACCGAATTTGAGGTTATCTTCCTGGGCAAAAGCTGTTTTTGAGATAGATGCCGAAGTGGCAGGGTATAAAACAACCTGCGATTCGAACTTTGGTGTAATCAGGAACGAGGCAATGGCCGATAAAATTGCAGCCAAAAGAACTATGAGTAGCAGATACCTGCGTTTTTCCCATACGTATGTGATAAAATCGACCGAATTGAACCGGTACCGTTTTTTGCCTTTTGCCATAATTCGTTAGTAAGTATTTGTTTGAGAGAAGGATGGAGCTTAGGATTTAAGGCTTAGGCCTTCAAAAGCCTAATGCCCAAATCCTAATATCATTAAATGGCTTTCACCAGAAAATAGTTCTTTTTCCCTTTTTGTACGAGGATGTATTTCCCGTTCAGTAACGAGCTGCTATCGATTTTAGCATCGACAGTTACTTTGGCTTTGTTTATGCTGACGCCGCCGCCCTGAAGAGTTTTACGTGCTTCTCCCTTGGAGGGGAAAATCTTGCTTTCGGCAAGAAATGATGTCATGTCAATTCCGTTATTGAGCTCCGAAGCAGGAAACTCATGCATTGGAACGCCTTCCATCACCTGGAGCAGTTGTTCTTCCGAAAGGCTTTGCAGGGTTTCGGTAACTGCATTTCCAAAGAGGATTTCGGAGGCTTTAATGGCAAATTCGTAATCGTGCCGGCTATGAACAAAGCAGGTCAATTCCTCGGCCAGTCGTTTCTGAAGCACGCGCAGGTGAGGTGCTGTTTCGTGTTCGGCAATGAGGCTTTCCACTTCTTCTTTGGTGAGAAGCGTAAATATCTTAATCCATATTTTGGCGTCGTCGTCGGAAGCATTGAGCCAGAACTGGTAGAAATGGTACGGTGAAGTCTTGGTAGCATCGAGCCACACGTTGCCCGATTCGGTTTTTCCGAACTTGGTGCCATCGGCTTTTTTAATGAGCGGACAAGTCATGGCATAGGCTTCGCCCCCTTCAATACGGCGGATGAGCTCGGTGCCGGTGGTGATGTTTCCCCACTGGTCGCTGCCTCCCATCTGGAGTTTGCAGTTATGGGTGCGGTAGAGGTGAAGAAAATCGTAACCCTGAACCAGCTGATAAGTAAATTCGGTGAACGACATCCCTTCGCGAGAATCGGCGCTGAGGCGTTTTTTTACCGAATCCTTGGCCACCATATAATTTACGGTGATGTGCTTTCCAACGTCGCGGATGAATGCAAGGAACGAAAATTCCTTCATCCAGTCGTAGTTGTTTACCAGTTCAGCGGCATTGGCCGCACCCGAATCGAAATCGAGGAAGCGTTTCAACTGGCTTTTAAGGCACTCCTGGTTATGACGAAGCGATGTTTCGTCGAGCAGGTTACGTTCTTGCGATTTTCCTGAGGGGTCGCCAATCATACCGGTAGCACCACCAACCAGGGCAATAGGTTTATGCCCTGCCAGTTGCAGATGTTTTAACATCATTACGCCTACCAGGTGGCCAATATGCAGGGAATCGGCTGTAGGGTCAATTCCTACGTATGCGGAGGTCATTTCTTTGTTTAGCTGCTCTTCTACGCCCGGCATAGCATCGTGAATCATGCCGCGCCATTTCAATTCTTCAAAAAAGTTCATTCGGATAATATGGTTTCAAAAAATTCCCCCAAAGATAAGAATAAGTTATAAGTACTGAATACTGAGATAAGAACATTGGGAATATCTTGTTAACGTAAATATAACATTTAAGCTCTTTTATTTTTGTCTTTTTCCTATTTTCGTCCAATAAGTTCCAAAACCTCCCCAGACTCCAAATCCATCGCCTTTAATATTCGATTCAACAGAATGAAACGATGAGGCAAACGGGTTCCCGCTGTTTGCTATTTCCTGCTGATAACTTCGCCAAAAGGCAAAATGGTTCTTATCAAGAGTGCATACTTTAACCAATATACTATCCTCTCTATCAAAATAAAAATCATTTCCCGTCATATTAATGTAAGATTCCGGCCCTTTATTAAGGGAAAATACGAACGTCTTTCCGTTAAATGCTTTGTCGTCGAAATTAGAGATAAGCGTCGGTACAAATTCATATTGCTGACCGACAATCCGGGTAAACATTTTATAATAATTATTTTCCGCAGCGTTGTCCCTGAGTTTAACGCAAACCTTTCCTTTTTCAGGATTATCAGCCAGCGGTTCAAACCATACACTATCGGGCTTTACCGGGGCAGGAATCGTGGTTGTGGCTGTAAGTACCGTTGTTCCCCATTCTACGGTGAGCGCATAGGTTTTTCCGGGTTCTCCGGACAGCTCATTTCCTTCGTAATAAAATGGAGGAAATACGTTCTTATCATATTTAAGGGTTAGGATTTCAGACGAAACACCATCCGACACGGTTACTTTAGCCTGACGGATAACCAATTTTAACATATCTGCCGAGTCGATATTGACGTAATATGGGATATTACGGGTTATTGCAACCCTTGGATAACCGCCGCTTTCAATTCTTCCATCGATTACCAGTGAAGGGGTATACCCCGTAAGGTTTTCCTCCTTTTGACAAGAAAAAAACAAAATACTCATCAGGAGAAATACGCTTCCATTAAAAAGAAAACTGCCAGCTAAGCGAAGGTATAATCGAAAAGATAGATACTTCATGACGAGAAACGGTTATTGAATATTTTTTGAGGCTTCCAGTTGTTGCAGGGTATATGAAAAATGGATTTTTGCGGTTATAAACATTGTAAACCGACAGGTTAAGCTTGGAACTATAAAAGCGTTTAGGTTTAAAAGTATAGCTTGTTGAGATATCGAGACGGTGATAATCGGGCATTCGTGCCGAGTTAAAAGCGCCATATTGGCTAACTACGTTATTGGCAACAAGGTATCGGCCAACAACAGGAGTATAAGTGCTTCCACTGGTATAAACGAAAACTCCTGAAAAGCTCCAACGACTATTTAACGTATAGTTGCCTACCAGCGAAATATCGTGCGGACGGTCGTACTTTGCCGGATACCAGTGTCCGTTCTCAATGTCGTTAAAACTTTTCTCGGTTCTCGAAAAAGTGTATCCAACCCATCCGGTGAAATGCCCGACACTTTTACGTATTAGCACTTCCAGCCCGTACGCGCGCCCCTTGCCAAATATCAGGTTTTCATCCAGCGGACTGTTGGTCACCGACGAAAAGATACCTTTGGTAAACTCCATCTGATTTCGGAACGATTTATAATACATCTCAACAGAGCCTTCGAGCTTCAATTTCGGAAAACTCCGGTAAAAACCCAAGGTGTATTGCTCTCCAAACTGGGGTTTTACGTACTTCGACGACGGAACCCAAAAATCGGAAGGAAAGGCCACCGATGATATATTTACCAGATTCATGTACTGGTTATTGGTATTAAAAGAAGCTTTTACCGAACTTTTTTCTGAAATAAGATAGCGCATAGAAAGCCTGACATCCAAACCACTATAGTTCTTTACCAAAGCTCCGTTTTTATAGTGCAGGGTGTCGGTAATAATGCTTTCCGAGCTGCGAACATATTCTGTAAAAGGCCCAACTTGATAATACAGGTTATAACGGGTCCCGGCAGTCAGGCTCAATTTGGGTGTAATTTCATATTCATCTGACAAATAAAAACTTAATTCATACGAATAGTAACGGCTCGTTGAACCGAGATAGAGCGGCGTGGTATCGGAAGCTGCCTCGCCCGAATTGGGCTGAACGTTATGCCTGATCAGCTCCGTTCCTCCGCGTAGGTTATGCTTGTCAAAAATGCGGGTGATTTTACTTTTAAAGCCAATGTCCTTTATCTGCGAATTAAGCGTAAACCGCGACTGGTCCTGGTTAAGATGCATGTTGAAGTTGTATCCGCTATAAATAAAACTATTGTCGATATATGTTTTGTTGTTAAACAGATGACTCCATGTAAGCGACGAAACAAGGTTTCCCCAACTCATATCGGTTGTCATTCCAATATCGTCATTACTCATCGAGAATGCATCGTTTCCCCTATAGATGCTGGCTGTAAGACGATTTTTGGAAGATAAGGCTAATACCAGCGAAACATTTAAATCGTAAAAATCATATCCTATAGAATTCAGTAATGCACTACGTTGTACTTTCATTATGCCAACATGCCGGAGTCCTTGCAGAACCTCGTTCAAATAAGTCTTGCGCCCGGCTAAAAACAAACCGCCTTTCTGTCCTAAAACGGGAATTTCGGAATACCACTTTGATGAGATAAGGCCGAGGCTTCCTGAATTCATTGTCCTTTCGGGAATTGAGCGCTTGGTATTAAATTTAAGCACCGACGAAATGCGGTTGCCATATTCGGCGGGCATGCCTGACTTAATCAGGGTGGCATCGCCGATAATATCGGTATTAAAAACCGAATAAAAGCCAAGTAGATGCGTTGGATTATAAACCGTGGCTTCGTCGAGCATGATGAGGTTTTGGTCGTACCCGCCGCCACGCACGTAAATGGCAGCATTCCCCTCGCCGCTTTTCTGGAAACCCGGCATCAGCTGCATAGTCTTATAAAAATCTGTTTCCCCAAGTAACGATGGCAAACCCGACACCTCATTTTTCGACAGTTCGATAGTTCCGGTTGAAGAAGAACGGACATTTTTATCGATCGTACGGCTGCTTACAGTAACCTCATTAAGCGTTTGAGAGATGGGGCTATTTTTGGTAGTATCGATGATTATTTTTTGTAATGTATGAGACTTTTCCTGAGCTGGCAGCGGCACAAAAAAACGGCAGGGAAAAGTCATTATAAAAATGAGTTTCAGAAAATAAATTCTATGCGGACGTTTCATTTTGAACAAAATATGTCTCATTATCAATAACATGAAACAATTAAAATTACATCACCTTATCGATAAGTTTGTAAATCAGGTCGGCTTCGAAACCTCGTCCGGCGGCAAATTGGAATAGTTTAGCCTTAACTTTATAAGAATCTGCGTCTTTTATTGATTTTCGTTTTTTAACAAGTTCGTTCGTGATAATTTCGGCATACTCCCTTTCGTTGATTTGCTCTAAGGCTTCCGAAAGAGCCTCGCGCGAAACGTTTTTCTGCTGAAGCATGTATTTGATTTTCAGTTTTCCCCATTTATTAAATCGGAGCTTATCGTTGGCAAAGAAGCGGGCAAAACGAAAATCATCCAGAAATTTATCTTCATGAAGAATATTTATCAGCTGGTTGACAGATTCCTCGTCGAGCCCCCAATCGGTGATTTTTTGCACGATATCGGAAGTAGCATATTCCTTCACGCTGCAAAGTTTCATGGCTTTGCCGAGTGCTTCATCCTTTGTCATTGCGAACGGCTTTTAACATGCGGAACTTATCGTTGAGGTCTTTTTTTAATTCAGCCGAAAAACCCAGTTTTTCGATAGCCGAAGCGGTTTCGTAAGGCAAATCTTCGTTAATTTCAAAATACAGGCCGCCGCCCGGGTTCAACGATTTTTGGGCAAACCGGCCAATGGCCTTATAAAACAATAAAGGATCGTTTTCGGGCACAAACAAAGCCAGATGAGGTTCATAATCGAGTACATTGGCGTCCATGTCCGATTTTTGCGCTTGGGTAACATAAGGCGGGTTGCTCACAATTACGTCAAATCCTCCTAAGTCCGGAAACGTTGAAGAAAGAATGTCGAGCTGAAGGAATTCGACATTCACTTGATTTCTTTCAGCATTTTTGCGGGCCATAGAAAGGGCTTCGGGCGAAACATCCACGGCTAAAACTTCGGCTCCGGGCAATTCTTTTGCCAATGTAATGGCAATACAACCACTTCCGGTTCCAAAGTCTACAATTCGAGGCTTTCTATTTTTGTAATCACCAACGATACAATGCACTAATTCTTCAGTTTCGGGTCGTGGAATGAGTACCGATTCACTGACCGAAAACGGCAGTCCGTAAAATTCCGTACATCCCAACACATATTGAATAGGTCGATGACGTTTAAGTTGCTCAATTATGTTGTAAATTTGCAATTCGGCATGTTCGGGCAAAAGACTTCCGGCCCTTAACACAGCATCGAACCGCTTAAAATTCAATAATTCGCTGAATATTAAATGGGTTATAGTGCTGATTTCCGAATCCGGATAAATTGATTGTAACTCTTTAGAAATGAAGTCGGAAGTTTCTTTTACGGTCATCGAAATGGTTATGAATGTTCAAAAGTAAAAAATAGAATGAATACAGCCAATAATCACGAACAATATATACGCCGCTGTCTGGAGCTGGCAAAACTTGGGTTGGGCGAAACTGCCCCGAACCCGATGGTGGGATCGGTAATCGTGCACAACAACCGTATCATCGGCGAAGGATATCATCATCGTTGTGGAGAGCCTCATGCCGAAGTAAATGCCATCAACTCGGTAACAGACAAATCGCTATTGGCCGAATCGACATTATATGTCAATCTTGAGCCTTGTTCACATTTCGGAAAAACTCCGCCTTGTGCCGACTTAATTATTGAAAATCGTATTCCGCGGGTTGTTATCGCTAATGTTGATCCTCATCGTCTGGTAAAAGGGAAAGGTGTGGAGAAACTTAAAAACGCAGGTGTAGAGGTGATTACCGATGTTCTTAAATCCGAAGGTGAAGAACTTAACAAACGTTTCTTTACCTATCATCGCAAAAGTCGTCCGTACATCATCCTAAAATGGGCACAGACCGACGATAGGTTCATCGACATTGAAAGACAGCCGCTCAGCCCGCAAGCTCCAACCTGGATTACCAACGAGGAAGCTCGAATACTCGTTCATAAATGGCGTACAGAGGAACAAGCCATCATGGTAGGAACAAATACTGCTTTTCTGGACAATCCCCAGCTTAACGTACGCAATTGGCCGGGCAACAGTCCCCTGCGCGTAATCATTGACCGCCACTTACGTCTGCCCCGTAACCTGAACATTTTTGACGGGAGTACTCCCACCCTTGTATTTACTCACAAAGATACCGAGGAAGAAGAGGCTCCTAATACCGAGTTTGTCACCATTCCGTTTGACGAATACCTTCCCGAACACATCATGGGTGAATTATTTCGTCATCAGGTACAATCGGTTATTATCGAAGGTGGAGCCAAACTGTTGTCGAGTTTCATTGCTGCCAACTTATGGGATGAGGCCCGTGTTTTTACCGGGAATCAATATTTTGGCTCAGGCGTAGCTGCCCCGGTAATGGAAAAGGCCCCGGTAGCGTCCGAATCCTGGACGGAGTATAAACTGGATATTTTCAGGAATATGTTTCGATTCTGATGGCTGCTGTCCCCGTCATCAAATAAAATTCAGCAATTACAACCCCGAAATCCATTTGGTAAGTTCTACAAACTCTTTAACACTAAGCTGTTCCGGACGTTTTTGGAGCATTTCGTTGGGTTCGTGCGCTTTCATCAACCCTTTTAACGAATTATTAAGTGTTTTACGACGTTGGTTAAAAGCCGTTTTCACGACGTTAAAAAACAATTTTTCGTCGCAATCGAGCGTTGCGGTTTGATTACGGGTAAGCCGTATAACGGCCGACTTTACCTTAGGAGGCGGAGCAAAAACATGCTCGGAAACGGTAAACAAATACTCAATCTTATAAAAAGCCTGAAGCAACACGCTAAGAATTCCGTATGTTTTGCTTCCGGGAGGGGCCGCAATCCGTTCTGCCACCTCTTTTTGTATCATCCCCACACTTTCGGGAATACGGTTGCGGTTTTCGAGTATCTTGAAAAAAATCTGAGACGAGATATTGTATGGAAAGTTGCCAATAACGGCAAACGATCCTTCAAAAAGTTCCGAGAGGTTAAGCTGCAGAAAATCACCACTAATGATACGGCCTTTTAAATCCGGGAAATTTATTTCGAGGTAATCGACCGACTCCGTGTCAATTTCAACAACATGTGTGGTAAAAGTCTCATTTTCGAGCAGGTAACGGGTCAAAACGCCCATACCGGGGCCAATTTCCAAAACATGGTCAATACCTTCGGCCCTGAGGCTCGACACAATTTTACGGGCAATGTTTTGATCCTTCAGGAAATGCTGACCCAGATTTTTTTTGGCTTTTACGTATGTCATTGATAAATTTTTACGGCCGCAAATTACTCAGAAATCTGTAATTTTTCAGAAAACGGTATTGATTTACCTGCGAAGAATCCTAATTTTGAATTCGATATAAACGTCTGTACTTTCGCTGTGCAGAAAAAAGCAGAATCATGTCTTATAATTTCGACGAAATAATTGAACGCAAAGGAACAAACAGCCTCAAATACGATACCTTAAAACGGGTTTTCGGAACCGAAGACGTGCTCCCGCTCTGGGTTGCCGACATGGACTTCCGCACGCCCGACTTCATTATCAAAGCCCTGAAAAAAAGGCTAGAACACGAAATTCTCGGTTATACCATCAAAACGCCCGGATTTTATAATTCGGTTACAGGATGGATGAAACGCCGCTTTGGCTGGGAAATTGAGTCCGATTGGATTTCGTTTACCCCCGGTGTTGTTTCGGCGCTTAACTTTGGCGTACTCGGTTTTACCGAACTTGGCGATAAGGTCATCATACAAACTCCGGTTTACGCGCCATTTTTTACCGCGGTAAAAGACCATGGCCGTCAATTGGTGCTGAACCCTTTAAAGCTCAATGATGGACGTTATGAAATGGATCTGGATGATCTCGAAGCACAAATTGATAAACACACCAAGGTCCTAATCCTCTGTAATCCGCACAACCCTGCCGGGCGCGTATGGCTTAAAGATGAGCTTCTGGCTTTGGGCGAAATATGCCTGAAACACAATATTATCATCATTTCCGACGAAATTCATTCCGACCTCATTATGCCGGGTCATCGGCACATTCCGATGGCGAGTCTTTCGGACGAACTGGCCAACATCACAGTTACCACCATGGCCCCCAGCAAAACCTTTAATATTGCAGGTCTGGCAAGCTCGGTAATCATCACATCGAATTCGGAATTGCGCCGGAAATTCGAAAAGCTTCCGAACAGTTGCCATTTGGGCAACGGAAACCTGTTTGGTCTGGCAGCACTCGAAGCTGCTTATACACATGGCGACCAGTGGCTCGAAGAATTGTTGGTGTACCTCGATGGAAACCTCGACTTGGTGGAAACATATCTTGAAAAAATTCCTCAAATAAAACTTATACGGCCCGAAGGTACTTATCTGGCATTCCTTGATTGTCGTGAAATGAATCTTCCCCAGGCTGAATTGCGCAAATTTTTTATAGAAAAAGCCCGGGTTGGATTAAATAATGGAACCGACTTTGGGCCTAATGGCGAAGGATTCATGCGCATTAATGTAGGTTGTCCACGTTCCATATTAGCCGAAGGAATGGAAAGAATCAAAAAAGCTGTATCACTCTGAAAATCTTGTCATGAAGAAAAAAATAACCTTTAAAATAACAGCCAAAATTGCCATTGGCTTTAGCATTCTGACACTTGCGCTCATCATTAATACGCTGTTGGTTAATTCATTTGTAAAGAAAAACAGGCAGGAGAATGACAATATCCGGTTAATTTATCATCCTTCCGAACGGCTTCTGACTTCGTTACGCGATCAGGTTAATTCATCGGAATTATTGTTGAAAAACTGGGTATATGCTGACAAAACTCCTAATACCCCGGATAAACTACGCCTGAAAAAAATTCACGAAGAAGATTTTATAAAGCTGAAGCACGACTTATTGGTTGTTTCTGATGATTGGGATAGCACTGATCAAATAGAGCTAAAAAAGGTTTTTGCTCTAACCGACTCTCTTTTTGCACAGCAAATTTCGATAACCGATCGGTTAGTCACTCCTGCGAACTATAATAACTCGGCCCTGATGGCCTCTATTGCTCCGGCTGTAGCAGCTAACGGCCCGATAACCAAGGCTTCTGAAAAAATTCTCTTGCTCACCGACGAACTCGTAAAACACCAACAGATTCATATTCAGGATTCGCGTACAACTGTTGACAAATCCTATGCGAGATTATCTCATTTTATAGCCATTACCTGTATCTGTCTCATCGTGTTATCGATAATGATAGCTTTTTTTTCAGTACGTTCGCTGGTTGTTTCCATTGAGCATATCAAAAAGGTTATTCAATCGATGAGTAAAGGAATTTTGCCCGAAAATAAAATTAGGGAGCGTAATGACGAAATCGGTGAAATGTCAAAGGCTTTGAATGAACTGGTATCGAGGCTTAGAGCATTGTCGGGGTTTGCTCTCGAAATTGGACGAGGTAACTATAACAATAATTTTAAACCTTTGGGAGACAGTGATGTACTTGGTAATGCCCTTCTGCAAATGCGCGACGACCTTAAAGCCGCAGCCGACGAAGAAGCTAAGCGTAAACTCGAAGACGAACACCGCAACTGGGCAACCACTGGTGTGGCTAAATTCAGTGATATTATGCGGCAGGACAACGACAAGTTTGACATCCTTTCATACAATATCATCAGTAACCTTGTAGAATATCTTAATGCCAATCAGGGTGGAATCTTTGTAATAAACGATAATAACAAATCCGATATTTTTATTGAGCTGATTTCGTGTTACGCTTATAACCGCCGCAAATTTTTCGAAAAGCGTATTGAAATGAACGAGGGACTTACCGGGAGGTGTATTCTCGAAAAGGAAACCATTTACCTTACCGAAATTCCGGATAATTACACCCGAATTAATTCAGGGCTTGGCGATGCAACTCCGCGCAGCCTGCTGTTGGTCCCGCTGATGATGAATGATCAGGTATTCGGGGTGATTGAGGTGGCTTCGTTTAATGAGTTTGAACCGTACCAAATTGGATTTGTAGAAAAAATAGCCGAGATTATTGCTGCAACACTTTCGTCGGTAAAGATTAATACGCATACAACCAAACTTTTGGAGCAGTCGCGCGTCCAGACGGAGGAGCTGGCTACCCAGGAAGAAGAAACCCGCCAGAACGTTGAAGAATTACGGGCAACGCAGGAGCAATCCGACCGTAGGGAACAAGAACTGCTGCGGACTATCGAGGAACTGCGCAGTCAACTGAAGCAATTCGACGATCAATAACGCTAGGCGTTATTGTTTCTTAACACTTTCATTTTTTGTGTAATCCCTTATATTAATTAGTGCTGGAATTTCCATGATGGGCGACCAACGGAGGATATGGGATAGCCCATGTCTTGTTTGTTTAGTTTTTGGTTTTTATGGTGTTATAACTATAAATATTACATTGTGTATGTTTTAATTATGATTATAATTGCTATTTTTGGGTTAAAAGTTTAAACAATGGATTCTAGCCCAATGTCAACACCATCTGCTTCAAGCGAGATGTCTCTTTCGCAAGCTATTCTGGCTCCGCTCAACTCCCTGTTCAAAGCGCAGATACATGCCGGCCGCTCTTTTCTTAGTTATCTGCTTCAGATTGGCTATCCTCACCTCGAAGTTGGTCAAGACGGTTTTGTTACCGAAGAAGCCAAAAAAGATAAGCAATCCGTTTATACCCAGGATTTTCGCTTTGATAGAGTTGTGGATGGCAAAACCGAAAGTTTTGAGATTCGTATCCCAACGTTGGCTCTACTTCCGGTAAACCCTCTGGCCATCGATTCGGGCGAATTTGAATTCGACTTCAAAGTTAGTAGTATCGATAGTCACCGACAGGTGCAAGTTTCCGAAGAAAAAACGCTTGATAAAGAACCCGAAAATTTTAAACAAAACCGTCCCTGGTATTTGGTTCAGAACCCTGTGAGTTTGCGGGGTCAAATGGCTCCAAGCTCCGAAAAATCGACCGAAGCGTCTCAATCCATTAAAATAAAAATAAAGGTTAGCAAACAGCCTCTTCCCGGAGGACTCGACAAACTACTGACGACCCTCAATCAATCGACCGAGTTGAATCATATTAATCCCTAAATTATACCATTATGGCAGATGACGTTAATTTTTTACCGGCCGCCGAATTTCAGGCACTACCTCTCGAAAACATTATTGCAGCCCCGCTTTTAGGCGTTATTAAAGCCCAGGCTGCGGCAGCAACGGCTACTCAGGCTTATATCAACTCGTTGATAAAAGATGGGAAGCCTACCACGATTGACCTTTCGCTCAATGTGCAGGACGGAGATGCCACCAAAGAAGTAAAAATCAGCGCTCCGCTTTTATCGATGGTGCCGGTGCCTCACATGCGGATTGATTCATTTACCACGCATTTTAAGTACGAGATATCGCAGGTAAGTAAGAATTCAAAAGAGGCAAATTGTGGTTTTGATGTAGATGGAAGCCTGAAATCGATACCTTTTCTCAATTTTTCGTTAAAAGGCAATGTGTCGAGCAAATCGGCCGAAGAGTCGAGTACGAATCGTAGTGGTTCACTCGAAATAACCATACATGCCAGCGAAGCTCCTATACCCGAAGGTTTGGCACGGCTGCTCTCGGCATTGTCTAAGGCCCTTCCCGAAGCCCAGAATTCCTGATGCAGGTTAAACTCGACGACCTCATACACGGTCTGTGCCGCGAAGCGCATTTGGCTAATGCTAATTTTATTTTGGCCCAGCGCAGTGCGTTTAAGGATTTGTTAAAGGACGAATACCACGAGTTCTACCTTTCGGATAATAATTTTTTGGGAATTGGGGAGCTGAAATTTACGCTGTACCTTGTTCCCCGAAAGGCTTCGTGGTGGAAAAAGTTGTGGTTTAGCATCCTGCAACAAAAAGTCTCCGACGAATGGCATTACACGCTGGCAAAGCCGGCTAACCCTAAAGCCATTTGTTGTGAACTTACCATAAAACGCGAGGGCGATAAATACGTGGAAGAGGTGAAATTGAACGACCCTAAAAAAGACGCTCATGTTACACAAATTTGAAGATGGCTGGTTCCGGTTCGAGAACGGAAAACGCTGGCGTGTTAAATCGCCTCACTACCTCTGCGAAATCGGTTCCGAAAACAATATTCCCGATTACTGTAAATTAGCTTCAGCCTTGGCAAACGTTCGACGGGTTAAAGCGTTTTACCTTGGAAAACTGAAATTCGGTAAACTCGACGAATTTGGCACCGCTGTTGATATTCTTACCGCCAATGCGATGACAGAGTCGCTAGGTACGGTGCCTTCGCCAATGGATCATTCCGACCTGTCGAAAAAATTACAGCAAACAACCGGCATGGATACCGGCTCCAAACTCGACAGTATTGTTCGGCATATTGGTAATTCAAAGCCTACACGTTACCTCGAACGGCGCGAACCGGGTTACATAAATCCGATAAACACCCCTCATCGGGTATCGTTGGGTGGACACCACATGCTTATATCCACTGCGTTACAAATAAAAGGATGGAGCAAGGCTCCCGACAAGGAAGCCCGCATTACAGAGCTGGTATTGACCCTGCCGACGCAATCGCTCGTTGCTGCCCAGTTAGCTGTTGATTATTTCAATAAATATTATTCCCTGCATCACAATCAGTTACCTTTGCTTGCAGCTACGTATAATGCTGGTTCACCGAGGCGTACAACCCAGAATGACTGGAACCTTGTACAATATGGGGAGCACATCGACAGGTGGATTACTTATTACAATACCAGCCGAAAGGTATAACCGGATTTTAAAAGTCATCAATACTCAATATCTTTACATTTCGAATTTAATTACAAACAAGGCTATTCCTAGTTGTTAATTATCAAAAAGATATATTATGAAAAAGATATTTGTACACCTCGCCGATGGTTTCGAAGAGATTGAAGCCCTCACCCCTGTTGATGTTCTTCGCCGTGCCGGTTGCGAAGTAACCATGGTGTCGGTAACAGGAAAACAGCAGGTTAAAAGTTCGCGCGGCATTGTTGTTGTTGCCGATAAACTTTTTGAAGAAGTAAACTATTCCGACGTCGATATGCTGGTTCTTCCCGGCGGTATGCCAGGATCTAAACATCTCGATGAACATGCAGGATTAAAGGAGAAACTTGTGGAAGCCGAAAAGAATGGCAAATGGCTGGCAGCGATCTGTGCCGCGCCAATGGTATTAGGTCATTTAGGTTTATTGAAGGGGAAGAAGGCTACCTGTTATCCGGGTACAGAGCCAGATCTTCTTGGAGCTACACCAACAGGCAGTGCTGTTGAAAAAGATGGCAAAATCATTACCAGTAATGGTGCCGGTTCTTCACTAAAATTTTCGTTTGCACTTGTCGAAGTGCTTATTAACAAAGAAAAAGCTAAAGATGTTGCCGCAAAGATGATGTCGGCATATTAGTAAAAAGGGCTAACCTCAATGAGATTAGCCCTTTTTTATTTCAAGCAAGTTGCTTATTTGTTTCGTTTGTATTCTCTGCGTTGTGGACGGCCAAAGCCTCTGTCGCCGCCACGTTCGCCACCGCGTTCGCCACGGTAACTACGTTCCTTACGTTCAATGGTGTCACCTTCTCGGGCAAGTTCTACCGAAATACGGCGGCCTTCGAAGTTTCCGCTACGGAATGCATTCAGCATGGTATCGGTATATTTGCCATCGGCTTCGAAAAGCGAGAACTTCTTGTTAATACTGGCTTTACCAATTACGATACTCCGGTTGCGGGTAAACTCGTTGATAAGGCTGATCAGGTCGCGTGCGTTCAAGCCATCCATCGATCCGAGGTTGATACGGAACAATGCAAAGTCTTTGCCCGACGATGTGCGGTCTCTGTCCCTGTCCCTGCGTTCGCGTCCTTCGGGAACATTAAGATCCGGGGCATTTTTGTAATAATCGAGGAAACGGTTAAACTCGGCTGATACGAATCGTTTGATAAGGTCTTCGCGGCTAAATGCTTCGAGTTTAGTATAAACTACCGACAAAAATTCTTCAATTTCTGTTTCGTTTACTTCCACTTTTTCCATCTTATCAACCAGATTAAAAAGCTGTTTCTGGCAGATTTCCTTACCTCCGGGAACCGGTTTGTATTCGAATTTACGTTTCAGGATTTTTTCGAGCAATGGTATTTTGCCTCGTTCCTTGGAATGGATAATAGAAACCGAGATTCCACTTTTACCTGCACGTCCGGTACGACCGCTACGGTGGGTATAAATTTCAATTTCGTCGGGAAGGTTATAGTTAATTACGTGGGTAAGGTCGTCCACATCCAAACCACGGGCAGCCACATCGGTAGCTACCAACATCTGAATGCTTTTCAGACGGAAACGCTGCATCACGTAGTCGCGTTGAGCCTGCGAAAGATCGCCATGAAGGGCGTCGGCGCTATAGCCGTCTTTCATCAATTTTTCGGCAACTTCTTTGGTTTCGCTACGGGTACGGCAGAAAATGATACCGTAAATTTCGGGATAAAAGTCAACTACGCGTTTAAGGGCAAAATACCTGTCGGCCGCGTGAACAACACAATATTGATGCGAAATAGTTTCCGAACCTGCATTCTTAGTACCAACGGTAATTTCTTTGGCATTTTTCATGTAGCTCGATGCGATTGCGGCTACTTCACGGGGCATGGTTGCCGAAAAAAGCATTGTACGGCGTTCGGTAGGAACTTCTTCGAGGATAGCGTTCAGCTCTTCCTTGAAACCCATGTTTAGCATTTCGTCCGATTCGTCAAGAACTACCGAATGAATTTGAGAAAGGTTGACTTTGTTACGACGGATAAGGTCGTTCATACGTCCGGGGGTAGCAACAATAACCTGTGCGCCCTGTTTAAGGTCGCGTATCTGGGCATCGATACTAGTTCCTCCATAAACCGCAACGATGCGTAATCCGTTAATGTATTTGGAATAGTTGGTAAGGTCGCTGGCAATTTGCAGACAAAGTTCGCGGGTAGGGCACAAGGCCAAAACCTGTGGCATACGGTTGGTTTCATCGATACGGCTTAGCAACGGAAGCCCAAAAGCGGCGGTTTTTCCTGTTCCGGTCTGAGCCAGAGCAACTACATCCTGTTCGGATTGCAAAATAACGGGGATTACCTGTTCCTGAACAGGCATCGGGTGTTCGTATCCCAGTTCGGTAACGGCTTTCACAAGCTCCGAACGGATACCAATTTCTTCAAATGTCATCATGATTTATTTTTACTCCATATTCGCGTGCCGCTGATCCTGATTCCCGTTTACAAATTCTTCTTACAACTATCACCGAACCCAAAACCTCTGCACAAAATTAGGCCGCAAAGGTACGCAAATGTTTTTAATAATCAGGATGAAAAGGAAGAATACTGAAAATAGCTTATTTTTAATGATATATATCCTCGGTTAATGCTTATGAAACAAGAATCCACCAGACAAGTGTTTATGCGTTAAACTACCGTGACGGTGCGGATGTTCGCCAATGAGATTGGTTCGAATTAATAAGTCTGTATCGGAAAGTATCTCACCGGTAGATCCGGTTTTTTCAATGGTGTGATTTTCGGATAGTACAGCCACACGCGATTGAAGGTGGTCGACCAGTTCGAGGTGGTGCGTAGTGATGATGATGGTTTTCCCAGCTTCGTTTAACTGGAATATGAGTTCGATGAGAAAGGCGCGGGTTTTAGGGTCGAGGGCGCTTACCGGTTCGTCGAACACCAGCACATCGGGGTTGAGGGTTAGTACAGCGCCGATGGCTACGCGTTTTTTTTCTCCACCCGATAGCATGTGTGTTTGGCGGTCGCGCAAACAATCGATGTTTAGCATTTGCATTACCGATTCGGCACGGGCAAAAGCGGTGTCTTTGTCCTTACCCATCTGCAACGGGCCAAAGATAAGTTCGTCGAAAACGGTGGGGCAGAACAACTGGGCATCGGGATTTTGAAAAACATACCCAAGGCTCTCCCTGAAATATTTGTTAAACTGTTCGTTTTTGAGCGATTGTTCCGTTATCTGTTTGTCCTTATAAAAAACAGAGCCGCTCCGGGCAAACAGTAATCCGCTTAGCAGGTGAAGAAGCGTTGTCTTGCCACTCCCATTGGAGCCGATGATAGAGAATATTTCGCCCCGATGTACCGAAAAGTTAATGTCCGACAAGGCATTATGCTTGTCGGTATAATTGTACGAAACGTTTTCGAAGCGAATTATTTCTTCCATTCTTGAGCAATATAAAAGATTCATTATTTTCTTTTTCCTTGACGAGAAAAAACAAAGATTCAAGAAAATCGGATGCTATACGGTGCTTCATCGCAAGCTTATTTCCACCATTGTACGCCCGATTTTCGACGCCCGATTTTAAAATTATTGGCTAAGGTCGCAATACTATTAACCTAGATTACCAGCAGCAGCCCCCCCACAATAAGTAAGCCAAAGAGGCTAATAATATCGAATCCGGAAAGACGCCTTGTAAAATAAATATGCACATGTCCCGAATATCCACGGGCTATCATGGCGCGATAGATTTCTTCGTACCGGAGCCACGATTTGCGAAACAGGTAACCGACCCTTCCGGCAACGATTTTTCCGGATTCCGATTTCCGGAGCCGTTGCCACCAGCGGAGTTTAAGCGCAAAATAGGTTTCTTCGACAGTTCGCGAGAGGATAAATACAAACCGATGGGTGAGGGTAATAATCAGCAGAAAGATGTCGGGAACGCGAAACAGTTTCAACGATTTGATAATGTCGGCAAAAACGGTGGTGTATAAGACCAGCAGCGTAACGGAGAGGGAATTGACAACTTTAAAGTACAGCCTCAGCACCACTTCAATACCTTCGCGGGTAATACCGATGTCAGCAGGAATATGATAGATCAGGAATTGTCGGGGAGCATCGAGGTGGAACAGGTTTAGCCATATTTCGCCGCCGGTAACAAGGTTGAGTGCTGCGGGAGAAACAACTACAAATCCAAACCAGAAACTAAACAGGAAAATTTTCTTGTAAACATCCCAAAGGTTTACGCGCGATAACAAAAAAAGCAGGAACAGACATCCCGAAAGGGCCAGCTGTGCCGGAATATGCCGGATGATACCGGAAAGCACCACAAACCAAACCAGAAAAAGAATTTTGACACGGGCATCCAACCGTTGGAAAAACCCTTTTTTGATGATGACATCGTTTTGCACGTAACCCGTACGGATAAAACGAGCTACATTATGCAGCGTACGATCGATAAACGGAAGGGAACGGCTTTTCCTGCCCGGTGCAGGGACTTGCCGGGGTTCGGGCGAAAGCAGAAAAGACGGGACGTGGTCGGTCACTTTTTATTCATCATTTTAACAGCCCCTAAGGTAATCAAGCCGATTATACCAACACCCATTAATCCCGAAAAAATATAATTGCCGGAGCGTTTCAGCAGCGAATCGTTTTCCTTTCCGGTAGTATAGTCTGGTACAGGCGCTTTCCATCGTGATGCATCCCGTTTCATTCCGGCCGGCACATAACCTTTGTCCTTCGCCACCTTTTCGGTCGACCACTCACCCCAAGCTCCGTCTGCTTTAAATATTTCGGGCAATATAATTCCCAAAGGCGAAAGCAAAGCCAACGCCAGCAGTCCGATGAATAGTTTTTTGGTGATGGGTTTAGAAGGCATTTTTGATATTTTGATAAAATGATGTACCGATTTATAAAATCGGTGATGTCCCAAGCGGCATTACAAATGACGGTTAACGAAGGGTATTTTTTGGTTGTTAATCAAAACTTAGCTTTCTTAACTCTTTACATTTATTTGTTTTCGAAGTAATATTTCTTTCCATCTCTTCCTAGAACTTCATCAATAGAAATAGAAACAGTATTGTCTACATTTACAGAACCATTCACATTAACTTTTCCATGAACGTTTGCATCAACTTCATTTACAACTTTTACATTTTGATTTGTTGGAATAACTCCTGCATTTTGAAGAACAATAGCCCAAATGCCAACGGCAATTGTAATTAAAATTACTTTAATTGAAATGTTTTTTGAATTTGTTTCCATTAGGTTATGATTATTGTTGATTGAAAATTTCTATACTTTTATTTTTTAGTCTTAATTAAACGTATTGCATTCTATTCCTTTAGTTTATTTCTGCACAATAAAAGTAAAGTCTGTACCTTGTCTTTCTACAAATTCAAGAACCATATATCCCATATTACTAATTATTAAGGCTATATTTTTAATAAATTCTTCGTTTATAATACTTTTCAGTTCTGCATTGGTTTGAGGTATTACTTCAACTACTAATTCGATTTTCTTCAATTGTAAAGGAACCTCGCTTTTTATCTTTATTCTCATGGTATTTTTCTTTGTATATTATTCTGTATTTTTTATAAACGTCCTCCTGTCACGTGGGGTAAAAATTTGTTAGATTTGATATATTCTGAAAAATTTGACCGATTCTTTAGAAGATACTACTTGTACTAAGTACCACGTAATGGCCTCTATAAGTTTTCGTACCTCTATTATTATGACAAATCATCCAAGATCTCCGACCATTTTATAGATAATAATTCAACGTTAAGTATGGTATCAAGTCCAGCATAATTTCTTACACCCGAATATAAATAATCTTTCGGTTACTGCACTATTTTACCTTTACTGAATTATATGAATATTATCTGTTAAAAATAACAAAGTATATCTGATTAATTCATTGTTTACTTATTATACTAATTTTTTACAATTTGTTGAAATTTTAATGTGTTTAAAACGAGGATACATCGGATGTTTATTAGAGCAATTTTGTTCAAAAAATTTAATCTATTCAAACATACCCCAAAGTACTGTTAACGAATCGTAACTATTGTTAAAGCATGTTAAATGGGTTTATAAGGATTTCACTTTTTTTGTTCGGCCTAGCATCTCAATCTGAATCGAGCAACTTATTACTGTCATTTTTTAGTTTCGTTTAGTTTTGGTTACTTTGTTTTGTTTACTAAAACGAAATATTCGAATGGTAAATTTCGATACAACCGACCAACTAATTACCCGTATTTCGGAAGATGATTCAGAGGCGTTTGAGGCTCTTTTTCATCTCTACAATAAGCGCGTGTATGCTTTTGCGTATGGTTTGCTCCGTTCGTCCCCCGATGCTGAAGAGATAGTCCAAAACGTATTTATGGCGGTATGGAACCAACGGAAGGCTTTGCAATTTTCATCCTCATTTTTAGCCTACCTATATGGAATTGCCCGCCACATGGTTTACAGGTTTATTCAACAGCGGGTTAACCACGAAGCGTTTATTGAATACTATCTGGAACATAATAATGAATATGCTTTTATTACGGAAGATCAGGTACTCTATAAAGATTTTGAAGATTTGCTTCAGCGGTTTATTCAAAAACTTCCGGAACGTCGGCGCGAGATATTCGTATTAAGCCGGATTGAAAATATGAGTTATAAAGAAATATCCGAAAAACTGGGTATCAGCGAAAACACGGTGGATACTCAAATTCGTCACGCCCTCGCTTACTTACGGGTTCAATTAGTTGAGCTTAACAATCAGTAAGTTATCGCTTGTCACTACCGACGAACAGTACTTCAATCAAAAAAATTAAAAAAAATTCATCTTCCCTTCACGGAAAATATTTTACACGCACACTATAATAATACAGAGGATCGAATGAACGGACAAAACAACATAAAAGACCTGATAGAGAAGTTTAGAGAGGGACGTTTGTCTCCGCTCGAAGCTAAAGAATTAGCCATGCTCGCAAAAAAAGGAGACCAAGCCGAAGGGTTTAAATCCTTACTTGACGATATATGGCAAAAATCTTCGGATACAGAAATTGAAACTCCTTCCGGCAGTATATTGAACCAATTGAAAGGTAATATTGAAAAAGAAGTTAATCTCCCGGCCGCTTCGGTGGGCAAATCCGTAAGGTTATTCATAAACTCCTTTTTTAAATACGCAGCCATCATTTTTTTGACCATGGGTGCAACCTGGTTTGCAAAGGAATACCTCGACAAAAAAGTCAAAACAACCGCCAACAGCAGTAACCTTGTTAATAATGAAATTACCGTTTCGTACGGTTCCAAGTCGAAAGTTACGCTTCCCGATGGCTCCACAGTAAACCTGAACTCCGGAAGTACCCTGCGTTATCCGGCACATTTTGACAAGGAATCGCGTAACGTTTTCATTGAAGGAGAGGCTTTTTTTGATGTGAAAAAAGATCCCCAACATCCATTTTATGTAAAAACCAACAGCATTACCATTAAAGTATTGGGAACGAGATTCAATGTTAAATCATATTCGGACGAAAAAACGGTTCAGACGACCTTGGTCTCCGGCACAATCGAGATATATTCGAACAAAAAATCCCTGAAGGAAAAGGACCGGTTAGTAGTTCTGAAACCTAACCAACAAGCCATCTGTGAGATAAAAAAGGATGAAGTTGTTGTATCCGGAACTCAAAATGAACCTGAAAGTAAGAAAGCAGAACCTATAAAATCAATATCGGTAAACCCGCAGGTGGATGTTATCCCTGTAATTTCGTGGAAGGACAACAGAATGGTATTCAGGGATGAAAAATTTGCAGATTTATCTCAAAAATTAGAGCGATGGTATAACGTTGAAATTGAAATTAAAGACGAAAACCTCAAACAAGCGTTATTCTCGGGCATTTTTGTAAAAGAAACTATTGAACAGGCATTAAATGCGTTAGAACTGGCTACACCTTTTCATTATCAGATGGAAAAAAATCATATAATCATTTATAAATAACAGCATACAACTAACATTAAACTAACTAAATAATAAAGCCTATGACTTAACCTCCCCCGCGAGTAACAAACAAAAAGCGGAAAATGGTACCAGCATTTTCCGCCCAAGAGAGTGTGTTAAAATCTTAGTAAAATTTCAACCTTCAAATTTATGAAAAAACTCATAACTATTGTTTTGGGCAGTAGAAACTGTTGCCTAAAAAAAACAATCCTAATCATGAAGCTTACTACATTACTTCTATTCCTAAATTTTATATGTATCAGCGCGTCCGTTTTTTCGCAGAACGAACGTTTTACCTTCAAGGCTGAGAAACTTCAACTACGGGAACTGCTTGACAGGATAGAGTCGAAGAGTAACTATAAATTTCTTTACCGGTCGGAATATGTGAACAGTCAATTTTTAAAGGTCGATGCTCAGAACCTGACTCTTCAGGAATTGCTGGCTCTGGCCTTTAATAAATCGGATCTGACTTATAAAATACTCGACGACAAGCTGATTGTGATTACCCCAAAAGTAACTCAGGGAGTTATGCTTCAGCAAAAAATAACAGGCACGGTTACCGATAAAAACACGGGCGAAACCCTCCCGGGCGTAAGCATTATTGTAAAAGGTACAACAACAGGGGTTATAACCGATATTCAAGGTAAATTCACCATTGAGGTTTCCGATCCCAATGCAATATTGATGTTTTCATATGTTGGTTATTTTTCACAAGAAGTTAAAGCTGCCGGACAATCGATACTCGACCTAAAACTTACTCCGGATGTTCAAAAACTGGATGAAGTTGTAGTTATCGGTTATGGAACCGTAAAAAAACGAGATCTTACCGGTTCGGTAAGCTCGGTTAAAGCCGACGACATTGTAAAGGCGCCTACCAGCAATGTAATGGAAGCTATCCAGGGAAAAATACCCGGCATGGACGTTGTACGCAGTTCCGGGGCTGCCGGGGCTGGTGTAAATATTTCAATCCGTGGTACCCGTACTGTCGATGTATTAAACGTAGGAGCCAATAAACCGCTTGTCATCATCGACGGTATTCAAGGAGGAGATTATTCCGATTTAAGTTCTAATGACATCGAATCGGTTGAGGTTCTGAAAGATGCTTCTTCTACGGCAATTTACGGGCACATGGGTGCCGGCGGGGTTATTATCATCACTACCAAAAAAGCAAAGGCCGGTAAAACCAAAGTTTCGTACAATGGTTATTACGGAGTAAACGGGCTTACTTCTTATCCTTACGGACGAATGGGAGACGATTATATTGCATTCCGTCGCGAAGCCTATAAAGCCAATAACACTTACACCTCCGACCAGGCAATGTTTACAACCCAGGAATGGAATGCGATGCAAGCAGGGCAATGGGTAAACTGGGATAAACTTCTTCTGAACAACGGTTCTCTGACCAGTCATCAATTGTCCGTTAGCGGGGGCACAGAGAAAACACAATCGTATCTCTCTGCAGGTTATTTTAAAGAAGTTGGGGCCGTAAAAGACGATTATACCCGTTTTAACGGTCGTGTAAACGTTGACCATACGATTAACAATTGGGCCAAAGCCGGAATGCAAACCCAGGTAACCCATTTTAATCAAAATAAGAAGCAAGACCCTCTTGCTACGGCTAATTCGATAAGTCCTCTTGGTGTTCCATACGACGAATATGGGAATATCATCGTTCACCCGATAGCCGGAGATAATTCAACGATATCGCCCTTGTCCGATTTACGACCCAATGCAGCTGCCGACAACGTGTTAAGCACGAAGATATTCGCCAGTGGTTATCTCGAAATTACTCCTCTGAAAGGGCTGACTCTTCGTTCCAATATGGGGGTAAACCTGGTAAACACCCGCGAAGGCATATTTAACGACTCCCTTTCGTTAGCCCGGTCAGCGATGGGTACCAGCTATGCCAATGTTATCAATTCAAATTCGCGGAATATTGTTTGGGACAACATTGCAACCTATACTAAAGCCATTGGCGACCATTCGTTTACCATCACAGCGTTGACAAGTTACAACAAGCTCATTGCCGAAACTTATTCGGAAGACGGGATTAAACAGGCTTTACCCGGACAATTATTCTATAACTTAAATGCAACACAGGTTACCTCGCGTAATATTAGTTCGAATTACTCCAAAATGGAAAACATGTCGTACGGAGGAAGAATTAATTATAGTTACAAAGGAAAATATTTGGTCACCTTATCCAATCGTTTGGATGGATCCTCCGTTTTGACTAAAAAATGGTCATCATTTCCTTCTGCCGCTTTTGCATGGAGAGTTGCCGATGAAAATTTTATGAAGAATATAAATGTAATTAATGAACTTAAGTTAAGATTAAGTTATGGAGTTGCGGGTAATGCAAATATAAATCCCTATTCAACACAAAGCGGGATTGCACCTGCCAGTAACATGTCATTTGGTGAGAATGCGGCACCTGCCTATTCATATATTTCCTCTCTTGCAAATGAAGACCTGGGATGGGAAAGATCCACAACAACCAACATCGGGTTGGATCTCGGAATATTTAAAGGTCGCTTAAGTACAACCATCGATGTTTACAAAACCGTTACCGACAATATGCTTTTAGCTCAGGCATTGCCGGTTTCTACGGGAGGAACATCGTCAAAATCGACATTTACTGTTTATAAGAACATGGGAGCTACTGAAAATAAGGGTATTGAAATTGCCATTAACTCGGTAAACGTAGAAACTAAAAATTTTCGATGGACTTCAGCCGTAACATTTTCTACCAATCAGGAGAAAATTACCAGACTTGTAGGTAATACCGACTTGATTGCTTATAACGGGAAAAGTGCAGAAGAAAACTCCTTGTTAATAGGGCGTCCGGTAAGATCTATTTATACATATAAGAAACTGGGTATCTGGCAAACTGCAGATTCGCTGACACTGAAGGCTATAAATCCAAAACAGACCACCAAATTTAAACCCGGCGATATTAAATTGGCCGATATGAACGGGGATACTGTCATTAATACCAATGACCGAACATACATTGGTTCTAAATCTCCAAAATGGGAAATGGGTTTTGAAAACAAAGTAGCCTATAAAGGTTTTGATCTTAGCGTTTATTGTTTTGTGCGTTGGGGACAAATGATTAGTGACGATTTATTGGGCCGCTATAATCCTTCGGGAAGCGGCAACGGACCTGCATTTATTAATTACTGGACTCCTTCCAATCCTACGAATGACTTTCCAAGACCCCTCCAGGGAGCAACGTTCAGCAGTTATACCGGTTATTATTCGCTT
The DNA here is from genome assembly GCA_030706405.1 of Bacteroidota bacterium. Classification (GTDB taxonomy): domain Bacteria; phylum Bacteroidota; class Bacteroidia; order Bacteroidales; family JAAUTT01; genus JAAUTT01. The sequence continues at coordinate 92,015 of JAUZOO010000001.1, read as the reverse complement.
TATTTTGTTGATGGTTCCTATTTTAAAGTCAAGAATGTTTCGTTGGGTTACACTCTTCCTGCCAGATTGACTAAAAAGTTTTTTATGGAGAAGCTGAGGGTTTATGTAACAGCATCGAACCTTTTGACAATAACCAACAGTCACCTTGTTAAGAATTACGACCCCGAAAACAGCGGGTCAGAAAAATTCCCCATGAGCAAACAATTCATTTTTGGAGTAAATGTTGATTTCTGATTAACCTGCCAAACTTTAAGATTATGAAAAACATAAAATACAATCTCATCTATATTTTATTCATCCTGATTATTCCGGGAATGTGGTCCTGTAATAAACTGGAAGAATATAATCCATCGAACGCTACTGCTGAAAATGTTTGGAATACGCCGAGTGGTTTTCAAACATTAATAAACGCATCGTATATCGGTCAACGGTATTTTTTGGGAAAGGAAGACGGTGCTTTGATGACCGAAGCTGGCACCGACCTTTGGTATGCCTACCAAAAGGGTAACTATGCATCACAATTATTTAAGTATACCAATTTTACTTCCAGCAGTTCCGGAACGAGCACCAACTACTGGCGCGATTTATGGCCGGGAATAAACTTCTGCAATGCAGGTATCGAACGTATTAACAATGCCGGTTACCAGTCTCAGGCCGTAAGAAAGCAAAAAGAAGGAGAACTCAGGTATTTAAGAGCCTTTTATTATTATCACATTGTCGAAACCTGGGGAGGAGTATGCTTGCGCACTGCCGAAACTACTTCGCCAATTCTTACCGCTCAACGAAGCTCTGTTAAGGATTTTTACAATCTTATGATTAGCGACCTCGATTCGGCCAAACTTTGGTTGCCAACCACCACTTCCGACCTGGGCCGCGCCGTTCGAAAATCAGCTTACGGACTTTTGGCCAAGGTGTTATTGACAAGGGCATACTACTCGCTCGATGAAGGCAATACCGCCGAAGCTAATGACTATTTTACCCGTGCAAAAAAAGTTGCTCATACAGTCATCGACAGTGCTGCAAACTGGGGTGTTTCGCTTTATCCCAATTATTCCGACCTGTGGTTGAACGATAACAGCGCTATAAGTGGAAATAAGCATTGTAAAGAAGCGCTGTATGTAGTTTCCAACTCCATGAACCTCTCCATAGACGTGGATGGAAACGGTAATCGCCTGCACCTATGGTTCCTCTGTAACTATAACGGTAAGCCGGGGATGGTTACTGATATGGCAAACGGTTACCCAAAATCTATGTATTTTATGCCTACCGAATTTTTGCTTGATTTGTTCGATGGCTCCAAGGATTCGCGTTATGCAGCCTCATTTCAGGATACCTGGAAAAACAACAGCTCAACTTACACTTGGACAGCTGCGACCTGTAAAACATGGGGTAAATTGCCATCCGTAGCCGGACAAAAAATCAATGTAGGCGATACCGCTATTTATATTACCAATAAAAGCATTGCCGACAAGCGGACCCGTAAATACGTGGTAATTGACCGCGACAGCTTATATGCAGCCGACTCCATTCGCAGCACCTGCGATTTATTTCCTGCACTCAAAAAATTCCTCGACCCTACGCGTACTTCAGCAACGGCCCAACCCGGAACCCGCGATATTATTATGATCCGTTTGGCAGAAATGTACATGATTGCTGCCGAAGCCGAATTTCAGTTAGGAGATAAAGCAAGCGCAGCTATCGATATCAACGTAATCCGTAACCGTGCATCCAAAACTCATTCGGGCGACTTGAATGTCTCTGCAAGCGATATTACACTCGATTTCATCCTCGACGAACGAGCTCGGGAATTTGCGGGAGAACACATGCGATGGTTCGACCTTAAAAGGACTCGTACACTGGCACAACGAATACAGAAATACAATAAAAACATTCATTTGCCTGATAATCTTCTACAAAAGGGTAATGGACATTTCGAGAACGTTCTGCTCCGGCCAGTCCCTCAAACCGAACTGGATGCATTATCCAATGGTATAGAATTTGGGCAGAACCCAGGATATTAGTTGGTTAACTGATAATTTTTCTATAGCAAGCGTAACTGTGATAGTCTCGCTTGCTTTTTTATAAATAAGGATGTTTTAGAATTTTTCAAAATAGTTATCCGTTGTGTCAGAGGCTTTCAGGTTGAGGTTTACACCTGGCATAGCTGGGCGGGGTCTTTGATTATTCGGGCGCAGAGGTTGTCTCTTGGAGACAGAAGACGTACGTTTGGTACGTTTTACATCAGCATCTATTTTGAAAAATGAAACAACTGATTTAAGCTGCTCTGCCTGACCCGAAAGTTCTTCGGCGCTGGTAGCCATCTCTTCGGAGGCCGCTGCGTTTTGTTGTGTTATCTCGTTCAATTGCTGAATGGCATTATTCACCTGATCGGTTCCTCCTGCCTGTTCAAGGCTCGAGGATGCAATCTCCTGTACCAGCTTGGTAGTACGTTCAATTTCAGGAACAATCCCTGCCAGTTTTGACGAAGCCAGCTCCGAAGTAGTTACGCAATTGCGCGATAAAACGTCAATTTCATCGGCCGATAGTTTACTGCGTTCGGCCAGTTTACGAACTTCAGCGGCTACCACGGCAAATCCTTTTCCTTGTTCGCCGGCACGCGCGGCTTCAACGGCGGCATTAAGCGCAAGAATGTTCGTCTGAAAGGCTATGTCATTAATAATCTTTATTTTACCAGCAATTTCTTTAACGGCTTTGGTCGAATCTTCTACCGCATCAAAGCTCTCGCGAATGCCGGAAGCAGCAGAATTGGCAATTTTTTCAGTTTGTTGTGCATTAGCTGTATTCTGTTGAATGCTCGATACCATTTGTTCCATACTGGCCGAAACTTCTTCAACTGATGAGGCCTGCTCGCTGGCACCTTGTGAGGTTTGCTCGGAAACACCACTAAGCTGCTGACTGGCATCCGAAATGTTGTCGGCTCCGGAAATAATGTCAGAGATTGTCTCTTTAAGCTTGTCTGTCATACTCCAGATTGCCCCATAAATACCTATTTTCTTACCGTGTCGATCGAAATTGATAGTTAGATCGCCTTCGGCAATTTCTTTGGTAATAAGCGCGATATCTGCGGGTTCTCCACCAACGTCATTAAGAATAGAACGAGTTATGGACAAGCTGATAATTCCTGAAACCATAATACCTATAATCATAAAGATAATTAACCAGACAACAGCCGATGAGCTTGTCTTATCCGCTTCAATAGACGACTCCTGTCCAGCTTTATCGTTAATCTCAATAAGGTTATCCAAATAAATCTTTGAGGTATTATATGCAGGGTTTAAAACAGATTGGTTAAACTTTACATAAGTGGCATAGGCTGTATCGGAAGGATGAGTGATGTATGCTTTAATCATCTCCATATATTGTTCATGCAGTTTCCACCATTCGTTGTATAATGGCACAAATGTTTCCCAGTCTTTCTTTTCTTCGGGGGTTATCAGTTTAACGTATGTCTCCCATGCTTTGTCTATGCGCCCTTTGGCATTATCCATCCGTTTGTAGGTTTCTTCACGCAGTTCAGGCGAAACTTTTGTGGTTAAAAATACATTTTCGGCAGCATCCATAGCGGTTTGGGCATGGCGCAACTTCAAGAGTACCTTTACGCTCGGCAGTCTGTTATCTGCAATGTCTTTTTCAAAACTAATAATTCGGGACATACCAATTTGGCCAATCAATCCGATCACTACCGCAATTAGCGAAATACTGGCGAACCCAAGTGTTAACTTGGTTCTAAGTTTAAGATTCTTTAAATTCATAAAGAGAAAATTTAGATTTATAGGTCGAACATTAAACATGCTGATAATCCGACCGTTTGTTTAACATTGGAATGTTACGGTCGAATTATAAAAAGGTTTCATAAATGAATATCGAACGAAACAATAACCCTGACACCCTAAATTTTAAATACACCCCCCTGTATATTGTAATAATTTACGGTAAATTGCGTTTATAGGACAGGTGTCTTGCCTAGAAATAGGTGTATTCCATTATTATTAACCTATCACAAAACTAACGGTCTTCCAGTGTGTGCTGCAAAAGAAATAAAAAATTTTTGTCTTTGTTGCTTTTTTGTCTTGTTTGTTTGTGTTCCGGTATGTGCCGATGAACCATATTGTCAGAACCTTGGGTTTGAACTTGGCAATTTTACTAACTGGACGGGTTTTACCTGGAGGTATAGTACCGATGTCCCTTCGATAAATACATCTCCTGTACAGGGCATTGTTTTCAGGAGGCATACCATCATGACCGATACTACAGCTTATGACGTCAATACCGGGTATGCTTTGCGGAAGGTTCCTTCCGGATATAAATACTCCTGCCGTTTAGGCGATGCGATTCTGTCCGGCGATACCAATCCGAGAGGCTGGGAGCAGAGCTTGCGCTACACCATGGTAATTGACTCAACCAATGCTTTACTAATCCTTAAATTTGCCTGTGTATTACAATATGCCAGCGATCACACTGAAAAGATGGAACCTCGTTTTCGGGTAACCTTATTCGATAGCAAAGGTGATACTATTCACGATTGTGCAAATTACGATGTATATTCGTCGAGTGCCAATGTAAAGGGATTTCAATCGTACACTCCTTCGGGCTCCATCAGCCCAGTGAAATGGAGGGACTGGACAACGGTTGGCGCCAACTTGCTTAAATATATCGGGCAAACCATTACCGTTGAATTTATGTCGGCTGACTGTACCGGAAGGTATCATTATGGCTATGCTTATTTTGTGGCTAAATGCCTTCCCATGTACATCACCGTAAAATATTGTTCTGGCGATTCCAAAGCCGTACTTACCGGCCCTAATGGCTTTGAAACTTATAAATGGACCGATAGTAATGGAAATACAGTTGGTTCCTCACAAATATTGACCCTGGCCAATCCCGCCGAAGGAGCTACGTATTACTGCGAGATGAATTCGGCCACGGGATGTAGTGTTACACTTCATTCAACGATTGCCAGGTACGAGCCCAAAGCTGCTTTCAGTTCGTATATGCTCGATTGTTTCTCAAATAAGGTTCAGTTTACCAATCTCTCCACGGCAACACACGGAACATTAACCTATAAATGGGATTTTAAAGAGAGCAAAACTTCTACATCAACGCTGAAAGATCCGCAATATTCCTTTGCTTCTTCGGGATTACATCCGGTTAGCCTTATTTTGGCAAACCCGCCGTCTACCTGTGCCGATACACTCAATAAAACGGTAGAATCGTTTTCCCCACCTTTGGTTGGAATTAAAGGATATTCAACGTACTGCCCCGGAGAAACTACTACGTTAAAAGCCTATGGCGCTTATTTTTATACATGGAGTAATAAAGCTACTACCGATTCTATAAAAGTAGGAGCTCCCGGAGGAAAATACTGGATGATTGGTCATTCGAGCACTGGCTGTATTTCTGATACCGCTTACATAACTGTAAAAGAAGAACCCGACTGGGTATTAGCCCTCCAGGGTAATCCTTCGTTTTGTAAGGGCAATAGCTCCACCCTTACCGCTTCCGGAGATGCAATAAACTATGTATGGAATACCGGAGACAAAACTTCGTCAATTGTTGTAAAAACATCCGGAGGATTCACGGTTACAGGAACAAATGCACGCGGATGCCAAAAGTCAGAATTTATTGAAGTTACAGAACGCCCTCTTCCGTCTACCGATTTTACCCTTTCTGCAACTACCGTGGATAAACGGCATAACACCCTGTCCGGAGCATCTGCGGCCCAAACCGATGTGCAATATGAATGGGATATGGGAGATGGTAAAACCGAAAGCGGGGCTAACATTAACCATTTTTACAATGTTTCAAACCTTTTATATCAGTATAAAATCCATCTTACTGCCACAACGCAGTACAACTGCGTGGACACAGCCTCGCAATATGTAGGAATCGACCTTTTTATTCCAAATGTTTTTACGCCAAACGGAGATGATATAAACGATATTTTTATGTCCAACGTTGATTTGCAGGTATTTGACAGGCATGGGCTTATATTGTATAAAGGAACAGCCGGATGGAACGGTACTTACAAAGAACATCCAATGGCCCCGGATACTTACTTCTACCTGATTCGTTATACCGATAGAAATCGGCAGGAACAAACCCGAAAAGGTTTTATTACTTTAGTACGATGAGGAAACTGTGCCCAACCCTGTATATATTTATTGCCGTGACCTTGGCAACAGTGCCTAAAGTACGGGCTCAGGCCGATATCAGCATAGCTACCTATTACTATAACCGGGGAAGTTACAACCCGGCGTCTATTGCCCGGGTCGATTACCTTTATCTTTTTTCTAATGCCCATCTGCAATGGACTGGTGTTAAAGGAGCTCCGCGCGTATTTAACGTGCAGGTTTCCGGCTATAACCACGAAAAACGATCGGCACTCGGACTCTCGATTATTGGAGACAAAATTGGAGTGATACAGACGTTAAATCCTATGTTGGCTTATGCTTACCGGGCATCGCACGAGCAGGACTGGGCTTTTTCCATGGGACTCTCGGCAGGGATATTTTCCAGATCAGTCAGTGGGGCTCTCTATGAAGCAGACGAGATCGTTGATCCTTCTATTCAATACACGATGGAGAAATCTATCCTGCCCGATGCTAATATTGGATTCGAATTTCAAAATAACCATTTTGTTTTTAGTCTTTCCTCAACTCATTTGTTTTCGATGGGGAAGTCCGACAATCTTTACCTGAATGCAAATCACAGATATATATCTGCGTTTTATAAAAACACCAATCCGGAACTATTTAATTATCACGTGGGATTAATGGTAATAAACCGCGATAATCTTGTGACTCTGCAGGGAAGTGCATATATCCGTTTTAAATATCAGACCGGATTGATTAGCGGTCCGCGGGAAATCTTCGAGGTAGGTACAACTTATAGCACCTCCCGGTACCAATCGTTATTGTTAGGTTTGTATGTTTCGCAGGATTTTAGGATTGCCTATTCGTTTAATCAAACCTTCAACCAGGGATATTCAAAAAATGGCACTCACGAAATAACCCTCGAATACAGAATCCCCCAAAGATCAGCTTTTGCAAATTATTATCGCCGACGCGGGTATTGGTATAATTAAGCCAGTAATAAGTATTTAGTACTGAGCTCTGAGCACAAAATAGCAAAAAGCCCTTCCAACATAAGTTAGAAGAGCTTTTTCTTAGCACTAATTACTCAGTACGCTTATCTGTATTTTAGCACGAACGTGGCTTAATTTGTTTGAAAAAGTCGTTACCTTTATCATCAACAAGGATGAATGCCGGGAAATCAACCACTTCAATTTTCCAGATAGCTTCCATACCCAATTCAGGATATTCAAGTACTTCTACTTTTTTGATGTTGTTCTGCGCCAAAATAGCTGCCGGGCCTCCAATACTACCGAGGTAGAAGCCGCCATACTTCTTACAGGCATCGGTAACCTGCTGACTGCGGTTTCCTTTGGCAATCATAATCATGCTACCTCCGGCTGCCTGAAAACGGTCAACATACGAGTCCATACGGCCGGCTGTGGTAGGGCCGAACGAACCGGATGGCATACCCTTCGGGGTTTTGGCCGGACCTGCGTAATAAATTGGATGATCTTTAAGGTATTGGGGCATGCCTTCACCTTTATCGAGACGTTCGTTAAGCTTGGCATGGGCAATATCGCGACCAACGATGATTGTACCGCTGAGTGACAGACGTGTTGATACCGGATATTGGGATAATGTAGCCAGAATATCTTTCATCGGTTGGTTAAGGTCAATCTTCACGGCATTGCCTTCGCCAGCCTGACGGTATTCTTCCGGGATGTATTGGCCTGGATTTTCTTCCAGTTTCTCCACCCAGATACCGTCTTTGTTGATTTTTCCTTTGATGTTACGGTCGGCTGAGCACGAAACTGCCATACCCACAAAACACGAAGCTCCGTGGCGCGAAAGGCGTACGATGCGAATGTCGTGTGCAAAATATTTTCCACCAAACTGGGCTCCGAAACCGGACTCCTGGGCTGCTTTCAAAATTTTGGCTTCCATTTCCACATCGCGGAAAGCCTGACCGAGTTCATTTCCTTCGGTTGGGAGTTCGTCGTAATATTTGGTGGAAGCCAGTTTTACGGTTTTCATACAGGCGTCGGCCGATGTTCCGCCAATAACAAAGGCTATATGGTAAGGAGGACAAGCTGCTGTTCCCAGCGTTTTCATCTTTTCGGTGAGGAATTTCTCAAGCGATACAGGGTTCAGCAATGCTTTTGTTTCCTGGAAGAGGTACGATTTATTTGACGACCCCCCGCCTTTTGCCATAAACAGAAATTTGTATTCGTTTCCGTGGCTGGCAACCAGGTCAATCTGTGCAGGGAGGTTGGTTCCGGTATTAATTTCGTCGTACATGTTCAATGCGGCATTCTGCGAGTAACGAAGGTTCTCTTCGGTGTACGTTTTATAAATACCTTTCGAGATAGCTTCTTCGTCGCTACCATCGGTCCAAACGTTGTTACCTTTTTTGGCATAAACCGTGGCAGTTCCGGTATCCTGGCAGAACGGCAACAAGCCTTTGGCTGCGATTTCGGCATTACGAAGCATGGTAACAGCTACGTATTTGTCGTTATCGCTGGCTTCGGGGTCGGCAAGGATTTTAGCAACCTGTTTTTGATGTTCGGGACGAAGCAGGAACGAACAGTCGCGCATAGCAGCATTTGTAAGCTTGGTAATGCCTTCGGCTTCAACCTTTAAAATTTCTTTTCCTTCAAACTGAGCTACCGATACATGCTCTTTGGTAAGCAGGTAATATTCGGTTTTTTCTTTCCCAAGAGGGAAAGGTTCCTGATACTTAAATTCGGGTGTTGGCATATTTAAAAAGTTATTATGTTATTGAGTGATTATGCGATTATGATTTTAAGGAATTTAGAATGGATTTATAGAGGCCGGAACTTAAAGCAGTAACCTTGTCGCTTTGTTGAATAGCTTTATTAAAATCGATTTCTTGTAAATAAGCCAATTCAAAAGAGATTGTAAGTAAAGTGTCAATCTCGCTTAATGATCCTAAAGCAATATTGATAAAGTGAGAATATTCTTTAGAACTGGCTCTTGCAGCTCCTTCGGCAATATTTGCGGGCACCGATACCGAGGCCCTTCGAAGTTGAGATATAATTCCGAACTTCTCATCTTCCGGAAATAATTTGGTAAGCTTGTATATCAATTTTACAAGCTCAATAGCTTCTTTCCATGCAACAAGTTGTTTGTGCGGCCTCATTCTTTACTTAATTACTTAATATCCTAATCCCTTAATTTCTTTACTACCTAGTCCGCCCCATACTCCATTAAAAACGCTTTAATAAACGAATGAATATCCCCATCAAGAACAGCCTGTGCATCGGATGATTCGTGACTGGTACGCACGTCTTTCACCAGTTTATAGGGATGAAGTACGTAATTTCGGATTTGTGAGCCCCACTCGATTTTCTTCTTATTACCTTCAATCTCGGCTTGCTTTTCGCGACGTTTTTGAAGTTCCAGCTCATACAACATCGACTTAAGAATACGCATGGCATTCTCTTTATTCTTAAGCTGAGAGCGGTCTTCCTGGTTCTCGATAATAATGCCGGTAGGTAAGTGTCGCAGACGAACTGCCGTTTCAACCTTGTTTACATTCTGACCGCCTGCACCGCTGGAACGATACGTTTCGAAAGTGATGTCGGCCGGACTGACTTCAATGGTAATGGTGTCGTCGATGGCAGGGGAAACATACACCGAGGCAAAGCTGGTCTGGCGTTTGCCCTGCGCGTTAAACGGAGAGATACGAACCAGACGGTGAACTCCGTTTTCGCCTTTGAGGAAGCCGTAAGCGTACCGTCCGACAAATTCGATGGTTACCGATTTGATACCGGCCTCGTCGCCTTTGAGAATATCGACAATGCGCACGCCCCAGTTGTTACGTTCGCCGTAACGGGTGTACATACGCATAAGCATTTCGCTCCAGTCCTGACTTTCGGTACCGCCGGCCCCGGAGTTGATTTTGAGGAAAGCGCCCAGTTCATCTTCCTCGTGACGGAGCATATTCTTTAACTCCAGGTCTTCAAGAGCTTCGGAAGCCACTTGATATTGTTTATCAGCGTCTTCTTCGGAAGCTTCGCCATCGGCAAAAAAATCCATGATGACCTTGAGGTCTTCGATACTGCTTTCGACCTTGTTAAACGATGAGGTCCAATCTTTTAGCGAAGCCACCAGCTTCAGCTGTTTTTCAGCTTCTTTGGGATCGTCCCAGAAATCGGGGGCGTGGGTTTTTTGTTCTTCTTCTTCTATCTGGATTAATCGGCTATCGATGTCAAAGATGCCTCCTGAGCGCAAACTCGCGCTCTACCAACTCCTTAACTTGCTCGGTGGTAATCATAATGTTTATTATTTTAAAAAGGACAAAGTTAGGATTTTTTTATTCTTACCCCCTTAAAAGTCTAATCACATCAGCGTAAATACATCTAAAAATTACATACAGGTAAGTACTCAATTAACTTGTAAAAGTTGTACCCTGTATTGCCGTCGCCGAAGGAGAATAAGCTATAAAGCTTTTGGCCATTTTGGATTAAATTTATGTCGATTAAAATAAACTATTGCTTATTTTAGCTTAATGACTTAATTTAGCAAGGCTTAATTATTTAGAACAGTTAGTTTAACAAACTGCAAATTGCAATAAACCAGAATTATCATGAAAAAAAACTCGTTTCTATTTATCATTTTGGCGATGAGCCTGTTTGTTGTCTCGTGTAGTAAAAAGAGTGACAACAATGAAGAAGATCTAAACTCCCTGCCTTTTGCAGATGAAAATGTAGATGCCGGCAAAACCAGTCTGAGTAATGCAGGAGATTCGTTACTGAACAATTTGAATGCATTACAAAACTCTACTGATTTAAGCTGTCTTGAAACTTATAGTTATTTTGCTGGAATAGTCGACCCGTTTCCAAATTTTGCGGTTTTTTCTACCATGAAGGCTGCCGGAGCTTTGAGCCAATCCGCAAAAGCTTATTCGGGCGTATTTAAATCGATGGCTATTTCAGCGGACAGTATAACATCTCTGCAAAGCGAATTCAACAAATATAAAGGAACCCATGCCTGGAACGATGCCTTTAAACGTTGGGACTGGTATGATAAAACCGCGAACCAGGTAGTAATACTGTACCCTTCAACAAAAACAGGAAAAACTAACGATGTTAAAATCGTTATAACGTTTTCGACAACATCGTCGGCGAATTCGCCTGCTGAAACTTATGGTTATTCCGATTTACCGTTAAGTCTTAAAGCTGTAATAACCAAAGGAGGTGCAGCTGTTGGCGAATATGGTTTTTCTGTAACATATAATCAGGGATTACCTGTTTCATCAACAACTTACATAACTGTTGGAGCTTACAAATTTGTGGTTAACCCTACATACAGTGCTTCGAGTGCGTCTGTTAAATATTCATTTTTACGAGGAAATACCACACTTCTTTGTTATTACGCAGCAGCCACCGGAAGTTTCGATGTTAATACCCTTGGCCAGGCTTTTGCATCCGATAGCACAGTTAATAATTTTGTAAACGGAGCTAATGCTTATTTTCAGGTGTTAAATATTAAGCTGGCTGGTAAAGTCGATTTTAAATCGTTGTACAGCGTACAAACAGATCTCGATAAATTAACGACTATTTCCGATTCAGCTTATTTAAGTAGGTCTGCTGAAGCTCTTAACAAATATGCAGCCTTAGTATTGGTTTATGCCGACAGCAATAAGAAGATTGCCCAAGCCAATGCGTATTATGACAAAACAAGTTATGATGTGAAGTTTAAGGTGGTATTTAAAGACGGAACGTCTCAGGATATCAACACTTATTTTGGCAACGGGTTTAGTCAATTAACCGATGAAACAAAGGCTATTTTTGATGCTCTAAACGTACTATAATCCATATTTGCTAAAGAATATTTGTAAAACTGCTTAGCCTTTCGTCCCACCTAAATTGCTTTGGCAAATTGGCGTAGGACGAAAGGCTTTTTTATTCTGGTTATCAGTAATTCCGTTCCGAAAGGCTTTTACTACCCTTATTTATCCACATGCACAAAATTTAGGAGAGGCTTTTGTAGAAGCATCATTATTTTACTTATTTTTGGGCTGACTTCTGAAAATATCGCTGACTGCGCACATGTACTTACTAACTAAATTCATTATTTATGAAAAGCGTGATTCAGCGTCAATTAACGTTGTTATTTATATTTATAATAGCAACAATGTTACAGGTAAAAGCTCAAAGTTTTTTGCATCAGTCAGGAACTTCAATTGTTGATGGCTCGGGCAATGAAGTTATTCTGAAAGGTTTAAACTTTGGAAACTGTATGGTGATGGAAGGTTACATGATGGGAACCTCCGGATATGCAGGTACACAACATGCCATTAAAGCAAAATTGATTGAATTGATGGGCGAAACCCAAACGCAGGTTTTTTATAATGCCTGGTTAGACAATCATGTTACCAAAGCTGATATTGACTCTATCAAAAAATGGGGTTTTAATTCGGTGAGAATCCCGATGCATTACGAATACTTTACTCCGCTGGATAAACCGGATGTGTGGCTCGATAAGGGGTTTCAATGGATGGACAGCGTGGTTAAATGGTGTTCGGCAGATAAAATCTATGCTATCCTCGACCTGCATGCTGCTCCCGGAGGCCAGGGCACCAATGCCGATATTTCCGATTATGATTCCAGCAAACCCATGTTGTGGGAATCAATGGACAACAAAAACAAAACCGTGGCTCTTTGGGCTAAGTTAGCCGACAGGTATAAAAATGAACAATGGGTAGGCGGATACGACTTAATCAACGAAACCAACGGCACCACCACGGCAATCATGGGATCAAAAAACGACTCGTTGTTAACGTTATTTAAACGAATTACCAAAGAAATCCGAAAGGTCGATAATAACCACATCCTTTTTATTGAAGGGAACAGCTTCGCTAACGATTTTACAGGACTTACCCCAACCTGGGACAGCAATATGGCATATAGTTTTCATAAATACTGGACAGCAAACAACACCAGCAACATCCAATGGGTACTCAATTTACGAACAGCCCAGAACGCTCCGTTATGGTGTGGCGAAACCGGTGAAAACGGAAATGCCAATTTCACCAACGAAATGAACCTGCTAAATGCCAATGGCATTGGTGTTGCCTTTTGGCCAATGAAGAAATTCGGGGCAACCAATTGTTTTGTTAGCGCTACACGTCCTGCAAGCTGGACCCCGGTACTAAACTACATTAAAGGGGGTACTAAAATTGACGCAACTACTGCTTTTAATGCCATGATGGATCTTGCCGCTAGCGTGAACATCAAAAATTGTAAGATTAATTACGATATGCTCTATTCAATTATTAATCAACCCGGAAACTCCAATTTTAAACCTTTTAAGGACAACCATATTCCTGGCACAATATCATTAACCGATTACGACTTGGGAACACAAGGTGTAGCTTATAGCGACGAAGTTTACGAAAATACCACCGGAACTTCCGGAGGCGCTTCGTGGAATACCGGCGGGGTTTACCGGAATGATGGCGTTGACATTCAGGCTTGCACCGACACCCCTTATACTAACGGTTATAATGTTGGCTGGACCAGCGATAATGAATGGATGAAATACACCGTAAACGCAGAATCTTCGGGTTTGTATGACGTCGTTTTCAGAGTTTCTTCTCCAAATAATACCGGAATATTTCATCTTGAAGTAAACGGAAAAGATGCTTCCGGTTTGGTTCCGGTTAAATCTACCGGAGCATGGACTACATGGGGCTCTGACACAATAAAAAATATTTATCTCCGGAAAGGAATAGATACATTAAGGGTTTATATTGATAAGGCCGGGTTTAACCTCAACGCCATGATTTGGGGTGCGCCTAAAGCAGTTGTCGATCTTCCCCTGCGAATGATGAGTGCACACACCGATGCGGATGGTAAAAAGGTATATCTGGCTTTTAATAACGATTTAAAAGCCGGACAAACCATCACACCTTCCGATTTTACCATTTCCGGAGGAACCGGCTTTACCATTTCCGCGGCAGCTTTAAGCGCTACCGACACAAAACAGATAGAACTAACGATTACCGGCGATATGATGTTCGATGCAACGTATACCATATCCTACACCGGTACGAGTATAAAAGATGCCAACAATCTTGTATTGGCAACCTTTACCAATGCACCGTTACTGAATAAAATGGCTACAAGGTATTATGTTGCCGGAACTATTGAAGCCGAAAACTTTTCGGTAAACAACGGAATGACTGTCGAAACCTGCACCGATACCAATGGAGGCAAGGATCTTGGATATACCGATGCTAATGACTATACCGATTATCTGGTTTATGTTAATACCGACGCTACTTATTCGTTGGTAGTACGCGGAGCCGGAAACGGTGGAACAGCTCAGCTTTTACTTGCCGACTCCGATACCAAGCCTGTGCTTTCCAATATAACCATTGCAGCTACCGGTGGATGGCAAACTTGGGCCGACTCAAAAGCCACCGCTACATTCCGCTTAACTAAAGGTTATCATGTCCTCCGTTTTTTTGTAGTTACCTCAGGGTACAACGTAAACTATTTTACATTTACACTCGAAAAAGTAACTGCAGTTCCTTCGTTATCTTCCGTATCTCCCAACGTATTGAGCGTATATCCCAATCCTTCGCGAGGAGTGTTTAACATTAAGTCGGCTTCTAAATTAACCAACATTGAAGTGTACGACCTGACCGGAAGATTAATATATGCAGCGAATTCGAAAACTACCGATCAGATTGATCTCACTTCGGCAGCCAAAGGGGTATATGTGCTGAAAGTTACCAGCAACGATTTTACCACATCACAAAAACTTGTTGTAAAATAGGCATTAGTTAAACCTTAATAATCGAAAAGGCCTGTCGGGATTATTCTCCGGCTGGCCTTTTTTATGTTTACTATTGGGGCATGTTTTGAAATGAAATTATCTCAGGTACTTGGTTGAGATTATCAACGTTGCTATGATTAGGCACCTTTCCTGTCATATTAGCGTACAACAGACATTAAAACTGGCAATGCAACGGCAATTAATTATAGCGCAGGTGAACATTTGTGGTTTTACTACTATCTATTTGTCAATACAACTGCCCTGCTAAAAAATATTTTAGGTCTATCCATAATTTCCAATCCGATAGTTTTTATTTTATCAATCATCTGTTCAAATGATTGTTTGGGAACGTGAAATTTGGGTTCAATAATAAATATTAATCCATTAGGCTTTAGTATTGATTTTAATTCTCTAAATAACTTGTTCTGATCTGGCACCTCATGTATCATATAAAATGCCAAAATAAAATCTACTTTATCAGTTAAGCCAATACTTTCTTCTTGACATTTATGCAGTTTAATTCTTTGTTCTAAATCTGTTCCTTTTATCTTTTGCCTTACTATATTAAGCATGCCTTCTTGTAAATCTGCTGCAATAACCTCTCCTGAATTCATAAGCAATCGAGCAATTTCAACTGAGAAAAAACCAGGACCACATCCTAAATCAAGAACTACCATTCCTTTTTTTATGTAGGGTTTTAAGATTTTATGTGGGTTTTGCAACAATCTTCTGATACTATTATCAAGTCCTCCAGCCTTTTCAACCGGACAAATTCGATTTTTATTCTCTTTGTTCATCTGTTGAGTATTTTAATAATATATTCTAAGTTTTAATTTTCTTGTATAACGCCAAATATCTCCCAGTAACCCCATTGCCCTTATTCCCGCTTTAGCTACAGATATGTTTTTAGCAAAAATGATTATAAGCTTTGCCTTTGTGCATGGCTAAGTTAGTGTTCTTTTTAATTTGTTTTATCTTTTGTTAAATAATACAGGTCTTATTTTTGAAATATACTATGTATAAAGTTATTATAAACAAATAGAATCAGTAGTTGTAGCTATTCTCGAATAAGGGGCAATAGCCATAACTATTGATTCTATTATAAAAAACAAGCCGAACTATCGGCTTTGTCTTAAATATGAAACAAGAATTAAGGGCTATATGGTTAAAGGAAGTCCCGTGGATTAAGCTACAACAAGCTTAATCCACGGCTGATATTATTATATCTTTTTCTTTTCCGGAGTTCCAAAACTTATATTAAGTCCGGGACCGTAAGTCACATTTCCTTTGTTATCAAAAATAAAATTCATGGCAAATTGGCCCCATATACCATTTGTAATATTAAACACACATCCCAACGATGCAGAGGCCGCACTCATATCCTTTTCGTACCGGTATTCACCTTGTACAAAAGCGCGTAATTCGTTGCTTCCATAGTAATAACGAGCACCAATAGTTACATTGCAATGCCATTTCGAAAGGGAATCAACCATACTTAACTTCCCACCTATCAACAATTGATCGTTCATTGAAAGATGAGAGCCATAAGTTGTCCATAAACCTATTTTAGAAAATCGGGAATGGTTAATCAATGAATCTGACGAATGTTGCATGGCTGCAAGTCCTACTTCCCATATAGCTGCATTCCAAAGTTTTTGTCGTTTTATATCTCTTATTTTACTTATCGAATCGGGATTTACCATATCGTTGGTAAAATAATGTTTGGACAAATCATTAATCTTCGCTTTAAATGCAGCATCGGTTTTATAAGCTTCTTTTGCTTCTATGCTATTTTTATATTCTGAAGGATTGCTTTTTACATAATCTTCAATGGCTTTATTTATAACAACACTTGTATTAGTACAAGTTTGATAAAGTATTTTTAGGAAATCATCGTTACATCTCAAATCAGTTTTGTCAATTATTGTAAAGCGTATCCCCTCGGCCATTTCATAAGCTCCGTTACTCAATACATTTGATCCTAGCGAAAGCCTTGTGCGATACAAAAACGTATTTTTATTATACTCGTTTAACGATGCTTTAGGATTAAGTAGTAACGGCGCAATTTCTACTGCAAAATTTTTAGGGATAGAACTTCCGTTTGCTAAATAATAATTGCCAATATTAAGGGCTATACTCCTAACCGACGATGGTTTGAGAATATTATCAGGATTATTGCCCAACAAATTGAAAGCAGGAGATTCGGGTATAGAATAATCTAAACTTCCCCAACCGGCTTTTATACTATCTTTTTGAGCAAATAAATTTCCGGCTAATAATGAAATCAAAAAGGCATATATAATTTTTTTCATCTTTATGCGAATCTAGTTTAGATGATAATTTTCTATTGATGTGTCTTGCCCGCCCGAAGTTGTTCCTGTAAGCGTAATGTTGGGTTTTATCAGGTTATTATCTTCTAAAATTGAAAAGACAATTGAATAAGGATAATCTCTTCCGTCCGGAGAACTCACCGTAAATGTTCCACTGATATAGGTTCCTTTACTGTCGGATGGTTTTAGTTTTAATGTTTGGGTAAATGGATTATTTACACAGGTATCACCTGTAAATTTTTCAATTACAGTACTTCCATCCGGGGCATATAGCATAATTTCAAATCCAAGCGCGTGAAGCGACTGTGAAGTAATTTGAACTTCGATATACTCTTTTGTGGGGTCAATATCAATTTCTGTCATATTATTTAAATAATTAATAGGTGTAACTTTTTGTAAAACAGTTGAATTTATCTTGATGCGAGGTATTAATCCGGCGTTATAGTTTTATCCTTTACCTGGCGTTACATGTTTAATTTTTTTAGACATTAGCTAAAGGTGAAGCTTTATAATAGGTATAATTAAATAATTCGGATTAAGACTTCCCCACAATAAAGCAAAAACCCCCCACCAGATTATTAAACCTGACAGGGGGAACCCTAATTATTAACCCTATATGACGATTTTTAATACGGCCGGAGTAAAATCGGTAGTGCCATCGGGAGTTATAGCAGCAACGCGAAACCAATATTTAGAGGCAATGTCAAGTCCTGACAGCTCAAATGTAGCACGAGTACTGTGTCCGGCAGTAAGCCAGTCACTTTCGTTAGCAGGCATGGTGTCTTTGGCATATTGCCAAATATAAGCTCCTGCCATTTCAACGGCTTTGGCAACTAACTTTACACTTCCTGAAATTATACCATTCTCTACCGACAAATCTGGTTTTTTAGAAGTTACCGGTTGCTTGCTGATGTTGAATCCGGAACTCAGGATAATGGTTTCATCACCATTGGCTATCCTGTCTACAAAAGCAGCCAATATCCGAAAAGCGTTATCAGCGACCTCTTCTGCGGCATACATGGCAGCAGTAGCAGCCCGTCCGCCGTCTTTTGCGGCCTGAGCCCTTTCTTCAAGCGAATCTACCAAAGATTTAACGTCTTCCAGACGTATATCCGGATTTGAAAACGTACTACCATTTGTACTTAACTTAGTAATTGCATTACGGTAAAAGGAAATTTTTTCAGTTACCGAAAGTTTAATAAAATCTAATACTACTTTGATCTTTTTCATAAAACGTGAAATTTAAATGTTAAACATAATGTGTATAAAAGGATAAGAAGGTTATTTTATATCAGTTTAATGAACACTCTCATCTGCTGTATTTACGATTAGTTCTGTTCTAATTAGAATTTTTTCTATTCTAGTTGGAATAATCCCTGTTCCGATTAAAATTCTTCCTGCTGTAATTGAGATTATTACTTTTCCAATTAGAGTAGTCTTTATTCCAGATGGAATAGTGTCTTTTCTAATTAGAATACTCCTTGTTCCAATTAGAATAGTTTCTGTGACAGTTGGAATTCTTTCTATTCTAATTAGGATAATTCCGGGTCTAATTGGAATTATTTTTATTTCAGATGGAACAGTTACTTTTCCAATTATAATTCTTCCTATTCCTGATAGAACAGCTCCTGTTCCAATTGGAATTTTACTTATTCCAATTAGCATTACTCTTATTCCAGTTGGAATTGTTCCTGTCCAACCTGCAATTGGGATGAATATAATTGGAATTAACCCGGTTACAATAATCACAGAACCTATAACACATCCAACTGTCCTTAATCTTATACTAATTGTATTGTTCCCTTACGGAAAAGTATCTGTGGGACGTTGCATTGGTGATGTTCAAAAATAAATTAACCGGATAAGATGAGCAATACGAAAAAAGTCGTATTTTTAGTCACTAACAAACCGTTAATCAGTTATGATAATTAGCAATGATGACATTTTGAGAGCCGAGATTGAACAGCTTAAAGAAAGGGTACAACACTTCGAAGCATTGTTAAATGGGATTCCGGCATTTGTATGCATGTATCAAATTGATCAATTTGATGATGCAAATTCGGCATATAATATATGGCGTAACGAACAGGCTATTGATATGGCCGTTGATGCAAACGAAATAGCGTTTGGCAACGATGTTGGTTGTTTATGTAATAATATGCTTCCTCTTGACACGGATATGGTAAGGCAATCGGTGGATTATTTTAACGCTAACCCGGGCGAAGATATATTTACCGGAATAGCACGGTATAAAAATCAATTAAATGAGTGCCACTGGTTATACTTTACAACGTTTGTATTTAAACGTACTGCCAACGGCATTCCCTGGCAACTGGTAACTTCGGGGTTTAAACTTTGGGAACCTGTAAATTGCAATGCACAGCTTTTTGATGCTTTAAAGGAAATAAACCGGTTGAAAAACCAGTCTAAAATTGAAAAAATATCTAAACGCGAACACGAAATCCTGAAGTTGGTAAGTAGGGGACTAACCGATCGTGAAATTGCCGACATCCTGTTTATTAGCGAACGCACCGCCCAAACACATCGTAACAATTTGATAAAGAAGACAGGTAATAAAAATACTGCCAGCTTGGTAACTTTTGCGGTCGAGAATGGATTGCATTAAAGGAAACCAAACACTTAGTTGGAATACCTGCCCATATCTATTTTGCCAACCAGTATTGAAGCATCCGTTTCGTATATTTTGTCGGGTATTGTAAAGGTAAAGATTGAGCCTTCATCTTTTATCGATTTTACAGTTATAGTACCATTTAAAAGGTCGATAAACCCTTTAACGATAGACAGGCCTAATCCCGAACCACTATATTTACGGGTAAGGGTATCGTCAATTTGTATAAACCGTTCAAAGATTAAGGGTAATTGTTCGTCGTCGATACCAATACCTGTATCGGAAACATAAAAGGAAAACGTCAGATCATCTGTTTGCGCCCAACCTATTTCTACAACTCCCGAATGGGTAAATTTAAAAGCATTATGTATAAGGTTGGTAAATATCCGCTTTAATTTAGTTTTGTCGGTGGCGATTATGGCATTTTGTGGGCAATTATAATTATTGACAATAAATTTCACCCCTTCTTTTTTTAATCGTTCGCTAAGGCCTGTTGCAAAAACTTTTAACTCGTCCATTAATTCATCAATACACACAATTTCGGTCAAAACCGGCATCTTTCCCGATTCTAAGCGCGAAGCATCAAGGATTTCAGTAATCAGACCAAGTAAATCCGTTCCATTTTGCTTTATAATCGACGAATAGCTAACAAGCTTGTCCTTATTGTCGTAGTTATTTTCGATAATACCCGATAATCCGATGATTGCATTTAAGGGTGTACAAATTTCGTGACTTATATTTTGGAGAAAAACAGTTTTCAAGCGGTTTGCTTCTTCAGCTTTTCGTTTGGCAAGGCTTAGTTCCTCATTCATTTGTTGTAACGATTCAGTTCTTTCCGCAACAGTTTCTTCGAGATTTTTATTCATCGCCGTTATTATCTGCTGATATTGATGCCGTCTGTCAATCTCTTTGGCATACATTGCTTTTAAAGCTGTACTTAAGAAATAGAAATACGATAAAAACGAACCGAAAGCCGATACAATAATAATGGTGATGATGTGTGAAGCCCATATTGAAATGTGAGGAAACAATAATTGTTTAAACGATTCGTACAAGAACATCAGAAAGGCTGTAATTATCAAGAATATAAATGATTTACCAATAATTCCCTTTCTATCGATTTTTTCCATAGTTATTCAATTTTTTCTAACAGGAGTTGCACAATCAATTATAAAAACTGGTGTAATCGCTGTATTTTTCAGCTAATTGACGGCAGCTCCATAGTTTTTTCATATCGGCTTAAGATTAATCATTTAGTATTTAGTATATCTTAAATTAACATGAAGGAATTTCGATATTTATTAACTCAACAATCGGTTGTATACGCCTCTTTTAAAAACAGGTTACAAAGGATAGCCGGCAAAATAAGAGTTTTGCATCTCGGGAGTATTTTTTAAGAAGCTGTTTAAATTCTCTGTAAGAAAATTATATAGGCAGGGAAAGGCTGCACCCTTTGTTCTGGTACTAACGGAACGATGCTTAAAATTTAAGCAGTTTCTAAATTTTGAAAAGTATTTGTAACTTTAAATGAAGCAGTTTGTTTATAAATAACTTTTCATTCAACCTAAAATTTAAGAACATGAATCCTGTTGTACATTTCGAAATGCCTGCTGATGATAGAAATCGCATGGCTGGTTTTTATTCAAATGTGTTTGGCTGGAAGCCCCAGTTTTTCGGAGAAGAAATGGGCAATTATGTAACTGTTGCAACTACCGAAACGGATAATAATGGACGACCAACGGTGCCAGGAGCTATTAACGGAGGTTTTTATCCGAAAACAGCCGATATGCCTGCACCACATCCGTCTATTGTTATTGCTGTAGATGACATTAACGCCTCAATAAACAAAATAAAAGAGGCAGGTGGAGAAGTTCTTGGTGCACCGGTTGATATTCCGGGTGTTGGCGCTTATGTCTCATTTATTGATACGGAAGGAAACCGCGTTAGCATTCTACAACCAAAGATGTAATTTTTCCCGGCGCACAAAACATTTTGAATCAAAGATTCGCAACATTCTTCGCCGCAACCTGGCACGTTTACCTATAACTCCTATTTCGGGGTAGTGTTTGTTGTTGTTAAACACCCTCCGGTTTTTCTGTGGAGGGTGTTTAGCTTTAAATTCTTCGTAATTTTTTAAGCAGACTTTACGTAACTCTCGTTAAGTTTTATTATTCCAACCGAAATCGGGAGCAACATATTATATCTGCAACTTCTCTGGCTATTTTGCGGCCGAAGGTTCTTTCATCTCGCCACCAATAGTAACATCGTTCATCACAATGTTTTCGGTATTGGTAAAGCTAACACCAATGGGAGCAGAGTCGATGGTGACATTGGAA
Source organism: Bacteroidota bacterium (assembly GCA_030706405.1). GTDB lineage: Bacteria > Bacteroidota > Bacteroidia > Bacteroidales > JAAUTT01 > JAAUTT01. The sequence goes on along the minus strand of JAUZOO010000001.1, from coordinate 69,817 downwards.
AAATAAATATCTCTGACCTTTTTCCCGGGAAAGCCTTGAACCACAAGACCCGCATTGGTGGCCTGACGACATTTCAGCCCGTCAACAAACACGTTATGGATGTCGGTAGCAAAACCTTTGCCTTCGCCATGATAGTAGGAAGTGATGAAAAAGCAATCCTCTACTTTGTCGAAGCTTACGTTGTTCACATAAATGTTGGTGATGAAACCACCACGATCGGGGTTTGATTTCAGATAAATGCCGCGTTTGCAATATCCTCCATACGTACAGTTCTCGATAAACACATTACGTACTCCGCCCGACATTTCGCTTCCGATAACCACGCCGTGCAACCCTTTAAAGCGGCAGTTGCGGATAATGATATTTTCGGAAGGAATGGCTGTGGAACGTCCTTCGTGGTCGCGACCCGATTTGATGGCAACATTATCGTCGCCGTTATTAAAATCTACATCTTCTATCAATATATTTTTAGAATATTCGGGGTCAACGCCGTCGTTATTCAGGTTTTTGGCATCGTAGCTAATACCGCGGATGGTGGCATTTTCCGATTTAAGCAGGTGAATGCACCAAAACGGCGAGTTAATAATCTTAACCCCTTCGATAAGGATATTCTTGCACTCAAAAAGTTGAATGAGCTGAGGCCGCAGGTAATGGTTTTTCCCGAAAAGACGTTTTTTAAACGCATCGTTGTTATGGTTCATGTCGCGGCTAAGCATTTGGTCTTTTTCCTGTAAATCCTTCCATTTATTAAAGGTTTGGGAAGCATTTCCATCGATGGTTCCCTGGCCGGTTATCGAGATATTTTCGAGCTGGTAGCCATAAATAAACGGGCTGTAGTTATAAAGGAACGTCCCTTCCCAACTGGTAGATACCACGGGCAGATAGCTCGCCGGGTTAGTGCTGAATTTAAGGCGTGCGCCTTTCTGCAACTCGATGCACACATTGCTAACCAGTTGCAGCGGGCCGTCAACAAAATAGATTCCGGCAGGTACCACAATCTTTAATCCTTTTCTTTTTTTTGCGATTCTCAGGGCTTTGTCGAAGGCCGGTTTGCAGTTTGTAATTGAATCGCCCTTAGCCCCAAACGATATAATAGAAATTGAATATGCCGGAATAGCCGGAGGATTGATTTTTTTTAGAATAGAATCACGTTTGGCAATTCTTGATTTTGGCGCGTCGGGGTTAGAGAAGGCTTTAACCGGCAGCAGAAGTACAAGCACGATTATTGCCGAAAGCCGTGAAACATAATGTAGCGACATGATGTTAGGTTTTAAAGATTGGAGATTTGATGCTAAAAATACAATTGATTTTTGTATTTGTACAAATATGGCTTAAAATAACGGATGTTGAGCCTGCTTTGTTTAGGCAATATGCTTTTTACTAAGAATCTGTTTAAAATTTTGGAAGGTAAGTTGTTTAGGTAGGAAAAAGGCTATTCTCGGTGTACTATTTTGCCCAATAAACCTGTTGGAATAAAAATGAAAGACTATCTCGGGTTTTTGCTAATAACAAAAGAGGCTGCCAAAATTTGACAGCCTCTTTTGTTATTGTTGGTTTTGCAATCAGCTTACTTTTAAAACCCGGTACCAAACCTCTCCGTTGCAAAGTTCGGGTTTGTACTGAACGCCATCTACAACGTAGTATGTTTCACCGTCGATGTTCATTTCGCGGTATCCGTTAGGGATGCTTTCTACAAGCGCACCGACAGGAGGCCTTACTACTTCGTAATATCCGCCATAGTTGCGATAATAGGTTCCGCAATAATAGTAATAAGGCATACGGCCAACTGAAAGTTCGACACATCCTCGGGGCAGAGCATTAATTCTCAGTCCAACGGGTGCGCCAACCACTCTGTAACCTCGTTCGTACGGACGGTAATAAACACCATTGTTAAAGAAGAAAGACAGTCCCCTGAAGTTAAGGGCTACACTGGCTGCCGGAGCATATGAAACAACAGCTCCGCGAGATGGCATACTTCGGTATTGCCAGTGCGGTTCGCGGTAATAATCTCTTTCTTTATAATGTCCATAAGCATTTCCATTCCCATGGTTACGGTAATAACCATAAGCATGTCCATTGCCGGGCTTTTCTCCCCAATCTCCGTGGCGATCGTTGCCTCTGCCTTCGTTGTCTCTTCCTCTATTGTCGTCTCTGTCTTCCCGGTTGTTTTCTCTGTTTTCTTTTTTATAATGTCCCCAGGCGTGACCGGGTTGGGCAAAAACTGATATGTTTCCAAGCCCAAAAGCGAAGATGAATGCACTGTAGAGTGCGATATTTCTGGTTTCGTTAAATAATCGTGTTTTCATGGCTTTGAAGATTTTACTTACAGAAATGCAAAAGCCATACCATAATTAATTTTTGAGTGTTAATTATTATTAACGATAGTTTGGTAGGTTAATGCTTAAAAGTCAATCATTTTAAAGACGAACCATTTTTGTGAATAAAAGGTTGAGAAAGCTTTTAATAAGGCTATTATTTTTAAAGTGTTGGGCGCAGGGAAGGATAATACTGTGAATTTGTATGTAATTTCAGAATATTGCCAAGCGGAGGAACTAATCCGAGGAATGATTTCCTCAAATTGTGGAAAGCTTCCTGCTTTTGTAATCTATCGAAGCTGGGCAGGAATATCTGCCAAATTGTTATATTTTGAAAATTAGGGATTAACAGGATCGATGCGAAGTTTTTGCGATATTCTAAGCTTCGTTATAAAAAATATTTTATTAAGTGCTATAAAACATATACTTTTACACCCTGAAATTTTGTGGGCTTTTTAGCACAGAGTTCAGTGATTAAGTGATTGGGTAACTTAGCGATAAAGTTAACTTCATCACAATTTACCTCCTTCCTTTTTCACTTTTCAAATTTCAGTTAATACATATAATACTATACATAGATGGACAAAAGCATTAAGAAAGTAGTTGTACTGGGTTCGGGTGCGCTAAAAATCGGAGAAGCAGGAGAGTTCGATTATTCCGGGTCTCAGGCGCTAAAGGCGTTACGCGAAGAAGGCGTTTTCACCATTCTTATTAATCCCAACATTGCCACAGTTCAAACTTCCGAAGGTATTGCCGATAAGATTTATTTTCTCCCGGTAACCCCTTACTTCGTCGAAAAGGTTATCCAAAAGGAAAAACCTGATGGCGTTTTGCTTGCGTTTGGCGGACAAACCGCGCTTAACTGCGGTATCGCTCTCTTCAAAGAAAATATTTTCGAAAAATATAATGTTCGTGTGCTTGGTACGCCTATTCAGGCAATTATGGATACCGAAGACCGCGATTTGTTTGTTGGCAAACTCAACGAGATTGATGTTAAAACTGCCCGCAGTATTGCCGCTTCAAACCTCGAAGATACCATCAAAGCTGCCGAAACCATTGGTTTCCCGCTTATCATCCGAGCTGCTTATGCGCTCGGTGGTTTGGGTTCTGGTTTCTGCTCCAATATGGACGAACTTCAGAAATTGGCGACTAAAGCTTTTGCGTATTCTCCGCAGGTTTTGGTTGAAGAATCACTCAAAGGTTGGAAAGAAGTTGAATACGAAGTGGTTCGAGACCAGTATGACAACTGTATCACGGTTTGTAACATGGAAAACTTCGACCCGCTGGGTATCCATACCGGCGAGAGTATTGTAGTAGCTCCATCACAAACACTTACCAACAGCGAATATCACAAACTTCGTCGCCTGGCAATTAAAATCATTCGTCATATCGGTATCGTAGGTGAATGTAACGTTCAGTATGCCTTCGATCCTAATTCTGAAGATTATCGTGTAATTGAAGTAAATGCCCGTCTGTCGCGTTCGTCGGCACTGGCTTCTAAAGCAACTGGTTATCCATTGGCTTTTGTGGCAGCTAAACTCGGGTTGGGTTATGGTTTGCACGAACTTAAGAATTCAATTACCAAAACTACCTCAGCCTTTTTTGAACCGGCACTCGACTACGTAGTTGTTAAAATCCCCCGTTGGGATATGAGCAAATTCGTTGGTGTTTCGCGTCAGATTGGCTCGTCGATGAAGAGTGTGGGCGAGGTTATGGCCATCGGAAAAACTTTCGAAGAAGCTATCCAGAAAGGTCTGCGCATGATTGGTCAGGGTATGCACGGATTTGTTGGTAATAAAGACATCGTAGTTGAAGATATCGAGAAGGAACTGAACGAACCTACCGATATGCGAATCTTTGTTATTTCCAAAGCATTTGACAAAGGATATACGGTCGACCAGATTCACCAACTTACCAAAATTGACCATTGGTTCCTCATTAAGCTCCGTAATATTTATGAGCTGAAAAAGAAACTTGCAGAATTCAATACGCTCGAAGAGCTTCCTCTCGATTTGCTTCTCGAAGCCAAAAAGTCGGGATATTCTGACTTTCAAATTGCCCGTTACGTTCTTAAAGAAGATAATAACGACATGGAAGATTCGTTACTTAAAGTGCGAACTTTCCGTAAGTCCAAAGGCATTGTTCCCTGTGTAAAACAGATTGATACACTTGCCGCCGAATATCCTGCCAAAACCAATTATCTCTATCTTACTTATCATGGCGATAACCACGATGTTAAGTTTGATATTGACGGAAAGTCAGTCGTAGTTCTTGGTTCGGGGGCTTACCGTATTGGTAGCTCGGTTGAGTTCGACTGGTGCGGTGTAAGTGCTTTGAATACCATTAAAGAGCAGGGATACCGCTCGATCATGATTAACTATAACCCCGAAACCGTTAGTACCGACTACGACACCTGCGATCGTCTGTATTTCGACGAACTTTCGCTCGAACGCGTACTCGATATTACCGATCTCGAAATTCCTAAAGGAGTAATTATTGCAACCGGAGGTCAGATTCCGAATAACCTTGCTATCCGTTTGCACGACCAGAAAGTTCCTATTCTTGGAACATCTCCGCTTTCGATTGACCGTGCCGAAGACCGTCATAAATTCTCCACCATGTGCGATAATCTGGGCATTGATCAGCCGCGTTGGAAGGAGCTTTCCAGTGTTGAAGACATTGTTGAATTTACCAATCATGTTGGATTTCCGGTATTGATCCGTCCGTCGTATGTACTCTCGGGTGCAGCGATGAATGTGGTTTCGAACCCCGAAGAACTGACCCATTTCCTTGAACTTGCTGCTAATGTTTCGAAGAAATATCCGGTGGTAGTTTCCGAGTTTATCGAAAATGCCAAAGAAATCGAAATCGATGCCGTAGCTTGCAATGGTGAAATGATGGCTTATGCGATCTCCGAACATATTGAATTTGCCGGTGTACATAGTGGCGATGCAACCATGGTGTTCCCTCCGCAAAAAATTTATTTCGAAACGGTTCGCCGCATCAAGCGTATAGCTCGTAAGATTGCCAAAGAACTCAATATTTCCGGTCCTTTCAACATGCAGTTCTTGGCGAAGGATAATGACATCAAGGTTATTGAATGTAATCTTCGTGCTTCACGCTCCATGCCTTTTGTCTCGAAAGTACTGAAAGTTAACTTGATTGATTTGGCTTCGAAAATCATGCTTGGTGTACCGGTTAAACCGATCGACAAATCGATTTTCGACCTCGATTATATGGGTATCAAAGCTCCTCAGTTCTCATTCCAACGCTTGCTCAAAGCCGACCCGGTTTTAGGTGTTGAGATGGCTTCAACCGGTGAAGTTGGCTGCATTGGCGAGGATTATTACGAAACACTTTTAAAATCGATGCTTTCTGTAGGATATAAAATTCCGAAGAAGAATATCCTTTTTTCTACTGGACCTGCACGCGACAAAGTGGAACTGCTCCCTGCTGCCAAATTGTTGGTAGAGAATGGTTATAAGCTGTTCGCCACCAAGGGGTCTGCCGATTTTCTCCAGAGCAACGGCATTGAAGTAACTGCTCTTCACTGGCCGGATGAAGATAAATCACCCAATACGCTCGATTATATCCGCGACAAAAAGATAGATTTGGTTATCAATATTCCAAAAAATCTTTCGAAAACCGAGCTTAATAACGATTATACCATTCGCCGCAGCGCTGTGGACTATAACATCCCGTTGATTACTAACGCACGTCTGGCAAGTGCTTTCCTGACAGCCGTTTGCAAAAGGAATATTGACGAAGTTAAGATTAAAAGCTGGGACGAATATAAATAAGAATTAGTATTTAGATTAACGTTGTTGTTAAGCCCTTCAGGAGTTTTTTCTTGAAGGGCTTTTTCTTTGGAAAGTCAACGAACAATGATTTTGCTGAAATTAGATACGTTGGAGGCTGACAGGTTGCAGTATAATGTGACATGTTCTCCGGCCTTTATGCCATGTGACTTTTCTTCTTCGGGAAAAAATTTTTCTTTGTGAATTTCAATCCCGTTTGTGTCTACAATAATGCCTTCAACATTCGACGAAAGGTCTGCGATGGTCTCTATTTCAGCCTGAAGATTTATGGTTATTTCGCTATCTTGTAAAGAAGCATTTTTAAAGGTTATCTTTTTTATAACGAATTTATCTTTATTACCCTCTTGCTCAAAAAGTATTTCTTTATTGTACTCGTTGTCAACTATTTTCTTAAGCTTATCTTCGGTCAGTTTTTCAATGGCCAGTTTTTCCCGGAGAAGTTCCTGAATTGTTTGAATATCCTTTGACCCCACTGTTTTTGCTCCTTTTTTGTCAATTTCTTTAATTTGGGGCAGCGATTCCTCGGCCAGTGCTGTTATCCTGTTTAAAGGATCAGTAGGTGGGAGTTGGTTACTGGTACATCCATATTGTAACAAAAGAAGCACATTGATAACAAGCATGTTTAGGGCTAACTTTTTCATATCCAAAAGGGTTAATCGGAGATTGAATTAACTGTTTAATATTTAGCCCATAATATTAATAAAACCCTCAGTTATTCTCAATGATTAATATCGCTTTTTGACGAAATTTTAAATTTATTACATAAACAATTATAAATAAAGGAGAACCTAATCTATTTTTTCGGTTAATATATTTAATTTTAGTTTATTCCGGATTGTCATAAACGTTACGGCAAATACTGCCAAACAGATACCGTAGAGGATATAATACATTTTTCCATAACCCATCAGTTGTTGAGTTGAGCTAAACGAATCGCCGGTGAAAAGCATCATTACAAATGCACAGAAATTGTTAAAAAAATGGGCTACTATACCTGGTATAAGTGAGTTTGTTTTCCAATACAACCATCCTGCAACGCATCCAAATGCAAATGCCGCAATAAACTGCCACGGGTTAAAATGGGCAATCCCAAAAAGAACGCTCGACCAGATGATAGCTTTTGCCGGGGAATAACGTTTTAAGAATCCGTCGAGTATTACACCTCTGAAAATAAGTTCTTCCAGCAATGGGGCAGCGATAACTGCCATAAAGAAAGCATAACCATCGTTTGTAATGAGACTGGAAAAAAGCTCCTTTACGAAATCTGGCATTGGGATAAGATCGATAACCGGTTCAATAATGATACTTAAGCTGAAGACGAAAGGCAGTACAAGCCCGATTAACGACCAGGGAATCTTGCGCCACAAAAAATGACGGCTCTGCCTCATTCGAATGGCCACAATTAGCAGCACTCCCATCGAAATACAATAGCCCAAGACATTTAACAGCGATTTTGTTTGCGGCGTTGCTTTGTTTTGCAAGAAAGCGAGCGGAATAGATGCAATTACGCTTATTAACAATAATATGCCTAAAAGTCCGAAAGCCTGGCGAAGAGAAGGAAATGTATTCTTTTCTGTTTTATTTAAGTCGAAGGGAGTTTCCATAATGCTTATATTAAATTGCAATCTAAACTTAGTTAATTTTACGTTAAAGCCCAAATTGAGGGTACCTTTACTTTATAAAAGCAGTAATTATGATAAACCTGTTGTTCCTTGAGTATGCCAAGAAGATTCAGTCTATTGCACAGATAGGACTGGCTTTTTCTCAAAATCAGTTTGATATTGAACGATATGGCCAATTGCGCCAGATTAGTTTTGAAATGATGGAGGCGTTGAGCACCTCACCCATCGAAAGGATCATAACGTTATTTGAGCATGAACAGGGGTATCAGACTCCCAAAGTTGACATTCGTGGCGTGGTATTCCGCGGCGATAAGATACTAATGGTTCGAGAGAAGGCCGATGGTTGCTGGTCGTTACCCGGCGGATGGGCTGATATAGGTTTTTCGCCCAATGAGATTGCAGTTAAGGAGGTTTGGGAAGAGGCCGGATTAAACGTAGAACCTGTGCGTATTCTAGCCGTACTCGATAAGAAATGTCATAATCATCCGCCATCGCCGTGGCATGTATATAAAATTTTTATTTTATGTCGGGATAATGGCGGCACACCCAAGCCCGGCGACGAAACTTTGGATGCCGGCTTCTTTACTTCCGAAAAGCTTCCACCGTTGTCCGTTGAACGCATTACCGACAGCCAGATTGAGCTTATGTTCGAATACCTTACCAACCCTGAAAAATTGACGGTTTGCGATTAAATAAAAAGCCCGGAAGTTAACCTCCGGGCCAAATATTCTCAATTAATCTTTTTAGTCTCTTCTTCCCATATAAATCATAATGTAATACGCCAGCGTGGCTAAAGAACCCAACGCAGCAACCACATAGGTATACGCAGCCCAGCGTAAAGCATCCTGGGCTTTTGGGTGCGACTCGTAATTGGTAATCCCCGCAGTATTCAGCCATACCAAAGCCCTGCTACTAGCATTAATTTCAACTGGCAAGGTGATGAAGCTAAATATCGTGGTAAGTGCAAATAACAATATTCCAACAAGCAGCAGTTGCGGAAAACTGTGAAGAAGCAAAATACCTCCGAGCAAAATCCATTGTACCCAGTTGGAAGCAAAACTTACTACCGGCACTAATGCTGAACGCATTTGCAGCCAAACGTAAGCACGGGCATGTTGTACGGCATGACCGCATTCGTGGGCGGCAACTGCCGCAGCAGCTACGTGGTTACCATAAAATACGTCGCGGCTAAGGTTTACGGTTTTGGTAAGCGGGTTGTAATGGTCGGAGAGCTCGCCTTCAACCGATACTACCTGAACATCGTAAATACCACTGTCTTTCAGCATTTTTTCGGCAACATCTTTTCCGGTCATACCATAATTCATCGGTATTTCGGAATATTTCTTAAATTTTGACTTAAGCTGGTGGCTTATTAACCAGCTTATTAGCATAAACACACCAAATATAATCCAAATCATAGTTTTCAAATTTTAATCGTAGCAAAACTATTACAAAATCCTTACCAAAGAGAACAACTGACATCGTGACAGGTTCAGTTTTAAATTTTTTTAACAAGACAAAACCTTTAATAAACTTCGGCTTTGTTCGTTTTTCAGCGATAAACAGAGTATTTTTGAATAATTCATAAAATGCGGCAACTATGGAGTATTTTGAGTTATATCCGTTATTGAAGGATAAAGTAAATTATAACGATGATTATATTGCTATCGATGCGCATACCGGGTTGTTTAACGAGGATTTTGAATCGTTTAATTATAACATCCTGCCGGGAGAAGATGAATATCTGTGTAAGTCCCATCAAGCCATAACTACCGATCCATATAATTTTGAAAACCATGTTGGCACGGTCAATGAAATGCTGGATGTTCATGACTCTAAAGTAGAAGAGAACCGCCATTTTCGTTATCATATATTTAAACCTGCGGGTGTTGATAAAGCCTCCGGAGCTATCCTTATGTTACATGGTTTTAACGAAAAGTACTGGGACAAATATTTGCCATGGGCCAAACGCCTGATGGAACAAACCGGAAAAGCCGTGGTACTTTTTCCCATTGCCTTTCACATGAACCGGGCCCCGCACGAGTGGTGCGAACGTCGGCTTATGCATGAGGTTAGTGACTTGCGGAAAAAAACGTTTCCGGATGTTATCTGTTCGTCGCTGGTAAATGTGGCCATAAGCACACGTTTGCAAGCCAAACCGCAACGGTTTGTATGGTCGGGACTGCAAACGTATTACGATGTCATCCGGCTTATCCGGCAGATTCAGGCCGATAAGCACCCGCATATTGCCCCGGAAGCTTCTATCGATATTTTTTCGTATTCCATTGGCAGCCTTCTCTCGGAGATATTGGTAATGACTAACCCCGATAACCTTTTCGCTAAATCGAAACTATGCATGTTCTGTGGAGGCGCGGTTTTTAACAGGATGTCGCCGGTATCAAAATTTATTCTCGACAGCGAATCGAACGTTTCGTTATATTCGTTTGTTATTGAGCATATCGACAGTCATCTTAAACACGATGAACGGCTCCGCCATTATTTGAGCGAGAGGCATCCCGAAGGAATTGCCTTTTTAAGCATGCTAAATTATAACCATATGCGGGCATTCCGCGAAAAACGTTTTCGTGAACTTAGTGACCGCATCCTTGCCATTGGCCTCGAAAAAGATACGGTTATTCCCGCTTATGAAATTGTGAATACCCTTCAGGGATCGGCCCGAAATGTTCCGGTTCGGGTGGAGACACTTGATTTTCCTTACGATTATAAACATGAAGACCCCTTTCCGTTTACCCCGAAAATTAAAGAACAGGTGAACCAATGCTTTAACGACGTTTTTACTATAGCTTCCGATTTTTTTAATAATTGATTTTAGTCTTAATACTCAGTACTTATACTGATACCTTATTTGTATGATAAAACGGCTACTCATTTTTTTATTTATAGTTCAGTTCCCTATAGTTCATGCCCAGGATGAAGATGATGTATTAAGTAAAATACTAGTACAATACAGTTTGCAGGACTATATCGGATGTGTCGAAACCTGTAACCAGTTAATATCTATTGCTCCTAAGAAAGGCGAAGCGTATTACTACAAAGCCTTGTCGAAAATGATGATGGGCGATTTGAGAGGCACGGAAGCAGATATGATTATAGCCCGTAAACATGGTGGAAATACGAAAGACCCTGCATTAAAATTTTGGAGCGACGAGGCTGAACGCCGTAAGTTCATTATTAAATCGTTTTATAAAGACCGTAAAGTTTATCCTGAGCTCGGATACCGTCCGCGTTATACGCGTAAAGATTCCTTGCGAGGAGCATTACGACCAGAGCGCACCTGCTTCGACGTAACTTTTTATAACCTGAAAGTAAAGATTAATACAAAAAAGAAGACGATTACAGGCTCAAACGACATAACGTTTAAAGTAGTTGAACCTACTCAACGAATACAGATAGACCTGTTCGGCATTTATAAAATTGAGTCGATAACCTGGCAGAATAAGTCCTTGTCATACCACCGGGAGTTTGATGCGGTGTTTGTCGATTTTCCTGACAACCTATCTGTGGGGAGTTTACAAACTGTGACTGTTAAATATTCCGGCAAACCGCGTAATGCACCTAACCCGCCGTGGGATGGCGGTTTTGTCTGGAAACGCGATAAAAAGGATAACTGGTGGTGTGGTGTGGCCTGCGAGCAGTTCGGAGCCAGTTCGTGGTGGCCCTGTAAAGACCATCCTTCCGACGAGCCCGACTCGGCCCAATTAACGTTTATTGCGCCCGAGGGTTACGACATCATTTCTAATGGTCGCTTGCGGCATAAGGAGCCTGCGGAGAAAGGCTTTACCAGTCATGCCTGGTTTGTTTCGTACCCCATTAATAATTACAACGTAACATTTTACATGGGAAAATTTTCGCATTTCAGCGACACCATTACCAATAAACTGGGGAAATACCCGCTCGACTATTATGTGCTTCCGTATAATCTGGATGAAGCCCGCAAATGTTTTACCCAAACTAAGGGGGTTCTTCAGTTTTACGAAAAAGCTTTTGGAGAATATCCGTTTATGAAGGATAAATATTCGCTTATCGAATCTCCTTACGAAGGCATGGAACATCAAAGCGCCATTGCTTACGGAAACGATTTTAATAAGAAAGATGACGAACAGATGTACCTCAACAAGAAGGAGGATTATATCATCGTTCACGAAACGGCGCACGAATGGTGGGGAAATTCGGTTACTGCCAGCGATATGGCCGATATCTGGTTACAGGAAGGTTTTGCCACCTATGCCGAACTGATGTTCATCGAAAACAAATATGGGCACGATGAGTACCTGAAAGAACTCAAACGCAAGCTACAATTCATATTCAATATATGGCCGATAGTAGACAACTACAATGTCAACGAAAATGCGTTTGCCTCAAACGATTGTTACAACAAAGGCGCGGCCGTTCTGAACAACCTTCGTTGTACCATGGCCAACGACACGCTTTTCTTTAAGCTGATTAAGGATTTTTCGCAGCGCTACAGGCTTAAAATTGCCACTACCAAGGATTTTACATCGATGGTAAATGAATATACGGGTAAGGACTACACGGCTTTTTTCAAAAAGTTTTTGTACGACAAGAACCTTCCGGTTTTAAAATATACCTATCGAAAAGAAGGAAAGAATATCGTTTTGAAATATCAATGGGAAGAAGTTGACAAAGGCTTTGCAATGCCTGTGGGGATATGTACCAACGATGGAGCCTCTTTTCGCCTTGAAGCCACTACCGAACCACAGGAGATAACCCTTAAAAATACCACTACCTTTCGGTTTTATACCCAGTGGATAGAACCCGATAAGGTTCAACGCAATGCTTATACATATTATTGGACGAAGTGCGGGAATTAGATTTAGATCCGGGATTTTTATAATTTTTCACTGTATTGATATAAAAATTCCGGGTCTAAATCTGCTTCGTTATCCCATTCAATCGAATCAAAGCTTACCCGAACCGTACTAAATTTGGATAAATCTTTCAATTCTTTAAATATACCGGTGTTAAGATATGGTTTCATATCGAATCTTCTTTTTTCTCCATTTTCAAATGTCAAAAAAAGAGTATAATCAATATTTGGTTTTACATCTTTTATAGCCAGATACATCTTTAATTATTTTAGAGGTTCAATTGCAAAAGGTCTTTCTCCATTTTGGCAAAGGTTCCAGTCTGCCATTAATTCTTCTTTATGAATTTCAATCCAAGCAACGACTAATCTTAATTGTTTTGGAGGTAACTCTCCATCCATTATTGCGCAGTCGTCTATGTTTACAATCGCTTTATAATCCTGGTAATAAACATGAATATGGGGCGGATTATGTTCTTTGGGGGCATAATACATCCTGATTATAATGCCGAAAAACATAGATAAAGTAGGCATATCGAATTTTTATTGCAAAGATACGAACCTGTTTGATAAACTGCAATTTATGTAAGAAGATAGGAAGTTAAGAAATGTTACTACAAATAGTTTAATAATCACTGCGCAATAAAAATATACGTAATCTTGCCATGTTGTTTGTCGGGGGCGGAGCCTTTGGCATTGAAACGGGTGGAGAGTGCTGCGCGGTTGGCAGCATCGATGAGACAAGGCTCGGTAATCTTTGATTCGGCTTTGTTTATGGAAGTCGAAATCACATATCCGTTGGGGTTTACCGTGATGTCCATAACCACTTTACCGCTTCCCTGGCATTGATATACCGGCACAGGAAGATAAACGTGCGAACGGCCTTCGAGAAAATACGAGATGGTGGTTGCCCCTTTGTAAAAAGTATGTTCGCCTTTGGCATTAACAGTCCCGACGTTTTTTTGCGGAATAGCCGCCACGTCGTTCTTGTCGGCGGGTGGTAACTGGCGGGTTGCCGGTTGGTTATTTTTTTCTGCTGCCGATCGGTCCTTAATATTCATCTCGGTTTTGATGTCCTGCACCATCTTGTCGATGGATTTATGGGCATCCTTGTCGGCTTCGTTAACGGCGATGTTGCGGGTATGGCCGCCTTCTTTTTCCAGGTCTTTGGCAGGTTCCTGTTTCGCCTGGTTCCTGATTTCTTCCTTTTTTTGTTGAACAGCCTTCTCCATGATTGCCGGATCAACAAAGTCGATCTCCACCTGGGTTTCTTTTTTGGTCTTTTTCAATGTTCCGAACTGAACAACAAGAAACAGCGTAACCAGCAAGAGGTGAACGATGATGGTGGTTAAAATTCCAATTTTATGTCTTTCAATAAAGTCTAACACAGCAACAATTTTTCGGCAGTAAAGCTACAAAATTAGGAAAGAAACCACGAAAATTTAATAATTCGATAAATCCATACGGAATATTATACTTGTGCTATATGCCCTTTCGTTGGGGAAATACATATACTGTACCCCTGCATTGATGGGGAAAATTATCCGGAATAAATGGAAATCAGCAGTTAGGGAACCACCTATACTTTGGGGCGTCCCTGATAGCCATTCATATTTTTTCAAGGTAGTGTTGTAAGATCTACGGCGTTCCTGAGCAACATCATAGAACAATCCTCCACGTAGTCGTTTGAGGTAAAACAGCGGACCAATATTAAAATCGGGATAGGCAATTGGGAAAGCATAATCGGCCGAGAAGGTGGTGAGGTTTTCACCTACCCCTGCGGTATATCCCCGCGGATACGATAATCCGGACGAATAATAATAACGCAACGGGTCCTGATGTTGATATCCGCCTGTTAGTTGCAGGCTATGGTGCCTGATAATTCCAGGCAAATAGACTTTGCCCTGGGCATACCAGATGTAACTTAATTGTTCGTTCTCAAAAGGTGTGTGCAGGTAACGCGAGTATAACGATACGCCCCATTTCGGTGCAAGGTCGCGCACCGAAGTACGCAGGTATGCGTAAGCTTTGAGGCTGTAACTTATATAGCTCATGCCTTTGTGATAATTTTGTTCGACAGGGTAGTAAAACATCTCGTTTTCATAAGTCCACTGAACACCGGGAACGATGCCTTCAATAACGGCGCCCTGTGTAAGATTAAACGGAACATATAAAAAGGCGGTGGTATATAACTTGGTGGGAGCCGTGGGCGCGGTTGTTCCCTTTTGAAGATTTACTGTTCCCGTTCCTCCATAGCTCATCGATAAATCAATTACAGGATAAAGTCCTTTATAAGTAACTCCTGTTCTCAAGTACGAGTTGCCCTGATTGTATGAATATCCCAACGACGAGATGCAAGTGTTCAGCTTATCCTGCGAAAGAAGCGTAAACCCCGGCGTTATGGATTGGTAGCTCATATTATTCGAGGTGTAGTTATAATCGTAATACATCGGTACCCAACTGTGGATGTTGAACATGTGCGTGAGCTTTGAATATCGTTTAACAGGATATTCTTTTGAAGGAATGATGCTGTCCTGAAAATTAAAGTTTTCCTGGTGTGCGCTTGCCTCGTAAAGCCGGGGCGAAAGGTCTGTCAGTTTACGTGCATTTTTCCATGTTTTCGGGTCGAAAGCCAGGGAGGAGACATCATAACCTTTAGGCGTGTATTGCGAGCACACGATGCTATTTTGGGCCGATGACCATGCCGGGTCAAAAGCTCCGAACTTCACATTGGTAACCTGCCACAGCGAAGTATCGGATTTGCTGACGGCAAAAATGTTATTGGTGCCGTTATAATCGCCGGTGAACATGAAATAATCACCCGCGTCGCTGGGCAGGGTAATGTCGCGGTGGGTGGGAGCAAGTATTGTTTTCCAGCGGGACGTTTTGACATTGTACAATTCGAGGCTTTTACCTTTTTGCTGGGTGGTTACGATAATGATTTCATTGCCGGATTTAGTCCATTCGGGTAACTGAAGGAATTTATTATCGGGCGAAGGAATCTGCTGGATAACCTCGCCGGTTTGGGCATTGAGGATGACCAGCGAATATTCGTTGTTGCGCGAAATTTCTACCGTTGCAATTTTAGAGCCGTCGGGCGACAGGGCAGGGGCAAAGTAACGGGTATGGCGGGTCAGTAATTTGACGTTTCCGGTGGCGAGGTCGCAGGTTTTAATACAGTAAAAGCTGCGGTTGTTCCAGCGTACATCAGAAATTTCTTCGGCCCAGGTAAATATTCCGGCAGCGTATGACAGTTTGTCGGCATAATAATAGCCGGGCGTGTGGATCACTTTTTCCGATCCGTCTTTATAAACCAATACGAACTGTTTCAACTGGTCGATGCCTGTTTTCAGAGCAAGTACGGTGGTTTCGTTCACATATTGCGGAAAACGGTAACTGGTATAATTTTTTGAATATCGCGAATTCCAGGTTGTCGTTTTGGTTTCTTCTACCTTGGCTAGTTGTTGGTTCCATTGCATCTTCAGGTCGGAATAGGCAGCCATATATAAGGAGGTATTGCCGTTGCCGGTTTGTTTTCTGTTACCAAGTGAAAAGGGATGAGGAAGAAAAGGATGTTGCCCCACGTAATCGAGCGTATTATCGAAAAGGCTGGTGCCATAATTTTTGCGAGCCCAGGCCACAATGGGATAACCTACCTGGTAATAATCGGGGATATAATCTTTGTACGACCCGAGCAAGGCTTTATCGTATGCAGGGAGACCACCGTGCGAGGTCATCAGGGTTTTGACTTCCATTTCGAAAGAAGCCATACGTCCCCTGCCCGATGAAGTTAGTGCAGTTTCGGTATTCACGGCGTCGCCTTCGAGGAACCAACGGGGTACAAGCCCGGCAACAGCCCCGTTGGCCTGCTGTCCTAAAAGCAGGGAGGCAATACGGGTTATTCCCTGGTTGAGTTTATCAATTTGTACCACATGCCGGAACTCGTGTACGCAAAGCTGGTCGAGCCAGTCCTGTCCATAGCTTCCCTGGTCGGGCGTGGTATAAAATTCGGCCCTTTTAGGCGCCCAGCTTACAAAACCATTAGAGAAGGCGGAATGACTGTGCAGGATTATCGAAATCTTACGGGGCTGGTGCCCCAGGCTCCGGCTTACATAATTGTAAATATAGGTGAGGGTATTGGCCACGCGATTAGCTTCTTTTTCGCTGCCCGATGGGAAAATGACCTGAAAATTAACAGTGTTAATTTGTTTCCAGCGGATGGAGGCCGGATCTTCGCCTGAATCGTAAAACTGTGCCGAAACCGGCATCAATCGAAGAAAAAGGATCAATCCAACGAAAAGACTTTTTAAGGGAAAGTGAATAAGAAGCTTTTTCAAGAGGCAAATTTTAAGTATTAAAAAATAATCAGCATCCTTTTGTTCGGGTAACATTCAGCTACGTCGCATTATTATTTCAATATAAAGTTTGTAGGCGTTTGCTAAAACCTCATCCCCTGGCCCCTTCTGCAAATGGAGAAGGGGAAACTTCCTTTCCAAATAGATTCCGATGCGTTAAGGGTAACCCACCCCAACTTAATCATCTAATCACTTAGGCTCGACCTGGTCATCCTCCGGCTTTTTTTGCTTTATACCCCATGCCAAGGAGTAGTTGCAGCACTTTGTCGCGGAGATCGCCCTGCACAAGAATTTCACCTTCCTTGGCCGAGCCACCCACGCCGCATTTCGATTTCAGGGTTTTGCCCAGGGTTTGGAGATCGTCGTCGGAGCCAACAAACCCCGTTACCAGCGTAACCATCTTGCCTCCGCGGTTTTTTTTGTCGAGCATCACCCGTAGGTTTTGCTGTTGTGGAGGAAGGGTGGCAGCTTCCTGTTCCTCGTTATACTGGTATTGAAAGTCGGGATTGGTAGAATATACAACGCCCGAAGTGTCTTTTTTATTTTTTGCCATGGTTCAATTTTTTCCAAACCTACAAGTTTTTTTAGAAACCCAAAAGCTACTTATGATTATTCGAGAGGAGGTACGTTAAGGACACTGATATCAATCTGTTTTTTTAATTTTGTCTTTATCCCTGTTAAAACAACATTAGGTGCCGCAGAGTATTGTACAACGTTATGTAAGCCTAAATCGAACGATGATTTTATATAAGAATGACAGTTTTTTAAATAAATCTGAGGTAATAATAATTTGAGACTTTAACCCCAATACTGTTGAACATAAAAGCAGAATTGCTAGAAACCATTTCTTCATTTTTTCCTTTTTAATTATAACAAGTATATTTTATGATAATGTGAATTAAGGGTTGATTGTAATATCTCTTAAAGTATTTGTTCATGAATAACTCCGGTAGGAGTTGAATATAGATAGCCCCGGCTTTTAAGCCGGGGATTAAAATGCAAAAATTCGTTTGCGGCACACGAATCATTTTGGGTCGAAACGCTCCATTATTTTGCGCCGAAACCTAAAGCTTCTGCCAGAAGCTCCCATTTCGACGCAATCCGGATTGTCTTCACTTCCAGGATTATTCGTGCGCCGGTACAGGAGATGCTCTTTCTTTAGCCCTGGCTTAAAAGCCAGGGCTATTTATATTCCGTCCCTTCAGGACGTATTGGATAATACTTTTTACAAGCGAATACCATTTTTCCATTATTGCTGGCCCACAAAAGTAGCAGGTAATGCTAAAAGTTGATATTGAATGGTTTTAGCCAGGCGATAATTACCCAAAGCATTTGGATGTAGACGGTCGGTATCGGCATTGTTGAAGTATTTCACCTGCGAGTCGGCAAGTGGATAAAGTCCGCTTAAGGAATAGAGGTCGATTAACGGAACCGCCCAATACAAAGCTGCTTGTTTCAATACATCCACATACGAATCGATATATAACCCTTGTGCATTGGCAAAACGCTCATCGGGTTGCACGTTTTTTTCGTTAAACTTAGCATATCCCCGGTGAAGAGGAGTCATGATAATAATTTGTTGTTCGGGAAAATTAGTTTTTAGAAAGCTCAGCACTTTATTGATGCGCCCGCAAAAAGTCGAATCATTTTCGATGGGGGTACGATACTTACGGGTAACCGTATTCCCGTTATGGTTGGTTTCCTTTGTAGTTTCGCTATAAAACTTACCCAACGGAATACCACGATTGTAATCGTTTGTACCGGCAAAAATCAGAATTGCATCCACGGCAGTTCCTTTCTCTTCGCGCAATTTAAGCGCCTGCCTGTAAATACCGTCCCATTGATTACCGCTAATCCCATAAACATAAGGTTCAATTCCCAGTAATTCGGCCAGGTACTCCCAGTATAACGTATTCGTTCCGTCCTTGGATTTTTGGGTCATCGAATCCCCCAGGTAAGCCACCCGCTTTCCCTTCCATTGCGAGTTCGAAGTTTTATCTACCGGGCTTATGGTTACTTTGGGAGCAAATTTTTGAACCGTCTGTCCAAATACGGATACGCCTGTCATTATTACCAAAGCACAAAGGCATGCTGTTATTTTTCTCATTTCGATCATTTTCATTTAAAAGGGTTATTCAACAATATTTTAAGTCAGAAGAAGCAGTGCCCTCTAAAATAGTATTTTATAGATAGTTTATACTTTTTTGTTCAAAAAACTTATTGTCAGTCTACGCCATTTTATTCATAGTTTTGTCCATTCCCGAACAGGTTAATCCTTTCCTTCTTTATCTAGACTATCCAAGCTAAAGATTCTATGCCCATCGACATTGCGTTTGCTCTTTCGGACTATCCTACTATAGCATATGCTGCTTTCAAAAAAGAGTGTATCTGAAATTGTCCGACAAAGCATTCACTTTGTCGGACAAAATACTTTTATAAGCTAAGGCGAACTGGAAAAATAAGATTTGGAAAACCTCAGTCCATTAGGATTTTGAAATGTCCATTTCTCAAATATAGTAAGTCCCATTTACTATTTTGAGTACCAGATAAAACTGTCTTGAATTCTCCTTCAACAAGAAATTTATTACCAACAGGTTTCATATTGAGTATTTTAAAATACGAATCTTTTAAAATGTTATTGTAAATAGTATCATAATCATAGAGGTCAATTAAATTACAAGTTGAATAATCGGTATAAGCCGAGCCTGGAAGGTTGTTTATATATGGAAACTTGGTTTTCAACGATACTCCATTACTAAATATGGTATCACTAATACTTCTTGTCCGATAAATCCATATGAAGACAGGATATGTATATCTCATACTACTTTTTATAAACATTGAAGGGGGCATGTAAGAATTATTATATGCTACCCTCCAAAAAGAAAGTTCTATTCTTTCTTCAGCTTCTTGTCCTGCTTCATGAAATTCCTCAAAATAGAAAGGGAAACCATAATATGATGCAGTATCATTAAGCGTCCCGCCTATTCCCTCATGCGAATTTAATATTTGATAATATTTATAGGTTTGATCCAATATCTGATAAGTAATATAATACGTTGTATCACTTGCAGGATATTTAGAATAATTATTAGGGTCATCATTGTTTTTTTTACAAGATGTCAAGAGGTTAAATATTACTAATAAAATAACAATAGATTTCATTTATTCAATTTTTGTTTATTAAGGTCAGATGTACCCTGTAGGGCTCACCGAAGATAAATATTCATGATGTTAAAATTGGGAGGCATTGCGCGCTTATCAATCATGGTCATTTCATACATTCGATCGATAAAAGGATGATTTATTCACAGGCTATACTTCATAGAATTTCCGTTCATCAACATTATCAATCCGCATTAAAATAAGATAATGTGACCAACTTAATTTAAATTCCGCAGACACTGCCTGCGTTTTTGAGTAAACGAGATAAAACTGACGCATTTGTTCAAGATTTCGTTGAGAGAATCCTTTCCCAAAATCAATGGTTAGCTTTATCGAGAGTTCTTTAAGAATTTGTTTACCATATTCAGCTCGGTCGTGTCCTCCTTGCTCTTCATCTACAATCATTCTGCCAATTTCAAAGTATGTTTGAACCATCGTTTGATTAACACTTTGAACAACAGATTTTCTTGCCTGAGCTAATAACTGCGCTACTTTATCAATGAAAATATTTGACTTTTTTAATCCACTCATACCACTAATTCATAATGAGCAAAGTTAAATTTATTTAGCTTGTTATCAGATGGCTGGGTATTTTTCAATAACCGCCAACATTACAATAACAATTTTACCAAAAACCTACGAGACCCTTACATATAGAGGTGCTCCGGTAGTCTTTGGGCTACCAGATGTTTGTTCGATTAGCGGCTGGCATTTATTTTTACTATAATGGTTTGAAGTAATCGGTTAAATTCATTTGCATTTTCAATCATTGGATAATGGCATGTTCCTTTAATATGTGTAATATCAAAACCTGAAGCTGCATACTTTTTAAGTAATTCTTCATTTGTCGGGAAATTATCAACATTGAGGAGATACATTTTATATTTTAAATGATTCATCAATTCTCGTTCCCTTTCATAATATGTGAAACAATCTGAAATCAAATTAAAACCAATATTTTTATCCATATTCCTATAATCCGCAATTACTCTGTCGGCAACTACGTTATCTGTTGAATTAGACAAAAGCGCTTGTCTTGCATAACCTTCAGACGTATTTGCAAAATCGGTCCTTAGCATTTCCAATATATAGGCAATTTGGCTTTGAAATTCTTCGGGCATTGCTGTTCCTGCGTTCTTGAAATTATCAATTCCAATAAATCCAATAACAGAGTCTGAACATTTAGAGGCAACTTCAAGGATGACATCTCCTCCCATTGAGTGCCCAATCAATATGATATTTTTTAAATGCAATTCATTTATTAGCGAGCATACATCCTTTCCATACTCTTGTATATCCCAAATTGTTCTGTTTTTGCCCGATTGTCCATGCCCGGGTAAATCAAGAGTTAACACACGATATTGATGCTTAAAATAATCAACCTGAGCTGACCAATAATCCATATTAATAAAGGAGCCATGAACAAACAATAAAGTTGTATCACCTGTACCTGCCTCCTGATAAGTAATTTTTACATCTTCTCTCTCAATAGTTGTCATTTTTTTTATGCTTGAATCCTGTTGTTAATAAGAAGTAATAACAGGAAAGATTAATATTATTTTTTCGTTTTCAGAATATTGTGGTCTGTATTATGCTTGCCGTTAACGATGCGCTAGGCACACCAATAAACCCCAATGGTTTATGACCGCTTATTGTGGCCAGTTAATTTTATTTATAGCTATATTTTTTCAAATTCATAATCAAATTCAACTTTTGCAATTCTTGTTTTGAAAGATTGATACCAAATCTCTCGTCCACGTTTTCTGGCAATCATATGTTCTGCATTATTCTTCCATTTCCTTATTGAATCTAAATCCTTCCAATAAGAAACGGTTATTCCTATTTCATCTCGTGCACTCTCAACACCAAGAAATCCGTCTTGTTGTCGAGCTAATTCAACCATTTTATGCGACATATCATCGTATCCATTATCATGGGCTGTTCTTATTGATGTGAATATTACAGCATAATAAGGTGCTTGAGGGGTATTTGCAATCATGTTTTATTATTATATCGAATCAAAATCCCATTAATTGACGAATCTTATCAGCATTTGTCTTATTTGTTAAATGCTCCAACAATAACAAAGCAACATCTATGGCTGTAGACGGATTCCATGAAGTAATCACATTGTCATCTATTACAATTGGCTGATGAATTACATTAACACCAAATCCTTTTAATGCTTCTCTTCGAATCTCGCTATTGTAAACCGTCCCTTTTTTATCTTTTAAAATGCCGCTCTTTCCTATTGGTAAAGCTCCGGCACAAATAGAAGCAATAATTTTACTATTTGATTTAAAGGCTATAATTAAGTCTAAAAATTTTTCATCGTATGCATCTTTGTAAAATCCATAAACCTCAAATCCGCCAGGAATTGCTAATGCGTCAAATGAATTAATATCAATCTCGTCAACCAAGTAATCCACAATAAACCTTTGGTTAAACGAGCTTTTAATTTCTTTTTTTAATCCACAAGTAAATAATTCCGTTGAGTTATCGCCTTCAGCAAGATTCCACCCAATAACATCAATAAAGGCACTTGCTTCAAATGTCTCAAATCCGTCTGCTAATAACAACAATACTTTTTTCATATTAAATCGAATTATAATCTATCTGCAAGGTCGTTTTTTAATTGGCTACACCATCCCCAATAACAACAATCCTGCTATTATTTCACATACATGACCATCCGAAATTTTTGGGAAGACAGGTTTAGTCATTTGCTCGATAAAAGGATGATTTATTCACAGGCTAATATAGCTGTTTTATAGCGTAACCAACCAGAATGTTGATAAAATACGAATTGTTGTTTAAGGCGTTTCCCATAGCTGCGCCGGGAATTAGCAATTTTACCAAAAACCTACGAGACCCGCAGGTATAGTGGTTTGAGAGGCTCTCCTTGTCAGGGTTCACTGACGGGGCAGTCAACGCGATTAGCTGTTGGCATTTATTTAATTTCAGTTTTAAAATTAGTCATTAAATAATCTATCTGCTCATTATCATATCTTAAGGGCTCAATCATTTGAATTAAATAATCCTTAATCTGGCTATCGTTCCATGATTTTACAGTTTGTTTGACAGAGTCATTCCAATTATGCACCCTTTTAATTATTAAATCCATATGTATTTGTTCCAATTTGGCATTTTCAAATTGTTCCTTAAGTCTTTCATTATGGTCAATGAAGTATTTTTTGAACTCCGGTTCTATCTGTTTCTGAAGTTCTGTAAGATATGGACTTCCAATAAAATCAGACAATTCAATTTCATCGACTTCTGTATATTTTATCTTATTCAGAAGTCGGAATAAAAACATTATATGGTTCTTATTATCAATAATCATTTAATCTGTCTTATAAAATCCAATTTTTTATTCATTAAATTCTTTCAAAACAGCAGTGTCGTTCTGTTTCTATGCTTACCACCACCATCCCAATAACAACAATCCTGCTATTATTTCATATACATAACCACCCGGACAAACTTCTGGAAAGATGGATATAATCATATTGAGAAAAGCCGGGTTAGTCATTTGCTCGATAAAGGGATGATTTATTCACAGGCTAATATAGCTGTTTTATAGCGTAACCAACTGGAATGTTGATAAAATGCAAATTGTTGTTTAAGGTGTTTTCCTATAACCGCATAAATGTAGGCAATTTCGTTAAAACCCCGATATACCTCGTCCTGCGCGATTTTCACCCTCCCTTTTAAAGTTTTAGGCGTCCTTTTGGGTTTTTACACTTCCTTTTTGAAAATTTGGCCGTCCTGCAAAGTTTTTAGGTTCCCTGCGCAATTTTTAGGCGTCCTGCGGGAGGGTTTGGGGTTTCCTGCACGATTTTTTACCGTCCTGCGAGGTATTGACGCCTTCATTTTAAGTTTTGGGGCATATTTTCAGTAAAAAGGCCGTCCGAAATGTGTGGACGGCCTTTGCCGAATTACTTAGTTGGAGCTGTCTGCTGACTCTCCGTGGTTGATTGCTTTTTAGCATTAGCCTTATTTCGTTGCCTGAAGTAAGGGCTGATATATCCCTTCTTACGATCGTCGTCGCGCCAGAAGACGTATTGACCGGTATGCCGAATCTCGTCAACGGCATCTTTAAGATGCGTAAAAGCTTTGTCGCGGAGGATTTTGGTCTGGTCCTGGGTTTTCTGGCCACCATTAACGCGGGCCAGCAGGGTGGCCATCTCGTCGGAAGTAGAGGATGCCTCATCCAACAGGGCCATGTCGAGGCTAATACTATTAAGCGGGTCGGGATACTGTTTGCCAAGTATGGTAAGGTCGCTCAGATCCTGGATCATGTCGGCATTGCCGTTTCCTTCGGCAATAGTGTTTACTTTGGAGTAAACATCGGGAGCATTGCGGTAGGCAAAAAAGAAATGATGCAGCAGCTCATCGCGTAGGTCGAATGCTGCGGGCGATTTTTCTTTCCATTCTTTTTGGGCTTCTTCCACACTCTGGTGATCTTTGTTCCATACCGACTGTGCATATCGACAGGCGGCAGCCCGTGCAGGAAGATCGTCGACCAGCTCCCATCTCAGGCCGGCAGCAACCAGTTTGTCTTTGTCGGTTTGGCACCAGTAATAAAGATTCTCGGCTTCCTGTACAGCAACCGATATCGGAATGTTCGGGGTTGCAACATCGGCATCGGAAACGGCCTGAATAGCGGCCAGCTTGTTTTCATAATCTTGTTGAGACATAACTATAAGAGGTTTTAATTGTTATTATGTTGAAAATAACACTTTAACTTATATAACAAACCTTTTGTTGAATGGATTTATGACAAAAAACAGAAAATTCGGGAGGAATAACGGAAAATTTTTGATGAAAGTTTTTAGAGGATGGCATTTCTCAGATTTGTACTCGCCGCTATTCAGTTACTACAAATTAAACACTGGCGGGTTAAGTATCCCGACTTTCCAGGGTCGTTTAGACCTGGGAATGTCATTATAAACTAAGCCTAAGCCCAAGTGCTATGCGGTAAGGGCTTAGTTTAAAATCCGGCATGGTTTGCGGGAGGTTGTCCAAGCTCTGTTGTATATGGCTATCGGTGGCTGGCAGAAAAACGTCCTTGCGGGTAAGGAAAAAGCCTTTGGATTCGTGAAACCTCGCCATATCGTCAGTGCTGAAAGCTACCATTCGCGAAACGGATAAAAACCATTCGGTAAATCGTCCTTTTTTACAGGAAACAGAAATCTCGGGAACGATGCCTGTTTGTCGTTTGCCAATACAAACATCGATACGACTGGCATCAAAGGTCTTTCCTCCGATATTTAAGGAGCTACTGCCATTGGATGCATTCCCCAGATCGAGCATTGAATTATGCTCTCCATAACCTATACCCATATCGATAAACCAATGACGGCCACTTTGGGTAAGCGGTATACGATAAGCTATTCCCAAATCCCAACTGTCGAGATATTGACTGCCCATAAGCGAGGATAGCTGGGCGTAGTAAGCAGAAAAAGTTTTGGTTATGTTATATCCGTATTTTCCTGAAAGACCCAGTGAATACGTTATTTTTTTAAGCGTATTAGCTTTGTTAAGCAGATGCCCATTATCGTCGGTATATTGGAGTTTATAATCTCCGCCCGAAGTTGTAAAGGGACTATAAGCTACCGACAGGGTGAAATAAAATTTTGATAGAATTTTCACCAGTTTGTCGCGAAAAGGCTCTTTGTTTACCGAATTATATTGTTTTGACAGCAGTTGTTTTGATTTTTCACTGGTATAGACCAATTTTAATTGATTGTCCAAAGCGGTATCGGCCGGCAGAAGATTATAATCTTTCCAGTTACTGTCGGAGTATTTTTCGGCTTTAATCGAAATAACATCGAGGTATTCCAACTGTTTATCGTAAGGGATTGGCTTTACAGAATCGGCATGGACGGCCGTGGTGATATATTCAGTATCGAATTTTATTTTTTTCTTGCAGTGAGTATTATAATCTTCCGATTTATAATCAACATAGCTAAGATGCCATATGCCGTTTAGTTTTGCATAACCAACGCTGTATTCGGAAGCACCCCGTTTAATCAATGGAGAACTTATCAAAGGTTTATGTTTGTTCCGGTAAGCCGAATCCATGGATAATTCTACCCTCAAATATGCCAATGACTTCTTGTCGAGATACAATTTCCCATTAAGTCCGGATATTGTGTCCTTATTGCCCGAAAAACCGATTACCAGTAATTCATCGTCGTTATTACCTATTGTTTTAAGAAGTTTATACCGGAAATATTTGAAATATTTAGGATTGATGTACATCGCACGACTAAAAACAAAGTCATCATCAATGGGGGCAAACGGTCCTCCATAAAATCTTACATTGTTAACAGTATCGAGCCCCGGAAAATTATTTTTACGCGATTTTACCATGTGAACCTGTCCAAAGTTATGCTCATCCTTATATGTGTTTTTATAAACGTTGAGGATAGCTTCCGTAAAATTGAGATAAAGCGTATCGTTTGCCCGTTGGGTTTCGCGAAAAAAGCCTTCGTAGGCAACCGGTTGTACCGGATAATTTACCGGAATAGACCGGTAAGCCCTGCGCAATAAATCCTGAATGGTATTGGGAAGGACAGTAACCTGATTTAGCTGATAATTATCGGGAGCCAGCTTAATTTTTAAAGGATTTTTTATGGTCGATACTGGTATGGATAGATTTTTATACCCCATACAGCTTACGGTAATAAACTGATTAAACCCTCCTTCTGATATTTTTAACTGAAACCTTCCGTTTTGGTTGGAACAGGTTCCTTTCCCCAGTTTGGAAATGCCAATAGAAGCATAAGGAAGCGGTTTTTGTGTCAGCGAATCGGTTACAATTCCAGAGATGTCAATATTCTGTGCTAATAACGGATAGCAGCACGTAAGCAGCACAAGGGGCAAAACAACAGTTCGCAGAAATGACATTGCTTTCGAATTAAAATAACGTTTAAAAAAGACGAGGCTTTCGGGCTTCTGGCATTATCAGCACTCGACATGTTCAACATAAAAGTTTATGTTCAGTTTAACGGGATGTTCATAATAATAAGTTTTTAGGCATCGGCTGTATTGAACAGGAGTTCCCATTTCTTTAAGTTCTTCAATAAGATTATACACCTGCCGTTCGCCAAGTCCTAATTTTAAAGCGAGTTCCTTAGGTGTACCGGTATTCTGTTGACGAATAAGCTGGTCGAGCAACTTTATCCGGTTGAGATATTTATTAATTGTCATAACTGTGTGATAGAATTGCAAATTGTGTTAAACGATAGGGCGAAATTAGAAATTAAATGATGAAAATAAAACTTTATGTTGTTATTTATCCAATGTTGAAGGCTTGATTTTATATAGTTTAAGCGATATTGTTTAATATAATATGTAGATAACGTATATGGGCATGTTTTATTTTGAGTTGTTAGTGTTTTGGTGAGGCAATCAGGAAAACCAATAAGCTATTTTGTTATCAGTTCGTTTTTAACCTCTTCGAAATGCAGGTGGGGAAATATGGCCGGAGCAACCCACGAAACAGGGTTATAAAGTACCGAAGCTTCGGCCTTTTCGTTTGTTATCAGTTTATGGTTGGGGTCAATTTTGTTGATAATAACAATGCACACACTGGCGATAAAAGCCATGCGGACAATGCCGAACAAAACTCCGCCAATACGGTTCAGCCTCCCTGCCACGGTATCTTTCAGCGACATGGTGATAAGCCTTGCCAGCAGGTTTATCCCTAACAGTACCCCAATAAATATCAGCACAAACGAAACGGTATTTAATAGGCGGGCGTTTATCGACAGCCATTTTGAAAGATACCCCGAGGCCAGCCATGCAAACTCGCTACCCAGCCAGATGCCGAGCATCAAGGCCACTAGTGAGAGTATTTGTACAATCAATCCGCTAATAAAACCACGAATAGCACCCCAAGCCAACAAAATCAGAAGAATAAGGTCAATTGTTTCCATAGAAAACGAAAAACTATTTCGGTTAATGAATTACCAACAGTTTGGAGACTTTGGTTTGCGAACCGTCGTCGTTACTGCAAAATACCAGGTACACACCGGTGGCAACGCGTCGTCCGCTGCCCGTTTTGCCGTTCCACCTCGCCTGTCCTCCCACCGATTTGGTATGATAAACCAGATTTCCCGAAATATCGGTAATCTTTATGGTAGAGTTTTCGACCAACCCGGAAATGATGATGTCGCCTGCATAACTATCGCGTACAGGATTCGGATAAACATAAATGTCCGAATAGGTTTGGGCAGGTGCGGTGGCAATGTCGCGGAATGAGATAATCCCCTTATCCGTCCCAAAAAATACTTCGCCGGTTTGGTCGTTGATGGTTATAGCGCGTACTGTATTCGAAAAAATAGGACTGTTGTCCGTATTAAAATGGTAAATCTCTTTGGTTCCATCAGCCGACATCAGGAAAGCACCGCCTTTTTCCGTACCAAACCATTTACGGTTACCGCCGTCAATGGCAATGCAGTTGATTGATTCGGCGCCAAGCAACGGATCGACGGTGGAGGTGCCGTCGTTGCGGGGAATGGTAACTTGTGTGCCAGCCGTTGAGCCATTGAGCACATCCTGCGGGTTGGTGTAAAGTACCGGCCCCTGGTCGGTTCCAACCCAGATATAACCATCGCGGTCAATAGCCTCGCAAAAAATATTGCTGATGGTATTGCCATAAATACTGACGGGTTTAAATTTTAAATAAGCATCGTCGTTTTCGTTGTCGATAGTGCCTTTGGGGTTGAATACGAACATACCCGTTCCCCTGGGAAGAACAATCCAGAACTGGCCATAAGCATCCTGAAGAATATCGCTGATAACCGGACTATTGATGTAGGAGCCCAGTGCAAAACTTTTCCATGTACCGTCGTTTTTGCGCACCGATATGGGGGAAGCCGCTTCGTTATTGGTCATCCACATGTTATGGTCCGAATCGAACGTTATACCACCCACTCTCACGTAAGGTTTTCCGGGGATATTTGTTTGAAGCGTACTGTTACGGTCGGTAAAATTTTCAGTGTTTTTGCCATTTTCGTAACCCCACACTCCTGTTCCCCAGGCGCCCGCGTAAACTTTGCCAGCATTGGAAGGATCAGGCTTAACGGCAATATAATCGAAAGCATTCTGGTTATAAATACTCGACCAGGTATCATTGTTAAACATAAACAATTCACCGTGGTAAAAGAGGTTGTTCCACGAAACATTAAGTCCTCCTCCGGTGGCATACACAATTCCGTTACTATAGGCCATATTTCGGACATGCTCGGAATTGGGCCCGTTCGGGGCGATGGTGTGATATTCGCTGGTATTTGCACCTTTGTAAACCAACGAGCTGCCATTGTCGGCAATCCACGTTACCCCATTATCGTCAATAAGGGAACTATATGGGTCGGCGTTGTTAAATCCGTAACCGGTAATGGTTTCCTGCAGCGCCATGTTGGAGTTAAGAACAAAAATCCGGTAATTGGCCGTAATCAGCAGTTGACTGTTGCATTGCCGTATCTCGAAATGCAGCTGATTTTGGTCTGCCAAAAATCTTTTCCAGGAATTATTTTCGAGATAATACAGTGTGTCGTTTTGGGCTCCTCCGCCGGTATAGTTTGTGATTACTTTATTATTGTATAATCCCAAAAGGTTAAACTTACCGGTGCTGTTCGGGATGGTTAGGTCGCGTTTCCATTGGCTGTAGTCGACCAAATATTGGTTATTGACCGAAGCTTTAAAGATCCCTTTGGCGGTGGCAGCGTAAAAATAATCGTTATCGGCTACTAATGAAAACACTTCGTATGTTGTTCCCTGCTCACCAACGGGATAGGTGTCTTTAATTTCGTTTTTTACGATGTCGAGAACCACAATTCCGAAAGGATAGGAGATGTAAGCATAATTGCCACGAAAAAAGATATGGTTAGCCTTTTTAGAGCCTGTCATCGATTGGTTAAGGACACTGGGAATGTTTGTTATTCCTCCCTTTTTTAATAAATCGATATTTCCGTTGGTGTAAGCTATCAGCAATACATCCTTATCGAAATTATATTCCACGGTGCTTATGCCCATATCCGACAAACCGGTAATTTTCGAAAGCTTTTCGATGCTGTTGTCTTTGGTACTGTAAACGAAAAGGTTGTTTGGCGTTGCGCAATATACCTTGGTTCCTGCCTTCACTACTTTGCGGCAATAAGCATACGGAAGATGATCGCGCCATGCTCCCACGGGGATTTGGGCGTTCGTCTGCACCAATACCAACATCAATAGAATTGATAAAAAGTTTTTCATTACCGTATTTTCAGCATAAAAACGGAGTTGAGCCCATTAAATTGTGGGCGAAGATTTAGCTGGCATGTTTCATAAACTCAACGAATTTGGCAAAGGCTCGGGCCCGGTGGCTTATTTTGTTTTTTTCGGAAAGGGGCATCTGTGCAAAAGTCTGGTCGTAACCTTCGGGGATAAAAACCGGATCGTAGCCAAAACCTCCATCGCCAAGGTTCTCGACAATAATACGTCCATTTACAATCCCTTCAAAAAGATATTCGTCTTTCCCGTCAATATAGGCAATGACGGTACGAAAACGGGCCGAGCGGTCGGAAGCATTGGCAAGTTTGGCCAGTACTTTTTCGATATTGGCTTTGGAGCGGTTATCTTCAGTTCCGAAATTTTCAAGCGGACCGGCATAGCGTGCCGAATAAACGCCGGGTTCGCCATTCAGGGCAGTTACTTCCAGTCCGGTATCGTCGGCAAAACAGGGCTGCTGAAATCGATCGTAGATAAACCTTGCTTTATCCAAGGCATTGCCTTCGAGGGTTGGCCGGGTTTCGGGAATATCTCCTTCGAACCCGATATCTTTAAGACTTTGAAGTGAAAAATGATCGCCGATAAGATGTTGGATTTCTTTCAGCTTATGGGCATTGTTGGTGGCAAATATGATTTTCTGCAGCATGTTCAACTGTTTTTGTATCGCAAAGAAACAAAAAAGGACAACATCAACGCCGATGTTGTCCTTTTCGTTATAATACAATCCAATACTACGTTTAAATTCCTGTAACACTAAAGCTTCCAACGAGGTTAGGGTGTGGGTTTACGCACATCACCGGAATTTTAGCTTTGTTGGCGATGATGTATTGTTCCGAAGGCCCCATAAAGAAATAGTCTACATCTTTGGAAGTCATAATCACAATCAGGTCTGCACCGGTTTTTTGCGCAAATTCCACCGTTTGCTTTCCAAAATTTTCATGAGGTTTGGCACTTGTAATTTCATATTCAACCTCTTTATGAATAAAATACCGTTCAGTAAACATCATGTTATTTAAAATTCCGCGAACGAATCCACGGTCTTTTAAATTTGGTTTCAGAATACTGATTTTTGCATTGAAAACCTTGGCGATGAAACATGCCCAGCCAATTTTTTCTTTGTTCTCCCGTTTGAAATCGACCGGGAATACAATATTTTTAATGGTATCGTGCAGCGGGAAATCCTGTACAATTAAAATCGGAGACTTAGAGTTAACAGTAACTTTAAGGGCCCAGCTGCCCGTAAGAAATTGTAATCCACGCATGCCGTGCGTTCCCATTATTACCATAAAGGAGTCTAATTCGTTAGAAACATCTCCAATTGTCGTAAAAATACTCCCGTGCCTTATGAGGGTTTCGACTTTTATATCGTGCTTCGCCAGAATTTCATCAGCCTGAAGCTTCATCTTTAGCTCTGCCTCTTCCTGTTCTATTTCTTTTTTAATGATATGAACAAGCGTAACGCTTTTGTCAAGGCTTTTTGAGAACTTTACAGCATGTTCTATGGCGTACCCCGCAACTGGTGTAAAATCGGTTGGAACAAGAATGGTTTGCTGTTGTAGTTTCATACGTCAGATTTCTGAAATGATTAAATCAAAATAAAGATAGAAAAAGAGTACCTTTGGGATATTAGGTGTGTCTTATGATTTATTTGTTTAAATATAACAAATTAGTTTCAACCTTGGTAAAAAAATCTTATTTATTTACTGGTGTAATCCTTGTTGTACTTGCGGTTACATTTACAGATGTTTACGGAAACCGGTTGGCGGATAGAACGAATTCTCATAATCAACTCGTAATTTCCGGCGATTCAACAATTGATATATTTAACGGTATTGCGTGGACACATATCCCTGTATTGCCCGGCACTTTGGCTACAATTGATAAGCAGAACAATATTTTAATAGCCAATCAAAAGTTTATTGGCAAGTTGGAGTTCCAACCGCATAAGTCGCCCATTATTGACACAATATTAATGTTGAATGGCGAAGAACCGGTTGCTTTGTTTACGCTTAACAAGAATGTCTATTTTTCGACCCGCAACAGTTTGTTCAGGATTAAGGATCACGAAGCAGAACTGATCGATTCGTCGGATAAAGGCCTGAAGGTTTGGGTTGGGAAGGAATACCTGTATGTCGTTAAGAATGATGGCAGGATTGCCAGAATAGATAACAGTAATGTTGTGGTTATGCCATCGTTATCCGGCACATTGGAGGGAGGACAAATTCATGGATTTTGGGAAATAGCAGCGGATAAACCAGCGCTTAAACCGCTATATTTCCAATGGTGGGCGTGGGTATGTTACGTATGTTTGTTGTCAATTGTCATCTTATTGTACTGGCTTAACCGGAGAAGTAATTTTCTTACCGAGAAGTTTAAGCTGGAACAACTTATTAAACAGCGCACCGCCGAGTTAACTTACGAAAAGGAAAAAACCGACGAACTGCTGGCCAACCTTTTACCCAAAGATACTGTCGATGAACTGAAATATACCGGAAAAGCTTCGTCCAAAAAGTTTAGCATGGTAACGGTATTGTTTTCCGATATTCAGGGTTTTACCAAGATTGTGGAAGAGATGAATCCTGAAAAACTGGTGGATGAGCTTGATAACTTCTTTTTCCATTTCGATTCGGTAGTAGAAAAATACAATATCGAAAAGATAAAAACCATTGGCGACGCATACATGTGCGCCGGGGGGATTCCTTATAAAAACCGAACCAATCCCGTCGAAGTGGTTTTAGCAGGGCTCGAAGTTCAGGAATACATGCGCCAGCTAAAGAAAAACAACAACAATATCTGGGATCTGCGCATTGGCATACATACCGGCGCCGTTATTGCCGGAGTGGTGGGGCATAAACGGATGTCGTACGATATATGGGGCGATACTGTAAATACAGCCAGTCGTATGGAATCATCGGGCGAACCTGGTAAAGTCAATATTTCGGGGCAGTGCTACGAGCTGATAAAAGACTTTTTTGTTTGCGAGTATCGGGGTAAAATGCCGGTTAAATACAAAGGCGACATCGACATGTACTTTGTAAACAGCATTCGTCCGGAATTGTCGGTTGACCAGAAAATTATCCCTAACCATAAGTTTATCGTCAAGCTGCAAATGCTCCGGCTTTACGATTTGGAAGAATTTATGATTGAAAAATTGAATAATGAGCTTTCCAAAGATTTATATTTTCATAACGCAGGTTATACCCAGGAAATTTATTCTTCGGTTGGGCTTATAGGCAAGGGCGAAGGTATTTCTGAGGAAGACCTGTTGCTGGTGCGGACGGCTGCATTATTGCTGAACTCAGGGTTTATCGATAAATATTCGCATTACGAAGAGGCAAGCATTAACTATGCCCGTCAAATTCTTCCGATGTATAAATATTCTCCGGAACAGATTGACCAGGTTGCTACGCTTATGAAGGCTGTTGTGGTATCTCCATTAGAAGCTAAAAATAAACTGCAGGCCGTTTTGTCCGACGCTATTATGACATATTTGGGGAGGCCAGATTTTCTTGAGCAATCGCTAAAACATTATAAAGAGAAGAAAATAAGGGATCTCTCGGTGCATCTTCACGATTGGCTTAATAAGGAACTAAGCCTTATCGAAAAGTTCCAATTTCATACCAATACCGCCAAATCATTACGCGAAGTCTCTGTTGAGAAGCAAGTGCAAAAAATTAGGGATTTTGCCAAATTTCGATAATTATCCAATAAAAGGGTAGGTCTAAATCGTTAACTTTGTAGCTCATATTTTATAAATCACAGGTCATGGTTAATTTAGATTGGAAAAATTTGCCATTCGGATATATTAAAACCAACTACAATGTTCGATGTTATTATCGTAACGGGGCTTGGGGCGAACTTGAGATAAGCTCGTCGGAATATATCAACATGCACATGGCAGCTACTTGTCTGCATTATGGACAGGAAGCTTTTGAAGGATTGAAAGCATATCGCGGCAAAGACGGTAAAGTCCGGGTGTTCCGGGTCGAAGAAAATGCAAAACGTATGGCCGGCACTGCCAAATACATCCGTATGGCCGAACCTCCGGTCGATCTATTTATAAAAGCTGTAGAAACTGTAGTCCACCTCAATAAAGAATTTGTTCCGCCTTACGAGTCGGGAGCCACCCTCTATATCCGGCCATTGCTTATTGGCACCGGTGCGCAGGTAGGCGTTAACCCTGCCGATGAATTTCTGCTTATTATGTTCGTAACCCCTGTAGGGCCATACTACAAAAAAGGATTTACCCCTATTGATGTGGTTATTGAGCGGGAAACAGACCGCGCTGCTCCGCTGGGTACCGGCCACATTAAGGTTGGCGGTAATTATGCGGCTAGCCTTCCGGCTCAGGATAAGGCTCATGCGCTTGGTTTTTCGGTATCGTTATACCTTGATGCCCGCGAAAAAAAATATATTGATGAAGCTGGTACTGCCAATTTCTTTGCAATTAAGGATAATACCTATATCACGCCAAAATCGCACAGTATATTGCCATCAATCACTAATCTGAGTCTGATACAACTTGCTGAACATATCGGTTTAAAGGTTGAACGTCGGAAGATAGCAGTTGAAGAACTGGCTACTTTTGAAGAGGCTGGAGCCTGTGGTACTGCTGCTGTAATCAGCCCTATCGCAAAAGTGGTTGATATTGAAAATAATATAACGTACCAGTTGTGTAAGGATAATGAACCCGGACCGATTTCGGTAAAATTATACGAACAGTTGGTGGGAATTCAATACGGTAATATTCCCGACCCCTTCGGTTGGGTTACTATCATCGAATAGATATAAAACAGGCCCCTTTTCGGAGGGGCTTTTTTATACCCGGAGCAAAGCTTCGTTTTTATTAACTATTTCGCACCGATTCTAAAAAATTATTTAATACTTTTGCACGAATATTAAATTAACGATGAAGTCAAGAGAATCAAGAAGTTTGAAACGGCGTTTGCGAAGTTCGTACATCACTTCTGTTATTTCTATTTCTCTGGTTTTATTTATGCTCGGATTAATTGGAATACTTTTACTCAACACCCGGCAAATTTCAATCCTTGTAAAAGAGAATATCGGATTCTCGGTAATCCTTAAAGAAACTGTAAACGAGGCTGATATATTGCGATTGCAAAAAAACCTCGATGCCCGTCGCTATATCAAATCCACAGAATATATCACCAAGGAACGTGCTGCCCGCGAGTTTCAGAAGGAACTTGGGGAGGATTTTGTAAGTTTTTTGGGTTATAACCCGTTGCTATCGTCGATTGAAGTGAAGCTATATGCCGCTTATGCCAATACGGACAGTATATCGATGATTGAAAAGGATCTAAAGAAGTACGAACAGATTAAGGAAGTTCACTATCAAAAGTCGTTGGTTCACCTCATAAACGAAAACATCCGAAGGATAAGCCTTGCCATACTTCTATTTAGTGGGTTACTCTTGATTGTGGCAATCTTTCTTATTAACAACACGATACGTCTTTCTATTTATTCGAAACGTTTTGTTATCAACACCATGCAACTGGTTGGTGCTACCAATTCGTTTATTCGCAAACCTTTTCTCTGGCGCAGCTTTTTAAACGGAATTTACGGGGCAGCCGTAGCTACCGGGTTGATTGTCCTAACCCTTTTTTGGGCTGAGAAACAACTTGACGACATCGTAAAACTGACAAACCCCGAATCAATAGCCATTTTGTGCGTTGTACTTTTGGCAATTGGTATTATCATTAACATTGTATCTACCTGGTTTGCGGTAAATAAATCTCTTAAATTACGTAACGACGATTTATATTATTAAATTATAATAGAATATGGCCGATAAAAAAAATGAGATCGTTAACGATTCTCAATTTGCGATAAGCAAAGAAAATTACAAATTTATGCTTCTTGGTTTGGGAATTATCGTTGTTGGCTTTTTGCTGATGATTGGAGGGGGCTCCAGTGATCCCAATGTTTTTAATAAGGAGATGTTCAGCACTCAGCGTATTACTATGGCCCCTTTGGTTGTATTGGCCGGGTTTACATTCGAAATCTGGGCAATTATGCGGAAACCTAAACAAACCGAAGGTAAATAAAATTAGTAAAGATTATTAGATGAATTACATACAGGCAATTATTATTGCCATAGTAGAAGGTATAACCGAATTTTTGCCTGTTTCTTCCACTGGACACATGATTATTGCCCAGAAGGTGTTAGGTATTGAGAGTACCGAATTTGTAAAACTTTTTACGGTTAACATTCAGTTTGGGGCTATTTTGTCGGTTATTATCCTTTATTGGAAACGGTTTCTTGAGCCGGTTTATGCCCAGAAGGTAGATAAAGCGGCACCCGTGTGGGAAAGGTTTTCGACTGCTTTCGATTTTTACCTTAAACTTATTGTTGCGTTTCTTCCTGCCGCATTTTTTGGATTGTTGTTTAAAAAGCAGATTGATAATTTGCTCGAAAATGTAGTTGTAGTCGCTGTTTCGTTGGTATTGGGTGGTATCATCCTTCTGTTTGTCGATAATTGGTTTAAAAAACCGGGAGAAGACCAACAGGTAACTTACCCCAAAGCTTTTAAAATAGGGGTTTTTCAGGTCATCGCTATGATTCCCGGGGTATCGCGGTCGGCAGCAACCATCATTGGAGGTTTGGCTCAAAAACTCGACAGAAAAAATGCTGCAGAATTTTCGTTTTTTCTTGCAGTACCTACCATGTTTGCAGCTACAGTCTTCGAATTGCTTAAGACTTATAAATCAATAAACAGTGGTAATATTCTCGTCTTATTAACGGGTAATGTAGTGGCTTTTATCGTTGCCATGCTAGCTATTAAAGGATTTATTAGCTATCTCACCAAATATGGGTTCAAATTGTTTGGTTATTACCGCATTGTGGTTGGACTGGTAATTCTTATTCTTGCTTTTTGCGGAATCAGTTTGGATATATTAAAGTAATCCCCGAATTAATAATATTGCCTGTGAATTTTGTAGAAGGAGAGGTTCTTGTTTTCAATAAACCATACCGTTGGACTTCGTTCGATCTAGTAAAAAAAGTGCGAAGAATGGTTAAAGTTAAGTGCAATTTGGGAAAAATTAAGGTTGGACATGCCGGCACCCTCGATCCTTTGGCTTCGGGGCTTATGATTATTTGTACCGGGCGGGCTACCAAGCAGATTAATACTTTTCAGGATCAGGAGAAAGAATACATCGCCGGTATCCTTCTCGGAAAAACGACTCCATCGTTTGACCTTGAAACTGAATATGATAACGAGTATCCGACCGATCATATTTCGAGAGAACTGGTTGAAGATATATTAAGTACATTTTTAGGGGAATCCGACCAAATTCCGCCGGTGTTCTCAGCCAAATTCATCGATGGAAAACGGGCTTATGAATATGCGCGTAAAGGTCAGGCTGTGGAGATGAGGCCAAACCGAATTTCGATTAATGAGATTGAGATTGTCGAATTTAACATGCCCGAAGTCATCATCCGGGTAAAGTGCAGTAAAGGTACCTATATCCGGTCGTTGGTGCGTGATATAGGAGAGCGTCTTAACAGCGGAGCCTGCATGATTTCGTTACAACGAACTGCCATAGGCAATTATAATTTAAATAATGCGATGTCTGTAGAAGAATTTGAAAATAAATTAGCACTTTTGTAACTTTTAGAGAAAGTGTCTGTATAAAGAAACCCAAAATATATAATATATATAATACTTATGAAGTTATCGCAATACAAATTTAATTTGCCGTTGGATCTGATTGCCAAGTTTCCTACCGAAAATCGCGATGAATCGCGATTGATGGTATTGCATAAGGATACCGGTAAAATTGAACATAAGGTCTTCAAGGAAATTATCGATTACTTTGAAGAAGGCGATGTAATGGTACTTAACAATACCAAAGTATTTCCAGCCCGTTTGTATGGGAACAAGGAAAAAACCGGTGCCGAAATTGAGGTGTTCCTCCTTCGTGAGTTAAACCGCGAACAACGCCTGTGGGACGTGCTGGTTGACCCCGCTCGTAAAATCCGTATTGGAAACAAATTATACTTTGGCGAAAACGATATTTTAGTTGCCGAAGTAATCGATAATACCACATCGCGTGGACGAACCCTTAGGTTCCTTTTCGATGGCGATTACGATGAGTTTAAGTCAACACTTTACCGTTTGGGAGAAACTCCGTTGCCTAAATTTATTAAACGCGATGTAGTTCCTGAAGACCGCGAGCGCTATCAAACTGTATTTGCGAAGCATGAAGGAGCTGTGGCTGCGCCTACTGCAGGCTTACATTTTAGTCGAGAACTTCTCAAACGTCTTGAAATAAAAGGTGTACATTTTTCTGAGATTACCCTTCACGTTGGGCTCGGTAATTTCCGCACCGTAGATGTTGAGGACCTCACCAAGCATAAGATGGACTCCGAACGCATTATTATCGGAGAAGATGCTGTTGACATCATTAACGAAGGGTTGGAACGCCATTCCAATATCTGCGCGGTAGGAACAACGGTTCTCCGTACCCTCGAAAGTTCGGTATCAACTACCAAACGTCTGAAACCTTACGACGGATGGACCAATAAATTTATTTTTCCTCCGTACGAGTTCAGCATTCCTAACCGGATGATTACCAATTTTCATCTGCCGTTGTCAACACTTTTAATGATGGTTTCGGCTTTTGCCGGTTATGATGCCCTTTTTGAAGCCTACAAAGTAGCCATAAAAGAGAAGTATCGCTTCGGGACCTATGGTGATGCGATGTTAATTCTTTAATAGATAAAGTATAAGCCGTCCCGACGGTTTGTCATAAGCAATGCCAAATTTTACGTTTTGTATTATTTGGCATTGTTTATGTTTATAAATATCGGATTAAATTTGATTGGTTATTAAGAATAGAGTATTACAGTTAGCTTTTCTTAACTAACTTTAGGTAATTTAAAGGATACAAAGTTTAGCGCATGACGAATATAAAACGAAATCACCCGGGTATTGCATATTTGAGTGGTTTGTCGGAATTAGGTTACAGCGATTTTATCAATTTAGCAAATGAAGACACGGATCTTTTACCTTCGGGAAAATTGCTAAAAGCAGCTACTCACGCCTTAACTAAGGGCTTTAATAATTATACCGACCTGAATGGCTATTTGCAATTGCGTAAGAACATTTCGCAATTTGTAATGAAGGAATTTGCATACACCTATGACGCGCATAGCGAAATCACCATTACAGCAGGTATTTCGCAAGCGGTATCTACGGCTATTTCTTCACTTATCCGCGAGGGCGACGAAGTCATTATTTTTGAACCGGCATTTTATGTTTACGATTTAATGATTATGGCTAACGGAGGTCGGCCTGTATACATTCAACTTAAACAACCTGATTTTCACATCGATTGGGATGAGGTTCAGAAAGTTATCAATAGTCGTACAAAGATGATTATCATTAACTCGCCCAATTTTCCTACCGGTTCGGTATTTTCGGTCACCGATATGGAAAAACTGGCGAAGATTATCAATGGGACCAAAATTATTATTTTAAGCGACGAATCGTTTCATCAGATTGTTTTTGACGGAATCGAACACCTTAGTGTGGCTCGTTTTCCAAAAGTTGCAGAGCAAACGATGATTATATCATCGTTTGGAAAAGCGTTGCATGTAGAAGGATGGAAACTTGCCTATTGTCTTGCCCCTGCCAAAATAATGGCCGATTTCAGAAAATTGCACAATGTGCTTTCTTACTCTGTAAATGCTCCATTACAAGTGGCTCTTTCCAGTGTTTTGGAGGACGATGAAATATTTAAAGGTATCGTTGAGAAATTTCAGGCAAAGCGAGACCTGTTACTTGATGGGCTAAAAGATACCAAGTTTAAGTTTACACCATCGAAGGGTACTTATTTTCAAGTACTTAATTATAGTGACGTTTTTGATGGCAAAGAAGGTGATTTTTGCAACTATTTATTGGAGACCAAAAAGCTTGCATTGATGCCACTTTCTTATTATTTTCATGACTTAATCGACCAGAAATGTGTTCGGGTTTGCTTTGGCAAGTCCGACGAAACTCTTAAAAAAGCCATCGAGATACTAAATTCGCTTTAACCTAACTTCGTATCCATGCAAATTATTAACTCCATTATTAGCTGGCTAAATGTTAAACGTATACACCAGATTGAGCTTTTTAGACAGTACCCGTTTAATGTACAGCAGGATACCCTGCAAAAGCTCATTCAAAAAGCAAAGGATACGGAGTGGGGAAAAAAACATTATTACGAAAATATTCTGACGGTAGAGGATTTTCAGAATAACGTTCCGTTGCAGGATTACGAAGATATTAAAGGCTATATAAACCGGCTTAGGGAAGGGGAGCAAAACATTTTATGGCCGGGCGAAATTAAATGGTTTGCCAAATCGTCGGGAACAACCAGCGATAAGAGCAAGTTTATTCCTGTTAGCAAAGATACCCTTGAAGATTGTCATTTTCGCGGAGGAAAAGACATCATGGCCATTTATACAGACCTTCACCCAAACACCAAAATATTTAGCGGAAAAGGACTCACTCTGGGCGGAAGCCATCAGATTAATAATTTCAGCAACCAATCGTATTATGGCGACTTATCGGCTATCCTAATCGAGAATGTGCCTTGGTGGGTAGATATCATTCGTACGCCCAGAACTGAAATTGCCCTTTTAGATAAATGGGAAGAAAAACTTGCCAAGATAACCGAGGCCACAATCCGGGAAAATGTAACCAACATTGCCGGTGTGCCATCGTGGAACCTTGTGCTGATTAAGCATATACTCGAATATACCGGAAAGAACAATTTACTTGATGTATGGCCTAATCTCGAACTGTTTACTCATGGCGGCGTTAGTTTTGCCCCTTACCGCGAGCAGTTTAAGCGAATCATTCCTTCCGAAAAAATGAACTATATGGAAGCTTACAATGCTTCCGAAGGCTTCTTTGCTATCCAGGACGACCCCGCCACCGACGACATGCTTTTGATGCTCGACTATGGTATTTTTTACGAGTTCATACCAATGGACGAATTTCATAAGGATTCGCCTAAGGCAGTGACTATCGATAAGGTTGAAATTGGGAAGAATTATGCCATAGTCATTTCGACTAATTCCGGATTGTGGCGATACATTATTGGGGATACTGTAATTTTCACCTCCGTATTCCCTCATAAGATTAAGATTTCGGGACGTACCCGTCATTTTATCAATGCTTTTGGCGAGGAAGTGATTATTGACAATGCTGAAAAAGCCTTGCAAATTGCTTGCGAAAAGACAAATTCGTCGATACGCGAATACACAGCCGGCCCGGTATTTATGACCGATAACACCAACGGGGCGCACGAGTGGCTTATCGAATTTGAACAGGAACCCGAAAACCTCGATTATTTTACTACGCTGCTCGATAATGCTCTTTGTTCTATAAACTCGGATTACGAAGCCAAACGTTATAAGAATGTTACGCTGCGTATGCCTATTGTTCGAAAGATGAAGCGAGGTGTTTTCTTTGAATGGATGAAGGAAAAAGGAAAGCTCGGCGGACAAAATAAAGTTCCGCGTCTGGCAAACAACCGTCAATACATTGATGAGATTCTGTCCATCAACACTCGTTTATAATTTGCCATATTATTTGGTTTGTAACTTCGTATAAATGGCAAAAATCGCCCTTAAGCTTCATCAGAGCTGGAAAACTGTTCTGAAATCTGAATTTAAAAAAAACTATTTTGCTGAATTGCGGTCTTTCCTCGAAAAGGAATACGATGCAGCCCCGGTTTATCCACCACGCAATTTGATTTTTAACGCTTTCTCCTATCCTTTCTCTGACGTAAAAGTTGTTATTTTGGGTCAGGACCCTTACCACGGTGCCGGACAAGCCCATGGGCTTTGTTTTTCTGTTCCGAAAGATGTTCCTGTACCTCGTTCGCTGATTAATATTTTTAAAGAACTTCGTGAGGATGTTTCGGGCTTTTCGATTCCGTCTCACGGGAATCTCGAAAAGTGGGCGGAGCAAGGCGTTTTCCTGCTAAATACAACGCTGACCGTAAGAGAAGGGCAGCCGTTATCGCACCACAACAAAGGCTGGGAAATATTTACTGATTGTGTTATCGAAACTCTTTCGAAAAAGCGCGATGGATTGGTTTTTCTTCTTTGGGGAAATAATGCCCGTACCAAAGAGTCGCTTATAGATTCTTCCAAACATCTTATATTAAAAGCTGCTCATCCTTCGCCATTATCAGCATCGCGGGGATTTTTCGGTTGCCACCATTTTTCGCAGACCAACGAATTTTTAAAAGTTCACATACAAACTCCCATAGACTGGTGTTTGGAGTAAAAATCACAAGCATTTATTTCGAAGTCTGCAAAAAATTATGACTTTTGTGGGAACGCGATTTTAAAAGCCTTATCATGGGAAAGTCATTGAAGTTATTCGGATTATTTGTTTTGTTGGTTTCATTACGTTTATCTGCAGCCAAGGCCCAGTATCCTACCGATTCGGCCAGCATATACCTGATGACTGCCACTCCCGGTGAAGAATTGTACTCGGCGTGGGGACATAGCGCCATTCGTGTTTCGTCGCCATCTATTGGGTACGACATTATTTATAATTATGGGACCTTTGATTTTTCCACACCAAATTTTTATACAAAATTTACATTCGGACGGTTACTTTATTTTCTATCAAAGACAAGTTTTGAAGATTTTACTTACGAATACCGGATGACAGGTCAGGGTCTTTATCAGCAAAAGCTTAACCTTACCAACAAGGAAAAATGGCAGCTTGTAAATAAGCTCGAAACCAATCATCTGCCCGAAAATCGTTACTATCGGTATGATTTTTTTCGTGATAACTGTGCCACCCGTATTCGCGACATTGTGGAAAAATCGGTAGATGGCAAAATTGTATAT
This sequence comes from Bacteroidota bacterium, assembly GCA_030706405.1. GTDB lineage: Bacteria > Bacteroidota > Bacteroidia > Bacteroidales > JAAUTT01 > JAAUTT01. The sequence goes on along the minus strand of JAUZOO010000001.1, from coordinate 26,532 downwards.
GATGCCACGTTTATTAAAAAGCCGGAAAGTTTTCGCCAATTGCTTGAAGAAAGTCTGGTTAGTTCGCCATGGACTGCTTTTGGCATGGATCTTATGATGGGAAAGGGCGCCGACAGTATCGCCGGTTTACGCGATTACATGTTTCTGCCGGCACATTATAAAAGTCTCTACTTGAATGCTAAGATTGTAAGCAATGGAGGTTCTCATTTTCTTGCCGAGGCTCCTGTTCAATTATTGCCAGTAGTACTGGAACTGCCAAAACCAAATAAAGTCACTTCGCCTGCATTTATTTGTTGGTTTGCTTTTCTTATTGTTTTAGGATGTAGCATTTGGGGATATAAAAAAAATCGTCATGCACAATGGTTCGATATTATACTATTTTCTATAACCGGGATTATCGGGTTATTGTTGCTGGCTTTGGCTCTGGAAACATGGCATTCGGTAATGCTTAAAAATATGAATATTGTTTGGCTCAATCCGTTGAATGTAATTGTTGCCACAAGTCTTCTTCTAAAGAAACAGCCCAATTGGCACCGAAAGCTGATGTTTGCCCTGGGAATATTGATTGCAATGTTTATCCCTGTTTCGTTCATCTTTCAGCAGCAAATCCCTGCGGCTGCCTATGCATTGATGGGGGTTTTGGTTGTGAGGGTGGTGAAAATGGTTGTAAAAAGCGCCTAAATACCAGTAATAATGGAGCTTCATGTTTTTACTCCTCTTGTTTTTAAAACGACTGGTCGGTAGATAAAATTCTCTATTCTATACTACAAATCGGGCTAAACATAGATTTAATTTTTTTTAGGGTGATCGTAGATATACTTTTGACCCAATATAAAATATATATGTTTCAGTGATGATTGCGAACAGACATGGCTTGTTCCGTGGCTGTTTTGAAAATGTCATTGGTTCATGGTTATTTTAGTTGGAGATTTAGATTTTAAGAACAGCTACGTCGTGATGACGTGGCTGTTTTGCTTTAATGCCGGCCATTCTGTTATTGAATAAGTCCCTTTTATTTACTAACTTAGTGTACCTTTTAAACCTTTCTGATATGGCCGCCGAAGACAATAAAAATCAGCAGGCACTCGCCACAGACGAAGAAATCCTGACGTATGTTGATCATCTGATTGCCGAATGCCGGGAAAAACCCGGAATTGTTATTCCGCTTTTACAAATTACCCAGAAGAAATACGGTTATCTGCCCGAACCTGCTTTAAGAAAAATTAGTCACGAGCTACATATTCCGTACAGCGAAGTTGCCGGCATTGTTGGCTTTTATGCCTATTTCTCGATCCAGGCCAAAGGGAAAAATGTGGTTCGCGTCTGTCAGGGTACGGCTTGTCACGTTTTGGGAGGCAACGAAGTTTTTGCTGCTGTAAAAAAAGAGCTAAAAATAGATGTAGGGGAGACCACTCCCGACGGGCAATTTTCGCTCGCAGTTGGCCGCTGTTTCGGAGCCTGCGGAATGGCTCCGGTTATCATGGTTAACGGCGAGATGATTCAACAGGTAAAACCTTCCCAAATAAAAAGAATTCTTCGGAAGTATAAGAAATAAAACGTCCAAGGAGCTTACCAATGAATACATTTACTGTATCGAAGCTACAAAGCGTATCCGAACTCATCCAATTACGGAGCCGGTTATTGAACGAAGAAGAACAGGCTGGTTTGGCCCGGAAAGAAAGAATATTGATATGTATGGGTGGAGGTTGCCTGGCTTCGGGAGCAAGAAAATTAAAAGACGAATTTCATAAGCAGCTTCATCATGCCCATCTTCATAATTCGGTGGAGGTAAAGGGTATCGGTTGCCCGGGGCCTTGTTCGCATGGGCCGGTAGTAATTATCGACAGCGACAAGACGCTTTATCAAAATGTATCGCCCGGCGATATTTCTGAAATTATTGAACAACATATCCAGAATAGGCAGATTGTAGAACGTCTTATTTTTCGGGATAATACAGATGGGAAGTCAGCCTCTTCCATTGCTGATATCGAATTTTTTAAGCGTCAAACCAAAATAGTACTCCATAACTGCGGAACTGTTGATCCGCTAAGTATCAACGATTATATCAGTCATAACGGTTATGCAGCATTATCGAAAGTCCTTTGTGGAATGACTCCCGAAACCGTAATCCGGGAAATTGAAAAGTCGGGGCTTCGCGGACGCGGAGGTGCTGGATTCCCAACCTCATTGAAATGGTCGTTAGCCTCAAAAAGCTCTTCTTCCCAAAAATACATTATTTGCAATGCCGACGAGGGCGACCCAGGTGCTTACATGAACCGTAGCGAGCTCGAAGGCGACCCGCACAGCATCATCGAAGGCATGGCTATCGGTGCTTTTGCTATCGGTGCTAACGAAGGGTTTGTGTATGTGCGTGCCGAATACCTGCTGGCTGTAGAACGACTTCAAAACGCCATCAACCAGACAAAGGAATATGGTTTGCTAGGCGATAACATTTTAGGTTCCGGCTTTTCGTTTAACCTTGAAATCCGTATGGGCTCAGGCGCTTTTGTATGCGGTGAGGAAACGGCGCTTATTGCGTCCATCGAAGGGAAACGCGGCGAACCACGGCCACGGCCTCCATTCCCTGTACAGCGGGGATTGTGGGGAAAACCAACGGTCATCAACAATGTCGAAACATTTGTGAATGTGCCTGTAATCCTGTTAAACGGTGGCGACAGGTTTGCCTCGTACGGAACCCAAAAAAGCAAGGGTACCAAAGTATTTGCCCTAGCCGGCTCCGTTCGCCATTCGGGACTTGTGGAGGTTCCCATTGGCACCACCCTTCGTGAACTTATTTACAATATCGGAGGAGGAACGGTAAACGACCGTCCTTTTAAAGCCGCACTCATCGGAGGCTCATCTGGCGGTTGCATTCCCAAGGAACACCTCGATGTTCCGCTGGATTATGAATCACTTAATGAACTGGGCGCTATTATGGGCTCCGGAGGCCTTATCATCATTGACGAAACTTCCTGCATGGTGGATGTAGCCCGGTTCTTTTTCGAATTTGTAACCGAGGAATCGTGCGGAAAATGCACTCCATGCCGCGTTGGCACCAAGCGCATCCTTGAAATCCTGCTGCGCATCTGCGACGGGGAAGGTAAACCCGGAGACATTGAAAAGCTTATTCATCTGGGAGAAGAAATTAAGCGGACTTCTCTCTGCGGCTTGGGACAATCGGCCCCCAATTTTGTGCTGTCGGCAATTCGTTATTTCAGGAATGAATTTGAAGCTCATATAACAAGGCATTGTGAAGCGGGAGTTTGTTTTAGGGAAAAGAAATTCAACGATTTAGAAATTCAGCATTCAGCATCAACAAAAGATTGACATGATTAAACTGTATATCGACAACCAGCCTGTTGAAGTACCTGCAAATACCAGTATCCTCGATGCTGGCCGGGGCGTTGGGATTAAAATCCCGACCCTATGTTTTATTGAAAACTTCGAAGCCAAAGGGGCCTGCCGGGTTTGCCTTGTAGAGGTAAAAGGTGCTAAAAATCTGGTGGCAGCCTGTTCAACAACCGTTTTGGAGGGAATGGAAATCTTTACCAATTCTAAGACTGTGCGCGATTCGCGACGGTTTGTAGTGGAAATGCTGCTTTCTGAACATAATGGCGATTGCAAGACCTGTCTCCGGAACGACGATTGCGAACTCCGGCAATTGGCCTCCGAAATGGGCATCAATGTTTTAGAATTTGAAGGAGAACCGGCTCCTCAGAATATTGACGATTCAACTCCTGCCCTTATCCGTGATTCGGGGAAATGCATCAAATGCCGTCGGTGCGTTACCATTTGTAACGAAGTGCAGGGCGTGGGCGCTTTGTTCCCGCAAGGACGGGGGTTTTATTCGTCCATTGGCCCGTCGTTTGCCGAAAACCTGGCAGCCGTAGCCTGCGTTCAGTGCGGGCAATGTGCCGCCATCTGTCCGGTTGGGGCTATCATCGAAAAAGACCATATTGCCGGGGTATGGCAGGCGATCGACAATCCTTCCAAGCATGTTATTGTACAGACTGCCCCTGCCATCCGTGCTGCACTTGGCGAATGCTTCGGCTACGAACCCGGCACTTTGGTTACCGGTAAGATGGTTTCGGCACTCCGTCGATTGGGCTTTGATAAAGTGTTTGATACTAATTTCGGTGCCGACCTCACCATCGTCGAAGAAGGAACGGAATTGCTCCACCGCCTCAAAAAAGCCTTGGTTGACAAACAACCCGTGGCTTTGCCCCAGTTTACCAGTTGTTCGCCGGGATGGATTAATTTCGTCGAGTTCTATTATCCCGACTTTCTTGAGAACCTTTCTACCTGTAAATCCCCGCAACAAATGTTTGGCGCTATTGCCAAAACCTACTATGCCGAAAAGATTGGCAAAAGGCCGGAAGATATTGTTGTGGTTTCCGTGATGCCTTGCACGGCCAAAAAATACGAGGCTCAACGTCCCGAAATGAGCCACAATGGTATTCGCGATGTCGATTATGTGCTTACGACCCGTGAACTGGGACGGATGATAAAACAGGCAGGTATCGACTTTCGTTCGTTGCCCGATTCGAAGATGGACTCGCCTTTGGGAATTTCATCGGGTGCTGCCGACATTTTTGCCAATACTGGTGGGGTAATGGAAGCCGCCATCCGCACGGTTTACGAAATCGTAACCGGCAGGCCGTTACCTACCAATCAATTACATATAGAACCATTGATGGGCCTCGACGGGTTAAAGAAAGCCACGTTAAAAATTGAAGGCACACTTCCCGAATGGCAATTCCTGGAAGGGATCGAACTTAAGGTTGGCGTTGCCCACAGCCTTACCAATGCGGTAAGGATTATCGATGCTGTTAAAAAAGGCGAAGAATTTCATTTTATTGAAGTAATGACCTGTCCCGGCGGGTGCATCGGTGGTGGTGGACAGCCTCGGTTTACCACCAATGAAGTACGTAAAAAACGCATCGCCGCCATTTACCAGGAGGACGAAGGCAAAACCCTCCGCAAATCGCACGAAAACCCCGATATTAAACAGCTGTATGCCGAATTTCTGGGCAAACCGCTGGGTGAAAAATCGCACCAGTTGTTGCATACACATTACAAAGCCAAGGAGAATTTAAAACCGACTTAAAATTCTCCCAAGAGAGCTAAGTTCGTAGCCTTTTTATCATTCTGAGGACTAACGTCAACTTATGCAACATCCAAAAGGTCAAACCGAACGTCCTCTTGAACATGTTCAACGTCCTTTTTGCCACTTCGAATGACAAAGCCAACATCAGCTCAGCCAAAAAAGTCACAAAAGAAGGCTTTTTTGTCACTCGAAGTGACCTTTTTATCTTAACGAGTGTCCAAAAGGTCGAGTCAACTGACAAAAAGGTCTGCCGGGATGTTGACGTGGACACTTTTTATGTCCAAGAGGGCGTCCAGTTTGCCCAAGAGGGCATTCGATATGACAATTTTATTCTACCGGAAGATGACTTCAGCGGTTGACCGTTCACATAAACCTCACAAAAACCTCCTTCATAAATTCATCTTCCAATAAACCGGCGATTCGGCGGGCCACGGTTGGCCGTACTTCGAGTTCGAGGGGAAGGCCGGGAACATGGTGCGCCTGATTGATGCGCATACCAATGAGTAAGTGAATTTCATCGCTTTCGAGTAACAATTTAACAACCTGATCGGCGGGGCCTTTGCCGGCTGGTGGAGAATTTTGATAATTACGTAACAACAGCGCCACTTTGCTGAGGGTTAAAATGCCTTCGGTTACCAGGTCGATACCTTTCATGAACGAGATCGGCGGTAGTTCCGGGTCGTCAAATTCCTGACCGTCGATGATGGCAATGCCCGAATGGTTCGAGATGATTTCGCTGGTGGTAGCTCCGCAGATGACTTTTCGGCCTTTAAAATTCAAAAGAATATCAGTCATTTCAGCATCACTGTCAGATTCTACTGGAGGACCGCTGCATAGCAATAACCGTCGGGGTTCGCGCAGATAAATGGCTGCGCAGGAAGTGTCGTCCTTCGATTTAAAGCCGTCGTTCTGATAAGCAATATTTACAAGTTTGGAGGCCATGTTTTTGGCCGAGATGGAGGGGTTGTTGGCAATGAGTTTTGCTGAATAAGAGGTAACATTTTCGAGCCCCCAGCCATTCGGATATTTGATGGAGCCGGTGCCCGACTGCGTTATGCCATCACTGAAAAAGACGATGCGATCTTCCTTTTGGAGTTTAAAACTACAGGTTTTGATTTCCTTGCCGGCATTCTCGCCTGTCAGCAAAACGCACTGCCATTCGGGGTCAAACGGTTTTGCCCCTCTGAAAACGGCTGTTTGCGGGTTGCCATATTCGATGATTTGTGTAGTACCGTCAAATTCAATGTCGATAATGGTAAACGTGGCATAGCTCATTTTGCGGACGCTGCAATCGGGCAAGGCTTTCATCACCGTTTCGGCAATGGTATTGGCATCTTTGTGCTCCTTGGTGAAGTTAAGGGCAAGCGTTGACGTGAGTGTTGCCAGCACATTGGCTTTAACACCGTGTCCCATGCCGTCGGAGAGTACAGCGATGACGCGGTTTTCTTCGGGAATGCGTTTTGAGAGAAAAACATCGCCGCAAATGCGCTGACCTTCAAAATTTCGCCGTTGGCAATGGACTTCGATGTAGAAAGAGGAGCTCACGTGATTAAGTAATTAGGAGATTAAGCAATTAGGAAATTAAGAGTCAGAAAACTTAATCACTTAATTTCTGAATTACTTAATTGTTATTTAACCGTCTTATAAAATTCAATGATGCTATTGAGCATTTGTTCGGTTTCGGCAGCGCCTTCGCCTAGCAAAAAGCCTATCTTCTGTACCATTTCAAGGTTTTTGTCAATCACTTCGGTGATGCGTTTAATTACTTCTTCTTTCCGGATTTCGGGTGATTGCATGTCACGGATTACAGCTCCGGCCACTTTATTTTTCCGGATGGTAAAGATGGAAATGTTATGCATTGCATCGTCCAGCAGGTGAATGTCGCGGTTAAAAATATCCTCGCCGTTGGCTATCACAAACGAAAACAGGTTATAAACCGGCTGAGGAAGCAGTGTCTTTAAATCAGCGCCGGCAAGACCGGGAATAACCTCGTTGATTTCGACGGCTTCCGACCCAAGCATTTGCACCAGAGGTTGGTTTGCCTGGATGATATGCAGGTTTTCATCAACCAGTAAAAAACTCACCGGCAGTTTTTGCAAAATTGTATCAACAGCCTGCTGAGCTTTATCTGCCAATTGTTGATATTGAGCACTTTCCCTTTTAGTTACTGTAAGTTCTTCGTTTATTTTCTCCAAATTATGGCTTATATCATTCAGCTTGTCGGCATGTTCGAGGCGTTTGTAAAGGGAGAAAGTGATGCACATTTCGGGTTTCACAAGACCTTTGGCAACGGCAATGGCAAAATCGTGACACGACGTAAAACCACAAGCTCCACAGCCTAATGAGTCGGCAGGAGAATCTTTACCCAGGATTTGAAGCACTTCCTTTACTTTCGAAAACGGAGGCATGGGCAGACGTTGGTCGTCGTTCACGAACGAGGCGCTGAGGTCGAGATTGAGAAAATATTTCAGGTTCTTGGCCCATTCGCGTTTGTTGAGGTTTTGAATGCGTTTATTGGAATAATTGACCACCAGTGTATGACGTAAAAACCGCTGTCCGCCACGACTGGTACCGGGTCCCATCAGGCAACCTTCGTCGTAAAAAAGATTAAAATGCCGGTTGATCATCTGCGGATGTTTTTCGAGTTCGTGTACGGCATCAATCATGTTCTTGCGGCCCTCAACGGTGATTACCGAGCCTTTCAGCAAATCCTCGCTGATGTTGGCAGCCTGCAGCACTCCGTTACTAATGGGATATAACGAACCTTTGTTACCAAAAGGCGGGTCGAATTCCGAAAATTCGAGTTTGCTTTCTTTAATGTCAAACTCGGTAAACAACTGTCGAAGTTCGCGAAACGTAAGCACAGCATCCACCTGACCATCGGTTCTCTGGTAACGCTTGGCCGACTTCTTTTTAGAGATACAGGCGCCAATGTAAACAATACGAGTATCGTCGCCGTAACGTTTATGCACTACTTTGGCTGCAGCAATCATGGGAGGAACAATAGGCGCGAGATTTTCGATAAGCTCCGGATGATATTTTTCGATGTAAAAACACACCGATGGGCAATTGGCGGTGATATAATACTTCCCCTTGTTATTGGCAAACAATTGGGCGTATTTATGAGCTACCAAATCAACACCAAAAGAAGCTTCGCAAACATAAGTGAAACCAAGTCTTCGGATCATTTCTACAAATTTACGGTAATCGGTAATATCCGGGAATTCACCCGGAATAGCAGAGCCAACAACGGCAGCCACTGTTTGTCCTGATTGCAGGAGTGCTTTGGTTTCCTCTCGGGCATCTTCAAATACTACGGCTCCGGGATGACAGATCGTAACACAACTTCCGCAACCTATACAACGCGAATCTACGATGGATGGGATGGCGCTTTCAACATCCACTTTAATAGCCTGCACCGGGCAAACCCTTACGCAGGCATAACATTTACGGCACTTTTCGCTATTGATATCGATCAGGGGCATGTTATCAAATAATTGTCAGTAGATATAAAGTTATGAAGCTATTTGGAAATAAGTACTTTCAGATAATAAAAAACGTAACAGAAAAATGATTTGATTTAAGGTAATCTCCCCAGAGCTATTTTAGCCATAACTCCGTATATTTAGATATTTTATTAAAGGTTTGGTTAAAAATTAAATTAATATAGAAGTGTTGTAAATCAAGCTTTTGATAATTAAATAATCGAGCAAACAACTATAATTTATATATGAACCGAGCATGTTTACAGAAAAATGCAATGACGCATGAACAAAACCTATATGCGAGCTGCATCCGACCTTTGAAAAATAATTTTGGACAAATGAAAAAGAGCATACTTCTGGTACTAACTATTTTTTGTTTTTTCTCCGAATTGTTTAGTCAGAACTTAACAGTTGCCACCTATAACATTCGAAACGAAAATCAGGACGATGTAACCAATGGTAACGGCTGGAAACAGCGTTGTCCTGTGATTACCCAGCTGATTCGCTTTCACGATTTTGATATTTTCGGTACTCAGGAAGTTCTATATGGACAGTTAAACGATATGCTGGCCCAGTTACCGGGATACGGTTATATCGGAGTAGGGCGCGATGATGGCCAGAAAGCGGGAGAGTACTCTCCTGTTTTTTTTAAAACAGATAAGTTGCAATTATTGCAGTCCGGCCACTTCTGGCTGTCCGAAACCAACGACAAACCCGGTAAGGGATGGGACGCCGCCTGTCCGCGAATTTGTACCTGGGGCAAGTTTAAAGTGAAGGGAAAAGGCAATGTCTCTTTCTGGTTTTTTAATCTGCACATGGATCATATTGGCGTGAAAGCCAGATTAGAAAGCTCAAAACTGGTTATTCAGAAAATTAAGGCCATGTGTCTCAACGAGCCCGTAATCCTTACCGGCGATTTTAATGTAGACCAAACCAGCGAAGGGTATAAATATCTTGCCGGCTCGGGAATATTGCGCGATTCGTACGAGATAGCCGATATTCTTTATGCTCTCAATGGCACGTTTAATAATTTCACGCCAAGTCTGAAAACCGACAGTCGGATTGATCACATTTTTGTCAACAAAAATTTTCATGTGGCACGTTACGGGGTTTTAACCGATTCGTATCGAACCGAAAATGAAAAAAGCACGGAAGAAATCAAGTCGGCTAATTTCCCAAAAGAAGTCTCTCTGCATCAATATATGATCCGGCTTCCTTCCGATCATTATCCGGTTGAAGTGACGTTGACATTTGAACATTAGCCGATTACATGCCGTGGAGATTGACTATATAACCATCAAACGATTAACAATAAAAAGATAACATTGTTTTTTAAAACACACCGTCGGTACAAATACTGGTACAAATTAAAAAGCCCGAAACACTATAAATAAGCGTTTCGGGCTTTTATTTTGAGGTCAGTGGCGGATTCGAACCGCCGTAAACGGTTTTGCAGACCGCTGCCTAGCCACTCGGCCAACCGACCGTTTCAGGACTGCAAATGTATAAAAATTATCTAATAATTTACAACTGTTCCTTATTTTCGGCAAATTCTTTCAAACAGGTAGGACATAGACAGTTATCCCAGGTGGAACGGATATAGTGTATGTTCTTGTTCAAAATCTGGTAATTATGGCACCAGCAATCGTCACCTAAGCACTGAAATCCAGCACCGCATTTGGGACATATTTTCTTTTTTATCTCATCGTGCTCCATAGCTACAGGTTATTAAAATCTTGTCGGGTTTTCGAGGTTTCAACAGTTACGCATCGCATCACACCGCCCATCGGAGGGTTCATTTTTGAAACTTTAATGCTTGCACGTTCCAGTTGTTCGAATTCTTTAAACAAATGATTAAGCGTTCGTTCTGCCACATTCTCCAGAAGATGCGAAGTTGAGGCCATTTCGTCGCGTACAATTCCATAAGCAACTTGGTAATTAAGTGCATCGTCAATATTGTCGGTTTGCGAAGGCTTTTCCATGTCAGTTTCGAGGGTGAGGTTTACCACAAAACGATTTCCTGCCACCTGTTCTTCTTTAAAGCAGCCGTGGTAGGCATAAAATTCCATATTTTCGAGATGGATGCGGCCCATAGTTTTTGTCTTTTGAAAATAAACGTCAAAGGTAAATCAAAAGTTTGAGGTTACGAATCGCTATCCATTAACTTCAATTTTTTAGCAATTTCCCTAATTAACCAATTGGCACATGCATATTTTAAATAAAACTTTTAGCTTTGTAAGTCAGGCCAGGCCCGGTTCAAAAACGTCAGATTTATTTTTTGTGCCGGGCTGGAATTATTTAAGACAGAAGCATATGAAAGACTTAGCAACAGAAAACGAAGCAGCAGGCCTTAACGAACAGGAGCCGAAACATTTTATTCAGGAAATTGTAGAAGAAGACATCCGTACCGGTAAATACCAGGGACGCGTCCATACCCGTTTCCCTCCCGAACCCAATGGATATCTGCATATCGGTCATGCCAAGTCGATATGCCTTAATTTTGGGTTAGCCAAGAAATATGGAGGTTTCACCAACCTACGTTTTGACGATACCAATCCTGTTAAAGAAGACACCGAGTACGTTGATTCCATTAAGGAAGATGTGCGTTGGCTCGGGTTCGATTGGGACGATCGTGAATACTATGCAAGTGATTATTTTGAAACGTTGTACGAATATGCCGTAAAGCTTATCAAGAAAGGAAAAGCTTACGTTTGCGATCTTACTCAGGAAGAGATGAGTGCTTATCGTGGAACGGTAACACAACCCGGAAAAGAAAGTCCTTACCGTAATCGTTCGGTTGAGGAAAACCTCGATTTGTTCCAGCGTATGCGCAACGGCGAATTTCCCGACGGCTCCAAAGTGTTGCGTGCTAAGATTGACATGGCATCGCCCAACATGCTTATGCGCGATCCTATCATGTATCGTATCCTTCATGCCGAACATCACCGCACCGGCGATAAGTGGAACATCTATCCCATGTACGATTTTGCCCACGGGCAGTGCGATTCCATCGAAAAGATTACCCATTCCATCTGTACGCTCGAATTTGAGGTACACCGTCCGCTTTACGACTGGTTTGTGAAAGAACTTGAAATATACGCTCCACAGCAGATTGAATTTGCGCGCCTTAACCTTACCTATACCATGATGAGCAAGCGTAAGCTTCTCGAACTGGTAAAAGAAAACTATGTAAGCGGTTGGGACGATCCTCGCATGCCTACCATCTGTGGATTACGGCGCCGGGGCTATACGCCCGAAAGCATCCGTAACTTTGCTGAAAAGGTTGGCGTTGCCCGTCGCGATAACATTATCGACCTTTCGTTGCTTGAGTTTTGTCTGCGCGAAGACCTGAATAAACGAGCATTTCGTGTGATGGGTGTTATGCACCCATTAAAAGTTACCATCACCAATTACCCCGAAGATAAAGTGGAATGGATGGATGCCGTGAATAACCCGGAAGATTGTGCTGCCGGAACACGTAAAGTTCCTTTTTCGAGAGAAATTTATATCGAACGCGATGATTTCATGGAAAATCCTCCCAAGAAATATTTTCGCCTTGCACCAGGCAACGAAGTTCGGTTGCGCTATGCTTATTTTATTACTTGTCAGGAAGTTGTGAAAGACCCTGTGACCGGTGAGATTATTGAACTGAAATGTACTCACGATCCGGCATCACAAGGTGGAAATTCGCCCGACGGACGTAAAGTGAAAGGAACAATACACTGGGTTTCGGTGCAACATGCTGTAAAAGCTGAAGCGCGCCTTTATGACCGTTTGTTTATGAAAGAAGATCCGGAGGATTATCTCGAAGGTCAGGATTACAAGGTAAACCTTAACCCTGAATCGCTAAAAGTTCAAACCTGTTATGTCGAACCTTCATTAAAAGGAGCCAAAACTCTGGATAAATTTCAGTTTGAACGTATCGGATATTTTTGCGTTGACTCGGATTCTCATGATAATAAATTAATATTCAACCGTACTGTGACCTTAAAGGACAGTTGGTCTAAGATAGCGTCAAAAGAGTAAGGTGTCTTTCTATTCTATTAATAAAAACCTAAGATATGCTCAAAATAAGGGTCTGTCTTAGGTTTTTTATTTGTCAGCAAACATTCTGAAATAACCCTTAAAATTGAAGAATAAAGTTCTGTAACACAGTCAGGCTGCGGCTTTCTTTAAAGTTGGAGGAACTCAATTTTAAATTTTTCTTGATGCTAACGTTAGCATTTTAGCGAACTTTATATACATTTGCACCGTCATTGTCCTGTGGTGTAATTGGCAACACGTCTGATTCTGGATCAGAAGAGTCCAGGTTCGATCCCTGGCAGGACAACAAGCAAAACAAGCCTAACCCTTTCAAATACAAAATGTTTGAAGGGGTTTTTTTATTTCTGGGAAATGAGTCGGGAAATGCTGAATTCGTTATGAAGTTTTGATTAATCTGCATGGAAACAAAAAAACCTTCTGAATGTAAATTCAGAAGGTTTTTTTGTTGACCTACCAGGATTCGAACCTAGACTAACAGAACCAAAATCTGCTGTGCTACCATTACACCATAGGTCAGTTCCTTGCTTTCGCGGTGCAAAAATAGAAAAATATTTTATTTAAAAAGCATACTCCAAATTATTTTTTTTCAACTTCTTTAAATCCTTTGTAAGTGGTTGTCCATGTACGATTTATAAGATGTTGGTCTGATGGTTTTAAAAATTGGGCAACCTCGCTGGAGAAAAAGATACGTACCCCTTCCGGAATATAAACAGTAACAACAATCTGTCTTTTAATATTTTCGGGTTGTGATTTGGCATACCACACCGGATTGATGTACAAGAGGCTATCTTTAAGCTGAAATCCGTAACAAAGCCCTGCAAACTCCCGACGATAATTATCATTTTGTTGTTTGTGCCAGTGTTCATTTTTGCTCTGTTCGGAAATTTCGGTGTCGATATAGTCTTTTTTCCAGTGACTGAAGACGAGACGAGGCACACCATAAACGATTTTACCCGAATCTGTATCCAATGAATTTGTTTGGACACTATTACGCAATGCTTCAATATCGGCGGATTTAATGTTGGCCAAATGGTTTTGCCATACAACAATGGTTTTCCTTAGTGCCGATGTTAAATGCTCGGACTTATCCTCAATTAAGCCGTCTTTGGTCATCAGCCACGTTTTGCCAATCATATCGTACTCGCCAATGCTTTCAACGGTATGTGCATAATATAGTATGTTTCTCAAGCTATTGTCGATATATATCTTGGTGCCGGCCGGGAGTTTGAGTTTAAATTTTAGTCGATAAAAACGCCATGGAGTTGCTGATGAGGTCCAGAAAATGGGTGATATTTTTACTGCAGAGTCGGTTACTGTGTAATTAAAGTTTATGCTTTGACTAACCTTCGGATCGAAATGACGATTGCGGTTTTGCCAGTATTTTTCTATCTCAATTGAAGCTTTGTCATTGTCACTTTCTTCGATAGATAACCGTGCGGGGGCATAAAGGAGTTCGTCTTTACCAGTTCCCGTGACAGAAAACATTGCCGATTGCTGAAAATCATCGCTGTTACTGAGCGTATGGCTAATGGCAGGGAACAACGAGTCGGCAGCCAGAGTTAATGTTTTTCCTGCCGGAAGCTGTAACTGTACGGTTTTCCGGTCTGAAATTTCATGCTGAAACCTTGTTACCTGGCCAATGGCGATTACCGCAAACGATATTACGGCAACTACCCATATTATCAATGCCGGAATCATAAAACGGCGCTGTTTTTCAACTTTAAACCTAAAAATAAGTTTAATACCGGCATATAATAGCCAAAACAGAGGAATCAGTAGTCCGATCACCCCAAGTATAATCAATGACAACGCAGCCCACGAAGGCATGATATGCGACAGGTACTGGATAAGCGTAATATCTTCGGTATTAAATAATTCACAATGGAAATTGTTAATATTGAATAATACAGCCATCAGGGAGACTAGCAATACCACCGAAAATCCGGCCAGGAATATTCCGAGCAGAATACGGATAACGGTGAAAACGGCCTGAAATGCCGAGCCTGCCATGCCTACTCCTTTTTGTACCTGGTTACGCAGCCTGTATCCGGAGTTCATTTCATCGCTTTCCTTTTGGCGAAAATCCTCCTTTACCGATTTGCCAATATTATCAACGGTAACCTGTTCGCCACGCATTTCAAGTTTCTGTGCCGAAGTTCTGGCCTCGGGCATAATAATCCATAATACAACATACGAAAGAATTAAAGTAGCTGTAATGGCTCCATGATGATGAAACCAAATAGGCGTGAATAAGGCTGAAGCTAAAAATAAAAGGTAGATTACCCGAATGATTACAGGATCGATGGCAAAATAAGCCCCGATTCCGGAACAAACACCACCAATCACTGAATGATCGGTATCACGATAGAGTTTTCGGTATTTATGCAACGGACCGCTTTTCGGCTGAACAGGAGCTTGAGGCTCAGGAGCTTCCTCTTCGGTTGCAGATTCTGCAATATCTTCGGGCTGGCCCAAAGTGGCAATAACCATCTCAACATCGTCAATGGTAACCGATTGCTTTGCATCGTTAATGCATGGCTGAAAGAGTTCGGCAATACGCGATTCGATGTCGGCAACAATTTCTTTTCCTTCAGATTGGGTATCGAAATAGCGGTGAAGAGCTTCGATATAAAGATTTAATTTTACGTAAGCATCTTCGTCGATATGAAATATTATACCGCTGATGTTTACTATTACTGTTTTTTTCATGATATTTTGAGATTTGAAGAGGTTAACCAACGGATTGTCTGAGCGATGAAACTGAAGAAATGAGTTCGTTCCACGAGGCATCAAGCTCATTTAAAAATTTACGGCCCTGATCGGTGAGGGAATAGTACTTTCGGGGCGGTCCCTGGGACGATTCTTCCCAGCGGTAGTTAAGCAACCCGGCATTTTTTTGCCGCGTAAGAAGCGGATATAGCGTGCCTTCCACAACAATCATACGCGATTCCTTTAATTTGTTGATAATATCGGAAGCATACGCATCGTGCTGCGAGAGGATGATTAAAATACAATACTCCAGCACCCCTTTCCGCATTTGGGCTTTGGCATTGTCGGTATTCATGGCAGCCATTTATAAAGTTAACTGGTCGAGTTGTTCCTGTGTGCGGGCAAGTGGGATTACAATCCACATAATCAGGTATAAAAATAAGCCGGTGCCAAATCCAAAGAAAAGTACAACAAAAATAATCCGCATCAAAACCGGATCGGTGTTTACATACGCTGCAAAGCCACCGCACACTCCGCCCAGCATCTTTTCATTTGGATGACGATATAATCGTTTGTATCCTGTATGATGTGATGTTGCTGACGACCTTGCCTGGTCATCTTCGAGATATGCCGCATAGCCCAGAGTGTTTAGTACTTCGTCGGCCTGTTCGCGTGTTACCAGATTTTCGGAAGTAGCCTTTTCTTTAAGTAATACGGCCATCCGTTGTTCAATGTCTTTTACTAAAGCAGGGCCGTTAGCCGAGCCCATCTCTATTTTACGAAGTACCCGTTGAATACGCATTGCCCCATCTTCTTCCATCTGGAATATCTCGCCGGCAATATGAACTGTTACAACTTTTTTCATGGCAAATTGATTTATTATTTGACTACACAAAGATATGTTATTTTTATGGTACTATGCAATACATAGTACCATATTTTTTATAGTTATGTAGAAAAAAAATTACCATAAATTGAATGTTGCGTGCTAAGCCCGAAAAACTTACCTTTGGGACATGACCAAAACGAAGGCTATGGAACATACGGGAGCCATCTCTAAAATGATAACAACGCCCGGTACACCGGTGGAATACCAATTACCGGTAGGCGACGAGTTTGTTGCCATTAACCCGTTGCTGGGGAAAGAAATATCACTTACCTGGAAAAACGAAATACGTTGTATTAATTGCGGGCGGGTAACCAAAAAGTCGTTTGCACAGGGATATTGTTACCCTTGTTTTATATCTATACCCGAAACTGAAGAATGTGTGTTGCGCCCCGAATTATGCCGGGCTCACGAAGGCATTGCCCGAGATATGGTATGGGCCACCGAACATTGCCTTCAGGATCACTTTGTTTATTTGGCGTTATCGAGCGAAGTTAAAGTTGGCGTAACCCGGCAATCGCAAATTCCTACGCGCTGGATTGACCAAGGTGCATCGCAGGCCATAAAACTGGCCAAAACGCCTAACCGCTATACCGCAGGACTTATTGAGGTTGCTCTTAAAAAACACCTCACCGACAAAACCAATTGGCGAAATATGCTGTTGGATAAGATAGCAGAAGGCATTTCGCTATTCGAGAAGAAGCAACAAATAGGGGAGTTGCTGCCCGCAGAACTGACTCAATATTTATGTACTGACGATACTATCACCGAAATTTTGTACCCGTCGGTTTCAACTCCAACGAAAATCTCCAGTCTTGACCTGGAAAAACTGGGAACCATCCAGGGAACGCTTACCGGAATAAAAGGGCAATACCTTATTTTCGACGAAGGTAAAGTGATTAATGTTCGGAAGTATGGGGGATATGTTGTTAGTTTTACTTATTGATTTTAATTTAAGTATAAATGGGGACCATTCGAAATCAAAGCATAAAATCGGTTATTTTAACTTATTCGGGCTTTGCCATTGGGGCTATTAACATGATGTTTGTAATGCCTTATTTCTTTTCGAATATTCAAATTGGTCTTACTCAAATATTTACAGCGCTTGCTACGCAAATAGTGGCTGTTGGGAGTATTGGAATGGCAGTAGTAGTCAACAAATTTATGCCATATTATAAAGTCCATCTGGAAGCTGCCCAGCGAGACTTACTGACCATTATTCTGGTCGTTGGCACTGTTGGAATGTTGCTTACACTAGGGCTGGTTATGCTAAACGAAGATTTTATTATTCGAAAATTTAGTAAGAATTCGTTGCTTTTTGTCAATTATCTGTACCTATTCCCTCTATTCGCTTTTGGATATTTTTATTACTCTGCGTTAGACGCCTTTAATAATAATTATAAATATACGGTTTGGAGTTCTTTTGTTAGGGAACTGTTCTTTAAGTCTTTTAACCTGCTGATTGTATTGGTTTTTGCAATTGGATGGATAAGTTTTAAAGGATTTATGTACACATTTACATTTATCTACTGGCTTGGAGCATTGTTAATTGCTATAAACCTGATAAGATATAAGCTATTCCATATTCCGTTTAAAATAAGCAGTTTAACAAAACGGATACGTCATAAAATAATGCAATATGCCCTTTCGAGTTGGGGCATCAGCATCCTAAGTGTTGCCTCCCAATTTGTGGGGACTTTTGCAATTGCGGCATTGCAAGGGCTAGGTCAAACTGCCATCTTTAGTATTGCAAGTTTTATCATTACCCCAATTATAATGCCAAGTAGCGCAGTTATCAGTGCTTCTGTCCCTTTTGTGTCGGAGGCCTGGAGAGAAAACGACACTGCCAAGATTAATCTCATTTATAAGAAAAGTGCATTGATACTTGTACTTACCTGTGGTTTTCTCTTTTTCATAATATGGTCGAATATCGATGATATCCTTCATCTTCTTCCCAATAAATTTTATGGATCGCAAAAAGCTTTTGAAGATGCTAAATATGTTGTGTTATTTTTAGGTTTGGCCAGGATGTGCGATTTTGCAACCAGCATCAATTCGTATATCATGCAAAACTCTCGCAAACATTACTGGATGGATCTTTACAGCAACATTTTTCTTATTTTAATGATGATTCCGCTAAACTATCTGATGATTAAAAAGTTTGGAATATTGGGGGCTGCTTATGCCTCATTTATTGCATTTTTTATTGTCAACGGATTTAAGGCATTATATCTTTATATAAAGGAAAAAATGCATCCCTTCTCGAAGCAATGGAGGCTTCTGTTTTTGTTGTTTTTAGTATCCCTAGTGTTTAGGTTCTTAGTGAATTTAGTTCTGGAGCTTCCTGCATTAAATAATTTGATAAGCAATAACATAACATTAATTTTACGCATCGGGGTACGGAGCCTTGCATTATGCGGGTTGATTATTCCGTTGATTTATTGGTTTAAAATATCACTGGATATCAACGATGTGGTCGATTCTTCTTTTTATAAATTACGACAATATATAAAGAAATAATATGCGGATTTTTCTTACCTCAACAGATAATCCTTATCAAAAGCAGGTTGGAGGCAAACACATTCACCAATTGCTATTTGAGAAGGCCTTACGCGAATTAGGGCATCATGTAGACTTTTTTTATCCTACTTTTCATAAACGAAAAAAAATTGTGACCGCATGGAAGCTGTCCACTCATTTTCTTCCGCTAAACTCCTTTGGGTTTCTTGAATATCGATTAAAAACAGATGCAAAGCAATTATTTGCAAGGGGTACAGATCCTTTTTCGGAACCGTATGATGTTTTGCATGCCCAGGACCCGCTTAGTTTATTATACACCCAAAATATCAAGTGCAAGAAACGGATAATTACTTTACACGGATATTTTACCAAAGAAAGCATAAACTATTCAAAGCTTCCGGGCAAATATATCCCGGAGTTTATACGTTGGAGCATGAACATGGAAAAGGAAGCGTATGCCCTTGCCGATTTTTTTATCTGTGTGGATTCGAATATCAGGGATTACCTGATTAACGAATTCAACATTCCTGTTTCAAAAATTGCGGTAATCTTCAATGCCATAGATACCCGCAGGTTCTCGCCCATAGCTCCCGGCGAAATAGAAAGGTTACGGAATACCTATGGTTATACCACCGATCAATATATTATTTTAGTACCTCGTCGTCTTGTAAAGAAAAATGGTGTCCATATAGCTCTGCAAGCCTTGAAACTTATTCAAGATGAGAATACCATCCTGCTGATTGCCGGTGACGGCCCGGAACGCGACAACTTAATGAAAGAATGCGGGACAAACCATAGGGTTCAATTTTTAGGCGCAGTAAACCACGATCAGGTAATCGATTATTTCAGGTTGACCGACACGGTGCTTATTCCCTCCATAACTTCCGACGGTTTCCAGGAAGCCACCTCCCTTGCCATGCTCGAAGGCATGAGTATGGGCAAACCAACAATATGTTCAGCTATCGGTGGAATGAAAGAAGTAGTAAAGCATAACGAAACTGGTTTTTTGGTAGAAGAACAGAACCCGAAAGCTATTGCCCAACAAATAAAATGGATACAACGAAATCCGGAAGCTATTGACAAGCTTATCTTCAATGCCCGTAACTACATCATGGAAAACCATCATTATCGTTCTCATGCCCAGAAAATCACAAATTATTACGGGATATGATGAAAATCTCAATTTTAATGCCCACACACAACGATGGGCAATACATCTCGAAAACCATTGAATCTGTTCTGTCCCAAACTTATAAAAACTGGGAATTATTAATAATGGACGATGGTAGTACCGACGATACGGCTTCGTTAGTAAACACCTTTACCGACGGACGAATAAGGTTTTTTCAGCAGGCAAACCTTGGACAGCTCATGGCTTTAAATAACGTAAGCAGCCATATCTCGGGTGATGTGGTTATGATGCTTCATTCTGACGACCTTTTATATAAACCGACATCACTGGAAGATAATATCCAATACTTTGAGGACTCATCAATAGATGGCATATATTGTTCTATTATTCAGTTTTATCCTTCCGGGAAACCAGACCAGGTAATGGTCACATCCAAATCGTTAGGCATCAATGCTCCCCAAAAGCTACTATTATTACTTGGCTCTAATTTCATCCCTGATCCGTTTTTTATTCGAAAAGAAAAATTCCTTTCACATGTTCGGTATAACTATCTTCAATGGAATACCCAATATTGGCTCGATTATAAGGAAAATTCCGTACAAAGCCTGAATTTGCGCTATTCCGATCAACCCTGGTATTATTACCGGATTTACGAAGCCAATTATACCAACTCGATAATTGGCTGTTTTGAAACTTTTTTAGGCAGGTTACGGGTTATATTTTTATTATCGGATTATTATACCGTACTGTTTCCAAGTATCCAGAAAGAATTAATGCGGAGATTTAACATTGGTATCACCTTACCGCTTGCCGCCTCAAATCGTCGCATAGCCAAAAGTATAGCTATTCTCATTAAAAACATGAAAGGTCGGACACCAAATGCTTATACGAGGTATTTCGAACAGGTGCAACATTTTTATCAGCATCCAAACAAAAAAGTTATTGAACTAAAATCAAAGATAGAATCACATTATTGGGGATGCGATGGGCGTAAATTTTTTAACGACCTATTAAATAATGAATTACCTGATATTTATAAAGAGCTAATTGTTAAACTTGAAGATGGTTTTTCGTCTATTAAGGTTACTAATATTATGGAAATGGACGAGTTGAAAAAGATTTTAAAATTTTTGTGTATTCGTGCCGCAGTAGTTTTAAAATGATTTTGATTCGCAGTTATTTGCCTTATCCATAAATTTTTACGATGAAATCTATCCTCATCATCTCGTTTTGGAATCCCACGGCTAATGAGCCCGGTAAAGGAAATTTTATACGTGAACAGGTCGATGCGCTTTGCAAACAACGTGAAGGGATTGTTTTTCTCGAAGTAAACATTCTGAGTGCCCCTGCACTATTTTCGGTGAACGTAACAGAAGAAAAGCTTTTTCTCGGCAAACGAATCACCTGTAATATATCTTCCCGTTTCTGGAAGTTTATTTATGTTGCTCCGTGGCTTGTATATCGCATTTTAAGATGGATTCTTCGAAAACACGAAGCTTCTTTTTCTCCGGAAATCGTCCATTCCAACGTAGTTTTTCCGTGTGGAATTGTCGGGCATCTTTTTGCAAAGAAATATAAAGCCAAACATGTTATTTCCGAACATTGGTCGAGGGCAGATAAGATGTCGAAACATCCGTTATTTGGGAAACCAATTTTAAAAGCTTATCGCCAAAGCAGTGCCGTTATCTGCGTTTCAGAATTTTTGGCTAACAAGGTTAAAACTGCTTCCGGCATAAAATCTCCAGTTATTATTCCCAATATCATCGATACGTCACTTTTTCAGTTTGTGGCTAAAGTTCCATCACCCCAAAACCTTCGGTTTACCTGTGTGGCTACCTGGAAAAATCCCAAAAGGCTCGATTTAATTATTGAAAGCCTCGAACGGTTTGCTGCTGAAACCTCGGCAAGCATTACTTTAAATGTTGTGGGCGAAGGACCTCAAAAAGATATATATTTTGCCAAAAAATGGCCGGCAAACATGAGTGTAAACTGGTTGGGATACATCTCCAAAACGCAAATAGCGGCCTTGTTAATACAAACCGACATATTTCTTCACGCCTCCGATATAGAAACCTTTTCGATAGTAACCGCTGAAGCCCTGAGTACCGGAACGCCGGTGCTGGCATCAAACGTTGGCGCATTGCCCGGTTTAATAAACCTATCGAACGGAATACTGGTTGAAAACACTGTTGAAGCCTGGTTGCAAGGGCTGCACAATATTGTTAATGCCAGGTTTGATTATGCTGTCATTGCCCAGGGCGTTTCCGACTGTTTTTCGCCTTCATCGGTGGCCCGACAGATTGAAACCGTCTATTATCAGGTACTCCAAGAAAAATGAAACAAAAATTTTATTAAAAATAGCTTTGACTATCAGCCTAATAAAATGAGTCTTTAAAAAAAATGCAAAAAATATTTTCTAGGTATTTGCAGATTTAAAAAAAGAGGTTACTTTTGCATCGCAATTCTGACAAACGCCAAGGGTTGCAGCAACAAATTCCTCCTTAGCTCAGTTGGTTAGAGCATCTGACTGTTAATCAGAGGGTCTCAGGTTCAAGTCCTGAAGGGGGAGCAAAAAAGCACTTACAGAAGTAAAATTCAGTAAGTGCTTTTTTATTTGCAGAATACACTCCTTAAATCATTTCGGTTCACTCAATCTGAATACAATAGGTAATGTAAAGTAAGTATTTACAGGCATTCCGTTTTGTTTGCCAGGCTTCCAATTGGGCATCATCTTTACTACACGCACGGCCTCTTCATCGCAGCCTCCGCCAATTCCGCGCAGAACTGAGACATTGCTGATTTCGCCCTGTTTATTAACTACGAATTTAACGTAAACCCGCCCGCTAATGCCCATTTCTGCTGCTGTTTTGGGATATTTAATGTTCTCACTCAGAAATTTAGATAAAGCATCAGTTCCTCCGGGATAATCGGGCATTTGCTCAACCTGCTGAAATATTTCTTCTTTTTCCTGAACAACAGAACGTACTTTTAATTCGGCAACATCAACGGCATTAGCATCTTCGGAACTTTTAGCAATGGCTTTCTCTTTTTTCACTTCATTGTCAGCTACTACTTCTGTCGTGGTAAACTTTTCGGTTGGTTTTTTAGGCTTTGCCGGTTGCTCTTTGGGTTGTTTCTCTGGCTTTTCGGTTTTTTTGAGGGAAGATGCTTCTTCAGAAACAACTTCATCGTGCCTGATAGGTTTTACCGCACTTTGTTCGGCCAGCTGTTTTTTATTTTCTGGTTTTATCAGAAGGTTAAATAACCCGAAAAGTAAGAGTAACCCGGCTGCCGCGGAGACAGGAATCCATAAATAGCGGCGTTTGGAGGATTTTTTGGAGGTCACTCCCTCTAAATGATGGAACGACTGGTCAACCTTTGCAAGAAGGGCTTCCCGTTTATTTTGGTCGGGCACAATTTCGAAACCTTCGAGCGCGTCGGAGCAAAACGGGCAGCCATCGATATGACTTAAAGCTGCGGCATGGGCTTCGGGCGGTAATTCCCCGTTCAGAAAGGCCATAAAGGCTTCCTTGGAAAGGCATCCCGATGCTTCAAATATGTTTTGTGCTGTCCACGTCATCTTGTCTTCTCTAAAAGTATCTTTAAATTTCGTTTCCCATTCTGGATATGGCTTTTTACTTGGTTTATGTCCATTCCGGTTATATGTGCAATCTCCTTATACGACTTATTTTCGAGATAAATCATCCGGAGACAGGTGTTTTGTTCGGGCACAAGCGAGGATAATGCACCGGCCAGTGCTTCGAGACGCTTTTCTTCGTCATATTCATGATTAAGATGCAGTTCGTCCCAGATTTCCACAAACTTTTCGGAGGAATTGTCGCGGATTAAACCGATGTGTTTTTGCTCCGAAACATTCTTGCGAAGCGCCATCAGACAATGATTTTTAGCTACGGTATATAACCACGGTTTAAGGTTTTCGGGATGATTGCGTTTGAGGTCGGCCATCATCTTTTCAAAAATCTGCATGGTTGCATCGCAGGCATCGTCTTCGTCTCGCAAATATTTAAGGCAAACCCCGAGAACCAGATGCGAATATCGCCGATAAAGTTCGCCCATCAATTGCATGTCGCCCGTCTGGCAGAAACGGAGCACCAGTTCCTCGTCGGACAACAGGGATAGTAGGGGATCTTTATAGAATTGCCTGATAAACGTCATTGAGGAATGCCTGTTCGGGAAACGGTTTACTTATTTGTTCAAACTTACACGATTTTTTTAAAAAATGGTTATGGAATTTTCAAGGGTTGTGCATCCTATTTTCAAAAGCAGCTTCAGAATCATTTAACCTTTAATTTTCATTGCCATGAAACGAATTGCAGATCTCCCCAAAATGAACAAGTCGGGATGGATTATTTCCCTGATATTATTACTGTCTATAAATTTGATGGCCCAACCGGCCGAAAAGGATGACGACAAAACCCTTTCGCCGTATTTTTTTGTAAAGAGTAATAGTCTGGAAACCGAACAGCTTCCCTTAAAATCGACTAAAGTGGTGGCTAACATTGCCGGCATTATTGCCGACGTAAAAGTTACGCAGGAATATAAAAATGAAGGAAGGACACCCATCGAGGCCATTTATGTTTTTCCTGCATCGACAAGGGCTGCCGTGTATGGCATGACCATGACCATTGGCTCGCGGGTTGTTAAAGCCGAAATCAGCGAAAGGGAAAAAGCCCGCAAAGATTATGAACAGGCAAAGCGGCAGGGTAAAAGCGCTTCGTTGCTCGAACAGCAGCGCCCCAATGTATTTCAGATGAACATTGCCAACATCATGCCTGGCGATGTGATAAAGGTGGAGCTTTTGTACACCGAAATGCTGGTTCCCGAAAACGGTATTTATGAATTTGTATATCCTACCGTGGTGGGCCCGCGTTATTCCAACCAACCCGCATCAACTGCCCCGGAAACCGATAAATGGGTTGCAAATCCTTATACCAGCCAAGGGGTAAAACCGATGAGCTCATTCGACATTAAGGTTAACGTAAATGCAGGGATGACCATTGGTGATGTGCGCAGCATTTCGCACGATATAAACATTAACTACCTGGCCAACGATAAACTTACTGCCGTTTTGAAACCCGGAAACGAATTTGAAGGCAACCGCGATTTTATTTTCCAGTACCGCCTCCGCGGAGATGCCATTCAATCTGGAATCCTTTTGTATAAAGGCAGAACGGAAAACTTTTTCCTTGCCATGATGCAACCGCCCCAACGGGTTACAGTCGATAATATCCCGCCACGCGAATATGTTTTTATTGTTGATGTGTCCGGGTCGATGCATGGCTTTCCTTTAGAAACTTCTAAAAAACTGATGAGTGATCTGATTGGCAAACTTCGTCCTTCCGATTGTTTTAACGTGTTATTGTTTTCCGGGGCAGCCAGCACGATGTCGCCAAATTCTATTCCGGCGTCGCAGGATAATATTCAAAAAGCTATCACCTTTATAAATAATCAACAAGGCGGTGGCGGAACTGAACTACTTACTGCTTTGCAGAAAGCGCTTGCCCTTCCTCGTGCCGAGAATACTGCCCGTTCTTTTGTAATCCTCACCGATGGTTATGTAAATGTTGAAAAAGCTTCGTTCGAGCTGGTGCGCAATAATCTGGGGAATGCCAATTTTTTTGCCTTTGGCATTGGTTCAAGCGTAAACCGTTTTCTCATCGAAGGACTTGCCCATGCCGGGATGGGAGAATCCTTTATCGTAGATAAACCGGACAATGCCGCCGAAAAAGCCGAACAATTCCGGAAGTATATCGAATCGCCTGTGCTTACGAACATTTCGGTTACCTATCCCGGTTTCGAAGCGTACGATGTGGAACCTTTAACCGTGCCCGATCTTTTTGCCCAACGTCCGGTAATTGTCTTCGGAAAATGGCGGGGCATTCCCAAAGGAAAGATCAGCTTAAAGGGACAATGCGGAAACCATAGTTATACCAACGAAATTGCTATCAGCGCTGTAAATATTTCTACCCAAAACAAGGCGTTACGTTATTTATGGGCCAGGAAACGTATCCAGAAACTCGACGATTATGCCGGTGCTGACCATGGAGCCAACAACTATAAGGTAGAAGTTACCTCGCTGGGACTCAAATACAATCTGCTTACAGCCTATACTTCTTTTGTGGCTATCGATTCTGAAATCAGAAACACCACCGGCACCAGCCAATTCGTAAAGCAACCTTTACCATTACCTAAAGGGGTAAGTAACCTTGCTGTAGGGCGTAAGGCTTCTGTAACAAACTATACACAATCACAAATTATTTCCGAAGACGCCAATGCTGTTGATGTTGCCGAATTAAAAGTTAGTGAAGTAGTACAGGAAAAGGAAGAAATTTTTCAATGTATTGAGCAGATGCCCGATTATCCAGGAGGAACTGATGCTTTATCTAAATTCCTGAGCGATAACCTTAAATATCCCAAAATAGCAGCAGAAATGGGTATCAGCGGGCGGGTTTACGTTAAATTTGTAATTAATAAACGGGGCGAAATAGTTGACTTGACCTAAATTAGCTTGACAGATTATTACTGTTTTTATAGAAGAGATAACAAACATAATTTATAATCCTGTTATCTCCAACTGTGTTTTATTTAATACGGATTTAATTAACCGTCTTACTGGCAAACTGCTGAT